>NZ_JAXHPY010000002.1:0-118739 GCF_042466375.1 Allobosea sp. R86505 | reverse complement strand
GCAACTGTAATGCTAGGCGGTGTGGACGAATTGCCGCAAGCAACAGTTTGACGATTCCAGCGAGGAATCGAATGTGATTCATGGGTTTCCGACTGATTTGGAGGTCGGAAGCGATGTCGACTCGGATGGACGAAGACGACTGGGCGATCACGTTGACAGTGTTCCGGGCCTGCCTGCCGCGCCGGGGGCGCAAGGCGGCGGACGACCGACTGTTTCTCGAAGCGCTGCACTTCTTCACGGTGGAGAACGTGCGCTGGCGAGCGCTGCCCGAGCGTTTCGGGAACTGGAACACGGTGTGGAAGCGCTTCGACCGGCTTGGCAAGGCGGGCGTCTTCGAGGCCTTCTTCGATGCACTGGCGGGCCTGAGTTCGTCAGCCCGCCTCATACAGATGTTCGACTCGACCATCGTGCGCGCCCATGTTTCGGCGGCAGGCGCAAAAGGGGGCAGCAGGGCCAGGCGCTCGGCCGCTCGCGCGGCGGCTTCACGACCAAAATCCACGCGAAGTCAGATGCTTCGGGCACGCTCATCGGCTTCGACCTGACCGGCGGGGAGAAAGGCGACGCGCCCCACTTCGCCGTGCTGCTCAACCTCGGGCCCGACATCGCGCCCCGCGCCGTGATCGGCGACAAGGGTTATGCCAGCAAGGCCAACCGGGCCATGGCGCGCGCACGCGGCATCGCGCCAGTGATCCCGCACAAGGACAACGAGAAGGACAAGCCCGCCTTCTTCGCCAGGACCCTCTATAAGGCGCGCGCCCGCATCGAACAGGGCATCGGCGCCCTCAAACGCTTCAAGCGCGTCGCCCTCCGCCGCGAAAAGACAGCTCGGAACTTCCGGTCCATCGTCAGCTTCGCGGCAGGGCTATGCTTGATCAAATTCGTCCACACCGCCTACATCCCGATGGCGCGGGGCTTCGTCTATCTGACGGCCGTCGTCGACTGGTTCAGCCGCAAGGTCCTGGCCTGGCGGCTCTCGATCACGATGGACGTCGCCTTCTGCATCGAGGCCGTCGAGGAGGCGATGGCGCGCTTCGGCAAGCCGGATATCTTCAATACCGACCAAGGCTCGCAGTTCACCAGCCGCGAGTTCACCGCCCTGCTGATCGGCTCCGGCATCAAGATTAGCATGGATGGCAAGGGCGCCTGGCGCGACAACGTCTTCGTCGAGCGCATCTGGAAATCGGTCAAATATGAGGAGGTCTACCTGCGCGCCTACGCCAGCGTGTCCGACGCGCGCGCTTCGATCGGCCGGTATCTGGCCTTCTACAACGGCAAGAGGCCTCACCAGAGCCTGGGACGGCAGACGCCCGATCAGGCCTACTTCAACGCGCCGCAGCCAATCCCGGTTGCGGCATAACCAGGGCCGAAATCCACTTAACGACAGACCGCAAACTGTTCAGACAAACCGAGCCAGCTCTCAACGCCGTGCGCCCGAAAGACGTTCTTGGCCAAATTCGGGCCGATGATGCTAACCTCCGTCACGGGCGCTCTCCTGTGGTGGCTCTGAAACACCACCACCTTGGCACGTTGATGCCGTCGGGGGGCGTCCACCCCATCACTCGAAGACCACGACCTTCGTGGGCGCGCTGACCCTGCGCGGCTTCATCGCGCCATGGGTGCTCGACGGCCCGATCAACCGGGACGCCTTCGAGACCTATGTCGCCAAGACGCTGGTCCCGGAGCCGCGCCCGGGCGACATCGTCGTCATGGATAACCTGTCCAGCCATAAGGGGCCGCGCGTGCGCCAGATAATCGAGGCGGCGGGCGCCGACCTGCGCTACCTCCCACCCTATAGCCCCAACTTCAACCCCATCGAGAACGCCTTTGCCGAGCTCAAGGCGATGCTCAGGAAAGCGGCCGAGCGAACCATCGGCGGTCTGTGTGATGCAATCGGCCGCGTCATCGACCTGTTCCCTTCCGCCGAATGCGCCAACTACTTCAGCGCGGCTGGCTACGATGGAACATGATCGGATTCTGCTCTAAGCTTTATTCATTTCAAACTCATCAATTCGCTTTTTAATAAAATAATGGCTTCATCTAATTCGTTTGTTTTCTCAAATAGTAGTTGAATTTGCTCTTTAATTTGCTTTCGTGTTGGGTTTCCTTGCAATATCTCGGTGATTGTGAACCCCATTTTTCTGTATCGAATGACATCAGCTAGCCGCTGCTTGTCGGTATCGTCATAAATTCTATTGAACTGAAGCGGGCTTTTTGGAAGTCGCGCAGGACTTAACAGCCCTCGCTCTTCGTAAAAACGGAGAGTCCGCAGGCTGATCCCAAACTCGTCAGCGATTTGTCGAATCGAGTAAGCCACAATTATATTGAGATAACAAGGAACGCCTGGGCTTTCAAGCCCGTAATCCAAATAACGGTTTGGTGGAATCCTATCGCGTTAATGGTGCAGTTGATCATTATCCAGAGTATGCGATTACGCTTCAATCGTTCCTCAATAAGGATCATGGGGCGGTAGTTTCTCGAGTTGTTTCTAAGGTCGTGTCCCATAGCGCGGTGTAGCTGAGGTGGTCATCGGCGATTGCCGGTTAGGTTTGGGTTGTGAACGCCAAGCCTGAACCGAGAGATCCCCGATGACCGCACCAACGCTGCCAGGCCCTCCGCGCCCTTGCGGAAGTCGACCGGCTTCGTTGCGATCATGACGCGGACCGCGCCGGTCGGGCCGATCACGAGCCGCCCTTCAACGCGCCGATCACTGCCTCAATCGTGGCGCGCGTCGCACCATTTTCGACCGTTACCTTGACGCCGCCGACGTCGATCTCGATCGCAGCGATGCGGCGTCTTTGCGCGCGTCGTCTGGGACGCGGGGATCGCGATGGGGGGCTCACCTCCTCCTCTGCGCCCGCAGGCTGCGCCATCACCGCCGGCACGAAGGCCGGGAGGGTCTCGGCCGCCTGACGTGCCTCGCGCCGCCAGGTGAACAGTTGCTGAGGCGTCAGCCCATGGCGGCGGGCCACCGCCGATACCACCGCGCCAGGCGCGAGCGTCTCCTCCAGGATCCGCGCCCGCTCATCGCCGCTCCAGCGACGGCGGCCAATCGCACCGTTGATCACCTCAAAGCGCCGGACTTCGCCCTCCGGCCCAAGTCTATGGTCAAGCCTAGACACAAAACGACCCTCCAAATCAGGATCGTCATACTGACCGCTCAGGCCCCTGCGAAGAAGGTGCGATCGGGGCACCGCTTACAGACAAGCGTCGCGCGGTGACGCTGAAACACCCTTACCGTGAGCGCGCGAAATATGCCTTAGGATCCACGGAGGAATTCGACAGTGTCGATTAAATCAGCTCAATGCCCGACGCGAAGCCATCAGTTTTTTGGCCATTTCAAGAGCTTCCTCGCCAGTTATATTGACAGATATCGGGACCGTCTGCAAAAATCCACCCATAGACCAATCGCTAAAATCTCGCAATTGAACGTATCGAGATAAAATTATACGCGATTCGCGGTGGCGAGTATCGGCATTGATACGCGCATATGTCGATTCAACGTCCTGTTGTTTGCCTTCCAGGATTTGCAGAAATTTATGCCCATCGAATATGAGAGCCCCGGTAATAGACATGCGAGCGTTGTTTGTTTTAGATATTAATATAATATTACGAAGCGTTTCAAGTGTGCTTGAAACGCGAGCTAGACTATATTGTGATTCATAAGCTATTTGGTAGAGGCCATCGTACATATCAAATCACCTGACTATGGTAAATGATCGTATGAGCACAGAATCATTATCAGAAAATGAATCGTCGTCATTTTTTAGAAGGGCGGCAATATGCCACTCTTCTTTCACGCCATTCAAACTCTCGCGCTCTAATTAAATCGTAAGCGGTGTTCTCAGGCCACGGCCTTGAGCGGCTGTGAGGCGTAGGCCCAAGGCAGCAGATCGTCGAGCTGGCTTTGCGGGTGGCCGGCGACGATACGGGCGATGACGTCGGCGAGGTAGGCTTGCGGATCGACGCCGTTGAGCTTGGAGGTCTCCACGAGCGAGGCGACGACTGCCCAGTGCTCGGCGCCGCCATCGGATCCGGCAAAGAGCGCGTTCTTGCGGTTCAAAGCGATCGGTCGGATCGCGCGCTCGACCACGTTGGAGTCGATCTCGACGCGGCCGTCGTCGAGGAAGCGTGAGAGACCGGCCCAGCGCGAGAGCGCGTAGCGGATGGCCTCGGCAAGCTTGCTCTTCTGGCTGACGAGGCCGAGCTTGTCCTTGAGCCACGGCTCCAGCGCCGCGACAATGGGGCGGCTTCGGGCCTGGCGGGCGGCGCAGCGTTCCTCGGCCGAGCAGCCTTTGATGTCGGCCTCGACCTGATAGAGCGTCGCGATGCGCGCGAGCGCTTCCGTGGCGATTGGCGCGGGGCCACCTTGCGCGAGATCGTAGAACTTCCGTCGGACGTGGCTCCAGCAGAAGGCCAGGCTCACGGCATTCCTCTCAGCCAGCGCCTTGTAGCCGGCGTAGCCGTCGACCTGGAGCACGCCGGTGAAGCCTTGAAGATGCCGGATCGGCTGGTCAGCCTTGCGGTCGGGCGCATAGAGATAGGCCACGCCAGGAGGGTCTGCGCCGCCCCAGGGCCGTTCGTCACGGGCGTAGGCAAAGAGCTGGCCGGTCTTGGTCCGGCCGCGGCCGGGATCGAGCACCGGCGCCGTCGTCTCGTCGGCGAAGAGCTTGGTCGATGCCTTCAGCCGCTCGAACAAGCGCTCATGGACCGGCCGTAGGAGGAAGGCTGCCTTGCCGACCCAGTCAGCCAGGGTTGAGCGGTCCAGGTTCACGCCCTGCCGGCCATAGATCTGGGCCTGGCGGTAAAGCGGCAGGTGGTCGGCGTATTTGGCGACCAGAACATGGGCCACCGTTGCCTCGGTCGGGATGCCGCCCTCGACGAGCCGGGCGGGTGCCGGCGCCTGCACCACGACCTCCTCGCAGGCCCGGCAGGCGTATTTCGGCCGACGGGTCACGATCACGCGGAACTGGGCGGGGACGATGTCGAGACGCTCGGAGACATCCTCGCCCATCGCATGCAGCTCGCCCCGGCAGCACGGGCAGGTCTTGTCCTGGACGTCGACGATCTGCTCAACCCGCAGCAGGTGCGCCGGCAGTGCTCCACGGTTGGCGCGGCGTTTCCTGGCCCGGTCGGCATGCTTGACGGGATCAGCTGCTTCCTCGCCCGCGAGGGCCTCGGCCTCGATCTGCTCGGCCTCCTCGAGCCCGAGCAGGAGCTGATCGAGCGGCAGGCTCTCGGCTCGGCGCCCGAAGCGATGACGCTGCAACTCCTTGATGATCTGACGCAGCCGCTCGTTCTCGGCGCGCTCTTCCGCCAGCATCGCCCGAAGCGCGATCGGATCGCTGGTCAGTGGGTTGGCCGCGTTGTTCACGAAGCCGATTCAATCATGGATTACAGTGGCTTGCCAGTCTGGAACGATCAACTTGCCGCGACGGGGACCCGTGTCTCGCGCCGTTCATGCACCCGTCGCCAGTCGAGGCCTTCGAGCAACGCCTGAAGCTGTGCCGCTGTCAGTCGCACGACGCCGTCGGCGATGGCGGGCCACTGGAACTTGCCGTCTTCCAGCCTCTTCGAGAACAGGCAGACGCCCGTTCCATCGAAGTAGACCAGCTTGATCCGGTCGGCGCGCCGCGCCCGGAACACATAGACCGCGCCCGAGAACGGATCGGCGCCCATGTTCTCGCGCACCAGCGCGGCCAGGCCCTCCGCGCCCTTGCGGAAGTCGACCGGCTTCGTCGCGATCATGACGCGGACCGCGCCGGTCGGGCCGATCACGCGCCGCCCTTAAGCGCGCCGATCACCGCGGCAATCGTCTTGGGGCTCGCACCGGTTCCGACACGCACCACGACGCCGTCAATCTCGATCTCGATCCCGCCGCTCGGCCTGGCGACAGTGCGACGACGACGCGTGGCCGGCGGCCTCACGGTCTCGGGTTCGCAACGAACTGCATCGACCACCGCGGGCACGAACATGGGCGATGATGCCGGCTCTGGCGCTCGCCGCAAAAGACGCCGCCAGCCGAAAAGCTGCTGCGGAGACAAGGCATGGCGGCGCGCAATCTCGCTCACCGTTGCGCCCGGCTCGTAGCTCTCCGCCACGATCTTTGCCTTGTCGTCGTCCGACCAATCGCGTCGGCGCCCGGTCCCGGTGAAGACCTCGAACCGGCGAACCGGCTCGTCGTCGCTGGATTTAAGCGTAAGCTCTGAAATCGTCATGTGTCGAAGCCCTCAGGGGCTTCAAAGATCGGCGCTCAGACCGCTCAAGCAAAGGTGCCAGCGGGACATCGCTTACATTAAATCGCCACCAAACGTGGTCTCGTCGGGTTCGAGGCTGCATCGCCTCGCCGATGCTCTTCGTTTTGATGGATTTTTCCGTCCCCAATGCGGAAGGCCTCAACCAAAGTACGCAAGGCGTTTGTGGCATCCTGCAATTGACCTGCGATATGCGAGCTCTGTTCAGCCATCGCCGAGTTCTGTTGCGTCATGTCGTCCATGTGGGCGACGACCTTTGCAACCTCCTCGATCCCGTTCGCCTGTTCGTTGGAAGCGCTTGAGATGTCGCTCAATGCCGCTGCAACGCTCGTGGACGAGGCAACAATGTCCGAGAGAGCCGATCCAGCTCCTTTGACGAGTTTCACACCCGCTGCGACTTCCTGCCCCGAGTTCGTAATCAGCTTCTTGATATCATTGGCGGCTTCGCTCGATCGTTGCGCCAATGCCCGAACTTCCGATGCGACAACCGCAAAACCTTTTCCGGCATCGCCGGCGCGGGCTGCTTCAACGGCTGCGTTCAGCGCAAGGAGATTGGTCTGAAACGCTATGTTGTCGATAACCGTGATAATCTCGGCGATATCACCAGACGCTTTCTCGATCCGCTCCATCGCGATCACTGCGTCGGCGACGATTGTGCCACCACGGTTGGCGATCTCATTGGCGGCGATGCCCTGCTTGGTCGCCTCCTGCGCTCGTTCGGAGCTGTGTTTGACCGACGCTGCAAGCTCTTCTGTCGTTGCCGCTGTCTCCTCCAAACTGCTGGCCTGCTCTTCAGTGCGTTGCGCCAATGCGTGACTGTCGGCATTGATGCGGGTCGTCCCGTTGGAAATTTGGCCAGAAATCTCCGAAACCGTCCGAATAATGCCTGTAACTGTGTCGAGAAGATCGTTCACGCCGCTGCAAAGAATTGCGATGTCGCCGCTTTTGCCATTCAGCGGCACGCGCCCTGTCAGATCATTCGATTTTGCCGCCTGAACAACACGCATTGTCTCATCGACAGCCGCACTGAGCATGTCTTGGGCGTGTTTGGCGGCAGTGATGTCGGTAAGATACTTCACCACCTTGGAGGGTTTGCCGGGCGCATCGAGGATGGGATTATAGGTCGCCTGAATCCAGACCTCACGGCCAGATTTAGAAATGCGTAGATATTGCGCAGAATCATAATTGCCTTGTCCGAGCTTTTGCCAGAAGCGTTTGTATTCGTCGCTGCGGCGATCCTCCGGCCTGACAAAAATGCTATGATGTTTTCCTTTGACCTCGTCGAGCGTGTAGCCAAGAGCATCAAGGAAATGCTGATTCGCGTATAGAATATAGCCTGTCAGATCGAACTCGATGACGGGTTGGGATTTCCGGATTGCGGTTGGCTCACCTGCGAAGCTGGCGATGAGGCCCGTGATATCGGTCGCGAATTTGATCACCTTCACCGGTTTGCCCGAACGTACGCATACGAGGAGGGCCGCATGACGGAAGCCTTCGCGCGAGGGCCACGGGGGCTATGATGGCGGCACGTGAAGTTCAGGCGGCCTTCTGATCTGCGGGCTTTTCGGCTTCGCGCAGGAGGCGCCACTGCCACGGCAGCAGTTCGTGCAGACATGAGACGGGCAGATCGGCGATGCGCGCCAGGACGTCGGCGAGCCAGGCTTTCGGATCGACGTCGTTGAGGCGAGCCGTGGCGATGAGCGTGAGCATGACGGCGGCGCGGTCGGCGCCGCGCTGGCTGCCGGCGAAGGTCCAGTTGCGCCGCCCCAGAGCGATGCCTCGTAGCGCTCTTTCGGCCGCGTTGTTGCTGAGGCAGATCCTGCCGTCGTCGAGGAAGCGGGCGAAGTCGGCCCAGCGCTTGAGCATGTAGTTGATCGGCTTCAGGACCTCGGCGGAGCGCGAGAGTGTCTCTCGCTCATGCAGCAGCCAGGCATGCATCTCGTCGAGAAGCGGCTTGCTCTTCTCCTGCCGCACTGCCCGCCGCTCCTCGGCACTGCGCCCGTTGATCGCGCGCTCGATCTCGAACAGCGCGTCGAGGCGTTTCACCGCCGCCAGGGCGACCGGGGAGACCGGCTTTCCCTTCACGCCATCGCGGGCCTTTTTCGCGATGTCGGCCAGCTCGAAGAAGCCGCGCCGGGCATGGGCGAAGCAAAAGGCCGGCGTGATCGGCTGTTCCTTCCGCTGCGGGTCGAACAGCGGCTCGAAGCCATTGTAACAGTCGCACTGAAGGATGCCGGCGAACCCGGCCAGATGCTTTTGAGGGTGCTCGCCGCGGCGATCGCTTGAGGCGTAATACACCGCCGCCGGCGGCGCAGGTCCGGCGAAGGGGCCATCATCGCGGACATAAGTCCAGATCCGCCCGGTCGCGCATTTGCCCTTCGCCAGGATCGGGACCGTCGTGTCGTCGCCATGAAGGCGCTCGGCCGCCAGCACATGGGCCTCGATCAGATCGAAGACCGGCTTCAGGGCGAAGGTGCCGTGGCCGACCTGGTCGGCCAGCGTCGACAGCGGCAGGTCGATCCCCTCGGCCTTGAAGCGCGTGCTCTGACGGTTGAGCGGAGCGTGCATGCCGAACTTGTCGAAGAGGATCGTCGCCAGCAGTTGCGGGCCGATGAAGCCGCGCGGCGTCGCATGGAACGGCGCCGGCGGCTGGCTGACCTTCCCGCAATCCCGGCAGCTGAACTTCTCGCGCACCGTCTCGATCAGTTTGAAGCGGCGCGGGATTTCTTCCAGCGTCTGCGTCACGTCCTCGCCCAGCTTCGACAGCCGCGATCCCCCGCAGCAGGCGCAGGCAGAGGGTGGATCGATGATGATCCGCTCGCGCTCGATGTCCTCGGGCCAAGGTTTGCGCACCGGCCGCTTGCGCGTGAAGGCGCGCACGGTCCCGCTCTTCGTCGCCGCGGCGGCGGCGATAAGCTCGTCCTCGCTCGCCGCGGTCACGAGTTCGTCGAGCTGAAGCTCCATCTGCTCGATCAGCCGTGCCGTGCGTTCGGAACGCTGGCCGTATTTCTCGCGCTTCAGCTTCTCGATCATCAGCTGCAGATGCGCGATCAACGCCTCGGTGTCCGAGAGTTTCGCCTGCGCGCTGGCGGCCACCGCCTCGGCCTGCAACCGCGCCTCGCGTTCGGCCCGCAGCGCCGCCAAGGCACTCGCGAGGTCCGAAGGAAGATCGTCCGGCTTCACCATCACGAAGCCAGTGAATCAGATTTAGCCTGCGATTTCAAAGGCAAATCCTAGCCGACCCGCGTCGGACGCCAAGTTTCCTGGGGGCTACGCCAATCGATTCCCGACAAAAGATAGCCGAGCTGAGCCGTAGAGATCGTCACTGCCCCATCCGCCGGACTCGGCCACAAAAAGCGTCCCCGCTCCAGCCGTTTGGTGAACAGGCAGGCCCCTTGGCCATCATGCCAGATCACCTTCAAAAGATCGCCGCGGCGCCCTCGGAAACAGAACAGATGCCCGCTCAGCGGATCACGGCTAAGCACTTCCTGAACCTGCAGCGACAGGCCCGGAAAGCCACGGCGCATGTCGGTGTAACCCGTCGCAAGCCAGACCCTCACCCCCGGCGGGACCGGGATCATCGCAGCGTCTCCAGGCCGCGTATGATACGAAGCAGCGTATCAACATCAACCCTTCCGTCGACGACGACACGCCGCCCGTTCGACGTCACGATCTCGATCCGGCTGCCATCCACCGGCAGCGGGCTGGTCGTCGCCGTCACCTCCGGCACGATCACAGCCGGAATGAACCCAGCGCTTGAAGCGGGACCAAGCCGACCGGCACGTGCGGCATCGCGCCAATCGTTCAACTGCGAGCGCGTGATCGCGTACTTGCGCGCCGTCGCCGAGCCCAGTCGCCGACCCGAATAGCTCTCCTCAACGATCCGCAGTTTCGCTTCATCGCTGAAGCGCCGCCGACCGCCCCGCTCAACGATCTCAAGCCGACTGATCGGTGTGCCTGTATAGACGTCCATACAGACACATTCTCACCCCCAAGCATCAATCCTCAAGACGGCCGAGCTCGTAGGGGTACGCCCGAACGGTCGAGGACAGGGGTGTAGGTTGCTTGCAACCAAATCAGCTTTCCACCCTTCCCGACGCGCATGAATTCAGCGGTGAATGGTTCACCGCGTCCGAGTCGTTGCCAAAAGGACTTATAATCTGACGAAGCTGCGTGACTATTTTCGAGAAAGATCGAATGGTTTTGTCCGATAACTTCATCTCTGGAATAGCCAACAACCTTCAAGAAATTATCGTTTGCATCGAGAATCTTGCCTTCGAGTGTAAATTCTACGACCGCTTGGGCGCGACGAATAGCCGCGGCTTCGCCTGCAATCGAATTTGTATTATTTTTGAAGAATGAGAACGCCATTGTTTCCTCCCTTGTCCGATCGATAGATGCCGATCTGGGACGAGGCAGTTAGGTAAGGGCTTCTCAGTTAATTTTCTCGAAAGCACGGCTTTCGTCCACGTCTGGTCGACCTTGCCGAGGGCTTTTTGCCGTCAGTTTTGGGCGGATCGGGGTTCCTATCGTCGGAAAAGAGACCTTCCGCACGACCTTTTAAAACCCGCGGGTCGAGACGAAGATCGCATAAAGCGACGTTTGCGCACAAATATAGATGCGATTGCGCTTGAGCCCACCGAAGCAGAGATTCCCGACGATCTCCCCGACCGTGATCGTGCCGAGATGCGTGCCGTCGGCGGCGTAGCAGAGCACGCACCGCCCAGCCGACGTCCAGACGTTGCCGAGCGTGTCGCAGCGAAGTCCGTCGAAGAAGCCGTCCGTGCTGGTCGCGAACACGCGCGGTGGACCTAAAGCCGCCCCATCTTCCAAAACCGGATAGGCGTGAATCGTAACCGGGAGACCTGCCTGATGCGAAGCCCCGGTATCGACGACGTAGAGCAAGCTCTCGCCAGGAGAGAAGGCAAGGCCGTTAGGCTGAACGCGGTCGAACGCCATGGCCGCAAGCCGCCCGTCCGGTGTCAGCCTATACAGCAGGCTCGCCCCGATCTCGCTTTTGGCCGCGTCTCCCTCGTAGTCGCTGTCGATGCCATAGGTTGGATCTGTGAACCAGATCGACCCATCGGACGCGACGACGACGTCGTTGGGCGAGTTCAGCCGCCGTCCCTCGAACCGATCGGCCAAGACCGTGATCGAGCCGTTATGCTCGGTCCGGGTGACGCGACGATGCAGGTGTTCGCAGGTTAAGAGCCGGCCCTCTTGATCGGTCGTATTGCCATTGGCGTTGCCGGAAGGCTGCCGGAAGACCGAGACCGATCCGTCGGTTTCGTCGAAGCGCATCAACCGGTCGTTGGGGATGTCGGACCAGACCAGATAGCGCCCTGCCGGGAAATACGCCGGACCTTCGGCCCATCGGCTTCCAGTCCAGAGCTTTTCAAGCTTGGCATGCCCGATGATCAGCCGGTCAAAGCGCGGGTCGTGCGAAACGACAGTGTCCACTATATCCTCCAGCCGTACTGCTCATTGCGGGCGTCGCAAGCCGATTCCAATTGGCTTTCGACGGTTTCCCGGATGTTGAACGTCTGGCCCCCAGATCGCCTGATAGGTATCGATTGCACGGCCCTGCCGCTGGAGGATTGCGAAGCAGGCCAGGAGGCCGGCCCACCACACCGGCAGCGCGATCCACATCCAGCGCGGCGCGTTCGCGGTCCAAAGGCCAGAGAGAACGGCGGCTACCGCGAGCAGTAAGGCGAGGTATCCGACGCTCTTGTGGACATATTCGAACAGCAGGCGTCGCGGCGTCATATCGTAGTGATCGCCGCGCAGTTGCTGCTGCGTCGGTCCGCCTTTGGAGCCTCTCAGCCAACCGGCCAAAAACTGCAGGGCGCCAAAGGCAAGAACGGCGTAGCCCAGCCAAGCGTGAAGGCCTGACATCTGGCCAGTGCGACCTGTGCTCCAGATCAACCAGAAACCCAGCAGCATCGCAAACCCGGCGCTGTATTGCAGCGTCAGGTGAGAGCGCCACCAGCGCTTGTCGTCGAGTTGGTGTGGCCAGTCCTGCCCCGGCGCGATCTTGAAGAAGCGCGCAACGAGCACGCCAAGCGGGCACAGCACGGCCCAGGCCAACACCATGAGCCGTCCATGCCAGGCAACAAGGCCCGCCACTTCGTGCTGGCGGGTCGCATCAATGGGCAGGGTGAGCCAGTCCAGCATCAGCCCTTGACCGCGCCGGTGGTCATGCCGGTGATGATCTGGCGCGAGGCCATGAAGGTAAAGATCAGCGGCGGTATCGCGATCAGCGTGCCGATCGCCATGATCTGCCCCCATTCGATGTTGTGCTCGTTGATGAAAAGCGAGACCTTGACCGGCATGGTCCGGGTGAAGCGGTTGGTCAGCACGAGCGCCAGGATGAACTCGTTCCAGGCGATGCGGAAGGTGAAGATGGCAGCGGCCGCCAGCCCCGGCTTGATCAGAGGCAGCACCACCAGGAAGAAGACCTGATAAGGGTTGGCGCCATCGATGCGCGCCGCCTCCTCGAGCGGGCGCGGCACCTGAGCGATGAAACTCTGCAGGATCCAGACGACGAAGGGGAGATTCAGCGCGGTGTAGACGAGGATCACGCCTGTCAGCGTGTTGGTGAGATTGTACTGATAGGTCCAAATCGTGAAGACCGGCACGGTCAGAACGGCTGGCGGCACCATTCGCATGAGCAGCGTCGAAGTCGAGACGACGTCGCGGCCGATGAAGCGAAAGCGCACCAATGCATAGGCCGCCATGCAGCCGAAGGTCAGTGTCAGCACGGTCGAGACCGACGCGACGATCAGCGAATTGCTCAAGTAGCGCAGATTCTGCGGATCGGCGAGAACCTCTGAGTAGTTGCTCAATGTCGGCGCGAACAGGAGCATCGCGCTGCCGTCGAAGATCTGCGTCTTGAATTTCAACGAGGTCGCGAGCATCACGACGATGGGCGCGAGCGAGATCCCCGCCAGCACGGCAACAAGCAGATAGCTGCCGAGCGAGGCCTTCCGGGTCGTCGAAGCTGACATCGCTCAGACCTCCCGCGCCGAGGCGCGGCGCGCGGCGGCCTCGCGCAGCTTGGTGACTGCGACCAGTGCCAGTGTGATCGCCATGACGATCAGCAACAGCAGATTGGAGAGCGCCGAGGCGCGGCCGAGTTGCTGGCTGACGAAGGCGGTCTTGTAGATGTGCAGCGACAGGATCTCGGTCGAGAGCCCGGGCCCGCCTTCGGTCAGGATATAGACGACCTCCAGCACCTTGAAGGCGTCGATCAGGCGCAGCAGGGCCGCAACCACGATCACGGGCGCCATCAGCGGCAGCTTTATGAAAAAGATCATCTGCCAGCCATTGGCCCCGTCGATCCGTGCCGCCTCGATCGCGGAAGCCGGCAGCGACTGCAGTGCCGCCAGAGCCAGGATGAAGATGAAGGGCGTCCATTGCCAGATGTCGGCGATGATGACCGAAGCGAGCGCCATATCGGGCGAGGACAGCCAGGGTACGGTCGGGAGGCCCAGCGCCTGGAACAAGGTCGTCAGGGTGCCGAACTGCTCATTGTACATGAAGCGCCAGATCAGCCCGACGACGATCGGCGCGATCATCATCGGCAGGATGAAGATGGTGCGGATCATCGACATGCCGCGCAGTTCGCGGTCGAGCGCCAGTGCAAGCGCAACGCCAAAGACCGTCTCGAGCACGACGACGGCCGCAGCAAAGATCAACGTGACCGAAACCGAGGTCCAGAACGCCTGCGAGGCCAGAAGCCAGCGATAGTTCTCCAGGCCGACGAAACGGGTCTGGTCGGGCGGCGTGCCGATCGACCATTCGTGGAAGGAGAGCCAGACCGATTGCATAACCGGATTGACCAGCGCGACCAGCATGACGGCGGCAGCCGGCGCCAGGAAGACGTAGGGACTGGCGCGGTTGAGGGCCTGCCGCGAGATCATGCGCGAACCTTGGGAAAAAGGGGGCGACGCCCGAAAGCGAGCGCCGCCCCAGTCGACCTGTCCGCGAGGGCAGGTCCGGGAGGATCGTCGGGCGTGGCTACTTCGGCGCGTTGGCTCCGTAGTAGCCGCCCTTCTCCATCACCGCGCGCACGCGCGGCATGATCTCGTCGAGCGCGACCTTGGGCTCTTTCCTGCCGGTGACGATCTCGCCCATGGCGACGCCGAAGATCGGGGCGTTGAGCTCGTCCCATTCGCGGATGATCGGCCGCCAGTCGGGATCGGCGTGCTTGAGCGCTTCGGCAAAGGTCGCGTAGTGGGCGTACTTCTTCTGCAGGTCGGCGTCCTGGTAGGTCGAGAAGCGCGAGGGAGAGCCGCCGGCCGCCGCGACCATGCGGTCGCCCTTTTTCGAGGTCAGCCACTGCATCAGCATGAAGGCGGCGTCCTTGTTGGCGGCGTTCTTCGGGATCGCGATGCCAAAGCCGCCACTCTGGGAGCCGCGCCGGACGTCGGCGGGATGTGGCACCCAGCCGACCTGTCCGACGATTTTCGACTTCGTCGGATCCTCGACTTCGGCCGCCACGGAAATCGAGTCGAGATACATCGCGGCGCGGCCTTGCATGAAAGCAGTCTTCATCTCGTCGAAGCCGAACGCCGCGCCACCTTGCGGGCCGGTGTCGATGATCCGCTTCAAGAAAGTGGCCGCCCTGACGCCGGCCTCGTTGTTGAAAACCGGCTGCCATTTCTCGTCGAAGATCATGCCGCCCATCGGGGCCATGTGAAGAAGCCATGCATGCACGACCTGATGGCCGGTCTGGCCGCGTGAGGTCAGCGCACCCATCCCCTTCTCGGCCTCGGGGATCTTCGTCAGCAGCGCCTGCAGCTCAGCATAAGTCTCGGGAGCCTTCAGCCCGTGTTTGGCAAAGATATCCTTCCGGTAGCCCAAAACCGACGTCTCGGCGCCGAAGGGGATACCGTAGAGCTTGGCGCCGGGACCGGCGAGATAGCCCTTTCGGCCACCAACAAGGCCGAGGTTCTCGACATAACCCGGGATCAGGTCGTCGAAATCATAGTCGGGTAGGGCCAGCTTCTCGTTCTTGAAATAGGGCCCGATCTCTTCGATCAGGTTCTTGCCGGCGTAGTCGGATTTCCAGAACACGACATAGGCGAGCAGGTCATAGTCGCCATTGCCGGGCTTGGCCATTTCGAGCATCTGCTTATCGCGCATGCGCAGGTACTGGAGCTTGTCGACCTCGACCTTGATGCCGGTTTCCTCAGTAAACTTCGGCAAAACGGTAGCCACAGCGTCGAAATGCGGGTGCGCCGGGAAATTTACGACCAGCGTCTTGCCCTTGAAGGCGGCATAGGGGTTTGCACGGCCGCGCGAGGGCCATAACGCTGTAGGCAGTGCAAGCGCGGCCGCGCCGGCAAGAACGGTTCTGCGTGTCGTCATCTAGTTTCTCCCTCAGTTGAGGCCGGGTCTTGAGCGCCCGGCTCGGTTGATGGTCACAGGGCGGCTTCAGTTTTGGGATCGAAGACGTGCAGACTTTCAGGGTCGAAGCTGAACAGCGCCGGCCCGGTGCCCGCATAGGGCGCGTCGGAATTGATTTCGACGCTGACGCGCTGGCCCGCGCAGTCGGCGACCAGCACGGAATGCGCGCCGACATATTCGGTCAGCAGCACTTGCAGAGGCAGCGCGCCCTCGGCCATGCCGCCGAGGCGGATCGACGATGGCCGCAGCCCCACTATGATGCTCCGGCCGGCGGCGAGGCTGCGGCGCAGTCGTTGGGGAAGAGGCAGATCGACCCCCTCGCCGATGGAGGCAATTGCGCCATCGACATCGGCGACAACCTCGGCAGCTAGCAGGTTCATCGGCGGCGCGCCGATGAAGCCGGCGACGAAGAGATTGGCTGGGTGCTTGTAGAGTTCCTCCGGCGTGCCCTGCTGCTGGACCTTGCCGCCGTGCATCACCACGATCCTGTCGGCGAGCGTCATCGCCTCGATCTGGTCGTGGGTGACGTAGATCATGTTCTTCTCGACGCGCTGGCGCATCAGCGCGAGTTCCGCGCGCATCTGCGTACGCAGCTTGGCATCGAGATTGGAAAGAGGCTCGTCGAATAGGAAGACGGAGGAATCGCGGACGAGGGCACGGCCCATCGCGACGCGCTGTCGCTGGCCGCCCGACAATTCGCGCGGTTTGCGCGACAGCAAATGCGAGATCGACAGCATGTCGGCGACACGCCTTACCCGCTGCTCGATCTCAACTTTCGGCAACCGCGCAAGACGTAGCGCAAACGACATGTTTCGCGCCACATCCATATGCGGGTACAGCGCATAATCCTGGAAGACCATTGCGATGTCACGGTCTTTGGGGTCGAGCGCGCTGACCTCCCGATCACCGATCCAAATCTCGCCGCCCGACGCATCCTCCAGGCCGGCGATGATCCGCAAGGTCGTCGACTTGCCGCAGCCGGACGGACCGACAAGCACGGTGAATTCCTTGTCGTCCATGGCAAGGTCAAGGCCATCGATGACCGGCACGTCGCCGAAACGCTTCTGCAGACCCTGGATCCGGATCGATGGCATGCCTGTCCTTGAGCTTCCCATGTGAGCCCGGCGACGATGTCGCGGCTTCTTTTGTTATCGATAACATCGTATCCAGAATGGCGAGCTTGATGCAAGTGGGGTGTCCGTTATCCTTGTGGCAGTGAACCCGCGCAGTCGATCCGGCCGGTTATCGACCTGGTCGACACGAACCGGAGTTGTGATGACGATCAGGCCCGAACACCGCCAATCCGAGATCGCAAAGGCGGACGGCCCAATGCGGATGCGCGATGTCGCGCGTGTGGTCGGCGTCTCTTCCATGACCGTTTCTCGAGCGCTCCGACAGGATACGTCGATTGCGCCGGCGACCCGCGCTGCCGTGCTGGAGGCGATCGCAGCCCTTGGTTACGTCCCGGATCAGATGGCCGGCGCCTTGTCTTCACGGCGCTCAGGCTTCGTCGCGGCGCTGATCCCATCTCTGAACAACCCGCACTTTAGCCTGACGGCCGCAGCTTTATCCGACACGCTGCAAGCTGCGGGCCTGCAGCTTTTGCTCGGCTTCACGGAATATGACCGTGACCGGGAAACGGCGCTGGTTCGCGCAATGCTCCAGCGCAAACCGGAAGGCATCATCCTGACACATGATGGTCACGCCGCAGAAACCAAGGCTCTGCTATCGCGCGCGCGGATTCCGGTTGTCCAGATCTGGGATCTCCCAGTGGAGCCAATCGACCATGTCGTCGGCTTCTCCAACACGAACGCGATGCAGGCCTTGGTTCTGGCGCTGGGATCAAAGGGGTATCGCCGCTTGACCTATATCGGCGAGGTCGACGATGCCGGATCGCGCGGTGCCGCGCGCCGCGAAGGCTATCTTAACGCGATGCAGCAGCTTGGTTTCGAGCCTCGCATTTTGACGGCAGGCGCGCCCCCGGTAACGATGACGGATGGCGCGGCGGCGCTGGAGATGCTTCTTGCCCGATTTCCAGATACCGACTGCGCCGTCTGCGTGTCCGACCCACTCGCATTCGGCCTGGCGATGGCTTGCCTACGTCGCGGCATAGCGGTCCCCGGCAACCTTGCCATCGCCGGGTTTGGCGATTTCGAGATCGGCCGGATTTCGCGTCCAACAATCTCGACCGTAGCCGTCGATGCAAGTGAGATCGGCCGCAAGGCAGGCAACGTTGTTCTATCAGCCTTGGCTGGTCAGCATCCAGTAAATCGAAATGACACGGAAATCGCGACGTTCGTGAAATTGCGGGAAAGTACTGGATAAAATAAATATTTGTGTGTCGCATCAGTTGGTTGCAACTGGAAGTCGCCTGTGAAATTTTACTGTAACTCGATTTGAATGCTTTCATTGGGCCGGTTGGACGACAATCAGCGACGACAACAGCGGGTTCTTGAACCGTCGCTCGAGAGTGACTGCGTAGAATCGTTCGTAAAGCGATGGAAGAACAGCGGCCTCGACCAGGAGGCCTTGGGCGAGTTCGTCGCGAATAACGATCGGCGGTAGGCACGCCAAACCGACGCTCTCCCGGACGAGAAGCCGCATCATCGCCATATCTTCGACCTCGGCCGCCACGTTTGGCACGATGCCAAGCCGGTCGAACAAGGCGTCGAGATCGTCGCGCAGAGCCGACCCCACGATCGGCAGCACGAGTGGAAGACGCGATAGCAGGTCGGCAAGCGATCCGCCGACACCGACGAGATCGCGATTGCCAACGATGCTGACCGGCTGTTCGGAAATCTTGTGGGTTATCAGATTGCGTTTACCATCGGCCACCGGAGGCTGGTTGGTCAGGACGACATCGAGGAGATGGGTCGAAAGCCCCCGCAAAAGATCGGCCGGGGATCCTGAGCGCAGGACGATTTCGACATCTTGTCGGCCAAGCAGCGGTTGCAGGAACGAGAGCTGGAAATTGCGCGAAAGAGTCGCCTGGGCCCCGACGCGCAGGATCGCGCGGTCGCGCCCGCTCTCGCGCAGCGTGCTGACGAGATCCTCGCCGGTGGCGAAGATGACCTCGGCGTGGTCGAGCGCGATGCGGCCGGCCTCGGTCAAGTGCAGTCGGCGCCCGGCGCGCTCGAACAGCTTATGACCTAGGCGCTCTTCCAGGCTCTTGACTTGGACCGATAGAGCCGACTGCGTGAGGTTCAGCTTTTGTGCGGCGCGGCCAAGGTGACCTTCGCGCGCCACGGCCTGGAAGTAACGGAGATGGTTGTAGTTGAAATGCATCGTTCGATAATAGCGAACAATGTCGCGCAAACAATGCATTTTTACCCATCGGACCCAGGTGCTATCGCAGCGCAGCCCACCGCTGCGGAGCACGACGATGACGCCTGCCGACGCCCTGATCCTGTCGCCCGCCGCGCTTATGGCGTCGGCTGTGGTGTCCGCCTTCAGCGCTCTTGAGACAGTTTAGGGGTTTTCGGGAAGGGAGGATTTCTGGATCATCGCAGCCATTCAGGAGCGCAGATGAGACAGAAATCGGGGCCGGAGAAAGCACCGGCAGAGCAAGTCGTGAAGGATATTCGCCGAGCGACGCGGCGGCAGTTCTCGGCCGAAGAGAAGATCCGCATCGTGCTGGAGGGCGTGCGCGGCGAGGAGAGCATCGCGGAGCTGTGCCGGCGCGAGGGGATCGCCTCGTCGATGTATTACGGCTGGTCGAAGGAGTTCCTCGACGCCGGCAAGCGCCGTCTCGCCGGTGACACGGCCCGCGCCGCGACGTCAGACGAGGTGAAGGAACTGCGTCGCGAGGCGCAGGCCCTGAAGGAGGCTGTGGCCGATCTGACCCTGGAAAACCGCCTGCTTAAAAAAAGCATGCTCGCGGATGGGGAGGACGACATATGAGGTATCCCGCCTCCGAGAAGGCCGAGATCATCCGCCTGGTCGAGGGATCGCACCTGCCGGCGCGTCGCACCTTGGACAAGCTCGGCATCCCGCGCGCCACGTTCTATCGCTGGTACGATCGCTATCTCACCGGCGGGATCGAGGCGCTTGCCGATCATCGCTCGCGGTCGGATCGTGTCTGGAACCGGATTCCCGACCCGATCCGGGCCGAGATCATCGACCTGGCGCTGCGCGAAACGGAGCTGAGCCCACGCGAGCTGGCGGTGCGCTTCACCGACGAAAAACACTACTTTGTCTCGGAAGCATCGGTGTACCGGCTGCTGAAGGCGCATGATCTGATCACCAGCCCGGCTTACATCGTCATCAAGGCGGCGTCCGAGTTCAAGGACAAGACGACGGCGCCCAACCAGCTCTGGCAGACCGACTTCACCTACCTGAAGATCACGGGCTGGGGCTGGTATTATCTCTCGACAGTGCTCGACGACTTCTCCCGCTTCATCGTCGCCTGGAAGCTCTGCGCCACGATGCGGGCTGACGACGTCACCGCCACGCTCGATCTGGCTCTGGCGGCATCGGGGCTCGACCAGATCACGGTCGCTCATCGACCCAGGCTGTTGAGCGACAACGGCAGTTCCTACATCTCGGCCGACCTCGCCACCTGGCTCGACGGCAAGGGCATGAAACACGTTCGCGGCGCGCCCTATCACCCTCAGACACAGGGCAAGATCGAGCGCTGGCACCAGACCCTGAAGAACCGCATCCTGCTGGAAAACTACTATCTGCCCGGCGATCTCGAACGGCAGGTTGCCGCCTTCGTCGAGCATTACAACCATGCCCGCTACCACGAGAGCCTCGGCAACCTCACCCCGGCCGACGTCTACTTCGGCCGCGGGCAGGCCATCCTCACCGAACGCGAAAGGATCAAGCGCCAGACAATCCAGCGCAGACGCTTGCAGCATCAGCTGCAGGCCGCATAACCTCAAACCCAGATGAGCCAGAACCTCCGTTCCTGAGACGCCGCAACAGTCTCAAATCATCTGACGACGGACACTCGGTTCTTGCGGAAACCCTACTGGCCGAATGACGTAATTTCGGCGCTTGAGGCTGCCGCCTGAATATCGCAAGGGGGCGTTGTCACCTTAACTCTGGCGAGACGCGCTGGCCGCACTCATCACATGATCAAGCAGCGATGGTGACCGCTTTCCACTGGGCGAACGCATTGAGTCGGTGGAGATGGATGCCGAGGGCGGAGCGTTTCTGGCGAGGCGGGACGAAGAGGTTTCGGAAGGCTGAGAAGACGGAGACGAAGCGTTGCAAGGCTCCGGCCGCTCAGAAATGCTGCGGGATCCGTTCTCGCTTTCGTAGAGGGACGTGGCTGTTCTCGGCCCGATTGTTCAGGCCCTTGTGGGATCGATGCTCGACGCCGGGCATGACCTGCTTCCTGGCCGCGCCGTAGGAGCCCAGCTTGTCGGTTATGATGCGCTTGGGTCTGATGCCCTGCTTCTGCAGCAGGCGGGTGAGCAGCCGCTTGGCAGCCTTGGTGTTGCGGCGGGTCTGCACGATCTCGTCAAGCACATAGCCATCCTGATCGACCGCTCGCCACAACCAATGCGTCTTGCCGGCGATCGTGATCACGACCTCGTCAAGATGCCAGATGTCGTCTGACCGCGCCGGCTTGCGGCGGAAGCGGCGGGCGTAGTCCGGCCCGAACTTCAGAGCCCAGCGCCGGATCGTTTCGTAGGAGACGACAATGCCTCGCTCGAGCAGCATCTCCTCGACCATGCGTAAGCTCAGCGGGAAGCGGTAGTAGAGCCACACCGCATGGGCGATGATCTCAGGCAGGAAACGGTGGCGCACGTAGCTGACGGGTGTGATCATCCGACCCGCGATAGACCTTCAACCTTCAGCCGAAGTTCAGTTGATAACGCCCCTTCCTCGGCGTCGTCGTTGTTCAGGCCGCCATCTACCGGTTCCTCGCCGAACAAAACCTCGAACCGAGGCATTTTTCGCGCAAACAGGCGCATCGGAATGGGAGCGAGATACTAGCCCGAGCGCCTCTCGATCCTCGACGAGGTTTCAAGCACACAACGGCGGTGGACAAAGACGGACTTGCGCCCCGACGGTATTTCATCGTATAACCTATTAGTTAAATTTTAACGCAGAAAACCGTGCCCTATGCGCATCTAAATCCCAAAGTGGCTGCGGGTCTGCGCGCCATGGAGCCCCGTGAGGCTGTTGAGACAGCAATCAAGCTTACGGCTTCTCTAGTGGCGGGCGTTGCATTCATTGGATTCAATCTTGATAAGCAGCACCCCATCAATCGAGCTATAATCGATTTGATTGCGTGGGTAAATCAGCATGCAGACAACGAGACCGTCTCACTCGAAGACCTTATCGCATTGCTGGAGCGCGTCTGTTTCCAGATATGGCGTCTTGCAGCATTTCAGAGTGGCGATAATAAATTAAGATTGATTGAATTAGTCGATGTCATATCTACGAAACCAAATATAATGTTGGGTTAGTTGATTACACGGCGTCTTGCGTGCGCCCCGTGAAGAGCGCTTGCCATAGGGCATCTCCTCCTGACGATTTAGGATTGTTAGGCGCCACGACAAACTGCCCCTCTGACGCCATGAGGAACTGACCCCTCTGGAGCGGAGGTCGGCATGGAAGAGCAAGAGGTTCAGAGTTCGCCGCGGTCGGGTTTGCCGCGGAGGAACGAGATGAAGACGCCGGACAACGTGTCGGCGATTGTGCGTCTGAAGGGGTTGGGGCGGGGCACGAAGCGGATCACGGCCGAGCTTGCCTGCTCGAAGAACACGGTGAAGCGCTGGCTGAGATACGGCGATTAGCGACCTTGTGTGACGCCGTCGCGCTCGAAGGAGCTGGACGGTCTGTCGGATTGGTTGGCCGAGCGCTTTCGGCGCCATCGCGGGAACGCCGACGTGATCCGCCAGGAACGGGCGCAGGAGAAGGACATCCACGTCAGCCTGCGCACGGTAGAGCGGACCGTTGCGCCGTTGCGCCGGGAGTTGGCTGCCGAGGCGCGGGCGACGGTTCGCTTCGAGACGCCGCCCGGCGAGCAGCTGCAGATCGATTTCGGCGAGCGCCGTGTCGAGATCGCAGGTGTCGCGACCAAGGCTTTCTTCTTGTCGCGATGCTGGGCTATTCGCGCCGACACGTCGAACCTCTCGATGACGTGGTCGATGCACCGACCGCGCCGGGCGGGGCTCAGTAGTTTCCCGAGGCAGTTTCCTTCAGAATGAGCTTCTCCAACGTCAGATCCGCGACGGCTTTGCGGGGGCGATCGTTCTCCTTCTCCAGGTCCGTCAGCTGCTTCAACTGATAAGACTTCAGCCCGCCAAACTCCTTGCGCCAGCAGTGATAGGTGAACGCCGTCATGCCGATGGCCCGGATCGCTTCCGCGGCCGGGCGCCCCTGGGACAACAGCATGTCGACCTGACTTAGATGTTTGATCCCGGGATTTGATGGTGCATTATTTTCGCCGGCAGCGAGGGATGCGCTATGGGCCAGGTTCTTCACGGGAGCGCCACGACGACTGATACCAACGGCCATAGCGGCTGACTCACGGGGGTCTTTTCGGCGGCTCGTTTCGCTGATTCCATGTGCGCGAGGAGGATTCGCGCCATGGCTGCTGCGGTGAAGCTTCGAACGGACTACTCGGCCCTCGACCTGCGTCGGCTTGCGGCGGGGTCGAGGCACGCCAACCAGAGCCGCCGGCTTCTGTCGCTGGCGGCGGTTCTCGACGGTATGGATCGGGAGCAGGCCGCGCGGATCGGCGGCATGGATCGCCAGACGCTGCGCGACTGGGTTCACCGGTTCAACGAAGGCGGCCCCGACGGGCTGAAGGACATTCGTTCCAAGGGACATCCGCCCAGGCTCTCGACCGATCAGCTCGCCGCCTTGGCGGCCATCGTCGAGACGGGCCCCGACCGGGCCGTCAATGGCGTGGTGCGCTGGCGGCGCATCGACCTGCAGAAGGTCGTTCGTGAGCGCTTCGGCGTTGATTATCACGAGCGCACGATCGGGAAGCTTCTGAAGCAGATCGGCTTTTCCCACATCAGCGCGCGCCCGCACCACCCGGCGCAGGACGCGCGCGTGATCGAGGCGTTCAAAAAAACTTCGCGGTGACGCTGGGGGCCCATCTCGCCCATGTGCCGAAGCGCAAGCCGATCGAACTCTGGTTCCAGGACGAAGCCCGCATCGGCCAGAAGAACGGCCTGGTCCGGCAATGGGCCAGGCGCGGAACCAGGCCGCGCCAGCCCGCCGACCAGCGCTACGAGAGCGCCTATCTGTTCGGGGCGATCTGCCCGGCCCGCGGCGTCGGCGCGGCGCTCGCCATGCCCTTCGCCGATACCCACGCCATGCAGGCCCATCTCGACGAGATCGCCAGGACGGTCGCGAAGGGCGCCCATGCCGTCCTACTGCTCGATCGCGCCGGATGGCACACCACGGCCAAGCTCGTCGTGCCGAAAAACATCTCGCTGATCTTCCTGCCCTCGCGCTCGCCCGAACTGAACCCGGTCGAGAACATCTGGCAGTATCTGCGCGCGAACTGGCTCTCAAACCGCGTCTTCGACACCTACGACGACATCATCGACGCCGCCTGCGACGCGTGGAACCGCCTCGTCGATCAGCCCAGGACCATCACATCCATCGGGAGGCGTGAATGGGCGCATATCGGTCAGGAATGAGGGCCGTTGGTATGAGGCTGTCCGTCGAGCGATACAGCATAGTCAAGAGAGCCTGAGGACGCTGGCGAAGCGCCACGGGATCAACCAGAAGACGGTGGCGAAGTGGCGCAAGCGAACCTCGGTCGCCGACGAACGGACCGGTCCGAAGGAGCCGAAGTCGACGGTGCTGACCGTTGAGGAAGAGGCGGTGATTGTCGCCTTCCGACGGCATACGCTGCTGCCTCTCGACGATTGCCTCTACGCTCTACAGGCGACGATCCCGCGTCTGACGCGCTCGTCCTTGCACCGTTGTCTGCAACGCCATGGCATTGGCCGGCTCCCCGACGTCGATAGCGAGAAGGTCGCGAAGAAGAAGTTCAAGGCCTATCCGATCGGCTTCTTCCACATCGACATCGCTGAGGTGCAGACGGCGGAAGGCAGGCTCTATCTTTTGGTGGCGATCGACCGGACGTCCAAGTTCGCCTTTGTCGAGCTGCACAAGAAGGCGACCCGGCGCGTCGCAGGCGACTTCCTGCGCCACCTGGTCGAAGCCGTTCCCTACAAGGTCCATATCGTGCTGACGGACAACGGCACGCATTTCACCGAGCCGACCGGCGACGGCTGGACGCCTGCCGAGATCAAGGCGATGCGGGCCGAGGGCGTGCTGTTCCGCTGCCATTCCTTTGAGGCCGCCTGCGCCGACCTCGACATCGAGCATCGGCTGACGAAGCCCGCGCATCCCTGGACGAATGGGCAAGTCGAGAGGATGAACCGCACCATCAAGGAGGCGACCGTCAAGCGCTACCACTACGACGACCATGCACAACTCGAACGGCATCTCGCCGACTTCATCGCAGCCTACAACTTCGGGCGGCGGCTGAAGACCCTGAAAGGCCTCACGCCTTATGAGTTCGTCTGCAAGCGCTGGGCTGCTGAGCCTCATCGCTTCAGGCTAAACCCGCTCCACCAGATGCCGGGACTAAACATCTAGCTTAGCGACGATCTCTTCGGACTTATACTAATTCTGCGGCATCAGGCGTCCTCAAAAAGGCTCAAAAGCATACTTCACGGAGGGCCACTTTGTTGGGGTGCAGGCCACACCCCAACCGCCGGCTAAGGCGAAATTCGCTGTACAGGATTAACTCCCCTGAGGCGCCCCATCTCCAAAGCCCGACGCTGATTAATTCACGCGCATCAACCAATTGTCGACGATTGTCCGTTAACGGTAGGTCCTTGGTACTCCGGCCGGAGCTCGGATTGGGACAGACATGAAGACACGTGCTCCTAAGGCAGTCCTTTATGATCCTGAACTCCGGAGCGTCATGGTGCGTGCGCTTTACGGCACGCCGTTGGCGATCCCGGTGGGGATGGCGATCGCCACAACGGTCATTGCGGCTTGCGCGGGCATCACAGGTGACTTGAATTTTGCCCTCTTAAGTGCGGCGATGGGCTTGATCGGCGCATTCCGCCTCGTTGCCCAATATCTTTACAGACGGAGACAATCATCAATCTCAACGGTTGCGTTCGAACGCCTGGCCTATGCTGGTGCATGGGCGACTGCCTTCACGATGAGCTGCTTTGGAGCCTATGCCGTCACGGCCCACGCTGACGACCGTATAGCGACTTTGGCCGTTGCGCAGACCATAGGCTACATCGCTGGAATTGCCGGTCGGAATAGCTCACGTCCGTTCATCTCGAACGTTCAAGTTACCTTCGCAGCACTCCCGTTTGCCGGCGCATTGATCGCGTCCCAGATACCAGCTTTCGTCGTGATTGCGGGCGCGCTATTGATGACGGCCATGCTGACCATTTCGTCTTCAAACGTGATTCACCGCGTATTCGTCTCCAATTTCCTTAAAACGCGCGATCTGCAGACAATGGCAACGACGGACAGCATCACCCTGCTCCTCAACAGGCGCGGGTTTATCGTTGAAGTCGAGAAGCGGTTGGCGTCCCGCGAGCGCGTCCACATACTGTCGGTCGATGTCGACGACTTTAAAAAGATCAATGACACATTGGGACATGACGTTGGCGATGCGCTCCTGTCAGAGGTTGCCCTGCGGATCGCATCCGCGCTGGCACCCTGCGACAAAGCGGCGAGGATCGGGGGCGACGAATTCATGATTGCCTGTGGCCGCGCGAGCGATGAAGTCGCTACCCTGGCCGCGCGGATCGTGGACCTGTTCGAAGAACCCGTCAGCATCGCTAACGCTACGCTGTCTGTGTCGGTCAGTATTGGCGTGACCAATGCCACCGGTGAATCGGTCGAGCGTGCGCTTAAGCACTCCGATCTCGCTTTGTACAAAGCCAAATTTGAAGGCAAAAACCGCTGGCTCTCGTATGCGCCTGAAATGAGTGAAGCTTACGACAACCGCGTGAGACTAGAGAAGGATCTTTCAAAGGCTATCACTGATAATCAAATGACTCTTCACTACCAAGCGATCTACAATCTGCGCGGTAGAACGATCATTATGTGCGAGGGCTTGCTTCGCTGGAATCATCCTACGCGGGGCTTGATCAGTCCATCAGACTTCATTCCGCTCGCGGAGCAGAACGGCTTCATCAAGATCCTTGGAGCTTATGCGATCGAGCAAGCCTTGACGGATGCGATGACCTGGCCGGAGCCGATCGGTGTCAACGTCAACGTCTCTGCCAAGCAATTCCATCGCGATCATGATCTCGTCGGCATCATTCAAGATGCACTGCGAAGGACCGCCGTCGCACCGCACCGGTTGACGATGGAGGTCACCGAGACGACGCTTGCGGAAGACAAGGATTTCGTCATTGAAACCCTGCATCGCATACGGGCGCTGGGTGTCAAAATTGCGCTGGACGATTTTGGCACGGGATACTCGTCGCTCAGTTATTTTGCCGAGCTCCCGATCGATCTGTTGAAGATCGATCGCGCCTTCGTCGGCAGCATCGCCATCAGCAGCAAGGCGAAATCCTTGATGAAGGCCATCACGGGGCTGGCTGGCGACTTGAATGTACCGATGGTCGTCGAGGGCGTCGAAACACCCGAGCAGTTCGACGCAGTGACCCGCTTCAAACCCCATGGCATTCAGGGCTTCCTGTTGGCGCGCCCGCTTCCGAAAGACGCCATCGATTTGATCATCGATCGGCGCGTCGCACTTCCTGCGGTCGACCGGCCTGCTCCCTCGGTGGCCCATCAGGACCGTTCCTCCGCTGCATAATCAGGCTATGTTTGGCTTTCGAGCAACGGGAGCCAGATCCGATGACCGGCTTTAGCGTCAAAGATCTCCTGTCGGCCGATGACATCGACGAAGCCGATCTGGCCGACGTCCTGAGCAGGGCTGCAGCCATTGCGGACGGCGCGGCGCCCGATAAGACAGGCGCCAAGATGATCGGCCTGTTCTTCGAGCAGGAGAGCACGCGCACCAGGATTGGTTTCGACGTTGCGGCTTCCCGGCTCGGCCACCATGTCGTGGATGTCTCAGCTTCGCCAGGCAGTCGGCTTGGAAAGGCCCAAGGCGAAGATCTCGAGGATCACATCCGGACCATATCAGAGTACTGCGACCTCATCGTCGCAAGGACGCAGCACGTGGCGACCGTCGAGGAGATGGCGCGCTTGACGCATCTTCCCGTCATCAATGGCGGAAACGGAATCGGCGAGCACCCGACGCAGGCACTCGTGGACCTCTTTACGATGCAACGACGGCTCGGCGATGTCCGACAGCTGTCAGTGGCGCTGTCCTGCGATCCAACCGCGCGCCATGCTCTGTCCTTCATGAAACTGCTGAGGTTGTGCCCCCCGAAGCGGTTCACGCTCTGCCTTGCGCCAGAGACCAAGTTGTCGAACGTCGCCGCGGCGGTGATCGATGATCTGCGCCAGAATGGCACGATCATCGACCGGGTGGACAATGTCGAAGGCGCGCTCAACCATGATGTTCTTTCAATTCAGACTCAGAACGCATCGAGCATCATCAGTGGGCGGATCGGCGATACTGATGCGGCCCAGCATGTCGAGGACGAAAAATTTACTCTGACTGCCGAGAAGATACTTCGATTACAATCTAAAACAATGATCCTCAATCCTTTGCCCCGGCATTCCGAGACCGATAAGTCATGCGACAGCCTTCCAAACGCCGCCTATTTCGAACAGGTTCGGCTCTCGGTCCCCATTCGGATGGCGGTGCTCAGCCGCATGCTGGCAGGCCGGCGTTGGGCGGGCCGATCCCGCTTGCACTTGCAGCCTGGATGGCCGGCAACATCGTCGCCTATCTCCTCCTCGCTCTCGCCATCCGTCAGCTCAAGTTAGACCTCTCGTTTCCTGAGATCCTCGCCATACGCTCGGCAGGCGGGCTCGCGATCGGGATCGTCCTTGGGGTCCGCGACCCGACCCTGTTTCGAGAGGTTTGGCACTCCCGCCTTCCGTTACATGTCTTCCGCAGCGCGTTGCATGCCGCAGGCTCGCTCGCTGTCGTTTGGAGCGTTGCGAACCTGCCTCTTGGCCTTGTGGCCAGCATTGACTTCAGCGGCCCGTTGTTCGCGGCCGCCATCGGCATCCTCGGATACAGACATTGGCCGGCCCGATGGACATGGATCGGGCTGGTTTTGATATTGGCCGGCGCGACGATCATCGTTCTTCAATATCAGGAAGCGATCGGGCCGGCGATCATCATCCCCTTCATTGGCGTGTGTGTGCTCACATCCACAAATATCCTTCTTGCGGTCCTCAGCCGCAGGCAATCAACCCGGTCAATTCTGTTCTTGATGAACGGAACGCAATTGGTGATTTTTGCGATCCTGAGCGTTCTGGGCGCCGAGCATCTCAATCTGCCGAGCTCTGCTCTGGCGGGCGTGGCCGCGCTGCCTCAGGGATCGATCACTTTCGCCCTCGCCATCCTCGCGATGGCTGCCTCGGGCTACATGACGCAAGCATCTTTGAGCCAAGCGACGCGGCATGGAACGGTCGTTCAGGTGTCAGCGCTCGATACGCTTCGCATTCCGGCACTCGCGGTTGCTGGCGCACTCCTCTTGGGCGAGCCGCTCAATGAGACGCTCATCGTCCCAGCTACTGTGATCATGTGTGGTGCGATTCTCACGGCAGTGCTCGATCATTCGAGACGACGACAATAGCGCGGTGTTCTCAGGCCACGGCCTTGAGCGGCGGTGTGGCGTAAGCCCATGGCAGCAGATCGTCGATCTGGCTCTGGGGATGGCCGGCGACAATGCGGGCGATGACGTCGGCGAGGTAGGCTTGCGGATCGACGCCGTTGAGTTGGCAGGTCTCCACGAGCGAGGCGACGACGGCCCAGTGCTCGGCGCCGCCATCGGATCCGGCTAAGAGCGCGTTCTTGCGGCTCAAGGCGATCGGTCGGATCGCGCGCTTGACGACGTTGGAGTCGATTTCGACGCGGCCGTCGTCGAGGAAGCGGCTGAGGCCCGCCCAGCGCGAGAGCGCGTAGCGGATGGCCTCGGCAAGCTTGCTCTTCTGGCTGACGAGGAGAAGCTTGGCGTGCAGCCACGGCTCCAGCGCTTCGACGATGAGGCGGCTTCGGGCCTGGCGGGCGGCACAGCGTTCCTCGGCCGAGCAGCCTCGGATGTCGGCCTCGACCTGATAGAGCGTCGCGATGCGCGCGCGCGCTTCCATGGCGATTGGCGCGGGGCCACCTTGCGCGAGATCGTAGAACTTGCGCCGGACGTGTGACCAGCAGAAGGCCAGGCACGGCATTCCTCTCGGCCAGCGCCTTGTAGCCGGCGTAGCCGTCGACCTGGAGCACGCCGGTGAAGCCTTGAAGATGCCGGATCGGCTGCTCAGCCTTGCGGTCGGGCGCATAGAGATAGGCCACGCCAGGCGGGTCGCCATCCTATCCTCGGGCCTTCGAGGTCTGGTACGCGCATCTGTCGGGCGCACTCCCGGCGCTGAGCGCAGAACTGCAACGGGTTCTGGACAGCGGCGGCTTCGTTGGCGCGGCGGTCATCGACGGCCTGTACCATCGATACCTGGCCACCGAGCGTCTGGCTCAAGAAGCGAACCGGACCAGTTCTCAAATCTTGGAGGAAATCGCTGGGCTGACCCGCCAGATCAACGAGGCCGTGGACGCCAGCGAACTCTACCACAGCGAAATCTCTGCCCTCTCCGAACAAGGCCCAGCTTCGGCGGATCGAACCATGCTCCGCAAATGGGTTGAGACCCTGCTGCTATCGACCCGGAGCGAGGTTGCCAAAAAACGAAGCTCGAATCGAAGCTGCGCGACAGTGCACGCGAAATCAGTCACCTGCGAGATGCCCTCGAAACCACCCGGATCGAGGCACAGACGGACGCGCTCACGGGTCTCGCCAATCGGCGGCATTTCGAGGAGAGGCTGCAGGCGTGTTTCGAGGTTGCGACCTCAGACGGCATTCCTCTCACCCTGGTCATTGCCGACGTTGATTACTTCAAGCGCTTCAACGACGATCACGGGCATGCCACAGGCGATCAGGTTCTGCGGCTGGTCGCCCACACCATGACGGAACACATGGTCGATCGCGCTGTCATCACGCGCTTCGGTGGCGAGGAATTTGCCATCATCCTACCCGATACGAACCTGAATGACGGGAAGCTCTACGCTGAGTCCGTGCGGCAGGCTCTGTTGAAGCGCGAACTGATCAAACGCTCCACCAACGAGAAGCTCGGCCGCATCACGATCTCGTCTGGTGTCGCGGCCTATAAACTGGGGGACACCCCAACTTCGTTGATCGAGCGCGCGGACCAGGCACTTTTGGCTGCCAAGCGCACTGGGCGAAATCGAACAGTCACCCAGGACGCGCTGACCCGGTAAGGACAACTGCCCGAATCCGGCGCTATGAGTGAAGGCGTCGACCAAGCTCTTCGCCGACGAAACTACGGCGCCGGTGCTCGATCCCGGCCGCGGTCGGACCAAGACCGGTCAGCTCTTCGCCTACGCGCGCGACGAACGGCCCTGGGGCGGCGCCGAACCGTGCAGGCGCATCGCCGCAACGACGCGATCAGCAAGTTTGTCCTCGTCGACTCTCTTCGCAACGGCGTTTGTCATGCCACACCGCGATCTCAGAACTCTTCCCAGCCCGCATCACCGGCGCGGCTGTTGGCGACCTTCCTGGCGGGTGCCGGCGCCGGGCGCGGGGCGGGAGCCGCCATGCGGGGCGCCGGAGCCTTGTGAGCGAAGGCGACTTCCGCGAGCTGGCGCAAGCGGGCGGGCTCGCCGGCAGGCGCCGGCGCCGCCGCGGCCCGGCCGTCGTCGGGCCCGGTCTTGAAGGCGGCGACGAGGTCGTTGAGCTGGGCGATCTTGCCCGAGAGCGATCCGGCCGACGCCGCGCTCTGTTCCGACAGCGCCGCGTTCTGCTGGGTCATCTCGTCAAGATGCGCCACCGCTTGGCTCATCTCGTCGATGCCGCTGGCCTGTTCGCCCGAGGCGGCTGAGATTTCCGCGATGGTGGCCGCGACCTTCTCGGACGCGGCGAGGATCTGGCTGAGCTGTTCGCCGGCCTGACGGACGAGCTTGACGCCCTCGCCGACCTCGCTGTTCGACGAAGAGATCAGCGCCGAGATGTCCTTTGCCGCCTCGCTCGACCGCTGGGCGAGCGTCCGGACTTCGGACGCGACGACCGCGAAGCCCTTGCCGGCATCGCCCGCACGGGCCGCCTCGACGGCCGCGTTGAGGGCCAGCAGATTAGTCTGGAAGGCGATGTCGTCGATCACCCGGATGATGTCCGAGATCTTGGTCGAGGCGCTCTCGATGCGCGACATCGCGTCGACGGCCTTCCCGGCGATGGCGCCACCGGTCTGCGCCGCCTGCATCGCATCATTGGCGACGCTCGCCGCCTGGCGCGAGGCCTGGGCGGTGGCCTTGACCGAGGCCGCAAGCTGCTCGGTCGTCGCCGCGGTCTCCTCCAGGCTCGAGGCCTGATCCTCGGTGCGCTTCGACAGGTCGTCGGCACCCATGTTGATCTCGCGAGCGGCGAGACCGACATCGGCCGAGGTCAGCTGGATGGTGCGGACGGTCGAGGACAGGCGGTCGACGGTCTCGTTGATCGCCGTCTTCAGGGTCGCAAAGACGCCGTGATAGTCGCCCGAGACCGGGCGCGTCAGATCGGCGGTGGCAATGGCCTGCATCGCCTGGGCGAACTCGGTCGTCGACTGCTCGACAACCTCATTGATCTCGTTGATGCCATCGACAAGCTTCTTCAGCTGCTCATCGGCCTGGTCGGTGCGCACACGCGCCGAAAAGTCGCCTGCAGCCGCGGCCGCCACGACCTTGCCGACATCCGACACCACCGCCTCCATCGACTGCGCCCGCGCAAGGCGCACCGCAGCGGCCTCCTCCAGCTCTTCGAGTCCGCGAATGCGCTGAATATTGGCCTGGAAGACCTTGAGCGCGACGGCTATCGCTCCGATCTCGTCCTTCTGGTCCGCGTGGGTGATGTTCACATCGTGCACGCCGCGAGCGAGAGCATCCATATCCGCGATGACCTGACCGATCGGCCGGGTGATACTGCGACCCATTAGGACAGCGCTGATGAGCGAAGTGAGCAAAACACCTGCGGCCAGAGCCCCCGAAATCAGCAGTTTGCCAGACGCATCGCCCGCCACGCGCGTCGCGGTTTCCACTAGGGTCGCCGACGCTTTGTCCTCGACGGCCTTCAGCAGGTTGATGCGGTCGGTTGTTTTGCGAAACCAATCGGGCGCAGCGATCTTCGAAATGTCGCCGCCGAACGGCGCCGCATAGGCGGCGCGGCGCATGGAATCGACCTCCTGCGAGGCAGGCGCGGCCAAGGCAGCGTCGAGCAGCGCGATGGAAGCCGAGTTTCCGGCGGAGCGGAACTGTTCGAAAAACTGGCTTTGCGCCGCTCCCAGCCCAACGAAGTTTCGAAACAGCGCGGCCTCGAATCGGCCCGCGGCGAAAGCGTTTGAGCCCAAAGCCCGCTCCTGTCCAGCGCGCTCCTTTCCTTCCATGATCATCGCATAAGCGCGTGCATCTCCCTTGAGCGCGGGGTTAGACGCCACATCCTGGACGCTGCTGATCAGCATCAGGATCCGACTGATGGCGGTGGAGTATCGCCCTGCCGCTTCGGCCACGGGAATGGATAGCGCATCGACTTGTTGGCGCGTCGCACGCAGTTCCCCCAGAGCGCTTTCGATCGCTGGACGCTGCGCTAGCATCGGGCCCGCGAGTTCGACGGCAGCCACAGACCGGAAGATGTTGTCGAATGCCGCGAGCGCCGTGTCGGTTTGCTGACGCTGGGAGATCAACTCGGGCGCGAAGTTCTGACCTTTCGCCCCGATGAACAGGGCGGACGATCCACGCTCCTTCTGCAACTCATGGACGACCTGACCAGCCCTGGGCAACTGGCGTGCGACCATCGCGATCTCACGCGCTTCCTTTGCCTTCACCCACAATATCACACTGTTGCTGATGACAAGCGCCATGATGGCGAGGAGGGGAATGGCGACGACGAGCGCCAACTTGAGGTTGATCTTGATATCTCGAATCCGAAAAAGTCGAAACATCGACATCCCAGCCCCTCTTAACTGTTACCTTAGGTCACTCTAAATACAAATCAGATCAATTCTTCATTAACGTCGTCGCGATTTTCTCGAGTAATTACCGTCCCGTCGCAGCAATTTACGCCCTGCCGCATGAGAGTGCGGACATTGGCAATCCAGGCAAAGACTGCAGCGTTTATGGGAGATGTTCCGATCCCTCCCAGATCGGCAGGGCTCGTGTCGGTCGGCGGAGCACTCTCCTGACGGCATCAGAACTCTTCCCAGCCCGCATCACCGGCGCGGCTGTTGGCGACCTTCCTGGCGGGTGCCGGCGCCGGGCGCGGTGCGGGTGCCGCCATCCGGGGCGCCGGAGCCTTGTGAGCGAAGGCGACTTCCGCGAGCTGGCGCAAGCGGGCGGGCTCGCCGGCAGGCGCCGGCGCCGCCGCGGCCCGGCCGTCGTCGGGCCCGGTCTTGAAGGCGGCGACGAGGTCGTTGAGCTGGGCGATCTTGCCCGAGAGCGATCCGGCCGACGCCGCGCTCTGTTCCGACAGCGCCGCGTTCTGCTGGGTCATCTCGTCAAGATGCGCCACCGCTTGGCTCATCTCGTCGATGCCGCTGGCCTGTTCGCCCGAGGCGGCTGAGATTTCCGCGATGGTGGCCGCGACCTTCTCGGACGCGGCGAGGATCTGGCTGAGCTGTTCGCCGGCCTGACGGACGAGCTTGACGCCCTCGCCGACCTCGCTGTTCGACGAAGAGATCAGCGCCGAGATGTCCTTTGCCGCCTCGCTCGACCGCTGGGCGAGCGTCCGGACTTCGGACGCGACGACCGCGAAGCCCTTGCCGGCATCGCCCGCACGGGCCGCCTCGACGGCCGCGTTGAGGGCCAGCAGGTTGGTCTGGAAGGCGATGTCGTCGATGACGCGGATGATGTCCGAGATCTTCTGGGACGCCGTCTCGATGCGCGCCATCGCCTCGACCGCCTGACCGGCGATCGCGCCGCCATTCTGTGCCGCCTGCATCGCGTCATTGGCAATGGCCGCAGCGTTGCGCGAGGCCTGGGCCGAGGCCTTGACCGACGCCGCCAGTTCTTCCGTCGTCGCGGCGGTCTCTTCGAGCGAAGAGGCCTGCCCCTCGGTGCGCTTGGAGAGATCGTCGGCGCCCATGTTGATCTCGCGGGCGGCCAGACCGACATCGGCCGAGGTGACCTGGATCGTCTTCACCGTCGAGGACAGGCGGTCCACCGTCTCGTTGATCGCGTTCTTCAGCTCGGCGAACTTGCCGCGATAGGCCGAATCCACCCGCACCGTCAGGTCCCCGCCGGCCACCGCCGACAGCGCCGATGCGAACTCGGTCGTGGCCATATCGACGACGGCGTTGATCTCGTTGATGCCGGCGACGAGCTTCTGCATCTGCTCGTCGGCCTGGTCGATCTGCAGCCGGGCCGAGAAATCGCCATTGGCGGCCGCCGCCACGACCTCGCCGACATCGGTGACGACGAGCGCCATGCTCTCGGCCACCCGCAGCCGGCGCTCGGACGCCGCGCGCTCCTGCTCCTCCAGCGCGCGGATCTTGACCAGGCTCTCGCGGAAGACCTGCAGGGCCTTGGCCATGGTCCCGATCTCGTCCTCGCGGTCGGTGTGGTGGATCGTGGTTTCGAGATGGCCCTTGGCGAGTTCGTTCATCGCCTGCGTCGTGGCCAGGATCGGGCTTGCGACGCGCCGGGTGACGATCAGGATCGCGCCGACGCTGACAAGGGCGGCGAAGCCCCCCAGTGCGATCAGCATGTAGAGGCTAGACTGATAGTCGCTTTCTGCAACCGCGACGACCGTGTCGCCCTGACCCGCGATATGCGTCGAGAGCTCGTTGACGGCCTTTTCCATGGCGGCCAGTGTCGGGCGCAGATCGCGAAGCTGGGCGGCAGCCGTCGCCTTTTCGCCCTTGCGCGACAGCTCCAGCACCTGTTCCAGGCCGGTGCGATAGGTCGGCACCAGGGCCTCATAACGCTTCAGGGTCTCGCGGCTCTTCTCGAGAACGAGCCGTGGCGCCAGCTTCGCGCGCGCGGCCTCGATCTTCGAGGTCTCGGTGCGGATGTCGCTTTCGATCTGCGCCATCGCCGACGCTTCGGTCGAGTTGACATGCATGTTCAGCCGCAGATGCCGGCGCAGCAATTCCGCTTCGATCTCGCTGCCCATCTGGACATTGGGCATGACCTGCTGCGCCAGGAGCCTCATGTCGTTCTTCATCGTGTTGATGCCGGAGAGCGACAGGGCGATCGTGCCGGCCAGCATTACGGCAAGGGCCGCCACGATCCCGATGAGCGAGGTGCGGATGGTGATCTTCTTGAACATGCTGTCGCTCCGGCTGTCAGGTTCGCGGGCCGATGCGCTCTCGCAACGGCAATCGCATCGTTGACAGCTACAATGCTTGTATCTTGATTATATCGTTAGCTCAGCAACGTTTAACAAAAGGTAACCATGCTTTTGACGAAACGGAACATCGCTGCCGTGAAAGTTAAGCGCGGCTATCCGGAAGACGATGCTTCGCAGTGAGCCACCACGACAGACACACGATGATCGACATTAGTCTATGAAGATGGTAACCCTCCTCTGAATGGGCATCGCAAGTTGCTGCTGCTCGGGCGCTGTCGCCCACTGGGAGATCAGGTATCCTGACCTATCAACCCGCGTGCCAACGCGTCATTCTTCTGCCGCTTTACGAACGGCTTGACGTAGGCTGCTGGGATCAGCCGCACGTCGTGACCGAGCTCCTCGATTGCGCGTCCCCATTCATGAGCAGTGGCGCAAGCTTCAATCGCGACGATGCAGCGATGCTGTTGCGCGAGGAATGGGAGCACCTGCGGTCGCGATAGTCTTTTCCGGAAGGCGACTGCGCCATCAGCAAAAGCGCCGTGCGCGTGGAACACCGGCTTTGCCAGATCGATTCCGATGTTGGTGACGTTGTTCATGTTCGCCTCCCGCTGCGGCCAATCCGCAGGCCTCAATGTTTGACACGCGAGAGCGCTGGCAGGAGGGGCATCCACTCCATTAACTTCCAAACAGGATGGAGCCATGACGAGCGTAAGCGATGTCCCGCTGGCACCTTTGCTTGAGCGGTCTGAGCGCCGATGTTTGAGGCCCCTGAGGGCTTCGACACATGACGATTTCAGAGCTTACGCTTAAATCCAGCGACGACGAGCCGGTTCGGCGGTTCGAGGTCTTCACTGGGACCGGGCGCCGACGAGATTGGTCGGACGACGACAAGGCAAGGATCGTGGCGGAGAGCTACGAGCCGGGCGCGACGGTGAGCGCGATTGCGCGCCGCCATGCCTTGTCTCCGCAGCAGCTTTTCGGCTGGCGGCGTCTTTTGCGGCGAGCACCAGAGCCGGCATCATCGCCCATGTTCGTGCCCGCGGTGGTCGATGCAGTTCGTTGCGAACCCGAGACCGTGAGGCAGCCGACCACGCGTCGTCGTCGCACTGTCGCCAGGCCGAGCGGCGGGATCGAGATCGAGATTGACGGCGTCGTGGTGCGTGTCGGAACCGGTGCGAGCCCCAAGACGATTGCCGCGGTGATCGGCGCGCTGAAGGGCGGCGCGTGATCGGCCCGACCGGCGCGGTCCGCGTCATGATCGCGACGAAGCCGGTCGACTTCCGCAAGGGCGCGGAGGGCCTGGCCGCGCTGGTGCGCGAGAACATGGGCGCCGATCCGTTCTCGGGCGCGGTCTATGTGTTCCGGGCGCGGCGCGCCGACCGGATCAAGCTGGTCTACTTCGATGGAACGGGCGTCTGCCTGTTCTCGAAGAGGCTGGAAGACGGCAAGTTCCAGTGGCCCGCCATCGCCGACGGCGTCGTGCGACTGACAGCGGCACAGCTTCAGGCGTTGCTCGAAGGCCTCGACTGGCGACGGGTGCATGAACGGCGCGAGACACGGGTCCCCGTCGCGGCAAGTTGATCGTTCCAGACTGGCAAGCCACTGTAATCCATGATTGAATCGGCTTCGTGAACAACGCGGCCAACCCACTGACCAGCGATCCGATCGCGCTTCGGGCGATGCTGGCGGAAGAGCGCGCCGAGAACGAGCGGCTGCGTCAGATCATCAAGGAGTTGCAGCGTCATCGCTTCGGGCGCCGAGCCGAGAGCCTGCCGCTCGATCAGCTCCTGCTCGGGCTCGAGGAGGCCGAGCAGATCGAGGCCGAGGCCCTCGCGGGCGAGGAAGCGGCTGATCCCGTCAAGCATGCCGACCGGGCCAGGAAACGCCGCGCCAACCGTGGAGCACTGCCGGCGCACCTGCTGCGGGTTGAGCAGATCGTCGACGTCCAGGACAAGACCTGCCCGTGCTGCCGGGGCGAGCTGCATGCGATGGGCGAGGATGTCTCCGAGCGTCTCGACATCGTCCCCGCCCAGTTCCGCGTGATCGTGACCCGTCGGCCGAAATACGCCTGCCGGGCCTGCGAGGAGGTCGTGGTGCAGGCGCCGGCACCCGCCCGGCTCGTCGAGGGCGGCATCCCGACCGAGGCAACGGTGGCCCATGTTCTGGTCGCCAAATACGCCGACCACCTGCCGCTTTACCGCCAGGCCCAGATCTATGGCCGGCAGGGCGTGAACCTGGACCGCTCAACCCTGGCTGACTGGGTCGGCAAGGCAGCCTTCCTCCTACGGCCGGTCCATGAGCGCTTGTTCGAGCGGCTGAAGGCATCGACCAAGCTCTTCGCCGACGAGACGACGGCGCCGGTGCTCGATCCCGGCCGCGGCCGGACCAAGACCGGCCAGCTCTTTGCCTACGCCCGTGACGAACGGCCCTGGGGCGGCGCAGACCCTCCTGGCGTGGCCTATCTCTATGCGCCCGACCGCAAGGCTGACCAGCCGATCCGGCATCTTCAAGGCTTCACCGGCGTGCTCCAGGTCGACGGCTACGCCGGCTACAAGGCGCTGGCTGAGAGGAATGCCGTGAGCCTGGCCTTCTGCTGGAGCCACGTCCGACGGAAGTTCTACGATCTCGCGCAAGGTGGCCCCGCGCCAATCGCCACGGAAGCGCTCGCGCGCATCGCGACGCTCTATCAGGTCGAGGCCGACATCAAAGGCTGCTCGGCCGAGGAACGCTGCGCCGCCCGCCAGGCCCGAAGCCGCCCCATTGTCGCGGCGCTGGAGCCGTGGCTCAAGGACAAGCTCGGCCTCGTCAGCCAGAAGAGCAAGCTTGCCGAGGCCATCCGCTACGCGCTCTCGCGCTGGGCCGGTCTCTCACGCTTCCTCGACGACGGCCGCGTCGAGATCGACTCCAACGTGGTCGAGCGCGCGATCCGACCGATCGCTTTGAACCGCAAGAACGCGCTCTTTGCCGGATCCGATGGCGGCGCCGAGCACTGGGCAGTCGTCGCCTCGCTCGTGGAGACCTCCAAGCTCAACGGCGTCGATCCGCAAGCCTACCTCGCCGACGTCATCGCCCGTATCGTCGCCGGCCACCCGCAAAGCCAGCTCGACGATCTGCTGCCTTGGGCCTACGCCTCACAGCCGCTCAAGGCCGTGGCCTGAGAACACCGCTTACTGACGAGCAAGACGACGAACAAGTTCTTTTCCGAGATGCGCGAGCGCGCTTTGCGATTTCACGAGGACGATTACCCGTCACGTTAGGCGGCATGCCAATCGGTTTCCGCCAAGATCGGCTGCACTGCGCACACGCTGTTTGAATGGGTCAAAAAGGCTGAGGTCGTCAGCGGCAAGCTGGCTGGCACTTCGATCCCCGCAGAGGACCGTATGGTCGAACCATCGTCATTACGACCTTGCGAGCGACTCCGCGATGACTTTCGCCAACTCCTCCTGCCGGAACGGCTTAGCCAAGCGCGGCAGGTCCGTCGTCTGGCCGTTCGGAAGGTCCGCGTAGCCCGTCGCTAGGACGACCGGCAGCTCCGGCCGGCGTCGGCGAACCTCGTCCGCAAGTTGCAAGCCGGTCATGCCCGGCATCGACTGGTCGGTGATCACGATGTCGATCTCCGGATGCTCTGCCAGTCGCGACAGCGCCTCCTCGCCCGAAGATGCCTCGATCACGCTGTGGCCGAGGTCCTCCAACATTGCTGCGGTCCCCATCCCGACGAGCACGTCGTCGTCCACGACGAGTGCCGTGAGAAGTCCGTGAATGGCCCGAGCTGCGGCCGGCGCCTCTTTCCGGCTCGCCGCGCCGTCGGCCTGAGGCTCCGCCAGCGGAAGGTAGATGACGATCGTCGTGCCGCGCCCGATCGTGCTTTCGATGCTCATCAGGCCGCCAGACTGTGCCGCAAGGCCCTGCACCATGGACAGTCCGAGGCCGGTGCCCTTGCCGACGCCCTTAGTGGTGAAGAATGGTTCGGTGGCCCGCTTGACAGTCTCCTTGTCCATGCCGTGTCCGGTGTCGGACACCGAAAGGCGCACGTAACGGCCCTCGGCCAGCCGATCGTCCCTATTGGAAGACGCCGCATGCGGCGCTGCTTCGATAGTCAGCGCGCCGCCATCCGGCATGGCATCACGCGCGTTGATCGCGAGGTTCAGCAACGCCATCTCCAGCTGGTTTGCGTCGGCCAGCACCGGAGGCAGGCCGGGGGGCATTTTGACGGAGACGGCGATGCCCGCGTGCAGAGATCGACCCAACAGGTCCTGCATGCCCTGAACGAGCCCGGCGAGATCGATCGGCCCGGTCTTGAGGTCCTGCCGACGGGCGAAGGCGAGCAGGCGACCCGTCAGCGCCGCGCCCCGCTCCGCGCCCTTTATGGCGCCGTCGAGAAGCTTCGTCGTGTTCACGTCGTCGATGCGCTTCCGGGCCAGATCGAGGTTCGACAGGATGGCCGCCAGCAGATTGTTGAAGTCATGCGCCACGCCGCCGGTCAGCTGCCCGATCGTCTCCGTCTTCTGCAGATCGTTGAGCTTGCGCTGCTCGGCCAGCCGCTCCGTGACGTCGGTCACGAACTGATAAGCGCCGATGCGCCGTCCGTCGGCGTCGAAGAGATTGTAGGAACGCACCTCGTGCGCGCGCCGATCGAACGCTGGATCGCCGAACTCGGCCGTCTCGACGAACTCTTCGCCCCCCAGCGCGCGCGCCCAGACGGCCTCCACCGCCTCCACGGCTACGCGGCGCTCCGGCTGCGCTTGAAGCAATCGCCGCATGTCGTCGCCGGCTTTCGGGCGCACCCCGTGGATGCGTGCGAATTCTTCCGCAGCCGCCCGGTTGATCGCCAGCCAGCACCAATCCAGCCCGACGATCTGGACTTGCATGGCCGTGTTGTCGATGATTTCGGCCAGCAGCCGCCGTTCCGCCAAGGCCTGCCCCACCCGCCGCTCGAGCTCGGCGTTCAAGCTCGACAGAGCCTGCGTCGCGTGGCGCTCAGCGTCGATGTCGAGGATCGCGACGAGCGCGCCCACGATCCGCCCATCTTCGTCGCGCACGGCGGCGCCAATGAGAGAGAGCCAGATGCGCGATCCGTCGGGACGCCGGTAGTGCACCTCGAGGGACGGATGCTCCTCCCCCGCGAGGGCCCTGGCCAGCGGATATTCGTCGCCCGAGACGCGGCTACCGTCCGCGTGGAAGCTCACCCATTCGCCATAGCTGTCCTTGTCCTTCGAATGGAAGATCGGGTGGCCGAAGATCGCCTCCGCCTTGGCGTTGCCGTCATAGATGGCGCCGTCCTCGTCGGCGAGGACGATGCCGATCGGCGCGCTCGCGATGATGGCCTCAAGCTTCGCCTCGCTCGATTGCAGCGCCCGCTCGGCCACGCGTCGCTTCGTGACGTCGGCCACGACGTTGACGGTGCGCGACGGCCGGCCTGTAGCATGGCGCTCGATCACCCGTGCATGGCCATGCAGGTAGGTGACGGCGCCTCCGGGCCGGCGTATGCGGTATTCGAAGTCATGCTCGTCTTGGCCCAACAGGCTCGCCTGGATCGCCTCGTCAATGTCGGTGTCGTCTTCGTGCAGTGCGGCGCGCCATTCGTCGTCAGGCCCGCCCACCTGGCCTATCCCGCCGGGAAGCGAAATTCCGAAGATCGCCATGGCCTCCGACGACCACAGCCGCTCGCCCTTGGCAAAATCAGTTTCCCAGGAGCCGATCTTGCCGACCTCCAGCGCCTGGCGGTAGCGCGCCTCGCTCTCGCGCAGCGATTTTTCGCGGTCGCCGCTCTCGCTCGCCGCACGCATCAGCGCAGCGCCGATGGCGTCGGCTTCCACGAGCCCTGTCGGCGGCAGGACCACCGCCTGCCCCCGGCCCATCTTGCCGGCTGCGGCCGCGACCGCTTGGAACGGCCGCGCGATGCCGCGGGAGACGAGCGCCGCTAGTAGGAGTGACAGCGCGAGCGCCGCCCCCGCGGCCGCTAGCACCTGCCTGGTCGACTGGATGAGCGGCGCCCTAATGACGGCCATCGGCACGGCGGCCGCGACGCGCCATCCCGTTGTGGAGGAACGGGAATAGGCACTGAGTACCTCCACGCCGTCCAGCGTGGTTCCAACATAAGACCCCCCGTCGCCGACCGCGTTTTTGCGGAAGGTTTCCGTTGCCTCGTTATTGACGAAGCGTTCGTGCTGGCGCGAGCGGGCGATGATGCGGTTGCGGCGGTCGATCAGCGACACCGTCCAGTCTGCCGGAGCCGCGTCCGCCAGAAGCTTGGCGAGGCGCGCCGGGTCGATGGTCAAGCTTAGCGCGTACGCAACCTCGCCGCCCTGCCGGACTGTTTCGCTGATCATCACCAGCGGAGTCCTCGTCGTGGTGCCCAAGAACATGTCCGAGTAGAAGACGCCGCCTGTCGCGAAGATGCGCGCGTCAGTCGCCAACAGCACGGGATCGGTCGCGATCGGCAGAGCCGCGCCGAAGGGCAGGTTGGAGTTGACGACCTGCTGGCCGCTTCGGTTGCGCATGCTGATGAAGCGACCGCGCGTCTGCAGCACGGCCCGCGCTTGCGAATCGAAGGCGGCCAGGTCGCCGCTCTGCAGAGACGGCGAGGTCGCCAGCACCTCGAGCGCCGCCGTCATCTCCGCGATCTCGCGGTCGACGATCGCCGAGGCCCGCCGCACGACGTCGAAGGCCGCCTCCTCCGCCCGCCCGCGCTCGCTTTGCTGGAAACCCCAGAGCAGCAGGAACGCGAAGACCATGACTGGGCCGACAACCGCGCTCACGAGCAGTGTGAGGCGTGCGCGGATCGAGAGCCTGATCAAGAGGTATCTTCCGGGGTTTGGTGGAGGATAAACGGACAAATTCTTGAAAACGATAACACAGATCCGGGCAATGGCCATGGAAGGGGCGTATGGCAATTTTGGTGACGAATGGGCGGCTATCAACCCGTAACTGCGATTGATCTCATGTTCGTAGAATGAGGCTTTCTGGACGCCGGACTTCAGATTGTCGCGCACGACGAAGCGAGCCACGCCACCGAGGAAGCGGAAGGTCCGGACATGGGCTTCGATCCAGTCGGGCAGCGTCTGCGTCCAGGTCGCCTCGGCATTGGATGAAGAGCGGGCTGCCGCCTTGGGACGGCTGCATGAGCTATCCATTCGTGTATCGAAAACTGCGGCCGAGGTTGCCGCGTTGGCGGACTCTGTCGCTGTATTGCGAAAAGTGTGGCTTACTCTGGCCACTCGCCGCCTGATGCCCTCTAGTTTCCCCACCCCGGGGCGGTGATCGCTTCCTTGATTTCGATGATCCGGTCACAACCGTCTTCGAGGACGAGGGGCACTAGCCGGGATCAGTGACAGACCCTGTGCATCATTTGGGCTAGCGTCAGCTCATTGCCGTGCTACACGTTTGGCACACGGTCATTGCAACTTCGCTTTGACACCTGAAACAGTGGCACCATCGTCAATCCGTTGTAATGCAATGCTTTTTTGTCTTGAGTGGAGGTTCGAGTCCTCTCCTGGGCAGTCTTCTCTTCTATCGCCCAGTCCTATCGATTGTTTGCGGGGTGAGCGAGGCTAGCAAGCTTCTCCGGCCCCAGCGCAACCAACGCCGCTGCATTCAGAGCCCGTGCCCATTTTTCCCCGACAGTAGCATCAGCACGACGTCCGGGTGACCACATCAAGCCCAGTCGCTATCGACTTCTCATCGGAGCGCATCTTGCCAAGAAGATCGCGCGCGCAGCCTCGGACGATGGTTTAAACCACACCTACCGTTCGCCTCGAGGTTTCCCCGGTTCGCGGTTAGCTTCGCCTCGTGCCGGGTCGGTGCGTTTGCGTTGCGCATCGGCTGCCAATTCCCGCATCAACTGCTCCCGTCGCGTTTCCGGGTCCGGCATCTTCGCCACGAATTCCCGGACCTTCATCGCGAGAGCCCGATCGCTCCCCTTGCCCGTACGCTCTAGCTCTTTGGCGTGAGCCAGATACTGCGCACGGATTTTGACCTGGCGCTCGCGCGCTTTCGCCTCCCAGGGCCGCGGACCTATGACCCCTGCCTTTGCCGCGCGAACCACATCCTCCCGTGCACCTCTGTCCGTGTCAGGCACCACACCGCGACGGCGCAGCGCGACCACCGTTCCCTTGTCGTGCTTGCGTACCTTTCCCCGGGTGCGCCGTGGGGTGGCCTCGGCCGCGACGCCCCGCAACCGTAGCTCGCCGGCAAACCGCTCGCGCCAGGTTGCCAGATCGGCCTTCCGTGGGTTCAGACGCTTTCGATTGTAGCCCTGCGACCGAACCGTCAGATGCACATGCGGGTGCTTATCATCGAGATGCTGCACGAAGACATAGTCGTGGTTCGCTTCGAACGTCTCGATAGCGAACGCCCGCACGGCGTCTTTCACCGCGATCGGATTGGTGCCCGGCGGCATCGACAGGATGATGTTGACCGACACGCTGCCATCTCGGCGGCGCTTGTCGTCGAGCGCCGTATCCTCGGTCCAGCGAGCCTGCAGATCCTTGAGGCCCTCCCGGCCCTGCATCAGCGAACCCTGCTCGGTCTCCGCCGTCAGTTCGCCATTGCGCATGATGTATTCGAGATGGGATTTGAGATGCCCGGCGTCCTTGGTCCGTCCGGTGATCTTGACCATCACCTCCGGCGCACGACCGACAATCCGCTCGAGCCGCGCCCGCATCGCCGGCGTGACCCGCTGAGGCGTGACTGGGTCTGGAATGTCGGCCTCGGACACACGCGGCCGGCGTACTGGCGTCCGCCACACGTAGGAGATCGGCGGAAGGTCATCGAGAAGCTCTTTGGCATGCTTCCCGCTCATCATCGGCCTTCCCAATAGGTGCTGGTTCGATCCAGAACCTCTTTCAATTCGCCCTGAAGCGCTTCCAGTGCGACGCGGGTTTCGTTCAACATCCTCCAACTGTCGGCGCCTGGATCGAGCTCGCTACGGTTTGCTGCTCGGGCGATCTGATTGACGTTGCCGCCAATCCGGTTGAGCTCGCGCGCGATCGCCCGCAACGCCTCGCGCTCGCCGTCCGACTGCTGAGCCGGTGCGCCCAGTCGCGACCGAACCAAAGACGTGATCCATTGCGTCCGCGTCATCCCTCGCGCAGTCGCCAGCTCGCCAAGCTGACGCAGCTCGCTCTCGCGGAAGCGCACTGTCACCTTCTGCGGAGCCCCGACCGCGACCTGTGCGCGCTTCGATTCCGGTACGCCGACTGCGCCCTCGAGCAACCGTCGGATCAGCGCCGACTTACCGCCCTCGGTCGCGGCCAGGGCAGCGAACTGTAGCGCCAGATCATCCGAAACCCGCAACGTCAACGTCGGCATCTGGGCGCTCCCTAATCGCGACAAGATCCATCGAAGCGCAGCAGCGCCTCTGACCGCCAAAATGGCGTAATAATTCGCTGGCGGCAAGCCTATCCTGCACTAGAACCCCAACCCATGACTCTCAACAATCCACCTCGGTTAACGATTCGAGAAGGGGCGTGTCACGAGCGCCATCGGCAACCCACAGCAAACCGACGCGGCGTCGTGGCCTTCGAGCCGCCTTGAAACGACGCAGTGTGGTTCAAACCACATGTCGGTCGTGGCGCTCCTCCGACTGCCTCAGCGGATGACAACCGATTCGACCCGAAGCGCGGTCACGCCCGCATCCTCAACCGAGCCGTCATCGAATGCGACGCGCGCGAACCCTTGGCTGCTCGCCAAAGTATCGTCGAGCACCAAAGCGCCGTGCCGCTTGCCGACGCGTACCCGCACGACAGCCAAACCCTTTGCAGCAGGACGCGATTGCGATGTTACTGCCACTGGAGCGCGCGCATTTTGAGCAGATCGCCGATCGGGCTCGGCGTTCGGCATCGAGCCAGCCGGCTCCTCAGCCTTCGCATCGATAGCTACTGGCGGCGTGCCGGATGATCGGACCGTCGCCGCAAACTCTCTCGCCTGGGCATCGGTGAAGGCCGTGCGATCCTCAACCGCGCGCTCGACATCTTTCGGCTCCTGCCGCCACGCCTGATAAAGTTCGTAGACCGCGCGGATCGAACTCGTCGCCAGCATCTCCTGCAGGAATGGCGGCATCTTCGGCACCGCGCCATAGCGCGAAACCCAGTCACGGGGTTTGCCGAGACGGCGCGCGATCTCGGTCTGCTTTTCACCAGCATCGAGCCGCGCCGTGATGAAGCGCGCTGGCCTGCTGCCGGTTTTGTGGACACGCAGTTAAGCTAATCCCACGTTCCGCTCGAACTCAACCGGGCTGAGATAGCCGATGGTCGAGTGCCTGCGGATGGTGTTGTAGAACCTCTCGACGTAGTCGAACACATCTGCCCTGGCCGCGTCGCGCGTGCGGTAGATCTGGCCCCTGATCCGCTCGGTTTTCAGCGAGGAGAAGAAGCTCTCCATCGCGGCGTTGTCCCAGACGTTGCCGGATCGGCTCATCGAGCAGGTGACCCCGTTTTCGGCCAGCAGTTCCTGGAAGTGCTGGCTGGTGTATTGGCTGCCCTGATCCGAGTGGTGCAGCAGGGCGTCGGGCTTGCCACGGCGCCAGATCGCCATGATGAGCGCATCTGTCACGAGCGCGGCCGTCATTTCGGCCTTCATCGACCAGCCGACGACGCGCCGCGAGAACAGGTCGATCACGACAGCGACGTAGAGCCAGCCCTCGGCCGTCGAGACATAGGTGAAGTCGGCGATCCAACGCTGATTCGGCCGCATCGCCGTGAACTGGCGATCGAGAACATTGGGCGCGATAGCCGAGATCGGCCGCTCGCCGCAATCTTTTGGAAGGCCTCGCCGGCGGGGACGTGCCCGCAAGGCTTGAGCGCGCATCAGTCGTTCGATCCTGTGCAAACCGCAGGAGACGCCCTCCGCCAAGACATCGCGCCAGACCCGACGAGCGCCATAGGTTCGGTCGCTGGCCTTGAAGCTCGCGCGGACCTTGGCGCCAACCACCTCGTCGTCCACGGAGCGCTGGCTCGGCGAGCGCGTCAGCCAGGCATGGAATCCGGAGCGGGAGACATCCAGCGCGTCGCAAAGCCATGCCACCGGCCAGATCGAACGGTGCCTCGCGATGAAAGCAAATCTCATATCGCTTCCCTCGCGAAGTAGGCTGCGGCCTTTTTTAGGATGTCGCGCTCCGCCTTGAGCTTGGTCACCTCACGCCGTAGCCGCTCGATCTCGAGCTGCTCGGGCTTCAACTGACCAGGTCCGGGAAAGGCCTGCGCCGGATCGGCGGCAAATTCCTTCACCCATTTGCGCAGCTGGTTCTCGTGGACCTCCAGATCCCGAGCCGCCTGCGCGACGCTCACACCGCGATCCTTGATCAGGCGAACCGCCTCGATCTTGAACTCACGCCCAAATCGTCTTCGCTGCATCTGCCACCTCCGGCTTCATGAAACACCCAATCTCGGTGTCCACGAAACCGGCAGCAGGCCAATGGGTCAGCGTGCGCACTCAGTCACAGAAGCAGCTTATTTGAGAATGAGCACCCGCCCATTCTCATGATTAAATGCTCACCCCAGTTCGGAAGCGGCCATTCTTACATTTAACTGCAAAGCGACAGACACCAGCGCATGGGAATTGCAGCCGGACTGGCAGGCCAAAGCGAAGGCGGTGGGGTGGCGCAAAAAGGACATCGCCGCGGTCAGGGCGCGACGTCCCGATCCCACCGCTGCTCCGCTCGTACAGGAAACGGCCGACTATTTTTTCGAGGAGATCCGCAGGATGGCCGGCACCGCTGTCCAGACGGCCGCCTATGCGAACGGGCAGACCGTGCTGACCACCGTGAAAGCGAAGGATATCGGGTTCACGCGTGTAGGGCTCGAGGAGGAGATCGCCGCATTGCTGAAGCTGCAGCAAAACCGCTGTGCTCTTTCAGGCTATGCGTTCAAACCTTCCATCACCAACCCCCATCTTCGCCCGAGCCTGGACCGCAAAAACTCCGCACTCGGGTATGTGCCCGGCAACCTGCAGATCGTCACCCGTGCAGCGAACTTCTTCAAATCCGCCAGTGACGACGCAGACTGGGCCCTGAAGTGTCCGCCTTCAGCGCTCTTGAGACAGTTTAGGGGTTTTCGGGAAGGGAGGATTTCTGGATCATCGCAGCCATTCAGGAGCGCAGATGAGACAGAAATCGGGGCCGGAGAAAGCACCGGCAGAGCAAGTCGTGAAGGATATTCGCCGAGCGACGCGGCGGCAGTTCTCGGCCGAAGAGAAGATCCGCATCGTGCTGGAGGGCGTGCGCGGCGAGGAGAGCATCGCGGAGCTGTGCCGGCGCGAGGGGATCGCCTCGTCGATGTATTACGGCTGGTCGAAGGAGTTCCTCGACGCCGGCAAGCGCCGTCTCGCCGGTGACACGGCCCGCGCCGCGACGTCAGACGAGGTGAAGGAACTGCGTCGCGAGGCGCAGGCCCTGAAGGAGGCTGTGGCCGATCTGACCCTGGAAAACCGCCTGCTTAAAAAAAGCATGCTCGCGGATGGGGAGGACGACATATGAGGTATCCCGCCTCCGAGAAGGCCGAGATCATCCGCCTGGTCGAGGGATCGCACCTGCCGGCGCGTCGCACCTTGGACAAGCTCGGCATCCCGCGCGCCACGTTCTATCGCTGGTACGATCGCTATCTCACCGGCGGGATCGAGGCGCTTGCCGATCATCGCTCGCGGTCGGATCGTGTCTGGAACCGGATTCCCGACCCGATCCGGGCCGAGATCATCGACCTGGCGCTGCGCGAAACGGAGCTGAGCCCACGCGAGCTGGCGGTGCGCTTCACCGACGAAAAACACTACTTTGTCTCGGAAGCATCGGTGTACCGGCTGCTGAAGGCGCATGATCTGATCACCAGCCCGGCTTACATCGTCATCAAGGCGGCGTCCGAGTTCAAGGACAAGACGACGGCGCCCAACCAGCTCTGGCAGACCGACTTCACCTACCTGAAGATCACGGGCTGGGGCTGGTATTATCTCTCGACAGTGCTCGACGACTTCTCCCGCTTCATCGTCGCCTGGAAGCTCTGCGCCACGATGCGGGCTGACGACGTCACCGCCACGCTCGATCTGGCTCTGGCGGCATCGGGGCTCGACCAGATCACGGTCGCTCATCGACCCAGGCTGTTGAGCGACAACGGCAGTTCCTACATCTCGGCCGACCTCGCCACCTGGCTCGACGGCAAGGGCATGAAACACGTTCGCGGCGCGCCCTATCACCCTCAGACACAGGGCAAGATCGAGCGCTGGCACCAGACCCTGAAGAACCGCATCCTGCTGGAAAACTACTATCTGCCCGGCGATCTCGAACGGCAGGTTGCCGCCTTCGTCGAGCATTACAACCATGCCCGCTACCACGAGAGCCTCGGCAACCTCACCCCGGCCGACGTCTACTTCGGCCGCGGGCAGGCCATCCTCACCGAACGCGAAAGGATCAAGCGCCAGACAATCCAGCGCAGACGCTTGCAGCATCAGCTGCAGGCCGCATAACCTCAAACCCAGATGAGCCAGAACCTCCGTTCCTGAGACGCCGCAACAGTCTCAAATCATCTGACGACGGACAGCCCTGAAGGCCGCCGCCATGGAGCGGATGGCGATTGCCATCCAACAGCGGCGGAACGAGGCGATCCCGTAGTCGCCTTGCCCTCGCTTGTGGCACAGTCCTGCATCAGCGATGAAAGTGGCGATCGGCGGCGCAACCTCCTGCAGGGCGGGTGCGGCTCACGACAGCCCGCCCCTGGGTACGGGAGATGTACCGAGGCACCTACAGTTTATAGACTGGTTTCAGGCTACGGAAATAAGCCCATAGACTGATTATTACGTGTGTGATATCATACTGCAGACTGAAGGTGCATATTTAGAAACAGAGCATAGTATGAATGGTTCCACCCGACAGCATGCCCGTCAACGGCTCGACGACCGGCTCGGCCGCCTGAATCCGGTCGAGCGGTTCAAGGAGCCGCCGAAGGGATGGATCAAAGCCATCCGTGAAGCACTCGGCATGACCGGCGTGCAATTCGCGGAACGGCTCGGTGTCCGTCCGCAGACGGCCGATGCCTTGGAACGTTCGGAAGCGACCGGCGCCATCAAGGTAGCGACGTTACGGCGCGCCGCGGAAGCGCTCGACTGCACGTTGGTCTATGCGCTTGTTCCCAAAAAACCCTTGGAGCGCACTGTGAACGATCGCGCGCGCGCTATCGCAATACGCGATCTCGGTCGCGTCGCGCACAGCATGAAACTCGAGGCGCAGGGCACCGGGGATGCCGATCTCGAAGCAAGGATCGCAGCCTATATCCGCGATACGCTGACCGAGCGCGATTTGTGGCGGCAGCTATGACGGATCTGTTTCAAGAACCGGCTGACGCCACACCGCTCGATCCGTCAGAGCGCGATGAGCTGAAGCAGAGCTGGATCACCCATCGCCGCGATCTCAATGAAGCGGAGCAGGCCAATATCGTGAGCGGGGCGGTGTGGGCACGCCGCCGGCGTGACACCCGCATCGCTTCCCTCCTCACCGAGGATTTCGCGCGGGAACTCCACCGCCGCATGTTCAACGATGTCTGGGCCTGGGCTGGCACCTACCGGATGACCCCGCGCAATATTGGCATCGAAGCCTACCGCATTCCCCTGGAGCTGCCATCGCTGTTCGACGATGTACGCTACTGGGTGGAGCACGAGACCTACGCCCCGGATGAAATCGCGCTTCGATTGCATCACCGCCTGGTGTCGATCCATCCGTTTCCCAACGGCAACGGACGCCATGCCCGGCTCATGGCCGACCTGCTGATCGAACGCCTCGGCAGAGCATCGTTCAGCTGGGGCGGCGGCGGCCTTGCCGAGGTTGGCACGCTACGCCGCGCCTATATCGACGCATTGCAGGCAGGCGACCGGCACGACATCGCTCCGCTCCTGGCATTTGCAAGATCCTGAGCGGCCCCGGCCGGAGGTAGGCGATCGGGTGTTAAGGCACAGATCGGCACGACCTCGGTCACGGCGCGCCGCCGCCTTTGAGTGATGGCCCGATAGCCGCGGCAGCCGTGTCTATCGTTGCAAGCTTCCTCTTCGAGATCGTCGAGCGGCAGGCCATGGAGGCTTTGGCGCGGTCAATGCCCCGGTCCGGGCGGCGGCGCAGGCCCTGGCGGAAGGTCGGCTTGGCGGGTTGGGCTGGTTCGAGCGCCGTGCGCTGGCGGACGGCGCCGCCGCCTTCGCGGATATCGACGCCGGCAGGACCGCGGCCGCCAAGATCGTCTTGCAGATGTGAGCCCGGCCGCATGGCGCCGACGAAAGTCGTTCGGCCGGGTCGGACCAGCCAGCCAACGCACTCTGCCGTCATCCTCTGAGCCGACGTCGGAGGCTAGCTTGCTGGCCTGAGCCGCGCCTGGCTGCTGCGCGGCGTCGCCAGCAGCAGGTTGGTCTCGGACCCCAGGATGCCGGGAATATGCCGGATGCGCCGCAACACCAGATCGAGATCGGTCAGGCTCGCGGCGCCGAGTTCGGCGATCAGGTCCCATCATCCGTTGGTGGTGTGCACGGCCGAGACCTCGGGAAAGCCGGCGAGGCTGTCGACGATACGGTCCGCCGCCCGCCCCTCGACCTCGATCAGCATGATGCCGCGCACCGGCATCGCGATCGTGTCGGCCCGCAGCACGACGGTGTAGCCGACGATCTCGCCCTCGCGTTCCATCCGCGCGATCCGCTCGCGCACCGTGGCGCGGGAGAGCCCCAACTCCGTCGCAAAATCGGAGATGCTGCGCCGTCCGTCATGGCGCAGCAGGGTGAGGAGCTTGCGGTTGATCTCGGGCACGAATAACCAAAACGGCAGGTTGGATTATCAATTCGATAGATTAGCTTGATCGATTTGTCTATTCGATCTGTTCATTCCGCCGCGACGGGCTGGTAGCCTCCAGATCAGTTTCTGGAGGGCGGGATGGACGCGACACATTGTATTCTGCTGGGTGCGCCGGTGCAGGATGGCGCCGGCCGCTTCGGCTGCGATATGGGGCCGAGCGCCTTTCGCGCGGCAGGGCTCGGCCCGGCGCTCGAATCGCTCGGCCATCGCGTCGAGGATCGCGGCAATCTGATCCCTGCGCCGCTGCGCCCTGTCAGCCATAGCAATGCCGCGATCCTCGCTCTGCCCGAGATCGTCGCCTGGACCGAAGCGATCGCGGCCGCGGTCCATGAGGCGAGCGCCGCCGCGATGCCGCTGGTGCTCGGCGGCGACCATAGCCTCGCGGCCGGCACGCTCTCGGGGCTGGCAAGGCGGGCGGCCGGGCGCGGGCGCAAGCTCTTCGTGCTCTGGCTCGACGCGCATCCCGATCTTCACACGCTGGAGACGACCCAAAGCGGCCATCTCCACGGCGTGCCGATGGCTTATGCGCTCGGCGCCACAGGCTTTGCTGGCGTCTTCCCGCCCCTGCCGGTGACGCTGGAGCCGTCCCGCGTCTGCATGATGGGGCTGCGCAGCGTCGATCCGGCCGAGCGCCGCGCGCTGGCGCAAAGCGGCATCCGCGTCCACGACATGCGCTCGATCGACGAGCACGGCGTCGCTGCGCTGCTGAAGCGCTTCCTCGACGAGGTCGCGGCCGCCGGCGGCGACCTGCATGTCAGCCTCGACGTCGATTTCCTCGATCCCGAGATCGCGCCCGGCGTCGGCACCACCGTGCCCGGCGGCGCGACCTTCCGCGAGGCGCATCTGATTATGGAGATGCTGCATGACAGCGGCCTGGTCACCAGCCTCGATCTGGTCGAGCTCAACCCGTTCCTCGACGAGCGCGGGCGCACGGCGCTGCTGCTCGTCGATCTCGTCGCCAGCCTGATGGGGCGCAGCGTCCTCGACCGGCCGACGCGGAGCTATTGAGCCATGGACCGCCAGCTCAACATCGTGCGCTTCGTCAGCGTCGATCACATGATGCAGATCGTGCTCGGCCGTGGCGTCGAGCGCGTCCTGACCGATCTCGCCGCCGGCATCGAGGCCGATTTCGCGCGCTGGGAGATGTTCGACAAGTCGGCACGCCTCGCCTCGCACAGCCGCGACGGCGTCATCGAGCTAATGCCGACCAGCGATGGCGGCCAATACGCCTTCAAATACGTAAACGGCCACCCGAAGAACACGCGCGACGGCCGCCAGACCGTGACGGCCTTCGGCGTGCTCGCCGATGTCGCGACCGGCTATCCCGTGCTGCTGACCGAGATGACGATCCTGACCGCGCTGCGCACGGCTGCGACCTCGGCGATGGCGGCGAAGCATCTCGCACCGGCGGGCGCGCGGACCATGGCGCTGATCGGCAATGGCGCGCAGTCGGAGTTCCAGGCTCTTGCCTTCAAGGCGCTGCTCGGCGTCGACAGGCTGCGCCTCCATGACATCGATCCTGCCGCCAGCGCCCGCTGCGCCCGCAACCTCGAAGGCTTCGGCTTCGAAATCGCCATCTGCGAAAGCGCGCAGGCGGCGATGCTGAAAGCGGAGATCGTCACCACGGTCACCGCCGACAAGGCCAATGCGACGATCCTGACCGACAACATGGTCGGCCCCGGCATCCACATCAACGCGGTCGGAGGCGACTGCCCGGGCAAGACCGAGTTGCACCCGGACATCCTGCGCAGGTCGGACATCTTCGTCGAATATCCGCCCCAGACGCGGGTCGAGGGCGAAATCCAGCAGCTGTCGCCCGACCATCCGGTCACCGAACTCTGGCGCGTGATCGCCGGACAGGCGGCCGGCCGGCGCGATGCGAGCCAGATCACGCTGTTCGATTCGGTCGGTTTCGCGATCGAGGATTTCTCGGTGCTGCGCTGGCTCGCCGATGAGGCGGCGCGCACCGGCCGGTTCGACGAACTCGACCTGCTCGCCGATCCAGACGAGCCGCGCGACCTGTTCGGCATGCTGTTGCGCGCGCAGGCGGCCTGAGCCGCCGGGCTCAGCGTCCTCGCATGGGCTGCGAGACGAGATACGCCGAGATCGCCTCGGTCAGCCGCGCCGCCTTGGTGACATTGTCGGCGTTCGAGACCATCAGCGCCGTGACCAGCGCCTCGATGACGAGCAGCGCGGCGACGTTGCTCGACGACAGCACCGGATGCGCGCTCTGCGCGATCAGCGTCTCGCCGGCGAGCGGGGCCAGCGGCGAGGCGGCGGAATCGGTCAACGCCACGATCGCGGCGCCGCGATCGGCGGCGTAGCGGGTGAGATGCACGGCGTCGGTGGCGTAGCGCGGAAACGAGATCGCGATCAGCACGTCCTCGGCTCCGAGATTCATCAATCGCCCGGCGGCGTTCTCCGTCCCGCCGAACTCCACCACATTGACGAGTTGCTGGCAGAAAGGCTGCAGCCCGAGCGTCATCAGCCCGGCGAGATGGGCCGAAAGCCCGAAGCCCATCACATAGACGCAACGCGCCGCCACGAGGCGGGCCACGATGCGCTGCAGCGCCGCCGGCTCCAACCCTTCGGCGGTGGCGCGCAGATTGGCGAGCGTATCCTCCAGACCTTCGCGCAGGGGCGCCGCACCCGCGGCGCGGTCGAGCGCGCCGCGCAGCTTCTCGACCGGCCGCAGCACCGCCTGGAGCGTGTCGGCGAGCGCGGCGCGCAGATCGGGAAAACCGCCGAAACCGAGCGAACGCGCGAAGCGCGAGAGCGTCGCCGTAGAAACCCCGCTGGCCGCTGCCAGATCCTCGATCGAGAGCGCCGCGCCGCGCACCGGGTTGCGCAGCAGGTGCTCCGCGATCATCCGGTTCGAGGCCGAACCGGCCGCCTGCAGCGCCAGCAGCTTCTGGCCGAGTTCAGACGCGGCGAAAGCGACGTCGCTCGCGCCACTGCCACCATTTTGAACATGAAGAGATATTTTCATAGATTGACCTTATGAAAATAATTCGCCAGTGTGAAGCCAGAGCGGGACATAAAAATCCATTCCAGTCGCATCGGGAGACATCAACATGCTGAAGCGCTACGTCCTTGCCGCCGCCGGCGCGGCCATCCTCTCCGCCATCATCGTCCAGCCCAGCTTCGCCCAGGCGACGAAGCTGCGCATCGGAGTCGAGGGCAATTATCCCCCGTTCTCGATGATCGCGCCCGACGGCAAGCTCGGCGGCTTCGACATCGACATCGCCAATGCGGTCTGCGCGCAGATGAAGGCCGAATGCAGCTTCGTCCAGCAGGAATTCGACGGAATGATCCCGGCGCTCAATGCGAAAAAATTCGATCTGATCGTCGCCTCGATGACGATCACCGAGGCGCGCAGGAAGTCGGTCGATTTCTCCGACCCTTATTACGACGTGCCCTCGCGCTTCGTCGCCAAGGCGGGCGCCTTCGCCGATCACTCACCGGCTTCGCTGAAGGGCAAGACCATCGTCGTGCTGCGCAACTCGCCGCGCGCGGCCTATCTGGCGGAAACCTACAAGGACAGCACCATCGTCTTCGCCGGCAAGGAGACCGAGGTCTACATGGAGCTCGCCGTCGGCCGCGCCGATGTCGGCTTCGGATCGTCGGTGGTCTCGGGAGAGGCGTTCCTGAAGAAGCCGGAAGGCAAGGGCTACGCGCAGATCGGCCCAGCGATCCGGATCGGCGCGGGCTCGGGCGTCGGCATCGCGGTGCGCAAGGACGACGAGGCGCTGCGCACGCAGATCAACGCCGCGCTTGCCGCCTTCAAGGCCAATGGCGGCTACAAGGCGCTGGCCGACAAGTATTTCGACTTCGATATTTCGGGGTCGTGAGCGTCTAGCGCTCTCCTCGCCCGTCATCCTAATCCCGTCATGGTCGGGCTTGTCCCGACCATCCACGTCTTTGAACCGCGCAATCGTCCCCAGCGTCGCAAGACGTGCATGCTCGGCACAAGGCCGAGCATGACGGGGGCGGGTCGCGCCGATCGGACGCCCCCATGTTCCTCCACGGCTATTTCCCCGCCATCCTCGAGGGCCTGCGCTCGACGCTGCTGGTCTCGGCCGTATCCCTCGCCATCGCCTGCGTCTTCGGGCTGATCGGCGCTGGCGCCAAGCTCTCGGCCTCGCGGCCCGCCAACATCGCCGCCGACGCCTACACCACGCTGATCCGTGGCCTGCCGGAACTCGTCCTGCTGCTGCTGATCTTCTATGGCGGCCAGATCATGATCAACACGCTCGCCGACAAGGCCGGGCTCGGCTATCTCGACATCAATCCTTTCATCGCCGGCACGACGACCCTGGGCTTTATCTTCGGGGCCTATCTGACGGAGACCTTTCGCGGCGCGATCCTGGCCATCCCGCGCGGTCAGAGCGAGGCCGGGCAGGCTTATGGCATGAGCCGCCTGCAGATCCTGCGCCGCATCGTGCTGCCGCAGATGGTGCGCCATGCCATTCCCGGCTTCACTAATAACTGGCTGGTGATGATCAAGGCCACCGCACTGCTCTCGATCATCGGGCTCGACGACATGGTCCACCGCGCCAATCTGGCGTCGGCCGCGACGCGCGAGCCTTTCACCTTCTACGCAGCGATCGGCGGGCTTTACCTCGCGGTCACGACGGTCTCGATCCTCTTGCTGGGCTGGGTCGAGAAGCGCTTCTCGCTCGGCGTCCGGAGGGTCGAGTTCTGATGATCGACTGGGCGCTCGTCACGGAATCATGGCCGCTTTATCTGAACGGGCTCAAGGTCAGCCTGATCCTGATGGCGATCTGCGTCTCGGCGTCGTTCCTGCTCTCGGTGCCGCTGGCGATCGCGCGCGTGTCGCCGAACCCGTGGCTGTCGAAGCCGGTCTTTCTCTACACCTATGTCATCCGGGGCACGCCGCTTCTGGTGCAGCTCTACATGATCTATTTCGGGCTGGCCCAGTTCGAGTGGTTGCGCGAGAGCGCCGCCTGGCCGCTGTTCCGCAATGCGTGGTTCTGCGCCTGGCTGGCGTTTGCGCTCAACAGCACCGCCTACACCACCGAGATCCTCGCCGGCGCGCTGCGCCAGACGCCCAATGGCGAGCTGGAGGCGGCGCGCAGCCTCGGCATGTCCACGGCGTCGATCTACCGCCGCATCCTGCTGCCGAGCGCGATCCGCCGGGCGCTGCCGCAATATGGCAACGAACTCGTCATGGTGATGCACGCGACCTCGATCGCCAGCGCCGTCACCATCGTCGAGCTGACCCGCACCGCGCGCGACGTCTACTACAACAACCTCGCCCCGCTGGAGGCCTTCGGCATGGTGGCGGTGTTCTACTTCACCATGACCTTCACGCTGGTCGGCATCGTCAAGCTGCTCGAAGGGCGCTTCCTGAAACATCTGCGGCCCAAATCCGCCGAGCTGAAACCCGCCTGACGCCATGCTGACGCAAACCATCCCGATTGCCGCCGCCAGCTCCGGAACGAGCCATGATCTCACCGTGCATCGCTTCGGCAGGTCCGGCGCTGGCCCTTGCGTCTATATCCAAGCGGCGCTCCATGCCGACGAGATTCCCGGCATGATCTGCGCCCAGGCCCTGCGGCGCGAACTTCTCGCAATCGAGGCTGCGGGCGATCTCTCAGGCGAGGTCGTGCTCGTGCCGGTGGCCAATCCGCTGGGGCTGAGCCAGCAGGTGCTCGGCCAGCCGGTCGGGCGCTTTTCGCTCGGCGATGGCTGCAATTTCAACCGCGAGTTCCCCGATCTCGGCGCGACGCTCGGACCTATGCTCGCAGACAGGCTGACCGACGATCCCGACGCCAATCTCGCGACCATCCGCGCGGCGCTCCGTGACGCGCTCGCCGAACACAAGCCGCTGACGCCGGCACAGCATCTCAAGACGGCTCTGCTGGGGCTGGCGCTCTCGGCCGATCTGGTCCTCGACCTGCATTGCGACGCCGAAGCCGCGATGCATCTCTACACCCACACCGCCTCCGCCGGGACGTTCGCGCCGCTGGCGGCGCTGCTTGGCGCACGCGCCGTTCTGTTGGCGGAGGTCTCGGGCGGCGATCCGTTCGACGAGGCGGTGAGCCGGCCCTGGGCGGACATAGCCCACGCCTTCCCGGACAAGCCGGTCCCCTTCGGCTGCCACTCGATCACGGTCGAACTGCGCGGCCAGCGCGATGTCGATCACGCCATGGCGAACCACGACGCCGGCGCGATCCTCGACTTCCTGCGCCATGCCGGAATCATCGCCGGCGTCCCGGCCGCCCTGCCGGAGCCGCTCTGCCGCGCCACGGCGCTGGAGGCGTCCGAGCCGATCATCGCGCCGGCTTGCGGCATTCTGATCTACCGCCATGAGGTTGGTGCGCCGGTAGAGGCCGGAGACATCATCGCCGAGATCATCGATCCGCTGAGCGGCGAGGCGACGCCGGTCGCGACGCAGTCGAGCGGCGTCTTCTATGCCCGCTCCTCGCTGCGCTTCGCCATTCCGGGCAAGCGGCTCGGCAAGGTCGCGGGCACGACGTCGAAACGATCGGGGCGATTGCTCAGTCCGTAAGGCGCTGGAAGAAACCCTCTCCTGAAAGGAGAGGGGTAGAGGTGAGGCGACGGACGCTGGACCAGTGAAGCGCAGCGGCCAAAGCACGGTGACGACAATGCAAGACACTCTATTCGGCCTTCCCCTCACCCCTGCCCCTCTCCCTCCGGGAGAGGGGTTGCCCGCGCTTGATCCGGCAATGACGGCAACGGAAAAACTCCGCGCCGAGGGCCTGCGCAAGAGCTTTGGCGCGGTCGAAGTTCTCAAGGGCGTCTCGCTCTCGGCCAGTTCGGGCGATGTCATCGCCATGATCGGCTCCTCCGGCTCGGGCAAGAGCACCGTGCTGCGCTGCCTCAACCTGCTGGAGCGGCCCAATGCCGGGCGTATCGTCGTCAGCGGCGAGGAACTGCGCCTGACGCCCGACCGCAAGGGCGAGCTCAACGCCGCCGACCCCGCGCAGCTCCAGCGCGTCCGTGCGCAGCTCGCAATGGTGTTCCAGCAGTTCAACCTGTGGGCCCATATGACGGCGCTGGAGAACGTCATCGAAGCGCCGATCCGCGTGCTCGGCCTGACGAAGGCCGAGGCCGTCGAGCGCGCCGGGCGCTATCTCGCCCGCGTCGGCGTCTCGCATCGCAAGGACGCCTATCCGGCGCATATGTCGGGCGGCGAGCAGCAGCGCGTCGCCATAGCCCGCGCGTTGGCGATGGAGCCGGAGGTGATGCTGTTCGATGAGCCGACCTCGGCGCTCGATCCCGAACTTGTGGGCGAGGTGCTGCGCGTCATGCGTTCGCTGGCGGAAGAGGGCCGCACCATGCTCGTCGTCACCCATGAGATGGGCTTTGCGCGGGAGGTCGGGAGTCGGGTCATCTTCCTGCATCGCGGCGTGATCGAGGAGGAGGGGGCGCCGGCAGATCTGCTCCGCCGGCCCCGGAGCGAGCGGCTGCAGGCCTTTCTGGCGTCGAGCCTGAAATGAAGCAACGCGGCGACGCAGCGGCGAGGCTCGTCAGTCGCGATGCATCATGGCGGCCTGTGTCCGGTTGGCGGCCCCGAGCTGCTTCAGAACGGCTGCGACATGCAGCTTCACCGTTCCTTCGGTGATGCCGAGCGCCGCTGCGATCTCACGGTTCGACCGCGCTTCCGCCAGAAGCGCCAGCACGTCGCGCTGCCTGCCGCTCAGAGCCGATAGCGGCTCCGGCCGCTCTGCCGACAGGCGCGCATCGTCCAGCGTGACCGCGCCTTGTTCAAGCGCGCGACGCGCATTCGAAAGCCGTTCCAGCACGTCCTGAAACGCGACCTCGGCCCGCGTTCGCCGGGCCGCCTGACGCAGCTCGCCGAGCACGTCTTCAAGCATCGCGCCGACCGCTGCGATGACGCGCGCCTTGCCGGCCTCGGCGGCATCGGCCTCCATCTTGGCGAGCCGAAGCGCGTCGAGCGCCTCGCGCTTTTCCGACACGTCGAGCGCGATGCCGTCCCAGACGACTGCACCGCTGGCGACCCTGCGTGGATTGCCGATAGAGCGGATCCAACGCACCCGGCCATCGCCACCGATCACGCGCACCTCCTCGTCAAGCGTGTCGAGCGTTTCCGCGGAGGTCAGCAGCGCGGCCCGCCAGCGCCCGGCATCGTCGGGATGGATCCAGCTCTGCGCCGAAGCCAGCTCGGTCATGATCGCCTCGCGATCCAGTCCGAGTGCCGATAGTCCGGGACTGACATAGCTGTAGCGGACGCGCCCGTCGGGCTCGAGCACGCGCTGCATCACATGGCCCGGGAAATGCGCCGACATCTGGTCGAAGAAGCGCACGAGTTCGCGGGTCAGAACGCCGTCGTCGTCTGGTTGAGCGCGCATGGCCACCCTGCCCCACAAAATACGTTGACGGCCGAGCCGAAATAGATATCCATCGTAAGGTATAGAAAAATAAGCGCTTGTCTATATCTTTAGATATAATTTAGGTGCAAACCGGGGAGGGTAGCTCTTGCGAAAGCTCATCATCGAGGCGCGCGTCAACGAGTACATGATGCGCGAACAGGGCAACCCGAACGTGCCCTACTCGCCGGACGAGATCGCAAACGACGCCGTAGCCTGCCAGCAGGCCGGCGCGGCGATCCTGCATTTCCATGCACGCCAGCCCGACGGATCACCCGAACACGCCATCGAGAGCTATCAGAAGACGGTCGGCCTGATCCGGTCCAGATCCGACATCCTCGTGCATCCGACACTCGGCTACGTCACGCTCGACCAGCCGGCGGAGCGGCGGCTCGACCACATCCTCGATATGGCCAGGAACCCCTCGCACGCGCCGCATTTTGCGCCGATGGACATGGGCAGCGTCAATGTCGATCGCTACAACGCGCAGGCGCGGCGGTTCGAGACCACCGACCTGATCTACAAGAACTCGACCGCGACGCTGACCTACTTCGCCCGCCATATCCGAGCCTCCGGCCTGAAGCCCTATCTGGTGTCCTGGACCATCGGCTTCACCCGCTATGTCGAGGCCTTCCTCGACATGGGCCTGCTCGACGAACCCGCTTTCCTCTGCTTCTGCCTGACCGACAACACCTTCCTCGGCGGCCACCCCGGCACGCTGAAGGGGCTTCAGGCGCATCTCGATTTCCTGCCCCCCGGCCGGCAGGTCGAATGGACCGTGGTGAATTTCGGCGGGAACCTGTTCTCGCTCGCCGGCGCGATCATCGCCCAGGGCGGGCACATCTCGATCGGGCTTGGCGACTACGCCTATCCCGAACTCGGCCAGCCGACCAACGCGCAGATCATCGCCCGCATCGCCGAGATGGCGCGCGAACTCGGCCGCGAGATCGCCACGCCGGCAGAGGCCAAGGCCATCCTCGGCATGAAGTGAACCACGCATGCCCGTTTCACAGCAGAGCCGGACCACCGGCCGCATCCAGAGGAGAGAACGTCATGACGACCCGTAGAACGCTTCTGAAATCCGGCGCCTTCGCCCTCACGGGAGCGATAGGCGCGCCCTTCGTGATCTCGCCAGCGCGCTCGCAGAGCTTTTCGCTGCGCATGCAGGGCTTCCTCGCCGCAGCGTCGCCGACGCATCGCGCCTTCGAGAAATTCGCCGCCGATCTCAAGGAGAAGTCCGGCGGCAAGCTTCTGATCCAGGTGCTGCCGGCCGGCGGAGCGGTCGGCGCGACGGAGACGATCAACGCCATCGCGGCAGGCATCCTCGACGGGCACTACTCGTCCTCGTCCTTCTTCGCGGCGCGCGACCCCGGCTTCACGGTGTTCGGCGACACCGGTGCCTCCTACGACACCGTCGATCAGCGCGACCGCTGGTATCTGGAGGGCGGCGGCGAGGATATCGGGCGCGAGCTCTACGCGCAGCATGGCCTGGTCTATGTCGCCAACATCTTCTGGCCGTCGGAGCAGATCCCGGCCAAGAAGGCGATCCGCGGCGTCGCCGATCTCAAGGGCCTGAAGATCCGCGTCCCGCCCGGCTTCGTCGCCGAGTATTTCGGCAAGGCCGGAGCGTCGGTCATCAACCTGCCGGGCGGCGAGGTCTTCAACGCGCTGCAATCTGGCGTGCTCGACGCCACCGACTGGGCGAGCCCCGGCCAGAACTACGAGGTCGGCCTCTACAAGGCGGCAAAGTTCTCGGTCGACGCGGCGCATTCGATGCCGGCGACCGAACTCGGCTTCGCCAAAGCGAAGTGGGAGGCGCTGCCAGCCGAACTCAAGCAGCTCATCCTGGCCGAAACACGGGCGATGAGCGCGGCGCTGAAAGTCCAGATCAGGAAGGACGACGACGAGGCGCTGGCGAAGATGAAGGGCGAGGGCATCGAGATCGTCAGCTGGTCGAAGGAGGAGATCGGCAAGCTGCGCGCCTTCACCGGCGAAGTTCAGGATGCGCTGGCGGCCAAGGGGCCGATCGCCAAAAAAGTGGTCGAGAGCCATCGCGCCTTCCAGAAGAAGATCGGCTGAGGCCGGTTGCAGCGCCGTTCCCTGATCCCGAACAGCCGGGCAAGCGGCGTTTCGAGTCAGGGTTCGGGAGGCTCCGGATCGCTCTGGAGCCTCCTCTTACACGGGCCTCTCGGACCGGCCTTGGGCTGGGTCGCTTAAGGGATACTAAACGCAACTGGAGGAGCGGGCCGGACAATGGACCAGTTCGAAGCGCTGCTGGCGCCCGCCGTCGATCCGGCCGCGCCCTCGCCCACCCTTGCCGACAGGATCGCCACGGCGACCGGGCAGGCCTTCGCCTGGCTCGTCGTCGTGGCGATCCTGCTCTCGGTCTATGAGGTGATGATGCGCTATGTCTTCGGTGCGCCGTCGTCCTGGGTGCTGGCGACGACCACGACGCTGTGCCAGATCGGCTTCGCGCTCGGCGGCGCCTTCTGCATGGCGCGCCGCGAGCACATCCGCATCAGCTATTTTCCGGACCAGATGGGCCCGCGCACGCGCTGGTTTGCCGAACTGTTCTCGCTCGTCATCGGCGCATTCTATCTCTGCGGGCTGCTCTATGCCGTCTATCTCGACGCCCGGACCTCGATCTGGAAATTCGACTTCCAGGGCCGCTGGGCTCCGGAACTGACGCCCGGCCCACCGAACTGGCCGCTGCCTAGTCTCGGCAAGGCAGGGCTCGTAATCGGCGCGGCGCTCTTCCTCGCCGTCGTCCTGAGCCATCTCGTCGCCCATCTGCGCCGGCCGAGGCGCTGACCCCATGCTGCTGGGCATCGACATCGCGACATGGTCGCTGCTGATCCTCTTCGCCATGGTCGGCCTGCTGGTCGTCGGCGTGCCGCTCGCCTTCACGACAGGCGCAATCGCGGTCGCGCTGTGCCTGTCGCTCTACGGGCCGCAGAGCCTCTATCTGATCGGCACGCGCACCTTCGGCTTCCTCGACAGCTATGCGCTGGTCGCCGTGCCGTTCTTCATCTTCATGGCCTCGATCCTGGAGCGATCGGGGCTGGCGCGCGAACTCTACGACGCGATCCGCGTCTGGACCGGTCGCACGATCGGCGGCGCCGCCAACGTCACCACGATCTTCGCCATCATCATCGGCGCGATTATCGGCGTCGCCGGCGGCGAGATGGTGCTGCTGGGGCTCGTCGCGCTGCCGCAACTCCTGCGGCTAGGCTATGACCGCAAGCTCTCGATCGGCCTGGTCTGCGCCACCGGCGCGCTCGGAAGCATGATCCCGCCGGCCCTGACGCTGGTCTTCTTCGGCCTCGCGGCGGGCGCCGACATCGGCGATCTCTTCACCGCCTCGTTCATCCCGGGCCTGATGATGGCGGCGATCTTCATCGGCTATGTCCAAATCCGCATCAGACTCAACCCGGCCCTCGCGCCGGTCAGCGACGATGGCCCGCCGCTCGGCATCCGCGAGAAATTCGATCGCTCGAAGGGCGTCGCCCTGCCGCTCGTCGTCCTGCTCTCGACGCTGGGCTCGATCTATCTCGGCGTCGCCTCGGTGACCGAGTCGGCCTCGGTCGGCGCGCTCGGCACGGTGCTGGCCGTGGCATGGCGGCGGGAGCTGAGCTGGTCGCTGATGCGCGCCGCGATCAACCAGACCATGGCCGCCTGCGGCATGGTGCTGTGGCTCGTGATCGGCACCAACGCGCTGGTCGGCGTCTACACCATCATGGGCGGCATCGATTTTTCGCGCGCCCTGCTGACCGGCCTGCCGATACCGCCCTTCGCCGTGCTCGCCTTGATGATCCTGGTCTGGGTCTTTCTCGGCTTCTTCATCGACTGGATCGCGATCCTGCTGCTGACGGTGCCGATCTTCATGCCGGCGGCGAAATCCTTCGGCTACGACCCGATCTGGATCGGCATCCTGTTCAACATGGCGGTACAGATCGGCTATCTCACGCCGCCCTTTGCGCCCGCCTGCTTCTTCATCAAGGGCGTGACCCCGCCCGAGATCACGATGGAGGAGATCTTCGCAGCGATGTGGCCCTTCGTCGGCCTGCAGATCGTCGCGCTGCTGCTCGTCCTGTTCTTTCCCCAGATCGCACTCTGGCTGCCACGCGTGCTGTGAGGAGTTTTCCCATGACCCAACGCCGCATGATCGTCCCGCCTGGCATGGAGAACATCGTCGAACGCTACCGCTACGCGCCCGGCGTCCTCATCGGCGACACGCTCTACGTCTCCGGCCAGGTCGGCCGCGACGAGAACCTGCAGGTCGTCGCAGACCGCGAGCAGCAGTTCGAGCAGTGCTTCCGCAATATCGGAAAAGTGCTGGATGCCGCCGGCTTCGGCTTCTCCGACATCGTCGAGCTTGAGAGCTGGTTCCTCGCCTTCCCGGCCGATCTGCCGCTGTTCATGCAGGTCAAGGACCGCTGGATCAAAGGCCCGGTCTTCCCGACCTGGACCGGCTTCGGCGTCGCCGCCTTCTCGATGCCGGGCATCGTCTGTGAGGTGAAGGTCTCCGCCATTCGCGGCGGGCCGACGCTGTGAACCGCCGCGTCGCACCACCGCTGCCGGAGACGGCGCTCGACACCGCGACGCTGGAGCGCTTCTATCGCGATCTCTGCCGCATCCGCCGTTTCGACGAGCGCGTCATCGAGCTGTTCAACACCGGCGTGGTCAAGGGCACGGCGCATTCCTGCGTCGGGCAGGAAGCGATCGCGGTTGGGGCCTGCGCGGCGCTGGACGAGCGCGACTACATCGTCTCGCACCATCGCGGCCATGGCCACTGCATCGCCAAGGGCGCCGACATGACGAGGATGATGGCCGAGCTGATGGGCCGCGCCACCGGTTATTGCGGGGGGCTGGGCGGCTCGATGCATATCGCCGCGCTCGACAAGGGCATTCTGGGCGCCAACGGCATCGTCGGGGCCGGCATCGGGCTCGGCTCCGGGGCTGCGCTCTCGGCCCAGATGCGTAAATCCGGTCAGGTCGCGCTCGCCTTCTTCGGTGACGGCGCGGCCAATGAGGGTCTGTTCCACGAAGCTTTCAACATGGCGGCGCTGTGGAAGCTGCCGATGATCTATTTCTGCGAGAACAACCAGTATGGCCTCTCGACCCCGATGGCGGCCTCGACATCGATCGACCGGCTCTCGAAACGGGCGGCAGCCTACGGCATGCCCGGCGAGACCATCGACGGCAATGACGTCGTGGCCGTCTATGAGGCGGTGGCAAAGGCCGTCGCGCGCGCGCGCGCCGGGGACGGTCCCTCCTTCATTGAGGCGATGACCTGGCGCTGGGGCGACCACTCGATGCGCGCCAACCTGCCGAAATACCGCGCTGACGCCGAGGAGGCGGAATGGCGTGCCAAGGATGCACTCCTGCGCGCAGCTACGCGCCTGTCGGAGCGGCAGGTGCTGCCAGCGCGGATCGCGAGCCTGCTGGACGAGGCCAATATCGAGATCGAGGCCGCAATCGAAGAGGCCAAGGCCGCGCCCGAGCCGACGATCGAGGCACTCCTGCCCGCCGTCAGCGCGCCGCATGCCGTTGTCGCGAGCGAGCCCGGCCCGGCTGCGGCCGACGGCCGCGACATCTCCTATGTCGAGGCGATCCGCGAGGCGATCGATCAGGAGATGGCGCGCGACGACAGCGTCTTCGTCATCGGCGAGGATGTCGGCCGCATCGGCGGCATTTTTGCCTGCACGCGCGGGCTGATCGACAAGTACGGCCCCGAGCGCCTGCGCGACACGCCGATCTCCGAGAACGCGATCTCGACCTTCGCGGTCGGTGCGGCGGCGACCGGCCTGCGCCCGATCGTCGAGATCCAGATCTTCGACTTCGTTACCCTGATGATGGATTCGATCGTCAACCAGGCGGCGAAGTTCCGCTACATGCTCGGCGGCGTGCCGAAGATGCCGATCGTGTTTCGCGGGCCGCAGGGCGGCGGCATCCGGCTGGCCGCGCAGCATTCGCAGTCGCTGGAAGCCTGGTTTTGCCATGTGCCCGGGCTCGTGGTGATGGCGCCGTCGACTCCCTACGATGCCAAGGGCCTGCTGACGGCGGCGATCCGCGACGACAACCCGGTCGTCTTCCTCGAGCACAAGCTGCTCTATGTGCAGTCGAAAGGTCCGGTGCCGACCAGTCCTTACGCGATCCCGATCGGCAAGGCCGATATCAAGCGCGCCGGCTCCGACGTCACCGTTGTCGCCACCATGGCGATGGTCGCGCCTGCGCTGGCGGCGGCACGCGAACTGGCGCGGGACGGCATCGAGGTCGAGGTCATCGACCCGCGCACCCTGCGCCCGCTCGATACGGAAACCATCCTCGAATCCGTGCGCAAGACCCACCGTCTCGTCGTCGTCCATGAGGGCTGGACGAAATGGGGCTTTGGCGCGGAGGTCGCGGCCATGGTGATGGAGGAGGCGTTCGACTGGCTCGACGCCCCCGTCGCCCGCATCGGCATGCGCGATGTTCCCATGCCCTATAACGACACACTGGAACGCGCCGTCATTCCCTCGCAGGCCGACATCGCCGCCGCCTGCCGGGCGGTGCTCTATCGCTGAGTTCAGGACGCACCCTCATGCCGCGCCGCGCATTCGCCGATCTCCTCGCCTTGCCTCGCCCGGCGCTTGGCACATGGTCCCAGATCCGTTCGGAAGAAGTGATCGACATGCTGGGAGCTGCCGGGCTCGATTTCAGCATCGTCGATTGCGAGCATGGCGCCTTCGGCATCGAAACGGCCGAGAAGCTGTTCCGCGCCTGCGACGCCAATGGCATCGTGCCGCTGGTGCGCGCCCCTGTCGCCGATCCGGTCTTCGTCGGGCAGGCGCTCGATGCAGGCGCAGCAGCTATCGTCATACCAGGCGTCGCCTCCGCGCAGCAGGCGCGGACCATGGTCGCCGCCACCCGCTATGCACCCGAAGGCACACGCGGAGCCTGCCCCTGCGTCCGCGCCGGCGAGCACTTCATTCGGGACTGGCGAAGCTATTCCTCTCGCCAGCGCGAAACCGTCGGAGTGATCGCGCTGGTCGAGACCAAAGCCGGGCTGGAAGCGATCGAGGAAATCTGCGCTGTCGAGGGGCTGCTCGCTTTGCTGATCGGCCCGTTCGATCTCGCCGTTTCGCTCGGCCTCGCCGGCGACTATCTCCATCCCGAGGTCCAGGCCGCGATCGAGCGGATGCTCGCTGCGGCAAAGGCACATCATCTGCCGGTGATCGCGCCCGTGTTCAATCCCGATCCGGTCGAGGCCCGCCGCCAGCGTGACGATTGGCAAAGGCGAGGCGCGGCGATGTTCGTGGTCGGCACCGACAAGATCATCGTTTCCGATGCGCTCAAGACCTACTCCGACGCACTCAGCTGATCGGCCGGGTCGATCTCACCAACAATCGGAAGTTTATGCCATCCGCGTGAGCATGCAGATCTCTAAATATGCGCATCTATGTATGGCTTTTCATGGCGATGCAGCGGCTAGTTCATGAACGGTTGTCCCCGGGCATACCCGCCGCGCGATCTCGCAAAGATGCGGGTGATGCGTGAGGTATATCACCTGACCGACGGCTGACATCTCGCCGAAGAGCCGGAACGCCTCCTCGGCTCGGAAATCATCAAACGTCTCCATGATGTCGTCGGCGATGAACGGAACCGGCTGCCGTGAGGCGACGAATTCGTAGTACCCGGCGACGCGCAGCGCGAGATAGAGCTGGAAGCGCGTCCCCTTCGACAGTTCCGCGGCCTCTTTCGAGCCCCCGCCAGTTGCCCGCGCAATCAGGATCTCACCGTCTTTCTCCGGCTGAGCGGCGAGCCCGGTATAGGCGCCACGGCTGATCGTCGCGAAGGCTTCGGAGGCTCTCGCCATCATCGAACTGCGATGCCGGTCGCGATAGGCGCGCAGCGCCTGTTCGGCTGCGGCAGCGCCGAGCTTCAGCCTGAGATAGCGGAGCGCACGATCCTCAATGTCGAGTAGCAGCGTGCGTTTCTCCTCCTCGATCTTCGCCACCGCGCCATCGCCGCCGACGGCCTCGACCCGGTCGAGCGCCTTGCTGTGGACCGAGAACATGTCACGGCTGCGCTGGTCCTGATCATCGAAGCGAGCCTTCAGCTCGACAAGCTCAGCCTCCAGGGCGGTGTGATCGGCACAATCGAGGACCGCTTCCGCCTCGTCTATCGTGGGCAGCCGAAGAGCAGCGAGGATGTCACGCTCGGCAGCCTCGACCTGCGCCGTCAATCCCGCCCTTTTCTCGATGGCTGACAGCATGCCGGAGACCTCCGCCAAGGTCGCGACGCTGAAGAACGTGGTCATCTCCACCTTGCGACGATCGTGAACAGCCAGGGTCTCGGAGAGCATGCGTTGCCGGGTCCCGGCAGCCTCCAGGTTTTGAGTCGCGGTGCCCCGCCGCGTGCGTTGGGCGTGGGCTTCCTGAATCCGAGCGCTGACTACCTGTGCCAGATCCAGGATATCGCCCGAGGGCGCAACGATCCCTATCTCACCGGCAAGCGCTTCAGCCTCGTCGCGGAATGCGGCCTGGTCCTTCTCCATCTTGCCGATCCGGTCGACGAGGCCAGCCTTCTTCTCCAGCACGGGGCCTAGTTCGGTAATGTCCACGAGGATTTCGCGAACTGTGGCAAGCGTCGGCACTGTGCCGCCCTCTCCCAGCCAACAGGTCGAGCAGGCTTTGGTCCATGAGGCGTTCCAGTCCCGGTCGGCCTCCGTGGCCTTTTCGACATCACGCTCGCGGCTCGCTACGTCTCGTTGCCGCTCATCCACGCTGGCCCGCAACGCCCTCAGCTCGACCTCTCGATCGATCGCCCCCTGCCCTGCTACCAACAGCGCCTGGAGGCCGGCATCCGCATCGTGCGGCAGACCAGCCGCGCTCAGCGCGGCGGCCAACCTATCTCGCACAGCCACGGCGTCGGCTTCCGTCTCACGGAGATCGCTTTCCGCTGCACGGACGAGCGCTCTCGCCTCCAGCGTTGTGTCACGCCGGCCGAGCCAGGTTTCAAACTGAGGCAGCGGCATGCTGTCCGATAGCGCCGGGCAGGTCACAGCTACGGCCGCCGCGATCTCGCGCTGGAGGCCTTGCATAGCCGTTGTCGCGACATCCCGAAGTTCGATGGCGCGATGGCACTCTGCCTTGGCAATGGCCAGCGCCTGGCTCACCTGATGGAGTTTTGCGACATCCGCCATATGACCGAGCCGTCCGCTCGTGACGATATCGTCGCGCCGAAGCGCCGCCTCGAAGCCGTCGGCCGAAGCAATATCGAGCGTGCCTCGATGAGCGGCCCAGGCCTGCTCCCGGATGGCACGAATGCTCGCGGCTTCCTGATCAGAGACGAGACCTGAGATCCCACTCAGCGCGTCCAGCTCGGCCGTCAGGCGGATCTGCTCCGTCGTCAGACGCTCGACGTCGCGGGCATGCTGATCGATCCGCTTCTGTGTCTCAGTGATCGCCAGCGTCCAGCGCTGAATCTCCGCCGCAGCGGGAGCAGGCAGATCGACGAGCTCGTCGATGTCACCGTTCCAGGGCCGCAGCTCGCGCAGGCGATCCGCCAACGTCGAGCGGGCGGCATCACGAGCCCGTTCGGCCAGCCGGCGACGCGCCGCATGGTCGTCCGCCCGTGCGGCCGCAACGGTCGCCGCGAGCGATGACATCCGTGTCTCTCGCCCCTGCCCCGTCTCCGGATCGCCGCCGGCGTCGCGCAGCCTGGCCTGGGCCTCGTCCAATCGCCGGCGAGCCTCGGACAACTCGTCGGCAGCCGATTTCAGCGCGGCCTCAATGCCGGAGCGCGTCTCGATCAGAGTGCGAAGAGTGCCGACGACCGAGGCTCCCAGCACGAGGCGATGGGGATCTGCCTCTCCGGTCCGCTCGATGCGGCCCAGAATCGTGGAGATCGCGAATTCGGCCTCGCGCAGTTGCAGGCGGCGCTCCGGGATATCCTTCTCGGCTGTGACATGGCGGGCACGAAGATCAGCAAGCCGCTCGACCTTGTCGGCCAGCCGCAGCGCCGTCTCGTCCACCACGATCGCATCGAGTTGCCCCGACAGCTCCGCAATCTCCTCGGTGAGACCTTGCGCGCGAATGCCGAGCTCGATCTCGTCCTTCTGCAACTGCGGCAGCTCCTCGGCCCAGCCGCGCGGAGCGTCGGGAAGGTCGGCCAAGGGCGCAATGCGCTGGCGGAGACCGCGCAGATCCGCCAGGCGCGGCAAAGCGTTCAGATGGCGCTGGATCTCGTCCAAGCGCGCCTGGATCCTCCCGCGGCTGCCGATCGCCTCTTCGTACTGGATGGCAGCCCGATCACGAGCTTCGATGAGCTGGGCATAGTCGGACGCCAGGGTGTCGATCCGCTCCCGTTCCGCCTTGAGTTCCGCGAGCCGGGCCTTGAGGTCCGGCAGCTCGCCGCTACGGGCGCGGTACTTATAGATGCCCTCGGCCTCGGTCTTGAGATCGACAAGGCCTTTGCTGAGATCGGCCAAGCCGGCGCTTGCGGAAAACAGGAGCTGGCCGAGATCGCCCTTGCTCGACAGGATGCTTTCGCCACCTGCCTCCAGCGTCGCATCGTCGAGCGAGAACATCGTGCGATACGAGTCGCGGTCGATGCCACCGAGTTCTCCCAGGAGAACGCCTTCTGCAATCGGCTGGTCGCGCGCATCGAGCAGGCTGTTCTGTGGCCGCTTGATCCGGACCAGCTCCTGGGGACCGCCTGCAAGCTCCATGGTCCCGCCGACGCGCATCGTCGGATAGGGGTGGATGAAGTTGAAGCGGCTGCGCGTCTCGATCCCGAAGAGGAGATCGAGAAAGCCGGCCAGGGCCGTCGATTTGCCGGCCTCGTTAGGTCCGTAGACGATATGTAGGTCGGGCTGGCCTTCCACCCGCTCGCCAAACTCGATGCGATGATCGGTGAACTTGCCGTAGCGTGTGAGATCAAGGCATTTTAGGCGCATCAGGAAACGCCGCCTTCCGCGCCGGCGTGAAGGCGGGCGAGCACGTCTTCGGACCCGTCCTTCACTAGGCCCGCGATCATGGCCTTGAACGCGTCCTCGTCCGAGCCGAGCAGGCCGCGACATTCCTGCGGAAGCTGCGTCCTGAGCTCCTCGGCAATGGCAGCTACCTCCGCCTGGTAGGCGTCGGAGCCGATGACCTCCTCGTCGATCAGGCGGCGCAACTCAGTGAGCGGATCAGCCGAAGCGCCGGCCACCGCACTGGGCGCCCGGCAATCGACCTCGAGCTTCTCGACCCAACAGCTCCCGATGACGGATGCCCGGTCGTCAGCTTCCGTCTTGAGGAGATCGAGATCGCGGCGGATGCGCCAGGCCAGCGGGGTCGCTCCCGTCACCCGCAGGCGGACGACAAGGTGCTCCGAGGCGACATCGCCGCGCGCCTGCTCCAATGCTCGCGCCAGCGAAGCGACAAGATCGCGCCAGTCGTCGATCCCCGTCGCATTAACGCCAACCCTCTCGAACTGCGCGATGCTGGTGACGCGCTCCTCGATCCGGACCGAACGATCGTCGCCGATCGTGACTAGGCTCACGGATTTGGCGCCGGCCTCGTTGATGTCGCGGCCCTGCGGCATGCCGGGCATCACGATCGCGCAGCCGCCCTCGACGACCGAGCGCTTGTGGACGTGGCCGAGCGCCCAGTAGCGAAAGCCGGTGCTCTGAAGATCAGCCAGGCTGCATGGTGCGTAGAGATCATGTCCGGCAGCGCCGGCGAGGCTGGTGTGCATCAGGCCGATATTCACGGCGCCTTCGACCGGCGGCCTGTACTTGCCGAGCAGGCTTTCGGGAGCATGGGGCTGCGCGAAACTGAGACCGTGGATCGCGACTGAAAACTGGCTGGCTTCCCGCTCGATCGCAATCACCTCAGCGCGGCCGCCGAACAGCTTCACGGAATCCGGCAAGCTCAGTTCCTTACTGATCCGCGACAGCGCGTCATGATTGCCGCGGATGACGAAGACGCGGATGCCCGCCTCATGCAATCGGCGGAGCTGCTCGGCCAGGAACCGCGCCGTCTTCATCGAGGTCTGGTCGCCATCATAGAGATCGCCGGCCAGCAGCAGCGCATCGACCTGCTCGTCGAGACAGAGATCGACGACGCGCACGAAAGCGCGCCGGGTCGCGTTTCCGATTAGATCGGCAAGGTCTGGATCACGCAGTGCGAGCGAGCGCAGCGGCGAGTCAAGATGGATGTCGGCAGCGTGAACGAAGCGGTACGTCACGGTCCATTTCCTATTTATCAGCCCGCTCGATGATTGAACGGTTTCACGGCAGTGCGCCACCACTGACGTGCGCCAAGCGGGTGAATCGCGCCATTGGACTAAGCCGCTCTCGCGGCAGGGTGCTGCGGCGCGGTCATCGCTGAGATTTCGCCTGTGAGGCGCTGCATCCGAGGATTTGGGGTCGTTTCCCCTGATCCCTGGAGGTTTCCATGATCGATGCCGTCACCGTCAGCCCGCTGCGCCAGCGGATGATCGAGGACATGACCATCCGCCGGTTCGGCGAGCACACGCAGCGCGACTATGTCCGGCAGGTGCGTGAGTTCACGGCCTTCCTTGGGTTGCCGCCGGACCGGGCCGAGCCCGAGGATCTACGGCGCTATCAGCTTCACATGGCTTCGCTCGGCGCCAGCTATGCCCGGATGAACCTGGCCTGCACGGCCCTGCGCTTCTTCTTCCACGTCACGCTGGGCCGGACCGGCTTTGGTGACCGCATGGCGCGGATCCCGACGCCCGATCGCCTGCCGGTGGTTCTGGACACGCAGGAGGTGGCGCTGCTGTTGGCGCATGCGCGGAGCCTGAAGGACCGCGCCGCGCTGAGCATCGCCTATGGCTGCGGCCTGCGCGTCTCGGAGATCGCCAACCTCAAGGTCACCGACATCGACAGCGCCCGCATGCTGATCCGGGTCGAGCAGGGCAAGGGCCGCAAGGACCGCTATGTCATGCTCGCGCCCGACCTGCTCGATCTGCTGCGGCAGTGGTGGCGGGTGAAGCGGCCGCGCGGCTGGCTCTTCCCCGGCCAGCAGCCGGGCCAGCCGATCACGACGCGCCAGCTCAACCGGGCCTGCCATGCTGCAGCCGAGGCAGCCAAGCTCGACAAGCGGGTGTCAATGCACACGCTCAGGCACAGCTTCGCCACCCATCTGCTGGAGCGGAAGACCGATATCCGCGTCATCCAGGTCCTGCTCGGGCACAGGAAGCTCGACACCACCGCCGTCTACACCCGCGTCGCGCTGAAGACGCTGCGCGAAGTGACGAGCCCGCTCGCGCTGCTGGCGCCGCCGCCACCGCCATAGCGGTCCCGCGCCGATCATGGCGCGGCCTTCGCTGGAGGTTGCGGATATCCTGAACCGGCATGGCGAGGCCTATCTCGCGCGCCATCGGCTCAGCCGCGGTCAGCTCAAGGTGATGGGTGCCATCCGGGCCTGCCGCACGGCTGCGCTCGGCGGCCATGTCATGGCCTGCGGCGACTGCGATCACGCGGCCATCGCCTACAACTCCTGCCGCAACCGGCACTGCCCGCGCTGCCAGGGCGCAGCGGCAAAGGACTGGCTCGCGGATCGCCAGGCCGATCTCCTGCCCGTGCCCTACTATCATCTCGTCTTCACACTGCCGGCGTCGATCGCAGCGGTCGCCTACCAGAACAAGGCCGAGGTCTACGGCCTGCTGTTCAGGGCTGCAGCCGAGACGCTCGCCACCATCGCGAGCGATCCCCGGCATCTCGGCGCCCGCATCGGCTTCACCAGCGTACTGCACACATGGGGATCGGCGATGACGCACCATCCCCATCTCCACATCATCGCGCCCGGCGGCGGCCTGTCGCCGGACGGCGCTCGCTGGATCTCATGCCGATCCGGCTTCTTCCTGCCCGTGCGCGTGCTCTCGCGGTTGTTCAGACGGCTCTTCCTCGAAGGGCTCGCGGCCCTGCACGCGGCCGGGCGGCTCGCTTTCCAAGGCAATCTCGCCGATCTGACTGAGGCCGATGCCTTCGCCTCCATGCTGGCGCCGCTGCGGCGCGCCGACTGGGTCGTCTATGCCAAGCGCCCCTTCGGTGGCCCTGAGGCCGTGCTGGCTTATCTCGCCCGCTACACCCACCGTGTCGCCATCGCCAACAGCCGCATCATTGCCGTGGATCGGCACAGGGTCACGTTCCGCTGGAAGGACTATCGCGCCCGCTCCACCGGCAAGGGCCGGCGCAAGACCATGACGCTGACGGCCCACGAGTTCATCCGCCGCTTCCTGCTCCATGTCCTGCCCGACGGCTTCCACCGCATCCGCCATTACGGCCTGCTCGCCTCGAGCCGCCGTGCCGACACCATCGTCCGCATCAGGCAGATCATCGCGGCGACGACGCCGGACGACATCGCCAGAGACGACGTCCCGGTCGCCGCAGCGCAACCCGAGCAGGCCTCTGAACCCCACCCGCCATGCCCATGCTGCGGCGGCCGCATGATCCTCGTCGAGCGCTTCGCGCCGGGCACAGCGCCGCGAACCATCCTCGCCGTCAGGATCGACACATCATGACGATGGCCCCATGGCGGCATCTTCAGGAAGCACTGCCGATCTCGGCCAGAGAGCGGGCAATCCCGTTCGGCCCAATCGCGGAAACGGAGATGGCCGCGGTCTCGGATCCACCAAATGTGCAGCTAAACCTCAGCTTCGGGGCCGCTCGGTCGGAGCATCGCACCGTCGCCTCGCGCCTCGCACGATCTCGCAGACCATACCGCGCGGCGAAATCCCCATAGCCCACGGCCCCGGGCCGCGGCTTCCTCCCTTGGAGGCTTTCGGACGCCGGCCCTCAGCCCAGTCCGAACCCGCTCGCATGGGCCGGCATCCGAAACCCTTCACAAAAGCTGAAACTGGCGCTAAGCCCGAAAGCAGAAGTCGCAGAATGCGCCTAGCATCTGCCGTTCTGACAAACGACCGTGCGATGGGGCTCTTGCTGCGGAACGGTCAATCTCTGTCCCCATAGGCCGACAGTTTAGGATCGAGTTCGAATTCGTGGGCAAGGAAGTCGATCATAGCGCGAACCTTGATCGCGAGGAATCTGCGGGACGGATAGACGACCTGTGTCGGCAGGGCGCGCGGCTCAAAGGCCGATAGAATGACGACAAGGCGGCCCGAGGCAATCTCGTCAGTGAAGTGCCAGACCGGAACGACGCCGATTCCGAGTCCGCCGAGCACGCCTTCGCGCACGCCCTCCGAGTTGTTGACGCGGTATCGTCCCGACACAGCGACGCTTACCGGACCGTTTTCGCCTGAAAATTCCCAGCGATTGCCGGTCGCCAGCCGCGAATAGACAATGCACTCGTGGTGGGCAAGGTTAGCTGGTTGCGAAGGCTCGCCCCGCGCCGCCAGATAGGCCGGGCTTGCGACCGTGACCCGGCGTGTCATGCCGATGCGCCGTGCAATGAGGCTCGGATCGGTTATGTCGCCGATCCGCACGGCAAGATCGATGCCCTCCTCGATCAGATCGGTGAAGCCATCGTTCATGATCAGGTCGATGGAAACCTCTGGATAGCGTGATAGAAAGGCGTCTAGACGCGGGACGATGTGGAGCCGGCCGAACACGACCGGGCAAGCCAGTCGAAGCGTCCCGCTTGGCGCGCCTCGTCGCCGGCCGACCGAGCCAAGCGCCTGCTGCACGCTGTCCAGCGCCTGCCGAGCCTGTTCGTAAAGAACGCGACCATCATCGGTCAGGGTCAGGGCGCGGGTCGTGCGCTGAAACAGGAGCGCTCCCAGTTGGTCCTCCAACGCCGCGATCTGGCGCGAGATGGTCGGCTGGCTCGTGTTGAGTTCCTGCGCGACGGCCGTGAAGGAGCCCGCCTCGACAACGCGGACGAAGGTGCGGAACAGGGCGACCAGATCGGACATTCATACATCTTACGTATCAATGTTCTGCATTCAAGCAGCGTTATCGCCGCAAGACGAATGAAGCATAGTCTGGACATGGACGACGGCGAGGCCGCCGCCCGGAAACCCGGAGACAGACCATGACCGAATTCACGCTTCACACCGTCGAGACCGCGCCCGCAGCCGCCAAGGAGCAGCTCGCCGGCATCGAGAAGGCCTGGAAATTCATTCCCAACCTGCACCGCACCCTGGCCGAAAGCCCGGTCGCCCTGCAGGCCTATGACATGCTGTTTGGGCTCGTCGCCCAGACAAGCTTCACGCCGGCCGAGCAGCAGGTCGCCTTCATGGCGATCAATGTGCTGAACGAATGCGAATACTGCGCCTCAGGCCATTCGGTTCTGGCCAAGATGGCCGGCGTCGAGCCCGAAGCGATCGCGGCCCTGCGCGACAGCGCTCCGCTCAAGGATGCGCGCCTGCAGGCGCTGCGCAGCTTCGCCGAGCGCATCGTCTCCGAGCGCGGCTTCGCCGGCGACGACGCCGTCGACGCCTTCATCGCAGCGGGCTTCAGCAAGGCCCAGGTGCTCGAACTGGTGGTGATCGTCGCGACCAAGACGATCTCGAACTACGTCAACCACCTGACCCACACCCCGCTGGACGACTTCATGGCGCAGACCAAATGGGTTTCGCCGCGCAACCGCAAGCTGGCGGCCTGACCCTGTCCGGCCGGCGGCGTCCGCCGTCGGCCGCCCCCTTTCCCGGAGCAGACTCAATGACCCTTCAGACCGAACTCGATGAGTTTCGCAGCGCCTGGACCCAGCGCGTCGGCCCCGAGATTTCAAGCCTGGTCGCCAGTGATATCGACGATCTGCGCAGCTCTGGCCTGCTCGATCGCGTTGCGCGGCCCGGCGATCTCCTGCCGGCGCTGACGCTGCCCAACGCGTCCGGCGCGAGCATCGACCTGCGCGCGCTCAGCGCCGTCGGCCCCCTCGTCATCACCTTCTATCGCGGCGGCTGGTGTCCGTACTGCAATCTCGAACTGCGCGGCTATCAGCAGCGGCTCGACGCCTTCGCCAGGCTCGGCGCGAGGCTTGTCGCCGTCTCGCCCGAGACGCCCGACGATACGCTCGACACCGCGCAGAAAAACGCGCTCGCCTTCCCGGTGCTGTCAGATGTCGAGGGCAGGCTCGCCGACGCGCTCGGCATCCGTTTCCAGCTCTCGCGGGACATCAAGTCGCTCTACCAGAAATTCGGCCATGATCTGCCGACGCGCAACGGTGATGGTGGCTGGTCTCTGCCGATGCCGGCGACTTTTATCGTCGCCAAGGGCGGCGTCATCACGACCGTCTTCGCCGATCCCGACTACCGCAGGCGGCTCGACCCCGAGCAGGCCCTGGCTGCGGTCGCGGCGCTCTCCTCCGCCAACGCTGCTTGAGAAGGATTGAGATCATGTCGTTCATATCATTGCAGTCGGCCGCTCCCGGGGGCCGGATTCCCCGGCTCTCGATTGCCCAGGCGCAGCCGGTGTTCAGCGGCTTCGCGCTGGGGCTGCTTGCAGCCCTGATCTGGGGCAGCTATCTCGCGCTGGCGCGGGCCGGCGTCGCGGCAGGCCTTGCCGCAAGCGACATCGCCTTCATCCGCTATGCGGTCGCTGGCCTCGTCATGGCGCCCTGGCTGCTGGCCCACCAGCCGGCGACGCTCGCCGGCGTCGGCTGGCGGCGGGGGCTGATCCTGACCGCACTCGTCGGCCCTCTCTTCATCCTGATCGGCGTCGGCGGCTACAGCTATGCGCCGCTCGCCCATGGCGCGGTGCTGCAGCCGGCCGCACTGACGCTCGCCGGAATGGGCCTCGCCGCTCTGGTGCTGAAGGACCGGCTTACGCGGGCGCGCCTGACCGGCGGTCTGGTCATCATCCTCGGCCTTGCCGTAATCGCCGGGCCGGGCCTGCTGAGTGGCGGCGCATTGACGCCGCTTGGCGACGCCATGTTTGTCGCCGCGGGCCTGATGTGGGCCGGGTTCACCGTTCTGACGCGCCGCTGGGGCATCGCGCCGCTGGCAGCGACGGCGGCCGTCTCGGTGCTGTCCCTGCTGATCTATGGCCCGATTTATCTTGCCTTCGTCGGCGTCGAGCGCCTGCTCGCCCAGCCCTGGAACGTCCTCGCTCCCCAGATCGTGGTGCAGGGCCTGCTCTCAGGCGTTGTCGCTGTCATCGCCTTCTCGGCGGCGGTGCAGCGTCTGGGTGCAGGGCGAGCGGCGGTGTTTCCGGCTCTGGTGCCGGCCGTCGCCATCATCCTGGGCATCCCGATCGCGGCCGAATGGCCCACCGGCGTGCAACTGATCGGACTGGGCGTGGTCACGACTGGTCTCGCTTTTGCGTCCGGGCTGCTGCGGGCTCGGCAGCCTCTGCCGTGCCGATTTTGAGCGTTCCGCGACAGAGTGGAAAATGCCGTGGGCAGCCGACGCATTGCGTAAAAATGAGCATTTGCTCGGTTCACACCCTCATATAGTCGTGGATCTTGCGCCCAAACGGGAGCGTCAAGTCGGCGATGAAGTGATGCGCGCCGAGCACCCTGCGCACCGGCAGGTCGGCGACGGGTGCGTTGACATGCGGGATCAGGTGCAAGCGTCCGGGCCCGATCCAGGAGCCCTTGACGGTGATGTCGGTCAGGTTCAGCGCGACGAGCTGGCAGATTTCCGGCTCGCCGTCGACGCCGGGAATGATCTTGAGGTTGACCTGCGTCTTCGAGAGCATGGCGGTGGTCCTGACGCCGTTTCCCGCCAGGCTCTCATGCTTGTAGCCCATCGTGCCCATGGCGACCTGCTGGCCGGCATATTCGAGCGTGCCGGTCAGCGTGTCTTTCACTGTCTCGAGTTTGGGGTGGGCGTATTTCTTGGGAAAGCCCCAGATCTCGCGGCCGGCCGAGATCGGCGGCTCGATGTCGAGATACATCTGCGAGACGAAATTGACCTCCTCCTCGCCGAACAGGCAGGGGATGACGGTGCCGGTCTCGGTGTAGCTGCCGAAGCCCGAGGAATCGGGCATCTTGATCCATTCGTAATGCACGATCGGCTGCGCGATCGGCATCAGCGGCTCGGGCAGATGATGGCGGATCAGATCCGGATCGGTCTCGTAGCTGATGATCATGTATTCGCGGTCGATGAAGCGATACGGGCCGGCCGGATAGCTCGGCCCGGCGAGCGGCATCGAGGGCAGATCGAGGATGTCCTTGCGGTTCATGGTGCTGTCCTCACTGCGCGGTCCAGCCGCCGTCGATCGGCAGGATCACGCCGGTGATCGACTTCGCCGCATCCGAGGCGAGGAACACCGCAAGCGCCGCGACCTCCTCGGAGGTGACGAATTCCTTCGTCGGCTGGGCGTGCAGCAGCACGTCGTTGATGACCTGCTCCTTGGTCAGGCCGCGCGCCGCCATGGTCTCGGGGATCTGCTTTTCGACCAAGGGCGTCCAGACATAGCCCGGGCAGATCGCGTTGACGGTGACGCCAAAGGTGGCGGCTTCCAGCGCGACCGTCTTGGTCAGCCCGGCGATGCCGTGCTTGGCGGCGACATAGGCCGACTTGAACGGTGAGGCGACGAGCGCATGCGCCGAGGCCGTATTGATGATGCGGCCGAATTGGCGCGCCTTCATGCCAGGCAGCGCCGCGCGGATCGAATGGAACGCGGCCGAGAGGTTGATCGCGATGATCGCGTCCCATTTCTCGACCGGGAACTCCTCGATGGCCGAGACGAACTGGATGCCGGCATTGTTGACGAGGATATCAACCGAGCCGAACTCTGCTTCCGCCTGCTCGATCATGGCCGCGATCGCGCCGCCATGGGCCATGTCGGCTGGGCTATAGCGCGCTCTCACGCCGAAATCGGCCTCGATGCCGGCGCGCTCGGCCTCGATCTCGTCAGGCTTGCCGAAGCCGTTGATGACGATGTTGGCGCCCTGTTGCGCATAGGCGCGCGCAATCGCGAGCCCGATGCCCGAGGTCGAGCCCGTGACCACGGCGGTTCTTCCCTTGAGCATACGGTTCTCCAGATGCGAGACGCCAAATCGACTGAGCGTGCGCCCACGCTGCTCCGGAGCCCCGCTACGCCATGCGCCGCAACATTCAATTATGATGCGCTGCAATATGTGACTGGCGTGCGAATGATGTCACCGGACCAGGCGAGGGCAAGAACACCATTCTTGCGATTTTTCGCAGGAGCGGCCCAGCACGATCAAGCTACGAGGCGGCGCGCGACGCTTCGATGTCGCCATGTCCGGCCGCCGGCTCGAAAACGGGCTCCGGCAGGCTCTCGACGAGCCTGCCGAGACCGGTGCTGTAGCGATCGCGCAGATCGGCCCAGTACGGGTGCTGCGCCGTGAACTTGGCGATCTGGCGGGCCGCGAGGCTGCCTGTCTCATAGCGCAGCAGGTCGATCGGCGGCGCGACCGACAGGTTGCTGCGGATCGTGGCGTCGAAAGACAAGAGGGCGAGCTTGGCCGCCTCGTCGAGGCCGCTTTCCGTGGTCAGCGCCCGGTCGAGGATCGGCTTGCCGTATTTGGTCTCGCCAAGTTGCAGAAACGTGTTCCGGCTCGACGCCTCGACGAAGTTCCCCGCCGAATAGATCTGGAACAGCCGATGCTTGTCGCCGACGATCTGACCGCCGACGAGGAAACTCGCGCCGGGATCGCCATAGGGTTCGACGAAACTACGATTGGCGCGCATCACCTCGCGCAGGATCGCGCCGACGATCTGGGCGACGTCGAACAGGCTGCGCGCGGTCATGATGTCGGCGGCCGACCATTCGACGGCGCCGCCGTGGAGGCCGAGCCGATTGGCTGCCTGGCCGGCGTTCTGGCGGATCGTGCTGATGACGGCCTGTGTCGTCGCGAGGTTCCCGGCCGAGAGGATCGCGATCATGCGCTCGCCTTGCTGCTCGAACACCGCCAGCTTCTTGACCGTCGCGATCTGGTCGACGCCGGCGCTGGTTCTGGAATCGGACGCCAGCACAAGCCCGGCCGGCAGCCAGATGCCGAGGCAATAGGTCATAGCCGCTGTGCTCCCGCTGACTGGACCGCGCTCATGATGCGCCCTGAGCTGGGCCGTGCCGCCGCACCATGGCGCGCATTGCGCGGACGCTCGAAAAGCCCGATTGCCGGGCGATCTCGTCGGCCGGCATATCCTTGCGCGCCAGCAGCCGCAGGGAGCGCTCGGCGCGCCGCTTCTGGATGAACCGATAGGGCGAGTCCCCCATCTGGGCATGGAACTCGCGCACGAAGTGGAACAGGCTCAGGCCGGCCACCGACGACAGCTCCTTCAGCGACAGGTCCTGTTCGAGATTGCCCTCGATATACGCCAGCACCCGCCTGACCTCGATCCGGCGATAGGCGGTCTTCTCGGTCTGCCGGGCCGCGCATCGCAACAGGCTGCCCGCCAGTTGCGACAAGGCGCTGTCGAGGAACAGGCGCGATGCGGCGTCGTTGCGCGCCATCTCGACCCAGAGCGTCCGGCAGACCTGCTCGACGACGTTGTTCTTGAAATAGCGCCCGATCAGGGGCCTCAGCGCCGCCTCCTCATCCGCAAAGAGTTCGTCGTCGAGATCGGTCAGCACGCCGCCGGCCCAGGTCAGCACCAGCAGGCGCGTCGGCCCGGCGATCTCGTAGCGGACCTCCGTGCCGGGAGGGACCAGCAGGAAATCGCCGCGTCCGCGCTGCCGCTGCCGCCAGCCATCGCCATAGTCGAAGCGGGTCGGGCAGGCGGCCCTGAGGGGGAGGCCGAGCACCCAGTCGGACGACGCGATGTCGGTGAAGTCGTGAGGTTTCTGGTCGACGATGAACGCCTTGAAGCCGCTCCAGGCATGGGAGCGGTGTTCCTGCGGAAACCGGGAATAGGCCGACGACCGGTAGAAGTCGGCGAATGACCGGGGCTCGCGGCAAGATGCCGTGCTGGACTGCGGATGCATCGATCTCCTCCCTTGACCGACCATAGCGATGCTCTCCGCGCGCAAAGAAGAGCCCGATTATCGCGACGCGCGATCTTGCTGCATCACCGCCCGACTTCGCCGCAAGATGGCGACCTCACGTCATCGAAACATGATTTGCGTTCCGCTAGCCTCTCGCAAGTGCAAAAGGCCCGCGAGGAACGCAGTCGTGATGTTTGGTGCCCTAGCCTTGTTCATTTGGACGATTCTGCCTTGCCGGAGCGCGATATGATCGACGCGTTCGGGTCGGAGCATGCGACCGGACACACCGTCGCGGTCGCGGCGTTCGCAGCCGCGGTCAAGGCGCTCGCCAGCCACAGGCCCCACGCATCGATGCATCTCGAAGCCGCCCTGAACGCCGATCCGGGACTGACCGCCGCTCATGCGCTGTCGGGCCTCGCCGATGTCATTCTGGCGAGCGAGGACCATCTCGCCGGCGCCCGGGCCAAGCTCGCCCGGGGCCGCGCGGCGCTCGCGGCAAACGACGGGGGGACGGGCTTCGAGCGGGCGCTGGTCACGGCGCTCGATCATGCCGTCGAAGGGCGGCTGCGGGCCGCGGGCGACAGCCTCGACGACTACCTGTACGGCGACCCCAACGCCTTCGTGGCGGCCAAGCTCTCGCATGCGTTCCGGTTCCTGATCGGCGATGCCGACGGCATGGTCAGCCTGACCGCCCGCCTGAGCGTCGATTGCGAACCGGGCAATGCCGGCTACGGCTATCTCCTCGGCTGCCATGCCTTCGGGCTGGAGGAGGTCGGACGGCTGCACGAGGCCGAACGCGTAGGCCGGCGGGCGCTCGAACTCTGCCCCGACGATGCCTGGGGGCTGCATGCGGTGGCTCATGTCTACGAAATGCGCGGCCAGACGGCCGACGGCATCGCCTGGCTGGAGGGCAACCGCCTCATCTGGTCGCGCTGCAACAACTTCTCGCGGCATGTCGCCTGGCATCTGGCGCTGTTCGAGCTTGAAAAGGGTGACCACGACGCCGTGCTGGCGGTCTACGACCGGGACATCGCCAATGATCTCTCCGGGGATTGCCGCGACTTCGCCAATGCGGCCTCGATCCTCTGGCGGCTGCGACAGCTCGGCGTCGACCCCGGTTCAGGCCGGTGGAATGCCCTCGCGGCGGTCGGCGACACCCATGCCCGAAGCGCGACGCTCGTCTTCGCGCAGCTCCATGTCCTCATCGCCCAGATCGCGGCCGGACGGCTGGACGAAGCCTCGGACATGGCCGAACTGATCCATGACAGGAGCCGCACAACCACCGATCAGGCGAATGTCGCGCGCAATGTCGGCTCGGAGCTGGCGCATGCCTTGCTGCAATCGGCGCTCAGTGGTGGACAGCAGGCGCCGGTCGGCTTGCTTGCGCGTCGCCTGCATCGCCTTGGCGGGAGCCACGCCCAGCGCGATGTCTTTCTGAGGTCGCTGGCGCTTATCGCGCGCGATTCCGGCGATGTCGCGGGGCTGCGGCAGGTTCTGGCGGTGCGACGACGCAACAAGGCGGATGACAGCTTCGTGGCGCACCAACTCGCGCTGACGGCCACAAGCACAGCCGACCTCGCCGCACGAGCGAATTGACGGAGATCGACGATGACGATGACGGCCGAAGCCAGACCCGCCATTCCCGCCATGCGAACCCTGATGCATCTGTTCGCCGGCGGCCTGGCGGGCCTGCTCATCTGGGAGGTCTGGGCGCGCGTCCTGACCAAAGCGGTGCTGGGCTATCCTCTGGAGCCTGCAGGCCTGATCGACGCCATCGCCCAGCATCGGCTGGGTCTGTCGGTTCCCTATCTGCTCCGGGAAGCTCTGCATTACGGGGTCGGCATCGTCGGCTATCCCGTCGCCTATTTCGTCATCTCGCGCCTCGTTCCGCGCTGGCCGGTCGTGCTCGACGCGATCGTCTTCGTGACCTTCAGCGCGGGCGTCGCCGCCCTGATCGCGTCCGGCACGTTCGCGCCGATCCATTTCGTCTTCTGGACGGCCGCCGTCGGTCTCATCGCCACGCGCTGGATCAACCGGGACACGCTGATCGCCGACGCCATCACCTGGGGCAACTTCACCTGGTTCAACGCGCTGGGCCTGATGGCGCCGATCGGAGGGCTGTCCTTCTATCTGCTGGGGGAGGGCGGCGAGCTCTCCTATATGAGCTTCGTCGGCCATGTGATTTACGGCGCGGTCGCCGTCTGGCTCTTCGAGCGGCTCGATTCGGGCGCGGCGCGGCGATGAGAACCCACACTCAAGTTTCGCGGTTCGGGTTCGTCAACGTCACCGGAGTTCCATCGTCATGACGCAAGCGGTGCGGGCCAGACCGGCGGATTTCGACAAGAAGCTCGGGCTGGTGCTGCAGGGCGGCGGCGCGCTCGGGAGCTATCAGGCCGGAGTCTATGAGGCGCTGGCCGAGGGGGGCTATCATCCCGACTGGGTCGCGGGCATCTCGATCGGCGCGATCAACGCGGCCATCATCGCGGGCAATGCGCCCTCCGAGCGGATCGGCCGGCTGCGTGGCTTCTGGGAGACGATCACCGCGCCCGCGACCAGCTTTCCGTTCATGCCGTTCTCGGAAGCCGCGAGTCGGCGCTGGCACGCCACCAGCGCTCTGATGTTCGGGCAGTCGGGCTTCTTCGCCCCACGGCCGCTCACCGACTGGTTCGGCTCGCCCGTCAGCTTCTACGATACGAAGGCGCTGCGGAGTACGCTGGAGGCCTTCATCGATTTCGATCGCCTCAACTCCGGCGAAACCCGCTTCAGCGTCGGCGCGGCCAATGTCCGCAGCGGCGATTTCGCCTATTTCGACAGCCGCGAGATCAGGATTAGGCCGGAGCATGTCATGGCGAGCGGGGCGCTGCCGCCCGGTTTTCCGCCGGTCGAGATCGACGGCGAGCACTACTGGGATGGCGGCCTCGTCTCCAACACGCCGCTGCAATATGTTCTCGATTATGTGCCGCGCCGCAGCCGGCTGACCTTTCAGGTCGACGTCTTCAATGCAGAAGGCCCGCTTCCGGTCGATCTGGAGAGCGCCATCGAGCGCGAGAAGGACATCCGCTACTCCAGCCGGACGCGCACCGCGACCGACATGGCGCGCGTCATCCATGATGTGCGGCACAACATCAACAGCCTGATCGATCGCCTGCCCGAGGAGTTGCGCGCGAGCAAGGAAGCGCAGTTCCTCTACGAGTTCGGCTGCGTCACGCGAATGGACATCGTCAGGCTGAGCTATCGCCCCACCGAGCCGCAGGGCCAGTCGAAGGACTACGAGTTCAGCGCCGCGACCATGGAGGCGCGCTGGGCGCAGGGTCTGCTCGATGCGCGCGCGGCGCTGTCGGAAAGTCCCTGGCTCACGCCGATGCCCGACGAACTCGGCGCGCGGGTGTTCGACGGCGGCTGGGCGACCAATGGCCGGGCGCAGACGAGCCTGCTGGCGCAAAGCCGGCCGGCCGTGGCCGACGCGAGTTGAGGCGGTCGATGACGGGGGCCGCCATCACCGTCATGCTGGGTCAGGCCTGGCTTCTTGCCGGCCTGTGCATCGGCGTGGCCTTCCTGCTCTTCGGGATCGACAGGGTCGATGCCTCGGCGCGCGGCGCCTATGGCTTTCGGCCGTTGCTGCTGCCGGGGCTCGTCCTGCTCTGGCCGCTGGTGATCTGGCGCTGGCTTGATGCGCCGCAGGCTGAAACGCAGCCCTCGCTGAAGCGTCGCCACAAGCGCGCCCATGCCGCGATCTGGAGCGGGCTCGCGCTGGGGCTTATCGTGATTCTCGGCACGGCGCTGATGCTGCGGCAGCATGACGTCCCCGCATCCTCCTCGGTGCGGATCGGTCCCGCTCCATCCGGGCTTGGCGAATGAGCGTCACCTATCGCCCCGTCGGCTGGACGCGCAGCAAGATCGTCTACGATGCGGTCCTGCTCGCAGGCGTCGCCCTTTATCTGATCGCCTTCATGCGGTTTGCGCCGCGCACGCGACTGCCCGGCACGCTGCTCGACGACCAGTCGCTGGCGATCCGCGCCTATGGCACCTGCGCCTTTCTCCTGTTGACGCTCGTTTTGATGATCGGGCCGCTCGCCCGGCTCGACGCCCGCTTCCTGCCGCTGCTCTACAACCGGCGGCATTTCGGCGTCATCACCTGCGCCGTGGCGGCCAGCCACCTGATCGCGGTGCTTGACTGGTATTTCGCCTACAGCCCGCTTTCGCCCTGGGTCGCGCTGTTTGCGACCGACGCGGCCTATGGCGATCTGCGCGGCTTCCCCTTCATTCCGCTGGGTCTGGCGGCTTTCGTCATTCTGCTTGTGCTGGCCGCGACCAGCCATGATTTCTGGCTGAACTTCCTGACCCCGCCGGTCTGGAAGTCGATCCATATGTCCATCTACGCGGCCTATGCGCTGGTGGTGGCCCATGTCGCCTTCGGCGCGCTGCAGGACGCGCGCAATGCCGGCCTGCCTGCGCTGGTCATCGGCGGCGCCGGCGCGCTGCTGGCGCTGCATCTGAGCGCGGCATGGCGGGAGTGCAAGCGTGACCGGGTAGCACCGGCATCGGACGCCGAGCCTGACTGTATTGTGGCCGGCATGATCGGCGACGTCCCGGCCGGGCGCGGCCTGGTCGTCCCGCTCGCGGACGGCTCCTCGGTTGCGATCTTCCGCGAGAACGACGCGCTCTCGGCGATCAGCAATCTCTGTGCCCATCAGAATGGCCCTCTCGGCGAGGGCCGGCTGCGCGATGGCTGCGTCGTCTGCCCCTGGCATGGCTACGAATACCGCCTGCGTGACGGCTGCGCGCCGGCTCCGTTCACCGAGCGCGTCGCGACCTATACGATCAGGCTCGATGGCCGCACGATCCTGCTCGATCCGCGTCCGAACCCGCTCGGAACGGCGACGCAACCGCTCGCCATCCCCGTGGAGACGCCGTGATGCGCGAGACCGGGCAGGACGAGTTCTTCATCGGCTGGAGCGGGAAGGCCGGCCCGCGCCTCGCCCGTTTTCTCGGCCTGGTGGCGGTGCTCTGCATCGCCGGCATGGCGCTGATCGGCTTCGGCCTCGGCAGCCAGGCCGACGACCCCGCCGCGGGCCTGCTCCGGCTCGGCGAGCGCGACGCCGCTGGTGGACCGGTCAGGCCCGACGACTGGGGCGGCGAGCAGATCCTGCGCGGCTATCTTTCGCGCATCGGCTACCCGGTTCTTCATCTTCCGCCCAGCGCGGTTCATCCGCGCGGGCGGGTGATGCTGCTGTCTGGCGACGGCAAGCGCGCGCCCGAATGGTCGGGCAAGGCCGGACCGGCCGAACTGCGCGGCAGCGTGCTACGTCGCGGCGCGATCGAGATGCTGGTCGTCGACGGGTCGGTCAGACCGCTGGATGACGCCGTCGGTCTCTCGCCCGCCGGGCGCGAGCCGCTGTGGCGCTGGCGCATCGCCGGCGAGATCTGCGACGGCAAATGCTATGCGGGCGCGATGCGCCCGGGCTCCGGCGTTGCGCACAAGGCCTGCGCCAATCTCTGCCTGATCGGCGACCTGCCGGCGATCCTGGTGACGAAGGATCCCGTCGCCGGCAGCCATTATCTGCTGCTGGCCGGCCCCGATGGCGGCCCGCCGCCGTCGGCGATCCGGGATGCGGTCGCCATCCCCGTCGAGCTGGAGGGCGAGGTCGAGCGGGTCGGCAATGTGCTTGTGCTGCGTCTCGACGCGCAACGGGTGAGGCGGCTGTGATGTCACGGCTGGCGCGCATGGCGGCGACCCTTCTCGCCTTCGCCTTCGCCTATGGCGTCTTTGTCGGCTCCGCGCCTGTCGCCGGCATGGTCGGCGTCGGCGAATTGCAACTGCTGGTCAGGCTCGGCCTCACCCTTGTCGCACTCGGGCTTGGCGATGCGCTCGCCGGCAGGCTGCTCGCCAGCGCCGCCCCTCATCCCTGAAACGAGACAGCGAATGGACCAGCCATGACCGATACATCCCCCATCGTGATCGTCACCGGCGCAGCCGGCAATGTCGGGCGGGCGCTGCTGACGACGCTAGCCGGGCGCGGCGACCGCATCATCGCGGTCGACCGACAGGCATCCGCGATGGACGACATCCTGAAGCCCTTCGGCGGACAGGACCGCCATCTCGTTTTGGCCGACCTTGACCTGTTCGATCCCGCCGCCTGCGAGGCGGCGGTCCAGGCGGGTCTCGCCCGCTACGGCCGGATCGACGGCGTCGCCCATACGGTCGGCGGCTTCGCCTCGGCTGGCGCGACCGAGGGCGGGCCAGAGCTCTGGGAGCAGATGTACCGGCTCAATGTCCTGACCACGCTCAACATGTTCCGCGCCGCGCTGGCGCCCATGCAGGCCTCAGGGCGCGGCAGCCTCGTCGCCATCGGCGCCGGCGCGGCGATCAAGGCGCCATCGGGCCTCTCAGCCTACGCCGCAGCCAAGAGCGCGGTGCATCGCCTAGTCGAAAGCTTTGCCGACGAAATGAAAGCCGTCGGCGTCCGAGTCAACGCGATCCTGCCGAGCATCATCGACACGCCGCAGAACCGCGCCGCCATGCCCGACGCCGATCACAAGGCCTGGGTGCAGCCGCGCGAGATCGCCGACGCCATCGCATTTCTGCTGGCGGAGGACGCCAGCGGCGTCACCGGCGCGTTCATTCCGGTCTCGGGCCGCGTCTGACCTTTAGCGGCTCAGGCGAGATGGTCCCGCTCGAGCCGCACATCGACCTCGCGCTCGACGTAGTCCCATTCGCGGGTCGCGCGCAGCCGCGCGAGCAATTCATCGAAAGCGGGCTCGTGCTCGGGCGCGAACTCGAACCAGGTCAGGAAGTCAAAGGGCTCGCCGAGATCGCGGCTGTGATGCAGCCGCCGCGCGACAGCGGGGAGATAGTCGAGGCCGATGCGGGTGTGCTGCGACGTCTCCTCGAAGATCGCGCGCCGCTCATCCTGCGCCAGTTCCCACCACGTGGCCGATTTCCGGATCGGGATCAGGGCCGCGCGGCTCGCCTGCGGCCTTTGCAGAGGCTCCTGACGTCGACGCAGGCTCACGACCTCGGCCTGGGTCGCATAGCGGACATTGCTGAGCGTTCCCAGAAGTCGCCAGCTTGCCACCGCCTCGTCCATGCCCGGCTCGACCAGGCGTAGGCTGAGCTTTTGCGCGGGGCCAAGGCTCTCGCCGAGATAGCCAGCGATCGAGCGGATACGCCATTCTCCGCTCGTGCCGGCGATGAAGGCATAGGTCGACGGCATGGCGGTCTCATTTTCGCTGGGCGGGGCGACATGGCCGGTCGAGGCAAGTCACATGCCGCCGGCCACGGATGGGCGCGGAAGCGGGCCGCTCCGGGACAATGGGTCACGGAACGCCGACTGGGATGCTGACGGATGCTCGGGATACCAAGGCGCTACAGCCACTATGTTTTCGGCATCCTGCAATCGGGCCTGACCTCGGCCATAGCGGCCGGCATCGCGCTGTTTCCGGGCGATGGCGGGCCGGGCCTGCTGCTGCGCTGGCTCGTATCCTGGCTTCTGGCCTGGTGCGTCATGCTGCCGGTCGTGATTTTCGCCGCGCCCTTCATCCGCCGACTGGCGGTGGCCTTGACCCGGGAGGACTGAGTGCGCGCCGTCAGCCCGCCCTTGCCCGCGCCAACTCCGCCTCCAGCGCCAGGATGCGTCCGTCCCGCTCCGCGAGAAGGTCGGCAACCTGCGACGCCGCGATCAGTTGCGGAATATGCTGCGGGCAATTCGCGTCCCAGGCTTCGATGCGAAACAGGATCGCCTGTTCGGGCGTGCCGGCATAGCCCTGCGGTCTCAGTCGCTCCAGCAGATCCGGGTCGTCATCGACGACCTCCGCCGTTCCCCAGATCTTGATGCGCTGGCGGCGGACATAGTCGATCAGGAAGAGATAGGCCTTCGGATTTTCCGACAGGTTGCCGAGGCTGACATATTGGCGGTTGCCGCGAAAATCGGCGAAGCCCAGCGTGTGCTCGTCGATGACGCGCAGGAAGCCGGCAGCCCCGCCACGATGCTGGATATAGGGCTGGCCGTCGGCGCTGGCCGTCGCGAGGAAAAAGCTGTCGCGCGCGTCGGCGAAGGCGGCCAGTTCTGGCGTCACCGTCGTCTGCCAGCCGCCGCGCTCCTCCATCTTGCGGTAGCCTCCGCGCGAGCCCTTTCGGGTCTGGATCGCCTTCACGGCCGGCGTGAAGGCGATGTCGCTCGATATCCTTTGATCTGTCATTGGAGTGTTCCCACGAACCGCCGTCCGGCCCGTTCAAGGCCGGGACGGCGTCGCCACGATGGTGATCGGATGGTTGGGGCTGCTTCGCGGCTCAGGAGACGAGCCGCAGATCGACCGCCGGGAAGTCGATCGCAGTGCCGGCCACCTCGTTGACGTAGTTCGTCAGCGTGTTCAGTGCGACATGAGCGACGATCTCGATGATCTCCCCATCATCGTATCCGGCGGCCCTGACGGCATGGACAGCGTCCGGCCCGACATGGCCGCGCTCGGTCACGATGGAGACGGCGAAGCGCACCGCGGCATCGGCCTTCGGTTCGTGAGACCGGCCATTCCGATTGCGGAGAATTTCGGCGTCGTCCAGCTTCGCGAGAGTCCTGCCGAGATAGCTGTGGGCGGCGAGGCAATAGCTGCAGCCGTTGACCTGCGCGACGGCGAGCGCGATCCGCTCCCGTGTTTTGGCGTCGAGCGCGCCTTTGCCCAGCGCGCCGTTGAGCCCGAGCTGGCCTTCCAGCGCGGCGGGTGAGTTGGAGACCACGCGAAACAAATTGGGAACCGAGCCAAGCTGCTTTTCGACAGCCGCCAGCAGCGGGCGCGCGGCTTCCGGCGCGGCTTCGATTGAGGATGGAGTATGGATGGCCGACATCGTCGTCTCCCTCGCGGCGCGCCGGGATGGCCGCCTCTTGAGCGAGACAATGACAATGTCGCCCGATGATGATAATCATCTAACTTAACACTTCATCATTGCGTCAGGCGGTGTAATCGCAATGGACCGTTTCGCCACCCTGTCGGCCTTCGTCAAAGTGGCGGAACTGCATGGCTTCGCTCCGGCCGCGCGTCGTCTCGGCCTGTCGCCATCGGCCGTGACGCAACTCGTGGCGGCACTCGAAGCTCACCTCGACGTGCGCCTGATGCAGCGCACCACGCGCTCCGTTACGCTCACCGACGAAGGCGAGCGCTATCTGCTGCAGGCGCGCCGCATCCTGACCGAGCTCGAGGAGGCCGATGCCTCGATGCAGGCGGCGCGCACGGCGCCGTCCGGCCGGCTGGTCGTGTCGGCCCCGCTTGCCTTCGGGCGATTCCATGTTGGCCCGCTCTTCTCGGCCTATCTGTCGCGGTTTCCTGCCGTGCAGGGCGAGCTTCTCCTCGGGGACCGCCTGGTCAACCTCGTCGACGAAGGCGTCGATGTCGCGGTCCGCATCGGTCATTTGGGCGATTCGAGCCTGAAGTCGCGGCGCGTCGGCGAGACCCGCCGCGTGCTCGTCGCCTCGCCGGACTATCTCGCCCGGAATGGCGAGCCCGTGACGCCGGCCGACATCGCCAGGCATCGCTGCATCCATTTCGCCGGCTTCAATTCCGCGCTGGAATGGGTCTTCGAGAAGGAGGGATCGCGGCTGCGGGTCGGGATCGTGCCGAGCTTCGTCACCAACGGCGCCGAAAGTGCGGTTCAGCACGCCATCGACGGCGGCGGGCTGACGCTGGTCCTGGCCTATCAGGCGGCCGCCGCGATCAGGGCGGGAGCGCTTCGCATCCTGCTCCCGAAGTTCGAACGCGAGCCCTCGCCGATCCAACTCGTCTACCCGAATGCACGCCTGCTCTCGGCGAAAGTCCGGGCCTTCATCGACATGGCCGCGAGCGAGACCAACTGGTCGTTTGTGGCGATTGCATAGGCGATCTTACAAGGGTGCGAAGCTTGTCGAGAATAGATGCAGGCAACGCGGCGATACCCCCCGTCACCGGTTCCACAAAACCGGACTGTCCGAAAGCATACATCTCCAACGTCAGGAATGGGCGACCTCCGGAAGCTTAGGCGACTGAGGTCTGGGCCGGCGTCACGATCCGAATAGCCGACGATCCCAGTAAACGGGCTCGTGCAGGCTCGCAGTTATGGTGCCGAATTCCGGATGGGTTGGATTGATCAACACGTTGCGGTCGAGTCTAGCCACCACGCTCGGCACGATTAGAATCGCGCTTCTGCGCTCCTGACACCATTGTTGACCGAATGTTTTGCTTGCTGCGGCAGGCATGCTGTCCCAACCCGGCAAGGATGGCGGCGAGAATATCTCGTAGGACAGCCCCTTTGGCAGCGTGATTTCGATGTGATGCTGGTTGGGCGGCAGGCGCCCGCTGCCATGGACGAGTTTTTCGAGCAGCGCCGTCGAGAAATGTTCGCTGCTGTAAATCAGTGGACTGCCAGGCGTATTCCATCGTCCGGGCGCAATCGTCGAGCCTGTTGCATCGAAGATTGAATAGGTGCCGTTTGGGTCGCCAATCCTGAAGCTGAATAGCGTGCGATCGAGACGCTGAGCCGTCACGCAGCGCTGCCGTACTTCAGGCTGCCAAGGATATCCATGACAAGTTCGGCCCCGATCTCGCTTTGAATGACGACGTCTATCGGGCGCTTGTCCTCCAGCATCGAATGGGATCGAAACAGAAATTCACGCGCCTCCGTTTCGGTCCGCCAGACATCGAGAGCCAGGCTCCAGACGCGTGCGACCCGAGCCAGACGGGTCCCTTCGTCCGACGACAGCCGGAGCGCTGTCTTTCGTCGCTCATAGGTGGCCTTGGGCACCAGACGATATTTGAACTGTGCGTCGCTTGGCGCCAGAAGAAGGGCCATTCGGTCTAGCGCTCCGACCGGTAATCCATCTTCGATCCGAGACATCAAGCCGAATGGCGAGCGTGCGGCGATCTCCCTTGCCGGGAGTCCAAGAATATCCGCGACAGATCCGAATGCGAGCATCGCCGCCTCCATTTCAATTGAGGCTCAATCTAACCTCATCTGAGGCTCAAGGCAAGCTGCGAGCGCGCCTGCCACTCTCGGCATGCTGATCGACCTACTCCGTGCAGTTTACCTGCGTCGGATGAAAGCCGAGCCTATAAGATTCCCCAGGCGCGATAGCGCTTCCGGCCGGTGAGTTCGCGCGGCAGGCTGCCGCCGAGCCCCTTTAGCATCGCCTCGACGGCCTGTGGTGTGACCTGCAGACGCGCGGCCGCCAGTTGCACCGTCACGAGCGGCGAGGCGACGAACAGATCGACCAGCTCGCCGAGCTTCGAATTCCCCCTTCTATTTTCACACCTCCGCAGCATCACAGTCCGTGCCAGAGACAGCCGATCAAGATCGGCCTGCCCGAACGCAGCCGCCTCGGTAAAGGCGTCAAGCAGCCCCTTAACCCGGAGGCTGAACGCCAAATGCGGGCTCCACCGGAACTTCCCCCGCCTCAGCCCCAGCCCGAGCGCCGGCAAATGCGCCGTGGCCAACCCCCGCTGCCGCAACAGGGTCGCAGCAAGCGCAAAGCCGAGCTCGCCGGCGCGGTCCGACGGCTCGAGCCACAGCCAGGCATCGAGCGCAAGCGCGGCGGCGAGGGTTGCCGGCAGTCCCCTGCCCTCCTCCAGGATCGCTTGCCAACGTGAAAGCCGCCCGGCCGCGTCATAGCCGGGATCGCGCAAAATCAGGTTTTTGCGACCTTCGTCGGAGGACAAATCGTTCCAGGCATCGAGCTTTTTTCGCGTGCGCGCCAGCAGCGCGTCAATTTCGGCAAAGGCCGGATCCCCGTGATCGTCCTCCTCCTTCCGGACGAGATCATCCTCATCGGCATGGTCGTCATCGTCCTCTTCAACGTCGATCCGGTCCCATGGCGCCGCAACCTTTCTCGCGGTCCCCGACGGGGTCGGCACCCTGTCCGGCCGATCTGGGTCCGGTGATCCCTCGATGCCGAGCCGCATTCGCAGGGCACTCTCGCTCAACCCCTCGGCCGGCTCGCGTCGGGCCAGGCGCCGTCGTTCGTCGAGCATGGCGGCGGCCCGGGCGATCTCGCGGGTCGGGCTGCGCACATCCATGCCGGCGTCGTGCAAGACGAGATCCTCGAGCGGACACATGCCGCCGGCAAGCCCGATCAAAGCCTGGGCTTCAAAGGCGTGGCCGCGCTCGCGAACCCCCTCAGCCAAAAACGGCTCGGCGCGGAGCAAACGCTCGTCGTAGCGGGCGAGCGCGATCGCCGCGGCCTCGGCGGCTGCGGCGCAGTCCGACACCAGGGCTTGGCGCTCGACGCGAGAGAGATCGTAGCGAATTGAATTCACACCCCGAAATCTATCCTACCCAATGCAAATAGCTACTTGCTTGTTTCACATCAACACCTGTCAGGGCTCGTCCATCACTATCGATAATTATCTCTTATCGATAGTGAGCCATCTCGGAGCAAATTCTTGCTGGCTGAGCCGCCATCGTGCTAGGTTTGACGCGTGACCACGCGATCGAAGGCGCCCAGAATGTCCGAACCACAGCTTTCCATTCGCAGCGCCAAAGCCAGGACGCTCGCACGCTCTCTTTCGCGACGCACGGGACTGTCGATGAACCGCCTCGTCGAGCAGGCGCTCGAGCGCTACGATCGCGAACTGCGCGCAGGCGCCCCCGCCGCTGCCATCGATATCGTTTGGGATCTGGCCGCCGCGGGACGGATCGGTGTCACTGCGGGCGCAAGTTCCGCCCATGACGATCTCTACGACGAGCATGGCCTGCCGCGGTGATCGCGCTCGATACCTCCGTCATTCTGGCCATCGCTCTCGACGAACCCGAGGCCGACGCCTTCAAGGCCCTGTTACGCCATCAGCCTTTGCTGATCGGCTGGCCGACCCTGTTCGAGACGCGGGTGGTTTTGGCCGCGAAGGGGTTCGCGAATGCAGCCGAGATCGTCGCGCGCCTCGCCGAGGCCCCCAACGTCACCGCCCTGCCCTTCGAGGCCAAGCATTACCAAGGGGCCGAGATCGCCTATCAGCGCTACGGCAAGGGGCGCCACCCCGCCGGGCTTAACATGGGCGATTGCTTTTCCTATGCGGTGGCGGTCACGGCCAAAGCGCCGATGCTGTTCAAGGGCAACGACTTCGGGCAAACCGATCTCATCTGCCATCCCGGCTCCATCGTCCCCGAACGCCATACATGACGGATTCGCGCGCCGATCGGACAGAATTCCCCATGACCGACATCGTCACTCTCGGCGGCTTTGAGAACCGCCGCGCCCTTCAGCTCGACGCGCTGGCCGGCATTTTGCCGATGGAGCGTCGCGACAAACTCACGACCATCCTGACCGACGACGATGTCGAGACCCTGCGCCACCTCGCCCGCGAGGGAATGGGCGAGAATTCGCTGCGAGCGCTCGCCTCCGATCTGGCCTATCTCGAGGCTTGGTCCATCGCAGCGACGGGCTCACCCCTGCCCTGGCCGGCACCTGAGGGTTTAGTGCTGAAATTCGTCGCCCATCACCTCTGGGATCCGGCGCGTCGCGCGGAGGACGCCGCCCATGGCATGCCGCCCGACGTCGAGGCTTCCCTGCGCGCCGGCGATCATCTGCGCAGCGACGGGCCCCATGCGAGCTCCACCGTCAAACGGCGCCTTGCTCACTGGGCGACGCTGCATCGTTGGAAGGGGCTTGAGAGCCCACTCGGCACGCCGGCGATCCGCACCAGCGTGCGCCTGGCGATCAGGGCCAGCGCAAAACCGCGCCGGCGCAAGAGCAAGCGCGCTGTGACGCGCGACATTCTGGACCGGCTGATCGCGACCTGCCAGAGCGACCGTCTTGCCGACACCCGCGATCTCGCCATCCTGCTCGTCGCTTTCGCGTCGGGCGGGCGCCGGCGCAGTGAGGTGGCGCGCCTGCGGCTCGAGCAGCTGAGCGAGGAAGGCGATGTGCCGCTCGATCCCGATGATCCCGTCTCGCCTCGCCTGCCCTGCCTGGCGATCGCGCTCGGCCGAACCAAGACAACACAATCCGACGAAGATGCGCGCGTGCTGCTGATCGGCGCACCGGTCGCGGCCCTGCGCGAGTGGATCGAGCGGGCCAACATCAAGAAGGGGGCGGTGTTTCGGGCGATCGACCGCTGGGAGGCGATCGACGGCCGGGTGCTGACGCCCCAGGCGGTCAATCTGATCCTGAAGCGCCGCTGCGTCCTGGCCGGGCTCGATCCGGTCGAGTTTTCGGCTCACGGCCTCAGGTCAGGCTACCTGACCGAGGCAGCCCGGAACGGCGTCGCACTGCCCGCGGCGATGCGCCAGTCGCAGCACCGGTCGGTTCAGCAGGCATCGCGGTACTATAACGACGCCGATCAGGCGCTGGGAAAGGCTGCAAGGCTGGCGATCTGAGGCGCCACCCCTTCGCAAACGGCGGCGACCGGCTAACAGATGAGCGCTGGGCCTGGAGCCCCTCTCCTGCAGCCGATCGTTGCGGAGAGGATCAGGCCGATGCTTTGGCTCGCGCCGTTTTCGCGCGAGGTGCCGGCTTCGGCGCGGAGCCGACCGCAGCCTTGCGGCCCAGCCCCATCGACTTGGCGAGCGCGGAGCGCGCTTCGGCATAGGCGGGAGCGACCATCGGGTAGTCCGCAGGCAGGCCCCACTTTACGCGATACTGTTCAGGCGACAGACCATAGGAGGTGTTGAGGTGACGCTTCAGAGATTTGAACTTCTTGCCGTCTTCCAGGCAGATGATCGCATCCGGCGTGACCGACTTCCGAATCGGGACGGCTGGAATAAGAGCGGCAGCAGGAGCAGGAGCCCCCTCCGAGCCAAGCCCCGCAAGCGCCGAATAGGTGCTCGCGATCAAGCCGACGAGGTCGGCCGGCTGAACGTTATTGTTCGAGACATAGGCAGAAACAATCGAGGTCGTTAGCTCAAGAAGCTCGGCATTGTTGTCGATTTCGGGCATTGTTCTCTCCAAGGCCGCCGGAGTGTTCTGGGATATTTCCTCGAACTCCGGGATATCTATAACACCGACCAAGGTCTACCTAAATTGGGCGTGCAAGACGCGATAGCCGTGCAGAACCGGAGCGATGATCGCATCCGATTCGGCACCTCACCTGTGTCGAAATCAGATCAGGCGACGCTGTCGGCCAGATCCTTGGCAACCTTGAACTTGACGACGGTCTTTGCGGGCACGTCGATCATCGCGCCGGTCGAGGGATTGCGCGCCTCGCGCGCATCACGCTTGGCGACCGTGAGCTTGCCGATACCACCGAGCGTGACGTCGCCACCTTCCTTCAGGGTCTTCGCTGCGACTTCGGCGAGGGACGCCAACACGGCGGCGACATCAGCCTTGGTCTTGCCGGTGCCTTCGGCAACCGCTACAATGAGTTCGTTCTTGGTCATTGAAAATCTCGCTGATTCAGGGGAAATCGCGCCCCTAATATCTGAAACTGTCCAGAGGGCAAGCATTCACGCGATTATGCCGGATCGCAATCGACGGTCCCTACCCCTCGCAGTCCTATTCCGCATAGGCCGCAATCAGCGAAGTCGGTAGCCTCGCGCCACCTTACGCGTCAGCCAAACGTCGAGCGATTCAGCGGCCGCAGCATGATCGGCGTGAAGATCGAGGCGACGCCGCCCATTGGCTCCGATGCGCCCCCATTCGCGGATCAAAGCCGTGTCGCCAAACAACGTTGGTTCGATCGCCAGCACATAGAAGCGCGCCATGTTGCAGCCCTCGTCCCGGCGCTCCAGCACCAGCATCTGCAGTTTACCCGTGGTGGTCTCGCGCGCGACATCCATGCACGAAATCTCGCGCGCCGTGACAGGATCGGTCCAACGCAAAGCCTGAATCGATCAGCCCGCATTGATTCAGGTTGGTGATACGTCACCCACATCGGCGCCGAGCCTGTGACGCTCTCGTCAGTGCATTCGGCTTCGGCGATATCCCTGAAGGTTCTCGTGCGAGATGCCCAAGCTACCTCTTGCTACCAAGTCCGCGCCACTCTTACCAAAGCTGCGGGACGGCAGGCTGTGAAACAGTCTATCCTCGTCGCGGTGGCGGCCGCACCCGCCGCGCGCGATCACTGCAATATCTCGAAGGCTCCCGAATGAATGAAAAGTCAAAGCAGCGTATCGATGCCGATAACGCGTTTCTGAGGACGCAGACGCAATCGATGGTGCGCGACCGCATCCTGTCCGAAAGCGATACGATCGCCCAGACCAGAGACGCCAACACCGCCCGGCTAAGAGAATTGCGCCTGCAGAAAGAGACGCAAGCGCGCGAGGCTGCAGCGGCAATCCCGTCCAAGCCCAATCCTGGAAAACGCCCAAAGCACGACTGAAACGACGCTATCGGCCTACTCGCCGTCGAACCGAGATCCTTTTCCCGAGACAGCCTTTTCAGCGAGAACCCCTCTCCAAGCGAGGCAGGCCCGCCAGCACGCAAGGCCGAACAGCCTGATCCACACCGTCACGCTCGCTTCTTGTCGCGCTTGCGGCTGCCGATCAGTGCCATCAGCATTGGCCCGAGCGAGAATTCCCCGGCCTCGGCCCTTCGCGTCAGCCCTCGCAGATAGCCGCCAGCGCTGCTGATCGCCTCACCGCGCTGCAGAATAGCCGCCACGACGATCGAAGCCTGAACTTCGCCCATGATGCCCGCGGCCTCGTTCCAGGCACTCGGGCTGATGCCCAACATCGGTCGCACCACCGCGGCCGTTGCCAGGAAGTCTCGCCAGTTCGAGATCCTGCCCCTGGAATAGTCGAGCAGGTCAGGACAGGCGTCTAAAACCATCCCAAGAGGGAACGCCCCCTCCGGCATCCGCTTCGGTTCAAGCACAAGCTCCAACCCGCCGCCCCTGCTTTCTGGAAAGCGAGGTTCAAGATCAGAAAGGGAGTCTGGATTTGAATTCTGTATGTGACGCTCATTCTGAGACTCATTGCTGCTCATATTTTGAGTTTTAATATGAGTTTCCAGCAGGTTGAGGATCTCGTCGGCAAGCAGCGAGAGTTCCTCAGCAATCGGTTCCAGTGCCAGGCGCGATGGACTGCGCGGAATCCGCGCCATGATGCCTCGATAAAGGCCGTGGATCTCAGCCCAGTCGGCCGGGCCGCGCCCGGCTTGCTGTGTGGTGACGCTCTCTTCGAGACCCGTCGCGATCATCTTGGCGATGTCGCGCCGGCAGATCGTGATGCGCTCTTTGACCAGGCGCAAAGCCCGTGCTTCCGCCTCGACCTCGTCCGCCAGCGCTTCGAATTCTTCCGCCCGCACCACGAGCGGGGCCAGGTCGAAGCCGAAGGCGAACTCGATCTCCCCTCCCCTGCCCTTGCGGGCGTAGCGCTTGCCGTTGGGGCTGTCGCGCCGGACGATCAGCCCTGCGTCGACCAGAGCCGCCAAATGGCGCCTGAGCGTCGCCATCGGCATGCCATGCGCCCGCAACCCGAGCTGGTGGTTCGAGGGAAAGACGATCAATCCGTCGCCTGTCAGGACGGTCTCCGGGTGGAAGGACAGCAGCGCATCCAGGACAGCCAAGGCGCGCTCAGGTACGCCGAGCGCGTTCTTGGCCGTGCAGATCGCTCGGAAGATATTCCACTTGTGGACCGCTTTTTCAGGCGGTCGCGTTTTCGCGCTCGCCTGGCTTGCCACATGGGCAAGCGTCAGCGATCGCCGCCCAAAAGGCGTCGTCGAGAGTCGTGGTTCCATGATCCTTGCCTCGTTTAGGGCAAAGGAAATCGGCTCGCCGAAACGGCGCTGAATCTCACAAGAGACTCTTGACGGTGATTCGTGGAAGTGCGATTCTGTGTTTGCTTAGGACACAGAGAAGGGCTTCCGGAACGTCGTTTCGGGGGCCTTTTTCTTTTGCGGGCTAATCTCCGTTTGTGGTTGCACCCGCCCGACGCCTGAAATCATCGTACAGACGATCCAGATTATCGGACAAATAACGGCCGAACGCTTTGGCATCCGGTCCTTTGGCCTTGATGGCCAAAGTGAATTTCCGCCCCTCCGCCAGCATCTCCGCCGCGACGGCTCCGTCGTGCGGTGCCCAACTTTGCCTGTGGGGCTCGCTGCGGCTGCGGCTCTGTTTCGTCTTCAGGCGGCGTTCGACCGCAGCGAAGCGCTCTTCGGTGGGCAGTTCAGCAAAGCCTTCGCCTTCGATCACGGCGATAGCCGCATCGTAATGCGATGGGCGTTCGAGCAGGAGCTTCAACTCATACCAGCGATCGCGGCCGATGCCCTTCGCTGGTCCGATTGCCCGCAGCACCTTCTCTGGAAGGCCCGCGACGGCGAGCATCTTCGAAAGGGTCGACCGGTCCAGGGCAAGAGCGGTCATGACGATGGCGTTGTCATCGTCATAACGCAGCTTCGCCAATTCGGAGGCATACAACGCCTTCTCGATGAAGGAGAGATTCGCGCGGGCCGAATTCTCCTGACCCTGGGCAACGACATGTTCCCGGTCCTTCATCTCCTTGATGACGGCCCGGACCTTGCGGCCCAGCAGCTTGGCTACTTTCAGGCGACGATGGCCGAAGACCACCATATAGCGCTCGCTCGAAGCCGGGTGAGGGCGCACCAAAATCGGGCTGTCCTGTCCGCGCGCGCGGATAGCTTCCAGGATCTCGTTAAAATCCTGCTCGTTCTCCTCGAGACGATCTTTGATGAAGGAGGGATCGACGCTATCGGGATCGAGTTCGACTATGGGCTCGCCTTCCATGAGCCTGTCGGCGCGTGCCGTGATCTCGTTAAGAGAATTCAGGAAGGATTTCGACGCACCCTTGACCGCATAGTCGAGCGCGGGCTGCTCCTCGGAAGGAATATCCTTGACCAGCAAATTTGCGAATGGATTTTTACGAGCCACTCCGCAGCCTCCTCATCGGGCGCATGCCGTTGAAATAGAAGCCGTTTTCAACCGTTTTTACGGCGGTCAACATTACAGCCGCCCCCATGCCTGATGAATGAGCCCTTGCACTTCGAAATTGACCGCATCCATGCACTCGATCGCGCGGTCATATGTCCCACGCGTGAAGTTCGCGCGCTCCACCTCATAGAGCGTCTGCTTCGTCAAACCGGCATCCGAGATCGCGGTCGACTTCACCATCTGGGCCTTCAGCATTTCCGCCGCGAGCATGCTCTGCATGAGGCCGAGCATCTCAACCTGCGGCACGTCCGTCGGCTCGAAGCGGGTGATGAGATAGCGCAGCCAGTCCATGCGAACCTCGGCGCCGGCGTCTTTGATGGTCTTGGCGATATTCCCGAGCATCAGCAGGAACTGGCTCATGGACATGAGGTCCAGCATCTGCGGATGAACAGTGATGAGCACAGATGTCGCGGCGATTAGCGCTGTCAGCGTCAGGTAGCCGAGCTGGGGCGGGCAATCGACGACGACGACATCATAGGAAGAATCGACCTCCTTGAGCGCATTGCCGAAGCGCGTGAAGAAGCGCTTGCCCTCCGCAGAATTCTGCATCGCCAAGGGCGTGTCGTATTCGTATTCCTGAAGCTCAAGGTTTGCAGGAATAACATCCAGTGACGGAAAATTTGTCGGCAGGATAACGTCCCGAATGGACTTGCGCTGATCGTCGTAGCGGATCGCGTCATAAAGCGACGGGTTCTTGTCGAGCTCCGGCTGAAATCCATACAACGCCGACAATGAAGCCTGCGGATCGAGATCGACGGCGAGGACCCTATGCCCAGTCAGGGCGAGGTGCTGCGCCAGATGCGCCGCCGTAGTGGTCTTGCCTGAGCCGCCCTTGAAGTTGACGACAGCAATGACCTGCAACTTCTCACCCGGCTTACGGTGAGGGACGTACTTTTTGACTTCAGACCGGCCGTTCTTGTCGAGATAATGCCGCAGCTCGAGCATTTGTTCAGCGGTATAGAAGCGACGCCCCCCAGCCCCAGTCGAAGGCTCCGGCCCCTTGCCTTCGAGGTGAAGGCGCTTGAGATTGTTGGGACTGACGCCGAGATAGTGGGCGACCTCCGCCATGGGGAAACGCCTCAGCGTCTTCTGGGCGTTGGGCGGAAATTTCTCCAGACGAAGTTGATTAAGCTTGCGCGATATCTCTGCGCCCTGCTGGAGAATTTTATCATCAAACTCGAACGGAGCGAGAGCGTTCATATTTCGGATGCCAGACCAAATAGCGCCAATTCGGCATCTTTTGCCGATTTGGCGCCAGTATGTCCGATTCTCTCGCTCGCACAACAAAAATGAGGTTAACAGAATCTTAACGCACCAGCCTGCGCGGCAGCGCGAACGCAAACTATCTTTTGAGTTCCTTTAGCAAAATCAGCATACTAGGAGCAGGCTGATGCGCCTTTGTGCTCCAGTAGCCCGCTATGAAAAGCCGTTGATCCCCAAGCCGCAGACGTGAGCTTTTCCGAAAACATTTCCGACTCAGTCGCTGATAGCCCCCAGATCCGCAGCCCAGCGGCATAGCGCGTTTCATGATATCGTCTTTCCGCGAAGAGCAATCGCGACGGCTTGCGGCAGCGTATCAGCGCCGAGGCTCGCCCGCGCATTATCGAGATGAAACTTCACCGCCCGCGGCGTGATCCCCATGATCATGGCGGTCGCCTCCATGGATTTCCCCCGAGCAACCCATGTCAGGCATTCCCGCTCGCGCTGGGTCAATGGCACAGCGTCGTTGGGCGGAGACCGCAGCCCCAATTTGGCATCGGCGTGGGCGTGGAATGTCAGCCCGATCAGTTGAAGGATATCGTTCGCTTCAGTGACCATCCTTCCGTGTGCCGAGCTGACCTCGTCGACCGCAAAGGTGAAGGCAGCGAACCGATTGAACCCGCCGGCGATCGCGACCGAGACGCCATGGCGAATTCCAAACTCGTCTGCGTCGTCGAAAAGCCGCTTCTGGGCTCGCAGCGGAAACTGATGCGCGGCTTCGCGAGTCCACTGCAATATAGAGCGCCCGCTTCGCGCGAAGGCGACCACCGGATCGACGTTCTGATAGCCTTCCGCAAAATAATGCTCGCTCCATCGTTTGGGATAGGACGAGATCAAAACCGGATCGGCTTCGCCGAAGCCGAGATAGGCAAAATACCGGAACCCCATGCTCTCGGCGACGCGCTGGCCGACGCGCCCGAACTCCGCTTCCGCCGACGACGAATGCAGACCATCGACGAGCTCCTGATAGGCCATTTCTACTGATTTCATTGGGTACCCTTGCATGCGGCGCCTTGCTTCACGCGCCTGATGATCCTCTTGCGATCGATGCAAACGGCCTTTGCCGCGAAGATGTGGCGATTGCGCGGCACAACCTTAGAGAGAACCCACCCTGTCAGATCCGACAGGTTCGATGAACTGCCGCCTCTGATTGATTGGCTTCCAGATCAACGCGATTCGGAGGTGGCCATGCAGGTCGTCGAATTGAGCCGCGCCGGATATGGCGCCAACATCTCCCTGATGATGGGCATGCATCGCTTGCGCCGAAAGGTGTTCAAGGACCGGCTCGACTGGTCAGTCGCTACCACGGGCGATCTGGAGATGGATCGCTTCGACACGCTGGATGCGACCTACCTCGTTGTTGCCGATCGCGGCACGGTGCTCGGTTGTGTGCGGCTGCTCCCGACGACTGGGCCGAACATGCTGGCGGACACATTTCCGGAGCTTCTGGACGGCGGAGACGCCCCAAATTCCGATCTGATCGCGGAAAGCTCGCGCTTCTGCGTTGATACCGAGCTGACTGACGCTACGACGGATGGAGGCTTGCGGCGGGCAACGTTTATGCTGTTCGCCGCCATGCTCGAATGGGGGGAGGCGAGGGGAATCGCTTCCATCGCAACAGTCACCGATCTGCGTATGGAGCGGATTCTGCGCCGGGCTGGGTGGGCGCTTGAGCGCCTCGGCAAGCCACGGCGCATTGGATCAACCGTCGCCGTAGCAGGATTGATGCCGATCGAGGATGGCGTGATCGGTGCGATCCGACACAATGGCGGCTTGGCGTCACCGGTTCTGCCGGTCGACACGCCGCTGCCGCTGGCCGCGTGACGGCGCCGCTCATGATCAGGACCACGTTTCTTGCCGCCGGACTTATCGGCCTCTCGGCCGGCGCTGCCAGCGCCGACGATTGGGGCTGCACCGTCCTGCTTTGCCTCGCCAATCCAGGCGGGCCGACCCAATACGCGGCCTGCGTTCCGCCTGTGACCCGGCTCTGGTCGCATCTAAAGCGGGGAGGGGCCTTTCCGACCTGCTCGGCCGCAGGCCAGAGCACCTCGCCGGTTGGGTACGACCCTTACGAGCCATGCCAGGATGGATATGTCCTGCGGGAGCTTGGGCGCGATGGCGCGCCGCAGCCGGCCTGCGTCTCGAGCAAGCCAGTTCGCGACTGCAACCGCGCGGACGAAACCTGCCAGCCGCATGACGTCCAGCCCGTCCGCCATCGCGCCCAACCCAATTTCATCGATGTCACTGGAGCCGACGGCACCAGCACGCGGGTGCGATTCTGATGGAGGCGGCAGACATCACGACATTGATCGAGCGCTGCATAGAGCCCGCGCTCACACGACCGGTCGCGGCGATCATGCGCCAGGCGAGCGTGGTGGAACCCTTGCTCGTGACAATCTTCGGCAAACGGCCGATCCGGGTTCTGGCCGACACCAAGCCTGAGGCGATCGCGCTTGCCAGCGAAGCTGCCGTGGCAGGCAACACCGTCCGGGTCGGAATGGCTCAGCTTGATGTCGCGGATCTTAAAGCGGCTGGACTCACTCTTACGGCGGCGTTCGACCCGTGCGCCCATATCGCCGGCGTCGCGCGCGTATTCCAGGCGCGCCGGGCACAACTGTTCGCCCGCGGCGTCCCTGACACCGTCGCAGGCAACAAGGCGGTTGCCTCGTTCACATCAGCTCGGATGGACCAGACACCTCCGCATGAGGTCAAGCCCGGGGTCAGTGCTGAGCCGGCGAAGGAGCCTGCTTCTCTGCAAGAGGAGATTGCATCCGCTAAGGACCCGCCGTCCTGGAGCGTCTACGGCGCACGGCGCGGCTCGTCGCTCCTGATCTACAGCCGCTGACCCCATCCAGTTCCCTGTGTTCGACCGACGCAACCTGCGGCGTCGAACCCGCACGTCCCGGAGAGTTCTTCCATGCCTGTCCCGCTTCGCCCATTTGCAGCCCCTGCCATCATGGCGGCCGCGTTCGTTCTGTTCGCTGCCGAGCCCGCGCTGGCCCAGACCGCCAATATCGAGGGCGTCCTGCAAAACATCGTCACGATGCTGACGGGCAATGTCGCGCGATTGCTGGCGACGCTCGCAGTCATCATCGTCGGCATCGCCTGGATGTTCGGCTATCTCGATTTGCGCAAGGCGGCCTATGTCGTGCTCGGCGTCGCCATCGTCTTCGGCGCGTCGGAAATCGTCTCGACCCTGACCGGCGGCAGCTGAGGCGCGGCCGCGATGACGAGTGAACCCGAACGCTTGACCGAGGACACGCTGTTCCTGGCCTGTACGAGGCCTGCAATGATCGCGGGGGTCACCATGGAGGCGATGGCCATCAATGTGATGGCGTCCTGCATCCTGTTCCTGATGGCGGGTTCGATCGTATACGGGCTGATCGCCTTGCCGATCCACCTGATCTGCCGCGCGATATGCCGACACGATCCCAACCAGTTTCGCCTGCTCGTCGCCTGGCTCGAAACACGCGGCCGCGCGCGCAACGGCGCGCTCTGGGGCGGGTCGTCGCCGACGCCCTTGCGTCTCGTGCGCCGCTTCAACATTCGTGAGATCGCTCATGGCTGACGCGGCCCGCCTGATGGCTCGCGAGATCGAGCCCGACGTTCATCTGCCCTATGTCCGGCACGCCACCGAGACCGTGATCAGTCTTTCGACGCGGGCGCTGATGACGACGATCCGTCTCGACGGCATCGCCTTCGAGACCGCTGACATCGGCGATCTCAACGACCTGCACGCCAAGCTCAATCTGACCCTTCGCAATCTCGCCGATGATCGCCTGGCGCTCTGGACGCATCTGATCCGGCGCAGCGACAGCTCCTATCCGGAGGGTGAGTTCTCGTCCGCCTTCGCCCGCGATCTCGACCAAGGGTATCGTGGGACGATTAAGGGCACGAAGCTGTTCCGAAACGAGCTCTATCTCACCATTGTCGCTCATCCCGGCCGGGATCGTGCGGAAGCAGCGGTCGGGTTCGTCTCCCGGTTGGGCCAGGCGCGCCGCGGGGGAGGGGAGGTCGATGCCGCCGCCCTGAAGCGGCTGAACGATGCGGCTCGTGACATCACGGCCGCGCTCGGCCGCTACGATGCAAGACAACTTAGCCTCATCGAGCAAGACGGCATTCTGTTCTCGGAGCCAATGCGGCTCCTTCACTTGCTGGCCTCCAGTGAGGATTTGCCGACGGCGCTCCCTCAAGGCCGGATAGGCTCGGCGGTCTACACCAACCGCGTTATTTTCGGCCGCGAGGCGATCGAGGTCCGGGCGGCAGGCGGGTCCCTCTTTTCCGGCATGTTCGGCCTGAAGGAATACCCGGCCTCGACCAGGCCCGGCATGCTGAATGGCCTGCTGTCAGCGCCGTTCGAGTTCGTGCTCTCGCAAAGCTTTGCCTTTCTGTCGAAAGCCGACGCCAAGACGGTCCTGACCCGCAAGCAAAACCAACTCGTCTCGACCCAGGACGTTGCTGCCTCGCAGATCGACGATCTCAACGATGCGCTGGATGATCTCGAATCCAATCGCTTCGTCATGGGCGATCACCATCTTTCGTTGCTGGTGCGCGCCGACAACCCCAAAGCGCTGATGGAAACGATGGCGCAAGCGCGACGCGTGCTGGCCGAAGCCGGCGCGGTCGTCGCGCGCGAGGATCTTGGGCTTGAGGCCGCCTACTGGGCGCAGATGCCGGGTCTGTTCAAGCACCGCGCTCGGTACGGGGCGATCACCTCGCGCAATCTCGCGGCGTTGTCGCCGTTTCATAGCTATCCGGCGGGCAAGCCTACAGGCAATCATTGGGGGCCGTCCGTCGCGATGCTGAAGACGGCGTCGGGCTCGCCCTATCATTTTTCCTTCCACGCAGGCGATCTCGGCAACACCTTCATTTGCGGCCCATCGGGGTCCGGCAAGACAGTGCTTCAGAATTTTTTGCTCGCTCAGGCGGAAAAGTTCGGCTGCCGGCGCGTCATGTTCGACAAGGACCGTGGTGCCGAAATCTTCGTGCGCGCCTCCGGCGGCACCTATCTCACGCTGAAGAATGGCGTCTCCACCGGCTGCGCGCCGCTGAAGGCACTCGACTTGACACCGACCAATCTCGCCTTCCTCGGCGAGCTCGTCCGCAAGCTCGTCACGATCGAGGGCAGGGCGCTGTCCGTCGTCGATGAGGAGCGCATCGATTCCGCTCTCGAGGCGATGCGTGCGCTCCCGCGCCAGGAGCGCTCGCTGTCGGCACTACGCGCATTTCTCGGGCAGCAGGATCGCGAAGGCGTCGGCGCAAGGCTGGAACGCTGGTGCAATGGCGGACCTCTCGGCTGGGTACTCGATGCCGAAGAGGACGCCATCGCGCTCGACGCCGACTTCATCGGCTTCGACATGACCGACGTGCTCGATCATCCGATCGTGCGCACGCCGCTGATGATGGTGCTGTTCCATCGCGTCGAGCAGCTCATCGATGGGCGCCGCATTATCATCGACATCGACGAGTTCTGGAAGGCGCTCGGCGACGACGCCTTCCGCGCGCTGGCAAACGACAAGCTTAAGACGATCCGCAAACAGAACGGCGTCATGGTTTTTGGCACGCAGTCGCCGCGCGATGCGCTCGCGTCCCCGATCGCCCACACCATCGTCGAGCAGTGCCCGACGCAAATCTTCATGCCGAACCCGCGCGGCACGCGCTCCGACTATGTCGGTGGGTTCCATCTGACCGAGACGGAATTCCGGCTGATCAAGGAGGAGCTTTCGGCCGAGAGCCGGCGCTTTTTGGTCAAGCAGAATGGGAAGTCCGTCGTCGCGGAACTCGACCTTGGCGGGATGGATGAGGCGCTCGCCGTGCTGTCGGGCCGCACCGAAACCGTCGAGCTGCTCGACCACCTCCGTGCGGAGGTTGGCGACGATCCCGCAGCATTCCTGCCCCGCTTCCATGCCGAGAGAAGGATCGAACGATGAGAGTGTCTCGCCTCCTGATTGCAGCAGCATTGGCTGGACTGCCCGCACATGGCTTCGCCCAGCAGGGCGTACCGGTGTTCGACGCCGGCGCGATCGCCAAACATGTCGAGCAGATCAGCAAGCTGACCGAGCAGATCAAGACGATGCAGGCGCAGCTCACGCAGGCCAAGCAGCTTTACGAGTTTTTCAACAAGCTGACCGACGTCAACGACGTCGCCTCACTGCTGAGCAGCGACGAATTCCGGAAGCATCTGCCGAAGGAGTTCGGCGAGATCGAGAAGCTCGTTTCCGGCGGCGGTGGTTCGCTCGCCAGCGTCGTCGATCGCTATCTCGATCAGAATCGCGCCTGTCCGCCTTCAGCGCTCTTGAGACAGTTTAGGGGTTTTCGGGAAGGGAGGATTTCTGGATCATCGCAGCCATTCAGGAGCGCAGATGAGACAGAAATCGGGGCCGGAGAAAGCACCGGCAGAGCAAGTCGTGAAGGATATTCGCCGAGCGACGCGGCGGCAGTTCTCGGCCGAAGAGAAGATCCGCATCGTGCTGGAGGGCGTGCGCGGCGAGGAGAGCATCGCGGAGCTGTGCCGGCGCGAGGGGATCGCCTCGTCGATGTATTACGGCTGGTCGAAGGAGTTCCTCGACGCCGGCAAGCGCCGTCTCGCCGGTGACACGGCCCGCGCCGCGACGTCAGACGAGGTGAAGGAACTGCGTCGCGAGGCGCAGGCCCTGAAGGAGGCTGTGGCCGATCTGACCCTGGAAAACCGCCTGCTTAAAAAAAGCATGCTCGCGGATGGGGAGGACGACATATGAGGTATCCCGCCTCCGAGAAGGCCGAGATCATCCGCCTGGTCGAGGGATCGCACCTGCCGGCGCGTCGCACCTTGGACAAGCTCGGCATCCCGCGCGCCACGTTCTATCGCTGGTACGATCGCTATCTCACCGGCGGGATCGAGGCGCTTGCCGATCATCGCTCGCGGTCGGATCGTGTCTGGAACCGGATTCCCGACCCGATCCGGGCCGAGATCATCGACCTGGCGCTGCGCGAAACGGAGCTGAGCCCACGCGAGCTGGCGGTGCGCTTCACCGACGAAAAACACTACTTTGTCTCGGAAGCATCGGTGTACCGGCTGCTGAAGGCGCATGATCTGATCACCAGCCCGGCTTACATCGTCATCAAGGCGGCGTCCGAGTTCAAGGACAAGACGACGGCGCCCAACCAGCTCTGGCAGACCGACTTCACCTACCTGAAGATCACGGGCTGGGGCTGGTATTATCTCTCGACAGTGCTCGACGACTTCTCCCGCTTCATCGTCGCCTGGAAGCTCTGCGCCACGATGCGGGCTGACGACGTCACCGCCACGCTCGATCTGGCTCTGGCGGCATCGGGGCTCGACCAGATCACGGTCGCTCATCGACCCAGGCTGTTGAGCGACAACGGCAGTTCCTACATCTCGGCCGACCTCGCCACCTGGCTCGACGGCAAGGGCATGAAACACGTTCGCGGCGCGCCCTATCACCCTCAGACACAGGGCAAGATCGAGCGCTGGCACCAGACCCTGAAGAACCGCATCCTGCTGGAAAACTACTATCTGCCCGGCGATCTCGAACGGCAGGTTGCCGCCTTCGTCGAGCATTACAACCATGCCCGCTACCACGAGAGCCTCGGCAACCTCACCCCGGCCGACGTCTACTTCGGCCGCGGGCAGGCCATCCTCACCGAACGCGAAAGGATCAAGCGCCAGACAATCCAGCGCAGACGCTTGCAGCATCAGCTGCAGGCCGCATAACCTCAAACCCAGATGAGCCAGAACCCCCGTTCCTGAGACGCCGCAACAGTCTCAAATCATCTGACGACGGACAGTGCTATTGAAGCAGGATGGCGCCGACGGGCCGAGCGAAGCCGGCTCCCACAGACTGAAGGACACTCGCCTGAAGAGACATTCGCTCAGCTTCATCGGAATGCGCGAGCGGGCGCGTCGCGGTCGGAGATGAAGCATTGGTACGAAGCTAGGGATGCCGCGCTCAGGCCGCTCGGATCAGGTCGGTGAACTGCTGCACTTCCCGGGCAAGAGCAACGCTGTCGCGATTGAGATCGCGGGCCGCCGCGAGGACCTCGCCCACGAGGTTTCCCGAATTCTGGATCGCGGTGCTGGCCTCGGAGATCGACAGCGTCACTCGCTCCGTGCCTTGTGCCGCCTCGTTCGTCGTCGATGCGATCAGCGCCGTAGTGCCGACTTGCATCTCGATGGCCTCGCCCACGGCGCTCGCAATGTCGTCAACCTCGCCAATCGCGAGCTGGATTGCGTTTATCGTCGCGATGGCAGTGATGCTCGCCTGTTGAATTGCACTGATCTGCTGCGCGATCTGGTTGGTCGCGCCCGCCGTCTTCGCCGAGAGTTCCTTGACCTCCTGTGCGACGACCGCAAAGCCCCGACCGGAATCGCCGGCGCGTGCTGCTTCGATCGTGGCGTTGAGCGCCAGAAGATTGGTCTGGGCGGCGAAATCGCCTATGATTTCCGCGACGCTGCCAATCGCCAGTGCGGCTTCGTCCAACTCCTTGATGTCGCAGTCGGCCTTCGCCGCCTGTGCGACGGTTTGTCGAATGCGCTCGCCGCTGGCGCGGATCTGCGAACCGATATCGTTCATCGACACCGACAGATCTCCCGCCGCGTCTGCGGCACGGCTGACATGGGCTGTGGCTTCGATCGAGGCCGTCGCGACTGCCGTCGCCTGATCCGCCGCGGCGCCGCTCTCGCGCGACATGATCTCGGCGGCGCGTTCGAGGCTGTCGGCGGCATTGCTGACCGATTGGACCACCTTGCCGACACGCGTTTCGAATGTCAGCGCAAGACCGCCGAGGAGATCTCGCCTTTCGGCCTCTGCCCGCGCCCGGCCATCGTCTTGTTCATCGCGCAGGGCCTTGGCCGCGATTAGGCTCTGCCTGAAAACCGCGATCGTCTCGACCATGCGACCAATCTCGTCGCGACGTCGCATCGGCGCCATCGCGACATCATATTGGCCCGCGGCAAGCCTCTGCATGACACCATTGAGCGCGCGGATCGGGTTGACGATCCTGATATGGATGATCGCCATGATCACAATCAGAAGAAGGCTCGTCGCACCGGCCAAGGTGGCAAGCCGGGGGATGTTCGCTTCAGCGGTGCGTTCCATCCGTGCGTTGACATCGTTGACGCGCGCCGCCATCGCCTTCAGCAGAAGGGCCGCCTGTTTCGAGAGGGCGTCGAGAGCATCGGCCTGTGGGCCGCGCGCCTGCATCTCAGCCTCACCATGGCGGCCGGCCGCCACGAGCTCGTCCGTTCTTTCCAGAGCGTCGTCGAACGCTTTCAGCCGCGCATCCATGATACCGATCTTGGCCTTGACGTCCGCGGGAAAGTACACGGATAGATCCATCAGCTCGCGCCAGCGTTTCGCGTCGTCACCCTTGTCGAGATCTTGCCGGACACGGGTGTGCTTCAGGCTCGACAGCGTCTCGTGATGGCGTATCCAGCGTCCGTTGACGGTCGTGTAGACGAAGGACGCCGGGACCGAGGCCTCCCAGACCGCATCCCGCGCATCCAGGACTAGCGACTGGCTGAGATTGCGAACCAGGTAGCCGGCCGAGGCGATCAGGCCTATGATCAGGCTGCACGCGACGATCATGTAAAGCACGATTGATCGGGCCTGCATCAGCGCACGCATATGCCTTCCCTCGTCGTGGCATCAAGTCACGTAATAATCTATAAGCGGCAGGAATGGTTAACTGCGCCTTGATCGGTTCATCATTTTTCGAAGTTGAGTCACCCTTCGGCTATCAAACGGCAACCATGCGACCGCAATAACGCGACGTCGCCTGTTGCGGCCAGGCTTGCGGTAGGCTGAAGTCAATCGGTTTTGCCGTTGACCGACAGCTCCGCCTCGATGAATGCCGTTACCTCCTCCGCCGCGCCCCCATGCGCGATGAAGCTCTGGCCGATGCCCCGCGCCAGGATGAATGTCAGCACGCCGCGGCGGACCTTCTTGTCCTGGCCCATGGCGCGACGATTTCCTGCGCCGTGCCGGGCAGGGCCGGCACCTGCATCGAGGGGCGGCGGCAGTATCGGATCGATCCGGCTCATCGCCAGGGTGCGCCTGAACTGGCGATGCGGCATGGCCACGCCGGCGACGTCATCATCGGCCGACGCGGCGATCACGTCGCTCGACGCTCGCTTGCCTGCCCGCGAGGCCGGACCCCTCTTGTCGAAGAGCAGCTTGAAGCGTCCGGTCCCAACGCGCTCGGAATCATGCGTCAGGATCTAGTTCGCGAGGAGATCCAGGCTCGAAAAACGACAAAGCCGCCCGAAAGCGGCTCGATCAGGATTGCTGCCTATTGATTACGGGCAGGGACAGCCGGCGAGAGCCGGACCGGCGATAACAATCAGGGTGGTCAGCGTCAACACGACGAGCTTCATCTGCGTTCTCCCTAAGTTGACGGCAAAAGATGCCCGAAGCCGCCTTTGGTTTCCAGCCTGCGGGGCATCACGAATTCGACACGTCGCCGCCAGGGCGTCCTCGGGCGAGCCGATGCCCCAGCTTTCCTGCTCAATGCTGGAGAGCTTGCGGAGGAGCTCTTGCCGCATCAATTCGACGAACCGGCGGGCCTGGGAGGCGTCGTGTTCGGGGTTCTGACACGCTTGGTAGTCGTAGCAGGCGGCCGTGCTGGGTCGGACGCCCGGGTAGTAGCGGTGGACGTATCCGTCGATCAGACTTGCGGTGACGAACATGGCGTCCCCGAGCGGTGTCAGCGCCGACCCGACCAACAGTCCGGGGCCGGCAATTACGGCGAGGCTGAGCGTGATCATGAACACCCCGATTAGCCGAGCGCGGGTTAGCCAACAGTCGAGCGCCATGCCGCCGAGCGTCAGATTGGCAGGTTGAAGCACGGCGCCATGGGCGAGCGGAGCACAGAGATATCCGGCCCGTCGTCGGCGGCTGAAGCTGCTCGGCCGCATGCGCGCGGTCGCGTTGAGCGCCGATCTTGGCGGAGACGCTTGCCAGGGAGAACTGGTCGGTCGTCACTCGATGATCGAACCCGCGGCCTCTATCACCGGCTTCCAGCGACTGATTTCGCTGACGAGCTTGTCCTTCAGCGCACTTGGCGTTGCGGCTTCGGGACTGGCCGCCACGCCGCCGAGTTCGGAAAAGCGAGTGGTCACAAGGGGCGAAGTCACGGCCGTGCGCAGCGCATCCGAAAGACGCTCGATCAGGGCAACTGGCGTGCCTTTGGGCGCATAGAGCCCATGCCAAACCGAAATCTCGACCCCGGGTAGTCCGGCCTCGGCCAAAGTCGGCACGTCCGGCAGCGTCGAGAGCCGCTGCCTCGTTGTCAGGCCAAGGGCCCTGACCGCGCCGGCGTTGATCTGACTGGTAGTGTTGGTGGTCTGGTCGCAAAGCAGATCGACGCGCTTGCCGACGACGTCGTTCAGCGCGGCGGCGGTTCCGGTGTAGGGCACCGAGATGATCGGCTGCTGCAGGGCGTTCATCAGCACGAGCGAGCAAAGTTGCGAGGAAGCGCCGATGCCGGCATGCGCTATCGAGGTAGTGCCAGGGTTGGCACGCATGTGTTCTGCCAGACCCGCCGCATCGTGCACCGGCATGTCGGCGCGCGCCACCAACGTCATCGGCACGTCGACGACAAGACCGATAGGCGAGAAATCATCGACGGGCTGATAGGGCAGACGGCGATAGAGCGTCGCCGACGACGCATGGCCGATGTTACTCAGCAGGAGGGTGTGGCCGTCCGCCGCGGCCCGAGCGACACGCGCCGTACCCGTGGTTCCGCCGGCGCCGCCCACATTCTCGACTACGATCTGCTGGCCGAGCTTGCGGCTCATCTCCTGCGCGATCAGCCGGCCGACGAGATCGGTGGGTCCGCCCGCGGCGAAGGGTACGACGAGGACGATAGGTCGGGCTGAGCCACCCTGTGCCAGCGCCTCAGTCGACTTGTCCAGATACGAAACGATTAGGGCGCCCAGGACGGCAATGACAAATTTCACTCGTGTCGCCTTCATTGCTTATTTCTCAAGCCTAGCGAGATCCAAGGCGCGGCGCCCTCGCTGTCTGATCGCGAAGCGTCACGACTACGTGAGACAGGCGTTGCGTTGGCCGGGGAGGAAAGGGTTGGTCGCCGCGCTTAAAAACCAAACGGCGCTGAGATGCCGGCGCTTCGTTGCCGACAATCCGACGGTGTCGCCACGAGCGCTTGGTTCCAGATTGCGAACGCGCCTTTATGCGGCCTACGGATCGGCGGCTATCTGACCGGAGAAGCCGACTGGAGCGCGCCGGATGCACTCGCCTTGCCGCGCTTCTACGCCCGGTCCTAGGCATCGGCGCCGGGACGTCCCCCTGTCGCCATCGCTTGCCCATCATCCTTCAACGGGTTCAGTCGCGGGCTTGGCTCGGTGATCCCCAGGTGCGGCGAGGCGAAGCTTCCCCTCACGTCAGTCTCTTCCAATGATCACGTCGAGGCGCTTGCCGGCGTCGGTCTCGATCACGGCGCGCCGGCCCTGCAAGGCGAAGAACTTCGCGACGCGCTGCTTGACCGGGGATTGGCCAAGGAGGGCCGCGCGTTCGCCCTTGAATCCGATCGCAGTCATCTCCAGCCGAGTCAGCGAAGGGATCACGACATCGGCTGTGCCGTCCCCGTCGATATCTCCGATGCGGGCGAGATCGAGGTCGCGCTCGCCGAGGCGGTGGCTGGTGAAGCCGTCGATCCGCGTAACCTCGACGAGAGACGTGCCTGACAGACGATAGAGGCGCAGCGAGCCCGACAGATGCGGCGTGACGACGGCTGCGAGCATGGCTTGCCCCGATCCGGTGAAATCAGCGACGCCGACTGGGTTGAGCCAGCGGTTGCGCTGGCCGATGGCGGTACTCTCGGCCAGGGGTTCGATCGCGTTCCGGCCGATGCGGTAGACCGCCAGGGCCGCGCCGCGATCGAGATAGGCTTTGACCAGGATCGCTTCTGGCTGCCCGTCGCCGTCGAGATCCGCCAGCCGGACGCGACGATCCTCAAAAACCTTGCCTGTCGGGCCGTTCCACATATGAGTCAGACCCAAGCTTCGGTGGCGATCCACAGCCTACAAATCCTGCCGCAACCGGCACTGACCGAGATGCCAGGGTGGAGCGGGGAAGGCTGGCTCGCGGATCGCCAGGCCGATCTGCTGCCCCGGCCCTACTATCATCTCGTCTTCACCCTGCCGGCGCCGATCGCGGCCATTGCCTTCCAGAACAAGGCCGAGAGAAACAGGCGTGCCCCGTGCCCCGCCGCAGCCGCCTATTAGCTGATCGCGGTGACTTTCCCGGCACGCTGTGTCGATTTCCACAACGGAACGGCCGCAGAAGCCGCGGTATGAATGGCGGAAAGCAGCGGTTGCGGCTTGCCCAGAAAGAAGCCCTGAGCCTGCGTACAGCCCGCCGTACGAACGGCTTCCAACTGTGCCAAGGACTCGATGCCCTCCGCCGTCGTCCTCATGCCGAGTTCCGCGGCAAGGGATGCAATGGCGGCGACAATCGCCGCGCTGTCGGAACGATCCGTCATGTCGTGCACGAAAGATCGGTCGATCTTGATCTTGTCCAGCGGACAGAGTCGGAGATGACTCAGGCTGGAATAGCCGGTCCCGAAATCATCGAGCACGACACGAACGCCGAGCTGCCGCAGCAGCCGCAACACCTCGAGATTTCTGCTGTCGTTGGTAAAGAGCGCGGTTTCGGTGATTTCGAGTTCCAAGCGGGCAGCCGGCAGGCCTGTCTCTTCGAGAACGGCCGTCACAGTCGCGACGATATCGCCGAAGGCGAGCTGGACCGGGGAGATGTTGACCGCAATGAGCGGCGCTCCGGGAAGCCGAAGGGCATCGGTGCAGGCCTGGCGGATGACCCAGTCGCCGACTCCCACGATCAGCCTAGTTTCCTCCGCGAGCGGAATGAAGTCAGCCGGGCTGACGAGCCCGCGAACCGGGTGATACCACCGCAACAAGGCCTCGAATCCCGACAGCTGCGAGGATCGAAGGTCGAAGATGGGCTGGTAGGCAAGTTCGAACCGATGGTCCGCCAGGGCCTGCCTGAGGTCCCCCTCCATCTCGAGGCGCGCAATCAGGCCCTCGCCCATCTCGTCGGCAAAGATGCAAAAGCTTCCGCCTCCAGCCGACTTGGCGCGATAGAGAGCGAGATCGGCCTGCTTGAGCAGATCATCCGCATCCGTGCCGGTGCCGTCGCTGACTGCAATACCGACGCTGGCGGCGATAGCGATGTTATGCCCGTCTATCGAATAGGGCTCTCTGACTGCGGCGATGACGCGGGCGCTGAGTTGTTCGGCCCCATAAGGCTGAGCCGGGGTCATGCTGATGATCGCGAACTCGTCTCCGCCCAATCGGGCGATGGGCTCGGCGCTCGACACGCAGTCGGACAAGCGTTGGGCGACGAGGCGAAGGAGCTTGTCGCCCACGGGATGGCCCAGCGTGTCGTTGACGTCCTTGAAGCGATCGAGATCCAGAAACAGAAGCGCGATCTGCCTTTTCTCGACAGCAGCACGTGCCAGGGCCGCCATCATGTTAGTGCGGAACGAAAGCCGGTTGTGAAGCCCGGTCAGGTCGTCGTGATGCGCCAGGAAGCTGATCCTCGCCTCTTGCTCCACTAGTGCAGCATTCTGACGCTGGGCCTCCTCGACCGCCTCGTTTGCCCTTGCACTGGCCGCGCTCAGATCCGCGTGAGCCTGCTTGATAGCTGTTATGTCGGTGCGGATCCCCACGATTCCACCATCCGCCATCCGTCGTTCGGTGATGAGCACCCAGCGCCCGTCCGGCAGGAGGCGCTCGAGGGAATCGGGACACTTCCTGTGCGAGACGATGCATTCCTGCACGAACGCTTCCAGGTCCTCCGCTTCCAGGTCCTCTCCGGCCTGAGGATACTGCCCTGCCTGCGCTCCTTTCCGGATGATGTCCTCGAACGTCGCCCCGGCAGTCATGAATTGCGCGCTCAACAGGTAGAGATCGCGATAGCGCCGGTTGCATGTCACCAGGCGATCGTCGCGATCCCACATCACGAAGCCGTCGGCCATGGCGTCGATCGCATCGGCGAGGACTTTGGCGGACCGCAGCCGCTCGGCATCGATCCGTTCATGCTGACGCAAGGCGACTAACAAGGCCGCTGCGAAGGCCGTGATCAGGAATCCAACGATGGCAGCAACCAGAATCGTTCGCTGACTCTCGCGGCGCCAATCCGCCAGCAAGATGTCGCTGTTCGCGGTCAAAACGACATGCACGTCGCTATACAGCGACGCTCGCACGACTCTCACTTTCGCCGCTGGCGTCGATGCGTCGGATTTCCTGAACCGACCAGCGGATCAGGTCTGCTTGTGTTTCGGCAGAACTGTTCGAGGCCTTTTTGGGGGCGGCGTCGCGTTAGCGCGATGGCGGATGGCAGCCATCATGGCGAAGGCGAGCATGACGAGCGAGACGTGACGGTGCCAGCCATGCCAGGAGCGGGTTTCATTGTGATCGAGCCCAAGTTCGTTCTTGGCGGTCTCGAACCCGTCCTCGATGGCCCAGCGATGGCCTTCGACCCTGACCAGCGTGGCGATGTCGGTTCCGGCAGGGCACCAGGTTGAGAAGAAGGCCAGGGCGCCGTCGGCGATATTCTTGCGGATGAGGAGCCCGCGCGTCCAGAGGCCGGATCGGCTCTCGTCGTATGCGGCGGCGTCGAGGTCGGCGAGTTCGCAATAGGCCCAGTCGTGAAGCCGCTCGCCTTTGGTGCCGGCACCGGCCGAGAGGCGTTTCCAGAGCGAGGGGTCAAGCGCGCCCGCGATTTCCTCGGCCGCGCCGGCGACAGGGGGCTTGCCGATCCAGGAGCCAAAATGATGGTTCGCGTTGACGCCGAGCACATAGCCCTTGCCGGCCCGGCGCAGCGCCATTTCGATGTCTCCGACGCCATAGACGCTGTCGGCGGCGACCCAGCCGAAGGGCACGCAGGCGGCAATCGCCCGCCCGATCATGGCCAGGGCCAAGGCAGGCTTGGTCGAAAAGGCGGTCTCTTTGGGCACATGGGCCGCCGCCATTCGATCCGCGTCGCCCGTCCACGCCTTTGGCAGATAAAGAGCCCGGTCGATGAAGGCATGGCCATGACGCGAGACATAAGCCGCGAACACGCCGATCTGACAGTTGGTGATCTTGCCGGCCGAGCCGGTGTACTGGCGTCCCACGCCGCACGATGCCTTGCCCTGCTTCAGGAACCCCGTCTCGTCCACGACGAGGACGGCCTCCGGGTCGGCCAAGGTCTCCATTGCATAGTCGCGCACCATGTCGCGCAACGCATCGGCATCCCAGCGACCGCGCCCGAGAAGCGCCTGCTGGCGCCAGGGGCCGGGATCGCCGGCAGCCTCCGCACGCATCCAGCCGGTCTTGCGCCGCTCGTCACCGAGCAGGCCATCAAGGAACTGGCCAGCCGACGCTGCCACCCGCGCCTGCGTGAACAACGGCGCAATCCGCCCCTTCACGTCCCGCAACGCCGACGCCCAAAGCTCAAGCGTCGTCTCGATCGATCCACCCGACATCCATGATCTCCGAATCATGGTGACCGATGGATTCAGAGAGCCGCAAAATAC
>NZ_JAXHPY010000001.1:4630000-4967424 GCF_042466375.1 Allobosea sp. R86505 | reverse complement strand
TGTCCGTCGTCAGATGATTTGAGACTGTTGCGGCGTCTCAGGAACGGAGGTTCTGGCTCATCTGGGTTTGAGGTTATGCGGCCTGCAGCTGATGCTGCAAGCGTCTGCGCTGGATTGTCTGGCGCTTGATCCTTTCGCGTTCGGTGAGGATGGCCTGCCCGCGGCCGAAGTAGACGTCGGCCGGGGTGAGGTTGCCGAGGCTCTCGTGGTAGCGGGCATGGTTGTAATGCTCGACGAAGGCGGCAACCTGCCGTTCGAGATCGCCGGGCAGATAGTAGTTTTCCAGCAGGATGCGGTTCTTCAGGGTCTGGTGCCAGCGCTCGATCTTGCCCTGTGTCTGAGGGTGATAGGGCGCGCCGCGAACGTGTTTCATGCCCTTGCCGTCGAGCCAGGTGGCGAGGTCGGCCGAGATGTAGGAACTGCCGTTGTCGCTCAACAGCCTGGGTCGATGAGCGACCGTGATCTGGTCGAGCCCCGATGCCGCCAGAGCCAGATCGAGCGTGGCGGTGACGTCGTCAGCCCGCATCGTGGCGCAGAGCTTCCAGGCGACGATGAAGCGGGAGAAGTCGTCGAGCACTGTCGAGAGATAATACCAGCCCCAGCCCGTGATCTTCAGGTAGGTGAAGTCGGTCTGCCAGAGCTGGTTGGGCGCCGTCGTCTTGTCCTTGAACTCGGACGCCGCCTTGATGACGATGTAAGCCGGGCTGGTGATCAGATCATGCGCCTTCAGCAGCCGGTACACCGATGCTTCCGAGACAAAGTAGTGTTTTTCGTCGGTGAAGCGCACCGCCAGCTCGCGTGGGCTCAGCTCCGTTTCGCGCAGCGCCAGGTCGATGATCTCGGCCCGGATCGGGTCGGGAATCCGGTTCCAGACACGATCCGACCGCGAGCGATGATCGGCAAGCGCCTCGATCCCGCCGGTGAGATAGCGATCGTACCAGCGATAGAACGTGGCGCGCGGGATGCCGAGCTTGTCCAAGGTGCGACGCGCCGGCAGGTGCGATCCCTCGACCAGGCGGATGATCTCGGCCTTCTCGGAGGCGGGATACCTCATATGTCGTCCTCCCCATCCGCGAGCATGCTTTTTTTAAGCAGGCGGTTTTCCAGGGTCAGATCGGCCACAGCCTCCTTCAGGGCCTGCGCCTCGCGACGCAGTTCCTTCACCTCGTCTGACGTCGCGGCGCGGGCCGTGTCACCGGCGAGACGGCGCTTGCCGGCGTCGAGGAACTCCTTCGACCAGCCGTAATACATCGACGAGGCGATCCCCTCGCGCCGGCACAGCTCCGCGATGCTCTCCTCGCCGCGCACGCCCTCCAGCACGATGCGGATCTTCTCTTCGGCCGAGAACTGCCGCCGCGTCGCTCGGCGAATATCCTTCACGACTTGCTCTGCCGGTGCTTTCTCCGGCCCCGATTTCTGTCTCATCTGCGCTCCTGAATGGCTGCGATGATCCAGAAATCCTCCCTTCCCGAAAACCCCTAAACTGTCTCAAGAGCGCTGAAGGCGGACACTGCTGGTGCACTCATTGCTGTGCAGGATCGCAAAACAGGACGCTGGTGAAACCGGCGGATGGGCATGTCCTCAAGCATCCGCTGGCGCAGCGGACTGACGGTGACGCGATCGTTCATGGAAACCTCCGAGGATCAGGGGAAACGACCCCCAGATCCTTAGATGCAGCGACCCACATGCGAAATCTCAGCGATGAACGTGCCGCAGCGCCCTGCCGCGAGAGCGGCTTTGTTCATTGGCACATCAGTATCCAGCGATTTGGCCCATAGCCGAAATGTGCGGAATCAGTTTTCTGGCAGCCCAGCGTGGGATGGCCGGCGAAGCTCGTATTGCCGAACGAATAATCTCGACGCGGCCGCGGAGGGTGTTATTGCGACCTCAAGGGCGGTGAAATGCCGCGCGCCGCTTACCTACTGCTTACCTGATCAAATACTCAGTGGGCCAATCATCGCGTAACTCGTTGAAATTATTGGCGCGCCCGACACGATTCGAACGTGTGACCTTTGCCTTCGGAGGGCAACGCTCTATCCAGCTGAGCTACGGGCGCAATCCGTGCACGCTGGATAGCCGATCGTGCGGCGCGGGGCAACGAGGGAATTGCGACGGAGCGGGGGCCGTTCAGGCAAGGGTCACAGCTTCGAGCCGTGTCGGGTGCGCCGCTGGAGTGGCGTGCTCAGGAACAACTCGCCGCCCGGATCGACCACGCAGATGATTCGGGTGAGGGGTCGGTCCGGTGCCGGATCGCCGCGATGCCGATCGTTTTCGGACCGTGCCTCTCCATGTGGTGCCCGGCGCGCTGCTGGGCGCGACGCACCCTATCACCTTCAGACACGGGGCAGGATCGAGCGCTGACACCCGACCCCGAAGATCCGCGTCCTGCTCGAAACGACGATCTGCCCGGTGACCTGGAACGGCAGTCGCGGCCTCCGTCGAGCATCACAATCATGCCCGATCTCACGAGAGCCTCGGCAGCCTGACGCCCGCCGATGTCTACCTCAAGGCGGGCAGGCCACCCTCGGGCTTGGACGGGACAGGGGAAGCGATCACCTTCGCAGACGCCCGAAAGAGGCGTAAGGGCAAGGACCATAATGAGTGACACATCTGCCCCTGATCAGCCCCTGTGGCTGCGCGTTGTTCATCCGCTGCTCCGCCTGATCGTTCTTGGCGGAGCGTTGTTGCAATTCATGATCTGGGCCGAAGGGCGCCTTGCTCAATTTGATGACCGGCCCTTCGTGAGCATCGTGGTCCAGCTTGGCCTCGCGCTGGCTGCGATCGCCCTTTACGTAGCTTACGGACGTCTGATCGAACGCCGCGAGGTGACCGAGGTTTCGACGCCGGGCATCGGCCGCGAATGGGCCATCGGCGCGTTCATCGGCGTCGGGCTCTACACGGCCTGTGCGGTGGCCCTGATGCTGCTTGGCCACTACCGGGTCGAGGGGCTCAACCCCGTGGCTTTCGTTCTTCCCGCAGTGGCACTGGCGATCAAGTCGGGGGTCTTCGAAGAACTGATCTTCCGTGGCGTCTTGCACCGGTCGGTCGAGTCTGTCCTTGGCAGCTGGGTCGGGATCCTCGCCTCCTCCTTCGTGTTCGGCTTCCTGCATCTGTTGAACCCCGCCGCCACGATGACCGGGGCCATCTACATCAGCATCGAGGCGGGGCTTCTGCTGTCGGCCGCCTACATGGTCACCCGCCGCCTCTGGCTCTGCATGGGCTGGAACTTTGTCCAGGAGGGTATCTATTCCGGCGTTGTCTCGGGTGGGCCGGCCGAACCGGGTCTGCTGAAGGCCGTCATCGAGGGGCCGACCCTGCTGACGGGCGGAAGCTTCGGGATGGAGCAGTCGATCTTTGCACTTGTCTTCTGCACCACGACCGGCGTGATCCTGCTGATGATCGCTGCCCGCCGCAGGCACCTCGTGCCGCCCATTTGGAAACGTTGAGGGCAGGCTTCCGTTCCCGGGGCGCGCGCGCCGCGGCTGTGGCGGCTGTGCGTCGGCCGGATCGCGGGCGATCAGTCTCTGGCAGCCGAGACGACCCGGCACAGATAGCCGCGGACGGTCGCAGCATCGGCGACCTGTCCCGCCTGGATCATGAAGACGGCATCGACCCGGGTGCCCTTGCCCGCCCTGCGCGCCGAAACGCGAAGCGTTTGCGGACGGCCGGACCCGGAGGTCTCCTGAAACGCCGTCAGCGCCCCGGCGGATCGATCGAGACCGACGCGGATGAAGCCCTCGGCCAGCATCGCGCTCCGCAGATTGTCGATCGCCCTGTCCCTGTCGACGCCGGCGAAGCTCTGCGAGGTCCGAAAATTCAGGGCCGTGAGCATCGGCGTGCCCTCGACGCGGAAATTGCTTTCGCAACTCTGGGCCAGGAGGGGCGTGGCGCCCAAACACAGGATCAGTGTCGCGGCCGGCAGCATGGTTCTCATCGGGGCGGGTCCTCGTCGGTCGTCATCGGCAGGGTTCGACATCATGCTTCGTCGGATGGCGCCGCCCGTTGCCCGAGCGACGGACGAGCGTGCGGATGCCGGGCGAGCGGATCGGGCGGCGCTCATGGCTCCGCCTTCCGTGCGGCCATGAACACGCGAAAATCCGTGCGGCCCGAGCCATGGCGCGCTTGGTCGATGATCGAGAAGCCGCCGGCGGCGACCTCGCTCGCCAGCTCATCGGCAGTGAAGAACGACAGGGACGGCGCCTTGCCGAGGAGCCGCATCAGCGGAATGGCGAGGCGAATGACGGCGTTCATTTCCGACAGGCAGGGCGTCTTGGTGATGAAATGGCCGCCCGGTTTCAGGATCCGCCCGACGGTTTGGAACAGGCGCGGCCGGTCGCTGATCAGGTGCAGGAGATTGAACGCCAGCACCGCATCGAAGGCCTGGTCCGGCCAGGGCGCGTTGTGTCCATCCGTGACCGTGAAGATCGCGTTCGGGCAGGCCGCCGCGGCCTTGCGCTCGTTGGCAATCGCGATCATCTCGCTCGAAATGTCCGTTCCGGTGATGTGACCGATCGAGGGCGCGAGCCGCAGCGCCGTTTGGCCGGTTCCGCAGCCGAGCTCCAGAACCCGATCCGCGGCGCCGACGAGGTCCCTCGTCGAGGACAGGGTGCGCTCATACCCGGCGAGGTCCTTGATCACGCTGTGGGAATAGGTCCGCGCCGTCCGGTTCCAGAATCCGGCATCGACATCGTCCTGGGGCTCGGGTCGGGTCGGCATGGGGGGCTCCGTCTCCCCTCTCATCGCACAGGTTGCGATATTTGGATTTGCCGGTTTTCGAAGATCGGATATTCAGTGGTGCATGAGCGCCATCGATTGGAATTGGGTGCGGGCCTTCCGCGCCACGGCCGAGACCGGGTCATTGTCGGCGGCGTCACGACAACTAGGTCTGAGCCAGCCGACCCTGTCGCGGCAGGTGGCGGCTCTCGAGGAGCAACTCGCCGTGACCCTGTTCGAGCGGGTCGGCAAACGGCTCGTCCTGACGGCGGGCGGGGCCGGCATGCTGGAGCATGCCCGTCAGATGGCCGCGGCTGCCGAGGCGTTTGCGCTGACGGCTGCGGGTCAGTCATCGGATGTTGCCGGCCGCGTCAGCCTGTCGGTCACCGATGCGATCGCGACGCATGTCATGCCGGACATCGTCGAGCGCCTGCGCGAGGAGGTCCCCCAGATCACCATTGTCGTGACGGCGACCGATGCGCTCAGCGATCTCCGGCGACGGGAGGCCGACATCGCGATTCGCCATGTGCGCCCGACGGAGCCTGAACTGATCGGCCGTCTCATCGGCGAGTTGACCGCGCATCTCTATGCCTCCGAGGGCTGGATCGCCCGTCATGGCGTGCCCCGGTCCGTCACGGATCTCGGGGGCGCGACGCTGCTGGCGTTCGATCCGGTCGAGCGCTTCGTCAGCCATATGGAGATGCTGGGGCTGACATTCGGGGTGGAGCAGTGCCGGGTCGTCTCCAACAGTGCGTTGGCGCTCTGGGAGATGACGCGCCGGGGGCTCGGGGTCGGCGTGGTCCTCGATGTCGCGGCGGTGCGCACACCGGGCCTGGTGGCGCTCCTGCCGGACCTCAGGAGAACGCCCGTGCCGCTCTGGCTGGTCACGCATCGCGAGGTGCAGACCAGCCGCCGCATCCGTCTGGTCTACGATATCCTCGCCGATGAACTGCGCCGGCTGGTCATGTCGGGAGCCGATCCCGGCGAGACACCGGAAGACGCGGACAAGACCGGATGAGGGATCCGGGACGTATTCGGCGTGGCGATGGTCCCGATCTCGCCGCGATCGGCGGGTTGTTCCCGCCGGAACAGCGCCGTCCTGCATCCTCACCGTCACCCGGCCACGGCATGCCGGGGAACAACGCGCCGCCCGGATCGGTTACGCAGACGACTCGGGTGAGGGAGCGGGCCAATGCGGGATCGCCGCGATGCCGACCGTTTTCGGACCGTGCCTCTCCATGGGGCGCTGGGCGCGCTGCTGGGCGCCGCGACCTATCTGCTGATCATCGCCTTCGACATCGGCTTCGTGGGTGGCCTGCTGGCGGCCGAGGCCGAGCAGACCCAGCTTTTCCTGGTGATGCTCGGCATCTTCGCCGGCCATGGTGCGGTCGGCTCGGGCCTCACCGCCTTCTGGTTCCTGGCGACGCAGGACTGACTGGCGCCGCAAGACTGACTGGCGATGCAGGACTGACCGGCGATGCAAGGCTGACGGCGGCAGGCCGGCCTCACTGGCATTCGGTCACCTCGCCGCCCGCGACGCGATGCGTCTGGCAGCGCGGAGGCTCGCGCCCGCAGGAGGCCGAAAGCGTCGCCAGCAGCAGGACGACGCCGATCGGGACGAGCCATGTGTGCCGTGAGGTCATGAGCGGCTTTCGCTGGGGGGCATCGGCGTCGGCCGGGGTCGATTGCAAACCGTTAACGGGCATCGTAGCGATGGTCCATGAAACGCGCTTTGATCGGCATCGGCGGCGCCCTGATCCTGATGACCTTGATCGCGTGGTATCTGCTCAGCGGCTTCGGCTGCGAGATGAACACGGCCGGCTGCCGGACCGTCAGACTGGATATGTCGCGCGATGCGCTGCGTCTGTTCCTGCCGCCGCTGGCGATCGGCCTCGTCCTGGTTGGCCTCGGCCTGCGCAGGAAGCCCCGCCGCCCCGAGCCCGATGCCTAGAGCGTGCTGAGTTGTCTCGGAACCACTGTCGTCATCCCGGGCTTGCCCCGGGATCCATCGGAGGGCTCCAGAGCCTTACGATGGATTCCGGATCGGCGCGGCTGCGCCGCTTGTCCGGAATGACGGTCTGTTTCCGAGTGAAATCAGCGTGCTCTAGCCGCCCGGCGCGCGCCGCGCTGGCCGGCCTCGTCGCGCTCTGCGCCGCGGGCACGGGGCTGAGCGCCCAGCCGCTGCCGGACGGGATCCTGGGAACATGGGCGCTGGAGCCCTCCGACTGCTCGGCCGAAGGCGCAGCCGATTTCCGGATCGAGATCACCGCGACGGAGGTCGTCTTCGCGGCCTCGCACTGGTCGTCGCCGAACTGGAAACCCCTGAAGCAGGGCTGGCGCGCCATGGCGCGGGTCGAGGAGGGCGGAGCCGGCCGCCTGAAAGGCCGCCACGCGATCACGCTGATGCTCGGCCGCGACGGCCGGCTGACGATCAGCCGCCTGGGCGAGGCCGACATCGCCTATCACCGCTGCCCACCCGTGCCCCGGACACGCTGACGACCGGTTGGGTCCTGTCGCCTTCGAAACGACCGGACCGCCATCCCGACCTAGCCGCCGGCACGACGGGAGCCTGTTGCAGCCCCCCTCAGCCCTCATCCTGAGGAGCGGGCGAAGCCCGCGTCTCGAAGGATGCTCCAGGTGGTTCGGAGCCTCCTGAATCATCCTTCGAGACGCCGCTGCGCGGCTCCTCAGGATGAGGGCCGGTGTTTCCAGGCTGCGCCCTACGACCCCGCCACCTCGAACAGCACCTCGTTGCGGCGCAGCGGGCCGGGCGTCCAGGGGTCGTTGTAATAGGCGTAGGTGGCCGCACCCTGGATCGCGATCCCGGCTTTCGCCAGCCAGGCCCGCAGGCTGGCCTCGTTTTCCGCGATCAGCGCGTCCGTCGCGACGCCGGAGAAGCGGACCGCGGCCCGCCGCGCGGCGGGCAGCTGCAGCAGGCGCACATCCTCGCCCGCCGCCTTCGGCAGGGTCTCGAGCGTGTACTTCGACGGCATCACGAAGCGGATCAGCCAGCTCTGCTCGGCGGCCTGCGCCGGCGTCTGGATGACCGGTGCGGTCATGCTGACGGTCTCGCCCTCGCGGCTCTTGGCGAAGATGTAGCCGGCGAGCGGGGAGAAGCCGGCGCGCACCGCCGCCTGCCGGTCGCCGCGCCGCGTCACCTCCGCCACGACCAGCGCGGGATAGTCGCGGATCTCGATGGCGCCATCCTGCCTGACCGAGGCGTATTTGGGCTGCTCGATCGTGCTCATCATATAGATCCAGATTCCCACCGCGATCGCCGCGAGCCCGACGACGAGCCCGAGCCCCGTGAGCGCCAGCGTCTTGAAGGTCCACATGGCCTGGTCCGCATCGCTGGCGTGGCGCCCGCCGGTCGACGGGGCTCTCATTCGGGCAGCCTAGCATGGGCGCCGCCCGGCCGGTGCCCGTCATGACGTCGCGTGCGAGCCGGCACGGCCGGGCTTGCCTCTGAGCGGCGGCGCGGACATCCTGCCCGTGACGCGGGCGGGAGACGGTGCGATGGCGACGAGCGATGCGGACAAGGCCCGGCTGGCGCTGGACGTCTTTGCCCATTTCGAGACCGAGCCGGGTGAGTTGCTGGCGGCCGGCAACCTGCTCTCGATCGCAGCGATGAATGGCTGGGAGACCACCGCGGTCATGGCGAGCTACGAGCACGGCAAGGCGCTCGGCTGGTTCGAGGACGGGCCCAACGGCACCGTCACGATCACGCAAGCCGGCCGCGCGCAGATCTGAGCCGGGCCGCGCCCGGCGACGACCCACGCGATGCCGAAACTCGAGGCCATTCCCCCTGCGATCCGGCGCGCGGCTTGCGCCTTTCACGAGGCCGGGCACATCGCCGTCGGCTGGCATCACCGCCGCGCCATCACCCATGCCTGGCTCAGGCCGCCACAGGGCGTCTCCGGCGAAACCTGCTTCGAACCCTATCGCCGCGGCTTCCAGGCTGACCGCGCCGGCGATCTGCGCCGTGCCGAGGTCGAGATCACGATCCTCGCCGCCGGCCAATGCGGCGAGATGGTCTACTGGAACGGCGCCGAGGGGCTGAAATGGTATCCCGGCGAGCTGCGCTCGCATGGCGACGATCTCGACCAGATGCAGCCCTTCATCGCCCTGCTGCAGCCGCCCGATGCCGGCCTACTGCGGGCGCGCTGCGCCCGCGCGGCCACCGCCATCCTCTACCAGCCGGCGATGCGAACGGCCCATGACGCCATCGCGCGCCGGCTCGCCGCAGCCGGGCGCGTCAGTGCCGACGAGGTCGAGGCCCTGATGGGGGAGGCCGGCGCGCAGCGCGCCCCGTTGCCGGAGCGCTAGAGCGTGCCGCCGGCGCCCGTCTCCCTCAGCGTGCCCTGAGGCTCAGCACATAGGCGATGACGTCGTCGGTCTCGGTGGGGGTGAGCTGGTAGCGCGGCATGTTGCCATGGGGCGTCTGCAGGAAGACCCGCAGCGACAGCGCCGTCTGCGAGGGCATGTCGGCGACGGCGCCGAAATCGGGCGGCACCCGGGCAGGGTCGCGGCTCGCCCCGTCGATCGCATGGCAGGGCAGGCACAGCGCGCTGGCGACCGCCCGGCCGGCCTGCGCATCGCCGGTTGCCTGCGCCATGGCACCGCCCGCGCCCAGCAGCCCCATGATGAGCGCCGCGAGCCCCCCGCGGGCCAGCGCGGTGATCGGGACATGCGACCGGCTCGTGGGATGTGCGCGCATGGTCGGGGTGCTCCTGCTGCCGAGGCGCGCCCGTGTCAGGACGCCGGCTTCCACCGGCGCGAAACGCGCCGGATATAGGCCACGAGCCCGTCGGTCTCGTGCTCGATCAGCTTGAATTCAGGCATGCCGGGGTGGCGCACCACGGTACCGTCGATCAGGACGGGGGCCGGGTTGTCACCGGGGTAGCGCTCGGCGATCAGCGGAAAGGGCGGCGCCTTGGGGTTGGGGCTGGCGCCGCTCGCCTCGATCGCATGGCAGCCGCCGCAATGGCGCTGCGCCACCTGCTTGCCGATCGCGGCGCTCTCGGCGTTGTCGGGCCGCTGCGCATCGGCCGGCATCGCCTGTACCGCCAGGGCGCTGCCAACAAGGGCGAGGCCGACGAGCGCCGCGATCCGCCGGGCGACGATGCGGCCGGTCGATGTCCTTGGGGTCATGTCCGGTTCCCGATCCGAGGTCACCTGACCCCTGTCTGCGCCGGATGCGACAGACCGGCCTTGATCGAGGTCAAGGCCGGCGCTGCGTGTCTTCGACCGGGGGCTCGATGGCCCCGACGAGGTCACTTGCCCTGCAGCGCGGCCAGCAGCTCCGGCCCGTTCTTGCCGATCAGGTTCTTGGACAGTTCGGCGACGAGCGCCCCTTCGAGCTGCTTATGGTAGTGGCGCCGCATCTCGCCGAGCGTCCGCGGCGAGGCGATGACGACGAGATGGCTGATCTTGTGCCCGGTGATCTGGTGGTTGAGCCAGGAGGTCGCCGCGGCCGCATGGGCGTCCTCGTCGATCTGGTGCCCGGTCGGGTTGGCCGAGCTCGAATCGCGCCCGCCGCCGCCGGCCTTGTTGTGCTCGTCGAGATTGGGCGAGGGCATCGCGGCCAGAACCGGGTCGGCTTCGTTGCCGCTGTTGCGAAACAGTTCGAACTGCTTCCCGTCGACGAGGGCGATCACGGCACCATGGGGGAGTTGCATTGAGAAGTCCTCGGCTGGGTCTGGCCCGATGCCCCGGGGACGGGGCGAGGGAACCTGCAGGGCTGTGATCGTCAAACGCAGCCGCGCCCGCATTGATCCCGATCAAGCCGGGTTTCCCCGCCGCGCCGGCGAGGCGCCGCCGCTCGACAGCCCGCGCGTTGCGCGCCTAACCTGCCGCCGCGTCGGCTGGCTCCCGATCCGGGAACCGTTGCTTCACCCCGGCGTCGTAGAAGCCGGTGAGCCGTTTCGCCGTTGAGGATATGAGATGACCACGACTGTCAGCCCGCTCGCGGGCAAGCCGCTCGACCCCAGCCTGCTGGTCGACCTCGCCCGGCTCGGCCAGGCCTATCGCGAGCGGCCCGACCCGGCCGATCCGGCCCAGCGCGTCGCCTTCGGCACCTCGGGCCATCGCGGCTCCTCGCTGCTGCGCTCCTTCAACGAGGCGCATATCCTCGCCATCGCCCAGGCGATCTGCCTCTACCGCCGCGAGCAGGGCATCGATGGCCCGCTCTATCTCGGCATCGACACCCATGCCCTGTCGCGCCCGGCCTTCGAGACCGCGCTCGAGGTCTTTGCCGCCAATGGCGTGACGACGCTGGTCGACGCGGATCTGCGCTTCACGCCGACGCCGGTGATTTCGCACGCCATCATCGGCCACAACCGCGGGCGCAAGCACGGCCTCGCCGACGGCGTGGTGATCTCGCCCTCGCACAACCCGCCGGCCGATGGCGGCTTCAAGTACAACCCGCCCCATGGCGGCCCGGCCGACACCGACGCCACCGGCTGGATCGAGCGCAAGGCCAATGCGCTGATCGAGGCTGGGCTCGCCGGCGTCTCGCGCATCCCCTATGCGCGGGCGCTCGCCGGCGAGCATGTCCGCCGCCACGGCTTTCGCGAAGCCTATGTCGCCGAGCTCGGCAGCGTCCTCGACATGGAGGCGATCCGCGCCGCGGGGGTGAGCATCGGCATCGACCCGCTCGGCGGCGCGGGCCTCGACTACTACGCCCCGATCATCGAGCGCTACGGCTTGAACGCGACCATCGTGGACCAGACGCTGGACCCGACCTTCGCCTTCATGCCGGCGGACTGGGACGGCAAGATCCGCATGGACTGCTCCTCGCCCTATGCGATGACCGGGCTGATCGCCATGAAGGACCGCTTCGACGTCGCCTTCGCCAACGACACCGATGCCGACCGCCACGGCATCGTCACCCGCAGCGGCGGGCTGATGAACCCCAACCATTATCTCGCGGTGGCGATCGACTATCTCTTCACCCATCGCCCGGGCTGGCGCAGCGATGCCGCGATCGGCAAGACCATCGTCAGCAGCGCCATGATCGACCGCGTCGCGGCCAGGCTCGGCCGCCGCATGGTCGAGGTGCCCGTCGGCTTCAAATGGTTCGTCGAGGGGCTCTCCGACGGCAGCTTCGGCTTCGGCGGCGAGGAGAGTGCCGGCGCCTCCTTCTTGCGCCTCGACGGCACGAGCTGGAGCACGGATAAGGACGGGCTGATCCTCGGCCTGCTCGCCGCCGAGATCACCGCCAGGACGGGGGCCGATCCCGGCGAGCGCTATGCCGCGCTGACCCGGGACCTGGGCGCACCGCTCTATGCCCGCATCGACGCGCCCGCGACACGCGAGCAGAAGGCCGTGCTGAAGACCCTGTCGCGCGCTCAACTCGGCACCGACACGCTCGCCGGCGAGCCGATCACCGCCGTCCTCAACGAGGCGCCGGGCAATGGCGCGGCGATCGGCGGCGTCAAGGTGGTCACGGCGCAGGGCTGGTTCTGCGCCCGCCCATCCGGCACCGAGGAGGTCTACAAGATCTACGCCGAGAGCTTCCGCGACGAAGCCCATCTCGCGGAGATCCAGCAGGAGGCGCGGGCAGTCATCGCCGCGGCCTTCGCCGCAGCCTGACGGACTGCGGGTCCCGGCGCGGGAGCGCTACTCGCCAGCGGCCCGGCGCGGCGCCGGCGGCTCGAACCCGTCGGGCCCGGCCGCCTCGGTCGCCTGGCGGCTGCGCGACATCGCCTCGATGAGCTGGCGGTTGGAGTGCTCCAGTGTTCCGACATGGTCGATATGGTGGCGCAGATCGGTGCGCAGCTGCTGGTTGACCCCGGCCAGGAAGTCGGCCTTCGACTGCAGCGCCGAGAGCTTGATGTCGAGGTCGTAGACGGCCTTGTCGCGCTGGGCGAGATCCTCGGCCAGCTTGCGCTCGCGCTGCGCGGCGGCGGCGGCCTGGGCCTCCAGCTCCTTGATCGTCTGCAGGGCGGTGGCGATTCGGGCCTGGGCCTGGCTCGCCGCCTCGTTGGCGCCTTCGCGCTCGCCGCTCAGCTTCTCGGTCAGCCCGGCGATGTCGCGCTGGAGCCGGCTGTTCTCTCCGCTCGCGGCGACGAGGTCGGAGCGCAGCATCGCGACCTCGCGGGCGAGGTTCTGCGCGGCGGCGGACTTCTCCAGGAGCTTCTGGTCGACAACCTGCCGCTCCTCGGACAGCCGCTGCACGCGCGAATCGCTGGTGGAGAGCCGCTGCAGCAGCGCGTTCACCTCGCCCTGCAGCTTGCCATGCTCGATCTCGAGCGCGGCCAGCGCCGCCTGGGTGTGGTCGAGCGCGGCGCGGCTGCGCCCGAGTTCCTCCTCATAGCGCATCGCCAGCGGCCGGTAATGACCAAGCTCGGTCTGCAGCCCGGCGACTTCGCGCTCCTGACGGTGGCAGATGGCGCTGAGTTCCTCGATCTGCGCGGCCTGGTCCTGCGAGGTCTGGATGAACTTCGGCAGGATCTGCTGCATCGTCGCGGTGCGCGTCATCAGCAGGTCGAGCTGGACCGACCAGTTCGAGATCTTGGCGAATTCGACCTGCAGCTCGTTGGACTGCTCGCTGATGGCGGTCATCAGCTGGCCGACCTCGTGCGAACTGCCGGGTTTCGGCGGCGGCGGCAGCAGCGGCTCCGGCGCTTCGCCCGGCTCGTTGGCGGCGGCCTCGGGCGGTGTGAACACAGGGGCCGGCTGCGGCGCTGGCGCCTCGCTCCGCCCGCCGATGAGACGCCTCAGACTGGAACCGATCATCGAACCCACCCCACTTTGCCCCTCTCGACGCGGGGCAGGCCGCCTGCCTCGGTCCGGCGATCGCGACACCCGGACCACAGCTTAAGGCGGTAGCACAGCAGAAGATGTGCCGCGGTCCAAGGCAACATCGCAATGGCGCCCGGCGCGAGTTGCGAACAACTTCTTGGCCGCGCGGCGGCTTCCGGAGTCCTGCGGGCGCGCCGGTCAGACGGCGCGGGAGGCGCCGCCGCCCTGGCGCAGCTTCAACTCCAGCATATAGGCGCGCTGGACGGCCTCGCGTTCCCGCAGCAGCGCCTTCTCGAGAACGCCCTGCTGCGTCTGCAGCACCTCGTTGGCGCGTCCGAGCGTCGCCTCGGCCTTCTGGGCCCGCTGGCTCCAGTCCTGTTTTTCCTTGGCGAGGGCGGCAATCTCGCTCTGCAGCCGCACCTTTTCCTGCTCGGCCTCCTCCAGCGAGCTGCGCGCCTGCTGCAGCACGTTCAGCAGTTGCAACTGCATCGTCTCGAAGGCGGCGCCGGCGCCCGCCACCAGGGCGAGCGTGTCCTGCGGATGCGGCCGGCCGGTCGCGCGCCGCGACAGCGGCCGCAGCGGAATGGGGGCGGCGACGGCGGCTGGTGGCGCGGGCGCGTCCCGCCAGGCCGGGGCGCGCAGCATGGCGCGGCTGAGGCTGGGCGCGTCCTGGCTCACGGTCAGTCGCGCGGCTGGGGACGATGGGCGGGCGTGAATGCGGTCGTCACGGCATCGTGCAGGCGGGCGAGCCAGCCCTCGGCCTCGAGAGCGCGCGCCTCGGCCTGGCGGGCCCGCTCCTCGGAGCGCCACAGCATCTCGTTGGCCGTCGCGACCTGGGCTTCCAGCTCGCGCATGTTGGCGGCCGCCTGCGCGATGGTCTGCTGCAGCCGCTCCTCGAGCTGGGCGTAGCGCAGCTCGCTGATGCGGATCGCCTCGCTGGTCTCCTCGATCAGCGCGAGCGCCGAGGGCCAGTCGCGCTGCGGCGCCGGCGGCGCGGCGGGTGCCGCCGCCGCGGGGGCGACCGGGGCCGGCCGCGGATCCGGCATCGCGGCCGGGAAGGTCGCGATCTTGTCGGAGGCGTTGAGGAATTGCTCCGAGGCCGGCAGGCTCTGGCGCAGGGTGGTGACGGTGGCGAGGTCGCTAACGGCAGGCTGCATGGAGGTGCTCCGTGAGAGCCGGGGAGGGCGGCGGCGGCACGTCCTCTCCGAGGGTGAACGAGGGAGGCATTTCGTCGGCGGCGGGGGGCGGTGCCGTCGCAGCGCCGAGAAGGAGTGGCAGGGCAACAGGCGCAGCCGGCGGCTGGACCGCCATCGTCACGACGCTGCGCCGCTCGGAGAGCTGGTCCTGCAGGGCGCGGCGGTTGGCGCGGGCGAGATCCAGCGCGCGCTGGAGCAGAAGTTTGTCGCGGCGTTCGCCCTGCAGCAGCTCCTCCAGCCGCAGGCACTCGCGCTGCATCGCATCGGTGGCGCCGGCATGATGCGCACGCGCCGCCCGCAACTCGGCCTCGGCGCTTCCGGTCGTCGCGGCGAGCCGCTCGACCTCGGCCGCCTTGTCGGCGAGCGCGGTGCGCAGGGCGGCGATTGCATGCTCCTGCCGGCCCTTTTCGAGCGCCGCCTCGTGCAGCGCCTGCTTCAGCCGACCGACCTCCTGCGCCGAAGCCTGGCGCTGCCCGTCGGAGAGGAGGATGGTCTCGCGATGCCGCTCCAGGGCACGCTCGGCGACGCCCAGTGCCGCCTGGGCCTGCCGGACATGCAGGCGCTCCGCCTCCAGCAGGGTCTCCAGCGCGGCCAGCCGACCGAGAGCGGCTTCGAGCCGAAGTTCGAGAAAGCCCCGTTGGGCATGGGAAAGACGCTGTTGCGGGTCGAGATCTGCCTGCGCAGCGGCCGATGCTGCGCTCGTCGGGCCCGGCAGTCCCGGTCGCTGGGCGATCCAGTCCTGTGAATCGGCGACGGGAAGGGCGTTCAAAGGGATGGCCTCGAAGACGGTGCCGTGGGGAAACTGGGGAACGCCTGGACGAATCGATCGCACAACTTAGCTACTCTTAACGAATCGTATCAATATCGCAGGTCGCTGGCGAGCCGTGTCGCGGCGCCCGTCCGGCCTTATCCCCGGAACGCTCATGCCCGGCCGGGCGCCGGGTTTGCCGCGTCAACCCGGGCACCGGCATCGCGGGATTGCGTGCCTCGCTCTTGCCGGGCCGGCCGTTCCGGCCGACGCATGACGTAGCTGTCCATGCCGCGAGGTCTTCATGACGCAGTCCATCGACCACATCGTCATCGCCGTCACCGATCTCGACGCGGCCATGGCCGACTATGCCGCACTGGGCTTCACCGTCCTGCCGGGCGGCGAGCATCCGCGCGGCTCGCGCAATGCGCTGGTCGTGCTGGCGGACGGCGCCTACCTCGAGATCATCGCCTTCGCGCGCCCGGTGCCGGACTTCCGCTGGTGGAGGGTCCTCGATGAGGCGGGCAGCGGCCTGGTCGACTATGCGCTGCTGCCGGCCGGGTCGCTCGAAGAGGATTCCGCCCGGATCCGCGCCGCCGGCATCGCCATCGAGGGGCCGATCGACGGCGGGCGCCAGCAGCCGGACGGCACGCGGATCGCCTGGCGCTCGGCGCGCCCGCCGGAACCCGACATTCCCTTCCTCTGCGAGGATGTCACGGATCGCGCGCTTCGCGTGCCGGAAGGCAAGGCGCGCCGCCACGGCAACGGCGTCACGGGCGTCGCCGGGATCACCGTCGTGGTCCGCGATCTCACCGCCTCGGTCGCGCGCTACAGGGCAGTGCTCGGTCAGGAGCCGATCGCCACCAGAGCGGCGCCGGGGCTGGGCTTCGGACTGGCGCAGTTCCGGCTCGGCCGCCAGATGCTCTCGCTCGCCGAGCCGCGCGGCGAGGCCTGCGAGGGGCTGACGCGCCATCTCGGGCGGCGCGGGCAGGGCGCTTACGCCGTGTCCTTCTACGGGCCTGCCAATCGCTGCCTCGACCGCGCGCTCGCCCATGGCGCGCGGCTGGAGATCGTCAGGGCCCTGTGACGGCGCCGGCCGCGGCGGGCTCGCCCTGGATCCGAGCCCTCAGAGGGCGACCGCGAAGGACGCCGCGGTCTTCGCCTTGATCTCGTCGAGCGTGACGCCCTCGGCGAGCTCGATCAGCGTCATGCCGCCGCCATTCTCGTCGATCGCGAAGACGCCGAGATCGGTGATCACCATGTCGACGACGCCGGCACCGGTCAGCGGCAGGTCGCAGGCGGCCAGCAGCTTCGGCGACTCGGAGCCGTCCTTGTTCTTGGCGACATGCTCCATCACCACGACGACCTTCTTGACGCCGGCGACGAGGTCCATGGCGCCGCCCATGCCCTTCACCATCTTGCCGGGGATCATCCAGTTGGCGAGGTCGCCGTTCTGGGCGACCTGCATGGCGCCGAGGATGGAGAGGTCGATATGGCCGCCGCGGATCATCCCGAAGGAATCGGCCGAGGAGAAGAAGCTCGTCGTCGGCAGCTGCGTGATGGTCTGCTTGCCGGCGTTGATCAGGTCGGGGTCCTCGTCGCCCTCATAGGGGAACGGTCCCATGCCGAGCATGCCGTTCTCGGACTGCAGCTGCACCGAGACGCCGTCTGGAATGTAGTTCGAGACCAGGGTGGGGATGCCGATGCCGAGATTGACGTAGAAGCCGTCCTTCAGCTCCTTGGCGGCGCGCTGGGCGATCTGTTCGCGGGTCCATGCCATGTCGGTGACTCCTCAGGCCGCGCGCTTGCGGACGGTGCGCTGCTCGATGCGCTTGACGCTCTGCGGCGTGTGGACGATCCGCTTCACGAAGATGCCCGGCGTGTGCATGTGATCGGGGTCGATCTCGCCGGCCTCGACCAGATGCTCAACCTGCGCGACGGTGAAGCGCGAGGCCGAGGCCATCATCGGATTGAAGTTGCGCGCCGTCTTCCGGTAGACGAGGTTGCCTTCGGTGTCGCCTTTCCAGGCATGCACCAGCGAGACGTCGGCGAAGATGCCGCGCTCCATGATGTAGCGCTCGCCGTCGAACTCGCGCTCCTCCTTGCCCTCGGCGACCAGCGTGCCGACGCCGGTCTTGGTGAAGAAGGCCGGGATGCCGGCGCCGCCGGCGCGGATGCGCTCGGCCAGCGTGCCTTGCGGCGTGAATTCGAGTTCGAGCTGGCCGGAGAGATAGAGTTCGGCGAAGAGCTTGTTCTCGCCGACATAAGACGAGATCATCTTCCGGATCTGGCGGGTCTCGAGCAGGATGCCGAGCCCGGCACCGTCGACGCCGGCATTGTTGGAGACGAAGGTCAGATCCTTCGCGCCGCTGGCGCGGACCGCTTCGATCAGGATGTCGGGAATGCCGCACAGGCCGAAACCGCCGGCCATGATCGTCATGCCGTCCTTGATGACGCCGGCGAGAGCCGCCGTGGCGTCCGGATAGACCTTCTTCATCATATCGCCTCTGCCGCTGAAAGGATGCCGCCGGACGGCGCGGTCCAGAACTAGCCGAGCCGGCGGCACGGTGGCAACTCCCCGTTGGGCGGAGACGGCGTCTTGCCGCGCCCGGCGCGAGGTCACAGCAAAACGCGGCGCAGGGCGCCGCGTCTCGATCGGTCCGGGAGGGATCCCGCCGCGCTGCGGCAGGGGCGTGTCAGCGGCGGAAGCCGCCCCCCAGCGCGCCGCCGATGGCGCCGCCGACGATGGTGCCGAAGATCGCGGCGCCCGCCGCACTGCCGCCGCCGGCACGCTCGCGCTCGAGGTCGCGGCGGATCACCGGATCGCGCTCATAGGCGACACCGCCGCGGGTGCGGACCTGCGGCTCGACCGGCTCGCGCGCGGTGCGGCTGCGCGGAGCCGGCGCGGGCTTGGCCTGCTCGGCGAGCGCGCGCTGATAGGCCGGTTCCGTCTGGGCGCGCAGCGCCTTGAGCTGGAGCGGGGCGAGGAAGCCGGTCGGCTCGAGGCCGCGGGTCGTCTGCCATTCCTTGATCGCGCTGCGCTGGCTCGGTCCGAAGGTGGCGCTGCTCTTGCCGGGCTTGAAGCCGGCGAGGCTCAGGCGCCGCTGCAACTCGCGGCGGTCCTTGGCCTGCAGCTTCAGCGCCGCTTCCGTCTGCGCCGTGGCCGCCTCGCTCTTGAGGGCCGTATCGTCGGGCACGGCCGACTGGGTGTCGCGCGACGTGGCTGAGACTGCCGGTAGCGCCGCGACCGCGGGCGCCGCCGGTTCGAGCCGGGCGAGCCGGTTCTTCGCGAAGGCGGCGAACTGGCCGGTCGGGAAGGCGTCGAGATAGGCCTTGTAGTCGCCCGGGGTATTGCCGCGCTCGGCGGTTTCCCACATGCGGATGTCCATCTGGACGCGGTCGAGGCCGACCGGGGCGGGCGCGGCCGGCACCGGTACGGCGCCGTCGATCGCCTTGATCGTCACGGAGGGATCGACCGCGGCGAGCTTCAGCGTCGGGTTCAGCTTGAACTCGCCGATGATCGAGGAATTGGTCCAGGGCTTCTGCTTCTTGCCGGTCAATTCCCAGACATCGGCGCGCACACGATCCATGACGGTGGTGATCGACACCTCTGGCGTCTCGATATGCTTCAGCAGGGCGGCGGTGAACGGGCTGTTGCCGTCCTTTTCGCCATCGAGAGCCGTGGCGCGCGGGTCGGTGGCGAAGGCGATCAGGATGCCCGAGGCCGACTGCGTTTCGATCGCGGTGAGGCCGCGGGCGACGGAGCGCGACCGGGCGGCGAGTTGCGTGGCGAAGGGGTTGTCGCGGCAGGCGTCGAGGATGAGGACGTTGACGCGCTCGTCGCGCTGCATCTGGCGCAGGATCAGCTGCACATTGACCGCGCGGAAATCGAGGTCGGCCTCGGACTTCAGCGAGGCGTCGACGGGAATGAGATAATTCTCGTCGCCCACCGCGATGCCATGCCCGGCATAATAGACGACGCCGGCCTTGGCGCCGTCGAGCTTCTGGGCGAATTCGCGGACAATGCCGGTCATCTCGTCCATCCGCAGGTCATAACCCTCGACGACCTCGAAGCCGAGGCGCTTCAGGGCAGCCGAGATCGCGGTGGCGTCGCGCTGCGGGTTGGCGAGCCGGGGAACGGCCGTATAGGCGCTGTTGCCGATGACGAGCGCGACGCGGCGCTCAGGCACGGCCTGCGCGGGCGATGCCAGCAGCAGGACGGCGAAGCCGAGCGGCACGGCCGCGAACGTGTGCCTCAGCAGGCAGCCCAGAATGGCGAAGCGGGCGGAGATCGCCGAACCCAAGGTCGCGAAGCTCACGGTAACCTCCCTCGATCGGTCCGCCAATGCCGGAAATGCCCGCTCCAGCGCCGGCGGAAGCGCAAAGCGGAGGGACGGGCCGCCATCATGCGGCCGCAGGATCGCCAGGAAACAGCCCGAAACATTACTTGAAAACGACACCGGAGCAAACCGGGTTTCAGGCTGTCTTCGAAACGTTCGTCGCGCCGGGAGCGCTCTCGGTTCAAGTCGGCGAGACGGGGTCGGTTAACGCACGAGGGGCGCCCGGCGCATCCTCCGTTTGGATGATCGCGAGAAGGGCAGCCGTCCGGTCCGGAGGCGGCTGTCTACGACGAAGGGATGAGCCCTGTTTCACAAGGCCGTATGGCCGGTTGCGCAGCGTTGACTCATGCGGCGAGCGCGGTGCAGCATGACATACAAGGGAGACGGTCCAGAACAAGAAAGACCAAGTTATGACTGCAAGCGTTGCGCATGGCTGAGGATATCATTCTCGCCACGACGGGTTTGACGAAGGATTTCGGCGGCTTCTCGGCCGTCAGCGGCGTGGACCTGAAGGTCAGGCGCGGGACGATTCATGCGTTGATCGGGCCCAACGGCGCCGGCAAAACGACCTGTTTCAATCTCCTGACCAAGTTTCTTGCGCCGACCAAGGGATCGATCGTCTATAACGGGCGCGACATTACCCGCCAGAAGCCCGCCGAGATCGCGCGGCTGGGCTTGGTGCGCTCCTTCCAGATCTCGGCGGTGTTTCCGCAGCTCAGCGTCAAGACGAATGTCCGCATCGCGCTGCAGCGCAAACGCGGTGATTCCTTCGATTTCTGGCGCTCGGAAGAGGTGCTGAAGCCGCTCGACGAAGAGGCCTTGCGCCTCGTCGAGGCGGTCGGCCTCTCGGCCTTCGCCGAACTGCCGGCGGTCGAACTCTCCTACGGCCGCAAGCGGGCGCTCGAGATCGCGACCACGCTGGCGCTCGACCCCGAGATGATGCTGCTCGACGAGCCGATGGCCGGCATGGGCCGCGAGGATGTCGAGCGGATCGAGACGTTGATCCGCAAGGTCTCGGCGAATCGCACCATCCTGATGGTCGAGCACAATCTTTCGGTCGTCGCCTCGCTGTCCGACCGCATCACCGTGCTGGCGCGCGGACAGGTTCTGGCCGAGGGCGACTATGCCGAGGTCTCGAAGGATCCGCGCGTGATCGAGGCCTATATCGGTTCGGGGGTCGGCCATGCTCATTGAGGCCGCGGGATCCCCCGTCGCCGCCACCGTGGCGCCGATGCTGAAGGTGCGCGGGCTCGAGGCCTGGTACGGCGAATCCCATGTGCTGCACGGCATCGATTTCGACGTCGCCCAGGGTGAGGTGGTCACGCTGCTCGGCCGCAACGGCGCCGGCAAGACGACGACGCTGAAGTCGATCATGGGCGTCATCGGCAAGCGCAAGGGCTCGGTCGTGCTGGAGGGCACCGAGACGATCGGGCTGCCCTCGCGGGCGATCGCCCGGCTCGGCATCGGCTATGTGCCCGAGGAGCGCGGCATCTACGCCTCGCTCAGCGTCGAGGAGAACCTGATGCTGCCGCCGCGCGTGCGGCCCGGCGGGCTCTCGCTCGACGAGATCTTCACGCTCTTCCCCAACATCAAGGAGCGGCTGAAGAGCCAGGGCACGAAGCTCTCGGGCGGTGAGCAGCAGATGCTGGCGATCGGGCGCATCCTGCGCACTGGCGCGCATTTCCTCCTGCTCGACGAGCCGACCGAGGGGCTCGCTCCCGTCATCATCGACCAGATCGGCGCCACCATCCGCAAGCTCAAGCAGCAGGGCTACACGATCATCCTGGTCGAGCAGAACTTCCGCTTCGCGGCGACGGTGGCCGACCGTCACTATGTCGTCGAGCAGGGCAAGGTGATCGACATGATCGAGAACGACCAGCTCGACGCCAATATCGACAAGCTGCACGGCTATCTCGGGGTCTGAATGCGCCGCCTGGCGGATTCGAAGGCCCCCAATCCGATCCATATCGGACCTCACGTCGAAAACGACGCCAATCTCAGGGAGAGACAGATCATGAAGCTCAAGACATTTGTGACCACGACCGCCTTCGCCGCGCTGATGGCGGCGCCCGCGCTGGCCCAGCAGATCAGCATCAAGGCCGGCGTCCTCAACGACCGCTCCGGCCTCTATGCCGATCTCTCGGGCGAGGGCTCGGTGATTGCCGCCCGCATGGCGGTCGAGGACTTCAAGGCGGCCGAGAAGGGCATCAAGGTCGAGATCGTCTCGGCCGACCACCAGAACAAGCCGGACGTCGGCTCGACCATCGCCCGCACCTGGTACGATCAGGACGGCGTCGACCTGATCCTGGACGTGCCGACCTCCTCGGTGGCGCTCGCCGTCAACCAGATCACCCGCGAGAAGAACAAGATCCACATCAACTCCGGCGCGGCCTCATCCGACCTGACCGGCAAGGCCTGCTCGCCCAACACCGTGCACTGGACCTATGACACCTATGCGCTGGCCCAGGGCACCGGCGGCGCCATGGTCAAGGCCGGTGGCGACAGCTGGTACTTCCTCACCGCCGACTACGCCTTCGGCCATGCGCTGGAGCGCGACACGTCGGCGATCGTCACCAAGAACGGCGGCAAGGTGCTGGGCGCGGTCCGCACGCCTTTCCCGGGCACGGACTTCTCCTCCTTCCTGCTGCAGGCGCAGGCCTCCAAGGCCAAGGTGATCGGCCTCGCCAATGCCGGCGGGGACACCATCAACTCGATCAAGCAGGCGGGCGAGTTCGGCATCGTCGCCGGCGGCCAGAAGCTCGCCGGGCTGCTGGTCTTCCTCACCGACGTGCATTCGCTCGGCCTCGCCACCGCACAGGGGCTGGTGCTGACGGAGTCGTTCTACTGGGACACCAACGACGGCACCCGCACCTGGTCCGACCGCTTCGCCAAGGCCAATGGCGGCAAGAAGCCGACCATGGTCCAGGCCGGCGTCTATTCCGGCATGCTGCACTATCTCAAGGCGGTCGAGGCGGCGAAGTCGAAGGACTCCGCGGTGGTGATGGCCAAGATGAAGGAAATGCCGACCGACGATCCGCTCTTCGGCAAGGGCTCGGTGCGCGCCGACGGCCGCAAGATGCACGACATGTATCTGTTCGAGGTCAAGAAGCCCGGCGAGTCGAAGGGGCCGTGGGACTACTACAAGCAGGTCTCGGTGTTGCCGGCGGCGCAGGCCTTCCGTCCGCTCGCCGAGAGCGAGTGCCCGCTCGTCAAGAAGTGAGCGGCTGACGCTTCCCGCGGCGTCATCCTGGGGCGACCGAAGGTCGTCCCGGGATCCATCGTAGGCCACCGCGCCCTAGGATGGATCCCGGATGGCAGCTTCGCTGCATCCAGGATGACGGCGAAAACGCACGACACCTACTGTCCAGATGATCTGAGCCCCGCATGTTCGAACTTCTCGGTGTCCCGCCCCAGGCGCTGTTCGGCCAGGTCCTTCTCGGCCTGATCAACGGCTCGTTCTACGCCATCCTCAGCCTCGGGCTGGCGGTGATCTTCGGGCTGCTCAACATCATCAACTTCACCCATGGCGCGCAGTACATGATGGGCGCCTTCGTTGCCTGGATGTGCCTGAACTATCTCGGCATCAACTACTGGGTCGCGCTGCTTCTGGCGCCGCTGGTGGTCGGCGCGATCGGCATCGCTATCGAACGGCTGCTGCTCAAACGCATCGCCCATGTCGACCATCTCTACGGGCTGCTTCTGACCTTCGGACTCGCGCTGATCATCCAGGGCCTGTTCCGCAACGAATTCGGCTCGTCGGGCCTGCCCTACCAGATTCCCGCCGAATTGCGGGGCGGGCAGAATCTCGGCTTCATGTTCCTGCCCTATTACCGCGGCTGGGTCGTCGTCGCCTCGCTCGTGGTCTGCCTCGCGACCTGGTTCCTGATCGAAAAGACCAGGCTCGGCGCCTATCTGCGCGCCGCGACCGAGAACCCGACGCTGACCCAGGCCTTCGGCATCAACGTGCCGCTGCTGGTGACGCTGACCTACGGCTTCGGCGTGGCGCTGGCGGGCTTCGCCGGCGTGCTCGCCGCGCCGATCTATTCGGTCAACCCGAACATGGGGGCCGACCTCATCATCGTCGTCTTTGCCGTCGTCGTCATCGGCGGCATGGGCTCGATCCTGGGCGCCATCGTCACCGGCTTCTCGCTCGGGCTGGTCGAGGGCCTGACCAAGGTCTTCTACCCGGAGGCTTCGGCGACGGTGATCTTCATCATCATGGTGCTGGTGCTGCTCGTGCGGCCGGCCGGCCTGTTCGGACGGGCCGCGTGATGATGCTCTCGTCATTGCGAGCGCAGCGAAGCAATCCAGCTTCCAGCGCGACCACTCCTGGATGGCTTCGCTACGCTCGCAATGACGGGTGGAGGATTTGACCATGGCCGATACAATTGCAGTTCAGGCTAGCGCCACCGACACCGTCCTCCCGGGCGAGGCCGACCAGGGCACCCTGCGCCTGCACCGCGCCATCATGATCGGCATTGCGATCGCGCTCGTGATCGCGCCCTTCGTGGCCTATCCGGTCTTCGTCATGAAGGTCCTGTGCTTTGCGCTGTTTGCGCTCGCCTTCAATCTGCTGCTCGGCTATGGCGGCCTGCTCTCCTTCGGCCACGCCGCCTATTTCGGCATGGCGAGCTATGTCTGCGCCTACACCGCCAAGAACTGGGGGCTGACGCCGGAACTGGCGATCCTGCTCGGCACGGCCGTCTCGGGCGGGCTCGGCCTCGTCTTCGGCGCGCTGGCGATCCGGCGCCAGGGCATCTATTTCGCCATGATCACGCTGGCGCTGGCGCAGATGGTGTTCTTCTTCTCGCTGCAGGCACCGCGCTTCACTGGCGGCGAGGACGGCATCCAGGCGGTGCCACGCGGCCATCTGTTCGGCATGATCGACCTCGCCGACGACCGCACGCTCTACTGGCTGGTCGCGGCGATCTTCATGGCCGGTCTGCTCGCGATCTACCGCATCATCCACTCGCCCTTCGGCCAGGTCTGCAAGGCGATCCGGGACAACGAGCCGCGCGCGATCTCGCTCGGCTACCGCGCCAACCAGTACAAGCTCGCCGTCTTCGTGCTCTCGGCCAGCCTGGCGGGCCTCGCCGGCTCGACCAAGGCCATCGTCTTCCAGCTGGCCTCGCTGACCGACGTGCACTGGTCGATGTCGGGCGAGGTCGTGCTGATGACGCTGGTCGGGGGCCTGGGCACCGTCTTCGGGCCGATCGCGGGTGCGATCGTCATCGTCTCGATGCAGAACTACCTCGCCTCGCTCGGCGCCTGGGTCACGGTGGTGCAGGGCGTGATCTTCGTGATCTGCGTCATGACCTTCCGCGAGGGCCTCGTCGGCGTGATCTCGAAATGGATCAGGAAGCCGCTCTAGACGTCCGCGGCCGCAACCGACGCCGTCATCCTGGGCGAGCGAAGCTCGACCGGGATCCATCATAAGCCGCCGCCGAACCCTATGATGGATCCCGGCCTTCGCGGCTTCGCTGCTCGCCCAGGATGACGGCGGGTGGCCGGGTAAGTAGCCCCCGCCCTACTTCACCAGCTTCAACGCCTCGCGGAAGCGGGGATGGGCGGCGTCGCGCAGCCATTCGAAGATCACCATCTCGGTGGTGACGATTTCGGCGCCGTGGCGCGCGAGGCGGGCCAGAGCGGCGTCCTTCGAGTCCGGGCGCCGCGAGCCGCTGGCGTCCTGCACCACGGCGACGCGGCGGCGATGGGCGAGCAGGGAAAGCGCGGTCTGGCCGAGGCAGACATGCGCCTCGCAGCCACAGAGCACGAGCTGGCCATCGCCCGCCAGCGCCTCCAGGAACGCTCCTTCCACACAGGCGTCGAAGCTCGTCTTGGCGATCACCGGCCCGGCGCCGGCGAGTTCCGGCACCGTGCTGCCCAGCCCCGCCGGATTCTGCTCGGTCATCACGATGGGCACGCCGAGCAGGCGGGCCGCCGCGACCAGCCGCTGCGCATGGGCGACAAGGGCCGCGCCCTCATGGATCGCCGGCATCAGCCGTGCCTGGAAATCGATCAGGACGAGGGTCGAGTCGCTGGCGCTGAGCAGGGGCATGGGCCTCGTCCGGTTGCGGTCATCATAGCGGGCCTCCGTCGCACCGGAAGCCCCGGCCGGCGGATCGCCGCGGGGTTTCCGGGTCTCGAAGCGAATCCGAAGGGATGCGCGGGGCGAAGTGGCGTCGCAGTCGACGGGCTGCGTGCCGATGTCGATGTCGAATGTCGTGTCGAAGCAGCGCCAACAGCCGCCACCTCGCCCAGCGCGCGGTTCTCTTTGGTGCTTTCGTCGCGCGTTTCGTCCCTCACGGACCGGGTTGTGGTCGACCCGGGCGACGAAGCCCCTCCATGGCGTCCGACCCGCGACGGTCGTCCCCCATGAACACCGCACCCTCCCCGGCCACACGACGCCTCGCGAAGCCCCCTCGGTCGGGGAGAGCGAGGGGAGAATAGGCACAGGCTTGGGCTGCGGGGATAAGGTGCGGACGCTATCCCCGACCCACTCGAATGGGTTCATCAGCGCCCGTCATCCTGGGCTTCGCGCAGCGAAGACCGGGATCCATCATCAAGCGCCGGACCCCTTCGATGGATCCCGGGCCGACCTGCTGTCGTCCCAGGATGACGGTTGGGGTGGGCCGGCAGAGACCCCGCCTAACCCGGCGTCCCGCCCGGAAGCGGGATCTCCTCCTCGATCTCATGATGGCCCACCGCGCGCTCGAGGCCGTCGGGGCCGCGGACGCGGTACTGCTCCTCCTTGTTGTCGCGCGGCGGCATCAGCCGCGTGATCTCGAAGGGGCCGGGCCGGACCTGATTGTGGAAGCCGGCGGTGAGCTGGACGAGATCGCCGAGCTTGTAGGGGGGGCGTGCCATGTCGTCAGCCCTTCCCGGCGATGTCGGCGACGGTGAGGCGGTGATAGCTGCCCTTTTGGCGGCCATAGGCCGCTGCGGCCGCGCTCAGGATGGCGTCGCGATGGCTGTCGAAGGTCGCCAGCATCTGGGCCTCGCCCGGCTCGGCGCCGAGCCGGCGCAGCGCGTCGATCTCGATCTGGAAGGCGATTTCGAGCGAAGCGTCCGAGCCCCAGAAGCTGACGCAGGAGCGGCCGGGATCGAAGCTGCGGACGGGATTGGGAAAATTCAGTGCCATGATCGACTTTCTGCTTTCGGCTGCGGCTCAGGACGCCAGGAACGCGGCCTGGGAGACCGGTACCGAGACATGGACCGGAACGGGCGACGGCCGACGCGGGGGGGTGGGTGGCCGTTCATCGGCACGCAGACGCTCGTCGAGGAGGCCGAGGACCGCATCGTCGACCGTCGCGTCGAACTTGCGGGCGAAGAGACAGGGGCTCGCCAGAAGCTCCGGCGCGTCGGAGGCGAGATAGGTGCGCGGACGCAGCTTGATGTCGCCGTCCGGGACCCAGTCGATCATGCGCAGATCGTCGCTGACGACCTCGCCATGCTCGGCCGTGTTCATCATCACCGTCTGGAAGAAGCCCTCGTCGGCGATGAAGGTGTTGCGGTAGAAGGCCTTGTAACGCGCGGCCTCCGGATCGTGGCAGACGAATTCGCAGAAGCGCCGGCTGACGATCATCCACTGATTGCCGATATAAGGCGAAACGCCGGCCATGAAGGCGCGCGGGAAGGGCGTCCGGACGATGCGCGTCTCGAACTCGACGACATAGCGGCTGACCCGCGTCATCGTCTCGGGCCGCGCCTTGCGCTGGTCGAGGACCTTGATGAACTCCTTGCCGCGGTTGCGCTTCAGGAAGGTTGCGATCTCGTCCTGGCTCTTGAGCGGGTAGTCCTGGCCGCTGAGATTGACGAAGAACTCCCAGTCGGCGCCCATTTCCAGCAACTGCGCCATGCCGCGCAACTCGGCATCGACGAGGCTGTATCCGCCCCAGCGGGCGTGATGGCTCGCCAGGATGGCGCTGTTGGGAAAGCCGCGCAGAAACCGCCGGATATCGGCCTCGAGCTCGGGCCCGGAATTCTTGTCGACATGGATCAGATAGTGATTGGCGGGATCGTAGATCGACTTGAACATGCGCTTGAACTGCGCGGGGTAGCGGTGGACCAGAACCAGGTAAGCGATCAACGGGGATGTCCTTGAAGCGGGAGCGAACAGGATCAGAGCCATGGCGCGCACCACGGCCAGCGCCTCGGTCGCGCTCCGGCAACCGAGGCGCGACGGCACTCCCCGCCTCCCGACGGGAAGCGCGGCCGTATATCGTCTTGTCTCGAGGTCGGCCGTGACGAATAGCACCAGCCGCAAAGGCGGCTGCTCGCGTCGACCGTGAATCCGACATGGGGAAGCCGACCTGCGATTGTAAGGTCGCGGCGGAAATAAGACGCGGGTTCCATGCCGCGGCGCATGGCTGCCAGACCAGCCCCGCTCGTCCTGCCTCTGGCGCATGACCGGGCCGGCACCTAGACTGGCGCCTTCCTCAGACGCACGGGCGGACGCGGCACTTCATGGATCAACGGGTGGATCCCCCGGCGCATCAGGCGGCGGCCGCGCCAGCGCCGATGCGCCACGAGGACATCCGCAGCATCCTGTTCGGCATCATGCTCGCCATGTTCCTGGCGGCGCTCGACCAGACCATCGTCGCCACCGCGATGCCGACGATCGGGCGCGAACTCGGCGACGTCACGCATCTGCCCTGGGTGGTGACGGCCTATCTCCTGGCCTCGACCGCGGTGACACCGCTCTATGGCAAGCTCGCCGACATCCATGGCCGGCGCGTCGTGCTGCTCAGCGGCATCGTCGTGTTCATGGCGGGCTCGCTCGCCTGCGCGCTGGCGCCCTCGCTCTGGCTCCTTGTGCTGGCGCGCTTCGTCCAGGGCCTCGGCGGCGGCGGGCTGATTGCGCTGGCGCAGACCATCGTTGCCGACATGGTGCCGCCCAAGGAGCGCGGGCGCTATCAGGTCTATATCGCCTCCGTCTTCATGGCGTCTTCGCTGCTCGGCCCGGTGCTGGGCGGCGTCATCGCGGAACGGCTGCACTGGACGGTGATCTTCTGGATCAACCTGCCGCTCGGCGCGGCCGCCTATGCGATGACGAGTTCGGCGCTGAAGCGGCTGCCGCGACACGAGCGGCCCCACAGGCTCGACCTGCTCGGCGCCGTGCTGATCACCAGCGCGACGATGACGCTGCTCTTGGCGCTGTCCTGGGGCGGAACGCGCTATCCCTGGCTTTCGGCGCCGATCGGCGGGCTCGTGGCGCTGTCGCTTCTGCTCTGGCTCGCCTTCGCCTGGCGCCTGCGCACGGCGCAGGAGCCGTTGATCCCGCTCGACATCCTCGCCAACAAGGTGGTGCGGATGGGCACGATCGCGGCCGGCTTCGGCATGGGCACCTTCATCGGCCTGACGATCTACCTGCCGATCTATTTCCAGAGCGTGATGGGTCTGAGCGCCGCCTCCTCGGGGCTCGGCCTGTTGCCGCTGACGGTGGGCACGGTCATGGGCGCGACGCTGTCGGGCCGGGCGATGACGCGGCTGACGCATTACAAGCGCGTGCCGGTGATCGGGCTCAGCGTCGCGCTGGTCGGGGTGGCGCTTCTGGCCTGGCAGGCCGGGCGGATGCCGCTGGTGCCCTTCTGCGCGCTGCTGGCGCTGATCAGCCTCGGGCTCGGCACGATGCTGCCGGTCGCCACCGTCTCGATCCAGAATGCGGTCCTGCCGCACCAGCTCGGCACCGCGACGGGCGCGGCCAACTTCTTCCGCCAGATCGGCGGGGCGCTGATCGTGGCGATCTTCGGCGCGATCGTGCTCGGCGGCATCGGGGGCGCCGGGCCGGGACTGTCGCATGAATCCATCCGGCTCGACGGCGTCGATCGCGACACGATGGTGCGGCTGTTCCAGTATGTCTTCGGGGCGACCTGCCTCGGCTTCGCCAGCGCCCTCGGTTTCCTCCTGCGGATGGAGGAACTGCCGCTGCGCAGCGGCGCGGCCCAGGCTACCAAGGCGCCTGTGGTCGATTGATCCAGATCGTACGGCGACGGCCGCTTTCGGCTAGCCTCGCCACAGACCCGTCAAGAAGCGTGGTCTAGTCTGCGACACCATCTGCGGCAGGAGAGCCCCATGTCCGATCTCGTCGTCATCGTCTACCCGACCGAAGCGCGCGCCGAGGAGATGCGCCAGAAGGTCTTCGCCCTGCAGAAGGAATATCTGATCGAGATCGGCGACGCCGCGATCGCGGTGATGCAGGAGGGCGGCAAGGTGAAGCTCAACCAGCTTCTCAACACCACCGCCATGGGCGCGGCCTCGGGCTCCTTCTGGGGCCTGCTGATCGGCGCGATCTTCCTGATGCCGCTGGCCGGCGCGGCGCTGGGCGCGGCCTCGGGCGCGCTCGGCGGGGCGCTGACCGATTACGGCGTCGACGACAAGTTCATGAAGGAGCTGGCCACCAGCCTGCAGCCGGGCAATGCGGCGCTGTTCGTGCTGGTCAAGCGCGTCACCGGCGACAAGGTGCTGGAGGCGATCAAGGGCAGCGGCGGCACGGTGCTGAAGACCTCGCTCGACCACTCACGCGAGCAGGCCCTGCGCGATGCGCTGGCGGGGGTGAGCGCGGCGGCGCCGGCGGCGGGTGGGTCGTCGACGGTGGGGTGACGAGATCTCGCGTCATGGTCGGGCTTGACCCGACCATCTCACGACCAGACGGCTCCATTGTCCCATCCGGCCAGAGATTCTCGGGTCGAAGCTGTGCTTCGCCCGAGAATGACGGATGTGATCAATCCCGGAGCAGCTCGTTGATGCCGGTCTTCGAGCGCGTCTGGGCGTCGACGGTCTTGACGATGACGGCGCAGGAGAGCGCGGGGCCCGGCGTGCCGTCCGGGAAGGGCTTGCCCGGCAGCGAACCCGGCACCACGACCGAATAGGGCGGCACCTTGCCGATGTGGATCTGGCCGGTGGCGCGGTCGACGATCTTGGTCGAGGCCGAGATGAAGACGCCCATCGAGAGCACCGAGCCCTCGCCGACGATGACGCCCTCGACGACCTCGGAACGGGCGCCGATGAAGCAGTTGTCCTCGATGATGGTCGGATTGGCCTGCAGCGGCTCGAGCACGCCGCCGATGCCGACGCCGCCCGAGAGATGGACGTTCTTGCCGATCTGGGCGCAGGAGCCGACGGTGGCCCAGGTGTCGACCATGGTGCCGGAGTCGACATAGGCGCCGATGTTCACGAAGGACGGCATCAGCACGACGTTGGGCGCCAGGAACGAGCCCTTGCGCGCGGCCGCCGGCGGCACGACGCGGAAGCCCGCGGCGCGGAAGCGGTTCTCGCCCCAGCCGGCGAACTTGGAGGGCACCTTGTCCCAGAACACGGCGTCGCCGGGGCCGTTGGCGATGATCATGTTGTCGGTCAGGCGGAAGGAGAGCAGCACCGCCTTCTTCAGCCACTGGTGGACGACCCACTCCGTGCCCTGCTTCTCGGCCACGCGAGCGGTGCCGGCGTCCAGCATCTCGATCGCCTGCTCGACCGCCTCGCGCACCGCGCCCTTGGTGTTGAGGCCGATCTCGGCCCGGGCCTCCCAGGCGGCGTCGATGGTGGCGGCGAGATCGGTCAGCGACATGGCGTGGCTCCGGCGTGCGTCTGGGGAAAACGCGGGAGCGATGGCGGATGAGCGCCGCGCCGTCAAGGCGCATGGCCTGGAACGCGCCCCTGCGTGGCCGGCGCCCGTGGCTCGTCCCGTCCACTGGAACGCGACGCCGCCGGCCGTGTTAGAGTGGGCAACGATGCCGCGAACCGGCCGGAGGCCCCCATGACGCACCTGACCCTGTCCCTGCTGCTCCTGCTCGCAGCCGCGCCCGCGCTCGCCCAGTCGCGCCCCTCGACGCCGGAGCGCAGCTGCGCCGCCAACCGCCAGAGCGTCGCGACAAGCGGCGCGATCGTGCTCGGCACCGGCGGCTTTACCTATGACCGCTTCGTGCGGGACCGCCGCTTCTGCGCGCATGGAGAGTTCCTCGAGCCCGCCTTCGTGCCGAGCCGCGACAATCCGCAGTGCTTCGTCGGCTATCGCTGCAAGGTCGACCAGCCCTGGGATTGAGGGGCGGCGCTTTACCTCGCCCGGTCGCGGCGGCAGTGTCGCTCACGAGCTCGCCAATCTGCCGGAATTCCCATGCGCCTCTGGATCAGGAACCCGCTCGGCATCGTCGCCGAGAACGCCTCGGGCGGTGTCGTGGTCGAGGGGGGCGTCATCGCCGAGCTCGTCGCGGCGGGGGCCACGCCAGCCGCGCCGGTGGAGGCCGTGTTCGATGCCTCCGAGCATGTCGTCCTGCCCGGCCTGATCAACACCCATCATCACTTCTATCAGACGCTGACGCGCGCCCATCCGGCCGCGATCGACCGCGAGCTGTTTCCCTGGCTCACCGCGCTCTACCCGCTCTGGGCGAGGCTGACGCCCGACGATCTGCGGCTGGCCGTACGGGCGGCGCTGGCCGAGCTGCTGCTTTCGGGCTGCACCACCGCGGCCGACCATCACTATCTCTATCCGCCGGGGCTGGAGGATGCCGTCGACATCGCGGTGGAGGAGGCGTGCGCGCTCGGCATCCGCGCCACCATCTCGCGCGGCTCGATGAACCTGTCGCAGAAGGATGGCGGGCTGCCGCCCGACACCGTGGTGCAGGACGAGGATACCATCCTCGCCGACAGCGAGCGCGTGCTCGGGCTGTTCCACGATCCCGCGCCCGGCGCGATGATCCAGATCGCGCTCGCACCCTGCTCGCCGTTTTCGGTGACGCCCTCCCTGATGGCGAAGTCGGCGGATCTCGCCGCGCGTTTCGATGCGCCGCTCCACACCCATCTCGCCGAGACGAAGGATGAGGACGCCTATTGCCTCCAGGTCTACGGCAAGCGCCCGCTCGACCTGCTCGAGGAGACCGGCTGGATGCGGCCGAAGACCTGGCTCGCCCATGGCGTGCATTTCTCCTGCGAGGAATGCGACCGGCTGGGCCGGGCCGGGGTCGGCGTCTGCCATTGCCCGACCTCGAACGGTGTGCTCGCCTCCGGCTTCTGCCGCACGCGCGAGCTGGAGGCGGCCGGCGCGCCGCTCGGGCTCGGCGTCGACGGCTCGGCCTCCAATGACGGCTCGAACCTGATGGAGGAGCTGCGGCACGCGCTGCTGGTCAACCGGCTGCGCTATGAGAGCGCCGCCGCGGTGACCGCCCGCGACGTCATCCGCTGGGCGACGGAAGGCTCGGCGCGCTGCCTCGGCCGCTCCGACATCGGCATGATCGCGCCGGGAATGCAGGCCGATCTGGCGCTCTACCGGCTGGACGAACTGCGCTTCTCCGGCGCGCATGATCCGGTCGCGGCGCTGGTTTTGTGCGGCGCGCACCGGGCCGATCGCGTCATGGTTGCCGGGCGCTGGCGCGTGATCGACGGGGCGATACCCGGCCTCGATCTCGCCGCGCTCAGGCGGGCGCATGGTGCGGCCTCGCGCCGCTATGCCTGAGCAACTTCGCAATCTCGACTCATTTGCGGCCTTCTCTGGCAGAGGCCATTTCGACCAAGATCGTGCCGACGAAGGATGCCGGACATGAAGATCGCGCCGCTCGCCGCCCTTGCCCTGGCGCTGACCGCCAGCGGCTGCATGACGCTGGAGGAGCGCCGCGCGCTCGATATGGAGCAGTGTCGCGGCTATGGCTTCCGGCAGGGCACGGACGCCTTCGCGCAATGCATGCAGACGATCGATGTCGAGCGGGCGGCGGCGCGGCGCACCTATGTCTACCAGGATTTCGGCGGCTTCTACGGCGGCTATGGCTTCGGCTACGGCTATCGCCGCTGGTGACTTAGCCGCCCTCGCCGGAGGACGGGACGAAATCGCGCAGCGCAGGCAGCCGTGCCTGCATCCGGCGCAGGAAATCGAGCAATTGCGCGCGCTCCTGCGGGCTGAAGCCCTCGAGCATCAATTGTTCGCGCGCGGTCGCGAGCGCGATCAGCTGGTCGTGCAGGGCATAGCCGCTTGCCGTGAGTTCGAGGAGCTGGCGGCGGGCGTCGCGCGTGTCGGGCCGTTCCGCGACATGGCCGGCCGCCACCAGCGCCGCGGCGCTGCGGCTGACGGCGCCCTTGTCGAGCGCGATGACCTCGCAGATGCGCTGGGCCGGAATGCCGGGCTCGATCGCGAGCTGCGACATCACCCGCCATTCGGTGACGCCAATGCCGAAGCGCTCAAGATAGAGCCGCGACGAACTGCGCGACCACGTGTTGGAGATCGCGGTCAGGAAATAGGGGACATAGCCGCCGAGATCGAGGACATCCCGCTCGGCGCCCTCTCCGGCGGCCCTGTCGCGTCTGGTCGAAGGCATGGCGCGTCCCGCAGTCGATGCCGGCATCTGGCATGGCCGCGCGGCGCGGGGCAAGCGGTGGCCGGTCCTGAAGGATGGCGACGGTCTCCCTCCCCCCGCTTGCGGTGGGGAGGGTTGGGGTGGGGGGGCAGTGCCGCTCGGCAAGACGATCAAGGACAGCGCTCCGGCTTTGCGGCCCCCCATCCCTAACCGTTCCCACCGCAAGCGGGGGGAAGGGGATGCGGCTTGCCCAACCGGCCGTCGCTTCAATCGCTCCGCCGCAGCAGATAAATGTCCATGATCCAGCCATGGCGGGCCCGGGCCTCGGCGCGGATGCGCGCGATCGTCTCGGCGACCTCGGCGAGCGGGCCGGCGATCAGGATCTCGTCGGGCGTGCCGAGATAGGCGCCCCAGAAGATCTCCAGCCCCTCGGGCGCAATCTTGGCGAAGGCCTGTTCGCCGTCGAGCATCACGACGACGCCGTCCGGCGCCAGCGGCAGTCCCTCCGCCAGCTTGCGGCCGGTGGTGATCAGCACGGGCTCGCCGATGCGGTTGAGCGGGATGCGATGGCGGGCGGCGAGCGCCTGGACGCTGCTGATGCCGGGGATGACGTTCCACTCCAGCGGCAGGCCACCGGCGCGGACGCGCTCGACGATGCGCAGCGTGCTGTCATAGAGCGCGGGATCGCCCCAGACGAGCAGCGCCCCGGTCTGCCCTTCCGCCAGTTCCCGCCGGAACAGGGCCTCGTAGGCCGCGGCGATGCGGGCGTGCCAGTCATCGACGACGCCGCGGTAATCGTCACCGGCTTCCGCGCGACGCGGGGTTTCCATCATCACGCTGCGCCAGGGCTTTGCAATGAAGCGCGCGCAGATCGCTTCGCGCAGATGGCGTAGCGCCGCCTTCTCCTGCCCCTTGTCGGGCAGGAAGATCACATCCGCCTGGTTGAGCGCCGCGATCGCCTGGACCGTCATCTGGTCCGGGTCGCCGGCGCCGATCCCGATGATCAGCAATCTGCGCATCGTCACCTCGTTTGCGGGCGCGCGGGCAGCCGTCCGGGCTCCCATCCCGCCTTGACCAGCTCGGGCACCTCGCTCTCGGCTTCCGGCCAGCCGATGCAGAGCCAGGCGATCAGCTTCCAGTCGGGCGGAGCGCCCAGCGCCTCCCGCACCACCTCCGGCTCCAGGATCGAGACCCAGCCGACACCGACGCCCTGAACCCGCGCCGCCAGCCAGAACTGCGTGATCGCGGCGACCACCGAATAGTCGAGCATTTCGGGCATGGTCTTGCGGCCGAGGCCATGCCCCTGCGCCGTGCCATGGTCGCAGAACACCGCGATCTGCTCGGGCGCCTCGCGCATGCCTTCGAGCTTCAGCGTCGCATAAAGCCGCGCCCGCTCGCCCTCGAAATCCGCCAGCGCATCGGCATTGCAGCGTCGGAAGCTGTCTTGCGCTGCGTCGCGCTGCGCGGGATCGCTGACACGAACCCAGCGCCAGGGCTGCGAATGACCGACCGAGGGCGACAGCTCCGCCTGCGCCAGCAGCCGCTCGACCAGCCCGTCGGGCAGGGCGTCGCGGCGGAAGCGCCGGACATCGCGCCGCCAGGTCAGGAGCTCGGCGAACTGCGCGGCGAACGCCTCGTCGAAGCGGGGAGGGGAGTTGGACATCCCCCTCAGCCCTCATCCTGAGGAGCGCTGCGCAGCAGCGCGTCTCGAAGGATGCTCCAGCTTGCGCGGGAGCCTCCTGGAACATCCTTCGAGACGCCGCTGCGCGGCTCCTCAGGATGAGGGCTGTGGGAGAATGGGCGTGACATCACGCTCACCCCGCCACCGCGATCGCATGGAAGAACGAGCCGGTGACATGCCCGCGCCGGCTGCCGGCGGGGGTGGGTGCCGAGCCATGCGGGTCGGTCACCATCGCCAGCGGCGGGTCCTCGCCCTGGGTGACGATCGTCGCATAGTGGAACTCATGGCCGGTAAGCCCCGCGCCGGCCGCGCCGAGCGGCGCGTCGGCCTCGAGCACGGCGCGGCGATAGCCGAGATTCATCTTCCGCTTCGCGAAGGAGGTTTCCACCGAGAGCAGACCGGCCATGGTATGGGAGACCCCGTCCGCATCGATCAGGGTGCGCCCCAGCACCATGTAGCCGCCGCACTCGCCATGCACCGGCCGTGTCTCGGCAAAGGCGCGCAGGCCGCCGAGAAAGCGCCTGGCGCCGGCGATCGCGCCCGCATGAAGCTCGGGATAGCCGCCCGGCAGCCAGCAGGTATCGCACTCCTCGGGCGGCGGCTCGTCCGCCAGCGGCGAGAACGGCACCAGCACGGCGCCTGCCGCCCGCCAGCCGGCCTCGACATGCGGATAGACGAAGCTGAAGGCGGCATCGCGCGCGATCGCGATGCGCCGGCCGGGCGCCGGCAGGCGTGGGATCGCCGTTGCAATTGCCGGCAAATGAGTCGTCTGCGCGACGCCCCTCACCGCGTCGAGATCGATCGCTGCCGTCACCGCATCGGCGAGTGCCTCGAGCCGCGCCTCGAGATCGGCGGTCTCGCCGGCCTGGACCAGCCCGAGATGGCGTTCGGGCAGGATCAGGCTGGCCTCGCGCGGGAGCGCGCCGAGCACCGGCAGGCCGATCCGCTCCATGCCCTGCGCCACCAGCCGGCGATGCCGCTCGCTGGCGACCTTGTTGAGGATCACGCCGGCGATGCTGATGCGCGGGTCGTAATGCATGCAGCCGAGCGCGATGGCGGCGGCCGACTGCGCCTGGCCGGAGACGTCGATCACCAGCACGATCGGCCAGCCCAGCAGCGCGGCGATGTCGGCGCTCGCGCCGGTATGTCCCTCTGGCCCCGGCACGGCGTCGAACAGCCCCATCGAGCCCTCCGCAATGACGAGGTCGGCACCCTCGGCCGCATCGCCCGCGATTTCGCGCAGCAGCGCGTCGGGCATGGCGAAGGAATCGAGATTGGCGCTCGGTGCCCCGGTCGCGGCGGCATGGAAGGCGGGGTCGATATAGTCCGGACCGCATTTCAGCCCGCGCACCACCAGCCCGCGCCGCGTCAGCGCCCGCTGCAGCCCGAGCGTGATCGTGGTCTTGCCCGAGCCGGAGCGCGGTGCGGCGATGATCAGGCCGGGCGCGGTCATGGACAGGCTCCTCCGTCATTGCGAGGAGCGACAGCGACGAAGCAATCCAGGGGGACGTCGAGCGAGCCGGTCTGGATTGCTTCGCTGCGCTCGCAATGACGGGTGCGGCTGGGGAGCCTCATACCCCGCCCCCCGGCCGGAAGCGGCGGTCATAGCCGGTGGAATAGAGCGCGCTCTCGCCGAAATCCTCGGCCGCCAGCGCCGGGCCGACCAGGATCAGCGCGGTGCGCTCCAGCCCGGACCCGCGCACCTGCGCCGTAATTGTGGAAAGCGTCCCGCGCAGCACGCGCTCATCCGGCCAGGACGCCCGGAACACGATCGCGACCGGACAGGCCTCGCCGTAGAACGGCGACAGCTCCGCCACGACCTGCTCGACGACATGGATCGAGAGATGGATCGCCAGCGTCGCGCCCGAGGCGGCGAAGGTGGCGAGCCGCTCCCGCTCCGGCATGGCGGAAGCCCGGCCCGAGGTCCGCGTCAGCACCAGCGACTGCGCCAGCCCCGGCAGGGTCAGTTCCCGCTTCAGCGTCGCGGCGGCGGCCGCGAAGGCCGTCACGCCCGGCGTGACGCTGTAGGGGATGGCCAGCGCATCCAGCCGGCGCATCTGCTCGCCGGTCGCGCTCCAGATCGAGAGATCGCCGGAATGGAGCCGCGCCACGTCCTGCCCGGCCGCATGGGCGGCGGCCATCTCGGCGATGATCGCGTCGAGATCGAGCGGCGCCGTGTCGACGATGCGCGCGCCCGGCGGACACCAGTCGAGCATCGCCTTCGGGATCAGCGAGCCCGCATAGAGGCAGACCGGGCAGGCTGCGATCAGGTCGCGCCCGCGCAGGGTGATCAGGTCGGGCGCACCGGGGCCGGCGCCGATGAAGTGGATGGTCATGCCGCGCGCTTCATGAGGATGACCGCGCCAGCGCGCAGGTGACGCGTGCGGTGGCGATGCGCGGCTGCACCAGGGTCCCGCCCGGCCCGGCGGCCGCGAGCGCGGCGGCTTCCGCCACCGAGCCGACGCCATAGAGCGATGCGATGCGTGTGGAGCGCGTCGCGCAACTGGCCTCGAAACCTTTCAGCGCCTCGTCGGGCACGCCGATCAGCTCGGCGGCCCGGCTGACGGCCGCGGCCGCGAGCCCGGGCTCGGCCATCCGGCTCGCCAGCGTCGCCAGACGCGGCGTCGCCTCGCCCGTCAGCCCGGCGAGCGCCAGCGCCTCGTCGACGCAGGCGAGGATGTCGGCCTCAGGGGTGCCGGCGCGCAGGCCCAGCCCGACGACGAGACGGCCGGTCATGGCTTCTCAACCCGCCACTGCGTCACCGGCATCGCCGGGCGCCAGCCATGCTTGCCGCCGACGGGCACGAGCCGGTCGATCGCGATGCGCCGCAGCGAGCCGCCATGGAGCGCATGCAGCGCCGCGAGCTTCACCTCGCCCTCCAGCGTGACGACATTGGCGACGAGGCGCCCGCCGGGCTTCAGTGCAGCCCAGGCGCCCTCGAACAGCCCCTCAACCGTCAGCCCGCCGCCGATGAAGACGGCGTCGGGCGCGGGCTGCCCGGCAAACCCCGCCGGCGCCTCGCCGGTGACCTTCACCGACAGCCCGCCCAGTTCGAGACTGTTGCGGGTGATCCGCTCGATGCGCTCCGCCTTGGCTTCAAAAGCGATGGCCGCATTGCGCGGATGGCGCTGGCACCATTCGATGCCGACCGAGCCCGAACCGGCCCCGACATCCCAGAGCAGTTCGCCCGCCCGCGGGGCGAGCGCGGAGAGCGTGATCGCGCGGACCTCGGATTTGGTGATCTGCCCGTCATGGGCGAACCACTCCTCGTCGAGCCCCGGCGCGAGCGGTAACACGCGCGCATCCCGGCCCGCCTCGACGGCCACCGCAATCAGGTTGAGCGGCACGACGTCGTCGAAGGCGAAGGCATCGGCACGGGTCTCGCGAACCCGCTCCTGCGGGCCGCCCAGCGATTCCAGCACGGTCAGGCGGCTCGCCCCCATCCCGCGCGCGGTCAGCAGCTCCGCCACCGCCCGCGGCGTCGTCTCGTCCCAGGACAGGGCGAGGATGCGCGCCTGCGGCTGCAGATGCGGCACGATGCGGTAGAGCGTGCGGCCATGCAGCGAGACCAGCGCGCACGCCTCCTGCGGCCAGCGCATCCGGGTGCAGGCCATGGCGAAGGAGGAGATCTGCGGGATGACGTGCATCTCTTCGGCTGGGATCGCCCGGCTCAGGCTGTTGCCGATGCCGTAATGGAACGGGTCGCTGGTCGCGAGCACGCAGACCTTGCGGCCGCGCTCCGCCAGGATCTGCGGCAGCGCGTTGCGGAAGGGCTGCGGCCAGGGCCGCAGTTCGCCGGGCACGGAGCCGATCAGCGCGATATGGCGCTCGCCGCCGAAGATGATCTCGGCCTCGGCCAGCGCCGTCTTCGCCTGCGCGCAGAGCCCGGCGGGGCCGTCCTCGCCCAGCCCGATCAGGGACAGCCAGGGCGCGGTCGCAGCCTCGCCGCTCGACAGGCTCTCGGTTTCAAGCGTAACTGGGGACATGACCGTGCTCATCCTCGGTGGAACCGGCGAAGCGGCGGCGCTCGACCAGCATCTGGCCGAGCAGGCGCCCGAAATCCGCGCCATCATCTCGCTGGCGGGCCACACCGTCGACCCCCGGCCCGCGAATCTCCCCGTGCGCGTCGGGGGCTTCGGCGGCGTCGAAGGTCTCAGGCAGTATCTGCGCGACGAGGGCATCATCGCCGTCATCGACGCGACCCATCCCTTCGCGGCGATCATGCCCTTCAATGCCGAGCATGCCTGCAAGGCCGAAGGCGTGCCGCTGCTCGCCATCCGCCGCGCACCCTGGCATCCGGAAACGGGCGACGACTGGCGCGACGTGCCCGACATGGAAGCTGCGGCCGCCGCGCTCGGCGAAGCGCCCCGCCGCGTCTTCCTGACGATCGGCCGGCTCGATCTGCCGGTCTTCGCGGAGGCGCCGCAGCATCACTACCTCGTGCGCGCCATCGAGCCGATCGGCGACCGCCTGCCGGTGCCGCATGTCGAGGTCATCCAGCAGCGCGGCCCGTTCCGCGCCGAGGATGAGGAGGCGCTGCTGCGCGAGAAGCGCATCGAGATCCTCGTCAGCAAGAATTCCGGCGGCGACGCCACGGCCGGCAAGCTCATCGCCGCGCGCCGGCTCGGCCTGCCGGTGATCATGGTCGCCCGCCCGCCCAAGCCGGATGTCGAGACCGTCGCCCATGTCGATCAGGTCCTGCCCTGGCTGGTGGCACAGGGGCTCTTCGTCACCGAGCGCGGCGTATAGACATAAGGCGCGGCCTCGCCGGGCCGCGCGATCAGCCGCGTGCTCGAGGCGCCGATCATCACCAGCGTCGCCATGTCGGCGGCCGCCGCCGCTTCGATCGCTTCCGCCAGCGTCAGGATGCGCAGGGCCTCGTCGGGGCGCCCGACGGCGCGCGCGAAGATCACCGGCGTCTGCGGCTCGCGATGGCGGGCGGCCAGTTCGAGTGCGGCGCGCAGCTGCCAGGGCCGCGCCTTCGAGATCGGGTTGTAGAGGCAGGTCACCAGATCGGCGGCCAGCACGGCTTCGAGCCGCGCGGTCACCACCTCCCAGGGCTTGAGATTGTCCGAAAGCGAGATCGCGCAGAAATCGCCGCCCAGCGGCGCGCCCGCCTTCGCCGCCGCCGCCAGCATCGCGGTGACGCCGGGCTCGATCGCGATCGGCAACGACAGCCAGGCCGGGTCGCCCGCCTCCAGCGCCTCGAACACGGCCGCCGCCATGGCGAAGACGCCGGGGTCCCCGCCGGAGACGACCGCGACGGTCTTCCCCGTCGCGGCCAGCTGCAGCGCATGGGTCGCGCGGTCGATCTCGACGCGGTTGTCGGAGGCGTGTTTCGTCTGGCCGTCGCGCGCTTGGATACGGTCGAGATAGGGCCCGTAGCCGATCAGGTCGCTGGCGGCGTCGATCGCGGCCTGCGCGGCCGGCGTCAGCCACTGCGCCGGGCCGGGGCCGAGGCCGACGATGGTGAGGGAGCCGCTCACAGCCGCCGCCCCTCGCCGGGCACCAGCACCATCGAGAAATAGGGCGCCTCGTCGTCGGCCTTGTCGGCGAGCCGGGCGACCTTCTGGCCGGCCATCGTCGCCTGCTCGACATAGATCGCCCGCTCGATCAGGCCGGTGGCCTCCAGCGCGCGGCGCACCTTGGGCAGGTTGCGGCCGAGCTTCATGATCACGGCGGCGTCCGTGTCGGCGAGGCGCCGGACCAGCTCGGCCTCCGGCAGCGTGCCGGGCAGCACGGTGAGGATGTCGTCGCCCCAGGTGATCGGGGCGTTGGCACGCGTCCAGGCGCCGGCCATGCCGGTGACGCCCGGCACCACCTCGGTCGGGAAGCGATGCGACAGCCGCCGCCAGAGATGCATGAAGGAGCCGTAGAAGAACGGGTCGCCGTCGCAGAGCACGGCGACGCTGCGCCCGGCCTCCATCTCGGCGGCGAGCAGGGCCGCGGATTCGTCGTAGAAGCGGGTGATCGGGCCGCTATAGCCCTCGTCCTCAACCGGCACCTCGATCGTCACCGGGAAAGCGAGCGCGATCTCGCGCGCGGCATCGGGCCCGACGACGGCATCGGCCGTGATGCGGGCATGGCCGCGCCGACCGCGCTTGCAGAAATGCACCAGCCGGTCGGCGCTCAGGATGATGTCGCGGGCGCGCACGGTCATGTAGTCGGGGTCGCCGGGGCCCAGGCCCACGCCGAACAGCAGTGTCTGCCCCAAAGGATTCTTGGCCGGTTGAAGGCTCACCGGCTCACTCCTTCTCTTGCGCCAGCGCGTTGACGGCGGCTGCCGCCATCGCCGAGCCGCCGCGCCGCCCATGCACGACCAGGAAGGGCACGCGCCCGTCCTGGGCCAGCGCCTGCTTCAATTCCGCCGCGCCGACGAAGCCGACAGGAATGCCGATCACGGCCGCAGGCTTCGGCGCCCTCGCATCGAGCATTTCCAGAAGCCGGAACAGCGAGGTCGGCGCATTGCCGATCACGACGAGCGCGCCCGCCAGATGCGGCCGCCACAGCTCCATCGCCGCCGCCGAGCGCGTCGTGCCCATCTCGGCCGCCAGCGGCGCGGTGCGGGGATCGTCGAGCGTGCAGATCACCGGGTTGCGCGCCGGCAGGCGGGACGGCGTCACGCCATTGGCGACCATCTTGGCGTCGCAGAGAACAGGCGCGCCCGCCTTCAGCGCGGCTTCGGCAGCTCCCGCGAAATCCGGCGACATCTCCACATCGTCAGGCAGGTCGGTCATGCCGCAGGCATGGATCATCCGCACCACGACATGCGCCGCCCGGCCGGCAAAGCGCGACAGATCGGCCTCCGCCCGGATGATCGCGAAGGAGCGCTCATAGATCGCCCCGCCATCGCGGATATAGTCGTACGTCGTCGTCACAAGGAAGATCCTGGAAGCCCGCCCGCCGCGATCAGGCGGGCATGAAGGTCCTGTCCGGGCTGCAATCGCGTCAGCAGGGCGGAAAGGTCAAGGGTAGCGACGGCACTGTCCCGCGCGCTGCCGCCGATGACGACGCGGTAGCGCCCGCCCTCGCCGACCAGTGTGAGATCGCTGGCTGCGGGCCGCGCGCAGGATTTGACGCAGCCCGAGACATGCAGCGTCAGCCCCCCGGCGAGGTCAGGCGCCAGCGTTGCGGCGAGCGCCGCTGCATCCACCATCGCCGGAGCCTCCGCCCGGCTGCAGGCGGGCGCGCCGGCGCAGGCCTGCACCGACAGGCGCGGGTCGTCGTCACGCGTGATCAGACCATCCGCCGCCGCGCTCTCCAGCAAGGCCAACGCATCGGCCTCGGACAACCCGCGGAAGGCGATGCCGCGCCAGGGCGAGAGGCGGATATCCGGGCAGCCCAGCCTAACGGCCGCCTGTGCGAGACGGTCGAGCGATGCCGCATCGGCCCGTCCGAAAGGCAGGCCGATCATTGCGGCATGGCTCGCGCGAACCGCAAACAGCCCGGCCCGTCGCGGCGCGGGGCGCTGTGGCGGCGCCTCGGCCACGGGGAGGTCGCAGAGCGCCGCCAGTTCCGTGGTCGCGAGATCGCCCATGCGGCGGATGGCGTCGGGCGCCTGCGCCCGCCTCGCGGCGAAGCCGGCCATGGTCTGGGCGACGGCGGCTGCGGCCTCGCCTTCGGCGACGGGGCCGAACCAGAGCCGGTCCGCCAGCGCGATCACCACCCGCCCCGGCGCGGTCGCGACGATGCGGATGTCTCCCGCCAAGTCATCGAGCGAAGACGCGCCACCACCATCGACGATGACGGCGAACTTCGCGGACAGCCCGGCGACGTCGCGCCCGCGCGTTTCGATGGCGGCGGCGAGAGCGAGAGCATCGATCAGGTCGCCGCGGCCGGCGGGCGAGGATGGAGGTTGGACGCTTGAACGCGTCATTGCGAGCGAAGCGAAGCAATCCAGACCCGACGCGCGCGACGCCGCCTGGATTGCTTCGTCGCTTTGCTCCTCGCAATGACGGGGGAGGCACGCCACCGGCGAGACCAGCGTCAGCCTTTGCGGTCCATCGCCCTCATGCTCGTCGACCAGCCGCTCCGCCAGCAGCGTCGCGACCAGCTCCGGATGGCTGTCCCCCGTCACCCCGCGCAATTGCATGTTGCCGCGCGCCGAGATCTCGATCAGCCCGTTGCCGTGCCGGGTTGCCAGCGCCGCGATGCGCCGCAGCTGCGCCGGGGTCAGCCGCGCGCCCGGCGGATGCAGCCGCACCAGCCAGCCATCGCCGGTCTCCATCGGTTTGAGCGTGCTCGGGCACCAGCCGCGCCGCAGGGTTTCGCGGGAGGGCGCGTTCATGGCGCAGCCTTCCGGCGCGTCTCACGCGAATGATCAGGCGCGGGAACCCCTTCCCCACCAGGGGGAAGGGAGGAGCCCTTGCCGGTCAAAGTCGCCCGCTTGGTCGAGGCGTCCACTCGCTCCAGAAACGCCCCCACCGAATTGCGTCGGCTGGTCCACAGGCCTCGTCGGGCCGCGTCCGCCAGCCGCGCGCGGATCGCTTCGGCGGCCGGGGCATTGGCGGCCTCGATCGCGGTCCAGACCGCGGCATCGGCGCACCAGGCCTGGAACACCGCGTCGAACAGCCCGTCGGAGACGGCATCCGTGCTCGCGGCGAAGACGAAGAGCGTGTCCACCGCTTCCGCGAGTTCCGCGGCGCCACGCCAGCCATGGGCGAGATGGGAGGCGATCCAGCGCGGATGCGTCAGCCGGCCATGGACGACGCGGGCGATGTCCTCCGCCACCGTGCGCGCCTTCGGCGTCTCCGGGTTAGAGCTGTCGAGGCTATAGAGCGTGGGGGTCGCGCCGAGCGATTGTGCCGCGGCCGCGAGTCCGCCGATGACATCGGCGGCGCTCGAGGCTTCCAGAATGTCGCGCCCGGCGGTGTCGCTGACATGCACGAAGGCGTCGGCGGCACGGATGCGGGCGGAAAAGCTGGCATCGGCCTGGGCCGCACCCTCGGGGCCGCCATAGGCATGGCTGGAGGCTGCGAGATAGGCCGCGCCCAATTCTTCGCGGCCGCTCCAGTCGCCGTCGAGCGCCCGGTCGGCGACGGCGGCGCCATAGCGGCCCGGCGCGGCGCCGAACACCCGCGCCCCGGCCTCGCCGCGGCGCCGTGCGGCGGCGGGTTCGTTCCAGTCGTCGGGTTCGTCGAGAGCCGCGACGGCACGCGCCGCCGCGTCGAGCAGCGCGACCTGCTGCGGAAAGGTGTCGCGGAAGGCGCCGGAGATGCGCACCGTCACATCGACGCGCGGATGTTCGAGCCTGGGCAGCGGCGTGATCGCGAAGCCCGTGACGCGCGTCGAGGCGTCGTCCCAGAGCGGGGCTGCGCCCATCAGCGCCATCGCATGGGCGATGTCCTCGCCGCCCGATCGCAGCGTCGGCGAGGCCCAGAGGTCCATCACGATCCGGCGCGGCGGTTCGCCCTCATCCTGCAAATGCCGCGCGATCACGGCCTGCGCCGCCAGCGCGCCGAGTCGTGCGGCCGCTCGGGTCGGGATCGCGCGCGGGTCCAGCGTCGAGAGATTGCGCCCGGTCGGCAGCACGTCGGGCCGGCCGCGATGCGGCGAGCCGGCGGGACCGGGCGGCACGAAGCGCCCATCGAGTGCGCGCAGCAGCCCCTCGCGCTCGGCCTTCGCGGAGACGGGATCGAGCGCGGACCGGCCGAAGACATGCAACCCGTCGCGGAAAGGCAGTTCGGCAATGTCGCAGAGATGCGCATCGAGCCGCGTCAGCGCTTCGCTCATCGGCAGATCGGGCGTGACGCCGCAGGACGCCGCGAGTCCGCTCGCCTGCGCCCGCGCCCGGATTTCACCGGCGACGATGTCGGCCCGACGTGGATCGAGCACCTGCGCCTGGCTGAACTCCTCGACGAGGTCGCGCAGCAGCGCCGTCTCGCCAGAGGCGCCGATCTCCGCCAGCGGCGGCGGCAGATGGCCGAGCGTCAGCGCCGAGAGCCGCCGCTTGGCTGGCGCGGCCTCGCCGGGATCGTCGACCACATAAGGATAGACCACCGGCAGCCCCTGCGTGATGAGGCGTGGCCAGCAGGAGGCCGACAGCGCCACCGCCTTGCCCGGCAGCCATTCGGTCGTGCCATGGGTGCCCAGATGGATCAGCGCATCGATGCCGGCCGTCTCGCGCAGCGCGCGGTAGAAGGCGAGATAGCCATGGCAAGGCGGCGCATCGGGGTCGTGATAAACAGCCTTTCGGTCGGGCGTCGCATCGCGCGGCGGCTGCAGGGCGATGGTGAGGGCAGCGTCTTGGACGGCTCGGAAGCGGAAGGCGCCGTCCACGCAGGCCGGATCGGATTCGGGCGCGCCATGGGCGGCGAGCAGCGCCTCGCGGGCGTCCGGGGGGATGGTGGCGAGCCAGGCGCGATAGGCGTCGAGCGGGAGGGTGAGCTCGGCCGGGCCGGTGGTGAGGGCGGCCATGAGGGCTCCGCCGTCATTGCGAGCGCAGCGAAGCAATCCAGAACCGTCTCGCTCGACGTCCCCCTGGATTGCTTCGCTGCGCTCGCAATGACGGGATGGGATGTCGTACCCCGCCTCCGCCAGCAGCCCCCGGATCGCGCCGACGCTCGCCGGCGTGTCGAGCCCGACCGCGAAGCCCGCCCGGCCGCCGCGCGCGGGATAATCCGACATCACCAGCCCCAGCCGGCGCGCGGCAACCGGCTTGGACGCCAGCGCGATCCAGCCGGCGACGAGATCGGCGAGCGCGGCGACACCATCCGGATCGGGCACCAGCCGGCGCGTCGCCAACCCCGTCGCGGGGTCGGTGGTCTCGGCCTTGAAGGCGACGGGAATCGTGCCCAGCCGCCCGTCGAATTCCGGCAACGCCACCTGCATGGCGAGATCGGCCGCCGAGAGGCCCCGCGTCGAGGCGGCCCAGGCGTCGCGCGCACTGCCGACCGGCATCGCCTGAAACACGGGGCAATCGGCGGCATCGAGCACGAAATCGGCGCCCTCGCGCGCCGAGAAGGCGGTGGTGGTGACGATCGCCGCCGGCTGCCGCGTCGCGATCAACGCTGCGAGTTCGGCGGTGACAGCCGGGTCCTTCAGGCTGGTCAGGGCGAGGATCAGCGGGGCGTGTCCGCGCGCGGTCAGCGCCGCCACCAGCGCTTCGCCCGTGGCGGTGTCGCCGGCGCTGACGGCCGAGCGATAGACCAGGATCGGCACGAAGGGCCGGTCGGGCAAGGTGGCGAGCGCCTCGCGCCAGGGCATCGGCGCGGCGTTGGCGCCCAGCGCGAACAGCGTCGGGAGGGGCAGAGGCGCAAGGTGAGACGGCGGCCGGTCGCGGCCGAGATACCCCGCCGCCACCGCCAGCAGCCGGCGCATGTTCTCCGCCCCGCCACCGGCGTGGAAATACGACAGGATCGCCCTCGCGCAGGCGGGCGGCACGGTTCCGTACTCTGCCAGCCGCGCGTCGTCGCGGTCGTCGCCGGGCAGCACCGCCAGCGCGATACCTCTGGCGCGGCAGGTCTCGCTGAGCTGCTCGATGCCGTAGCGCCAGTAGTCCAGCCCGCCGAGGCAGCGCACCAGCACGAAACGGCTCCTGGCCACCGTCTTCTCGATCAGGAGATCGACCGAGAGCGGGTGCCGCAGCCGCCGCAGCGAGGCGAGGCGGACAGTGAGTTCACTGTCGCAGGCCGCAGCAGCCAGCGCGGAGAGATCGCTGTCGGCAAAGGACAGGACGACGACATCCCCTGCGGCCAAGCCGAGATCGACGGCGTCCTCGCCGTCGTCGAGCCTGATCTCGCTGGTCGGGAGCAGATGCATGCCTGGCTTTCGAAAAAGGCTGCCGCTCAGGCGCCGGCGAGCGCAGCCTCCACCGCCTTCACGTCGAAGCCCTTGAGCCCGATCACGGTGAGGCGCCCGTCGCGCGCTTCGCCTTCCGTCCAGGCCCTGTCGAAATGATAGCTGACGCGCCGGCCGACGCCCTGCAACACGAGCCGCATCGGCTTGCCCGGCACGGCGGCGAAACCCTTCAGCCGCAACACGCCTTGCGCCTCGGCCGCCTTGCCGAGGCGGGCCGCCAGCGCGTCGGGGGCGAGTCCGTCCGGCAGCGCCAGCGCGACCAATTCGAAATCGTCATGTTCATGGTCCTCGCCCTCGCCGTGATGCGACGGGCGCGACGCCAGATCGGCCTCCGCAGCGGCGCTGAGGCCCAGGATCAGCGCGGGCTCGATCGTGCCCCGGCTGGTCTCGACGATCTTGATCGCCTTGGGCAGATGCGCGGCGATCTCGCTTTTCACCCGCTCGCGCGTCGCCGCGTCGATCAGGTCGCTCTTGTTGAGCAGGATCAGGTCGGCGCAGAGGATCTGGTCTTCGAAGACCTCCTCCAGCGGGTTGTCGTGCTCGACGGAGGCGTCCTGCGCGCGCTGGGCGGCGAGCGCCTCGGGATCGTCGGCGAACTGCCCTTCGGCCACCGCCGGCCCGTCGACCACCGCGATGACGCCGTCGACGGTGACGCGGGCGCGGATCGCCGGCCAGTTGAAGGCCTGCACCAGCGGCTTGGGCAGTGCCAGCCCCGAGGTCTCGATCAGGATGTGCTGCGGCGGGTCGGCCCGGTTCAGCAGCTTTTCCAGCGCCGGCACGAAATCATCCGCCACCGTGCAGCAGATGCAGCCGTTCGGCAGTTCGACGACGTCCTCCTCGGTGCAGCCGGAAATGCCGCAGCCCTTGAGGAATTCGCCGTCGAAGCCGAGATCGCCGAACTCGTTGACGAGCACCGCGAGCCGCTTGCCCTCGGCGTTCTCGAGCAGATGGCGCACCAGCGTCGTCTTTCCGGCGCCGAGGAAGCCGGTGATGATGGTGCAGGGAGTCTTGGCGAGAGCGGTCTTGGACAGGGAATTCATCGGGAACCCGCGATCGGGAGGGGAGGAAGGCGCGCGACCACGCCCTTGCGGATCGCCTCGGCGCGCTCGCGCCAGGGCACGATTCCGTCCGGGGCTTCGCGGTACTGGCGCGCGAAGGTGAGCAGCGTCTCGACGCCCGTCGCGGGGTCGAGATCGCCATAGACATAGGTCCAGCGCCCCTCGCCGCTGAGCGCGACCGTGCAGGGGCGCTTGCAGACGGAGAGGCACTCCACGGTCTCGACGCTGACCGCCGCATCGAGCGTGGAGTCGAGCGCATCGCGAAGGCCGGCGGCGAGAACAGCTCCCGGACGCGGCGCGTCGGGGTCGCCCCCGGCGGCGCGACAGGTCGCGCAGACGAGGATGCGGACGGGAGCCGTGCCCGTTTCCGGGCGCGGCTGCTGCAGGGACGTGCTCATGATCCGGCCGGCGTCAGGCCGTCGCGGGCAGGGCCGCGATCAGGAAGACGAGGCCGACGCAGGCCATGGCGGCGGCCGCTGCGCGCACCGGCAGGGTTGCGGGCATGGAGAACAGCCGCCGCACCAGCAGGATCGTGCCGACGGTGACGGCGGCCTGGATCGCGACGAGCCCGACGAGATAGGCGCCGACCACGGCGGTCTCGGCGCCGATGATCGATTCAGCGAGCGCATGGCCATGGGCAAAACCGGCGGCCGCGAAGAGAGCGGCGAGCGCCGGCAGCGGCAGCGAAGGCCTGAGCACGCCGATGGCGCCGATCAGCACGAGGCTGCCGGCGACCAGAATCTCGCCGGCCGGCAGGTCGATGCTGTTCATATGCGCGAACGCGCCCAGCCCCATGCCGGCGATCCACAGCACGGGCAGCAGCAGCGCGCCGGACGCGTAGCGCGAGGCGACGAGGCCGACCGCGACCAGCGCTGCGAGGTGATCGAGCCCGAGGATGGGGTGGCCGAGGCCCGACAGAAGCCCCTCCGTCAGGGTCGAAGGCGTCGCGCCGCCCATCGGGTGGTGGGCGAGCGCCGGGCTGCAGAGCAGGGCGGTGAAGGCGAGGGTCAGGCGATTGCGCAGCGTCATGGTTCCGGTCTCCGTCAGAAGGCGGCCGATCTTGCGACCGACCTACGTTCCCAAGGACGGAGCCGCATGACGGTCGCCACGCGAACACAGCCGCCGTCGGAACACCCCGTCCGATGGGCCCATAGGAACACTGTCGACGGCAGGTCTCCTGGCTCGCGGGTCTGGTCATTCCACGCCGCCTTCCCGGGATCGCTCCCAGTGGCCGATGGCGCGAAACTCGCCGCTTACAGTTGCGGGGGCAGCCGCGGCATCACACCGCGTTCCCTTTTCACCTCCTCGCGGAGGCACCGTCGGCGACGATCATTAGCCATGTGCGCGAGGCTGTGCAATGCAGAGCGCCGTCATTCTCGGGCGGAGCGGAGCGCAGACCCGAGAATCCCTCTCAAGAGATGCTCGGGTCGAGCCCGAGCATGACGGCGAAGGTCGCTGCCTGTGAACATCCCCCACCTCACCCTCGTCCTCGGCGGCGCCCGCTCGGGCAAGAGCCGCCATGCCGAAGCGCTGATCGAGGCGCTGCCACCCCCCTGGGCCTATATCGCGACCGCCCAGGCCTGGGACGACGAGATGGCCGCCCGAATCGCCGAGCACCGCGCCCGCCGGCCCGCAAGCTGGATCACGCTCGACGCGCCGCTCGATCTGCCCGGCGCCATTCGTGGCCTGCCCGAGGGCCGCCCGGTTCTGGTCGACTGCCTGACGCTGTGGCTGACCAACCTGATCCTTGCCGAGCAGGACACCGCCGCTGCAGTCCGCGTGCTGCTCGATGCCTGCGCACAGGCGACGGCGCCCCTCGTTCTCGTCTCCAACGAGGTGGGGCTCGGCATCGTGCCCGACAATGCGCTGGCGCGGCGCTTCCGCGACGAGGCCGGCCGGCTGCACCAGGCGATTGCGGCAAGGGCCGGCCGCGTGGTCTTCATGGTGGCCGGCCTGGCCATGCAGGTGAAGTGAGACCTGGCTGATGAAGTGAATTGGCAGGTGAAATGGGAATCCGATGACGAACGAGACGGACGAGGCCGCCCGGTACAAGGCGAAGATGGCAAAGCGCAAGGCGCTTCAGGATGCCGAGGTCGCCTCCAAGACGGTCGAGAAGGGCCTGCTGATCGTCAACACCGGCCCCGGCAAGGGCAAGTCGACGGCGGCCTTCGGGCTGATGCTGCGCGCGCTCGGCCATGGCTGGCGCGTCGGCGTGGTGCAGTTCATCAAGGGCGCCTGGGAGACCGGCGAGCGCCGGGCGCTCGACGCCTTCGGCGAGCAGATCGCCTGGCACACCATGGGCGAGGGCTTCACCTGGGAAACGCAGGACAAGGCCCGCGACATCGCCGCCGCCACCCGCGCCTTCGACAAGGTCAAAGAACTGATGGCGGATGAGGGCATCCGCCTGATTGTGCTGGACGAGCTCAACATCGCGCTGCGCTACGACTACCTGCCGCTGGCCGATGTCATCGCCACGCTGCAGGCCCGTCGGCCCGATCTCCACATCGTCGTCACCGGCCGCAACGCCAAGCCGGAGCTGATCGAGGCCGCCGACCTCGTGACCGAGATGACGCTGGTAAAGCACCATTTCACCGCCGGCGTGAAGGCGCAGGAGGGGATCGAGTTTTGAGCGACGCGCGTCATTCTCGGACTTGACCCGAGAATCTCAGCCCGAAAAGGACGCCGGTGCCTCTGTCGGCACGAGATGCTCGGGGCAAGCCCGAGCATGACGGCTAGGCGAATGCTGCCGCCGCGCCGCATCCCGCCAACCCCCACAACAACCCGCAAGCCTTCCGATACAGCCGCAAACCCCGCCGGATGTCGGCCGCCGTCGCGTCCGCCCGGCCATCGCCCATCCAGCCATCCTCAACCGTGACATCGCCATAGATGCGCGGCCCGGCGAGCCTCAGGCCCAGCGCGCCCGCCATCGCCGCTTCCGGCCAGCCGGCATTGGGCGAGCGGTGGCGGTTTGCATCGCGGCGCAGGGCCCGCCAGGCGCCGGCCGCATCGGCATCGCGGTCGAGCACGGCGGCTGCGACGATCAGCAGAGCGGTCAGCCGCGAGGCCGGCAGGTTGACGAGGTCGTCGAGCCGCGCCGAGGCCCAGCCGAAGGCGAGATGGCGCGGCGTCCTGTGGCCGATCATCGAATTGGCGGTGTTGATCGCCTTGTACAGCGCTATGCCCGGCAGGCCGGCCATGCCGAGCCAGAAGGCCGGCGCCGCCACCCCATCGGAGAAATTCTCCGACAGGCTCTCGATCGCGGCGCGCGAGACGCCGGCCTCGTCGAGACTGTCCGGGTTACGGCCGACGATCATCGACACCGCCTTGCGCCCCTCCGTGAGGCCTCCGGTCTCCAGCCCCTGCGCGACGGCCGCGACATGTTCGTAAAGGCTGCGCTGCGCCAGCAGCGTCGAGGCGAGCAGCGCCAGCGGCAGAAGCCCCGCCGGGCCCAGCTGTCGGCATAGCGCGCTCAGCGCCAGCGCCCCGGCCAGCGTCACGGCGAGCAGGATGAGAAGCGCGGCGACGCCCGCTGCCTTCCGGGCGGCGAAGCCGGCCGTCTCCCGGTTCAGCCGGCGGTCGAGCCCGGCGATCAGCGCGCCAATCCAGGTGACGGGATGGCCGATCCGCGCATACAAGCGCTGCGGATAGCCGAACGCGGCCTCGATCGCGAGCGCGGCCAGCAGCAGAAGCAGTGTGTCGGGCCAGAGATCAGACAAAGCCATGAGCGGCGAGACAAACGTGACGGAGGGCATCTGGCATGGCGGCGATCTCGGCCGGGCGCGGGCGCTGTTTCCGGATGCGCCCGAGCCCTGGATCGATCTCTCCACCGGGATCAACCCGATCCCCTATCCGCTTCCTGCGCTGCCGTTAAGCCTCTGGCAGCGCCTGCCCGCCGCCGATGATGAGGCGGCGCTGCTCACGGCGGGGCGAAACGCCTATCGCGTCAGGTCTGACGCTGCGATCGTCGCCGCGCCGGGCACCCAGATCCTGATCGATCTCCTGCCGCGGGTCGTCCCGGCTCTCGTCGGGGCCGGACCGGTCGCGGTGCTGGGGCCGACCTATGCCGAGCATGCGCTGGCGTGGCGGAAAATGGGCGCGACGGTCGTCGAGGCAGATACCTTGGCTCACGCCGACGACGCCGCGACAATGGTGGTGGTGAACCCCAACAACCCGGATGGGCGCCTGCTGTCGGCGTCCGATCTCAAGATGCTCGCCGCGCGCTGCGCTGCCCGTGGCGGGCTGCTGGTCGTCGACGAGGCCTTCTGCGACTTCGCGCCCGAGGCGAGCCTGGTCCCGGCCCTGCCGCCTGCGACGCTGATGCTGCGCTCCTTTGGCAAGACCTATGGTTTGGCCGGTGTCCGGCTCGGCTTCGCCATAGGCGAGGCGGATCTGGTCTCGGCGCTGCGCGAGGCGTTGGGTCCCTGGGCCGTGGCCGGTCCCGCTTTGGCGATCGGCGCGCAGGCGCTCGCCGATGCCGAATGGCTGGCGCAGGCCGGCGCCGCGCGTGCCGCCGACGCCGCGAGGCTCGATGCGCTGATGGCTCCGCTGGGCGAGATCATCGGCGGCACCGCCCTGTTCCGGCTGCTCGCGACGCCCGATGCGCCGGCGCTCTTCGCCCATCTCGGCGCCCGCGGGCTCTATGTGCGACGATTCCAGGCCGATCCGACAAGGCTGCGCTTCGGCCTGCCGGGCGATGTGCCAGGCTGGGCGCGGCTGGAGGCGGCGCTGGCGTCGTTCGTCCCACCTTCGCTGGCATCGTAAAGCCCGCATGCGTCGCGCGCCGGGACAGATCCGAACCGGCTCGCTAACCTGAACACCTAACCTGCCCGAACACGCCTCGCCCCAAGGAACGCACCATGCCCGCCCTGCCGCCTGCCAGCGACCTGACCATCTGTTTCGCCCACGCCGCCTATCAGTTGCAGGACGAGTTCGCGACGCGCGGCCATGCCGCCAAGAGCTTCGAGGTGCGCTCCCTCGACGACTTGAAGGCGCGGGCCCCCGAGGCCGATGTGGTCGTGGTCTCCGGGCTCTGGCGCAACGAGCTGATCGCGTCCTGCCCCAAGCTGCGCTTCGTGCAGTCGGTCAGCGCCGGCACCGACCAGTACGACAAGGCCGCCTTTGCGGCGGCCGGCATTCGGCTGGCGAGCGCTCAGGGAGCCAATGAGCGGGCCGTCTCCGAGCACGCCATGGCGCTGATCCTCGGCCTGACCCGCCAGATCCACCTCGCCCGCGACAACCAGACCGCCGCAACCTGGCGCCCGATGATCGGCGACCGCGCGCGGCGCGAGGACGAACTCGGCGGCAAGACGCTGGTCATCGTGGGCTTGGGCCGCATCGGCCTGCGGCTGGCGACGCTGGCAGCCGCTTTCGGCCTGCGTGTCATCGGCGTGCGCCGCTGCCCGCAGCCGCATCCCGATATCGAGGCGATCGTCCGGCCCGACCAGCTCCACGAGGTTCTGGCTCAGGCCGATATCGTCGCGCTGACCTGCCCGCTGACGCCCGAAACCGAGAACCTGATCGACGCGGCGGCGCTTGGGGCGATGAAGCCCGGCGCGCTGCTGATCAACGTCGCACGGGGTAAGGTCGTCGACGAGCCCGCTCTGGTCGCTGCCCTGAGCGAAGGCCGCATTGCCGGGGCCGGGCTCGACACCTTCGTCGAGGAGCCGCTGGCGGCGGCCTCACCGCTCTGGGCGATGAAGAACGTCATCGTCACGCCCCACAGCGCCGGCGAGACCCGCGCCTACGAAACCAACGTCGTCGACCTCCTCGTGGAGAACCTCGCCAGGCTCGCGCGCGGCGAGACGACCTTGCGCAATCAGGTGGTCTGACCAGCGCCCTCGGAACCACCTCGTCATCCCGGGCCTGCCCCGGGATCCATCATAGGACGCGACATCGCCTTATGATGGATCCCGGAGCGTCGCCGCTTCGCGGCTTGTCCGGGATGACGGGTGTTTCCTCGCCAGGCTGAATGTCGCGCCGCACTCACGCCCGCAAGCCGCGCCACCAGCGGCGCGCCGCGTCGCGGGCGCGGAGCGCGAAGGCATAGGCCGCACTGCTGCGGACCCAGTCGAGCGCCCGGCGCCGCAGCCGGTCGAGCAGGGTCATCAGCCCGTTCAGCCAGCCATAGGTCAGCAATTTCTCCCGGCCGGCGTGGTAGATGCGCTCGACCAGCAGGAAGCTGACGAGATGGGCGAAGGCGAAGACGGCGAGCCCGGTCCGGAACCGGCCATCGGCCATCATCACCAGCCCGAGCAGCTTCAGCGGCTCGGCGATCGCGAATGGGACCGCCAGCAGCGCCAGGATCGACAGCCGTGACTGCCGCGCGATCACGGCCTCCGCTCGCGCCACGATCCGCAGTGACGCCACCCAGTCGATCAGTGGCCGGTAGAGCGGCCGGGCGATCTCGTCGAAGACGACGATGACGGTCAGCACCGCCCGCAGGAGGGCGAAGAGGAGGCGGGCGAGGGCGCCGCGTGTTTCGCCTCGGGGCGGTAGCTCGGTCATCGATCGTCCTTGCGCAGCGCGCGTCAACTCACCGTCTCATCCTGCGCAATCCCAGCAATTCTGAGGCCTTTTCACCACACGCGCCGTCATTCCGGGCGCAGCGAAGCGGAGACCCGGAATCCATCGTAGGGCCTGAGTCCGCCGAGGAAGGCGCACAATGATGGATTCGGAGCTACGTCGCGTCGCGGCTTGTCCGGAATGACGACGAGGCCAGCGGGCAAGACAAGCCCTTTTCACCCCGCCTTCGCATCCTCCAGCATCATCGCCGCGCCCTTCTCGGCGATCATCATCGTCGGGTTGGCGGTGTTGCCGGAGGTGATGGCGGGCATGACGGAGGCGTCGATGACGCGCAGGCCCGCCACGCCGCGCACCCGCAGCCGCTCGTCGAGCACGGCGCGGGCATCGTCCGGTCGGCCCATCTTCGCGGTGCCGACGGGATGGAAGATCGTGGTGCCGAGCCGGGCCGAGGCGTCCAGCAAATCCTCGTCGCTCGTCGCCGCCGGGCCCGGCAGATGCTCCTGCGGCCGGAAGCGCGAAAGCGGCGCCTGCGCGACGATGCGGCGCGTCAGCTTCATCGCGTCGATCGCGACCTGCCGGTCGGCCTGCGTGTCGAGATAGTTCGGCGAGATCGCGGGCGCGTCCTCGGCGTGGGGCGTCGCGATATGGACATGGCCGCGGCTGGTCGGGCGCAGATTGCAGACGCTGGCGGTGAAGGCGTCGAAGTTGTGCAGCCCCGAGCCCCAGGAATCCAGCGAGAGCGGCTGGAAATGATACTGCAGATTGGCGGTTGCGTGCTCGGGCGAGGATTTGGCGAAGGCGCCGACCTGCGAGGGCGCCATCGTCAGCGGCCCGCTGCGCATCGCCGCATATTGCAGCGCCATCAGCGGCCGGCGCCAGATCTTGGCGTAGTCGCTGTTGAGGGTGCGCACGCCCTCGACCTTGTAGACGGGGCGGATCTGGAGATGGTCCTGCAGGTTCTCGCCGACGCCGGGCAAGTCCGCCACAGTCGCGATGCCCAGGCCCTGCAGCCGCGCCCCGTCGCCGATGCCCGATCGCTCGAGCAGCGCCGGCGAGCCGATCGCGCCGGCCGAGAGCACAACCTCGCCCGAGACCTCGGCCCGCAGCTTCTCGCCGCCATGCGTGAACTCGACCGCCGTCGCACGGCCGTCCTCGATCACGACGCGCTCGACGAGCACCTTGATCTCCAGCCGCAGATTGTCCTCGCGCGCGTCGAGCACCGGCCGCAGGAAGGCGTTGAAGGCGCTCAGCCGCCGCCCGCGCCGCTGATTGACCTGGAAATAGGAGGAGCCCTCGTTGTCGCCGGTGTTGAAGTCGTCGATCTTGGCGATCCCGGCCTCGGCCGCAGCCTCGCGGATGGCGTCGAGGATCGCCCAGCGCACGCGCGGGTGCTCGACGCGCCATTCCCCGCCGCTGCGGTGCAGGCCGCTCTCGCCCGGACCGATATGGTCCTCGTGCTTGAGGAAATAGGGCAGCACGTCGTCCCAGCCCCAGCCGGAGAGCCCGAGCTGGCGCCAGCCATCATAGTCGGCGGCCTGGCCGCGCATATAGACCATGGCGTTGATCGCCGAGGAGCCGCCGACGACCTTGCCGCGCGGATAGGCCAGCGCCCGGCCGCCCAGGCCCGGCTGGGCCTCCGTCTTGAACAGCCAGTCGGCGCGCGGATTGCCGATGGCGAAGAGATAGCCGACCGGAATGTGGAACCAGATCCAGTCGTCGCGACCGCCGGCCTCCAGCATCAGCACCCGTGTCTTGGGGTTGCGCGACAGCCGGTTGGCGACGACGCAGCCCGCCGAACCCGCGCCGATCACGACATAGTCGAAACGGCCGATCGTGCGGCGGTCGGTCTCGTCGGCTGCGGCCATGGCGTCCCTCGGGGCTGCGGCGGGTGCGCTCCCGCTCTGCGCCAACGGATAAGCGGCACGGCCTGTGGCGGCAATGGCGCTTAAGTGCGAATGGACTGTGCGCGGGGCCTCACGTCCGAGGCGACCCCGGCCCGCGGCCTTGAGCGAGCGGAAGCCCGGCCCGCCGCTTGCTTGGACCCTCTCGAAGGGTTGTTATGGCGGCGCGGCCGTCGGGCCGTTCGCCCGGGAGAGTGTCGATGGGGTATCGCGTCGCGATCGGCACGCGCAGCTATCTCTTCAGCGATCTGAAGGAGCTGATGGCGAAGGCGACGCCGCCGCGCTCGGGCGACCGGCTGGCCGGGCTTTCGGCCGAGTCGATGGAGGAGATGATGGCGGCGAGGATGGCGCTCGCCGATTTGCCGCTGCGGACCTTCCTGCACGAGGCGCTGATCCCCTATGAGACCGACGAGGTCACCCGGCTGATCGTCGACGGCCACGATGCGGCGGCCTTCGCTCCCGTCGCTTCGCTGACGGTCGGCGCCTTCCGCGACTGGCTCTGTTCGGACGCCGCGACGACGGAGGTCCTCGCCAAGCTCGCGCCGGGCATGACGCCGGAGATGGCAGCCGCGGTCTCCAAGCTGATGCGCAACCAGGATTTGATCCTCGTCGCCCGCAAATGCCGCGTCGTCACGCGCTTCCGCAACACGCTCGGTCTGGCGGGCCGCATGGCGGTGCGCATTCAGCCCAACCACCCGACCGACGATGCCGCCGGCATCCTCGCCGTGACGATCGACGGCCTGAGCTATGGCTGCGGCGATGCGGTCATCGGCATCAACCCGGCCTCCGACAGCACGGCCCGGATCGGCGAACTCCTTCGCCTGCTCGACGAGTTGATCGCGCGCTTCGACATTCCGACGCAGGCCTGCATCCTGACCCATGTCACCTCCTCGATTGCGCTGATCGAACAGGGCGCGCCGGTCGATCTCGTCTTCCAGTCGGTCGCGGGCACGCAAGCCGCCAACGCCTCCTTCGGCGTCACGCTGGCGCTGCTGCAGGAGGGGCTGGAGGCCGGCCGTTCGCAGAAGCGCGGCACGGTCGGCGACAACCTGATGTATTTCGAGACCGGGCAGGGTTCGGCACTCTCGGCCAACGCCCATCACGGCGTCGACCAGCAGACGCTCGAGGCGCGCGCCTATGCCGTCTGCCGCGCCTATCAGCCGCTTCTGGTCAACACCGTCGTCGGCTTCATCGGCCCGGAATATCTCTATGACGGCAAGCAGATCATCCGCGCCGGGCTGGAGGACCATTTCTGCGGCAAGCTGATGGGCGTGCCGATGGGCTGCGACATCTGTTACACCAACCATGCCGAGGCCGATCAGGACGACATGGACACGCTGCTCACCTTGCTGGGCACGGCCGGCGTCAACTTCATCATGGGCGTCCCCGGTGCCGACGACGTGATGCTGAACTACCAGTCGACCTCCTTCCACGACCAGCTCTACATCCGCGAGGTGCTCGGCCTGAAGCGCGCCCCGGAATTCGAGGACTGGCTCGCCCGCATGGACATCACCGACGCGGCCGGGCGCCTCAGCGCCGGGCAGGGCGGGCCGGCCCTGCTCGCCGCCCTGCAGGACCGTGCCGCATGAGCGGGCCGCAGACACCGCCGGCCCCGAACCGCTTCGCCGAGCTCGCGCGGCTCACCCCCGCCCGCATCGCGCTCGGCCGGGCCGGCGCCTCGCTGCCGATGCGCGAGGTGCTGCGCTTCGGCCTCGCCCATGCCCAGGCGCGTGATGCGGTGCACACGCCGTTCCGCCCCGAGGAGGTCGCCGCAGCCCTCGCGAGGCTCGGGGTTGAGACGCTGCCGGTCGAAAGCGCGGCCCGTTCGCGCGCCGATTATCTGCGCCGGCCGGATTGGGGGCGCAGCCTGTCGCCGCAGAGTCTCGCTGCGCTGCAAGCCCGGCAGGGCCGGTTCGATCTCGCCATCGTTATCGCCGACGGCCTGTCCTCCACCGCCGTTCACCAGAACGCCGCGCCGCTGGTCGAGGCGCTGCTGCCGCACCTTAGGCGCCAGACGTTGACGCTGGCGCCTGTCGTCATCGCTTCTCAGGCGCGTGTGGCACTGGGGGATGCGGCGGGCCAGGCGCTGGGCGCGCGCATGGTCCTCGTCCTGATCGGCGAGCGGCCGGGCCTGTCCTCACCCGATTCGCTCGGCGCCTATCTCACCTTCGCGCCGCGGATCGGCCTGACCGACGAGGCCCGCAACTGCATTTCCAACATCCGCCCCGGCGGGCTGGACTTCGCCGAGGCGGCCTTCAGGCTCGCCTGGCTGATCGACCAGGGCTTCCGTCGCTCGCTGACCGGCGTCAAGCTCAAGGACGAGAGCGACGCGGCGCTGGAGGCGGGCGCGGCCGCCGGTCTGATCCCGAAGGGCTGACCGCCCTCAGCCCGCGAAGCCGCCCTCCGCCAGGAAGGTGGCCTCCTCCGGCGTCGTCTCCCGCCCGAGCAGCGCATTGCGGTGCGGGAAGCGCCCGAAGCGGCGGATCACCGCGCGGTGGCCTTCGGCATGCTCCGCCGCCTCGCCGCCGAGCGGCGTGCTGAGCGCGACCGAGAGATCCTGGTCCGCCAGATCCTCCGAATGGCAGAAGGGCAGGTGCAGGAACAGCCGCAGCGCCGGCTCCGTCGCTGCGCCATGGCCGCGCGCCTGCGCCAACCGCGCGAAATGCCGGGCCAGCGGGTCGGTGGCGTACATATGCGCCGTTCCGCGGAAGCTGTTGCGCGGGAACTGGTCGAGCAGGATCGCCAGCGCCAGGCTGCCCGCCGCAGTGCCCGCCCAGGCATCGAGCTCCCGCCGCGCCGCCGCGAAGTGCAGGGTCATGAAGCGCTCGCGGAACAAGCCGTCGAACGCCGCGTCCTTCCTGAACCAGCGCTCGGGGCCGGCATCGCGCCAGAAATCGATGACGGACTGGGCCGTGTCGCCGGTTTCGCGACGAGGCTTGCCCGGGAGGTCCTGCTGCATGGTCGCTGTTCTCCTTGTCCGGTCCTGCGGCACGGCCGACCCGTGTCCCGTCGGTGGCAGGCGCACTGCGCGCCGAGGGGGCTTGCTAACCAAAGGTCAGCGTCGTCATCTAGGGCTGTGACGACGATGCAGCCGCCACGACCCGCTGACCCGCCGACGGCCGAGGACTCTCCCGGCGGGTCTGCCCACGTCTTCGTCAGCCGCGACATCGCCGAGACACAGGCCTGGCTCAACGCTCTCCTGCGCCGCGATCTCAGGCTGGAGCCGCTCGGCGTCGACGGCTTCGAGGCCAGGCTGTCGGCACAGTCGCTGGCGGGCGCCCACATCATCCGGGCCGAATATCCCGCCGGGATGCGGCTGAAACACGGCGGTGCCACGGACGATCTCACCATCCGCATTGTCGCCGCCGGGGAAGCCTGTTTTCGGCGGGCCGGCAGACGCTTGCCGCGGTGCCGGGACGCGGGCTCGTGCTCAACACCGGCCTCTGCGAATCGGCTGAATACGGGCGTGGCAGCGTGCACACGACCTTCACCCTGCCGGGCGAGGAGGTCGCCCGCATCCTTCAGGCCGCCTTCGAGCGGCCCGCGCCCGGGCAACTGGACATTGCCGGCACCTTCGATGTGGCGGCCCCCGAGGGCGCGACGATCGTTGCGATGATGAGCGCGATCGAGTCGGGCCTCTCCGGCGACGCCCCGCTGGCGTCGGCGCCGCAGGCGGCGAGGCTGCTGCGCGATGCGCTGGTCATGCTGGTCCTGGCGCGCTTCCCGCACCGCTACGCCTCCTGGTTCGAGAGGACGGCGGCCCCGGCGCCCTGGCAGATCCGGCGGGCGGTCGCCTTCATCGACGCGCACAGGGACGGGCCGCTCACCGTCCAGGAGGTCGCCGACGCCGTCGGCATCGGCCTGCGCTCGCTGCAGGAAGGCTTCCGCAAGCACAAGCAGATCTCGCCGCACGACTACATCAAACAGGTGCGCCTGGCCGCGGTGCGCGCCGAACTGCTCGAGCCGGGCTCCACGCGCTCGATCGAGGCGATCGCCCGGCACTGGGGCTTCGTCAACCGCGGGCACTTCGCCCTCGATTATCGCAACGCCTTCGGCGAACAGCCCTCCCAGACCCGCCGCCGCCGCTGACCCATTCTGGCACGACCGTGCCAGGGCGATCCGCAGGGCAGTCTCGGAGCCCGCCGGGCGGCTAGTTGCCCAAACGTAAAGCAACACCCTCCGGCATGGTTACTCAAATGCTGCGATCCCGGGCGGCGCCGACTCCGCCTGCGCGTCGCTGACTCCGGAGACGAATCTTCGTGGAAAAGACGTTAATATAAAAAACTGCATTTTTAAGTGAATTATAAATTTATTCGCTTAAATTCTCGGTATGGAACGAGGGGTTTCAAGTTGCTGTAATACCAACGGCCCTCATTCCTGACCGATATGCGCCCATTCACGCCTCCCGATGGATGTGATGGTCCTGGGCTGATCGACGAGGCGGTTCCACGCGTCGCAGGCGGCGTCGATGATGTCGTCGTAGGTGTCGAAGACGCGGTTTGAGAGCCAGTTCGCGCGCAGATACTGCCAGATGTTCTCGACCGGGTTCAGTTCGGGCGAGCGCGAGGGCAGGAAGATCAGCGAGATGTTTTTCGGCACGACGAGCTTGGCCGTGGTGTGCCATCCGGCGCGATCGAGCAGTAGGACGGCATGGGCGCCCTTCGCGACCGTCCTGGCGATCTCGTCGAGATGGGCCTGCATGGCGTGGGTATCGGCGAAGGGCATGGCGAGCGCCGCGCCGACGCCGCGGGCCGGGCAGATCGCCCCGAACAGATAGGCGCTCTCGTAGCGCTGGTCGGCGGGCTGGCGCGGCCTGGTTCCGCGCCTGGCCCATTGCCGGACCAGGCCGTTCTTCTGGCCGATGCGGGCTTCGTCCTGGAACCAGAGTTCGATCGGCTTGCGCTTCGGCACATGGGCGAGATGGGCCCCCAGCGTCACCGCGAAGTTTTTTTGAACGCCTCGATCACGCGCGCGTCCTGCGCCGGGTGGTGCGGGCGCGCGCTGATGTGGGAAAAGCCGATCTGCTTCAGAAGCTTCCCGATCGTGCGCTCGTGATAATCAACGCCGAAGCGCTCACGAACGACCTTCTGCAGGTCGATGCGCCGCCAGCGCACCACGCCATTGACGGCCCGGTCGGGGCCCGTCTCGACGATGGCCGCCAAGGCGGCGAGCTGATCGGTTGAGAGCCTGGGCGGATGTCCCTTGGAACGAATGTCCTTCAGCCCGTCGGGGCCGCCTTCGTTGAACCGGTGAACCCAGTCGCGCAGCGTCTGGCGATCCATGCCGCCGATCCGCGCGGCCTGCTCCCGATCCATACCGTCGAGAACCGCCGCCAGCGACAGAAGCCGGCGGCTCTGGTTGGCGTGCCTCGACCCCGCCGCAAGCCGACGCAGGTCGAGGGCCGAGTAGTCCGTTCGAAGCTTCACCGCAGCAGCCATGGCGCGAATCCTCCTCGCGCACATGGAATCAGCGAAACGAGCCGCCGAAAAGACCCCCGTGAGTCAGCCGCTATGGCCGTTGGTATAAGTGTTAGTGAGGGGCGTGATGAGCAAGAACAGTGCCAGAGGCCTGGCATCATTTGCTGCGGGGGCAGATTGTACGCTTCGTCACGCCAAGGCGACGGCCGCCTCACTGGCCGGTCTTCTCGAGGCTGGGTCCGGGATCGAGATCGACTGCGCCGGCGTCGAGCAGGCCGACATCACCTTCGTGCAGACACTCCTGGCCGCCAGCCGTAGCTGCGCCGCCCGCGACCTGCCCTTCACCCTCACCAGCATGAGCGACGTCGTCGCTTCCGCCTTCCACCGGGCCGGCGTGACGCCGCCCGGCACGATGCCTTCCGAACTGTCTGGGATCTGACCATGGCCAACATCCTCACCGTCGACGATTCGCCGAGCGTCCGGCAGATGATCAAGCTCGTGCTGGGACCGGCCGGGCACAACGTCGTCGAGGCCGGCGACGGCGCGGAGGGGCTGGCCAAGGCCAAGGCGCAGAGCTTCGACCTCGTCATCACCGATCTCAACATGCCGGTGATGAACGGCATGCAGATGATCAAGGCCCTGCGCGCCCTGCCGGCCTTCATGGGCACGCCCATCGTCTTCCTGACCACCGAATCCGACGACGCCGTCAAGCAGGAGGCCAAGGCCGCCGGCGCGACGGGCTGGATCACCAAGCCGTTCAAGCCCGAGCAGCTGCTCGCCGTCGTCGCCAAACTCGTGAGGGCCTGATGGAACTCGATCCGACGGAAACATTCCGGCAGGAAGCGTCCGAGCTGCTCGATTCGCTCGAGACGGTGCTGCTCGACCTCGGCCAGACGCCGCAGAACCGCGACCTGATCGACGCCGCCTTCCGCGCGCTGCACACGATCAAGGGCTCGGGCGCGATGTTCGGCTTCGACAAGGTCGCGGCCTTCACCCATGATTTCGAGACGGCCTTCGACCTGATCCGCAAAGGCAAGATCGACGCCAACCATGAGATCGTCACGGTCTCCCTCTCGGCGCGCGACTACATCCGCACGCTGATCGAGGACCCCGATTCGACCGACCCGATCATCGGCGAGGCGATCGTCGAGGAGCTGCAGCGCCTGATCGGCGCCGGCCCGGCCGCGGCGAAGGCCGCCGCCCCGGTGGAGCCCGCCGCCGAGGCGGCGCCGGAGGCTCCCGTTTCCGCCGGCTGGCGCATCGAGATCGCCTTCGAGCCCGGCATCCTGCGCAACGGCACCAACCCGCTCGTCCTGCTCGACGATCTGCGCGCGCTCGGCCCCTGCACGGTCGAGGCCGATACTGCTGCGATTCCCGTGCTCGAGGAACTCGACCCCGAGACCTGCCTGGTCACCTGGACGGTGACGCTCGAGAGCGCCTGCTCGCAGGACGACATCGAGGACGTCTTCATGTTCGTCCGCGACGAGATGAAGCTCGTTATCACCCCGCTCGATGCAGGCGGGCAGGCCGGTTTCGGCCTCGACATGTCGATGCCGGGCGATGCGGCGCCCGCCGCCGCCGTAGAGCCCGTGACCAAGGCCGAGACCGCTCCTGCTCCGGCCGCCCGTGCGGCTGCGCCCGCACCCGAGAAGGCTGAGCTGAACCGCCGCGCCGAGGACAAGGGCACGACGGTGCGCGTCCAGGCCGAGCGCCTCGACGAGCTGATGGACCGCGTCGGCGAACTCGTCATCGCCCAGGCCCGCCTCAGCCAGATCGCCCATTCGGGCACCGATCTCGCGATCAAGGCGATCGCCGAGGAGATCGAGCGCCTGGCCTCGGGCCTGCGCGATTCGACCATGGGCGTGCGCATGGTGCCGATGGGCTCGCTCTTCGGCCGCTTCCGCCGCCTCGTCCACGACCTCTCGCGCGATCTCGGAAAGCCGGTCGACTTCGTCACGGTCGGCGAGGACACCGAGATGGACAAGACCATGATCGAGCGTCTCGCCGATCCGCTGGTGCATCTCATCCGCAATGCCATCGACCACGGCATCGAGAACGCCGAGGACCGCGCCAGAACCGCCAAATCCGCCACCGGCCGCATCGAGCTCGCCGCCCGTTATGTCGGCGCGCAGGTCCTTGTCACGGTTCAGGACGACGGCGCCGGCCTCAACACCGCCCGCATCCGCGCCAAGGCCGAGGAGAACGGGCTGATCCCGCCCGGCGCCAATCTCAGCGAGCACGAGATCCACCAGTTCCTGTTTCATCCGGGCTTCTCGACCGCCAAGACGATCTCGGCGCTCTCGGGCCGCGGCGTCGGCATGGACGTGGTCAAGCGCACCATCGAGGCGATGCGCGGCACGATCGACCTGACGACGATCCCGGGCCACGGCTCCTCGGTGACGCTGCGCCTGCCGCTGACGCTGGCCATCATCGACGGCCTGCTGATCCGGGTCGGCGAGGGGCGCTACATCATCCCGCTCTCGGCGGTGGAGGAGTGCATCGAGCTGACGGCGGAGGCGGAAGCCCGCGCCAAGGGCCGCAGTTTCCTCAATGTCCGCGGCGACCTCGTGCCCTTCCTGCGGCTGCGTGACGTCTTCGATGCCGACGGCCAGCCCGATCCCCACCAGAAGGTCATCGTCACCTCGATCGGCGACACCCGCGTCGGCCTCGTCGTCGACCAGATCATCGGCAGCCACCAGACGGTGATCAAGTCGCTGTCGAAGCTGCATTCCGACGTCACCATGTTCTCCGGCGCGACCATCCTCGGCGATGGCTCGGCGGCGCTGATCCTGGACGTCGCCCAGCTCGTCACGCTCGGCCAGTCCCGCGCCGAGAGCGACAGAACCCCGGAGGCCGCGTGATGAGCCAGGCTCAGATGCAAGCAAACCCGCAGGCGGGCGCCACGGGCCTGCCGCCGGCAACCGAAACCCGCCTGCAGGTGCTGATGGTCGGTCTCGGCAACGAGATCTTCGCGATCGAGACCGACATGGTCCGCGAGATCATCGACCCCGTGCCGGTGACGCGCGTCGCCGGCGCCCGCAGCTTCCTGCCGGCGCTGGTCAATGTCCGCGGCAACGTCATCCCGCTCGCGGATCTGCGCATCCGCTTCGGCATGGCCAAGACCGAGCAGACCGCCGACACGCGCATCGTCGTGATCGAGGTCGAGATTGACGGCGACCCCGTCACCCTCGGGCTGCTCGCCGACAAGGTCTACGAGGTCACCGAAGTCTCGACGCGGCAGATGCAGCAGACGCCGCGGCTGGGCAGCCATTGGCGGCCCGAATTCATCCGTTTCATCACCAAATGGGGCGATGAGTTCGTCATCGTTCCCGACATGGCCCGAATTCTGGGCTGAGTACGATTTCCCACTTGCTGGGGCGAAGGGGGCTTCCGATGCGCTTCTCGATCAAGGCCAAACTGTTCGTGACGTTCGGTGGGATCATCGGCTTGTCGATGGTCGCAGGCGGCGTGGCCTATCAACAGCTCGCCGCGCTCGACCGCTCGCAGCAAGAAATCGTTGGCCAGGGCCATCGCATCGTCAAGCTCGGCGAGTTGCAGAATGAGCTCCAGGGCCAGGTTCGGGCCGAGAAGAACGCCATCATCGCCTCCTCGGAGGCTGAACTCGAGGCGGCCGCTGCCGAGCTCATCGCACGGCGCCAGAAGGTGACCCAACTCAGCGCGGACATTCATGCCTCTGCGTCCGAACAGGGCAAGCGGCTGATGGACCAGGTGATGGCCACGGCCAAGGCGCTGAACGAGGTACAGGACACGATTATCCGCAACGCCAAGCTGCACTCCGCGGCGCGGGCGGATGCCCTCTGGCAGACCGAGGGGCAGGCCGTTCTCGCCGCGCAGAACGCGGCCCTCGACAGTCTGCTGGCTGAACTCGACAAGAACCGGGGCTCGGTCGAGCACGAACAGGCTGCTCGCCAGGTCGTCGCCGCCCGCTACCAGACGGCGCGGATGCTGCGCTCGCTAGTCGAAACCTTCACCGCGAATTCGCTCAATGCCCTCGACGAGCGCCGCCGGACGGCACTGGCCGAGATGGAAAGGTTGAAGCGGGCGGCCGATATGGCGGCGGAGCGGCTGACAGCCCTCGGAATCGCCGCCGAGACGCTGCAGAGCCGGGTCGGCCAGGTCGAGGCCGTCGCGCTCCGCGCCGTCGACATCGCCCGCGAGGGCGGCGTCATCCGTGCGGCCGAACTGAGCCGCAGCGAAGGCCGCAAGGCACTCAGCGATTCGCTGGCGGCTGTTGAAGGCTATGCGCACTATGTCGAGAAGCGCATGGACGAGATGGGAGCCGCTGGGACGGCCGCCGCACTCTTCGCCGAAATGCTCCTCGTCGCGATCCTGGCGGCATCCGCGCTGATCGGCCTGGCGGCGGCGACCTGGATCGCCATCGGCATCAGCCGCGGCATCGGCGGAGCGGTGGCACTCGCCAACGCCGTCGCCACGGGTGATCTGACGCGCACGGTGGAGCCGAAGTCCAATGACGAGGTCGGCGACCTCCTGACGGCGCTCAACGGAACGGTCGAGAAGCTCCGCGAAGTCGTCGGCGACGCCACCAAGGCCGCCGAGAACATGTCGGCGGGTTCGCAGGAACTGTCGGCCAGCGCCGAGCAGCTCTCGCAGGGCTCGACAGAGCAGGCCTCGTCGACCGAGGAGGCCTCCTCCTCGATGGAGGAGATGGCGGCCAATGTGAAGCAGAACGCCGAGAACGCCGCCACCACGGAAAAGATGGCGGTTCAGTCGGCTCAGGATGCCGAAGCCTCGGGCGTCGCCGTCGGCAAGGCGGTCGACGCGATGCAGACCATCGCCCAGAAGATCAACATCGTGCAGGAGATCGCGCGCCAGACCGATCTGCTGGCGCTGAACGCGGCGGTCGAAGCCGCCCGTGCCGGCGAACACGGCAAGGGCTTCGCGGTGGTCGCCTCCGAGGTGCGCAAGCTGGCCGAGCGCAGCCAGGCGGCTGCCGCCGAGATCGGCACGCTCTCGGTCGACACGGTGAAGGTCGCCCAGGAGGCCGGCTCGATGCTGGCCAAGCTGGTGCCCGACATCAAGAAGACCGCCGAGCTGGTCGAGGAGATCACCGCCGCCTGCCGCGAGCAGGATGTCGGCTCCAGCCAGATCAACCAGGCGATCCAGCAGCTCGACAAGGTCACGCAGCAGAATGCGGCCGCCTCCGAGGAGGTCTCGGCGACGTCCGAGGAACTCGCCTCCCAGGCCGAGCAGCTCCAGGCCACCATCGCCTTCTTCAAGACGGACGACAGCGGCGCCGCGACCGACCGCGCGGTCAGCCAGCTCAAGGCCAAGGCGAAGCAGATGAAGGCCGTCGCCCAGCCTCGCAAGGCGGCAGCGCCGGCCCGCTCCACCAAGGGCTCGAAGGGCGGCTTCGACTTTGATCTCGACGATGCCGGCGACGAGCGCGACGCCACGTTCAGCCGGGCCTCCTGACCGGAGCGGCCGTCATCGCGGGATGACGGCCGCCACCAACCCTCAAGTTTCCCTCTAGCAGTACGAGTCCTGTCATGCGTTTGACCATCAAAGCCAAGCTGGCCGGCGCCTTCGGCGTCGTCATTGCCCTCTCGACGGCGGCCGGCGGCCTCGCCTACTGGAAGCTCGGCGCACTGGCCGAATCCCAGAACGAAATCATCCAGCAGTCCAAGCGCGTCGAGGCGCTCGACGAACTCAACAGCCGCATGCTGCAAGAGATTCGCGCCGAGAAGAATGCGCTTCTGGCCAAGACCGACCAGGACATCGCGCGCTTCGTCGCCGACAACGCGACGCTGCGGGCCGAAACCGAAAAGCTGCATGGCGAGCTTCATCATCTCGCCAGCCCGGCCGGCCGGAAGCTGCTCGACGAGGCCCATGCCAAGCGCAAGGCCTATGTCGACGCCCAGTCGCGCGCGCTCGCCTATGCCAAGCTGAACTCAGCCAGCCGTGCCGCCGCGCTCTGGGACAGCGAGACGCAGCCCCTGATCTCGGCCGTCACCGCGACGACCAACCCCGTCATCGCGGCCGCCACCGCCCCCACGGCCTCGCCCGAGATGCTGCGCGCCGGCATCGGGATGTTCAACGCCCGCCTCGAATGGCTGCGCCTCTCGCGCCTCGTCTCGGTCATGCTCTCGGGCACGACGGTTGAGGAGATCGAACGCGATCACAAGCAGATCGAGAGCCAGGCCGCCGTGGTCCGGCAGGTGCTCGCCAAGGGCGCCGCGCCGATGCAGGAGTTCGGCATCGCGACCGGGCCGATGCTCGGCGCCTTCGACAACGCGATCGATTCGATCCTGCGCGTCGCGAAGATCGCCGCCGAAGCCGGTCCGATCAAGGCGACGACCCTGTCCACCACCGAGGTTCGCACCACGGCCGTGCAGGCGACGGAGGCCTACAGCGCCTACAGCAAGATGGTCGACGCCCAGATGGCCGAGATCAGCAAGGCGGCGCAGGACGAGGCGGCCTTCTTCAAGAACCTTCTTCTGGCGATCGTCCTCGGCACCTTCCTGATCGCAATCGCCGCCGCCACCTGGATCGCGCTCAGCATCAGCCGCGGCCTGGCCAGCGCCGTCGGCCTCGCCAATGCCGTCGCCATCGGCGATCTCAGCCAGACCATCGCGGTGAACAGCAATGACGAGATCAGCGATCTCGTGACCTCGCTCAACACCATGACCGCCAATCTCAACGCCACCGCGGCGGTCGCGGATTCGATCGCCTCGGGGGACCTCACGGTCGAGACCAAGCCGCTGTCCGAGAAGGACACGCTCGGCATCGCGCTCGAGAACATGGTCACCAAGCTGCGCGAGGTGGTGGCCCAGGTCAGCGGCGCCGCCGAGAACATGTCGGCGGGTTCGCAGGAACTGTCGGCCAGCGCCGAGCAGCTCTCGCAGGGCTCGACAGAGCAGGCCTCGTCGACCGAGGAGGCCTCCTCCTCGATGGAGGAGATGGCGGCGAACGTGAAGCAGAACGCCGAGAACGCCGCCACCACCGAGAAGATGGCGGCCCAGTCCTCGCGCGATGCCGAAGCCTCGGGCGTCGCCGTCGGCAAGGCGGTCGATGCCATGCAGACCATCGCCCAGAAGATCAACATCGTGCAGGAGATCGCCCGCCAGACCGATCTGCTGGCCCTCAACGCGGCGGTGGAAGCCGCCCGCGCCGGCGAACACGGCAAGGGCTTCGCGGTGGTGGCTTCCGAGGTGCGCAAGCTCGCCGAGCGCAGCCAGGCGGCCGCAGCCGAGATCGGCACGCTCTCGGTCGACACGGTGAAGGTCGCGCAGGAAGCCGGCTCGATGCTGGCCAAGCTGGTGCCCGACATCAAGAAGACCGCGGAACTGGTCGAGGAGATCACCGCCGCCTGCCGCGAGCAGGATGTCGGCTCGACCCAGATCAACCAGGCGATCCAGCAGCTCGACAAGGTCACCCAGCAGAACGCGGCGGCCTCCGAGGAAGTCTCCGCCACCTCCGAGGAACTCGCCGCCCAGGCCGAGCAGCTCCAGACCACCATCGCCTTCTTCAGGCTCGACGAGCGGACGACGCCGGTCCAGGCCGCCGAGCCCGTCACCAAGGCGGTCAAGCAGCTGCGCGGCAAGGCCGCCAGCATGGCCGCCGCGATCCAGCCGAAGAAGGCGCCCGCTGCCAAGCCGGCCCGCAAGGTCGCCAATGGCGGCTTCTCCTTCGACCTCGCCGGCGGCGAGGACCAGGACGACGCCGCCTTCCACCGCAACTGACGAGGTGCACCGGCCCGGGTCCCCCGGGCCGGTTGCCGCCCCACGCTTTCAACGCGAGGTCGCCATGGCTGATACCGCCCAATATCTGACGCTCGGCATCGACCAGGAGCTGTTCGGCATCGATATCCGCAATGTCCGGGAAATCCTGGACATGCGGCCGATCTCGAAGCTGCCGCATGCGCCGAATTTCCTGCTCGGCATGATCGATGTCCGCGGCGCCGGTTACCCGATCGTCGACCTGCGCACCAAGCTCGGGCTGCCCCGCGCCGAGCCCACCGATGCGACGCGGATCATCATCCTCGACGTGCCGGTCAAGGGCCGCACCATGGGCGTCGGCTTCGTCGCCGACCGCGTCTTCGAGGTCACCGGGCTCGACGACGACCAGACCGAAGCGGCGCCCGACGTCGGCGGCCGCTGGCAGTCGAACTACATCGCCGGCATCGGCCGCAAGGGCGAATCCTTCATCGTCGTCTTCGATCTCGAGCGGCTGATGGAGGCGGACGACCTGCCCCAGCTGCCGGCCATGGCAGCGGAAAGGGCCGCGTGACGTGAGCAAGCAGCAGGCGGCAGACGCCTACGATCACCTCTCCGACAAGCATTTCAACGCGATCGCGAGGTTCATCGAGGCGCGGGTCGGCATCAAGCTGCCCCAGACCAAGCGGACCATGGTCGAGGGGCGCCTGCGCAAGCGCGTGCGGGCCCTGCAGTTGGCGGGCCTCACCGCCTATGGCGCACATCTCTTCGATCAGGGCGGGCTGGAGGCCGAGACCGTCCACCTGATCGATTGCGTCACCACCAACAAGACGGACTTCTTCCGCGAGCCGAGCCATTTCGACTTCCTGCGCGAGGTTGCCGTGCCGCAGCTGACGCAGCGCCAGGGTGGCCGGCCGCCACAGCTCAAGGTCTGGAGCGCCGCCTCCTCGACGGGCGCCGAAGCCTACACGGCGGCGATGGTGCTGCAGGACCTCGTCGCCGCCGGGAAGGTCGCGCGCTTCTCGATCCTGGGCACCGACATCTCGACCGAAGTGCTGCGCGAGGCGCGCACCGCGATCTATCCGCGCGCCTTCGTCGCGCCGGTGCCGGCCGCGATGCAGCAGCGCTACTTGATGCGCTCGCGCGATCCCCGCGAGGACGTGGTGCGCGTGACGCCGGAGCTGCGGCGCACCGTGTATTTCGAGCGCCTCAACCTGATGGACGAATCCTATCCCTTCGACCGCGACGTCGACGTCATCTTCTGCCGCAACGTCTTGATCTATTTCGACAAGCCGACGCAGCAGGCCGTCCTGACGCGGCTGGCTTCGCATCTTCGCCCGGGCGGCTACCTGATGCTGGGCCATTCCGAATCGATGGCCGGCAGCGGAGTTGGCCCGCTGCGCCAGGTGGTCCCCACGGTCTATCAGACGGCGCCGATGGCCGGAACGAGGTCCGCCGCATGAACCGCAAACCGATCCGCGTCCTCATCGTCGACGATTCCGCCTCGGTGCGGCAGGTGCTCACGACGATCCTCACCGAGGATCCCGGGATGGAGGTCATGGGCACGGCGGCCGATGCTTTTGCCGCCGCACGGCGCCTGCAGACCGAATTGCCCGACGTCATGATCCTCGACATCGAGATGCCCGGCATGGACGGGCTGACCTTCCTGCGCAAGATCATGGCGCAGCGCCCGATCCCGGTGATCATCTGCTCGACCCTGACCGAGGCCGGGTCGCGCGCCCTGTTCGATGCGCTCGAGGCCGGCGCGGTCGATGTGCTGCCAAAGCCGCGGATCGACACCCGCGCGGCCCTGATGGAAACGGCCGACCGCCTGCGCCACGCCGTGCGCGCCGCCGCCCAGGCCAAGCTGCGCCCGCGCGAGCCGCGCATGCAGATTGAAAAGAAACTGACGGCGGATGCCATCCTGCCGCCGCCGGTGCTCGGCCGCGTGCGGCATTCGACCGACAAGATCGTCTGCATCGGCATTTCCACCGGCGGTACCGAGACGCTGCGCGAGGTGCTGGAGCAACTCCCGGCCAACTGCCCGGGCATCGCGATCGTCCAGCACATGCCCGAGAAGTTCACCCTCGCCTTCGCCAGACGGCTTAACGGCCTCTGCGCCATGGAGATCAAGGAGGCCGAGGACGGCGACGAGGTCTCGACAGGCCGGGTCCTGATCGCGCCGGGCAACCGCCACATGCTGCTGCAGCGCGTCGGCCAGCAATACCGCGTCGCCATCAAGGACGGGCCGCATGTCTCGCGTCACCGCCCCTCGGTCGACGTGCTCTTCCGCTCGGCCGCGCAATATGCCGGCGCCAATGCGCTCGGCATCATCATGACCGGCATGGGTGACGACGGCGCTCGTGGCCTGCTGGAGATGCGCAAGGCCGGTTGCCGCACCCTGGCGCAGGACGCCGAGAGCTGCGTCGTCTTCGGCATGCCGAAGGAAGCCATCGACCTCGGCGCGGCGGAACGGATCGTCAAGCTCTCTCGTGTACCGCAGGAGATCATGGCCTGGCCGCAGGCCACGGGCGGGCCGGGCTGAGGGGTTTTCCATGCGTGTGGCGTTGGAGTTGAGTGGTGGCGGGGGCATGACGATGACGGCGCACGACACCGCCCTGCCGCGGATCATTCAGGCGCTCGAGGGCGCGGCCCGCGAGATCGACGTCACCTTCGCCCGGGCGGGCGGGCAGCTCGGGGAGGGCCTGAGCCTCTTCGAGGGTCTGAAGGAACGCCTCTCGACGCTGTCGGCCGAACTGGCGGGCGACGATATCGCCCAGGCCGGCGCCACGCTCTCCACAATGGCGGGTGAATTGCGGGCCATCAATCACGGGCTGCGCCACGAGACCGGCGTGCTGCAGGAACTCGCGCTCCACAGCAAGGATGCGTCCCAGGCGCTCGAACGCCTGCTCGAGCACATGCGGCTGATCACGATCCTGGCCCGCAGCGCCCGCATCGAGGCGGTCTCGGTGCAGGCCGCCGGCCGCGACTTCGGCGACTTCACCAGCGAGATCGTCGCCCTGACGACGCAGGCCCAGCGCACCATCCAGAACTGCGCCCGCGACCACGACCATCTCAGCGTGCTGCTCGGCTCGGCGCTGGAGGCGCAGCGCGATTTCGAGGGGCATTACGGGCTCGCCCTGGCGGGCCTCGCCGACAAGCTGGAGCAGACGCTCGCCGAGGTGGCGGCGCGCCAGCAGCGCGGGGTCGTGCTGACGAGCGACGCCGCGACCCATTCTGGCAAGATCGCCATGGCGGCCGGTGGTGCCATCATCGCCCTGCAATCGGGCGACAGCATCCGCCAGCAGCTCGAACACGCGATCAAGGCGCTGCGCCTGCTCTCCGCCGTCGCGACGGGCACGGGCCCCGGCGCCGGCCTGGACGCCGAGGCGCGCCGGGTCGCCGACACCGTGCTGCGCCGCCTCGAAGCCGCCCAGCTTCAGGAGAGCGCGCAGATCCTGGCCCAGGACGCCGACTCGATCGAGGCCGCGCTGGCCGTGCTGGCCGGAGACACCGCCGGCCTGCTCGATCTGGTGCGTTCGCTCTATCAGGGCGACGGAGCCAAGTCCGGCTCCTTCCTGGCCGACCTCGAGGCGGATCTGGCCGAGGCCTCCGACCTGCTCGCCAAATGCGATCGCGCGCGCGCCGGCGTCGACCGGGTGACCGCGGCCCTCTCGACGGTTCTGGAAACCTGCCAGCAGACCGTGGCGGCGCTCGCGGGCACGGTGTCGAGCATCGTCCTGATCGGCATGAATGCCGGCCTTCGGGCGGCTCGCATCGGCACCGGCGGCCGCAGCCTCGTCGTCATCGCCCAGGAGCTCAAGGTCGCGGCCGACCAGGTCGCGGCCGATGCCGCGCAACTCACGCCGACCTTCGCGCAGATGCAGCAGGCCTCGGGCGGGCTGAAGCAGGGCGGAGGGCTCGACGCAGCCCATTTCGCGGCGCTGAACGAAGCGATGGGGACCTCGCTCGCGGCCATGCGCGGCGCCGGCGATCGGCTGGGTTCCGCCCTCGACCAGCTCACCCGGGAGGGCGGGGGCTTCGCCTCGGTCGTCGCCCAGGCGCGCCTGTCCTTCTCGAACGCCGGTGCGATGAGCGACCTGATCGCTTCGGGCGCCGCCGAACTCGAGCGCTCCTGCGATACGGCACAGATGCCGGACGAGCCGGCTGCGGCGGCAGCGGTACGGGAGCTCATCGACGACCAGGTCTGGCCCAATTACACGATGGTCGGCGAGCGCACGATCCATCAGGCGATCGTTGCCGCGCTGCTGCCGGCGGTGGCCGGAGCGGCGGCGTCCGTGACCGTCGCCGCACCGGCGCAGGGCGATGTCGACGACTTCCTGTTCTGAGCGCGCCGTACCCTGTTTCGAGCGATGAGACTGCACGCGGCGCGTGCATATCCCCAACTTTCTCGCGACACGGAAGGGGCTTGGCAACCTTTTCGGTTAGATTTCGTTCAATCGCGGATAGACAACGCTTTGTCTTCGTCCTATGGCCGAATCTGTTCTCACAGCATTTCCACCCTCTACCTGCGATCGGAGCGCCCCATGGCAGATAATAACGAAGAGCTGCTCGATCTGACGACCTCGATCGTCTCAGCCTATGTCGCCCGCAATAATGTCCCGCGCGGCGACCTTGCCGAACTCATCGCGAGTGTCCATGCGTCACTTGCGAAGCTGGGCGGTGAGCCGGAGCCCCCGCCGGCTGCGCCGCTGGTGCCGGCCGTGCCGATCCGCAAGTCGGTCACGCCCGAGGCGATCATTTGCCTGGAAGATGGCAAGTCCTTCAAATCCTTGAAGCGCCATCTCAGCAGCAAATACGATCTCACTCCCGAGCAGTACCGTGCCAAGTGGGGCCTGCCGGCCGATTATCCGATGGTCGCGCCGGCCTATGCCGAAGCGCGCTCGGCGCTCGCCAAGTCGATGGGCCTGGGCCGCAAGGCAGCCGCGACAGCCGCTCCGGCCGCCAAGGCCAAGCGCGCCTCTCGCGCCAAGGCCTGACGCCGCCCGTCGGCAATCCCGGCCGTTCGCGCGCGACGAGCCGGCGCCCACGGCCTCGAATCGCAGCCTCGCCCCTCGGGCGGGGCTGTTGTCGTTCGGACGGTCAGCGCCGCTCGAGCAGGCTCTTTCTCAGCATGCAGTGCACGCCCTTGTGCTGGTTCACCGTCTGGGTGACGCGCAGGTCGGCGGCCATCGAGCACAGCGCATAGGCCTGTTCGCGGGTGATGCCGGTGCGCTCGACGATCAGCACGATCATGTCGCGCAGCGCCTTCTCGGCGCAGCGGTCGAGGTCCGGGTCCATGCCGCAGGTGATGACATGGGTCGGCGTCTCGGCGCGGGGATAGGTGAATGTCAGATCCTTGCGCACCGTCAGGCGGAAGGTGCCCGACAGGGCGGTCTCGATCGCGGTGACGTTGACCTCGCCATCCCCCTGCACGCCATGGCCGTCGCCGACTGAAAACAGCGCGCCTGGAACGAAGACCGGCAGATAGAGCGTCGTGCCAGCGACCAGTTCCTTGTTGTCGAGATTGCCGCCGAAGGCGCGCGGGATGATCGAGGTGCAGCGCCCCCATTCCAGCGGCGGCGCCACGCCCATCACGCCGAAGAAGGGCGACAGCGGCAGCTCCAGCCCCCAGGGCAGGGTGCCGACCATCCGCGCCTTGTCGAGCGGGATGTTCATCATGTGGAAATGCGGGAAGTCGTCCGGCAGCGTGCCGGCGAGCGGACGGTTCAGGTTGTAGCCCCAGTCCTGCCGCAGCGAGACCGCCTCGATGTCGATCTGCAGCACGTCACCCGGCCAGGCGCCCTCGACCGCGACCGCGCCGGTCAGGATATGCGGCCCGAAGGGCAGGCCCTTCTGCGCCGCATGGATCGCGTGCAGCTCGGGCGGAACGTGGAATCCGGCCGGCGGCAGGGTCTCGACCGTGCCGCTGACGGATTCGATCGTGACGCTCTCGCCGCTGGCGATGGTCAGCGCGGGCGGCACGCGGGCATCGAAATAGCCCCAGTGGCAGGTCTCGGGCGAAGCCTTGAGATGATGGGTCATGATCGCTCCCGCGCGGCGTGGCCGCAGGATGGTCCGCGGCCGGAGGGGCTGTCGAGTGCAAATAACGCGCCCCTCGGCTGCGCCCGCTTGCCTTCCTGGCCCGGTTGCCTTCATGGGCCAGTCCTGTCCGCCCGATCCGAGGAAGCCCTGCCGATGTCGAGAGACCTGAAAGCCATCGCCCTGTTCTGCGGCTCGAACACCGGGCTGGGCGAGGCCTATCGTGAGGGCGCGGCGCGGCTCGGGGGCGAGATCGGCCGGCGCGGGCTGACGCTCGTCTATGGTGGCACGCATAAGGGGCTGATGGGCGTCGTCGCCGACGCCGTGCTCGCGCAGGGCGGGGCCGTCCACGGCGTCATCACCCGGCGTCTGGCGGATCTCGGCCATCTCCACGAGGGGCTGACCCGGCACGAGATCGTCGACGGCATGCGTGCGCGCAAGGAGCGCATGGCCGAACTCGCCGATGGCTTCGTCGCCATGCCCGGCGGCATCGGCACGCTCGAGGAGTTCATGGAGGCCTGGACGCTGAACCAGCTCGGCGAGTTCGACAAGCCGGCCGGGCTGTTCGACATCGAAGGCTACTACCAGCCCTTCATGGGCTTCATCGACCATATGATCGCCCAGGGCTTCCTGCCACCGGCCCATTCGCAGGGGATCGTCGTCGACCCCGATCCGGCCCGTCTGATCGACGGGCTCGTCGCCTTCGAGCGCGTCACCGTTCCGAAATGGCTCTAGACCGGCCGGTCTCGAGGCGCGCGGCGAGCTGTTCGGCGAATTTCGCGGCAGCCACGGGCAGCGGCCGGCCGTGGAGCTGGCCCATCGCGAAGCGGGCCGGCTGGATGTCGCGCTCGTCGATCGGGCGCGAGATCAGACCGTCGCGATGCTTCAGGCTGGCGGGGGCGCCGATCTCGATCTGGAACGTGATCGCGTCCTCCAGCCGGACATAGTTGCGCAGGAACTCGAAGGAGTTCGATTCGATCACCGGGACGAGCTTGAACGAGCTCCTGGCGACGGCCTGGTCGAGCAGCTGACGCCCGCCATAACTGGGATCGGGCAGCGCCAGCGGGTAGCCGCTGCACTCCCGCAGGCGGATGCTGCCCTCCTTCGCGAGGGGATGGTCCTGCCGCATGATGGCGACGAGGCGCTGCTCGGCCGACGCGATGATCTGGAAGCCGATGCTGGTGTCGAGCCGGAAGATCAGGGCGAGATCGACCTCGTAACCCGCCAGCGCCCGCAGGGCCTCGCCATGGCTGGCGACGCGCACGTCGAATTCGACCAGCGGAAACGACCGGCGATAGGAGGCGATCTCGACCGGCAGGAAATCATGCGCCAGCGCGTGGCTGCAGGCGATCGCGACCGTGCCGCGCCGGAAACCCGACAGATCCTCGATCTGTGAGCGCACCCGGCCCATATCGGCGAGCTGGCTGCGGATGTGCCGGATCAGCAATTCGCCCGCCGCATTCAGCCGCACCCCGCGCGGCAGCCGCTCGAAGATCTTGGTGCCGAGTTCGTCCTCGACGTCCTGCACGCGCCGGTTCAGCGCCGAGGCGGTGATGTTGAGCCGCTCCGCCGCCTTGCGGATCGAGCCCACCCGCGCGACCTCGTCGATATAGTTCAGCAGGCGCAGATGCCTCATGGCGCGGCCCTTCGTGCGATGCGTTTTACGAACAGATCATGCAAGAAGTCAGCACAAGACGGCATCGGTCAAGCCGTCCTAGGCTTCTCCCATGGCCGCGGCACAGGGCCGCGATGGGAGAGTTCGCATGACGCACGCGATCAGCCGACGCCGTTTCACCCTCACCGCCGGTGCCGCCGCGCTGGCCTCCGCCCTGCCGCGGCCGGCCCGGGCGCAGGCGCCCACCCGCCTGAAGATGATCCTGAACTGGCGCTACCAGGGCCCGCAGGGCTGGTTCTTTCTGGCCGACGACCGCGGCTATTTCCGCGAGGAGGGGCTCGAGATCGTCATGGACCAGGGCAACGGCTCGGGCGCTGCGGTCGGGGCGGTCGCTTCGGGCTCCTACGACATCGGCTTCGGCGACATCAACGCGCTGATCCAACTCGCGGCGAAAAGTGCGGCCGGTGCGCCGACCCCGCTGGCGATCTCGGCGATGTACAACCGCCCGCCCTTCACCATCGCGGTCAAGGCCGACGGGCCGATCAAGACGCCGAAGGATCTCGAAGGCCGCACCCTCGGCGGTCCCGCCAATGACGGCGCGCTCAAGCTCTTCCCGGCCTTCGCCAAGCTCGCCGGCATCGACGCCTCCAAGGTCGCGATCACCAACATGCAGCCCAATCTGCGCGAGCAGATGCTGCAGCGCGGGCAGGTCGACGGCGTCTTCGGCTTCGTCAACACCATCGCCTTCTCGGCCAAGCTCGTCGGCATCGACCCGGCTAAGGACTTCCGCTTCATCAGTTTCGGCGATTACGGGATGGATCTCTACTCCAACGCGATGATCGCCTCGCGCAAGCTCGCGACCGAGAATCCGCAGGCGCTGAAAGGGTTGCTGCGCGCGATCAACCGCGGCCTGAAGGACACGCTGAAGGACAACGACGCAGCCATCGATGCGGTGGCCAGGCGCGAGCCGCTGATCAACAAGGTCGTCGAGAAGGAGCGTCTGATCGCGACGCTCGCCTCCGAGATGAGCCATCCCGAGGTCGCCAAGATCGGCATCGGCGACATCGACGATGCCCGCTTCAAGAAGTCGATCGCGATCGTCGTCGAGGCCGACGGCCTGCCGCGCGTGCCGGCTCCCGACGAGGTCTTCAGCCGCGCCTTCCTGCCGCCGCTGGCCGATCGCGTCACCAAACTGGGGTGAACCTCACCCGTCATTCCGGGGCTCGCGCAGCGAGAACCCGGAGCCCACGACCGGGTGAGCCCTGAGGGTCGGAAACGGCCGCGACCTCGCCCGTGGATTCCGGGTTCGCCCCTGCGGGGCGCCCCGGAATGACAGCAAACCCCAGAGCCGCCGCGAACACCTGCCCGATTGCCGAGAACATAAGCATGGATCTGAACCTCACCGGCCGCGTCGCGGTCATCACCGGCCCGGCGAAGGGCATGGGCGCCGCCGTCACCCGGGCCTTCGCGGCCGAGGGCTGCAGGCTCGCCCTGATCGGCCGCGACATCGCCGCGATTGAGCCCGTCGCGGCGGAGATCCGCGCGAAGGGGGCGCAGGCCCTCGTCATCGCCTGCGACATCACCAGGGGCGGCGACTGCGAGGCCGCGATCGCGCAGACGCTGTCGGCCTATGGCGGGCGCATCGACATCCTCGTCAACGTCGCCGGCGGCTCGGGGCCGATCGGCAAGACCGGCTGGGAGACCACGGAGGAGGAGTTCGACGAGATCGTCGATCTCAACATGCGCGGCTGCTTCAACACCATGCGGGCCTGCCTGCCGGCGATGATCGCGCAGAGGGGCGGCAAGATCGTCAATGTCGGCGGCACCTTCGGCATGCGCGGTCGCGCCGGGCGCATGGCCTATTCGGCCTCGAAATGGGGCCTGCGCGGCATTACCAAGAGCTTCGCGCTCGAAGCCGGCCCCTACGGCATCAACGTCAACTGCGTCGCGCCCGGCATGGTCGACGGGCCGCGCTTCCGCGGCAAGGTCGTGCCGGAGATGGCCAAGCGATTGGGCATCTCGGAGGAGGCAGCCTTCGAGAAGCACGCCGCCGACTACGCGCTGAAGCGCGTTTCGACCGATGAGGATGTGGCCAATGCCTGCCTCTTCCTCGCCTCCGACGTCTCCCGCCAGATCACCGGCGTCGACCTGCCGGTCGATGGCGGCTGGGCCATGCTGTGAGTGAAGCCGTGACCGACACGCCCTTCATCGCCGATCTCGTCCTCACGGGCGGCACCGTCGTGACCGGTCAGGCCCGCTATCGTGCCGATGTCGCGATCAAGGACGGGCTGATCGCGCTGGTCGGCGCGCCGGCCGCGATGCCGGCGGCGCGCGAAACGGTCGACGTGTCCGGCCAGTTCCTGTTGCCCGGCGCCATCGACGTGCATGTCCATTTCCGCGAGCCCGGCTACACCCATAAGGAGGACTGGCGCACCGGTAGCGCTGCCGCCGCGATGGGCGGCACCACCACCGTCTTCGAGATGCCCAACACCAATCCGCCGACGCGCTCGGTCAAGGAACTGCGCCAGAAGCAGGAGGCGGCCGCCAAGGCCCATGTCGACTACGGCATCTATGGCCTGCTCGCCGAGGACAATATCGACGAGCTCCAGGGCCTGATCGAGGGCGGCGTCAACGCCTTCAAATGCTTCATGGGCAACACCTTCGGCAATCTGCCCTCGCCCTCGACGGGGGCGATGCTGGAGGGCTTCGAGATCATCGCGCCCTCGGGCCTGCGCATCTCGCTTCATGCCGAAACCGCGTCGATCATGGCCTGGCGCCAGAAGCGGCTGATGGAGGCCGGCCGCAACGACCCGCTCGCCCATATCGCGGCGCGCCCCGCCATCGTCGCGGCGGAAGCCGTCGGCCGCGCGGCGGAACTGGCGGAGTGGACCGGTGCGCGCATCCACATCCTGCACATCTCTTCAGCCGCCGAACTGCGCCCGCTTGCCGAAGCCAAGGCGCGCGGCGTCGAGATCACCGGCGAGACCTGCCCCTGCTATCTCCTGCTCGACTCACGCGACTATGTGCGGCTCGGCTCGATCATCCGCGTCAACCCGCCGGTGCGCGAGGCCTCGGACTCGGAAGCCATCTGGGCGGCGCTGCAATCGGGCGTCGTCGACATGATCGCGACCGACCACGCGCCCCATACGGTCGAGGAGAAGACCAAGAACGTGATCTGGCAGGCCGATTGCGGCTTCCCCGGCGTCGAGACGCAGATGCCGCTGATGCTGAACGAGGTCTCGAAAGGCCGCATGACGCTCGAGCACTATGTCCGCATTTCGGCCGAGAACCCGGCGAAGTCCTTCGGGCTCTGGCCGCACAAGGGTCGCATCGAGGCCGGCGCCCATGCCGACATCGCCGTCGTCGACATGAACAGGACCGAGACGATCCGGGCGGAGACCCTGCACTCGCGCGGCAAGATCACGCCGTTCGAGGGCGTCAGCGTTACCGGCGTTCCCGTCCACACGCTGGTGCGGGGCCGTTTCGTCCAGCGCGACCGCAAGCTCGTCCCCGAGACCAGCGGCTGGGGCCGCCAGGTCACGGCGATCCAGGCGATGCCGAAACCCACCATTCGCAACGCCGACCAGACCCTGGCCGCCTGTTTGCAGGCGCCTGCCATCACCGCAGAGGGAGCCGGGCCGTGAACGCCGCCGTCACCGATATCAGACCGGGCACTGCGATGCCCTCGCCGACCTTCATCGAGTTCCAGGAGGCCTCGATCACCTATGGCCGCGGGCCCAAGGCGGTCCAGGCGCTGGCACCGACCTCGCTCAAGATCGGGGAGGGCGAATTCGTCGCGCTGGTCGGCCCCTCCGGCTGCGGCAAGTCGACGATCCTGAAGATGGTCGGCGAATTGCTGGCGCCCTCGACCGGCCATGTCTTCGTCGCCGGCCGCGAGATCGGCGCGACGCCGATCCGCATCGGCATGGCCTACCAGAACCCGACTTTGCTGCCCTGGCTCAACATCCGCGACAACGTCATGCTGCCGCTGAAGATCGTGCCGCCCTTCCGGCAGGGTTACCGCGCCAAGCGCAAGGGCGAGTACCGCGACCGCGTCGAGGCGCTGCTGGCCCAGGTCGGGCTCGGCGGCTTCGGCGACAAATATCCCTGGCAGCTCTCCGGCGGCATGATGCAGCGCGCCAATCTCTGCCGCGCCTTGATCCACGACCCGGACCTCCTGCTGCTGGACGAGCCCTTCGGGGCGCTCGACCAGTTCACCCGCGAGGAGCTCTGGGCGATCATGCAGGACCTCTGGCTTTCCAAGAAGCTGACCGTGCTTCTGGTCACGCACGACCTCAAGGAAGCCGCCTATCTCGCCGACCGGATCTGCGTGATGAGCGCGCGGCCCGGCCGCATCCTCGACGATTCACCCGTCGAAATCGCGCGTCCGCGCACCATCGACATGACCTTCGAGCCGGATTTCGTGGCGCTGAACCAGCGCCTGAGGGCGATGATCGTCGGCGCGCGGGGCGGCACCGGCATCGTCAACCACGCGCCCGGCGCGGCGTGAGGAAGGGACTCTGATGGAACGCGTCAGTGAGATCATCCGCGAGAAGGGCGCCTCGACCGCGCTCATCATCGGCGTCTTCGTATTCTGGGAGCTGTTCTGCCTGATGGCGGGCATCTCCGACATCCTGCTGCCGCGCCCGACCCAGATCATCGCGGCATTGATCCAGTACTGGCCGGCGATCTGGCCGCATACCTGGCAGACGCTCTACACGACGATCGTCGGCTTCGGCATCGGCGTCGTCATCGGGCTCTTGCTGGGCATCCTGATCGGCTCGTCCAAGCTCGCCTACGACACGGCTTATCCGCTGCTCGTCGGCTTCTCCTCGATCCCCAAGGTCGCGGTCGTGCCGATCTTCGTGCTCTGGTACGGCGCCGGCACGGTGCCGGCGATCCTGACCGCGATGATCATCTGCATCTTCCCGATCGTGGTGAACGTCGCGACCGGCATCGCCACCGTCGAGCCCGAACTGGAAGACGTGATGAAGACGCTGAAGGCCTCGAAGACCGACATCCTCTGGAATGTCAGCCTGCCGCGCGCGATGCCCTATTTCTTCGCGGCGCTGAAGGTCGCGATCACACTCGCCTTCGTCGGCTCGGTGGTGGCCGAGACGGTCGCCTCCAACCGCGGCATCGGCAATATGATGATGATCGCCTCGTCCAGCTTCAACGTGCCGCTCGTTTTTGCGGGGCTCTTCGTCCTGGCCGGCCTTGGCGTCACGCTCTACGTGCTGTTTTCTCTGATCGAGCGGCGCGTTACCGGCTGGGCCCACCGCAAGACCGACGTCGCCTCGGCCTGAGCCGGGGCAGGGGCCCTTTCGCGACGGAGACCGACTTGCGCCAGATCACCGCCGGCCATGCCTTCGACGCCCGCCGCAGCCTGCAGGATGCGGCGCTGACGATCGAGGGCGGCACCATCGCCGCGATCGCCGGGGCGCCGGCGGGCACCGCGGACGACGTCGTCGTGCTGCCGGCGCTGGTCAACGCGCATGATCATGCCCGCCCGATCCGCACCAGCTCGGTCGGCGGGTTCGCCCGACCGCTCGAACTCTGGCTGCATCGGCTGGCGCTGTTTGCCCCGCTCGACCCCTATCTCGCGACGCTGGCGCCGCTCGGGCGCGCCGCGCTCGGCGGCCAGGGCGCGGTGATGATCCACCATGTCCGCCCGATGGGCCTGACCGATCTGCCGACGGAGGCCGCGGCCATGGCCCGCGCCGCCCGCGATATCGGCGTGCGCATTGCCTTCGGCGTCGGCATGCGCGACCAGAACCCGCTGGTCTATGGCGACCACGCCCCCGTGCTGGACGATCTCGACCCCGTCGCCCGCGCCGAGATCGAAGCGCGCTATCTGTCGCCGATGCTGCCGATCGCCGAGCAGATCGCCCGCGTCGATGCCGTCGCGGCCGCGATCGCCGGCCCGATGGTCGATGTCCAATATGCGCCCAACGGCCCGCAATGGGGCTCGGACGCGCTCTGGGAGGCGATCGCGGAGGCCTCCGCCCGCACCGGGCGCCGCGTCACCACCCATCTCTTCGAGACGAAGTACCAGCGCGACTGGGCCGACCGCACCTACCCGGGCGGGCTCGTGAAGCGCTGGAAGGAGATCGGACTGCTCTCGCCGCGGCTGACGCTGGCGCATTGCGTCTGGGCCCGCCCCGACGAGCTGGAGATGATCGCCGAGGCCGGCTGCGTCATCGCCACCAACACCTCCTCCAACCTGGCGCTGCGCTCCGGCCTGGCGCCGGTCGCCGAGATGGCGGCGCGCGGCTGCAAGGTCGCGCTCGGCGTCGACGGCCAGGCCTTCGACGAGGATGACGACGCGCTGCGCGAACTGCGCCTGCTCTGGTCGCTGCATGGCGGCTGGGGCTTCGATCAGAAACTGAAGCCCCGAGACGCGCTCGCCATGGCGCTGGAGACCGGGCGCATCGCGCTCGGCGCGCCGGCAGGCGGCCAACTCGCGGAAGGGCAGGCGGCCGATCTTCTGATCCTCGACCGCGCCGCGCTCGACGAGGACGCGCTGATGCCGGTCGATCCGCTCGAGCTGATGTTCGCCCGCGCCACCCGCCGCCAGATCCGCGAGCTGATCGTCAATGGGCGCAGCATCGTCGCCCATGGCCGCGTGCTGGGCGTCGATCTCGATGCCGTCCATGACGAGCTGCGCGGCATCTACCGCGCCGGCATCGCCGATCGCGCCGGCCTCGCCGCGGCGCTTCCCGCGCTGGAGAGCGCCGTGACCCGGCATTACGTCACGCGCCTGGGCTGCTGCTGAGACGAAGCCGAGCCGCAGCGCTCAGGCGCCTATTGTCCGCTCGGCCATGCCGTCGAGAAAGACCTCGATGCAGCGCCTGGCGTGGCCGACCCGCTGCTCGCTGGTCATCAGCGAATCGCCCGGGTAGCGCTTCACCATCACGCTGAACACCATGTCCATCAGCATGCGGGCCGCCGTCTCGGGCGGGAAGGGCCGCAACGCGCCGCGCGCCTGCTGCTGTCCGAGCCACTCTGCGAGCAGATGCATCGCCGCCTGCGCCCCTTCCAGCGCGATCGCCTCGCCGATTTCCGGATAGCGGTCGGCATCGGCAACGGCCAGCCGGATGAAGGCGAGACGCTCGCGGTTCTCGACCTCGGCGATGTCGAGCCGAAATATGGCCGCCAGTGCCTCGGCCGCTGGCAGATCGTCGTCGGGACGCGGCAGGGCGAGCATGGTCCGCCGGTGATCGGCGACCATCGCCTTGAACAGGTCGGTCTTGGCCGGGAACAGGCGATAGAGCGTCTTCTTGGAAATGCGGCAGCGACCGGCCACTGCATCCATCGTCGTGCCACCATAGCCGACATCCAGGAAAAGCTCGCAGGCGATGGCGAGGATGCGCTGGCGCTCTTCGGAATCGGGTCGCTGCTTGGGCCGTCCGCGGGCTCGCACCGGCCCGCCATCGCCCGCCCGAATCTCGTGATCAATCATTAACCGTCACTCCCGGGAAACATCTTTGGGTTTGACAGGCCGAGAAATCAAGCGTTAAGAAACTCGAGAGTTTCCAAAAAGAGACACTGCATGTCCCGTCACCGCTCCGTCCCCGTTCGGCCGATGCTCCTCGCAGGGGCCGCCGTTCTCGGCATCGCTCTGGCCGGCTGCAACAGCGAGAAGGCCGCCGCCCCGCCGCCCCAGCCCCAGGCTCAGGTCAGCGTGGTCGTTCTGCGGTCCAAGCCCGTCGCCATCAGCGCCGAGCTGCCCGGCCGCGTCGCCGCGAGCCTCGTCGCCGAGGTGCGTCCGCAGGTCGGCGGTCTCGTCAAGACGCGCCTGTTTCGCGAGGGCAGCGAGGTCAAGGCCGGCGATCTGCTCTATGAGATCGACCCCGCCCCCTATCAGGCGGCGCTCGACAGCGCCGAAGCCGCGCTCGCCCGCGCCGAGGCCTCGGTGCCCAACGCCCAGGCCAAGGTCGATCGCTATCGCGACCTGATCCGCCAGAACGCGATCAGCAAGCAGGATAACGACGACGCGGTCGCGCAGCTCGCCCAGGCCCGGGCCGACGTCGCCTCCGCCCGCGCGAGTCTCGACACGGCCCGCATCAATCTCGGCTTCACCAGGGTCACGGCCCCAATCGGCGGCCGCGTCGACCGTTCGACGCTGACGCCGGGCGCGTTGGTGACGGCCAACCAGACGACGGCCCTGACCACGATCCGTCAGCTCGACCCGATCAATGTCGACGTCATCCAGTCCAGCACCAATCTGCTGAAGTTCCGCAGAGCGGTGGCCGAGGGGCGCCTGCGCTTCACCGGGCCGAACGTCGCGGTGAAGCTCAAGCTCGATGCCGGCACGGAATACGCGCAGACTGGCAAGCTCGAATTCGCCGAGGCCAATATCGACGAGACCACCGGCACCTTCACGGTGCGGGCCGAGTTTCCCAATCCCGACCGCCTGCTGCTGCCGGGCATGTTCGTGCGCGCCGTCATCCAGGAGGGCATCGCCGAGAACAGCTTCCTCGTTCCCCAGCGCGCCGTCGGCCGCAACACCAAGGGCGAGGCGACGGCGAAATTCGTCGGCGCCGATGGCAAGGTCGAAGAGCGGGTGCTCGTGGCCTCGCGCAATGTCGGCAACAACTGGCTGGTCGAGCAGGGCGTGAAGGACGGTGACCGCGTCATCGTCGAGGGCGCCCAGCTCGTGCGCGCCGGCCAGACCGTGACCGGCAACGAGGTCACGATCGACGAGGCCAGCGGCGAGCTCAAGGCCGCCAACCGCCAGGCCGCGCTGCCCGCCGGCCAGGCTCCCGGCCAGTCCGCGAAGAACTGAGCGCCATGTCCCGCTTCTTCATCGAGCGCCCGATCTTCGCCTGGGTCGTGGCCATCGTCATCATGCTGGCGGGCCTGCTCGCCCTGCGCACCCTGCCGGTCTCGCAATATCCGCAGATCGCGCCGACCACGGTCAGCATCAGCGCGAGCTATCCCGGCGCCGACGCCCAGACGGTCGAGAACTCGGTGACGAAGGTCATCGAGCAGGGCATGACCGGCGTCGACAACCTGCAATACATGTCGGCGACCTCGACCTCCTCGGGCCAGGCGACGATCACGCTGACCTTCACCAGCGGCGCCGACCCCGACGTCGCGCAGATGCAGGTGCAGAACAAGCTGCAGCTCGTCACCGCGCAATTGCCGCAGACGGTGCAGAACACCGGAATCACCGTCGCCAACGCCTCGACGGGCTTCTTGATGGTCGCCGCCTTCGTCTCGCGCGACGGGCGGATGTCGACCAACGACCTCGCCGACTATGTCGATTCGACCCTCAACGACACGCTCAAGCGCGTGCCGGGCGTCGGCTCGACCCAGCTCTTCGGCGCGGGCTACGCGATGCGGATCTGGCTTGATCCCGAGCGCCTGCAGAAGTACGCGCTGATGCCCAGCGACGTGGTCACCGCGATCCAGGCGCAGAACGTCCAGGTCTCGGCCGGCCAGCTCGGTGGCCTGCCGCAGGTCAAGGGCCAGCAGCTCAACGCCACTGTCACCGCCGTCAGCCGTCTCCAGACGGTCGGGCAGTTCGAGAACATCATCCTCAAGAGCGGCTCGTCGGGCTCGATCGTGCGGCTCAACGACGTCGCGCGCGTCGAGCTCGGCGCCAAGGACTACACCACCGCCACCCGCTACAACGGCGCGCCCGCGACCGGCCTCGCCGTCAGCCTCGCCACCGGCGCCAACGCGCTGAACACCGCCGCGGCGGTTAAAGCGACGATCGACCGCCTCAAGCCGACGCTGCCGGAGGGCATCGACGTCGTCTATCCCTTCGACACCACGCCCTTCGTGCAGGTCTCGATCGAGAAGGTCGTCCACACGTTGTTCGAGGCGATCATCCTCGTCTTCATCGTGATGTACGTCTTCCTGCAGAATTTCCGCGCGACGCTGATCCCGATGATCACCGTCCCGGTCGTGCTGCTGGGCACCTTCGGCGTGCTCGCGGTGGCCGGCTACTCCGTCAACACGCTGACGATGTTTGCGATGGTGCTCGCCATCGGCCTGCTCGTGGACGACGCCATCGTCGTCGTCGAGAACGTCGAGCGCGTGATGCAGGAGGAGAAGCTCTCGCCCAAGGAGGCGACCATCAAGTCGATGGGCGAGATCACCGGCGCACTGGTCGGCATCGCCACCGTGCTCGCGGCGGTCTTCGTTCCGATGGCCTTCTTCGGCGGCTCGGTGGGCATCATCTATCGCCAGTTCTCGATCACGATCGTCACCGCGATGGCGCTGTCGGTCGTCACGGCGCTGATCCTGACGCCGGCGCTCTGCGCCACGATGCTCAAGCCCGCCGGCGAGCATGCCGCGCGCACCGGCCCCTTCGGCTGGTTCAACCGCGGCTTCGACAAGACGCTGAACGGCTACACCGCCGGCGTCGCCGGCATGATCGCCCGGCCGATGCGCTTCATGCTGGTCTTCCTGCTGATCGGCGGCGGCATGGCCTATCTGTTCGCGCGGCTGCCCAACTCCTTCCTGCCGGACGAGGACCAGGGCGTCCTCTTCACCATCGTCCAGCTGCCGGCGGGCGCGACGCAGGACCGCACGCTCGCCGTGCTCGATCAGGTCCGGCGGCATTACCAGGAGCAGGAGAAGGACCTCGTCGAGGGCGTTCTGACCGTCAGCGGCTTCAGCTTCAGCGGCGCGGGCCAGAATGTCGGCATCGCCTTCGTGCGGCTCAAGCCCTTCGAGGAGCGCGTCGGCAAGCAGGCCTCGGCCCAGGCCGTGGCCGGGCGCGCCATGGGCGTCTTCCGCGGCATCAAGGACGGCATGGTCTTCGCGCTCGCCCCGCCCTCGATCCAGGGCTTCGGCAACAGCGCCGGCTTCGAGTTCTACCTCCAGGACGTCGCCGGCGCCGGCCATGCGCGGCTGATGGAGATGCGCAACCAGCTGCTCGGGATGGCCGCGCAGAACCCGTCGCTGACCGGCACACGCCCCAACGGCCAGGAGGACACGCCGCAATACGCCGTCGAGATCGACCAGGAGAAGGCGAGCGCGCTCACCCTTTCGCTGGGCGACATCAACACCACGCTCTCGACCGCCTGGGGCTCGGCCTATGTCAACGACTTCATCGACCGCGGCCGTGTGAAGTCGGTCTATGTCCAGGCCGACGCGCCGTTCCGGATGCAGCCGGAGGATATCGGCCGCTGGTATGTCCGCAACAGCGGCGGATCGATGGTGCCGTTCTCGGCCTTCGCCACGGGCCACTGGACCTATGGCTCGCCGCGGCTCGAGCGCTACAACGGCGCCTCGGCCGTCAACATCCAGGGCGCGGCGGCCGCGGGCATCAGCTCCGGCGCGGCGATGGACCAGATCGACGCCATAGCCCAGAAGCTGCCGCCCGGCTTCAATCATGAATGGACCGGCCTGTCCTATCAGGAGCGGCTCTCGGGCAGCCAGGCGACGGCACTCTATGCGCTCGCCATGCTGGTCGTCTTCCTCTGCCTGGCGGCGCTCTATGAGAGCTGGTCGGTGCCCTTCGCGGTGATGCTCTCGGTGCCGATCGGCATCTTCGGCGCGCTCGCCGCCGCGACGCTCTTCGGCCAGAGCAACGACGTCTATTTCAAGGTCGGCCTGCTCACCACCATCGGGCTCGCCGCCAAGAACGCGATCCTGATCGTCGAATTCGCCATCGAGGAGGAGGCGGCGGGCAAGAGCCTGATCGATGCGACGGTCGATGCCGCCCGCCAGCGCCTGCGCCCGATCCTGATGACCTCCTTTGCCTTCATCCTCGGCGTGCTGCCCCTGGCGATCGCGACGGGGGCGGGCTCCGGCAGCCAGAACGCGATCGGCATCGGCGTCATGGGCGGCATGATCGCCGCCACCGTGCTCGGCGTGTTCTTCGTGCCGCTGCTCTATGTCATCGTCGCCGGGACGGTGAGGCGCTGGCGCAAGGCTCCGGCCCAAAAACCGGCCGAGGCGACGATCGAGGCGCATTGAGATGACACGGATGACCAAGACGCCTCTCGCCCGCTGGGCCGGCATCGGCCTTGTCACGATGACGCTCGCCGGCTGCGCCGTTGGGCCCGACTATGTGACCCCCGGCCAGTTCCTGCCCGGCCAGTGGGGCAACGCTCCGAAGACGACCAAGCCGCTGGACGCGGCGCGGCTCGGCGGGTGGTGGAAGAAGCTCGGCGACCGCAAGCTGAACGCGATCGTCGAGCGCGCCGTCGCCGGCAATCTCGACGTCGCCTCCGCCAAGGCGCGCATCCGCGAGGCCCGCGCGACCCGCCGCCAGGCGATCGGCGCGCTCCTGCCGCAACTCGACGGGCAGGGCGCGGCGACGCGCTCGCGCTCCTCCGCCGCGACCTCCTCGAGCGGCTCCAACATCACCTCGAGCCTGTATCAGGCCGGCTTCGATGCGAGCTTCGAGCTCGACCTGTTCGGCGCGAACTACCGCAATGTCGAGGCGACGACCTATGGCGTCGACGCGGCCGACGAGGATCTTCGCGCGACCCTGCTGACGCTGATCGGCGACGTCGCGACGACCTATGCGGAAGCCCGCGGCGCGCAGGCGCGTATCGCGCTCGCCCGCCGCACGGCAGCCTCCCAGCGCGAGACCGAGCGGTTGACGCGCAATCGCTTCACCGCCGGTACCGCCTCGGCGCTGGATGCGGAGCGCGCCGCCGCCCAGGCCGCGACGACCGAGGCCGCGATCCCGACGCTCGAAGCGTCCTATGCCCAGAGCCTTCACCAGCTCGGTATCCTCACGGGCGAGGCGCCGACGGCGTTCGCGGGCCTCCTCGGCTCGGGCGGCCCGATCCCCGCCGCGCGCGGCACGCCGCCGGCAGGCATCCCGGCCGATGTTCTGGTCAACCGTCCCGATGTCCGCCGCGCCGAGCGCCAACTCGCCCAGACGACGGCCAAGATCGGCCAGGCGGAAGCGGCGCTCTATCCGAGCATCAGCCTGACGGGGGCCATCAGCACCACCGCGCTGAAGACCGGCGACCTCGCCAAGAACTCCTCGATCGGCTGGTCCTTCGGTCCGACGCTGAGCGTGCCGATCTTCAACGGCGGCGAGTTGCGCGCCGCGGTCGAGGTCGCGCAGGCGCAGCGCGACCAGTCCGACGCGGCGCTGCGGCTGGCCGTGCTGACCGCGCTGCAGGATGTCGAGAATTCGCTGGTCAACCTCGCCAAGGAGCGCCAGCGCGCCGGCAAACTCTCGGCCGCCGCCTCTTCCTATCGCGAGGCGGCGCGGCTCTCGCGCACGCTCTACCAGTCGGGCGCCGCGAGCTTCCTCGACGTGCTCGACGCCGAGCGTTCGCTCTACAGCGCCGAGGACACGCTGCTGCAGAGCCGCGTCGCCGTGACCTCGAACTTCGTTTCGCTGAACAAGGCGCTGGGCGGGGGCTGGGACAAGCCGGTCGAGGTCGAGCGCAAGCGGGTCGTCGACGTCGACACCGGCCCGCATCTGCGTGCCGCCTACTGAGCCGTCGCGATTTCGCTGGCGGTTGCGAGGTCGCGGATGGCCGCGGTCACCGTCTCGACGAATCCCAGCGCCAGCGGCGAGCGGAAGCGCCCCGCCGGCCAGACGACCCCGATGTCGTAGAGGACCTCCGGGCGGAACGGGCGGGTGACGATGCCGCGGCCGCGATACTCCGCGGCCGTGTAGGGATCGACGATTCCCACCCCGGCCCCGGACGCAACCAGCGAGCAGGCGATCATCGACAGCGGGGTCTCGACCTTGATCGGCCGTGTGACCCGCGCAGCCGAGAACAGGGCGTCGGTGCGGTAGCGCCACTGCGTCGATCCGGCCAGCGAGACGAAGGGCTCGCCGACGAAATCCAGCGGTTCGAGGACGGCCTTCTCGCAGAGCCTGTGCCCCTCCGGCAGCACGGCCACGGCCGGCACCGAGGGCAACTGCTCGACATCGATATGCGGGAAGTCGAGCGGGTACTGCGCGAAGCCGATGTCGCAGAAGCCGGTCGCGACCCAGTCGACCACCTGCGAGGAGATGCTGCCGTAGATCGCGATCTCGAGGCCGGGCTTGTCTTTCATATAGGCAGCGACCAGCCGCGGCAGGAAGCCGACATTGAAGGTCGGCAGTGCTGCGATCCTCAGGCTGCCCGACAGCCCTTCGCGCAGGTTGCGGGCGGTGTTCTCGATCTGCTCGAGCCCGACGAACTGCCGCTCGACCTCACGGTATAACGACAGCGCCTCGTTCGTCGGCACGAGCCGCGTTCCCCGCCGCTCGAACAGCGTCAGACCGAGCACATACTGCAGATCGTGGATCAATCTCGTCACGGCTGGCTGGCTGATATTCAGCGCCCTTGCCGCTGAAGTTACCCCTCCGGTGACGATGACGGTCCGAAAAGCTTCGATTTGACGAGGATTCAGCATCGCTTCCGCCGTGCAAAGCTGAACCATAACATTTTCGTATGGATTGCGCGAATGATTCGATTTGACCCGTTACAATCTGTCGCAGAACCTTCACGGATCACTCGCAAAAATGAGGAGGGGTTCATGAAATTCTCTTGGGTAGGACTGCTGCTGACGACGACGGCGCTGGCGACGTCCGGTGCGGCCATGGCGCAGCAGAAGACGATGTATGTCGCCGGCTATGGCGGCTCCTTCGAACAGACCATGCGCAAGGATATCCTGCCGGTCTTCGAGAAGCAGGCCAACGTCAAGATCGAGTACGTCGCCGGCAATTCGACCGACACCCTCGCCAAGCTCCAGGCCCAGAAGGGCAACCAGCAGATCGACGTCGCCATCGTCGATGACGGCCCGGCCTATCAGGCGGTTGCGCTGGGCTTCTGCGGCACGCTGACCGACGGCCCCGTCTATAAGGACGTCGCCCCGGTGATGCGGTTCAAGTCCAACAAGGGCGTCGGCCTCGGTCTCGTCGCGACGGGCCTGTTCTACAACACCAAGATCTTCGCCGAGAACAAGTGGCCGGCACCGACCTCCTGGAACGATCTGAAGTCGAAGACCTACGGCAAGAAGATCGTCACCCCGCCGATCAACAACACCTACGGCCTGCATGCGCTGATCGCGATGGCGCAGATCGGCGGCGGCGGCGAGAGCAACATCGAGCCGGGCTTCAAGACCTTCAAGGACGAGATCAACCCCAACATCGTCGCCTATGAGCCGTCCCCGGCGAAGATGACGGAGCTGTTCCAGAACGGCCAGGCCGTGCTCGGCGTCTGGGGCTCGGGTCGCGTCAAGGCCTTCGCCGATACCGGCTTCCCGGTCGCCTTCGTCTATCCGAAGGAAGGCAGCTTCGCGCTGGGTATTGCCGCCTGCCCGGTCGAGGGCGCCAAGAATCCCGCCGAGGCCAACGCCTTCATCCAGTTCATGCTCTCGCCTGCGATCCAGAAGATCATGGCCACCGGCGCCGGCTTCGGCCCCGCCAACACGACCGTGACACTGACCAAGGACGAGCAGAAGGGCCTGCCCTACGGCGACGAGGTGAAGAAGCTCAAGGCCGTTGACTGGGACATCGTCAACGCCAAGCGCGAGGAGTGGACCAAGCGCTGGAACCGCGAGGTTGAGCGGTAAGGCTCGGTTCGCTCACGAACCTCACCGTCATCCCGGACGCAGCGAAGCGAAGATCCGGGATCCATCCTAGGGCACGTCGCGTCCTCGGATGGATCCCGGGTCAAGCCCGGGATGACGGGCGCGTTTCCGCGACCTCATTTACGAAATCAGCAAGACATCCATGTCCCATCTCGTCCTCGATGGCCTGACCAAGCGCTTCGGCGGCTTTACCGCCGTCGACGCCATGAACCTCTCCGTCGAGCGCGGCGAGTTCGTCTCCCTGCTCGGTCCCTCCGGCTGCGGCAAGACCACCACGCTGCAGATGATCGCCGGCTTCGTCGATGTCGACCACGGCGGCATCCGGCTCGACGGCGCCGATCTGGTCTCGGTCGCGCCCAACAAGCGCGGTCTCGGCATCGTCTTCCAGAGCTATGCGCTCTTCCCGCACATGACCGTGGCGGAGAACATCGCCTTCGGTCTCGAAATGCGCGACATCGCCAAGGCTGACCGCGACCGGCAGACGCTGGCCGCGATGGACCTCGTCGGGCTGAAGGGCTTTGCCGACCGCTATCCGCGCCGCATGTCGGGCGGCCAGCAGCAGCGCGTGGCGCTGGCGCGGGCGCTGGTGATCAAGCCGGCGCTGCTTCTCCTCGACGAGCCGCTCTCCAACCTCGACGCCAAGCTGCGCGAGGAGATGCAGGGCGAACTGCGCCAGATCCAGCGTTCGATCGGCACCACCACGATCCTCGTCACCCACGACCAGCACGAGGCGATGGCGCTCTCGGACCGCATCGTGCTGATGAACCAGGGCCGCATCGAGCAGATCGGCGCGCCCCACGAGGTCTATGACCGGCCGGCCAGCGCCTTCGTCGCGAGCTTCCTCGGCAAGACCAATGTGCTCGCCGCCGCCGGAGACGGGCAGGGCGCGGTCACCGTCGGGGACTTCGTCTTGCCGCTGCCGGGCGCCGGCAAGGGGCCGCTGCAGCTCGCCGTCCGGCCCGAGCGCCTGACCTTTGCGCTGGCCGGCGAGGCCGGTCTCGAGGCCCGCATCACGGGCCGCGTCTTCCAGGGCACGCATTGGCTGCTCGCCGCCGAGAGCGCGGCGGGCACGCTCACCCTGATGCGCGGCAATGACGGCGCCGCGGTCCCGGGCGAGGGCGAGATGGTGCGCCTGCGCTTCTCGGCCGCCGACGCAGCCCTCCTGCCCGCCGGAGCGGCGGCATGAGCGGTGTCGTCACGCAGCGCAACGCGCCCTTCCTGCTGACGGGGCCGGCGCTGCTGGTCTTCCTCGGGCTGGTGATCATCCCGCTCGGCATGACCGTGCTTCTCTCCTTCTACGACTGGGGGCAGTACAAGGGCATCGTCCCGGAATTCACGCTGAAGAACTGGATCGAGGTCTTCACCGACTCCTATTTCTTCGAGATCTTCATGCGGACCTTCCGCATCGCCTTCCTGGTGACGCTGGCGGCGATCGTCATCGGCGTGCCCGAGGCCTATATCCTCAACCGGATGTCGCCGGCCTGGCGCAGCGCCTTCCTGCTGGTGATCATCGGCCCGCTTTTGGTCTCGGTCGTGGCGCGCACGCTCGGCTGGGCGCTGCTCCTGGGCTCGACCGGCCTCGTCAACCAGGGCCTGATCGCGCTCGGCCTGATCAAGACGCCGCTCGAATTCATGTTCACCGAGACCGGCGTCGTCATCGCGCTGATCCATGTGCTGATCCCCTTCATGATCCTCGCGGTCTGGGCCTCGCTGCAGCGGCTCGACCCGCAGATCGAGAATGCGGCGCTCTCGCTCGGCGCCGGCCGCATCACGATCTGGCGGCGCGTGATCCTGCCGCAGATCGTGCCGGGCATCCTCTCGGGCTCGATCATCGTCTTCGCGCTGGCGGCGAGCGCCTTCGCCTCGCCGGCGATCATCGGCGGGCGCCGTCTGAAGGTCGCCTCGACGCTGGCCTATGACGAGTTCCTGAACACGCTGAACTGGCCGCTGGGGGCCGCGGTGGCGACGCTGCTGCTCGTCGCGCTCGTGCTGATCACCGTTGGCTCCAACCGCCTGATCGAGCGCCGCTACGCACAGGTGTTCGAATGAGACGCAACGGCATCGCCGCTCTGATCTTCCATGGGCTCTTCGTCGTCTTCATGCTGGCGCCGCTGCTGATCGTCTGCGTCGTCGCCTTCACGCCCGAGGGCTATCTCTCGCTGCCGACGCGCGGCCCGAGCCTGCGCTGGTTCCGGGCGATCTTCGATTACCCTGAATTCATCCGCGCCTTCCGCGATTCGCTCTGGCTGGCGGCTTTGTCCTCGACCATCGCGATCGGGCTTGCGGTGCCGGCGGCGCTCGCCATCGCGCGCTACCGCTTCCCCGGACGCGAGGCGATCACGGCGCTGTTCATGTCGCCGCTGATGGTCCCGCATGTCGTGCTCGGCATCGCCTTCCTGCGCTTCTTCACGCAGATCGGCATCTCCGGCACCTTCGTCGGGCTGGTGCTGAGCCACATCATCGTGGTCATCCCCTTCGCGCTGCGGCTCGTGCTGGCGGCCTCCTACGGCATCGACCGGCGCATCGAGCATGCCGCGATCTCGCTGGGCGCCGGCACGGCCACGGTCTTTCGCCGGGTGACGCTGCCGCTGATCCTCCCGGGCGTTGTCTCCGGCTGGCTGCTGGCGGCGATCAACTCCTTCGACGAGGTCACGATGACCGTGTTCATCGCCTCGCCCGCGACCGTGACGCTGCCGGTGCGCATGTTCCTCTACATCCAGGACAACATCGACCCGCTGATCGCGGCGGTCTCCGCCTGCCTGATCGCCATGACCGCGATCCTGCTCTTCGCGCTCGACCGCCTGTTCGGGCTCGACCGCCTCTTCGTCGGATCCGGAAAGGGCTGACAGACGTGACGACCTCAGCATTGTCATCGGAAGCCGACATCGTCGTCGTCGGCGGTGGCGTCGTCGGTGGCGCCATGGCGCTCGGCCTGGCGCGTGGCGGCGCCCGCGTCACCGTCCTCGACGAGGGCGACGTCGCCTTCCGCGCCTCGCGCGGCAATTTTGCGCTGGTCTGGGTCCAGTCCAAGGGGCTGGGCATGCCCGACTACGCGATGTGGTCGCGCCGTTCGGCCGAGCAATGGCACGAACTCGCCGCGGTGCTGCACGAGGACACCGGCATCGACGTCGCCCACAGCCAGCCCGGCGGCTTCATGCTCTGCCTGTCCGAGGCCGAGCTGGAGCAGCGCCGCCAGACCATGCAGCGGCTGCACAACCAGATGTCGCTGAGCGATTTCCCCTATGAGATCCTCGACCATGACGAGACCAAGCGCCGCCTGCCCGACATCGGGAAGGATGTGGTCGGCTCGGTCTACAGCCCGCTCGACGGCCATGTGAATTCGCTCAAGCTGTTCCGGGCGCTGCGCGACGCCAGCGCACGCCGCGGTGTCGACTATCGCCCCAACTGCACGGTCGACAGCATCACCTCGGGCGCGGGTGGCTTCCGGCTGAAAGGCGCCTTCGGCGAGATCGCGGCCGGCAAGGTCGTGCTCGCGGCGGGGCTCGGCAATGCGCGGCTCGCCCCCATGGTCGGGCTCGACGCGCCAGTGAAGCCGAGCAAGGGCCAGATCATCGTCACCGAGAAGACGGACGCCTTCCTGCACAACCCGATGGTGACGATCCGCCAGACGGACGAGGGCGGGATCATGATCGGCGACAGCCAGGAGGATCGCGGCTTCGACACCGTGGTCGGCCAGCCGATCCTCTCGGTCATGGCCGAGCGCGCGGTTCGGATGTTCCCGCGGCTGGCGGGGCTGAACGTGGTGCGCTCCTGGTCGGCGCTGCGGGTGATGAGCCCGGACGGATTCCCGATCTACGACCAGTCGCTCAGCCATCCTGGTGCCTTCGTCGTCACCTGCCACTCCGGCGTGACGCTGGCTGCCAACCATGTCCTGACGCTCGCCCCCGCCATCCTGTCGGGCGGGTTGCCGGACACGCTCGATGCCTTTTCCGCACGGAGGTTCCATGTTCCGGCCCATGCATGAGGCGAAGCCGGCCGAGGCGCTCGGCTTCACCTTCGACGGTCGCGCGCTGACGGCGCGCGCCGGCGACACGGTCGCGGCCGCGCTGCTGGCCAACGGAATCCAGGCCTGCCGCCAGACGCCGGTCTCGGGTGCGGACCGCGGGCCCTATTGCATGATGGGCGTCTGCTTCGACTGCCTCGTCGTCATCGACGGCGTCGGCAACCGCCAGGGCTGCCTCGTGCCGCTGCGCGAGGGCATGCGGATCGAAACCCAGGCCGGGCGCCGCCATCCCGATGGGGCCCAGTCATGATCCCGATCGAGACCATCGGCCAGGTTGCCGAGCATTACGACATCGCCGTGGTCGGTGCCGGCCCGGCCGGGCTCGCGGCGGCCGCACGCGCGGCCGAACTCGGCCTTTCCGTGCTGCTGGCCGACGAGAACCCCGCACCCGGCGGCCAGATCTACCGTGCCATCACCACGACGCCGGTCACGAAGCGCGCGGTGTTGGGCGAGGATTACTGGAAGGGCGGGGCGCTGGTCGACCGGCTCCGGCCGACGAACGCCGCCTATGCGCCGGGCTGCACAATCTGGTCGGTCGCGCCCGACGAGGCCGGCGGTTTCGAACTCGGCCTCTCGCTGGGCGGGCAGGCCCGGCTGATGTCGGCCGGCCAGGTCATCCTGGCGACGGGCGCGCAGGAGCGGCCCTTCCCGATTCCCGGCTGGACTCTGCCTGGCGTGATGACCGCGGGCGCGGCCCAAATCGCGCTCAAGGCCTCGGGCCTCGTGCCGAGCGGGCGCACCGTCATCGCCGGCTGCGGCCCCTTGCTCTATCTGCTCGCCGGCCAGCTTGCGGCAGCGGGCGCCAACATCGTCGCGGTGCTCGACACCACGCCGCGCCGCAACTGGCTCGCCGCCATCGCCGCGTTTCCTGATTTCCTGCGCTCGCCTTATCTCGCCAAGGGCCTGAAGCTGATGGCGGCGGCCCGCGGCAAGCTGCCATTCAAAACCGGCGTCACCGCGCTGGCGGCTGAAGGCTCCGGCAAGGTCACGGGTGTGACGGTGACGCGTGGAGGGGCGACCGAGACGATTCCCTGCGACGCACTGCTGTTGCACCAGGGCGTCATCCCCGGCATCAACCTGGCCAATGCGGCCGGCTGCGCGCAGCATTTCGACACGGTCCAGCATTGCTGGACACCGACCGTGGACGCCTGGTTCGCTTCCTCGATCCCCGGCATCGCCATCGCCGGCGACGGGGCAGGCATCGGCGGGGCCGAGAGCGCGGCCCTGCGCGGCGAGATCGCGGCGCTCGACGCCGCCCGCCGGCTCGGCCGGATCTCGCAAGCCGAGCGCGACGAGACGGCCGCCCCCACGCGCGCCGAACTCGCCCGCAGCCTGCGCGGGCGTCGTTTCCTCGACCTCCTGTATCGCCCCGCCGCGAGCTTCCTCGCGCCCCCGGCCGACGAGACCATCATCTGCCGTTGCGAGGAGGTCACCGCCGGCCAGATCCGCGATGCCGCCAGCCGCCTCGGCGTCACCGGCCCCAACCAGATGAAGGCCTTCCTGCGCTGCGGCATGGGCCCCTGCCAGGGCCGCCTCTGCGGCCCGACCGTGGTCGAGCTGATCGCGCAGGAGCGCGGCGTCTCAGCCGAAGAGACCGGCTATTACCGGCTGCGCCCGCCGGTGAAGCCGGTGACGCTCGCCGAACTCGCGGCCCTGCCGCCGACGGACGCTGCCATCAAAGCGGTGGTTCGGTGAGCGAAGGACGCCGCAGCGCCGACGTCATCGTCATCGGCGGCGGCATCCATGGCTGCTCGACGGCGCTGCACTGCGCGATGCGCGGGCTCTCGGTCATCCTGATCGAGAAGGACCATGCCGGGCGCCACGCCTCCGGCGTCAATGCCGGTGGTGTGCGCCAACTCGCCCGCCATGTCGCGGAGATCCCGCTCTCCAACACCTCGATGGCGCTCTGGCACCGCATCGAGGACCTCGTCGACGACGATTGCGGCTTCACCTCCGACGGTCAGGTGCTCGTCGCGGAGGACGAGGAAGACCTCGGCAATTGCCGCGCCCGCGTCGAGGACCTGACCCTGCGCGGCTTCCACCATGAAGAGCTGATCGACGCGGCCGAACTGCGCCGCCTCGTCCCGGCCGTCTCGGACGCCTGCCCCGGCGGCGTCGTCTCGCGCCGCGACGGCGCGGCGATCCCGCTGCGGGCGACGCAGGCCTTCAAGCGCAAGGCCCAGAGCCTCGGCGCCGACATCCGCGAGGGCGTGCGCGTCACCCGCGTGGCCCGCGATGGTGCAAACTGGCGCGTCGAGACCGATCAGGGCGCCTTCCTCAGCTCCCGCATCGTCAATGCCGCGGGCGCCTGGGCCGACCGCATCGCCGCCGATCTGGCTGAGCCCGTGCCGCTCGAGGTCATCGCGCCGATGCTGATGATCACGGCCCGGATGCCGGCCTTCATCAGGCCGGTGGTGATCCTGCGCAAGCGCAAGCTCTCCTTCAAGCAGTTCGAGAACGGCACCGTGCTGATCGGCGGCGGCTATCTCGGCCGCGCCATCCGCGACGAGAACCGCACCGTGCTCGACTGGGGCAAGCTCGCCACCAACGCCAGGACGGTCTGGGACCTCTTCCCGATCATGCGTGGCGCGCCGATCCTGCGCGCCTGGGCGGGCATCGAGGCGCGGATGCCCGACGATCTGCCCATTTTCGGTAGGAGCGCCAAGCACGAGGGCGTCTACCACCAGTTCGGTTTCTCGGCCCATGGCTTCCAGCTCGGCCCCGGGGCCGGGGCCGTGATGGCCGAGATCATCGCCACTGGCGCGAGCAACGTCCCGATCGACGGGCTCGGCATCGCGCGGTTCGCGCCGTCGTCACACCAGCCGTCATTGCGAGCGTAGCGAAGCAATCCAGGGGCCGCCATGCGCTGCTGCCCTGGATTGCTTCGCTGCGCTCGCAATGACGACCACAGCCTTTCACCCCAGGAGAGAAGACCATGACCATCAAGCGCCAAAGGACTAAGCCGCTCTCGCGGCAGGGTGCTGCGGCGCGGTCATCGCTGAGATTTCGCCTGTGAGGCGCTGCATCCGAGGATTTGGGGTCGTTTCCCCTGATCCCTGGAGGTTTCCATGATCGATGCCGTCACCGTCAGCCCGCTGCGCCAGCGGATGATCGAGGACATGACCATCCGCCGGTTCGGCGAGCACACGCAGCGCGACTATGTCCGGCAGGTGCGTGAGTTCACGGCCTTCCTTGGGTTGCCGCCGGACCGGGCCGAGCCCGAGGATCTACGGCGCTATCAGCTTCACATGGCTTCGCTCGGCGCCAGCTATGCCCGGATGAACCTGGCCTGCACGGCCCTGCGCTTCTTCTTCCACGTCACGCTGGGCCGGACCGGCTTTGGTGACCGCATGGCGCGGATCCCGACGCCCGATCGCCTGCCGGTGGTTCTGGACACGCAGGAGGTGGCGCTGCTGTTGGCGCATGCGCGGAGCCTGAAGGACCGCGCCGCGCTGAGCATCGCCTATGGCTGCGGCCTGCGCGTCTCGGAGATCGCCAACCTCAAGGTCACCGACATCGACAGCGCCCGCATGCTGATCCGGGTCGAGCAGGGCAAGGGCCGCAAGGACCGCTATGTCATGCTCGCGCCCGACCTGCTCGATCTGCTGCGGCAGTGGTGGCGGGTGAAGCGGCCGCGCGGCTGGCTCTTCCCCGGCCAGCAGCCGGGCCAGCCGATCACGACGCGCCAGCTCAACCGGGCCTGCCATGCTGCAGCCGAGGCAGCCAAGCTCGACAAGCGGGTGTCAATGCACACGCTCAGGCACAGCTTCGCCACCCATCTGCTGGAGCGGAAGACCGATATCCGCGTCATCCAGGTCCTGCTCGGGCACAGGAAGCTCGACACCACCGCCGTCTACACCCGCGTCGCGCTGAAGACGCTGCGCGAAGTGACGAGCCCGCTCGCGCTGCTGGCGCCGCCGCCACCGCCATAGCGGTCCCGCGCCGATCATGGCGCGGCCTTCGCTGGAGGTTGCGGATATCCTGAACCGGCATGGCGAGGCCTATCTCGCGCGCCATCGGCTCAGCCGCGGTCAGCTCAAGGTGATGGGTGCCATCCGGGCCTGCCGCACGGCTGCGCTCGGCGGCCATGTCATGGCCTGCGGCGACTGCGATCACGCGGCCATCGCCTACAACTCCTGCCGCAACCGGCACTGCCCGCGCTGCCAGGGCGCAGCGGCAAAGGACTGGCTCGCGGATCGCCAGGCCGATCTCCTGCCCGTGCCCTACTATCATCTCGTCTTCACACTGCCGGCGTCGATCGCAGCGGTCGCCTACCAGAACAAGGCCGAGGTCTACGGCCTGCTGTTCAGGGCTGCAGCCGAGACGCTCGCCACCATCGCGAGCGATCCCCGGCATCTCGGCGCCCGCATCGGCTTCACCAGCGTACTGCACACATGGGGATCGGCGATGACGCACCATCCCCATCTCCACATCATCGCGCCCGGCGGCGGCCTGTCGCCGGACGGCGCTCGCTGGATCTCATGCCGATCCGGCTTCTTCCTGCCCGTGCGCGTGCTCTCGCGGTTGTTCAGACGGCTCTTCCTCGAAGGGCTCGCGGCCCTGCACGCGGCCGGGCGGCTCGCTTTCCAAGGCAATCTCGCCGATCTGACTGAGGCCGATGCCTTCGCCTCCATGCTGGCGCCGCTGCGGCGCGCCGACTGGGTCGTCTATGCCAAGCGCCCCTTCGGTGGCCCTGAGGCCGTGCTGGCTTATCTCGCCCGCTACACCCACCGTGTCGCCATCGCCAACAGCCGCATCATTGCCGTGGATCGGCACAGGGTCACGTTCCGCTGGAAGGACTATCGCGCCCGCTCCACCGGCAAGGGCCGGCGCAAGACCATGACGCTGACGGCCCACGAGTTCATCCGCCGCTTCCTGCTCCATGTCCTGCCCGACGGCTTCCACCGCATCCGCCATTACGGCCTGCTCGCCTCGAGCCGCCGTGCCGACACCATCGTCCGCATCAGGCAGATCATCGCGGCGACGACGCCGGACGACATCGCCAGAGACGACGTCCCGGTCGCCGCAGCGCAACCCGAGCAGGCCTCTGAACCCCACCCGCCATGCCCATGCTGCGGCGGCCGCATGATCCTCGTCGAGCGCTTCGCGCCGGGCACAGCGCCGCGAACCATCCTCGCCGTCAGGATCGACACATCATGACGATGGCCCCATGGCGGCATCTTCAGGAAGCACTGCCGATCTCGGCCAGAGAGCGGGCAATCCCGTTCGGCCCAATCGCGGAAACGGAGATGGCCGCGGTCTCGGATCCACCAAATGTGCAGCTAAACCTCAGCTTCGGGGCCGCTCGGTCGGAGCATCGCACCGTCGCCTCGCGCCTCGCACGATCTCGCAGACCATACCGCGCGGCGAAATCCCCATAGCCCACGGCCCCGGGCCGCGGCTTCCTCCCTTGGAGGCTTTCGGACGCCGGCCCTCAGCCCAGTCCGAACCCGCTCGCATGGGCCGGCATCCGAAACCCTTCACACATCAAGACCCCGATCCAGAACCGCGTCGTCGAGGCCGGCAATCTCGTCTTCGTCGGCGGCTGCATCGCCGACGACATCACCCAGTCGATGGGCCCGCAGACCCAGAACATCCTGACCAAGATCGAGAGCTATCTCGGCGAGGTCGGGCTCGACCGCAAGGCGATCGTCGCCGCGACCATCTTCGTCACCGATCTGCCGGGCAAGAAGGAAATGGACCCGGTCTGGACCGCCTTCTTCGGCGACGCCCTGCCGACCCGCGCGACCGTCGGCATCGCCGATCTCGGCGGCGCGCTGATCGAGATCGTCTGCACCGCCAGCCGCGGTTGAGATTTCCGCACACACCGCAAAGTCAGCCGTCATCCTGGACAAGCCGCGTAGCGGCGCAGGCCGGGATCCATCATAGGGCAGGACGTCGCTCTAGGATGAATCCCGGACGACCTGCGGTCGCCCAGGATGACGGAGTGTATCCGCGCGAGACAAGCGGCCCCTCACACCGCCACGACATACCCATCCCGGCGCGGATCAGCCGCGCCGGTCATCACGCCGGTGGCGGGGTCGACCGACACCGCCTGCATGCCGCCGCAGCGCATCGTCCAGCCCGTGTCGAAGGCGGTGATGGCGTGGCCGCGCCGGCGCAGCTCGGCCAGCGTGTCGGCCGAGATCCGATTCTCGGCCTCGATCGCCCGCCCGTCCCAGAGCCGCGCGCGCGGCGCCTCGATTGCGTCCTGCAGCGGCAGGCCGAAATCGAGATGCTGCACCATCGCCTGGGTCTGCGTCTGCATGATGCCGTAGGAGCCCGGCGTGCCGAGCGCGAGCACGGGGCGGCCATCCCGCGTCGAGACGCTGGGCGACATGCACATCGGCAGTTCGTCGCCGGGCTTCGAGCGGTTCGGGCTGCCGGTCTGGACGTCCGACCAGTACAGGAAATTGTTGAGGCAGACGCCGGTGCCCGGCACCACGATCCCGCTGCCGAAGGGGCTGCCCAGGCTGTTGGTGATGCACACCAGATTGCCCTCGGAATCCGCCGCCGAAAACGAGGTCGTATGCGCCGGGTCCTCGCCCGGCTGCGGCGTCCATTGCTCCGTCGGGCCCTCCACCGGCGCGCCGTCGGTCAGGCGCCGGCGCAGTGCGGCGAGCGCATCCTCCGCGAAGATGGCGGCGAGGCGATCGGGCGAGGGGTTGTTGGCGGCGATGCGGACACCGGCCGCCAGCCGTATCGCGCGGAAGACGAGGTTGAGATGCTCCGGCCCGTCCTTGACGAGGGCGCCGAGATCGCTGCCCTCGAGGATCTTCAGACTGAGCAGGAACTGGAAGGCCTCGCAGGGCGGCGGTGGCACATGGACGGTGAGGCCGCGATAGGAGGCCACGAAAGGCTCGCGCCAGCGCGGCGCCACCGCCGCGAGATCCTCCATCGTCATCAGCCCGCCGAGCGAACGCAGATGGGCGACGATGCGCTGCCCCAGCGCGCCGCGATAGAGATGATCCGGCCCCTCCGCCGCGATGGCGGCGAATGTCGTCGCGAGATCGGGCTGGCGCAGCACCTGGCCGACGCGGACGGGGCCGCCCTCGGCCAGATAGGTCGCAGCGAAACCGGGATAGAGCTCCGTCCACGCCTCCAGCAGCGGCGCCTGCTCATTGAACTCGGCGACGCCGAATTCGGAGAGGGCGAAGCCGTCCCGGGCGAGCGCGATCGCCGGGGCGAAAACCTCGGCCAGCGTCTTGCGGCCATGGCGCGAGACGAGCTCGCACCAGCCGGCGAGGTTGCCCGGCATGGCCACCGCATGGGGGCCGCGCTCGAGATCGCTGCGCTGCGTGAAGCGCTCGGCCGGGAAGCTCTTCTGGATCGGCGGCACGAAATCGAGCACGCTCACGCGCTCCTCCGCTGCCGACCAGAGCGTCGCCGAGCCCATGCCCGACAGGCTCGACATGAACGGCTCGACCACGGTCAGCGCCGCCGCCGTCGCGACGATGGCGTCGAACGCGTTGCCGCCCTGAATCAGCAGCCGCGCGCCCGCCTGGGCCGCAAGCGGATGGGCCGCGGCGACCATGCCGTGGCGGGACTGGATCGTCGGGCGGCGGCCATCCATCGTCTGTCTCCTCGCAACGGCCCGGGTGGCCGGCGCGCGATCAGAGCATGACGGGGGCGGGGCGCGACAGATGCCCCGGCCTGCGTTGCGCGGGCCGCGGCCGGCGCGGCGCGCATGGCGGCGCCACCCGGCTCAGTTCAGCACGAGCCGGGGCAGCCAGAGCACGACTTCGGGGAGGAAGGTGATGATCGCCAGCACGCCGAACCCGACCGCCAGGAAGGGCAGCACCTCCCGCACGACCCGCTCGATCTTCACCTGGGCGAAGTTGCCGCAGATGTAGAGGAGAATGCCGACCGGCGGTGTGAGCAGCCCGAGCATCAGGTTGAAGACGATCACCAGCCCGAAATGCACGAGATCGATGCCGACCGCCTCGACGATCGGGATCAGCACCGGGATCAGGATGATCATCGCGGCGATCGCTTCCATGAAGCAGCCGACGATCAGCAGCAGCACGTTGATCAGCAGCAGGATGACCCAGGGATTGGTTGAGAAGGCGCCGATCCACGCGGCGATCTCGCGCGGCAGACCGCTCACCGCCATCAGCCAGCCGAAGCCGGCGGCAAAGGCGATGATGATCATGACGACGGCGGAATCGAGCCCGCTCTGGACGCAGATGCCCCAGAGCTGGCGCCAGGACAGCTCACGATGGATCACCATGGCGACGAAGAGCGCATAGAGCACGGCCACGGCTGCGCTCTCGGTGACGGTGACGACGCCGCCGGTGACGCCGAACAGGATGACGAAGGGCATCATCAGCGCCCAGATCGCCTTGCTGCCGGAGCGCAGCACTTCGCGCAGCGGCACCGCCTCGTGGACCGGGTATTTCCGGGCGCGCGAGATCAGGTAGACGACGACGGCGAGCCCGCCGCCGAGCAGGAGGCCGGGAACGACGCCGCCGAGGAACAGGGCGGCGACGGAGACGCCCTTGCCGACCGACAGGGCGTAGATCACCAGCGGGATCGAGGGCGGGATGATCGGGCCCATCACCGAGGCCGAGGCCGTGATCGAGGCGGCGAAGCCGGGGTCGTAGCCCGAGCGCTTCATGCCCGGGATCAGCACCTTGCCCAGTGCGGTCGCATCGGCCACCGCCGATCCGGAGACGCCGGAGAAGACCATGCAGGACATCACGGTGGTGAGGCCGAGCCCGCCACTGAACCGGCCGACGCAGGCATTGGCGAAGCTGATGATGCGGGCGGTGATGCCGCCGACATTCATGATGTTGCCGGCCAGGATGAAGAACGGGATCGCCAGCAGCGAATAGGAATCGGCGCCGATCAGCGCCCGCTGCACAAAGACCGAGAAGGGCAGCGTCGGGTGGTTGGCGATCGTCATGACGGCGGCCAGCGCCATCGCGAAGGCGATCGGCAGGCCCAGCACCATCATCACGCCGAACGACAGCATCAGCACGCCGGCCATCGGGATCGTCTCCTAGAGGTGCACGTCGCCGAGCGGATCGCGTCTGGCCGGATCGAGCAGCTTCTCGATCCAGAACACGATCATCAGCGCGGCGCAGAAGGGCGCGGCGAAATAGAAGGAGGCGGGGCTGATCTCCAGCGCGCCGAAGGTCTGGCCGAGCGTGCCGATCGAGATCTGGAGCCCGAACCAGAGCATCAGCACGGCCAGCAGCAGGATGAGCCCCTGGTTGAGCCAGAGCACCAGCGTCTGCAGCCGCTTAGGCAGCATCAGCACGAACATGTCGATCGCGATGTGCAGCATGTTGCGGTAGAGCACCGCCGCGCCGGCGAAGACCGACCAGACGAACAGGATCCGGCAGACCTGCTCGGTCCAGGACAGCGGGCGCTCGAGCCCGTAGCGGTACCAGACCGCTGCGATCGTGATCAGCACGATGGCCGCGATCGACACGCCGACGATGGCGCGGGCGATCCAGTCGCAAAGGTCGCACAGCCGGCGCCATAGCGCAGGCAGGCCGGTCAGAGGCTGCATGACAATCCTGTCGAGCGAGGACGAGGTGCCGGGCCCCAAGGGGGCCCGGCAATAGCGGCGTCAGGCGCTCATGCGATCGTCTTGATCCGGTCGACCCATTTCTTCACATGGGCGAACTCGGTCTCCATGCCTTCGAGCGTCTTGCGGAAGGCATCCTTGTCGACATCGTTGATCGCGATGTTCTTGGCCTTGACCAAAGCGAGGATGCGGTCGTCGTCGGCGATCACCTTCGGACGCAGCGAGTCCTCCATGTCGCGGGCGGCCTGGACGAGGGCCTTGCGCTGGTCCTCGCTGACCGCTCGGAAGCTGGCTTCCGAGATCACGATCATGTTGTCCTGCATCATGTGCTCGGTCAGGGCGAAGTTCTTGTTCACGTCGAAGATGCCGCCGTTATAGGTCAGCGCCATCGGGTTTTCCTGGCCCTCGATCACGCCCGACTTGAGAGCCTGGAACACCTCCGGCCAGGGCAGCGGCGTCGGCGAGGCGCCGAAGCGCTCGAAGGTCCGGCGCCACATCGTGGTCTCAGGCACGCGGATCTTGAAGCCCTTCAGATCGGCCGGTGTCTTGACGACGCGGCTGGAGGAGAGCTGGCGCGGCATGCGCGGAATCGCGCCGAGCGGGCGCAGCTTGGCCTGCGCCGCGACGTCGTTGCCGTATTCGGCCATGATCGCGGTCATGACCTTGTCCTTGTGGGCGACGTTCTTGAACAGATAGGGATAGGTGAAGACCTCGGCCGGCTTGTACCAGCCGGCGAGCAGGGCGGCGCCCGGCGTCGCGACATGGATCGAGCCCTGCAGCAGCCCCTCGACATTCTCGCGCTCGCCGCCGAGCGCGCCGGCATGATGCGAGGCGATGTCGATCTGCCCCTTGGTCAGTTCCTTCACGCGCGCGGCGAAGACGTCGAGGCTCTGGGAGATGAAGTCGGTCTGCGGCGTCGCCGAAGCTCCGATCCATTTCAGCTGCTGGGCCCGCAGGATGCCGGGCATGGCGATGAGGCCGGCGCCGAGCGCGGCCCCCGCCAGGACGGTCCGGCGGGTCGGCTGGTCTGTTCTGCTCTTGGTCATGATGTCCTCCCTGGACGTTGGGCCGGCCCGTTGTCTCGGGCTCTGGCCGGTCTGCACTGCTAAGGCCGGGGCGGTGTCAGCCCCGGAAGTGATCCTCCATCTCGCGGCGAACCTTGACCGCGGAATCATTGGCGTCGAAGGCGACGTCCGACCATTTCAGCCGCTGGCCCAGCGCGATGTCGTGCTTGAGCTTGACGCGATGGGCGAGGCCCAGCGGCAGATAGCCCTCCGCCAGCGAGGTCTTGGCCGGGGTCTGCTTGCCCCAGACGCAGAAACCACCCTCGCCATCCAGCATTTCACCGGCCTTGAGGTCGCGCTTGGCGGTGGCGACGACGTCGGAATTGAAGCAGATCGGCGCGCCCGTCGGCTCATGCCGCAGCGCGGCCGAGGCGACCGAGATGCCGAGTTCGAGCCCGATCATGTGGATCGGCCGGTAGAGGCAGGAATAGCGGCCACTCTTGTCGGGCAGCATCGAATACTCCCGGAAGCACTCCTCGCTATAGGCGCTGTCGGACTCGAAGACGACATAGGTGCCCATGACAAGACTATGGGGCACATCCGTGCCGTCGCGATAGACCGAGGAGGTCACCTCGGTGACGCCGGCCCGCTCCAGCACGCCGCCATCGGCCTTTGGTTTGCAAATCTCGGCATGTTCGAACCGCGTCGCAGGCGGGAAGGACAGGCCCTCGGCCTGCGATTCCAGCCCCGTCGCATTGCAGACAGCGGTCATCTCGATGCCCGACTTGGTGCCGTCGACGAAGGAGTTGAACATCTTCGGATTGATCGAATTACGATCCTTGATCTTCATGTACTTGTCGAGGATGTCCCAGACCGTGTCGGGCGTCGACTGGTGGTAGGTCGGGTGGTAGCGCGTGCCCTTGCCGGCGCTGACGACCCGGAAGCCCGAGGCGCGGGCCCAGTCGACATGGTCGGCGATCAGGGCCGGCTGGTCGCCCCAGGCCAGCGAATAGACCACGCCAGCCTCGCGCGCCTTGCGCGCCAGCAGTGGCCCGGCGCAGGCATCGGCCTCGACATTGACCATGACGATGTGCTTGCCGTTGGCGATGGCGCGCATCGCGAAGCGGATGCCGGCGCCCGGATCGCCCGTCGCCTCGATGATCACCTCGACGCCCGGATGGTCGATCAGCGCATCGCCGTCCTCGGTGACGAGCGTCGCCCCGTTCTTCAGCGCATCGTCGATCGAGGCCGCCGCATATTGTTCCTCCGGCCAGCAGGCCAGTTTCAGCTGCGAGCGGGCGCGGGCGGTGTTGAGGTCGGCGACGCCGACGATGTGCATCCCGTCCGTGCTGCGCGCCTGGGAGAGGAACATGGTGCCGAACTTGCCGGCGCCGATGATGGCGACGGTGACCGGCTTGCCGGCGGCCTTCCGTTCGAGAAGCAGTCTGTGCAGGTTCATGCGCCGGTTCTTTCCTCGCCAGGCCGACCGCGAGGGGTCGGACGTCTCGTTATTCGAGGAGGCGTCGCAAGGAAAAAGGGTGGCGAACGCGGGCTGCGCGTCACCTGGCGCCGGGTGCCGGCGCGTCTTTCCTCCCTGCGGGCCGCAGCTTCGTTTGATGAGCTGCATTCCTCATGTCATAGGCGTAACATGGGGTTCATTCGCAACAAAAGCGAATAAGTTTGGCATGATCGACAAATAGGATTCACCGATGATCGGGGGCATGCCACCGCTGCAATGGCTACAGACCTTCCGCGCCGTGATGGAGGCTGGCAGCTTCGCCGGCGCCGCCAAGCTGATGAACCTGACGCCTTCGGCGATCAGCCATCAGATGCGCGCGCTGGAGGGCATGCTGGGGCGGCCCCTGTTCCTGCGCGTGCGGCGCAGCGTCGTCCCGACCGAGGAGGCGCTGACCTATTCCGCCTCGATCGGCGAGAGCTTCGCGCGGCTGATGACGGCGACGATCCGCGTCGCCTCGGGGGCGGGCGTGCGGCGCCTGCCGATCCACGCCTCGCCCAGCCTGGCGACGCTCTGGCTGATGCCGCGGCTGGGCCAGTTCCTGCGCGAGCATCCCAGCATCGACGTTTCGCTCTTCGCCAGCCATGAGCCGGCCCGGCTCGGCCAGGACGGCATCCTCATCGACATCCAGTATGCGCGGCCGGTCCCCGAGGATTGCGAGGCGGTGGCGCTGGGCGAGGAGCTGATCGTCCCGCTCGCCAGCCCGGCCTTCGTGGCCGCCCACGGACTGGAGACGGCGGGCGACATCGCGCGCGTGCCGCTGATCCACTCGCTGCGCTGCGTTGTGCCCTGGGACCAGTGGGCCGCGCGCCACGCCCCCTTCGTGCCCCTGAGCGCCAGGGGCCTGCAGTTCGACCGCGCCCATCTCGCTTTGGCCGCCGCCGAGGACGGGCTGGGCCTCGCGCTGGAATCGACGCTGCAGGCGCGCGATCTCATCGCCACAGGCCGGCTCGTCATGCCGCTGGGCCCGACCGGCATCGGCGTCGTCGCCCATCGCCTGATCTATCGGCGTGAGGAGCGGGACAATCCCGAGATCCAGGCTTTCGTCGGCTGGCTGATGGACAAGATCGCCGAGGGGGCGACGCCCGGCCAGTTCGCAGCGCCGTGAGGCTCAGGTCCCGCAGAAGGTCCGCAGCACGCGCTCTTCCGGCCTTGGCGGGGTCTCGTAATCCGCATGAACCGCCCGCTCCACGAAGGGCTCGGCGAGAACCGCCAGCAGTTCCTCGAAGGGCCCGAAATCATCGCGCTCCTGCGCGGCGGCGATGGCCGCCTCGACGCGGTGGTTGCGCGGGATATAGGCCGGGTTGACCGAGAGCAGTGCGCCAGACGCCGTTCCCGCGCTGCGCTCGCGCCAGCGGGCCAGCCAGCCGTCGAGGGCAGGGTCCTCTGCCAGCGCCGCTCGCAGCGGGGCCTCGTCGGCCTGGCCGGCCTGCAACCGGGCCAGATGGCGGAAGGTCAGCGTGAAATCCGCCTCGCGCGCGCCGAGCAGGCCCAGGAACTCGGCGCCCAGCACGGTGTCCGCTTCGCTGTTGCCGGGCAGGCCGAGCTTGCGCGCGATGCCGGCGTCGTAGCCGGCCTGGAAGCGCGGCGCGAAACCGGCGAGCGCGTCCTGCGCCAGTTGCACCGCCTCGTCGGTCCCCTCTGCGAAGAGGGGCAGCATCGCTTCCGCGAGACGCGTCAGGTTCCACAGCGCCATCGTCGGCTGGTTGCCATAGGCGTAGCGACCGCCGGTATCGATCGAGCTGAAGACGGTGGCCGGGTCATAGGCGTCGAGGAAGGCGCAGGGGCCGTAATCGATCGTCTCGCCGGCGATCGAGACATTGTCGGTGTTCATCACGCCATGGATGAAGCCGACCAGCAGCCAGCTCACCATGAGGTCCGCCTGCACCGCGATCACGGCCTCGAGCAGGCCGAGATAGCGGTTCTGCGCCTCAGCCGCCTGCGGGTGGTGGCGCGCGATGACATGGTCCGCGAGCGCCCGCAGCGCCTCGGTGTCCTGCCGCGCCGCGAAGAACTGGAAGGTGCCGACGCGGATATGGCTGGACGCCACGCGCGTCAGCACCGCGCCGGGCAGGATCTCGTCGCGCATCACGCGGGCGCCCGTCAGCACGAAGGCGAGCGCCCGCGTCGTCGGGATGCCGAGCGCCGCCATCGCCTCGCTGACGATGTATTCACGCATGACCGGCCCCAGTGCCGCCCTCCCGTCGCCGCCGCGCGAATAGCGCGTGCGCCCGGCCCCCTTCAGCTGGATGTCGCGGCGGCGGCCTGAGCGGTCGATCACCTCGCCCAGCAGGATCGCGCGGCCGTCGCCGAGCTGCGGCACGAAGTTCCCGAACTGGTGGCCCGCATAGGCGGTCGCGATCGGCGTCGAGCCCTCGGCCACCGCATTGCCGGCCAGCATGGCGAGTCCCTCCGGGCCCGAGAGCCAGGCAGGATCGAGCCCGAGCTCTTCGGCCAGCGCACGGTTGAGCCGCACCAGACGCGGCTCGGGTACCGGCGTCGGCGGGGTCAGCGCAAAGAAGCGCTCCGGCAGCCTGGCATAGGAGTTGTCGAAGGCGATGGGCATGGCGCGTCCTGTCGTGGGGGCGTCTCATCCCCTCTGGTCGAAAGCCTTGGCGCGAGCAAGGGTTCCGCGCGCGGCCCTCGCCGTCACATACCCACGCGTTCCGTTCTGCTACGATGAAACCATGACCATGGATCGACTGAAACGCATGCTCGAACCGGCCTCGCTGGCGGTCTGGGCGCCGCCGGGGGCCTCCACCAGCCCGCTGCTCGATGGCATCCGCAGCGCAGGCTATGCCGGCCGCGCCTTCGTGCTCGGCGGCGGCAGCGCGGATGGATTCGAGGCCGTGCCCGGCTTCGACGAACTGCCGCAGCCGGTCGATCTCGTGATCGCGCCGGCCGCCGGGGCGGCGGAGGTCATCGCCGCCGCCGGTCGGCGCGGTTGTGCGGGCGTCCTCGTCGCCGATGGCGAGCGGTCCGATGCGCAGGGGCTGGGCGCGGCGGCGCGCCTGGCCGGCATCCGCCTGCTCGGGCCGGACTCGATCGGACTCGTCGCGCCGCGCCTGCGCCTCAACGCCAGCTTCGCGCCCTTCGTGCCAGGGGCCGGGGGCGTCGCGCTGGTGGCGCAGTCGAGTTCGATCGCAGCCGGCGTCCTGGCCTGGGCGGCGCGGCGCGAGGTCGGGTTCTCCGGCGCCGTGACGCTGGGCGCCGCCGCGGATGTCGATCTCGCCGACTGCCTCGACCATTTCGGGCAGGACGGCCGCACCCGCGCCATCCTGCTGGCGCTGGACGAGGTCGAGGATGCGGCGCGCTTCCTCTCCTCGGCGCGCGCGGCGGCACGGCTGAAGCCCGTGCTCGTGCTCAAGCCCTGGCAGCCTGCGGGCGCGAGCGGGGGGCTGACCCATGCGGGCCTGATCGTCACGCCCGACCGGGCCCATGACGCGGCCTTCCATCGGGCCGGCCTGCTGCGCGTGAACGATCTCGACGAGCTCTTCGCCGCCGCCGAGACGCTCGGGCGCATGCGCCAGCTCGTCGGCGGTCGGCTGGCGATCGTCAGCAACGGCGCCGGCCTCGCCGCTCTCGCCGCCGGGCGGCTGCGCCAGCTCGGCGGCAGCCTGGCCAGGTTCGACGGTGGCGCGGCGGGAGCGTCGCGGGAGGCGGTGATCGAGGTCGCGACGCCGGCTCAGTATGCCGGCACCGTCGCGCAGCTGCTCGCCGATGCCGGCGTCGATGCCGTGCTGGCGGTCCATGCGCCGCACCGCCTTGCTCAGGCCCAGGCCAGTGCCGATGCGGTGCTCGCCTCCGCCCGGGCGGCGGGGCAGGGCAAGCCCGTCCTTGCCGCCTGGATCGGCGGCGATGAGGCCGTCGCCGCGCGCTTCGCCGCGGCCGGGCTGCCCTCCTTCGCCACGGGCGCCGAGGCGGTGCTCGGCTTCCAGCACCTGCTGCGCCACGCCCGCCTGCAGGCGGAGCTGATGGCGACGCCGCCCTCGGCCGACGACGTGCCCCCGCCCGATCTGGCCCAGGCCCGGGCGATCATCGCCCGCGCGCTGGCGCAGGAGCGCGACTGGCTCGATGCCGGCGAGGTGTCCGCATTGCTGGCGATCTATCGCGTTCCGGAACTGAGGCCCGTGGTGGCGGCGGATATCGAGGCGGCGCTGGTCGCAGCCCGGCCCTTCCTGGCATCGGGGCGGCCGGTCGCGCTGAAAATCGTTTCCCCCGACATCGTCCACAAATCCGATGTCGGCGGCGTCGCGCTCGATCTCGCGACCGAGGCCGCCATCCGCGAGGCGGCGCAGCGCATGCTGGCGCGGGTGGCGCGCGAGCGGCCTGGCGCGCGCATCACCGGTCTCGCCATACAGCCCATGGCCCAGCGCGCCAAGGCCCGCGAACTCATCGTCGGCTTCGCGACCGATCCGTGCTTCGGGCCCGTCATCGTCTTCGGCCGGGGCGGGACAGCCGCCGAGCTGATCGATGACAGCCATGTCGCACTGCCGCCGCTCGATCTCGGCCTCGCCGGCCGGCTGATCGCGCGAACCCGGGTCTCGCGCGTGCTCGCCGCCTATCGCGACGTGCCGGCGGCGAATCTCGAGGCGGTCGCCGCCACGATCGTCGCCGTCGGCCAAATGGCGGTCGACCTGCCCGAGATTCGCGAACTCGACCTCAACCCGCTGCTCGCCGACGAGACCGGTGTGATCGCGGTCGATGCCCGCATCATGCTGGAGCGCCGTCCCGAGCAGCGCCGCCGCCCGGCGATCCGGCCCTATCCCGGCAGCTGGGCGAAGCGGATCGCCTTGCGGGGCGGGCGCGAATTCGAGGTCAGGCCGATCCGCCCGGACGACGAGGTCGCCATCGCGGAGATGCTGAAGAAGGTGACGCCGGAGGATCTCAGGCTTCGCTTCTTCGCCCCGGTGAAGGCGTTCACCCACGCCTTCCTCGCCCATCTGACGCAGCTCGACTATGCCCGTGCCATGGCCTTCGTGGCGCTCGACGAGGAGGGCGAGGTCGCCGGCGTCGTGCGTCTCCACGCCGACATCGCCCATGAGGAGGCCGAATACGCCATCCTGCTGCGCTCCGACATGAAGGGGCTGGGGCTGGGCTGGACCCTGATGACGCTGATCATCGAATGGGCGCGTGCCGAGGGGCTGAAGACGATCCGCAGCCAGGTCCTGGCCGAGAACACGCGCATGCTGGCGCTCTGCCGCCAGCTCGGCTTCGACATCGCCAACGATCCCGATGACACCGCCATCCGCATCGTCACCCTGCCGGTCGAGCCGGCGCCTCCGCCGGGCTGACGCGGCCGTCGCCTCTTTTTCGGGCGCGACGGCGGGGAACGCTCACGGCGGAAGATGGTTCACCCGAAAGGCCCGCCGCCGCGTCGCGGGCCGGAAACATTCGGGATGGAGGATATCCGCCATGGAAGACGACAAAGCTCTGACTGAGATCAGGAAGATCGCCTATCGCCTCTGGATGGAGGATGGACGCCCGGATGGCGAGGACCGCCGCCACTGGGATCGGGCCAAGGAGATCTGGGCCTTCGAACATGCCGGCGACGCGCCGGCGGCGATGGAGACACAGCCGCAGCCGGCCGCAACGTCCTCTCGCCGTCGCGGCTCGCGCAGTCTGCCGGCGCCCGGTCTGGGAGGCTGATGTCGGGGATCACGTTGCCGTGATTCCGGTCGCGGCACCGTCTTCGGAAACGGCCGCCAATGGCGGGCCCAAACCGAGCGCCTGCGCAGAAAATCCGCCGGACCGCCGCGCGGAACGGGCAATCCTGTCCTCTCACGCGGCGTGATCGGGCCGGCGGTCGCTGTTGGCTTGCGCCCGCAACTGAGCTTCACTCTGTTCCAATTCAAGGCTGGCCGGCGCGCCATGGTGCTTCGCCGGTCAAGCGGCGAAGCGCGTGGGCACTCTCGCCGCCCTTCTTGATCCGAACCGGGAGGTCGACGGTGGCGAAGCTCAATGTGAACGGCAAGATGCTCGATGTCGAAGCAGCCGGCGATACGCCGCTGCTCTGGGTCATCCGCGAGCAGATCGGCCTGACGGGCACGAAATATGGCTGCGGCGTCGCCCAGTGCGGCGCCTGCACGGTGCATATCGACGGTGTCGCGACGCGCGCCTGCGCGCTGCCGCTCAGCGCGGTCACGGCCGAGCAGAAGATCGTCACGATCGAGGGGCTCTCCCCCGACGGCAATCATCCGGTCCAGCAGGCCTGGATCAAGCACGAGGTGCCGCAATGCGGCTTCTGCCAGAGCGGAATGATCATGGCGACCGCCGCCCTGCTGCAGGCCAATCCGAAGGCGACCGAGGCCGACATCGCCGCCGAGATCACCAATATCTGCCGCTGCGGGACCTATGCCCGGGTCAAGACGGCCATCCTCGACGTCGTCGCGGGCGGAACACTCGGCCGCGGCTGAGGTCTCGCCTGGTTTCGCTGCCCCTGCGCGGGGTTGAGCGCGGCCGGATCTGGACAAGACCGCCGCTTCCCTCGAGACCAACCGATCCGGAGGACGACATGACATCCGCCTCGACCACCCCCGAGACCACCGCTTCCGCCCGCAAAGGCCTGTCCCGCCGCGGGATGCTCGCCGGCTCTGCAGCAGCCGCCGGCGCCTTCAGCTTCGGCTTCGCCATCCCCTTCGGCGGGGCGCAGGCACAGGGCGCCGTGCCCGAGATCAACGCCTGGGTCGTGATCCATCCCGACGACAAGGTGGTGATCCGTATCGCCCGCTCCGAAATGGGGCAGGGCACCCTGACCGGCCTCGCCCAGCTCGTCGCCGAGGAGCTGAACTGCGACTGGTCGAAGGTCACGACCGAATACCCGACGCCGGGCCAGAACGTCGCCCGCAACCGCATCTGGGGCAATTTCTCGACCGGCGGCAGCCGCGGCATCCGCGAAAGCCACGAATATGTCCGCAAGGGCGGCGCCGGCGCCCGCACCATGCTGATCCAGGCGGCGGCCAACGAGTGGTCGGTACCGGCCGGCGAATGCACCGCCGAGAAGAGCGTCATCACGCACAAGGCCTCCGGCCGCTCGCTGCGCTACGGGCAGGTCGCCGCTGCGGCCGCCAAGCTCGAGGCGCCCAAGGACGTCGCGCTGAAGGATCCCAAGGACTGGATCATCGCCGGCAAGCCGCTGGCCCGGCTCGATACGGCCGACAAGACCACCGGCGCCAAGATCTACGGCATGGATTTCAAGCTGCCCGGCATGCTCAACGCCGCGATCAAGGACTGCCCCGTCTTCGGCGGCAAGGTGAAGAGCTTCGACGCCGCCAAGATCAAGGCGATGCCCGGGGTGAGGCATGTGCTTCCCGTCGGCGACAGCGCCGTGACGGTGGTCGCCGACACCTGGTGGCAGGCCAAGACCGCGCTCGACGCGCTGCCGATCGTCTGGGACGAGGGGCCGCACGCCAAGGTCTCCAGCGCGAGCCTGGCCGAGTGGCTGAAGGAGGGGCTCGATGCCCCCGGCGCCGTCGTCGGCAACCAGAACGGCGACGTGAAGGCCGCGATCGCCGGCGCCGCCCGCACCATCGAGGCGGTCTATTCCTACCCGTTCCAGAACCATGCCTGCATGGAGACGATGAACGCGACGGCGCTCTACACGCCCGAGAAATGCGAGGTCTGGACGCCGACGCAGAACGGCGAGGCGGCGCTCGCTGCCACCGCCGAAGCCTCGGGCCTGCCGATCGCCAAATGCGAGGCCTACAAGATCGACCTCGGCGGCGGGTTCGGCCGGCGCGGCGCGGTGCATGACTGGGTCCGCCAGGTCGTCGCCATCGCCAAGCAGATTCCGGGCACGCCGGTGAAGCTGATCTGGTCGCGCGAGGAGGACATGCTGCATGGCCGCTTCCACCCGCTGACCCAGTGCAAGATGGTGGGCGCGCTCGACAAGGACGGCAATCTGACCGGCCTGCACATGCGCATCTCCGGCCAGTCCATCGTCGCCGGCATCTTCCCGCAGAACATCCGGGACGGCCGCGATCCGGTCGTCTTCCAAGGCCTCAACGCCTCCGGCCCCGAGGCCTCGATCGGCTATTCGATCCCCAACCTGCTGATCGATCATGCCATGCGCAATCCGCATGTGCCGCCGGGTTTCTGGCGCGGTGTCAACCTGAACCAGAACGCGATCTATCTCGAATCCTTCATCGACGAACTGGCGAACGCAGCCGGCAAGGACCCGCTCGAGTTCCGCCGCGCCCTGATGAAGAACCATCCCAAGCATCTGGCCGTGCTCAACGCAGCCGCCGAGAAGGCGGGCTGGGGCAAGCCGCTGCCGGCGGGTGTTTTCCGCGGCATCTGCCAGACCATGGGCTTCGGCTCTTATGTCGCGGCGGTCGCCGAGGTGTCGGTCAGCGACGACGGGAAGCTCAAGATCCACCGCATCGTCGCGGCGACCGATCCCGGCCATGTCGTCAATCCGGCGCAGGTCGAGCGCCAGGTCGAAGGCTCTTTCGTCTACGGTCTCTCGGCCGCGCTCTATGGCGAGATCACCATCAAGGATGGTCGTGTCGAGCAGGAGAACTTCGACACCTACGAGGTGATGCGGCTGGAGGCGATGCCGGCGGTCGAGACGGTTCTGGTGCCGTCTGGCGGCTTCTGGGGCGGCGTCGGCGAACCGACGATCGCGGTCGCGGCGCCCGCCGTGCTGAACGCGATCTTCGCCGCCACCGGCAAGCGCATCCGCAACCTGCCGCTCAAGAACGCCGATCTGAAGAAGGCGTGAGAATCGAGCGCGGCTCTTCTCCCTCCCCCCGCTTGCGGTGGGGAGGGCCGGGGTGGGGGGCCGGAAAGCCCGAACTCCATCCTGTTTCGTCTCGCCGAGCGGCACTGCGTCCTACCCCATCCCTCCCCACCGCAGGCGGGGGGAGGGGGGCGGCAGGTGTCGCGATCAGATGGGGCCTGACGATGTTGGCGTTAATCGGCGTTCAAGCGTCTCCAGCCACCGCGCTCGAACCCTACGCGGTCGTCGGCGACGCGATCCCTGGGCCTCTCGGGGGCCTCGCCGGCGATGTCTGGCGGGGCGAGGCTCTCGTGCGGGATCGCGAGCGCGGCAACTGCCTGATCTGCCACCAAGGCGCGGATCCGTCCGAGCCCTTCCAGGGCTCGATCGGGCCGCCGCTCGCCGGCGTCGGAGCGCGGCTCGATGCCGGCCAGATCCGGCTGCGGCTGGTCGATGCCTCGCTTTTGAACGCGCAAACGGTGATGCCGCCCTATTTCAGGACGGAAAACCTGCAGGATGTCGCCCCGGCCTTCCGGGGCAAGCCGGCCCTCTCGGCCCAGGAGATCGAGGATGTCGTCAGCTATCTCGCCACGCTCCGCGCAGACTGAAGCGGGGATCGACCGCCGTAGCCTCATGGCGGGCGCGACGGCTGGCCTGCTGGTCGCGGGCCTTCCGCTCCCGGCTGCCGCCGACACACCCCCCGATCTCGCCCAGCTGGTCGCGCGCGTCACCGAAGGCGCCGTGCCCGAACGTGCCCGCATCAGGCTCGAGATCCCGGCGCTGGCCGAGAACGGCAATTCCGTCGACACGAAGATCCTCGTCGACAGCCCGATGACCGAGGTGGACCATGTCCGCTGGATTCACCTCATCGCCGAGAAGAACCCCTTTCCGGACATGGCGCGCTTCCATCTCGGCCCGCGCGCCGGTCGCGCCGAGGTCGCGACCACGCTGCGGATCGCACAATCGCAGAAGGTCGTGGCGCTGGCATCGCTCAGCGACGGCCGCTTCGTCATGACCGATGCCGACATCGTCGTGACGCTGAGCGCCTGCATCGACGGCGGCTGAGGAGGCATCCGATGAGCTTCAACGCCCGCATCACCCTGCCCGCCCAGGCCAAGGCCGGCGAGATCGTCGAAATCCGTGTTCTCACCCGTCACCCGATGGACCGCGGCGGCCAGTCCGACGGCAAGGGCGGCACCGTGCCGCGCAAGATCCTGAATCGGCTCACCGCGACCTATGCCGGCGAGCCGATCTTCCGCTTCGACATGCACACCGGCGTCTCGGCCAACCCCTTCGTCTCGTTCACGACGCGGGCGGTGGCCACCGGCGACATCGTCTTCGAATGGCGCGAGGACGGCGGCGCGACCTACACCCGCACCGCCCGGCTGACCGTGACGTGAGCTTCGTCGGCTTGCGGTTGTTCTCGGCCCTCATCCTGAGGAGCCGCGCGAGCGGCGTCTCGAAGGATGGTCCGGAGCGCGCTGGAGCATCCTTCGAGACGCAAGCTCCACTTGCTCCTCAGGATGAGGGCTGTGGCTCCAGGAACGTGATCGCGCTCATCGTCGCGCTGGCCGTCGTTGTCCTTCCTGCCGGTTCGGCGCTGGCGGAGATCAAATCCGGCTCCGACTTCCTCTCCCCCGAATTGCGCCGGCAGCAGGCCGATGAGACGCGCAACCCCGGCTTCTTCTGGGTCGAGCAGGGCCGCGAGCTGTTCAGCCGCAGGCCGGCGGGAGAGGGTCAGGCCTGCATCGGCTGCCATGTCGAGCCGCAGCAGAGCCTGCGCGGCGCCGCCACGCGCTATCCGAAGGTCGATGCCGCCACGGGCCGGCTGCTGAATCTCGAAGGCCGCATCGAGCAGTGCCGGGTTGAGCGTCAGGCGCAGCCCGCCTTCGGCTACGAGACGCCGGACCTGCTCTCGCTGACCGCCTATCTCGCCTCGCTCTCGCGCGGCCTGTCGATGCAGGTCCGCACCGACGGGCCGGCGCAGCCCTATTACGAGGCGGGCAAGGCTTTTTTCGAACGCAGGCAGGGTCAGCTCAACCTCTCCTGCCGGCAATGCCATGACGGGCTCGTCGGCCAGAAGCTGCGCGGCGACACGATCAGCCACGGTGCTGGAACGGGATACCCCGCCTACCGGCTGGAATGGAACGAGGTCGGCTCGCTGCACCGGCGCCTGCGCGCCTGCTCGCTGGGCGTGCGCGCGACGCAGTTCGAGGCGGGCGGACCTGAGTATCTCGCACTGGAACTCTATCTCGCCGCCCGCGCCAGGGGACTTCCCGTCGAAACGCCGGCCATGCGCCGCTGAAGGCATGACAGCGGCGCTTCTTCCGGGAAGCGGCGGACGCTACTGCCCGCCGCCGAGGATGAAGTGGCGGCCGTCCTGCTCGACGATCTCGACCGTCTGGCTGAAGGCGCCGGTTCCGGCCGCATGACGCGCGATCCGGGCCTCGCTGCGCGCCGGCAGCGCCAGATTGCGGCCGACCATGGTCGGGGCCGGCGCGACCCCGAGCAGTCCCAGCACCGTCGGGGCGATGTCGATGATGCCGGCCGGTTCCTGCGAGACCGCGCCGGACTCCTCCCCGTCGCCGCGGGCGAGGATCAGCACCGTGTTGAGCTCGTGCGGGTTGATGCCGCCATGCATGCCGCCGCCCAGCGGCACGTCGCCGGGCGTCATCGCGCCCAGGCCCGGCAGGTCATAGGGATCGGCGTCGAGCCCGGATTTCAGGATGAACATCAGCTCCGGCTGGCGCGCATGGCCGGCACCCATCAGTCCGAGCGAGAGCGTGCCATCGACCTGGCCCTCGACGCCGTTGCGGTCTGCCGACAGGACATGGCCGATGGCGGGCTGCTCCATCAGCCAGGCGGCGATGCGGGCGAGCGTTGCGCGATCGGCGGGGTCGCGCAGGCGGATCTCGCCGCTGATGCCGCCGGTCGCGGTGAGGGCGGCCTCACCGATCTCCTTGCTCGCGCTGAGGCTGAAGCCCGCGGCCACGGCCGCATCGAACAGCGGCTCGACCGAGCCCGTCGAGATCTGGCCGTGGTCGGAGGCGGCGATCACCGCGATGCGCTCCGCATCCGGCTGCGCCTCGACCCAGTCCAGGATCGTCCCGAAGGCGCGGTCCGCCTCCTTCAGCCCGGCCTTGGCCTCGGCAGAGCCGAGCCCGCGATAATGGAAGGTCGTGTCGGGCTCGTTGAACCAGATCAGCGCGACATCGGGCGCCAGCACGGGCAGCACATGCTCCGTCATCAGCCGGCCGCCATAGGCGAGTTCGGAAATCCGCGGCGTCTCTCGCGGCGGCAGCGGGCCGAGCAGAGCCAGCGCCTGCTCGACCGCCTCCGGCGTCTGGGTGGCACCCGTGCCATGGACGGAAAACGTCCAGTGTCCGTTGGCGCGGGCGCGGGGGTTGATGAAATGCGCCGAGCCGGGCGAGCCGACATGGACGACCGCGAGCCGCTTGCCGGCCTTGGCCAGCCGGTCTCCCATGGTCTCGACATCGACCAGCCGCCCCTCATGATGAGCCTCGGCGCGGCGCAGCATCGTGGCGTCGCTGGTGTCGAAGATCCGCTCCGGAATCGCCTCGCGGTGATGGAAGGCATTGCCGACGATGCCGTGCACGCCGGGCGGTGCGCCCGTGGCGATCGAGGTCGTGGCGACCCGCGTGACAGAGGGGAAGACGCTGCGCGCCCGGCGGAACCAGGTGCCGCGCGCGGCCAGCCGCATCAGGTTCGGCGTCTGCTCCGGGCTGAGCATATCCGGGCGAAGGCCGTCGAAGACCGCTATGACGACGCGGTCGGCGAGGGGAGTGTCCTGATCGGGCATGGCAGGGTTCCGGAGGCTGGGGGCGATGAAAGCTGGGTCAGGCCGTGTCGGCAATCGCTTTTCAGGTGATGGAATCGCCATGCGACAGAAGCAACTCGCCGTCGTCCCGTGCGGCAGACCGGCTGGCCGATGGCGCGGTCGGCTCGAGCATTGTCGGACGGGTGATCATGGCGCGGGAGATACCGCCGCGTCGATGACCGCCTCGTGACGGCGGCCATCCCGCATTTGCGGCGCGCCGCCGCCTGTGGTTTGCGTGGCGCGAACCCCGCGAGCGGGACCGACGGAGCCATGCCGTGAACAGCCGCCAAATCGAGATCTTCGTCGCCGTGATGAAGGCCGGCACGATCTCGCGCGCGGCCGAACTGCTCGGCGTCACCCAGCCCGGCGTCAGCCGCACCATCGCCGATCTCGAAGCCTCCGTCGGCTTCCTGCTCTTCGAACGGGTGCGAAACCGCATCGTCCCGACGCCGGAAGGCCGCCTGCTCTATGACGAGGTCCAGGCCGCCTTTCGCGGCATGGACAAGATCCGCTCGGCCGCCGCCCGCATCCGCGACCATGGCGCCGGCCAGATCCGGGTCGCCTCGCTCTCGGCGCTGGGCTCCTCGCTGGTGCCGAAGGCCGTCAGGCGCTTCCGCGAACGGCGCCCCGACACCGCGGTGACCCTGATGGTGCTGCCCTCTCGCGACGTCCGCAACGGCGTGGCGGCAGGCGAGTTCGATCTCGGGCTGGCCGCCGACGAGGTCGATGTCAGCGGGCTCGTCCACCAGCCCTTCGTCTCGCCGCGCGCGCTCTGCGCGATTCCGCTCGGCCATCCGCTCGCCGAGCGCAGCCTGGTGACGCCACATGATCTCGCCGGGCTGGACTTCGTCGCCTATGTGCCGGAGGACCGGGCGCGCCAGCGGCTCAACCTGGCCATCGCCGAGTCAGGCGCTGCGCCGCCGCGCATCGTCGTCGAGACGATCTATGCCGCCACCGTCTTCGCGCTGATTTCGGAAGGGGTCGGCGTCGGCCTGGTCAGCCCCTATGCGATCGCGGGCTTCGATCAATCGCGGGTCGTGCTGCGGCCTTTCGAGCCGGCGGTGCACAGCAAGAGCGTGCTGCTGCTGCCCGCCGACCGACCGAAATCGCAGCTGGTGCGCGATTTCATCGACTGCCTGATGGCGGAGCGCTGAGCCGCAGGACGGACCGGTCGCAGTCATAACATCAGGGCATCGTCTTATGCCTTCCACCTGATTGCGGCACTCCGGCGATCGCTTACGCATGGTCCCACGAAGGGATTCCCACAATGCACGATCTGACCCGCTGCGTTCACCACCCGGCCGTCAACGAGGAGGGCTATGCCTCGCTGGCCGTGCCGACGCATCGCGCCTCGACCATCGTCTACAAGGATGCGGCGAGCTTCGCGGCGCGCAAATATCGCGGCTTCGACGGCTACACCTACGGGCTCCACGGCACGCCGACGACCCGCACGCTGGAGGCGCAACTCACCGCGCTGCATGGTGGCGTGCGCACCGTGCTGGTGCCGTCCGGCCAGGCCGCCGTGACCATGGTCATGCTCGCCGTGCTGATGCCGGGCGACAGGGTGCTGATCCCCGACCATGTCTATCCGCCGGTGCGCAGCTTCTGCGAGGACTATCTGAAGCCGCGGGGCATCGATTACGGCGTCTATGATCCGCTGATCGGGGCCGCTATCGCCGATCTGATCGACGCCGCGACGAAACTGGTCTGGGTCGAGTCGCCGGGCTCGGGCACGATGGAGGTGCAGGACGTGCCCGCCATCGTCAGGGCCGCCAAGGCGAAGGGCTGCCTCGTCGGCTGCGACAACACCTGGGCGACGCCGCTCCTCTTCAAGCCGCTCGCCCATGGCGCCGATTTCGCCTGCGAGGCCCTGACCAAATATGTCGGCGGCCATTCCGACCTGCTGCTCGGCTCGATCACCGTCGCCGACATCGGCTTGCGCCAGAAGCTGAAGGAGCTGCTGCGCGGCTACGGCGTCGGCATCTCGCCCGACGAATGCCAGCTCGCCCTGCGCGGCATCGAGACGATGGGGCTGCGCGTCGCTCATATGGGCCGGGTCTCGGAGGATTTCGCCAAGCGCCTGACGCATTCGCCGGGGGTCGAGACGGTGCTGCATCCGGCGCTGCCCTCCTGCCCCGGCCATGAATTCTGGAAGCGGGACATGGGGCGCTCCTCGGGCGTGTTCAGCCTCGTGCTGAAGCCGGTCGCCGACGGCGTGCTGGAGGCCGCGCTGACCGCGCTGAAGATATTCGCCATCGGCGCCTCCTGGGGCGGGACCCGCAGCCTGATCGCGCCGATGGCGGTGAAGGGCGACCGCAGCGTCGTGCCCTGGACGAAGGAGGGCCCTGTGCTGCGCATCAGCATCGGGCTCGAGGACGAGGACGATCTCTGGAGCGACCTCGACGCGCTGCTGCGGATGTCCTCGAACCCGATCTAACCCCTATTGGCCCGGCGGGATCGACGAGTCGCTAGGGGCGTCTGAACAGGCGGCTGCGGACAGGAAGGTGCACTCAAGCTGGGCAAGCCAGCGGGTTAGCGGGAGGGCCCTCATCAACCAGCGAGTGCCGCGCGGCTTTGCGCCGCGCAAGGATCAGGGGGGGACGCTGCCGTCCTCCGCGAAACGCGTGCAATTGCGGCCCGCCGCCTTTGCGGCGTAAAGCGCTTTGTCGGCCCGGCGGGTCCATTCCGGCAGAGCCTCAGGGCTTTGTGGTCTCCACATGGCGACGCCGATGCTGACGGTGACTGCCTGGGCATTCAGCAGAACTGTCCTGGCCGCGGCATGTACGCGCAAGGCAAAGGCTGCGGCCCCATCGCCATCACAATCCACGAGGCAGGCAATGAACTCCTCACCTCCGTAGCGCGCCACCACCTCGTCCTGTCGCATGATGGCGCGCAAGGCCGCGCCAAACTGGCGCAAAGTCTCGTCGCCCGAAGCGTGCCCGAAGCCGTCGTTGATGGATTTGAAATGATCGATGTCGATCATCACGATCGACAGCCCATAACCGCGTCGTTCAGAGGCCTGCAGTTCGCGATTGACCAACCGCTCGAACTCGCGTCGGTTTGGCAGGCCGGTGAGGGCATCCGTGATGGACAGGTCGCGCAACTCTTGAGCCTGAATTTTCAGGTTCTCGCGGGCCTGAGCCAGATCTTGATAGACCGCGTTGCGATTGTCCGCCCGCATGATGCACCAGATGATGCACTGTCCGTCGCCATCAAGGATGCGGAGGCTCACCACTGCGGGAATGCGCTCTCCCGTGGCCGAGATCAGTGTGATATCAACTTCGTTGCACCGTCTCTCATGCAGCAGCATCGGTTGGATGTAGCTGTCATAGAAGATCCGAGAGGCCGGAGTCAGTAAGGTCTCGATTTTGCGTCCGACCAAGGTGCCGGGTGCCACACCCAATTCCTCATGCAGATAGGCATTGGCAAACTGCACCTCACGGTTCAGATCAGTCACGAGGCATCCGCCGGGCAATGCGTCGAAACTTGGGGTCACCCGCTCAAAGACCTGAATGCTGGTCAGAGAAGCCGCGGATGATTTCGGCGATCTCTGCGGCGTGGGTCATGTGCAGGCAATGCCCGCTGGCCCGGACCACCTCCAGCCGACTGCCCGGCATCCTGGCCTGCATATAGCTGCCGACAGACAAGGGGGCGAGACTGTCGGTCTCGCTTTGCAAGATCAGCGTCGGATGCGACGTTTCGGGCAAAAGACTGCGGCAGTCGGCAAAGAAGGTCGCGCGGGCAAAGGTCTTGGCCAACAGCGGGTCAGTCGAACAGAAATTCCCCGAAAGCTCGGCAATCAAGGCCTCGTCATTCCCCGTGCCGATCACGGCCGACGCCAGATAGTGTGCCCACCCGATGTAATTCCTATCCATGAGCGCCAGGAGCTCTTCCAGATCCTCATGCTCGAAGCCGCCCATGTAGTCTGGCGGATCGTTCAGGAACGAAGGGGAGGGGCACACCATGACCAACTGACCAAACAGCGCCGGGGCCCTGATCGCGGCGATCAGCCCGATCATCGCGGAGACCGAATGTCCGATGAAGAGCACATCGCGCAAATCCAGAGCCTCGCAGACCTCGATCACGTCCTGTGCGTAGCCATCCAGATTTGAATAACGTTCAACCTTGAATGAATTGGCGTCAGATCTTCCGCTGCCAACATAGTCAAACAGCACGATACGATAGTCAGATGTAAAAGACGGCGTCAAAAATCGCCACATATTTTGGTCGCAGCCAAAGCCGTGCGCCATCACGATGGTTTTATGGCCTGAGCCGATCACTTTCACATTGTTGCGCGAAGCAATGGTCATGGCTCAACTCCTCGGCGGCATTTCTCAAATGGTCTGCCGCCGGGCAGCCCGAGCGTGGGATCAAGCTGGCGCATCATCTGGTGGCCGCCCTCAGGGCGGAGCTGCGTGCCGCGAACGCCCGCCATACGCGATGGGCGAAATCCCGTCGATCCGCCCGCTGAGAGCCCCCACCCTCTGGATGATTCATGAAGATGCCCTTCGTAGCCATCGACGCGCGATTTGATATCGAGATTTTCAAGAGCATATCAGGGAATTTATAAAATCAAATGGTACGCGGAGGGCGCGATACCTCTATCTGAACAGCCGTTCCGAATATGTTCTCCAAGTGAGGCTGCTTCCATGTGGCCCTTGAACAGTTTCTTCGATAAATTACCTTACGATAGGGTTAAAATAATAGCTTCATTGTGACCGAAGAATTTTCGTTTTTGGCGACCGGGGAGCCGTTAGTGCTGTCTCGGTCGACCTTGCCCGTGCTGAAGTCAAGTCCGGCGGCGACCCATCCAGTGCTCTGCCCAGGCAGAGCACTTCTTACGGCTGGACGCCCTGCCTCAGGGCGGGCATTCCGGTCTTATGCAAGGACGCGCCCCGCATGCGCCCGCTCCGCCGCGAGCGCCCGCAGTGGCGTGACGATCAGGCGCCCCTGCGGATCGGAAGACAGGGTCGCCTCGACGCCGAACACGCTTGCGACCATCGCGGCATCGATCACCGCCTCGGGCTGTCCGCAGCAGACGGCGCGGCCCGAGCGCATTACCAGCACGCGGTCGGCGAAGCGCGCGGCGATGTTGAGATCGTGCAGGATCACCAGCGTGGTCAGGCCGCGCGCGCGGGTCATGCGCAGCACGATCTCCATCACCTCGAGCTGGTGGCGGATGTCGAGCGCGCTGATCGGCTCGTCGAGCAGGAGCAGCGCAGGCTCGGAGGCCAGCGCCTGTGCCAGGAAGACGAGCTGGCGCTGGCCGCCGCTGAGTTCGCCGAGATAGCGCGAGGCGAGCGGCATCAGGTTGAGTTCGCCCAGAACCGCCTCGACGGCGGCGAGATCCTCGGGCCGCACCCGCAGGCCCAGCCGCCCCAGACGCCCGAGCAGCACCGCCTCCAGCACGGTCAGCGCAGCGCGTGCGCCGATGTCCTGCGGCATGTAGCCGATCCGCTCGGGCCGCACGGTTGAGCCGTCGAACCTGACCACACCCTCATGTGCCACCAGCCCGGCGATGGCCTTGACCAGCGAGGATTTGCCCGAGCCGTTGGGGCCGATCACGGCGAGAAACTCGCCGGGATGGGCGGCGGCGTCCACCGCTTTGATCGCCTGCGTCGCACCGTAGCGGACGCTCAATCCATCGACGGTCAGCTTCACCAGAAGGCCCTCCGGTTGCGCAGGATCAGCCAGACGAAGAAGGGCACGCCGATCAGCGAGGTGACGATGCCGATCGGCACGATCGCGCCGGGCAGCACGGTCTTGCTGGCGATCGAGGCCAGCGACAAAAGCAGCGCGCCATAGAGCGCCGAGGCCGGCAGGAAGCTGCGCTGATCCTCGCCGACGAGCATCCGCGCAATATGCGGCGCCACCAGCCCGACAAAGCCGATCGTCCCGACGAAGGCGACTGCGACGCCCGTCAGCGCCGAAATCAGCACGAAGGAGCGCAGCCGCAGGCGCCGGACATCGACGCCCAGGCCGCGAGCCCGCTCGTCGCCGAGCTTGAGCGCGGTCAGCCGCCAGACATCGGCGGTGAGCACGGGAATGCAGGCGGCGAGCACGACGGTAATGATCCAGAGCTTGCTCCAGCTCGCCTTCTGCAGCGAGCCGAACAGCCAGAACACGATCTGCTGCAGCGCCTCGGGCGAGGCGACGAACTGCAGCAGTGCCAGCAGAGCCTGGAACAGGAAGAGCAGCGCGATGCCCGCCAGCACCAGCATCTCGGGCGAGGATTCCCGTGCCTGGCCGATGCCGTAGACCCCCGCGCAGGCGATGCCCGCGAAGAGGAACGCCATCAGCGGAATGCCCCAGGCCTCGGGCACCGGCATGGCGACGCCCAGCACGATGACGAGCGCCGCACCGAAGCCGGCCCCGGCCGAGACGCCGAGCGTGTAGCTCGACGCCAGCGGATTGTTCAGGATCGTCTGCATGATCGCGCCGGACAGACCCAGCGCCGCCCCCACCACGAGCGCCACGAAGGCGATCGGCAGGCGGATCGACCAGACGAGGGCATCGACCGTGTGGTCCTGCGCCAGCCCGAACACCGACTTCGCCACGGCGCCGACCGGCAGGAAGGCCGGCCCCGTCGCGACGTCGAGCACGAGGCTGACGAGGATGGCGACGGAGCCGATGGCGAGCACCGCGACGCGGCGCGCGCCCATCGCGGCATAGGTCGCGGTGAGGGAGATCGCGCTCATGGCTTGAGCGACAGCATCCAGGTGCCGCTGAAGGCGATCGGGAGGAAGGCCTTGTGATAGGCCCGGAAGGATGCGACCGGGTCGACATCCGCGAACTGCTCCGGATAGAGCCGCTTGCCGATGTATTGCATCGCCACGAAGTCGTAGAGCGTGCGGGCGAGGCCGTGCTCGATGGCGTTGATGTCCCCAGTCTTGACCGCGGCGAGCCCGGCCCAGCCGGGGCGCTGCGCATAGGGCATCAGGCTGGCGCGGGTTTCGCTCTCGGGGATGTCGTAGCCGGTACGGACCGCCTTGGGCCGACCCGCCCAGGAGGACGAGGCCATCAGGATCAGGTCCGGATTCTCGGCGATGACCGCTTCCGCATTGAGCGGTCCCCAGGGGCCGGGGATCTTGCCGGTGGCAATGTTCTGCGCCCCCAGCGTGGTGATGATCTTGCCCCACATCGTATTGTTGTAGGTGTTGCCGATCGTCTCCGCCCCGGCCTGGCCGAGCTCGACATAGACCTTTTTGGTGGGGGCGCCCGCCGCCTTTGCCTTCGCGACGCGGGCGAGCACGCCGTTGTATTCGCGCTCATAGAGGTTCGCGAGACCTTCGGCCCGGGCTTCCGCCCCCATCACCTTGCCGAGCGCGCGTGTCGAGGCGAGATGGCGCTCGAGCAACTGGGCGTTGTAGTCGATGATGACGACGGGGATGCCGGCGCCCTCGATCTGCTGCATCTGGGTGGCCAGGGCCTTGTAGCCCCATTCCGACATCAGCAGCACGTCGGGCTTCAGCCCGATGACCTTCTCGGCGCTGAAGCTGTTGTCGTCGCTGTGGCCGATATCGGGCATTGCGGCGAGGTTGGGGATCACCGCCTTGTAGCGGTTGAAGATCACCGGCCGCCAGCCTTCCCAGGGCGCGCGCGAGATGCCGACGACCTTCTGCCAGCCTTCGACGCCGGCGACCGCGGTGAACTCCTCGAAATTGAAGTTCACCGCGACACGCTTCACCGGCAGATCGACCGTGACCTTGCGGCCGAGCGCGTCGGTAATCTCGGTGGGGGCGGCGAGCGCCGACAGCGATGAGGCCAGCAGCGCCGCGCCGGCCATGAGCGATTTGAGCGAGAAACGCATGGGGTTCGCCTCTCTCGCGTCAGTGCTTGTGGCCGGTGTCGCGGGCGCCGACGCCCTGGACGGCGAATTCGACCGCGACCGTGCCGGCCTTCTCGAACTGCAGCGTGCCCTTGACGCGCTCGCCCTCCTTCAGGGGGCGCTTCAGCTCCATGAACATGATGTGGTAGCCGCCGGGCTTCAGCTCGGCCTTGTCGCCCGGCTTGACCTCGAGGCCCTCGGGCAGCGGCCGCATCGTCATGATGCCGTCCTTCACCGCCATCTGGTGGATTTCGACGCGGCCGGCGATCTCGGACGAGCCGCCGAGCAGCCGGTCGGGCGCGCTGCCGCTGTTCTGGATCGTCAGATAGCCGCCGGCGACCTTGGCGCCGCCCGGCGTGGCGCGCGTCCAGGGATGATCGATCTTGAGCGAGCCGAGCGAGTAGTCATGCGCCAGCGCCACGACGCTGGTCAGGGTCAGCATCGCGGCGGCGAGATAGTGGACGGGCTTGTTCATGGCAGGTTCCTCGAGAGGTTGATGACTTTGGGTGGAAGCTTGTGTCGGGCCGCAGCCGGGGCGGGTTGCGCGCGACTGCGGAGATCGCCGGCTCAAGAAGCGCGGCAGAGGGACCGCGAGGCGGTCAGGGACGGGTGGGCAGACGGAGGGGTTGGGTCAGCGCGGCCGTTGGCGAGATTGCCGGGGTGGCGGGGCGCGAAACCCGTCGCGGCCGTGACGGCCGGCGTTCGCGAAGCGCGCGCTGCGCCGGCTCGGCCCGGGTCTGGATTAGACGAGAGCGGGGGGCGCGCGCGGATTGGCCGGCGAGTGGCCGGCGACATAGCCCTGCGGCGCGTCGAGATGGCGCGCGAAGGCGACGAGATCGACCGGGCGGTGAACGACCGGCAGGAAGCTCGTGGCGGGTGCGGGCAGGCCGCCGCCCGACAGGGCGCAGCCGATCACGCAGCAGCTCGTCCGGTCATGCTGGGCTGCGCCCTGGTCGGAGGCCGAGGGCGCCGGCATCTCGCCCGGCGCGCAGAGCGCCAGCGCCAGCGACCGATCGAGGCTCATGCTCGCGGCATGGGCCCCCGAGGCCAGCCCCGTGAAGACCGCCTGCAGCACGAGCAGATAGGCCGCGATGATCGCGACCCAACGGCGAGATGCTGCGTTTTGGCGGAATGCGGACAAGGACGGGTCTCCCGGCTCGCTTCCTAGCACCGGGACGAGGCCTGTCAAAGGGGGGACGCTGCGGCGGCTTGTCCGCCGGGGCCGTTGACAACTGCGTAATGTTATACTGTAACAAACGCGACTCTCTCCTGGGACTGCCCGCCATGACCGACGCCCTCTTCATCGACCGCCGCCTGCCCGTGACCGTGCTGTCCGGCTTTCTCGGCGCCGGCAAGACGACGCTGCTGAACCACATCCTCAACAACCGCGAGGGCAAGCGCGTCGCGGTGATCGTCAACGACATGAGCGAGGTCAACATCGACGCCGACCTCGTGCGCGAGGGTGGGGCGGGCCTGTCGCAGACGCAGGAGAAGCTGGTCGAGATGACCAATGGCTGCATCTGCTGCACGCTGCGCGACGATCTCCTGAGTGAGGTGCGCCGGCTCGCCGCGGAGAAGCGCTTCGACTACCTCCTGATCGAGGGCACCGGCATCGCCGAGCCGCTTCCGATCGCCGCGACCTTCTCCTTTCGCGACGAGAACGACCAGTCGCTCGACGATGTCGCGCGGCTCGACACGATGGTCACGGTGGTCGACGCGCTCAACCTGCTCGCCGATTACGACAGCCGCGACTTCCTGGCCGATCGCGGCGAGACGGCCGGCGAGGGCGATGGCCGCACGCTGGTCGATCTCCTGGTCGAGCAGATCGAATTCGCCGACGTCGTCGTGATCAACAAGATCGGCGAGGCGACGCCGCAGCAGCGCGAGCAGGTCCGCCAGGTCGTGCGCGGATTGAATGGCGACGCCCGGATCGTCGAGGCCGATTTCGGCCGCGTGCCGCTGGCCGCCGTGCTCGACACCAAGCTCTACAGCGAGGAGCGCTCGCAGGAGCACCCGCTCTGGCACAAGGAGCTCTTCGGCTTCAAGGACCACGTCCCGGAGACCGAGGAATACGGTATCCGCTCCTTCGTCTACCGGGCGCGGCGGCCCTTCCACCCGCGCAAGCTCTACGATCTCCTGGAGCAGCGCCTGCCCGGCGTGATCCGCGCCAAGGGCCATTTCTGGCTGGCGACCCGGCCGCGCTGGGTCGGCGAATACTCGCTCGCCGGCCGCATCACCCGCACCGAGGGCATGGGCAGTTGGTGGGCCGCGGTGCCCAAGGAGCGCTGGCCGCGCTCGGAGGAATTCGCCTCGCTGATGCGCAAACACTGGTCGCAGACCTGGGGCGACCGCCGCCAGGAACTGGTCTTCATCGGCACGCAGGAGATGGACGAGGCGGCCATTCGCGCCAGGCTCGATTCCTGCCTGACCGGCAGCCCGGCGACCGGTATGACGCAGGGCCTGCTCGCGCTCGAGGATCCCTTCCCCGCCTGGGACCGGCAGGCGGCCTGAGCCATATGCGCGATCTCGGAAAGGCCGGGCGCCGCGCCACGCCCGCGATGGCCTGCGACATTCTGTCTTGCGGCGCAGCGGCCGGCATGCTCTTTTCGCCGCGTCGGTTCCCGAGAGGGATCAAAAGGGAATCCGGTGAGCGCCTGCGAGGGCGCAAATCCGGAGCTGCCCCCGCAACTGTCAGCGGCGAGCGACGTTCGATCATGCCACTGGGTTCGCCCGGGAAGGCCGAACGGAGCATCGACCCGCGAGCCAGGAGACCTGCCGACGTCGTGAAGCCAATCGACCGGGCGGGGTGCCCCGGAAGGAGCTCTGATGACGGTCGCTCTCCCGCGCGGGTTTTTCGCGCGTCCGGAACGCAACGGCGCCACAGCACCGACCGCTCCCCGCTCGCGGGAGCCCGGTGACGGATGCTGCAGGAACCAACCCTAGACGCCGCGCAAGCGGGTTCGAATTTCGGCCTGAAGGACGAGATTCGAACCTATTGGGGCAAGCGCGCCGAGACCTTCGATCTCTCTTATGGCCACAAGATCAGGTCGCGCGGCGAGTTCGACGCCTGGTCGAGACTGATCGCGCACCATGCCCCGATCGGCCCCGGCGACCGTGTGCTCGAGCTCGCCTCCGGCACGGGCGAGGTCACGCGGGTGCTGCTCGGTTTCGGCTGCAGCGTCGATGCTCTCGATCTCTGCGAGGCGATGATCGAGCGCTCGAAGCGCAAGCACCGTGGCTCCGCCGTGCGGTTTCATCTCGGCGATGCCGAGAACACGATGATGCCCGACGCCCGCTACGACCTGGTGATCTGCCGGAATCTCGTCTGGACGCTGGTCGATCCGCAGGCCGCCCTTGCGGACTGGCTGCGCGTGCTGAAGCCCGGCGGGGCGCTGGTCGTGATCGATGGCGACTGGGTCAACCGCTCGCGGAGGGCGAGGCTGCTGCAGCGCCTGTCGGGCAGGGTCGACCGGCTGACGGCCGCGCCACGTCTCTGGGACGAGGCGGCGCATCGGCGGATCATGCGCGGCGTCTTCTTCCGCGACGGGCTGAAGGCGCCCGCCCTCGTCGCCCTGGCGTCGGCCGCCGGCTTCGTCGCCATCCGCATCGGACCTTTGACCGGAGTCAGGCGCTGCCAGTTCGCCTCCGCCTCCTGGAGCGAGCGGCTGCGGCTGCTCGCGACCTATGACGACACCTTCATCCTCTCGGCCCGCAAGCCGACGCTCGCCGCCAATACCCCCGGAGCCTCCCGATGATGTCCACGCCCCTCGACCGTCGCGCCCTCCTGTCAGGGGCGCTCGCCGGCGCGGCCGCGCTCGCCGCGCGCCCGAACCTCGCCCAGGCTGCGGGACCGGCCGAACTGCGCGTCGCCCAGCCCTGGGAATTCAAGACGCTGGAACTCGGAGAAGCCGGCTTCACCTACTCGCGCGCCGGCATCACGGAGACGCTCGTCGCCTCGCTGCCGGACGGGCGCATCGCGCCGGGCCTGGCCCAGTCATGGAGCGTCAGCGACGACGGGCTGCAATGGCGCTTCCGGCTGCGCGACGCCGTGTTCCATGACGGCACGCGGCTCGATGCCGCCGCCGCCAAGGCGTCCTTCGACCGGCTGCTGCCGCAGTCGCTCTATCTGAAGCGTGCCGGCATCGCCGCCGTCCATGCAGATGGGCAGGACCTCGTGCTGAAGCTCGACAAACCGTTCGGCCCGCTTCTGTCCTATCTGGTCGACAACTCGGCGGCGCTGCTGGCGCCCGGCGCCTTCGACGGCGAAGGTCGCGTGCGGGCCGTCATCGGCACGGGCCCTTTCAAGATCGGCGCGGCCGAGCTGCCCCGCAGCCTGGCGCTGCTCCGGCACGAAGCCTATTGGGGAGATAAGCCGCACGTCGCGGCCGCTCGCTATGACGCGGTCCCCAACGGCGACACCCGCACCAACATCGCCATCGCCAAGGATGCCGACATCGTCTTCAACCTGGCGGCGCAGGGCGTTAGCCGCGCGGTGTCGGCCGGCATGACGATCGAGCGGGTGATCATTCCGCGCACCAACATCCTGATGCTGAACTGCGCCAAGCCGCAATTCGCCGAAGCCACAGTGCGCCGTGCGCTCAGCATGGCGCTGGATCGCGAGGGCATCGCGGCGGGCATCATGCGCAACAAGGCGCTGGCGGCGACCCAGTACCTGCCGCGGACGCTCGCCGAATGGCACTTCGCCGATCTGGCCCCGCTCCGGCAGGATGTCACGGCCGCCAATGCCCTGCTCGACGCCGCCGGCTGGCCGCGCGGCGCCGACGGCATCCGCGCCAAGGGCGGCGTGCGCTTCGCCGGCACTGTCCGCACCTTCCCCAACCGGCCGGAACTGCCGGTGATCGCCACCGCGATGCAGGCGCAGCTGCGCGCGATCGGCTTCGATCTCGCCATCAGCGTCGGCGAGGCGCAGGCGATCTTCGAGGCGCAGAAGGACGGTTCGCTCGAACTGGGCCTCAGCTCGCGCAATCTCGTCATCGTACCGGACCCGATCGGTACCATCGCGCTGGACTATGCCGCCGACAGCATCGCGCCGGGCTCGACGGGCACCACGAACTGGCGCCATGATGGGTTGAGGCAGGAGGTCGCGCGCTATCTCGCCGAGGCCGACGACAGACGCCGCGCCACGGCAAGGCGCGCCATCGCCGGCATCATCCATGAGGAGCTGCCGATCATCCCCGTGACCTGGTACGACCAGATCGTCGCCGTCCACCCACGGGTCTCCGGCTTCGTCACGGACCCGCTCGAGCAGCGCTACTTCCTCGACAAGGTCACGATCGCGTCGTGAGTGCATCCCGGTCTTCGTTCTGGCCCGGCGGTGCGGCGGGCATCGTGCTGCACATCGTCGCCTCGCGGCTGGTGCAGGCGGTACTCACGGCGCTCGTCCTCGCCAGCCTCTGCTTCGCCTTCGTCCAGGCGCTGCCGGGGGATGCGGCCCTGCGCATCGCCGCCGCCCGCAGCGGCGACGACCGCGTCACGGCGGAGTCTGTCGCGCGAGTGCGCGAGCAGGAGGGCTTGGATCGGCCGCTCCTGGCGCAATATGTGAGCTGGATCGGCCGCCTGGCGCAGGGCGATCTCGGCCATTCGCTGGTGTCGCGCCAGCCGGTCTGGCGGGAGCTCGCCGAGCATGGCCGCTTCACGCTCGGGCTCGGCGCGCTCGGCTGGCTGCTTTCCTACGCCATCGCGCTGCCGCTCGGCATCGCCTGCGGCTTCCGGCCGGGCGGCTGGCTCGACCGGGGCACCAATGCGCTGGCGGTGGCGCTCGCCTCGATGCCGAGCTTCCTCGTCGGCATCGGTCTGATCTCGCTCTTCGCGCTCACCCTGCGCTGGCTGCCGCCGGCGGGGTTCCGCACCGGCGCGCATATGGTGCTGCCGGCGCTGACGCTGGCGCTGGGGCTGGCCGCCTTCTCGGTGCGGATCATCCGCAATGCGGTGGTCGAGGTCCGCGGCGCCTTCTACATGACGTTTGCGCGCATCCGCGGCCGCAGCGCCGGCTCCGCCTTCCTGCATCATGGCGTGCGCAACGCGGCGATTCCCGTGGCGACCTTCGCCGCCCTGCAATTCGCCTATGTCGTCGACGGCTTCGTCGTGGTCGAGACGCTGTTCAACTATCCCGGCCTCGGCGACCTGCTCGTCAAGTCGCTGCTGGCGCGCGACGTGCCGATGATCATGGGCGCGGGCATGGTCGTCGGCTTGATGTATGCGGCGGTCAATCTCCTCGCCGATCTCACCTGCATCGGGCTCGATCCGCGCCGTCTTGCGGGGCGTGGCGCATGACGCTCGCTTTGTCGCCTCCGCGTGCCGGCATCCGCCGTCCGCTCGGCGCCCCGCTGCTGCTGCTCGGCGGGCTCGCGGCGCTGGTGGTGATCGGCCCGCTCGTCATCCCGCATGACCCGGCCGTGCAGGACCTCGTCCGCACGCTGGAGGGACCGAGCGCGCAGCACTGGTTCGGCACCGACCATCTCGGCCGCGACATCGCCGCCCGCCTCTTCCATGGCGGCCTGCGCTCGCTCGGCATCGCCGTCGCCTGCGTCGGCTTCGCCACCGGGGTTGGCGTCGCGCTCGGGCTCGTGGCGGCCTATGCCGGCCGCGTCGCCGACATCGCGATCATGCGCCTCGCCGACCTGATGCTCGCCTTCCCCGGCATCCTGCTGGCGCTGCTGATCTCCGGCTTCCTCGGCGGCGGCGTCCTGCCCATGCTGATCGGCATCAAGCTCGCACTCTGGCCGCAATTCGCGCGCATGGCCCGCGCCATCGCCATCGGCGAGCTGGCGCAGCCCCATGTCGAGGCGGCGCGTCTCGCCGGCTTCCCCGCGCTGACCATCCTGCGCCGCCATGTCCTGCCGCCGGTGCTCCGCCAGACGGTGACGCTGGCGACGCTGGGGCTCGGCGCCGCGATCATGTCGATCTCCTCGCTCGGCTTCCTCGGGCTGGGCCTGCAGCCGCCGACGCCCGAATGGGGCGCGATGATCAGCGAACTCCTGCCCTATCTGGCGGAGGCGCCGGTGCAGATGGCGGCGCCCTGCCTGGCGATCTTCCTCGCCGTGCTCGGGGCGACGCTGCTCGGCCAGGCTCTCGCCGAGCCGCCCACCATGCCGGAGGAGATGTGATGACCGCGCCCGCACTGGCCCTTTCGGGACTGACGATCCGGGACCGGAGCGGCACCGCTCTGGTCTGCGATGTCGACCTGACGCTCGAGGCCGGCTCCGTGCTGCTCCTGATCGGCGAGACCGGCAGCGGCAAGAGCCTGATCGCCCAGGCTGTGATGGGCCTCCTGCCGGCCGGTTTCTCCGCCAGCGGCAGCATCGCCATCAACGGGCATGCACCGGTCGAGGCCAGCCAGGCCGGGCTGCTGCGGCTGCTCTGGTCGCGCGAGACGCTGCTGTTGCCGCAGGAGCCGCGCGCCGCGCTCGACCCGACGATGCGGATTGCGCCGCAGCTCTGGGATGCCGGGGCGCGCGACGGCACGGCGCGGCACGGCGAGGCCGGTCACGGGCTGACGACGCAGGAGGCGCTGGCCGCGGTCGATCTGCCACCGCGCGTCTCGCGCGCCTTTCCGGCCGAACTCTCCGGCGGCATGGCCCAGCGTGTCCTCGTCGCCTCCGCGCTGGTCGGCCGCGCGCCGCTGGTCGTCGCCGATGAGCCGACCAAGGGGCTCGATGCCGCGCGCGTCGCCCAGTCCGCCTCGCTGCTCGCCTCGCTCGGCGGCGCCGGACGCGCGCTGCTCGTGATCACGCATGATGTGGCGTTGGCGCGCGCTCTCGGCGGACAACTGGCGGTGCTCCGCGATGGGCGCATCGTCGAGCAGGGCCCGGCGGACACCGTCTTCGCGGCCCCGGACCATCCCTATACGCGCGCCTGGCTCGCCGCCGACCCCTCGACCTGGCGTCCCTGCCTGCGCTGCTGCGACCTTGAGGCGCCGGTCCTCTCCGCGCATGGGCTGTCCTTCGGCTTCAGCCGCGCGGAGCCGCTGTTTTCCGGTGTCGACGTCCATATCCCGCCGGGCGGGATCCTCGGGCTCACCGGGCGCAGCGGCTGCGGCAAGACTACGCTCGGCAACATCCTGCTCGGCCTGCAGCCGCCGTTGGCCGGAGCCGTGAACTGGCAGGGCGTCGATCCCTATCGCGATCGCAGTGGCGCGCGCCGCCTGCGCCAGCGCTACCAGAAGCTTCACCAGGATCCAGCCAGCGTCTTCCTGCCGGGACGCAGCTTCGCGCGCCAGTTCGCCGATCTCGCCGAGGTCGTGCCGGATCCGGCACTCGACGACGCGCTGCCGCCGTTGCTGGAGCGGCTGAGGCTGGATCGCAAGCTGCTCGGGCGGCGCCCCGGCGAGGTCTCGGGCGGAGAGGCGCAGCGCCTGGCGCTGGCGCGCATCCTGCTGCTGAAGCCGGCGCTGATCGTCGCCGACGAGCCGACCTCGCGCCTCGACCCGCTGGTCCAGCGCGAAGCCATCGCGCTGCTGGCGGAGATCGTCGCCAGCGAGAGCCTCGGCCTCGTCCTCATCAGCCATGACCGGGCGCTGCTGGCGGCGACCGCCGACGAGGTGCTCGAAATCGGCGCGGGCGAGGGGACGACGACCCTGCCGGGCTTCGCCCGGGGCCTTCAGGGCGCCTGATCGTAGCCGAGATAGGCGCCGAGCTTCATCATCGCCGTGTAGATCTGGCGGCCCGTCGCATCGTCCATGATCAGCGGTCGGCCATCGACGACGAGATAGATCAGGTTCTCGTCCTGCCAGTCGCTCGAGCGGCCGAACTCGATCTCCAGCGGCGCGCTGCGGTCGGTCTGGTCGATGACGACGCCATCGTAATAGGGGGTGCTCGACAAGGACGGCTCCTCTGCGGCGGTGCGGCTAGCGCTTGGTCAGTTCGATCTCGGGGATCGTCGGTCCGCCCGAGGCCCGCTCGCCGTCCACGAAGACGGGGGACGGCTTCCGGGTGATCCGAAGGGTGATGTAGATCGCGACCAGGGCGGACAGCGCCATCAGATAGACCAGCATCCCGCGCGCGCCCATGGCCTGCATCAGGCCGGTCGCGACGACAGGCCCGACCGCCGCGCCCGTACCCCACAGGAAGAGGAGCTGGGCCGAGAGCCCCACCGCCTGCTCGCGGCCGATCCGCAGATAGGCATGGGTGACGGCCACCGTGTAGAGCGGGATGCTGCACCCGCCGATCAGCGCGAACAGCGAGAACAGCCACACACGTGCCTGAGCCACATCGGCTGCCTGGATCACCAGCAGCGTCGCGGCCGTCGCGGTGACGAGGCTGGCCGCGACCAGCATGATCAGGCGGCTGGCGACGCGGTCGGCCAGCAGGCTCATGGGCCATTGCATCAGCAGCGCGCCGACCTGGATTCCCGCCGTCAGCAGGATCGTGTTGCGCTGGTTGAGCCCGGCGAGGATGCCATAGGCCGGGATCACGCTCGTCAGCGGGCCGCTGACCAGCCCGACATAGAGGCACCCAACCACGGCGGCGGGCGCCTGCCGCCAGAGCGCGCGCAGGCCCACCGCGACCACGTCGCTCGACTCCGGCCCGCGCGCCCGCGTCAGCGCCACCGGGATCAGCGCGATCGAGAACACCATGCTGGCGAGCAGGAACACGTTCTGCGACTGGATGGCGACATAGCCGACGCCGATCTGCGAGCCGATCATCGCCACCCGGTTGAGCAGCTGGTAGACGCCGAAGATGCGCCCGCGCCTTGCCCCGCTGGCCTGCCCGCTGATCCAGCTTTCGATGCAGATGCCATGGCCCGCCGCGGCCAGCCCCATCAGCAGGCGCGGGCCGCCCCACCAGGGCTCGGGGATGAGCGCGAAGCTCAGCGTCGCCGCCGCCTGGAGGGCGGCGAAGACGGCGAAGGCGCGGATATGCCCGATCCGGCGCACCAGCGACGGCATCGCGAAGCAGCCGATCAGAAAGCCGACGGAATAGGCCGAGGCCACGAGGCCGATGAGCAGCGGCGGCTGCCCGGCGATCGCCATGCGCAGCGGCACCACCGTGTTGACGATGGTGCCCGCGAGCTGCAGCAGAAGGGCCCCCGAGACGATGGCTCCCAATGCGGCGAAGGAACCCGTCGCGGGCTTCTGCGTCGTCATGGGGCCACGCCCGGCATCGGGTGCGGAAACCGGACCATGACCTTGGGAAAGCGACCTTGCGCGGGGCGTCCCGCACCATATCTCGCGCTCTCAACGATGAAGGCTACGCCTATGCAGACCAACGATTTCCGCTTTCCCGGAGTTCTGAATTCGAAGGAGCTTCTCGTCGCTGAGGCCGTGCAGGCGCGGGCCTGGGCGGTTCTGTCCGGAAAAGGTCGCTTCCGTGACGATGATGAAGCCGCCAGGGCCAGGCTCGGCGGCATCGTCGTCCGCCTGATGGCGGACGGCTCGCAGTCGGTCGGGGATCTCGCCAGCGCCGCGATCGACAGCTTCGAGAGGGCGGCGAGCTGATCGAGGCCGGAGGGCAGGGCGGGCTCCATACGCAATCTCTTCGATCCGGCTCGGGCCGCGACGGCCCGAGTCGCGAGCATAACAGCACGATGCACGCCACCCGGAAATGGCGCGGGACGCAAGCCGGCGGTGTCCCGGCGTGGAGGCGCAGCGCTGCGGGCGCTGTTCCCGCGCGGCGCTAACCCTGCAGGATCTTGTCGATGGTGATCGGCAGGCTGCGGATGCGCTTTCCGGTGGCGTGATGGACCGCGTTGGCGATGGCCGCTGCCGTTCCCACCACGCCGATCTCGCCCAGCCCCTTCACGCCGATCGGGCTCGTCTTCTCATCGCGCTCCTCGACGAAGATCACCTCGATGTCGTGGATGTCGGCGTTGACCGGCACATGGTACTCGGCGAGCGAGTGGTTCATGATCCGGCCGAGGCGATGGTCGGTCAGGGTTTCCTCGTGCAGCGCCATGCCGATCCCCCAGACGACGCCGCCGAGGATCTGGCTGCGGGCCGTCTTCGGGTTCAGGATGCGCCCGGCCGCGACGGCGTTGACGATGCGCGTCACCCGCAACACCCCCAGCTCCTCGTCGATCCTGACCTCGGCGAAGACCGCCGAATGCGTATAGGAGGAGTGGCTCTTGGGCAGCATCATGCCGATCAGCCCGGGGCCTGCGGACTCGGTCGCCGCGATCCGGTCCTGACCGCTGGCGGCAACGATATCCGCCAGCGTCACGACATGGGAGGGTTCCTTCAGGCTTCGGACGTGGCCCCCCTCGAAGATCACGTCGTCAGCCCCGGCGCCGGCGAGCGGGGAGCCTTCGGCCGTGGCACGCGTCAGCAGGGCCGCGCGCAGGCTGCCGCAGGCCGCCGCGACGGCACTGCCGGCCGAGGCCGCGGTCCAGGACCCGCCCTGGACGGGCGCCTCAGGCAGCGTCGAATCGCCGAGCGCGACGTCGACCGCGTTCATCGGCAGGCCGAGCGCATCGGCGGCGATCTGGGCCAAGATCGTATAGGTGCCGGTGCCGATGTACGAGGTGGCGCAGGCGATGGCGAGACGGCCGTCGGCGGTGAGCGTCGCCCGCGCCGAGGTCTTCATCATGTTGGCCTCCCAGACGCCGCTCGCCATGCCCCAACCGATCAGCTCGCGCCCTTCCCGCATCGAGCCTGGCCGTGGATCGCGCCGGCTCCAGCCGAAGCGCTCGGCACCCTCGCGATAGCAGGCGCGCAGCTCCTTCGAGGTGAAGGGCTTGCCGTCGTTCTCGTCCCGCTCGGCATAGTTGCGCAGGCGCAGCTCGACCGGGTCGACGCCCGTAGCCACCGCCAGTTCGTCCATCGCGCTTTCCAGGGCGAAGACGCCGAGCGGTGCGCCGGGCGCACGCATGTCGCCGGGCGTGTAGGTGTCGAGCTTGGCCAGTTCGTAGCGCAGATCGACATGTTCGGCCGGGTAGAGCAGGCCCGACCAGTTCACCACCACCTCCTGATGGTCCTCGAAGCGCGAGGTCGCCGCGATCGCCTGATGCTGGATCGAGTGCAGCTTGCCGTCCTCGCCCGCCCCCAGCGAGACCAGGTTGACGGTCTCAGGCCGGTGGACATGACCGAACATCTGCTGGCGCGTCAGCTCGACGCGCACCGAGCGCTCGAGGGCGAGCGACGCCATGACCGCGAGGAAGAGCTGGTGCTGGGGGCGCAGGCCCGAGCCGAAGCCGCCGCCGACGAAAGGCGACACGACGCGCACATCGTCCCCGGAGAGCCCGAAGACGTTGGTGACATAGGCCTGGCTGTTCTGGACGCCCTGCGTCTTGTCGTGGACGGTGAGCTTGCCGCCGCCCTCCCAGACCACCGTCGTGGCGTGGGGCTCAATCGGATTGTGGTGCTCGCTGGCGATGGCGTATTCGCCGGCGATCCGCACCGGCGCGGCTGCGAAAGCCTGCTGCGCGTCGCCGCGCGGGGCGGGCGGTGGCGCGATGCCGTTGCGCTTTTTCGGCGGCTCGTAGCTGTCGTGCCGGGCGCGGTCGAGATCGGTCTCGTGCGGCTGGCGCTCATAGGACACGCCGACAAGGCCTGCCGCCTCTCGGGCGGCCTCGAAGCTCTCCGCCACGACCAGCGCGACCGGCTGCCCGCTATACTGGATCTCGTCGCTGGAGAGCGGCCGGAAGGGCGCGCCCGGAGGGGCGACCATGTCGCGGTATTTGTAGTCGAACCAGGCCGTCTTCGGCCGGTTCTCATGGGTGAAGACCCTGACGACGCCGGGCAGGGCCTCGGCTGCGGCGGTATCGATCGACAGGATCCGCCCGCGCGCGATCGCACTCTCGACGATGTAGCCATGGGCGAGGTCGGCGGCCGTAAACTCGGCCGCATAGGTCGCCTGCCCCGTCACCTTGGCGGGTCCGTCGACGCGGCTGCGGGGCGAGCCGACATGAAGGTCGTTCTTCAGCATGATCGGAAGCCTTTCAGGCGATGCGCTTGTCGGTCTGCGATTGCGGGGTGCCGGCGGCCGCCTGTCCGAGCGCGCGGAGGATGGCGCGTCGGGCGAGCTCGATCTTGAAGGCGTTGTGCTCATGGCCCTGCGCACCCGCGAGCAGTTGCGTCGCGGCCGCGGCGAAGGCGGCCTCGTCGGCGGGCGAGCAGACCAGCGCCGCTTCCGCTTCCTCACGGCGCCAGGGCTTGTGCGCCACCCCACCGAGGGCCAGCCGGGCCGCCACGATACGCCCCTCCCGGATGTCGAGGGCCGCCGCAACCGAGACCAGCGCGAAGGCATAGGACAGGCGGTCCCGCAGCTTCAGATAGCTGTGATGGCCGGCGAAGGCTCCGGCCTCCGGCGGCAGTAGAACGGCTTCGACGATCTCGCCGGGCTGCAGCGTGTTGTCGCGCTCCGGCGCATCGCCCGGCAGGCGATGATAGTCGGCAAAGGGAATGCGGCGCGCCCCGTTCGGACCCTCGACGCGGACCTCGGCGCCCAGCGCCGCCAGCGCCACGCACATGTCGGACGGATGCGTCGCGATGCAGTGCTCGCTCGCGCCGAGGATGGCGTGAATGCGGTTGACGCCGCCGATCGCGGGGCAGCCCGAGCCCGGCTCGCGCTTGTTGCACGGGGTTTTCGTATCGTAGAAGTAATAGCAGCGGGTGCGCTGGTTCAGGTTGCCGCCGGTCGTCGCCGCATTGCGCAGTTGCGGCGTCGCGCCGGCCAGGATCGCGCTCGCCAAAAGCGGGAAGCGGGTGGTTACGCGCGCGTCCTCCGCGACCGTTCGGTTCGGCACCAGCGCGCCGATCCGCAGGCCGCCCTCATCGGTGTCGTCGATGCCGTTCAGCGCCGCGATCCGGGTGACGTCGACCAAGGCCGAAGGCGTCTCGACGCCGTACTTCATCAGATCGACGAGATTGGTGCCGCCCGCCACGATCCGCGCATCCGGCGTGGCGCAGAGAGCCTGCACGGCATCCGCGACGCTGTCGGCGCGGTGATAGGAAAAGCGCTTCATTCCGCGGCCTCCTGCAGCGGCTGCCGCTTGCAGCCGACCACGTCCTCGATCGCATCGACGATGTTGGTATAGGCGCCGCAGCGGCAGAGGTTGCCGCTCATGAATTCGCGGATCTCCTCGCGGCTGGTGGCGTGCCCTTCCTCGATCAGCGCCACCGCCGAGCAGATCTGCCCCGGCGTGCAGTAGCCGCACTGGAAGGCGTCATGCTCGATGAAGGCGGCCTGCAGCGGGTGCAGGCGCCCGTCCTGCGCCAGCCCCTCGATGGTGGTGATCGCCTTGCCGTCCTGCATCACCGCGAGCTGCAGGCAGCTGTTGAAGCGCTGGCCGTCGATCAGCACCGTGCAGGCGCCGCACTGGCCGTGGTCGCAGCCCTTCTTCGTTCCCGTGAGGTCGAGATGGTTGCGCAGCAGATCGAGCAGCGTCGTGACGGGCGAGACCGACAGCGAGCGCGGCTCGCCGTTCAGGGTGATCTGGATCGGGACGGTCTGCGTCCCGGCGACGGCGTGCTCGGACAAGGCCTTCGTCTCCTCGGTTCGGCGGCGGCAAAGTGGGCAGGCATGCGGACCAGCCGGCCTCGCGGGGGCTCGCGGCTCGTCCCGCGACAACAGGGAGCGGCGGCTCAGGTTCCAAAACTTCTCATTGGACGCATTGGAAAGACGGCCGGAGGCGTTTCGGGAACCTGGCCGGCCGCGGCTGGTTCCGATCGGCGGGCCCGGGATGGGCGCCGTCCGCGAAACAAGGGCTTGTCTCGACGGCGAGTCGCGAAACGGGAGACATTATGGACCGCAGAACTGCCCTGCTCGGCCTGACGGGAGCGCTTGTCGCCGGCTCACCCGCGGCCGCATCCGCCCAGACGCCTGTCACCATCGACCGCGTCGAGGGCGCAGGCAGAGGGCGCAGGCCCGCGATTCTGCTGCTCCACGGCGCCGACGGCATCACGCGGCGCGCGCAGTACCAGTTCGCCGCCAATGCGCTGGCGGGGCAGGGCTACACCGTGCTGTTTCCGCATTACTTCGAGGTCACCGGCGAGCAGCGCGCCTCCTTCGGCGAGATCGGCCGCAAGTACCCGGTCTGGCGCGGTGGCCTCGCCTCGGTGATCGAGTCGGTCCGCAAGGACCCGGCGATCGACGCCTCGCGCCTCGCGATCGTCGGCATTTCGCTGGGCGGCGCGCTCGCCTTGTCGCTCGCCGCGCGTGACGGGCGCATCGGCGCCGTCGTCAGCTATTTCGGCTTCCTGCCGGAGGATCTCGACGGGGGCCGGCCACGGGCGCCGACGCTGATCCTCCACGGCTCCGCCGACCGGATCGTCCCCGTCCGCAATGCGCAGCGCATCGAGGCGCTGCTGCGCGGCCGCGGTGTGCCGGTCGAGACGCAGATCTATCCGGGCGAGGGCCACGGCTTCAGCCAGGCCGCCCAGCTCGACGCGGCCACCCGCAGCGTCGCCTTCCTGCGCCGGCATCTCGGCGCCTGAGCGGCGCCGAGATGCCGGCCGTCGGCCTCAGCCGCCGACGGTCAGCATGATCTTGCCTAGATGGGCGCTCGACTCCATCAGCGCGTGGCCCTGCCGCGCCTGGTTCGAGCGGGAAGGTCGCGTGGATGATCGGCTTCACGGCGCCGGCCTCCAGCAGCGGCCAGATTTCCGCCCGCAGCTTCGCGGCGATCTCCGCCTTGAGCGCGACCGAGCGCGGCCGCAGGGTTGAGCCGGTGAGCGTCAGCCGGCGGATCATCATCGCGGTCAGGTTGAGCTCGGCCTTCGGTCCCTGCAGGAAGGCGATCTGCACCAGCCGCCCTTCGACCGCCAGCGCGGCGATGTTGCGCTGGATATAGGGCCCGCCGACCATGTCGAGGATGACATTGACGCCCTTTCCGTCCGTCAGCCGCTTGACCTCGGCGAGGAAATCCTGCTGCCGGTAGTCGATCGCCTCATCGGCCCCCAGCGACCGGCAGAAATCGCACTTCTCGGCCGACCCGGCCGTCGCATAGACGGTCGCTCCCGCCTGCTTGGCGAGCTGGATCGCGGTCGAGCCGATGCCGCTCGAGCCGCCATGGATCAGGATGGTCTCGCCGGCACTCAGCCGCCCGCGGGTGAAGACGTTGTCGTAGACGGTGAAATAGGTCTCGGGCAGGCCGGCGGCCTCCAGCAGCGAGAGCGGCTTCGGCACCGGCAGGCAGAGCACCTCATCGGCAACGGCATATTCGGCATAGCCGCCGCTGATCAGCAGCGCACAGGCGGCCTCGCCGATGCGGCTCTCGGCCACGCCCGCGCCGACCGCGACGATCCGGCCGGAGACTTCGAGCCCCGGCACCTTGGTCGCGCCGGGCGGCGGTGGATAGCCGCCCGCCCGCTGCAGGCAGTCGGGCCGGTTGATGCCGGCCGCCGCGACCGCGATCAGCACCTGGCCCGCGCCCGGCTGCGGCACCGGGGCCGTCTCGATCTCGATCACTTCCGGCCCGCCGGGCCCGGAAAAGCGCACCTGCTTCATCGTCTGCGGCAAAGCCATCATCGTCTCCATGGGGCGGCGCGCGGAGGCGCCTTCGCCGCACCTTGTGGCGACGAGGCGCTGCCGGTTCAAGGGCCGGGACGCCCGGACGCTTACTGCAGCAGGCGCGGCAGCCAGAGGCTGATCGCCGGGACATAGGTGATCAGCGCCAGGCTCAGCAGCAGCGGCACCAGCCAGGGCAGGATCGCCATCGTCGTCCGCTGGAAGCTGAGATTGGCGACGCGCGCGAGCACGAAGAGCACGAGCCCCATCGGCGGATGCAGCAGGCCGATCATCAGGTTCAGCACCATGACGAGCCCGAAATGCACGGGGTCGATGCCGAGCTTGAGCACGATCGGCAACAGGATCGGCGTCAGGATGGTGATCGCCGCCGTAGGCTCGAGAAAGCAGCCGACGAACAGCATCAGCGCATTCGCCAGAAGCAGGAACATCGCCGGGTCGGAGGTGAAGGCCAGCACCCAGCCGGCGATCATCTCCGTGGTGCGCGAGACCGCCAGAACCCAGCCGAAGACCGAAGCCGCCGAGACGATGAAGAGCACCGTCGCGGTCAGTTCCACCGTCTCCATCGAGGCCTTGATCACCATCCGGCCGCTCAGCGTGCGGTACCAGACGGTGCCCAGAAAAATCGCCCAGACGCAGGCCGCGATGGCGCCTTCGGTCGCAGTGAACAGGCCCGATGTCATGCCGCCGATCAGCAGCACCGGCGTCATCAGCGGCAGCACGGCGGCAAAGCGAAAGACCCTGTCGGCGGCCAGCAGCAGGGCGAAGCCGGCGACGACCGCGATGCGCGGCGAGACACCGGCATCGACCGCAAGCCAGATCGCCAGCGGAAAACCGGCCACGATCGCCAACTCGCCCAGCACGCGCAGGATCCGCGGCCATTCGAACGGCACATCGCCACCCCACTTGTTCCTGTGGGCGTAGAAGCTGACCGTCGCCATCATCAGCAGGGCCATGACGATGCCGGGCACGATGCCGGCGAGGAAGAGCTTCCCGATCGAGACATTCGCCATCATCCCGTAGACGACGAAGGGCAGGGAAGGCGGAATGATCGGGCCCAGCGTCGCCGACGCTGCCGTGATGCCGACGGCGAACTCGACATTGTAGCCATGCTCGCGCATCGCCTTGATCTCGATCGTGCCGAGCCCCGCCGCATCCGCGACCGCCGTGCCCGACATGCCCGAGAAGATCACCGAGCCGACGACGTTGACGTGGCCGAGCCCGCCCCGCATCCAGCCGACGAGGCCGAGTGCGAAATTGTAGATCCGGTTGGTGATTCCGGCCGAGTTCATCAGGTTGCCGGCGAAAATGAAGAAGGGCACCGCCAGCAGCGGAAACGAATCGAGCCCCGCGAACATTCGGTGGATGATCACGAAATCGGGCGCGATGCCGGTCGCCAGGATGTAGATCAGCGACGAGCCCGCCATCGCGATGGCGACGGGGATGCCCGAGCCCATCAGGGCGAGGAAGAGCAGTTTGAAGGACAGCGCGCTCATGAAGAAGCGCTCGCCGTCTCCGGGCGTTCCAGTACGCTGTAGCCGTTCGCCCAGTTGCGCAGCGCGACCTGGATCGCGCGCAGCGTCATCGCCGCGAAGCTCAGCATGACGACCCCATAGACCCAGCCGATCGCGATCGGCGCGACCGACATGGGCTGTCCGCCGATGCGGGAGATCAACTGCCAGGTCAGCCAGACGGCGTAGCCGAAGAAGGCGATCCGCCCGAGATCGACCAGCGTCGAGAGCGGCCGCGTGATCCAGCGCGGCAGCCAGTGATAGAAGAAGTCGACGTGGATATGGCTGTTCTTGCGCACCGAGCCGACGATGCCGACGAACACCGTGCAGACCAGCAGATAGCGCGCGATTTCCTCGGTCCAGGCGGCCGAATCGTTCAGGGCGTAGCGCGTGAAGAACTGGTGGAACACCGTCGCCCCCAGCACGCAGAACACCGCGAAGCCGAGCCAGTCTTCGATCGCATAGACCGAGAGGTCGATCGCCTCGTCCTCGACCTGGAATTCGCCCTTTTCGTTGAGGACAGCGGGCTGGTCGTCGAGGCGGGCCGGCGTGGTCATGGGGAAGAGTCCACAGCCAGCTTACTTCAGTGCCACCAGCGCGTCGAAATCGGCCTGGACGAAGCCGAAATCCGCGGGCTTCGAACTCGCCAGCACGGCCTTCTGGAAGGCGGCCTTGTCGACCGCATGGATCGTGGTGGTGCCGGCCTTGACGATCTCCTGGCGCAGCTTGTCGTCCTCGTCGCGGATCAGGGTTGAGGCGTGCAGGCTGCCCTCCTGCATCGCCAGGACGAAGATCGCCTTGTCCGCGTCGGAGAGCTTCTTCCAGGTCGCGCCGCCGATCACCGTGTTGAGCACGTCGATGACGTGGCCGGTGAGCATGATGTGCTTCTGCACCTCGTGGAATTTCTTCGACCAGATCGTGTTGAAGGCGTTCTCCTGCGCGTCGACGACGCCGCTCTGCAGGGCCGTGTAGACCTCGGCCAGTGCGATCGGCGTCGGGTTGGCCGAGAGCGCCTTGGGGAAGGCCATATAGGCGGCGGCGTCGGGCACGCGGATCTTCAGCCCCTTCATGTCGGCGGGCGTCAGGATCGGCCGGCTGGAGGTGACGTGCCGCTCGGCGGCATAGGTCAGCGCGACGATGCGGTTGCCGGTCGCCTTCTCGTAGCCATCGGCGAGCCGCTTGTAGAGGTCGCTCTTCGCATAGGCCTGGACATGGTCGAAATCGCGGAAGGCGAAGGGGAAATAGGTCACGCCGAGCGGCTTCGAGACCTGGGCCTGGAAGCTCGCGGCGCTGATGATGATGTCGACCGTGCCGAGCGACAGGCCCTGGTTGAGATCCGATTCCTTGCCGAGCGTGGCGGAGGGGTAGAGCTGGATCTTGTAGCGCCCGCCGGTGCGTTGCTCGATCAGTTCGGCGGCCTTGACCGCACCCTTGTGATGGGGCTCGGCCGGCTCATAGACATAGGCCCATTTCAGCGTGGTCTGGGCCTGCGCCGGCAGGGCGGCGAAGGATAGCGCTGCCGCGGCGAGAGCCGCCAGCAGACCGCGGGGCATCGAGGCCTTGGTGGTCACCGTCATTCCCGTCTCTCCCCTAAGCTGCTGTCTTGCGTCGGCGCTCGATCCGGCCGCTCGCGTCCGGATGTCGGCACAGCAAGCGACATGCCAGCCGAACGCTGCCGTTCCCGGACGATAGCGCCTGAAATGTATGCGGAAGACAAGCACGATTGTTCGCAATCTGTGCACATTGTGCACGCACTATGCGTGTGGTAGCCGGTCGCTGCACCGCGATGGGAGACACCGTGCAATGCGAAACACCTTGCGCCGGCAATTGGCCGAGGGCCGCACGCCGATCGGGCTCGCGGCCTGCGTCATCCGAACGACCGAGATCGTCACCGTCACGCGCAGCTGCGGCTTCGATTTCCTGCTCGTCGACATGGAGCATGGGCCGATCGCGATCGGCGACGCGGCCTCGATCAGCGTCACCGCCTTCGAGGCCGGGCTGCCCTGCCTGGTCCGCGTCGGCGGACCCTATGCACCGGATCTGGCGCGCGTGCTCGACTGCGGCGCCGAGGGCGTGGTCGTGCCCCATGTCGAGACGGCCGCGGAGGCGCGATTGATCGTCGAGAAATGTCGCTTCCAGCCGCTCGGCAAGCGCTCACTGCCGAGCCCGCTGGCGCGGCTGGGCTTCCAGGTGCCCCCGGCCGCGGAGATGACCAGGCGGATCGAGGCGGACACATTCGTCGTCGCCATGGTTGAGAGTGCAGGCGGCGTCGCTGAGGCCGGTGCCATCGCGGCTGTCCCCGGCATCGACGCCGTCATCATCGGGGCCAACGACCTCGCCGCCGACATGGGGCATCTGGGAGCGGTCGACGATCCAAAGGTTCTGGCGGCTTTTGCGGCCGTCGCGGCGGCGACGCGCGCGCAGGGCAAGATCTTCGGGGTCATCGGCGTCGGCGCGGCGCTGCTGCAGTCGCATGCGCTCGATCTCGGCGCCCGGCTGATCGTCGCCACCAACGACATCAACCTGCTGATCGACCAGGGAACCGCGGTCGCGCAGACGCTGCGCGAGCGTACCGGGCAGGCCGCTCCCGCCGCCCGGTGAGCGCCGCTCAAGGCCGCATCCGCGCTAGTCGGCTCCCGGGGCGAGCCGGCAGGTCGAGCGCGTGAAGACCTCGATCTGCGACAGGGCGGCATCGAGTGTCGCGAAGGGGCCGTGCTTCATCGCGCGCATGCTCTCGGCGACGCGCTCTCCGGGAATGATTCGGTATTCGTCCGGCGCCGCCAGCTCGACGCGCCCCATATTGCGTCCGAGCAGGTCGATCAGAGCCCAGCTCGTCGGGCCGCTGGGCGTTACGATGATGTCCATGGTCTGCTCCGCAGGCACATCGCCCGGCCGCGAGGATCGCACGTTTCAAGGCTTTCCGCCTCTCCCTTCGGACGGCCTGCGGCACCTGTACAACGGCGCATCGGAAAGGCCTGCGGAGCCGCGTTATTTACCAGCCGTTAACCATTGGCTGAATACACCGAAGACACCGAAAATTTACCAAGATGACCGCCGTGTTAACCAAACCCAGGCCCATCCGCCTCAAGGGGCGCTCCTACCTTGCCTTGACGCTGACCCCCGAGTTGCCGCTCGAGGACTGGCTGATCCGGCTCGACGAACTGGCCGCGCTCTCGGCCGGCTTCTTCCTGCGGCGGCCCGTCGTGCTCGACATCGAGGGGCTCGAACTGGACCGGGCGGAGCTGCGCGACCTCGTCGGCAAGCTCTCCGGTCGTGGCGTCCGGATCATGGGCATCGAGGGGGCCACGGCCTCGATGCTGGGCTCGGATCTGCCGCCGGCGATGTCCGGCGGGCGCTCGACCGCCGATGTCGAGCCACCGGCTGCCGAGGCGGCGCCAGTGCCGGAAGCGGTGGCCCCCGAAAGCGTCGTTCGCTCCGATCCGACGCCGGGCAAGCCGACGCCCTCGATCATCGTCACCCAGCCGGTGCGCTCGGGCCAGTCGCTGTTCTTCCCGGAAGGGGACGTCACCATCGTCGGCTCGGTCGCCTCGGGCGCCGAGGTCGTCGCGGGCGGCTCGATCCATGTCTACGGCACGCTGCGGGGCCGGGCGCTCGCCGGCACCATGGGCAACGCCTCGGCGCGCATCTTCTGCAGCCGGCTCGAGGCGGAGCTGCTGGCGATCGACGGCTTCTACAAGACCGCCGAGGACATGGAGCCGGAGTTGCGCGGCAAGGCCGTGCAGATCTGGCTCGAAGGCGAAACATTCAAGGTCGGGTCGATCGCCTGACCGGGCGACATCGGGATAATCGGGAGAGGTCTATGGGCAAGGTCATCGTGGTCACCTCGGGCAAGGGGGGCGTCGGCAAGACGACGTCGTCCGCCGCGCTGGGGGCAGCGCTCGCCAAGGGTGGCGACAAGGTCGTGGTGGTGGATTTCGACGTCGGGCTGCGTAATCTCGACCTCGTCATGGGGGCCGAGCGGCGGGTCGTCTACGACCTCGTTAACGTCATCCAGGGTGAGGCGAAGCTCACCCAGGCGCTGATCCGCGACAAGCGCGTCGAGACGCTCTACCTGCTGCCGGCCTCGCAGACCCGCGACAAGGACAACCTGACCGCCGAGGGCGTGGAGAAGGTCATCGGCGCGCTGAAGAGCGTCTTCGACTGGGTGATATGCGACAGCCCCGCCGGCATCGAGCGCGGCGCGACGCTGGCCATGCGCCATGCTGACGTCGCCATCGTGGTGACCAATCCGGAGGTCTCCTCGGTGCGCGATTCCGACCGCATCATCGGCCTGCTCGATTCCAAGACGCTGCGCGCCGAGAACGGCGAGCACATGGAGAAGCACCTGCTGCTGACCCGCTACGACCCCGTCCGGGCCGAGCGCGGCGACATGCTCAAGGTCGACGACGTGCTGGAGATCCTCTCCATCCCGCTGCTCGGCATCATCCCCGAGAGCATGGACGTTCTGCGGGCCTCCAATCTCGGCTCGCCGGTGACGCTGGCGGATGACCGCAGTGCCCCCTCGATCGCCTATTTCGAAGCCGCGCGCCGGCTCCAGGGCGAGAACCTGCCGATCATGATCCCGGGCGAGAAGCGGGGCTTCTTCGGCAAGATCTTCGGAAGGAAGGCGGCATGAACCTGCGTCGTTTCTTCTCGCGCGTGCAGTCGGCGCCGGCCGCTCGCGAGCGCCTCAAGGTCCTGCTGGCGCATGAGCGCGCCGCGGTCGGCGATTCCGATCTCGTCGCCAAGCTCAGGGACGAGATCCTGCGCGCGATCTCGAAGCATATGCAGATCGACGCCGACAAGGTCAGCGTCACGATGGAGCGCGGCGCCCAGGTCTCGACGCTCGCCGTCGATATCGAGATCCCCTTCGACGTCGCCCGCAAGGCCGCCTGAACGGGCTGCGCCGCGCCGCAGCCATCCCGAACAGAGCCCGGCGGCTGCGGTGCGCCGGGCTCTCTTTGGTTTGCAGATTACAACAATACTTGTAGTATTGCAGGATGCATGACGAAGCCGCCATCGAAGCACTCTCCGCCTTGGCGCAGATCGACCGCCTCGCCGCCTTTCGCCTGCTGGTCAGGGCCGGGCCCGAGGGCCTGCCCTCCGGCGAGATCGCGGAACGCCTCGGGATCGCACCGACGCGCATGAGCTTCCACCTGTCAACGCTGGAACGCTCGGGCCTCGTCGCCTCCAGGCGAGAGGGGCGGCACATCCTCTACGCCGCGCGCTTCGTCGAGATGGGGCTGTTGCTCGCCTTCCTCACGGCCGATTGCTGCGGCGGAAACCCGGCGATCTGCGGCGATGTCCTCGCGCTCGCCACGCGCAGCTGCGCGCAGCCCGAGGCCACGCGATGACCGTCACGATCTATCACAACCCCGCCTGCGGGACCTCGCGCAACGTCCTGGCGATGATCCGGGCCTCAGGCGAGGAGCCTGTCGTCATCGAGTATCTGAAGACCCCGCCGGGCTGCGAGACGCTGGTCGGGCTGCTCGCGGCGATGGGGGCGCGGCCACGCGACATCCTCCGCGAGAAGGGCACGCCCTATGCCGAACTCGGCCTCGGCGATCCCTCGCTGAGCGACGATGCCCTGCTCGACGCGATGATGGCGCACCCGATCCTGATCAACCGCCCGATCGTGAACACCCGGCGGGGCACGCGGCTCTGCCGCCCCTCCGAACGCGTGCTGGACCTGCTCGACAACCCCGTCCCGCGCTTCACCAAGGAGGATGGCGAGGTCGTCACCCACCCCGCCGCGCCCCGCTGAGCCGCACCATCCACTGTGGTCCCGCTGCTCCCGCAAGGCCGCACGCCCCTACGACAGATCCTCGGATAATCTCATGCTCGCTTTCGCCATTTTCGCGGCCACGCTCGTCCTCGTCATCTGGCAGCCGCGCGGGCTGGGCATCGGCTGGTCGGCGCTCGGCGGCGCGGCGGTTGCCCTCCTCGCGGGTGTCGTCGGTTGGGCCGATGTCGGCACGGTCTGGACCATCGTCTGGGACGCGACCTTCACCTTCGTCGGCCTGATCGTCATCTCGCTGATCCTCGACGAGGCGGGCTTCTTCGCCTGGGCGGCGCTGCATGTCGCGCGCTGGGGCGGTGGCAACGGCCGGCGGCTGTTCCCGCTGGTGATCCTGCTGGGGGCGGTCATCGCCGCCTTCTTCGCCAATGACGGCGCGGCGCTGCTCTTGACCCCGATCGTGCTGGCGATCCTGCTGCGGCTGAATTTTCCGCCCGCCGGCGCCATGGCCTTCATCGTCGCCTGCGGCTTCGTCGCCGACACGACCTCGCTGCCGCTGGTGATCTCCAACCTCGTCAACATCGTCACGGCGAACTTCTTCGGCATTTCCTTCGCGCGCTATGCGGCGGTGATGCTGCCGGTCGACCTGGCGTCGCTGGCCGCGACACTGCTGGTGCTCTGGCTCTGGTTCGGGCGCGACATCCCGCCGTCCTATGCGGTCGGAGAACTCGAGGCGCCGGCCGCCGCGATCCGCGACAGGGCTGTCTTCCGCGCCGCCTTCCCGCTGCTCGGCGTCCTGCTCGTCGCCTATTTCGCCACGGCGCCGCTCGGCATCCCGATCGCCTTCGTGACGGGAGCCGCCGCATTGCTGCTGATGGCGATCGCCGGGCGCTGGTTCGCAGGCGGCACGGGGGCGGTCGTCTCCGTATCTAAGGTTCTGCGCGGGGCGCCCTGGCAGATCGTGCTGTTCTCGGTCGGGATGTATCTCGTGGTCTACGGCCTCGGGAATGCGGGTCTGACCGACATCGCCGCCGGCATCCTCATCTGGCTGGCCGCACAGGGCAGCTTCGTGGCCACCGTGGGGACAGGGTTCCTGGTCGCCGGCCTCGCCTCCGTGATGAACAACATGCCGGCGACGCTCGTGGGTGCGCTGGCAATCGACCGGGCTGCGGTCGCCCCGCTGACGAAGGAGCTGATGATCTACGCCAATGTCATCGGCAACGATCTCGGCCCGAAATTCACGCCGATCGGCTCGCTCGCGACCCTGCTCTGGCTGCATGTGCTGGCCGGCAAGGGCCAGACCATCGGCTGGGGCCAGTACATGAAGGTCGGGCTCGTCCTGACGCCGCCGGTGCTGTTGGCCGCGCTGCTGGCGCTTTGGCTCTGGCTGCCTGTGGTGTCATGACCCTCACGGCCGTCGATCAAGCTGGACCCTGCGTCCTGGAGGAGAGCCACATGGATGACCCGCTGGACGTGGTGGTCATCGGCGGCGGCCAGGCCGGGCTCGCCTGCGGCTATTTTCTGAAGCGGGCAGGGCTTCGCTTCGCCATTCTGGATGGCGAGGAGAAGCCCGGGGGCGCCTGGCTTCATGCCTGGGATTCGCTGCGGCTGTTCTCGCCGGCGCAGTTGAGTTCGCTGCCGGGCTGGCCGATGCCGGCAAGCCCTGACGGATATCCTGATCGCGATGCGGTGATCGATTATCTGGCGCGCTACGAGGCGCGCTACGGCTTCAACGTCGAGCGGCCGGTCGAGGTCGAGGCCGTCAACCGCGACGGAGCCGGGTTCTCCATCGCAACCAGCGCCGGCACGCGCCGCGCCCGCTTCGTCGTCAGCGCGACCGGAACCTGGCGCCATCCGTTCCGGCCGAGCTATCCGGATCAGGCGCTGTTTGCGGGGCGACAGATTCATTCGGCGGATTACCGCACACCGGGTGCATTCGCCGGCCAACGCGTTCTCGTCGTCGGCGGTGGCAATTCCGGGGCGCAGATCCTGGCCGAGCTGTCGCTTGTGGCCGACGTGACCTGGGTGACGGCGACCCCGCCCGCCTTTTTGCCGGACGATGTCGATGGTCGTGTCCTGTTCGAGCGGGCGACGGCGCGCTGGCGGGCGGCCCAGGAGGGTCGCACGATCGACCTGCCCGTCGGCGGCTTCGGCGACGTCGTGATGGTGCCGCCGGTCAGGGAGGCGCGCGAGCGTGGCGTGCTGCACGCGGTCGCTCCCTTCGTCCGCTTTACCGAAGACGGCGTCGTCTGGGCCGACGGCACGCGCTCGACCGTCGATGCCGTGATCTGGTGCACCGGCTTTCGGCCCGCCTTGTCGCATCTGGCGCCGCTCGGAGTTGTCGGGGAGGATGGCCGAGTCGCGACGAGCGACACGCGGTCCATCGACGAGCCGGGGCTCTGGCTCGTGGGCTATGGCGACTGGACCGGCGCGGCCTCGGCAACCCTGATCGGCGTCATGCTCACGGCCCGTTCGACGGTGGCAGAGATCGCGGCGGCGCTGGCCTGACCCCGGCCGCTCCTGCTCATCCCGATCTGGCGCCGGCACCCGGTGCGGAGGCCGCATAGCGCGACAGCGCAAACAGGGCCGCCGCCGCCGCCCCCGAGAGCACGATCAGCAGGATTGTGCTCGGCATGAGCCCGGCCCGCTCGACCATGACCGCGAAGGCGACCGGCGCGGCCGCGCGGATGGCCAGCCCCGGCGCCGAGAGCTTGCCCAGCATCGCGCCATAGCCGGCGGGGCCGAACAGCCGCAGCGGCACCGTGCCCCGCACGATCGAGCTCAGCCCCATGCTGACGCCATAGGCGATGGCGAAGAGCCCGGCGAGCGTCGCCGTCGTGCCGCTGACCAGCAGCAGCGCGAAGCCGATCGGCATCAGCGCCGCCGAGACCCAGGCCGTCGTCGTGGGCTCGAGGTCCTTCCCGAACAGCATTTCAACCAGCCGTCCGGTCACCTGCGAGGGGCCGACCATGGCGCCGATCCCGACGGCGAGCGCCGCGCTGAGCCCCAGGCCCTGCAGCATCGTCAGCATATGCACAGACATGGCCGAGACGACGAAGCCCTGAAGCGAGAAGGCCAGCGCCAGCAGGATGAAGGCGCGCATGCGGTCTCGTCCGACCAGATAGCTGTGGTGGTCGGCTTCCGGCCGCGGGGCGGCCGTTGCGGTCATCTTGCCTGCACGGGCCGGCAGCAGCAGCGCATGCAGCGGCAGGCACAGGACGAGATAGCCGATCGCATAGAGCTGATAGATGCTGCGCCAGTCGTAATGCGCGAGCAGCGCCGTGGTCAGCGGCCAGAACAGCGTCGAGGCGAAGCCGCCGATCAGGGTGAGCTTGCTGATCGCGCGCCGCGCGCCGGCCCCCTCCGCCTGGGTCAGCGCGGTGAAGGCGGCGTCGTAGAGCACGAGCGTCGCCACCGTCTCCACCGCGATCATGGCCACGTAGAAGCTGACCGGATCGCGCGCCTGCGACAGGCCGTAGAGCGCGGCCGCGGCCAGCACGCTGCCGAGACTCATCATCGCCCGCGTGCCGAAGCGGTCGATCAACTGGCCGGAAAAGGGTGCGGCGAGACCGCCCGCGAGCAGGCCGGCGGCGAAGGCGCCATAGGTCCATTCCGGCGCCCAGCCGAAACTCTTGGTCATCTCGGGGGCGAGCACGGCGAAGGTGTAGTAGAGCGTGCCATAGCCGGCGACCTGGGTGGCGCCGAGCGCCACGATCAGGCCGAGATGGCCGCGGGCAGTGGAGCCCGCAGGCGGAGCAGAAAGCGTCGTCATCAGGCGGTCGCGAGCTCCGGCGTCTTCGTGGTCCCGCTGCAGCCGCAGCCCGTCTCGCCCGCCGCCTTGGCGTCGTGATCCTGCGCGCAGCAGGCGGTGCTGGGAGCAGGCGCCGGCCCGCCGCAGCAGCCCGCCGCCGCCGCCTTGCCACCGCCCGGCGTGGCGCTGCAGACGCCCGTCTCCGGCAGCACGAGCTCGACGCGCCGCGCCGCTTCATGGTCCCCCGCGAGCGCCGCGACGATGGAACGGACCTGCTCATGGCCGGTCGCGAGCAGGAAGGTCGGGGCCCGGCCGTAAGCCTTCATCCCGGCGATGTAGAAGCCGGGCTCGGGATGGGCGAGCTCGGCCGCGCCATGCGGCCGCACCGTGCCGCAGGAATGTTCGTTGGGGTCGATCAGCGGCGCCAGCACCGGTGGGCATTCCAGCGCCGGATCGAGCGCAACCCGCAATTCCCTGAGCGGGCCGAGGTCGGGCCGGAAGCCGGTGGCCACGATCAGCTCGTCGACCGGGACAGTGCGGCCGTCATCGGCGATCAGCCGCAGCCCGGCCGCATCGCTCTCGATCCGGTCGAGGCGGTAGCCGGTCTCGACGGTCAGGCGACCGCTCTCGACGAGCTGCGCGATGCGCAGGCCGAGTTCGCCGCGCGCGGAAAGCTGGTCGGCGGCCCCTCCGCCATAGGCCTTGGCGACATCGGCGCCGCGATAGAGCCAGGTGACCGGCGTCGGGGTGCGGGCATCGGGAAGGGCGGCGAGCGCAGTCAGCGTCCCGATGGCGCTGTGCCCCCCGCCGAGCACGGCGACCCTTCGGCCGGCATAGCGCGTACGATCGGTGCCCAGCACATCCGGCATGCCGTAGCGGATGCGTCCGGTGTTCTGCATCTCGCCGATGGCGGGGAGACCGCCCGAGCCGGCGGGATTGGGAGCGAACCAGGTCCCGGAGGCGTCGATCACGGCGTCCGCGAAGAGTGTCATCTCCTCGCCGCCGGAGCGGCAGCGCAGCGCGAAGGGGGCGTTCTCGCGCCCGGCGGTGCGGACCTTGTCGAAGCCGCGGCGCGAGACGGCCAGGACCTCGGCGCCGAGGCGGATGCGCTCGCGCAGCGCGGGAATCTCCGCCAACGGGGCGAGATAGCGTGCGACGAGATCGCCGCCGGTCGGATAGCTGTCCCCGTCCGGGCGCGTCCAGCCGGACGCCGTCAGCAGCCGCTCGGCCGCCGCATCGACATTGAAGGCCCAGGGCGAGAACATCGGCACATGCGCCCAGTGCCGGACGGCATGGCCGACCGCCGGACCCTTCTCCAGCACGACCGGATCGAGCCCGCGCTCGAGCGCATGCGCGGCGGCAGCGAGACCCACCGGTCCCGCACCGATGATGGCGATGGTCTGGTTCATGGCTGTTCTCCCAATCGAAGGATCGCTCGCGCCGTCAGGCGGCGCTGGCGTCTGACGTCCCGCAGCACTCGTCCCGGCAGCATTCCGCCACGAGGAAGTCGACGAGCCCGCTCATCACCTCGAAATTCGCCCGGCAGACGAGGGTACGGCCCTGCCGCTCCTGCGTCACCAGCCCGGCCACGATCAGCGCCTTCAGATGGAAGGAAAGCGTCGACTGCGCGATGCCGAGCCGGCTCTGGCAATCCCCGACCGACAACCCGCCATGGCCGGCGCGGACGAGGGCGCGATAGAGCGACAGCCGGGTCGGATTGCCCAGTGCCTCCAGCCGCGAGGCTGCGATGATCGTATCCATGCTGCGAGCATGATCGATGCTCCAGGTGTCGTCAATCGATATTTCCGGTTTTATCGAAATAACGGCTGCGGTGCTGGTGCTCTTCAGAACCGATAGATCCGCCGCGCATTGTCGGGAAAGAGCCGGTCGCGTTCGGCCTCGATCGCGATCGCGTCGCGGATCACAGGGCCGCGCTCCGGCCTCGGGCGCCGCGAAATCGCACCAGGCGACGATGCCGAGGGCATGCCTTCGCCCTCCGCGACCGCCGCAACCCAGGGGCTTTCCAGCACCGCCTTGTCGCGCGCCGATTCCGCCTCGACATAACCTGAGCCGGTGACCGGCCAGCCCTTGGTGTCGGCGCGATCGTCGGCGGGCAGATTTCTCCGGCAGATCAGCGCAACCCCATGCCCGATGGAACGGTGCGGTGTGGGGGCACCCGGCGCCTCGCATTGACGAAGGGGAGGGCACTTTTCTCAGTCGACCATCGCCGCAGAAATGGAACCGAGCCGTCGCCCAGCCGTTTGACCTCGGATGAATGGTCTCAGCGGTGATAACGTGGCGGGAGTCGATACATTATCTCCCGCCGAGCGCGGGATGAGCGCGAGAGATCGCCGCGGGAAACCGGGCGGTACCCGGATCTATTATTCAAATCCTCGCCTTGATGACAGGGATGAGGGTTTGAAAATCCAGATTGAGCACGCGGGAGAGCTTGGTTTCACCCATTTTCTTCTCGCCTGGCCTTTTGCCGGAGAGGGCGCTCTGTTTTCGACGCGCACGCTTTCGCAGATCGGCGCGGACGAGACCGTCGCGGCTTTGCGGTCCCTCGCGACCGAATGCGATCAGCACGGCCTCGTGCTCTGGATGGACTTCGTCGTCGACCGGGCGGATGCGGAAAGCGAGCCCGTCGCCGAACTGCCCGGGTGCTGGCGTCAGCCGCGGCGGGCTGGGCTCGATCCGCGAACCGATCTGACGCGGGGCGTGCTTCGCGCCGATTTCGAGCATGAGGAGAACCGTCAGCGGCTGGCCTCGTTCTGGGGACAGCACCTGCGAGCATGGAGCGACGCCGGTGTCCGCGGCGTGCGCTGCCATGCGGTTCGCGCCATCCCTCTCTCCGTCTGGCAGGCGATCCTGGCGCCTGTCCGCGACAGGTGCGGCGATTTCGAAACGCTGGGCTGGATGCCGGAGGCGAATTCCGCCGATCGGATCGCTAGCGCACCGGCCTTCGACTATGTGTCCGCGCCCATCGCAGCGGGCCGCAGCGTTGCGGATCTGGTTGAGGACTACAACGCGCTCGCCCCAGCGACGGCCGTCATCGGCTGCCCTGAGGACCCCTTCGCGCCTCGTTTACCGGCAAGGGCTCCAGTCCACCCCGAACGGATTCGGCGCTCTGCGCTGAGCGAGGCGGCGCTGCTGGCGGATGGCTGGCTGATGCCGATGGGCTTCGAATTCGGCATGGCTGTGCCCTTCCTGCACGCGAAAGCCGAAGACTTCGCCGCTGCCCGCCAGGAGGCCGGCGACCGGCGTGAGGCCGTGGCCGCGGTCAATCGGGCCGTGGCCGGGCTCCCGGCGAGGGCAGGACGACCGTTGCGCGCCCTCGATACCCAGGCCCCCCTGGCCGCAGTTCTGCGGGAGGGCGCCGGTCAGGCTCGCTGCCTCGTCCTGCTGAACACCGACCCCGTCAACGCGCTCGCAATCGATCCCGTGCGGCTGGCGGCGGGATGGGGATCCGCGGCGGCGACCACGCTCGCCAGTTCGTTGTCTCCGGCCTCGGCTCTGGTGGTCCCGCTCGACGAGACCGCCCCGATCCGCGAACCCGCCCCTCCGGCACCAGATGACCGAGCGGCGCTCGCGGCAGGGCGGATCGCCATCGAAGCGGTCGCGCCGACCGTCGAAGGCGGACGCTTCGCCGTCAAGCGGCGGGTCGGAGATGGGGTGAGCGTCACGGCCGACATCTTCGGCGACGGCCACGAGGTTCTGGCGGCTGAGCTGAGATGGCGAGCCGAGGACGAGGCCGAATGGTCGCGCGCGCCGATGGCGCATCGCGTCAACGATATCTGGGAAGGCGAATTCCCCCTCCTGCGCGTCGGCCGCCACCTCTTCGCGATCGAGGCCTGGTGGAGCGAGTTCGGCACCTTCCGCCGCGACCTCGCCAAGAAGCGCGATGCCGGCCTCGACATCGCGCTGGAGATTCGCGAGGGGCGGCTCATCCTCGAAAGCTACGCATCGGGTGCCGTGCCCGCCGATCGCACCCTGATCGAGGCCCAGCTCGCCCGTCTCGGGGCGGGCCAGGCCGAGGATGCGGCGGTTCTGCTCGCCGACATGCTGAATGAGGCGATGATGCGGGCCGATCCGCGTCCCCACGCTACCGGCGGTGAGCGAGTCTATCCCGTCGGGGCCGACCGCGAGGCCGCCGCCTTCTCCAGCTGGTACGAGCTGTTTCCACGCTCGATCACCGACAGTCCATCGCGCCACGGCACCTTCCGGGATGTTGTCGGTCGTCTCCCGGCGATCCGGGACATGGGCTTCGACGTGCTCTATTTCCCGCCGATCCACCCGATCGGCCAGACCAACCGGAAGGGCCGAAACAATACCCTGACCCCTGCCGCCGACGATCCGGGCAGCCCCTACGCGATCGGCTCTGCCGACGGCGGACATGACGCGATCCACCCCGAACTCGGCAGCCGCGAGGATTTCCGGGCGCTGGTGCGGGCGGCGGCAGATCATGGGCTGGAGATCGCGCTCGATTTCGCGATCCAGTGCTCGCCCGACCATCCCTGGCTCGAAGAGCATCCCGGCTGGTTCCAATGGCGGCCGGACGGTTCGATGCGCTACGCCGAGAACCCGCCGAAGAAGTACCAGGACATCGTCAACGTCGATTTCTATGCGAAAGACGCCGTCCCCGGGCTGTGGCTGGCACTGCGCGACGTGGTGCAGGGCTGGGTCGACGAGGGCGTGCGGATCTTCCGCGTCGACAATCCGCACACCAAGCCCTTCCCCTTCTGGGAGTGGCTGATCGCCGACATTCGCTCGCGCGATCCCGGCGTCCTCTTCCTGGCTGAGGCCTTCACGCGCCCCAAGGTGATGTACCGGCTCGGCAAGGTCGGCTTCTCGCAGTCCTACACCTACTTCACCTGGCGCAACAGCAAGGCGGAACTGACGGAATACCTGAGCGAGCTGAACGAGGCCCCGGCGCGCGACATCTTCCGCCCGCATTTCTTCGTCAACACGCCGGACATCAACCCGGTCTTCCTGCAGCGCTCCGGCCGGCCGGGCTTCCTGATCCGTGCCGCGCTGGCGGCGACCCTGTCCGGGCTCTGGGGCGTCTATTCCGGCTTCGAGCTCTGCGAGGCTGCGGCCGTTCCCGGCAAGGAGGAGTATCTCGACAGCGAGAAATACGAGATCAAGCCGCGCGATTGGCAGGCACCGGGCAACATCATCGCCGAGATCACCCGCCTCAACCGCATCCGCCGCAGCCAGCCGGCGCTTCAGAACCATCTCGGGCTGACCTTCTACAACGCCTCCGACGACAACATTCTCTACTTCGGCAAGCGCGCACGCGCCGACGGCGACATCATCCTCGTCGCCGTCAATCTCGACCCCTTCGACGCGCACGAGGCCGGCATCGAGGTCCCGCTCTGGGAGTTTGGGCTGCCAGACGACGGCTCGATCGCAGTCGAGGATCTGATGCGCGGCCATCGCTTCCACTGGCACGGCAAGTCCCAGTCGATCCGTCTCGACCCGCGCGAGCTTCCCTTCTCGATCTGGCGCCTGAGCGCGCCGACAGGTTCTCCATGACAATGGCCGACGGCATCGCCAAACCCGCCACCGATGCGCGCGATCCGCAATGGTATCGGGACGCGATCATCTACCAGATCCACGTCAAGTCGTTCTTCGACGCGAATGGCGACGGCATCGGCGACTTCCCGGGCCTGATCGCCAAGCTCGACTACATCGTCTCGCTCGGCGTCAACGTCATCTGGCTCCTGCCCTTCTATCCCTCGCCGCGGCTGGACGACGGCTACGACATTTCGGAATACAAGGCGGTCCATCCCGATTACGGCACGATCGCGGATGTGAAGCGCTTCATCCGGGCGGCCCACGAGCGGGGCCTTCGGGTGATCACTGAACTCGTCATCAACCACACCTCCGACCAGCATCCCTGGTTCCAGCGCGCGCGCCTTGCCAAGCCCGGCTCGCCGCACCGCAATTATTACGTCTGGTCGGACAACGATCAGCTCTATTCCGGCACGCGCATCATCTTCCTCGACACCGAGCGTTCGAACTGGACCTGGGACGCCACGGCCGGCGCCTATTTCTGGCATCGCTTCTACTCGCACCAGCCCGATCTCAACTTCGACAACCCCGCCGTCATCAAGGCGGTGCTCGGCGTGATGCGCTTCTGGCTCGAGCTGGGCGTGGATGGCCTGAGGCTGGACGCTGTACCCTATCTGATCGAGCGCGACGGCACCTCCAACGAGAACCTGCCCGAGACGCATGCGGTCCTGAAGACGATCCGCGCCGAGCTGGACGCCTCCTTTCCGGACCGGATGCTGCTGGCCGAGGCCAATATGTGGCCCGAGGACACGCAGGCCTATTTCGGCGAGGGCGACGAATGCCACATGGCGTTCCACTTCCCGCTGATGCCGCGCATGTACATGGCGATCGCCCAGGAAGACCGCTTCCCGATCACCGACATCATGCGCCAGACGCCCGACATCCCCGAGGGCTGCCAATGGGCGATCTTCCTGCGCAACCATGACGAGCTGACGCTCGAGATGGTGACCGACAAGGAGCGCGACTATCTCTGGAACTTCTACGCCACCGACAAGCGCGCCCGGATCAATCTCGGCATCCGGCGCCGGCTCGCCCCGCTGCTGGAGCGGGATCGCCGCCGTATCGAGCTGATGAACAGCCTGCTGCTCTCCATGCCCGGCACGCCGGTGATCTATTACGGCGACGAGCTCGGCATGGGCGACAACATCTTCCTGGGAGACCGCGACGGCGTGCGCACGCCGATGCAGTGGTCGCCCGATCGCAATGGCGGCTTCTCCAAGGCCGATCCGGCCAGTCTGGTCCTGCCGCCGGTCATGGATGCGCTCTATGGCTTCGATGCCGTCAATGTCGAGGCGCAGACGCGAGACCCGCATTCGCTCCTCAACTGGACACGCCGCGTGCTGGCCGTTCGCAAGGATCATCAGGCCTTCGGCCGCGGCAGCCTTCGCTTTCTCTACCCGAAGAACCGCAAGGCCTTCGCCTATCTGCGCGAGTATGAGGGGGAGACGATCCTCTGCGTCGCCAATCTCTCGCGCTCGGCCCAGGCCTTCGAACTCGACCTCTCCGAATTCGCCGGCCGCCATCCCGTCGAGATGCTCGGCAACGCGGTCTTCCCGGCTATCGGCCAGCTCAGCTATCTGCTGACGCTGCCGCCCTACGGGTTCTACTGGTTCGTGCTGGCGCAGGACGCGCAGGTGCCGTCCTGGTTGGGGCAGACGCCGGAGCCGATGCCCGACTATACGACGTTCGTCCTGCGCGGCGGCCCCGACGAGATGATCACGCCGCAGTCGCGCCGTGAGTTCGAGACGGCGATTTTGCCGCCCTATCTCGCCAAGCGACGCTGGTTTGCCGCCAAGGACCAGAAACTCGGCGAGACCCGCGTCGCCTCCACCGCCCGCATCGGCAGCGGCCGCGAGGCGGCTATCATGGCGGTCGAGGTCACCCATGCCGGCGGCACGGAGCGCTATCAACTGCCGCTGGGGATCGGCTGGGACGACGAGATCACGGCGGCGCTGCCGCAGCAGATGGCGCTCGCCCGCGTCCGGCGCGGACGCCGCACCGGCTTCCTCACGGATGCCTTCTCGCTTCCAGGCTTCATCCACGAGTTGCTGGCGCTGCTCAAGGCGGGGGGCTCGGTGAAAAGCACGGTCGGCGAGGTCCAGTTCCGACCCACCGCGGCCTTCGACGATGTCCAGGTCCTGCCGGAGGATCCCGTGCGCTGGCTGTCCGCGGAGCAGTCGAACTCCTCGGTGATCGTCGACCACAAGGTGATGCTGAAGCTGTTCCGGCGACTGGCGCCGGGTCAGCACCCCGAGGCCGAGATGTCGCGTCTGCTCACCGAGCGCGGCTTCCGCAATGCGCCTGCCCTGCTGGGCGAGATCGTCCACGTCCCCGCCGAGGGCGAAGAGGAGGTGATGGCCGTCGTCCAGGCCTTCATTCCAGGCGAGGGCGACGCTTGGGAGTGGACGGCCGCCTATCTCGGCCGGGCGCTCGACGAGATGTCGCGCGAGGATGTCGATCTCGAAAGCCAGCTGGCGATCTACGAGAGCTTCTCGCGCATGCTCGGCCAGCGTCTCGGTGAGATGCATGTCGTGCTGGCGCAGCCGAGCGAAGACCCGGCCTTCGCGCCTGAGCCCGCCGATGCCGGGCAGGTCGAGCGCTGGCGGCAACGCATCCGCAACCGGGTCGAGTTGGCGTGCGCCAATCTGGAGAAGGCGGCCAGCGGCCTTCCGCCGGAGGAACAGGCCATGGCGGAGGCGATCGTCTCACGCCGCGCCGACCTCTTCGACGTCGTCGACCGGCTCTGCGGCGCGGGCGAGGGCAGTCTGCTCCACCGCGTCCATGGCGATTTCCACCTCGGCCAGGTCCTCGTCGCCAGTGGTGACGTTATGATCATCGATTTCGAGGGTGAGCCGGCCCAGCCCCTTTCCGAGCGCCGCGCCAAGGACAGCGGCTGGCGCGACGTCGCCGGCATTCTGCGCTCGCTCGACTATGCCGTTGCAGCCGGCGCACGAACCGTCACCTCGGCCGGCCAGGCGACCCGCTACAAGACCCTGGCCGACACCTTCGGCACCGCCATGCCCGCGGCGCTGCTGTCGGCCTATCGCGAGGCGATCGGCGCTGGGGAGACGGGCGAGGGCGGACAGGCCGACGAGGCGTTGCTCGACCTCTTCATGCTCGAAAAAGCCGCCTACGAGATCAATTACGAGGTGAGCAACCGTCCGGATTGGCTGGCCGTGCCCTTGCGCGGGTTGACCGATCTGTTGGGGCGGTTGCTGCCGGAAGGAGCTCCGGATGAGTGAGGCCACGGTCGAACGGGTCCCGCCCCTGGCGATGGAGACCGCCGCCGCTCTGGCCGAGGGCCGCTGGGGCACACCGGCCGCGATTCTCGGCCCGCATCAGGGTACGGCTGGCCGCTATCTGCGGGCCTATGTTCCCGGTGCGGAAGCTGTCTTCGTCCGGCAGGAGGGGCGCGACGATGTCCGGCTGCGTCCGGCCGAGCCCGACGGCCTCTTCGTCGGAGACCTCGCCGCCGGTTCTTATTGCCTCGCCATCCGCTGGCCGGGTGGCGAGCAGGTCGGTGAAGACCCCTACGCCTTCGGGCCCCTGCTCGGCGAGCTCGACCTGCATCTCATCGGGGAGGGGCGCCATCTCGAACTTGCGCGAGCGCTGGGGGCCAATGCCTGCACCGCCGAAGGTGTGGCAGGTGTGCGCTTCGCGGTCTGGGCGCCGAATGCGCGCCGCGTCTCCGTGGTCGGCAGCTTCAACAGCTGGGACGGTCGGCGCCACCCGATGAATCGGCGCGGCGACGGCGGCGTCTGGGAGCTGTTCATCCCGCGCCTCGGCAGCGGCGAACTCTACAAATACGAGATCATCGACCGGGACGGCCACCTCCTGCCGCAGAAGGCCGATCCGCTGGCGCGCGCCGCCGAACTGCCGCCGGGCACGGCTTCGATCGTGCCGCGCCCCGCGTCGCATGTCTGGGGGGACGAGGCCTGGATGACCACGCGGGCCAATCGCCAAGCCCCGGATGCGCCGATGTCGATCTACGAGCTTCATCCCGGCTCCTGGGTGCGCGGACCCAACAGCGACATGCTGGACTGGCGCAACCTCGCCGACCGGCTCGTGCCCTATGTCAAGGCGATGGGGTTCACCCATGTCGAGCTGATGCCGGTCGCTGAACATCCCTTCACCGGCTCCTGGGGGTATCAGCCGCTCGGCCTCTTCGCGCCGACGCGGCGCTTCGGCGAGCCCGAGGATTTCGCGCTCTTCGTCGAGGCCTGCCACCGCGAGGAGATCGGCGTGATCGTGGACTGGGTGCCCGCCCATTTCCCCTCCGACGCCCATGGGCTCGCCCGTTTCGACGGCACGGCGCTCTACGAGCATGAGGATCCGCGAGAGGGCTTCCACAAGGACTGGAACACGCTGATCTACAATTTCGGGCGCCGCGAGGTCTCGAACTTCCTGATCGCCAGCGCCTTGCACTGGCTCGAGCATTTCCATGTCGACGGCCTACGCGTCGATGCCGTCGCCTCGATGCTCTATCGCGACTACAGTCGCCAGCCCGGCGAATGGGTCCCCAACCATCTCGGCGGGCGCGAAAATCTCGAGGCGGTCGCCTTCCTGCGCGAACTCAACACCCTCGTCGCGCAGCGCCAGCCGGGGGCGGTGATGATCGCCGAGGAATCGACCGCCTGGCCCGGAGTGACGCGCCCCACCTCCGAGGGCGGCCTCGGCTTCGCCTACAAATGGAACATGGGCTGGATGCACGATACGCTGCACTATCTGCAGCGCGACCCGCTCTACCGGCGCCACCACCATGACGAGATGACCTTCGGGCTGGTCTATGCCTTCTCCGAGCAGTTCGTGCTGCCGCTGTCCCATGACGAGGTCGTCCACGGGAAAGGCTCGCTGCTGGAGAAGATGCCCGGCGACCTCTGGCAGAAATTCGCGGGTCTGCGCGCCTATTTCGCCTTCATGTGGACCCATCCCGGCAAGAAGCTGCTGTTCATGGGCGGCGAGATCGCCCAGCGCCGCGAGTGGAACCATGACGGCGAGATCGACTGGGACCTGCTGGAGGACCCGCTCCATCGCGGCATGCAGGCACTCGTGGGAGATCTCAACCGGCTCTATGCCGCTTGGCCGGCCCTGCATGCGAGCGACGCCGTGCCGGAGGGTTTCCGCTGGCTGATCCAGGACGATCGCGAGAACAGCGTCTACGCCTATCTGCGCGAGGTTCCCGGCGAAAAGCCGGTCGTCACCGTCGTCAATCTGACGCCCGTCACCCGCTGGAACTACCGCATCGGGGTGCCCGCGGCAGGGCGCTGGCGCGAGGTGCTGAACAGCGATGCCGGCGTCTATGGCGGGTCTGATGTCGGCAATGGTGGCGGGGTCCAAGCTCGCGCCGAGGCCCATGGCGGCGAACCGGCGTTCATTGAGGTCGTCCTGCCACCTCTGGGCGCGCTGGTCTTCGTGCTCGACGACGGCGCCTGACGCCGTCGCGGGGGGCTCAGGGCCTCGCGTCGTGGGCCGTCACCCAACGCTGCAGGGCCGGCCGATGGCGCAGGAAACGGACATAGAGCCATTCCAGCGCCGAGCCGACGAGGCGGTTGCGCGCGGCGATGCCCAGCGGGCGCAGCAGCGGGATGGCGCGCCACATCGCCGCGAAGGCGGCCGCACCCGAGAGCAGAACGCCATTCTCCTGCGCATGGAACCGCGCGAGCAGCGCGCCCCGGTCGATCGGGCAATCGGTTTCGTCGGAGGCGACGTCGAGGAAGGTGATGCGGCCGGCGCGGTCGAGCCGCTTCATCGCCGCGATCTCGCGGCGGCAGAGCGGACACCCGCCATCGAACCAGACGATCAGAGCTGTCATGCCCACCGATATCGGCTTGCCGCGCCGCAGCCGCAAGCGCGCGACGCATGCCTGGGCGCCGATGCCGCAGCCGGATGAAGAAGATGGGCCGTTTGCCAACGAAAATCCCCGCGCTGGGCGGCGCGGGGACAGAAGGCGTAAATTGGCCGGAACCGCCGGATCGTCTCAGTTCAGGTCGAAGCGGCCGGCGTTCATCACCTTGGTCCAGGCGGCGACGAAGTCCGTCACGAATTTCTCCTGGCCGTCGTCCTGGGCATAGACCTCGGCATAGGCGCGCAGGATCGAATTCGAACCGAAGACGAGGTCGACCCGCGTCGCGGTCCACGTCACCGCGCCGGTCTTGCGGTTGACGAGGTGGTAGAGGTTCTTGCCGACCGGCTCCCAGCGATAGGCCATGTCGGTCAGCGCGACGAAGAAGTCCGTCGTCAGCGCACCAGTGCGGTCGCTGAAGACGCCGTGCTTCGTCCCGTCATGGTTGACGCCGAGCGCACGCAGACCGCCGACGAGGACCGTCATCTCCTGGGCCGTCAGGCCGAGCAGCTGCGCCCGGTCGAGCAGCATCTCCTCGGGGCTGACGGTGTAGTCCTTCTTCAGCCAGTTGCGGAAGCCGTCGGCGAGAGGCTCCAGCGCCTTGAAGGAGGCCGCGTCGGTTTGCTCGGCGGTGGCATCGCCGCGGCCGGCCGCGAAGGGCACCGCGACGTCGAAGCCGGCCGCCTTGGCCGCCTGCTCGACCGCATGGCTGCCCGCCAGCACGATCACGTCGGCCACGCTCGCACCGGTCTCGGAGGCAATGCCTTCGAGCACGCTCAGCACACGCGCCAGCCGCGCCGGCTCGTTGCCCTCCCAGTCGCGCTGCGGGGCGAGGCGGATGCGGGCGCCGTCCGTGCCGCCGCGCATGTCGGAGCCGCGATAGGTGCGGGCGCTGTCCCAGGCGGTCGCGATCATATCGGTTGCGGAGAGGCCGCAGGCCGCGATCTTCGCCTTCACCGCCGCGACGTCGTAGTCGCGCCGGCCGGCGGGAACGGGATCCTGCCAGATCAGGTCCTCGGCCGGAACGTCCGGGCCGAAATAGCGGATCTTCGGCCCCATGTCGCGATGGGTCAGCTTGAACCAGGCCCGCGCGAAGGTCTCCGAGAAATAGGCATGGTCGCGGTGGAAGCGCTCGCAGATGGCGCGATAGGCCGGGTCCATCTTCATCGCCATGTCGGCATCGGTCATGATCGGCATGACGCGGATCGACGGATCCTCGACATCAACAGGCATGTCCTCCTCGCGGATGTTGATCGGCATCCACTGCCAGGCGCCGGCGGGCGACTTCTTGAGTTCCCACTCATAGCCGAAGAGCAGGTCGAAATAGCCGTTGTCCCATTTCGTCGGATGGGTGGTCCAGGCGCCCTCGATGCCCGAGGTCACCGTGTTGCGGCCCACCGATCGGCTCTCGTGGTTCATCCAGCCCAGGCCCTGCTCGGCGATGTCGGCGCCCTCCGGCACGGGGCCGAGCTTGGCGGCGTCGCCATTGCCGTGGGTCTTGCCGACCGTGTGTCCGCCGGCGGTCAGTGCTGCGGTCTCCTCATCGTCCATCGCCATGCGGGCGAAGGTCTCGCGCACATGCGCCGCCGTCCGCAGCGGATCGGGCACGCCGTTCACGCCCTCGGGGTTCACATAGATCAGCCCCATCTGGACCGCGGCGAGCGGGTTCTCCATGGTGGAGGCGTCCATGATGTCTTCGTAGCGGCCGTCGGAGGGCGCCAGCCACTCCTTCTCGGCGCCCCAGTAGACGTCCTTCTCCGGATGCCAGATGTCCTCGCGGCCGAAGCCGAAGCCGAAGGTCTTCAGACCCATCGACTCATAGGCGATGTTGCCGGCGAGGATCAGCAGGTCGGCCCAGCTGACCTGGTTGCCGTACTTCTTCTTGATCGGCCAGAGCAGACGGCGGGCCTTGTCGAGATTGGCGTTGTCCGGCCAGGAGTTCAGCGGCGCGAAGCGCTGGTTGCCGGTGCCGCCGCCGCCGCGCCCGTCCGCCAGGCGGTAGGAGCCGGCCGCGTGCCAGGCCATGCGGATGAACAGGCCGCCGTAATGGCCCCAATCCGCCGGCCACCACTCCTGGCTGTCGGTCATCAGCGCATGCAGGTCGCGCTTCAGCGCGGCGACGTCGAGCGTCTTGAGCGCCTCGCGATAGCTGAAGCCCTTGAGCGGGTTGGTCTTGCTGTCGTGCTGGTGGAGGATGTCGAGGTTGAGCGCGTTCGGCCACCAGTTCGTGACCATGCCCTCGGTCCTGGTGTTGGCGCCATGCATCACCGGGCATTTGCCCTTCGGTGCCGTGTTCAGTCCGTCCATTGCCTTCTCCCCGCCGATTCCGTGCTCCGCGAGCCGTCGCGGACAATGCAGCTGGGTAGGACGTAGCATGCGAACGTGATAAAATTAATTTTGAATTTATAATTGGAGCGATGAGAAAAACCTATGGCGGCCTTGTCCATCAGGCATCTGCGCTATTTCGATGCCCTCGCTCGGCAGGGCCATTTCGGCCGTGCCGCCGAGCACTGCGCCATTTCGCAGCCGGCCCTGTCGCTGCAGATCAAGGATCTCGAGGACAGCCTCGGCGTCACCCTGGTCGAGCGCAGCGCCAAGCAGATCCGGCTGACGGCGCTGGGCGAGGAATTCGCCCTGCGCGGTCGCGACATCCTGCGCGCGATCGACGAACTCGCCGATCTCGCGCGAGCCTCGCGCGGGCCTCTGGCCGGGCGCCTGCGCATCGGTGTCATCCCCACGGTCGCGCCCTATCTCCTGCCGCGTTTCATCAAGGCGCTCGTCGGGCGCTACCCGGATGTCGAGTTGAGCCCGCGCGAGGCCCTGACCCGCATCCTGATCGAGGATCTCATCGGCGGCCGGCTCGACGCGGCGATCGTCGCGCTGCCGGCCTCCGAACCCTCGCTGGCCGAAACGCCGCTCTTCGAGGAAGAGTTCGTCCTCGTCCGCTCGCGCGACGAGGCGGCGCGGCCTGTGCCGAGCACGACGATGCTGCGCGAGATGCGGCTGCTGCTGCTGGAGGAGGGGCATTGTTTCCGCGAACAGGCGCTGGAGGTCTGCGCCTTCTCGCCCCAGGCCCCGCGGGCCCTGATGGAGGGCAGTTCGCTCTCGACGCTCGTGCAGATGGTCGGTGCCGGCATCGGCGTCACCCTGATCCCGGAAATGGCGGTGGCCGTCGAGATCCGCAGCGCCGCGGTATCCGTCGCCCGGCTCGGGGCACCGCGGCCGTCCCGCACCATCGGCATGGTCTGGCGCAAGACCAACCCGCTGGCGGCGCAGCTCGCCGAGATCGCCGCCATGGTCCGCGAGGCCGGGCTGGCCGCGATGCAGGATGCGGCCCGCGCCCTCGAAACGAGGCCAGGGACGGGCAGCGAAGCGCCTCATCCCGATGCGGCGCCGCTTTAGCCCAGCCAGCCCTTGACCGAGGCGCTGATCGCCTCGGCCGAGATGCCGTAGCGGTCATGCAGTGTCGGCAGGGCACCGGCCGCCATGAAGGCGTCGGGCAGGGCGATGTGGCGGAAGGTCGGATGGACGCCGGCCATCATCAGGTGGCGCGCCACGGCCTCGCCGAGCCCGCCGATCTCGGTGTGGTTCTCGGCGACGACGACGAGCCGCCCCGAGCGACGCGCCTCGGCCTCGATGGTGGCGACGTCGAGCGGCTTGATCGTCGGGCAGTGCAGCACCGCGACGCCGATCTTGTCGGCCTCCAGCAGCTTCGCGGCTTCCAACGCCCGCATCGTCAGGATGCCCGAGGCGATGACGAGGACCTCGCGCCCCTCGCGCAGGAGCTTCGCCTTGCCGAGCTCGAAGCGGTAGTCATAGGCATCGAGCACGAGCGGCACGTTGCCGCGCAGCAGCCGCATATAGGCCGGCCCCTTATGAGCCGCGATCGCGGCGGTCGCCTGCTCGGTGTCGAGCGCATCGCAGGGGTCGACCACGACCATGTTCGGCATCGCCCGGAACAGGGCGAGATCCTCCGCCGCCTGGTGGCTCGGCCCGTAGCCCGAGGTCAGGCCGGGCAGCGCGCAGACGATCTTCACGTCGCGATCTTCCTCGGCGATCGTCTGGTGAATGAAGTCATAGGCCCGCCGCGAGGCGAAGACGGCATAGGTCGTGGCAAACGGCGTGAAGCCCTCGCTCGCCAGCCCGGAGGCCGCGCCGAACAGGATCTGCTCCGCCATGCCCATCTGGTAGAAGCGGTCGGGATAGGCTTTCGCGAAGATGTGCAGGTCGGTGTATTTGCTCAGATCCGCCGTCATGCCGACGATGTCGGGGCGGCTCTCTGCCAGCGCGACGAGCGCATGGCCGAAGGGGGCGGGCTTCGTCGCCTGCCCCTCGGCGGCGATCGAGGCGATCATGGCCGAGGTCGTCAGGCGCGGCTTGCCCGGCGACGGTGGTGAGAAGACCGGCTTCATGGGTTCCTCCCGGCGTCCAGCGCCGCGAGGGCGAGCTGCCACTCATGGGCTTCGATGCGGATGAAGTGGCTCTTGTCACGCGTCTCGAGGAAGGGCACGCCCTTGCCCATCAGCGTGTCCGCCACGATCATGCGCGGCTGCGGGAGCGGATGCTGGCGCGCCCGGTCGAAGGCCTCGCGCACCGCCTCGATGTCGTTGCCGTCGACGCGCTGGGCATACCAGCCGAAGGCCTCGAGCTTCGGCACCAGCGGCTCGAAGCCCATCATCTGGGTCGAAGGCCCGTCGGCCTGCATGTTGTTGATGTCGACGATGGCGATCAGGTTGTCGAGCTTGTGGTGGGCGGCGGCCATGATCGCCTCCCAGACCGAGCCCTCGTCGAGCTCGCCATCCGAGAACAGGGTGTAGACGAAGCTGGGCGAGCCCTTCCGCTTGAGGCCGAGGCATTTGCCGACCGCGATCGACAGGCCGATGCCGAGCGACCCGCCGGACATCTCCATGCCCGGCGTGTACTGGGCCATGCCCGACATCGGCAGGCGGCTGTCGTCGGTGCCGTAGCTCTCCAGCTCCTCCTCGGGAATCACGCCCGCCTCGATCAGCGCCGCATAGAGCGCGATGGCGTAGTGGCCGTTCGAGAGCAGGAAGCGGTCCCGCCCCTCCCAGTCCGGATCCTCCGGCCGGTAGGTCATGGCATGGAAATAGGCGACCGAGAGAACGTCGGCGATGTCGAGCGCCTGGGCGATGTAGCCCTGGCCCTGCACCTCGCCCATCAGCACCGCGTTGCGGCGGATGCGATAGGCCCGGTCGGCCAGCGATGTATTCGGGCGGTCAGCCATGGATCAGCATGCCTCCGTTCACGTCGATCACGGCCCCCGTCACATAGGCCGACAGGTCGGAGGCCAGGAAGAGGTAGCAGCCGGCGACATCCGAGGCATCGCCGAGGCGACCGAGCGGAATGCCCTTGATGATGTCGGCCCGCATCGCGTCGGTCAGCTTGCCCTGCGTGATGTCGGTCTGGATCAGGCCGGGCGTGATGCAGTTGACGCGGATCCCGTCGGGTCCGAACTCCCGCGCCATCGCCTTGGCCAGGCCGAGGACGCCCGCCTTGGCGGCGGAATAATGCGGTCCGCCGAAGATGCCGCCGCCGCGCTGCGCCGAGACCGACGACATGCAGGCGATCGAACCTCGGCGACGGGCCTGCATGCTCGGCAGGAAGGCCTGGCTGAGGAACAGCACGCCCTTGGTGTTGATGTCGAGGATGCGGTTCCAGCTGCGCTCGTCGATCTCGAGCGTCTTCACCGGCTGGGTCACGCCCGCATTGTTGATGAGGATGTCGAGATGGCCGAAGGCGGCGAGGACGGTCGCGGCAGCAGCCTCGCAGGAGGCCTTGTCGGCGACATCGCAGGCGACCCCGAGATGCTCGGGGCCGAGTTCGGCCGCCGCGCTGTGCGCCGCCGCGGCATCGATGTCGAGAATGGCGACGCGCGCACCGTGGCGGGCGAAGAGCTTCGCGGTCGCGAGCCCGATGCCGCGCAGGCTGGCCGCACCCGAGATGGCGGCCGTCTTGCCCTCAAGGAGCATGCTGTTTCCTCCATTGAACCGCGCCCCTGGCGGAGCGTCTTCTTGGCATCAGAGAAGCAGCAGGCAGCCGGCATGGACAAACGGTCGTTTTTCAACCTAACGTGAATTGAATTCATCTGAAGGCGGCATTGCGTGCACGGATCACGTCGATTGGTGCCGGTGGCGTGAGTTGGCTGCAATCCTGACTTCCCGCTGGAAGCGAGATCAATCGTCCGTGCTGAACCAGATCTCCCTGTCGGCCCTTCGCGCCTTCGAGGCCGTGGCGCGGCGCGGCTCGCAGAAGGCCGCGGCGGACGAACTGCGGCTCTCGCCCAGCGCCGTCTCGCACGCGGTCAAGAACCTCGAACGGGCCATGGGCGTCCAGCTGATCGAACGCGACGGCCGCAATGTCCGGCTCACCGTCAATGGCGATCTCCTGATGCGCCATGTCTCGGCCGCCTTCGAGCATCTCGGCCGCGGCGTCGAGGCGGTGTCCGCCCGCTCGGGCCAGCGCGTCCTGCGCCTGCATGCGGCGCCTTCGATCGCGTCCGCCATTCTGGCGCCGCGGCTGTCGGATTTCCTCGGCCGGCACCCCGGCATCGAGGTCAGGCTCTCGGCCGGGACCGACTACACCCGCTTCACCACGGATGATTTCGATGCCGACGTGGTCTACGGCCCGGTCCATGCCGCCGGGGTGATCGCGGTGCCGCTCGGAAGCGAGACGGTGACGCCGCTCTGTTCGCCAGAGCTCGCCACAGCCATCGAGAGCCCGGCGGACCTGCTGCGCTGCAATCTGATCCTGAGCGACAACAAGCAGGTGCGCTGGCCGCACTGGTTCGAGGCCAACGGGCTGGCGCCGACGCTGCAGCACACGCTGCGCTTCGACCGCAGCTTCCTCGCGCTCGGCGTGGCGGCCGACGGCCTCGGCGTGGCGCTGGAATCGACGCTTCTCGCCCGCCGCGACCTCGCCAGTGGCCGGCTCGTGGCGCCGCTGCGCGGCCATACGGTCGATGTCGTCGATGTCGGCCATCACCTCGTCTACCCCCGCGAGACCCGGCAGGGTGGGCTGATCGGCCTCTTCTCCGCCTGGCTCGGCGACGAGATCGGCCGGCCCGGCAGCCTGCAGGTGTAGGGCCGCGGCTGTCGTGGAAGTGGCTCAGGCCGGGCCCTCCTTGAGATGGTCGATCAGGGCCCTGAGCTTCGGGGCCAGATGGCGGCGATTGGGATAGTACAGATAGAAGCCGGCAAAGGAAGGGCAGAAGGGCTGGAGGATCGGGATCAGGCGCCCCGCCTCGAACTCGGCCCGGAAGCTCTCCTCCATGCCGAAGGTGATGCCGGCGCCTGCCACCGCGAGCTTGATCATCAGCGCCATGTCGTTGGTCGTGATCTCCGGCGCGACATCGACAGCGAAGTCTCGCCCCTGCTCGGCGAATTCCCAGCGATAGGCTGCCATTCTCGGAGCCGGCCGCCAGCCGATGCAGCGATGCGCCGCGAGCTCGCGCGGATGGGCCGGGGCTCCGTGCGCGGCGAGATAGGCTGGCGAGCAGACCGCCGCCTGGCGTTGCGCGGGCGAAACCGCCACGGCGATCATGTCCTGCTCGATCACCTCCCCGAGCCGAACCCCCGCATCATAGCCTTCGGTGACGATGTCGAAGTCCTCGTCCGTCACGGTGATGTCGAGCTGGACGCCGGGATGGGCGGCGGCGAAGCGGGCGAGCAGCGGACCGGCGAGGAAGGATTCCGCTATCGATGAGACCGCGAGCCGCAACTGCCCCTGCGGCCGGCCGCGCAGGGTCCCGGTGTCGTCCAGGGCCGTACGGATCTCCGCGAGCGCCGGAGACAGCGAGAGGACGAGGCGCTCGCCGGCCTCGGTCAAGTTGACGCTCCGGGTCGTCCGCCGCACCAACGCGATGCCCAGGGTCGCTTCCAGCCGCGCGATGGTCTGGCTCACCGCCGAGCGCGAGACGCCGAGCCGGTCGGCGGCCCTGCGAAAGCTGCGTTCGTCCGCCACCAGCGCGAAGACCGCGAGCGCGTTGAGATCTGGTGCCATTGGTTAGATCTGCTTTCCAGTGAAGTAAGACGCGAGCGGCTTATCGCGACAGTGGCCCGAGCTTAGCTTTCTGCCAAGTCAACAGGGATTGTGCAGGAAGGGAGAGTCATCATGGCCATCGACAAGGTCGTCCTCGTCACCGGAGCCTCGAGCGGCATCGGCGCGGGCATCGCCCGTGAACTCGGCCACGCCGGCGCCACGCTCGCGCTGGGGGCCCGCCGCACCGACCGGCTCGAGGCGCTGGCCGTCGAAATCGGCGGAGCGACGCTGATCCGCCGGCTCGACGTCACCGATCGCGCCGATGTCGCCGCCTTCGCGCGGGCGGCCCGGGAGCGCTTCGGCCGGGTCGACGTGATCGTCAACAATGCCGGCGTCATGCCGCTCTCGCCCCTGGTCTCGCTCAAGCTCGACGAGTGGGACCGCATGATCGACGTCAACATCAGGGGCGTGCTCCACGGCATTGCCGCCGTCCTGCCCGAGATGACCGAGCGGGGCTCCGGGCACATCATCAACATTGCCTCGATCGGCGCGCTGGGAGTCGTCCCCACCGCCGCGGTCTATTGCGCGACCAAGCACGCGGTTCGCGCTATCTCCGAGGGCCTTCGTCAGGAGAACGACCGCATCCGCGTCACCTGCATCCATCCCGGGGTGGTCGAGAGCGAACTCGCCGACACCATCACCGATCCCGTCGCGGCCGAGGCCATGAGAGGCTATCGCGCCATGGCCCTGCAACCGGACGCGATTGCGCGGGCCGTGCGCTATGCGATCGAACAGCCCGAAGACGTCGACGTCAGCGAGATCGTCGTGCGTCCGACGCAGAGCCGTTGAGGGAGGGCGCGTCATGACCGACCTTCGAACCGCCGCGCTCATGCTGGCGCTCTCGACGACCCTGTCCGTGCCGGCCCTCGACGGGGTGGGCGCCTCGGCGCCCTGCCGCGCGGCCACGCAGCCGACGAGGGCGGGCGATCATCCCTATGTCGGCATGTGGGTGACGACCGATGGCCGCATCAGGCATGAATTGCTGCCGAACGGCCGCTACGACGAAGCCCGGGGAGCGCGCCGGAGTGCCTATCAGGGGCATTACGAGGTCGAGGGCACCTCTATCCGCTACTGGGACGACACCGGCTTCACCGCCGACGGCACCTTCGTCGACGACAACACGCTTCACCATGGCGGCATGGTGTTCCGGCGCGAATGAGGCCGCCGGCGAGAATCGCCTTCAGCTGCCCGGCGCGTGCATCGCCGCCTCGATCCAGCCGGCCAGCCGCTTCACGTCGGCGCGGCGGCGCAGATGCGGCGCGATCCAGAGATTGAGCTCGTGCGGCCCATCGACGAAGCCGAAGGGCGCGACGAGATGGCCGCGCGCGATCTCGCCCGCGACCAGGATTTCGGGCGCGATCGCGACGCCCAGCCCGCAGGCCGCCGCCTGGTTCTGCAGGTAGAAATGGTCGAAGCTGTCCTGCGGCTGCAGCGGCTCGCCGCGATAGCCGAACGCCTCCATCCATTCCCGCCAGGCATGGACCCGCGTCGCCGTGCCCAGCAGCCGCGCCCGCGCGAGGTCGGCGGGCGCGCTCAGACCCAGTCGTTGGGCATAGTCGGGATGGCAGACGGGGCCGACGCGCTCGCGCAGCAGCGGCCGGATGACCACCTCGTGGGGCGCCTTGAACATGGTCGAGCGGATCGCGAGGCTGATCTCGTCGCGCAGGAAGTCGACCTCGCCATAGTTGAGGTTGAGCCGGATCTCGACATCCGGGTTGGCGCGCTTGAACGCGCCGAGCCGGGGAATCAGCCAGTGCATGCTGATCGTGGCCGAGCAGGAGAGGGTGAGCGGCAGCGGCGCCAGTGCCGCCACGCCCTGCTGCATGCGCGCGAAGGCGTCTCCCAGCGTCGCGGCGAGACGCCCGCCCTGCTGGGTGGGCTCGACCGACTTCGGCAGGCGCTTCAGCAGCGGCACGCCGAACTCGGTCTCGAGGCTGCGGACATGCCGGCTGATCGCGCCATGGGTGACACCGAGTTCGGCCGCGGCGGCGGACATGCTGTTGAGCCGCGCCGTCGCTTCGAAGGCGCGCAGCGCGTTGAGGGGCAGGCGGAGCGATGCCATCGGGAGGGGGGCCTTCTGCTGTGAGAAAATCTTACAGCAGCCGGCGCCGATTTGGGATGTCGTTTTCGCTCGCCCCTGCCTAGCCTGTGCGCAACGATCAAGAACGAGCCGGGTCGGAGACGCGAGGCGTTGGGAGCCGTACGGCGCCCGGCTGAGACCGTCAGTCCGCCCGCAAAGAGGACACGTCCGCATGCCCAGGCCCGCCCCCCGGCGGCGCGGGCCGCGGTTGGAGGCGCGCATGGCTGGACGGCTTCAGGACAAGATCGCCATCGTCTTCGGCGCGGGCTCGGTCGGGCCCGGCTGGGGCAACGGCAAGGCGACGGCCGTCGTCTTCGCCCGTGAGGGCGCCCAGGTCGCCTGCGTCGACGTCAACCCCGCCGCGGCCGAAGAGACGGTCGCCATCATCACCGCCGAGGGCGGCCGCGCCAGCGCCCATGCCTGCGACGCCACGCGCTCCGACGAGGTCGCGGCGCTGGTCGCCGACATCATCGCCGCCCATGGCCGGATCGACGTGCTGCACAACAATGTCGGCTATGCCGGGATGGGCGGGCCGATCGAGCTCGACGAGGCCGACTGGCACCGCACGCTCGACCTCAACGTCACCACCTGCTTCCTCGCCGCCAAGCATGTGCTGCCGCATATGCTCGCCCGGAAGAAGGGGGCAATCGTCAACGTCTCCTCCGTCGCCGCGATCCGCTACACCGGCTATCCCTACAGCGCTTACTACGCGGCCAAGGCGGCGGTGAACAACTTCACCATGGGCTTGGCGCTGCAATATGCCCGCGACGGCATCCGCGTGAACGCGATCATGCCGGGCATGATGAACACGCCGCTGATCCACCAGCAGATCGCCGGGCAGTACGCCAGCACCGAAGAGATGATCGCGGCCCGCGACGCCGCCAGCCCGACGGGCAAGATGGGCACGGCCTGGGACATCGCCCATGCGGCGCTGTTCCTCGCCTCCGACGAGGCGGCCTACATCAACGGCGTGGCGCTGCCGGTCGATGGCGGCCTGACCTGCCGCGTGGCCTGAGAGGACGCGATCGATGCTGACCGATCGCTTCGAGGCCGACTATCTGCTGGAGACACCGCTCGACCCTGCCCGTGCTGCCGAGACCATGGCGGGCGAGCAGTCGAGCGGCACCTTCGTCGCCATTCCCGGGGAGACGCCGGAGCTGAAGGCGCGTGCCTCCGCACGGGTGGTGGCGCTCGACATCCTGGAGCGCGACGTGCCGGGCCGCTCGCTGCCCTCCAACGTCGCGCCCTCTCCCGGAGAGCGCGTCACCCGGGCGCGGGTGACCCTGTCCTGGCCGCTCGCGACGATTGGCCCCTCACTGCCCAACCTGCTCGCCACCGTCGCCGGCAACCTGTTCGAGCTGAAATGCGCCAGCGGTCTGCGGATCCTCGACATCCGCCTGCCCGCGGCCTTCGCCGAAGCCTATCCCGGGCCGTGCTTCGGTGTCGCCGGCACGCGGCGCCTCGCCGGTGTGGAGGGGCGCCCGCTGATCGGCACGATCATCAAGCCCAGCGTCGGGCTCGATCCGGCCGCCACCGCGGCGCTCGTCGACGAGCTCTGCGGTGCCGGAATCGACTTCATCAAGGACGACGAGCTGCAGTCCGACGGGCCGGCCTGTCCCTTCGACCAGCGCGTCGCCGCGGTGATGGCGGTGATCGAGCGCCATGCCGACCGCACCGGCCGCAAGCCGATGTTCGCCTTCAACCTCACCGGCGATCTCGACCAGATGCGCCGCCGCCACGACACGCTGCTCGCCCATGGCGCGACCTGCCTGATGGCGAGCCTGAACTCGGTCGGCCTCGTCGGGATGATCGAGCTCCGGCGCTTCGCGCAGCTGCCGATCCACGCGCACCGCAATGGCTGGGGCTATCTCTCGCGCCACCCGATGCTGGGCTGGTCCTATGTCGCCTGGCAGAAGCTCTGGCGCCTGGCGGGCGCCGATCACATGCATGTCAACGGCCTCTCCAACAAGTTCTCGGAGACCGACGAGAGCGTCATCGCCTCGGCGCGCGAATGCCTGACGCCGATGTTTGCCGACAAGCCCTGCACGGTCATGCCGGTGTTCTCGTCGGGCCAGACGGTGCGGCAGGCGCACGGCACCTATGCCGCGCTCGGCAGCACCGACCTGCTCATGACGGCGGGTGGCGGTGTGATGGCCCATCCCGACGGCGTTGCAGCGGGCGTGCGCTCGCTGCGCGAGGCCTGGGCCGCCGCCATCGCCGGCATTCCGCTCGCCGAGCACGCCCGCACCCATCCGGAACTCGGCCGGGCGCTGGAGATTGCGGCGTGAGCGCGCTGCGCCCCCTCCCGGCGGGGCCGCTCGTCGCCTTCTATGGCGATGATTTCACCGGCTCCTCCGCCTCCATGGAGGCGCTCGCCTTCGCCGGTCTGGAGACGGTGCTGTTCCTCGCCCCGCCGACGCCGGAGCGTCTGGCGGCCTTCCGGCATTGCCGCGGCATCGGCATCGCCGGCGTCGCGCGCTCGCGCAGCCCGGCCTGGATGGACGAGCATCTCCCGCCCATCTTCGCCGGGCTGAAGGCGCTCGGTGCGCCCATCCTCCACTACAAGGTCTGCTCCACCTTCGATTCCGCACCCCATATCGGCTCGATCGGCCGGGCGGCGGAGATCGGTGCGCGGCTCCTCGAGGGCTGGATTCCACTCGTCGTCGGCGAACCCGGCATGGGCCGCTTCCAGAGCTTCGGCCATCTCTTCGCGCTCGCCCATGGCCGCGGCTACCGTCTCGACCGGCATCCCGTCATGGCGCGCCACCCGGTGACGCCGATGGACGAGGCCGATCTCGGCCGCCATCTCGCCCGCCAGACCGACCTGCCGATCGGCCTCGTCGATTTCGTCGCGATGAAGCGCGGCGCGGGCGATGCCGCGCTCGACGCCGCGCTCGCGGAGGGCGCGGCCATCGTCTCGATCGACGTCATGGATGCGCAGACCCTGGAGGAGGCGGGCCGCCTGCTCTGGCAGCGCGGCGGACGGCCCTGTTTCACCATCGGCTCGCAGGGCGTCGAGGCGGCGCTCGTGGCGCATTGGCGCGCCGCGGGCCTGCTGCCTGCTGCTCCGACCCTGGCCACGCCGGGCGCGGTCGCGCAGATCGCCGTCGTCTCGGGCTCGGTCTCGCCCGTCACCGCCCGGCAGATCGCCACGGCGCAGGAGCGGGGCTTCGCGGCGATCCGCATCGCGGCCGAGCGCGCGGTCGAGCCCCGCGCCTGGGCGAGCGAGATCGAGACCGCGACCAGCCGCGCGCTGGCGGCGTTGGCAGAGGGCCAAAGCCCGCTCGTCTTCTCCGCCCAGGGGCCCGACGACCCCGCCGTGGCGCGGCTGCGCGAGGCGGTGGCTGTTGCAGGCCTCACGATCGAGGCGGTCAACGACCGGATCGGCGCGGCGCTCGGCACCATCCTCGATCGCGTGCTGCGCGAGGCCCGGCTGACGCGCGCGGTGATCTCGGGCGGCGACACTTCGAGCCATGCGGCAGCCCAGCTCGGCATCGACGCGCTGACCGCGATCGCACCGATCGCGCCCGGCTCGCCGCTCTGCCGCGCCCATGCGCCGGACCCGGAGCGGGACGGGCTCGAACTGGTGCTGAAGGGCGGCCAGGTCGGCGGCGACGGTGTCTTCGACGCCGTCCGCCGAGGCGGTGCCGGATGAGCGGGCCGGATGGAAGCGGACGCAAGCTCGCCGGCCCCAAGGCCGAGATGTTCCGCCTGATTCGCGAGGCGTCGGAGGGGTGGAACGGCACCGCGCCGGTGCGACCGTTCCCGGATCTGTCGCGGCTCTGAAGGGGTCCGGCGATAAGACTGGGTCGGTCGAGGATCGGGAATGAAATTAGATTAAAGTCGTACGACTTTAATCTAATTTCATTCCAAGCCATCGAGATCGCTCGCCTTTTTCGAAAATTCACCGGAAGCCCCGCGAATTCAAAGATTACCTTAGGTCATCGTTAACGCTCGGGGCCGATGGTTCGCCCAGCTGACGACACCTGTGGACCCCCCTCCCATGAAAATGCTGGCTACCCGGATCGCGTCCCTGACGGTGGGCGCGAAAATCGCCGTGATCATGGCGCTGATGATGCTGCCCGTCGGGCACCTGACGCTGCTGTTCGGGCAACAGGTCCGCAAGGATGTCGCGTTCTCGTCGCTCGAAGTCACCGGTGCTCGCCTGCTCGGCGACGTCTGGACGGCGCTCTCGGCCGGCACGGCGCCGAACACCGCTGCCGATCGCCTGTCGGGCGCGGCTCAACGGGTCAAGGCAAGGCAGGCCGAGGCCGACGCCCTGAAGGCCGGCGAGGCGTTGAGCACGTTCTCCCGGGCCCTGTCCGAGGAGAAGGACAAGGTGCGGATCGGGGATGCCGGGCAGGTGGCGATCCAGAAGATCGCCGACGGCTCGAACCTCACGCTCGATCCGGATGTCGATTCCTACTACGTCATGGACGTCGTCGCCGTCCGCCTGCCGGAGCTGATGGTCGCCCGGGCCGGGCTCGCCGCCGCCATGCAGCCGGTTCTCGTCGCGCAGGGCAAGGTCGCTCCGCGCCAGCACGATCTTCTCGTCCAGGCGGCGACCCGCTTCGACATCGCGCTTGCCGCCGTCCAGTCCTCGCTCGCCTCCGCCATCGCCGGCAACGCCGATGGCAGCCTCGGCGCCCGCCTGTCGGGGGTCCGCGGCGGCTTCGACAGCGCGAGCGCGCTCGTGGCGAAACAGGCTGCGGCCCTGCGCGAGGACTACGCGCTGGAGCGTGCACCATCGCTGCGCGCGCCCGATGCCGAGGCGGCGGCCATCGCCTTCGTTGCCGCGGCTGACGCTCTCTGGACGGCCGGTCAGGCCCAGCTGATCCGGCTCATCGACGCCCGCATCGACGGTTTCCAAAGCCACGCCTGGCGCGATCTCGCGATCGCCGCGGTGGCGGCGCTGATCGCCCTCGCCTTTGCACTGGCCTTCGTCCGGACGATCCGCAATCCGCTCGCCGATCTGGTTGCAACACTGCGCCGCCACGAGGCGAACGATTACGACACCCCCGTGCCCCATGCCGGGCTCAGCAACGAGATCGGCGCGATCGCCCGTGCGATCGACCAGGGCCGTCTCGAGGCCGGGCGCAGCGCCTTGACGGTCTCGGCGATGAACCAGTCGCCGACCATGCTGATGATCACCGATCCCGGCGAGAAGATCATCTTCATCAGCGCATCGCTGCTGCGGATGCTGAAGCAGCTGGAGCCGACCTTCCAGGCGGCCACGCCGGCCTTCCGCGTCGAGGCCATGATGGGCCAGCACATCGATTGCTACCGCAGCAACCCCAATCTGAAGCGCCAGCTCATCCTCGACAACGGCCAGGTCCGCAAGGTGCGCTACGATGTCGGATCCGAGGCGATCATGGTCGACATGGCCTATATCGCTGACGAAGGCGGCCGGATCATGGGCCACACCCTGATCTGGCGCAACGTCACGGCCGAGCTTCAGAGCGAGGCCGAGGTGGCGGCGGTCGTCGATGCCGCCCGCAGGGGCGACTTCTCGGCGCGGTTGTCGGTTGACGACAAGGATGGCTTCGTCCGCGACATCGCCATGGGCCTGAACCAGGTCTCGGCGGTGGTCGAGCAGTCGACGACCGAGTTCGCCCAGGCGATGCAGGCCATTGCCACCGCCGATCTGACGCGCCCGGTCTCGGGCGACTATCACGGCGTCTTTGCGACCCTGAAGACGGCGATCAACGAGACCGTCGACCGCCTGTCCTCGACCGTCCGCACCATCCAGCTGACCTCGGCCGATGTCGGTCTCGCCGCTCGCGAGATCAACATGGGTGCCGACGACCTGTCGAAGCGCACCGAGGATCAGGCCTCGAGCCTGGAGGAGACCGCGGCGACGACCGAGCAGCTTGCGGCCTCGGTCAAGGCCACCGCCCAGGCCTCGCGCCAGGCGGCGAGCGTCGCCAATGATGCGATGCAGGCGGCGCAGACCGGTGGCGCCATCGCCGGGAAGGCCGTCGACGCGATGTCGCGCATCGAGAGCGCCTCGACCAAGATCTCGGACATCATCCGGGTGATCGACGACATCGCCTTCCAGACTAATCTGCTGGCCCTCAACGCGGCCGTCGAGGCGGCCCGTGCGGGCGATGCCGGCAAGGGCTTCGCGGTCGTCGCGTCCGAAGTCCGGACGCTCGCCCAGCGGTCGAGCGAGGCGGCAAAGGACATCTCGGCGCTGATCTCTTCGTCGAACAGCGAGGTCGGCGAGGGCGTCAAGCTCGTCCGTCAGGCCGGCGAACAGCTCAGCCAGATCCTCGCCGCGTCCGAGAAGGTCGCGGCCACCATCGCGGAAATCTCAGCCGCCTCGGGCGAACAGGCCAGCGGCATCGACGAGATGAGCCAAGCGGTGGCGCATCTTGACGAGATGACCCAGCAGAACGCGGCGCTGTCGGAACAGAGCGCGGCGTCGGCCGGATCGCTCTCGGGCAAGATCGCCCAGCTCAACGACCTCGTCGCCGCCTTCAAGACCGGGCCCGACGACGGCCGGGCCGCGGCGGCGCCGGCGCCTGCCGGCGAGCCCGCCCGCTTGCGCCAGCTCGCGGAAGTCGCCTTCGCTCACAAGGCTCCGGCGCCCCGGATGGCGGCACCCGCACCGCGCCCGGCGCCGGCACCCGCCAGGAAGGTCGCCAACAGCCGCGCCGGTGATGCGGGCTGGGAAGAGTTCTGATGCCGTCAGGAGAGTGCTCCGCCGACCGACACGAGCCCTGCCGATCTGGGAGGGATCGGAACATCTCCCATAAACGCTGCAGTCTTTGCCTGGATTGCCAATGTCCGCACTCTCATGCGGCAGGGCGTAAATTGCTGCGACGGGACGGTAATTACTCGAGAAAATCGCGACGACGTTAATGAAGAATTGATCTGATTTGTATTTAGAGTGACCTAAGGTAACAGTTAAGAGGGGCTGGGATGTCGATGTTTCGACTTTTTCGGATTCGAGATATCAAGATCAACCTCAAGTTGGCGCTCGTCGTCGCCATTCCCCTCCTCGCCATCATGGCGCTTGTCATCAGCAACAGTGTGATATTGTGGGTGAAGGCAAAGGAAGCGCGTGAGATCGCGATGGTCGCACGCCAGTTGCCCAGGGCTGGTCAGGTCGTCCATGAGTTGCAGAAGGAGCGTGGATCGTCCGCCCTGTTCATCGGGGCGAAAGGTCAGAACTTCGCGCCCGAGTTGATCTCCCAGCGTCAGCAAACCGACACGGCGCTCGCGGCATTCGACAACATCTTCCGGTCTGTGGCTGCCGTCGAACTCGCGGGCCCGATGCTAGCGCAGCGTCCAGCGATCGAAAGCGCTCTGGGGGAACTGCGTGCGACGCGCCAACAAGTCGATGCGCTATCCATTCCCGTGGCCGAAGCGGCAGGGCGATACTCCACCGCCATCAGTCGGATCCTGATGCTGATCAGCAGCGTCCAGGATGTGGCGTCTAACCCCGCGCTCAAGGGAGATGCACGCGCTTATGCGATGATCATGGAAGGAAAGGAGCGCGCTGGACAGGAGCGGGCTTTGGGCTCAAACGCTTTCGCCGCGGGCCGATTCGAGGCCGCGCTGTTTCGAAACTTCGTTGGGCTGGGAGCGGCGCAAAGCCAGTTTTTCGAACAGTTCCGCTCCGCCGGAAACTCGGCTTCCATCGCGCTGCTCGACGCTGCCTTGGCCGCGCCTGCCTCGCAGGAGGTCGATTCCATGCGCCGCGCCGCCTATGCGGCGCCGTTCGGCGGCGACATTTCGAAGATCGCTGCGCCCGATTGGTTTCGCAAAACAACCGACCGCATCAACCTGCTGAAGGCCGTCGAGGACAAAGCGTCGGCGACCCTAGTGGAAACCGCGACGCGCGTGGCGGGCGATGCGTCTGGCAAACTGCTGATTTCGGGGGCTCTGGCCGCAGGTGTTTTGCTCACTTCGCTCATCAGCGCTGTCCTAATGGGTCGCAGTATCACCCGGCCGATCGGTCAGGTCATCGCGGATATGGATGCTCTCGCTCGCGGCGTGCACGATGTGAACATCACCCACGCGGACCAGAAGGACGAGATCGGAGCGATAGCCGTCGCGCTCAAGGTCTTCCAGGCCAATATTCAGCGCATTCGCGGACTCGAAGAGCTGGAGGAGGCCGCTGCGGTGCGCCTTGCGCGGGCGCAGTCGATGGAGGCGGTGGTGTCGGATGTCGGCAAGGTCGTGGCGGCCGCGGCTGCAGGCGACTTCTCGGCGCGTGTGCGCACCGACCAGGCCGATGAGCAGCTGAAGAAGCTTGTCGATGGCATCAACGAGATCAATGAGGTTGTCGAGCAGTCGACGACCGAGTTCGCCCAGGCGATGCAGGCCATTGCTGCCGCCGATCTGACGCGCCCGGTCTCGGGCGATTATCACGGCGTCTTCGCGACCCTGAAGGGCGCGATCAACGAGACGGTTGATCGGCTGTCTTCGACGGTGAAGACGATCCAGCTGACCTCTGCCGATGTCGGGCTCGCCGCCCGCGAGATCAACATGGGCGCCGACGACCTGTCCAAGCGCACCGAGGATCAGGCCTCGTCGCTCGAAGAGACGGCGGCGACGACCGAAGAGCTCGCCGCCTCGGTGAAGGCCTCGGCCCAGGCCTCGCGCGACGCCGCCGCGATCGCCGACGAGGCGATGAGGGCGGCGCAGACCGGCGGCGCCATCGCCGGCCAGGCGGTCGACGCCATGGCGCGCATCGAGAGCGCCTCGACCAAGATCTCCGACATCATCCGGGTGATCGACGACATCGCCTTCCAGACCAATCTGCTCGCGCTCAATGCGGCGGTGGAAGCAGCGCGCGCCGGCGATGCCGGCAAGGGCTTCGCGGTCGTGGCCTCCGAGGTGCGCACGCTGGCGCAGCGCTCCAGCGAGGCGGCCAAGGACATCTCGGCGCTGATCTCGTCATCGAACTCCGAGGTCGGCGAGGGCGTCAAGCTGGTGCGCCAGGCCGGAGAGGCGCTGGAGCAGATCCTGACCGCGTCGAAGAAGGTCGCGGCGACGATCGCGGACATCTCCGCTGCATCCGGAGAGCAGGCCAACGGCATCGACGAGATGAGCCAGGCGGTGGCGCATCTCGACGAGATGACGCAGCAGAACGCGGCACTCTCCGAGCAGAGCGCAGCCTCGGCCGGCTCGCTCTCGGACAAGATCGCCCAGCTCAACGACCTCGTCGCCGCCTTCAAGACCGGGCCGGACTCCGGCCGCGCCGTGGATGTGCCGATCCCTGCGAGCGAGCCCACCCGCCTGCGCCAGCTCGCCGAAGCTGCCTTCACCCAGACCAGGGCATCGGCACCCCGCAGCGCCGTCGCCCCGGCACCCCGGCCAGCCCCCGTCAAGAAGGCCGCCAACAGCCGCGCCGGCGATGCAGGCTGGGCGGAGTTCTGAGAGGCCACTCCATAGGCAAGCACATCATCAAGGCCCTGCCTAAACGGCAGGGCCTTTTTGTTGAGCAGGCGATGGTCTGATCGAGCGAAAATGCGACGGCGAATCGGCGATGATGCCGCCGCCCCGTGGCAACCGCGAGACCCCGGTCCGCCGGGGCGCTCGGACAGGGCGCGAGACGAGGAGTGCGACATGCGGGATTTCGAGGCGGATGTGATCGAGAACTGGCTCGTCGGGACGTTGCTCCCCGGCTGGCTCGGGCGGGTCTGGTCGGCCGAGTGGCCGGGCTATGTCGAGATGGTGTCGCCCGACGGTATCGCCGTCGAGAACGACGCGCGCAGCACGCTGGTGACGGCACGGCTGGCTTATGTCTTCAGCCATGCCCACCTCCTCGGCGTGCCAGGGGCGCTCGATGCGGCGCGTCATGGCATGGATTTCCTCTGGAGCCGCTGTCGCCGCCCGGACGGGCGTTTCAGCCATCGCTGCACCATCCGGGGCGAACCGGTCGATCCGAAGTCGGATTTCTACGACCTCGCCTTCGTCATTTTCGCCTGCGGCTGGTTCGCGCGGGCGAGCGGCGAGCGCATCTGGCTGGAGCGGGCCGAGACGGTGATGGGCTTCATCGAGGCGACGCTGGCCCATCCCGAGGGCGGCTTCGCCGAGGACATGCTGGGCAGTCTGCCGCGGCGGCAGAACCCGCATATGCACCTTCTCGAGGCCTGCCATGCCATGGCCGAAAGCGGGGGCGGCGACCGCTGGCTCGCCCGGGCCGAGAGCCTGGTGCGGCTGATGCAGGAGCGCATGCTCGACGCCGGCACCGGTTCGCTCGGCGAGTTCTTCACGCAGGACTGGCAGCCCGCCGCCGGCCGGGCGGGGCAGGTCCGCGAGCCCGGACACCATTACGAATGGACCTGGCTGCTGCATCACCACGACCGCCTGACGGGCGGGCGTCGCGCGCACGCGGCGGCGCGCGGGCTCTACGGCTTCGCCGACCGGCACCATGGTGCGGGCCCGGCGCACGCAGTCGTCAACGAGATCGCGCCCGACGGCAGCCTGCTCGACGGCGCCTGCCTGCTCTGGCCGCAGACCGAATATCTCAAGGCTCTCGTGGCGCGCATCGAGTTCGAGGACGACGCAGAGGCGGCGGCGCGTCTCGACCCGAATCTGGCGCTCGTCTTCGCGCGCTTCGTCGATCGCGGCAGCGGCCTGTGGATCAACCGCGTCGACGCGGCCGGTGCTCCCGACCGGGCGGCGGTTCCGGTTCGCGTGCTCTATCATCTGCTGCTGGCGCTGGTGGAGGTCGTGCGCGTCAAGCGGCTGGTCGCAACGCGGGGCTGAGCGAAAGGCGTCGGCGCGACGGTCGGACCGGCCTTGTGCTGCGGGGCCGTTCTGCGCCATATCGAGGATCGAGAACACAGACCCTGTGCCGGCTCAGTTTGGCATCTTGGGCGCCGGGCCGGATGACGCATGGTTTCTGTCGAGCTGAAAACCGTTTCGAAGACCTGGGGCGGCGCGGCGGCGGTCGACGAGGTCAGCTTCACGGTGGAAGGGGGCAAGCTCGTCGCGCTGCTCGGCCCCTCGGGCTGCGGCAAGTCGACGACGTTGCGCCTGATCGCCGGGCTCGAGGACACCAGCAGCGGCGCGATCCTGATCGGCGGCCGCGATGTCACCCGGGCCGAGCCCTCCCAGCGCGGGATCGCGATGGTGTTCCAGAACTATGCGCTGTTTCCCCATCTGACGGTGGCGCAGAACATCGCCTTCGGTCTCGAGGTCCGCAAGGTGCCGCGCGCGGAGCGCGACAACCGGCTGGCGCGCGCCGCCGACATCCTCGGGCTCCAGGGCCTGCTCGACCGCAAGCCCTCGCAGCTGTCAGGCGGGCAGCAGCAGCGGGTGGCGCTGGGCCGGGCCGTGGTCGCGGAGGCTCCCGTCTGCCTGATGGACGAGCCGCTCTCGAACCTCGATGCGCAACTGCGCGTCGAGATGCGCCGCGAGATCCGCGAGCTCCAGCAGCGGCTGGGGATCACCATGGTCTATGTCACGCATGATCAGGTCGAGGCGATGACGATGGCCGACCAGGTCGTGCTGATGCGCAACGGCCGCATCGAGCAGGATGCCCCGCCCGACGAGATCTACGAGAACCCGGCGAGCATCTTCGTCGCGCGCTTTGTCGGAACGCCGCCGATGAATGTCGTGCCGCTCCAGGCGGTCCTGGCGGCGGGCGGCGCCGGTCAGTTGACGCCGCCGCAGGGGCATGACCCGGCGACTCTGGCCGTCGGCATCCGGCCCGAAATGACCGCGCTGGGCGAGAGTGGCATCGCCGCCGAGGTCGCCGCGGTCGAATATCTCGGGGCCGATACGCTGGTCGAAACCCGCATCGGCGGGCATGGCTTCATCGTCCGGCGGGCGGGCAAGGTCCGCACCAGGCCGGGCGAAACCGTCTACATCACATTGTCACAATCGGCATTGCACTGGTTCGACCAGGCGTCCGAGCGCAAAGTGGTTTCGGGTTAAGATCCGTTCACAAGGGTCGGGCGCAAGTCACCTCATCAGGGAGAACACAGATGCACAGGCGTGACGTGTTGAGCGGTGCTGCGGCGCTCGCGGGATCCTTGGCCCTGCCGGGCCTCGCCCGGTCGCAGGCCGCGACCGAGGTTTCCTTCTTTTATCCGGTCGCCGTCGGCGGGCCGATCACCAAGCTGATCGACAGCTACGCCGCCGATTTCGAGAAAGAGAACCCCTCGATCAAGCTGAAGCCGATCTATGCCGGCACCTATCAGGAAACGATCATCAAGGCGCTGACGGCCCACAAGAGCGGCACGCCGCCGGTGACCTCGGTGCTGCTCTCCACCGACATGTTCACGCTGATCGACGAGGACGCGGTCGTTCCCTTCGACAGCTTCATCAAGACCGAGGACGACAAGAAGTGGCTCGCCTCCTTCTTCCCGGCCTTCATGGAAAACAGCCAGACCGGCGGCAAGACCTGGGGCATCCCCTTCCAGCGCTCGACCGTGGTGCTCTACTGGAACAAGGAGCTCTTCAAGGAGGCCGGGCTCGATCCCGAGAAGCCGCCGGCGAGCTGGGCCGAGCAGCTCGACTTCGCGCAGAAGCTGACCAAGAAGGACGCGTCGGGCAACGTCACCCAATGGGGCATCCAGATCCCGTCCTCGGGCTTCCCCTACTGGCTGTTCCAGGGCCTGTCGACGCAGGCCGGCGCGATCCTCGCCAATGCCGCCGGCAACACGACCAACTATGCCGACCCCGCCGTCGTCGAGGCGCTGCAGTACTGGGTCGACCTCGCGCAGAAGCACAAGGTCCATCCCCCCGGCATCGTCGAATGGGGCACCACGCCGAAGGACTTCTTCGAGAAGAAGGTCGCGATGATGTGGACCACGACGGGCAACCTCACCAATGTCCGCAGCAACGCGAAGTTCCCCTTCGGCGTCGCCATGCTGCCGGCCGGCAAGCGCCGCGGCAGCCCGACCGGCGGTGGCAATTTCTACCTCTCCAAGAAGGCCACCCCGGCCCAGCAGGAAGCCGCCTTCAAGTTCATCCGCTGGATCACGACGCCCGAGCGCGCCGCGAAATGGGGCATCGACACCGGCTATGTCGCGGTCTCGCCGGCGGCCTATGAGACGGCGGCGATGAAGGCCTATGCGAAGGACTTCCCGCCGGCGCTGGTGGCGCGCGACCAGCTTCCGCATGCGGTGGCCGAACTCTCGACGCATGAGAACCAGCGTGTCACCAAGGCGCTCAATGACGGGCTGCAGGCCGCGCTGACCGGGACGAAGACGCCCCAGAAGGCGCTGGAGGATGCCCAGGCCGAGGCCGAGCGCATCCTGAAGCCCTATCGCTGAGACGCAAGGTCCGCCTCGCGATGAACTCCCGCGCGACCGCCACGGTCCATGGCTGGCTGCTTCTGCTGCCAGCCATGGCCTGCCTGGCTCTCTTCACGCACTGGCCGGCGGTCGCAAGTCTCATCGAGAGCTTCTACTCGACACCCAAGGCGCGCCGCCCGGCGCGCTACGTCGGGCTCGACAATTACGAGCAGCTCCTCGCCGATCCGATCTTCTGGAAGGCGATGTCGAACAATCTCTGGTTCGCGCTCGGCACCATCCCCACCTCGATCGCGCTCGCGCTGCTGATGGCGGTCTGGGTCAACGACAAGATCGTCGGGCGGACCTGGGTGCGGATGGCGTTCTTCACGCCGACGATCCTGCCGATGATCGCGGTGGCCAACATCTGGCTGTTCTTCTTCACGCCGCAATACGGCCTGCTCGAGCAGATCGTCGGGCTGTTCGGCGGGCGCAGCACCAACTGGCTCGGCTCGCAGGATACGGCGCTGGCGGCGATCACGGTCGTCGCGATCTGGAAGGAAGCCGGCTTCTTCATGATCTTCTATCTGGCGGCCCTGCAGGCGCTGCCGCCCAGCCTCGGAGAAGCGGCCGCGATCGAGGGCGCCTCGCGCTGGACCTATTTCCGGCGCATCCAGTTCCCGCTGCTGATGCCGACGACGCTGTTCGTGCTGATCAACGCGGTGATCAACGCCTTCCGCATGGTCGACCATATCTTCGTCATGACGCGCGGCGGCCCGGACAACGCGACGACGCTGCTGCTGTTCTACATCTACCAGGTCGGCTTCAGCTTCTGGGATACGGCCTATGCGGCGACGCTGACCTGCGTGCTGCTGGCGCTGCTGGCGCTGGTCGCCTTCGTCCAGTACGGCATTCTCGAGCGCAGGACGCATTATCGATGAGCGCCGCTCCTCAGCCGGTCGTCACCGCGGCGCGCTCGGACCCTTATGCCCCCAAGGGCCTGGCTCTGACGCTGGAATCGACCGGGGCGATCCTGCTCGCGCTGCTCTGGGTGCTGCCCCTGGCCTATGCCGTCTGGGCGGCGATCCATCCGGCCGAGTACACCACACGATTCGTGCTGACGGCGCCGCTGACGCTCGACAACTTCACCCGGGCCTGGGCGGCGGCGCCCTTCGCACGCTATTTCCTCAACACCTTCATCCTGGTGACGATGATCCTGGCCTTCCAGCTCGTGCTGGGGACGCTGGCGGCCTATGCGCTGGCGCGGCAGGATTTCTGGGGCCGCGACATCGCCTTCGCGCTGATCCTGGCGCAGCTGATGATCATGCCGGACGCGCTGATCGTCGAGAACTACCGCACGCTGGCGAGGCTGGATCTGATCGACACGATCCCCGCCATCGCGCTGCCCTACATCGCCTCGGCCTTCGGCATCTTCCTGCTGCGGCAGACCTTCAAGACCGTGCCCAAGGAACTCGACGACGCGGCCCGCGTCGAGGGCGCGAGCCCGCTGCAGGTGCTGATGAAGGTCTATGTCCCGCTCGCGAAGCCGACCTACATCGCCTATGGGCTGGTCTCGGTGAGCTATCACTGGAACAACTTCCTCTGGCCGCTGCTGGTGACAAACTCGGTCGAGTCGCGGCCGCTAACGGTGGGCCTGCAGGTGTTCTCGTCGAGCGACCAGGGCATCGACTGGGCGGTGATCTGCGCGGCGACGCTGATGACCTCTGCCCCGCTGCTCGTCGGCTTCCTGCTCTTCCAGCGCCAGTTCGTGCAGAGCTTCATGCGCGCCGGCATCAAGTGACCAAGGCGCTGCCGCGATGAAGATGATCTCATGAAGCTCATTACCTGGAACATCCAGTGGGCCCGCGGCACCGACAACCGCGTCGATCCCCGCCGCATCATCGAGCACGCCCGCGCCATGGCCGATTTCGACGTGCTCTGCCTGCAGGAGGTTGCTGCGAACTTCCCCGATCTCGACGGCAATGACGACAGCGACCAGTTCGCGCTGTTCGCGGAGATGCTGCCGGGTTTCACGGCCATCGAGGGTATCGGCGTCGATGTCGATGACGGCCGGGGCGGGCGCAAGCGCTTCGGCAACCTGATCCTCACCCGCTACAAGGTGGCGCAGGCCCTGCGCCATCTCCTGCCCTGGGAGGCGGCGGCGACGCGCAACATGCCGCGCGTCCTGGTCGAGGCGGTCGCCGAGACGCCGCTGGGGCCGGTCCGGCTGATGACGACGCATCTCGAATACTCGTCGCCGGTGCTGCGTGCGGCCCAGGTCGAGGGCATCCGGGAAGCTCATCGCATGGCCGCGTCCCGCGCCCGCACACCGCGCGCTCCCGGCCCGCACACCTATGCGCCGACGCCCAACACGGCGAGCGCGATCCTCACCGGCGATTTCAACATGCGGCCGGATGACCCCGCTCTGGCGCGACTGATGGCGCCCTTCGACGACGGCACGCCGCCGCTGCGCGATCTCTGGCCCGTCGTGATGGGAGATGCACCGCCGCCCCCCACCGCCTTCATCGTCGACCAGACCTATGGTCCACCAGGCTGCCTCGACTATGTTCTTGCAACGCCAGACCTCGCAGGCCGCGCCCGCCGGATTGTCTGCGATGTCGACACGCGCGCCTCCGACCACCAGCCGATCCTGGTCGAGTTCGATGCCGGCTAACGGTCGGCGCGGGTGAGCACGATGTTGTTTTCAAGGAGCGATCTCGATCGGTTGAACGGCATCCTCAGCGAGGCGGCACGGCGCGAGATCATGCCGCGCTTCCGCAAGCTGGCGGCCGGCGAGGTGCGCGAGAAGGCGGCGCCGGGCGATCTCGTGACGGAGGCCGACGAGGCGGCCGAGCGCTTCATTTTCGCCGAGCTCGAGCGGGCCTTCCCCGGCGCGCTGCTCGTCGGCGAGGAGGCTGCGACGCGCGACCCGGCCGTGTTGGGGCGGCTGGCGGAGGCGGAGCTCGCCTTCGTCATCGATCCGGTCGACGGCACGCTGAACTACGCCTCCGACCTGCCGCTGTTCGCGGTCATGGCCGCTGCCATCGTCGGGGGCGAGACCGCGGGAGCGGTGATCCACGACCCCGTCCTGAACGACAGCGCGCTCGCTTTGCGGGGCGAGGGAGCCTGGCTGGAGGGCTCCGCGGGCAAGACCCGCGATCTGCGCGTTGGCAACCCAGTGGCCATGGCGGCGATGAACGGCATGGCGAGCTGGCAGTACTTCCCCGAGCCGATGCGCGGCGCGCTGCCGGCCCGCTTCCCCGCTTTCGCCAGCGTGGCGTCGCTGCGCTGCTGCGGCCAGGAATACCGCCTCGCCGCCGCCGGCCGCTGCGACTTCCTGCTCTATGGTGCCCTCAACCCCTGGGATCACGCGCCCGGCGTTCTGCTGTTCGGCGAGGCGGGTGGCCATGCCCGGATGCTGGACGGCAGCCCCTATGCCCCGGGGCAGCCATCCACCGGCCTGCTCTGCGCATGCGACCGGGAAAGCTGGCTGCAGGTCACGTCCGTCCTGATCGGATGAGGCGCCGCCGAGCGGGGTGGCGTTGGCCGTCAATCGTGACGGCGGGATCGCCGGTTGCGATCGCGCATTCTCTTGCCGTTGAGGAGAAGGGCGGACCGCCGCGGTCAGGGCGCGAGATCCGTGGGTGAGGCGATTGACGGCCTCGGTCAACTGCGCGTGAGGCTGTAACGGCGCGCGGCGTCGCCGCGAAAGGGTCTGTACAGGCTTGGCGTGACGCAGGGCGCGTTGCGCGGTCGGCATCTCGGCCGCTGCCGGAGTGCCGGCGGGTATCGACCGGGTCACGAGCGACGACGATGACGGAGAGGATTGCCCGCCGATGAGCGACATCAAGCCCCTGCTGCCCCGCACCGCGGTACCGAGCCTGGAACTGCGGCTCGCTCCCGATGGGGCCGCCTTTAGCCTCCATGCCGAGCGGCCTGCGCATTTCTCGCTGGTGGTGGTCTATCGCGGGCTGCATTGCCCGATCTGCAGGACCCAGCTGCGCGATCTCGAGGGCAAGCTCGATGCCTTCGCGCAGAAGGGCGTCGGCGTCATCGCGCTCTCGACGGACAGCGAGGAACGCGCCGCCCGCGCCAAGACAGACTGGGGCCTGCCGAGGCTGCGCCTGGGTTATGGCTTCTCGCTCAACGCGGCGCGCGAGTGGGGGCTGTTCCTGTCAGCCGGCCGCGGCACCACCTCGATCGGTGTCGAGGAGCCCGGGCTGTTTGCCGAGCCCGGCCTTTTTCTGGTCCGGCCGGACGGCACGCTCTACTTCTCCAGCGTCCAGACCATGCCGTTCGCGCGGCCATCCTTCGCCGACATCCTCGGCGCGATCGACTACGTCGTCGCCAAGGACTATCCGGCACGCGGCGAGGTGGCGACTCTCGATGACGGACTGGCCGCGTTCTGATGACGGTGACGCGCAGAACCGTCATGCTCGGCGCGGCCGCCGGCGCGCTCGGCGGCCTGCCGCCGGCCGAGGCTGGGGACCCCTATCCACCACCGTTCAGCACGCCTCACGCCCAGTTCACCGTGCTCGATCCGCGCGAAGAGGCGGGCCACATCCCGCTGCGCGATCTGGGCGGGCGGCGACGCACGCTCGCGACCTATCGCGGCAAGGCCGTGCTGCTCGCCTTCTGGGCGAGCTGGTGCCCGCCCTGCCGACGCGAACTGCCGATCCTGCACCGGCTCCAGAAGCAGGCGAAGAGCGAGCCCTTCGTGGTCGTGCCGGTATCGCTCGACCGCGATGCCGCAACGGCCGCCGCATACATCCAGCGGCTTCGCCTGACCGGGTTCACGAGTTTCATCGACACCGAAGGCGAGGTCGCCTCGGGGCCGAAATCGAAGGTCGCGACACCTTTTCCGCTCTATGGCATGCCGATGAGCTACGTGATCGATGCGCGAGGGCGCAGCGGCGGCTATCTGACCGGAGAGGCCGACTGGAGCGCGCCGGACGCACTCGCTCTGCTGCGCTTCTACGCCCGGTCCTAGGCGTCGGCGGGGAACGTCCGCTGTCGACCTGTTTCACATCACCCTCGCTCAGGACACTCGCGGGCATGGCTCGGAGGTCCCCGGTTCGGAGCGGCGCGGCCGGCTCGGCCTCAGTCCCGTCCGATGATCACGTCGAGGCGCTCGCCGGTGTCGGTCTCGATCGTTGCGCGCGGACCCCGCATGGCGGGGAAGCGGGCGATGCGCTGCTTGACGCTGGCTTTGCCGAGGACCACGGCGCGCCCGCCCTTGAAGCCGATCGCAGCCAGGTCCTGGCGCGATAGCGACGGGATGACGATCTCGGGCGTGCCGTCCCCGTCAATGTCCCCGATGCGCGCGAGATCGAGGTCGCGCTCGCCCAGGCGATGATTGGTGAAGCCGTCGATGCGCGAAACCTCGACGAGCGCCGCGCCCGCCAGACGGTAGAGGCGCAGCGAACCCGCCAGATGGGGCGTGACCACGGCCGCGAGCATGGACTGCCCCGAGCCGGTGAAATTCGCGACGCCGACGGGGTTGAGCCAGCGGTTGCGCTGGCCGATGGCCGGGCCCTCGGCGAGGGGCTCGATGGCGTGCCGGCCGATCCGGTAGACTGCGAGGGCGGCGCCGCGATCGAGATAGGCCTTGACCACGATCGCTTCCGGCTCCCCGTCGCCGTCGAGATCGGCCAGGCGGACACGGCGGTCCTCGAAGACCGCGTCAGCACCCAGGCGAAACAGCAGGCGTTGACCGTCCCGCTCGACGACGAACCCGCCGGCTTCGATCGCATCCCCCAGCACGCCATGGCCATAGCGTGTCGTCGGATCGACGAGATAGGCGGTCACCCCGGCGCTCCGGGTGACCTCGCCATCCGGCAGACGCAAGAGGTCCTGAGCCAGCACGCCGCGACCACAGCCGATGGCGAAAACGGCTGCCACGATCAGGCGGCCCACCTGGTGTCGAAACATGGGACCGCCCCCTCAGCGTTGAGCCGCCGCCTTGGCGATCTGGTCGAAAATCGCATCCAGTTCGGTCGCGACGGCCTTCAGATCGGGCGCGGCGCCTTCGAGATAAGGCCCGAAGACGGCGCTCGGCTTCCGGTAGGACAGGGTCGCGGTGCCGTCGGCATTCTCGGTGAGATAGAAGCGGATCGGGGCCTCGATGCCGGCCGGCACGCTGGCGGCCAGCATGCGGCGGGCGAAGTCGTTGCGGAAGACGCCGACGACGCGGTTGCCGGGAATGGTGAAACCCTGCGCCTTGGCGCCGTCCGAAGCGCTGGCCGCCGTCACCAGCCCCATCTTGTTGGCTTTGACGGCCTCCTCGAGCCGCCCCACCAGAACCGGGAAGCTGTGCGGCGTCGGCATCACCGCCCAGCCCTCCCGGGCGACGAGCGGGGCGGTCGTCCCTTGAGCCGCGGCGGGAGCCGCAGTGATGGCCACGGCCATGAGCGCAAGGGCGGTGGTGAAGGATGCGGCCAGAGCCAGCGAGACGACGCGGTGGTCCATGAGGTGAATTCCCAGAGGTTCGCTGGCGCTGTCATCAGGCCCACAACCTCGATACGCAGCGTCACCGCGGTTCGTTACGCACACACGCCTTCGTGATCCGCAGCTCGAGGCAAGAATGTCGTCCGTCTCGGCGGGGCTGTAACGAAATGGGCGCCGGCAACGAAGTGGGAACGTGGAAACCGGGGAACCGGCGATGATGCTTGAGCGGGTCTGATGCGCCTCCAACTCGTATACGATCATGCGGCCTTCTGCGCGCTGGACCGCACCGAAAAGAGCATGCTCGTCCTCCTGACCTGGCACTCGCTCGCCTGTCTGATCGTGGTGAGCGTCGGCGCGGTTCTGGGTCAGGGCCTGCTCGGATGGTGAGCGTCGTGGCCGGGACTGTCGCAGACCGGGAAGACCGTCCAGCCGAACCCGACGGACCGTTGCGCCCGGTCCAGATCACCGTCGCTGTAGCGGCCATCATGGCGATCGCTGGCGTGGCGGTCCTCGCGATCACCCACGCCACCTCCTGGCGCCTTCCCCTTCTGGCGCTGGTCGGTTCCGGCCTCGGCTTCGTGCTGTTCCAGGCGACCTTCGGCTTTGCCGGCAGCTTCCGCGCCGCGCTGGAACGCCGTGACTTTTCGGGCTTTCGCGCCCAGGCTCTGGCGCTGGCCCTGACGAGTTGTGTCTTCTTTCCGCTGCTGGCGGGGGGCGAGCTGTTCGGCCTGCCGCTGACGGGTTTCGTCACGCCGATCGGCGTCTCCTTCCTGTTCGGCGCGGTCCTGTTCGGCATCGGGATGCAGATCGGCGGGGGCTGCGCCTCGGGCACATTGTTCGCGCTGGGCGGAGGCAATGCGCGGCTGCTCATGACCTTGGCCTGCTTCATCGTGGGCTCGGCTGTCGGGGCTGCCCATCTCGGGTTCTGGTGGACCTTGCCCGTGCTTCCCAGCGGGACGGCGCAGGATTGGCTCGGTTGGCCGGTTGCCCTGGCTCTCCATCTGTCGGTCTTCGCTGCCGTCATCCTCTGGAGCCCCGCCTCCGACCGGCTGAGGGGCGGGCTAAGCAACGGCCTGTCCTGGCGGCGCTGGCTGCGCGAGCCCTGGCCGCTGGCCTGGGGCGCCGCGGGGCTCGCCCTCCTGAACATCGCCACGCTGGTCTTGGCGGGGCGTCCCTGGGGCGAGACGGCGGGCTTCACGCTCTGGGGATCGAAACTCGCGGCTATGATCGGCTTCGAACCCGCCGTCTGGCCCTACTGGCAGGGTGATCCCGGCCCGCTGGGACGCAGCGTCTTCTCCGACGTCACCTCCGTGATGGACTTCGCGATCATCGCCGGCGCCGCCGCGGCTGCAGGCCTGAGCGGCCGCTTCCTGTTCCGCGCCGGCGGCGATGGCCGCGCCTGGCTCGGCGCGATGCTCGGCGGATTCATGATGGGCTACGGCGCGCGGCTGTCGGATGGCTGCAACATCGGAGCCTATTTTTCGGCGCTGGCCTCGGGCAGCCTGTCCGGCTGGGTTTGGGTCGCGGCCGCGTTTATGGGCAGCGCGATCGGTTTGAGGCTGCGCCCTCTCTTTCATCTGGGCTGATCGATCAGCACCCGGGCGGGCTTCGTGCAAGCACGGTGCGATGGTGAATTCCTCCGGGTGCAGCCGCCGAGCCGCGTCCGAGTCAGCCCTTGCGCAGGACCGCGACCGGCAACCCGGCGAAGGCCTCTGACACCTCAAGGCCACCCTCACCGCCGCCGATCCTCGCACCGGTCAGGATATCCTCCCATTCGCCGGTTACGTCGGGGAGTGTCGCCCCGCGCCAATGCGGCCCGATCTGCAGGCTCTGCAAGGGCAACTCGGACCCGACCATACGGGTCACCAGGACGAGCCGCATGTCCGTGCGGTCGTTGCGGGAGAAGCCGACCAGACCGGCCGCGCGGGCGCCCTGGACCATCAGTGGCCGATAGTCGCCCTCGGCATAGAGGCGGGGCGCGGCGGCGCGGTCTGCCAGCAAGGCTGCGATGAGGCGCTGCTTGATCCGCCCATCCTCCCAGCCGTCGAGCAGGGCGGCGACGTCCGTCTCTGCCGCCAGTGCCCTGGCGCGGGCCGCGTAATCGACCGGCCGGCGGTTGTCGGGGTCGACCAGCGACAGGTCCCAGAATTCGGTGCCCTGGAACAGGTCGGGGACGCCCGGCAGCGTCAGCTTCAGCACGGTCCGGCTCAGCCCGCGCACCAGGCCGCGCCGCGCCATCTCCTGCGCCAGCGGACGGTAGCTGTCGAAAAACGCATTTCCCTCGGTGAGCGCAGCCGCGATCAGATCCTTGGCAGCCTGCTCGTAGGGCTCCTGCGGGTTGATCCAGCTCGTCCTTCGTTTGGCCTCGCGCAGCGCCTTCTCGACCCAGCCCTGCATGCGCTGGCGGAAGGCGTCGAGCGCCTCAGCGTCATCGCGGTCGAGCAGCTCGACGGGCCAGGATGCCAGCATCTGCTGCAGGATGAGCTGACGGTCGTTCGCATCCGGTTTGATGCGATCGGGCGCCAGTTCCAGGCTGAGCGAGCGCCAGCGCCGGCTCGCCTCCGCCCAGCGCTGCGGCATCTCCGTCAGGGTCAGAAGACGGGCGCGCCCGTCCTCGCCGCGCTTGGTGTCGTGGGTTGCGGTCGCGATCATCGCATGCGGCCAGGAGCGGCGGCGCACCGCATTGGCCTCATGGAAATCCGCTACTGAGACGCCGTGATGGCTCGGCTCGCCGCCGACCTCGTTGAGGGCGAGCAGCGGCCCGAAGCGGTAGAACAGCGTGTCCTCCAGGCTCTTGGCCGTGACCGGCCCGCTGAGCTGCTGGAAGCGGCGGCGAAAGCGCGCCAGATGCTCTGCCGGCGGCGGGGCGGTCATCGCCTCGCCGCCCTCGCCGAGGAGGAGCGCGGCGACGAAGCGATGCAGCGACGTGTCCGGCATCGGCGTGTCGGCGATCGCCGCCGCAACCGTCTCCTCGATCAGCGTCCGGTCCTCGGGCGACGGCTCGGTCGTGATGTAGCTGCGATAGACCGGCAGCCGCTCGATGATCTCCGTCAGCACCTGGCGCATCGCGTGGATGGTGTAGTCGCGGCTGCGCCGGTCGCCATGGGCGAGCCTTGCGAGGTCGGACACCAGCACCTCGAGTTCGCTGGCGAAGCTCGCATGCAGCGTCTCCCGCTTCGCACGCCGCAGCAGTTCCTCGAAGCTGTCCTGCTGGCCCGTGATCTCGCGATAGCTCTCCTCGATCGCCACCGCACCGGCGCGGTCGACCAGGACCCCGTCGATCAGGTTGAGGACCTCGTAGCCGGTGGTGCCCGACATCGGCCAGGGCCGCAGCGTCTCGCCATGGCCGAGGATCTTCTCGACGAGGATGTAGAAGCCGGGCCCGAGCTGCGCCTGCAGCGCCTGGACATAGCCTGCCGGATCGGCGAGCCCGTCGACATGGTCGATGCGCAGGCCCTGGATGCGGTCGGCCCGCACGAGGTCGAGGATCAGCGCATGGGTCCGCTCGAAGACGGCGGGCTCCTCGACGCGCACCCCCGCCAGCGTGTTGATGTCGAAGAAGCGGCGATAATTGATGTCGCTGGCCGCCACGCGCCAGTTCGCCAGCCGGTAGCTCTGCATCTCGAGGATGCGGTGGAGCGTGTCGAAGCTCTCCCGGATGCCCCTGGCGCCGTTGACGAGATCGAGCGCCCGCTCGGTGGCCTCAGCCAGCTCCGGGGACTCGGTGAAAACCTGCTCCAGCCGCTGCTTGAGCGCCTCGCATTCCGCCACGAGGCCGTCGGGACTCGCGCCGCCGGGATTTTCCGACAGCGCGCGCATTCGTGACGAGATCGCCAGCAGCTCCCGGTAGTCAGGCCTTTCATGGTCGGCCACCAGAACGAGCACCCGGTCCAGCAGGATCGGATAGCTCAGCGGGCTGATCGGGAAGCGATGCTCGAAATGCCAGATGCTGAAGCCGCCGCCGCTCTCGTCCCGCTTGAGCGCGAGCTCGCCCCCCTCGAGCGCGTCGCCATAGCGCTTGCCGAGGAAGGGCAGCACCAGCTTGCCGTTGGCGCCGAGCCGCTCCCAGTCGATGTCGAAGGCGATGGCGTGGGGCGAGAGCTGGCCCCATTCGATCACCGAGAGCCACCAGGCGTTGTCGGCCCCGCCGATGCCCATGTGATTGGGAACGATGTCGAGGATCAGGCCCAGCCCCTGCTGCTTCAGCGCGTCCGACAGGCGCATGAAGCCCTCCTCGCCGCCCAGTTCGGGATTGATCCGGGTATGATCGACGATGTCGTAGCCATGGGTCGAGCCCGGCCGCGCCGTCTGCACCGGCGAGGCATAGACATGGCTGATCCCGAGACGGACGAGATAGGGCAGGATCGCGACCGCGTCGTCGAAGGTGAAGCCGGCATGGAACTGCAAGCGATAGGTGGCCCGCGGCGGCGGCGCCGCGAGGGCCGTCGCTTCGCCTGCTTCACCGGTCGGGTTCCGAGCCACAGCGCCCTCCTGATGCGAGGTCACGAGCGGGCCACCAGGAAAGCGCCGGTCCAGGGCTGAAGGCGGATATCCGATCCGGCTTCGATGCCGGGGCTGGCCCAGATCATGCCCGCAGAGCCGGGGCCATCCATGACCGCCTCGCCCGCGCCGAAATGCGCCACGAAGCGCAGGGTCCCGCCTGCGAAATCCCAGCGAATGTCGAGTGTGTCCGGGCCGGGCCGTCGGCAGTTCGCCCCTCGAAACGGCGTCCCCGTCAGCGGCGCCACCTGGTCATGCCTCAGCTGCAGCAGGGCCTTCGTCTCCGCCAGCACCTCGGCATGCGGTGAGCGCGTGATCTCCGTCCAGTCGAGGCGCGAGCGCGCGAAGGTTCCGGCGTCCGTGGGGTCCGGCACCTCCTCAGCCGCAAAGCCGCCGAAGCTGCCGAACTCCCGCCGCCGCCCGTCCCTGACCGCCTTGGACAGCTCCGGATCGGCGAAATCGACGAAATACTGGAAGGGCGTGGATGCCTGCCATTCCTCGCCCATGAACAGCAGCGGGATCTGCGGGGAGAGCAGGAGCCCGGCGCGGGCCAGGGATAGTTTGGCGGGATCGGTGAGGGCGCCGATGCGCTCGCCCTGGGCCCGGTTGCCGACCTGGTCGTGGTTCTGGAGGAAGTTGACGAAGGCGGAGGGGGGCAGATGCGCGGACGGTTCGCCCCGGACCGCACCCTCATGCGCCGAAAATTCGCCCTGATAGGCGAAGCCCTCGGCGAGGCAGCGGCCGAGATGTCCGGCCGGGTCGTCATAGTCGGCGTAGTAGCCGTCGCTCTCGCCGGTCAGCAGCCGGTGCCAGGCGTGATGCGTGTCGTCGGTCCATTGTGCGCTGTGCAGGACGGGCCGGCCAGCCTCGTCGCGGTCGAGCCAGCGCGCCTCGTTGGCGGCGTTCTCGAGCACGAGATGGATCTCGCGCTGCGGCAGGCCCGCCCGGACGCGCTCGGCCAGCTCTCCGATCACATGCCGGCTGCTGTCGTCGGCGATGGCGTGGACCGCGTCGAGGCGCAGCCCGTCGAAATGGTATTCCTCCAGCCAGTAGAGCGCGTTGTGGACGAAGTAGTCACGCACGATGGCGGCGGTGGCGCCGTCGAAATTGATCCCGGCGCCCCAGGCGGTCTGGTGCCTCTCGGTGAAGAAGGACGCGGCATAGGTCGGCAGGTAGTTTCCCGACGGGCCGAAGTGATTGTAGACCACGTCGAGGAACACCATGATCTCGCGCCGATGCGCCTCGTCGACCAGGCGCTTCAGGTCGTCGGGCGTGCCATAGGCGTGGTCGGGCGCATAATGCAGCACGCCGTCATAGCCCCAGCCGCGATCGCCCGGAAAATCTGCCACCGGGAGCAGTTCGAGCGCGGTGATCCCGAGATCGCGAAGGTGGTCGAGCTTGGCTGTGAGCGCCGCGAAGGTGCCTTCGCGCGTCGCGGTCCCGACATGGGCCTCGTAGATCACGGCGTCCTCCCAGGGGCGCCCTCGCCACTCGCTATCCGTCCAGGCGAAGGCGGTGGGATCGACCACCTGGCTCGGCCCGTCGATGTCGTCGGGCTGGAAACGGGAGGCGGGGTCGGGGATCGAGAGCCCGCCCTCGATCCGATAGCGATAGAGCGAACCGGCACGGGCCAGCGGGTCGGTCAGCCGGTGCCAACCATCCGCCTCGGCGTTCATGGGCCGCTCGGCCCCGTCGATCATCAGGGTCACCTCGCGCACGGAGGGCGCCCATAACGAAAACCGGACGGCCCCGTCGGCGACCTCGGCACCGAAGGGCATGGAGTGGGCGCGGCGCATGAAAGATATCCTGTCGGGGTGGCGGGGCTGGTTTGCTCCCGCCAACAGCAACACGGGATGCCGCCGGCAGTTCCGCGAACCCCGGCCTCGCCTCACAGCTTTGGGCCGGCGAAGGGCTGCGCGGGAGCGGAAAAGCACAGCGGTTTCGCTGCCCGGGTCGGATCAAGGGCTGCCGCCTCAAGGCGTGTTCAAGCCGATCCGCAGCGGCAGCGGCACGCCGTCACCATGAGGCCCGGATCTCTGGGGCTTCAGGCGTCCAGAGATCCGACGAACACCTCGCAGCCGTCGTCGCACGCAACCGACACCAGAATCAGTCCGGCGACCCTGGCACAGCTGGTGCAGCCATAGCCGCCGACCTTGTTGTGGTCCTTCTTTAGACCGCCGGCCGTCGTGACGGCGCGCTGCTCGATCGCGTGCTGGCCCAGCGACTTGACCGAGCTCCGCCCGTTGGTGGGTTGGTCATAGGACTTGTCGCGCACGCGACGGTCTATCCTGTCCTCCTGAAAACCGTTGAAGGCCCAATCGACGCGCGGCAGGAAGGTTCCCCCCCGGGATGAAGTGTCGCAATCCACGCCTGATGGCGTTGGGCGGCGGCCGGCAATCGGCGCCTACAGGCAATGAGCCGGCAGGAGCACGGGCGCGCCCATCAGGGCGATCCCGCCGACGCCGGCCCAGCCGCCGATCAGTCCGGCCTGCCGCAGGAGGCGTTCGTTTCCGGCATCCCCGGGGCGGCTGCCCTTTCGCAGCACGACGACCGCCGCCGCGAGAAACAGCAACCAGAGCGGGATCAGCGCGAGGTTGAGGGCGGTCAGCGGCCCCAGGACGACGCGTTCACCCCAGCCCATTCCGCATCCCAGCCCATGGGCGGCATAGATCGCGTTGAAGCCCAGCGCCCATACCAGCAGCCCCCCGACAAGGCGTTTCACCAGTGCCATGACGCGGCTCCGGGGATCGCAATGGCGACGAGACAAAGCAGCATCGCAAACAGGGTGTAGTGCAGCCAGAGCCTGACGATGCGGGGTTCGAGCAGGCGAGCGGGCGAGACGTGGCCGGTGCCGATGCGGCGCATGACGAAGGCGAGCGTCACGAGCGCGACGAAGCCATGCACGCTGCCATAGCCCACGAGCATCCAGGTCACGGCGCCATAGGCATGGTCGCGCGGCGACGGAAGCCCGAGCCAGCCGAAAACAAGCAGAGCGAGCAGTCCGACCAGAAGCGCCCCGAAGGCGCCGGCATAGGCGCGGATGGCGTCCTGCAGCCGCCCGTCCTGCGCGGCCGTCAGCGCCGACCGCTCGGCCAGGAATGCTGCCAGCGCCGCGAGGAAAACGACGACGGTGGCGGCCAGCGAAGGCTGTGCCAGCTGTGGCGGCGGCCAGCCCGGCCCGACCGTGGCGAGGAAGGCATAGCCGAACAGAAGGGAGGCGAAGAAGGTCGCGTCGGTGATCAGCGCGAAGATGCTGCCCCACCAGCCGGGTGCATCCTTCGCTTCATGGTGCGGCGGGACCGCTTGGCCGAGGCCGATGGGAACGGCCCCCAGATCGGCTTGCGCGCCCAGTGCGGATGCCCAGCGCCAGGCGAGCGCCGTCACCGCCAGGAGGGCGGCCGGTGCGAGCCAGTAGACGCCCAGCAGCAGCGACAGGAAGAAGACGCCCAGCGTCAAGGCCGTGACGATCGGCAGGCCCGAATTGCCCGGCAGGATGACCACTTCGGTCACCTCGCCGCTGATCATGTCGACGCCGGTCGTCTCACGCAGGCCACTGCGACCGCGGCCCAGATAGCCTTCCCCCTGGGCGAGACTTCTGGCGAGCCTGTGATGCCGGTCGAGCGGTTCGCGCGACTCGACATGCGGCAGGCTGGCGAAATTGTAACTCGGCGCCGGGATCGGCATCGCCCATTCGAGCGTCGAGGCGCGCCAGGGATTGCGCGAGGAGCGCCGCCCGAAAGCGATCGCGAGACCGACATCGATGACCACCGTGGCGAAGCCGAAGGTCATGACGAAGGACCCGATCGAGGAGAACAGGTTGAGCCATTCCCAGCCCAGCCCGGCTTCATAGGTCGAGACGCGCCGGGGCATGCCCAGCAGCCCGGTCAGGTGCATGACCAGGAAGGTGGCGTTGAAGCCGACGAAGATCAGCCAGAAGGCAAGTTGGCCGAGCAGCGGGTGCGAGCGGCGGGCGGCGAGGCGCGGCAGCCAGTAGTACAGCCCCGCCAGCATCGGGAAGACGAAGCCGCCGACCAGGACGTAATGCAGATGCGCCGTGACGAAGGCGGTGTCGTGCACCTGCCAGTTGAACGGCACCATGGCGAGCATGACGCCGGTGAGCCCGCCCAGCAGGAAGGTGAAGAAGAAGCCGGCGATGTAGAGCATCGGCAGGCGCATCTGCGGCCGGCCCGCCCACATCGTCGCGAGCCAGGCGAAGAGCTGGACGACACTCGGCACGGCGACCAGCGCCGAGGCCGCCGAAAACAGGGCGAGCGCGAGATGCGGGATGCCGGTTGCGAACATGTGGTGGACCCAGAGGCCGAAGCTGAAGAAGCCCAGGACCAGGATCGAGCCGACGATCCAGCCATAGCCGAGCAGTGGGTGGCGGACCATCACGGGCAGGACGGTCGAGACCACGCCGGCCGCCGGCAGGAAGATGATGTAGACCTCCGGATGGCCGAAGAGCCAGAACAGGTGCTGCCAGAGCAGCGGATTGCCGCCGCGCTGCGGATCGAAGAAGGGCCAGCCGAAGGCGCGCTCGATCTCGAGCAGCGTCGAGGCCAGGATCAGCGGCGGGAATCCGACGACCATCATCAGCGCCGTGACGAGGATGTACCAGGCGAAGATCGGCATCTTGCCGAGCGACATGCCCGGCGCCCGCAGCTTGAGGACGCTGACGGTGATCTCGATCGAGGCACAGACCGCCGACACCTCGACGAAGGTGATGCCGAGCAGCCAGACATCGGCATTGATGCCCGGTGTGTAGGTCTTGGAGGCGAGCGGCGTGTACATGAACCAGCCGCCGTCGGGCGCCACGCCGAGGCCCATCGCGACCAGCAGGATGAAGCCGCCGAAGAGGTAGCACCACCAGCCGAAGGCGGAGAGCCGCGGAAAGGCCAGGTCGCGCGAGCCCAGCAGCTTGGGCAGCATGTACATCGCCAGCCCCTCGAAGAAGGGGATGGCGAACATGAACATCATCAGGCTGCCATGCATCGTGAAGATCTGGTTGTAGATCTCCGGCCCGACGAAGGCCGAGCGCGGCGTCGCCAGCTGCGCCCGGATCAGCATGGCCAGCAGGCCGCCGATGCAGAAATAGATTCCGGCGGCCACCATGAAGCGGATGCCGAGATCGCTGTGATTGACGCTGGTCAGCACGCCGCGCCAGCCGCGTGGCACGCCCCAGATCGCGTCCAGTTCGCCATGGAGCTTGAGCGCGCTCATGGCTGCCCGCCCTGTTCGAGCCTCTCCCAGGCGGCTGCGTCATGGGCGACGACGGCGAAGCTCATCTGCGTGTGGCCGATGCCGCAGAACTCCGCACAGACGCCGCCATAGCGCCCGGGGACGTCGGCGCGGATCAGGATGCGGTTGCGCGTTCCGGGGATGGCGTCGATCTTCCCGCCGAGACGCGGCACCCAGAAGCTGTGGATCACGTCATGGCTGGACACCATCACCGCGACGGTCCGACCGGCCGGGATGTCGAGAATGTCGGTCCGCGAGACGGAACCTGAAGCCATCTGGCGGGTAAACTGCCAGCGCCATTGCTGCGCGGTCGCCTCGACGGTGAGGGCGGGAGTCTCGCGGGCGCCCGTGATGCGCTCCCCGAGCACGACCGCATAGACGGTGGCGACGGTCAGCAGCGAGAGCGGAAAGACCAGTCCGCCGCCAATCAGGAACAGCCGGAGCGACACGCTGTGACCGCGGTTGCGGCGCAGGGCGAGAAGGAACAACCCGAAGATGACGACGAAGGACAGCGTGGCGAGCGCCAGCAGAACCGACATCAGCGTGAAGATGCCGCCCGCAGCCGGCCCGGCCGGATCGAGCGCGGAGAGCGGGCCGCTGCACCCTGCGCCGACCAGTCCCAGCCCCGCGATGGGAAGCGCGCGATGAGCCGGGACACAGGAGCACAGCCGATCGACCGGGCGCTCGATCCGCTTCATGCCGAAAAGGTCTTCAGCGACACGGAAACGCGGGTCGCCCTGGCCGGACATCCCATCCACGCCATGCTCGTGGCCTTTCCGATCTCGCTGACGATGTGCACGCTGGGTGCCGATGTTTTCTACTGGTGGACCGGCGACGTGTTCTGGGCGCGCGTGGCGCTGTGGGCGATCGGCGCCGCCTTCCTGATCGGCCTGCTCGCCGGCGTGTCCGGCACGGTCGAGTTGCTCATGGTGCCCGGCATCCGCAGCCGGCCCCCGAGCTGGACGCATTTTGTGATCGCGGTGGCGCTGCTGACGATGCTCGGTGCGAATTTCGGCCTCCGGCTGGGCGGTTATGAAGAGGCAGTGCTGCCCTTCGGCATCCTCCTCTCGGCGCTCTGCGCCGGTTTCACCGGTCTGACGGGTTGGCATGGCGGGAAGCTCGTCTTCGACTACCGGCTCGGTGCCGGCGGCAGCAAGAGCTGACGGTTGAGGGGCTGGCGCAGCCAGTCGGGCATCATCGCCGCGTCGAGATGGGGCTTGGCCAGGACGGTGAAGAGAATGCCGCCCATTGCCGCCATGCCGCAGAGCATCAGCAATCCCGGTGGAACCGCCGGGCGCGCATAGCCTTCCTCGCCGAGACGGGCGACGCAGTGGCCGAGATAGGTGTGCAGGACGACGAGGGCGCCGACCTGCAACAGCTTCGCCAACATCCAGGGCTCGAAGACCCAGCGCGCGAAGAGCAGTCCCCCGCCAGCCACGGTGGCGACGACGGCCGCCGGGCTGATGCAGAAATTATAGGCGAAATGCGCGAAGACCCGCATCCGTGCCGCCTCCCCGGAGCGCACGGGGTTGTCCGCACGCGACAGCAAGAGCGGCAGCAGAAGCAGGCCGGAGCACCACAGCGCCAGCCCGCCGATATGGAGAAACTTCAGGGCGGCGATCATCCGAATGAAGCCCGCTCGACGCGCCGGCCAGCCAGGAGCGCCAAGCCGCCATAGACGAAGAAGGCCGGCACCCACATCAGCAGCCCGGCGAGTTGCTGGTCCTGCAGCGGGTCGAGTCCCCAGAGCAAGGCGGCCGACCCGTGGACCTCGTAGAGCGGGCGCGGGGCAAGCGTCAGGAGGGCGCCCAGCAACCCCATCTGCCCCGCGCCGGCGCCGATCGCGAGAACGGCCCCCAGCGCTGGCGCGCTGGGCGAGAGCACCGCGCGCCAGAACCAGACGAAGCTCATCAAGAGCAGGATCTGGAGGGCCCAATAGACCAGGTGGTTGTGATAGGCCGCCTCATAGAGCGCCGGCCAGTGCCAGAGCCAGAGGGCGAGGCTCGACAAGGCCAGCGCGGGCGCAATCGCCGGAGAGCGGAGCCGGGGCAGGGCGACGGCCAGCAGCGGCGCGACGACGGCTGCCACGAGAAGATGATGAAGCCCCCGCGCGGCAAACAGGGCGGATGCCAGCGCGCAGAGCGGCGACACAAAGACGATGGCGAGACCTGCGATCCCGCCCCACCAGGCGAGCCTGTCGGGCTTGTTCACGCGCAGGCCAAAAAGCACCGCTGCGCTGAGGGCCACCAACAGGAGGGCGTCATCGTTCCAGCTCGCCGCGATGGCAGCCGGCGTCGGAGGCCATCCGCAATAGGGCTCGTTCGCAGATGACACCAATCCCCTCCCCAAAGCCCGGATGCGCAGCCCGCAACGGTGCCCGAAGAAGCGAACGCCTCCTGCGGCGAGAGGTTCCGATGAGGTCCGTCCACCTTGCGTCCCGGCGGTCTGATGCACCATCCCGCCAGGGGCTCCCGCGGTGGGCCTTCCGCAGCTTGACGCCGACGTTGCGGGGGGCGCGCCCATTCGACATGGCGGCTTGACGGGCGTCGCCCCCTGGTCCCGATCGGACACATGATGGGAGCTTTCCGTGATCAACGGCCCCCTTGTCCTGCTGGGCGGCCTTGCGCTGTTCGGGCTGGCGGGCCTCGCCGTCGCGGCCCATGAGCAACTGGGAGCCGCATCATGCCGCTCGACATCGGCCTGGGGTTGACGGTGGCGGCGCTGCTCCTGGCCCATCCGCTCACGGCGCTGCTCTGCGTGAACCGGCGGCCTGCGACGCGAAACCCTACTCGTCGACGGCCCGTCGTTCCCGCGCGATCTCGCGATAGAACGCCTCCGCGGTCACGCCGATTTCGGTGGCGATGACGTGCCATTGTCCGCGGGGCGGCAAAGCGCCGTTCCAGGCGATCCAGGCCTCGAGCCGCGCTTTGACCGTCTTCAGCGAAAGGATCTCCGACAGGAGCCGCGCGCGCTGAACTTCATGTGCCAGATGGCTGGCCCAGGCGGAAGCGACGGCGGCATCCGTCTCCAGCGCCCGCAGCAGGTCCGGCTTGAGCACCATCCCTGTCCTCACGGGTGTCTCGGCGCGGGCATCGCAATGATAGCGGGTGGAATACAGCGACGCCTCGGCGAGCACCGCCCCGGGCCGCGCGCGCTGCAGGATCAGGGCGGCGCCGTCGACCTGATGGCGGATCAGGTGCGCCGTGCCTTCGCGCATGATGTGCAGGCCAACCACGCTGTCGCCCCGGTGGAAAAGGGCCGCGCCGGCGGGAAACGCGCAGTCGTGCAGGGGCAGGCGGGCGAGGATGGGGGCGAGGGTCGCGAACATGATCGCAATCATGTTCGAGGACGCTGCGACATGCAAAGCGTCTCTCACACAGGAAAGACCATCATGATCCGCGCACGTGCCCTCGTCGCCTCGCTCGTTCCGGCCGCTGCGCCGGGTGTCGAAGCTATGAAGGTTGTTCATCTGGGCGGGACTGAGAGTTCCGTTTGAGAATGCTCACGGATGGACGATACGGCGCAGCATGAGGCGTCCGAGGGCGACGTGGATCATGGCTTCGGAGACGTCGAGGCGCTGTGCGTTGTCTTGCTCGTCATGGCTCCGCCTTCTCAGGAGTTGGAGCCTCCGACAAACTCAGGGCAGTTCATGTCGCCTGCGGAGACAATCTGGCCCGATCGCATGTGAAGGGTCCGGTCGGCGAACTCTGCCGCCAGATGAGGCTGATGCAGAGTGCAGAGCACGGCAAGCCCCCTCGACTTCGCCAGCCCCCGCATCAGCGTGAGCACCATCCGTGCCGCGTTCGGGTCAAGGCTGGCCACCGGTTCGTCGGCGAGAAGGACCCGGCTGTCCTGCATCAGGGCGCGTGCGATCGCCACCCGTTGCTGCTGTCCGCCCGAGAGCGTGTCGGCGCGCTGGTCACGCTGCGCATCGAGATCGACAGCGCGCAGCGCCTCCTCGGCCTGCTCGCGCAGCGACCTCGGATAGCGCCCCAGCGCCACCCGCCACAGCGGCAAGGACGGCAGCCGGGCCGTCATCACATTCGCCAGAGCGGACCGCCGGCGGACGAGATTGAACTGCTGGAAGACGACCCCGATGCTGGCGCGGGCGCGCCGCAAGGCCGAGGGGCCCAGCGGGTCGATCGCCTGCCCACCGACCCGAATGGTGCCTGCATCGGCCTCTGTCAGTCGCGCGATGCAGCGGAACAATGTCGATTTCCCCGATCCGCTGGGCCCCAGCACCGCCACCACCTCGCCGGCCGCGACGTCGAGCGTCACGCCCGACAGGGCGATCACGTTGTCGAACCGCTTCGAAAGCCCGGATATGGCGAGCGCCGGCGTCATGACAGTCGCCGCCGCAACCAGGCGCTCAACTGGTCGATGGCCGTCACCATGGCCAGGATCACCAGCAGGATGGTCAGCACGCGGTCGAACTGCAGCAGGTCGACGCTGTTCTTGAGTTCCTGACCGATGCCACCGGCTCCGACGACGCCGAGGACGGTCGAGGCGCGGACGTTGAACTCCCACATGTAGAGCAGGATGGACGAAAGCTGGGGCAGCGCGTCCGGCAACTGGGCATGCAGAAAGACCCGCAGCCGTCCCGCGCCGCTCATGCGGGCCGCCTCAACCGGTCCGGGCTCCGTCGTCTCGATCGTCTCGGCCCAGAGCTTGGCGATCGAACCGGCCGTATGCAGTGCCACGCCGAGCACGCCGGCGAAGGGACCGAGCCCGACAGCCGCGACGAAGATCAGCGCGAACACGAAGGAATCGATGCCCCGCAAGGCGTTGAGCAGCCAGCGCGCCGGCAGCGCCAGCAGCGGCGTCACCCCGATGTTCCGGGCCGCCAGCAGGCAGAGCGGAGCGGCGATGATGGCACCGAACGATACACCGACGGTCGCCATCGCGACGGTTTCCAGCCCGCGCCGGGCGAGCACATCGATCTCGCTGAGGTCGGGCGGCCATGACCGCGCGATCCAGCCGGCCAGGCGAGGCAGGCCTTCCCAGAGGCGCAGGACGTCGACTTCGGCCACATGCAGGCACAGCGCATAGAAAGCGACACCGAGAACGAGCAGCGGAACGAAAGCGGTCCGGCGCGCCGTCGCCGAAGCCAGGCTGTGCTCGCCTTGCCGCGGGGCAGGGCCATCCGCATCCTTCACGATGTCCATGGGCTTCAGGACTTCGCCTTCAGGCGGCCGACCGCGATGCCGGCCGCCTCGATCGGCCGGTAACTCTCGTGATCGGCGCTCACCCAGCCGGTGTAGCGCGGCGGCATGATCGTGCGCGCTTCCTCCGGCGTGATGGCGGTCACGATCTCCTGGATGTGAGCTGTGGCATCGGGATCGAAGCCGGCGCGGACGACCAGCGGGTCGTTCGGCAGCGGCTCGGATGTCCAGACGATCCGGACCTCGTCGCGTCGGACCAGGCCACGCTCCGCCATGCCGTTGAAGTTCCGGTCGAAATCGGTTGCGAGATCGACCTGGCCGTTGGCGACGGCGATGACGTTGGCCGGATGCGATGCCCCGTCGCGGTAGCGGAAGAAGGTCTTCGGGTCGATGCCGCGGCTCTGAAAGTAATGCGTCGGGATCAGCCAGCCGGAGGTGGAGCCCACATCGGCGAAGGAGATCCGCAATCCCCTGGCTCCCTCCGGCCATGAGCCGATCGTCAGGCCCGGCCGCGCCAGGATGATCGCGTGGTAGGAGGGCAGACCGTCATATCCGACGGTGGCGATGGCGCGCGCGCCGCCCGCATGATGGGCGAGCACATAACCCCAAGGCCCCATCCAGGCGATGTCGGCCTGCCCGTTCGCGAGCGCGACCGAGATGCCGGCCCAGTCATTGGTCACCACGAGGTCGTAGGGCCGCCCGAGGCGCTCGGCCAGATGCCGGAAGAACGGCTCGAACGCCTTGCGCGTATCGCTCGGTGACGGCTGGAACGGGCCGACGGCAAAGCGCAGGCGGCTGTCCTGCGCCAGCGAGATCGCGGGCGCGGCGATGGCGGCCGAGCCGGCCAGAATCAAGGAGCGGCGGTTCAACATCGATCATCCTCAGATGGCGCCGGACCTGACCGGGCCCTGGAGGGCCATCTGTTTCCGGCCTGGCGGGCACAGAGACGTTACGGGCGCGGGGCCTGTAACGTTACGCGGCGGTGGAGCGAATATCGGATCGTGACGGACAGGGATGACATGACGCGCGATCGGACATGGCTGCTCTTCGGCGGCCCCTATGGGAACCTGCAGGCCACGCAGGCGCTGCTGGCGGAGGCCGGACGGCTGGACATCTCTCCGGACAGGATGCTCTGCACAGGCGATCTCGTGGCCTATTGCGGCAATCCGGTCGAGACGATCGATCTGATCCGCGACAGCGGCATGGCCGTCGTCGGCGGCAATTGCGACGAGCAGCTGGGCGCGAGCGCGAGCGACTGCGGCTGCGGGTTCGAGCCTGGCAGCGCCTGCGCCCGATTATCGGCCGCCTGGTTTGCCTTCGCCGACAGTGTCGTCAGGCCCGACCAGCGTCGATGGCTGGCCTCGTTGCCGGGGCGTATCGACCTGAGGATCGGCGGGCGGACCCTCGCGGCGATCCACGGCTCGGCGCACTCCATCAACAGCTTCATTTTTGCAGGCACGCCCGAGGGCGAGAAGCGCCGCAGCCTCGACGCCCTCTGCAGTGACGGCGCCGTCGGCGGCCATTCGGGCCTGCCCTTCACCCAATTTCTCGGGGGGCGACTTTGGCACAACCCGGGCGTCATCGGTATGCCGGCCAATGACGGCACGCCGCGGGTCTGGTTCAGCCTCGTCAGGGAGACAGAGGCCGGGCTCGCCATCGAGCACCGGGCGCTGGCCTATGACCATGAAGGCGCACAGGCGGCCATGCGCGGCGCGGGGCTTCCCGAAAGCTACCGCGAGGCGCTCGCGACCGGGCTCTGGCCCAGTCTCGACGTCCTGCCCGAACGCGAACGCGCCGAGACGGGACGACCGATCACGGAGACGTCGACGCTCTGGCCGGCGCACCGGCCCGCCCTGGCGCTCCAGGCGGTCTGACCGGATTCAGGACGCCCGCAGGCTCTGCAGCAGGGTGAGTCTCAAATGCAGGAAGGTGGTCCGGAACCAGCCCTTGTCGCGATACTTCCGGGCGCTGGTCGTGATCGTCGCGCCGACCGGCTGAATCGCCAGGCCTGCGCGCCGCGCGTCGCGGACCAGCTGGTGGTCCTCGCCATGGGCCGCGGTCTCGTCATAACCGCCAAGGGCATGGAACGTCGCGGCAGGCAGGCACAGCGCCTGATCGCCGAAGGGCAGGCCGATCACCCGTGAGCGGAAGCTGACTCCGCCTTCGGTCAGACGCATCAGGGCGCCGCCGTCGAACCGCAGGTCGAAATAGCGCACCGCGGCGCGCGGCTCCTGCAGCCGCTCCAGCAGCCGCGGCACGGCGTCGGCGCCGAGAGTCGTGTCGGCATGCACGAACCAGAGATGGCGACCTCGGGCGACCGAGGCCGCATGGTTCATGCTGGAGGCGCGGCTTCCGCCGCGGGCGAGAACGATCTCAAAACTTTTGGGAAGCATTGCGAGCAGCGCTTCGGGAATGGCCTCATGCTCGGCCAACGGGATGACCACCGAGACGAGCGCGCCCTCGGCGTTCGGTTCGGGCGGACAGACATCCAGCGTCACTGCATCGCGCATGATAGACCCGCATCCCATGTCGAAGGCCGCGAGGCCCGTCGAGGGCAATTTGTGACTTCGACGCCGTGCATCGTCTCGTTACAACGCCACGCTGATGGGCGCGTTGCCTCGACTGGCCGCCCCCCTTGATCCAGCAAGCGCGGGGGGAAGGTCAACCTCATAAAGCAGGGCGCGGGCCCTTCAGATCAGCAGCTCGGCCCAGCCCTTGAAGCGGCGGCGGCCTGAACCGTCGACCCGTGCAACCTCGCCGCTGACCACCGACATGGCGAAACCGCCGGTCGTCCAGTCGGCCACCTCCTCGAGCGCATCCGTCGTGGCGTGAAGCGTCCAGCGTGTGCCGCGATGGCTGAACCCGGCCTGCCAGCGCGTTGGCCAGCGATAGGTCCTGTCCGGTGTCGGGCGGCTCTCATCAATGGCGAATGCAATGTCCGACAGCGCGCCCTCGCCGTCGAAGGTGGCCATGCCACTCTCCCTCGGTGTGCCGGGCTGAACGCGCTCGTGATAGCGCAGGTACAGATCGCGGCCATCCTCCGTAAGAAGGTAAAGACCGTTGAAATTGCTCCAGTTCGCTCCGAAATCGCTGGTGAAGCGGTTATATCCGGTCCGCGCGATGAATTCGAAGATGACCCGGCCAGCAAGCTGGCGCCCCTTCCAGCGCAGCGTCGCCGGCGCGGCACCGATCCAGTAGTCATTGCCTTGCGTCTGGCGTCGAAGGATCGGTGTCAGCCCCTCCACCGCCATATCGATGTCGTTGACGGCGCTCACCATCCGCATGCCGCCGCCGACGGTGCCGCGAAACTGGAAATGCGCGGAGTCGGGGATGGTCTCCAGGATCTTTCCCGGATTGGGATAATGCGCGCTGCCGACGATGGGCACGACGCCATCGCCTTGCGCATACATCATGATCCAATGATCCGCGAAGAACCGGTCCCCCGTCTGGCCACGGTTGTTGTCGTGCGCCAGATAGACGGCACCCTGCGCATCCGCGCCGACGAAGGAAAAATAGTCGGAATGGTATCGCCTGATCTCGTCCGCGCGGGTGGGCAGCGGCCATGCTGCCGTAACGCTCGCACCGGCGGCCATGAGTTGCCGGCGATTGAGGCGTGGTGTGGAATGGTCCATGGGCTATCGTCCGGATGATCACCAGAGAATTGCCGGAGGACGGCCTCACGCAATTCACATCTTGTTGACGTGAGAAAATCTGCCGAGCGATCTGCCGTACAGGGTTGAAACCATGGCGCACGCCACACGAAACCGTGAACCGCGTAACGTTGCGCGGATCCGGCGCGAACACGCTGTCGAACCCGAAGCCTCCGTCCTGAAGCGACCCCCATGGCTGATCCTGCACCTGCCTCGCTCCCGCCGAAGCGCCCCTTGCGGCAGGACGGAGTCCTGAAAGCCGATCTCTGCATCATCGGTGCGGGTTCCGGCGGGCTGTCGGTCGCGGCCGGCGCCGTGCAGATGGGTGCCTCTGTCGTCCTTATCGAAAAGGGCGAGATGGGCGGCGATTGCCTCAACACCGGCTGCGTGCCCTCCAAGGCGCTGATCGCTGCGGCCCATGCCGCCCATGCCGTTCGTGACGGCCAGCGCTTCGGTGTTCATGCCGCCGAGCCCGAGATTCGCTTCGAAGAGGTTCACGCCCATGTGCATGGCGTGATCGGGGCGATCGCGCCGCATGACAGCGTCGAGCGGTTCGAACAGCTTGGCGTGCATGTCATCAAGGCGGCGGCGCGCTTCCTCGACCGGGATAAGGTCGAGGCCGGCGGGGAGACGATCGCGGCGCGCCGCTTCGTGATCGCGACTGGCTCGCGCGCCGCCGTGCCGCCGATCCCTGGCCTGCCGGACGCCGGCTATCTCACCAATGAGAGCGTCTTCGAGCTGCAGGAGCGTCCCGAGCATCTCATCGTCGTCGGTGGCGGACCCATCGGGATCGAGATGGCGCAGTCCTTCCGTCGCCTGGGTTCGCGGGTGACGGTGATCGAGAAGTTCGGCATCCTCGCCAGGGATGAGCCGGAGGCCGTCGAGGTCGTCCGCGCCGCGCTCGTCCGGGACGGCGTGACGCTGCTCGAGCAGGTCGGCATCAGCGAAGTCAGACGCGACGGCGCGGTCGTGACGGTCACGCTCGATGGAGACAGCGCGGTCGGACGCAGCGTCGCGGGCAGCCACCTGCTCGTCGCGGCGGGCCGGCGCCCGAACGTCGAGAACCTCGGCCTCGACGCGGCCGGCGTCTCCTTCACGCCGAAGGGCATCACGGTCGATGCGCGCCTTCTCACCAGCAATCGCCGGATCTTCGCCATCGGCGACGTCTCGGGTGGCCCGCAATTCACCCATATCGCGGGCTATCATGCCGGCATCGTCATCCGGAACGCCCTGTTCGGCTTGCCCGCCAAGGTCGACTACACGGCCTTGCCCTGGGTGACCTATGCCGATCCGGAACTCGCCCATGCCGGCCTCACCGAGGCGGAGGCGCGCAAGGGCGGCCATGACGTCCAGATCCTGACCTGGTCCTTCGCGGTCAACGACCGGGCCCAGGCGGAGCGTGCCACCGAGGGGCTGGCCAAGGTCGTGCTGGGTCGCAAGGGCCGGATCCTCGGCGCCACGATCGTGGGGCCGCGCGCGGGAGAGCTGATCGGCACCTGGGCCCTGGCCATCTCGTCCCGCCTCCGCATCGGGGCCGTGGCGAGCGCCGTGCTGCCCTATCCGACGCTGTCGGAGATCTCGAAGCGGGCCGCCGGCAGTTACTACACGCCGAAGCTCTTCGGCTCGACCACGCGCCGCGTCGTCGGTTTCGTCCAGCGTTTCCTGCGCTGATCCGGAGAAGCAGCTCATGATGACCCGCCTTCTCACCGACCGGCGCCTCTGGCTCGCCCTGGCCGCGCTCGCCCTCATCCTCATCGTCCGGCAGACCGGGGTTGCGAGCTATCTCTCGATGGACACGCTCAGGACCCATCGCGTGACGCTGACGAACTGGGTCGAGGCGAACCACCTGGTCGCCGCGCTCGCCTATGTCGCCGTCTATGTCGCCGCCGTCGCCTTCTCGATGCCCGGCGCGGTCTTCCTGACGCTGTCGGGAGGGTTTCTGTTCGGAGCGGTGTTCGGCACGCTGCTGACCGTGATCGGTGCCACGATCGGGGCGACGCTGATCTTCCTGTTCGCCAAGACCCTCTTCGGCGAGAATGCGCTCGACCGGTTCGGGGCGCCGGCCGCCAGGCTGGCGGAGGGCATCCGCCAAAATGCCGCCTCCTATCTGCTCGTGCTGAGACTGGTGCCGCTCTTCCCGTTCTTCCTGGTCAATCTGGTGCCGGCCTTCGTCGGCGTGCCGCTCGCGACCTATGTGCTCACCACATTCTTCGGGATCATGCCGGGAACGGCGGTGTTCTCGCTGGCGGGCGCGGGGCTCGGCTCGGTTCTCGATCAGGGCGGTGCTGTCTCGCCCGGCTCCATCCTCACGCCACAGATCATCGGCGGCCTCGTGGGGCTCGCCGCGCTGTCGCTGGCTGCCATCCCGATCAGGAAGCGCCTCGCGGCCCGAGAAAACCAGACCCGGGCGTAACGTCCGCCTGCGTCCATCCGTAAGGAGAGCCATGATGACCGTCGATATCCGATCTCACGGGCTGACCCGGCGCGCCACGCTCGGCCTCGGCCTCCTGGTCCTCGCAGGCCCTGCATGGGCCCAGGCGGGGGATGCCGACGCCGCCTATGACCGGCTCCTGAAGCGCTATGTCAGCGCCAGCCCCGATGGCGTCAACCGCGTCGACTATGCCGGCTGGCGGGCCAACGCGGCCGACCGCACCGCGCTGGACGGCTACATCACGGAGCTTTCGCGGCTGAAGCCCTCCGCCATGGCCCGGGCCGACGCCTTCTCCTTCTGGGGCAACCTCTACAACGCGGTGACGCTGAAGGTCATCCTCGACCGCTACCCCGTCGCCTCGATCCGCGACATCAAGAGCGACAACTGGCTCGATCCGAAAGCCTATACGGGGCCCTGGCGCCAGCCGCGTGTGACCGTGGAGGGCCGGCGGCTGTCGCTCGACGACATCGAGCACGACATTATGCGCCCGACCTTCAAGGACCCGCGGGTGCATTACATTGTCAATTGCGCCTCCTATGGCTGCCCCAACCTGATGAACCGGGTCTGGCGGGCGGCGACGCTGGAGGCCGATCTGGACGCTGCTGCGCGTGCCTTCGTCAACCATCCGCGCGGCGTCACGGTGCTTGCCGACGGCGCGCTCCGGGTCTCGTCGATCTACAAATGGTTCATCGCGGATTTCGGCGGCAATGACGCCGGGCTGATCGCGCATTTCCGCCAATTTGCCGAGCCGGCGCTGGCCCAGCGCCTCACCGGCTCGCCGCGGATCGCCGACGACGACTATGACTGGTCGTTGAACGGCCTCCGCCCCGTCCCGGCGCCGCGCGGCTGAGCCCGCAGATGACCGACCGGTCCATGACGCCACGCTTGAACCTGAGACGGCTGCTGCTGGGAGCCGCGACGGCTGCGGTCCTGGTGGCGGGCGCGGCCATCTTTGTCGTGACGACCCAGCCCCGGCTGGCTCCCTGGACGCTCGATCCGACCGATCCGCGCGTATCGCTGGAGGATGTCGAGCGGGAGGTATCCCGACGCCATCCCGTTCCGGACGTCGAACCCGCGGGCCTGGCCGCCATGCTGGCGCGCGGCGAGGCCACGCTGTTCGACGTACGCACGCAGGAGGAGTTCGATGCCGGCCACCTGCCGGGCGCGATCCGGATCGAACCCGGCAGCTCGGCCGCCGAGATCCTCAGCCTTCACCGCGATCGGCTGGGCGATGGGCCGGTCGTGTTCTATTGCGCCGTCGGCGTGCGATCCTCGCAGTTGATGACGGCGACGCTGAAGCAGATCGCCCCCCACGCCAGCGCCGGCGTCTACAATCTGCGCGGCGGGATTTTTCGTTGGACGGCGGATGGCGGCGCCTTGGTGAAAGGCGAGGGGCCCGGCAAAGCGCATCCCTTCGACGAAAGCTGGGGCCAGTTGCTGGCCAGGACGACACCGCGTTGACGGCCGCTACAGTTCCAGACGTCTCCGTCACGGGTCGATCCGCCTGGGATCGCAGCGGATTGACGCTGCTCGCCATGCTCGGCGTCTGCATCATGGTGCAGACGGTGATCGCGATGGTCTGGGGCGCGGCGCCCGGCTCACGGCGAGACGCCTGGCCGGTCGCGCTGTCGCTTGGCCTCATGCTGTCCCTGTCGTCCGCGGGGCTGCTCTGGGCGGTCTGGCGGGCGCGCGACATGCCAACCGGCCTGGTACTCGGCCTTGCCATCGCGGCAGCCGGCGTCCTGATGCGCGTGCCCTATTTCGGCGCGGGGCCGATGCTTGAGGACGATCATTTCCGCTACCTGCTCGACGGAGCCATGGTGGCGCATGGCCTGAGCCCCTATGCCCACGCTCCCGAGGCGCTGCTGCGGAGTGCGGACGGCACCCTGGCGCCCCTGGTCGAGGCGGGGCGGGCTGCGATCACTTCGATCAACTTCCCCGAGTTGCGCTCGATGTATCCCGGCGGGGCGCAAGTGGCGTTCGCGCTGGCCCACCTGATCGCGCCCTGGAGCCTCGACGGGCTGCGCGTCGTGTTCTTCGGCGCAGAGGCGCTGGCGGCGGTTCTGATCTGGCGGGTTCTGGTTTCGACCGGCCGCTCGCCGCTGCTGGTCGCCCTCGTCTGGTCCAATCCGCTGATGGCCTTCTGCCTGACCGGGCAGGCGCATGTGGACGCCGTGCTCGCGCTGCCGATCCTCGCCGCACTGCTCGCCGCCCATCGTCGCGCGGCCGCAATGGCGGGCCTCGGTCTCGGGATAGCGGCTGGCGTCAAGCTGTGGCCGATCCTGCTCGCGCCGCTGGTCGCGCGGGCGCTGTGGCCCGACCGTCGGGCGCTGGCAGTCTTCGCGCTGGCGCTCGGAGCAACGACGCTGGCCCTCTGCGCGCCGCTGTTCTGGGCCAGCCTCTCCGCCAATGCCGGGCTGACGGCCTATGCCGGCGGCTGGTCCGTCAACAATGCACCTTACGCCTGGGCCTCCTACCTCTTCCTCCAGCTCTTCGGGCCGGGCACAAGCGAGGTTGTGCTGCGCGCTCTGGTCGTCCTGATGGCGGGAGCAGCGAGCCTCGCGGTCGCGGCGCGCCGACCTGCAGGCCTGGAGCCCCTGATCGCCCGCGCCGCTATTATCGCTGCGGTCCTGTTCTACCTCTCGCCGGCCCAGTTCCCCTGGTATGCCGCCTGGTTCCTGCCCCTGGCGTCGGCCGGCGGAGCATGGCCCTTCGTGGCCGCATCGATCGGGCTGCCGGTCTACTACCTGTTCTTTCCGCTCGCGGCGGCCGGCCTGCGTGATCTGCACGGCTACGGCCTCGCCTTCCTGCATCTTGCGCCGGTCCTTATGGCGGCTCTCCTGATCCGCCGGTCGTCAGTCGCCGGAGCGTCGGCATGAGCCTCAAAGGCGTGCGGATCGGCGTGGTCATACCGACCCGGAACGAGGCGCAGGCCTTGCCCGTGGTGCTGCGGGCCATGCCCGCTTTCGTCGACGCGGTCGCGATCGGCGACCATCGCTCGAACCGACGGGACAGCCCAGATCGGGCGCGATCACGGCGCCATCGTGGTCGAGGTTGACGGCCCCGGCTATGGCCGGGCCTGCCTGGCCGCGATCGCCGCTCTGCCGCCCGTCGATGTCATCGTATTCATCGACGGCGACGCCGCCGACGATCTCTCCGCCATGATCCGCCTCGTCGAGCCCATCGTCGACGGACGGGCCGACTTCACGCTGGGTTCGCGCGTCTTGGGGCGGCGCGAAAGCGGCGCGCTGACGCCCCAGCAGGTCTTCGGCAACTGGCTCGCCTGTTCGCTGATCCGGCTGGTCTGGGGCGAGCGATTCACCGATCTCGGGCCGTTCCGCGCTGTCTCATGTCGCGAGTTCGAGCGGCTGGGAATGGCCGACCTCAATTTCGGCTGGACGGTCGAGATGCAGATCAAGGCGGCGCGCAAGCGCCTCAGGACGATCGAAATCCCTGTCGACTACCGGCGCCGCATCGGCGTCTCCAAGGTCTCGGGGACGCTCGGCGGCGCGGTCAGGGCGGGCGTCAAGATTCTCTGGGTCATCGGCCGCGAGGCTCTGCGCCCGCCGCGCCGGGAGACGCCCTGATGCTGAGCGAGGCGCCGATCGGGTTCGGCCTGATGTGCAAGCCGCCGCGGCCCGGCACGGCCAAGACCCGGCTGGCCGCGGCCATCGGCCCCGACAGGGCGGCGCGCCTGGCGCGCGCCTTCCTCGAGGATTGCGCCGCCGCCGCCGTCGCGGCGGCCCGCCTGCAGCGGCTCGACCTTGCGGCGTTCTTTCGCCCGGCCGACGCCGCGGCCGAGATCGGCGCGATCCTCGGCCCAGGATGGCCCCTGGAGTTTGCCGACGCCGGCGATCTCGGTCCGACGATGCACGATGTCCTCGCCCGGCTGCTGCAGCGCTGCCCGGGTGGCGCGATCATCATGGGCGCGGATGTCCCGCTGATCACCGGCGAGGTCATCGCCGCCTCCTCACGCAGCCTTCGCGAGGGCGATGACCGCCGGATCGTGCTGATCCCGAGCGTCGATGGCGGCTATTGCCTGATCGGCGTGCGCTCGCTGAAGGCGGCAGCCTCCCTCTTCGCACCGATGCCATGGAGCACCTCGGGTGTGCTGCGCGAGACGCTGAGCCGCGCCGACGCGGCCGGCCTGAACGTGCAGATGCTGCCGCCGCAACGCGACATCGACGAGGCCGCCGATCTCGACTGGTTGCGCGCCAGCCTGGCGGGCGGCGGCGAAGCGGCGGCCTTCACCCGCGCCGCTCTGGCGGGCATGGCGGAGGCACGGCCATGACCGGGCACCGGCTCGTTCTCGTCGGCGGGGGGCACGCCCATGTGCAGGTCATCCGCGCGCTGGCGCAGCGGCCCGAGCCCGGCATGACGATCACGCTGGTCACCGACCGGTTGCTGACGCCCTATTCGGGCATGCTGCCGGGTCATGTCGCCGGGCTCTACAGCCATGCCGAGATGCACATCGATCTCGGCCGGCTGGCCGGCGTCTGCGGCGTGACGCTGGTCCAGTCCGCGGCCGCCGCCATCGACCGCGCCCGGCGGTCGCTGACCACGGAGAATGGTGACCGCGTTCCCTACGACACGCTCTCGCTCAATATCGGCATCACGCCCGATCTGTCGGGCATCGCCGGCGCCGAGGAGCACGGCATCCCGGTCAAGCCCATCAGCAGCTTCATCGCGCGTCTGGACGCGCTCCTGGAGGCGGCCGCCAGGGCCGATGGCCCGCGCCGCATCGTCCTGGTCGGCGGGGGCGCGGCCGGGGTGGAGCTTGCGCTGGCGTTGAAGGCGCGGCTGACGGGGCTCGATCCGAAGGGCCGGCCGTTCTGGATCGGTCTCGCCGCGAGCAGCGGGCTCGTCGCCACGCTCAATGACGGCGTGCGCCGGCGGGCGAGAGCCGCGCTGGCCCGTCACGGCGTGACCCTGCTGGACGATTTCCGTGTCGTCGAGATCAACGCCCAAGGTCTGCGCGCGCAGGACAAGCGTTTCGTCACGGCCGATGCGGTGCTCGTATCCACCGCCGCGCGGGCTCCCTCCTGGCTGGCCACGACCGGGCTTCCCACGGATCGCCATGGTTTCGTGCAGACGGCGCGGTGCCTGACCTGCATCGACGATCCCGCAGTCTTCGCCGTCGGTGATTGCGCGACCGTGGTCGAGGAGCCGACGCCGAAAGCCGGTGTCTTCGCCGTCCGACAGGGTGCGGCGCTCACCGCCAACCTGCGCCGCAGGGCACGCGGCGAGGTGCTGGCACCGCATCGGCCGGACCGGAACTATCTGACGATCCTGATGACCGGCGACGGGTCCGCCATCGCCGGCCGTGGCGGCTGGTTCGCGGTCGAGGGCCGGTGGGTCTGGCGCTGGAAGGACTGGATCGACAGACGGTTCATGCGGCGCTTTTCGGAATTTCGGCGCTGACCCTTGCGGGAGCATCGCTCCCGTGGCGCCGTCATGTCCGGGTCCATCGAAACGGACGAGCCGGCAGGACTGCGCGTCACCAGCGGAGCAGTGCGCGGCCGAGCGCCGCGCCCGCCAGGCCGACGATCAGGGCGGCGAGGCTGTACCAGGTCGCGACGAAGAGCGGGCTGTCCTCGTTGCAGAACAGCCCGTAGGCGAGGATGGCGAGGCCGGCGGAGGCGAGGCCGGCCAGCGCGCCGGCGGCGACAGGCTCGGTCGTGGCTCCGCGCCGGAGGATCGTGAGCGAGGCGATCAGCGGCAGGGCCGCCAGGGCCGGAACCAGCGTTAGGCAGGTGACGATGCCCTTGCCGAAGAGCCTCGCCCACCAGCCGTCGAGACCGTAGCGCAGGAGATCGGTCGCCACGACGAGGCCGAGGAACCCGACGACGGCGAGGAGCCATTTCGAGGCCGCCGAAGCCTGGGCCTCCGGCCGCGAGAGGTCGAGCGCGCCCGAGATCGCGCTCAGGGCGATCAGCGCGCCGAGCATCAGCTTCAGCAGCGTCGGCGCCAGGCCCGCCGTAACGAGATCGGGGCGCACGCCGGTGAGCGCCAGAAAGCCGGCACCTGTGAGCGCAGCCGCTGCCGGCCACCAGCGCAGCAGGATCGTGCTGACGGGTTTCGGCTGGTTCGGCAGATCCTGAACCAGCACGTCGATCATGTCGTCAGTCCGCATCGGCTCTCCCCTTGAAGGTCCGGGCCAGCTGTTTCAGGGCCCGATGCAGCGCAACCCGCACCGCACCCTCGCTCATGCCGAGTTGACCGCCGACCTCGGCTGCGCTTCGTCCGGCGAGCGACACCTGCTCCACGATCTGACGCTGGCGCCCGTCGAGGACCGACAGCATGCGCTGCACATCGAGCTGGCTCTCGCCGCCGTCATCAGGCGCGGCGAGGGTTTCGACGGCGTCGTCGAGATCGACCTCGCCGCGCGCGCCCACGCGGCGCAGGAGGTCGATCGTCTTGTGTCGCGTCACGGCGTTCAGCCAGGGTGTCAGCGGCATCGACCGATCCCAGGTCGCGCGCTTCAGATGGACGGCGAGAAGCGTTTCCTGAACGATGTCCTCGACCTCCGCCTGTCCGCGCCCCGAGCGCGCCAGACCATGCCGCACCCTCCCGCGCACATGCGGAACGAGGGCGGCCAACAGCGTCTTGTAGGCGACCTGATCGCCATCGAGCGCCAGTCGCATCAGGCGGCTCCATTCGTCTTCGTGGTCTGGCTTGCGTTCTTGCACGCCGCTTCCATTCATTCGGGCCGGACTGCCGTTTTGTTACAAGCGACCGCGCCACTCCGCAAAGCAGCTTTGCGTGAGGCGGGCGCGTGGAGCCCGGTCAGCCGGGGCGGCCCGCCTTCCACCCCCCACCCGGTGCGTTGCGCGCCGAGCCTCACGACAAAAAGTTCGGGGACGCCGTAACGAAGCGGTCGCCTTGCGCGTATCTTCACATGAATGACGCCGGAGCCAGATGTGAACGCGCCAACCCTTATCACGGCCAAGTTTGTCGATCCTGTGCGGACCGCCAAGGGCGAGCGGCGCGCGCGCGTCCATCTCAAGCGGTTGGAAACGCTCTGGTTCAATACGGGCACGCTGTGCAACATCACCTGCCAGAACTGTTACATCGAGAGCTCCCCCAGCAACGACCGGCTGGTCTACCTCTCGCTGGCCGATGTCACGGCCTATCTCGATGAAGTGCGGGCCGAGCGGCTGCCGGTCCGGATGATCGGCTTCACCGGCGGCGAACCGTTCATGAACCGCGACATGATCGCGATCCTGACGGAGACGCTGGAGCGTGGGTTCGAGACGCTCGTGCTCACCAATGCGATGCGGCCGATGATGCGGCGCCAGGAGCAGCTCAGGCGGCTGCGCGAGGCCCATGGCGGGTTGCTGCGCTTCCGTGTGTCCCTCGACAGCCATCGACCCGACATCCACGACGCGGAGCGGGGTGCGGGCTCCTTCGCCAAGGCGATGGAAGGCCTGCGCTTCCTCTCGAGGGAGGGCTTCCAGATCGAGATCGCCGGTCGGCATCTGGACGCCGAGCCGGAGACGGTCGCACGCGCGGGTTATCGCGAGCTGTTCGATCGCGAGGCGATCGCAGTCGACTGCGACGACCCGGTCCAACTGGTGATCTTTCCGGAGATGACCCCCGACGGCAACCCGCCGGAGATCACCGAGGCGTGCTGGGGCATTCTCGACAAGAGCCCGGACGACGTCATGTGCGCGACTTCGCGAATGGTCGTGCGGCGCAAGGGCGCCGATGCGCCGGCGGTCGTGGCCTGTACCCTGATCGCCTATGACGAGCGGTTCGAGCTCGGCCGCACGCTGAAGCAGGCGGATGTCCCGGTTCCCCTGAACCATCGCTATTGCGCCACGTTCTGCGTCCTGGGCGGTGCGGCCTGCGGCGTGAAGAAGTCCTGATCCCCAAAACCTCGCAGTCGGAGTTCACCAGATGACACGCGCATTGGCCATGAGTCTTGCCGCCCTGCTGCTGACGAGCGCGACGGCGCTGTCCCAGAACCTCGCCACGGTCGAAAGCCGGTTCGCCGTGAAGGAGACCTCGGACCGGCTGGCGGCCGAACTCGAGAAGCGCGGCATCCGCATCGCTGCGCGGATCGACCACGCCGCCGCGGCCAAGGCCGCCGGGCTGGAGATGCCGCCGACCGAGGTCATCATGTTCGGGAATCCGCGCCTCGGCACGCCGTTGATGCTGGCCCAGCCATCGGTCGCCATCGAACTGCCGATGAAGATGCTGGTCTGGCAGGACGGGACCGGGAAGGTCATGATCGCCTATACGCCGCCGTCGGCGCTGAAGGAGCGTTATCGGATCACCGGACAGGACGAGCCGCTGACCGCGATGGCCGGCGCGCTCGCCGGCCTCGCCAAAGCCGCCGGCGGTCAGTGACCGACTTCAGGGGCAAGACGATCCCACTGCGCGGAGCTGCCGCCATATCCGCGGCTGGCGCCCCGGCCGTCATGGTCGCCCCACTCTCGACCAGCGCCGCAGTGACTGCCTGCCGCCGACATCGTGTGTGGCGGCGGCGTGGCTAGCGTTCATGCGGCGAAGGGCGTAGCTCAGCGCTGGTGCGCCGGTAACGGTTCCCGGCTTCGATGGGCTCGGCATTGATCTGGGAAAGTAGCATAGCAGACTTTGGCGCTCTGGGTGTCGCTGCCCAGCAATGTCGTGAAGCTTGGCTGCGAGGTGCGCCGAGCTCGGCGACGGAGCGAGCCTGCAACGGATCGACTGAACCGTGCGATGGTAGGGATGCGCTACCGAGTCTGAGAGCGCTCCCGTGGCGTTCTTTCGTTTCAGGCCAGACGACGATGACTGTCGTGGCTCTTGCCTTTCACCGTTGAGGCCAACCGAGCGCGGCGAGAGTCGCGTGACGTAGCGTCGGATCGCCAACAGCGAGCATCCCGTTGGCGCGCAGCGCGTCCGAGCCGTCGAGCGCCGTGACGAGTCCGCCGGCTCCGGCGACCAACGGGATATGCGCGGCGATATCGTAGATCTCGAACCCGCCCCAGCCGATCGCGATGTCGATATGCCCCTCCGCCAGCATCGCCAGCGAGAAGCAATCGCCGCCATAGACCAGCATGCGTACCGCCGCGCCGAGGCGCTCGACGGCGGCATGGGCGGTGGGGTCCCGTGCGATCGATGAGCTCACCCACACCGTCGCGTCAGCGAGCGCGATGCACGGCCTTGATTGGAGTGGGAAGACCTGCTCCCCGCGCCGGCCGAAAGCACGCGTACCATCGCCCCAATAGCGCTCGCGCAGAAAAGGCTGGTCGAGAAGGCCGACAACCGCCTCGCCCCTGTGCAGCAACGCGATCAGGGTGCCCCAGACGGGCTGGCCGGAGATGAAGGCTTTCGTGCCGTCGATCGGGTCGATCACCCAGACATACTCGGCATCGGCGTTGTGGCGACCGAACTCCTCGCCGATGATGCCATGGTCCGGGTGGTGGGCCCCAATCAGTGCGCGAATGGCCAGCTCTGCCGCCCGATCCGCCTCCGTGACCGGATCGAACCCGGACGCCGCACCCTTGTCGGTGATCGCCGGCCTGGCGCGATACCAGGGCAGGATCGCCGCGCCCGAGGCATCGGCGAGGCGATGAGCGAAGCTGAGCAGGTCCGGCTCGGTCATGTCGTGCGCCGGCGCCAACTCTGCGACCGCAGGACGAGCCCACGCAGGACCATCTGGATCGCGGTCGCCACCATCGACATCGCCATGATCAGCACGGCGAAAGCCGCCGCCTGGCCGATGCGGCTCCCCTCGACGAGGTTGATGACCGCGATCGCCGCGACGCGCGTCTGCGCGGTGAACAGGAAGATCAGGGCCGACACGGTGGTCATGGCGTTGACGAAGAAGTAGCCGGCGACATCGACCAGTGTCGGCATGAGGACAGGAAGATAAACCCGCCGCGCCGCGCCCGCCGGGCGTACGCGCAGGGCCTGCGCCGCCATGTCGATCTCGCGATCCAGCCGCTGCAGCTCGTTGACCGCCATCAGATGCGGCACGGTGTAGAAATGCGCGACCGTGCAGAGCATGATCAGGAGCATCGTGCCCTGCAGCCCATGCAGCGGGTTGGTGGGGTTGTTGAAGAAGAAGACATAACCGAGCCCGAGCACGAGGCCTGGAACGGCAACAGGGACCATCGCGACAGCCTGCAAGCCGTTGCGCACGCCGCTCGCGCCGAGCCGGCGCGCGACCAGCCAGCCCGACAGCGCCACCATCGTCGTCCCGATCAGCGCGGTCCCGGCAGCGAGCACGAGCGAATTGCCGAGCGCGCGGAATTCATCGTCGTCGGTGAAGAGCCGCTCGTAATTCTGCAGGCCGAGCGTCAGGTTATAGGGCCAGAACCGCACCAGTGATCCATAGATCGCCATGCCAAGGATGGCGAGGATGGCGCAGGTCACCACACCAGCGAATCCAAACAGCGCCGCGTCGCGCCAGACCAGCCGCTCAGGCTCGATCGGCACCGATTTCCCGGTGATCATCGAGCGCTGGCTGCGCCGCGCGAACCAGTCGATGCCATAGGCGATGACCGCCGGGAGCAGCAGCAGGACGCCGACGACCGCGCCCATCTCGAAATCGAAGCGGCCGATCACGAGCTTGTAGATGTCGGTGGCGAGCACATTGGTGGACCCGCCGACGACGCTGGGAATGCCGAAATCGGTGAAGACCAGGATGTAGACGATCGAGGCTGCACTGATGGCCGCATAGCGGCAGGACGGCAGCGTCACCGTCACAAAGCGTCGCCAGGGACCGGCCTTCAGCGCGCGCGCCGCCTCATAGTGGCGCTGGTCTCCGGCAGACAGCCCCGCACTGAGAATCAGAACCGCATGCGGGAATGCATAGAAGGCGCTGGCCATGACGATCCCGACCGGCCCGTAGAGGCTTTCCCCGAAAAGCCAGTGCTTCAGCCAGCCCTGGTTGCCGAACAGGAAAACCATTCCGAACGCCGGCAGCAGAGACGGGGCCAGCAGCGGCAGAAGCGCCATCAGCCGGAAGAAGCCCCGGCCCGGGATGCGCGTGCGCACCAGCGCGTAGGCATAGGGAAACGCCAGCGCCATGACGATGACGGTGGAGATGGCCGACAGGCTCGCGGAATTCCAGGCGGCGACGGCCAGGCCTGGCTCGGTCGCATAGCGAATGAAGTTGTCGAGGCCGACAAAGCCGCCGTCCCGCGCCAGAAAGGCGCGGAGCAGCAGGGCCGAGATCGGCAGGACGGTGATGATCCCGAGCAACAGCAACAGGATCGGCGGCAGCGCCGCCCCCGTCAGATCCGGCATGATCGGGCGGGATCGCCTGTCCGCGGCGGTCGCTGCCTCAACCATGATCGTCGAGCAGGAAAAGCTGGCTGGGGGCGACACCGAAGGTGACGTGATCGCCCGGCTCCGGCGGCGCGCCAAAACGAGGGAACGGCACCTCGGCCGTGATGGCCGGCGCGTCGGCCTCGTCCGGAAGCAGGGTCAGGCGCAGCCGGTCCCCCAGAAACGCGGTCGCCGTCACGCGGGCGCCAATCCCTGGCGAGGCCAGTTCCCCTGCGCCAGCCAGCATGACGGCGGCGGGACGAAAGCAGACAAACGCACCGGGCTTCTCCGAACCCAAAGGCTGAGCGAGCTGGAAAGAGAGCCCCTGGCTCTCGACGCTCGTCCCGGAGACAGACCTGACGGGCAGGGCGTTGATCTCACCCAGAATGCGCGCGACGAACAGGTTGGCCGGTCGATGGTAGAGTTCGGCGGGCGCGCCGACCTGCTCGATCCGCCCGGCATTCATCACCACGACGCGATCGGCGATGGACAGGGCTTCCTGCTGGTCATGCGTGACCATGATGCTGGTGACACCGACGCGCCGCTGCAAGGCCCGCAACTCGTCGCGCAGGCTGGCCCGGACATTGGCATCGAGCGCCGAGAGCGGCTCATCGAGCAGGAGAAGCCCGGGCGACAAGGCGAGCGCGCGCGCCAGGGCGACGCGCTGCTGCTGGCCTCCGGAGATCTGGCTGGGGTATTTCTGCGCGTGCCCCTCGAGGCCCACCAACTCGAGCAGTTCGCGGATGCGGGTCGCGCGATCGGCGCGCGACATCGGCAGGATTTCGAGCCCGAAGCCGACATTGCCCGCGACGGTGCGGTTGGGAAACAGGGCATAGGATTGGAAGACGATGCCGAAATCGCGCGCCTCCGGCGGGTCGGCGCTGATCTCCTGCCCGTCCTGCCGGATCGAGCCGGAATCGGCGGTCTCGAAACCGGCGATCAAACGCAGAAGCGTGGTCTTGCCACAGCCGGAGGGGCCGAGGATGCAGAGGAGTTCGCCGCGCATCACGTCGAGGCTCGCATCCTGCACCACGGTCGCGGTGCCGTAGCGCTTGGTCAGGCCCGACAGAGACAGGAAGGGGCGAGCGCTGGCGCTCGCCCCTGATGTTTCCAAGCTCGGAGCGACCGAAAGAGAAACCGTCTCAAGTGTCATGGCTCGCTCTTTCGGACCGTCCCGGGTTCGGCCGATCAGGACTTCGGCGGAACCTTGACGCCGTAGCGCTTCTGCCATTCGGCCATGACGGCCTCGCGGCTGGCGGCGAGCTTGGCGAAGTCCATCTTCAGCAGCTTCGACTTCTCGTCCACCGGGTAGTTCTTGGGGAGGGACTGAATGTCGTCATAAGCCGTGATCGGCAGGAACTTTGACGAGATCTCCGCCGCCTCGCGCGAGGAGATCCAGTCCGACATCGCCTTGGCGTCGGCGAGGTTCTTGGCGCCCTTGACGATGGCGGCCGCCTCGATTTCCCAGCCGAGTCCTTCGGACGGCAGAATGATCTGGATCGGGGCACCTTCGTTGATCGATTTCACGCCCGGCGTTGCATAGGAAATGCCGATGAGGGTCTCGCCGGACGCCGCCTGGCGGCAGGGCGCCGAGCCGGAATGGCCGTATTTCGAGACATTCTCGTGCAGCTTGTCCATGAACTCCCAGCCGCCCTTCTCGCCGAAGACGGTCAGCCAGCCATTGACCGCCAGAAGCGCGGTGCCCGACGACAGCGGCGAGGGCATGGTGATCTGGCCCTTGTAGACCGGGTTCGTCAGGTCGGCCCAGCTCTTGGGCGCCGGGATGTTCTTCTTGGCGGCCTCAACCGTGTTGAAGCAGAGCGACGACGCCCAGGCGTCGATGCCCACCCAGACCGGCTCGGCTCGGCCATCGCGCATCACCGGCGCAACCTTGTCGTAATGGGCCGGCTTGTAGGGCAGCAGCAGGCCGCGCGCATCGGCCGCCATCAGGGCGGAGACGGCATTGCCCATGATGATGTCGGCCTGCGGCGATGCTGCCTCGGCGATGACGCGGGCGATGATCGGCGCGGTCGAGCCGAGGATCGCATTGACCTTCACCTGCGGATGCTTGGCCTCGAAGCCCTTGATCAGCGCCTTGGCCTGATCTTCGTCGAGCGAGGAGTAAACAGTGAGTGTCCGCTGCTGGGCCACGCCCGCCACGGGCGCCAGAGCCACAAAACCCGCGATGCTCGCGGCCAGAACGTGCTTGAACATGTCAGCGATTCCCCCAGACCCGTCATCTCGTGATGACCTAGCGAGAGCGGATAGGGCGGATGCACGACGTTTGCGTGACACCCGAACTCGCGGCCGGCCGGAGCCTGTCGTCCGCAGATTGCGGCCATTGCGGCTGTCGCCAAAGGGTCGTCAAGCTCACCTATGCCCACGCATGTCGGCAGCGCCACCATTGACCCCGATCCTGCGCGTGCCGCTGCCATCTTTGGCGAGGCCTGCGCCATAGCTTGGCGCTGGCCGTCCCGCTGCGGGTGCGGGCTGGTGGTTTCGGCGGGAGGCGATGCGCGATGAGCGGGGATCTGGTTGCGCGCGATGCCGCCGCCTTCTTCCATCAGGATGGCTCCAGTCCCTGCGTCTCGGCCCTGCACGCGGTCGACGGCGTCTGGCTGGAGGATGACACGGGCCGGCGCCTGCTCAACCTGCACGGCAACACCGCCCACCATATCGGCTACGCCCATCCCGAACTGATCGCCGCGCTGAAGGACCAGCTCGACAGGCTGCCGTTCTCGCCGCGGCGTTTCACCAACGAGCCGGCGGTGGCGCTGGCGGAAAAGCTCCTGTCGAAATGGCCGGGACCACCGGCCCGGGTTCTCTTCGCCACGGGCGGCTCGGACGCGATCGAGATCGCCCTGAAGCTCGCCCGCGTCGCGACGGGCAGGCCCGAGACGATCTCGATCGAAGGCTCCTATCACGGGCATGGGTTCGGCGCGTTCGGCCTGTCATGCACCGCGCCCGACGCCAGGCTCGGCCCGTTCCTGCCCGGACGCCACCATGTCACGCCCTACTGGCATCCTGATGATGGCGCGGCGCGCATGGTGGGGGATGTCCGGCGGGTGCTGGAGGCGTCCTCGCGGATCGGCGCTCTGATCGCCGAGCCGATCCGATCCAACTGCCATGTGCCGCCGCCCTGGCTCTGGCCGCAGATCCGGCAGCTCTGCGATGCGCATGGCGTCCTGCTGATCTTCGACGAGATTCCCTCCGGCCTCGGCAAGACCGGCCGCTTCTTCGCCTTCGAGCATGTCGGCGCGACGCCGGATGCCGTGGTGCTCGGCAAGGCGCTCGGCGGCGGCATCCTGCCGATCGCCGCGGTGATCGCCGATGCGCGCCTCAACCTGGCGCCCGAGCTGTCGCTCGGCCACTACACCCATGAGAAGAACCCGGTGACGACGCGGGCGGCGCTGACGATGATCGGGATCATCGAGCGCGACGGGCTGATCGCCCGCGCCGCGTGGCTAGAAACGGAGATCCGTGCGCGGGTCGCTCGGATGCGCGCAAAAACCCCGCTGATCGACCATGTCCGCGGCAAGGGTCTGCTGCTGGCGATCGGTCTCGACCCGGACCGCGTCGGCGAAGCCAGCTTGCCCATCGCCGCGATCATCGACCTTCTGCGCGATCACGGCCTGTCCACGACAGCCAAGGGCCCCTCGAGCTTTGGCTTCTCGCCGCCGCTGACAATCAGTGACGCCGAACTCGACTGGGCGCTCGACCGTCTCGGCGAGGCAATGGCCGCAGCGCGGGCGTCAATAGGCGTGCCGTCCAACACGTAATCGAAGATGCCATAGCTAGATGGAACGGCTTGCCACTGCGACGAGCCGGGGCGAAGCTCATCAACTAGCAGGCAGTTGAAAAAGCGGCTCGTGGATCTGTCCTTTGCGTGATTCACTCCTCTGCGTTGGGGAGGATCGGGATGCGCGGAACGGACGAGAGGACGGGGGCGCTTCTCAGCGACGTGGACCTGGAGGCCCGGATGCGTGTGAGCAAGCGCCGAAGATTGACCCTACGAGTTCTGCTTATACCTCATTGATTTGAAAGGCATATTGCTGTTCATGGAGGGTTCGCGGCCGGCGCCGGTCGTGAACCCTCACAAAAAAGATAAAACCTAATAAGTTTAGTGTCTTAGACCGAACTTGAGGCGGGGTCGCACTGCGGTGCTGAATCACAGCCAGCCTGTTCAGGGCGATCTGGAAGCGGTCCTTGGCCTCGCGCGCGCTCTTGGTGCGCAGCGACATGTAGACCTTGTCGGAGACGGTCACGGTGACCGATTCGCCGTTGATCGGCAGGGTCACGGGACGGCCGCGCGCGACCTCCCGGAGTTCGTTCGGAACCCGAACGTTGAGGTAGTAGGATCCCGACTTGGTAGTGAGGGGATGGGTCCTGCGAGGGCCATTTGTGAAGACGCTGTACAGAAGCGAATTCGCGACAAGCCATTGAAAGACCGTATCTCTTTATCCTGCTGAGGAAAAAGAGTGGTGCCCAGGAGAGGACTCGAACCTCCATTATGGGCGGCTAAACATTGAAATCAAACGCGTTTTTTGATGTCCGCAGGGATTGGGTGTCAAAGGAAAGTGGCAATACTGAACTTTCATCATTCATAGCAGAGACCGGCCCGAAAGCCAGCTGCGAGAAGTGACTTGCATCGGGTTGTCGTGTGATCTCACAGATATCGCGGGCCGCCCCACCAAGGGCATCGAGGCGACCGTCTGGATAACGTCAGGATCTGGGCGAGCTAGTCGCTGGCCATGCGCAGAAGCTCGTGAGGGGAGGTGCCTTGTCATGATGGTCTACGGCGTGATCTCTCTTCCCCGTCTCCGTTATCTGTCCAACCGCAGAGGGTCATGATCGTTCGCCGAGCCCGGCCGTGTTCCTGCGCCGTCCGGCTAGATGTGCTACACACTTACGGGGCTTGATTACCAAACGTCAATCGCGTCAATTGGAGCGGTGACGACCACGCCACAGCTACCTGCCGCAGCAGACCGGCCGTCCGGGAGCTTCCCAGGCGAGCGACCGCACTCGTTCGTAAGCCGCCACATCAGCGAGACCCAGTCCTGGCTGAACGCGCGCCTGCGCCGCGATCTCAGGCTTGAGCCTCTCGGGCCGCTCGGCCCGCATGGCTTCGAGGCGAGGCTAACAGCCCATGTGCTGGCAGGAGCCCATCTTATTCGCGCCGAATATCCCGCCGGGATGCGGCTGAAACACGGCGATGCCAAGGACGATCTCACCATCATCGTCGCCGCCGCCGGAGGCAGCCTCTATTCCGCCGGGCTGCAGACGCTGGCCGCGGTGCCGGGGCGGGGGCTCCTCCTCAACACCGGACTCTGCAAGTCCATTGAGTATGCGCGCGGCAGCGTGCACACGACCTTCACCATGCCAGGTGAGGAGGTCGCCCGCATCCTCGAGGCCACATTCGAGCGGCCTGCGCCCGGGCAACTGGACATTGCCGGCACGTTCGATGTGGCTTCCCCCGAGGGCGCGACGATCGTCGCGATGATGAGTGCGATCGAGGCGGGCCTCTCAGGCCACGCCCCGCTGACATTGGCGCCCCATGCGGCAAGTCTGCTGCGCGATGGACTGGTTATGCTTATCCTAGCGCGCTTCCCTCACCGCTATGCTTCCTGGTTCGAGAGGACGGCGCCCCCCCCGGCACCTTGGCAGATCAGGCGGGCGGTCGAGGTCATCGACGCGCACAAAGATGGGCCGCTTACCGTCCAGGAGGTCGCCGACGCCGTTGGTATAGGCCTGCGGACGCTGCAGGAAGGCTTTCGGCGTCACAAGCAGGTCTCGCCGCACGACTATATCAAGCAGGTGCGCCTGGCCGCGGTGCGCGCCGAGTTGATCGAGCCCGGCTCCACGCGCTCGATCGAGGCGATCGCCCGGCACTGGGGTTTCGTCAACCGCGGGCACTTCGCCCTCGACTATCGCAACGCCTTCGGCGAGCAGCCCTCCCAGACCCGTCGCCGCCGCTGACCCGTTCTGGCACGACCGTGCCTGCCCGATCCTTGAGCAGCCTCCGGGGCCGCTCTGCGGCTGGTTTCCTGACTTAAAGTACCACGATCCGGCATGGTTAACCAAACGCCGCCATCTCAGCCGGCGCTGACTCCGGCTGCGCCCCCCCCCGACTCCGGCGGCGAATCTCCGTATCAAAGAAATTAAATAGGAAAACAGTATTTTTTACTAAAAAATAAGTTATTTGATCTAAATTCTATATATCGAGCACGGAATTCTCGGCTGACGTAAGGTTAGATTAGGAACGTGATGAGCAAGAACATTGCCATGGAGCGCGCATCATATACGGCAGGGGCGGATTGTACCCTACGTCACGCCAAGGCAACGGCCGCGTCCCTCGTCGGTCTTCTCGGAGCCGGGGCCGGGATCGAGATCGACTGCGCCGGCGTCGAGCAGGCCGACATCACCTTCGTACAGACGATCGTCAGCGCGCAGCGCAGTTACGCGGCGCGCGGCCTGCCTTTCGCGTTGACCGGGATGACCGACAGCGCCCGCTCCGCCTTCCTGCGCGCCGGGGTGACGCCCCCCGGTGCCGTGCCTTCCGAACTTTCCGGGAACTGACCATGGCCACCATTCTCACTGTCGACGATTCGCCGAGCGTCCGGCAGATGATCAAGCTCGTGCTGGGACCGGCCGGGCACATTGTCGTGGAGGCCGGCGACGGCGCGGAGGGCCTCGCCAAGGCCAAGGCGCAGAGCTTCGACCTCGTCATCACCGACCTCAACATGCCCGTGATGAACGGCATGCAGATGATCAAGGCGCTGCGCGCGCTGCCGGCCTTCATGGGCGTGCCGATCGTCTTCCTGACCACCGAATCCGACGATGCCGTCAAGCAGGAGGCCAAGGCCGCCGGCGCGACGGGCTGGATCACCAAGCCGTTCAAGCCCGAGCAGCTCCTCGGGGTGGTCGCCAAACTCGTGAGGGCCTGATGGAACTCGATCCGACGGACATCTTCCGGCAGGAAGCCGCCGAGCTGCTCGATTCGCTCGAGACCGTGCTGCTCGATCTCGGCCAGACGCCGCAGGATCGCGATTTGATCGACGCCGCCTTCCGGGCGCTGCACACGATCAAGGGCTCGGGCGCGATGTTCGGCTTCGACAAGGTCGCGGCCTTCACCCATGATTTCGAGACCGCCTTCGACCTGATCCGCAAGGGCAAGATCGACGCCAACCACGACATCGTCACGGTCTCCCTCTCGGCGCGCGACTATATCCGCACGCTGATCGAGGATCCCGACTCCACCGACCCGATCATCGGCGAGGCGATCGTCGAGGAGCTCCAGCGCCTGATCGGCGGCGGCTCCGCCCCCGCGACGGGCGCAGCCCCCGTCGGCGAGCCCGACGCCGCCGACGGACCGTCCGCGGAGGAGCCGGCCCAGGCCGGCTGGCGCATCGAGATCGCCTTCGAGCCCGAGATCCTGCGCAACGGCACCAACCCGCTCGTCCTGCTCGACGATCTGCGCGCGCTTGGGCCCTGCACCGTGGAGGCCGATCTCGGCGCCGTGCCGGTCATCGAGGAACTCGATCCCGAGGCCTGCCTGATCTCCTGGACCGTGACGCTCGACAGCGCCTGCTCGCAGGACGAGATCGAGGACGTCTTCATGTTCGTCCGCGACGAGATGAAGCTGGTCGTCACGCCGCTCGCCGAAGCCGGGCAGCCCGGTTTCGGCCTCGACATGTCGATGCCGGGCGATGCGGCTCCCGCGGTCGCCGAGCCCGCTGCACAGGCCAAGGCCGCCCCGGCTCCCGCTCCGGCCGCCCGCGCAGCTGCGCCCGCCGCCGCGGCTCCCGCTCCCGAGAAGGCCGAGCTGAACCGCCGCGCCGAGGACAAGGGCACCACGACGGTGCGCGTCCAGGCCGAGCGCCTCGACGAGCTGATGGACCGGGTCGGCGAACTCGTCATCGCCCAGGCCCGCCTCAGCCAGATCGCCCATTCCGGCGGCGATCTCGCGATCAAGGCGATCGCCGAGGAGATCGAGCGCCTGGCGTCTGGCTTGCGCGACACCACCATGGGCGTGCGCATGGTGCCGATGGGCTCGATCTTCGGGCGCTTCCGCCGCCTCGTCCACGATCTCTCGCGCGATCTCGGCAAGCCGGTCGATTTCGTCACGATCGGCGAGGACACCGAGATGGACAAGACCATGATCGAGCGTCTCGCCGATCCGCTGGTCCATCTCATCCGCAACGCCATCGACCACGGCATCGAGAATGCCGACGATAGGGCCCGCACCTCGAAATCGGCGACGGGCCGCATCGAGCTCTCGGCGCGCTATGTCGGCGCGCAGGTGCTGGTCACCGTGCAGGACGACGGCGCCGGCCTCAACACTGCCCGCATCCGCGCCAAGGCGGAGGAGAACGGGCTGATCGCGCCCGGCGCCAATCTCAGCGAACACGAGATCCACCAGTTCCTGTTCCATCCCGGCTTCTCCACCGCCAAGACGATCTCGGCCTTGTCGGGCCGCGGCGTCGGCATGGATGTGGTCAAGCGCACCATCGAGGCGATGCGCGGCACCATCGACCTGACCACGATTCCCGGCCACGGCTCCTCGGTGACGCTGCGCCTGCCGCTGACGCTGGCCATCATCGACGGCCTGCTGATCCGCGTCGGCGAGGGCCGCTACATCATCCCGCTCTCGGCGGTGGAGGAGTGCATCGAGCTGACGGCGGAGGCAGAAGCCCGAGCCAAGGGCCGCAGCTTCCTCAATGTCCGCGGCGAGCTCGTACCCTTCCTGCGCCTGCGCGACGTCTTCGATGCGGAGGGCCAGCCCGATCCGCATCAGAAGGTCATCGTCTCCTCGATCGGGGACACCCGCGTCGGCCTCGTCGTCGACCAGATCATCGGCAGCCACCAGACGGTGATCAAGTCGCTGTCGAAGCTGCATTCCGACGTCACCATGTTCTCGGGCGCGACCATCCTCGGCGATGGCTCGGCGGCGCTGATCATGGACGTCGCCCAGCTCGTGACGCTCGGCCAGGCTCGGGCCGAGAGCGACAGAACGCCGGAGGCCGCGTGATGAGCCAGGTTCAGATGCAAGCGAGCCCGCAGGGCGCGCATGCCGGGGCGCCGCCCCTCGCCGAAACCGATCTCCAGGTGCTGATGGTCGGGCTGGGCAACGAGATCTTCGCGGTCGAGACCGACATGGTCCGCGAGATCATCGACCCCGTGCCGGTGACGCGCGTCGCCGGCGCCCGCAGCTTCCTGCCGGCGCTGATCAATGTCCGCGGCAACGTCATTCCGCTGGCCGATCTGCGCATCCGCTTCGGCATGCCGCAGACGCCGGCCACCGCCGACACGCGCATCGTCGTCGTCGAGGTCGAGATCGACGGAGACCCCGTCGCGCTCGGGCTGCTCGCCGACAAGGTCTACGAGGTCACCGAGGTTTCGACCCGGCACACCCAGCAGACGCCGCGGCTGGGCAGCCATTGGCGGCCCGAGTTCATCCGCTTCATCACCAAATGGAACGACGACTTCGTCATCGTTCCCGCGATGTCCAAGATTCTGGGTTGAGTTCCATTTTCTAGCTGGAGGGCTATACAATGCGTTTCAATATAAAAGCTAAACTGTCTTGTGCTTTCGGCGCCGTGATCACCCTCTTGATGATCGCGGGAGGCGTCGCCTATGTCGAACTCGGCACCGTCACGGCGGCCCAAACCGACATCATTCAACAATCCAGGCGCATTCAGGCCGTCGATGAGTTGACCAGCCAGATGCAGCTAGAGGTGCGCTCTGAGAAGAACGCGATCATGTCGACGACCGACAGTGACGTGGAGCGGTTCATCGCGGAAAATGCGAGCCTTCACGCCGCCGCCGACAAGCTCCATACGGAACTGTACGGCATCGCCTCGCCTGCGGGCAAAAAGGTGCTCGATGAGGCCTATGCCAAGCGCAAGGTCTTCGTCGAGGCCCAGTCGCGGAGCCTGGCCAACGCCAAACTGAACTCGGCCAACCGTGCCGCCGCGCTTTGGGCCAGCGAGACCCAAGGTCTGAGTGCCGCCGTCACGGCGGCGACCAATCCCGTGGTGGCGGCGGCGACCGATGCCGCGGCGTCACCCGACTTGCTGCGTGCCGGGATCGGCTTCCTCAATGCCCGCCTCGAATGGTTGCAGCTTTCGCGCCTCGTCTCGGTGATGCTGTCGGAGGCGACGGTCGAGGGGGTCGAGAAGGACCACAAGCTGATCGAGAGCCAGGCGGTCGTCGTCAGGCAGTTGCTCGCCAAAACCGCAGGGCCGCTGCAGGAGGCCGGCATTCCGACGAGCGCGATGCTCGGCGCCTTCGAAAAGGCCATCGATTCGATCCTGCGCGTGGCGAAGATCGCGTCCGCGGCCGGCACCATCAAGGCAACGCAGATGTCGATGACGGAGGTTCGCTCTGCGGCGCTGCAGGCCAGCGACGCTTACGGCGTCTACAGCAAGATGGCCAATGCTCAGATGGCCGAGATCAGCCGCAATGCGGCCGAGCAAGCCCAGTTCGCCAAGAATCTCCTCCTCGCGATCGTACTCGGCTCGCTCCTGATCGCCGTCGGCGCCGCCACCTGGATCGCGCTCAGCATCAGCCGCGGCCTCGCCAGCGCAGTGGGCCTGGCCAACGCGGTCGCCCTCGGCGATCTCAGCCAGACCATCGCGGTCAAGAGCAAGGATGAGATCGGCGATCTCGTGGCCTCGCTCAATACCATGACGGCCAACCTCAACGCCACCGCCGCCGTCGCCGACGCCATCGCCAATGGCGACCTGACGGTCGCTGCCAAGCCGCTCTCGGACAAGGACACGCTCGGGATCTCGCTGGAGAACATGGTGACGAGGCTGCGTGAGGTCGTCGGCCAGGTGAATTCGGCCGCCGAGAACATGTCCTCGGGTTCGCAGGAGCTTTCGTCGAGCGCCGAGCAGCTCTCGCAGGGTTCGACCGAGCAGGCCTCGTCGACCGAGGAAGCCTCGTCCTCGATGGAGGAGATGGCGGCGAATGTGAAGCAGAACGCCGAGAACGCCTCCACCACCGAGAAGATGGCCAGCCAGTCGGCTAAGGATGCCGAGGCCTCGGGCGTCGCGGTGGGCAAGGCGGTCGAGGCGATGCAGACCATCGCCCAGAAGATCAACATCGTGCAGGAGATCGCCCGCCAGACCGATCTGCTCGCCCTCAACGCAGCTGTTGAAGCCGCCCGTGCGGGCGAACACGGCAAGGGCTTCGCGGTGGTGGCCTCCGAGGTGCGCAAGCTCGCCGAGCGCAGCCAGTCGGCTGCGGCCGAGATCGGCACGCTCTCGGTCGACACGGTCAAGGTCGCGCAGGAGGCCGGTGCGATGCTGGCCAAGCTCGTGCCCGACATCAAGAAGACCGCCGAGTTGGTCGAGGAAATCACCGCCGCCTGTCGCGAGCAGGATGTCGGCTCGAGCCAGATCAACCAGGCGATCCAGCAGCTCGACAAGGTCACGCAGCAGAACGCGGCAGCCTCCGAGGAGGTCTCCTCCACGTCCGAGGTACTCGCCTCCCAGGCCGAGCAGCTCCAGGCCACCATCGCCTTCTTCAAGACCAACGATGCGGGCGCCGCGACCGACCGTGCCGTCGGCCAGCTCAAGGCCAAGGCCGGGCAGATGAAGGCCGCCGCCCAGCCCCGCAAGGCGCCGCCGCCCAGCCGTTCCGCCAAGGGCTCCAAGGGCTCGAAGGGCGGCTTCGACTTCGCCCTCGACGACGCCGGCGACGAGCGAGACGCCGCCTTCAGCCGCGCCTCCTGACAACGACAAGGAGCCCTCGCCCCAGTGGGGCGGGGGCTCCACGCGCGATGCCAGCCTGATCCAACTCAAAGCAGGCCCGTGCAGTTCGCTCAAAGGCGTGATCGAACCTTCGGGGACACTGCGGAGCCATCGAAAACGTCACCGCCCTCCCGCGCGAGCAGGGGCCGGGCCTTCACATCAAGCGTTGACCGCGAGGCTTATCATGGCTGATACCGCCCAATATCTGACGCTCGGCATCGACCAGGAGCTGTTCGGCATCGACATCCGCAACGTCCGGGAGATCCTCGACATGCGGCCGATCTCGAAGCTGCCGCATGCGCCGAACTTTCTGCTCGGCATGATCGATGTCCGTGGCGCCGGATACCCGATCGTCGATCTGCGCACCAAGCTCGGGCTGCCCCGCACTGAGCCCACCGACGCGACCCGGATCATCATCCTCGACGTGCCCGTCAAGGGCCGCACGATGGGCGTTGGCTTCGTCGCCGATCGCGTCTTCGAGGTCACCGGCCTCGACGACGACCACACCGAGGCGGCGCCCGATGTCGGTGGCCGCTGGCAGTCGAACTACATCGCCGGCATCGGCCGCAAGGGCGAAGCCTTCATCGTCGTCTTCGATCTCGAGCGGCTGATGGAGGCCGACGACCTGCAGGGCCTCGCGTCTGTGGCGCCTGAGAAGGCCGCCTGACATGAGCACTCAGCCTGCATCCGCACCTCTTGACCATCTCTCCGACAAGCATTTCAACGCGATCGCGAGGTTCATCGAGGCGCGCGTCGGCATCAAGCTGCCGCAGACCAAGCGCACCATGGTCGAGGGCCGGCTGCGCAAACGCGTGCGCGCGCTGGCGCTGCCCGGCCTGCAGGCCTATGGCGCGCATCTGTTCGAGCGCGGCGGGCTGGACGACGAACTCGTCCATCTGATCGACTGCGTCACCACGAACAAGACCGACTTCTTCCGCGAGCCGAGCCATTTCGAGTTCCTGCGCGATGTCGCCGTGCCGCAGATCACGCAGCGCCAGGGTGGGCGGCCGCCGCAGCTTAAAATCTGGAGTGCCGCCTCCTCTACTGGAGCCGAGGCCTATACGGCGGCGATGGTGCTGCAGGACATGGTCGCGGCAGGCAAGCTCGCGCGGTTCTCGATCCTGGGCACGGATGTGTCCACTGAGGTCCTGCGGGACGCGCGCGCCGCGATCTATCCGCGCGCGTTTGTCGCGCCGGTTCCCGCAGCGATGCAGCAGCGCTACCTGATGCGTTCGCGCAATCCGCGCGAGGACGTCGTCCGGGTCACGCCGGAGCTGCGCCGCACGGTCCATTTCGAACGCCTCAACCTGATGGACGAATCCTATCCGTTCGATCGCGACGTCGATGTGATCTTCTGCCGCAACGTCCTGATCTATTTCGACAAGCCGACCCAGAACGCGGTTCTTTCGCGACTGGCTTCGCATTTGCGGCCCGGCGGCTTTCTGATGCTTGGCCATTCGGAATCGATGGCTGGTAGCGGCGTCGATCAGTTGCGCTCGGTCGTGCCCACAGTCTACCAGGCCGGTTCTCCTGCCGGCGCGAGGTCGGCGGCATGACCCGCAAACCCATCCGCGTGCTGATCGTCGACAATTCGGCCTCCGTCCGCCAGGTCCTGAGCTCCATCCTGTCGGAGGATTCGGGCATCGAGGTTATGGGCACGGCGGCCGATGCCTTCGCCGCCGCCCGGCGGCTGCAGACCGAACTGCCCGATGTCATGATCCTCGACATCGAGATGCCTGGTATGGACGGGCTCACCTTCCTGCGCAAGATCATGGCGCAGCGGCCGATCCCCGTCATCATCTGCTCGACCCTGACCGAGGCCGGTTCGCGGGCTCTGTTCGATGCGCTGGAGGCCGGTGCAGTGGACGTACTGCCCAAGCCGCGCATCGACACACGCACCGCCCTGATGGAGACAGCCGATCGACTGCGCCATGCCGTGCGCGCCGCGGCCCAGGCTAAGGTGCGGACGCGCGAACCGCGCATGGCGATCGAGAAAAAGCTGACGGCAGATGCGATCCTGCCGCCGCCAGTACTCGGCCGCGTCAGGCATTCCACCGACAAAATCGTCTGCATCGGCATCTCCACCGGCGGCACCGAGACGCTACGCGAGGTGCTCGAGCAACTCCCGGCGGATTGCCCCGGCATCGCGGTCGTCCAGCACATGCCGGAGAAGTTCACGCTCGCCTTCGCGCGCCGGCTGAACGGTATCTGCGCCATGGAGATCAAGGAGGCGGAGGATGGCGACGAGGTCTCCACCGGCCGCGTCCTGATCGCGCCGGGCAACCGCCACATGCTGCTCCAGCGCGTCGGCCAGCAATACCGGGTCGCGATCAAGGATGGACCGCATGTCTCGCGCCACCGCCCCTCTGTGGATGTGCTGTTCCGCTCGGCGGCGCAATATGCCGGCGCCAATGCGCTCGGCATCATCATGACCGGCATGGGCGACGATGGCGCGCGCGGCCTGCTCGAGATGCGCAAGGCCGGCTGCCGCACGCTGGCGCAGGATGCCGAGAGCTGCGTGGTCTTCGGCATGCCCAAGGAGGCGATCGATCTCGGCGCGGCCGAACGGATCGTCAAGCTCTCGCGTGTACCTCAGGAAATCATGGCGTGGCCGCAATCCACCCAGGGGCCGATGCCGGGGGGCGAAAATGCGCGGGGCGTCTGAGTTGGGTAGCGGGGGAGGCGGGTTGCCGATGGCGGGACATGACCCGGCCCTGTCGCGGTTGATCCAGGCCCTCGAGGGCACCGCCCGCGAGATCGACGTCACCTTCGCGCGCGCGGGAAGCCAGCTCGGGGAGGGCCTGAGCCTCTTCGCGGGACTGAAAGAGCGGCTGATGACGCTCTCCTCCGAACTGTCCGGACCCGAGATCGCCCGCGCCGGGACGACGCTGTCCGGCCTCGCCGTTGAACTGCGCGCCATTAATGACGGCCTGCTGCAGGAGACGGGAGTGCTGCAGCAACTCGCCGCGCACAGCAAGGATGCCTCCCAGACGCTTCAGCGCTTGCTGGGACGTATGCGACCGATCATCTTTCTCGCCCGCAGCGCCCGCATCGAAGCGGTCTCGGTGCAGGCCGCCGGCCGCGACTTTGGCAACTTCACCAGCGAGATCGTCGCGCTGACGACCCAGGCCCAGCGCACCATCCAGAACTGCGCCCGCGATCACGACCATCTGAGCATGCTGCTCGGTTCGGCGTTGGAGGCGCAGCGTGAGTTCGAGGGGCAGTACGGTCTCGCCCTGTCCGGCCTCGCCGGCAAGCTGGAGCAGACCCTGGCCGAGGTGGCGGCGCGCCAGCAGCGCGGCGTCGTGCTGACCAGCGATGCCGCCACCCATTCGGGCAAGATCGCCATGGCGGCAGGGGGCGCCATCATCTCCCTGCAATCGGGCGACAGCATCCGTCAGCAACTCGAACATGCGATCAAGGCCCTGCGCCTGCTCTCGGCCGTCGCGGCGGGCACCGGGCCCGGCGCGGGTCTAGGCGACGAGGCGCGCCGGGGCGCCGACATCGTGCTGCGTCGCCTCGAGGCCGCCCAGCTCCAGGAGAGCGCGCAGACCCTCGCCCAGGACGCCGACTCGATCGAGGCGGCGCTCGCCCTGCTGGCCGGAGACACCGCCGGCCTGCTCGATCTTGTGCGCTCGCTCTATCAGGGCGATGGCGGCAAGTCCGGTTCGTTCCTGGACGATCTCGAGGCCGATCTGGCCGAGGCCTCCGATCTGCTCGCCAAATGCAACTGCGCCCGCGCCGGCGTCGACCGGGTCAACAGCGCCATGTCGACCGTGCTGGAGACCTGCCAGGATACCGTCGCCGCGCTGGCTGAAACCGTCTCTAGTATCGTGCTAATCGGCATGAATGCCGGCCTGCGGGCGGCCCGGATCGGCACGGGTGGGCGCAGCCTCGTCGTCATCGCGCAGGAGCTGAAATCCGCCGCCGACCAGGTGGCGACCGATGCGGCCCAGCTGACGCCGACCTTCGCCCGGATGCAGGAGACCTCGGGCGGCCTCAAGACGGGCGGGCGGCTCGACGCGGCGCATTTCACCGCGCTTAACGAGGCCATGGGCGGTTCGCTATCGGCCATGCGCCAGACCGGAGATCGGCTCGGCGCGACCCTCGATCAGCTCACCCGCGAAGGCGGCGGTTTCAGTTCCGTCGTGGCCGCCGCGCGGCTGTCCTTCTCCAGCGCGGGCGCCATGAGCGACCTCATCGCGTCCGGTGCGGCGGAACTCGACCGCTCCGTTGCCGACGTGGCCATGCCCGAGGATCCGGGCGCCACTGTCGCCGGCCTGATCGAGCGTCATGTCTGGCCGAATTACACGATGGTCGGGGAACGCTCGATCCATAAGGCCATCGTCGGCTCCATCCTTCCCGCCCAGGCCAGCGCGAAAGCCCCGGTCGTCGTCAACGCGCCGATGAAGGACGACGCCGAGGACTTCCTGTTCTGACGAAGAGGCCCTGGGACGTAGCGCGCCGAAGTACAGCAGATATGCGTCGACGTCGGGTTCCCGCCAACCATCGATGATATACTCGATCGACGAGACCTTTCTCGACATGACCCCCGTGGCACCTGAGCAGCGCGAGGCGATGGGATCTGTGCTCGACGGTCTCGACCTGGACGGGCGTCCCGACCTGCGTCGGTATCGGCCCGACCAAGACCCTGGCCAAGCTCGCCAACAAGGTCGCGAAGAGCACCCCGCAGCTGCGCGGCGTCTGCGACCTCACCAGCGAGGAGGCTCGTCGGGAATGGTTGCCGCTGGTGGATCTAGGGGACGTCTGGGGCATCGGTCGCGCGAGCCACGTCAAGCTCGCCGCCTTCGGATGTCGGACCGCCGCCGACGTTGCCGCGCTCGATCCCAAGCTCGCCCGGAAGAGCCTGACGGTGGTCGGTGAGCGCATCATCCATGAGCTTCGGGGGACGCCTTGCATCGATCTGGAGACGATCGCGCCAACCCGGAAAGGATGCGCCGTTACCCGGAGCTTCGCCGGTCGCGTCGAGAGCCTTGAGATGATGCATGAAGCCATCGCCGCCCATGCGACGAGGCTTGGCGAGAAGCTGGGTCACCACGGTCTGGCGACGGATCACGTCACGGTGTTCTTCCACACCTCGCCGCACGATCGCGGGCCCTCGCGCTCCGTCTCGACCACCGTGGACTTCCCCGAGGCGAGCAACGACACACTCGTCCTCGTCCGTGCTGCCAAGTGGGGCGCCCGACGGATCTGGAAGTCCGGCTACCGCTACGCCAAGGCCGGTCTGATGACGGTCGACCTCGTGCCGCTGGAGGCCTCCCAGCGGGCGCTGATCGGCGCCCTGGATTGGGAGAAGTCGGGCCGGCTGATGGAAGCCCTGGACGCCTGCAACCGCAAGCTAGGACGTGGCGTTGTCTTCCCCGCGGCGGCAGGCATCGCTCGCCAGAAGAAGGCGTGGGTCACGAAATTCGAGATGCGGTCGCCGCGGTACACGACGCGGCTTGATGAAGTTCCGGTCGTAGGGTGAGCGTGATGACAGGCTTCATCCATCGGGTCGAAATGAAGCTCGAGGCCGCTGCAGCGCCCGAGCGGCTACACCGGATCGAAAGCTGGTGCGGCGATTGGCAAATCGGGTTCCGGGTGCTCGAGAGCGCGCCTGGCTCAGAGATCATCCGCATCGCTTTCGATGACCCGCGCTTGGCGCGTGCCGTCGTCGGGCATTTCGGCGGCGTGCTTGTTGATGATCGCGAGATTGAGCATGCGATGTCCGGTGACGCCGCTGATGAGGACGCCTACGACCGGCTGGCGCACGAGTATCCAGATTGAGCAGCCGCGATGACCCACGACGCCTGGTGGCTGCTATTTCGTCGTCGCCGGAATGGCGACCTACAAGCGGGTAGAAATGGGCGATGCATCGGAATATTGACGCATCGCCCTCGCCCCCAATTATGTTGTTCCGTAGCTTAAGGCGAAGATGGTGTAGGAATGAGTCGGTTAAATTTAGGGCCTCTTGTATTAGAGCTTGTCGTTACAATAATCATTCCTTGACTAAGACAAATATTAACGGCATCAATTAGCCATTGTCTGTCTTTTATTTTATCTTTTCCGAGCACTTTCGCGGCTCGATTACCAAGCCAGTCCTTGTGTGTATCGTCCTCTCTGACCACCTGAGACCCAGCGACTTGGGTGAGAATCTGGAGATCTGTGGCACTCGCCGCTGCTTGGGCGGCTACCGAGCCGGTTGGGTTCGTAGAGCTTTTTGGACTTGATTTTGGAGAAGCAGGGCGAGCAGATCGTTCTACGGGAAGCACATAACCAACCTCGTCACCATTTGCAATTGTGCAGCTTGCAAGTTCTATGTAAGAAGAATCTTCTAATTTGGAGTAGTTAGATTTCCGAATATCGATCTTGACAATGTTTTGATTAGCAAGAAAACCTTGCTTTACATTTTGTTCTGATTTAATCCGGTTAAGAGTTCTCATGTACCGACAGGCATCGTGTAATGAAACTGCGCCGCGGGCGCTTTCGGCGTCAACTTCTCCTCCGTCAACCTTACGAGCGTGATGGACAATATGGACAGCACAATTTGTTTTTCTTGCAATTTCGATCCATTGGCGAGCAACTTCATCAATTGCCATGTTGTCATTTTCAGAAACAGAGTGTGTAGCAACAAATGGATCAATAAATACCAGATCAATTTTGTTATCGTGTATTTGCTTAACAAATTGATCTACAGTTGTGGTTTGAACTTTAGTGCCTTCTTTTGAGCTCGATGCAATTGAAACCTGAGGTCGAACAACAGAATTTACAAATAATTTACCTTTTAGCATTTCATCATTGATAAAATAGTTATCTTTTACGGCCTGAATCCTCCTATCGATTTCATCAATGTCGTCTTCTACGTTGACGAGCCAGACTCTGATATCACACTTTATCCCGGAACTCAGATACTCGCCCGACGCCATTGTAACGGCTTCGGCTACGCACAAGGACGATTTTCCAACCCCTCCATTCGCAACTGTGAGAGACAATTGTTTTCGCTGAAATGCAGGTACAGCGAGGAATTCCCGAGCTCCAATTTTGGCGGGATCTTTGGCGCGATATGGGGAAGCGCTTAGGCTTGGCAAGGCGATCTCCGGTGCATGTGAGTGACAGCCCGAGAACCCTATTTGGCATATTCAAACTCCAACTAAATATTGTTAGATAATGGAGAATAAATAGTTGAATTAGATTGCGCCGATCTTCGTTCAAATCTCAACTAACTAACTCAACGGCGGGTAAGGCCGAAGGCCTTATCCCGCACGTTGAGTTAGTTAGTTGCAGGCGCACCATGCGCGGATAGGCGCGTTGTGCGCGTCAGGCGCGAGCGGGATAGAAAATCATTCGTGTCGATCGGCATCGACACCGTCAACGGGGTGACGCCAACCCTTCTCCCGCGCCTGCCCCACGAACAACTCGGGCGCGGCCTCTCAGGTCGAATGTTGAACGTTAGAAGGGCGCGAGGGACGGGCCTGACCTCGGCGATAGCCCGTGTCGTCAACCTCAACTAAGGCCAAGTCACGCCTCCCTCTCCCCCCCTTGGCTGGCAACCAGCTAGAGCGCTGGACGTTATAGGAGCGCGAGAGACGGGCCTGACCTTCCCTAGTCGCCAGTCCGTGTCGTCACCTTCGACGAAAGGATGGGTCACCCCGCCCTCGCGCTCCTCTCTGGCTGGGCGCCATGCATGGTCGCCGGGATCGAGCCGTCGTCGTAGGAGCGCGAGGGGCGGGTCAGACCTTCCCAGGTCGTCACATGCGACGAACGCCAATCATGTCTCCCTCGCCCCCCTTCGTCGGCCCCGTCAACGGACGCCGGGGGCGAGCCCTGCTCGTCATGGGAGCGCGAGGCACGGGCAAGTCTTCCAAAGTCGGTCACCGGAGTTGGCACCCTCGACGAAGGCAAGTCACGCCGCCCTCGCGCTCCTCCTTGGCCGGCACCGTACATTGTCACCGGATCGAGCTCTGGTCGTCAGATTAGCGCAGGGACGGGTCAGACCCGCCCGAGCCGACCATAATGGTGGCGCCGCCGCACTCGCCGGTCTTCCAGAAATCATCGCCGCGAGCGCTGTGGACGAAGCGGTGGGGCGCATGGATGGACCTTTCCACCAGCCGGTTGTCCACGGCGCTTCATCGCGTCGCGGTGTGAGAAGGCGGGTATGCCCCGGCGATAAGGGGCTATTCGTCTCGCGGATGTCTCCGGGCCTCCTGCTTGGATAGCCACGACGAGAACCCGACGTCGGATCCGAAGACCCGGCGCATCAGCGCGAGTGAGGCGGCGGCGGCCCTTATCGGGGTCAAGTTGCGCATGTTCATGAGCTGCGACGCGTGGTTGAACCACAGCTCGTCGAAATCGCGGTCGCGCGCGACGTCGTTGTCGAAGTCAAATTCCATCGGGATGATCCTTCTAGGTTCTAAAGTTTGCCCTTGTTGGCTATGAAATGATCGAGCAGCATGCCAATCGTCGCTGGCGACGCCTCGGTGAGCGCGCCGCAGACCCGACGAACATTCTGGTCCTTGTGACGCTGTAGATTGAGAAGAACGGCCACGTCCTCCCTCGACGCCGTCGAGGCGAGTTTGAGGAGATCACGCGCCTGGCTGCCGGCACTGCTCGCCAGCGCCACCACCTTGTCCTGGGCGATCGCGAGGAGTGCCTCTGCGCTAGTAGCGCGATTGTTGGCGTCGGTGACTGCCGTGAAGGCCAGCTCGGACGCACGTTTCTCAACGCGGGCATTGAAGCTGCGGGTTCGCTCCTGATCCAGCGCCCGAACCTGACCCGCGATATGATCTTCGCCAGCGCGTAAGAGACCCGCAGAGGCCGCAATGGCGAGGCCGGTGGCTGCGGCGGAGACGACTAGCCCTACGCGGATGCTGTCACGGGTCAGCTTGCGCCGGATATCGGCCTCCCGCGTGCCCGCAGCATCGTAGCCAGCTTCGGCCACCACGACCCTAACGTTGAGGTCGTCGATCGCATCAAAAACAGGCGCGACAGGGTCGCCGTCGCGCACGCCGGTCTTAACCCGCAACTTGTCCGTGAAGCGGGTCACCTTACCAAGGCCGAAAATCAGGGTGGTCGCTGAAGGCTGCCTCGACCCTGCGGATCATCATCAGGGCGCCCTGAGCCGCGAAGCGGTTAGGCCCCTTGCACATGATATGGGGAGGCACGCTGGTGCGATGCACATCAGCCATAGTGGTGCCCAGGGGCGGCAGCCGCGCGGGCGGGCCAACCTGGGCAACCAGGTCGGCGAAGGCTGGGTCAGCCACCGCCGCTTCGGCATCGAGGCCACCGGCCTCGTTGTGAACCAGCAGGACTGGGGCGGCGCCACAGTTCATCACGATCCGAGCGGCGGCGGTGAGGCCATCGCGCTTCGAGATTGGCACGATGAAGCGGATGTTCTCGGCGACCACCGCCCCGCGGTCGTTCAGCCAGCGCAGGACGCTCCCCTCGATGTTGGCTCCCAGATCGACAACTGCCGGGCTGTCGTCGCCAAACACGAAGTTCTCAAAGAACGGGACGATCGCATCGGGCCGGTCGTCCTGGAGAACGTGCTGCTCCGGCATGGACTTGAAGTAGCGGCGCAGGGTCGGGTTCGCCGGGTCGACGTCGAAAACGTCGGTACGGACACCGCGGTAATGGGCAGTGCTGCTCATCAGCATCGCCAGCGTGCTCTTCCCCCCACCACCAGCAGCAGCGAGGATGAACTTCATGCCCCGCCGGGGCGCAGCCTTCGTCGTCGTCATAGAAATCTCCATTGGTCTGAATGCTGAATGGTGGTCGGTTTCATTCCCAATCACCGGTGGTCTCCAAAGCGGCCCCTGACCGGCTGACAAGGAAGATGGGCTAGTGAAGCTGGGGCGGCATTCGAAGGCCGCCGGCGTTGGGAGGAAGCGGCTTGTGGTTGCCGTCGCCCGCCTCTGGCGCCGCCGCTTGCGTCTTTAGCGGGCGAGTTCCGTGCGCCGGTTCGTCGCCCTGGTTTATCAGGGTCGGAACGCGCCTCTCCTTGCGGATCTGGCAGATGTAGTTTGCCAGAAGCTGCGGCTCGATCGCGATGCCAGCGGCTTGAAGCGTGTCAAGAATTGCCTTCCACGGCACGGGCTTCACCCGCGTCCGCGCCTCTTCGATCGCAAGATAATGCTCGCGGATCCGGTCCTTGAGCGTCGGCTGGCTCGCGGGCTCTTTGAACTTCAGGGCGTTGTCGTGATCGGACATGTGCAAATCCTCGCGCCGTTATTAATAGCTTATACGGGACAAGACCGCATCATTACATGCATTTCACCGCGTCATTGCGAGCGTTAGTCAACCGCGAATGATGGTTAGACTAAGAAGTTATACGTGAATTATAAGTGATTGATCTACTCATTAACATAAGCGTATATCCTGAACGCTCAGTGTAAGGGAATATTAGGCCAGTGACGACTTGTAGACGAGATCGGCTCGTCTCCAAGTCTCTGGCCAGGGGGACACCCCCGTGGACCCCCGCCGCCGCATAGCGATCGGGTTGTCCGCGCTACGCACGGAAGGCCTGCCATGGCAGCCCGGAAGAAGGACATCAGTGAGGTGCAGGAGCGTCCGGTGAGCTTCCGCCTGACGGCTGCGGGCCGTCAGAAGCTTCTCGATACGGCCGCCGCGCGCGGCCTCACGCCGGGACAGCTGGCCCGTGAGCTGGTCGCAAGAAACCTGGATATCGTCGTCAAGGCTGGTCACATCCGCCGGGCGGTTGCCAATGCGGATGTTCTTCGGCGCCTGCTGGGTGAGTTGGCCGTTCAGGGAAGCAACTTGAACCAGATCGCCCATCACCTGAATCGCGGCGGTTCTCGAGCGGAAGCCGTTCAAGATCTGGAAGCCCTTCGGGATGCCCACAAGGGTGCGCTCCAGGCCGTCGTCGCGACGCTCACCAGGAGCAGGTCGTGATCATCCGCGCCAGCTACGTCGGCGGCGACGCCGATCGCGTGCGGCATCTCCTCGACGCTGAGAACAATGAGGTCGTCATCGAACGCCACGACCTCGATGTGGCCTGTCCACCTGGTCTCGGGCTCACGCTCGAGATGCATGCCGCGCTCGCTGCAGCCAACCCGAGGGCGAAGATCAAGACGGTCCATGTCAAATGCTCACCATCTCTGCCGCTCACGGAAGAGGGGATCAGACGGCTCATCGATGTGGTCAGAAGAGAGCATCACATTCCGCCTGGCCACCCCATGAAGGTAATCATCCACGCGAAGGGTAATCGCCCGATGCACATCCATCTGCTCTTTCCGGCCGTCAATCCAACGACCGGAAAGGTGCTGTCGTCGAAGCTGAACTATCGCGCAGACGAACTAGCCAGCCGCGTCCTTGAGATCGATTTCGGCGAGTTGATCACGCCGGGACCTCGCATCAGAAAAAACGAAGAGACGCTTAGACAACGCGGCGAGGGTGCCATGGCGGCGATCCTCGCGAACTACGAGCCAGTACGAAACCGCACGCGCGACAGTGAGAACGACCGTCAGCAGGGCGCTCGAACCAAGATGCCGCCGAAGGAGTTTCGACGCCTTCTCGCCAGGGCCCTTGCTTCAGCTGGACCATCCCTGCCAGTCCCTCGCGCTCTCGCACGCGCTGGCTTCGCCATCGCCCTGGGAGATCGGCGCGACGTGTTGATGGCCGTCCATCTCGCGACTGGCGCGGGCTATTCGCTCGAGCGCTCGCTTGAGAGGATAGGCCCATCGATTCCGGCTATAGAAGCCGACGACCTCGACCTCCTTCGAGCAGGAGCGCGTCCCCTCGCCGAGGTTGTTCGCGACGGGCTGATTTTCTCCCATCGCCGCGCCGAGCAGCGCGTCGACAGCGAAATCCGCCGAGGAGTCTTCGAGGCCGCCATCGATGGTGAGTCCAGTCAGCTCTTCTCAGATGCGCGACGCAAGCGCGCTCATGAGCAGCGGCGTAGCGAGGAAAGGATGTCGCTCAAGGCCCGTCGGGAGGCGATCCGCAAAGCGGATCAAGCGGTCCGGCGCCTGCGTCAACGCCGGATCGACCGCGCATTCCGCTTCGCCCGCATCCTGCAGTCGCGCCGTCTGCGCAAGACCGCCTTCCTGCTCGCCGCCTGTGGCGCCTTACTCGCAGGTGCGGGTTTCTCGATCGCCGTCGGAGCGGGCCTCGCCACTACGGCAATCATGAGCAGCCGGGCGAGGGCGCTACGTGCTGATGCCGCCACGCTGATCGCCATGCGCCATAAGAGGGTCAGCGCAGACAGTCCCCGTATTCCGTCTGCCACCCCGGCTCCGCGCCAGAGGATGTTCGACTTCAACGCCATTCCTAAAGACCAGCGCGTGCTCGTCGGGATTGCGCTTCGGCATCTCCAAAAGGGCTTTGAGACGGGGTTGACCGCCGCCATCGGGCGAGCTCTGGGACAGCCCCTGATGGAAGACCTTCAAGGCTTCCTGGCGACCGGCTCTGATGCACAGAAGAAGGTCGTGCTGTCATGGGCCAAGGATAACCCGGCGAATGCCTTCGCCGCTGCCTCGGCCCTGCGGCGTGCAGGCGAGGCGGAGGCCGCCGATGGGCTTGTCGCGAAGACCCGTCGGACCAAGGTCAAGGAGAAGGCGAGGGAGCGACACGGATAGGCATGCGCATGCCGGTCTTGAGCCACATCACCACTTCCTGGCGAGGATAGACGACACGCCCGTTCGCCAGTCGCTCGAAGGCGGGCGCACACCGGCGGCAACGCCGGACAGCCAGGGCGTTCTTGCTCATTTCGGTCGCCTTCGCGACCTCGGCCGGGCTCAGAAAATCCGAGAACGTGGGCAGGCGCGAAATCATGGTCTCGGTGCAAGACGGCATCTGTCGGCTCCATCGCGAAATCCGGACAACGCCGGAGTTTGATCATCGCGTTTGCCGCGCAAGGGCGCGGCAGGCCGATACGTCGCCTATACCCCACAAATAACCCGTGAGCATGAGCGCGCAAGCTCAATTGAAGCTAAAAAAGTGAAAATGTGGAACACTTTCGTACCCGCCATTGCTATTCGGCCCATCGACGGCATCATGTTGGCCAGACAGGAGGTCTCCATGAACGAGGTGCTCGTCAGGCTCGACAAGGCAAGTTTGGATCAGATCAAGCGGGACGTGTGGGTCCATTTCCCCAATGTGAAGCATGGCCACGCCCTTGAGGCCGTAGCGCGCGGACTGGGCGCCGGATCCTATGCAGCCCTAAGGCACTTCGCTCACGAATACGGTGCGATTCGCTGGAATGGGGACGATTGCGACGCTACAGCGTTCTTGGCCGAGCGTGGCGCCGTTTGTAATGAGGGATCGCTTCGACGACTGGTTTGCGGCCACGCTATTGATCATGAGGAACAGTACGGCCTGTAAATCCTACAGCAGGTATCAATGCGGATCCAACGCCATCCGGCGTTACCTGCTTGCTGGATGGCGCCGTCCATAGCTTCTAAGCCGCTCCCGCGGCAGGGCGGTGCGGCGCGGTCATAGCTGAGATTTCGTATGTGATGCGCTGCATCCGAGGATTTGGGGTCGTTCCCCCTGATCCCTGGAGGCCTCCATGACCGATCCCGTCACCGCCAGCCCGCTGCGCCAGCGGATGATCGAGGACATGACCATTCGCCGGTTCGGCGAGCACACACAGCGCGATTATGTCCGGCAGGTGCGCGAGTTCACGGCCTTTCTGGACCTGTCGCCCGACCGCGCCAAAGGGCGGTGCCGGCCCGCGTCGGCGAGACGCCGACCGACCCGCAGTTGGCCAACGGGGTGTGAAGTACTCGTCGTTCGGGATCCCTTCCACGCCCGTTCCGTGTTAATCGAAATCCTTGGCTTAGGACGATTTCGAATTGTCACGCGTGGTGGCGTCATTGGGTGAGACTTTGAAAGACATAGACGCACTGGAGACCATGGACCGCGAGGAGCTTTTAAAGCTCGCGAAGGGCCTTCTGTCGAATGGCGTGGCCCTGAGCTTCCACGGGAAGCGCACCGCCATGGAGATTGCTAAGCGCGTCAGGCCCCGCATGATGCGACGCGAGCCGAAACTACATGTGGGCTCTCCGGCCGAACAGTCGCTGAACTTGCTCGTCGAGGGCGAAAACCTCCAGGCGATGGTAACCCTCTACAAGTACCGAGGGCAGGTCGACTTGGTCGTGACGGACCCGCCTTACAACACGGGGCAGCAGTTCCGGTACAACGATAAATGGGACGCCAATCCGAACGATCCCGATCTTGGGACCCTCGTTGCCAAGGAGGACGGCTCCCGTCACACCAAGTGGATCAAGACCATGATGCCTCGCCTGCAGATGATGCGGGCGATGCTGAAGCCGACCGGTGTCATCGCGATCTGCATCGACGACAACGAACTATTCCACCTCGGAATGATGATGGACGAGGTCTTCGGCGAGCAGAACCGGATCGCGATCATCAATTGGCAGAAGACGACCCCGAAGAACGCCCGGCACGTGTCGACCACGACCGAGTACGTTCTCGTCTACGCCAAGGACAAGATCCTTAGTGTGACCGAGATGCTTCCTCGCTCCGAGAAGGCGGACCAGCGGTTCAGCAACCGAGACGAAGACAAGATCGGCGACTGGAAACAGGGCGATCTCACGGGCAAGCGCAGCCCGACGTCCCACCGGACGATGACCTATGCGATCCAATCTCCTTTCACGGGCGAGCTGCATTATCCCTTGGAAACTCGGCACTGGGCTTTCGAGAAGCCCACGATGCAGAAATGGCTCGCCGAATGGGGGGCGGCGTACGAGGAGCGAGAGCTCAAGGACGGCAAACCCAAGGCGCTGGTTATCAAAGGCGCGCCGACCCGTCGGGACGTGAAGTTCGATCAGACCCATCCCAAACTCGTCGCGGCGCGAGAAGCCGCAATGGCGCGTCTGGAAGCTGGCAACTGGCCCAAGCTGTATTTCGGCGTGAAGGGCGACGCCCAGCCAATGCTGAAGGTCCACGCCTCACACGTGAAGGTCGGCTCCGTGCCGACGACCTTTTGGATGGACGAGGCCGATCCCGACCGACTGGAGAGCATCGGCGCGGTGTCCTGGGCTGCCACCGAGTCGGGGCGTAGCCGCGAGGGCATCGAGGAGCTTGAAAAGATCGTGGGAACGGGCCATGGCTTCGAGACCGTGAAGCCTCTCAGCCTCATCCGAAAAATCATCCAGATTTGGTGTCCGCTTTCCGGTCTGGTCCTCGACCCCTACGCGGGCTCCGGAACCATCGGGCACGCCGTGCTGCAACTGAACGACGAGACGGACGCGCACCGGCGTTTCATACTCATTGAGCAAGGCGCCCCCGAGGCCGGCGACAAGTACGCCAGGACGCTGACGTGGCAGAGGCTACGGAACGCCGTGACGGGCGAACGCCCCAACGGAAAGGCGGTCCACGCCCTAGGCGGAGGCTTCGAGTACCGGCTCCTGACGAGGACCATCGACGCCCGCGCAGTCATGAACATGAAGAGAGACGAGTTGATCGACGTCGTCATCACCTCGCACTGGGAGACGCACCGGCGCACCGCCCCAAGCCTCCTCCGCTTTGACGAGGACGGCTACCAAACGTTGGTCGGGCGGGACGAGAACGGGGACGGCTACTTCCTCATTTGGAACAACGGCGGGCCCGTCGGCTCGCTAGACCTAGACAGCTACAAGGTCATATCAGCCGAGGCGAAGCGCGCCGGCATCAAGCCGCCCTTCCACGTCTACGCTCGCTACGAGACTTTCCAGACGCCCAACGTGCGCTTCTGGAAGATCCCCGACCGCATCCTCGCTCACCTCGGGCTCGACGAGAACGAGCGGTATAACGAGGGTGGCGAGGAAGAGGCGGCGTAATGGACCTTTTCCCGTTTCAGTCGACGGCGGCGACCCAGGTAGCCGAGCGTTTCGGCGACTACGCCGTCAATCCGCTCACCATTGACCGCACCCGGTCGATCCCCTTCTTTCAAATGCTGGTGTCGATCACCGGTAGCGGCAAGACGGTTATCCTCGCCGACGCGGTGACGCAAATGCAAGCTCGGTTGCCGTTGCAGCCGGTTGTGCTTTGGCTCTCGAAGGGACGTGTCGTCGTTTGGCAGACGTACGCGAACCTGGCTCACGGCAAATACGCGGCCAATATCCCGGGCTTCAACGTGAAGCCCCTCCTTGAGCTCTCGCCGTCACATATCGAGGACGGGGACACGCCGCTCATGCTTGTCGCGACTGTCGGAAAGTTCGCGCGGCAGGACGACCAAGGCAACGACCGGCGCATCTTCCAGACCCAACTGGATCTGGCTGACGAATCCCTATGGACGACGCTAAAGCGGCGCCGCCTGCCCAGCGGTCAGCGGCGCCCGCTCCTTGTGATCTACGACGAAGGCCAGAACCTCTCCGACCTGCAAACGGGTCGGCTGCTTGAGCTTGACCCAGACGCGTTGATTTCGGCGAGCGCCACGCCGAGCGTCCCGCAGTCGCTGGAGCGCGTCATCGGACGCCTTCGAGAGGATCGGAACTGGAAGGACGAGGACTTTCGCACCGCGGTAGCCAGCCGCGACGTGGTCGATAGCGGCCTGGTGAAGCAGCGGATCAATGTCGGCGGCTACGTGACTCCGATGGAGACCGCCGTCGACGCGCTGCTCGCCGACCTGGCGATGGCGACCGATGCGGCGGCGCAGGCCGACGACCCGTTCCGGCCCAAGGCGATTTACGTCTGCACGACGAACACGGTGGACGGTCTCCCGATTGCGGAGGACGCCGCCCGCTCGTTCGAGGAGCGGGCCGCACGGCCGATCCTGATCTGGCGCCACCTCGTGGCGTCCGGGATCGATCCCGCAGAAATCGCCGTCTACTCGCAGCTGACTTTCGGCAAGGACACGCCCCCGCCGCCGACGTTCAACCTCTTCGGCGGCGCCGACCGCGATTACGACCGCTTCATTCGGGGCGACTTCAAGCACATCATCTTCAACCTGGCGCTCCAGGAAGGCTGGGATGATCCGTTCTGCGGCTTCGCGTACATCGACAAGGAAATGGCCTCGACGCGACAGATCACCCAGGTGATCGGGCGCGTGCTACGGCAGCCCAACGCGCAACATTACGCAGATCCCATCCTAAACACCGCTCACTTCTACATCCGGTCCGATGAGAAGGGTGTCTTCGAGGACATCATCGAAGACATTCAGTCCCAGCTTTCGAGCGAGCATCCGTCAATCGAACTCACAATCCGTCCGGAGAACCGGCGGGCCGAGCGATATCGCGAGATGCCGTCAAGGCAGCGACTGGTGCCCACGACCTCGATCTATTCTGGCCCGGCGCGCGATCCCATTGGTCGCATCGTCAGCGGCATGATGGATTTCAGGTCAGGCGGCGAGAATACCGTCGGGGCTGGCAGCCGAATGCAGGTACTGCAGGAGATCGGGATCAAGGGCTCCTCGACCTTTGAGTGGGTGGACGTCAAACACAGCAATAGAGTGACCGTCCGGGGCATCTTCCGGCGTGAGCTCCAACGCCTATTCCCCGGCGGCTTGCGTCGAGCAGGCGGGCCGGTGAACCTAGTCGACATCGAACTTCCTAAGTTCGACGCTCTCGTCGAAATCAACAGCCTCGCCGCGACGCACGTCCGCCAGATCGCCGGTGAGGTTGTTTCGGCCTATATCGAGCACAGCCGGCTGCTGCAGAACGACGACGATCCGCCGTATGCCGTGGGACCGGTGCCGGTGAACCCGGCAGATGCGGTCACTTTCTCAAACGCGCTACACCCTGCCTACAGCGGTCTGAACGGCCTTGAGCTAGACATCGCCCGTTCGCTCGACCGCACGCAACGGGTGTGGTGCCGCAACCCGGAGGGATCGGGCTACTTCATTCCGCTTCTGGATAGCGGTTCGACGGCAACGTTCTGGCCCGATTTCCTGGTTTGGGTGGATCGCACGGTCGTGGCCATCGACACCAAGGGCGATCACCTCCTGTCGGAAGACAGCCGGCGAAAGCTGTTCGACATCGACGGTACCGGCGACCGGGCCCGCATCGTTCTCCGGCTGATTTCCGAGGGGCAGTGGAACGTCGCGCCTAGCGGTCAGATCGGCAAGCACGGGCCCGACGGCTACACGATCTGGCGATGGGCATCCGGCAGGCTGCACGCGAGCAAGTGCGAGGACGCCCGGACGGCCGTGGAGGCGGCCCTCACGGTCTGACGGCGCGGCTCGGGCCGTCGTCGGATTGACAGGCGCAGAGGAGACGCGCGTCAGAAGGCATCGATTGCCCCGGCGATCCGGTCAAATTTCTCGTCGGAGACATGCAGCCATTCGTTAGTGCGAGATGGTCTGCTAAACACTCACGTCGACCGACTGGATACTTGCTCTGGAGCGCTCACTTCGGATGCATCAGAGCACGACAAAGTCGATCGGGTTCTCCAACCGCCATTGGCGACCGCCCTGGACAAGTTCCCCGAACACCGAGACTTGGCGTCCAGAGCCGTGAGCCTCGATGGCCCGAAGGTAATCCTCCGGGCCCATCGCGACGCGAATGTTGCGCCGGCCGAACTCATCGGTTTCCCACTCGACGATCACGTCCTGGGTTCCCGAGATTGTCAGAAGGTCCGACGGGTTTTCCAAGGAATGCAGCGTGCGGACGTAGCCGACTATGGTCCGTCGCCGCTCATAGTGGACGATACGCAGGCGCTTCGCCGCCTCACGAAGCACCTCTGCTCCGCGGGCCTGGCGGATGGCTGCGTCTAGCGCCGGCCCGAGGTCAGGCGGTATCCCCCACTCTGGCGAAAATACGATTTCAAAATTGACTTCGCCGACTTGAGGCGCCTCAACCATGTTGAGGAGTTCCTCGACCGCGTTCGCGTTCAACCCCGCCTGATAGCTTCCAACGATCTCGCCGGGCTGCTGCCGTTCGATGGCGCCCTCGACTATGCGCAGTCCACGCGCCAGGCGTGACACTGCGCGACGGGACAGCGGCGGTACCGGCGTCGGCGAGCCGTCGATCTCCGGCGTGTTGGGGCCGACGGGGCTCTCGATGGTGAAACCGAAGCTGCCTCGAAACGTGTGCCCGAACCTGCATTCGTCGGCGTAGCGCTGAGCCGTCGTGTCGAGTCGGACGAAGTATGGCCCCTCGTGGAGCTCGGCGTGGGCCGAGGCCGCAAGCATTCGCGTCAGGCTCCGGATGACGTCGCCGGCGGTGTCGAGACGGACGGTGTCGTGACGCACGGACGCGTCCGGAAGCTTGGACCTGACCAAGTCGTAGCTAATAGCCCGGATCGCCGCGACCACCTGCTCGATGGTTTTCCGCTCGAGGGCCATAAGCGTCGCTACCGCTGCCTGCAGGCGATGACGCACATCATTGGATCGGGAAGTCTCGGGTAGGATGATCTCGATTTGATCGGCATCGCCGGCTGGATATGAGAATAGCTCGATGCCGCTGGGCAGCGCTCGACGGCGCCAACCTACCGCGCTCAGGTAGCGCTTGAGTGACCCGAGCGGTATCTGTTCGATGAGAGGAGGCAGGCTCATGCCATGGCCTCCACTCGTGCTAGATGGGCGATATCCCGAAGGCTGGCTGGCGTCAGCACGTTCGCGCGCGGAATGCGGACCCTGATCGACGACATGTTGCTCGTCGGAGGACCTTCAGGTCGATACCAGTAACAGCAATTTCGGAGGCGAAGGTGCTCCTCGCACCCGTCGATCCACTCGTCGGACTCCTCAGGAAGGCACAGCAGTATAAGGATCGCGAGAGGCTGCCCTCGCTCCCCGTCGGTCAATATCCGGTGCGCCCGTGCGTCCAGATCGTAGACGACGTTCTCAGCTTCGTGCGTCCAGCGTGTGCTGGCCTTCATCTGGAACTCGACGTTGAAGCCGCTCGGGATCAGCATCCCGCCAAGGTTCTTGATCGGCTGGAAAAACCCATCGATCCCGTAGTCAAAGACGGTCTTGACACCAAGGTTCATCCCCGCGCCGCCGGCGATGGCGTGAACATAGGCGTAGGACAAAGCTTCTTGGGTGTGTTCCTGCGTGATCACGCCCCGCTTTATCCCGTCCTTGGCCATTATTCCCTCAGACGTAGCATGCGAAGGAAACATGAGGGAACGGTTTCCGAGCGTCCGCTGAAACGGCACGCCAGCCTGCCTGCTTACGATCGGCAAGGCCGGATCCGCCCAGTTCGATGCCGGGGCCCTAGATGAAAGCAGGAGAATGAGGATCGCGGAACCCATGAAGGGTCAACCCCTGGGAAGAGCCTTCGAAGCAGGGCCCCGGGCTCCCGCTTCAGACGGACAATTCGATGAAGACCAATGACGGTAGCGGCTGCGGCGACGACGCCCGGCCGCAGGATGACGAGATGGCGCTTTATGCGCGGGCCTATCGCGGGGTGCTGACGGCCGACGAGCTGTTCCTGCGCTTCGAGGCCCAGGTGGCTCATGCCCGGCTGATCGAGGCGGCGCCGGAGCGCTTCGACGGCGAGCACGGCCTTAACTGCCGGCAGCTCGCAGAAGGCGCCAGGATTGCGGCGCGCCGGATGGCGATCCTACTGGCGGAAGCACCCACCCCGCTGTGCGAAGTGCTGGCGTTGAAGGTCCACGTCTTCGAGACGCTGATCCAGATGCAGGACGAGGTCGCGCGGTCGAACGCCGCGATCATGCTCGAGGCGGCGATGCGGGCCGATGGCGAAAGGCTCGGTATCGTGCTGATCCCCCTCGACCGGCCCTCCGGCCCGACGCAGTGAGGGCGTGATGGGGTACCTCTTCTACGATCTCGAGAGCACCGGGCTCTCGCCCTGCTTCGACGTCCCGCTCCAGGCGGCGTTCGTGCAGACCGACGCCGAGCACCGCATTCAGCGCGAGCTGACCCTGCGCTGCAGGCTTCCGACCCATATCGTGCCTTCCCCGGACGCGCTTTTGGTGACCGGCGTCACGCCGGCCATGCTGGATGACCAGCCGCTCTCACATCTGGAGATGATGGGCCAGGTCGCGCGCCTCATGGCCGACTGCAAGCCGGCCATGCTGATCGGCTACAACACGATCCGCTTCGACGACGAGATGGTCCGCCAGTCCTTCTTCCAGACCCTGCTGCCGCCCTACGCCGGCGCGATGACCGGCCACGGTCGCGCTGACGTCCTCACCATGCTGCGCGCCGTCATCATGCTGGAGCCTGACGCGGTCGTGGTGCCCAGGACTCCCGAGGGGAAACCTGTGCTCAAGCTGGGCGAGGTGTGCCGCTCAAATGGCATTTCGCTCAGCCTGGACGCCGCTCATGACGCCCTCGCGGATGTCTTGGCGACGCGGGACCTGTTCCGGCTCCTGCTGGACCGGGCGCCGGCCACCATGGCGACGATGTTGGCGAACGCGAAGAAGAGCGGACCCAGTGGCCTCATGGCTGACGATAATCCGGTCATCCTCGGCGGGATCTCGCGGCTGGTGCCGGTCGCGCCGTTCATCGGTTCGCCCACGAACCCGAACGCGAGGACCGTCATCGACCTCAGCGAGGACCCGGCCGGGATTCTCAACCTGAAGGGGCCCGAGCTCCTCGCGCTGATCCGCTCGGGACGCTCAGCCGTTCGCCAGGTCAAGACCAACGCGCAGCCGATCCTGTTCTCGTGGGGCCAGGCGGCCCATGCGCTGACCGAGCCGCTGCCGCTGGAGGTCTACCGTGATCGCGCCCGGGCGCTCTGGGATCACCCAACCTTCACCCGCCGGCTCGCGCTGGCGCTGGAGGATCGCTACGCCGACCGCGAACCCTCTTCCTGGGTGGACGAGCAGCTCTACTCGGGCGGCTTCGTCTCAAACGCCGATGCCGCGGCCTGCGAGCGCTGGCAGCAGCTGCCCTGGGATGTGCGGGCGGGCTTCGCGGCCCAGCATATCCAGGATACCCGGCTTCGCTCGCTGGCGATCCGGCAGGTTTTCCTCAACGCGCCGGAGACGCTCTCGCCCGATGCCTGGCGCCGCGGCCAGGAATGGCTGCGCCATCGGCTCACGACGACGGACGAGGTGCCGTGGTTGACGATCCCGAAGGCGCTCGCGCGCTGCGAGGAACTCGCGGCGACCGTCGAGCCGGCCTCGCGGCCGGCCCTCAATGCAATCCGGGCATGGCTGGTCGAGCGGCGCGAGGCGCTCGGGCCGGATGAGGCCGCCTCGGTGGAGAGGGTCCCGGCTGCGGTGCCGGTCTGATCGCCTTCGACAAGAGCACGACGACAGAGGGCGTCGGCCGCGAGGCCGGCGCCCTCATCCATGACGGGACGGGGAGACGGGACTGCGACCGCAGGACCCCAGTGAAGCCATACCCGGATCTCCCCGATGACCACCAAGTCCAGCTCCCCGCGCAAGAAGCGCGTCTCGCTCGCCGTCCCGCCGCCAGAGCCGGTCGGCCTCCACCTCTTCGACTATCATGACGTCGATCGTCGTTTGCATGGTGATGGCATCATGACCTCGACCAGCGACGACGAGGGCCATGCCCAAGCGAGACAGCGCGCGCTTTGGAACCGGCTTTACCAGGACGAGCGCGGCTCCTGGCGAGCCCTGCTCGTCCCCGACGCCGAGATGATCGCGCGCATCGCTGCGCTCGACCGGACCTGCCCGCAGTTCCGGGACGTCACCGCCTGGGTCTTGCGCGCCGCGACGCTGGCCATGGCAGGAGGCCAGCCGCTGCGCCTCGACCCTTGTGTGCTCCTCGGCGCGCCCGGGGTCGGCAAGACATTTTACGCCCGTCGCCTCTCGCAAGCCTTCGGCGTTGCGACGCTGACCATTCCGATGAACCTCGTCACCGACCGGGGCTCCTGGTTCTCAGGGCTCGCGCCGGTCTGGCGAGCTTCGGCGCCCGGCAAGGTCGCGCAGCTCCTGCTCGATTCCAACTGCGCCAGCCCGGTCATCGTCATCGACGAGATCGAGAAGGCCAGCCCGCTCAATCCGACGGAGACGCCGATCAACGTCCTGCACTCTCTGTTGGAGCGGGAGAACGCCAGCCGCTTCACTGACGAGTTCCTCGAGGTGCCGCTGAGGGCCGATCACATCATCTGGCTGGCGACCGCCAATGACCTTTCGCCGCTGCCGACCTCAATCGTCGATCGGCTCATCGCCTTCGAGATCACGCTGGAGCCCGGCCAGATGCTTGCGATCCAGCGCTCGCTCTTCGAGGAGGCCAATGCCGTGACGGGCGGGCTGTTCGCTGCCCCGACGGATGCACTCCTCGAGCAGGTCATGGCGGAGACGCCGCGCGCGATGTCGCGGCTCTGGCCGATCGCCTTCGGCTTCTCCTGTTTGGAGGGGCGCCGGCACGTTACCCGTGCCGACCTCGCCCAGGCCGAAGGCGTGCTGCGGCTTGGTCGTGAAGGACGGGGCCGGATCGGATTCCTGAGCGGGATGGCGGTCGAGGAGATGAAGACGAAGCTGGGCGAGGCCCTGGTGCGGCCCCGGAGCCCGGAGCGGAAGCGGTGACGAGAGGAGGGATGAGGAAGGGGACCAAACACCCCCGAGAACCTCAGACGACCTCAATCACTAAAGAGCATCATTTACATGATCCCGAACCAGTCGGGCGCCTCGGCGCCCAAGAGCCTCGCGACCCTGCAGCTCGAACCGACCCTGCGTGCCGCGATCGACGATATCGCGGCCTTGCGCCTCCATCGTCCCTGCATCGCAGACTACGCCGCCTTCATCCGCAAGCCGCCGAATGTCGCCGGAATCGTGGAGCGCGCCAGGCTCCATGGCGATCAGGTCAAGCGGTTCGTTGCGCTCGCCGATGGCTCCCCGCCCGGCGTGATCACCTTACATCTGGCGGCACTCTACGCGCTCGTCCTCCTCAACACGACCGCCACCGTGGCGGTCGCGCTGATGCCGGCCCGCGACGGCGCCGACCGGCATGCGCGCCGTCAGCAGGGCCAAGCCTTCATCCAGTCGCTCGAGAACCCGGAAGAGAACGACCTGCGCCATCTCGCCGAGATCGCCTTCGGGCTGAAGGAGCGCGACGCATCGCAGATCACGCAGGACGCCATTGCGTTCGCCGGCCGCGGCCATGGCGAGGAGCCTGCTTCCAGCCGCGCCACCCTCCACACCATCGAGGAGAATGTGACGTTGCGCCTCTGGCTGAAGCGCCAGACCAACATCCCCGCGCTCCTCGATGACGCCCGGCATCATGGCGTGATGGCGGATCGCCTCGCGGTCTCCCTCGACCATGACGAGCTGCATCCGCAGGAGCGCGATGAGATCGCGGCCGCCCACGAGGGTGCGCTCCTCCAGCATGTCCTGGCGCTGGCCGAGCTCGCGCTCGCCTCCATCGCGGTCGACACCGACCTCATCTTCGAGGCGGCCCATGCCAGCGTCGCGACGCGGGCGCAGCTTCAGGCCGGGCTGCTCATCGCGATCGCGGTCGGCCAGCACTACCGCGCCATGCTGGCCGCCAACCCGTGCTGACTGCCCAGTCAGCAGGAGCGGGCTTCCACGGGGACAACACGGGCGTCCCAGGAGCCTCTGGAGGGCTTGCCCGTGGCGGCGCGCTGGCGTGCTCGTCAAAGCCGGTTGGCGGTCCTCAGACCGCTCGCACAGATGAACCTTCGGTTGACCAGCACCAGCTCACGATCAGCACCGCGCCAATGTGCTGAGGGTCATTCAACAGGAGCGAGCTTCCACGGGGACAACACCAGCCTCTGACGAGCTTTTGGAGGGCGTGCCCGTCAAGGGCTGGTGTTGTCCCCGTGGGAGGCTGGTGGCGTTCGCCGGCCTCCATAGGGGACCAAAAAGAACAGGCGCCCTGACGGGCGCCTGTTTCGATTCCGGGAATGACGAGGACGCGCAGCCAATGGGGCTGTACCCCGATGAAAGACAACACATGACCAACGAGAACCGGGACCTGACGGGTCCCCGCGAAGACCGCGCCGTCGACCGGCCCGACCTGCGTACCGATGTCGACCCGATTGCGATCGCGACCGAGCTCGTCAGCGATGACCCTTCCGTCGCCGAGCTCGTCGCCTTCCGCAACGCGGTGCCTGACCTCAAATTCGCGGCCCGCGAGGCCAAGCGCCTCGCTGACGAGGCCATGCGCCTGCGCAACAGCGCCGATCTCGGGACCGTGCGCGGCGTCGTGGCCGGGCTGACCCTCGTCAGCCTCAGCTTCAGGTCCCTCGTCGCAATCTGGCCCAGCGACGATCTCGACGTGGTCGACGCCAAGCTCGCCCTCGCCGAGGTGACCGGGCCCCATATCAGCCAGGAATCGGACTACGTCGCATCGCTGTCGTCGGAGACGGCAAATCGTATCCGCATCAAGCGCGCTGCCTTCAATGTTGGCGAACTGGTCGTCCCGGCCGGTCCTTCCGTGCCTTCGTCCTCCGACCGCGGCCTCGCCGACTGGCCGCTGGCGCGCTACGACCTGACGACGCTGCTGCCGCCGCGGGGCGGACCGCCCGTCTTCGCCGATGCGCAGGTCGCGGCTTGGGCCGGCGTTATGGAGAACGTGCCCGACCTCGCCAAGCTGGCCGGGCGGGTCGAGCGCCTTCTCGCCACCGTCGACCGGCTGATGGCGCTGGCGCAGGTCCCTGGTGACGATGCCGCGCAGCTGCGCCGAGCGGCGGAGGGTGCGCTGATCTTGGGGTACCTCACCGCGGCGCAGGTCGCGATCTGGCCCGTCGTGAAGGGATCCGATGGCGTCAGGGCCAAGAAGCGCGTCGCCAAGGCGATCAATGATCGCGCCTGCAGGCACGATCCGCTCCACATGCAAGCCGCCATCCGCATGGCCTTCGAAGACGCGTCCTGGCTCTCCAGGCTCGCCGGAGGCGACCGCATGGCGACCGGCGTGCCGATCTGGATCGAAATCGTCTGAACGATGTTCGACCTCATTCCTGCGACCTCGAACGTCGTTCGGTGTTGCGACGCGCCGGTCGCGCCCAGCAGCTTCACGTCGCCGAACGCTGTTCGACCGCGTCACGCGTCCAGATAGGATGCACGTCGAACAATGTTCATTCTGGACGGGCGGTGCTGCGGCGCCGCCCGTTTTCGTTCGAGGGAAAGGGACGATTGCAAGCTGTGGGGAAAGTACCCCCAGGAACAGAACCGAAGACGAAAGCCAAACACCGTGACCAGCATCGACACCACCCGCGGCCACAAAGACGCATCCGCCAAGCCCCGCTCGCGCCGCCCTTCCCTGAGCCGACTCCTGCCTGAGGGTAGCGCCGGCGCCGTCACCCACTACGTCGAGACGCAGTGGCCGCGCATCGGCGGCGTCGCGCTCGCGCCGCTCCCAGGGGACGCCTTCACCAACCCGGCGTTCACGGAACGCTATGAGCCCGGCATGCTCACCGCGATCTACGCCGCCGGCTGCGGCTTCGATCATGCCAGCACCGGCGCCACAGGACTCGTGGGCGTCGCGCGCCGGCTCCTGGCAGCGGTCCACAAGGTCTCGACGACGACCCAGACGGATCTGCGCAGCCGCCTGCGCGAGCTCAACGCCGACCGATATGGCGCGCTGACCACAAGCGCCGACGGCTACCCTTGCTCGGATCTTGGATTCGACACCTGGATGATGCAGCACATCCTCCCCGTCGGTCGCCCGCTCCCTGGTTCGCCCATCGCGAACGGCGACCGCTGCCTGACCGTGCGTCTGCCGGCGGACATGACGGCGCGCGAGTTCGACAAGCAGCTCGCCGCCCGGATGAAAGGCGCCCTCCTCAACGGCTGGCTAGACACCGCCGATGGCCGCAAGCACTGCGCCATCCTCGGCATCGATCCGGCCCACCTCAAGCGCGGGACGACCTACCGCTTCAACGGCGGCATGCGCCGGACCGATGACGCCGAGATCTACTTCTTCAGGCCCAAGACCGATGACGCCGACCGCCTCCTGCGGCTGGCCGAGGCGATCATCTACCAGCACGTTATGACGCCGCCGTCGCGGCGCCCTCGCATCTCCTGGCGGTCGCGGTCCCAAGGGACGCGGTCAGACTTCAACGGCTGACCAGAGGAGCGCTGGATGTGACGAGGCCACGGGACCGTCGTCGTCGCGGGTAGCGACCCGCGCCCGTGGCAACCCCTAGAACTTCTGGATGCTTCAATCAGAGAGCTGGCTCGGGAAATCTGGACACCGGGCATAGGTGGATTTTCGGCCTGAACGCGGCATGATTGCCGTGAACAGGAGCGGATATGACGAGACGCGTTCGCCGGAACCACAGCCCGGCTTTCAAGGCGAAGGTCGCTTTGGCGGCGATCAAGGGCGAGAAGACGCTGGCCGACCTGGCGCAGCAGTTCGATGTCCACCCCAACCAGATCACGCAATGGCGCAGCCAGCTTCTTGAGGGGGCTGCCGGCGTGTTCGGGTCCGAGGCGAAGTCCGAGGCCGGTGCGCCTGCGATCGACGTGAAGACCTTGCATGCCAAGATCGGGGAGCTGGCGCTGGAGAACGATTTTTTGTCCGGCGCGCTCGGCAAGGCCGGCCTTCTGAGCGCAAAGCGATGATCGACCGCGCGCACGACCTGCCACTGAACCGGCAGGCAAAGGTGCTCGGGATCAGCCGGGGCAGCGTCTATTATCTACCCCGCGCGGTTCCTGCCGCCGACCTGGCGTTGATGCGCGCGATCGACGCGCTGCATCTGGAATATCCCTTCGCGGGCAGCCGCATGTTGCAGGGGCTGCTTGGGGCCGATGGCCATAGGGCTGGACGTCTTCACGTCGCCACGCTGATGAAGCGCATGGGGATCGAGGCGCTTTACCGCCGCCCGAATACCTCGAAGCCGGCGCCGGGGCACAAGATCTTCCCCTACCTGCTGCGCAAGCTGCCGGTGACGCGGCCCAATCAGGTCTGGGCGATGGACATCACCTACATCCCGATGGCGCGGGGCTTCGTCTATCTCACGGCCGTCGTCGACTGGTTCAGCCGCAAGGTTCTGGCCTGGCGGCTCTCGATCACCATGGACGTCGCCTTCTGCATCGAGGCCGTCGAGGAGGCGATGGCGCGCTTCGGCAAGCCGGAGATCTTCAATACCGACCAGGGCTCGCAGTTCACCAGCCGCGAGTTCACCGCCCTGCTGATCGGCGCGGGCATCAGGATCAGCATGGACGGCAAGGGCGCCTGGCGCGACAACGTCTTTGTCGAGCGCATCTGGAAATCGGTCAAATACGAGGAGGTCTATCTGCGCGCCTACGCCAGCGTGTCCGACGCGCGCGCCTCGATCGGCCGTTATCTCGCTTTCTACAACGGCCGGAGACCTCACCAGAGCCTGGGACGGCAGACGCCCGATCAGGCCTACTTCAACGCGCTGCAGCCAATCCCGGTTGCGGCATAGCCAGGGCCGAAATCCACTTAGCGACAGCCCGCAAACTGTTCAGACAAACCGAGCCAGCTCTCAGCCTCCGTCGTCGACGCCGTCGAGATCATATCTTGGGTAGGCATCAATAGCTGATTTCAGTGCTTTAGGGCGGGCCGAAAAGTAGCCGTCCGAAACGTCCTTCTTGTGGTTGTGGCCTGTGATCGCGTTGGCGAGGCGTTTCTTGATGCCGGCTTCTTCCGCGCGCGTCACGAAGGTGTGGCGCCAGCCATGGTTGGGGCTGAGGTCTTTGTCGAGGGGAACCTGCTCACGGATCCATTCAGCGAGCTCACTTGCCCGTTGCTCCTGTTGCGAGCGCGTTGATCCCTCCTTCTGCGCCGTGTCCCCCACAAACAGGAAGCCCTCGGACGCCTTCTCACGAAAGGCGAGTAGGCCCTCCTCGATCAGCGCGGCGTGCAAGGGGATTGTCCGCGCGACATCGGTCTTGGTGGTGGCGAAATGGATGACCCACATGCCGTCCTGGCGCTTGATGTCCTCGCGCTTGAGCCAGCAGACCTCCTGAATGCGAGCGCCGGTATAGGCGCAAATCCACGCCGTCCACCGCCGCGAGGCGGCCGCACGCGGGAAGCGCTGGTTGATGCTGGCCGCTCGTGCCGCCTTGAGGATCGCGGCGACCTCGTCATCGCGAAAGACCTTTTCCCGCTTTTCCGTCTTGCGGTCCTCTTCGAGGCGCACGCTTTTGGCGGGATTGGCTGACAGGACGCGGCCGCCAGGGAACGACGCCGCCCAGCCGAGGACGGACGAAATCGCCACCAGGTCATTCTTGTTGATCGTCGCCGCGCTGATCCCGTCTTCCTTCTCACGGGCAAGCGCCCATGCCCAGATGTCGTCTTCGATCATCAAGCCGACGGCTCTTTCTCCCCAAAACGCATGGAGGGAGGCCAGAGACGGTCCATAGCGCCTGAAGGTCGAGGGCGCGCGCTTCTTCTCATGAGCTTTCTTCCAAAGCTCGAAAAGCCCTTCGACGGTGAGTCTCTTGGAGCGGTCCGCGACAGGGCGCGGGGACGGCGGCGCCTGCCGAGGCGGCGGCGTGAACGTCGGCAGCGTGGCGTTGACAGGGTCACGAAAGTCGTTGGCCTTGAGGCGGCGCTCCGCCGTGGCGATGAACTCCTGGCCGAGACCCTCCGCGGCATTCAGCAGCTTCTGGCGAGACCCAGCATCGATCTTAAGGTGATGCTGCGCCAGCTTTTGGTCCAGCATCGGGCCGAAATAGCCCTCAAGCAGTTCCTCTCGGGATAGGAGGGGATCACCATGTTTCAGCCCCCAGGCCAGCATGGCGCGCTCGTCATGCATCTCGATGGCGGCTTCGAGTTCGGCGAGCTTCTCGCCCGCTCCCTGACCTTGGTAGTGATCCGCGGCGGCCTGGAACTCATCACGATACGCCGCGACCTCATCGGCGAGGGCATCGTCGTGATCGATGTCGCTCACGGCCTCCTTGTAAAGCTCGCCGGCAAGAGCCCGCGCCTGAACCCTGCTCAGGGCTTGGGGCGGCCGGCCTAAGGTCTCGAAGAAGGCATTGAGGGCGTTCAGCGCGAGGGGAAAGCGCTCCTTGGCGACCTTGGGCTCCTTCGTCCGCAGGGACAGGACAACCTTCTCACCAACGACGACGGTGTGGTGTTCGCCGGCCACGGGCAGGCTGACCCGCTGCCCTTTGGCGAGCGGGCGAAGGGCCAGCGGCACCTTCACGTTCAGGTAGTAAGAACCCTGCTTGGTAGCGTAGGGTCGGGACATTGCAAGAGCCATGGTGTCAAACCGCAGTGTCAAAGCGGATACCATGCAACTCGTTATCAATGCTTAACTCTTTGACGCAAAAGCGGGAAAGAGTGGTGCCCAGGAGAGGACTCGAACCTCCACGCCCTTGCGAGCGCCAGCACCTGAAGCTGGTGCGTCTACCAATTCCGCCACCTGGGCAACGGCGGTTCGTTTACGGAGGCGCTGCGGGACTGTCAACGGGCCCGCAGCGATTTGTTGGCGATCGTGCAAAATTCCTGTGACGGTCTTTTTAGACGAGCCGCCCCCATGAGGGCTGCGCCGTGGTCTCAGGCGGCCCAGCGCGCGGGCGCGAGGGTAGCCTCGGAACCGAGCCCGGCCTGATCCGGCCCGGTCTTGAACGCGGCGACGAGGTCGTTGAGCTGGGCGATCTTGCCCGAAAGCGAACCGGCGGAGGCTGCGCTCTGTTCGGCGAGTGCGGCGTTCTGCTGGGTCATCTCGTCGAGATGGGCCACCGCCTGGCTCATCTCGTCGATGCCGTTGGCCTGCTCGCCCGAGGCGGCGGAGATGTCGGCGATGGTGGCCGCGACCTTGCGCGAGGCCCCGAGGATCTGCTCCAGCGCCTCGCCGGCCTGGCGGACGAGCTTCACGCCCTCGCCGACCTCGCTGTTGGAGGAGGAGATCAGCGCCGAGATGTCCTTGGCCGCCTCGCCGGAACGCTGCGCCAGGGTGCGCACCTCGGAGGCGACGACCGCGAAGCCCTTGCCGGCGTCACCCGCCCGGGCCGCTTCCACCGCCGCATTCAACGCCAGCAGGTTTGTCTGGAAGGCGATGTCGTCGATCACCCGGATGATGTCGGAGATCTTCTGCGATGCGCTCTCGATGCGCGCCATGGCGTCGACCGCCTGGCCGGCGATGGCGCCGCCGGTCTGCGCCGCCCTCATCGCCTCGTCGGCGATCGCGGCGGCGTCGCGAGAGGCCTGGGCCGAGGCCTTGACCGAGGCCGCGAGCTCTTCGGTCGTGGCTGCGGTTTCTTCCAGCGAGGAGGCCTGCTCCTCGGTGCGCTTGGAGAGATCGTCGGCCCCCGTGTTGATCTCGCGGGCGGCCAGCCCGACATCCGCCGAGGTGACCTGGATCGTCTTCACCGTCGAGGAGAGCCGCTCGACGGTGTCGTTGATCGCGCCCTTGAGCTCGGCGAACTTGCCGCGATAGGCGGCGTCGACCCGCACCGTCAGGTCGCCGCCGGCCACCGCCGAGAGCGTGCGGGCGAACTCGCTGGTCGCGGAATCGACCACCGCATTGATCTCGTTGATGCCGGCGACGAGCTTCTGCATCTGCTCGTCGGCCTGGTCGATCTGCAGCCGCGCCGAAAAATCGCCCGCCGCCGCCGCGGCGACAACCTCGCCGACATCCGACACGACCGCTTCCATCGACTGCGCCCGCGCCAGACGTGCCGCCGCAGCGGCCTGCTCCTGCTGCTGCAGGATCGCGACCTTTTCGCTGGTCTCGCGCAAGACCGACACAGAACGCGCCATGGCGCCGATCTCGTCGCGGCGCTGGGCATGAGGCACCTCGACGGCCGTGTCGCCCGCGATCAGCCGGTCCATGACAGCCCCGAGATCGATGAGCGGCTTGACGATGGCGCGTCGCGAGAAGGCGATCGCAGCAGCGACCGAGATGCCGAGCAGGACCAGCAGCGTCAGCGGAATCAGGACACGCATCCGTCCGCCATAGGCGGACGCCTCGGCTTCCACGGCGTCGCCGGCCTGCTCGTTCAGCCGGCTGAAGCCGCCGAGCTCCTCGATCAGAGCTGTGCGGTTGCGGCGGCTGGCCTCGCTGTTGCCCCAGGCGTCCGCGGCACGGCCGGAGACCTCCTGGGCGAGCTTGGCGGTCTCGGCGCGGATGCCGGCGAATTCGGCGGCCAGCTGGCCGATCTTGGCGGCCCGCTCCCTTTCGTCGGCCGGGACGATCGCGGTGAAGATCTTCAGGCGGTCGTTCAGCTGATGGAGCCCCTTCTCGATCGCAGCTGCCGCGTTCTTCGCCTCATTGGGGTTGCGGGCCATATAGGCCAGCCGCGAATCTTCGCTCAGCTGGTTGACCGCGACGTTCAGCCGCTCGGTCGCGAGCGCGACGTCGTTCTGCCGCGAGACGCGCTGGCCCATGCCCTCGATGCCGGAGAGGGCGACTAGGGCGAAGGCGAGGGCGATCGCCGCACCGGCGGCGACGATGCCGATCAGGCCCAGAATCTTGTTGCGAATGGATCTCACGACGAACCCTCAGCATGACGTTGGGGAAGATGTCAGGCAGTTTACTGCTGGGGACCTGAAGAACAGGTTAAGTAGAGACGAGGCGTCACAAGAACATCGGCGCAAAAGAGCGACTTTCGGTTTTCCGAATGCCTCAATTGCAGGCGCCGCTGCCCGATCCGGCGGCAGCCCGGCAGGTTTCGCCGCGGCATCGCAACCGGCGCAAGCACCTTTCCAGACAGGGGTGAAATGCTTTAGGAGCCATCCGAACCCGCGCGCATGAGGCCTGCCGACGATGGCGAACGACCTGTCCCCTCCGAGCCAGCAACTCGTCACGGTTTTCGGCGGCTCCGGCTTCGTCGGCCGTCATGTGGTGCGCGCGCTGGTGAAACGTGGCTATCGCGTCCGCGTCGCGGTTCGGCGGCCCGATCTCGCGGGTTTCCTGCAGCCGCTGGGCATGGTCGGCCAGATCCACGCGGTTCAGGCCAATCTGCGCTATCCGGACTCGGTCGCCGCCGCGGTCAAGGGCGCCGCCGCCGTCGTCAATCTCGTCGGCATCCTGCAGGAGGGCGGGCGGCAGAGCTTCGCCGGCGTGCAGGCCAACGGGGCCAGGGCGATCGCCCAGGCCTGTGCGGCCGCCGGCATCGCCCGCCTCATCCAGGTTTCCGCGATCGGTGCCGATCGCGATTCGAAGTCCCTTTATGCCCGCAGCAAGGCCGAGGGCGAGGCCGCCGTGCTCGCCGCGGTTCCCGGTGCGGTGGTCCTGCGACCCTCGATCGTGTTCGGGCCGGAGGATGGCTTCTTCAACCGCTTCGCCGCGCTGGCGCGGGTGCTGCCGGCGCTGCCGCTGGTCGGCGGTGGGGAGACGAAATTCCAGCCCGTCTTCGTCGGCGACATCGCGGAGGCGGTGGCACGCGGGGTCGATGGGGCGGCCGCGGGCGGGCGAATCTACGAACTCGGCGGCCCGGAGGTGAAGAGCTTCCGCGAATTGCTGACCTATATCTGCGAGGTCACGGACCGCAAGCGCCTGCTGGTGCCGCTGCCGTTCCCGCTGGCGCGGATCCAGGCGCGAATCCTGGAGGTGGTCGATACGCTGACGCTGGGCCTGCTGCCGGACGCGATGAAGCTGACACGCGACCAGGTGACGCTCCTCGAAAACGACAATGTCGTCTCGGCGGCCGCCGTCGCGGAGGGGCGCAGCTTCGAGGGGCTGGGCATCGCCCCGGTCTCGGTCGAGGCGATCGTGCCGTCCTATCTCTGGCGCTTCCGCAAGACCGGGCAGTTCGACACGGCTCGAGCCGAATGAGCATGGCGGGTTCGGTCGCCGGCATGCCGGATCTCGTGATCTATGATTGCGATGGCACGCTGATCGATACCGAGACGCTCTATGGCGAGGTCAGTCTCGCCGCCTGTCACGCGCTGGGCCTGACGAGTTGGACCCTCAACCATTATGTCGACAGCATCGTCGGCATCCCCTGGTCCGAGGGCATCAAGATCATCGAGGCGGCGCATGGGCGCCCCCTGCCTGCCGATTTCGAGCAGCGCATCGAAGATGCGGTGGCGCTCAGGCTGAAGAGCGAACTGCGGGCCTTGCCCGGCGTGCGCGAAGCCGTGACGGCCATCGGAAGCCGTCGCTGCGTCGCCTCCTCGACCAGCCTCGCGCCGCTGCGCCGCAACCTCACCATCACGGGTCTGCTCGAGCTGTTCGATCCGCACATCTTCTCGGCCTCGCAGGTCGCCCGCGGCAAGCCGCATCCGGATGTCTTCCTGCACGCCGCCGCGAGTATGGCGGCCGCGCCGGAGGCCTGTCTGGTGATCGAGGATTCGGTGCCGGGCGTGCGGGCCGCGCTGGCGGCCGGCATGCGCGTCGTCGGCTTCACCGGCGTCGCCCATGACAAGGCGCGCAGCGCCCGGCGCCTGGCCGAAGCCGGCGCCTTCGCCGTGATCGACGATTTCGGGCAGTGGCCGGAACTCGTGGCGGGGCTGCGCGCCTGAACGAGCCCCGCGACAGCGCTGGCCGTCTCAGAGCATGCTCGGCAGCACGCGATCCGGCGGCTTGTGGCCGTCCATGAAGGTCTTGATGTTGACGATGACCTTCTCGCCCATCTCGGCGCGGCCCTCATGCGTTGCCGAGCCCATATGCGGCAGCACCACGACGCGGTGCTGGCGCGCGAGTTTCAGCAGGCGCGGATTGACCGCAGGCTCGCTCTCGTAGACGTCGAGGCCCGCTCCGGCCAGTTCGCCCGCCTCCAGCATCCGCGACAGCGCCGTCTCGTCGACGACTTCGCCACGTGCGGTGTTGACCAGGATGGCATCCGGCTTGAGCAGCTTCAGCCGGCGTGCCGAGAGCAGGTGATAGGTCGCCGGCGTGTGCGGGCAGTTCACCGAGACGATGTCCATGCGCGCCAGCATCTGATCGAGCGAATCCCAGTAGGTCGCGTCGAGCTTCTCCTCGATGCGGGCATCGAGCCGGCGGCGGTTGTGATAGTGGATCGAGAGCCCGAAGGCCGCCGCGCGTCGCGCCACGGCCTGGCCGATCCGGCCCATGCCGACGATGCCCAGCCGCTTGCCGGTGATGCGCCGCCCCAGCATCCAGGTCGGCGACCAGCCCGCCCATTCGTCGTCGGGGATGACGCGCGCGCCCTCGGCGATGCGCCGGGCGACGGCGAGGATGAGGGCGATCGTCATGTCGGCGGTGTCGTCGGTCAGCACGCCGGGCGTGTTCGTCACGGTGATCCCGCGCTGCACGGCGCTGGCGACGTCGATATTGTCGACGCCGTTGCCGAAATTGGCGATCAGCCGCAGCTGGTCGCCGGCCTGCGCGATGATCTTGGCGTCGATCCGATCGGTGACGGTGGGAACGAGGACGTCGGCCGTCTTGACGGCCTCGACCAGGGCGGCCTGGCTCATCGGCGTGTCGTCGATGTTGAGGCGCGCGTCGAACAGCTCGCGCATCCGCGTTTCGACCACAGCGGGCAGTTTGCGCGTGACGACGACGAGCGGCTTCTTCTTCGACATGGACGCCTCCTCCTCCGCTGCCCTGGCGCCCGCCGCCTTTTGGCCTCAACCCCTCATTAACTGCAGGGCTTCAGGAATGATGCGGCAGGAACGCTCGGCTTCGCCCGTTCTCTAAGTGGCGTGACGACGGATGACAACATGACCCTTCGCCGGGGGTACCCTGGGCAACGGGCGGTTGCTGGATGGAGATCGGACGGATGGTGGCGGCGAGACGGAGCGTTCTGGCGGGGCTGGCCCTGCTGGCAGCTATGGCGGTGGCACCGCTCGCTCGAGCTCAGGACATGCATGCGGGGTCCGTCACCGGCCTGCCCGTGCCGCGCTATGTCAGCCTGAAGACGGACCGGGTGAACCTGCGCGAAGGTCCCTCGAAGGAACACCGCACCCGCTGGGTCTACCAGCGCGCCGGTCTGCCGGTGGAGATCGTCGCGGAATTCGAGACCTGGCGGCGCGTGCGCGATGCCGACGGCTCGGAAGGCTGGGTGCTCCACAGTCTGCTCTCGGGCCGACGGACGGCGCTCGTCGCGCCCTGGTCGAAGGCCAAGGGCGAAACATTTCCATTGCTTCGCGAGGCGGGGGAGGGCGCGGCGGTCGTCGCACTGCTCGAGCCTGGCGTGATCGCGAATGTCGCGTCCTGCGCCGGAAGCTGGTGCCGGGTGAGCATCGGCGGCACCGAAGGCTATCTGCGGCAGGACCGGCTCTGGGGCGTCTATCCCAACGAAAAGGTGGACTGATGCGCCCAGAGGCGCCTCACTGCGGCGAGGCGTCGATCTTGCGAAGCCGGACCACGACGTCCACACGCGCGATCTCGTAACCCGCGGGAGGCTCGGGCAGAGCCGCAACGTCGACCGCCTCGGCGGGAATGTCGATCACCGTGTTCTCGCCATCGACCACGAAGTGATGATGTTCGCTGCTGTCGGTGTCGAAGAACGTCTTGGCGCCGTCGATCGCCAGTTCGCGCAGCAGGCCGGCCTGGGTAAACTGGTGCAGCGTGTTGTAGATCGTCGCCAGCGAGACCGGGATCTTCTCCTTCATCGCCTCTTCGTAGAGCATCTCGGCGCTGATGTGCCGGTCGCCCCGGGCAAACAGGACCCAGCCCAGCGAGACGCGCTGCCGCGTCGGCCGCAGGCCGACCCGGCGCAGGCGCTGGCGGATGTCGTGGAAGGGGCAGCCCTTCCGAACGCTCGATCCATAGCCTGCATCCTGGGAAATCAGATCGCTCATCGCTGCCCGCGAAGCTCCCTCGAAGGTGGAACGGTTTGTCACCATCCTTGTTGAGAATGGATGTAAGCTTTCGCGGTCGGGCTCGCAAGCGCCCCCGGCCGGATGGGCGGCTTGCCGTAACCGTTCCCTGCGCCCTTTCGTTCGGGCGGGACGGCGTGTTAGGCACGGGCAGAGGGTCGCTCGAAGGCGGCCGGCATGGAGCGACACGGGATATGCAGCGGCAATCGTCTTTCAGCTACGAGGAGATCCTCGCCTGTGGCCGTGGGGAGCTGTTCGGGCCGGGCAATGCCCAGTTGCCGCTGCCGCCGATGCTGATGTTCGACCGCATCACCGAGATCGCCGAAGATGGCGGCCCCAACGGCAAGGGCCTCGTCCGCGCCGAGTTCGACATCAGGCCCGACCTCTGGTTCTTCGATTGCCACTTCAAGGGCGATCCGGTGATGCCGGGCTGCCTGGGCCTCGATGCGCTCTGGCAGCTCACCGGCTTCTTCCTCGGCTGGCTCGGTCTGCCGGGCCGCGGGCGGGCGCTCGGCGTCGGCGAGGTCAAGTTCGCCGACCAGGTGCTGCCATCAGTGAAGCAGGTCGTCTACGGCGTCGATTTCAAGCGCGTCTTCAAGTCCAAGCTCGTCCTCGGCATCGCCGATGGCTGGCTGGAGGCAGACGGCAAGCGCATCTACACGGTCAGCGACATGCGCGTCGGCCTGTTCAAACCCGAGGCGGTCTGAAGCGTTCGGGATCGCTTCGGAGGGCGCTCCGGGGCGATGCCTGCGGGGGAAAACCGCGGCGCCACCTTGCGCGCGGCGCCCGCGCGGTCCATTTGCGCGGGATCGACGAATGCGTGCCGGGCCCCGATCCGTCCGGCAAAGGCGCGATGAAGCCGGAGAAAAGAGCATGAGACGCGTGGTGGTCACCGGGATGGGCATCGTCTCGTCCATCGGCAACAATACGCAGGAAGTGCTGTCTTCGCTGCATGAAGCGAAGTCCGGCATCTCCTTCATGCCGGATTTTGCGGAGCACGGTTTCCGCAGCCGCGTCGCGGGCGTTCCGACACTCGACCCCTCGACCGTGCTCGACCGTCGCGCCATGCGCTTTCATGGCGGCGGCTCGGCCTGGAACCAGGTCGCAATGGAACAGGCCATCGCCGATGCTGGTCTTGAGGAAAAAGAGATCAGCCACGAGCGCACGGGAATCGTGATGGGCTCCGGCGGACCCTCGACCCGCGCCCTGATCGACGCCTACGACAAGGCGCGCGAGAGCGGTTCCTCCAAGAAGGTCGGCCCCTTCGCCGTGCCCAAGGGCATGTCCTCGACCGCGTCCGCCACGCTGGCGACCTGGTTCAAGATCAAGGGCGTGAACTATTCGATCTCCTCGGCCTGCGCGACCTCCAATCACTGCATTGGCAATGCCTATGAGCTGATTCAGTGGGGCAAGCAGGACGTCATCTTCGCCGGCGGCTGCGAGGAACTGGACTGGACCCTGTCGGTCCTGTTCGACGCCATGGGCGCGATGTCGACCGACTACAACGACACGCCCGCGCGGGCCTCGCGCGCCTATGACGTCGCCCGCGACGGCTTCGTCATCGCCGGCGGCGCCGGCGTCGTCGTGCTGGAAGAACTCGAGCACGCCAAGGCGCGCGGCGCGAAAATCTATGGCGAGATCGTCGGCTATGGCGCGACCTCGGACGGCTACGACATGGTCGCACCGTCGGGCGAGGGCGCCGTACGCTGCATGAAGATGGCGCTGCAGGGCGTCAACGCCAAGGTCGACTACATTAACCCGCATGGCACCTCGACGCCCGTCGGCGACGCCAAGGAGATCGAGGCGATCCGCGAGGTCTTCGGTGCCGGCGACAAGGCGCCACCGATTTCGGCGACGAAGTCGCTTACGGGCCATTCGCTCGGTGCCACCGGTGTGCAGGAGGCGATCTATTCGCTGCTGATGCTCAACAACGACTTCATCTGCGAGAGCGCCCATATCGACGAACTCAACCCGGCCTTCGCCGACATGCCGATCGTGCGCAAGCGCATCGACAAGGCGGGCCTCGGCTGTGTGCTCTCGAACTCCTTCGGGTTCGGCGGCACCAACGCCACGATCGTGATGAAGAAGCTCGAGGCCTGAGGGCGGAACCCATGCTGTTCATGGTGATCGAGCATTTCGACCAGGCGCGGGTGAAGGAAATCTACGCCCGCTTCCACGAGAAGGGCCGGATGATCCCGGACGGCCTGACCTATGTCGACAGCTGGATCTCCGCCGACTTCGCGCGCTGCTTCCAGGTGATGCAGTGCGACGACGTCACCAAGCTGCAGGAATGGGTGCTGGCCTGGGGCGACCTCGCGCGCTTCGAGATCGTGCCGCTGGCCTCGTCGAAAGACACGGCGGCCGCGGTGAAGAAGCACTTGTAGCGTGACGGGTCGTGTCTAGACGATTATAAGGCTCGTCTAGACGGAGGTGCCGGGATGGCTTTTCATATTCGCGATCCAGAGGCCGACCGTGCTGTGCGGGAACTGGCGGCGCGTAAAGGCGTCAGCCTGACCGACGCGGTCAAGCAGGCCGTTCAGAACGAGCTTCTCCAAATGGACCAGAACGTTCCGTTTCTGGAGCGCATACGGGATTTGCAGCAGCGCGTCGCGGCCTACCCAAAAACCGGGTTGAAGGCCGATAAGGCGTTCTACGACGAGCTGTCGGGCGATATTTAGCATGTATGTCGATGCCTCGGTCATTGTCGCTGTGCTTCTCGAAGAAGCTGGTTTCGAACAGTTCGGGATGCCGCTGACAGGCCCTGATCGGCGTTTCACCTCGCCGCTGGCGATCTATGAGGCGACCGTCGCCCTGGTACGGGTGCGCGGAGTCGCGGTCGATCTCGCCAAGGAGACGGTGCTGGAGTTTCTGGCGCGGGGCGCGATCAGCATCGCGCCTCACGAAGCTGCGCACGCGGATGGCGCACTGGCGGCATTCGACCGGTTCGGCAAAGGCCGGCACCCGGCGGCGCTGAACATGGGCGATTGCTTCGCCTATGCGGCTGCGCAACTCGCCGGAGCATCGATCCTCTTCAAGGGTAACGACTTCAGCCAGACCGACCTGCCTTCCGCTCTCCCTTATTCCTGACGCCAGAACCGAACGGTCCCCATGCTCCCCCTGATGCACAACAAGCGCGGCCTCGTCATGGGCGTCGCCAACCAGAACTCGATCGCCTGGGGCATCGCGCGCACCCTGCACGCCCATGGTGCGCAGATGGCCTTCACCTATCAGGGCGAGGCCCTCGGCAAGCGGGTAAAGCCGCTGGCGGAGAGCGTCGGCTCGACGCTGGTCCTGCCCTGCGACGTCGAGGACATCGCCACGGTGGATGCGACCTTCGCCGCGCTCGACGCAGCCTGGGGCGGCGATCCCGAGCGCAACACGCTCGACTTCGTCGTCCACGCCATCGGCTTCTCCGACAAGAACGAACTCAAGGGGCTCTATGCCGACACCAGCCGCGAGAATTTCTCTCGCACCATGGTGATCTCCTGCTTCTCCTTCACCGAGGTGGCGAAGCGGGCGGCGGAGCGCATGCCGAAGGGCGGCAGCATGATCACGCTTACCTATGGCGGCTCGACCCGGATCATGCCGAACTACAACGTCATGGGCGTGGCCAAGGCGGCGCTGGAAGCCAGCGTGCGCTATCTCGCCGGCGACTACGGCCCGCGCGGCATCCGCGTCAACGCGCTCTCGCCTGGGCCGGTGCGGACGCTGGCCGGCGCCGGCATCTCGGATGCGCGCGCGATGTATTCCTGGCAGCGGGCGAACTCGCCGCTGCGCAAGTCGGTCTCGCTCGACGAGATCGGCGGCTCGGCGCTGTACTATCTCTCCGACCTCTCGGGTGGAGTCACCGGCGACATCCACCATGTCGACGCCGGCTATCACATCACCTCCATGCCGGTGCTGGACGGTTTGCGTGCGGCCGATCAGGGCGAGTAGGGGAACCCTGCGCCGCACCTCCGGGTTTGCCCTGAACGGCAGCAGGAGGACATCCGATGGTGACGGTCAGGTATCAAATCGTGGAGCATGACGGCGGCTGGGCCTACAAGGTCGGCGATGTGCTGTCAGAGACCTTTCCGTCGCACGAGGTGGCCTTGACGGCGGCGAACGCCGCCGCAGCGCGCCAGACGCTCGCGGGCGCCACCGACGGCATCGTCTATCAGGACGAGCAGGGCCGTTGGCACGAGGAACTCGCCGATGGGCGCGACCGTCCTGCGACCCGTGTGGTGGATGAGCCTTCGGGCTGAGGACGCAGCGGCCCGCCCGCTCCTCAGCGGGCGGTAAAGAAGGTCAGCAGCACCTTGTCGTTCTCGCCGAGCAGGCAGAGGAAGCGGCGCGGCTTGTCCGAGCGGTCGGTCCGCAGATAGGCCTCGGCCATGATGATGCGCGTGACCGGCGTGTCCTCGACCTTCGTGTCCGCGACGGCGATCGTGGCACCGTCCTCGTCGACATAGATGTCCTTGATCTCGGGCTCGCGTGCCGAGAGCGTGCTCAGGGCGGCGTTCTTGCACAAGGCGACCGCCGGCGAGGCCGGCTTCGCGGCTTGTGCGCCGGAGGTCGGGCCCGCGGTCTGCGCCTGCGCCGTCGCGGCAAGCAGGGCAGCAGCGAGCAGGGTGGTCGGAAACAGGCGGATCATGGCGGGGCCTCTCGGGAGCGGGTGCTGTCCAACGCCCGAGAGGTCGATTGGTTCGCGCTCAGCCGTGCAGGGCGTCCGCGATCGTCGTCGCGAAGGGCGTCGTCGGGCGGCCAATCAGGCGCGAGAGCGTAAGGCTGTCGTCGTTGAGCGCGCCCTTGGCGGCGGCCGCATCGGAATCGGCGAGCAGGGCGGCGAGGCCTTCGGGCAGGCCCGCGCCGAGGAGCGCCCCGCGATAATCGGCCTCGGGCATGTCCACATACGGGACCGTCTTCCCGGCCTGGCGCGACAGTTCCGCTGCGAACTCGGCCAGGGAATAGGAGGCGTCGCCGGCCAGCTCATGCACGACGCGCGGCGCTTGATCGCCGATCAGCGCAACCGCTGCGGCCTCGGCATAGTCGATGCGGGCGGCGCTCGCGATGCGGCCGTCCCGGGCGCTGCCGATGAAGGCGCCGTGGGCCAGCGCGGGCGGGATCGAGGCGGCATAGTTCTCCGTGTACCAGCCATTGCGCAGCAGGCTGTGGGGCAGGCCGCTCTCGGCCAGCGCGGTCTCGGTCTGGCGGTGCTCTTCGGCGAGGCCCAACGGCGAGATGTCGGCGCGCAGCACGCTGGTATAGGCGATGCGGGTGACGCTCGCCTGCCTGGCGGCTGCAATCGCATTGCGGTGCTGGGCCAGGCGCTGGCCGATCGCGTTCGACGAGATCAGCAGCAGGCGCTCGACCCCGGCGAAGGCGGCTGCCAGTTCCTGCGGCTGGTCATAGTCGCCCTGGCGAACGGCGACGCCGGCGGGGAACAATCCGGCAGCCTTGCCGGGGTCGCGGACGATCGCCACGACGGCGGCAGCGCCGACGCGCGCCACCAGGGCCGCAACCGCGAGGCGGCCGAGCTGGCCGCTGGCGCCGGTGACGGCATAAACAGGATGGGACATGGAACTCTCCGGTCTCTTGTGGTAACTCGGTCTCAGATGGAGACTGTCCGGCCTTGCCGGAAGACGGCACTTTCGCGTCACCAGGTTACCGTGGAGGAACCCGATGGATGCCTGCAAGACGCTCGGCGCCAAATTCGAACTCTGGCAGACAGCGGGTCTCGATCCCGACCGCTGCCCGGTTCGCGGGCTGCTGGACCAGATCGGCGACCGCTGGTCGACCCTGCTGCTCTGTGCGCTCGCCGTAGGCCCCCGGCGGTTCAGCGCGTTGCACCGCTTGATCCCGGACATCTCCAAGCGAATGCTGACGCAGACCCTGCGGACCCTGGAGGCGGACGGCCTCGTCCATCGCGACGTCCAGCCGACCGTCCCGCCCAGCGTGACCTATTCGCTGACACCGCTCGGGCGCAGCTTCGCCGGCCCGCTCCTCGGGCTGGTCGAATGGGCGGAGACGCATTTCCCGGCGGTGCTGCAGACGCGGGCGGAAACGAAAAGGGCCGCCTGAGGGGCGGCCCGTGATCGCATCGTCGAAGTCCGGAAGGCTCGCTCAGAGGCCGAGCTTCTTCTTGCGCTGGCCGAGCGTGCGCAGGCGCAGCGCGTTCAGCTTGATGAAGCCGGCCGCATCGCGGTGGTCATAGGCGACGGCGCCTTCCTCGAAGGTGACGAGGTCCTGGTCGTAGAGCGAGTAGGGGCTGGAGCGGCCGATGACGTGGACACCGCCCTTGTAGAGCTTGAGGCGGACCTGGCCGGCGACGAACTCCTGGCTCTTGTCGATCAGCGCCTGCAGCATCTCGCGCTCCGGCGAGAACCAGAAGCCGTTATAGATCAGCTCCGCATATTGCGGCATGATCTGGTCCTTGAGATGGGCCGCGCCGCGGTCGAGCGTGATCGAACTCGATGGCGCGGTGCGCGACGGCCAGGATCGTGCCGCCGGGCGTCTCGTACATGCCGCGCGACTTCATGCCGACGAATCGGTTCTCGACGAGATCGAGCCGGCCGATGCCGTTGTCGCGGCCGAGTTCATTGAGCTTCGCCAGCAGCGTCGCCGGCGACATCTTCACGCCGTCGATCGCGCAGGCATCGCCGGTCTCGAAGTCGATGCTGACGATGGTCGGCTTGTCGGGCGCGTCCTCGGGCGAGATTGTGCGCGAGTAGACGTAATCGGGAACCTCCAGCGCCGGGTCCTCGAGCACCTTGCCCTCGGAGGAGGCGTGCAGGAGGTTGGCGTCGACCGAGAAGGGCGCCTCGCCGCGCTTGTCCTTGGCGATCGGAATCTGGTGCTGTTCCGCGAAGGCGATGAGTTGCTCGCGCGAGCGCAGATCCCATTCGCGCCAGGGCGCGATCACCATGACGTCGGGCTTCAGGGCGTAGGCGGTCAGCTCGAAGCGGACCTGGTCGTTGCCCTTGCCGGTGGCGCCATGCGAGACGGCGTCGGCGCCGAGCCTCTCGGCGATCTCGATCAGCTTCTTGGCGATCAGCGGCCGCGCGATCGAGGTGCCGAGCAGGTAGACGCCCTCATAGGCCGCGTTCGCGCGGAACATCGGGAAGACGTAGTCGCGCACGAACTCCTCGCGGAGATCCTCGATGAAAATGTTCTCCGGCTTGATGCCGAGCAGCAGCGCCTTGTCGCGCGCCGGCCCGAGTTCCTCGCCCTGGCCGAGATCGGCGGTGAAGGTGATGACCTCGCAGCCATAGGTGGTCTGCAGCCACTTCAGGATGATCGAGGTGTCCAGGCCCCCGGAATAGGCGAGCACGACCTTTTTCACGCTTTTCTCGATCATCTGGGCATCATCCTGCTGTTGCGGCATGGCGGTCGCGAAAGGCCGCTTTTCGAACGCAATGGCGCACTATCCCAGCACCGGGGGCGACGCAATCGGAACCTTTTGATCGATCGCGCGTCCCCGCCTGATGGATGGGTGTTGATGACTCAGGCAGATGACGCTTGGGCATCCCGCTGCGTCTTGCGGTCGCGTCGCAGGAAGCTCACCTTCCTGGGGCGCGACGCCACACCGACCCGACTGCTCCGGAGGCCGAATGCCGAACCGTCCTGTTCTGGACTTCTGGTATGAGTTCGCATCCCCCTATTCCTTTCTGACCGCGCTGCGGATCGAGCCTCTTGCGGAGGCCGCGGACGTGAGCATCCGCTGGCGGCCCTTTCTGCTCGGCCCCATCTTCGCGGCCCAAGGCTGGTCGACCTCCCCCTTCACGCTCTTTCCCAGCAAGGGGCGCTATATGTGGCGCGACGTGGAGCGCCGTGCCGGGCGCGAGGGGCTTGCGCTGGTCAGGCCCGAGACCTTTCCGCAGAACTCCCTGATCGCCGCGCGGCTGGCCCTCGCAGGCCGCGAGGCAGGCTGGCTGCCGGCCTTCTCGAAGGCGCTCTTCCGCGCCGGCTTCGGCGAAGGGCGCAATATCGCGGAGGAGGCCGTGCTGAATGCGGCCCTGAAGCAGGCAGGTGCCGACCCAGGCGTCGCCTTTCCCGCCTCGCGTGGGGAGGACGTGAAGGGCCGGCTGCGCGCCGAGATCGAATACGCCAAGTCGATCGGCATCTTCGGTGCGCCGACCTTCGTCACCGAGGATGGCGAACTGTTCTGGGGCGACGATCGGCTGGAAGAAGCGCTGGACTGGGCCCGGCACGGCCGCTGAACGATCAGGGGCTGGCGCTGCCGCCGCCCGTCGGCCGCGCCCAGGGCCCCCGGGCGGCCGGATCGACGCCTGCAGCGGATTCGGCGACCATCGTCTGCAGGTCCTGCCGCTCGGCGATGCGCGGAGGATGCGGCGGCATCGCCGGCATCCGGCCGCCGGCCGTCTGCACCAGCGCCTGCACGCGCTTCGTCACGGAGGGGTGGGTCGAGAACAGGTCGGCGAAATCGTCGGGGTCGTTCTCGAAGCACATGTCCATCACGCCTGACGGCACGCCCTCGATATCGGCACGCCCGGCGATCTTGAGCAGGGCGGAGATCATCGCGTCGGGGTTCTTCGTGAGCTCGACCGCTCCCGCATCGGCGAGGTATTCCCGCGAGCGCGAGAGCGACAGCCGGATCACGATCGCCAGGAACCAGGCCAGCGCGATCACGGCGAAGCCGATCAGAATGGCGACGCCGCCGCCCTTCCTGGAATCGTCGGAGGACATCCGGATGCGGCTGCGCGACAGGCCGCGGAACACGATCTCGCCGACGAGCGAGATGACGCCGGCGATGACGACGGCGATGATCATCAGCCGGACGTCGCCATTGCGGATATGGGTCAGCTCATGGGCGAGGACGGCCTCGACCTCGGCATCGTTGAGCTGCGCCAGCAGGCCGCTCGTGACCGTGACCGTGAACTGCTTGTCGTTGACGCCGCTGGCGAAGGCGTTCAGCGCCTCGCTCTCGACGATGGCGAGCTTGGGCACGGTCAGGCCGCGCGAGATGCAGAGATTCTCCAGCATCCGGTAGAGCTTGGGATTGTCCTCGCGGGACAGGCCCTTGGCGCCCGAGACGGCGCCGATCAGCCCGACATTGATACGAAAGCCAATGAAGACCCATGCGCCGGCGGCGAGCGTCGTGAAGGGCAGCCAGCGCCAGAAGGTCCGTCCGGCCTCGGCATAGGCGGTCGTCCCGCGCGGAACGCCCCCATAGCCGTAGCCCACCAGCAGCAGGCCCCAGACCGTGACATAGACGAGCAGAAACAGGCCGGCGATCAGAAAGCCCGACCTGATCCGGTTGTTGCGCATGTGGCTGTAGAGCCCGAAGGCCTGGCCCAGCATCGCCGCCGCCCCGTTCGCCGCCTGCGGCGTCGCTTCAGAACTTCACGCTCGGCGCCACCTCGATCTGGGCGCGCGTCGTTTCGCCGACATCGAAGAACTCGCGCTGGCTGAATCCCATCTGGGGCGCGAAGAGCACGGCCGGGAACGCCTGGATCGCTGCATTGAACTCGCTGACGGCGTTGTTGAAGAAGCGCCGCGCCGCGGCGAGCTTGTCCTCGACATTGCCGAGATCGACCTGGAGCTGCTGGAAATTCGCGCTCGCCTTGAGGTCGGGATAGGCCTCGCCCAGGGCCAGCAGCCGCCCGACCGCGCCGGACAATTGCTGCTCGGCCGCTGCCTTGTCATGGACGCTGGCGGCACCCTGCGCGGCGTTGCGCGCCGAGATGACCGCATCGAGCGTCGTCTTCTCATGCGTCGCATACCCCTTCACCGTCTCGACGAGATTGGGGATCAGGTCGTGGCGCTGCTTCAGCTGCACATCGATGTCGGCGAAGGCCTGGTTGACGCGCTGCCGCATCGCCACGAGGCCGTTATAGGTCATGATCAGATAAACGGCGATCGCGGCGATCAGCCCCAAGACAACCCAGCCCATGGCATGCTCCTCAAGCGCAGACGAGACGGCCACACCGTGGCACGAAGGCGGGCGGTGGGGAAGCGGCCGGGAGCCGCCTCCCCCAGCGGCGGCTCAATCGTCGCTGTAGCGCTCCTCCCGCCACGGATCGCCGCGGTCGTGGTAGCCGCGGACCTCCCAGAAGCCGGGCCGGTTCTCGGGCGTGAATTCGATGCGCTTCAGCCATTTCGCGCTCTTCCAGAAGTAGAGCTTCGGCAGGACGAGCCGCAGCGGCCCGCCATGCTCAGCGGTGATCGGCCGGCCTTCCCAGGAATGGGCGAGGATTGCGTCCTCGCTGGCGAAATCCGCCAGCGTCAGATTGGTCGTGTAGCCGTCATAGCCGTGCAGCACGACGAAGCCGGCCTCGGGCTTCGGGTGAGCGAGATCGAGGATCGTGCGGGTGGCGACGCCGTCCCAGCGGTTGTCATAGCGTGACCATGTGGTCACGCAGTGAATGTCGGACACCTCAGTCGCCGGCTCCTGGGCCATCAGATCGTCCCAGCGCCAGTGCAGGGGGCGGTCCACCAGCCCGTCGATGTCGAGCGTCCAGTTCGACAGGGCGATCTCGGGCTGCAGGCCGAGATCGAGCACCGGCCAGTCCTTCACCCGATGCTGGCCGGGCGGCAGCCGCTCGCTCTCGGGACGGGCGACGCGCCCGGTCAGGAACTTGCCATCCCGCGCCCAGGCCTGCTTGGTCCGGGTCAGCTTGGTCTCGGCGGGGGTATCGGGATCGTCGGTCACGGACGTCTCTCCGCGGGCAGTGCGATGGATCACCGCCCGTTCTGGCACGATCCGTCCGCAGCGGCGAGCACATCGGGACGGTTCGCGCTGTCCCATGTCGCGGCGGGCTGCGCCGGAGGGGGTGGCCTTCGCCCTTGCCCCGTCGGCGGATTTCCACTACATCGCGCCTGTCCGAAGGGCCGTGATCGATCACAGCCGGGGGCGGCCTTTTTGGCTGGCTCCCGTTTCGTGTTTGGGGCGGATCGTTCGGATGCGGATGCAGAACCGGCGGCCTTGCGCCGTTCGCCCTGTCCGGCGCTTCGAGCGCGGGCATGGCGGCCAGCCTCTGAGGAGGCGCCGACGGGAGCATCCGGCCTGCAACACCAACCCAAACGGGCGCTTGCCGGACATCCGCGGGAGACGCGGCCGGCGTCAGGAGAATGCATGTCAGCCGTAGAAAGCTTTTCGGGCCGCGAGGATTTCGCCGCCCTTCTCGAGGAATCCTTCGGTCAGAACGAAGCCCTCGAAGGTTCCGTCATCAAGGGCAAGGTCGTCGCCATCGAGAAGGATATGGCGATCATCGACGTCGGCCTGAAGACGGAAGGGCGCGTCGCGCTCAAGGAATTCAACGGCCCCGGCCGTGATCAGGACATCAAGGTCGGCGACGAGGTCGAGGTCTATCTGGACCGGATCGAGAACGCGCTCGGCGAGGCCGTCATCTCGCGCGACAAGGCGCGTCGTGAAGAGAGCTGGGTCAAGCTCGAGAAGGCCTTCGAGGCCCGCGAGAAGGTCTCGGGCGTCATCTTCAACACCGTCAAGGGCGGCTACACCGTCGATCTCGACGGCGCCGTGGCCTTCCTGCCGCGTTCGCAGGTCGACATCCGTCCGATCCGCGACGTCGGCCCGCTGATGGGCCAGCCGCAGCCCTTCGAGATCCTCAAGATGGATCGTCGCCGCGGCAATATCGTCGTGTCGCGCCGCACCGTCCTCGAAGAGACCCGCGCCGAGGCTCGTTCCGAGCTGGTCGCCTCGCTCGAAGAGGGCCAGGTCATCGACGGCGTCGTCAAGAACATCACCGAATATGGTGCGTTCGTTGACCTCGGCGGCATCGACGGCCTGCTCCATGTCACCGACATGGCCTGGCGTCGCGTCAACCACCCGTCCGAGGTCGTCACCATCGGCCAGACGGTCAAGGTCAAGATCATCAAGATCAACCAGGACACGCACCGCATCTCGCTCGGCATCAAGCAGCTGCTCGCCGATCCGTGGGATGGCATCGCGGCGCGTTACCCGGTCGGCGCGCGCCTCAAGGGTCGCGTCACCAACATCACGGACTACGGCGCCTTCGTCGAAGTGGAGCCGGGCATCGAGGGCCTCATCCACGTCTCCGAGATGTCCTGGACCAAGAAGAACGTCCACCCCGGCAAGATCGTCTCAACCTCGCAGGAAGTTGACGTCGCGATCCTCGAGGTCGATCAGGTCAAGCGTCGCATCTCGCTCGGCCTCAAGCAGACCCTGCGCAACCCCTGGGAGGTCTTCGCGGAGACCCATCCGAGCGGTTCGACGGTCGAGGGCGAGGTCAAGAACAAGACCGAGTTCGGGCTGTTCCTGGGTCTCGAAGGCGACATCGACGGCATGATCCATCTCTCGGATCTCGACTGGAACCGTCCGGGCGAGCAGGTCATCGAGGAATACAAGAAGGGCGACATGCTGCAGGCTGTCGTTCTCGATGTGGACGTCGAGAAGGAGCGCATCTCGCTCGGCCTGAAGCAGCTCGGCGGCGATCCCTTCGTGGATGCCGGCGAGTTCAAGAAGGGCCAGGTCGTCACCTGTGAGGTGATGGAGGTCAAGGAAGGCGGTCTCGACGTCAAGATCACCGGCACCGACATGACCACCTTCATCAAGCGCGCCGAGATCGCCCGCGACCGCCAGGAGCAGCGCCCCGAGCGCTTCGCCGCCGGCGAGAAGGTCGATGCCCGCGTCGTGCTCTTCGACAAGAAGGCCCGCAAGATCCAGGTCTCGATCAAGGCCCTGGAAATGGCCGAGGAGAAGGAGGCGATGGCGCAGTACGGCTCCGCCGACTCCGGCGCCTCGCTCGGCGACATCCTGGGCGCCGCCCTCAAGAAGGCGACGACCGACAAGAAGTGATCGTTCGGCCGCGACAGCGGCCGGATCGTCCAGCAGCCCGCGCGGAGCGATCCGCGCGGGCTTTTGTTTCGGACCACCTTGTCATTCCGGGGCGGCCCGCAGGGCCGAACCCGGAACCCACGATTGGATGAGCCCTGATCGCCGCCGATGGGACACGCTCGCCCAGTCGTGGGTACCGGGTTCTTCGTTGGCGCGAAGCCCCGGAATGACATCCGGATCGGGCACGTGAGATAGGAAACGTCATGACCATCGCCGCCATCGGCATCGATTTCGGGACGACGAACAGCGTCGTGGCGCTCGCCAATGCCAATGGCTTGGTGACGACGCGCTCCTTCGCGACGAAGCAGGGTGCCGTCGACGCCTATCGTTCGGCGCTGATGTTCTGGCGCGAGGGGCGCCCGCCCGCGACGCGCATCGCCCATGTCAGCGGGCCCGACGCGCTCGACATGGCGCTGGGCATGACCACCGAGCACCGCTTCCTGCAGTCGCTCAAGACGCATCTCTCCAGCCGTGCCTTCCAGGAGACGCGGCTCTTCGGCAAGCTGTTCCGGCTCGAGGATTTGATCGGCGTCTTCCTTGCCGACCTCGTCGCGGGCCTCGATGGTCTGGCCTCCAGGCCGCTGGTCTCCGGCCGACCCGTCGTCTTTGCCGGCGAGCGCCCCGACGAGGAGTTGGCACTCGGCCGGCTGAAGGCCTCCTATGCCGGGGCCGGCATGCCGCAGGTCGATTTCGCCTACGAGCCGCTCGGCGCCGCCTACTGGTACGCCCGCGAGCTGAAGCAGCCGCAGACCATGCTCGTCGCCGATTTCGGCGGCGGCACCAGCGACTTCTCGGTGATGCGCTTCGAGCCCGGCCCAGCCGGGCGGCTGGAGGCGACGCCGCTCTCCCATGCCGGCGTCGGCGTTGCCGGCGACACCTTCGACTACCGCATCATCGAGCACGCGATCTCGCCCCGTCTCGGCAAGGGCACGCAGTATCGTTCCTTCGGCAAGCTGCTGCCGATCCCGGCCCACTACCACGCCGCCTTCGCGCAATGGCACCGGCTCTCGCTGATGAAGAGCCGCGAGACCATGGCCGAACTCAAGGCCCTGATCCGCGAGGCCGTCGAGCCGGACAAGCTCGAGGACCTGCTCACCGTCATCGAGTACGACCTCGGCTATGAACTCTACCGGGCCGTCTCGGCGGCCAAGATCGCGCTATCTGGCGCCGACGAAACGGTGCTGCGTTTCGCGCAGACCGGTATCACCATCGAGCGACGAATCGCGCGCTCCGAGTTCGAGGTCTGGATCGCGCAGGATGTCGCCGCCATCGAGGCCGCGCTCGACCGGGCGCTGACGGAGGCCCATGTCGCCGCCGGGTCGATCGAGGCTGTCTTCATGACCGGCGGCACCTCTCATGTGCCGGCCGTGCGGGCGCTCTTCGACCGGCGTTTCGGCGCCGAGCGGATCCATGTCGGCGATGCCTTCCGCTCGGTCGCCAGCGGCCTCGCGCTGCTCGCGCTCGATCGGGCGCGCGACCCTGTCGCGGTCTGAGCGGCGCGCATCACCTTGCCCCGCTGACGGTGCGGAGCTACATCACGGGCGCGGAGCGCGGCGCCCTCGCCATCCTCTCCAAGCGGCTCCCAGACCGCGCCAACCGACAGGAGCGCCTTGATGTCGTCCGATGCCGACCTGCTCGCCGACCGTCGCAATCTGCGCCGCAAGGTCACGCTATGGCGCCTGCTGGCCGTGATCGGCGTCATTGGCGCGGCGGTGGTCGCCGGCTTGGCCTGGACCGGCCGCACACCCGGTTCGCTCTCGCAGGCGCATATCGCCCGTGTCACGATCTCAGGCTTCATCTCGGGCGATCGCCGGACGCTCGACCTTGTGAAGTCGCTCGAGGAGAGCCGGGCTGCCGCCGTCATCGTCCGCATCGACAGCCCCGGCGGCACCGTCAGCGGCTCGGAGGCGCTCTATGATGCGCTGCGCCGCCTCGCGGCGAAGAAGCCGATGGTCGCCGTGGTCGACGGGCTGGCCGCGTCGGGCGGCTATATCGCCGCCATCGGCTCGGACCGGATCGTCGCACGCCAGACCTCGCTCATCGGCTCGATCGGCGTGCTGTTCCAGTTGCCGAACGTGTCGCAACTGCTCGACACCGTCGGCGTGAAGGTCGAGTCGATCAAGTCCAGTCCCCTGAAGGCCGCGCCGAGCGGCTTCGAGCCGACCTCGCCGGAGGCGCGTGCGGCACTCCAGCGTGTCGTCGACGACAATTACGACTGGTTCAAGCGCACCGTCCGCGAGCGGCGCAAGCTCGCCGAGCCCGAGATCGCCGTCGTTTCGGACGGGCGCGTCCATACCGGCCGGCAGGCTGCGGCGCTCAAGCTCGTCGACGAGATCGGCGGGGAGCCGGAGGCGATCGCCTGGTTGGAGCGCGAGAAGGGCGTCGCGAAGGGGCTGCGCGTGCGCGACTGGCGCCGCACCAGCGAGTCCTCCGCCCTCGGCCTCTGGAGCCTGAGCGAAGCGATGGCACGGGCCGCCGGGCTGGACACGCTCGCCGCGGTTTTGGCGCGCGCCGCGGACCAGCCACTCGGTTTGCGGCTTGACGCGCCTTTGGCGCTCTGGCAGCCTGCAATCGAAAAGTGATTTCGATACAAGCGGTTAGATTGCAGCGATGATAAAATCAGAACTCGTTCAACGCATCGCCGAGCGCAATGGTCATCTGTATCAGCGCGACATCGAAAACATCGTCACGGCCATCCTCGACGAGATCGTCAAGGCCTTGTCGCGGGGCGATCGGGTGGAGCTTCGTGGCTTCGGCGCCTTCTCGCGCAAGGCCCGCTCGGCCCGCGTCGGCCGCAATCCGCGCACGGGTGACGCGGTCGAGGTCGAGGAGAAATTCGTTCCGGTCTTCAAGACCGGCAAGGAATTGCGGCTGCGGCTGAACGGCAAGGCCTGACCCGCGGACGACGCTCCCCGGAGGCCGAGGGGCCTTGATGAGGGGCCGGCGCGGAGAGTGGCGACTGCCACGGCAGGGCGAGAGCTGACGAAGCCGTTGGATTTGTGTCTGCGGTTCCGACGACCCTGCCGAAGTCCCTGAACCAGCGATCTCGCGGAGGAACAGCGATGAAATCCGTCTTCAAGGCCCTTCTGCTCGTGCCGATCGCGTTGGTGGTCGTGCTCTTCGCCGTGGCCAACCGCGCGCCGGTGCGCGTGTCGTTCGATCCGGTGAGCCGCGATGTGCCCGTCTTCGCCCTCGACGTGCCGTTGTTCGCCGTGGTCCTGGCCGCTTTGGCCGCAGGCGTGTTGATCGGCGGCTTCGCGTCCTGGTTGACCCAGGGCAAGCACCGCAAGGCCGCGCGGCGCAACCGTCGCGAGGCCGAGGCGCTGCGTTCTGAGACGCAGATGCTCCGGTCCGCAGTGCCTGATTCCGCGCTGCCGGCGCTGACCAGCGGGCGCGGCTGATGCGGCTGTTCGGGACGGCGGAGATCGATGCCGCACTGAGCTTTCCGGGTTTGATCGACACGCTGGCGGAGGCCTTCCGCGGCAATGCCGTCGTTCCCCCGCGTGCCCATCACCGCATCGAGCGTCCGGGCGAGGAGGCCGTGCTGCTGATCATGCCGGCCTGGAGTGCGCCGGATGCGGAGCAGCCCTATATCGGCACGAAGATCGTGTCCGTGTTCTTCGGGAATGGCGCGCGCAACCTGCCCGGCGTCATGGGCGCCTATCTGCTCATGGACGGCCGGACCGGGGCGCCCCTCGCGGTCATGGACGGCAACCGGCTGACCTTGTGGCGCACCGCCGCCGCCTCGGCGCTGGCCTCCCGTCACCTCGCCAATCCGACTGCGAGCAAGATGCTGATGGTCGGTGCAGGGGGGCTCGCGCCGTTCCTGGTCAAGGCGCATCGTGCGGTCCGCCCGCTGACGGACATCGCAATCTGGGCCCGCCGGCCCGAGGCCGCCGAAGCCGTCGCGGCCCAACTCGTCGCCGAAGGCATCGAGGCCCGGGCCGTCACCGATCTCGAGGGAGAGGCCCGGACCTCCGACATCATCTCCTGCGCCACCAATGCGACGCAGCCCCTGATCCACGGCCGCTGGCTGAAGCGCGACGCCCATCTCGATCTGGTCGGCGCCTTCACCATGCAGATGCGGGAAGCCGATGCCGACGCGCTGGAGCGCGCTCGCGTCGTGGTGGACTCCGAAAAAGCGATCGACGAGGGCGGCGACGTCGCCATCGGAATCGACGAGGGCAGCTATGCCGCGGACCGCGTCGCCGGCACGCTGACCGATCTGTGCCACGGCCGCCTTCCCGGCCATGCGGAGGGAGGCGAGATCACGGTCTTCAAATCGGTCGGCATGTCGCTCGAGGATCTCGTGGCAGCCGTCTCCGTCTGGGAAAACCGCGCGCCCGTCTGAGCGGCGCGCGGTGCTCCCCGGTCAGACGCGGACCGGCGCGCCGCCGAGCGCGCCGAGCAGCCACAGCACCAGCAGCACCACGAGCGCCAGCCCGAGCACGCCGCCGAGCCCGGTCGTTCCATAGGAACGATGGCCGTAATAGCCGCCGCCGCCGACGAGCAGGATGACCAGAAGAACGATGACCAGTGTGGACATGATGTGAATCTCCGGATGCGTCGTCAGGAGCGCACGACGCGATGCCGGGGAAACGCCACGCGCCACGGTGGGTTCCGTGGCGCGTCGAAGGCAAGGTCGGCGTCAACCCGCCTTGATGCCGAGTTCCTTGATCAGGTCGCCCCATTTCTTCATTTCGGCCTGCAGGAACGCCGCCAATTCGGCCGGCGTGCCCCCGACGGGCTCGGCGGCGAGCTGAGCCATCTTGGCGCGCAGCGCGGGGTCGGCCAGCCCGGCCTTGGTGTCGGCCTGGATTTTGTCGATGATCGCCTGCGGCGTCTTGGCGGGCGCGAAGAGCGCAAACCAGGACGAGACGTCGAACCCGGGCACGGTCTCGGCGATCGGCGCGAACTCCGGCGCGGCCGGCGAACGCTTGGCGGTGGTGATGGCGAGCCCCTTGATCGAGCCGGCGCGCACATGCGGCAGCGCCTGGGTGATGTTGTCGAAGATCAGGTCGATGCGGCCGCCGATCAGATCCTGCGTCGCCTGCGCCGTGCCGCGATAGGGCACATGGACCATCTTGGTGCCCGTCAGCTTCTGGAAATACTCGCCCGACAGATGCACCGAAGTGCCGATGCCCGAGGAGCCGTAGGTCAGCTTGCCCGGATTGGCCTTGGCATAGGCGATCAGGTCGGCCACCGAATTGACCGGCAGCTCCTTGTTGACCACCAGCAGGTTCGGCACGAGCGCGACCATCGTGATCGGGGCGAGGTCCTTGGCGGGATCGTAGTTGAGCTTGGCATAGAGATACTGGTTCGTCGCCAGCCCGACCGAGACGATCAGCAGCGTGTCGCCATTGGGCTCCGCCTTGGCGACGGCGTCGGTGCCGATGTTGCTGCCGGCGCCGGCCCGGTTCTCGACGACGAAGTTGATGCCCCAGCTCTGCCCGAGCTTGTCGGCGACGAGGCGGCCGAGCACGTCCGTCGCACCGGCGGGCGGAAACGGCACGACGAGCTTCACCGTCCGGCCCTGCGGCCAGGGCGCCTGCGCGAAGCTCGCTCCCGGAGCGGCCAGAGCGCTGGCCCCCAGCGCGCCGAGCAGGGCGCGGCGGTCGATCGTGAATGTGGTCATGGCGTGGTCCTTCCCCCGAAGTCCTGCGAGCCGTCTCGGCCGCATCTGGTTTGGACGAAAGCTGCCGTCTCGAACGCGGCTTGTCCATGGGCAAATCGTCGGTCGCTTGACCCCGCCAGCCGATCGGGACGAATCTCTCGCGATGCAGAATCTGAATCGCCGAATCGCCGCGCTCTGCCTCGTCGTGTTCGCGGCTCTCCTGCCCGCGGCGGTGCACGCGCAATCCACCGCCGAGGAGGAGGCGAAGCGACGCGCCGCCAACATCGCCGCCTTCCCCGACGCGGCGCGCTCGCTGTTCGGCCAGAAGACGGCCCCCGCCAATCTGCAGGCCCGCGCCATCGGGTCTTATGCCCGCGGCTGCCTCGCGGGCGCGACCGCGCTGCCGGTCGACGGACCGAGCTGGCAGGTCATGCGGCTGAACCGCAACCGCAACTGGGGCCACCCCATCCTGATCGACTATCTCGAGGGGCTCGCGCGGGACGTGCCCCGGATCACGGGCTGGCCGGGCCTGCTCGTCGGCGACATTTCGCAGCCCCGGGGCGGACCGATGCTGACCGGCCACGCCTCGCATCAGATCGGGCTCGATGCCGACATCTGGCTGACGCCGATGCCCCGCGCCCGGCTCGACCGTCAGGCGCGCGAGAACATGCCCGCCGTCAACATGGCCCGTGCCGACTGGCGCGACGTCGATCCCCGGCACTGGACGCCGGCCCATACCCGGCTGATCAAGGCTGCGGCGAGCGAGCCGCGCGTCGAGCGCATCTTCGTCAACCCCGCGCTGAAGGTCGCGCTCTGCCGCGAGGCCGGGACAGATCGCTCATGGCTCAACAAGGTCCGGCCGATCTGGGGCCACAACTATCATTTCCATATCCGAATGAGCTGTCCGGCGGGCATGGCGAGCTGCAGCGGCCAGGAGCCGCCGAATTTCGGCGATGGCTGCGGCGAGGAACTCAGCGGTTGGATCGAGCGGCAGCGCGCCGCCATCTTCGCTCCGCCCAAGCCGCCGCGCACCGGGCCGGCGCCGAAGCCCAAGCCGCCGATGTCGCTCGATGCGCTGCCCGCCGAGTGCAGGCAGGTTCTGGTCTCGCGCTGATCGCTCGCGTTACCGCCGGCCCGGCACCCGTCCCGAACTGTAGGCGAAGGGGTCCCGCTGCGGCGTGATCAGCGGCTGGGCCTGGTCGTAGCCCTCCTGATCGACGACGCCTGTGCCCTCGTCGTCACCCAGGATCACCTCCTCGGTCGGCGGCACCGAGCCCGGCAGCATCAGCGGGCCGCGTTGCTCGCTCGGCAGGGCCTGGACGTCGCCGGGACGGTTGTAGCGCGGCTGGTTCAGCGGCTTGCTGTCGTATTCCTCCAGGAAGCGCCGCTGCGCCTCCAGCCCCTGTCCCTGATGGTTCGCAACGGGGTAGCCTCCCGCCGAGACGGCGCCCGGCGGGCGCAGACCGCCGCTCGGCTGCCGCATCAGGGCCCCTCCGGCGACCATGGCCGGGGCGGCATCGCGCAGGCTCGGCTGGGCCGAGGAATAGGGCCGGGCCGGGTCCGGCGGCGGCAGGTTGTAGTTCGGCGTGTACTTGATCACCGGCTTGCAGATGCGGCGGCCCTTCGAATGCCGCGCCAGGTCGATGTGGAAATGGTCGTAGTGGAACATGTCGGCGCCCGGTCCGAGCACGGTCGAGAAATGCTCGCAGGCGCCGACGAAGATCTCGCGCAGGAAGTTCTGCTCCTCCGGAGCGCCGCGCCAGCCGTCCTTGACGGTGACGGTGCGGCCGTCGTTCAGGCGGAAGGAGAACACGTCGACGGCATTGCCGAAGGCATGCTCGGAAGTCCGGCGGGTTCCGGTGCCGTTGTTCATGGCGCGGCAGGAATAAGAGCCGGCACGCATCTCGATGACCTGCGCGCCCAGCACGTTCTGCGCCGCCGGCTGCACGACCTCGGCCAGCCACTTGTCGGTCGTCGCGACGATGGGGCAGGACAGGGTGGCGCCGCTGGTCAGGCCGACGCTGCCATTGGCGAAGGCTGAGACCTTGAGCGGTTTCTCCATGCCGCAGGTTCCGGGCCCGTCGATCGGCTTGCCGCGCAGGCTGACATAGGAGGAGAGCTGCACCTGGCGCGAGGACAGGCAGGCGGCTTCGGCCTGGTCACGCCAGGCGGCGCGCTGCGGCTTCTGGAACTGGCCGCAGCCGGCGAGCCCGGTTCCGAGCAGGCCAAGCGCGATGAGGGCGAGGTGAACGCGTCGCATGACCGTTCAAATGCGACCCGCTTCGTGAACGGTTTCTCAACCGGGTGAGCCCGAAGCGACACAGCCGGATTAACTTTGGCGCGGCGGTTAACGCGTCCTTAACGCGCCGATCCCGCCTGTCCGAAGGTCACCGCATGCATCAGCCGGCCCGGCAGCAGCGTGAAGCCCCCGGCGATGACGAGCCCCAGGAGAAGGCCGGTCATCGCAGACCTGTGCGCCGCGATATTGCCGCGGCGACGGGACACGACCGCATAGGGCAGGCTGATCAGCGTGAGGAGCGTCAGCAAGTGGATCGCGCTGAAATGGCCGCTGCGCGCGATCAGGAGCGAACTCAGGGCGACGAGCATCATCGCCGACACGAAGATCCAGCCGAGGCGGCGGTGCGGCCGCGTTCCCTTGGGGATGAGAGCGACCACGGCGCCGGACGCGAGCGCCAGCAGAGCAGCAGCGACATGGAACTGGATGACGGGCGAGGCGGCGGCCAGGGGAGCAAGGGTCGGCATCGGAGGACTTTCAACCGCGTTCGGCTGGACATTTCCCAGCGGCGGTGCCGCGTCAAGAGGTGCGGTGCGGGGTGGCTCGGGATGCAGCAGAGGCGGTGCCGCATGTCCCCGACGCCACTGGCGCGATCACCAGGCCGCATGCGACACAGCGGACATTCCGTTCCGGCAGGGAGATCCGGCGATGACCGGCAAGGCGCGCTTCATCTTTCCGGTTCTGATGGCCGGCATCATGGCTTTCCTGATGACCGCCCTCGTGACCTGGCTCAATCTCGGCCTGCCCGTCGATTTCGTCCGCCACTGGCTGGCGGCTTTCGCCGTCGCCTGGCCCTGCGCAGCAGTGACCGCCTTCATCGCCATTCCCGTTGCCCGCCGTGCCACGGGCCTGATCACCCGCTTCATCGGAGAGTGACATGCAGAGCCTGCGCGAGATCCTCGGCCGCATCGCCCGCGGCGACGCCGGCCCAGCCGAGACGCTGGCCGAAAGCGCCGCGCGGATTGCCGAGCGCGAGCCACAGATCCAGGCTTTCGCCAGCCGGCCCGAGGCGCTTCTGCCCGGCGCAGGCCCCCTTGCGGGCATCGCCTGCGGCGTCAAGGACATCATCGACACCGCCGATCTGCCGACGCAGATGGGCTCCCCGATCTATGGCGACTGGCGCCCCCGGGCCGACGCGCCGATCGTGATGGCGCTCAGGGCCGCGGGCGCGACGGTGGCCGGCAAGACCCACACCACCGCCTTCGCCTTTCTCGACCCGGCCCCGACCTTCAATCCGCATGACGCCGCCGCCAGCCCCGGCGGCTCCTCGGCCGGCTCCGCGGCGGCCGTCGCCGCCGGCATGCTCCCGCTGGCCATCGGGACGCAGACCGGCGGATCGGTCATCCGCCCGGCCTCCTATTGCGGTGTGGCCGCGATCAAGCCCTCTTACGCCTTGCTGCCGACCGTCGGCGTGAAGCCCTTCTCCTGGTCGCTCGACACGCTCGGCCTGATGGCCGCGAGCGCCGATGATGCGGGCCTGGCTCTGGCGGCGATCACGGGGCGCCGGGATCTCGATGCGCCCGCCGCCGACCTCCGCGGTCTGCGGATCGGCATCCATCGTCAGGCCTATGCCGGCGCGCCTGAGCCGGCCGCCGCGGAGGCGCTGCAGCGCTTCGAGCAGAGGGCGGCAGCTGCGGGCGCGGTGCTGGTTCCGCATGAAGGTCCCGCGGCGCTCGCGGAAGCCTTCGATGCGCACGGCCCGCTCCAGGACTACGAGGCGACCCAGGCCCTGGCCTGGGAGTATGCCCGTCACCGCGACGATCTTCCGCCGAAGCTGCGCAGCTATCTCGATGCGGCCCGCGCGACGACGCCGGAGCACTATGACGAGGCTCGCCGACGCTCCCGGCGCGGCCGCGATGCGGCCCGGGGCTTCTTCGCCGAGGTCGATGTCGTGGTGACCTACTCGGCCCCGGGGGAGGCACCCGCCACCCGCGATTCGACCGGCGATTCCCGTTTCAACCGTCTCTGGACTCTGCTCGGTGTCCCCTGCGCGACCGTTCCGTTCGGTCGTGGCGGGCGAGGTCTGCCTACCGGCATCCAGGTCATGGCCGGATTTGGTCGTGATGCTCAGGTCATCTCTGCTGCAAAAGCCATCGAAAAGCTGGTCGAGCGAGGCTGATCGCGGCCTTCATCCCCAAGACTAATCAATGATTTAATACGCGCTTAACGCTACTCTTGGCTCCGCCGTGGTCGTGCCACGGTTTCGCCCCCTTGCGGCCGCCGCCAGTTCTGCTAGCCTTGTGTCAGGTCAATGACACAGGAGGGTGTGATGAGCCTCACGCTTCGTCTCGACCGGTTGGTCATGGGTGCGGCCTTCGTTTTCATGATGTTGATCGTGTTGGGAGCGTTCTGACGACGTCCGTCTCGAGTCACTACGACCATGGGTTCCAGAAACACCGCCGGGAAGAATTCCCGGCGGTGTTTTCGTTGATCGGGCCGTTTCTCGTCGGCCGGTGGTCCAGGAGCGGTGTCGGCGGCGTGGATCAGCTCTCCGGACACGGCGCCCCGGTGATCTGCCAGGACATGAGGTTCGTCACCCGGCCGCATTGAGCGATCCGTCGTCCCTGGGTGGTGCGGATGCAGGACGAACTCCCCTCCGCGATCTTGCGACCGTCGTTCCAGCAGAAGCAGAGCGGCTCGGGAGCCTGGGCCTGCCTCGGAGGGTCCAACGGAAGGGCGGGCTCGGCCGCGACCACTGTGGAGACGACGAACGGGAGCATCACGGCTGCGGCCGATAGTCGCCACAGCAAGGCCGGAAGGGCAACGTAACTGCGTCTTGTGGCGTGCGCTGCCCGAAGGATACCGGTCATGTCTCGCCCCCGAGGAACGAAAGGTCGCATCTATCCGTGCTTCTTGCAGTGTAGCACGAGACTGCCCGCCGGCACAGCGCGAGCTATATTTTCATTTTATTGTGCAATGCAGAGAGGCGCCCTGCAGCGATCTTGCAGAAGTCGAATGCATGCCCCATATCCCCCGGAAGAGAGCCCAAGGGGGGCTCCGGGAGGAACCATGTCTCTGATTTCGCTCGCCCGTCGTGGTCGTGTCGTCGCCGTACTCGCTGGTGCTCTGCTGCTCGTGCCCGTGCTGGCCGAGGCCAGGCCCGGTGGCAAGGGCGGCTTCGGAAGCCGCGGTTCGCGCACCGAAGCGCCGCCGGCCCGCACCAACACCGCGCCCAATGGCGCCCAGCCCTTCCAGCGCAGCGCGACGCCGTCGCCGACCCAGGCCGCTCCGGCCGCGGGCGCAGCCGCTGCGGCCCAGGCCGCGCGTCCCTCGATGGCGCGCAACCTGATGATGGGCGTCGGCGCCGGTCTCCTCGGCGCCGGCCTGTTCGGCCTGCTCTCGGGCTCGGGCTTCTTCAGCGGTCTCGCCTCGCTGGCCGGCATTCTCGGCTTCCTGCTGCAGATCGCCCTGATCGGCGGTGCGATCTGGCTGGCGATGCGCTTCTTCCGCCGCCGCTCCGAGCCGCAGCTCGCGACCGCCGGCGCGCCGCTGGCGCGTGACGCGATGTCGCCGCAGCCGGGTGCGCGCATGGGCGCCATGGCTGGCAGCGCGAGCGCTGCGACGGCGGCTGCCGCTTCGCACACCACGCCGGTCGAACTCTCGGGCGATGATTTCGCTGCCTTCGAGCGGCTGCTCTCGGAGATCAACGAGGCCTATTCGAACGAGGACGAGAAGGGCCTGCGTGATCGCGTGACGCCGGAAATGTTCGGCTATTTCGACGACGACCTCACGGCCAATGGCCGCAAGGGTCTGGTCGATCGCGTCTCGGACGTGAAGCTGCTGCAGGGCGACCTCTCGGAGGCCTGGGGCGAGGACGGCTACGAGTTCGCCACGGTCTCGATGCGCTTCAGCCTGATCAACGCGCTCTATGAGCGGGCCACCGGCAAGGTCGTCGACGGCAATGCCAGCGTGCCGCAGGAGGTCACCGAGTACTGGACCTTTGTGCGCGCCCGCGGCGCCGCTTGGAAGCTCTCGGCGATCCAGCCGGCCGCCTGAGGCGCTCCGCATCGATCCTTCAGAACGGCCGGGGCGACCCGGCCGTTTTTCGTTGCGCGGATTCGGGTGTCGCGCCGGGCCGATCCGTCCTATAGCCGGGCCCGCGACGCCGCCGGGGAGGGCGCCCGCATCCGTTCGACCGATCCCCGCCCGCTGGAGACCACAGCCATGTCCGATATGCGACTTGTCGTCGTCGGGGCCGCCGGCCGCATGGGCCGGATGCTGATCCGCGCCGTTCACGATGCGCCGGGCTGCGTTCTCTCGGCCGCCATCGAGCGGCCTGGCTCTCCGCATCTCGGGCAGGATTCGGGTTTGCTCGCCGGCCTGCCCGCCAATGCCGTGCCGGTGAGCGACGATGCGGCATCGGCTTTTGCCGCGGCCGATGGCGTGCTGGATTTCACCATGCCGGAGGCGACTGTCGCCTTCGCGGCGCTGGCGGCGCAGGCCCGCATCGCCCACATCGTCGGCACCACCGGGCTCGAGCCCCCGCATCTGGCCAAGCTCGGTGAGGCCGCGCGCGACACCGCCATCGTCCGCTCCGGCAATATGAGCCTGGGCGTCAATCTGCTCGCTGCGCTGGTGCGCAAGGTCGCGGCGACGCTGGGAACGGATTGGGACATCGAGATCGTCGAGATGCATCACCGCATGAAGGTCGATGCTCCGTCGGGCACCGCGGTGCTGCTCGGTGAGGCCGCGGCGGCCGGCCGCGAGGTTGAGCTGGCAGAGCAGCGCGTCGCGGTGCGGGACGGCCACACCGGTGCCCGCGTGCCCGGAACCATCGGTTTCGCGACGCTGCGCGGCGGCACCGTGGTCGGCGACCACAAGGTCGTCTTCGCGGGCACGGGCGAGCGGCTCGAACTCGCCCATGTCGCGGAGGATCGGGGGCTGTTCGCGCAGGGCGCCGTCAAGGCCGCTCTCTGGAGCCGGGGGCGGGCGCCGGGCCTCTATTCCATGGCCGATGTCCTCGGGCTCGACGGTCTCTGAGGGACGGCTGCGATGACGCGCCTCTTCGTCGCGCCGGGCGTCGTCCACTGGCCCGGCTATCTCGGGGCGGAGGCGCAGGCTGCGCTCGTCGCCGATCTGCGCGCGGTGGCAGCGCGGGCACCCTTCTTCCAGCCGCGCATGCCGAAGACCGGCAAGCCCTTCTCGGTCCGCATGACGAATTGCGGCGCGCTCGGCTGGGTCTCGGACGAAACGGGCTATCGCTACCAGCCGCTCCATCCCGTAACCGGCGAGCCCTGGCCGCCGATGCCTGACGTCCTGACGCAGGCCTGGCGCGACCTCGCCTTCTATCCGCACGAGCCCGAGGCCTGCCTCGTTAATTTCTATGCGGCCGACGCGCGGATGGGCCTGCACCAGGACCGCGACGAGCAGGATTTCGACGCCCCCGTGCTCTCGCTCTCGCTCGGGGACACGGCGGTCTTCCGCATCGGCGGCTCGCAGCGCGGCGGCAAGACGGTCTCGCTGAAGCTGGCCTCGGGCGATGCGCTGCTGTTTGGAGGCGAAGCGCGGCTGGCCTATCACGGCATCGACCGCATCCTCGCCGGCTCTTCGGCCCTGCTGCCGCAGGGTGGGCGCATCAACCTGACCTTGCGCCGCGTGACGAAGCCACCGGCCTGAGGGCGGGCCTCAGCGCGAGGCGTCCGATCCCGGCAGGTTCGGAAACGACCAGCCCAGCAGGATCGAGCCGGCCCGCAGGCCGAATCCCGCGGCCAGTCCGCCGAGCATCACGACAGGGGCGCTGAAACCCAGCGTCGTCAGCACCGCGGTCGCGCCGGCGCCCGCCGCGGCGGCGGTGACATAGAAATCCCGGCTCCAAAGCACCATGGCGCGGTCGCCCGCCAGAATGTCGCGCAGGATGCCGCCGAAGGAGGCGGTGACCGCCCCCAGCGCCACGGCCGAGAGCGGCGGCACGCCTGCCGCCAGCGCCTTCTGCGTGCCGGAGACGGCGAAAAGGGCGAGCCCGGCGGCGTCGGACCAGATCAGCAGCCGCTTGGCGCTCCAGTCATCCATGCGGCCGGGCCGGAGATAGGCGATGGCCCAGGCCACCAGCGCGACCACCGTGCAGAGGATGACGATGAGCGGCGCCTCGACCCAGGCGACGGGCCGGCCCAGCAGCAGGTCCCGGAGCGTGCCACCGCCGACGCCGGTGACGGTGGCGAGCAGGATGAAGCCGAACGGGTCCATGCCCTTGCGGGCGGCGACGAGGGCGCCGGTCAACGCGAAGACGGCGACGCCGACGGCCTCGATCACGGGGTTAGTGGGCGGTCGGGGTGGTGTCGCCGCCCTCGGCCGCCTGCGGCTTCGGCGCGCCGGCTGACACTCCCACCAGCGCCGGTCGCAGCACGCGCTCGCCGATCTTGTAGCCGGACTGCACCACCTTGGAGACGAGCCCCTTGGCGACCTCGGCATCGGGTGCCTCGAACATCGCCTGGTGCATGTTGGGGTCGAACTTCTCGCCCAGCGGTTCGATCTTGCGCACGCCATGGCGTTCCAGCGTCTTGAGGAGATCGCGCTCGGTCAGGTCGACGCCCTCGATCAGCGCCTTTAGCGCCGGCTCTTCCGTGGAACGCGCCGCATCGGGGAGGCTTTCCTGGGCTCGGCGCAGATTGTCGGCCGCCCCCAGCATGTCGCGGGCGAAGCTCGTCACGGCATAGGCCTTGGCATCGGCGATCTCGCGCTCGGTGCGGCGGCGCAGGTTCTCCATGTCGGCCAGCGTGCGCAGCAGCTTGTCCTTGAGGTCGTCGCGCTCCGCCTCGATCCTGGCGAAGTTCGCCTGGATGATCTCTTCCGGCGTCTGCGGCTTCGCCTCTTCGATCGGCTCGGCGTTCGGGTTGTCCGTCGCAGGGTTCTGCGTCATGGCGTGATCCAACTCTCGCAAATCATGGCCGCGGGCGGGAAGGCGCGTGCCGGCGGCGTTCGTGGCCGATATCGGGCTTGTCGGCACTTAAATCAAGCACGGGCGGTCGCCCGCACCCTTGCGGCAGGCGTCTTCTCCGCCTCGGGGCCGAACACGTCCAGCAGCGCCTTGCGGATGGTGAGCTGCCGGGCGGTGGAGACGATCTTCGCGTTGGTCAGGTCGGTGACATAGAACACGTCGACCGCCTTCTCGCCGAAGGTCGCGATATGGGCGGAGGCGATGTTGAGGTTGAGCTTTCCGATCGCGGTGGTCAGATCATAGAGCAAGCCAGGCCGGTCGAGGCCCGCGATCTCCAGAACGGTGTGCCGGGCTGAGAGCACATTATCGATGATCACCTCCGGCGGCACCTGGAAGGTCTGGCCGCGGGGCGGTGGGGCCCGGCGCTGCGCGACGAGATCGGCGATCTTGATCTCGCCCTTCAGCGCCCGCTCGATCGCCGCCGCGATCCGCTCTGCCCGGCGCAACTCGTCGTCGTCGCGGTCGAAGGCGCGCGAGACCGAGATCGTGTCGAGCACCAGCCCGTCGGTGGTGGTGAAGATCTGCGCATCGACGATGTTGCCGCCCGAGGCCGCGCAGGCGCCGGTGACGATGGCGAGCAGCCGCGGATGGTCCGGCGCCAGGATGGTGAGCTCGGTCACGCCGCGGAACTGGTCGGTCTCGACCAAGGTCGCGGTCGTGCGCCCCTCGGCCTCGGCGCGGGCCATGAAGCGGGCATGCTTCTCCTGCCGCCCGACATCGGTCTTGATCCAGTAGGCCGGGTAGTGGCGGGCGAGATAGGCGTCGCGCGCGGCATCGTCCCAGTCCGAGAGCCGCTCCTTCAGCGCGTCCTGCTTCTTCTCGACCCGCGCCTTGCGCTCGATCGCGGAATGCCCGCCGGCGAGCATGATCTCGGTCTCGTAATAAAGCGTGCGCAGGAGCTGGCCCTTCCAGCCGTTCCAGACGCCGGGGCCGACGGCCTTGATGTCGGCCACCGTCAGCACGAGCAGCAGCTTCAGCCGCTCCAGCGTCTGCACCGTCGCGGCGAAGCTCTCGATCGTCTTGGGGTCGCCGAGATCGCGGCTCTGCGCCACCGTCGACATGTCGAGATGGTGCTCGACGAGCCAGGCGGCCGTCTCGGTCTGGCCCTCCGTCAGGCCCAGCCGCGGCCCGAGCTTGCGGGCGATGCGAGCGCCCGCCACCGAATGGTCCTCGATGCGCCCCTTGGCGACGTCGTGCAGGAACAGGGCGACGTAGAGCGCGCGCCGGTTGGTGATCGTCGGCATGATGCCGTTGGCGAGGGGATGCTCGGATTCGAGCACGCCCGCATCGATCTCGGCGAGGACGCCGATGCTGCGGATCAGATGCTCGTCGACCGTGTAGTGATGATACATGTTGAACTGCATCATCGCGACAACGCGCCCGAAATCCGGCACGAACTTGCCGAGCAGTCCGAACTCGTTCATCCGCCGCAGCACAGCCTCGGGCGAGCGGCGGGCCGTCAGGATCTCCAGGAAAATGCGGTTGGCGTCGGGGTCGTTGCGCAATTGCGGCGTCACCAGCCGCAGCGACTGCGTCACCAGCCGGCTGGCGTCGGGATGGATCGCCAGATCGTCGCGGCTGGCGATCTCGTAGAGCCGCAGCAGATTGACCGGGTCGCGCCGGAAGGCGTCGGGATCGACGACGTTGAGGCGTTGGCTCCTCAGCGTGAAGTCGGGATGGCCGAGCGCGCGCACCCGCTTGCGCTTTGCAAAGGAGCCGAGAAGACGCGAGAGCGAGGCGCGCGGCTTCTGCTGGCGCGCTTCGAGCGCAGCGCACACGATCGCGGTCAGGTCGCCGACATCCTTGGCGACGAGGAAATAGGCCTTCATGAAGCGCTCAACCGGTGCCTGTCCGCTGCGCCCGGCATAGCCGATCGCCGCCGCGACCTGGCGCTGGAGATCGAAGGACAGTCGCTCCTCGGCCCGGCCGGTGATGAAATGCAGCCAGCAGCGCACGCGCCAGAGGAACTCCTCCGAGCGCTGGAACATCAGCAGTTCCTTGCGGTCGAACAGCCCGGCCGCCACCAGCTCGCGCACATCGTTGACGCGGTAGGCGTATTTGGCGATCCAGAACAGCGTGTTGAGATCGCGCAGGCCGCCCTTGCCGTCCTTGACGTTGGGCTCGACGAGGTAGCGCGAGGTTCCGGCGCGACGGACCCGGGTTTCGCGTTCCTGCAGCTTGGCCTCGGTGAAGGCGGGCGCTGTCCCCTCCACGACCTCCGCACCGTAGCGGCGGACCATGTCGTGGAACAGCAGCACGTCGCCGGCCACGAAACGCGCCTCCAGCATCGCGGTGCGGATCGTCATGTCGGCGCGCGCCTCGCGCACGCATTCGTCGATCGAGCGGACCGAATGGCCGACCTTCAGCTTCAGGTCCCAGAGCGGATAGAGCATCGCCTCGACCACGCTCTCGCCCCAGGCGGTCTGCTTGTGCGGAAACAGGAACAACAGGTCGACATCCGACCCCGGCGCCAGCGTGCCGCGCCCGTAGCCGCCGACGGCGACGACGGCGATGCGCTCCGACTGGGACGGGTTGAGCGCCGGATAGAACAGCTCGGTCGCCGCTACATGCAGGCAGCCGACGATCCCGTCCATCACAGCGGACAGATGCTGGGCACAGACCAGGCCATGGCGGGGACGCTTCAGCAGATCCCGCGCGGAATCGAGGCCCTGGTCGAGAACGTCCCGGAGTGCCGCGACGAGCAGGGGGCGCGCGGTGCCCGCAGGAGCGGCGGCGGCGCGCGCCAGCAGATCGGCCATGGCGCGGCGAGGGCTGGCGAGAACGGCGTTGAGTTCGAGCACCGGCTGATCGGCGACGGATGACACCAGCCCTGACCCCGCTTGCTGTGATGGCCGGCCCGCAAGCCGAGCAGGCTGGTTAGCATGCGAGAGGGATTCGCAAAGCGGTTTCATTAAACAGATGTTGTATGTGGAATTAGAGATTCAACATCTCTGGCTGTACTGTTTGACATACAGAACAAGTGGACCTACAAGGCGGATACGCGCCGATTTGAGCCACCAGCTTGCGGGCGCGAAACAAGTGCAGCTAAAGCGTGGGGCATGAGCACATCCTGTCGCTCGGTCCCTTCGCGCATCGAAAGGGACCACGAATGACCATTTCCCGCCGCTTCGCTCTGGCCGGCCTCGCCGCCTCGTTCGTTCTGTCTGCCGGACAGGCCGTCGCCCAGGCGCCCAAGGAAATCCGCGTCGACTTCGCGACCTATAACCCGGTCAGCCTCGTCCTGAAGGACAGCGGCATCCTCGAGAAGGCGCTGGCGGCGGACGGCATCACCGTGCGCTGGGTCCAGTCCGCCGGGTCCAACAAGGCGCTGGAGTTCCTCAATGCGGGCTCGCTCGACTTCGGCTCGACGGCCGGCGCCGCCGCGCTGATCGGCAAGGTCAACGGCAACCCGATCAAGACGATCTATGTCTATTCGCGGCCTGAATGGACGGCGCTCGTCGCCGGCGCCAAGAGCGACATCACCAAGGTCGCCGACCTCAAGGGCAAGCGCGTCGCCGTCACCCGCGGCACCGACCCGCATATCTTCCTCGTCCGGGCGCTGGCCGAAGCCAAGCTGACGGAGAAGGACGTCAAGCTCGTCCTCCTGCAGCATGCCGACGGGCGCCTCGCGCTCGAGCGCGGCGACGTCGATGCCTGGGCCGGTCTCGATCCGCTGATGGCCGCCGCCGAAATCGAGAGCGGCGCGAAGCTGTTCCACCGCAAGGCCGCCGACAACACCTGGGGTGTGCTCAACGTCCGTGAGGCCTTCGCCAAGGACCATCCGGCGCTCGTCCGCAAGGTACTGGCCGCCTATGAGGAGGCGCGGGCCTATGCACTCGCCAACCCGGCCGCGCTGAAGAAGACGCTGGTCGCCTACACCAAGCTGTCGGATGCGGTGATCGAGCGGCAGCTCACCCGGACCGAGCTCACGCATTCCACGGTCGGGCAGGCCCAGGCCGAGACGATCATCGCGGCCGGGCTTGCGCTGCAGGAAGCCGGCGTGCTGCCCGCCAAGACCGATGTGAAGGCCGTGGTCGACGATCTGCTCGACCGCCGCTTCGCCGCCACCAACTGACGCTGCGCCGGCCCCGGATGAGCGCGCTCGGCATCGAGACGGCTGCGGATGAGCAGGGCGGTCCCGCTCGTCCGCGGCCACGCCGGGCGGGCGTGGCGCTGGCGGGCTTCGCGCTACCGGTCGTGCTGGCCGTGTTGTGGGAGATGGCTGTCAGCTCGGGCCTCGCCAATGGGCGCCTGATGCCGCCGCCGAGCGTGGTCGGCGCCACCCTCTGGTCTCTCGCGGCTTCGGGCGAACTTTTCACCCATGCCGCGGCGACGCTCTGGCGGGTTGCGGCCGGGTTTGCTCTCGGTGCTGCCGCGGGCACCTTGCTCGGCGCCATCACCGGGGCGCTTCCTGTGGCGCGAGGCCTGATCGATCCGACGCTGCAGGCCCTGCGCGCCATTCCCTCGATCGCCTGGGTGCCGCTCTTCATCCTCTGGCTCGGCATCTTCGAGGCGTCGAAGGTGGCCCTGATCGCGGTCGGCGTGTTCTTCCCGGTCTATCTCGGCGTCGCCGCGGCGATCCAGGGCATCGACCGCAAGATCGTCGAGGTCGGCCGTGTCTTCCGGCTCGGCCGGCTGGCGATGGCGCGGCGGGTGCTGCTGCCGGCGATCCTGCCGGCCTGGATCACGGCGTTGCGCTCGGGGCTGGGGCTGGGCTTCATGTTCGTGGTCGCCGCCGAGATCATGGGCGCCAGCGAAGGCCTCGGCTACCTCCTCGTCGATGGCCAGCAGCTCGGCCGGCCCGACACCATCATCGCGGCCATCATCAGCTTCGCCGTGCTCGGAAAGCTGGCCGACGGCCTCCTCGTCGCCCTGACGCGGCCGGTTCTCGCCTGGCAGGACACGGCCCGCGACAAACTCTGAGAAAGCCCTCGATGCTGAGCTTCGAGACCCTGTCGAAAACCTATGCCGACGGCACGCAGGCGCTGTCGGCCGTCACCCTCGATGTCGCGCAAGGCGAGATCCTGGCGCTGGTCGGCGGCTCCGGCTGCGGCAAGACCACGCTGCTGCGCCTGATCGCCGGCCTCGACCGGCCGAGCGCCGGGCGCATCCTGCTCGATGGCGAGGCGATCACCGAGCCGCGCGCCGATGTCGGGGTGATCTTCCAGGAGCCGCGCCTCTTCCCCTGGCTCACGGTGGCCGAGAATGTCGGCTTCGGCCTCTCGCATCTCTCCGGCTTCGAGCGCGAGGGGCTGGTCACCAACGCCCTCGTGCGGGTCGGCCTCGGCGGCCATGACCGGCGCTGGCCGCGCGAACTCTCCGGCGGCCAGCAGCAGCGCGTCGCCATCGCCCGCTCGCTCGTCACGCGCCCCAAGCTGCTGCTGATGGACGAGCCGTTCTCGGCGCTCGATGCCACCACCCGCGCCAGCCTCCATGGCCACCTGCTCGCTCTGTGGGTGGAGAGCCGGCCCACCGTCGTCATGGTCACGCATGACGTCGAGGAGGCGGTGACGCTGGCCGACCGGATCGTGGTGATGCAGCCCAAGCCAGGGCGGGTCTTCGACGCGTTCGACAACCCGCTCGCCCGCCCGCGCGACCGGCTTTCGCCGGCCTTCGAGGCGGCCAAGCGCGAGATCCTGCGCAGCCTCAACCGCTCGCTGCGCGACGAGGCCCCGCACCAGCAGAAGGCGGCGGAGACAGCCGGGATGTGGTGGTGAAGGCTCTCAACCCGTCTTGCGATGAGTTTCCATATAGTGCCGTAGAACCGCGTTCATGCGCGTCTGGTAGCCACGGCCCTGTGCCTTGAACCAAGTCACCACATCCTCGTCGAACTTGGCGTTGACCGGCGTCTTTTGCGGGGGGAGGCCAATGAAGGCCTTCGCCCAGTCCTCACGGCGGGTGGCCGGATTGTCGACATCGGCGCGGGCCATGGCCTCTATCTCGTCATCCGACAACGCCGCGATCCGTTCGAGGTCACTGGCGCGGCCCGGCTTACCGGCTGGCTTGGCGCTCATGATAAATGCTCCTCTCGTCCCTGCTGGCGGGGCGCGCCGAAATCAGATGCATGCGTGCCGTGCGGGGTGTGAAAGTCACGTTGATCACGCGCCCTTCGAACTCGACCAGCATGTTGTAGCGGTCCTCGCCATAATCGACGCGATGATCGGCACGAGTCACGACGAAACGCCCGTCGAACACGACATGCAGATCAGCGAAATCATAGCCGTGATTGACCAGGTTCAGGCTTCGCTTGCCGTCGTCCCAACTGCAGCGCTCATCAAATCCCATACAGCAAAATCTACATGATCATGTAGATGCGGCAAGGCTGTGGCGCCATCGCGCGACACTGGCCACAGCAGCCGAATGACGCTATCCGCCCAGCAGCCCGCTTCCCGTCATGCAAGGTTCTGACACCATGGACGTCACCGCTCTCCGCGCCCTGCAGGCCCCGCTCAAGGACTCCTACCGTTCCGATCCCGGCGCGGCCGTCGTCACCCTGAAGGCCAAGGGCGAACTCGACGATCAGCACATCGCCTGCAAGGTCGAGACGGGCCGCGCCATCGCGCTCGCGGGTCTGCACCCGGCGACCGGTGGCTCGGGCGCCGAACTCTGCTCGGGCGACATGCTGCTGGAGGCGCTGGTCGCCTGCGCCGGCGTGACGCTCAAGGCGGTGGCGACCGCGCTCGAGATCGAGCTCAAGAAGGGCGTCGTCCATGCCGAGGGCGATCTCGACTTCCGCGGCACGCTCGGCGTCGCCAAGGACGCTGCCGTTGGCTTCAAGGCGATCCGGCTCTCCTTCGAGGTCGAGACCGATGCGCCGCAGGAGAAGCTCGACACCCTGCTGAAGCTGACCGAGCGCTACTGCGTCGTGTTCCAGACGCTCAATGTGAAGCCCGAGCTCAGCGCGACCCTGTCGGTCGCCTGATCACCCGGCCGCTCACTCGGCGGCCTTCTTCAGGGTCAATCCCTCGGCGAAGGGCAGCGTCGGCTCGCCCTTTGCCTCGTCGAAATCCAGTGCCACGATGCGCTCGCCGCGGCCGGTGATCTTGCCCGCCGAGGTTCGCAGGCCTGCCACATCGTCCTGCGCCTGGCGGAAATGCTGGTCGAGCTTCTCCGCCCGCTCGCCGAGCCGGCGGACATCCGCCAGCAGCTTGCCGACCTCGCTCTGGATCACCTGCGCCTCCTCGCGCATCCGCGCGTCGCGCACCAGCGACTGCATCAGCTGGATCGCCAGCGCGAGCAGCGAGGGCGAGACGATCATGATCCGGGCGCGATGCGCCTTCTGGATCACGTCGTCGAAGTGCTCGTGCAGATCGGCATGGATCGATTCCGAGGGCACGAAGAGCAAGGCGAGGTCCTGCGTCTCGCCAGGCAGGAAATAACGCTCGGCGATGTCCTTCACATGCACGCCGACATCGTTGCGCACCCGGGCGGCAGCCGCCTTGCGCGCTTCCTCGCCGCGGGCCTCGCGCAATTGCGTGAAGCTCTCCAGCGGGAATTTGGCGTCGATGACGAGACCGCGCCCGTCGCCAGGCAGCGTCACCAGGCAATCAGGCCGCTTGCCGTTGGAGAGCTGCGGCTGGAAGGCGAAGAAGGCGCCGGGCAGCCCGTCGCGGATGATCGCCTCCATCCGGCCCTGGCCATAGGCGCCGCGCGCCTGCTTGTTGGAGAGCACGTCGCGCAGCGTCACCACCTCGGAGGTGAGGCTGGTCAGGTTTTTCTGGGCGCTGTCGATCACCGCAAGCCGCTCCTGCAGCCGGCCCAGGCTCTCGCTGGTCTGGCGGACATTCTGCTCGAGGCCCTGGCCGACCTGATGACGCAGGCCTTCCATCCGGTCGGCGACGAGGCGCGCGAGATCACCCTGCCGCGTCGAGAGGATTTCCGCCATGGACTGCATCCGGCCGGTCAGCTCCGCCTGGAGACGGTTCATCTCGGCGACCTTGTCGTCGGTCTCGCGGGCGCGCTCGGCGGCGATCAGCGCCTCCAGCGCCCGTCGCCGGCTGCCGCGCCAGGCGGAGAGCGCCAGCAGCAGGAGGAGCCCGAGGGTCGCTCCGCCGAAGCCGAGCGCGGCCTGCGCCCAGGTCACCGGCTGGTCGAGAAGGAGGAAGGCGATCTCTGTCATCCCGGCAGGATAGCCGATTCGGGTGAATCAGTTCGAACGAAAGCGGAACGGTTTGACCCGCGATGCGCGAGCGCTTATGTGGCCCGTCCACCACCTGAAAAACCGCGCAGACACAGCTCCATGGCCATCCGCCCGCTCGTCATCCTGCCAGACGCCCAGCTCCGGCTGGTCTCCACCCCGGTGGCCGAGATCACGCCTGAGATCCGCACGCTCGTCGCCGACATGTTCGAGACGATGTACGACGCGCCGGGAATCGGGCTGGCCGCCATCCAGATCGGCGTGCCCACGCGCGTGGTGACGCTCGATGTCGCCAAGCGCGCGGCCAGCGAACGGGCGGATCCCGAAGACACCGACGCTGAAGACGCCCAGGAGAAGCGCGATGCCCAGCCGCGCAACCCGATCGCCTTCATCAATCCGGAGATTACCTGGTCCTCGGAGGAGCGCAGCGTCTACGAGGAAGGCTGCCTCTCGATCCCGGAATACTACGAGGAGGTCGAGCGCCCGGCTGCGGTCAAGGTCGCCTACACCGATCTCGACGGGAAGCGGCAGGAGATCGAGGCCGACGGTCTGCTCGCGACCTGCATCCAGCACGAGATCGACCATCTCAACGGCGTGCTGTTCATCGACCATCTCTCGCGCCTCAAGCGCGAGCGCGTCACCAAGCGCTTCGCCAAGCAGGCGCGGCGCGAGGGGTGACGCAACCGAGTTAAGACCTTCCGCAGCCCTCATCCTGAGGAGCGGGCGGAGCCCGCGTCTCGAAGGATGCTCCAGACGTAGCCGGAGCCTCCTGGAGCATCCTTCGAGACGCCGCTGCGCGGCTCCTCAGGATGAGGGCTCACATAATCAGGCGGCGGGCCATGCCTGCCCAGTTGAGGTAATATCCAGCGTATGAGTTTGCGCGTCATCTTCATGGGCACGCCCGATTTCGCGGTGCCGACCCTGACCGAGATCATCGGCCAGGGCCACGAGGTCGTCAGCTGCTACACCCGCGCCCCGGCCCAGGCCGGCCGCGGCCTCGAACTGAAACCCTCACCGGTACACAGGGCGGCCGAGCGCTTCGGCATCCCCGTCTTCACGCCCAAGACCCTGAAGACGCCCGAGGTGGCTGAGCAGATCGCCTCCCACCAGGCCGATGTCGCGGTCGTCGTTGCCTATGGCATGATCCTGCCGCAGGCGATTCTCGACATCCCGGAACTCGGCTGCCTCAACCTGCATGCCTCGCTGCTGCCGCGCTGGCGCGGTGCCGCGCCGATCCTGCGTGCGGTGATGGCCGGGGACGCTGAAAGCGGCGTCTGCGTGATGAAGATGGAGGCCGGCCTCGACACGGGCCCCGTCGGCATGGTCGAGCGGCTGGAGATCGGCCCCGACATGACCTCCGGAGAACTGCACGACCGGCTGGCGCCGCTGGGAGCCGATCTGATGGTCCGCGCGCTCGCCGCGCTCGGCCGGGGTGGCCTGCGCTTCACGCTGCAGCCGGAGGAGGGCGTGACCTACGCCGCCAAGATCGCCAACGCCGAGGCGAAATTGAACTGGGCCCGCCCGGCTCGGCAGGTTCACGATCTCGTCCGCGGGCTCGCACCCTTTCCCGGCGCCTTCGCCGAGATCGATCTCGGCAAGGGCCCCGAGCGGCTCAAGGTCCTGCGCACGGCGCTCGCCGGCGGTGCGGCCGAGCCCGGCATGCTGCTGGACGAGGACGGCACCGTCGCCTGCGCGGAAGGGGCGGTGAAGCTGCTTCAGGTCCAGCGTGCCGGCGGGCGACCCGTCAGCGGCGCGGAGTTTCTGCGCGGGGCGCGGCTCTCAGCCGGCCACAAGCTCTGATGCCGCGCTACAAGCTCGTCATCGAATATGACGGCACGCCCTTCTCGGGCTGGCAGCGGCAGCTCAACGGCCCCTCCGTGCAGCAGAGCGTCGAGGAAGCGATCGAAGCCTTCTGCAACCATCCCGTCCGGCTGCATTGCGCCGGCCGCACCGATGCCGGCGTCCACGCCACCCATCAGGTCGCCCATGTCGATCTGGAGAAGGACTGGCGCACGGATGTCGTGCGCGACGCCAGTAACGCTCGCCTCAAGCGCCTGCCCGTCGCCGTCTGCAGCGCCGAAGCCGTGTCCGACGAATTCGACGCCCGCATCTCGGCGAAGCGGCGCTACTACATCTACCGCATCCTCAACCGGCGCGCCCAGCCGGCGCTCGACCGCGACCGGCTCTGGCATGTGCCGGTGAAGCTGGACCATGAGGCGATGGACCGCTCGGCCAAGGCCCTGCTCGGCCATCACGACTTCACCACCTTCCGCGCCGCCGAATGCCAGGCCAACAGCCCGATGCGGACGCTCAACCGTCTCGATGTCCGTCGTGAGGGCGACGAGATCGTCGTCTACGCCCATGCCCGCTCCTTCCTGCATCATCAGGTCCGCTCGATCGTCGGATGCCTGAAGATGGTCGGCGCCGGGCGCTGGCCCGAGAACAAGCTGGGCAAGGTGCTGGCGGCGCAGGATCGCTCGCAATGCGCGGCGCTGGCACCACCTTGTGGGCTCTATCTCGCCGGCGTGGATTACTGAGCGCTGCGGGTCGGTCGGCGTCAGAAAACCAGGACGCCGCAGATGCGCAGGATCGCATAGTCGGCGACGACGCTTGCCAGCAGCACCGGCAAGGCGAGCCCGCTCTCGGCCCCGAAGGCCGCGCGCGCCACGCAGTAGCGCAGCCGCAGCACGATCACGGCGAAGGCCAGGGTCTGGATCAGTGCGAGGCCGGGTGTCGACCAGCCGATCGCGAAGACCGCCGCCGGCACGGCGATGAGCCCGACGGAGATGATGCCCGCCCAGTTCCAGGCGATGACGAAGGTCGTGAAGCGCGGCCAGTGCAAGAGTTGCGGCGCCAGCCCAAGCAGCAGGGCCGGCACCGCCAGGATGCTCGACACGGTCGCGCCGAGAACGGCCAGCGCCAGCCCTGGGGCGGTGAAGAGGCCCGCCGCATTGGGCAGGCCGACATGGAGCCGGAGGGCGGCGAGAAGCGCGATCGCCGCCGGAAGCGTCAAGGGCAGCAGGGCAACGAAGGAGCGCCAGAACCCGCTGCGGGTCAACTCCAGTTCGTCGAGCGCTTCGGCACCGCGCGCCATCAGCTGCCATGAGGCGCGCAGCGAGCGCGCCACATCGTTGGCCGCAAGCTTCATCCGACCATCCTTAGACTTTCGTCTAAGGTGACTATGGGTTAGGAGCTCGGGGCCGTCAATCGGCCCGTTCGCTGCCGAAATAGGCCTTCAGTAGCCGGCGGGTGATCGCTTCGAGGACGATGAGGTCCGCGACGGCGACGCACTCGTCGACCTGATGCATCGTCTGGCCGACGACGCCGTACTCCACGACCGGGCAATAGCTCTTGATGAAGCGGGCATCCGAGGTGCCGCCGGTGGTGGACAGGGCCGGACGCCGGCCCGTTTCGGCCTCGACGGCATCCGCGACCATCGCCACGAAAGGGCCGGGTTCGGTCAGGAAAGCGACCGCATTGGTCGGGTCGAAGACGATCTCGTAGCGGACGCTGTTGCCCGCGGCCTCGCGCAGGCGCCTTTCGATCTCGGCCGCCAGAGTCTCCGGCGTCCAGACGTCGTTGAAGCGGATGTTGAAGACGGCCCTGGCCTGTGCCGGGACGACATTCGTCGCCGGATTGCCGACATCGAGCGTCGTCACTTCCAGATTGCTCGGGTCGAAATGCGCGGTTCCGCCGTCGAGCGGGGTGGCTTCCAGTGCTGCCAACAGCCGCACCATGCCACGGATCGGGTTCTCGGCCAGATGCGGATAGCCGACATGGCCCTGCTTGCCATGAACGGTGAGGCGGCCCGTCAGGGAGCCGCGCCGCCCGATCTTGATCATGTCGCTCATCGTCGCCGGGTTGGTCGGCTCGCCCAGCAGGCAATGATCGAAGCGCTCGCCGCGGGCATGCGCCCATTCCAGCAGCTTGACCGTGCCGTTCACGGCCGGTCCCTCTTCATCGCCCGTGACGAGGAAAGCGATCGACCCCGGTGCATCCGGGGTTTCGCGCCGGAAACGCAACACCGCGGCGATCATCGCGGCGAGGCCACCCTTCATGTCGCAGGCGCCGCGCCCATGCAGCACGCCGTCGCTGACCGTCCCGCCGAAGGGATCGCGCGTCCAGGCGCCGGCGTCTCCCACCGGCACGACGTCGGTATGGCCTGCGATGACGAAGACCGGGCCCTTGCGGCCGATTCGGGCATAGAGATTCTCGATGTCGGGTGTCCCGGGGGCGGCAAAGACCGGCCGCTCAACCGTGAAGCCCTCGGCCGCCAGAACCTGGGCGATGAGGCTCAGCGCGCCGCCTTCCGCCGGCGTGACCGACGGACAGCGGACGAGGGCCTGGGTCAGCGCGACGGGGTCGAGGGGATCGAAGGCGAGGGGCGCGATTGTGTCCATGCGCCCGCTTTAGCATCGGCATGGCCCGCCGCAAGCGGCTCCTCATCACGTACTGACGGCATCAGGCCGAGATCGACCAGCGCGAACAGCCAGGCGATCAGCGAGATCGTATCGAGGGAAGGCGCCCAGGCAATCGGCAGCAGGGGCTGGAGTTGCCCCGGCAGTACGATCGCGCAGATCAGGAGGATGCCGTAGAGGCCGCTGCTGCCGCGGTCGGTGGCGCGCTTCGCCGCCAGCGCGGCCCAGGGGAAGAGGGCGAAGGCCTGGGCGAAAGCGACCGCACGCTCGGCGTCATGGCCGAACACCGCCGGCGCGGCCTGCTGGATGCCGAACAGCGCCAGCGCGACCACGACACTGCCGAGCCAGAAGCGGCCCGGGCCAATGCGTCCATCGAAATCGGCGAGCAGGCGGAAGAGGGTCATCGATCAGGCTCCGATGACGCCGTTGTGGCACGCCCGGCCGCGCCCCGGAAGGATATGGTGAATAAAAGGTTAACGCGGTCGTTTGGACCTCGCCCCGAAAGAGCTTGAACGGGGGCGGCCGCCCCGTTAGCTCCGGCAGAGGGTGGCGGCTCTCCTCGATCGGGAGCGACCCGGCCGGGCACGAATCCGGATGACAGGGCGCGACAGCGCCGAGCGAGGGTACGAGATGACGATCCGATTCCACCGCGGCGATCTGCCGGACGGCTTCGAGGCCGGGACCAGCGTCGCCATCGACACCGAGACGCTGGGTCTCAACCCGCATCGGGATCGTCTCTGCGTCGTCCAACTCTCGCGCGGCGACGGCAGCGCCGACGTCGTCCAGATCGTGAAGGGGGGAACCCGGCCGGAAAACCTGCTGCGGCTGCTGCAGGATTCCGCCGTCCTGAAGCTGTTCCACTATGCGCGCTTCGACATTGCGGTCCTCCGCCAGGCCTTCGGCGTCGTCACCGGCCCGGTCTACTGCACCAAGATCGCCTCGAAACTCGCCCGCACCTATACCGACCGGCACGGGCTGAAGGATCTGGTGCGGGAGCTGCTCGGGATCGAGCTTTCCAAGCAGCAGCAATCTTCGGACTGGGGGGCCGAGACGCTGAGCGAAGCTCAGCTCACCTACGCCGCCTCGGATGTGCTGCATCTGCACGCACTGCAGCAGAGGCTCGAGACCATGCTCGCCCGCGAGGGCCGGACCGATCTGGCCCGGGCCTGTTTCCAGTTCCTGCCCTTCCGGGCCGAGCTCGATCTGGCCGGGTGGCCGGAAACCGACATTTTTGCTCATACTTGACAATTTCGAAGGCATCTTGCGTCAGTCTGGCGACGGATGAACGGTGCGGGGGCGTGCGCCGTTCGACACGAAAAAGCCGTTAGCGACTGCCATTGCGCGGGGCATGACTGTGGCAATGACTTCTCATGACTGGCCGACGGCCCGCGTCGGCGTGCCGGGTGCAAGGCGTCAGGCCGCCTTCGGCGCGGCACGCCGGCACACCCGGCTCGTTCGCTTCCTGCGCCGGGCGATCCCCATCAGCGCGTCGGTGGCCGTGCTGGCCCTGATCGTGACGCCGTTCCTCAACCCGCTGAACGGGGTTGCGAGCCTGTCGCTGGGCGCGGTCGGCATCTCCGGCGGCAAGGTCAAGATGGATACGCCGCGGCTGTCGGGCTATCGCAAGGACAACCGCCCTTATGAGGTGACCGCGGAAGCGGCGCTTCAGGAAATCCGCAACCCGACGCAGGTCGAGTTGCAGACACTGACCGCTCGGCTCCAGATGGAGCGTGAGGGCTGGGTCACGGTCAACGCCAAGAGCGGCCTGTTCGATACGCAGAAGGAAAAGCTGCGGCTCGTCGACGACGTCCATGTCCGGACCGAGAACGGCCACGACATCCGCATGCGGACGGCCGATGTCGACTTCAAGGGCGGGACGGTCGTGTCGAAGGAGCCCGTCAAGGTCAGTCTGGGCACCACGACGGTCGATGCGGATTCGCTCGACGTGAAGGACAATGGCGCGCTGATCGTCTTCCAGGGGCGGGTTCGCGCCTATATTCCCAATGCGCCGGCCGGCACGATCGCCGGGCCCGAGCGCGAGGGCAGCACGCCTGCGCTCGAACTGCTCCGGCCGGCGCAGGCGGCGGTTGGTGATCAGAAGAACGGGACGGGACAGTGATCATGCAGGCAGCTTCTCCGCGCTCTCGGCCCGGCTTCTCCGGCGGACGTGTCGGCGCGTTCGCGGCAGCCTTCGCGATCCTGATGCTGGCCGCGGCCCCGCAGGAGGCGGCGGCGCAGGCGAAGGCACGCGGCGGCGCCGGGGCGAGCTCGCCGCTCGGCGGGCTGGGCGGCGACAGCAAGGAGCCGATCAAGATCGACGCCGACAAGCTCGATGTGCTCGACAAGGAAAACCGCGCGGTCTTCAGCGGCAATGTCGTGGCCGTGCAGGGCGAGACGACGGTGCGCTGCTCGATCATGACGGTGTTTTACGAGGGCCGCGGCGGCCAGGCCGCCGGCGCCAAGCCGGCGGCTGCGACGCCGGCCGCGGCGCCCGGCCAGGGCAATGACAGCTCGATCAAGCGCATCGAATGCAAGGGACCGGTGACCGTCGTCTCCAAGACGCAGGCCGCCACCTCCGACCACGCCGTCTTCGACCGCGCCAACAACACCGTGGTCATGACCGGCAACGTCGCGCTCAACGACGGCCCCAACATCACCCGGGGCGAAAAGTTGACCTACAACACGGTCACGGGCATCGCCAATGTCGAGACGACCAAGGGCGGTCGTGTCCAGGGCTTCTTCGTCCCGAACGCGGCTGAGGCCAACAAGGGCGCAGCCGGCGCCAAGCCCGCCACGCCGACCAACTGACAATCCGCTGCTTCGGCGCCGCGCGCCGGGGCCTCTTGCCGCAATCGACCCAGGCCAGGCCCAGTCCTCCACCGTGACGATCACCGACATGCCGGAATCCGAGACGGCGCCCGCCCCGTCGGCGCCTCCCATCCATCGCCGCGGGGCAGGGCTCATGAGCCGCCTGTTCGGCCGCTCCGCTGCGGCCGAGTCGCCGTCGCCGGCGACGGACGCCGTTGCCATCGGCGGTCAGGGCATTCTCGCCGTCAGCGGGCTCCGCAAGAGCTATGGCGGGCGTACCGTCGTCAGCGACGCCAGCCTTTATCTCCGCCAGGGCGAGGCGGTCGGCCTGCTCGGGCCCAACGGCGCGGGCAAGACCACGATCTTCTACATGATCACCGGTCTGGTCGCCGCCGATCTCGGCACCATCTCGCTCGAAGGCAACGACATCACGCAGCTGCCGATGTATCAGCGCGCGCGACTGGGCATCGGCTACCTGCCACAGGAGGCCTCCATTTTCCGGGGCCTGAGCGTCGAGGACAACATTCGCGCGGTGCTCGAAGTGGTCGAGCCCGATCGCCGCGAGCGCGAGCGCCAGCTCGACCAGCTGCTCGAGGAGTTCACCATCGCGCGCCTGCGCAAGGCACCCTCGATCGCGCTGTCGGGCGGCGAACGGCGGCGCTGCGAGATCGCGCGTGCGCTGGCCGGGAAGCCCTCCTTCATCCTGCTGGACGAGCCCTTCGCTGGCATCGACCCGATCGCGGTCGGCGACATCCAGGCCCTGGTGCGGCAGCTGACCGATCGCGGCATCGGCGTCCTGATCACCGATCACAACGTCCGCGAAACGCTCGGCCTCGTCGATCGCGCCTACATCATCCATTCGGGACGTGTGTTGACCGAAGGCTCTCCGGCCGAGATCATCGCAAATCCCGATGTGCGGCGCGTCTATCTGGGCGAGGATTTCCGCCTCTAGCCGCCAGACGCCGCCGCCTTCGCGGGCCGGCCCTGCTGACCGCTCTGCCGGCTCCGGTCGAAAGCCCGATTTCGCACTTGCGCAATTTTGTTGCAGCGCATTAACCTCGCGGCGTCATGACGGAGCGAGGCCTTTGACGCGCGGGCGGGACAGCGCTAGGCTCCTCTTCCAAAGCAAGAAGCGTGCCGTTCCTGGCCCGCGGAATGGGAAGGTGGCGAGCGCATGGCGATGATGCCGCGCATGGAGCTGCGCCAGGGTCAGTCCCTGGTGATGACGCCGCAGCTGCTGCAGGCGATCAAGCTTCTGCAATTGTCGCATCTCGAACTCCAGAATTTCGTCGAGGGTGAGCTCGAGCGCAATCCGCTGCTCGAGCGCGACGACACCACCGACGGGCCCCTCCAGAGCCAATCGGCAGAAGGCTCTCACGCCGCCGACGCGGAGAGCTACGAGCGGGCGGAAAGCCTGAACAGCCAGGAGGGCATGGAAAACCGCCTCGGCACCGGCCTCGACAACGTCTTCCAGAGCGAGCAGCCGACCGTCGCCCGCCTCGAGAGCAGCGGGGCCGACAGCCTGCCGATCATCGGCGGCGCCTATGGCGGCTCCGGCGGCTCCTTCGAGGAGGGGCCGGACGGGTTCGAAAGCAGCCTCGCAGCCGAGGCATCCCTGCACGATCACCTCAGCGCCCAGCTCGATCTCGCCGTCCACGACCCCGCCGAGCGGCTGATCGGCCGGCATCTGATCGATGCCGTCGACGATGCCGGCTATCTGGGCGAGCCCGTTCCCGACATCGCCGAGCGGCTCGGCGTCTCCGTCGCGCGCGTCGGAGATGTGCTGCGCATCGTCCAGGGCTTCGACCCATCGGGGGTCGCGGCGCGCGACGTCGCCGAGTGCCTGTCGATCCAGCTGCGCGACCGCGACCGGTTCGATCCCGCGATGCAGGCCCTCGTCGCCAATCTCCACCTCGTGGCCAAGCGCGATTTCGCCGCCCTGAAGCGGCTCTGCGGCGTCGATGACGAGGACATCGCCGACATGGTCGCCGAGATCCGGCGCCTCGATCCGAAGCCGGGTCGAGGTTTCGGTGGCTCGACGGCCGAGACGGTGGTCCCGGACGTCTTCATCCGGGCCGCTCCGGACGGTTCCTGGCTGGTCGATCTCAACCCCGACACGCTGCCCCGCGTGCTGATCAACCAGACCTACCATGCGCGCGTCTCCAAGGCGGTGCGCAGCGACGAGGAGAAGGCCTTCATCGCCGAATGCCTGCAGACGGCCAACTGGCTGACGCGCTCGCTCGAACAGCGGGCCAGGACCATCCTGAAGGTCGCCAGCGAGATCGTGCGCCAGCAGGACGGCTTCTTTGCCCATGGCGTCGAGCATCTCCGCCCGCTCAACCTGAAGACCGTCGCGGATGCGATCGGGATGCACGAATCCACCGTCTCGCGCGTGACCTCGAACAAATATCTGATCTGCTCGCGCGGGGTCTTCGAGATGAAGTACTTTTTCTCCGCCGCGATCGCCGCCACCGGCTATGGCGAGGCGCATTCGGCGGAGGCTGTGCGCTTCCGCATCCGGCAGATGATCGACGACGAGGCCCCCGCCGACGTGCTCTCCGATGACGCGATCGTCGCTCGCCTGAAGGAGGGCGGTATCGACATCGCCCGCCGCACCGTCGCGAAATACCGCGAATCCCTTCGGATTCCGTCCTCCATGGAGCGCCGGCGCGAGAAGATCGCGATGGCGATGGGCAGCCGCTGATCGTGCCGTGCCACCGTCGCGACGGCTTTGGGCCATATCATTGACAGACGTGGTAGCGAGTTCTTAGCTCCCTAAGACGGTCGATGTCCTGACCGTGGCTAACAAGGGGAAGCACTCCATGAGCTTGCGAATCTCCGGCAAGAACCTCGATGTCGGCGAGGCCCTGCGGGGCCAGGCCGAGGCCCGTGTCGCCGCCGCTCTCGGCAAATATTACGAAGGTGGCTACCAGGGCCATGTGACCGTCGGCAAGGACGGGACGGCGTTCAAGACGGACGGCGTGCTGCATCTGTCGTCGGGCATCACGCTCGAGGCGTCCGGCACGGCGCACGATGCCTATGCCAGCCTCGACAAGATGGCGGAGCGCATCGAGAAGCGGCTGCGTCGCTACAAGCGACGGCTCAAGGATCGCTCGGCATCCGCCAATGGCCGTGAGCCGGGCGTGGAAATCCCCAGCTATGTGATCGCGGCTCCCGATGAGGAAATCGAAGAGCTCGAGGTCGATGGTGCCGGCGACAACCCGGTTATCGTCGCGGAATCCACCAAATCGCTGCATGTCATGACGGTAAGCGACGCCGTCGCGGAGCTCGATCTGACCGGCGCGCCGGTCGTGATGTTCCGTCATGCTGGCCATGGACGGATGAACGTCGTATACCGCCGACGCGACGGCAATATCGGCTGGATCGATCCTCCCGCGTCGCTGTCATAGGTCTGGCGGAGTTCCGCGCGGCCCCGAACCTTGACCCTGCCGCATGTTGGTATGAGCGGCATGGGACATGCATGGACTGGCGCATGACGCTGATCGATCTCCTGAGCCCCGCGGCGGTGATTTCCCCGCTGCGGGCCAACGGCAAGAAGCAGGCCTTGCTGGAGCTGGCCCAGCATGCCGCGCAGATGACCGGCCTGCCCGAGCGCGACCTGTTCGAGTCGTTGCTCCAGCGCGAGCGTCTTGGCTCGACGGGCATCGGTGAGGGCATCGCAATTCCTCATGGTCGGATGGCCGGGATCGACCGACTCGTCGGGCTGTTCGCCAAGGCCGAAAAGCCGATCGACTTCGACGCGCTCGACGGGCAGCCCGTCGACATCGTCTTCGTGCTCATTGCACCAGAAGGCGCCGGCGCCGATCATCTGAAGGCGCTCGCCCGCGTCGCCCGCGTGCTGCGCAACCCGTCGGTCCTCGAACAGGTGCGTGCCGTTCGCGACCCCGAGGCGATCTACGCGATCCTCTCGGACTCGGCGGCGCAGGCGGCCTGAGCGCGGCGCTGCCGAGGGCGGGCAACACGCTCCCGCTGTCTTGCATTTGACCAGATCGCAACATCGGCTATTCGCTTGCGCGAAGCTCCCGCTCGCAAGGCGAGGGGAACGTCGTTGCATGCCGGAGTGCCGCCGATGGCCTATACCCATGTCGATCTCTTCCCGCTCGGACCGGACGAGACGCCCTATCGCCATCTCGGCAGCGAGGGCGTCTCCGTCGAGCGGATCGGCGACCGCGAAGTGCTGAACGTCTCCCGCGAGGCGATCCGCCGCCTCAGCGAGCAGGCCTTCATCGACATCAACCATCTGCTGCGGCCGGGCCATCTCGCCCAGCTCGGCAAGATCCTCGACGATCCCGAGGCGACCTCGAACGACAAGTTCGTCGCCTATGACCTCTTGAAGAACGCCAACATCGCCGCCGGCGGCGTGCTGCCGATGTGCCAGGACACCGGCACCGCCATCATCATGGGCAAGAAGGGCCGTCTCGTCTGGACCGAGGGCGAGGACGAGCAGGCCTTGGGCGAGGGCGTCGCCGATGCCTATTTCAAGCGCAATCTGCGCTATTCCCAGGTCGCCCCGCTGTCGATGTTCGAGGAGAAGAACACCGCCACCAACCTCCCGGCGCAGATCGACATCTACGCCGAAGGCAAGGGCCATGGCGAGGACGCCTACAAGTTCCTCTTCGTCGCCAAGGGCGGCGGCTCGGCCAACAAGACCTTCCTCTTCCAGGCGACGCCGTCCCTGCTGACGAAGGAGCGCATGATCGCCTTTCTGAAGGAGAAAATCCTGACGCTAGGCACTGCCGCCTGCCCGCCCTATCACCTCGCCATCGTCATCGGCGGCACCTCGGCCGAGCAGAACCTGAAGACCGTGAAGCTCGCCTCGACGAAATACCTCGACGCGCTGCCGACGGAAGGGTCGCCGAGCGGCCACGCCTTCCGCGACCTCGCCATGGAGGAGGAGATCCACAAGCTCACGCAGTCGCTGGGCGTCGGCGCGCAGTTCGGCGGCAAATACTTCTGCCATGACGTGCGCGTAATCCGCCTGCCGCGCCATGGCGCCTCGCTGCCGATCGGGCTCGGCGTCTCCTGCTCGGCCGACCGCCAGGCCAAGGGCAAGATCACCCGGGATGGAATCTTCCTCGAGGCGCTCGAGACCGATCCGTCGAAATACCTGCCGGAGGTCGAGGACGCGTCCCTCGGTGGAGACGTGGTCAAGGTCGATCTCAACCGGCCGATGAGCGAGATTCTGGCGACGCTGACGAAGTATCCGGTCAAGACGCGGCTCTCGCTGACCGGCACGATCATCGTCGCCCGCGATTCCGCCCATGCCAAGATCCGCGAGCGGCTCGAAAGCGGGCAGGGCATGCCCGACTATCTCAAGAACCACCCGGTCTACTATGCAGGCCCCGCCAAGACGCCCGACGGCATGGCCTCGGGCTCGTTTGGGCCCACCACGGCCGGGCGCATGGACTCCTTCGTCGATCAGTTCCAGTCCTTCGGCGGGTCGATGGTGATGCTCGCCAAGGGCAACCGTTCCGCGGCGGTGCGCGAAGCCTGCAAGACCCATGGCGGCTTCTATCTCGGCTCGATCGGCGGCCCGGCCGCCCGGCTGGCACAGGACTGCATCCGCAAGGTCGAGGTGCTCGAATATCCCGAGCTCGGCATGGAGGCCGTCTGGCGCATCGAGGTCGAGGATTTCCCGGCCTTCATCGTCATCGACGACAAGGGCAACGACTTCTTCAAGGAGCTGAATCTCGGATGAGGCGGCTTCTCTTTGCCGGAGCCGCTACGCTGGGCCTGCTGCCGGCGCTGCTCGCCGCAGCCGAGACCGCTGTGGCACAGGGCCGACCCGCGACCTGCACGCGCGATCTCTTCCAGAACGAGGCCGCGCTGCGCCGGCAGCAGACGCGGCTCGCCGCCGTCGCCAATGCCGACATCGCCAGCCAGTGCCGGACCTGGCGCGAGCATCTCGGCTTCCTGCAGAACGCCCGCGCCGTCTTCGCGACCTGCCAGACCGGAGCCGAGCGCGCGCAGAACGTCGCGACGATGGATTCGGACCTGGCCGACTACCGCGCGCTGATCGCAGACCGCTGTGGCAGGCGCTGACGAAACGGGCGAGGCGCCGTCGCGTCTCGCTGCCGACATCGATGGAGACGCCCGTGACCGACCAGCCGCAGACACCGCTCCAGATCGCCGTCATTCCCGTGACGCCGTTCCAGCAGAACTGCTCGATCCTCTGGTGCACGAAGACCATGCAGGCCGTCATCGTCGATCCCGGCGGAGACGTGGTGCTCATCCGCGGGGCCCTCAAGGAGGTCGGCGTCACGCCGGTCGCGATCTGGCTGACGCATGGCCATCTCAACCATGCCGGAGGTGCTGCGGAACTGGCCGAAGCGCTTTCGGTGCCCGTGATCGGGCCGCATCAGGCCGACAAATTCCTGCTGGACGAGTTGCCCACCGCGGGCTTGCGCTTCGACATCCGCGACATGCGCGCGGTGACGCCGTCGCGCTGGCTCGCCGAGGGCGACGAGGTCAAGGTCGGCGACGTGGCCTTCTCGGTGCTGCACGTGCCCGGCCACACGCCGGGCCACATCACCTTCTTCCAGAAGGATCTGCGCTTCCTGCTCGCCGGCGACACCGTCTTCGCCGGCTCGGTTGGCCGCACCGATTTTCCTTATGGCAGCCACGAGACCCTGATCGCGGGAATCCGGAACAAGCTCCTGCCGCTCGGCGACGATGTGCAGTTCCTGCCGGGCCACGGGCCTGCGAGCACGCTCGGCGATGAGCGGACCAACAATCAGTTCCTGACGGATTAGGCAAAGAGGCCCGGAGCTCGGCGATGGCCAACGCAATGCTGATCGGTAAGACAGTACCCCGCATTTCCCAGATAGCCGCGCCAATTCATGACGAAGACCGAAGATTATGATATAAGAATCAATGTGTTGTAGGTTTTTGGAGCGGCTGGTCATTGAGGTTGTGCCGGGTGAACTGGAAACGGGCAATCTGCGGGTCGCTTTCGACCGCCGCATCAAGCTGGAGTTCCATGGATCACGGGTCACGTCGGATGCCGGGTTGCTCGCCTTCCGGGAACTGGACGATGCCCTTGGCTTGACCGAGATGGCCGGGCAAGTGCTGGCCGACTTGAGGACCGGCAAGAACAATCGCCACACCCTGACGGCGCAATTCCGGCAATCGGTGTTCGGCCGCCTTGCCGGGTACGAGGATGTCAATGACGCCGACCGCCTGGGCCATGACCCGGCGATGCGCTGGATCGTTGGCGGCAGGGCAGTGACCAAGGAGGCAGCGTCGACTAGCCAGATGGGGCGCTTCGAGACCGAGGTGCTGACCGGCAAGGCCAACCTAGCCGCCCTGGCGGACCTGTCGGGGACGTGGATTGACGCCGTTCATGCCCGCCGCCTGAGGAATGTCGTGGTGCTCGACATGGACTCGAGCGTCAGCCCAACCTACGGCAAGCAGGAAGGCGCCGCTTACAACGGCCACTTTGGCTGCACCTGCTACCACCCGCTGTTCGTCTTCAACCAGTTCGGCGATCTGGAGCGGGCCAAGCTGCGTTCCGGCAACGTCCACAGCGCCGACGACTTGCGTTCGGTGCTGGAACCCGTGGTGGCGCGCTATCGGGACAGGACCAAGCGGCGGTTCTTCCGCGGCGATGCCGCCTTCGCCCTGCCCGACCTGTACGACTACCTGGAAGCCGAAGGCTACAAATACACCATCCGCCTCAAGGCCAATGCCGTTCTTCAGGGCCACATCGCCTACCTGCTAAAGCGCCCCATCGGACGCCCGCCCATGCATGTCCAGCGGTTCCATGCCAGCTTCAGCTATCGGGCCGGATCGTGGAGCCGGAAACGGCGCGTGGTCGCCAAGGTGGAATGGCATCCCGGCGAACTCTATCCCCGTGTCGGGTTCATCGTCACCAACCTGACCCGGCCCGCGAACCGCATCGTCGCCTTCTACAACCAGCGCGGCACGGCGGAGCAGTGGATCAAAGAAGGCAAGAACGCGGTGAAGTGGACGCGGCTGTCCTGCGGCACGATGAAGGCCAACGCCGTGCGGCTCCAGCTTCACGCCCTGGCCTACAACCTGTGCAACTTCCTGCGCACGCTCGCACTGCCGGAGGAGATGGAATGCTGGTCGCTGACCACGATCCGCGAGAAGGTGGTGAAGATCGGCGCGAAGGTGATTGCCCACGCGCGCTACGCCGTCTTCCAGATGGCCGAAGTGGCTGCGCCCCGTCACTTGTTCCGGCGCATCCTCGACATGATCGACGATTTGCGGCGAAGAGAACCAACGCCATGCTGACGGCTGGAAGCGGTCGTACGACGCAGGCGACAGGTGAAGTCCGCCCTCACTGTGGCAAAATCAGCAAGAAACGCACAACTGGGGCGTGGTATCGCGGTCTGAACGCGATTCTGCTGCGACGGACGTTGTCGTTACGCGCTTCCCGCTTCAAAGAGGACCAAAGCTGGGCTATTCTGCCGTCAATCGGAGCCGGAAGGGCCGCCTATCTGGGAAATATCGGCTATATCGTCCGACTCGATACCGGCGAATTCGTCGCTAAGTTCAAGTCCGGCAACATTTGCTACACCACGCCGCTGATCAGCCATGGTCGGGTCTTCTGCGGCTCGGGCGACAAGTACCTCTACGTCATTGATCTCGATAGCTTGTCGCTCGTCGAAAAGCTCTATTGCGGCTCGCGTCTCTATAGCTCGCCGCGTTTGAATAACGGCGTCGTCGGATTGGGCAGCAATGGCGGGATCTATCGCGAGATCGATCCGCTGACGCTCGCGCCGCAAAACTATCTGCAGGTGCCTGATGCCATAACCAATGTCGTCAACATCAGCGATGACGGAAACACAATATATGTCCCCATTTATATGAACGAAACTTACGCGTTCCGACGGGTAGCGTAGGGATGGAATCTGAAATATGAGAAGATACTTTGGTGGAATAATTCTAATTCTGATTTCAGTGCTTGTGTATCTCTTTTCGAGAGAAAATTATGATATAATTCCACTTTGGAATACAATTCCAAGTGTTATTATATTTCTACTTGGTGTTTTTGTCTTTGTTTCTGAGATAATTCGTGGTCGGTTGGGGAACGGGGTGTATAGATGACGAATCCGGGAGTACTGTCGACCGTCTCTGCATTGATAATCGGCGCTCTAGCTTTTTCGTTATGGCCGAGCCGGGAGCTGTCGAAATTGAATCCTGAGTCGATCCGGGGTTTCGAGGCTCTCGCAAAAACTGGGCGACTTCATTGCTTTGCGCCGCAGCATTACAGCTTTGCCGAGGTCGAGCGCGTGAATTCGCAGGCGGAGACGCGTCTCAGGGCGCTCGTTCCGAAAGACATTGTCGAGGCGCGCAACGTCGACGATATCTATTCCATCGTCAGTGTTATGGATGGAAAGGGCGTCTACATCCGCTACTTTGGCTATAACGCACTCGCTGACACGTCTGTGTGTTGGTAATTGCAAGACAGGTCCGGAAAACGAAAAGACCCGCAGCGGATGTCCGCTACGGGCCTTGGAAGAACCAACGGCCATGTCCTGAACGGGTGCGCGTACATCCGGCGTCAAACGTTCGGCTCATGGCCGTCTTCTGCGGCGCTGGAGGACTGTGGAACGCCCTCGACATCGCCGTGATCGTCATATGGAGGCGGCCTGTGTCGAATTCAAGGCCGCTCCGCGTTTCAGTTTGGGGAGCCTGCCCTCAGGCGTCGAGAACGCCGAGCAGGAAGTCCTGCTTGCCGATCTGGATGCCGTTCTTGCGCAGGATCGCGTACGCGGTCGTGGCGTGGAAATAGAAGTTCGGCACGGCGAAGCGGGTGAGATAGGCCTCGCCGCGCATCGTCATGGTCGCGTTCTGGCCGCGCGGGAAGGTGACGTCGCGCGCCACGCCGGCTTCGAAGGCGGCCTCATCGATGCCCTCGACGAAGGCGAGTACCTTGGCGATGCGGGCCTTCAGCTCGTCGAAGCTCTTCTCGTCGTCGGGGTGCTTGGGGTTGTCGCCGCCGACGAGCCGGGCCGCCGCGTTCTTGGCGAAGTCGCAGGCGAGCTGGATCTGGCGCGAGAACGGCAGCATGTCCGGGGCCAGCCGCGCCTGCAGCAGCACCTCCGGCTGAATCTTGCGGGCCGCCGCCTGCTCGACGGTCTTGTCGAGAATGGCGTCGAGGGCCTTGAGCGTCTGGACGAAACCGGTCAGGGCGGCGGAGCGGGCGGTGATGGTCATGGGCGATCCTCGGAAACGAAAACGGGCCCGGAAAGGGCCCGCCGCATCGCCGATATAAGCATGCTTCCGGTGTTTGCACCGGCCGCCGAAATCAATCCTTGGCGCGCTCCACATAGGAGCCGTCTTCCGTCAGCACGACGATGCGAACGCCGGGGCCGATATGCGGCGGCACCGCGGTGCGCACGCCGTTCACCAGCATCGCGGGCTTGTAGGAGGAGGAGGCGGTCTGGCCCTTGGTCACCGGCTCCGTCTCGGCGACCTCGACGGTCACGCGCTGCGGCAGCTCGATCGCCACGGCCTTGTCCTCGAACACCGAGAGCGAGACCTTCATGCCTTCCTGCAGATAGGGAGCCATGGTGCCGACCACCTCGCCATCGACATTGATCTGGTCGAAGGTCTCGGGGTTCATGAACACGTACTGCTCGCCGTCCTGGTAGAGATAGGTGAAGTCGCGGTCCTCGACATAGGCGCGCTCGACCTGCTCGGTCGTCTTGTAGCGCTGCGTCATCTTCACGCCGTCGGAGATGCGACGCATGTCGATCTGCGTCGTCGGCGTGCCCTTGCCGGGGAAGAAGCTCTCGGCCGACAGGACCGAGCAGAGATGACCGTCGAGCTCGAGCACATTGCCCTTGCGAACGGAGGATGCGATGACCTTGACCACGTGACTTGTCCTTGAGCTGGCGCCGCGCCATGGCGCCCTTGGCGAAATCCTTGCCGCGCCACTACCGCATTCGCAGGCGAAACGGAAGCTTGCCGACGTTTTTGAACCCGAGACGATGACATACGCTCTTCCGCCGTTCTGGCGGCCCGACATCCATGCCGACCGTCGCCCGGCGCTTCTGGCGCGCGGCCGCATCAGGGCGGCGCTGCGCCGCTGGTTCGAGGCGCGCGACTTCGTCGAGGTCGAGGCCGCGATCCTGCAGGTCTCGCCGGGCAACGAGACGCATCTGCACGGCTTCGCCACCACGCTGATCGACGATGGCGGGGCCCGGCATCCCTATTACCTGCACACCTCGCCCGAATTCGCCGCCAAGAAGCTGCTGGCCGCCGGCGAGCCCCGCATCTTCGATTTCGCCCGCGTCTTCCGCAACCGCGAGCGTTCCGCGCTGCATCACCCCGAATTCACGATGCTGGAATGGTATCGCGCGGGCGAGGGCTATGAGACGCTGATGCGGGACGCGGCCGACCTCCTCGCCGAGGCGGCGCGCGCCGCAGGCGTGACGTGCCTGCACTGGCGCGGCATCGAGGCCGATCCCTTCGCGCAGCCCGAACGGCTGACGCTTCAGGACGCCTTCCAGCGTCACGCCGGCATCGACCTGCTGCGCACCGTCACCGCCGACAACGATGTCGACCGGGGCGGGCTCGCCGCAGATGCGGCCGAAGCCGGTATCCGGGTCACCGATGACGACAGCTGGTCGGACATCTTCAGCCGCATCCTCTCCGAGCGGATCGAGCCGCATCTCGGCCGGGGGCGGGCCACCATCCTGTGCGAATACCCGATCTCGGAAGCCGCACTCGCGCGGCCGAAGCCCGGCGATCCGCGCGTCTCCGAGCGCTTCGAGCTCTATGCCTGCGGCGTCGAGCTGGCGAATGCGTTCGGGGAGCTGACCGATCCGGCCGAGCAGCGCCGGCGCTTCGAGGGCGACATGGATGAGAAGGAGCGCATCTATGGTGAGCGCTATCCCGTCGACGAGGATTTCCTGAGCGCGCTCGCCGCGATGCCGCAGGCCAGCGGCATCGCGCTGGGCTTCGATCGCCTCGTCATGCTCTGCACCGGCGCCCGCCGGATCGAGGATGTGCTCTGGACGCCGGTGGCGGAACCGGGCAGGGGAGCGGCATGACCCTTCACCAGCCTCCCGGCGGACAGCCGCTGCGCAGCGTTGGGGCTCTCATTGAGGCCGGCCTCGTCGCGCCCGGGGCACGTGATGCGCTGGAGGCCGTGGCTGCGCGCTACGCCGTCTCGGTGACGCCGGCCATGGCCGCGCTGATCGACCCGGCCGATCCTGCCGACCCGATCGCGCGCCAGTTCGTCCCGGATCCGGCCGAACTCGTCACGCTGCCGCAGGAGCGCGCCGATCCGATCGGCGACGAGGCCCACTCGCCGGTCGAGGGCGTGGTGCATCGTTATCCCGACCGCGCCCTGCTCAAGCTCGTCCATGCCTGCCCGGTCTATTGCCGCTTCTGCTTCCGCCGCGAGATGGTCGGCCCCGGCGGCGACGCGCTCACAGGGGGAAGCTCGAGGCGGCGCTGGCCTATCTCGCCGATCATCCCGAAATCTGGGAGGTCATCATGACGGGCGGCGATCCGCTGATCCTGTCGGCCAGGCGGGTGCGGGAGGTGGCGCAGCGTCTCGGCGCGATCGACCATATCAAGGTCGCGCGCTGGCACACCCGCGTGCCGATGGTCGAGCCCGACCGGATCACGGCCGATTATGCCGCCGCGCTGCGGATCCCGGGCAAGGCGAGCTATGTCGCCATCCATGCCAATCACCCGCGCGAGTTTACGCCTGCGGCTCGGGCTGCGCTGGCGCGGCTGGCGGATGCCGGCCATGTCCTGATCAGCCAGAGCGTCCTGCTGAAAGGGGTGAATGCCGATACTGCGACGCTCGCTGCCCTCATGCGTGCCTTCGTCGAGAACCGCGTGAAGCCCTATTATCTGCACCATCCGGACTTCGCGCCCGGCACGGCGGCGTTCCGGCTCTCGCTGGAGGAGGGGCAGGCCCTCGTCAAAAGCCTGCGAGGCCATCTGTCAGGACTGTGCCAGCCGACCTATATCCTGGATATCCCCGGCGGGGCGGGAAAGATCCCCGTCGGCCCCGCCTTTCTCTCGGTCTGCGAGACGCCCGGCGCCGAGGCTTTCGCAGAGGACCGCCATGGCGAGCGGCACCTCTATCCGCCGGTTTGAAGACAACAGCTGCTCTGGTAAACTAACTCAATTGAACTAACCTGGGGTCGGCCATGGAGAAGGTGAACATCCACGACGCGAAGACGCATCTGTCGCGTCTGGTCGACCGCGCCGCGAAGGGCGAGGCCTTCATCATCGCCAAGGCGGGGAAGCCCATGGTCAAGGTCGTTCCGCTGGAGCCGATCGAGGCCAAGCCGCTCCGACGCACCGGTTTCATGGTCGGGCAAATGACGGTGCCTGATGATTTCGATGAGATGGGGCGCGAAGAGATCGAAGCCATGTTCAACGGGCGCTCGTGAAGGCGCTCCTCGACACGCACCTCCTGCTTTGGAACGCGGGGCGACCCGACCGGCTGTCGGCAGAAGCGCGACGCGTGATCGACGCTCCCGAGAACGAATTGTTTTTCAGCGCCGCGAGCCTTTGGGAGATTGCGATCAAGACCAGCCTCGGCCGAAGTGACTTTTGCGTCGATGCGCGCGTCCTGAGACGCGGCCTGCTCGACCATGGTTTCGCCGAATTGCCGATCACGGGCGAGCATGCGGTTGCGATCGACGGATTGCCGCCGATCCACAGGGATCCGTTCGATCGCATCCTGGTCGCCCAGGCCAGGGTCGAAGGGATCACGCTGGTGACGTCCGACAGCGCGATGGCCCGCTATGGCGGCGCGATCCAGAAGGTTTAAGAAGGAAACCACCATGAAAGAGAAACTGCCCATCGCGATCGTCTCCGATCTCGCCTGCCCCTGGTGCTTCATCGGCAAGGCGCGGCTGGAGAAGGCGCTGGAGAACCATGGCCTGACCGAGCGCGTCGCCATCACCTGGCTGCCCTATGAGCTCAACCCCGACATGCCGGCCGAAGGCATGGACCGCACCGCCTATCTCGATGCCAAGTTCGGCGCTGGCAAGCGCAAGGAGATCGAGATCCGCCTGTCGGAAGCGGCGCTCGAAAGCGGCGTCACCTTCAACTGGGCGCGCGTGACGAAGAGCGTCAACACCCGCATGGCCCATATGCTGGTCGCGGCCGCCTCGACCGTGCAGCGCGGCACCGAGATGAAGGCGGCGCTGCTCAAGGCCTATTGGCAGGACGGCCGCGACATCGGCGATCTCGACACGCTCGTCGCCATTGCCGGCGAGCAGGGCTTTGACGAGCAGGCCGCGCGCGACGAACTGACCAATGAGGAGCTGCGCGAGACCGTGATCGGGCTCGAGGCGCACGCCCAGCAGGTCGGCGTCACCGGCGTTCCGTTCTTCATCATCGACGGCAAGCTCGCGGTCTCCGGCGCACAGACCGGCGATGTCTGGGCCCAGGTCTTCAGGCAGGTGCTGAGCGACGCGGCCTGAGCGAAGGGGGCTCGCAGGGCGCGCGACCTTGCGCCGGCGCCCGAATCATGGCCCATCCCCGCAAACAGCGGGAGTGGGCCATGACCCGGAAGATCAACGACCTGCGCGACCGCATGATCGTCGCGCTCGACGTGCCGACGATCTGGGACGCCTATCGCATCGTCTCGCAACTCGGTGACTCCGCGAGCTTCTACAAGATCGGCTACGCGCTGGCCTTCGCCGGCGGCCTGCAACTCACCCAGCAACTGGTGGCCGAGGGCAAGAAGGTCTTCCTCGACCTGAAGCTGCACGACATCGGCAACACGGTGACCGAGGGCGTCGCCTCCCTCAGCAATCTCGGCGTCGACCTGCTCACGGTCCACGCCTACCCCCAGACCATGCGCGGCGCCGTCGAGGGGCGCGACGGGGCGGATCTGAAGCTCCTCGCGGTCACCGCGCTGACCTCCTATGACGACGGCGATCTGCGCGATGCCGGTTATGGGCTGGCGGTGCGTGACCTCGTGCGCCTGCGTGCCGAGCAGGCCCGTACCGCCGGCATCGACGGCATCGTCTGCTCGGCGGCCGAGACCGAGATCGTCCGCGACGTCATCGGCTCCGACATGCTGATCGTGACGCCGGGCATCCGGCCCGCCGGCAGCGCGGCCGGCGACCAGAAGCGCACGCTCACTCCCGGCGAGGCGATCCGCGCCGGCGTGGATCATCTCGTCGTCGGGCGTCCCATCATTCGCGCAGCCGACCCGCGTGGGGCGGCGGCCGCGATCATGGACGAGATCGCGGCGGCCTCCTAAGTTCGCGCTCCAGTCGATCTCTCAGAGGATTCGGATCATGCCCAAGGGATATGTCGTGGCGCGCGCCAAGGTCTCCAATGCGACGCAATGGGCGGCCTATGCGGCGAAGGCCTCCGAAGCCATTCGCAAATATGGCGGCACGCCTCTGGTCCGCGGCGGCATGATGACCGTGGCGGAGGGCGAAGGCCGGGCCCGCAACGTCGTCATCGAGTTCGAGAGCTTCGAGGCCGCCAAGGCCTATGCGATGTCGCAGGACTATGCCGAGGCCCGCAAGCTGCGTGAGGGCGCCGGCGAGATCGATATCGTCGTGGTCGAGGGCGTCTGACATGGCCAAGGGCTACTGGATCGCGCGCGTCGACGTCGACAACGAA
>NZ_JAXHPY010000001.1:777500-4622500 GCF_042466375.1 Allobosea sp. R86505 | reverse complement strand
CTCGAGGAACCCTCGCGATGAAATCCCGCAGCCCGGCCGAAAGGCCGCCGTCACGGCCGGCACCGTACCCCTACGAGCTCGGCCGTCTTGAGGATTGATGCTTGGGGGTGAGAATGTGTCTGTATGGACGTCTATACAGGCACACCGATCAGTCGGCTTGAGATCGTTGAGCGGGGCGGTCGGCGGCGCTTCAGCGATGAAGCGAAACTGCGGATCGTTGAGGAGAGCTATTCGGGTCGGCGACTGGGCTCGGCGACGGCGCGCAAGTACGCGATCACGCGCTCGCAGTTGAACGATTGGCGCGATGCCGCACGTGCCGGTCGGCTTGGTCCCGCTTCAAGCGCTGGGTTCATTCCGGCTGTGATCGTGCCGGAGGTGACGGCGACGACCAGCCCGCTGCCGGTGGATGGCAGCCGGATCGAGATCGTGACGTCGAACGGGCGGCGTGTCGTCGTCGACGGAAGGGTTGATGTTGATACGCTGCTTCGTATCATACGCGGCCTGGAGACGCTGCGATGATCCCGGTCCCGCCGGGGGTGAGGGTCTGGCTTGCGACGGGTTACACCGACATGCGCCGTGGCTTTCCGGGCCTGTCGCTGCAGGTTCAGGAAGTGCTTAGCCGTGATCCGCTGAGCGGGCATCTGTTCTGTTTCCGAGGGCGCCGCGGCGATCTTTTGAAGGTGATCTGGCATGATGGCCAAGGGGCCTGCCTGTTCACCAAACGGCTGGAGCGGGGACGCTTTTTGTGGCCGAGTCCGGCGGATGGGGCAGTGACGATCTCTACGGCTCAGCTCGGCTATCTTTTGTCGGGAATCGATTGGCGTAGCCCCCAGGAAACTTGGCGTCCGACGCGGGTCGGCTAGGATTTGCCTTTGAAATCGCAGGCTAAATCTGATTCACTGGCTTCGTGATGGTGAAGCCGGACGATCTTCCTTCGGACCTCGCGAGTGCCTTGGCGGCGCTGCGGGCCGAACGCGAGGCGCGGTTGCAGGCCGAGGCGGTGGCCGCCAGCGCGCAGGCGAAACTCTCGGACACCGAGGCGTTGATCGCGCATCTGCAGCTGATGATCGAGAAGCTGAAGCGCGAGAAATACGGCCAGCGTTCCGAACGCACGGCACGGCTGATCGAGCAGATGGAGCTTCAGCTCGACGAACTCGTGACCGCGGCGAGCGAGGACGAGCTTATCGCCGCCGCCGCGGCGACGAAGAGCGGGACCGTGCGCGCCTTCACGCGCAAGCGGCCGGTGCGCAAACCTTGGCCCGAGGACATCGAGCGCGAGCGGATCATCATCGATCCACCCTCTGCCTGCGCCTGCTGCGGGGGATCGCGGCTGTCGAAGCTGGGCGAGGACGTGACGCAGACGCTGGAAGAAATCCCGCGCCGCTTCAAACTGATCGAGACGGTGCGCGAGAAGTTCAGCTGCCGGGATTGCGGGAAGGTCAGCCAGCCGCCGGCGCCGTTCCATGCGACGCCGCGCGGCTTCATCGGCCCGCAACTGCTGGCGACGATCCTCTTCGACAAGTTCGGCATGCACGCTCCGCTCAACCGTCAGAGCACGCGCTTCAAGGCCGAGGGGATCGACCTGCCGCTGTCGACGCTGGCCGACCAGGTCGGCCACGGCACCTTCGCCCTGAAGCCGGTCTTCGATCTGATCGAGGCCCATGTGCTGGCGGCCGAGCGCCTTCATGGCGACGACACGACGGTCCCGATCCTGGCGAAGGGCAAATGCGCGACCGGGCGGATCTGGACTTATGTCCGCGATGATGGCCCCTTCGCCGGACCTGCGCCGCCGGCGGCGGTGTATTACGCCTCAAGCGATCGCCGCGGCGAGCACCCTCAAAAGCATCTGGCCGGGTTCGCCGGCATCCTTCAGTGCGACTGTTACAATGGCTTCGAGCCGCTGTTCGACCCGCAGCGGAAGGAACAGCCGATCACGCCGGCCTTTTGCTTCGCCCATGCCCGGCGCGGCTTCTTCGAGCTGGCCGACATCGCGAAAAAGGCCCGCGATGGCGTGAAGGGAAAGCCGGTCTCCCCGGTCGCCCTGGCGGCGGTGAAACGCCTCGACGCGCTGTTCGAGATCGAGCGCGCGATCAACGGGCGCAGTGCCGAGGAGCGGCGGGCAGTGCGGCAGGAGAAGAGCAAGCCGCTTCTCGACGAGATGCATGCCTGGCTGCTGCATGAGCGAGAGACACTCTCGCGCTCCGCCGAGGTCCTGAAGCCGATCAACTACATGCTCAAGCGCTGGGCCGACTTCGCCCGCTTCCTCGACGACGGCAGGATCTGCCTCAGCAACAACGCGGCCGAAAGAGCGCTACGAGGCATCGCTCTGGGGCGGCGCAACTGGACCTTCGCCGGCAGCCAGCGCGGCGCCGACCGCGCCGCCGTCATGCTCACGCTCATCGCCACGGCTCGCCTCAACGACGTCGATCCGAAAGCCTGGCTCGCCGACGTCCTGGCGCGCATCGCCGATCTGCCCGTCTCATGTCTGCACGAACTGCTGCCGTGGCAGTGGCGCCTCCTGCGCGAAGCCGAAAAGCCCGCAGATCAGAAGGCCGCCTGAACTTCACGTGCCGCCATCATAGCCCCCGTGGCCCTCGCGCGAAGGCTTCCGTCATGCGGCCCTCCTCGTATGCGTACCCGGCACCGCAACGCTGCTGCAGAGCCACGGGACAGCATCGCTCGGGCCAGCCTGTCGTTATATCCGGCCCGCGACACCTCGCGCCTGGAAACCATGTCCTTTACGACCCAGCACAGGGCCCCTGCCATGAGCACTGATCTCGACCGCATCAAAGCGGAGATCGCCGACAGCTTCGATGAAGAACTCGAGATGCAGCTCGAGGAAGACCGCATCGATGAGCTGGTCGCCGAGGGCATGGGGCCGGCGGGGTCGACGCTGGACCGAAAGGTCTATTTCCGGGAGTTGTTCCGGCTGCAGCACGAGCTGGTGCGGCTGCAGGACTGGATCCAGTACAAGAAGCTCAAAGTGGTCGTGCTGTTCGAGGGGCGTGACTCTGCCGGCAAGGGCGGGGCGATCAAGCGCGTGACGCAGCGGCTCAATCCGCGGGTCTGCCGCGTCGTGGCGCTCCCTGCGCCGACAGAGCGCGAAAAGCATCAATGGTATTTCCAGCGCTACGTCCCGCATCTGCCGACCGCCGGCGAAATGGTGCTGTTCGACCGCAGCTGGTACAATCGCGCCGGCGTCGAGCGGGTCATGGGTTTCTGCACGCCCCACGAACTCGAGGAGTTCTTCCGGTCCGTCCCGGAATTCGAGCACATGCTCGTCCGCTCCGGCGTCATCCTGATCAAGTACTGGTTCTCGATCACCGACGAGGAACAGGAATTCCGCTTCCAGATGCGCATCGCCGACCCGCTCAAACAGTGGAAGCTCTCTCCCATGGACATGGAAAGCCGCGTCCACTGGGAGGACTACACCCGCGCCAAGGAGGAGATGTTCGACCGCACCCATACCGACTACGCACCCTGGTGGGTGGTCGAGGCCGTCGACAAGAAGAAGGCGCGGCTCAACTGCATCGCCCATCTGCTCAGCCAGATCCCCTATGAGGACGTCCCGAAGCAGGAGATCTCCCTGCCGGACCGCGTCCGCCATCCCGACTACCAGCGCCATCCCGTCCCGCCGGAACTCTATGTGCCGGACCGCTACTGACGCGAGGGCGCGCCCTTCCGCGTCAGATGTGCGCTGGCAGGACCTGGATTTCGACGGACAGGCCCGTCACGCGGCCGGTCGCGAAATGCCCCGTGACCGGCTGCAGGGCCGGCAAGGCCGGACCCCAGGCAGTGGCGAGGAGCGGGACGTCCCTATCGTCATTGAGCGGATCGATCTCGCACCAGCCGCGGTCGCTGGTCCAGATGGCGAGCCAGGCATGGCGCCGGTGGCGTCGGGCCGCCGGCGTCACCCGGGCTCCGAGATACCCGACGACGAAACGCACCGGGACACCCTGGCGGCGCAAGACGTCCGCACACAGCCGGGCCAGATCCTCGCAGCCCCCGCGCCGCTCCTCGACCAGCGTCGCGAGCGGACGAACCGCAGCTGGCGGTCGCAGATCATAAGTCCAGCCGGATGCGACTGCACGGGCCATGGCATCGGCTTCCGCAGTCGCCGGGTCGCGCCGTGGCGCCGTGCGGCCGGCATCATCGACCAGGTCGCCGCGACCTGGCGCTATGGACGGCAGCGGGGCATCCGCGCGCGTGTCGACAGTCCAGTCGGCATTGACCCGCAGTCGCCGGAGCGGCTCTGGAAACGAGGCCGTTTCGACGACCACGCCCCAGGCATCGGTGTCCGTGCGACGGGCCTCACAATCGGGCACGGTCGCGAGGCGGATGCCGCGGGCGCTCTGACCGGGGCGAGGGATCGGTCTGAGGCGCATCTGCAGCGCCATGGCGTCGACCGGGGGATCGAACGTATAGACCGCGTCATAGATCACGCGCTGGGGACCGGGGCCGGGCGGCCTGGTCATGGGTGCCCGTCGGACGCCAGTTCGGCCAGACGGGCCACCAGACTGATTGGCAGACGGGCCTGAACATCGCTCCAATCGCCCGGTTTCGCTTGGGTCAGGACATCGACCGACGGATACCAGATCCCGCGCCCCTCCCGCTCCGCCCAGGCCCAGTGCCGCCCCGCCGGCACGAAGACGAGCGCCGGGCGGCCGAGTGCACCGGCCAGATGCGCCGCCAGGCTGTCGGGAGCGATCACGATGTCGAGCGTCGCGACCGCGGCCAGCAGATCCTGCGGCTCCGCGATGGCGGCGCCAGCGTCGATCACGTCGGGATAGGCCTCCAGTTCCTCCCGCAACTCGCCGACAGCGAGGCTGAGCGGCGTGCCGAGCGCGCGGGCCGCCTCGACGAGGCAGGACAGGCCGATGCCCTGCCGGCCCGGATGCCAGAGGATGCCGATGCGCGGACCCGGCAAGGCCGCCAGCGCCCGGCGCCAGGCCTCGGCCCGCCCGGCATCGGGCGCGAGATAGGGCACTGCCGCCCCGTCCGTGATGCCCTCGACGCGCAGATGCGCCATGATCTCCGGCATGAGCAGGGCATTGGCCGCGCCTTCGAGCTTCTCGCCGGTGAGGCTGATCTGGGGAAGACCGTCGAGCAGGGGCGCGATCTGGGGATGTGCGGTGACCGGGAGCGCCGCCGCGCGGCCCTCCGCCAGACGCGGCAGAAATCGCGCTGCCAGAATGATTTCGCAAATTGGCATGGTGGCGGGAATGACGACCCCCGCGATGTCGCGCGGCAGGGTCTCGGCGCCGTCCGCGACCGCATCGAACCGCCCGAGCGAGAGCAGGCACTCCTTGCGCAGCGCCCGCGCTTCGCTCGAATCCGGCACCTGCGCCAGCGCCTCTTCGATGCTCTGCAGCGCCTGGGCGAAGCGGCCGGCGACACCGAGAACGCGTGCCAGCGCCAGAAGCGCGGCCGGGTCCTTGCCGCTCTGGCGCACACAGGCGGCGAGATCGGCGAAGGCCTTGCGATCGGCCCCGCGCAGGAGATCGAGCCGCGCGGCGAGTTCGATCGCCTGCAGATCGGCGGGCGCCAATGCGAGCGCCCGCCGGACCAGACCCTGCGCGCGCTCGGGATCGGCTTCGGCCAGCTGCCGCGCGAAAGCGACGAGTTGGACCGGCGAACCGGGCGCGGCCAGATAGGCCCGCTCGGCGCAGCGCAGCGCCTCCGCCGTGTCGCGCCCGCGCGCGTGCAGTTCGGCGAGATTGTGCCAGGCCGCGACGCAAGCCTCGTCGAGTTGCGTCGCCTCTCGGAAGCAGGCGATCGCGAGGGGTGGATCGCTCTGCGCGATCGCGACCAGGCCGCGCGTCACCCAGGTGCCGACGGAGTCCGGATCGAGCTCGAGGCTGCGCTGCGCCTCGTCGGCGGCCTCCGCCACCCGCGACAGCGACAGCAGGAGTTCGGCGTGCTGGCGACGGATGCCGGCATGGCCGGGCGCCAGCGTCACGGCCCGCTCCAGGCAGATCAGGGCTTCGTCCGCCGCTCCGCCCTGGCTGTGCAGGCCGGCGAGATTGGCGAGGATCTCGGGCTCGTCGGGCCGGATCGTGGCGGCCGCGCCGATCAGGCGCCGCGCCGCCTCCAGGTCCTGGCGCAGCAGCGCGATGCCGCCGAGCGCATTCAGCGCCCAGGGGTCCTGTGGCTGACGCGACAGCGCTTCCCGCAGCAGCAGGTCGGCGTCATCGAGTCTGGACTGGGTGACGAGGCGGCAGGCTGCGCGGACCCGCTCGCCCGGGCCGACGCCGGCGAGCCCGGCGCTCATCCGATCGTCACCCGCTTGGCGTCGAGGCGGATATCGTCGCGCGCATGGACGGTGACGATCGCCGCGCTCGCCGTCGACAGCTCGGACTGCGTGACCCGGGTGCCGACGCGCTCATTGTCGAGGCCGCTGACCGTTGTGTTGCGGTCCTGGGTCTTGACGTCGAGCTGGCGCGCGATGGTGGATTGCCGGCCGACCGCGGTGGTCAGCGTCTCCCCGATCACCGAGGCGAGGCGCGCGATCTGGGTCAGCACGTCGGTGACGATATGGAGCCGCCGCGTCGTGACCGCCATCTCGGGCGCGTCGAGATCGAGCCGCGTCGAGGCTTCGAGCCGGACCGACGGCGCATGAATCGTAAGGGAGCCGGCAGCATCGGGCAAGGAGAGCGTCGCATCACCGACCCCTTTGCGCGTCAGAACGGCGAGGACGAATCCGGTTCCCGCAGCCGGAAACACCAGGACCTCGTCACCTGCCATCGGCTCGACGAGACATGAAACCGCCCTAACGGCAACGAGACTGACATCGTCGGCCGCGACCTCAAACCTCGATCCGCTGCTTGAGCGAACGAGACCGCGCAGCAGGCCGCCATGCAGCGACACCGGGAGCGCGCAGTCGATGTTCGCAACGGCACCGTTCGCCCGCGTGCTGACTGGATGGGTAGACATCTTTGCGCCTATCATGACCGGAAGAAAAATCCCGTCTTGAGTTCTACTTGCTTGCCGCCGATATCTGTTGCGCCGGTTCGCAAGATCAAATTGCCCAGATAGGCGTCAACATCACCTTGCTTGATTTCGAAATTGAACTTTTTACCGTCAATGCCGACCCACTTGATATCAAGTCCACTTACGTATTTGAAGTCGGATCCGAGAACAACCTTTGTGTCAAAGCCAACGACCATCTTGAAAGCTATGCCTATAATGATATTCATATCGAGCGCGAGATTGATTTTGAGATCGATGGCGGCGTTCAGGCGGAATTCAGTGCCGAGCGCGAGCGTCAGCGTCGCGGCCATCGTCATGCTGATGCGTCTGGCATGATTGGTCGTAATCTGATCGCCATAAAAGAAACTCGTCGCGGTTCCCTCGAAGGTCTTGTTCTCGTCGCCGTAAAATTTCGAAGTGCTCGTTCCATGGAATTCTGAATACTTTTCACCATAGAACCAATCCTTGGCGAAACCATATGTCTTCTTTTCGGACGTCGAGTAGAACCACTCCGACACCGGGCCCTTGGCCTCGTTCTTCACATAGCCATAGGCCAGCAGCGAGATGTTGGCCGGAGACGAGGCCGTGCCGGCGGTGAGCGAGATGCCAGAAAGCGCACTGACCGCGAAGAGACCGGCCGGGGCGGTGAACTTGATGTCGCCGTCGGCGACATTGGTGGTCTGGCCCTTGACGATATCGACCAGCATGCCGCCGTCGATGGACAGGTTGACGTCGGCGTCGGTCTTAGCCAGGAAACCGTCGCCGGACGAGGTGGTCGTCACCGCCGTGGTCGCGATGGTCTGCAACTCCATCTGTCCGACCTTGTTCTTGACGAAGCTGTCGCCGCGCTTGAGATAGCCCTGCTTGGCGTCGCCCGATGCCGTACCTGTCGTCGATGCGCTCGTCGCCGTCGCCGCGTTGGCCGTTTCGGCTGCCGCGTTGTAGGCGTTCTTGCCGCTGAGGAGCGCCGCCGCGAAATCAGGTGTCGGCGCCGTCTTCGTCGTGGTGGTGGCCGTGCTCTTCGACAGCTGGAGTGGCGGCATCATCACCCCTTCCTGGCCGTCGACATAGGCGCCCATCCGGAAATAGGTGCCGCTGCCGAAGGCGTTCGGCGTCAGCGGCACGTCGAAACGGGTCCAGGGTCGGCCCGCCGCGGCCTCTCCGTCGCTCTGCGAGTCGAAATGCGGTTGATAGGGCAGGTTGCCGTCGGCCATGACCGACGGCAGGCCGGTGAACGGGCCGGCGAAGGCAGGCTCAGGCGCGACCTCCTCCGGACCGGTCTCGCAGGGGCGTGTCTGGCCGTCGTCGGCGGGCCCGGCCCGTCGCAGGATGGCGAGGATATGGCAAGCGTCCTCCCCCGCCCAGACGAGGACCTCGTCGCCGGCGAAGGGCTCGGCAGGGCAGGAGACGGCGCATGACGCGCGGACCTGTCTGCCGTCGATCGCGACCCGCATCCCGTCTTCGCCGGCCGACATCACCGTGGCCGCGCGCATCGCAGGAGCAGTACCCGACCACGGGGCGACCTCGGATCGCGCAGCGTTCTGGCTCATCAGGCTCATCGCTTCGTCTCCCCAAACAGCCTGCGGGTTCGGGCCCGCGCCAAAATTCGATCCCGGCCGAACGTCAGGACAGGCAGATGGTCGTCACCTGGGTCGGCGCCAGCGTCAGCCCGACGATGTTCGGGCTCATGCCGTTCTGCGAGGTCGGGTTCAGCATTTTGGTCGCCGGGGGGCCGCCGAGAAACATCGTGACCGACCCCATCATGTGCTTTACCGGCCCCATGACGAAACCCGAGGCGACGCCGAGCAGCACACCTGGCTGGTCACCCAGGCTCATCGGCTTCGTCGTCAGCAGGTTGTGGGCCGGCATGCAGGTCAGAAAGGTGGTGAACTGCGTCGGGATCGCCGTCGGTGCGAGCGCAATGTTGGGATAGGGAATCGGTACGGGAACCGGCCCGACCGGCGTCGTGCAGACATCGGGAAAGGAGAAATCGGGAGCCGGGATCGGGCCGGAAGAGTTGACGAAGGGCATGGTTTTGCCTCTCAAGCGCGGCGCGCGACGCGGCGCGGTTCATAGAGATCGGCCACGGCGCGGGCCGGGTCGGTCGGCAGGGTCGAGCCGCTGGCATGGGTGAAGAGGGTGCCGTCGGTCGTGGCGCCGTGCAGGCTGGTCCGGTGGAAGCGGGCGTTCGTGAACGAGGCGGCGTCCAGCGTGGCATAGCTGAACTGGGCGAAATCCAGCCGCGCCCGCTCGAAACGCGCCGCCGTGCAATCGGCCTGCTCGACAATCGCATTGGTCAGGATGGCACGGTTCAGATTGGCGCCCCGCGTTTTCGCGCCGCTCAGATTGGCCGAAGTGAGATCGGCACCTTCGAGATTGGCGCCGGTGAGATCGGCCCCGATCATCAGCGCCATCGTCAGGTTGCAGCCCGACAGATCGGCCTGGCGCAGATCGGCCTCCATGAAGAGGCCCTGGGAGAGATCCACGCCCGACAGATTGCAGCCGGCCAGTTTCGCCTTCATCAGATTGGCGCGCGCCAGCCGCAGCGCCCGCAGATCGCGCCCCGACAGATCCGCGTCCATGATGACCATCGTGTCGACGTCCAGTCCGTCGAGGCCGGCCTCGCGCAGATCGCCCTTGGTCATGGTGAAGCCGCGCAACACTGCCCGTGTCAGATCGATCCGGGTGACGACGCTTTCGACGATCGCTGTGGTCGCCAATCTGGCCCCGGTCAGGCGGGCATCGGACAGATCGACATCGGCGAAGGCGCATGTCTCCATTACCGCCTCACCGAAATCGGCCTGCTGCAGGTTGCAGCGCCCGAGCTGGACGCCGTTCAACCGAGCCCGCCCGAAGCGCGCTCTCGGCAGCGCTGACGAGACGAACTGGCAACCGTCGAGCATCGCCTCCGTGAAGTCCGTCTCTGCCAAGTTACATTGGGCGAATTGCAGCTTCCGGAGGGTCGCGCCGCGGAAGCGCGCGCCGCCGAAGTCGCAATTGACCAGCATGCCGCCCTCCAGCGACACCCCGGCCAGATCGCATCCGGCGAGGGGCGCGCCCTCGATCGGCAGGTCCAGCGCGATCCGCTCGATGAGATCGTCAAGCCGCATCGGTTGCCACTCCGAAGATCGTCTTGTCGAGATTGGAGCGCGACAGGTCGGCGCCGGGCATGACGGCGTCGGTCAGGTCGCAGCCATAGAGATTGGCGCTGCGCAGTCGCGCGCCCGAAAAGTCGGTTCGGCGAGCCTGGGCGTTGAACAGATTGGCGCCGAAAAGATCGGCCTGCGCCAGCTTGGCTTTGGTCAGCACCGACTGCTTGAACGAACCCAGCCGCAGACTGGCTCCGGTCAGATCGGCTTCGCCGAAATCGACCCGGTTGAAGCTCGCCCCGATGAAGCTCGCGCCCGCCAACCGCGCCTGCCGGAATGCGCCGTTCATGCCCGAGGCGTCGTCGAAGCGCGCCGCCGTGAGATCGCAGCCGGCGTGGAAGCCGCATTGCTGCAGGCTCGCGCCACTGAAATCGGCCCTCGGCGCATTGACCTTCACCGCGGAGAGTTTGAACGCGCGCATGCCGCGGGCGACAAGTCCGGGCGCCTCGACCTCGACGAAGGAGCAACTGTCGAGCACGGCCTGGCTCAGATCGATGCGCGCCATCGACAGCCGCAGCGCGACGACCTGTTTCATCTGGGCGCCCACCAGCCGGACGTCGCTGAGATCGCTCTCGATAAAATTGATGTCCTCCAGCAGGGCGCCGGAGAGGTCCGCGCCCGCAAGATTGATCTTGAGCAGCTGGGCCTTGGTCAGATCGGCACGCACGAACCTCGCCCCGCGCGCATCGGCACTCCCGAGATTGGCCTCGGACAGAACAGCGCCGGAGAAATTCGTCTCGCGCAGATCGGCGCCCGCAAACACCGCCTTGCCGCAGCGCGCGCCGGTGAAATCCGCGCCGCGCAGATCGCAACGCTCGAAGAAGGCGCCTGTCAGGTCGAGCCCGGCGAAGCTCTGGCCGGCGAGCGCGGCGCCGGCCATGTCGCGGCCTGCCAGTGAGGCCGTTCGCGCTTCGGTGATGACGACCGCGCCGAAGCGTGCCGCCACCTCGGGCGAGAGCGGTTGAACCGGAAAGACCGGCTCGGGGGCCAGCTGACGCATCGAGGCGATGCCTTCGCGGATGTCGGGCTCGATGTCGCCCAGCCGCGCGCTGGCCTGGGTCAGGGAGGCGCGCGCATCGGGCTCGCCGGCGGCAGCCGCGGGCAATGCCTTGTCGCCAGCCAGATCGTCGAGAAGAGCGTCGAGCGATGCGCCTGGAGCGGAGAGGCCGGGGAAGGCCGTTGCGATCCTGGCCATCGCAGCCGGGTTCTCCGGGGGCGGCGGCCGGGGCGGCAGTCCGGTCATCGGGGTTTCGTCGAGCGGCGCATCGGGGGGGGCGGGCTCGGTTAACACCGGCGGATCGACAACCGCTCCGAGCGCCTGCTCGATGCCGCCATGAGCCGGGCCCAGCAGCCGGAATTCGGGCAGGTCGAAGAATCGGCCTGAGGCCTCGCGCAGGCTCTGCTCGTCATCGGGCGTGGAGGACGGCATGACGAAATCGGCGGGAAGACTGACCTGATCGGCCAAAGTCACCGGCTCCGGCAGGTTGAGCGTCGCCAACAGCGTGTCGATCTCGCTGAGGTCGCCCGATTGGCGGAAACGCGCGACCGCCTGAACCTGATCGCCCGCCCTGGCGGCGGCCTGATCGGCCATCGCTGTCATTTTCGCGTTGAGCGTATCGATGCCTTCGAACAGCTCGGCGAAGTCGATCTCGCCGCTCTCGATCTCATCGGGAGTCGGCATCAGGAAAGGCATGGGCTCGGGCTCAGGCAAGACCGGCATGAAATGCGGCGGCAGACCCGCCTTGGCGAGTGCGTCGCGGACCACCAGTTCCTGCGCGCGCCGCGACTTCTCCATCTGCGCCGCAGCGTGCGCCTTGCGCGCGGCGAGGCGTGCCGCCAGCAGCGACGGGTCGGGCTCCGGCGACAATTGCCGGTCGGCCAGGATGTATTTGAAACTCTGCTCCGGATCGGTCCGCAGCCGGAACACCTCGAGATAATGTGCCATGGGGCGCGGCGCGTCGGACAGCCGCTCATAGGCGAGCATCACATGCGTCGCGTCGTCGCCCTCGACATCGGCCACTGGACAGGCGCCGCGATAGACCAGCACGCCCTTGCCGGCACTGGGGAACAGCCAGACCGTGTCGATCACACTGGGCAGTTCGACCAGCCCGTCGGGCTGACCGGTCTGTCTGACGAAGATGCGCACGCGCAGTCCCGGCAAGGTGCTGGCGATCTCCGGCCGTTGCGCCTGGAAACCGGCGACCCGGAACGGTTCGTCGCCCGCGAAGTAACCCGGGATTCGCTGATCATCCGCTGCAACGCAGAACAAGTGGGGGTCGGCATCCCGGGCCAGGCCCGGAAAATCATGTTTGAGCCACTGATCGTCGTAAGTACCAGCAAGCGCCCTGCGTGACGGGTGGGCCGGGTCGAGGGGGCCCGGCCGGACCGGCGGGGGCTGATCCGAAACCAAGCGAATGAGCCTGCGGGCATCCTCGACGTTCGGCAGCAGCACGATCTCGCCCGCCTCAACGCGGCGTTCCGCCTCGAAGCCGCGTCCGGCGGCGTTGTCGGGATGCCCCGGCCCGCCGAAGGCGCGCTCAGGTACCAGCGGCATTTCCACGAACGGCTTGGGCTCGGTGAACACCACGCCACCGGCGGCCGGGCGCCAGGCCCGGTCGCCGAAGACCGCGATCCGCTTGCGCATCGGCCCTACGGCGACATCGACGGCCATCGCGCCCACTGGCTCGCCCTGCGGCGCCATCGCCCGGCCGGCGAACAGCACTTCGCCGCAGGGCTTGGGCATCGCCATGTCAAAGATCGCGCCGGGCGGCATTTCCCTGATCGCCATCGGCCAGAGCGCCGTATCGAACTCGAAATCCGTTGGATCGGCCAGCGAGAACAGCCCCAAAGCCGACACGATGAGGCTGGCCTGCGGGCCGCGCCGCTCGACCTTCGTCAAGATGCCGAGCTTCCTGGGCTTGATGATCGTCGGCATGGCGGCGGAACGGGTTCGACGTCAGGGAGATCGACGCTAGGTCGCCGAGTTGACAGTCTAACGACGACGGCGCCCACAATCCGCCCGTCGGCTAATCCCCCCGCGTCACCAGGATCTCGATCCGCCGGTTCCTGGCGCGGCCCTCCGCCGAGCCGTTGTCGGCGATCGGCTCGGACGCCCCGCGCCCGTCGGTAGCAATCCGTGCGCCGTCCGTCAGGGCGCCGCGCAACAGACCCGCGACCGCCTCGGCGCGGGCCAACGACAGGGCTTGATTGTCGCGATGAGGGCCGCCGCCGCCCAAGGCCTGGTCGTCGGTGTGCCCGACGATCCGAATCGGGCCCTTCTCACCTTCGACGGTTTCGGCGATGCGCCGCGCCACCGGAACGAAGCCCGGCAGGACGGCAGCCTGGCCGGAATTGAAGGTGATCAGATTGCCGACCCTGATCGCGATCCAGCCGCCGAACGGATCGACCGTGACGCTGCCCGCCTTGATCTCGGCATCGAGGGCCGCACGGATGCGCTCGAGTTGGCTGAGCCGCGGCTCCGGGGGCGGCGGGGGCGCCACGATCTTCTGCACCATCACGGGTTGCGGTTTTGGCGCCGGCTGCAGCAGCGCCATGAGCCAGGGAAGCAGGAAGGTCAGGGCGACCAGTCCGGCGATCAGGGCAGCGCTGTAAAGGCCGATCTGGACGAGCTTCGACCTGACCTGGGCATCGTTCGGCATGACCCGCATCTCCCGAATCCGCATGGCGCCGTTGCTGCGGACGTCACGGACAACGTTACGACAGGCGCATGACAACCCTCCGACGGGCCCAAGGGCGGATGGTTCCGGGAAGCCGCGGCGGGTGCGCGCCGCGACGGCTGCAACATTACGGTTAAACAGCCCTGCTACGGCCAGCCCATGTCGCGCTTGCTCGCGGCGTCACGGTGGGGATGTCCCGATCGAGGGCCCTGTCGTTCCCTTCAAACGGTTGAGAAGGCCGCGCGGGTTTGTCGGATCAAAAGGTCGGAGCCGGTTTCGATCTCGGCACTGCGCGGGCGGATGCATCGCGCGTGACCGCCGGGCTGTTGTCACTAGGGGGGATGATCTTACTGGTCCTCGCAGCCGGGATCATTCTGACGCAGCGCCACAAGGACCCGCCGGTCCGCCTGATCGTTCAGGCCAGTCATCCGCAATTGGAGGCGGGTTTTGCCCTGTATCGGGCCCATTGCGCGATGTGCCACGGCGCCTTTCTGGGCGGCGCGCCAGGCTGGCGCGCCGATCCCACCCTCGCGCCTGCGCTCAACGAAACCGGTCATGCCTTCAATCACACCGATCTCGAGCTGTTCCGCCGCGTTGCACAAGGTGTCCGGGGCAAGGACGGGCAGATCGTCATGCCGGCCTTTGGCGGCGTGCTGTCAGACGACGAGATCGTGACACTGCTGTCCTACATCGCCGCTTGGTGGCCCGATGAGGTCCAGCGCAGTCGGGTGGCTCCGGGGTGGGTCGATCCAGCGATCTGCGGTCCGGGCACGACGCCCTCAAGACGATCGGCGGATGAGACCTGATGACGCAGGGCTCACCGCGCGGCCTTTGCCGCGCCAGGATCAAAATCGAACGGAGGGCCTCGCGGCTTGACTGGCCTGCGCAGGGATGGCGCCGAATTCTGAGTGGCTGCGCGGCCCTCGCGGTCCTGATACCTTCGAGCGCGCAGGCGCATGTCAAATGGTTCGCACCCTACGATGTGGCAGCCAACCCTACGCCCCTACCGGATGTCTTTTCGCCGAGTTTCTTGCTGCTACTGGCCGGCAGCACCGTTCTGATAATGCTGATCGGCCTCGGCGACCGCGTCATCGCGGGTGCCTTCGGCGACGATCCACTGAAGGAACGCGTTGCGGCACTGAAACCGCGATTGCCAGACGTCATTCGGATCATGCTGGGTGCGTTTTTACTCTGCCTCTGGCTGAAGGGCGGGATCATCCTGACGCCGGAGCTGACAACCACAAGCGAATCGATATCCTGGTTCCAGCTGTTCCTCGCCATGTCGACAGCGAGTTGGCGGACGAGTTGGATCGCCGGACTGGGCATCGTCGTTCTTTACGCGATAGCGGTGGCGAATTACGGCCTGTTCCACCTCCTCGACTACCCGCTTTTTCTCGGCATCGCTGCTTATCTGATCATTCATTCGCTCAGGGTCGAGCGCTTGCTCCCTTATGCGCTGTCCATTCTCTATGTTTCCATGGCTGTGACGTTGCTGTGGGCCTCGATCGAAAAATGGGCTTTCGCGTCGTGGACGCTGCCCTTGCTCAGGCAGCATGAGCGCATCACACTCGGCATCGAGCACGGGCTGTACATGCAATTAGCCGGCTTTGTCGAATTCGTCACCGCGTTTCTCTTGCTTTATGGCAAAACCAGTCAGCGACTTGCTGCTTTGACATTGTTTGTTATTTTCATCGCGGCCATCGTCGATTTCGGCAAGATCGACGCCGTTGGGCATTCGATGATCATCGCGTCTCTGGCCGTGATGGTGATCCATGGCAATACGCGGGTGAACGTGGCGCTGTTGAACCGGATTCCGTCGCCGACGGTCAGTGCGCTCGAATTGGGCATGACCTATCTCGGTTTTGTTCTGCTCTTCTTCACTTTCTACTACGTCGCACACGGTATTTTTTACGGCAGCCTGAATTAGGCGGAAACAGCGGCTTCGGAGACCATGAGACGACCGACCATGAGCGCAACGCGGCAGAATCGAACGAGCCCGATCCGGCGCGCGGCTGGTCTTGGCTGTGCCCTTGTAATTTCTCTGCTCGCCGGCTGCGCGACCTTGGAACAGGTGCTCGAACCGTCGGATCCGGCGCAGGTTGAGGTCTCGGCTCTTTCGGCCGAAGCCCGCGAGCAACGCGCCCGTGCACAGGCTCGCCGCCCAAACACAGCAGCCTTGCGAGCCGCCTATCGCCGCCCCGCAGTGCTGCCAGTCAGTGCGGCTGCACGCCCCGAGGTCGCCGTGCTCGGCGAGAAGCTGTTCCGGACCCGCGAATTGTCGCACCAGCGCAATGTCGCCTGCCTGAGCTGTCATTTGCCAGACGCTGCCTGGGCCGATCTGAAAGCGAAGCCAGCCGCCGACAACGGCGCACCGATGATGCGCCGATCCCAGACCCTCTACGACGTCGCCTGGCAGAGTGTCTTTCTCTGGGACGGCCGGCAAGATTCACTCGAAGGCGTCGTCAAGGGCGCCGTGGCCTCGCCCGATATCATGGGGCTCTCGCTCGACAGCATGGTGCAGAGACTGACATTCAGCGACGAATTTTCTGCGGATTTCAGCCGTGTCTATCCGGATATCGGCGCCACGCCCGAGACAGTCGCCGACGCACTGTCGGCCTTCATGCGCACCATCCGCTCGCCCGCAACCCGCTTCGACCGCTGGATTGCGGGCGACGACAAGGCGCTTTCGGTGTCGGAACTTCGCGGCTTCCAGCTGTTCAACGGCAAGGCGAATTGCGTCGCCTGCCATTCCGGTTGGCGGCTGACCGATGACGGTTTCCGCGATATCGGCCTGCCCGCCACAAGCGACCGCGGTCGGGGGCGCATCAAACCGCAGATCGAGAGCCTCGCCTTTGCGTTCAGAACGCCGACACTGCGTGGCGTCGCCGATCGGCCGCCCTACATGCATGACGGTTCGCTGCGCAGCCTGGAGGCCGTCGTCGAGCACTATGACCGCGGCGGCATTCAACGTCCGAGCCTGTCGCCGGACATGTTTCCGCTCGGTTTGAACGCGCAGGAGAAGGGCGACCTCGTCGCCTTCATGCGGTCCCTGTCGGCCACCCCGAAGACACCGGAGAGACGATCGCCATGACCCGAACCCTGCTTGTCGTCTGTCTGATCTGCGGCTTGCCCTTCGCGCCGATGCTGTCGCCTGCAGCGGCTCGCGAAATTCTCGTCACGCAGAAGGGCCAGCAGTTTACGCCCAAGGCCCTGACCCTCGCGGTGGGCGACGAGATCGTTTTCGTGAACGATGACACCGGCACACACAACGTCTTCTCCGAGAGCCCCGCCAATACATTCGACCTGAAGGCGCAGCGCCCCGGAACGCGCACCAAGGTCGCCTTTCCGAAGGCCGGCCAGGTCGATGTGCGCTGCGCGATTCATCCGTCGATGCGCTTGATTGTCGACGTGAAATAACGGGCGACGCGCGCGCAGCGGCCGAGCGTCGCGGCGCATGGCGCTGCTGGCATGCGTGGAACTGTCACATTCTTCCGGTCCTGTGGCGGCCTGCAGCGAGCCATGGGAATTGTCGGTGAAAATGACGGTCAAGCGCAAACTCTACGGTCTGGCCGCGCTCGGCATCTTCATCGCGGCCCTGGTCGCTGCCGTCGCTGTCTACAGCGTCGTTTCGATGTCGCGCGCCAGCCATTCGATTTTCGACAACGCCCTGCTGGTCAACAAGAACGTCTCGGCGCTCGTGGTCATGTTCGAGCAGAGCCGTTCGCTACTGCGCAGCGTCTCGCCGGATGCGGGCCAACAAGCGATCGCGTCGACGTTTGCAGCCTTCGACGCGATCGACCAGAAACTCGCCGACACCAGCATCGACGTCTTCCGGTCGATCACCAATGAGGGGGTGCGTGCCGTCGTGACCTCGTTCATCGACAGTCTCGACCAGTCGAGACAGGTTTCGCAGAGCATCTTCAAGGCGTGGCTCGCGGGCGACCGGGCGGGCGCTGCGATCATGCTCAACGTCGACGATGCCCGCAATGAAGCGGCGATTCGCGAAAAACTGACGATCCTGACCAATTTCGTCGACAAACTGGCTGCAGATGATCTCGCCGAACTCGAACGGACGCAGCACGCCACAATCGTCGTCGCGGTCGCGGTCGCGGCCGTGATGCCTTTCCTGATCTATCTCGCCTTTCTGGTGGCACGGCAGATCGCGCTGCCGATCACCGCGCTGACGCTGGCCGCGCGCAAGGTCGAGCGACGCAAGTTCAAGCCCGAGATGATCTCGCATGTCGTCAGCCAGCGCAACGAACTCGGTGCGCTCGCGCGTGTCTTCCAGGCGATGGCCATCGACGTCCAGAGGCGCCAGGAGGAACTTGAAGCTGAGGTCCAGGCCCGCACGCGCGATCTCGAGACCAAGAATCTCCAACTCGAGACCTCGCAACAGCGCATGGAAACCGAACTCGACATCGCCCGCTCGTTGCAGGGCGCCATGCTGCCCCAGCGCATGCCCAAGCATCCAAGCTATTCCGGCCGTGCGATCATGCGGCCGGCGCGCGAACTCGGCGGCGACTTCTACGACTTCTTCATCATCGGCGAGGACCAGATCGGTCTCGTGATCGCCGACGTGTCCGGCAAGGGCGTGCCGGCCGCCTTCTTCATGGCGATCTCTCGAACGATCCTTCAGGCCAGCGCGCGCGAGGGGCGCTCGGCCGGTGATTGCCTCGCCGAAACCAACACCATCCTGTGCGAGCAGAACCCGCTCGAAATGTTCGTCACCGTTTTCTACGGCATTCTCAACCTCCGTACTGGCGTGATGAGCTACGCCAATGGGGGTCACAATCCTCCGGTCGTGGTGCATCACGATGGGGCGGTCACGACTCTGCCGCAGACCGGCGGCATGGCGATGGGGATCATGCCGGGGCTGACTTACGAGGAAGGCGCGATCTCGCTCGAGGCCGGCGACACGCTGTTCCTCTACACGGACGGCATTTCCGAGGCGATGGACATGGAGGGCCGCGAATTCACAGTCGAAAGGCTGCTGGAATCGCTGGGCGCCTCACATCGCCAGTCGCTCGATATCGTCGTCACCAGCGTCACCGATGCGGTCAGCCGGTTCGTCGGCGACGCCCCTCAGCATGACGACATGACGTATCTCGTGGTGCGCTACAAAGGTTCGCCCGATACCATCGACAGCGGCAACATTGGGGTTCTCCAGCACAGCGCAGCGGCCGCCTGAGCGAAAGACGCCGCGGCGAGGACGGCCCCGGGAAGCGCCACACAGACCAAGCCGGTCATCCATGTAGGATCGTCACCCAAGGGTCATCGAAGCTTCAAGAAGCGACGTCAACACTGCTTCTCGGCGAGGGCTGCAGGCCAGCGGCCGATGTCCAAGAGCGTCGATGTCCCAGGCAAACCATCCCTTCTTCGACCCCCGCATGGCGATCGGCGCTGCGCCCGTTCCGGGCGACCGGCCGGCCGGCGCAGACCCGCGCGGCGGCGCCGAATTCGAGGAACTCGAAGCCGAGATGCGGCGGATGGAGACTGACGGTCCCCTTGCCGTCAATTGGCGGCAGGTCATCGCGCTGTCGAGCGGTATCATCGAGACACGCGGCAAGGATCTGCTGATTGGCGCCTGGCTGACCTATGGCCTGACCCGCGAGGAAAAGTTGCATGGGCTCTCGGTGGGGCTCGGCATCCTCAAGGGCATGGTCGCCGAGCACTGGGAACAGATGCAGCCGCCGGCGGCGCGCGAGCGCGCCCGGGTCGGAATTCTGGAATGGCTCGTCGGACGCGCCACGCCGCTCTGCGAGAGCGAGGTTCAGGAGAACGATTGGCTGGCTGCGCTCTATGCCTATGACGCGCTGAGTGAGATCGACGCGCTCATGAGCAAGCGTCTCACGAAGGAGCAGGTCGCCCTGGGTGAACTGATGCGGGCGCTGCGGCCTCTGCGGGATACAGCCCGGCGTGGTCTCGAGGAAAGGGCCAAGCAAGCCCAGGCAGAGGCTGAAGCGAGGGGGCTTGAAGCCAAGGCTGAGGAAGAGCGGACCGCGCAGGTAACCGACGCGCGCCCCGATGCGCCACAGCCTGATCCGCCCCAGCCGGGCACTTCGGCGCAAGCGGCCTCCAATCCGGTCGCGAGCGCTGCCACACCGGCCTCCGCACCGGTCGCTGCCGCCGCGATCGATCTCGCCGTGATCGACCAGTTGCCAGACAGCCTGCGCAGCCTGTCGACGGCGCTGATCGCCCGAAACCCAGCCGATCCTCGCGCCTATCTGCTGTCGCGAATAGCCTCCTGGTGGCGTATCCGTCAGTTGCCGCCGAATGAGGGAGGCCGTACCGGCGCCATGCCGCCGGTCGAGGAGATGGCGACGGTCGCAGCGTTGCGACAGGGCGGACAGAACGAAGAGGCGCTGCGTGCCCTCAACGATCTGGTCTGGACGGCACCGTTCTGGTTCGAGGGGCATCGCCTGACGGCGGAGATCCTGGCGGCGCTCGGCCCTGCGCATGCCGATGCGCAGGCGACGGTCGCCGGCGCGATGAACCTGCTTTTCCGGCGCTTCCCGGCGCTGCTCGGTTTCAGCTTCTCCGACGGCAAGCCCTTCGCCGATCCGGCGACCCGCGACTGGATCGCCGAAAATGGCGGCGGTGGCGGGACGACCACAACGAGCGACCCGCTCGACCGCGTCGTCGCGGAGGCCCGCGCACTGGTCGCTGGCGGCAAGGCGCCCGATGCCATCGAGATGCTGGCGGGGCTCACCCGCGGCGAGATCGGTGGTCGTGCCCGCCTGTTGCGCCAGATCGCTCAGGCCCGCTTCTGCCTCGATGTCGGGCTGATAGCGCCGGCATTGCCGCTGCTCGATCATCTCGAAGCGATGCTCAATTCGCATGATCTCGAAGCCTGGGAGCCCGCCTTGGCCGTTCAGGTCGCCGAACTTCGCTTCCGGGCGCTCACCCATGCCGATGCGTCGCGTCTGGTCGTCGAGGAGCGCCGCAGGAATGCCTTGGAGGAGACGAGGCTGCGCCTCGTTCGCCTCGACCTCGCGACGGCTGCGAGACTGTTCCGCTGACGAGTGTTTGGCCCGACGCAAACCGTCGGAAAGCTGGGGAGAATTGAGATGGCGAAGGAAGTTTCGGTGGCTCCGAAAGAGCGCGTCAACATCAAGTTCAAGCCCTCGACCGGGAATGTGAAGGAAGAGGTCGAACTGCCGCTCAAGCTCCTGATGGTCGGCGATTTCACCGGCCGGCCGGACGACCGCACGGTCGAGGAACGGCCGCTCGCCGATATCAACAAGGACAATTTCGACGACGTGCTGAAGGGGCATGAGCTCAAGCTGGATCTCTCGGTCAGCAACAAGCTCGAGGACGCGGCCGATGCGCCCGACGTCAAGGTCAATCTGTCTTTCAACAAGCTGAAGGATTTCGAGCCGGAGCAGGTCGCGCGGCAGGTCCCTGAGCTGCGCAAGCTGCTCGAACTCCGCGAGGCGCTCGTCGCCATGAAGGGTCCGCTCGGCAATGTGCCGGCCTTCCGCAAGGCCATTCAGAGCGTGCTCGAGGACGAAGGTGCCCGCGAGCGCCTGCTCCAGGAACTGACCGGCCCGGCGCCGGACAAGACCACCTGATGCTCCGGAAACGCAGGGAACAGCCATGAACAACCCGCAGCTTCAGACGACCGACGACGCTCAGACCGTCACGACCGAGCTCTCGCTTCTCGATCAGATCCTCGGCGAGACCAAGCTCGCGCCGAGCGACGAGGGCTATGACGTCGCCCGCCGCGGCGTCGCCGCCTTCATTGCCGAGCTGATGCAGCCGGCGCGCAAGGACGAGAAGATCAACAATGCCGTCATCGACCAGATGCTGGCGACGATCGACCAGAAGATGTCGGCGCAGCTCGACACGATCCTGCACGACGAGTCGTTCCAGAAGCTGGAATCGGCCTGGCGCGGACTGAAATTCGTCGTCGATCGTACGGATTTCCGCCAGAACATCCGCATCGAGGTGCTCAACGCCTCGAAGGACGAGCTTCTCGCGGATTTCGAGGACAGCCCGGAGGTCGTCAAATCCGGTCTCTACAAGCACATCTACTCGGCCGAGTTCGGCCAGTTCGGCGGCAAACCCTATGGTGCCGTCGTCGCCAATTACGAGATGTCTGCCGGTCCGCAGGACGTCAAGTTGATGCAGTTCATGTCGAGCGTCGGCGCGATCTCGCATGCGCCGGTCATCGCTTCGGCCGGCCCGAAGATGTTCGGCTGCGAGAAATACGAGGATATCGCCAACCTCAAGGATCTGGAATCGATCTTCGAGGGACCGAAGTATGCCAAGTGGAACGCCTTCCGCGAAACCGAGGATGCGCGCTATCTGGCGCTGACCGTGCCGCGCTTCCTGCTGCGCGTGCCTTATGGTCCCGACACCGTGCCGGTGAAGTCGTTCAACTATCAGGAGACGACAGCCGGTGACACCGATCGCTATCTCTGGGGCAATGCCGCCTATACCTTCGCGACGCGTCTGACGGACTCCTTTGCGCAGTATCGCTGGTGCCCCAACATCATCGGGCCGCAGTCGGGCGGCGCCGTCGAAAACCTGCCGATCCACACCTTCGAATCGATGGGGCAGGTCCAGTCCAAGGTGCCGACCGAGGTTCTGGTCACCGACCGTCGTGAATACGAGCTGGCCGAGCAGGGCTTCATCGCGCTGACAATGCGCAAGGGCAGCGACAATGCCGCCTTCTTCTCGGCGAATTCGGTGCAGAAGCCGAAGAATTTCGGCAATACGCCCGAAGGCAAGCAGGCGGAGCTGAACTACAAGCTCGGCACGCAGCTGCCCTATATGATGATGATCAACCGCCTGGCGCACTACATCAAGGTGCTGCAGCGGGAGAACATCGGCTCCTGGAAGAGCCGCGAGGAGCTGCAGGACGAGCTCTCCAAATGGATCAGTCAGTATGTCGCCGATCAGGACAATCCGTCGGCGGAGGTCCGCTCCCGCAGGCCGCTGCGCAAGGCCGAGATCCGGGTCGAGGATGTCGAGGGCGAGCCGGGCTGGTATCGTGTCGCGATGGCCGTGGTGCCGCACTTCAAGTACATGGGCGCCGATTTCACGCTCTCCCTGAAGGGCAAGCTCGACAAGCAGTGAGAGCTGTCCTCACCACGTCGCCAGGGCCGGGACCCGTCAGGGGCCCGGCTCGACGCCGCCGGCGCGCCGGTCGCAGCAAAGCGCGCCTTGATGGGCTCGCGGTCGTCGCGGCTGGTGGCGCTGGCGGCGAAAGGGCAGGGCGATGACATCGAGGAGTCTCTTCGAACGGCTGGAAGCCGCAACGGATGCGCCTCCGGTCGCCAGCGGCGAAGTCGATCGATGGGCTGTCGCCGATAGCGTTCTGGCCAATGTCAGGCGCATTCTGAACGCGCGGCAGGGTTGCTGCGAGACGAGGCCCGATTTCGGCATGCCCGATCTCAACGACATCTCGCGCGAGGCGTCCGAGACGATCCCCGCGATCGCGCGCGCGGTGAAGCTGCAGCTGGAAACCTTCGAGCCCCGCCTGTCGCAGGTCGTCGTCCGGCCGCTGCCCGACGTCGACCGGCCGGGTGACTTCGCCTTTGCCGTCAGCGCGGTGGTGCGCGTCGGCGATGGCGGAGAGGCCATGAAATTCGACACGGTGCTGGGCAGCGACCGGCAAATGCGATTGCGGAGCTGACGCTGTGTCCCTCAACGCATACTACGAAGACGAACTCTCCTATCTGCGCGAGCTTGGGCCAGAGTTCGCGCATGCCAACCCCAAGCTGGCCGGCTTCCTCGCCCGCGAAGCCAATGACCCGGATGTGGAGCGGCTGCTGGAAGGCTTCGCCTTCCTCGTCGCGCGTCTGCGCCAGAAGCTCGAAGACGAGATGCCGGAGCTGGTCCATGGCCTGATCCGGCTGCTCTGGCCGCATTATCTGAGGCCGGTGCCACCGCTCAGCGTGGTCGCGTTCGCGCCGGCCGCGGGTGGCGGTCAGACCAGCGTGAGGGTCGCGGCCGGCACCGGCTTGGCATCACGCCCGATCGAAGGCGTGTCCTGCCGCTTTCGCACCTGTTATCCCGTCGATGTCCTTCCCTTCACCATCGCGAAAACCGAGAGCGACAACCGGCCGACCTCGGCGCGCCTCTCGCTGACGCTTCAGGCGGTCGGCCGTGGCACGCTGCAGGCGCTCGAGGGCGGGCGCATCCGGCTGTTCTTCAACACGGAACGCGAGCCGCAGACGGGCCGCACGCTGCTGCTCTGGCTGTCGCGGTCGCTCAGGAGCATCACAGCGACGACGGAAAGCGGAGAGAACTTCACCCTGCCTCCCGATTCGATCCGCCCTGTCGGCTTCGATAACACCGAGGGCGTGCTCCCCTATCCCGCCAACGCCTTCATAGGCTTCCGCCACATCCAGGAGTATCTCGCCTTTCCGGCGAAGTTCCTGTTCGTCGACCTCGTCAATCTCGCCCCGCTCGCGCGATTCTCCGGACGTCAGGTCACGTTGACATTCGAATTCTCCCGCCCGTTCCCGGACCAAACCCGGATCACGGAAGGCCACATCCGGCTCAACTGTACGCCCGTCGTCAACCTCTTTGCACATGACGCCCATCCGCTGCGGATCGACCGTGCCCGCAGCGAGTACCGGATCATGGCCGGCGGCCAGATCGGCGCTGCGATCTACAGCGTCGACAAGGTCACGGGCTATGTCCAGGGCCGGCCCGAGCGGCTCGAATACGATGCCTTCGAGGCCTTTCGCCACGACGTCCCCGGCGCGGATGTCCAGACGCCATTCTACCGCGAGAGGCTAAGGCCAGCGACGGTGGGGCGCGGCGTCGACCATTATCTGTCCTTCGTTTCGCGCTTGGACAAGGCGGTGAACCCGCCAGCCGAGATCATCTCGATTGCCCTGACCTGCAGCAATGGAGCGTTGGCCGAACGCCTCGCAATTGGCGCGATCGATCAGCCGACCTCGGACACGCCGGCGACCGTCACCTTCGCCAACATCATGACGGTGACGCCGCAGACCCCGCCGCCGATCGGTGAGAATCTGCTCTGGCGGCTGATCTCCAATCTGGCGCGCAATTTCGGCTCGATGGTCGATGTCGGCGCGCTGCGGACCATCATCGCGAGCTATGACTTTCGCGCCGTCCACGACAGCCAGGCGCGCCGACGGCTCGAACTGCTGCTCGAGGCGCTCGAGCGCTTCGATTCGAGCATCGAGGACGGGGTTTTGCGCGGCACGCCGGTGCGCGTGCGCAAGATCACGCTGTCCGTCGCTGAGAGCAAGATCGGCGGCGAGGCCGAACTCTATCTGCTGGGCTCGGTGCTCGAACAGTTCTTCAGCGTCTATGCCAGCATCAACAGCCTGCACCGCTTCGCGATCCAGGGCACAGAAAGCAAGGTCGACTACCGATGGCCGCTGCGAACGGGGACGACGAGCGCGATCTGAGCCGGATCGAGCCGCTCGACGCTGCTGCGATCCAGTTCTACGAACTTTGCCTCAGGCTCGAGGAGATGTTCCCTCAGCCCGGCGGCATCGGTGCGACCGGCGTGCCCTCCCGCGAAACCGTGCGCTTCCGTGCCAATCCGACCCTGGGCTTTCCGGCCGAGGAGGTCGCGGCCGTCAGACTGCCGCAGGACCCAGGCGATCCCGTTGTCGTCGTCGCCAATCTGCTCGGCTTGCACGGCCCGGCCTCGCCTCTGCCTCCAGCCTTCACAGAGCGCATCATCTTTGCTGAAGACAGCGGCGCACTGAAGGACTTCTCGGACTTCTTCAACCACCGGCTGCTGGCGCTCCTGTTTCGCGTCTGGAAGCACTACCGCCACCACAGCCGCTACGTCCCGGGTGCGTCGGATGCGATCTCGGCCGCAGTCACCGCTCTTTTCGGCATGTATGGCGCCAGCGCAGACGAGGCGCGGCCCGCCCGCGCGCTGCTGCTGCCCTATGCGGGAACGTTGGCGCTCTACAGCCACTCCGCGCCGATCGTGGCCGGCGTCATCAGGCATTACTTCGGCATTCCCTGCACGATCGAGGAGTTCGTTCCGCGCGAGATCATCATCCCGCCGGAGGACCGTTTCACCCTTGGGGTGGCCCATGGCGAACTCGGTATCGGCACGATCTGCGGCGAAAACATGCGCGACGTCATGGGCAAATTCCGGATTCGACTGGGACCGCTGACGGCGGCGCAATGCGCGAGTTTGCTGCCCGGAGAGACGGCGCATGAAACGCTGCAGGAATTGGTCAGGCTTTCGATCCGAGAGCCCTGCGACTGGGACCATGCCTATGTTCTGGCGCCAGGCGAGGCTGCACCCGCCCGGTTGGGCGACTGGCGGCTGGGCTGGTCGGGATGGCTCGATCCCGATCCGGCATCCGAGATCGAATTCGTCATATGAGAGACTGGCCCGTCACATCTTTGTTGTCCGGCTATCGCAGAAATCGGCGTGCTTGGGGGACGAAGACGCGGTTACGCGAGCGGTTTCGTTTGCGTCTGTGCGCTGGGCGGGGATGAGGATGAGACTGTTGCTGACCGTGCTCGGACCACAACGCAGCACGCTCGGAGACCGGTCGAGCCACGTTTTCGAAATGAGCGGCGGCACCATCGGCCGCAGCGCCTCCTGTGACTGGTCCTTGCCGAATGCCAGCAATACCCTATCGGCCCGGCACGCCGCGATTTCCCACAATGGACATGGCTTTGTGGTCACCGACACCAGTACAAACGGTGTCTATGTGAATACGGTCGACGCCCCGCTCGGCCGCGACCAGAGCCATGCGCTCACGAATGGCGATATGCTCTACATCGCCGACTACGTGTTGTCGGTGGCGGTTCTCAAGGAGCCGCCGCCGGTCTCTGCGGAGCCCCCCCTTCGGCAAGCGCTGCCGGCGCCACCCCTTGTGCCGCTCGTCGCCTCGCCCTTGCCGCAGGCTGCCTCATCCGTCTCGCCGGGCGCGCTAGCGACAGGCTTCGCCTTGCCGCCCGATATCGATTTTGGTCTGCCGGTGCCTCCTCCCCGGGCCAACCCAGTGGGTTCGGCCTTCCCGTCATCAATGGCGTCGCCGATGTCCATCGCCTTCGGATCACCTGAAAATCCGACGGCCGAGCGGTCATCTCCCACATCGGCATTCATTCCGGACGACTTCGATTTCAGCGATCTCGCGCCCCGAAAGTCCGTGCCGCTCCCCCCGGCCCAGTGGCCGGTTTCTCCCGCGCAGCCGGTGCCCCCCGTCGCGGTAGAGCCGGCTGCGAATGCACCTGAAGCTTCTTCGCCATCATTCGATCCGCTGGCCTTGCTGCGCCAGCGCGCGATCGCGCGCGCCGCATCGATCGACCTCTCGCCTGCGACCGGCGAGACTGCTCCCCTCGCCCCGCGTCAGGGCGGACCCGCTCTCGGCGACGTCGCCCTGCCCGGAAGTCGCGGTGGTTCGCCGGCTTCTGATGCTGCGGCGTTTTGGTCGGCGCTCGGGCTCGATCTGGACGCGATCCCCGCCGCCTCGCGCCAGCGGCTCCTCGGCGAACTCGGCGCTGCGCTGCGTGAAATGGCGGCCGGGCTGGTGATGGTGTTGTCGGCCCGCAAGTCGATGAAGGACGAATTCCGGATCGACCAGACCCGCCTGGCGCCGCAGGAAAACAACCCATTCAAGTTCTTTCGCGACGGGGACGAGGCGCTGCGGCGCGTTCTGGTCGAAGGCAAGCCGGGCTACCTGCCGATCGACCAGGCGGTTCGGCAGTGCTTCGAGGACATCAAATCTCATGAGATCGCCACCGCGATGGCGATGCAGAACGCACTCGGTGCTCTGATCGCGCGTCTGTCGCCGGCTGCCATCGGGAACAATGTCGAACCAGGACTGCTCGGGCGCAAGCCGGATCGTTCTCGCCTCTGGGACCACTACACCGAGGCCCATGCGGAAATTGCCGCCGATCTCGATCGGACCATGCGGACACTGCTGGCTGACGAGTTCACTCTTGCCTACGCCCAGCTGGCTCAAGCCGACGGCAAGGGAGGACCGCAGTGATGCGGGCGACCCGGCGGACGGCGCTGGCCTGGTTGTTGGGGGTTTCAGGCGTCGGCGGCTGCGCCGGGGGCGCCCCGACCGTGAAGACGACGGCGCTGGAATTCGGCATCGAGGCCGATCAGGAGATCAACATCAACACCAATGGCGAACCGTCGCCCGTGGTGCTGCGGGTCTACGAGCTCAAGACGAAATCCGCCTTCGAACAGGCGAGCTTCTTCGAGCTGCTCGACAGCGACACCGCCAAACTGGGAGCCGACCTGGTCGCCAAGCGGGAATTCGAGGTCAAGCCGGGCGAGAAATCGAGCTTCAAACGCGATTCCCCGACTGACGCCAAACATATCGGTGTGATCGCCGGATTCCGCGAGATCGAGACGGCGCAATGGCGCGCGGTGATCGATATCGTCCCCGATCGTGACAATGCCTTTGTCATCCAGGTGACGGCGCTGGCGGTCAAAATCACCCTGACGCGCGCCTCACGTAGCTTCGGCATGTTCTGATCATGACCCGCGCTTTGCTCAGGTCGGATGGGTCTGCCGAGGCGTGTGCCGGCACAACAGTGGAAAGCCTCCGCAGATGACCCTGGTCAGCAAGCCACTCTGGTCGGAAGGCATGTTGATCCGACCCCAGCATTTCCAGCAATATGACCGCTGGATCGAGCACGTCCTCGAAGGGCGCTCTGCTGGCATGACGGCCTTTGGCTGGGGCTTGCGCTCTCTGGTTCTCGCGGATGAGTTGCTTCCGCTCGGGCGGATCGGCATCGCCCGCATCCGGGCGGTGATGCCGGACGGTGCGGTGCTCGACGACACGTCGCAAGCGCCTTTCGAGGCGCGCGCCGTACCGCCGAACCTCAAGAATGCGCTGGTCAAGGTGGCGCTTCCCGTCCGGGCGCTCGACGGGGCCGAGATCGGCGCGGTGGGTCGGCGCCGCTATGACCCGGTCGAGCAATCCATGCGCGACACGACGGCGCCTGAGCGAGGCAGCGTGGTGCTGCGTGTGGCACGCCTGGCGCCGCGCATTCTGATCGAAGGCGAATCCGAAGACGACCTCGTGACGCTGCCAGTGGCGCGCATTCGCGAGGTGGATGCGGCCGGCGCGATCCTGCTCGACGAAAACTACGTTCCGCCCTGCCTCAACTTCCACGCCTCGCCGAGGCTGCTGCGGATCGTCAACGAGATCCGTTCGTTGCTGCGCAGCCGGGCCGAGGCTTTGGCGGGCCAGACCGACCCGGCGCAGGCTACCGCCGAAAGTGGCGGTCTCATCGATTTGCTGATCCTTTCGATCGTCAATGGTCAGGAGGCGATTTTCGATCACTTCGCCGCGACGCCGGGTCTCCATCCCGAGACGGTCTACCGTGGCAGCGTCGCGCTGGCGGGGACCTTGTCGAGCTTCACCAGCGGGCGCAGGCGGGGGGCCGATTTTCCGGCCTATAATCACCTCGACCTCGACGCCGCCTTCGCTCCCGTTCTCGACCAGCTGCGGCAGTTGCTGGCAACCCTTGTCGAGCGCAACGCCGTCGCTCTGCCGTTGCAGGACCGCGGCTATGGCATCCGCCTGTCGACGATCGCCGACCGCACCTTGTTCCAGGACGGCCGCTTTATCCTGATCGCGACAGCGAGCATTCCGACGGAAAGCCTGCGCAGCCAACTGCCGATCGCGATGAAGATCGGCTCGGTCGAGCAGATCCGCGACCTCGTCAATCTGCAATTGCCTGGCATACCGCTGCGGGCCTTGCCGGTCGCACCGCGCGAATTGCCCTTCCTCCAGGGCGGCGTCTATTTCGAGCTCGACCAGAACGTGGAACTCTGGCGCAATCTGACCCGCTCGGCCGCGGTCGCCCTCCATGTCAGCGGCGACTACGCCGATCTCCATCTCGAGTTCTGGGCGATCCGCGGGAAGAAATCGTGAAGCCGACGCCCGACCCGAGCCTGGATGCGCCAACGGTGGTCGGCCACAAGCCGGCCGGATTGCTCCAGCCGCGTGCTGCGCCGCCCCCCGCCTATGACCTGCCGACGACGCCGATCATGCCGCCGCGACCGGCGCAGCCGCCCTCTGCCGCGCCCCTTGCGAGCGACCGTGCGGCCAGCCCTCCCGGCGGCGACATCGTCGCACGTCCGCCGCGGAGCGTCGTCGCATCACGGGAGGCCGGCAAGGATACGGCTCTGCAACTCGCCAGCGAGCCAACCGCTCCCGCCGACGCGATCGTAGCCGCGGCCAGCCGCCTGCTGGTGCTCGTCGCGCAGCTGCGCGACTCGGTGGAATTCGCCGATGTCGCGACACTGCGTGCGGAGGTGGTCAGCCAGGTCCAGCAGTTCGAGGAACTGGCGGTCAAATACGGGGCCGCGGCGGGCGACATCACCGCCGCTCGTTACATCCTCTGCTCGCTCATCGACGAGACGGTGATGACGACGCCCTGGGGCAGCGCCAGCACCTGGAGCACCAGCTCGCTGCTCAATCGCTTCCACAACGAGACCTGGGGGGGCGAAAAGGTCTTCGCAATTCTCAACCGGGTCAAAAGCGAGCCCCGGAAGAACCTGCCGCTGCTGAAGCTGATGAACCTCGTGCTGCTCCTCGGCTTCGAGGGCATGCATCGCGTCCTCGACAACGGCCGTGAGCGTCTGGCCGATCTGCGCGACGAGGTCGGGACGCTGGTCGCACAGCATTCACCGCCGCCACCGTCCGAACTGTCCGCGGAATGGCGCGGTGTCAGCGGCCAGAAGACGCTGCGCAGCTTCGTACCGCTCTGGGTCGTCTTTGCAGTGACCGGTTTTTTGCTCGTCTGCATCTATAGCTATCAGCATTATCGGTTGAGCGGCCATCTCACACCCGTCGTCGAGCAGTTGCGTGGGCTGGCGACCTCGGTATCGCCGGGGGCAACGCCGTGATCCGCTCCTTCGCGCTCGGGTTCCTCAGCCTGCGCGGTCTGGTGACCCTGCTCGGGCTTGCGGCGCTCTGTGTTCTGATCTGGTTCGCGGGCCCCTATCTCGTGCTGGGTGGCGCAGCGCCGCTGGCGCCGATCGAGAACCGGATCTCCGCCATCGTCCTGCTGCTGGCCTCGCTGTTTGCCATCGGACTGCTGCGACTCTTCCTCGCCAGGCGCGCCAATGCGCGCATGATCAAATCCCTTCTCGATACCGAAGGTCTGGCGTCGATGGCCGACAGCGGCGGGGTCGAGGAGGTCGCGATCATTCGCGAGCGCTTCGAAGGGGCGCTCGGTGCGCTGCGCGAGACCATTTTCGCGGGCAAGAAGGGCAATGGCTATCTCTTCGAGTTGCCCTGGTACGTCATCATCGGCCCGCCCGGCGCCGGAAAGACGACCATTCTGAAGAATTCGGGGCTGGATTTTCCCCTGGCCGGGAAGTTCGGCAACGACCCTGTGGCCGGGCTCGGCGGCACCCGCCATTGCGACTGGTGGTTCACAGAGCAGGCGGTGCTGATCGACACCGCTGGTCGCTACACCACGCAAGACAGCGGCAATGCCGTCGATCGCGCGGCCTGGCGCGGCTTTCTCAACCTGCTGAAGACGCATCGCAGCCGGCGGCCTCTCAACGGCATCATTCTGGCGATCAGCTTGTCAGATGTCCTGCTGCAGAGCGAAGCGGAGCGGAAGCGTCATATCGCGGCCTTGCGCGCGCGCCTGCAGGAGCTCACCCAGACCTTCGGATTGGAGCTGCCGACCTATCTCGTCATCACGAAATGCGATCTCGTCGCCGGCTTCACCGAGTTCTTCGACGGTATGGCGGAAGCGCCGCGCGGCCAGGTCTGGGGCATGACCTTGCCGGTCGATCCGTCCGCCACCGCAAAACTGGCGGAGACCTTCGACCATAACTTCCGCGGCCTGGCCGAGCGGCTGGAACTGCTGATGCCCGAACGCGCCCATGCCGAGCGCAGTCTGAGCCGGCGAGGGCGAATCTTTATCTTCCCCAAGGAATTCGCCAGCCTGCGTCGGGATCTCGGGAGCTTCGTCCATGAGGTGTTCAAGCCGAGCCGGTTCGAAGCTCATTGCAAGCTGCGCGGGATCTACTTTACCAGCGGCACGCAGGAGGGCACGCCGATCGATCGCGTGCTGGCGGCTCTTGGCCGCAGCTTCGGCCTATCGGGCGCGCAGCGAGCGCCGTTCTCGGGCCAGGGCAAAGCCTTCTTCATCAACCGCCTGCTGACCGATGTCGTCTTCGAGGAGCAGGGACTGGTCGGCGTCGACCGCAAACTCGAGCGCCGATTGGTGATGGCTCAGAGCGCGGGCTACGCTGTCGCGCTCGCGCTCCTGATCGGATTTTCGCTGTTGTGGTGGGGGGCCGCCAGCCGCAGCGATGCGCGCATCGTCGCCACGGCGGAAGCGGCGACGTTGGCCCAGGCGCGTATTTCAGAGATTGGGCCGCGGCCGACCGTGGCCTCGCTGCTGCCGGCCCTGAACGCGATCGAGCTAGTGCGGGAGGCAACCGGGCGCAGTGGCTTCTTCGCCTGGCTCGATGGCATCGGTCTCGCTGCCACGCCGACGCTCGCGCCGCTGGCCGACGAGATCCGCGACAAGATGCTCATTGAGCGGCTGTTGCCCGCGCTTGCGACGCGCATCGCGGAACGCCTGAACGGGCTAATCCAGGTTGGTGCCGACACCGAGGCGGTCCGCGACCTGTTGCGCAGCTATCTCATGCTCGGGGATCCGGCGCGTTTCGACCGCGCTGCGATCCTCAAGACCGCCCGTGAGGAGACCCAGCTCGCCTTTCCGGTCGATCGCACCAAGGCCGCCGAGTTGTTCGGCCATGTCGAGCGGATGGCAAGCCTTCTGCCGCGCACGATGATCCTCGACCCCCGGCTGGTCGACTATGTCAGGTCGCGGCTGACGCGCACGCCACGCACCGAGCAGGTCTATGCCCGCCTGCTGCGCGAAGCGGCCCAGAATCCGCGGCTGCGCCCGGTCAACCTGTCGTCGGTGGTGGGCCCGGGAGCCCTCCAGATCGCCTCGGCCCGGAGCAGCGAGGCGGTCTCGATCATTCCCTCGGCCTTCACGCGGGAGGGGTTCTACGAATTCGTGCTGCCGCGCCTGCCGCTCCTGATCCGGGAGGAACTCGGCGTCGATTGGGTGACCGGCGGCGACCAGCCCGGGGACAGTGTCGTCCAGGGCATCGCGCGTGAGGTGATGGACCGATATGTCGCCGATTATACCCGCGCCTGGCAGGCTGCGATCGCGAATGTTTCGCTGGTGCCGTTCACCGACATGCAGCGCGGTCTGGCCGCGGTGCAGGCCCTGGCCGCCGCCAACTCGCCCTTGGAGCGGCTCGTCGGCGTGGTGCGCACCAACACCGAATTGCCGCTCCCGGGCGAACAAGCCGCGGCTGCAGCCGGCGCGGCGACGCCGGCCCCCGTTGCCGCCGTCGGCGGTGGGCTGATCGCCGCAGCAGCGAGCAGCGCGGCCAATGCGGGGGTCGCTGCCGTTCTCGGCGACGCGCCCTGGCCGGGTACTGCGATCGGGGCGCCGTTTCGGCCGTTGGTCGAGCTCGTCGCGCCGACCGGCGGTGCCCAGCCCGGGATGGCGCGGGTGCGAGAGCTCTTCGGCGGCGTCTATGGCGCCATCAGCAATGTCGCGAATGCGCCCGATCCGCGCCAGGCGGCCTATCAGCTCGTCGTCCGCCGCAAGGACCAGGGCAGCACGGATGCCTTCGCCCAGCTGCGTGCCGACTCCGCCTTGCGCCCGGATCCGGTCCGCAGCGTGATGCGCGACGTCGCCAATTCGAGTGGCAATGCAATGCTCACCCAGTCTCTGGGTTACGTCAACGAAGCTTGGCGGCGCGACATTCTCCCCGTTTGCCAGGGCGCGCTCGATCAGCGCTATCCGATGTTCGGCGACGCCCGCGAGGAGGTCTCCCTCCGAGATTTCAGCGATTTCTTCCGTCCCGGTGGACTGATCGACGAGTTTTTTCAGAAGTTCATGTCGCCCTTCGTGCTCAACCAGCGCAGCGGCTACTCTCCCGCGATCGTGGACGGGACGGCACTGCCCCTGCGCAGCGAGGCGCTGCAGCAGTTCAACCGCGCCCGCATGATCCGGGCCGCTTTCTTCACCGGAACCGGCGCAGCACCCTCGGTGAAGTTCAGCCTGCGCCCCGTCTTCCTGGATTCTCGCCTCTTGCGCGCGACCATGTCGATCGACGGTCGCGATCTGATCTACCGCCACGAGGCGCCGCGGTCCTACGATCTCGAATGGCCGACGCGCAGCGACGCCAGCAGCGTCGCCGTGACGCTGACCGATCTCGTCGGCAAGGATACACGCGTCGAACGGACCGGCGCCTGGGCGCTGTTTCGCATGATCGACGGGGCGAGCCTCGCCGCTCGAGGCGGAGCCGATCGCTTCGGCATTACCATCGCCAACGAGGCCGGCGCCCGGGTCATCTACCAGTTGCGCGCCGCCAGCATCAACAACCCGTTCAGCCTCGGGGTGCTGCGTGCCTTCCGCTGCCCCGATTCGCTGTGATGAACCCGCCCGTCTTCGGCCTGTTCGGAAAATTGCCGTGGGAGGGCGACTTCATCCAGCGCGGCCTGCCCGGCCGCTTTGTCCGGCCCTGGGACGCGTGGCTGTCGCAGGGCCTCATCGAAAGTCGGGATGCGCTGGGCGAAGCCTGGGCCGATGCCTATCTGCTCAGCCCGCCCTGGCGTTTCGTGATCGAGCCCGGCATCATCGACGAGAGCGGCTGGAGCGGTGTGCTGGTCAGCTCGATTGACCGCGTCCGCCGGTATTTTCCGCTGACGCTGGCGCTGGAACGGCCCGCCGACGCGGCAGGATCGTCGCAGCCTCTTGATCTCGAACCTCTGCTTGGAAGGCTGGAAGCGGCCGCGCTCGGGATGATCGCGACCCAGCAACCGATTGAGACCATGCTGGCGCAGACCAGCCGGCAGGTCGAGGCCGACCTTGCCGCCATCGCCGAGGCGCGGCCGCAGAGCTTCGTCTTTCGGGACGGTTCGCAGGCCGACACGCAGCTCATGGTCGGGACGGCCGGATCGATATCGATTCTGCCGGCGCTCGCTGCGAAGAGGACCGCAACGGAGGGATGCAGCCTCTGGTGGCATGATCGCTGGAACCAGCACGCCCCGGTGGCGCTCCGCTGCCAGGGGCTGCCCTCGCCCGCAACCTTTGCCGGCTTTCTCGATGGCGACTGGCCGCGCCATGGCTGGACCCGCAGCAGCGGAGAACTGCAGCCATGACGGCCGGGACCGACCTGGCGGAGATCTGGGAGACGTCCGCCGCGACCCATCAGGGCCCCCATCATCCGCAGAATCAGGATGCATTCTCGGCCTGGCGCGAGGCCGGGCTTTTTGCCGTGGCCGACGGCATGGGCGGCCATGCCGCCGGCGATCTCGCCAGCCAGTCGATCGTCGAAATCCTGCGGGCGGTGGTCGAGCCGGGAGCGACGCTTGCCGTCCGGGTCGCGCTGGCGGAAGAGGCGATCGAGGCCGTGAATGGCGCGCTGCGCGCCAGGGCCGCAAGTTCGCTCCATAAGGACATCATCGGCTCGACCGTTGCGGTCGCGCTGGTGGGTGAGGGTATGGCGGTCAGTCTCTGGGTCGGCGATTCCCGCGTCTACCGCTTCAGCGGCGGGCGTTTGTCGCAACTGACGCGCGACCATTCGCTGGCCGAGGAAGAGGACAGTGGCAACAGCCATGTCCTGACGCGTGCGGTCGGCTCGGCCGCCCAGGTCGAGATCGAGCGCGCCGTCACCGAGATCCATCCGGGCGATACGCTCCTCGTTTGCAGCGACGGCCTGAACAAGGCCCTGAGCGATGAGGACATCGCCGGCTTTCTGAGCGAGCCACTATCGGGCCTCGCCGAGCGCCTGGTCGCCCGTGCGATCGTGGCCGGCGGACGCGACGACATCACCGCCGTCATCGCACGCTGTCGCTGACGACCGGCAGCGCAGCATGGCCAACGCGGCGAAGACGGCGATCCATCGGTCAAGCTCGTGACAACAAGGTCTGTGAAACACAGTCGATGAAACGCAGTCGCGGCAGAGTGCATCCCAAACCTCGAGAGCGGGCACTGCCCATCCCGCTCGGCACGAAGGTGCGCGAGCGCTTCAAGATCATCGACGTTATCGGCCGCGGTGGCATGAGCACGGTCTATCGCGCCATCGACCTCGTTCGCGTACGCGCCCGGGCCGTCGACACCGACGTCGCGCTCAAGGTCATCGATGTCGACGAAGGCTATCGGCAGGACGCGATTGCGCTGCTCCACCGCGAAGGGCGGCGTCTGCTCGAACTTCAGCACCCCAACATCGTCCGCGTCTATGATTCCGACGAGGACGGCTCGTTGCATTTTCTGGTGATGGAGTTGCTGCATGGCAAGACGCTCGCCCGGGCCCTGGCAGAGCGGGAAGGACAGCCGCTGGACCCTGCGGTAGCCCTGCGGATCATCGCCGGCGTCGGCGCTGGACTCAGCGCCGCCCATGCCGCTGGCATGATCCATGGCGACATCAAGCCGGGCAACATCTTCATCACCCGCGACGGCGGCGTGAAACTGATTGATTTTGGAACGGCACAGGCGACGGCGCGGCGAGACCAGCCGCTCGATGACGACGACACGTCGCTGTACATCGACCGGTTGCGGGCGGTCACACCGGCCTATGCCTCCCTCGAAATGCTGGGCGGCGATAGCCCCGATGCACGTGACGACGTCTTCTCCTTCGCCGTGATCGCTTACCTCATTCTCGCCGGCAGCCATCCCTTCGAAGGCAAGACCGCTGCGCAAGCTTGGCAGGAGGGGATGGCGCCATCGCGGCCGGCGACGCTCTCGGCGCCGCGCTGGGTCGTGCTCCGCGAAGCTCTCACCTTGGCGCGCGCTGAGCGCACGGCCCAGGTCGCCGCGTTCGCCGAACGCCTGCGCTCTCCTGGCTGGCGGGACTACTGGCGGGCCTGTCTTCACCGCTTCCCGTTGGCCTCAACAGCGGAGCAAGAACCGTCGGAGCCCGTTGCCAAGACACCCACCGGGGCATCGCCGGGTGAGCCGCCTTCGTGAACGTCTTAAACCTGTAAACAGCGCACCCTAGCGTTTCGCAACCTTGCTCGCTTCTTGGCTTTCAGCTTCGTCGGACAAGGATTGATCGGCCAGGTTTGCGAGGCGCACTGCCATGTCGGACATCTCCCTAGGCCGTGATCTGACGATCGAGTTGACGCTCGCAAACGGCGCCATTTCGACCGGGCTTCAGGTCGAGCGGCTTCAGGGAAGGGAGGCGATCTCGGAGCCCTATCGGCACCGGATCAGCTTTCGCGCGGACGCCGAGATCGCGTCCACGGACGTGGTCGGTGAAGGCGCGCGTGTGATCCTTCGGAATGAGGCCGGCACACTCGTCGTCAATGGCGTCGTCGTCGAGTTCGTCGCGGAGGATCCGTTGGGCGATCAGGGGCATGTCTATGCGGTCTCGATCGCCCCCCGGCTGAAGCTGCTCGACCTCAACCGGCAGAACCAGGTCTATGGTTCCAACAGCAAAGTCTCGGTGCGCGACCTCATCGAAGGCGAACTGAACGGGACGCTGGCTGCAAACCGCGGGCACATGACCATCGCACACGAACTCCATCTCAGTGCCTCCTACCGGCAGCGCGAGTTCATCGTCCAATACAATGAGACCGATCTCGCCTTTCTGTCGCGCTGGTGCGAGTCCAACGGCATCTTCTATTTCTTCAAGCAGGGCGACAGTGCTGAAACCGTCGTCTTCGGTGACTCCAACGTCGCCTTCGTCGCAGCCGCCCTGCCGCAGTTGCCTTATCGAAACGGCCACAGCCTGCTGGTCAGCCGGCACGCGGCGGTGACCTCCTTCGGCTTTACGGCGAGGCCCGTTTCCAAGTCGGTCGTGCTGCGCGAGTACAATCCCGAGAAGCCGGCATTGCTGCTGCGTTCGACCGCCGCGGTGGAGCCCGGAAAATCCGGAACGGTCGTCGAGTACGGCCAGTACTTCATCGAGCCCGACGAAGGCGACCATCTGGCCAAGGTGCGGGCCGAAGAGATCGGCTGCCGGGCCAAGATCTTCCGGGGGATCAGCAACGCACCGCAATTGCGGCCTGGCGTCTTCTTCGACCTGCAGGACCATCCGACGCTCGACGAGCGCTATCTCGTCATCGCGGTCGAGCATGAGGTGTCGACGCCCGCGCCCACCGGGTTCGGCGAAGCCGTGGACAACGGTGGCAAGCCCTACAGCAACCGCTTCGAGGCGATCCCGCTCTCGGTCGCCTTTCGGCCCGAGCGCAAGACGCCGCGCCCCATGGCCGCTGGGTTGTTCAACGCCTTCGTCGACGGTGAGACGGACGGCACGCGCGCCGAGGTCGACGGGCACGGCCGCTACAAGGTGCGACTGCGTTATGACGAGGGCGATAGCGCCGACGGCAAGGCCAGCGAATTCGTCCGCAAGGCCGAGCCCTATGCCGGGCCCGCCGATACCGGCATGCATTTTCCCCTGCTGAAGGGCACCGAGGTGGTGCTGAGTTGCGTCAATGGCGATATCGATCGGCCGATCATCGTCGGTGCCGTTCCCAATCCGCTGACGCCCAATGTCGTCGGCAACCGCAATCAGACGATCAACCGCTTCCGTTCGCCGTCGGGCACGATGTTCGAAATGAACGACGGACCTTCGGGCAGTTGAGCGTGGCAAGAGTTGATGCGCAAAACCGCGTCCGACTGACCCACAGCCATCCCACTGGCAGGTGGGGGCGCTGCTGCCGGCCGTTTCGGCCCCGCCGCGCGGCGAGGACCAGCGCGTCGGAGGTCTCTCCATGACTGCGATTTGGCAAGCACCGACCCAGGAGCCGGACCTCCTGAGTGAGGCGGTGATCGAAGCCGTGCGCAGCCATGTCTTCCAGAGGGAACCGGTCGGCATGACGCTCGCGGTCGTCCCCGGAACCGCCTGGCGCGAGGCGCGTCTGGCCGATGGCAGGGTCGTGAGGCTCTCTCTCTCGACGGGGGCGGGCGAAGAGACGCGCTTTGGCGTCCGCGCCAGCGCGGCGATCCGCGTCTCCGGCGAGGTCACGGTCGACGATCACGGCTATCGCCTGAACGCCGATATCGTCGTTGACCGGGCGACACGCGCCATTCTCGCTTGCGACTGTCGTCTCGACAGTGTCGGCCGCATCGGCAACTGACGGGACCGCTGCCGGCGCTGTCCGGGCCGCAGGGGCACAGGGTGAGAAGGCGCGTGCGCAACGCACCGAAACCGCGCGGAAATCTGCGCAGTCACCCCGACGACACAATGCAAATTCGGTTTTTTTGTCAGATACTTGACGTCGTGAACGCTGTGGCATGTCGCTTGCGGTCCGCTGAGTCGCCGGCAGGGGCCGGACCGTGATTCTCAAGGAGCAGGACAATGGCACTCGACGCCTACATGACCATCAAGGGTGAGAAGCAGGGCGACATCTCCAACGAAGCCAGCACGATCAAGAGCGCCGGCGCCGGCGCGAAATACGACAAGCACGGCAACGAGATCACCGTGCTCGCTTTCACCAGCGGCGTGATCATGCCGCGCGACCCCAAATCCGGCACGACCACCGGCGCGCGCATTCATCAGCCGGTCACCTTCACCAAGGTGTTCGACCGGTCGTCGCCGCTGCTCTGGCAGGCGCTCGCCAAGGGCGAGAAGCTGACCGAGATCGTCTGCAAGTTCTATCGCCCCGACACGGCGGGCCTCGGCGAGCCGGAAGAGTTCTTCGAATACAAGTGGGAGAACGCCAAGCTCTGCGACGGCAAGTCCTACCTGCCGCTGACCGTCGCGCAGGCCAACGACCATCTGCGCCCGATGGAAGACTGGTCCTTCACCTATGAGAAGGTGACCTGGAAGCACTCCAAAGCCTCGACCGAGGGCGAGGATTCCTGGCAGAATGCCTGATCACGACGAAACGAGCCGCCGCGCCATACCGGCGCGGCGGTTTTTTCATGCGCTGCTGAGAAACGGAAAAGCCCTGTCATCGCGGGGTCACCTGAGCCTTGTGAGGTGACGGTTGAGAACCGCGTAGCCCGGCCCTCGAAGAGGCGTTCGCCATGATCCAGGTCGATCTCAAACAATTGCTCGGACGCCTCAATCCCTACGTCAAACGGGCGCTGGAGACAGCCGCCGGCCTGAGTGTCGGCCGCTCCCACTATGAGGTGGCCGTCGAACATCTTCTCCTGGTGATGGCGGATGACGAGGCCCGCGATCTCGGCCTCATTCTGCGTCATCACGGGCTGGACGCGTCCGCTCTCAAGCGCGGGCTGCAGCGCGCGACGGAAATGCTCAAGACCGGCAACACCGGTCGTCCTGTCTTCGCGCCGGGTCTGATCGAACTCCTGACGGATGCCTGGCTGATCGGTTCGATCGAACTGGGGCAGTCGCAACTGCGATCCGGCGCGATCGTGGCCGCTTTGCTGGCGAATCCCAGCCGCTACGCCATGGCCGACTGGTTCGAGGCGCTGCGCGCCGTCCCTCTCGGCGAACTCAAGAGCCGTTTCCGAGACATCATAGCGGCCTCGTCCGAAGAGCCGGTCGGCGCGATCCCGGGCGCGACGGGGACGGCATCTCCTGCCGGAAGCGGGACCTTTGCTGCTGATGGGGCACTGGCGCGCTTCACCATCAACTTCACCGAGCAAGCGCGCGCCGGCAAGATCGATCCCGTCTTCGGGCGCGACCGCGAGATCCGCCAGATGATCGACATCCTCGGCCGGCGCCGCAAGAACAACCCGATCTGCGTCGGCGATCCCGGCGTCGGCAAGACCGCGGTCGTCGAGGGACTCGCACTGAAGATCGCCGAGGGCGACGTGCCGGACTTCCTGAAGAACGTGGAGTTAGTCAGCCTCGACCTTGGCATGTTGCAGGCTGGTGCCGGCGTCAAAGGCGAGTTCGAAAACCGCCTCAAGGGCATCATCGACGAGGTCAAAGCCTCGCCGAAGCCGATCGTTCTCTTCATCGACGAGGCGCATATGCTGGTCGGTGCCGGAGCATCCGCCGGCGGCGGCGATGCGGCGAATTTGCTCAAGCCCGCGCTGGCGCGGGGTGAGCTCAAGACCGTCGCCGCGACCACCTGGTCGGAATACAAGAAGTACTTCGAAAAGGATCCCGCCCTGGCCCGCCGCTTCCAGCTCGTCAAGCTCGACGAGCCCTCGCCGGCGGAGGCGATCACCATCGTGCGCGGCCTGCGCGCCGCCTATGAAAAGAGCCACGGCGTCTACGTCCGCGACGATGCGGTCGCGGCGGCGGCACAGCTCTCGGCGCGCTATATTTCCGGCCGGCAGCTCCCCGACAAGGCGGTCGATGTCCTCGACACCGCCTGTGCCCGCGTCAAGCTCTCCCTTTCGACTAAGCCCGCGGTCATCGACGATCAGGAACGTCGGGTCGCCACGCTGCGGCGCGAGCTCGGAGCGCTCGAGCGCGACCGAACCACACTGGGCCGCGACAATCCTCGGATCGCCGAGATCGAGGCGGAAATTCTCCGGATCGAGGAGGAAACCGTTGAATCCACTGCGCAATGGCAGCGTGAGAAGGCCTTGGTCGATCGCATTGTGGCACTGCGCAGCGAACTCGGCATCGGCCCGGAAGGCATGGCCAAGGCCGACGCGGCGATGATGCCTCCGCTCAATGACGATCACGCCGACGATGAGGCCGAGGATGCCGCTGAAGCGGTCGATCGCCCGAAAAGCGCGGCCGAGCAGGATCTACAGCAGGCGGTAGCCGAACTGGAGCGGACGCGCGGCAAGACGGCGATGATCCACTATGAGGTCACCGCCGACGCCGTCGGCCAGGTGGTCTCGGACTGGACCGGCATCCCGGTCGGCAGCATGGTCAAGGACGAGGCGGCGGCCATTCTGGGCATGGCCGAGAAGCTGCGTCTGCGTATCAAGGGCCAGGACCATGCGGTGGCCGCGCTGGACGAAGGCATGCGGGCCGCCAAGGCGGGGGTCAACAATCCCGGCCAGCCGATGGGCGTGTTCCTGTTCGTCGGCACCTCGGGCGTCGGCAAGACCGAGCTCGCGACGCAGCTCGCCGATCTGCTGTTCGGCGGCGAACGGTTCCTGATCACCATCAACATGTCCGAGTTCCAGGAAAAGCACACCGTCTCCAAGCTCGTCGGCGCGCCTGCCGGCTATGTCGGTTATGGCGAGGGGGGGCTGCTGACCGAGGCGGTGCGCCAGCGACCCTATTCGGTCGTGCTGCTCGACGAATGCGAGAAGGCCGATCCGGAAGTCCTGAACCTGTTCTACCAGGTCTTCGACAAGGGCACGCTCGCCGATGGCGAGGGCCGGGTGATCGACTTCAAGAATACGGTCATTATCCTGACCTCGAATTTGGCCACCGAGATCATCACGGCGCTGGGCACGCAGGAAGAGAAGCCCGACACCGGGGCGTTGACCGAGGCGATCCGGCCAACCCTGTCGCGCCATTTCAAGCCGGCGCTGCTGGCGCGCATGCAGATCGTGCCGTTCTACCCGCTGATGCCCGATGTGCTCGGCGAGATCGTCCGGCTCAAGCTCGACAAGGTCGGCAAGCGCCTGCGCGAGAGCCAGAAGATGGCGTTCCGTTACAGCGACGCCGTGGTCGAGGCGATCACTGCCCGCTGCACCGATGTCGATACCGGCGCGCGCAACATCGACCATATCGTCAACCGCACATTGTTGCCTGAGATCGCCACCGAGATCATCGGGCGGATGGGTGATGCGCATGCCCCCGACAGCCTGACGGTCGATCTCGATGCCAGCGGCTCCTTCGTTTACCGCTTTGGCGGAGGCATGACCGAGCCCATGGCCGAAGCCGCCGAATAGGAACGCGTCCGACCATGCAGGACCCGCTCTCGGTCGCCGAGGAACTGATCGAGCTGACGACGACCTTGGCGACGGAGCGCCGCCTCGAGGCGCTCCTCGGCGCCGTCGTAAGCTCGGCGCGGCGGCTGACACGGGCCGAGGGCGGGCGGGTTCTGGTGCTCGACCGCACGGGGCGCCATCTTCACGGTTTGGTGGGTCAGAACGATGCTGCGCCGGAGGCCGCGTCCTTGGCGCATGAGATCCCGGTCTATGCTGAGGGCAACGCATTCAACCTGCGTGATGCCAATGTCTTCAGCGCGGTGACCGGCAAGACCGTCAACCTTGCTGACGTCTACGACTACACCAATTTCGACTTCGCGGCGCTCTACGAGCAGGATGCGCGTTTCGGCTACCGTACGCGCTCTTTCGTCGTCGCGCCTTTGTGGAATGTCGAGGGCGTCACGCTCGGAGTATTACAACTGATCAATGTCAGGCTGACGCCCGACAGTCAGATCGGCGCGCTGCCCAAGGCGTTCGAGCGCGTCATCGCCTCCTTTGCGGCGCATGCGGCGGTCGCCATGACGAATGCCCGGCTGTTTGAGGAAAACCGCCACCTCATCCGTCAGCTTGACCGGCGTAATGCAGATCTGACCCAGGAAAACACACGTCTCAAGGTGCTGACCGCCAATACCGACGATCAGATCATCGGCGAAAGCCCGAGCTTCCAGGCTGCGCTCGATCTGGCGCGGCGGGCGGCCTCATCGCCGGTGGCGGTGCTCCTTCTGGGCGAGACCGGCACGGGCAAGGAGGTCTTCGCCCAGGCCGTGCACCGACTCGGCAAGCGCCATGAGCGCCCCTTCATCGCGCAGAACTGTGCCGCTCTGCCCGAGACGCTGCTGGAGAGCGAGCTGTTCGGGCACCGCAAAGGCGCCTTTTCCGGGGCCGTGTCGGACAAGAAGGGGCTGGTCCATGAGGCCCATGGCGGCACGCTGTTTCTCGACGAAATCGGTGACATGCCGCTGAGCCTCCAGGCCAAGATCCTGCGGCTGCTCGAAGAGGGTTCGGTGCGGCGGCTTGGTGACACGCGGCTGGAGCGCGTTGATGTCCGGATTGTTGCGGCCACCAATGCGGATCTGCCGCTGAAAATCGCTCAGGGCCTCTTCCGCGAGGATCTCTATTACCGGCTCAGCGTCTTCCCGGTGACGATACCCCCGTTGCGCGAGCGGCCCTCGGATATTCCGGTTCTGCTCGATTTCTTCCTGAACCGCATTGCTCTGAGCCATGGGCGGCCGCCCTTCGCCTTGACGCCGCATGCGCTCGACGCTCTGTGCCGCTGGCGCTATCCCGGCAATGTCCGCGAACTGAAGAACATCGCCGAACGCGCCGCGCTGCTGGTCGATGGCGACGAGCGGATCGATCTCAGACATCTGCCGGCCCATCTCGCCCGGATGTCGGCCGAGATTGTCATCCCACCGGCCGCGTCGGTGAATGACGCCAGCCTGCGCTCGGCCGTGCGCCAATATGAGGCCATCATCATCGAGAACCGCTTGCGCGAGGCCGGCTGGAATCAAAGCCGGGCCGCGCGCGTGCTGCAGATCTCACGCCGCAGCCTGGTCGAGAAGCTGCAACGCTATGCGATTCGGCCTCCTTTCTGAGATGAGCGGGCGCAGGAACGGTATGCGGGCAGTCCGAGGTCCACATGGATAGCGCAGCCGAGATCGACCGCTGCCTCGAATCCTTCTTCGCAGGCCGGCTGCCCTTCGACAGGCTCGTGATCGCGCTGAAGAGCCTGCGCGCAGCGGGGGATCAGCACGGGGCGATTCCTGAGCGGCTGCAATACTGGGTGGATCTCGGCCGTCTGCCGGTCGATCTCCAGGCCCTCATTTGCACCGAGCTCGGCCTGTCGTCCCGGCAGGCGACACAGGATGTGCTCGACGAGCCGACCGTGCCGCTGGCGGGCCGCCCCGCGCCCGCGCCGCAAGCGCCGGCGGTGGCCTTGCCGACGGGCCAGGCTATGCCGATCGGCCAAGCGATGCCGACGGGCCAAGCCATGCCCACGGGCCAAGCGATGCGCGACCGGGTCGACGAGGTCATAGTCGATGCGCTGATCGGCAATTTCACCGGGTTGCGCGGGCGCGGGCGCGGCGACAAGAGCCCGCGCGACGATGCAGCACTCGACGCCAACCTCGCCGATTTTCGCAGCCTGCGCTTCCGCCGCGACGCCAGCAATGCCGAGGCTGGCCGAGCCCGACGCTTCGAACTCGATCCCCGTCAGGAGACGCGGGCGATCGGCATCGGCACGATGCTGAAGGACCGCTTCATCCTCGACAGCGAAATTGGACGCGGGGGGATGGGAACGGTCTATAGCGCGGTCGATCGCCGCCGCCTCGAGGCGATGCACCGTCAGCCCTATGTCGCGATCAAGCTCCTGTCCGGAGATTTTCGGCGTCATCCGGACGCCCTCCGCACGATCGAGGCCGAAGCCCGCAAGGCTCAGGATCTGGCTCATCCCAATATCGTCACGGTCCACGATTTCGAGCGCGATGGACAGCACCCCTTCATTGTCATGGAATTGCTGGATGGCGTGCCGCTGGACGTGCTGCTCGCCAAGACACCCGGGAAGCCCCCGCCGCCGACGATGACGGATGCGATCATTCGCGGTCTGTGTGCCGGGCTCGCCCATGCCCATCAGTGCAGCGTCGTTCATGCCGACATCAAACCGGCGAATATTTTCGTCAGCCTGCAGCACACGGTCAAGCTGCTGGATTTCGGCATCGCCAGCGCGACCCGCGCCGGCGGCTTCGATCCGACCACGCTGGGCGGCCTGACCTTGCCCTATGCCAGTCCCGGCATGATCGAGGGCGCGGCCCGCGAGCCCTGCGACGATGTCTACGGACTGGCCTGCGTCGTTTACCTGATCCTCTCGGGGCATCACCCGTTCTCGGGCGCCTCGGCCGTCGCCGCCCGCGACCAGCGGTTGACCGCGCAGCGTCCGGCGGGGCTGTCCGACCAGGCCTGGACCGTCCTTGCTGGAGCGCTCGCCTTCGACCCGGCGCTTCGCCCAGTCGATGCCGGAGCATTCCAGCGCGCATTCTACGGCACGCCGCCTCTCGCTGGCTAACGCTCAGCCGCCGCTTGGACGAGCGCCCTCCTCGGCAGCAGGTGTATCGACCAGCGCGGCAATCGCCGCGATCCCTTCGGCATAGGCCGTCTGCGGCGCAATGAGCGAGTACAGTCCGCCGCTGCCGAGCCGAACCATCTCCTCCGTCAGCGGCAGCACGGCCGCGACGGGAACGCGGTAGGTGCTGGCGATCCGGTCCGACAACTGACGGAAGTCCAGCGAAGGCAGGACCTTGTTGACGATCAACAGCAGTTGCGGCACGCCGAGCCGCCGCGCCAGATCGAGCGTAACGGCTGTGCCCTGATAATCCTGATGGTCAGGGCGCAGAATCAGCAGCAGCGTGTCCGAAATCGCGATCGAGAGCAGGGTCTCTTCATTCACGCCGGGATGGGTGTCGATCAGCAGATAATCCAGCGCGAGACGGCTGGCGATTTCCTGGAAGCCATCATTGAGCAGGTTGACGTCATAGCCTTCCTTGATCACGCGGGCGATCTCGCCGGGCCGGATGCTGGATGGCACCAGCATGACGCAGCCACCCTTGCTGCCGGGATGTACGCCGGCGAGGTCGACGAGGCAGTCGGTGACGTCATGGGCCGCCTCTTCGATCCGGCAGCGTCCCCACAGGAAGTCGTTCAGCGTGTACCGCAACTGGTCGGGGTCGACATTGAAGAGAACGTGGATGCCCGGCGACTGGATGTCGGTGTCGATGATCGCGACGCGCCGGCCGCGATGGGCCAGTTGAGCGGCGATATTGGCCGTGGTGTTGGATTTGCCGGTGCCGCCGCGGTAGGAATGCGTCGATACGATCACGGTCATGCGGTCGGGCCCCGGCGTTCGATGTCAGCTGCCGTGGCGCTGGCGCATCTGGCGCGCCCGCTCCTGCAGCGTCCGGAAGTAGTCGGTCTCGACGATCTCGGAGACCTCGCGCTCCTTGCGTGTCTGGTCGATCTCGATCGACAGGCGCTGGACTTCGCCGCGCAGCGTCAGGTTCTCGGTGGTGACACTGCGATGGGCCTCTTCGAGCCGACGATTGGCTTCCTTGAGTTCAGCCAGCATCTCGCTCAGGCGATATTCGCGCGCCTCGATTTGCACCGCCATGCTGCCGAAGGCTTCCGCCAGTTCCTGGATCACAGGCGGAGCATCGGCTGCGACGGTCATCGCGAACAGGCTGTCGATATGGTCGTAGTCGCCACGCGCAAGTTCGCCGCAAAGCTCGCCCAACCGCTTCGCGAAGTCGCCGGAATGCTCGATCACGCCCATCTCCCTAGGCTGGCACCTTAGAGGATCAATCGTGACAGAACGAGGAAGGTCACATCGGTCCGCCGTCGTAATCGATCCGTCGCAATCGAACCCTAGTCATCGTTATCCGATGACGGCTTTACGCTTGGGGCGCCGGAATGCTGGCTCGTGGAATTCATGTCGTTCTTCGTAGCGACACGCACGAAATCCGTAAGCTGGCGGATGCGATCGAATATCTCGCCGATTCCCTGCAGTTGCCGCCGCCGATGGTGTTCAAGCTCAATCTCGCGCTCGACGAACTCATCACCAACACCATTGCCTATGGCTATGCCGAGCGGAAGGACGGTGAAATCGACATCGAGATGCGCCGTCACGACGATCGGGTCGTCGTCCGCCTGATCGACCAGGCCGTGGCTTTCGATCCCTTCGAAGTGGCTGTCGCCGACACGACCTCCCCGCTGGAGGACAGACCAGTCGGCGGTCTCGGGATCCATTTCGTCCGAACCCTGATCGACGAGGTCAGCTACAGCCGGGACGATGATCGCAACGTCATCACGCTCACGCTGCTCTTTCCCACCCCGACGGCCAGCGCTGCCGCCGATGCCTGACGTCACTCTTACCGAAACGGGAGCGCCGGCTGCCGGTGCTGCCATGATGATGGAGATCATCCGCTCATGATCGAGTCGGATTGGATTGAGGACGTTCTTGTCCTGGCCCTGAAGGGTCGGCTCGACAGCGTCAATGCGGCGGCGGTCGAAGCCTCGATCACGGATCAGATCAAGCAGGGCGCAAACCGGCTCGTGCTGGACTTTTCCGATGTGGCCTATGTCTCCAGCGCCGGCCTGCGCGTCGTCCTTGTCGTCGCCAAGCGGCTCAAGGAGATTGGCGGTCGTCTGGTCCTGATCGGCCTGACGCCCAGCGTGAATGAGGTCTTCGCGATCAGCGGTTTCCTTCAGATCCTGACCGTCTGCGACGATCGCCAGACCGCATTGACCAAACTCAGTGGCTGAACCACTTGCCGGCGGCAGGGGCTCGCCGCGGCGCGCGTCCTCGACACATCAAGCCTCCGGATCAGACAGCCGCTTTCTGTCAGCTGTGGGCTGATCCTCGCCATCTGGGAAGCAGAGCCTGAGCCAGGACTCGATCGCCGCGAGAGCGGCCGGTTCGTCGAGGAAGGGGATATGGCCGCGATCGGCCAACTCGACCCGGATCATGTCGGGCCGACGCGCCTGCATCGCGTCGGCCGTGGCAGTGCTCAGCACGTCCGAATTGGCCCCGTGGATCAGCGCCAGGGGGATGCTCTTGCAGGCTTCGAAGAGGGGCCAGGCATCGCCGAGCGGCTTGGCCATGGCGGCATCAAAGGATTGTCGCAGCGCCGGATCGTAAGGCAGGTCGATGCCTTGGGGCGTCTCGACATAATGGCGCAGCGTTTCCTCGACCCAGCGCAGTTCCGGCACCTCGCCGAAGCCCGGCATGACAAGCGGCATGCGGTCGGCGATCTCCTCGAGGCTGTCGACGGCTGGTTTCTCGCCGATATAGCGCCCGATCCGAGCCAGCCCCTCGCGCTCCAGCACGGGGCCGACATCGTTCAGGCACAGCCCCGCCACCCGGTCGGGCGCGGTCGCGGCCATCACCATGCCGAGAAGTCCGCCCCGGGAGGAGCCGATGATCGCGGCGCGCGGGATGCCGAGATGGTCCAGCAGTGTCAGCGCGTCCTGCGCTTCCTGCGCGACGCTGTAGGTCTCCGAGCCGGTCCAGTCGGAACCGCCCCGGCCGCGCGAATCGAGGCGGATCAGGCGGATACCACTCAGCCGCCGCGCCAGATAGTCGAAGTCACGGCCGTCGCGCGTCAGACCGGCCAGAGCCAGCACCGGCGGGCCGGAGCCCTCGTCACGGTAGACGAGCCAGGCGCCGTCCTTGGCCTGAAAGCGTCGCGTCGCCGTCATCGCCCGGGTCGTCCCGCCATCGAGCCGCCTCCCGTCACGCCTTGTATTCGGCGAAGCCGCGCCCGGTCTTGCGCCCCAGATAACCGGCATGGACCATCTGCTTCAGCAGCGGGCTTGCCCGGTATTTGGGATCATCGAAGCCCTCATACAGGGTTTCCATGATGTTGAGCACGACGTCGAGCCCGATCAGATCGCCCAGCGCCAGCGGTCCCATCGGATGATTGGCGCCGAGCTTCATCATGCTGTCGATGTCCTCCGGCGTGGCGAGCCCCTCATGGACGCAGTTGATCGCCTCGTTGATCAGCGGCGCCAGCAGGCGGTTCACCACGAAGCCGTAGCTGTCCTTGCTGACCCGCGGCGTTTTGCCGATGGCGCGCGTCGCCTCGGTCACTGCGTCCGCGACCGCATCCTCCGTCTGGAGGGCCCGGATGATCTCGACCAGCTGCATCACCGGGACGGGATTGAAGAAATGCATGCCGATCACCCGGCCCGGGTGCTCGGACGCGGCGGCGAGTTGCGTCAGCGAGATCGAGGATGTGTTGGAGGCGAAGATCGCATCTGGCCGGCAGATGCCGTCGAGCCGCTTCAACACGCTGGCCTTGACGTCGAACCGCTCGACGATCGCCTCGATGACGAGGTCGCGGTCTGCCATCTCTTCCAGCGCAGTCGTCCCGGTCACCAGCCCGAGCGCCGCCTGGGCCGCTTCATCGGTCAACAGTCCCTTCTTGACCTGTCGGCCGAGGCTGCCCGCCATCGTCTCGCGGGCCCGCTCGAGGGCCGGCTCGGAGAGGTCCTGCAGCAACACGGGGAAGCCGGCGACGGCGAAGATCTGGGCGATGCCATTGCCCATCGTGCCGGCGCCGATCACGCCGATGGTCTTGATCGCGGTCATGGACATCTCCGGTACCGGCAATTTGCGAAGGATGGTGTCGGGAGGGCGGCGGTCGACGGCGGGTCGCCTCCGGTCAGGTGGCAGCGGTCTCCGATAGGCCGGCGGCGGCGCGCGCGGCCCGTGCGATCACCAGATCCTCGCGGGTCGGTACGATCATCACCGTGGTGCGCGAGAATTCCGAGGAGATCACCGTCGCGCTCTCGGCGTTACGGCCATGGTCGATCTCGATGCCCATCCAGCCCAGCCGCTCGCAAACACGGCGGCGCACGACGCGGGAATTCTCGCCGATGCCACCGCAGAAGACGAGCGCGTCGATGCCGCCCATCACCGCAGCCATCGCGCCGAGTTCACGCTGGACGCGGAAGACGAAGTAATCGATGGCGCGATGGGCCTCGGCATTGTCGGCCGCCTCGAGTGTTCGCATGTCGTTCGACAGGCCGTTGGAAAGCCCGAGCAGACCGGATTCATTGTAGAGAATCTGGCGGATCTGGGCGGTGTTCAGCCCTTCCTGATCGAGCATGTAGAGCATCACGCCGGGGTTGAGTTGGCCGCAGCGCGTGCCCATAGGCAGGCCGTCCAGCGCCGAATAGCCCATCGAGGAGGCGACCGAACGGCCGCGATGGATCGCGCACATCGAGGCGCCGTTGCCGAGATGGGCGACGACGACGCGGCCCGACATCAGATGTGGTGCGATCCGCCCGAGTTCGCCGGTGACATAGTCATAGCTCAGCCCGTGGAAGCCGTAGCGGCGCACGCCGATCTCGTAATAGCGATGCGGCAGGGCGAAGGTGTCATTGACGAAGGGCTGGCCGCGATGGAAGGCGGTGTCGAAGCAGGCGACCTGCGGCACGCCCGGAAACGCCTCGGTCGCGGCGCGGATGCCGGCGATGTTGTGCGGCTGATGCAACGGCGCGAAGGGCGACAGCGTCGCGAGCGTCTCCAGCACCGCTTCGTCCACCACCACCGGGGCGGAGTAGAAGATGCCGCCATGGACGACGCGATGGCCGATCGCAGCGAAGTTCAGCGCCGGGAAGGCGCGCTTGACTGTGGCGATCACCGTCGCCAACGCCGCGGCATGGTCGGTGAAGCCGCCTTCCGCCGGTGCGATCGGCTCGCCTGCCGCGTCCTTGATCTTCATCGCGCCGTCCGGGCCGATGCGGTCGACCTGGCCGGTGGCCAGCGCAACGTCGCCCTCGGCCGGAAACAGCGCGAATTTCAGCGAGGAGGAACCGGCATTCAGCGCCAGAAAGCCGGCCCCTGAGCCCGCCAGCGGAGCGGTGGTCTCGGCGGTCATGCCATCTCTCCTTGATTGGCATGGTGCAGGGCGGCGACAGCACAGGAGGCCAGACGCGACATCGCGCTGTCGGAGCGTGAGTTCAGGATCACCGGCACACGCGCACCCAGCACCAGGCCGGCCCCTTCGGCATGGCTGACGAAAGAGAGCTGCTTGGCGAGCATGTTCCCGGCATCGATGCCGGGCACGACGAGGATGTTGGCCTGGCCGGCGACCAGGCCCTTGAGGCCCTTGCTGCGGGCCGCGCCCTGGTCGACCGCATTGTCCATGGCGAGCGGCCCATCGACCTGCCCGCCGGTGATCTGGCCGCGCTCGGCCATTTTCGATAGCAGCGCCGCATCGATCGAGGACTGGATCGCGGGATTGACCGTCTCGACCGCCGAGAGAACGCCGACGCGCGGCTCCATGCCGAGCGAGAGGGCGAGATCGATAGCGTTCTGGACGATGTCGACCTTCGTCGCGAGGTCGGGAGCGATGTTGATCGCGGCGTCCGTCACCATCACGGGCTCGGGTCGGCCGGGCACATCCATGACGAAGACATGGGTGAAGCGCCGCCCGACCCGCAGGCCCGTCGCCTTGTCCAGCATCGGCCTGAGCAGATCGTCGGTGTGGAGATGACCTTTCATCACGGCCCCGGCGCGTCCCTCATGCACCAGCTGGCAGGCCATCGCCGCCGCTGCGACATCGCCGACGACGTTGATGATCTCGAACCCCGACAGATCTGCCTCCAGAGTGAGCGCAGCGGCCCGGATCTTGTCTTCGCGCCCGATCAGGATCGGCGTGATGATGGTTTCCTTCGCCGCGAGCAGCGCGCCGCCCAGCGAATTGCCGTCATGAGGGCAGACCACGGCGACGGGCAGGGCCGGCAGCGGGCGCGCCCGCTCCAGAAGCCTCTCGAAATGCCGGTGGCGCTGCACGACGAGGCCCGGCACCTCGACGTCTTCGCGATCGAACTTCTCCTGCGGCGCGATGACGACCGCCTCGCCGCTGACGATCAGGGCCTCGTCGGAGGCCCGCACGACCTGCGTCTCCATCCGGACGACGCCGTCGGCCAGCTTCTCGACAACCTTGACCCGGCACAGAACCTCGTCGCCGGCATGGGCGCGCGCATGAAAATCGAGAACTTGACGGCGGTACAGCGTGCCGGCGCCCGGAAGCAGCATCCCCAGTACGGCTGAGATCTGCGAAGCGACGAACATGCCAGGCGCAATGTTCTCGGCCTTGCCGTCGCCATCGACATCGGTCTGCGGCAGGTGCATCGGGTTGTAGTTGCCCGATGCCGCCGCGAAGACGTAGAGGTCGTCGGGCGTGATGATGCGGCGCAACTCCGCCGTTTCGCCGGGCTGCAGCTCGGCGAAGGTTCGGTTGGTCAGATGCATCTCAATCGTCCTGTCTGGCTGCGGTCTTGCCGTTGCGGTGCCGCCGGGCGACAGCGGCGGCCTTGGCGGTTTCCGCATTGGCGGTCACGGCGTCGAGCAGCCCCGCCGTGTCCTGGACGTCCAGCAGCGGATCGTCGGTCACATCCGCGTCGTCATGGGGCAGTTCCAGTGCCGCAGCGAAGCGCTGCAGCAGCGTCTGAGTTGCCGGGGCCATCTCGGTCGCCGCTCCGGGGATGTAGCGCACCGTCTTCAAGGCGAGTTCGCGCTGTTCGGGCGTCGACAGCAGGCTCGGCAGGGTTTCGATCGCGCGATCGGGCTCATAGGTCGCGATCAGGGTCTGTTCGTGGATGATCAGAGCCCGCCTTTCGGCGCCGAGCGATTTGAACGGCTCGTCCTGGGTCAGGACCTGGCTTGAGCGCTCGAGTCGGTCACGGCGTACGGTGCCGCGATTGTCGGCCAGCAGGATCAGCATGCGGATCACGGCCTCGGGGAAGCCGCCACGCTCGATGTTGTAGAGAGCCGCCGCCACCTCGGGTAGGCCGCGCAATTCGTCGGTGCTCTTCAGCGTGCGGCGCGCCTCGTGAGTCTGGCCGAAGACGCGGGCCCAGGGTGTCGACCACAGTCCGAAGAAGGCGAGTTCATGCATCAGGTCGCGGCTGTCGCGGTAGATGTCGATCATCTGCTCCGTAGCTTGAACCCACAGCGCTTCCGCCGCGAGGAACGGATTGTCCGGCGCGGCTTTGGCACGGCTCTCGCGCACCCGCTCGGCCGCGCTCTCCAGCACCGACATGGCCGGGTTGCGCGACGAGGCGAGTGCCCGGATCATCCTCTGCGGATGCAGCGCCCGGCTGGCCTCGGCCGCGGTCTCCGTCACCAGCGCCTTGACGACCGGGCGCATCAGCGTGTCGTACATCTGGGCCTGGACCTCGGAGGCCCGCGCCACGGCGGCGAAGGGTCGCTCGTCGGCATAGCCGTCGTCGAGGGCGCGAATGTCATCGAGCGTCCGCTCGACGAAGCCGACGGTGAAGCGTTGACGGCCCGCTTCCACCTTCACGTCTTCGATGCGCATCTCGTAGAGGCCCGGTGCCAGCGCCTCGATCGTCTCAAGCGTCGTGCCGACCTCGGCATGCTCGCGCTTGGCGATCTGGGAGGAGACGAAGATGCCGAGATGGCCGACCTGATCATGCACCATGTAGATGATGCGCTGGCCGCGGATGCGAATCTCCGAGACATCGGCATAGGTCTCGGCGATCCAGTTCAGCGCCTGCTGCGGCGGCGTGATGTTGTCGCCATGGCTGGCGAAGACGATGATCGGCGCGCGGATCGCTTTGAGATCGACCGGCCGGCCGGGCTCGAGCCGGGCCTCGTTCTTCGACAGGCGGTTGCCGACGAAGAGCTGTTCGACAATCCAGCGAATTTCCGGCTCGGTCAGCAGGAAGAAACCGCCCCACCATTTCTCGAATTCCAGAAAGGTCGTGTCGCCCTTGTCGATGTCGCGGAACAGGTCGGTGTATTTGCGAAAAAGGGTTCGCGACGGGTTGAGCATCTCGAAGTTCTGGACCAGATGCGCGCCGTCGAAGATGCCGCCACCGAGGTCTGAGAGGAACATCGGGATCCAGGTCCCGCCGAGCACGCCGGCATTGTAGCGCATCGGGTTCTCGCCGATGCGGCCGGCCCAGGGTGCGACCGGCGCGCCGTTGATGACGATCGGCCCGGTCAGGTCGGTGTTGGTGGCCGCCAGCAGCAGCGTCGCCCACCCGCCCTGGCAATTGCCGGTCACGACCGGCTTGGGCGCTTTCGGATGCCGGCGCATCACCTCGCGCACGAAGGCCGCCTCGCTGCGTGTGACATAAGAGAGGTACTGGCCCGGCTCAGGCCGGCTGCGGAAGGCGACGAAATAGACCGGGTGGCCTTCGCGCAGCGCGACGCCGACCTGGCTGTCGGTCTTGAATCCGCCGATGCCGGGCCCGTGGCCGGCGCGCGGGTCGATGATGATGTAGGGCCGCAACGTGTCGTCGATGACGACGCCGTCCGGCGGCAGGATGCGCAGCAGCATGTAGTTGGAAGGGTAGGGCTGGTCGCGCCCGTCCATCACGGTTTCGTAGTCGTAGATCAGGACCGGCGGGCAGTCGGCCGCTTCATGCGCCAGAAAGATGTCGCCACGCTTGCGCAGCGTGTCAGCGGCCAGGATCGCGCGCTCGGCGGCGTCGCGCTGATACTCGAGCCAGGCCTGCGGCAACGCGGTCTTGCCCTGGGCCTGATGCAGGGCCGACAGGACCGCACCGGTCTCTTCCAAGAGCTTTCGGCTGCGCTCGGCATGGGTGTCCAGCATGCGCTTGCCCTGGCGCGCCGCGGCGGCCGACAAGATGTCGCCCGTGCTGGCGCAGGCCTCGGATTCACGCTTCGCGCTGGCGAGGCCTCGCTGAAACATGGCCATGGCATCGCCCTGCGGGCGCGGCAGACCCGACGAGACGCCGGGGTCGAACAGGTCGAAGACGCTGGCCATGGCTCGGGTATCCTTCAGGCGATGATCGAGAAGCCACCATCGATGGCGTGAATGCCACCGGTGAGATTGCGGGCCTCCGGAGAGGCCAGGAAGGCAGCCACTGCGCCGACATCCTCGATCGTGGCGAGATGGCGCGTCGGAGCGCGGCTGGCGGCCGCGTCGAGCAATTCGTCGAAGTGATCGATACCGGAGGCGGCGCGGGTCGCCAGCGGACCCGGCGAGAGCGCATGAACGCGGATTCCCTGCTCGCCGAGTTCGGCGGCCGCATAGCGAACGGCGCTTTCCAGAGCCGCCTTGACCGGGCCCATCATGTTGTAATGGCGCACGACCTGCGAGGAGCCGAAGAACGATACCGACAGGCAGGTGCCGCCAGCGGGCATCAGAGGCTCGGCGAGCCGCAGCATCTGCAGAAAGGAATGGACCGAGATCGTCATCGCCTGCGCGAAACCCTCGGACGAGCAATCGATCACGCGGCCCTGCAGGTCCGCCTTCGGCGCAAAGGCGATCGAGTGCAGCAACGTGTCGAGCCGGCCCCAGCGCTGGCCGATCTCGTCGAACAGCGCCGCCATCGCGCCGGGCTGCGTAACGTCGAGCGGCGCCATGATCTGCGCGTCGAGCGACTCGGCGAGCGGGCGAACAAAGGGTTCGGCCTTCGCATTGAGCCATGTGACGGCGAGATCGGCCCCCTGTTGACGGAAAGACTTGGCGCATCCCCAGGCGATGGAATGCTCATTGGCGATGCCGACGACGAGGACTTTCTGACCTTGCAGCGAAAACATCGTTGCCCCCCCACCGCAATGCAGCATGGCGGGAATAGGCGTCGAACCGGTGACGGTTTTCGGACAGTTCATCAACCGACGTGCCCGTCGCAGGCGACACGTCGATTGGTCAGGCTCTCGGTCGGGGCTTCTTCAGCAAGAGGTTTCGTCGTTCCGTCATAAACGGAGGGGATACCTGCCGGTTGGCAATGTCGGGGTCGTTATGGATTATTTCAGGCGCTTCACCTTTCTCTTCGCGACGCCGAACTTCGACGCGGAGGACCTCGAGGGCATCCGCTTCCACCAGATCGTCGACGAGATCGAGCGCTCCGGTTTCGAGGTCGTCAAGGCACGCAAGCTCGAAGATGCCGAAATCGCGGTCCAGACCGACGCGGCGATCGGCTGCATGGTCGTCGACTGGGGCAAGAAGGGGCTGGAGGGCAAGACGGCGGCGCTGATCAACCTGATGCGCCGGCGCGGGCTCGAATTCCCGATCATTTTGCTGATCCGCCGAAAGCGCTTCGAGGATGTGCCGGTCGAGGTGCTCGATTTCATCGACGGCTACATCTTCCTCTCCGAGGAAACGCCGCCCTTCATCGCCAAGAGCCTGATCAGCCGGCTGAAGCAATATGCCGAGACGCTGAAGACGCCGTTCTTCGGCGCGCTGGTCGACTATGCCGAGGAGGGCAATCATCTCTGGACCTGCCCCGGCCACAATGGCGGCGTCTTCTACAGCCGCAGCCCGATCGGCCGGGTCTTCATGGAGCATCTCGGCGAGGCGGTGTTCCGTGACGACCTCGACAATTCCGTGCTGGATCTTGGCGACCTGCTGACCCATGAGGGTCCGGCCCTCAAGGCCCAGAAGGAAGCGGCGCAGATCTTCGGGGCGGAGAAGACTTACTTCGTCCTCAACGGCACCTCGACCTCAAACAAGGTCGCTCTCGCCGCGCTGGTCACCGACGACGACCTCGTCCTGTTCGACCGCAACAACCACAAGGCTGCCCATCACGGCGCGCTGCTGATCTCCGGCGGCATTCCGATCTATGTACCGACCGCGCGCAATGCCTGGGGGCTGATCGGCCCGATGCGCTGGGAGGCCTTCGACGAGCAGGCTTTGCGCGAGCGCATCCGGACCAACCCGCTGGTCAAGGACAAGGATGCCTGGCAGAAGCCGCGCCCCTTCCGCGTCGCGGTGGTCGAGCAATGCACCTATGACGGCACGATCCACAGCGCCCAGATGATCCTCGATAAGATCGGCCATCTCTGCGACTACATCCTCTTCGACGAGGCTTGGGCTGGCTTCATGAAGTTCCACCCGCTCTATGCCGGGCGCTTTGCCATGGGGCTCACGGGGTTGGGGCCCGATTCGCCGGGCATCATTGCCACGCAATCGACGCACAAGCAGCTCGCGAGCTTCAGCCAGGCCTCACAGATCCACATCAAGGACCGGCACATCAAGGGCCAGAAGCGGCGCGTCGAGCACCGCCGCTTCAATGAGAGCTTCATGCAGTACGCTTCGACCTCGCCCTTCTACCCGCTCTTCGCCTCGCTAGATGTCGGCGCGCAGATGATGAAGGGCCGATCGGGCGAAGTGCTCTGGGACGACACGATCCGACTCGGCATCGAGCTGCGCAAGAAGATCCGGGCGGTCCGACGCGAGTTTGAGGAGAAGGAGGCGCGGGTTGAGCGCCGCTGGTTCTTCGAGCCGTTTGTGCCGGAGCGTGTGTCGATCCTCGATGCCGCGCGCCCGGGCGGCGTGCACGACATCGCCTGGGAGATGGTCGCCACCGACCAACTCGCCGCCGACCCGGCTTACTGGCAGCTTGCGCCGGGCGCGGGTTGGCACGGCTTTGCGGCGATGGAAGCGGGCTTCGCCATGACCGACCCCAACAAGCTGACGCTCCTCACGCCCGGTTTCGACCGTGTGACCGGCGCTTATGCGGAGCATGGCATCCCAGCGCCGGTCGTCGCCCAGTTCCTGCGCGAGAACCGGATCGTGGCCGAGAAGAACGACCTCAACTCGCTGCTCTTCCTGCTGACGCCGGGCGTCGAGGCCAGCAAGGCCGGCACGCTGATCAGCGGGCTCGTCGCCTTCAAGAAACTGCATGACGATAACGCCCTGCTCGAAGACGCGATCCCGGAGTTCTATCGGCGCAGGCCGGCGCGCTATGAGGGCGTGCGCCTGCGCGACCTCTGTGGCGAGATGCACCGCTTCTTCCGCGATCATCAGGTCAGCGAGCTTCAGAACCGGCAATTCTCCCCGGAGCATCTGCCGGAGATGGCGATGTCGCCGCATGACGCCGCCCGCTGCCTCGTCCGCAACGATGTCGACTATCTGCCGATCGATGCGATCGCCGGGCGGATCGCCACCACGCCCTTCGTTGTCTACCCTCCCGGCATCGCCACCATCGTGCCGGGCGAGCGCCTGTGTCAGCGGGCCAAGCCGATGATCGACTATCTCAGGATGTTCGAGGCCTGCTTCAATGCCTTCCCGGGTTTCGACGTCGAGATTCAGGGCGTCTATCGCGAGCATGACGCTGACGGTCGGGTCCGCCTACACACCTATGTGGTCAGCGAGCCGGTTCGAGCACTGAGGTCGGACGACGCCATGGATGTTGACCTGCCGATCTTCGTGCGTCCCTCGCGCGACGACGATGTCGAGCCCATGCTGGCCATCTATCGTCGGCATATCCGCCGCGGCATCGAGGCCGAGGTCGAAGAGACCGGAACCCCCAAGCCCGACGATCTGAAGGATCGCCGCAAGAACCTGCGCAACCGCCGCCTGCCGCATCTTGTGGCGACGCGCGGCGGCGAGGTCGTGGGCTATGCCTATGTCGTTCCCTTTCGCAAGCGTCCGGCCTACCGCTTCACGGTGAAGCATTCGATTTACGTGCATCACGAGCATCTCGGACGTGGCATCGGGAGGCTGCTGATGCAGGCGCTGATCGACGCCTGCGCTGTGGCCGGCTTCCGCCAGATGATCGGCTATATCGACGGGGAGAACACCGCCTCGCTTGCTCTTCACGAGCGCTTCGGCTTCGTCAGGGTTGGATTGCTGCCGGGTGTCGCCTATCGCTATGGCAAATGGTCCGACAGCGTCATGGTGCAGCGCTCGCTCGGCGCCGGTGCGACAGGGCCTGTTGCTGCCGAGGCCTCTCAGCGGTGACGAACTCGGTCTTCCCGTCCCTCTGGCAGAGCTTGAGATGGCGCTGAGCGGCCAAAGTGTTACCGCTCGAGTCCATGTGAGGCCTGCGTTCGGCTTGAACTTCTCGGTTCAGATCGGCACCACCAGCAGATGTCGGTATCGGTCGCTGCGTGCCCCCGCAACCAAATCAAAACACCACAAAACGCCCGCAGCCAAAAGCCGCGGGCGTTTTTGCGTCAAGGGGCTTCAACTCCGGTATGCGCCGCCACCGTCGACGTCCAGCACGGTGCCGCTGACATAGCCGCAGGCGGGCGAGCTCAGGAACGCCGCCGCATTGGCGATCTCCTCCGGCTCGATCAGCCGGTTCGAGCGGCAGGCCGGTCAGCATCTCTTCCCAGCGTTCCTCGTCGCCGAAGCGGATTTTCGCACGCGTCCGGCTGAGCGAGATGATGCGGTCGGTGCGCGTCTGGGCGGGGTTGACCCCGAAGACCCGGACTCCCCAATCCACCGAGTGTCCACCCACCGCCCTGGTGAAGGCCATCAGCGCGGCGTTGCCCGTGCCACCGCAGATGTAGTCGTAGCGCGGGCTGCGACCCGCGCCGCCGATGATGTTGACGATCACGCCGGTCCCCCGGTCCTTCATGGCCGCGAGCCGGCGCGCTCCGTCGCGTCGATCACGCGATCGTGGAGACGGCGGCGCGGCCGTGGTCGGAGGCGCTGGGTCTAGAGGGGGCCGCGCAACGGCGGGACGGCGCCTTGCAGCAACGCGACGAGCTGGCTCTGCTGCCGCGTGTCGGTCTTCTGGAAGATGCGCGCGAGATGCGTCCGGGCGGTCGAAATCCTGACGCCCTGCAGGGCCGCCGCCTGCGCGAGCGACAGCCCCCCGGCGAGGGCGGAAGCGATACGGGCTTCGCAGTCGGTGAGGTGGAAGAGCTGGCGGCTGCTCGCAGCGATTTCGTCGACCTGCCCGAGCGGCTTCAGCGCGATCAGCAGCCGCTCGGGCGAGGGTCGATCGGCCCGGCGTGGTGACGCGGGGACCACACAGATCGACAGGGACTGGGTCTCTTCGCGATCGCTGCGCAGAATCAGGCTGCTGCGCTGCCCGCCGAATTCGTCTCGGGCGCCGAAGGCGCCCTCCAGCAGCCGCTTGAGATCGCGCTGGTCGCCCGGGTGCCGGGCGACCAGGCGGCTCAGCCGTAGGGAGAGCAGGCCGTCCGGGCCCGACAGGAGGTCGTCGGCGCTGCGGTTGACATAGACGACGCGTCCGTCCCGCTCGACGAGGATGATCGCCAGCGTCACCATATCGAGCGCGCTGCGCGCCTCGTCGCGCTGCAGGCGCAACTGCCCCACCTCCCGGCTGAGCATCGAAACGCGACGCAGCAGAGGCGTCAGGCGCTGCAGCAGGGCGACCTCGCTTGGACCGAACGGCTCCTGACGCTGCCCGCGCTGAACGTCGAAGAACCACTGGCGGGTGCGGCTTTCGCCCAGGCGGCAGCCGATGCCGCCATACATGTCCTGCGGCGCCATCCATTCGCGCCAGCCCCGGCTGGCCCGCAGCGCCTCGAGGCCGAAGAGATCGCCGTCGCGATAGACGGTGCCGACGGGCACGGCACGCAGCGCATCGCCGAAGCGAAGAAACTCATCCGACAAATCCGTGTAGCAGCGCCGCTGCATCGCCTCGTCACTGTTGGTGCTGACCGCGTCGGCTGGCGACAGGCCAGGCCCGAGCGAGGCGTGGCACGCTTTCGAGCCATCGAAGAGCTGCCTCAGTTGCTCGACGGCGGCCGGCATGCGGGCGTCATCGAGTGCGCCTTCGAGCAGGCTGTCCACCGTCGCGATCACCGTATCGATGCTGGGGACGGACATCGCCAATCCTCGTTCGCCGTGCTGCCCATGCGGACCCGACCACCGAACCTACCATCGGCAGGCGCAGTCGGAAAGTCCAAAAGCAGTCCATTCCAGGTGAGCCTCTCAGCGCGACGTCCCGATGAGCTGATCGATGTCCGCCTGTGTCCCGAGCGCCTGGAACACACCCGGCCGACGCGTTGCGATGGCGCCGGCCGCCGCGGCGTGGAGAAGGGCTTCGGCCGTGCTTCGCCGCCGGGCCAGGGCGACACCGAGCGTTGCGGCAAAGGCATCGCCCGCACCGAGCGAATCGACCGAGTCGACCGGCAGCGCGGCTTGGCCCGTCGCTCCCTCGGCGGAGAGCGCGACCGCACCGGCCGCGCCGAGCGTCATCACGACGAGACGGGGACCGTGGGCGAGCACCGCGGGCCCCCATTCCGCGACGAAGCGGGCCGGCTCGGCGGGGTCGAGGCATCCGGGCAGGATCTGCTCTGCCAGCGCTTCCGCCTCCGTCTGGTTGAGCACGAGAATATGCGTATCGGCCAGGATCTCCGGGGCGACCGGCCTGAAGGGGGAGGGATTGAGCAGGGTCGCGATGCCGCTCCGCTGCGCCAGCGCGAAGGCCTCCCGGATCGGCGCGTCGCCGATCTCGAATTGAGCCATCACGAGGTCGCAGGCCGCCAGCCGGTCGGCCGCCGCGCGCACATGCTCCGTCCCGAGCGCTCGGTTGGCGCCGGCGTCGACGGCGAGGCAGGTTTCACCCTGTGCGTCGGTGAAGCCGACACCGCTGCCGGTCTTTCCGGCGACGCGGATCAGCATCGCCGCCGGCAGCCCGGCCTGCTCGAGCGCCGGCGCGGCGAAGCTCGAGGCCAGGTCGTCCCCGACGGCGAGCAGCCCGTCGACCTCTGTGCCGAGGCGTCGCGCGGCAATGGCGAGGTTCAGTCCCTTGCCTCCCGGTTCGATTGTGACGATATCGGCTGCGAGCGATTCTCCTGGGCGGGGGAAGCGTGAGACCTTGGCCGAACAGGACACCACGAAACTGCCGAGAACGAACACAGACGCTTTGGCCATGGCTTTTGATCCCTGTCGTTCGCTGGACGGGCGGATGCCGCATCCCCGCCGCCGATGACACCGCGCAAGCTGCCCAACGTTCTGGCGAGGCCGCCGTTCCAGGATCTCCTCGAACTGCGCAATGATACCGCCAAGCCCTTGTATCAGCAGCTCGAGGATCAGCTCACGCAGTTGATCGGCGACGGCACCCTACCCGCGGGGACGACGTTGCCGGCCGAGCGGCAGCTGGCCGAGCGGCTGGCGCTCAGCCGCAGCACCGTGCAGCGGGCCTATAACGCGCTGCGCCAGCGCAAGCTGCTGAGCGCGCAGGGACGTCTGGGCTCGATCGTGCAGGGCCCGGGCTCGCGGCTGCATTCCGGCATGGACCGCCTCAAGGGCTTCACCGAGGAAATGCGGGATCTCGGCCGCGTGCCGTCGTCGCGCATCCTGGAGCGGGCCGTGGTCATCGACGGCGCGATTGCGCAGGTCTTCGGCCTTCCCGCGTCAGCCCGCTTCCTCAAGCTGGTGCGTGTTCGAAGCGGAGACGCGATTCCGCTGTCGCGCGAGGTCGCCTGGTACAATCTCGAACGCGCGCCCGCGCTCGAGCAGGCCGATCTCACTGGGTCAGTCTATGCACAACTCGCGGCGCTCGGCGCGCCGCTGGCGCATTGCGAGCAGACCATCGAGGCGACGGCACCGACCGTCGACGAATGCGCCATCTTCGGCTTCGCCACGCCGCTGCCCTGCCTGCTGATCAAGCGCCGCAGTTTCGGCCGTGACGGCGACATGCTCGAATATGTCGAAGGCCTGTTTCGGGGCGACACCTATACCTACAAGCTCTCGCTGCGCATCTGAGCGCGGCCCGCGCGCCGATGGTGCGGCTGCGCAAGGGCGGCGGCCTGTTGAACCACCATGCGACCTGTCGCGACCAATGAAGGAGGCCGAACAAGCCTGAATGTCATGTCCGGGGCTGACCGGCTGTTCCACGGGAGACCGCGACCATGCTCGGAATCGGAGATGCTCCTCGCATGTCTATGATCTTCAGCATTCCATCCACCGCGGCGCTTCAGGCCGTCCCGCCCCGTGCCGATCACCGGCAGGACAACGCGCCGCAACATGGCCGCGGCGGCAAGCCGCTCTTCATCATCGACGCCGATCTGCGTGTGCATTTCAGCAGTCCGGGAGCGGCGGCACTGGCGCGGGAAGGCCTCGGTGGCGACGGGCGCCTGACCTGTTGCGACAAGCTCTTCGCAGCGCGGCTGCAGACCTGGCTCAAGCGCCGCTGCTCCGGCGCGGCGTCCGAAGAGATCCGGCTGCCGCTCGTCCTTCGCTGCGGCCGTCAGGCGATCGTGGATGCCGTGCATCTCGCCGAAGCCGGCATGGATCTGTTCGTGCTGACGGTCGACGATCCGCAACGCATGATCGACCGCAAGGTCGACGAGGTCGCCGAGGCCTGCGGCCTGACCCCCACCGAAGCGCGCATGCTCGGCCTCATCGTCAAGGGCCTCGACACCGTCGTCGCCGCCAGGAAGCTCGGCATCGCTCGGACGACGGCCCGCACCCATCTCCAGCGCCTCTTCGCCAAGACGGGGACGGCGCGCCAGAGCGAACTCGTGCGCTTCGTCGCGACCTTCATCGAGGAGGCGGCCTGAAAGGCGAGGGGTCCCCGTTCAGCCAGGCTGCCGCGCGTCGATCCACCCGCCGACGAGGTTCCGGCCGAGCAGGAATTCGGAGCTGAACCGGTCCCGCCGCAGCGGCTCGATCGCGATCGGCGCATCAAGGGACGCCCGCTGCTCCGCCAGCGCGCGGACCGCCTCGCCATGTGACACAGCCCTGAAGGCGATCTCGGTTCCCGGACGCGCCTGGGCGAGGCGGCCGAGATCGGCGCCGATCACGGTCGCGATCTTGGGGTAGCCCCCGGTCGACTGGCGGTCCGCCATCAGCACGATGGGCTGGCCTTCGCCGGGAACCTGGATCGCGCCCATGGCGACGCCGTCGGAGGGGATGTTGAAGCCCCCCGCATGGCGCAGGACAGGGCCTTCGAGAAAGCAGGCCATGCGGTCACCGCGCGGCGAGATCCGCCAGGGCCCAGCCAGAAAGGCCGCCATCTGGTCTTCGGCGAAATAGTCCTGCTGTGGGCCGGGCAGCACCCTGATGACATCGGCCGGCAGGTTGAGCAGCGGTGCGACGATCGTTCCGCTGTCCGCTGCGCGCGCGCCCGGCGACACCGCAATCCGGTCGCCGGCCTGCAGCATCCGCCCGTCGAGGCCACCCATGCTTGTGCGCGCATGCGTCGCGCGCGAACCGAGAACGGCGGGGAGATCGAGCTTCCCTGCAACGGCGAGATAGCACCACATGCCCGCCGCGCCGGCGCGCAGCCGCAGCTTCGCACCCGGTTCGAGCGTCGCGACGACCGCCGCCGGCAGAGGCTGGTCGTCGAGCGTCGTCTGGAAGGTTCCCCCTGCCACCGCGATCGTCAGCGGGCCGTCCTCGGCGGTGATCTCGATGCCCCCGAGCGAGATCTCGAGGGCCGCGCTGTCCTCGCGGTTCCCGACGGCGCGGTTGGCGACGGCGTGGGCGAGGGCATCCATCGGCCCGGCCACCGTCACGCCATAGCGGAGATAACCGTGGCGGCCGCCATCCTGCACGGTAACGCCGGGGCCACAGGAGAGAATGCGCAGCGCCGTCATGCGGGCGTCCGGAGGGCCACGACCTCGCCTGCGTCTGCGCGCGCCTCCAGCGCTGCGAAGGTGGCGGGATCGATCGCCTCGAAGCGCAGGCTGTCCCCCGGCTCGAACAGGAAGGCGCTCGCCCGCTCCGGGGCATAGAGCCGCTCCGGCGTGCGGCCGACGACATACCAGCCCGTCGGCATCGCGAAACTGGCGATGGCGCTCAGGCCGCCTCCGACCAGCACCACCTTGCTGTCATGCGGCGGGCGAGGCCGGGCCCGCCGCGAGATCGCCAGCGGCTCCGGCAGCCCCCCGAGATAGGTGAAGCCCGGCGAGAACCCGTACATGTAGATGCGGTAGCGCGCCGCGGCATGCAGATCGGCGGCCCGCTCGGGCGGCATCCCCAGCAGTGCCGCCATCTCGGCGAGGTCTTCGCCATGCGGGAGGGCATAGCAGCAGGGGATCGTCCAGAGCGCGCCCGGCCGGAGGTCGGCCGACGCCGCTCCCAGCCGCTCCTCGACCAGGCCGACGAGCCGGGCACGATCCAATCGGAGCGGATCGTAATGGATCATCAGCGAGCGATAGGTCGGCACGAGTTCGCGCAGGCCCTCGGGAGGCGCGGCCGCCAGCGCCGCGTCGAGCGCCAGGACGCGGTCGCTGATCGCGGGATCGACGCTGCGGCCGAATTCGACCACGAGCGCCGATTCGCCCGCATCGAGGAAGACGGGGCCGGCGGCAGCCACGTCGCTCATGCGAAGGCGGCGATGCGGATGCCGGCCTGCTCCAGCGCCGTCCGGACGGCGCGCGCCGTCGCCACCGCATGGTCGGAATCGCCATGGACGCAGATGGAGTCGATGCCCGTCGCCAGCCGTCGCCCGGAGAGCGTGATCAGCGCCCCTTCCTGCACCATCGCGACGACGCGCTCTGCGGCTTCCGCTGCATCCGTGATCATCGCGCCCGGCAGGTGGCGCCCGACCAGCTGCCCCTCCTCGGTGTAACCCCGGTCGGCGAAAATCTCCTGATGGACCCGCAGCCCGGCCGCCTCGCCGGCCGCGACCTGGGCGGTCAGCGCCGTGCCCAGCAGGGCAAGACCGGGATCGACCGCCTTGATCGCCCGCGCGATCGCATCGGCCACCGGCCGCTCCTCGCAGGAGATGTTGCCGAGCGCGCCATGCGGTTTCACATAGGTGATGCGATGGCCGGCATAGCTCGCGAGAGCCGCCGCCGCGCCGATCTGATAGGCGACGAGCCGCTCGATCTCGCCCGTCGAAAAGGGAATCCGCCGCCGGCCGAAGCCCCAGAGATCCGGAAAACCCGGATGCGCCCCGACCGCGACCCCGCGCTCCCTGGCGATCGAGAAGGCCTGCGCCATGATCTCGGGATCGCCGGCATGCAGCCCGCAGGCGACATTGGCCGAGGTCACGATCTGGAGCATGGCGGCGTCGTCGCCGCAGCGATAGGCGCCGAAGCCTTCGGCGAGGTCCGCATTGAGATCGACGGTCGTCATGGCAGCATCCACTCGGGTCCCTTGACCTGGGACCATAAGCGCATCGCATCGGCCGGAGAAGGCGCGATCGCTGCCGGGGGGAGCATCGCTGGCTGGGACGCCCGCGAGACACGCGATCCACCAGAGGAATCATGACACGCGCGCCCTTCGCCCCGTCCATGGCCAAAGGGAAGAGGCGCTGCGCCTTGGTCGACAGAGCGCGTTCCACCTTATGGACCTGTGTCGAGTTCTTGCCTGACTCAACGTCAGCGACAGGTGATCGCGGACAACATGGTTTATCGTTCTTTAAGCTCTCCGGAATATCAACGCTGCCGTAGCGACAGGCGTCGCTTCAAGACATGCCTTTCGTTGTGGCGGTCGGGAGCGGGGACTCGCGATCATGATCAGCCTCGGAGCCGCACCATGTTCAAGACGAAGACCATCCGCTGCTGGCTCATCGGGACCGTGGCGGCGCTCGCCGGCAGCAGGGCAAGCAACGGTGACGCAAGACGCCGCAACGATTCAGCAACATGTATTTCATCTCAAATCCGTGCGCGAACATGCTGAGAGCATGGAACTGGATGAGACATTGCTCGCGCCACGATAGACTCAAGTCACGGTTCGAACAATGAGCGCCACGGTTTCTTGAACGTTCGTGCCAGAGTCATGGCATCATGATGTCTAAAGGTAAGGCAGGTACAGCCGAAAATTGAGGCAGATTTAACCTCGGATATTTACTTAACGTTAAGTACGAAAAGGAAGACTGGTTTCTAGACTCTCGATGCGGTTGGTTCGGAGACATGAGCGTTTTTTCAGTCAGAACGGTCCTCATGTCTCGTGTCGTCGGTGTTCCTGCGCGATCCACGGCGTGCGTGGATGTCATCTGTGTGTCGCGACGGCGGAATGCAGCGCGCCACACCAGAGCAATCGCAACGTTATCACGCGTTGACTAATAGTCAGCGATCATCTGCGGCAAAGAGCGACGAGGTCAATCCGATGTTTGCGAACGCATCCCTTTCGAAAAAATTCGCTGTTTCATTCGGGATTTTGATCTCGATATTTTTGACAGTCACCCTCATTACCCTACATATCCATGGCCGGTTGGCCTCTGCTGATCGATGGAATTCGCACACTTTCAAGGTTCTAGATTCATCTAATGAATTGATTACGTCTGTTGTCAATAAAGAAACGGGGATTCGTGGTTTTCTTGTCTCTGGAGATAAGAAATTCCTTGAACCGTACGAAGAAGGTATTAAACGATTTAATGCCAGTTTGTCGAATTTATTGTCTTTGACCTCTGACAACGCGCAGCAGGGCGTACGCCTGAAGCGCATCGGTGAGATCATGGCGGAATGGCATGCCAATGTGTCAGGCCCGGAAATCGCGCTCGGAAGTGTCCCGGAGACCTTAGACAAGGCTCGCGCAATCGAAGCCTCCGGTATTGGTAAACAATACATCGATAATCTTCGGTCGGTTCATAAGGCATTTGAAGATGCGGAGCGCTCGTTACTGGTCGCCCGTGCTCAGGACAAAAACGATGCCATGTTTCTCTCGACGGCGGCCCTTTACCTGGGCGCTGGAATGTTCCTGCTCGCCTCCCTTGGAATCGGCTGGTTGCTCAGTCGCAACATTGGTGGTGCGATCAAGGAATTGACTGGCACCATGACCGAAATGGCTGCTGGCAACTATGCAATCACGGTCCCAAACAGCGATCGCCGTGACGAGATCGGCACGATGGCCAAGGCGCTGAAGGTCTTCCACGAGGACCTGGTCAAGGTGCGCGCGCTCGAGGAGCAGGAGCGCGCCGCAGCCGAGCGCCGCCTCCGTGCCGCGGAAAACATGGCCCTCGTCGTCTCCGATGTCGGCGAGGTCGTGGCGGCGGCGGCGGCGGGCGATTTCTCGGCGCGGCTGCAGATCGACCAGGCCGACGAGCAGATGCAGAAGCTCGTCGCCGGCATCAACGAGATCAACGCCGTGGTCGATTCCGCCACCAGCGAATTCGCCCGCACGCTCGCGGCGGTCGCCGGCGGCGACCTGACGGTGCGGGTCGATGCCGCCTATCGCGGCAAATTCGCCGAGCTCAAGGGCGCGATCAACGACACGGTCGAGCGGCTCTCCTCGACCGTGAAGACGATCCAGCTCACCTCGGCCGATGTCGGGCTCGCCGCCCGCGAGATCAACACGGGGGCCGACGATCTGTCGAAGCGCACCGAGGAGCAGGCCTCCTCGCTGGAAGAAACCGCGGCGACCACCGAGGAGCTCGCGGCTTCCGTGAAGGCCTCGGCCCAGGCCTCGCGCGAGGCGGCGGCGATCTCGGACGAGGCGATGAAGGCGGCGCAGGCCGGCGGCGCCATCGCCGGGAAGGCGGTCGACGCCATGGCCCGCATCGAGGACGCCTCGACCAAGATCTCCGACATCATCCGGGTGATCGACGACATCGCCTTCCAGACCAATCTGCTGGCGCTGAACGCAGCCGTCGAGGCCGCCCGGGCCGGCGATGCCGGCAAGGGCTTCGCGGTCGTGGCCTCGGAGGTGCGCACCCTGGCGCAGCGCTCCGGCGAGGCGGCCAAGGACATCTCGGCCCTGATCTCCTCCTCCAACAGCGAGGTCGGCGAGGGCGTCAAGCTCGTCCGCCAGGCCGGCGAGGCGCTGGAGCAGATCCTCGGGGCCTCCCGCAAGGTCGCCGCCACCATCGCCGACATTTCGGCGGCGTCGGGCGAGCAGGCCAATGGCATCGACGAGATGAGCCAGGCGGTGGCCCATCTCGACGAGATGACCCAGCAGAACGCCGCGCTGGCCGAACAGAGCGCGGCCTCCGCCGGCTCGCTCTCCAACCGCATCGGACAGCTCAACGACCTCGTCGCAGCCTTCAGGACCGAGGGTGGATCCGCGGTTCGCTCGGCGCCCCTGTCGAGCGAGCCTGCGCGTCTGCGCCAGCTCGCCGAATCCGCCTTCTCCGCGGCGAAACCGGCCCCGCGCAGCCGGCCCGCTCCGGCCCCGGCCAAGAAGGTCGCCAACAGCCGTGGCGGCGATGCGGGCTGGGCCGAGTTCTGAGCCCGTCGCTGGCCTGACGACATCGGAAACGGCCGGGGCGCGACATCGCCCCGGCCGTTTCTGTCTTGAAGCCGAGCGCAGGTCTCGATGCCGGCGCAGATCCTGAAGCGCGGGGAGCGGCCGGCCCTCGGCCCCGGATGCCTCGCCCCGGCTAGAAATTGACCTTGTCGGCGCCCTTGAGCTGCAGCACCGCGCGAGCGTCCTCGGGGGTCGCGACTTCGAGTCCGAGCCCCTCGATGATCATGCGGGCCGCCCGGACCTGATCGGCGTTCGACTTCGCGAACTGACCCGGACCGAGCCAGAGCGAATCCTCGAGACCGACCCGCAGATTGCCGCCCATCGAGACCGCCATCGCGGCGATCGGCAGCTGATGCCGCCCCGCACCCAGCACTGACCACTGGTACTGGTCGCCGAACAGCCGGTCGGCCGTGCGCTTCATGTGGATGACGTCTTCCGGATGCGGCCCGATCCCGCCGAGGATGCCGAAGACGGACTGCACGAAGAAGGGCGGCTTCACCAGCCCGCGATCGACGAAATGGGCCAGCGTATAGAGATGGCCGATGTCGTAGCACTCGATCTCGAAGCGCGTGTTGTTCTCCGCGCAGGTGGTGAGGATGTTCTCGATGTCCTGGAAGGTGTTCTTGAAGATCCGGTCCTTCGAGCCCTCGAGATAGGGCCGCTCCCAATCGTGCTTGAAATCCTTGAACCGGGCCAGCATCGGGTAGAGCCCGAAATTCATCGAGCCCATGTTGAGCGAGGCGACCTCGGGCTTGAAATGTGCGCAGGGGCCCAGCCGCTCCTCGACGCCCATGGTCGGGGCGCCGCCGGTGGTGATGTTGATCACGCAGTCCGAGCGCTGCTTGATCACCTTCAGGAAGGGCTCGAAGGCCTCCGGCGACTGGTCTGGCTGGCCGGTGACGGGGTTGCGCGCATGGACATGCACCAAAGCCGCGCCGGCTTCGGCCGCTCCCACCGCCGCATCGATGATTTCCTCGGCCGTCACCGGAAGATGCGACGACATCGACGGCGTATGGATCGCGCCGGTGACCGCGCAGGTGATGATGACTTTGCGGTTCTTTGCCATGGCGGAGGTGTCCTTTCGGCTGTTCGTATCGTCTGTCGGCTCATCGTCATTGCGAGCGGAGCGAAGCAATCCTGGAGGACATCGAGCGCGGCCGCCCCCGGATTGCTTCGCTGCGCTCGCAATGACGTGTCATTCCGGCTTGCTTTTCGAGGCGCGCTTGTGCGCCTGCAGCGCCGCCAGCCGCGTGTCGCGCCAGTCGCTCAGGCGCTTCACCCGCTCGGGCGACTGCGCGCCGCGCCATTCGCTCATCACGGTCTCGACCGTCGCGGCCTCGAACGGATTGCCGAGCCCCTCGGACGACTTCACCATGCGGTCGAGCGAGGCGGAATAGCGCGCGCAGTAATCGGGGATGCCGCCGGGCGCGTTGAGCTCGATCGTCTCGAACGGCCCCATGAAGGACCAGCGCAGGCCCAGGCCATCGCGGATCGTCTTGTCGACATCCTCGGCGCTGGCGACGCCCTCGCCGACGATGCGGAAGGCCTCCGCCAGCAGAACGGCCTGCAGCCGGTTCAGCACGAAGCCGGGCTTTTCCTTGCGCAGCACGATCGGCACCTGGCCGGCCTGCTCGTAGATCGCCCGCGCCCGCTCGACCACATCCGGGTCGGTCCAGGGTGCCGGCGCCAGCTCGACGATCGGCACGAGATGGGGCGGGTTGACCGGATGCGCGACGAGGCAGCGCGCCCGGCCCGCCAGGGTTTCGCTGAACACCGAGGCCATGATGAAGGAGGTCGAGGACGCCAGGATGGTGGAGGGCGGACAGAGCGCATCCATCTCGGCGAAGAGCTGCTGCTTGGCCGCGACGGTTTCAGGCCCGTTCTCCTGAACGAGATCGGCGCCGGTCAGAACGTCGGCGAGGTCGCGGGCGACGCGGATGCGCGACAGCGATCCCTTCGGATCCTCGACCAGCCCATGGCCCGCGAGTTCCTCGAGATTGGTGCCGATATGGGTGCGCGCCGCCTCCGCCGCGCCGGGCGCAACGTCATGCAGCGCGACGGAACAGCCATGGCTGGCGAAGACGGTGGCCCAGGCGCGGCCGATCAGGCCCGAACCGACGATGGCGATGTGGGTCATGGGAGACAGTCCTTGGGGCAAATCATGTTTCGGCCTCATCCTGAGGAGCGATCCGCAGGATCGCGTCTCGAAGGATGCTCCAGATGCTTCCGGATCCTTCTGGACCATCCTTCGAAACGCCGCTGCGCGGCTCCTCAGGATGAGGGCTGAGGAAGAGAACGGCCTGGCTCACAGCCACAACACCTGCCGGCGCAGCGCGAGATCTTGGCTCAGCGCGCGCGACGGGCCGGTATGGACCACGCTGCCGCGCTCGAGCACGACGGTGCGGTCCGACAGGGCAAGTGCCAGGTCGAGGTGGTGGTCGACGATGACGATGCCGATCTCCTGGCGGAGTTTGTCGAAGGCCTCGAACAGCTCCTCGACGACGGCCGGCGCCAGTCCCTCGAAGGGCTCGTCGAGCAGGAGCACGCGGGTGTCGCCCGAGAGCGCGCGCGCCACCGCCACCATCTGCTGCTCGCCACCCGACAGATAGTCGGCCGGCGAATGCCAGCGCTGCTTGATGCGCGGGAAGAAGGCGAAGATCTTGTCGTCGTCCCAATGCGTGCCGTTGCCGGTGACGCGCTTGAGCCGGCCGAGCTCCATATTGTCCTTGACGCTCATGCCCGCGAACAGCCCGCGGCCCTGCGGCACATAGGCGATGCCGGCGCGCGCGATCGCGGCGGGCGGCTGCCCGGCGATCTCCTGGCCCGCGAGCGTGATCGTGCCGCTCGCCGGCGGGGCGATGCCGGTGATGGTCTTGAGCAGGGTCGACTTGCCGGCGCCGTTGCGGCCGAGCAGCGCGACGATCTCGTTCTCATGCACGTCGAGCGTGACCTGCCTGAGGATGTGGCTCTTGCCGTAGAAGGTGTCGACCTTGTCGAGGCAGAGCAGCACGGGGCTGCGCGCGGCGCTCTGGCGCGGTTTCTCGGCCAGCGCATGGGCGCCCGAGCCGATATAGATCTCCTGCACACGCGGCGACGAGCGCGCATCCTCGACCGTGCCGTCGACCAGCACCGAGCCCTCGTTCATCACCGTGACATGGTCGGCGATGGCGAAGACGCGGTCGATGTCATGCTCGACCAGCAGCACCGGCAGGTCGGTCGAGATCGACTTGATCAGATTGCCGACGCGCTCGCGCTCGGCCGCCGCCAGGCCTGCCAGCGGCTCGTCGAGCAGCAGCACGCGCGGCTTCGTGGCGAGCGCCAGACTCATGTCGAGCAGGCGCTGGCCGCCGTAGCTGAGCGATCCCGCCTCCGCCGTCTCGATGCCGCGCAGGCCCATCGTGTCGATCACGGTGGTCGTCTGGGCGTTGACCTCTTCGAGCGCCCCGGCCGGCCGCCAGAACCCGAAGCGCGCCTCGGCGCGGGCCTGGACGGCGAGCCGCACATTCTCCTCGACCGACAGCGTCGGGAACAGGTTGGTGATCTGGAAGGCGCGCCCGATGCCGGCCTGCGTGATCGCCTCAGGCGACATCCCGCCGATCGCGCGCTCGCGCAGCCGCACCTCACCGCGATCAGGCGGAAACAGGCCGGAAATCAGGTTGAAGGCCGTGGTCTTGCCGGCGCCATTGGGGCCGATCAGCGCATGCAGCCGCCGGTCGGCCATGGTGATGTCGACGCCCTCGACCGCCTTGATGCCGCCGAAGCTCTTGGCCAGCCCCCGCGCGGTCAGGATCGGTCCGTCGGTCGGGTCGCTCGGCTTCATGAAGGCGGGCAGCGTCACGGTGCCGGCCTTGCGCTCCGACATCGCCGCATCGCCCACGACCGACTTGCGGAAGGGCCGCAGGAGGCGCTCGCCGAAGCCGACGATGCCGGTCGGCGAGAACACGATGAAGCCGACGAACAGCAGCCCGAACCAGAACAGCCAGTTCGGCGTGATGCTGGAGAGGTAGTCTCGGAAGATCACGAAGAACAGCGCGCCGAGCGCCGGCCCCAGGAAGGAGCGCATGCCGCCGATGACGACCATCGCCAGCAATTCGCCGGAGAAGGCGACCGAGATCGGCTCCGCCGAGGTCATCCGGTTGTTGAACAGCAGCAGCGAGCCGGCGAGCCCCGTCAGCGCGGCCGAGAGCGTGAAGGCGATCAGCTTGTAGCGGTCGGTGGCATAGCCGAGGAAACGCGCGCGCTGTTCGTTCTCCCGGATCGCCACCAGAACGGTGCCGACGGGCGAGCGATGGAAGCGCCAGAGCCCGTAGACCACCGCCATGCCGATCAGCGCCACGAGGACATAGAAGCGCGAGGCCTGCTCGAAATCGATGCCGAGGAAGAGCGGCCGCTTGATGCCGCCGAGCCCGTCCTCACCGCCGGTGACCGCCGTCCAGCGGAAGGCGACCGAATAGGTCATGGCGGCCAGCGCCAGCGTCAGCAGCGAGAAATAGACCCCCTTGCGGCGCAGGATCAGCGCCCCGAACGCAAACGCGATCAGGCCGACGAACAGCACAGCCAGGAGGATCGGCAGGGCGAACTGGCCCGGCAGCCAGTTGCGCTGGATCAGCCCGGCGGCATAGGCCGCGAGCCCGAACCAGGCGCCATGGCCGAAGGAGACGAGCCCCGTGGTGCCGACGAGGATGTTCAGCGCCATGCAGGCGATGGCGAAGACGACGATCTCGGTCGCCGAGGTCGTGCCGAGCCCGATGACATCCATCAGGAAGGGCAAAGCGAGCAGGCCGGCGGCGGCGATGAAGAGCGGCGCGTGGTCGCGCTGTGCGGGTGTCATCGCGGCCTCACTCGAAACGCTGGATGCGTTCGCCGAACAGGCCGCGGGGCCGGAACAGCAGGACGAGCAGCATCATCAGGTAGATCACGGCGGTGGACCATTGCGTGTAGCCAAGCCCGATCGTGATGCCCTTCACCAGCCCGACCATCAGCGCGGCCACCACCACGCCCCAGAACGAGCCCAGGCCTCCGATGACGACGACGACGAAGGCGGGGGTGATGATCTCCTGCCCCATGGCGGGATGGATCGAATAGATCGGCGCCAGCAGAACGCCGGCCAGCCCCGCCAGCCCGATGCCGATGCCGGCGACCGCGACCATGTAGGGTTGCAGCGAAATGCCGAGCGCGCCGACCATGTCGGGATTCTGAACGCCGGCGCGCACGACGCGGCCGAAGGCGGTGCGCTGCAGCAGGAACCACAGGCCCAGCACGCAGCCCGCCGCGATCAGCAGCAGCATCGCCCGGTAGCGCGAATAGATGAAGTCGCCGATGAAGATCTGGCCGCGCAGCGCGGGCGGGATCGAGAAGGAGAGCGGCGGCGCCCCGAAGATCATGCGCAGCGACTGCTCGGCGACCATGGCGAGCCCGAAGGTCAAAAGCAGCGAGAGGATCGGGTCCGAGCGGTAGAAGCGCTGGAACAGCCCGCGCTCGACGACGATGCCGATCAGCGCCACCAGCACGGGCGAGGCCACCATGGCGCCGCCGAATCCGATATGCGGGGCGAGCACGATCGTGAGATAGGCGCCGATCGCATAGAAGGCGCCATGCGCCAGGTTGACGATGCCGCCCAGCGAGAAGATCAGCGACAGGCCGAGCGCGATCAGGAGGTAATAGACCCCGTCGAGCAGCCCGTTCAGCACCTGCTGGATGAAGAGGGTGAGCAAGGATTGGCCTTTATCGGAATGCGCGCTGCAGGAAGAGGCCTTCAGCGTGGCGCGTCATGGTCGGGCTTGACCCGACCATCTCGGAAACCAGAGGTCTCCCGTCATGCGATTCCCGGGTCGGCGCTGCGCGCCGCCCGAGAATGACGGATGGGCCCTCAGCTCATCTTGCAGACGGCCTCGTCGCCGCTGGTGGCGATGACCTCCATGTCCTCGTTCGGACCGGGCACGGCGGCCGAGGAGGTGAAGAGATCCCACGGGTTCTTGACCTGTGCGGCCGGCAGCGCCGTGATCGTGTACATCTCGCTGATGAGCTGGTGGTCGGAGGCGCGGAAATAGCCCGGCCGACCCTTGAGCACATCGAACTTGGCGCCCTTTTCCCAGTATTCGAGGATCTTGGCGGTCTCGGTCGATTTCAGCTCGCTCATCGACTGCGCCATGATCTTGACGGCCATGTAGTCGCCCCAGGCCTGGTTCTCCGGCGGCTTGCCGTATTTCTTGGTGAAGGCGGCGACAAAGGCCTTGGTGCCGGGGGTGTCGATCAGATGGTGCCAGACGCAGGGCCAGATGCCGGCGAAATTGTCCTTGCCCGCAGCCCAGGCCAGCGCCGTGTCGAAGCCGAAGCCGGCGACCGGGAAGGTCAGGCCGAACTCCGAATACTGCTTCAGGAAGTTGGTGATCTGGTTGCCCGCGAGGTTCGAGATCACGAGGTCGGGCTTGGCGGCGCGGATTTCGAGCAGCAGCGCCGAGAAGTCGGTCGCGTCGGTCGGCACCAGCTTGTCGGCGGCGAACTGGCCGCCATTGGCCTGCATGAAGCGCTTGGCGACCTTGAGCAGGTCATGGCCGAAGGCGTAGTCGGCGGTGAGCGAGAACCACTTCTTGCCCTTCACCAGCCCCTGCGCCATCAGCGAGCGGCCGCAGCTCTTCACATACATCGAGTTCTGGTGCTCGACATGGAACATGTAGCGGTTGCAGCTTTCGCCGCGCAGCGCGTCCGAATTGCCGCCGGTGTTGACGAAGAGCGTCTTGTTGCGCGCCGCGACCTGCGAGATGGTCAGGCAGGAGGCCGAGGAGATTTCGCCGAGGATGCAGGTGACCTTGTCGCGCTCGATCATGCGCTCGGCCTTGGTCGAGGCCGTCTGCGGGTTGACCGAATCCTCCTTCAGCGCCTCGAGCTTGCGGCCGTTGACGCCACCTGCCGCGTTGATCTCCTCGACCGCGAGATCGACCGCCATCACACCATATTCGCCGAGCGGGCCGAGGAAGCCCGTGCGCGGCGTCAGATGGCCGAAGCGGATCGCGTCGGGCGTCTGCGCCAGGATGATCGAGGGGCTGGCGATCAGGCCGGCGGCAGTGCCGGCGCCGAGACCCGCCAGCGCCTGCCGGCGCGAGAGTCGGGTCGTCTTCAACAGGTCTGACATGAGCGTTCCTCCCAGAACGAGCGCCGCGCCCTTGCGGCGTCGGCGGATGTTGATCAGCGGTCTGACGCCGCTTGTCGTGATCTGTGATCACAGTTAGGTTGGCAGACATGACCGCCGCTGTCCAGCCCTTGCGAGCCGCCGCCGAGCGCCCGGATTCAACGGGTGACGCAGACACCTCTGCGCTCGACGCAATCGGCTCCTTGGCGCGCGAGACGCTGGGCGAGCGCGTGACGGGCGAGCTGCGCGCCCTCCTCGTCGCGGGCCGCCTTGCGCCGGGCGAGAAGCTGTCGCTGCGGCGCGTCGCCGAGGCGCTCGGCGTCTCTATGATGCCGGTGCGCGAGGCGGTCAGCCGGCTCGCGGCCGACGGCGCGCTGGAGGTGCTGCCGGGGCGGGCGGTGCGCGTGCCCGTGCTCTCGCTGGCGCAATTCCGCGAACTGACGCGGCTGCGCCTCGTCGTCGAGGGCTTCGCGGCGGAGGAGGCGGCACGCCAGGCGACGCCCGCCGATATCGACCGGATCGAGGCCTTCGATGCAGCCTTCCGCCAGGCGGCGAGCGCAGATCCCCCGGACAGCGCGGCCGCCGTCGCGGCCAATCGTGACCTGCATTTCGCGCTCTACGAGGCGGCCGCCATGCCGAGCCTGATCGAGATGATCGAGCGGCTCTGGCTCAAGGCCGGGCCGATCCTCAATCTCGACATGCGCCACGAGCCGCGTCGTCTCGAGGGCGGCAGCGCCATGCAGGCCCATGCCCGCCTGCTGGAAGCCGTGCGCCGCCGGGATGCGCTGGCCGCCCGCGCGGCGCTGGAAGACGACATCGCGGCCGCCGCCGCCCATATCGCGGAAACGGGCCAACTTAGGGCCTGACGGGGAGAGTTCTGATGGATCTGCAGATCGAGGGGCTGCGCGTGCTGGTGACGGCCGGCGCCAACGGCATCGGCCGCGCCACGGCGCGCGCCTTCGCGGCCGAGGGCGCCAAGGTCCATATCTGCGACGTGGATCGCGCCGCGCTCGCCGATATGGCCAGGAGCGACCCGGCGATGACGCAGTCGGTCTGCGACGTCTCGGACCGGGCCGCCGTCGCGCAACTGATGGAGGAGGCACTGGCGGCGCTGGGCGGGCTCGACTGCCTGGTCAACAACGCCGGTATCGCGGGGCCGACGGGACGCGTCGACGAGATCGCGCCAGAGGACTGGGATTCCTGCGTCGCCATCGACCTCACCGGTCAGTTCAACTGCACGCGGCTTGCCGTCCCGCATCTCAAGCAGTCGAAGAACGCCTCGATCGTCAATCTCTCCAGCCAGGCCGGCAAGCACGGCTTTCCGCTGCGCTCGCCCTATGCCGCGGCGAAATGGGGCGTCATCGGCTTCACCAAGGCGCTCTCCGCCGAACTCGGCGAATTCGGCATCCGCGCCAATGCGATCTGCCCCGGTCTCGTCGAGGGACCGCGCATCCAGAGCGTCATCGCCAACAAGGCGCGCAGCTTCAACGTCTCGCATGACGAGATGACGCAGCGCCTCTTCGCCGGCGTCTCGATCAAGCAGTTCGTCGATCCCGCCGATATCGCCAAACAGATCGTCTTCCTGGCCTCGCCCTTCGCCAGGACGATCTCGGGACAGGAGATCTCGGTCTGCGGCGACACGCGCATGCTGGCCTGAGCGGGCCCCGAGCCGCCCGGCTTTGTCGCTAGGGGGCGATGTGCGCCTGCGATGAGCGGCGCACCACCAATTCGACGGGCAGGCGCATCTCCCGCTCCACGGGGCGACGCGCCACCAATTCGATCAGGGTCTGGGCGGCGAGATTGCCGATCCGGCCCGTGGGGACGTGGACGGTCGTCAGGCCCGGCGAGACATGAGCCGACATGTCCAGATTGTCGATCCCGACCACGCTGAGGTCATCGGGCACCGTCATGCCGCGCGCATGCGCCTCTTCCAGGCAGCCGATGGCGAAAACGTCGATGCCGCCGATCAGCGCGGTCGGCCGGTCGTCACGGTCCAGCAGCATCGCGCATCCGGCGCGCCCGCCGGCCAGGGTCAGCGCCTGCTCGATGACGAGGGTGTCGGGCAGGGACAGGCCCGCTTCCGCCAAAGCGGTCCTGGCGCCGGCGAGCCGCGCCCTCTGGCGATCATTGAATTGCAGATGGCCGACGATCATGCCGATCCGGCTGTGACCGAGGCCGATCAGGTGCTGCGCGGCCAGTCGGCCGGCCATGGCGTTGTCGATGGTCACGGCGGTGAAATGCCCATCCCCGCACCAGGTCAGCACCACCGGCAGGCCCGAACTGCGCAGCAGGGCCGTCGTCTCCGGAGCCCGTTCGGCGCCGACCAGCATCAGCCCGTCGACGCCGCGCCCCAAAAGCGCTCGCACGGCCTGCGTCTCGGCGGCGGGGCTGGCCTCGTGAGAGGCGACCAGCAGCAGATAGCCCGATTGTGCCAGGGTCGCCTGCATGGCTTGCAGCGCGCGCGCGAAGATGGCGCTGTCGAGCGTGGGCACGATCGCGCCGATCGTCATCGACCGGCCGGAAGCGAGCGCGCGTGCGGCCCCGTCGGGCAGATAGCCGAGGCGCTGGGCACTGGCCCTGACACGAGCCAGCGTCTCCGGCGAGAGAAGCTCGGGTTGGGCGATGGCACGCGACACGGTCGCGGCGGATACGCCCGCATCCCGGGCCACATCGCTGAGCTTGACGCGCACTGCGCTCACCACCGTGTTTATGAAAGTTCTTTCATTCGATCTAGGCTCATCTCGCTCTCGACAGCAAGCGGAACCCTCAGCCGACAGCAAAATTCAACAGAGGTTGACACACCGTCGATGATCTGGAACCTTTGCTGAAAGCGCTTTCATCAGAAGAGCGCATCGGGGAACGCCATGATCGGAAGACGGGGATGGGTCGGCTTGGGCTCGGTGGCGGCTGTGCTGCTGCTGTGGTTCGGCCTGACCACGGCGACGGGCTTCGTCTCGCCCGGCCGTTTCCCGTCCCCTGCCGACTTCTGGCTGTCGCTGAACCAGATCAGCACGCGCGGCTATGCCGGCGGCGGGCTGGCGGCTCATGCGCTGCAGAGCGTCAAGCTGGTCGTGATGGGCTTCGTTGTGGCGATCGCGACGGGTGTGCCGCTCGGCCTCTGGATGGGCTGGGACCGGCGCGCCGAGGCCGCGATCAACCCGATCTTCCTGATCATTCGGCCGATCCCGCCCTTGGCCTGGATCCCGCTCGCGATCCTCTGGCTCGGCCTCGGCGACGGCGCCAAGATCATGGTGATCTGGTTTGCCGCCTTCGTGCCTTCGGTGATCAATTCCTTCGCCGGCGTGCGCAACATCGATCGCCCGATCATCGAGGCCGCGCAGATGCTGGGCACGCCGCGCTGGCGGATGGTCACTGAGGTGATCGCGCCGGCCGCCGCACCGATGATCTTCACCGGCCTGCGCCTCTCGCTCCAGGCCTCCTGGACGACGCTGGTCGCAGCCGAACTCGTCGGCGCCCTCGCCGGCATCGGCTTCGTGCTCAACATGGCCCAGCAGGACATCTACCCGGGCATGATCCTGGTGGGGATGGTGACAGTCGGCGTGCTCGGCTGGGCGACGACCTATGCGCTCGGCCGGGTAGAGCGGCGCGCGCTCGCCTGGAATGTGGCGGGGAGGGATTGATGCAGACGATCCCGCTTCGCCTGAGCGAGAAATGCGCCTGGGGCGCGCTGGGTCTCGTCGGCTTCATCGGGCTCTGGGCGGCGCTGTCGGCCTTCGGCATCGTGCCACGCCAGTTCCTGCCGTCGCCGCTCGATGTCCTCACCCGCTTCGTCCATCTGCTGACCAACCCCTTCGCCGGGGCGACGCTGCCGCAGCATCTTGCCTCGAGCTTCCAGCGCTATGCCTATGGCGTGCTGCTGGCGGCCTTCATCGGCGTGCCGCTCGGCCTGCTGATGGGCTGGTTCCGCTGGCTCGACGACGTCGTCACCCCGCTCTTCGACGGCTTGCGCTTCATAGCGCCGATCGCCTGGGTGCCCTTCGCCGCTTTGTGGTTCGGCGTCGGCATCGGCGGACCGATTCTGATCATCTTCGCGGGCGCCTTCCCGCCCTGCCTGATCAATGCCTATCGCGGCGCCCGCTTCGTCGAGCCCCGCCTCATCGAGGCGGCGCGCATGCTCGGCACCGGGCATCTGCGGATGATCTTGGAAATCCTGCTGCCGGCGGCGACGCCCTCGATCGTCTCGGGCCTGCGCGTCTCGGCGGGGCTGGGCTGGCAATCGCTGGTCGGGGCGGAACTGATCGTCGCGGCGGCCGGGGTCGGATTCATGATGGTGCAGGCCCAGGCCAATGTCGCGACGCCGACCGTGATGGCCGGCATGGTCGCGATCGGCCTCGTCGGCATGGCGATCGACGTGATGCTGCGGCAGGGCGAAGCCTGGCTTCGCCGCCGCCGCGGCCTCCAGGCGTAAGGGAACGAAGGCGATGGGTTCGATCCGTTTCGACAAGGTCGACAAGGTCTTTGGTCCGGTCTCGGGCGGCGTGAAGGCGCTCGACGACATCAATCTGGAGATTGCCGACAAGGAGTTCGTCGCGATCGTCGGCCCCTCCGGCTGCGGCAAGACGACCTGTCTGCGCATGGTCGCCGGCTTCGAGCCGCCCAGCGCCGGCATCGTCAGCGTCAACGGCAAGACTGTGACGGAGCCGGGCCCCGATCGCGCCGTGGTCTTCCAGCAATTCGCATTGTTTCCGTGGAAGACGGTGCGCGAGAACATCGAACTCGGCCTGCGCAACAAGAACCTGCCGAAGGGCGAGCGCGACGGGCTCGTCGCCGGCGCGCTCAAGCTCATGAACCTCGAGAGCCACGCCGACGCCTTCCCGCATCAGCTCTCGGGCGGCATGCAGCAGCGCGTCGCGATCGCGCGGGCCTATGTCCTCGACCCCGAAGTGCTGCTGATGGACGAGCCCTTCGGCGCGCTCGACGCGCAGACGCGCGTCGTCATGCAGGAGGAACTGGTGCGGCTGGCGCGGGTCAATCCCCGCACCGTGCTGTTCATCACCCATGCGGTGGAAGAGGCGGTCTACCTCGCCGACCGGGTGGCGATCATGACCCGCCGCCCGGGTCGCATCAAGGAGGTGCTCGACATCCGCTCGGTGCGAGAGGCCGAGAACTGGGACCGCCACGAGCGCATCGAGGATGTGATGGATCTCGAATCCTTCGTCCATCTGCGCACCCAGATCTGGAAGTCGCTGCGCGAGGAGAAGGGCGCCCATGGGGTCTGACCTCGCCACGCTGCCGCGCCTCGCGCGCGACCTGACCGAGCCGGAGCCGATTCCTGAGGCGGGCATCGCGCGCGCCTGCGAACTGATGCGCTCGGGCCGGCTGTTCCGCTATGGCGAGATGGGCGCCGACCAGAACGACGTTGCCCTGCTGGAGCAGGAATTCGCCGCCTTCGTCGGCCGGCGTTACTGCGTCGCGGTCAACTCCGGCGGTGCGGCCCTGTGCCTGGCGCTGAAGGTGCTGGATCTGCAGCCGGGCGAGCCGGTGCTGGTCAACGGCTTCACGCTGGCGCCGGTGCCGGGCGCGATCCTGCATGCCGGTGGCCGGCCGGTGCTGGTCGAGGTCGGCCCGGACTACGTCATCGATTGCGCGAATCTGCGCGCCAAGGCCCGCGCCTCGGGTGCCCGCATCCTGCTGCTGTCGCATATGCGCGGGCACATCGCCGACATGGATGCGGTGATGGCCGCCTGCGACGAACTCGGCCTGCTGCTGGTCGAGGATTGCGCCCATGCGCTCTGCGCCGCCTGGGACGGCCGCGCCATCGGTACCTTCGGGGCGGCTGCCGCCTTCAGCGCCCAGACCTACAAGCATCTCAATGCCGGCGAGGGCGGTTTCCTCGTGCTGGACGATGACGACCGCATCGCCCGGGCCATCCTGCATTCGGGCAGCTACATGCTGCACGCCCAGCATCGCAGCGCGCCACCGGCCGAGGTGATCGCCGCCTGGGAGGAACGGACCCCCAATTTCAGCATGCGGATGACGGCGCTCGCCGCCGCGCTGCTGCGGCCGCAACTGCACGATCTGCCGCGCCGCGCCGCGCGCTGGAACGCCATCCATGACCGCCTAGGGGCGGCCATTGCGCGCTCGCAGCATGTCCGGCTGCCGCCGCGCTCGCCCAAGGAGCGCTATGGCGCGACCTCCGTCCAGTTCTCGCTGCTCGGCTTTGGCGACGATGAGATCGCCGCGGTGCTCGATCGCTGCGCCGCCCGCGGCCTGCCGATCAAATGGTTCGGCGCCGGCCGGCAGCGCGGCTTCACCAGCGCGCCGCGCCATTGGCGCTATGCCGGCGAGCAGGGGCCGATGGCGCAGACCCACGCCATCCTCGCCGGGCTCTGCGACATCCGCACGCCGCTGTCGCTCAGCGATGAAGATTGCGACCTCGCTGCCGAGATCCTGCGCGAGGCTATCGAGACCGTCGTCTCCGCACGCGCGGAGACAGGGAAAACCGGGCGAGCCGCAACAGGCTGAGACCGGGCTAACCACAACAGGGAGAAAACGAAGATGAAACGCATCGTTGCCGGACTGGGTATCGCCGCCGCACTGGCCTTTGCCGCGCCTTCGCCGAGCCAGGCGCAGACCGCCATCGGCGTCAGCTACCAGCCCTCGCTCTACTGGGCCCTGCCGTTCCACTACGCCAATGTGAAGGGCTGGTGGAAGGATGTCGGCCTGACCCCGAACTTCTCGACATTCCCGGCCGGCGCGCCGCAGATCGCGGCGTCGGCCGCCAAGTCCTGGGATGTCGGCGGCACCGGTTCGGTTCCCGCCGTGCTCGGCGCGGTGCGCTTCAACATCCTGACCATCGGCATCACCAACGATGAGTCGAAGACCAATGCGATGATGGTCCGCGGCGACAAGTTCGACGCGATCAAGGCCGATCCGAAGCTGCTGAAGGGCCAGAAGCTGCTGCTCACCACCAATTCCACGGTGGATTACGCGGCCCGCAAATGCCTGACCAAGTTCGGCCTGCAGCAGAGCGACATGCAGTTCGTCAATCTCGGCCAGGCCCAGATCATCACCGCGATCACCTCCAACAATGGCGATGTCGCGGGCGTCTGGGCGCCCAACACCTACACGCTCGAGGAGCGCGCCAACGCCAAATATCTCTGCTCGGGCGCCGATGCGAACGCGATCGTGCCCGGCGCGCTGATCGTGCGCGGCGACTTTGCCAAGGAGCGTCCGGACGACGTGGCGAAATTCCTCGCCGTCTTCCTGCGCGGCTGGTCCTGGGCCAAGGCCAACCCGGCCGAGGCGCGCACGCTGGCGCTCGACTTCTACAAGCAGGGCGGCCTCGAAGTGACGCCCAAGGCGATGGACCAGGAGTTCGCGCTGCGGCCGACCTTCGGCCTCGACGAGCAGCTCAAGCTGATGGCGCGGGCCTCCGGCGCCTCGACGGTGGATGGCTGGTTCTCCGAGATCGGGAAGTTCATCACCGAGGTCGGCACCATTCCCTCCAACCCGGACGCCAAGAGCTACGTCACCGACGACTTCCTGAAGCGCGTCGCGGCCGACCCCAAGCTCAAGGCCTTCGCGACCGAGTTCGACAAGAAGTAAGCCAGCTCATCACCGACCGCTGCGGTGACGCCTCCCGGCGTCACCGCCACCACCCCCTGCGCTCCGAAGCGGACCTAAAGCCATGGCCATCACCCATCTCAAGACCGCGACCAAGACGCCGGAAACGGAAACCGACACCGCACGCGCGGTTGTGACCGAGATGCTCGCCGCGATCGAGGCCGGGGGCGAGCAGGCGGTGAAGGACTATGCCCTCAAGCTCGACAAATGGGACGGGCCGATCGTCCTCGACCAGGCCGCCATCGCCGAGCGCATCCGCGACGTGCCGCAAAGCGTCAAGGATGACATCAGCTTCGCCGCCGGCCAGGTGCGCCGCTTCGCCGAGGCGCAGCGCGCCTCCTGCCAGGATTTTTCGCTGGAGATTTCGCCCGGCCTGCATCTCGGGCAGAAGCTCGTGCCGGTGAACACGGCCGGCTGCTATGTGCCGACCGGCCGCTATGCCCATATCGCCTCGGCCTACATGTCCGTCGCCACCGCCAAGGCCGCCGGCGTCAAGACCGTCGTCGCCTGCTCCGCCCCGTTCCGTGGGCAGGGCATCCACCCCCATGTGCTCTATGCGCTGACGGTGGCGGGCGCCGATATCATCATGTGCCTGGGCGGTGTCCAGGCGGTCGCGGCCATGACCTTCGGCCTGTTCACCGGCAAGCCGGCCGACATCATCGTCGGCCCCGGCAACAAATTCGTCGCCGAGGCCAAGCGCATGCTGTTCGGCAAGGTCGGGATCGACGTGTTCGCCGGGCCCTCCGAGGTCGCCGTGATCGCCGATGACAGCGCCGATCCGCTGATCGTCGCGACCGATCTCGTCGGCCAGGCCGAGCATGGCCATGAGAGCCCGGCCTGGCTGATCACCTCCTCGCGGCGCATTGCCGACGAGGTCGCCAGGCTGATGCCGGAGCTGATCGCGACCCTGCCGCCCACGGCGCGCGATGCCGCAGGCGCCGCCTGGCGCGACTATGGCGAGATCGTCGTCTGCGACACGCGCGAGGAGATGGTTACGGTGTCGGACGCCTACGCCTGCGAGCATCTCGAGGTGCATTGCAGCGAGCTCGACTGGTGGCATGCCAACCTCAGCAATTACGGCTCGCTGTTCCTGGGCGAGGAAACCAATGTCGCCTTCGGCGACAAGGTCTCGGGCCCCAACCACATCCTCCCGACCAAATTCGCGGCTCGCTACTCGGCGGGTCTGTCAGTCCATAAATTCCTGAAGCCCCTGACATGGCAGCGCATGGACCGCGCCGCCTGCCAGCGCATCGCCCCCGTCTCGGCCCGGATCTCACGGCTGGAGGGCATGGAGGCGCATGCCCGCACCAGCGATGCGCGCATGGTCAAATATGCGCCGGGCTCGAATGTCGATCTCGGCTCAGCCGTCGAGGTCTGAGCGATGTTCAGGCTGACCTCTCTCTTCGACCTGACCGGCAAGACGGCGCTGGTTACCGGCGGCAACAGCGGCATCGGGCTCGCCATGGCCCGCGCGCTGGGGCTGGCGGGCGCGCATCTCGTCATCGTCGCAAGGCGGGAAGACGCGCTGCGCGAGGCGGCCGAGGGGCTGAAGGCGGAAGGCATCGAGGCCGACTTCGTCGCCGCTGACCTCGCCTCGCCGGAGGCGGGCGCCACCCTGGCGGCGGCCTGCGAGCGGCTGGGGCGGACCATCGACATCCTCGTCAATGTCGCCGGGCTCAATCTGCGCCAGCGCTTCATGCAGGTTTCGGCCGAGGGCTTCGACCTGCACATGGCCGTGCATCTGCGCGCGCCCTTCCTGCTGACTCAGGCCTTTGCGCCCGGGATGGCGCAGCGCGGCTATGGCCGCATCGTCAACATCGCCTCGCTGCAGAGCTACCGGGCTTTCCCTGACTGTGCGCCCTATGGCGCGGCGAAGGGCGGCGTCGTGCAGCTGACGCGGGCCATCGCCGAGGAATGGTCGCGCCATGGCGTCACCTGCAACGCGATCGCGCCGGGTTTTTTCCCGACGCCGCTGACCGCCCCCGTCTTCGCCGACCCGGCCCGCGCCGCCAAAAACGCGGCGCAGACCGCCATCGGCCGCAATGGCGAGCTCGACGATCTCGCCGGCGCCACGGTCTTCCTGGCTTCGCCGGCCTCGGCCTATGTCACCGGCCAGACGCTGGCCGTCGATGGCGGTTTCACCGCCAAATGAGGAGGGTCGCCGCATGAAGGCGCTGGTCTATACCGGCCCCAACGGCCTTGTTTTCCGCGATGAGCCGGACCCGGTCCCGCTGGCCGACGAGGTGCTGGTCCGCGTCGAGGCGGTCGGCATCTGCGGCTCGGACATGCATGCCTATCACGGCTTCGATGCGCGCCGCCCGCCGCCGCTGATCCTGGGCCACGAGGCGGCGGGGCGCATCGCGACGGGCCCGCGTGCCGGCGAGCGCGTCACCATCAATCCGCTCGTGGTCGACCCGGCCTGCCCCTATGCGATCGAGGGGCGCTGGCATCTCTCGCCGACGCGGCAGATCATCTCGATGCAACCGAGGCCCGGCGCCTTCGCCGAGCTGGTGCGCATTCCCGAGCGCAACCTGACGCCAATACCCGACGCCATGCCGATCGCCCATGCGGCGCTGGCCGAGCCCGTCGCGGTCTCCTGGCATGCGGTGCGGACCGGAATGCAGCGGCTTCACCAGCCGCTCGCGGCCTGCCGGGTCGTGGTGCTCGGCGGCGGCGCGATCGGGCTCGCCGCCGCCCTGGTCGCGCGGCTGTTCGGCGCCCGCGACCTCGTCATCGGCGAAACCAACCCGCAGCGCCGCGCGACGGTGGAGGCGGAAGGCATCGCGGTCTATCGGCCCGGCGAGGACGAGCCGGACGACAACAGCGCCGATCTCGTCATCGACGCGGTCGGCGCCGATGCGACCCGGGCGGCCGCCTGCCGCATGGCGCGCCCCGGTGGCGTCATTGTCCATGTCGGCCTGCTGCCCGGGCAGGGCGGCCTCGACATCCGCAAGATCACCCTCCAGGAGATCACGCTGGCCGGCGTCTACTGCTACACCCCCGCCGATTTCGGTCAGACCGTCGAGGCCCTGGCACAGGGCCGCCTCGGCGCCCTCGGCTGGACGGAGCACCGCCCGCTCCGTGAGGGCGCCGGGGCCTTCGCCGACATCGACGCCGGCCGCGTCGGCGCCGCCAAGATCATCCTCGAAACCTGAAACGCGGTCGCGACGGTGAGGATGGCGGCAAGGCGGCCGCTAAAAGGGGCGCCGCCCCCGGAGGCGACTCGGCGGCTGTCTGTTGCGGCGCGACTTGTAACGTCAGAAGAGGCGACGGCTCGTCTCCGTCAAATTTCTCAGCCGCATCAAGGAGATGGGCTGGTGCTGCGAGAGAGGATTGAACTCTCGACCTCACCATTACCAATGGTGTGCTCTACCACTGAGCTACCGCAGCAGGATCGTCGGCCAGGGTGTCCTGCGGTCGCCGGGGCGAGGGGCAGGGCGGGCGTCGTTCCGAAGCGGCGTCCTGATGCCACAAGCGCCGGGTGGACGCAACCCACATCGTCGCGGCGCGGCCGAGATGGCTCCGGCCCTGCGCTCGGCCGTCGGCGCGACGCCGGCCCGCCTGTGTTCAATCCGGCAGCAGCAGCCGCGGATCGATGCGGAAGAGCCGGGCGTCACCGAGGAGATGGGCGCTGAAGCCGGCGCCGAGCAGCGGGCGAAAGGCTTCGTCGCGCAGGTTCAGCCCGCCGGCATAGGCGCCCATCGCCGGCATGACGCAGCGCTGCATCGAGAGCGCGAAGCAGCGCCGCCGCAGCGCCCGCCCGCGCATCCTGATCTTGGCGGCCGGATGAAGATGGCCGGCGATCTCGAAGCCCGTCTCCTGCGCATCGGGCTCATGGCGCAGGGTGACGCCGCAAAGATCGACCGTCGCGGCGCTGTCGCCCCCCATCGCCGAGCTGATCTGCGGGTCGTGGTTGCCGGTCACCCAGAGCCAGTCGCGGCCCGCCTGCAGCCGCTGCAGCGTCGCGCGGTTGTTTTCGTCGAGGCGGATTTCCGCGTCCCGGTCATGGAAGCTGTCGCCGAGCGCGATGACGCGGCGCGGTGCATGGCGCGCGATCGCGGCCGACAGCGCGGCCAGCGTCGCCGCCGAATCATAGGGCGGCAGGAAGACGCCGCGCCTTGCGTAGGAGGAGCCTTTTTCGAGATGCAGGTCGGCCACGACGAGCGTGCGCTCGTCGGGCAGCCAGAGCGCGCCCGAATGATCGGGCACGACCACGAGCCGGCCGAGCAGGAAGACTGCCTCGGCAGGTGCCCGGTCGCTCGCCGCCACTGCGTTCACGCCATCGCCTCTTCGGTCAGCATCGCCTCGGCCTCCGCCAGAATCTCGTCGGCCGCCTCGCCATAGACCGCCTCGCGGCCGATCTCGAGCATGACGGAGACGCCCAGCGGCGACACATGATCCAGTGGCTGATGCACGATTCGCCCGCTGATCCGTGTCAGCATCTGGCCCAGCCGCTTGATGTCGAGCAAGCCCGTCGCGGCATCCGCGCGTGCGGCCTTGAGCAGCACATGCTCGGGCTCGTGCCGGCGCAGCACGTCGTAGACCAGGTCGGTCGACATGGTGACCTGCCGGCCGTTCTTCTCCTGGCCGGGAAAACGCCGCTCGATCAGGCCGGCGATCACGGCGCATTGCCGGAAGGTGCGCTTCATCAGCGCCGATTCCGCCAGCCACTCCTCGAGATCGTCGCCCAGCATGTCCTGCGAGAACAGCTCGTCGAGGCTCAAGGCTCCGCGCGCGATCGCGGCGGACATGTCGCCGAGCCCCCAGCAGGCCATGCCGTAGTCGTTGCAGACGAAGCCGAGCGGCCGCATCCGCGCGCGTTCCAGCCGCCGCGTCAGCAGCATGCCGAGCGTCTGGTGCGCCAGCCGCCCCTCGAAGGGATAGGCCACCAGGTAGAACCGCCCGCCGCGCGGGAAGGTCTCGACCAGGAGCTCGCCGGGCTGGGGCAGGCGCGATTTCAGCCGCTGCGCATGCAGCCAGGAGGACACCTCCTCGGGCAGGCTGTCCCACTCCTTCGGGTTGGCGAGCATCGCCCGCACGCGCGCGGCGAGAAAGGTCGAGAGCGGGAACTTGCCGCCATTGTAGGAGGGGATCTTCGGGTCGGTGCCGGGCGCCGCGCGCGAGCAGACCGCCTCATTGCCGGTGATGCCCTCGAAGCGCAGCACCTCGCCAGCGAAGATGAAGGTGTCGCCCGGCGTCATCGTCTCGGCGAAATACTCCTCAACCTCGCCGAGAATCCGGCCGCCGCGGGTCACCCGCGAAGGCTCGCCCGGCTTGCCCGCGCGCCCGCGTCCGAGCCGGACCTTGAGCATCGTCGATTCGACGATGGTGCCGACATTCATGCGGTATTGCTGGATGATCTTGGCGTTGGTGGCGCGCCAATGCCCGGCCTTGTCCTGGCGCAGCTTGGCGAAACGCTCATAGCTCTTCAGAGCGTAGCCGCCGGTCGCGACGAAATGGACGACGGCGTCGAAGTCCGCTCGCTCCAGCCCGCCATAGGGCGAGGCGGTGCAGACCTCCTGGTAAAGCGCGTCAGCCTCGAAGCCGTCCGAGCAGGCGACGCCGAGCACATGCTGGGCCAGCACGTCGAGCGCCCCGATGCGGGCATCCGCCGTGTCCTGCGCGGCCTCGGCCACGGCGTCGAGCGCGGCCCGGCACTCCAGCAGCTCGAACCGGTTGGAGGGAACGAGCAGCGCCTGCGACGGCTCGTCCATGCGGTGGTTGGAGCGGCCGATGCGCTGCATCAGCCGGCTTGCGCCCTTCGGCGCGCCGATATTGACGACGAGGTCGACATCGCCCCAGTCGATGCCGAGATCGAGCGTCGCGGTGCAGACCACCGCCTTCAGCCGGCCCTCGGCCATCGCTGCCTCGACCTTGCGGCGCTGCGTGGCGTCGAGCGAGCCGTGATGCAGCGCGATCGGCAGGTTGTCGTCATTGATGGTCCACAGCGCCTGGAAGGCGAATTCGGCCTGCATCCGGGTGTTGACGAAGACCAGCGTCAGCTTGTGCGCCTTGATGGCCGCGTAGATCGCCCCCATCGCATGGCCGGTGGTGTGGCCGGCCAGCGGCAGGCGGGTCGGCGTCTGCAGGATGCCGATGCGCGCCGCCGCCCCGCCCTTCACGGTGACGAGGCCGGCCGGCGTCTCGCTGCCGCCGAGGAAGCGCTGCAGATCGGCCGGCTCGCGCACCGTCGCCGAGAGCCCGACTGCGCTGACCTGCGGGGCGAGGCTGCGCAGCCGCGCCAGATCGAGCGACAGCAGGTCGCCGCGCTTGGAGGTGACCAGCGCATGCAGCTCGTCCAGCACGATCCGGCGCAGGCTGGCGAAGAAGGGGGCGGCGTCGCGATGCGAGACCAGCAGCGCGAGCTGCTCGGGCGTCGTCAGCAGGATGTCGGGGGGCGTGCGGAGCTGGCGCGTGCGCTTGGCGGCCGAGGTGTCGCCGGTGCGGGTCTCGACCGTGATGGGCAATCCCATCTCGCGGATCGGCGCCTCGAGATTGCGCGCGATGTCGACGGCGAGCGCCTTCAGCGGCGAGATGTAGAGCGTGTGCAGCCCCTCGCGTTTCGCTTTGGGCACGGCCTGGCGCTGCGACAGCTCGACCAGCGAGGGCAGGAAGCCGGCGAGCGTCTTGCCGGCCCCGGTCGGCGCCACCAGCAGCGTCGAGCGGCCGGCCCGGGCTTCCTCCAGCAAAGCGAGCTGGTGTGGTCGCGCGCTCCAGCCGCGGCTGGCGAACCAGTCCGTGAAAGCGGGCGGAAGAGCGGGGAGGGTGGCCATGCCGGCCGAAGATAGGGGGCGGTGAGGGAGAACGAAAGGGGAATAAGGCGGGTGGGGCCGCTATGGGCCGTGAAGTCGCGAGCGGTATCGCCGGGGGACGTCGAGATGGTCGCGCCCGACCCTTTGCCGTCATTCCCGTGTCGGCAGAGCCCGGATATCTCGCCAGTACTCCTCCGCAACGTCTGCATCGATCTCAACTGGCATCGTGCTGCCGGGATAGAGCCGATCGGCACCGTCTTTGCGAGGCCCAGAGATCCAATAGTGTTCTCCGGTTTCGGCCTCGAAGTAATTGGCCTTGAAGCCCCGCCCGCCTAGCCGCTGGAATTCTTTCTCGCCGTAGCGCAGCGATTGCCCCGACTTGGACAGGGTTACCCGGCCAATCCGCGCGGGCCCATTCAGCCCCTCGGACTTGTTTTCGATATACATAATGCGGGTTTTTCTGACGCTCATGGCGAATCAGTATCGCAACAAATCCTCAATGCGTGCTTTCGACCCGGAGCAGACATTAGCAGCGCGGCAAGCTTTAGGCGATCATCTGAGATGCGCGTAGCTGCAATCTCGGATTTTCAGCCTGAGCAGCGGAGAGCCACTTGAGATTTGGCATCAATCTTCGCGGCGACCTCGCGAAACTCCAGAATGATGAACTCGCTTCTCATTTCGAGAAGTGCGTCACCTACCGGGGATGGCTCGAGTCGCACGCAGGCGACCGGGCAAACCGTTGGCTTTACAAGACCGGGCTCGCGATGCCCTTTGGCAGAGGCCCTTTGCATGCCCGCATCTGCTATCGGATTATGGGCCTAGTTTATGGAGGCTCTTGGAACGGTTTGAACGGTCGCTCTTTGGGTGACCTTTTCGTCCTAGATTGCGAAATCAAGGACGTTGTGGACGAAATGAAGCGCCGTGGGCATACCGCTCAACGGCACCACACGAGCCGCTGAGCAACGCCCGCTTCCGACCCGTAGCGGTACCTCCTCACCGCTTCTCCGCCACCACCAGCAGGCCGGGCACGGCCACGCCGCGATCCTGCCGTGTGCTGACGGCCTCGGTCGCCAGGACGGTGAAGCCGGCCGCCTCGAGCCGCAGCCGCAGCCAGGTCTCCGCATGCGCGAACCGCCGATCCGCCCCGACGACGACGCCCTCGCCCTCATGGCTCTGCACGGTGAAGGCGAACAGGCCGCCGCGACTCAGGACGCGCGCGCTCTGGGCGAAGGCGGGCGCGAGTTCGCCGAGATAGACGAAGACATCCGCCGCGAGCACCAGATCGGCGCCGGCATCCGGCCGGCTGGCCAGGAAGGCGGTCAGGCCGGCCACAGCGAGCTTGTCGTAGAGCGGCGAGCCATCGGGCAGGGTCTTGGCCCGCGCCCGCTCGATCATGCGCGGCGAGACATCGCAACCTGCGAGAAAACCGCAGGCGCCGCGGATCGCCTCGCCCATCAGCCCTGTGCCGCAGCCGAGGTCGAACACGGTCTCGAACCGGAAGGCGCGTCCGGCGTTCTCACAGAGCCGTGCCAGCGTGGCCTTGATCAGCTCCGGAGCATTGTAGTGCAGCGCCTGCGTCAGATGGCTGTCGAAGCGCTCGGCATAGCCGTCGAAGAGCGTGCCGGAAAAGTTCTCCGAGGTCGCGTCTTCCGCCGGCATGGCGCCGATGCGGGCGAGATCGAGCCGGGCGCCGAAATGGTCGTTGGGGTCGAGCGTCAGGCATTGCCGCCAGGCGGTCGCTGCCTCTTCCTTGTGGCCCAGCGCCTCCTGCGCGAGGCCGTAGAGATGCCAGGCAGCGGTGAAGTGGTAGGCTTGCGCCAGGGTCTGGTCGAGGATCTCGACGCAGGCCTGCGCGTCTCCCTCCTTGAAGGCGGCTTCGGCCCAGCCATAGCGGCGGTCCAGCGTCGGATCGCCGGAACTGGCGGAATGCGCGGTCGGGGCCTTTTCGATCATGCGCGCGGGTCTATCTGAGGAGTATGACGCTGGCCAGACGCAACGCGCCGGGGACGATGCGCCCCTCCGATCTGCTGATCCCGACGCCGGCCGGCCTCTGGTGCCCTCCGGCTGATGTGTACATCGACCCGGTGCGGCCGGTGGCGCGGGCGCTGATCACGCATGGCCATTCCGACCATGCCCGCGCCGGGCACGGCGCCGTGCTGGCGACGCGCGAGACGCTCGCGATCATGGCGCTGCGCTATGGCGAGGGCTTCACCGGCCAGCGGCAGGAGGCCGTGCCGGGCGAGACGGTGCGGATCGGGGCGGTGGACTTCACCTTCGTGCCGGCCGGGCATGTGCTCGGATCGGCCCAGATTGTCGTCGAGTCCGGTGGCCTGCGCATCGTCGCCTCGGGCGACTACAAGCGCGAGCGGGACCCGACCTGCGCCGGTTTCGAGCCCGTGCCCTGCGACATCTTCATCACCGAGGCGACCTTCGGCCTGCCGGTCTTCCGCCACCCGCCCGCCCATGCCGAGGTCGGCAAGCTCCTCGAATCGGTCCGGGTCTTTCCCGAGCGGACGCATATCGTCGGTGCCTATTCGCTGGGGAAGGCCCAGCGCGTCATGGCCCTGATCCGCGAGGCCGGTTACGACCGCCCGCTCTATCTCCATGGCGCCATGGAGAAGCTGACCGAGTTCTACCTGTCGGAGGGCGCGCAGCTGGGCGAGGTCCGCAAGGTCGTCGCCGCCGAGCGCAAGACGCTGGGCGGCGAGATCGTCATCTGCCCGCCGAGCGCGATCCAGGACCTCTGGGCCCGCAAATTCCCCGACCCCGTCACGAGCTTCGCCTCCGGCTGGATGCGCATCCGCGCCCGCGCCCGCCAGAAGGGCGTCGAACTGCCCCTGATCATCTCCGATCATGCCGATTGGGACGACCTCCAGGCCACCATCCGCGAAACCGGTGCGGGAGAGATCTGGGTCACCCATGGCGAGGCTGACGCGCTCGTCCACTGGTGCACGAGCGTGGGCCTGCGCGCCAAGCCGCTGCATCTGGTCGGTTATGGCGACGAGGGCGAGGCGGATGCCGTCACGGAGGGCACTGATGCGGTCGCCGTCTGAGGCCGGGAGCCTATTTCGTCTGCGCGACGACAGGTCGGCCCGACGCCGTGAGCGAAACCAGCCCCGCCGCCATGTCGCGGGCGAGGCAGTCATAGCCCGCATCGCTCATATGGAAGCTGTCCGCCGCGAGCGCGGCCCGGAAGGCCTGGGCGTCGGCGTCGTGCCACTCCCGCATCGTCTCGTAGCGGGTGAAGACGGGGACGTTCTCGCCCTTCGCCACCTCGGCGATGGCCTCGACATAGCTCTGGTAGCGCGCCGGTTCGCGGATGCCGGGGAAATACTGCGGGTTGAGCAGAGCGAGGCTGACGCCGGCCTGCTTCACCACGGCGATGCCTTCGGCGATCATCGCCCGGAACGCCGCCATCTCGCCGCCGCGCACGGCATCGTTCGTGCCGACCTGCCAGATCACGAGGTCGTAGCGGCGCTCGGCCAGCACCGTCTTCAGGCGCGCCAGCGTCTCGGGGGCGATCTCGCCGCCGATGCCGGCATTGGCGATGGTGACCCGCACGCGCGGCCAGGCCGTCGAGAGCAGGGTCTGCAGGCGCGACGGATAGCTCCTGTCGCGCGTCGTGGCGCCGACACCCTCGGTCGAGGAGGAGCCAATGGCGAGAATTTCAAGCTTGCCGCCGGCGGCGATGCGCGGCGCGAGCGCGGCGAGCTTCTGGTTCGGCGCGACGATCGGCGTTTCGCGGCAGGTGAAGGACCCGGCCTGGGCGGCGCCCGACAGCGCCGTCGCCATGGCGATGGCGAGACCCGTGATCCGGATGGCGGCACGCATGGTCATCACTTTCCCCCGAGCGCAGGCCAGCCTGATGCTGCGTTCATGAACGGAAACTGAATGATGCGAAGGGATCGGCGCATTCGTAAACGGGCGCGGCATGGGGAGCCCCGCTCATGAACCGCTTCGCCTGGCTTCTCGACCGGCTGGCCTATGAGCCGCGCCGCAACGCCAAGCTCGCGCTGATCGCGGATTATCTGCGCAGCACGCCCGATCCCGACCGCGGCCTCGCCCTGGCGGCCATGACCGGCGGGCTGGTCTTCCCGAACGCCAAGGCCGGCCTCGTGCGGGCCCTGATCGCCGAGCGGACCGACCCGGTGCTGTTCGCCCTCTCCTATGACTATGTCGGCGATCTCTCGGAGACGGTCGCACTGATGTGGCCGGCGCGTCGGGGGGCGAACGACGTGCCGCATCTGCCGGATGTCGTCGAGGGCCTGCGCAGCGTCGGCAAGACGGAATTGCCGCGCCTCGTCGCCTCCTGGCTCGACGCGCTCGACGAGACCGGCCGCTGGGCACTTTTAAAGCTGATCACCGGCTCGCTGCGCATCGGCGTCTCCGCGCGCCTCGCCAAGACGGCCGCCGCCAGCCTCGGCGGCATCCCGGCCGACGAGGTCGAGCAGGTCTGGCACGGGCTGGAGCCGCCCTATGCCACGCTCTTCGCCTGGCTGGAGGGCAGGGGGCCGCGGCCCGAGGCCACCGATCCCGCGCCCTTCCGCCCCGTGATGCTGTCGCACCCGATCGAGGACGGCGATTTCGAGAAGATGAATCCGGCCGAATTCCAGGCCGAGTGGAAATGGGACGGCATCCGCGTCCAGGCCGTCACCGGCACGCGGCCGAATGGCGAGCGCGTCACGCGGCTGTTCTCGCGCACCGGCGAGGACATCGCCGCCGCCTTCCCGGACGTGGTCGAGGCACTGACGCAGGACGGAGCGCTCGATGGCGAACTGCTGGTGCGGCGCGAGGCGGCGGTCCAGAGTTTCAACAGCCTGCAGCAGCGGCTCAACCGCAAGAGCGTCACCGCGAAGATGCTGCTCGAGCATCCCGCGCATATCCGTGCCTATGACCTGCTGGTCGATGGTGCCGACGATCTGCGCGAGCTGCCGCTCTCGGCCCGCCGCGGGCGGCTCGAGGCTTTCGTGGCCCGCCTCGCCAGCCCGATCGTCGATCTCTCCCCGCCCATCTCATTCCGCGACTGGGAAGAACTGGCCGCCGCGCGGGCAGACCCTGCGACAGCGGGCGCCGGCGCCGATGCGGAAGCCGTCGAGGGCTGCATGATCAAGCGCCTCGACTCGCCCTATCTGCCGGGCCGCCCCAAGGGCCATTGGTGGAAATGGAAGCGCGAGGCCAGGCTCGTCGACTGCGTGCTGATGTATGCGCAGCGCGGCCACGGCAAGCGATCCTCCTTCTATTCCGACTTCACCTTCGGCGTCTGGCGCCTCAGTGAGGGCGGGGCGGACGAACTGGTGCCGGTCGGCAAGGCCTATTTCGGTTTCACCGACGAGGAACTGGTGGAACTCGACCGCCATGTCCGCAAGCATACGCTCAACCGGTTCGGTCCGGTCCGCGAGGTCACGCATACGGGCGACAGCGGCCTCGTCTTCGAGGTGGCTTTCGAAGGGCTGCAGCGCTCGACGCGTCACAAGTCCGGCGTCGCCATGCGCTTTCCCCGCATCAGCCGCATCCGCTGGGACAAGCCGCCGCGGGACGCTGATCGGATCGAGGCGTTGGAGGCGTTGCTGCCGTCGAATGGCTGATTGCGCGCCGTGGCTGGATGGTTCACAGCCTGCCGGGTCGGCGGCCGCCCGCGCCGATGGCTTGAACCGGTGTCCGATTGAGGCACAATGCGGGCCGGGCATGAGGATGGGATCCCATGAAACGACAGCCGTCGACACGGATCGTCATCGCGGATGATCATCCGCTCTTTCGCGGCGCCCTGCGCCAGGCCGTCTCCACCGCGCTCGAAGGCGCCGATGTCAGCGAGGTCGGCTCGCTGGAGGCGCTGACCGAGGCGCTCGACAGCGGCGGCGACGCCGATCTCGTCCTGCTCGATCTCACCATGCCGGGCGTTCAGGGCTTCTCCGGCCTGCTGTTCCTGCGCGCCGACCACCCCGAGATCCCGGTCATCGTGGTCTCCGCCAATGACGACCCGGCCGTGATCCGCCGCTGCATCGAGTTCGGCGCGCTCGGCTTCCTGCCCAAGACGGCCGATGTCGAGCAGATGGGAGAGGCGATCCGGGCCGTGCTCGACGGCGGCGTCTGGACGCCCCCGGGCGTCGATCTGACAGCGCCCGTCGATGCCGAGACGGCGACCATGGTGCGCAACCTCTCGACACTGACGCCGCAGCAGGTGCGCGTGCTGATGATGCTGTCGGAGGGGCTCCTCAACAAGCAGATCGCCTATGAGCTCGGCGTCTCCGAAGCGACGGTGAAGGCCCATGTCTCGGCGATCCTGACCAAGCTCGACGTCGACAGCCGCACCCAGGCCGTCATCGCCGCCGCCAAGATCGCCGGCACCGCCTGGGCCACGGCCGGGGCCTCCGCGACCTCCTGACCCGCGAGCGGGTTGACAGCCCGTTCAGCCGGGGTTCAACCATCCGGGCGCCTGATGGGCGCGGATCGGGGACTTGCTTGACCATGGCCAATGGCAGGATCGAACGCTTTCTCGGCGGCTCGCCGCTCGGCGTGCTCGTGCGGCTGCTCTTCATCTCGCTGCTGGTCGGCGCGGCGATGGCGTTTCTCGGCCTCTCGCCACGCGCGCTGTTCGAGGCCGCGGTGCGATTCGTGCGCTCTCTCGGTGATCTCGGCTTCGGGGCCCTGAGCGAGGTCGGCCAGTGGATCATTGGCGGCGCGCTCCTCGTCGTGCCGCTCTGGCTGCTGTCGCGCCTCTTCGCCGCGCGCCGCTGACGGCCGCGGCTTCATCCCGACAATCGCCGCGGCGTCCGCAAAGAGCGGCGCTAGATCTAAACTCGCACCACCCGAGGCCGCGAGGCCGCACTGAGTTTGGTCGCGACGCCTTTATAAAGATAGATTTCTCATGATACGTTTGCAAAAAATCGAATGGGCCGTTTTGGGCCTTATCTTAGTCTATTCGTTCATTCCTGCCTTTGGCGGTTTGACCCGTGTTCTGGAACTTGCAGGCGGGCCACAAATTTCACCCGTGAACCCGCGGGCTTTGCTTGCCCCAACACCCATCATCCTTCACATCCTAAGCAGCTTTCTGTTCTGTATCGTTGGGGCGCTTCAGTTCTTGCCAAGCATCCGTCAGAAGAATGCGACCGGGCATCGCATGATCGGGCGCGTGATCGCAGTGGCTGGATGCGCTTCTGCGGTCAGCGGTTTGTGGATGACGCATTTCTATGTCTTTTCCGAAGCGTTGCAAGGTCCGGCCCTTTATTGGGTGCGGATTGTCTTGGGAACTGCAATGATCGGGCTCATCGTCTGGGCCGTGGTCGCAATCAGAGCCCGAGACATCTTTCAACATAGCACGTCAATGCTGCGGGCCTATGCTATTGGCCAAGGCGCATCTACCCAGGCCGTCGTCGGCATCGCCTGGATCATCATGGTCGGCTCCGAGGTGATGGGACCGCTGCGCGATGGGCTGATGATCTTTGCTTGGATTCTTAATCTCCTGGTCGCGGAAATCTTGATCCGTTCCATGCTCCGGCCAGCGAAACGACTGCGGGGTAGTTCGTCATAATCTGCAGTGCCGCCCACAACACAACGAAGGGAAACTTGAAATGACATATGAACCGACATTCCCCAAGTGGCGTGCCATTTGACGCAAAGTTGGCCTGATTGTGCCAGTCGAACAAGCGTTTTTCTCCCTGAGCGGCGCCTGTGGTCGCGCAAACGCCTGGAACTGGGCGGATCGGCTCGCGAACCCGCGTCATCCGTGCCCGGCAGCGACGTTCTTCAGCGCGGCCGACAGACCTGTCGTGCCGCTTTCGTTCAGTTTGGGTCCGGATCGAGGACATCCCGCCAGCCGTCATCGCTATGGACGTTGCCATCGCGCAGGGCGCAGCGTTCCAGCATGCCGAACTGGTTGAGCAGGAAGTTGGGGTGGTAGCAGGTGCAGTCGAAGTGCCCGTTCCACGCAGCACCTTCCTGATCGCCATGGGTGGGGCTGACCGAGCTGTCCATGTCCAGCACGATGAAATTCAGCCCATTGCAGTCATGAAACCGGTCGATCCATTGCCCGTTCAAGTTGGCTAGCGCCGCCCGGTTCGCTGCCAAGGCCAGCGTCTTGGTCTCAAACTGCCCCATCTGCGAGGCCGAAGCTGCTTGCGCATCGACAGCCCGGCCGCCCACAACCTGGCGCATAACTGATCGCAGGCGAGACGGTCGGCGTCGTTGAAATCCTCGTATCCGGCCAGTCGCCCGAACACCGATTGCCGGAAAAGCCCGTCGAGCCGGTGGACGGTGTTCTTGCCCCGGCGGTTGTCGGACAGTGCAGCTGAAGCCAGATCGGACAGCCCGAGCGCATCATCCAGCTCGCGCATTACCAGAAGGCCACCGTCGGAACTGAGCTGCGTGCCGCGAAATTCCTGCCGTACGCGAGGGTCGAAGTCCACCCGATCTGCCCGCTGCAAGCCCGCACCCTCCGGGTGATCCATAAAACAAGCCCTTCGCGGCCATCAACACCATGATTTATCAAGGAAGTATCATGATCATGACAGCGAAATCAGCGGGTTGCTTGGGGAATGCGGGCTAAAGCCCCTTGCCGGCCGCGATGGCGGCTGCATCGCGTCCGACCAGCGCGGCGAGCTTCGGAAGCCCGGCGCGGCGCACCTCTCCGGCGAGGCCGGCCTTGACCGTCTTCACCAGTCCGGGCCCCTGGAAGACCATCGCCGAATAGAACTGCACGAGATCGGCGCCGGCACGGATCTTGGCGAAGGCGGTTTCAGCCGAATCGATGCCGCCGACGCCGACCAGGGGGAACTGTCGTTCGACCCGCAGGAAGGCCTCGGCGAGCAGGCGCGTCGAGGTCTCGAAGAGCGGCTTGCCGGAGAGCCCGCCGGTCTCCGTCTTCGCCGGGCTGCGCAGGCTGGCCGGGCGGGCGATGGTGGTGTTGGAAACGATGAGCCCGTCGATGTGGCGGCGCCGCGCGACCGCGATCATGCCGTCGAGTTCCGGCAGGGTGAGGTCGGGTGCGATCTTCAAGAGCATCGGCGTCGGTCGCCCGCCCGCCGCCGCCTCGTCGCGCGCCTCGATCGCCCGGGCGATCAGGTCGTCCAGCGCGGCTTCCGCCTGCAGGTCGCGCAGGCCGGGCGTATTGGGCGACGAGACATTGATGGTGACGAAGTCGGTGAGCGGCGCGAGCCTGCGCGTCAGCACCGCATAATCCGCCGCGCGGTCGGCGGAGTCCTTGTTGGCACCGAGATTGACGCCGACGATACCGCCCCGCGCCCGCCGGGCCGCCAGCCGCTGCGCCACGGCCTCCATGCCGTCGCTGTTGAGACCGTAGCGGTTGATAACCGCGGCGTCCTCGACCAAGCGAAAGACCCGCGGCTTCGGATTGCCGGGCTGGGGCAGCGGCGTGACGCCACCGACCTCGACGAAGCCGAAGCCCAGGCCGAGCGCCCCGTCCACCGCCTCGGCATGCTTGTCGAAGCCCGCCGCGAGACCGACCGGATTGGAGAAGGACAGCCCGAAGGCTTCGGTGGCCAGCACCGGGTCATCCGGAGCCGGCCGCAGCGAGGGCGCGGCCGCTAGCGCCGCGACCGTCAGCCGATGCGCGGTCTCGGCATCCATCTTGTGGATCAGCGGCCGGGCGAGGTTGAACAGGGAGCCGATCACGCGACGTCCTCCGGAATGAGGTGGGCGCCATCGGGCCCCTGGGCGAGCGGCGCCACCCAGCGCACGTCCCGCGTTCCGAGCGGCGCGTAGAGATGCGGAAACAGGTCGCCGCCCCGCGAGGGCTCGTAGCGCAGCGCCGCGCCGAGCTTGTCATCCTCGACCGCGATCAGGAGCAGATCCCGCTGGCCGGCGAAATGCTTCGCCACGGTCTCGCGGAGCTGGGCGCCGGTGGAGAAGTGGATAAAGCCGTCGCTGAGATCGATGGCGGCACCGTCGAAGCGGCCTGCGGCTTCAGCCTCGCGCCACAGGCTGTCGGGGCAGATCTTGTAGATGAGCGGCACGGGCGACCTCGGCGGATGGGGGCTGCGGGACGGCTTAGCGGCTGTCAGGAGGCTTCGCCAATTTTTATCGTCGCCTGCCGCAAAATCAGATTGAAGTCTCATTGAATAGGGGATATTTCCTATGGTTATCCCCGGTTGACGGCAACATCCCTGCGAGGCGCGCGCGGTGCTCTCCCACGATCAGATCTGGACCGCGATCGACGCGCTCGCCCAGCGCTATGGCTTCACCGCCTCGGGTCTAGCCCGCAAGGCCGGCCTCGACGCCACGACCTTCAACCGCTCCAAGCGCATCGGGCCCGACGGGCGCGAGCGCTGGCCCTCGACCGAATCGATCGCCAAGATCCTGGCCGCCACGGGCGCCTCGCTCGAGGAGTTCATGAGCGTGGTGATGCGGCGCGGCGCGGCGCCCTCGCGCACGATCCCCCTGATCGGCTTCGCCCAGGCGGGCTCCGGCGGTTTCTTCGACGATGGCGGCTTTCCGGTCGGAACGGGCTGGGAGGAGGTCGCCTTCCCGGGCGTCGCCGACGAGAAGGCCTATGCGCTGGAGATCTCCGGCGATTCGATGCTGCCGCTCTACCGCGACGGCGACACCATCATCGTCTCGCCGACGGCGACCGTGCGCCGCGGCGACCGCGTCGTCGTCAAGACCGTCGAGGGCGAGGTCCTCGCCAAGCAGCTCAAGCGCCAGACCGCGAAGACCGTCGAGCTCGCCTCGCTCAACCCCGAGCATGGCGACCGCGTGCTGGCCCTTGCGGAGATTGCCTTCATGGCGCGGGTGATCTGGGCGAGCCAGTAGTTCGGGCTGGGTCTCTCAGGCGCTGGCCGATCGAGGCGCCGGCAGCGTCACCCTGAACACCGCTCCGGTCTCCGACGGCTCCAGCGTGATCGTGCCGCCATGCAGCCGCACGAGTTCCGCCGCGATCGCCAGCCCGAGGCCTGTTCCCCCCGGCGTCACCGAGCCGCGGAAGGCCTGGAACAGGTTGGCCCGAGCCCGCTCGGGCACGCCCGGGCCGTTATCGGCGACGCGCAGGACGACCGAGCCGTTGTCGCGCTCGGCCCGCACGGCCAGCATCGGCCTCAGCCCGGCCTCCGCGCCGGCCTGCGTCAGGGCCTGAACCGAATTGCGCATCAGGTTGAGCAGGACGCGCGCCATCTGGTCGGGGTCGCAGGGGGCCACCAGATCGCTCGGGACCTCGTTGGCGAAGCTGACCAGCGCCGCCTCGGCGAGGCCCAGCATCTCGGCCTGCTCGGCCACGAGCTGGCGCAGGGCCACGTCCTTCAGCACGGGAGTCGCCTCGGCGGCCCGGCCATAGGCCAGCGTCGCCTGGCAGAAGTCGATCGCGCGCCCGAGCGTCGCGATCAGCCGCGGCGCGAAACGCTTGATCTTGGCGTCGCGGGTCTCGGTCAGCCGGTCCGACATGAGCTGGGCGGCAGCCAGCATGTTGCGCAGGTCATGATTGATCTTGCTGACCGCGAGGCCGAGTTCGGCCAAGTGCTTCTTGGTCCGCAACTCGCCCGCCAGAGTCATCTGCATCCGCGCCAGCGCGCGCTGCGCCTCGCCGATCTCGTCGGCCCGCTGCGTCGGCTCGATGATCCGGTGCGGATTCTCCGGGTCGATCTCGAATTCCATGACATTGGCGGCGAGCTGGCGGATCGGGCCGACGATCATCCAGTTGAGCGCGAGATAGACGGCGACCGCCGTCAGCCCCGAGATGATCAGCGAGATCACCAGCAGATTGCCCGAGAATTTCAGCAGCGCGTGCCGCAGCGGCGCTTCGTCGATGACGATCTCGACGAAATCGGCCCCGCCGACCGCTTCGCCGATGACGCGGATCGGCATCTGCGCCGGCGGCATGACGAGCGTTTCCAGCGCGTCTCCGATTGCCTCGGCCCAGCCCATGCTGCGCAGGTCGACCGTACGGGAGACCGCTGCGGGCGGCATCGAATCGAGACTGAGCAGCCGCCTCGCCCCGCCGACGCGCGCCGCGATCGCGCGGGCGCCGACGCCCATCAGAAGGCGGTTCTCGCTGCCCTCAGGCAGGCCGTCCTGCGGCGCCCCCTCCAGCACCAGCACGGCGATCTGCGCCGCCGCGAGCCGATCATTGAGCCAGTTGCGCCGGAAATTGGCGACGGAGGGCAGATAGATCAGCACCTCCGCCAGCATGACGAACAGCACCGTCAGAACGAGCAGCTTGGCCGACAGGCCGAGCCGCGTCAGCCCGCGCGGCAGGCTGATCGAGATCTGTTCCCTGTCGGGCATCTGAGGCTGCATCGTCGCCAAGCCTACCCGAAACGGCGCAGGATGCCGATGATGCGGCGCAGCAGCGGCTTGGTGGCGAGGGGCACCAGGAAGGAGGCCGCGGCGCGCTTCGAGACCTCCGACAGCGATGGCCAGGGCGCCAGAAGCTCCGCCAGTTCGGCGGCGCTCATCTCGCGCTTCAGCGCCAGACCGAGGGTCGCGATCAGCTCGTCCGCCTGTGCGCCGACGATGCTGGCGCCCAGGAGCCTGCCCTTCGCGTCGGTGACGAGCTTCACGAAGCCGTCGGTCGTCCGCTTCGCCTGGGCCCGCGTGCTCTCTGAATAAGGCCAGCGCAGGATGCGGACCGCTCCCTGCTTGAGGGCGTCCGCCTCCGACAGGCCGACCCGGGCGATCGCCGGAAAGCTGCGCGTCGCCTGCGGTGCAGCGAGGGGGGCGAAGGCGCCGGGCTGCCGGAACAGGGCGTTGCGCAGCACCAGCCGGGCCTGCTCCTCGGCGACATGACCGCCTCTGACCGAGCCGGGCGCGCCACCGGCACAGTCGCCGATCGCATAGACGCGGCGATTCGTGCAGCGCAGGCCGCGATCGACCTGGATTCCCTCCGGCCCGCGGCGGATGCCGGCAAGTTCGAGGTCGAGCCCGTCGATGGCGGGCTCGGCGGGACCGGCCAGCAGGAGATGCGTGCCCTCGATCGTCCGTTCCGAGCCGGCGGCACCATCGCCGATCACCAGCCGCATACCGCCCTTCATCCGCTCCACGCGCTCGATCGTCGTGTGCTCGTGCAGCGCTACCCCTTCGCGCAGGAGGGTCCGGCGCAGGATGGCGACCGCCTCCGGATCCTCGCGCCGCAGCAGATCGCCATCGTCCACCAGGGCCACATGGCTGCCGAGGCGCCGCATCGCCTGCGCGATTGCGACGCCCGTAGTCTGGCCGCCGAGAACGATCAGCCGCTCCGGCCGGCGCGTCAGGGAGGCCAGATCCGCTACCGAGAGATGCGGGAGGCCGTCGAGGCCGGGAAGGGTCGGCACGACCGTGCGGGCGCCGGTGGCGATGACGAAGCGCCTCGCTTTGATCGCCTGGTCTCCCACCATCACCGTGCTTCGGCTGACGAAGCGCGCGTCCCCCCGGAGCACGGTCGCGCCCAGCGCGGTCAGGCGCTCGGCGGAGACGTTGGGCGTCTGTGCCGCCAGCACGCGCTGGATGTGGTCATGCAGCTGCGCGTCGTCGATTTCCGGCTCCGCCGCGACGATGCCGAACCGCCGTGCCTCGCGGACGGCCTGCGCCCGTGCTCCGGCGGCCGCCAGCGCCTCGATGACGGCGTCGCCGACATCGCCGCCCATCCGGTCGCGCTCGACGACGACGATGGCGACGCCGAAGGCCGCGGCGGCGGTCGCGAAGGCGAGCCCGCCGGTTCCCGCGCCGATCACGCAGAGGTCCGGAGTCAGGGGGGGCAACGGGGCGGAAGACGTCGCGGGATCGCTCACGCCGACACCCCAAGGCACGGTCGTGCCCTGCCGCGGCCGTCGTGCCGAAGCAGCGATGCGAAAGCGTCGTCGGATGCGATCATGCCGTCTCCCTGACGAGCGGACTGTGGGCCACAATCGCTGATGCGTTGTCGCTGGGCCAGAATCAAGGCAGCACTGCCGCGCGAGCCGCTTTCTGCGCCGCAGCGAAGGGTGGCGGAACCGTGCCCATTCGTCACGCCCCGACCGCTCAGGCCACGTGACGGCCCTTTTCCGCCATGGCGGCCAGGGGGGCGGGCTTGCCGAAAAGATACCCCTGCGCGCGCTGCGCGCCGAGCAACTGGACGGCGATGCGCTGCTGCTCGGTCTCGATGCCCTCGACCACGACATTCATCGAGAGCCGGCGTGCCAGTTGGCACACAGCCTCGATGATCGCCTTGGACGCCTCGCTGGAGTTGACCGTCCGCGTGAAGCTCTGGTCGATCTTCACCTGGGCGAAGGGATAGGTCGAGAGATAGGCGAGCGAGGAATAACCAGTGCCGAAATCGTCGAGCGCGAAGGTCACGCCGAGCGTGCGCAACTCGTTGATGACACCCAGCGTCGTCTTGTTGTCCTCGATCAGGAGCGATTCGGTGACCTCGAGTGTCAACCTGTGCGAGGGCAGGCTGGAGGTGAGCAGCGCCAGCTTGACCGCTTCGATGATGCGGCGCGGTTCGCGGAACTGCAGGGGCGAGATGTTGACGGAGACGCCGACATGCGTCTCCCATGAGGCCGCGTCCTTGCAGGCTTGCCGGATCGCCCAGTCGCCGATCGTGGCGATCAGGCCGGACTGTTCGGCGATCGGAATGAACTGGCCGGCGGGAACCATGCCGCGCGTCGGATGGCGCCAGCGCATCAACGCTTCGCGCGAAACCACTTCCCCAGAGCGCAGATCGATGATCGGCTGGTAGAACAGTTCCAGCGAGCCATCCTCGCAGGCCTTGCGCAGGTCGACCTCGATCTCGTGCCGTTCGAGCATCTCCTCGGCCATCGTCGGATTGAAGAACATCAGCGTGTTGCGGCCGGCTGCCTTGGCCTTGTACAGCGCGGTGTCGGCGTGCCGCAGCAGATCGGCCGGGTTGGCGCCGTCGGCGGGCGCCATGGCGATGCCGATGCTGGCCGTGACGTAGACCGTCTTGTTGTCCAGGGCGAAGGCGGGCGTCATCGCGTCGATCATGCGCTGGGCGATGGCGGTGACGACACTGTGGTTCGCAGCCGGCAGGATGAGGAGGAACTCATCGCCTCCGAAGCGCGCCAGCTGGTCGCTGCCGCGGATGGCGCCGCGCAGCCGCTCGGACGTCTCCATCAGCACACGGTCGCCGATGTCGTGCCCGAGGCTGTCATTGACCTGCTTGAAGCCGTCGAGATCGACATAGAGCAGGGCAAAGGACTCGCCGGTCCGCTCCAGCCGCCCGAAGGCGTCGGCGATCGAGCGGTTGTACTCGAAGCGGTTGGCGAGGCCGGTCAGCTCGTCGAAGCGGGCCATCTGCTCGATCCGCGCCTCGGTCGCCTTTCGCTCAGTGGCATCCTCCGTCGACATCAGCACGCCGTCTTCGGCAGCCGGCGCGAAGGTCACGACCAGAACCCTCCCGTTGCGCGTCTGGATTTCCCGGCTCGTCGTCTGCTGCGTGGCCTGGACTTCGGCCAGCGCCTCCCGCAGATCGCGCAGCTGGCCCGCCGCGACCACCTGTCGCTCGACCAGAAAGCGCGCGATCGCCGAAATCGGCGTGCCCGGCAGGGAGAGCGTTTCCGGCAGGCCGTAGAGCGCCAGATGCGGCGCATTGCTCACGGCGAGCTTGAGATCGCGGTCGAACATCGCCAGCCCGTGGATCATCGTGTTCAGGGCGGCGTCGAGCGTCAGGTTTTGCGAATGCAGCGCCGAGGCCAGCGCCTTCGACTGCTTGGTCGCGTCGCTCAGGGCGAGCAGATTGCGATGCAGCGAGTTGGTGATGGCGATGTTGGCCGCAACGTACAGGAACGCGAAATAGCCGATGTACTGGTAATAGACGTTATGGGCCTGGATCAGCCCGATCGCCATCGGAACGCAGAAGGTCAGCAACTGGACGGCGACGAATTTCGGCCGGCCTGCGTTGCGCGAGACGTAGCCCGAGGCGATGGCGATGGTCGAGGCGACCGAGGTGATATGGGCTGCCGGATCGTCGGTATGCGTCAGCGCGGCATAGCAGCTGTAGCCGAGCACGGCGCTGAAAGCGGTGGCGCCGAGAAAGTAATCCCGGTCCCAGCGGCGGGTTTCTTCGTAGCCGTCCCGGGAATGGTCGCCGCGGCGATAGGAAACGAAGGTCGCCAGGCGCAGCAAGACGATCAGCGCGACCACGATCGTCAGCACTTCGAACAGGGCCAGCCCGGTCGAGATCCAGCACAGGAAGGGGGTCAGGATTCCCGCGACGCCGCCGGGAATGATCGAGGCCGGCGACGAGAACAGGGAACTGACCAGCAGGGCGTAGCTGGGCTGGTCGAAGCCTTCGCCCGGGCGCCGCTGCCTGGCATTCCACCATTCCCTCAGCCCGAGCGCCATCTCATCCTGCCTAGGTGGCCGCCGCAGGCGCTGCTGCAGCGCCTGCAATAACTCCCCGATTAAATGCTTTTAAAGGACGAGAGGTAAATGTTTGGTGTTGCCGCATCGGGGCACCGCCATGGCGGCGCGCGGGCTCAGAGGCCGAGCTGGAGGCCGTCGGCCGCGGGTCGCTGATACATCCGTGCCAGCATCCTGTCCTGCGTCTGGGCGATCCGCTGCAGCTTGGAGATTGCGCTCGGCGTCAGGCGCAGCATGCAGTCGGTCCAGATCCGGCCGAGCTCCTGAAGCTCCTGCTGCAGGTCTCCTGCACGCCGGTTGAAGGCCGAAAACAGCGCCGTCTTGGCCGCGTGCATCGGCAGCGAATCCTGGGCGTATTTCCGGATCCAGGCCTCGCCCGTGCCGGTCGGCACCACCGCTTCCAGCCCGCCGGCCTCGAAGAAGGCCTGTGCGCTCATCTCCTCGCCCGACATCAGCATCCGTTCCGCCGCACGCGCGCCCATCCGCCGGGACAGGATGGCGACGGCGGTAATGGGGAAGTGGTTGAACTTGATCTCGGGATAGACGAACGAGGCCTGCTCTTCGGCGATCATGACGTTGCAGGAGCGCGGCGCGTCGATGCCGCCGCCGATCGCCTTGGCGTGAATCGTCGAGAGCGTGACGACCAGCCCGTTGAGGCCGCTCGCATTCAAGACCGCTCCGGCCGCCGAAAGCCGGGCATACTCAGCCAGAGCCGCGCGGTCGTTCTTGGCCAGGCAGTCCAGATAGAAATCGAGATCGCCGCCGAGCGTAAAGAACGGACCCCTGCCACGGAAGGCCAGGAACCGCACCGGCGCCCGGTGATACTGGTCTGGCGCGCCCCAGAGCGCGACGATCGCGGATTGGATCTTCACCAGGCTGTCCAGCAGCTGCAGCGTGAAGACGGGCTTCAGCTCCGGCCGGATCGTGACCCAGAGCGTCTGGATGGCGGGCTCGTAGGCCAGTTGCGTCTCCGGCAGGAAGCCGGCCCGACGGCGGATCGCGTCGATGACCTCGCAGCTGTCGAGCAGAGCTGCGGGAGGGGCGTCCATGACCGAAGCAACTGACTGAAACATGCTGCTCATCCCGTATCGCCGAGCATCTGTGCGATGCCGACAACGTACGTGAAGTTAACAAACTGTAAATGAAATCTCGCCCGAATGGTTAATTACGTTAATCTTTATTACCTAACGTCAGGCGTTAACCTTTTGCAGCGTGCCGGGACGGGGCGCTCGACACAACCGTAACAGAGGACCAGCAATCGCCATGCCGCGCCGCCGTTCGGCTTGTCCAAAGCGGCGCGGGCGGCTAACCATGCGCCGCGATTTCGCCGCGATATGAGCGTTCAACCCCGGTACCGAGTTGTTGCCGTGAACCGCCAGACAGCCGCAGACGAGGAGAAGAGGGCGCGCCTCGCCGCCGCCCTCCGGGAGAACCTGAAGCGCCGCAAGGCTCAGGCCCGGGCTCGTCGCGCGGAGGAGGCGCCCGCGCAGGACGAGGCGCCACGAGCCCAGGCCGACCCCAACCGGTCCTGAACACAGACATTCCTCGCCACCGGTGATCGCCGGGAGGCTCAGCAGGACTTCATGATGGACAAGATCCGCATCACCGGCGGCCAGCGCCTCGACGGCGCCATTCCGATCTCCGGCGCCAAGAACGCCGCCTTGCCGCTGATGATCGCGAGCCTGCTCACCGACGAGACGCTGACGCTCGCCAACGTGCCGCGCCTGTCGGATGTCAGCGCGCTCTCGCGCATCCTCTCCAATCACGGCGTCGATCGCTCGATCGCCGGCAAGCGCATCGGCCAGTCCGCCGAGACCGGCCAGACGATCGCGCTGACCGCACGCCAGATCGTCGACACCTGTGCGCCTTACGAACTCGTCTCGACCATGCGCGCCAGCTTCTGGGTGATCGCGCCGATCCTCGCCCGCATGGGGGAGGCCAAGGTCTCGCTGCCGGGCGGCTGCGCCATCGGCACGCGCCCGGTCGATCTGCTTCTGATGGCGCTGGAGCGGCTCGGCGCCGAGATCGAGATCGAGAATGGCTATGCCATCGCCCGCGCCCCCCGCGGGCTGAAGGGAGCCGAGATTGTCTTCCCTAAGGTCACTGTCGGTGGCACGCACACCGCCCTGATGGCCGCCGTCCTGGCGCAGGGCACTACGGTCATCGAGAACGCGGCCCGCGAGCCCGAGGTCACCGATCTCGCCGCCTGCCTGACGAAGATGGGCGCGAAGATCGAGGGCGCCGGAACGAGCCGCATCGTCGTCACCGGCGTCGCGCGCCTGGGCGGTGCGCATCACGCCGTGCTGCCCGACCGGATCGAGACCGGAACCTATGCCATGGCCGTCGCAATGACCGGCGGCGACGTCGTGCTCGAAGGAGCGCGGGCGGACCTGCTGCAGTCGGCGCTCGACGTCCTGGTCAAGGCCGGCGTCGAGGTGTCCTCGACCAATGCGGGCATCCGGGTGCGCCGCAACGGGCAGCCGCTCGAGGCGGTCGATGTCGAGACCGACCCCTTTCCCGGCTTTCCGACCGATCTCCAGGCCCAGTTCATGGCCCTGATGACGAAGGCCCGAGGGACCTCCCGGATCCGCGAGACGATCTTCGAGAACCGCTTCATGCATGTGCAGGAACTCGCCCGCCTCGGCGCGAAGATCCGGCTCGAGGGGGATTGTGCCCATGTCGAGGGCGTCGCCAAGCTCACCGGCGCGCCGGTGATGGCGACGGATCTGCGCGCCTCGGTCTCGCTCGTGATCGCGGGTCTGGCGGCCGAGGGCGAGACCACGATCAACCGGGTCTACCATCTCGACCGCGGCTTCGAGGCGCTCGAGGCCAAGTTGACGCGCTGCGGCGCCCTGGTCGAGCGTCTCAGCGGTTGACGTCAGGGGATGGCACGGCCAAGAACACCGCCATGTCGGATGATGCCGCAGACCCGTTGAAGCTGATCGCGCTCGATGCCGATGATCTCGCGATCCTCTCGGCCCATCTCCAGGACGCCGTCCTGAAGGTGGCCGATGTCGTCTGGCTGCCGGCGGAGAAGCGCTTCGCCCTCGCCGCCAGGCGGTTCGACTGGGAAGGGGCGGCGCGGGGCCAGCGCCGACGGCGGCTGGCGGCCCTGCATTTCGACCGTGTGATGTCGGTGCGCAGCACGGGGATCGACAAGGCGATGAGCGACCGTGTCCTCAGCCTGCTGGCGATCGGCTTCACCGAGGGTGAGGCGCCGACGGGCGAGATCACCCTGCACTTCTCGGAAGGCGCGGCGATCAGGCTCGCGGTCGAGTGTATCGAGGCGCAGATGAAGGATCTCGGCCCGGTCTGGGAAGCGCTCGGCAAGCCGGAGCATCCCGAGGACGCCTGAGGCGCTTCGCCGCGGACGCGTCGACAACCAGCCACCACCAGCCGAACAGCACCAGCCGGGGACAGCGATGCCGATCAGGCTCGACGACAGCAAGACCGCCTTCGAAGCGGCGTTTCGCGATCTGCTCTCGGCCAAGCGGGAAGTTTCCGAAGAGGTCGACCGCATCGTCGCCGACATCATCGCCGAGGTGCGCGAACGGGGGGATGCCGCCGTCATCGATTACACCCGCCGCTTCGACGCTCTCGACGTCACGGCCGCCACCCTGCGCGTCTCGGCCGAAGAGATCGACGCCGCCGTCGCTGCCTGCACACCGGCGCAGATCGACGCGCTGGAGACCGCAAGGGCGCGCATCGAGGCCTATCATCTGCGCCAGAAGCCGCAGGACGCCTGGTTCACCGACGAAGCCGGCGTCAGCAGCGGCTGGCGCTGGAGCGCGATCGAGGCGGTGGGGCTTTACGTGCCCGGCGGCACGGCGAGCTACCCGTCCTCGGTTCTGATGAACGCCGTCCCCGCCAAGGTCGCCGGCGTCCCGCGCGTGGTCATGGTGGCGCCGACGCCGCGGGGAGAAAGCAACCCCCTCGTCCTCGCCGCGGCGCGGCTGGCCGGCGTGGACGAGATCTATCGCATCGGCGGGGCTCAGGCCGTGGCGGCGCTGGCCTATGGAACGCAGACGATCGCGCCCGTCGCCAAGATCGTCGGCCCGGGCAATGCCTATGTCGCCGCGGCCAAGCGCCGGGTCTTCGGCCAGGTCGGCATCGACATGATCGCCGGCCCCTCCGAAGTGTTGGTCATCGCCGACGGAACCGCAAATGCCGACTGGATCGCCGCCGATCTGCTGGCCCAGGCGGAGCATGACGTCTCGGCCCAGTCGATCCTGATGACGGACGATGCGGATCTGGCGGAGCGGGTCGAGCGTGCGGTCGAGGCGCAGTTGCGGACGCTGCCGCGCGCGGCAATCGCTGGCCGCAGCTGGGAGGATTTCGGTGCGATCCTGCTGGTGGCCGATCTCGAGGCGGCGGTGCCGCTGGTCGACCGGCTGGCGCCGGAGCATCTCGAGATCATGACGGCCGATCCGCACCGCCTGTCGGGGATGATCCGCAATGCTGGCGCGATCTTCCTCGGCGGCCATACGCCGGAGGCGATCGGCGATTATGTCGGCGGCCCCAACCACGTCCTGCCGACCGCGCGCTCGGCCCGGTTTTCCTCGGGGCTCGGCGTGCTCGATTTCATGAAGCGGACATCGCTGCTGCAATGCGGCCCCGAGGCGCTGCGCGCTCTGGCGCCGGCCGCGACGGAACTCGCGCAGGCCGAGGGCTTGCAGGCGCACGGCCGTTCCGTGACCATCAGGCTGAACCTCTGAGGGCCTTTGCCTAGGGAGGCTTGGCCGCCCCCGCTGCCACCGGAGGAACGATGCCCCAGCCTGAGACTTCCGCGAAACAGTGCCTCGTCGGTGTGACGCTCGATCCGTCCTCGCTCGGAGGCGGGTCTCCGGATCAGGAGCATGAGCGCGCCGTCGCCATCTACGATCTGATCGAGCGCAATCGCTTCGTCCTGCCGGGCCACGAGGGTGGCCCTTATCTCGCCCATCTCGCCATGGTCGAGCGCCGGCTGGTCTTCGAGATCCGGGAAGCGGATGGAGCTCCGGTAATCACGCATCACCTGTCGCTCACGCCCTTCCGCGGCATCGTCAAGGACTATGCGATGGTCTGCGAGAGCTACTACGCCGCCATCCGCACCGCGACGCCGTCGCAGATCGAGGCGATCGACATGGGCCGCCGGGGGCTTCACGACGAGGCGGCCGGAATCCTGGTCGAGCGACTCGCCGGCAAGGTCGAGATCGATTTCGATACCGCCCGGCGTCTCTTCACCCTGATCTATGCGCTGCACTGGAAGGGCTGAGGCTTGGATCCGCCATCCTCGCGCAAGGTCCAGAGCGTGCTCTTCATGTGCGCGCAGAACGCCGTGCGCTCGCCGATGGCGGAGGCCATGGCGAAGCACTTCTTCGGCAAGTCGGTCTATGTCCAGTCGGCCGGAGCACGGCGCGGCGAGGTCGATGCCTTCGCGCTCGCGGTGCTCGACGAGATCGGGATCAATGCGCACAAGCACAAGCCGAAGTCGATCGAGGAACTGGAGGAGTGGGAGGGGCTCAACTTCGACCTGATCGTCTCGCTGTCGCCGGAAGCGCATCACAAGGCGCTGGATCTCACCCGGACCGTTGCGGCGGATGTCGAATACTGGCCGACGGCGGACCCCACCGCCGTCCAGGGATCACGCGACCAGGTCCTGGACGCCTATCGCGCTGTCCGGGATGGCCTGATGCGTCGCATCAAGGACCGCCTGACGACCTGAATGTGAAGCTGCCACATCAGCGGGTCGCGGCCGCCTGAGCTACCAGCCGCGGCCGGGCCCGACCGGGCCTATTCCGAGCCAGTGCCCGACCGTCGTCGCGATGTCGGCGAAGCTCTCGCGACGGCCGATCGGCTCCGGCACGATGCCGGGGCCGAAGGCAAGGATCGGAACATGCTCCCGCGTGTGGTCGGTACCAGGCCAGGTCGGGTCGTTGCCGTGATCGGCGGTGAGGATCGCGAGGTCGCCGGGGCGCAGCGCCGCTTCGAGCCGCAGGAGCATCGCGTCGAAGGCTTCGAGCGCCGCCGCATAACCAGGAACGTCGCGGCGGTGTCCGAACTCCGTGTCGAAATCGACGAGGTTCACGAAGCAGAACCCGCCATCGGGCAGGCCTTGCCAGGCGGCGAGCGCGGCCTCGAACATGGCGGCGTTGCCGAAGGGCTTGATCTCCTCGCCCGTGGCACGATGGGCGAAGATGTCGCCGATCTTGCCGACGGTGACGACCGGGCGTCCCTGTGCCGCGAGTCGGTCCAGGATCGTCTCGTCTGGCGGCGGAATCGCGAAGTCCTTGCGGTTCCCGGTGCGCGTGTAGCCGGTCTCGGCCGTCCCGACGAAGGGGCGGGCGATGACGCGCCCGATCCGCAGGGGATCGACCAGGGCCCGAACCTGGCGGCACAGCGCATACAGTCGCTCCAGGCCGAAATGCTCCTCATGCGCGGCGATTTGCAGCACGGAGTCGACGGAGGTGTAGCAGATCGGCTTGCCGGTCGCGATGTGCTCCGCCGCGAGATCATCGATGATCGCCGTGCCCGAAGCATGCCGGTTGCCGAGGATGCCGGGCAGGGCTCCAGCGCGAATGACCGCTTCGACCAGCTCCGGCGGGAACGACTGCTCGAGAGCGGTGAAGTAGCCCCATGCGAACGAGACCGGGCAGCCGGCGATCTCCCAGTGCCCCGATGGCGTGTCCTTGCCCTGGCTGCGCTCGACGCCGTAGCCGTAGCGACCCTCGGGGCGGGCCGGTTTCACGATCCCCGCCAGCGGGGTTCCCGTGGAGGCCTCGCAGGCGTGGGCGAGCCCCAGCCGCACGAGATTCGGCAGGGCCAGAGCGCCGCTGCGCAGGCCGGCGCGGTCGCCCCGACCCTCCGCACAAGCCAGGGCGATGTGTCCGAGCGTATCGGCACCGGCATCGCCGTAGAGATGCGCGTCCTCGGCGCCGCCGCAGCCGACCGAATCGAGCACGATCAGGATCGCCCGGGCCACGGTCAGTCCCTCACAGTGGTGGCGCCGACCGGTTCCAGATTGAGCGCGGCGGCGAGCAGCGCCTGCGTATAGGCCTCGCGGGGCTGCGAGAAGATCGTCTCCGCCGCGCCTTCCTCGACCACCCGGCCGTTCTGCATCACCACCACGCGATGGGCCATCGCCCTGACGACCTTGAGGTCGTGGCTGATGAAGAGATAGCCGAGCCGGCGCCGGGCCTGCAGGTCGCGCAGCAATTCGACGATCTGCACCTGCACCGACATGTCGAGCGCCGAGGTCGGTTCGTCCAGCACGATGAATTTGGGGTCGAGCGCCATGGCGCGCGCGATCGCGATGCGCTGGCGCTGCCCGCCCGAAAACTCATGCGGATAGCGGTCCATCGCCGAGGGATCGAGCCCGACATCGCTCAGCGCATGCGCCACGACCTCGCGACGCTGCGCATAGCTCTGCTGCTTTGCCTGGACCGTCAGCCCCTCGGCGACGATCTCCGCCACCGACATGCGCGGTGACAGCGAACCATAGGGGTCCTGGAAGACGACCTGCAGGTCCTTTCGCTTCGGCCTGACCTGGGCACTCGACAGCCCGTCGATCCGGTCGCCGAGGAAGAGGATCGGCCCTTCCGACGAAATCAGCCTGAGAATGGCGAGCCCGAGCGTCGTCTTGCCGGAGCCGGATTCGCCGACCACGCCGAGCGTCTCTCCCGCGCGGACCTTCACCGAGATGCCGTCGACCGCCTTCACATGACCGGTGGTCTTGCGCAGGAAGCCGGTCTTGATCGGGAACCAGACCTTGATCGGCCCCGCCTCGACCAGCGTCGCGGCATCGTCGGGAACCGGGGCAGGGCGGCCCTTGGGCTCGGCCGCCAGAAGGCGCTGGGTGTAGGCGTGCTGCGGGTTGCCGAAGATCTCCGACACGGGCCCCTGCTCGACGATCTGGCCCTTCAGCATCACGCAGACCCGGTCGGCGATGCGCCTGACGATTCCGAGATCATGGGTGATGAACAGCATGGCCATGCCGAGACGTTCCTGCAGCTCTTTCAGCAGCTTGAGGATCTGAGCCTGCACGGTGACGTCGAGCGCCGTGGTCGGCTCGTCGGCGATCAGCAGATGCGGCTCGTTGGCGAGCGCCATCGCGATCATCACACGCTGGCGCTGGCCGCCGGAGAGCTGGTGCGGATAGGCGTCGAGCCGGCTTGCGGCGTCGCGGATGCCGACCAGTTCCAGCAGTTCGAGCGTGCGCGCACGCGCCTTGTCGCCCCGCAGACCTTTGTGCAGTTCGAGGATCTCGCCGATCTGCCGCTGGATCGTATGCAGCGGGTTGAGCGAGGTCATCGGCTCCTGGAACACCATGGTGATGTCGTTGCCGCGCACCTTGCGCATCGCGTCCTCGTCGGCCGCGATCAGGTCCTTCCCGTCGAACATCACCTTGCCGGAGGGGTGATGCGCCGCCGGATAGTTGAGCAGCTTCAGGATGGACAGGGCCGTGACCGACTTGCCCGAGCCCGACTCGCCGACGATGGCGAGCGTCTCGCCCCGGGCGAGGTCGAAGGACACCCGGTCGACGGCCAGCGTCTCGCGCCCGCCCTGGCGGAAGGCGACGGAGAGATCATGGACGGAGAGGAGGGGGAGAGAGGTCATGCGAACGTCTTCCGCGGGTCGAACGCATCCCGCACCGCCTCGCCGATGAAGATCAGCAGCGACAGCATCAGCGCGATCACGACGAAGCCCGAGAGACCGAGCCAGGGCGCCTGCAGGTTTGATTTCCCCTGCGCCAGAAGCTCGCCCAGCGACGGCGAGCCCGGCGGCAGGCCGAAGCCGAGGAAGTCGAGCGAGGTCAGCGTCGTGATCGAGCCGTTGAGGATGAAGGGCAGGAAGGTCAGGGTCGCGACCATCGCATTGGGCAGCAGGTGCTTGACCATGATGGCGCGGTCGGAGAGCCCCAGCGCCCGCGCCGCCCGGACATATTCGAAGTTGCGCGCCCGCAGGAATTCCGCCCGGACCACGCCGACCAGCGCGACCCAGGAAAACAGGAGCAGGATGCCGAGCAGCACGAAGAAGCTCGGCGTGATGATCGCCGCCACGATGATCAGCAGGTAGAGCGCCGGAATCGAGGTCCAGATCTCGATCACGCGCTGGAAGATCAGATCGGTCCAGCCGCCGAAATAGCCCTGGATGGCGCCGGCCGCGATGCCGATCACCGAGGAGATCCCGCACAGGATCAGCCCGAACAGGATCGAGATGCGGAAGCCGTAGATCAGCCGGGCGACGACGTCGCGGCCCTGGTCATCGGTGCCGAGCCAGTTCCATTCGAGGTCGCGGCAGCCTGTCCCGCCCGTCCTCTCCGCGATGCCCTTGCACTGCTCGTCCCTGAGCATCCAGGTCGGCGGCGCCGGCGCGGGCACCGGCAGGTCGAGATTGTGCGTGCGGAAACTGTAGCGGATCGGCGGCCAGACCGAAAAGCCGTTGGCGTCGATCTCCTTGGCGATCACCGGATCGCGATAGTCGGTGGTCGCGAGAAAGCCGCCGAACTTCTCCTCCGGATAGTTGACCGCGACCGGAAACAGCCACTCGCCCTTGTAGCGCACGATCAATGGGCGGTCGTTGGCCAGGAACTCGGCGAAGAGCGACAGCAGGAACAGCGTCAGGAAGATCCAGAGCGACCACCAGCCGCGCCGGTTGGCCTTGAAGTTGTCGAGCCGGCGCCGGTTGATCGGCGAGAGCTTGAGCCAGCCCTGGGCGGCCTGGGCCGGGGCCAGCGGCGCCTCGCCACGCAGGGCCGCGGCGGGAGAGGCGATCTGCGTGTCGCTCATCTCAGGTCTCCCGCGTCTCGAAATCGATGCGGGGATCGACCCAAGTATAGGTCAGGTCGGTGAGGAGATGCACGAAGAGGCCGATCAGCGAGAAGATGTAGAGATTGGCGAAGACCACCGGATAGTCGCGGTTGACGATCGCCTCGAAGGACAACAAGCCAAGCCCGTCGAGAGAGAAGATCGTCTCGATCAAGAGCGAGCCGGCGAAGAGCGCCCCGACGAAGGCGCCGGGAAAGCCTGCGATCACGATCAGCATCGCATTCCGGAAAACATGGCCATAGAGCACGCCGCGCTCCGAGAGCCCCTTCATTCGCGCGGTCAGGACATACTGCTTGCGGATCTCGTCGAGGAAGGAGTTCTTGGTCAGCAGTGTCGAGGTCGCGAAGGCTCCCAGCGCCATCGCCGTCACCGGCAGGGCGATGTGCCAAAGGTAATCGGCGATTTTGTCGAAGAAGGTCAGCTGCGAGAAGTTGTCGGAGGTGAGCCCGCGCAGCGGAAAGATCTGCCAGAACGAGCCACCGGCGAAGAGCACGATCAGCAGGATGGCGAAGAGAAAGCCGGGAATGGCGTAGCCGACGATCACCACCGCGCTCGTCCAGGTGTCGAATCGCGAGCCGTCCTTCACCGCCTTGCGGATGCCGAGCGGGATCGAGATGGCGTAGGACAGCAGCGTCATCCACAGGCCGAGCGAGATCGAGACCGGCAGCTTTTCCTTGATCAGTTGCAGCACCGGTGCGTCGCGGAAATAGCTGCGGCCGAAATCGAAGCGGATGTAGTCGCCGAGCATCTTGAGAAAGCGCTCATGCGCCGGCTTGTCGAAGCCGAACTGCTTTTCCAGCTCCTTGATGAAGGCCGGGTCGAGTCCTTGCGCACCGCGATAGGCCGAGCCGGCGTCGCCGGCGGCCTGCGCGCCGGCATCGCCGCCCGAACCGCCGCCGACGCGGTCCGCCGCGCCGCCGCTATTGGGATTCTGCAGCTGCGAAATGACCCGTTCCACCGGCCCGCCCGGGGCGAACTGCACGATCACGAAGGAGATCAGCAGGATGCCGAACAGGGTCGGTACCATCAGGGCCAGGCGGCGCGCGATGTAGCTCAGCATGGACGACGCTCGGCTTCAGCAAGCGCTATGATCGCCGGCAAACGCGCGGCAAGCTCAGGCAGAACCGTATCGATAGTCTCCCAGACCGTATTGATGTTGATGTCGAAATACCCGTGGGCAATCCGATTGCGCATTCCTTTCATGCTTTTCCATTTGATATCTGGATGACGGCCCAAGAATCCGACATCGGTTTTTAGCAGGAGCGTGGCGGCTTCGCCAATGATCAGCAGGTTCAAAATGACCGCTTGTTGGGTGCGCTCGTCCACCAAAAAGCTGTCCTTATCCATGCCTTCGACATAGCTCGCGACCTTGAGAGCGGCTTCCAGAATGTGGTTCAGGCGTTCGAGCAGTCGCGGCTCGGCAGTCATATTGGCAGCGCCTCGGCGAGGACGTGCGCACGCAAACGTGGCGGCAGATCGTCGATCGTCACGACATCGACGCTGACACCCAGGATTTCTTCGAGCGCGATCTGCAGCCCGCCGAGGTCAAACAAGGTGGTCTCGGGAAGAGGATCGACCAAGATGTCGAGATCGCTGTTCTGATCGTCCGTGCCGCGGCTCACCGAACCGAACACGCGTGGATTACTCGCGCGGAACCGAATCGTTGTCCGGCGGATCATGTCGCGGTTGAGGGCCAGCGCGGTTGAAGGCTTCATTGCGGTCTCTCGGCTAGGACGGCGGTGACGGAACGCATTTGTGCTCCTAACCACGTCCGATCCGCTTCGCCTTCCCGGCATCATACCACCAGATCGACGGCGCGCCCGAGCCGAATTTCGGTTTGGTCTGCGGCCGATCGAACATGTCCCAATAGGCCAGCCACTCCGTCGGGTTCCACCACATCGGAATCCAGTAGCGCCCGGCGCGCAGAATGCGGTCGAGGCATTTGGCCGCGACCACCACCTCGGCATAGCTGTCGGCTTGGCCGATCGCCGCGATCATCGCGTCGATCGCGGGGTGGCTGACGCCGCCGGCATTGCGGGAACCGCGCGTCTTCGCCGCCTCCGAGCCATAGACGATGCGCAGGCTGTCGCTGGGGATCGCGCTGCCGCCGAGCGCGCGGCTGATGATGTCGAAGTCGAACTCGTCGAGGCGGCGCTGGTACTGCGCGCCATCGACGATGCGCGAGGTCGCGGTGATGCCCAGCCGCTTCAGATTGGCCTGGAAGGGCTGGGTATGAGGCTGCAGCGCGCCCTGCGAATCGAGAAACTCGATCTCGAAGGGCTGGCCGTTGGGCAGCTTCAGCACCGCTCCATCGCGCTTGCATCCGGCGGCGCGGAACATTTCGTCGGCGCGGCGCAGCAGGGCGCGGTCGCTGCCCGAGCCGTCGGATACGGGCGGCAGGTAGGGCTCGCCGAAGACCTCGTCCGGCACCTGGCCGCGGAAGGGCTCGAGCAGCTTGAGTTCGGCGGCAGACGGCAGGCCGACGGCCTTGGAATCCGAGTTCTCGAAATAGGAGGTCATTCGCGCGAAGGACGAGAACATGATGTTCCGATTCGTCCATTCGAAGTCGAAGCACAGGCCGAGCGCCTCGCGGATGCGCGGATCGGCGAATTTCTCGCGGCGCAGGTTGAAGATCCAGCCCTGCGAGCCGGTCGGGTCGGTCTTGGGCAGCGCCTCCTTCTTCACCTTGCCCTCGTGCAGGGCTGGGAAATCGTAGCCGGTCGCCCAGATGCGGGAGGTGAACTCCTCCTGGAAGGTGATCACGCCGCTCTTGAAGGCCTCGAACGCCACCTGCCGGTCGCGGAAATACTCCCAGCGCACCCTGTCGAAATTGTTGACGCCGATGTTCACCGGCAGATCGCGGCCCCAGTAATCCGCCACGCGCTCGAATTCGATGAAGCGGCCCTGTTCGAAGCGCCCGACCTTGTAAGGCCCCGACCCGAGCGGCGGCTCCAGTGTCGAGGCCTCGAAGTTGCGGGTTGACCAGAAGGCTTCCGAAAACACCGGCAGCCCCGCGACGATCAGGTGCAGGTCGCGGCTGCGCTTGACCGAGAGCTGCGCGACGAAGATGTCGTCGCTCTCGGCGGTGGCCGAGGCGAGCTCGTTCAGCATCAGCCGGAAGGAGGGATGCCCCTTGCTCTTCAGCAGGTTCATGCTGAAGGCGACGTCGCGTGCGGTGACACGGCTGCCGTCATGGAAGCGCGCCTCCGGCCGCAGCCGAAACCGGTAGGTCAACTTGTCAGCGGAGACGGCGACGCTCTTCGCCAGCAGCCCGTAGACTGTGCCCGGTTCGTCGCCCGAGCCCGCCATCAGGCTGTCGAAGCAGGAATCCATGCCGGCCGCGCCGTCGCCCTGCAGGACGAAGGTGTTCAGCGTGTTGAAGGTGTCGAAGCTCTGGTTGCCGCTGGCGCGCTTAATCTGGACCGTCAGCGTGCCGCCCTTGGGGGCATTGGGGTTCACATATGGAAAATGCGTAAAATCGGCGGGAAGGTTGAGTTCGCCGAACGTGGAGAGGCCGTGCGCCTCGGCGACCTGCGCGAAGGCGCGCCCGCCCAGCCCCGGCAGCGCCGCGCCGCCCGCGAGGAGCGCGGCACCCGTCAGGGCCCTGCGGCGCGTCATGCGAATCGTCATCGTCTCGCAACTCCCTCGTCGATGGCGGGGCGCCCGAATCGCCCGGGATCATCTGGCCCGTGCCGTCGGCCTACGCAACATCCGACACCATGGTGGCGGCAACACCATGGCCTGCGCAAGCGGCCAGCCGACAAAGCAAAAGCCGGGCGCGAGGCCCGGCTTCGAGACTTCATGAACCAGAGACAGGCCCTTCGCTCAGGGGGTGGGCAGCGGCTTGGGCGCGTCGGCGAGCGAGTTCAGATAGGCCACCATGTCGGCGCGTGTATCGGGGCGTCCGACGCCGGCATAGGCCATGATGGTGCCGGGCATATAGGCCTTGGGGTTCTTCAGGAAGCCGTCGAGCTGCTCGGCCTCCCATTTCTCGCCGGACTTGGCCTTCATCGCGGCGGAATAGGCGAAGCCGTCCACCGCCCCCTTGTTGCGGGCATAGACGTCGTAGAGATGCGGGCCGATCTTGTTGGCGCCGCCCTTCTCGAAGGTGTGGCAGGCCTTGCAGGCGCCGACGGCCTTTTCGCCGCGGGCCACGTCGGCCTTGGCGAGACGGACCGCGATCGGCTCCTCGGCCGCAGCGGCCGGAGCGGACGCGGCGGCCACCGGCTCGTCGCTGGGCAGGTCGAAGCCGGGCACGGCAGGCTTCGTCGGCGCGAACACGATGCCGGCCGTCATGTTGAGACCCATCACCACCAGCAGCGTCGAGAGAACGGCACCGGCGATCTTGTTGGTTTCGATGTCCATCGTATCCGAACCCTCGGCCGCCGGCGCCGTGGCGCAGGAAGCAAGACAGCTTGCGCGACCCCCGCAGGGGCCGACATCCGCGCGTTGCTTAACCGCTTTGCGCGTCTCATTGCAACTCGTATAAGCACGCTCCGCTTTGAGACCTTTTGACGCCTCGCGCCGCGCCTGCGCGCCGCCGCCACCGAGCCCTGCCAGCCATCATGTCGGACCCGCTGATCCTCATCCCCGCGCGCCTCAGAGCCACGCGCCTTCCCGGCAAGCCGCTGGCCGACATCCATGGCGAGCCGATGATCGTCCGCGTCTGGCGCCGGGCCGTGGCGGCCGGCATCGGCCCCGTCGCGGTCGCGACCGACTCGGCCGAGATCCTCGCCGCCGTCGAGGCCGTCGGCGGCGTCGCGGTGATGACCAGCGTCGATCACCCCTCGGGCTCCGATCGCATCAAGGAAGCCGCCGACATCCTCGACCCCAACGGCCTTCACGACGTCATCGTCAACGTCCAGGGCGACTTCCCGACACTGGAGCCCGTCGCCATCGCAGCCGCGATCACGCCGCTCGCCGATCCGGCGGTGCAGATCGCGACGCTGGTCGGCCTGATCACCGACGACGAGGAGAAGACCGCGCCGAGCGTCGTCAAGATGGTCGGCAGCCCTGTCGCGCCGGGCCGCCTGCGGGCGCTCTATTTCACCCGCGCGACGGCGCCCTATGGCGAAGGCCCGCTCTACCACCATGTCGGCATCTACGCATATCGCCGCCGCGCGCTCGACCGTTTCGTCAGCCTGCCGCAGTCGACGCTGGAGAAGCGCGAGAGTCTCGAGCAACTGCGCGCGCTGGAAGACGGCATGCGCATCGACGCCATGATTATCGACCATGTCCCGCGCGGTGTCGACACGCCCCCCGACCTCGACCGCGCCCGTGCGGTCCTGAAGACCAGCGCCTGAAGTTCGAGAGCCGCATTCATGACCATCATCGTTTCCTATCAGGGCGAACCCGGCGCCTTCTCCTCCCAGGCCGCCCTGCAGGTCTTTCCCGATTGCGAGCTTCTGCCCTGCGCCACCTTCGAGGATGCGCTTGCGGCGGTCTCCGACGGCACGGCGCGCTACGGCATGATCCCGATCGAGAACTCGATCGCCGGCCGCGTCGCGGACATCCATCATTTGCTGCCGCGCTCGGGGCTGCACATCATCGGCGAGCATTTCCTGCCGATCCGCTTCCATCTGATGGCGGTGAAGGGCGCAACCCTGGCGACGCTGACGAAGGTGCAGAGCCACATCCACGCGCTCGGCCAGTGCCGCAAGATCATCCGCAAGCTCGGCCTCAAGGCCGAGGTCGCGGCCGACACGGCCGGCTCGGCCCGGCAGGTGGCCGAGGCGGCCGACATCACCCGCGCGGCGATCGCTCCCCGCATCGCGGCCGAGGTCTACGGCCTCGAGATCCTGATGGAGGACATCGAGGACGAGAAGCACAACACGACGCGCTTCGTCATCCTCTCGAAATATCCGGAATTCGTTCGCCAGGGCGCCGCGAAGACGGTGACAACGCTGATCTTCCAGGTCCGCAACCTGCCGGCCGCGCTCTACAAGGCGATGGGCGGTTTCGCCACCAACGGCATCAACATGACCAAGCTCGAGAGCTACATGGTCGATGGCCAGTTCTCGGCGACGATGTTCTATGCCGATGTCGAGGGGCATCCGGACGATCCGGCGCTGCGCCGCGCACTCGACGAGCTCGCCTTCTTCTCCAAGGAGGTGAAAATCCTCGGCGTCTACCCGGCGAGCCCGCTGCGCGAGAACTTCGCGGAAGCCGCGGAGTAAGGGGACTGCCGCCGTGGTCGAGGCCCTATCTTCCCACGCATCGAGGCGGCCCTCCCTTCATCTCGACCATCTGACGGTGATCGCGCCCTCGCTGGCCGAGGGCGTCGCGCATGTGCGGGCCTGCCTCGATCTCGACGTGCCCTTCGGCCAGCGCCACGCCTATATGGGCACGCACAACCATCTGCTGCAGCTCGGCGGCGCGGTCTATCTGGAGATCGTCGCGCTCGATCCGGAAGGACATGCTCCCGGGCGGTCGCGCTGGTTCGGTCTGGATGATCAGGCGGGCATCCGGCGGGCCTGGGACGAAGGGCGCCGTCTGCGCGGCTGGGTCGCGCGCACGGACGACATCGACGCCGTGCTGGAGGGACGCGAAAGCATCTTCGGTCGCAAGGTCGCACTGCCTCCCGAGGCGCCCGCCTTCGATTTCGCGATTCCCGACGACGGCTCGCTGCCTGCCGACGGCGCCTGGCCCTCGCTCATCGACCGGCGCGGCAAGGCACGCTCCATGGCAACGATGGCCGATCTTGGCGCGCGGCTGCAGGCGATCACGCTCGAAAGCCCCGATCCCCTTGATACCCAGCAGCTGTACGACGAGCTTGCGATCGATACGCCGCCGACGGTTCAGCCCGGTCCCGCCTTGCGCTACCGCGCCAGTATCGCGACGCCGGCGGGCCTGAGGGAACTGACCTAGGCGCGCTCGCCCTCGACCGCCCAGGCCCGCAACAGCGTGTTGGCGATGGCGAGATGCTGCGGGCTGGTGAAGCCCTCGGGGTGGGTGCCGTCCAGCATCGCCAGCGCCTCGTCGCGCGTGAACCAGCGCCCGGCCTCGAGCTCGGTCATGTCGAGCACGATCTCGTCGTTCAGCGCTTCCGCGATGCAGCCGATCATCAGCGAGGAGGGGAAGGGCCAGGGCTGCGAGGCGATGTAGCGGACGGTGCCGACACGCAGCCCGGCCTCCTCCCAGCTTTCGCGGCGCACCGCATCCTCGAAGGTCTCGCCCGGCTCGACGAAGCCGGCGATGCAGGAATACATCCCCGGCGCGAAGCGCGCCTGACGCGCCAGCAGACAGGTGTCGCCGCGTGTGACCAGCATGATCACGACCGGGTCGGTGCGCGGAAAATGCAGGGCACCGCAGGCGCGGCACTCGCGCTTCATGCCCGCAGCCCCGGCGATCGTCGGGCCGCCGCACTGGGCGCAGAAGCGGTGGCGCGCATGCCAGTCGAGCAGGGCCTTGCCCTGCCCCAGAGGCCCGAGTTCGTCCTTGGGGACCAGGTTCTTCAACGCCACCGAGCGCAGGTCGGTCACCAAAAGCTCGGCGCGCTCCCGCAGCGCATCGGCCTGCGAACGATCCAGCAGCCGGGCGAAGCGCGGGGCGCCGTCCGGAGCCAGGCCCAGGAAAACCTCCTCGAGACCTTCGCCGAGCAACTCCGTCTCGCCATGGCTGAACCAGACCGACAGCGCCTCGCCCTCGAGCCGCTTGAGAATCGGTGTCTCGCCCGCCACCACCGCGATGCGCGTATCCGAGCGGTGGCGCAGCGCATTCACGGCATCGGGCTTGTCGCGCAGGTCCTCGCGACGGTCGAGCATGTTGACGGCGAAGCCCGTGAGGGCCGAGCGTTCGCGAGGACGGGAGGCATCGTTCATGCCTCCCGTCCTAAACCCCGCTCCCGCCCCCACGCAAGCACGGTTATGGGGCGCTGCGGCCGCGCAGCAGATGGACGATGGCGGAGAAGTCCGCCCCGCCTTCGCCCCAGGCGTTGTGGAGCCCGTAGAGCTGCGTCGCCGCGGCGCCGAGAGGCGTCGAGGCGCCGGCCGCCTGGGCGGCCTCCTGCGAGAGCTTGAGGTCCTTCAGCATGAGCGCCGAGGCGAAGCCGGCCTTGTAGTCGTTGTTGGCCGGCGAGGTCGGCACCGGGCCCGGCACCGGGCAATAGGTCGTCAGCGACCAGCACTGGCCCGACGAGGTCGAGGCGACGTCGAACAGCGCCTGATGCGAAAGGCCGAGCTTCTCGGCCAGCACGAAGGCTTCCGACACGCCGATCATCGAGATGCCCAGGATCATGTTGTTGCAGATCTTCGCGGCCTGGCCGTTGCCGGCGGCACCGCAATGCACGATCCGCCGGCCCATCGCCTTCAGGATCGGCTCGCCAAGCGCGAAGGCCTCGTCGGTGCCGCCGACCATGAAGGTCAGGGTGCCGCCCCGGGCTCCGCCCGTGCCGCCGGAGACCGGCGCGTCGAGCGAGAGGCAGCCGCGCTCGCTGGCCAGCCCATGCGCCTTGCGCGCGCTCTCGACATCGACGGTCGAGCAATCGATCAGCAGGGCACCGCTCTTCACGCGGGGCAGCACATCGCCCCAGACGGAGAGCACATGCTTGCCCGCCGGCAGCATGGTGACGACGATATCGGCGTCAGCGACGGCCTCCTGCGCCGAGCCGGCGATCGCGACGCCGAGTTCGGCCGCGGCGTCCTTCGACGCCTGAACCAGATCGAAGGCGCGGACCTCATGCCCCGCCTTGACGAGGTTCCCGGCCATCGGGCCGCCCATATTGCCGAGGCCGATGAAGGCGATACTGGTCATGGTCTTGATCCTTCCATTCCTCTTGACGGAATACCTTTGAGGGAATAGTTGTCTGGCTGTGATCGGATCGTTCGCGCAGAAAGAGGCCGAACTCCTGTTCCACGACAAGCCGGTCCGGCGATTCGCCGCGATCGAGCGCGTGGTCAGGCGCAAGCTGCTGCTGCTTCATGCGGCCGCGAGGCTCGACGATCTGCGAGTGCCGCCCGGTAATCGGCTGGAAGCGCTGAAGGGTGATCGCGCCGGGCAGCATTCGATCCGCGTCAACGACCAGTGGCGGATCTGCTTCATCTGGAAGGAGGGCGAGGCGCATGACGTCGAAATCGTCGACTATCACTGATGCGGTCGAGCGCGACGAGGCGGTGCTGGACCTGATCCCGCCCGGCGAGGTCCTGCTCGAGGACTTCATGAGGCCGCTCGGTGTCAGCCAGAACCGGCTGGCGCGCGACATCGATGCGCCGGTGAGCCGCATCTCCGGCATCGTCAAGGGTGAGCGCACCATCACGGCCGACACGGCCCTGCGCCTGGCGAAGTTCTTTGGGACCACGCCCGAGATGTGGATGAACCTGCAGACGGATTATGATCTGCGCGCGGCACGGCGCGCGTCCGGGGCGGATATCGACAAGCGCGTGAGGCCGCTTGCCGCATAGCCCTCAGTTCCCCTTGGCCCGGCCGACCAGCCCGCGTGCCACGATCATCCGCATCACCTCGTTGGTGCCTTCGAGTATCTGGTGGACGCGCAGGTCGCGGACGATTTTCTCGATGCCGTAATCGGCGAGATAGCCATAGCCGCCATGGATCTGCAGCGCCTCGTTGGCGACCGTGAAGCCCGTATCGGTCGCGACGCGCTTGGCCATCGCGCAGAGCCTCGTGGCGTCCGGCGTCTTGGCGTCCAGCGCCGCCGCCGCCCGCCAGAGCAGGCTGCGCGCTGCCTCCAGTTCCGTGGCCATGTCGGCGAGCTTGAACTGCAGCGCCTGGAAATCCGCGATGCGTGAGCCGAAGGCCTTGCGCTCCCCGGCATAGGCCAGCGCCTTGTCGAGCGCGCTTTGCGCACCGCCGAGCGAGCAGGCGCCGATGTTGAGGCGCCCGCCATCCAGCCCCGCCATCGCGATCTTGAAGCCGATACCCTCGGGTCCCAGCCGATTGGCGACGGGCACGCGGCAGTTCTCGAAGATCACGGCGCGCGTCGGCTGCGCGTTCCAGCCCATCTTCTTCTCATTGGCGCCGAACGACAGCCCGGGCGTGCCCTTCTCGACGACAACAGTTGAAATGCCCGAGGGGCCGGCCTCGCCGGTGCGCACCATCACGACATAGAGGTCGGAGACGCCGGCGCCCGAGATGAACTGCTTCTGCCCGTCGAGGATGTAGTGGTCGCCGTCGCGGACCGCCTTCGTCTTCAGGGCCGCCGCGTCCGAGCCGGCACCGGGCTCGGTGAGGCAATAGCTCGCCAGATGCTCCATCGAGCAGAGTTTGGGCAGGAAGGCCGCCCGCTGCTCGGCCGAGCCGTAGCGGTCGATCATCCAGGCGCACATGTTGTGGATCGAGATGTAAGCCGCCACCGTCGGGCAGCCGGTTGAGAGCGCCTCGAAGATCAGTGCCGCATCGAGCCGCGTGAGGCCTGAGCCCCCGACGTCATCGGCGATATAGATGCCGCCCATGCCCAGCGCCGCCGCCTGGCGCATCTCCGCGACCGGGAAATGCTTCTCCTCGTCCCAGCGAATGGCATGGGGCGCGAGCGTCTCGGTGGCGAAGGCGGTGGCCATCTCCTGGATGGCGAGTTGGTCCTCGCTCAGCGCGAACATGGCCACCTCCTCCTTGCCTGTCTCAACCCATCGTCGGGATGACGAAGCTCGCGCCGTCCTTGATGCCGCTCGGCCAGCGCGCCGTCACCGTCTTCGTCTTGGTGTAGAAGCGGATCGAGTCGGGGCCGTGCTGGTTCAGGTCGCCGAAGGAGGAGCGCTTCCAGCCGCCGAAGGTGTAGTAGGCCAGCGGCACCGGGATCGGCACGTTGATGCCGACCATGCCGACCTGGACCTTCGAGGCGAAGTCGCGCGCCGCATCGCCGTCTCGGGTGAAGATCGCGGTGCCGTTGCCGTATTCATGGTCGTTGGTCAGCTTCAACGCCTCGTCATAGCTCTCCGCGCGCAGCACGGAGAGGACCGGCCCGAAGATCTCCTCCTTGTAGATGCGCATGTCCTTGGTGACGTTGTCGAACAGGCAGCCGCCGACATAGAAGCCGTTCTCATAGCCCTGCATGGTGAAGGCGCGGCCGTCGACGACGAGCTTTGCGCCCTCTTCGATACCGACATCGACATAGGACTTGATCTTCTCCATCGCCGCCTTGGTCACGACCGGGCCGTAATCGGCCGACGCGTCGGTCGAGGGGCCGATCTTCAGGCTCTCGACCCGCGGGATCAGGCGCTTCACCAGCTCGTCGGCGGTGGCCTTGCCAACCGGAACCGCCACCGAGATCGCCATGCAGCGCTCGCCGGCCGAGCCGTAGCCGGCGCCGATCAGCGCATCGACCGCCTGGTCCATGTCGGCGTCGGGCATGATGATCATGTGGTTCTTGGCGCCGCCGAAGCACTGCACGCGCTTACCGGCCGCGCAGCCGCGGGCGTAGATGTATTCGGCGATGGGGGTCGAGCCGACGAAGCCGACGGCCTTGATGTCGGGGTCGTCGAGGATGGCGTCGACCGCCTCCTTGTCGCCGTTGACGACGTTGAGGATGCCGGGAGGGCCGCCCGCCTCGATGAACAGCTCGGCCAGGCGCATCGGCACACCCGGATCGCGCTCGGAGGGCTTCAGGATGAAGGCGTTGCCGCAGGCGATCGCAGGGCCGAGCTTCCAGAGCGGGATCATTGCCGGGAAGTTGAACGGGGTGATGCCGGCGCAGACGCCGAGCGGCTGGCGCAGCGAGTAGATGTCGATGCCGGGGCCGGCGCCGTCGGTGAACTCGCCCTTCATCAGGTTCGGTACGCCGAGCGAGAACTCGACCACCTCGACGCCTCGCTGGATGTCACCCTTGGCGTCGGGAATGGTCTTGCCGTGCTCGCGGGCGAGCAGCTCGGCCAACTCATCGTTGTTCTGCGCGATCAGGTTGAGGAACTTCATCAGCACACGGGCGCGGCGCTGCGGGTTGACCGCGGCCCATTTCGGCTGCGCCTCGGCGGCGTTCTCGACGGCGGCGCGCAGCTCGGCGGCCGAGGCCAGTGCGACCTTGCCGATGATCGTCCCGTCCATCGGCTGATAGATGTCGGCGGTACGGCCCGAGATGCCGGCGACGTGCTTGCCGCCGATGAAGTGCCCAACCTGACGCATCGCGTCCTCCCCTACCAATGGTGATGTCTCGAACCGGTGCCACCCCTACCATTCACGTTTGTGCACGGCTATAGCGACGTTGGGCGAAGTGGCGTGCGGAAAAGCAAATACCGGGGAGCGCATGGCGATGGAGCGGTTCGATTGGGACGATCTGCGGTTCTTCCTCGCGGTCGCGCGCTCCGGGCGCCTGACCGCCGCGGCCCGCCGGCTCGGGGCCGATCATGCCACGGTCTCGCGTCGGATCACCTCTCTTGAAGAGTCCCTCAAGGCCAAGCTCTTCGAGCGCCGGCCGCAGGGCTACACCCTGACGGCGCATGGCGAGCGCCTGCTGGCCCGCGCCGAAAGCATGGAGACCGATGCGCTCGCGATCCAGAGCGACATCGGCGGTGCCGACATGGTGCTGGCCGGCACCGTCCGCATCGGCGCACCCGACGGCTTCGGCACCGCCTTCCTGGCGCCGCGCCTCGCCAAGCTCGCCAGCGCCTATCCGGGGCTCGAACTCCAGCTCATCGCCATGCCGCGCCTGCTCTCGCTGTCGAAGCGCGAGGCCGATGTCGCGATCACGCTCGCCCCGCCCAAGGAGGGCAAGGTCGTGGCGCGCAAGCTCTCGGACTATCGCCTCGGCCTCTACGCCAGCCGCGACTACCTTGACGCGATGCCCCCCGTCACGACTCCGGAGGATCTCTTCGCCCATCGCATCGTCGGCTATATCGACGACCTGATCTTCACGCCCGAACTCGACTATCTCGACGAGATCGCCAAGGGCCTGCGCGCCCAGGTGCAGAGCTCGAGCGTGCTGGCGCAGATGAACGCCGTCATCGCGGGGGCCGGCATCGGTGTGATCCATCATTTCATGGCGGAGGGCGAGCCGCGCCTCGTGCCGGTGCTGCCCGAGACCGTCTCGATCACGCGCTCCTTCTGGCTCCTCGTCCATGCCGATCTCAAGGACGTGGCCCGGGTCCGCGCGATCGTCGATTTCCTCGTGCGCGAGGCCAAGGCGAGCCGCGCCCTGCTGATGGGCGAGGTACAACTCTCCCCGCTCGCTCACGCCTGAATGCGGTTTCGCCCGGCCTGCTTGGCGGCGTAGAGCGCCCGGTCGGCGTTGCGCAGGGCGACATCGAGGCTGTCGCGAGCCGAGATCTCGGCCAGTCCGATCGAGACCGTGAGCCCGAGGGTGAGTGGCCCGACCGCCATGGGGCGCTGAGCGATTCCGGCCCGGATGGCGTCGGTCAGGGTGCCGGCGTCGCTCTTGTCCAAGCCGGGCAGGAGCAGGGCGAATTCCTCGCCTCCGAGCCTCGCCAGCAAATGGGGCATGCCCGCCAGGGCCTCGCCGAGCTCGGAGGCGAACACGCGCAAGGCCTCGTCGCCCGCATCATGGCCATGCTCGTCGTTGAGCCGCTTGAAGTGATCGATGTCGAGGATGGCGACGCAGGTCGGCTTGTCGGCGCGTCTTGCCTCGGCGATCATTTTCGGGCCGCGCTCGAAGAAATAGCGCCGGTTGAACAGCCCGGTCAGATAGTCGCGCCAGGCGAGGTCGTGCAGCTGGCGCATTCGCAGCAGCGTCTCGGCATTCGACGCGATGCGGCACTGCAGCTCCTCGAGAACGAAGGGCCGCGAGATGAAATCATGCGCGCCGGCCTTGAGGAATCCCGCCGAGATCGCCCGGTCTGTCGAGGAGGAGATGCCGATGACCCGGACCTGCTCGGCGGAATAGCGCCGGCGGATGCGGCGCGCGAGCTCGAACCCGTCCATGTCCGGCATGTTGTAGTCGGACACGACCAGCCTGATGTCCTGATCCTTCTCCAGCATCGTCAGCGCATCGGCGCCCGAGCCGACCTCGACCACCGTGTATTGTTGGCTCGTCAGCATCTGGGCGAGCAGCCGGCGCGTCGTGGTCATGTCGTCGACCACGAGGATGCGCGTTTCGCGATTGGTCAGCGCGCGCTTGACGGATCCGACGAGATTGCCGAGCGCGAACTCGGAATCCTTCAGGACATAGTCGAACACCTCGCGTTCCATGATGCGTGCGCGCGTCGCCGCATTGAAGGTTCCGGTGAACACGATGGTGGGAATGCCGTGACTGACCGTCCAGTCCAGCGCCTCGCCATCGGGAGCGTCGGGCAGATTGAGGTCCACGACCGCGATCGCGTAACCCTCCTGGTCCTTCAGGATCGCGTTGCTCAGATCCTTGAGGCAGGCGCAGCTCGTGACCTTGAGACCCGTCTCGGCCTCGATCATCTGGCGTAGCGCGATCGCGAACGTCTTCGAATCCTCGACGACCAGGACCCTGCGCCTGTCTTGCGGACGGAAGAGAGGCTGCCGTTCCGCGGTACGCTCATTCATCGGCTGGTCCTGGCAGGCATGGGCCCACGCATCTGCCGTAACGTCATGGCCGGATTGAGAATTTCGGCAGGTGCGCGCCGTCAAGCTCTACCCATGATAGGGTTAACGAGATGTTGTTGCCTGCTGCGGCGCGCGCGAGACCGCCCTGTCAGATGCGCCAGGGCAGGACGTTGCCGGGCAGCCGCTTCGCCAGCAGGTTGAGGACCAGCATCGCGGCGAGGATCACCAGCGAGGCGCTGATCGCCACGGCCGCAGCCTCGCCCGCCAGCCCCGCCTCCTTCAGCGAGAACAGCACGACGCCCAGCGTCTCCGTCCCCGAGGACCACAGAAGTGCCGAGACCGTCAGTTCGTTGAAGGCGACCAAAAACACCATCAGGGCGCTGACCATCGCCGCCGGCGCCAGGATCGGCGCGACGATGAAGCGCAGCATCTGCCAGAGCGTGACTCCGTCGAGCTTGGCGGCCTCCTCGTGATGCGCCTCGATCTGCGCCATCGCCGCGAGCGGCGCCTTCAGCGCCAGCGGCAGGAAGCGCGCCAGATAGGCGAAGAGAATGATGAACGGGGTGGCGTAGATGCTGACGCCGAGCAGTGGCAGCGGCTTCAGGAACATCAGGATGCAGGCAATCGCGAGGACCACGCCGGGCAGGGCATAGGGCAGCTCGATCACCACCTCGACGACGCGTCTGAGCCTGCCCATGCGCCGCTCGAGCGCATAGGCGAAGGCAATCGCGACCCCCGCGAGGATCACCGCGGCGCTGCCGGCGAACAGGAAAGAATTTCGGAAAGCCCTGACCGTCACATCCTGCCGCAGCAGCACTTCCGCGAACTTGTCGAAGGTCAGGCTCTGCCAGTTGAGCGCGACGCCGAGCGCAGGCGTCAGTGCCTCCCCCAGCAGGGCGAGGAAAGGCAGGCCGAGCTTGATCGCCAGGAGTAGGAGAAGACCGCCCAGCACGACCGGACGAGCCCGCCCGAGCGTCCAGAACGGCTCCAGCGGGCGCTCGATCTCGACCCTGCCGCCGGCCCGGCGTGTCGCCAGCATGCCGGCCGCGATGCCCACGGCCGCCACCAGCGCGACGAGGATCGACAGCGCCGCCGCATCGGGCAGGCCGGCGGGGCCGAAGCTCGACAACCGGCGATAGATCAGCGTCGGCAGCGTCAGATAGTTCACCGGCAGGCCGAGCAGCGCCGGAATGCCGAAATTGCCGACGCCCGCCACGAAGGCCAGCAGAGCCGCCGCGGCGATCTGCGGCCGCAGCACCGGCAAGAGGATGCGCGAGATGATGGTGGCGGGTCCCGCGCCCTCCATCTGGGCGGCTTCGATCAGCGAATGCGGCACGCTGCGCAGGCCGGTCCAAAGCGTGATCGCGACCAGCGGGGCGTGATGAAGCGCCATCACCAGCGCGATGCCACCGCGCCCGAGCAACGGGTTGGGCGTGCCCGGCGCTGGCGAGAGCCCGATGAGCGCGAGGATCGGCGAGTGCGGCGCGAATAGGCTGAGGAAGGCGAGTGCCGCCACCTGCGGCGCGATCATCATCGAGAAGACGAGCGCAAACGCGATCGTCCGCTTGCCGCGCACATCGGTGACGGCGAGCAGGATGGCGGCCGTGCCTCCGATCAGCAGCGCGCCGATCGCCGAGAGGCCCGCGGTTTCCAGCGTGTGCAGCGTCGCGTTGACGGCGGCCCGGCTGCCGATCTCCGCCAGCGCGGCCTCGGGCGAAAACTGCCAGCCCGGCGCGAAGGCGGCGGCGGCCAGCCGCAGGAAGGGCAGGCCGCCGAACAGGATCGCACAGATCGTTACCAGCACCGGCAGGCCGAGACCGGGAGGCAGGATCAGGGCGCGCCATAAGGGGCGCGGCCTGGTCTCCGGCCACAGCGTTGGGGCCGCCAGCGTCACTCGAAGATCGTGGTGAAACGCTTGCGCGCGGCTGCTTCGTCGGCCAGCGCCTTGGCGGCGTCGAACGGCATCAGCTTGATCGCGGTGCGGGCGGGGTAGCCGGCGGGCAGGGCGACGTCGGGATGAGCCGCGACATAGCCCTGCTTGAGCGCCAGTTCCTGCCCGTCCTTGGAGAGCAGGAAGTCGACGAAGGCCTTGGCGGCTTCGGGGTTCTTGCTGGTCTTCAGGATCGCGACCGGCTCACTGACGGCCGAAACGCCCTCGCTCGGGAAAACGAATTCGACCGGCGCGCCCTTGGCCTTTTCGCGGATCGGCATGAAGTCGACGATCATGCCGTAGAGCTTCTCGCCGGTCGCGACCTGGCGCAGGATGTCGCCGTTGGAGCCGGCCGCGAGCGCGCCATTGGCCTTCAGCGCCTCGTAGAAGGCCCAGCCGGTCGGCAGGTTGCTGCTCAGCGTGATCGTATGGATCATCGCGGCGCCGGAGTTCAGCGGGCTCGGCATCGCCAGCAGGTTCTTGGCCTCCGGCTTGGTCAGGTTGAGCCAGCTCGCCGGCTTCATCGGCGCCTTGGTGTTGTAGACGATGCCGGTGGTGATCAGCTTGGTCGCGAACCAGAACTTGGCGGGGTCGTGGATGCCGGCCGGATAGGCCGAGGTCTGGGCCTTGTCGTGCGCCAGAAGCCGGTTCTCCTTCTTGAGCCCCTCCATCGTCACCGCATCGGCGATCAGGAGCAGGTCGGGCTGCGGGGCACCGGCTTCGAACTCGGCGCGCAGCTTGGCCATCACGCGTGGTGTCCCGTCGCGCACGAAGCTGATGTCCACCTTGGGATACTTCGCCTTGAAGGCATCGATCGTCTGCTGGGCGTCGGTGTTGGGCTGGCTGGTGTAGAGAACGAGCTTGCCTTCGACCGCCGCGGCCGGGCCGCTCAGCAGCAGGCCGGCGACGAGGCCGGCGCTCAGCACGGAATAGGATGCCTTGAAGCGCATGGTGGTCTCCTGCTGGGATGTTCTGGGTGGGTCTGCGCTGGCGGTAGTCTGCGCATATGACATATCCATGAAGCTGTCGTCATGAGGCGGATGTTCGTTCCGTCCGTCTCTCTGCAGGGCTCCCCTGTGTCGCGGCGGGTTGACCCTCCCGTCCGGGCATCCCACCTTCCGATCTCAAGCCTCTGCCTGCGACGGGACCGCCATGACCGCCTCCAAGCTCGACCAGCTCCGCCAGATGACCACCGTGGTCGCCGATACCGGCGATATCGAAGCGGTCCGTCGGCTCGCCCCGGTCGATTGCACGACGAATCCGACCCTGATCCTGAAGGCGGTCGAGACCCCGGCCTATGCCGATCTCGTCGAAGAGGCCGTCGCATGGGGAAAGAAGGCCGGCGGCGGAGACGATACGGTTCATGCGGTCTGCGACCGTCTCGCCGTCACCTTCGGCGCCGAACTGACGAAGATCGTGCCCGGCCGCGTCTCGACCGAGGTCGATGCCGATCTCTCCTTCGACACCAGGGCCACGATCGACAAGGCGCGCGCGCTCATCGCCGCCTATAAGGAGCGGGGGATCGAGAAGGACCGCATTCTCGTCAAGATCGCCTCGACCTGGGAGGGCATCCAGGCGGCCAAGGTGCTGCAGGCCGAGGGCATCGACTGCAACCTGACGCTGCTCTTTTCGCTGCCGCAGGCAGTGGCCTGCGCCGATGCCGGCGCCTTCCTGATCTCGCCCTTCGTCGGCCGTATCCTCGACTGGCACGTCAAGGCGGGGGGCGGTCCCTACACGGCGGAGACCGACCCCGGCGTGGTCTCGGTGAAGAGCATCTACGCCTATTACAAGAGCTTCGGCATCGCGACCGTGGTGATGGGCGCCTCGTTCCGCAACACGGGCGAGATCGAGGCCCTGGCCGGCTGCGACCGGCTGACGATCGGGCCGGGGCTGCTCGATGAACTCGCTGCGGCGACGGGAGATCTGCCGCGCAGGCTCTCGCCCGCATCGTCGCCTCAAGCGGATTCGGAACTGGCCAAGAAGATCATTCTCGACGAGAAGGCCTTCCGCTTCGCGCTGAATGAGGACGCCATGGCGACGGAGAAGCTTGCGGAAGGCATTCGTGGCTTCGTCAAGGACCTGAGGAGCCTGCGCAAACTGGTCGCGGCGCGGTTGGTGTAGCCGAGATCGGCCAAACCGCCGGCGGATCAGTTCGTCTTCGCCGCGGCCTGAGCCGTGATCGCCGGCTTCGGCGGAGCGGTGACGTTGTCGAAGAAGCTGCGGCCGCCGGCCGCGGCCATCTCGAGCTGCTGCTTCCAGCCCTTGCTGTCCTTGCCGGCGCTCAGCGCGGTGAATTCAGCGCGGAGATTGTCACCGCCGCTACGGGCGCCCTGATAGACCATGACGCCCTGGGCCGTGACGACGATGTCGCCGCGGCGCAGTGTCGGGTCCTTCAGATACCAGTGCGGGTCGGTGGCCGGGTCGAGCTGGACCACCGGAGGTTTCGGCTTCGACGAAACCTCCGGCGCCTTCGGGCGGGACGGGCGCTGCTGCAGCGGCTCGTCATATTCGTAGATCGGCGTCGCCCGCAGGCGCGGTCCGCCGCCGAAGATGGCGCGGCCGAGCTCCTCGAACAGGTTCGCCGCCTGGACCGACGGCGCGCCCGAGACGGCCATCGCCGCCGCCAGCCCCAACATCGTCATCCGCCGCGCCGTCATCGTCGCCATCCTCTGCCAATCGGCTGATCAACGAGGAATGGTCGCAAAAGGTTCAGCGCAGGTTCACCGATGCGGTTAACATTTTTTTCGCGATGCGGCGGCTGCCCCCATCACCCTTTGGCCGCCAGCGCCTCAGCGCGGATCGTCGAGAGCGACTTGGCCGGCGTGATCGCCTCCGGATCGAGCAGGCAGTGAATGATCGAGGGCTTGCCCGAGGCGACCGCGCGCTCGAAGGCCGGGCCGAACTGCTCGGTCGTCTCGACGCGCTCGCCATGCCCGCCAAACGCACGCGCATACGCCGCGAAGTCCGGATTCTTCAGCGTCGTCGCCGAGATGCGGCCCGGATACTCCCGCTCCTGATGCATCCGGATGGTGCCGTACATGCCGTTGTCGACGACGATGACGATGACCGGGAGGTCATACTGGACGGCCGTGGCGAAATCCTGCCCGTTCATCAGGAAGCAGCCATCGCCGGCGAAGGCGACGACAGTCCGCTCCGGATAGAGCCGCTTGGCGCCGATCGCAGCCGGCACGCCATAGCCCATCGAGCCCGAGGTCGGGGCCAGCTGCGTCGCGAATTTCGTGAAGCGGTGGAAGCGGTGCACCCAGGTCGCATAATTGCCGGCACCGTTGCACAGGATCGCGTCGTCCGGGAGGTGGTTGCGCAGCCAGCGCACCATCTCGCCGGGATGGAACGTGCCGGCGACTGGGGCCGGTTGCTCGCTCCAGCCGAGATAGGCCTCATGAGCCGCGGCCGCCGCGCCGGCCCAGGGGATCTCCTGCGGCGGATGCACCGTCTCCAGCGCCGCGCAGAAGGCGGTGGGCGAGGCGTTGATCGCCAGCGTCGGCCGGTAGACGCGGCCCAGTTCCTCGGGGTCGGGATGGACATGCACCAGCGGCCGGCCGGGATTGGGAATGCCGAACAACGAGTAGGACTGGCTCGGCATCTCCGACAGGCGCCCGCCGACGAGGATGACGAGATCGCTCTCCTCGATCCGCGCCAGCAGCTTCGGATTGGGGCCGATGCCGAGATCGCCGGCGAAGTTGGGGTGGTCGGCCGGGAACAGCATCTGCCGCCGGAAGGAGACGGCGACGGGCAGGTCGAAGCGCTCGGCGAAGCGCTGGAAGCGCGCGATCGCCTGCGGGTCCCAGCGCGAGCCGCCGAGGATCGCGACCGGCGATTTCGCAGCCCAGAGCCGCTTCTGCAGGTCGATCGTCTGAAGCAGCGACGGATGGGTCTCGGTCACCTGATAGGGTTCGGCATCGATCGCTTCGACGACGTCGGTCAGCATGTCCTCCGGCAGCGCAATCACCACGGGGCCTGGCCGACCCGAGGTCGCGACATGGAAGGCGCGGCTGATGATCTCGGGGATGCGCTCGGCCTGGTCGATCTCGGTCGCCCATTTCGTCATGGTGCCGAAGACGGCGCGATAGTCGAGTTCCTGGAAGGCTTCGCGCTCGCGCATCGAGCGGTCGATCTGGCCGACGAACAGGATCAGCGGCGTCGAATCCTGATGGGCGATATGGACGCCGGGCGAGGCGTTGGTGGCGCCCGGCCCGCGCGTGACGAAGCAGATGCCGGGCTTACCGGTGAGCTTACCGGCGGCCTCGGCCATCATGCAGGCGCCGCCCTCGGCCCGGCAGATCGTGACCTTCAGCTTGGCGTCGTGCAGCGCGTCGAGCACGGCGAGATAGCTCTCGCCGGGAACGCAGAACGCGTCGGTCGCGCCATGGATCAGGAGTTGGTCGACGAGGATCTGCCCGCCGGTGCGCTTGGTCGTCGTCATTGCGGCGTTTCCGTTACTTGACTAAGTTGGTCATGTTGAATGAGGAGGCGGCCATGACGCGCGTCACCGTCCACGAAGCCAAGACCCATCTTTCCCGCCTGCTCGAAGAGGTCGAGAAGGGTGGGGAGGTCGTGATCTCGCGACGCGACAAGCCAATTGCGCGGCTGGTGCCGATTGAAACGGTGCAGCCGGAGGTCATGCCGGCGCGTCGGCCGGGCCGCATGCAGGGCCTGATCGATATCGGGCCGGAGTTTTTCGACCCGCTGCCGGACGATGAACTGCGGCTTTGGGAAGGCCACGGCGATTGAGGCTTCTGCTCGATACCTCGACGCTCATCTGGTGGGCGAATGACAGCGCGAGCCTGAGTCGCGCCGCACGGACAGCCATCACCCGCGCTGAAATCGCCTTCGTCAGCGCGATCACGGCCATGGAGCTTTCGACGAAGCTGCGGATCGGCAAATTGCCCGAGGCCGCTTTGCTGGTGGAGGAGTTCGACCGCCGCTGCGCCGATGAGAGCTTCGTGCTGCTGCCGCTGTCCCATCGCCATGCGCTGTTCGCCGGCTCGATCCGAGGAGAGCCACGCGATCCCTTCGACCGCATGCTGGCGGCGCAAGCGATCATCGAGGACCTGACAGTCGTCGCCTCCGACACCGCCTTCGACGCCCTCGGCGCGCGCCGCCTCTGGTGACGCGCTCACCGAGCGGCTCCGCCCCAGGCCGGATCGTTCAAAATCTCGTCGGCATGTTGGCCCAGCCGCGGGCTCGGGCGCGGCGAGACCTGCCGGACGCCGTCCATCACGATCGGCGAGGCGACGGTCGGGATCGCGCCACCCTTTGCTTCGGTGCTGGCGAGATCGACGCGCACGCCGCGAGCGATCACCTGTTGATCGGCGAAGACTTCGTCCACCGCATTGATCGGGCCGGCCGGCACGCCGACCCTCTCCAAAGCCGCCAGCAGATCGGCCTTGGTGTAACGCTGGCAGAGCGCATGCAGCCTCTCGGTGAGCGCGACGCGGTTCTTCACCCGCCAGCGGTTGTCGACATAGTCGGGGTCGTCCGCCAGCGCCGGCTCGCCCAGCACCTCGCAGAGCTTGCGCCACTGCCCGTCATTGCCGGTGGCGATGATGATGTGCCCGTCCGCGACCGGGAACACGTCATAGGGCACGATATTAGGGTGCGCATTGCCGAGACGCGCCGGCAATTGGCCCGAGACGAGATAGTTCAGCGCCTGGTTGCCGAGTACGGCGATCTGGCTGTCGAGCAGCGCCATGTCGAGCGTCGCGCCTTCTCCGGTGGCGTCGCGGCGCCGCAGCGCCGAGAGGATACCGATCGTGGCATAGAGCCCGGTATAGATGTCCGCCGTCGCATAAGCCGCTTTCATCGGCGCGCCCTCGGGCTCGCCGGTGAGCGACATCACGCCGCCCATGCCCTGGACCAGGAAGTCGTAGCCGGCGCGCGGCGCATAGGGGCCGGTCTGGCCGAAGCCCGTGACCGAGCAATAGATCAGGCGGGGATAAGCCGCGCGCAGCGAGGCCGCGTCGAGCCCGTACTTCTCAAGGCCGCCGACCTTGAAGTTCTCGACCACGACATCGGCATGGGCGGCGAGCTTTCGCACCAGCGCCTGGCCCTCGGGCGTGCGGAAATCGGCGGTGATCGAGCGCTTGCCGCGATTGGCCGAGTGGAAATAGGCAGCCGACAGGTGCTCCTCGCCCGTGCCCTCGACGAAGGGCGGCCCCCATTTGCGGGTGTCGTCACCCTCGGGCGCCTCAACCTTGACGACATCGGCGCCGAGGTCGGCCAGCACCTGGCCGATCCAGGGCCCGGCGAGGATGCGCGCGAGTTCGAGGACGCGCAGGCCGGCGAGGGGAGGTGTGACGGTCATGGCGCCTTTGGCTCGACGTCATGGTCGGGCTTGACCCGACCATCTCCGGGGAAGTTCACGCGGGACGAGATGCCCGGGTCAAGCCCGGGCATGACGGCTGCCGGATACGCTCAGAAAAACGCCTGCAAGCCCGTCACAGCCCGCCCGAGGATCAGCGCGTGGACGTCATGCGTGCCCTCATAGGTGTTCACCGTCTCGAGGTTCGCGGCGTGGCGCATGACATGGTACTCGATCGAGATGCCGTTGCCGCCATGCATGTCGCGGGCCTGGCGGGCGATGTCGAGCGCCTTGCCGCAATTGTTGCGCTTCACGAGCGAGATCATCTCCGGGGCCATCTTGCCCTCGTCCATCAGCCGGCCGACGCGCAGCGAGCCCTGCAGGCCGAGCGAGATCTCGGTCAGCATGTCCGCGAGCTTCTTCTGGAAGAGCTGCGTCTGGGCGAGCGGCTTGTTGAACTGCTTGCGGTCGAGGCCGTACTGGCGCGCGCGGTGGAAGCAGTCCTCGGCCGCGCCCATCACGCCCCAGGAGATGCCATAGCGGGCGCGGTTGAGGCAGCCGAACGGACCCTTCAGGCCCGAAACATTCGGCAGCAGATTCTCTTCCGGAACGATGACGCCGTCCATGACGATCTCGCCGGTGATGGAGGCGCGAAGCGAGAGCTTGCCGCCGATCTTCGGCGCAGACAGCCCCTTCATGCCCTTCTCGAGGATGAAGCCGCGGATCTGGTTGTCATGCGCTGATGACTTCGCCCAGACGACGAAGACATCGGCGATCGGCGAGTTCGAGATCCACATCTTCGAGCCGGTCAGGCGATAGCCGTCGGCGACCTTCTCGGCGCGGGTCTTCATGCCCGCCGGGTCGGAGCCGGCATCGGGCTCGGTCAGGCCGAAGCAGCCGACCCATTCACCAGAGCCGAGCTTGGGCAGGTACTTCTTGCGCTGGCTCTCGTCGCCATAGGCATAGATCGGATACATCACCAGCGAGGACTGGACCGACATCATCGAGCGATAGCCGGAATCGACGCGCTCGACCTCGCGCGCCACCAGCCCGTAGGAGACGTAGTTGGCGCCGGCGCAGCCATACTCTTCCGGGACAGTCACGCCGAGCAGGCCGAGTGCACCCATCTCGTTGAAGATCGAGCGATCGGTCTTCTCGTCGAGATAGGCCTCCGAGATCCGGGGCTGCAGCTTCTCCTGCGCGAAGTCGCGCGCCGTGTCGCGGATCAGGCGCTCGTCCTCGGTCAGCTGCTCGTTGAGCAGGAAGGCGTCGTCCCAGGTGAACTCGGCCAGCTTGTGGCTCGTGCTGTGGCTGCGGGCGGCTTCGGCCATGGTCGTCTCCCTCAAGGTTCCTGCGTCATGGTCGGGCTTGACCCGACCATCTCGGAAGCCAGCGGACTGGTCCAAGAGATTCTCGGGTCTGCGCTGCGCTTCGCCCGAGAATGACGTGCTGTTGGATCACGCATCCACATCGAAGCTGACGCCCTGCGCCAGCGGCAATGTCGTGCCGTAATTGAGCGTATTCGTGGCCCGGCGCATATAGGCCTTCCAGGCGTCGGAGCCGGCTTCGCGGCCGCCACCGGTTTCCTTCTCGCCGCCGAAGGCCCCGCCGATCTCGGCCCCCGAAGGACCGATATTGACGTTGGCGATGCCGCAATCGGAGCCTTCGCCCGAGATGAAGGTCTCGGCCTCGCGCATGTCGAGCGTGAAGATCGAGGAGGACAACCCGGCGCCCACGGCATTCTGGATCGCGATCGCCTCGTCGAGCGTCTTGTACTTCATGACGTAGAGGATCGGCGCGAAGGTCTCGCGCGCGACCGGGCCGGTCTGCGCGGGCATCTCGACGATCGCCGGGCGGACATAGAAGCCCCCCGTCCCGACCGTGACGCGCTCGCCGCCATGCACGGTGCCGCCGGCAGCCTTGGCTTCCGACAGCGCGGCCTGCATGCCCTTGAAGGCGGCCTCGTCGACCAGCGGGCCGACCAGCACACCCGCCTCACGCGGGTCGCCGATTGTCACCGAACCATAGACCTTGATGAGCTTGGGGATCAGCGCGTCATGGACGCTCTCATGCACGATGAGGCGGCGCAACGTGGTGCAGCGCTGCCCGGCCGTGCCCATCGCCGCGAACGCGATGCCCCGCAGCGCGAGGTCGAGGTCGGCCGACGGCGCGACGATTGCCGCGTTGTTGCCGCCGAGTTCGAGGATGGCGCGGGCGAAGCGGGCGGCGAGCTTCTGGCCGACCTCCTGGCCCATCCGGGTCGAGCCCGTGGCCGAGACGACCGGGATGCGGTGATCCAGCACCAGAATGTCGCCGATCTCGCGACCGCCGATCAGCACCTCCGACAGGCCGGCGGGAGCCTCGGGGCCGAAGCGCTTCATCGTCTTCTCGACGATGGCCTGGACGGCAAGGCCCGTCAGCGGGGTCTTCTCGGAAGGCTTCCAGACCACGCTGTCGCCGCAGACGAAGGCGAGTGCGGCGTTCCAGGACCAGACCGCGACGGGGAAGTTGAAGGCCGAGATCACGCCGCAGACACCGAGCGGATGCCAGGTCTCCATCATGCGGTGGTTGGGCCGCTCGGTCGCGATCGTCAGGCCGTAGAGCTGCCGCGACAGGCCGACCGCGAAATCGCAGATGTCGATCATCTCCTGGACCTCGCCGAGGCCCTCCGAGGTGACCTTGCCGGCCTCCATCGTCACCAGCAGGCCGAGATCGTCCTTGGCGGCCCGCAATTCCTCGCCGAGCAGGCGCACGAACTCGCCGCGGCGCGGCGCTGGCACCTTGCGCCACGCCAGGAAGGCGGCATGCGCCCGGCCGATCGCGGCCTCCGCCTCGGCGGCGCTCGTCTCACGCAGCGTCGCGACGCTCTCGCCCGTGATGGGCGAGCGGGCGGCGAGGCCGGCAGCGGCGAAGGCGGCGTCCGTGACGCCGAGGCGTTTCAGCAGCGCGAGCGCGTCCTGGGGGAGACTGGTGGTCATGATGCGTCCTGGTCTGAGCTCGGCCAAATCTGAGCCTGACACCGGAGAATGCCCCCTTACGCACTAGGCGGGCAACCGATATGTTCTCACGACTTGATGAGGAGGGCTCATGAACCTCGAGATCGTGCCAGGACGCCTCACGGTGCCGTCGCTGTCCGCGTTGGCGGCCTTCGAGGCTGCGGCGCGCCATGGCAGTTTCACCCGCGCGGCGGAGGAACTGAACCTGACGCAGGGCGCCGTCAGCCGGCAGGTCGCCCATCTCGAGAAGGTGCTGGGCGTCGCCCTGTTCCAGCGCGCAAGGCAGCGCGTCGCGCTGACGCCGGCCGGTGCCGCCTATGCGGCCGACATTCGAGACGGCCTCTCGCGGTTGGCGGCGGCGACCGTCTCGACCATGGCGTTCCGGGGCGCCGGCGGTGTTCTGAACCTCGCCATTCTCCCGACATTCGGCACGCGCTGGCTGATCCCGCGCCTGCCGCGCTTCACCGAGGCACACCCCGGCATCACCATCAACTTCACCACGAAACTCGTGCCCTTCGACTTCGCTCGTGAGCCGCTCGATGCCGCCATCCATTTTGGCGATCCGCTCTGGGCAGGAGCGCGGCTTCACCGGCTGATGGGGGAAGAGATCGTTCCCGTCGCGGCGCCGTCGCTGGTCGCCCGGCTCGGGATCCGCGCGCCGGGCGACATGCTGCGCGCGCCGCTGCTGCAGCAATCGACGCGTCCGCGCGCCTGGGCGGACTGGCTCGAACAGCAGGGCCTGCCGCCGCAGCGCGCCCTGATGGGGCCGCGCTTCGAGCAGTTCGCCATGGTCTCCCAGGCGGCCGTCGCCGGGCTGGGTCTGGCGATCGTCCCCCGCTTCCTGATCGAGGAGGAGTTGCGCTCCGGCGCACTGGTCATTCCGTTCGACAGGCCGGTGACGGGAGCGGAGGGATATTACCTCGTCTACCCGGAAACCCGCGCAGACCTCCCGGCCGTCCTCGCCTTTCGCGATTGGCTGCTGGGCGAATGCGCCGCCACGGCCTGACTCGACAACCGCAAACGCTCACGCCATTCATGCGCCCAGTTCACCAACAGGGTGCGGCGAGCGCGCCCTGGTCAGCCCGGATGCCGCCATGTCGTCTTCGTCCGAAACCGCCGACGTCGTCATCTGCGGCGGTGGTGCCCTCGGCTCCTCGGTCGCCTACCATCTTGCCGCCGATCCGGGTTTCAAGGGCAGGATCGTCGTCGTCGAGAAGGATCCGACCTATCGCTACGCCGCCTCGGCCCTCTCCGCGGCATCGATCCGCCAGCAATATTCGAGCGCGGTGAACATCCGGATCTCGCTGCACGGCATCGACTTCCTGCGCAACATCGGCACCCGGCTCGCGGTCGAAGGCGAGGCGCCGGTCATCGATCTGCACGAGGGCGGCTATCTCTATCTGGCGGGTGAGGAAGGGGCTCCCGTGCTCGCCGCCAACCAGGCGCTGCAGGCGGCCGAGGGGGCCGATATTGCGCTTTATGCTGCACCCATGCTGCGCAGCAAATTTCCCTGGATGAACATGGAAGACATCGCCTGCGGCAGCTTCGGCGTGAGCGGCGAAGGCTGGTTCGACGGCTGGGCCGTGTTGCAAGCCTTTCGCAAGAAGGCGCGGTCACTGGGTGTCGAATACCGACAGGGAGAGGTGGCCCGCTACATCGTCGAACAGGGCCGTATCACCGCCGTCGAACTCGCCGATGGCAGCCGTATCGCCTGCGGCGCGGCGGTGAACGCCTCAGGGACGCATGGTGCCCGCCTCGCCGCCACGGCGGGCATCGAGATCCCCGTGCGGTCGATGAAGCGCTACGTCTTCTCGTTCCTCTGCAAGGGCGAGGTCGACAACTGCCCGCTGCTGATCGACCGCAGCGGCGCCTGGTGCCGCCCCGAGGGCAAGCGCGGCAGCGACGGCCAGCTCTTCATCGGCAGCTGTTCGCCGCTGACGCCCGAGCAGGACCGGGAGTGGATCGAGACCGACGTGGATGTCGAGGATGTCGACTGGGGCTTCTTCGAGGAGGTCGTCTGGCCGGCGCTCGCCCACCGTATCCCGGCCTTCGAGCTGATCAGGCCCGGCCGGGCCTGGGCCGGCCCCTATGACATGAACGAGTTCGACCACAACGCCATCGTCGGCCCTGCGGTGGGCCTCTCGGGTCTCTACCTCACCAACGGCTTTTCCGGTCATGGCCTGCAGCAGGCGCCGGCGGTCGGGCGCGGTCTCGCCGAGCACATCCTGCATGGCGGCTATCGCAGCCTCGACCTGTCCGATCTCGGTCATGAGCGTATCGTCGCCGGGCAGCCGCTGCTGGAAACCAACATTATTTGATCGGGCCTGCCATGATCGACACGAGCTATGTCCGCACCATGGCGCGCTACAACGCCTGGCAGAACCGCAGCCTCTTCACGGCGGCATCGACGCTCGACGACGCGGCGCGGCGGCAGGATCGCGGCGCCTTCTTCGGTTCGATCCACGGCACGTTCTGCCATCTGCTCTGGGGCGACCGGATGTGGCTTTCGCGCTTTGCCGGCACGCCCAAGCCGACCCAGCGCATTCATGAATCAGCCGACCTCGTCGCCGACTGGGACGATCTCGTCGCCCAGCGGCAGGCCTTCGACGGTACGATCGCTGAATGGGCGCGTGACATGTCGGTTGAATGGCTGGCCGGCGATCTCGTCTGGTTTTCCGGCGCGACGCAGCGCGAGATGCGCAAGCCGCGCGCGCTGCTGGTCGTCCAGCTGTTCAACCACCAGACCCACCACCGCGGGCAGGTCCACGCCATGCTGACCGCGGCCGGCGCGAAGCCGGACGACACCGATCTGATGCTGCTGGAGCCGGAAGCCTGAGCGGCGGCCGGGTTGGGCGCGCGCCCGCGACGGCCGCTCGCAGCCAGGCGCCGCCTGCCGCGCGAAGCGGCATGACGGTCGGGGTCGCCTCTGCTAAGATGCCTCAGCGTCAGCCAGCGATGGTCGGCAGGGGAGGGTGGTCGATGGCCTGCTCGTTCTCACGGATCGCATCGCTCGCCGCGCTGCCACTGGTCGCGGCCCTGGCATTCTCTCCCACGCAGGCCTTCGCCCAGAAGGCCGACACCGTCGCGCTCTGCAGGGCCGAGAAGACCGAGCGCGCGATCGCCGCCTGCACCACGATCATCAAGGGGCGCGGAGACCGCAAGGCGAAGGCCACGGCGCTGCTCAGCCGCGCCCAGGCCTACTGGGCCCTCAACCGCCTGGCCGAGGCCGAGAAGGATTACAGCGAGACGATCGTGCTCGCGCCCAAGGCGATGGCGCTCTATCGCGACCGCGGCCAGATCCGCTTCGGCCTGGGCAACAACGCAGGCGCGATGGCCGATTTCACCACGGCGATCGAGATGGCTCCCTTCGACGCCGACAACTACGCCAATCGTGGCTACCTGAAGATGTTGCAGTATGACTTCGCCGGGGCGGGCGTCGACCTCCGCCAAGGCCTGTTCTGGCAGAAGGACCATCCCCGCAGCGCCTACATGGTCGGGCTGCTGCATTATTCGACCGGCCGTTATGGCGATGCCATCCAGCAGATCGACAAGGCCCGCGCCGCCGGCTTTCGCAGCCCCGAGGCCTTCGTCACCAAAGCGCGCAGCCTGTTTTATCTCGGCACCTTCGATCCCGCGATCCGCGAGGCGACGGAGGGGCTGGAGGCCTTTCCGACCCAGTCCAGCCTCACCGAAATCCGCGCCCGGGCGCGTCTGGCCCGGCGGGACCTCGAGGGGGCGCTGGCGGACGCCGAGACGGTGATCAAGGCGGCCCCACGCAATGGCCGCGCCTATGCCACGCGCGCCGCGATCAGGCTGGCGATGAAGGATGTCGCTGCGGCGACCGCCGACGCCGACAAGGCGATCGAACTCGACCCGTCGCTGTTCGACGCCCATGAGCTCAAGGCCGACATTCTGCTGACTTCGGGCAACGAAGCGGCGGCCCGCGCGGTCCTCGCGGCCTCAGCCGCGCGCACCGATGCGAAGATGGCCTACGACATCGCCTCCCGCGCCCGCCATGCCGCCCGTGTCGTCGAACTCGACAAGCCCAAGCCGATCCTCGTCACCGATCTCGACGAAGCCGAGTTGAAGGCCCGTTGCGACAAGCGTGACGATCCGCTGCGCTTTGCCAGTTGCGACCGCCTGGTGGAAACCGCGACCTCGCCGCAGCAGAAGGCCGACCGGCTGATCCTGCGCTCGCGGGCGCGCCCTTTCCCCGAGCAACTGGGCGATCTTGATCTCGCCGTTGCCGCGGCGCCGGATCACCTCCCGGCGACGATCGCCCGCGCCTACGCGCACATGGCGACCTATCGCTACGATGCCGATCTGAAACCCTATGAGCGGGCCTGGGCGGACGCCGACAGCGCCGTGCGTCGTGCGTCGCCCGGGGCACCGGCGTACGCGGAAGCCCTGCTGACGCGTGCGACGGCGGCTCAGGGCAAGGGCGATTACGAGGCGGCCATCGCGGACCTGACCGAGATCCTGAAGCGCGAGGGGGCGGCTCCCTATGCCCTCGAAATGCGCGGGACAATGCAGCTGATGGCCGGCCGCGCCGCAGAGGCGCTGGCAGACCTCAGAGAAATCCGGCGGGTGGTGCCCGATGACCGCCGCCGGTTTCTCAATGACGATGATCTCGTCATCGCCCTCATCGAAACCGACAACACCGATGAAGCGTTGGCCATCCTCGATGGTCAGCCGCAGGGCCATCTCGGCAACGAGACGACGCGTCAGGCGCTGCGCGCGCGGACCCTGCTCGCTCGTGGCGATGCGGCTGCGGCACGTGAAATCGCTTCGGCCGCACTCACCTCCAATCGCGCCCACAGCGGTGCCAGCGCCGTCCGCGGGATTGCCTCCGCCCAACTTGGGAATGCCCTCGAAGCGGTTGCTGACCTGACCGCCGCAATCGACGAGACGGTCGCGATCCCTCTCAAAGCTGCGAGCATGGGTATCACGCCGGGGCACATGGCGAATCTGTTCCTGTATCGCGGGCTCGCGCGTGTTCAGCTGAACCAGTCCCGGGCCGCCCATGCCGATTTCAGCGAGGCGATCCGGCGCATGCCTGATCGCGCACGCGCCTATGGCGAACGCGCGAGGCTATCCCTCGCCGCCGACAACCCGGCTGCGTTGACCGATATCGCCATGGCGCTGCGCATCGAGCCCAACGAGCCGCGCTGGCAGGCGCTCGCCGCGCGCATCAACCTGGCCACGGGCGATCTGCCCGCCGCCGAGCGCTTCGCCGGCCTTGCCCTTGCGGCTCCCGCCCCGGAGCCCGGCCTGCTTCTGCTGCGTGCGAAGGCGAGGCTCGGGCTTCGCAATTTCGGTGGCGCCGTCGAGGATGCGACAGCGCATCTGGCGGTCGCGGCGAACGATGCGGACGCTCTGCTGATCCGCATTGAGGCGCGCAACGGGCAGGGCGATCTCAAGGCGGCGCTGGCCGATGCGGAAGCGGCCCGCACGGCGCGCGGCGACGACGCCCGGATTCTGCGGGCACTGGCCGAACTGAGACGCAGCAATGGTGACGTACCGGGCGCCATCGGTGCGTTCGAGGACGCGGCGGGGAGGCCCGATGCCGCCCTTTTCGCCAACAAGCGGCTCGGCGATCTCTATGCCGAGATCGCCTCGGATCAACTGGCGCTGGGCTATTACGCCAAGGCGCTCGAACAGCCGGTCCGAACACCCGATGACGAGGCGTTGCGCGCCCAGGCTCGTGCCGCGCGGGACGCGCTCATCCGGAAAATGGCGGCGCCGAAATAGGCGGTCCACGCTTTTTGCGCAGCCCCGTTCGCAGCGACGCGCTTCCGGTCTGCAGGCACCTTGTCTAAGCTCCGGACTAGTCCCGTCCGGAACCATGAGAGCAACCATGAGCGCGATGCCCCCCGAGGAAGCCAAGGTCGTGGCCTGGCTCGCCGACCGCAAGGAGGCGATGGTCGCGTTGCTGCGCGAGATGGTCGATACCGATTCCGGTTCCTACGACAAGGAGGGCGTCGATCGCGCCGGGCAGGTCCTCGCCCGCTTCCATGAGCGCAACGGGCTCGAGGTCGAGATCATTCCCGATGGCCGCTACGGCGATGCGGTCAAGGCGCGTCTGCCGAACCCCACCGCCAACGACCAGCGCCCGGTGCTGCTGCTCGGCCACCGCGACACCGTCTTTCCCAAGGGCGAGCCGGTGCGCCGGCCGTTCTCGATCAAGGATGGCCGCGCCTATGGGCCGGGCGTCGCCGACATGAAGGCGGGGCTCGTCATCGAGGCCTTCGTCGCCGCGGCCTTCGCCGAATGCGGCGGCCTCTCCGCCCCACTGACGATGCTGACGACGAGCGACGAGGAGATCGGCTCGCCCTCCTCGCGCCCGGTGATCGAGGCGGCGGCGCGCGAATCGCGCTGCGTCTTCAACGCCGAGCCGAGCCGCCTGCCGGTCGGCAGCGATTTCGCGAAGGACCGGCGGCAATCGGTCACCAGCGGCCGCAAGGGCGGTGTCTTCATGCGGGCCGAATTCACCGGCAAGCCGGCCCATTCCGGCGCGAATTACGAGAAGGGCGCCTCGGCCATTGTCGATCTCGGCCACAAGATTCCCAAGCTCCAGGGCCTCACCGATCTGGCGAAGGGCGTCACGGTCAATGTCGGGCTGATCGGCGGTGGCCAGACGGTCAACACCGTCGCCCCCCATGCATGGTGCGAGATCGACCTGCGTTACGTCACCGCCGCCCAGCGCAGCGAACTGGTCGACGCCATCCGCAGCTTCGTCGAAACGCCGATCGTCGCGGGCACCGGCGCCGTGCTCTCGATCAAGGGCGAGTTCCTGCCGCTGGAAGGAACACCGGACTCGCAGAAGCTGTTCGAGACCTATCGCTCGGCGTCCGCAGGTCTCGGCATCGCGACCATTGCAGAGTTCACCGGCGGCTGCGCCGATTCGGGCTTTACCGCGGCCCAAGGCTGCCCGACGCTCTGCAGCGTCGGCCCCATCGGCGGCATGGCGCATACGCCCGACGAGTTCCTCGAGGTCGAGAGCATCGTGCCGGCCGCGCAGGTTCTGGCGCTGTCGGTGATGCGCGCGGCCAAGCTGATGGAGTGAGGCCGGTCGGGCGCCTCCTCTTCGTCATGGTCGCCCTTGTGGCGACCATCCACGTCTTCGCTGGTCGAGCCCCGAGTGGAAGACGGGGAAGCTCGAGACAGGCCCGAGCATGACGCTTGTAGCCTTTGGGGGGATCTTCGTCAGAACGCCTCTTCCCAGTTGCGGCTCAGCCGCATCGCCGAGTTGATCAGGCCGACATGGGAATAGGTCTGCGGGAAGTTGCCCCAGAGTTCGCCCGTCTCCAGATCGGCATCCTCCGACAAGAGGCCGAAGCTGTTGCGCCGCTGCAGGATGCGGCCGAACAGGGCCTTCGCCTCCTCGCGCCGGCCGATCGCGTGCAGCGCATCGACATACCAGAAGGCACAGATCAGGAAGCCGGTGTGCATGTAGCCGAAATCGTCTTGCGTCGCGTAGCGCAGCAGCAGGTCGCCGCGCGTCAGGTCGCGGCCGATCGCCTCGACGGTCGCGACATAGCGCGGGTCGTCGGCCTTGAGGAATCCCAGCTCCGCGATGAGCAGCAGCGTCGCATCGAGGTCCTCCCCGCCGAAGGTCGAGACCAGATGGCCCTTTCCGGCATTCCAGATGTTGTCGAGGATGACCGTCTTGAGCCGCGCGGCCTGCTCTTCCCAGTACTCGCTCCGATCGGCGCGGCCGAGCGTCGTCGCGATGCGGGCCAGACGATCGCAGGCCGCCCAGCACATGACGCTGGAGAACGCATGGACCGCTTCCTTCTCGCGCAGTTCCCAGGGGCCGGCATCGGGCTTGTCGAAATAGGCGATGGCCAGTTCGCCCATCCGCTCGAGCTGCGCGAACAGCGATTCCTTGCCGGGCTGGATCAGGCGCTGGTCGAAGAAGGCGTGGGTCGCTGCCAGAACGACCGCTCCGTAGCCGTCGTTCTGGATCTGGATCGCCGCCCCGTTGCCGAAGCGCACGGGCTGATGCCCGCGATAGCCAGACAGCGTCGGCGCCTCGAATTCGCGCAGCGTGCCGCCCCGTGTGATCGGGTAGAGCGGCGGCAGATGCTCGGCGCCGCTTTCGGTGAAGCTGTCGACGATGTTGGTGATGAAGCCGAGATAATCCTCCATCGTCCGGGTCGTGCCGAGCCGGTTCAGCGCATGAACGACGAAATAGGCGTCGCGCAGCCAGCAGTAGCGATAGTCCCAGTTGCGCTGCGTTCCCGGCGCCTCGGGGATCGAGGTGGTCAGGGCTGCGACGATCGCACCCGTCTCCTCGAAGGCGCAGAGCTTCAACGTGATTGCGGCACGAATCACCTCGCGCTGGTATTCGAAAGGCAGCGAGAGAGAGCGCACCCAGTCGCGCCAGTAGTCGGTCGTCTTGTCCAGGAACTCGCGCGAGGTTTCCTCGATCTCGGCGCGCAAGGCCTCGTCCGAGCCGATGAAGAAGGAAAAGGGGCGCTCCACGGCGAAGGGCACGCCGTCGACGACATAGGAGATCGGCGCGTCCGTCGTCAGCCGGACGGTCTGGTCGGCTCCGACGAAGCGCACATGGTTGGAACCGCGGGTGACCTCGTCGGCACCCTCGCCGAGACCGAGCGCCGGCTTGACGACGACACGAATGCGGGGCCGTCCCGAAATCCGGCGCACACGGCGCACGATCTGCGGCGGTCGAAAGAAGCGCTCATAGCGCACGAAGCGCGGCGCGAAATCCAGGATCTCGATGGCGTTGCCGTGATCGTCCGACAGGACCGACGACAGGATCGCCGTGTTGTCGAGATAGCTCTGCTCGCAGCGCGTCATACCGACCAGCTCGATCGCGAACACGCCCTTGCGCGGCATCGCGTCGCCATCGTCGGGCTGGTTGTCGATCAGCGCGCAAAAGACGGGGTCCCGGTCGAAGCGCGGGAAGCAGCCCCAGACGATCCGGGCGCGGCGGTCGATCAGCGCGGCGATCGAGCAATTGCCGATCACGCCGAGGTCGAGCGAGGCCGAATGGGGCCCCGCAGGCATCGTCGAAACAGTCATCGTCATCCTTGAAAGAAACTGGAGGCCGTCAGGCTGCCGCGCTCGGCGGCGCCCAGCAGTATGGCACGAAGCGCGGTCGGCGAGGCCAGTCGCAGATCGGCGCGCGTCTCGCCATCGCCGATGCGGATGGAAAGGCCGCCAAGGGCGTTCACCGCCTCGAAGCCGTGTTCATCGGTCACGTCGTCGCCGATGAAGACGGGCACGCGGCCGGCATAGGGCGGCGTCGCCATGAGCTGCGCGATCGCCGTCCCCTTGCTGGCGCCCGCGGGAACCAACTCGGCAACGGCCTTGCCTTCCTGCAGCCTGACGAGGGGGGCCATCCGTTCCGCGATGGCGCGCATCAGGTCGAGCGCCTCGTCATGCGCCTGCGGTGCCAGGCGCCAGTGCAGGGCGACCGAGATGTCCTTGTCCTCCACGATGATGCCGACATGGCTGTTGGCGAAGCGAACCAGATCGCGCACGGCCTGCCGCATCTCGGGCGACGGCCCGACCTGCGCCTGGACCCGGCCCCCGAGACGGATATCGGCGCCGTGCAGCGCCGCGATGTCGAATCTGTAGGGCTCGAGCACCGAATCGAGGAAGGAGATCGGCCGCCCGGATACCAGCGCCAGCGCGCCCGACAACCGGCTTCGGAGCGTGTCGAGCGCCGCTGGAACGCGACGGTCCAGCCGCACATCCGCAGGCGAGGGGGCAATCTCGACGAGCGTCCCGTCGAAGTCGAGGAACAGGGCGATGTCCCGATCGTCCAGGGCCCAGGGGGCGAGATGCTGCTCGGGAGGGGGGTCGCTCAAGATCATTGCAATAGCCTGCTCGAATTAAAGAGATTTTGGCCTCTGGGCGAAGTCCGCTGCATTCCTGCGTCGGCTATTGGTAGGCGTGAGACGCGTACCTTATCAACATTGCGATTTGACATTTCGTCGATCGCGCCGCCTTCTTCTGTCCACAGCTTGGCCGTCGCGATGCCGGAATCGTCCGCGGTTCGATCGAAACATTACGCCGCGGCAGGCGTTCTGTTCCTGACCCTCCTGCCGATTTCGGATCATTGCGGCAGCAGGGAGAACCACCACAGGAGACCACTGCCACCATGCGCCTCGTCATCGTCTCGAACCGTGTCACCATTCCCGAGCGGAGCGAGAAGGCCGCCGCCGGTGGATTGGCGGTGGCGCTGCGCGAGGCACTGGAGAAGCATGGAGGCCTCTGGTTCGGCTGGAGCGGAAACGTGAAGGAGGCGACGGCGGCACCGACGGTGGTCGAGCGTGGCAACGTCACCTATGCGGTGACCGACCTCACGGAGGCGGAACGCCAGTCCTACTATCTCGGGTTCTCGAACCGGGCCCTGTGGCCGCTGATGCATTATCGTCTCGGCCTTACGGAGTTCTCGCGGACGGACTATGCCGGCTATCTGGCGGTCAATCGACGTTTCGCCAAGACGCTGATGGGGTTGCTGAAGCCGGACGACATCATCTGGATCCACGATTATCATCTGATCCCGCTGGCCGCCGAACTCCGCCGTCGGGGCGTCACCAATCGGATCGGCTATTTCCACCACATTCCCTGGCCGCCGGCCGAGATGTTCGGCGCGTTGCCCTTTGCCTCCACGCTGGCGAGCACCGTGATGGCCTATGATCTCGTCGGCCTGCAGACGGCGACCGACGTTTCGAACCTGATCGGCTGTCTTTCGGCGATGAGCGGCGCCCGCAGCGATGGGCGCAAAGTCCGCGTCGGGCGACGCGAGACCATCATCCAGGCCTTCCCCATCGGCATCGATGTCGAAGCCTTCCGCAAGCTCGCGGCGGCCTCTGTTCGCTCGGCGACGACACCACTGAAGACGACGCGCCAGTCGCTGGGCGAGCGCAAGCTGGTGATCGGTGTCGATCGCCTCGACTACTCCAAGGGCATTGTTCAGAGACTGGAGGCTTTCGGTCACTTCCTGCGCAGTCACCCCGACCAGCGCGGTCGCGTCGGTCTGCTCCAGATCGCGCCGCCCTCGCGCACGGACGTGCCGGAATACGCCGAACTCGACAGGCAGTCGGATGAGGTCGCCGGCCGCCTCAACGCGGCGCTGGGCGAGTTCGACTGGACGCCGATTCGCGTGGTGAAGAAGGCCTATTCGCGCAACGCCTTGGCCGGCTTCTACCGCCGCGCCCAGGTCGGCCTCGTCACGCCGATGCGGGACGGGATGAACCTGGTCGCAAAGGAATATGTCGCGGCGCAGGACCCTGCCGATCCCGGCGTTCTCGTGCTGTCCCGCTTTGCGGGCTCTGCCCACCAGATGGGCGAGGCGCTGATCGTCAACCCCTACGATCTGCACGAGGTCGCCGAGGCCATCCGCACCGGGCTCGCCATGCCCAAATCGGAACGGATCCGTCGCTTCGAGCGGCTTTATGCGACCATCGAGGCGACGGATATCGAATGGTGGACGCAGCGCTATCTCGACGCGCTGTCGGGCATCGACATGGCGCCCCTGGAGATCGTGCCGCCGGGAATCGGAGCGAAGAGCAGGGCCAGATCACGGCCTGCGGCGGCGCCGTCTGCGAAAAGCGGCCGGCCCAAGGCGACGCTGCGCAGCGTCGGCACCCCCGAGGAACCCGTCACGACCCGCCGACCGGCGAGCGACCGCGCTCCGGCAAAACCCGGCCGCTCCTCGGCTTCGGCGCGGCCCGCCCCCCCTCCGGCTGAGGCGCGCCACCCCGGCCCTTGCCGAACCCCGCAGCCGGTGGCTAGAAGGCCCCGAGGCGGGAGCGCTTGCGACTCGGCCATGACGGGTGTCAGGTCTGCGATGCATGGCGGCCGTGACGGCCAGGCTGGCGGAGGACGATAGATCGATGCGAGGTGCTCTCGGAGGATCGGGCGTTCTGCTGCGCCGCCTTCGTGAGGTGATGGCGGCCTCGATCAGCCCGCAGGAGCGGCTGGATCGGCTCGTCGTTCTGATCGCCGGCAATCTCGTCGCCGAGGTCTGCTCTGTCTACGTCCTGCGCGAGGACGGCTCGCTCGAACTCTACGCCACCGAAGGTCTGAACCGCGAAGCGGTGCATCTGACCACCATGCGCGCCGGCGAGGGCCTCGTCGGCCTCATCGCGCGCGAAGCCGAGCCGCTGGCGCTGTCGGACGCGCAGAACCATCCCGCCTTCTCCTACCGGCCCGAGACGGGTGAAGAGATTTACCGCTCCTTCCTCGGCGTGCCGATCCTGCGCGGCGGCGCGGTGATGGGCGTGCTGGTCATCCAGAACCGCGCCTCGCGCCTCTACAGCGACGAGGAGATCGAGTCGCTTCAGACCACCGCCATGATCATGGCGGAGATGATCGCCGCCGGCGGGCTGAAATCGCTGGCGCGGCCGGGCGCCTCGATCGGCCTCGACCGTCCGATCCACAGCGTCGGCGTCTCGCTCGCCGACGGCGTCGGCCTCGGCCATGCCGTGCTGCACGAGCCCCGCGTCGCGATCACCAATCTCATCGCCGAGAACCCGGCCGCCGAGGTCAAGCGGCTGGAGGACGCCATCGCCGAGATGCGCGCCTCGATCGACGAACTGATCGAGCGCGGCGACATCGCCCATATCGGCGAGCATCGTGACGTGCTCGAAACGTTCCGCATGTTCGCTCATGACCAGGGCTGGCTGCGCCGCATGCGCGAGGTCGTGCTGACCGGCCTCACCGCCGAGGCGGCCGTCGAACGTGTCCAGTCCGACACGCGCGCCAAGATGCTGCGCCAGACGGACCCCTATCTGCGCGAGCGCCTGCACGATCTCGACGACCTCGCCAACCGGCTGCTGCGCACTCTCGTCGGCAAGGCCAACGGCGTCGCCCGCGAGGAGATGCCCGAGAACGCGATCCTGATCGCGCGCTCGATGGGCCCGGCCGCGCTGCTCGATTACGACCGCGCCCATCTGCGCGGGCTCGTTCTCGAAGAGGGGGGGCCGACCAGCCACATCGCCATCGTCGCCCGCGCGCTCGGCATTCCGGCTGTGGGCGAGATCGTCAATGCCACGGCGCTGATCCAGTCGGGCGATGCGGTCATTGTCGATGGCCAGGCCGGCGAGGTCCAGATCCGGCCCCAGCCCGACGTCGAAAACGCCTACAAGGACAAGGCGCGGCTGCGCGCCCGCAAGCAGGAACAGTATCGCAAGCTCAAGAGCCAGCCTGCCGTCACCCGCGACGGCGTGCCCATCGTGCTCCAGATCAATGCCGGCCTGCTGGTCGACATGCCGAATCTGGAAGCGACGGCGGCCGCCGGCATCGGCCTGTTCCGCACCGAACTGCAGTTCATGGTCGCCGAGCACATGCCGACGACGGGCGAGCAGCAGGCGCTTTATACGGCCGTCCTCGATCAGGCGCAGGGGCGCCCCGTCACCTTCCGCACGCTCGACATCGGCGGCGACAAGGTGCTGCCCTATATGGAGCGCGTCGAGGAGGAGAACCCCGCGCTGGGTTGGCGGGCGATCCGGATCGGCCTCGACAAGCCGCGCCTGCTCCGCGCCCAGATCCGGGCCCTGCTGAGGGCTGGATCGGGCCGCGACATGAAGATCATGCTGCCGATGATCGCGACGGTCGACGAGTTCCAGCGCGCCCGCACCATCGTGCGGCGCGAGCAGGCGATGCTGGAAAAGCAGGGGCATGTGCCGCCGCTGAGCCTGCAGCTCGGCGTCATGGTCGAGGTGCCGTCGCTCCTGTTCGAATTGCCGGAGATCGTGCGCGAGGCTGATTTCCTGTCGATCGGTACCAACGACCTGATGCAATTCCTGTTCGCGGCCGACCGCGAGAACAAGCGCGTGGCCGACCGGTTCGACCCCCTGGGGGCCGGCGCCTTGCGCGCGCTGCGCAGCATCGTCGAGGCGGCGTCCGAGGCGAACTGCCCTGTCACCGTCTGCGGCGAGATGGGCGGCAAGCCGCTCGAGACGATGGCGTTGATCGGGCTGGGCTACCGCGCCTTCTCGATGTCGGCGGCCTCCATCGGCCCGGTCAAGGCGATGCTGCGCGCGCTCGACGTCGCCAGGTTGACCGAACGGATCGACTGGATGCTGGCGTCGGGAGATGGGGCTGCCAGCCTGCGTCCGCAACTCGCTGCCTTCGCCGCCGAATGCAAGGTGCCGGTCTAGCGGGCCATCGTCCCGCGTGTACCGAGCCCTCCGATCGTCGTTTCGAGTTTCCCCATGTCGCTTCAGCTTCCCCAGGATCGCCTCGACGCCATCGTCGCCCGCCACGCCGCGGCGACGGCCGAGATCAACACCGCCACGGATGCGGCCCGCACGGTCGAACTCGCCAAGGAGCTGTCCGAGCTCGATCCGGTGGTGGCGGCGATCGCGGTCTGGCGCCAGGCGCAGACCGATCTGGCCGAGGCTGAACAGTTGATCGCGGACCCCGCGACCGATGCCGAGTTCCGGGACCTCGCCTATGAGGAGCGCGACGCGGCCCGTACCGAGATCGACGCCCGCGCCCGCGAAATCCTGATCGCATTGCTGCCCAGGGATGCCGCCGACGAGCGTGGCGTCATCCTCGAGATCCGGGCAGGAACGGGCGGCGACGAGGCCTCCCTGTTTGCGGGCGACCTGTTCAGGATGTACCAGCGCTATGCCGCCCAGAAGGGCTGGAGCGTCGATCTGCTCTCCGAAAGTGAGGGCACGGTCGGTGGCTTCAAGGAGGTCATCGCCGAAATCTCCGGCCGCGGCGTCTATGCCCGGCTGAAATACGAATCCGGCGTGCACCGCGTCCAGCGTGTGCCGGACACCGAGACCAGCGGCCGCATCCACACCTCCGCCGCGACGGTGGCCATGTTGCCGCTCGCCGGAGATGTCGACATCGTCCTCAACGACAGCGACATCCGGATCGACACGATGCGCGCCGGTGGCGCCGGCGGGCAGCACGTCAACAAGACCGAATCGGCGGTGCGCCTGACCCACATGCCGAGCGGTGTCGTGGTCGTGGTGCAGGACGAGCGCTCCCAGCACAAGAACAAGGCGCGCGCCTATGAACTGTTGCGCGCCAAGCTCTACGATCTCGAGCGAATCCGCCTCGATTCCGAGCGCTCGGCCGACCGGCGCTCGCAGGTCGGCTCGGGCGACCGATCCGAACGCATCCGCACCTACAACTTCCCGCAGGGGCGGATCACCGACCATCGCATCAACCTGACGCTCTACAAGCTGGACGAGATGATGCAGGGGCTGGTGCTCGACGACATCATCGATGCCCTCACCGCCGAGCATCAGGCCCGCCTGCTGGCCAGCGAGGGCATCTCGTGACCCAGGATCCCGCCGAGGCGATGAAACCTCCGGCCGCCGCTGGCGTTGTCCGGTCATCGACAGTGCAACAGGGGGGAGCCTCCCATGATCAAGATTCTATCAACTGCCGCTATCGCGGGACTGATGGCGACGATGGTCGCCGCGCCGGTTCAGGCCCAGGGCACGGCGGAGCGCATCGAACGCTCGATGGAGCGGGGCTTGAAGGGCATCACCAGCGGCCCGCCCGCGCGGATGAACAAGGCCATGACCCAGTCCCAGGCGCGCCGCGTTTGCCAGTCGGAGATGCGCGGTTCACGCGAGAGCCGCTCGTCGATCCGGACCAAGATGCGCTTCTGCATCAACGAGAAGATGCAGGGCAACTGACGGTTTCGCTCATCTCTGACGTCGCGTCGTCGTTGCCGGAGGCGCGGCGTCATGCTGTGCGGCGTCTGTTGAAGGCGGGCATCGACAACGCAGCTCTCGAAGCGCGATGGCTGGTCGAGCATCTCGTCGGCGGCGAGGCGGCGGCCGGCTGGACGCCCACAATGGCCGCCGCCTTGGACCAGGCGGTCGATCGCCGGCTGGCGGGGGAGCCGTTCTGGCGCATTCTGGGCGAGCGCGAGTTCTGGGGCCTGCCGTTTCGCCTGTCTCCCGCGACCCTGGAGCCGCGGCCCGACAGTGAAACAGTGATCGCGGCCGCTCTGGAGCAAATCGGAGCGAGACGGCAGGATCCGTTGCGCATCCTCGACCTCGGAACCGGGACCGGGTGCCTGCTGGTCACGCTCCTGACCGAATGCCCCGCCGCGACGGGTGTCGGTATCGATCTGTCGAGCGAAGCCTGCGAGACGGCGCGTTCCAACGCCGCGCTGAACGGCGTTGCCGGGCGCACCCTGTTCCGCGAAGGCTCCTGGACGATCGGTCTCGATGGCCGCTTCGACCTGATCGTCTCCAATCCGCCCTATATCCCCAGCGCCGACATCGCGATGCTCGACGCCGTGGTCCGCGATCACGATCCGCTGCTCGCGCTCGACGGCGGGTGCGACGGACTCGATCCCTACCGCATCTTCGCGGGGACGCTGCCCGACCGGCTGGCCGATGGCGGCCTCGTCCTGCTCGAGATCGGCGCCGGGCAGGAAGAGGATGTGAAGGCGATCATGCGGGAAGGTGGCTTCACCTGGCTCGGATCGCGCCGCGATCTCGGCGGCCACCCCCGCGCGCTGATCTTTGCTCTGCACTGAAAAGCGAGGGCATCGGTGTGATTTTGCTTGGAGCGTCCGGTAAAATCCTCTATGCACCTGACTAGCCGACGCTGGTGTCGTCAGGCCGGAGCCTCGGGTTGAGTCCTGTGGCGACCGATCGTTTCTTCCGGACATGTCCGTGAATCGACGGAACTGACCAGCCAGATTGGATACCGAAGGCGCCGCGGCGCCCATCGGCTCATGGGACCAAGAGGTCCCTTTTGGAAAGAGCGCGTGAAGACCAGGATCGGCGCGACGCCACTTCAGGTCAAATCTTCCCGGTGCAGCGCCGCAACCCGCTGTGCGCCGGCCCACGCATGATGACCCCACGGTTGCCTTGAGCACAGAGCGCGAGATTCACGCGAATGAGACCAGGTCAGAACCGGCGCATGCGCGGCCGTAACAACAACAATAACAATAACAACAACAACGGTAACCGGAAGGCGCCGAATCCGCTGCAGCGGAGCTACGAGTCGAACGGTCCGGACGTCAAGGTGCGCGGGACCGCGCAGCATGTCGCGGAAAAGTATCTGCAGCTCGCGCGAGACGCCCAGTCCTCCGGCGATCCGGTCTCGGCTGAGAACTATTTCCAGCATGCTGAACATTATTATCGCATCCTTCTGGCTGCCCAGGAGCAGATGGCCCAGCAGTTTGGCCACAGCTTCCCGCCCAATCGCGCCTTCAACGAGGACGCCGATGACGGAGAGGAAGAGGGTGACGAGGACGGCCAGGGCATGCAGCCGGGTGGGCCTCAGCCTGACGGTCGCAACGCCCAGGGCGGTGCTGTCAACGGCAACGGCTACAACGGCAACGGCGCCGCGCGGCAGGATGGCGAAGGCCAGGACGGTCAGCGCTTCGATCGCCCGCCCCGCAATAACGATCGCCCGCCGAACGACCGCTTCGGCAGCGACCGCCCCGGCAATGACCGCAATGGCAACCGGCGCTTTGACCGCAACGATCGGCCCGAGCGCAATGACAGGCCCGCCCGCGATGGCGAGCGTCGCTTCGACCGGCCGGAGGGCGGCCAGCCCGTGCAGGGCGGCTACGCGCCCCGTCCCGATGCGCCGCGCTCCGACATCCCCGTGACCGGCGAGCAGCCCGAAACGGCGCCGCAGCCCGTCCAGGGCGAGCGTCGCTTTGATCGGCCCGAGCGTGGCCCGCGGCCTGAGCGCCGCCCCCGCCGCGAGCGCGAGGCTGAACTCGACGCAGACCAGCCGGGCGATGTCGCCGCGGCGCTGCCGTCCTTCCTGACCACGCCGGTGCGGGTGCCGTCGGCCGAGCCGGCTCCCGCCGCCATCGAGCCGGTCGCCCCGGAGGGCGGCGATTCCGCTCCGACGGAAGGGGCCGTGAAGCGCCCGCGCCGCCGCCGCTCGCCCCGCGAGGTCATGGATGCGCTGGGGTCCGAGACGGACGGCTCTCCCGAGTGAGCCGACCGGCGACTGAACAACAAGAAGGGGCCCGTAAGGGCCCCTTTTCCTTGTCAGGAAGGATGAGCCCGGCCTGCGTCAGGCGATGCCGAGCGGCGCCGGCCTGTCGATGAGGTCGAAGCGCTCGCCCTCGGCCACCCGGCCCCCCGCCATGATCTGGCAGTAGATCCCGCAATCGACATGCCCGAAGGCGGTCATCAGCGCCTTCGGCAGCTGCAGGTCGCGGGCTCCGGTTTGCGGATCGACATTCGTGGCCGCACAGCGCTCGATCCGCTTGATGACCTGCAGCTTCACACCGGACGCGGTGGTCAACTCGCGGCCGACGAGGTCGAGTTCGCTCCAGGGGGCCAGCCCCTCGATCATGATGTTGCCGCGGAACCGCAGCGGATCGACGGCTGAGCCGATACGCTTCTCAAGATCGGCGACGCTGGCGAGGTTGATCAGCGAGACGAAGCCCGAGCGCGAATCGGTGAAGCGGTAGCCCGCCGGCGCCCGCAGCAGACGCGGCTGGCCGCGCAGAGCCTCCGGCATGAACGTCTCGAAGAACGCGCTGATGGCGCCTTGCCCCGCGGCCGTCTGCGTGTCGGCCCGCAGCACCTCCTGGCCGTCCCGGGCAATGACAAGCTCGCCGCTGGGGTCGTCATAACGGGTGCGCAGGGTCGCCAGCGCCTCGTGCCGCATCAGCATCAGATACTTGATCTTGGGCTGATGGACGGGCTCGGCCGGGTCAAAGCCCGAAGGCCCGTTCTCGATCGCAAACAGCCGGTCGCCGGGAAAATAGGCGTTCGCCTCGAGCTGCGCCGAGGTCAGGCGTTCGGGCGACAGGCCCTTGACGGGATAGCGGTACAGCGAGGCGATGCGCATGGGGAGGGACCTGAAGCAAGACGGATCGCGAGACTAGCGCGACCGAGCCGCGGAGAGCGATGAATTCCTGGCATGGCAGCGATCAGCCCCGCGAAATGCGGGTCCGGACAGCCGCCTCCTCGACCTCGGGCAGTTCCGCGACCGAGCGCTGGCAACCCCAGCCCGCCAGCACGGAATCGGTCTCCTCCACGACGAAGAAACGGGCCGCCTCGCGGTCGTAGCCATCGGCCAGCAACTGCTCGTAGTCGGTGTGGACGTGGCGGACATGGCTCCCCAGCGCGAGCCAGAGCGCGGTGGAGGGCGGCAGATCCTTCATGTGACGTCGCTCGGCCAGTTCCACCACCGCCTCCGCGTCGGCGAGCGGAATGCCCGGCGCCAGAGCCCGGAGCGCCCTGCGGATCGACTGCTGTCGCTGAGTGCCTGCCATGGCCCATGGTGCCCGCGGGATTTGACCCAGGTCAATTCGGTTTCACAGCCTCTTCCGTTGCGGGAATGCCACACTATCTAAGTCGCGAGGGGCGGCCCGAACGGGCGCTCCATCCTGACGAAAGGCGACCGGTCGACGCTGCTACGGGGCGTGCCGGTGGGCGGAGTGAACAGATGAACATCGAAAAATACACCGATCGCGCCAAGGGCTTCCTGCAGGCCGCGCAGACCATCGCGCTCCGCGAGGGCCATCAGCAGTTCACGCCGGAGCATCTGCTCAAGGCGCTGCTGGACGACAATGAGGGCATGGCGGCCGGGCTGATCGACCGCTCGGGCGGCAATGCCAAGCTCGCACTCCAGCTCACCGATGCCGCGCTGGCTCGGCTCCCGAAGGTGAGCGGCGCCGGTGCCGGCGGGGTCAGCCTGACGCAGGGCCTGGCGCGTGTCTTCGACACCGCCGAGAAGGCGGCCGACAAGGCGGGCGATTCCTTCGTGACCGTCGAACGGCTCCTGCTTGCTCTGGCGATCGAGAAGGACAGCGAGGCCGGCAAGGCGCTCGGCAAGGCCGGTGTCACGCCACAGGCGCTCAACGCCGCCGTCGAGGCGATCCGCAAGGGCCGCACCGCCGACTCCGCCAGCGCCGAGCAGAGCTATGACGCCCTGAAGAAATACGCGCGCGACCTCACCGCCGCGGCCCGCGAGGGCAAGCTCGATCCGGTCATCGGCCGCGATGAGGAGATCCGCCGCACGATCCAGGTGCTCTCGCGTCGGACCAAGAACAACCCCGTCCTGATCGGCGAGCCCGGCGTCGGCAAGACCGCCATCGCCGAGGGGCTGGCGCTGCGCATCGTCAATGGCGACGTGCCCGAGGGCCTGAAGGACAAGGACCTGCTGTCGCTCGACATGGGCTCCCTGATCGCCGGCGCGAAGTATCGCGGCGAGTTCGAGGAGCGGCTGAAGGCCGTGCTGAACGAGGTCTCGGCGGCCGAGGGAGGCATCATCCTCTTCATCGACGAGATGCACACCCTCGTCGGCGCCGGCAAGAGCGACGGGGCGATGGACGCCTCGAACCTGCTCAAGCCCGCTCTGGCCCGCGGCGACCTGCACTGCATCGGCGCCACCACGCTCGACGAGTACCGCAAATATGTCGAGAAGGACGCCGCCCTGGCGCGGCGCTTCCAGCCCGTCTTCGTCGACGAGCCCTCGGTTGAGGACACCGTTTCGATCCTGCGCGGGCTGAAGGAGAAGTACGAGCAGCACCATCGCGTCCGCATCACGGATTCGGCACTGGTCTCGGCCGCGACGCTGTCCAACCGCTACATCACTGACCGCTTCCTGCCCGACAAGGCGATCGACCTTGTCGACGAGGCCTCGGCGCGCCTGCGCATGCAGGTCGATTCCAAGCCCGAGGAGCTGGACTCGATCGACCGCGAGATCGTCCGCCTCAAGATCGAGCAGGAGGCGCTCAAGAAGGAGAGCGATACCGGCTCGAAGGAGCGGCTGAAGCGGCTCGAATCCGAGCTCGCCGATCTGGAGTCGCGCTCGGCCACGATCACGGCGAAGTGGAAGGCCGAGAAAGACAAGCTCGGTGCCGCCGCCGAGCTGAAGACCAAGCTCGACAACGCCCGCACCGAACTGGCCCAGGCCCAGCGCAAGGGCGAGTATCAGCGCGCCGGCGAACTCGCCTATGGCGAAATCCCGCAGCTCGAGAAGACCCTGGCCGAGATCGAGGCCATCGGCGACAATTCGGGCATGGTCGAGGAGGCCGTAACGGCCGACCATGTCGCGCAGGTTGTCAGCCGCTGGACAGGCGTTCCGGTCGACCGGATGCTCGAGGGCGAGAAGGACAAGCTCCTGCGCATGGAGCAGGTGCTGGCCTCGCGCGTCGTCGGCCAGCGCGAGGCGGTCGAGGCCGTCTCGACGGCCGTCCGTCGCGCCCGCGCCGGTCTGCAGGATCCCAACCGTCCGATCGGCTCATTCATGTTCCTGGGGCCGACCGGCGTTGGCAAGACCGAGCTGACCAAGGCGCTGGCCGCGTTCCTGTTCGATGACGACACTGCGATGGTGCGCCTCGACATGTCCGAATACATGGAGAAGCACTCCGTCGCCCGGCTGATCGGCGCGCCTCCCGGCTATGTCGGCTATGAGGAGGGCGGGGCGCTCACCGAAGCCGTCCGTCGCCGGCCCTATCAGGTCGTGCTGTTCGACGAGGTCGAGAAGGCGCATCCCGACGTGTTCAACGTCCTGCTGCAGGTCCTTGACGACGGGCGCCTGACCGACGGCCAGGGCCGCACGGTCGACTTCCGCAACGTGCTGATCATCATGACCTCGAATCTGGGCTCCGACTATCTGGTCAACCAGCCCGAGGGCCAGGATTCCGAAGAGGTCCGCGACGAGGTCATGGGCGTGGTCAGGCAGGCCTTCCGGCCGGAGTTCCTGAACCGCATCGACGACATCATCCTGTTCCACCGGCTACGCCGGGAGGACATGGGCGCGATCGTCGACATCCAGATGGCCCGGCTCGCCAAGCTCCTGACCGACCGCAAGATCGTGCTGGAGCTGTCGAAGGATGCTCGACAGTGGCTCGCCGACAAGGGCTACGATCCGGCCTATGGCGCGCGCCCGCTCAAGCGCGTCATCCAGAAGTCGGTCCAGGACCCGCTGGCCGAGATGCTGCTGGCCGGCAAGGTCCATGACGGCGAGACGGTGCCGGTCACGGTCGGCCCCGCCAGCCTGATGCTGGGCGATATCGCGGCCGTGAAGGAAAAGCGGCCGGCGGGCGTGCCGTTGAACTGACGGGCGTAATCCACGTCTTCCTCGGGCGGCGCGCAGCGCCGACCCGGGGATCTAGCGCCGACCCGGGGATCTCCGGCGGGATCAACCTTCGCCCGAGCATGACGGCGGCGAGCTATCCCCGCTTCAGCAAAAACACCGCCTGTGCGCCAAAGAGGTTCCAGAACCACCACGGCGCACTGACGCCGACGCGGCCGCCCGCCGCGTCGAGCGCCACCGCGCGCTCCTTTTCCGCGCCGATCGTGTCGCACAGCGTCACGAAATCGCGGATCGTGCAGAAGTGGATGTTGGGCGTGTCCCACCACGCATAGGGCAGCGAATCCGTCACCGGCATGCGCCCGAGGAAGAAGACCTGGCTGCGCATCTTCCAGTGTCCGAAATTCGGGAAGGAGATGATCGCGCGCCGGCCGATCCGCAGCATCTGCTCCAGCACGAAGCGCGGGTTGCGCGTAGCCTGGATCGTCTGGGACAGGATGACGTAGTCGAAGGCGTCGTCGGGATATTCCGTCAGGTCGGTGTCGGCATCGCCCTGGATCACCGAGAGTCCGCGCGCGACGCACCCGGCCACGCCCTCGCGCGATAGTTCGATGCCGCGCGCATCGACATTGCGGGTCTCCGCCAGCAGCGCCAGCAGCGCGCCGTCCCCGCAGCCGACATCGAGCACGCGCGAGCCGGGCGTCACCATTTCGGCGACGAGCTTCAGGTCGATGCGGTTGGTGTGGGTGTCCATCGTCGTCAAGCGAATCTCCACCTGTCATTCCGGGGCGGCCCGGAGGGCCGAACCCGGAACCCACGACCGGGCGAGCCTGATTGCTTGAGGATGAGGCCGCTTGGAGCCCGGTCGTGGGTTCCGGGTTCTTCGCTGCGCGAAGCCCCGGAATGACAGGGAAGGCCGCCGGTCATCAGATCCCCCGTGCCCGCGCCGCCGCGCCGATGAAGCCGCGCGTCGTGGCGAACAGGTTGGGCTCCTCCAGCAGAAAGGCGTCGTGGCCCTTGTCGCTCTCGAGCTCGACGAAGGAGACCGAGGCGCCCGCCGCGTTGAGCGCATGCACGATGGCGCGCGAATCCGCGGTCGGGAACAGCCAGTCGGAGGTGAAAGACGCTACGCAGAAGCGCGTCTTCGTGCCGGTGAAGGCCTTGGCGAGCACGCCGTCATGGTCGGCGGCGAGATCGAAATAGTCCATCGCCCGCGTCACGTAGAGATAGGAATTGGCGTCGAAGCGCTCGACGAAGGACAGCCCCTGATAGCGCAGATAGCTCTCGACCTGGAAATCCGCGTCGAAGGAGAAGGTCGGCGCCTCCCGGTCCTGCAGCTTGCGGCCGAATTTGCGGTGCAGCGCCGGCTCCGAGAGATAGGTGATGTGAGCGCCCATGCGGGCCACCGAGAGCCCCTTGGAGGGGCGCGTGCCCTCTTCGAGATAGCGCCCGGCCCGCCAGTCGGGGTCGGCCATCACGGCCTGGCGGCCGACCTCGTGGAAGGCGATGTTCTGGGCCGAATGCTTGGCCGCCGTCGCCAGAGGCAGCGCCGCGAAGACGCGCTCGGGATAGCTCGCCGCCCATTGCAGCACCTGCATCCCGCCCATCGAGCCGCCGGCGACGCAGAACAGGGTTTCGATCCCCAGGCTGTCGATCAGGTGCCGCTGGGCCCGCACCATGTCGCGGATCGTCACCATCGGGAAACCGAGCCCCCAGGGCTTGCCCGTCTCGGGGTTGGTCGAGGCTGGGCCGGTCGTGCCGGTGCAGCCGCCGACGACATTGGCGCAGATCACGAAGAAGCGGTCGATGTCTACAGGCTTGCCGGGGCCGACCATGGCCGTCCACCAGCCGCCCTTGCCGGTGATCGGGTTGCGGCTGGCGACATGCTGGTCGCCGGTGAGGGCATGGCAGACCAGGATGGCGTTCGACCGCGACACGTTCAAAGTGCCGTAAGTCTGGTAGGCGATCTGCCAATGGCCGAGGCTGACGCCGCAATCCATCCGCAACGGCGTATCGGGGCCAAAGCGCGCCACCGCGCTCGTCGGCTCGTTCGCTTCCTTCAGGGGGTCGGCCAGGTTCGCGGAAAAGTCGCTCATTCTTGTCCGTTTCGACGCGATAATCTGTCTTGCCGGTCAGCTCGTTCGGAAGATCGAACCCTAGCGATGCCGCGACGCGTGCGTCATGTCAACGCGGCGTTGCGCCCGCGGCTTTGCCAAGGGCGGGTTGCGGCGCTAAGAGCCTCCATCCACACCAGGTCCTCGGGACGAGGGCCGTTCCTCGCGATCGCGCTGCCATCATGACTGAAGCCGCCCCGACCACCCTTGCTGATCTGCGCGCCGAGATCGATCGCATCGATACGCAGATGCATGGCCTGCTGATGGAGCGGTCCGCAATCATCGAGACGCTGATCTCGGTCAAGAAGACGCAGGTGTCGGGTTCGGCCTTCCGCCCCGGCCGCGAGGCCGACATGATGAAGCGCCTCGCGCTGCGCCATCAGGGCCTTCTGCCGCTCGATACGATCGAGGGCATCTGGCGCATCATCATCGCCACCTTCACCTATGTGCAGGCGAACTACGCCGTCCATGCCGACGTCTCGGGTGGCGATGCGGCGATGCGCGATTCCGCCCGCTTCCATTTCGGCTTCACCGTGCCCTTCGTCACCCATGCGGATGCGCGCGCCGTCATCCGCGCGGTGGCGGATTCGGCCGGCGATCTCGGCATCTTCCGCATGGACCAGGGCGCCAGCGCCGGCATCTGGTGGCGCGATCTCGTGGGCGCCGACGCCCCCAAGATCATCGCGCGACTGCCCTTCATCGAGCGGCCGAACCACCCGGCCGGCACGCCGGTCTACTGCATCGCCAAGCCGCTGGCGGATGCCGCCGTGCGCGAGATCGTGCTCTATGCCGCCCGCGTCGAGCGCTGGTCCGAGACGCTGCGGGCCGGGCTCGCCCAGCATCTCGCCGAGGTCTCGGCCTCGGCCGCCGACGGCTCGCATCTCTCGCTGCTGGTGGCCGCCTCGGGCGAGGTCGACCAGGCCACGATCCGCGCCTCGCTGGAACCCGCCGGCCTCAGCGACTTCGCCGAGATCGGCAGCCACGCCGCCCGTTTCGCCTTCAAGCCCGTCCGTTCGTGAACCCGATTATGTCTCTCGCCTGATCCACCACCGTCATCCCGGACGAAGCGAAGCGGAGCTCCGGGATCCATCGTAGAGTGCGGTGCCCTCCGATGGATTCCGGGTCTCCCTCCGGTCGCCCGGAATGATGGAGAGGGTCGTCAACGCCGAAAGCCAAGACCATGTCCGCAGCCACCCGCCCCATGCCCCGCCCCGGCGTCCTCGACATCGAGGCCTATGTTCCCGGTAAATCGGCCGCTCCGGCCGGCGTGAAGCTGCACAAGCTCTCCTCGAACGAGACGCCGCTGGGCCCCAGCCCCAAGGCCGTCGAGGCCTATGGCAAGATCGCCGGCAAGCTCGAGCTCTATCCGGACGGCTCCTCGACCAAGCTGCGCGAGGCGATCGCCGCCCGCTACGGGCTCGACGCCGGCCGCATCCTCTGCGGCACCGGCTCGGACGAACTGCTCCAGCTCATCACCAAGGCCTATCTCGGCGACGGCGACGAGGGCGTCTTCACCCAGCACGGCTTCCTCGTCTACCGCATCGCGATCCTGGCGGCCGGCGGCAAGCCGGTCGTGGTCGACGAGACGAACTTCACCGCCGATGTCGACGCCATCCTGGCGGCCGTGACGCCGCGCACCAGAATCGTCTTCCTCGCCAACCCCAACAACCCGACCGGGACCTACATTCCCTTCGACGAGGTCAAGCGCCTGCATGCCGGGCTGCCGTCGGATGTGATCCTGGTGCTGGACGCGGCCTATGCCGAATATGTCCGCCGCAACGACTATGCGTCGGGCCTCGAACTGGTCGCCGAGAGCGAGAACGTCGTGATGACGCGCACCTTCTCGAAGATCTATGGCCTCGCCAATCTCCGCATCGGCTGGATGTACGGCCCCGCCCACATCATCGACGCGCTGGAGCGCATCCGCGGCCCGTTCAACGTCAACGGCGCGGCGATCGAGGCCGGTGCGGCGGCAATCGCCGACGAGGCCCATGTCGCGGCCGCGATCGAGCACAATGACACATGGCTGGCCTGGACCACCGCCGAGCTGGAGAAGCTCGGCCTGATGGTCACGCCTTCGGTCGGCAACTTCGTCCTGGTCCATTTCCCCGCGACGCCCGGCCGCACGGCGAAGGAGGCCGACGCCTTCCTGACGCAGCGCGGTCTGATCCTGCGGGGCGTCGGCGCCTACGGGCTGCCCGGCGCGCTGCGCATGACCATCGGCACGCAGGAGCAGAACCGGCTCGTGGTCGCCGCGCTCAGCGACTTCCTGGCGGCGTGATGGCGCCGTCGCAGGACAGCTTCGCCCCGCGGCGGGACGCCCCGCTCTTCGGGCGGCTCGCGATCATCGGCATCGGGCTGATCGGCTCCTCGATCGCCCATGCCGCCAAGGCGCTGAACCTCGCCGGCCGCGTCGTGCTCTATGACCGCGAGCCGGAGGTGCGGCAGCGGGCCCGCGAACTCGGTCTCGGCCACGAGATCGCAGACACGGCCGCCGCCGCCGTCGCGGACGCTGACCACATCATCCTCTGCGTGCCGGTCGGTGCCTGCGGGCCGGTCGCAGCCGAGATCGCCTCTGCGCTGAAGCCGGGCGCGATCCTCTCCGATGTCGGCTCGGTCAAGAAATCCGTTGTCGATGCGGTGACGCCGCATCTGCCGCAGGGCGTGCATTTCGTCCCGGCGCATCCGGTGGCGGGCACGGAGAATTCCGGCCCCGACGCCGGTTTCCCCAGCCTCTTCCTCAACCGCTGGTGCATCCTGACGCCGGCGGAGGACGCCGATCCGGCCGCCATCGCCGCGACGCGCCAGTTCTGGGAGGGCATGGGCGCGATCGTCGAGGTGATGACCGCGAGCCATCATGACCTCGTGCTCGCCGTCACCAGCCATCTGCCGCATCTGATCGCCTACAACATCGTCGGCACGGCGGAGGATCTGGCGGCGGTGACGCAGTCGGAGGTGATCAAGTTCTCGGCCGGCGGGTTCCGCGACTTCACCCGCATCGCGGCCTCCGACCCGACGATGTGGCGCGACGTCTTCCTGCACAACAAGGATGCGGTGCTGGAGATGCTCGGCCGCTTCAGCGAGGATCTGGCGGTGCTGACCCGTGCCATCCGCTTCGGCGATGGCGACACGCTGCACAAGCACTTCACCCGCACCCGCGCCATCCGCCGCGGCATCGTCGCGCTCGGCCAGGAGAAGCCCGAGACGGAGAAGCTCCGCAAGGACTGACTAAGAAGCCGGATTTTCCGGCCCGCGCCCCGCGCCGTCGCCTTGCCAAGAATCGGCCGGGCTGGTAGAGGCTCCCGCATCGCCGCTTTAGCTCAGCTGGTAGAGCACCTCATTCGTAATGAGGGGGTCGGGGGTTCGAATCCCTCAAGCGGCACCACTCCCTATCTCGCGCAGCGTCATCTGACCGAGCCTTGCTCAGCGAGCGAGCACGCGCGATGCTGCCCATCTCTTCATCGCCGGACTGGCGCATTTTGCTGCGCGCCCCGCGATTGCCCGGAGATTTTTTTGATGCCATGAATTGGTTCCCGGAGGAACTAATTCCATGCCTAGCCTGCCCCACGCCGATCTTATTCTCCAGAATGGCCCGGTCTATCTCGGGCTGAAGGAGGGTTACGCCTCGGCTGTCGCGCTCTGGGCGGGCAAGGTTCTGGCGACCGGTACGCCGGCCGATATGGCGCCGCTGATCGGCCCCGGCACGCAGGTGATCGACCTCGCCGGCCGCATGGCGACGCCGGGTCTCTACGAGGCGCATCTGCATCTGCTGCCGCTCGGGCTGACGATGAAGGAACTCGACATCCGGCCGCGCTTCGTACGCACGCTCGACGGCCTGCTGGAGATGATCGCGCAGGCGGCGGCCAAGGCGAAGCCGGGCGAATGGATCCTGGCGCGCGGCTACGACCATTTCGAACTCGACGTGAAGCGCCATCCGCATCGCACGGAGCTCGACCGCGCCGCCCCGAACAACCCGGTCTACATCGTGCGCGCCTGCGGCCATCTCTCGGTCGCCAATTCGCGGGCGCTGAAGCTCGCCGGCGTCGACGAGACGACCCCCGTTCCCGCCGGCGGCGCGATCGAGCAGGTCAATGGCGTGCTGACCGGATTGATGGCCGAGAACGGCCGCGACGCCGTCAAGAAGGTCATCCCCGATCCGACCGACGAGGAACTCGTCGCGGCGATCGAGCGGGCCGGGCGCTACTGCAACTCCTTTGGCATCACCTCGGTGATGGATGCCGCCGTCGGCATGCGCTCGCAATACCGCGAGGTCGCGGCCTACCGCACGGCGCAGCGCACCGGCCGCCTGCCGGTGCGCACCAATATGTGCCTGCTCGGCGGGCACAACGGCATCGTCGAGCAGTGCTTCGCCGACGGGCTGGTGACGGGGGCGGGCGACGACTGGCTCAGCGTCGGCCCGGTCAAGATCTTCACCGACGGCTCGGCCGGCGGCAAGACGGCGGCGATGAGCCTGCCCTATCTCGGCGAGCCCGAGACCAAGGGCATCTTCTGCCTGACCGATGACGAGATGGACGCGCTGACCCGCGACTATCACGCCAAGGGCTATCAGCTCGCCGTCCACGCCATCGGCGATGCCGCGATCGAGCAGACGCTGAACGCGATGGAAAACGGCCTGAACGACCACCCCGATGCCGACCGCCGCCACCGCATCGAGCATTGCGGCTTCAACTCGAAGGATCAGATCGCCCGCATGGTCGCGCTCGGCATCGAGCCCGTGCCGCAGCCGGTCTTCATCTATGATTTCGGCGATCTCTACCTCTCGGTGCTGGAGGCCGAGCGCGTCGAGGCCTGCTATCCGATGCGGGACTGGATCGAAGCCGGCCTGAAGCCGGCCGCCTCCTCGGATGCGCCGGTCTGCGACGCGAACATCTGGCCCAACATCTACACCATGCTGACCCGCAAGACCGCGCGCGGCACGGTGATCTCGCCGGACCAGACCCTGACGATCGACGAGGTCATCTCCGCCTATACCGAGTTCGGCGCCTATGTGAACCGCTGCGAGGACAGCCGCGGCCGCCTCCTGCCGGGCATGGCCGCGGATGTCGCGATCTTCTCCCGCGATTTGTCCACCGCCACGCCGGAACAGCTCTTGCACGAGACCCGCTGCGACATGACGATCATCGCGGGCAAGGTCGTGTACGAGGCGGAAGCGTGATGGTGTTGAGAGCATTGTCGTCATTGCGAGCGCAGCGAAGCAATCCAGAAGTGCGTCGCGCGCGCGCTGGATGGCTTCGTCGGCTTCGCCTCCTCGCCATGACGATGACGGTTCGCCCATGCTGAATCACATCGCCCGGCGTATCGCCATGTCGGTACCGGTCCTGCTCGGGGTGCTGCTGTTCGGCTTCCTGCTGTTGCAACTCGTCCCGGCCGACCCCGCCGCCATCGTCGCCGGCCCCATGGCGAGCCCCGAACTGGTCGAGCAGATTCGCAAGGATCTCGGGCTCGATCGGCCGGTCTTCATCCAGTTCGGCATTTATCTCGCCCGCGTCCTGCAGGGCGATCTCGGTGTCTCGCTGATCTCCAACACCAGTGTCGTCGCCGAACTGGGCGAGGCGATCGGCCCCACGGCCGAGCTGATGTTCGCCTGCCTGGTCTGGGCCGTGCCGCTCGGTATTGCGCTGGGCACGCTTGCCGCGGCCTATCGTGGCCGCCTGCTCGACCGCCTCGTGATCGCGATCTCGGTCGCGGGCGTCTCGACCCCCGTCTTCTTCATCGGCCTGATCCTGATGCAGTATGTCGGCTACCATTGGGGGCTGCTGCCCTTCATCGGGCGCGGCGGGCCGCTCTGGAGCCTCGACGGTCTCGCCGCCATCGCGCTGCCGGCGCTGACGCTCGGCCTCGTCTTCATCGGCCCGATCGCGCGGATGACGCGCACCGCCGCGCTGGAGGTGCTGAGCGCCGACCATGTCCGCACCGCCCGCGCAAAGGGCCTGTCGGAGAGTGCGGTGGTGTTGCGCCATGTGCTGCGCAACGCGCTGATCCCGGTGGTGACGCTGATCGGCCTGCAGGCCGGCTACCTGCTCGGCGGCGCCGTCGTCACCGAGACGATCTATTCCTGGCCTGGCGTCGGGCGGCTGGCCGTCGGCGCGATCCTCGCCAGCGACTTCCCGCTGGCGCAGGGCGCCATCCTTGTCTTGGCGCTGGCCTTCCTGGTGATCAATCTGACCGTCGACATGCTCTACGCCGTGCTCGATCCGCGGGTGGAAAAACATGGCTGACATCGCCGTCACCGCACCGGTCGCAAGCCGCCCGCTCAAGGCCTTCGGCCGCCGCATCCTGCGCGACAAGCTCGCCTTGCTGGCGGCGGTCCTGCTGCTGCTGATCGTGCTGGCGGCGCTGTTTGCGCCCTGGCTCGCTCCCTTCGACCCCTACAACACCACGCGCCGCCCCTTCATCCCGCCGATCTGGAGCGAGGGCTCGCTGCCGCAGCACTGGCTCGGAACCGACGGGCAGGGCCGCGACATGCTCTCGCGCCTGCTCTACGGCACGCGGCTGACGCTGGTGATGGGCCTGGCCTCGATCGTCATCGGCGGGGGGCTGGGTGCTCTGGTCGCCCTGCTGGGCGTCTATTACCGTCGGCTCGACCCCTACATCATGCGCGCCGCCGACATCCTTCTGTCCTTCCCGGCGATTCTGCTCGGGCTGGCGCTCGCCGCCGTCGTCGGCCCTGGCCTGACGGCCATCGTGATCGCGCTCTCGATCGCGACCATCCCCGACGTCGCCCGCATCACCCGCAGCGCCGCCATCGTCATCATGGGGCAGGATTACATGGAGGCCGGCCGCGCCATGGGCCTGCCGGACCGCACCCTGATCTGGCGATATCTCGCGCTGAACTGCCTGTCGCCGGTCTTCGTCTTCATGACGCTGCGCTTCGGCCAGATCATCCTGATCGGTGCGGCCTTGTCCTTCCTCGGGCTCGGCGTGCGGACGCCCGAGGCCGAACTCGGCATGATGGCGTCGCTCGGCCGCGATGCGCTCTTCTTCGCGCCGCACATCTCGCTTTTGCCAAGCCTCGTGATCATCGCCATCGTGCTCTGCGTCAATCTGCTCGGCGATGCCCTGCGCGACCTGCTCAACCCGCGCATGCGGAACCAGTGAACCACCCAATCCAACCGCTCGTTTCAGAACAACAGGGGAGAACGATCGTGAAGCATCTGACATCCATCGCCACGGGCGCGCTGCTGGGCCTCGCGGCCCTCGCCGGCCCGGCGGCTGCGCAGGGGTCCAACGCTAGCCTGACCATCGTGCGCGAGGTCGACAGCGACCGCTACGATCCGCACCGCTCGACCGCGCGCGCGGCCTCCGAGGTCATCTTCATGATGGCCGACACGCTGGTCTCGCTCGACCATGACATGTCGACGATCAAGCCCGGCCTCGCCACCTCCTGGTCGGTTTCGCCGGACGGCAAGACCTACACCTTCAAGCTGCGCAACGACGTCTCCTTCTGCGACGGGAAGAAGATGACGGCGCAGGACGTGGTCTATTCGATCAAGCGCTGGGTCGATCCCGCGACGCGCTCGCCCGTGCGCTGGCGCGCCGGCAAGGTCGACGACATCGTTGCGGTCGACGACACCACGGTCGAGTACAAGCTGACGGCACCCTTCTCCGAGCTGCTCTACCAGCTCACCCAGAGCTTTGCGGTCATCGTCGACAAGGCCAATGTCGAGGCGCTCGGCGCCGATTTCGGCGTCAAGGGCTTCAACGGCACCGGCCCCTATTGCTGGGGCGACTGGAAGCCGCGCAACGAATTCCGCCTGAAGAAGCACGCCGCCTACAAGTGGGGCCCGCCGATCTACGAGAACAAGGGCGCCGCCCAGATCGAGGAGATCGTCTGGCGCATCGTGCCGGAGGAGAACACCCGCCTCGCCGCGGTGATGACCGGCCAGAGCCAGGTCACGCAGTATGTGCCCTATTCCGGCCTGTCGCAGATCCGCGCCAACCGCAACCTCAAGCTCGTCGACTCCAAGGAAGCCTTCTGGACTTATTTCGTCGGCTTCAAGATCGACAAGGACGGCGTCAACGATCCCGCCGTGCGCAAGGCGATGGTCATGGCGGTCGACCAGAAGGCGATCGCCGACAACCTCTATTTCGGCGAGGTCGAGCCGGCCTACAGCTACATCTCGACCGAGGCGCTCGACTGGAACAAGGCGGTGACGCCGATCAAGACCAATGTCGCGGAAGCCAACAAGATCCTCGACGCCGCCGGCTGGGTGAAGGGTGCCGACGGCTTCCGCGCCAAGGACGGCAAGAAGCTCTCCCCGGTCGCCTACGGCTTCACCGGCTCGACCTGGCAGAAGCTGATGGAGGCGATCCAGGGTGACCTGCGCAAGATCGGCGTCGATCTCAGGGTCCAGCTGTTCGATGCCACGATCGCTTGGGGCAAGCTGGCGACGCAGGAATTCGACATGTTCGGGATGAGCTTCCCCTACATCTCGGCCGGCGACGCGCTGAACCTCTACTTCCCCTCGACCAATGCGCCGACGCCCAACCGGATGAACTGGAAGGACGCCGAGACGGATGCGCTGCTGAGCAAGGGCATGACGGCGCTGAACGAGGCCGATCGCGCCGCCGCCTATGGCGAGGTGCTGAAGAAGGTTCACGAGGCGGCGGTCTGGCTGCCGCTCTATCACGAGCCGATGAAGATCGCGGCCTCGGCGCGGCTCGCCCCCTTCAAGGCCCACAACATCTATGGCTGTGGGCTTTATAAGGGGCTGGACCTGAAGTTCGTGCGCTGATCCGCCATTCCCCTCCCCCTTGTGGGGAGGGGCCAGGGGTGGGGGCGCAAAGCCAGAGCGAGCCCTGCAGCGTCCGCCGGGACACTCTTGCAACGTCGTCTGGCGATCGATCGCCAGGCGGGACCACCCCCATCCCTCTCCCTTCCCCACAAGGGGGGAAGGGAAGCACCATCTCCCTTATGGGCCGCCCAAGCCGGAGACTGCCATGCCCATCACCCTCATTGCCAACGCCAGCTGGATCGTCGCCTACGATCCCAAGGCCAAGGGGCATGTCTATCTGCGCGATGGCGACGTCGCCTATGACGGCGACCGCATCGTCCATGTCGGCGGCAGCTACAAGGGCAAGGCCGACGCGACCATCGACGGGCGCGGCAAGATGGTGATGCCGGGTCTCGTCAACATCCATTCCCATCCCTCCTCCGAGGCGATGACCAAGGGCTGGAACGACGAGCTCGGCTCGCCGAAAATGTACGGCACGGCTCTCTACGAGTTCATGCCGCTGTTCCGCTGCGATGCGCAGGGCATCAAGTCCTGCGCGCAGGTGACCTATTCCGAGCTCTTGATGTCCGGCGTCACCACGCTGGTCGACATGTCGGTGGCCTGGGATGGCTGGCTCGAGACCTTCAAGGCCTCGGGCCTGCGCGGCGTGTTTTCGCCGATGTACCGCTCGGCCCGCTGGTACACCGACAACGGCCATCTCGCGAAATACGAATGGGACGAGAAGGCGGGCGAGGCGGCGATGGCCGCCGCGATGAAGCTTCTCGACCAGGTCGCTGCAGACGACAGCGGACGCCTCTCGGGCATGGTCTCGCCCTCGCAGATCGACACCTGCACGCCCGAGCTGATCCAGGCGAGCTACGCCGAGGCCGAGAAGCGCAAGGTTCCCTTCCAGATCCACGCCGCTCAGAGCGTCGTCGAGTTCCACGAGATCACCCGCCGCCACGGCATGACGCCGGTCGAATGGCTGGAATCGCTCGATGTGCTCGGGCCGTTCTCGATCATCGGCCACGGCATCTTCCTCGACCACCACTCCTCGGTGAAATGGCCGGCGACCGACGATCTCGGCTGCCTCGTCGAGACCGGCACGAATGTCGCCCATTGCCCGATCGTGTTCCAGCGCCGCGGCATCGCGATGCAGAGCTTCGGCCAATATGTCGCCGCCGGCGTCAATGTCGGCATCGGCACCGACACCTATCCCCACCACATGCTGGAAGAGTTGCGCGCCGTCTGCATCGGCTCGCGCATGATGGCGGAGGACGTGTTCGACCTGCGCACCTCGGACGCCTTCAACGCCGCGACGCTGGGCAGCGCCAAGGCGCTCGGCCGCGACGACATCGGCCGCCTCGCCAAGGGCGCCAAGGCCGACATCGTGCTGGTCGACGTCACCCACCCGATGATGCGCCCGCTGCGCGATCCGATCCGCAGCCTGATCTATGCCGCGGGCGAGCGCGCCGTTACGACCGTCATCGTCGACGGCGTCACGGTCGTCGCCAACGGCAAGGTTTTGACCATGGACTACGCCGCCGCCGCCGCCGAACTCGAGGAGGCCCAGCGCCGCGCTGAGCCCAAGGTCAAGGACCTCGACTGGGCCAAGCGCGACCATCTCGAGATTTCGCCGCTCACCTTCCCGACGCGCAACTGATCGCACTCTGCTCCGCATCGACGGCGACGGCAGCCGAGAGGGCCGCTGCCGTCGCGACAGGGGCGGCCTGCGGCGGATCGCTTCTTGATCTCTCCGGATCGGCGCCCTACCGTCCGGTAGGTTGGTGCATCGGGAGAGGAGGCCGCCATGTCCGCAGTCGAAAGGATCGGAGCCGAGGGCGCGCCCGCTCGCTCGCCCTATTTCACCGAGGAGCACGAGGCGCTGCGCGACCAGGTCCGCCGCTTCGTCGAGACGGAGATCAAGCCGCACGCCCATGCCTGGGAGGAGGCGGGCTTCGTCCCGCGCGAGGTCCTCCGCAAGATGGGCTCGCTCGGCTTCCTCGGCATCCGCTACCCGGCCGAATATGGCGGCTCCGAGATGGACACGATGGCCACCGTCGTCTTCGCGGAAGAGCTCGGCCGCTCGACCTTCTCGGGCGTCGCGATCACCGCACTCGTCCACACCGACATGGCCTCGGTCCATATCGCCAACGCTGGCAGCAACGCCCAGCGCGACCGGTTGATGCCGGCGATCATCGCGGGTGAGAAGATCGTCGCCGTGGCCGTCACCGAGCCCGATGCCGGCTCCGATGTGAAGGGCATCCGCACCACCGCGCGCCGCGAGGGCGACAGCTATGTGCTGAACGGCGCCAAGGTCTACATCACCAATGGCGTCCATGCCGATCTCTACTGCGTCGCCGCCAAGACGGACCTCGCGGCCAAGCCCTCGCAATCGGTCTCGATCTTCCTGGTCGAGAAGGGCACGCCCGGTTTCCGCGTCGCCCGCGAACTCGACAAGCATGGCTGGCGGTCGTCGGACACGGCCGAACTCGTCTTCGAGGATTGCCGGATCCCCGCCGAGAACCTGCTCGGGCAGGAGGGCCGCGGCTTCTATGCGATCATGAGCAATTTCCAGAACGAGCGCACGGTGATCGGCGCCATGGCGATGGGCGAGGCGCAGGCTGCGATCGACCTGACGCTGGACTATGTGAAGACCCGGAAAGCCTTCGGCGCCCCGCTCTGGGACAAGCAGGCGATCCGCCAGAAGCTCGCCATGCTGGCGGCGAAGGTCGAGGCGGGACGGCAACTCGTCTACCACGCCGCCTGGCTCGACGCGCAGGGCGTCGATGCCACGCGCGAGGTCTCGATGGTCAAGGCCTACTGCGGCGAACTCGTCAACGAGGTCATGTATGCCTGCCTGCAGTTTCATGGCGGCATGGGCTATATGCGCGAAAGCACGATCGAGCGCATGACGCGCGACGCCCGGGTGCAGGCCATCGGCGGCGGCGCCACCGAGGTCATGCTGGAAGAGGTCGCCAAGCGGCTGTGAGCGCGGCGACCGACAGTCTCGCGCGGGACGCGGCCCCCGGCGGATCGCGCCGCCTGATCCTCGACACGGCGGCGCGGCTGCTGCGTTCGGGCGGTTATCATCAGACGACCTTGCGCGAGATCGCCGAGGCCGTCGGCATCCGCAAGGCCAGCCTTTATCACCACTTCGCCTCGAAGGAGGAGATCGTCGAGGCCGTGGTCAATGACGGCGTTCGCTTCGTGCATGACGCGGTCGTCGCCGCGCTCGCCGAGATGGAAGGCGCGCCGTCCCGGCAACGGCTCGAGGCGGCGATCACGGCCCATCTCACCGCCCTCCATGGCCAGCGCGACTACACCACCGCGAGCTTCCGCGTCTTCACCTTCGGCGCGACGCCGGTGCCCGACAGCGTGCGGGCGGCGAGGCGGGCCTATGAGGATGTCTGGCGTGGCCTCATCGCGGAGCTTCAGACCGCCGGAGCCCTTCGGCCGGAGCGCTCGCCCGATCTGATGCGCTATATGATCCTGGGCGCCATGAACGGCTCGATCGACTGGTTTCGTCCCGGGCGCTTCGTCATCGCGGATGTGGCACAGGAGTTTGCGAGCCTCGTCCTGGCGAACTGATGCAAATCGCAGTCGCATCGGAAGCGATGCGTCAATTTAACTCGCTTTTGAGGGGTTATCGCCGAAAAGCGCTGCATGGTTGGGGATAAACTGAAGTTCGGCGGCGAGTTTCGCGATGCCGCCATGGAGCGCGCCTTCAACATCGCACGCTTCGACGAGACGCTCCGGCAATGCCGGCTGCTGTTTCTGCTGTCTGCGGCGCTCAATACCCTGTTTCTGCTGAGCGACTGGCGCTTCGCCGGAACCCCGCATTTCTTCGTCGCGGTGCCGGCCCGGCTTTGCGTCGTCGCTTTCTCGCTGCTCTGCTTCGTCATGGTCAGGCGCGCGACCAGCGTCGGCCGCGCCCTGTCGGCGACGCTGCTCTGGGAGGTGACGACGGCGGTGGCCGTCGCCTTCCTCGTCAGCTCGCGCAGCGATCTGGCGCTCTTCGTCGTGTTGCTGCTGCCCTCGATCTTCTATCTCGTCGCACCCACACCTTTCCGCTTCACGCTGCTCATGGGCGTCGGGGCCAGCGTTCTGATGCTGGCGGGCTATCTCGGCCGCGGTCCCTATCCCTCTACATTGCTCGGCCTCGTGCTGGTGCTGGCCATGCTGAACTTCGCGCTCAGCCTCGTCGTCATCCACGCCAACCGCCTGCGTCGCCTGGAGTGGCTGGCGACCCGGTCGGAGCGGACGGCGCGCGAGGCGCTGGAAGCGAGCCAGGCCCTGCTGGAGCGCGTCTTCATGGCGGTCCCCATCCCACTGGTCGTCACGGCGCTCGCCGACGGCAGCTATCTGCGCGCCAACGAGGCGGCCATACGCTATCTGGCGCCGCCGGGCGCGACGGGGCTGGCCGGACACACGATCGCCGACAGCATCGGGATCGAGGACCGGCGCCGCGCGTTCGCCGCGTTGCGGGATCGCGGACGCATCGAAGCACTCGAGGTGCCCCTTCGGGATGGACAGGGCCGGATGCGGGACGCCGTCATCACCGCGGCGTCCGTCCCGATCGGGCCGAGCCAGGGATTCGTGGCGGGAATCGTCGACATCACCGAGCGCAATGCCGCCGCCGCGCAGATGCGCTGGCAGGCCACCCACGACTCCCTCACCGGCCTGCCGAACCGGCTGATGTTCCAGGAGAGGCTGACCGAGATGCTCGGTCGTAGTGCTTCTGGCGTCGTTGCCCTGTTCCTGATCGATCTCGATGACTTCAAGGCGGTCAACGACACGCTCGGTCACGACGTCGGCGACCAGTTGCTGGTCGCCGTAGGCGACCGGCTGAGCGCGGTGCTCCAGCCCGGCGAGGTGGTGGCACGGCTGGGCGGCGACGAGTTCGTGGTCATCGCCGAACTGCCGGACGGCTTCGACGCCGCCGCCAAGGCGCAGCAGCTCCTGCAGGCCGTGCGTCAGCCCCTGCTTGGTGTCGAGATCGCCGGCCCCATGCGGGCCAGCATCGGCTTCGCCCTTGCGCCGCAGCACCATGACGAGGCGGGCGAGTTGCTGAAGGATGCCGATCTCGCGCTGTATCGGGCCAAGGCGCTCGGCCGCAACATGGCCGTGGTTTACGAGCCGGCGATGCGTGAGGCGATGAACGCACGCGTCGAGATCTGCGGCGCGATCTGCGAGGCGGTTGCGCAGGGGCGGATCCTGCCCTTCTACCAGCCGCAGATCGATCTGAGCAGCGGTGCCATCGACGGCCTCGAGGTGCTGGCGCGCTGGGATCATCCCGACCGCGGCATCGTGCCCGCCGGTTCCTTCCTGCTCGCCCTGCAGGACCCCGAGACGGCGCGCCAAATCGGCGAGGCGGTGCTGGCGCGCGTTCTGGCGGACCGGTGCCGCTGGCGCGACGAGGGTCTGGCTGTGCCGCGGCTCTGGCTCAACCTGGCGCCCGGCGTGTTCCGCGACCCGCAATTCGCCGAAGGCCTGCTCGACCGCTTCCGCAGCGAAGGCCTCTCGGCGGAGCAATTCGGTGTCGAGGTCACGGAGAACGTGCTGCTGACCCGCAAGGGCGATCAGGCCGGACCGGCGCTGCACCGGCTGCGCGCCGCCGGGATCAGTGTCGCGCTCGACGATTTCGGCACGGGCTACGCCTCGTTGACCCATCTGCGGCGGTTCCCCGTCGACGTCGTGAAGATCGACCGTTCCTTTGTCGCGCGGATCGGCGAGCAGGGGGAGGATGCGGCGATCGTGCGCGCGGTTGTGGCGCTCACGGCCGAACTGGGGCTGGACGTCGTCGCCGAAGGCATCGAGGCGGTGTCGCAGCAGGAGTTCCTGCACGCCCATGGCTGCCGCTACGGCCAGGGCTATCTCTACGCGCCGGCCGTGGCGGCCGGAGAGGTGCCCGGCCTGCTCGCACGAGCCGATCTGCGGCCCGCCGTCGACGCAGGGCAGGGCGGCGTCGTTCCGGCCTGACGCGGCGGCGCAGGCTTTGCTAGCCTTGCGCCATTCGGGCCGCGACCGGCCCGTCCCCGGAGACCTGTCGACCCATGCGCGCCTTCTATCATCCTGACCAGTCGATGCACGATCCGCAGCAATATCTGCGATATGGCGCGGTCGTATCGCCGAAGGATCTGCCGGAGCGCACAGCCCGGCTGCTGGCGGCGCTGGAGCGGCACGGCATCGCGCCCGAGCGGCCGGCTTCGCACGGCACCGGGCCGGTGCTGGCGATTCACGACGCGGGTTTCGTCCGCTTTCTGGAGACGGCCTGGGGGCGCTGGCAGGATCTGCCGGCCGAGCGCGGCCCCGAGGTCTGGCCCAGCACCTTCCCCTATTGGAGCGGACGCCCGGAAGAGGCCGTCCGCCCGCCCTGCCGCCCGACCGGCTTCATCGGCCAGCTCGGCTGGTATCTCGGCGACATGTCGGTGCCGATCGGCGAGCATTGCTGGCGCTCGACGCTGCTCTCCGCCGAGACGGCGGTGACGGCCGCCGATGCCGTCATCGCCGGGGAGCGCGCCGTCTACTCGCTCTGCCGCCCCTCGGGCCACCACGCCCGCGCCGACCGTGCCAGCGGCTTCTGCTATCTCAACAACACCGCCATCGCGGCCCAGCGCCTGCGCTCGAAGTTCAGCAAGGTCGCGATCCTCGACGTCGATGCCCATCACGGCGACGGCACTCAGCAGATCTTCTATCGCCGCGACGATGTGCTGACGATCTCGGTCCATGCCGACCCGTCGAACTACTATCCGTTCTACACCGGTTATGAGGACGAGCGCGGCAACGGCTCGGGCGAGGGCTTCAACCTCAACCTGCCTTTGCCGCATGGCGCCGGCGGCGCCGAGATGGCCGCGGCCGTCGACAGGGCGGGCGAGGCGATCAAGGTCTTCGGCGCCGACGTCGTCATCGTCGCGCTCGGCTACGACGCGCACAGGGATGATCCCATCGGCGTCTTGAAGCTGGACGCCGCCGATTTCGGTACCATCGCCAGCAAGGTGAAGAGCTTCGGCCTGCCCACATTGGTCGTGCAGGAGGGCGGCTACGCGATCGAGGCGATCGGCGAATGCCTGGATGCGTTTCTGGGTGGGTTCAGGTAGGCAGCGAACCGCGAGGTCGGCGGGACGTTGGAAACGGGCGGGTCATGAGGCATGATGGAGTATGCCTCTCCAGACGCGAGCCGATCGATGGACAGCCAGCTGGCCTTTCGGGTCTTCGTTTCCCACGACGCAGACAATGCCGTGTGGTTCGTGGTGGAATCGGACATTCCCGGGCTGAACGTCGAGGCTCCAACCCTGGATGCGCTGGTCGAAGCAGTGACCGACCTCGCGCCACACCTGATCGACGAGAACATCCGCGATCGCGTCGGCAGCTCGCGTGAGATCGCGATCTCCATCAGCCATCTCGTGACCGTGAAGCCGCTCCAAGCCGCTTGAGATGGGCGGCAACCTCTATCCCGACCTGATCCGGCTGCTGAAGGCGGCCGGCTGCGAATTGATCCGTCAGGGCAAGGGGTCTCACGAAATCTGGTACAGCCCCAAGACAGGGCGCAAGTTCACGGTGCCTCGCAACACCGTGAAACCTCACACTGCCAACAACGCGCTCAAGGATGCGGGCTTGCCGAAGGCCTTCTGAGCGCGTTGGTCTTCAGCCTTCAGTGTCTCAGATCACCGCCTCGATCAGGAACGGGCCCTTCCGGCCGAGCGCGCCCTTGAACAGCTTGGTGAACTCTTCGGCTGTGGTCGCCCGCGCCGCTTCCACGCCCATGCCGCGCGCCATGGCGACCCAGTCCAGCGCCGGCTCGTCGAGGTTGAGCATCAGCGTGGCGTTGCGGCCGAAATCATTGACGCCGACGGCGCGCATCTCGCCATGCAGGATCGCATAGGTCCGGTTGGCGAAGATCACGGTGACGATGTCGAGGTTCTCGCGCGCCTGCGTCCACAGGCCTTGGACCGTGTACATGCCGGACCCGTCGGCCTGCATGCCGATGACCTTGCGATCGGGGCAGGCCACCGCCGCGCCGACGCACATCGGGATGCCTTCGCCGATCGCGCCTCCGGTCAGCTGCAGATAATCGTGCTGCGGTGCGTTGTGGCACTGCTGGTAGAAGACGCGCCCCGACGAGACCGACTCGTCGCAGATGATCGCGTTCTCGGGCAGCAGGCGCGCCACGATGGTGCAGACCTTGTCGGCGTCGAGGTCGCCCGTGGGCAGCGCCGTCTCGGACTGCGCCTTGGCGATGAAGGCGGGCTCGACCTTGGTGGCGCCCGTTTCTTCCGCGAGCGCATCGAGCGCGCCGACGAGGTCGTCGCCCATCTTGCCCAGTGTTGTGACGATGCAGCCGTCATGGATGAGGCGGCCGGGCTTTCCGGGATAGGCGAAGAAGCCGACCGGAATCTGGGCGCCGACCAGCACCAGCAGGTCGACGTCCTTCAACTGCTCCAGCGCCATGTCGACGGGGTAGAACACCTTGGGGATCGCGACGCGCCCGGCGCCACGCTCGATCCGCCCGTTCGACATCTGCCCATACATTTTGCAGCCGGTGGCCGCGCAGATGCGCGCTGCCGTCTCCAGCGCCCCGGCGCGCAGAGACGCGCCCGTCATCATCAGTGCGGCGCGCGAGCCATGCTGCCGCAGCGCCGCGGCGACCTCGCGGATGGTCTCGGCCTCGACCGTCCGGAACGCCGGTACGGGCGTCGCCTTGACCTCGGCCGGCTCGACCGAGCCCCAGGCGCAGTCGCCGGGCAGGATCACGGTGGCGACGCCCGGCAGCGACATCGCCGCCGCATAGGCCTGGCCGATCGCCGGCCCGACATCCTCGGGTGTCGCGATCCGGTGCACGTAATGCGACATCGGCCGCGCCAGGCTCTCGATGTCGCTGGTCAGCGGCGCATCGTTGACGAGGTGATAGGTCGCGTGGTCGCCGACGACGTTGAGCATCGGCGTCCAGGCGCGCCGCGCGTTGTGCATGTTCGCGAGCGCGTTGGCCATGCCCGGCCCGCAATGCAGCAGCGTCGCCGCCGGCTTGTCGGCCATGCGGGCATAGCCGTCGGCCGCGCCCGTGACCACGCCCTCGAACAGGCCCAGCACGCAGCGCATCTCCGGCTTGCGGTCGAGCGCCGCGACGAAATGCATCTCGGATGTGCCGGGATTGGCGAAACAGACATCCACGCCGTTGACGAGCAGCGTGTCGCAGAGGCGGTCGGCACCGTTCATTCGGATCATTCCTGGCGGGAGAGAGGCGGGGCGTTGAAAGGGCGCTCAGGGGAATGGATGTTCCCGTTCCTGTCAAACGAGAGAATGTCATCGCTGTCCCCAGCCGCGGTGATCGACGGCTTGACGGATTTGCATATGCATTTAACCTCCGCTGGAACGAAGGTTGCATCCGGCCGCGCCATACGCTGCGATGGGCTCCGGCCCTCGGGCAGCGGGTTGGACATCACAACAGGGGAAGGGTTTCGTCATGACGGGTTTGAAGCGGTGGGGAACGGCGGCAGGTCTCGGTCTCGCGGCGGCGCTGGTCGCCGGCGGCGCGCAGGCGCAGACCAAGGTCAATATCGGCATTTCGGGCTGGACCGGATTCGCGCCGCTGACGCTGGCCAAGGAGGCCGGCATCTTCGCCAAGAACGGCCTCGACGTCACGATCAAGAAGATCCCGCAGAAGGACCGCCACCTCGCCATCGCCTCGGGCGACATCCAGTGCGCGGCCACGACGGTCGAGACCTGGATCGTCTGGGACGCCGCGGGTGTGAAGACCAAGCAGATCTTCCAGCTCGACAAGAGCTACGGAGCCGACGGCATGGTGACGCGCAACGCCACCGCTTCGATCAAGGATCTCAAGGGCAAGACGGTCGCCGCCTCGGCGCCCGGCACCTCGCCCTATTTCGCGCTCGCCTGGTTCCTCAAGGAAAACGGCATGTCGATGAAGGACGTGACCGTGGTCAACATGGAACCCGGGCCCGCCGCGCAGGCCTTCATCGCCGGCCAGAACGACGCCGCCATGACCTATGAGCCCTATCTCTCGGCCGTGCGCGGCAAGCCCGAGGCCGGCAAGATCATCGCCACCACGCTCGATTATCCGATGGTGATGGATACCTTCGGCTGCACCCCGGCCTTCCTTGCCGCCAATGACGCGGCCGCCGCGGCTCTGACGAAGAGCTATTTCGAGGCGCTCGACATGATCGCCAAGGAGAAGGACAAGGCCTTCGGCATCATGGGCGCCGATGTGAAGCAGTCCGGCGAGCAGTTCGGCAAGTCGGCCGCCTTCCTCAAATGGTCGGACGCGGCCGGCAACAAGGCCTTCTTCTCGGGCGAATGGCAGGCCTTCTCGGCCAAGGCCGCCGACCTGCTGCTCGAGATCGGCCTGATCAAGTCCAAGCCCGACCTGGCCAGCCTCGTCGAGACGAAATACGTCGCCGGCAAGTGAGCTGACTTTTCTGAAACCCTCCGCCGTCATCCCGGACGCAGCGAAGCGGAGCCCGGGATCCATCGTAAGGCGCGACACGGCCCTATGATGGATCCCGGATCTGCGCTGCTGCGCAGCTTGTCCGGGATGACGGCGCGGATCTGACAACGATGAAACCCCTCCAGCCCGTCTCCGCGCCATCGCGCATCGCCTATGGCGTTGCCTTCTTCGCGCTGTTCGTCGCGCTGTGGTCGGTCGCGACCTTCGGCGGCTATGTCCAGAAGCTGTTCCTGGCCGACCCGATCACGATGGTCCAGGAGGGCTACAACCTTCTCTTCCTGTATGGATTCGCCTTCGACATCGGCATGACGATCTGGCGCGTCGTCGGCGGCTTCGTGCTGGCGGCTCTCGTCGCCCTGCCGCTCGGCATCGCCATGGGCGCCTACAAGCCGGTCGAGGCCTTCCTCGAGCCTTTCGTCTCCTTCGCCCGCTATCTTCCGGCTTCGGCCTTCATTCCTCTCCTGATCCTCTGGGCCGGCATCGGCGAGGCGCAGAAGCTGCTCGTCATCTTTATCGGCTCGGTCTTCCAACTCATCCTGATGATCGCGGTCGCAGTCGGCTCGATCCGGCGCGATCTCGTCGATGCCGCCTATACGCTGGGCGCCACCGACACCTCGGTGGTGCGGCGGGTGCTCCTGCCCAACGCGGCGCCCGAGATCGCCGAGATCTTCCGCCTCGTCCTGGGCTGGGCCTGGACCTATGTCATCGTCGCCGAGCTGATCGGTTCGTCCTCCGGCATCGGCCACATGATCACCGACAGCCAAGCGCTGCTGAACACCGGCCAGATCATCTTCGGCATCATCGTGATCGGGCTGATCGGCCTGGTGTCGGACTTCCTTTTCAAGGCGGTCAACCAGCGCCTGTTTCCGTGGGCGCAAAGGTAGTCGGTCGCGAAGATGAGCAAGCTCCTCGTCGAGAATGTCGGGAAGATCTTCCCGCCCCAGCGCGGCGGCCAGCCGACGCGTGCCCTGATGCCGACCTCGCTGAGCGTCGGCGACAACGACTTCATCGCCATTCTCGGTCCCTCCGGCTGCGGCAAGTCCACCTTGCTGCGCATTATCGGGGGGCTGGAGACGGCGAGTGAGGGCCGCATCATGCTCGACGGCGCGGCGGTGACCGGCCCGGGCGCCGACCGCGGCTTCGTCTTCCAGAGCTACACGCTCTTCCCCTGGCTGACGGTCGTCCAGAACATCGCCTTCGGCCTGCGCGAGAAGGGAATCTCCGAGCGCGAGCGTCTCGACATCGCCCGCGGCTGGGCCGAGCGGGTCGGGCTTTCGAGCTTCGTCGATCATTTTCCCAAGCAGCTCTCCGGCGGCATGCAGCAGCGCACCGCCATCGCCCGCGCGCTCGCCAACGATCCCAAGATCCTGCTGCTCGACGAACCTTTCGGAGCCCTCGACAACCAGACGCGCGCGCTGATGCAGGAGATGCTGCTCGGCATCTGGGAGCGCGAGCGCAAGACCGTGCTCTTCGTCACCCACGACATCGAGGAGGCGATCTTCGTCGGCTCGCGCGTCGTGGTGATGAGCGCCAGGCCCGGCCGCATCAAGGCCGACATCGTGGTGGATCTGCCGCATCCGCGGCCCTACACCATCAAGACGAGCCCTGAATTCGTGGCGCTGAAGGAACGCCTCGTCGAGGAAATCCGCTCCGAGGTGATGGCGGCCGAGCATTGAGCGGGTCGCGGCCCGCCGCCGCGACCCGCGCGGCTCATTGACACGCCCCCGTGATGATGCTTGTTTCAATTCCAATTGGTCTGACCACATGGCCAAAGAGAGCTTCCCGCCAGAGGAAGCCTGGGATGGAAACCGGGAGCAGACAGTGCCGCTCGAAACTGTCGAGTCGCCACGCCTTTATCGCCAGATCGCCGACCAGCTGCGCCATCTCATCGATCGGCGCGAGTATCCGGTGGGCGGCCGGCTGCCGCCGGAGCGCGAACTGGCGGAGAAGCTGGGCGTGTCCCGTCCCTCGGTGCGAGAAGCCCTGATCGCGCTCGAGGTCGAAGGGCGGGTCCGGATCCGCATGGGATCGGGCGTCTACGTCATCGACAGACCCGCCGGTCTTCCGGCTCTGGCCCCATTGGCTGACGAGGCGCCGGAGGGGCCTTTCGAGGTTCTCAAGGCCCGCGAGCTGATCGAGAGCGCCGTCTGCGCCGAGGCAGGCTCACAGGCCGGTCCCCGCGAGGTCGCCGGTCTCGACGAGATTCTCGCGCAGATGGAGAATTCCGAACTCACGGGCGACGACTTGGTTGCGCTCGATCGGGCCTTCCATGTCGCGATAGCCTCGATCCTCGGCAACGCCGTGCTGGCGCGCTTCGTCGGCCTGCTCTTCGACCAGCGCATCAACCCCTATTTCCGGCAGCTCGCGAGCTATTTCGAGAACGCCGACTCCTGGCGCGAGGCCGTGGCGGAGCATCGCGAGATCCGCGACGCCATTGCCGAAGGGCGCGGGGAGGCGGCGCAGGCGGCGATGCGGCGGCATCTGCAGCGCTCGCAGGAGCGGTTCTCGCAGAGCTTCGGCGAAGGCCCCGCTCCGGCGGGGACGGCGCGGCGGGAAAGCGTGCAGGCCAGCACGCGGCAAGGCGGGCGTGAGAGCGTCGTGACCCGCCTCGTCAGGAAGAACTGACGCTCGAAGACGACGACAACAAGAAGACTTTTACGACCAAGGCAACGAGAGCGATCCCACGGGAGGGACCAACATGATGAAGACCTATCTGACGATGGCGGCGGTTGCCGCGAGCCTGATCGCCGTCGGCGCGCCGGCGCAGGCACAGACCAAGCTGAAATGGGCCCATGTCTACGAGACCTCGGAGCCCTTCCACACCGAGTCGGTCTGGGCGGCGGACGAGTTCAAGAAGCGCACCAATGGCCGCTACGAGATCACCGTCTATCCGGCCTCGCAGCTCGGCAAGGAGACCGACATCAACCAGGGCCTCACCCTGGGCACGGTCGACATCATCATCTCGGGCTCGAGCTTCGCCGCGCGCTCCTTCGCGCCGATCGGGGTGACCTACTACCCCTTCACCTTCCGCAGCCCCGAGCATCTGCTCGCTTACACCAAGAGCGATGTCTTCAAGGACATGGCCAAGGGCTACCAGGACAAGACCGGGCACCAGATCGTCTCGGTCACCTATTACGGCACGCGCCACACCACCTCGAACAAGGCGATCAAGAGCTGCGCCGACATGAAGGGGCTCAAGATCCGCGTGCCCGACGTGCCGGCCTATCTCGCCATGCCGCGCGCCTGCGGCGCCAACACGGCGCCGATCGCTTTCGCCGAGGTCTATCTCGCGCTGCAGAACGGCACGGTCGAGGCTCAGGAGAACCCGCTGACCACCATCGAGGCGAAGAAGTTCTACGAGGTGCAGAAGCACATCGTGCTGACCGGCCACATCGTCGACCATCTCAACACGGTCGCCGCCAAGCAGCTCTGGGACAAGCTCTCGCCCGAGGATCGCAAGATCTTCACCGAGGTCGCGCAGGAGGCCTCCGCCCGCGCCACCAAGCAGATCCAGGCCTCCGAGGCCAAGCTCGTCCAGTTCTTCAAGGACAAGGGTCTGACCGTGACCGAGGTCGACAAGGCCGAGTTCCTCGCCAACGTCCAGAAGAACGTCACCTTCGAGCAGTTCGGCTACCGCAAGGCCGACTGGGAGCGCATCCAGGCGATCAAGTAACTCGCCTCCAGCCTCCTCGTGATGGCGTTTTCGTCATTGCGAGGAGGCGCAGCCGACGAAGCAATCCAGAGTTGCTGAGCCAGCCCCCTGGATTGCTTCGCTGCGCTCGCAATGACGATGGCCCCCTCGGCCGAGTTCCTCACGACTGGACCAGCCTATGACCACAGCCCCCGAAATCCATACGCCCGTGACCGGTGAGGAACTCGCCCACGTCTTCGACGAGGCGCCGCCGCCGGCCGATCTCTCGGTCTATGGTGTGGAGGACTGGGTCACGATGGCCGCCTTCTGGGTCATGGTCGGCTGCGTCATCCTGCAGTTCTTCACCCGCTACGTCCTGAACAACTCCTTCGCCTGGACCGAGGAGATCGCCATCAACGCGCTGGTGGTCGTCGTCTTCCTGGGTGCCTCGCTCTGCGTGCGGGCCTCCCGGCACATCCAGGTGGATTTCCTCTACCGCTACATGTCGGCGCGTGCAGGCCGCTTCATGGCGACCTTCGTCGATGCTGTCCGCATCGGCTTCTTCGCCTACGCGACCTGGCTGATGTACAAATACGCCTCGCTGATCCCCGACGAGATGATGACGACGGTCGACCTGCCGAAGTCGATCATCTTCAACACCGTCGTCCTCGCCTTCGCGCTGATGACGCTGCGGGCGCTTCATGTCGCCTGGCAGAACATGCGCCGCGGCTATTCCGTGCTGGAAAAGCCGGAAGCCTTCGACGGCTCGGAGGCCTGAGAACCACCATGCTGATCCTGCTCGGTTCCTTTCTCGGCTTGATGATCCTCGGCGTGCCCGTGGCGATCGCCATGGCCGTCGCTTCGCTCGCCTTCATCATCATCTCGGGCACCGTGCCCGACGTCATCCTGGCGCAGCGCATGATCGCGGGCGTCGAGAGCTTCCCGCTGCTCGCCGTGCCCTTCTTCATCCTGGCCGGCAATCTCATGAACATCGCCGGCGTGACCGGGCGCATCTATGCCTTCGCCGTCGCGCTGGTGGGCTGGATGCGCGGTGGGCTCGCGCAGGTGAATATCATCGGCTCGGTGATCTTCTCGGGCATGTCGGGCACCGCGATCGCCGATGCCGCGGGCATCGGCACGATCGAGATCAAGGCGATGAAGGACCATGGCTACCCGACCGAGGTGGCCGTCGGCGTCACGGCGGCCTCCGCCACGCTCGGGCCGATCATTCCGCCCTCCCTGCCCTTCGTCATCTACGGCATGATGTCGAACACCTCGATCGGCGCGCTCTTCCTCGCCGGCGTGGTGCCCGGCGTGATGATGACGCTGTTCATGATGGTGACGGTCGCGATCTTCGCCCGCATCTATAAATGGGGCTCGGACGCCACCTTCTCGCTGCGCGAGATCGGAAGCGCCGGCATCGAGGTCGCCGTCGTGCTCGGCTTCCCGTTGTTGGCCTATGGCCTGCTCTGGGCGGGCCTGCCGGACAACATGGCGATCGGCATCGCGCTCGCCGTGCTGCTCGGCCTCGACTACTATTTCGACTTCTCGGCCGTGATGGCGCTGATGACGCCGGTCATCCTGATCGGCGGCATGACCATGGGCTGGTTCACGCCGACCGAGGCCGCCGCGGCCGCCGTGATCTGGTCGCTCTTCCTCGGCCTCGTCCGCTATCGCTCGATGACCCTGCGCAGCCTGACGAAGGCGACCTTCGATACGATCGAGACCACGGCCTCCGTGCTCTTCATCGTCACGGCGGCGTCAATCTTCGCCTGGCTTTTGACGGTCTCCAACACGGCCCAGATCCTGTCGGACCTGATCCTCAGCCTGACCCAGAACAAATGGGTCTTCCTCGTCCTGGTCAATCTGCTGCTGCTGTTCATCGGCTGCTTCCTCGACACCATCGCCGCCATCACCATCGTGGTGCCGATCCTGCTGCCGATCGCGCTCAAGCTCGGCGTCGACCCGATCCATTTCGGGCTGATCATGGTGCTGAACCTGATGATCGGGCTGCTGCACCCGCCGCTCGGCATGGTGCTGTTCGTGCTCTCGCGTGTCGCCAAGCTCTCGGTCGAGCGCACCACCATGGCGATCCTGCCCTGGCTGGTCCCGCTCTTCGCCGCGCTGATCGCGATCACCTTCATCCCGGAGCTGACGCTCTGGCTGCCGCGGCAGATGGGGATGGTGCGATAGCGGACGCCGCTCCGAGAGCCCGGGGCCTGGGTCAGCCAGGAGCCGGGCCGCTATAGCGCGCACGGGGGCGGATCAGCCGCCCCGTCTCGTTCTGCTCGAGGGCATGCGCCAGCCAGCCCGTGGCGCGGGCCGCGGCGAAGATCTGGAAGGGCGCGTCCTCCCCGAGGCCGAGATGGGCGGCGAGCGCTGTTAGGGCGAAGTCGATGTTCGGCTCGGCTCCCGTCAGACGCGTGATGACGGTCCTTGCTTCCGCATAGGCGCCCGGGACCTCGAAGCCCGCCAGCAGCGAGCCCGCGCGCGGATCGCCGTCGGGATAGAGCGGGTGCCCGAAACCCGGCACGCTGGCTCCGGCGGCCAGTCTTTCGGAGACGGTGGCCGCGACGCCGCCCGCCTGGGCCTCCCGCATCAGCCCGACTACGCGGCGCGCCATGCCGCCATGCAGCGGGCCGGAGAGAGCCGACAATCCGGCCGTGACGCAGGCCGCCAGCGAGGCTCCGGTCGAGGCGGTGACGCGGACCGCGAAGGTCGAGGCGTTGAGCTCGTGATCGGCCAGCAGGACGAGCGCCCGCCGGATCAGGTCCGCGCCTTCGTCGCCCTGGCCCCAGGCCGCCGCCAGCCGCACATGGATCGGACCCTCGCCCGGCCCGCCGGCGATGGCGTCGACCAGCGTATCGAGAACGGCAGCGGCTTCGAGGTAGAGCGCTTTCTTGGTCCGGCCCGCCATCGCGGTGTCGCTGGCAGCGCGGGACGCGGTCGCCGTGAACATGCGGGTCAGCGGTGCGCCGGCCGGCACAGGCCGCGTCAGTGTGGGAAAGCGCTGAGCCCCGCAGTCCCAGAGGAGACGCGCCACGTCCTCCAGCCGCGCCGTCTCGGCCAACAGGCCGGCATCCTGTCCGCGATACCAGAGCCTGCCACCGGCGATCGTGGTGATGCTCGATGTCAGGACCGGCTCGCCCCAGGCGATGGCGTCCTCGGCGATGGCCGCACGGCGCCGTCCTCGCATCTTGCGCTGTTCGAGGCGTGCCACGTCCTGCGCGCGGTAGAGCTTGCGGCGCGAGTCGCCACCCTCCTGACGGGTCTCGATCAGGCCGCGGCTGACATAGGCGTAGAGCGTCTGCGGCTTGAGCTTGAGCCGTGCCATCGCCTCTGACGCTGTCAGCCAATCGCTCATCGAAATAGATTGATTATATTGTTCAAGATTGATCGTACTGCCCGATCCGCTGATCCTCAAGGCCTTGCTCTGAAGGAGTCCAGCCCATGTCCGATGGCCTTGAAGACGTCGTCGCCGCCCACACCACCCTGTCCGACGTCGATGGCGGCGCTGGTCGCCTGGTGATCCGCGGCCGCAGCCTCGACGATCTGGCCGGGCGCATGGCCTTCGAGGAGATGGTCACCCTTATGCTTGGTGGGCTGTTGCCCGGTCTGCCCAGTGGAACCGCGCTGAGCGCCGCCCTCGGGGCGGCTCGCACAGCACTCTTCCCGATCGTGCTGCGCATGCCGCTTCCGGCAAACCTTTCGCCCGTCGAGGCCCTGCGCGCCTGGACCGCCCTGATCCCCGATGGCGAGGATGCCGGCACGGCGCTGACGCTGCTGGCCGCACCCGCCGTGTTCACCGCCGCCGCGGTCAGGCGGGCCCGCGGTCTCGAACCGATCGCTCCGAACGCGGGCCTGTCTCAGGCGGCCGATACGCTGCGCATGCTGCGCGGAGACCGGCCGAGCGCTGCCGAGGCGGCGGCGCTCGATGCCTATCTCGTCACGGTGGCCGATCACGGCCTCAACGCCTCGACCTTCGCGGCCCGGGTCGTCGCCTCCACGCGCGCAGGGCTCGTCTCGGCCGAACTCGCCGGCATCAGCGCGTTGAAAGGCCCGCTCCATGGCGGCGCACCGGGACCGGTGATCGACATGCTCGACGCGATCGGCGAGCCGGGCGACGCGCGCGCCTGGCTCGAGGCGGCGCTCGACCGGGGCGAGCGGCTGATGGGCTTCGGCCACCGCGTCTACCGCGTGCGCGACCCGCGAGCCGATGCGCTGAAGGCGGCGCTCCGGCGGCTTGGTGCCGATTCCAAAAGGCTTGCCCTCGCCGAGGCGGTGGAGCAGGCGGCGCTCGCCATCCTGCGCGAGCGCAAACCGAACCGGCCCCTCGACACCAATGTCGAGTTCTACACGGCGCTGCTGCTCGAGGCGCTGGGCTTCCCGCCCGAGGCCTTCACCTGCGTCTTCGCCATGGGTCGCACGATCGGCTGGCTCGCCCATGCGCAGGAGCAGATCGCCGGCGGCAGGCTGATCCGCCCGCAATCGGTCTATGTCGGGCCGAGGCCGATGCAGGCGGCGTGAGACGACCCGTCAAGGCGAGGAGCGCAGCGACGAAGCATCTGGGGGACACCGAGCGCAGCCGCCTCTGGATTGCTTCGCTGCGCTCGGAATGACGGCGCGCGCGATCAGCGCTGGGGTGCCAGCCGGATCACATAGAGCGCGTGCCCACCATCATCGGAGAGACAGGTCATCTCGGCCTGCCCTCGGATGAGGGCGCTGTCGCCCAAGGAGAGCGTCCCCTTGTCAATGCTCCAGCCGCCTTCGGGGGCGACCAGCAGCAGGACGGCCTCGCCCGCGATGCGGTGTTCGCCCGGGCCGGTGATCCGCTCGACGCTGTGCGTCCAGGCGCCGCGCCGGCTCATCACATTGAGATCGATGATCGGCCCGTCGATCAGGAGGCCATCGACAGCCCGGTCGGCGGCGAAGGCGAAGGGCGGGGAGGTGTGGTCGAGCGCCACCGTCTCGCCATCGCCGAAGGCCAGCCGAATGCCGGCCCCGGTCAGAACGCATAGCGTCCGGTCGAGTCCCGGGAAGGCGGAGAACGGCCCGTCCGCTCCGACCTGCGCCATCGAGACCCGCCACTCGAAATCGCTCAGGGAAGCTCCCTCGGGAGAAACCACGATCTCGGTCGTGATCCCCTGGCCGTTCTTCCACGGCATGGTCCGGCAATCGGTGGCGCGGATGATGCGCATGGGTTTCCTGTTGTCATTCTGGGGCTCCGCGCAGCGGAGAACCCGGAAACCACGACTGGGTTACATCACTGACACGGGCAAAACATACCCCCGCCGGCTCACCCGGTCGTGGGTTCCGGGATCGCCCTTCGGGCGCCCCGGAATGACGATCGGCTCACCCCAGAATCCCCGGCAGCCTCAGCCCCTTCTCCTTCGCGCACTCCACCGCGATCTCGTAGCCCGCATCGGCATGGCGCATCACGCCCGTGGCCGGGTCGTTCCAGAGCACGCGCTCCAGCCGCTTGGCCGCTTCCGGCGTGCCGTCGGCGACGATGACCACGCCCGAATGCTGGGAATAGCCCATGCCGACGCCGCCGCCATGATGCAGCGAGACCCAGGTCGCGCCGCCGGCCGTGTTGAGCAGGGCGTTGAGCAGCGGCCAGTCGGAGACCGCGTCCGAGCCGTCCTTCATCGCCTCGGTCTCGCGATTGGGCGAGGCGACGGAGCCTGAATCGAGATGGTCGCGGCCGATCACGACCGGCGCCTTCAGCTCGCCCTTGGCCACCATCTCGTTGAAGGCGAGGCCGAGCCGATGCCGGTCGCCCAGCCCCACCCAGCAGATGCGCGCGGGCAGGCCCTGGAACTGGATGCGCTCGCGCGCCATGTCGAGCCAGTTGTGCAGATGCGCGTCGTCGGGCATCAGCTCCTTCACCTTGGCGTCGGTCTTGTAGATATCCTCGGGATCGCCCGAGAGGGCCGCCCAGCGGAACGGGCCGATGCCCCGGCAGAACAGCGGGCGGATATAGGCGGGCACGAAGCCCGGGAAATCGAAGGCGTTCTCGACGCCCATGTCCTTCGCCATCTGGCGGATGTTGTTGCCGTAGTCGAGCGTCGGCACGCCCATGCGCTGGAAGTCGAGCATCGCCTTGACGTGCTCGGCCATGGAGCGCTTGGCGGCCTGGATAGTCCCTGCCGGGTCGCGCTCCTTGCGCTCCTCCCACTCTGCAATCGTCCAGCCGGCCGGCAGATAGCCGTTGAGCGGGTCATGCGCCGAGGTCTGGTCGGTGACGACGTCGGGGCGGATGCCGCGGCGGACCATGTCGGGGAAGATCTTGGCGGCATTGCCGAGCACGCCGACCGAGACCGCCTTGCCCTTCGCATGCGCCGCCTCGACGATTCTGAGCGCCTCGTCGATGCTGTCGGCCTTTTCGTCGAGATAGCGCGTGCGCAGGCGGAACTCGATCGATGAGGGCTTGCACTCGACGGCGATCATCGAGGCGCCCGCCATGGTCGCGGCCAGCGGCTGGGCCCCGCCCATGCCACCGAGCCCGCCGGTGAGGATCCACTTGCCCTTGAGCGAGCCGCCGTAATGCTGCCGGCCGACCTCGACGAAGGTCTCGTAGGTGCCCTGAACGATGCCCTGCGTGCCGATATAGATCCAGGAGCCGGCCGTCATCTGGCCGTACATCATCAGCCCGAGCTTATCGAGATGGTGGAAATGCTCCCAGTTCGCATAGGCCGGGACGAGGTTGGAGTTCGCGATCAGCACCCGCGGCGCGTCAGTGTGCGTCCTGAAGATCCCGACCGGCTTGCCGGACTGGACGAGCAGCGTCTCGTCGGCCTCCAGAGAGCGCAGCGAGGCGCAGATCCGGTCGAAATCCTCCCAGGTCCGGGCGGCGCGGCCGATGCCGCCATAGACCACGAGCTCGCCGGGCTTCTCGGCGACGTCGGGGTCGAGGTTGTTCATCAGCATGCGCAGCGGCGCTTCGGTCAGCCAGCTCTTGGCGGAGAGCTCCGTGCCGTGGGGGCTGCGGATGACGCGGCTGTTGTCGATGCGGGTCATGAACGGCTCCGTTCGTGCTGGGCCGCGGCGTCGAGCGTGGCGGCGATGATGGCGGAGAGGGCGGATTGCAGCGGCGCGGCGATCGCGGCATCGAAGGTCCAGGGCGGCGCCTCGGTCGCGAGATAAGCTGAGAGCGCCTTCTCCATCTGGAGCGCATGAACGTGCGCGTCGGGCCGGCCGTAATGCCGGGTGATCCAGCCGCCCTTGAAGCGGCCGTTGACGACATGGGTGAGCGGCTGCGCGGCCATCGCCGCCGCTGCGGCGGCTTCCACGGCGGGCGCGCAGCTCTCTCCCGAATTCGTGCCGAGATTGAGCGTCGGCAGCGTGCCGGGAAACAGCCGGGGGATCACCGACTTGATCGAGTGGCAGTCCCACAGCACGACATAGCCATGGGCGGCCTTCACCCGGTCGATCTCGGCCGCGAGCGCGTCGTGATAGGGCCGGAAATAGGCGGCGCGACGCCGTTCGATCTCGGCCGCATCGGGCGGCGTGATCCAGATGGGCGCGCCGTCGAAGGTCGTCGTCGGCACGAGTTCGGTCGTCGCCTGCCCCGGATAAAGCGAGACGCCGGACGGATCGCGGTTCAGGTCGATGACATAGCGCGAGAGCTGCGCCTCGACGATCGTCGGCTGGAAACGCTCCGCGAAGGCATAGACCTCGCGCATGTGCCAGTCGGTGTCCTCGACCAGCCGCCCGCGCTCGTTCAGCGTGGAATGAACCTCCGGCGGCAGCCCGGTGCCGGGATGCGGCATGGAGAGGATGAGCGGGGAGGGGCCCCGGGTGACGGTGACGATCGAGGTCATGCGTTCAAAGCTCCGTCATGCTCGACCCGCTCCCTTCCCCCCTGTGGGGAAGGGTTGGGGATGGGGGTGGTGCAGCTTGGCGATCGCTCACCGAGCGGCCCGACCCCCACCCCTGCCCCTCCCCACAAGGGGGAGGGGTTCCCCGCGCTCGTCACTGAGAAGCTCACGCCCCGAACTCCGCAAACCCATCCAGCCCCGCCGCCCGGCCCACAGCCCCCGACAGAACCAGTTCCGTCGCTGCCGCGAGATCGGGCGCGAGGTAGCGATCCTCCGTCAGCGGCGCGATCTGGCCGCGCAGCAGCGCCAGCACCGGCTCCAGCCGCGGGCTCGTCGTCATCGGGCGATGATGCTCGATCGCCTCCGCCGCCGCCATCAGCTCGACGCCGATGATGCTCGCGGCATTCGCCGCCATGTCCAGCAGGCGATAGGCGCCATGCGTCGCCATCGAGACATGGTCTTCCTGGTTGGCCGAGGTCGGGATGGTGTCGACCGAGGCCGGATAGGCCTTCTGCTTGTTCTCGGAGGCGAGCGCGGCGGCCGTCACCTGCGCGATCATGAAGCCGGAGTTGAGCCCCGCATCGCGCGCCAGGAAGGGCGGCAGGCCGCTCATCACGGGGTCGACCAGGAGCGCGATCCGCCGCTCCGAGAGATTGCCGATCTCGCACAGTCCCATCGCCAGCATGTCGGCGGCAAAGGCCACCGGCTCGGCATGGAAGTTCCCGCCCGAGACGACCTCGCCCGGCCCCAGCACCAGCGGGTTGTCGGTGACGGCATTGGCCTCGATCGCGAGTGTCGCCGCGGCATTGGCGAGCAGGTCGCGCACCGCGCCCATGACCTGCGGCTGGCAGCGCAGCGAATAGGGGTCCTGCACCTTGCTGTCGCCGAAGCGGTGGCTGTCGCGGATCTGGCTGCCGGCGATCAGCTCGAGCAGCAGCGCCGCGACGCGGATCTGGCCGGGCTGGCCGCGCAGTGCCTGGATGCGCGGGTCGAACGGCGTGTCGGAGCCCTTCAGCGCATCGACCGAGAGCGCGCCGGCGACCAGCGCGGCATCGAACACTCGCGCCATGGCAGTGAGGCCGCTGAGCGCCAGTGCGGTCGAGACCTGCGTGCCGTTGATCAGCGCCAGCCCCTCCTTGGGGCCGAGCGCCAGCGGCGCCTGGCCGATCCGCAGGAGCGCGTCCGCAGCCGGCATCACCTCGCCCTTAAGCCTGATCTCGCCGACGCCCATCAGCGCGGCGGTGAGATGGGCGAGCGGCGCCAGGTCGCCGGAGGCGCCGACAGAGCCCTTGGCCGGCACCATCGGCAGGGCGTCGGCGCGCATAGCGCCGAGCAGCGCCTCGACCACCACCGGCCGCACGCCGGATGCCCCGCGCGCCAGGCTCGCCGCCTTCATCGCGAGGATCAGCCGCACCACGCCATCGGGCAGTGCAGGCCCGGTGCCGACCGCGTGCGACAGGATCAGATTGCGCTGCAGGGTGGCGAGGTCGCCATCCGCGATCCGCACGCTGGCGAGCTTCCCGAAGCCTGTGTTGACGCCATAGGTCACGGTGCCCGCCGCGACGATGTCGTCGACGATGGCCTGGGCGGCACGGATCGCGCCCGCACTCGCCGCCGAAAGCGTGATCGACGCACCGTCGATCACGTCGCGCCAGTGAGTTAGGGCGGCATGGCCGGGGTCGAGGAGAAGGGGCGTGCTCATTGTCCGTTCCAGATCCGGGCGTGAAGCGGGTTGAAGCCGATGCGGTAGGCGAGTTCGGCCGGGCGCTCGATGTCCCAGATCGCCAGGTCGCAGGCCTTGCCCGCCTCCAGCGTTCCGATCTCGGCCTGAAGACCGAGCGCCTGGGCGGCATGGCGGGTCAGCCCCGCCAGCGCCTCCTCCGGCGTCAGCCGGAACAGCGTGCAGGCCATGTTCATCACGAGCAGCGGCGAGGTCAGGGGCGAAGAGCCGGGATTGGCGTCGGTCGCCAGCGCGATCGCCACGCCATGTCGGCGCAGCAACTCGATCGGCGGCTTCTGCGTCTCGCGCAGGAAGTAGAAGGCGCCGGGCAGCACGACCGCGACCGTGCCGGCCTTCGCCATGGCGATGACGCCGGCCTCGTCGAGATATTCGAGATGATCCGCCGAGAGCGCGCCCATCTCGGCCGCCAGCGCCGCGCCACCGAGATTAGACAGCTGCTCGGCGTGGATCTTGATCGCCAGCCCCTTGGCCTTCGCCGCCTCGAACACGGCCCGCGTTTCGTCGGGCGAGAAGGCGATGCCCTCGCAGAAGACATCGACCGCGTCCGCCAGCCCCTCAGCCGCGATGGCACCCAGAATCGGTCCGGCGACGAGGGCGGTGTAGTCCCCCGAGCGACCCTTGAATTCGGGTGGCACGGCATGGGCGCCGAGAAAGGTCGTGCGCACCCGCACCGGCCGCTCGCGCCCGATCCGGCGCGCGACGCGCAGCGTCTTCACCTCGGCTTTAAGTTCCAATCCATAACCGGACTTGATCTCGACGGTGGTGACGCCCTCCGACAGCAGCGCGGAGAGCCGCCGGTCGGCGCTGGCGAACAGCGCGTCCTCGCTCGCCGCGCGCGTCGCGGTCACCGTGGAGAGGATGCCGCCGCCGGCGCGCGCGATCTCCTCATAGCTCGCGCCCTGCAGGCGCAGCTCGAATTCATGGGCGCGGTCGCCGCCATAGACGAGATGGGTGTGGCAATCGATCAGGCCCGGCGTGATCCAGCGCCCGCCGCAGTCGATCGTCTCGGTGGCCGCGAAGGCCGGCGCCTCGCTGCGCGGCCCGGCATAGAGAATGCGGCCGTCGCGGGCCGCGACGACGCCATCCTCGACGGCGCCATAGGGAGCCGCCACCGAGGCCGACATCGTCGCCAGCCGCGCCTGTGTCCAGAGCCTGTCGCAGGTCGGGGTCTCAGCCGACATCGTCGCCATGCCGCATCCTCTCGACTATCCTCGAATGGTGAGTATGCTAGCTAATTGCATATGCAAATGACAAGCCCTTAATTGCCTATGCAATTGGACGCTGGAGAGACGCCGTGACCCTGACCCTGCATCTGCAGCAGGCCCTGCTGCCGGACGGTTTTGCCGAGAATGTGCGCCTGACCCATTCGGGGGGAACGATTACGGCGGTCGAGCCGGGCGTCGCGGCGCAATCAGGCGACACCAGGCTCTCCGGGCTGGCTCTGCCCGGCATGCCGAACCTCCACAGCCACGCCTTCCAGCGCGGCATGGCCGGCCTATCGGAGCGCCGGGGCGCGAGCGAGGATTCGTTCTGGACCTGGCGCGAGGTGATGTACCGTTTCCTCGACCGTCTCGATCCCGACGACGTCCAGGCACTCGCCGCCCAGGCCTTCGTCGAGATGCTGGAAGGCGGCTTCACGGCGCTGGCCGAGTTCCACTATCTCCATCACGACAGGGACGGTCGCCCCTATGCCGACATCGCCGCGATGGGGGCCGCCATCGCCGCCGCCGCGGACGAGACCGGGCTCGGCCTGACGCTGCTGCCGGTGCTTTACCGCTTCGGCAATTTCGGCCAGGCGCCCTCGGTCCACGGCCAGCGCCGCTTCGTCAACGACCGCGACTCCTATCTCAGGCTGATCGAGGCGAGCGAGGCCGCGATCCGCCCTCTGCCCGACGCCCGCCTCGGCCTCGCGCCGCATTCGCTGCGCGCGGTCGCGCTGGAGGATCTGGACTGGCTCGCGGGCCTGCGCCGAGGCACGCCCCTGCACATCCATGTCGCCGAGCAGATGCGCGAGGTCGAGGATTCGATCGCGATCACGGGGCGCCGGCCCGTCGCCCTGCTGGCGGACACGATCGCGCTCGACGCGCGCTGGTGCCTGATCCACGCCACCCATCTCGACGCTGCCGAGCGCGATGCGATCGCCGCCAGCGGCGCCGTCGCAGGTCTCTGCCCCATCACCGAGGCGAGCCTCGGCGACGGCTTCTTCGATGGCGTTCGCTACCGGGCGTCGGGCGGGCGCTACGGCGTCGGCAGCGATTCCAACATCCAGATCGACGCTGGCTCCGAACTGCGCCTTCTCGAATACTCGCAGCGCCTGCGCGATCGCCGCCGCGCGTTGCTGGCAGAAGAGGATGCCTCGACCGGCGTCGCCCTGTGGCGCGCCGCCGCCGCCGGCGGGGCCCAGGCCTGCGGGCGGGCGCTGGGGGCCCTCGCGCCGGGGATGAGGGCCGATCTCGTAACGCTCGATCCAGACCATCCGGCCCTCATCGGCAAGATGGGTGAGGCGGCCCTCGACAGCGCGATCTTCGCCACCAACGCGCTGCCGGTGCGGGATGTCGTCGTCGGCGGCCGGCATCTCGTCGCGGAGGGGCAGCACCGCGCCCGCGTCGCGGTGAAGGCACGCTTCGGCGCCGTCATGCGCAAGCTTCTGGCGGCGCTGTGACGGCGGTGGCTCATGACCGGCTCGATGCGGTGAAGCTGGATGGCACCGGTCCGATCTATGATCAGATCCGCCGGTCGATCCGCGATCTCATCCTCGGCGGCACCTGGCCGCCCGGCACACCGGTCCCGCCCGAGCACGGGCTGATGGAACAGCTCGGCGCCTCCCGCATGACCGTCCACCGCGCGCTCGTGCAACTGGCGCGCGAGGGGCTGATCACCCGCCGGCGCCGCTCGGGCACCGTGGTGGCGAGCCCGCCGACAACTCATGCCATGCTCGACATCCTGTCGATCCCGGCGGAGGTGGAGCGGCTCGGGCAGCGCTATGCCTACGAGGTCCTGACGCGGCATGACGGGCGGCCCTCGCCAGAACTGGCGCTGCGCTTCGGGTTGAAGCGGGGCGAGAAGATCGTCCATCTCGTGACGCTGCACCGGGCCGACGACCGGCCTCATGTGTTGGAGGAGCGCATCATCCACCTCGCGACCGTGCCGACCGCGGCATTGGAGGATTTCGCGCGGACGCCACCGGGCGACTGGCTGCTGCAGCACAGCCTCTGGTCGCAAGCGGAACATGCGATCAGCGCGGTTCCGGCCGAGCCTGACGATGCTGCCCTGCTCGGCATCGCCGCCGGGGAAGCCTGCCTTCTGATCGAGCGGCGGACCTGGAACCAAGCCGCCCCCGTCACGGCGGTGCGGCTGCTCTACCCCGGGAACCGCCACCGTTTCGTCGGCCGCTTCGGACCTTATGGTGCTGTCTGACGCCGAGACGAAAAAACCCGGCCGACGCATCGCGCCAGCCGGGCTCGACGTCACCGCAACAGCGGCGGCGTTGCTCAGCAATCGTAGCGGAAGCGACGGCCGTATTCGTCGCGGCCGACGCAGGTGCGCCGCGGGCTCGTCGCGTTGCCGATAATCGCGCCACCGGCGCCGCCGATGGCGGCACCCGCCAGCGCGCCGCCGGCGCGGCCCGTTGCGAGGCCGCCGATCACGGCACCGGTGCCGGCACCGATCAGGGCGCCGCCCGCGGTGCGCTCTTCTCGGGCTGTACAGGCGCCCAGTGTGGCGGCCATCGCAGCGATGATCAGAATTTTCTTCATGGGTTGGTTTCCTCGGCGCTCTCGTTTGACAGCAAGGGCTACGCGTCTCTCAGACTATGACGCATGAAATGGCACGGCCATGGCCGACCGTCCCAGCCTAACGTCCGCCCGTCCCAAAGGTTCCTGCGCGTCGCTCGCGCCTCTATCCGGGGCATCTGCACGGCCAGGGTATCCGGGGCATCTGCGCGCGGGCAGGGTTTGGCCTCACGATAGCGTCGGAACCTTTCCGTCGGACGCTGCGTTGTCCCGGCAATCGGCAGCCGAGACGGCTGCTGCAGGCGGAGGAACTCTTCATGACCCTGAACGACACCGCTTCGGCGTCCATCGCCACGTCGTCAAACCCGCTGATTGCCGGCGCCCGGGTGGCCGGGACCGAGGTCTACAACACCGCAGGCGAGCATCTCGGCGAAATCTATGACGTCATGCTCGACAAGAAGACCGGCAAGGTCGCCTACGCGATCATGTCCTTCGGCGGTTTCCTGGGGCTGGGCGAGAAGTACCACCCCATCCCCTGGAGCGTGCTCGACTTCGACCCCGGGCGCGGTGGCTACGTGGTCCCCATGACCAAGGACAAGCTCGAGGCGGCCCCGATGTACGACAGTCAGGGCGAGCCCGATTGGGACGATCGCATCTATGGCAAGCGCGTCCACGATTATTACGGCACGATGCCCTACTGGATGATGTAGGCGACGCCCAGACGCAGGTCGCGGCGGTTGCTATCCCCCCAGCCGAACCGTCGTGGCGGCGGGATGCGGGCCGAAAGGCCCGCATCTTCCGTTTTATGAGAGTGCATGCTCGGGGGCCTCTGGCAGCCGGAGAGCACCCGCGAGCCGCCGGCCCCCGTGGCTGGCTGAATGGCGGCGCTGCCGCCCCTATGCGAACCCGTGAGAGCGCCATGCGCATCCGTTACGGCTACAACATCGAGATCCTGTGCGGTCCGGATCTGCCGCTCGTCACGTTGCTCGACGTCCATCCGTCCCGCAGGCACGATCTGGTCAAGCCGGACAGGATGGTCGTCACATCGCTCCTCGATCCCGACACGGTCGTTCCTTCCACCCAATACATCGACCAGTTCGGCAACATCTGCCGCAGGATCACGGCTCCGGCCGGTGGCATCGTCCTGCGTGCCGAAGGCATCGTGCAGGATTCCGGTAGCCTTGATCCGGTCGATCCCGCGGCAGCCGAGGTCGCGCCCTCGCGGCTGCCGGACGATGCCCTGGTCTACCTGATGGGCAGCCGCTACTGCGAGACCGACAAGCTTTCGGCGCAGGCCTGGAGCCTGTTCGGGCATATTCCGGGCGGCTGGCAGCGGGTGCAGGCGATCGTCGACTTCGTCCACAACCACCTGACGTTCGGCTATGATTTCGCGCGCAGCACCCGCACCGCCGCCGAGGCCTTCGAGGAACGCGTCGGCGTCTGCCGGGATTTCGCCCATCTCGCCGTGGCCCTGTGCCGCTGCATGAACATCCCGGCGCGTTACTGCAACGGCTATCTCGGCGATATCGGTGTGCCACGCGACCCTGCACCGATGGATTTCAACGCCTGGATCGAGGTTTATCTCGGCGGGCGCTGGTTCACCTTCGACGCGCGTCACAACATGCCGCGGATCGGGCGGGTCGTGATCGCGCGCGGCCGCGACGCGACGGATGTCGCGATGGTGAGTTCCTTCGGGCCGCATACGCTGCAGCGGTTCGAGGTCGTGACGGAAGAGATCGAGGAGGTCGCGAGCATGCCCGCGATGCGAACCACCCCGTTGCAGGGGCGGAGCCCGGCCACGGCCCATATTTGAACGACGCGCTGCGAAATTCCCGCTTCACGGAGCGCTGTCGCGCCCTTAAATCGACCGGATCATGCAGCACACCGTCGTCGTCAATGCCCGGGCCGGCACCGTTCTCGAGGCAGGGGCGGAGGCGTTCGAAGCCCGCATCGTCGCGGCCTTCGAGGCCGCCGGGTGCTCCGCGCAGGTGCGCATGGTCCATCCCCGCGAACTCGACGATGCGCTGGCGCTGGCGATCGAAGATGCCGGGACCGTCCCCGTGATCGCCGGGGGCGACGGCACGCTGAACGGGGTGCTTCCGCTCCTGATGCATGCCGGCCGGCCCGTCGGAGTCCTGCCTCTGGGAACGGTCAACGTTCTGGGCCGCGATCTCGGCTTGACCGGCACGCTGGAGGAGCAGATCGCCGCGCTCTGCAAGGGAGAGCCGGTGACGCTCGATGTCGGCAGCGTCAACGATCGCCTGTTTCACTCGCTGTCGGGCATGGGGTTCTTCAGCCTGATGGCTCGCGAGCGAGAAACTGCGCGGCGGCGTTTCCCGTTCAGTCGCGCCATCGCCTTTGTCGTCGCCGCCCTGCGCTCGATCCTGTTCACGCGTCCGATCACGGTCGCCGTCAATATCGGCGTCGGCGGCCAGGGTCGCGTTGTCGAGGCCGATGGGGTTTTGGTCACCGTCAATGGTTTCGAGGGCAGCGAATGGCGCCGCCCGCATCTCGATGGCGGTGTCTTCGAGGTCTATATCCTCAAAGCGGGGGGGCTCTATTCGCGCTGCAAGGCGGCGCTGTCGGTCGTCTCCGGCCAGTGGCGCACATCGCCTCACCTGACATCCTTCACCGGCGCCGAGGTGACCCTGACGCGTCGGGACAAGCGTCGGGGCCACATCACCTTCGACGGGGAGGTCGAGCGCAAGGCCGGCCCCCTGGTCTATCGGCTCCAGCCCGCCGCCATTCGCCTCATCGCGGCGCGCGACAGGCTCGGCCCAGCGGTCTGACCGTTGCGGCCGGGCGCGACCACCCCATCTGCTGTCGAATGTCCCAACGGAGGAAACGCCTTCTTGCTCCAGCCGCGAATCCTCATTCCCGTCGCCGCCGCCTTCGGCTTTCTGAGCCTGGCGCTGTTCATCGCATCGGGCCGCAGTTTCGCCTTCGACCGGAGCGTCGTCCTGTTCTTCCGCGAGACGGGCGATCCGTCGATGCCGATCGGTCCCGCCTGGCTGCGGGAGGCGGTGCGCGACGTCACCGCCTTCGGCAGCACCGTCGGGCTCGGACTGATGACGATCGCCGCGGGACTGACCCTGTGGCTCTGCCGCCATCGACATCTGGCGGTCGGTCTCGTCCTGACCGTGATCGGGGCGACGGCGGTTTCGACCGTGCTGAAGATCGTGATCGGACGGGACCGTCCCGACATCGTCGAACATGCGGCCCTGACCTTCACGGCCAGCTTCCCGAGCGGTCACGCCTTCCTCTCGGCCGTCACCTTGCTCAGCATCGCGGGCTTCGTCGGCCTCGCGGCGCGGCGCGACGACATCACCCGTCTGTGCCTCGTGCTCGCCTGGGGAATGATCGTGATGATCGGAATGAGCCGCATCTATCTCGGCGTCCACTGGCCGACCGACGTCATCGGCGGCTGGTGCCTCGGCATTGCCTGGTCGAGCCTGTCGGTCGCGCTGCTCGGTCGCAGCATGGCGAAGGCGGAGGGCCTGAATCCCGATTCCGTGCGCGCCTCCGGCTGAGAGCGGCCTGTCGGCGCGACTTCAGCGCATGTCGATCGTCGCGTTGACGCCGAGATCTGGCTGCCGTCCGAGCAGGCGGGCCGTTGCGAGTTTGAACGCGACGAGGACGCCGCTCGACAGTCCGTTCCAGATATCGGCCGAGACGGGCGCCAGTGCCAGCAGGGTCGCGTCGGGATCCTCCGGGCCGCCGGGAAACCAGGCTCCCGTCATCGGCGTCCAGATCGACGCCAGCAGCTCGCGATCCTCGATCTCGACGGCCGAGCAGCGGATCGCCGCATGGAAGTTCCGGTGCTCCTCGCTGAGCGCGATCGAAACGCCGGCAGACTGCCCCGCCTCGGTGACGATCCCGGCATGCCGGTGAATGATGAACAGGATGCGGTGATTGTCGCGATCGACATGGCCCGACATCGGTCGCGTGCGGATCACGTTCTCCGCCGCCGTCGTCACCATGCAGACCGAGAGGCGCTCGAGCGCAGCCCAGACCGCCTCCTGCAGATCGGTGTCGGACATCGTAACCCTCCTGAGGTCTCGCTGCCTGCCGACAGGCCTCGTGGCCGGCCTTGACGCGGCCTTCACTGCGCGAGGCCGGAACCTGGCCGGGGCTGGCGGGTTGTCAACGCGCCGCAGCCCATGCGGTTCAACATTCGGATTGTCACATGCTCGCTTCGCGCCAGGTTCTCGTTGCCCTCGTCTTCGCTCTCGTCGTCGGCCTCGCCGCCACCGGCTATGCCCTCTACCAGGAGAAGAAGCAGCCGGAGGGCGTCGAGATCTCGGTCGGCAAGAACGGGCTGTCGATCAAGGAGAAGTAGGCGCGCCGCTCAGCTGTTGGCCAGGATCATGTTGCGGACGATCGGGTAGATCTGCCCGTCCCATTTGCGGCCCGAGAAGACGCCATAATGGCCGACACCGGCCTGCATGTGGTGGCGCTTGCGGAAGGGCTTCAGCCCCGAGCAGAGGTCATGCGCCGCCGAGGTCTGGCCGAGCGCGCAGATGTCGTCGCGCTCGCCCTCAACGGTGAGCAGCGCGGTGCGCCGGATGGCGCGGCAATCGACCGGCTCGCCCCGATAGGTCAGGGTCCGGGCCGCCAGCCGCGCCTCCTGGAAGATCCACTGCACGGTTTCGAGGTAGAACTCCGCCGGCAGGTCCAGGACAGCGAAGTACTCGTCGTAGAACGCCTTGATCTTCTGCGCCTCCTCCGTCTCGCCGGTGGCGAGGTGGAGGAACATGTCGATATGCGCGTTGACGTGGCGCTGCATGTTCATCGCCACGAATGCGCCGAGCTGGATGAACCCCGGATAGACCTTGCGCCCGCCGCCGGGATAGCGGGACGGCACCGTCGCGATCAGGTTGCGCCTGAACCACTCGATAGGCTTCTCCATGGCGAGCTTGTTGACCGCAGTCGGGTTGACCCGCGTGTCCACCGGCCCCGCCATCAGCGTCATGCTCCGCGGCTGGAACGGGTTGCCCGCCTGCGCCATCACGGCCGCCGCCGTCAAAACCTGGACACAAGGCTGGCAGACGGCGACGACATGCGTCTCGGAGCCGAGCGTCTCGACGAAGCGGATCAGCGTATCGACATAGTCGTCATAGCCGAAGGGCCCGGCCTCCAGCGGCACGTCGCGGGCATTGTGCCAGTCGGTGATGTAGACGTCGTGGTCGCGCAGCAGCGTCGCCACCGTGTTGCGCAGCAGGGTGGCGAAATGCCCTGACATCGGCGCAACCACCAGCACCTTCGCCTGCGGCGTTTCGCTGTCCTTGCGGAACCGCAGCAGGCTGCCGAAAGGCAGGCTCAGCACGACCTCCTCGGTCACCGGCACGTCGCGGTTGCCCTCGCGCACGGTCTCGATCTCGTAGGGCGGCCGCTCATGGGTGAGGCCGGCCCGCGTCACCATCTCATAGGCGGCGGCCGTCGCGCGCCAGTCCACGGGCTGGCCGCTCATCGCCCGGGCGCCGAGCGCCGCCATCGCCGACTGTGCCAGCAGCCGCGCCGGATTCATCAGATCCGACTGGGCCTGGTAGGCAAGATAGAGCATCGGAATCCGCCTTCGGTGAACAGCCCGGCGGGCCGGTGCCGGCTTTGACCGGCGGCGACCCGCGCCCCGCTTGATGTTGCACTGCAAAAGGTCGTTTCCGCAAGATTGATCTAGGTCGCTTCCCGGAGTGGAATGCCTCTTGCTAGATTTGAGGCTGCGGCAGAGGATGCCTCTCATGACCAGCGCGACATTGACCATCAGCAGCAAGAACTACTCATCCTGGTCGCTGCGGGGGTGGCTGCTGTGCATGATGGCGGGCCTCGAGGTGGAAGAGCACATGCTCTCCAACGACGACCCCTCGGCGCGGGCCGAGTTGCTGCTGCTCTCGCCCTCCTTCCTCGTGCCCTGCCTGACCCATGACGGCATCAAGGTCTGGGATACGCTCGCCATCGCCGCCTATCTCGACGAGATCAGGCCCGATGCCGGCCTCGTGCCGAAGGACGCCGTGGCACGCGCGCATTGCTGGGCGATCTGCGGCGAGATGCATTCCGGCTTCGCCAATCTGCGTTCGGCCCTGCCGATGAACCTCAAGGCGCATTATCCCGGCTTCAAGGTCTGGGCCGGCGCCCAGGCTGATATCGACCGCGTCACCGAGATCTGGCGCGATTGCCTGCAGCGCTATGGCGGGCCCTATCTCTTCGGCAAGACGCTGACCATGGCGGATGCGATGTATGCCCCCGTCTGCCTGCGCTTCCTGACCTATGACGTCGCGCTCGACGCCACCTGCCAGGCCTATTGCCGGACGATCTCCGCATGGCCCGCCCTGCGGCGCTGGATCGAGGCCGCCCAGACCGAGCCCGACGACGTCGAAGAACTCGACGCCGAATTCTGAACGCCGCCATCATGCATGGCGGGACAGGGCCGATGCCCCGGCCCGCATTGGCCATCGCGCCTCAAAGCGGCTAAACCCCGGCGAACACAAAACGCCGTGGGAGGCCTCTGATGACCGAGATGTTCAAGAACCTGATTGCCGGCGAATGGGCCGGTGGCACGAATGCTTCGCGCAACATCAACCCCTCCGACACCAATGACGTCGTCGGCGAATATGCGCAGGGAACGGTCGAGCAGCTCAACGACGCGGTCGCCGCCGCCAAGGCCGCCTTCCCGGCCTGGAGCCGCTCGGGCCCGCAGGAGCGCTACGAGATCCTGAAGAAGGCTTCCGACGAGATCTTCGCGCGCAAGGAAGAACTCGGCCGCCTGCTCTCGCGCGAGGAGGGCAAGACCCTGGCCGAGGGCATCGGCGAGGCCGGTCGCGCCGGCCAGGTCATGGCCTTCTTCGCCGGCGAGTGCCTGCGCCTGTCGGGCGAAGTGCTGCCTTCGGTGCGTCCGGGCGTGGGCGTCGAGATCACGCGCGAGCCGGTCGGCATCGTCGGCATGATCACGCCCTGGAACTTCCCGATCGCGATCCCCGCCTGGAAGATCGCGCCCGCGCTCGCCTACGGCAACTGCGTCGTGATCAAGCCGGCCGATCTGGTGCCGGGCTCGGCCTGGGCGCTGGTCGACATCCTCCACCGAGCCGGCCTGCCCAAGGGCGTGCTCAACCTGGTGATGGGCCGCGGCTCCGTCGTCGGTCAGGCGCTGCTGCAGCACAAGGACGTCCACGCCATCTCCTTCACCGGTTCGGTTGCGACCGGCCGCAAGGTCGCGGAGGCCTGCATCGCCTCCTCGCCGATGAAGAAGGTCCAGCTCGAGATGGGCGGCAAGAACCCGCTCGTCGTGCTCGACGATGCCGACCTCAAGATCGCGGTCGAATGCGCGGTCCAGGGCGCTTTCTTCTCCACCGGCCAGCGCTGCACGGCGTCCTCGCGCCTGATCGTCCAGGCCGGCATCCATGACCGCTTCGTCGAGGCCTGCATCGAGCGGCTGAAGGGCGTGGTCGTCGACGACGCGCTCAAGGCCGGCACCCATATCGGCCCGGTCGTCGACCAGAGCCAGCTCGACCAGGACCTGAAATACATCCAGATCGCCAAGGACGAGGGCGGCAAGCTGGTCTGGGGCGGCGAACTCCTGAACCGCGAGACCCCCGGCTTCTATCTCCAGCCGGCGCTGTTCACCGAGACGACCAATAGCATGCGGATCTCGCGCGAAGAGGTCTTCGGCCCCGTCGCCAACATCATCCGCGTCAAGGACTATGACGAGGCGCTGAGCGTCGCCAACGACACCGAGTTCGGCCTGTCCTCGGGCATCTGCACGACCTCGCTCAAGCATGCGACGCATTTCAAGCGCAATGCCGAGGCCGGCATGGTGATGGTCAACCTCGCCACCGCGGGCGTCGACTACCATGTGCCCTTCGGCGGCCGGAAGGGCTCGAGCTACGGCCCCCGCGAGCAGGGCGCCTACGCCAAGGAGTTCTATACCACGGTGAAAACGGCCTACACGCTGGCGTGAGGCGAGGCCGGCACGGACGGCCGCGCGCCGCCCTTGCCGCGACCTTGCGGCGCCGGACGGTCTGGTCTTTGCTTCCGGCAGGATCCAACCGGAGGGAACCCGCCACGATGACCCTGCTTCGTCCGAACCGCCGCACCGCGCTCGCACTCATCTCGTCCGCGTCCCTGCCCAGCCTCGGGCGGGCCCAGACCCCGAAGAAGGTCGCCGCGCTCTTCGCCGGGCGCATCGACGACCGTGGCTTCATGCAGGCGGGATACGAGGGGCTCAAGCTGGCCGAGGCGCGCCTCGGCGTCTCCGTCTCCTTCAGGCAGGGGGTCCAGCCGAAGCCGGAGGATCTGGCGGCGGCGCTGCGAGAACTCGCCGCGGCCGGGCCCGATCTCGTCATCGCCCATGGCGGGCAGAACAACGCCGCCGCCAAGGCGGTGGCCGCCGAGTTTCCGGCGGTGCGATTTGCTGTGACGCAAGGCAACGTCATCGGTCCCAATCTCGCGAGCTATGAGGTGCTGCAGGAGCAGTCGGCCTTCCTCGCCGGCATGCTCGCCGCCCTGACGACGCGCACCGGCGTCGTCGGCCACATGTCGGGGATTCGTGTCGCGCCGGGGCTGAAGGGCCGCGCCGCCTATGCGGCTGGCGTCGCCCATGCCGACCCGAAGGTGATCCTGCTCACCAATTTCTCCGGCAACCAGGATGATAATGCCCTCTCCGAGAAGATCGCCCGCGGCATGATCGCCAAGGACGCAACGGTGATCTTCACCATGCTGAACGCCGGACGAAACGGCGCCATCACAGCGTGCCGCGAGCTCGGCGCCAAGCAGATCGGCAATGTCGGCGACTGGACGGCGATCGCGCCCGACGTGTTCATCGCTTCGGCCTTCGCCGATTCAGGCCGTGCGCTGTTCGACGCTGTGGCGGACTTTACCGCCGGGAAATTTGCAGCCGGCGAGATCAAGCATCTCGGCCTGCAGACGCCGGAGGCGGTGCGGCTAGTCATGGCCCCCTCGGTCCCCGCCAACATCCGCGGTCGGATCGAGGCTGCGGCCAGTTCCATCGTCGCCGGGACGGTGAAGGTGCCCGTCGAATGGAGCGGATCGGAGTTCCCGACGCCCGCCTGACGCCCGCGCAAAACGAGCGCGAGCGTCGCCATAACGGGGCCGGGGCTCTCAGGCCACAGCCACGGTTAGACTACCAGTAGTAATGCCAGCGACCCCGATGCCAGCGACGGCGCATGCGGCGCATCTGGCGGCGCCGACGTCGCGCCCAGCGGCGCCTGTGCCATTCGCGATGCCCCCGATGCCGCGGTCCGGGCGGCATATGGGCGAATTCGGCCTCGGCCTCGTCGAGTGCCGAAAGATCGACGGCCGCAGCCGGGGCCTTCTCCGAACCTGTCGATGCCGCCAGGGCGGCTCCGCTCGCCGCCGTGGTCAGGCTGCCGACCAGGACGGCCAAAAATGAGCGTCTGTGCATGACGTTCCTTTCTGCTCTCGCCTCCGCCGAAGGTGCGCAGGCCTTTGAGGAACGGCCTGGGCTCGGAGGGGTTCCCGGCCGGCCGGGCATCGCTGGGCCCGGCGGCGCGAGCCCAGCGCGGATCCGCAAGCCCACGGTTGGCTGATCGCCGTGGTGCGCCGCCCGGTGAACGGGTTCGGCGCTCCCGCGTCACGCCTGACGCTCAGAAGCCCTCGAGCACGATCTTGCCCTTGGCGCGGCCGCTTTCGAGCAGGGCGTGGGCCCGCTTGATATTGGCGACGTCGATCCGGCCGAAGCTCTCGGCGAGCGTCGTGCGCAACGCGCCCGCATCGACCAGCCGCGCCACCTCGGCCAGCAGATCGCCCTGCGCCTGCATGTCGGTGGTCTGGTGCAGCGAGCGGGTGAACATCAGCTCCCAGTGCAGCGACAGTGACTTGTTCTTGAGCGGCATCACGTCGAGTGTCGCGGGATCGTCGATGACACCGAGCCGCCCCTGCGGCGCAACCAGCTTCAGCACCTCGGGCAAATGCTGGGCGGTGTGGGTGGTGAAGAAGACGAAGCCGGGCGTCCCGAGGCCGAGCGCAGCGACCTCCTCCGCCAGCGGGCGGCTGTGATCGACGACATGATGCGCGCCGAGTTCGCTCGCCCAGGCCCGGGTCTCGGGCCGTGAGGCGGTCGCGATGACGGTGAGATCGGTCAGCCGGCGCGCGAGCTGGATCGCCGCCGAGCCGACGCCGCCGGCGCCGCCGACGATGAGCACGGCCGGCGCCGCGCCCGGCACCGGATCGCGCACCTTCAGCCGGTCGAACAGCATCTCCCAGGCCGTGATCATGGTCAGGGGCAGGGCCGCCGTCTCGGCGAAGGACAGGCTCTTCGGCTTGGGGCCGACGATGCGTTCGTCGACGAGATGGAATTCCATGTTGGCGCCGGGCCGGTTCAGCGCACCCGCATAGAAGACGGCGTCGCCCGGCCGGAAGGCCGTGACCTCGGGCCCCACCGCCTTGACGATGCCGGCTGCGTCCCAGCCGAGGATGCGGGCCTCGCCCTCCGGTGGGCGGGCATTGCGCCGGACCTTGGTGTCGACGGGATTGACCGAGATCGCCCTGACCTCGACCAGAAGGTCGCGGCCGTGGGCGACGGGTTCTGGCAGATCAAGCGGGATCAGGCTGGTGTCGGCGCTGATGTCCTGGGGGTCGCGATAGCCGATGGCGCGCATGGTGGAGGTCTCCTGCGTTGCAATGCAGGCGAGATGACCTCTATTCTCCAAGACCGCAAGAACGCACAATTCTTGCCGATAGTGCCGAAAAGGATACCGTCATGCCGCCCCGTTTTCAGGAGCCCTATTGCGCCGAAGGCTGCCCGGTCGAGGCCGCGCTGGGGCTGATCGGCGGCAAATGGAAGGGAATCGTGCTGTATCACCTGATGAGCGGGACGCTGCGCTTCAACGAAATTCGCAAGCGCGTGCCCGGCGTGACCCAGCGCATGCTCACCACACAACTGCGTGAGCTGGAAGCCGATGGGCTGATCGTCCGGGTCGTCTATCCGCAGGTGCCGCCGCGGGTCGAATACTCGCTCTCGGCCAGGGGGCGCACGCTGGAGCCGGTCATCGCCGCACTGAAGGAGTGGGGCGAACGCCACGCCACGCAGCGGGCGCCGCAGGCCGCCTGACCGCCTCCGTCAGTAGGGCAGCCCGACATAATTCTCCGCCAGCGCCGCCATCGCGTGCTCGGACGAGACCAGATAGTCGAGTTCCGCCTGCTGCATGCGCTGCTCGAACGGGCTCTGCTCCGGAAAGAGATGCATCAGCGAGGTCAGCCACCAGGAAAAGCGCTCCGCCTTCCAGACCCGCGCCAGCGCCTTTTGCGAATAGGCGTCGATGCCGGCTTGCGAGCGGTCGAGGAAGAGCTCGCGCAGCGCCTCGAACAGGTAATGCACGTCGCTGGCGGCGAGGTTGAGGCCCTTGGCACCGGTCGGCGGTACAATATGCGCGGCGTCACCCGCCAGGAAGAGCCGCCCGAAGCGCAGCGGTTCGGCCACGAAGGAGCGCAGCGGCGCGATCGACTTCTCGATCGAGGGACCCGTCGTCACGGCTTCCGCCGTCTCGGGGTCGAGCCGGCGGCGCAACTCGTCCCAGAAGCGCTGGTCCGACCAGGCATCGACCCGCTCGTCGGTCCCGCACTGGACATAGTAGCGGCTGCGCGTGGCCGAGCGCATCGAGCAGAGCGCGAAGCCGCGCTGGCCGCGGGCATAGATGAGTTCGTCGGAGACCGGCGGGACGTCGGCGAGGATGCCGAGCCACCCGAACGGATAGACCCGCTCGAAGATGCGCAGCGCGCCGGCCGGAATGCTGGCGCGCGAAACCCCGTGATAGCCGTCGCAGCCGACGATGACGTCGCAATCGATCCGCCGCGGGATGCCGTTATCGAGATAGGTCACATAGGGGCTGGTGCCGTCGAACGCGTGCAGGTTGACGTCGTCGGCCTCGTAGACGGTGACGCCGTTCTGCGCCAGGCGCTGCTCCATCAGGTCGCGCGTCACGTCCGTCTGCCCATAGACCGTGACATGCTTGCCGCCAGTCAGCGCGTCGAGCGCGATGCGGTGGCGCTGCTCCCCGAAGAGCAGGTCGAAGCCGTCATGCACCAGACCCTCGGCATGCAGCCGCGCGCTCGCACCGGCCTGGCCGAGCAGACAGACCGTTCCCTGTTCGAGGACTCCGGCCCTGATGCGGGAAAGGACGTGTTCGGGGCTCTTGCGTTCGAGGATGACGCTGTCGATGCCGGCCTGATGCAGCAATTGTCCGAGCAGCAGCCCCGATGGGCCGGCTCCGATGATGGCGACCTGAGTTCGCACGATATCCTCCCCGCGCCGGTCGGACCGGCGACCGCGCGGGTAACAAGTTGCCATGGCAACCAATAAAAGAAAAGCCAGCCCGGCGTGAGGCGCCGTCTGCGATGGTCAGCCGATCGGGATGACGTCCACGGCGACGCCGATCTTCTGTGAGCCCGGCCCGATGACCACGCCGTCGAGTGGGGAGACGTCGGCATAGTCGCGGCCGAAGGCGGTGACGATGTGGTCATCGGCGACGATCATGTCGTTGGTCGGGTCGAGCCCGATCCAGCCGGTCTCCGGCCCGCACCAGAGCATCACCCAGGCATGGCTGGCATCGGCGCCTTCGAGCCGTTTCTGGCCGGGCGGCGGCACGGTCCGGATATAGCCGCTGACATAGGCCGCCGGCAGGCCGAGCCCGCGCAGCCCCGCGATCATCACATGCGCGAAATCCTGGCAGACGCCATGCCGTTGACGAAAAGCCTCCTCCAGGGGGGTCGAGACCTCGGTCGCTTCCGGATCATAGGTGAAGTCGGCCCGGATGCGCCCCATCAGCTCGGTCGCGGCCTCGAGCACCGGCCGCAGCGCCGGAAAGCTCGCCCGCGCATAATCGGTCACGGCGGTGACCGGCGGCACCAGCCGGCTCGGATAGAGATGATGGGCGGGAGAGTCCGGGGCGAGGCTGCCGGAGGCCAGCGCCAGCGCGCCGACATCCTCCCAATGGCGCGTCAGGCCGGGAAAGGGGGGTGGCGTGCGCCTCACCTCGACCCGCGCCCGCATCTCAACCTTCAGCTCGCGATGCGGCTTCGCGATCGTCAGCGTCGTCATCCGGTTGCCGAAGAAGCAGACGCCGTCGTCGCGCTCGGCCGGGCGCGGGGTGATGCCGAGTTCACTGCTGCGGACGCTCTGCCCGCCATCGTCGCGCGGCTGCAGTCGCAGGATGCAGCGGGCGAAGGGGACCGAGCGGCTATAGGCGTAGGTCGTGATGTGCCGGACGTCGTAGATCACGCGATGCCTGTCAGGCGGGAGCCTTCCGGACCGCTGTTCTGGAGGAAGTAGCGGTCGGCGATGGCGCTGGAGACGCCCATCAGCAATTGCTCGAACAGCAGGATGCTGGTGCGGTCGAGGCGCGAGGCCTCCGCCGTGCGGCATTCCGCGGCGAGCTTGAGGATCAGGCGGCGCGGCGCCTCCAGCATCCCGTCCTCGGTCAGGGACGGCAGATCCCGGATCTCGGTGTCGAGCCGGTCGATCTGGAAGGCGACGGAGCGCGGGTTGTAGGGATCGAGCATGACCAGATCGAGCACCGGCTGCAGGCTGGCGCCGAGCAGGTAGCGCGAGCGATAGGTGATCTGCGAATCGGTCAGGTCGAGCAGCGCGTCGAGCGCGTCGCCCGGCGCGTTGGTCTCGGCGAAATGGCGGGCGAAGCGGCAGGTCGCGATGCCGCGCTCGAGCCGTCGCCCGATGTCGAGGAAGCGCCAGCCGGGCCCGCGCACCATGTTCTCCTGGCTCAGCCCCGAGAAGGCGGCGAGCGACTTCAGCGCCCGGTCGGCGATCTCGTAGGCCTCGCCCTCGCTCGGCTCGCGCCCTTCCGCGAGGTTGAGCTGGTTCTGCATGTCGCCGAACAGCCGCCAGGCATCGACCGAGAGCCGCTCGCGGATGACCGAGGCGGTCCGTCGCGCCTCGCGCACCGTCGCGATGGCGGAACCATATTCGTCCAGCGCATGCAGGGCGGCCGAGGCCTGGCCGGCCGGGGTCTGTCCGCGGCCGCCGGGCGCGGCGCCCCAGGCCACCAGCAGATTGGCGAGGCGCTTCAGCGTCTCGTTGCGGCCCTGCGCCGGGTCGGTGTCGATCAGCCGGCTGAGCAGCGCGCGCACCAGGCGCAGCGTCGCCTCCGTCCGCTCCAGATACCGCCCGAGCCAGAACAGGTTGTCGGCGGCGCGGCTCGGCAGCGTGCCGGTGATCCGGCGGATGGGGATGCGATCCGGCGTCGGCAGCAGCGTCACCTGCTCAACCGGCGCGTCGGAGGTGACCCAGACGTCGCTGGAGCGCACGCCGCTGCGCATGCTCACGGCCCGAGCGTCGCGCTCGTCGGAGATGCGGCAGAAGCCGCCGGGCATCACCTTCCAGCCGTCGGGGGTGGCGGCGGCGAAGACGCGCAGCGTCATCGGGCGCGGCTGAAGCCGGCCGTTCTGGAAGACGGGCGTGGTCGAGAGCCGCACCACCTCCTGCCCGACATAATCCATGCCCCGCGCCTCGATCCGGCGGCGCAGTGCTTCCTTTTCCCCGGCCGGCAGATCGGCCACGACGACCGGGCTGCCATCGAGCCCCCCGCCGGCGCTGCGGAAGGCCGGCGCGATGCTCATCTCGTCGAAGCGCTCGAGCACCACCGCCCGCTCGCGCGGCTGTCCGCACCACCAGGTCGCGACATTGGGCAGGATCATCGCCTCGCCGAGCAACTGCTCGCCCAGCGCCGGCAGGAAGCCCATCAGCGCGCGGGCCTCGACGACGCCCGAGCCCAGCCCGTTGGCGACATGCACGGAACCCTTGCGCACCGCCTGGACCAGCCCGGCGACGCCGAGCGCGGAGGAGGCGTTGAGCTCGAGCGGGTCGGCGAAATCCCCGTCGATGCGCCGCCAGATCACGTCGGCCCGCTTCAGCCCGGCGATGGTGCGCACATGCACGCGCCCCTCGCGCATCACGAGGTCGCCGCCCTCAACCAGCAGGAAGCCGAGATAGCGCGCGAGATAGGTCTGCTCGAAATAGCTCTCGTTCAGCGGCCCCGGCGTCAGCAGGCAGATGCGCGGCTCGACGCGCTTGGAGCGGGCGACGAGCCCGGCGCGGAACCCCTGGAAGAAGGCGGCGAGCCGCTCGATGTTCATCGTCCGGAACATGTCGGGGAAGGCGCGCGAGAGGGCGAGCCGGTTCTCCAGCGCATAGCCGGTGCCCGACGGGGCCTGGGTGCGGTCCTGCAGGATCCACCAGCGCCCGTCCGGTCCACGCCCGAGATCGGCGGCGTAGAGCTGCAGCATCCCGCCGCCGGGCGCGCCCTGCAGCGGCCGCAGATAGTCCGGGCTGCCGGTGACGACCGAGGCCGGCAGGAGCCCGTTGGCGATCATGTCGCCCGGGCCGTAGATGTCGTCGAGCAGCGTGCTGAGGAGCTGCGCCCGCTGGGCGACACCGGCCGCGATCGTCTGCCACTCCGCCCCGGTGATGACGAGCGGCACATGGCTGAGCGGCCAGGCCCGTTCGCCCGCGGTTGGGTCGCGCGGGTCGATGTCGCCATGCACCCGGTAGGACACGCCGGTGTCGTGGACATGCCGGTCGGCCAGGCCGAAGCGCTGGGTCAACTCGTCCGGCGACAGGGCGCACCACTCGCTGAGGAAGGGCTCCCATTGCGGGCGAACCTGCCCGTCCGCGCCGACGATCTCGTCATAGACGCCGGGCAGCGGGCGATAATCCGCCAGCAGAGCGTTGCGCCGCTCTGTCCTCACGCGCACGGAGGGGGATCGGCGCTGCAATGCCATTGCTTGGGTCTACACTCCGGCCGGGCGCCGCAAATCCAGGGTCAGCGGGAATTCGGCGCTGCGCTCTTCGGGCGGAATCGCCAGCGCGCCGGGAGTATGGCCGATCGCTTCGAAACGTGCGAGCCGCCGCGCCTCCGCCTCGTAGGAATTCACAGGCGGAGTCTCATAATTGCGACCGCCGGGATGGGCGACATGGTAGACGCAGCCGCCGAGCGAGCGCCCGACCCAGGTGTCGACGATGTCGAAGGTCAGCGGCGCGTGGACGGGAATCGTCGGATGCAGACCGGACGCTGGCTGCCACGCCTTGAAGCGCACCGCCGCGACGCTTTCGCCAGCCGTGCCGGCAGGCGTCATCGGCAGGCGGCGGCCGTTGCAGGTGACGAGGTGCCGCCCGGGCACCAGCCCCTTCGCCTTGACCTGGAGCCGCTCGACCGAGGAATCGACATAGCGCACCGTGCCGCCGATCGCGCCCTCCTCGCCCATGACGTGCCAGGGTTCGAGCGCCTGCCGGATCTCGATCTCGACGCCGCCATGCTCCACCTTGCCGAAGAACGGGAAGCGGAATTCGGCCTGCGCCTCGAACCAGACCGGATCGAAGGCATAGCCGGCGCGGCCGAGGTCGCCGAGCACGTCGTTGAAATCCTGCCAGACCATCTCCGGCAGCATGAAGCGGTCATGCAGCGTCGTGCCCCAGCGCGTGAGGCTGCCCGTCTGCGGCTCGCGCCAGAACCAGGCGATCAGCGCCCGCACCAAAAGCTGCTGCGCCAGGCTCATCCGCGCATCCGGCGGCATCTCGAAGCCACGGAACTCGATCAGCCCGAGCCGCCCGGTCGGCCCGTCCGGCGAATAGAGCTTGTCGATGCAGATCTCGCTGCGGTGCGTGTTGCCGGAGACGTCGACCAGGAGATTTCGCAGCAGCCGGTCGACCAGCCAGAGCGGGATCGCGGGTGCGCCGGGGCTGGGGATGTTCGCCAGCGCTATTTCGAGCTCGTAGAGCGCGTCGTGCCGCGCCTCGTCGATCCGCGGCGCCTGGCTCGTTGGGCCGATGAAGAGGCCCGAGAACAGGTAGGACAGTGAGGGGTGGCGGTTCCAGTAGAGCACGAGGCTCTTCAGCAGGTCCGGCCGGCGCAGGAACGGCGAGTCGGGCGGGGTGATGCCGCCGAGGACGACATGGTTGCCGCCGCCGGTGCCGGTGTGGCGCCCGTCGACCATGAACTTCTCGGCGCAGAGCCGCGACTGCCGCGCCTCCTCATAGACGCCGCGGGTGACCTCGACCGCCTCGCGCCAGTTGCGGGCGGGGTGGATGTTGACCTCGATGACGCCCGGGTCGGGCGTGACCTTGACGACGTTCAGCCGCGGATCGGGCGGTGGCGCGTAACCTTCGATATGGACGGGCTGGTTGCGCTCGCGCGCCACCGCCTCGACGCTGGCGACGAGGTCGAGATAGTCCTCCAGCCGTTCCACCGGCGGCAGGAAAACGCACAGCACATTGTCGCGGATCTCGAGGCTGATCGCGGTGCGCACATGCTCGCCGCCGATCTCCTGCTCGGTGCGGTCCTGGGCGCTGGCGCCGCCGGCCTCGACCGAGCGCGACATCTGGTGGGGCGGTGCCTGCTGGGTCGAGGGCGCCTCCACCTGGATCGGCGCCTCGTGCGGGGGATCGACCGCAGGGCCGAAGCCGCCTGCGGCGCGCGGCAGCGGCGGACGCGCCTCCATCGGGTCCTGCGGATGGATATGCGGATACTCCGCCTTCGGCACCACAGGCAGCGAGCCGAGCGGCAGGCGGTAGCCCACCGGCGAATCGCCCGGGACCAGGAAGAGCCTGCCGCGGCGCAGCTTCCATTTCTCCGAGCGCCAGCGCTTGTCGCCCGCCTGGCTCTGCCAGCGCTGCACGGGAATGACATAGCCGCGCGGCTTGCCCAGGCCGAGCTGGAACACCTGCTGCATCCGCGCCCGCTCTTCCGGATCGGCGAGCCGCGGGTCGAGCGGATCGACATTGTCGGGAAGCTGCGCCTCCTTCAGCAGCCAGTATCCGGTGTCCTCATAGGCCGGCACGACATAGTCGGCACCGAGCCCGAGCCGGTCTGACAACCCCTCCGCCAGCGCTTCCGCCTCGGCCATCGTCGCGCCCGCCTCCAGCTCGCGGTCGCCACCCGTCGGCGCGCCCGGCTCGCGGGCGATCAGCGCGGCATCACGCCAGATCGGCTCGCCATCGGCGCGCCAGTAGAGCGCGAAGGCCCAGCGCGGCAGGCTCTCGCCGGGATACCATTTGCCCTGGCCGTAATGCAGCATTCCGCCCGGCGCGAAGCGCTCGCGCAGGCGCCGGATCAGCATATCGGCCCGCTGCCGCTTGGTCGGCCCGACGGCGGCGATGTTCCACTCCTCGCCGGTCTGGTCATCGACCGAGACGAAGGTCGGCTCGCCGCCCATGGTGAGCCGCACATCGCCGGCCTGGAGATCGGCCTCGACCTGCTCGCCCAGCGCATCGAGCCGCTGCCAGGATTCATCCGAGAAGGGCAGGGTGATGCGCGGCACCTCATGCACGCGCGCGACGCTCATCTCGAAATCGAAGCTCGTCTCGGCATAGCTCGCCAAGCCCGAGACCGGTGCCGCCGAACGGTAATGCGGCGTCGCCGCCAGCGGCAGATGGCCTTCACCGGTGAGCAGGCCCGAGGTCGGGTCGAGCCCGATCCAGCCGGCGCCGGGGATGTAGACCTCGGCCCAGGCGTGCAGGTCGGTGAAGTCCTTGTCCGTGCCGCGCGGACCTTCGAGCGGGTCGATATCCGCCTTCATCTGGATCAGGTAGCCGGAGACGAACCGGGCCGCGAGCCCGAGATGCCGCAGGATCTGCACCAAGAGCCAGCTTGTGTCGCGGCAAGAGCCGGACTTGATGCCGAGCGTGTGCTCCGGCTCCTGGACACCGGGCTCCATGCGGATGCCATAGGCGATGGCGCCGGCGAGGCGCGCGTTGAGGTCGACGACGAAGTTGACGGTGTTGGTCGGTTCGCGCGCCACCGTCGCGAGGAAGTCGGTGAGCAACGGCCCGGCCGGCTCCGTCACCAGATAAGGCGCGAGCTCGGCCCGCAATTCCTCCGGATAGGCGAAGGGGAAGGTCTCGGCATCGGTCTCGACGAAGAAGTCGAAGGGATTGATGATCGACAGCTCGGTGACGAGATCGACCTCGATACGGAACTCCCGCACCGGCTCCGGGAAGACATAGCGCGCCAGCCAGTTGCCGCTGGGGTCCTGCTGCCAGTTCACGAAATGCTCGGCCGGGGTGACCTTCAGCGCATAGCTGTTGATCGCCGCCCGGCAATGCGGCGCAGGGCGCAGGCGGATGATCTGGGGTCCGAGCGTGACCGGCCGATCGTAGCGGTAATGCGTGACGTGGTGGAGCGCGGCGATGATGGCCAAGGGCTGGGCACCTGCTTGTCATGGGCCGGCTGGCGCCGGAGCGCTTCACGTTAGCGAGGCGGGGAGGGCGCGCAAAGCCGCAACTCGCGATGCATTGCCCGATCCTGGCCAGATCGATGCACAAGAACTGTGCACCCACATCTGGACACGGGCCTCGTCCTACTGGACAGAAGCCGCCGACTGGTTCCACATTCACGCCAATGGCTGCAGAGCGGCCGCCAATCCGAACCGATGGGGAATGCGATGCGTCACGTTGCGAAATTGATGGTGGCGTCGGCCTTTACGGCCTTGCTGGCGACGACCGCCCAGACCACCGTGGCCCTCGCCCAGACCCCGAAGGACACGGTGGTCATGGCCAAGCAGATCGACGACATCATCTCGCTCGATCCGGCCGAGGCCTTCGAATTCTCCGGCGTCGAGGTCGTCACCAACCTCTATGACAAGCTGATGGGCGTAGATCTCGCCAAGAACAACGAGCTCGTTCCCGAACTCGCCCAGAGCTGGAGCGTCACGCCCGACAACCTGACCTACACCTTCAAGCTGCGCCCCGGCGTAAAGTTCCACTCCGGCAACCCGCTGACGGCGGCCGACGTGGTCTATTCCTTCCAGCGCGCCGTGACGCTGAACAAGTCGCCCGGCTTCATCCTCGCCCAGTTCGGCTTCACCAAGGACAACGTCACCGAGAAGGTGAAGGCGACCGACGACTCCACCCTCGTCATCACCGTCTCCAAGCCCTTCGCGCCGACCTTCTTCCTCAACTGCCTGACCTCGGGCGTCGCCTCGATCGTCGACAGCAAGCTGGTCAAGGCCAATGAGAAGGACGGCGACTGGGGCAATGGCTGGCTGAAGCAGAACTCGGCCGGCTCCGGCGCCTATAAGGTCCGCGCCTACCGTCCCAACGAGCAGTACACGCTCGACGCCAACGAGGCCTGGTACAAGGGCGCGCCGAAGAACAAGCGCATCGTCGTGCGCCATGTCGCCGAGCCGGCCTCGCAGCGCCTGCTGCTCGAAAAGGGCGACATCGACATCGCCCGCAACCTGTCCAAGGACCAGCTCACGGCGGTGAAGGCCAACAAGGACGTCGAGCTCGTCCAGGGCGACAAGGGCTACATCCTCTATCTCGGGCTCAACACGAAGAATCCGAACTTCGCCAAGCCGGAGGTGCGCGAGGCGCTGAAATATCTGGTCGACTATGCCTCGATCGAGCGTAATATCGTCGAGGGCACCTACAAGGCGCACCAGTCGTTCCTGCCCAAGGGCTTCCTCGGCGCGATCGACGACAAGCCCTATTCCTACAACCCCACCAAGGCCAAGGAACTGCTCGCCAAGGCCGGCCTGCCCAACGGCTTCACGGTGACCATGGACGTCCGCTCGGTCAGCCCGATCACCGACATCGCCCAGGCGATCCAGTCGACCTGGGGCCAGGCCGGCGTCAAGCTCGAGCTGATCCCCGGTGACGGCAAGCAGACCCTGACCAAGTACCGCGCCCGCACCCATGACATCTATATCGGCCAGTGGGGCCCGGACTATCTCGACCCGCACACCAATGCCGAGACCTTCGCCATCAACGAGAACAATGGCGAGGACGCGAAGTCGAAGACGCTGGCCTGGCGCAATGCCTGGGACATCCCGGAGATGACCAAGACCACGCAGGCCAATGTGCTGGAGAAGGATGCCGCCAAGCGCGCCGCCGTCTATGGCACGCTGCAGCGCGAGCACCAGAAGGTCTCGCCCTTCGTCATCATGTTCCAGCAGGTTGAGGTTTCGGCGGACCGCAAGGGCGTCAAGGGCTGGGTCATCGGCCCGAGCTCGGACACCAATTTCTACGCGCCGATCTCGAAGAACTGAGTTTCACGACAACGAGCCCCGCCCCGGCCGATCCTGGCCGCGGCGGGGCTTTTGCTTCCGGATGGCCCGGCAGGGCCGGTCCCGATCCCAGACATGGAATGAAGCTGGTATGACGAGCGTGGTGGAAAGCCCGGTTCGCAGGCGCTCATGGGGTGAAACGGCCGGCCGCTGGGCGAGGATCGCCTCGCGCGAGCTCGTGACCGTAGCCATCACCATCTTCGGCCTCTTGCTGATCACCTTCTTCATCGCCCGGGTCATCCCGATCGACCCGGTCCTGGCGGTCGTCGGCGACAACGCCCGGCCCGAAACCTACGAGGCCGCGCGCATCGAACTCGGCCTCGACAAGCCGCTCTGGCAGCAATTCGCCGTTTATGTCGGCAAGGTCTTCACCGGCGACCTTGGCCGCTCGGTTCTGACCTCCAACACCGTCGTCGACGACATCAAGCGGGTCTTTCCGGCGACGCTGGAACTGGCGACGCTCGGCACGCTGATAGGCTGCCTGCTCGGCATCCCGCTCGGCGTCGTCGCAGCCGTCTATCAGGGCCGCTGGCCCGACCAGGTCGCCCGCATCATCGGCCTGTTCGGCTATTCGATCCCCGTCTTCTGGCTCGGCCTGATGGGGCTGCTACTGTTCTACGCCAAGCTCGGCTGGGTCGGCGGGCCCGGCCGCGCCGGCGTCGCCTTCCAGGACCTGATCACGCCCGTCACCGGCATCCTGATGATCGACGCGGCGCTCGAGGGCGACTGGGAGGCGGTGCGTGACGCCTGGTCCCATCTCGTCCTGCCGGCTTCCGTGCTGGGCATCCTCAGCGTCGCCTATATCAGCCGCATGACGCGCAGCTTCATGATCACCGAGCTGCAGCAGCAATACGTCATCGCCGCGCGGGTGAAGGGGCTGTCCGAGTTCCGCGTCGTCTGGCGCCACGCGATGCACAACGCCTTCGTGCCGCTGGTGACGGTGATCGCGGTGTCCTACATGCACCTGCTCGAAGGCTCGGTGCTGACCGAGACGATCTTCGCCTGGCCGGGGCTCGGCCGCTATCTCACCAACTCGCTCCTCAACGCCGACATGAACGCGGTGCTGGGCGGCACGCTGGTGATCGGGGCGGTCTTCATCGGCGTCAACCTGTTGTCCGACATCCTCGGCCGACTGGTCGATCCGCGCACGCGCTGAGGCCGACATGACCACCTGGACCGACTATCTCCTCACCGACTCCCCGTCCTCCCGCCGCCAGGCGCGGCTCGGGCAGATGTACCGGAAATGGCTCGCCTTCCGGCGCAACCCGCTCGCCATGGTCGGGCTTTGCATCATCGTCGCGCTGCTCCTGGTCGCGGCCTTCGCGCCGCTGATCGCCACGGCCGACCCGCTGGCGCAGAATCTCGACCGCCGCCTGCTGCCGCCCTCCGGCACCAATATCTTCGGCACGGATTCGCTCGGCCGCGACATCTTCAGCCGCATCGTCTACGGCACCCGCGTCACGCTGGTGATCGTGCTGCTCGTCGTCGTCTCGGTCGGGCCGATCGGCCTGCTCATCGGCGCAGCCTCTGGCTATCTCGGCGGCTGGGTCGACCGCGCGCTGATGCGCATGACCGACGTCTTCCTGGCCTTTCCGCGCCTCGTTCTGGCGCTCGCCTTCGTCGCGGCGCTCGGCCCGGGGCTGGAGAACGCGGTCATCGCCATCGCCATCACCGCCTGGCCTCCTTACGCCCGCGTCGCCCGCGCCGAGACGCTGATCATCCGCCAGCAGGACTACATCGCCGCGATCCGCCTGCAGGGCGCCTCGCAATGGCGCATCGTCTGGAAACATGTCGTGCCGCTCTGCCTGCCCTCGCTGATCGTGCGCACCACGCTCGACATGGCGGGCGTCATCCTCATCGCCGCCGGCCTCGGCTTCCTGGGGCTGGGCGCCCAGCCGCCGATTCCCGAATGGGGCGCGATGATCTCGGCCGGCCGCGAACAGATATTCGACCAGTGGTGGGTCGCGACCTTCCCGGGCCTTGCGATCTGCGTCGTCGCGCTCGGCTTCAACCTGCTCGGCGACGGCCTGCGCGACGTCATGGATGCGAGGTGAGCGCCATGAATGAGACCGCAAAAGAACAGCCCCTCCTCGAACTCGACAATCTGCGCGTCGATTTCCATACGCCCACCGGCATCGTCCATGCCGTGCGCGGCCTCTCCTTCACGCTCGGGCGCGAGCGGCTCGGCATCGTCGGCGAATCCGGCTCGGGCAAGTCGATGACCGGCCGCGCCATCCTCGACCTGATCCCGCCGCCCGGCGTGGTCACGGCCGACCGCATGGTCTTCCGGGGGCAGGATCTCCTGACCATGGACAAGCGCTCTCGCCGCAAGCTGCGCGGACGCCGCATCTCGATGGTGATGCAGGACCCGAAATTCTCGCTCAACCCGGTCCGCACCGTCGGCGACCAGATCGCGGAAGCCTACCGCGTCCACCACAAGGCCAGCGCCCGCGAGGCGAAGGAACGCTCGCTCGCCATGCTGGAGCAGGTCCAGATCCGCGAGCCCGCGCGCGTCTACGATCTCTATCCGCATGAGGTCTCGGGCGGCATGGGCCAGCGCGTGATGATCGCGATGATGCTGATCGCCGAGCCCGACATCCTGATCGCCGACGAGCCGACCTCGGCGCTGGACGTCACAGTTCAGCTGCAGATCCTGAAAATCCTCGACGATCTCGTCACCCAGCGCGGCATGGGGCTGATCTTCATCAGCCACGACCTGCATCTGGTGCAGTCCTTCTGCGACCGCGTCATCGTCATGTATGGCGGCAAGGCGATGGAGACGCTGCCGGCCGCCGAACTCGCCGACGAATCCGCCCGCGCCCGGCGCCATCCCTATACGCTCGGCCTGCTCGGCTGCCTGCCGGATCTCGACCATCCCAAGGCCGAACTCGCCACGCTCACCCGCGACCCGGCATGGCTGGCATGATGCGCGCGACCCTCCTCTGTCATTCCGGGGCGCTGCGCAGCAGCGAACCCGGAACCCACGACCGGGTTGAACCAGCATGCAGCCCGAATGGTACGCCCAGTCGTGGGTTCCGGATTCTTCGCTGCGCGAAGCCCCGGAATGACAGCGAGTTGCCCGCATGACCGACCACCCAGCCATCCGCGTCGAAAACCTCAACGTCTCCTTCGGCGACTCGCATGTCGTGAAGGACCTGTCCTTCTCGGTGACCACCGGTGAGAGCTACGGCATCGTTGGCGAGTCCGGCTCGGGCAAGTCGACCGTGCTGCGCGTGCTCTCGGGGCTGAACCGCGACTGGAGCGGTACCGTGGAGATCACCGGGCAGACCCAGCCGAAGATCCGCGACAAGGCCTTCTACCGCGCTGTCCAGATGGTCTTCCAGGACCCCTATGGTTCGCTCCACCCCAAGAAGACCGTCGACGACACCCTGGCCGAGCCGCTCGCCATCCATGGAATCGGCGACGCTGAGAAACGGATCGGGCGGGCAATGTCCGAGGTCGGGCTGCCTGCCTCCTTCCGCTTCCGCTATCCGCATCAGCTCTCAGGCGGCCAGCGCCAGCGCGTCGCGATTGCGCGCGCGCTCGTGCTGGAACCCGCCATCCTGCTGCTCGACGAGCCGACCTCCGCCCTCGATGTCTCGATCCAGGCCGAGGTGCTGAACCTGCTCCAGGCGCTGCGCCACGAGCGCAAGCTGACCTACGTCCTCGTCAGCCACGACCTTGCCGTCGTCGGCCATATGTGCGAGCGCTTACTGGTCATGCAGTTCGGCCGCGGCGTCGAGGAGATGACGGCGGGCACGCTCGCGGCCCGCAACCCGCAGACGGACTATGCCCGGCAGCTTTTGACCGCCAGCGAGGGCTTCCGCCGCGGTTGACGGCCGGCCGCCCTGCGCTCTGAGCGTTTGGCAATCGCGGCACTTGGTCTCATTCTCGTCGCAAGCCCGCCGTCCAGATGGACGCTGCGCCGGATTCGCGGACGGGCACGGAGATGACTGAACGATGGACGATATTGCCGGCCGCATCCTGCGGCCCGAAACCATTCCCGAGCGCACGCCGGTTCCGGCCTTCGACCTGGTGATCTTCGGCGCGGGTGGCGATCTCGCCATGCGCAAGCTCTTTCCGGCGCTCGCCCAGCGCAGCCGCGAAGGCGTTCTGCCGGGCGAGAGCCGCATCCTCTGCATCGTCCGCAAGCAGGAGGATGTCGAAGGGCTCCCGAAGCAGATCGCCAAGCGGCTGAAGGAGGAAGGGCTCTCCCCGGATCATATCCACGCCTTCCAGCAGCGCCTCACCATCGTTCTGCTCGATGCGGTGAAGCCGGAGACCTACAAGGCGCTCAAGAAGGCGCTCGGCGACGATGGTCGCGTGCGCTCCTTCTACCTCTCGACGCCGCCCGACCTCTTCATCCCGATCTGCGAGAACCTCGCCGCCGCCGACATCCTGACGCCGACCTCGCGCGTCATCCTCGAGAAGCCGCTGGGGCGCGATCTCGCCTCCGCGCGCGAGATCAACGACGCCGTCGCGCGCATCCTGCCGGAGTACCGCACCTACCGGATCGACCATTATCTCGGCAAGGAAACCGTCCAGAACCTGCTGGTGCTGCGCTTCGCCAACACGCTCTTCGAGCGCTCCTGGACCGGCCGCGACATCGACCATGTCCAGATCACGGTCGCGGAGACGGTCGGCCTGGAGGCCCGCGCCGGCTATTACGACAAGGCCGGGCAGATGCGCGACATGGTGCAGAATCATCTCATGCAGCTGCTCACTCTCTTCGCCATCGAGCCGCCCAACCTGCTCGAGGCCGGCGCCGTGCGCGACGAGAAGATCAAGGTTCTGAAGGCGCTGCGGCCGATCGTCGGGCCCGATGTCGAGCGCTACACGGTGCGCGGCCAGTACGGGACCGGCCAGATCGACGGCCAGCGTGTGCGCGGCTATGCCGACGAACTCGGCCATCTCAGCAACACCGAGACCTTCGTCTCGATCCGCTGCGAACTCGACAACTGGCGCTGGGCCGGCGTGCCGATCTATCTGCGCACGGGCAAGCGCATGGCGCAGCGCTATTCGGAGATCGTCGTCACCTTCAAGCCGGTGCCGCATTCGATCTTCGGCGGCGGCTCCTGCGACAAGCTCTATGCCAACCGCCTGCTGATCCGCCTGCAGCCCAATGACGGCGTCCAGCTCCAGCTGATGATGAAGGTGCCGGGCTCGGGCCGGCTCAAGATCGTGCCGCGCCAGCTCAACCTGCGCTATTCCACCGCCTTCGACGAGCGCACGCCCGACGCCTATGAGCGGCTGCTGACGGACGTCATCCGCGGCGACCAGACGCTGTTCATGCATCGCGACGAGGTCGAGCAGGCCTGGCGCTGGGTCGATCCGATCATCGCCGGCTGGCAGGAATACGCCCCCCATCCGCATCGCTATGCCGCCGGCTCCTGGGGGCCCTCGCAGGCGATCGGCCTGATCGAGCGCGAGGGACGCTCCTGGGCCGATCCGGACTTCGAGTGATGCGGCCGCAAGGTCCTCTCGCCTGGCACCGCTTCGCGACCCTGGCCGACGCCTCGGAGGCGCTGGCCGAGGCCGTCGCCATCCGCCTGCGCGCGCTGCTGGCGGGGCAGGGCAGGGCTTCGCTCGCGGTGCCCGGCGGCACGACGCCGGCCCGCTTCCTCGCTGCGCTCGGCTCCCGCGAGATGGCCTGGGAGAAGGTCACGCTGCTGCCGACCGACGAGCGTTTCGTCGCCGCCGCCGACGCAGCCTCGAACGAGCGCATGATCCGCGCGCAATTCGCGCCGCTGTGCGAGGGGCGGGTCCGGTTCCTGTCCTTCCATGGCCATGGCAGCGATATCGAGGCGGCCGCTGCTGCGCTGGCCTCCGAACTCGCGAGCCTGCCGCCGCTGGATCTCGTCGTCAGCGGCATGGGCACCGACGGCCACATCGCCTCGCTGTTCCCCGGCGAGGAGGCACGCTTTGGCGCGCGGCCCGACAGCGGCATCTGCATCGCCACGCCGCCCGGCCTGCCGCCGCGACTCTCCTTGTCGCCCGCGCGCTTGGCGGGCGCGGGTTGGGCGAGCCTGCTGGTCGCGGGCGCGCAGAAGGAGGCCGTGCTGAAGGCGGCCTTAGGCCGTTCCGTGCCGCTGCCCGTCGACCTCCTCCTCGACCGGCCGCAGGGCCTCGACGTCTACTGGGCGAAGGAGTAGACCGCCCGCACCCGTTCAAACGATTGAAAGACGCCGACCATGGACGAGACCGCTGCGATTGCCCGCCTCGAAGCCTGTGGCGTGATTCCGGTCGTGGTGATCGAAGACGCCTCGCGCGCCATCGACCTGGCGCACGCCCTCGTCGCCGGCGGCATCGACGTCGTCGAGGTCACGCTGCGCCGCCCGGCCGGGCTGGCGGCGCTGGAAGCCATCGCCAGATCGGTGCCGGACGCGCTGCCGGTCGCCGGCACGGTCGTCACGCCGGCGCAGGTCCGGCAGGTCAAGGATGCCGGCGCCAAAGCCGTCGTCAGCCCCGGCTTTTCTGAAGCCGTCGACGAGGCGCTGAAGGCGGCCGGGCTGCCCTGGCTGCCGGGCGTCGCCACCGCGTCGGACTGCATGCGCGCGGTCGCCGCCGGCCGCACCGTCGCGAAGTTCTTCCCGGCCGAGACGGCGGGTGGGCCCCCCGCGCTCAAGGCGCTCTCGGGCCCGTTCCCGCAGATGCGCTTCTGCCCGACCGGCGGCGTCGGCCTGAACAACCTCGCCAGCTATCTCGCCTTGCCGCAGGTCATCTGCGTCGGCGGCTCCTGGCTGGTGCCGGCGGACGCCATCGCATCCGGCGACTGGACGCGCGTGACGCAACTGGCGAAAGAGGCCAGCGAGGCGTTCAGGGCGCTGAGGGGCTGACCGCCGGCGTCATTCTCGGGCGAAGCGAAGCGCAGACCCGAGAAGCTCTTCCAGAATGGAGCGCCGGCACGGCGGCCTCGTCGGCCTGAGATGCTCGGGTCTTCGCCCGAGCATGACGGGCGTCAGGCCCGCAGCCGCTCCACCACCATCTCCGCGATCGCCAGCGAACTCGTCAGGCCGGGGCTTTCGATGCCCAAAAGGTTGACCAGCCCGTCCACACCATGGACGGCCGGCCCGTCGATGCGGAAATCGGGCATCGGCTGGGTCGAATCATGCAGCTTCGGGCGGATGCCGGCATAGTCGGCGACGAGCGCGCCGTCGGGCAGGGCCGGCCAATAGGTCCGGATTGCGGCGTAGAACTTCTCGGCCCGCTGCGGATCGACGACGAGGTCCTGATCGTGCTGGACCCATTCGACATCCGGCCCGAACTTGACCCGCCCGCCCATGTCGATCGTGGCGTGGATCCCTAAGCCCGCCGCCTCGGGTACCGGGTAGACCAGATGCGAGAAGGGCTGCTTGCCCAGCAGCGCGAAGTAATTGCCCTTGGCGTAGTGCTGCACCGGCACATGCTCGGGCGGGAAGCCCTCCAGCCGCCCCAACAGCTTCGGCGCGCCATGGCCGGCCGAATTCACGATCGTCCTGACGGTATAGGTCGCGGGCTCATCGCCGCCGAAATCGACGCTGAAGCCGTCCGCCTCGCGACGCCATCCGGCGATCGGCGTGTTGAGCGCCAGCGAGCCACCCGCCGCCTCGCATTCGCCGAGCAGCGACAGCATGAAGGCATGGCTGTCGACCACGCCGGTCTCCGGCGAGAGCAGCGCGATCTCGCAGCGCACCTCCGGTTCCCTCGCCTTGGCCTCCGCGGCGTCGAGCCAGCGCAGGCTGTCGACGCCGGAGGCCTGGGCGCGGGCCATGATCGTCTCCAGCGCCGGCTTCTGCGCGGCGCTGGTGGCGACGATCAGCTTGCCGCAGGCCTTGTGGGGCAGGCCGCGCTCACCGAGATAGGCATAGAGCCGCTTGCGCCCCTCGACGCAGACCTTCGCCTTCAGCGAGCCCGGCGGATAATAGATTCCCGCATGGATGACCTCGCTGTTGCGCGCCGAGGTCTGCGTGCCGATGCCCTCGGCCGCTTCCGCGATGACGACCTCGCGCCCGGCGAGTGCCAGGGCGCGGGCCGTCGCGAGGCCGACGACGCCGGCCCCGATCACCAGACAGTCGATGTCGTGCATGAGGCGGGAACCCTTCAGGCCTTGGCCGGCATCGCCGTTTCGACGAGATTTGCCCAATAGGTCACGCCGACCGGGATGACCTCGTCGTTAAACTCATAGGCCGGGTGATGCAGGCCCGCCGAGTCGCCATTGCCGATGTTGATGAAGGCGCCGGGGCGCTCCTCGAGCATGTAGGAGAAATCCTCCGAGCCCATCGTCGGCGGCACTGTCGTGTCGACCTTGCCCTCGCCGAAGGCGGCCTCGATCGTGCCGACCACGAACTCGGCCTGCTCCGCATGGTTGAAGGTCACGGGGTAGCCGTGGAGATAGTCGCAGACGACGCTCATCCCGAAGGCGCTCATGATACCGGCGGTGACCTCCTTGATGCGCTTCTCGGCGAGCTCGCGCATCTGCGGCGTCAGCGTCCGCACCGAGCCCTTGAGCTCGACGGTTTGCGGGATGACGTTGAAGGCCTCGCCCGCATTCATCGCGGTCACCGAGACGACGATGGAGTCGAGCGGGTCGGCATTGCGCGACGAAATCGTCTGCAGCGCCGTCACCAACTGGCAGGCGGCGACGATCGGGTCGTTGACCCGGTGGGGGGCCGCGGCATGCCCGCCCTTGCCCTCGATCTTGATGTGGATGCGATCGGCGGCGGCCATGGTCGGGCCCTTGCGCACGTCGAACTGGCCGATGGGCAGGCCCGGCTTGTTGTGCATGCCATAGACCTCCTGGATGCCGAAGCGGGTCATCAGCCCGTCCTCGATCATCGCCTTGGCGCCGGCGCCGCCTTCTTCGGCCGGCTGGAAGATGACCACCGCCGTCCCGTCGAAATCGCGGGTCTCGGCGAGATACTTGGCGGCACCCAGCAGCATGGCGGTGTGGCCGTCATGGCCGCAGGCGTGCATCTTGCCCGGCACGGTCGAGCGATGCTCGAGATTGGTCTCCTCGTGGATCGGCAGCGCGTCCATGTCGGCCCGCATCGCGATCACCTTGCCGGAGCCTTGGTTGCGGCCCTTGATGACGCCGACGACGCCGGTCTTGCCGATGCCGGCCACGACCTCGTCCACGCCCCATTCCGTCAGCTTCTGCGCGACGACGCCGGCCGTGCGATGCACGTCGTACATCAGCTCGGGGTGGCGGTGCAGGTCGCGGCGGATGGCGGTGAGTTCGGGGTGAAGGGCGGCAATGAGTTCGGCTTTGGGCATCGTGACCTCGAAAAGGACGAAACCGATCCGCCGGCGGCGGATCGCGGGATCGGCAGGGTTCTACGGCGCTGATCAGGCGTCGGCGGGAACGTAGCGGCGCGACAATTCGTTGCGGTCGTCATAGGACGCCTCGAAGATCGCCGCCGCCAGCGTCGCGCGCACATGCAGCGTGTCGGTGCCGATGTTCTTGAAGCCGTGGCGGGCGCCCGCCGGCACCAGAACGGACTGGTTGGCGGTGACGACCATGGTCTTGTCGCGCAGATAGATCTCGGCCGTGCCGCCCATCACCTCGAGCACCTCCTCGACCGCGTGCAGATGCATCGGCGCGCCCAGGCCAGGCTCGCAGAACTGCTCGAAAATGCAGAGCTGCTTGCTCTCGACCAGGGCGGAAACCCGCATTTCGGTCATGACGCCGTCGCGCCATTTGTCCTGCGGCTGCGTTTTATGGTCGAGGATCGTCATGGGTCATGCCTCCGCTTCCGTCCGCGCCCGCCGCTGCGGCCCCCCGCCTCATCGGTCGGGCGCGACACCTCTTTCCACAAGCCCGAACGCGCGGCAGCGTCAAGCGCGGGCGCTGCGACCCCGCCGCGCGCTAACCGCACTGCGCTCCTCTTCTCCCTCCCCACCGCAAGCGGGGGGAGGGGACATCAAACCCCGAACTGCGTCCGCCAGGCGGCGATGTCGTCGAGCGCGACATTCGAGCCGCAGAGCACGAGCCCGACGCGCTCGCCCGGCTTGAACATCTCCTTGCGCGCCAGCGCGGCAGCCACGACGCAGGAGGCCGCCGGCTCCAGCAGCACGCGCCCGTTCTGCAGCACCCAGGTGATCTCCCGCACGGCCTCGGCGTCGGGCACGATCACGATGTCCTCGAGGAACTGGCGCGCGGCGGCCATCGTCCGCTCCGTCGCGAAGGGGGCTCCCAGCGTGCGCGCGATCGAGGTCGGGCGGATCGGCACCGGCTTGCCTGCTTCCAGCGCCTGCGTCATCGCGGTCGCGCCCTCGGTTTCGACGCCATGGATGCGCAGGGCCGGGTCGAGCCCCTTCATCGCCGCGCCGACGCCGGCCGCGAAGCCACCGCCGCCGATCGAGATGAAGACATGGTCGAGCCGCCCGCCGGCATCGTTGTTCATCTCCAGCCCGAGCGAGCCATGGCCGGCGATGATCGCCGGATCGTCATAGGAATGGACGTTGGTCATGCCCTGGGCGGCATAATCCTCGGCCTTTGCGAAGGCTTCGATCGAATCCGCGCAGAGCTCGATCTCGGCCCCGAGACCGCGCGCCATCTCGACATTGAAGGCGGCCGCGTTCTGCGGCATCAGCACCAGCGCGCGGCAGCCCATCGTCTTGGCGACCAGCGCCACCGCGATGGCGTGATTGCCACCCGAGACGGTGACGACGCCGCGCGCGCGCTCGGCCTCGCTCAGCCCCATCAGCTTGTTGAAGCAGCCGCGCACCTTGAAGGAGCCGCCAAGCTGCAGGCTCTCGACCTTGACGACGGTCTCGACGCCCAGCCGCGCCGAAAGCCCGGCGCTGTAGAAGGTCGGCGTGCGCCGGATCTTGCCGGCGATGCGCGCGGCGGCGGCCTGGATGTCTGCCAGAGTGACGTCGAAATGCATGCGGAGCCTCTCATGTCCCACTGCCGTTATAGGGGTGCGCGGCGATGGACGGAAACGGATCGTTGGCAGCGGCCCGCGGGAGGCTTAGGACATATATCAGGCTCGGCCTACCGGCGGGCTCGGCACGAAACCTGCCTCGCGCCGCATTTTGGAGAGACGCCGCGTGACGATGACCCCGAAGGAGATGCTGGCCCGGCTGGTTTCGTTCAACACCGAATCCCAGCGCAGCAATCTCGAGTTGATCCATTTCTGCCGCGATTATCTCGCAGGTCTCGGCGTCGAGAGCCGGCTGGCGCCGAGCGCAGACGGGCAGAAGGCCAACCTCTACGCCACGATCGGACCGAAGGTGGAGGGCGGCGTCGTCCTCTCCGGCCACACCGACGTCGTGCCCGTCGCAGGGCAGGACTGGACTTCCGATCCCTGGACGCTGACCGAGCGGGACGGCAAGCTCTTCGGCCGCGGCACCTGCGACATGAAGGGCTTCGACGCCATCGCACTGGCGCTGGTGCCGGAGATGCTGGCGGCGCCGCTGAAGCGGCCGGTCCACATCGCGCTCTCCTATGACGAGGAGGTCGGCTGCCAGGGCGCCCGCGTGCTGATCGAGGCGATGGCGAAGGATGGAATGAAGCCCGCCGCGGTCATCGTCGGCGAGCCCTCGATGATGCAGGTCGTCACCGGCCACAAGGGTGGCATGCGGATGAGGACGACGGTGCGCGGCCACGCCGTCCATTCCAGCCGCGTCGATGTCGGCGTGCCCGCCGTCATGATCGCCGGGCGCCTGATCGACTGGCACAATCAGGTCATGGCCGAGAACAAGGCCCGCACTGCGCCGGGCAACGGTTTCGAGCCGCCCTACACCACGCTCCATGTCGGCGTCGTGCAGGGCGGTACGGCGGTCAACATCACCGCTGAGCACTGCATGTTCACCCATGAGGTCCGCTGCATCCCCGGAGAGAGCTTCGAGAGCTACGAGCAGCGCTACCGCGCCGAGGTTGTCGCGCTGGAGGCGCAGATGCAGGCGATCGCGCCCGAGACCGGCATCGACTTCGTCGTCACCTCCGACACCCCCGCTATGGGCCCCGAGGAGAACGGTGCGGCCGAGGAACTCTGCCGCCGCCTGACCGGCGACAATGGCCGCCATGTCGTCGCCTATGGCACGGAGGGCGGCCTGTTCCAGCGCGCCGGCTGGTCGACCGTGGTCTGCGGCCCTGGCGACATCGCCCAGGCCCATCAGCCCGACGAGTTCATCACGGTGGCGCAGCTCGATGCCGGCACGCAGTTCGTGCGCAAGCTGATCGCCGAGCTTTCGCGCTGAGGGGGCCAGCTCCGGCCCCCCGCGGCGACGCGCGCGGGGGGAGCGCCCTTTGCCAATCTCAACGGAGTTTTTAGAGAGTCGTGCCACTGCTCTCCACCATCGGGGAGGGGTTGCGGCATGGCGGGAGACGGGTGGAGAGCGTCGCGGACGCTGTGGGCTCTCATTGGCGCGATCTCGCTGATCAGCTTGGCGATCTGGTCTGCGACCGGCGTGGGCCTGAAGGCGGGCGACCTGCTCGTCATCCTCGGCGTGGTCGCGAGCCTTCTGGCGATCTCAGCCTTCTATTCGCAGCGCCGTCCCGACGAGCGCCTCGCCCGCTTGACCCGCGCGATGGCCGAACTGCTGCTCCTGATCTTCATGGTCGGCTCGCTGTCCTACAGCGGTACGTCCCTGGCCATGCCCCTGCGCGACGAATGGTTCCAGGCGATGGACGTGGCCCTGGGCTTCGACTGGCGCTTCTGGCTGTCCGTGCTCGACGCCAATCCGGCCATTCACGAGGTTCTGGTCCTCGCCTACCACTCGATGCTGCCGCAGACGGCGCTCCTGCCGATCGTCCTCGCGGCGATCGGAGCCCACCGTCATCTCGACCGCTTCCTGCTGAGCTATGCGCTCGCGGCGATCGTGACCGTCGCCATCGCGACGCTGCTGCCCGCGCTGAGTCCGGTGGTCCATCTCGGCATCACGCCGGCGGACCACCCCAACATCGTCCTGGCCGTCCCGCTCGAGTTCGCCCAGCATGCCCAGGCCCTGCGCGAGGGCAGCATGAAACTCGTCGATCTCGACGGTGCCCAGGGATTGGTGACCTTCCCGAGCTTCCATACCGTGTCGGCCGTCCTCCTGATGCTAGGCTTCTGGGGAGCGCCCTACTGGCGCTGGTTCGGGGTCGGGCTCAACGCATTGATGCTGGTGGCCATTCCGATCGAGGGAAGCCACTACCTCGTCGACGTCATCGCGGGGGCCGCACTGGCTGTCGCGGCGTGGGGGGCGGCGAAGTGGCTCCTGGCACGGGAACGCCAGCGGGCGGCCTCGGCCTACCCGGCAATAGCACCCGTCGCAGCGGTCTGATCCAGCGTCCTGGCCGACTGCTGAGCACGCCTTAGGCAATTGCTCGGAAATGCCATGCGTCGGGGGCGCATCTCCCCCGTGACTCGCGCACGAGCTGCCCCTAACATCACTCCCTTGGGGCACCCGACGGTGCCTGCTTGGGGAGGTGTTTTTCGATGAAAGCGCGTGTCTTCGGCCTTACGGCCGCTTTACTCGGGGTTTCGCTGCTGGCGCTGGGCGCCGCCGAGGCCCGACCGCTGAAATGGGCCGCCGCGGGCGATGCCCTGACGATTGACCCCCATGGGCAGAACGAGGGGCCCACCACCTCGCTCAACCAGCACATCTATGAAAGCCTGACCGAGCGCGACCACACCGGCAAGCTGCTTCCGCTGCTGGCCTCGTCCTGGCGGGTCCTTCCTGACGACCCGACGACCTGGGAGTTCAAGCTGGTATCGGGCGTCAAGTTCCATGATGGAGCGTCCTTCACGGCCGACGACGTGGTGTTCTCCTATGAGCGCGCCATGCAACCGACCTCGGACTTCAAAGGCTATCTCACCTCGGTCGAGAAGGTCAGCAAGGTCGACGACCTGACGGTGCGCATCAAGACCAAGGGGCCGAACCCGCTGCTGGTCAACAACACCTCCTCGATCCGCATCATGAGCAAGGCCTGGGCGGAAAAGAACAACGCCACCAAGGCGCAGGACTTCAAGAACAAGGAAGAGAATTTCGCCGTTCGCAACGCCAACGGCACCGGCCCCTTCGTGCTCGTCTCGCGCGAGGCCGACGTGAAGACGGTGATGAAGCGCAACGACGCCTACTGGAACAAGGCCAAGGTCCCGCTCGAGATCACCGAGCTGACGCTGGTGCCGATCAAGCAGGACGCCACCCGCGTCGCGGCGCTGCTCTCGGGCGAGGTCGACTTCGTCCAGGACGTGCCGGTGCAGGACATCGCCCGCCTCAAGAGCCAGCCGAACCTGCGGGTGAACTCCGGTGCCGAGAACCGCACCATCTTCTTCGGCATGGACGTCGCCTCTGCCGACCTGAAGGGCGACGACGTGCAGGGCAAGAACCCCTTCGCCGACAAGAAGGTGCGCCAGGCCCTCAACATGGCGATCAACCGGCCGGCGATCCAGCGCGTCGTCATGCGCGGCGAGTCGGTGCCGACCGGCGTCATCATGCCGCCCTTCGTCAATGGCTGGACCAAGGAACTGGACAGTTTTCCAGCGGTCGACAACGCCAAGGCCAAGGCGCTTCTGGCGGAAGCCGGCTATCCCAACGGCTTCTCCGTGACGCTGCACTGCCTCAATGACCGCTACGTCAACGACGAGGGCATCTGCCAAGCGGCGGTCGGCATGTTCGCGCAGATCGGCGTCAAGGTGAACCTGGTCTCGCAGTCGAAGTCGATCCACTTCAACCTGATCCAGAAGAACCCGCCGGAGACCGAGTTCTACCTCCTCGGCTGGGGCGTCCCGACCTATGATTCCGACTACATCTTCTCCTACATGTACCATTCGCGCACCGGCTCGCAGGGCTCCTGGAACGCCACCGGCTTCAAGAACGCCGAGATCGACACGATGATCGAGTCGCTGTCGAAGGAGGTCGATCTGCCCAAACGCGACGCCACCATCGCCAAGCTCTGGGCCCGGCTCAAGGACGAGACGATCTATCTGCCGATCCACAACCAGTCGCTCAGCTACGCGATGAAGACCTCGCTCGATATCCCGGTCGACGTCGGCAACAACCCGAAGCTGAAGATGGTGAGCTTCAAGGGCTCGTAGTCCGCGCGGATGGGCAGATGAACCTCTGCCGTCATCCCGGACAAGCGGCGCAGCCGCGCCGATCCGGGATCCATCATAGAGCGCGGTTCCCTATGATGGATCCCGGAACGCCGCTTTGCGGCGTCCGGGATGACGGCGAGGATGTTTTTGGCGTGACCGTCCCTGGGATTTGAACCGCAATGCTCGCCTACATCCTGCGCTCGCTGATGCAGGGCATCGTCGTGATGCTGGCGGTCGCCTTCATCGCCTTCTCGATGTTCCGCTTCGTCGGCGATCCCGTGGTCAACATGCTCGGCCAGGAGGCGACGCTGCAGGATCGCGCCGAGCTGACCGAGCGTCTCGGCCTCAACGATCCCGTGCCGCTGCAGTTCGCCCGCTTCGTCGCGGATGCGGCGCAGGGCGATTTTGGCATCTCCTACCGCCAGGGGCGCAAGGTCTCCTCGCTGATCCTGGAACGGTTGCCGGCGACGGTGGAACTCGCCGTTCTCTCGGCGATCTTCGCCTTCGTCACAGGCATCGCGTTCGGGGTCTATGCCGCCATCCGGCGCGATGGCTGGATCGCCAATCTGGTGATGGCGCTCTCGCTGATCGGCGTCAGCCTGCCGACCTTCCTGATCGGCATCGGGCTGATCTACATCTTTGCCGTCGAGTTGCGCTGGTTGCCTTCCTTCGGTCGCGGCGACACGGTCGCGATCGGCTGGTGGACCACCGGGCTGCTCACCACGAGCGGCCTCAAATCGCTGATCATGCCGGTGCTGACTCTGGGCTTCCTGCAACTCACCTTGATCATGCGCCTCGTCCGCTCCGAGATGCTCGAGGTGATGCGGGCCGATTTCATCCGCTTCGCCCGTGCCCGGGGCATCCCCGAGCGCCGCATCGAGTTCCGCCACGCGCTGCGCAATACGCTGATCCCGGTCATCACCATCGCGGGCGTCCAGCTCGGCGGCGTGATCGCCTTCGCCATCGTCACAGAGACGGTGTTCCAGTGGCCGGGGCTGGGCGCCCTCTTCGTCAACGCAGTGCAGTTCGTCGATGTGCCGGTGATGTCGGCCTATCTCCTGTTCGTGGCCTTCGTCTTCGTGCTGACCTCGCTGATCGTCGACCTTGTCTATGTCGCGCTCGACCCGCGCCTGCGCAGCGGCAACCCGGCCATGGCGAAGTGAGGGGGCGATGAGCACAACCCTTGTCATTTCGGGGCGGCCCGCAGGGCCCAATCCGGAACCCACGACCGGCCGAGCCCTGTCGGATCAACCGTCCCTGACCAAGGCTCGTGGCGAAGCGGCTCACCCGGTCGTGGGTTCCGGGTTCTTCGCTGCGCGAAGCCCCGGAAAGACAGAGGGCGCACCGTGACGACGCTTCATCCGCCAAAGCCCCGCACTCCCGGCCGCCTCGCCCGGATCTGGGATTCCGACATCGCCTTCTCCTTCCGCTCCTCGCCGGTGACGGTTGCGGCGACATTGCTGGCGCTGCTGCTCGTGCTGGCGGCGGTGGCGGCGCCGCTGATCGCGCCCTACGACCCTTTCGACCCCGCCTCCCTCGACCTGTCGGACGGGTTCTCGCGGCCGATGGTGCCCAACGAGATCACCGGCAAGGTCTTCTGGCTAGGCTCGGACTCGCAGGGGCGGGATATCTTCTCGGCCATTCTCTACGGCTCGCGCGTCTCGCTTTTGGTCGGCGCGGCCTCCGTGCTGTTCTCGCTCGTGATCGGCGTGGGCTTGGGTCTCGTCGCCGGCTATGTCGGCGGGCGCACCGAAGCGCTGATCATGCGCGTCGCCGACGTGCAACTCTCCTTCCCCGCGATCCTGGTTGCGCTGCTGGTCTTCGGCGTCGCCCGCGGGCTGATCCCCCCGGCGCTGCAGGAGCAGATGACGCTGCTCGTCCTCGTCGTCGCCATCGGCCTGTCGAACTGGGCGCAATATGCCCGCACCGTGCGCGGCTCGACGCTCGTCGAGAAGAACAAGGTCTATGTCGACGCCGCCCGGCTGATCGGCCTCAAGGCCTGGCCGGTGATGCTCAAGCACGTTCTGCCCAATGTCGCCGGGCCCGTGCTGGTCATCGCGACGATCAACCTGGCGCTCGCCGTCATCGAGGAGGCGACGCTCTCCTTCCTCGGTGTCGGCATGCCGCCGACCCAGCCCTCGCTCGGCACGCTGATCCGCTTCGGCCAGCAGTACCTCTTCTCGGGCGAGTGGTGGATCCTGCTGTTTCCCTCGCTCGTGCTGGTCCTGCTGGCTCTGTCGATCAACCTGTTCGGCGACTGGCTGCGCGATGCGCTCAACCCCAAGCTGAGATGAGCGCGATGCCGCCTGAAAACGCCGCCCCCATCCTCTCCGTCCGCGACCTCACGGTCGAGTTCGTCACCCGTCGCGGCACGCTGCGCGCGCTCGACCGCATCTCGTTCGACGTCGCGCGCGGCGAGGTGCTCGGCGTGGTCGGCGAATCCGGCGCCGGCAAGTCGGTCACCGGCTCGGCCATCATCGGCCTGATCGACCCGCCCGGCCGCATCGCCGGCGGCGAGGTCCGGCTGGCGGGCGAGCGCATCGACAATCTGCCACCCGAGGCGATGCGCAAGGTCCGCGGCAAGCGCATCGGCATGATCTTTCAGGATCCGCTGACCAGCCTGAACCCGCTCTACCGGATCAGCGAGCAACTGATCGAGACGATCCGCGTCCACACCGATCTCGATGCCGGCCAGGCCCGGGCTCGCGCCATCGCGCTGCTCGACGAAGTCGGCATTCCCGCGCCTGAAAAGCGGATCGACAGCTATCCGCACGAATTCTCCGGCGGCATGCGCCAGCGCGTCGTGATCGCGCTGGCGCTCTGCGCCGAGCCGGAGTTCATCATCGCCGATGAGCCGACCACCGCACTCGACGTCTCGGTCCAGGCCCAGATCATCGCGTTGATCAAGGCGCTCTGCCGCGAGCGCGGCACCTCCGTCATGCTCGTCACCCACGACATGGGCGTCATCGCCGAGACGGCCGACCGGGTCGCGGTGATGTATGCCGGGCGCGTCGCCGAGATCGGCCCCGTCCGCGACGTGGTGAAGCAGCCGCTCCATCCTTATGCGAAGGGCCTGATGGGGGCGATTCCCTCGCTCGAGGGCGAGACCACCCGCCTCGTCCAGATTCCGGGCTCGATGCCGCGGCTCTCCGCCATCCCCCAAGGATGCGCCTTCAACCCGCGTTGCGCCCAGGCCTTCGATCGCTGCCGGACCGAGCGTCCGGAGCCGATCGCGGTCGGCAGCCGCCAGGTCGCCTGCCATCTCTACGACACGCAAGCCGGAAGCGAGGTCGCCGCATGACTGCCGGTCCCGCTCCGCTGGTCGAAGTCCGCGACCTCAAGCGCGTCTTTGATGTCTCCAAGCCCTGGCTCAACCGTGTCATCGAGCGCGCGCCACGCCAGTTCCTGAAGGCCGTCGACGGCGTCTCCTTCGAGATCCGCAAGGGCGAGACCTTCGCGCTGGTCGGCGAATCCGGTTCGGGCAAATCGACCGTGGCGCGCATGGTGGTCGGCCTGCTGCCACCCTCCGACGGCACGGTCACCATCGACGGCGTCTCGATGCACGATGCGGCGGCGGCCGATGAGCGCCAGCGCCTGCGCCGGCGCATCCAGATGATCTTCCAGGACCCCTACGCTTCGCTCAATCCGCGCTGGCGCGTCGGGCGCATCATCGCGGAGCCGATCCGCGCCTTCAGCCTGATCGACGGCGAGGCGGCGATCACCGAGCGCGTCGGCGACCTCCTGATGCTCGTCGGCCTGCACCCCGACGACCGAACGAAGTTCCCCCATGAGTTCTCGGGCGGCCAGCGCCAGCGCATCGCGATCGCCCGGGCGCTCGCCTCCGATGCCGAGTTCATCGTCTGCGACGAACCCACATCGGCGCTCGATGTCTCGGTTCAGGCCCAGATCCTCAACCTGATGCGCGACCTGCAGGAGCGGCTGGGGCTGACCTACCTCTTCATCTCGCACAACCTCGCCGTCGTCCGGCACATGGCGAGCCGCATCGGCGTGATGTATCTCGGCCGCCTCGTTGAAATCTCCGAGGGCAAGAGCCTGTTCTCGGCCCCGCGCCACCCCTATACGCGCATGCTGCTCGATGCGGTTCCCGACGTCGCGATGGTCGGCAAGGCGCGCGAGGCGGTGAAGGGTGAGATTCCGAACCCGATCAGCCCGCCCTCCGGCTGCACCTTCCACCCCCGCTGCCCGCTGGTCTTCGACCGCTGCAGGCTCGAGAGCCCGCCGGTGATCGATGGCGTCGCCTGCCACGCGGTGCAGGCCGGGCGCGTCGCCGCGGCCTGATCGTCCCGGGCCTCAGGCGGGGGTACCTCCGGCCTTGGGACGCGTCGTGCTCGGGGATTTCAGCAGCGGCGCGACGGGCCGGTCGGTGCGGTACTGGCCGCGCGCGATGGCGCCGAACAGCAGCACGACCGAGGTCAGCGTCATCAGCCACCAGGGCTGCAGGGTCGCGAAGCCGAGCGCGGAGAGCGCGAAGGCGGTGGTGAAGGCCGCGACGCCGCCGGCCGCCAGCGCGCCCGGCATCCGCCCGGCCGCCCGGACGGCGATGTAGAGGCAGAAGGCGGCCGCGGCCGCGCCGACCAGGCCGAGTTCGTACCAGGTTTCGAACAGCAGCGTCGTCGGCGTCGAGGTCGGCAGGGCGCCGATCAGCCGGCCGCGCAGTACGGTGTCGAGGCCATGACCGGTCACGAGCTGGATCGGCGCGCTGCTGATCACGTCGGCCCAGACCGCCAGCGACGGGGCGAGCGTGCTGTCGGGCAGCCGCGAGACAATCGGGATCATCAGGAAGGGCAGGATCGGCGCCAGCAGGATCAGGCCGGCCATCGCGGCAGCGACCATGGCCGCCGCCCGCTCGCGGTTGGCGCTGACGGCACCAAACGCGACCGCGCCACAGATCATGGCCACGGCCTCGCCATCCTCGAAACGCGTCAGCGACAGCAGGCCGACGATCAGCGCCAGCGCGAGCGCGCTCAGGCCCCGCTCGCGCGAGAGCAACCAGGCGAGCGCCGGCCAGGCCATGATCAGGATGACGCTGATTCCGCGCTCGACCCCGGCATCGGTGTCCTGGTGACGCAGCGCCGTCGCCACGATCAGCGCCAGCGCGAAGGCGGCGGCGGTGCCGGCTCCGAGCGGCGCGAGGTTGAGGTTCGAGGCCCGCATCCGCTCCGGCAGCGCGGCATTGCCGAGGAAGCCGAGCGCGACGGCCAGAACGATGTTGCCGGCCTTCTCCGTCGCCGAACTCGTATAGGGGCTCCAGACCAGCGAGAGCAGGGCCCAGGCGACGAGGCCGATCAGGATCAGCCCGGGCAGGCTGAAGATGCTGCGCTTGAGCCGCGAGACGAAGTCGCGCGGGTCCTCGATCAGCATGGCGATGACCAGCAGGACGACGCCGATCGGCGCCAGCACCACCGCGGCGCGACGCGAGACGAGGGACGCGATCGGCAGCAGCAGCGCCAGCGTGCCGAACGCGATGCGGCGCAGCAGCAGTGCGGCATCGGCGGCGGGATCGAGCGGGTGCTGGGCGTGATGACGGGGCATGGATCGCGAACCGGGGTCTGGCCTCCGCCGGAAAACGCGCCGGAGGATGCTGGTTTCAACCGTAGCTGGCCCCGCGAGGCGCGACTGTAGGGACAGCGCAACACTGTCCCCGCATTTCGCGGTTGCAGCGCGCGCCGCGCTGCGACGAAAGCCCTCTGGTCGCCTCTCGCTTTTCATGGGATGAGGTCTCGATGCTCATGGCCGTCATTCCCTATTCGTCGGGCTTCCCCATCGACCGGTTCATGGCCGATACGGCGTCGCGGCTGAAGGCGCAGGGTCTCCGGCTCGGCGGGGTCGTCCAGCACAATGACGGCGCCTGCGAAAGCGGCTGCTTCTCGATGGCGCTGGAGGACCTTGCGACCGGCGTGCGCTTCCCGATCAGCGAGAACCGCGGTGCCGGCGCCACCGGCTGCCGTCTCGACGCGACCGGCCTCGCGGCGGCGGGCGGCGCGCTCGGCGCGGCGCTGGCGGGCGAAACCGATCTCGTCATCGTCAACAAGTTCGGCCGGCAGGAGGTGCTGGGCCAGGGGCTTCGGCAGGAGATCGCCGCGGCGCTGCTTGCAGGCCTGCCCGTCCTGATCGCGGTCCGGCAGGACGTGCTGCCCGCCTTCCGCGATTTCGCGGGGGAGGACTGGACGGAACTGCCGGCGCAGGCCGAGGCCATCGAGACCTGGGCGCTGCATCTCGCGCGGCAGGCCGCCTGACCGGGAGACCGCCATGGCGCAGGATATGAGCTTCCTCGACGATTATCTCGTCCGGCCCGATCCGCAGGCGGCCCGCCTCGGCGCGACCGTGTCGGGCATCGACCAGACCGGCGCGACCGTCGAGACCCGCGTCGTCACCGAGCGGGCGCTGACGCTCTATCTGAACGCGCAGGAGATCGTCACGATGATGACGATCGGCGACCATCCCGACGCGTTGGCGCTGGGCTATCTCCTCAACCAGAACATGCTCAGGCGCGGCGATGTGGTGGACGCAGTCGACTATGACGAGGAGCTCGAGGTCGTCGTCGTCCGCACGCCGGAGCGCACCAATTTCGAGGAGAAGCTGAAGAAGAAGACGCTGACCTCCGGCTGCGCCCAGGGCACCGCTTTTGGGGACCTGATGGAGGCGATCGACGAGATCGAACTGCCCAAGGCGGAGCTGCGCACGAGCTGGCTCTATGCGCTGACGAAGAAGATCAACACCACGCCCTCGCTCTATCTCGAGGCCGGCGCCATCCATGGCTGCGTGCTCTGCGAGGCTGACAGGCCGCTGGTCTATATGGAGGATGTCGGCCGCCACAACGCCGTCGACAAGGTCGCCGGCTGGATGTTCCGCCACGACGTCGATCCCGCCCGGATGATCTTCTACACCACCGGCCGCCTGACCTCCGAGATGGTGATCAAGACGGTGCGCATGGGCATCCCCGTGCTGGTCTCCCGCTCCGGCTTCACCGAATGGGGCGTCGAACTCGCGCGCAAGGCCGGGTTGACCCTGATCGGCCGGGCGCGCGGAAAGCGCTTCGTGGCGCTGGCGGGTGAGCAGAACATCGTCTTCGATCAGGACCCCGACACGGTCGAGGAGGAGGGCGGCCGGAGCCGGCGCAAGGGGGCGGGAGGCGATGATTGAGCGGCCTTGCGCCCCGAGCGGATTGGCCGTGTCCCACGCATTTGCTTGATCCCGGCGAGCAGGCAATCTGGTGGGGTCGGCCTGATCCTTGGCGCTATGCCATCCGCGTATCATGGTGGAAGTTCACGTTAGGATTCGTCATCGCGGTCACGATCGCATTTGCAGTTGGCCAAGCCCTGAAGTTTGACACCACCTACGATGTGCTGCTGCTGATAGCCCTGCTCGTGGTCGGTGTGGTTTCGATCAGCCTGCCTTTTCGACGATATGCAGAGGCCAAGAACGTTATTTATCTGCTGACAGACAAACGAGCCGTCGTCGTCAAGAAATATGCCGAAATGAGCACCCGTCTCGAACGCATTACCCTGATCGAGTGGCATGAGGTGGGTCGAAATCTCGGCGATGTGCTATTCATCGATCACGAATTCACCACGGAAAATGGAGACCGTCGCACCGTCCGCGACGGCTTTGTAGGCATCGCCAACTCAAAAGAGATCGCCCAGGAAATGCGTCGCTTACAGGGAGTTGCCTCGTGACCCCTCCCACCCTCGGCCTCCTCCTCGCCGGCGGTCTCGCCCGGCGCATGGGCGGCGGTGACAAGCCGCTGCGGACCATCGCGGGCCGCAGCATCCTCGCCCATGTCATCGAGCGCCTGACGCCCCAATGCGACGGGCTCGTCGTCAACGCCAATGGCGACCCCGCCCGCTTCGCGGATTACGGCCTGCCGGTGGTCGCCGACAGCGTGCCGGATTTTGCCGGGCCGCTCGCCGGCATCCTCGCCGGGCTCGATTGGATGGCGGAAAACCGACCGGGCGCCGAATGGCTCGTCAGCGTCGCCGCCGACACGCCCTTCATCCCGCGTGATCTCTTCGCCCGTCTGCACGAGGCGCGGGAGGCGCAGAACGTCCCGCTCGCCTGCGCGGCCTCGGGCGGCTGGACCCACCCCGTCATCGGCCTCTGGCCGGTCTCACTGCGCGCCGATCTGCGCCACGCGCTGACGGTCGAGGACGAGCGCAAGATCGACCGCTGGACCGCCCGCCATGGCTGCGCGAGCGCCGAGTGGCCGGTGGCGCCGGTCGATCCCTTCTTCAACGCCAACCGGCCCGAGGATCTGGACGAGGCCGAGCGGCTTTTCGCCACTTTGCCGCCGGCTTGAACCCCCCGCCGTCCTTCGCTATCTGTCCAGACAAGAGCCGCTTATCGCTGCCGAGCTCCGGGGGAAGATCATGAAGTCGTTCGTCGCCGCCATCGCCGTCTCCGCCATCCTCGCCTTCGGCTCCAGCCTCGTGCTGAACGACTATTTCCAGAAGCCGGTCGACGTCGCCTTCTCGACGGGCGGCGTCAGGCTCTGAGCGTCTGGTTCGGTCAATCTCGGAACCAGCCCGTCATCCTGGACAAGCCGCGCCGCGGCGCAGATCCGGGATCCATCATAGGGCGATGTCGTTCCCTATGACGGATCCCGGGACGACCTTCGGTCGCCCAGGATGACGGAGAGCCCGTCTTGACCGGCGGGTGCCTCACTCGATGACGATACGCGGTGCGGCCCGGGCCGCCCCTCCCGCCATCGACGCCATCACCTGCCTTGCAATGCCGAGATAGGCCTTCGCATGGGCCGAGTCCGGGTCGCTCGCGACGATCGGCCGGCCTGAATCGGACGTCTCGCGGATCGGCATGGCCAGCGGCACCTCGCCGAGGAAGGGCACGCCGAGGCGCTCCGCCTCATGCCGCGCCCCGCCATGGGCGAAGATGTCCGAGCGCGTGCCGCATTCCGGGCAGATGAAATAGCTCATATTCTCGACAATGCCGAGGATCGGCACCTCGACCTTCTTGAACATCGCGACGCCGCGGCGTGCATCGAGCAGCGCCAGATCCTGCGGCGTCGAGACGATCACGGCGCCGGCCAGCGGCGTCTGCTGCGCCATGGTGAGTTGCGCGTCGCCGGTGCCGGGCGGCATGTCGACGACGAGCACGTCGAGTTCACCCCAGGCGACCTCACGGAGCATCTGGGTGATCGCCGAGATCACCATCGGCCCGCGCCATATCATCGGCGTTTCCTCGTCGATCAGGAAGCCGATCGACATGATCTTCAGCCCATAGGCCTCCATCGGTGCCAGCGTGCGGCCGGAAACCAGTCGCGGCTTGCCGGTGATGCCGAAGATCTTGGGCACCGAGGGGCCGTAGATGTCGGCATCGAGCACGCCGACCTTCAGGCCGAGAACGCTGAGTGCCACGGCGAGATTGGCGGTGGTGGTCGATTTGCCGACGCCGCCCTTGCCCGAGGCGACCGCGATGATCTGCTTGACGCCGGGCACGCCGGCCGCCTTCGGCGTCGGGCCGCCGGGAGTGGGACGCTGAGCCTGCTGGCGCGCCTGCGCGGCGGCTGAGGAGGGCGCCTTGTCGGCGGTCAACCCGACCAGCACCTGGCTGACGCCGGGCAGGCCCGATACGGCGCTTTCGGCCGCATTGCGGACCGGCTCCATGGCGGTGGCTTCGGTGGCGTCGATGCCGATGGCGAAGATCACCTTGCCGCCGTCGATCAGGATGTCGGCGACGCGGCCAGACGCGGACAGCGACTGGCCACTGGCCGGCAGCTTCACCAGTTCGAGCGCGCGCAGGATGTCGGCTTGGGTGAGGGCCAAGGGCTGAACTCCTATCGGCGCGGCTCAGGCCGGCGCCTTGCGGATGTGGAAGACGAGCAGATCGCCGTCGCTGCGGCTCTCCTCGATCGCATCCCCGGTTTCGCGCATCAGGTTGGGAATGTCGATGGCCGCCATTGGATCGGTGCATTCGACCAGCAACAGCGTGCCGGACGCAGCCCCCTTCAGCGCCTTGCGGACCCGTAGCGCCGGCAGGGGGCATTTCAGGCCGCGGAGATTGAGAGGCGTGGCGGTCATGGCGGGAACCGGTTGCAGGGGCGCGGGCTTCATAGGATGGCCGGTCGCACCGGGGCAACTGGCCGCTTTGTCACGGCGCCGGGGAGGCGGCATGATGGAACGATGCGATCTGTCCTTAAGCCTCTCGTCCTTCTGCTCTGCCTCACCCACCCCGCCGCCGGCCAGGAACTGCGCGGCCATGGCGGGCCGGTGCGCGCCATCGCGGTCGCGCCCGACGGTGCGAGCGCCATGACCGGCTCCTTCGACCAGTCGGCCATCCTCTGGAGCCTGTCGGGCGGCACGGCGGAGGCCGTGCTGCGCTTCCATGAGGGCGCGGTCAACGCGGTCGCGGCCGTGCCGGGCCTCGGCTTCGCCACCGGTGCCGAGGATGGGCGCATCGCGCTCTGGCGCGGGGCGGCGGCCGCGCCGGCCGAAATCATCGAGGGCCATAAGGGGCCCGTGGCCGCGCTGGCGGTCTCCGCCGATGGGCGCCGCATCGCCTCCGCCTCCTGGGACGGGACGGCGCGGGTCACGACGCGCGAGGGCGGCGCAGCGGTCGCCTTCGAGGGGCACCAGGGGCCGGTCAACGGCGTCGCCTTCCTGCCCGGCGGCGGTCTCGTCACCGCCAGCTACGATGCGACGCTGCGGATCTGGCCGAGCGATACCGGCGCGCCCCGGATCGTGACGCTGCCGGCGCCGCTCAACGGGGTCGTCGTGGCTGCCGATGGCGAGATCGCCGTCGCCGCGGCCGACGGGCGGCTGCGTCTCTTCGGGCCGGAGGGGGAGGCGCGCGGGGAGGTGGCCGTCGGCGAGACGCCGCTGATCGCACTGGCGCTCTCGGCCGACGGCACGACGGTAGCCGCCGGGGGCCTGCGCGGCCAGGTCGCGCTGATCGACCGCAAGGCGCGCTCCGTGCGCGCGACGCTCGTCGGGCCGGGCCTGCCGGTCTGGTCGCTCGCCTTCCTGCCGGATGGCCGGCAGATCCTGTCGGGCGGCGCCGACCGTCTCGTGCGCCGCTGGAATGCCGTCACCGGCGAGCATATCGGCACGGTGGTGCCGCGCGCTGGGGCCGATGTGCTCGCCGCCTTCAACGGCGAGCGCGGCGCCCAGGTCTTCCGCGCCTGTGCCGCCTGCCACACCCTGACGCCGTCGGACGGCAACCGCGCCGGGCCGACGCTGCACGGCATCTTCGGCCGCCGCATCGCCAGCGCGCCGGGCTACGCTTATTCCGAGGCCTTCAAGGCGATGGACATCGTCTGGACCAAGGAGACGGTGGCGAAGCTCTTCGAGATCGGACCCAACACCTACACGCCCGGCACCAAGATGCCGGAGCAGATGATCGGTTCGGCCGAAGACCGGCAGGCGCTGGTCGACTGGCTGGAGAAGGTGACGAGATAGGCGTCGAACCACACCCCGTCGCACCCGGGACGTCATCCCGGACAAGCTGCGAAGCAGCGCAGCTCCGGGATCCATCATAGGGCAGGACGGCGCTCTAGGATGGATCCCGGATCTCCGCTTCGCTGCGTCCGGGATGACGGCGCAGTGGTGGCGAACGCGCCCCCCTTTACTGCAGCGGATCTTCCCCGCGCTCGGCCCGCTCGCGCAGATAATCCTCCGTCGTGCGCACCGGCGGGCGCTGCGGCGACAGATGCGGGTCGAAACTCTCGTTGACGACGACCTCGACGCGGCAATCCTCGCACATCCTCAGAACCGAGATGCGTTTGGCCGCGTCGCCCGAGAACATCCAGTGCTTGTTCTCGAGCTTGGCGGTGATCTTCTCGATCGTGCTGCGCACGCCGAAAGGCTTGGCGCAGGCGATGCAGTGGAACGGCTCCTCCTGCTTGATCACGCGCTTGCCGCCCTTCCAGGCGTCGAAATCGATGCGCGGCTCCAGCGTGATGACCTTCTCCGGGCAGGTCGCGGCGCACAGCCCGCATTGCACGCAGAGATCCTCCTGGAAGGCGAGCGTCGGCCGCTCGGGATCATCGGACAGCGCCTGCACCGGGCAGGCCGAGACGCAGGCCAGGCAGAGCGTGCAGCCATCGGTGTCGACATGCACGGTGCCGAAGGGCGCGCGCGGCGGCAGGGCCACCGTGGCCACCGGCATCGGCGCCGCGGCATGCAGCTCGCCGATCGTCTGGCGCAGCAGCGGCCGGCCCTCGCCCATCGGGCGGAAGCGCGCCGGCTTCGGCGAGACCGTGCCCGGCACGAGCCGCGACAGCGCCGCCGCCAACTGCTCGGGGTCGTCGGTCTCGATCAGCCCGGCGCTGCCGGCGCCATAGCCCAGCGCCGAAGCGAGCGTCTCGGCATAGGCGAGGTTGCGCTGCAAGCCGGAAAGATCGTGCTTCGGGCGGGCGCGGCTCAGCACCTGAACCGAGGCCGCGCCGAAGGCGAGCGCCGCCGCGAAGGCATCGAGCCCGATCTGGGTGATCTCGTTGACGCGCACCGGCAGCACGCGGGCCGGCAGCCCCTCGCCGAAGCGGGCAAGCGCATCGATCAGCGGCTCGCCATGCGCCTCGTCATGCAGCAGCACGACCGGCTCGCGCCCGCCGGCCTCGGCATAGGTCGAAAGCAGCGTCCGCAGCCGGCGCAGCAGCGCATCAGCCGGCGGCAGCGCATAGGTCACCGCCCCGGTCGGGCAGACCGCCGCGCAGGCGCCGCAGCCGGCGCAGATCTCGGCCGAGATCGCGACATGGTCGCCATTGGGCGTGATCGCCCCGGTCGGGCAGAGCTCGAGGCAGCGCGTGCAGCCGGTCTTCTTGGAGCGCGAATGGGCGCAGAGATCCTCGTTCAGCCGGACATAGGTCGGCTTGTCGAACTCCCCGACGAGATGGCCGGCTTCCGCGATCAGCTTTTCGATCGCGGCGGGGCTCGCCGGATCGGCGCGCAGATAGCCCGCCCGCAACTCGCCGGCGGGAAACAAAGGCGTGCCGCCCGAGACGTCGATGACGAGGTCGCAATGCGAGGTGGCGCCGTTGCGCGGTTCGCCGAAGACGAGCCGGGCGCGGGAGGAGGGGGCCGGCGCGGCATAATCGTCGATACGCAACTCGAAGGCGCCGAGCCAGCCGGTGGCGGCAACAATGGTGCCCTTCAGCACCGGCGTCTCGACCACGCGCTGCGGCGTGATCTCGCTCGGCCGGCTGATCAGGATGGTGACGTCGAGATGCTCGGAGAGCCGCTGCCCGACGGACAGCGCCGTCTCGTCGCGACCATAGACCAGGGCGACGCCCTTGCTCGTCAGCGTCGTGAAGGAGATCGGCGGCATCGGCTCGGCGGCGGCCGCCAGCAGCGCGGCCATCTTCGGTCCCGCCGCCTTGGCCTCGCGCGCCCAGCCGCCCGTCTCGCGGATGTTGGCGAAGACCAGGTCGCCGGCATAGTCGAGATCGGCCGCGATCTCCTCGAACAGCGGCGCCTCCTGCGTGCAGGCGACGGTGACGGCGGCGCTCTCGCCGAGCGCGCGGGTGAACAGCTCGGTCTGGGTCCGGCAGAGATGGCGCGCGGTGCGGATATCGGCGCCCTTGCAGCCGCGGGCGAGCGCTGTTGCGTCGAGCGGCATCGTGTCCTCGCACGAGCACACCATCAGCGTCCGGGTGGTGTCTTGCATGGCAGGCTTCATCCTCGGGCCGGCGGCGTTGTGTCGCCTCTCTTGCGATCATCCGTGCTTATATGGAATTGGAGCGGTTCAAAAGAAACGAAGCCGGCGTGTTTCGTCGCAGTCTCCAGGAGGATGGTCGGATATGGCAGCCAGTGCCCTGCGCCCGGACGATCTGCGTCGCGAGCCGGTGCTGCCGCCGGGCTTTTCGCTCGTCACGCTGCGGGAATCGGGCGACGCCTTCGCCCATGCCTGCACGATCGCGGCCGAGGCGGGCGCCGCGACGCTGGTCTGGACCCGGCGCTTCGACGTGATCGAATTCGCCGTGGTGCTGGAGCCCGACAACCCGCTGCGCGAGGCGCGGCTGGCCCATTACCTCGCGATGACGGCGCTGGCCGATGCGCTCGCTGTCTACAGCCCGCCCGAGCGGCCGATTCTGTTCCGCTGGCCCGATGCGCTGATCTACGATCTCGGGCTGATCGGCGGTGGCCGGCTGGCCTGGCCGGAGGGCTGCGGCGAAGACGAGGTGCCCGAATGGGTCGTCTTCGGCGGCATGCTGCGCGCCACCACGATGGCGCCCTTCGCCTTCGGCCAGATCGGCGTCGGCATGGCCGAGGAGGGCTTCGAGGAGATCGATGCCGTCGACCTCATCGAGGCCTTCGCCCGCCACCTCATGCTCGCGGTCACCCGCTGGCAGAGCGCCGGACCCAGGGCCGCCGCGCTGCGCTGGCTCGACCGGCTCGACAAGGTCGTCGGCACCCGCCACGGCATCGAGCCCAATGGCGATCTCGTCGCGACCACCCAGGCGGGCACGGAGCGCCGCAGCCTCGTCGAGGCGCTGGCGCGGGTCGACTGGCTCGATCGCGACAGCGGCGGGCCGAAGCTGTGAGCGGTCTGAAACTGCCCCGCGCCATCCGGCTCGACCCGTCCGACACCTTTGTCTTCCGCCGCGCGGCCGAGCCGGGCGAATGGCTGGTGACGGGGTCCTTTCTGTTCGGGGAGGCCGCTCTCCCCGCGCTCGACGCCAAGGGCAAGGCCGCCTTCCGCTCCGGCTTCCTGGGTGTGGCGAGCTTCGGCTGGAGCACGCTCGCCGTGGTGCAGGATGCGACCGAGGCCGAGCGCGAGGCGGCGGTCGAAAGCCTCGCCGGCCATCTCGTCGACAAGCTCGGCGCGCCCGATCTCGCGACCGCGCGCGCCGCCGCGGCCGAGGAGATCACCTTCGCTGCCTCCCTCTGCGATCATCCTCCGCAGACGCTGCTCGCGTTGCACCGGACGATGGAAGACGGCGAGCTCCGCGAGCGCTTCCGCACTCTGACGCCGCGCGACGCCAGCCAGAGCGAAGGCTTCCGCGCCTTCGAATTTCTCGAGGTGGCGGGCGAGGAGGACGGGCCGGTCGAGCATGTCGATCTTCTCAATCTCGAAAAGACCAGGCTGACATGACGCATTTTTGGGCCAGTTCCGGCCATCTCCTGCTGGATCGCGAACCCGGCGGCGGGCTGCGCGTGACCGACGACTTCCTCAAGGCCTACCTCGCCCGGCCGGAGCTGCTGCCGCCGGAGGAGGCCTGCGAGGCCGAGCGCGCGCTCCATGCCAGGCTGATGGACGCGCCGCAGGCGGAGATTCCTGCCACCGCGATCGCGGCCATCGCCGACGAGGACGCCCGCGAGAACTGGCGCTTCATGCTCGGCTGGCGCGACCGGCTCCTGGCCGCGCCGACGCTGGAGGCCGCCTATGCGGCCATCATCCGCGAGGGTGTGAGTGCCATCCCCCCGCTCTTCCTCGACCAACTGGTCCACGTCATCATGCGCGCCGCGCTCGACGAGGGCGACGATCCCTTCGTCACCCGCGCCGCCGAATGCCTGTTCCGCCCACAGCGGGTCACCCATCACGAAAACACGATTCTGCTCGCCGATGCCGAGATGATCGAGGGGCACGAGGCCGATCGCCATGCCTCGCCGCTGCTCGCCATGCTCGGCGGGCCGGCGGCGACTGCGCTCGACATCCTCAAGCCCGCCAATGCCGACCATTACTGGCAGCGCTCGGACGGCTTCGACATGGTGCTCAACCTCGGCGGTTCTCCCTCCGGCCGGGCGGCGCTCGGCCAGGCACTGCGCCACTGGATTCGCCAGGTGCACGGCTTCGACGTCACGATCGAGCCACTGGAGACGGTGACGGACGCGGACTGGCGCTGGTTCGTCGGCCTCGATGCGGAGGCGACGGCGATCGGCAATGCGCTCTGGCAGGGGCAGACGGTCGCCGCCGACGACATGGCCCGCGTGCTCGCCCTCTTCACATTGACCCTGCCCGCCGAGGTCCCGGTCTTGCCCGCGGCCAAAGGCAAGCCGATCTATCTGATCATGGCGATGTCGGCCGACCGCGTGCTGCGTCTGAAGCCACAGAACCTCGTCGCCGGCCTGCCGCTCGCCCGGCGCGAAATGGCGAACTGAGGAGACGGCGATGACGCAGCAGCACATCGAGGTCGGCATCGTCGTCGAGCGGCGCGCGATCGACTCGCCCTGGGCCGACCACGCCTGGGCGCCGCTCGCGGTGCTGCCGGAGCCGCCGCCGCTCGCGCCCTGGACCGAGCTGGCGGGCGAGGCCGGCCGGCATCAGTTCTATCTCGGCCCTGCGACGCTGACCCTGCATTCGGTCGACACCGCTCATTTCCGCGAGAACTTCCAGGCCGGCCACGCCAAGCTCTGGGTGGCGATCCGCCCGACCGGGATCGAGCCCGAAATCGAATTCATCGGCGTGACCGCCGATCCCTTCGAGGGTGAGGTCTATTGCGAGAATGTCGGCGACATCGTCGAGGCGCTGCCGATGCCGCTCGCGGTGGCCGAGGCGGTGCTGGCCTTCTTCGAGGCGCACCATGTCGAGCGCGAGTTCATCAAGCGCAAGCGCAGCGAACATGATCCGCGCAAGGGCGGCGCTCCGCGGCCCGGGCCGGGCCTGCCCCGCGGCGAATCCGGACCGGGGGAGCAGCGGTGAGCGCGCGCACCCCACAGGATGAGGGCTTTCTCAGCCGCTGGTCGCGCCGCAAGCGCGACGCCGGGCCGGAGAGGGAGAGGGGCGTCGAGACGCTGCCGGCCGAGCTGCCCGAAAATCCGGTAGCGGCCGAGGCTGTGGCTGCCGAACCCGAGCCCGAACTGGTCGAGCCGCCGTCTCTGGACCTGATCGACAAGGATTTCGATCTCGCCTCCTGGCTGAAGCAGAATGTGCCCGAAGCCTGGAAACTGGCGGCGATGCGGCGCGCCTGGGAGAACGACCCCGCCATTGCGAATTACGAGAACCCGGCCCGGGACTACGCACTCGACTGGAACACGCCCGGCGGCGCACCCGGTTACGGTCCGCTGTCGGAATCGGACGACGTCGCCGAGATGGTGCGCGGCATCTTCGGCGAGACGCCGCCGCCTGCCGAGACCGCGCTGGTCGAAGAGCAGGCAGGGAGCGACGGCTTGCCGCACCTACTTTCGTCTAAGGACGAAGACGATGCGGCTCATGCTGCAGTGCCGAACGATGCCCGTCAGGAGCCCGAGCCGTCGGCGCTGCGTTTGACGGAAGATGGCGAAAAGACCAGCGCAGACGAGGTGCCGCCCGGGATGCCTCCTCTGTCTGCTTATGCTGCAGCGCAGCAGGAAGCTCCGCAGGAGGCCGCCACGCCTCGCCTGCGCAAGCGTGGAGGTGGCGCAATTCCAATCTGAAGAGAGATTGGAATCGTTTTATTTTTGGGCAATAAGCAGTCGTTATCACATGCGGAGGGGGCAGCAATTTTGGATGCCCCGTGCCTCGAGGACCATGACCTGAATCAAATGCGCGATCCGGCACTCGAAAAAGCGATCGGTAGCGTTGGCGGCGTCAGGGCTCTGGCGCGCAGTCTCGGCATTTCGCAGCCGGCCATCTCGAGCTGGAAGCGTGTCCCCGCCGACAGGGTCCTCTCGGTCGAGGCGACGACGGGCATTCCGCGCACCGAGCTGCGGCCTGATCTCTACCCCCGGCCGGATCCCGCTGCGGCGATGCAGTCGGAGATCATGCTCTCCCAGCCGATCGACGAGGTCGATTCCGCCCGCGCCCATGAGTGCGAGCTGATCGGCGCGTTGCTCTGGCGGGCGCCGACGGCCGAGACGCTGGCCGCCCTGCGGGACCTTCAGGGCGACGCCTCGCCGCTGGGCATGGCCCATCTCGCGCTGGCCGAGGCCGCCGATGCGGCGACGCCCGAGAGCCTGCGCGACGAGTTCTTCGAGCTCTTCATCGGAGTCGGCCGCGGCGATCTCCTGCCCTACGCCTCCTACTACCTGACCGGTTTCCTGCACGAGCGGCCGCTGGCCCTGGTGCGGGAGGATATGGGCGCGCTCGGCCTGGCGAGGGATGCCAGGGCCGGTGAGCCCGAGGACCACATCGCGGTGCTGCTCGACATCATGGCGAAGCTGCTTCGTGGCGAGGTCGAGGCCGAGGGCATCGACGCTGACCGCTTCTATGCCCGCCACATCGAGCCCTGGGGTGAGCGCTTCTTCGCCGACCTCGAGGTCGCGAAGGCGGCGAATTTCTACAAGGCCGTGGGCCGGCTGGGCAGCCTGTTCCTCTCGATCGAGACACAGGCCGCGAGGCTGCCCGCATGACCCAGTCCAGACACACCGCACAACCCGACGCGTGGGAGACGACGATGTCGAAAACCAAAGAAACCGGCAAACCGGCCGTCGATCGCCGCAGCTTCTTCAAGGCGCTGGGCGCGGGCGCCACGCTGGCGGCAACGCCGGCGATGGTGACGCCCGCGGCGGCCGTCGATCCCGGCAAGGAAGAGACCAAGGCGCGCTACCGCGAGTCGGAGCACGTCAAGGACTTCTACCGCGTCAACCGTTACTGAGAGGCGCCAGAACATGCTGATCAAGCGCAAAACCGCCGACGTCCAGCGCGGCAGGCTCCAGGCGGCGATCGCCGGCCTCTCCTCCGGCGTCATGGACCGCCGCGCCTTCCTCCGTCGCTCCGGACTCGTCGCCGGTGGCGTGGCCGCCGCGGGCGCCCTCCAGATCGGGTCCGTCCGAAAGGCGGAGGCCGCCGGCCTCGGCCCGGCGACGGGCACGAAGATCGTCAAGAACATCTGCACGCACTGCTCGGTGGGCTGCACGGTCAAGGCCGAGGTCGCCAACGGCGTCTGGGTCGGCCAGGAGCCGGCCTGGGAGAGCCCGATCAACCGCGGCTCGCATTGCGCCAAGGGCGCGTCGGTGCGCGAGTTGGTCCATGGCGACCGCCGCATCAAATATCCGATGAAGCTGGTCGACGGCCAGTGGCAGCGCATCTCCTGGGACGTCGCGATCAATGAGATCGGCGACAAGATGATGCAGATCCGGGCGAAGTCCGGCGCCGACTCCGTCTATCTGCTCGGCTCGGCCAAGTTCTCGAACGAGGGCGCTTACCTGTTCCGCAAGTTCGCCGCCTTCTGGGGCACGAACAACGTCGACCACCAGGCGCGCATCTGTCACTCCACCACGGTCGCGGGTGTTGCCAACACCTGGGGCTACGGCGCGATGACCAACTCCTACAACGACATCCGCAACTCCAAGACGATCCTGTTCATGGGCTCGAATGCGGCCGAGGCCCACCCGGTCTCGATGCAGCACATCCTGGTCGGCAAGGAGCAGAACCGCGCCAATGTCATCGTCTTCGATCCGCGCCTGACCCGCACTGCGGCCCATGCGACGGACTACATCCGCATCCGCTCGGGCACCGACATCGCGGTGATCTGGGGCATGATGTGGCACATCTTCAAGAATGGCTGGGAGGACAAGGCGTTCCTCGCCGCCCGCGTGCACGGCATGGACGACGTCCGCAAGGAAGTCGAGAAATACGACCCCAAGACTGTCGAGGACATCACCGGCGTGCCCGAGGCGCAGCTGAAGCGTGCGGCCGAGACCTTCGCCAAGGTCAAGCCCGCGACCTTCATCTGGTGCATGGGCGTGACCCAGCACTCGGTCGGCACCGCCAACGTCCGCGCCATCTGCAACCTGCTGCTGGCCACCGGCAATGTCGGCGGCATGGGCAATGGCGCCAACATCTTCCGCGGCCACTGCAACGTGCAGGGCGCGACGGACTTCGGCCTCGATATCGCGAACCTGCCTTGTTACTACGGGCTGGTCGAGGGCGCCTGGCGCCACTGGGCGCGCGTCTGGGACGTGCCTTACGACTACTTCGTCACCCGCTTCGACGAGGTGCCGGCCAAGGGTGGCCGCCCGGCGCGGACCCGCAAGGCCAATATGGAGACCTCGGGCCACACCTCGACCCGCTGGTTCGATGCCGCCAATCTGCCGGCCGAGCAGGTCGACCAGATGGACAACCTCAAGGCCATGTTCGTCATGGGCCATGGCGGCAACACCATTCCGCGCATGCCCGATGCGGTGAAGGGCCTCGAGAAGCTCGAGCTGCTCGTCGTCGCCGACCCGCACCCGACCAACTTCGTCTCGCTCGGCGGGCGCAAGAACGGCACCTATTTGCTGCCGATCGGCACGCAGTTCGAATGCGCCGGCTCGCGCACCTGCTCCAACCGCTCGGTGCAGTGGGGCGAGAAGGTGGTGGAGCCGATCTTCGAGGCCGCCAGCGATTACTTCGTGATCTACAAGCTGGCGCAGAAGCTCGGTTTCGCCGAGCAGATGCACAAGAACTACGAGATGGTGCAGGGCAAGTACGGCCCCGAGCCGTCGCCGGAATCGATCCTGCGCGAGATCAACCGCGGCGGCTGGTCGACGGGCTATACCGGCCAGTCTCCCGAGCGCCTCAAGCTGCACATGGAGCATCAGGACAAGTTCGACCTGGTCACCCTGCGCGGCGCCAAGGGCTCCCCCGTCGAGAACGACTTCTACGGCCTGCCCTGGCCATGCTGGGGCACGCCGGAGCTCAAGCATCCCGGCACCCACATCCTCTACAACACCTCGCTGGAGGCGGGTAACGGCGGCGGCACTTTCCGTCCGCGCTTCGGCCTCACCCGCGAGCGCACGCTCGCCGACGGCAGCAAGGTCAACGACACGCTGCTGGCGGAGAACGGCTCCTACTCGCTGAATTCGGAGATCAAGGACGGCTATCCCGAGTTCACCATGGGTGTGCTGAAGAAGCTCGGCTGGGATGCCGAGCTGACGCCCAAGGAACTCGAGACGATCACCTGGATCGGCGGTGCCAACATCGACCGGGTCAGCTGGTCCACCGATCTCTCGGGCGGCATCCAGCGCGTCGCGCTCAAGCATGGCTGCGTGCCCTACGGCAACGGCAAGGCCCGCGCCAACGCCTGGAACCTGCCCGATCCGGTGCCGGTCCATCGCGAGCCGATCTACTCGCCGCGCGTCGATCTGGTCGCGAAGTGGCCGGCCCGTCCCGACGAGCGGACCCTGCGCATCCCGAACCTCCACACCTCGGTCCAGAAGGCCGCGGTCGAGAAGGGCATCGCGAAGTCCTTCCCGATCGTGCTCACCTCGGGTCGCCTCGTGGAATACGAGGGCGGCGGCGAGGAAACCCGCTCGAACAAGTGGCTGGCCGAACTGCAGCAGGACATGTTCGTCGAGATCAATCCGGCGGACGCAGCCGCGCGCGGCATCAGAGACGGCGGCTTCGTCTGGGTGTCCGGCCCCGAGAACAACTCCAAGGCCCGCGTCAAGGCGCTGGTCACGGAGCGTGTCGGCAAGGGCGTGGCCTTCATGCCGTTCCACTTCGGCGGCTTCTACCAGGGGCTGGACCAGCGCGGGAACTACCCGAAGGGCACGGATCCGATCGTGCTCGGCGAGTCCGTCAACATCGTCACCACCTATGGCTACGATCCGGTGACGGCGATGCACGAAGGCAAGGTCACGCTCTGCCAGATCGCAGCGGCGTAAGGGGGGAACTGAACCATGGCCCGGATGAAATTCCTCTGCGACGCGGACCGCTGCATCGAGTGCAACGCCTGCGTCACCGCGTGCAAGAACGAGAACGAGGTGCCCTGGGGCATCAACCGTCGGCGCGTCGTCACGATCAATGACGGCAAGCCCGGCGAGCGCTCGGTCTCGATGGCCTGCATGCACTGCACCGACGCGCCCTGCGCGGCGGTCTGCCCGGTCGACTGCTTCTACACCACGGCGGACGCCGTGGTGCTGCACAGCAAGGACCTCTGCATCGGCTGCGGCTACTGCTTCTACGCCTGCCCCTTCGGCGCGCCGCAGTACCCGAAGGTCGGCAACTTCGGCTCGCGCGGCAAGATGGACAAGTGCACCTTCTGCTCCGGCGGCCCCGAGGCGGACCTCTCGCCGGTCGAGTTCCAGAAATACGGCTCGAACCGCCTCGCCGAAGGCAAGCTGCCGCTCTGCGCCGAGATGTGCTCGACCAAGTCGCTGCTCGCCGGTGACGGCGAGATCATCGCCCAGATCTACAAGGAGCGGGTGGTGAAGCGTGGCTACGGCTCGGGCGCCTGGGGCTGGCAGACGGCCTACAAGGAAAACATCGCCATCTGACGTCCTGTCTGGGGACGGACGAAGGCCCTCGCCGAGAGGGGCCACGACAGGCGCTCCGAACGAAACCCGGCCTTGCCGGTTCCTTCGCCGGGGCGCCCCTTTCAGACAGATCGGCCTCTCATGACGAGGGCCGGAGCAAGGGAACAGAGCCATGCGTTTCGGCGCCCATATCCGCCTGCTGGTGACCGGCCTGCTGCTGACCTTCGCGGTCGCCCTCGCCGTTCCCGCCAGTGCCCAGCAGGTCAATCCGACGGCCGATGCCGTTCGCGAGCGGCAGTTCCTGGACGCCCTGAAGGGCAATCCCCAGGCCGAGCTACAGGGTCGCATCTCCATTCCCGACCAGAAGGCCGCCACGCTGGAGCGACCGGCGGGCCGCGACTGGCGCGCCTTCCACCAGGGCACGATGCTGCGCATCGCGGCCATCGCGGTTCTGGGCACGCTGCTCGTCCTGGCGGTGTTCTACCTGATCCGCGGGCGCATCCGCACCGAGGCCGGGCCGGCGGGGACCACGATCACCCGCTTCAACGCCTTCGAGCGGTTCGTGCACTGGCTGACGGCGGGCTGCTTCATCATCCTGACGCTGTCGGGGCTCAACGTCACCTTCGGCAAGATCGTGCTGCTGCCGCTGATCGGGCCGCAGGCCTTCACCAACCTGTCGATCGCCGCCAAGTGGTCGCACAACTTCCTCGCCTGGCCCTTCATGCTGGGCATCGCGCTGATGTTCGTCATCTGGATCAAGGACAACATCCCGACGCTGACGGACCTGCGCTGGTTTGCCGCCGGTGGTGGCATCATCGGCAAGGGCCATCCCGAGGCGCGCCGCTTCAACGCCGGCCAGAAGGTCGTGTTCTGGAGCGTGGTGCTGGGCGGGGCCGCGCTGTCGGTCTCGGGCTTCTACCTGCTCTTCCCCTTCTCGGCGGGCGGCGTGCTCAACCTGCAGTTCTGGAACGTCGTCCACGGCATCGTCTCGGTGCTGATGATCGCGCTGATGCTCGGCCACATCTATATCGGCTCGATCGGCATGGAGGGCGCCTTCGACGCCATGGGCTCCGGCGAGGTCGATCTGAACTGGGCCAAGGCGCATCACTCGCTCTGGGTCGAGGAAGAGATGCAGAAGGCCCGCGCCGGCGCCGACAACCGGCTGCAGCCCGCCGAATGATCCGCTTGACCGTCGGGGGCTCCTGACGGATGACGACCGGGCGCCTCGGCGCCCGGTTTTCGTTTGGGGTAAAGACATTCGATGCGTGTGATCGGCCTAGCGGGATGGAGCGGAGCGGGGAAGACCACCCTGCTGACCCGGCTGATCCCGGAACTCGGCCGGCGCGGCGTTTCCGTCTCGACGCTCAAGCACGCCCACCACGCCTTCGATCTCGATACGCCGGGCAAGGATTCCCATGCCCATCGCGAGGCCGGCGCCCGCGAGGTGCTGATCTCCTCTGAGCGCCGCTGGGCCCTGATGCGGGAACTGCGCGACGAGGCTGAGGCCGAACTGCCGGATCTGCTGGCGCGGCTCTCGCCGGTCGACCTCGTCATCGTCGAGGGCTTCAAGCGGCAGGCTCACCCCAAGATCGAGATCTACCGCGTGGCCAACGGCAAACCGCCGCTGCACCCTGGCGACCCCACCATCGTGGCGGTGGCGAGCGACAGTCCCTTCCCTGAGGCAGGGCGCCCGGTCATCGACATCGACGACATCCCGGGCATCGCCGCCCTGATGCTGGGACAGGCCCAGCCGCTGGCCGAGGTGCTGGCGCGCTGCGGTGCCAAACGGTGAGGGCGCCATGGCACAGCTGAGCCGCGACGATGAGGCCTTCGGTGCCCTGATGACGCTCGAGGAGGCCGCCACGCGTGTGGCGACGCTGGCCTCGCCCGTCGCCGGGATCGAGACGGTTCCTCTGGCGCAAGCCGACGGCCGCGTGCTCGCGCAGGACATCGCCGCGCCGCTCGATCTGCCGCCCTTCGCCAACTCGGCCGTCGACGGCTACGCTGTTCGCCATGCCGATCTGGCCTCCGTCGGCGCCAGCCGCCTTCCGGTGGGCGGTCGCATCGCAGCCGGTGCCGATGCGGCGGGCGTGGCGGTGCAGGGCATCGCGGTCCGCGTCTTCACCGGCGCGCCGATGCCACACGGAGCCGACACCGTCTTCATGCAGGAAGACGTCGTGCTGGAGGGCCCCGTCGCGGTGCTGCCGCCCGGTCTGACGAAGGGCGCCAATGCCCGCCCGGCCGGCGAGGACATCGCCAGAGGGGCGCCGGCCGCTGCGGCCGGCCAGCGAATGCGCCCGCAGGATCTCGCCTTGCTCTCGGCGCTGGGCCTGACCGAGGTGGCGGTGCGTCGCAGGCCGCGGGTCGCGATCTTCTCCACCGGCGACGAATTGACCGAGCCAGGGCAGCCGCTCGGGCCCGCCGCGATCTATGACGCCAACCGCGCCCTGCTGCGGGCGATGGTGACGCGCGCCGGGGCCGAGGTGGTCAATCTCGGCATCCTCAGGGACGAGGCCGCCGGCCTCGCCCTCGCGCTGGTCGAGGCGGCTGCCTCCTGCGATCTGGTGCTCACCTCGGGCGGCGTCTCCACGGGCGAGGAAGACCACGTCAAGGCGGCGCTCGAGCAGGTCGGCGATCTCGCCTTCTGGCGCATCGGCATCAAGCCCGGCCGGCCGGTTGCCCTGGGGCGCATCGGTTCGGTGCCCTTCATCGGCTTGCCGGGCAATCCCGTCGCAGTCTTCGTCACCTTCGCCTTCGTGGCGCGCGCCCTCATCGCCCGGCTGGCCGGCACCGCCCCGGTCCGGCCGGCCGCCCTGCCGGTGCGGCTCGGCTTCCCCTATCGCAAGAAGGAGGGGCGGCGCGAATTTGTCCGCGTCTCGCTCGAGCCCGGGCCGGACGGGATCATGATCGCCCGCAAGCACCCGCAGGACGGGGCTGGCGTTCTGACCTCGCTGACGCGCACCGATGGGCTGGTCGAACTGGCCGAGGATGCGACCCGGATCACTGAGGGCACGATCGTCCCCTTCCTGGCCTATGGCCTTCTTTACGGCTGAGTAGCAGCCTCAATCCCGGCGGAAGACGACGCTGGAGAGCCAGCCGAGCAGCAGCGCCATCAGCACCGTGACCAGCCCGTAGACCAGCGGCAGATCATGCGCGGCGGTGGCGAGGTTCTGTTCCATGCCGCTCTTCACCACCTCGAAATTGGTCGTCTGGCGCGCCAGCGGCACGCCGCCGGCATAGAGCACGATCTCGATCTCGTAGGAGCCGGTCGGGGCGGTGGCGGGAACGTCGATCGGCGCGCTGAAGACGGTCGAAGAGAGGAAGGTGACGCCCCTCTCCCTGGCCTTGTAGAGGCCCTTCTCGGCGAGGATCCGGATCAGGCCGTCCTGGAAGCGGGCTGTGGTCACGTCGAGGTTGAGCGCCGCATCCCGCGATCGCTGGGCGTTTTCGAGGCCCACCCGCTCGCGTCGCGCCGTCTCGGGGCTGATGATCTCGCTCAGCGGCCGGTTGCTCGCCACCGTCAGGAACAGGGAACTATCGGGGAAGCGCCGCTGCGTGCGGTTGATCCAGATCGGGCCGAGTCGCTCCTTCTCCCGCACCAGCAGCATCCGCTGGGGGCCGCGCGCCGTGACGACGATGTCATAGGGGTCGCCGCGCGCGACGGTCCGCCCGTCGCGCTCGACCACGCCGAAAACCGTGAGCTGGCTGCCGGTATAGTTTGACGTGATCAGGATCTGATGGCTCGACATCGCGGCGATCAGCGTCTCGGCCCGCGCGGCGCCCACGCCCCCGGCGAGCAGCGTCAGCACGGCTGCGATGCGCGCGAGCACGCTCATCGCGAGCCCTCCGAGATCACGACCGAGAACGGTTCGCTCGGCGGGATGAACAGCTCGATCGCGAAGCGCAGCCCGACCGAGAGGATCAGCAGGGCCAGCAGCAGGCGGAAGGATTCGACGTTGAGGTTGCGGGCGGCCCGTCCGCCGAACTGCGCGCCGATCACGCCGCCGAGCAGCAGCAGGATCGCCAGGATGATGTCGACGGACTGGTTGGTCATCGCATGCAGCAGCGTCGCGCCGGTCATCGTCATCAGGATCTGGAACAGCGAGGTGCCGACCACGACGGCGGTGGGGATGCGGAAGAAATAGATCAGCGCCGGCACCAGGATGAAGCCGCCGCCGACGCCCAGCACCGCTCCGATGAAGCCGATGACGATGGCGAGAAGGGCAATCGGGATCACGCTGCAATAGAGCTGCGAGTCCGGGAAGCGCATGCGCAGCGGCAGGCCCATCCACCAGGGATGCGTGCCCGCTCGCCGCTTCAGCCGGGCCGGCTTGCCCGCCCGCACGCGCAGCATGGCGCGCAGCGCGTCATACAGCATCAGCCCGCCGATGATCGTGAAGAGCGTAACATAGGACAGGGTGATGACGAGTTCGAGCTGGCCGAGGCGCCGCATCGAATTGAAGAACAGCACGCCGAGCAACGTGCCGGCGATGCCGCCCGCCACCAGGATGCCGCCGAGCTTGAAGTCGAGCGCCCGCCGGCGCCAGTAGGTCAGGACGCCCGTGGTCGAGGACCCTGCGACCTGCGCGGCCACGGTCGCGACCGCCACGGCCGGGGGAATGTCGAGGAAGATCAGCAGGGGGGTCAGCAGGAAGCCGCCGCCGACGCCGAACAGGCCGGAGACGAAGCCGACTGCGCCGCTCAGCCCCAGCACCATCATGACGCTGATCGGCAGCTCGGCGATCGGAAGATAGATCTGCACCTCGACTCCTCACGCGCCGCCAGGTCGGCGGAAGACCCTGAGCCGACGATGCCGATGATGCACTGATCCCGGCCGGAAGCCGAGACGGCAATGACACGAGACGAGCCACGGGCGGTCGCCGGTCGTGATGCCGTGCCAACGCGTCGAAACCATGACGGCCTCCGCTGTCGCGGGGCTGGCCCTCGTGTCGCCCCTCAGCTGCGGGCCGGCTTGGCCGGCTTGACTGAAGCCGTCGGGGCACCGTCCCAGCCCTTCGCCGGCGGCGTGACGTCATTGGCACCGCTGGCAGCAGCCCGCGGGCGCCAGGCGGCTGCCTCGGCCTTGGCGGCGGCGAGGTCGGAGGGGCTCAGCCGCTGGGCCACCTCATCGCGCTTGCGGCCGGCATCCTCGTCGCCCTGACCAGCGGCGACGGCGAACCAGAGATAGGACTTGGCGAGGTCGGTCGGCGCGCCGAGACCGCGGCCCAGCAGGACCGCGAGGTTGTACTGGCTGTCGCGCACGCCGAACTCGGCCGCACGCCGGAACCAGTCGGTCGCCGTGGCGTAGTCCGGCTTGCCCGAGACGCCCTCGGCATGCAGCACGGCGAGATTGTGCATCGCCTTGGCGTTGCCGCGTTCGGCCGCGCGCGTGTACCAGACGCGGGCAAGCGACAGGTCGCGCGCCGTTCCAATGCCCTTTTCGAACATGTTGCCGAGGCGGAACTGCGCCGGGGGCAGGCCGGCGACGGCCGCCCGCTCGAACAGGCGCAGCGCCAGCTTGGGGTCGCGCGAGGCGGCCGGGCCGTCGGCCGCGCGGCTGGCGAGTTCGTAGACGGCGCGCGCATCGCCATCGAGAGCGGCCTTGCGCATGCCGGGGGTGCCCAGCGTCGGCGGCAGTTCGCCAAGCCCCGTCACCGCCTGCACGGGCTCGGCCGCGACGGGGGGCTTCGCTTCGGGCGCCGGGGGCTGAGTGGTCGAGCCCGTCACCTCGGCGGCCGGCGGTGCGACAGCGGCCAGCGTGGCCGGCTGCGGCTCGGCGGCCGCCGGCGGCAGCGCTGAGGACTGGTCCTTGGCCGGAGGCTGGACGTCCTCGCGGGGCGCGATCGGGGTCTGGACGGCTTCGCCCGTCGCAGCCGTGCGCGGGCCTTTCAGGGCGTTGGTGACGAGATGGGCCGTGCCGAGGGCCAGGACGAGCGCGGCCAGGCCGAGCAGGAGCGGGCGCTTGCGCTTCTCCATGATCTCCTTGAGCCGGCCGCCGCCCTTGCTGGTCTCGGGCGCCGTGGCGGGCGCGACTGCGGCCGCCTCGCTCGCGGCCTTGGCCGAGCGGCGCGCCGCCGCGATCAGGTTCTGACGGATCGACTGCGTATCGGTGCCGCCGGCCGGCGGCGCGTCGGGACGCGGCCGGCCGGAGCCGGGCTCGAGCGGCACGTCGAGCGCCGCGCTCAGCGGGTTTGCGGATTCCGCAACCGGCGCCTCGCTCTTGGGCTGGGGCGCGGCGATCCGGTCCTCCAGCGCGAGGCTCATGCCGGCTGGCAGGGTGGCCGAGGGCATGCTGGCCGCCGGCATGGCGGGCGCCTTGCCGGCGGCGCGCTCGGCTGCGGCGATGCGGGGCGGCATTGGCGTACGCGCGGGCTGGGGCGCGGCGGCGACCTGCCGATCGGCGACCAGTTCGGCCTCCAGGCTGGAGAGCCGGGAGATGATCGTCTCCAGGGTCTGGTGAACGGCACCGATCGCGTCCTGTGTCTCGCGCCCGGTCGAGGCATGGCTCTCCTGCAGCCCGGAGAGCAGCGTCCCCAGCTCGGCGATGCCGCTCTGCGCCGGCGCGACCTTGCCGAGATGGTCGGACATTGCGGCGCGCGCGGCGCGCTCGGCCGCCTCGGTGGTCTCCTCCCGCAACGAGCGCAGATGCGTGACGAGATCCTGCAGCGTCCGCTCCATGCCGGTTTCGGCGGAGCGGGTCGCAGCGGCGGCGTCGAGCCGCTGTGCCAGGCCGGAAATCTGCTGTTCGAGCGCATCGAAAGAGCCGCTGTCGGCGCCGGGGCGCCCGGCCTCGTCGATCTTGTCGGCGAGGTTGCGCAGCATCTCCTCGACCGGCCTGAGATCGACTTGCGCGATCTGGACTGGCTGCCCGTCGCTGACGAGATGGGCGAGGCTGCTGGAGGCGGCGAGGTTCTCGATGCGGCCGGCCAAAGCCTCGATCTGGCGCGTGACCGCGGTCGGCCCCTTTTCCGCCAGCGCCTCGATGCGGGCCTGCAGCGCGTCGATCCTGTCCTCGATCTGGCGATCGGAGCGGGGGTCCGTCGCGCGCGCGTCGATCTTGCTGGCGAGGCTGTCGATCTGCCGCGACAGGGCCGAGAGAGGCTCCAGATCCTGCGCCCGCGCCTGTCCGCGATCGGTCAGGATCGCGTCGCGAATATCGTCGATGGCCGCCGTCAGCCCCTGAAGGTCGCGCCCGTCGGAGCGGCTGTCGCGCAGCCGGCCGATTTCGTGCGACAGGGCCGAGACCTGGTGCGACAACTCCCCGAGCCGGGCCTCGCTGCCGCTGCTCGCCAGGATGTCGCGCAGTTCCGCGATATCCCGCTGCAGCGGGACGAGCAGGCTGCGGTCTCCGCCACGGGCCGTCAGCGCATCGACCTTGGCGGCGAGATGGGCGATCTCCAGCTCGAAGCGCTGGAAGCTCTCGCCCGAGCGGTCCTGGGCCAGGCGTTGGACTTCGGATTCGATCCGCGCGAGCGGCTTCAGGATCGGCTCGAGCCGGTCGCGGGGGTCGAGACGGTCGAGGCGGGACCCCAGCGCCGCGATCATCGTCTCGATCTGGTTGAAATGCGCCTCGCGGGCGGGCTCGGGCATCCGCACCGGGGCTGTCGGACGTTCGGTCCGGGCGGCGACCGGGGCGATGCGCGCGCTGAGTTCGCGGAGATCGTTGCGCAGCGCTGAAATCCGGCTCTCGGGGCCGCTGGCAGCCTGGATCGGGGCCGCCTCGTCCTGATCAAGCATGCGCTGGCGCGTGCGGATGTCGGTGACGGCGGCGGCCAGCCCATCCCGGCTGAAGGCCAGGCGTGGTGCGGCCTCCGCACGCATCGTGCTGCGCACCGGCTCGGCGGCCCGCCGTTCGAACTCGGCCAGGCGGTCGCCCATCGTCTTGATCGCCTCGGCGATGACGCTGGTCGCGCGATCCTGACGCTCGGCTGCAGCGCGCTCGCCCGAGCTCATGCGCTTCTCGGCGGTCTCGATCCATCGTGCGATCGAATCGAGCGCACCCACGGTCTTGGCGCTCGACTCGCGGGTCATCCGCTCGACCTGCGACGCCTGGGCGATCAGCGCCTCGATCTCGCTGCGGGATGGCTGGTCGGCCTCGCGATGGCCGTGAGCGGCCTGCTGCGGGGCGGTGTCCATCTGGCCCTGGGACAGGCGGGCAAGGCGCTCGGACAGGGCGGCAATGTCGAGCTGCTCCGGCGGGCTGGGCTCCGGGGCGGCCTCTTCGCGCAGCTTGTGGTCGAGCCACTCGCCCAGCGTCATGCCGGCGCGCCGGGCCGCGGCCTTTGCGGCGTCGCGGGTACGGGGATCGACGCCCTTCACGCTCCAGGGCAAGCTAGTGGCCATGATGACGCTCGCCTAAGGGGCTCTGTCCTCGAGCGGAAGGCGCAGGCCCCTGAACTGCCACGGCTTCCTGCGGTTCGGCGACACCTGAAGATTACGTTGCCGCAAGCCGGGCGCCGATCCGCAAGCCCGACCTTTTCGCCGGCGTGGTAAACAGCGGGTTAAGATTCTGGCGCCATCCGTTAATTTTTCGCGAACGCAGAGACGTGGCTTGGGCTCCCTGACGGCCGGCTAACGGTAACTTACCTCAGGTAAGCGGCTCATTACCTGACGCAACGACAGCTCATCGACTATCTCAGTCGTAAGTCAACGATTGCCGCCGACTCGGCCGGCGACGCTCCCAGCATTCAAGGATTGAACCCGATGCCTCGCCACAGCTCCGCTTTGGCTGCCGCCGCCATGGCAGACGACCGCGCCGATTCGACCGCGATCGACTCCGGCCAGCCCGGTGGCTTCACCATCAGCGATCTCGCTCGCGACTTCGGCGTCACGCTGCGCACGCTTCGTTTCTACGAATCGCGGGGCCTGATCGCTCCGGCCCGCTCCGGCATGACGCGCATCTATTCCAGCCGCGATCGTGCCCGGCTGGCGCTGATCCTCAAGGGCAAGCAGCTCGGCTTCACCCTGGTCGAGATCCGCGCCATGCTCGCTAACGAGGACAAGAAGGGCGGCGAGCCCGGTGCGGCGTCCGTCGGCGGCCTCCAGCTCAGCCGCGAGCAGGTCCTCGAGCAGCTCGAACTGCTGCGGACCCAGCGCTCCGAGATCGACGATGCGATCGCGGAGCTGGAAGCCTCCGCCGCCCGTTTCGCCAAGGCCTGAGCCGCGACCCGGACAGACGTCCTGGACGGCAAGCCATCCGGCACCTGATCTTCTCATCGCCCCGACCTCTGGTCGGGGCGTTTTTCGTCAGGGGGCGGGCATGCTCCCGCGCACAAAAGCGCGAGCCCGCGTTGCCAAGCCGGAGGAGATAGTTTATATGTAAACAATCAAGCCGCCCTGATCGGCGGCCGCGCGATGCGAGGGAGGCACGCCATGCCGGTTTACAAGGCACCCGTCGAAGACACGCTGTTTCTGCTGAACGACGTTTTCGCCATCGAGCGCTACAACAACCTCCCGGGCTTCGCCGACGCGACGCCGGACGTGATCGAGGCCGTTCTCGGCGAGGGCGCCAAGCTCTGCGAGGAGGTCCTCCAGCCGTTGAACCTGTCGGGCGACCAGGAGGGCTGCACCCGCCACGCCGACGGCCGCGTCACCACGCCCAAGGGCTTCAAGGCGGCTCACGAGGCCTATGCCCAGGGCGGCTGGATCGGCCTGGCCATGGATCCGGAATACGGCGGCCAGGGCCTGCCCTACACGCTGGGCGCCGTCATGAACGAGTTCGCCTCCTCGGCGAACATGGCCTTCGCCATGTATCCCGGCCTGACCATGGGCGCGATCGCGGCTCTGAACGTCCACGGCTCGGACGAGCAGAAGCGCACCTATCTGCCCAAGATGATCGAGGGCGTGTGGTCGGGCACGATGAACCTGACCGAGCCGCATTGCGGCACCGATCTCGGGCTGATCAAGACCAAGGCCGTGCCCAACGGCGATGGCTCCTATTCCATCACCGGCACCAAGATCTTCATCTCGGCCGGCGAGCAGGACATCACGCAGAACATCATCCACCTTGTGCTGGCTCGCATCGAGGGCGCGCCGGCTGGCGTGAAGGGCATCTCGCTCTTTGTCGTGCCGCGCAACGCGGTCGGCGCGGATGGCACGGTGGGCGAGAACAACCATGTCTCCTGCGGCTCGATCGAGCACAAGATGGGCATCCACGGCAACGCCACCTGCGTCATGAACTATGACGGGGCGAAGGGCTGGCTCATCGGCACGGAGAACAAGGGCCTCAACGCCATGTTCGTGATGATGAACGAGGCCAGGCTCGGCGTCGCCATCCAGGGCCTGGCCCAGTCCGAGGTCGCCTATCAGAACGCCGTGGCCTATGCGAAGGACCGCATCCAGGGCCGCTCGCTGACCGGCGCGAAGAGCCCGGACAAGGCCGCCGACCCGATCATCGTGCATCCCGACGTCCGCCGCACGCTGATGTCGATCAAGGCCTTCAACGAGGCGGCGCGGGCCTTCGTGCTCTGGAACGCGCTGAAGTCGGACATCGCCCACCGCTCGGGCGACGAAGCCGAGCGCCAGGCCGCCGACGACCAACTCGGCCTGATGACCCCGGTGCTCAAGGGCGTGCTCACCGATGTCGGCTTCGACAACACGGTCAAGGCCCAGCAGATGTTCGGAGGCCATGGCTACATCGCCGAATGGGGCATGGAGCAGTTCGTCCGCGATGCCCGCATCGCCATGATCTATGAGGGCGCCAACGGCGTGCAGGCGATGGACCTCGTCGGCCGGAAGCTCGGCCGCGACGGCGGCCGTGCGATCATGGCCTTCTTCAACGAGGTCGGCACGTTCCTGAAAGAGAATGGCGAGGACGAGGCGCTGAAGCCGCTGCTGGCGCCGCTGGCCGCCTCGCTCGGCCATCTCCAGCAGGCGACGATGTGGTTCATGAACAACGCGCTCGCCAAGCCCGATAATGCCGGTGCCGGCGCGACCGACTATATGCACCTGCTCGGCCTCGTTTCGCTCGGCTATATGTGGGCGAAGATGGCCAGGGTCGCGCAGGACAAGCTCAAGGCCGGCGCCAATGGCGCGACCGAGCGGATGAACACCAAGCTGGTCACCGCCCGCTTCTTCATGGAGCGCAGCCTGCCCGAGACCGCGGCGCATCTGGCGCGGATCACCAGCGGCGCGGATTCCACGATGGCGCTGAGCGCCGAGCAGTTCTGAGCATCGCGCGTCATGGTCGGGCTTGACCCGACCATCTCTCGAAGACCTTGCACACCCCGCTGGATGACGAGATGGTCGGGTCAAGCCCGACCATGACGTCCGGCACGAGAACGAGCCGCCTCGCTGCGGCCAGCCCGGGAGGCCCCTGATGGCAGACGCATTCATCTACGACCATGTCCGCACGCCGCGCGGCAAGGGCAAGGCCGACGGCTCGCTGCACGAGGTCACCGCGATCGAGCTCGGCACGACGACGCTGCGCGCGATCCGCGACCGCAACGACCTCGACACGAAGCTCGTCGAGGACGTCGTCTTCGGCTGCGTCGATCCGGTCGGCGAGGCTGGCGCCGACATCGCCCGCACGATCGCCCTCAAGGCCGGCTACGGCAAGGAGGTGCCGGGCATCCAGATCAACCGCTTCTGCGCCTCGGGGCTGGATGCGGTGAACCTCGCCGCGGCGCAGGTGATGTCGGGCCAGAAGGAGCTGGCGATCGGCGGCGGCGTGGAGAGCATGAGCCGCGTCGGCATGGGCGCCTCGGGCTTCGGCATCGCGGTCGACCCCTCCGTCGCCATCGACACCTATTTCATGCCCCAGGGCATCTCGGCCGATCTGATCGCGACGAAATACGGCTTCTCGCGTGACGATGTCGATGCCTATGCCGTGCGCTCTCACAAGCGCGCCCACGCCGCCTGGGAGGCCGGGCGATTCGCGAATTCTGTGATCCCGGTCACCGACGTCAACGGCCTGACCATTCTCGCCCGCGACGAGACGATCCGCCCCGGCACCGACATGCAGGCGCTCGCCGCGCTGAAGGCCTCCTTCGTCCAGATGGGCGAGATGGGCGGGTTCGACGCGGTCGCGACGGCGGCCCACCCCGATGTCGAGTTCGTCAACCACGTCCACCATGCCGGCAATTCCTCGGGCATCGTCGATGGCGCGGCCGCCGTTCTGGTCGGCTCGAAGAAGGCTGGCCGGGCGACTGGCCTGAAGCCGCGCGCCCGCATCCGCGCCTTCGCCACGATCGGCTCGGATCTCGCGCTGATGCTGACCGGCCCGGTCGACGTCACCGAGCTCGTGCTGCGCAAGGCCGGCATGACCACCAAGGACATAGATCTCTTCGAGCTGAACGAGGCGTTTTCCTCGGTTGTGCTGCGCTTCCAGCAGGCTTTCGACATCGACGACGAGATCCTGAACGTGAATGGCGGCGCCATCGCCATGGGCCACCCGCTCGGCGCAACCGGCGCGATGATCCTCGGCACCGTGCTCGACGAGCTGGAGCGCACGGACAAGAACACCGCCCTGGTGACCTTGTGCGTCGCCGCCGGCATGGGCGTCGCGACGATTATCGAGCGGGTGTGAACCTCCCTCCCTTCCCCCTTGTGGGGAAGGGCCGGGGATGGGGGTGGTGCCGCCTGGTGAGCGATCGCCGAGCGGCGCGACCCCCAACCCTCTCCCCTCCCCACAAGGGGGAGGGGAAGCGCCTCATTCAGAACGCTTCCCGCCAAGGACCCCGGAGGGACCACCCATGAACCTCACCAATTTCCGCTTCGAGACCGATGCCGACGGCATCGCCACCGCGACCTGGGACATGCCGGGCCGCTCGATGAACGTCATCACGCCCGAGCTGATGGCCGAGATCGACCAGATCATCGACACGGTTGCCTCGACCGAGGCGATCAAGGGCTGCGTCATCACCTCCGGCAAGGAGGCCTTCTCCGGCGGCGCCGACCTGACCATGCTGCAGGGCCTGCGCGACCTCTACATTCGCCTGACGAAGGAGAAGGGCGAGCCCGTCGCGATGCAGTCCTTCTTCGACGAGAGCCGCAAGCTGTCGCTGCTCTACCGCAAGCTCGAGACCTGCGGGAAACCCTTCGCCGCCGCGATCCATGGCGTCTGCCTCGGCGGCGCCTTCGAGCTCGCGCTCGCCTGCCAGTACCGCGTCGTTTCCGACGATGCCGCGACGCGGGTCGGCCTGCCCGAGATCAAGGTCGGGCTGTTTCCCGGCGCCGGCGGCACCCAGCGCGTCGCGCGCCTGATGCAGACCGGCGACGCCCTGCAGATGATGTTCAAGGGCGAGCAGGTGAAGGCTCTGCCCGCGCGCAACACCGGCCTCGTCCATGCGGTCGTCCCGCGCGATCAGCTCGTGGCCAACGCCAAGGAGTGGCTCAAGGCCAACCCGACTGCGACCGCGCCCTGGGACCAGAAGGGCTTCAAGCTGCCCTCCAACAAGGTCCATTCGCCGGCCGGCATGCAGATCTGGCCGCCCGCCAATGCGATCTACCGCCGCGAGACCAACGACAACTACCCGGCCGCCCGCGCCATCCTATCGGCGGTTTATGAGGGCCTGCAGCTGCCGATCGACCTCGGGCTGAAGGTCGAGAGCCGCTACTTCGCCAAGATCCTGCGGACGAAGGAGGCGGCCTCGATGATCCGCTCGCTCTTCGTCTCGATGCAGGAGCTCAACAAGGGCGCCCGCCGCCCGGCCGATATGCCGCCGAGCAAGCTGAAGAAGGTCGGCGTCGTCGGCGCCGGCTTCATGGGCGCCGGCATCGCCTATGTCACGGCGCAGGCCGGCCTTGAGGTCGTGCTGGTCGACCGCGACCAGGAGGCGGCCGACAAGGGCAAAGCCTATTCGCACAAGCTCGTCTCCGACCAGATCATGAAGGGCCGCGCCAAGACCGCCGACCGCGACGCGCTGCTCGGCCGCATCACGGCGACCGCCGACTATGCTGCGCTGAAGGGCTGCGACCTCGTCGTCGAGGCCGTCTTCGAGGATCCCAAGGTCAAGGCCGAGGTGATCGCCAAGGTCGAGGCCGCCGTGGGCCCCAAGACCATCTTCGGCTCCAACACCTCGACCCTGCCGATCACCGGGCTGGCCACCACGAGCCAGCGGCCGCAGAACTTCATCGGCATCCATTTCTTCTCGCCGGTCGAGAAGATGCTGCTGGTCGAGGTCATCATGGCCAAGAAGACCGGCAAGAGGGCGCTCGCCATGGCGCTCGACTTCGTCCGCGCCATCAAGAAAACGCCGATCGTCGTCAACGATACGCGCGGCTTCTACGCCAACCGCTGCGTCGGCAATTATCTGCGCGAAGGCCATCTCATGCTGATGGAGGGCGTGCCGCCGGCGATGATCGAGGCGGCCGGCAAGCAGGCCGGCATGCCGGTCGGCCCGCTCTCGCTCAATGACGAGGTCGCGGTCGATCTTGCCTTCAAGGTGCTGAAGGCGACCAAGTCCCAACTCGGCGAGGGTGCCGTCGATCCCGCGCAGGAGAAGCTGCTCTCCGACATGGTCGAGAAGCACGGCCGTCTCGGCCGCAAGAACCGCAAGGGCTTCTACGACTATCCGGAAGCCGGGCCCAAGCGCCTCTGGCCGGGGCTGGCCGATCTGGTCGGCAAGCGGCTGGCGCCTGAAGCCGTCGACATGGAGGAGCTGCAGCACCGTCTTCTGGTCACGCAGGCGCTGGAAGCCGCGCGCACCTATGAGGAAGGCGTCGTCACCGATCCGCGCGAGGCCGATGTCGGCTCGATCATCGGCTTCGGCTTCGCGCCCTATTCGGGCGGCACGCTCTCCTTCATCGACAATATGGGCGCGGCCGCCTTCGTGAAGCTCTGCGAGAGCCTGGCGAAGAAACATGGCGAGCGCTTCAAGCCCAACCGGCAGCTCAAGCGGATGGCCAAGACCGGCGAGAGCTACTACGGCGCCGCCGCCACGAAGGCCGCAGCCAAGGCCGCCTGAGGCGGCCTTGGCGATCCGGCCGATCCTCCGGTTCCCCGATCCGCGCCTGCGCGCGGTCGCGGAACCGGTCGAGCGCTTCGACGCCGAGCTGCGCCAGCTCGCCGCCGATCTGCTGGAGACGATGCGCGCCGCGCCCGGCGTCGGCATCACCGCGGCGCATGTCGGCGTGCCCCTGCGCCTCGTCGTGCTGGAGCTGACGCCCGGCGACGTCCGGACCTATGCCAATCCGCAGATCCTCTGGGCCTCGCCGGAGACGAGCCGTGCCACCGAAGGCAGCGTCTCGATGCCCGGTGTCACCGAGGAGATCGAGCGGCCGGCGAAAATCCGCGTGAGCTGGCGCGATCTCGACGGCACCGCCCATGAGGAGGAGGCCGAAGGCTTCCTCGCCACCTGCCACCAGCACGAAATCGACCAGCTCGACGGAATCTTCTGGCTTCAGCGCCTGTCGCGATTGAAGCGCGAGCGGGTGATCGCGCGGTACGGGAAACTGGGGCGGGACTGAGCGACTTGTCTCCGGCCGCTCCCCGTCATTGCGAGGAGCGCGAGCGACGAAGCAATCCAGCCCCTTAAAGCTCGGCAGTCGACACGGCCGGGTCAGGCGTTGAGTCCGTCCGCCCCTGGATTGCTTCGCTGCGCTCGCAATGACGGGAGGCGTCCTATCCCGCCACAGCCCTGATCACCCGCCGCGTCTTCTCGACGATCTCGCCGATCTGGTCTTCGGTCACGATCAGCGGCGGGGTCAGCGCGATCGTGTCGCCGGTGACGCGGATCATCAGGCCCTCCTCGTGGAAGGCGTGCTCCATCGCGGCATAGGCGCGCTTGCCGACGCCTTCGGGCCGCGAGGCGAGGTCGATGCCGGCGACGAGCCCGAGCGTGCGAATGTCGAGCACGTTGGGCTCCTCCTTCAGCTCCATGATCGCATCGGCCCAGAGCGGCTCCAGTGTCTTCGCCCGCTCGAACAGCCCCTCGTCGCGATAGATGTCGAGCGTCGCCAGCGAAGCCGCCGCCGCCAGCGGATGGCCCGAATAGGTGTAGCCGTGGAACAGCTCGATGGCGTTCTCCGGGCCGTTCATGAAGGCGTCGAAGATCGGCTTGCGCACGATCACGCCGCCCATCGGCACCGTGCCCGAGGTCACGCCCTTGGCGAAGGTGATCATGTCGGGGATGACGCCGTAGCGCTCGGCCGCGAAGGCGAAACCCAGCCGGCCGAAGCCGGAGATGACCTCGTCGAAGATCAGCAGGATGCCGTGCTTCGTGCAGATCTCGCGCAGGCGCTGGAGATAGCCCTTGGGCGGTGGCAGCACGCCGGTCGAGCCCGCCATCGGTTCCACCATCACGGCGGCGATGGTCGAGGCGTCGTGCAGCGTGACGATCCGCTCGAGTTCGTCGGCGAAATGCGCGCCGTATTCCGGCTCGCCCTTGGTGAAGCGCTGCTTCTCGCGGTCATAGGTCGCGGGCATGTGGTCGGAGCCGGCCAAGAGCGAGCCGAAGAACTTGCGGTTGGAGACGATGCCGCCGACCGAGATGCCGCCGAAGCCGACGCCATGATAGCCGCGCTCGCGCCCGATCAGCCGCGTCTTCGAGCCCTTGCCGGTGACGTTCCAATAGGCGATCGCGATCTTCAGCGCGGTGTCGGCGGCCTCGGAGCCGGAGCCGGCGAAGAAGACATGGTCGAGATCGCCCGGCGCCAGCGCCGCGATTCGGGCGGCGGCCGCAAAGACCTTGGGATGGCCGAACTGGAAATTCGGGGCGAAATCGAGCTCCTCGGCCTGGGCCTGTATCGCTTCGATGATCGGCCGGCGCTTGTGGCCGGCATTGCAGCACCACAGGCCCGCCGTGCCGTCCATCACCGGCTTGCCCTCGGGGGTGTAGTAGTACATCCCCTCCGCCCGGGAGATCATGCGCGGCCGCTGCTTGAACGCCCGGTTCGCCGTAAACGGCATCCAGAAGGCGTCGAGATCGTTGGGACTCGCGATGGGGGAGGGTGCTGCGGTCATCGGAGGGATCCTGTGATTAACAATAACTCAACCTAACAGCACGATCCGGACTGTAAATTGCTTCGCAGACGCGGCATGGCTGCGTCGCCGTGAGAGCGGGGGCTAATCGCGGAATCGGGTGACCTAACGTCGCTTTTACTGTATCCGGACGAAGGGGCGTAAACTGAATCGGACCCCCATGACTGATTCTGGCGCAGGATCGGAGCCTTTGGACGGCGAGACCGCCGCGGATATCCGCGCCGGACTCGCACGAATCCTCGCGTCCGATGCCTTTCGCGCGGCGCCGCAGCTCTCGGCGTTTCTGGCGTTCATCGTCGAGCGCGCGGTCGCGGGGCGCGGCGCCGAGCTGAAGGGCTATACGATCGCGGTCGAGGCGTTCGGCCGGTCAGCCGACTTCGACCCCCAGTCCGATCCGATCGTGCGCGTCGAGGCAGGCCGCCTGCGACGAGCCCTGGCGCAGTATTACGCCGGTGAGGGGATAGCCGATCCGGTCAGGATCACGATCCCCGTCGGAGCCTATGTGCCGGCCTTCGAGCGGGTGGAGCCTCCCGTGGCCAGGCAGGCCAACCCGCTGCCACCCAACGGGGAAGGGGCTGCCGGGCCGCTGCTGCAGCCGATGCTCCTCTCCCTGCCAGCGGAGGATGAGCGCCTTGATCGCCGCCGGGCGCGGCGCTGGCCGGTCGTTGCCGGCCTCGCCCTCTGCGCCGCGCTGCTCGCACTGGTCGGCTGGCATGGCGGCATGATCGAGCGCCAGCCGGGCGCTGCCGTCGTGATTAACCAGCCCCCCGCGGGTCCGTCGCTCGCCGCGTCCTCCTCCTCCGTGGCCAGCCCCTCGGTCAGGGGCACGCAGATGGAGACGCTCGTCCTGGCGGTGACGCTGCCCGACCTTCCGGAAAATCCGGCGCTCGCGGCCAATGCGCGCCGCTTTGCCACCTTCATGGTCGATGCCCTGTCACGCTTCGATGATCTGCTCACGGTCAAGGTTCCTTCGCCGGGTCAGGCTGCGCCGGGCGGCGCCGACTATGTTTTCGAACTCATGGCCCAGGCGGTTCCGGGCGGCACCGAGGGCTTCGGCCGGCTGCGTTCCGTCCGCGACGGGCGCATCGTCTGGTCGGTCTCGTCGGGGAGGCCGATCAACATCGACCAGAGCGATCTGCCCGACATCGCCCGTCGCCTGGCGACGCGGCTGGCGGAGCCGTTCGGCATCATCCACGCCGACATCCGCCAATTTGGAGCGGCCGAGCCGATCCGCTGCGTCTACGAGGCCATCGACGTGCGCCGGACCATGGTTCCGGAGTCGCATTTCGCGGCGCGGCGCTGCCTGGAAGATCTCGTCGCGCGCGATCGGGCCTATTATCCGGCCTGGGCCCAACTCGCTCTGCTCTACACCTTCGAGTACGGCTTCGGCTTCAATGCCCAGCCGGAGCCCCTGGAGCGTGCCCTCACGGCGGCGCTCACCGCGGTCCGGCTGGCGCCCTCGAGTGCGCGGGCCCAACTGGCGCTGATGTCGGTGCTGTTCAAGCGCGGCGCGATCGACGAGGCTCTCAAGGCCGGGCTCGTCGCCATGGCCCGCAACCCCTATGATCCGGACATCATGGCCACGATGGGGGCCCGTTACATCCAGCTCAACCGCCCGGCCGAGGGCCTGCCATTGCTGGAGAAGGCGATCGCTCTCAGCGCCGGGCGCCCTCCTTCCTATGATTTCTTCGCGCTGCTCGGCGCGCACCTGCTCGGCGCTCGCCAGGTGTCGCGCGCACATGGCGAATTCCTCGGTGGCGGCGCGAATCCCTTCGCCCTGCTCGGCCGCGCCCTCCGGGCCGTCCAGACCGGCAATGAGGAGGAGCGGGTCCAGGCGATCGCGGCGCTCTGCGAGCTGTTTCCGATGTTCCATTCGCAGCCGCGCCTCTGGCTGACGCGGCGCGGCTTCGGGGCCGAGGTGGCCGACCGCATCGTCAAGGACATCGGCGTCGCCGGACATTAAGGCGGCCGGCTGGGCCGACGATGGGCTGCAACCGGCGTCCAGCTTCCTCCAAACCCGCTGATGCTCGCTTGCGGGCGGACGGAAGGGTAGTGTTGTCGGCAGTGGTGTGATTCGCCGTCCGTCCCGACCAACCCCTTGCGCGATCGCTGCCTTGGCCCGTTTTCGACCGAACGCCCTGCATCCTCTCGCCAGTGCCGTTACCGGGCTGGCCGCAGGCGCGGTGCTGACGCTGCTGTGGCCCGTGCCGCTGGGAGCCGCGCTCGGCCTCGTGCTGGTCGGCGTCGGCACGGTCGGCGCGATCTGGCAGGCCGAGCGGCGGTCGCTTGCGCAGCGTGAGCAGGTCCTGGCTGCGGTCGGAGAGGTGAAGGTCCGCCTTGCCACCAATGCGATTCGGCTCGACGCCCTGTCGAAGCGCGTCGAGCAGATGCCGATGCGCGATGCCGATGCGGTGCCTGCCCGCGCCGCCATCAACGAACTGACCGCGGAAGTCGGCCTGCTCGGCGATCTCATCCATCAGGTCGCGACCACGCTCGCCGATCACGACGCCACCCTGGTGACGCTGCAATCGCACGCAGCCCCGGCGGCTGCGCCGGAGAGGCGGGCCGTCGCGGTCCCGCCTGTGGTCGTCGATCCGGAAGCCGCCCGCCAGGAGCGCCTGCGGGTGCTCGCCGCCGAACGCGCCGAGGCGGCGAGGCAGGCCGAGGAGCGCGCCGCCGCCGAACAGGCCTCCGTCATCAGCACCGCGCTCTCGGAGGGACGGGTCGAGGTCCATCTGCAGCCGATCGTGCAGCTGCCGCAACGGCGCACCCGTGGCTACGAGGCGCTGGTGCGCCTGCGGCTCGACGAGAACACGCTGCTTCTGCCGCATGAGTTCATTCCGGTCATCGAGGAGCGCGGCTTCGGGCCCACGCTCGATGCACTGGTGCTGACGCGGGCGCTGGCGATTGCGCGCCATCTCGGCTCCAAGCACGGCGAACTCTTCGTTTCCTGCAATTTCAGCACCGCGACCTGGAACTCCTCGAAGGCGCTGGCGACGCTGTCGCGCATCCTCGACAAGTATCGCGAACACACCGGCCACCTCGTCGTCGAGATGCCGCAGAAGGTCTTCCGCGGGCTCGATCCGACCAGCCTCGGCCTGCTCGGCGCGATGTCGGCGAACGGCGTGCGCTTCGCGCTCGACGAACTGGCCGATCTGCGGCTCGATCCCGTCGCGCTCTTCGACCGTGGCATCCGCTTCGTCAAGGCGCCGGCGGCGCTGCTGATCGAGCATGTCGACAGCCAGAGCTCCGACATCGCACCGTCCGATCTCGCCGTGCTGCTGGCCCGCGCCTCGGTGGTGCTGATCGCCGATCAGGTCGGCGATGACCCGACGGTCGCGGACATGATCGATCTCGGCGTCACCATGGGACAGGGCCTGGTCTTCTCGCCGCCCCGGCCGGTGAAGCCCGACGTCTTCGCCGAGCCGGCTCCGGCTGCCGCCGCCGCTCCCGAGCCGCCCGCAGCCGAGACGCGGACGGCGGAGGTGGTCGGCTATCCGGCCCCCGCGCCGGCGCCGCCTCCGGAGGCGCCTCCGGAACGGCAGTCCTTCCGCTCCGTCCTGCGCCGCGCGACCGCCTGATCGGCCGGCAAGACCAGGCGCTCTCCCGATTTCGACAGGCACCTATCCCGCAGCCCCGGGGTGCGGGCCACGCGCCGATGCTGTAGAGCAGCCGCTCTGACAGGGAGTGACCCGACGTGCAGCCGACCCAGACCGCCTCGACGCTCGAACTGCCGGGCTTTTCCCGCATCGCGGATCGCTTCGATCTCTGCCTCTGCGACGTCTGGGGCGTGGTCCATAACGGTGTCGCCGCCTTTCGCGAGGCGGTGGCGGCGCTGGTCGCGATGCGCGAACGCGGGATCGTCGTGGTCCTCGTGACCAACGCGCCGCGCCCCGCCGCGGTGATCGAGCAGCAACTCGACGGCTTCGGCGTGCCCCGCTCCGCCTGGGACGCGATCGTCACCTCCGGCGATGTCTGCCGCGGCCTGATCACGGCGCGGGCCGGCCGTCCCATGTTCAGGCTGGGGCCGGAGCGCGACCGGCCGCTGGTCGCGGGGCTCGACGCGCCCGAGGTCGCGCCCGAAAGGGCGGACTATGTCCTCTGCACCGGGCTCCTCGATGACGAGACCGATACGGCAGATACCTATGCCGGGCTCCTCGCCGGCTTTGCTGCGCGCGGCCTCGAGATGATCTGCGCCAATCCCGATCTCGTCGTGGAACGCGGCGGCCGGATCGTGCCCTGCGCCGGCTCGGTCGCGCTGGCCTATGAAGAGATCGGCGGCCGGGCGATCTATGCCGGCAAGCCGCATGCGCCGATCTATGCTGCCGCGCTGGCGCTCGCCGAGGGGCGACTCGGCCGGTCGATCCCGCGCGAGCGCATCTGCGGCATCGGCGATGCGATCCGCACCGACATCGCCGGCGCGGAGGCCTTCGGCATCACCGGCATCATGGTGCTGGCCGGCATCCACGCGCAGGATCTGATGCAGGCGTCCTGGGACGATCGTCACGGCTGGTTCGGGCGGCAGAGCCACCGTCCCACTTACGCACTGCCGCATCTGGTCTGGTGAGGCGTCGGCTGCCTCAGCCGGTGCAGACGGATTCGATCTTCGAGCGCAGCGTCTGCGCGTTGAACGGCTTGACGATGTAGTTGTTCACGCCCGCCTTCTTGGCGGCGATGACGTTCTCGGTGCGCGATTCGGCCGTCACCATGATGAACGGGGTCGAGGCCAGCGCGTCTTCCTCGCGTACCCGCTGCAGCAGTTCGAAGCCGGTCATCGGCTCCATGTTCCAGTCGGAGATCACGAGCCCGTAGCGCTTGTCCCGCATCTTGGCGATCGCAGCCTGCCCGTCCGCAGCATCGTCGACATTCTCGAATCCGAGCTGTTTCAACAGGTTGCGGATGATCCGGACCATCGTCTGGTAATCGTCGACCACCAGAATGGGCATGGACGGGTCTAGAGCCATAAGGGTGCTCCAAGCAAACGGTGACGGAGCGGCAAGCCGCGCCACGCCGCTTCAATCGCGGCGGCAGTGATCGGTTCCAAGGGATAACGCTCCGGTATTTCAAAGCCGTTAATCCAATGCGCAAGCGACGTAGCGTCAGTGCTCGTGGGCCTTGCAGCCACCAAAGTCCTATGGCCGGGCTGCCGCTGCTGTGACACGGTTCGATGCAGCATTTTCGACCCCCTTCCGCAGGCCCGCGCGGCCGCGTCCGGAGCCGAGGCACCCCAGCGATGAGCAGCGCCCTCTACACCGTCCATGCCTTCGAGGATCTGACCATCGGCATGAGCCAGAGCCTCATGCGCACGGTGATGGAGCGGGACGTCTCGCTCTTCGCCGATCTCTCGGGCGACGCCAACCCGATCCATCTCTGCGATCGCTACGCCGCCAACACCAAGTTCGGCCAGCGCATCGCCCATGGCATGCTCACCGCGAGCCTGGTCTCGGCCCTGCTCGGCACGCGGCTGCCCGGACCGGGCGCGGTCTATCTGTCGCAGACGCTGACCTTCCTGGCGCCCGTCAAGATCGGCGACGTCGTCACGGCCCGCGTCGAGGTGATGGAACTGGTGGCGGAGCGTCGCCGCGCGCGGCTGTTCTGCGAATGCCTCGTCGACGGCAAGGCGGTGCTCGAGGGCGAGGCCTGGGTCGCCCTGCCGCCGGCCCGCCCGCGAGACTGAGCCGGCCCGGTCGGCGGCTGCGCATCGACGCGGTCGGCTTGACGCCTCGCCGCGTCTGCACAATGACGGTCGCGCCCGGCATCGTGCCCGGGCGACGGGACGCCCGCCGCCGATGACCTCCTCCGCCGACACGCATGCCAGTTTCGTGATCGACCTCGCCAAGCCTGTTCCCGCGGCGTTGCGCGGTGCCGTGCTGGCGCTGGGCAATTTCGACGGCGTCCATCGCGGCCATGCGGAATTGGCGCGCGAGGCGGTGGATCTCTCTGAGCAACTGGGACGGCGGCCGGCTGCACTGACCTTCGAGCCCCATCCACGCAGCGTCTTCAAGCCCGAGGAGCCGGTCTTCCGGCTGACCTCGCCGACCGTCAAGACGGATCTGCTGGGCGGGCTCGGCCTGCCGCTCACCTTCGTGCTGCCCTTCGACCGCGACATCGCCGCGATCGCGGCCGAGGCTTTCATCGACGATCTCCTGCTCGGACGACTTGGCGCCGCCGGCCTCGTCTGCGGCTATGATTTTCATTTCGGTCGGGGCCGCCGCGGGTCACCCGAAATGCTGCAGGAGCGCTGCGAAGGCGAGGGCATCCCCGTCGTGGTGGTGCCGCCCTTCGCCTGGCGGGGCGAGCCCGTCTCGTCGACCCTGATCCGCACCGCGCTGGAGCAGGGCGACGTCGCCCGCGCCGCGGATTTCCTCGGCCGGCCCTGGTTCGTGCGCGGGCTCGTCGCCCATGGCGACAAGCGCGGCCGCGATCTCGGTTACCCGACCACCAACCTGCACCTGCCCCGCGACTGCCGGCTGAGATACGGCATCTATGCCGTCAGGATGAAGATCGACGGCATCTGGCATGACGGCGTCGCGAGCTTCGGCAGCCGGCCGACCTTCGACGACGGCGCGCCGCGGCTGGAGACCTTCGTCTTTGATTTCAGCGGCGATCTCTACGGCAAGCAGGTCGATGTCGCCTTCGTCTCCTGGCTGCGCGGCGAGGCGAAGTTCGACTCGCTTCGGGCCCTGATCGCGCAGATGGACGCCGACAGCGCCCGAGCCCGCGACATCCTCGCCGCGACGCCGCCCTTCCTTCCCTAAGGGGCTTTGCCGGAGCGCAACGACCATCCAACACGCCGTCATCCTGGGCGCCCGCAGGGCGGCCCGGGATCCATCGCAGGGCACTGTCGCGCCCGATGATGGATCCCGGCACTCCGCTTCGCTTCGGCCAGGATGACGAAGAGGTTCCTGCGCCAACCATTTTGATCTAGAAGCCGGTCATGAGCATATTCCGCGATAGGCCCGTCGTCCCGCTCCGGCGAATTACGGGCCCGGCTGCCGCCCTGCGCTAGAGGCGCGGGCGTGCGCGCAGGCCGGGTGACCATCGCATTTCTTCCCGTTTTCCAGCGGAGCGCGCCACGCCAGACGATGATGGCAGGCCAGCCCGCCTTGCCCGAGCCGGACCATGACCGACAAGACCGCCGACAAGACCGACGCGACCGACTACTCCCAGACGCTGTTCCTGCCCCAGACCGAGTTCCCGATGCGGGCCGGGCTGCCGCAGCGCGAGCCGGAATTGCTCGCCCGCTGGGCGAAGATGGACCTCTACCGCAAGCTGCGCGAGGCCGGCAAAGGCCGCGACCGCTTCGTCCTGCATGACGGCCCGCCCTACGCCAACGGCAACATCCATATCGGCCATGCGCTCAACAAGGTCCTGAAGGATCTCGTCACGCGCTCGCAGCAGATGCTGGGCTTCGATTCCAACTACGTCCCGGGCTGGGACTGTCACGGCCTGCCGATCGAGTGGAAGATCGAGGAGCAATACCGCGCCAAGGGCCTGAACAAGGACGACGTCGATGTCGTCGAGTTCCGCAAGGAATGCCGCAGCTTCGCCGAGCACTGGGTCTCGGTGCAGCGCGAGGAGTTCAAGCGGCTCGGCGTCGAGGGCGACTGGGACGATCCCTATTTGACCATGGCCTATCCCGCCGAGGCGCAGATCGCCCGCGAGATCATGAAGTTCGCCGAGACCGGCCAGCTCTATCGCGGCTCCAAGCCGGTGATGTGGTCGGTCGTCGAGAAGACCGCGCTCGCCGAGGCCGAGGTCGAATACGAGGAGCACGTCAGCGACACGGTGTTCGTGGCGTTTCCGCTTGATCGAGAGAAGCCGCCGATCGTCGGCCCATTCGTAACCGCCCCAGAACAATCAGCTGTAGCGGCGCTTGATGTGTTGATGGGGGCCGCGGTTGTCATCTGGACGACCACCCCTTGGACGATGCCTGGCAACCGCGCGATTTCGTTCAACCACAAGATCGCCTATGGCCTTTATCGCGTCACCGCCGCGCCCGAGAACAACTGGGCCAAGGTCGGCGCGACCTACATCCTCGCCAAGAACCTGGCCGAAAGCGCCTTTAAGGCAGCCAAGGCCGAGGCCTTCGAACTCGTCATGGACGTGCCGGGCGAGCAGCTTTCGGGCTTGACCGCAGCCCACCCCCTCCGCGGCCACGGCTACGACTTCGACGTGCCCCTGCTCGACGGCGATCATGTCACCGACGAGGCCGGCACCGGCTTCGTCCACACCGCGCCCGGCCATGGCCGGGAGGACTTCGACGTCTGGATGAGCAATGGCCGCCAACTCGCCGAGCGCGGCATCGACACCCGCATCCCCTACACCGTCGATGCCGATGGCCGCTTCACCAAGGATGCGCCGGGCTTCGAGGGCGCGCAGGTCATCACCGACACCGGCGAGAAGGGCAACGCCAACGAGGTCGTCATCAAGGCGCTCGCGGCCTCGGGCAATCTCGTCGCGCGCGGCCGGCTCAAGCACCAGTATCCGCATAGCTGGCGCTCGAAGAAGCCGGTCATCTTCCGCAACACGCCGCAATGGTTCATCGCGATGGACAAGGCGGTCGATACGCTCGGCAACCGCACCCTGCGCGAGGTCGCGCTCGGTGCGATCAAGGACACGCAATGGGTCCCCGCAGCGGGTGAAAACCGCATCAACGGCATGATCGCCAACCGCCCGGACTGGGTGGTCTCGCGCCAGCGCGCCTGGGGCGTACCGATCACGGTCTTCGTCGAAAAGGAAACCAAGGAGATCCTCGTCGACGCGAAGGTCAACGCCGCCATCGCCGAGGCGTTCGAGGCCGAAGGAGCGGACGCCTGGTTCACCGACACGGACGGCGCGCGCTTCCTGAAGCCCTTCGGCTACGACCCGGCCCAATATGAGCGCGTCACCGACGTGCTCGACGTCTGGTTCGATTCAGGCTCAACCCATGCCTTCACGCTGGAGAAGCGCGCCGATCTGCGCGCGAGGCGTCGCGGCGACGGCGGCAACGACCGGGTGATGTATCTCGAAGGCTCGGACCAGCATCGCGGCTGGTTCCACTCCTCGCTGCTGGAAAGCTGCGGCACGCGCGGCCGTGCGCCCTACGACATCGTGCTGACGCACGGCTTCTGCCTCGACGAGAAGGGCGAGAAGATGTCGAAGTCCAAGGGCAACGTCACCGCCCCGCAGGACATCATCAAGGACTCGGGCGCCGATATCCTGCGCCTCTGGGTCGCGGCCGCCGACTATTCCGACGATCTGCGCATCGGCAAGGAGATCCTCAAGACCTTCGTCGAGACCTACCGCAAGCTGCGCAACACCCAGCGCTGGATGCTCGGCACGCTCGCTCATTTCAGCGAGGACATCCGCGTCTCCGAGCCGCAGACCATGCCCGAGCTCGAGCGGCTGATGCTGCACCGGCTGGCCGAGATCGGCCCGCAGGTCGAGGAGGCCTACCGCACCTATGACTACAAGAAGGTCGTGACGCTGCTGTCGCAGTTCATGAACACCGAGCTCTCGGCCTTCTATTTCGACGTGCGCAAGGACGCGCTCTATTGCGATCCGTTGTCGAGCCATGTCCGCAAGAGCGCGCTCACCGTCGTCGACCATCTCTTCCGCTGCCTGACGACCTGGCTCGCGCCGATCCTGGTCTTCACCGCCGAGGAAGCCTGGCTGGAGCGCTATCCGGAACAGAAGACGCTCGACGGCTCGGTCCATCTCGAGCTCTTCGCGCAGGCTCCGGCCGCCTGGCTCGATCCCGAACTGGCCGAGCGCTGGAGCAAGATCCGCAAGGTCCGTCGCGTCGTCACCGGCGCGCTCGAGCTGGAGCGTGCGGCCAAGCGCCTCGGCTCCTCGCTGGAGGCCGCCCCGCAGGTCTTCGTCTCCGATCCGGATTTGCTTGCGGCCTTGTCGGGGGCGGATCTCGCCGAGATCAGCATCACCTCCGCCATCCGCGTCGAGAGCGGGGAGGGGCCCACGGACGCCGTCCGCCTGCCTGACGTTCCCGGCGTCGCGGTCGTCCCGCACCGCGCCGACGGCGTCAAATGCGCGCGCTCCTGGCGGTATTTCGACCCCGCCACGGCCGATCCGGCCTATCCTGCCGTGACGCCGCGTGACGCCAAGGCGCTGCGCGAACTGGGCCGGGGCGCGGCGTGACGCCCGCCCGCCGGCTCGGTCTCGCCATCGTCCTGGTCGTCTTCGTGGTCGACCAGGCGCTGAAGCTCTGGCTGCTCTTCGGGCTGCGCCTGGCGGAAACGGGGCCTTTCGCGGTCACGCCCTTCATGGACATCGTGCTCGCCTGGAACCGCGGCATTTCCTACGGGCTGTTCCAGCAGCACAGCGACATCGGCCGATGGGGGCTCGTCGTCATCTCGATCGCCGCCGCGATCTGGCTCGGCCGCTGGATGTGGCGCGAGCCGCGGGCACTCACCGTCGCCAGCCTCGCCCTCATCGTCGGCGGGGCGCTCGGCAACGGGCTCGACCGCGCGGTCTATGGGGCAGTCGTGGACTTCGTCCACCTGCACTGGGGCAGCTTCAGCTGGTACATCTTCAACGTCGCCGATGCCGCCATCGTTGTCGGGGTGGCCGGGCTGCTGTATGAGTCCTTCCGGCCGGCGGCAGAAAATGCGGCCTGAACCCGGCCCCGCCATCGTTTTGCCGTTCGACTGCGGTTTGAGACGGGGAAGCAATACCCCCGAGGGAGGTTTGACATGGCGCATCGCATCCGCGTGACGCATCTGCTGCTGGCCGGAGGCCTCGTCCTGGCGGCCCAGCCGGCGCTGGCCCAGCAAGGCATGCTCTTCAAGAACCTGGTGGAAGGCGTCATCGGCGGCCGTCCGGGCGACGACATCGAATACCGCCAGCGCCCGCCGCTGGTCGTGCCTCCGAATTCGACGCTGCCGCGCCCGCAGGCGCTGGCGAGCACGCGCAATGCCGCCTGGCCCAACGATCCCGATGTCGCCGCCCGCCGTGCCGAGGCGGAAGGTGCGCGCTCTCCGTTCCGTTCGGACCCCAATCTGGGCAGCAGCCCCGGATTGAGCCAGGCCGAGTTGCGTCGTGGCCGGACCTCGCGCGACACGGGGCGCCCGGTCGTTGCCGAAGAGCAGAACAATTACAACAACCAGATTGCGCCGATCCAGATCGGCCGCGAACTGGCGGCTCGCCGTAATCAGGAGACGGCCGACCAACTCGTCTATGGGCAGGAGCCGGCACGGCGGACGCTTTCTGACCCGCCGGTCGGCTATCGGAAGCCCGCCGGCACGGCGCCGATCGGCCCGGGCCGGGGCGGCCCGGTCGAGGATCGGCAGGCTGTCGGCCAGCGCGAATTCCTCACCGGCCAGATCCCGTTGCAGTGAGGCGCGATGCCGAAGCCGTGAGCGCGCGACGCTGCGGCTTCAGGGCTGCGCCTGCGCACTGGCGTTCCGCGCCTTCAGCGCCTAAGTGCCGGAAGAGGCGGTGCGCCGGTTGACGGCTGCGCCGCCGCGTTGACCGCTGCACGCGGCGCCGATGCGCGCTGCATCATGGAGATGGCCCGGGTGAACATGCACGCGCAGCCGATGAAGGCCGCCCAGCCGGTGGAATCGTTCCGTCTGGCCAATGGCCTCGATGTCGTGGTGGTGCCGGACCGGCGCGCGCCCGTCGTCACCCACATGGTCTGGTACCGCAACGGCTCGGCTGACGATCCGGCCGGCAAGTCCGGCATCGCCCATTTCCTCGAGCATTTGATGTTCAAGGGCACGGCGAAGTGGCCGGCAGGAGAGTTCTCCAAGATCGTCGCCGGGCTCGGCGGCCAGGAGAACGCCTTCACCTCCTTCGACTACACCGCCTATTTCCAGCGCGTGCCGAAGGAGCATCTGCGCGCCATGATGGACTACGAGGCCGACCGGATGACCGGGCTGGCCTTCGACGAGAGCGTCGTCGGCCCCGAGCGCGACGTCGTGCTGGAAGAGCGCAAGATGCGCGTCGACGCCGACCCCGCCGCCCAGCTCGGCGAGGAGTTCTCGGCCGCGCTCTTCGTGCATCATCCCTACGGCACTCCGATCATCGGCTGGGAGCACGAGATCGAGGACCTGAACCGGGACGACGCCTTCGCCTATTACCAGCGCTTCTACACGCCGGAGAACGCGATCCTCGTCGTCGCCGGCGACACCGACGCCGCCACCGTCCGCCGCCTTGCGGAAGAGACCTATGGCGCCATTCCCGCCCGCGGCGAGGCCCCGGTCCGCAAGCGCCCGGCCGAGCCTGATCCGCGTGCGGCGCGACGCGTCTCGCTGAGCGACCCGCGTGTGCGCCAGCCCTCGCTGCGGCGCGGCTGGCTGACGCCGACCTATCTCAGCGGCGATGCCGGCGAGGTCTTCGCGCTCGAGCTGCTGGCCGAAATCCTCGGCGGCGGCACCACCTCGCGGCTCTATCGCCGCCTCTGCGTCGAGGCCGATCTGGCTGCTGGCGCCAGCGCCTATTTCATGGGTTCGATGGTCGACCGCGCCGCCTTCCAGCTCTCGGTCAGCCCGCGCCCCGGCGTCGAGATGATCGCGCTCGAGGCAGGGCTCGACGCGGCCCTCGCGGATTTCCTCACTGACGGCCCGAGCGAACTCGAACTCGCCCGCGCCCGCACCCGCCTCGTCGCCGAGACGATCTTCGCCCGCGACAGCCAGTCCTCGCTCGCCCGCATTTTCGGGGCGTCGCTGGCCGTCGGCGAGACGGTGGAGGACGTGCTGGCCTGGCCGGCGCGCATCGAGGCCGTTCCGCGCGAGGCCGTTCTGGAGGCTGCGCGCCGCTATCTGCGGCCCGACCGCGGCGTCACCGGCCTGCTCCTGCCTTCCGCCTGATCCGTCCTCCTTCCGCACGGGGCCGCTGCCCGGCCCGAGCCAGGACATGACATGAACGCTCCCATTCCAGTAGCCGCCACCAGCCTCGCCGGCCCCACGGTCCCGGTCCGGAAGGTCCGCTCGCCTGCCGGCGTCGAGGCCTGGCTGGTCGAGGAACACAGCCTGCCGCTGATCGCGGTCGATTTCGCCTTCGACGGCGGCGCGACGCGCGATCCCGAGAATGCCGCCGGCAGCGCCTATCTCGTCTCCGGCCTGCTCGACGAAGGCGCGGGCGATCTCGACGCCGAGGCCTTCCAGGGCCGGCTCGCCGACCACGCCATCAGCCTCGGCTTCGATGCGCGCCGCGACGACTTCCACGGCCATCTCCAGACGCTGTCGAGCCACCGCGACACCGCCTTCGACCTGCTGGCGCTTGCGCTGAACGCCCCGCGCTTCGACCAAGACGCGGTCGCGCGGGTGAAGGGCCAGGTCATTTCCGGGCTGCAGCGCCAGGCCCAGAATCCTGAGACCCTCTGCCGCAACGCGCTCTACGCTGCCGCCTTCCCCGGCCACCCCTATGGCCGACCGGAGAAGGGCGATGTCGACAGCGTCTCGCGGCTGGAGGCCGCCTCCCTGAGGGGGCTGTCGCGCGATCTGCTCGCCCGGGCCGGGCTGAAGGTCGTCGTCGTCGGCGACATTACCGCAGACGAACTCGAAAGCCGGCTCGACCAGATCTTCGGCGCCTTGCCGGAAGGGCTGCCGCGCGCGCTGCCGGGCGAGGCCCTGCCGATCCAGGGCCTCGGCCAGACCCACACGATCGATCTCGACGTGCCGCAGACCGTGCTGCGCTTCGTCGGCCCCGGCCTGATGCGGCACGATCCCGATTTCATCGCCGGCAGCGTGCTCAACCACATCCTCGGCGGCTCCGCCTTCACCTCGCGCCTCTTCATGGAGGTGCGCGAGAAGCGCGGCCTCGCCTATGGCGTCTCTTCCAGCCTGATTCCGCTGCGCCAGGGCGCCATGCTGGTCGGCGGCACCGCGACCAAGAACGAGCGCGCGGCCGAATCGATGAGCGTGATCCGCGAGGAGATGGCCAAGCTCGCCAATGAGGGCCCGAGCGAGCACGAGGTCGCCGAGGCCAAGCGCTACATCATCGGCTCCTACCCGCTGCGCTTCGACACCTCGCCCAAGATCGCCTCCGAACTGCTGGGTCTGGCGACCAACGGCTTCGAGCCGGAGTTCCTCGCCGAGCGCAACCGTCTCTTCGACGCGGTGACGCTGGCCGACGTCAAGCGCGTCGCGGAACGCCTCTTCGGCGACCCGCGCCTGCTGGTCCAGGCGGTGGGCCGGCCCGTCGGGCTGGTTTGAGTTCGCAGACGAGGCCGGCCCAGTAGCGCTCCTCCCTTCCCCCTTGTGGGGGAAGGGTATGGGGATGGGGGTGGTTCCGCTTGGTGACCGCTCACCGAGCGGCCCGACCCCCACCCCTGCCCCTCCCCACAAGGGGGAGGGGTTCCCTGCGCCCGTTCATTTGGGGCTGGCGAATCCGATTTGGGCACGACTCGTCCCCATCCACTATCCTGCCGCAACGCTGCCCCCCGATTCGCCGCGCCGCCCGCCGCCCCGGAACCCTGATGCCCGTCCGCCGCCTCGATCCCGTCCTGGTCGACCGCATCGCCGCCGGCGAGGTAATCGAGCGGCCGGCTGCGGCGGTGAAGGAACTCGTCGAGAACGCCATCGACGCAGGCGCGCGCGCCATCGCGGTGACCATCGCGGCCGGCGGGCGCGAACTCATCCGCGTGGTCGATGACGGCGCCGGCATGACGCCCGAGGATCTGGCGCTCGCCGTCGAGCGCCACGCCACCTCGAAACTCCCCGATGGCGATCTCTTTGCGATTCAGTCGCTCGGCTTCCGCGGCGAGGCGCTGCCTTCGATCGGCTCGGTCGCGCGGCTCGCCATCGCCACCCGCCGCCACGATGCCCCCCAGGGCGTCGGCCTCGTCGTCGAGGCCGGCGAGAAGGGCGTGGTCCGGCCCGTCGCGGCGGCGCCCGGCACCCGCATCGAGGTCAGCGATCTCTTTGCCTTCACGCCGGCCCGGCTGAAATTCCTCAAGAGCGACCGGGCCGAGGCGCAGGCCGTCTCGGAGATGCTGCGCCGCCTCGCCATCGCCCATCCGGCGATCCGGTTTTCGCTGGAGGGCGAGCATGTCTCACCCTTCGACTGGCCGGCCGAAGCGCTGGGCGAGGACGGGCAGTTGCGCCGGCTCGGCCGTGCGCTCGGGCGCGACTTCCCCGAGAACGCCCTGCGGCTCGATGCGGCGCGCGAAGGCGTCCACGTCACCGGCTTCGCTGGTCTGCCGACCTTCCACCGCGGCACCTCGGCCGGCGTTCACCTCGCCGTCAACGGCCGCCCGGTGCGCGACAAGCTGCTGCTCTCGGCGGTGCGCGGCGCCTATGCCGATGTCGTGCCGTCCGACCGCCACCCGGTGCTCTTCCTCGACGTCGCCTGCGATCCGCGCGCCGTCGATGTCAACGTCCATCCGGCCAAGAGCGAGGTCCGCTTCCGCGATCCGCAACTGGTCCGCGGCCTCGTCGTCTCCGCGCTGAAGGCGGCGCTGGCGCAGGCCGGCCACCGCGCCACCACGACCGGCGGCGCGCGCACGCTGGAGGCCTTCCGCGCCGTCTTCGCCGGCGCGGGCAACGTCGCATCCCCGCTGCGTCCGCACCTGCCCGACAGCCCGGCCTGGGGCGCGCCCGCGACCGGCTTCGACGCCCGCCCGCAGCAGGGTTTCGCGGGGTTTGAAGCCTCCTCGGCCGACGCCCGCGCGCATCTCGCTGAAGCTTCGCCGGATGGGCTCAACCGGCCGCTCGGCGCGGCGCGTGCCCAGCTCCACGAGACCTATATCGTCGCCCAGACGCGCGAGGGCATCGTCATCGTCGACCAGCACGCCGCCCATGAGCGCCTCGTCTATGAGCGCCTCAAGGCCGAGCGCGCCCGCAGCGGCATCGCGACGCAGCCTCTGCTCCTGCCCGAGGTGGTCGAGCTCGACCCCGTCGACGCCGACCGGCTGAACGCGGCTTCGGACGATCTGGCGACGCTGGGCCTGAGGCTGGAGCCCTTCGGGCCGGGCGCTGTTCTGGTCCGCGAGGCACCCCAGCAACTCGCCGGCGGCAACCTCCAGAAGCTCGTCCGCGACGTCGCCGACGCGCTGGCCGAGCATGGAACCGCCGGTTCGCTCGAACGCCGGCTCGACCATGTCCTGGCGACGATGGCCTGCCACAACTCCGTCCGCGCCGGCCGTCGGCTCCGCCCCGAGGAGATGGATGCGCTGCTGCGCGAAATGGAGATCACGCCCAATTCGGGCCAGTGCAACCATGGCCGCCCGACCTATGTTGAACTCAAGCTCAGCGATATCGAGCGGTTGTTCGGGAGAAGGTGACGGAGCGGCTCAGGTCGGCCGATAGATCCCATTGTCCAGATTGATGAGGGTCATGCCTGCGTCTCCGCATTGCGGCCCCCATTTTGAGGCGGCGATGTCCTGGATCTCTCTGCGGGCGGCGGGATAGTCGACCGCGAGATTGGCCCGCGCCGCAGTGAGTCTCACTTGCATGTTGGGATGGCCGAAGAGCGTCATGAGGATGCGGCGCTGATCGCCGGGACGCGACTTCAGCTCGTCTTCGATCGCCTGGATTCGATCGTATCGCCGGTTGAAAGCCGCGTACTCCTGGCGATCGAGAGCGTTGTACTGTTCGACGCACAGCTTCTCGAAGCGGGCGAGGAGTTCGCGGTCCTGTAAGCAACTCAGTCTCGTGCCACGCCTCATCGAGTCCTCCTTCGGGTCAGGTCGGCCGATAGACCCCGTTGTCCAGATTGATGAGGGTCATGCCAGCGTCTCCGCATTGCGGACCCCATTTGGAGTCGGCGATATCCTGAATCTCGCGACGGGCAGCCGGGTAGTCGATCGCGAGATTGGCGTGTGCTGCTGAGAGCCGAACCTGCATGTTCGAGTGGCCGAAGAAGCCCCGAAGCAGCCGCCTTTGATCACCGGGGCGCGATTTCAACTCCATGACGAGATGGTGGATGCGCCAGACGAGGCGGTTGACGCGTCCCCGTTCTTCACGATCCATGGCGTCGTACTGCTCGATGCAGAGCTGTTCGAAGCGCCTGACGATCTCCTCGTCGGACAACACGCTCAGATCTTCGTGGCGCTTCATCAGGCCTCCTGGTTGACCTCAACTCGGCCGATAAATCCCATTGTCCAGATTGATGAGTGTCATGCCGGCATCGAGACATTGCGCTTCCCATTTGGAGTTGGCGATATCCTGAATCTCGCGACGGGCAGCCGGGTAGTCGATCGCGAGATTGGCGTGAGCTGCTGAGAGCCGAACCTGCATGTTCGAGTGGCCGAAGAAGCGCCGAAGAAGGCGACGTTGATCGCCTGGGCGCGATTTCAGTTCCATTTCCAAGGCATGGATGCGCCAGATGAGGCGGTTGACGCGCCCCCGTTCTTCGCGATCCATGGCGTCGTACTGCTCGATGCAGAGTTGCTCGAAGCGCTGGACGATCTCCTCATTGGACAACACGCTCAGATCCTCGTTGCGCTTCATTTGAGCACCCCGACTTGACGCATGGCCTCATGGCCGACGCGGACATGCTCAGCCCAGTCGCGGCCTCGAAGATAGGCACGCGGCGACTGCATGCCGTAGTTTCGATTGGGCTTCGTGTACCAGCCCGTAATCTCATGATGCTTGTAGCGGGGCACGCTGACAATGTTGTCGGGGCCGTCGAGCATCGAGCGCGGAAAGCCTTCACGCCCTCCCGCACCTTGCTCGACGATGTGATGGTCGTCATAACCCGGCCGCCGTTGCCCCGCCTGCTGCTGGAGTTCGGCCAGTGATTGGGGCGGATCCTGATAGGACCGGATCGACGGCCATTCGGAGTACAGCCAGTGGCCCGCCTCGAGATATGGACGCGCTGCTGCTCGAAATGGAGGTCACGCCCCACTCAGGCCAGTGCAACCACGGCGCCCGCCCTATGTCGAACTCAAGCTCGCGGATATCGAGCAGCCGTTAGGGCGAAGGTCAGGATGTGACCCGAGCCATGCTCAGAATGTCGTGCATGTGGCCGAGTTTGTACCCCGCGAACAGTGTGTCACTATCGGAGGCCTATACGACGATCCTCTAAATGTGAATTGAGGAAACGTGCCGTCCGATTTGCCACACTGATAAGTCATTGAATACCACGTAACTGGGCCAGGAATAACATCCACGACTAGGCCCCCTGCATTCGAGTGGCTGTCGATCACCTGGTAGGGCCCATTGCAGACCTCGCTTGCAGTCTTGAAACAAGCTTGTGGGGACTGGCTGCATTTGGTTGATTGAATTTGGGTGCCCGTCGGGCCCGTGAAGGATTCTGTGCTCGCAGTTTGGCAGCTTGCGACACCAAGCGCTGACATTGCAGCGATATAAATACGAAACATCGAATATCCCTCGCATCTCTTGCAGGATGTTGCGATTGATCTCGGACCGCGGAACGAAATCCTGTCAAGCCTCCGCGGCCTTCGTCCGCCCCGGAATCAGGATCGAGCCGGACGCCGCGATCACCAGCGCGAGGCCGAGCCAGTCGCTCGGCGTCGGGCGCTCGCCGAGCAGCAGCACCGACCCGAGCACGCCCACGGCCGGCACCATCAGCGTGCCGAGGCTGGCGATGCCGGCCGGGAGCCTCGCGATCACGGTGAACCAGAGCACATAGGCCAGCGCCTGCGCGCCGAGGATGTGGAAGGCGAGCGCCGCCACCGTCCGCGCCTCCAGCATCTTGGGCACCGGCACGCCCTCGAAGACGAGCATGCCGAGCCCGCCGGCCGCGCCGCCGATCAGGAGCTGCCAGGCGGCGATGGTCAGCGCCGGCGCGCTCACCGGCCAGCGCTTGCTGACGATGGTGCCCAGCGCCCAGCTCACGCTCGCGATCAATGCCAGCAGCAGGCCGAAGGAGAGGCCGCCGCCGGCGATCAGCGGCAGGCCGAGGCAGGCCAGCCCCGCCATGCCGAGCCCAAGCCCGATCAGCCGCCGCCGGTCGATCGGCTCGGCCAGGATGAAGCGCGCGAGCAGCGTCGCCCAGATCGGCATGGTGAAGGTCAGGATCGCCGCGCGCGAGGTCGGCGCAGCCAGCTGCGCGAAGGCGAGCAGGATGTTGAAGGCCGCGATCGACAACAGCCCGGCCACCGCCAGCCGCAGCCATTGCGCCCGCGGCACCACCAGCGGCACGCCGCGCATGAGCGCGACCGCAATCAGAAACAGCCCCGCGAAGGTCATGCCGCTGGCCCGCAGCGTCCAGGGCGCGATCTCGGTCAGCGCGATCCGCACCGCCGGCCAGTTGAAGCCCCAGAGCAGACCCAGCAGCGGGACGAGCAGCAGCGAACGGCCGGGCGGTTGCGACATCGCGCGACTATGCGCGGGCCGGCGCGCGCGGCGTCATGCGATTTCGGATGCGGCCCGATGCGTGATGGGCATCGGACGCCTCTTAAGGCGGGGGCTGTGCTAGCGGAGATAGCTGGCTTCGGACAGGAGGAAGGCTCTGGCGGCGGGCGCCAGCAGCACCCGTTTCACGCCGCTTTGCCCGAGCGGATGATGCGTTCGATCTCGCCGATCACGTCGTCGAGGTCATGGCCTTCGCCGGCCGCCAGGGCGCCGCGCCCTTCGGTGGCCGCGAGGATTTCGGCGCCCTCCGTCGCGAGGTAACGCTTCAGGGCCCGCACGATGACCCAGCTGCGCGTGCGCTCGGATGCGGCGGCGATCGTCTCGATCTCGCTGAGGATGCTGCTGGGCAGACGCAGCGAGATCGGCTCGAACAGGTCGGGACTGCTCATGATCGGCTCCTCACTGTATGACAGCGTATCACAGAGTCACGGGAGGCCCACCGGCCATCGGGTGAATGCTGCGCAGTCGATTGCGGTTAACGAAAGATGAAACTGTTCTAGATTCGCGTTCTCCTTTGCGTATAGCTTAACGCGGGGAGTTGATGATGATGCGTCTGCTGGTTGTGTTGATAGTGTGGGCGTCGGCGGGTAGTGCTGCCGCCCAGGATCAGAATAGGCGCATGTTTGCCCCGACGGTGCGGGCCGCGACCGAGTGTGCCACGCGCGTTCTCGTCTCGCAGGGCACAACGAATGCCGCGACCCACGAAGCGATCCGAGAGGGCGCGAGACGAGCCTTCGGCAGCCAGTGTCGTGCCGAGGGCCTGCTCCTGGTCAGTGAGCATGATCGGCTCTACGGGGCGGGCACTGGGCGGAGCTTTGTCGACGGGCCGTATTTCGCGGACTTTCCGCGCGCTGCCCGCGTCCGCATGAATGCTCCAGGCGGTCTCACCGTCACGGTTAATAAGCCGGTTCGCTGCCCCGACATGCTGCAAATTCACGAGGTTCAGGACGCTGGACGCGATTTCGCCGGGGTCGAGCAGGACGACCTGCTGCGAAATCCCAAGACGGACGTGGATGTCCTAGCAAGCTTCACGCGCCGTATGGATGCTAGGCTGAGCCAAGCGCGCCACGTGATGGCGCGGCCTGTGCTGGAGGAGTTCCGGCGCCTCCTGCCAATGGCCATGGAAGCTTGCTTTCCCGCACTCAGGCCGGTTCTAGCCAGTGCACGCCTTGTTGCGGCGCAACTGGAAGCGCAGCGCATCGAAATGGAACGACAGCGCGCCGATGCGGAAAGAGCTCGCATCGAGGCGGAGCAGCGCCGCATCGAAGAGCAGCGCATTGCGGACCTGCGGCGAGCAGATGAGCTTCGCTTGGCGGAGCTTCGCCGCGCAGAAATGCAACGGGCTGAGGAAGACCGGCGACGAGCCGCCGAAGAGGAGGCTGCTCGCAAGCGTGCGGAAGCACAACGCGCCGAAGAAGAGCGCCAACGCGAGTTGCGCCGCCCGGTCAACGTGCTCAAGCGCTCTTACGCGCACTACGCGTTTGTGAAGCAGTGCTTCGAGTTTCGGAGCGGCTATGTCAGCATTTTCGTCTCGGAGAATGAATTCGGTCGTGCTCGTATTGCCATCAAGGCGATTGAGACCAAGCTCAAAAGCCTGGACGGCTCTATCAACACGGATTTTGCCTGGGCCGAGGCTGCCAGCAGCATCAGCATCGTACCAGAGCGCGACACCTGTCAGACGGCGCTCCAATTGCTGATGGCTGCATTTCAAGAGATAGCGCCCGATGCAGCGACGCCGAAGAAAGACTTCTGATCCGCGCTGAAGCCTGATACCAACGGCCCTCATTCCTGACCGATATGCGCCCATTCACGCCTCCCGATGGATGTGATGGTCCTGGGCTGATCGACGAGGCGGTTCCACGCGTCGCAGGCGGCGTCGATGATGTCGTCGTAGGTGTCGAAGACGCGGTTTGAGAGCCAGTTCGCGCGCAGATACTGCCAGATGTTCTCGACCGGGTTCAGTTCGGGCGAGCGCGAGGGCAGGAAGATCAGCGAGATGTTTTTCGGCACGACGAGCTTGGCCGTGGTGTGCCATCCGGCGCGATCGAGCAGTAGGACGGCATGGGCGCCCTTCGCGACCGTCCTGGCGATCTCGTCGAGATGGGCCTGCATGGCGTGGGTATCGGCGAAGGGCATGGCGAGCGCCGCGCCGACGCCGCGGGCCGGGCAGATCGCCCCGAACAGATAGGCGCTCTCGTAGCGCTGGTCGGCGGGCTGGCGCGGCCTGGTTCCGCGCCTGGCCCATTGCCGGACCAGGCCGTTCTTCTGGCCGATGCGGGCTTCGTCCTGGAACCAGAGTTCGATCGGCTTGCGCTTCGGCACATGGGCGAGATGGGCCCCCAGCGTCACCGCGAAGTTTTTTTGAACGCCTCGATCACGCGCGCGTCCTGCGCCGGGTGGTGCGGGCGCGCGCTGATGTGGGAAAAGCCGATCTGCTTCAGAAGCTTCCCGATCGTGCGCTCGTGATAATCAACGCCGAAGCGCTCACGAACGACCTTCTGCAGGTCGATGCGCCGCCAGCGCACCACGCCATTGACGGCCCGGTCGGGGCCCGTCTCGACGATGGCCGCCAAGGCGGCGAGCTGATCGGTCGAGAGCCTGGGCGGATGTCCCTTGGAACGAATGTCCTTCAGCCCGTCGGGGCCGCCTTCGTTGAACCGGTGAACCCAGTCGCGCAGCGTCTGGCGATCCATGCCGCCGATCCGCGCGGCCTGCTCCCGATCCATACCGTCGAGAACCGCCGCCAGCGACAGAAGCCGGCGGCTCTGGTTGGCGTGCCTCGACCCCGCCGCAAGCCGACGCAGGTCGAGGGCCGAGTAGTCCGTTCGAAGCTTCACCGCAGCAGCCATGGCGCGAATCCTCCTCGCGCACATGGAATCAGCGAAACGAGCCGCCGAAAAGACCCCCGTGAGTCAGCCGCGATGGCCGTTGGTATGACTCGTGTGATCGGGCTCTTGATCGCTGGGCATAAGATGCCAATGCCAGCGCGGCCTGTGTCGCCGCGGGCTATTCCAAGAAAGCGTCGCGCTCAAGCCGCCTGCAGGACCAGCACCTGCGTCTCGCCATACTCCCGCCGCTCCAGCAATTCGAACCCATCGGGCAGCGCGATCTCGGTATCGCCGGCTTCCTCCAGCACGACCAGCGCGCCGGGCGCCAGCCAGCCGCCGTCGCGGGCGGAGATCAGCGCCTTCTCGCCGAGGCCCTTGCGGTAGGGCGGGTCGCAGAACACGACCGCGAAGGGGTCCATCGCCGAGATCGCGCCGAGCTTCGTCGCGTCGCGCCGGAAGACGCGGCTGTGGCCGGCGAGCCCGAGCGCCATCTGGTTCTCGCGGATCAGGCCGCGCGCTTCCGTGCCGTCGTCGACCAGCAGCGCAAAGGCGGCGCTGCGCGACAGCGCCTCGAAGCCGAGCGCCCCGGTGCCCGCGAAGAGGTCGAGCACGCGCGCGCCGTCGAGCGGGTCGTCATAGGCATGGGCGAGCACGTTGAAGAGGGATTCGCGCAGGCGGTCCGAAGTCGGGCGGATGGTCCCGATCCCCGGCCTGGGGCCGGCCAGCGCCCGCCCGCGCAAACGTCCACCGACGATGCGCATGCTCAGACCACGACGATGATGCGTGGAAACACGCCGTCATCCTGGAGCGACCGGAGGTCGTCCCGGGATCCATCGAAGGACACGACGGAGCCCGATGATGGATCCCGGACGGCGCGGCGTCCGCCGCTTGTCCAGGATGACGGTGTGATTCGGGCGACCATTGGAATCGGCGCCCTCAGTCGCGCTTGCCGCCGGAGCGCGGCCCCTTGGCCCCGCCGCCGGGGCGGCCGCCACCCGGGCGCCCGCCACCGCCCGGCTTGCCGCCGAAGGGCCGGCCGCCACCCGGCTTGCCACCGGGCTTGCCGCCGAACGATTTGCCGCCACCGGGCTTGGCGCCGAAGGACTTGCCCCCGCTGCGCTCGCCGCTGCGGCCCGCGGGCCGCTCGCTGGAGTGCGCCGCATAGCTGCGCTTGGCGCCGCCCGGAGCGTCGTCGGAACGACGCGGCGGACGCTCGCCGCCCTCGCGCGGCGCCCTCTCGGGCCTGTCGCCGCGGGGCGCGCGGTCGGGCCGCTCGCCATAAGGCCTGTCGCCGCCGGCTCTCTCGGGCCTCGGCGCCCGCGCGGGCCGCTCCGTGCGCGGCCCGGCATCCTGCCAGGGCCGCTCCTGGGTGCGATCGCGCTCGCCGCCTTCGCTGCGGGGACGACGAGCCGGACGGTCGCTGCCGCTCGCGCGCTCCGGCGCACGGGGGCTGCGAGCCTCGGCGGCCGCCGCGCCGCGCTCGCTGCGCGGCAGCCGGTCGGGCCTGCGCTTGGGGTTGACGCCGTCGCGCGCCGGGCGTTCTGCACGCTCCTCGCGGGGCGGGGCGCCGACACGCTCAACCAGCACGCGCCGGCCCTTGGGATCGGCGATCGCCTTGTCGCGTCGGCGCACCACCTCGCCGCTGGCCTCGCGCGTCTGGCGCTCGGCCTTGGGGTCGGCGCCACGGCGCGGCGGGGCCTTGCGCTCGCGCTGCGGCTCGGCTTCGGCATCGCGCCAGACGGTGCGCTTCCAGGGCTTGTCGCTGCGATCGTCGAGCGAGGGCGTGCGCACGGCGTCGCTCTGCCAGCGCTCGGGCTTGCCGTCGCGCTCGCCACTCTCGCGCCGGCGCGGGCGGTCCTCGCCGCTGGGCGCAGCCTTGCTCACGGGCGGTCTCGGCGGGGCCGGCGGCAGCTCGTCGCGGCGCGGCGCCTCGAAATCGACGCCGGCCTTGGCCATCAGCTCCTCGCCGAGCTGGTCCTTGAGCACGCGCGAGCGGATCTCGTCGACCTCACCCTCGGGCAGGTCGGCGAGCTGGAACGGCCCGAACGAGACCCGGATCAGCCGGTTCACGTCGAGGCCGAGATGCTCGAGCACCGTCTTGACCTCGCGGTTTTTGCCCTCGCGCAGATCCACCGTCAGCCAGGTGTTGGAGCCCTGCTGGCGCTCGAACCGCGCCACCACGGGGCCGTAGGACACGCCCTCGATGGTGACGCCGTCGCGCAGCGTGTCGAGCTTGTCCTGCGTCACCGAGCCGAAGGCACGCACGCGGTAGCGCCGCAGCCAGCCGGTCTCCGGCAGTTCCAGCATCCGCGCCAGCCCGCCGTCATTGGTCAGCAGCAGCAGGCCCTCGGTGTTGATGTCGAGCCGCCCGATCGAGAGCACGCGCGGCAGATCCTCCGGCAGCGCGTCGAACACGGTCGGCCGGCCTTCGGGGTCGTGGTTGGTCGTCACCAGCCCGCGCGGCTTGTGGTAGAGCCACATCCGCGTGCGCTCGCGCGCCGGCAGCGGCTCGCCGTCGATCAGCACGACATCGTCGGGGCCGATATCCAGCGCCGGGCTGTCGATCACGCGACCGTTCACGCTGACGCGGCCTTCGAGGATGATCGCCTCGCTGTCGCGGCGTGAGGCGACGCCGGCGCGCGCCATCACCTTGGCGATGCGCTCGGGCTCCTGGATCAGCGAGGGCAAAAGCTTCGCCTCGGGCGCCGGAGCCTCCTCGCGGGCGGGCCGGGGACGGGCCGGGCCGTCGGAGCGGGGACGGTCGAAGCGGGGCTTGTCGGAGCGGGGTTTGTCGAAGCGCTTGGGCCCGGCGCCTGGTCCGCCGGCCCGCTCGCCACGGGGCGCAAAGCCCTCGCGCGGCGGGCGACTCGCGCTGCGCTCGCCATCGGGGCGGGCCCGGAACGGGCGCGCCGGGGCGTCCGCCCGCGCCGGGCGCTCGGCACTGTCGCTGCGGCCGCGGAACGGCTTGCGCTCGCCGCCGGCCGAGGCGCCGGCCCGCGGCCCCTTGCCACCGAAGCCGCCGCCATCGCGGCCGCCGCCGGACCCGCCGCCGCGTCCGCCGGTTCCGCCGCCCTTGCGCGGGCCCCGGCTTTTCTGATTGTTGTCGTCGCTCATGATGGCTCCTGAGCTTGCCGCGGCAAACGCGACGGGCGCGGTCGCAAACGCAGGCAGGCTCGAAAATTGAGGTATAGCCGGCGCTTGTAGCAGAGCGTCCCTGCGCCTGCGAGCGCCAAAACGGAGGTCCCATGCCGCAATTGCGCCCCGTCTCGGCGCCCGATCCGATGGCGCTCGCCTTCGACGAGGCGCGCGCCGCCGCCGCGCGTGGCGAGGTGCCGGTCGGCGCTGTCGTGACCCGCGACGGCGTCGTGCTCGCGCGCGCCGGCAACCGGACGCTGGAGCTGAAGGACCCGACGGCCCATGCCGAGATGCTGGCGCTGCGGCTCGCCTGCGAGGCGTTGGGCTCCGAGCGCCTGATCGGCTGCGATCTGCACGTCACGCTCGAGCCCTGCCCGATGTGCGCGGCGGCCATCTCCTTCGCCCGCATCCGACGGCTCTATTTCGGCGCGGGTGATCCCAAGGGCGGGGCGGTCGAGAACGGCGTCCGGCTCTATGCCAGCCCGACCTGCCACCATCAGCCGGAGGTCTATGGCGGCCTGCGCGAGAGCGAGGCGGCGGCGCTGCTGCGCGACTTCTTCAAGGGCCGCCGCTGATCTCCGGGGGGCCGGTTCAGCCAGCCAGAGGCTGCCGGGCGCCTTCGACGTGTCCGCGATCGGCCGGGACATCGGCCTTGGGCCGGGCGGCACCGTCGAGCTCCAGCGCGAGTGCGTCGACCGCGGCCAGCGCCTCGCGCCGTGCGGCTTCGCTCTCGGCGACCGGGACTTGTGCATAGAGCGCCCTTGCGAAGGCGGCGATCCGGGTCACGGCGCGATAGGTCGCGTCCTCCAGAGCGGAGGACATCGTGACGAAGCGCAGCACGTTCTCAAGATGTCTCTCGGCGGCGGGGCCGAGGGTCTTGGCATTCAGCGCGCCGGCCCTGAAGACCGCGCTTCGCAGGGTTTCGATCTCCGACGTCAGATAGTTCTGAACCTCGTCGGACATGCGCGCCTCCGCGACGGAACGTCTGTAAACAACCCCTTACCATGGGAAAGATCGCTGTTCCCGCCTCAACCGGCCGGGCGGTTAGCCGCCTGTCTACGCAACCCTGAAAATTCTCCCGGACGCGGCCGGCGGTGCTTCCGTCGCGAGCGGAACCATGGGGCTGTGGCGGGCGTGAGGAATGAGGATCGAGCGCTCCGAGAACCGTATAGCCGTCGAGGCCAGCGATCATTCCGAAAGGTTAGGATCTACGGGGGATCGTGAAGCAGAACACCTAAGGCAAGAGTGTCAGATCATCCGAATCGATCATGCCTTGCTTTTGCCTTGTCGGGCGTTTAGTGAAGCCTCCGAACCGCTCAGCCAGACCATGTAATGGTGGCTTGAGCCTTCCACTCTCCCCATCACGTCAGGTTAGTAATGCGTTGTATTGTTGTGGCCGTGATCTTCGCGGTCTCTGTGCCTGTTCTTGCGCGGGCCGACTCCGCGATCGAGCACGTTTCCTTCCAGCCACAGGTCAAGGGCCTGCGCTGCCTCAAGGCCGAAACCGTCGCGATGATCCGGGAACTGGTCGAGAAGATCGGCCCGATCCAGATCACCTCAACCTGTGGCGGGCGCCACGCCCGCAACTCCCAGCATTACCGGGGCAAGGCCATCGACTTCCGCCCCCTGGCGACGACACCGCGCAAGGCCGCCGCGGTCGCCAAGACCCTCGACGCCGTCGGCGGCGTCGGCTCCTACTCGAACGGACTGGTCCATGTCGATGTCGGCGACCGGCAGTTCGCCTGGTATGGGATCAAGCGCAGCAATCGCAGGCTCGCCTACAACACGCGCGGCCGTTGAGACCGGCGCGCGGCCGGGTTCATCCGGCCGCGCGCAGCACCAGATAACCGCCGAGCGCCAGAAGGCCGGCGAAGAAGCACAGCTTGAAGGTCGCTGCCGAGATGCGGGCGCGGACGGCGGTTCCGGCCGCCATCCCCGCGAGCGCCGGCAGCAGCGCCAGGCCCGACTGCAGCGCGACCCGAACATCGAGCACGCCGGCCCCCAGCAGTCCGACCGACAGCGCCAGTGTCGAGACCAGGAAGGACAGGCCGAGCGCCTGGACGAGTTCGTCCTTGTCGAGGCCCAGCGCCTGCAGATAGGGCACGGCCGGCAGCACGAAGACACCCGTCGCCGCCGTGGCGATACCGGTGGCGACGCCGACCAGCGGCCCCAGCCAACCCTCGAATCCGGCCGGCACGCGCAGCTTCGCCGCCTTCAGCCCGACCAGCGCATAGAGCACCAGCGCGATGCCGAGCCAGAGCGTGGCGGAGCCGTCCTTCTGCCGCTCGATCAGCCCCGCGCCCAGCCAGGTGCCGCCGCAGATGCCGGCCAGCATCGGCGACAACCGGACGATGCAGCGCCGAAGGCCGGGCCCCGTCGCGAGCTGCCAGCCATTGGTGACCAGGTTGGGCACGACCAGCAGCGCGGCCGCCTGGGCCGGCGCCATCACCACGCCCAGGATGCCGATCGCGATCGTCGGCAGGCCGAGCCCGATGACGCCCTTGACGAAGCCCGCGAGCAGGAAGGTCGCCGCGATGAAGAGGATGAGGCCGCTGTCGATCATGCGCCCTTGTCGCACTGCCGCCTTGCCTTGTCGCGGCGCGATGTTACGGCGAGCGCCGTAGCATTCGCGCTTGCCTGAGGACCTGGTCGGAGCATCATGCCCTGATGAACACGCGCGGCCCCTACCTCGCCGAGATCGCCAGCCTGATGGGGGATCCCGCGCGCGCCAACATGCTGCATGCGCTGATGGATGGCCGGGCGTTGACCGCCAAGGAACTGGCCTTTCTCGCGGGTGTCGCGCCCCAGACCGCGAGCGGCCATCTCGGCAAGCTGATGCAGGGCGGCCTGCTGGCCGTCGCCGTGCAGGGCCGCCATCGCTACCATCGTCTGGCCGGCCCCGAGGTCGCCCAGGCGCTGGAAGGATTGATGGTGCTCGCCGGCGCTGGCACAGGCGGGCGCCGCCTGCCGGCGCGCGTCGGCGCAGAGCTGAGTCAGGCGCGCACCTGCTACGACCATTTCGCCGGCCGGCTCGGCACCGCCATCCACGACGCGCTGGTGGCGGGCGGGCATCTCGCGGTCGCCGAGGGCGGCTATGGCCTGACGGCTTCGGGCGAGGCTGTCTTCGCCGCGCTCGGGATCGCCCGGCCGGCCAGGCCGCCGCGCCGCGCGCTGCTGCGCCCCTGCCTCGACTGGAGCGAGCGCAGGCCCCATCTCGCCGGGCATCTCGCCGCCGCCCTGGCCTGCCGCTGCTTCGAGACAGCCTGGGTCCTGCGCCGCAAGGACAGCCGCGCGGTGACGCTGACGCAGGCAGGCCGGGCGGCACTCGCCGCCGCCCTGCCGGGCTTCGTCTGCGACGCGCCGGAGCCGGTCAGCCGCGAGCGTCCAGAGCCTGTGCCAGCCTGCGCTTGACCTCGTCTTTCACCGGCTCCGTCGCGTCCAGGATTGCCTTCACCTTGAAGAAATCGAGCCCGCCGATGCCGTCGGCTCCGGCGCGGATCAGGATGTCAGGGGGCTGGCGCTCGATCATGCGCTGCACGATCGTCCGCGTCAGGATCTGGCTGACGCCGAGCATGGCCTCCAGCGGGCTTGGAACGCGGGTCTCGCTGACCGTGGCGGGCGCGCTGGTGTCGACCGCCATGACGATCCGGCCCGGCGCCATCAGCCGGTCATAGGGCAGCGGGTTGATCGCCCCGCCATCGATCAGCACGCGCCCCTCGATCACCACCGGCCGGATCAAGCCGGGAATGGCGAGCGATGCCGCGACCGCCGGCGTCAGCGGGCCGCGGCCGAGCGCGACCTCGGCATGGAGATGATAATCGGTCGCCGTCGCCAGGAAGGGCGTCTTCAGATTCTCGAAACGGTCCGGCACGGCGTCCGGCCAGAACAGGTCGAGCATCCGCTCGCCATCGATCAGGACGGGGTTGCCGAGCCCGCGCATCAGGTCGGTGAACTTGCCGACGCGGGCATCGAGCAGCCGCGCGATCACCTTGGCCCGGTCGCGGAAGGCCATGGTCACATGCTCGCGCAGCTCGCGGCCCGACAATCCGGCGGCATAGGCGGCGCCGATGATCGCGCCCATCGAGCAGCCGGCGATCAGGCCGGGCCGGACGCCGAGTTCGTCGAGCGCCTCCAGCACCGCGATATGGCTGAGGCCGCGTGCGCCGCCGGCCCCGAGCACGAGGGCGAGCTCGGGCTGGCCGGGCTGCGGCTGCGGCACCACGGCCCCTTCATGCGGCGTGATCTCGGGAGGGCGGGGCTGGCGGCGCGGCATCACCCGAATCTGGCCCTTCGCCCCGCTTCAGGCAATGGGTTGCGACAGGAAGGGCGCGAGCGCCGCCAGGGTCGCCTCCGGGTTCTCCTCGGGCAGGAAATGCCCGCTTTCGATCGCCTGTCCTTCCGCCTGGGGCGCGAAGGTCTCGCGCCAGATCTCGAGCGGGCTCGCGCCCTTCGCCGGGATGCCGGCCTCGCCCCACAGGATGAGCGTCGGGCAGAGGATGCGGGTACCCGCGGCGAGATCGACCCGGTCATGCTCGACATCGGTGGTCGCGCCGGCGCGATAGTCCTCGCAGGCGGCATGGATCCGGGCGGGGTCATTGAAGGACTCGCCATAGGCCTGCATCGCCAGCGGGTCGAACAGGTCGAGCGACTTCGCCCGCGTCCAGCTCGCGATCGTGTGGTCGAGCCAGCCCAGCGGATCGGCCTTGATCAGGTTCTCGGGCACCGGCTCCGGCTGGGCCAGGAAGGTCCAGTGATAGACCTGCATGGCGCGGCCGGCATTCATGCCGTCCCACATCGAAACCGTCGGCAGGATGTCGAGCAGTGCCAGCCTCTCGACACGGCCGGGATGGTCCAGCGCCAGGCGATAGGCGACGCGCGCCCCGCGGTCATGGCCGACGACGGAAAAGCGCAGATGCCCGAGCGCCTGCATCACCGCGACGATGTCCTCGCCCATGGCGCGCTTGGTGTAGGTCTCGCGTCCACCATCGCCATGCGGCGCCATCGACCAGCCATAGCCGCGCAGATCCGGGCAGACCACGGTGTGGGTTATCGCCAGCTCGCTGGCTATTTTGTGCCATTCGGCATGGGTCTGCGGAAAGCCATGGATCAGGACGACCGGCGGCCCCTCGCCGCCGACACGGGCGAAGATCTTGCCCACCGGCCCGCTGATCCAGCGGCCGGAGAAACCCGGGAAGAGGCTGTCGAGATTGCTCATGGGCGGGCTCCGGTCGCGGCAGCCGAGACGATGTCGGTGTGAATGAAATCGCTGCCCTTGTAGAGCAGCGGTGCCTTCAGCGATTTGGCGAGCGCGTAGGAGAAACAGTCACCGAGATTGAGGCTGGCCGGGTGGCGGCCCTTGCCGAAGCGAACGAAGGCCTCGGACGCAAGGCGGCCTTGCTCCAGATCCAGCACTGTGGGCCGGACCTTGAGGTCGTCGAAGAGGGCCTCCACTGCGTGCAGCGGCGTCGCGGCGCGTTTGCCGATCAGGACCATGACGCATTCAGTGAAGGTGACGGCAGAACAGTGACAGTCGGACGTCTCGGCCAGCACTCTTTGGAAAAGGACCGCCTCCGGCTCGCCAAAAGCGATCGCGATGATGGCCGAACTGTCGGCGACGATCACGCTGGCAGTCCATGTTCATCATAGCCGAGGATCTCATCGGCTGTCCGGTTATCCGTCACCGGATAGGAGCGAAGACGCGCCAACGTTTCCTCGAGCTTGACGAGATCGATGCGCGCTTCGCCACGCGGGAGCTCAGCCAGTTCGCGCTCCGCGGCGAAACGCACCGCGTCCTTGATCGTGCGCCCCGTGCGCGCCGCGAGTTCCCGGACGATGCGGTCCGTCTCGGCATCCTTGATCAGGATCGCCATCGAAGCCTCCGTATATATCGAGCCGCGCTCTGTATATATACGATTGCCCCGTGCTTGTCAGCCTTCGCGCTCGCGCTTCACCGCCTGCCAGCCGATGTCGCGGCGGCAGAAGCCCTCGGGCCAGTCGATCGCATCGATGCCGCGATAGGCGCGCGTCTGCGCCTCGCTCACCGTCTTGCCCAGCCCTACGACATTGAGCACGCGCCCGCCGCTGGCGACGATGCCGGTCACGCTCTGCTTCGTGCCGGCATGGAAGACGAGCACGTCGTCGAGCGCCGCCGCCTTGTCGATGCCCTTGATCACGCTCCCGGTCTCCGGCTGGCCCGGATAGCCGCGCGCGGCCAGCACCACCGTCAGCGCGACCTCGTCGGACCACCGCAGGGTGATCTGATCGAGCACGCCGTCGCAGGCGGCCAGCAGCGCCGGCACGATGTCGCTCTTCAGCCGCGGCATCAGCACCTCGCATTCGGGATCGCCGAAGCGGACATTGTATTCGATCAGCTTCGGGCCCTGCGCCGTGATCATCAGCCCGGCATAGAGAATCCCCTGAAAGGGCGAGCCCCGCTTGGTCATGCCCGCGAGCGTGGGCATGATGATGTCCGCCATGACCTGCGCTTCGAGAGCCTTTGTCATCACCGGGGCCGGCGAATAGGCGCCCATGCCGCCGGTGTTGGGGCCGGTGTCGCCATCGCCGACGCGCTTGTGGTCCTGCGCCGAGGCGAGCGGCAGGGCGTGCGTCCCGTCGCAGAGCGCGAAGAAGCTCGCCTCCTCGCCGATCATCCACTCCTCGATCACGACCTCGGCGCCGGCGGCGCCCAGCCCGCCACCGAACATCATGTCGATGGCCTCGTTCGCCTCGTCGAGCGTCTCCGCCATCACCACGCCCTTGCCGGCAGCCAGTCCATCGGCCTTGATCACGATCGGCGCGGCCTGGGACGCGACATAGGCCTTGGCGGAGGCTGCGTCCGCGAAGCGGCCGAAGCCGGCGGTCGGGATGCCGAACTGCGCGCAGAGCTCCTTGGTGAAAGCCTTCGAGCCTTCGAGCTGGGCTGCGGCCTTCGAGGGGCCGAAGACCTTGAGGCCGGCCGCTGCGAGATCGTCGGCGAGGCCGGCGACCAGCGGACCCTCGGGCCCGACGACGACGAAGGACACGCCCTGCAGCTTGCAGAAGGAGGCGACCGCCGCATGGTCGGCGATGTCGAGGACGACATTCTCGCCGCATTGCGCGGTGCCGGGGTTGCCGGGCGCGATGAAGAGCCGGTCGCAGAGCGGCGAGGCCGAAATCGCCCAGGCCAAAGCATGCTCGCGGCCGCCCGATCCGATCAGAAGAATCTTCATCGTCGTTTCAATCCGCGGGGCTCGGTGGGCCAAAGGGTCGGGTGGGCAATAGCCGCCGCGCGGCGCGACGGCAACGCTTCTGCGGCCGCTCCGGCGCCGCTATGGTCGCGCCATGGACAGCGAATCGCCCAAGCCCGTCGGCAACACGCCCGAATGGTCGGTCTCGGACCTCTCCGGCGCGCTCAAGCGCACGCTAGAGGACGCCTTCGGCTTCGTGCGCGTGCGCGGCGAAATCTCGGGCTATCGCGGCCCGGTCGGCTCGGGCCATGTCTATTTCTCGCTGAAGGACGCCAATGCCAAGATCGATGCGGTGATCTGGAAGGGCGTTTTCGGCCGGCTGAAGACGCGGCCGCAGGAAGGTCTGGAGGTCATCGCCACCGGCAAGATCACAACCTTCGCCGGCAAGTCGAGCTACCAGATCATCATCGACTCGCTCGAGCCGGCCGGCATCGGCGCGCTGATGGCGCTGCTCGAGGAGCGTCGCCGCAAGCTGGCGGCGGAAGGGCTGTTCTCGGAGGAGCGCAAGCAGCTCATCCCCTATCTGCCGCGCGTCATCGGCGTCGTCACCTCGCCGACCGGCGCCGTCATCCGCGACATCCTGCATCGGCTCGAGGATCGCTTTCCCCGCCATGTCCTGGTCTGGCCGGTGCGGGTGCAGGGCGAGACGAGCGCGGCCGAGGTCGCCGCCGCCATCGCCGGCTTCAATGCCTTGCCCGAGGGTGGGCGCATTCCGCGGCCCGACGTCATCATCGTCGCGCGCGGCGGCGGATCGCTCGAAGACCTGATGGGCTTCAACGAGGAGATCGTGGTGCGCGCCGCCGCCGCCTCGCTGATCCCACTGGTCTCCGCCGTCGGCCACGAGACCGACGTCACCCTGATCGACCATGCCGCCGACCTGCGTGCGCCCACGCCGACGGGCGCGGCCGAGAAGGTCGTGCCGGTGCGCGCCGAGCTGATGAGCCTCGTCGCCGATCTCGCGCGCCGCCAGGCCGGTGCGATACGCCGCCTCTCTGACCGTCGCCGCAGCGACCTGCGCGCGCTCGCCCGCGCCCTGCCGGGGCCGGAAGCCGTGCTGTCGGGGCCGCGCCAGCGGCTCGATCTCGCCTCGGCCCGGCTCGCCCCGGCGCTGGCGCGCAACGCCCGCGTCCACGAGCAGCAACTCGGGCTCGCCGCCCAGCGCCTTGCGCGCCAGTCGCCCCTGGCGCGGCTGGCGGCGCTCCGGGCCCGGCTCGAAGGCTATGGGCGCGTGCTGGCGCAGGCGCGTAACGCCGCGCTGTCCGCCGAGAGCCGACGCATCGCCGAGGGCCGGCGGAGGCTGGAAGAGCTCGAACAGCGCGCGGCAAAGGCCCTGGCCCGTGGCGTGACCCTGCGCGGCGAGCGGCTGCCGGCGCTGGAGACACGGCTGCAGCGGGCGTTCGCGCAGAGCCTGATGCGCCGTCGCGAGCGCTGGCGGTCGTCGGTGTCGCTGCTCGCTTCGCTTGGCCCTGAGGCGGTGCTGGCGCGCGGATACGCGCTGGTGCGCGACGAGGCTGGCGGTCTCATCCGCGATCCAGCGCGGCTGCGGCCGGGTCAGGCGCTCGGCGTCCAGGTTTTGGGGGGCCGGTTCGGCGTGGTCGTCGCAGGCGGCGGAGAGGTGCCGGCGCGATCGGCGAAGCCGGCGCGGCGCGAGACCGCCAAGCCCGGGCAGGGCGACCTGTTCTGAGGCTTGCCGGGATCAGGAGCCCTTCAGGAACGTCTTCACGCGCCTGATCGCATCCTCGCGTGCGGCGGGATGGGTGCCCACCATCGCCTTGCCGGTGCCGGTCGCGGAGAAGGCGATGTCGCTGCGCTCCTTCACCTCCAGCCGGGGGTGGTCGAAATCATGCAGGGCGCCCGGATAGACCACGAGGTCGACAGTTTCGCCGCGGCGGCGCGCGGCCTTCGCCAGGAAGTCGCAGGGGCCGGCCGGCGTCCAGTCGTCGGCGTCGCCCATCAGGATCATCACCGGCAGCCGCGCCATGAAGCTGGCGGAGTCCGATTGCGTTCGGCAGCCGGGATAGAAGGCGATCGCCCGGGTGAAATCGGGTCTTTCGTCGGCGGGCCGGCGATCCGTTCGAATAGCGGCCAGCACGGACGATCCGCCGCCCGACCAGCCCAGGAGGGAGACCTGGTCGGCCAGAACGTCGCGTCTCGACTGCAGCCAGTAGCGCGCGGCGGCGGCATCGGCGACGCGCTCGCGGCTGGCGCGGACCGTCAGTTCCTTCACGCCGCACTGCGAGCCCAGCCGACGCGAGCCGTAGCTGTCGGGCATCAGGACGACATAGCCTTCCGCCGCGAGGCGCTCACCCCAGTCGGAATGGCGCAGCGAGAGCTTGCCGTTCTCGCGGAACAGGCCGCCGCAGCCATGCAGGGCGACGACCGCCGGGAACGGCCCCGGCCCCTTCGGCCGGTAGAGTACGGCGTCGAGATCGCCGTCATAGCTCGGCAGGCGCACGCGCTCATAGCCGCCCGCGAGGGCGGCGCTGGTCAGCAGCGACAGGCCGGCCAGAGCGGCGGCGATGCGTGCGAGGCAAAGTGTCACGAGGCTGGACTTCGTCGGCGGGGGCGCTATCACGGATCGGGATTATCCCGGTATTGCCTCCGTGGATCAATGTTTTAGATAGATCGTCATGAACATCAGCGAACGCGCCCCGATACCGGGACCCGAAGCCGCCCTGGACTACGGCCATGGCGAGTTCCGCGTCGTGCGCCCCGGCGCCTTCGTCCGTTGCGCGGTGACGGGCGCGCCGATCCGCATCGAGGATCTGCGCTACTGGTCGGTGGACTGGCAGGAGGCCTATGCCTCGCCCGAGGCGGTTCAGCTAAGGCTGCGCCGGGCCGGGCGGGGCTGAGGGCACGGCCGCGGCACCCGCCACGAGCGCGGCCATCAACTCAGGCTCGTCGAGGACGAGCCTGACGGGCACGCAGAGCAGGCGCCCGCGCTCGGAATCCGGCCAGAGCGGTGCGAGCTTGACCATGTCCTTCTCGGTCGTCGCGACCAGGCTGTCGTAGAGGGTCGCTTCCGCGACGATCGCGGCGACGTCGTCCGCCGTATAGGAATGGTGGTCGCCATAAGCGCGCTCGGCCACGATCCGCGCGCCCGCCTCCCGCAAGGTCGCCGCGAACTTCTCCGGCCTGCCGATGCCCGACACGGCCAGCACGGGTTGCCCGCTCAGCCGGGCGCTCACGTCCGCCGCGGGTTCCAGCCGCGCGGTCAGGCACGTGATCCCGCGCCGGCCCGCCGCCGCGGCGACGGCCTCGCCCGCCGCTCCCGGCCCGATGACGAGCACCGTGTCGATCTCGCCGAGCTGCGCTTCGAGCGGCGCACGCAGCGGCCCCGCCGGCAGGCACAGACTATTGCCCACCCCGGATGCGCCGTCCACCACCGCGAGTCTCAGCCGCTTGGTCAACGCCGGATTCTGCAGGCCGTCATCCATCACGATGACGCTGGCGCCCAGCGCCCGGGCGAGGCTCGCCCCGGCGACGCGGTCCCGCGCCACCACGGTGCGGGCATGGCGTGCCATCAGCAGCGGCTCGTCGCCGACGGCGCGCGCCGCATGGTGTTGCGGATGGACCTCGACCGGCCCGCGCAGCGAGCCGCCATAGCCGCGCATCAGGACGAACGGCGTCTCGCCGCGCTGCGCCAGCATGTCGGCGAGCGCGATGGCGGTCGGCGTCTTGCCGGCACCGCCGGCGACGAAGTTGCCGACGCAGATGACGGGCACCCCGCAATCGGCGCCCGGCCGCCGCATCCGCCGCAGCGTGATCGCGCCATAGACCCATCCGATCGGGGAGAGCAGCCAGGCGAGCAGGCCGGGCGGCCGCCACCAGAAGGCGGGCGCCCGCATCAGGCGGCGCCGTCGCGCTGGCCGAGCGCCATCCGCATCAGCAGGGGCTCGAGCGCCTGGATCGTGCGGTTGAGGGCACCGCCGAGTTCGGCGCTGGTCTGGGCGGCGGCGCGCGCGGCCTGGCGCGCGCTGGCGGGGTCGCTCAGCCAGCGATGCACCGCTCCGGCCAGCCCCTGCGCGTCGCCGACCTCGCGCGCTCCGCCGCCCGCGTCGAAGGCGGCGAAGATGTCGGAATTATTGTGGACGAAGGGGCCGTGCAGCAGCGCGCAGCCGAGCTTGGCCGGCTCGATCGGATTATGCCCGCCGATCATCGGCACCAGCGAGCCGCCGAGATAGGCCACCTGCGAGAGCCGGTAGAACAGGCCGAGTTCGTTGACGGTATCGGCGATGTAGAGCTCGGCCTCGCGCTCCGGCATCTGGCCGGCGGCGCGCCGCGCGAGGGCGATGCCGTTGGCCTCGGCCAGTGCCTCGATCTCGACGCCGCGCTGCGGGTGGCGCGGCGCGATGATGGTCAGCAGATTCGGCAGATAGGGCTTGATCCCGAGATGGGCGGCGATGACCTGCTCTTCCTCGCCCGGATGCGTGCTGGCGGCGACCCAGACCGGCCGCCCCGTCGTCAGCCCGTCGAGGATCGCCAGCGTGTCGGCGTCGGCGGGCGGGGCCGGCACGTCGAACTTGAGGTTGCCGGCGACGCTGACGCGCGGCGCCCCGAGTTGCGCCAGCCGCTCGGCGTCCCCCTGCGACTGGGCGAGGCAGGATTCGAAGCAGGAGAGCAGGAAGCGCGACGTCCGCGGCGCCTTGTACCAGCGCGCGAAGGAGCGCTCGGACATGCGGGCATTGACCAGGACGAGCGGCACCTCGCGCCGACGCGCCTCGACCAGGAGATTGGGCCAGATCTCGGATTCGCAGATCAGCCCGAGCGAAGGCCGCCAGTAGTCGAGGAAACGGCGCATGTAGCGGGGAACGTCGAGCGGCAGATACTGGTGGATCACGCCGGCCGGCAGCCGTGCCGCCAGAAGCTTCGCCGAGGTGACGGTGCCGGACGTCACGAGCACGGTCAGCCCGCGCTTCTGCAGCCGTGCGACGAGCGGCAGCAGCGTCACCGTCTCGCCGACGCTGGCGCCGTGGAGCCAGACCAGCGGCCGGTCGGGCCGCCGCACGCCGGGATAGCCCCGTCGCTCGGCGAGCCGCGTTGGATCCTCCTTGCCGCGGCGGCGACGCCAGAGCAGCAGCCCCGCCGCCGCCGGCTCGAGCAGGCCGGTCAACAGCCGGTAGCCGGAGAGGATCGCGCCCTTGCCGCTCATGGCGCTGTTCCTGGCGCCGCGCCTTCAGTGGCGAGTCGCGCCTGACGCAGCCCGGCACCGGGGTCCTGCGCGCCGACCAGCGCATAGGCGCGGGCATGGACCGCGTCGAGGCCGGCTTCCAGCGCCAGCCGCGCCAACTCGCAAGTGGCCTCGTCGGCCTCGCGCGCGACATGGATCGCCTCTCCCACGACGATCGCGCCGTGGCCGAAGGGCAGGCCGATCGAGGCCCGGTCCCAGCTCTTGAAGTCGATACGGCGGCTCGTCACCACCGCGATCGGGTGCAGCGGCCGCCCGGAGGCCCGCGCGAGCTGGATGATGCCGGGCCCGACGATGCGGGCGCGCTTGGGGATGTCGGCGGTCAGCACCATGGTCTCGCCGGCCTTCAGCCGCTTCAGCATGGCGAGGAAGGCGCTGGCGCCGCCCTTCTCGCGGATCTTCTTGCCGAGCGCGCCCGAGCCGCGGATCGCGCCGATGCCGAGCTGGCGCAGCGCGACCGCGTTGAAGCCACCATCGCCATGGCGCGAGACCAGCGAGCAGGCCGGCATCCAGTCCGGGCGCGAGAACGGGATCATGATGTGCTGGCCGTGCCACATCGCGATGATCAGCGGCAGTTCCGGGCGCACGCGCTCATAGATGTCCGCCGGCTCGACGACGAAGCGGTTGGTGCGCTGCACGAGGCGCAGATACCCGGCCAGCATCCGGCCGAGCGCTTCCTGCGCCACGCGCGTCTTGAGAATCGAAAAGCCCATGAAGCTGGCGTCGAACCCTTCAGGTGTCGGGGTCGAGCAGGCGGTGCAGATGCACGATGAAATAGCGCGTCTGCGCCTGGTCGACGGTCGCCTGGGCCTTGGCCTTCCAGGCGGTATGGGCGCTCGCATAGTTCGGGAACACGCCGACGACGTCGAGCTTGGAGAGGTCCTTGAAGGTCACGCCTTCGAGGGAGCTGAGCTCCCCGCCGAAGACGAGGTGAAGAAGCTGTTTCTGTTCCGGTTCGGCCGCCATCGATCCCTCCAACCCATGCTGTTGCCTGCGCGAACAGCGCGGCATCAGTTAAGCCATCCCGGTCCCCGGCGCGAGTGCCGAACGCCGTCGGACGACGCAGTCGCCGCTGCAAAACGCGCAAAAAGATGTCAGAGGCGCTGGGACTGTGTGTCGCGCATCCGCTGCATCGCCGAGAGCAGCGGCTCCGACAGATCCTCTCCGCTCGCGACCAGCACACCATGGACAGGCGTGGGGCGGTTGTAGACCACCGTCTCGCCGCCGCCGCCGCTCATCCGGCCGCCCGCTTCGCGCAGGATCAGATCGGCCGCGGCGAGGTCCCAGTCGCGCGCATCCGCCGAGATCAGGCCGGCGTCGATCGAGCCGTCCGCGATCCGCGCGAGCCGGAGCGCGAGCGAGGGAATCTTGTCGACCGGCTCGAAGGGCTCGATTCGCGCCAGCGCGTCGAGCATCGGCTTGGGGCCGGCGATCCGGGCCGTGCCGAGGCTGCCGAGCCGCGAGGTGGCGATGGCGGCGCCGTTCTTCTGCGCTCCGCCGCCGCGCAGCGTCGTATAGGTCGCCGCACTCGCCGGTGCGTGCACTACGCCCAGCACCGGCTCGCCCTCGTCGAGCAGGGCGACGCAGACCGCCCAGTCCGGCGAGCCGCTCATATAGGCGCGCGTGCCGTCGATCGGATCGACGACCCAGACGAAGCGGCGCGACAGCCGCAGCGCGTCGTCCACCGTCTCCTCGGACAGCCAGGCGGCCTCCGGCAGCAGCACGGAGAGCCGGATGCGCAGGAAAGTGTCGACGCCGATATCGGCCTCGGTGACGGGAGAGCCACCGCTCTTGGACCAGGTCCGGGCGGCGGTCTTGGCGCCGGGGCGGAAGAGATCGGTCGCGATGGCGCCCGCCTCCAGGCAGCTTTCGCGCACGGCCCTGAGCAGATCCGGTGCGATGGGTAGCGGGGGCGTGCTCATGCGCGATCCCTACGGAGGGCAGCGGCGCGCTTCAAGGAAAAATGCGCCCGCGGCCCGAAAGACTCCGTCAATCATCATGCAGGAAACAGACCATCCAGAGGCCCCGAAAGGCCCGAACACGCTCCTTTAACCCAACCGCTTAAGCGCTCGGAGACGCCTGAGACGCAATCTCAACCTGCAAGCACGAGAGCCCCGGACTTCACAGAGGGCTCCGTAGCAGCAGGGATTACAGAGAGGCGTCAAATCCATGGCCAGAGTCACGCCGGCCGCCGGGGAGTTCGGCTTCATGCCGCAGCTTCCCGGCAGCGCGACCGACCCGACGATCGTTCCCCGCAACCCGATGCCGGCTCAGCCGGACGGTCCGCGCATCGAGCGGATCGGCTCCGTCCGCATCCTGCGCGGCGCGGCCGGATGGCGCGGCGTTTCGCTGCGGCTGGCCCATGCCACGGGCGACGACCAGCTGTTCCAGCTCGCCCTGACGGCGGGCGACGGCCGCTCGATCACGGTGGCAACCGTGGACGAAGCCGATGCCGTGGCGCTCTGGCGCGACTGCGGCCGCGCCAGCGGCATGACGCTGCTGCTCGAAACCAGCGACGGCCAGATCTCGGAGCCCTTTCCGCAGATCGGCCCACTCGCGCTCGGCCCGATCCGCGTCAGGCGCCGGCATTCCTTCCTGAACGGGCGCCGGCCGCGCTTCCTCGTGCGCCGCAAGCCCGGGCGACTGCCGGAGCGACCGCTCGTGTTCGGCGGCGGCGTCTTCGCCGATCCGGCGCGCTGAGGTCGCCGGCGTCAGCCGACCTTGTCGAGGTTCCACGGCCTGCGCGGGTCGATCCTGGCCTCGCGCAAAAAGTCGAAGGTGCCGCATTTGAACTGCTGGAACGTGAGCCCGGCAAAGCCGCCTGGCCATTGCCTTTGAACATAGTCCACGCTCCGGAACACAACCTTGCAGATGTGGTCGCCATGGCTTGAGCGCTTGCTCTGGTCGATCGCGACGGAGACGCCCGGCAGCGTTCGCCCACCCGGATGGACGGCCATGGCGGTGGCCGGCGTCTCGGGTCTGAAATATTCTGGCCTGAGCTGGTGCGGCGGTCGCGTCAGCCATTGCGACAGCATATAGACGAAACGGTCCGTCGCCGGCTGGCTCGTCGTGTAGATCACGATCAACTCGGGCCGGCGCCATGCTCCGGCTTCTGTGTTGCGCTTCATGCTGTGGATCGCATCGTTCAGCGTCGGCGCTGCCGCCAGCAGCCGCTCGAAGACGATGCGGATGAAGTTCGGGTGAATGTTGAGGTAGATCTTCTTGTACGGATCGTCCCGCGACATGCGGGGGTTCCCGTAGCGCATCGTCGTCGCGGCGTCGGGGCCGATGACCGGAAACTGGTCCCCGTCCTCTGAGCCGGGCGCATAGACCTTTGTGTAGACATCGTCGGCGCTGGCGATCTGGCCGTCGCGGCCATGGTAGTAGACGGCACGCAGGAAATTGACCAAACCCTCTGGGATCGCGAGCGGGCTGCCCCACTCCTGGCAGGCCTCTGCATTCCAGACGGGATTGGCGCGTCCGGGGCCGGGTCGACCTGGGCAGAATTCTGCGAAGCAATGCGACATGGCTGGCAAGCCCCCGATATGAGGCAGTATCGCGGCGGCGCTCGGCGGCGGCAACCCGTCCCCGGGTCGTGTCGAGAAGATCGCATGCGGCCGCGCTCGGCGCTGTTCCACGCAGCAGCGCGCGCCGCCGTCAGAGCCCCGACAGGCCCGCGATGTGCTACGATAGACCGTCCAGCGCGAAGCCCGCCGCCAGGAGCAGGCCGGCATGCCAGTTCGAACGGAACAGCGAAAGCGCGACCGGAGCGCTCGCCCCCTTGAGCTTCGACACCTGCCAGGCGAGATGGCCCGCGAAGGCGGCAAGCCCGGCATAGGCGATCGGGCCGCCGCCGGCACTCCAGGCGGCTGAACCGGCCAGCAGGACCGCCAGCGCAAAGCACAATGCGATCGCCTCTCGGCCATGCGCGCCGAAATAGCGCGCGCTCGATTTGATGCCGGCGATGACGTCGTCCTCGATGTCCTGCATCGCGTAGATCGTGTCGTAGCCGACGGTCCAGACGACCGCGGCCGCATAGATCAGGAAGGCTGGCGCATCGAGCCGCCCGAACACGGCGCTCCAGCCGAGCAGCCCGCCCCAGGAGAAGGCCAGCCCCAGTACGAACTGGGGCATGTTCGTGATCCGCTTCATGAACGGGTAGATCGCGACGATTGCCAGCGAGGCGATGCCGGCGGCGATGGTGAAGCGGTTGAACTGCAGCAGCACCGAAAGCCCGACGAAGGACAGCCCCACCATGAACAGTGCGGCGGCCTTGGGCGTGACCTGGCCCGAGGGCAGGGGGCGTCCGCGCGTCCGCGCCACCTGCGCGTCGAGTTTGCGGTCGACGATGTCGTTGAAGGTGCAGCCCGCGCCGCGCATCACGACCGCACCGATCAGGAAGAGCAGGCAATGCCAGAGGTTCGGGAAGGGCGCTCCCGAGGCGATCGCAGCCAGGCCGGCCGACCACCAGCACGGCAGCAGCAGAAGCTGCCAGCCGATCGGCCGCTCGATTCGGGCGAGCTTGAGAAAGGGCCGCAGCCGACGCGGTGCGCGCGTATCGACCCAGTGCCCGGTCAGGGCATCGGGCAGGGGTGCGTCCGGGGACGGCGTCTCAGGGGGCGTGATGGGTTGCCCAGGCGCCGGAACCGACATGGCGAACGCAGGCCGGGCTCAGAGCGCGCCCTGCGGAATGCGCATGCCGCCGCCGGTGATCGCGTCGCCCCCGGCGAAGGGGTTGCCGGAGCCCTGCGCCTGCTGCTGGGCGCGACGCATCATCTCGGCCTGCTGCTTTACCGCGTTGCAGGCCTGGGTGCGGACAGTCGCCGCCTTCTGGTTGTCGGCCTTCATGCCCTCGATGAAGGAGGGCGGAATCTGGCACCAGTCCTGGTTGTCCGTGGCGAACTTGACCGTGGTCGCGCCGTTGCTGACCAGCTTGGTCATCGTGCTGCAGGCCTGCTGCGGGGTGAGCTTGCGCTTGGATTTCTGCGCGGCGTTGAGCGACGTGATGAGCGTCTGGCGCTCCTGTAGCAGCGTCTGCATCTTCTCGCAGCCCGAGGCCTGGGCGCGGGCGGGCGCGGCATCGATGAGCGCCGCCGCCGCGAGGCCCATGGTCGCGATCAATCCGGAAGCCATCCTGCGCCGCATCTCGTTTCCGCTCCACATCCTGCGCGGGCGACAAGCCCTCGCGGTTTCCTTAACAGCAAGCCCGTGTTAGCGCCAAGGTCCTTTGCGCCCCGTGCCGGCACGGGGCCCTCGCCACGCATTCGTGCCGATACTCCGCGAATGTGGCGGTTTTGGCGTGGGTGCGGCCGGTTCGGCAGCCGCGAGGGGCCAGGACGCCTGTTGCGACGAAAGCGCTCGAACCGATGCCGATTCCCGATTTCGCCCGCCACAGGCTGTTTCTGGAGCCTGCGCTCGCAGACGGTGCCCGCCTTCCGCTCGAGCGCGAGCAGGCCAACTATCTGCTCTCCGTCCTGCGCATGAAACAGGACGACACCGTGCTCGTCTTCAACGGTCGCGACGGCGAGTGGCTGGCCGCGATCACGGTCGAGGGGCGCAAGCAGGCGAGCCTCACCCTCGTCAGGCAGACCCGGCCGCAGCCGCCGACGCCGGACCTGCACTATCTCTTCGCCCCGCTGAAACATGCACGGCTCGACTACATGGCGCAGAAGGCCGTCGAGATGGGCGCCGGCGTGATCCAGCCCGTGCTGACCCGCCGGACGCAGGTGTCGCGGCTCAATCTCGATCGCATGCGCGCCAACGCGGTCGAGGCCGCCGAGCAATGCGGCATCCTCAGCCTTCCCGAGATCCGGGCCGAGTGCCCGCTCGAAGCCGCGCTGCAGGCGCTCGAGCCGGAACGGCTGCTGGTCTTCTGCGACGAGGCGATGGCGCAGGCGAGCCCTGTGGCGGCCTTGGCGCAGGCGAAGCCCGGCCCGCTCGCCGTGCTGATCGGCCCGGAGGGTGGCTTCGACGAGAGCGAGCGGCAACGCATCCTGGCGCGGCCCGGTACGTTGCCGATCTCGCTCGGCCCGCGCATCCTGCGCGCCGATACCGCGGCGGTCGCCGCGCTCGCGCTGGTGCAGGCCATTCGGGGCGACTGGCCGCGCTGATACCGGAACGGTCGCCCGCGTCCTGCGTTCGGTCGGAGCGGGGGACGCATTCTCGACTCAATCGGGGGCAGTCTGGCGCGCCGGTCTTGCCGCTGGCGGGTGCGCGATTCGTCGCTGGCGATCGCCCGGCAAGCGGCGCCCCCTGCGCGACGAGGATGAGAGCATGGACGCGAGCTGCCGCTTCGGCATCGAGGAAGAGTACTTTCTGTCCGATGCGGCGAGCCGTGGGATCGTGCGCAAGGTCTCGCCCGCCTTCCTCGCGGCGGCTCACGAGGCCTTTCCGGATGAAGTGCAGCGCGAGATGCTGCAGTCCCAGATCGAAGTGGCGACACCGGTCTGCAGCTCGATGGCCCAGGCGCGCGAGGCTCTGACGACTCTGCGCACGGGCCTGGCCGGCCTGGCGCTCGAGCACGACATGCTGCTTCTGGCCTGCGGGACCCATCCCAGCGCCGCCTGGTCGCGGCAGCGCGCGACCGACGCCTCCCGCTACGACGCTGTCATGCGCGATCTGCAGATGCTGGGCAGCCGCAACCAGCTTTGCGGGCTGCACGTCCATGTCGAGGTCGCCGACGAGGACGAACGCATCCGGCTGATGGCCCGCATCATGCCGTTCCTGCCGCTGCTGCTGGCGCTCTCAACCTCCTCGCCCTTCTGGCAGGGCAGACGGACCGGGCTGATGGGCTATCGTCTCGCGGCCTATGGCGAGCTGCCGCGGACGGGCCTCCCTGATCTCTTCGCCGAACCGGTGGACTACCGCGCCTATGTCGACACCATGGTCGCGGCGGGTGCGATCAAGGATGCCAGCTATCTCTGGTGGGCGATTCGCCCGTCCGACAAGCATCCCACGCTCGAATTGCGGATCGCCGACAGTTGCACGCGTCTCGACGACACGCTCGCCATCGCCGCGCTCTATCGCTGCCTCGTTTGCCATCTGCTGCGAAACCCCGCGCTGAACCGCGGGCTGACCGCCGCCTCGCGTGCGATCGCGGCGGAGAACCTCTGGCGCGCGCAGCGCTACGGCATTCATGGCGGACTGGTGGACGAGGCCAGCCGCAGCATGCGCAGCGTGCCGAGCCTGCTGGAGGATCTCGTCGCGCGCCTCGCCGAGGACGCGCAGGCGCTGGGCTGTACCGCCGAACTGGAAGCCTGCCGCGCGATTGCGGCGCAGGGCACGAGCGCGGACGTCCAGCTCGCGGTCTATGAGGAGGCACGCGCCCGCGCCGGTGGGCCGGCGGCGGGCCTCGCCGCCGTGATCGACTGGATCGCATCCGAGACCCGGCTCAACCGGACCGGCTGGGGACGGGGAACGTAAGACGGGCGCGGCGCAGCCTGAGGCTGGCGGAGCCCTGCGCCGGAGGGGCGGCGCCCCCGCGCGAATGCGCGGCGTAAGGTCGTTGTCGCGGGTTCGCGGCTCGCCTATGTCTGGCGCACCCGGAGCCTGAGATCCGCCTTGCCAGACCGGCGCGGCGAGCCTGGCCGTCCTGTTGTTCTGCCGGAGCACCCATGGCTCGCGACCTGTCCAATTCGACCCCGATCGGGTCCAAGACCGAACTGATGTCCTGGATCGCGGCCGGGGAGAAACCGCCCTCGGCCTTCCGGCTCGGCACCGAGCACGAAAAATTCCCGTTCTACCGGGATGACCTCTCCCCGGTGCCTTATGAGGGGCGCAAGGCCGCCGGGGGACGTCCCGCCGCGGGCGGCATTTGCCATCTGCTGGAGGGGATGCAGGGCAAGCTCGGCTGGGAGCCGATCGTCGACGCCGGTCATGTGATCGGCCTCGCCGGTCCCGATGGCGGCGGCGCCATCTCGCTGGAGCCGGGCGGCCAGTTCGAGCTGTCGGGCGCCCCGGTCGAGACACTGCACCAGACCGCGGCGGAACTCGCCGGCCATCTCGACGATCTCAAGGCGGTCGCCGAGCCTCATGGCATCGGTTTCGTCTCGCTCGGTCACTCGCCGCTCTGGACCCGGGCCCAGACGCCGATGATGCCGAAGAGCCGCTACAGGATCATGGCCGACTACATGCCGAAGGTCGGCTCGCGCGGCCTCGACATGATGTTCCGCACCTGTACGGTCCAGGTGAACCTCGATTTCGCCACCGAGGCCGACATGGTCAGGAAGCTGCGCGTGGCGCTGGCCCTGCAGCCGCTGGCCACGGCCCTGTTTGCGTCCTCCCCCTTTTCGGAGGGCCAGCTCAACGGCTTCCAGTCGATGCGCTCGGAAATCTGGCGCGACACCGACAAGGCCCGCTCGGGCATGCTCGCCTTCGCCTTCGACGAGGCGATGTCCTACGAGGCCTATGTCGATTGGGCGCTCGACGTGCCGCTGTATTTCGTCAAGCGCGGCGACACCTATCACGACGTCGCGGGCGCCTCCTTCCGCGATCTCATGGCGGGACGCCTGCTCCAGCTTCCCGGCGTGACGGCGACGATTTCGGATTGGGCCAATCATCTCGGCACGCTGTTCCCCGAGGCGCGCCTGAAGCGCTTCCTCGAGATGCGCGGTGCCGATGCCGGCCCGCCGGAACTGCTGAATGCGCTGCCCGCGTTCTGGGTCGGGCTGCTCTACGACCAGGCGTCGCTCGACGCCGCCTGGGATCTCGTCAAGGGCTGGAGCGAGGCCGATCGCCAGGCGCTGCGCGATGCGGTTCCCCGGCAGGGGCTCGCCGCGACCGTCGCTGGCCGCAGCCTGCGCGAGATTGCGCGCGAGGTGCTCGCCCTGTCGCGGTCCGGGCTCGCCCGCCGCGGACGGCGAGACGAGGCCGGGGCCGACGAGACGGGTTTCCTCGATCCGCTCGACGCCATGGTTGCTGCCGACAGGGTCCTCGCGCAGGATCTGGTGGAGCGCTATCGCGGCGCCTGGAAGGGGCGGATCGAGCCGCTTTTCGAGGATCTCAGTCTGTAGCGAGCGGCGTCGGGCGAAAATCCAACTCTTTGTCGGCTTTGAAGCGATCACGTTAACGGTTTGGCTGCGATTATCCGCTAGCGTCCGGTGTCATGAAACGGATCGTCGCCCTTCTTGCCGATTTCGGCCGGGACCAACGCGGTGCCACGGCCATCGAGTATGCCTTCATCGCGGCCTTGATGTCGGTCGCGACGATCGCGACGATCACTCAGATCGGCTTGAATGTCGGCGACCTGACGTCACGGGTGATGGCCGGCCTGAACTGAAGCGCCCCTCGATCCTACTCCGCCGCCGTCTTGAAGCTCGCCAGATTGTCCAGGCTCTGGATGATGTGCTCCGCCAGCGCGTTGGACAGCACCGAGGGGTCGAAGCGCGTCCGCAGCAGACCGATCTTGCAGGAGGGCAGCGTCGCGAAGCCCTCCCCGGGCCCCAGAATTCGCATGCCTGGCCGGACGGCGCTCTCCGGCAGCACGGAGACCGCGAGCCCCGCGACGACGGCGGCGCCGACCGCGGTCGAGTTCCAGCTTGCATAGAGCACGCGGAAGCGCCGCCCCTTGTTTTCCAGCGCGTCGACCGCCGCCTGCCGCCAGTTGCAGTTGGGCCGCCCCAGCGCCAGCGGCAGCGGGTCCTCCTCGTGCACGCCATGCCGGGCCGAAGTGACCCAAAGCAGCGGCTCGATCCGGATGATCTCGCCCTGTCCGCGGCTCTCGACATGGGTGATGATGGCGAGGTCGATATCGCCGGTGGCGATCCGCTCCGCCAGCATCGGCGTCGGCTCGCAGACCACCGTCACCTCGGCGCGCGGATTTGACCGGGCAAATCGCGCCAGGATTTCCGGCAGATAGCGGTCGGCGTAATCATCGGGCACGCCGAGCCTGATGCGGCCCTTGAGGTCGGCATCGGTGAAGCTCGCGACGCATTCGAGGTTCAGCCGCACGATCCGCCGCGCATAATCCAGCAGGCGCTCGCCATCCTCGGTCAGCTTGGCATGGCGCCCGTCGCGCCCGAACAGAGGCCGCCCGACGCGCTCCTCGAGCCGCTTCATCTGCATCGAGACCGCCGACTGCGTCTTGAACACGATCTCGGCCGCGCGGGTGAAGGAGCCGGTATCGGCGATCGCCACGAAGGTCTTGAGCTGGTCGGCGTCGAGCACATGAGCCATCGAAAACCCTCGCGTTCGGTCCATCAATATCCGTGTTGTCAAGGATCATAAGCATTCGTTTGGCTGATGACCAGCGGAAAGCTAACCTCCTGGCATCATCCGCTGCTGCAAAACGGTGCGTCCAGGCCGGAGCGCGATGCCCGCCCTCGTCCGTCCACAGGAGGCCGTCATGCTGCTCATGACATTCGCCACGAAGTCGCTCTCGTCCGTCTCGGCCGGGGCCACGCGTGTCGTGACCCTCACGCTCAAGCCGGTGAATGCCATAGTGAAAGCCCTGATCCATCGCCGAGAGGTGATGCGCCTGGGCGAACTCGACGAGCGCGGCCTCAAGGACATCGGGCTCGTCCGCTCCGATCTCGACGGCGCGCTCTCGGTCTCCTGGCTGTCGGATCCGTCGCTGATCCTGGCCGAGCGCTCCAGCGCCCGTCATGGCGTGGCGTCGCTGCGGCGTCAGGCGGCGCTCCGGCAGGCGGAAACCGCCGCGGCGCCCCGCGCTCCGGCGCGGGGAACCCCGGCCGAGCCGCCCGCCCTGTCGGGCGCCCCCTCTCATTCGGTTGCGTGCAGCGCCTGACCCCTTGGGGCTGCACGTTCCTGCGGGCGGAGGCTTCGTGCCTCCGCCCTTTTTCTGTCCGGCGGTCAGCGCCGGCCCGGCCCGCCGAACATCGTGTCGAAGATCGACTTCATCGCCTGCTGATGGCTGTCCTGCACCTGTCGCCCGGTCTCGAACATCTGGTTGAGCGCGTCGAGACCGATCGCACCCGGCCCCGCGCCGGCGGGAGGTGCCTCATCTTGCGGCTCCGGTTCCGGCGCCGGGCGCGCCGCGCGCCGCTCTGGCTCTGGCGGGGCCTGGGCGCCGCCGAGCATCCCGGTCAGGATCTGGCCGAACATCCCGCCCATCTGGTCCATGCCCATCTGCCCGCCCGGCATCTGGCCGCCGCCGAAGGGCCCGCCGCCCTGGGTCTGCCCGCCGGCGGGCGCCTGGGCGTTCCCGAACAGGTTGCCGAGGATCGCCTCGAAGGGGTTGGCCGGGCTCTGTGGCTGCGGCGCCGGGGCCGGCTGCATCCCCGGCATCTGGCCACGCATCATCTCGGAGAACTGGCCGAGAATGCCGCCGAGCCCGTTGCTTTGCGCGGACTTGGTCAGCCCGCCCATCACCATCGCGGCGATCACCGGCAGCATCTGCTTCAGCACGGCCTGGCCGACGCCACTGGTCGCGGCCGCCTGCGCCGCGACCGCATTGCTGACCTCCTTCGAGCCGAAGAGCTGGCTCAGCACATCCGTGCCGGCGCTGCGGGCATTGTCGGGAATGCCGTCGCCATTCGCATCGAAAATCCGGCCGAAGGGCGAGGCGGTCATCATCTGCGCCAGCGAGCCGAAGGCATAAGGGTCCTGGGTCTGCCGCTGCAGGCCCATCGAGAAGGCGGGCAGCAGCGCCTCGATCGCGGCCTGCGTCTGCATCTGGCTCAGCCCGTATTGCCGCGCGAGGTTCTCCATCGCCTGGCCGTTCTGGGCCTGCTGCATCATCTCGAACAGGTTCATCATGGCGCACCTCCGGCTGCTGCGCGGTCTGTCGCCGCCTGAAGGCTGTGACGATAGCAGTGTCGGGAGGCGAGGCAAGCGAGGCGCCCGCCGCTCAGCGGCCGGCGCCTGCCGCCTGCCGCTCCAGCCGGGCGATTCCGCGATAGGCGAAGACCAGCGCCAGCACGCCGAAGGCGACCGCGCCGAGCGCCGAGCCGACGAGCGCGCCCTTCGGCCCGGCATACTGCGCGCCGAGCCAGGCCAGCGGGATCGTGCCCAGCGTCGCGCGCCCCCAGCTGAACAGCGTCGACAGCAGCGGCATGCCGAGATTGTTGAAGGCGGCGTTGGCGACGAAGAGCAGGCCGACGAACACCCACATCGGCCCGACGACGAGGCAGAAGAAGGTGAGCAGCTCGGCCGTCAGCCCGGTCGCCCCGAAGGCGCCCGCGATCGGCCCGCGCGCCAGCGCCAGCACCACCCCGGCGACGACGACGCAGCCAATCGCGAACTGCACCGAGGCGGTCAGCCCGGCGCGCATCCGGTCGAAGCGCCCGGCGCCCCAGTTCTGCGCCAGGATCGGCCCGACCGCCCCGGTCAGCGCGAACAGCACGCCGAAGGCCACCGGCACGAGCCGGTCCATGATCGCCAGCGCCGCCATCGCGCTGTCGCCGAAGCGGGCGAAGATGCTGGCGAAGACCGCATTGGCGATCGGGTTCGACAGATTGGTCAGGATCGCCGGTCCCGCAATGGCGAAGGTGCTCGCGCCGTCGCGTCTCAAGCCCGCCAGGCTCGGCCGCGCGACCATGTCGTGGACCCGCACCGCCCCATACAGCCCGGTCGCGACGATGACGACGCGCGCGATCACGATCGCGATGGCCGCACCGTCCGGCCCCAGCCCGAGGCCGAAGATCAGCAGCGGATCGAGCCCGGCGGTGACGATGCCGCCTCCCAGCGTCACGAACATGGCACGGCGGGCGTCGCCGACGGCGCGCAGCACGCCCGAGAGCCCCATGCCCAGCGCCATCAGGACGTTCGAGGGCAGCACGATCCACAGAAAGGAGAGCGCGACGCGGTAGGATTCGTCATGGGCGCCGAGCAGGCGCAGAAGCCAGGGCAGGGCGGGCAGCGCGATCGCCGTCAGCGCCAGCGCCGCCAGCGCCATCAGCACCAGCGTCGAGGCGGCGATCCGCCGCGCTCCGGCGCGGTCGCCGGCGCCCAGTGCGCGTGCCGTCAGCGCCGAGACCGCGATCATCAGCCCGATATTGATCGAGATCATCAGGTAGAGGACGATCGTGGCGAAGCCGACGCCGGCGGTCGCCTCCGGCCGTCCCAGCCAGGAGACGTAGAGCAGCGACAGCAGATCGACGACGAAGATCGCCATCAGCCCGACGGCGCCCGTCCCGGTCATGACCGCGACATGGCGCATCAGCGACCCGCTGACGAAGACGGCCGTCGGGGGCGTGGCCCGGAGGTTCACCGGCCAGGCTCGCTGCGGGAGCCGGTGCAGGTGGTCGACGCGGGAGAGCGTTCGGCTGGCATGGCGCGTCGGCGGGCTCCGGCGGGAGGCAGGGTGCGGGGATCCGTCGCCTTCTCTAGGCTGTCGCACGCCGGCAGGCGAGGGGCATCGTCGCCGCCCGGCGATGCGGCCCGCCTTTCTTGACATCGCCCGCGCCACGCCGAAAGAAGACCGCTGTCCAACCGGAGCCCCGCGTGACCAAGCCGCCGCTCGATATCCTGCTCTGTGCCCCGCGCGGCTTCTGCGCGGGCGTCGTGCGCGCAATCGACGCGGTCGAGAAGGCGCTGACGCTGCATGGCGCCCCGGTCTATGTCCGCCACGAGATCGTTCACAACAAATACGTGGTCGAATCGCTGAAGCGGAAGGGCGCCGTCTTCGTCTCCGAACTGGCGCAGGTGCCGGATGCGACGCGGCCGGTGATCTTCTCCGCCCATGGCGTGGCCAAGTCCGTGCCGGCCGAGGCGAATGCCCGCAACCTCTTCGCCATCGACGCGACCTGCCCGCTCGTCACCAAGGTCCATCGCGAGGCCGAGGTCCATCACAAGCGCGGGCGCCACATCCTGCTCGTCGGCCATGCCGGCCACCCCGAGGTGATCGGCACGATGGGCCAGCTGCCGCCGGGCGCGATCACCCTGATCGAGACGCTGGAGGATGTCGCGGCGCTGACGCCGCCCGCGGGCCAGCCGCTCGCCTATGTCACGCAGACCACGCTCTCGGTCGACGACACCCGCGGCATCGTCGAGGCGCTGCAGGCGCGTTTCCCGGAGCTGATCGCGCCGCACAAGGAAGACATCTGCTACGCCACCACCAACCGCCAGGAGGCGGTCAAGCGCGTCGCCCCGCAGGTCGAGGCGCTGATCGTCGTCGGCTCGCCGAACTCCTCGAACTCGCAGCGCCTGCGCGAGGTCGCCGAGCGCGCCGGCTGCCCGGTGGCCCGGCTCGTGCTGCGCACTGACGAGATCGACTGGGAGGCGTTCGGCGCCATCCGCACGCTCGGCATCACCGCCGGCGCCAGCGCGCCGGAGGTGCTGGTCGAGGAGATCATCGACGCCTTCGCTGAACGTTACGAAGTCCGCGTCGAGACGGTCTCCACCGCCGACGAGAACGTCTTCTTCCCGCTGCCGCGCGAATTGCGCGATGCGCCCGCAGCGGCCGAGTGAGCGAGAACCGTTTTGGCCGTCTACACCGAAGTACCCGATGACGAGATGGCGGCGTTCGTCGCCCGCTACGGCATCGGCGACCTCCTCTCCGCCAAGGGCATCGCCGAGGGCGTCGAGAACTCGAACTACCTGCTGCACACGACTGAGGGGTTCTACATCCTCACCCTCTACGAGAAGCGGGTGAACCCGGATGATCTGCCCTTCTTCCTCGGGCTGATGCAGCATCTGGCGGCGCGCGGGCTGATCTGCCCGCAACCGGTCAGCGACAGCCGCGGCGAGATGCTCGGCCGGCTCGCCGGGCGCCCGGCCGCGATCGTCACCTTCCTCGACGGCCTCTCCGTGCGCCGCCCGACCGCGACGCATTGCCAGGAACTCGGCCGCGGGCTGGCGCTGCTGCACCAGGCCGGGGGCGATTTCGGCATGGAGCGGGTGAACGTGCTCTCCGTGCCGGGCTGGCGGCCGCTCGCCGAGCAGGCCGGGCCGGCCGCCGACACGGTGTCGGCTGGCCTCGCGGGCCGCGTCGCGGCCGAGATCGCGGTGCACGAGGCCGGCTGGCCGGAAGGGCTGCCGCGCGGCGTCATCCACGCTGACCTCTTCCCCAACAACGTCTTCTTCCTGAAGAACAGGCTCTCGGGGCTGATCGACTTCTATTTCGCTTGCACCGATGCCTTCGCCTATGATCTCGCGATCTGCCTGAACTCCTGGTGCTTCGAGGCCGACGCCTCATTCAACCTGACCAAGGGCCAGGCCATGCTCGCCGGCTATGAGAGCGTGCGCCCGCTGACGGAACCCGAGATCGAGGCGCTGCCGCAGCTCTGCCGGGGCTCGGCGCTGCGCTTCCTGCTGACCCGGCTGGTCGACTGGCTCAACGTCCCGCCGGGCGCGCTGGTCAAGCCGCATGACCCGCTCGAATACGACCGCAAGCTCGCCTTCCACCAGCGCGTCGCCGATGCCCGCGACTACGGGCTGAGGCGATGAGCGAAACGTCGTCCGAAAGCTTGCCGGCCCAGGCTCCTCCCTTCCCCCTTGTGGGGAAGGGTATGGGGATGGGGGTGGTTCTGCTTGGTGACCGCTCACCGAGCGGCCCGACCCCCACCCCTGCCCCTCCCCACAAGGGGAAGGGGTTCCCCGCGGGTCCCCCTCCAACGGTGACCCTGCCATGACTGACGCCGTGGAAGTCTGGACGGACGGCGCCTGCTCCGGAAACCCCGGCCCCGGCGGCTGGGGCGTCATCCTGTCCTACAAGGGCACGCAGAAGGAGCTTTCCGGCGGCGAGGCGATGACCACCAACAACCGCATGGAGCTGATGGGGGCGATCGCGGCGCTGGAATCGCTGACGCGGCCCTGCACCGTCGCGCTCCACACCGACAGCCAGTATCTGCGCCAGGGCATCACCGCCTGGATCCATGGCTGGAAGAAGAACGGCTGGAAGACCGCCGACCGCAAGCCGGTCAAGAACGAGGAGCTCTGGAAGCGCCTCGACGCCGCGCTCAAGCAGCACAGGATCGAGTGGAAATGGGTCAAGGGCCATGCCGGCGACCCGATGAACGAGCGCGCCGACGAACTGGCCCGCGCCGGCATGGCGCCGTTCAAGCCGGGGCGGTGACGATCGCGGCCTGAGCACCGGGCCCGGACCCATGCCCCATCCCTTCATTCGAATGGGGGATGTGCAGGCGGCGCTGCTGCGCGACCCTGATCCGCTCGAGGCCAGGCGGCATGGGAAGCACGCGATGAAGCACTTTTGCGTTCTGGCTCTGGCTCTCGCGGCTCCGCTTCCGGCCGTCGCGGAAGCCTTGTTCGTCTCCTGCGACAACGGGCGACGCTGCGCACGCGCGCCTTGCCCGTCGCGGGACGTCGTCCTGTTGCCGTCGGGCAAGCGCTATGCGCTGACCGCCCCCCGCCTCGAGGATGTCTCGCCGGCGGATATCCGGCTGCTGAACCAGCGACACGGGCTCTATGAGGGCACGATCGTCCTCGGCGGCATCGTCGAGGACGGGCCTCCGGTCCGGATCGTCGCCAGGCGGGTGGTCCGCGCCGCGACGGCACGGGAGGCGGCGCTTTGTCGCCGGAAGGCGTCGCGCTGACGTCCGATCGCGCCACCGCGTTCGCGAAGAGGTCTTGCGTCGAAGCGGCCTCAGATGGCCAGGCGGTTGGCGTCGATCCGCAGGGTAATGATGGCGCCGTCCTCGCTCCAGTCGCGCGTGACGCTGCCGTTGAGCTGTGACTGCATGCTGCGCGTCAGCATCCGGCTGCCATAGCCGGTCGTTTCGGGCGGCGTGGCGATGCGCGGCCCGCCGCGCTCGGTCCAGACGAGCACGATCTCGTCTCCTTCCGCGACGCAGGAGACGTCGAGTGTCCCCGTCACCGCCGACAGGGCTCCGTATTTCACGGAGTTCGTCGCGAGTTCGTGCAGGACCATGGCGAGCGAGGTCGCGCCGCTCTCCCCCACGGACATGCGCGGAACCGCCACCCTGATGCGCCCGCTGAACGCGGCCTCATCGTCATAGGGCGCGAGCAGGATCGTCAGGAGGTCACCGAGCAGGGCGCCGTTTTCCTTCCGGCCCGCCACTGGGCGGACGAGGTCATGCGCCCGTCCCAGCGCCGAGAGCCGGCTGATCAGTTCGCCCGCCATGTGCTCGGCCGAGGTCGCCGAGCGCGAACTGATCGAGGTCAGCGCCGTGGCCATGCTGAGCAGGTTCTTGACCCGGTGGCTCATCTCGCCGGCCAGCAGTTCATTGGCCTCTTCGGCCTGCTTGCGGCCCGTGACGTCGAGAAAGACGCCGAACATGACCCGGCCTTCGATATCGGCGTCGTCGCCCTGGCCCCGCGCCGAGATCCATTTGATCACCTCGCCGGTCATGATCCGGAAATCGATCTCGTAGGAACCGACGATGCCCCGCGTCGCCGCGAAGGCCTCGCGCACGCGGTCCCGGTCGGCGGGATGGATCTTGGCCGAGAGTTCCTCGAAAACGATCGTGGGCGCCGGCGTCAGGTCCCAGAGCGCGAAGCCGTGCTGGTCCATGGTGAACTGGTCGCTGTCGACGTTCCATGACCACAAGGCGATGCCGGCGGCGTCGATCGCCAGCCTGAGGTGGCGCGGGGGCCACTGCGCGGACCCGGTCGCACCGTTGGGATTATGTAACGTTTTCAATGATCAGCGCCGATTTGAAAAATAACTGCGCTATACTGACATATTTGCAAACAAAAACGCTGAACTATATCGCGATACGATCGTTCTGCTTTCTTAACGAAAGTTTTCGCACATGCCAGAAATTGTCGTGCTGATCGTCGACGACGAGCCGCTGATCCGGATGGACCTGGCCGACATGGTCAGGGATGCCGGCCATGTCGTGCTCGAAGCGGCCGATGCGGACGAGGCGATTGCGCTGCTCGAAGCGCATCCGGCCATCCGCATCCTCGTGACTGACATCGAGATGCCCGGTTCGATGAACGGTTTGAAACTGGCCGCCGCGGTGCGCGATCGCTGGCCGCCCGTCGCGATCATCGTCACCTCGGGGCGGATCCAGCCTGCGGCGCATCAGATGCCTGCGGCGGCCGTGTTCCTGGACAAGCCCTATCGCGCCGCCGCCATGTCGGCGGCGCTCGACGCGGCGGCAGCGTCGCTCCCGCCCGCCCGCTGAAGCGCGCTGTGAACCGGATGACGGCCGGCGCCCCGGTGGTCGCTCTGTCGCGGATCGTCTTCGTCAGCGCGGGGCGCCGTCATGCCCGTGGGCCGTGATGCTGTGCGGCATCAGTCGCAGCGCGCCGGCGATGATCAGGATCGCCGCCGGCAGCACGAGATAGCTCGCGTCGAGCGGAGTCTCGACGCTCGCCAGATCGGTCGCATAGTCGACGATCAGAAACACCAGGATCGCCTGGCAGAAGGTGCTCTTGAGTTCGCCCATCTCGCTGGGCTTGATCCAGCCCGGCAGGCTGCGCGATGCAAAGAAGCTCTCCTGGATGACGAAGGAGGCCAGCACCTTGGTGCCGAGCAGCATCAGGATGATCGCGAACAGGCATTCGTCGATCGTCTTCATCACCAGCGAGATCGTGCTCTGGGCATGATCCTGGACGAGCATGGCGCGTACGGCCGCGACGACGTTGAATCCGGCCTCGCCGAGCAGGACGAGCGCGCCGGCCATCATCCCCAGGGCGGCGAGGGCGATGACCGCCCTTATGGCCACGCTCGCTGCACGCATCGTCGTTCCCCCGCCTGTCCCGTCACCCGCCCGGGACCATCCGGGAATAGGGGCTGGCGCACGCTGCGTCCATGCCCCGCGGGGCCAGGTCCTCAGCCGAGCGGCTGACGATAGACGATGAAGCCGGACCTGTCGGCGACCTTGTCGTAGAGCGCCTGCGCCTGCGCGTTGCTCTCATGCGTCTGCCAGTAGACGCGGAAGCAGCCCTTGGCCTGCGCCATCTGCCGGACAGCCTCGATCAGCCCGCGCCCTGCGCCGGTGCCGCGCGCCTCGGGCGCGGTGAAGAGATCCTGCAGATAGCAGATGTCCCGGCTGTTCCAGGTGGAGCGGTGGATCACCCAGTGGACGATCCCGATCAGAGCGCCCTCGCGCTCCGCCACGAAGCCGCCCATCGGCTCGGTCCCGCCGGTCAGCCGGGCGAAAGTGACGTCGTCTGTCCCGGCCGGCAGCGTCGCCTTGTAGAAGGTGAGGTACCCCTGCCAGAGCGGGTCCCAGCCGGCGCGGTCGGCGGCGGCGAGGGGGCGGATGGTCAGGGCAGTCATGGGATGGCTCCGGCGGTCTCGGAAGAGCCTAGCGCCGGCCCGCCGGGCTGTCTCATGACGAAGCGAGATCGGATCGATCAGTGGGGGGCGGAGTGAAATCGGTTGTCGGTCCGTTCGCAGCCCTCGTTGCCTCAATTTCTGACGATGTCTCGGATAGTGCCCGCTCCATGGCGAACGAACTGATCACTCTGGCCGAATGTCACTCAAGCGACCTGGCAACCTTCAAGAGGGAGCTTCAGGACGCCTTCGCTGTTGCGGTCATCGACGAATTTGGCGATCTGCCCGACGGGCCGATCCCATCGGATGAGGATTTGAACGATGCCTGCACGGCGTCCGGCTCTGTCGTCTTGCGCATCCTGCTTGACGGTCAAAAAATCGGCGGCGCTGTCGTGATGATCAATCAGGAAACGCAGCGAAATCGTCTCGATTTGCTCTTCGTCAAGACGGGCTACCACGGCCGCGGCCTTGGGTTAAAGGCTTGGTTGGCCATCGAGAAACGATATGAGCAGACCAGAATTTGGCAAACGCACACGCCTTACTTTGAGAAAAGAAACATTCACTTCTACGTCAATAAATGCGGTTTCGAGATCATCGAATTCTATAACAAATATCATCCCGATCCGCATCGTCTCGCGGGAGCGGGTGAATTTCCGGGGGACGACGACGCATTTCAGTTCGAGAAGATCATGAGGACTGAATAGGCTGGGCCCCCGGTTAACAGCCTCTTCCGCGACCTTGGGAGCATCTGTCTAGCCAGTCAGCCGCCCCCGCCCACCCAGCAAAAAGCCCGCGCCATCCTTCCGGACGACGCGGGCTCGATCGGGAAACGCCTGCGCTCAGAGCTTTTCGAGCAGCGCCTCGGCGCCGGAGATCTCGGCCTTGCCGGGGCCGTCCTCGACGTTCAGCGCGGCGACGACGCCGTCCTTGACGATCATCGAGTAGCGCTGCGAGCGGGTGCCCAGCCCGAAGCCCGAGCCGTCGAGCGAGAGGCCGATCGCCTTGGCGAAATCGGCATTGCCGTCGGAGAGGAACTCGATCACGCCGGCGCCGCCGGTCGCCTTGGCCCAGGCGTCCATGACGAAGACATCGTTGGTGCTGGTCACCATGATCGCGTCGACGTTCTTGGCCTTGATGTCGGCCGCCTTGGCGAGGAAGCCCGGCAGATGGTTCTTGTGGCAGGTCGGCGTGAAGGCGCCGGGCACGGCGAAGAGCACGACGGTCTTGCCGACGAAGAGCTCGTCGGTCGTCTTGGCCACCGGCCCCTCGGCGCCCATGAGCCGGAACGTCACCTGGGGAAGCTTGTCACCCACCTTGATGGTCATTGGCCTGTTCTCCGTGAAGGGTCGCGGCAGCCTGCCGCCCGGCTCACGGATTAGGGCTTGGCGGCGGGGATGTCGAGGTCGAGCCGGGTCTCGATCGCGGCGGGCTTTCCGCGCACGGTGATGATGAAGGGGATCGGGCCGGCGGCCCCCTTCGGCCGGTCGACGATCCGCAGCAGCGCCACCGTCGTGCCGTCGGGCTGGGCGCTCAGGGTCGGCTTGCCGAAGGCCCACATCCCGGCCCCCTCGATGAAGACGTCTTCGACCTTCCCCTCCGGCGGGGCCTGCAGGACAAGGCGAAGCCCGGGCTCGATCGCGCCGACGTCGAGCTTGGCCTCCAGCACCGAGAGCCTGTTCCGGCCAGGGCCGAGCTTGACCGGAGCCGGCACGCGCGTCTCGAAGCTCTCCAGCCGTGGCGAGCTCACGGAGGTGACACCCGGCTCAAGCCATAGGCTGGCCTCTCCCTTCACGGGTATGCAGATCTTCTCGCAGACGGCGAAGTCGAGCTTCAGAACCAGCATCACCGGCTTGGCCGGGTCGACCGGCTGGACCGAGACGGGGATCACCACCTCGCCGACATAGCCGAGCGAATCGCCGTTGCCGTCCTCGAAGCGCTCCGGCGCCGGCCAGCGCACGTCGAGCCCGCCGATATTGGTCGAGCCGCTCCAGTCGAACACCGGCGGCACGCCGAAATCGCCGGGGCTGCGCCAATAGGTCTTGTAGCCCGGCGCCATCAGGATCTCGATCCCGACGCGCTGCTTTCCGGAGGCGGCGGTCGCACCCGCGATGAGACGCAGCGACGCGTGGTCACCCTTGGACCAGGGCGACATCGCGGCCTCCTGCGCCAGGGCGGCCAGGGGCAGCGCGGCGGACAGCGCCGCGAGGAGAGCGAGAATGCGTTTCACAGCAGACATTTACGAGGCTTAGACGAGAATTGCGACAGAATCCGCGCCGCTCCGTCGAACAATCGCGTGATCGGCATTGCGGCGAGCGTTTCACAGCCCCGCGATCGACCTGTCAGGAGGCTGCGCGGAACGCCGCGTTGGCTGTTTCCAGCGCGATGAAAAGTGATCTAGCATGGCGCCATGAAGATCGGCTCGAACCAGCGCCTCAGCGGCCGCAGCTATCTCGACGGGCAGTGCCTGATCGCCATGCCCGGCATGGCCGATACGCGCTTCAGCCGCAGCGTCGTCTATGTCTGTGCCCATTCCGAGGACGGCGCGATGGGCATCATCGTCAACAAGCCCGCCGCCGATACCCGCTTCCCCGATCTCCTGGTCCAGCTCGATCTCATCCCCTCCGAGGAACTGATCCGCCTGCCGAGCCAGGCCGAGAAGCTCCAGGTGCTGCGCGGCGGCCCGGTCGAGACCAAGCGCGGCTTCGTGCTGCACACCGCCGACTTTTTCCTCGAATCGGCGACGCTGCCGATCGATGACGGCATCTGCCTGACCGCGACACTCGACATCCTCCGCGCCATCGCCATCGGCAGCGGGCCCGAAAATGCCGTTCTGGCGCTGGGCTATGCCGGCTGGGGCGCCGGCCAGCTCGAATCCGAGATCCAGGCCAATGGCTGGCTGCACTGCGCCGCCGACCAGGCCCTGCTCTTCGACGACGGCATCGACACGAAATACACCCGCGCGCTCGGCAAGATCGGCATCGACCCGGCCTTCCTGTCCAGCGAAGCGGGCCACGCCTGAGGCGATTGGCCGTCTACGGCCGCCGTCTGTCGGATTCCGACACAAGCGCCGCGTGGATGCAGTCGGCAAATGGCCCATACCGCCCTGCATGTGCGGCTTTCGACGCCTCCATCCAGCTCTCGCGGACGACACGGGTCAGTTCGATCGGATGGCCGGCCTGTCGGGCGACAGCCTCAAGATAGAGCGCCTGCGTCCGGCCATTCCCCTCGCGAAACGGGTGGACATAGTTGATGTCGCCGATGATTTCGCCGGCCTTGTCGGCGAAGGCGCGCGCCGACAGATTGCGAAGGTACCCCGCCGCGACGATGCGCCTGTGAACATCGGCCATTCCCGTGCCGATGTATTGCCGGAACTGGAAGGGGTTGCCGCCCTTGGCGATCTCGACCGTTCGAAGCTCGCCGGCCCAGTCGTAGACGTCCTGGAAGAGATGCCGGTGGATGGCGCGCAGATGAGCGAGATCGAAATCGCCCCTGGGTGTGCCTTCCTCGATCCGCTGGACGACCGAGCGTCTTTCGTAACGGTCGAGGGCGAAAGGGTCGGTCAGACCAAGCTTGTTCTTCAGCACCCTGTGGTCGGGCGGATAACAGTAAACCGGGTCGCTCATTCCGCCGCGACGGCGGCGTGCGCTTTGGCCGCCTGATCGCGGATATAGGCCCGCCGCCTGTCCGGCGACCAGCCTTCGCGCTCGAACATCTCGAACATCGCCACATCGGCGGAATCGAGTGGATTGTCCTCGATCGCCTGGAGGTGCATCGCGACCAGCCGCCGCTCGCGTGCGCGTTCGGCGTCCGCCTCTGTCAATCGATCCGGTGCGTGATCCATGGTCACCATCTTAGCAGATCAGGCCTTTGAGGGCCATCGGCGACAGGCGTGCGCACCAGTTCAAGCCGCCTCGCTCGAACTCGCCGCCGCCGCGCCCATCAGCCGGCGCGCCTCGGCTGCACTCATCGGCTGGCCGAAGATGTAGCCCTGCGCGTACTGGCAGCCGAGCTGGTAGAGCTCGATGGCATCCGACTCCGTCTCGGCGCCTTCGGCCACCACGTCCATGCGCAGATCGGCGGCGAGTTGCACGATCGAGCGCAGGATCACCGGCGGCTTGCCGTTGCCCATCTGGCGCACGAAGCTCTGGTCGATCTTGATCGTGTCGAAGGGGAAGCGCTGCAGATAGGACAGGGACGAATAGCCCGTGCCGAAATCGTCGAGCGACAGGCCGGCGCCGAGGTCGCGGATGCGCGAGAGCATCTGCGCGGCATATTCCGGGTTCTCCATCACCAGGCTCTCGGTGATCTCGAGCTTGAGCGTTCCGGGCAGGATACGCCGCCGCGACAGCACCGTCTTCACGTCATGCAGAAGATCATGCCGCAGCAACTGCCGGCTCGACACGTTGACGCTGGCGAAAATCGGAGGATCGACGTCGAGCGCCGCCTGCCAGGCCTCGAGTTCGCGCGCCGTGCGGTCCATCACATAGACCCCGAGATCGACGATCAGCCCCGTCTCTTCGGCAATGGCGAGGAAGTCCGCCGGCATCAGCCGCCCCTCGCGCGGATGGTCCCAGCGCACCAGCGCCTCGAAACCGGCGATGGTGCGGTCCTCCAGCCGGACGATCGGCTGGTACATCACCTGAATCTCGCCGCGCTCGATCGCCCGCCTCAGATCGCTCTCCAGCGCCAACCGGTCGTTGCGGTCGGTCCGCATCGCCGGCACGAAGACCTCGATCTTGTTGCCGCCCTGGCGTTTGGCGTGGGCCATAGCGAGTTCGGCGTTCTTCAGCGCGTCGTCCTTGCGCGCCGCCGGCGCCGGATCGAACAAAGCGAGGCCGATCGAAGGCGTCAGCAGGATCTCGCGCTCGGCGAAGGTGATCGGCGTGGAGACGGCCCGGCGCACCAGTTCCGCCAGCGCCAGGATGCGCTCGGGGTCGCGCTCTGAGACCAGGATCATCGCGAAGGTGTCGCCGCCGATCCGCGCCAACGTGTCCTGCGCCCGCAGCAGCCGGCCGAGCCGCCGCGCCAGCGTCAGCAGGATCGAGTCGCCGGCGGAGAAGCCGACCAATTCGTTGACCTGCTTGAAGCGGTCGATGTCGATGACCAGCACCGTCGGCCGGATGCTCTCATCGGCGCGGCAGAAGCCAAAGACAGCCGATAGTCGGTCCTGGAACAGCTTGCGGTTGGGCAGGCCGGTGAGGTTGTCGTGCACGGCGTCGTGCAGCATGCGCTCCTGCGCCGTGCGCTGCTCGGTGACGTCGGCGAGCGTGCCGATGACCCGGACCACTTCGCCGTCGGAGCCGATCACCGGCCGCGCCTTGAGATTGAACCAGTGATAGTTGCCGCCGGCGGCCCGCAGCCGCAGATCGGGATTGAGCTTGCCGCGGCGCTGTTCCAGCACGGCATCGAGCGAGACACGATACCGGTCGCGGTCGGCGACATGCATGTGCTCGAACCAGCGCGAGGCGGAGCCTTCGAGCGCGCCGCGCGGCAGGCCCAGCAGCGTCTCGATCTGCGGCGAGACGAAGATCTTGTCGGCGCTGACATCCCAGTCGAAGACGAGGTCGCCCGAGCCCGACAACGCCAGCGCCCGCCGCTCGGTATCCGAGACCAGCCCCTGCGACAGGCCGCTGCCGGCAAAGGCGTGCTGGATGACGGTGAAGCCGATCAGCAGCACGATCAGCACCAGCCCGCCCAGCAGGGCCGGCGCAACGAGATCGCGCTGGAACTGGCCGGTCACGGTAAAGCCCGCCGCCGTCACCCAGACCGCGAGCAGGAACCAGGTCGGGATCAGCATCACCGCCCGCTCATAGCCATGGGTGGCCAGATGCAGGATCAGCACGAAGCCGACCGCCGCCACGGCGGCAATCGAGATGCGCGCGATGCCCGACGCCATCGGCGCGTCGACGACGGCCAGCCCGACCAGCGCCGCCAGCCCCAGCATCCAGACGATGGTGACGTGGCTGTAGCGCACATGCCAGCGCGCCAGGTTGAGATAGGCGAAGAGGAAGACGAGCAGCGTCGCCGCGAGCACCACCTCGGCACCGGCGCGGTAGATGCGCTCGATCGCCGGCGTCAGCGGGAAGATGCGCTGGAAGAAGCCGAAATCGAGGCCAGCATAGGCCAGAACCGCCCAGGCCAGCGCCGCCGCGGCGGGAAAGATCACCGCACCCTTGACGACGAAGATGATCGTCAGGAACAGCGCCAGCAGGCCGGCGATGCCGATGATGATGCCCTTGTAGAGGGTCAGCCCGTTGGTCTTCTGGCGATAGGCTTCCTGCTCGTAGAGATAGAGCTGCGGCAGGTTCGGGGATTTCAGCTCGGCGACGAAGGTCACCGTCGTACCGGGGTCGAGCGTGATGAGGAAGACGTCGGCATCGGGGCTGGCCTCGCGCTCGGGGCTGAGGCCCTGGCTGGCGGTCACGGCCTCGATGCGCTTGTCGCCGAGATCAGGCCAGATCACGCCCGAGCCGATCAGCCTATGGAAGGGCGCGACCAGCAGCCGGTCGATCTGCTCGTCGGAATCATTGGTCAGCGCGAAGACGATCCAGTCCGGTCGCGCGCCCGATTCGCGGGCGCGCACCGCGATGCGGCGCACGATGCCGTCCGGTCCCGGCGCGGTCGAAATCTGGATGACGTCGCCATCGGACTTGTTGCGCTCGACGATGCTGGTCAGGTCGAGCACCGGCGCATCGACGGGCACGCGCACCGCTTCCACCGCCGCGGCCGGGCTGGCGGCAGCGAGAACGAACCAGAGCGCGAGCCCGGCGACGGCGAGGCCGAAGCGGAGGCATCGGTCGGTGAGGGTCAAGCTGCGCTCGTATCTGGAACGGGGAACGGTCATGCGGCGTCGGGAGCCAGTCCTATCGGCGGCTCGTGGCGAGGGCAAGGCATGGCGGGTGCGGCCTCCCCAGCCTTCGCCGCTCCGGCTCATCGTCCCTCGCCCGGCAGCCGGTCGCTGGCGAGCGCGGCGTAGAGCAGATGGTCGGCCCAGGCGCCGTTGATGCGGAGATAGGAGCGGGCCAGCCCCTCATGTCGGAATCCGACGCGTTCGAGCAGGCGGCGCGAGGGCTCGTTGCTGGGCAGGCAGGCCGCCTCGACGCGGTGAAGCGCCAGGTCCTGGAAGGCGAAGCGCAGCGCGCCGCGCACGGCCTCGCTCATATGGCCCTTGCCGGCATGGCGCGCGCCCATCCAGTAGCCGAGCGTGCAGGCCTGGGCGACGCCGCGCCGCACCAGCCCGAGCGTCAGCCCACCCAGCAGCGCGTCGGTGCGGGCATCGATCACGAACAGCGAATAGGCCTCGTCGGCGGCGATCTCGCGCGCTGCGCGCTTGACCCGCAGGCGGAAGGAGGTCCGCGTCAGGTCGTCCTCGTTCCAGACCGGCTCCCAGGGCGTCAGGAAGTCCCGGCTCTCCATCCGCAGCAGCGACCATGCGGCGTAGTCGCCGGCCTGCGGCGCGCGCAGGATCAGGTTCGAGGTCCGGATCAGCGGGCGTGTCGGCGGCTCGGTCGAGAAGCGGAACAGCGCCATGGTGTCACGCGCCCGCCCGCGCCGCGTGTTTGAGCGCCTTGGCAGGCGGCAGGCCCTTGAGCGGGCCGACCGCGGCTACCGTCGGCTGGTGACCGAGCAGCGAGCGACCCGCCGCCCGCACATCCTCCAGTGTGACCGCATCGAGCCGTGCCGCCAGCTCCTCGCGCGGGATCGCCCGGCCGAAGAGCAGCACCTGCCGCGCCATCTGGTCGAGCTTACCGCCGGGGCTCTCCAGCGAGGCCAAAAGCCCGACCTTCATCTGTGCCCGCGCACGCGCGACCTCGGCTTCCGTCGTGTCCTCCGCCGCCTGCCGCAGGCAGGAAAGCGCAACCTCGATCAGCTCGCCGACATCCTCCGGCGCCGTCCCGGCCCCGATGCCGAAGACGCCGCAATCGGAGAAGGGCCAGTGGAAGGCGTCGATCGCATAGGCGAGGCCGCGCTTCTCGCGCACCTCCTGGAACAGCCGCGAGGACAGCCCGCCGCCCAGCACCGAGGAGAAGATCTGCAGCGGGTAGTGCGCGCCGTCCTTGAAAGCCTGGCCGGGAAAACCGAGCACGAGATGGACCTGCTCCTCGTCGCTGCCGACGCGGGCCTCGCCGCCGCGATAGTGGCCCTCCTCGCGCAAGGGGAGGGTCGCGGGGCTGGCGGGCAGGGCGGCGAGATGTTTCTGCGCCAGTGCCACCAGTTCGTCGTGATCCACCGCGCCCGACGCCGCCAGCACCATGTTGCCGGCATGGTAATGGCGCGCGAGATAGGCGCGAATCGCGTCCGGCGTGAAGCTCTTCACCGTCTTGGCGGTGCCCAGGATCGGCCGGCCCAGTGGCTGGTCGGGAAACGCCGCCTGCAGGAAGCGGTCATAGACGAGATCGTCCGGCGTATCCTGCACGGCGCCGATCTCCTGCAGGATCACGCCCTTCTCGCGCTTCAGCTCCTCCTCGGTGAGCGAGGAGGCGGTGAGGATGTCCGAGAGGATGTCGACCGCCAGCGGCAGGTCGGAGCCGAGCACGCGGGCGGTGTAGCAGGTGTATTCGACCGAGGTCGCGGCGTTGAGATCGCCGCCGACGCTCTCGATCTCCTCGGCGATCTCCAGCGCGCTGCGCCGCGCCGTGCCCTTGAAAGCCATGTGCTCGAGCAGATGGGCGAGGCCGTGCTCATGGGGCAGCTCGTCGCGCGAGCCCGCGCCGATCCAGATGCCGAGCGAGACGGTCGCGGCATGGTCCATGCGCTGCGAGACGATCCGCAGGCCAGACGGCAGCGTGGTCAGGCCGACGGAGGGGTCGTGCGCGCCGCGCGTCCCGCTCGCCACGACCTCTCCGGTCTCGTCCGGGCCCGCCGCGCTCATCTCCGCGCTCATGCCGCGGCGCTCCGCACGGCCCGCGCCTTGGCGCGCACGAAGGCCTCGATCGCGCCCTGATCGTTGGGCAGCAGCGTGAAGCGTTCTTCCCGCTCCATCAGATCGGCAAGATGGGCCGGCAGTGCCGGGGTCTCGCCGCTGGCCTGCTTCACCGCGGCGGGGAACTTGGCGGGATGGGCGGTGCCGAGCACGACCATCGGCGTCGCCGGATCGCGCGCGAGCCCGCCCCGCGCCGCCGCGACGCCGACCGCCGTATGCGGATCGAGCAGATAGCCGGCCTCGCGCCAGGTCCGGCCGATCTCGGCCGAGGTCGCCGCCTCGTCGATGCCGACGGCGTCGAACTCGGCGCGGATGGCGGCCAGTGGCTCGGCTGCGATCTCGAAGCGCCCCGATTGCTGGAGGGACTGCATCAGCCGCCGCACGGCCGCACCGTCCCGGCCATGCACCTCGAACAGCAGCCGCTCGAAATTCGAGGAAATCTGAATGTCCATCGAGGGCGAGGTCGTGGCGTGCACGCCCTTCATCTCATAGGCGCCGCTGGCGAGCGTGCGCGCCAGAATGTCGTTGCTGTTGGTGCCGATCAGCAGCCGCTCGAACCGGCAGCCCCATCCGCTTGGCGACGTAACCCGCCAGCACGTCGCCGAAATTCCCCGTCGGCACAGCGAAAGACACCTTGCGGCCGGGCGCGCCGAGCGAGACGGCCGAGGTGAAGTAATAGACCACCTGTGCCGCGATGCGGGCCCAGTTGATCGAGTTCACGCCCGACAGGCCGATCTCGTCGCGGAAGGCGTGGTGGTTGAACAGCGCCTTCACCAGGTTCTGGCAGTCGTCGAAGGTGCCCTCGACCGCGACCGCATGGACGTTGTCGGCTTCGACCGTCGTCATCTGCCGGCGCTGCACGTCCGAGACGCGGCCCTGCGGATAGAGGATGAAGACGTCGACCCGCTCGAGGCCCTTGAAGGCGTCGATCGCCGCCCCGCCGGTATCGCCCGAGGTCGCGCCGACGATGGTGGCGCGCTCGCCGCGCAGCTTCAGCACATGGTCCATCAGCCGCCCGAGCAGCTGCATCGCCACATCCTTGAAGGCGAGCGTCGGCCCGTGGAACAGCTCCAGAACGAAGAGATTGTCGCCGATCTGGTTGAGCGGGCAGACGGCCGGGTGCCGGAAGGTGGCATAGGCCTCCGTGATCATCGCCGACAGCGCCGACCCCTCGACATCGCCATCGGCCAGCGCGCCGATGATCCGCTCGGCGACGTCGGCATAGCTGCGGCCTGAAAAGCCGGCGATCTCGTCTGGCGTCAGCGTCGGCCAAGCCTTGGGCACATAAAGTCCGCCATCGCGGGCGAGCCCGGCCAGCAGCGCATCGGAGAAGGAGAGGGCGGGAGCCTCCCCGCGGGTGGACACATGCAGCACGGCGTCTTGTCTCGGTGATCTGGCGTGATGTCGGCGTGGGACAGCTATAGGCCCGCCGGGCGGCGAGGGCAAAGCATTGAACACGGCTGAGGCCCATCAGTTCACGCGACGCAGCCTCAACCCACCCCGTCATCCTGGGCGACCGAAGGTCGACCGGGATCCATCATGGGGCGCCGCCGCGGCCTTATGATGGATCCCAGCCTGCGCGCCTTCGCCGTTTGGCCAGAATGACGGCCGAATGGATGACCCGGTCCATTCCCCTCAAACCGCATCGTCCTTCCTGCGCCCCTGCCAGGCAAACGCCGCAAACACCCCGATCAGCGTCAGTGCCAGCCCGAACCAGGTCAGCGCATAGGAGAGGTGGTTGTCGGGAATGCGCGCGATCAGCTCCTTCGCATCGACGCCGGCCGGGGGCGTCAGCCCGTCGCCCTGGCGCTCGGCCTCGAGATAGAACGGCGCGACCGCCCCCAAGCCGAGCGAGGCGGCGATGGCGGCGGGGTCGCGGGTGTAGAATTCGCGATTGGCGGGCAGGTCGGCCGGCGTAAAGGAGCCGCGGCCTTCCGGCGCGCGCAGGAAGCCGGTGACGGTCGCAGGGCCCGAGGCCGGCTTGATCTCGCCGAGTCTGCCTTCCGGGACGAAGCCGCGATTGACCAGGATGACGCCGCCATCATTGAGACGGAACCCCTGGAAGATCCAGCGGCCGAAGCCGGCGAGCTGGCGCGTGCCGCGCTCCCCGGCGGCAATGGTGGTGCGGACCCCGGCGAAGGGCCCGTCGATGAAGCGGCCGCTGGCGCTCACCCGCGTCAGGTCGAGCGCGGCGGGGTCCAGCGATGGCCAGCTCGCGGTGGCCGGCATGGCGGCGGGCGCGCCGGCGGCCTGGGCGGCGAGCCGGTCGATGAAGACGCGCTTCTCGCTCATCCGCGCGATCTGCCAGGAGCCCAGCGTGCACAGGATGGCGACGCCCAGAATTGAGAGCAGCGCCGGCCAGAGCAGGCGCGGGCGGGCCTCCTGCGGGGAGGGGGGAGAGGTTTCGCTCACGTCTCGCGCCTGCCTTCCTGCGCCTTGTGGACATATTGCAGCGAGACGGCGAGCCCCTTCATCGGCCGCAACAGGGCGAGACAGACGATCACCGCCAGCGGCAGCCAGATCATCATGTGAACCCAGATCGGCGGCTCATAGGCGATCTCAATATAGAGCGCCGCGCCCAGCACCGCGAAGCCCGCGATCAGCATGATGAACACCGCCGGCCCGTCGGCCGAATCGGCGAAGCTGTAGTCGAGGCCGCATGCCGCGCAGCGTGGCCGCACCTTGAGGAAGCCCTCGAACAGCTTGCCCTCGCCGCAGCGCGGGCAGCGGCCGGCGAGGCCGGTCGAATAGGGCGAGGGCAGATGGACGTGGTCGTCGGCCATGGCGGCCTCCTGAAAAGCGAAAGGCGGCCGAGGCCGCCTTTCAAGAACTGTCGGCTGCGCGGGCTCAGTGAGCGCCGGGCGTGCCCGCCGCCCAGACATAGATCGCGGCGAAGAGGAACAGCCAGACGACGTCGACGAAGTGCCAGTACCAGGCGGCGAACTCGAAGCCGAGATGCTGCTGCGGCTTGAAGTGGCCAAGATAGGCCCGGTACAGGCAGACCGCCAGGAAGATCGTGCCGATCACCACATGCGCGCCGTGGAAGCCCGTCGCCATGAAGAAGGTCGCGCCATAGATGTGGCCGCTGAAGGCGAAGGCGGCGTGCGAGTACTCGTAGACCTGGCAGATCGTGAACAGGACGCCGAGGATCACAGTCAGCCACAGGCCCTGCTTGAGGCCCTTGCGGTCGTTGTGGATCAGCGCGTGATGCGCCCAGGTCACCGTCGTGCCCGAGGTCAGCAGGATCAGCGTGTTGAGCAGCGGCAGATGCCAGGGGTCGAAGGTCTGGATGCCCGTCGGGGGCCAGACGCCGCCGGTGAACTCCTTGCGGGTGTAGTTGATCGCCTCGCCCGCGAAGAGGCTGGCGTCGAAGAAGGCCCAGAACCAGGCGACGAAGAACATCACCTCGGAGGCGATGAACATCAGCATGCCGTAGCGGTGATGCATCTGCACCACGCGGGTGTGATGCCCCTCCTTCTCCGCCTCGCGGACCACGTCCATCCACCAGGCGAGCATGGTGTAGAGCACGCCGAGCGTGCCGATTCCGAAGACGAGCGGGCCGAGCGTCATGCCGCCCAGCGTCATCGCCTTCATCCACATCACGGCGCCCGTCGCCATGACCGTCGCGCTGGTCGCGCCGACGAGAGGCCACGGGCTCGGATCGACGAGGTGGTAATCGTGGTTCTTGGTATGGGCCCCGGCCATCTAAAATCTCCGCGTCCGGCTTGTGCAGCGCTTGTTTCTGCGCCTGTGTCTACAGATTCGATGTGCCCGCGTCACCCTTGGCGGGCGCGCTCGCGCCCTGGGCGAGCGGCTGTCCCGACTTGGAGGCGAAATAGGTGTAGGACAGCGTGATCGCCTTCAGCCCGTCGAGCTCGCGCTGATCGGCGATCTCCGGGTCGATATAGAACACCACCGGCGCCTCGAGGCTCTCGCCCGGCTGCAGCGTGTGCTCGGTGAAGCAGAAGCACTGGATCTTGACGAAGAACGCTGCGCCCTTGTCGGGGGCGATGTTGTAGCTCGCGATGCCCGTCGTCGGCCGGTCGGTGCGGTTGGTGATCTTGTAGAACACCGTCTTGGTCTCGCCGACCCGAAGCTTGATCTCGGGGCTCTCGGCCTCGAACTTCCAGCCGAGCCCAGGGGCGACATTCGCGTCGAAGCGCACCGACATCGTCCGGTCGAGGATCGTGCCGGCGGCGGCGGTGCCGATCTTCGGCGTCCCGCCGAAGCCGGTCGCGCGGCAGAACATGTCGTAGAGCGGCACGGCCGCGAAGGAGAGGCCCGTCATGCCCATCACCACGCCGGTACAGATCAGCGCGGTGCGGCCGAGGTTCTGGGGGCGTTGCGGAGCGGAGGCGGGCTTGTTCATCACAGCGGCCTGTTGAGAATGGCGGGGCCGGTCTTCACCAGCGTGACGACGAAGAAGAACACGACGAGACCGCCCAGAACCAGCGCCAGCGCGATCGAGCGGCGCCGCCGGCGGGCCATGTCCTCCGGCGAGAAGGCGGCGGGCGCCTCGGGGGATTTCGGCGGCCCGCTCATCCGATCACCTTGGGCAGCGCCCACATCAGGCCGAGCCCGTTTTCCACGAGCAGCACGGCGAACAGGCCGAAGAGATAGAGGATCGAGAAGCCGAACAGCGACCAGCAGGCCTTGGTGGCGGCCTCGCCCTCGGTCCGGCGCCAGACGCGGACCGACAGCACGATCATTGCCAGCCCGCTCGCCACGGAGACGACGAGATAGGCCAGACCCGCGAAGCCCATCAGCGCCGGCAGCACGGCGACGGGCGCCATCAGCAGCGTGTACAGCACGATCTGGCGGCGCGTCGCGGCCGGGCCGGCGACGTTCGGCATCATCGGGATGCCGGCGCGGCCGTAATCGGCCGCCTTGACCAGGGCGAGCGCCCAGAAATGAGGGGGCGTCCACAGGAAGATGATCGCAAACAGCACGATCGAATGGAGGCCGAGATCGCCGGTGACGACGGCCTCGCCGATCATCGGCGGGAAGGCACCGGCCGCACCGCCGATGACGATGTTCTGCGGCGTCCAGCGCTTCAGCCACATCGAATAGACGACGGCGTAGAAGAAGATCGTGAAGGCCAGCATCGCCGCTGCCAGCAGATTGGCGACGAGGCCGAGCACGAGCACCGAGCCGATCGACAGCGTCAGCCCGAAGGCCAGCGCTTCCGAGGGCAGCACCCGGCCGGACGGGATCGGGCGCTTGGCGGTGCGCGACATCAGCTGGTCGATGTCGGCGTCATACCACATGTTGAGGCAGCCCGAGGCGCCGGCGCCGACCGCGATCGCCAGCAGCGAGGCGAACGCGATCACCGGATGCACCGAGCCCGGCGCCGTCGCCATGCCGGCCATGGCGGTGATCACGACGAGCGACATCACCCGCGGCTTCAGCAGCGCGAAGAAATCGCGCGCCTCGCCGGTCGAGGTCAGGGCAACGCCGTCGGTGCGGGTTTCGAAGGCTGCAGACATCGGTTTTGTCGTTTCGGTCCTCGGAAGCGCGGCTGCGCGCTCGGAAAGTTCTGCGGCAGGGGCCGCCCGTCGCCGTAACGCCCTTGAAGGCGCTCGGGGGAAGGGCGGCGGCGGGCTGTGAGAGGCCCGCCGCCTGTTGTCTTTAGTGGTCCGAACCGCTGATGCGCGGCAGCGTCTCGAACTGATGGAAGGGCGGCGGCGAGGACAGGGTCCACTCCAGCGTCGTCGCGCCCTCGCCCCACGGGTTGTCGCCGGCGAGTTCCTTGCGGGTGAATGCGACATACAGACCGTAGAAGAAGATCAGCAGACCGCCGGCAAAGATGTAGGAGCCGATCGACGACCAGAAATGCCATCCCGCGAAGGCGTCCGGATAGTCCACATAGTGACGCGGCATGCCGGCCAGCCCGAGAAAGTGCTGCGGGAAGAACAGCAGGTTCGATCCGAAGAACGCCACCCAGAAATGCAGCTTTCCGATCCAGTCCGGGATGATGTAGCCGCTCATCTTCGGGAACCAGTAATAGAAGCCCGCGAAGATGCCGAACACGGCGCCGAGCGACAGCACGTAGTGGAAATGCGCCACGACGTAGTATGTCGCGTGCAGCGAGCGGTCGACGCCGGCATTGGCCAGCACGACACCAGTGACGCCGCCGACGGTGAACAGGAAGATGAAGCCGATCGCCCAGATCATCGGCGCGGTGAAGCGGATCGAGCCGCCCCACATCGTCGCGATCCAGGAGAAGATCTTGATGCCGGTCGGCACCGCGATGACCATCGTCGCGAACACGAAATAGCGCTGCGTGTTGAGCGAGAGGCCGGCGGTGTACATGTGGTGCGCCCACACGATGAAGCCGACGACGCCGATCGCGACCATGGCGTAGGCCATGCCGAGATAGCCGAAGATCGGCTTCTTCGAGAAGGTCGAGATGATGTGGCTGATGATGCCGAAGGCCGGCAGGATCATGATGTACACCTCGGGGTGCCCGAAGAACCAGAACAGATGCTGGTACAGGATCGGGTCACCGCCGCCGGCGGGATCGTAGAAGGTCGTGCCGAAGTTGCGGTCGGTCAGCAGCATGGTGATCGCGCCCGCCAGAACCGGCAGGGCGAGCAGCAGCAGGAACGCCGTCACCAGCACACCCCAGGCGAAGAGCGGCATCTTGTGCAGCGTCATGCCCGGCGCGCGCATGTTGAGGATGGTGGTGATGAAGTTGATCGCGCCGAGGATCGAGGCGGCACCCGCCAGGTGCAGCGCGAAGATGCCGAAATCGACAGCCGGGCCAGGATGGCCGGTCGAAGAGAACGGCGGGTAGATCGTCCACCCCGTGCCGACGCCATGGGCGCCGGGAGCGCCTTCCATGAACATCGACATGATCAGCAGCACGAAGGCGGCGACCGTCAGCCAGAACGAGATGTTGTTCATGCGTGGGAAGGCCATGTCCGGCGCGCCGATCATCAGCGGCACGAACCAGTTGCCGAAGCCGCCGATGACCGCGGGCATGACCATGAAGAAGATCATGATGAGGCCGTGGCCGGTGACGAAGACGTTGTAGCTCTGGCCGTTGGCGAAGATCTGCAGGCCGGGCTGCTGCAGCTCGATGCGCATCATGATCGAGAGGAAGCCGCCGACCAGGCCCGCCATGATCGAGAAGATCAGGTAGAGCGTGCCGATGTCCTTGTGGTTGGTCGACATCAGCCAGCGGCGCCACCCGGTCGGGTGGGCATGGGCGTCTTCGTGATGTCCGTGGGCGGGAGCGTGCGGAGCCGCTGTTGCCATCGCCTTGGTCTCCTCGTGCGAAATCGCTTCGCGACAGTCGTCAGATCGGGTGGTTCGCGGGCCGTATGGCCCGCGGAAAATGGCGGAGCCTTACTGGCCGGCTGCGGCGACCTTGCTGCCGGCATCGGCGGCATTGGCGAATTTCTGCTTCGATTCGGCGAGCCAGGCCGCATAGCGCTCCTGGCTGACGACGCGGAACGCGATCGGCATGTAGGCGTGGTTCTGGCCGCAGATGAAGGAGCACTGGCCGTAATAGATGCCCTCGCGGTCGGCCTTGAACCAGGTCTCGTTCAGACGACCGGGAATCGCGTCGATCTTCACGCCGAAGGACGGCACGGTGAACTTGTGGATCACATCGGCGGCGGTGACCTGCACGCGCACGATCTTGCCGACCGGCACGACCGCCTCGTTGTCCACGGCGAGCAGACGCGGCGCCTCAGCGGCCGCGATCTTGTTGCCGGCGATCGCCTCGGCGCGCTGCTTCTCGTCGAGCATCAGCGAGTCGAAGCCGAAGGCGCCGCCATCCTGCGGATACTCATAGGACCAGTACCACTGCTTGCCGGTCACCTTCACGGTGATGTCGGAAGGCGGCACCTCGAGCTGCAGCTTCAGCAGCCGGAAGGAGGGAATGGCGATGACCACGAGAATCAGGACGGGAATGACCGTCCACGCCACTTCCAGAAAGGCATTGTGCGTGGTCTTGGAAGGCGTCGGGTTGGCCTTCTCGCTGAAGCGCCAGCAGACGTAAACCAGCAGCCCCAGCACGAAAATCGTGATCGCGAAGATGATCACGTTCAGCCAGTCGCTGAACCAGCGGATATAGGCGGCGACCTCGGTTGCGGAGCCCTGGAGGTTGAGCTGCCAGGGGCTCGGCATGCCGGTTCCCGCCAGAGCGGCCTCCGGAAGCAGCGCCGCCGAGGCGGCGAGGGCCGATGCGGCCACGGTGGCTAGGGTCCTGCTCAGAAATCGCATCGATCCGACGTCGCTCCTCATCATGCCCCGCATCGGAGTCTGCGGCTTGCGTCCCTGAGGGCGCCCGTCGCAGGCCGTGGCCCATGCGTGGCGAGTGCGGCCGCGAGGCCGCCTTGCTCTTCGGGATTGCGATAAATCAAACATCGCGCTTGCGCCAGAGGGGCAATGCAGGCCCCCGGTGCAGGCCGTGCGGCATAATCGCGCGAGCGGGACGGCCGCGCCTCCGGCCATCTCGTCCGCGCGCCTTGACAGGGCCGGGCCTGCATGGTCCCAACGCAGTCGATCGTTAAAGTGCGGCGGACCCGGCCTCGCAGGGGTCGGCATTCCGCCCGAATCCCCGTATTCGACAGGCGCGAACGGGTTTTCGATGGCACAGGCGGCGTCTGCCGCCGGTTTGGAGGTATCGCAGGGATGGGCAAGATCATCGGACCTGTCTGCGCGGCGGCCCTCGCGCTGGCCGGCATCGGTCTGGCCGCCGGCCCCGCCGCGGCGCAGGGCGCGGTCAAGTCGACGCATGGCGACTGGCAGATGCGCTGCGAGGTGCCGCCCGGCGCCAAGACCGAGCAATGCGCCCTCGTCCAGAACGTCGCGGCCGAGGACCGGCCGAATCTGACCCTTCTCGTGATCGTGTTGAAGACTGCCGACCAGAAGAGCCGGCTCCTGCGGGTCGTCGCGCCGCTCGGTGTGTTGCTGCCCTCCGGTCTCGGACTCAAGATCGACGACAAGGATATCGGCCGGGCCGGTTTCGTACGCTGCCTGACCACGGGCTGCGTCGCCGAGGTGGTCATGGACGATACGCTGCTCGGGCAGCTCAAGGGCGGCAAGAGCGCCACCTTCATCGTGTTTCAGACGCCGGAAGAGGGGGTGGGCGTTCCTGTCTCCCTCAACGGCTTTGGCCCCGGCGTGGAGACCCTGCCGTGAGTGATGCGCTTTTCCGTCGGCCGAGCCTGCTGGCCCTGCCGTTCCTTTGCCTCGGCCTCGCCGGCTGCGGTTCGTCAGGATCCTCCTCGGGCCAGCCGAGCGCGATGCAGACGTTCGGCAACGTCGTGATGTTCCAGTCGACGACGCCTCCGCCGGCCGACCAACTGCCGAAGGACGAGGAGGATGAGCGGCTGATCTGCCCGGAGGTGATCATCGCCGATGGCGGGGCGGCCGTTCGGGCCCAGTCCGGCCAGGATAGCGGGAGCCTGCGCCATCAGATCTCGATCCTGAACGTCGCGCGCGAATGCACGCCGACCGGCAATGGCGGCTTCCGGCTCAAGGTCGGCGTCGAGGGGCGAGTGCTGCTCGGCCCCGCCGGCGGCCCCGGCAATTACGGCGCCACGCTGACGACGCTGGTCACCCGCGGCACCACCCAGCTCGCCCGCCGGACCGCCCGCGTCGGCGGCACGGTCGGCGTCGGCCAGGGCGGCACCGACTTCTCCCATGTCGAGGACGGCATCGTCGTTCCCGCCGGCAGCGGCGACGTCGAGATCATCGTCGGCCTCGGCGGCGGCTCGGCAACGCCGGCCCGGTCGCGTCGGCGCTGAGCGGCAAGCCGGGGCGTCCCTGCCGCTGCAAAGAGTCGCGTGGGTTGCCTGTTAAGAAGGCAGCCCCGCGATTGACTAAGCCGCGTCGTCTTGTATCTGTGCCGACAGCCGCAACATCCCCGCGGAAGAGACCGGGTCTGGACGACGTTTAAGTCCAGTTCCGGCGCCGAAGGCGCAACCGCCCCGGAAACGCTCAGGCAAACGGACCGCGTGGGAACTGGCACTCTGGAAAGCGGCGGGGGCAACCCCGTCCACCGACGGGTGTAACCTGTCCGGCGCCTTTAGGCCGGCTCGGGGAAATCTCTCAGGTTCCAAGACAGAGGGGGCGCGTTCCGGACACATCCGTCCGGGGCCTGCGCTCGACTCTGGAAGGGGCCGTCGATGGATGCCGCTGTTGCCGATGCCGGGGCTTCGCCCGAGGCCGTCGTACTCAAGACCCCGCTTCATGCCCGCCATGTGGCGCTCGGCGCCCGCATGGTTCCCTTCGCCGGCTACGACATGCCGGTCCAGTACCCGACAGGCATCCTGACCGAGCACAACTGGACGCGCGAAAAGGCCGGCCTGTTCGACGTCTCGCATATGGGCCAGTGCTTCCTGGTCGGCCCCGACCACGAGACGGTCGCCCGCGCCCTCGAGGCGCTGATTCCCGCCGACATCGTCAATCTCGCGCTGGGCAAGCAGCGCTACTCGCAGCTCCTCAACGAGGAGGGCGGCATCCTCGACGATCTAATGGTGACGCGCTCCATCGATCCCGACGAGGACGGCGCGCTCTATCTCGTCGTCAACGCCGCCTGCAAGACGCAAGACTACGCCCATATCGAGGCGCGCCTGCCCGCCAATGTGAAGCTGATCCGCGCCGAGCATCGCGGCCTGATCGCGATCCAGGGCCCGGCGGCCGAAGCCGCGCTGGCCGCGATTGCCCCCGAGGCCCGCGAGATGGCCTTCATGACCTCGCGCACGATGAAGGTCGCCGGCATCAAGGCCAATGTCAGCCGCTCCGGCTACACCGGCGAGGACGGCTACGAGATTTCGGCCGCCGCCGGCAAGATCGGCGAGATCTGGGACACGCTGCTGCTCGACGCCACGGTGAAGCCGATCGGCCTCGGCGCACGTGATTCGCTGCGTCTGGAAGCCGGCCTCTGCCTCTACGGCCACGACATCGACACCACGACCTCTCCGGTCGAGGCCGCGCTGACCTGGTCGATCCAGAAGCGCCGCCGCGAGGAAGGCGGCTTCCCCGGCGCCGCCCGCATCCAGCGCGAATTCGCCGAGGGCGTCTCGCGCGTCCGCGTCGGCCTGCTGCCGGAAGGCCGGGCCCCGGCGCGCGAGGGGGCGGAGATCGCCACCCCCGAGGGCGAGATCGTCGGCAAGGTCACCTCCGGCGGCTTCGGCCCGACGCTGAACGCCCCCTGCGCCATGGGCTATGTCGCCAAGGCCCACAGCGCGCCGGGCACCCCGCTCCACCTGATCGTGCGCGGCAAGCCGCTGCCGGCCGTCGTGGCGGCGATGCCCTTCGTCCCCAACGGCTACAAGCGCTGACCCTCATCCCGTTTTCTGTTTCCGGAGACTGAACTCATGTCCGAGACCCGCTACACCAAGGACCACGAATACATCCGCATCGAGGGCGATACCGGCATCGTCGGCATCACCGATTTCGCCCAGGGCCAGCTCGGCGACGTCGTCTTCGTCGAGCTTCCCGCGCTCGGCAAGGCTGTCTCCAAGGGTGGCGAGGCGGCCGTGGTCGAGAGCGTCAAGGCGGCCTCCGAGGTCTATGCGCCGGTCTCCGGCGAGGTCGTGGCCGTCAACAGCGAGCTCGAAGGCGCGCCCGGCACGGTCAACGAGGATCCCTCCGGCAAGGGCTGGTTCCTGAAGCTCAAGCTCAAGGACGCAGCCGAGCTGGAGGGCCTGATGAGCGAGGCCGAGTACCAGAACTACCTCAAGACGCTGTGAGCCGAACCTCCCCGTCATCCCGGACAAGCGGCGCAGCCGCGCTGCTCCGGGACCCATCGTAGAGCGCCAATCTCGATCAGGATGGGCCCTTCGATGGATCCCGGGACAAGCCCGGGATGACGGGGAGGGTTGAGCCGACACGGTCGCCCCAAAACCGACAACGGACATTTCCCATGCGCTATCTCCCCCTGACCGACACCGACCGCGAGGACATGCTCGCCCGCATCGGCGTCGCCGATGTCGATGCCCTGTTTTCCGACGTGCCGGCCGACAAGCTGCTGAAGGCGCCCGTCGATCTGCCGCGTGCCAGGGGCGAGCTCGAGGTCGAGCGCATCATGGCGAAGATGTCCGCCCGCAACGTCGCGGCCTCCTCGGTGCCCTTCTTCGTCGGCGCCGGTGCCTACAAGCACCATGTCCCGGCGACGGTGGACCATCTGATCCAGCGCTCGGAATTCCTGACCAGCTACACGCCCTACCAGCCCGAGATCGCCCAAGGCACGCTTCAGTACCTCTTCGAGTTCCAGACGCAGGTCGCGGCGCTGACCGGCATGGAGGTCGCCAACGCCTCGATGTATGACGGCTCGACCGGCACTGGCGAGGCCGTGCTGATGGCGCACCGCGTCACCAAGCGCAAAAAGGCCGTGCTGTCGGGCGGCCTGCATCCGCATTACGCGCAGGTGGTGCGCACCCTCTCCGAGATGGCCAATGACCAGGTCGTCACGATGCCGCCGGACGTCACGGCGGGCGAGGACATCCTCAGCCGGATCGACGAAGAGACCTCCTGCGTCGTCGTCCAGAATCCCGATGTCTTCGGCAATCTGCGCGACCTCAGGCCGATCGCCGCCAAGGCCCATGCCCATGGCGCGCTGCTGATCGCGGTCTTCACCGAGGTCGTATCGCTGGGCGCCATCGAGCCGCCGGGCGCGCAGGACGCCGACATCGTCGTCGGCGAGGGCCAGTCGATCGGCAACGCCCTGAACTTCGGCGGGCCCTATGTCGGGCTCTTCGCGGCCAAGTCGAAATACATCCGCCAGATGCCGGGCCGGCTCTGCGGCGAGACGGTCGATGCCGCCGGCCAGCGCGGCTTCGTGCTGACGCTCTCGACGCGCGAGCAGCATATCCGCCGCGACAAGGCGACCTCGAACATCTGCACCAATTCCGGCCTCTGCTGCCTGGCCTTCACCATCCATATGACGCTGCTCGGCCAGGCGGGGCTCCAGCGCCTCGCCGAGGTCAATCACGCCAACGCCGTGGCGCTCGCCGACGCGCTGGCCGGGGTGAAGGGCGTCACGGTGCTTAACGAGAGCTTCTTCAACGAGTTCACCGTGAAGCTGCCCAGGCCCGCGGCCGCGGTGGTCGAGGCGCTCGCAGCCAAGGGCATTCTCGGCGGCGTGCCGGTCTCGCGCCTGCTGCCGCAGGCGGGGCTCGACGACCTGCTCCTGGTCGCTTCGACCGAAGTCAACACGAACGAGGATCGGGCGGCCTTCGTGGCGGCGCTCGCGGAGGTGCTGTGATGCTGAACCGTCAGGGACGTCCCACCCAGGGCACCGTGTCCGCCCATGAGCCGCACGCCACCTTCACCGGCAACCGCGCGCTGCAGCAGATCGAGCCGCTGATCTTCGAAATCGGCCGCCTCGAGATGACCGGCGTCGACATCGACGCGCCGGCTCCGTTCAAGAGCCGCCTCGGCAGCCACGCCCGCAAGGGCGAGATCGGCCTGCCCGGCCTCTCCGAGCCCGAGGCTATGCGCCACTATGTGCGCCTCAGCCAAAAAAACTACGGCATCGACACCGGGCTCTTTCCGCTCGGCTCCTGCACGATGAAGCACAATGCCCGCCTCAACGAGAAGACGGCGCGCATGCCCGGCTTCTCCGACGTGCATCCCCTCCAGCCGGTCTCGACCGTGCCGGGCGCGCTCGAGGTCATGCTCGAGCTCTCGCACTACCTGATGACGCTGACCGGCATGCCGGCCGTGGCGCTGTCGCCGAAGGCCGGTGCCCATGGCGAGGCCTGCGGCATGATGGCGATCAAGGCCGCCATCGCCGCCAAGGGCGAGGGTGCGACCCGCAATGTCGTGCTCGTCCCCGAATCGGCGCATGGCACCAATCCGGCGACCGCGGCGCTGATCGGTTTCTCGGTGCGCTCGGTCCCGGCGCGGCCCGACGGCACCGTCGCGGTCGAGGACGTCAAGGCCCTGCTTGGCCCCGACATCGCCGCGATCATGCTGACCAACCCTAACACCTGTGGCATCTTCGAGCCGCAGATCGTCGAGATCGCCGCCGCGATGCACGAAGCCGGCGCATATTTCTACTGCGACGGCGCCAATTTCAACGCCATCGTCGGCAAGGCCCGGCCGGGTGATCTTGGTGTCGACGCGATGCACATCAACCTGCACAAGACCTTCTCGACGCCTCATGGCGGTGGCGGCCCGGGCTCGGGCCCGGTCGTGCTGTCGGAGCGGCTGGCGCCCTTCGCGCCGGTGCCCTTCATCCATGTCGAGGGTGGCAAGCCGCGCCTGGTCGAGAACGCTGCTGATGCGCCGGAAGGCAACCAGCCCTTCGGCCGCATGACCGCCTTCCACGGCCAGATGGGGATGTATGTCCGCGCGCTCACCTACATGCTCAGCCATGGTTCGGACGGCATGAAGCAGGCCTCGGAGGATGCGGTCCTCAACGCCAACTACATACGCGCCGGCCTCTCGGACCTGATGTCGCTGCCCTTCCCCGACCATCCCTCGATGCACGAGGCGCTGTTCGACGATGAGTGGCTGAAGGGCACCGGCGTCACCACGTTGGATTTCGCCAAGGCGATGATCGACGAGGGCTATCACCCCATGACGGTGTATTTCCCGCTCGTGGTCCACGGCGCCATGCTGATCGAGCCGACCGAGTCGGAATCCAAGGCCTCGCTCAACCTCTTCATCGCGACGCTGCGCGACCTCGCCATGGCCGCCAAGGGTAACGACAAGGAGCGCTTCACCGGTGCCCCGCACCACGCCCCGCTGCGCCGCCTCGACGAGACCCGGGCCGCGCGTCAGCCGGTGCTGAAGTGGGTCGCCCCGGCGCCGCTGGCGGAGGCGGCCGAGTAGGGGGCGTCAGACGCCCTCCCAGGGGTTTAGTATCGGCAACCCGAGCCGTGCGAAATCCAGGACATTTCGCGTCACGAGGGTCAACCCATGAACCACGGCGGTGGCCGCCAGCATGGCGTCCATCATCTGGAGGTTCAGGCCGTCGCGACGCGACGCGGCCATGATGTCACCCCAAGCTGCCGCCGTTGGCAGGTCGAAGGGAAGCAGTCGTTCGCCGAAGCGGGAGGGCAGTTCCGTTTCGATCCAGTGCGCCAGCCGGTCACGACGGCGGCCGCTGTCCATCAGCGCCAGGCCGCGATGGAGTTCGGCCATGGTGACGACGCTGAGGGAGAGGCTGTCTTCGTTCACCTGCGCCAGGAACTGGATGACCTCGGCATTTGGCGCCGGCTTCTCGCCCTCGGAGATGACGTTCGTATCCAGCAGGAAGGTCACAGATCGATATCGCGCGGTGGCTGATCGTCACGCGTCAAGTCAATTCCGGAACCGCGCAAGGGCGAATTGAGCAGGAAGTCAGCGAAGGTCCCCTTGCGGGTCGTCCTGCGTTCCCACTCCTCGACAGAAACCACAACGGCGGTCGGTCTCCCGTTGCGGGTCACTGTTTGCGGACCCTCATTCGCCGCCTTCTCCATCAACTCGGAGAATCGTGCCTTTGCCGCGGCGACGCTCCAGAGGTGGTTCACAGCTACGGTCACGTGTGCCTCCTACGAGTAAATGACCTAGATGGTCATGGTAGTCACCAGTGGGAGAGGCGACAAGACTCCCCAGCAAGACTCCGAAACCAAATCCCGCCGCGGCCTTAAGCCTTCCTTGACCATGCGCGAGGGATGCTTCCGCTATGCGTCTGTGGCGCTGTGTGGGATCACGTCCATGTCCGTGCGTTTCGTCAAAGCCTCCGTCGCCGCCCTGGCGCTTCTGCTGGGCGGTCTTGGAGCGCGGGCCAACGAGCCCAGCTATGGCCCCAACACCTATGATCGCACCCTCGAGGCGCTGATCGCCCATGAGGACATCGCCATCCGCGGCGGCTGGCCGAAGGTGCCCGCCGGCATCACCGCGCTGAAGCCGGACGCTCAGGGGCCCGAGGTCATGGCGCTGAAGCAGCGCCTGGTGCTGAGCGGCGATCTGCCAGCCGAGGCGTTGTCGGGGGACGTCTACGACGCCAGCGTCGTGGCGGCCGTCAAGCGCTTCCAGATCCGCCACGGCCTGTCGGATCTCGGGACGGTCGGCCGCCTGACGCTGAAAGCGCTGAACACACCGGTCGAGGTCCGCCTCAACCAGCTCACTGCGACGCTGGAGCGGCTCAAGGGCAACGGCTTCTCCTTCGCCGAGCGCTATGTCGTGGTCAACATCCCCGGCGCGAGCGTCGAGGCAGTGGAGAACGGCCTCGTCCAGCGCCGCCATCTCGCCATCGTCGGCCGGCCCGACCGGCCTTCGCCGGTGCTGCAGGCCAACATCACCTCGGTCAATCTCAACCCGACCTGGACGGTGCCGACCTCGATCGTGAAGGCCGACATCATCCCGCATATGCGCAAGGATCCGGGCTTTCTCGCCAAGTCGCACATGAAGCTGCTCGGCGCCGAGAACCGCGAGATCGACCCGGCGACTGTCAACTGGGCGACGCTGTCGTCGCCCTATTTCACCGTGCGGCAGGATCCCGGCCCCGACAACGCGCTCGGGCAGATGAAGATCGACATGCCCAACACGGAGGCCATCTACCTCCACGACACGCCGAAGAAGTCGCTCTTCCGCAACGATGTCCGCTTCAATTCCTCGGGCTGCGCCCGTGTCGAGGGCGTGCGCGATCTCGGCGCCTGGCTGCTCGAGGGCACGGAATGGACGCTGCCGGCGATCGAGGCCGAGATCGCCAAGGGCGAGCGCAAGAACATCCCTCTGAAGAAATCCGTGCCGGTCGCCTGGGTCTATCTGACCGGCTGGCAGGGGGCGGATGGCATGGTCCAGTTCCGCGAGGACATCTACGGGCTGGACACCCCGCAGGGCATCGTCACCTCCACCATCCAGCCGCGCAAGCCCAAGCCGAAGGTGATCGGCGCCGGCGAGCCCCGGGCGACGACGCCCAGGCCGGCGGCGCCGCAGGCTTCGATGCGGGGGCCCGTCCCGAGGCCGCCGACGCGGACAGCTGCGAACTGACGGGCCGCTATGGCCCGTTGAACAAAGAAGTCCCCTGCATTGGCGAAGGGGCGGCAACCGGCGTCTCACACTTCGGAAACGAAGAACGCCGCAGCCTCCCGAGGCTGCGGCGTTCTTTATTGTGCTTGGAAGGGGAAGGGGGCAGAGGCCCGCCCTTTGTCCGCCCGCCTTGATCGCCGGCTGAACCGGACGGTCGTTCAAGCTCAGTTGAGCTTGGCCTTGACCTCGTTCAGCCCGGCGGCGAACAGCGTGTCGCCCGCCTTGCCGCCCACCTGCGAGCGGATGATCAGTTCGGCGGCCTTGGTCGCCGCTTCGGCGGCAGCGGCGCGCACCTCGGCCTCGGCCTGGCTTTCGGCCAGTGCGATCTTCTCCTCGGCCGATTTGGTGCGGCGCGCGACGAAGTCGTTCAGCTTGGCCTCGGCCTCGGCGGCGAGGCGCTTGGCCTCGTCGTTCGCGGCGGCGACGATGCTGGCGGCCTCGGTCTCCGCGGCCTTGCGCTTGGCCTCGTACTCGCCGAGCAGCTTCTCGGCTTCGAGGCGCAGGCGGCGCGCTTCGGCGAGTTCCTGGGCGACCTTCTCGCCACGCGCGTCGAGCGCCGCGACGATCGCCTTCGGCACGCCGAAATAGATCAGGATGGCAAAGAAGATGGCGAAGGCGACGCCGACCCAGACGGTATCCATGACGATGTCTCCTCAGCCGCGTGCCAGAACCTGATCGACCGCCTCGGACGCCTCGGTGGCGCTCGGAGCCTGGCCGGTCAGCTTCTCGACGATCGCGATCGCGACCTCGCTGCCGAGCCCGCGCACATTGCTCATGGCGCTGGTCTTGGTGGCGGCGATGGTGGCCTCGGCCGTAGCGAGCTTGGTCGCAAGCTCGGCCTCGACGGCGTGACGGCGCTCCTCGGAGGCCTTGGCGCCGGCGTCGCGCGAGGCCTGGGCGATGCCCTGGGCGTTCTTGCGGGCCTCGGCCAGCGCCGCCTCATAGGCGAGCGCGGTTTCCTCGGCTTTGGCCTGCATCCTGGCGGCGTTGTCGAGATCGCGCGCGATGGTGCCCGCACGCTCCTCGAGGATCGCGCCGACCCGCGGCAGGGCAATCGTCGACATCAGCCAGTAGAGCGCGCCGAAGGTGATCGCGAGCCAGAACAGCTGACCCGGGAAGGTCGCGACGTCGAAGGGAGGGAAGGCGGCCTTCTCGCCGCTCAGGGGCGGCGTCGCGGCCTGGGCGGCCCCGGCCACGAGCGTGGCGGTCAGCCCGGAGGCTACGAAGCCGGCCCAACCTTGCCTGACGGACCGTGAAGATCGAACCGGCATGGGCTGCCTTTCAGCGAAGGAAATCGAAAAGTCGCGCCCGGTCCCGCAAGGGGACCCGAGGGCGCGACGGGAAGGCGGGCGGTCGAGGCGCGTCAGACCACGAAGAGCAGGACGAGCGCCACGACGAAGGCGAAGATGCCCAGACCTTCGGCGAGCGCCGCGCCGATGAAGGCGCGCGGGAACTGGCCGTCGGCCGCCGAGGGGTTGCGCAGCGCGCCCGAGAGGAAGTTGCCGAAGATGGTGCCGACGCCGATGGCGGCGAGGCCCATGCCGAGCGAGGCGAGGCCAGCGCCGATGTACTTGGCTGCAACGGGATCCATGGTCTTTCTCCAGTGTGAAAAGGTGATGGCGGGTGGGATGGTCTCGCGAACTCTGCCTGGCTCAGTGGCCGGGGTGCAGAGCGTCGTTGAGATAGACGCAGGTCAGGATCGCGAAGACATAGGCCTGCAGGAAGGCGACGAGGAATTCGAGCGCGGTGAGTGCCACGGCCAGCAGCAGCGGCAGCGGTGCGATGATCGTCGCGGCGCCGCCGGCGGCGAGCAGCGCGACGACGAAGCCGCCGAACACCTTCAGCGCGATATGGCCGGCGAGCATGTTGCCGAACAGGCGCAGCGACAGCGAGATTGGCCGCGAGACGAAGGACACCGCCTCGATCAGCACCATGAAGGGCAGCAGCCAGCCCGGCACGCCGGACGGCACGAACAGGCCGAAGAAGTGGCTGCCGTGCTTGACGACGCCGTAGACCAGGACAGTGCCGATCACGAGAAAGGCGAAGGCCGCCGTCACGACGATGTGGCTGGTCACGGTGAAGGAGCCCGGGATCATGCCGAGCATGTTGGCGAAGAGCACGAACATGAACAGCGAGAACACGAGCGGGAAGAACTTCATGCCTTCCTTGCCCATCACGCCGGTGACGGTGGAGGCGACGAATTCGTAGATCATCTCGGCGAACGACTGCAGCCGGCCGGGAACCACCGAGCGCTGGCTCGAGCCGTAGATCATGATCGCCGAGATCACGCCGACGATCGCGACCATCAGCAGCGAGGCGTTGGTGAAGGACAGGTTGAGGCCGAACGGCCGCAAGCCGATGATCGGCTTGATCTCGAATTGGTGGATCGGATCGATTCCGCCGCCAGCCGCCATGTCGCTTCAGTCCCTTGTCGTGCGGCCTTGCGGCCGCCAGCCTCGGTCAGTCTTTCGTCCCGCTGCCCTTCGACCCGGAGGTCGGACGCGAACCGAGCCGATAGACGGAGCGCAGCCCAGCCATGGCCCCGATCACCAGAAAGATGATCAGCAGGAACGGCGAGGTTCCCAGCCACCGGTCTGCCAGCATCCCGATCAGGGCGCCTGCGATGATGCCGCCTGCGAGATCCGTCGCGGCGCGCAAGCCGGAGGACATCGCGCCAGCCATGGCGCCGTCCTCTCCGGCCGGGCTCGCGCCCGGCTTTTCGTTCCCTTCAGCCCGCCCGAGAGCGGCCTTCAGGGAACCCAGTCTTGCGCGCAACTCCGAGTCTGAGGCGTTTTTGTCGGGTTCGGTCACGGCAGCAGCTCCTCCATGATCGTGATGGTCACACGATCCTGCAAAAAGCCACACGATCCCTGTCCGCGCCCCGCGCATCGAGCCGTCGTCAGCACGGCCTCCTTTATTGCCCGCCCCGGATGCTGTCAAGGCAGGCCGAAGCCGCCTAAGGCATTGGAAAGCTTATAAATTCGGAGAAAACCGGCATTCTTGCCGCATTGCGAAGGCGATTGTGGCCTTTTTTCAGCGCTCAGACCGCGTCCCGGATGCGCTCGGCCGTGGCGAGATCGACGGAGACCATCTGGCTGACCCCGCGTTCGGCCATCGTCACGCCGAAGAGCCGGTCCATTCGCGCCATCGTGATGGGATTGTGGGTGATCAGGATGAAGCGCGTGCGCGTCTCGCGCGCCATCTCGTCGAGCAGGTCGCAGTAGCGCTCGACATTGGCGTCGTCGAGCGGCGCATCGACCTCGTCGAGCACGCAGATCGGCGAGGGGTTGGTCAGGAACACCGCGAAGATCAGCGCGGTCGCGGTCAGCGCCTGCTCGCCGCCCGAGAGCAGGGTCATCACCTGCGTCTTCTTGCCGGGCGGGCGGGCGAAGATCTCGAGCCCGGCATCGAGCGGGTCCTCCGCGTCGACCAGCTTGAGCTCGGCCATGCCGCCGCCGAACAGCACGGAAAAAAGCCGCTGGAACTGGCCGTTGACGATCTCGAAGGCGGCGAGCAGGCGCTCGCGCCCCTCCCGGTTGAGCGCGCTGATCGCCTGGCGCAGCCGGCGCACGGCCTCGCTGAGATCGTCGCGCTCGGCGGTCAGACCCTCGCGCTTGCCCCGGATCTCGGTCAGCTCGTCTTCGGCCCGCAGATTGACGGCGCCGAGCCGCTCGCGCTCGGCCTTCAGCCCGGCGAGCCGCCGCTCGACCTCCTCCTGCGCCGGCGGGGTGTCCCCGGCCTTCAGCCCGGCGACGGTCGCCAGCCGGTTGAGGCTGGTCTCCAGCCCCTCCTCGATCTGCCGGGCGACGTCGGCGACGCGCTGGCGCGCCGCTTCCCGCTTGGCCTCGGCCGCCGCCCGTGTCTCGCGCGCGGCAGCCAGCCCCTCCAGCGCGATCCGTGCCTCCCGGTCGGCCTCCGCCAGCGCCGCCTCGCCCTGGGCGAGACGATCGGCCGCGGCGCGGCGCTGCGTCTCCGCCTCCTCGATCTCGGCGACGAGCCGGCGCCGCTCGCTCAGGAAGGTGTCGGGCGCCTCCAGCAGCGTGGCCCGCTCGGCGGTGACCGTCTCGATGCGCCGGCGCGTCTCCTCGGCGGTCTGGCCGCTGCGCGCGGCCCGCTCGCGCCAGGCGCCGGTGTCGGCGGCGATCGCCTGGCGGCGCTGGACGCGCAGCTCCGCCTCGCGCTTCAGCGTCTGCACCCGCGCGCGGGCATCGGACGCCGCGATCCGCCGCTCGCCGAGCGCCACGCGGGCCTCGAGCAGCCGGCTTTCGAGCGCGGCCGAGGCCGGGAGTTCTGCGAGGGCCCGGTCCTGCGTCGCGGCATGGGCCGCAGCCTCGGCCATCGTCTGGCCGAGGCGGCCGATCGCCTCACTCAGCGCCGACCGCCTCGCGGCGACCTCGCCGGCCTTGCGCTCCGCGGCGGCGAGGCTCTCGCGCGCCTGGTCGAGCGCGCGGCGGGCCAGCCGCGCCGCCTCGAGCGTCGCCGCCTCGGCCTGGGTCGCAGCCCGAGCCTCGCTGGTCGCGAACTCCAGGGCCTGCCGGGCGCTGGCCGCCGCCGCCTGGGCCGCCTGGACCGCCTGTTCGAGATCGCCGAGGCGGTTCTTCTCGGCGAGCCGGCGGGCGGCGGGGGAGGGCGCCTCGGCCGCACCGGTCAGGCCGTCCCAGCGCCAGAGATCGCCCTCGCGCGACACCAGCCGCTGGCCCGGCTGCAGCAGCGCTCGCAGGCGCGGCCCGTCGCCGCGTGCGACGACGCCGATCTGGGCGAGGCGCCGCCGCAGCGCCGCCGGCCCGCGCACATGCGCTGCCAGCGGCTCGGCGCCCGCCGGCAGGGCCGGGTCCGTCTCGCCGCCGCCGGTGTCGAGCCAGTGGCTCGGCGCGGCGGCGTCGGTGGCGGCCTCGAGATCGTCGCCGAGCGCGGCGCCGAGCGCGACCTCGTAGCCCTTCGCCACGCTGAGCGCTTCCAGCACAGCCGGCCAGCGGTCGCCGCTCGCGGGGGCCAGCAGCTTCCGCAGCGTGCGAATCTCCGTGTCGAGCCCCTGGGCGGCGCGGTCGGCCTCGGCCAGCGGCGCCCGCAACTGCGTCTCGCGCTCGCGCGACGCAGCCAGCGCCGCCCGCGCCCGTGCGGCCGCGGCATCGGCCTCGCGCAGCGCAACCTCGGCCGCCGCGACGGCGGTCTGCAGCGGCTCCAGCGGCAGCGCGGCGCTGCCGGCGTCGAGCGCGGCCTGGTCGCGCAGGAGCCGGTCGCGTTCCTGCTGCGCCCGCGCCTCGCGCTCACGGCCCTCGCGCAGCGCCCGCTCGAGCGCGCCGCGTCGCGCCGCGAGCTCGGACAGCGCGCCCTGCGCGGCGCCATGGTCCGCCTCCGCCGCCGAAAGCGCGGCCTCCGCCTGCGCCAGCACGGCCGCGGCTGCGTCCGCGCTGCCGGCCGAACCCTCGCCCTCGCGCGCCAGCGCCGCATCCTCCTGCGCCAGCCGCGCCAGGCTCTCGGCGGCGTCGCGCGCCACGCTCTCCTGCCGGCCGAGATCGCCCTGGAGTTCGGCCAGGCGCCGGTCGAGCTCCTCGGCCCGCTGCCGGGCGCGCCGGTTCTCCGCTTCCAGCTCGTCGAGACCGCGCTTCAGCCGCACCAGCGCCGCTGCAGCCGCCGCCTCGCCCTCGCGCAGCCCCGGCAGCCCATGCGCTGCCACGGCCTGGTGCCGGGCGGCTTCCGCCTGCAGGCCGGTGCGCTCGGCGACGAGGCGCACCGCCGCCTCCAGCGCCCGTTCGGCGTCCGCTTCCTGGCCACGTGCCAGATGATGCGCGATCAGCGCCAGCGTCGCCTCGGCCCGGCGGATGTCGGCGGCGAGGCTGCGATAGCGCGAGGCCTGCCGCGCCTGTCGCTGCAGCGAGTCGATCTGCCCGTCGATCTCGCCCAGCACGTCCTCCAGGCGGGTGAGGTTCTCCTCGGCGCCGCGCAGCCGCAGCTCGGCCTCGTGGCGGCGGCTGTGGAGGCCCGCAATGCCGGCCGCATCCTCGAGGATGCGCCGGCGCGACTGCGGCTTGGCGGAGATGATCTCGGAGATCTGGCCCTGCCGCACGAGCGCGGGCGAGCGGGCGCCGGTCGCGGCATCGGCGAAGAGCAGTTGCACGTCGCGCGCGCGCACCTCTTTGCCGTTGACGCGATAGGTCGAGCCTTCCTCGCGCTCGATCCGGCGGGTGACCTCGAGCACGTCGGTCTCGTTGAAGGTGGAGGGGGCCTTGCGGTCGCTGTTGTCCAGCGTCAGCGCCACTTCGGCCATGTTTCGGCCGGGGCGCTCGTTCGAGCCGGCGAAGATGACGTCGTCCATCCCCGAGCCGCGCATGTTCTTGAACGAGCTTTCGCCCATCACCCAGCGCAGGGCTTCGACGAGATTGGATTTGCCGCAGCCATTGGGGCCGACGACGCCGGTCAGGCCGGGCTCGATCAGGAACTCCGTCGGCTCGACGAAGGTCTTGAAGCCGGTGAGCCTGAGGCGCGTCAGCTGCATCGCCGCGCCCCTGCAACATCCGCGCCCGTCATCCCTGACAAGCGGCGCAGCCGCGCCGATCCGGGATCCATCGTAGAGCGCAGTTCTCTATGATGGATCCCGGCGCTCCGCTTCGCTGCGACCGGGATGACGTGGAGGTCGGGTCGGCAAGGGCGAATGCCCTCAGCCCGCCAGGAGCGGCTCGAGGATCTTGTCGAATTCGGCGATCGAGAGCGCACCTGAACGCTTCTGCCCGTTGATGAAGAAGGTCGGCGTGGAGTCGACACCGGCCTTGGCCCCACGATCCTTCACGACCGTGACGGCGTCATAGATATCCTGCCTTTTCAAGCAGGCCTCGAACGAATCCTGTGTGAAACCGGCCTGCTTCACCATCGCCGACAGCGCATCGACCGGCTTGTCGGTGAAGGCCCAGACCTTCTGCTGGGCGAAGAGCAGGTCCGTCATCGCGACATATTTGTCGTTGCCGTTGCAGCGCGCCAGCATGAAACCCGCCGTCGCCAGCGGGTTGAGCGGGAATTCGCGCAGCGTGAAGCGCACCTTGCCGGTGTCGATGTACTTCGCCTTCAGCGCCGGCCAGGTGTCCTTGTGGAAGGTCGCGCAATGGCCGCAGGTCAGCGAGGCGTATTCGATGATGGTGACCTTGGCGTCCGGCGAGCCGATCCAGACATCGCCGAGCGGGCTGGGCGTGGTGAGGTCGGCCTGGGCCTGCGCCGCGGGCGCGCCCAGCATCGCGGCGGCCGCGAGTCCGGCTGTGCCCGTCAGAAGCTGTCGCCTGTTCGTCATCGTCTTGGTTCCTGAAAATGCGCGTGTCGTGGGACGAAGCCCGATTGCCGGTCCTATAGAGGCGCGGATGATTGTGGCAAGATCGTCACCGCGCCGCCGCCCATCCCTCACGAAGCTGTGTCGGAATGCTGCCGCGCTGCGCGCTCCGCGACATGGGCCCCCAGCCGCGCGAGGCAGGCCCGCAGCGCCTCGCCCTCGACGCCGGCGACCTGGCGCTCCATGCGCGCCAGCAGGGCCGGATCGGTCGGGCGGCGTGCGACTGCCGCGACCGGTGCGTCCACCGGTCCCTGCTTCAGCACGAGCTTGCCGACCGCGCGCCAGCCGAGATGGGTGTTGACGCGTTCGATCACGATCGGCGCGAGCTGCTGCATGTCGAGCGCGAAGGCCCCTTCGACCCGCACCACCAGTGTCGCTGGCTCGGATGCCTCGCCCGGGGCCGGCCGGCGGCGCGGCCAGTCGATCTTGAGCGGGCGCGAGCGCGCCGCCAGCCGCTCGCCGACGATCTCCGGCCAGAGCGCCACGACGGCCCGGCCGGCAAAGCCCTGCGCGGCCAGCGCCGGCGCCAGCAGATCGTCGATCAGGTCTGCGAGGGATTTGACGGCCATGCGCGATTGTGCGGGTGCGCGGGCGCTGGCGCAAGCCTCCGGCTCAGCCCGCCGCCCGCTCGCGCCCCACCGCCAGGCGCTGCGGTGTCGCCCCGAGCCGGCCCGACAGCGCGTGGCTCTTCGGCAGGACGAGGCCCGCCCGCAGCCGGTGCGGCCCGAAGGAGACGCCGGCGCGTTCGCGCAGCGATTGCGCGAAACCGCGCAGCGGGATCAGGGCAGGCCGGCCCGGGGCGAGCAGCAGATGGCGCTCCACGGCCTGCGGCCAGTGAGCCTGCGGCACATCGCCTTCCTCGAGCAGCAACAGCCAGTCCCCGCGCGCCTGGGCCGCGCCCGCTGGCCAGCTGTCCGTGCTGCCGGCGCGAAGATAGCTCGCCCCCGTTGCGTCCGCGAGCCGTTCGATCGTGGCCTCGCCCGCGGCGTCGAGAACCACGGCATGGCCGAGGAACCCGTCGGCCACCGCCGGGATCAGGACGGAAAACGTGGCCGCGAGAGCCTCCGACGAGCCGGCGCTGCGTATGACGGCTGTGAGCATGCGCCTCCTTATGTCGCAGCGCAGCATGTCGCAATCCTGTCACTTGCAATTCGTTCCCTTTATGTTCACATTAAACGACGCAGAAATCGCCGATTCCCGGTGATTTTCCAGGGAAGTTCAGCGCCATGCTCCAGAGCAGGCCCTCTTCGAGGCCGATTTCGGCCCAGCCGCTGAAACAGGCCGGTGCCGGCCCGATGTCGGTCTCGGCGCGCGTCGCGCCGGTCGATCCGCTCGCCTATGCCGGCCACCGCATCGATCCCGAGCGCCGCCGCGGCCGTGGCGCCACCATCAATCCCGGCGGCCGCTTCGAGGCCGAGCAGCGCATCAGCGAGGATGACGGCTGGGGTTCGCTCGGCGAACTCCCGGCTTTCAGGACCGAGGTCGCGGTCGAGAAGCCGCGCACCATCATCACGAAGAATGATTCCCCAGATATTTCGTTCGACCGCTCGATCAACCCCTATCGCGGCTGCGAGCATGGTTGCGTCTACTGCTTCGCGCGGCCGAGCCATGCCTATCTCGGCCTCTCGCCGGGGCTCGATTTCGAGAGCAAACTGACCGCCAAGCCCGACGCCGCGCTGCTGCTGGAGAAGGAGTTGTCGGCGCCGTCCTACCAGCCGCGCACCATCGCGATCGGCACCAACACCGATGCCTATCAGCCGATCGAGAAGAAGCTGCGCATCATGCGCCAGATCCTGGAGGTGCTCGCGAGGTTCAACCACCCCGTCGGCATCGTCACCAAATCGGCGCTGGTCCAGCGCGACATCGACATCCTCGCGCCGATGGCGGCCAAGGGGCTGGCCAAGGTCGCGATCTCGATCACCACGCTCGACCCCAAGGTCGCCCGCGGCATGGAGCCGCGCGCCGCCTCGCCGGCCAAGCGGCTGGAGACGGTGAAGGCGCTGTCCGACGCGGGCATCCCGGTGACCGTTCTGGTCGCGCCGATCATCCCGGCTATCAACGAGCACGAGATCGAGCGCATCTTGGATGCCGCGAAGGCGGCCGGTGCGCGCGAGGCGGGCTATGTGCTGCTGCGCCTGCCACTGGAGGTGAAGGACCTCGTGCAGGACTGGCTCCTGACCCATCACCCCGACAAATTGCGCCATGTCGTCTCGCTGATCCGCTCGACGCGCGGCGGCAAGGACTACGACGCCGCCTGGGGTCAGCGCCAGGTCGGCTCCGGCCCCTACGCCTGGATGATCGGCCGGCGCTTCGAGATGGCGGCGGAGCGACTGGGCTTCAACGGCGCCCGCACGCGCCTGCGCAGCGACCTCTTTCTCAAACCGGAGCGGGAGAAGGCGCAACTGAGCCTGTTTTGAGGGGAGCGCTTCGTCAGGCACGCAACGCGGCGGCAACGGCCGGAGGCGGCTCGCCGCCGTCAGGCATCGAAGGAACGATGTCGTAGCGGAAGAAGCACATCGTGAAGGTCGCAAGCCCCTCGGTCAGGGCGCGTAACTGGTTGGCGTAGCCAAACAGGCACGAGAGCGGCACCGTCGCGACGATGACGACGTCGGCTCCCCGGCTCAGCCGGGCTTCGACGCGGCCGCGACGCGAGTTCAGGTCGCCGATGACCGAGCCGGTATAGTCTTCCGGGGTCACGACCTCGACCTTCATGATCGGCTCGAGCAGCACGGAGCCGCCCTTCTGCAGACCTTCGCGAAGGCCGGCACGCGAGGCGATTTCGAAGGCCAGAGCCGACGAGTCGACCTCGTGGAAGGCGCCGTCGACCAGCCAGACCTTGACGTCCACGACCGGGAAGCCGGCGAGCACGCCCGACGAGATGACCGAGTTCACGCCCTTCTCGACGCCCGGGATGTATTCCTGCGGCACCGCGCCGCCGATGATCTTCGACTCGAACGCGAAGCCCTTGCCGGTCTCGTTGGGCTCGACGACCAGCTTGACGCGGGCGAACTGGCCCGTACCGCCGGTCTGCTTCTTGTGGACGTAGTCGATCTCGACGCGCTTCGTCAGCGTCTCGCGATAGGCCACCTGCGGCGCGCCGATGTTGAAGAAGGGGCCGAAGTCGTCCCCCAACGCGTCGATCACGTCGCCCAGATGAGACTCGCTCTGCCCGCCGAGGATGGTTTGTCCCGACTCGGGATCAATCGAGACGTGCAAGGCCGGATCGGCGTTGGCAAGCTTCGCCAGAGCCAGGCCCAGCTTCTCCTGGTCGGCCTTGGACTTCGGCTCGACCGCGATCACGATGATAGGTTCTAGAGGCGAAGCTGAGTGCTGCATTGCCAAGATGCCTCACAAGGCCGTTTCAGCAACAATTCATCGCCGCCCCGACTGAGCTGCGCCGCGACCTGATTCTCAAGTCGGAGAGAAACAAGGTGTGATTGCGATTGTTCGACGACGCTCGCCCACGGTGTCTGTGATCAAGCCGCGACCTCCAGCGGCCGCGCCCGCTCGATGCGCGCCATCTCCTCGGGCGAATGCAGTGTCTCCCAGAGATCGGTCCGTCGCTGCACATTGAGCCAGAACTCGGCGGAGTTGCCGAAGACGCGTGCCAGGATCAGCGCCGTCGCAGCCGTGAGACCCCGGCGATCCCGGCAGAGTTCGTTGACATGCTTGCGGGGCACGCCCATCGCCTGGGCCAGCCGGATCTGCGTCAGCCCCAGCGGCCGCATGAATTCCTCGACCAGGATTTCACCGACTGTGGCGGGCTTGCGTTTCGTCGTCAGCATGGCCCACCTATCGATAGCTGTGGTCGTCGAGATAGACGCCGCGGGCTTCGCCGCGACGGCCGTCCCAGGCGAAGATCAGCCGCCACTGCTGGTTGACGCGGATGCTGTGCAGGCCGTCCAGCGCCCCGCGCAGCTTCTCGAAATGATTGCTCGGCGGCACGCGCAGATCGGAATCGGTGACGGCATCGTCGATCATCTGCAGCTTCCGGAACAGGCGTGTCTCGAGATCGGGCGGAATCTGTTTCGCGTGGACATCCTCGACGAAGAAGGCACGCAGCCAGTCATCCCGAAAGCTGACGATCATGCCTTCCTCCGCCTGAAGATATGTACCATGTGATGGGACAGTCTTCAAGGTTGCGACGATCGGGCCGAAGCCCTTGCTGCGCGCGCCGCCTCTGCGCCATAAGCCCGGCCCATGACCGCCCATTTCTATCGCGAGACGCAGGCCATCTCGAACGGCCTCTGGCCGCTCGCCGGCGTCGACGAGGTCGGGCGCGGGCCGCTGGCCGGGCCCGTCGTGGCGGCGGCCGTGATTCTCGATCCGCAGGCGGTGCCGGACGGGCTCGACGACTCGAAGAACCTGACGCCGGCGCGGCGCGAGGAGCTGTTCGCGCTGATCGCGCAATCGGCGCTCGCCATCGGCATCGCCAGCGCCACCGCCGTCGAGATCGACGCCATCAACATTCGCCAGGCGACGCTGCTGGCGATGCGGCGCGCGGTGGCGGCGCTGGCGCTGCAGCCGGCCTGCGTGCTGGTCGACGGCAACGATCCGCCGAAGCTCGGCTGCCCTTGCGATTGCGTCATCGGCGGCGATGCCCAGATCGCCTCGATCGCCGCGGCCTCGATCGTCGCGAAGGTCACCCGCGATGCGATGATGGCGCGGCTCTGCGCGTGCTATCCCGCCTATGGCTTCTCGCTCCATGCGGGCTACGGCACGCCACGCCACCGCGCCGCCCTTCAGGCTCACGGCCCGTGCCCCGAGCACCGCTATTCCTTCGCGCCGGTGAAGGGCGTCTGGCGGCGTTAGGCACGGAGCCGTCATTCTCGGGCGAAGCTCAGCGCAGACCCGAGAATCTCGTCGATGAGATGCTCGGGTCGAGCCCGAGCATGACTCTGCGTGCGCCCTCTCGCCTTAACCTCCCCTTAGCAATTCCCCATATCCGCCAAGGGGCTGGGCAAAAACTGCAGCCCCAGAATGAGACGCATTTTTTTCAGCGCGGAAACCCGGCTTTTACCCTGACTGGCCAATATCGCGACTGTTCAAGTTGCGTAACGGTCTTGGGGCGTCATGGGTATTTTGCGTACCGGGACCACCAGCGCCGCCGTCCGGATTCAAGTTTCGCGTACCGGACGGCCCGCGCTGCAGTCACCGATCAAGGCACCCCGGATCAAGCCGGCGAGCCTGCCGGTCGAACTGCCGCTCGACCAGATTCTGCTCGGCGACTGCGTGGCTGCGCTCGAGGCATTGCCGCCGGCCAGCGTCGATCTCGTCTTCGCCGATCCGCCCTATAATCTCCAACTCGGCGGCGATCTGCGCCGGCCCGACGACAGCCTCGTCGATGCCGTCGACGACGACTGGGACAAGTTCTCGTCCTTCGCCGAATACGACGCCTTCACCCGCGCCTGGCTGGCGCAATGCCGCCGCGTGCTGAAGCCCGACGGCGCGCTCTGGGTCATCGGCAGCTACCACAACATCTTCCGCGTCGGCTCGATCCTGCAGGATCTCGGCTTCTGGGTGCTGAACGACATCGTCTGGCGCAAGGCCAACCCGATGCCGAACTTCCGCGGCCGGCGCTTCACCAATGCCCATGAGACGCTGATCTGGGCGGCGCGTGGCGAGGCTTCCAAATACACCTTCCATTACGAGGCGCTGAAGGGCGGGAATGACGATTTGCAGATGCGCTCGGACTGGTATCTGCCGCTCTGCACCGGCGAGGAACGGCTGAAGGACGGCAGCGGTGCCAAGGTCCACCCGACGCAGAAGCCCGAGGCCCTGCTCGCCCGCGTCATGCTTTCGGCCAGCAACCCCGGCGACGTGATCCTCGATCCCTTCTTCGGTACCGGCACCACCGGCGCGGTGGCCAAGGCGCTCGGCCGCCGCTTCATCGGCTGCGAGCGCGATCCCGGCTATGCCGAGGCCGCCCGCCAGCGCATCGCCGCGATCACGCCGCTCCCGCCGGAAGCCTTCGCCACCGCGCCCTCCAAGCGCAGCGAGCCGCGCGTGCCCTTCCTCGCTCTGGTCGAGGCCGAGCTGGTCAAGGCGGGCGAGACCGTCACGGACGAGAAGCGTCGCCACAAGGCGATCATCCGCGCCGACGGGACGCTGCTGCTCGACCCGGCGGTGGGCTCGATCCACAAGATCGGCGCACTGGCGCAGGGCCTGCCGAGCTGCAACGGCTGGACCTTCTGGCATGTCGAGCGCGACGGCGCCCTGATGCTGCTCGACACCTTGCGTGGCGAAATCCGCGCGCAGATGGCGGCGGCCTGAGGCGCGGCGTTTTCCCACGAGCCGGCCACCTGTCATCCGTTCGGATGACGGCACGTGCCGCGCGTTGACTTAGCCTCACCTCAGCCAGGACAGGGGTCTGGCGCGCAAGTCGCGGTGGAGAGGCGCGTCGAGGGTGGCTGGAGAGGGCCGTCCTTCCAGAAACGCCGAGCAGCGTCGTGCGGGCGTGGCATCGGCCGGTGCCGACCGCCCACCGCCTCGCGTCAGGGCGCGGACCCCGACGGACTAGCCCGCCGGCTCGCGGCGGTTGAGCCAATGTTCGAAGGAGAGGGCGATGCCGCACTTCGTGAAGTTCGTCGGGAACCCGCACCAGGCAGCTCCGCCCGCCGTCAAACGAGTGACCCAATCGATCGCGGTGGGTACGTCCATCCGCGTCGGCTTCAAGGATACCCAGTCCTGGATCGATGTCCGGGCCAGCAATTCGAGGGCACGCATCACGAAGCGAGAAGCCGTCGAGAGCTCCAACAACGCAATCGCGTGGTACGAAATCGTTGGAATGGACGAAGGAGCGACCGAGATAACGGCCGTCGACACCAATACCAATTACGTCTGGGATCGCTTCAAGATCGAAGTCAAGGGCAAGGTCAAATCTGTGAACAGGCCGCCTATCCGTGGCATGACGTTCAATTATTATGTCGACACGAAAGGAATTGGCCCCAATTACAATGCTTCGGTCGTCATCGACTGGAAAGTCGCGCTCATTCCGGTGGCCGCCGGACCTGTCTCGGACTTCAGCGGCACCAGTTTCCCCGCCCAGAAATGGGGCAGTGATTGGAATGGCTGGACGGCGAAATTCAAGAAGAAGATCGAGTCGGCATGGAGTGAGAAGTTTTGGCTGTCCACCCCCGCCAGCCTCCATCAGCTCGAAGTCGGAGATGGTGCGGGCGGGAAACGTCGTGTGAACCTTCATTGCGTGCTGAAATGCACTCTTTCGCCGCCGGGGGCGGCTCATCAGATCATCAGGGTCGCCAAGACGGGCCTCGCCACTGGTGGGGCCTTCCGGTCCGAATCGCGATTGCTGGACGATGCCGATCTGAAGGACGATCCCGTCGGCACTTACGTCAACCAGACCAAGCCGTTCAATACGGCCATTCACGAGATCGGCCATAATCTCGGCTTCACGCATGCGTGCGAAGCCACCACACCTGCGACGCCCTATTGCGTGGCGACGGATCCCAACGGCGCGGAAATCATGGCCACCGGCAACGAGTTGCGGCTCAGATATGCGACGCCCTGGCAACGTGCTGCCGCGGTGTGGTTCACCACAGCCGGGACACCCTGCACGCCGAGCGACTTCTCCCCATCGCTCACCCGGCTCGCGCCGGTCCCGGTTCCATAAGAAGCGGTGGGCATCGATGCGGCGCTCATCGGCTCACATCTATCTCCGTCTGGCGCTAGCAGGGATGAGCTTGGCCATGAATGACCCATCTCGCGCACAGCCGCCGCAAGGCTTGAATCAGCCGGAGCTCCTGAATGCCCCCTTGTTGGCCAAGGTTCGAACCCGTGCGCCCGCCACGCTCTTGATCGACCGACGCGACGGTGGGCGCATCATCGTCGATATGGGCCCAACGATCACCGCGACGGGGTCGGAATTTGCGTCGCTCCAGGACCGGAAGGTTTTCGGCCGGGCCACGGTCACGCAAGACGGCACCGCGGTGACCTGGGCCAAAGGCGAGCTGAAGATCAGCTCCAAGGTCTTGCACGGCATCGCCGAACAACAGTTTCACGCCCGCGAGAGAAAGAAAGGCGTCGCCTATCCGAAAGAATGACGCCGGACGTTCGGCCACCCTCAAGCCGGCATGTCTTATGGAAACCCATTGCCGGCCGTCGGCCTCCCGCCGTTCAGTCCCGCGACTTCCAGCACCTTCACCATCACCCCCGAGAGCGGCTCCTCGCCCAGCGCGGCGAGGGGCTTAAAGCGCATGCCTGCCGGAGCCTGTGTCCTGGCCGGCGCGCTCGCCTTGAACACGGTGAGCTCCAGCGGGAAATGCGTGAAGACATGGCGTACCGGCGGCGCAATCTGCTCCCAGCGCGTCACCACCGGCGCATCCTGCCAGGCGCCGTCCAGCTCGTAATCGGCGCTCCACTCGCTGGTCGGCACCTCGGCCATGCCGCCGAGGAGGCCCTTGGGCGGGCGGGTGCGCAGCAGCAGAGCGCCGTCCTCGCGCAGCAGCACGAAGGCCGCGCCTTTGCGGACCGCGCCGGCCTTCTTCGCCGCCTTGCGCGGAAAGCTCTCCTGCGTGCCCTCGGCCAGCGCCCGGCAGGGCTCGCGCCAGGGGCACAGGCCGCAGGCGGGGTTGCGCGGCGTGCAGATGGTGGCGCCGAGATCCATCAGCGCTTGCGCGAAATCGCCGGGCCTGTCCTGCCGCATCATCGTCAGCACGCGCTCGCGCACCAGCGGGCGGGCGCCCGGCAGGAGATCCTCGATCGCGAACAGCCGTGTCATCACCCGTTCGACATTGCCGTCCACCGCCGCCGCCGGCCGGTCGAAGGCGATCGCCGCCACGGCGCCGGCCGTATAGGCGCCGATGCCGGGCAGGGCGCGCAGGCCTTCCTCAGTGTCGGGAAAGCGCCCGCCATGCGCGGCGACGACGGCGATGGCGCAGGCATGCAGGTTGCGGGCGCGGGAATAATAGCCGAGCCCGGCCCAGGCCTGCATCACCGCCTCCGACGGTGCCTCCGCCAGCGCCTGCACGGTGGGAAACCGCGCCATGAAGCGCTCGAAATAGGGTTTGACCGCCGTGACGGTCGTCTGCTGCAGCATGATCTCCGACGCCCAGACCCGATAGGGATCGGGCCGCTCGCCCGGCCCGGCGCGCCAGGGCAGGGCGCGGCGATGGCGGTCGTACCAGGCGAGGAGATCGGCGGCGGCGGGGCGCATCACCCGCTCTATAGACGGTGGCGCGGGCGCGGCAACGGTCGGCCGCCTCACGATCGCTTCAGCCGGTCCCGCTCATGCTGCTCGGCCGCGCCGACCGGCACCAGCCAGTGCTCGCGACGGATCGTCCAGAGCTCGTAGCCGGGCGCGATCATGCTCGGCCCGCCGTCCAGCGTCCCGAGCTTGATCTCGATCTCGTCGGAATTGTCGTCGAAGCAGAACAGGGAGGAGCCGCAGCGCGGGCAGAAGCGGTCTTCGCCCGCCCGGCTGCGCCAGCCGCTCAGCTCGCCCGACAACGTCACCGCCGCGCGCGGCCAGAACCCGAAGAAGGAGAAGGCCGAGCCCGATTCCTTGCGGCAGGCTTCGCAATGGCAGATCCCGGTGCGCGTCGGCTCGCCCTCGAGCGTGTAGCGGACCTGCCCGCAATTGCAGCCACCCAAGCGTGTCATCGTCACCATCGCCATCGACCTTCTTCACGTCGATGATACCGGGTTTGCAACAATCGGACAGGAGCTCCGGTCGCAGCAGATGGACGGGGCGCCCGGTCGAGCGCCCCGTCCTGTCTCGGTGGGTGGCGCCTCGGTCAGACGAAGTGGAAGTCGTTCTGCGCCAGGCTGGCGAGCGCGACGCCCTTCAGCGTCAGGGTGTTATCGGCGTCGATGGTGAACACGGTGTCGCCGCCAATCTGCTCGGCCGTCGCCATGGCCGCGTCGAAGTCAGCGAAGATGTCGGCGTCGAATTCCAGCGCGTCGGCACTCGAGCCGGTCGTACGGAAATCGGCGATCGTGTCCTTGCCGAAGCCCGGCGTGAAGACGAAGACATCCAGCCCCGAGCCGCCGGTGAGGCTGTCGGTGCCGGCGCCGCCTTCGAGACGGTCGTTGCCCGAGCCGCCATCGAGGGAGTCATTGCCGCCGCCGCCGCGCACGATGTCGTTGCCCGAGCCGGCATCGACCACGTCGTCGCCTTCGCCCGCTTCGACCAGATCGACGCCGGAACCGGCCTTGATGACGTCGTTGCCGAGGCCGCCGAAGACCTCGTCATCGCCCGAGCCGCCGTCGAGCGTGTCGTTGCCGGCGCCACCCCACAGGCTGTCGCTGCCGGCGCCGCCTTTGAGCGTGTCGTTACCGGCGCCGCCATCGAGCGCCTCATCGCCGTTGCCGCCCGAGACGATCTCGTCGCAGGCGCCGAAGACCAGCTTCTCGATATTGACGAAGCTGTCCGTGCCGATGCCGGCGCCGCTGGCCGTGCCTGCCGTGAAGTCGACGCTGATCGCGCCCGTCGCGCCCGACAGGTTGAGCGTGTCGAAGCCGGTTCCGCCGTCGATGACGTCGTTGCCTTCGCCGCCGATGATGACATCGTCGCCGGCACCGCCGTCGATCGTGTCGTTTCCGGCGCTGCCGTCGAGCATGTTGGCACCGTCATCGCCGATCAGCGTGTCGTTGCCGGTGCCGCCGATGACATTCTCGATCCCGATCAGCGTGTCGGAGCCGGATTCGTCGCCATCGGCGGTACCGTTGGCGAGGTTGACCGTGACGCCGGCGGTGTCGCTGAGCCCGGCCTGGTAGGAGACGGTGTCGATGCCGTCGCCGCCGTCGAGTTCGTCGTCACCGACGCCGCCGGCCAGGACATCGTCGCCTTCGCCGCCGCTCAGCGCGTCGTCGCCGGCGCCGCCAAACAGCGTGTCGTTGCCCGCGCCGCCCTCGACGACATCGTCGCCGCCATCGCCATAGACCTCGTCGTTGCCTTCGCCGGCGTCGATCGTGTCGTCACCTGCCATCGCGTAGATCAGGTCGGCGCCGGCAGTGCCCGCGACGTCGTCGTCACCTTCCGTCCCATAGACAACCTTGATGCCGTTCAGGTTGCCAAGGCTCGTGCGGCCGGTGTTGGTCTCGTCGACGAAGACGCCATCGACGCCCATGTCGATGAGTTGCTGGATCTGGGCTTCGGTGCCGATGACGGTCCAGCCAACCACCTTCAGTCCCAGCGCATGCGCGGCGGCGACGCCGGCCGCCGTGATGACGCTCTGATGGGGAGCGATGATGTCGGCATAGGTCGCGACCTGTGCCAGATTGGCCATGCTGTAGCCGAGGAAGGCGAGCGGCAGATCGACGCCATATTGCGGCATGATCGTATCGTGCAGCATCTGCAGGTTGGCCGAGGCGAAGCTCTGGATCACGACCCGGGTCGGATCGAGGAAGTCATGGGCGATCAGCTCCTTGATGACGGCTTCGCTGGTCGCGTAGGTGGTGCTCTTGGTTTCGGGGATGATGCCGATCGAACGACCGGTCTCGATCGACATCGCCTTCACCAGCTCGATGACCTCGCCGAAGGTCTGCAGCGCGGGCTCGGCGGCCTTGGCTTCGGCATAGGTCAGGTTCGAGTAGTTGTGGTTGTCGTGGCTGACGACGAGCACGCCGTCCTTGGTCAGCCAGAGATCCGGCTCGATGAAATCCGCGCCCCAGTTGGCGGCCCAGAGATGAGATTCGCGCGAGTGATCGGGATAAGGGTTCGTGCCGCGATGTCCATAGATCGTGATGTCAGACATGGGATGGTCCTTAGGCATAGGCCGGGGCGCGTCGTCGACAGGGCGACGGAGCTGATGTGCCGAGCTGCGTGGCCGCATCAGCGGCTCCACATCCAGCTCGCTAAGTGGCCCCCGTAACAGATTGTTAACAATTTTCTGACGAGGCCGGAATCAAAAAAATAAGCCGGATCAATGACTTAAGGTCATGTCGACGGTTGTGCCGGGAGCGCGCGAGCTTCGGCATGGGACCAGCCGTGCAACACGCTTCCCGCGGCCGTCGGTGCCGTCATTGTCAAACCGGCAGTGGGGTTGTCGACCGCAGGAAGCGAGTGGGCGCAGGCAGCTCTCGATGAGCGCTGACAGGCCGTGCGTCATTTGACCGGCCGCGAGCACAGAAGGGCCCACATGGTCGGAGGCGGACAGCCTGCCGGCCTCAAACCTGCGCGGGCTTGAAGGTGTCGCAGGCCTGCATCGAGCCCGTGCGGAAGCCGGTGTTGAACCAGCGCTGGCGCTGCGCCGAGGAGCCGTGGGTGAAGGAATCGGGCACCACCTGCCCGCGCGAGGCCTTCTGCAGCATGTCGTCGCCGATCGCGGCGGCGGTGCGCATGGCTTCCTCGATGTCGCCCGGGTCGATGCGCCCCATCGCCTGGATGTTGTGGGCCCAGACTCCGGCGAAGCAGTCGGCCTGCAGTTCGACGCGCACCGAGATCGCGTTCGCCTCGCGTTCGGAGGCGCGCTGCTTCAACTGGTTGGCCTTGGGCAGGATGCCGAGCAGGTTCTGGATGTGGTGGCCGACCTCGTGGCCGATCACATAGGCATAGGCGAAATCGCCGCCGCCGCCGAGCTTGCGCTGCATCTCCTGGAAGAAGGAGAGGTTGAGATAGACGCGCTTGTCGGGCGGGCAGTAGAACGGCCCCATCGCCGACTGGGCGGTGCCGCAGGCCGAACTCGAGACCCGGTCGAAGATCACCAGCCGTGGCGGCTCGTAGCGGCGGTTCGCCTGCTGCGGCAGAAGCTTGGTCCAGACGTCCTCGTTCTGCGCCAGCACGGCCGAGACGAAGCGCCCCATCTCGTCCTTGGGCGGCCCTGAGGACGGGCGCGATTCCTGCGTCGGGGCCTGGCGGCCGCCGATGCCGCCGATGAGTTCGGCCCCGCCGATCAGCAGCCGCGGGTCGATGCCCAGCGCCCAGCCCACCAGCCCGAGCACGACCATGGTGCCGATACCCAAGCCCCCGCGGCCGCCCGGCAGCCCGGCGAAATCGCCACCGCCGCCGCTGCCGCGCCGGTCCTCGACATTGTCGGACTGGCGATAGTCTTCCCACTGCATGGCGTCGTCCCCGTGAGCCTGCCGACAATCTCTACGCAGAGCGCGCCGGACTCAAGCCACCATCGAACGGCCGGCGGAACCGCCGGTTCCCGCGCCTAATGATAGCCGCTGTCGGCCTTCACCTTGCCGCGGAAGGTCCAGTACACGAAGGCCGTGTAGAACAGGATCATCGGCAGCAGGAAGGTCACCCCGATCAGCACGAAGACATGCGAGGAGGGCGCCGCCGCGACGTCCCAGATCGTCAGGTCCGGCGGCACCAGATAGGGGTAGTTCGAGATCGCCAGCCCCAGGAAGCACAGTACGAAGATCGCGATCGTCAGGGCAAACGGCGTGAACTCGTGCCGGCCGTGCAGGCGCCGCCAAGCGAGGAAGCCGCACAGCGTCGTCAGCACCGGGAACGGCCAGAGCAGCGCCATGTTGCGCCAGGTGAACCAGCGCTCCGCGATGCGCGGATGGGCGTAGGGCGTCCACAGCGAGACGATGAGCGCGAAGGCCAGAAGCCCTAGCAGCAGGACCTTCGCCTGTGAACGGGCGCGCTCGGCGACGCGCCCTTCCGTCTTGTAGATCAGCCAGGTCGCGCCGAGCAGCGCATAGCCGACGACGACGCCCGCCCCGCACATCAGGGTGAACGGCGTGAACCAGTCGAAGGGCCCGCCGGCGAACTGCCGGTCGACCACGGTGATGCCCTGGATCATCCCGCCCAGGATCAGCCCCTGCGAAAAGGCCGCCATCGTCGAGCCGAGCCAGAAGGCGAGGTCCCAGACCTTGTGCCTGGGCTTGGCGACCCAGCGGAACTCGAAGGCGACGCCGCGGAAGATCAGCGCCAGCAGCATCAGCGTCACCGGCAGGTAGAAGGCCGGCATGATGATGGCGTAGGCGGTGGGGAAGGCGACCCAGAGCCCGCCGCCGCCCAGCACCAGCCAGGTCTCGTTGCCGTCCCAGAAGGGCGCGACCGAGTTCATCATCTGGTCGCGCTCGCCTTCGTCGCGCGTCGTCGGGAACAGGATCGCGATGCCCAGGTCGAAGCCGTCGAGCACGACATAGAGCAGCACGGCGGTGCCGATCAGGCCGGCCCAGATGACGGGGAGATACCATTCCATGCGGGTCTCTCCTCAGCTTGCGGGCTGGATGCGGTCGTCGCCGGGGTTGCCGTCGCCGAACAGGTCCGACGCCGGCGCCTGCGCGGCCTTGAGCGGCCGCTGCGAGGGCTGCTCGGGCGGGTCCTGCAGTGTGATTGCGTCCGGCCCCTTGTCGATCAGCCGGTTGATCAGCACCACCCCGGCCGAGAAGACGACGCAGTAGACGCAGACAAACAGGCCCAGAGAGATTGCGACCTGCCCGGCGGTGACCGGCGAGATCGCGTCCTTGGAGCGCAGCACCCCTGTGGCGATCCAGGGCTGGCGGCCGACCTCGGTGACGAACCAGCCGGCGAGGATCGCGACGAAGCCGAGGGGCCAGGTGTATTGCGCCACCCAGAGCCAGCGCCGCTCCTCGAAGACGCGGCCCCGCCACCACAGCCAGGCGCCGAGCCAGCCGAACGCGATCATGAAGAAGCCGATGCCGACCATGATCCGGAAGCCGAAGAACGGGATCTTGACCGGCGGCCTGTCCTCGATCGCGAAATCGTTCAGGCTCGGGAAGAGCGCGTCCATGCTGCCATGGGTGACCAGGCTGGCGAGGCCGGGAATGGCGATCTCGAAGCGGTTGACGCCCTTTTCCTCGTCGGGCCAGGCGAACAGCACCAGCGGCGCCGGCTTCGAGGAATCCCAGTGCGCCTCGATCGCGGCGAGCTTGGCCGGCTGGTATTTGGCGGTGTCCTCGCCGTGGCGGTGGCCGATCACCACCTGCAGCGGCGCCGTCAGCGCGATCATCAGGATCGCCATGCGCACCATCGTGCGCGCCGATTCGGTGCTGTGGCCGACGAGCAGATGGCGCGCGCCCGTCGCCAGCACGACGAAGGCGGTCGTCAGATAGGCCGCCGTCATCATGTGCATGAAGCGCATCGGGAAGGTCGGGTTGAAGATGATCTGCATCCAGTCGACCGGATAGGCGATGCCGTCGCGCATCTCGTGGCCGGTCGGGAACTGCATCCAGCTGTTGGCGGAGAGGATCCAGAACCCCGACAGCGCCGTGCCGCCGGCGACGATGCAGGCGGAGAGGAAATGCAGCCAGGGCGGCACGCGCTTCCAGCCGAACAGCATCACGCCGAGGAACGAGGCCTCGAGGAAGAAGGCGGTGAGCACCTCATAGCCGATCAGCGGGCCGATGACGTTTCCGACCGCCACAGAGAACCGGCTCCAGTTCGTGCCGAACTGGTAGGACAACACGATGCCAGAAACCACGCCCATCGCGAAGGAGACGGCGAAGATCTTGGTCCAGAACCGCGCCAGCGTGTGGAACTTGACGTCGCCGGTCTTCAGCCACAGCCCGAGCAGCGTGGCGATATAGGCCGAGAGCCCGATCGTGAAGGCCGGGAAGACGATGTGGAACGAGACGGTGAAGGCGAACTGGATCCGCGAAAGCAGGAAGGCGTCGATCACCATGGCGGCACTCCGTCGAAGCCGGCCACTTCAACATGCGAAGTGCGACGGTTCCAGCGTACCCTACGCGCGAAGCGTCAACGCCGCATGACCATTCTGCCCATCATCCCTGGGACACGTTGTCCAAGGCCGCCTTCAGTGCCCGCATGTCGCGCCAGGCCAGGCGCTTCTGCAGCGGCTGGCGCAGGAGATAGGCCGGATGCAGGGAGGCGATCGCGCGGATCCGCCGCGTCCCCGTGTCGTATTCGACCCATTTGCCGCGTGACGCCGTAATGCCCTTGAAGCCGAGCAGGACCTGCGCCGAGGGCGCGCCGAGACAGACCAGGATGTCGGGGTCGGCGAGCTGGATCTGGCGCTGGATGAAGGGCAGACAGGTCGCGGCCTCCTGCGGCGTCGGCGTGCGATTGCCCGGCGGCCGCCACGGCACGACATTGGCGATGTAGACGTCGTCCTTGCGGCTGAGCCCGATGGCGGCGAGCATCCGGTCGAGCAATTGGCCCGAGCGCCCGACGAAGGGCAGGCCGACGCGGTCCTCGTCGGCGCCCGGCGCCTCGCCGACGATCATGACGCGCCCGCCCGGATTGCCGTCGGCGAAGACGAGGTTCTTGGCGGTCGCCTTCAATGCGCAGCCCTCGAATCGCGCCAGCGCCTCCTTTAGCGCCTCCAGTGTCATGGCCTCCTGCGCCAGGCTCCGGGCGGTCAGGGCGGCATCGTCCGGAGCGGTCGCGGCGGCGGCATTGGGGCGCAGGGCGACCGGCGCCGGCTGGCCGGCCCGCGTCGGCAGGACAGGGCGGGGGCGCGGGGCCTCGCTTGCCGCCGGCGCTGCGAAATGGTCATGCGTGACCTCGTCCAGCGCCTCGGTGATGCCCATCTCGGCATACCAGGCGACGAGCTCGGCAGGTTCGGGCGCGGCGGTCAGCGACATGCGGACGGTCTAGCACGCGCCGCCGCGACTTCGCGAGCCGCCGCGGTTGCAAATTGAACCGCGCGCTTGGATAGAGGGTTTCCAGAGTGTCGCCGGGTCCGCCTTGCGTCGTCGGGTAGATAGTTTATATATAAACTAATTGGTTTGAGGCTGGGCGCAGCGTCTCGGGCGCAGGCCTTTGGAGGGCAGCATGGATCTCGAACAGGCACGGGCCGAACCGCGCGAGAGCATGGACTACGACGTCGTCATCGTCGGCGCGGGCCCCGCCGGCCTCGCCGCGGCGATCCGGCTGAAGCAGCTCGACGAGAACGTCTCCGTCGTCGTCGTCGAGAAGGGGGCCGAGGTCGGTGCCCATATCCTCTCGGGCGCGGTGATCGACCCCTCGGGGCTCGATGCGCTTCTGCCGGACTGGCGGCAGGACGAAGCCCGCCCGCTGACCACCGAGGTCAGCGAGGACATCTTCTACTACCTGACCGAGCCCAACGGCCTCCGCCTGCCGAATGTCGGCATGCCCAAGCTGATGAACAACCACGGCAATTTCGTCGGCTCGCTCGGGCTGGTGACGAAATATCTCGCGGGCCGCGCCGAGGCGCTGGGCGTCGAGATCTATCCCGGCTTCGCCGCCGCCGAACTGTTGTTCGACGAGGCTGGCGCTGTCGTCGGTGTCGCCACCGGCGACATGGGCATCGCCAAGGACGGCACCGTCTCCGAGCGCTTCACCCGCGGCATGGAACTGCGCGGCCGCTACACCCTGCTGGGCGAGGGCGTGCGCGGCTCGCTCGCCAAGATCGCGATCCGCAAATACGGTCTCGACGCCGGCCGCGAGCCGCAGAAATACGGCATCGGCCTCAAGGAAATCTGGCAGGTCAAGCCGGAGAAATTCGTCAAGGGCCGGGTCCAGCATTCCTTCGGCTGGCCGCTCGACAGCCGCACCGGCGGCGGCTCCTTCCTCTATCATTTCGACGACAACCTGGTCACGGTCGGCTTCGTCGTCCACCTCAACTACGAGAACCCGACGCTCTCGCCCTTCGACGAGTTCCAGCGCTTCAAGACCCATCCGCTGATCCGGGACCTGTTCGAGGGCGGCAAGCGCCTCTCCTACGGCTCACGCGCGATCACCGAAGGCGGCTGGCAGTCGGTGCCGAAGCTGACCTTCCCCGGCGGCGCGCTGATCGGCTGCTCGGCGGGCTTCGTCAACGTGCCCCGCATCAAGGGCAGCCACAACGCCATCACCTCGGGCATGCTGGCGGCCGAGAAGCTCGTTCCGGCGCTGGCGGCCGGCCGCTCGCATGACGAGGTCGTCGAGATCGAGAACGAGTGGCGCGACGGGCCGATCGGGGCCGACCTCAAGCCGGTGCGCAACGTTAAGCCGCTCTGGTCGAAATACGGCACGCTGCTCGGCATCGGGCTCGGCGGCATCGACATGTGGCTGAACCAGCTCTTCGGCTGGTCGCCCTTCGGCACGCTCAAGCACGGCAAGCCCGACCATGCGACGCTGAAGCTGCTGAGCGAGGTCAGGCCGATCGTCTATCCCAAGCCCGACGGCAAGATTTCGTTCGACAAGCTCTCCTCGGTCTTCCTGTCCTCAACCAATCACGAGGAAGACCAGCCGGCCCATCTGAAGCTGACCGACCCCTCGATCCCGATCGAGAAGAACCTGCCGCTCTATGGCGAGCCGGCGCGGCTCTACTGTCCGGCCGGCGTCTATGAGGTGGTCTACAAGGATGCCGAGGCGAAGACCGAGCCGCGCTTCGTGATCAACGCGCAGAACTGCGTCCACTGCAAGACCTGCGACATCAAGGATCCCGCCCAGAACATCACCTGGACCGTCCCTGAAGGCGGCGGCGGGCCGGGCTACGCGAATATGTGACGCGGCCGCTCGTCGCAGACGGACATGAAAAAAGGGGGCGTGCCGGCTGGCGCGCCCCCTTTAGTTCCGCGCCGGCGGGGGCCGGCGCCAGGACGATCAGCCCTTGCGGGTCACGGCCGGGGCCGGCTTCTGCGGCTGGGCGCAGCCGGCGGCGAAACCGGCGAGCAGGGCGACGGCGGCAAAGCTGAGAACGAGCTTCTTCATGGATAAGGTCCTGTCCGAATCGTCGGTAAGAGAGGCAGCGCTGTTACTTAGCCTGCGAATTCCTGCCGGATCGATAACGAAATCAACGTGACGCTAGGTCGTGGCAAGGTTTTGCCGCACTGTGACATGGCGGCTACGCGCCCAGGCCAATCGGCCGCCGCGAGGCTTGCCCGCCTGCCTGGAAACGGCCATCTTGCCAGCCTAGGCGAAGCGGTCGCGGTCGCGCGGATCGACCACGCCTCCCGCGCTGGGCGCGGCGGCGGACCCAGGGAGAATGGCAGTCGTGGGATCTGGAATGAAGAGCCGTGGCCCGATCACGGCGGCTGCCTTGGCATTGCTGCTGGCCCTCCCCGTGGGGGCTGCGGCCCAGGGTGCGACGGCGCGCAGCCAGGAGGCGCGCAGCCAGGACCGGCTCGACACGGCCGAAAGCCTGGAGGGCAACTACCTCGCGGCGATCGTGGCGGGCGCGGGGCGCGATCTCGGCGCAGCCGCCACCTATCTGCGCGAGGCGATCAAGGGCGACCCGCAGAACAACGATCTGCTGGAGCGCGCCTTCGTCGCCTTCCTGGCCGATGGCGCGATGCCGGACGCCTTCCGCGCCGCCGACAAGCTGATCCAGCGCGACCCCTCCAACGGGCTGGCCCAGCTCGCCATCGGCATCCGCGCGCTGAAGCAGAAGAACTACCAGACCGCCCGCAACCACCTGCAGCGCGGCGGGCGCGGCCGTGCGGCCGACATCACCGCGACGCTGCTCTCCGCCTGGTCGCAGCTCGGCTCCGGACAGACCACCCGCGCCATCGAGACGCTGGAACGGCTGAAGGGCGAGGCGTCCTACAACCTGTTCCGGGATTACCATGCCGGCCTCATCCTCGATGCCGCCGGCCGCAAGGCCGATGCCGAGAAGCGCCTGAAGAGCGCTTACGAATCGGAGAAGACGACCCTGCGGCTCGTCGACCTCTGGGCCCGGATGCAGGCCCGCAACGGCGATTTCGACGGCGCCGCCGCGACCTATGCCGAATTCGACCGGCTGCTGCCGAACCACCCGATCGTTCGTGACGGTCTCGCCAAGGTCGCGGCGAAGCAGTCGCCGCCGCGCCAGGTCGGCAATGCCCAGCAGGGCGCGGCCGAGGTGCTCTACGGCCTCGCCAGTGCCGGAAACCGCCAGGGCGACGAGGCGGCGGCGCTGCTCTATCTGCGGCTCGCCATCTATCTCGACCCCAACCACGACCTCGCCATCCTGACGCTGGGCGACATCCTCGAGCGCGCCCGCCAGCCCGAGGATGCCGTCGCCGTCTATGAGAAGATGCCGGCCACCTCGCCGCTGCGGCCCAATGCCGAAATCCAGGCAGGTCTCGCGCTGGAGAATCTCGGCCGGCCCGAGGAGGCGGTGAAGCATCTCGCCGCGCTGATCGCCGAGCGGCCGGACGACATCGACGCGCTCTCGGCGCTCGGCAACATCTATCGGTCCCGCAAGATGTTCGAGGAGGCCGCCGCGACCTATGACAAGGCGATCGCCAAGCTCGCCTCGCCCGGCCGCGCCAACTGGGACCTGTTCTATTTCCGTGGCATCGCCCGCGAGCGCATCAAGCGCTGGCCCGACGCCGAGGCCGATCTGCGCAAGGCGCTCGAGCTCCTGCCCGAGCCGCTGGGCCGCGAGCGCGCGCTGGTCCTGAACTATCTCGGCTATTCGCTGGTCGACCAGAACCTGAAGCTCGACGAGGCGCTGGGGATGCTGCGCCGCGCCGTGGAACTGCGCCCGCGCGACGGCTACATCATCGATTCGCTCGGCTGGGCCTATTACCGCCTCGGCCGCTATGCAGAGGCGTTGCGGGAACTCGAGCGCGCGGTCGAACTGCGCCCGTCCGACCCGGTCATCAACAACCATCTCGGCGACGTCTACTGGAAGGTCGGGCGCCGTCTCGAGGCCGGCTTCCAGTGGAACCACGCCCGCGACCTCAATCCCGAGCCCGAGGACCTCGCCAAGATCAAGCGCAAGATCGAGCGCGGCCTGGAGGACGGCCCCTCCGCCAACGCTGTCGAGCCGAAGGATCCGGCCGAACCGAAGAAGGACGGCGGCTGATTGAGCCGTCGCCCGGCATGAACTCTCCGTCATTCCGGACAAGCCGCAGAGCGGCGCAGCTCCGGAATCCATCATAGGACTCGACGGCGCTCTATGATGGATTCCGGGTCTCCGCTGCGCTGCGCCCGGAATGACGGCGCGATTAAGGTACGGGCAACCCTCGGTTTTGCGCGGGTATTGGTTGCAGGAAGCGGTCGTGTTGAATCCTGACACACCCCTCACCACGCGAGCCCGCGCCAAGATCAACCTGACGCTGCGCGTGCTCGGCCGCCGCGCCGACGGCTATCACGAGCTCGAAAGCCTGGTCGCCTTTGCCGGCACGGGCGACGCCCTCTCGCTCGTACCCGGCCCTGATCTGTCCCTCACCATCGACGGCCCGCGCGGGCAGGGGCTGCCGGTCGACGATTCGAACCTGATCCTGCGTGCGACGCGCGCGCTCGAGGCGGAAACCGGCTCGCTTCGCACCGGCGCCTTCCACCTCGTCAAGCGCCTGCCGGTGGCGTCGGGCATCGGCGGCGGCTCGGCCGACGCGGCCGCGGCGCTGCGCCTGCTCGCCCGGCTGAACGGGCTCTCCCCTGACGATCCCGCGCTGCTGCGGGCGGCTGCCGCCACCGGAGCCGACGTGCCGGTCTGCCTCGCCTCCCGCGCCCGCATCATGGCCGGCATCGGCGAAAGGCTCGGCTCAGCCCTGACCCTGCCGCCGCTCTTTGCGCTGCTGGTCAATCCCGGCGTCCCGGTCGAGACCGCGGCGGTGTTCCGGGCGCTGGCCGCTCCCCCTTTGTCTCCCGCTTTGATGGGCGGTGCCCCGTCGTCATTGCGAGCGCAGCGAAGCAATCCAGGAGCGGCAGTGCCCGACGCCCCCCTGGATGGCGTCGCTACGCTCGCCATGACGCTTGGCGCGACCGGAGCCGGTCCAGGCACGGCTGCCGCCCTGATCGCCGCCCTCAGTGCCGCCGGCAACGACCTTGAAGCCCCCGCTCGCCGCGTCGCCCCCGTCATCGACACGGTGCTCGCTGCCCTGCGCGCCCGGCCCGGCTGCCGGCTGGCCCGCATGTCCGGCTCGGGCGCGACCTGCTTCGCTCTCTTCGACGACTGCCGCCAGAGCGCGGCTGCGGGGCGGGTGCTGGCGCGGCAGGAACCCGGCTGGTGGGTGAAGGCGACGCTGTTGCGCTGAGCATGCGATATCCGCCTTGGACAGCAGCACCCAGCCTGTCGGGCGCAACCCTTCCGCACCGGCTGCGTTGTTGCCGATGCGCCATGCTGCGCACGCCCTTGACCGGAGACCTCGGATGACCTCGCGCTGGCTGTGGCTTCTTTCTCAGATCACGCGGCGGATGTGGTTCCAGGCCAGCCTGTTCTCGATCCTGGCCGTGGTCACCGCCCTCGTGGCGATCGTGGTCGCGCCTTACATCCCCAGCGACGTGCCGACCAAGATCGGTGCGGATGCCGTCGACAACATCCTCGGCATCATCGCCTCGAGCATGCTGGCGGTGACCACCTTCTCGCTGAGCACGATGGTCGCGGCCTATTCGGCGGCCACGAGCAACGTCACGCCTCGCGCGACCCGTCTGGTGATGGAGGACACGACTACACAGAATGTGCTGGCGACGTTCATCGGCTCCTTTCTCTACAGCCTCGTCGGTATCATCGCGCTGAGCACCGGCGCTTATGGCAGCACCGGCCGCGTCGTCCTGTTCGTCGTGACGGCGGGCGTCATCATCCTGATCGTGGTGACGCTGCTGCGCTGGATCGATCACCTGTCGCGCCTGGGTCGGGTCACCGAGACCACGGCGCGTGTCGAGAGGGCGGCAGCGGAGGCGATCCGGCTCTATTGCGAGCAACCCCATATGGGGGGCTGTGCACCCGTCGACATGCCTGGCTCCGCCAGGCCGGTTTACGCGTCCGAGATCGGCTATGTGCAGCACCTCGACATGGGGGCGCTGTCGGACATTGCCGAGCGCGGCAAGGGGCGCATCTTCGTCCGCGCGACGCCCGGGTCCTTTGTCACGCCGGCCGATCCCGTCGCCTTCGCCGAGGGGCTGGACGTCGCGGAGCAGGAGGCCGAAATCCGGGGCTGCTACACCATCGCCGATGTGCGCTCCTTCGATCAGGACCCGCGCTTCGGCGCTTCCGTGCTCGCCGAGATCGCCTCGCGCGCCCTCTCGCCCGGCATCAACGATCCCGGCACGGCGATCGACGTCATCGGCCGGGCCGTCCGCCTGCTCGCGATCGCGGCCGAGCCTGGCGAGCCGCAGCAGGAGGTGGCTTTCCCGCGGGTCCATGTTCCGGCGATCGGTGTCGGAGACCTCTTCGACGATCTCTTCACGCCGATCGCCCGCGACGGTGCCGGCATCGTCGAGATCGGGATCAGGCTGCAGAAGGCGATGCACGTCCTGGCGCGCCTGGGGCCGCCGGACTTCGCCGAGAACGCCGCCCGTCATTCGCTGCTCGCCCTGCAGAGGGCCAGTCGCGGCCTGACGCTGGAGCATGACCTCGCCATCCTGCGTGATCTGGCGGCGCAGGTCGGTCGGCCATAGGCCCGCGCCGGCGACGGGCGGCTGCGGGAGGCGCGCGAGACCGAGACCTTGCGGACGGGGGGGAGCCTTTCCGGCTCTGGGGGGTTGTCCCCATGACGCTCCGCTTCGGTGGGGCCGAACAGAGGAGGCGACCATGCCAGCAGGGCAGACCAGCGGAACCGGCGCTTTGACCGAGTTGAACGACGAGGAGGTCCGCAAGAACGACATCCTCAGCAACCGCGACAAGGCCCAGCGTCCACCCGATCGCGGCCTCGACGGCCGAGGCGTACAGGTCGACGAATACAAGGACACGCCGACGAATCGGCGCCCCCCGCCCGACGACCAGGACGCCGGCAGAGAGGAGGAGCCGTCATGAGCAAGGACAGGATCGAGCCACGCCCGCTGAACGAGGCCGACAAGAAGCGCGAGCAGGAGGAAACCAACCGTCCGGGCTTCGACCTCGGTGGCGCCAAAGGCAAGGACAGCGCCGGGCGGGGCCTCGGCCTAGGCACCGATGCCAAGGAAGACCGCGACGGCCAGCGACTGCCCCGCAAGGAGGAGCGCTGATCGCGCCGTCGACCGGAGGCGTCCGGCTGGAGGATGAGGCGTGAACTGGCGCGAAATGCTGTTCCAGAACTGGCAGGGCATCGGCCGGACGCTTTTCGTCGGTGTCCTCGCCTATATCGTGCTGGTCGCGTTTCTGCGGATTTCCGGCAAGCGCACGCTCGCCAAGCTCAACGCCTTCGATCTGGTCGTGACGGTCGCGCTCGGTTCGACGCTCTCGGCGATCCTTCTGCAGGAATTGATCGCCCTCGCCGAAGGCACCGCCGCGCTGGCGTTGCTGATCGCGATGCAGTTCGCGGTCGCCTTTCTGTCGGTGCGATGGAAGGGCTTCGCCAAGGTCGTCCGGTCGGAGCCGACGCTGCTCATCCGCAACGGGGCGTTCTGCGATGGCGCCCTCCGGGCGGAAAGGGTGACGAGGGATGAAGCGCTGGGCGCCGTGCGCTCGGCCGGAGGTCGCGGGGTCGAGGATGCCGATTTCGTAATCCTCGAAAGCGACGGCACGATGAGCGTGGGTCTCAAGGCGCAGACGTGACGCTTCTGTCGTCCCGGCACGGCCGGCTTATCCCCGCCGCGCCATCCCAAGCCTATGCTTCCCGCGCTGCACCCGACCAAGGGGGCTGTCGCGAGGCATCGTGCGGCCGGGTGGAGTGGCGGGTTTCGGGAGGCGTCGCCGTCGCGGGCGGGGCTCCCGGAGGCTGAAGGGCCGCAAGTCCCCTCGTCAGGGACGAGCGAGCGGCCGGGACGCCCAAAATCCCCGCGCGCGGAGCCGGGCGGCGCGAGATCGGCGCTGCATCGACCTCGACATCGACACTCGACATCGGCACGCGGCTCTGGTCCGCGCGCCACCCGGCTCCGCGCATCCCCTCCGGGGGCAATGATGCTAACCCCGCGGCCTGAGGCCGGTCGGGGGTTTTGGTGCGCGTCTTGGGATGAAGGGCGCGGGGAACCCCTCTCCTGTAAGGAGAGGGGCAGGGGAGAGGTGCTGGTTCCTTGACCAGTGAGGCGCGCCCTCACCGGTGCTGCGGTGAGGGCGCGGCTATGGTGTCAAAGGGCCGACCCCTCACCCTACCCTCTCCCTACGGGAGAGGGTTCCCCGCGCTTGCTTCCCTAACGTTGCGCGAGTCCCAGCCCGCCGCTCAATGCGCGCGGGCCACACAGAAATCGACGGTTTCGTTCAGCGCCTGTTTCATTGGGGAGGCCGGGAAGAGGGCGAGCGCGTCCTTGGCCATCTTGGCATAGTGCTCGGCGCGCTGGATTGTGTCGTCGAGCGCGCGGTGGCGCTTCATGATCGCCTGCGCCTCCTCGAGATCGCCGTCGCGGATCTCGCCCTCCTGCAGGGTGCGCGTCCAAAAGGCGCGCTCGGCCTCGCTGCCGCGGCGGAAGGAGAGCACCACGGGCAGGGTGATCTTGCCCTCGCGGAAATCGTCGCCGGTGTTCTTGCCGAGCGTGTTGGCGATCCCGCCATAGTCGAGCGCGTCGTCGATGAGCTGGAAGGCGATGCCGAGATTGAGGCCGTAGCTGCGGCAGGCGGCGGCATCGGTCTTCGAGCCGTTGGCGATCACCGGGCCGACCTCGCAGGCCGCCGCGAAGAGCTCGGCCGTCTTGCCGCGGATCACGGCGAGATATTCGTCCTCGGTCGTCTGCGTGTTCTTGGCCACCGACAGCTGCAGTACCTCGCCCTCGGCGATCACGGCCGCGGCGGTGGAGAGGATGTCGAGCGCCCGCAGCGAGCCGACCTCGACCATCATCTTGAAGGCCTGGCCGAGCAGGAAATCGCCGACCAGCACGCTCGCCTCGTTGCCCCAGAGCATGCGGGCGGCGAGCTTGCCGCGGCGCATGTCGCTCTGGTCGACGACGTCGTCATGCAGAAGCGTCGCCGTGTGCATGAACTCGACGGAGGCCGCGAGCTTGACATGGCCTTCGCCGCGATAGCCGCTTAAGCCCGCGGTCGCCAGCGTCAGCATCGGCCGCAGGCGCTTGCCGCCAGAGGAGATCAGGTGGTTGGCGACCTCGGGGATCATCGTCACGTCGGAGCCGGTGCGCGACAGGATCATCGCATTGACGCGTTCCATGTCGGCCCGCGTCAGCCCGACCAGCCGCTCGATGCCGGCCTCGCGCGCACCCTGGCCCGCTTCCTTGTCCTCGAACGCGACGACGACGCCCATACCCGATCCTTCCGGCGGCCTGCGCAGCTTGCAGCGCCTGCAAGCCTTGCCACAACCGGCGCATGGGTGACCAGCCCTCGCGGGCCGGCAATGTCGCCGCAGGCGTTGTGCCCGAGACGCGACGAGGGGCTTGCACTCCGGCCCCCCGACAGGCTCCATCGCGCGATGCATGAACTCGTCCGCACCAACGACATCGTCCTGCTCGGCGCCATTGAGGCGCTGCTGGCCTCGGCCAATCTCGACTGCCTGATCGCTGACCAGCATATCAGTGCGCTCGAGGGCATGATCGGCGCCTTCCCGCGCCGCCTGCTCGTGCGCGAGGCCGACCGGATGCGCGCCCGCGCCCTGCTCATCGATGCCGGCTTCGGCGGCGAACTGCGCGATGGCTGACATGCTGCCCGGCCTCGGTGCCATCGGCGAGGACCGGCTGCTCGACGGGCGGCTGATCCTGCGCCAGCCGCGCAAGGGCCACCGCGCCGGCAGCGACGCCGTGCTGCTCGCCGCCTCGCTGCCTGATCTGGGGGAGGGGCCGCTGCTCGACATCGGCGCCGGCGTCGGCACGATCGGGCTGGCGGCGGCGCTCGCGCAGCCGGCGCTGCGGGTGGTGCTGCTGGAGCGCGATCCCGAACTCGCCGGCCTCGCGACCGAAAATGCCGCGCTGAACGGCCTGGCGGAGCGCGTCGTGGTGGTGACGGGAGACATTGCGGGCCCCGCCGCTGCGCTCGACCTCGCACCCGCCAGCTTCGCCTGTGTTGCGGTGAACCCGCCCTATTATCAGCCCCGCACCAACCGGGCCTCGCCCGTGCCAAACCGTGCTGCGGCTCATGTCGAGGAGGCGGGGCTGGAGCCCTGGCTGCGCGCGGCGCGGCGGCTGCTGAAGCCGCGCGGGCGGCTGCTCATCGTCCACCGCGCCGAGGCCTTGCCGGAGGTGCTGGCTGCGCTTGCGACCGGCTTCGGCGCGGTGATGATAAGTCCCATCCACGCACAGGCCGACCAGCCGGCGATCCGCATCCTCGTCTCGGCCACGCTCGGCAGCAAAAAGCCGGCAGCGCTGCTACCGGCTCTGGTTCTGCATTCGCCTGAAGGCGGTTTCACGCCGCAGGCCGAGGCCCTGCACCGGGGGCGGGCGCGGCTGCCGATGGAAGCCGACAGTCCGCCGCCGGAGCGACCGGCTCAGTAATAGTAGCGCGGCCCGTAGAAGGGCACGACCGGCGGCACGAAGACCGGCGGCGGCGGGCCATAATAGCGCGGCGGCCCGTAATAGCGGCGCGGCCCATAATAGCGCGGCGGGCCGTAGTAGCGGCGCGGCCCGTAATAACGCCGGGGCGGACCATAATACTGCGCCGGCTCGAACAGGCCCTCAGCGGCCCGGGTCGCCGGCGCGATGGGGCCGGCGGCGACCGGCGCGGCCGATGCGGGCGCCGCGGCGAGCGACAGGCCACCGAGGCCGGCTGCCGTCGCAAGCGCGAAAAGCAATTTGCGAAACATGATGGGAACCTCCTCGCTGCGACAGGGGCGGGCCATGGGGCGCCGCCAGACACGCATCGACTCTACGCGAACCAGGCTGAACGGAACGTCACCGTACCGTTCAGCCTCGCTTCATATCAAGTCCAAGGCGGGCGACGGCCCGGCCTCTGCAGACGCCTCAGCGGCAGACCCGCACCGGGCGAACGACCCAGCGATAGCCGTTCCAGACGCGGCGCTGCGAGATGAAGCAACGCGGACGGTAGACCGGCCGGCCATGATAGCGCCGCGGGCCATAATAGCGGCGCGGGCCGTAATACTGGGCTTCCTGGACGAGGTCTCCGGCCGGCGCGGTCTGAGTGACGCCGGCCGAAACCGGTGCGGCCGTCGCGGGCGCCACGGCGAAGGCCGAGGCGGCGAGGGTGACGGCGCCGAAGACGGCGGCGACGATACGGTGAGACAGCATGTTGGCACTCCTGCGGTGTAGGCCCGTCGATCCGGCTCAAGCGCTCGCCCCGAACGCCGCGGATCCTGCGGTGAGTTGCAAGTTACCGCGCACCGGATGAACAGAACCTGTCCGCCCCCGGCTGCCACCCGCGCTTGACCGAAAGCCCGGCCAGCCCCTAAGCACGGGCCATCCCGCCCTCCGGAAGGCTTTTCGAACCTTGTCCGTCTCCGCTCCGCTTCCCGCCGCGGCCACGCCGGCCATGGACCCGACCCGCTCCTTCCAGGGGCTGCTGCTGACGCTGCAGCGCTTCTGGGCCGAGCGCGGCTGCGTCGTGCTCCAGCCCTACGACATGGAGGTCGGCGCCGGCACCTCGCATCCCGGAACGATGCTGCGCTCGCTGGGGCCGAGGCCCTGGAAGGCGGCCTATGTCCAGCCTTCGCGTCGGCCCAAGGACGGCCGCTATGGCGAGAATCCCAACCGGCTGCAGCACTACTACCAGTTCCAGGTCATCCTGAAGCCGAACCCGCCGAACCTGCAGGAGCTCTATCTCGACTCCCTGAAGGCCATCGGCATCGACGTGCTGCTGCACGACATCCGCTTCGTCGAGGATGATTGGGAAAACCCGACGCTGGGCGCCTGGGGGCTCGGCTGGGAGTGCTGGTGCGACGGCATGGAGGTCAGCCAGTTCACCTATTTCCAGCAGGTCGCCGGCATCGAATGCGCGCCGGTGTCCGGCGAGTTGACCTACGGGCTGGAGCGCCTCGCCTGCTATCTGCAGAATGTCGAGAGCATCATGGAGCTCAACTTCAACGGGCTGGAAGGCGACGAGAAGGTCACCTACCGCGACGTCTTCCTGCAGGCCGAGCAGGAGTATTCGCGCTACAATTTCGAGCATGCCGACACCGCGGCGCTGTTCACCCGCTTCGCCGAAGCCGAGACCGAATGCCGGGCCCTGCTCGACAAGGGCGAGAGCGGCGAACGCCACCTGATGGTCCAGCCGGCCTATGACCAGTGCCTCAAGGCCGGCCACGCCTTCAACCTGCTCGACGCCCGCGGCGTGATCTCGGTCACCGAGCGCCAGAGCTACATCCTGCGCGTGCGCGAACTCGCCAAGGCCTGCGGCGCGGCGTGGCTGAAGACGGCCGGCGGGGGCGCGGCGGCTACCTGACCTCGACGATCCGTTCGCCAGCCCGCAGGGCCGCGACGATGTAGGGCAGTGCGGGCTCAAATGCTCGCCACAACGCGGCATTGGTGACATTGCCGATGCGGATCCAGATGACCGCCGGGCCCGCCCCGTCGGCGCGTGCCAACTGCACGAAATCGACATCCTTGGTGATCAGCGCATCTGCCGTCTCGCGTGCCCGCCGCCAGATCGCGCGGTCGTTGGCACCACCGAGGCCGATGCGGTGGACATGGCTGGCCGCGAACCCCGCCGCCGCGAGCCGCTCGGCCAGGGCCGGCGGCAATTGCGCGTCGATCAGGAAGCGCGGTGTCACGCTGCGGTGATGACGCGATGGTCGATCTGGGCGGAGGCATAGGCCAGCGCTGCCGCGATGTCTTCCGCCGTCAGATAATCGAAATCGGCCAGGATCTCGGCCTGGGTCGCCCCGCCGGCCAACAGGTCCAGGATGTCGGACACGCGCATGCGGGTGCCGCGGATCACGGGGCGCCCGCCGCAGATCGCCGGATCGGACTGGATGCGCGCCAGCGCTGTGTCAGGGGTCGGCATCGGCATCCTCGCTCCCTTTCCCGGCCATGGGCTGTCGAAACTACACCAAAACCCGCATCGGGACAGCTTGCCTCCGCCGGCCTGAACGCGCATTGACATCGCGTCCCCAGTTGCCAAGAAGCCGACATGCCTGATCTCCTGCTCGAACTCTTCTCCGAAGAGATCCCCGCCCGCATGCAGCGCAAGGCGGCCGACGATCTCAGGAAGCTCGTCACCGATGCGCTCGTCGAGCGCGGGCTGGTCTATGAGGGCGCCAAGGCCTTCGCCACGCCGCGCCGGCTCGCGCTGCACATTGCCGGCCTGCCCGTGCGTGGCTCGGCCATCCGCGAGGAGCGCAAAGGTCCGCGCGTCGGCGCGCCCGATGCGGCGGTGCAGGGCTTCCTCAAGGCGGCGGGCCTGGCTTCGCTCGACCAGGCGACCATCGTCAGCGACCCCAAGAAGGGCGACAGCTATATCGCCGTCATCGAGAAGCCCGGCCAGGAGACGGTCGCCGCGATCGCCGACATCGTGCCGGCGGTGATCCGCAGCTTCCCCTGGCCGAAATCGATGCGCTGGGGCCAGGCCTCCGCCGCCGGCGCCAGCCTGCGCTGGGTGCGCCCGCTGCACTCGATCCTCTGCACCTTCGGCGCCGAGACGGAGGAGCCCGAGGTGGTGTCCTTCGAGGTCGATGGCATCGCCTCCGGCAACACGACCCATGGCCACCGCTTCCATGCGCCGGGCGCCATCACCGTGCGCCGCTTCGACGATTATGTCGCTTCGCTGGAGCAGGCCAAGGTCGTGCTCGATGCCGACCGGCGCAAGGAGATCATCCTCGCCGATGCGAAGACGCTGGCCTTCGCGCAGGGGCTCGAACTGGTCGAGGACGAGGGTTTGCTGGAGGAGGTCGCGGGGCTGGTCGAATGGCCGGTCGTGCTGATGGGTGCCTTCGAGGAGCGCTTCCTGGAGATCCCCGGCGAGGCCATCCGCGCCACCATCCGCGCCAACCAGAAATGCTTCGTGCTGCGCGATCCCGCGGGCGCGACGGCAGAACCCTTCCCCCTTGTGGGGAAGGGCAGGGATGGGGGTGGGACGACTGGGTCCGCCGATCACCAGGCGGCACCACCCCCCTCTCCAACTCTCCCCCACAAGGGGGGAGAGGGCGCGTCGCGGCTCGCCAACAAGTTCATCCTCGTCTCCAACCTGCTCGCCAGCGATGGTGGCGCGGCGATCGTCGCCGGCAATGAGCGCGTCGTGCGCGCCCGCCTCTCCGACGCCGCCTATTTCTTCGCGACCGACAAGAGCAATCTGCCCGACCTCGACACGCTCAAGGATAGTGCCGACAAGCTCGGGCTCGACCTGGGCAAGCCGCTCGACCAGCGCATGGCCAAGCTCGACAAGCTCGGCGTCGTCTTCCACGCCAAGCTGGGAACGCAAGGGGGTAGGGTGCGGCGCATCGCGGCGCTGGCGCGCGAACTGGCGCCGATCGTCGGCGCCGATCCGGACCTTGCCGAGCGTGCGGCGAAGCTCGCCAAGGCCGATTTGCCGACCGAGATGGTCGGCGAATTCCCCGAGCTGCAGGGCCTGATGGGCCGCAAATATGCGGAACTGCAGGGCGAGCACCCGTCCGTCTGCGCGGCCATCGAGGAGCACTACAAGCCGCTCGGCCCCTCCGACCGCGTCCCGACCGATCCGGTCTCGGTGGCGGTCGCTCTCGCCGACAAGCTCGACACGCTGGTCGGCTTCTGGGCCATCGACGAGAAGCCCACGGGGAGCAAGGATCCCTATGCGCTCAGGCGTGCTGCGCTGGGGGTGATCCGGTTGGTGGTTGAGAATGGGGTGCGGTTGCCATCAGCCAACATCATATTCCAGCATCGGTTTGAGTTCGCATTTGAAAACTCAGATCCTGACGGCAAGATCCCACTGACGGGCTACGAGCTTCACAACCATGTTGCTAAAGCTCAAGCCCTCGACCTCCTCTCCTTCTTCCACGACCGCCTGAAGGTCATGCTCCGCGACCAGGGCGCGCGGCATGATCTGGTCGATGCGGTTCTCGCGGGCGCGACGGCAGAACCCTTCCCCCTTGTGGGGAAGGGCAGGGATGGGGGGCGGGCGACCGGGTCCGACGCTCACCAAGCGGAGCGCCCCCCCTCTCCAACTCTCCCCCACGAGGGGGGAGAGAGCGCGTCGAGCATGGCCGATGACCTCCTCCTCATCACCCGCCGCGTCGCGGCGCTCGGCCGCTTCCTCGAAACGGAAGACGGCAAGAGCCTGCTCGCCGGCTACAAGCGCGCCGCCAATATCCTGAAGGCCGAGGAGAAGAAGGACGGCGAGGGCGCCTTCGCGGGCGCGGCCGATCTCGGGCTGATCGCGCAGGCCGGGCTGATCGAGGAGAAGGGGCTGGCGGTCGCGCTCGCGCAGGCGACGCCGAAGGCAGAAAGCGCCGTCGCGGCGGAAGACTATGAGGGCGCGATGGCGGCGCTGGCCGATCTGCGCCCGGCGGTCGACGCCTTCTTCGACAAGGTCACGGTCAACGACCCCGACCCGGCGCTGCGCGCCAACCGACTGCGCCTGCTCAACCAGCTCCGCGAGGCGACGCGCGCGGTCGCGGATTTCGGGCGGATTGCGGGCTGAGCCCCTGACGAGCAAAGCGCGGGGACCCCTCTCCCGTAGGGAGAGGGGCAGGGGAGAGGGGTCGGCCGTTGGACGGTGGCGTGACCTCACCGCGCGCTGGCAGGTAAGCGATCCACTGGTCCAGGGGCCTACACCTCTCCCCTGCCCCTCTCACTGATCTCGGGCTCGCCCGAGATCAGCACCTTGAGTGTCGAAGTCGGGTGGACCCGACTTCGATGCAGGAGAGGGGTTCCGCGGCGTGGTTCCCCACTTGGCCTCACCGCCGCCCTTCGCCGGCAAAACCCACCCCTGCGGAACCTATTCGCCCCCTGCGACGTTCTGTCCGCGGATAGGGGTGCCGGCGAATGCGTCGCCGCATCGGCTCCGGGGGGCCGGCTTTCGGCCGACGACCAAAGGTTCATTTCATGTCGATTCTGATTTCCCTGCTGATCACGGTTCTCGTCATCGGCCTCGTTCTCTATCTCGTGCGCATGCTGCCGCTCGACAGCCAGATCAAGAACGTCGTCCAGATCATCGTCATCGTGATCGGCATCATCTCGCTGCTGCGCTATCTCGCCGTGTTCTGAGCGAGCCCACCCCTTCCGCGGCTTCAGGGCCGCGGCGGGATTCGCGGGGGCACCCGGGGTCCGGCCTGATTGCCGGGCTTGGGCGGTGGCGGCGGCTTGCGTGCGGGAACCAGCGGCTGTCGCGCCGCAACCGCCGTGTTGGCGCCGGGCCGCGCCGGAACCGGCGGCGGCGGGAGCTTCTGATGCACCGGCGCAGGCGCCGGTTTGTAGAACCGGTCGATCGCCTGCATCATCCAGGTGGTGTTGACGAAATGCGCGAAGGGCTGCTCCATCGCGCCATTGGCCCCCACCTTGATGAAGCCCTGCAGCCGCTCGCAGAAATACTGCCGCTCCTCGCGCGATTCTCCCGCCAGTCCCGCGGCCACGGCCTCACGGTACATGCGCACGATGATCTGCTGCTCGTGGCGCTTGTCACCGCCATAGTTCGCCTTGGCTTGGTCGTTGGCGGCGAAGACGCTGGCCTGTCCGGTCAGTGCCGCCCGCGCCCAGTTGCCCTGCGCCGCCAGAAATTGGTGCCCATGGGCGCGCAGGGCGCCCGAGTAATCGCTCACCATCACGGACGCGATGTTGACGCCGTGCATCTGCAGCGTCTGCAGGAAGCCGATGAAGTTGCGCGCGTCCGGCCGGTAATGGCCGCTGTCGTTGCAGACCTCGGCAATGAGCCCGTTCTTCATCTTGATGGTGCCGGCGCAGAGCACGGGCTCTCCGGCGAGATAGGACGAGTGATAGAAGTTGCCCTCCGCGCCGAAGCCTTTCCGGCAATGATGGCGGGCCATGTAGAGCTCGCGGCCCATGCTCATGGCGAAACCGCCCCAGTTGGCCGATTTGTTGAAGACGGGGCTGGTCGCGGTCGATGAATCGGCGAGCACGAGGCTCATCGCGCCGGCGTTCTTTTCGGCGCCCTCGACCCCCTTGCCGGGCCAGGTGAACATGTAGGCCTTGCCGTTGCGGAACGTCAGGCGGTACTTGTCGACCTCGGCGCGACTGAGATAGATCGCGGCTCGGCCCAGCACGTCGAGATGCTCGCCGTGATAGGACAGCCGGCGACCGAAATGCCGCTCAAGATACTCCGGCAGGACATTGATCGTTGTGCCCAGCGACTGGGCCAGCGTTTCGGCGGTGAATTGGTAGAGACCATAGATCGCCGGCGTACAACTCTTATTCATCGATGAGTTGCGCTTGACGTCCTTCAGCCAGTAATCCAGCGTGAAGAACAGATCCGCCTTGAGCTGAATCTTGACGTACCCGTCCTGGCATTTCTTGTATTCGTCGATCAGCGTGTCGATGCGGGTCAGGATCTTGTCATCGCTGCGCTTGGCGAGGGCGACGCTGCTGTCCTTCTTCCACTGCTCAAGGGTCGGCGTAGCCCTGTAGACCTTCGCTTGGGTGGCCATGCAGCGCTCACTTTCGCTCGTGTTGACGGACGCTCGACATCCACTCTTGCACAAACCGCGGCGATGTCGATGCCCTAAGGTAACTGAGACGTTAACGGCTTTGGTCCTGCATTCGCGGGTTGACGGCCCCTCCCTGACCGGGTCACCATAATCACTTCGGTTGAAGGCCCCGGGCGCGCATGTCTGGGGCCTTTATCGTTCTGCAGGCTTCGGACCCGGCGATGAGCTCCCCCAACCGCACCACCCACACCCGCCTGACCTCCTATCCCGAGCCCGGCAGCGCCGCGACGCGCTTTCCCATCCACTGGGGCGCCGACACGCCGGCCGGGCGCGGCCCGGTCATCGCCTCGACCACGACGCCGGCCGACCGCAACGTCATCGGCGCCCATGGCGGCTCCTATTCGGTCTACCGGGCGCTCGCCATTTCCGCCCGGGCGATGAACCCCTCGCAGCGTCCCGATTTGCACAACACCCACCCGACGGCCGAGATCCCCGCGCAGCCGCAGTGGTTCGTACCCGGCAGAATCGTCTCGATGGACCCGTTCGGCCACCGCGTCGCGCAGGATTTCGGCGGGCTGATCGGCGAGGGCATCGACATCCGCCCGACCATCGCCATCACCAAGGCCCGCCTCAACCTGCCCGAGATCCTGGCGGCGATGGGCGCGCATCGCCTGGCACCCGACGAGCACATCCTGCACCGCTCGGGCGACATCAGCGTCACCAAGATCGCGATCGACCCGGTCTGGCACCTGCCGGGCATCGCCGATCGCTTCGGCACGAGCGAGGCCGAACTGCGCCGCACCCTCTTCGAGCAGACCGGCGGCATGTATCCCGAGCTGGTGACGCGGCCGGACCTGCGCGTCTTCCTCCCGCCGATCGGCTCGATCACGGCCTATGTCGTCGGCGAGGTCTCGGCGATCACCGATCCCAGGCGCCGCGTCGCCTGCCGCGTCCATGACGAGTGCAACGGCTCGGACGTCTTCGGCTCCGACATCTGCACCTGCCGGCCCTATCTCGTGCACGGCATCGAGGAGGCGGTGAAGGAGGCGCAAGGCGGCGGCGTCGGGCTGATCGTCTACAATCGCAAGGAGGGCCGCGCGCTCGGCGAGGTCACCAAGTTCCTCGTCTACAACGCCCGCAAGCGCCAGGAGGGCGGCGACTCAGCCGCGACCTATTTCGAGCGCACCGAATGCGTCGCCGGCGTGCAGGATGCCCGCTTCCAGCAGCTGATGCCGGACGTGCTGCACTGGCTCGGCGTCACCCGCATCGACCGGCTGATGTCGATGTCGAACATGAAGTACGACGCGATGGTCGAAAGCGGCATCGAGATCGGCGAGCGCGTCGCGATTCCCCCCGAACTGATCCCGCCCGATGCCTCGGTCGAGATCGAGGCCAAGAAGGCCGCCGGCTATTACTCCCCCGACGGCGCGCCGGGCGACAACGCGCTCAAGGCGACCGTCGGCCGTGACCTCGACAAGTTCTGAAAGCACCATGCCCGATCGTGACCCGGAGGCCTTTCGCCTCCTTCTGAAGCCCGCCGCCATCCGCTCCCGCGCGCAGGAGATGCTGCGCCTCGGCCTCGCCGGCGACCTGCTGCATTTCACCGTCCATCCGGAGCGGCTGGAGGCCTGCGCCGACTACGTCCTGGAGACGATCCGGGCGAACTACCCGGCGCTCGACATCCCCTTCCACGCCCGCTGGCGGCATTTCACCGTCGCCGGCATGGATCGCTGGGCCGTGCTCAACCGCAGCGCGTCCTTCGCCGATGCGCGCGCGCGCGGCCGCGCGGCTTACGACCTCGCGGTGGTCAGCGTGCTGCTGGATGCCGGCGCGGGGCCGGAGTGGTCCTATCGCGATGCGGTCAGCGGCCAGCGGATCGGACGCTCGGAGGGGCTGGCGCTGGCCTCGCTCGACATGTTCGCGGCTGGCCTGTTCTCCGCCGATCCCGCCCGGCCCCTGCGGGCGGATGCGGCGGCGCTGAAGCGGCTCGATCCCGTGGCGCTGGCCGCGGGCTTCCAGTCCGCGCCCGGCAACGCGCTGCTGGCCGTCGAAGGCCGTGCCGCCCTGCTCAACCGGCTCGGCGAGGAACTGGAGCGCCGCGGTCTCGCCCGGCCTGGGGATCTGTTCGACCGCTTCCTGGCGGCGGCCGAGACCGGGAACCTGCGCGCGAGCCACATGCTCGGCGAGGTTCTGGCGACCTTCGGCGGCATCTGGCCCTCGCGCCTGACGCTCGCCGGCATCGCGCTGGGCGACACCTGGCGTCATCCGCTGATCGCGCCGGGCACCACGACGGCCGGGCTCGTACCCTTCCACAAGCTCTCGCAATGGCTGACCTATTCGCTGATCGAGCCGTTGCAATGGGCCGGCATCGCCGTGGTCGACATCGACGAACTGACGGGCCTGCCGGAGTACCGCAATGGCGGGCTCCTCCTCGATCTGGGCGTCATCGCGCTGAAGGACGAGGGCGAGGCGGAGCGCGCCCATCAGGCGGGCTCAACGCTCGTCGTCGAATGGCGCGCACTCACGGTGGCGCTGCTCGACGAGATCGGCGCGCTGATCCGCCAGAGGCTCGGCCGCTCGCGCGAGGAGCTGCCGCTCGCCAAGGTGCTGGAAGGCGGCACCTGGTCGGCCGGCCGGCGCATCGCGGCTGAGAAGCGCCCCGGCGGCGGCCCGCCCTTGACGATCATCAGCGACGGCACGGTGTTTTGATTGGATGAATCGTCATTGCGAGCGCAGCGAAGCAATCCAGAAGGGCTCGCTCGGCGGCCCCTGGATTGCTTCGCTGCGCGCGCAATGACGGGTTGAGGCGAGACAACAGGGGCATATGGAATGACCAAGCAGCAGGACGGGGTCACCGTCGTCGATCACCCGCTGGTGCAGCACAAGCTCACGCTGATGCGCGAGAAGGACCGTTCGACCAAGAGCTTCCGCCAGCTCCTCAACGAGATCGGCATGCTGCTCTGCTACGAGGTCACGCGCGACCTGCCGGTCGAGATGGTCGAGATCGAGACGCCGCTGCAGACCTCGCGCCAGCCGGTGATCTCGGGCAAGAAGATGGTCTTCGCGCCGATCCTGCGCGCCGGCGTCGGCTTCCTCGACGGTATGCTCGAACTCGTGCCGGCCGCCCGCGTCGCCCATATTGGGCTCTACCGCGACCCCGACACGCTGCAGGCGGTCGAGTACTACTTCAAGGCGCCCTCGGACATCGCCGACCGCATGGTCGTGGTGATGGACCCGATGCTCGCCACCGCCAATTCCGCCGTCGCCGCCATCGACCGCCTCAAGGAGCGCGGCGCGAAGGATCTGCGCTTCGTCTGCCTGCTCGCGGCGCCCGAGGGCATCGAGCGCCTGCGCGGCGCCCATCCCGAGGTCCGCATCTGGACGGCCGCGATCGACGAGAAACTCAACGACCACGGCTATATCGTGCCGGGCCTGGGCGATGCCGGCGACCGGATGTTCGGCACGCGCTGACAAAGATCGCGCTCGTCCAAAAGGCCCGCCCCTGTCGGGAGCGGGCCCTCTGGCCGGGCTGACGGGGCGTCGGACGCCGCGCGGCGTGGACCGTCTTACTCGATGATCTGGACGATCCGGCGCGTGCGCGGCTCGACCAGGACGGTCCGGCCGTTCACCACGGTGTAGCGATAGCCCTGCACGCCGTATTCGGCCGGGACTTCGCGATAGACCACGCCGTCTTCCGGCAGCACCGCGCCGACCGCAACCTGCTCGCGATAGGTATAGGACGGCACGTCCTGCTCCACGACATAGGTGCGGAACTTCGGGGACGCCGCATCGCCGATGATGGCGCCGACGATCGCGCCGCCGACGCCGCCCACAGCCGCGCCGACAGGGCCACCCACGATCGCGCCGCCGATGGCGCCCGAGGTCGCGCCGCTGACCGCGCCGCCCGTGGCGCCGCCCGAGGGCTGCTGGGTCTGGGCGAAGGCCGTGGCCGGGATGGCCACGAGGGCGGCGACGAGAGCGAGTTTCTTGATCATGGTGTTCTCCTTCCGAGAGAAAGTTCGGGGTGAGAACCTTCGGCAGCTTGGGCGGTTCCGCGACGATCGGTCACGATCGATGTCCGTCCGTTACAGGTCGGCCGCGGACGTCACGAACGGAAACGGCGGGCCCAAGGGGGGCCCGCCGTCGCGACGCTCGGTCTGATGAGGCCTAGCGCGGCGCGTTCTTCAGCGCCGGCTCGAGCTTGGCGGCGTCGCGCTTGATCAGGGCGCCGAAGCCCTCCGGCGTGCGGTCCGTCGCGGTCGGGATGACGGCCCCGAGATCGAGCAGGCGCTTCTTGGTGTTCTCGTCGTTCAGCGCCTTGTTGAGCGCGTCGACAAGCTTGTCCACGGCCTCCTTCGGCGTGCCCTTCGGCGCGGCCAGACCGTTCCAGGCCTCGATCTGGTATTCCGGCAGGCCGGCTTCCGTGGTCGTCGGCACGTTCGGCAGGGCCGGCGAACGCTGCGCCGAGGCGACCGCGAAGGCCTTGATCGTTCCCGCCTTGATCTGCTCGGAAACGCTCACGATCTGGTCGCACATGAAGTCGATCTGGCCGGAGACGAGATCGTTCAGCGCCGGGCCGGTGCCGCGATAGGCCACGGCGTTCAGCTTCGGCACGCCGAGCTGGCCCTTCAGCAGGGTGCAGGTCGTCCAGGAGACCGAACCGAGGCCGGCATGGGCTTCGTTGAACTTGTCCGGATTGGCCTTCACCGCCGCGACGAAGGACTTCAGGTCGTTCGCCTCGAGGTTCTTGCGCGCGACGATCAGGATCGGCGTGCCGCCGGCCAGGCCGATCGGCTGGATGCCGTTGATCGGATCGTATTTCAGGTTCGGATAGGTGGCCGGCGCCGCCGAGAAGGTGCCGAGATGGCCCATCGCGATGGTGTAGCCATCCGGTGCCGCGGTCATCGCACGGGTGATGCCGGTGGTGCCGCCGGCACCCGCGACGTTCTCGATCACGACCTGCTGGCCGAGCGTCTTCGACATGTGGTCGCCGACGATGCGCGCGATGATGTCGGTCGGCCCGCCGGCGGCGAACGGAACGATCATCGTCACGGGCTTGGTCGGATAGCCCTGGGCGGCGGCGCCACCGGCGAGGGCGAGCGAGATGGCGGCGGCGAGGCCGAGTACGGTTTTCTTCATAGCGGTTCCTTCCTCGTTATGGTTGCAGGCAAGGTGGGGCGCCGCGCGGTGCGCGGCAAGCCCTTCATTCGGTGAAGACTTCGTCGCGCTTCTTCGCCATCGAGGGCAGCAGCGCGATGACCAGCACGGCGACCGCCACGAGCAGCAGCCCGGCCGAGATCGGCCGCTCCAGGAAGGTCATGAACGAGCCGCGCGAGATGATCAGCGCCTGCCTGAGCTTCTCCTCCATCAGTCGGCCGAGCACGAAGCCCAGCAGCATCGGTGCCGGCTCGAAACCGAGCTTGATCAGCAGATAGCCGAACAGGCCGAACAGGGCCGTGAAGGCGACGTCCATCGGCTGGTTGTTCACCGAGTAGATGCCGATGCAGCAGAAGATCAGGATCGCCGGGAACATCAGGCGGTAGGGCACCTGCAGCAGCTTCACCCACAGCCCGACCAGGGGCAGGTTGATGACGAGCAGCATCAGATTGCCGATCCACATCGAGGCGATCATGCCCCAGAACAGCTCCGGGTTCTTCGTCATCACCTGCGGGCCGGGGATGATGCCGTGGATCGTCATGGCGCCGACCATCAGCGCCATCACCGCGTTCGGCGGAATGCCGAGCGTCAGCAGCGGGATGAAGGCCGTCTGCGCGCCGGCGTTGTTGGCCGATTCGGGGCCGGCGACGCCCTCGATCGCGCCCTTGCCGAAGCGCGACGGATCCTTGGCGAGCTTCTTCTCGACCGTATAGCTGGCGAACGGCCCCAGCACCGCACCGTTACCCGGCAGAATGCCGAGCGTGCCGCCGATGAAGGTGCCGCGCAGCACCGGATTGATCGACTGCTTGATGTCGTTCCAGTCGGGCAGCAGCCGGCCGATCTTGGTGCGCACCACGTCGCGCGCCTCCGGGCTCTCGAGGTTGCGCAGCACCTCGGCGAAGCCGAACACGCCCATGGCCAGAACGGCGAAGTCGATGCCGTCGGCCAGGGGCGGGAAGCCCAAGGTCATGCGCTCCTGCCCGGTCTCGAGATCGGTTCCGACTGTGGAGAGCAGCAGGCCGAGCATGATCATGCAGAAGGCCTTGAGGATCGAGCCGCGCGCCAGCACCACTGCGAAGCACAGGCCCATCACCATCAGCGAGAAGTACTCGGCCGGGCCGAAGAGCAAAGCGAGCTTCGTCAGCGGCGCGCCGAGCGCGGCGATGATCACGGTCGCGACGCAGCCGGCGAAGAAGGAGCCCAGCGCGGCGGTTCCGAGCGCGACGCCGGCGCGGCCCTGCTTGGCCATCTGGTGGCCGTCCAGCGTGGTGACGACCGCCGTCGCCTCGCCGGGGATGTTGACCAGGATCGCCGTGGTCGAGCCGCCATATTGGGCACCGTAATAGATGCCCGCCAGCATGATCAGCGCGCCTGTCGGATCGAGCCCGAAGGTGATCGGCAGCAGGATCGAGATCGTCGCGATCGGCCCGACGCCGGGCAGGACGCCGATCAGCGTGCCGACGAGACAGCCGACGAAGCACAGCGCGATGTTCTGGAACGAGAGCGCGACGCTGAAGCCCAGCGAAAGATTGGAGAACATATCCATCGGATCAGATTCCCAGCAGCCAGGGCGCCAGCGGAATCGGCAGGCTCAGCGCATATTTGAACAGGAGGATGCAGGCGGTCGACATCGCCACGCTGAAGATGACCAACTCCTTCCATCGCAGGTCGGACGCGGCCAGGCCCGAAATCAGGATGACCAGCGGTCCGGAGACCAGCAGCCCGAGCGAAGGCACGTGGATCGGCCCGATATCAAAGCCACGGATCGTCAGCCCGAAGACGCAGGCGGCGCCCAGCACGAAGAAGACGCCGCGCCAGGACCAGCCGGAGAGCTTTTCGCCGTTGTAGCGCAGCGAGGTGATGCACAGCAGCAGCCCCAGCGTGGCGCAGATCACGGCGAAGGACTTCGGCAGCATGCCCGGCCCGATCTGGCGCAACGTGCCGATCGGCAGGTCGCGGGCCAGCACGAAGGCGAGCCCGGCGAGCAGGATCATGAAGAGCCCGGCGCCCATGTCCTGTGACGAGCGAATGCGCAGGCCGCGCGCCCGTTCCATCTGGTTCAAACTCATCAGGCTCCTCCGACTGCAGACCCGACGAGGCGGGTCGTTCGTTTCAGCTTCGTGACAGGGATGGCGAAGGGCAGGACCTGCCGCTCGTCGATCAGGGTGACGCTCTCGCGCAGGATGGCGAGGAAATCGTCGCGGGCATCGAGCCGCTGCTGCGGCCGCCAGGCGATGCCGACCAGAGCGCCGGGCGGCGGCGGGACGAGCAGCGCGCCGCGCAGCCGGCGCATCGTGACCCCCGGGAAGCTCAGGCGCGACACCCAGTCCGGCGCCAGCGCCATGCCGAGGCCGGCGGCCACCGCAGACATCATCGCCGGCTTCTCGGTCGCCTCGAGGGTGACGTTGGGCACCGCTCCGACGCTCTCGAAATAGGCCATCACCAGATCATAGGCGAAGGGCCGGATCCGCTTGGAGGGCACGACGAAGGGCTCTCCCACGAGATCCTGCATCGTCAGATGCTCGCGCGCCGCCAGCGGATGCGCCTCGTTCAGGACCACGATCGGCCGCTCCACGCGCAGCACCTCGAAGGCGCAGTCGGTCGGCTTGCGCGGCGGCCGGGTCAAGGCGAGGTCGAGCTTGCCGGCTTCCAGCATCTGCACGAGCGGCGCGGTCATCGCCTCCACGAACTTGATCTGGATGCCCGGATAGCGTTCGCGGAAGGCGACGAGCGCCTCGGGAACGAAGCTGGAGGAGGCGGCGTCGATCGCGCCGATGCGCAGCATCTTGCCGGAAGCCAACGAGGCTTCCCGCACGGCGCGGGAGGCGTGGTCCATCCGGGTGAGGATGCTCTTGGCCTCCTCGAGCATGATCAGCCCCGCCCGCGTCAGCGCGACCTGCCGCGTCGTGCGGGTCAGCAGGACACAGCCGAGCTCTTCTTCCAGCGTGCTGATCTGGCGGGAGAGGGCAGGGGGAGCCAGGCCCAGCCGCTCCGCGGCCCGGCCGAAATGAAGCTCCTCCGCCACTGCGATGAAACATCGCAGATGCCTGATGTCCATGGGTGTCCCTCTGGTCCCCTCTGGCGTATCGTTTCCCGATATCTTCCAGTGTTTGTCGCTAGAGCCGATAGCGGCTCATGCCGCGAAAGCCACCCTAGAACAATTCATAATTTTTGGGCAATAAACTCTGGCGTGTCCGGATGTGTCCGGTTCAGCCACGGCGCGGCGCGCGGATGAGGCCGAGCACCCGTCCGTCGATCAGCGCCAGCCCCGCGAAGATCGCCGCCATGCCGGCGAAATGCCGCGGCAGCAGGGTTTCGCCGAGCAGACCCACCCCGAGCAGGATGGCGCTGACCGGGATCAGGAAGGTCACCAGCACGACATTGGTCGGCCCTGCCGAGCGCATGATCCTGAAGAAGATGACATAGGCCAGCGCCGTCGAGACCAGCGCCAGGCCGAGCAGCGCGAACGCCGTCTGAGCCGTGGGCAGGGTCAGGGTCCAGGGCGGGTTGAGCAGGAGCACGATCGGCAGCGTCATCAGCGTCGAGGCGCTGAGTTGCCCCGCCGCACTGACGAGCGGCGGCAAGGCGCGGAACCGGCGGCCGTAGAGTCCCGAGAAGGCGTAGGACACGGTCGCCCCGATGCAGGCGAGCTGCGCCAGCAGGTTGAGCCCGAGCCCCGTCAGCGCGTCCGGCCCGATCAGGATCGCCACCCCCGCGAAGCCCGCGGCGATGCCGGCGATCTTGCGCCCCGTCGCGCGCTCGCCGCCAAAAAGATGCATGACCAGCACCGTGAAGATCGGCGTCATCGCGTTCAGGATCGAGGCGAGCCCGCTCGGGATCTGCTGCTGACCCCAGAGAAACAGGCTGAACGGGATCAGGTTGTTGAGCACGCCCATGCCGAAGAAGGCGAGCCAGAGGCTCCGGCCGACCGCCATCGACAGCCCCGCCAGCCGCACCACGAGCAGCAGCGCGAGCGCCGCCAGCCCGACCCGGACGAGCAGCACCGGCAGCGGCGGCCATTGTGCCAGCGCCAGCGCGTTGAAGAAGAACGAGCCGCCCCACAGGACGGAAAGCCCGGCCAGCATCAGCCAGTCGGGCATGGACATCCGCGCAGGCGCGGCAGGCATGGGCATCGTCATCGCGGCATCTGTCCGTCCCGGACCGTCATCCCGCGTCAGTAGGCTCCGGGTGGCGAGACGGCCACCCGGATTCTGTCCTGCGTCATGCAGATCGAGGGCGCGGCTCAGGCGGCTTCCGCGTCCCGCGCCGTCCACATCGCCTGAAAGGCGGGGCGGGCATGGCAGGCGTCGAGCCAGGCCTTCACATGCGGCGCCGCCGCGAAGAGCTGCGCCGCCGGCTTGGCGTAGCGGATGATCTCGGCGACGTTGATGTCGGCCACCGTGAAGCGCCCGCCCATGACGAAGCCGCCGCCTGCGGCGAGCGCCTTGTCGAGCGCGGCAAAGGGAGTGGGCAGGGCCGCCAGCGCCGCCTCGACGAGCTTCGGGTCGCGCTTCTCCGGCGGATAGGCGGCCATGTGGTAGTTGATGTTGAGCGCATGGCTTTCCACCGCCGTGCTCGCCCAGAGCGACCACATCACCGCCAGCCCCTCCTCCTGCGCATCCTTCGGCGCCAGCGGGCCGCCATGCTTGCGGGCGAGATAGAGGTTGATGGCGAGCGATTCCTGCAGCTTGAACCCGCCATCGTCGATGGCCGGGATCTGCCCCTTCGGATTGACCGCGAGGAACTCCGGGCTCTGCGTATGCATCGGTGCGCCCGGCGCATTCGGGTCGGGCAGGCGGTAGACCTGGATCACCGGGACATGGGTGAAGGTCAGGCCGAGCTCATTGGCCAGCCAGATGTTGCGCGAGGCGCGCGAGCGGTAGCAGCCATAGATCGTCAGGGTCATGGGAAGGCAGCCTTCGGAGGAGGGTTCGAGCGCTCCGGTCTTACAGGAGAGTCGGGGCGGGCGCGAAGGGGGAGGGGGCGTTTCGACCTCGCTTTGCCTTTGCCTCCGGTCGTGCCGACGCCCGATGGGTTTACAGGACAGCTTTTGGCCGGACCATCCTGCAATCGAAGGAGTTCATCGTCGCGGAACAACGGTAGTGAACCAGCAAGGCCGGCTCAGCGGGAGCCGGAGCGATGGAGCGTGCGAAGCCTGAAAAGGGGCCTAGGTCGATACCGGGCCGCGTGAACCGAGCCGAACCAGAGATGGGGAGATGCCATGGCCACCGCCTCAATCACACCGAAACAGTATATCGGCTGGGTGCAACGGTCGCTGAACCGGTTGCTCGGCTGTTCGCTGATCAGCGATGGTATCGACAGCGAGCCGTATCGCGATCAGGTCAAGGAGTTCAAATTCGGCTATGCGCTGGGCCCCTCTGCTCAGGTCGGGGTCGCCGAGCAGAACGCCTTGATCAAAGCCAACCATCTGACGCCCGAATACGTCGCTTGGGCGCAGGCCGCGCTTAACGCTGTCGGCGCCAGCATGGGCGCGCCCATCACCGGGACGATGAGCACGGAAAGCAAGGCCTCGGTGAAATCCTTCCAGGCCTATGAGGGACTGGTCGACGATGGCTGGATCGGTGCCCAGACAGAAGTCAGGCTGATGGCGCGAAGTGGCCTGGTGCCGCCGGGGCATGTAACCGCTGGCACCCCGCCGAAGAAGCCCAAGCCGCCGGTCAAGCCGCCGCAGATCGACCCGCTGCCACCAGAAAAGCGGATGGAGCGGGTCGTCAACGCCATCATCTATGAAATCCAGTTCAAACCGCAGGTCTATCCCAACACGCAGCAGCGCAAGCGCGTCGCCTGCCTGATGTTGAAGATCAAGAAGAAGATCCGCGGCGAGTGGATTGGTGGGAAGCGGGTCGACGACAGCTACATCTCCAAGGGAGGAACGGACTATCCACGCCAATACGCCCTGGGCATGGGGCCCCTGTCATACTCGGGAGGCGCGATCGTCGAGGATCTGGAGTTGAGCGCCGCAGAAACACTTCAGCGCAACATCATGCGGCTGCCACCAAGCAAGCGTACCCAACAGAACGCCATCCGGAAGGTCGTCCTGGCGCTCGATTACGATATCGAAGGCGCGCTGAACTCGATCAGCAATGTCTACAACGTCCATGGCGACAGCAACATGGGCGCCAAGCTTCTCCACGAGTGGGGCATGGCCAAGCAGAAGCGTCCCGAGAGCATCCTGTCCTGTTACAACTGATAGGGCAGGAGCCGATGCCTGGCCGCGAGCGTCTGGTCGGTGCCGACAGAGCGCTACGATCGAACCAGCTGCGCGGCGCTGAGGCGCCCATGGGGCGAGCGTGACGTCCTGCCGCGAGCCCATCGGGCAGAGCCAGAGTAACCCCCCAGCCTAACCTGCCAGCACGCGCTGCGGCGGGAAGGTGATCTCGACCAGCGTGCCTTCCTTCTTGACGGATGTGATCGACATCGCCGCGCGGTTGGCCTCGACCAGCGCCTTGGTCAGCGGCAACCCCAGGCCCGTGCCGCCGGCGCGCCGCGTCGTCGGCACCTGGCGGAAGGGCTCGAGCGCGAGCTCGATTTCCTTGTCGTCCATGCCGATGCCGGTGTCGCGCACGCGCAGGATCGCCTCGCCCTGGTCGCCCAGCGCGGTGGAGATGATCACCTGTCCGCCGGCATCGGTGAACTTCACCGCGTTGGAGAGCAGGTTGATCACGATCTGCCGAATCGAGCGCTGGTCGGCGACGACCGGCGGCAGCTTCGGCGAGAGCCCTGAGCGCAGCACGACGCGGCCGCGCTGCGCCTCCGGCTGCAGCAGGCTGACCGCCGAGAGCGCGATTTCGTTGAGGTTGACGCTGACGAAGTCGAGATCGAGCTTGCCGGCCTCGATCTTGGCGAGGTCGAGCAGGTCGTTGACCAGGCTGATGACGTAGCCGCCCGACTGGTGGATGTCGCGCAGATATTCCTTGTAGCGCTCATTGGCGATCGGCCCGAAGCGCTCCTCTGCCATCACCTCCGCAAAGCCGATGATCGCGTTCAGCGGCGTGCGGATCTCGTGGCTGATCTTGGCCAGCACGTCGGACTTCTGGGCGCTGGCCTTCTCGGCCGCCTTGCGCGCCTCGACCAGCTCGCCTTCCGTCTTCTTCCAGGCGGTAATGTCGCGCAGCACCGCGCAGAAGCGCCGCTCCGTCCCCTCCGCGATCTGGCCCATGGTCATGAACAGCGGGATCTTGCCGCCCTGGCGCACGCGGCCGACGACCTCGCGGCCGTCGTTCATCACCGAGGCGACGCCGCCGCCCTTCAACCCCTCGAGATAGTCCAGCGCAGGCGCATGACTCTCGGCCGCGAAGAGCAGGGTGAACAACTCGCCGGTGACCTCGCGCTGGTCATAGCCGAACAGCGCCTCGGCGGTCTTGTTGAGCGAGAGGATGCGGCCGCGCTCGTCCACTGTGACGACGCCGTCGGTGGCGGTATCGAGCATCGCGACCAGTTCGGCGATGCGCGCGTCGCGGACCCCCGCATCCAGCCGCAGCGCCTCGACCCGGGCGGCGCTTTCGGTGTCCTCGGCCTCGAACTCGGCCGCCAGTTCCGCCTCCTCGGCCTCCTCCGGGGTGAGCGCCTTGACCTCGCCGCCGCCCTTGGGGTGGCGGAAAGCCATCAGCGTCGCCGGCTCGCCCTGCCAGGAAAGGCTGGAGAGCACCGCATCGACCCGGACGAGATGGCCCAGCCGGTCGATCAGGATCATCGCGCCGCCATCGGTGCGGGTCGCCTCCTTGATCAGCCGGCTGACGCCGCCGCCCGAGGCGAGGTCGTCGAGATCGGCATAGTCGAGCAGGTCGAGCATGGTGCGGTTGGCGTAAAGCGCGGTGTCGTCGCGGTTGACCAGCACCGCGATCGGCAGCTTGTCGAGCAGATCCGCATGCGAGTTCGGCAGGCGCCGGGCCGTGGCGACCGGCTCCGGCGCCGGGCTCGCCGGTGCCGCATCGCTCTCGCCCTCGGCGGCCTCGGCCTCGGCCTCCTTCAGCCGCAGCGGTGCGGCGGGCGGCAGGCGGGGCGCGGCCGGCTCGTCGTCGCCGGCAATACGGGCGCCCAGCGCCTTGGCGATCTCGCGGAAGGCGCTGCGCTCAGCCGAGCTGAGATTGGGCTTCGACGGCTCGATGATCGGCCGCACAGGGGTCAGATGGCCGTTGCGCAGCGGCACGATGTTGCCGGACGAAGGAGCGGGAGAGGGCGCGTCCTCGCGTGGCGCGGCGGTGACGGGCACGGGGGCCGGCTTCTCCTCGGCGGGAGCCTCGTCGCCCGGCGGCGGCTCTGGCGTCGCGTTCGTGACGGGGGGCTCTGCCGGCTCCTCCGCCGCGGCGATCGGCTCGGCCGATTCGGGCGCAGGCGGCGGCGCCTCGTCGGCGGCCGTCGCCAATTCCTCGGGCGAGGCGGCCTGTGCCGGCGCGACGACGGCCGCGTCGAGCGCCTCGATGACCTCGGGTTCCGGCGTCTCTATATCCGCCAGGTCGGCCGTCACCGCATCGCCGGCCGCATCCCAGGCGGGGTCCGGTGCGTCCGCAACGGTCTCGACCGCGGGTTGCGTCCCGGCGACCTCGGCCAAGACCGGGAAGGGTTCGCGCGCGCCGGGGCGCGCCAGGCCGAAGCCGCGGAAGCCGGTGATCTGCCGCGCGGCGTCCAGAACCGGAACGCCGGACAGTTCGACCCGTGCACCTTCGCCCGGCGTCGCGGTGAGCCAGAGCACCTCGTGGCCGCTCCAGGTCGTCGTTCCCGTCAGGCGCTCGAGCAGGCCGCCGCTGCGATCCTGCACCACCGGGCCGATCAGATCGGCCCAGGGCCGCCCGACGAGCTGGGCAACCGCATCGGGGCCCGCGAGTTCGGCGAGGTTGGACGAGAGGCTGGTCAGGCGCGCCTGCGCATCGCTCTGCCAGAGGAAACGAACGGCGCGGGCGGGGGCGGTTGCTATCGCCGCCGGCTCCTCGGCCGGCGTCGTCGCAGGCGCCGGCGCCTCGGGCGGGGGCAACGGATCGGCCTCGGGTTGCGGAAGCGCGATCCCCAGCCGCCGGAACTCGGCCGCCGGCACCGCGATCGCCAGGATCGGTGTCCCGTCCGCGGCGGCGACGAGCTTGCAGCCGCAGGTCACCAGCATGGCCGAGAAGCCCGCGGTCAGTCGCAGCCGCTCCAGCCGCAGCCGGTCCGGCGAGGCGAGGCCGCCCGCCAGCAGCGACAGCCTCTGGCGCGTCGTGGCCGGCATCGAGCCGGTTCCGGCCAGCAGCACCCGGGCCGCAGCGTTGGTGAAGCCGGGCTGCGCGGCGTCGCGGTCCCAGAGCAGCAGCGCGCCGCCAGCCGCATAGGATGCGAGAGTCGCATCCTGCGCCGCGCTCGCGCCCAGCCGTGTCCAGTCCTGTCCGGCTTCGCTCATGCCCTGTTGCTCTCGGTTGGCACCCCAAGGCGGCGCCATTATGCCTAACAAAGCCTTAATAGCCGCCAAATCACCGCCGCGCCATGGAGGGAACCGCGCTCTCCCCCGCCGGTTCGAAACAGCGTTAACGGTTGCGGGCGTCGCGGCTATCATTGTCTTTGCGTCGCAACAATGATATTGCACCGCACAATAACAGAGACCGGGCCTTGGCCGGCAGATCCGGCAAGGCAGGCAGTCAGTCAGCGGCGCCGAACAGGAGGACCACCCATGGCGAACAAGACCCCTTACGAAGTTCCCGCCGAGATGCGCGACTTTGCCGAGCGCAGCGTCGAGCAGGCCCGCAAGGCCTTCGACGGCTTCATCGGCGCGGCCACCAAGGCCGTCGATTCCGCGCATGGCTCGGCCGAGACGGCCCGCGTCAGCACGCATGACGCCGCCCGCAAGGCGATCAGCTACGCCGAGAACAACGTCGCGGCCGCCTTCGACCTCGCCCAGAAGCTGGTGCAGTCCAAGGACATCACCGAGGTGATGACGCATCAGTCGGAGTTCATGAAGGCGCAGATGGCTGCCCTCCAGACGCAGCTGAAGGAATTTGGAGCCGCCGCTCAGGAGGTCGCCACCAAGACGGCCGAGACCGTGGCGAAGGCCGCCAAGCCCAAGTAATCGCCCGAACGCCAACGCCTCGGACGCGGCCGCTGCTTCGCGGCGGCCGCTCCTGCGCCGAACTGACCATCCGGACAGCCCCGGCGCGATACTCAAGGACCGGAAGCCGGGCGCAGCGCCCGCCGCACCCTGTCAGCGCCGAAGGAGAACCGTCATGGTCAAGCCCGCACCGACCCGGACCAAGTCCAAAGCCCCCATCAGCCTGTCGCCCGTCAAGGCGTTGTCGGGAACCCTGCCGCCCGAGGCTCCGGCCGCCAAGGCTCCGTCGCCCGCGCCGGTCGCGGCGCCTGCGCCGCAGTCCAAGGTCGAATCGGCTGTGAAACCCGCACCCGCTGCGACGATCCCCGTTGCGGCGCCTGCTGAGGCCAAGCCCGCTGTGGCCAAGCCTGCCGAGCCAAAGCCTGCCCCCGCCGCGCCTGTGGTCGCCAAAGCGGCGCCTGCCGCGCCGGCGGTCGCCAAGCCCGCCTCTGCCAAGCCCGCGGCTGGCAAGACCGAGACACCGAAGGCGCCCGTGAAGATCGCGCCCCGGGCGATCAAGCCGGGCACCACGACCCAGATCGCCTCCACCAAGGTCCGGCGCGAGACGCCGGCCGCGAAGCCGGCCGCCAAGGTCCAGGCGCCCGCATCCACGGCCGCCGTGCCGGCTGCGCCGCCTGCCGTCGCGAAGACCGTCGCCGCTGCGACCGCCGCCGTCGAGACCGTTGCGGCTGCTTCGGCCAAGGTGGCTCAGGCCGCTGCCGAGACCGTGACGCGCACGGTCGACGTGGCCCCGCCGAAGCCCGCCGCTCCGGTCGCCGCCCCTGCGGCTGCGCCCGCTTCGCTGATCGCGACGCCGCTGCCGCGCCCGCCGGAATTCGCCGCCATCGCCTCGACCACGGTGATGACGCAGACGCTGGCGATGGCGAAGGCCTTCGGCGCGCTCCAGGCGAGCATGCTCGACCATGCCTGCGCCGAGCTGAAGGCGACGCTGGGCGACGTCGAGAAACTGGCGCGCACGGACAGTGCCGCCGATGCCGTGGCGCTTCAGGCCAAGGCGGTGCGCCGCTCCTATGATTCCTATTCGGAGCATCTCAAGGAACTGGCGCGGATCGCCAGCAAGGCGGTCGGGCGGGACTGAAACCGGAGCGCGGCGGGCCTCGGCCCGCCTCCTGCAAAAACCCGCGCTTGCCGGGTTGCAATCACGGGGCGTCGGCTCTAGGTTCCGCGCCGCCGCCGATCTCGCGAAAGCGACCGATCGCCAAGCGCCGGGTGCGGGCAGCCATAGCTCAGTTGGTTAGAGCGCTAGATTGTGGATCTAGAGGTCCCCCGTTCAAGCCGGGGTGGCTGTACCACCCGTCCCCACCCGGTTCGCCGCGACGTTCGACCGCCCCGGCGGTGCCGCTGGAACCCTTGAAGCCGCCGCCGTGATCGCCATATCGTCACTCAAGCGGAGGGGCTTCGCCTTCCGCCCGCGGGGCGCCGCCAAGGCGGGCCCCGGCCGATCGGGAGCGCTCTCGCGAGGCTCCGGCACCGTCAGGCAAGGTCCTGGGAATGACGCGTACGCCCAGTCTGTCCCATCCGTTTCTTCTCGGCTTCGACGACATCGAGCGCGCCCTCGACAGGGTCGCCAAGGGCGCCAACGAGGGTTACCCGCCCTACAACATCGAACGGCTCGTCCGTTCGGGTGAGGAGCCCGACCGGCTCCGCATCACGCTCGCCGTCGCGGGCTTCGCGCGGGACCAGCTCGAGATCACGCTGGAGGAAAACCAGCTCACGATCCGGGGTCGCCAGGTCGACGACAAGAGCCGGCAGTTCCTGCACCGCGGCATCGCGGCGCGCCAGTTCCAGCGCAGCTTCCTCCTGGCGGAGGGCATGCAGGTGATGGGAGCCGACCTCTCCAACGGGCTGCTGGCGATCGACCTCGTCCGCCCGGAACCCGAAAGGCTGATCCGGCGTATCGATATCGTGAGCCGCGATGAGCCGGTCTGAACTCTCTGCGGATGCAAGCGCGGTTTTTGCACCCGTTCATGTTTGCAGTCGTATTCTTGTAACCGCACTCGCACTGCTCTGAAGGAGGGCGCGATGAACGAAGACAGCACGATGATCCGGACGACCCCCCTGACCCCGGCCGAATTCGCGGCGCTGGGGACCGGTGAGGTCGCCTATCTCAAGTCGATGACCTCCGACGAGCTGCTGCGGATCTTCCCGCAGGCGCCGGAAATCCAGTCCGGCCTGCAGCTCTTCGCGCTGCTCTCGGCCGATGGCGCGCCGATCCTGGTGACGGATTCCCGCGAGGCGGCCACCGCCAACGCCTGGGAGCACGATCTGCGGATGGTCAGCGTCCACTGACGCGCCCAGGGGGCGGCACTGATGGCTTCAGGGCGCGGTCGCGATCCCCGCGACCGCTGCCTCGAGGCGCTGGAGATCCTGCGCGCCCGACAGGCGGTGATCCCCGTCCCTGACCAGCGTCAGCACGACCGGGTCGCCGCCGAGATGCTCGACGAGCTTGAGGGCTTGGCGCCACGGCACGTCGGGATCCTTCATGCCTTGCAGGATGTGGACGGGACATCCTGTCCTGATCTCCGTCCCGAACATCAGATGGCGGCGACCATCCTCGATCAACGCGCGCGTGATCGGCGTCGGCTCGGGCGAATACTCCGACGGCCGCATCCAGACGCCGTCGCGCAGGATGGTCTGGCGAATCGGCTCGGGCATCTGGGCCCACATCAGATCTTCCGAGAAATCGACCGCCGGCGCGATCAGGACGAGGCCGGAAGGCGCCAGGGCCGTGCCCAGCAGCCGGCGCGCCGCGAGCAGCGCGATCCAGCCACCCATCGATGAGCCGACCAGGATCGGCGGGGCCGCGCAGCGGGCGGCGATGACGGCCAGCGCATCCTCCAGCCAGTGCGACAGCGTCCAGCGCGCAAAATCGCCGTCGCTCTCGCCATGGCCGGCATAGTCGAAGCGCAGGAAGGGCCGGCCGGCCCGTCGTGCCCAGTCGGCGAGCGCTTCGGCCTTGGTCGCGCGCATGTCCGAGCGGAATCCGCCGAGCCAGACGACCGGCACGCCGTCGCCGGGCTGGGACATCACGGCGAGACGGCGCAGTTCCGCGCCCTCGCCGACCTCGAGCCAATGGGGGGCCTCTCGCTCCAACGCAAATCTCCTGTGACGAATCGGGTCCGGCAGGCGAATATAGGCTGCGCATCCGGCCGGCGGGCAGGCATAGTCCTGCCGGACGGATGTGTCGCGGGTCGGCCCGCATTGGTCAGGGGTGGCGTTCCAGAGCGGTGAGTATGTCCTTTCAGCCAGGTGCACATCTCTCCCTGCCCTCGACCGAGTCCCACCCGCTCGTCGGTCGCACGATCCTGCAGATCATCCCGGAGCTCGAGGCGGGCGGCGCCGAGCGCACGGCCGTCGACATCGCGGGCGGGCTGACCGAGGTTGGCGCCCGGGCGCTGGTCGCCACGGAGGGGGGGCGTCTGGTGGCCGAACTCCAGGCCAAGGGCGGCGTCTGGCTGCCCTTTCCGGCCGCGGCCAAGAACCCGCTCGCCATGGCGCTGAACATCCGCAAGCTCACGCTGCTCTGCCGGCACGAGGGGGTCGATCTCATCCATGCGCGCTCGCGGGCGCCGGCCTGGGTCGGGCTCGCCGCGGCCCGGCTGCTGCGCCTGCCCTTCGTCACCACCTATCACGGCTCCTACAACAGCCGCTCGGCGGTGAAGACGCTCTATAATTCGGTGATGGCGCGCGGCGACATCGTCATCGCCAACTCCGCCTATACGGCCGAGCTCATCCTCGCCCGGCATGGTTTCGCTCGGGATCGCATCCGTGTCGTCAACCGGGGCACCAACTTCTCGGCCTTCGCGCCCCAGGCCGTCGCGCCGGAGCGCATCCAGGCGCTGCGCACCGCCTGGGGCATCGGCGCGCATCAGCAGATCGTCCTGCTGCCGGGCCGGCTGACCGGCTGGAAGGGCCAGCGCGTGCTGATCGAGGCCGCCCGCATCCTGCGCGACGGCGGCGACACCGACACCGCCTTTATCCTCGCCGGCGATCCGCAGGGCCGCGACGGCTATGTGAAGGAGCTCGACCAGCTCATCGCCAAGGCGGGCCTCGAGGGCCGCGTGCGCCGCGTCGGCCATTGCTCGGACATGCCGGCCGCCCTGCTGGCCGCGGCCGTCGTCACCGTGCCATCGACGGAGCCGGAAGCCTTCGGCCGCGTCGCCGTCGAGGCCCAGGCCATGGGCACGCCGGTCGTCGTCTCCGATCTCGGCGCCGTGCCGGAAACCGTGCTCGCCCCGCCGCAGACCCCGCCCGGCGAGCGCACCGGCTGGCGCGTCGAGCCCGGCAACGCTGCCGCACTGGCGGAAGCGCTGGCTGGCGCGCTCTCGCTGCGGCCTTCGGCGCGCGACAATCTCGCCCTGCGGGCGCGCCGCCATGTCGAGCGGCACTTCTCGCTCGAGACGATGGTCGCCGAGACCCTCGACGTCTATTGTGCACTGCTGGAGGGGCGGGGCGGCGGCTGAACGCTTCCGCCCTTGCCGAAAACCCGGATCGTCCCGATCTATCGGGTATTCGTCACAGGCAGCCGGCCCTCGTCCATTGACAACGCGCGTCTTTGTGCAATGTGTCTGGCGATGGGCGCCGCGCGCGCCGTTCACAGGAGAATAAAGCCATTCGTCGTCCTTTCCGTGCCGCCCCGACCCCGACCAAGGACGGTCCGCGCTCCAACCGCGACATCCGCGGCGTTCGCGAGGTCCAGCTTATCGACGACACCGGCGCCAATCGTGGCGTGGTGCCGTTCTTCGAGGCATTGAAGATTGCCGAGGATGCCGGTCTCGACCTCGTCGAGATCGCCCCCAACTCCGTGCCTCCGGTCTGCAAGATTCTCGACTACGGTCGCTTCCGCTTCCTGGAGCAGAAGAAGGCCGCAGAGGCGCGCAAGAAGCAGCGCACCATCGAGATCAAGGAGATCAAGCTGCGGCCCGGCATCGACAAGCATGACTACGACGTCAAGATGAAGGCCATGCTCGGCTTCTTCGAGGAGGGCGACAAGGTCAAGGTGACCCTGCGCTTCCGCGGCCGCGAGATGGCCCACCAGGATCTCGGCGTGAAGGTGCTGGAGCGCGTCAAGGCCGATCTCGTCGAGCAGGCGAAGGTCGAGAGTGACTGGCAGCTCGAAGGCCGCCAGATGGTCATGGTGCTGGCGCCGCGCTAACCGCTCGCGCAATGCAATCGGCATCAGGCCCGGCCTCAGTGCCGGGCCTTGTCATGTCGGGGCCCGCGATGCTTGGGTTCGCGCCGTCCCTTCGAGCCCCGAGCCCCTCGCCATGACCAAGCCCAGCCTCACCAGCCAGCGCCGCGATCTCGCCGCCGCCCTGCGCCTCGCCGCCAAGTTCGAGCTGAACGAGGGGATCTGCAACCACTTCTCGGTCGCGCTGCCGGACGGTTCCGACGGCCGGCCGCGTTACCTCATCAACCCCTATGGCGTGCACTGGTCGGAGATGAGGCCCTCCGACCTGCTGCTGATCGACGAGCGCGGCCAGGTTCTGGAAGGGGAGGGCGAGGTCGAGGCCACCGCCCGCAACATCCACATCGCCGCCCACAAGGCCAATCCGCGCCATGTCGCGGTGCTACATGTCCATATGCCCTATGCAACCGCGCTGACCATGGTCGAGGGCGGGCGCCTCGAGATGGCCCATCAGACCGCCTGCCGCTTCCATGGCCGCACGCTCTATGTCGACCATTTCGGGGGGCTGGCGCTGGACGAGAGCGAGGGCGAGGCGATCGTCGCCGCCAACAAGGCCGAAGCCGGGGCCGACATCACTTTCCTCGCCCATCACGGCGTCACCATCGGCGGGCCTTCCGTCGCGGTCGCCTTCGACGATCTCTACTTCCTCGAGCGCGCCTGCCGCCAGCAGGTGCTGGCCATGTCCACCGGCCGGCCGCTGAAACTGATTCCCGACGCCGAGATCGAGGCGACCGCGCGCGAATGGCGCCAGGTGCTGGTCCACCAGTCCGAGAAGCATTTCGAGGCGCTGATGCGCATCGAGGGGCTCTGACCGAGCGTCACTTTCGGGTTCTCGCCGGCCTGGTCCTTGACTAGGGTGGCCGCGAGGGGACCGACGCCTGCGACGGGCGCGGCCGCTGCGGGGGGGGAGTGCCGATGGGGTCGAATGGGGTTGCGGCGGCTTGGGCCGCGCTGGTGCTGGCAGCCATGTCAGCGGGGTCGCTCGGGGCCCAGACGCCCGCGCCCGCCCAGAGCCCGGCGCCGGCCAGGCCCGACGAGACCAGGCTTGAGCTGAAGCTGTTCGACAAGGCCGAGGTCGACCGCTCGAAGGGCTGCTCGGTCGCGCTGTGGCAGGCCAACCGCGATCCCGACAAGGACCGCTACGCCTTCATCTTCACCGAAGCGCTGACCGGCCAGAATCATGCCCGCCAGCCCGCGCGCATCAAGGTCGGCGAGAAGGTCCTGCTGATGACGCGCGTGGCGATCGGCGGCAAGGTCGGCGGCTACGGCCTCTACCCCTACCAGCTCTACAGGCTCGGCGAGGGCGACGGCTTTGCGGTGCTCGACCTCAAGCTCGGCGAGATCGAGGGCGAGGCGGTCGAGATCGAGAGCGGTACGCTGACCGTGTCGATGCCCGGCAAGCAGCAGGCGCGCGTGACCGTGAAGGGCGGGGCCGGCTGCATGACTGCCCCCGCCACGGCATCGCCTCCGGCGGCCCCGCCGGCGGCTGCGGCTGACCCCGCCGGTCTGGACGGCGTCTTCAGCCGCTACGCCGTGAGGCCGGCCCAGATTCCGCGCACGCTGCCCGCGCTGCTCAAGAGCCGCTTCGGCTGCGACCCGGAGATGCTGAAGACCGGCGTCACCGGCTTCCAGATGTCGGAGGAATCGGCGATCTGGCAGCTGCCCTGTCAGCGCTTCAACATCCAGGCGAACGCCGTCTATGCGCTGGTCTATCTGCCGGAGCCGGCGCAGAACCTCCGCTTCCTGAGCTTCAAGGCACCGCCCGGCAAGAAGCGCACGAGCGCGCCCGCCGAGCTGATGTCGCCGGAATGGAACGTCAAGACCCGCACCGTCACCGGCACCGCGCTCGGCCGCAGCGAGGGCGATTGCGGGGTGTATGAGCGCCACCGTGTCGGGCCCGACGGCGAGTTCGTCCTGGTCGAGTACCGCGAGAAGGTGGCCTGCGACGGCAAGGCGAGCAAGCCCGAGCAGTTCCCGCTCGTGTATCGCGGGCGCTGAATGCTGGAGATGACGTAAAGGCAGGTGGGTTGCAGCGCCCCTCATGCGGGCTTCCTGCTTGAAATTTGAGCACGAACACCTGAGCGGGCGGATGCGAATCACCGCGCTTGGTGATCTTCTTCCGCGCGCATCACGTCCGGCTGGCCGTGTGTGCTCGCGTCCCTCGTCCGGTGCCGTGCCGGCGGGCGACGGCCTACCGGAGGCGCCTGCCCTTGCCTACGCTACAGACGGGACCTGCGATCGATCCGGCGCTGGCCGGCCTGATCCGGCACATGCGGGCGATCGACGATTACCGGCAGGTCTTCGACCGGCTGCAGGCCTCCTGGGACACGCTGACCCTGCTCGGGCAGCTTTCGGGCAACGCCACCGAGATGTCGGGCACGCGTTCGGCCTTCGAGACGCTGACCGCGAGCCTGCTCGGCCATCTCGCCAAGGAAACACGCGACAAGGCGATGACCGATCTGCGCATCAAGGCGCAGAACGCCATCGACGTGCTGGTCCGCAACCTGTTCGAGCGCACGGCCGATATCGGCTTCCTCGCCGCCGACACCGACATCCGCGAGATGCTGGAGGCGCCGGTCTCGCCCGAGGCGCGCGCGACGATCGAGGCGCGCTTCCGCGACTATGTCGCGAAATACTCGGTCTATTCCGATATCGTGCTGGTCGACCGCGAGGGCGCGATCCGCGCCCGCCTGGCGTCCCATCCCGCGCAGGAGGCCCGCCACCCGATCGTAACGGAGGCGCTGACCTCCACCGGCGCCTATGTCGAGCATTACGGGCTTATCGACTTCGTCGCGGACGAGAAGGCGCTGGTCTATGCCTGGCGCGTCGAGGATGCGGCCAAGCGCCCGCTCGGCGTCCTCGTCCTCGTCTTCCGGCTGGCTGACGAGATGGCGGGCATCTTCCGCAAGCTCTTGCCCGAGCATGACTGGACCGTGCTGGCCTGCGTCTCGCCGGAGGGTGACGTCGTCGCCGGCTCCTGCCCGATCCAGTTGCCGGCGGGGCTGAAGCTCTCGCCCTCCGCGCTTCAGGGGCGCGACCCGGTGATCCGGCTGGGCGGACGGCAATATCTTGCCATGGCCTGCCAAACATCGGGCTATCAGGGCTATATGGGGCCGGGCTGGCTCGGTCTCGGGCTGATTCCGCTCGAGGCGGCGTTCGACCAGGACGATGGCGAACTCGGCAAGGGCATCGGCGAGGATCTGCTCGCGGCGGTCACCAGCCGGGCCGGGCTGTTCTCGGGCGAGTTGCGCAACGTCTCCCGCCAGGCGGCGGCGATCCAGGGCGATCTCAACCGCGCGGTCTGGAACGGCTCGATCCGCCAGGCCGGCTCGACCGCCGCCAACGCCGCCTTCTCGAAGATCCTGCTCTGGGAGATCTCCAGCGCGGGGCGCAAGACGCAGGCCGTCTGCGATGCCTCGATCGGGGATCTCCACCGCACCGTCGTCGCCGCGATCATGGAGAAGTGCCGCTCGCGCGCCGCCTTCGCGATCGACGTGATGGACCGCAATCTTTACGAGCGCGCCAATGACTGCCGTTGGTGGGCGCTGAATGCGAGCTTTGCCCGCGTCCTGGCAGCGCCTTCGCCCGAGGGCCGCAGGCTCTGCGGCGAGATCCTCGCCACCATCAACGCGCTCTACACCGTCTACAGCAACCTCATCCTGTTCGATGCGCAGGGCATTGTCGTTGCCGTGTCGCAGCCTTCGCAAGCGCATCTCGTCGGGCAGACGCTCGAGGCCGAATGGGTGGGCCGCACGCTCGCTTTGCGCACCGGCCAGCATTACGCCGTCTCCGCCTTCGAGCCGACGCCGCTTTATGACGAGGCGGAGACGCTGATCTACACAGCGGCCGTCCAGAGCCCGGCCGGGGGGCGGGCGCTCGGCGGCATCGCCATCGTCTTCGACTCGACACCGCAATTTTCGGCGATCCTCGCCGATTCCCTGCCCACCGACGAGGAGGGCGCCGCCCTGCCGGGCGCCTTCACGCTGCTGGTCGGCGGCGATGGCCGGATCATCTCCTCCAGCGATCCGCGCTTCGCCGTGGGCGCGCAAAGCCCGCTCCCGATCGACGCCGCGGCGCTCGAGCGCGATGGCGATCTCGCCGGCATCCGCAGCTTCGAGGGCAAGCACATGGCCGTCGGCGCCGCGCTCTCCAAGGGCTATCGCGAATACAAGACCAGCGACGGCCACCGCGCCGATGTCGTGGCGATCTGCGCCGTGCCGCTCGGCGAGGTCGCGGCCGACAGCGCGGCCCGCCCGGCGGCGGGCGTCGCCTCGGTGGCGCTGGCCGCGCAGAAGCCCGCCGACGGGGTCGAGGCCTTCGAGGTCGCGACCTTCCATATCGGCCGCCACTGGCTCGGCGTCCCCGCCCGCGACGTCATCGAGGCCGTCGATATCGCCGGCCTCAAGCCCTCGGCCAAGAAGGCGGGAGACGGCCTGCTCGCCGGCTACAAACTGCATGAGGGCCAGCCGGTGCCCGTGCTGCGTCTCGCCCGGCTGCTCGGCATTCCCGACGCCTCCTCCGAGGAGCAGCAGATCGTCATCGTGCGCGCCGCCGGCCGCACGCTGGGCCTGATCGTCGACGCGCTCGGCATCATCCCCGAGATCGCGGCCTCCGAACTGCAGCCCCTGCGCGACCTGACCTCGAAGACCGATGTTCCCGCGCTCGGCGTCGTCGCGACCCGCAACGCCCGCGGCGAGCCGGGGGGCATGCTGATGCTGCTCGACGTCGACCGCCTCGGCGCCAGGCTCCAGGGCGAGGGCGGGCCGGCGCTCGTCCAGGCGGCGGAGTAGGGCGGGGCGGCCGGGCCCGCCCGCACCCCCGCGCTTGCCAGCCTGCACCTTTTCTGTCATACGCGCGGCCTTCGATCGCCCGGCTGATAAGGGCTGCCGTGGCGGTCGATCTTTGCTTCCCGCAAGCAAACATGAAGCGGCGCCGTTTGCGCGCTCGCGACCTATGAGGAGCGAAAATGCCCAAGATCAAGACGAAATCGGCCGCTAAGAAGCGGTTCAAGATCACCGGAACCGGCAAGGTGCTCTACGCCCAGGCTGGAAAGCGTCACGGGATGATCAAGCGGACCAACAAGCAGCTCCGCAATCACCGCGGCACCAACGTCCTCTTCGAGGGCGATGCGGCCAACGTGAAGAAGTATTTCCTCCCCAACGGCTGACGCCCTCTAACCTTTCCGGAGATCGAACATGGCTCGCGTGAAACGGGGCGTAACGTCCCATGCCAAGCACAAGAAGACACTCAAGGCCGCCAAGGGCTTCTATGGCCGCCGCAAGAACACGATCCGCGCCGCCAAGGCGGCCGTCGATCGCTCGATGCAGTACGCCTATCGCGACCGCAAGAACAAGAAGCGCTCCTTCCGCGCGCTCTGGATCCAGCGGCTGAACGCGGCGGTGCGCGAGCACGGCCTGGTCTACTCGATGTTCATCAACGGCCTGCACAAGGCCGGCATCGAGCTCGACCGCAAGACCCTGTCGGCGATGGCCATCGACGACGCCGCCTCCTTCACGGCGGTGGTCGAGGCCGTCAAGGCCGCGCTCGGCACCGAGGCGGAAGCCAAGGCCGCCTGAGCTTTCGGGCCCTGACGAGATACGAAAAAAGGCCGGCAGCGATGCCGGCCTTTTTTTCGTTTGCTCACTGCGTCATTCTCGGGCGTAGCGAAGCGAAGACCCGAGAATCTGGTTCAGGTCATGCTCGGGTCTTCGCCCGAGCATGACGCGGATGCTCACGTCTGCACGTCATCCTCCGTCGCCGGCCGCCAGTTGTCGCCCGCGCCCTCGACGATGCGGGCATAAGCCTCCGCCGGTGTATCCGCATAGGCGAAGAGGGCGAGGTCCTGCGCGCGGATCAGCCCGGCCTTCGCCATCACCTCGAGGTTCAGCAGCGCCTGCCAATAGGCGCGGTCATAGAGCACGATCGGCACCGGGCGCATCTTGCCGGTCTGCACCAGCGTCAGCAGCTCGAACAACTCGTCGAGCGTGCCGAAGCCGCCGGGGAAGACCACCAGCGCGGCTGCCCGCATCGCCAGATGCATCTTGCGCATCGCGAAATAATGGAAGCGGAAGGTCAGATCGGGCGTCGACCAGGCATTGGGCTCCTGCTCGTGCGGGAGCGTGATGTTGAAGCCGATCGAGAGCGCGCCGGCCTCCGTCGCACCGCGATTGGCGGCTTCCATGATGCCGGGCCCGCCGCCGGTGGCGATGACATGATCGCGCCCGAGATCGCTCGCCGCCAGCGCCCCGCCGCGCTCCGAGGCGAGCCGGGCGAAGGCGCGCGCCGCCTCGTACCAGGGATCACCCTCGCCGACCCTTGCCGAGCCGAAGACGACGATGGTCGAGAGGATACCGCGGGCGCGTAAGTGGTCCTCGGCCTTCTGGTATTCGAGCATGAAGCGGGCGCCGCGCGTCGAATCGCCGAGGATGAAGTCGGGGTCGAGCGCCGCGAGGCGGTAGGAGGGCGAGGTCTTCTGGGCCGTGCTGTCGGGCTTGTCTGTGGTGTCGGGCATGTCTTGCGAATCCGGTGGGGCTGTCCCAGCCTTACGCCAGATAGCCCCGCAATACGGCCACCATGCGATCCGCGCCGGTCTTGTGCGGGAGAAGCGTCAGGAAGCGCCCCTCGCGATCCATCAGATAGGTCAGCGAGCCATGGTCCACGCTGTGCTCGCCCGCGCCGTGATGCGGCAGCGTCAGCTTGCGGCGATGCACCTTGTAGGCCTTCGCCACCGCCGCGATCTGCGCCTCGCTGCCGGTGAGCCCGATCAGGCGGGGATGGAAGGCGCCGACATAGGCCGCCAGCACCGCCGGCGTGTCATGGGCGGGATCGACCGTGACGAAGAGCGGCGCGACGCGTTCCGCCAGCGGGCCGAGCCCGTCCAGCGCCTGCGCGATCGTCGGCAGGTCGATCGGGCAGGTGTCGGTGCAGCGCGTGAAGCCGAAATAGAGCAGCATGAACCGGCCGCGATAGTCGCCATCGCTGACGGCCTTGCCGCTGTGATCCACCAACACAAACGGTCCGCCGAAGCGTCCCGCCAGCGGATCGGGCCGGGGGGAGGGCGCGGCATGGCCGGAATGGCCGTGATGCTGCGCCAGCGCCGGCAGGCTCCAGCCGGCGGCGAGCCCGGCCAGCAGAGCGCGTCGCGTCGGGCTTGCCCGCATCCTCGCGCTCAGGGCTTCGGCTTGGGCACGAGGCCCTTGATGCCGAGCGGGCCGGTCTCGGCGATGATCGCATTCGACTCCGGATCGGCGCGCCACCATTCCGGCGCGGCGCCGTTGCGGGCCTCCCACTGCGTCTTGAAGCGCTCGGTCGGCGTGAACGGAGCGGTGCTGCCAGCCTCCCGGACGCCCTGCGCGAAGAACAGAGTGATCGCCGGGTTCTCGATCAGGAGCCCGTCGGCCTCGACCTCCCGGCCGCAGAAGCCGGCGAGATCGGGCGCAGCCCCGGCGAAATCGACCTGACCCTTGCCGACCAGCCGGAAGCGGCCATCCGCCTCGAGGATGCCGAGCTGGCGCTTGCCAGCGCCGCAATCGGGCGCGCAGACGCCCTTGAGATGGCACAGCGCCTCGACGACGCGGCCCTTCAGCACGACCGGCTTTTCATGCGGGATGCCCCAGGGCTCGGCGGCCTGGGCGACGGCTGGAGCGAATGCGGCCAGTACCGCGACGCCAAGCCCCGCTGCGATCCTGAGGATGAAGGCTGTCGAGATACGCATCGCCTCAGTTCCCGAACGGCTGGATGCCGTGCTCGTCATGGGTCAGGTTGATCACGCCCTTGTCGTCGGCGATCTTGTCGACCAGCAGGTATTTCACGCCATCGCGTTCCAGCAATTCGCCGTCCACCGTGACCTCATGCGCCATCAGCCTCGCGATGCGCGGATTGGCGACGCTGTCGTTGTCGTCCCCGATGCGGAGGATCAGGTAGAGCGCGCCCTGCGCATCGCGGATCGCGACGGGAATGCCGCCGAGCGCGCACCAGACGGCGCATTGGTGATGGGCGCTGCCCCTGGCGAACATCAGCCCGCTGACCGTGCACCAGCTGTCGGCGATCTCGCCGGTAACGGTGACGCGCGCCCCATCCTGGGCCAGGGCCGGCCCGGCAAGGCCGATCGCCAGCAGCACAGCGGCGATCGTGGCGCGCAGCGGGCGCCACAGGGCCAGTTTCGGACGCGATTGCGACAGGCCTGTCATGATGCGGTGCCCATCATCGTCAAACCTCCCGGTTTTGCGCGCGCCGGCCTGCTTTGCCGGCGTGATTGCCTCTAGCATCGTGGCGGGTGACACCCTAGAAGATGCCTCGCAAACGGACCAGAGCAGGCATGAACGAGATCGATCACTTGGGCGCGAGCCTTCTTGCCGAGATTGCCGAGGCGCAGGACGAAGCCGCGCTGGAGCAGGTCAGGATCGGCGCGCTCGGCAAGGCCGGCTCGATCTCGGCCCTGCTGAAGACGCTGGGCGGGATGACGCCCGACGAGCGCAAGGAGAAGGGGCCGCTGATCAACGGCCTGCGCGACCAGGTCCAGACGGCGCTGTCGGCCCGCAAGGAGGCGCTGGCCGAGGCCGCGCTCGAGGCCAGGCTCGCCTCCGAGACGATCGACGTTTCGCTGCCGGTGCGCGAGGGGCCCGAAGCCCGCGGGCGCATCCACCCGATCAGCCAGGTCATCGACGAGATCACCGCGATTTTCGGCGACATGGGCTTCTCGATCGCCGAAGGGCCCGATGTCGAGACCGACGACCTCAACTTCACCAAACTGAACTTCCCCGTCGGCCATCCGGCCCGCGAGATGCATGACACCTTCTTCTTTGCGCCTGACACGAATGGCGAGCGCAAGCTCCTGCGCACCCACACCTCCCCGGTCCAGGTCCGCACCATGCTGGCCTCGCCCCCGCCGATCCGCGTGATCTGTCCGGGCCGCACCTACCGGATGGATTCCGACCAGACGCATACGCCGATGTTCCACCAGGTCGAGGGGCTGGTGATCGACAAGAAGGCCCATATGGGCCACCTGAAGTGGATCCTCGAGGAGTTCTGCAAGGCGTTCTTCGAGATCGACACGGTCAAGATGCGCTTCCGGCCCTCCTTCTTCCCCTTCACCGAGCCCTCGGTCGAGGTCGACATCCAGTGCTCGCGCAAGGGCGGCGAGATCCGTTTCGGCGAGGGCGAGGACTGGCTCGAGATCCTCGGCTGCGGCATGGTCCATCCGAACGTGCTGCGCAATTGCGGGCTCGACCCGGAAACCCATCAGGGCTTCGCCTGGGGCATGGGCATCGACCGCATCGCCATGCTGAAATACGGCATGCCGGACCTGCGCCCCTTCTTCGAGGCGGATGTGCGCTGGCTCAGTCATTACGGCTTCCGCCCGCTCGACCTGCCGACGCTGACCGGCGGCCTCTCCGCGTGAGTGCCGCCGCCAACCGGAGGGCTATGTCATGACGGCCGCGGGATGGGCAGGCCTGTTCGCCGCGCTGCTCGTCGCGACGAACCTGCTCTGCCAGGCGATCGCCTATGTGCGCCTGCGCCGGCGCGACCGGCAGACGGCCCTGCTCGCGGCGCTGCCGCCGGTGACGATCGTGCGCCCCCTGCGCGGCATCGAGGCCTTCAGCCGCGAGACGGCGATCTCCGGCCTCGAACTGGATTATCCCGACTACGTCACGATCTTCGCCGTCGCCGATCCGGACGACCCGATCGTGCCGATGATCGAGGAACTGATCGCCCGCTATGGGGACGAGCGCGTGAAGCTCGTGACCGGCGACGTGAAGGTCAGCGCCAATCCCAAGCTCAACAACTGCGTCAAGGGCTGGGAGGCGGCGCGGACCGAATGGGTCATCCTCGCCGATTCCAACGTGCTGATGCCCAGGGATTACATCCAGCGCCTGCTCGCCTCCTGGGGGGAGGAGACCGGGCTCGTCTGCTCGACGCCGGTGGGCTCGCGGCCCTTCGGCTTCTGGGCCGAGCTGGAATGTGCTTTCCTCAACACCTTCCAGGCGCGCTGGCAGTTTGCCGGCGAGGCCTGCGGGTTCGGCTTCGCCCAGGGCAAGTCGATGCTCTGGAACAAGCCGTTCCTCGATGCCCGCGGCGGCATCGGCGTCCTCGGCGAGGAGATCGCCGAGGACGCGGCGGCGACGAAGCTCGTGCGCCGCGCCGGCAAGCATGTCCATCTCGTCGGCCAGCCCTTCGAGCAGCCCTTGGGGCAGCGCAGCCTGCATGATGTCGTCCAGCGCCAGTTCCGCTGGGCGCGGCTGCGGCGCGTCACCTTCCTGCCCTTCTTCCTGCCCGAAATCCTGTCCGGCCCGCTGCTGGCGGTGCTGGCGGCGGCCGTCGCGCTGCCGGCCTTCGGCTACTCCGCCTGGCTCGCCCCGCTCCTCGTCCTGCTGCCCTGGTACGCGGCCGAACTGGCCTTCGCGCGCGGCGTCGGCTGGTACGGCTCCTGGCGCATGCCGCTGGCGCTGCTGATCCGCGACATCGTCTTTCCCGGCGTCTGGGCCTATGCCTTCGTCGCCCGCGAGGTGAGCTGGCGCGGTAACGCCATGAAGATCAAGACGGACGGGGAGGACGAGCTGAACGCCGCGCCGGCCCCGATGTCCCATGCAATGACGAGAAGTGACGGACGCTCATGAAGTTCACCCTGTCCTGGTTGAAGGATCATCTCGACACGACCGACACGGTCGAGGCCATCACGGAGGCCCTGACCCGGGTCGGGCTCGAGGTCGAGGGCGTCGAGGACAAGGCCAAGGCGCTCGCCGCCTTCACCGTGGCCCATGTGATCGACGCCAAGCAGCACCCCAATGCCGACCGCCTGCGCGTCTGCCTGGTCGACACCGGCGCGGGCGAGCCCGTGCAGGTCGTCTGCGGCGCGCCCAATGCCCGCACCGGCATGAAGAGCGTCTTCTCCCCGCCCGGCACCTATATCCCCGGCAAGGACATCACGCTCGGCAAGGGTGTGATCCGCGGCGTCGAATCCAACGGCATGCTCTGCTCGGCCGCCGAGCTGCAGCTCTCGGAGGACCATGACGGCATCATCGACCTGCCGGAGGACGCGCCGGTCGGCCAGCCCTATGCCGCCTATGCCGGCCTGAGCGATCCGGTCATCGAGATCGCGGTCACGCCCAACCGGGCCGACGCGCTCGGCGTCGCCGGTATCGCGCGCGATCTCGCCGCCGCCGGCCTCGGCCGGACGACGACGCCGTCTGTTGCGCCCGTGCGCGGCGCCTTTCCCTGTCCCGTCGATGTGAAGCTCGACTTCGCCCCCGAGGACGCGTCGCTCTGCCCGGTCTTCGGCCTGCGGCTGGTGCGCGGCGTGAAGAACGGCCCTTCGCCGGACTGGCTGCAGGCGCGGCTGCGCGCCGTGGGGCTCAGGCCCATCAATGCGCTGGTCGACATCACCAACTTCATGACGCTCGACCGCAACCGCCCGCTGCACGTCTTCGACGCGGCCAAGGTCAAGGGTGACCTCGTCGTGCGCCGCGCCCGCGACGGCGAGACCATCGTGGCGCTCGACGGCAAGACCTACACGCTGACCTCCGATCAGGTCGTCATCGCCGACGAGGCGGGCGTCGAGTCGATCGCCGGCATCATGGGCGGCGAGGCCTCGGGCTGCGACGAAGGCACCACCGACGTGCTCGTCGAGAGCGCGCTGTGGGACCCGCTCAACATCGCCCGTTCGGGCCGCGCGCTCGGCATCACCTCCGATGCGCGCTACCGCTTCGAGCGCGGCGTCGATCCCGATTTCTGCCGCCCGGGGCTGGATCTCGCCACGGCGATGATCGTCGAGCTCTGCGGCGGCGAGCCTTCGGAAATGGTCTTCGCCGGAGAACTGCCCGACAGCGCCCATGCGATCGACTTCCCCTGGTCGGAGGTCAAGCGCCTGACCGGGCTCGATCTGCCGGTGGTCGAGATGAAGCTCGCGCTGACCTCGCTGGGCTTCCACGTCTCGGGGCAGGGCGAGCGCGTCAAGGTCGCGGCCCCCTCCTGGCGGGCCGATGTCGGCGGCAAGGCCGATCTCGTCGAGGAGATCCTGCGCATCGCCGGGCTCGATCGTGTCGTCTCGACGCCGCTGCCGCGCATCACCGGCGAGGTGATCAAGCCCGTCCTCACGGTTCTCCAGAAGCGCACGCGCCAGGCCAAGCGCCTGCTCGCCAGCCGCGGCATGGTCGAGGCCGTGACCTGGTCCTTCATCTCGCATGATCAGGCAAAGCTCTTCGGCGGCGGCTCGCGCGCGCTCGCGCTGGCCAATCCGATCGCCGCCGATCTGTCCGACATGCGGCCCTCGCTGCTGCCGGGGCTGATCCGGGCCTCGCAGGCCAATGCCGATCGGGGCTTAGGCGATGTCGCGCTCTTCGAGGTCGGGCAGATCTTCCAGAGCGACGAGCCGGAGGGGCAGTTGATCGCCGCCACGGGTCTGCGCCGCGGCACCGCGCGTCTCGAAGGCGCCGGGCGCCATTGGGACGGCGCCGCCAAGCCCGTCGACGCCTTCGACGCCAAGGCCGACGTGATGGGCCTGCTCGCTGGGCTCGGCGTGCCGGTCGGCGGTTTGCAGGTTGTCGCGGGCGGGCCGGCCTGGGCCCATCCCGGACGCTCGGCGACGCTGCGCTTCGGCCCCAAGGGCGTGATTGGCGCGTTCGGCGAGGTCCATCCCCGCATCCTCAAGGCGCTCGACGTCAAGGGCCCGCTGGTCGCCTTCGAGATCCATCTCGATGCGCTGCCGCTGCCGAAATACAGGCCGACCAAGGTCAAGCCAAAGCTCGCGCTGTCGGGCTTCCAGCCGGTGACGCGCGACTTCGCCTTCATCGTCGACAAGGCGACCGCCGCGGGCGAGATGGTCAAGTCGGCCCAGAACGCCGACCGAGCTTTGATCTCGGACGTCTCCGTCTTCGACCTCTACGAGGGCCAGGGCGTCGAGCCCGGCAAGAAGTCGGTCGCGCTCGCGGTCACGCTCCAGCCGGTTGAGAAGACGCTGACGGAGGCAGAGATCGAGTCGGTCGGCGCCAAGATCGTCGCCGAGATGGCCAAGCGCTACGGCGCGGCACTGCGGGGGTAGGGCTCGGGGAACCCCTCTCCCGGATGGGAGAGGGGCAGGGGTGAGGGCCCGCCGCTGATCGCAAGGGCGCGACGGAGCCGTGGCGCGTTCTTGCTGCAACGGCACACCCTCATCCGGCGCTCCGCGCCACCTTCTCCCATCCGGGAGAAGGAAGAGGCCGTTGCGGTGCCGTCGCCACCATTGATTGGGATTGTGTAATAATCGCTGCGCGCAATTCCGCCGGAATGGGCGTACGCGCTTGAGACCGCACACTCTGACGTGGCGCCCATGCCCCTCACCGATCTCCCCGTCACCGACAGCCTCTTCCCCGGCTTCCGCCTGCTCGATGTCGCGACTTCGGGCGCGCGCATTCGGGTGCGGACGGGCGGGCAGGGGCCGGCGCTGCTGCTGCTGCACGGCTATCCGCAGACCCATGTGCTCTGGCACAAGCTGGCGCAGCGCCTGAAGGACCGCTTCACCCTCGTCTGCGCCGATCTGCGCGGCTATGGCGATAGCGACAAGCCGCTGACCGATTCCGAGCACTTCCCCTATTCCAAGCGCGCCATGGCGCTCGACATGGCGCAGGTGATGACGCGGCTGGGCCATGAGCGGTTCATGGTCGGCGCGCATGACCGCGGCGCCCGCGTCGCCCACCGGCTGGCGCTCGACCATGGCGAGCGGGTGACCAAGCTCGCCACGCTCGACATCGCGCCGACGCGCGAGATGTATGCCGGCACCACCGACGCCTTCGCCCGCGCCTATTGGCACTGGTTCTTCCTGATCCTGCCGGCCCCCTTCCCGGAGAGGATGATCGGGGCCGATCCGGAGGCGTATTGGCGCAAGAAGTGCGGTTCGGGCGCCGCCGGCCTGATGCCCTTCGCGCCCGAGGCGCTGGCGCACTACCTGCGCTGCTTTGCCGATCCGCAGACCATTCATGGCAGTTGCGAGGACTACCGCGCCGCCGCCACTATCGACATCCGCCATGACGACGAGGATGGCGGCCGCAAGCTGACGCAGCCCTTGCTGGCGCTCTGGGGCGAGAACGGCATCATCGGAAAGTGCTTCGATCCGCTGGCGCTCTGGCGCCTGCGCGCGGAGAACGTCCAAGGCCAGGGCCTGCCCGGCGGGCATTATCTGGCCGAGGAGATCCCCGATCTCGTCGCAGCGCAATTCATCGCCTTCTTCGGAGACAAGTCATGAGCCGTACCAACCGCGTCTACCGCATCGCCGCCATCGCAGGCGACGGCATCGGCAAGGAGGTGATGCCCGAGGGTCTGCGCATCCTCGAGGCGGCCTCGAAGAAATACGGCTTCGAGTTGCGCCTGGACGAATTCGATTTCTCCTCCTGCGACTACTACGCCAAGCATGGCAAGATGCTGCCCGACGACTGGAAGGACCAGATCGGCGGCCATGACGCGATCTTCTTCGGCGCCGTCGGCATGCCCGCCAAGGTGCCCGACCACATCTCGCTCTGGGGCTCGCTGCTGCTGTTCCGGCGTGAATTCGATCAATATGTGAACCTGCGTCCGGTGCGGCTGATGCCCGGCGTGCCCGGGCCGCTGGTGGGCCGCAAGCCCGGCGACATCGACTTCTTCGTCGTCCGCGAGAACACCGAGGGCGAGTATTCCTCCGTCGGCGGCCGCATGTATGCCGGCACCGAGCGCGAGATCGTCATGCAGGAGACGGTGATGAGCCGCGTCGGCGTCGACCGCGTGCTGAAATACGCCTTCGAACTCGCCATGCGCCGCCCGCGCAAGAAGCTGACCTCGGCCACCAAGTCGAACGGCATCGCCATCACCATGCCCTACTGGGACGAACGGGTGAAGGAGATGGCGAAGAACTACCCCGAGGTCAGCGTCGACCAGTACCATATCGACATCCTGACCGCGCATTTCGTGCTCAATCCGGACCGGTTCGACGTCGTCGTCGCCTCCAACCTGTTTGGCGACATCCTGTCCGATCTCGGCCCGGCCTGCACCGGCACCATCGGCATCGCGCCCTCGGGCAACATCAACCCGACCGGCGATTACCCGTCGCTGTTCGAGCCGGTCCATGGCTCGGCGCCCGATATCGCCGGCCAGGGCATCGCCAATCCGATCGGCCAGATCTGGTCGGCGGCGATGATGCTCGACCATCTCGGCGAGACGGAAGCCGCCAAGGGCATCGAGGCCGCCATCGAGCGGGCGCTGGGCGACGCCCGCACCCGCACCCGCGATCTCGGCGGCTCGCTGGGTACGGAGGCCGCCGGCAAGGCGGTCGAGCAGGCGCTGGGCTGAGCGCCATGGAACCCGGCCCGCCGCCCACCGTTGGGGCGAGGCGGCGCGCCGCCGACGGTTTTGCTGCCCCATGGCCGCTCGGGCCTCTTGCGTTGAGCGGCCCGTGAGGTCACAGGAGGGCGCATTGCCCCGATCGATGAGGAATTGACTGACCAATGGATTTTTCATCCTCCCAATTCTGGGTCTCGCTGCTGCAGATCATCTGGATCGACCTGCTGCTGTCGGGCGACAACGCGGTCGTGATCGCGCTCGCCTGCCGCTCCCTGCCGGAGAAACAGCGCAAGGTCGGCATCTGGCTCGGCGCATCCGCGGCGATCGGCCTGCGCATCATCTTCGCGCTGGTCGTCACCTACTTGCTGCTGGTCCCCTATCTGAAGATCATCGGCGGCCTCCTGCTGTTCTGGATCGCCGTCAAGCTCGCGCTCGGTGAAGACGAGAGCCATGCCGAGATCGACGGCGGCACCACGCTCTGGCAGGCGGTGCGCACCATCGCCATCGCCGACGCGGTGATGAGCCTCGACAACGTCATCGCCATCGCCGCAGCCTCGCGCGGTCATCCCGAGCTCTTCATCTTCGGCCTGCTGCTCTCGATCCCGCTGATCATCATGGGCGCGCAGTTCCTGACCGCGATCATCACCCGCTACCCGATCCTGATCTGGATCGGCGCCGCCCTGCTGGGCTGGATCGCGGCCGAGATGATCCTGGGCGACATCGCCGTGCTGCGCTGGCTCGAGGTCAACATGCCGACCTGGATCAAGCCGGTCCCGACCGATGTCAGCGCCATCGGCATCGTCCCGGCGAACATGCCGCATTACGTCACCTCGGTGATCGGCGCTGCGCTCGTCTGCGCCATCGCCTATGTGCTGAAGCAGCGGCGCGGCAACCGCGAGGCCGAGGGCTGAGCCGCCCTCCACCTTAACCGATGACGACGATCGCGGCGGCCAGGACATCCTGGCCGCCGTTTTCGAGGGTGCGACTGACACCGCTTTCGGCCGCGGCTTCGGCTCCGTCCCGCACCGTCAGCCGCCCCTCCGGCGAGAGTGAGACGGCGAAGCTCTCCGGCGCGCGCGCGAAACCCGTCCCCAGCGCCTTCACATAGGCCTCCTTGGCGCTCCAGAGGCGCGCGAAGGCGAGGGGGCGCTCGTCCCGCGGCTGGGCGAGAAGCCAGGCCGATTCCTCCGGATGCAGGACGCCCATCGGGGGGACGGCCGTGTCGTCCACGGCCTCGACATCGACGCCGACCGGCCGATGGGCGAGCGCCACCGCCACCCAGCCGGCCCGCGTCGCCAGCGAGAGATGCAGCCCGCTGCCGCGCGGATGCTCGACCCGGGGCCGCCCGCGCCCGTCATGGCCGATCGCGACCGCCTCCGGCGGCAGGCCGAGCTGCCGCGCCAGGATGCGGGCCCCCATGCCCCGACGCAGCGCCGAGCGCGCGGGCAGCGTCGTCGGCCGCTGCGGCGTCGCCACCAGCCAGACGGCCGGGAGGCTCTCGGCGATGTCGTCGGCATTGCGGAGCCAGATCATCGCGGCAGGATAGGGCAGGACGTCGCCACCCGCCATCGCGCCCTGTGTGCGGCTCATGCGCCCCGCCCGTCTGACAGCGTTGACCTGCGGCGCGGTTCGGCTTTGGAAGGACACCACGCCTCCCGCTCGCCCGGGCGGCGCAAGGGCGGCCAAAGACGGCCACGCACCATGGGAGAGAAGCCGTCGATGGAGCGAACTGCGGCACGGGTGAGCGCGGCCGGCATGCGCCTGGGCATGCGCAAGGTCATGGTGCTGGTGCCCGGCGTCGTCGTCTTCGCGGTCGCCTTCGGCGCGGCGGCCGCGGCCAAGGGGCTGAGCCTCGTCGAGACGCTGCTGATGAGCGCACTGGTCTATGGCGGCATCTCGCAACTCGTCGCGATGGAGCTCTGGCGGCCGGAATGGAGCTGGGGCGCGATCGTTGGGCTCGCCGTCGTCACGGCCACCGTCAACTCCCGCATGATCCTGCAGGGCGCCTCGCTGCAGCCCTGGTTCGCGCCCTATCCAAAGGCGCTGAATGCGCTCCACCTGTTCTTCTTCACCGACGCCAACTGGGTCATCGGCACGCGCTACCGGGCCGAGGGTGGGCGCGATCTCGGCGTCCTGATCGGCGCCGGCCTGCTGCTCTGGGTGGTCTGGGTCCTGCTCACGGGGCTGGGCTACTGGCTCGGCGCGCTGGTCTCCGATCCGCGCGCCTTCGGCATCGACCTCGTCATGCCGATCTTCTTCGCCGCGATGATCGTGCCGCTCTGGCGCGGTCGCCGCGCCGCCGTGCCCTGGGTCGCCGCGGGCCTCGCCGCCCTGCTGACGGCCAAGCTGGTCGAGGGCTACGCCTTCATCATCGTCGGCTCCCTGACTGGCGCGATCGTGGGAGCGTTCAGCGATGACGCTGCCTGATCTCGGCTCCGTGAATCCTGGCGCCTGGGGCGCCGTCATCGCGATCGTCGCCATGGCGGTCGCGACCTATCTCTGCCGCATCGCCGGCGTGGTGCTGATGGGCTTCATCCCGCTGACGCCGCATGTCCGCCGAGGGCTGGCGGCCCTGCCGGGATCGATCATCGCCGCCACCGTCCTGCCGCTGATCGAGCGGCTCGGGCTGGCGGCCGGCATCGCGCTGCTGGCCGCGATGGGCAGCATGATCCTGCGTCGCAACGAACTGCTCGCGCTCGTCGTCGGCATGAGCGCCATCGCCGGCCTGCGCGCGCTGGGCTTTTGATCCATCACCGCGACCGATCGCTTCCATCACATCCCGTCATCGGGTTGTGCGGGGCTGCATGTTGACGGCGGCAGGGCGGGGGCAGACGGTGCGCGCATCGTCGATCGTGACACACGGGAGCGCCTGATGGCCTGGTATTCGCAGACTTGGACCTGGTTCGAGGGAGAGTGGCACGAGGGCAACCCGCCGATCATGGGGCCGCGCAGCCATGCGACCTGGCAGGGCTCCTCGGTCTTCGACGGTGCCCGCTGGTTCAACGGCCTGGCGCCCGATCTCGCGCTCCACGCGGCGCGTGTGAACCGCTCCGCGACCGCGCTCGGCCTGAAACCCACCGAGAGCGCCGAGACGATCATCGCTAAGGCGCATGAGGGCATCAGGAAGTTCAAGGGCGATGTCGCGCTCTACATCAAGCCGATGTACTGGGCCGAGGCCGACGGCGTCTCCACCATCATCCCCGACGAGGATTCGACGCGCTTCTGCCTGTGCCTGTTCGAGGCGCCGATGGGCCTGCCGGCCAACGGGCTCTCGGTGACGCAAGGCGTCTTCCGCCGCCCGACGGTCGAGACCGCCCCGACCGACGCCAAAGCCGGCTGCCTCTACCCCAACAATGCCCGCACGCTGCGCGCCGCCAAGGCCGCCGGCTTCGACAATGCGCTGGTGCTGGACATGCTCGGCAATGTCGCGGAGACCGCGACCTCCAACATCTTCCTCGCCAAGGACGGCGTGGTGAAGACGCCGGTCCCCAACGGCACCTTCCTGAACGGCATCACCCGCCAGCGCGTCATCGGCCTGCTGCGGCAGGACGGCGTCACGGTTGAGGAGACCAGCCTGCGCTACAGCGACTTCGAGCAGGCCGACGAGATCTTCTCCTCGGGCAACTACTCCAAGGTCGTGCCGGTCGGCCGCATCGACAACCGCCAGCTCCAGCCCGGCCCGTTCTACCGCAAGGCCCGCGAGCTCTACATGGACTTCGCCAGCAGCAAGACCTTGGCCAACAGCAAGTCCGCCTGAGCATGGCGCGCCTCGTCACAAGGCTGACGCGGCGGCTCGGCATCGAGCACCCCGTCCTGTCGGCGCCGATGGCGCTGGCGGCCGGCGGGGCGCTCGCTGCCGCGGTGACCCGGGCCGGGGGCCTGGGGCTGATCGGCGGCGGCTATGGCGACGAAGCCTGGCTCGAACGGGAGTTTGCCCAGGCCGGCAACACCCGCACCGGCTGCGGCTTCATCACCTGGTCGCTGGCGAAGCAGCTGCATCTGCTGACGGCCGCGCTCGCGCATCGCCCTGCGGCGCTGATGCTCTCCTTCGGCGATCCCGCGCCCTTCGCCGTGGAGATCGCGGCGGCGGAGATCCCGCTGATCTGCCAGTGCCAGTCGCTCGACCATGTCCGCCAAGCGCTCGATGCGGGGGCGGCGATCATCATCGCGCAGGGCGGCGAGGCCGGCGGCCACGGCCACCGCCGCGCGACCTTCCCCTTCGTGCCCGAGGTCGCCGATCTGCTGGCGCGTGAGAGCCCCGACACGCTGCTGCTCGCGGCGGGCGGCATCGCCGACGGCCGCGGCTTGGCGGCCTCGCTGATGCTGGGTGCCGACGGCGTGCTGGTCGGCACCCGCTTCTGGGCGAGCCGCGAGGCTCTGGTCCATGAACGGCAGCAGGAGGCGGCTCTGGCGGCCACCGGCGACGGCACGGTCCGCACCTCGCTGCCCGACATCGCCCGCCGGCTCGACTGGCCGAAACCCTTCGACATCCGCGTCGCCACGAATGCCTTCACCGCGCGCTGGGCCGGCCGCGACGAGGCGCTGAAGGCGGCGATCGAGCAGGAGGCGCCGGCCTATCGCGACGCCTTCACGGCCGGCGATCCCGACAATGCCGCCGTCATCGTCGGCGAGGCGGTGGGGCTGATCGCCGACGTGCCGTCGGCGGCCGAGATCGTCACGCGCATGGTCGACGAGGCGGCGACGCTGCTGGGCGAGCGGGCGCGGGGCCTGCTGGGTTGATGATAACCTCACTCGGAAACACAGCCGTCATCCTGGGCGACCGCAGGTCGACCCGGGATCCTTCATAGGGCTCGTCGGTGCTCTACGATGGATCCCGGAGCTGCGCCGCTTCGCGGCTTGTCCAGGATGACGCCGTGTTTCCACGCGAAACCATCGTGATCTGAGCTCTACCGCAACAGTCGCAGCGTCCCTGTGGCCTGGAGCCCAGCGGCCAGAACAACGCCGTAAAGCGTCGCCGCCCCCAGCCCGACCAGCCCGAGCGCGACCAGCCGCGGCTCGAAGGCGAGACCTGAAAGCGCTGTGAGGAGCGCGGGCGCCGCGAAGCGCGCCATCAACCCCGCCAGGATCGCAGCCAGGACAGCGACGGCGATCAGCGTCCCCAGTCGCGGGTCCGGCCGGGCCCAGCCGCGCCGGATGCCGAGGACGAACAGGGTCGCGACATTGATCCAGGCGCCGGCCGCCGTCGCCAGCGCTAGCCCGGCCGCGCCGAAATCGCGCCACAACAAGAGCTTGAGCGCGACATTCGCGCCGATGGCGGCGAGCGAGACGAACATCGGCGTCGTCGTGTCGCCGCGTGCCTGGAAGGTCGAGACCTGGGTGCGGATCAGCACGATCGCCGGCAGGCCCACCGCATAGGCCAGCAGAACCGCGCCCGCCGCCTGGCTGGCAGTCGCATCGAAGCGCCCGCGCTCGAACAGGGCCGAGACGATCAGTTCGGGAATCGCGAGGAAGGCCGCCGCGAAGGGCGCCGCCGCCACCACCGTCAGCGCGATTGCCCGGTTCTGCGCGCGGTCGGAGGCCGCCTCGTCGCCGGCCGCGAGCAGGCGGCTCATCGTCGGCAGCAGCACCGTGCCGACGCCGATCGCGATCACGCCGATCGGAAGCTGGTAGAGCCGCTCGGCATAGTACAGCGCCGCATAGGCGCCCGCCGGGAGCAGCGAGGCGATGATCGTGTCGGCGAAGAGCGCGATCTGCACGCCGGCCGAGCCGATCACCGCCGGCCCGAAGGCCTTGAAGAAGCTCTTCACATCGGCGTCGAGCCGCGGTCGTGTCAGGGCGGCGGCGACGCCGGCGCGGCGCGCGGCGAAAGCCAGCAGCAGCCATTCCAGCACGCCGGCCGCCGCCATGCCCCAGGCCGCGGCATAGGCGGCGTTCGGAAACAGGAAGGCGACGGCGAGTGCCGCGACGAGGCAGAGATTCATCAGGATCGGCGCCGCGGCTGCCGCCGCATAGCGATCGACCGCATTCAGATTGGCCGAGAGCAGCGTCACCAGCGTGATGAAGAGCAGATAGGGAAAGGTGATCCGCGTCAGCGCAACCGCGAGATCGAAGCGCAGCGGATCATTCGCGAAGCCCGGCGCCAGCAGCCGCACGATCTCCGGCATGAAGGGCAGGGCGATCGCCACCAGCACGAGCTGGACGATCAGGTTCAGGCTGAAGACGCGGTTGGAGAAGAGCGCGGCCGCCGCCTCGCCGCCCTGCTCCCGGATGCGCGCATAGGCCGGGATATAGGCCTGGTTGACTGCGCCCTCGCCGAAGATCGCCCGGAAATGGTTGGGCAGCCGCAGCGCCACCGAAAACGCGTCCATCATCGCGCCCGCGCCGAGCACAGCCGCCAGCACGATGTCGCGCACGAAGCCGGAAAGCCGCGACAGGAGGGTGAAGCCGCCGACGGAGAGGATTTTCTTGAACATCGGGGCTCCGGGGCTGTCGTCGTCAGCCCTCATCCTGAGGAGCCGCATAGCGGCGTCTCGAAGGATGGTCCAGTGCGGCGCCACTGGCTCACCGTCATTGCGAGCGGAGCGAAGCAATCCAGAACGGTGTGCCCGACATCCCCTGGATTGCTTCGCTGCGCTCGCAATGACGAGAGCTGCGTCTACCGGATCAGCGGCGGCAGCGCGTCGCCGCGCGGGTGGTCGACGGTACGGGCGTCGAAGCCGACGCGCTCGCCGATGAGGTAGAGCGGCCGGCGCTTCACTTCCGCGAAGATGCGCCCGACATATTCGCCGATCATGCCCAGCGAGACGAGCTGGATGCCCGAGAAGAACATGATCGAGACGATCAGCGACGGGAAACCGGGCAGGTCGGTGCCGAAGAACAGCGTTCGCAGCACGAAGAACAGGGCCGTCAGTGCCGCCATCAGCGCGATCACGACGCCGGCCCAGGTCGCGATCTTGAGCGGCACGGTCGAGAAGGAGGAGAGCCCGTCGAAGGCGAAGGAAAATAGCTTGCGATAGCGGAATTTCGAGACGCCGTGCTCGCGCTCGGCGACGTCGAAGCTCACCCCCGTCGAGCGGAACCCAACCCAGGCATAAAGCCCCTTCGAGAAGCGCGCCCGCTCCGGCAGCGCCCGCAGCGCATCGACCACCTTGCGGTCGAGCAGGCGGAAATCGCCGGCGCCCTCCGGCAGCTCCGTCTCGCCGAAGCGGGCGAAGAGCCGGTAGAAGACCTTGGCGAAATTGCGCTTCAGCCGGGTCTCGCCGTCGCGGTCCGAGCGCTGGCCATAGACGTTGAGATAGCCCTCGCGCCACTTCTCCAGGAAAAGCAGGATCGTCTCCGGCGGATGCTGGAGATCGGCGTCCATGATCACCACCGCATCGCCCGAGGCGTGGTCGAGACCCGCCGCGATGGCGATCTCCTTGCCGAAATTGCGGCTGAACGAGACCGCGCTGACGCGCCGGTCCTGGCTCGCCAGCAGGCGCAGCACCGCAAGCGTCCCGTCCCGGCTGCCATCGTCGACGCAGACCAGCTCCCATGAGGTCACGGCGCCGTCGAGCACTTGTTTCAGCCGCTCGAACAGCAGCGGCAGATTCTCGGCCTCGTTATGCACGGGAACGACGATCGACAGCTCCGGCCGGCTCGAGTGGCCGCGCGGTGCGGGCGAAGCGGAAGGGGGCTGCATCTCGGACACGCGGTTGACCTCTCGGCGGCTTCGCCGGCGCGATCCCGTCGATGCCGGGCGCTGCCGGGATGACGGGGCCTGTGCGGAACCGTAAAGCTTGCGCGCGCTCTTAGCGCAAGGCGCCTGAACAGAGGACAACAAACCGGCATGGCGAGCGGATTTGTTTTATGCGCCGATGATTTCGCGCTGACCGACGGGGTCAGCCGCTCGATCCTGGCGCTGCTCGAGGCCGGCAGGCTCTCGGCGGCCGGCGCGATGACCAACCGCCCGCATTGGCGCGGCTTCGCGGCGGCGTTCGGCGCGCTCGCCGACAAGGCCGATCTCGGCCTGCACCTGAACCTCACCTGCGCCGCCCCGCTCGGCGCGATGCCGCGGCTGGCGCCGGGCGGCGAACTGCCCGCGCTGCGCGATCTCGCACGGGCGGCCGCCACCTCGCCGACGATCCGGCGCGAGATCGCCGCGGAGATCGCCCGGCAGCTCGACGCCTTCGAGGACGGGCTGGGCCGCCCGCCGGATTTCATCGACGGGCACCAGCATGTCCATGTCCTGCCGGGCGTGCGCCGCGCGCTGCTCGACGCCGTCTCGAAGCGCTATCGGCAGGGTAGCCTCTATCTGCGCGACCCCCATGAGTCGCCGGTCGCCATCCGCGCCCGCGGCGTCGCGGTCGGCAAGGCGCTGACCATCTCCGCCCTGGCGCTGGGCTTCGGGCGGGCGGCGGAGCGCCGCGGCTTCCCGGTCAACCGGGGGTTCGCGGGCGTCGCGCCCTTCGATCCGGCACGGGACTTCGCCGCCGATCTGCAACGTTTCCTGCTGCGGCCCGGCCCCGCGCATCTGGTGATGTGTCATCCGGGCTTCGTCGACGACGAACTCGCGCGCCTCGATCCCGTCGTGGCGACACGGCCGGTTGAGCATGCGGCGCTCATGGGTTTCGTGGCCGAGGGGCTGTCGATGGTCCGCTTTGCCGGCCTCGCCTGAGCGGCCGCGCAAGCCATTCCTTAACCAAGCGGTTGCTACACTCCGGTTGGGTTGTCTCGGTGGCCTCTGCCTCCAGTCGAGACGCATGCAGGGACTGTGCCGGCCATGATGTCGTTCAAGCGAGCGGGGACCACCGATACCGCCGCGCAGACAGCCACCCCGGCCCGTCGCTGGGGTCGCTCGCTCAGCAGCCAGATTGCGGCTGCGGCGGTGGCGATCGTGGCGATGGCCATCATGCTCGTCGTTTTCGCCGCCGCCCGCTACAACGATGCCAAGACGCGCGACGACCTCGAGCAGAAGATGAAGTCGCTGGTGCTGATGGTGGTCAACGCCTCGCCCTCGCTGATCCTGTCGCGCGACACCAATACGCTCGGCTCGATCCTGGCCTCGCTCCGCCGCGATCCCGATTTCGAGGCCGGCTTCGTCGCCGACGACCTCACCACGCTGGCGAGCGCCGGGCGCACGGAAGAGGCCCGGCTTGCCCTGACGCCGCGCGTGGTCGAGGCCCTCCTCAAACGCGACCCCTGGGAAATCCTGAAGGACACCGACTCGGTCGAGGTTGAGGACGATACCTTCGTCACCAAGCTGCATGTCGTCCGTGTCGGCGGGCACCGCAAGCAGATCGGCTATGTCGCGCTGCGTTTCGACAAGTCGCGCCTGCTCGCCCGGGCCGGCTTCGAGCAGACGGCGACCATCGCCTTCGGCATCCTGATCCTGCTTGTGCTCGGGCCGCTGCTCTGGGTCTCGCTGTCGCGGACGATGAAGCCGCTGAAGAGCATGACCCGGGCGATCGTCAGCATTTCGGACGGCCAGCTCGACACGCCGATCGATGCGATGACACGCGGCGACGAGATCGGTGCCATCGCCCATGCGCTCGGGGTTCTCAAGCTGCGACTGGCCGAGCGGGCGGCCCTGCAGGAAAAACAGCATGTCAGCGAGGCCGAGCGCCGGCTGCATCAGCAGCGTGTCGACGAGGCGATCGGCCTGTTCCGCGGCGAGGTCGGCGTCGCGCTCGAGGCCTTCAAGAGCAACGCGGACCGCATGAGCGAGGCGTCCGACGGGCTTGCTCGCGTCGCCGCCGAATCGTCGGGTCGTGCTGCGCGTGCCGCCCAGAACGCGCATGGCGCCTCCGGCAATGTCGAGAGCGCGGCCCAGGCGGCCGAGGAGATGGGCGCCGCCATTCGCGAGGTCGAATTCCAGATCCGGCGCGTGCGCACCGAGATCGTCGAGGCGGCCTCGATTTCGCGCGAGACCGCGAGTTCGGTGCGCGCGCTCGACGAGACCGCGCGGGCCATCGGTGAGGTCGTCAATCTGATCCGCGACATCGCCGCCCAGACCAACCTGCTCGCCCTCAACGCCACGATCGAGGCGGCGCGTGCCGGCGAGGCGGGGCGCGGCTTCGCCGTCGTCGCCTCGGAGGTGAAGAGCCTGGCATCCCAGACCGCCGACGCGACCGACCGCATCGTCGCGCAGGTCGGCGCCATCCAGAGCGCCACCGGACAGGTGGTCGGCTCGATCCAGACCATCGCCGACCGCATGAATGCGATCGAGAACTTCGCCAATTCGGTCGCGGTCTCGATCGAGCAGCAGGCGATCGCCACCGGGGAGATCGCCTCGGGCGTCGCGATGGCGAGTTCGTCCTCGCTCTCGGTCTCGAGCGATCTCAGCGTCCTCGCCGACTCCGTCGAGGAGACGGGGCGTTCGGCCGAGGAGGTGCGCGGCGCCGCCGGCGAGGTCGCCGCCCAGGCGCTGCGGCTGCGCACGACGGTCGACCAGTTCCTGCAGAGCGTCGCCGCCTGAGCGTCGCCGAAGCGTTTCCGATCATCTCTGCGGACACAAAAAAACGGGGCCTCGCGGCCCCGTTTCGCATCGATCCGGCGAAAGCTCAGGCCTTGGCGGCGGCGTCGTACATCTCGGCCACATACTCCCAGTTCACCAGGCTCTCGAGGAAGGCCTTGAGGTAGTCGGGACGGCGGTTGCGGTAGTCGATGTAGTAGGAGTGCTCCCAGACGTCGCAGCCGAGGATCGGGCTCGCGCCGTTGACCAGCGGGCTCTCGCCATTGGGGGTCTTCGAGACGGCGATCTTGCCGCCCTTGACCTCGAGCCAGGCCCAGCCCGAGCCGAACTGGCCGGTGCCGGCGGCAACGAAGTCTTCCTTCATCTTCTCGACCGAGCCGAAGGAATCGACGATCGCCTTCTCCAGCGCGCCGGGGATGGCGCCGCCGCCATTGGGCTTCATCCACTTCCAGAAATGGAGGTGGTTGTAGTGCTGGCCGGCATTGTTGAAGACAGCCGCATTCTTGCCGTGCGAGGCCTTGACGATCTCCTCGAGCGACTTGCCCTCGAATTCCGTGCCCTTGATCGCGTTGTTGCCGTTGTTGACATAGGCGAGGTGGTGCTTGTCGTGGTGGAACTCCAGCGTCTCCTTCGACATGAAGGGCTGCAGGGCGTCGTGGGCGTAGGGCAGGTCGGGAAGGGTGAAGGTCATGGGGGCCTCTCCGTGGCTGGCAAATCGCGTGGACTAGGAATGGCTTGCCGCCGGGCGGCCTGGGCAGGGTGGTCCCCGGTGGGGCGCCCGCCATTCGTCCCGTTAGTTAAGCCTCCGCCGCCTCTCCGGCAACCGCCGCGCCTCCGGAAGCGGGCCGCCGCGCCCTGCGCCCGGCGCCTCACTCCCGCCTGAATCGGCGCGCTTAGCGAAGATCGGAATTGAAACTCTCTCTTATTCAATACGTTACATGATGGCAGCATCGGCCGGTCGAAAATCGACCGGATCAACGAATTGACGGAATTGCTTTCGGGCACTGTGCCGAGGACGCGCCTTTGATCATTTTCTTCATCCTGCTGGGGCTCGGCTTCATCGGCGGCGGCGCGGCCGCGATCGTCGACGGCCTGCCCTACATGGTCCTCGAGCGCGGCTTCACCCAGGTCATCATCGGGACGGTGGTGGCCGTGGCGGGCGTGATCCTGCTCGCTCTCGCCTGGGTTCTCGTCGAGATGCGGCGCCTCAAGGGCAGCCTCTCCAACGCCGCGATGGCGATGTCGCTGGCCTCGATGGCGGGTGGGACGACGGCCGAGCCGGACCTTGCCGCTGCGCAGCCGCAGACTGCCGCCGCAGCCAACGGCACAGGGCTGGCCGTGCCAGGGCTTGCGGCCACCGGAGCCGTCGCGGCGGCTGGCCTGGCTGTGGCGCAGCCTGCTGCCGCCGAAACGGTTGAGACGGAGCCGGAGGTCCCGGTGCATCCGGATCTCTTCAGCGCCGAACTGTCGAGGGTGTTCGACGAGCCGGCACCGGCCTCTCCGGACGACACCCACGCGGCCGAGGAAACACGCGACGAGCTGCCTGCCCTCGACCCGTTCCGTCCGATAGGTCAGCACGCCGATGCGGAACCCGAACGTCCGGCGGTGATGACCGAACCGGTGCCCGCCATCGTTCTGCCGCCCGTTCCGGAACTGGCCTTCGAGGCCGAGGGGCCGGGCGAGGCCGAGCCGGTTCCCGAGGGGGACGCCGCCGAGACGCAGACGCAGAGCGCGCTGGAGCCGGAGCCGAGCGCGACGGACCTGCCTGCACCCGATGAGCCGACGGCCGATTCGCCGCCGCCGCCTCTGGCCTCCGATATCGACGACCCGCTCACCCCCGAGCCCCCGGCAACGCTGCGCGACGAGCGCGATGACGAGTTCGAGCGGCTGCGCGAGAGCCTGGCCGATCTGGGCCTCGGCACGCGCCCCTCGGGCGGTCGGATCGAACCCTCCTTCGAGGGCTCCGACGGGCCGGCCGCTGTCCGGCAGGACGAGATCGAGGCCGCGTCGAGCTGGATGGAGCCGGCGCTCGGCCGTCGGGTGAATTGGCCCGAGCCGCCCGAGGCCGCGGGGCTTCCGCCCGAGCGGGAGGCCGCACCGGCCGACCTGTCCGAGCCGTCCTGGCCGGTGCTCGATGCCGCCGACCGTCCCGTGCCGCCCTGGCCGCCGCAGACGAGCACTGCGCCAGAGCCGCCCCTCGACGAGGCGGAGGCCTCACCCGCCGAACCGGCGGCCTTGGAGCCGACCGACCCGACCGAGCCGGTGGAACCGGAGCCCGCGGAGCTGCCGCCCGCAGCCTCCGACGAGGGCATTGTCGGGGCCTATCAGGTCGGCGAGGCCCACTTCACCATCTATGCCGACGGCTCGATCCAGGCCCGCACCCCCGATGGGGATTACAGCTTCGCCTCGATGGACGAGCTCAAGATCTATCTCGCCAGCGAGAAGAGCCGGCTCGGCGGCTGAGCGCTGCCGCCTCCGGGTTCAGGCGTCGGCGTCGGTCTCCGGCCAGCCCTCGCCGACCACCCGGATCGCGAAGGCATAGGCCAGCGCGGTCTCCTTGAGCGAGTCGAAGCGTCCCGCCGAGCCGCCATGTCCGGCGTCCATATTGGTGTGCAGCAGCACCGGCCCGCCGCCGGTCATCGTCGCGCGCAGCCGGGCGACCCATTTCGCCGGCTCCCAATAGGTCACGCGCGGATCGGTCAGCCCCGCCATCGCCAGGATCGGCGGATAGGACTGAGCCTTGACGTTGTCATAGGGCGAATAGCTGCGGATCGTCTCGAAGGCGGCGATGTCGCGGATCGGATCGCCCCATTCGGGCCATTCCGGTGGGGTCAGCGGCAGGCTGTCGTCGAGGATGGTGTTCAGCACGTCGACGAAGGGCACTTCGGCGACGATGCCGGCGAAAAGGCGAGGGGCCATGTTCGCCACGGCCCCCATCAGCATGCCGCCGGCGCTGCCGCCCTCCGCGACGATGCGGCCGCGCGCGGTGAAGCCGCCATCGGCCAGCGCCTCGGCCGCCGCGATGAAGTCGGTGAAGGTGTTGGTCTTCTTCTCGCGCTTGCCGTCGAGATACCAGCGCCTGCCCTTGTCGGTCCCGCCGCGGACATGGGCGATCGCATAGACGAAGCCGCGATCGACGAGGCTCAGCGGTCGCGTCCGGAACGAGGCCGACATCGCCGAGCCATAGGAGCCGTAGCCGTAGAGCAGGCAGGGCGCCGAACCGTCGAGCGGCGTGTCGGCGCGATGCAGGATCGAGACCGGCACCTCCTCGCCGTCCTGGGCCCTGGCGAAGATGCGCCGCACCCGGTAGTCGGCCGGATCATGGCCGGAGGGGACCTCCTGCCGCTTCAGCAGAACGCGCACGCCGCTGGCCATGTCGTAGTCATAGGTTTCGGCGGGGCGCGCCATCGAGGCGTAGACGAAGCGCAGCGTTTCGGTCTCGAACTCGTAGCCGGCGTCGAGCCCCAGCCCATAGGCTTCCTCGTCGAAGGCGATGCTGCTCTCGGAGCCGGAGGCCATGTCGCGGATGACGATGCGCGGCAGCCCGTTCTCGCGCTCCAGCCGGATCAGGCGGCCCTGCAGGCACAGATGACTCAGGATCAGGCAGCCCGGCCGATGCGCAACGAGATCGCGCCAGTTCCCCGGGGTCGGATCGGCCACCGGCGCGGTCACGATCTTGAAGTCCTCGGCGCCGTCGGCGTTGGTGCGGATGAGCAGCGCGTCGCCGAGATGGTCGACATCGTATTCGCGGCCGACCGCCCGGGGTGCGATCGTCACGGGCACGGCGTCGGGCACGGTCAGGTCGAGCAGCCGGATCTCCGAGGTCTCGTGATCGTTGATCGAGATCAGCAGGAAGCGACCGGACTGGGTCTCGTCGATGTCGACGAACATGCCGGCATCGCTCTCCTCGTGCAGCAGCGTGTCCTGGTCGGCGCTTTCGCCCAGACGGTGGCGCAACACTCGCGACGGGCGGTGATCGGCATCGACCCCGACATAGAAGAAGGCCCGGCTGTCGGCCGCCCAGACGATCTCTCCGGTCGTGTCGGCCACGGCGTCGGGCAGGTCCTCCCCTGTGGCGAGGTCGCGCACGCGGATCCGGTGCAACTCGGAGCCCGCCTCATCCGCACTCCAGGCGAGCAGCCCGTGGTCGGGGCTGTGGGCGGCGTCGCCGAGATCGAAGAAGTCCTTGCCATCGGAGAGCTTGTCGGCATCGAGCATGATCGTCTCGCGGCCCTTGCCCGAGCGCGGCTTGCGGCAGATCAGGGGATGCTCGCCGCCCTTCCGGTAGCGCGAATAGTAGAGATAAGGCCCGTCGGGCTGCGGCACGCTGGTGTCGTCTTCCTTCAGGCGCCCGCGCATTTCCTTGACGAGTTCGCGCTGGAGCGTGCGGGTCGGCGCCATCAGCGCCTTGGCATAGGCGTTCTCGGCCTCGAGATGCCGGCGGATATCGGCGGGAAGCGCCTTGGGATCGCGAAGAACCTCTTTCCAGTTGGGCGCCCGCAACCAGTCGTAATCGTCCTGCAGCGTGACGTTGTGGACATGCGTCGTCTTGGTCCGCACCTCGGCGCGCGGCGCGCGGACCCTCTTGGCGGCGCTGGCCTTGGGGCCGGGGCGGGTGTTCGAGCGCATCGACGAGGGTTCCTTCAGACGGAGGCTTCGACAGGTAGAGAGCGGCCGCGCGACTGGCAAGATCATGCCGGCGCGGCAGATGCAGCACCGGCCGGGGCGCCGATACCATGATCATCTGGCGGCATCGCAATATTTAGAATGGATAATTCGTATTCGCGGCCGCCCGATCGCTTGCGGGTGCCTAGGTCATCGACTACAGGGAGCGTAACGGTCCGCTGCGATCACCTCTGAGTCGTGAGTGTTCGGGTGCTTTTGGTCAGGACCGCACAAGGCATTCACAGCAGTAGTGCCTTCCGCAAACGTATCATCTCGCCGACTGTATCAGGGAGTGGCGCCGCCATGGCAGACAACGAAGGATCCGATTACATCGAGCTGACGGCGGATATCGTCTCGGCCTATGTTTCGAACAACTCTGTTCCGGCGTCGGATCTGCCTGCGCTGATCAACGATGTTCACGCGGCCCTGAGCCGTGTCGTCAGCGGCGCCGCGCCTGTCGTGCCGGCCGAAGCGCCCCGTCCGGCCATCCCGGTGAAGAAGTCCATCACGGCCGATTACCTGATCTGCCTCGAGGACGGCAAGAAGTTCAAGTCGCTCAAGCGCCATCTGCGTACGCAGTACAACATGTCGCCCGAGCAGTACCGCGAGAAGTGGGGCCTGCCGCCGGACTACCCGATGGTGGCGCCGAACTATGCCGAAGCCCGCTCCCAGCTCGCCAAGAAGATGGGCCTGGGCCAGCAGCGTCGCAAGCGCCGCTGAGGCGTCTGCCCTCGGAAAGGGGGCCTCTCAGGGTTTGGAAAGCCGCCGGTTCGCCGGCGGCTTTTTTCATGTCCGGTCCCGGCTCCGGGGATAGCGCGCCCCTCGCATCGAAGACGCTTGTCATAGGAATATTTTCATGCATTGCTGATCTCAATCGCCGGCCACGGCCAGCGCCAGAGAGAGAACAAACAATGAACATGACGAGTGCTGACAGGAGTGATCCGCTGCGCCAGTCCGCCTGCGCGCGCCTGGCCGAGGTGGCGGTCGCCGCGACCGCCCATCTCCCCGCCGAGATCCTGCGGACCCCGGGGCGGGGGCACCCGCGCGTGGCGCTGGCCCGCCAGACGGCGATGTATCTCGCGCATGTCGCCTTCGGTCTGACGCTGAGCCGCGTCGGCATCTGCTTCGGCCGCGACCGCACGACCGTGCGCCATGCCTGCGCGCGGATCGAGGACGGCCGTGACGACCCCACACAGGAACTCGCCCTCTCGGCGCTCGAGGCCGGGCTGCTGGCGCTGACGACGGCTTTGGGCGCCGTCCCGAAAGAGGAGGTTCACTCGTGACGGCGCCAGAGACCAGGGAGCGCATCGAGGCGGCGGCGGCCCGGCTGCGGCGGCATCTGGCAAAGCCCGGCGCCTTCGCCCGGCTCTCGCCGCTCGGCTGCGGGCGGATCGCGCTCTACCGCGGCGGCGGTGGCGCGACGCTCGGGGCCGGCTTCGTCCCGAAGGAGGCTGCCGATGCCCTCGCCGCGCAAGGCGATGCGCTCTGGAGCGGGCAGGGGGAGGGGCGACGCCTGCATGCGCTGCAAGGGGCGCCGGATCGCCCCGCCATCGTCCCGGCCGTGATCGAACGCGACGGCCGCTCCGAGACCGTGATGCTCGACACGCGCGAAAGCCCGCTGCTGTGGCTGCATCGCCGCCCGGGCCGGGACGGCAAGCCGCAGATCTCGGACGAGGAATTCGCCGCCGGCGAGCGCTTCCGGGCCGACTGGACCCTCGCGCGGTTGATGGCACGCACCACCATGAACTGGGATGCGTCGCTGGCGCCCGACGGTCGCGGGGCCGGAAGTCGCGGGCCGGCGGCAGCCTCCGATTCCGCGCTGGCGGCGCGCCAGCGCGTCCGGCAGGCCTGCGACCGGCTCGGGCCGCAACTCTCGGGGCTGGTGATCGACGTCTGCGGCTTCCTCAAGGGGCTCGATGCGGTCGAGCGCGAGCGCGCCTGGCCGGCGCGCTCGGCCAAGGTGGTGCTGCGCCTCGCGCTTGAGGCGCTGGTTGCTCACTACGGCCTCGGCGAAACGAGGCGGCCGGCGCGGACCCGGCCATCCGTCTGGCGGGACGAGGGCGCACGACCCGCGATCATGCCCCGCCGGACGGGCTGAAGGTCCGGCAGGTCAGCCGGCCGAGGCCGCGCGGGCATCGGACTTGATCCGCTCGATCATCGAGCGGACACCGTTCGAGCGCTGCGGCGTCAGATGCGCGGCCAGCCCGAGCTTTTCATAGGTGGCGAAGGCATCGGTCGCGATGATCTCGGCGGCGGTGCGGCCGGAATAGATCGCGAGCGTCAGTGCCACCAGTCCGCGCACGATATGGGCGTCGCTGTCGCCGCGGAAGGACAGCCGCGTCTGCGGGCCCGGTCCCGCTTCGGCCTGGGATTCCAGCCAGACCTGGCTGGCACAGCCGCGTACCTTGTTGGCCTCGCTATGGGCCTCCTCCGGCAGGGGATCCAGGCCCTTGCCGAGTTCGATCAGGTAGCGGTAGCGGTCGTCCCACTCTTCGAGCAGGTCGAAATTGGCGACGATCTCGTCCAGGCTGGTGCGCATGGCCTCTCTTCGGCGTGTCGCGTGACGCCGTCAAGCGCCCCGCGGCTACCGGCCTTGCGGCGTGTCAGCGCGTCGCGTGCGCGGCTCGCAACTCCCGGCCCGTGGCCGCGGCGGCCGCCATCTCGATCAGGCGCTGGCGCGTTTCGGGGTCGAGCCCGGCGAAGATCTGGGCTGCTTCCCGCACCGCAGTCAGGCTCGACATCGCGCCCGGCGCATCGACCCGCGGCACGCTTGCGATGACCTTGCGCGCCGTCGCGGCGGCATCGTGCTCCTGCGAACGCTCGCCGTGAACGGGCGAGTGCAGCGCGATCACGCCGATCACCGCCAGACTGCGCAGGATATAGGCCATCGGAACCCCGTCTCGACAGAGGCCCACCCGAGCCTCAACCCGTCCGGAGCATAGCGCGGGGTCCGGAAAAATCGCGTCATTCGCGACGGTCAAAGGCCATGGGCGATCTTCAGCTTCCGTTCACCCTGCCGACAAACAGCACGGCGATCGCCCTGCCGTAACGTCCGTCCGGACAAGCTACTGAAAAGACAGGGAATAGACCCGTTTTTGGAGGGCGGCGCAGGGGGGCGTGCGGCTTGGCTTTAAGCCCCGCTTAAACCGCGCTGACGACAGTGGCCGCAAGCGAGCGAACCGCTCGCGGCGATCAGGCGTTGCGTTCCCCATGAAGCTGCAGGCGGTCAGGACACAGGTGGCGGCGATGGTGCACGCATCCGTGCTGCCCCATTCGCTGGAGCGCATGCGGCATGAGCGCTTCATCCTGACGCGCCTGCTCGTCGGCGCCGTCGCGCTTGGCCTGGCGCCGGCCTATCTCGCCTGGCGAGGGACGCTCGGCATGCTGGAGACTGCGATTCTCGTGGCGGCGGCCCTGCCACTGCTGGCGGTCGTCACCCTCTCGCGCACGGGTCGGCTCGACATCGCCCATTGCATCTCGGCGGCCGCGCTGGCGCTGTTCATCGCCGCACTGGCCGGAATGACCGGGGGCGCCGCGTCTCCGCTCCTGCTCTGGCTCGCCGCGGTCCCGGCGGAAGCGATGTTCTTCGGCGCGCGCCCCTATGTCGCCCGGGCCGGCGGTATCGCCGCGGTGGCCCTGATCGGCGTGATGCTGCTCAACCATGCCGGCATCTTCGCCGGACAGGCGGAGTGGTCGCGGGAGATGATGCCGGTTCTGGTCATGATCGCCATCCTGCAGGCGATGGTGGTCGCCATCGGCTTCCTGCTGCGGCGGCGCGAGGAGCTGCGCGAGCACCAAGCGGCCGACCAGAGGGCCCAGCTGCTGCTCAACCATGTCGGCGACCTCGTCACCTGGCATGATGTCAACGGTGCCGTCGTCTTCGCCAACGCGGCGGCCCGCAGCCTCGCTGGTGCCGAGCCGCGCGACCTGCACGGACGCGGCCTGTTCGAGCGCGTCCATGTCGCGGACCGCCCGCTCTTCCTGAAGGCGCTGAGTGACGCCGCCCATGGCAGCGGCTCCGCCACGGCCTGTTTCCGCACGCTGTTCATGCCGCAGGACGGCGAGCGCCAGCATCCGGTCTCGCGCTGGCTCGAGATGCAGGCCTGCCGCATCGACACCGCCGCGCCCGGCGATAGCGCCGCCGTGGTCTGCGTCACGCGCGACATCACCACCCGTCGCGCCCACGAAGAAGAGCAGGCCCGCGACCATGCCGAGGCCGTCAAGGCCAGCGACGTCAAGGGCCGCTTCCTCGCCACCGTCAGCCACGAGCTGCGCACGCCGCTCAACGCGATCATCGGCTTTTCCGAGATGCTGACCCATGAGGGCCAGCCCTGGCTCGATGCCGAGAAGCGGCTCGATTATGCGCGGATCATCCACAGCTCGGGCCATCACCTGCTCGACGTCGTCAACACCCTGCTCGACATTTCCAAGATCGAGAGCGGCACGATGACGATCGACCAGGAGCCGCTCAACCTGACGGATATGACGCGCGACTGCCTGGCGCTGATGGCGCTGCGGGCGGAGGCGGGCGGCATCGATCTCGAGCGGGTCGTCGGGCCCGACCTGCCATCGGTGCAGGGCGACCGCCGCGCCCTCAAGCAGGTCGTCATCAACCTGCTCTCCAACGCGATCAAGTTCACCCCCGCCGGCGGCCGCGTCGTGCTCGCGGTGGTGCGGGATGGCGACGTCGTCGATCTCTCCGTGTCGGATACGGGCATCGGCATCTCCGCCCAGGACCTGCCGCGCCTCGGCGATCCCTTCTTCCAGGCCAAGGGCTCCTATGACCGCGCCTATGAGGGCACGGGGCTCGGCCTCTCCGTCGTGCGGGGGCTGGTCGGCCTCCATGGCGGGCGGCTCACCATCGAGAGCGCGCCGGGCATCGGCACACGGGTGTCCGTGCGCCTGCCGGTCGGCGGCGTCGCTGACGCCTCGCAGCCGGTCCGGATCGCGACCTTCGCCCGCGCCCCGCGCCGGGGCCTCGAAAGCAAGACTCCCTTCCGTCTGACCGCCTGACAGCAGAGCCAGCCGCATGTCCACGATCGCCGCCCGCGCCCACTCCAGCGTCTCGCTCTCCGCTCCCGTTCGGCGAGCGGCGCCCTCGGCACCCCCCGCGCGCCGCAAGTCGGGCTGGCTCGGCCGTGTCGGCCGTCTGGCGCTGCGTCGCCCCGGCCGTGCCCTGATCTTCCTGCTCTTCGCCGGCGTGGCGACCGTGATCCTCGCCAACGCGCTGCTGCTGCAGCAGGCGCGACATCCCGCCCCGATGGTCACCGCGCCGTCGGGCTCGCCAGCGCCCCGCCAGGCGATGCGCTCCGCAACGCCGGCTGCCGCCGTCCCGGCTCAGCCGGCCGCGAATCCCGCCCCGGGTGTGGCGGCGCCGATCCCGCCGATGCGACCGCTAGACCTGTCGCCGTCGCCGCGCGAGGCCGTCGCCCGCCCGCCGGCGGCCGTGACCAATGTGGCGCGCACGGCGCCTGCGTCCGCTCCGGCTGCCCGCGCCAGCGCTCCCGCCCCGCGCGATCCGATCGCCGATCTGATCAACGGCGCCGACATCCGCCCGCCGGCGGAGGTGCGCGGCGTCGCGCAGGCCCGCTCGTCGAACCAGCGCCGCAGCGCCGAGAACTGAGCGGCGCGGGGGAGACGCGGCCGATGGCGCGCCTGACCAGCGATTTCTGGGTGTCGGCCTATCTGCGGCAGGCCGCGCATGACGGGCTCGTCGCGGTGCTGCGGCGACGCGGCGCGGCCGAGGCCGGAGCGATCTTCGTCAAGCTCGATCGGCTCGACCGGACCGCTGCGCTCTACGGCCCGGCGCCGCAGTCTCTCGCCGAGGATGACGGCATCCGCCGCTTCCAGCTGATCCTCGACTCCGATCCCGGCAGCGTCGAGGAGCGGGTCGCGCGCGAGCTGCGCTTCGATTCCGATCTCTGGCTGGTCGAGATCGAGAACCGCGCGGGCGATCCGAGGCTCGATCTGGTCGAGGCCTGATCGCGGGCATTGCTGGAGAGCCGGTCGCGAGGTGTGTCTCAGTTGCGCTCGCGCTTGAGGCCGATCTTGCGGAGAATCTCGCTGGTGCTGCCGGCGGGCTCCTGCCGGGCGCTCCCGGGCCGTTGCGGCGTGCCGCTGGCATCCATGGCCGGCTGATGCTGTCCCTTCCGGGCGAGTGGCGGCGTGGCGATGCCGCCGACCTGCGCGACCAGCCGCAGCGCTACGGCCGGCCGGACGCTGCGCATCAGCGCGACCACCCCGAAGATGCGCTCGACCGAATGCGCCGCCTCGTCGCCCAGGCGGATCAGGAACCGCGTCGATTCTTCGACGCTGACGCCGGCTGCGGTCAGAGCCAGCGCCGTGAGATCGCGCGAGGCATCGGCCGCCATCGCGTCCGCCAGCATGGGTCCGCCGCCGAGATGCCCGGAGACCGCCTGAAACGCACTGGCCTGGTCATCTGCCGCCATGGCGAGCCAGCCGGCGAAGATCTCGCCCGACACGGCCGGACGCCGCTCGGAGGGCGTCAGCGTCTCGAGCGCCGCCAGCGAATCGAGGATCGCCAGCCGCCGCTCGGGACCGGCCGCGAGGAAGAGGGGCGCGATGTCGATGCTCGACACGTCGCGCCGCGCCAGGAGCGGCTGGGCATAGCCGGCGTCGCGCCGTGCCCGCGCGACCAGCAGGTCGAGTGCGGCGCGGGGCAGCGCCACGGCGCCGTTCGTCATCAGCGCGAAGTCGATCGCCCGGTCCGCGCGCTCGACCAGGATCAGCACGGCGGTGGCGGTCAGGTCGCTGCGCTCCGCGAGCGCAGAAGCCAGCCGGCCGTCAGACTGGCCGGCGAAATCTTCCATCTCGGCGGGGCCCAGCGGCAGCCCGTGCCGGATCAGGGCGGCGAGGACGCCGCCGCTGCGGGCGCGCAGAGCCTCCAGAGCCGGCGCCGGCGCGTGCGGCCAGGCCGCGATCTTGCGGGCGAGAATGACGGCGGTCGCCTCGTCCACGACCGGCACCAGCGTCGCGGCCATCTCGCCGAACGCGGCGAGATCGTCGGGGGCGGGCTGGGGGGTCGACATCAGCAGATCCGCTTTCACGCGCAGCGAGACCTGGCTGAGATCGAGCCCGCCATCGCGCGCGAGGCGGGCGAGCTGGGCGATTTCGGCGGAAATGCGCGACGGCATGGGCTTCTCGGCTCGTGATTCTGGGCTCGAAGCGACAGTAATCCCCGAGGCTTTAAGAGGGCGTTAACCATGTACGGGCCTGATGTGAACCGGAGAGCGATCTCCCGCGACCCACATCCAAGGCGCCAAGGCATGGAGGCGCATCATGGCCGTCGTCATCTCCCTCGCGTCCCGGCTGCGGACGCAACCGTCGCAAGCCCGGACCGAGAGTCCGGAGTCCGCGGCGATCCTGTTCTTCACCGGCGTCCGCTACGAGCGTGAGGTCGAGCCCGTTGCCGCCGAGGCGCCCGTGCGCAGCCGGCCGCGTCCGCTCGGCGCGCCGGCGGCCGCCCGTTCCAAGCGGACGAAGAAGGCAACCCGCGCCCGGCAGCCCGCGTGACGCAGTTGGCGCGTCTCGCAGGCGGGACCGCTGCGCGGGCCGCAGCCCTGTCGCTTCTTCTCGCCACGGGGGCCTGCACCGGCGATCTCGGCCGCCCGCGGCAGGATATCATCAGCCAGGTGCTGGCACCGCAGGTCGGCTTCTGGTCAGCCACCCTGCGAGGTGAGGCCGCCTCGCATTTCCGCTTCACCGACGATGAGGAGCAACTGCGCGACCGCGCCTGGCGCTTCGTCATGCCGGGACATGAGCGCAGCGTCTTTCAGGCGCAGACGGCCGCACTGGCCCATTCGCGCATCCTGCCGGCACAGCTCCATCTGGGCTACAGGGCGGAATACTTCCAGGCCCTGACCGGCGGCTCCTTCGCCTCGCAGGCGTCGCGCTATGCCCGGCTCGCGGAGGATGCCAATGCCGATCGCCTCCTGATCGGGCCGTTCCGCGCCAACGCCATGCGCGTCGTGGCGGCGGACCGCGTGCGGATGCGGACAGCCGAAGCCTCGCCCGAGGTTGCGCCCTCGCAAATCGATCCGGCCCAGGCCCGCGTCGTCGAGAATGAGGGGCTGATCCTCTGGGTTTGCGAGCGCGTCGGCTTCCGCATCGAGAGCTATCGCTACGCGCTCGCCAATCTCGTGGTCGAGATGCCGTCGCGCGAGGCGATCCGGGCCGAGCGGGCCATCATGGCGCTGGAGGCCGAGGCCGGTCCGCTGTGCAAGATGCCGCTGATCGGCGTCTTCGGCGGCGAGGGACGCGCACCCACGGGCGAGGGCGACAAGGCGCCGGTCGTCTACAAGGGCTGACGCTCAGTCCGCCATGCCGCAGGCGACGCCGCTCGCCAGGGCCTCGGCATCGGCCCGGTCCGACGGCAGTCGCGCCAGCACGCGCACGACGATGAGGCCCTGCTCGCTGTCTGAGACGACCCGCAGCTCGCGCGCGGCTTCGCCCTCCTCATCGCGCGCGGCGCGTTCGTCGCGTTGATCCTCGGTCATCACCACGAATTCGACGACACCGCGCACGGCGGCGCGGTCGGTGATCGCGTAGACCACCCCGCCGCCCTGGCGATGGAGCGTCAGGCCGAGCGGCAGCGTGCCGACGCGGGCGACGACCCGCATCGGGCCGGCACGGAGGTCATAGCTGCAGATGGCGGTGACGGCCGCCGGATCGGCCTCGCGCGGCAGCGGCAGACCGCGCGGGTCGCCGGCGATCAACTCGGCCTGCCCGCCGGTGCCGAGCGTGCCATAGGCATGCGCGGCGTCACTGGTCGAGACGACCGGGATCATCAGGATCGTGACGATATGGACGATGCCGGCCAGCACCAGCCCGGCGACGGTCGCGAACAGCAGGCTGCGCAGCGACGCACCGAGACGGACGGTCAGCGGGATTCGTCCGGCGGCCGGGACCGTCCGTGGGGGCAGGGGCTGGTCGGCGGCGCTCATGGACAATCGACCCGGGCGATCCGCGGCAGGCTCTGCGCCCGCGTCTCGCCCGCCTGGGTGGCGATCGGCGTATCGTAGAGCCGCAGGCGGAACTGAAAACGCCCGCTCGCCGGGAGGGGGAGCCAGTCGCCGGGTTGGGGCCAGGAGGCCGCAGCGATGCGCAAGCCGCCGTCTTCTGCGCGCACCACCTCGGCATCGGTGAAGCCGCTGCGGTCGAGCGGCAGGCGGAAGGCGCGCCCGTCGGCGTCGGTGACGCTCAGCGTCCAGCCGCGCGTCGTCGGGATCTGGCCGGTGAGCCGATAGCGGCAGCGCCCGTCGAGCCCGCGTCCGTCATCGTCGCGTTCGGCGATCAGCTCGAGCCCTTCGCCCGCGCCCAGCGGCAGATGCACGCCGCGGGCGAGATAGGCGCGCAGATAGGGATCGATGTCGCGGCTGCCGCTCCGGGGCCAGGCCGCCCAGGGGCCGATCTCGACCATGCCGAGCAGAGGCCGCCCGGCCACGGCGAAATGGGCCGAGGCCAGCCCCAGCCCGGCGCCGAGCGCGATCACATAGGCCAGATGGACGACTCGCAATGCCCTGCCTTCGGAAGAGTCCGTCCGCGGCGGACGGCGCGCGAGTTGAACCAGCAGGCTGCTGCCCGTCAACAGGACGCCCGCGCGCTCAGCGGATGGCGCTGTTTGCGCCCGCCGCGGAGACGTCGCGGATGCCGACCTGCAAGGGGCGGCCGGCGCGGCGCGGCGCCTCGATCGTCTTGAACATCGCCCCCACCGCCGACAGCACCTCGAAGGATTGCCGCGGCATGTGGCCCGCCCCCGGCCCCGAACCCGCCGCGATGGCGGCCGCGGGCGCCTGGGCCTTCGCGACCGTCGCCGCCTTGGGGTCCGGCGGCGCCACGCCGGGAATCGGCTTCAGCTCGAGCCCGCGATGGGCGAACTGCATGATCTCCTTCCAGGTCATGGCCGGCAGCGAGCCGCCGGTCATGTTCGCGGTTTCCGACGAATCGTCGTTGCCGTACCAGACCGCGCCGACGAGGTTGCCGGAATAGCCGACATACCAGGCGTCCTTGTAGCCGTTGGTCGTGCCGGTCTTGCCGGCGGTGACGACGCCCTCCAGCGCGGCGCGCCGGCCCGTGCCCTCGGTGGGCACCTTCGACAGCATGAAGTTCATGTCCTGCGCCACCTGCGTGCTCAGCACGCGGGCCGCTTCCGGCTCGTCGCGGTCGTGCCGGTAGATCACCTCGCCATGCGAGTTGCGGATCTCGATCGCCGCATAGGGTCGCGCGCGCTGGCCGCCATTGGCGAAGACCGCATAGCCCGCCGCCATGTCGAGCACGGTGACCTCCGCCGCGCCGATCGGCAGCGAGACGGTGTCGGTCAGGGGCGAGTTGAGGCCCATGGCGCGGCTGGTCTCGATGATCTTCAGGCGCCCGATCCGGGCGGCGCGCGCGACATGCGTCTCGCCGGTGGCCTGGCCGAGCGCAATCGACATCTGCACGGGGATCGTGTTGATCGACTTTGCCAGCGCGACCGTCAGCGGCATCGAGCCCGCGAAGGAGCGCCCGTAATTGTTGGGGCACCAGTTGCCGATGCAGACGGGCCGGTCGGTGACCACCGTGTTGGGCTTGTAGAGCCCGGCCTGCAGCGCCGCCGCATAGACGAAGGGCTTGAAGGACGAGCCGGGCTGCCGCAGGCTCGCGGTGGCGCGGTTGAACTGGCTCGCGCCATAGTCGCGTCCGCCGACCAGCGCCCGCACCGCGCCATCCGTCTCGATCACCGCCGTCGCCGCCTGCTTGGCACGGTAGCCTGGCCCATATTGGCGCAGAATTGACTCGATGGCCTCGTCGGCCCGCCCCTGGATGGCCGGATCATGGGGGGTCTTCACCGTCAGCACGCGCTCGGGGCCGATCTTGCCGTCGTCGGCGAGCCGGCGGATCTCGTCGAAGGCCCAGTCGAGATAATAATCGGGGCTGGAATCGCGCCGCCGGTCGATCGGCGTCGCCGGGTTGCGCTTGGCGCTGTCGACCTGACCCGCCGTCATGAAACCCGCATCGACCATGGCGTTGAGCACGTCGTTGGCCCGCGCGCGCGCGGCCGGCAGGTTGACATGGGGGGCGTATTTGGTCGGCGCCTTGAACAGCCCGGCCAGCATCGCGGCCTCGGCCAGCGTCACGTCGCGCACCGATTTCCCGAAATAATACTCGGCCGCCGCCGCCACCCCGAAGGTGCCGCCGCCCATATAGGCGCGGTCGAGATAGAGCTTCAGGATCTCGTTCTTGGTCAGCCTCTGCTCCAGCCAGATCGCCAGGAAGGCTTCCTTGATCTTGCGGTCGAGCGAGCGCTCATTGGTGAGGAACAGGTTCTTGGCGAGCTGCTGCGTCAGCGAGGAGCCGCCCTGCACGACGCCGGAGGCGCGCGCATTGACCGTCACGGCGCGCAGCGTGCCGATCAGGTCGATGCCGAAATGGTCGTAGAAGCGGCGGTCCTCGGTCGCCAGAACCGCCTTGAGCAGATGGTCCGGCATCTCTTCGAGCTTCAGCGAGTCGTCGTGGCGCGCGCCGCGATGGCCGATCTCGGCGCCGTAGCGATCGAGGAAGGTGACGGCGAAGACCTGGTGCTTCAGTGCCTCCTCGCGCCCCTCGTGGAAGGACGGGATCGCCAGCGCCAGCATCAGGAAAGCGCCGGCGATGCCGACATTCAGCCCCTCGCTGGCGAACTCGGCCGCCAGACGCTGTCCGCCGGTCACGGTCAGCCGGTCCATGAAGCTGCGGATGCGTTCGTAGACCTCGCCCGCGCGTCGCGCGGCGCCCCACAGGCCGGCATCGACCCATGAGTCGACCGCCAGCGCGAAGCGCTTCAGTCGGGTCGTCCAGCCTGCCTTCCTGAACTCCATCGCCGTTCTGGCACTCCGCCGAAGGCCGCCGTCCTGATCGACGGGGCCATGGTTCCGCTACACTCCGGCCAGCCCGCCATCATAATCCCGCCGGACCGGACATACATATCGTCTTGTCGCGCCCGTGCCAGAGGCCGGACGCGAAATGCTGGGACAGCAGATTCCTTGCCACGCGGGCTGTGCCGTTTCAGGACGCCGGAGCGATACGCCGCCCGCTCGTCCGCAGATGCGTCACCGCCCGCGCTTCCATCGCGGCTGGCCGCATCGCATAAGGGACCATGGTCGACGATCCGAACCCCGACGAGCCCTTCTGGCGCACCACCCCACTCGAGGCGATGAACCGCGAGCAGTGGGAATCGCTCTGCGACGGCTGTGGCCGCTGCTGCCTCGTCAAGCTCCAGGACGAGGACACCGACGCCATCCTGGCCACGGATATCGGCTGTCGCCTCTTCGACGCCGGCACCTGCCGCTGCAAGGACTACGAGAACCGCTCAACCATCGTTCCCGATTGCGTGACGCTGACCCCCCATGACGTCCGCACGCTGCCCTGGCTGCCGCCGACCTGCGCCTACCGCCTGGTGGCCGAGGAGCGCGACCTGCCCTGGTGGCATCCGCTGGTCTCGGGCGACCCGGAGACGGTGGTCGAGGCCGGCGTGGCGGTCCGCGGCCGTGTCTATGCGAGCGAGGACGACGTGCCCGACGAGGACGTGCCGGACCGGATCGTCGCCTGGCCGCTGCGCTGGCCGAGGAAGGCGCGGGAAAAGGCGAGGGCGATGGGCCGCTGACGCCCCATGGCGCGGCCCCCGACCCTTCGGCGCATTGATTGTTCACGCGCTTTTCGGCATGACCACGCCGCGGCGCCTTTGTTGCGGTGCACGCGAACCATTCGCCGGCCGCTGCGTTCTTGCGCGGTCTGGATGATGTGAAAGGGCTGGGACGATGGCTGGCGGGAAATGGGTCTATACCTTCGGCGACGGCAAGGCCGAGGGTGAGGCGGGCATGAAGAACCTGCTCGGCGGCAAGGGCGCGAACCTCGCCGAAATGAGCAATCTGGGCCTGCCCGTGCCGCCCGGCTTCACCATCACCACCGAGGTCTGCACCTGGTATTACGACAACGGCAAGCAGTTCCCGCCGGATCTCGAGGCGCAGGCCCAGGCGGCGCTCGCCGAGATGGGCCGCCTGACGGCTAAGACCTTCGGCGACCCCGCCAATCCGCTGCTCGTTTCGGTGCGTTCGGGCGCCCGCGCCTCGATGCCGGGCATGATGGACACCGTCCTCAATCTCGGCCTCAACGACGTCACCGTCGAGGCCGTCGCCAAGGCGTCGGGCGATGCCCGTTTCGCCTGGGACAGCTATCGCCGCTTCATCACCATGTATTCGAACGTCGTGCTCGACGTCGACCACGGCCATTTCGAGGAGGCGCTCGAGGACTACAAGGAGCGCAAGGGCTACCATCTCGACACCGATCTCGGTGCCGAGGACTGGAAGGTGCTCGTCGGCAAGTACAAGGAGATCGTCCGCAAGGCGCTCGGCAGCGACTTCCCGCAGGAGCCCCACGCCCAACTCTGGGGTGCGGTCGGCGCTGTTTTCTCCTCCTGGATGAATGCCCGTGCGATCAAGTATCGCGAGCTCAACAACATCCCGGCCGCCTGGGGCACGGCGGTGAACGTCCAGTCGATGGTCTTCGGCAACATGGGCGATACCTCGGCGACCGGCGTCGCCTTCACCCGCAATCCGTCGACCGGCGAGAACGCGCTCTATGGCGAGTTCCTGGTCAATGCGCAGGGTGAGGACGTCGTCGCCGGCATCCGCACCCCGCAGGACATCACCGAGGCCGCCCGCAAGGAGGCCGGTTCCGACAAGCCCTCGATGGAAAGGGCGATGCCGGAGGCCTATGCCGAACTCTGCCGGATCTACGGGATCCTCGAAAAGCACTACCGCGACATGCAGGACATGGAGTTCACCATCCAGGAGGGCAAGCTCTGGATGCTGCAGACCCGCTCCGGCAAGCGCACCGCCAAGGCTGCGCTGCGGATCGCGGTCGAACTCGCCCAGGAGGGCCTGATCACGCAGCAGGAGGCGGTTGGCCGCGTCGAGCCCGGCGCGCTCAACCAGCTCCTGCATCCGATGATCGACCCCAAGGCCGAGCGCCGCGTGCTGACGACCGGCCTGCCGGCCTCGCCCGGCGCCGCCGCCGGCGAGATCGTCTTCAACTCGGACGAGGCCGAGAACGCCCGCAAGGCCGGCCGCAAGGTCATCCTCGTGCGCGTCGAGACTTCGCCGGAGGACATCCACGGCATGCATGCCGCCGAGGGCATCCTGACCACGCGCGGCGGCATGACCTCGCATGCGGCGGTGGTGGCCCGCGGCATGGGCAAGCCCTGCGTCTCCGGCGCCGGCCAGATCCGCGTCGACTACGCCAAGGGCACGCTCACCGTCGGCCAGACCGTGCTGAAGGCCGGCGACGTCCTCACCATCGACGGCGGCAACGGCCAGGTGCTGCTCGGCGAGGTCAAGATGCAGAAGCCGGAGCTCTCCGGCGAATTCGCGACGCTGATGGGCTGGGCCGACGCCGTCCGCCGCCTCAAGGTCCGCGCCAATGCCGAGACGCCGGACGATGCCCGCACCGCCCGTGAGTTCGGCGCCGAGGGCATCGGGCTCTGCCGCACCGAGCACATGTTCTTCGAGGCGGACCGCATCCAGTCGGTCCGCGAGATGATCCTCGCCGCCGATGACAAGGGCCGCCGCGCCGCGCTCGCCAAGCTCCTGCCGATGCAGCGCCAGGACTTCGTCCAGCTCTTCACCATCATGAGCGGCCTGCCGGTGACGATCCGCCTGCTCAACCCGCCGCTGCACGAGTTCCTGCCGCATGGCGAGGCCGAGATCGCCGCGGTCGCCCAGGCGCTGGGCGTCACGCCCGAGGCGCTGAAGCACCGCGCCGCCGAGCTGCACGAGTTCAACCCGATGCTCGGCTTCCGTGGCGTGCGCCTCGCGATCGCCTATCCCGAGATCGCCGAGATGCAGGCCCGCGCCATCTTCGAGGCGGCGGTCATCGCCGCCCGCGAGACCGGCAAGGCCGTGATCCCGGAGGTCATGGTGCCGCTCGTCATGGGCGTGGCCGAACTCAACCTCGTCAAGGCGCGCATCGACGCCATGGCCAAGGCGGTCATCGCCGAGAGCCAGGTCGAGCTGAGCTATCAGGTCGGCACCATGATCGAGCTGCCGCGCGCGGCGCTGCGCGCCGAGGAGATCGCGAAGAGCGCCGAATTCTTCTCCTTCGGCACCAACGACCTGACGCAGACGACGCTCGGCATCTCGCGCGACGACGCCGCCTCCTTCCTGGGCGCCTACACCGCCAAGGGCATCCTCGCCGCCGATCCCTTCGTCACCATCGACCAGGACGGCGTCGGCGAGCTGGTCAGGCTGGCGGCCGAGCGCGGCCGCAAGGCGCGTCCCGACATCAAGCTCGGCATCTGCGGCGAGCATGGCGGCGATCCGGCCTCGATCGGCTTCTGCGAGAGCGTCGGTCTCGACTATGTCTCGTGCTCGCCCTTCCGCGTGCCGATCGCCCGTCTTGCTGCGGCGCAGGCGGCGCTCGGCGCGGTGCGGGCGAAAGAGGGCTGAGGCGGAGGGTGTTACCCGCTCCCGCGTCGACGGATCGGGTCAGGCCGCCAGGGGGTAGGGTGCGATCAGCGTGTCGGCCGGGAGGCCCCATTCCCGGTTGAGCTTGAAAACCATGTACATGGTCAGCGCGCGCTTGCGGTTGAGGACTTCCGAGGCGCGCGACCTGGAGCCGATCAGCACCGCCAGATCGTTCTGGCTGAGCCCCCGCATCGCCATCCACTCCCGGACCATGTCGATCGGGTCTGGCGTCACGACCGGGTGATGCGCGTCTTCATAGACTTTCAGCAGCGCGGCCAGCACATCGAACCGGTCGGCTTCCGGAGTGTCTGGCTCCGGCTGGAGATCGAAGTAGGTTTCGATCTCTGCCAGCGCCCATTCGTAATCCGCTTCGGTGCGGATCGCTCGCATATCCATCTGCATCACACGGTCTCCGCGTCGATCCGGTCGTATTCCTTGTGGGTTCCCACGAATTTGATCAGCGCCCGCTGATAGGCATAGGCGAAGTGGACGATCAGCCGATACTTGTTGCCGCCGATATCGAAGATGACGCGGTTGTCGCCGACGAAATCGACGGTGGGTCCGAACTGCGCCTTGATGTCCGCGGGGCCGCTCCAGTTCGCCTTGTCGACAATTGTGTACCAGACCCTCAGCGGCATCTCGGCATGGGGTTCGCGCTTCCAGAACTCCCGTAAAGTTCGGCGCGCGATCACCTGCATGACCCCTGGATATCATGTTCCCAAAACGGGAACAAGTGGATGCGCCATCTGAGGATCCAAAACTTCGACGCGACAGACGGGTGCGCCGATGGGCATGCCTGCGCAGGTGGCGGCTACCGTTTCGCCACCGCCTGCGCCGTGAGCGCCGCGATCCGGCGCAGGCGGGCTTCATAGGTCTCGAGCGACGGCTGCGGTCCCATCTTCGCGCCGATCGCGGCCTGGGCCATCGTCTCGACGATATGGGCGGGCTGTAGGGCGCCGAGCGAGATCTCGCCCGCGGCGGCCGCCCGCGCCAGCAGCGTCGTCGCCTGGCTGCAGAAGATGTGCTCGAAGGCCTGCGCTTCCGGCAGCGCGATGCTGGTCATCACCGATTTCAGTTCGAGCAGGTGCTCGCCATCGCCGAAGGCAGCATAGCCGGCGCCGAAATGCGCGAGCATCAGCGCCGAAAGCTTGTCGGGAAAGGGCAGGGGCTGCGCCATCACCGCTTCGCAGCGTGCGGCGACCTGCGCCGAGAACCGCGCGATCATCGCCCGGAAGACGTCATCCTTGCCCTTGAAATGCAGATAGATCGTCGCCTTGGCCAAGCCGGCCTCGCGCGCCACGTCGTCCATCGAACTGCGCTTGAAGCCGTAACGCGCAAAGCGCCGCAGCGCCGCGTCGGCAATCTGCTCAATGCGCGTGCGTGCCTCATCCGGCGGCGGAAGGGCACATTCTCGTGAGTCGTCCATTGCCACTCTTGACGAATTCCAGCCTTTGAGCGACTAGTCCCAACTAGACTGAATTGATACAGAAAGTCTATTTCCGGCTGATCGCCCTTATGATCGCCGGCAGACGCTATGCCGGATCGGGTTCGAGGATAACCCCTGCGGCCAGGCGACGTTCCGCTTCTTCACATCGCATTTCCACCGCGAGGCAGTCATGGCCCATACACTCACCGTCAATGGACGCACCCATAGCGTCGATGTCGACGACGACACGCCCCTTCTCTGGGCGCTCCGGGACAATCTCGGTCTGACCGGCACGAAATTCGGCTGCGGTGTCGCGCAATGCGGCGCCTGCACGGTCTGGATCGACGGCCAGCCGGTCCGTTCCTGCGTCACGCCCGTTTCGGCGGTCGAAGGCAAGGTCACCACGATCGAGGCGCTCGACAGCAAGGAAGCACGGGCGGTCCAGGCCGCCTGGGACACAATCGACGTCCCCCAATGCGGGTACTGCCAGTCAGGCCAGGTGATGAGCGCGGTCGCGCTGCTCAAGGACAACCCCAAGCCCAGCGACGGCGACATCGACGCCGCCATGAACGGCAACATCTGCCGCTGCGCCACCTATGCCCGCATCCGCACGGCAATCCACGCCGCCGCCCGCAGCCTGGAGGGTTGAGTATGACCGCCCATGATCTCACCCTCTCGCGCCGCTCGCTGCTCGCCGGCGCCGGCGGTCTCATCATCGCATTGCAGCTCCCGAAGGCCGCTCGCGCCCAGTCCGGCGCCGCGCAAGCGTTCCGGCCGGGAGGAACGGCGACGTTTGCCCCCAACGCGTTCATTCGCGTCGGCGCCGACAGCAGCATCACCGTCCTGGTGAAGCATATCGAGTTCGGGCAGGGGCCCTTCACCGGTCTCGCCACGCTCGTCGCCGAGGAGATGGACGCCGACTGGAGCCAGATGCGGGCCGAGCATGCGCCCGCCGACGTCAAGCTCTACGCCAATCTCGCCTTCGGCGTGCAGGGCACGGGCGGCTCGACCGCCATGGCCAATTCCTTCGAGCAGATCCGCAAGGCGGCCGCGACCGCCCGAATAATGCTGGTCCAGGCGGCTGCCCAGGCCTGGAAGGTCCCGGCCGGTGAGATCAGCATCGAGGCCGGCGTGCTCAAGCACGCCTCCGGCAAGCAGGGCCGCTTCGGCGAGTTCGCTGATGCCGCCGCCAAGCTGCCGGCACCGGCCGACGTGCCCCTGAAGGCACCCGCGCAGTTCCGGCTGATCGGCAAGGAGGGCGCGGTCAAGCGCCTCGACACCGCCGACAAGGCCCGTGGCAAGGCGCAGTTCACCATCGACATCAGCGCGCCGGACATGCTGACCGTCGTCGTGGCCCGTGCTCCCCGCTTCGGCGGCAAGGTCGCGAGCTTCGATGCGACCGAGGCCCTGAAGATCAGGGGCGTTGTCGACGTCAAGCAGATCGACTTCGGCGTCGCCGTCTATGGCCAGGGGATGTGGCCGGCGCTCAAGGGGCGCGAGGCGCTGAAGGTGGTCTGGGACGAGAGCGGAGCAGAGACACGCGGCAGCGCCGAGCTCATCGCCGAGTACCGCGCGCTCGCCCGCACGCACGGCACGGTCGCCGGCCGCCATGGCGATGCGGACGCCGTGCTCGCCAAGGCCGAGCGCGTGATCGAGGCGGAATACGTCTTCCCCTATCTGGCGCATGCGCCGATGGAGCCGCTCGACGGCTATCTCGAATGGAACGCGCAGGGCGCGCTCGCCCGCTTCGGCAGCCAGTTCCAGACCACCGAGCACATGACCATCGCCACGATCCTCGGACTGCCGCCCGAAAAGGTTCAGCTCGAGACCATGCTGGCCGGCGGCTCCTTCGGGCGGCGCGCCCAGGTCAGTCAGCATCTGGCGGCGGAACTCGCCATGTGCGCCAAGGCGATCGGCCCCAACCGGCCGGTCAAGCTGGTCTGGACCCGCGAGGACGACCTGACCGGCGGCCATTATCGCCCGCTCTTCGTCCACCGCCTGCGTGGCGCGGTGAAGGACGGCAAGATCACCGCCTGGACCAACAGCATCGTCGGCCAGTCCTTCTTCCTCGGCACGCCCTTCGAGGCGATGACGGTGAAGAACGGAATCGACGCGACCATGGTCGAGGGCGCCAGCGAACTGCCCTATGAGGTCGCGGATTTCCGCTGCGAGGTCCACACGGCGAAGGTCGGCGTTCCGACCCTGTGGTGGCGCTCGGTCGGCCACACCCACACCGCCTATGCCGTCGAGTGCTTCGTCGACGAACTGCTCCAGGCTGCGGGGCAGGACCCTGTCGCTGGCCGTCTCGCCCTGATGGGCAAGGAGCCGCGTCTGGCGGGCGTGCTCAAGGCTGTCGCGGAACTGGCGAAATGGACCGGGCCGGACGCCGGCAATGGCCGGGCACGCGGCGTCGCGGTGGCGGAGAGCTTCGGCTCCTTCGTCGCGCAGATCGCCGAGGTCTCGGTGGGGCAGAATGGCGAGCCTAAGGTCCACAAGGTCTGGTGCGCGATCGATTGCGGCATCGCGGTCAATCCCGACGTCATCCGCGCGCAGATGGAAGGCGGCATCGGCTTTGGCCTCGGCCATGCCCTCTATGGCGAGATCACGCTCGACAAGGGCAAGCCGGTGCAGACCAATTTCGACAGCTATCGCTCGCTGCGCTTCGAGGAAATGCCGCAGGTCGAGGTCGCGATCATCGCCTCGACCGAGAAGCCGACGGGCGTCGGCGAGCCCGGCGTGCCGCCGATCGGGCCAGCGGTCGCCAACGCGCTTGCCCGCCTCGGCAAGAGCCGTCCGCGCCAGCTGCCGATGGTCGGCGGGACGGTCTGACGTCGTCGCGGGCTCAGGCCCCGACCAAAGCAGGATGCAAGGCGGCGGGCTCCGGCGAGCTTGCCGCCTTTGCCTTGGCCAGCCTTCGCTGGACCCGCGTTGCAATTTGTGCTAGGCCTCTCCATGTAAGACGAGATGCGGCCGGGTTCTGGCCATCCTCCGCGCGGTTCGTTCCGGTCGGCGGGCACGATTCAGATCCACCACACATCGACTACGAGACCATGGCAGGCGTCCGCGCGCCGCGCTGTGTCTTCCCGATATACGCGGATCTGAAACGTAAGGACGACCAATATGAACAAGGGCACCGTCAAGTGGTTCAACGCCACCAAGGGCTACGGTTTCATCACCCCTGAGAATGGCGGGCAGGACGTGTTCGTCCACATCTCCGCCGTCGAGCGCGCCGGTCTGCGCGAGCTGGTCGAAGGCCAGGTCGTGTCGTTCGAGCTCGTCGCCGATCGCAAGACCGGCAAGTCCTCGGCCGGCAACCTCGCCGTCGCCTGAGGCAACCCAACGCTCCAGGCCGGCCCCGCGCCGGCCTGGTTCACGCACGACACCTTCCGGCGCTGTGGCTTAGCGGTTCGCCGGCGGGACAGATTCAATATTCAAAGGCCGGGCGCAATCCGGCGGCACAGCCGAGACCCACATGTGCCCCTTGCGTCGCGGCGTCCGGAAAGACCTGTTTTGACCCAATTTACCGACCTCGGCCTGGCCGAGCAGCTTCTCAAGGCGCTCGCTTCCGAAGGTTACACCACGCCGACGCCGATCCAGGCCCAGGCCATCCCCCACATCCTCCAGGGCCGCGACCTCCTCGGCGCCGCCCAGACCGGCACCGGCAAGACCGCCGCCTTCTCCCTGCCGCTGATCCACAGGCTGCTCAGCCAGCCGCGCCGCATGGAAACGCGCCAGGTGCGCGCGCTGATCCTCTCGCCGACGCGTGAGCTCGCCGCCCAGATCGAGACCTCGATCCGCGCCTATGCCCAGTTCACCACGGTCAAGTCGGCCGTCGTCTTCGGCGGCGTGCCGGTCGGCAAGCAGATCCGCGCGCTCGGCCAGCATGTCGACATCCTCGTGGCCACGCCCGGCCGTCTGCTCGACCTCGTCGACCAGCGCGCCGTCTCGCTGCGCGAGATCGAGTATCTCGTCCTCGACGAGGCCGACCAGATGCTCAACCTCGGCTTCGTCCATGCGCTGCGCCGGATCGCCACGCTGATCCCGAAGAAGCGCCAGACCCTGCTGTTCTCGGCGACGATGCCCAAGCCGATCCGCGAGATCGCCTCGGCCTATCTGAGCGATCCCGTCGAGGTCTCGGTCGCGCCGGTGGCGACGACCGCCGAGAAGATCGACCAGCGCGTCATCTTCACCACGCCCGGCGAGAAGCCGGCCCTGCTGGCCAAGACCCTGAGCGTGCCGGAGATGGAGCGTGCCATCGTCTTCACCCGCACCAAGCACGGCGCCGACAAGGTCGTCCGCCAGCTCGAGGTTTCCGGCATCAAATCCGCCGCGATCCATGGCAACAAGAGCCAGGGCCAGCGCGAGCGGGCGCTCGGCGCCTTCCGTGACGGCGAGCTGCGCATCCTCGTCGCCACCGACATCGCCGCCCGCGGCATCGATGTCGACGGCATCAGCCATGTCGTGCAGTTCGACCTGCCCAACGTCGCCGAAACCTATGTCCACCGCATCGGCCGCACCGCGCGCGCCGGCGCCTCGGGCATGGCGATCGCCTTCTGCACGCCCGAAGAGCGCGGCGACCTCGCCGCCATCGAGAAGCTGACCCGCATCGCCATCACGCCCATGGGCGAGGTGCCGTATTGGGACGGCCGCACCCCCAAGAAGCCGCCCCAGAACCAGGGTCGCGGCGGACGTGGCCAGCAGGGCGGCGGCGGTCGCGATCAGGGCCGGCCGCAAGGCGAGCGCTCGGGCCGGCCGCAGTCGGCGAAGCCGGCGCATGGCGGCCCGCGGTCCGACGCGCCCCGCAGCGAGCGGCCGCAGCGCGCGGACGCGCCGGCTGCGCGAAAAGACGTCGGTTCCGCCAAGGAAGGACTTGGCGGCGTCGCGTTCTTGCAGCAAAGAACACAGCAACCACGCACCAACGGCGCCCGGCGGCGCGCGAACTGACGCGCGACGAGCCAGAACCGGGACGGGCCGGCCTTGAGGGGCCGGTCCATTCCCTGCGCCAACGGGCACACGAAGGACGACAGAATGGCTAAAGAAGAACTGCTCGAATTCGACGGAACGGTGGTCGAAGTGCTGCCGGACGGCAATTATCGGGTCAAGCTCGACAACGACCACGTCATCCTGGCCTATGCGGCCGGCAAGATGAAGAAGAACCGCATCCGCACCATCGCCGGCGACCGCGTCGTCGTCGAGATGTCGCCCTACGATCTCGATCGCGGCCGCATCAACTTCCGCCAGAAGACCGCCGGCCCCGCGCCCAGCGGCCCGCCGCGCAACCAGAACTTCCGCCGGCGCTGAGCCGCTTCATGCGGTTCACGCGCGTCGAGCTCGTCTTCGTCGCGTTCGGCGCGGCCCTCGGCGCCCTCGTTGCCCTGGTCTATAAGGCCGGGGGGCTCGCACCCTCCGCCGGCTTTCCGCCCTTCATCCTCGTTCTGCTCGGGCTCGGCCTGACCGAGATCGTCGCCGGCCTTTCGCTCGGCCGCTCGCCGGGCGCGCTCGTCGCCATGCCCGCCCGCCTGCTCGCATTCTTCCTCGGCGTCGGCGTGCTCGCGCTGCTGATGGGCGGGCTGGGCTAGGGCGCCTCGCGGCTGCTGCTGCACGCACTGCTGCCCGTCATCCCCACCACCCCGTCATCCTGGGCGGCCGCAGGCCGACCGGGATCCATTACAGGGCAGGACGGCGCTTTATGATGGATCCCGGCCTGCGCCGCTTCGCGGTTTGTCCAGGATGACGGGGAGGGTGTGTCGTCGAATACGGGCAACCCATAAAAAAAAACCCGGCCGAAGCCGGGGTTGAGTGGTCTTTTCCGTAGTCAAAGGCAGTCAGTCAACAATACGTCTCGATCGAAAACTCAGTAGCCGGCCCTCTGCCAGTGCTTCGAGCCGGGGCTCACCAGCACCTTGCGATGGCGGGTCTCATAAACGGCCGGCACGGTCTCGTGCAGGACCTGCGTCGGCTGCACCATCACCTTGCGCTGGCGCTGGGTGTAGACGGCGGGAACCGTCTCGTACTCGACGCGGGCCGGCGAAACCTCGACGGTGCGCTGGCGGTAGCCATATTGCGGCTTGTCATAGACCCAGCAGCCGGTGGTGCGGCCATAGGCGTCGGTGGTGACCTCCCAGCGCTTGCCGCCGGGCGAGATCAGGACCTTTTCCTGGACCGAGGAATACTGGGCGGGGACATGATGCGGGATCTGCCGGGCCGGCTGGATCATCACCTTCTCGGTGACGTAGTCGTACTCGGCCGGCACGATGCGGCGATAGGTCTTGGCGGGGCGCACGATCTGCGTCTCGGCGATCGTGCCATAGACCGGCGGCGTCTCGACCAGATTGTAGCAGGCCGCGCCCTGGCAGGGGGCCGGGCGGCAGGAGGAGCCGAAGCAGCCGCCGGCCTGGGCAGCGCCGGCACCGAGCAGCAGTGCCGCCGAGACGGCGGACGCCGTGAAAGCCGAAACGGTGAGAGCCTTGTGCGCCATGTTCGACAACCTGTCCCCGAACCCGCGGCGTCGGCCGCCGCTCTGTGAGGCGGAGAAAGCCGGGAAAAGTGATGAACGCAAGGTAAACGCCGAAACAAGGTAAAATTAACCACGTCGCGGCCCCACGACCTGTTCATGCAGTTTGACGTTGCGTGAAGCGATTCACCGGCATTTGAACGGCTTTCCGCCGGAAGCGGCCGTCCTTCGTGGATGGCTCTTGATCAGCGCCGCGACCGAGTCGGCCGCCGCGTCGCACGCGCGCGCGTCCTCTGCGGCGGCGGCCCGTGTCTCCTCGCCGGTGCTGGCGTCGAATGTCAGCGAGGCGCGATAGACCTCCGCGCCGGCTTCGTCATTCAACCTGATCGAGAAGGCGGCGTGCTTGCCATCCGGCAGGATCTCGCCCGCCATATCCGCGAGCGAGGTCTGGGCGTCGTCCGTCGCGGCCTTCTCGTCGGGAAAATCGACTGGCTCGGGCTCCCGCCGCGGCCCGGAGCCGTCGTCGCTGGTGATGTAATATTTGGGCATGACGCGACCCTCCACACCGCTTGAACGCCCCGTCTTCGGGGCTGTTCCGTGTGGCAAGGGCCGATGCCGCGCGCGTCAGGGCCGCGCGAAGGCGACGATCAGGTAGAGCCCGGTCCAGAGCGTGGCATAGGCGCCCAGCCACAGGCCGCGCTCGCTGCGCGTGCCACCCAGCCGCCCCGTGCCCTCGACGCGCAGCACGGCGCCGACGCCCAGCAGCGCCAGCAGCGGCCAGAAGCCGAACAGCAGCATCACGGCCTCGATCGAGAAGGACAGCACCGAATGCCCGCCGCCCCAGAGCGAGAACAGCGGCATCGCCGAGAGGAAGGGCCAGGCGCAGAGCACGGGCAGGAACAGCGATCACGCCAGAATGCGGCCGATCTCGGTCGTCAGCGGCGACGTCATATCCGGCATCATCCATCCCACCCCATTTCCGTAACGGCAGGATAGGAGGCGCCGCCGGCAAACACCACGCGGCGGACCGCGACATATTGGCGGGTGGGGGGCGGGGAGGGCGCCGCTATCGCTGCTGGCGCCGCTGGTCATCAGCCCCGGTCCCCAGGACGAGGCGGAGCGGTTCTCGCCCGACAGATCAGTTGTTGAAATAGCCTTCGAGCAGCGAGATCTGCTCGCCATAGCGCCGCCGCAGGCAGGCCCTGTCCTCGCCGCAGGCATCGCGGCGGCTGACCCAGCGGCTCTGCTCCCGCCGGATTTCGGCGCCCCTGCCACTGTCGGAGACGGCGCGGCGATAGGCCACGCTGACGACTCCGTCGAGCCGCGACAGTTCGGCGCTGTCGCAGACGGTTTCCTGAGCCAGATTGGCGGGGTTCGCGCACCAGGCCGGTTTGCGGCCGGGATCGATGTCGCCCGGACCGGAGCCGGGACGCGGCTGTGACTGCGCGGCCCTGACGACCGGGCATTCGATCGTCTCGGAATAGGGCTTGTTCAGCGAGGCGTGGTCCTGGCTCGCGTTGAAGGTGATGTTGTACTCGTTCTCCGCACCGCCGGCGTAGGTCCTCTCGCCGTTTCGGTGTTGAGTCAGCCGCAAGGTCCGGGGGCGCCCGTCGATCGCATTCGCCGAGATCGTTTGCGGGTCGAGCACCGTCACTCTGATCGTGAAAGGGCGAACCCCGTCATCGCAACGAAAGCTCCGCGTGCTCTGCGCGTCGGCGGGGGTGGCGAGCGCCGCCAGGACGAGTCCGGCGATGGCGCAGATGGTCATGCGAAAAGACCTCGTTGTTCGCGCCTCACTGGTGCGACCAACGCTACGTCAGCCGACTACGTTAATTTGGATGAACTTTGAGGAACCTGCCGCGCTCCCGGCCCCCCGTCAAGCGGCGGCGAGCCGGAGGAGGGTTGGGTGGCCTGTCGGCTGGACCAACCCCGCGCAGCCGGTGACGGAGTTTGCAGCCTCGCTGCGCCGATCGCGTACCGAACTCTCGAAACGGCTCTCAGCGAGGATTGAGGGGATGGCATCAGGGCGCACTTTACAGCGCCTTCAAGGCCGCTTCATCCTCTCATTGAACGACGTGCCCGAGGTGCGCGAGCTGTTCGCCCGGGCCTCGATCGAGAAGGTTGAGCTGAGCTACCAGGCGGGCGGCGCGGGCCACACGAAGCGGGTGCGGGAGGTGGTGATCAGCACATGAAAAACACTCAGGATTTGCTTCCGCTTCTGCCATTGGCCGGCGCTATCGCGACAGTGGTGGCAGCGTTTATCGGATCCATTCTAGGGGGATTCCTGACGTCTCGGGCCGGCAGATCGGCCAAACTGATCGAGATACGACTGGGTGCCTATCGAGATCTCAACGTGGCGATAGGCGCCATCCTCACGCATCTCGCAGAGTCTGGACCAGCCTTGTCGGCAACGGACGACTCTCCGGAGACTGAAGAAGCGATAAAGCGGTATGGCGACCTCACAGCCGATCTGATCAAAATCAAGTATCGCGATCTGTTTTTGATATCGTCGGATGCCTTGGCCACCCGCATAGGCAAGGTCGAGGGGAGCTGGGGGCCGATATCCTCGGCCGAGGGGCTCAAAGCGCGGGAGGCGTTTTACAACGACCTGTTTTCGGCAGTCACCGTGGAAGGGCGGAATGAATTGAAGGCCCATTTTGGTCGGTTCTGGCGATAGGGTCAGAATCGGGATGTGTGGCCATGTTATTGTTCTTTTCACACCCCCTCACGTCTGCCCGGGCCGCAGCTTGTAGAAGATGTGCTGCCCGATCGTGTCCATCTTCTTGAGCTTCTTGGCCCAGTAGGGACGGACATATTGGGCGTGGTAGTGGGTCGAGGCGCCGACTTCGGAGAGATAGGTCGTGCCCTCATAGACCTCGCGGGCGATGCGGACCGCGTCGCGCCAGGGGGCGGGCTCGGTGATGCGCAGGGACTTGCCCTCGCAGGTGAAGGTGAACTGGCAGGCCAGGTAGCGGTGACTGTTCTGGTAGACCACGCCGCAGACGCTGTCGGGGTAGAGCGGGCTCTTGACCCGGTTGAGCACGACCTGCGCCACCGCGGCGCGGCCCTCGTCGGATTCCGAGCGCGCCTCGAAATAGACCGCCTCCGCCAGGCAGCGCTGCTGGCGCGCCATGTCGGTGGCGGGGATCAGGCCGGTATAGATCTCGCGCGCGCCGCTCTCGGGCAGCGCGCCGCGCCGCGCCGGCGAGGCGGGGGCGCGGGCGAGCAGGCCCGGCGGCTCCGGCGCCGGGGGCAGCAGCGCCGGCACGAGCGTGGTGACGCTGTAATTCACGGAGGGCGTCGTCGAAGTCTTCGCCAGCGGCGCGGCGACGCCGGGGGTGGCGCCGTCGAGCGTGCGCGGGACATTGCCATAGGGCGAGACGCCCGAGGCCGCGAGCGCGTCCGGCGAGGCATCGGAGAGGGCGGGGTCGGTCAGGCCCTGCTCGTCGGAATGGGGTTCGAAGCCGACCGGCGGGCCGATGATGCCCTCCGCCTCGCGCAGCGCGGCGATGGAGAAGCCGCCCGAGATCAGCCCCGGCTGGGTGTCGCCGAAGACGACCTGTTCGAGCTCGCGGGGTCCCCGCGCCGAGAGGCCCGGCCTCAAGCGCGGCAGCGGATCGCCCTTGGCGGTGCGGTCGACCTCGGGGAAGCCCTTGACGCTGCGCTTCATCTCCTCGCGCGGCTGGCGCGGGTCGATGACGAAGCGCCGCTCAGGATCGTCGAAGGAGAGATGCGCCTTCAGGATGGTCGAGCTCAGCGACAGGCCGGGCAGGCGGAAGGCACTGGCCGCGACGAGCAGCGACGGGCCTTCCTCCAGCTCCGAGACCGGGCCCGGCAGCGTGCGGAAGAGCGCTGTCGTGGGCAGCGTGTCGAGGCTGAAATTCTGGCCGGCCGAGGCGGTGAAGGAGACCAGCAGCCCCGCCGACAGAGCCCAGGGCGCGACCGTCGACAGGGCCCATCTGAGCCCCACCGATCCGATGCGTCTGGTCCGCCGCCGCAACCGCAAATGACTCAAAACCGCACACCCACCACGAACACAGGGCAGCGACGGGCGCGCGAACGGCGCGCTTTCGCATGATCTCGTTATCACCCCGGTAGGGTTGAGCACGGGTTAACGGCGGGGCGGCGATGTGAGGTGCAGTCGGGCGGCCACGCCCTTCTCCCCACCGCAAGCGGGGGGAGGGAACAGGTCTTCGCTTCGTGCCGTGGCGGCTGACGCCCCCGCGACACCGGCGCCCTCCCATGCATCCGCGTGATGCGCCCTGTCACGGAATCGCGTTATCGTGTCGCAGTGTCCGGCGCTATCGTGCAGCCACACGTCAGTCCCGCCGGAGACCCGACCATGAGCCTCGCCTCCAGTCCCACCAAGGGGCGCAGCCATGCGCCCGAGATCATCGTCGCGGCGGGCTGCCTGATCGCGCTGATCACCTTCGGCCCGCGCGCCAGCGCCGGCCTGTTCCAGATCCCGATGACCGTGCAGTTCGGCTGGGGGCGCGACACCTTCGGGCTGGCGCTCGCCATCCAGAACCTGCTCTGGGGGCTCGGCGCGCCGTTTGCCGGCGCGATCGCCGACCGCTTCGGCATCGTCAAGGTGTTCTGCGCCGGCGCGCTGCTCTATGCGGCCGGCCTCGTCGTGATGGCGCTCGCCACCACGCCGCTGCAGCTGCATTTCGGTGCCGGCGTGCTGATCGGCTTCGGCCTCTCGGCCTGTTCCTTCAACCTCGTGCTCGCCGCCTTCGGCAAGCTCCTGCCCGAATCCTGGCGGCCGATGGCGTTCGGCGCCGGCACGGCGGCCGGCTCCTTCGGCCAGTTTCTCTACCCGCCGATCGGCAACATCCTGATCGAGCAGATCGGCTGGAACCAGGCGCTGATGGTCTTCGCGCTGACGCTGCTGCCGATCCTGCCGATCTCGATCTTCCTGTCGACGCGCAAGCTCGGCGGCGCGGTCCAGGCGTCTGCTGCCAACCTGCCCAACCAGTCGATCGCGCAGGCTCTGGCGGAGGCCTTCAAGCACCGCAGCTATGTCCTGCTCGTGCTCGGCTTCTTCACCTGCGGCTTCCAGCTCGCCTTCATCACCGTCCACATGCCGGCCTATCTCAAGGATATGGGTCTGGCGGCCTGGGTCGGGGGCTGGACGCTGGCCGTGATCGGGCTCGCGAATGCGGTGGGCTCGCTCTCCTCGGGCTGGCTCTCCACGCGCATGCCCAAGCGCCATCTGCTGGCCTGGATCTATTTCGGCCGCTCGGTGGCGATCGCCGTCTTCATCCTGCTGCCGCCGAGCCCGGCGACCGCGATCTGTTTCGGCATCGTCATCGGCCTGTTCTGGCTCTCGACCGTGCCGCCGACCTCCTCGCTGGTCATGCTGATGTTCGGCACGAAATACATGGCGATGCTCTACGGCTTCGCCTTCTTCTCGCACCAGGTCGGCGGGTTTCTGGGGGTCTGGCTCGGCGGCCTGCTCTACGAGGCCTTCGGCTCCTATCTCGTCGTCTGGTGGCTCTCGGTCGCGCTCGGCATCGTCTCGGCGCTGATCAACCTGCCGATCGTCGAGAAGCCGGTCGAGCGCACGGTGCCGCAACCGGCCTGACGAAAGGCGCACGGCGCGCGGGGTTGCCGCGCGGCCGGCGCTGCGTATCTGCTGCCGGACACGACAGTCCGGAGGAAACCCCCATGACCACCTTCAAGGCCCTCGTCGCGACCAAGGGCGAGGCCGGCCCCAACCTCGCCTTCACCGACTTCGCCGAGAGCGAGCTGATGGAGGGCGACGTCACCGTCCGCGTCACGCATTCGACGGTGAACTACAAGGACGGGCTCGCCATCACCGGCCGTGCCCCCGTCGTCCGGCGCTGGCCGATGATCCCCGGCATCGACTTCGCCGGCCGGGTCGAGACCTCCGAGCATCCGGAGTTCAAGCCGGGCGATCTCGTCGTGCTGAACGGCTGGGGCACGGGCGAGACGCATCTGGGCGCCTATGCCCAGAAAGCCCGCGTCAAGGGTGACTGGCTGGTGCCGCTGCCGGCGGATCTCAACCCCGACGAGGCGATGGCGATCGGCACCGCCGGCTACACCGCCATGCTGTGCGTGCTGGCTCTGGAGAAGCACGGACTCAAGCCCGCTGACGGCCCGGTGGTCGTTACCGGCGCGGCCGGCGGCGTCGGCTCGGTGGCGGTCGCGCTGCTCGCCAAGGCCGGCTGGCATGTCATCGCCTCGACCGGCCGGGCCGAGGAGGCGGAGTATCTCAAGGGCCTCGGCGCCGCCGAGATCATCGATCGCGCGGAGTTGTCGGCGCCCGGCCGCCCGCTCGGCAAGGAGCGCTGGATCGCCGGCGTCGACGCGGTGGGCTCGCATACGCTGGCGAACCTGCTCTCCATGACGAAGTATGGCGGTGCCGTCGCCGCCTGCGGCCTGGCGCAGGGCATGGACCTGCCGGCCTCCGTCGCGCCCTTCATACTGCGCGGCGTCGCCCTGCTCGGCATCGATTCGGTGATGTGCCCGAAGCCGCGCCGGCTCGAGGCCTGGTCCAGGCTGGCGGCTGACCTCGACCGCGACCGCCTCGCCTTGATGACGACGCGGGTCCCGCTGACCGACGTCATCGAAACTGCCCGCGCCATCGTCGACGGGAAGGTGCGCGGGCGGGTCGTGGTGGAGATTGGGTGAGGCTCTGGCCTCAGCCCGCAACAAGGAGCAGTTCGATCTCCTTGCGCAGTACTGCAACTGCTGTCTGCAGTGCTGCGATGCTGACATGCGATAGCTGCGGCGAAGAGCCCTCTCAGATGGGCTTTTCGTATGCGCCCTTACATGTCTAACAGGTCACACCTCGGCGACGCGCTTCTCGAATAGCAACTTCAATCGGTCATCTAGCGAGCTGAGCTCTGAAACCAACGATGCCTCTTCGCCATCCATGATCAAAAATTTGAGTGAGCCGTCCTTGGACTCAACAATATCGATCAGCCGACCTTTCCGCTCAAGTCGATAGAAAACTGCCATTTTGCCCTGGTAGTCGCGGTATTCGATTTTGGAGATCGCTTCGTAGAGCTTCGGATTTCCCGACGAAAGGAAAGCTAGCCGTCTTCTGACAGCTTCAAATGCATCTAATTCAGCCGCGGTAGTATTTGGTGCTGACGGTGCCGGAACTGCCGTGGCTGAAACTGCCTCCGCAGGCGTGTCAGATCGCGCGGGCTGCTTTGGGATGTTTCCTGTTATGTCCAAGCGCCTCAATACGTTAGATGTAAAAACGTCGTTAAAGGCAGCCTTCGCTATCGACCTATATCCTTCAATTGCATTTGATCGGACATGTTTTATATCGTTTTCTTTCAACAAAAATCGGGTGAATTCTATTGATGGCTCCGCAAATTGATTTGTAAGGTAATCAAAGAAAGCCCGATGGGTAATGTTTCTTCGGGCGTTGTCAGCTACAACGTCAGGATCGAATTTTGATTTGGTAAGCGCATATAGGCCTTCGATGGCAGTTTCAGAAATCTGCGCTTTTGCGACCTTGTCAAAATCGACCTCAAGAAATGGGTTGTCATCCATGAGGTTTGGTTCATTTGAATCAACGAATAATTGGTATAATATTCCGTCTGTCAAAATTCCAAGATTTACGGTTTTAGCTGCATTAAAATAGCTCTTCAGTTGTCCTATATCGTCTTTTTTCCCATTTCCGGCTGTTTTGCATTCTATTGCGATCACCGGCTTCATGTCTCTGAGGATTGCGTAGTCAACTCTATTTTTGTATTTTTCAGAAAAATCTGCGGCGTGCTCAGCGGCCACTTCGGTCGGGTCGCGATCATCATATCCAAGAACGGCGATAAACGGCAGTATAAGGGCAACTTTGGTTGCCTCTTCATTTTTGATGTGCTGACGGACACGCTGAACACGCTCTCCGTAGGTTACGAGATTCGATCGAAACTCTTCCATCGTTGCCATCGCGTCGCTCTCCCCGGCGTGTTTAGGCAATCATAGCGCGCAAGCAAAAAAAGGCACAATCGCTTTGGATGTTCTGTCGTGATTGACTTGGGCTTGATGCCGAGAATTCTTCTGCTTCCCGCCGCTCACCCCGTCCCCTCGATCAGCCCGCGCTTCTTCGCCAGTTCGCCGCCGACATAGTCCATGAAGGCGCGCACGCGCGGGGCGTTGCGGATGTCGGGATGGGTCAGGATCCACAGCCCGGTCGAGAAATCGGGGTCGGGCGGGAGCAGCCGCACCAGCGCGGGGCGCTGGTCGGCGATGAAGCAGGGCAGGGGGCCGATGCCGAGCCCCTGCTCGACCGCCTCCGCCAGGCCGAGCACGGCGGAGCTCTTCAGCGCGATCCGCTCTGGCGCCACCTTCTCGCGGACATAGCGCGCCGCCTTGACGTAGCCGAGCGCATCGCCGAGCGCGACCCAGTCGCGCTCGAACAGATCGGCCGGGGCCGACGGGGCGTTGGCCCCGTTCTGCGCGGCGCTGCCATAGATCGCCCAGTTCAGCGTCGCCAGCCTGCGCCCGACCAGCGTCTCGCCCGGCGCGTCGCTGGCACGGATCGCGATGTCGGCGTCGCGCTTGGACAGGTTGAGCGCCTGGTTGCCGATGACGATGTCGAGCCGGATCGCCGGGTGGATGGCGCGGAAGGCGGCGAAGATCGGCAGCAGCAGGTTGAGATAGAGCGTGTCGGTGGTGGTGATGCGCAGCTCGCCGGAGGGAGCGAGATCGCGCCCCGCGAGCCGGCGGCTGAAGGCGGCGACATCGTCCTCGACGCGGGCGGCCAGCATCGCCATCTCGACGCCGGCGACGGTGGCGACATAGCCGGTCTTGCGCCGCTCGAAGAGCTGCAGCCCGACCTGCTCCTCGATCTGCCCGAGGCGCCGGAACACGGTGGAATGGTTAACGCCGAGCGCGGCGGCCGCCCCCGTCAGCCCGTGATGGTCGGCGATGGCCTTGACCAGCCGGAAATCGTCCCAGGCGAGATGGAGGTTCATCGGCAGCCCTGTCGTCGCGGGAGGACAGGCAACCTGAAATCTTGCGGGAGTGCAAGACTGCCCGGGCTTCTCCCTGACGCCTCACCGTCATTGCGAGCGCAGCGAAGCAATCCAGGGGCGACGTCGAGCGAGACGGTTCTGGATTGCTTCGCTGCGCTCGCAATGACATGAGCGCTCCAGATCAGCGCGGCGCGGCGGCCCTCCGGAGCCGGTCGTTGATCGCCTCGCCCAGGCCGTGATCGGGGATCGGCGCGATCGCGATCACCGCCGGGCCGAACGCATCGAGCGCGCGCAGATGGCCGAAGAGGTTCGCTGCCGCCTCCGCGAGGTCGCCGCCGGGGCTGAGGTTGAGGGCCGGTTCGTCTGGCCGGCGTTCCGCGCTGTCGGGCCCGAAGCCGAGCCAGGCCTCGCCGGGGCGCGGGGCGTCCGCTTCGAGCCGGACTCGCGCTGCAGGCGCATAATGAGAAGCGAGCAGACCCGGCGAAATCGGCGCCATGCCGGCCTCGCCCGCGAGCACGAGGGAGCGCCCGATCACGCCCTCGATCGCGCTGCGCGGCACGCCGCCGGGCCGCAGCAGCCGCGGCGCGCCGTCGAGACAGGCGATGATGGTGGACTCGACGCCGACCTCCGTCGACCCGCCGTCGAGCACCGCGTCGATCCGGCCGTCGAGATCTTCGAGCACATGGGCGGCGCTGGTGGCGCTGACGCGGCCCGAGCGGTTGGCGGAGGGGGCTGCGATGGGGCGTCCCGCCGCTTGCAGGATCGCATGGGCGACCGGGTGCGACGGTACCCGCAGCGCGACCGAGGCGAGCCCAGCGCGTGCGAGCTCGCTGACCTCGCAACCGGCCGAGACCGGCACGACCAGCGTCAGCGGCCCGGGCCAGAAGGCCCTCGCCAGCGCCAGCGCGTTGGCGTCGAACAGGCCCTGCCGGCGGGCGGCTGCGAGATCCGGAAGATGCGCGATCAGCGGGTTGAAGCTCGGCCGCTCCTTGGCGGCATAGATGCCGGCGACCGCGGTGCCGGATGTCGCGTCGGCGGCGAGCCCGTAGACCGTCTCGGTCGGCAGCGCGACGAGGCGGCCCTCGCGCAGCAGTTCCGCCGCCCGCGCGATGCCGGCGGGATCGGCGCGCAGCCGCTCGGTGGTGCGTCGGTCGGGCGAGGGCTGCGTCACTGTCTCTCCATGGGCGGGGCACGCGGCCCGATTGACCCGAGAAGGTTTACAACTAAACTGTAATGGAAGGCGTCGCGTGGCGAAGCCGACCGTGGCCTCGGGGATAGTTCCTCGCTACCATGGCGGCAACGCCAAAAGCGGGCGCGCGCCATGCGGAGCCGCCTGCCGGGCGGGCGCCAGAACAGGCACGGCCGGCCGCCATCCGCGGAACGGCCGGCTGCGAGGAGACATCAGATGAGCTATCGTGCCCCGGTCGAGGACATTCTCGCCACGCTGCGTCATGTCGCCGGCCTCGACCGGCTGATCGACGAGGGGCTGGCGCCGGAACTGGACGCCGACATGGTCCAGGCGGTGCTCGACGAAGCCGCAAAATTCGCCGGGGACGTGCTCGCCCCGCTCAACCGCGTCGGCGACAAGCATGGCTGCGTTCTGAAGGACGGGGTCGTCACCACCCCGCCCGGCTGGAAGGACGCCTACACGGCCTGGGCCGGCGCGGGCTGGAACGCGCTGCCGGCCCCGCCCGAGCATGGCGGCCAGGGCCTGCCGGCGCTGCTGCAATCGGCCTGCATCGAGATGTGGAACTCGGCGGCGTTTGCCTTCGCGCTCGGGCCGCTCTTGACGGTCGGCGCCATCGAGGCGCTGCACGCCCATGGCTCGGAGCATCTCAAGGAGACCTATCTGCCCAAGCTCGTTTCCGGCGAGTGGATGGGCACGATGAACCTGACCGAGCCGCAGGCCGGCTCCGATCTCAACGCGCTCCGCGCTAAGGCCGAGCCCGTCGGCGACGGCACCTACAAGATCACCGGCCAGAAGATCTACATCACCTATGGCGAGCACGACCTGACCGAGAACATCGTCCATCTCGTGCTGGCGCGCCTGCCGGATGCGCCGGCCGGCACGCGCGGCATCTCGCTCTTCCTGGTGCCGAAATATCTCGTCAATGCCGACGGTTCGCTCGGCGCGCATAACGACCTGCGCTGCTCCGGCATCGAGCACAAGCTCGGCATCCACGCCTCGCCGACCTGCTCGATGGCCTATGGCGACAAGGGCGGCGCGATCGGCTGGCTGATCGGCGAGGAGAATCGCGGGCTGGCCTGCATGTTCACGATGATGAACAACGCCCGCCTCAATGTCGCGCTGCAGGGCGTCGCCATCGCGGAGCGGGCCTATCAGCAGGCGCTGCATTTTGCCCGCGAGCGCCGTCAGGGCACGGCGCTCGATGCGCCCAAGGGGGCGCCCATGAGCCCGATCCTCGTCCATCCCGACGTCCGGCGGATGCTGATGGAGATGCGCGCCAAGACGCAAGGCGCCCGCGCCATCGCCTATCGGGTGGCCGAGGCGCTCGACCGTTCCCACCGCGCCGGTGACGCGGCCGCGCGCAAGGCCGCTGCCGAGCGTGCCGCGATCCTCACCCCCGTCGCCAAGGCCTATGCCACCGATATCGGCGTCGAGGTCGCCTCCACCGGCATCCAGATCCATGGCGGCATGGGCTATGTCGAGGAGACCGGCGCCGCCCAGCATCTGCGCGACGCCCGCATCGCCACGATCTACGAGGGCACCAATGGGATCCAGGCGATCGACCTCGTGCTGCGCAAGCTGCCGCTCTCGGGCGGGCAGGCGGTGGCCGATCTGATCGCCGACATGCGCGGCATCGTGCGAGAGGTCGAACAGGCCAACACCCCGGGCTTCGGCCGCAGCGCGGCGCGGCTCGGCGCTGCCGTCGATGCGCTGGAGCGCGCGACGCGCTGGATGCTGGCAACCATGGGCAGCGATCAGGGGGCCGTGCTGGCCGGTGCCACGCCCTATCTCAAGCTCTTCGCTTTGGCGCAGGGCGGCACTGGCCTCGCCCGCAAGGCGCTCGCCACCCGCGCCGGGGCGCAAGGGACCGACGATCTCGCCACCGCCCGCTTCTTCGCCGAGATCCTGTCGACCGAGGCGCCGGCGCTGGAACTGGCGGTGACGGAGGGGGCGGGCGCCATCGCGGATGCGGCCGCAGTCTTCGCGGCGTGACGACAGCGGGCGTTGCGCTAGCCCCTTGCGGCCGGTTTGCGGACGCGCATGTGCAGGAACAGCGGGGCGACGAGGGTGTCGTCCAGATAGGGCATGGCGCGCGCCGTCTCGGCATCGACGGTGGGCTCGTGCATCTGCTCGATCGCGAAACCCGTTGCGACAATGAGGTTGACCCAATCGCTGAGCGTGCGGTGAAAGCGCGGCACCTTGAAGGGTTCGACCCGGACCTTCTCGTGCTCGGGCGCCGCACCGAAGCGCCATGTCTCGATTTCGCCGTCGGTCACGCGGAAATAGTCGCGGACCTCGATGGCAAGCACGGTCCTGTTCTCGTCGCGGACGACCTTGCGATGCGGCGTCGCGAAACAGGGATGCAGGATCGAGAACTGCAGGAAGCCGCCGGGCTTCAGGACGCGCGCCGTCTCGGCCAGCACCAAATCTTGCCGTGGCATGTCCATCAGCGACATGAAGGCGGTGGCGAAGTCGAAGCTCGTATCGGTGAAGGGCAGGGCCATGCCGTCGCCAAGGTGGTAGGCGATGCCCAGCGGCTCGGCGGCTTCGGCCTCCCGCGCATGAAGGATAAAGGTTGGGGCGATGTCGATGGCGCTCATGCGTGCACCGGCCTGCGCCAGCTTGCGCGTGTTCGAGCCTTCGCCGCAGCCGATATCGAGCCCCTCCAGCGTCGCAACTGCCGGCAGATTGGCCAGGAACGCTGGCGTATTCTGGGCGTCGCGGTAAAGGTCATAGCCGGCGCGGGCATGTCGGGTCCAAGTCTCGGCATTGGCCTCCCAGCAGGCGGCGACTTCACTGGCTTCCATGATCGCTCTCGCTTTTCGGGGGAGGGCTCGTCTAGAGCATCGGTCGCTGCTTCGCCAGCGCGATCGCGAGGCCCTTAGCCATGAATCCCGAAGATCCCGGAAAACGGCTCGCCAACCGCGTCTGCCTCGTCGCCGGCGCCTCGCGCGGGCTCGGCCGCGGCATCGCCCGGGCGCTGGGGGAAGCGGGCGCGACCGTCATCGTCACCGGCCGCTCCAGCGAGGCCGGCCCGCGCACCGACCAGCGCCTGGAGACCTTCGAGGACACGGCGCGCGAGGTCGAGGCCGCCGGTGGGCGCGGCCATCCCTATCGCTGCGACCATACCCAGGAGCGGGAGGTCGACCAGCTCGTCTCCTGGTGCCTGCGTCGCTTCGGGCGGCTGGACGGGGTCGTCGATGCCGTCTGGGGCGGCAATGAGGGCTATGACGGCGAGCGCTACCCGGACGGCTCCGCCTTCGGCGCGCCGTTCTGGCGAAGGCCGGTGGCGCGGCTCGGCCAGAGCTTCGAGAGCGGCGTCTATGCGCAGCTCCTGCTCGCGCGTGCGGTCGCGCCCGCCATGGTCCAGGCGCGCAAGGGGCTGATCGTCACCGTGGGCTTCGACACCGCCGGCGGCTATCTCGGCGATGTCGTCTACGATCTCGCCCAAGCCGCGATGAACCGCCTGACGCTGGCGATGGGGCATGAGCTGAAACACTTCGGCGTCACCGCGCTCGGCCTCTCGCCCGGCCATGTCCTGACCGAGCGCGTCCGCGATGCCGGCCTCGCGCAGGCGGACAGCGAGACGCCGCTCTATGCCGGCCGCGCCGTGGCCGCGCTGCTGGCCGATGCCGACGTCGCGCGCCATGCCGGCCAGGTGCTGCCGGTCGCCGATCTCGCGCGGCACTATGGCTTCACGGATCGGGACGGCAGTCGGCCGGAGCGTTTCACGGTCCCGTCGTGAGAACCGGGCGATAGCGGTTTGACAGCGTGGCCGGATCGGCGTTCCTGCCGCGCTCAGTTCCCCAGCCGCGTCGCCCGAAGGTCCGCTCATGCTCCTGATCCACGGCATCTGCCCGCAGTCCCGCGACAAGCTCCTGCCGCGCACCGTTGCGGCCGACGAAGCCTTCCCGCCCGACTCGCTCTGGATCGACCTGCTCAATCCGACGGCGGGGGAGGATGCCCGGGTCGAGAAACATCTCGGCGTCTCGATCCCGACGCGCGAGGAAATGCACGATCTCGAGCCCTCCGAGATCATCTACACGGAGAACGGCGCGCATTACATGACCGCGCGCATCATCTGCCAGTCGGAGACCATCGTTCCCAAGCTCGCCGACGTCACCTTCATCCTCACCGACAAGGCGCTGGTGACGGTGCGCTATGACGAGCCCGGCGCCTTCAACATCTTCCTCAACCGCGCCACAAAGCCCGGCGGCTGCGGAATGCAGCCCGAGGCGGTTTTGGACGGGCTGATCGAGGCGATCGTCGACCGCGCGGCCGAGGTTCTGCGCGGCGTCGGCGACCAGATCGACGACGCCTCCCGCCGGATCTTCGCCGGCCGCGGCCAGGACGTCGAGCAGGGCAGCGCCTACCAGGCGGTGATCCAGAAGATCGGCCAGTACGAGCACATCATTTCCAATGTCCGCGAGAGCATGGTCTCGGTCGAGCGCGTGCTGCTCTTCCTCTCGGCCAACTACACGCGGCCGAAAAAGACGCAGACCGGCTTCTCGGCCGAATGGCGCGCCGCCGTCCGCGACGTGCAGGCGATCGAGGAACACGCGACCTTCCTGTCGAACAAGCTGCAGTTCATGCTCGACGCCACGCTGGGCCTGGTCTCGATCGAGCAGAACAAGATCATCAAGCTGTTCTCGGTCGTCTCTGTGGCCCTGATGCCACCGACGCTGATCGCCTCGATCTACGGCATGAACTTCAAGACGATGCCGGAGTTGGAGTGGCAGTGGGGCTACCCCATGGCGATCGGGCTGATGATCCTCTTCGCCGTGCTGCCCTACCTGTTCTTCCGCTGGAAGAAGTGGCTTTAGCGCATCGGCCCGGATGTCGGGCACCGGCTTCCGGGAGAGCCGATGCGGGCAGGATATGACGGCGCGGCCTCCCGCGACGCTGGATGAGGCGAGCCGACGTCAATGACCACCCCCCAATTGCTATCCGTCTCGCTGGTGGCGGTGATGATGGCCGCCTTTCTGTGGGGGCGTCTGCGCTATGACATCGTCGCCATGCTGGCGCTGCTGGCCGGCGTCGCCATCGGCATCGTTCCGGCCGGCGAGGCCTTCAAGGGCTTCTCCGACGACATCGTCATCATCGTCGGCAGCGCGCTCGTCCTGAGCGCCGCCGTCGCACGGTCTCGGGTGATCGAACGCGCCCTGGCGCGCGTCATGCCGGTGCGGGGCTCGACCCAGGCCCAGGTGGTGCTGCTCGTCGTGGTCGTCGCGGTGATGTCGGCGATCATCAAGAACATCGGCGCGCTCGCCATGATGCTGCCGATCGCCTATCAGCTCGCCCGCAAAGGGGGGCGCTCGCCCTCGGTGTTCCTGATGCCGATGGCCTTCGCCTCGCTGCTCGGCGGCGTCGTCACCCTCGTCGGAACCTCGCCCAACGTCATTGTCGCGCGGGTGAGGGCCGAACTCGGCGGCCAGCCCTTCTCGATGTTCGACTTCACGCCGGTCGGCATCGTCGTCGCGCTCGCCGGCTGCGCCTTCCTCGCCGTCGGCTACCGCCTGCTGCCGCAGGACCGGCGCGGGGCGGTCTCGCTCGACCAGGCCATCGACATCAAGGACTACGTCACCGAGGCCGAGATCGGCGAGAATTCGTCTCTCGCCGGCAAGACGGTGGCCGACCTCAAGGCGCTGGGCGGAGGCGAACTCCAGATCGTCGCGATCCTGCGCGACGAGCGGCGCCTGCAGGCCCCCCTGCCGGATGCCAGGTTGAGGGCGGGCGACACGCTGCTGTTGCGCGGCGATGCGGCGGTTCTGGAGCGGGTCGTGGCCGAGGGCGAACTCGATCTCGACGGCCAGCATCGGCCGACGAAGAAGGAGGACGCGCTCGACCCCGACCAGGTCAGCGAGTCGATCATCGGCCCCAACTCCGTGCTGATCGGTCATTCGGCCGGGGATATCGGGCTGCATGCCCGCTTCGGCGTCAATCTGATCGCGATCAGCCGCGCCGGGGAGCGCTTCACGCAGCGCCTGCGCGACATCCGCCTGCGCGCCGGCGACATCGTCGTGATCCAGGGCGACGAGAAGCAACTGCCGGAAAAGCTCATGGAATTGGGCCTGCTGCCGCTGGCCGACCGTGTCGTCTCGCTCGGCTCGACACGCAAGGCGGTGATGACCGTCTCGATCGTGCTGGCCGCGGTGGTCACGCTCGCCTTCGGCCTCGCCCCCGTGCCGCTGACCTTCTTCGCCGCCGCGGTGCTGCTGATCGCCCTGCGCTGCCTGCCGCTGCGCGACGCCTACAGCAGCATCGATGCCCCGATTCTCCTGATGCTGGCGGCGCTGATCCCGGTCAGCGACACGCTGCGCTCGACCGGCGCGACGGACGTCTTCGCCGGCTGGCTGGCGCAGGTTGGGTCGGGCATGCCGGGCTGGGCCTCGGTCGCGCTGATGCTTGCGGCGGCGATGGCGGTGACGCCCTTCCTCAACAATGCCGCGACCGTGCTGGTGATGGCGCCGATCGGCGCGGGCTTCGCCGCCAAGCTCGGCTACAACCCCGACGCCTTCCTGATGGCGGTGGCGATCGGCGCGGCCTGCGACTTCCTCACCCCGATCGGCCACCAGTGCAATACGCTGGTGATGGGCCCGGGCGGCTACAGATTCAGTGACTACCCCAGGCTGGGTGCGCCGCTGTCGCTGCTCGTGCTCGCGGTGGCGGTTCCGATGATCCTGCTCGTCTGGCCGCTGCAGGCGGGTTGATTGTCGACCGCTTGGGTCGTGGTCCGCATCACCGGAAACCTCCAGCTGTCTTGTGCGTTGCAGCATTCCGGCCTATTTCGAGGTTGCCACCGCAACCCTCCCAACCCACGAAAGGAGCGACGATGCTGGAACGGCATGAGGGAGAGCCCGTGCTTGACGACAAGCTCGATCGTCCCGACCAGGAGCCCGCAACCGCTGAGCAGGACGAGACCGAGAAAGTCTCTGACCGTGACTACCAGGCCGGCTTCTGGAGCACGCCGAGCTGACGGCACCGACAACGCGGGGGGCCACATTGCGCCCTCCGCAGCTCTCCCGAAACGCCTCGCCATCGCTGCGGTCTGGGCCACCGTCGTTCATCCCGTGCCAGCAGCGCTTCGAAGCTCGGGACCGGCTGCTTGAAAAGCCGCAAACCATCGCCCACCTGCGACGCCCGCACAACGTTCCGATGGATTGACGACCTTGCCCCCACGTCGAGCCCTGCTGCTGCGCAATCCGAAGTCGCGCCGTGGCGCCGAGCCGCTCGACCCGGTGCTTCGGCGACTGGAGCAGGGCGGGATCAAGACCACCCTCGAAACCTTCGAGCACCTGCCCGAGATCGCACGCGACATCGTGCGCCTGCGGGAAACGGCCGATCTCATCATCGTCTGCGGCGGGGATGGCTCGGTTTCGTCGTCGGCGCTGGCCGTCATGGAGAGCGGCCTGCCGCTCGGCATCATTCCGATGGGGACGGCCAATGATCTGGCCCGCACGCTCGACCTGCCATTGGAGCCGGCCGAGGCGGCGGGCGTGATCTCCGCCGGCGCGACCCGCCTCGTCGATGTCGGAACCGTCAACGGCCACGCCTTCTTCAACGTCGCGAGCATCGGCCTGAGCAGCGAACTCGCGCAGGGGCTCGACCCCGCGTTAAAGAAGCGCTTCGGGCGCGCCGGCTATGCGCTGGCGGCGCTGAAGGTGCTGATGCGAGCCTCAGTCTTCGGAGCGACGATCATCGAGAAGGGGCGGGCGACCCGGGTCGAGACCTACCAGATCGCGATCGGCAACGGACGCCATTATGGCGGCGGCAACGTGATCGAGCAGAATGCCGAGATCGACGACGGTTCGCTCGATCTCTACAGCCTGGAACTCAAAAACGTCTGGAAGCTGGCTTTGATGCTGCGCTCCTTCCGCTCGGGCGCGCATGGCGCCTGGCAGGAGGTCCGCACTGCCAAATGTACAGAGTTCACGATCGAGACGCGCAAGCCCAGGCCGGTGAATGCGGATGGCGAGATCGTCACCGCGACGCCGGCCCTGTTCAAGGTCCATCCCAGGGCCGTCGCGATCTTCGCGCCGCCTGCCGAGCCCGACCGCAGCCGGCCTCTTGCGCGGCTGTACCACCGCTAGAGGGGGGGCAAGCTCACGGGAATCGCCACGCTCGGGGGCCGTCATAGGCTCGGGCTTTGCCCGGAATCAGGCGGCGAGCGGGTCATCAGCCGCTCGACCTCGCTGGCCAGCCGCTGGCTCTGCTCGGTCAGTTGGTGCGCCGAGATATGGACCTGGGCTGCCGCGTCCGTGGTCAGTTTTGCGCCGCCATGGACCTCCTCGATGGTGTGGGCGACCTCGGTCGTCAGATGCGCGGTGCGCTGGGCATTGCTCGAAATCTCCTGGATGATCGCGGTCTGCTCGACGAAGGCGGCGGCCATGGCGGTCGAGATGTCCGACATCTTCCCGATGGTGGTGCTGACCTGCCCGATCGACTCGACGGAGCTGCGCGTCGCGCCCTGCATGTCGCCGACGAGCTTGGCGATGTCATGCGTGGCGGCGGCGGTCTGGCCGGCCAGAGCCTTCACTTCGGCGGCGACGACGGCGAAGCCGCGCCCTGAATCGCCAGCGCGCGCTGCTTCGATCGTCGCGTTCAGTGCGAGCAGGTTGGTCTGCTGAGCGATCTCGGAGATCACGCTCAGCACCGAGCCGATCCGGTCGGCGGCGCTCGACAGCGCCGCCATCCGCTCGTCGGTCAGCCGCGTGTGATCGACTGCGCTGCGCGCGAAGCGGCTCGATTCGTCGAGCTGCCGGCTGATCTCGTTGACGGCCATCGCGATTTCTTCGGCGGCGACGGCCATCGAGGTCACGTGGCCCGACGCCTCCTGTGCCGCGACGCCGGCGAGCTCGGAGCGGGTCTGGGAGCGCCCGGCTGTGGCCGACATGTCGTCCGCGGCGGCCTCGAGCTGCATCGAGGCTGCCGCGACGCTGGCAACGATGTCGCCCGCCGCCCCCTGGAAACGGCTCGCCACCTCGCGCAGCAGCAGGCAGCGCTGCTGTGCGTTGCGCTCGTCGATGGCGGTCATCTCCTTCCGGGCGGCATCGGCGGCGATCAGCTGCAGGCGGAAATCCTCGATCGCGCGGGCGATGTCGCCGATCTCGTCCGACCGGTCGCAGCCGCTGATCGCCGTCTGCCGCTGGCCCGCGGAGACACGGGCGACCTCGTGCGAGAGCGCCACCAGCGGCTTCGCGAGGCTGCGCGCCGCGGCCATGGTCAACACAATGATGGCGACGAAGAAGGCCAGTTGCAGGCCGAGCTTCGTTCTCATCTCGCCCTGGTGGAGCGCGACCCGGTCGCTCAGCAGGCCCGCGAGGCTCGTCTCGGCGACGCGGGTCAGGGCCGCCGCCGCACTGAACTGGCGTTCGATCGCGCTCTCGGCGTTCGTGACGAGGCGCACCAGCGGCGCGCTGTCTTGCTCCATGACGATGCGGGCGCTCGCGCTGCTGACGGCATGGCTGGCCTGAAGCAGCGCCACCGGGGCATCGCCGAGCTGGGCCAGTACACGCCCATCGGCATTGCCCCCGATCGCCGAGGCGATGGTGTTCTGGACCGCATCGCGGACCCGATCGAAGCGGCTGGCGGTCGAGACAAGGATCGCAAGATCGCTGCGCGTGCCAAAGCCACTCCGGAAGGGCTCCAGAGCCCGCCGCAGCGCGGCCGTGGCGGTGGCGGCCTCCGGCAGCACGACGCTGACCAGATTCATCAGATAGTAGCTGTCGAGCTTGGGATCGAGCGTCAGATAGGAGCCGTCGGCGATCTTCACCAGGGCGATCTGCGCCTGCTCGAAGGCCTGCACGGCATCGGGCCGCCTGGCGGCCAGCAGGAAGTTGTCGACGGCATCGGCCGACCCGAAGACCCCGTCATAGCGTTCCCGGACGGGCTCGAGGGCCGCGATCGTCTCGGGCGGAAGGCCGCTGGCGACGCGCGACAGGTCCGACAGAAGCGGCGTCAGCGTCTGCAGATAGCGGACGCCGTCCAACTCGCGGCTGGCGAAGCTGATGTTCTTGTTGGCCTGATCGACATAGGAATAGGTCATCAGTCCGAAAGGGACCGCCACCAGCAGCAGAAGGCAGAGGAGCTTCCGGCTGATCCTGAAGTCTGCGTAGCGGAGGAATCCCATTTTTCAGATGCCTGGCAACGCGCCGGTTCACGGCCGTCGTTTCATGACGTTACGGCACAAGACCCTATTTTGCGTTAATCCGATCGGGGAGAGTCCATCCTTTCCTATATGCCGCGGGCCCTCACATCTCAGGCGGTGGCTTCGCGCTCCAGCGCGTCCCCGTTTCGGGCGGTTCCGGCCTCCAGCACGCGCGCGGTGATCCCGCCATGGCCGCGGACCGCGTTGTAGCCGCCCGGGCCCAGCGTCTCCTCCATCCGCGAACAGGGGTGGCACTCGCCGGTCGCCTCCAGCAGCGTGGTGCCGAGCCGGAAACGGCGGCCCTTGAGGGCCGCGAGGTTGATCCCCGCGACCACGATGTTGCGCCGGAGACATTCGGGCGCGAGCGCATCGCGGCCGAGATGCGAGGCGATCGCCGCCAGATGCTCGGCCTGGATCAGCGTGACGTGGCGGGCGCCGCCGGTGCGGCTGCTGTAGTGATCCCCGATCAGCCCTTGCTCGGGATCGAAGCCGGCTTCCTCGACCGCGAGCATGGCCGCCCGCCGCGCCGGGCGCAGGCCTATCCAGACGATCCGCCCGGGGCGCAGCGGTCCGTCGATCAGCCGGGCGAGCGGGGAGGCGGGGTCGAGCGGCATCCCGGGCTCACGCCATCACGCGCGCGACCGTCTCCTTGAGCGCGCCGGCGTCGCGCTCCAGCCAGCCCGGCACGGGCAGGCCCTTCGAGCGCAGGAACGCTGGATTGAACAGCTTCGACTGGTAGCGCGTGCCGTAGTCGCACAGGATCGTCACGATGGTGTGGCCGGGGCCGAGCTGCCGGGCGAGCCGTATCGCGCCCGCGACATTGACCCCGGACGAGCCACCCAGGCACAGCCCCTCATGCTCGAGCAGGTCGAACACGATCGGGATCGCCTCGGAATCCGGGATCTGGAAGGAGACATCGATCGGCGCATCGACCAGATTGGCGGTGATGCGGCCCTGGCCGATGCCCTCGGTGATCGAGGAGCCTTCCGACTTCAGTTCGCCGGTCGTGTAAAATGAGTGGAGCGCCGCACCCATCGGGTCGGCCAGCCCGATCGTGATCTTCGGGTTGAAGCGCTTCAGCGCGATGCCGGTGCCCGCCAGCGTGCCGCCGGTGCCGACCGCGCAAATGAAGCCGTCGACTTGGCCCTCGGTCTGCGCCCAGATCTCGGGGCCGGTCGTCTCGATATGGCCCTGGCGATTGGCGGTGTTGTCGAACTGGTTGGCCCAGATCGCGCCATTGGGCTCGGTTTTCGCTAGTTCCGCGGCGAGCCGGCCCGAGACCTTCACATAATTGTTCGGGTTGACATAGCCGACGGCAGGCACCTCGACGAGCGTCGCGCCGGCCAGCCGCAGCATGTCCTTCTTTTCCTGGCTCTGCGTCTCCGGGATCACGATCACGGAGCGATAGCCCAGCGCATTGCCGACGAGCGCGATGCCGATGCCGGTATTGCCGGCCGTGCCCTCGACGATGACCCCGCCGGGCCGCAGCAGCCCCTTCGCCTCGGCCTCGCGGATGATGGCGAGCGCGGCGCGGTCCTTGACCGACTGGCCGGGATTCATGAACTCGGCCTTGCCGAGGATGGTGCAGCCCGTCTGCTCCGAGGCCCGCTTCAGCCGGATGAGAGGCGTGTTGCCGATCGCTTCGATGACGCCGTCGCGGCTCGCCATATCCGGATTTCCCTGTTTGCTCCCAACCTGATAGGCGAAAGCGGCGGACGGGTCGACAGCCCCGCACCGCTCGGCCCCCGAACGAAACAGGGCGATCGGCGATGGCCGTCGCCGGAGACGATTTGCCCCCGATGACGCTCGCGATGAACGAGATCCTCTCCGTTGGCCGCCTCGGGCTGCGGGGCGACGGCATCGCGCAGACCCCCAGTGGCGATGTCTTCGTGCCCTATGCGCTGCCCGGCGAGACCGTGCGCGCGGTGCGCGACGGCGAGCGCGCCCAGCTGGTCGAGATCATCACCCCCGCCGAATCGCGCATCGCGCCGATCTGCCCGCTCTTCACCCGCTGCGGCGGCTGCGCCGCGCAGCATATGTCGGAGAGCCTGTATCGCGTGTGGAAGCGGCGTCAGGTCGAGACCGCGCTGGAGCGGGCCGGGATCGCCGCCGCCGTCGCGGACATCGTCGACGCGCATGGCGCCGGCCGCCGCCGCGTCACTTTCCACGCCAGGCGCGAGGGCCCCGGCATGCTCGTCGGCTTCATGGTCGCGCGCAGTCATGATCTCGTCGCTGTGCCGGCCTGCCCGGTGCTGGCGCCGGGGCTGGCGCGCGCGCCGGCGGCGGCCCAACTCGTCGCCAACCGGCTCGGGGGCTCCAACAAGCCGCTCGACATCCAGGTCACGGCCTCCGAGGCCGGGCTCGACATCGACATTCGCGGCCATGGCCCGGCCGGCGAGAAGCTCAGGCTCTCCCTGACGGAAGCCGCCGAGCGGCTCGATCTGGCGCGGCTCTCCATGCATGGCGAGATCGTCGTCGAGCGCCGCCCGCCGCAGCAGCGCATGGGCAAGGCGATGGTCGCGCCCGCGCCCGGCGGCTTTCTCCAGGCCACAGTGGCGGGCGAGGAGGCGATCGGCGCGCTGGTGCTGGCTGCGCTGCCCGCCAAGGCCAAGCGCGTCATCGATCTCTTTGCCGGCTGCGGCCCGATCTCGTTTCGTCTCGCCGAGCGGGCGCAGGTCCTTGCCGTCGAGAGCGACAAGGCCGCCATCCTGGCCCTGACGCGGGCCGCCAGTACGACGCAGGGTCTGAAGCCGATCGCCAGCGAAGTGCGCGACCTCTTCCGCCGCCCGCTGCTGGAGCACGAGTTGAACGGCTTCGACGCCGTCATCCTCGACCCGCCGCGCGCCGGCGCCGAGGCGCAGGCGCGGCGGCTGGCGGCGGCCAAGACCCCGACCGTGATCTATGTCTCCTGCGACGCCGGCAGCTTCGCGCGCGACGCCGCGATCCTGATCGCGGGCGGATATGCGCTGGAAGGTGTGACGCCGGTCGACCAGTTCCGCTATTCCGCCCATATCGAGCTCGTCGGCGTGTTCCGGCGCGCCAAGAAGAGCTGAGACCCGGAGGCATCCGTGAGCGCATCCATCCTCGACGACATGGCCGCGATCGTCGGCGCGAAGAACATCGTCACCGATGCCGACGCGATGGTGCCCTATCTCAAGGAGTGGCGGGATCTGTTCCGCGGCAAGGCGCAGGCGATCGTGCGGCCGGGCTCGACTGAGGAGGTTTCCGAGATCGTCAAGCTCGCCGCCCGGACCGGCACGCGCCTCGTGCCCCAGGGCGGCAACACCGGCCTCGTCGGCGGCCAGATCCCGATCGCCGAAGGCCGCGAGATCGTGCTCTCGCTGCAGCGCATGGACCGCATCCGCAGCATCGACACCGACAGCGACACGATGATCGTCGAAGCCGGGCTGACGCTGCAGAAGGCGCAGGAGGCGGCGGAGGCGGCCGGGCGCCTGTTCCCGCTCTCGCTGGCCTCCGAAGGCTCCTGCACGATCGGCGGCAACCTCTCGACCAATGCGGGCGGCACCGCGGTGCTCGCCTATGGCAATGCCCGAGAGCTCTGCATGGGCCTGGAGGTCGTGCTCGCCGACGGGCGGACCTGGAACGGGCTGCGCCAACTCCGCAAGGACAACACCGGTTACGATTTGAAGAACCTCTTCATCGGCGCCGAGGGCACGCTCGGCATCATCACCGCCGCCGTGCTGAAGCTGTTCCCGCAGCCGGCCGCGCGCGCCACCGCCTTCCTCGCCGTGCCCGACCCTGAGGCGGCGCTGGCGCTGCTCAACGCCGCCAAGGCCGGCGCCGGCGGCACGCTCACCACCTTCGAGCTGATGTCGCGGCTGGGCGTCGACTTCGTCCTGCGCCACGCCGCCGGCGCGCGCGACCCGCTCTCGGAGCCCTCGCCCTGGTATGTGCTGATGGAGGTCTCGGCCCAGTCCGCGAGCGGGCTCGACGAGGCGGTCGAGGCCTTCCTCGGCGAGGCCCTCGAGAACGGGCTGGTCACCGACGCCGCGCTCGCTGGGTCGCTCTCCCAGCGTGCCGATTTCTGGAAGCTGCGCGAAATGCTCTCCGAGGTGCAGACCCATGAGGGCGGCTCGATCAAGCACGACGTCTCGGTGCCGCTGCATGCGGTGCCGGCCTTCATCGCCCGCGCCTCGGAGGCGGTCACGGCGATGGTGCCGGGCTGCCGGCCGCTGCCCTTCGGCCATATGGGCGACGGCAACATCCACTTCAACGTCAGCCAGCCGGTCGGCGCCGACAAGGCCGGCTTCATCGCGCGCTGGGAAGAGATGAATACCGCGGTCCACGCCATCGTCAGCGAGATGCACGGCTCGATCTCGGCCGAGCACGGCATCGGTCGCCTGAAGCGCGACCTGCTGCCCGGCGTCAAGGACCCCGTCGAACTCGCCCTGATGAAGACGCTGAAGGCGACGCTCGATCCGCAGGGCATCCTCAACCCCGGCGCCGTGCTGGCCATGTGAGTTCCAACAGTTCGGGCGGGAAAGCGCCCCGACTGTTGGAACCGCAAGCCTGCCTCAGAACAGGCTGCCCTGACCGTCGTCCCGGGCGCGCGCCGCCGGCTTGGCTCTGACGGCAACGGCCGCCGCCTTGGGCGCCTCCGCCGTCGCCCCATCGAACGGCGCCTGAACCTCCGGGCCGTCGTTCGCCACCTTGTTCACGGCGCTGCCGATCCGGACCATCTCCAGCAGATCCTCCGGCGGTGGCCGCAGCAGCGCGTTGTAGGCCTGGGCTTCGGCTGCGGGATCGAGCCAACAGTCGAAGTCGCGCGGATCGAGGATCACCGGGCAGCGATCATGGATCGCCGCCATCAGCCCGTTCGCCGGTCCGTTGACCAGCGCGACCGTGTCGATTTCCGATCCATCCGGCGAATGCCAGGTCTCCCATAAGGCGGCGAAGGCGAAGAGGTCGCGGTCGGGCCGCCGGAACAGATAGGCGCGGTTTTCGGCCTGCCGGCCCTGGCCGAGCCGGTGCCATTCATAGAAGCCGTCCGCCGGCATCAGGCAGCGCCGCCGCGTCAGCGCCGCCCTGAAGGAGGGTTTCGTCGCGGCGCTTTCGCCGCGAATGTTGATGACGAGCGGAAAGTCCTTGGGGTCCTTGACCCAGCCGGGAATGAATCCCCAGCGCATCAGCATGAACTGCTGCGCCCCCTCGTGCTGCCGGACCACCGGCACGGGCTGCGTCGGCGCGATGTTGTAGCGCGGCGGGAAATTCGGCTGCTCGGCATAGCCGAACAGCGACCGCATCGCGGTCGGGGGCAGGGTGATGGCGTAGCGACCGCACATGCCCCCCGATGTGGCCCTCCCCGCGGGCGCGATCAATACTTTGTTTGGGTTTGGCGCAGCATAGTCCCGGCGGTTTGGGGTTCATGATGACCGTCTCCGCGACTAAGGCGCTGGCTGGTGGAGGCGATGGCGGGGGCGAGACGCCCGGGGGGCCGCGCCTCTCGACCGACTTCCTCAATCTCTATGCCGAAGCCCTCATGCTGATCGGGATGGCCGCCGAGGATCGCGACATCGTGGCGGATCTGCAGGCCTGGCGCCCGGTGAGCTACCGCGATCATTTCGCGACGTCGCCCTTGCGCTGCGCGCCATTGGCGATCGCCGCCTATGACGCCCTGCCGCCCGCCCGCCGGGAAGGGTTCGAGAATCTCTGCCTGGCGATGACCCGGCTCGTGACGACCGCGACCGCGCTGCTGGCCGACCGGCAGGAAGGCCTCGATCCGGCGACCATCGCCGATGTCGCGGGCGATGCGCTGCGGCGGCAGATCGGCCGCGCCACCCATTTCATCAACGCCAACGGCACGATCGACATCGGTGCGCTCGAGAGCCGTGCGCTGCAGGCCGAGGTCGACGCCCTGTTTCGGGGCTGATCAGCCGGCGCGCTGTCCGCCGATCAGGAATTCCCGGTTGCCGTCACCCCCCTCGATCGGCGAGGGGATGGGCTCCCGCACCGCAAAGCCGAGTTGCTCCAGCAGGATCGCCACATCGGCGCAGACCGCCTGATGGACGGCCTCGTCGCGCACGATGCCCTTCTTCAGGGCCGCACGCCCCGCCTCGAACTGTGGCTTGATCAGCGCCGCGATCTGCGCGTCCGGGGCCAGCAGACCTGCCACGGCGGGCAGGACGAGGCGCAGCGAGATGAAGCTGACATCGATGGCGGCGAGCGTCGGCGGTTCGGGTAGATCGGCGGGCGTCAGGCTGCGGATGTCGCAGGCTTCCAGGCTCGTGACGCGCGGATCGCTGCGTAGTGAAGAGTGAAGCTGGTCCCGGCCGACATCGACGGAGACGACATGGCGCGCGCCGCGCTTCAGCAGCAGGTCGGTGAAACCGCCCGTCGAGGCCCCGACATCGAGGCAGACGCGTCCCGACGGGTCGTAGCCGAAGAGATCCAGCGCCTTGGCGAGCTTCAGCCCGCCGCGCGAGACGTAAGGATGCGGCGCCTGCGCGCTCAGCACCGCGCTCTGCGCCAGCATCTGGGACGCTTTGCGGACGCGATCTCCGTCGGCGGTGACGAGACCGGCGGCGATGGCGGCCTGGGCGCGGGCGCGGCTCTCGCACAGCCCGCGTTCGACGAGCAACTGGTCTGCCCGAAGCTTCATGCAACCACCCTTCCGGGCAGGCTCAGGCCCGCTTGATGGCGCTCGGCACCCCGAGCGCGCCTTCGACCGTGCGGACGATGCCGGCGGCGTCGAGCCCCGCGGCGGCGTACATCGCCTCGGGCTTGTCGTGCTCCTGATAGAGGTCCGGCAAGGTCAGCGTCCGCACCTTGAGGCCGCGGTTGAGCGCGCCGCTGCGGGCGAGCAGATGCAGCACATGCGCGCCGAAGCCGCCGACGGAGCCTTCCTCGACGGTCACGAGGATCTCGTGCTCGCGGGCGAGCCGCAGGATCAGTGCCTCGTCCAGCGGCTTGGCGAAGCGCGCATCGGCGACGGTGGTCGAAAGCCCGCGCTGGCCGAGCTGCTCGGCCGCCAGCTGGCACTCGGCGAGGCGCGTCCCCAGCGAGAGCAGCGCGACACGCGAGCCCTCGCGCACGATGCGCCCGCGACCGATCTCGAGCGGCACGCCGACATCGGGGATCTCGACGCCGACGCCTTCCCCGCGCGGATAGCGGAAGGCGATCGGCCCCTCGTCGAAGGCCGCCGCGGTGGCGACCATATGCGTCAGCTCCGCCTCGTCGGCGGCAGCCATGACCACCATCTCCGGCAGGCAGGCGAGATAGGCGATGTCGAAAGCCCCGGCATGGGTCGCACCATCGGCGCCGACCAGCCCGGCCCGGTCCAGCGCGAAGCGCACGGGCAGCTTCTGAATCGCCACGTCATGGACGACCTGATCATAGGCGCGCTGCAGGAAGGTCGAGTAGATCGCGCAGAACGGCTTGTAGCCCTCGGTCGCGAGACCGGCGGCGAAGGTCACCGCATGCTGCTCGGCGATGCCGACATCGAAGGTCCGCGCCGGGAACTCCTTGCCGAAGGCGTCGATGCCGGTGCCCGAGGGCATCGCGGCCGTCACCGCGACGATCTTGTCGTCCTCGCGGGCGGCCTTGATCAGCGCATTGCCGAAGACGGCGGTGTAGCTCGGCGCATTCGCGGGCGCCTTGGCCTGCTGGCCGGTGACGGGGTCGAACTTGACCACGGCATGGTATTTGTCCGCCGTCGCCTCGGCCGGCGCGTAGCCCTTGCCCTTCTGAGTCACGACATGGACGAGGATCGGCCCCTGGCTGGCGTCGCGCACATTGCGCAGCACCGGCAGCAGGTGATCGAGATTGTGCCCGTCGATCGGGCCGACATAGTAGAAGCCCAGCTCCTCGAACAGCGTGCCGCCGGTCCAGAAGCCGCGCGCATATTCCTCGGTCCGCTTGGCCTTGTCGTGGAAGAAGCGCGGCAGCCGCTCGGCCAGTTGCTTGGCGATCTCGCGGATCGAGCGATAGGTCCGACCCGAGACGAGGCGGGCCAGATAAGCCGACATCGCGCCGACCGGCGGGGCGATCGACATGTCGTTGTCGTTGAGGATGACGATCAGGCGCGAGCCGAGCGCGCCGGCATTGTTCATCGCCTCATAGGCCATGCCGGCCGACATCGCCCCGTCACCGATCACGGCGATGACGTTGTTGCTGCCGCCGGCGAGGTCGCGGGCCACCGCCATGCCCAGCCCGGCCGAGATCGAGGTCGACGAATGCGCGGCACCGAAAGGATCGTAGGCGCTCTCCGAGCGGCGGGTGAAGCCGGACAACCCGCCGGGCTGGCGCAGCGTCCGGATGCGCTCGCGCCGGCCGGTCAGAATCTTGTGGGGATAGGCCTGGTGGCCGACATCCCAGATCAGCCGGTCGCGCGGCGTGTCGAAGACGTGGTGCAGGGCCACCGTCAGCTCGACGACGCCGAGACCGGCGCCGAGATGGCCGCCGGTCACCGAGACGGCACTGATCGTCTCCTGCCGCAGCTCTTCGGCGAGCTGGCGAAGATCGGCGTCGGGGAGCTTGCGGAGGTCCTCGGGCGTGGCGACGCGGTTGAGGATCGGCGTGTGAGGGCGCTGGGTCACGAGCCGGGTCTATCGCATCCCGCCGGGGTGGCACAAGGGCGGCAAGGTCGCGCAGCGGGCGCGCCACCGCCCAGACCCGTCATCGCCACGAACCCGGCGCACCGGGTTGTGAAACATTCGTTCACCATAAGGTTATGGATAAGCCGCGTCCGGCTGTCTGGAGCGGCGCGAATCGGCTTGTGCGGCGGCATGCAACTTGCTCCAACGGCAGCGGGAGCGATGCGGAATCCGGGGGGAAAACGATGCGGCGGAGTGATGCGAGCAGGGTTGCGGGTCGGTTCATCAGGGCGCTCAAGGTCGGCCTGATGGCCGGCCTGATTTCGGCCGGTATGGCCGCGCCGGCGGGGGCTCAGGGCACGCTTCGCATTGCCATGACGGCCTCCGACATCCCCACCGCGACGGGCCTGCCCAATAACGGCTTCGAGGGCATGCGCTTCCTGGGCTATCCGGTCTTCGAGAGCCTGGTGCTGTGGGATCTGACGACGACCGACCGTCTGGCGCCGCTGCGGCCGGGCCTCGCCGAGCGCTGGGAGCAGGCGGCCGACGATCCGAAGACATGGATCTTCCATCTGCGCCGCGGCGTCACCTTCCATGACGGAACGCCCTTCGACGCCGACGCCGTGATCTGGAACTTCGAGCGCTATTTCAACAAGGATGCGCCCCAGTTCGAGGCGCCGGCAGCGGGAATCGTCCGGGCCCGCGCCCCGATCATGACAGGCTACCGGAAGATCGACGCCTCCACGGTGGCGATCACCACCAGCACGGCGGCGTCCTACTTCCCCTACATGATCTCTCTGGCGCTGCTGAGCTCGCCCGCCTCCTTCGAGAAGGCCGGGCGCGACTGGGCGAAGACGGCGCTTCTGCCCTCCGCCGGCACCGGCCCGTTCAAGATCGCCAGCGTGTTGCCGCGCGAGCGCGTCGAACTGGTGCGCCATGACGGCTACTGGAACGTCGCCGGCAAGGCGAGGCTCGACAGGGTCGTGCTGCTGCCGATTCCCGAAGCGAATGCGCGGCTCGCCGCGCTGCGCACCGGGCAGGTGGACTGGATCGAGGCACCGCCGACCGACGGCATTCCGTCGCTGCGGCAGGCCGGCTTCACCATCACCACCGGCTCCTACCCGCATGTCTGGCCCTGGCTGTTCAACATCGGCGCGACGGACAGCCCGCTCAAGGACGTCCGCGTCCGCCAGGCCTTGAACTACTGCGTCGACCGCGACGGCATCGTCGCTTTGCTCAACGGCATGGCCGAGCCGGCGATCGGCTGGCTCAAGGCGAGCGACGCCGCCTTCGGCAAACCGGCCAACCGCTACCGCTTCGACCCCGCCAGGGCGAAGGCGCTGCTGGCCGAGGCGGGCTTCGGCCCGCAGAAGCCGCTGAGCTTCAAGGTCATGATCTCCACCTCCGGGTCGGGCCAGATGGCGCCGCTGCCGATGAACGAGTTCCTCCAGGCCAGCATGAAGGAGGCCTGCGATATCCGGATCGACTTCAACGTGACCGAGTGGCAGGTGCTGCTCAACAGCATGCGGGCCCAGCCGGACCAGCCTTCGCTCGGCGGATCGCTCGCGCTCAACATCAGCGGGCCCTCAACCGATCCGAGCGTGATGGCGCGCTATTTCGGCGCCGCCAGTGCCCCGCCCAACGGCTTCAACTTCCCGCAATGGAAGGATGCCGCCTTCGAGGCGGCGCTGGCCAGGCTGGCGGCGGCCAGCGACCCCCGCGTGATCGAGGAGCAGACCGCGCTCGCGCATGCGCGGCTGGTGGACGACCCGCCCTGGCTGTATGTTGTCCATGACCTCAACCCGCGTGCCATGTCGAAGAAGGTCCAGGGCTTCGTCTCCCCGCAATCCTGGTTCGTCGATCTGACCCGCATCAGCATGCAGTGACCCTCATGGACACCGCCTCTCGCAGCAGCACGGACCCGGCCCTGTGGCCGGCCCATGTCCTGGCGCGGGAGATCGCGGCCCGGCGGCTCTCACCCGTCGATGTCGTCGAGGCGCTGCTGGCCCGGATCGCGCGCCTCGACCCGAAGCTGCACGCCTTCGTCGATGTCTATGCTGCCGACGCACGGCTGGCGGCCGAGGCGGCGGAGAAGGCGATCCGTGCCGGCCATGCGGTGGGGCCGCTGCATGGTGTGCCCGTCGCGCTGAAGGATCTGATCGATCTCGAGGGGCGCATCACCACGGGCGGCTCGGCCCATTGGCGCGGGCGTCGCTCGACCATGACCGCGACCATCGCCAGGCGCATGTTCGCGCAGGGCATGATCGTGCTCGGCAAGACGCATACGGTCGAGTTCGCCTATGGCGGCTGGGGCACCAACGAACAGATGGGCACGCCCTGGAATCCCTGGAACGAAGCCGTGCCGCACACGCCGGGCGGCTCCTCCAGCGGCTCCGGCGTCGCCGTGGCGGCGCGGCTGGCGCCCTGGGCGATCGGCACCGACACGGGCGGCTCGGTCAGGCTTCCGGCCGCCTTCTGCGGCCTTACCGGGCTCAAGGTGACGATCGGGCGCATCCCGGTCACCGGCATCATCCCGCTCTCCGCATCGCTCGACACGCCCGGCCCAATGGCGCGCAGCGTCGAGGATTGCGCGCTGCTCTACGACGTCCTGCAGGGACCGGACGAGGCCGATCCGAACACCCGCGGCGTCATGCCCGAGAGCCCGATGCCGACGCTCAGGCGCGGCGTGCGCGGCCTGCGTCTCGCCCGCATGCCGCAACGCGACCGCGCCGGCTGCGACGCGCAGGTGCTGGCCGCATATGACCGCTCGCTGACGACGCTGGCCGGCCTCGGTGCCGAGATCGTCGACATCGACCTGCCCTGGCCGCTGGAGCACTTCACCACGACGAGCGGCATCGTCATGGCCGAGGCCTTCTTCAACGGCGGGGCGATGGCGCAGGATCCCACCCTGCCGCTCGACCCGGCGGTGCGCGCCCGCCTGCTCGCCGGAGCCGATCTGTCGGCGCAGGACTATTTGGCCACAAAGGCCTTCCAGGCCCAGGCCAAGCGCGACCTCGCCACGGCGATGGCCGATATCGACGCCCTGCTGACGCCGACCACCGCCACCCCCGCCATCCCGCTCGATGCGGTCGACCAGGACGTGATGCCGTCGCTCTTGACCCGTTTCGGCAATGTCATGGAGATGTGCGGACTGTCGCTGCCCAACGGCTTCACCGCGTCGGGACTGCCGCTCTCGCTGCAGATCTCCTGCCTTAGCTATCAGGAGGCGATGGCGCTGCGCATCGGCTTCGCCTTCCAGCAGGCGACGGAGCACCACCTCGCTGTGCCGCCGATGGTGGCCTAAGAGCCCGCCTCCACAGGAAACGGGTGGGACGCGCCGGCGCCGGCTGACATCACCTGCCGACCCTTCGGCAGGAGCCCCCGATGTCCTCCTCTTCCTTCCCGATCCTGCTGCTTTCAGGCACCATGGCCCAGTTCGCCGACCGGCTGGCGCTCGACACGATCACGCTGGCGGCGACGCAGGGAGGCGCCAGCCCGCGTCTCGTCGGCCTTCTGGTCGCGGCCCAGTCGGCGGCCTGGCTGCTGGTTTCGCTCCCGGCCGGCGTCTTCGCCGACCGGCTCGCGCCGCGGGACCTCATTCGCCTCGGCGGTGCCCTGATCGCGACCGGCGCCGCGGCAGGGGCGTCCCTGCTGGCGGTCGGCCACACCGGCTGGTTTCTGGCCGCGACGAGCTTCGCCGCGGCAGCCGGCGCGGTGGTGATCGCGCTGTCGATCTTCGTGCTGATGCCGCGCACCGTCCCGATCGCCGACCTGCCGCGCGCGAATGGCCGGCTCGAACTCGGCCGCGCCGTCTTCAGCCTCGCGGCGCCGCTGATCGCCGGCTGGGCGGTTTCGCGCGGGCAGGGCTGGCTCGGCTTGAGCCTCTGCGCGCTCGCCGGCGTGCTGGCACTGGCCGCAGCCTCGCGCCTCCCGGGCGAGCGCCCACCATCGCAGCCGCGCCTGCCGCTCCACCTCGCCATCGCCGAAGGCGGCCGCTTCGTCGCGCGCCACCCCTATCTGCGGCCGATCGCGCTCTGCGCCATTGCCTGGAACCTCGCCTTCTTCGCCTTCACCGCGATCGCGGCGCCCTATGCCGCGCGCATCCTGCTGCTGGCCCCGGAACGGATCGGCCTCGCCACGGCCGTCTATGGCGCCGGGCTGATCGCGGGCGCGCTCGGTGGCGCGACCCTCATTGCGCGGCTGCCGGTGGGGATCGTCCTCGTCTTCGGCCCGGCCTCATCCTGCGTCGGGGCCGCCTTGCTGGCGCTGGCGCCGCCCGCCTTCGGCTGGCCCGCGCTGGCGCTCGCCTTCTTCCTCTTCGGCTTCGGGCCGATCCTCTGGTTCATCGCCCAGACCAGCCTGCGCCAGGCGGTGACACCGCCGCATCTGCTCGGCCGCGTCAGCGCGACGCTGACCACGGCGATCTACGGCATGCGCCCGCTCGGGGCGCTGGCCGGTGGGCTCGCTGCGGAAAGCTGGGGGCTGGAGGCGGCGATGGCGCTGCCGGTCGCGCTCTTCGCCCTCTCGACGCTGGCGATCCTTGCCTCGCCGATGCCGCGGTTGAAGGCGATGCCGGAGGGGGAACTCACCCCTCGGGCAGCGGGATGAACTCGGCCTCATCGCCCGGTACCGTGTCGAAGCGCCCGGCCTTCCACTCCGCCTTGGCCTGGTCGATGCGCTCCTTCGAGGAGGAGACGAAGTTCCACCAGATGTGGCGCGGGCCGTCCATCGGCTCGCCGCCGACGATCATCAGGCGGGTCTGGTCGATGCCGAGGATCGAGATGCGGTCGCCCGGCTTGAAGATCAGCAGCTGCCCGGCGCCGAACTCGTCTCCGGCGATGTCGACCCGGCCCGAGACGATGTAGATGGCGCGCTCATCATAATCGGGGTCGAGCGGCAGGATCGCGCCCGGCGACAGCACGGCCTCGGCATAGAGCGCGTCCCAGGGAAAGCTGACGGGCGAGGTCTCGCCATAGGCCGAGCCCATGATCAGGCTGATGCGCTTGCCGCCCTCGACGATCCGCGGCAGTTCGGGGGCGGCATGGTGGACAAAGGCCGGCGCCGTCTCCTCATGCGATTTCGGCAAGGCGAGCCAGGCCTGGATGCCGAACAGCTTCGGCGGCTTCTGGCGCTCCTCCAGCCCGGTGCGCTCGGAATGGACGATGCCGCGCCCCGCCGTCATCAGATTGACGGCGCCGGGACGGATCGGCAGCGCGGTGCCGAGCGAATCCCGGTGCATGATCTCGCCGTCGAAGAGATAGGTCACGGTCGAGAGCCCGATATGCGGGTGCGGGCGCACATCGATGCCCTGGCCGAGCAGGAACTCCGCCGGCCCCATCTGGTCGAAGAAGATGAAGGGCCCGACCATCTTGCGCCCGATCGAGGGCAGCGCCCGCCGGACCGAAAAGCCGCCGAGATCATGCGCGCGCGGCACGATCACCTGCTCGATCGCCTCGCAGGAGCGGGCATCGCCCAGAACGGGGTCTTCGGCGGGCAACTGGGACATGGCGAACCTCTCCGGTGATGCCGCCAGAGTGCGGGCTGTCAGGCCCACGGGCAAGCCCGCCTCATCTGCGGTGGGCCTAGCGATTGATGCTCGTTAAAGTTGTAATTTCTATTGATGTATTTTCAGAGATGTAGTTGCCTGTTCGGGCTGCCAGCAAGGCAGTGGGGCGACGCGGGTCCCGGGGAGGATCGGGTCGCAAGATCTCGGGGGCGGCCATGAAGGTCGATAATCACCGGTTGAAGCTCGATGGCGGAAAATTCGCGACCTTCGTGCCGACCGCCAATATGGGCGGACAGTTGGCGGGCGGCGCGCCCAGCATCCTCGTGGTGCACTACACCGCTGGCGCGACCGCGGCCGGAGCGATCCAGACCTTCAAGTCGCAGTCGCCCAACGGGCGAACCTCGGCGCATCTGGTGATCGACCACGACGGCAAGATCACCCAGATGGTGCCGTTCGATCGCGTCGCCTGGCATGCCGGTGCGAGCCGCTGGCGCGGCCATGACGGGATCAATCAGCACTCGGTCGGGATCGAGGTCGTCAACTGGGGCAAGCTCTCGAGGACAGCCGGCGGGGGCTGGGTGAGCTGGACCGGCGCCAGTGTCCCGGCCAGCCGCGTGATGCTGGCGCCCCACAAGCATTTTCCCGGTCAGGACCATGGCTGGGAGATCTTCGACGAGGCCCAGATGGAGGCCCTCATCGGCGCCTGCAGGGCCATCGTCTCCGCCTATGGAGTTCAGGGCTGGGATCTCGTCGGCCATGACGACATCTCGCCGATGCGCAAGATCGACCCCGGCCCGGCGATGGCGATGGACAGCCTGCGGTCGCGGGTCTTCGGGCGCGAGGATGATGCCTTCGACAATCGGCTCTTCCGGGTGAATGCCCCGGGAGACGGGCTCAACCTGCGCGAGAATGCCGGCCTCGCCAACAGCCGCGTGATCAAGAAGCTGCCGCACGACACCACGGTCCATGTGGTCGAGGTCGTCGGAAACTGGGCCCTCGTCGCCGAGGTGATCGCCGGCAACGACGACGTCACCGGCTTCGTTCACATGAACTGGCTCGTGCCGGTCGCCGCCTGAGCGCGTCCGGCGCGGCCGCCCGGTCGGCTACCGGTCCACGTCGAGCGGCGCGGTGCCGGTCGGCTTGCCGTCGGCGGACAGCGTGATCTTCTCGATGCGCGCCTCGGCCTGCTTCAGCAGCGCGTCGCAGCGCGCCTTGAGGGCCTCGCCGCGGGTGTAGATCGCGATCGATTCCTCGAGCGGCACGTCGCCCCGCTCCAGCCGGGCGACGATGTCCTCGAGCTGCTTCAGCGCCGCCTCGAAGGGCAGGGCGGCGACGTCGTCGTTGGAGATGGCTTCGCTCACGGCATGATTCCCGTTGTCGCGTCGCTTATCCGCCGGAGCGGCCCGGGCTGCAACCCCGCCCGATGGCTCATACCGGCAGCGCCGAGCTCTTCTTGATCGAGCGCAGAGTCAGCGTCGACTGGACGCGGGTGACGCCGGGCAGCTGCGTGATGATGTCGGTGTGGATGCGTTCGAAATCGGCGCTGTCGCGGTAGATCACCCGCATCAGATAGTCATGCGCGCCGGCGAGCAAATGGCATTCGAGGATCTCGGGCAGGTTCTGCACCGCCTGCTCGAAGCCCTCCAGCGAGGCGCGGCCCTGCTGGTCCAGCGTCACGAAGACGAAGGCGGTGCCGGGAAACCCCGCGATCTTGTCGTCGAGAATCATCGCATAGCCGCGGATCAGCCCGCTCTCCTCGAGCTGGCGTACCCGGCGCAGGCAGGCTGAGGGCGACAGATGCACCTTCTCGGCGAGATCGGAATTCGTGATCCGGCCATCCGCCTGCAGGATGCGCAGGATGGCGCGGTCGCGTGAATCGAGTTCGATGGTCATGATGGCCCTGGCTCCCCGGCGGGGATGAATCCTGCGAAAATCGCCGGAGCGCAAGCAATCTTCTGCATCGATTTCAGCAGGGCTGCGCTGCTTTCGGCGTCAATGGCCGCCGTGGCCGCACGAAGCTGTCAGCGCATGCGGGGCGATTCAGTCCCATGTCAGCCTGAAAGGCGTGCCCTCGAAGGCGTCCGCCCCGCGCCCGATGCCGGCGATGGCCTCGCGCATCCGCCCGTCGCGGCCGAGCATGGCGTCGGCGATGGCGACGAGCCGGGCATTGGGCGTGGCGGAGGGCGAGGCCTGCCGCAGGCGGGCGGCGAGCTCCGCCTCGTCGCGCTCCGGCGCCAGCGCGCAGGCCGCGATATAGGCGGCGGCCGTCGAGCGGCTGATGCCAGCCCAGCAATGGATCAGGAGCGGCGCGGTGCGGTCCCAGCGTCGCGTGAAGGCGAGGAAGCGCTCGACATGGGCCTCGGCCGGCACGACATGGCCCTCCATCGGCGCGCTGATGTCGGACAGGCCGAGGAACAGGTGGTTGGCCTCGCTGATACCGGCCGGGCGTTCCACGGCGGTGCCGACATTGATCAGCGTGACGAGATGGCTCGGTCGCACCGCGGCGTCGGTCTCGTGCAGCTTCGACAGCGGGGAGACGTGCAAGGTCGGCATTGGGAGGTCTCCGGCTGGGGCGTGCGAAGGGCATAATCCACCCGGGCGCGGCCGTCATCCCGGGCCCACCGTTCTCCCCGGCGCAGGCTCGCATGCGGCCGCGCGGCGGGCCGTTTCGTTTACATGTGAACGATTACCCCCTAGAAGGGCCCGACCGGGGCGATGTCCTCGCGCGAGTTCGCCATGAATCTCTGGTTCCGCCTGATCTGGCTCCTCGTGACGAGCCCCTTCCGCCCGCGGCTGGAACCGCTGGCCGAGCCGTCGCGGCTCTCCTTCCGCGTCTGGCCTCATGATCTCGACACCAGCCTGCACATGAACAACGGCCGCTACTGGTCGCTGATGGATCTCGGTCGCACCGACCTGATGCTGCGCACCAAGCTCTGGCGGGCGGTGCTGCGCCACCGCTGGGTTCCGGTTGTCAATGGCGGCATGATCCGCTTCCGGCGGGAGTTGCGCGCCTTCCAGCCCTTCCGCCTCGACACCGCCATCCTGTGCTGGACGCAAACCTGGCTCGTGATCGAGCACCGCCTGGTCACGCGGGGCCGGGACGGTACGGAGACAATCGCGGCCCATGCGCTCGTCCGGGTGGCGCTTTATGACCGCGCGGCGCGGGCCTATGTGCCGGTAGCGCGGCTGATGACCGAGATCGGGACGCAGGCGGAAAGTCCCCCGCCGCGGCCGGATGTCGACGCCTTCCTCGCCGCCGAGGACGCGATGCGCAGCACCGCCGCCAGCGCCACCGCCTGACGCGCCCATTCGGCGCCTTCGCCGCTCATTCCGCGGCGAAGCGCGTCGCCCGCCACTGGGCCAGCAGGGCGCGCAGGGCGCCGGGCTTCAGCGGCTTGTTGAGCAGATGGACGTCGAGCGCGGCCGCCGCCTCGCGCACATTCGGGGAGCGGTCGGCCGTCAGCAGGATCGCGGGCAGGGGCCGGCGCGACCGTTCACGCAGGGTGCTGATCGCGGTCAGTCCATTGCCATGGTCGAGATGGTAGTCGGCGATCACCGCATCGGGCGCGGCTCGCTTCTGCAGCGCCAGCGCGATATCCAGGCTCGCCGCCGTCGTGACCTGGCAACCCCAGCCCTCGAGCAGGCGCTTCATCCCGTCCAGGATGGCGGGCTCGTTGTCGATCACCAGAAGCTTCAGCCCGGCGAGCTGCCCGGCCGGCACCGCGCGAGGCGCCGGGCCGGTGCTCATCTCGGGCAGCGGCGAGGCACGCGGCACCAGCACGGCGAAGCGGCTGCCCCGGCCGGGCACCGAATCGAGCGTCAGCTTGTGATCGAGCGTGCGCGCGATGCGCTGGACGATCGACAGGCCGAGTCCCAGTCCGCGGGCCACCTTGGCGCCCTGGTCGAGCCGCTGGAACTCGCGGAACACCGTCTTCTGCTTGCCCTGCGGGATGCCGAGCCCAGTATCGAGCACCTCCACGGAGACCTGACCGCCGCGCCGGCGAAAGCCGATCAGCACCTTGCCGCTCGGCGTGTACTTGATCGCGTTGGAAACGAGGTTCTGCAGCAGGCGCCGCAGCAGGCGCCGGTCCGAACGCACGGCGAGGCTCGTCGGCATGAAGATGAGCTTGAGGCCCTTCTCATGCGCGCTCGGCTCGAACTCGCGCTGGAGCTGGCGCAGCAGCTCGTCGAGCCGGAAGGACGTGATCTCGGGCTTCATCGCTCCGCCGTCGAGCCGCGAGATCTCGAGCAGCGCAGTCAGGATCTCCTCGACCGCGTCGAGCGAGGCGTCGATGTTCTCGGCGAGATCGGGGCTCCCCGCGGCGCGGTCGCGTTCCACCAGAGAGGTCGCATAAAGGCGCGCCGCGTTGAGCGGCTGCAGGATGTCGTGGCTGGCGGCGGCGAGGAAGCGGGTCTTGGAGGCGTTGGCTTCCTCGGCTTCCGCCTTGGCCCGCTGCAGTTCGGCGTTGACGCGCAGGATCTCCTCGGTGCGCTCGACGACGCGCCGCTCGAGGCTCTCATTCGTGCGCTCGAGTTCCTCCTGCGCGGCGACGGCCTCGGTGATGTCGGTATAGGTCGTGACGAAGCCGCCATCGGGCAGCGGATTGGTCCGGATCTCGATGACCTTCTTGGACGGATAGAGCTTCAGCCGGACCGGCTCGCGGTCGCGCACGAAGCTCTGCAGCCGCGCCGCCATCAGTTCGTCCTGCTGGCCGTCGCCATAGGCGCCGCGCGCCGCATTGTAGCGCACGATCTCGTCGAGTCCCGTGCCGAAACGCACCATCGCGGGCGGCAGGTCGTAGAGCTGGATGAAGGCTTGGTTCCAGGCGAGCAGGCGCAGATCGCGATCGAGCACGGTAATGCCCTGGCCGGCATGGTCGAGCCCGTGCTGGAGGATGTCGCGGTTGTACTGCAGCGCCGCGGACGCGTCGTCGAGCAGCTTGAAGGCGGCTTCGGTGGTGAGGTTGCGCCGCCGCAGCAGCAGCGAGAGCACGAGCCGGGAGGAGGCAGCGCCGATCGCCGAGGAGAGCAGATGCTCGCCGAAGCGCAGCAGGTGGATGTCGGCATCCCGTGTCGGATGAGGTTCCTCGCCACGGCTGCTGGCGAAGCCCTCGAAGGCGCGCTGCGTCCGCTCCTGGCCGAGATAGCGCCCGATCGTCGATTGCAGCTCGGATTCGGTGACGCTGGAGCGCCAGAGCGAGAAGGACTGCGCCATCGTCGCCCGGTCCGATTCGACGAAGGCGTTGGCCTGCAGGCGCTCCATGGCGGTCGCCGGCCGCAGCAGCGAGAAGCCAACATAGGCGAGCAGGTTGAGGCCCAGGCTCCAGAACACGCCATGCGGCAGGGGCGGCAGATCGAGCCCCAACAGCGCCTCGGGCCGCAGTGCCGCATGGCCGAGCGGCCCGTTGGCGACGATGTCGCTCCAGATGCTGCCCGGCCGCACCAGGCTCGGCATCAGCAGCGTATAGGCCCAGGTGGCGATGCCCGCGATCAGCCCGGCCGCCGCGCCGAGCGCCGTGCCGCGGCGCCAGACCAGTCCGCCGAAAAAGGCGGGCGCGATCTGTGCCGTCGCCGCGAAGGACAACAGCCCGATCGCCACGAGCGCCTGCTCTCCGGCGGCGCGGTAATAGGCATAGCCGAGCAGGATCACGCACAGGATCGCCACGCGCCGGATGATCACGACCTGGGAACCGAGATCGCCGCCCATCGTGCCGTTGCCGGAACCCTCGCTGTCGATCGCCACCGCCGAGCCGGCCGGGTCGCTCAGCGCCCGGCGGCCGCGCAGCAGCACCGGCATGACGAGATGGTTCGAGATCATGATGGCGAGGGCGACCGAGGCGACGATCACCATGGCGGTGGCCGCGGAAAGCCCCCCGACGAAGACGAGCAGGGCGAGCAGCCCGGCATCCTTCTGCAGTGGCAGCAGCAGGACCGTCATGTCCCGGTCGATGCCCGAGCCCGGCATCAGCAGTTCGCCGGCCATCGCGAGCGGCAGCACGAAGAGGTTGATCAGGACGAGATAGAGCGGGAACATCCAGGCCGCGCGGCGGACGTCGCCCCTGTCGCGGTTCTCGACGATCGTCATGTGGAACTGGCGCGCCAGCAGCAGCGCGGCGCAGGCCGAGAGCAGCGTCAGCGTCAGGAAGGTGGGCCAGTTCGAGGTCCGCTCCCAGATCGGCGCTGCGCCGCCCGGCAGGTTCGCCGCCTGGGCGAAAAGGTCGCCCGGACCGTCATAGAGCCCGTAGACGATGAACACGCCCAGCACGAGGAAGGCGACGAGCTTGACCAGCGATTCGACCGCGATGGCCAGCACCAGCCCGTCCTGGTGCTCGGTGGCGTCGATATGGCGCGTGCCGAAGGCACAGGCGAAGCCGGCCAGCACCATCGCCACGAGAAAGGCCAGGTCGGTCAGGACGGGCGCGTCCGCGGCCGCAGGCCGGCCACCCGTCGCCGCCAGCAGGACGGAGAGCGAGCTCGCCACGGCCTTGAGCTGGAGGGCGATGTAGGGCAGGGCTCCGATGACGGCGACCAGGCACACCAGCGCCGCTACGCGCTCGCTCTTGCCATAGCGCGCGCCGACGAAGTCGGCGACCGAGGTGATGTTCTGGGACTTGGCGATGCCGACGATGCGCGAGACGAAGCGGTGGCCGAAGCCGATCACCAGGATCGGCCCGACATAGATGCCGAGGAAATCGAGCCCCGCGCGACCGGCGAAGCCGACCGAGCCATAGAAGGTCCAGGAGGTACAGTAGACGCCGAGCGCCAACGCATAGATCGTCGCGCGCGCCCTTCCGCCGACGAGGCGCCGGCCCGAGGTGTCGGCGGCATGCGCGATCGCAAACAGCGCGCACAGATAGGCCAGCGCCACGAGGACCACGGACCAGGCGGGGATCATTCTGCCTCCATCGCAGCCGCGTCACCGGCCGGACCTTAGAGGAGGAGATCGAAGCGAGGAAACAGGTTTCCACAAACCCGCTGCTTCCTCTAACGTCAACCCAGAGACGCGGCACGGCCGGGCGAGATCGGCCGAAAAACAACGGAAGGATCTTACGGATGATCGAGGAATTCAAGAAGTTCGCGCTGAAAGGCAATGTCGTCGATCTCGCGATCGGCGTGATCATCGGCGCGGCCTTCAGCAAGATCGTCGATTCGCTGGTGTCCGACATCATCATGCCGTTCTTCGGCGCGCTCGGCGGCCTCGATTTCTCGAACTACTATGTCGGCCTGAACAGCGCCGTCACGGCCCCGGTCCTCGAGGAGGCCAAGAAGCAGGGCGCGGTTCTCGCTTATGGCTCCTTCATGACGGTCGCGCTGAACTTCCTGATCATCGCCTTCGTGCTGTTTCTGGTGGTGAAGGGCATCAACCGTCTGCGCCGCGCCGAGGAGGCCAAGCCCGAAGCGCCGACCCCGCCGGCGGCGGACGTGGTCCTTCTCACCGAGATTCGCGACCTGCTGAAGCAAAAGACGGTCTGACGGATGCGCGATCGGTCGCGTCGATTCATCACCGCGACCGATCGACCCGATCTCGCGATTTCATGCCTGCGCGCGCCATCATCGGCTAAAGCAGTGCGGTCTAACCTGTGAGGTCGCCAACGATGTCCACCGCTCCTGTCGCCGGCACCAGCCTGCTGTCGTCGCTGCGCCCCGAGGCGCGCAACGCGCCGGAAAGCGGCATCGTCGAGGTCGTCAACCACGGCCGGATGAAGGAGGGGCTGATCCCGCTCTGGGTCGGCGAGGGTGACCTGCCGACGCCCGATTTCATCGCACGGGCCGCCAACGCCTCGCTGGCCGCAGGCGAGACCTTCTACACCTGGCAGCGCGGCATCCCGGATCTCAGAGAAGCGCTGGCGCGCTACCACACGGCGCTCTATGGCCGGCCCTTTTCCACGGACTCCTTCTTCATCACCGGCTCGGGCATGCAGGCGGTCCAGATCGTCGTGCGCATGATCACGGGACCCGGCGACGAGGTCGTCATCCCCACGCCGGCCTGGCCGAATGTCGGCGCCGCGATCGGCGTCGCGGGAGCGATCCCGGTCAACGTGCCGATGGACTATGTCCAGGGCCGCTTTTCGCTCGATCTCGATCGGCTGGCCGCCGCCATCACGCCGAAGACGCGTGCCATCGCCATCAACTCGCCCGCCAACCCGACCGGGTGGACAGCCACGAAGGACGAGCTGGCGGCGATCCTGGCACTGGCGCGCAAGCATGGCCTCTGGATCATCGCCGACGAGATCTATGCCCGCTTCGTCTATGACGGCTCCGCCCGCGCCGCCTCCTTCCATGACGTGATGGAGGCGGAGGACCGCGTCCTCTTCGTCCAGACCTTTTCGAAGAACTGGGCCATGACGGGCTGGCGCGTCGGCTGGATCGAGGCCCCGCCCGCCTTCGGCCAGGTCATCGAGAACCTGATCCAGTATTCGACCTCCGGCGTTCCGGTCTTCGTCCAGCGCGGAGCCATCGCCGCGCTCGACGAGGGCGAGCCCTTCGTCGCCGAACAGATCGCCCGCGCCAAGGAAGGCCGCCAGATCATCGCGGAGGGGCTCAAGGCGACCAACCGGGTCACCCTGTCCCCGCCCGACGGAGCCCTCTACCAGTTCTTCTCGGTCGATGGCTGGCAGGACAGCCGGGCGCTCGCCATCGACCTGGTCGACAGGGCCAATGTCGGGCTTGCGCCCGGCACCGCCTTCGGCCCTGGCGGCGAGACCGGCCTGCGGCTCTGCTTCGCCCGCAAGGCCCCCGATCTGGTCGAGACCGTCGCCCGGCTGCAGCGCGCTCTGGCCGGCTGAGGACGGCCGGGGAGCCGCTTGCAGGCCCGGCGCGCATGACGGCCGTGCGTGGCGCGGGCCGCTCGCGAAATTGACCCCGGCCCGCCCTGTCGCCATGACAGCGATGCTGCATTGCAGCAGCGCGGCGGGACATCATGGCGGGCACAGGTTACCCTTCGAAGACGCTGGCTGTCCTCTCCCGTGAGGCGGTCGTCATCGCCATCGCTGCGACCGGCGGCGCGCTGTTCTCCCTGCTGGGGGCACCGGCCGCCTGGCTCTCCGGCGCGATGATCCTGAGCGCGCTCGTCGCGTTCGTGCGACCCCTGCCGGTGCTGCGGCGCTCCTGGTTCGATTCCACCGTGCTGCTCTCGGGAACGATTATCGGCTCGGCCGCGACACCCGAGGCGCTGTCCGCGGCGGTGCGCTATCCCGCCTCGCTGATCATCTTGCTCTTCGCCATGGCCGGCATCATGGCCGCTACCGGCGCCTATCTGCGCTATGTCGCACGCTGGTCCTGGCTGGATGCGCTGCTGGCGGCCGCGCCCGGCGCCCTGGCGACAGTGCTGGCCGTCGCCCAGTCGAAAGGCGCCAATATCGGCCGCATCTCGGTGGTCCAGCTGTTTCGGCTGCTGGTGCTGGTCGCGCTGCTGCCCAGCCTGATGCAACTGACGGGGCTGCATTCCGACGTCCCGGTGCCGCCGGCGAAGATCCTCGATCCCTGGACGATGCTCCTGCTGCTGCTCGCCGGCTTCGGCGTCGGGCTCGTGCTCGACCGCATGGGCGTCGCGGCGCCGATGATGTTCGGCGCGACGCTCGCCAGCGCCGTGGCGCATGGCACCGGCCTCGTCGAGGGCAGCCTGCCACCGGCGGTGCAGATCGCGGTGCTGGTCATGCTGGGCTCAACCATGGGCGGGCGCGTCTGCGCCATTCCGCGGCGCGAGCTTTTGGGGCTGTTTCCGCTGGCGGCCGGTGGCCTGCTCGTCTCACTCGGCGTCGCCTTCGCCTTCGCCTGGCCGGCGGCGCTGCTCGCCGGAGTGTCCTATGCGGATTCGATGACCGCCTTCGCGCCCGGCGGCCTCGAGGCCATGGCGATGCTCGCCTTCGCGATGGGGCTCGACACGCTCTATGTCGGCTCCCACCACCTGATGCGCTTCCTGATCATCGGCTTCGCGATGCCGTTCCTGATCGACCGGATCCCGGGCCGGCCGCCGGAGCGCTGAGGAGAAGCGCTTCGCGATCAGGCGCTGATCGCAGCCCCGGGCCAGGTCGCTCCATTGGTGTTGGTCATCACCGCATAGAGCGAACTGGTGCCGCAGATGAACAGGCGGTTGAGCCTGGGCCCGCCCCAGCAGACATTGGCGACGACCTCGGGGATCGCGATCTGGCCGATCAGCGTCCCGTCGGCGTGATAGACGTGGACGCCGTCGGCAGCGCTGGTCCAGATCCGGCCCTCGACATCGAGCCGGAAGCCGTCGAACAGGCCGGCCGTGCAGGTGGCGAAGACGCGCGAGCCCGTCAGCCGCGTGCCGTCGGCTGAGACCTCGCAGGCACGGATATGGCGCGGCCCATGGACCGGATCGTGGCTGGCGCCGGTGTCGGCGATGTAGAGGATGCGCTCGTCGGGCGAGAAGGCCAGCCCGTTCGGCTTGACGAAATCATCGGCGACGATGGCGAGCGCGCCGCTCTGCCCGTCGATCCGGTAGACATGGCAGGCGCCGATCTCGCTCTCGGCCTTGTTGCCTTCATAGTCGCTGAGGATGCCGTAATCGGGGTCGGTAAACCAGATCGACCCGTCCGACTTCACCACGACATCGTTGGGCGAGTTCAGCCGCTTCCCCTGCCAATGGCTCGCCAGCACCGTGACGGAGCCGTCATGCTCAGTGCGCGTCACCTGCCGCCCGCCATGCTCGCAGGTGACGAGCCGCCCCTGGGGATCGACCGTATTGCCGTTGCTGTTGCGCGCCGGCTGCCGGAACACGCTCGTCTGCCCGCTCATGGCGTCGAAGCGCAGCATCCGGTCGTTGGGGATGTCGGAAAACACCAGCGTGTTGTGCGCCCGGAACCAGGCCGGCCCCTCCGCCCAGCGCGAGCCGGTCCAGAGCCGCTCGACCCGGGCCGAGCCGGGAATGACGCGGTGGAAGCGCGGGTCGAGCACCGTCGAGCCCGTGCCGTCGAGGATGCCGAACATGAACCTGTCTCCAGATGGTGCCCGACCATCGGGGATCAGGCCGGGCAGGGCAAGCCGGGCAAAGGCGCCTGCGCGCGGCGACTGTCCCGAGCTGATTTTGGTTTCCGCGGGTTTCCATCCGCGGCGCATCGGCAAGATCGCCCCAATCTCCGCCTTGTTCCGGGCCATCGATCTGTCGGAACGGATGGGCTGGCGATGCGCGAGAACGGGCCCTGCCTTGGCCGCCATGGTGGGAGAGAGACGACGGCGAGGCGGGCGGGCGCACCGGCCGGTGGCGCCCTGGCCCTGCTGCTGGGCGAGCTCTCCGGCGGTTGCGCCACCGCCTCGCTGGACGAGGCGGGCGCGCTGTCCTCCTATGGCGGGCTCGGCCGCTCGGACGGCATGCTGACGCAGTCGCGCATCGCGATCGACAAGCCCGCCATCCTGGGCGCCAGCACGGTGCGGCTGATCCCGACATCCTTTGTCGGCAAGGCGGCAGCCACGCCGCTGACGCCGGAGCAGCGGCAACTCATCGCTAATGCGGTCGATCGTTCGCTGTGTGTGGGCCTGAGCGAGAGACTGACCGTTCGCCGCTCCGGACCGGCCGATCTGACCGTGCAGGCCTTCGTCTCGCAGATCGTGCCCACCAATGAATACGCGGCTGCGGCGTCCAAGGCGGCGTCCATCGCCAAATCCGTCCTCCTGCCTGACATTCCCGGCCCGACCTTGCGCCTGCCGATCGGGCTCGGCAGCCTCTCCGTCGAGGCCGAGGCGCGGGGCGCGGCCGGCGAGCAGCGCGCCGCGATGATCTGGGGCCGCGGCGCCAATGCTCTCTTCGGCACGACGCGCGTCTCGGCAGCCGGAGACGCTTATGAATTCGCGAGCGCCTTCGGGGATGACTTCAGCACTTTGATCGTCACGGGCGAGAGCCCCTTCGGAAAGATGCCGGCGCTGCCCTCGGGGCAGCGCCTCCAGGCCATGGCGGGCGGGGCGCCGAAGCAGGCCGTCTGCGAGGCCTTCGGCCGCGCGCCCGGCGTGACGGGGCTGATCGGCGGCATCGTGGGCGCACCTCCCGAATGGACCGACCGGGGCGCGGCCGGGCTGGGCACGCCCGCGGACGTCGCCGGCCCGGACCGCCTGCCCGCCTACAAGGTCAGCCCGGCATCCCAATAGGGCGTCTGGCCGTAGAGCTCGCCGAGATAATCGACGAAGGCGCGCACCTTCTGCTCCATGTGCCGGCGGCTCGGATAGACCGCGTGAATGGCGACGCGGCTGCCGACGGAATAGGCCGGCAGCACCCGCTGCAGTGCCCCCGATTTCAGCTCCGGCCCGACATCCCAGGTCGAGCGCAAGGCGATGCCGAGCCCTGCCAGCAGCGCCTCGCGCACGACCTCGCTGGAATTGGTCCGCAGCGGGCCGACGACGCGCACGGTGACCGGCCCGTCAGGGGCGTCCAGCTTCCAGTGGTCGGTGTTGTGGGCGATCAGCGTATGGCGCGAGAGGTCGTCGATCGTGGCCGGAACGCCCGCTGCAGCAAGATAGCCCGGCGTCGCGCAGAGCACGCGATGGTTCGGCGCCAGCCGCTTCGCGACCAGGCTCGAATCTCTGAGATCGGCGATGCGGATGGCGAGATCGAAGCCCTCGCCGACGATGTCGATGAAGCCGTCGCCGAGCACGAGTTCGACGCTCACCAGCGGGTGCGCGTCGAGGAAGGGCTTGAGATGCGGCGCGATGTGGAGCCGCCCGAAGGAGGTCGGCGCCGAGACGCGCAGCGTCCCGCGCGCCTGGCCCGCCCCACTGGCGACCCAGGCCTCGGCGTCCTCGATCGAGGACAGGATCGAGACCACGCGCTCATAGAAGCCCTGTCCGGCCTCGGTCAGCGAGAGCTGCCGGGTCGTGCGCTGCAACAGCCGCACGCCCAGCCGCTCCTCGAGCCGGCGGATGCGCTTGGAGATTACGGCCGGCGACAGGTTGAGCTGCCGCCCGGCGGCCGACATGCTGCGCGCCGTCACGACATGGGCGAAGACGTCGAGGTCGCCGAACCGGTCCATGGTGGGTCCTATCTTTTCCGATTTGGAAACAATCATGAACGTTGGTCGCACTGCAAGGATGCTGGAATTGGTCTAGGGTTGCTCTGAAGGTTGGTTCGTCGCGCTCCTCCCTTCCCCCTTGTGGGGAAGGGTATGGGGATGGGGGTGGTGCCGCCTGGTGATCGCTCACCCGGTCGGTCGACCCCCACCCCTACCCCTCCCCACAAGGGGGAGGGGTTCCCGCGCTTCATTTCGATCTGAATAAGACCGGGGAAAACCGCATCATGTCCGCCATCGCCTTTCCGCTGCCCGATCCGGGAATCCTGGCGCGCCGCGACGAGATCGTCGCCGGCCTCGCCCGGCTGGTCGCGCCCGATGCGCTGATCACCGCCGAGGATGAGCGCCGCCCCTATGAGACGGATGCGCTGACCGCCTATCGCCGCCTGCCGCTGGCGGTAGTACTGCCCTCGACGACTGAAGAAGTCGCAGCCGTGCTGAAATTCTGCGGCGAGCAGGGCGTGCCGGTGGTGCCGCGCGGGGCGGGCACCTCGCTCGCCGGCGGCGCCATCCCGCAGGAGGATGCCGTCGTCATCGGCGTCTCCAAGATGAACCGCATCCTTTCGATCGACTACGCCAACCGCACCGCGAAGGTGCAGGCCGGCGTCACCAATCTCGCCGTCACTGGCGAGGTCTCGGCCGAGGGCTTCTTCTACGCGCCCGACCCGTCTTCCCAGCTCGCCTGCTCGATCGGCGGCAATATCGGCATGAACTCCGGCGGGGCGCATTGCCTGAAATACGGCGTCACCACCAACAATGTGCTCGGCGTCACGATGGTGCTGCTCGACGGCAGCATCGTGGAGGTCGGCGGCGCCCATCTCGATGCCGCCGGCTACGACATCCTCGGCCTGATCAACGGCTCCGAAGGCCAGCTCGGCATCATCACCGAGGCGACGGTGCGCATCCTGCGCGCGGCCGAAGGCGCCAGGCCCGTGCTGTTCGGCTTCCCGACCAGCGAGCAGGCCGGTGCGGCGGTGGCGGCCATCATCGGCGCGGGCATCATCCCCGTCGCGATGGAGTTCATGGACAAGCCCGCCATCGAGATCTGCGAGGCCTTCGCCCATGCCGGCTATCCGATGGATGTCGAGGCGCTGCTGATCATCGAGGTCGAGGGCTCCGACACCGAGATGGACGCCCAACTCGCCCGCATCGTCGCCATCGCCCGCGAGCATGGCGTCAAGACGGTGAAGGAGAGCAAATCGGCGATGGAGGCGGCCGCGATCTGGAAGGGCCGCAAATCCGCCTTCGGCGCCACCGGCCGCATCGCCGACTACATCTGCATGGACGGCACCATTCCCACCGGCCAGCTCCCTTATGTGCTGCGCCGCATGGACGAGATCGTGAAGGGCTACGGCCTGCGCGTCGCCAATGTCTTCCATGCCGGCGACGGCAATCTCCACCCGCTGATCCTCTACAACTGCAACGACCCCATCGAGGCGCAGAAGGCGGAGGATGCCGGCATGGACATCCTCAAGCTCTGCGTCGAGGTCGGCGGCTGCCTGACCGGCGAGCACGGCGTCGGCATCGAGAAGCGCGACCTGATGACCTTCCAGTTCAACCCGGAGGATCTGAACCAGCAGATGCGGGTGAGGGCGGTGTTCGACCAGCGCTGGCTGCTCAACCCCGCGAAGGTGTTTCCGCTGGAAGGGCGGGTGGCGGCGTAAGAGCCTGTCTTTCCGGGGCTCGCGAAGCGAGAACCCGGAACCCACGACCGGGTGAGAGATGGCGTACTTCCTCTATCTCATGGCCAGCAAGCGCAGCGGCACGCTCTATCTCGGCGTCACCAACGATCTCGCCAGGCGGATCCATGAGCACAAGGCGAAGCAGAACGCCGGTTTCACGAGCCGTTACGATGTCGATCGTCTGGTCTGGTACGAAGAGTTCGCCGACATCCGGGATGCCATCGACCGCGAGAAGGTGTTGAAGAAGTGGCGCAGGGCTTGGAAGATCACGTTGATCGAGGAGATCAATCCCGAATGGAAAGACCTCTATGAAGGGCTCGCTTGAGGGGCATCGCGCCACCCTGTCATTCCGGGGCGGCCCGAAGGGCCGAACCCGGAACCCACGACCGGGTGAAACCTGTTCAATGATGTGCTTTCGCGCGGAATTCGAAGCCGCTCGCCCGGTCGTGGGTTCCGGGTTCTTCGCTGCGCGAAGCCCCGGAAAGACAGGAGGGAGCGCATGACCCTCCACATTCCCACCACCGAGGCGCAGGCCTGCGCCATCGTGAAATCGGTGATCGACAGCGGCGTTCCGCTGTCGATCGGCGGCGGCGGCACGCGGGCCGGGCTCGGCCGCCCGACGCAGACGCAGAGCACGCTCTCCAGCGCCGGCCTCACCGGCATCACGCTCTATGAGCCGGCCGAGATGGTCATCGCCGCGCGCGCCGGCACGCCGCTGGCCGAGGTCGAGCGCACGCTCTCCGAGCGCGGCCAGATGCTGCCCTTCGAGCCGATGGACCACCGCGCGCTGCTGGGCACGGAAGGCGAGCCGACCATCGGCGCGGTTGCGGCCGGCAACATCTCCGGCCCGCGCCGGATCAATGCCGGCGCGGCGCGCGACTCGCTCATCGGCATCCGGCTGGTGAATGGCCGCGGCGAGGCGATCAAATCCGGCGGGCGGGTGATGAAGAACGTCACCGGACTCGACCTGGTGAAGCTCGTCGCAGGCAGCTACGGCACGCTCGGCTTCCTCACCGAGGTCACCTTCCGCGTGCTGCCGAAGCCGGAGCGCATCCTGACCCTGGTCTGGCGCGGCCTTTCGGACGAGGGGGCGGTCGCCTTGCTCTGCACCGCGCTGGGCTCGCCCTATGAGCCCTTCGCCGCCGCGCATCTGCCGGCCGGCCTCGGCGCCGAGCAGCCCCGCACCCTGCTGCGGCTGGAGAACTTCTCCGATTCGATCGACTACCGCAGCCGCGAACTGATCGCGCTGCTGGCGGCCCACGGCACCCCCGAAATGATCGAGGGCGAGGCCTCCGTCGAACTCTGGCGCGATGTCCGCGACGCCCGCTTCTTCGCCGGCAGCGAGGAGGCTGTCTGGCGGCTGTCCGTCGCGCCGACCGACGGCCCCAAGGCGACCGCTGCCATTGCGGCGCGGGTGCCGGGCGCGCGCTGGTTCTACGACTGGGGCGGCGGGCTGGTCTGGCTCGCGGTGCCTGCCGGCGCGGATGCCGCGGCGGGCGCCATCCGCGCTGCGATCAGGCCGCTGGGCGGTCATGCCACGCTGGTGCGCGCGCCTGCCGCGATCCGCGCGAGCGTGCCGGTGTTCGAGCCGCTGACCGAGCCGCTCATGCGGCTGACGGCGGGCATCAAGACGAGCTTCGATCCGGCCGGGATTTTCGAGCCCGGCCGGATGTATGCGGGGGTGTGAGGAAGGGCGCGGGGAACCCCTCTCCCGGGTGGGAGAGGGGCAGGGGTGAGGGCCCGCCGCCGATCGCTCAAGCGCAACGGAGCCATTGTGCTCCATGCGCAAACGGCAGGCCCTCATCCGGCCCTCCGGGCCACCTTCTCCCATCCGGGAGAAGGGAAGAGGTGTAGCGGACGATCAGAGCGTAATCATGCAAACCAATTTCAGCCCCGCCCATCTCGCCTCGGACCCCAGGCTTCCGGCCTCGGAGAAGATCCTGCGCACCTGCGTGCATTGCGGCTTCTGCACCGCGACCTGCCCGACCTATCTGCTGCTCGGCGACGAGCTCGATTCCCCGCGCGGGCGCATCTACCTGATCAAGGACATGCTGGAGAACGGCAAGCCGGCGTCCGAAGAGGTCGTGAAGCATGTCGACCGCTGCCTCTCCTGCCTCTCCTGCATGTCGACCTGCCCGTCCGGCGTGAACTACATGCACCTCGTCGATCATGCCCGCGCCCATATCGAGGAGACCTATGAGCGCTCCTGGCACGACAATCTGCTGCGGCGCGTGCTCGGCGCGATACTGCCCTATCCGGGCCGCTTCCGTGTCGCGATGCTCGGCGCCATGCTGGCCAAGCCTTTGGGGCCGGCGCTCGGCGCGCTGCCGCTGTTGGGCGCGCGGCTGAAGGCGATGCTGGCGCTGGCGCCCTCCAAACTGCCGTCGCGCTCGCCGATGGAGGGGCCGCAGAGCTTCGCCCCCGCCACGGCGCCTGCGGGCAAGCGTGTCGCCATCCTCTCCGGCTGCGCCCAGCCGGTGCTCGACCCCGCCATCAACGAGGCGACGATCCGGCTTCTGACGCGCCATGGCGTCGAGGTCGTGCTGCCGAAGGGCGAGGGCTGCTGCGGCGCGCTCGTCCACCATATGGGCCGCGAGCACGATGCCCACGCCTTCGCGCGGGCCAATATCGACGCCTGGACGGCCGAGATCGAGGGCAAGGGGCTCGACGCCATCCTGATCACGACCTCGGGCTGCGGCACGACGATCAAGGATTACGGCTTCATGTTCCGCAACGAGCCGGCCTATGCCGCCAAGGCGGAGCGGGTGTCGGCGCTGGCCAAGGACGTCACGGAGTTCGTGGCGACGCTCAACCTCGTGCCGGTGCGGGATGTCGCCATGCCGATCGCCTACCACTCGGCGTGCTCGATGCAGCATGGCCAGCAGCTCAAGGACGGGCCCAAGCGCCTGCTCTCGGGCGTCGGTTTCGCGGTGAAGGAGGCGCCGGAGGGGCATATCTGCTGCGGCTCGGCCGGCGTCTACAACATCCTGCAGCCGGAGATCGCCGGGCAGTTGCGCGAGCGCAAGGTCGGCAACATCCAGAAGACCAAGCCGATGCTGGTCGCGACCGGCAATATCGGCTGCATGACCCAGATCGCCAAGGGCTTCGCCGATCGCGGCGCCACCACCCCTGTGGTCCACACCGCCGAACTGCTCGACTGGGCGACCGGCGGGCCGCTGCCGGAGAAGCTGGCGCAGGCGGGGATCGCAGATCGCCCGCTGCGGGAGGTCAAGCTCCTGGCGGCGGAATAAAGCGCTTCCCCTCCCCCTTGTGGGGAGGGGAGAGGGGTGGGGGTCGACCGACCGCGTGATCGCTCGCCAGGCGGCACCACCCCCATCCCCATACCCTTCCCCACAAGGGGGAAGGGAGGGGCCAGGCCCGGCGCCGTTCAGGTGGTAGCGGGGTCCACGCGGTTCCGAGGCTTGCCCCATCCGCCCGCGCAAGCTACCGAACGGCCCAATCCCGCCGTCGAAAACACGAAACGAACGCCCATGTCCGTGGACAAGCCCGCCCCCGCCAAGCTGAAGGCCCGCCAGCCGCGCGGCTTCGTCGATCGTGGCCCGGCCGATGTCGCCGCGACCGAGCGCATGCTGGCGGTGATCCGCGAGAGCTTCTCGCGCTATGGCTTCGATCCCGTCGAGACGCCGTTTGTCGAATACACCGACGCGCTCGGCAAGTTCCTGCCCGACCAGGACCGCCCGAACGAGGGCGTCTTCTCCTTCCAGGACGATGACGAGCAGTGGCTCTCGCTGCGCTACGACCTGACCGCGCCGCTCGCCCGCTATGTCGCGGAGAATTACGACGCGCTGCCAAAACCCTATCGCAGCTACCGCGCCGGCTATGTCTTCCGCAACGAGAAGCCCGGGCCGGGCCGCTTCCGCCAGTTCATGCAGTTCGACGCCGACATCGTCGGCGCGGGTTCTGTGGCGGCCGACGCCGAGATCTGCATGCTCGCCGCCGACACGATGGAGGCGCTCGGCATCAAGCGCGGCGACTATGTCGTCAAGGTCAACAACCGCAAGGTGCTCGACGGCGTCATGGAGGCGATCGGGCTCGGCGGCGAGGAGAATGCTGGCCGCCGGCTGACGGTGCTCAGGGCGATCGACAAGCTCGACAAGTTCGGGCCGGAGGGCGTGCGTGATCTGCTCGGCGCAGGTCGCAGGGACGAGAGCGGGGATTTCACGAAGGGCGCGGGGCTCGATCCATTGGAGATCGAAGCGATACTCGACTTTACGGTTGAGTTTGGCGAGGGCGAGTTTCAGAGCCGAAATTTGGCTACGATGAATCCACCGGTGGAAAGCGGCTTCGAACTGCAGAAACAGGGCTCTTTTGAGCTGCTTGAAATTCAAAAGCTCTGTCGTGGAGCGGGCTATGGCCCCGACCGCATCCGCATCGACCCCTCCGTCGTCCGCGGCCTCGAATACTACACGGGCCCTGTCTACGAGGTGGAGTTAACCTTCGAAGTCCCCAATGACCAAGGCCAGGTCGTGCGCTTCGGCTCGGTCGCGGGCGGCGGGCGCTATGACGGGCTGGTTGGGCGCTTCCGGCCCGAGCCTGTGCCGGCGACGGGTTTCTCGATCGGCGTGTCCCGGCTCTACACCGCGCTGAAGGCGGTGAAGTCGCCCATCGTCGATGCCAGGAACGAACTGCCGCTCGTCGTCGTCACCGCGATGGACAACAAGTCGCCGGAGTTCATGCCCGGCTATCAGGCGATGGTGTCAGTGCTGCGCCAGGCAAGGGGCGCGGACGGCAAGCCGCTCTGCCGCGCCGATCTCTATCTCGGCGCATCCGGCTTCAACGCCCAGATGAAATACGCCGACCGCCGCGGCGCGATCTGCGCGATCATCCAGGGCTCCTCCGAGCGCGAGGCCGGCACGGTCGTCATCAAGGACCTGATCCTCGGCGCCGAACTCGCCGCCGCCTCCCGCGATGTGAAGGATTCCGCCGAGCACAAGGCCAAGCAGGCGGAGGCGCAGTTCTCCGTGCCGGTCGAGGGGCTGGTCGAGGGTGTGAAGACGGTGCTCGCGCGGCACGGGTAACGACACGCGTCATGCTCGGGCTTGACCCGAGCATCTCTTGCCGGAGATTCTCGGGTCTGCGCTTCGCTTCGCCCGAGAATGACGTGAACCTTGAACCGTCCTTCGTCTACCTCATGACGAACAAGCCGAGAGGTACATTGTACCTCGGCGTGACCGCCGATCTCGTTCGGCGTGTGAGCGAGCACAAGCAACTCGCCGGGCGGTCGTTCACGGCGCATTACAATCTCGACAAGTTGGTCTGGTTCGAGCAGTTCGATCATATCGATCTTGCCATTCAGCGCGAGACGAGCCTGAAGCGCTGGTTGCGCGCTTGGAAGATCGACCTTGTCGAGAAGGCCAATCCGGGTTGGCGCGATCTGTTTGAGGACATCTACCCCACGTCATTCTCGGACGGAGCGTAGCGGAGATCCGAGAATCTCGGGCAAAAGGAGGTGAGGGCGCCTCTGTCGGCATGAGATGCTCGGGTCAAGCCCGAGCATGACGTCGTCTCCCGCGCCTCCCTTGTCATGAGATGCTCGGGTCGAGCCCGAGCATGACGGGCGAAATTCCCGTTCACCCATTTCCCTCAAATGCCTCGAAAATCCGGGCCGCCGCTGCTAGGACAACGCCCGTAACAGGATGAAGCCGCCGTGCCCGCGACCGCTGCCAGCATCGAGACCGTGATCGCGCTGTTTGCGCGCGAGGGCTATGCCCGCGCCGAGCCGGCGATCCTGCAGCCCGCCGACGTCTTCCTCGATCTCTCGGGCGAGGACATCCGCCGCCGCATCTTCATGACGCAGGACTCTGACGGCCGCGACTGGTGCCTGCGGCCGGAATACACCATTCCCGTCGCGCTCGATCACATCGCGTCTCGCCGCACCGAGCCGGCGGCCTATGCCTATGCCGGCCCGGTCTTCCGCATGCGCTCGGGCGAACCCGGCGAATTCGCTCAAGCCGGCATCGAATCCTTCGGCCGCGACGACTTTGCCGCCACCGATGCCGAGATCATGGCGCTGACGGTCGAGGCCACCGCCGCGCTCGGCCTCGCAAGCCCTAAGATCCTGATGGGCGACGTTGCGCTGCTCGGCGCGCTGCTGGACGGGTTGTCGGTTCCGGCCGGCGCGCGCCGCCGCCTGATGCGCGCCGTCGTGCAGGGCCGCGGCACGGACGCCGTCGAGGCGCTCGATCCCCCGGTCGCCACCGGCGAGGCCGCCCATGCCGGCCTGCTCAAGGCGCTGGAAGGGCAGGACCCCAAGGCGGCGAAAGCCTTCGTCGAGGACGTGCTCTCCATCGCCGGGATCTCGACCGTCGGCGGGCGCAGCGCCTCCGACATCGCCGAGCGCTTCCTGGCGCGCGCCGCCGAGCGCGAGAACCCGGTCAATGGCGACGTCAAGGCGCTGCTGGCGCAGGTGCTGGCGATCAAGGGCGATCCCGACACGGCCTCCGCCGCTTTGCGCGCGCTCGCCGACCAGGCCTCGCTCGATCTCGGCCGCGAACTCGACGCCTTCGACGAGCGTACCGGCTTCCTCGCCGTGCGCGGCGTCGATGTCGGCGCGATCGGTTTTCAGGCCGCCTTCGCCCGCAATCTCGACTACTACACCGGCTTCATCTTCGAGCTTCACGACGAAGGCCGCGGCGACGGCAAGCCGGTCGCCGGCGGCGGCCGCTACGACCAGGTGCTCGGGCGCCTCGGTGCGGCCGCGCCGATTCCGGCCGTCGGCGCCTCGATCTGGCTCGAGCGCCTGGCGGGAGACGCCGCATGACCGACACGTCCTCGAATGATGCCCCGCTGGTTCTCGCCGTGCCCTCCAAGGGACGGCTTCAGGAGAACGCCACCGCCTTCTTCGGCCGCGCCGGGCTGAAATTCGTCAAGTCGCGCGGCGAGCGCGACTATCGCGGCACGATCGCCGGCGTCGAAGGCGCCGAGGTCGCCTTTCTCTCAGCCTCCGAGATCGTCGCGCAGCTCGCCTCGGGCGCCGCCCATCTCGGCATCACCGGCGAAGACCTCGTGCGCGAGCAGGTCGCGGATGCCGATGCCGCGGTGGAGATGCTGACCCCGCTCGGCTTCGGCCATGCCAATGTCGTCGTCGCCGTGCCGCAGGCCTGGATCGATGTGCGGACGATGGCCGATCTCGACGACGTCGCCTCCGCGATGCGCAGCCGCCAGGGCCGCAAGCTCCGCGTCGCCACGAAATACGTCAATCTGACCCGCCGCTTCTTCGCCCGTCACGGCCTCGCCGATTACCGCATCGTCGAGAGCCTGGGCGCGACCGAGGGCGCGCCGGCCGCCGGCACGGCCGAGATCGTCGTCGACATCACCACGACGGGTGCGACGCTCGCCGCCAATGCGCTGAAAATCCTCGATGACGGCGTGATGCTGGCCTCCGAGGCCAATCTCGTCGCCTCCGTCCGCGCGCCCTGGGGCGAGCGGGCGAGGGCGGCCGCCAACGCCATCCTGTCGCGCATCGCGGCCGAGGAGGAGGCGCGCTCCGTGCGCGAGATCCGGGCGACGCTCGGCGCCTCGTCCGACACGCTCGGCGATCTCGGCGCCCTGTTCGGCGCGCGGCTGCCCTTCGGCGCGAGCCCGGCCGGTGGCGTGCTGACGGTGCATTGCCCGGAGAAGGCGGTCTTCGCGCTGGTCGAGCATCTCGCCGCCGCGGGCGCCGACGACGTCACGGTCTCCGCACCGGCCTATGTCTTCCGCAAGGCCAATCCGCTGATCGAACGCCTGCACTCGCGCCTCTGAGCGCCACTCGCGCGGCTCGGCGCTCGCCTCCAAGCGAGGCCGCCGCTGGGGGGCAGGCGGCCTCGCCGGTCGCTGACGGCTCCGGGGGTATGAAGCCGTCCGCTGGACGACGTCACGCGGACGTGTGAGCCGATACGCCGGCAGCCGCCCCCTGAATGCAGCCACGGACACGAAATTCTGTTTCTCGCCCATCGTTTCGACATGGTCGCCTGCGATGACGCCGGCGCGGGAGAGCGATGCGGCGCAGCTTCGCGGTTGATCGCGGCGCGATAGGCGGCTACGCGCTTTCCCACGAGGCCGGCGATGCGTTAGGGTCGCCCGGACATTTCAGGTTCGACGACCGGGTAAGACGATCATGATTCGACGCCTTGGCTATGCCGCCATCCTCGCCGCCATAGCCACGCCCATGCTGATGCCGACCGATGCGCAGGCGCAGCGTCGCCAGCCGATGCCGTCGCGCGAGGAACTCGGCACACCACAGCCGGCGCCGGTTCAGCAGCAGGAGAAGACCTTCCCGCTCGGCGCGGCCTGGACCGTGGTCTCGCTCAATGGCAAGCCGGTTGGCGACCGCCGCGCCACGCTGCAGGTGGACGCCAATCTGCGCGGCACCGGCTTCGGCGGCTGCAACACCTTCTCGGCCTCGGCCTATCCGCTGCGCCAGCAGGGCTTCGCGGTCGGCCCGCTCGCGCTGACCAAGCGCAGCTGCGACAAGGGGCTGTCGGAGTTCGAGCGCGCCTATCTCACGGCGCTGCGCGGCGCCCGCAACTGGGACCTCGTCGAGGGCAAGCTCGTCCTGAAGGGCGTGGCCGGCGAACTGCGCCTCGATCGCGCGCTCTGATCCGGCACCCCGCCCGCTGAGCCGGGACGCATCGCAGCCGGACTGTGGTGTGCCTGCCGTCTTCCGGATGCGCCGGTGTTCACGGGCTCCAGGCCCGTCGCTCACACGACGTCCCAAAATGACCGCGCGCTCCGGGCAAGCGCAGCCCGCTTTCGGCCTCAGGCCTCGGCGGGTGCCTTCGCCGGCATGCGCGGCGTGAATGTGCCGTCCGGATTCGGCTCCATCGTCACCACCGCATCGTGCATTTCGCGCAGCGTCGAGCGATGGCCGATCGAGATCACGCGGGTCTGCGGCAGGATCTCGTCGATCGTGGCATAGATCTCGTTCTCGAGCTTTTCGTCGAGCGAGGCGGTCGCCTCGTCGAGGAAGAGCCAGTCGGGCTTGGCCAGCAGGGCGCGGGCAACCGCCAGCCGCTGTTGCTCGCCGCCTGACAGGCGCTGGCCCCAGAAATCGATCTCGTCGAGGCGATCACGGAGATGGCCGAGGCGGACCTTGTCCATCGCCTCGCGGATGGCGGCATCGTCATAGGCGCCCGCTTCCGCCGGATAGGCCAGCGCGGATCGCAATGTCCCCTGCGGCAGATAGGGTCGCTGCGGCAGCAGCATGATCTGCGCATCCGCGGGAATACCGACCTGCCCCTCGCCGAAGGGCCAGATGCCGGCGATGGCGCGAAACAGCGTCGACTTGCCCGAGCCGGACGGGCCGACCACCAGCGTCCGCCGCGCCTGGCCGAGATCGAGACTGTCGACGCGCACGATCGGCGCGCCATTGGGCAGCGTCAGCGTGGTCGCGCCGATATGGACGTCCGCGTCGGGGCCGCTCAGGCGATGCAGCCCCGCCTCGCCGGTGGTTGCGGCCTGCGCCTCGGCGATCGCCGCCTCGAAGCTCGTGAGACGGTTGATTGACGCGATATAGGAGGCGATCGCCTGGTAGCGGTCGATGAAGAAGGACATCGCCGTCTGGACACGGTCGAAGGCACCCGCCACCTGCGTCATGATGCCCAGCGTGATCCGGCCCGAGAAATAGTGCGGCGCCAGAAGGATGTAGGGCACCACGACGTTCGCCTGGTTGAAGGAGTAGGTGAAGCTCCCCAGCCGCAGCCTCGCCCAGACCAGCCGGTAGAAGTTCTCCACGATGTCGCCGAAGCGGCCGCTGAGATGGCGCTGCTCGGAGGCTTCGCCGCGCATCAGCGCGATCTGCTCGGAATACTCACGCAGCCGGGCGAGGGAGAAGCGGAAATTCGCCTCGCGGCGCTCCTGCTCGAACTCGAGCGAGATCAGCGGCTTGCCGATCGCATGCGCGATCCAGGTCGCCACGACCGAATAGATCAGCGCCATCCAGAAGATGAAGCCGGGGATCGAGATGTCGGTGCCGGGCACCACGCTGGCGACGGGGATCGACCAGAGGATGATCGAGAAGGAGACGAGGGTCGAGATCTGCGTCAGCAACGGCAGCGCGAAGTTGTAGGTCTGGTTGACGAAGGCGCGCGTGTCTTCAGCGATGCGCTGGTCCGGGTTGTCGGCGCTGCCGGCGAGCGCGACCCGGTAGTGGTTGGCGTCGCGCAGCCAGATGCGGCTGAAGCTCTCGGCCATGTGGCGGCGCCAGCGGATGAGCAGCGTGTAGTTCGCGAAGAGCTCGATCAGGTTCGAGACGATGAAGATCGCCGCCCAGACGCTGAAGACGTAGATGAGCTGATACCAGAAGCTCGCCGCGTCCTTCTCCTGGATCGCGTTGTAGAAATCGCGGTTGAAGAAGGACAACCGTAGCGAGATGCCGACCTGCAATTGGTTGAGCACCACGAGGAAGACCAGCAGCAGCACGCCCAGCCGCCCCGTCGCAATACTGAACGGGCCGATCGGCCAGAGCTTGGCGGTGGTGGTTTGCGTCTCCTCGAAGAAGGGGGACGCCAAGCGCGCGATCCGCCGGATCGCCGGCACAAAGGAGATGGCGTAGACGATGATGCCGAAGACGCCGATCGTGATCGGCAGGCTCGGAGGCGGGATCAGGGCCCGCAGCCCGGCCGGCCAGTAACCTGCCTGGCCGAGCAGCGCGACCGCGCCCGTCAGCACGTACTCGACGGCGAAGATGACGGAGAAGATCCTCAGGAAGGTGGCGATCGTCTGCGCCCGGAAGGTCGCCAGGGCCAGCAGCACACCGACGACGCCTAGGCCGATCGCACCGGCGCTGCCGCTCTGCTGGCCCACCACGAGCGCGACGAGGGCGAGCGCGGCGACGGCGAAACTCAACGGACGCATCGGCTGATCCTGACCAAGGCTGGAATCGCGGCGAAACCCGCGAGCGCGACCATGTCGCAGCCGATGCGGCCGTTCAATGGCGCAGCGTCAAGATGAGCAAATTGTCATGCCGCGATGGGCCCGCCGCAATGAAACAGGCCCGGCGCGAGCCGGGCCTGGCCGTGTCGGTGAAGGCAAGCGGTTCAGCCGCCGGGCTTCTGCTTGCGGCGTGCGTCCAGCTCTTCGGTCACCGCGATGACGTCGAGATAGTCTTCGTGCTTGGCCGGCGCATAGGTCGAGACCTGGCCGTCGGTGAAGGTCCTGAACACCTCGGGAGCGGCGGTCTTCATCGCCATCATCGCCGCGACGAAGTCGCGCTTCAGGCCTTCGGGCAGGTTGGCCCGGGTCGAGAACGGGCTCGCCGGGATCAGCGGGGAGGTCCAGATCACGCGTGTCGAGCCCTGTGGGATCATCGCCTTGTTGGTGAGCCGCTGCACCACGCCGGAGTTTTCGTTGACCTGGAAGGTCGCGACGGCCTCGAACTGGCCGCGCACCAGCGCGAGCACCGAATTGTCGTGGCTGCCGGAGAAGACCGTGCCGCTGAAATGCGTGGCCGGGTCGAAACCCTGCTTGCGCAGATAATAGGACGGGAAGGCGTAGCCGGAGGTCGAGTTGGGGTCGGCGAAGGCGAAATTCTTGCCCTTGAGATCGGCGACGGTCCGGTAGGGGCTGTCGGCGCGCACGACGATGACGGAGAAATAGCCCTCCTGGCCGTTGTTGTCGACGTCGCGGAACAGCGGCTGCAGCTTGTCGCCGAGCACCCGCCGGCCGAGCGAATAGACGGCGGGTCCGAAGCGCGAGAATTCGAGCTGGTCGGCGCGCATCGCCTCGACGAGGCCGGCATAGTCGCTGACCCGGTAGAGCTTGACGGGCACGCCGAGCGTCTTGCTGAGATAGTCGATGACGGGCTGGGTGCGGGCCAGCGCGGCCGCTTCGTTCTCCGCCGAGGACACGCCGAAGCGGATTTCCTTGACGGTCTGGCGCCAGTCCGCCTGGGCGAAGGCCGGCAGGGTCACGGCCGGCAGGGTCAGGGAACCGCCGAAGCCGGCGAGAAGGGTGCGGCGCGTGAGCATGGGTGGCCTCCGGCGAGTGGGAAGGCGTCGTCATGCGCTGGTTCTGCGTCGCTGCCGTTACGGAGCGATGTCGCTGGTGTGACGCAACGGCCGCGTCGCCTGTTGTCGAGCCTCGTCCGCCCTCCGACAAAAGAAAAGGCCCGGCTTGCGCCGGGCCTTCCCTAACTTCGCAGGAGCGAAGGCGGGCTTCCTCAGAAGTCCATGCCGCCCATGCCGCCGCCGCCCATCGGGGGCATCGGGGAGTCCTTCTTCGGGAGCTCCGCGATCATCGCCTCGGTGGTGATCAGCAGGCCCGCGATCGAAGCGGCGTCCTGGATGGCGGTGCGCACGACCTTGGTCGGGTCGATGATGCCGGCCTTGACCAGATCGCCGTACTCGCCGGTCTGGGCGTTGTAGCCCCAGGCGTAGTCCTTCGACTCCAGCAGCTTGCCGATCACGACCGCGCCGTCACCGCCGGCGTTGTCGACGATCTGACGGGCCGGGGCCATGATCGCCTTGCGGACGATCTCGACGCCGGTCTTCTGGTCGTCGTTCTGGGTCTTGAGCGACTTGACCGAGGAGAGCGCGCGCAGCAGGGCGACGCCGCCACCCGGCAGGATGCCCTCTTCCACGGCCGCGCGGGTCGCGTTCAGGGCGTCGTCGACGCGGTCCTTCTTCTCCTTGACCTCGACCTCGGTCGCGCCGCCGACGCGGATGACCGCGACGCCGCCGGCGAGCTTGGCCAGACGCTCCTGCAGCTTCTCGCGGTCGTAGTCCGAGGTGGTCTCCTCGATCTGCGCCTTGATCTGCGAAACGCGGGCCTCGATGTCCTTCTTCTTGCCGGCGCCGTCGATGATCGTGGTGTTCTCCTTCTCGATGCGCACCTTCTTGGCGCGGCCGAGCATCTGGAGGGTCACGGTCTCGAGCTTGATGCCGAGGTCTTCCGAGATCATCTGGCCGGCGGTCAGGATCGAGATGTCCTCGAGCATGGCCTTGCGGCGATCACCGAAGCCCGGAGCCTTGACGGCCGCGACCTTCAGGCCGCCACGGAGCTTGTTGACGACGAGCGTGGCGAGAGCCTCGCCCTCGACGTCCTCGGCGATGATGAGCAGCGGCTTGCCGGTCTGCACCACGGCCTCGAGGATCGGCAGCATCGCCTGGAGCGAGGACAGCTTCTTCTCGAAGATCAGGATGTAGGGGTCTTCCAGCTCGGCGACCATCTTCTCCGAGTTGGTGATGAAGTAGGGCGAGAGGTAGCCACGGTCGAACTGCATGCCCTCGACGACGTCGAGCTCGGTCTCGGCGGTCTTGGCTTCCTCGACGGTGATGACACCCTCGTTGCCGACCTTCTGCATGGCGGTCGAGATCATCTTGCCGACCGACTCGTCGCCATTGGCGGAGATCGTGCCGACCTGCGCGACTTCGGCGTTCGAGGTGACCTTCTTCGAGTTCTTCTTGAGGTCGGCGACGATCGCCTCGACGGCGAGATCGATGCCGCGCTTCAGGTCCATCGGGTTCATGCCGGCCGCGACCGACTTGGCGCCCTCACGGACGATGGCCTGGGCCAGGACCGTGGCGGTCGTGGTGCCGTCGCCGGCATGGTCGTTCTGACGGGACGCGACTTCGCGAACCATCTGGGCGCCCATGTTCTCGAACTTGTCGGCGAGCTCGATCTCCTTGGCGACGGTGACGCCGTCCTTGGTGATGCGGGGAGCGCCGAACGACTTCTCGATCACGACGTTGCGGCCCTTGGGACCGAGCGTGACCTTGACCGCGTTGGCGAGGATGTCGACGCCGCGCAGCATCTTGTCGCGCGCATCGGTGGAAAAGCGGACTTCTTTGGCAGCCATGAGAGCTACTCCTTGGAATGCAAACGGAAAGGGAAAGTCAGGCGGCTGTCAGCCGATGACGCCCATGATGTCGGATTCCTTCATGATCAGGAGGTCCTGACCATCGATCTTCACCTCGGTGCCGGACCACTTGCCGAAAAGGACGCGGTCGCCCTTCTTGACGTCCAGGGCCACGAGCTTGCCAGCGTCGTCGCGGGCGCCGGGACCGACGGAGACGACTTCACCCTCTTGGGGCTTTTCCTTGGCGGTGTCGGGGATGATGATGCCACCCTTGGTCTTCTCTTCGCCATCAAGGCGGCGGACCACAACGCGGTCATGCAGCGGACGGAACTTCATGGTTCTGTCTTCCTCTCGGTACAAATTCGATGCGGGCCTCAGGATCCGCCCGCGCGGGCATCTGTTAGCAGTCCCTATTGGCGAGTGCTAACCGATGGCGCGGAGATAGGGCTGCCCCCTCCCGGAGTCAAGAAAACAACCACGGGAATGACGCGGCCTCGGGCGCTGATGGTGAATGCGGGGGAGTCCGGGCCCGGCCCCGGGACTTGGCGGCTGCCAAGCCGGGCGGAAGGCGCTACCATGGCGTTCATGACCACCCCCGATCCGTTGCCCGCCACGCCCGAGCTCCTCGACGACATCGCCCGCACCTGCGTCGCGCTGCATGTGCGCATGACGGCGCGCGCCGTGACCCGCGCCTATGACGAGGCGATGCGCTCCAGCGGCCTGAAGATCACCCAGTTCGTCCTGCTCTCGGCGCTGAGCACAGGCGCCTGGCGCTCGGTGACCGAACTGGCGGAGCGCTTCGCGTTGGAGCGCACCTCGCTGACCCGGAATCTCCAGTTGCTCGCGGCCGAGGGGCTGATCGAGCCGGTCGCCTGCAAGGGCAGGGCCTCGATCTATGGCGTGACGCCGAAGGGGCGGGCCGCCATCGACGCGGCGATCCCGCACTGGCGCGCCGCGCAGGAGCGGATCGAGGGCGGGCTCGGGCAGGACGACTGGAGCCAGATGCGCGACCGTCTCAAGGCGTTGCGGCGCGTGGCGCGCGGAGCCGGCTGACGACGGCTTGACCGGGCCTCGGATGAGCCCTTATCGTGTAGATACACGAAATTGAGGACCGGCCATGTCGCGCGACGTCGGAGTGGTATCGCGGGAGACGCTGCTGGCGGGCAGCGGCCTCGATTTCCTGCGCGGCATGATCGAAGGCCGCCATCCCGGCCCGCCTTTCGCCGATGCGATGGATCTCGATCTCGTCGAGGTGGAGGAGGGCAGGGTGGTCTTCACCGGCCGTCCCTCGGCGCGTTTCTTCAACCCGCTCGGCACGGTCCATGGCGGCTGGACCGCGACGATCCTCGATTCCGCCATGGCCTGCGCCACCCATGCGACGCTGAAGCCCGGCGAGGGCTACACCACCCTGGAGATGAAGCTGAACTATGTCCGCCCGGTCATGCCCGAGAGCGGCATCGTGCGCTGCGAGGGCAAGGTCATCCACCGCGGCGGCACGGTGGCGACCAGCGAGGGAAGGTTGCTCGACGCGCGGGGCAAGCTGCTCGCGCATGGCACCGAGACCTGCGTGATCTTCCCGGCGCGGGTGCCGCGGTGAGCCGCGCTACCTCCGGCTGATCGCGATCGCGCCGGCGACGATCAGCACCGCGCCCGCATAGGTCGTGATCAGCGGCACCTCGTCGAAGAAGGCATAGCCGAGCAGGCTCGCCCAGATCAGCGCGGTGTATTCCAGCGGCGCCAGACGCGAGGCTTCCGCCCGCGCGAAGGCCGAGGTCAGGGTCAGATGCCCGGCGACCCCGAGCGCGCCCGCCGCGAGATAGATCAGGAGATCGGCGGCGCTCAGCGGCACGAAGGCGAGCGCGGCGGGCACAGCCAGCAGCAGGGCCGGCCCGCAGTTCTGGAAGGCGACGATGACCGCCGGATGCTCCTTCAGCGCGATGCGCCGCAGCAGGATCAGGTTGAAGGCATAGGTCACGGCCGAGAACAGGGCCGCGGCCACGCCGAGCCCGGCGCCGCTGACCTGCCCCTGCAGCCGCGGCCAGACCATCACGAGCATGCCCGCGACGCCGAAGCCGAGCGCCTGCCAGATCCGCGCGTCCATCTTCTCCTTCAGCAGCACCCCGCCGAGAAGCGCCACGAAGACGGGCGCGAGGAAGGCGAGGGTCAGCGCCTCCGCCAGCGGCAGGACCGAGATCGAGTAGAAGAAGCTGCCCGCCGTCAGCACCACGACCGGCACGCGCACGCTGTTGCCGATCACGCTGGCGCGCGTCGGCGCGGGCGGCCGCGCGATGGCCAGCACCACGAGCGCGCAGACGCCGCCCATCGCGAAGCGCATGAACAGCGCCAGGATGAAGGGATGCTCCTGCATCTGCGCCTTGATCACCGCGTCCATGACGGTGAGCAGCGCGATGCCCAGCAGGGCGCGCAGGGCGGGGCTGATGCTCATGGCGCAGCGCGCAGATCGAGCCGGAAATGGAACTCCCAGGTTTCGGACACGTCGGCGAGGTAGCGCTCGCCCGGCCAGCGCCGGAAGCCCAGCTTCTCGTAGAAGCGGTGCCCGCGCGCGAAGCGCGAATCCGACCACAGCATCATCTCGGAGAACCCGCCCTCGCGGGCAAAGCGCAACGCCTCGCCGAAGAGGGTCTGCGCCAGACCAGAGCCGCGGAAGGCGGGAGCGGCATAGACCTTTGTGATCTCGACCGCGTTCTGCGCGGGAACCGGCGTGGCGCCGAGCGAGGCGGCGATGCCGCCTCCCGGCGCGTCGGCGACCCAGAGCCGGCCGGCCTTGGCGGCGAAGTGGCTGGCCGGGCGGCGCAGCTCGGGGAACTCCGCCCACTCGAAGTAACAGTTCGGGTATTCGGCGAAGCTCGCCGCAATCAGCGCTGCGAGCGGCGCGGAGTCGTCGTCACGGGCCGGGCGGAGGGGAAGCGGCGGGGCGGTCATGGCGACCTCGCCATAGCCGGCTCCGCGGCCCGGCGATAGCGGCGTCGCCGCCGCCGGGCATTCGGGCCGCGCATGCGAGGCCCATCGGGCGCGTCTTCAGCCCTGTGCCGACTGGGCGCTGAGGTCCCGGGCCAGCGACACGACCGTCTCGAAGGAAATCTCGGTCCGGTCGATCCGGTCGGGGATGCCGTGAGCGGCGAAAATCGGCTGCTGCTGCGGGGTGCGACGGCAGCCCCCCATCGTCCAGGCCTGGAAGGCGCGTTCTTCGATCGGCTGGATATCGATCACTGCGACATCCCGATGCCGGTCGTCCTCGGCGATACGGGCCATCGTCGCGTCGAGCGCCTCACGAGACCCTTCGAGGACCTGCACGAAGCTGTCGCGGTCGAAGATCAGGAAGCCGGTGACGCCGGCGGCGAGATTGTTGCGGCGCGACACCGACAGGATCGCGCGCAGCGCCTGCAATTCGCTGTCGACCCGACCGGCGCGGTAGATGGAGGTGTAGACCAGTTGCTGAAGAGGTGCCGTGTTCATCGATCCGTCTCTGCGCTGGGCCATCGCCGTCCCAACGCGGTTGCCGCTTTCAGGTTCACGGCAAATGATTGCGAAACTGCGAAGGAGATGCCGAGCATCGCCGTGGCGAGCGAGAAACCCGGCCGCTGCTTGGAAAATTGCGGCCCGCCCGCTACGCCGGACTGCCGGCATGACGGATCAGTGTGGCTGAGTCGGCCACGGCCGACACGACTGGATGAAACCGGGGGCCTCGGGACGCATGATCGAGACGCGATGACGGTCCTTCTGCCTTTCGTCGTCAATGCCGCGTTGAACTTCGTTCTCGGGCTTCTGATCGCCTTTTTCCTCGGGCCGGCGGAATTCGGCCGCTATGCGATCGGCGCCGCCATCATCGTCCTGGTCAACACGGCGATGATGGACTGGATCCGGCTCTCGGCCGTGCGCTTCTATTCGCTGCGCAGCCGCGAGACCGAGCCGGAAATCCGCGCGACGCTGGATTTGCTGGTCGCCGGAATCAGCATCACGCTCTGCGCGCTGCTCGTCGTCGCCGTGGTCGCGGGGTTCGATCTGCGCATGCCGGCGATGATGCTGTCGGCGGCCGTGCTGGCCGGCATCGGGGCCGGCCTGTTCGACTATCATGGCGCCATTGCCCGGGCGCGCTTCCTCGATGCGGCCTATGCCCGGCTGGTGATCGTCAAGAACCTGCTCGCGCTGGTCCTGATGGTGGGCGGTGCCTGGCTGACGAAGGACCCTACCGTGGTGCTGTTCGGGGGGCTGGTCAGCGCCGCCGTGGCGCTGGTGTCGGTCAGGCGCCGGCTTGCCGACGCGCCGCTGTCGCTGACGGCCGCCCGTGCGGATCTCGCCTGGACCTTCGCGCGCTACGCCCTGCCGATCGTCGCGGGCAACGCGGTCTATTCGCTGATCCCGCTGCTGAACCGCTCGCTGATGGCGGGCGCGCATGGCTTCGCCGAGGCCGGCTATTTCTCGCTCGCCTCGGATATGGGCTTGCGTCTCTTCGGAACGCTGGGCGCGACGCTCGAGATCGTGCTCCTGCGCGAGGTCATCCGGCTCGACGAAACCCGCGGCCGGCGCGCCGCACAGCGGCGGATATCCGCCAATCTGGTGATCGTCCTGGCCGTGGCGCTGCCGGCGGCCATCGGCTTCGCCCTGGCGCTGCCCGCTTTCGACCGGCTGCTGGTGCCGCCGAGCTTCCAGGGCCGCTTCTCCGCCTATATGGCGCCGCTGCTGCCCGGCTTCGTCGCGCTGACCATCTTTCAGGCCGGGCTCTACCCGGTCTTCCTGCTCGAGAAGCGCACGCTGGTGACGACGCTGGCGGCGCTGGTCGCGCTCCTCGTCAATGTCGCCGTGCTCGCCGCCTTCGGGGCGGGTCAGCCCTCCGCCTATGCGCTGGCGCAGATGGCGGCGTTCCTCGTCGTGCTCGCCATCACGGCGGTGGCGGCGTTGCGAATCCTGCCGGTGATGCCGCCGCTGAGGGACTGCGGCGCGATCCTCCTGGCGGTCGCCGCGATGGCGCTGGCGATCTGGCCGCTGCAGGGGCGCCTGCCCGCCGCAGTCGAACTGGCGCTGCAGGTCGGCATCGGCGCGCTCGTCTATGGCGGCGTGATCCTGGCCTGCGACGTGGCGCGTTCGCGGACCCTGCTGGGGCTGTGGTGGGCATCCCGCCGCGCGCGCAGGCCCTGACCGCGAGACCGGGCCCGGCCGACGGAAACCGTTCCTTCACCCTGTCTCTTCGGGCGATGATAAGGTTAATCCCTCGAATTCGATCGATCGGCGCAGCAAAGACTTGGGAAACCATAAGGATTCACCATTCCTTTGAAACGGGCGCCTCAGGCTTCGCAGAGTCGATGCCGAGGTGTTTGTGTCATGCGTCCCGTTTTGTCCGTCTCGTTGCTCGTGCTCGCTGGCGCGCTGGCCGGCCCGGCCCCTTCCTGGGCCCAGGGCTATTATCCCGATCCGATGACGACCGCCTCGTCGCCGCGAGGCCAGTATGGCGGTGGTTTCATCGAACTGCTGATGACCGGGCGGGACCCGAGCCCGCGGGGGGGCGTGGTCTACAACCGGCCCGGCGCGTCGGCCTATGGCCACAGCGCGCGTCCGGCCGCGGGCTACGAGGCCGATCCCTTCGGTCAGTCCGCCCGCCCGGCCGCCAACGGCCGCCGGGTCGCGGCGCTCGGCCAGCCGCTGGAGATGGAGCGCCCGATCGAGCGCGTCATCGACCCCCGCTTCCGCAAGCAGGAGGTCGCCTATGAGGGACCTCACAAGCCGGGCACGATCATCATCGACACGCCCCAGCGCTTTCTGTTTCTGGTCCAGCCGAACGGGCGCGCGCTGCGCTACGGCATCGGCGTCGGCCGGCCGGGCTTCTCCTGGGCCGGCATGAAGACCGTCAGCCGCAAGGCCGAATGGCCGACCTGGACGCCGCCGCCGGAAATGCTGAAGCGCCGGCCCGATCTGCCGCGCTTCATGCCGGGCGGGCCCGAGAACCCGATGGGTGCGCGCGCACTTTATCTCGGCTCCTCGCTCTACCGCATCCACGGCACGAACGAGCCGCACACGATCGGGCAGGCGGTCTCCTCGGGTTGCATCCGCATGACCAATGACGACGTCCAGGATCTCTACGAGCGCGTCCGCGTCGGCGCCAAGGTCCTGGTGATCTGAGCGGGTTCCCGCCAAAGAAAAACCCACCCGGCGCGAGCCGGGTGGGTGTCCTGTCGCGTCTGCTTGAGACCGCTGCGCCGTGTCAGGCCCAGCTGTCGTCGTCGCCGCCGTCGAACAGGCTGGAGCCGTCGTCATAGCCGGCATCCTGCGCGTCGCCATGGGCGGCCTGCTGATAGTTCGCCTCGTTCGACGACCCGTCGTCATAGGCGGCGGGTTGCGCCTCGGCACCGCTGCCCTGTGCTTCGCCGGCCGTCTCGGCCGGTTTCGCCTCCGCAGCCTTCGCCGCTCCGCCGCCGAAGGCGTTGCTGAGCACGCTGCCGAGCATCATGCCGCCGGCGACGCCGGCTGCCGTGGTCAGGGCCGTCGCCATGAAGCCGCCACCGCGGCCCGGAGCCTGAGCCCCCGCATTGCCCCAGGGACCCGGCTGCTGCTGGCCCGGTCCCGGCGGCATGCCAGGCCCGGGCTGAGCACCGCCCGCCGCCGCCATCATGCCCGGGCGCTGGCCCGACCACGCCGAGCCGGCGCCTTCGGGCGCCGCCCGCTGTGGGAAGGACGGCACGGAGCGAGGCCGTGGCGCCGTGGCGCCGCCGCCGAAGATGCCCGACAGGAAGCCCCCGTTCTGCGCCGGGGCCTCGGCCTGCTGACGGCTCTCGAGGTCCCGCAACTGGGCCTGCAGGTCATCCACCTGCGCCTGCAGGTTGGTCAGGGCGGTCTCCTGTACATAGACCGCCTGCGCCATCGCATAGGGAGCGTAGGGCTGCTCGCGCAGCCGCTCGGCGATGTAGTTTTCAGCCTCGGGGTCGCGGGGCTGGTTGGCCGCCTGTTTCAGGCGGTCGAAAATCCCGGCGATCACGTCGCGTTCCTGCGGCGTCATCGTCATCTCCTCTCATGTCGGGCGGCGCGGATTGCGTCGCCTGACGAGAGGTGGGGGGCGCCTGTGACGGTATCAAGGCGCGGCCCGGCGGCTCACGGCCGCGCGCTGGTCACGTCGCCGTCAGATGCTGCTGGGTTCCGAGGTGAACTCGTCGAAGCTCTCCCCCGGCTGCGGCGTCAGCAACTGCCCGCGGTTGAGGACGACCACCGTCGTGCCGGTCGGGACGCGGCTGTGCAGATCGATGATGTCCTGGTTGAACAGCCGGATGCAGCCGCTCGAGACGGACTGGCCGATCGACCATGGCTCGGTCGTGCCGTGGATGCGGTAGAGCGTGTCGCGGTTGCCCTGATAGAGATAGAGCGCGCGCGCGCCCAGCGGGTTGTCGAGGCCGGGCTCCATGCCGCCGGCCCAGGGGCCGTTCTTCTCGGGATCGCGGGCGATCATCGCAGCGGTCGGCGTCCAGCGCGGCCAGGCCGCCTTGCGGGCGATCGTCGCGCGACCGCGCCAGGACATGCCCTGCTTGCCGACGCCGATGCCGTAGCGGATCGCACGCCCGTTCTCGCGAACGAGATAGAGATACTTGTTGTCGGTATCGACGATGATCGTGCCCGGCTGCTCGCGCGTGGGGTAGGCCACCTCGCGCCGCAGGTATCGCGGGTCCACCTCGGAGATGTCGGTCGCCGGCAGCGGGAACTGTTCGTCGGGACGCTCGCCATACATCGCCAGATATTCGGCGCTGACCCCATAGCCCCGTGCCGAGACCACCTCATAGGGCTGCTGAGGGCCCGACACGCAGCCAGCCAGCGCGAACGGCATCATCAGCAGCGTCGCTCGCCGCGACGGGCGGGCGAGGGAGGACGGCAGGGAGGCGACGGTGGTCTCGACGGACATGAAGTGGGGCTCTTCTTTATTGATCTTGCGGACGCGGCTGAACAACGGCGGAAAGGCAACGACGTTCCACGGATGACGCCGGCCATGACCTTCAAGTCACATCGCATGGCTGTGAGGTGAACGCGACACGGCGAAATTATGGCGATCAGCCACTGTGGCGTCAGCGCAACAGACCTCTTCGGACATCGACCAAGCGAAGAGGTGCCTCAGCTGCGATTGCCCTTGAAATGGTTTCAAATGGAACCGTAGGGCGTGTTTTCAGTCGAAATATCACCATTTTAAGCAATTCTTCACATGATTGATTAAGTCTAAATCCAACGTTGGCGGAAGACATAACGGCACCCCCGGTGCCGTTTCGTATCGCCGACCGAGCATCACGCCTAGCCTACCGCTTCTATTGAATTGATTGGTGCGCCTCCGTTCGCGCTGCTGGCCAACCGGCGCCGTCTGATCCCGTCTGTGTCGTGCATGGTGCATGACGAGCCGGGGGCGACGCCGCTTCGAACCCGGGTTTCTCGATGAAAAAGCTCCTCTCTCTCCGTCTGCCGATCGCCACACGCCTTGCTCTTCTCGGGGTCTTCTTCGTCGGGATCGCCGTGGCCGCCTCGGTGATCGTGTCGCTGCAAGCAGCCGAGAAGGCCATGCGCGAACGGGCCCAGGCCAGCCTCGCGGTCAACGTCAATCTGCTGCGCGACATCGTGACGGCCAAAGGCGAGCCGCGCCTCGACGGCGACAAGCTCTATTTCGGCAACGAGTTGATGAACGGCAATTTCGCCGCCGTCGACAAGGTCAAGGCTCTCGCAGGCAGCGTGGCGACGATCTTCATGGGCGACGTCCGGATCGCCACCAACGTGCAGAAGCCGGATGGCGGGCGTGCGGTCGGCACCAAGCTCGCGCCGGGCACAGCCTATGACACGGTGCTCAAGCAGCGGCAGACCTATTCGGGTGCGGCCGACATTCTCGGGCAGCCCTATTTCACCATCTATGAGCCGATCATCCAGAAATCCGACAACCGGGTCGTCGGCATTCTGTTCGTCGGCATCAAGCAGGCGGATTTCACCAGCGTCATCAGCGAGATGGTCACGTCCAACGTGATTGCGGGCCTTCTGATCGCGCTCGCCGCAGGCGTTGCCCTGTTCCTGCTCGTCCGCCGGATGATGAAGCCGCTCGGCAGCCTCAAGGCCGCGATGGAGCGTCTGGCCGCCGGCGACCTCGTGACAGCCGTGCCGACCTTCCGTGCCGGCGAGTTCGCCGAAATGGCCGGGGCTGTCGACGTCTTGCGCGCCGCTGCCATCGAGAAGGAGCGCCTCGAGGCGGATGCGGTCTCCCAGGCCGGCCTGATGGACGAGAATCGCCGTTCCTCGGAAGCGGAGCGCCAGGCCGCCGCGCAGCAGCGCCTGCAGCAGGCCCGTGAACTCGAAAAGGTGGTCGATGCCCTCGCGGCGGGGCTCGCCGAACTGTCCGAGGGCAACCTGACCCATCGCATCGGGGCGGACATCCCGACCGAGTACGCGAAGCTGCGCGACGACTTCAACGCGACGGTGGACCGTCTCTCCTCCACCGTCAGGACGATCCAGACGACCTCGGCCGAAGTCGGGCTGGCGGCGCGCGAGATCAACACCGGAGCCAACGACCTTTCGAAGCGCACCGAGGAGCAGGCTTCCTCGCTGGAGGAGACGGCGGCGACGACCGAAGAACTCGCCGCCTCGGTGAAGGCCTCCGCCCAGGCCTCGCGGAACGCCGCGGCGATCTCGGACGAGGCGATGAAGGCAGCGCAGGCCGGCGGCGCCATCGCCGGGAAGGCGGTCGACGCCATGGCCCGCATCGAGGACGCCTCGACCAAGATCTCCGACATCATCCGGGTGATCGACGACATCGCCTTCCAGACCAACCTGCTCGCGCTCAACGCGGCGGTGGAAGCGGCCCGCGCCGGCGATGCCGGCAAGGGCTTCGCCGTCGTCGCCTCCGAGGTGCGCACCCTGGCGCAGCGTTCGGGTGAAGCGGCCAAGGACATCTCGGCGCTGATCTCGTCCTCGAACACCGAGGTCGGCGAGGGCGTGAAGCTCGTGCGCCAGGCCGGCGAGCAGCTCAGTCAGATCCTGGCGGCCTCTGAGAAGGTGGCGGCAACGATCGCGGAGATCTCGGCGGCCTCGGGCGAGCAGGCCAACGGCATCGACGAGATGAGCCAGGCGGTCGCGCATCTCGACGAGATGACCCAGCAGAACGCGGCTCTTTCCGAGGAGAGCGCAGCCTCTGCGGGATCCCTTTCCGATAAGATCGCTCAGCTCAACGACCTCGTGGCGACGTTCCGCACCGGTCACGAGCGCGCGGCCGCTGCTCCGGCCTACAAGCCGGCCTCCGAGCCGGCCCGTCTGCGGCAACTGGCCCACGCCGCCTTTGCGCAGACGAAAGCCCCGGCGGCGCGCGCGCCCGCACCGTCCCCGATGCCAGCGGCTCCGGCCCGCAAGGTCGCCAACAGCCGCGCCGGCGACGCCGGCTGGGAAGAGTTCTGATCCGGCGCAAGCCCCGCCACGTCCTGGCAGAAGCCGCCTCGCCTCGAACGGGCGCAGACCTCCGGGTCTGCGCCCGTTGCATTTTCGCGCGACCGCCTTGCTGCCGGAGGCATCGACATCCCGACCTTTGCGCGACTATGCAGGCTTGAGGCTCGGCCGCGGGGGAGATGTCGATGAGCAGCAATCTGAGGGTCGACGGTGCGCGGCTCATGTCCCGGCTCATGGCCCTGGCGACCATTGGCGCGACGCCGGAAGGCGGCTGCCGCCGCCTCGCTTTGACCGACGAGGACCGGCAGGGCCGCGACTGGCTGGTCGCCGAGATGACCGCGCTCGGCCTTGATGTGAAGGTCGACGCGGTCGGCAACATCGTCGGCATCCTCAAGGGCAGGGAGGAGGGGCCGGCCGTCATCCTGGGCTCCCATATCGACACCGTCGGTACCGGCGGGCGCTATGACGGTGCGCTCGGGGTCATCGCCGGCGTCGAGGTGCTGGCGACGCTGCGCGATGCCGGCCTCGTGCCCAGGCGCGACCTCGCCGTCATCGCCTTCACCAATGAGGAGGGCGCCCGCTTCCACCCGGACATGCTGGGCTCCTATGTCTGGGCGGGCGGCATGAGCGTCGAGGCCGCCCATGCCGAGCAGGATGCCGAAGGCGCCGTGCTCGGCACCGAGCTCCGGCGGATCGGGTATGAGGGGCAGGAACAGCCGGGCTTCCTGCCCGCGCACGCCTATCTCGAACTTCATATCGAGCAGGGGCCGGTTCTGGAGAGCGAGGGCGGCGGGCTCGGCGCGGTCACCGGCATCCAGGCGATCTGCTGGCTCGAACTGACGCTGAAGGGCCGGCCCAGCCATGCCGGCACCACGCCCATGGCCTATCGCAAGGATCCCGGCCTCGCCGCCGCGCGCATCAATGTCTACGCCAACGACCTGACCCGCGCGATACCCGGTCAGCTCGCCAATAGCGGCGTGATCCGCGTGCAGCCGGCCAATGTCAATGTCGTGCCCGAGACCGTCGTGATGACGCTCGATCTCCGTAATCCCGACGACGCCGCACTGGCGCGCGCGGAAGCCTCGGTGCGAGCCTACTGTGCAGAGATCGCGGCGCGCCACGGCATCGAGATCGCCTTCCGCGACCTCGCGCGCTTCCCGGCCACGCCTTTCACCGAGACGCTGATCGAAACGGTGGAGCAGAGTGCGACGGAACTCGGCCTGCCGATCCGGCGGATCATCTCCGGCGCGGGCCATGACGCGCAGATGATGTCGCGCCTCTGCCCGACGGCGATGGTCTTCATTCCCTCGATCGGGGGGCTCTCGCACAATCCGGCCGAGTTCAGCACGCCCGACGACATCGCTTCGGGAGCCAACGTCCTGCTCAACGCGGCCTGGCGGGTGGCCAACGCCTGAGCGCGCAGCGGCAGGGCGCGCGACGCATCAGGAGCGCCCGATGGCTCCCGGCTTGCTTGCCGGGCTCGCCGTGACCACAGGACAATCCGGCAAGACGCAGACAGGATAAGCCCATGACGACGATCGCCTCGCTCTCCGCCGCCGAACTCGGCCCGCTCTTCGCGGCCCGCTGCCTGTCACCGGTCGAGGTCGCCAAGGATGCGCTGGAGCGGATCGAGCGCTTCGAGCCGCAGATCAACGCCTTCGTGGTGCGCGACGCCGAAGCGACGCTCGCCATGGCGGAAGCCTCCCAGGCGCGCTGGCTCAAGGGCGAGCCGCTGGGGCCGCTGGATGGGGTCCCCGTCACCATCAAGGACAATATCGGCGTGGCGGGCTGGCCGATGCGGCGCGGCTCGGCCGTCGCCTCCGACGCAGCCTTCGCCGAGGACGCCCCCGCGACGGCTCGCCTGCGCGAGGCCGGCACCGTCTTCCTCGGCAAGACGACCATGCCGGAATATGGCTGGAAGGGGGTCGGCGATTCCCCGCTTTCCGGCATCACCCGCAATCCCTGGAACATCGCCACCGGCCCGGGCGGCTCCTCGGCCGGCGCGGCCTCCTGCGCGGCGCTCAACCTGGGCTGCCTCCATCTCGGCACGGACGGGGCCGGCTCGGTGCGCATCCCCGCCGCCTTCACCGGGGTTGTCGGGCTGAAACCGACCTATGGCCGAATCCCGGCCTGGCCGGTCTCGACGATGGGCTTCCTCGCCCATCTCGGCCCGTTGACCCGCACCGTGACCGACTGCGCGCTCGCCATGAACGCGATCGGCCGCTCCGACATCCGCGACATGACGGCGATGATCGATCGCGCGCCGGACTATGTCGACGGGCTCAAGGGCGGCGTGAAGGGCCTGCGGCTGGCCTGGTCGCCGACGCTCGGCCGCGACGTGCCGGTCGATCCGGAGATCGCCGCGTTGACCCGCGCCGCGGCGCTGGCCTTCCGCGAACTGGGCGCGACCGTCGAGGAGGTCGATCCCGGCTTCGACGACCCGATCGAGACCCTGATGACGATCTGGTCGGCGGGCGCTGCCCTCGCGCTCCGCTCGGCCGGCCCGGCCGAGCGCGCTCGCATGGACCCCGGCCTCGTCGCCGTCGCCGAACAGGGCGACAAGGTCGCGGGGGCGGCTTACGTCGATGCGCTGCTGAACCAGCGCAACCTCCTTGCGCACAAGATGGCGCAATTTCATGCACGCTTCGATCTGCTGCTGACGCCGACGCTGCCGCTGCCGGCCTTCGAAACAGGCCGCAACACCCCCGGCCACGGCGCCTATGGCGACGACTGGACCCGCTGGACGCCCTTCACCTACCCCTTCAACATCACCCAGGCCCCGGCGATCTCGCTGCCCTGCGGGCTGACTGGCGCGGGTTTGCCGGCGGGACTGCAACTCGTCGGCGCCTTCGGGCGGGACGCGCTGGTGCTGCGTGCCGCGGCAGCCTTCGAGACCGCGCGGCCCTTCGCCCGGATCGACGCGCCGTTCGGTTCGAACTGAGCTGGATAGCCAATCCGCCTGCGAATGAGGCAGGCGGCGACGGCCGCATGCGAGCTCGGGCTTCGCTGAACTGCAAAAAAAAATTCTGAGCCCCGAAACAGCATCCCGGCGCGCCGATCAGGCGAAAATTGCAACCAGTCCCGTTTGGCACGATGCGTGCAGGCGGTTCGGCGGCTGCGGATGGCCGGTCAGACGAGTTGTCACGGCAGATTTTTCTGCCCAAACTCGCGCCAAGGTCGCCCGTCGAGAGGTTGCCGTTTCAGGGGAGAGAATGATGGACCGCAGAACATTTCTGAAGAGCGCCGCCGGAACGGGCGCGCTCGCCGCAGCCGGCGGCCTCGCCATGCCGGCCCTGGCCCAGGGAGCGGCTGCGGCAAAGACCCTGCGCTTCGTGCCCCAGGCCAATCTCGCGAATTTCGACCCGATCTGGGGAACCCAGTACGTCGTGCGCAACGCCGCGCTGCTGGTCTGGGACACCCTCTACGGCATCGATTCGAAGTTCCAGCCGCAGCGCCAGATGGTCGAGAGCGAGACCGTCTCGGCCGACGGCCTGACCTGGACCTTCAAGCTGCGCCCGGGCCTGAAGTTCCATGACGGTGCGCCCGTCACCTCGAAGGATGTCGTCCAGAGCCTCAAGCGCTGGCAGGCCCGCGATCCGATGGGCCTCATGATCAAGGCGATCGAGGTCGAGCTGTCGCCGGTCGATGACATGAGCTGGAAGTGGGTGCTCAACAAGCCCTATCCGAAGATGCTGCTGGCGCTCGGCAAGAACAACTCGCCCTGCACCTTCATCATGCCGGAGCGCATCGCCAAGACCGATCCGTTCACCCAGATCACCGAATATATCGGCTCTGGCCCGATGAAGTTCGTCCGCAACGAATGGGTGCCCGGCGCCAAGGCGGTGTTCGAGAAGTTCGCCGACTACAAGCCCCGCTCCGAGAAGCCCGACTGGCTCTCCGGCGGCAAGGTCATGAATTTCGACCGCATCGAATGGGTGATCATGCCCGATCCGGCGACGGCTGCCGCCGCGCTGCAGAACGGCGAGGTCGACTGGTGGGAGACGCCGCTGGCGGATCTGGTGCCCGTTCTCAAGCGGAACGCCAACATTAATGTCGATATCGGCGATCCGCTCGGCAATATCGGTGCCTTCCGCATGAACCACCTGCACCCGCCCTTCAATAACGTGAAGGTGCGCCAGGCGGTCATGACGGCGCTGAACCAGGAAGACTACATGCGCGCCATCATCGGCGACGATGACAAGCTCTGGAAGCCGATGGCCGGCTTCTTCACCCCTGGCACGCCCCTCTACACCGAAGAGGGCGGCGAAATGATGAAGAAGAAGAGCGTCGCCGAGGCCAAGAAGCTGCTCGCCGAGTCCGGCTACAAGGACGAGCCCGTGATCTGCGTCGTCGCGCAGGATATGACCGCGACCAAGGCGATGGGCGATGTCACGGCCGAACTGCTGAAGAGCATCGGCATGAAGGTCGACTTCGTGGCGACGGACTGGGGAACGGTCGGTGCCCGCCGCGCCCAGAAGACGGCACCCGGGCAGGGTGGCTGGAGCATGTTCCACACCTGGCATGCCGGTGCCGACTGCGTGAACCCGGCTTCCTACACCGCCGTGCGTGCCAATGGCGACAAGGCCTGGTTCGGCTGGCCCAACGTCCCCGCGGTCGAGACGGAGGTGACGAACTGGTTCGCCGCCAAGGACATGGCCGAAGAGAAGGCGGCGATGGGCCGCCTCAACAAGGCCGCCGTCGAGAACGTCGTCTTCTGCCCGACGGGCTTCTACCTCGGCTACCAGGCCTGGCGGAAGAACGTCTCGGGCGTCACCAGCGGGCCGTTCCCGGTGCTCTGGGGCGTCTCCAAGGCCTGACCGGACAAGGGGGCGCCTCAGGCGCCCCCTTGTCCGCGAGGCGGCGCGCCGCTGCGTGCCGCCTCGGGCTCCTCCTCGGCGCAGCCGGTCCCGCGACCGGCGACGACCGATTTCGTTTGTAACGAAACAAGGACGCGTGAGCCGCAATGTTGGCCTTCATCGTCAGACGCATCATCACGACCATCCCGGTGATGGCCTTCGTGGCGCTGTTCGTCTTTTCCCTGCTCTATATCGCGCCGGGTGATCCGGCTGCGGTCATCGCCGGCGACCAGGCATCCCCCGCCGACGTCGAGCGCATCCGCGCGAGCCTCGGGCTCGACCGCCCCTATCTGGTGCGCTTCGCGGAATGGTTCTTCCGCGTGCTGCAGGGGGATCTCGGCACCTCGATCTTCACTTCGCTGCCGGTGACGCAACTCATCGCCCAGCGCATCGAGCCGACCTTGTCGCTCATGATCCTCACGCTGATCTTCGCGGTCACCATCGCGGTCCCGATGGGCGTCATCGCCGCCTGGAAGGCGGGGACCTGGATCGATCGCAGCGCCATGGCCTTCGCCGTCTTCGGCTTTTCCGTCCCGGTCTTCGTGGTCGGCTATCTGCTGGCCTATGTCTTCGCCCTGCAGCTCGACTGGGTGCCGGTCCAGGGCTACACGCCAATCTCCGAGGGCTTCGTGCCCTGGTTCAAGAATCTCGTCCTGCCGGCGATGACGCTGGGGCTGGTCTATATCGCGCTGATCGCGCGCATCACCCGCGCCACCATGCTTGAGGTCCTGCAGCAGGACTATGTCCGGACCGCCCAGGCCAAGGGCGTGGGGCAGCGCGAGGTTCTGTTCCTCCACGCCCTGAAGAACGCCGCGGTCCCGATCGTGACGATCATCGGCATCGGCATCGCGCTCCTGATCGGCGGCGCGGTCGTGACCGAGAGTGTCTTCGCCATACCGGGCCTCGGCCGGCTCACCGTCGATGCCATCCTGCGGCGTGACTATCCCGTCATCCAGGGCGTCGTTCTGATGTTCAGCCTGGTCTACGTGCTGGTGAACCTGCTCATCGACCTGACCTACACGATCGTCGATCCGAGGATACGCTATTGACGATGCAAAGCTCGATTCCGGCCCCCGCTGCGCTGGCGGCGGCCCCGGAGCCTGCGGTCGCTCCTCAGCTGGGGCGGTTCGGGCGCTTCCGGCGCTATCTGCGCCGTCACCCCGCTGTGGCGATCGGCGGTTCGCTGCTCGTCCTGATGGCGCTGATCGGCCTCTTCGCGCCGCTACTCTGGACGGTCGATCCCACCGCCATCGCCACCTCGCGGCGCACGCGCGTCCCCTCCGAACTCTACTGGTTCGGCACGGACATGCTCGGCCGGGACATTTACTCCCGTGTCGTCTACGGCGCGCGGGTCTCGCTCGTGGTCGGCTTCAGTGTCGCCATCCTGTCCTCGGTCATCGGCCTGACGATCGGCCTCTTCGCGGGCTTCGTGCGCTGGGCGGACGGCATCGTCATGCGGATCATCGACGGCATGATGTCGATCCCGCCGATCCTGCTCGCGATCGCGCTGATGGCGCTGACCCGCGGCTCGATCCAGAACGTCATCATCGCCATCACCGTGGCCGAGATCCCGCGCGTCGCGCGCCTCGTGCGCGGCGTCGTGCTGTCGCTGCGCGAGCAGCCCTATGTCGAGGCGGCGATCGCCAACGGCGCCCGCACGCCCCGCATCATCTTTCGCCACATCCTGCCCAACACCTTCGCGCCGATGAGCGTGCAGGCGACCTATATCTGCGCCAGCGCCATGATCATCGAGGCGATCCTTTCCTTCATCGGCGCCGGCATCCCGCCCGCGACGCCGTCCTGGGGCAACATCATGGCCGAGGGGCGCGCGCTCTGGCAGGTCAAGCCGCACATCATCCTGTTCCCGGCGATCTTCCTCTCGATCACCGTGCTGGCGGTGAATCTCCTGGGCGACGGCCTGCGCGACTCGCTGGACCCGCGGCTCGCCAAGGCCCTCTGAGGCCACTGCACCAACCGACATCTCCGGGCGCCTGCGCCCGGAGCGAGCCCCTCCACGATCCTGGCGATCGATGCATCGCCCCGCCGCAGCCGAGCCTTGCGCCATGCCAGAACGCCCAGACGCTTCGGCTCGGTTTCCCTTGATGGCGCCCGCCCGGGAGACAGACCGATGAGCCGCATCCTCACCATCGCCGCAGCCCAGCTCGGCCCGATCCAGCGGGACGAGAGCCGTGCCTCCGCTGTCTCGCGAATGATCGAGCTTATGCGTCAGGCCAAGACCCATGGCGCCGACCTCGTCGTCTATCCGGAAGCGGCGTTGACCGCCTTCTTCCCGCATTGGTGGATCGAGGACGAGGACGAGATCGACAGCCATTTCGAGAGCGCGATGCCCTCCAACGAGACCGCGCCGCTCTTCGACGAGGCCAAGCGCCTCGGGATCGGCTTCCATCTCGGCTATTGCGAACTCGCCCGGGAGGGCGGCCGCAAGCGCCGCTTCAACACGGCGATCCTCGTCGACAAATCAGGCGCGATCGTCGGCAAGTACCGCAAGATCCATCTGCCGGGCCACCCCGAGCATCGCCCCGAGGCGCCCTTCCAGAATCTCGAGAAGCGCTATTTCGAGACGGGCGATCTCGGCTGGCCGGTCTGGCGGACGATGGACGCCCATATCGGCATGATGATCTGCAACGACCGGCGCTGGCCCGAGAGCTATCGCACGATGGGTCTGCAGGATGTCGAGCTGATCGTGCTCGGCTACAACACCCCCAAGCACAATCCGCCGGCGCCCGACCACGACCGGCTCGGCAATTTCCACAACCAGCTCGTCATGCAGGCCGGCGCCTACCAGAACGCCACCTGGGTCGTCGGAGTCGCCAAGGCGGGTGTGGAAGCCGGCGTCGACCAGATCGGCGGCACCTGCATCATCGCCCCCACCGGTGAGGTCGTGGCGCAGGCGGTGACGGAGGGGGACGAACTGGTCGTCGCCCGCTGCGACATGGATCTCGGCAAGAGTTACAAGGCCTCGACCTTCAACTTCGCCCGGCACCGCGAGCCGCAGGCCTATGGGCTCATCGTCGAGCGCAAGGGCGCGATAGTGCCGGTGTGATGGCATCGGGCTTGGCGGTTCCGTGGCAAACACTTAGTATATCCGTCTTGGATATACGGAGGTAGCGATGCCGGCCAAAACCCGAGCGACCACCAAGCTCTTCGTGACCAACCGCAGCCAAGCCGTGCGCCTGCCGAAGGAACTCGCTTTCCCGCCCGAGGTGACCGAGGTCGAGATCATTAGGCAGGGCTCGGGCGTTCTGATCGTGCCGAAGGGTAAGGGGTGGAGCGATTTCTTTGAACGTGGGCCTCACGTCGACGAGGATTTCATGAAGGATTGGACCGAGCTTCCAGCGGATGAACGTGAACCGCTCTGATGCCGACCTACATGCTCGATACGAATATCTGCATCTACGTGATGAAGGCCACGGCGCTTTCGCCGTTGAAGGATCGTTTCGAGGCGCTGGCCGATGAAATCTGCATTTCGGTCATGACGATCGCGGAGCTTCGCTTCGGGGCGGAAAAATCCCTCCGCCGCGAACAGAGCCTGCGGGCGATCGACGACTTTTCGACCAACCTCGCAGTGTTGCCCTTCGATAAGCAGGCTGCCGAGAACTACGGTGGGTTGCGCGCGGAACTCGAGCGTGCCGGGACTCCGTGCGGCTTGCACGACACCCAAATCGGCGCCCATGCCCGCAGCCGGGGCCTGATCATCGTCACCAACAACCGTCGAGAGTTCGACCGCATGCCCGGTCTGCGTGTCGAGAACTGGGTTTGAGCCCGGTTCTCGGCCACATCTGTTTTGCAAAGCCTGCCAAGGGGGAACTGCCGAATGACCCACGATCTCATCCTGAAGGGCGGTCGCGTCATCGACCCCTCGCAGAAGCATGACGGCGTCCTCGACGTCGCCTTCACCGATGGCAAGGTCTCCGGTTTCGGCAAGGACCTGAAGGGCGCCAAGGAAGTTCGCGACGTCTCCGGCTATATCGTCACGCCGGGCCTGATCGACCTTCACACCCATGTCTATTGGGGCGGCACGTCGCTGGGCATCGACGCCGACGAGTTCTGCCGGGCCTCGGGCGTGACCACCTCGGTCGATACCGGCTCGGCCGGGCCGGGCAACTGGCCGGGCTTCCGCAAGCACGTCATCGAGAAGAGCCAGGCCCGCATCCTCGCCTATCTCCATGTCAGCCATGCCGGCATCTACGGCTTCGATCATCGCGTCATGGTCGGCGAGAGCCGCGACATGGCGATGATGAACCCGATCGACTGCGCTGAGGTCGCCGACAAGAACCGCGACCTCATCGTCGGCATCAAGGTCCGCGTCGGCCTGCATGCCTCGGGCGACCAGGGCACGGCGCCGCTCAATGTCGCGCTGCAGGTCGCCAACGAGGTCGGCATGCCCCTGATGTGCCATATCGACCATCCGCCGCCATCCTATGAGGAGGTGGTGAACATGCTGCGGCCAGGCGACGTGCTCACCCACGCCTTTCGCCCCTTCCCGAACGCCCCCTGCACGGCGCAGGGCACGGTGAAGCCCGAGGTTCTGGCGGCCCGCAAGCGCGGCGTCATCTTCGACATAGGCCATGGCAAGGGCTCGTTCTCCTTCAAGACGACGCGCGCCATGCTCGCCAACGGCTTCCAGCCGGACGTGATCTCGTCGGACGTCCACAAGCTCTGCATCGACGGCCCGGCCTATGATCAGGTCACGACGATGTCGAAGTTCCTGCTGATGGGCATGAGCCTGAACGACGTCGTCGCAGCCTCGACCGTCAACGCCGCCATGGCGCTGAAGCGCCCGGAATATGGCTCGCTCAAGGTCGGCTCGCTCGGCGACGCGACGATCCTGACGGTGAAGGAAGGCAAGTTCGACTATGCCGACGCCACCGGCGAGTACATGACCGGCGACCGCAAGATCGTCTCCGAGGGCGTCGTGCTCAAGGGCGCCTGGTGGCATCCGAAGCGGACGAACAAGTTCAGGAAGGTCGCGGGCTGATCCGGCTCCATCGTGTCATTCCGGGGCTTCGCGCCAGCGAAGAACCCGGAATCCACGATCGGGTCACCGATGGACCTCACCGCTGCCACGTGCAGCGCCCGGTCGTGGGTTCCGCGTTCGAGCCTGCGGCTCGCCCCGGAATGACGAAGGGATCGATTGTTGCAAAGCGTGCTCTGGCGCCCGATGACCGCGACCGACCTGCCGGCCGTTCTGGCGGTCGCGGCCGTGGTGCATTCGGACTATCCCGAAGATGAGACCGTCTTCGCCGAGCGGCTGCGCCTGTTTCCGCAAGGCTGCCTCGTGCTGGAGGGAGCAGACGGCCCGATCGGCTATGTCGTTGCCCATCCCTGGCTGCGCGCCGCGCCGCCGGCGCTCAACAGCCTGCTGGGCGAGCTGCCGTCGCAGGCCGGCTGCTTCTACATCCACGATCTCGCGCTCCTGCCGCAGGCACGGGGCAGCGGGGCCGGCGGCGTCGTCGTCGCGAGGCTCGCCGAGATCGCGGCCCGTGCCGGCCTGCCGCGCCTCGCGCTGGTCGCGATCGACGGCTCGTCGCGCTTCTGGCGGCGGCAGGGCTTTCGCGCGGTGCATGAGCCTGCCCTTGCGGAGAAGCTCGCCAGCTATGACGATGCCGCCCGCTATATGGAGCGCGCGCTCCATCCAGAACACGAAACGACCGCAGAGGGACGAACGACACCATGAGCGCCGAGCAGAAACTGAAGGATCTGGGCCTGGAACTGCCCGCGATGGTGGCGCCGATGGCCAATTATGTGCGCTTCAAGAAGGCTGGCGACCTCGTCTTCCTCTCGGGCCAGGGGCCGCGCAACCCCGACGGCTCGATCCCCAACGGAAAGGTCGGCAAGGAGTTCACGACCGAACAGGCCTATGATTTCGCCAAGAACACCGGACTCGGCCTGCTCGCGGCGATGAAGGAGGCCGCCGGCTCGCTCGACAAGGTCGAGGTCATCAAGCTGCTTGGCATGGTCAACGCCGTGCCGGAGTATGGCGACCAGCCCAAGGTCATCAATGGCTGCTCGGACCTGCTCGTCGCCGTGCTCGGCGAGAACGGGCGCCATGCCCGCTCGGCCGTCGGCATGGGCTCCCTGCCGGGCAACATGCCGGTCGAGATCGAAGTCATCATCAAGGTGCTGCCGTAATGGCGGCCGACCATGAAGGCCTGAAGGCCGAGATCGCGCGCATCTACGGCACGCCGGCGGTGGTGATCGATCTCGACAAGGTCGAGGCCAACATCGCGCGCCTTCAGGCCGTTTGCGATGCCAAGGGCGTCGCCAACCGCCCGCATATCAAGACCCACAAATCGCCCGAACTCGCCCGCCTCCAGATCGAGGCCGGCGCGCGCGGCATCACCTGCCAGAAGCTCGGCGAGGCCGAGGTCATGGCCGATGGCGGCATCGACGACATCCTGATCAGCTACAATATCCTCGGCGAGCAGAAGCTCGGCCGTCTCGGCCATCTCCAGCGCCGGGTCCGGATGATCGTGGCGGCCGACAACCCCGTGACCATCGCCGGCCTGCCCCAGGCGGCGGAGATCGCAGGGCGCGACCTCGAGGTCGTCATCGAATGCGACACCGGCCGCCAGCGTGCCGGCGTCGAAACGCCCGGCGAGGCGGTCGAACTGGCGAAGTTGATCGCGGGCTCGAAGGGGCTGCGCTTCGCCGGATTCCTGATGTACCCGCCCGAGGATGGCTGGGCGCGTACGCAAATGTTCCTCGACACCGCCAATGACGGCCTGCGCGAGGCGGGGCTGGAGGCGTCGATCGTCTCCACCGGCGGCTCGCCCAACATTCCCCATATCGGCGAACTCAAGGGCGCCACCGAGCACCGCGCCGGCACCTCGATCTTCAACGACCGGATGCAGGTCGCGGCCGGGGTGGCGAGCCTGGAGGACTGCGCGCTGACCGTCTACGCCACGGTGGTCAGCCGGGCCGGCCCAGAGCGCGGCATCCTCGATTCGGGCTCCAAGACGCTGACGAGCGACACCGGCGGCCTGGATGGCCACGGCCACATCCTCGAATACCCGGCGGCACGCATCGCGAAATTCGCCGAGGAGCACGGCTTCCTCGATCTGTCGGCGAGCAATGACCGGCCGGGCGTGGGCGAAATCGTGCGCGTGGTGCCCAACCATGTCTGCGTCGTCGTCAACATGGTCGATCGACTGGTGACGGTACGGGGCGGCCAGCTTGTGGGCGAACTGCCGGTCGCGGCGCGGGGCAAGCTGGTCTGAACGGCGGGAACCGGGGGAGGCTCAGGCCTCTCCCGCATGCCGGGCGATGCCGCGACCTCAGTTCTGGCCGATCTTGCTGCCCTTGATGACCGTATTGGCGCTCGATTTGACGGTGACACGGCCCGACGCGCTGGTGGTGATGTCGCGCCCTCGCAGCGTCACCGACCCATCCTTCTTGAGCTCGAGCTGGGCGCTGCCGCTCTTCACCGTCGCTTCGTCGGCGGCCGTCACCGCGAGCTTCTTGCGGGTTGCGATCGTCAGATCCTTCATGGCCTCGATCGCGAAGGCCTGGTCGCTGAAGAGGCTGAGATCGACCGACGCCTGAACATGGCACTGCCGGCTGTCGAGCGTGATCTCCTGACCGCCGGCCAGCCTGATCCGGGTGCCGGCGGTGACGGCGAAGATGCTGCCGGCCGACAGGGCGAAAGCGCTGCCGGCCGTGAGCGACAAGGCGCCTCCTGCGGTGACGCTGATGCCGCCAGGGGCCGTAATCGCGAGCGCGCCGCCGGGCGTGGCGGAAATCATCGCCGTCAGGGCCGCGAGCTGGCTTTCCAGCTTGGCGATCCGGCGCTCCAGCGCATCGCTGTCGGCTGCCATGTCGATGTCTCCTGCCGCTCTGGCCACCGGACGTAGCGGCAGGTGTAGCGCATCCCGCCTGCCATCTGGAGTCCCGGGCGGAACAGCCTACCCGGGGTGCCGCGCGTTCCACGCCTCCGCATAGGTCGTGCAGAGGCGGTCGAGTTCGTCGCGGTCGGTCACGCCCGCCGGACGCGAGCGCGAGGGCGAGGCCTGCTGGAAGGGAACATAGCGCTGATGCGCCAGGCGCCAGAGGCGGCGCAGCTCGGCCAGCGGGTCGGCGTGGTCATCGACGCGGATGTCGAAGCTCGGCACAGGCTCGCCCGACCAGATCCGGATCGCCGCCGACTGCCGGCCGCGCTTGTCGCCGCCCGCCTTCTCGCCGGCCTCCAGCGCGACCAGCAGCCGCTCGTCGAAATCCAGCGCGGAGGCCGCGATATAGGCCTTCAGCGTCTGCTGGATCACCTCGGGTCCGCTGAGCATGTTGCCGGCGACGGAGACCTGCGGTCCGTCGACGGCACCGCACCAGTCGATGCAGGAGGCTCCGGTGAAGGCGGCGATCTTGCCCTCGCGGTCGATCACGTGGAGCTGACGGTGGGCGCGGCCTTCGTCGGCTGCGGTCAGCGTCGCGATGATCTCGACCGCCGATCGGCCCTCCTGGAGGAGGCGCATCCCGTCAACCCCGTAGAGCGGATTGACGAAGGCCTGCGTCGCGATGGCGCCGATGCGGCCACCGCCATAGGGCACGCGTGACCCGACAGCGAAGGCGCAGGTCGAGACGGCGACACCATAGGCGCCGGTGGCGGCGTCGCGGGCGACGATGGACCAGGTCATGCGTTCTTCCTCACCGGCCGGCCGCGTAGGCCTGCATCAGACGCGGCGTCGCGGCCGCGCGCAAGAGACCGTCGGCGCTCTTTTCGGCGGCGGTGAGGCGGCCGATCGTCCAGGCCGGCGCCCGCTCCAGCTTGTGGCCGCGCGCGACGAGATCGGCCAGCACCCGTTCGCCGATGCTCTCCTCCACCGCCAGATGGCCGAGCTTGGCCTCGCGCGGATAGAAGGTCGAGGGGAAGTGCTGGGTGTGGAACAGCGGCAGGTCGATCGCCTCCTGCAGGTTGAGGCCGTGATGCACGCGGCGCAGGAACAGGCCGAGCTGCCACTGCTCCTGTTGGTCGCCGCCGGGCGTGCCGAAGACGAGGCGCGGCTCGCCGTTCTCGAAGGCCAGCGAGGGCGTCAGCGTCGTGCGCGGCCGCTTGAACGGGGCGAGCGCCGAGGGTAGCCCCTCGTCGAGGAAGAAGGCCTGGGCGCGCGCGTTGAGCGGGAAGCCGAGCGCCGGAATCACCGGTGAGGACTGGAACCAGCCGCCCGAAGGGGTGGCGGCGATCATGTTGCCCCATTTGTCGATGACGTCGATATGGACCGTGTCGCCGCGCCGCCCGGCCGCGACCATCGCCGCCGTCGTCGGCTCGCCGACGGTGGCGTCGCCCTTGCCGGCCTCTCCGGCATACCGCACGCCGGCCATGGCCTGCGCCACCTGCGCCTCGAAGCCGGCGATCATGCCCGGGCGCAGTTCCTGCGAGGCGGTGTCGGTGATCAGGTTGCGGCGGCCGCGGGCATAATCCTCCGAAAGCAGCGTCGCCAGCGGCACCTTCACGAAATCGGGGTCGCCGTAATAGGCCTCGCGGTCGGCGAAGGCGAGCTTCATCGCCTCCGCGACATGGTGCACGAAGGCGGCGCTGTCGGGGCCCATCCCGGCGATGTCGATGCCCTCGAGGATCTTCAGCGTCTGCAGGAAGACGGGCCCCTGGCCCCAAGGGCCGATCTTGAAGACCTCCCAGCCGTGATAGGTCACGCTGGCGGGCGTCTCATAGGTCGGCTGCCAGCGCGCCATGTCGTCGGCGGTGAGCAGGCCCTTGTGGCGGCGTCCGGAGGAGTCGATCGCCTCCGTCGTCCGGCAGAAGGAGTTGATCGCCTCGGCGACGAAGCCCTTGTACCAGGCGTCGTAGGCGGCCTGGATCTGCTTCTCGCGGGTGCCGCCGGCGGCCTCGGCCTCGCTCAGGATGCGCTTGTAGGTCTCGGCCGCGGCCTTGTTGCGGAAGAGAGCCTTGGCCTGCGGCACCTGACCGCCTGGCAGATAGACCTCGCCCGAGGTCGGCCATTCGTTGGTGAACAGGTCGGTCAGCCCGGCGATGGTGTCCGAGACGCGTGGCAGCATCGGGTGGCCGTTCTCGAAATAGCCGATCGCCGGCTCCAGAACCTCACGCAACGGCAAGAGGCCATGGTCGCGCAGCAGCGTCATCCAGCCGCCGAAGGCGCCGGGCACGACGGCGGCGAGCAGACCCGAACCGGGCACGAGATCGAGCCCCAGCGCCTTGAAGGCCTCGATGGTGGCGGCCTCCGGCGCCGTGCCCTGGCCGCAGATCACCTCGACCTTCTTCGTCCTGGCCGAATAGAACACCGCCGGCATCTCACCGCCGGGGCCGACCAGATGCGGCTCGACGACCTGCAGCACGAAGGCGGCCGCCGCGCAGGCGTCGAAGGCGTTGCCGCCCTTCTCCAGCATCGCCATGCCGGTCGCGGTCGCGAGCCAATGCGTCGAGGTGCAGACACCGAAGGTGCCGAGGATTTCAGGCCGGGTCGTGAACATGGGTGGTCCTTAGGCTCAGTTTTCTTTGGGATCGAGCACGTCGCGTAAGCCATCGCCGAGCAGGTTGAAGCCGAGCACGGCGAGGAAGATGCAGACGCCCGGCGCCACCGACATCCACGGCGCCTGCTCCATGAAATTCTTGGCGACGTTCAGCATCTGGCCCCAGGACGGGGCAGGGGGCTGCTGGCCGAGCCCGAGGAAGGACAGGGCCGCCTCGAGGATGATCGCCTGCGCCATGAACAGCGTAGATTGCACCACGATCGGCGAGAGGATGTTCGGCAGGATGTGGCGCAGCACGATCCGCAGATCGCGGGCACCCACAGCCCTCGCACCTTCGACGAAATCCTCCGCCTTGACGCTCAGCACCTGCGCCCGCACCAGACGCACGAAGATCGGCACGGCCGAGAGGCCGATCGCGATCATCGCATTGGTCAGCGAGGGGCCGAGAACGGCCGCGAACGCGATCGCCAGGATCAGGAAGGGGCAGGCCAGCATCGCCTCGGTGACGCGCGAGATCGCGGCGTCGATCCAGCCGCCATACCAGCCCGCCAGCAGCCCGAAGGGGATGCCGATGGCGAGCGCGATCACGACCGAGACGATGCCCGCCAGCAGCGAGGCCTGGGCGCCGAAGAACAGCCGTGAGACCTGGTCGCGCCCGAGTTCGTCCGTCCCGAACCAGTAGAGCTCCGAGGGCGGCTTGCGGATGGCGAGGAAGTTCGACTTCAGCGGATCGGCGAGCGGTAGCAGCGGCGCCAGCACGGCCATCAGCACGAAGGCGAGCACGATGGCGCCGCCGATCAGGGCGGAGCGATTGCGGGAGAGCCGGACCAGCACGCCCGGACGTGGCCGCAAGGCGAGTTCGGGAGGCGTGGCGAGCGTGTCGGTGGCTGCGGTCGTCATCACTGCGCCCTCAGCCGCGGGTTGACCAGGATGTAGAGCACATCTGCCAAGAGGTTCATCAGGATGAAGCCGATCGCCGTGCACAGCACCACGCCCTGCACGACGCCATAGTCGCGGTTGAAGACCGCATCGACGATGAGCTTGCCGAAGCCGGGGATGGTGAAGACCTGCTCGGTCAGCACCGCGCCCGCCAGCAATTCGCCGAACAGGATCGTCGTCAGCGTGATGATCGGCACCAGCGCGTTTCGGAGCGCATGCCGGTTCACGACCGCGTCCTCGTCCAGCCCCTTGGCGCGCGCGGTGCGGACATAGTCGGAGCGCAGCACCTCCAGCATGGCCGAGCGCGTATGCCGCATCAGAAAGGCGGCGAGGCTCGAACCGAGAACGAAGGCCGGCATGATCAGCCGCTCGATCGCACCCTTTGGGTCGCTGAAGAACGGCTCGTAGCCTGAAGCCGGCAGCCATTTCAGTTCAACCGACACGACCAGGATCAGCATGATGCCCAGCCAGAAATTCGGGATCGACAGCCCCGACAGCGCCAGCGCGCTCGTCGAGTAGTCCACCACCGTGTCCTTGCGCCGCGCCGCCAGCACGCCGGCGGGAATGCCGATGGCGATGGCGACGAGGATCGAGGCGATGGCGAGTTGCAGCGTCACCGGCAGCTTCTGCAGAATCAGCCCGAGCACAGGCTCGCCGGTCCGCAGCGAACGGCCGAAATCGCCCTGCATCACCTGGCCGAGCCAGGCGAAGAACTGAACGATGACGGGATCGTCCATGCGGTAGATGGCGCGCAAGCGTGCGATCACCTCCGGATCGCGCTCCTCGCCGGCGATGACGAGGAACGGATCGCCCGGCAGCGCACGCTGCAGGGCGAACACGAACAGCGACACGAGAAACAGCGTCGGGATCGCGATCAGGACGCGGCGGCCGATCAGCGCGAGCATGATGCGGCTCTACGCGATTCCCCTCCCCCTTGTGGGGAGGGGCTAGGGGTGGGGGTCGAAAAGCAGGGACGCGCGACGGTCAGCTTAGGCGATAGAGATCGTGCCATGCGCGAAAACAGGAACTGTATCGCCAAGCGGAGCCACCCCCATCCCTCTCCCTTCCCCACAAGGGGGAAGGGAAGCGCGTAACTCCGAACAGGCACGGACATCCTCAAGAGCGCTTGATCCCCGCCAGCCGGATCATGCCGTCGGGGCTGATCACGAAGCCGCTCATATTGGCGCGCATCGCGAAAAAGACCGTCTGGTTGTAGAGATAGACGATCGGCAACTCGTCCTGCAGGAACTTCTGCGCGGCGTCGTAGCGCTTCTTGCGCTCGGCGACGTCATAGATCGTGCGGGCTTCGTCGAGCAGCCGGTCGACCTCGGCGTTGGAATAGCGCCCGTCGTTCTGGTTGCCCTTGGTGGTGACGAACTGGTGCAGGTTGCCGTCCGGGTCGATGCGGCCCGACCAGCCGATGCGGCTCATCTGGAACTTGCCCTGCTGCTGGTCGCGCAGCTGGCTGGCGAACTCCGTCGAGCGGATCTGGATGTCAATGCCGGCTTCGGCCGCCATGGCCTGGATCACCTGGCCGAGCTGGGCGTCGACCGGGTTGTTGGTGACGAAGAGTTCGACCGAGACCTTGGTCAGCCCGGCCTCCTTGAGCAGCGCCTTCGCCTTGGCGACATCGCGCGCCGGCACCGGGAAATCGGCGCTGACATAAGGGTTGCCCGGGTTGAAGGGCTGCACGATCGGCTGGTACAGGCCTTCGAACACGACCTGGCTCAGCACCTTACGGTCGATCGAGAGCGAGAGCGCCTGGCGGACGCGCTTGTCCATGCCCATCGGCTGCTTGGCGGCGTCGCCATGGGCGGTGTTGATGGTGATGCCCTGATAGCCGAGATTGGCGACGCTGGTGACCTTGAGGGCCTTGTCGCCCTGCGCCGACTTCACGTCGGTGGGCGCCAGCCGCTCCAGCATGTCGAGCTCGCCCGAGCGCAGATTGGCCAGCCGCACCGTGGTGTCGGGAATCGCGCGGTAGATCACGCGATCGAAATGATAGTTCTGCGCTTCCCAATGCTCCTTGAAGCGCTCCAGCACGATGCGGTCGTTCTGCACCCGCTCGACGAATTTGTAAGGACCGGAGCAAACGGGCTTCGAACCGATGTCGCCCGCCAGGCTCTTGGGCGCCAGCATCATGCCGGCACGGTCGGTGAGCTGCGCGAGCAGCGTCGCATCCGGCCGCTTCAGCTTGAGCGCGATCGTGGTGGGATCGACGACGGTGATGCTCTCGACCGAGGCGAGCTCGGACTTGCGCAGTGACTCGGGCAGGGTCCGGGCGCGCTCGAGATTGGCCTTGGCGGCCTCGGCGTTGAAAGCCTCGCCGTCATGGAACTTGGCGTCGCTGCGCAGCTTCATCGTCAGCGTCAGCCCATCGGCCGAGAACGACCACTCGGTCGCGAGCCGCGGCACGATCTTCAGATCGGGCGTGATGTCGAGAAGCTTGTCGCAAAGCCCCTTGAAGACGATCCGGCCGACGAAGGTGCGCGCCCTGTGCGGATCGAGCACGTCGGGGTCCTCCTGCAGGCCGATGCGCAGGGTCGAGGGGGCCTGTGCCATCGCGGGCAGGGTGGCCAGCGTGAGAACGGTGGCCGAGGCCAGGGCGGTGAGCAGCTTCATCGAATGTCCCCTGTTGTCGTCTACGGTCATGATCGCCGAAGATCGTTCCGGTTGGTACCAGAGTGATGCAAAATCGCAGCGGCGTCGATGCCGCACTGCAGCCGCCGCCTCCGACTGCATGCCGTTACGGAGGCGGCTTGCATGCAATTCGGCTGCCAGCTTTGGGCGATGTGGCCTTGGCCCTCACGCGCCGTGCTGCATCGCCTTGACGGCAGCGGGCCGCTACAAGACCACCCAACGAGACCGGCACAACGCCGAATGGAGGAAAGACGATGCTGCTGGGTGTGATCGCCGACGACATGACGGGCGCGACCGATGTGGCGCTGATGCTGAACCGCAGCGGCATGCGCACGGTGCAGACCATCGGCGTTCCCCGCCCCGGCCAGGCACTGCCGGAGGCTGACGCCGTCGTCGTCGCGCTGAAGTCGCGCACCAACCCGGTGGCCGAGGCCATCGCCGATTCGCTGGCCGCCTGCGAGGCGCTGCTGGCTGCGGGCGCACGGCAGATCCTGTTCAAGTACTGCTCGACCTTTGACTCGACGGCGCAGGGCAATATCGGCCCCGTCGCCGATGCGCTGGCGCAGCGGCTGGGCGCCGGTCTCGCCATCGTCTGTCCCGCCTTTCCAGCCAATGGCCGCTCGATCTACCAAGGCTATCTCTTCGCCGGCGCCGTGCCGCTTCACGAAAGCTCGATGAAGGACCATCCGCTGACGCCGATGCGAGATTCGAGCCTGATCCGCCTCATGGCCGCGCAGACCACGGCCACGGTCGGGCTGGTCGATTACGCAACCGTCCTGGCCGGAGCTGAGGCCGTGAAGACCCGCTTCGCTGCGCTGACCGACCAGGGCGTGCGCTATGTCGTCACCGACGCGCTCACCAACGCCGATCTAATGGTGCTGGGCGAGGCGGTTGCCGATCACAAGCTCCTCACCGGCGGTTCTGGCATCGCGATGGGCTTGCCGCAGAACTTCCGCCGTGCCGGCCTGCTGTCGGAGCGCGAGATCGCCGCGAGCCTCGCGGCGCCGAAGGGCCGCGCCGGCATCATCTCCGGCAGCTGCTCGACAGCGACGCGCGGCCAGATCGCTAAGGCGATCGAGGCCGGCTATCCCGCCCTGAAGGTCGATCCGATGGCGCTGGTCTCCGGTGCGCAGGATGCAGCAAAGCTCGCCGACTGGGCGTTGGCGCAGGCCAGTGATACACCCTTCCTGCTTTATTCCAGCGATGATCCGGCGGAGGTCGCCGCCATCCAGGACAAGCTCGGGCGTGAGAGGGCCGGCGAGACGGTCGAGCACGCCTTTGCGCAGACGGCGGCCCTGCTGGCCGAGGGCGGCGTCTCGCGCTTGCTGGTCGCGGGTGGCGAGACCTCGGGGGCCGTCGTCCAGGGGCTCGGCATCGGCCTGCTCGAGATCGGCCCCGAGATCGATCCGGGCGTGCCCTGGACCCGCGTCGCGCAGGGCCGCGATATGGTGATTGCGCTCAAATCCGGCAATTTCGGTGCGCCCGACTTCTTCCTGAAGGCCTGGGCCCTGCTGCGCTGAGGCCGGGTCGGCGAGGCCGGGCTTGCACGCGCCGCCCGGCAGGGCATGATGGCGCCGGGAGGTCCGGAGCTACATGGCGTTTCTCGGCGAATTGCTGACCAGTGTGGCCGATCGCGGCCGGGCGCTGATCGGCTTCGAGCGCTTCATGGCGCAGCGCAACCGGCCGATCGACCGGCTCTGCGAGGATTTGCTCTCGGGCCGGGGCGAGGCCTCGGGCATGGCGCTGGCGCAGGGCGTGCTCGACGCCTGGGAGCGCCTCGACAAGCCGGGCCGGCGCGCCTTCTTCGCCATGCTGCAGGAGCGCTTCGGGCCGGATCACGAGCGGCTCGACCGGGCGATCGAGGCCTATCGCAACGAGCCGGGTGCGGCCACGATCTCGGCGCTTCACCTCGCCTCCGAACCCCGCCGGCAGGAGCTGCTGCGGCGCCTCAACCTCGCCCCCGGCGGCACCCATGTGCTGGTGCGGATGCGCGAGGCGCTGTTCGAGGCGATGGAGAGCGACCGCGACCTGCTGACCGTCGATGCCGATTTCCGGCATCTCTTCGGCTCCTGGTTCAACCGCGGTTTCCTGGTGCTGCGCCGCATCGACTGGCGCTCGCCGGCGAATGTGCTCGAGAAGATCATCCGCTACGAGGCCGTCCACGAGATCCAGGGATGGGACGACCTGCGCCGGCGCCTCGAGCCTGCGGACCGCCGCTGCTTCGCCTTTTTCCATCCGCAACTCGTCGACGAGCCGCTGATCTTCGTCGAGGTCGCGCTGACCCGCGCGATCCCGCGCAGCATCGGCGAGGTGCTGAGCGGGGAGCGCGAGGTGCTGCCGGCGGCCGACGCGACGACGGCGGTATTCTATTCGATCTCAAACTGTCAGGAGGGCCTGCGCGGCATCTCCTTCGGCAATTTCCTGATCAAGCAGGTCGCTGAGGATCTGAAGCGCGAACTGCCGGGGCTCGAGACCTTCGTCACGCTGTCGCCGGTGCCGGGCTTCGCGCGGTGGCTCGAGGGCCTCGTCGCCGAGCCGGGCGATCTCGGCCTGACCAACGAGGAGCGCTCGGAACTCGCCCGCCCGGCCGGCGAGACGATCTCGCTCGACGAGGCGACCCGGCTGCGCCGCGACAGGCTGCTCGGCCAGATGATGGGGCATTACATGCTGCGGGCGCGCACGGCCTCCGGGCGCGTGATCGACCCGGTCGCCCGTTTCCACCTCGGCAACGGCGCGCGGCTGGAGCGCATCAATGTCGGCGGCAATCTTTCCGCGCGCGGCCTGCGTGAGTCGCATGGCGTGATGGTGAATTATCGCTACGAACTCGACGACATCGAGACCAATCACGAGGCCTTCGCCACCCGCAACACGGTGGTCGCCTCGGCCGCCGTGCGCAAGCTGTTGCGGCCGGCCGCGAGTTGACCCGCGACGCACGTGACGCCAATGGGAGAACGGCTCCGTCCCGAGGGGCCGCGAAACGCGACGGCTATGCCTGAAAGGACCCTGATCATGGGCAACCACCTGTTCGACCTGGTCAGGTCTCGGATGCCGGCGCCGGACGCTCCCTTCGCCCTCCTCGATGACGGCAGGCGCTACAGCTATGCCGACATGGTCGATGTCTCCGCCCGCTTCGCCAACGCGCTGGTCGCTCTGGGCGTGCAGCCTGGGGACCGGGTGGCCGTCCAGGTCGAGAAGAGCATCGAGGCGCTGATGCTCTATCTCGGGGCTGTGCGCGCCGGCGCGATCTTCCTGCCCCTCAACACGGCCTACACCCCCGCCGAGATCGAATACTTCCTCGGCGACGCGCAGCCGGCCGTCTTCGTCTGCGATCCGGCGAAGGCTGACGCCCTGAAGCCCTATGCCGACAAGGCCGGGGCGAAGCTCGAGACGCTCGGCGTCTGGCGCTCGCCGGACGTCTCCGCAGGCTCCCTCTCCGACAAGGCGCTCGCCGCTTCGACCGCGTTCGCCGACATCGCGCGCGGGCCCGACGATCTCGCCGCGATCCTCTACACGTCGGGCACGACCGGGCGCTCCAAGGGCGCGATGCTCAGCCACGACAACCTCGCTTCCAACGCGCTGGCGCTGGTCGAATACTGGCGCTTCACCAAGGACGACGTGCTGCTCCACGCGCTGCCGATCTTCCACACGCACGGCCTCTTCGTCGCGACCAACTGCGTGCTGTTCTCCGGCGCCTCGATGATTCTGCTGCCGAAATTCGATCCCGACCAGGTCTTCAAGCACCTGCCCCAGGCGACCTGCATGATGGGCGTGCCGACCTTCTATGTCCGCTTGCTGCAGGATACCCGGCTGACGACGGAGGCGACGAAGCATATGCGCCTATTCGTCTCCGGCTCGGCGCCGCTGCTGGCCGAGACGCATCGCGAATGGCGCGAGCGGACCGGCCACGCGATCCTTGAGCGCTACGGCATGACCGAGACCAACATGAACACCTCGAACCCCTATGAGGGCGAGCGGGTGGCGGGCACGGTCGGCTATCCGCTGCCCGGCGTCTCCGCCCGTGTCGTCGATCCCGAGACGGGCAGGGGATTGGCCGCCGACGAGATCGGCATGATCGAGGTCAAGGGCCCCAATGTCTTCAAGGGCTACTGGCGCAATCCCGAAAAGACGGCCGCCGAGTTCAAGCCGGACGGCTTCTTCATCACCGGCGATCTCGGCAAGATCGACGCCGCCGGTTACGTCCACATCGTCGGACGGGGCAAGGACCTCATCATCACCGGCGGCTACAACGTCTATCCGAAGGAGGTCGAGACCGAGATCGACGAGATGCCGGGCGTGATCGAGAGCGCCGTGATCGGCTGCCCGCATCGCGATTTCGGCGAGGGCGTCACCGCCGTCGTGGTGGTCAAGCCCGGCGCGGCCATCACCGCCGCCTCGATCGCGCAGACGCTGGAGCAACGCCTCGCCAAATTCAAGCTGCCCAAGCAGGTCTTCATCGTCGACGACCTGCCGCGCAACACCATGGGCAAGGTCCAGAAGAACCTGCTGCGCGAGCAGTACAAGGACATCTATGCCCCGCAGGGCAAGGCGGGGGCGTAGGGCCATCAGACCTTTGCGATTCCCCTTGCCGGGAAATACGGCATTGCCGTAGTATCGACAGATGCAGACCGTGCTGCTGACCTCGGTTTTCGAACGGCAGGCCAAGGCGGCTGGTCTGGAAGACGACGAGATTCAGGACATCGCGGTCGCGATTGCCAGTAATCCTCTCGGGGGTGACCTGATGGTGGGGACCGGCGGCGCGCGCAAGCTGCGTCATGCCGGCAGGGGTGAAGGAAAGAGCGGCGGCTACCGGACGATTCACTACTTCGGCGGCGACGATGTTCCGATCTTCCTTCTGGCACTGATCGACAAGGGCAAGCGGGCCAATCTGAGCCAGACCGAGCGCAATGACCTCGCTAGGACGCTGCCGAAAATCGCTGATGCCTACCGGCGGGCGACCAAGTCAGGAGATCGTTGAGATGCCGACATTCGGGCAGGATCTGGTCGCGAGCGCGACCGAAGCGGTGGCGATCGCACGAGGCGAAAAGGAGCCCGCCAAGACGATCGCCGTCGAGGCCGTCGATGTCGCGGCCATTCGCAAGAAGCTGGGCCTCTCTCAAGAGGCCTTTGCCCACAAGTTCGGCCTGAGCCCGGCGACCTTGCGCGATTGGGAGCAGGGACGCCGGAGTTTGGACAGGACGGCCCGGGCGCTGCTCAAAGTCATCGACCACGCTCCCGACACCGTCGAGCGAGCGCAGCAGGTCGCTTGATACCGGGCTGGCCCTCGGCGGCCAAAGGCGAGTTCTCGGGGGCTAGCCGGCCCCCTTGTGCAGCCGCTCCAGCGGAAATCGCGCCACATCGGCCAGCAGCTCGACGAAGCCTTTCGCCTGGAAGGCGGCCGTCGCCTTGCCTTTCTCGACTGTGGCGAGCGAGGCGTCGCCCGCGGCACCGGAAGGGTGGACGTCCTGCGCCATCCAGGCCATCGCGTGCAGGCCGGTCGGGCGCAGCCAGCTATAGCCCTCGGCCGCCATCTCGACCGTCAGCGGGTTGAAGGCCGCGGCCTGGCCCATATCGACGAGGTCTGGCCTGAAATGCAGCATCAGCGAGGTCTCGATGTCGCCGGCATGGATGCCGTGATTGGTGTCGAGATCGGCGAAGAGGCCCGGCGGCAGGCCGAAGGCGCGCCAGGCCGTCGTCACCGCGAGCATGCTGTGGCGCACGCGCAACTCACGCGCCACGACCTTCATCGGGTCGATATTGCCGCCATGCGAGGTCAGGATCACCAGCTTTTGGATGCCCGCGCGCCGAACGCTCTCGCCGATCTCGATCCAGCTTTGCGTCGCGCTTTCCCAGGACAGAGTGAGCGTGCCCGGCGAATGCAGGTGCTCGTTGGACTTGCAGATCGCCAGCGTCGGCAGCACGAGCACCTCGAGCCCGGCCGGCACCAGCGGCATCGCTTCCGCGAGCATCGCATTCATGATCGTGGTGTCGACCGACACCGGCAGATGCGGCCCATGCTGCTCGATCGCCGCCAGCGGCAGCACCGCCACGGTGCCCTCCGCCGACAGGTGGGCGAAATCGGTGGTCTTCAGATCGCCCCAGAAGCGCGCGCCCATCGTCTTGTCGTCTCCATTCGCGTGACCCGCACAGTCTAGCCCGCCCGCGCGGAAAAGGCAGGCGCGATCGCCTGTGGGCAATGGCTTCCGGCGGCGCCATGACGCAGTGTCGCGGTTCCTGCCGAAGCCCTGTCATGGCATACAGTTTGCTGGCGCGCAGCCAAGGCGTTCAGCCGAGGATTATCAGGGGAGGTCACAAGGATGACGATGACGAAGTACCGCCTGACGCGCCGTGGTGCGCTGGGCCTGATCGGTGGATCGGCGCTGGTCGCCGTGCCCGGAGCGCGGGTGAGCGCGCAGACGCTCGACAAGGTGTCCTACCAGACCAACTGGCGCGCCCAGGCGGAGCATGGCGGCTTCTACCTCGCCGCCGCCAACGGCATCTACAAGAAGTACGGCATCGACGCCGAGATCCGCCCCGGCGGCCCGCAGCAGAACCCCTCGCAGCTCCTGCTCGGCGGCCGCGTCGACATGATCATGTCGAACTCCTTCGAGGCCATCCGCTATGCCCAGGAGAACATTCCCTTCCTCTGCATCGCCTCGATCTTCCAGAAGGATCCGCAGGTCATCATCTCGCATCCGGGCGTCGGCAACGACTCGCTCGCCGCACTGAAGGGCAAGCCCATCCTGGTCGGCGCCGCCGGCCGCACCAGCTACTGGCCCTTCCTGAAGGCGAAATTCGGCTACACCGACGAGCAGATCCGGCCCTACACCTTCAACATGGCGCCGTTCCTGGCCGACAAGAATATCTCGCAGCAGGGCTTCCTGTCGTCCGAGCCCTTCGCCATCCAGAAGCAGGGCGGGGTCACGCCGGTGGTCCATCTCATCGCCGATGCCGGCTTCGAGAACTACAACACGACGATCAACATCTCCCGCAAGATGGTCGACGAGAAGAAGGACCTGGTCCAGCGCTTCGTCACCGCCACGCTGGAGGGCTGGGCCGCCTATATGAAGGGGCAGGACGTCGCCGCCGCGAACGCGCAGATCCTGAAGGACAACCCCGACATGGATCAGGAGAAGATCGACTACGCGGTCAAGGTGATGAACGAGAAGGGCATCGTGCGCTCGGGCGATGCGCTGACGCTCGGCATCGGCGCCATGACGGACGCACGCTGGGCGAGCTTCTACAAGACGATGACGGAGGCGGGCGTGTTTCCGGCCGGCATCGACCTCAAGAAGGCCTACAGCCTGGAGTTCATCAACAAAGGCGTCGGCAAGGCGTGATGGCACGTCATGCTCGGGCTTGACCCGAGCATCTCATGAAAGAGATTCTCGGGTCTGCGCTTCGCTGGCCCGAGAATGACGGCTCACATCGCAGAAGCGGATCATCAGGCTTTGGACACGGCCTCTCTGAGCACTCCCCATGCCGTACGCCCCGAGGGTCGCAAGCCCCTGGTCTGCGTGCGCCATGTCTCCAAGCAGTTCGGCAACGGCACGCTCGCCGTGCGCGACGTCAATCTGAGCCTGGGGGAGGGCGAGTTCGTCAGCCTGCTCGGCCCCTCCGGTTGCGGAAAATCGACGCTGCTGCGGATGATCGCCGGCCTCGGCGCGCCCTCGAGCGGCACGATCGAGTGGCCGACGACCAGCCATGATGCGTCCGGTGAGCCGCAGCGCGACCTCGGCTTCGTCTTCCAGGATCCGACGCTGATGCCCTGGGCGACGGCGCTCGCCAACGTCATGATGCCGCTCACCCTGAAGGGGGTGCGCACGAGCGAGGCGCGCGAGCGGGCGGCGGCGATGCTGGCGCTGGTCGGCCTCTCCGGCTTCGAGAAATCCTATCCCCGGGAACTCTCCGGCGGCATGAAGATGCGTGTCTCGATCGCGCGCGGGCTGGTGCTGCGGCCGAAGATCCTGCTGATGGACGAGCCCTTCGCCGCGCTCGACGAGATCACCCGCCATCGTCTCAACGACGATCTGCTCGCGCTGTGGTGGAAGGAAAGGTTCACCGCGGTCTTCGTCACCCATTCTGTCTTTGAATCCGTCTATCTCTCGAAGCGCATCGTGGTGATGGCGGCGAGGCCCGGCCGCGTCATGGCCGATCTCGACGTCGACGCGCCTTATCCGCGCGACGACCTCTTCCGCACCTCGCCGGAGTACGCCCATCTCTGCCGGGTGGTCTCGGGCAAGCTCAAGGAGGCGATCGGCTCATGAGCATGCATGCAAGCCATCATTGCGAGCGAAGCGAAGCAATCCAGCTGTTTCGCTCGACGTCCCCTGGATTGCTTCGTCGCTGCGCTCCTCGCAATGACGGGAAGCGCCGTCGATGACCGCATCGGTTGAAACTCACACCACCCATGGCGGCACCGACGCCGACGCGCGCCCGGTCTTCGTCACCGAGCCACGCCTGCTGGGCCTGCCGACCAGCGCCTGGCCTCGCATCCTCGCGCCGATTGCGATCGGCGTGTTCTCGCTGGCGCTCTGGGAGTTCGCGGTCCGCTGGAACGGCATCCCGGCCTATATCCTGCCCGGGCCGCTCCTGATCGGCCAGACGCTGGTGTCCGACTGGGGCACGCTTTCCGGTTCGCTCTGGATCACGCTGAAGATCACCTTCATGGCGCTCGCCGCGGCGGTGATCGTCGGCGTGACGCTCGCCGTGCTGTTCACCCAGTCGAAATGGCTGGAGATGTCGCTCCTGCCCTACGCGGTCATCCTGCAGGTGACGCCGATCGTGGCGATTGCGCCGCTGATCATCATCTGGGCCGGGGACATCAATCTGGCGCTGCTGATCTGCGCCTGGATCGTCGCCTTCTTTCCGATCCTGTCGAACACGATCCTCGGGCTGAACTCGGCCGACCACAACCTCGTCAACCTGTTCCAGCTCTATGGCGCGACCCGCTGGCAGACGATGCGCTATCTCAAGCTGCCGGCCGCCTTGCCCTATTTCCTGGCCGGGCTGAAGATATCCGGCGGGCTCGCGCTGATCGGCGCGGTTGTCGCCGAGTTCGTCGCCGGCACCGGTGGCAGCGCCTCGGGACTGGCCTATCGCATCCTCGAGGCCGGCTATCAGCTCAAGATCCCGCGCGTCTTTGCTGCCTTGCTGATGATCTCGCTGTCGGGCATCGCGATCTTCCTTTGCACGAGCTGGATTTCGCACATGCTGCTGCGGCGCTGGCACGAGAGCGCCCTGAAGCGGGAGAACTGAGATGAGCGCATTGCCCGAACGTCAGCAGAGGCCCGAGCGGATCTCGCGCTACGACATCGCCGCGTTGAAGGAGGATCTCGCCGGCATCGCGCTGATCGACGAGGCGCAGGTCGTCCGCAAGCGCTCGCGCGACTTCTTTTGGTACTCGCCGATCCTGAACAAGCAACTCGCCGACAAGTCGGCGGACATCATCGCCACGCCCCGCGACGAGGCCGAGGTTATGCGGATCGCCGCGGCCTGTGCCCGCCATCGCATTCCGCTGACGGTCCGGGCGGCGGGCACCGGCAATTACGGCCAGGCCGTGCCGCTCGAGGGCGGCGTCCTGCTCGACATCACCGGCCTGACCGGCATCGAATGGCAGAAGCCTGGCGTCGTTCGCACCGCGGCGGGCTCGCGCATGCTGGATGTCGACATCACGCTGCGCCAGACCGGCTTCGAGCAGCGCATGCACCCCTCGACCAAGCGCAGCGCGACCGTCGGCGGTTTCGTCGCGGGCGGCTCGGGCGGGGTCGGCTCGGTGACTTATGGCGGGCTGCGCGAACCCGGCAATATCCTGGCGGCGCGCATCGTCACGGTCGAGGAAGAGCCGCGCATCATCGAATTGCGCGACGACGCGGCCCAGAAGGTCAATCGCGCCTATGGCACGACCGGCATCATCACGGCGCTGGAAATGCCGCTCGCGCCGGCCTGGTCCTGGATCGACGTCATCGTCGCCTTCGACAGCTACATGGACGCCTTCGAGACGGGCTACGAAGTCGCGCTCGCAGACGGCATCGTCAAGAAGCTCGTGACGCCGATCTCGTCGGTGATCACGCCCTATTTCGGCGCGCTGAAGGCTCATTGCCCGGAAGGCAAGAGCATCCTGATCTGCATGATCGCCGAGGGCTCGCTCGGCCCGTTCAAGGCGATCGTCGGCAAGCGCGGCGCGGTGACCTATGAGGCGCCCTCTGAGGAAGGGCCGGGCACGGTGCCGCTCTACGAATACACCTGGAACCACACCACGCTGCAGTGGCTGAAGAGCGACCGCTCCATCACCTATCTCCAGTGCCTTTTCCCGCATGACCGGCTGGTGGAGAGCGCCCGCGAGACGATTGCGGCGTTCGGCGACGAGTTGCTGCCGCATCACGAGTTCATCCGCTTCGGTGGCAAGGTGACCGCGAGCGCCCTGCCGATCCTGCGCTATTCAACGCCTGAACGTTTGAACGAGGTCATCGCCCAGCACGAGGCGGCGGGGGTCTTCATCGCCAACCCCCATGTCGTGTCGCTGGAGGAGGGCAGCCGCCACAAGCGGGCCGATGCCGACCAACTCGGCTTCAAGGGCGAAGTCGACCCGCAGGGCCTGCTGAACCCGGGCAAGATGGCGAGCTTTGTGCCCGCCGGTCAGCCGAAATAGGCGAGCTTGCGCGAGGCCGGCATCGCGTCGATCTCGCGCAGCCCCGCTTCGGAGCCGCTGGCGAGTGCAGCGGATGTAGGTGCCGAAGACGGGCCATGCCGCTCGTCGAGAAGCCCGAGCGAGAGAGGCTCGGAGGCCGAGGCCGGCACATAGTCGACATCCGGCTCGTCGAATACGACGTCGTCGTCGAGATCGAGGATGGAGCCGATCCGGGGCTCGCTGCCGAGCAGACCGGTGGCCGCCGCCCCGCTGGCGACGGGCGCCACGGGCTCGTCGTCGATCTCGATGACCTCGACGTCACCGCGCCCGACATAGGGCGGCGCCTCGGCCAGTCCGATATCGAGCACGCGCGGAAGCGGCGCGATGAAGGGCTCGGCCGGTGCGGATGCGGAGGACAGGCCGGAGACGGCACGCAGGCTGCTGTCCAGCATGGCGATCGTGTCGGCGATCTTGTCGATCTGCTGCACCGTTCCGTCGACGATGGCCGTCGCGGTCGCGATCTCGGCGGCGTGCTGGTCGAGCTTGTCGCAAAGGCTCTCGCCCGCGCCGGCTTCGCGGAGATTCCAGGCGACCTCCTGAATGCTCTCGGTGGCTTGCAGGATCGTGCCGGCGACCGCCTCGATGCGGGCGGCGAGGCCCGACGCGCGATCCTCCGCCCGGCCGCTGATCCGCTCCAGATCGATGCGCAGATCGGCGATCAGGGCCGTGGCCTCCGCAATGTCGGACTCGGCCATCGGCTGAGCGACCGGGGTCGCGACGACTCTTTCGATCCGATGGATGGCTCCGAGGATCTGCTGTGTGTCGGCATGGCGGTTGCGGCGGGCATACTCCGCCATGAACCAGCGGCCGCGAGCCGTTTCCATCACGGCGGCTTCGATGGCTTCGTAGTCCGTCTCGCTCAGCGGCGTCAGCGACCGTGCTTCGCTCATGACCGATCTGCTTTGTGAGGCCCGCGCGAATCAAAAACGGCGGCAGACCTGATGCATCTTGACGTTACGTGCCACCGGATTGGTTAACGATCGGTTTCCCAAGCGGCAGGCCCGGGGCGGGCCGATGGGGTGGCGCCGGCCTTGCGTGATCCACCCGCGCTGTTGCATCAGCGCCCTTGCCAAGGCCAATCGGCGCGGCAATACAGGCAACAGGGGTGAGGCCGGCGCCTTCGATGGTGCCGCGGATTGATGAAAGACGTCGTCGATCGCGGGCGAGGACATCACGCAGACCATGGCGATCCCTGATACGGCCGAACCCCAGGCGGTCTTCCGCGACGATGCCGGGACTCTCGCCGTGATGCTGGCCGGATCCTGGAGCGCCGATCGCGCGCCGCGGATCGAGGCCCTCGCCCGGGAGATCGGCGAGCGCGTCGGGCAGTCGTCGCATGCGCGCCTCGATCTTTCGGCGGTGGAGCGGCTCGACACGCTCGGCGCCTATGTCCTGAACCGCGTCAAGCACGACCGCGAAAGTGAAGGCGCCGCCGTCGAGATCGTCAGCAAGCGTCCCGAGCATGGCGTGCTGCTGGCCGAGATCGAGATTCACGAGCGCGAGCAGCCCGTCTCCAGCCGGCAGTTCCGGATCGTCGACATCCTCGTGCGGATCGGCGCGGCCGTCGTGCGCTTCGGTCGCGATATGGTGGCGGGGTCGATGTTCCTCGGCGAGGTCGTCGTCGCTTCGGCCAGCGTCGTGCTGGGGCCGCGCAAGTTCCGCGGCCCCTCGATGGTCAACCAGATCGAGCTGATCGCCTTCAACGGCGCGCCGATCATCATGCTGATCTCGTTTCTCGTCGGCTGCATCGTCGCCCAGCAGGGCATCTTCCAGCTGCAGCAATTCGGTGCGACCGCCTTCGTGGTGAACCTGACGGGCATCCTGATCCTGCGCGAACTGGCGGTTCTGCTGACCTCGATCATGATCGCCGGCCGCTCGGGCTCGGCGATCACGGCCGAGATCGGCTCGATGAAGATGCGCGAGGAGATCGACGCGCTGCGGGTGATGGGCCTCGACCCGATCGAGGTCCTCGTGGTCCCGCGCATCCTCGCTCTCGTCGTCTCGCTGCCGATCCTGACCTTCATCTCGGCCATGTCGGGGCTGACGGGCGCGGCGCTGGTCTCCTGGCTCTATGGCGGCATCGGGATCGACACCTTCCTGGCGAGGCTGCAATCCGTCATCACCTGGAAGCACTTCTTCGTCGGCCTGGTGAAGGCGCCGTTCATGGCTTTCGTCATCGGGCTGATCGCCTCGATGGAGGGGCTGGCGGTCAAAGGCTCGGCCGAGTCGCTCGGTCGCCAGGTCACGGCCTCGGTGGTGAAGGCGATCTTCATGGTGATCGTGGTGGATGCGCTTTTCGCCATGTTCTTCTCATCCATCGCCATGTGAGGAGAGTATCCCGATCATGAGCGAGCAGGGGAACCATCAGGCAGGCCAGCCGTTTCGCAGCCTGGAAGCACCGCGGCCCGCCGCCGCCGGCGCGGAGGGCGACGTCGTCATCCGCGTGCGCGACCTCAAGGTCGCCTTCGGCGAGAAGGTCATCATGGACGGGCTCGACCTCGATGTGATGCGCGGCGAAATCCTCGGCTTCGTCGGCGGCTCGGGGCAGGGCAAGTCGGTGCTCACCCGCACGATTCTCGGCCTGGTGCAGAAGGCGCGCGGCACGATCGAGGTCTTCGGCGAGGATGTCGACACGCTGAGCACCGTCCAGCGCCGCGCCCTCGAGCGCCGCTTCGGGGTGATGTTCCAGCAGGGCGCGCTGTTCTCCGCGCTCAGCGTCAAGCAGAACATCCAGCTGCCGATGCGCGAATATCTGGACCTTTCGCCCGCGCTCCTCGACGATATGGCGATGGTCAAGCTCGACCTCGTCGGCCTGCCTCCGGATGCGGCCGACAAGTCGCCCTCGGAACTCTCGGGCGGCATGATCAAGCGCGCCGCGCTGGCCCGCGCGCTCGCGCTCGACCCGGACATCGTCTTCCTCGACGAACCCACCTCGGGCCTCGATCCGATCGGCGCGGCCGAGTTTGACGATCTCATCGTCACGCTGAAGCAGACTTTGGGGCTGACCGTGTTCATGGTAACCCACGATCTCGACAGTCTCTATTCCGCCTGCGATCGGATCGGCGCCCTGGCGGACAAGCGCGTCATCGCCGTCGGCCCTCTGGCCACGATGCTGGCATCCGACCATCCATGGCTCAAAGCCTATTTCGGCGGCGAGCGGGCCAGGGCCCGCATGCCGTCGGAGCTCCGGGAACACGCAGTCTAGCCCATGGAATCACGTGCAAACTACGCGCTCGTCGGGTTGTTCACGCTGGCGGTCCTCGCTGCGGTGTTCGGCTTCGTCTACTGGTTCAACAGCGGCAATGCCGGCGGCCGGCAGGATGTGCGGGTCATCTTCAGCGGCACGGTGACGGGCCTCGGCCGTGGCTCCAGCGTCCTGTTCAACGGCCTTCGCGTCGGCGAGGTGACCCGCATCGAGCTGCAGCCCGATGATCCCAGCCGCATCAACGCGGTGATCTCGGTCGATGCCAACACGCCCCTGCGCGTCGACACGCGGGCTCGGCTGGAGACGGTCGGTCTCGCGACCGGTATCGTCGCCGTCCAGCTCGTCGGCGGTGACCCGCAATCGCCCGTCCTCAGGCCGCCGGAAGGGCAGACCCTTCCGGTGATCGTCGCCGAGCGCTCCGAACTCCAGGACATCGTCGAGACCGTGCGCAACATCGCCGCGAAGGCGGATGCCACGCTGAGCGGGCTCAACAGTCTCGTGAAGGACAATGCCGGCTCGATCGGCAACACGGTCAAGAACGTCGAGCGCTTCTCGGCTGCGCTCGGCGACAATGCAGACGGCGTCGACAAGCTGATGAAGAGTTTCGGCACCATCGCCGAAACGATCGCGCCTCTGTCGGAAAAGCTCGGCGTCCTCAGCCAGGAACTCACCGACATCGTCCGCTCGGTCGATCAGAAGAAGGTCACCGAGATCATCGGCAATATCGACAGGTTCACCGCGGCTCTCGGTGGCTCCAGCGAGGATGTGGGCAAGGCGGTCAAGGACGTGGCCTCGATCACGAGCAAGTTGAACACGGCCGCTGATCAGGTCGAGGGCGTGCTGAAGAGCGCGCAGGCGTTCCTGAACACGGCAGCCGGCAAGGACGGGCGCAGCACCTTCACCGAGGTCAGCGACGCCGCCAAGTCGATCCGCGTGCTGGCCGACAACCTCGACAAGCGCACAGCCGAGATCACCAGCGGCATCAGCCGCTTCACGGGGCCGGGCCTGCGCGACATCGAGGCTCTCGCGAGCGACGGTCGTCGCACGCTGACGGATCTCAATCGCACCCTGCGGAGTTTGGAGCGTAACCCGCAGCAGTTCATCTTCGGCGGCAAGCCCCCGCTCCCGCAATATGGTGGATCCCGCTAAACCCATGTCGATCCCGGTGCAGTCCTCGTTCCTCATGCCCCGCCGCCTGCGTGCCGCGGCGCTCACGCTCGCGACGGCCTTGCTGCTGGCCGGCTGTGGCGGCGGCAGCGCCCCCACGACCTTCGACCTGACGGCCCCGCGCGATGTCGGTCGGGTCGGCGGCTCTCGGGCGACCTTGATGGTGCAGGAGCCGACGACGGTCCAGGCGCTGGACTCCGACCGCGTCATCGTCCGCGATTCCAGCGGCGCGCTGTCCTTCGTCGGGGGTGCGCAATGGGCCGACCGCGTGCCCAAGCTGGTTCAGGCCCGCCTCGTCCAAACCTTCGAGAACGCTGGGCGCGTCGGTTCGGTTGCCCGCCCGGGCGACCGCATCACCCCCGAGACGCAGCTGCTCACCGACATCCGCAGCTTCAACATTGATGCCGCGAGCGGCGCCGCCGTCGTGGAGATCACGGCCAAGCTGGTGGGAGACCGCACCGGCGATGTCCGCCGGGCGCGGATGTTCACCGCCCGCGTTCCGGCCGGGGCCGTCGACGGTCCCGCAGCGGCACAGGCGCTCGACCAAGCCCTGTCGCAGGTCCTGGTCGAGATCGTGCGCTGGGCGCGGTGAAGATGGTCGCTAATCCGCCTCAGGCAGTCTCGAGCAACCTCGCGCTCTTCGATCGCCTGCAAGCCTCTTTCCTTCGCCGACGGGCGCGCTAGGCTCGAATAGCCGACTCGGCCCGAGTCGCCCCCCTCCGACGGGGAAGCACGCTTCCGTGCAGGGTATTCGATCGTCCGACCGATTGTCCGAGCATCACGCATAAGGAGGGATTGCGCCGTTCGCTCGCATCAGGAGGTCCGCGCATGAAACTCTCCGCACCAATTCACGGCTTGAAGCGAAAGGCTCGGCTGATCCGGCGCACGGAAGCTGTTCCCTTGCATGCTGCGCTCGATCGCATCGCCAATGAGGAGGGCTTCCATAGTTGGAGCCTTCTGATGGCCAAACGCGCCAGCGCGAATGGCGCCAGCGGGCTGCTAGCCCGCCTCGTCCCCGGCGATCTCGTGATCGTCGCCGGACGGCCCGGGCAGGGCAAGACCCTGCTCAGCCTTTCTCTCGCGGCCGACGCCGTGAAGTCTGGTCGCCGGAGCGCGCTGTTCTCGCTTGAATACACCCTGCTCGACGTGGCGGCGCGCCTGCGTGCCATCGGTATCGATCCGCAAGGTCTTGGTACGAATTTCGAGGTCGACTGCTCCGACGCCATCGACGCCGCCTACATCATCGGCCGGCTCGCCTCCACGCCGGGCGGGACGCTCGTCGTCATCGACTACCTGCAGCTGCTCGACCAGCGCCGCGACACACCGGCGCTCGCTCTCCAGGTCGGGATGCTGCGGAGCTTTGCGAAGCAGCGCGGGTTGATCCTCGTCTTTGTCTCTCAAATCGACCGCGCCTATGAACTCTCGGGCCGCTCCTTTCCCGAGATGACGGACATCAGGCTGCCCAACCCCCTCGATCTGCGTCTGTTCGACAAGGCCTGCTTGGTGAATCGGGGCGAGGTTCGCTTTCAGCCGACGCCCTGAACGATATCTCCCGCCAACAAAAAAAGGCCGCTCGAAAGAGCGGCCTTTTCATCTTCGTCGACCCGTTTGGCGCTTACTCGAAGCGCCCGCTCGCATGGGCGAGCATCGTGTAGACCTTGCCGGTCTCCGAGGTCAGGTAGGTCTTGGCCACCATCGAGTCGCGGTCGTCCTTGGCGGCCTCCGCCAGCAGGCGCTCGAACTCGTCGATATAGCGGTCGACCGTCTCCTTGAACTCGTTGTCGCGGCGGTACTTGCGACGGATTTCGTCGAAGGTCTGCTGGCCCTGCAGCGTGTAGAGGCGCCGCGTGAACACGTTGCGCTCGCCGCGCTTGTAGCGGTCCCAGAGCTCCACGGCGGCGTCATGGTCGATCATCCGGGCGATGTCGACCGAGAGCGAATCGAGCCGCTCGATCGAATGCGCGGTCGGCTTGGGCGTCTCGGGGGCCTTCTCCTCCCGCGAGGCGCGGTTCAGCAGGTCCGAAAGCCAGCCGCTCTTGGCGGGGACAGCCGGTTCGGCTGCGGCCGGCCGGCGCGGCAGCTCTGCGGCAGGGGCGGGAGCCGGAGCGGGGGCCGGAGCCGGCCGCGGCGGCAGACTCTGGCGCAGTTCGGCGCGCGGCGCGGGCTCGGCCGTCTCCGGTGCCGCGTCGAGCGAGGGCCGCAGCAGGGGCTCCGCCACGGGCATGCGGGCCTGCGTCACGGTGGTGTAGGCTGGCTCCTGCCGGGGGAGGGTGGCCGCGGGGGCCGAACGGCGGCTCTGGCCGGCATCGACCGGTAGCGCGACGTCGCTGCGGCGGCCGGAGCGGGTGACGATCTCGGTCAGCTCGTTCAGCGCCTTGATCTGCTCGGCGACGACGCGGCGCATGGCCGAGGTCGATTCCTGCGTCTCGCGCGGCAGGTTGAGCACGCCACGCTTCAGCTCGGCGCGCGTCTCCTCCAGCTCGCGCTGGATTTCGGCGGAGACACCGCGCATGTCCTGCGCCGCGACCTGGAAACGCTCGGTCACCTTGGCGAGTTCGCCACCGACCTCGCTGGTGACCTGCTCATAGGCCTGACGTAGCGCCTGGGCGGTGCGGTCGCGTTCCTTGCCGGTCGCGGTCCGGATCAGCTCGAACTGCTGGGCGATGGCGCTGGTCGTCGTCTCCGCGGAGTCGTTGAGGACGGCGCCGATCTGGCGGGCGCGGCCTTCGGCCGTGCTGAGCGACTCATCCATCAGGGCCGCGAAGGAGCGCGTGATCGATTCGACATCGTCCGTCCGTGCCGCAATCAACCCGTGCAGTTCTTCCAGCGACTGCTTGCGATCGGCCAGCGCCTTGCCGACGCGCGCCTCGACCTGCTCCAGGCGGCCCGTGACCGAGTGCAGGGCGGCGGCGCTCGTCTGGGTGACCTCGCCGAGCGCGTGCCCCTTGTCGTCGAGCTGGCCGATCAGCACGGCCGTCTCGCGCAGCGTGCCCTCGGAGAACGCCTTCAGCTCCCCGATCTGGGTGGCGATCTGCTGCGAAGCCTTGCCGGTCTCGTCCATCACGGTGGCGATCACGCTCTGCAGGTCGCCGACGCGGGCCGACAGCCCGCCCTCGACGGCCGCGAGGTTCTTGTTCGCGCCGTTGACGATCTGCTGCATCAGCTTGTTGGCCTCGCCGAGGCGCCCGAGCATGCCGCCGAGCTCGCCGCGCAGCTGCTCGTTGGTGGCGACCAGCGCCTCGACGGACTGGCGGGTGCCGTTCTCCAGCGTGTCGCGGAGCGCGCTCGACGAATTGTCCAGCGCCGTGGTGATCGCGGTGCCCCGCTCGCGCAGGCCCTCGATGATCGAGGAGCCGCGGGTTTCGATGGCGCGCACGACGGTTTCGCCGATATTGGCGACCTCGTTGGCGATCGACTCGCCACGCTGGCCCAGCGCCACGACCATGCCGCCGCCCTTGTCGTCGAACAGCACGCGCAGTTCCTCGGCGCGGGCGCCGAGCGCCGACGAGATCGAGTCGGACTTGGACTGCAGCGTCTCGGCGATCTGCTGACCGCGCTGGTCCAGCGTGCCCGAGACGGTGTCGAGGCGGTTGACGACGCGCTCCTCAAAGCGCGCGACGCTGCGGTCCAGCGTATCGGCGATCTGCAGCGCCCGCCCGCCCAGCGTGGCGTTGATCGTATCGGCCTTCTCGCTGAGCGTGCGGGTGAGCGACTCGCTCTTGGAGGTGACGACCTCGCCGATCTCGTCCGCCTTGGCGGCAAGCGCGCGGGTGACCTCGCGGCCGCCCTCCGCCAGGACGCGGGCGATGTCGACGGTGCGCTCGACCAGCGCCTCGTTCAGCGCCGTCGCACGCGAGCCGAGATTGCCGTCGATGCGCGCGATCAGGCTGTCGAGCGAGGTGGCGATCTCGGCGCTCTTGGCGCCCGAACGCTCCTCGAACAGCTTGATCTGGCTTTCCATCGCGTCGGTGGCTTCGCGCGTCCGATCGGCGAGGATCGCGGCCGCCTCGGCGGCGCGCGTTCCGACCCGGTCGGCCAAGGCCATGCCGTCCTGCCCGATCAGCTTCTCGACGCCTTCGATGCCGCTGGTGACGGCGAGCGTCAGCGCGCGCGTATCGTCGGAGAGGCGACCCGTGAGTTCGCCACCCTTGTGGACGATGACGTCCTCGAAGGCCGCCAGCCTGTCGCCGAGTGCGGTCTCGACCTGTCGGCCCTCGGTCTCGAAGAGCCTGGCGAAGGCGCTCAGGCGCGCGCCCATCGTGGTCTCGATCTCGCGGCCCTGCTCGTCGAACAGGCGAGTCAGCGCGTCGTGGCGGCCGGCCAGGGCCTCTGTCAGTGCCTGGGCACGGCTTTCGACCGAGCGCAGCATCGATTCCGCATTGGCCGACAGGGCCTCGTTGACGCGGCCGCCCTGCTGGGTCAGCGCCAGAACGATTTCCTTGCCGGTTCCGGCGAGCAGCGTGCGGGCTTCCTCGGCATGGACGGTGAAGGTCTCGCGCAGCCCGCGCGTCGCCTCGGTGACGCGGTCGGCGACGTCGCGACCGTCGACATTGATGGTCTCGGTCAGGGCGCGGGTGGCATCGCCCAGGCGGCGCGCCAGCTCCTCGCTCTGCTCGCCGAGCAGCGTGTGGACCTCATGGCCCGCGCTGACGAGATCGCGCAACAGGCTCTCGCGCTGGTCGCCCAGCAGCGTGCCGACCTGCTCGCCGGTTTCGGACAGGCGCAGAAGGAAGCCGCTCTGCTGCTGCTCGAGCGCGCCCTGCGCGGTCTCGGCGGCGTCCGTGAGGCGGGCGGCCAGCGCCGCGCCGCGCTCGTCGAGCCGCTGGTCGAGGCTGTCGCCGGTCTCCGCCAGACGCGTGATCAGGGCGCTGCTGCGCTCCGCCAGCACGCTGTGGACCGAGCGGCCGACATCGGCGACGCGCGTCACCAGCGCCTGGCTCTCGTTACCCAGCAGGTCCTTCACCTCGAGGCCGGCCTGCGACAGCTTCACCGTCAGTGCGGCGGCCTGCTCGTCGAGCAGCGCGCCGACACGCGTGCCAGTCTCGGACAGGCTCGCCGCCAGCGCATCGCTCTGCAGCCCGATCAGCCCGTTCACCTGCTCGCCGGCCTCACCGAGGCGCAGGACGAGGGCTTCGCTCTGATTGTCGAGAAGTTTGGCGACCTCGGCCCCCGCACCCGACACACGTGACACCAGGGCATCGCTCTGGCCAGCCAGCAGGCTGGCGACGTTCGTGCCTGTGCCGGACACGCGAGCGACGAGCGCCTCGCTCTGCTCTTCCAGAAGCCTAGCGACATCCGCGCCTGTGCCGGAAACCCGGGCGACGAGCGCCTCGCTCTGCCCGTCCAGCAGCCTGGCGACATCCGCGCCCGTGCCGGACACGCGGGACACGAGATCTTCGGCCTGGTGGCCGAGCATGGACTGCACCGTCTCGCCGGTTTCCGACAGACGCGTCACGAGCTGGCCGCCGCGCTCGTCGATCACGCTCTGCAGGCCATCGGTCACCGAGGCGACGCGCGTCGCCAGTTCCTCGCCGCGCCGTCCGACCGTGTCGCCGAGCGACTGGCCGGCCTCATCGACGCGCAGGATGATGGCGTCGCTGCGCTCGCGCAGGATGTCGTCGACCGTGCGGGCGGTGTCGTTCAGTCGCGCGACCAGGCTTTCGCTCTGCGAGCCGATCAGCGTGTTGACGCTCTCGCCGACCTCGAGGAGGCGCGAGGCGATGAGCTCGTTCTGGCGCGCCAGCAGGCCGTTCACGCCGCGACCGACCTCGGCGAGGCGGGTCGTGACGCTGTCGCCTTCCTCGGCGAGCGAGGCCCGCAGGCTCTCGCCGGTCTCGGCCAGCCGCACCCGCAGCGCCTCGCTCTGGTCATCGATCAGCGCCACCATGCTGCGGCTGCTGCTCTCGAAGCGCTCGGCCGCTTCGGTCCCGCGCGCGGCGATGTCCTGCGCCAGCGTTTCGCCGGTCGCACGCAGCGTCTGGTTCACGGTGTCGACGCGGGTCGTCAGCGTGTCCACCACCTGCGCACCGGTCTCGCTGATGGCGCGGGTGACGTCGCGCGCTCCCGTGGCGAGGCCTTCGGCGAGGGCGGCGCCGGTGCGCTCCAGCGAGGAGGCGATGTCGCGGGCACGGCCGTCGAGCAGCGTAGAGAGGCCGTCGCTGGCGCCCGACAGCCTTTCGCTGACCTCCCCGGAGGTGACCTGCAGGCGCTCCACCAGTTCGCTGCCGCGGCCGCTGATCTCGTCGATCATGCGTTCGCCGGCGCGTCCCAGCGCCAGCGTGATCTGGTCGCCCTTCTCGCCGAGCGAGCCGGTGACCCGGTCGCCGGCCTGGGCGACGGCCTCGGCGATCGTCCGGCTGGCGTTGTCGAGGTCCTTCGACAGGTTCTCATGGGCGCCACTGATCGCGAACTTGACCCGCTCGGCATTGCCGACGACCGCCTCGCGCTGTGTCACCAGCTCGTCGATCAGGGCCCGCAGGCGGATTTCGTTGTCTGCATAGGCGCGCTCGAGCGTGGCGATTTCGCCGCGCACGATCGTCTCCAGCTCGCCGGCACGGGCGACGGCCCGTTCGATGCCGTCCCCCATCGCCGCGACCTCGCGGCGGATGGTCTGGCTCAGCGAGAGGACGGAATCGGCCCCCACCACCTCGGGCTCGGCCAGCCGCAAGGCGACCTCGGTCATGGCCCGCGAGACCAGACGCATTTCCTGCGTGCGACGATAGAGCGCCGCCAGCACGAAGAAGAACACGACCGGCGCGCCGATCGCCAGTGCCATCAGCGTCCACTCGCCGACGCCGAAGGCCGCGAGACGGTCCGGCACGCCACCCTCGGTGGCGCCGAGGCGGCTGTTGAGGACGAAGGCGGCGCCACCGAGCCAGGTCAGCGTGGCGAGCGCGGCGAACCAGTAGGGCTTGGCCGAAGGCCGGACCGAAAAGGCCTGGACCAGCGAGGTGGAATCGCGCCGGTCGTCATTGGCGACCCGGCTGGTGTCGGGTGCGATCGCGGGCCGGGGCGGCGGCGCGGCGGCTGCAGCCGGCTGCGGCGCCGGCTGCTCGATGCGCGGCAGCTCGAGCTTCAGGTCGTTCTCGGTGGTGGCGGGAAGCTTGGGCTCGGTGGCCGGCTCGCTCTCGGAGCCCGCCTTCGGCTGGTCGAGCCGGAGGGCCTCCTCGATCGCGGACATCGCGGCTTCCGTCGGATCCTGGAGCTTCTTTTGCCGATTCATGCTGTGCCGCCTCGCCACGCTACTCGAGGAACGCCCGATCGCGTTTCGCCCCTTGGGCACGGACCGCCTCTGGTCCGGCAGGGGGAGAAACACTGCGCCCATCATTTACCAATTGGAAGGGTAGTTGACGCTCATAGCATTGGGAACCCGTTTGCCGTGCCGATTCACAAACGTCGTTAACGCCTCGTTCACCATGACGGCGCTTTCTGAAGTCTGCGCCGACCGTCGCCGCGAACCGCCAGAACCGCCATTTTCGAGCCTTTGATGCCCCAGTCCGCCATCGATCTTGTCCATCTCGCCCGTCAGACCGGCGGCGACCACGAACTCGAGCGCGAGCTTCTCGCCCTGTTCGCCCAGCAATGCGTCCATCATCTGCGCACGATCCACCAGGCCGAGGATTCGCGCGCCCGGATGGACGCGGCCCATACCCTCAAGGGGGCGGCCAGGGCCGTTGGAGCCTGGCAGGTCGCCGAGGCCGCGGACGCCATCGAGCAGCGGATCGCCGAGGCGGACGCACGACGGACCGAGGCGGCCATGGACACGCTCGCTTTGGCCGCTGCCGAGGCGCGTGCGGTCATCGGTCGCTTCGACAGCGCAGCCTGAGCGCTGCGGGCGCCCGCACCGATCCGCCGCAGGGCGGGATCACGCAAAGGGCGTTCCCCGCCGGTTGGAAATGCTCTAAGGCGAGCGCGTCCCCTCGCATGCTGGAGTTCGAGATGCCGCAGGTCACCTTCATCGACGCGCACGGAGAGAGCCGGACGGTCGAGGGCGAAGCCGGGGCCACGGTGATGGAAGTCGCCATTCGCAACGGCGTGCCGGGCATCGAGGCCGAGTGCGGCGGCGCCTGCGCCTGCGCGACCTGCCATGTCTATGTCGACGAGGCCTGGACGGCGAAGGCCGGCCGGCCCGAGCCGATGGAAGAGGACATGCTCGACTTCGCCTTCGAGGTGAAGCCGACTTCGCGCCTCTCCTGCCAGATCAAGCTGCGCGACGATCTCGACGGCCTCGTCGTCCGCACCCCGTCGCGCCAGGGCTGAGCGCCCGGACCGGCCGGTCTACTCGGCGGCGGCGGGCAGGGCGGGGGACATGGTCGTTTCCGCCCCCGGAGCCGGATGTCGCGGCACCAGGAACGCCAGGCTCAGCGAGACGATCGCCACGCCGGAGCCGATGTAGAACACGATCGCCGGGTCGCGCAGCCAGATCAGGCCGAAGGTCACCGGCAGGAACACCGCTGCGATGTGGTTGATCGTGAAGGCCACCGCCGAGGTCGGTGCAATGTCGGCCGGGTCGGCGATCTTCTGGAAATAGGTGCGTTGCGCCAGGGTGAGCGTGAAGAACACCCCATCGACGATGAACAGCGCGCCCGCGACGAAGACGCCCCAGCCGGCGAAATGGCCCTGGCTGGCCAGCGCATATCCCACGAAGACGACGACCAGCGAGACGTTCTCGAGCTGGATCGTGGCGCGCTCGCCGACACGGCCGACGAGATGCCCCAAGGCGGGGCCCATGAAGGTGTTGATGCCATAGGTCGCCAGCAGCAGCATCGCGGTCGCCGAGACGTCATAGCCGAAGCGCTCGACCAGCAGGAAGCCACCGAAGGCCATGAAGATCTGCCGCCGGGCGCCCGACATGAAGGTCAGCGCGTAGTAGAGCCAGTAGCGCTTGCGCAGCACGAAGCCCTTGTTCTGCGGAACGGTGCCCTCGAACCGCGGAAACAGCAGCCAGGCGAGCAGCGCGAGGACCACGACCAACCCGCCGGCGACGAGAAAAACCACGATATAGCCCGGCTGGAACACCCGCCAGACCACCGCGATCGACCCGAAGGCGAGAAGCTGGGCCGTCGCCGAGGCGCCGGCGATGCGGCCGAGCAGGCGCGGCGCTTCCTTTTTCGGCAGCAGCTGGAGCTGCAGCGACTGCTGCGCCGTCTCGTAATAGTGGAAGCCGATCGACATGATCGTCGTGGTCAGCAGCAGGCCGCCCAGCGTGGGGTGGTAGCCGGTCACCGCGACGCCAATGCCGAGCGTCACCAGGCTGACATAGGCCAGCATCTGTTCGCGCATGAACCAGAACAGGATGATGGCGGTGAAGGCGAGGAAGCCTGGAATCTCGCGGACCGACTGCAGAATGCCGATATCGGCGCCGGAGAAGCCGGCCGCCTCCTTGGCGAAATTGTTCAGCAGCGCGCTCCAGCTGGCGAAGCCGAGCCAGTTGATGAAGGCCAGCGTCATCAGGAAGACGGTGGGCGACGTCAGGAAGGCGGCGGGGCGGGGCTGCCGGGAGGCGGTGTCGGACATCGCAGGGCCCGTTCGGGGAGTGCGGAGGAGATCACCGCGGCAAGGCAGGGCCGAGGCCCGCAGGGAATCCCTTCTAGAATGGCCGGGCAACGTTGGGTAGCGTGGTCCCGTGCATGGCGCGCCAGCGCCGCACCGAGGGCAAAGCCCGAAGCGTCCTTTTGCGCTGGATCATCGCGCCGGCCGCCGCAGGCCCTAGGATGGCTCACGCAGCAGCGAGGAGAGCGAAATGTACAAGTCGATTCTGGTTCCCGTCGACATCGCCGAGCCGGAGATGGCCGAGCCCGCCATCGCCGCCGCCACCTCTTTCGCCAAGGCGTCGGGCGGCGCCGTCAGGCTGGTCTATGTCCGCTCGCTCGTGCCGGTCACCTATATGGAATTCGTGCCGGCGGGGTTCGACGCCGAGCAGCAGGAGGATGCCGAGGCGAAGCTCGCCGCCATCGCCGCCAAGATCGACCTTCCCGAGGCGCAGGTTTCCGCCAAGGTGCTGATCGGCTCTGTCCATGGCGAGGTTCTGGCGGAGGCCGATGCGAGCGGGGCCGATCTCGTCGTGATCGGCTCGCACGAACCCGGCATTCTCGCCTATGTCATCGGCTCCAATGCCTCGTCGATCGTGCGACGGGCCAAATGCTCGGTGCTGGTCGTCCGCTGAGCGGCGTCAGGCGCGCCGGCCCGGGACGAGGTCATCAGGCACCTCGCCGAGCGCGAGTTCGCGCGGCTTGTTCAGCGTCACCATGGGCATGACCTGCCAATAGGAGGCCGCTGCCAGCAACAGGCCGAGCAGGGCGGTCGAATAGGCGCCCTGCAGCAACGCGCGGCCGGTGAAGAAGGCGAGCATCAGCAGGGACAGCGTGCTGACCGTCGCCAGCGCGATCCAGAGCAGCGACGGCTTGCCGGCGACGAAGCGCGCGCGTGGATTGGCTTGGGCGATTGCGGCCGCCAGCGCGCTCACGAAGGCGTGGTAGCCGGCGTCGTCACGGTCCATCTCGGTCAGCGAGCGCCAGGACAGGTTGCCGAAGGTGATGGTCTTGCCGTCGGACAGGCGCAGCTGCGTCTTGAAGCCCTTCGAGCTGAGATTGCTCGGCGCATAGACGAACCGGACCTGTTCGACCGCCGAGAGGCGGACGCGATCGACCTTCCGCGTGGAATCGACGACGAGCGTGTCGCCTTCCAGCTGATAGGAGATCTCGAAGCCGACCGGACGCGCGCGTTGGCGCCAGGAGGGTGGAGGGGTGTCGTCGTCTGCGATCAGCGTCATGGCGCGAGCCATAGCGGCTTGCCCCAAGCTTGTCTCTGGCCATCAAAGCGGCAATTGCTTTGGTTCGGCGGTGGTGGCCGAGAGGAGGTGCGATGAACGAAGCGACAGACACCGGCGCCGGCAACGGGGCTCTGCTGGCCTTGCTCATCGAGCAGGAGGAAAAGCTCCTATCCCCAGGCTGGCGCACCTCAGGCGAGGCCGTCGGTGAACTGCTTGCCGATGATTTCGTGGAATTCGCCCGCTCGGGCGGGATTTATGATCGCGACCAGACGATCGCTGCGCTTGCGGGTGAAAGGCCGATGTTCGTCAGACGAGCTTTTGATTTTCGGATCAGCTTGCTTGGTGAAACGGTCGCGCTGCTCACTTATCGGTCCGCTCGCCGGTCGACATCTGATCCGAACGAGGAGCAATCCCTGAGGAGTTCGATATGGGTTCGGGATCAGGGACGCTGGCGGCTGCGGTTTCACCAAGGCACGCCCGCTTGAGGTTCGGAAAACGAACCCGTCTTGCCTTGCTCCAATCGACATAATCGTTGGAGTCGTGGGTCGCCCAAAAGGCTTGTTCGTCAGCTTCGCTTGAAAAATCGGGCAATTTCCTGAGCGGCATCATTGCAAAATCATCTATTTGGCGCGCCCGCTACCGCGCCAGCACCTTCATCGCCCCGTCGAGACCGTCGAGCGTCAGCGGGAACATCCGCCCGCCCATGAGCGAGCCGATCTGCCGGATCGACTGGGTGTAGCTCCACAGATGCTGCTGCACCGGGTTGAGCCAGACCGATTTCGGGAAGCGGCCCGTGATCCGCTCCATCCAGACCGCCCCGGCCTCCTCGTTCCAGTGCTCGACCGAACCGCCGGGCATCGCGATCTCGTAGGGGCTCATCGAGGCGTCGCCGACGAAGACGACGCGGTAATCGGCCGGATAGGTCCGCAGCAGTTCCAGCGTCGGAATCGTCTGGTCGTGCCGGCGCCGGTTCTCGCGCCAGACCCGCTCATAGGGGCAGTTGTGGAAGTAGAAATGCTCGAAATGCTTGAACTCGGCCCGCGCCGCCGAGAACAGCTCCTCGGCCAGTTCGATGTGCCAGTCCATCGAGCCGCCGACATCCAGGAAGAGCAGGACCTTCACGGCATTGCGCCGCTCGGGCCGCAGCTTCACGTCGAGATAGCCATGCCTTGCCGTCTCGCTGATCGTCGAATCGAGATCGAGTTCCTCGGCCGCACCCGTGCGGGCGAACTTGCGCAAGCGGCGCAGCGCGATGCGCAGGTTGCGCACGCCGAGTTCGCGCGTGTCGTCGAAGTCCTTGAACTCGCGCTTGTCCCAGACCTTCACCGCCCGGAAATTCCGGTTGCCGTCCTGCCCGATGCGGACGCCCTCGGGATTGTAGCCATAGGCGCCATAGGGCGAGGTGCCGGCGGTGCCGATCCATTTCGAGCCGCCCTGGTGGCGGCCCTTCTGTTCGGCGAGGCGCTGCTTCAGCGTCTCGAAGAGCTTGTCCCAGCCGAGTGCCTCGATCTGCGCCTTCTCGGCGTCGGTGAGGTATTTCTCGGCCAGCTTGCGCAGCCACTCATCGGGGATGGCCTGCGCCTCGACCGCCTGGCCCAGCGTCTCCAGGCCCTTGAAGACCTGTCCGAAGACCTGGTCGAAGCGGTCGAGATGACGCTCGTCCTTCACCAGGCAGCAGCGGGCGAGGTGATAGAAATCCTCGACCCGGTGCTCGGCCAGATCGGCCTCCACGCCCTCGAGCAGCGCGAGATACTCGCGCAGCGTGACGGGGACCTTGGCGGCCCGCAGATCGGTGAAGAGTCGCAGGAACATCGCGCTACTCTGGCGCGCCCCGCGCCGGGGTCAAGCCGGACCCGGCCGTGGTTCCGGCCGATCAGCGGCGCGGAACGACGGCAGGGCTGGGGCGATCACGCCACGGCGTCGGCGAGATCCTTGGTGACCTTGAACTTCACGACGGTCTTGGCCGGAACCTTGATGGTGGCGCCGGTCGAGGGGTTGCGGGCCTCGCGAGCCTCGCGCTTGGCGGCCGAAAACTTGCCGACGCCACCCAGCGTGATGTCGTCGCCCGCCTTCAGGGTCTTCGCGACGACGGTGCCGAGCGAGGCCAGGATGGCGGAGACGTCCGTCTTCGGCTTGCCGGTCTCATCGGCAATGGCGGCGATCAGTTCATTCTTGGTCATGAAATCCTCCATGGGGAGCGTTGTGGGGCATCACGCGACGCGAAGGGTCGTCCGGCCCGTCCGAAAACGCAGCGCGAAGGCCGCAGGCCACACGATGCGGCTGCGGCTGTTGCCACGACCACCGTCGAAAGGCGATGCCCGCGCGGCTAGATACGCACAGAATTCGCGTTCGTTCCGCGAATTGTGGCGCCGACGCAACCAAAGGGCGTCTCGATCCGGTGTGATTGACAAGGTTGCGCCTGTTATTTCAAGCTTGAAATAATCGAGGGTTCTGGGGAAGCGGCATGAAGGTCATCATCGTCGGAGGCGGCATCGGCGGCCTGACGCTCGCATTGATGCTGCAGGCGCGTGGGATCGGCGCGGTCGTCTACGAGCAGGCCAGCGAGATCCGGGAAGTCGGCGTCGGGATCAACACCCTGCCGCACGCCATCCGCGAACTGGCCGATCTCGGCCTGCTGCCGGCGCTCGACGCCGTCGCGATCCGCACCCGCGAACTGGTCTACATGAACCGCTTCGGCCAGACGGTCTGGCGCGAGCCGCGCGGTCTGCATGCGGGCGCCCCGACGCCGCAGTTCTCGATCCATCGCGGGCGCCTCCAGGCGGTGATCCGCGACGCCGTCGTGGCGCGGCTGGGCGACGGCGCGGTCCGGACCGGCCGACGGCTGCAGGGCTTCATCCAGGACGAGGGCGGCGTCACCGCTCACTTCGCCGATTCGCGTCGGGGCGAGACGGGCGAGACCGCACGCGGCGACATTCTCGTCGCGGCCGATGGCATCCACTCGATGGTGCGTGCCCATTACTTCCCCGACCAGGGGCCGCCGCGCTGGTACGGCGTGCAGATGTGGCGCGGCGCCTGCGACTGGCCCGTCTTCCTCGACGGGGAGAGCATGATCGTCGCCGGCGGCATGGCCGGCAAGCTGGTGCTCTACCCGATCGCCAAGGGCAAGACGGCCCAGACCCGGCTGACCAACTGGGTCGTCAACATCCGCACAGGCGATCCCGCGAAGCCGCCGCCGAAGGAGGCGTGGTCGAAGCCTGGGCGGCTCGAGGACGTGCTGCCCTTCGCGCGCCGCTTCACCGTGCCCGGCGTCGACATTCTCGGGCTGATCCAGGCGAGCCCCGGATTCTGGGATTACCCGATGTGCGACCGGGACCCGTTGCCGCGCTGGACCCATGGCCGCGTCACGCTGCTCGGCGATGCCGCCCATCCGATGTATCCGGTCGGCTCGAACGGGGCGTCCCAGGCGATCCTCGACGCGCGCTGCCTGTCCGATGCGCTGGTCCGTTCGGAGCATCCGCGCCACGCGCTTGCAGCCTATGAGGCACAGCGCCTGCCGGCGACGGCGGAGATCGTGGCGCTGAACCGCAAGGGCGGCCCCGAGCGCGTCATCGACGCCGTCGAGCAACTGGCGCCGAACGGCTTCGACGATGTCGAGCGAGTCCTGAGCTATGCCAAGCGCGAGGCGATCGTGAAGTCCTATGCCGGCAAGGCCGGGTTCTCGCAGGAGCAACTCGCGCGGCGGAGCTGAGCCGTTCAGCCGGCTTCGGTCAGTTGCCGGATGCGGCTCTTCAGCCGGGCGTTGTCCTGTTCGCAGTGCTTCAGGCGTCGCGCCATGTCGAGCGGCACGACTTCGCCGCTGGAAGGGGCCTCGAAGGCGACGCCGACGCGCTCGCCGTCGCGCCATCGGATCCGCGCGACATAGGAGCGCTGATGGCGCGCGATGTCGAGATCGAAGGCGATCGGCAGCGCGATGGAGTCGGAAATCACCAGCAGCGCCCCGTCATCTGAAACATTGCGGACGACACAGTCGAGTGTGCAGTTCTTTTGGTTGAAACTGATGCGACCTCCCAGCAGAGATCGGAGGCGTTGTTTCTTTCGTCGCTCAACAATCATAGTATTAAATTCCCTAACGTCATGTCGATTACTGCGATAAACAGTAACAGCGATCAGGGAATGAAGCCGGCTTAACCTTCTGTTAACCTTAACGCGCCGCGCGGTGGCGACGCGCCTCCTCGACCCGCCGAGTTGGCGGGCGAGTCCCGGCCGTCAGCCGGCTTCGGTCAGTTGCTGGATGCGGCTCTTCATGCGGGCATTGTCCCGCTCGGCCATGCGCAGCCGCATCGCGACGTCGGTTTCCGCAGGGTTTGCGGTCTCCGGAACCGTCTCGGACTCGAAGGAGACGCCGATGCGCGTGCCCGTCCGCCAACGGACATGGGCCCGGTAGCAGCACTGGCGCTGGGCGATCTCGAGTTCGAAATCGGAGGGCAGGAGCACCGAGTCCGGCACCACGATGAGGGCGCCCCCATCGGAGATGTTGCGGACGACGCAGTCCAGGGTCGCGCGCTTCTGGTTGTAGCGCGCTCGCGCGCCCAGAAGAGAGCGCAACCGTGGCGTCTGGCGCCGCTCCGTGGTCATGGCTCGATCCCGGCCGTCTTCATCGGGCGGCCCATGCCGCCTCGAAGTGACCATGCCAGAGTCCGCGCTGCGCTGCAGCAGCTGGCTCGTTCAATGTTTAACGATCAGTCGCCCGGATGCGCGAAAGACGGCGGGCTCAGGCCGGATCGCTGCGGCCAGCCCGGCGGGCACGGGCTTCCGCCAGCGAGATGACCTCGCTCGGCCGGGTCTCCTCGGGCGTCAGGAAGGCGACTCCGACATCGTCGCCGCGCCGCCAGCATTGGCGGACGCGACGGCTGTCGCCGGCCTGGATGTCGAGTTCGAAGGTGTCCGGCAGCTCGATCCAGTCCGCCATCCTCACCATCGCGCCGGTCTGCGAGCGATTGCGCACGGTGCAGGCCAGCACCGACTGCTCGCCGTTGAACACGAGCCGAGCCGGCTGGTGGAGGCGGCTGCGCGCCTGGAGGCGGCGATCGGCGATCATCGGCAGGCTCCCGCAAAAGACCTCCGGGAAATCGGAGGCGTCGTGCCGGTGAAACTGCCGCAAACCGGCCGTCCGTGCAGCCTTTACCCGCGCTTAACCTTACCCCGCACTCGTCAGGCGCCGTCGGGCGGCGGCGGCAGGAAATCGACCTCGTGCTTGGCCGAGAGCGCCACGACATCGGCAGGATTCTGCTCGGCCATGGAGTGGATGCCCCAGAACAGGTCGTAGAGCCGCGCCGTCGGCGCCACCCAGAACAGGCACTTCACGGTGGATTCGCTCTTGTTGAAGAGACCGTGCGGGACATTGCGCGGCAGCCGGATCAGGTCGCCCGGCAGGGCATGGCTCTCGGCCCCGTCGAGGACGAGGTCGAGCCGCCCCTCGAGCATGTAGATGAACTCATCCTGCGTAGTGTGGATATGCGGCGGTACGAAGGTGCCGGGCGGGAAGGTCGCGTGCCAGGAGAAGGAGTCCTCGCTCAGCGACTTCGGCACATAGGTCTGGCCGAGGATGTTCCAGGAAATCGAATCGAGCCCCTCATTGGCCCGGGTCACGCCGGCGGTCAGTGGCTTCATCGCAGATGTCCTCGCTCGTCAGAAATGCAGAAAGCGGTCCTTGACCGCGCTGTCGCTGCGCAGGTCGTCGCTGCTGCCGCGCCAGACGACGCGGCCCTTCTCCAGCACGACATGGCGGTCGGCGATCTTGGCCAGCGCATCGACATTCTTGTCGATCACCAGGATCGACTCGCCCTCGGCCTTGAGCGCGGCAAGGCAGGCCCAGATCTCCTGGCGGATGATCGGCGCCAGACCCTCCGTCGCCTCGTCCAGGATGATCAGCCGGGGATTGGTCATCAGGGCCCGGCCGATCGCCAGCATCTGCTGCTCGCCACCGGAGAGCTGGTTACCGCGGTTGGCGCGGCGCTCCTTCAGGCGCGGGAAGAAGGCGTAGATCCGCTCGATGTCCCAGCGGGCCTTGCCGAAGCGGCTGGCGGCGGTGGCGATCAGGTTCTCCTCGACGGAGAGCGTCGGGAAGATCATGCGCCCCTCGGGCACGAGGCCGATGCCGGCTTGCGCGATCCGGAAGGCGGGCGCGCCTGTCAGGTCACGCCCGGCGACGCTGACCCGGCCGGCCTTGGGCGGGATCAGCCCCATGATCGCGCGGATGGTCGTGGTCTTGCCCATGCCGTTGCGGCCGAGCAGCGTCACCACCTCGCCTTCGCCGATCGCGAGATCGACCCCGAACAGGATCTGCGCCTCGCCATAGCCGGCATCGAGCCCCTCGACGACGAGCATCCTACGTCTCCTCGCTGTTCGTCATTGCGAGGAGCGACAGCGACGAAACAATCCAGGGGGGCGTAGAGCTCTGCCGCCCCTGGATTGCTTCGCTTCGCTCGCAATGACGATTGAGGTGGTTGCTCATCACCTCTCCTCGCCGAGATAGGCTTCGCGGACCGCCGGGTCGGCGCGAACCGCCGCCGGCTCGCCCGAGGCGATGACGCGACCATAGACCAGCACGCTGACGCTGTCGGCCAGTGCGAAAACCGCCTCCATGTCGTGCTCGACCAGCAGCATGGCGTAGCGGCCTTTCAGGCTGGCGAGCAGCGCGATCAGCCGCTCGCCCTCCTCGCGGCCGACGCCGGCGAGCGGCTCGTCCAGCAGGATCGCGGCCGGCTCCAGCGTCAGCGCCATCGCGATCTCGAGCGCGCGCTTCTCGCCATGCGACAGCCGCCCGGCCAGGACATGGGCGCGCTCGGTGAGGCCGACGGCCTCGAGCGCCGCCCAGGCTGGCGCATTCAGCGCCTCGTCCCGGGCCGCGTGGCGAAACAGCGCCAGCGGATGGACCGCCCGCGCCTGCGCCCCGAGCGCGACATTCTCCAGCACCGAGAGCGACGGGATCGTCGAAGTGATCTGGAAGGTCCGGGCGAGCCCCGCCCGGGCTCGCCGTTCGGGCGAGAAGCCCGTGATGTCCTGCCCGCGGAAGCGGATGCTGCCGGTATCGGGCCGCAGCATCCCCGAGATCTGGTGGACCAGTGTTGTCTTGCCCGCGCCGTTGGGGCCGATCAGGGCGTGCAATTCGCCCGGCGAGACCGAGAGGCTGACGCCGTCGGTCACCTTGAGCGCGCCGAAGGCCTTCTGGATGCCGGAGAGGACGAGCACGGGCTCAGTCATCGCGGCCGGCCCCGAGCTTGCGCATCAGCCCGACCAGCCCGCCGCGCGTGAACAGCACGAAGAGCACGATCATCGGCCCGAAGATGACCTTCCAGTGCTCGGTCCAGCCGGCGAGGATGTCCTCGGCGAAGAGGAAGGCGAGCGCCCCGATGATGGCGCCGTGCAGCGAGCCGACGCCGCCGAGCACCACCATGAAGATGAGCTCGCCGGAGCGCGGCCAGGACATGAAGGCCGGGCTGACGAACTCGGTCTGGTTGGCGAGCAGGAAGCCGGACAGGCCCGCGATCAGCCCGCTGATCACATAGGCGACGAGCCGTACCTGCGAGACCTGGAACCCGGTGACGGAGACGCGCGTGGCGTTCTCACGCGCGGCGCGCAGGACACGGCCGAAGCGCGAGGCGACGATCACGCGGACGAGGAGGTAGCACGCCAGGAGCACGCCGAGCACGATGTAGAAGAAGCCGGTGCGGCTGCGGAACGCATCGAAGCCCAGCACCGTGCTGCGCTGGTAGAGCGTCAGCCCGTCGTCGCCGCCATAGGCGGACAGCGCCTGCGCCAGGAAATAGACCATCTGCCCGAAGGCCAGCGTGATCATGATGAAGGTGACGCCGCGCGTGCGCAGCGAGACATAGCCCGTGACCAGCCCGAAGAGACCACAGACCGCCAGCACCACGGGCAGGATCAGCAGGGTCTCCGCCAGACCTTCCGTGATCATGATCCCGGTCGCATAGGCCCCGATCCCGACGAAGGCGGCGTGGCCGAAGGAGACCAGCCCGCCAACGCCGAGGATGAGGTCGAGCGAAAGCGCCGCGATGGCAAAGATCATCGCCCGCGTCACTAGCGTCAGCCAGTGCGAAGGCAGGCCGAGCGCAACCGCGAGCGGCAGCAGCGCCAGCAGCCCGAAGAGCAGGACCGGGATCAGCAGGACACGCCGCGCGGGCAGGGGCAGCGCCCGTGCAGTTGGCCCGGGCAGGGTCGTGGTCGCCTCGCTCATGCCCGGCCCTTCGAGGGCAGGAGCCCCTCGGGTCGGACGAACAGCACGATCGCCATGACGAGATAGATCAGCATCGAGGACAGGGCTGCGCCCGCCGCCCGGGCCGAGGGGGCGCTCATGAACAGCCGCAGCAGGTCGTTCATGAAGGATCGGCCGAGCGTGTCGACGAGGCCGACGATCAGGGCCCCGACGAAGGCGCCCCGGATCGAGCCGATGCCGCCGACGACGATGACGACGAAGGCGAGGATCAGGATGTTGTCGCCCATGCCGGGCTCGACCGAGAGAATCGGGGCCGCCATGGCGCCGGCGAAGGCCGCCAGCATCGTGCCGAAGGCGAAGACGATCATGAAGAGCTTGTTGATGTCGACGCCGAGCGCCGAAACCATGGGCGCATTCGAGGCGCCGGCCCGCAGCAGCATGCCCGTGCGCGTCTTCTCGACGACGAACCAGAGCAGGGCGCCGACGGCGAGCCCTGAGCCGATCAGCGCGAAGCGGTAGGTCGGATAGAGGATGCCGTCGAGCAGCGCGACATTGCCCGACAGGAAGGACGGGACCGGCACCGAGAGCGGCGCGGCACCCCAGAGCATCTTCACGCCCTGGTTCAGCAGCAGGATCAGCCCGAAGGTCGCCAGCACCTGGTCGAGATGGTCGCGGGCGTAGAGATGTCGAAAGACAAGGAACTCGAGCGCGAGCCCGATCACCAGCGCGGCCGCCAGCGCCAGCACCAGCCCGAGCACGAAGCTGCCGGTGATGCCGACGAAGGTCACCGCAAGATAGGCGCCGAGCATGTACTGCACGCCATGCGCCAGATTGATGAAGTCCATCACGCCGAAGACGAGCGTCAGCCCGGCGGCGACCAGGAACAGCAGGATGCCGAGCTGGAGGCCGTTCAGGATCTGGACGATGAGGAGGCCGGTGGTCATGGGATCGGTGGCTCGCTGTGCCCTTGCGATCAACCTCGGCCGTCATTCCGGGCGCAGCGAAGCGGAGACCCGGAATCCATCGTCGAGTACGAGGCCCTTCGATGGATCCCGGATCGGCGCCGCTTCGCGGCTGGTCCGGGATGACGGCGGCGGATGTGTTGGTCCGCTGCGTCAGATCACTTCAGCGCGCAGTCCTTCGCGTGCGGGTCGGCATAGTCGGCGAAGACCTTCGAGACGATCTCGGTCTGGAACTTGCCATCGGCGCGCTTGGCGGCCTTGACCAGGTAGAAGTCCTGGATCGGGTAGCCGTTGGTGTTGAACTTGAACTTGCCGCGCAGAGAGGTGAAGTCGGCCTTCTTCAGGGCGGCCCGGATCTTGTCCTTGTCGGCCGTGCCGCCGGCTGCCTTGATGGCAGAGTCGATCAGCATGGCCGCGTCATAGGCCTGCATCGCGTAGGAACCCGGCACGATCTTGTAGGCCGCCTCATAGGCGCTGACGAATTTCTTGCTCTGCGGGTTGTCCATGTTGGGCGCCCAGGTCATGCCGCCGAACAGGCCAACCGCTGCATCCTGCTGCGCCGGCAGCGTCGATTCATCGACCGTGAAGGCTGAGAGGAAGGGAATTTTGCCCTGAAGGCCGGCCTGCGACCACTGCTTGACGAAGTTGACGCCCAACCCGCCCGGGAGGAAGGCGAAGACCACGTCGGGCTTGGTCGAGGCGATCTTGGCGAGGTCGGAGGCGAAATCCATCGAGGTCAGCGGCGCATAGACCTCGTCGACGATCTCGCCCTTGAAATAGCGCTTGAAGCCGGCGAGCGAGTCCTTACCGGCCTGGTAGTTCGGCGCGATGATGTAGGCGCGCTTGTAGCCCTGGTCCTGGGCATGCTTGCCGAGAACCTCGTGCACCTGGTCGTTCTGGTAGGAGGTGACGAAGAAGTTCTGGTGGCAGCCCTTGCCGGCCATGGTCGACGGGCCGGCATTGGGTGAGATCAGGAAGGCGCCGGAATCCAGCACGGGCTTGGCGATCGCGCCGAGGATGTTCGAAAACACCGGGCCGACCACGAAATCGGCCTTCGCGCTCTCGACATAGCCCTTGACCTTGCCGACCGCGACATCCGGCTTGAGTTCGTCATCGATCACCGTGATCTGCACCGGCACGCCGCCCAGCTTGCCGCCGTTCTGGTCGACCGCGAGCTGGAAGCCGTCGCGCACCTGCTGGCCGAGTGCTGCAGCCGGGCCGGTCAGCACGCTGACGACGCCGATCTTCAGCGGCTCCTGCGCCTGAGCGGAAGCGATGCCGAGTGCGAGCAGGCCGGCGCCGAGCGAAAGCGAGAATTTGAGCGTCATGTCGATGTCCTCCCGGGACGAACGAGAAAGCGACAGCGCGACAGGGGTCCCCTCGACCTCCTTGACCGCGCGATGAGGGCATATTGTTTCAAGCTTAAAATATCTGCAAGGGGGCCGCTGCAAGAATGTTGGACAGCCCCCTCGCCGTCATTCCGGGGCGGCCTGAAAGGCCGAACCCGGAACCTACTACGGGGTCAAACCCGTGCCGATAGCGTTCGCAAACGCTCGCCCGGTCGTGGGTTCCTGGTTCTTCGCTACGCGACGCCCCGGAATGACAGGCCTCACGCCTGCACGCCGTCCACATACCAGTCCATCTTGGACAGGATCGCGTCCGACGCGGTCTCGCCGGCCTTCAGGCGGACCTCGCCCTTCTGGTCCTTCAGCTCCCCGGTGAAAGGGTGGAGCGTGCCGGCGACGATGCCCTTCGTGACCGCGTCGGCGGCGGCGCGCGCAGCCGGCGTCACGGCGTCATTGTAGGGCGCGATCTTGACCATGCCGTCCTTGATGCCGTGCCAGACGTCGCCGCTCTTCCAGCTGCCGTCCATCACCTCCTTGACGCGCTTGATGTAGTAGCCGGACCAGTCGTCGACGATTGCGGTCAGATGCGCCTTGGGCGCGAAGGCCTTCATGTCGGAGGCCTGGCCGAAGGCGAAGACGCCGCGCTGCTCGGCCGCCTGCAGCGCCGCCGCCGAGTCGGTGTGCTGGGTGATGATGTCGCAACCCTGGTCGATGAGCGCCTTGGCGGCGTCGGCCTCCTTGGCCGGATCGTACCAGGTCGAGGCCCAGATCACCTTGGTCCTGAAGTTCGGGTTCACCTTGCGGGCAGCGAGCGTGAAGGCGTTGATGCCCATCACCACCTCGGGGATCGGGAAGGAGGCGATGTAGCCGGCCTGGCCCGACTTCGACATGTGCCCGGCGATCGTGCCGATGACCGCGCGGCCCTCGTAGAAGCGGGCATTGTAGGTCGCGACGTTATCGGCGCGCTGATAGCCGGTCGCGTGCTCGAATTTCAGCTTCGGAAACTGCTTGGCGACCTGGATCGTCGGATTCATGAAGCCGAACGAGGTCGTGAAGATCAGCTGGTTGCCGGCCTGGGCGAGCTGGCGGATCGCGCGCGCGGCGTCGGGGCCCTCAGCGACCTTCTCGATGAAGCTGGTCTTGATCTTCGCGCCGTATTCCTTCTCCAGCGCGAGCCGGCCCTGGTCATGCGTCCAGGTCCAGCCGTGGTCGCCGATGGGGCCGACATAGATGAAGCCGACGCCGAGCGGCGCCTGGGCCCGCGCGCCCGTGCCGAGCAGGGGCAGGGCGGCGGCGCTGGCGCCGGCACCGAAATTGAACCGGCGGCGGGTGATGATCGAGGTCATGAATGTGGTCTCCGGTTGCGGGGCGGCGTCACGACGCCGAGAAAGGCTTGCCGAGACAGGCCGGCGCGTTGAGCCGGCCCGATCTGCGGCCTAGCGACATCATGGTCAGAACCGCGACAGTCGCAAGATAGGGCGTCATCGCAAGAAGCTCGGGCGCGAGCCAGGTGATGCCGGCCGCCTTGGCCTGGAGCTCCAGCGTCATCACCGCACCGAACAGATAGGCGCCGAGCAGCAGGCGGCCCGGCCGCCAGGCGGCGAATACGACGAGCGCGAGTGCGATCCAGCCGCGGCCCGCGGTGAGCCCGTCGGCCCACATCGGTGTCAGCGCCAGCGAGAAATAGGCCCCGCCCAGCCCCGCCAGCGCCCCCCCGAAGGCGATCGCCGCGTAGCGGATGGCGATGACGGGGTAGCCGATCGCATGGGCCGAGGCGTCGTTCTCGCCGACGGCCCGCAGGATCAGGCCAGGCCGCGTCTTGCGCAGGAACAGGCTGACGCCGAGCACCAGCGCGAGCGAGAGATAGACCACCATATCGTGGCCGAAGACGGCGCGCAGCAGGGGATGCTCCGAGAGCGCGGCCGGAAACACCGGGCCGAGCCGCGTGATCGTCCGGCCGACGAAGCCCGCGCCGATCAGCGAGGAGGCGCCGATGCCGAAGATGGTCAGGGCGAGGCCGGTGGCGACCTGGTTGGCCGTCAGCGACAGCGTCAGCACGGCGAACACCATCGCGGTGGCCATGCCCGCCACCATCGCCGCCAGGAGGCCGAGCATCGTGCTGCCGGTGCTGAACGCGACCGCGAAGCCCGCCACCGCGCCACACAGCATCATGCCCTCGACGCCGAGATTGAGGACGCCGGCCTTTTCCGTGACGAGTTCCCCCAGCGCCGCCAGCAGGATCGGCGTCGAGGCGGCGACGAGGGTCATCAGGATCGAGACGAGGATGGCGGTGGTCATGCTCCGCCCCTCGTCATTCCGGGGCGCGCCAAAGGCGCGAACCCGGAAACCACGACCGGGTGAGCGTCTCGTCTTTCGTCCCGCCCAGCCGGGTGGTCTCGCCCGGTCGTGGGTTCCGGGTTCTTCGCTGCGCGAAGCCCCGGAATGACAAGCGTGCGTGCCCGCGCCCTCATGCCGCCCGCACCTTCCAGCCGATGCGGTATTTCACCAGCACGTCGGTTGCCAGCAGCACGAACAGCAGCAGCGCCTGGAACATGCCCGTCGCCGCCTGCGGCAGGCGCACGGTCGTCTGCGCGATCTCGCCGCCGACATAGGTCGCCGCCAGCACGATGCCGCCGAAGACGATGCCGAGCGGGTTCAGCCGGCCCAGGAAGGCCACGATGATCGCGGTGAAGCCGTAGCCGGTCGGGAATTGGGGTGTGAGCTGGCCGAAGGGGCCGGCCGCCTCGAACAGCCCGGCGAGCCCAGCGAGCCCGCCGCCCGCCAGCAGCGTCGCCCAGGTCACCCGGTCGGCGCTGAAGCCGCCATGGCGCGCGGCGGCGGGCGCGAGCCCCACGACCTTGACCGCATAGCCGGCGGTCGTCTTCTCCATCAAGAGCCATGCAACGAGCGCGATCAGGAGCGCAGCAGGGATGCCGAGATGGACGAGCGAGCCCTCCATCATCGCCGGCAGGGTCTGGTCGGCCCCGAACATCCGCGTCTGCGGAAAGTTGAAGCCGTCCGGGTCCTTCCAGGGACCGCGCACGAGGTAATAGAGGCCCTGTACCGCCACGTAGGTGAGCATCAGGCTGGTCAGGATCTCGCTGACCTGCAGGCGGACGCGCAGGAAGGCGGGCACCGCCGCCCAGGCCATGCCGCCGAGCACGCCGGCAAATGCCATCGCGGGCAGGATCCACCAGCCGGTCATCTCATGCGTCGCCAGCGCCACGCCCGTGCCGGCGATCGCGCCCATGATGTACTGGCCCTCGGCGCCGATGTTCCAGACATTGGCGCGAAAGCCGATGGCGAGTCCCAGCGCGATCATCACCAGAGGGGCGGCCTTGACGCCGAGATCGGGCCAGCGCTGCGGCTCGACGAAGGGCGTCACGAAGATGCTCTCCACCGCGTGGAAGCCGTCATAGCCCATCGCCGTGAAGACGATCATGCCGAGCAGCATCGTCAGCCCGATCGCGATCAGCGGGCTGAGCCAGAGCATCATCGTGCTCGGTTCGCGGCGGCGGCGCCATTCAAGCATGGGCCGGCGCTCCCGGCGCCGCCGCCGCCCCATGCACCCCGCCCATCATCAGGCCGATCTCGTCGATCCCGAGGCTGGCGACCGCGCGCGGGGCTGAGAGCCGGCCCTCGTTGATGACGCAGAGCCGGTCGGCGAGTTCGAGCAGCTCGTCGAGATCCTGCGAGATCACCACCACCGCCGAGCCGTTCGCGGCTAGATCGACCAGTTCCTGCCGGATCGCCGCAGCGGCCCCCGCATCCACGCCCCAGGTCGGCTGGCTGACGACGAGCACGGCCGGAGACTGGCCGATCTCGCGGCCCATGATGAACTTCTGGAGATTGCCGCCCGACAGCGAGCGGGCGAGCGCCGCGGTGCCGGTGGTGCGGACGTCGAAGCGCTTGATCACCGAGTCGGCGAAGCGGTTGACGTCTCCCGTGCTGATCAGCCCGAGCGGCGTCAGCGGGAGGCGGTGGCGCGCGGTCAGGATCGCATTGTCGGCGAGCGAGAAATCGGGGACCGCGGCATGGCCGTTGCGCTCTTCCGGCACGCAGCAGAGCCCGAGCGCCCGGCGCGCGCCCGCATCCAGCCGCCCCACGGGCTTGCCGTCGAGCATGATCGCATCCGCCCCGTTCGCTGGCCGTTCACCGGACAGGGCGGTCAGAAGCTCCGATTGGCCGTTGCCGGCGACGCCGGCGATGCCCAGGATCTCGCCGGCCCGCGCCTCGAAGGCCACCCCGCGCAGGTCGGTGCCGAAGGGCGGCTCGCCCGGCAGCGTCAGCCCGGACACCGACAGCCGCACCGGCCCGGCGCCGTCGCTTCCGCCATGCGCGATCTGGCGCAACTCGGCGCCGATCATCAGCTCGGCCATACGGTTCGTGCTCTCGATGCGCGGGTCGCAGGTCGCCACGACCCGGCCAGCCCGCAGGATCGTGGCGGCCTCGCACAGCGCCTTGATCTCATGGAGCTTGTGCGAAATGTAGAGGATCGCGCAGCCCTGCGAGGCGATCTGGCGCAGCGTGCCGAAGAGCTTGTCCACCTCCTGCGGCGTCAGCACCGAGGTCGGCTCGTCCATGATCAGCAGCCGGGGATTCTGGAGCAGGCAGCGCACGATCTCGATGCGCTGGCGCTCGCCGACCGATAGCGTATGGACCTCGCGCTCGGGGTCGAGCGGCAGCGAGTAGCTTTCCAGGATCGCCGCGACGCGGCCCTTCAACTCGTCGCTGTCGCAGGCCTCGTCGAGGCCGAGCGCAATGTTCTCGATCACCGTCATCGCGTCGAACAGCGAGAAGTGCTGGAAGACCATGCCGATGCCCAGCCGCCGCGCGACCTTGGGCGAGGCGATCGCGACCGGCGCGCCATCCCAGGCGATGGTCCCGGTGTCGGCCTGCTGCACGCCGTAGATGATCTTGACCAGGGTCGATTTGCCGGCACCGTTCTCGCCGAGCAGCGCATGGATCTCGCCCGGACGGACGCTGAGGCTGATGTCCTCGTTCGCCTTCACGCCGGGAAAACTCTTGGAGATGCCCGACAGGGCGAGCCGGGGGCGAACCTTCTGGTCAGGCGGTTGCGTCATGGCCGGCCCGTTCCTCCGCTCCGGCTCCGCGGGAAGCCTGTTGTTTCCGAAGCAAACTCCGCACCAGTTCGGCGGCCGTCAAGGCCGCGATGACCTCAGGCCGCTTGTCGTCCACATCGCTTCCGCCGATCGGGCAGGTGAGGCGCGACAGCGCCTCGCGTCGCCCCCCGGTGCGCAGGAAGCCGGCCTCGAAGCGCGCGCGCTTGGTCGCCGAGCCGATCATCCCGACATAAGAGGCATCGCCTCGCTGCAGCGCCGCCTCGGCCAGCCGGTAGTCGAGCGCGTGGCTATGCGTGAGCACGACATGGGCCGCGCCGGTCGGCGCCGTGGCGACGGCCGCGACCGGATCGGCCATGCGGATGCAGGTCACCGCCGCCGGCAGTCCGTCCATCACACCGTCGCGATCGTCGATCAGCGTCAACTGGAAGGGCAAAAGCGCCAGAGCCTGGACCAGGGCCCGCCCGGTATGCCCGGCGCCGAAGACCAGCACGGCCGGGCGCGCCTCGGCCTCGGCCCGCTCGCGCGCCACCTGCATCGCGAGGTCCGCCGATGTCGCGCGCCAGAGCGAAACCTCCACCCGCCCGCCGCAGCACTGGCCCATCTGGGGGCCGAGCGGGATGTCGAGACGGCGTTCGCGCTCGCCGCTCGCGAGCATCTCGCGCGCCGTGTCGATGGAATGAAACTCAAGTTGCCCGCCGCCGATCGTGCCAGCCGCGCCGGTCGCGGATACCGCCATCGCCGCGCCCGCCTCGCGAGGCGTCGAGCCGGCGGCGCGGGTGATCGTCGCGAGAATGACGCCGTCGCGGAGATGCTCCGAGAGGAAGGCGGAGAGGGTCATCTCGGGCTGTCGCTCGGCCGGCGAGGTCCCTCCCTTCCCCCTTGTGGGGAAGGGTTGGGGATGGGGGTGGTGCCGCTTGGCGAGCGCTCACCAGGCGGAGCGACCCCCACCCCTACCCCTCCCCACAAGGGGGAGGGGTTTGTCGAGTGCCAATGTGAGCGAAACGCTCTCATCATCCCGCCTCCGCCCGAACCCGCTCCACCGCCGCCAGCACGCGCTCGGGCGTGGCGGGCGCGTCGAGCCGCGGACACACCCGGTGGCCGCCGACGCTCGCCACAGCGTCCGACAGCGCATGCAGCACGCTGATCGCCAGCATCAGCGGCGGCTCGCCGACCGCCTTGGAGCGGTGGATCGTCGCCTCGCGATTGGGGGCGTTCTCGAGCAGCGTGACGTTGAAGATGCGCGGCCGGTCGGAGGCGACGGGTATCTTGTAGGTTGAGGGCGCATGCGTTTTCAGCACGCCCTTGGCATCCCAGACCAGTTCCTCGGTCGTCAGCCAGCCCATGCCCTGGATGAAGCCGCCCTCGATCTGGCCCTTGTCGATCGCCGGGTTCAGCGATGTCCCGCAATCATGAAGGATGTCGACGCGCTCGACCTTGTATTCGCCGGTCAGCGTATCGACAGCGACCTCGGCCGCCGCCGCCCCATAGGCGAAATAGTAGAAGGGCTGGCCGCGCCCGGCCTTGCGGTCCCAATGGATCTTCGGCGTCGCGTAGAAGCCCGTCGCCGAGAGCTGGACGCGCGCCATATAGGCCGCCTTGACCAGATCGACGAAGGCGATCTCGCGGGCGCCGACCTGCACGAAGCCCGGCCGGAAGGCGATCGCCTCCGGGCTTTCCTGCCAGTGCCGGGCGGCGAATTCGGTCATCCGCGCCTTGATCGTCTCGCAGGCGTCGAGCGCCGCCATGCCGTTGAGATCGGAGCCCGAGGAGGCGGCGGTCGCGGATGTGTTGGGGACCTTGCCGGTTGTCGTCGCGGTGATCTTGACCCGGTCGAGGCCGATCCCGAAGGCGTGGCCCACCACCTGCGCCACCTTGATATAGAGCCCCTGGCCCATCTCGGTGCCGCCATGGTTCAGCATCACCGAACCGTCGGTGTAGACATGCACCAGCGCGCCCGCCTGATTGTACCAGGTGGCGGTGAAGGAGATGCCGAACTTGACCGGTGTCAGCGCGATGCCGCGTTTAACGATCGGGCTTTTGGCATTGGCCTCCCGGATCGCCGCCTGCCTCGCGCGGTAGTCGCAGGAGCGCTCCAGCCGCCCGATCACCTCGCCCGCGATGTTGTCCGTCACCGTCTGGTGGTAGGGCGTCAGATCGCGGCCCGACCCGTCGCCGGGCCTGCCGCCATAGAGGTTGCGCCGGCGCACCTCCAGCGGGTCGAGCCCGGTCGCGAAGGCGACCTCCTCGATGAAGCGGTCGGCCCCGACCATGCCCTGCGGCCCCCCGAAACCGCGAAAGGCGGTGTTCGAGACGGTGTTCGTGAACAGCGGCTCGGAGCGGGCGCGCACCGCCGGGTAGAAATAGCAATTGTCCATGTGGAACAGCGCGCGGTCCGTCACCGGCCCCGAGAGATCCGCGTTCCAGCCGCAGCGCGCCGCATAGACCGCGTCGACCGCATGGATGCGTCCCTCGTTGTCGAAGCCGATCTCGTAATCGACGACGAAGTCGTGCCGCTTGCCAGTGACGATCATGTCGTCGTCACGGTCCGGCCTGAGCTTCACCGGCCGCTTGAGCTTGCTGGCGGCGAGCGCGGCGACGCAGGCGAAGAGATTGGATTGCGTTTCCTTGCCGCCGAAGCCGCCGCCCATGCGCCTGACCTCGACGGTGACGGCATGGGAGGCGACGCCCAGCACCTGCGCCACCATGTGCTGCACTTCGCTCGGATGCTGCGTCGAGGAGAAGACCTGCATGTCCTCCTCTTCGCCGGGGATGGCGAGCGCGATCTGGCTTTCGAGGTAGAAATGGTCTTGGCCCCCGATCGTCATCGAGCCCTTGAGCCGGCGCGGGCTTTCCGCCAGCGCGGCAGCGACATCGCCGCGCTCGAGCTTGAGCGGGTCGGTTACCAGCGTGCCGCCGGCCGCGCGGGCCGCCGCGACGTCGAGCACAGGCGGGGCCTCGTCATAGACCGCCTGCGCCAGCGCAGCAGCCTGCCGCGCCGCCTGGCGCGTCTGCGCGACCACAGCGAAGAGCGGCTGGCCGTGATGCAGGATCGTCTGCGTCGCGAAGACCGGCTCGTCATGGCGATGCGTCGAGGAGATGTCGTTGACGCCGGGAATATCGGCCGCCGTCAGCACCGTGACCACGCCGGGCGCCGCCAGCACGGGCGCGAGATCGAGCGAGACCAGCCGCCCATGGGCGATGCGGCTGAGACCAAGATAGGCGTGCAGAAGCCCCTCTGGCGCCGCGATGTCGTCGATATAGACCGCTTCGCCTGTGACATGGCGGGCAGCGGAATCGTGGATGCGCGGCGCTCCGACCATTGCGGAGGTTTCGCTCTCCAGTCGGCGGCGCGCATCAGCCATGGGCGGCCTCAGCGAGTTGGCCGGCCACGCGCGTCTCGACATCGGGCTGCGTCGTCTCGATCAGGAAGCGCCTAAGCAGGTTGCCCGCGACCGTCAGCCGGTAGCCGGCCGAGGCCCGCATGTCGCTGAGAGGGGTAAAATCGCTGGAAAGCGCGGCGATGGCGGCGCTCACGGCGGGCTCGTCCCAGCGCCGGCCGGTCAGCGCGGCTTCCGCGGCGGCGGCGCGTTTGGGCGTGCCCGCCATGCCGCCATAGGCCAGTCGGGCTTCCGCGATGCGGCCGGCGGAATCGCGCCGCAGCAGGAAGGCGCCGCAGACGGCGGAGATGTCCTCGTCGAAGCGCTTCGAGATCTTCGAGACATGGATGAGCGCATCCGGCCCCGGCCTGGGCACGATCACCGCCTCGACGAACTCGCCCTCGCGCCGGTCCTGCTTGCGGTAGTCGAGGAAGAAGGCTTCGAGCGGGATGTCGCGGCGAGCCAATCCGTCCGGCGCCGCCTTCGCCAGAACCAGCCTCGCTCCCAGCGCGATCAGCGCCGGCGGCAGGTCGCCGATCGGCGAGCCATTGGCGATGTTGCCGCCGATCGTGCCGGCATTGCGGACCTGCTCGCCGCCGAAGCGGCGCATCAGCTCGTCGAGTTGCGGCGAGAGCGACGCCAGCACGGGGCGGACCTCCGCATGGGTCGCCATCGCGCCGAAGACGAGGTGATCGCCCCGATGCGCGATCTCCCGCAGCGCCGCGACGCGCCCGAGCGAGATGACGGGATCGAGCCGCCGCATCCCCTTCGTCACCCAGAGCCCGACATCGGTCGCGCCCGCCACCAGCGTCGCCTGCGGATGGGCGGCCACCAGATCCGCCAACCCCGCGACGCTCGCTGGGGCGAAGAAGCGCCCTCGGGGTCCAGAGAGGGCGAGCGTCTCGTCACCGTCGAGATCGTGCAGCCTCGCGGTGACCGCCTCGTGGTCCGGCCGGTCGTGGCCGTCGGCCGACATGCGCTGCGCTGCCGCGATGATCGGCTCATAACCGGTGCAGCGGCAGAGATTGCCCGCCAGCGCATCCTCGATCCGCGCAACCGATGGCGCATCCTCGTTCAGCCAGAGCGCGAAGAGCGACATCACGATGCCCGGCGTGCAGAAGCCGCATTGCGAGCCGTGGCAATCGACCATCGCCTGCTGCACCGGGTGCAGGCTGCCGTCCGGACGTTTCAGATGCTCGACCGTCAGCAACTGGCAGCCGTCCAGCGTCGGCAGGAAGCGGATGCAGGCATTGATCGCCTCGTAGCGCAGCCGCCCACGATCGAGCCGGCCGACGACGACCGTGCAGGCGCCGCAATCGCCCTCGGCGCAGCCTTCCTTGCTGCCGGTCAGGCGCCGGTCAAGCCGCAGCCAGTCGAGCACCGTCAGCGTCGGGTCGCAGGCGGTGATCTCGACCAACTCGTCGCCGAGGAGGAAGCGGAGCGTGTCACGCATCGTGGACATGCTCCTCGATGCCGAGGATCTCCACCGTCATCCTGGACAAGCCGCGCAGCGGCGCCAGTCCGGGATCCATCGTAGAGTAGCGACGGCGCCTTATGATGGATCCCGGCGCTGCGCTTCGCTCCGGCCAGGATGACGGCGGAGGGAACGCGCGATGATCGAGCAAAGCAAACGACCGGACACAAATCATGCCCTCAGATTAGGCATGATCCCGCTTGGCCGGAAGCTTTGATTTGGTGCAGATGTGATGTGAATCCGAGCCGGAGTGCCAATCCTTGAGCCAGACCAGTCCCCTTCGTGCCCTGCGCGGCCGCCTTTTGTGGTTCGTGGCCGATCCGCACGACGTCGGCGATGCCGCGCATCGTTACGTCGCGGATGGGGTGCTGGTGATCGAGGGCGGGGTGATCCGTGCGGTGGGCCCGGCGGAGGCCATCCTGCCGACCCTGCCGGTGGGGGCGGAGATCACCGACCACCGCCCGCATCTGATCATGCCCGGCTTCATCGACGCCCATCTCCACATGCCGCAGACGCAGGTGATCGCCTCCTATGGCGCCCAGCTGATGGACTGGCTCAACCGCTACACCTTCGTCGAGGAGCAGCGGCTTGCGCAGCAGGGCCACCCGGAGAAGCTCGCGACCTTCCTGCTCGATGAATTGCTGGCCAACGGCACCACGACGGCGGTGATCTACTGCTCGGTCCATACGCAATCGGCCGAAGCGCTGTTTGCTGAATCCGAACGCCGCAACACCCGCATGATCGCCGGCAAGGTGATGATGGACCGCAATGCGCCCGAGGCGCTCACCGACACGGCGCAGAGCAGCTATGCCGACTCGAAGGCGTTGATCGAGCGCTGGCACGGCAAGGGCCGCCAGCTCTACGCCATCACCCCGCGCTTCGTGGTGACCTCGACGCCGGAGCAGATGGCGGCCGCGGGGCGGTTGGCGGCCGAGCATCCCGACTGCCATGTCCAAACCCATATCAACGAGAACCGGGCCGAGATCGCGCTCGCCAACGAACTCTATCCGGAGCCCGGCGACTATGCCGGCATCTACCAGCAATACGGTCTGCTGGGGCCCAGGAGCCTGCTCGGCCACTGCATCCACATGACCGACCGGGAATGGCGCCGTTTCGCCGAAACCGGCAGCGTCGCCGTCTTCTGTCCGACCTCGAACCTCTTCCTGGGATCGGGCCTGTTCGATTGGGCCCGCGCCCGGGCGGAGGGCCTGCCGGTCGCCGTCGCGACCGATATCGGCGGCGGCACCTCCTATTCGATGCTCAGGACGATGTCGGAGGCCTATAAGGTCCTGCAGTTGCAGGGGCAGTCACTCTCGGCTTTCGCGGCCCTGCACGCCATCACGCTCGGCAACGCCAGGGCGCTGAAGCTCGACCATCTGATCGGCTCGCTGGAACCCGGCCACGAGGCCGATATCGTCGTGCTCGACGCGGCCGCCCAGCGCGCCATGGCGCACCGGCTGGAGACGTCGCGCGATCTGGCGGAGGAGCTGTTCGTGCTGGTCACGCTCGGCGACGAGCGCAACGTCGTCGCGACCTATGTGATGGGGGAGCGGGTCAATGCTCCGTCATTCTCGGGCGGAGCGCTCGGGTCCGATCGTCGATCGGCCCAAGCGTAAACTCCGCGCAGACCCGAGAATCTCCGGCAAGAGATGCTCGGGTCAGGCCCGAGCATGACGCGCTTCACCCCAGCACGCCGCCCTTGCGGGCGAAGTCGATATAGATTTCGCGCAGGCGCAGCGCGGTCGGGCCCGGGGCGCCGTTATGGATGCTGTGGCCGTCGATCGTCGTGACCGGCATGACGAGGCTGGTCGCCGACGTGATGAAGGCCTCCTCGGCGTCCAGCGCCTCGGCCAGCGTGAATTCGCGCTCCTCGAAGGCGAAGCCGGTCTCTTCGATATAGGCCAGCACGGCCTTGCGGGTGATGCCGGGCAGGACTTTGTGCGAGAGCGGCCGCGAGATCAGCGTCTTGCCCTTGACGATCCAGGCGGTGGAGGAGGCGCCCTCGGTCACCACGCCGTCCTCGATCATCCAGGCCTCCTGCGCGCCGCTTTCGGCCGCGAACTGCTTGGCCAGCACGGGAGCGAGCAGGTTGACGCTCTTGATGTCGCGCCGGGCCCAGCGCAGATCCGGAGTCGAGACCACCTTGATGCCGGTCTTCGCCGCCGGGGCGTTCACGAAGTTGCGGGCCTGGGTGAACATCACCAGCGTCGGCATCACGTCCTTCGGGAAGGGGAAGTCGCGATCGGCCGCGCCGCGCGTGACCTCGAGATAGACGCCGCCCTCGTCAAGCGCGTTGCGGCGGATCAGTTCCTCGTGGATCGCCACCAGCTCAACGGTCGACCAGGGCAAAGCGAGCCGGATCTCGCCGCACGAGCGCGCGAGCCGCGCCAGATGCGCCTCGCAATCGACCAGTTTGCCGCCGATCACCGCCGAGACCTCGTAGATGCCGTCGCCGAAGATGAAGCCACGGTCGAAGACCGAGATCTTGGCGTCCTCCTCGGGGAGATAGGCGCCGTTCACATAGACAATGCGGGACATCGGTCGGTTCTCGCCAGCGGGTTTCCAACACCATCGCTCCTAGCCGAGACGCAGGCCGGGCGCGAGGGGTGAATCCCGGCGTCGATGCGGGGGCAGCCCCGCTTCTGTCAGGGGCGAAAGCTCAGGAAGCGCGACGGGATCGCGCCCTGCGGGTTCGGCGCGAAGCCGGCGAGCCGGTTCGAGACCAGGTTCCTGTGGGAGTAGTGCAGCACCGGGATCCAGGGCTGGTCGCGCACGATCAGGCTGTCGGCCTCGCGCAGGATCGCGGCGCGCCTGGCGAGATCGGCTTCGCCGGCCGCGAGCGTCATCAGCGCGTCGAACTGCGGATCGGCATAGCGCCCGACATTGAAGCCGGTGTTGTCGCTTCGGAACAGGAAGAGGAAGCTCTGCGGATCGGAATAGTCGCCGATCCAGCCATAGCGGGCGACGTCGAAATCGCCGCCCTCGCGCAGATGCGCGAAATGCGCCGCGCTGTCGGTCTCGATGAGGGAGGTCTCGATGCCGATCGCCGCCCATTGCTCCGCGATCGCCGCAATGGTGCGCCGGTTGTTGTCGCTGCGGTTGTAGCGCAACTCGAGCCGCAGCGGTATGCCGGGCCCATAGCCCGCGGCCGCCATCAGACGCTTCGCCTCGTCTTCGCGCTCGAGCGGGGAGGCGGCCTTGAAGTCGAGTTCGGCGCGCTCGCCGTAATTGCCGATATGAGGCGGGATCACGCCATAGGCCGGCAGCATCGTGCCGGCCCAGACGCGCTCGGCGATGAATTCCCGGTCGATCGCGAGCGACAGCGCCCGGCGCAGCCGCGCATCGGAGAAGGGGGCCTTGGCCGTGTTCAGCACCAGGAACCAGGTGCCGAGCGCCGGCGAGACGCGGAGCTGCGCGCCCAGCCGCCCGCGCAGGGCCGCGATCTCGTCCGTGGGGATGTCGGTCGTCAGGTGCAGTTCGCCGGCCAGGAAGCGCCGCGCCGCGACCGCAGCATCCGAGATGGGATAGGAGATCACCGTCTCGATGCGGACACCGGCGGCGGCGTGGAAGGAGGGGTTGCGGCCCAGCCGGATGTGCGAGCTGGGCACGAACTCCTTCAGCACATAGGGGCCGTTCGACACCCAGTCGGCCACGCGCGCCGCCAGCCGGCCGGGCCGGTCCGCGGTCGCTGGGTGGACCGGCAGGGCGGCCTGATGCGCCAGCAGTTCGAGCAGATGGGGCGTCGGGCGCTCCAGCCGGATTTCAAGCAGCCCGGGCTCCGGCGCCGACACGCCGAGATCCTCGACGCGCATGCCCTCGGCCCCTTTGTGGATGCGCTCGGCATGGAGGATCGGATAGAAGAGCGGCGCGTAGGGCGCGCCCGAGCGCGGATCGACCATGCGCCGCAGCGAGAACACGAAGTCGGACGCCGTCACCGGCTCGCCATTCGACCAAAGCGCGTCCCGACGCAGGGTGAAGCGCCAGAGCAGCCCGTCCTCGCTCGTCGTCCAGCTCTCGGCCACGCCCGGCGCAATCTCGCCCTTCATCGTGTGGATGACGAGACCCTCATAGAGATCGCGCAGCAGATGCGTTTCGGTGACGCTCGTCGTCCGCAGCGGATCGAGACTGCCGGGATCGCCGTCATGGCTGCGGTGGAGCATGCCCTGAGCAAGCGCCGCCCCCGCTGTCGCGAGGGCGAGCCCAATCGCGAGCCCGAAAGCGAGGCTCCGAAGTCCCGGCATCAGAAGCTCTCCCTGCTGCAACGGGCGAGACGGGCAGGGCCCGCTGGACCGCAGTAGAGCCCGGCTCGTCTGCGCCGCCAAGAGGGTGAGACGGATCGGCGCACGGCCGCCCCGCCGCTCCGTCACTCCAGCATGAACCGGTCGTTCTCGAAGGCGATCACGCAATCGGTTGCCAGCACCCCACAGTCGCGCAGTGCATTCGCCTTGGCCCTCTCCAGATCGGTGGTGCCGAACCAGTAACGGAACTGCTTCTTGCTGCGGCTCAGCGCCATCGCCCGCTCGCCGGGGCCCGAGAAATAGCGCTCGAAGACATCGAGCCGCGTGCTCAGGCCGAGCTTGGCATGGAAGGAGCGGCCGCGATCGCGGGGAATCGTCGGCAGGTCCCAGGCGCGCAGCGAGGCATCCATCTCGCGCAGCCAGAGATGCCTCGCCTGTCCGTGGAGGAACGCCATGTGGCCGCGCGGCTTGAGCTCCGGCAGGTCGATGAAGCGGACATCGGCCCCGGCATCGAGCGCCGCCTTGCGCATCCGCGCGACCAGAGCCGGCGGGAAGAGCTCGTCGTTGCGGGCATAGATCCAGAGTTGCGGCGCCGCGTCCGGCCCCTGCCAGGCGCTCATGGCCGCGACCAGCGCGTCCTGGCCGCGTTCGGTGCAGGCCTCGAGATTGAGCCCGCCGGCGACGTTGACGATGCCGCGCAGGCCCGCCGGCTTGCGGCGCATCAGGGCCAGTGCGGTGGCGCCGCCAGCCGATTCTCCGAGCAGGATCACCCGCTGCCCGTCGACATCCGGCCGCGCCTGGAGAGCGCGCAGCGCGCCCTCGATGTCATCAGCATCGTCTCCGAAAGCGCCGGCGATATCGGGGGACGGGCAGGAGGTCAGCGACGGCAGCGGTCCGTCCGACTGGCCGGCACCGCGGCGCATCACCACGGCGGCGAGCCAGCCCCGGCGGGCGAGATCACGCGCCAGCGTCGCGTAGCGGGCCGCCCGCAGGTCGCCCATGCTGAGCGAACTGCTGCTGCGGCCGTGGGTGATGATCGCCAGCGGCAGCGGCCCCGTCACGCCCTCCGGCCGGACGATCAGGCTTTCCAGCCGGACCTCGCGCCCTTTCGCCTGGATGCGGAGGAAGCCATTCTCCTGTCGCAGTGATGCGCCGACCGGCACGTCCTGGGCGGAGGCGTAAGGCACGGGCCAGACCGCCACGAAGGCCCCCAGCAGACAGAGCGCGCGCAGGATCTTCACGATGTTCAAGGCCCGTTTCCCCCGACCCGCACGGCGCGTCCCCGAGGGCCGGCACCGCCGCGATCATGGCAGAGCCGGTGTCCCGGCCGCAACGGCGACAGGCGGGTCTCAGCCGGCCGCGACCGCCGCCCGCTCCTGCGCCTCGACCACCGCCACTGCGGTCATGTTGACGACGCCGCGTGCGGTCACCGAGCCGGTGAGGATATGCACGGGCTTGGCCGCGCCGATCAGGATCGGCCCGACCGGCAAGGCGTCTGCCAGCACCTTCGCGAACTGATAGGCGATGTTGGCGGCGTCGAGATTGGGGAAGATCAGCACATTGGCGACGCCCTTCAGCCGCGAGGAGGGCAGCACCCGCTCGCGCACCATCGCCAGCAGCGCGGTGTCGGCCTCCATTTCGCCGTCGCATTCCAGATCCGGCGCGCGCTCGCGGATCAGGCCGAGCGCCTTGCGCATCTTGAGCGCCGAGGGCGTGTCCGCCGCGCCGAAATCCGAATGCGACAGCAAAGCGATCTTGGGCTCGATGCCGAAGCGGGCGACATGGCTCGCCGCCAGCACCGTCATGTCGGCGATCTCCTCGGCGCTGGGATCGTGCTTCACATGGGTGTCGGCGAGGAAGAAGGCGCCCTTGTTGGTGATGATCAGCGTCATCGCCGAGATGTCGCAGACGCCGGGCGCCAGCCCGATGATGTCCTTGATGTGCCGCAACCGCGACATGAACCGGCCCTCGAGGCCGGTGATCATCGCATCCGCCTCGCCGCGCGCCACCGCGAGCGCGGCGATCACCGTGTTGTTGGTGCGCACCAGCGAGCGTGCCGCCTCGGGCGTGATGCCGCGCCGGCCGGCGATGTCGAGATAGGTCTGGACGTAATCGCGATAGCGCGGGTCGTCCTCGGGGTTGATCACCTCGCAGTCGATGCCGGGCCGGATCGACAGGCCGAAGCGCTGCACGCGGCTTTCGATCACGCTGGGGCGCCCGATCAGGATCGGGATCGCCAGCCCTTCTTCGAGTGCGACCTGCGCGGCCCTCAGCACGCGCTCGTCCTCGCCCTCGGCATAGATCACGCGCTTGGGGTCGGCCTTCGCCTGGGCGAAGAGCGGCTTCATGATGAAACCGGAGCGGAAGACGAAGCGCGAGAGTTCCTCGCGATAGGCCTCGATATCGGGCAGCGGCTTGCGCGCCACGCCGGTCGCCATCGCCGCCTCGGCGACGGCCGGCGCGATCCGGATGATCAGTCGGGGATCGAACGGGTTGGGGATCAGAGAGGTCGCCCCGAAGGTCGAGGATTCGCCGCCATAGGCGCGCGCCGCGATGTCGGACGTCGCCTCGCGCGCCAGCGATGCGATGGCGCGCACGGCGGCGAGCTTCATCGCCTCGTTGATCGTCGTCGCCTGCACGTCGAGCGCGCCGCGGAAGATGTAGGGGAAGCAGAGGACGTTGTTGACCTGGTTGGGATAGTCCGAGCGCCCGGTGCAGATCATCGCGTCGGGCCGCACCGCCAGCGCGTCCTCGGGCGTGATCTCGGGATTGGGGTTGGCGAGCGCCAGGATCAGCGGCTTGGGACCCATCGCTTTGGCCATCTCGGGCTTCAGGACGCCGGCGGCCGAGAGACCCAGGAACACGTCGGCGCCGGGGATCACCTCCGCGAGCGTGCGGGCGTCGGTCTCCTGCGCATAGACCTCCTTCCAGCGGTCCATCAGGGTGTTGCGGCCCTTGTGGACGACGCCTTCCAGGTCGGTGACCCAGATGTTCTTGCGCTGCGCGCCGAGCTCGACCAGCAGGTTGAGGCAGGCCAGCGCCGCGGCACCCGCGCCGGACACGACGATCTTGACGTCGCCGATCTTCTTGCCCGACAGGTTGAGCCCGTTGAGGATCGCGGCCGAGACGATGATCGCCGTGCCATGCTGGTCGTCATGGAAGACCGGGATGTTCATCCGGGCCTTGAGCTGCTCCTCGATCTCGAAGCATTCCGGGCCCTTGATGTCCTCGAGATTGATGCCGCCGAAGGTCGGCTCCAGCGCCGCGACGACCTCGACGAATTTCTCGATGTTCTTCTGCTCGACCTCGATGTCGAAGCAGTCGATCCCGGCGAATTTCTTGAACAGGACCGCCTTGCCCTCCATCACCGGCTTGGAGGCGAGCGGGCCGATATCGCCCAGTCCCAGCACGGCGGTGCCGTTGGTGATGACGGCGACGAGGTTCTGCCGCGAGGTCAGCTCGGCGGCCTGAGAGGGATCGTCGACGATGGCCTCGCAGGCGGCAGCGACGCCCGGCGAATAGGCGAGCGCGAGGTCGCGCTGGTTGCCGAGCGGCTTGGTCGCCTGGATCTCGATCTTACCGGGGCGTGGCAGGCGGTGATAGACGAGCGCGCCGGAGCGAAGATCTTGGGACAGGTTGCTCTTCATCGCGGCGGCTCCGGCGGCGCAGGCTCAATGTCAGGAGCAGCCGAGGTCGCGCGAATGGGGCGAGGTCGTCAAGCGCGGTGGATGCATTAATCGCAGGCATGGATCGCGGCTTGCGGTCTTGCCGGGGGGCTGGGGCTGGCCGGCACGCTTGAATCAGGCTGTGAAGACGCTCGCGCGGCGGTTGAGCCGATCGATTCAAGCCGTTGGCTTGAATCATCTTCCCGGGTCGCCGACCATGGCGCGGCGGCGCCGCGACCCGGCTCAGAACGCCTTGAAGGTGATGATCGTGTGGGTGTCGGCGATCTCGGGGATCGACTGCACCTTCTGGGCGACGAAATGGCCGATATCGACGTCCGCGGCGACATGGAACTTCGCCAGGATGTCGTAATTGCCCGCCGTCGAGTAGATCTCCGAGGCGATCTCGCGGTCGGCGAGTTCGCTGGCGACCTCATAGGTCTTGCCGAGCTTGCATTTGATCTCGACGAAGAAGGTCTGCATCACGGGCTCCGGAGTGTGGCCGAGGGCTCTCGATAGAACCTCACAGCCCTTCAGATCAAGCGCCGGCGAGTTCGGCGATGCGGCGGATCATGATGCTCTCGGGATCGGCGAGGCCGGCGATCACCGTGAAATGGTTGGCGCCGACGATCTCCTCATAGCGCGTCTGCACGCCCGACAGGCCCCAGACATCGACGATACGGCGGCTCTGCTTGAAATACTCCTCACTCTCCTCGCCGCCGACCACGGCATCCATGACCAGCCCGGAGGGCGCGGGCCAGAACAGTGGGCTTTCGCGTTCGGCCGCCTCGAAGCTCAGTCCGAGCGCGCCGTTGATGCTCGTCTCCGTCAGCGGCTTGAGATTGTAGAGTCCGGAGATCCCGTAGGCCGCCGGCACGAGATGCTCCGGCAGATCGTCCTCGACGCCGGCCCAGTTGGTCGCGAGCAGGCAGGCGGCGAGGTGGCCGCCCGCCGAATGCCCCGTCGCGACCACCGGCAGAGAGAAGCGCCGCCACAGGGCGGCCGCCGCCTGCTGCATCTCCCAGACGATATGGCCGACCTCGACCTGCGGGCAGAGGTCATAGCCGACGACCGCCACCGGCACGCCCCGACCGTTCAGCCCGCGCGCCATATGCGAGAAGAAGCTCCGGTCGAGCGCCTGCCAGTAGCCGCCATGGATGAACAGGACGATGGCATTGCCGCTGCGCGTCTCCGGCTTGAACAGGTCGTAGCGCTGGCGCTCGCTCTCGCCATAGGAAACGCCCAATTCGCACAGGGCCTCGGCGCGATAGGCCTCGGCATCGCGGGCCCAGCTCGCGATCACCTGCGGATGCTCCGGCACGCGGGCGCGGTTGTTGTACTGGATCTCGTAGTCGCCCGACATTCCCTCGCTCCGGTTCGCCCGATCTGCGGATGCAGCCCCCTTTCGGGAGCGCGTCACCTTCCGCTTGGCAGGTGTCGCCACTGTGCGCCATCGCTTTTGACAGGTCGAGCCGTGGGCGGCACAAGGCTGCGCGCGTCTCGTGCAGGACGCTGTCGCAGTGGAGACGACGATGGACAACCCGATCCTGGCCGAGGTGACGCGCGGCGGCACGGTCGAATCGCGCCATCGCGGAGCCGCCATTGTCGTCGACGCCGATGGCGGCGTGGTCTTTTCCACCGGCGATGTCGAGCGCCCCGTCTTCCCGCGCTCGGCGGTGAAGGCGATCCAGGCGCTGCCGCTGCTCGAGAGCGGCGCCGCCGACCGCTACGGCCTGACCGAGGCCGAGATCGCGCTTGCCGTCTCCTCCCATTCCGGCGAGCCGCTGCACGCCGAGACCTCGCTGGCGATGCTGGCAAAGGCTGGGCGCGAGGCCGGCTGCCTCGAATGCGGCGCGCATTGGCCGATGAACGAAAACGCCGCGCGTGCGCTGGCCCGGGCCGGCCAAGAGCCGAGCGCGCTCAACAACAACTGCTCCGGCAAGCATGCTGGCTTCGTCTGCCTTGCCTGCGGGATCGACGAAGACCCGGCGGGGTATGTGAAGGCCGGCCATGCCGTGCAGAAGGCCGTGCGCGGCGCCCTCGAAGCAGTCACCGGAGCCTCTCATTCGTCCGAGCTGATGGGCACCGATGGCTGCTCGATCCCGACCTATGCCGTGCCTCTGAAGGCGCTGGCCCTCGGATTTGCCCGCTTCGGCACCGGCCGGGGTTTCGGCTCCGAGCGTGCGAAGGCCGCCGCCCGCATCCGCAAGGCCGCCGCCGCCCACCCCTTCATGGTCGCGGGCACCGGCCGCTTCGACACCCGCGCCATGGAACTGCTGCGCGAACGCATCTTCATCAAGACCGGCGCCGAGGGCGTCTATTGCGGGGCCCTGCCGGAGCTGGGCTATGGCATCGCGCTCAAATGCGACGATGGTGCCGGTCGCGCGGCGGAGGTCGTGATGGCCGACTTGATCGCGCGCTTCCTGCCGATGGCCGAGGCTGAGGTCGCCGCCTTCGCCCCGCTGCGCGAGAGCGTGATGACGAACTGGAACGGCATCGAGGTCGGCCGGGTGAGGGCGGCGCGGGTTTGACCGGCGAAAGGTCGCGCATTACCTTTCGTTGAAAGGAGACCGCCATGCCGCGTCCCGCCTTGAAGGATGGCCTGAGCAAGCAGGCCCGCTACCGCGCCGCCAAGAAGGCGGCGGGGTTGAAGGAGATCCGAGTCTGGGTGCCTGACCGCAACAATGCTGAGTTCATGGCGCGCCTCAAGCGCGACATGGATGCCGTCAGGAACAGCGAGAGTGAAGCGGAGGTGATGGCCTTCATCGAGGCGATCACTGATTGGCCGCCATACGAGGGATGACGCGCGGCGACGTCATAACCGTGGCTATCTCGGGCGATTTTGGAAAGCCTCGTCCGGCTGTTGTCGTTCAGAGCGACGACCTCTCGGCGATCGACACCACAATGGTCGCCATGATGACGACGACCGACGACCTTGTTTCGACGTTCCGTATCCCGATCGAACCGTCAGCAGAGAACGGTTTGCGGAGTAAGAGCATTCTCATGATGGACAAGATCATGGTGGTCTGGCGCGTCAAATGCGGGCCCGTCATAGGCCGTTTGCAGGCGGAGCAGATGGCTCAGGTCGATACCTGCATTGCCCTTGTGTTTGGCCTGAATCGTTGAACTCACCCGACCGCATTGTTCTCAACCCGCACGCCGCCAGCCCGTGCATCGGGCGCCTTCGTCAGATCCCCGGTGACGGCCTTCCCGTATTCGGTCCCGACGACGGCGCCGCGGCTCGCTTTGGCGATGACGTTGCCGGAGATCACCGCGTTGCGCTGCTTGGGCACGAGCGAGACGGAGATGCCGATGCCGGTTCGGCGCACCATGTTGCCGGTCGCGACGAGATTGCGCATGCCCCAGGACCAGCCCAGCGAGATGCCGATCTCGCTGGCATCCTCGATCACATTGCCGGTGACGGTGGCTTCGGCCTCGACATGCACGCCCATGCCGCCGATCGGCTCCTTGACGCCCGGATAGAGACCCCTGCGGGCGCGGCGGACGATGTTGTTGGCGAAGACGCTCAAGCGGCCGCCATGGTCGAGATTGGTGATGTTCGCGCCTTGTGCGCAATCCTCGACGAGGTTGTTGGCGATGACCGCGCCCTCGAAGGCGAACTCCGAATAGAGCCCGACCTCGCCGCAGCGCCGCCCCTGGTTCCCGAGAATCTGGACGCTGGCGCCGGAGTTGTTGCGGATGAAGGTCAGCGCGCAATCGCGCAACTGGTTGCCCTCGATGATGACGCCGCCGGCCCGATACAGGCTGATGCCGTTGCCGTTGGGGCCGTCGCCACCGGCATCGGCGCGGACGCGCTCGACGCGGTTGCCGCGCACGAAGGAGCGCTCGTCGCCCGCCTGGCCGCGCCAGAGCTGGATGCCGTTGTTGCCGCAATCCTCGACGGAGTTGCGCTCGATGCGAAGCCCCCGCGAGTCGAGGGAAAACAGCGCCGATTCCCGCATGGTGCGGAAGCTGCTGCTCTCGATGTCGCCGCCTGTGCGATGGATCACGAGCCCGACCGACCCGGCATCGGCAAAGGCGCAGTCGCGGATCTGGAGGACCTCGACATCCTCGGCCGTCAGCAGGCCCTGGCGGCCGGCCGCGCGCAGGCTGAGCCCGTCCAGCGTCACGCCGGTCAGCGACGATCGCTGGGTGCCACGTGCCTCGAGCAGCGGGCCGGGCTGCGCCGCCACCAGCGTCGTCGCGCCCGGCACGCCGATCAGGCTCGCTCCTTCCGGCAGTCTGACGCGGCCGATGCGGTAGCGCCCCGGCGCGATCACGAGCGGAACCTGGCGCCGCGCGGCCTCGGCGAGGGCGCCCTGCAGGCGCTGCGACTGATCCTCGGTGGCGCCCGGACGAAAGCCGAAATGGGTGGCCTCCAGGCCGAGCCCGCCGAGGGGCACTGGTTTCGCTGCGCGTGAAGACTGGCCGAGCCCGGGAGCGGCCGCGAGCGAGCCTGTCCCGAAAACGGCCATGGCCAGCAGTGAACGCCGCGAGATCGCGAGAGGGGTTTGCGCCATGACCGCGGCGGTTCAAGCGCCGTGCCGGCCGCGCCTGTGCCGTTCCGGCACGCCGATCAGCCGGCCCTGCGGCCCTGGCGCGCGAGCGCGGCCCCGATCTCGGCGAGGCTCGCCACCAGCACCGCCCGGGCTGGACGAAAGCCCGCGACGCGCTTTGCTGGGCGGGACCCGGGCGCCGGCCGCAGCCAAGGCACATGGATGAAGATGACCGGTACGCCGCTGCTGCGGTTGGGCCGGAGGGCGGCCGCATAGCAGGCGTCGCAGAGATAGCGCCCGGCCGAGGGGGAGAGCGCGCTGCGCAGCCCGCGGCGGCGCAGAGCCGCCAGCGCGGCCTGGGGATGGGCCGTCGTGCGCAGGGGAAGGGCAGCCGGCACCGGCCTTGCGGTTGGAGTCGCCCCGCTGACGTCGGGATGGAGCGGGCTGGCATGCCCGCGGCCGAAGAGTTCGACCCGGATCTTGCGGGCGCGTGCGGCCAGCCCGAGCATCAGGATCGCCCGGGGGCGAGAATCCGCGAGATGGGCGCGCAGCCGCGGCAGCCCTCCGGCATAGCTCGTCTCCAGGATCAGGGCGTCGGCTGCGAAACCGGCGGCCCGCAGCCGCTTCGTCACGGCCCGCGCCAGAGCGGTCGTCGGATTGACCCGCACCCGCGGGAAGGGGCCAAAGCCCGTGACCAGAATGTCGGGGCGCGCTTGTGTCATCGGCTCAGAGTCCCAGCGCCTGCGCGATGTCGTCGGCCGCCAGCGTCGGCGCCAGCGTGCCCGCCGCGACGGCGGCTTCCAGCGCGGGCGTCGCGGCCTTCAGCGCGGGGTCGTCGCGCAGCTTCGCCTTGAGACGGTCCTCGACCATGGCCCACATCCATTTCACATCCTGCCGATGACGCTTGTCGGCGATGAGCCCCTTGGCCTCATGGCGGTCGCGGTGATCCTCGATCCTGGCCCAGAGCGCGTCGAGCCCGTCCCCGGTCAGGCCCGAGATCGTCACCACGGGCGTCGACCAGAGGGGAGAAGCCGGCGCCAGGATGTGCAGCGCGGCCTGATACTGGGCCGCGGCGGCGCGCGCGGCGGTCGCACCGGCCCCGTCCGCCTTGTTGACCGCGATCATGTCGGCGAGCTCGATGATGCCCTTCTTGATGCCCTGCAACTCGTCGCCGGCATTGGGCAGCATCAGGACCAGGAAGAAATCGGTCAGCTCCGCCACGGCCGTCTCCGACTGGCCGACGCCGACCGTCTCGACCAGGATGACGTCGAAACCCGCCGCCTCGCAGAGCAGCATGGTCTCGCGTGTCCGCGCCGCGACGCCGCCCAGCGTTCCCGAGGAGGGCGAGGGGCGGATATAGGCGGCCGGATCGACCGCGAGCCTCGCCATGCGCGTCTTGTCGCCGAGGATCGAGCCGCCGCTGCGCGTCGATGACGGATCGACCGCGAGCACGGCGACCTTGTGTCCGCGTCGGGTCAGAAAGCTGCCGAGCGCGTCGATCGTCGTCGACTTGCCGACGCCGGGCACGCCGGTGATCCCGACCCGAATGGCGCCGCCGGTCCGCGGCAGGAGCGCCTGGATCAGCTCGCTGGCCTGGCGGCGATGGTCCTGCCGGCGCGATTCGACCAGCGTGATCGCCCGCGCCAGCGCCGCCCTGTCGCCGGCGAGCAGCCCGGCGACCAGTGCGGTGACAGGAGCGGAAGGATCGGCCATAAGCTCCCCTAGCAAGGCCGAGGGTCCAGCGACAAGGTTTCGCCGGTCGGCCTTCCCGTCATCGTGAGGCGCGTGGTCGTCTCGAGGGTGCATCGCGCATGAGGAGAGCTGCCGGGCGATGATGACGATGCGTCCCGCGATGCGGCTTCGGGTTCTGGTCTGGGCGGTCCTCGCGCCGCTGGCGCTGGGCGCCTGCGGAACACCGCGTGTGCTCCAGATCAACCCGGCAGCCAGCGCCCCCGCGGACATCGCGGGCAAGGTCGAGATGTTCGTCGCGACGACGCGCGAGGCCTCCTCCGAGCCTGTGTATTTCAATGGCGAGCGGGGGCCGCGGCTGGCCTTCGCGCGCCTGGATTTCACGGTCCCGAGGGCCCACAAGACGGGCGAACTCGAATTGCCCGATTCGGGGCCGAGCGATCCGGCCAAGCATTTCGCCGTCACCAATGTACAGCGGCTGGACCTCGCTCCCATCGTCGCCGATGTCCGCCGCGAAATCCTGAAGCGGCCTGCGTCCCAGCGCGACGTGCTGATCTTCGTGCACGGGTTCAACACCAACTTCGCCGATGCCGCCTATCGCTTTGCACAGATCGTCCATGATTCGGGCTTCAAGGGCGTGCCGGTGCTGTTCACCTGGCCGTCGCGCGGCCAGTTGCTCGCCTATCCCTATGATCGCGAGAGCGCCTATTACTCGCGCGACTTCCTCGAACTGAATCTTCGGGCGATCGCACGCGATCTCGGCACGACGCGCATGGACATCCTGGCGCACTCGATGGGCACGTTGCTGACGCTGGAGTCGCTGCGCCAGGCCTCGATCCGGGGCGACGGCACCTTCGGCGGCAAGCTGCGCGACGTCATCCTGGCGGCGCCCGACGTCGATCTCGACGTGTTCAAAACCCAGATGCGCGAGATCAAGCGTCCGGTCACCGTCTTCGTCTCGGCGGATGATCGCGCGCTCGATTTTTCCCGCCGCTTCGCCGGTGACAAGACGCGGTTGGGCGCTGTTTCGGCCAAGGACACGCAGATCATCGCCGAGCTCGAGAAGCTCGGCGCGCGCATCATCGACCTCTCGGAAGTGGCGTCGGGCGACCCGCTGAACCACAGCAAGTTCGCCTCCTCGCCGAAGGTCGTGCAGATGATCGGCCAGCGACTGCAGGCAGATGGCGGCATCGCCACGGCGGGTCCCCAGCTCGGCGACCGGCTCGGCGACATCGCGGGCGGCGTCGTCGGAACCGTCGGATCGACCGTGGGGCTGGTCGTGACCGCGCCCGTGACCATCATCTCGGGTGGCCGCTGAGCCACGGTCGCGGTGCAATGGCTCGTGATCGAGGTGATCGCCGTATTCTGGCCGCGTTAGCCTGTCGTTAAGGGGGCGCTGGCCAACTCGGCCCCCTCATCATCGACTGGATGCCCGACACGATGCTTGGTTTACGGCACGCATATTCTTGCCGTCGGGCGGCGCTGGCTGCGCTGCTCGCACTCGCGCTCTCGGCCTGTGCCCAGAGCGAGGTCGCCGTCTCGCCGTTCTCTGAGCCGACCCGGGCCGATGCCTCGGCGCTGGGCAAGGAGCCCGAGCTGCTCGTGGTGACGACGCGCAAGCCGGCAGGCCCGCGACAGCCCTTCTTCGGCTCGGATCGCGGCTCGCTGACCTTCGCGGAAGCGCGCCTGTCGCCGCCTGCCGACGGGATTTCGGGTCGCGTCTCCTCGGCCGTCAGCGGCGACTGGGCGGTGCTGGGCCTCGACAGCCAGACCTCTGCCGATGCGGGGCGCGCCTTCGCCCAGGCCGCGACCGGCCGCGACGTGCTGCTGTATGTGCACGGCTACAACGAGACCTTCGAATCCGCGGCGCGCAGCGCCGGCCAGCTCTCCCATTCGCTCGAGTTCCAGGGCCGAACCGCGATCTTCTCCTGGCCGTCCGGCGGCAAGCTGTTCGACTACGCCTATGACCGCGAAAGCGCGCTCTGGTCTCGCGACGGCTTCGTCAAGGCGCTGCAGGCCCTCGTCGCCAATCCGACGGTCGGCCGCATCCACATCGTCGCGCATTCGATGGGCACCTTCCTGACGCTGGAAGGGCTGCGCGAACTGCGCGATTCCGCCGATGTCTATTCCCGGATCGGCTCCGTCGTCCTCGCTTCGCCCGACATCGATATCGACGCCTTCGAGCAGACGGTCGGCAAGCTCGGCCCGCTCGCCCGCCGCATGACGCTGATCATCGACCCGGGCGACCGGGCGCTGGCGCTCTCGGCCCGCATCGCCGGCGGCGTTGCCCGCGCCGGAGCGGCCGATCGTGCCCGCCTGGAGGCACTCGGCGTGCGGGTCGCGGACACCTCCGGCCGCGGCTGGAGCATGCTGCGGCACGACCTCTTCCTGTCCGACAGCGAGGTCACACAGGTCGTCCGCCGGGCCATGGATCGCGGCAAGGGCGCCTGAGCGCCTTGCCCGGCCGGGCGGTCCCGCGCAAACTCCGCGCCGGGGAGGCATGGAGCGATGGCGATGGTCGGCCGGGCTTTGGTGGCGATGCTCCTGCTGGCCTGTGGGCCGCAGATCGCCGCGGCGCATGACCTCACGCCGTTCCAGGAGGCGGGGCGCAGCCATGTGATCCACGAGGACGTCTCGCCCGCCGGCGCCGAGACGATCAATGTCGAAACCTATGTTCCGGCGGCCTGCACGGGGAAGCCCTGTCCGCTGCTGATCGCGATCCACGGCCTCGAGCGCAATGCCGAGCGTGCGCGCGACAACTGGGTCGAGGCGGCCGAGCGTTACGGCCTGCTGATCGCCGCGCCGTATTTTGACCGGGAGCGGTTCCCGACGCGGCTCTTCCAGCAGGGCGGCGTGCGCGACGAGACGGAGCCGGCCCGCTGGGTCTATGCCGGCATCGAGCGCTTCTTCGACCGGGCCCTCGCCAGCGGCCGGGTCGCGGGAACGCGCTATGTTCTGTTCGGGCATTCCGCCGGCGCCCAGTTCGTCCACCGCATGGCGCTGCTGATGCCGGCGGCGCGCTTTTCGACCGCGGTCAGCGCCAATGCCGGCTACTACACCATGCCCCTGCGGGGCGAGGCGGCCGGTTTCGCCTATCCCTATTCGCTGGACGGCACGCCTGCGACCGACGCCTCGCTCTCGGCCGCATTCGCTAAACCGCTGCTGCTGATGCTCGGCGAAAGGGACGACGACCCCGCCCATCCCCAGCTGAACCGCAGCCGCGGCGCGCAGGCTCAGGGCCCGAACCGGCTGGCGCGCGGGCAGCATTTCATGGCGGTGGCAGCCACGGAGGCGGCGCGGTTGAAGGTTGAGAGCCGCTGGCGCGCGATCGTCGTGCCAGGCGTCGGCCACGATTCGCGGCGGATGGCTTCCGCCGCGGCAGAGGCCCTCTTCGCGGGGCGTTAGCCGCTCAGAGCGGTGGCAGGCCGATGCGCTTCTTCACCGTCGCCAGCGCGAAATTCGACTCGACCGACTGGATGCATTTCAGCCGCGTCATCTTCTGCTTCAGAAAGCGCTCATAGCCCTCGATGCCGTCGGTCAGCACCCGCAGCAGATAGTCCTGACTGCCGGTCATCAGATAGCATTCGGTCACCTCGTTCCAGCCTTCGACCGCTTTCTCGAACTCGGCGATGTGCTCCTGCGTCTGCTGCGACAGCCGCACCGAGACGAAGACGCTGAAGGGCAGGCCATAGGCCTTGGGATCGACGGTTGCGGAATAGCCCTGGATGACGCCGCTTTCCTCCAGCCGCTTCAGGCGCCGCAGGCACGGCGTCGGCGACAGGCCGACCCTTTCCGACAGCTCCTGGTTGGTGATGCGGCCGTCCTCCTGGAGAACGGCGAGCATGCGGCGATCGACGCTGTCGAGCATGGACTGCTCCTCATGAAAAGAAATTTGGCAGAATGATGCTGAAATGAAATCCTAGACAGTCGAACCCATCCAAGCAATCGTTGGCGGAGCGACTTATCTTCAGGCGAACGGATCAGCGCCGCCCGGCCGCGGTGCGAAAGGGAGATCGTCATGAGCGAAGACAACTACCACAAGGACCGGATCGCCAACCGCAAGTTGCATCCCGAGACGCTGATGATGGGCTTCGGCTATTCGCCGGCCATGTCGGAGGGCTCGCTGAAGCCGCCGATCTTCCTGACCTCAACCTTCGTTTTCGCCAACGCCCAGCAGGGCAAGGATTTCTTCGACTTCACCTCCGGCCGTCGCCAGCCCAAGACGGGCGAGAAGCCCGGACTGGTCTATTCACGCTTCAACCACCCGAACATGGAGATCCTCGAGGATCGCCTGGCGATCTGGGACGAGGCGGAAAAATGCGCGGTCTTCGCCAGCGGCATGGCCGCCATCGCGACGACCTGCTTCGCCTTCCTGCGGCCGGGCGACACCATCATCCACTCCCGCCCGCTCTATGGCGGCACCGAGACCCTGCTGAAGAACCAGATGGGCGCCTTCGGCGTCACGCCGTTCGGCTTCACCGACGGGCTCGACATCGCGCAGATGCGCGAAACCGCCAGGGCCGCCGCCGCCAAGGGCCGCGTCGGCATGATCCTGGTCGAGACGCCGGCCAACCCGACCAACGGGCTGGTCGATCTCGCCGCCTGCAAGCTGATCGCCGACGAGCTCGAAGCCTCGCAGGGCCACCGCCCGCCGGTCGTCGTCGACAACACCATGCTCGGCCCGAAATACCAGAAGCCGCTGAAGCAGGGCGCCGATCTCTCGCTGCTCTCGCTGACGAAATATGTCGGCGGCCATTCCGACCTCGTCGGCGGCTCGATCAGCGGTTCCGAGGCGCTGGTGCGGCAGGTCAAGAGCTGGCGCGGCTCGCTGGGCACGCAACTCAACCCCAACTCCTGCTGGATGCTGATGCGCTCGCTGGAGACGCTCGACATCCGCATGAGCCGCGCCAACGAGAACGCGCGGCTGGTCGCCGACTACCTCTCCGCCCATCCGAAGGTCGCCAAGGTACATTATCTCGGCGACCTCAAGGACGGCGACCCGCGCAAGGCGGTGTTCGACCGGCAATGCACGGCGGCCGGCTCGACCTTCGCCTTCGACGTCGTCGGCGGCGAGAAGGAGGCCTTCGCGCTGCTCGACAATCTCCAGATCATGAAGCTCGCCGTCTCGCTCGGCGGCACCGAAACGCTGGTCTCGCACCCGGCCGCGATGACGCATTCCGGCGTTGCCAAGGAACTCCGCGAAGAGATCGGCCTCACCGACGCGCTGATCCGCATCTCGGTCGGCATCGAGAACATCGAGGATCTGATCTCGGATCTGGCGCAGGCGCTGGAGGCGGTGTGAGGGCCGACCACGTCATGCTCGGGCGAAGACCCGAGCATCTCTCGCAAGCTTGTCCTGCATGAGATTCTCGGGTCTGCGCTTCGCTACGCCCGAGAATGACGTCTGATCCTATACCCCGACCCGCCCCCAGCCCGGCAGCTTCAGCGCCGGGCTGCGCAGGTCGAGGCCGGCCACCAGCCCGAGCAGGTTGATCTCGACGCCCTCAACCCAACCGATTGTCACGCCGGCGAGCCCGTAGACCGAGGCCTGGATGCCAGTGCGGCTCGGCGTCAGCCCGGCGAACAGGCCGTCCTCGCGAAAATCCTTGCCGATCGCGGTGGGCGGCAGGGCCCGCGCCAGTTCCGGCACCTCGGCCATGACATGCTGGACGAAGCTGTTGGAGTTTGGCCCCGGCCAGGCCTGGTAAGTACCGGGCGTCGCATAAGCATAGCTCTTCACGGCGTCCCGGATGCGCGGGATCAGGCGCTTGGCCGCCGCGCCGCGGATTTCGGCGACCGGCTCCGGCAGGTTGCCGTACCAGCGCCCGTCGGCCTCGCGATGATTGACGCGCACCGGCGTGCCCCAGCCGACGACGTCGAAGCGCGTATAGGCGCTGGCGCCGGCCTCCTTCACCACCACCCAGGAATGATGCGCGAAGACGCCGCGCCAGCGCCCGACGCGGGCGGCGAAGACATGGACAGTGGCTTCCGGCTCAGTGGAGGCTGCGGGCAGGAGCTTGGCGCTCGACCAGTCGGCCCGGCGCCAGTCCTCCGCCATCCCCTGCATCGACCACCAGGCGGCGTGGGTCGCCAGCGGGACGATGAAGACAAGCAGGAACAGCAAAGGCAGGAGGCGGGAAGCGCGCATCAAGGCAATATGTGGCAACCGTATTGCATCGCAAGATCGATCGACGCGGTGCGGGATCACAACGGCTTGAGACGTGGCGCCAAGCTGGTAGCTTCTGCACCGCTCGCCTGGAGAGGAATCGAACGCATCATGATGGCTGGTCGCTGGTTCAAGGGTATCGTCTCGGGTCTCGCGCTGGGCCTGTCGCTGGCCGTTGCGGGGCAGGCTGCCGCGCAGGGCAAGGAACTGCGCATCTACAACTGGTCCGACTATGTCGATCCCGAGGTACTCGACGCCTTCAAGAAGGAGACCGGGATCACGGTGGTCTACGACACCTTCGACCAGATGGAGACGGTCGAGACCAAGCTCCTCGCCGGCAAGACCGGCTACGACCTGATCGTGGTCACCGCCTCCTTCCTGCCGCGCCACATCCCGCTCGGCCTCTATGCGCCGGTCGATGCCGCCAAGATGCCCAATCTGAAGAACGCCTGGCCCGAGATTCAGGGGCGGCTGGCCAAATACGACCCCGGCAACAAGCACGCCGTGAACTACATGTGGGGCACGACCGGGATCGGCTACAACGTCGCCAAGATCAGGGAACGGCTCGGTGCCGATGCCGTGATCGACAGCTGGAAGATCCTGTTCGATCCCGAGCAGCTCAAGAAGCTGTCGAACTGCGGCGTGCATGTGCTGGATGCGGTCGAGGAGATGTTCCCCGCCGCGCTGCGCTATCTAGGCCTCAATCCCGATTCCAAGGCCGAGGCCGACCTGAACAAGGCCGGCGAGCTCCTGCGCAGGATGAGGCCCCACATCCAGAAGTTCCACTCCTCGGAATACATCAACGCGCTCGCCAACGGCGACATCTGCCTGGCCGTCGGCTATTCCGGCGACGTGCTGCAGGCGAAGAAGCGTGCGGAAGAGGCCAAGAACAAGGTCGAGATCGCCTATTCCATTCCCAAGGAAGGCGCGCTGATGTGGTTCGATTCCTTCGTGATCCCGAAGGATGCGGCCAATCCCGACGCCGCGCTCGCCTTCATCGACTTCGTCAACCGCCCCGCCATGGCGGCGAAGAATTCCGACTTCATCCAGTATGCCAATGGCAACATCGCCTCGAAGCCGCTGCTCTCGGCCTCCGTGCGCGACAATCCCGGCATCTATCCGCCCGATGCGGTGATGGCGCGGCTCTACACGATCACGCCTTACGACCAGAAGTCGCAGCGGCTGGTGAACCGGCTCTGGACCCGGGTGAAGACCGGCAAGTGAGCAGACCGGCAAGTGAGCGGACGGGCAAAGTGAGCGGACGGGCGTGAGCGAGCAGCGGGGGCGAGGGGCGGTCGCCATGCGCAAGGTATCGCCCGGCAGCGTGCGCCGCGCCTTCCAGCCCTGGAACGACCCCGCTGCGCAGCCGCTCGTCGAGTTCCGCGCCGTGACCAAGCGCTTCGGCGGCGTCACCGCCGTCGCCGATGTCTCGCTCTCGCTCTACCCGCGCGAGTTCTTCGCGCTGCTCGGCCCCTCGGGCAGCGGCAAGACCACGCTGATGCGGATGCTGGCGGGTTTCGAGACGCCCGACGAGGGGCGGATCCTGCTCGATGGCGTCGACATCACCGCCGTGCCGCCGCATCTGCGGCCGGTCAACATGATGTTCCAGTCCTATGCGCTGTTTCCCCATCTCAGCGTCGCCGACAACATCGGCTATGGCCTCAGGCGCGAGGGGCTGCCGCGGGTCGAGATCGACCGGCGCGTCGCCGAGATGCTGGCGCTGGTCAAGCTGGAGGGGCTGGGCAAGCGCCGCCCGGACCAACTGTCCGGCGGGCAGCGCCAGCGCGTCGCGCTCGCCCGCGCGCTCGCCAAGCGCCCGAAGCTCCTGCTGCTCGACGAGCCGATGGCGGCGCTCGATCGCAAGCTGCGCGAGGCCACCCAGTTCGAGCTGATGGACATCCAGAGCGAGCTCGGCACAACCTTCATGGTCGTCACCCACGATCAGGACGAGGCCATGACCATGGCCGACCGCATGGCCGTGATGGACCATGGCCGGCTCGTCCAGATCGGCCCGCCCGACGTGATCTACGAGGCGCCCCTGAGCCGCCACGTCGCGGAATTCGTCGGCGACATCAACATCCTCGAGGGCCGCATCGAATCCGTCGATGGCGATCTCGTCGGCGTCGCGACGCCGCTGGCGGGCCGCGTCGAACTCGACGAGGAGGCGCCGGCCCTGTCGCCGGGGGAGCCGGTCCTCGTCGGGCTGCGGCCGGAGAAGATCGCGCTGAGCCATGACGAGCCGGCCCAGGGCTCCAACAAGGTCCGCGGCGAAATCTGGGACATCGGCTATCTCGGCGACATGACCATGGTTCAGGTCATGATCGGCGGTGACGACGGCCAGCTCCTGAAGGTGTCCCTGACCAACCGCTCGCGCCGCATCGAGCGCCCTTTCGCTTGGGAGGATGCGGTCTGGCTGTCCTGGGACATCGAGGCCGGGCTGGTGCTGAAGCCGTGAGCGGGCGGTGGAACGCGACCTGTCCCCTTCCCCCGCTTGCGGTGGGGAAGGGTTAGGGATGGGGGGCCGTAAAGCCCGAGCCTTGGCCTGGATCGTTTCGCTGAGCGGCACTGCCCCCCACCCTGACCCTCCCCACCGCAAGCGGGGGGAGGGGATGCACTTTGTGTGGCTGTCTCACCCTCTGGTTGACCCATGAGCGGTAAATCTCGCAGAGGCGCCCGTCTGGTCATCGCCGTTCCCTATCTCTGGCTGGCGCTCTTCTTCCTCGCGCCGTTCGTCATGGTGCTGCGCATCGCGCTGTCGGATGCCGCAACCGCGCTGCCGCCCTATGCCCCGCATTTCGAGGGCTTCGCGGCGCTGCGTGACTTTCTGGCCGGGCTCGATCTCGAGAATTTCGGGCTGATCTTCGAGGATCCGCTCTACTGGCAGAGCTATCTCTTTTCGCTGCGCATCGCAGCGCTGACGACGCTGATCGCGCTCGCGATCGGCTATCCGCTTGCCTATGCGATGGCGAGCGCCCCGGCGCGTTGGCGCGCCATCCTGCTCGTGCTGGTGATCCTGCCGTTCTGGACCTCCTTCCTGATCCGGGTCTACGCCTGGATCGGCATCCTGCGGCCCGAGGGGCTGCTCGACATGGCGCTGGCGGCGCTCGGCCTGAGCGATCAACCGCTGCGCCTGCTCAACACCGAGACCGCGGTCCTGATCGGCATGGTCTATTCCTACCTGCCCTTCATGGTGCTGCCGCTCTACGCGACGCTGGAGAAGCTCGATCGCAGCCTGCTGGAGGCCGCCGCCGATCTCGGCGCGACGCCGCTCAGGGCCTTCCTGACGGTGACGCTGCCGCTCTCGCTGCCCGGCATCCTGGCGGGCTCGGCGCTGGTCTTCATCCCCGCCATCGGCGAATTCGTCATTCCAGACCTCCTCGGCGGGCCTGACACGACGATGATCGGCAAGGTGTTGTGGACCGAGTTCTTCTCCAACCGCGACTGGCCGCTGGCCTCGGCGGTTGCGGTCGTGCTGCTGGTGGTGCTGGTCCTGCCGCTGGCGCTGCTGCAGCGCGCGCGGCTGGCGCGGGCAGGCGAGGGGGGAGGCGCGGCATGACCCGGCTCGGCCCCGGCCTCATCCTCGCGCTCGTCGCGGGGTTCGCCTTTCTCTACCTGCCGATCCTGGCGCTGATCGCCTATTCCTTCAACGCCTCGCGGCTCGTCACCGTCTGGGGCGGCTTCTCGACACACTGGTACCGGACGCTGCTCGCCAACGAGCCCCTCCTGTCGGCTGCCTGGCTCAGCCTGCGCCTCGCCTTCGTCTCGGCCACTCTCGCCACCGCGCTGGGGACGCTGGCGGCGCTGGCGCTGGCACGGCATGGCCGCTTCCGCGGGCGCCTGCTGTTCTCCGGCATGGCGCTGGCGCCGCTGGTGATGCCGGAGGTGATCACCGGCCTCTCGCTGCTGCTGCTCTTCGTGGCGGTGGATGTGGAGCGCGGCTTCTGGACGGTGACGATCGCCCACGCCACCTTTGGGCTGGGCTTCGCCTGCATCGTCGTGCAGGCGCGCCTCGTCGGCTTCGACCGCTCGCTGGAGGAGGCGGCGCGCGATCTCGGCGCCACGCCGCTGGTGACCTTCTGGACGGTGACCTTACCCTTGATCGCGCCGGCGGTGGCGGCGGCCTGGCTGCTCGCCTTCACGCTGTCGCTGGACGACCTCGTGATCGCGAGCTTCACCACCGGGCCGGGCGCGACGACCCTGCCGATGCGGCTCTATTCGGCGGTCAGGCTCGGCGTCTCGCCCGAAATCAATGCCGCCTGCACCATCCTGATCGGATTCGTCGCCATGGTGGTGATCGCGGCCTCGCTGCTGCTGAAGCGGCGTCAGGCTCTGGCGGGCTAACGACCACGACCCGGCTGCCTCGGAGGCCATCCCGCTAAACGGCGCGTGAACGGCGGCCTCAATCCCCGTTCAGATGCGATCCGCCATGGTCGTGGTCGAGGCGAGGGGATGGCCCGAGCCCGCATCAGGACAAGGATCATGGCCCGCACATTCGTCGTCGCCGCGCTGACCGGGCTTTCCCTCGGTTTCGCCGTCTTCGCTGCCGGCAGCATCGCGGCTCCGGCCTCGGCCGAAGCCTTCGGGGGCCGCTACGAGGAGCGCTGGGGTCCGCCCCGGCATGGCTGGCGGCCGCCGCCGCCCGTCTTCCACGGCTACTGGGGCCGGCGCCGCTGGCATCACCAAGACGCCTACGGCTTCCGCCCGCCGCCGCCCCGCTACGGTTACGGCTATGGTCACGGCTGGCGCTAGTGTCGCGCAGCGACGCCCGTGATCATGGGACAGGCGCGGCCCGCCGGCCGCGCCTGTCTTTTATTCGGCCGCCGTGCGCTGGACATAGCCCAGCCGGCCGTTGAGGTCCTCGAGCAGCTTCTCGGCCGCATCGGCGATGACCGTGCCGGGCGGGAAGATCGCCGAGGCGCCGGCCTCGATCAGCGCCTCGAAATCCTGCGGCGGAATGACGCCGCCGACCACGATCATGATGTCCGGCCGCCCCGCCTTGGCGAGCGCCGCCTTGAGCTCGGGCACCAGTGTCAGATGGCCTGCCGCGAGCGACGACACGCCGATGATGTGGACGTCGTTCTCGACCCCCTGGCGCGCCGCCTCGTCAGGCGTGGCGAAGAGCGGGCCGATGTCGACGTCGAAGCCGAGATCGGCGAAGGCCGAGGCGATGACTTTCTGGCCGCGGTCATGCCCGTCCTGCCCCATCTTGGCGACGAGGATGCGCGGGCGGCGGCCATCGGCCTCCTCGAAAGCCTGCGTCATCATCTGCACGCGCATGACCGCAGGGTTCATCGTGCCGACCTCCCGCTTGTAGACGCCCGAGATCGACTTGATCTCGGCCCGGTGGCGCCCGAACACCTGCTCCATCGCCAGCGAGATCTCGCCGACGGTGGCCTTGGCGCGCGCCGCCTTCACCGCGAGGTCGAGCAGGTTGGCCTCGCCCTTTGTCCCCTCGGTCAGGGCGGCGAGCGCGGCCTGGACCTCGGCCTCGTTGCGCTCGGCCTTGAGGCGCTTGAGCTTGTCGAGTTGCTGCGCGCGCACCGAGGCGTTGTCGACCTTGAGCACGTCGATCGAGGCTTCGTTCTCCGGCTTGAAGCAGTTCACGCCGATGATCGCCTGCAGCCCGCCATCGATGCGCGCCTGGGTCTTGGCGGCGGCCTCCTCGATGCGCAGCTTCGGGATGCCGGCCTCGATCGCCTTGGCCATGCCGCCCAGCGCCTCCACCTCCTGGATATGGCCCCAGGCCTTGGTCGCCAGTTCCGCCGTCAGCCGCTCGACATAATAGGACCCGCCCCACGGGTCGATGATCCGGGTCGTGCCGCTCTCCTGCTGCAGCAGGATCTGCGTGTTGCGGGCGATGCGGGCGGAAAAGTCGGTCGGCAGCGCCAGCGCCTCGTCGAGCGCGTTGGTGTGCAGCGACTGGGTATGGCCCTGGGTCGCCGCCATCGCCTCGATCATCGTGCGCGGCACGTTGTTGAAGACGTCCTGGGCCGTCAGCGACCATCCGGACGTCTGGCAATGGGTGCGCAAGGGCAGCGACTTCTCGCTCTGTGCGCCGAAATCCTTGACGAGCTTCGCCCAGATCAGCCGGCCGGCGCGCAGCTTGGCGACCTCCATGAAGAAGTTCATGCCGATCGCCCAGAAGAAGGACAGGCGCGGCGCGAAGGCATCCACCCCAAGCCCCGCGCGCTGGCCGGCGCGGATGTATTCGACGCCGTCGGCGAGCGTATAGGCGAGCTCGAGGTCCTGCGTCGCTCCGGCCTCCTGCATATGGTAACCGGAGATCGAGATCGAGTTGAACTTCGGCATGTTGGCCGAGGTGTAGGCGAAGATGTCGCCGATGATCCGCATCGAGGGCGCAGGCGGGTAGATATAGGTGTTGCGGACCATGAACTCCTTGAGGATGTCGTTCTGGATGGTCCCCGAGAGCTTGGCGGCTGGAACCCCCTGTTCTTCCGCCGCGACGATATAGAGCGCCAGCACCGGCAGAACCGCCCCGTTCATCGTCATCGAGACGCTCATCTGGTCGAGCGGGATGCCGGAAAACAGCGTGCGCATGTCGTAGATCGAGTCGATCGCGACGCCGGCCATGCCGACATCGCCGCCGACGCGCGGATGGTCTGAGTCATAGCCGCGATGCGTTGCCAGATCGAAGGCGACGGAAAGGCCCTTCTGCCCGGCGGCGAGATTGCGCCGGTAGAAGGCGTTGGAATCCTCGGCCGTGGAGAAGCCGGCATATTGCCGGATCGTCCAGGGCTGGTTGACATACATCGTCGGGTAGGGTCCGCGCAGATAAGGCGCGATGCCCGGCATGGTGTCGATGAAGGGCAGGCCGTCGCGATCCTCCGGACCGTAGGCCGGCTTGACCGGGATACCTTCGGGCGTCAGCCAGGCCTCGCCAGCCGGCAACGCGTGGGAGGCGGGGCCTGTGCCGTCGGCATAAGCCAGCGTCGTGAAATCCGGGATGGCTGTCATGGCTGTCTCCCGTCCTGACGATCCCACCACTGGTGGAAATGATGCACCGGTCCGTGGCCATGGCCAACCGGAACCTCGTCGGCCGCTGCGATCGCCGCCGAGATATAGGTCTTGGCATGGCCGACGGCTTCCGGCAGCGAAAGCCCTTTCGCCAGCCCCGAGGTGATGGCCGACGACAGGGTGCAGCCCGTGCCATGGGTGTTGCGCGTGGTCAGGCGCGGCGCGGCAAAGCGCTGGCGGCTGCCGCCCGCGAGCAGCAGCAGGTCGCTGCTGCTGTCGCCGCCGCCATGCCCGCCCTTGATCAGGACGTTGGCGGCGCCCAGCGCCGCGAGCGCATCCGCCTGCCGCTCGACGGCGTCCTCGGTTTGCGCCTCGCTCGTGCCGAGCAGGGCTGCCGCTTCCGGCAGGTTCGGCGTGATCAGCGTCGCCAGCGGGACAAGATGGCGGTGGATCGCGGCGACGGCCTCGTTTTCGAGCAGCCGCGCGCCCGAGGCCGCGACCATCACCGGATCGAGCACGATGTTGCGCGCCTTGTGGCGTTTCAGCCCCTCCGCCACGGTCTCGATCAACTCGGCCGTCGCCAGCATGCCGATCTTCACCGCCGCGACATCGAGATCCTCGAAGACGGCGTCGATCTGCTGCGCGACGAAAGCCGCCGGAACGGCATGGATCGCGCTCACGCCTCTGGTGTTCTGCGCCGTCAGCGCGACGAGGACGCTGGCGCCATAGACCTGATGGGCAGCGAAGGTCTTGAGATCGGCCTGGATGCCGGCGCCGCCGCTCGAATCCGAGCCGGCGATGGTCAGGGCGATGGGGTGGCGTGTGCTCACTCGGCGGCTTCCAATGTGATACGGAGCTTGGTGCCGGTCGCTTTGGCGTAACGCTCCAGCGTCCGGGTTGAGGGTTTGCTGCGACCGCTTTCGAGCCGGGCTATGACCGATTGCGTCGTGCCCATGCGCTGAGCCAGCTCTTCCTGCGTCAGCCCGGCGCGGCTGCGCGCGCGCGCCAGCGAGGTCAGCAAGGCAAATTCCTCCTCCAGCGCGTCATATTCGCGCTTGAAGTCGGGGTCCTTCATCTGTTCGAGACCCCATTCGCGAACGCTCTTCATCAAACCTCCTTGGCGCGCATGCGCGCTATCCGAAGTTCCTTGGGCGGCGTTTTCTCGGTCTTCTTGACGAAAACCCGGACAATCACCACCCGCTTGCCCGTTGCCGTGACATAGATCGCGCGAGCAATGCCATCCCGCCCCGTCAGCCGCAGTTCCCAGAGCTTCTCGCCCAATGGTTTGACCCATCCGGCGGGCAGGGCATTCAAACCTTCGTCTTCGATGACATCGGCATAGCGAAACAGTCGGGCCCGGATGTCGTCGGGCAAAGCGTCGGCCTCGTTTTGGACGACAGCGTTCAAGAATTCGAAACTCCAGCCCGACCGTGTCGTCATAGCAAAAAAGCGCTAATCAGACAAGGTTGGCAGCGAGATCGCGAGAGCCTCCGTCAGCACCGCCACCGCATCGCAGCCTGCATAGACGAACGACCTCACTCCCGCATTGTTCAGCGCCGCCTCCAGGTCGCCGGGCCGGCCTGCGAGCCAGACGGTCGCGCCCGCCGCCGTCAGCGCCTGCGCGGCAGCAGCGCCCTCGGCCGCATAGGCGGCGTCCGATCCGCAGAGGCAGGCGAGATGCGCGCCCGAGGCCGTAAAGGCGGCCGTGAGCGCGGCGAGATCGGTGCCGCCACCCTGCGCGAAGCCGTCGCCGACCGGGGCGGCGAGACCGCCCGCCTCGAACAGGTTGCGCGCGAAGCCGGCGCGCGCCGTGAAATCGGCGACCGGCCCGAGCGACGCCAGGAAGACGACCGGCTTTACGGCCGCCGCATCGGCCCGGTCACGCAGCGCCTCAAACGGTTCCGCCAGCCGCAGCGAGGGAAGGGCCTTCGCCCGCAAGCCGTCCTGCGGCGCGATCAGGCCCTCCTGGCGTTCTGCGCCCGCGGCGAGCCGAGCGATCAGGGCCTCCGGGTCGGGCACGGCCCCCGGCCTGCCTCTGGATTTGGCGATCGTGACCGGAGCCACATCCAGCACGGCGACCGCGGACTCCGTGAGGTTCGGGAACTCGCTCGTGCCGGTGATCGGCTCGCGCCGCGTCGCGATCGCTTTGGCGCGCGCCTCGCGCTGGCGTCCGAGCGCAGTCTGGACCGTCCCGGCGGTCAGCGCCGCGATGATGCCCGGCAGGCCGTCCGTCGTCTCCCGCTCGATCGCCTGCATCTGCGCCCAGCCCTGCTCGCACAGGGCCTGCGTCAGCGTCTCGAAGCTGCCGGAGCCCGCGGCGGGGTCGGCGACGCGCCAGAGATTGGCCTCCTCCAGCAGCACGAGCTGGGTGTTGCGGGAGATGCGGCGCGCGAAGCCGTCGGCGAGGCCGAGCGCCGCCGTGAAGGGCTGAACCGTCACGCCATCCGCACCGCCGATTCCCGCCGAGAAGGTCGCGACGGTGCCGCGCAGCAGATTGACCCAGGGGTCGCGCCGCGTCAGCGAGCGCCAGGCGGTCTCGGCATGCAGGACCATCGGCGCGGGCGTCAGCCCGCAGGCGCCCTGGATGCGGGTCCAGAGCAGGCGGGCTGCCCGCAGCTTGGCGATCGTCAGGAACTCGTCAGTGTCCGCGACCAGCGTGAAGGAGATCGCGTCGCGTGCCTCCTCCAGCGAGAAGCCTGCGGCTTCCAGCGCGCGCAGATATGCGATGGTGCTCGCCAGGCCATAGCCCAGTTCCTGCGCCTCGCTCGCCCCGGCCTCGTGCCAAGGCCGGGTGTCGACCGTGACGAAGGGGCCCTTGAAGCCGCGCGCCTTGAGCGCCCGGATGGTCGCGGCGAGCCGGCGCCCGACCTCGGACCAGGAGGCCGCGAGCCCGCCGGTGCCGGCGAAGACCCCGATCGGGTCCATGCCGAAATCGATCGACAGCGCCTCGGGCGACAACCCGCGTCTCTCGACCAGTGCTGCCAGCAGCAGCGCGTTGACGCGCCCCTCAGGGGCGGGGTCGAGCCGCAGCTGGATCAGGTCGAGCATTGCGCCGTCGAGAGCGGCATCGAGAGCAGCGACATCCTTCGCCACAAGCCCGTAGCCGCGCGCGGCGCGGGATCCGGCGAAGGCGATCGTCAGCGCGTTCGCACCACCCTCGAGATCGGCCAGAGCCAGCTTTTGCGCCTCGGCCGGAGCGGGATGGTCGAGCCGGGCCGTAACATGCCAGCGGCCGGCCTCAGCGCGCAGCGGCCGGTTGGCAGGAGACGCCGCCGCATAAAGCGGCTCGATCCGGATGCCGTCGGCCGTTCTGGCCACCAGGCGCTTCTCGAAATCGCCGCCCTTCAGCACCTTGTCGACCGCCGCGCGCCAGGCGTCCAGCGTCGGGGACGGGAAGGCCGCCATGAAGGGCGGCGTGGGGTCCGGGGCCGAAGTCATGCGAAGCTGTCCTCGTCATCAGCCGCTGGGCGGCTGCGCGGCGGTGATTGCCATGCAGGACGCCGCGCCGCCATTCCTACTTCGTCGCAACGCGGCTGCGCAAACCCGCGCCGGCGAGGGCGCAAACGACAACGCCGCCTCGCGGCGGCGTTGTGAGGTTCATATTGCGGCGGGGCGGCTCAGACGAACTGGCCGAGCCCCGGAATGGCGCCGACGATCGCGCCCATCGTGTCCTCGCCCGCCTTCTCGCGGCCCACGGCGAACATTTCCTTCGAGACGGACTGGATCTGGCCCATCGAGAGACCGGCGCCCATCAACTGGCCGCCGAGCGCCATCACGCCGCCGCTGCCGCCCATCATGCCGCCGACCATGCCCATCAGGCCGCCCTTGGCGCCGCCCTCGGCCGCGGCCAGTTCCTGCGCGCCGGGCAGGGCGGCCATCAACTCGCCGATCTCGGCCGGAGGCCCCTCTTTCTGCAGGAAGGCGAGGATGATGCCGATCGCTTTGCGGGCGAGATCTTCGCTCAGCCCGGAGGCCGCGATCACGCGGGAAATCAGTTCATCCATGATGTCGATCCTGTCGGTTGCGGCGCGGATGGCCAGATGGTTCACATATCAACGATTAAGCGGATGCGATAGTCCGGCGACCGGACGGGCTTCCGCCGGCGACCGCCATTCGCTACATCCTTGGCCCTGACCCATCGACAGCACAACAGGCAGGCCCATGGCGGATGACGGCGCGATTCTGATCGGCAAGAGCTGGAAGCCGGAAACCCTCCTGCTCAAGCTCGCCAACCGCCACGGCCTCGTCACCGGCGCCACCGGCACCGGCAAGACTGTGACGCTGCAGGTGCTGGCCGAGGGCTTCGCCCGCGAGGGCGTTCCCGTCTTCGCGGCCGACATCAAGGGCGACCTGTCGGGGATCGCCGCGCCCGGCGATTCCAAGCCACCCTTCGTCAAGCGCGCCGAAGAGATCGGCGTGAAATACGAGCCCGACCAGTTCACGACCGTGTTCTGGGACGTCTTCGGCGAGCAGGGGCACCCCGTCCGCGCCACGATCTCCGAGATGGGGCCGCTCCTGCTGGCGCGCCTGCTCGATCTCAACGAGACGCAGGAGGGCGTGCTCAACATCGCCTTCCGGATCGCCGACGAGCAGAAGCTGCTGCTGCTCGACCTCAAGGACCTGCGCGCGATCCTCGGCTTCATCGCCGAGAACGCCAAGGACCTGACGACCAAATACGGCAACGTCACCTCGCAGACGGTCGGCACGATCCAGCGCGCGCTGCTGGTGCTGGAAAACCAAAAGGGCGACCTGTTCTTCGGCGAGCCGGCGCTGGAAATCTCCGACCTGATGCGGACGGACCGCTATGGCCGCGGCATCGTCAACATCATGGCCGCCGACAAGCTGATGGCCAATCCGCGGCTCTATGCGACCTTCCTGCTCTGGCTGCTCTCGGAGCTGTTCGAGCAGCTTCCCGAGGTCGGCGACCTCGACAAGCCCAAGCTCGTCTTCTTCTTCGACGAGGCGCATCTGCTCTTCAACGGCGCGCCCAAGGCGCTGCTGACGGCGGTCGAGCAGGTGGTGCGGCTGATCCGCTCGAAGGGCGTCGGCGTCTATTTCGTCACGCAGAACCCGCTCGACATCCCCGAGACCGTGCTGGCCCAGCTCGGCAACCGCGTCCAGCACGCGCTGCGCGCCTTTACCCCGCGCGACCAGAAGGCGGTCAAGGCGGCCGCCGAAACCTTCCGCCAGAACCCCAAGATCAACACCGCCGAGGCGATCATGCATCTGGCGGTCGGCGAGGCGCTGATCTCGACGCTCGAGGGCCGGGGCTCGCCCACGGTCGTCGAGCGCACGCTGATCGCCCCGCCCATGGCGCAGGTCGGCCCCTGTTCGCCGCAGGTTCGCCAGCAGGCGCTGAGCGAGTCGGGCTTCAAGGGCAAGTACGACACCATGGTCGACCGCGAGTCGGCCTATGAGGAGCTGATGAAGCGCAAGGAACTGGCGCCGGAAGAGGGGCCCGTCGAGGCCTCGACGACGGGTGGGGGCGGCATCCTCGACACGATCGGCGGCTGGCTCGGCGGCGGCGCGCCGCAGCAGCGGCCGAAGACCGGCCCCGGCAGCCGTGGCGGTGCCCTGCCGCAGAGCATGGCCGAGAAGGTCCTGACCTCGGCCGCGCGCTCGGCTGCGACCACGATCGGCCGCCAGGTCGGCACCGCGATCCTGCGCGGCGTGCTCGGCAGCATGATGGGCGGGAAGCGGTAGCAAGTCGTCATGCTCGGGCTTGACCCGAGCATCTCGCAAACCAGCCCATCTGGTCATGAGATTCTCGGGTCTGCAGCTTCGCTGCGCCCGAGAATGACGTGCGCATTCGCATCGATGCCATGTCAGGACGAGGCTGACGCCGCCCCCGCGCCTTGCCATGATGGCGTCACCTGAATCGGCTCTGCCTCCCCGCATGAGCCCAGCCCTGCCGAGTGCCATGTCAAAACTCCCCGCGATCCTCGCCCGCCTCGACGCCGATCTCGACGCCTCGCTGGCGCGCCTGTCCTCCTGGCTCGAAATCCCCTCGATCTCGACCGATTCCGCCTATGCGGCCGACAGCCGCCGCGCGGCGGAGTGGCTGGCGAAGGACCTGGAATCGCTCGGCTTCACCGCCGGCCTGCGCGAGACGCCGGGCCACCCGATCGTGCTGGCACACCGGCCCAAAGCGGGCGCGCCGCATGTGCTGTTCTACGGCCATTACGACGTCCAGCCGGTCGATCCGCTGGAGCTGTGGGACACCAAGCCCTTCGCGCCGGTGATCAAGGAGATCGAGCCCGGCCGGAAGGTCATCGTCGCGCGCGGGGCCTGCGACGACAAGGGCCAGGTCATGACCTTCGTCGAGGCGCTGCGGGCGACGCTCAGTGAGACCGGCGACCTGCCGATCGGCGTCACCGTCATGGTCGAGGGCGAGGAGGAATCGGGCTCCGTCAATCTGCCGGCCTTCGTCCGCGACAATGCCGCCGAGCTGAAGGCCGATTTCGCGCTCGTCTGCGACACCGGCATGTGGGACCGCCAGACCCCGGCCATCACCGCCTCGCTGCGTGGCCTGGTCTATCAGGAGGTGACGATCACCTGCGCCGACCGCGACCTGCATTCCGGCCTGTTCGGCGGTGCGGCGGCCAACCCCGTTCATGTGCTGGCGAAGATCGTCGCCGCGCTGCACGACGAGGACGGGCGCATCACGCTGCCGGGCTTCTATGACGGTGTCGAGGAGCCAACGAACCAGCAGAAGGCCGACTGGGCCGACCTCAACCTCACAGAGGACGAGTTCCTGGGCCAGATCGGCCTGAAGCACTCGATCGGCGAGACGGGCCGCATGCTGATCGAGCAGATCCAGTCCCGCCCGACCTGCGACGTCAACGGCATCTGGGGCGGCTATACCGGGGAGGGCACCAAGACGGTGATCGCCGGCAAAGCCTCGGCAAAGGTTTCCTTCCGCCTCGTCGGAAAGCAGGATCCCGAGACCATCGCCGCCGCCTTCCAGGCCTTCGTTCGCGAGCGGCTGCCGGCCGATGTCAGCGCTGAATTCGTCGCCCATGGCGCCTCGCCCGCCATCGCCGTGCCCGTCGAGTCGCAGTCCCTGCGCCAGGCGCAGGATGCGCTGACTGAGGAATGGGGCCGCAAGGCGGTCACCATCGGCTCGGGCGGCTCGATCCCCGTCGTCGGCGATTTCAAGCGCCTGCTCGGCATCGACACGCTGCTCGTCGGCTTCGGGCTCGACGACGACCGCGTGCATTCGCCCAATGAGAAATACGACCTTTCCTCCTTCCATAAGGGCCAGCGCTCCTGGGCACGCATCCTGCAGGCGCTGGCAACGAAGGGGGCCTGAGCCGATGAAATCCGTCTGCGTGTTCTGCGGGTCCAACCCCGGCAATGATCCCGTCTATGCCGAGGGCGCCCACGCCATGGGCGCCGAGATCGCGAGGCGCGGCATGGTGCTGGTCTATGGCGGCGGCGCGGTCGGGCTGATGGGCATCGTCGCCGATGCGGCGCTCGCCGCCGGCGGCGAGGTCCATGGCGTCATTCCCCGCGCGCTGCGGGAGAAGGAGGTCGGCCATCACCACCTGACCCGGCTCGAGATCGTCGAGACCATGCATATCCGCAAGGCCCGCATGGCCGAGCTGTCGGAGGGCTTCATTGCCATGCCCGGCGGCATCGGCACCTTCGAGGAGCTGTTCGAGATCTGGACCTGGGCCCAGCTCGGCATCCACGACAAGCCGCTGGCCTTCCTCAATGTCGCTGGCTTCTACGACCCGCTGGCGACCTTCCTCGACAACACGGTGGAGGCCGGCTTCCTGAAGCAGACCCACCGCGCCATGACGATCACCGACACCCAGCCCGCGACGCTGCTCGACCGGATGGAGCAATATGTGCCGGTGGTGACGTATAAATGGGTGGAGAAGGAGGAGGTGTGAGGCGAGGAAGCGCCGTTATCCCCGCCAAAATATGTTCCGGGCTCTTCCAGAGTTTTGTTTTGGGTGCCATGAAAGCTTTCTGCCGAACGTTAATGTGATTTCGTCCGGAAGGTCGGATGTCTCTTTCACTCGCTCAGAGCCAAATCATAACCGAGATGGCAAATCTGGTAACAGATTTCCTACCTGCTTCATTTAACAATACGACGTCATTTCCAATTGCCGCAAGAAATGCGGGCGTTGAGAGGCATTGGGCTTATACAGGAGGCAAGCGGGGCTCCGTCGCGCGGATGTTTAAGGCGTGTTACAATGAGCACCCTCACAAGCTTCTCGCCGTTATCAAGCAAATTGTTGACTTGGGCTTAACATATCGAATTCGATCAGACAAAGGGCCTATTTCGAGAATAGAAATTGAGAAGCTTAACGAACTACTTCTGCAGTTGAATTTGAAGATTGTCTCGCTGAACGATGTCGGGTTCTTATCTCGTTTACCGGCTGAACCGAGAACTCAAAAGGACGCGGCCCCAGCGCCCACACCCGCCAGCCAGCCGGTATCGATGAAGCCAAAGACCGTTGATGAAGCGGCATGTGCCGCCCTTCTCGACGGTTTGATGGCTATGGCCAAATTGAAGCCTCAAGATAGAGGTTACGAGTTTGAGAAATTCTTGAATAATCTCTTCTCACTCCATGGCATGGAGCCTAAGAAGCCATTCCGCAATCGAGGCGAACAAATCGACGGGAGCTTCGTTCACCGGCACGATACTTTTCTTCTAGAAGCCAAATGGCAGTCGCGTGAAGTTGCGGTTCGCGATTTATATACGTTTGCAAGCAAGGTTGAAACTAAGGCTGCATGGGGCCGAGGTTTGTTCATCAGTGAATCAGGCTTTACCGATGACGGTCTTTATGCTTTCCGGCAGGGCAAGCCTACGTCAATCGTTTGCATGAACGGGTTCGACTTATATCTGTTGTTGAAGCACCGGTTGAACCTGGAGGAGGTTCTCGATCTCAAAAAGAGGCACGCGGCTGAAACTGGCGCTGCCTTTGTATCGGTCGACAAGCTCTACCCATCACTCTGATCAATCGTATCAATAGGAAAATATCCCTTGACAGCGTCACGCTGATCCGCTAGACATCAGGAACGCTCACGAAGTGTGACCAGACGCCAAGCCGCCGCGCTCATCCGCCGGCGGCTTTCGCATGTCGGGCCCTGCGAGGTTTTACCCATGTCCGATCCCGAGGAAGACGCGCCGGCGCTGCCGGTCGCGAAGGGCAAGCGTCTGTCCGTGGCCCGCAAGGCCGTGGTGACGCGGCTCTGGCGCGCGGCGCAGCGCCAGCTCGACGCGCATGAGGCGCGGCTCGAGGAATTGCCGAAGGGTGCAGCGGCCAGCGAATCCGAGGCCAAGGCGCTCGCTGTGCTGGCCCGCACGGTCCGCGAACTGGTGGCGCTCGACGCGGCGGCGCCCGGCCGGGAGGACAGATCCACCGATGAACTCTCGCCCGCCGCCGGACTGCGCCACGTCGCCGAGCTCCGAAAGGAGCTTGCACGACGTCTTGAAGTCCTTGCCGCCGGAGAGACGGATCCCGCTGTTGCGGCAACTCCTGTCGACGGCGACGCCTGACCAATACGAGGTGCTGATCGTCGAATGGACGATCTGGGCGCGGCCGGACCAGATGCCGCCGCCGCCCCCGATCCGGGGTGTCTGGCTGGTGCTCGGCGGCCGTGGCGCGGGCAAGACCCGCACCGGCGCCGAATGGGTCAAGGGCATGGCGCTGGGGCAGGAGCCTTATGCGCGGGCGGCGACGGAACGGATCGCGCTGGTCGGCGAGACGCAAGGCCAGGTCCGCGACGTCATGATCGAGGGTGTCTCCGGGCTGCTCTCGATCCACACGCGCTGGGAGCGGCCGAGTTGGTATCCCTCGCGGCGTCGGCTCGAATGGCCCAATGGCGCCATCGCGCAGGCCTTTTCGGCGGAAGATCCGGAAGGGTTGCGCGGCCCGCAATTTGGCGCCGCCTGGTCCGATGAACTGGCGAAATGGCCGAACCTTCAGGAGACCTGGGACATGCTGCAATTCGGGCTTCGCCTCGGCGACCGGCCGCGCCAGATCATCACGACGACGCCGCGTCCCGTGCCGCTGATCAAGCGGCTGCTGGCTGATCCTGAAGTGGCCGTCAGCCGCGCCGCGACGAGCGCCAACCGCTTCAACCTCGCGGCCGATTTCATCCGCAGCGTGACGCTCAGCTATGGCGGCACGCGGCTCGGCCGGCAGGAACTCGACGGCGAACTGGTCGAGGAAAGCGCCGATGCGCTCTGGACGCGGGCGATGATCGAGGACTGCCGCGAGCCGGCGGCGCCGGCTCTGGCGCGGATCGTGGCGGCGGTCGATCCGCCGGCCTCGTCCTCGGCGCGGGCCGATTCCTGCGGGCTGGTCGTCGCCGGCGTCGACAGCGACGGAATCGGCCATGTGCTGGAGGATGGGACGGTGGCGGGTGCCCGCCCGCATGAATGGGCGGCCAAGGCGGTCGCGCTCTACCGGCGCTTCGAGGCCGATGCGCTCGTCGTCGAGGTCAACCAGGGCGGCGAGATGGCGACCGCGGTCATCCGCGAGGTCGATGCCGGCGTGCCGGTCAGTGCGGTCAGGGCGACGCGCGGCAAATATCTGCGGGCCGAGCCAGTGGCGGCGCTCTATGCGCAGGGGCGGGTGCGCCATGCCGGCGCCTTTCCGGCGCTGGAAGACGAGATGTGTGATTTCGGCCCCGGCGGCCTCAGCTCCGGCCGCTCGCCCGACCGGCTCGACGCGCTCGTCTGGGCGCTGACCCATCTGATGCTCGGCCCCAAGGGCCGGCCGCGGGTGAGGGGGATTTAGACCTCGTCATTCTCGGGCGTAGCGCAGCGAAGACCCGAGAATCTCGGGACGAGAAGACCCTGGTTTCCGAGATGCTCGGGTCGAGCCCGAGCATGACGGCAAGGCCATCAACGCTTCAACAGCGAGACGTCCATGCTCAATTTCCTTCGCCACCTGCGCGGCTCCGCCGCGCCGGAACGCAAGCGCTCGCGCGTCGGGCCGCTGATCGCGCTGCATGAGGCCGGCCGCCCGGTCTGGACGCCGCGCGATTATGCGGCGCTCGCCCGCGAGGGCTATGAGCGCAATCCGGTCGTGCACCGCTGCGTCAGGTTGATCGCCGAGGCCGCGGCGCAGACCCCGCTGATCGCCAAGGTCGGCGACCGGGAGAGGCCCGAGCATCCGGCACTCGCGCTGATTGACAGGCCCAATCCGCGCCAGGGCGGCATCGCCTTCCGCGAGATGCTGTTCGGCCATCTGCTGGTCGCCGGCAACGCCTATGTCGAGGCGGCCGGCACGGGCCGCGAGCCGCGCGAACTCTACGCGCTGCGACCCGACCGGATGAAGGTTGTGCCCGGGCGCGATGGCTGGCCGGAGGCTTATGATTACAGCGTCGGCGGCGACACCATCCGCTTCCGGCAGGATGACGGCGTGGTTCCGCCGATCCTGCATCTGACGCTGTTTCACCCGGTCGACGACCATTACGGCCTCTCGCCGATCGAGGCCGCCGCCTGCTCGCTCGACATCCACAATGCCGCCAGCGCCTGGCACAAGGGCCTGCTCGACAATGCGGCCCGACCCTCCGGCGCGCTGGTTTATGACGGGCCCGACGGGGCGAGCCTCACCGACGCGCAGTTCGAGCGGCTGAAAGCCGAGCTGGAGGACAGCTTCCAGGGTGCCCGCAATGCCGGACGGCCGCTGCTGCTGGAGGGCGGGCTCGACTGGAACCAGTTGTGCTCAATGGACACCGAAGATAGGACTGCTTCGGCGAGGACATCATGCACGACACCACAGCGGCTAAGCCCAAGGCATACAGCTACCTGCGATTTTCCACGGCAGAGCAGAGCAAGGGGGACAGTCACCGCCGCCAGCTTGCGCTCGCCGAGGAATACTGCCGCCAGCGAGGTTTGGAACTCGACCGTACAACCTCCTTCGAGGACCTTGGCGTCTCGGCCTTCTCGGGAAAGAACCGCCGCAAGGGTGGGGCCTTGAGGGCATTCCTCGACGCTGTCGAAGAGGAGATCATCCCATCGGGCAGCTACCTTCTCGTTGAAAGTCTGGACCGAGTTTCCCGCGAGGCCATCCTCGACGCGCAGGCCACATTCCTTCAGATCGTCAATGCCGGCATCGTCCTAGTAACCCTGAAGGGCACGCCGAAGGAATACTCCAGGGCAACCGTCAACGCGAACCCTATGGACCTTCTGGTCTCCCTTCTGGAGATGATCCGCGCGAACGAGGAGAGCGAGACCAAGTCCCAGCGGATCAAGGCCGACTGGACCCGGAAGCGAACTCGGGCGGCTGCGGGGGAGGCCATCACGTCGCTTGTTCCGGCATGGCTCCAGCGGGTCGGCAAGGGGTTTGAGGTCATAGAGGAGCGGGCCGCCATCGTGCGCCGCATCTACGATCTGACCCTCCAAGGACTGGGGCAGCATGCCATCACCGCGATCTTCAACAAGGAGGGCCTCAAGCCTTTCGGAAGAGCGAAGTGGTGGCATCGATCCTATGTACGGCTCGTCCTCAATCACCCGGCCGTGGTCGGGACGTTCGTTCCCCATCGGATGATTGGTGGGCGTAGGGAGCCGCTGGAGCCGATCCTCAACTACTATCCTGCCGTCATCGCCCAAGAGACCTTCGAGGCCGTAAGAGCCCTCGATAAAGCCGTAGCGGGACCGTCGACTAGGGCCATCGCCTCGATGTTCTCGGGGCTGGTAAAGTGCGAGGAGTGCGGCGGCCCGATGGTTCGGACGCGGAAGGGGCAGGCTCCCAAGCCCTTCTATCACGTCTTCGTCTGCCAGAATGCGAAGCTCGGCCAATCCTGCGAGTGCCGCACGGTGCGACAAGAGACCTTGGAGGACACGCTTCGGGACCAGATGTTCAAGTTCATCGAGGATGCCCCGACACATGACGCGGACCTCACCGAGGAGCTTAACCAGATCGAGGTGGGGATCAGCGAAACGCAAGATCTGGCCCGCTCGTTGGTCGAGGCCATCTCGCAACGTCCCTTGCCGCAACTCGTCGACCGATTGGCGCTGCTGGACGAGGCGCTTGGCCTGCTGCCGGTTTCGTGGACACCGAGATTGGGTGTTTCATGAAGCCGGAGGTGGCAGATGCAGCGAAGACGATTTGGGCGTGAGTTCAAGATCGAGGCGGTTCGCCTGATCAAGGATCGCGGTGTGAGCGTCGCGCAGGCGGCTCGGGATCTGGAGGTCCACGAGAACCAGCTGCGCAAATGGGTGAAGGAATTTGCCGCCGATCCGGCGCAGGCCTTTCCCGGACCTGGTCAGTTGAAGCCCGAGCAGCTCGAGATCGAGCGGCTACGGCGTGAGGTGACCAAGCTCAAGGCGGAGCGCGACATCCTAAAAAAGGCCGCAGCCTACTTCGCGAGGGAAGCGATATGAGATTTGCTTTCATCGCGAGGCACCGTTCGATCTGGCCGGTGGCATGGCTTTGCGACGCGCTGGATGTCTCCCGCTCCGGATTCCATGCCTGGCTGACGCGCTCGCCGAGCCAGCGCTCCGTGGACGACGAGGTGGTTGGCGCCAAGGTCCGCGCGAGCTTCAAGGCCAGCGACCGAACCTATGGCGCTCGTCGGGTCTGGCGCGATGTCTTGGCGGAGGGCGTCTCCTGCGGTTTGCACAGGATCGAACGACTGATGCGCGCTCAAGCCTTGCGGGCACGTCCCCGCCGGCGAGGCCTTCCAAAAGATTGCGGCGAGCGGCCGATCTCGGCTATCGCGCCCAATGTTCTCGATCGCCAGTTCACGGCGATGCGGCCGAATCAGCGTTGGATCGCCGACTTCACCTATGTCTCGACGGCCGAGGGCTGGCTCTACGTCGCTGTCGTGATCGACCTGTTCTCGCGGCGCGTCGTCGGCTGGTCGATGAAGGCCGAAATGACGGCCGCGCTCGTGACAGATGCGCTCATCATGGCGATCTGGCGCCGTGGCAAGCCCGACGCCCTGCTGCACCACTCGGATCAGGGCAGCCAATACACCAGCCAGCACTTCCAGGAACTGCTGGCCGAAAACGGGGTCACCTGCTCGATGAGCCGATCCGGCAACGTCTGGGACAACGCCGCGATGGAGAGCTTCTTCTCCTCGCTGAAAACCGAGCGGATCAGGGGCCAGATCTACCGCACGCGCGACGCGGCCAGGGCAGATGTGTTCGACTACGTCGAGAGGTTCTACAACACCATCCGCAGGCACTCAACCATCGGCTATCTCAGCCCGGTTGAGTTCGAGCGGAACGTGGGATTAGCTTAACTGCGTGTCCACAAAACCGGCAGCAGGCCAGCTCGTCGAGATGAAAGCGCAGAAGCTGGAGATTGAGGTGGCTATCCGTGACACCGCTCAACCCGTCGTGCTGAAGCGCCTGACCGATCTCGACGACCTGCTGGAGAGTGGAGAGGGCGAAGTCCGGCCGAGGGCTCAAATCCTGCTGCGGCAGGTTCTTGACCACGTCATCATCCACTTCGACCGAGAAGCATCACGCAGGAAGCCACGAGGTCACCTTGAGTTCGTCTGGAAAAGCGGCGGGCACTCGTATCTGAACTGGGGCCCGATGTTTTATCCAATCAAGCCGACGAGGCGCACCAGCAGGAGGGCCGATGGCAATGGCGAAACCAAGCCGAAATGAAATCGAGGTCCGCTGGAAGGGCGCTCAACTCGTCGCCCGAGGGTGGCCCGCGAACCTGTGTACTGTCGCTGCAATCCTGCTGTTCATCTGGTGGCTCTCAGCCGAAGGACATGGCCGGTTCTGGTGAGCGCGTGACCTCTCAGGGTGTCTCATTTGGACATCCTAGGGATGAGACAGGAGAGCGTCAGATGCCGACGTCTTCCTCCTCGTCCTCGGCCTCTTCGGCGGCCCGTGCGATCTGCTCCGGCGTCATCACGTCCCGTAGCTGGTTGAAAAGATCGGGGAGCTTCCGGCCGAAGTGAATGGCGAAGGCCATGGCGGCCACCTCGGTGTTGCTGGAGAGCTTGTTGCCGAACTCCTCGGCCAGCCGGTCCGCGTACCTGCGGGACTGCTCGTCCTTGAATGTCTCTGCATCGAACTCAGGTTGAGGCTCCATTCCATCAGCATGCATCCGAGCAGCCCGCCACGTCTCGAAGCACTGGGCGAGGTTGCCAAGGGTTTTCTTGGCGACCCTCATGCGGGCCACTTGTGCCTTGCTGACGCCAGCCTTCGCGGCAATGAAGTTGAGCGAGTAGCTGCCCAGCGCCTCCATCTTCCACGCGTGGTTCTGCTTATCGGCGTTGGTCATAGGCAGGCGGACGTGGGAGTTGCGCTCGCCAGCCTCGGCCAAGGCGTCCTCAACGGTCCCCTCGAAGAACTCGACAGGGACCTCATCCGCCCATTTCGCCTCCTTGTAGGCGGCCATGCGGTGGTGGCCATCGAGCAGGTAGACGTTGTCCCCCGCCGCCCAGACCACAACCGGCGTCAACACCCCATGCGTCCGTACGGCCCTCGTCAGCAGCGAGATGTTCTGCTCGTTCATCTCGCGGGGCTGGAAAAGCTCCTCAAGTATCGTGATGGACACCGCTGGGAGGTTCTTGGGCCGTGGCGGGACCTCCGCAGGCCGGGGTAGGGCACGCAGCTCGCTGATGGCCATGGACGCGGCGGTCCGTTGGAAACTCGTGCTCATGTCAGGTCAGTCAATGCCTTGTGAAAGTCGGCTTTCGCCTGTCCGGCCTGCTCGATGTCGGACCGATGGAGCTTGGCCATGTGAAGCCCAACAACCCCGAGCGTCTCGATCAGCCACCCGCTGATGACGTCTGAAGCACCGGGCGTGAAGTCCCTGTAGGTCCGCCTCACGCGTCCCGTCTGGTGGTCATGCCACTCAGCCACGTTGACCTCGCTGAGGCGCATGACGCGGCGGACCAACTGCGTCCTGAAGGCACTGTCAGAGCGGAACCGACGGGCCTCAAGATCCATCATCATGTACATGGCAAGGACGGTTTCGACGACCACACGGGGCTCAACATCGGCACCGATCCTTACAATGGCCTTGGCCGCCGTCCGCTCGTTCCTGTCGCCCGGCACGCCCCTGCTGGCCTCCGCGAGGATGCCCTTCGCGTGGTCCACGACTGCCCGCCAACGGTCGTCGCAGGTGGCCCATGTGGGGTTGTCCGGGTTCTTGGCGATCCTGGCCCGCACGAGGTCCACATAGGGCTTGAGGACCTCCTTGGTGATGCCCACCTGCCCGGCATCGCCATGCCGCCTCCAGCGGCTCTTGTGGGTCGTGCAGAAGTGCCCGTAGCGGGTGGCCAGCTGGCCGCACCCCGGAGCACGGCATGCGCCAGCCATCCGATGATCCAATAAGTTGCGTCCGTCCCCTGACAGACAGACGCGGAAATACATTCGCGACTGGCGCCTCGCAAGCGGGTTTAGATGGGCGGCTGTCCGTCCTCAGGAAGTGCAGTGACTGCACCCCGCTGAGAGATCGTCACCCTTCCGGCGGTGCCATCTTCACTGGCCCGTTGCTGCCATGCTGATCAATCTCATTCAACATGCGCCAGATGGCGATGCCGGCTAGCTCAAACAGCGCCTTCGCGCTCACCATGTCTAGGGTGGCCTCGGGGTGCGCAAGAGGATTTCGATCTAGGTCTTTGATTTCGCGCAAGGTTATAACGGTCCTTTGATCAGGATGTTCCACCCCCTTGGCCTTGCTCGCCTCTTCGAGTTGCGGAACGAGGTAACCCATCGTCGCCCGCTCCGGGACCGGCCCGATGAAGGCACGATAGTAGCGTTGAAGGATGGCCTCGACCGCTCTTGCAGAGTGGAAGCCGCTCGCGGTCGGCATCTCGAATGCTAAGCATTTGCCTGCCTCTCGGAAGTCGATCAGAGGCGTCCCTTGAAAGTCCTCCCGCCCTCCCAGCTCAGCGCACGAGGCCGCGTCGAGGATCAGCGTAGGGGTGCGATAGCCCCACCGCTGAGGGACGGTGAACGTCGCTGAGTTCGTGAACTCCGCCGCGAGCACGTTATGAAAAAAGTCGATGCTGAGGACGACGAACTCCCATGCCGGGACCGACGAGGCGCCCCAGTTCTTGGAGGTGTCGAGTACTCCGTCCGGCCCGTCGAAGTGGCGCTGTCTTATGCCCCTCAGCTCAGTCAACAGGGTGTAGGCGGGGTTGGCGCTGGTCTCTAGGCGGATCGGGTGGCCGTTATCCACGAGGCGGGAGAGTTTCTCCATGAGGTCGCCGAGAGGGGGCCACGCTTCAAAGAAGGGGACGTCCGCTTCGCGTTTTGCGAATGACTTCAACAGGGCGATCGATCCGCCCAGTTCGACAAAGAAGCTGAGGTTGACGTGCTGCACGCTCTACCTGCGGTGAAGGGGTGGATTGCGATCTGACGTGAGGGGGCACTCGTCCCCTTGTCCAGCTTCCCTTGGGGTGCCCGCGCGGTTTTCCCGCGGATGTCCACTGGAACCGCACTAAGATACTTGGACGGCTGCCTTGCAGGGGGGCACGGATCGATGATTGGAGCCCTCATGCTGGACCTGATCAAACAGTGGGCGCGGGCGCTGAAGCGCGATGTCGTGGCCCTCTGGGTAGCTGCTCGTGATCCTCGCACCCCGTTGGTCGCCAAGCTGGTAGCCACCGTGGTGGCGGCCTACGCGCTGAGCCCCATCGACCTCATCCCCGACTTCATCCCGGTGCTGGGCTATCTCGACGACCTTCTGCTCGTCCCCGCCGGAATAGCGCTGGCGATCAAACTGATCCCGATTGCTCTCATGGAGGAGTTCAGATCGGAGGCCGACCAATGCATTCAGCGGCCTCGAAACACGGCGGGAGCCATCGTGATAGTCGCGGTATGGGCCGCAATGCTTATTGTCGCTTGCGTCTGGCTTTGGGGATGACGGCCGATGGCAACCGCTGAGATTTACGGGCAATCGGGGCAGGGGCATCAGCTACTTCCGGCCGGGCGCTGTCCCTTCAGGATGCGGTGGACGCTGGCCTTCCCGATCCCCAGCTGCCTTGCGATTGCCGACAGGCTCACGTCCTCCGCAGCCAGCGCCACAATCTGCGCCTCCTTCGCCCGCGCTGTCGGAGCCCGGCCCTTGTACTTGCCGGCCGCCTTGGCCTTCGCGATGCCCTCCCTTTGGCGTTCCAGCATGATCTCCCGCTCGAACTGGGCCACGCTTCCCAGTACGTTCAGCATCAGGCGTCCCGTGGGTGTCCCGGTGTCGAGGTTCATGGACAGAATGCGAAGGGTGGCGCCCTTGGCCTCGACGAGCTTCAGTAACTCCATGAGATGGGACATGGACCGGGCGAGGCGGTCCAGCTTGGTTACGACGAGCACGTCCCCCGAACGGAGATTGTCGAGGGCGCGGGCTAGCTCCAGCCGCTCGCCAACGTCCACCGACGAGACCTGTTCAATGTAGGTCCGCTCGCAGCCCACCTCGATAAGGTCCCGGTGTTGGGCTTCAAGGCCGGCTGTCTGGTCGAGGGTGGAGGTGCGAGCGTATCCGATGAGCATGGGCGATCTCCAGTGGTGACGTTCCACTAGGTTCTAAGATGTTGCCGTGAATGTCAATGGACCACTCGTATGGAACGGCATGGGTTGATCGTGGAACGGTCCACTAGGGCAAGCCCTGCGGAACGCTTGTGGTGGAGCTGGGAGCGGCTTGGGGCGGCCATCGGCGTGCGGCTTGAGGGGATGGTGCCCTTGATCCCCGACCGCGGTACGTGGGCGCCGGAAGGCTGTCGACGACCGCGACAGTGGTGCCGGGGCACGGGGGGAAATGGACGCCCGCGCTAAGGTAGATGGGCTCTCAGATTTTTCTGCCGGAGAGCGGGGGTGCTCCGGATCTAACACCCCCGCCCACCTTCAGATCATGCGCTTGATCTCGGTGTAGGCGCCGTTGGTCTTCAGCTTGATCGTGACGTCCGCCCGCCCGCGGTTGCGGAAGAACCAGCCATGCACACCATCGCTCTCGGCAGTGAGAACGCCTTCGTCACTGGCGGCGCCGCGGCCTTGTTTGTAGCTCTTCTCCTTGGCGCCCCCGGCAGGCGTGCCGTGCATGTCATAGTTCACGGCCCCGTTGTCCGTCGCCCAGCTGAAGTTCACCTTCGCCCCCGCCTTCATGGTGAGCTTGTACTCGACCCCCTCATTGGGCTTCAGGGTGATGACCGTTTCATCCGTCCGGGAGGCCGTTTGGGCTTGCGCGGGGGTCACGAAGAGGTTCGCCAGGATGGTGCCAAGCAGGCTCGATTGCTTGTCGGGAGCCGGGGTGGCTGGAGGGGCTTCTGCGGGCGTCGCAGGGGCTTGGCGGTCGCGAGCACGATCCGCCTCGGCCTCTTGAGCGAGCTGGGCCTTGATCTCGCCCATGTCGGTCAACTGCAAGGTTCGCCCTATGCCAGTGGGGTCGATGGCGTACTCCGCCGGTAGGACGATGGTCACAAGGATCGCCACTGCCGACACGAAGGCGATGACGGTGGAGCGCAAGAGCTGCTTGGTCGTTGGCAGCTCGGCGCGGGTCGGAATGTCGGTGTTGTACATCGGATGAGTTCCTTGAAGGTCAGGAGACGAAGAAGCCGGTGAGCTGGTAGCCGACGAGGACGAAGCCCGCGGTGAGCATCCAGACGTTGGCCGCGTAGGCGTGGCGCCAGAACCCTGCGGTGCGGCGCCAGTAGCCCATGGCGATGAGGATCATCGCGAGCGCCGTCAGTTGCCCGAGTTCAACGCCTAAATTGAAGGCGAGGAGGTTCGGGACGAGGCCGTCCGGCGAGATGTTGTACTCAAGGATTTTCGTCGACAGGCCGAGGCCGTGGAACAGGCCGAAGATCAGCGTGGCGGCCTTGGTGTTGGGCTGGAAGCCAAACCATCGCTGGTAGGCCCCCATGTTGTCGAGGGCCTTATAGACGACTGACAGGCCGATGATCGCGTCGATGATGTAGCTGTTCATGCCGACGTTGAAGTAGACGCCGAGTAGCATGGTCGTCGAATGGCCGAGCGCGAACAGGCTGACGTAGATCGCGATGTCGTTCAGCCGGTAGAGGAAGAAGATCACCCCGAACAGGAACAGGATATGGTCGTAGCCGGTGACCATGTGCTTCGCCCCGAGATAGGTGAAGGGCAGCAGATGGATGCCAGTGATCTCCTTGATGTAGCCCTTGTCGCCTTCAGCAACTGCGTGGGCGAAGGCGGCGTTGAGGCTGATGAGCCCCAGCATCGCGACGAGTAGTAAGACGGGCAGCGCACGCAACTTGCGGCGCCCCTCGATTGAGGATCGTTTCATCTGGGTTCCGAGATTGTCGTCGTTGGGGAACGCCGCTGACTGCGGCGCACGTCAGGCGACGAGGCGTCTCGGTGGACGATCTAGGCCGTGCTGGAGGCCTAACGTGGTGCGTTCCTGAATGGCCGGCATGGTCACCCGAACCGGCGCCCGCGTGCGTAGGCCGGGCACGGGGAGGATCATCGCCGCGTCGTGGATGTGGTCGGCAGAGTTGTGGCCGTGGAGATGGCCGGGGAGACGCTCGGCCTCCTCGCCGTCGAAATGGGAGTGCCCATGATCGGCAACTTCGACGGCAAGTTGAGCGTGGCGCTCGGTCTCGGCCTGCACGAGGACAGCCGGGTTATGACTGGTCGCGACGTGGGCCGCGGACAGCAGCATGCCGGCCGCCACCACGAAGGTGACGACGAGCTTCATCAAGTGGGCGGTGCTGCGACGCGTCATTCCCGAGCAATCTCCGGCGTCATTCTTAACGAGGCGTTGATGCTGATGTCGACCCTGTCGGTCTTCAAGCATCCCCCCTAGGGGGATACAAGCGAGGGATGTCAGAGCCCCATCGCCACGCCACCCACCCGGCCATCGTCAAGCGCCTCAAGCGGGCTGGTGGGCACCTCGCCAAGGTCGTCCAGATGATCGAAGAGGGCCGACCCTGCCTCGACATCGCGACCCAGCTTCAGGCGGTCGAGAGCGCCATCTCGCAGGCCAAGCGGACGCTGGTGCAGGACCATCTCGACCATTGTCTCGACGAGGCCGTGGGCGACCTGCCGGCCGAGAAGCGTCGGCCCATCGACGAGTTCAAGCAGATCACCAAGTTCCTCTGAGGCCGGCATGTTCAAGGTACTCGCACATCGCATCTACGGACGGCTCTTCTCCGCCCAGATCATCGCGTTGGTCGGCACTGGCCTTCTAACGGTCGCTCTTGGACTGCTCGCCTTCGACATCGCCGGGGACAAGGCTGGTGCTGTCCTAGGCACGGCGCTGGCCATTAAGATGGTCGCCTACGTCACGGTCGCCCCCTTCGTCGGTGCCTTCTCCGCCCAGCTGCCCCGGCGGGCCTTCCTGATCTCGATGGATTTGGTCAGGGCGGCTATCGCCTTGTCACTGCCCTTCATCACGGAGGTATGGCAGGTCTACCTCGCCGTCTTCGTCCTGCAATCGGCTTCAGCCGCCTTCACCCCGACCTTTCAGGCGACCATCCCCGACGTGCTGCCGGACGAAGAGGACTACACCAACGCCCTGTCGCTCTCACGGCTGGCGTATGATCTCGAAAGCATCGTTAGCCCGATGCTGGCCGCCGCGCTTCTGACCGTCATCAACTTCCATTGGCTGTTTGCCGGGACTGTGGTGGGTTTCCTGATCTCGGCTGCGCTGGTCTTGTCGGTCACGCTGCCCGTCTCCCCAGCCAAGCCGCGCGACGGCGGCATCTATGACAAGACCACCCGCGGTTCGCGCATCTACCTCGCGACGCCTCGGCTTCGAGGGTTGCTTGCGCTGAACATGGCGGTGGCGATGGGGGGCGCATTGGTCATCGTCAACACCGTGGTGATCGTGAAGGGTCGCCTCGGCCTCGACGACAACGCGGTCGCCCTCGCGCTCGCCTGCTTCGGCGCCGGGTCCATGTTCTCCGCCCTGACGTTGCCGCGGGTGCTGGGGCGCGTTGCTGACCGCACGGTGATGTTGACCGCTGCGACGTTCCTCGCCCTCGTCTTGGGGGCCTTCGCGGCAGTTCTTCATGCCAATGGCTGGGCCTTTGCGCCCGCCGCCACGACCTCTGGATGGGGCCTCCTGCTCCTGACGTGGGCCTTGCTGGGGTGCGGGTACTCGGCCACGCAGACACCCTCTGGGCGCCTCCTGAGACGCTCTGCCCACGCTGAGGATCGGCCGGCCGTTTTCGCCGCGCAGTTCGCGCTGTCACACGCTTGCTGGCTGGTCACTTATCCCCTTGCGGGGTGGCTCGGTGCGTCGCTGCCACTGGCGACACTGGCGGGCCTCTTCGCGCTGGCCACCATCGTTGCGACCATCGCGGCCGCAATGCTCTGGCCCGCAGGCACCGCCGGTGCGCTCCAACATGATCACCCCGACCTCCCGGCTGACCATCCGCATCTCATGGGAGACGGTGCACACCATGCCCACGCCGTCGTGATTGACGACCTCCATCCGCGGTGGCCAACGCGAGCCAGCTAGGCGGCCGAGCGATCCACGGCACGCATCTTCGTCGTCCGGTGAGGGGTAGTGCAGAAGATTTTCGGTGTGTTTGGTTGATAGCTGGAAGCCGCTCTCGCTGACGCCGGCGGAACTCGATTTCGTCGCGGCCAAGGGCGTCGCGGCGCGCGAGATCGCGCTCGCCTTCGGCGTGCCGCCGCTGCTGCTCGGCCTGCCCGGCGACAACACCCATGCCAATTTCGCCGAGGCCAACCGCGCCTTCTGGCGCCAGACTGCGATCCCGCTGGTCAGGCGCACCGCGCAGTCGCTGGCGCAGTGGTTGGGGCCGGCCTTCGGCGGCGAGCTGATGCTGGAGCCCGATCTCGACGCCATCGAGGCGCTCGCCGAGGAGCGCGAATCGCTCTGGCGCCGGCTCGGCGCGGCGACCTTCCTCAGCGAGGACGAGAAGCGCGAGGCGGTCGGCTACGGCCGGGCGCCCGGAGGGGGAGGGGTCAGCCCATGAACCTGCTCGACCAGATCGTCACCGCCTTCGTCGGGCGCGCCGATGTCGGCCATCTCGGGTTGCTGCTCTGGGCAGCCTGCGCCTCGGGCTTCGCCTTCTTCGTGCTGCGCGAACTGACCGCCGCCAACCGGCGCTTCGACGATTTCGTGCGCGAACTCAACCGCTTCAACGCCCGTCACGAGGGGGACCAGCCATGACGCGTTCCGCAGACCAGAAGCCCGCCCCGCCGAAAGCCTCCGGCCCGGGCCGCAACCCGCCGCGGCAGCCGGCGCGCGGGCCGGCCAACACCGAGACCTTTGGCCGCTTCCTGCGCCATCTGGCCCGGCTGGAAGGCGGTACGGGTCGCGTCGGCAAGGCCGGGGAGCGGGCGCGATGAGGGCGTTGCCTCCCGCCGGCCCCTTCGCCCGCGAGTCCAAGTTCCTGCCGCTGCCGCCGGCGCGCATCGGCCTCGACGGGCTGTTCGAGGGCTATGCGAGCCTGTTCGGCGTCGCCGATCTCGGCAAGGACATCGTCGAGCGCGGCGCCTTTCGCGAGAGTCTGGTGCGGCGCGGGCCGGGCGGGGTCAAACTGCTCTGGCAGCATGATCCCGCCGAGCCGATCGGCCGCTGGCTCGCGCTCACCGAGGATTCGCGCGGGCTTTTCGTCCGGGGCCAGCTCTCGCTCGCCGTCGCCCGCGCCCGGGAGATCCACGCCCTGATGCGCGAAGGCGCGGTGGATGGGCTCTCGATCGGCTTCCGCTCCGAGCGCGCCCGCACCGAGCCGCGCAGCGGCCTGCGCCGGCTCGAGCGGATCGACCTCTGGGAGATCTCGATCGTCACCTTCCCGATGCTGCCGCAGGCGCGGATCTCCGCCGTCAAGGCGCTGCGCAGCGCGCAGCCTTCATCTCACGCCGCCTTCGCTCACGCCTGAAACCGTTTTTTCCCGAAGGAGAGACCATGACCACTGTCAACCACGCTCCCGAGAGCAAGGCCGCCGGCGCCGATCTGTCGCTGGCCTTCGACGACCTGCGCTACACGCTGGAAAGCTACCGCGTCAGCAATGACGAGCGCCTGGCCCAGATCGAGAGCCGCCGCGGCGTCGACCCGCTGACCGAGGAGAAGATGGCGCGCATCGACACCGCGCTCGACGAGGCGACGCGCCGTCTCGACCGGCTGACGCTCGACCGCAGCCGCCCGGCGCTCGGCCGCGACGAGCCGCGCGACCCGCTGGTCGGCGAGCACAAGGCCGCCTTCGCGGCCTATGTCCGCAGCGGCGAGGCGAGCGGGCTCAAGCGGCTCGAGGCCAAGGCGCTCTCGGCCGGCTCGGGCCCCGATGGCGGCTATCTCGCGCCCTCCAGCGTCGAGAGCGAGATCCTGCGTCGGCTTTCGACGGCCTCGCCGATCCGCGCCCTGGCGACGGTGCGGACGATCTCGTCGGGCACCTACAAGAAGGCGTTCTCGACCACCGGCCCGGCCTCCGGCTGGGTCGGCGAGACCGCGGCGCGCCCGCAGACCGGCTCGCCCACCCTGGCGGAGCTGAGCTTCCCGGCGATGGAGCTCTACGCCATGCCGGCGGCGACGCAGACCCTGCTCGACGACGCCATCGTCAACCTCGACCAGTGGATCGCCGAGGAGGTTGAGAGCGCCTTCGCCGAGCAGGAGGGCGCGGCCTTCGTCAATGGTGACGGCATCGACAAGCCCAAGGGTTTCCTGGCCTATCCGATGGTGGCGGAGGCGAGCTGGAGCTGGGGCAATATCGGCGTGCTCAACACCGGCGTCGCGGGCGCCTTTGCCGCTGCCAGCCCCTCCGACATCCTGGTCGATCTCGTCTATGCGCTGAAGGCCGGCTATCGCCAGAACGCGTCCTTCGTGATGAACCGCAAGACGCAAGGCACCGTGCGCAAGTTCAAGGACTCGACCGGCCAGTATCTCTGGCAGCCGCCGGCCTCGATCGGCGCGCCCGCCACGCTGATGGGCTTTCCGCTGGTTGAGGCGGAGACCATGCCGGACATCGCCAACAACGCCATCGCGCTCGCCTTCGGCGACTTCCGGCGCGGCTATCTGGTCGTCGACCGGGCGGGCGTCCGCATCCTGCGCGATCCCTATTCCGCCAAGCCCTATGTGCTGTTCTACACCACCAAGCGCGTCGGCGGCGGCGTGCAGGACTTCGCCGCGATCAAGGGGCTGCGGTTCGCCGTCTGAGCGGGTCTCTTCGCCCGCCGAGGACGACCGGCCTCAGCGGGCGAACCACCAGCTGTAGCCCGCCGCGGGCTGGGCCCGTTCGGCGAGGCGCGGCCTGGGGCCGAGCGCCAGCAGCCGCGCGGCCGAGTCGGTGATCCAGACCCGGTGCTCGCTGATCGGCGTGATCGCGGTGAAGCCGCCGCAGATGCGCCGCTCGCGCGTGTTGAGCGGGCCGCTCGACCAGCTCACGATCCCGACAAGATCGCGCGAGCGGATGTCGCCGCGCAGGACGGGGCCGCCGGAATCGCCGCGGCAGGCGCCGGCGCCGGGGGTCTCGCCCTTGGCCGCGGCATCGACCGCGACCTTGACCGTGTTCTGCGTTGTGTAGTTGCCGGCATTGACCAGCCGCGTCTCGCGCAGGCGGCGCGCCGTTTTCTTGTTGGTCTCGATCGAGAGGCCGAAGCCGGCCATGGTCACGGTCTCGCCCTGCCAGAGACTGCCGCCCAGGGTGACGGGCTGGATGTCGGCGGGGAGGGGCGCAGCCAGCCTGAGGATCGCGAGGTCGGCGCCCGGCTGCGTGCGCGGAGTCGTTCCGGGCACGAAGCTGGGATGCGGCAAGACGGCGATGACGGCATGCCGGCGGGCGCGGAACCGGGTGTCGAGGCTGACGACGCTGACCGATCCACCGCCCATCAGGCAATGTGCCGCGGTCAGCACCAGTTCCGGGGCGATCGCGGCGCCGGAGCAGAGTTCGCCGCGGCTGGTCTCGACCCGCAGCGTCGAGGCCCGGGCACCGCGCACATCCTGCGACGGCACGCCGCCCACCACCGCCAGCGCCGGCGTGATGCCGACGAGAAGGGCGCAGGCCAGGACGAAGAAAAAGCGGCGCGGTGTCATGATGCGAACCGGTTGAGATACCGCCTTTAATCTAAGGGCTGCGCCGCCGCAGTCCAGCCTTTTGCCTCACGACCCCGGCGACCAGTTGGCACGCTCGCCCCAGCCGGCCAGCGTTCCATCGATCCAGCGGCGTTGCGGCGCGACGAGAACGCCCTGGCTGAGCAGGCCGCAGCTTTTCCCCGAAGGGCCGGTCGACCAGCTCGTGACCGCGACGACACCGTCGCCGTCGCGTCCCACCATCGGACCGCCGGAATCGCCCTGGCAGGCGCCCGGGCCGGCCCTCTTCCCGGCGCCGACGGGGTCGGCCGCCCAGAGCAGCACCTTGCCGGGCCCATAGGGCTCGACCACTGCGAGGGCTGCCGAGCGATAGACGCCGGTGCTGCGGGCCTCGCCCTCGCGCGAGACGCCATACCCGGCCAGCACGACCGGCGCCCCGCTGCGCGGCGGCGCGCCGTCCTGCAGATCGGCCGGCGTGAACCGGCGGGGCAGGGGCTGCGCCAGGCGCAGCAAGGCGAGGTCGATCGAGCGCTGCCGCGTCGCGACGGCGTTGGCGCGGAAGTCCGGATGCATCGCGACGGCGGCAGTGGGCAGCAGAACAGGCTCGCCGCCTTCCTTCCAGTGGATGCGCAGCTCGGTGCCGCCCGCCGCGCAATGGGCTGCGGTGAGAACGCTTCGCGGCGACAGCACGATGCCGGTGCACACGCCGCCGCGTGCGTTCAGGACCATCAGTGTCGAGCCTCCGAGCGGCCCGCCCTCCCGGCCGCCGACCACGGCGCCGGCCGGGGGCACGGCCAGCGCCAGACCGCAGACGACGCTGCCCAGGCTGATCAGACGTCCGATGCGCATCGCGCTTCTCCGGTGAAGGGAGACGCTCGATAGCGCGTCGCTCCCCGCAATTGAACCCTCGATCGGAGCGCCCATGACGCCGCTTGCCCTGACCCCACCGGCCGAGGAGCCGGTCTCGCTGGCCGAGGCGCGCACCTTCCTGCGCCTCGAGGAGGTGGCGGAGGACGATCTGCTCGCCACGCTGATCACGGCCGCCCGGCTGATGGTGGAAGCCGCGTCGGGACGCCTGCTCGTCGATCAGACCTGGCGCATCGTGATCGATCGCTGGCCGCAGGGCGGCGCGCTGCGGCTACCGCTCTCGCCCGTCGGAGCGATCACGGCCGCGCGGGTCTATGACGCGCTCGGCATCGCCCAGCCGGTCGGGCCGTCCGGGCTGCGTCTCGACACCAGCGCCGATCCGCCGCTCCTGCAGGTGGTCGGGGAGGTGCCGGAAATCGGCCGCGCCCAGGGCGCGATCGAGATCGACGTCGTGGCCGGCTTCGGAGCGACCGCGGCCGCGGTTCCGGCCCTGCTCCGACAGGCGGTCCTGCGCCTTGCCGCGCGCTGGTTCGAGCATCGCGGCGACGTCGTCGGGCGCGATGCCGAGGCGCTGCCGCCCGAGATCCTGGCGCTGATCGCGCCGTTCCGCCGCGCGAGGCTCTGAGCCATGGCGCCTTCGAATCAGGATCGGGCCCCCGTCGGGGCGCTGCGGCGGCGGCTTCTGCTGGAGGCGGCGGTGGCGACGCCCGACGGTCTCGGCGGAACGACGCAGGCCTACGAGACGGTCGCCGCCGTCTGGGCCCAGCTCGAATGGCTTGCCGGCGGCGAGCACTGGCGCCGCGGCCGGCCCGAACAGGCCGCGACGCACCGCGTCACCCTGCGCTGGCGCGCCGGGGTCGATGCCGGCCAGCGCCTGCGCGACGGCGACCGCCTCTTCGACATCCGCGCGGTGGCCGACCCCGTTGGCGGCCGGCGCCGGCTGGTCTGTCTGGTGCAGGAGATCGGACCGTGAGCGACTCCATTCTGGCCCTTCGCGCCGCGGTCCAGGCGCGGCTCGAAGCCGATCCTGGCCTCACGGCCCTGATCGGCCCCGCACGCATCCATGACGAGGCGCCGCGTGGCGCTAGCGGCACCTACATCGTGCATGGCGAGGTCGAGGCGCGCGACTGGTCGACCGGCAGCGACAGCGGTTGCGAGCAGGAGTTCGGCCTCACCGTCTGGGCCGGCGAGAGCGGCTCGTCGCGGCTGGCGCTGGAAGCCACCGCACGCATCGTCGTTCTGCTCGACGGGGCCGGTCTCACGCTGTCGGGCCACCGGCTGGTCAATCTGCGCTGGCGCTCGAACCGCCTGGCCCGCGACGCCGCGACCGGTCTGGCATCCGTCGCGATCCGCTTTCGCGCCGTGACGGAAGCGCTCTGATTTCAAGCATATCGTGATGAGGGAGAGGCCGGATGTCGGCACAGAAGGGCAAGGACCTGCTGCTCAAGGCGGCGGATGCGGGCGGGGTGTTCGTCACCGTCGCCGGGCTGAGGGCGCGCCAGATCGCCTTCAATGCGGAGACGGTGGATGTCACACATTCCGAATCCGCCGGTCGCTGGCGCGAATTGCTGGCGGGAGCCGGCATGCGCCGCGCCGCGATCAGCGGCGCCGGCATCTTCAAGGACGAGGCCTCGGACGCGCTGGTCCGCCAGATCTTCTTCGACGGCGTGATCCGCGACTGGCAGGTGATCGTGCCCGATTTCGGCACCGTGACCGGCCCGTTCCAGCTCTCGAGCCTGGAATATCGCGGCGACCATGCCGGCGAGGTCACCTTCGACCTGTCGCTGGAATCGGCCGGCCAGCTCGCCTTCACGACCCTCTGAGGAGACGGCGATGATCAACCGGCACAGGGGCGACACCGCCCTGATGGTCGAGGGCGAGGCGCTGCCTATGCGGCTGACGCTGGGGGCGCTGGCCGAACTCGAACATGCCTTCAGCGTCGACAGCCTGCCGGCGCTGGGCGAGCGCTTCGCCTCCGGCCGGCTTTCGGCGCGTGACGTCGCGCGCATACTCGGTGCCGGGCTGCGCGGGGCCGGCGCCACGATCGACGATCGCGAGGTCGCCGAGCTCGGTTTCGATGGCGGCCTCAACGGGGCCATCAGGGCCGCGATCGCCCTGCTCGACGCGACCTTCGCCGATCCCGCCGCCGAGCCCATCGCCGGCTGCGGCCCGCAGGAGACGCCGCCGCGCCCTCCCTCGCCGCCGTCGGCCTGAAGCCGGCGGCGGCCCCCTTTCCCTGGGGCGAGGTCATGGCGTTCGGGCTCGGGCGGCTGGGCTGGCCGCCTGCCGTCTTCTGGGCCGCCAGCCCGCGCGAGATCGCCGCGGCGCTGCGGGCGCACGGGCCTGCCGGAACGGCGCAGGCGCCCGGTCGCAGCGTGATCGAGGCTCTGATGGCGGCCCATCCCGACGACCCGACCGGGCCTGCTTCCAATGCTCCCTCCGAGGTGCCCCATGCTCGATGACGAGATCGACCTGTCCTCCCGCCTCTCCGACCTGCGCTCGCTCGGCTCGCTGACGCAGAGCCTCGACAAATCCGCAGCAAGCTTCGGCAAGTCGATCACCAACGCCTTCGCCAAGGGCATCATCGAGGGAAAGCGCTTCGAGGACGTGCTGCGCAGCGTCGGTCGCTCGATCACCGAAACGCTGCTGAAATCGGCGCTGAAGCCGCTCCAGTCGAGCCTCTCCAGCCTGCTCGGGGCGGGAATCAAGGGGCTGACGGGCCTGTTCGGCGGCGTCGGCCTGGGAGGAGGGGCCGCCGCTCCGGTCGCCCCCTTCGCCGAAGGCGGGGTGATCGCCTCGCCCGCCTATTTCCCGCTCGGGCGGGGGCTCGGGCTGATGGGCGAGCGCGGGGCCGAAGCGATTCTGCCGCTGTCGCGCGGCGCCGACGGCAAGCTCGGCGTCCGCTCCTCGGCCGAGACGCGCCGCCCGCTCAACGTCGTCGTTCAGGTCTCCACACCGGATGCCGACAGCTTCCGACGCTCGGAGGCACAGGTGTCGGCCGCGATCGCGCGGGCCGTCGCCCGCGGCGGCCGCGCGCTCTGAAACGGGGGGCTCATGAGCGATTTCCACGAGATCCGCTTTCCGACCGACATCGCCCGTGGGGCGCGTGGCGGGCCCGAGCGCCTGACGCAGATCGTCGCGCTCGCGTCGGGCCGCGAAGTGCGCAACAGTCGCTGGGCCCATTCCCGCCGGCGCTACGATGCCGGCCTCGGCATCCGCACCCTCGATGCGCTGGCGGCGGTCGTCGCCTTTTTCGAGGAGCGCCGCGGCCGGCTCTACGGGTTCCGCTGGCGCGATGGCCTCGACTGGAAGAGCTGCCCGCCCTCGCAGAGCCCCACGGCGACCGACCAGGCGATCGGTACCGGCGACGGCGTCACGGCGAGCTTCCAGCTCTGCAAGCATTACGGCACGGGCCTGGCGACCTACCGCCGGCCGATCCGCAAGCCGGTTCCCGGCGAGGTCGCGGTCGCGATCGGCGGCACCGCCGTCGACCCCGCCCGGGTCACCTGCGACGCGACGAGCGGTCTGGTGACCTTCGCAGCCGGCCATGCGCCCGCGCCGGGCGCCGTCGTCACGGCGGGCTTCCTGTTCGACGTGCCGGTGCGCTTCGACCTCGACGCGATCGAGATCGATCTCACGGCCTTCGAGGCCGGGGAGATCCCGCGGATTCCGGTCGTCGAGATCCTGTCCTGAAGCCCTGCAGGAGCTGTCCCATGCGCGCGATTCCCGAGGCTCTGGCCGACCATCTGGCCCAGGGCGCGACCACGCTGTGCCGCTGCTGGAGCCTGACCCGGCGGGACGGCCTCGTCCTCGGCTTCACCGACCATGACGGCCCCCTCGTCTTCGACGGCGTGACCTTCGCGGCGACGACCGGGCTCGAGGCGGCGGAGACGAGTGCCGAACTCGGCTTCGCGGTCGGCGGCGGCGACGTCTCCGGCGCGTTCGCGGCGAGCGGACTGAACGAGGCCGATCTCGCCCGCGGGCTCTATGACGATGCCAGGGTGAGGCTCTGGCTGGTCAACTGGGCCGATCCCGCCCAGCGCCTCCTTATCGAAATCGGCTTCGTCGGCGAGGTTCGCCGCAGCGACGGCGCCTTCACGGCCGAGGTGCGGGGGCTGGCCAAGGCCTTCGACGAGGAGCGCGGGCGGCTCTACCTGCGCTCATGCTCGGCCGATCTCGGCGATGCCCGCTGCGGTGTCGCGCTAGCGCCCGCCGAAGCCGCCGTGATGACGACGGACGGCCGGTTGAGCCTGACGGCGACGGCGCTGGCCGCCTTCGCGGACGGATACCTCACCGGCGGCCGGTTGGTCTTCACCGGCGGAGACGCCGTCGGTTTTGCGACCGAGGTGAAGCGCCACGCCGCGACCGGAACGGATGCCTCGCTGGAACTCTGGCAGGCGTCACCGGCGGCGATCCGGCCGGGCGATCCCTTCACCGTCTCCCCCGGCTGCGACAAGAGCTTCGCCACCTGCCGGGCCAAGTTCGGCAACGGGGTCAATTTCCGCGGCTTCCCCCACATTCCCGGCAACGACTTCATCATCGGCGGCGTCCGGCCGGGTGATGGCGCCCTCGACGGCGGCAGCCTGTTCCGATGAAGGCGCCCCTGCTCCGTGACGACATCGTCGAGGCGACGAGGGGCTGGATCGGCACGCCCTATCACCACCAGGCTTCCCTGCGGGGCGTGGGCTGCGACTGCCTCGGGCTCGTGCGCGGCGTCTGGCGCGATCTCCATGGCAGCGAGCCGGAGCAGCCGCCCCCCTACACGCCGGGCTGGGCGGAAAGTCTCGGGACGGAAACGCTGGCCGCCGCGGCGCTGCGCCACCTCGTCCCCGTCGAGCCGGGCGAGGCACGCGCCGGCGACGTGCTGCTGTTTCGTTGGCGGGACCATCTGCCGGCGAAGCACTGCGCGATCCTGAGCGCGACCGATCGCATCATCCACGCCCATGACGGTGCGGCGGTCGCCGAGGTCGCCTTCACGCCGTGGTGGCGGCGGCATCTCAGCCACGCCTTTTCCTTTCCCGGAGTGACCGACTGATGGCGACTCTCCTTCTGCAGGTCGCGGGCAGTGCGCTCGGCAGCGCGGTCGGCGGCCCGATCGGCGCCGTGCTCGGCCAGGCGCTGGGCGGCATCGCCGGGGCGCGCATCGACCAGTCCCTGCTCGGCGGGTCCGCGTCGACGCGCCGCGTCGAGGGCCCGCGCCTGACCGAGATCAGCGGCCTGGCCTCGACCGAGGGCGCCGCGATCCCGCGGATCTATGGCCGGGCCCGTCTCGGCGGGCAGCTGATCTGGGCGACCCGCTTCGAGGAGGAGATCAAGGTCACGGTGACCCGGACCAAGACGGGCGGAAAGGGCAGCCCGCGCGCGAAGACGGTCGAGACCACCTATGCCTACCATGCCAACCTCGCGATCGGCCTCTGCGAAGGGCCGATCGCCTTCGTGCGCCGCATCTGGGCCGATGGGCGGGAACTCGACGTCACGACGGTCGCGATGCGCGTCCATCTGGGCGACGAGGCGCAGGAGCCGGACCCGCTGATCGTGGCGAAGGAGGCCGGGGAGACGCCGGCCTATCGCGGCCTCGCCTATGTCGTGTTCGAGCGTTTCCCGCTTGCCGATTACGGCAACCGTGTCCCGCAATTTTCCTTCGAGGTCGTGCGGCCCGTCGAAGGCCTCGCCCAGATGATCCGGGCCGTGACGCTGATCCCCGGCGCCGGCGAGTTCGTCTACGAGACGCGGGCCGTCAGCCACGAGCCCGAGCCGGGCGTCACCGAAAGCCTGACCCGCCATCAGCTCTACGGCGGCGCCGACGTCGACACCGCGCTGGCGCATCTGACCGCGCTCTGCCCCGCTCTCCGGCGGGTTGCGCTCGTCGTCACCTGGTTCGGCGACGATCTGCGGGCGGGCGCCTGTACGATCGCGCCGCGCGTCGAGATCGCCCATAAGCCGACGCTCGGCGCCGAATGGGCGGTGGCGGGCCTCGGTCGTGCGACGGCCCGCGTGGTGAGCCAAGCCGAGGGGCGGCCGGCCTTCGGTGGCACGCCCTCGGATGAGAGCGTGATCCGCTTCATCCGCCGCCTGCGCGACGACTACGGCCTCGACGTGGTGCTCTACCCGTTCGTGATGATGGACATCCCGGCCGGCAATGCCCTGCCGGACCCGGTATCGGGCCTGCCCGGGCAGCCGCGCTATCCCTGGCGCGGGCGCATCACCTGCACGCCTGCGCCAGGGGCGCCCGGAAGCGCAGATGGCACCGCCGAGGCCGAGGTCCAGATGGCGGCGTTCCTGGGCAGCGTCGCCGCCTCGGATGTCGTCATCGAGGGGGAGCGGGTCGTCTGTGCGGCTCCGGACGAGTGGAGCTACTGCCGCTTCGTGCTGCACTACGCCAGGCTGGCGCAGATTGCCGGCGGCGTCGCAGGCTTCGTGCTGGGTTCGGAAATGCCGGGCCTGACCCATGTCCGCGGTACGGGCGGCTACCCGATGGTCGCGGGCCTCGTCGACCTCGCCGGGCAGGTGGCAACCATTCTGCCGGCCGCCACGCTGACCTATGCGGCCGACTGGACCGAATACGGCGCCGATGTCCGCAATGGCGGCAGCGACGTCGCCTTCCCGCTCAACCCGCTCTGGGCCTCGCCCGCCATCGGCGCGATCGGCATCGACTTCTACCCGCCGCTCTCGGACTGGCGCGACGGCGCCGGCCATGCCGACAGCGCCGCGGCGACGGGACCGGCCGATCTCGGCTATCTGCGGGCTCGGCTGACCGGCGGCGAGGCCTATGACTGGTACTATGCCGATGCTGCCGGTCGCGCCGCGCAACTGCGTTTGCCGATCACGGACGGAAGCCACGGCAAGCCCTGGGTCTTCCGTCCGAAGGATCTCGTTGGGTGGTGGAGCAACCCGCATGTCGAGCGGTTGGGCGGCGTCGAAACGTCCCCCACCGCCTTTGTGCCCGGAGCCAAGCCGATCTGGCTGACCGAGATCGGCATTCCCGCCGTCGACAAGGGCGCGAATGCGCCCAACGTCTTCCCGGACGCGAAATCCGCCGAGAGCGGCGCTCCCTATTTCTCCAGCGGTGCGCGCGACGACCTCGTCCAGGCACGCGGGCTCGAGGCGGTCATCTCCGGCTTCGATCCGGCGCGCGAGGGTTTCGAGGCCGCGCGCAACCCGGTCCATCCGGGAACCGGCATCCGCATGATCGACCCGGCGAACATCTTTGTCTGGAGTTATGACGCCAGGCCGTTTCCCGCCTTTCCCGATCTCGGAGGGATCTGGGCCGATGGCGCCGCCCACGACACGGGGCACTGGCTCAACGGCCGCATCGAAGGCACCCCTGTCGACCGGCTGCTGCATCGAATCCTCGCCGATTTCGGCCTGCCCGCCGCCGACGTGATCGCCGTCGACGGCTTCCTCGACGGTTATGTGCTGGAACGGCCGCTTTCGGCCCGCCAGGCGCTGGAGCCGCTCGGCCAGGCCTTCGGCTTCGACGCGACCATGAGCGCGGGCAAGCTCGTCTTCCGCGGCCGCTCCGGCCCCATCGCGCGCCGGGTCGCGAATGACGATCTCGTCCTCGATCGCGAGGGCCGCCCCTTCGCGTTGCGCCGGGCCGAGGAGAGCGAATTGCCGCTCGAACTGCGCCTCGGCTTCACCGACAGCGAGACCGACTACCGCGGCACGGCGGCTCGCTCGCGCCGGCTGGCCGGTGCTGCGCGCCGCGAGATCGGCGTCGACACCGCGATCGTCACCCGCCCGGCCGAAGGCCAGCGGCTGGCCGATCAGCGCCTGCAGGAGATCTGGGCCGGCCGCGAGACGCTGGACCTCGACTTGTCACCGCGCTGCCTCGATCTCGAGCCCGGCGACGTGGTGGCCCTGCCGGTGGCGGGCGATGACAGGCTGTTCCGGCTGACACGGATCGAGGAGGGCGCGACCCGCCGGGCGAGCGCGCGTGCCGTCGAGCCGGCGATCTACCGCGACAACGGCGTGCCCAGTCTGCCGCGCACGCCGCGCGCGCCGCCGCCATTGCCCGGTCGGCCCCTCGCCATCCCGCTCTCCCTGCCGATCGTGCGCACGCAGCCGCCGCCGCTGCTGTCGCTCGCCGCCTTCGCCCAGCCCTGGCCCGGCGCACTCGCCGTCTGGCAGGCGGATGGCGCGGGGCAGTTCGCGCTGCTGCGCCTGGTCGAGGCCCCCTCGATCGTCGGTGAGACGCTGACGGCACTGCCGCCGGGTCCGCTCTGGCGCAGCGACCGCTGGGCTACTCTGGAGGTGCGGCTGCGGGGCGGCGTGCTGTCCTCGGTGACGCCGGAGGCGGCGCTGGGTGGGGCCAATGCGCTCGCGCTCATCGGCGCCGATGGCGTGATCGAGATCGTGACCGCGGCGCAGGTCGAGTTGATCGGCCCGCAGCGCTTTCGCCTGTCGGGCCTGCTGCGCGGGCTGGGCGGCTCCGAGATGGCGGCGGGTCGGACCCTGCCGGCGGGGGCACGCCTCGTCGTGCTGGACGGCGCCGCCGTGACCCTGACTGACGACCTCGCCGATCTCGGGCGCGAGCAACGCTACCGGGTCGGTCCCGTCCAGCGCGACATCGGCGATCCGTCCATGGCGGAGATCGTGGCGACGGCGGGGCCGGCGGCCCTGCTGCCGCTGTCGCCGGTGCATGCCAGGGCCCGGCGGGCAGCGGGTGGCGTCGCCATCGACTGGATCCGCCGCAGCCGCATCGACGGCAATTCCTGGGATCTGGCGGAGGTTCCGCTCGGCGAAGAGGCCGAACGCTATGACGTCGCGGTCCGGCTGGGCGGCGTCGTCCTGCGTCGTGTGACCACCGAGCGGGCGAGCTGGTTCTATCCGAATGCCGAGGAAATGGCCGATTTCGGCGCCCCGCAGGACGAGATCGAAATCGTGATCGCCCAGATCAGCGCCGTCATTGGGCGGGGGCAGGAATACCTTGGACGCCTGGCGATCCGCTGACATACTCAGGGCGGATCGCAGCATTCATGGCGTGTTCACGCGTGCGGGATTAGCCGATGTCGATCATGCCCGTCGAAACCTTCCTGGCCCTGTCCCTGCTGGCGACTCCGTTGCCGATCCACCGGATCGACAATCCGGAGCCGATTTCCTGCCTGTCCGCAGACGAAACGCGCGACGCTGTGGCCGAAGGCCGCGTCATCCAGCCGGCGCAGGCGTCCCGTCATGCCCGACAGGCCGCTCCGGGCGAGGTCGTCCGCATCAGGCTCTGCCGCCAGGGCGACGAATACGTCTATGTGGTCACGACGCTGAAGCGCGACGGCCGCGTCGCCCGCGTGACGCTCGAGGGACAGTCGGGCAAGGTCGGCACAATTCGCTGAGCGCGCCGGGCGTTCCCAGCCCAACAGGAGTTGATCCGCCGTGAGATTGCTCGTCGTCGAAGACGACAAGGACCTGAACCGCCAGATCGTCACCGCACTCGAGAACGCCGGCTATGCCGTCGACAAGGCGTTCGACGGGGAGGAGGGCCTCTATCTCGGGGAGACCGAGCCCTATGATGCGGTGATCCTCGATCTCGGCCTGCCCAAGGTCGATGGTGTCGCCGTGCTGCAGGGCTGGCGACGCGCCGGCAAGACGATGCCGGTGCTGATCCTGACCGCGCGCGACCGCTGGAGCGACAAGGTCGGCGGTTTCGACGCCGGTGCGGACGACTATGTCACCAAGCCCTTCCATGTCGAGGAACTGCTGGCGCGCGTGCGGGCGCTGCTGCGGCGCGCCGCCGGGCACGCCACGTCCGAACTCGTCTGCGGCCCTGTCAGGCTCGATACGCGCGCCAGCCGCGTCGTCGTCGACGGCAATCCGGTCAAGCTGACCTCGCACGAGTATCGGCTGCTGGCCTATCTGATGCACCATCAGGGTCGCGTCGTCTCCCGCACCGAATTGGTCGAGCACCTCTACGACCAGGATTTCGATCGTGATTCCAATACCATCGAGGTGTTCGTCGGGCGCCTGCGCAAGAAGCTGGGGGTCGAGGTCATCGAGACCGTCCGCGGCCTCGGCTACATCTGCGCCGCGCCCGCCAAGGTCTGATCGACGGCGATGCCGTTCCGCCCGCATCGCTACTCCCTCGGCGCACGGCTCTTCGTCTCGGCGGCGGTCTGCTGCGCGCTGGTGCTGGTGCTGGCGGGCGCCGGGTTGACGACGTTCTACCGTCGTTCGGCCGAGCGGGGCTTCGACGAGCGCCTGAGCGTCTACATCAAGGAACTGATTGCCGATCTCGCCGCGCCGCCCGAGACGGAGCGCCAGGCGATCGGGGATCTCGGCGAGCCGCGCTTCGATCTGCCGCTGTCGGGTTGGTACTGGCAGATCATCCGCCTCGACGGCGAACGCCCGACGATCCGCGCCTCCCGCTCGCTCGTCGGCGGGCAATTGCCCAAATTGCTCGACCAGCCGATCCTCCCCAATGCGCGCGGAATCCGCGAAAGCTACATTTCCGGTCCCGACGATCGTTCGCTGCGCATTCTCGAGCGCGAGATCGACGTCGGCGAGGATGGCCGCTTCACGGTCGCGGTCGCCGCCCCCTCCGACGAACTCGACGCCGATATCCGCGAGTTCCGCTTCGCGCTGACCATGACCTTCGTGCTGCTCGGGCTGGCGCTCGTCGCCTCGACGATCGTCCAGGTTCGCTTCGGCCTTCGCCCGCTTGCGAGGCTGCGAAGCGCCGTCGGGATGGTGCGCACCGGCGAGACGCCGCGCATCGTCGGGGAGTACCCGCCCGATCTCGCCCCGCTCGCCGGCGAGCTGAACCTGCTGATCGACGCCAATCACGAGATCCTCGATCGCGCCCGCACCCAGGTCGGCAATCTCGCCCATGCCCTCAAGACGCCGCTGAGCGTGATGCTCAACGAGGCGGAGATCGGCGATGGCAACCTCCCGCAGACCGTCAAGGCCCAGGCCGCGGTCATGCGCGATCAGGTTCAGTACTATCTCGATCGCGCGCGCGCGGCCGCGCTCTCCGGCGCGCTGGGCGGCGTCACCGAGGTGGTCCCGTCGCTCGAAGCGCTGATACGGACCTTCGCCAAGATCTCGCAGGGCCGTGGCATCGCCGGGAGCCACAGCGTATCAACCGGCGTGCGCTTCAGGGGCGACAGGCAGGATTTCGAGGAAATGCTGGGAAACCTCCTCGACAATGCCTTCAAATGGGCGGAGTCCACGGTCGCCGTTTCGCTCGATCCGGCGCCCACCGGTTCGGGGAGGATCGTCCTGTTGATCGACGACGACGGCCCGGGGCTGCCTGACGATGCGCGTGCCGACATGCTCAAGCGCGGGCGGCGCCTCGACGAGGGCACGCCCGGCTCGGGCCTCGGCCTGTCGATCGTCGTCGATCTGGCGAAGCTGCACGGCGGCGCGCTCTCGCTGGAGCGCTCGCCGCTCGGTGGGCTGCGGGCGCGCCTGACATTGCCTTCGGTCTGACGAGATGGTGCACCGCGTGACCCTATGTCGCCATCATCGGGGCATGAAGCGGCGGCCGCTTTTGGCTATGAGCTTAGCATGCTGATCTGGATCATCTTCGCGGTCATGACCGGGGCCTCCGTCTTTGCCCTGCTCTGGCCGCTCGGCCGGGGCCGGTCGCTCGCATTCGCCGATGTCGGGGACGCCACGAGCCTCTATCGCGCGCAACTCGGCGAGATCGACCGCGACCTCGCCCGCCGCCTGATCGGGCCGGTCGAGGCCGAGGCCGCACGCGCCGAGGCTGCGCGTCGCCTGCTGCGCGCCTCGGGGGATGATGCGGCGCCCGCCGGCGAGACCGAATCCTCGCTGCGCCGCCGCCGCGCCAGCTCGGCGCTGGCTCTGTCCTGCGTGCCGCTCCTCGCCTTGCTGGTCTACGGCGCCTATGGCTCGCCCGGAAAGCCGGACCAGCCGCTCGCGGCGCGTCTCCAGGCCGATCCGTCGCGGCAGGATTTCGCGCTCGCGCTCGCCCGCATCGAGGCTCATCTCGCCGCCAACCCCTCCGACGGCAAGGGCTGGTCGGTCATCGCGCCGGTCTACATGCGTCAGGGCCGCTACGAAGACGCGGCCACCGCCTTCGCGGCGGCCATTCGCCATGGCGAGGCGAGCGCCGATGCCTATGCCGGCCTCGGCGAGGCGCGGGCGTTGGTGGCGGGTGGCGTCGTCACCGCCGCCGCTCGCGAGAGTTTCGCCGGCGCGCTGCGTGTCGATCCGAAGAATGCCCGGGCCCGGTTCTTCCTCGCCATCGGGCAGGAGCAGGATGGCGACACGCCCGGCGCCATCGCCAGCCTGCGCGCCCTGCTCGACGAGGCCGCCGCCGACGCGCCCTGGACCCAGACCGTCCGCCAGCGCCTGGCGCGGCTCGAAGCCGAGACGGGTGCCGGGGGAATCGCGGCGCTGCCGCCGGCCGAGCAGCAGGCGGCGATCCGCGGCATGGTCGAGGGCCTCTCGGCGCGGCTGAAGGCAGGCGGCGGCACGCTGCCGGAATGGACGCGCCTGATCCGGTCGCAGGCTGTTCTCGGCGACAAGGTGGCGGCGCGCGAATCGCTCGCCGTGGCGCGCGAGCGGCTGTCGCAGGAGGCCTCGGCCGCTGCGGCGCTGGACGCGCTGGCCGGGGAACTCGCCCTCAAGGAGACTGCGCCATGACCGCCGTCGAGCCCCTGCGCCCGCTCGCCGGGAAGCGCCGCTATACGCGAAAGCAGCGTCGGCTCATGCTGATCGGCGCCGCCGGACTCGTGCTCGCGCTGTCGGCCGGGCTCGTGCTGTTTGCGCTGCGCGACACGATCGTCTTCTTCTACGGCCCGACGGAGATTTCGGAGAAGGGCGTGACGCCCGGCACGCGCATGCGCCTGGGCGGTCTGGTGGAGCAGGGCTCCGTCGTTCGCGGGCCCGGCCAGCGCGTTGTCTTCTCGATCACCGACAGCCGCACCACCATCAAGGTCACCTATGAGGGGCTGCTGCCTGACCTGTTCCGCGAGGGGCAGGGCGTCGTGACCGAGGGCGTCTTCCAGGGCGGCGATCAGTTCCGCGCCGACTCCGTGCTCGCCAAGCATGACGAAACCTATATGCCGCGTGAGGTGGCAGACACGTTGAAGAAGCAGGGCCATTGGCAGCCGGGCGGGACGGGGACATCGGCTTCCCCGTCGAAGCCGGCCCCACAGGCGTCGCCATGAGGCAGTCATGATCGTCGAGATCGGCCATTTCGCGCTGGCGCTGGCGCTCGGCGTCGCCGTGGTGCAGTCGCTGGTGCCGCTCTGGGGCGTCGCGCGGCACGACCGGGCGCTCGCCAGCGTCGGCTCGGCGGCGGCCGTCACCTGCTTCCTGCTGGTCGCGCTCGCCTTCGCCGCGCTGGTCACCTCCTATGTGCGCTCCGACTTCTCGGTCGAGAACGTCGTCGCCAACTCGCACTCGACGCAGCCGCTGATCTATAAGCTGACCTCCGTCTGGGGGAACCACGAGGGCTCGATGCTCCTCTGGGTGCTGATCCTGACGCTGTTCGGCGCGCTCGTCGCGCTGTCGCGCCGCTCGCTCCCGTTGCGTCTGCGGGCCGGGACGCTCGCCGCCCAGGGCATGGTCACGGTCGCCTTCCTCGCCTTCACCCTGCTAACCTCGAATCCGTTCCGCCGGCTGGTTCCGGCCCCGCCCGAGGGACAGGATCTCAACCCGATCCTGCAGGACCTCGGCCTCGCGATCCATCCGCCGCTGCTCTATGTCGGCTATGTCGGCTTCTCGATCACCTACGCCTTCGCGGTCGCCGCCCTGATCGACGGGCGCATCGATGCCGTCTGGGCCCGTGCGGTCAGGCCCTGGACGCTGCTCGCCTGGGTCTTCCTGACGCTCGGCATCGCGATGGGCTCCTACTGGGCCTATTATGAGCTCGGCTGGGGCGGCTGGTGGTTCTGGGATCCGGTCGAGAACGCCTCGCTGATGCCCTGGCTGGCCGGCACGGCGCTGATCCACTCCACGGTGGTGATGGAGAAGCGCGACGCGCTCAAGGTCTGGACGATCCTGCTCGCGATCCTGACCTTCTCGCTTTCGCTGCTGGGCACCTTCATTGTCCGCTCCGGCGTGCTGACCTCGGTGCACTCCTTCGCCACCGACCCGGAGCGCGGGCTCTTCATCCTGATGATCCTGGTCTTCTTCGTCGGCGGCTCGCTGGCGCTCTTCGCCTGGCGCGCGCCGCTGTTGCGGCAGGGCGGCCTGTTCGCGCCGGTCTCGCGCGAGGGCGCGCTGGTCGTCAACAACGTCTTCATCGCGACCGCCTGCGCCACGGTCTTCATCGGCACGCTCTATCCGCTCGTGCTCGAGATGGTGACGGGCGACAAGATCTCGGTCGGCCCGCCCTTCTTCAACGCCACCTTCGTGCCTGTGCTGGTGCCGCTGCTGCTGCTCCTGCCGCTCGGCCAATCGCTCGCCTGGAAGCGCGGCGACCTGCTCGGCGCCGCGCAGCGCAACCTCGCGGCCTTCGGCCTGGCGATCCTCGCCGCGCTCGCGCTCATCGCCCTGACCTGGGGCGGCCCCGTGCTGGCCCCGCTGGGCATCGGCCTGGGTGTCTTCCTCGTCGCCGGTGCCGCCTTCGATCTCGGCGAGCGGATCGTCAGCCGCGCCAGCGGGTGGCCGGCCGTCTGGTCGCGGGCCAAGGGGCTGCCGCGTTCGGCCTGGGGCACCGCGCTCGCCCATGCCGGCGTCGGCCTGAGCGTCATCGGCATCGCCGCCGTGGCCTGGAGCACCGAAGCGATCGGCGTGCTGAAGCCGGGCGAGCGCCTCACCAGCGGCCGCTACACCGTCGTGCTGGAGTCGGTCATGCCGCGCACGGGTCCCAATTTCCGGGCGGATGTGGCGCGTTTCCAGGTGTTCTCGGGCAACCGCGAGCTCAAGCCCGTCGAGGCCGCAAAGCGTGTCTATCTCGCCCGCAACATGCCGACCACGGAAGCCGGCATCCGGACCGATGGCCTGAGCCAGGCCTATGTCGCGCTCGGCGAACCGCAGGAAGACGGTGGCATCGCGGTGCGGCTCTACGACAAGCCGCTGATCCTGCTGATCTGGATCGGTGCGATCGTGATGTCGCTCGGCGGTGCGCTGTCGCTGACCGACCGGCGCTTCCGGCTGGCGGCGCCGCGGCGCGCCAGGGCCGAGCCCGTCGCCGCCGCTCCCCAGCCGGCGGAGTGAGCGTCATGCGTCGAGCCCTCTGGCCGCGTCTCGCCCTCGCCATCCTGCTGACACTCGCGCCCGGCCTTGCCGCGCAGGCGGTCCAGCCGGGCGAGATCCTGCCCGACCCGGCGATGGAGCGCCGCGCCCGCGCGATCTCCGCCGAGCTGCGCTGCCTCGTCTGCCAGAACCAGTCGATCGACGATTCGGACGCCCCGCTCGCCAAGGATCTGCGCGTGCTCGTGCGCGAACGGCTCGTCGCCGGCGACAGTGACACGGCGGTGCGCGATTTCGTCGTCGCCCGCTATGGCGATTTCGTGCTGCTGCGGCCGCCCTTCGACGTCAGGACGGCGTTGCTCTGGGCCGCGCCGCTGTTGATCCTGCTCGCGGCGCTGCTCTTCACCTGGCGGCGCGGCCGCGCCATGCCCGCCCCGGCGAGCGCGGCGCCGCTGTCCGATGAGGAACGCCGTCGCCTGCAGCGCCTGCTGGATTCCGAGACGCCCTGAAGCGGCGCGACCGCTGCAGCAACATTTCGCAACCTTACGAAACAGTCATCTTCGGGCGAAATCGGCGTAAGGCTGTGCCCGTCATGGTCCTCGTCACGAGCAGGGAAGGCCCTGCCGCTGATTTCGAGGTTCTCGCCATGACGACCCAGACCACCCCCTCCCGTTCCATCCTGAAGCGCGGCGCGCTGCTCGCCGGCGCGGCCACCCTCGGCATCGGCCTCGCGGCCGGCCTCGCCGACGGCGCGCTCAAGCTCGACCACCCCGCCTTCGCCCAGCCGATCGAGCTCTCCGGCGTTCAACCGCAACTGCCATCCTTCGCCGACATGGTCGAGAAGGCCAAGCCCGCCGTCGTCTCCGTCCGCGTCAAGCAGACGATCGACGCCGCCGATGACGGCCAGGGCAGCCTCGACGACCTCCCGCCCGGCCTGCGCCGCTTCTTCGAGCAGCAGGCGCCGCGCGGCGCCGTTCCGGGCCGGCCGCAGCCGCGCCAGGGGATGTCGCAGGGCTCGGGCTTCTTCATCAGCCAGGACGGCTATGTGGTGACCAACAACCACGTCGTGGACAAGGCCTCCGAGGTCCAGCTCGTCACCGACGACGGCAAGACGCTGAACGCCAAGGTCATCGGCACGGACCCGCGCACCGACCTGGCCTTGCTCAAGGTGACCGAGGGCGGCAGCTACCCCTTCGTACGGCTCGCCACGGCCAAGCCGCGCATCGGCGAATGGGTGCTGGCGGTCGGCAACCCCTTCGGCCTCGGCGGCACGGTCACGGCCGGCATCGTCTCGGCCCAGGGTCGTGACATCGGCTCCGGCCCCTATGACGACTTCCTGCAGATCGACGCGGCGGTGAATCGCGGTAATTCGGGCGGGCCGACCTTCAACCAGAAGGGCGAGGTCGTCGGCGTCAACACGGCGATCTTCTCGCCCTCGGGCGGCAATGTCGGCATCGCCTTCGCGATTCCCGCTTCGACCGTCGAGCAGGTCGTGGCGGCCTTGAAGAAGGACGGCAAGGTCTCGCGTGGCTTCATCGGCGTGCAGATCCAGCCGGTCACGCCCGAGGTTGCGGAGGCGATCGGCCTGAAGGATCCGCATGGAGCGCTTGTCGCCGCCGCGGAGAAGGAGGGCCCCGCCGCCAAGGCCGGCATCAAGCGCGGCGACACGGTCCTCGCGGTCGATGGCGCGAAGATCAAGGATGCCCGCGAGCTCTCGCGCAAGATCGCGACCTACGCCCCGGGCTCGAAGGTGAAGATCACCATCTGGCGCGACGGCAAGGAGCGCGAGATCGGCTTCGAGGTCGGCCGCCAGCCGGCCGTCTGATCGGTCCCATCTCCCGCGTCGGCCGCGACGGCCGGCGCGGGACAAAGGCAAGGCTCGCGTGCTCCCGGCAGTCAGTCGCCCCCGCGCCGGGGGACCAGCCTTCACCGCGGCAGGCCGGATGCGTATCCTCCGGCCTGCCGTTTTTTGTCATTCTGGGATAGGCTTGGCCGATGCGACTGCTGATCGTCGAAGATGATGCCGAGGCCGCGGCCTACCTGACCAAGGCCTTCCGCGAGGCCGGTCATGTCGCCGACCATGCGGGCGACGGGCTGGAAGGCTATGCCATGGCCGAAGGCGGCGGCTACGACGTGCTCGTGGTCGACCGCATGCTGCCGCGGCTCGACGGCCTCTCGCTGATCCGCTCGCTTCGCGAGCAGAAGGACGCGACCCCGGCCCTGATCCTCTCCGCCCTGGCGCAGGTCGACGACCGCGTGAAGGGGCTGCGCGCCGGCGGCGACGACTATCTGCCCAAGCCCTATGCCTTCTCCGAGCTTCTCGCGCGGGTCGAGGTGCTGGCACGTCGGCGCGGCGCCCCGGCCTCGGAGCCCACGAGCTACCGTGTCGGCGATCTCGATCTCGACCGGCTCGCCCATCGCGTCACGCGCGCTGGCACGGAGCTCCCGCTGCAGCCGCGCGAATTCCGGCTGCTCGAATATCTGATGAAGCATGCGGGGCAGGTGGTGACGCGCACCATGCTGCTTGAGAATGTCTGGGACTATCACTTCGACCCCCAGACCAACGTCATCGACGTGCATGTCAGCCGGCTGCGCGCCAAGGTCGACAAGGGTTTCGAGCACCCGATGATCCACACCATCCGCGGCGCGGGATACATGGTCCGTGACACGCAACGCTGATCCCTCCGCGGGGGAGACGAGGGTTTCGCCGCGGCCGGCGCAGCGCTTCCTGCCCAACCTTTTCCGCACGACCGCCTTCAAGCTGACGGCGGTCTACCTCGTCGTCTTCGCGCTCTTCGCGGGGCTTCTGCTCGGCTATGTCGCCTGGAACGCCAAGCGCCTGCTCGACGACCAGATCCGCTCCACCATCGACGCCGAGATCCAGGGCCTGGCCGAGCAGCAGCGGCAGGGCGGGATCCGGCGGCTGGTCAACGTGATCGAGCGCCGCTCGCGCGCGCCCGGCGCCTCGCTCTACCTCGTCACCACTCCGGTCGGCGAGCGGATCGCCGGCAATGTCGAGGCGCTGCCCCCGGGCACGCTCGACCGTCCGGGCGAGGCCGAGATCGAATATGCCCGCACCAGCGAGGCGGTGGACAGACCGAGCCGGGCCATCGTGCGCGTCTTCGTGCTGCCGGCCGGCTTTCGTCTGCTGGTCGGCCGCGACGTCGAGGAGCGCGAGCGCCTCGGCATCGTCATCCGCCGCGCCGCGGGCTGGTCGCTTCTCCTCGTCTTCGTGCTCGGCTGCCTTGCGAGCTGGTTCGTGGCGCGGCGCGTGCTCAAGCGCATCGACGACATGACGGGCACCGCCCAGTCGATCATGGCCGGCGACCTCAAGGGCCGCCTCGCGATCTCGGGCACGGGCGACGAGCTCGACAGGCTCGCCCTCAACCTCAACGCCATGCTCGAGCGCATCGGCGAACTGATGACCGGCATGCAGCAGGTCTCGGACAACATCGCCCATGACCTCAAGACGCCGCTGACGCGGCTGCGCAACCGGGCCGAGGAGGCGTTGCGCACCGCGAACTCGCCCGACGAACTGCGCGCCGCGCTCGACGGCTCGATCGACGAGGCGGACAACCTGATCCGCGTCTTCAACGCCCTGCTGATGATCGCACGGCTCGAGACCGGCCGGATTCAGGACAGCATGGACACGCTCGACCTCTCCGAGATCGTCTCCGGCCTGGCCGAACTCTACGAGCCGCTGGCCGAAGAGGCGGGGCTTTCGCTCGTCACCGAGGTGTCGCCGGGTCTGCGCGTCTCCGGCAACCGAGAACTGATCGGCCAGGCGCTGGCGAACCTGATCGACAATGCTCTGAAATACGGCGAGCCCGCGGCCGGCGAACGGGCGCAGGTGACGGTGGCGGCCCGGCAGGAGGGGAGCGAGATCCTGCTCTCCGTCGCCGATCATGGGCCGGGCATCCCGGCGGAGGACCGCGCCCGCGTGCTCGAGCGCTTCGTTCGGCTCGACGTCAGCCGCAGCAAGCCGGGCTTCGGGCTCGGACTCGCGCTCGCGGCCGGCGTGGTGCGCCTGCATGGCGGCCAGCTGCGCCTCGAGGACAATGCCCCGGGCCTGCGCGTCGTGATCGCCCTGCCGATGCAGGCCAACTCACCCGTCAAGCGGGACGGGATCGAGGCCCAGGGCGCGCCCAAGCCTGTGGACATGCCGCCGTCCCGCGCGCGTCCCGGCTCGACAGACGCGCCAAACCCTGTTGGCGTCCCCTCGCTCTGAGGGGAGACGAGGCATGGCCGGGCGGCTCTGTGACCGATTGAACGCCGCGCCGGTTCTGCCGGCCCGCACCCGCGCCGCGAACCTGCTGGCGAAGGATCTGATCGAGCGGCTGCACGACGAAGCGTCCGCTCAGGCGCTGGCGGCCCATTTCGCCGAAAACGAACGCAGCGCCGCCTTCGTGGCAGGCCTGGTCGCGCATGCGCCCTTCCTCACCCAGATCATGCGGCAGGACCCGGCGGGGCTGCTCGCCTGCCTGACGGGCGAACCGGAGGCGCAGCGCAATGCGCTGCTTGCCGAGGTTGCCCGCGCCGGGGCGGCGGCGACCGAGGCGCCCGAACTCATGCGCCTGCTGCGCCGCTTCCGGCGGACCATGGCGCTGCTGATCGCGCTCGCCGATATCGGGGGCGTCTGGGACGTCGAGACCGTCACGGCGGCCCTCACGGACACGGCCGACACCGCCGTCAGGCTCGCCACCGACCACGTTCTTTGCCAGGCAGCCGATCTCGGCCGAATCCGCCTGCCGGATCTCACCGATCCGGGGGCGGGCTCCGGGCTCGTCGTGCTCGCGCTCGGCAAGCATGGCGCGGGCGAGCTGAACTACTCCTCCGACATCGACATCGTCGTCTTCTTCGACCCCGACGTGGCCGAGGCCGCCGGCGTGGGCGAACCGACCAGCTTCTATGTGAAGCTCACGCAAGCGATCGCCCGGATCATCCAAGAGCGGACGCCCGACGGCTATGTCTTCCGCGTCGATCTGCGCCTGCGGCCCGATCCCGCCTCGACCCATGTCGCGGTGCCGCTGCCCTCCGCCTATGCCTATTACGAGACCGTCGGTCAGAATTGGGAACGCGCGGCGATGATCAAGGCGCGTCCCGTCGCGGGGGACATCGCGCTCGGCCAGCGCTTCCTGAAGGACCTCGCCCCTTTCATCTGGCGCAAATATTTCGACTTCGCGACCATCGCCGACATCCATGCGATGAAGCGCCAGATCCAGACGGTGAAGGGCCATGAGACGATTGCGGTCGCCGGCCACAATGTGAAGCTCGGCCGCGGCGGCATTCGCGAGATCGAGTTCTTCGTGCAGACGCAGCAACTCGTCTTCGGCGGCCGGCGCACCGCCCTGCGCGGTCCGCGCACGCTGGAGATGCTGGCGGAGCTGACGCAGGAGGGCTGGATCACGCCCGCCGCCCGCGACGAGCTGGCGGAGTCCTATCGCTGGCTGCGGACGATCGAGCATCGCCTGCAGATGCGCCACGACGAGCAGACGCAGACCCTGCCCAAGGCGGCGGCCGATCTCGAGGCCTTCGCCCGCTTCTGCGGCTATCCCTCGACGGCCGCCTTCGGCAAGGCCCTGACCGCTCATGCCCGGCGCGTCGAGGGCCATTACGCACTCCTGTTCGAGGAGGGGCCGAGCCTTGCCAGCGAGGCCGGCACGCTGAGCTTCACCGGCTCGGATCTCGATCCGCAGACGCTGGAGACACTGCAGAAACTCGGCTTCCGCCAGGCCGGCACGGCTGCGGAAACGGTGCGGGGCTGGCATTTCGGCCGTCGTGCCGCCGTCACCAGCGCCCGCGCCCGCGAGGTTCTGACGGAGTTGACGCCGGCCCTGCTGGTCGCGCTCGGCCGCACCGCCGATCCCGACGGCGCGCTCGCCCATCTCGACAACGCCTTCGTCCGCATGCCGGCCGCCGTCGAACTGCTGACGCTGCTGCGCTCGCAGGGCTCGCTACTGACGCTCTTCGCCGAGATCCTCGGCAGCGCCCCGCGCCTGGCCAGGGTCGCGGCGCTGCACCCGCATGTGCTCGACGGCGTCATCGACCCCGCCTTCGGCCAGGCCTCGATCGACTGCGACGCGCTGGTGCGCCGGATCCGCGGCGTCGTCGGCTCGCCGCCGCCGAGCGTCGAGGAGGGGCTGGACCGGTTGCGCGACGCCGCCCGGCAGGAGAATTTCCTCGTCGGCGCGCGTCTCCTCTCCGGCGTCTATCCGGCGCAGGCGGCGGCCCAGGCCTATGGCACGGTGGCCGAGGCCTGCCTGCGCGTCGCCTTCGACGATACGCGCGCGGCCTTTGCGGCCGATCACGGCGTGATCAGGGGCGCGCAGAGCGTGGTGGTCGGGCTCGGCCGGCTCGGTGCGGGCGAACTCACGCCGTCATCGGATCTCGACCTGATGCTGCTTTATGACCGGCCGGAGGATGCCGAGCCCAGCAAAGGTCGCCGCAGCCTCGATCCCGTGACCTGGCATGTCCGCTTCACCCAGCGCCTCGTGGCGGCGCTGACGGTGCCGACCCGCCGCGGCACGCTCTACGAGGTCGACATGCGGCTGCGCCCGTCGGGCAACAAGAGCCCGGCTGCGACCCAGTTCGCGGGCTTCGAGGCCTATCACCGCGGCGAGGCCGAGATCTGGGAGGAGATGGCGCTGACCCGCGCCCGGGTCGTGGCGGGCGATCCCGAACTGGCGGAGCGCGCCGAGGCTTCGATCCGCGTGATCCTGAGCCGCCGCCGCGAGCCGGCGAAGGTGGCCGCGGCCGTGGCCCAGATGCGCGCCCTGATCGCAAAGGAGAAGGGCGAGAAGAATCCCTGGGACCTCAAGCTTGCCCTCGGCGGCCTGACGGACCTCGATTTCCTGGCCCAGTATCTCGTGCTGGCCCATGCGGCCGATCACCCGGCCCTGCTGGTGCGGGACACGGTGTCGGTCTTCGGCGCCGCGCGCGCGGCCGGGCTGCTGGCGGCGGCCGATGGGGCTGCGCTGGAGGAGGCGGCGCGGCTGATCGGCGATGTCCAGCTCTGGCAGCGCTTCACCGTCGAGGAGGCGTTCGATCCCGCCGCCGTGCCGGCCCGCGTGCTGACCCGGATCGCCACCGCGGTCGGGCGGCCGGACGCGAAGGTCCTGCGGGCTGAACTGGACGAGGTGCGCGGCGGCGTCCGCGCGATCTTCAACCGGGTTCTCGGCGCCGCCCGCAGCGGTTGATGGTCAGGCCGCCCGGGCCATGACCCGGCCGGCGCCGCCATCCAGCGGCAGATGGACCATGACGATGGTGCCGGCGCCGATCGCGGAGCGCAGCCGCAGCGACCCGCCATGCAGTTCCGCCAGCGAGCGGGCGATGGCGAGGCCGAGGCCCGAGCCCTTGTAGCTGCGGGTGAGGTCGCCCTCAACCTGCTCGAAAGGCCGGCCGATGCGGTGGATCTTGTCCCTGGGAATGCCGATCCCGCTGTCCTCGACGAAGATGTTGACGGCGCCTGGGACGGGTCGGATGCGGATGGCGACCTGGCCCTCCTCGGGGGTGAATTTGACGGCGTTGTCGAGCAAATTGCCGAGGATCTGGAAGAGCGCGTGCGGATCGGCCTCGAGATGGGTGTCGCGCGGCCCTTCGATGGTGAGCGCGAGGCCCTTGCGGTCGATCTCGTCCTGCACCTCCCGCACGGCCTCGTCGATGACGAGCCCGATCGCGATGTCGGATTTCTCGAGGCTGACCTTGCCGGATTCCAGCCGCGACATGTTCAGGATGTCGTTGATGAAGCGCAGCAGGTATCCGCCGCTCGAGTGGATGTCGCGGACATAGTCGCCGTACTTGTCGTCCAGCTGGCCGAAGAGGCCGTCCCGCATAATCTCGGAGAAGCCGATGATGGCGTTGAGCGGCGTGCGCAACTCGTGGCTCATATTCGCCAGGAATTCGGATTTGGCGCGGTTGGCGCTCTCGGCCGCAGCCTTCTGCTCGAGATAGCGCTCGGCCATGTCGGCGAGCTGTTGCGCCTGCGCCTCCAGCTTCTGGCGCGAGGCCTTGAGATCGGTGACATGCATCAGGAGTTGGTGCTCCGATTGCGTCAGCCGCTCCTCCTGCTGCTTGAGCTTGGTGATGTCGGTGCCGACCGAGACCGAGCCGCCGTCCTTGGTGCGCCGCCCGTTGATCTGGAGCCAGCGACCGTCCGACAGGCGGGCCTCGTAGGACGACGAGCCATCATGGCCGCGCGTCAAGCGCATCGGCTCCTGGTCGATGCTCGGCTGGGCGCTCGAGCGCATGATCTCGTCATGGCAGACGCCGGCGATGGCGAGTTCGGGCGGCAGCTTGTGGAGCTGCTGGTATTTGGCGTTGCACAGGACGAGGCGGTTGTCGGCATCCCACAGGACGAACGCTTCCGAGATGGCTTCGACAGCGTCGCGCAGGCGGGCATCGGCGGTGGCGGTGCGCTCGGCCATGCGGCGCTGCTCCGAGATGTCGACGACGATGCCGACGAGGTGCTGCGCCTGGGTCCGCCGGTCGACGACGAGTTCGGCGCGGGCCTTGAGCCAGATCCAGTTGCCGGCGCTGTCGCGGACCCGGAACTCCTGGTCGAGATGCCTGGCTTCGCCGCGGCTGATCGCGTCCGCCAGCGCATAGAGGTCGACGTCGTCATGGTGGATGAAGCCGCTGACCTCGCCGAAGGACATGTACTGTCCCATCCGGGCATAACCGAGCATGGCGTACATCGAATCCGACCAGTAGATGCGGCCGCGGGCGAGGTCCCAGTCCCAGAGGCCGCAATGGCCGCGGTTCAGCGCCGTGTCGATGCGCTCGCGGATGCAGTCGCAATCCTCGTCGGCGGCGCGTGCCCGGCGCGATTGCACGATGAAGCCGATCGTGATGGCGGTCAGCACGAGGGCGGCGGTCGCAAAGAGGAGCGCCAGCCCGCTGCGCCGCTGCTGCCAGATCGACAGCACCCGGGAGACCGGGTGCAGCACCGCGACCTGGCCGAGCGGCGCGGCGAGGTTGCGGACCGCGGCGATGGCCTCGACGCCGTCGGGCAGGATGATCCGCATGACCCCGGCTCGGTCGCCGAAGGCGGTGAGCGGCTGTGTCGGGCCGAGAAAGTCGACGAGGCTTCGCTTGGTCTGCCCGATGGCGGGTTGGCTGGAAATGACGTGTCCGTCCTCGGCGCTCACATGCACGATGCGCCCATGCGCGGCGAGGTGGCGGGACGCGAGGGAGGCGAGCACGGCCGCGGGAGCGACCCCACGCTGCGAGGCGCTGTCGAGTTCGCGGGCGAGCAGGGCCGAGACGAGGTCCATGTCGCCGGCGGCATCGGCCAGCGCGTCCTCGCGCATCGCCGTCGTCTGGATGGCGCCGCCGGTGGCGAGGAGGAGGATAAAGAGGGCGACGAGACCGGGGATAACGGTGCGGAATGTCGGCTCGAGGGACTCAAAACGCTGGTACAGTGGATGTGTCAGCGATCGTGCGACACCCAGAATCGAATCTGCGCGCACAGTTGCGCAGTCCGCGTTGGCACGCGTCATGCCCGTCCCCCTTCGGATACCTTGCCGTCAGTAGATCGGGAGACGTGCCGCATCCCCGCGAATCACTTTCAGTTGAATCCGAGTGACAAGATTTGTCTAGCCAGGAGTTGAATCGGAGACGTCGAATTCGCCTTCAGGTTGTGGCGTGGGAGTGATTGAATCTTGTGCGCGTAATGAAACGTTAACCTTTTCGACAGGCTGCCGTTAACCTTCTCAGGCCAGCGTCCGTTCGGCGATGTCGGCCACGTCGCGGGAGAGGTTGGGCGTCCGCGCCACCATCGCCAGCTTGGCCTCCGCGAGGGCCTTGCGCCGCGGTTCCAGCATCCGCCAGCTCTTGAACGAGGCGAGCAACCGGGAGGCGACCTGCGGATTCGTGCGATCCAGTGCGATCACGATCTCCGCCAGGAAGGCATAGCCTTCGCCGTCCGTGCGGTTGAACTGGGTCAGGTTGGCCGCGAAGCCGCCGATCAGCGCGCGCACACGGTTCGGGTTCGTCAGCGAGAAGGCCGGGTGCTGCATCAGCGTGCGCACGCGGTCGAGCGTGCCGCTTTCGGGGATCAGCGCCTGGGCCATCAGCCATTTGTCGAGGACGAGCGGTTCGGCCGCATAGGTCTTGGCGAACCGCGCGATCAGGGCCTCGCGACCGTTGCCTGGGATCAGCGTCATCGCGGCGAGTGCCGCCAGCCGGTCGGTCAGGTTGTCGCCGGCCGCGAACTGGGCCTCCGCCAGTTGCGCGCCGCTGTCGGGGGCGGACAGCGCGATGAGCCCGAGCACCTCGTTGCGCAGCGCCCGCCGGCCGGCCGAGGCCGCGTCGGGGCTGTAGCGCGCCGCCGAGGCCAGCCGCTCGCGAAGCTCCAGCAGATCGCGCCCGAGTTGGCGACCGATCTCGGTCGAGAGGCGGCGATGGGCCGCCTGGATCGCATCGGGGTCGACATCGCGCCCGATCTCGCGTGCGACGTCGCCAAGCGCCGGCAGCCGGAGGACCTGCGCCGCGAAGGCGGGGTCGGCGGGGGCCTCGGTCTTGAGGAATTCGCGCAGTCCCGCAGCCAGGGCCTCGCCTGTGCCGGCGAGGGCGTCGAGGCGGCCGGGGTCGCGTCCGGTCTCGACGAGCGCGCGCATCGCCACCGTCTGCCAGGCCTGCCAGCGGTTGAACGGGTCGCTGTCGGCCGAGAACAGGCGCAGCAGCGCGGCTTCGTCGAGATCGAGTTCGAGCCGCACCGGGGCGGAGAAGCCGCGCAGCAGCGAGGGGATCGGCGGCTCGGCGACATCGGTGAAGGTCACCGACAGCGACGGCTGGTCGAGGATGACGACCCCGTTGCCGGCATAGGCCTCGGACGCCGTCGCGAGCGGCAGGTCGCCTCGGCCTCCGACGAGCCCGAGCGCGACCGGCAGGACAACGGGCTGCTTCTCCGGCTGGCCGGGCGTCGGCGCCGTCTTCTGCGCCAGATCCAGGGTGTAGCTGCGCGCCGCCGCGTCGTAGCGGCCCGAGGCGACGATGGTGGGCGTGCCGGCCTGCTCGTACCAGCGCGCAAAATGCGTCAGGTCCTGGCCCGAGCTCTCCGCGAAGCAGGCGAGGAAATCCTCGATCGTCGCCGCCGTGCCGTCGCAGCGCTCGAAATAGAGGTCCATGCCGGCGCGGAAGGCGGCCTCGCCCACCAGCAGCTTGAGCATCCGGATCACCTCCGCGCCCTTCTCATAGACGGTGGGCGTGTAGAAGTTGTTGATTTCCTTGTAGGCGCGCGGGCGGACGGGGTGAGCGAGCGGCCCGGCATCCTCGGAGAACTGCGTCGTGCGCAGCGTCCGCACATCGGCGATGCGCTTCACCGGCCGCGAGCGCTCGTCGGCGGAGAACTCCTGGTCGCGGAAGACGGTGAGACCTTCCTTCAGGCAGAGCTGGAACCAGTCCCGGCAGGTGATGCGGTTGCCGGTCCAGTTGTGGAAATACTCATGCGCGATGATCGCCTCGATCGAGGCGTAGTCGCCGTCGGTCGCGGTCTGCGGGTCGGCCAGTACGTATTTGTCGTTGAAGATGTTGAGGCCCTTGTTCTCCATCGCGCCCATGTTGAAGTCGGACACGGCGACGATGTTGAACACGTCGAGATCGTAATTGCGGCCGAAGACGCGCTCGTCCCAGCGCATGCAGCGCACCAGGCAGTCCATCGCCCAGCCGGCGCGGTCGGCCTTGCCGGGCTCGACATAGACGGCGAGTTCGACGCTGCGTCCCTCGGCGGTGACATAATTCTGCCGGACATGGTCGAGCGCGCCGCCGACCAGGGCGAAGAGATAGGCGGGCTTGGGGTGAGGGTCGTGCCAGACCGCGAAATGCCGCTCTCCGCCGGGCAATTCGCCCGCGGCCACGCGGTTGCCGTTCGACAGAAGCACCGGCGCAATCAGCTTCCGGGCCTCCAGCCGCACCGTGTAGACCGACATCACGTCGGGGCGATCGAGGAAATAGCTGATCCGGCGGAAGCCATCCGCCTCGCACTGGGTGCAGTAGACATGCGAGGAGAGATAGAGCCCCATCAGCTTGGTGTTGGCGGAGGGGTCGACCTCGGTGTCGATCATCAGCGTGAAGCGCCGCGTCGGCGGGGCATGCAACGTCAGCTGCTGCGGGGTGACGCTGTAGGCGGCATCGTCGATCAGCAGCCCGTCGAGCCTGATCGCCACGAGCTTCAACTCGTCGCCGTCGAGCACGAGCGGCGCGCCGGGCCGCCCGGCCGGGTTGGGGCGCAGGGCGAGCTGGGAGCGGATGCGCGTCTTCGTCGGGTGCAGGCTGATGTCGAGATCGACCGTGTCGATCAGCCAGTCGGACGGGCGGTAGTCCTCGAGACGGATCAGCGGGGTGTCGTCGGAGCGCATGCGGAACTCGGAAAATGCGGCGTTTCGGGTCATCCGGCGCGCCGGATCATTGAGGTGGTCTGTAGCCCGCCGACCCGACGGCCGAAAGGGTGCGCCGCGTCGCTCAGCCAGGAGCGTGCCCGACAGGGCCTGCTCCTAGCTTGCCGGTCCCGCAATGGTCGGCTCGGCATGGCTGACCAAGCGGCAGACCTGCGGCCGCGCGATCCTGATCGCCCGCTCGATCTGGTCGACGGCGGCATGGACCGAGGCGACGTCGAGGGCAGGGTCGACGCGGCAATGGTAGTTCACCACCAGGCCGTTCAGGGTCTGGCGGACCCTGACATTGTGGATGTCGTGGATCGGTCCTTTCAGCGTCGCGGTCTCGCTGGCCAGCGCCTTGCCGATGTCCTCGACCGTCTCCCAGGCCGCGCCATGGCCGGCTGGCGCACCCGTCTCCATCGGCTCGATATGCGTCTCGACCTCGGTCTCGCCACCGAATTCGTCCCGGATAGCGGCCTCCAGCCGTGTCGCGATCTCGTGCGCCTGGCCAAGCGGCAGCCGTGCCTCGACCTCCATGTCGAGGCTCACCGAGAGCCGCTGGCCGATCGTGTGCACCGAGACGTGGTGCACCGGGATCTTGAGCTTGAGCGCGATCAGCAGCACGCGCTCCAGCGCGGTCTCGTCGTCGACCTGCACCGGGTCGGTCGTGACAGCGATCGCGGCGCCGGGTTCGATCCGCTCGAACTCCGCCGTGAGCGCCTCGCGGATCGCCGCCACCCGCTCCAGCGGCAGCGTGCGCGAGACGGTGATGCCGATTTCGCCATGGATGCGCCCGCCCGTCGGGCGGACCTTGAGCCAGTTGACGCCGACCACGCCGGGCACGCCCTCGGCGCCCTCGCGCAGGCGCTCGCTCACGCCCTTGGGCGCTGCGTCGAGCAGGGTGTCGATGGTCCGCCGCCCCAGCCGGTAGGCCGACAGCGCGGTGAAGGCCGCGATCGCGAAGGCGGCGATCGTGTCGGCCCGGGCGACGCCATACCAAACGCCGATCAGGCCGGCCAGAACGAGGGCGGAGCCGACGAAATCCGCCGAGAAATGCGTCGCCTCGGCGGCCAGCGCCTCGCTCCCGGTCTCCTTCGCGACTTTCGTCAGCGAGCGCCAGCGGATCGCATCCACCACCATCGAGAGCAGCATGATGCCGATCACGATGGGCGTGACCGAGACGGTCTCGATCAGCCCCGTCCAGAGCCGGTTGCCGGCTTCCCAGAGGATCGCGCCCGCCAGCGTGAACAGGATCGCGGTCTCGACCAGTGCCGCCAGCGCCTCGACCTTGCCATGGCCGTAATGGTGCTCGTCATCGGCCGGCTTGTCCGAGACGCGCACGGCGAACCAGGTGAACAGCGTCGAGCCGACGTCGATCAGGCCCTGGAGCGCGTCCGTCAGCAGGGCGAGCGAGCCCGACAGGATCGCGCCGACGAATTTGGCGCCGGTGAGCAGCAGCGTCGCCATCACCGAGAGGATCGCGGCCCGCTGCTTGATCTGCGCCATCTGGGCGGCGGTGGCGCGGACGGGCGTGCCCTCCAGGCCGTCTTGCGTTGAGCTCATGGCCTGTCCTGCCGTCTGCGTCTTGGAACTGTGTTCACGAGCGGCGATGCTTTCGCCCGATTCAACGGCAGGATCAACCCGGTCCCGACCGACGGGCCCCGCCATCACGAGCCCGGCTCCGCAAGGCCAGCCATGGTGGATGACCGACATGCGTTATCTCCAGACGGTCGCGCATGGGGCGATTCGGACTGGCCCGGTTCAATAAGTGGAATCCGCAAGGGTGGTAATCGCCGCACTTATTGTTGAGGATCTGGATTTCGGCGCCTTCCGTGAAGGCGGTCGCGGTTTTGCGTTGCTGATTTTTCACCGCGGCGTGGGCTGCAACCTGAAGAGCGGTTTTGAGTGTCGGACTGTGGCGGCGGACGGACCATATCAGCCCTCACCGCCCAATCGCCGATCCGTTATTTCAGAAGCCTGCTGATGATCGCCACCACCATTGCTACCCCAGCAGCAAACAGAAGCATGGAGGGCGTTTCTCTGATCCTGTTCTCGTAAAAACTGTCTGGGTGTCTTTCCAGCTTTAGAATGGGTGCAAGCTCAGGATAAACAATTGCACCGATCAAAAGAATGATCAAAATGGCGAAAATTGCCACAATCAAAAAAACGACTGGCCACTTGGGCCTCCATTCGCCAGTCGCCACAATGCAAATCCTCGACACGGGTCATTGGGTGAAACCCTGCAAAGCAACCGGTTTCAAGCGCAGGTTAGGCTGAGTTATTTAAAACATACGAAACAGACGGTGTTAATGTGCTTGTCTCCCATAAACCGACATCCCCCAAGTGGAGTACTACCTTACGTCAATGGCGCCTGATTCTGCTCGCTGGAGAGGTGTGTTGCGCCCCGAGCGGTGGCGAGGTCGATGACGGTCGGCGTCATGTCGGGCCTATGACGATCAGGCTTTCAAGGGTGATGAAGCCCGGGCAGGCGCTGGCGAACGCGATGTGCACCCGACTGGCAGTCTCGGTGACGCGGCCCGCGACCTTGAATCGCTGCGACAATCCGAGCTGTCTAATCCGAACTATTAGAGGTCAGTTCCCACGCCGAGACCATGCGGGAGAAAATGAGCGAGGCAGGGCTCGCTATCGGGGCAACTCCATCAGGCTTGACCTCGATGCAGAGGTGCCGCGCTTGTTCGCGTCGTGAGTGCCAAATACAAGGTCGCGCAAGTGTCGGGCATCAACAAAAAGATCGTGCTAGCCTGATGCAAACAGACGTTCCACGCCAGCGCAAATTGCGCAATGTTCGTAAGAGGTTGAAACAACGATGCGCTATCTCCACACCATGGTCCGCGTGACGGATCTCGCGGCTTCGCTTGATTTCTACGTGAACAAGTTCGGCCTCGTCGAAACCCGCCGGATCGAGAACGAGAAGGGGCGCTTCACCCTGGTCTTCCTGGCTGCGCCCGACGAGGTCGAGACGGTGCGCCAGCAGGGCAGCCGCGGCCGCCCGACGCTGGAACTGACCTACAACTGGGATCCCGAAACCTACACGGGCGGGCGCAATTTCGGCCATCTCGCCTATGAGGTCGACGACATCTACGCCACCTGCGACAAGCTGATGAAGGCCGGCGTCACGATCAACCGCCCGCCCCGCGACGGCAACATGGCCTTCGTCCGCTCGCCCGACAATATCTCGATCGAACTGCTCCAGAAGGGCGATCCGAAGCCCCCGGCGGAGCCTTGGGCGAGCATGCCGAACACCGGCGTTTGGTGACGATTGGCGTCTGACTACCTCCGTGATATCATGGAGTGATATCACGGAGGTAGTCATGGGTATTCTCGTGAGAGACGAGAAGATTGATCGGCAGGTTCGGGAGCTGGCGGCCAAGTCGGGGACAACGCTGCAGGGAGCGATTGGCCGGGCCGTTGAGAACGAACTCAAGCGGATTGAGGCGCGGCGCCAGCAGGTTGAAAGGGCCTTTCGGCGCGCTCAGGAGCGCTTGGCTGCATTTCCGCTGGTCGATGATGGGCTGACGCACAAGGAGTTCTTCGACCGCGAATACGGCGACGCGTGATGTTTCTCGATGCGTCCGTGATCATTGCCGTGTTGGCCGGCGAACCCGAAGCCTTTGCTCTCAAGGCGGCGATGATTGATACGGAAACCATGGCGACGTCACAGGTCGCCATTTTCGAGGCGTCGTGCAGGCTCGCTAAGCTGCGGGGCCTGTTGATTGCGGACGCGCATTTCGAGGTCCTCGATTTTCTCCAAGCCCTCGGTGTCGAGAGAGTTTCGATCGACGACGATGTCGGAGCGGCCGCCCACCACTGCGCCGCTCGCTACCATCACCTTACGGGCCACCCCGCCCGCCTAAACATGGGCGATTGCTTCGCCTATGCGGCCGCCCGGACCTCGGGATTGAAACTCGCCTACAAGGGTAACGACTTCGTCCATACCGATATCGACGGCGTCCGCTTCGGCGCCGAATCTGTGCCGTCACGCCCATGACCGGCGTCTTCTGCCTGGGCATCTCGACGCTGGACTATGTCTATAGCGTCGAGACCCTTCCTACTCGAGGCGAGAAATATCGCTCGAAGGGCCTCGCCGTGGTCGGCGGAGGCTGCGCCGGCAATGCCTCGGTCGCGATCGCCAGGCTCGGCGGTCGCTGCTGGCTGGCGACGCGCCTCGCCGACGATCTGCCGGGCGATGAAATCGTCGCCGACCTCATGCGCGAGGGCGTGGAGACCGGCTTCGCCCGCCGCGTGCCCGGCCTGCGCTCGCCGGTCTCGGCCATCCTCGTCGATGCGCAGGGCGAGCGCATGGTGATCTCCTATTCCGATCCGGAGATGCCGGAGGACACCGACTGGCTCCCGACGGTCTTGCCGGAGGGGGCGCGGGCCGTGCTCGCCGATACGCGCTGGGGCGAGGGCGCGCTCGCGGCGCTGCGGCTGGCCCGCGCCGCCGGCGTGCCCGGTGTGCTCGACGGTGACCGCAAGCCGCCCCATCCCGACCTGGTCGAAACCGCCAGCCATGTCGCCTTCAGCGCCCAGGCGCTCGCCGAACTCTCCGGCGAAGCGGACCCCCGCGCCGGCCTCGCCCGGATCGCATGCGAGGGATCGACCTGGCTGGCGGTGACCCTCGGCAAGGATGGCGTGCTCTTCGTCGAGAACGGGGCCGTCGCCCATCTGCCCGCCTTCGCGGTCGAGGCCGTCGATACGCTGGGCGCTGGCGACGTTTGGCACGGCGCCTTCGCGCTCGCGCTGGCGGAGGGGCAAAGCGAGCGCGCGGCGATCCGCTTCGCCTCGGCGGCCGCGGCGATCAAATGCACCCGCTTCGGCGGCAGGGCCGGCGCGCCGCGACGCGATGAGATCGAGGCCTTTCTGGCGCAGCGCGGCTGATCGCTGGCGAGGCGGCGATTGCCCATCATTTGGGCAGCCGAGGCGGGCGAGGCTCTTGCCGGGAAACGGCGCGCGCGGAAGATTGCAGCATCGTTCGACTTCGCCAGCCCGCTCCGGGAACCTTCATGTACGCGCCGCCCGTTCCGGCCGCCTCCGATCCGCTGCTTCCCGCCTATGTCCGCGCCGCGGGCGGGGTGGCGCTGCGCTTCGGCCGCGTCGGTGCGCAGACGCTGCGGCTGGACCTCTCCGAATCCGGCGGCTACCGCGCCCGTTTTCCCACCACCTTCGACGCGACCAGCGAGGCCGTGCTGATCAACACCGGCGGCGGCATGGCCGGCGGCGACGCGATGGGCGTGACGGTCGATCTCGGCCCCGGCAGCGAGGCGATCGTCACCACCCAGGCGGCCGAGAAGATCTACCGCAGCCAGGGCGCCGACACCCGGATCGAGACCCGCCTGACCGTCGCCTCCGGTGCCGCGCTGGCCTGGGTGCCTCAGGAGAGCATCCTGTTCTCCGGCGCGCGCCTGAATCGCCACCTCACCGTCGATCTCGCCGCCGATGCCCGGCTGGTCGCCTGCGAGAGCGTGTTCTTCGGCCGCAGCGCCATGGGCGAGAGCGTGCAGCGCGGCGCTTTGCGCGACCGCTGGCGCATCCGCCGCGAAGGGCGGCTCATCTTCGCCGAGGATGTCCGGCTGGAGGGCGCGATCGCGCAGACGCTGGGGCGCTCGGCGATCGGCGCCGGCGCCCGTGCCGCCGCGACGGTCCTCGTTGCCGGTGGCGACCTCGCCGGCAGGCTGGAGCCCGTCCGCGCGCTCGCCGGGGACTCGCAGGCCGGCGCGGTCGAGCTCGGCGCCGGAGTCGTCTCGGAGCTTCTGGTCGTTCGCCTTCTCTCCCCCGATGCCCAGGCCCTGCGTCGCGTGCTCGTCACGCTGCTCGGGCATCTGACCGGCCGTGCGCTGCCGCGCACCTGGTCAACTTGAGGAGAGCATCATGCTGGCGATCCAGGGTCTGAAATGCATCTATGACACCGGCGCGCGGGGCTGGGCGATCGAACTGGCGCTGAGCGGCGAGGGCGAGGAGGCGGTTCGTCGCTTCGATGTCGACGGGCCCGACGACGCCGAGATGCTGATCGAAGCCTTCGAGGAATCGACCTCCAGCGCCTTCGACCCCGCGACGGGCGAGATCGTCTTCGCCTATGAATATGCCGATTTCGGCGTCGAGGACGAAGACGAGTCGGAAGACGAGGACGGCGAGGACGAGGATTCGGACGGCGCCGACGAGGACGAAGAGAAGGGCAAGCAATGAATCTGACGCCGCGCGAAAAGGACAAGCTGCTCGTCGCCATGGCCGCCATGGTCGCGCGACGCAGGCTCGAGCGCGGCGTCAAGCTGAACTACCCAGAGGCCGTCGCGCTGATCACCGACTTCGTCGTCGAGGGCGCGCGCGACGGCCGGTCCGTCGCCGACCTGATGCAGGCCGGCGCCCATGTGGTGCGGGCCGACCAGGTCATGGACGGCATCGCCGCCCTCATCCACGACGTCCAGATCGAGGCGACCTTTCCCGACGGCACCAAGCTCGTGACCGTCCACGAGCCGATCCGTGGCGCCTCCGACGCGATGAAGCCCGGCGAGGTGACGACGCTGCCGGGCGACCTCGTCATGAACGAGGGCCGCGAGAGCCTCTCGCTCACCGTCTCCAACACCGGCGACCGGCCGATCCAGATCGGCTCCCACTACCATTTCTTCGAGGCCAATCCGGCGCTGTCCTTCGAGCGCGACAAGGCCCGCGGCTTCCGCCTCGACATCCCGGCCGGCACCGCCGTGCGCTTCGAGCCGGGCCAGACCCGCGAGGTCCGGCTCGTGGCGCTCGCTGGCAAGCGCGAGGTCTATGGCTTCCGGCAGGAGGTGATGGGGAAACTGTAGGGCATTTGTTGCCTTACTTCGGGAGCCGCCTTACATTGGGTCAATGTAAGGCGAAGGCGGAGGCTGGTGATGTCGATCACGATTGACGCGACCCTCACGTCGAAAGGGCAGTTCACGCTGCCGGCCGAGATCCGGCAGGCGCTCAACCTGCGTTCTGGCGACCAATTGCGCTTCGAATTGACGGACGACATGGAGCTCAAGGTCGTGCCGAAGCGGCGCCGGAGCATCCGCGAGTTGCGGGAACTCCTGCCGCCGCTGACCTTGGGCCGTCCGCTGACGCAGGCCGACATCGACGATTCTGTGACAGAAGCGATGAACGAGCAGGAAGAGCGTGTGCGCTCGGGTCGCTGATGCGCGGGATCGACACCAACATCCTGGTGCGAACCGTCGATCTCACGGATGAGCGGCAGACGGCAGCCGTCGAGCGGCTGCTCGACGAGGCTGCCGAACAGCCGCTATTCGTCAATCACATCGTTCTGAGCGAATTCGCCTGGACCCTCGAGCGACGATATAAACGCTCACGGGCGGAGATCGCCGTGCGCTTGCGGAATATTCTTGAGGCGCCGGACTTCATCGTGCCTCAGCCGACGCTCGTCGAACAGGCGATCGGCGCATTCGAGGCCGGCAAGGCGCAGTTTCCCGACTGCCTGATCGGTGTCGCGAATCTTGCATCTGGCTGCAAGACGACGTTGACCTTCGATGGCGACGCCGCCGAGATGACCCAGATGTTTTCGCCCGTCCCGCGCTGAGGCTCAAGCCCATGCCCTTCAACTACCCCCGCAACGCCTATGCCGCGATGTTCGGCCCCACCACCGGCGACACGGTGCGCCTCGGCGACACCGAACTCGTCATCAAGGTCGAGAAGGATTTCACCACCTATGGCGAGGAGGTGAAATTCGGCGGCGGCAAGGTCATCCGCGACGGCATGGGCCAGAGCCAGGTCCGCAATGCCGACGGCGCGGTCGACACTGTCATCACCAACGCGCTGATCCTCGACCACTGGGGCATCGTGAAGGCCGATATCGGCATCCGTGCCGGCCGCATCTGCGCCATCGGCAAGGCCGGCAATCCCGACATCCAGAGCGGCTTCGGCAATTTCGACCCGGCCGAGACGATCATCGTCGGCCCCGGCACCGAGGTCATCGCGGGCGAGGGCAAGATCGTCACCGCCGGCGGCTTCGACAGCCACATCCACTACATCTGCCCGCAGCAGATCGAGGATGCGCTGATGAGCGGGCTCACCACCATGCTCGGCGGCGGCACCGGCCCGGCCCATGGCACGCTGGCGACGACCTGCACGCCCGGCCCCTGGCATCTCGGCCAGATGATCAAGGCCGCCGACGCCTTCCCGATGAACCTCGCCTTCGCCGGCAAGGGCAACGCGGCGCTGCCCGGCGCCTTGGTCGAGATGGTCGAGGCCGGCGCCTGCGCCATGAAGCTGCACGAGGACTGGGGCACGACGCCCGCCGCGATCGACAACTGCCTCTCCGTCGCCGACGACTACGACGTGCAGGTGATGATCCACACCGACACGCTCAACGAGAGTGGCTTCGTCGAGGACACGATCGCCGCCTTCAAGGGCCGCACCATCCACGCCTTCCATACCGAAGGGGCGGGCGGCGGCCATGCGCCCGACATCATGAAGGTGGCAGGGCTGGAGAACGTCCTGCCGTCCTCGACCAATCCGACGCGGCCCTTCACGGTGAACACGCTCGACGAGCATTTGGACATGCTGATGGTCTGCCATCACCTGTCGCCGTCGATCCCGGAGGATCTCGCCTTCGCCGAGAGCCGCATCCGCAAGGAGACGATCGCCGCCGAGGACATCCTGCACGATCTCGGCGCGCTCTCGATGATGTCCTCCGACAGTCAGGCCATGGGCCGCGTCGGCGAGGTCATCACCCGCACCTGGCAGACTGCCCACAAGATGAAGGTCCAGCGTGGCACGCTGGCGCAGGATGTCGGCACCGGCGCCGACAATTTCCGGGCCAAGCGCTATGTCGCGAAATACACGATCAACCCGGCCATCGCGCATGGCATATCCCGCCATATCGGCTCGATCGCGATCGGCAAGCTCGCCGACATCGTGATCTGGTCGCCGGCCTTCTTCGGCGCCAAGCCCGATCTGATCATCAAGGGCGGCATGATCGCCGCCGCGCCCATGGGCGACCCCAATGCCTCGATCCCGACGCCGCAGCCGGTGCATTACCGCCCGATGTTCGGCGCCTTCGGCAAGGCGGTCACTTCGACCTCGCTGGTCTTCGTCTCGCAGGCGGCGATGGCCAACGGGCTGCGCAACCGGCTGGGCACCGAGAAGGAGATGGTCGCGGTCGAGAACACCCGCGGCGGCATCTCCAAGAAGAGCATGATCCACAACGACGCCACGCCCGACATCCAGATCGATCCCGAGACCTATGCGGTCGTCGCCGACGGCGAATTGCTGGTCTGCGAGCCCGCCAAGGAGCTGCCGCTGGCGCAGCGCTATTTCCTGTTTTAGTTCATGAACAAGCTATCGGATGCGGAGCTTATGTCGCGGCGTCCATCAGCTGCCAGCCGAGAGCGATGAGGGATTTAGTAGCACGAACGATCAATCGTGCTACTAAAACGAAATGAAGCGCATCCCGCTGAACATCCAGACGCTCTATGCCGATCTGCAGCAGCAGGTCGAGATGGCGTCGCCGGACGAGGCCACGGTCGTGGCGACGACTGTGGGTGGCATCGCATATCTGCGCCTCCAGCGCTGGGTCGGTGCGAGCCGGACGATCGAGCATCTCGGACGTGGCGACGATCCCGATGTGCAGGCGCGTGCCGAAGCGGCCAGAACGGAAATGGCCCACCGGCAGGAACGGCGAAGGCTGGTCTCGACGCTGCGCCGCCTCATTCCCGCGCCCGCGCCGATCCTCGGCAAGGTGTTGGATGCCGTGTCGCAGGCCGGTCTGTTCCGGCGCGGGGCGGTGCTCGTGGGAACGGCCGCCTATCAGTGCTACGCGCCGCTGCTCGGGACGATCCTGCCGTCTGCGACCGTGATGACGCAGGATGCCGACCTGGCGACCGCTGATCTCGCTCTGCAGGGCGATAGCGAGGGCGAAAGCCTGCTGGGCATCCTGCACAGGGCGGACAAGACCTTTGCCGGCCTGCCGGGCCTCGATGTAAAGGCGCCGCCGGCGCGATTTCGCAATGCCGAAAACTTCGTCGTCGATCTCCTGACACCCCAGAGACGCCGCACGGATCGCAATCCGATGCCGCTGCGCCGGCTGGCCGCCGGAGCCATCCCTCTTCAGCATCTCGACTGGCTGATTTTCGAACCGGTTCCCGCCGTGGTCCTGCATGGGGCCGGCATTCCCATCGTCTTGCCGCAGCCGGCGCGGTTCGCGGTCCACAAGATGATGCTGGCCCAGAAGCGCGGGGCTCACGAAGCGGCCAAGAGCCGCAAGGATCTTGAACAGGCAGCGGCGCTCGTCGCGGCGCTGCGGGAGACCGCCCCCTTTGCCCTCTCAGATGCCATGGCCGATGCGAGCGCTCGCGGCCGCGAGGGCTGGGCGAAGCCGATCGAGCGTTCGCTGTCGCAGATCGGCGCGGGCTTACCCTGAGCCATACTGCATCCGCCGCCTGCTCCACCGTGTAGCCGGACTCACATCCGTTGCCGTCCGGAGCCTGGCCTGTTGTCCGACCCCTTTATCGTCATCGCCCGCATCGAGGTTCGCCCCGATGCCTGGGAAGAGTTCGTCGCCGCCGCGGGCACCTGCATCGAAGCCACCTGCCGAGAGCCCGGATGCCTCGCCTACGAGATCCATGAAAGCCTGACGCGGCCCTGCCGCTTCGTGTCGTTCGAGAGTTGGGAGACCCGCGCCGACATCGACCGCAACATGACCTCGCCGCACATGCGCGCCTTTCTGGAGGCCGCGAGGGCTTGCGTCACGGCGCCTCCGGTGATCGAAGTGATGGAACCGCGGTCGATCGACCGCCTCTGATCGTCGCTTCAGTCACGGACTTCATCATCATGCTTCGCGCCACCTCCGTCGTTCGCAAGGCCGCCGTCAGGCAAGACCGCGTCGTCGATACGCTGACGCTCGACCATGACGACCGCAACCGCCGCCGCCTCGCGCTCAAGGCCGATGGCGGGCTCGGCATCCTGCTCGATCTCGACAAGGCGACCGCGCTCGGCGACGGCGACGCCGTCAAGCTCGAGGATGGCCGCCTGGTCCTGGTCAAGGCCGCGCCGCAGAGCCTGCTGGAAATCCGCGCCGAAAACCCGCTGCGGCTGATGCGGGTCGCCTGGCATATCGGCAACCGGCATACGCCGGCCGAGATCACCGCCGACGCGATCTATATCGAGAACGACCATGTGCTGGCCGAGATGGTCCGCGGCCAGGGCTGCGCGATGAACGCGGTGATGCGCCCGTTCCAGCCCGAGCGCGGCGCCTATGACCACGATCACGCCAATTGCGACCATCCCAGCCACGCCCATGGCCACAGCCATGGTCATGACCACCACGACCATGGCCACGACCACGCCCATCATGGTCACGATCATGCCGCCCATGATCACGGCCATAAGCCCCATGCGCACACCGAGGCTCATAGCCATGCGCATGCCCATGGCGACGCCTGCGGCTGCGGCCACGATCACGCCCATCACGACCATGGCCACAAGCACGGCGCCGAACACGGCCCCAAGGGCCACAGCCACGATCACTGAACAGCCCGCATGGCGGCCCATCTGCCCCTGATGATCTGGCTGTCGCCGTCCTTTCCGGTCGGCGCCTTCGCCTATTCGCACGGCCTCGAATGGGCCTTCGAATGCGGCGACCTGCATGACGCCGAAACCCTGCGGGACTGGCTCGAGGCGCTGGTCGTTCATGGCTCGCTGCGCAACGACCTGATCCTCTTCGCCTGTGCCGCTCGCGCCATCGAGGCCGGCGACGATGCGGCGCTCGGCGAGATCGCCGAACTGGCGCTGGCGTTGGCGAACTCCGCCGAGCGCCGGCTCGAGACGGTGACCCAGGGCAATGCCTTCGTCGCGGCGCTGCGGGCCGCCTGGCCCTGCGCGGCGATCGAGCGCCTGAAGCGGGTCTGGCCGGGTGACGTCGCCTATCCGGTCGCCGTCGCGGCGGCCAGCGCGGGGCATGCCCTGCCGCTTGCCGCGTCGCTGGAGGCCTATGGGCTGGCCTTCGTCGCCAATCTCGTCTCGGCCTCGGTGCGGCTGGGCATCGTCGGCCAGACCGACGGACAGAGGCTCACCGCCGCGCTGGTTCCCGCCGTCCAGGCGGCGGCTGCGGAAGCCGAGCCTGCGACGCTGGACGATCTCGGCGGCTGCGCCTTCCGCTCCGATCTCGCCTCGCTGCACCACGAGACCCAGTATTCGCGGCTGTTCCGCTCGTGAGCGCGGCGCGCGAATTGCAACCACCGTCATCCACTCTCCGGGCCGCACCAGCCTGCTGCACCGCCTGACCGTCAAGGGATTTCAAAGATGTCGCGCTCTCCCCACGGCCCTCTCCGCGTCGGCATCGGCGGCCCCGTCGGCTCCGGCAAGACGGCGCTGATGGAGGTGCTCTGCAAGCGCATGCGCGACCGCTACGACCTCTGCGCCATCACCAACGACATCTACACCAAGGAGGATGCCCGGCTTTTGACGGTGGCCGGCGCGCTGCCGCAGGAGCGCATCATGGGCGTCGAGACCGGCGGCTGCCCGCACACCGCGATCCGCGAGGATTGCTCGATCAACCTCGCGGCCGTCGAGGAGATGCGCGGCAAGTTTCCCGACCTCGACATGATCCTGATCGAGTCCGGCGGCGACAATCTCGCCGCCACCTTCTCGCCCGAACTGGCGGATCTGACGATTTATGTGATCGACGTCGCGGCCGGCGAGAAGATCCCGCGCAAGGGCGGCCCCGGCATCACCCGCTCCGACCTGCTGGTCATCAACAAGACCGATCTTGCCCCCCATGTCGGCGCGGATCTTGCAGTCATGGAACGCGACACGAAGACGATGCGCGGCAAGCGGCCTTACGCCTTCACCAACACCAAGGCGGGCGAGGGCGTCGATGTCGTCATCGACTTCATCGAGATGGCGGGTGGCCTGCGGGCCGCTCCGGCCGCGTGACGGACATGCAGGGGAGACGGCGATGCGCGCGATGGCAAGACGGACGGGGCCGGTGGTGATCGCGACGGCGCTCGCCGGGCCGGCCCTGGCGCATACCGGCGTCGGCGCCGTGCATGGCTTCGGGGCCGGCCTAATGCATCCGCTCTTCGGCGTCGACCACGTGCTTGCCATGGTCGCGGTCGGCCTCTGGGCCGGGCTCACCGGCGGGAGGGCGCGGCTGGCCTATCCGCTCGCCTTCGTCGGCATGATGGTCCTCTCCGGCCTCTGGGGCATGTCCGGGGCCGCCTTGCCCGGCGTCGAGATCGGCATCGCCGTCTCCGTCGTCGTACTCGGCCTCGCCATCGCGCTGCGGGCGACGCCGCCGCTGGCGGCGGGCGCAGCCGCCTGCGCGATCTTCGCGATCTTCCACGGTCATGCCCATGGCGCCGAACTGCCGCAAGGCTCGAGCGGGCTCGCCTATGCGCTCGGCTTCGTGCTGGCGACCGCTGCCCTGCACGGTGCCGGCCTCGGGCTGGCCGGCCTGCTGGCGGCGCGTGCGCCGCTGCTCGCCCGCGTCGCCGGCGGCGGGCTCGCGCTGGCGGGTGTCGCCATTCTCGCGAGCTAGCCGTTTGAGCAAGCCGGCCGCCCTTTGCAGGGAGGGCCGTAGTCGGCCGACGCGAGCCTGCGGCCTTCAGATGATGCGGCGCCGCAGCCAGCCGCCGATCTGCTCGACCGCGACCACCAGTGCGAAGACGGCCAGGATGATCGTCAGCGCGGTGTCGTAGTCGAACAGGTCGAACGCCACCTTGAGCTCGACGCCGATGCCGCCGGCGCCGACCAGCCCGAGCACGACCGAGGCCCGCGTCGCCTTCTCCACGCAAAACAGCGAGGTCGCGATGAAGGACGGCATCGCATTGGGCACCACCGCCGAGAAGATCAGACCGGTCTTGCTCGCGCCGATCGTCGAGAGCGCCTCGCGCGGGCCCTTGTCGGTCTCCTCCATCGCCTCGGCGAAGAAGCGCCCGGCATAGCCGATCGTGTCGATCATCAGCGCCAGCACCCCGGCCGCGGGGCCGAGCCCGACGGCGATGACGAAGAACAGCGCCCAGATCAGATCCGGCACCGTCCGGAAGAAGGCGATCAGCCCGCGCGCCAGCGTCCGCACGATCGGATGCGGCGAGAGCCCGTCGGCGGCGAGGATCGCCAGCGGAAAGCTCAGGATCAGGCCGAGCACGCAGCCCGACACCGCCATCTGGAAGGTCGTCGCCAGCGACCAGAAGATCTGTTCGATGCGGCTCAGATCGGGCGGGAACATCCGGGTCAGGATGTTGCCCATATAGGGGATGCCGCGGATCAGCTTCTCGGCCGACAATTCGGAGCCGCTGAAGGACCAGATCACCAGCGCCAGCGCCAGGAAACCGCCCATGAAGGCGACGGCGCTCGGGCGTTCGAAGCGGTCGACGGCGAAGGTCGGCCGTGCAGTCTGGGGCAGGCTCATGCGAAAACCGGCGCCGGCGCGCGCGCCGGCTCCTCTTGGGGCTCGGAGCGGTCGCCCGGCTCCTCGAAGAAGGCGGCGAGTTCGGCCTCGGTGCAATGACCGGCCCGGCGGTTGAGCGCGATCGTGCCGCCACCAAGCCCGACGATGCGGTCGGAAAAGCGCAGCGCATGCGCCATGTGGTGGGAGACGAAGACCAGGGTCAGCCCCTTGTCGCGCGTCAGCCGGAACAACAGCTCCATGATCTCGCGGCCGGCGCGCGGGTTGAGGCTCGCATCGGGCTCGTCGGCGAGCACCAGCTCGGGCCGCTGCATCAGCATGCGTGCGATGGCGACGCGCTGCGACTGCCCGCCCGAGAGGGAATCGGCCCGTTGCAGTGCCTTGTCGGCCAGCCCGACGGCCTCCAGGCAGGCCATCGCCTCGTCGCGCACCGCGGCCGGCGCGAGCGACTGGGCCCATGTGCGCGGGCCGGAGCGACGCGCCTGCACGCCATGCACGACATTGGACAGCGCGCTGAGCCGCGCGACGAGATTGTGCTTCTGAAAGACGACGCCCACCCGCGCCCGAAAACGCTTCAGCGCCGATCCGCTGAGATCGCCGACCGTCTCGCCGAGAACGCTCAGCCGGCCCTGGTCGGCTTCCGCCAGCCGCACGATCATGCGCAGCAGCGTCGATTTGCCGGTGCCGTTCGCCCCGATGAGCGCCAGCGACTCGCCGGCCGGGACGGAGAGGTTGAGCCGCTCAATGATCGTGCGGGGCCCGAAGCTCTTGCGCAGGCCGTCAATAGCGATGACGGGGGCGCCGGCCCCCGTCATCATCGGCCCGGTGGCGGGCGAGGATGTCATCACTCGATGAACTTGTTGAATTCGGTGATGCCGATCGTGGCGTAGATCGAGCGGACATAGTCGTAGTCGCTGTCCTTGACCTCGGGCAGGAAGACGCCGCCGGTGAATTTGCGGTTGTCGTCGGTGCCGGTGACGACCGCCTTCATCAGCTCCGTGCCGTGGTTGAGGAAGGCCTTGCGCACCCTGGCGACGATCTCGGGCTTCACCTTGGGGCTGGCGATCATCACGTCGTTGGGCAGGTCGCGGCCGCGCGCCACCACGGTGAAGCCGGTCTTGCTGTCGCTCTCGCGGATGCGCTGGAGATGGGTGAGGTTGAGGCCGATGGCGGCGATGTCGCCGCGCTTCATCGCCTCGACCGCGACGTTGCGCTTCACGAAGATCGGCTTGTAGTCGACATTGTACTTCAGGCCGAAATCGGCGAGCGCCTGCGCGGGCCCGAGATGCTGCGAGGTCGAGCCGATCTCGCCGAAGGAGATCGTCTTGCCCTTGAGATCGGCGACGCTCTTGATCGGTCCGGTCGCGAGCACCGCGACCTGGCTGAAATAGTCCGGACGCTGCCAGCCGACCACCGGCACCGCCTGGGTGCGGGCCTTGAACACGACATATTCGGCAGGTCCCGTCAGCACGAAGTCGACCTGGCCGGCGGCCATCGCCTCGACCGCGGCGGTGCGGCCGGACACCGCGAAGAACTGCACCTTGACGTCGGCGACCTTCTCGAAGGCGGCCTTGAACGGGCCGAATTCGCGCTGGAGCGATTCCGCCCCGTCGATGTCGGTGACGGCGAAGCGGATCGCGTCCTGCGCCTGGGCGGCAGGCGTGGCGAAGGCGGCCGCTGCGGCGAGCAGCGCGACGGCGATGGGCTTCAGCATGGGGCGGTCTCCCGTTTGACGATGGGTCAGCGGCTAGTGAAGCCTTGCGACGCAAGGGTGACGGCTGCTTGACGGTTCGGTGACGATGTCTGTCATGCGGCCGTCATCCCCGGATTCCATGCGCGGTCGGCCGCACCCTTCGATCGCGGCAGGGAGATGGATGTGGCGATTTCGATTACGGGCGGCGATATCCTGGGCGATGGCCTCGAGCGTCGCGACCTCGCTGTGGCTGACGGCCTGATCGCCGCCTTCGACACCGCGCCGCGCGCGGGCGCTCTCAGGCTCGACGCGACGGGGCTCCTGGTGCTGCCCGGCCTCGTCGATTGCCATGGCGACGCCTTCGAGCGCCACATCATGCCGCGGCCGCGCGTCGCCTTCGACATCGATCTCGCCCTGAAGGATGCCGACCGGGCGCTTCTGGCCAGCGGCATCACCACCGCCTTTCACGGCGTCACCTGGTCCTGGGAGCCGGGCCTGCGCGGGGCGGAGAATGCCCGCGCCCTGGCCGAGGCGATTGCGCGGCTACAGCCGGAACTCGGCGCCGATACGCGCTTCCATCTGCGCCACGAGACCTTCAACCTCGAGGCCGAGCCGCAGATCATCGACTGGCTGGCGGAGGGGCGCGTCGGCGTGCTCGCCTTCAACGACCACACCGAGGGTACGCTGAAGACGCGCCACCGCCCCGACAAGATCGGCAAGATGGTCGAGCGCACGGGCCTCTCGACGGAGGCCTTCATGGCGCTGGTCGAGACCGTCTATGCCCGCAAGGGCGAGGTCGAGGGCTCGATCGCGCGGCTCGCCGCAGCGGCGCGCGCGGCTCGTGTGCCGATGTTCTCCCATGACGACATGACGCCCGCCATGCGCGCCTGGTACCGCTCGCTGGGCGTAGCCGTCGCCGAATTCCCGATCGACGAGGCGACCGCCCGCGAGGCGGCAGCCCACGGCGAGGCGATCGTCTTCGGTGCGCCCAATGTCGTGCGCGGCGGTTCGCATACGGGCTGTCCGAGCGCCGAGGAGATGGTGCGCGCCGGCCTTTGCACCATCCTGGCGTCGGACTACTACTATCCGGCCCTGGCGCTCGCGCCATTCCTGCTGGCGCGCAGCGGCGCGGCCTCCTTCGCCGAAGCCTGGGCGCTGGTCTCGCGCGCGCCGGCCCACGCGCTCGGCCTCCACGACCGTGGCGTCATCGCGCCGGGCAAGCGCGCCGATCTCGTCCTCGTCGAGGAGGGACCCCATCCCCGCATCGTGGCAACGATCGCCGCCGGCCGCCTCGTCCATCTCGCCGACCAGCGCCTGCTGGGGTGAGGCTTGCGGGGCCTCGTGGCCCATGCGCCCGGGGCTGGTCGCGGCCTGATCCTGCGGGTGGCCGCCGCAGGTGCATCGCGTCGCATTTTCGGCTAGTCAGCCGCCATGACCGCCCTTTCGCCCGAGCAGCTGCGCTTTTCCGTCGCGCCGATGATGGACTGGACCGACCGGCACTGCCGCGTCATCCACCGCCTGATGTCGCGCCGGGCGCGGCTCTACACGGAGATGGTGACCGCGCAGGCCGTGATCCGGGGTGACCGCCAGCGGCTGATCGGTTTCGACGCGGTCGAACATCCGGTCGCGCTGCAGCTCGGCGGCAACGATCCCGCGCTTCTGGCGCAGGCGGCCCGGATCGGCGCCGATTTCGGCTATGACGAGATCAATCTGAATTGCGGCTGCCCTTCGGACCGCGTCCAGGGGGGCGCCTTCGGGGCCTGCCTGATGCGCGAGCCGGCGCTCGTCGGCGACTGCGTCGCGGCGATGAAGGCGGCGGTCGCGATTCCCGTCACGGTGAAATGCCGCATCGGCGTCGACGACCAGGACCCGGAAGCCGCGCTCGACGCGCTGACGCGGGCGGTGACGTCCGCCGGCGTCGATGCGCTGATCGTCCATGCCCGCAAGGCCTGGCTGCAGGGCCTCTCCCCGAAGGAAAACCGCGAGATTCCGCCGCTCGATTACGACCGCGCCTACCGGCTGAAGGCGGCCCATCCCGATCTGCCGGTCGCGATCAATGGCGGCATCCGCGCCCCGGAGGAATGGGCCCGGCATCTCGCGCATCTCGATGGCGTCATGATCGGGCGCGAGGCCTATCAGAACCCGGAGATCCTGCTGCGGGTCGATCCGCTGCTCTTCGGCGAGGAGGCGCCGGTGGCGGACGCCTTCGGCATGCTGGAGGCGCTGGAGCCGCATCTCGCGCGTTATCTCGAGGCCGGCGGGCGGCTGCATGCCTTCACGCGCCATCTCGTCGGGCTGTTCCCCGGTCGTCCCGGCGCGCGCCAGTTCCGCCGTCATCTCGCCGAGCATTGCGTCGCCGCCGATGCGGACCTCGCGGATCTGCGCGCGGCGGTCGCCCATGTTTCGCGGCACGACACCATCCGCGCCGCCTGAGGAGGCATGACGATGGCCGAGGCTCCTTCCGACACCGAGATCGCCCGCCGCGTCGCCGAGAGCTTCGACAAGCAGGGCTTCATGACGACGCTGGGCGCGCGCCTTCTGCGGGTGGCGCCGGGCGAGGTTGAGATCGAACTGCCGGTCGGGCCGCAGGTCTCGCAGCAGCACGGCTTCGTCCATGCCGGTGCGGTCGCGGCCATCGCCGACTCCGCCTGCGGCTATGCGGCGCTGACGCGGATGCCGGCGGGAGTGGGTGTCCTGACGGCCGAGTTCAAGATCAACCTCTTGGCTCCCGCTGCCGGCGAAAGGCTCATCGCGCGGGGCCGGGTGGTCAAGGCTGGGCGGACGCTGACGCTGGCCCTCGCCGAGGTCTTCGCGGTCCGGGACGGAGCCGAGAAGCTCTGCGCCATGCTGACCGCCACCTGCATGGCCGTCGGCGGGCGCGAGGGCGTGTCGGATTGACGCGCCCGTCGCTGTTGACGCACCCGGCCGCCCCAAGGTAACTTAACGCAATGGTTAAGTTGGAATCCTCGCAGCTGGATCGGACCTTCTCCGCACTGTCGGACCCGACCCGCAGGGCCATGCTCGCGCGTCTCGAAGGCGAAGAGGCGGTCTCGGTCAGCGAACTGGCGCGGCCTTTCACGATGTCGCTGCCGGCGGTGATGAAGCATCTCGACGTCCTGTCGGATGCCGGGCTGATCACGCGGACGAAGACGGGCCGTACCGTCTCCTGCCGCCTCAATGCCGACCCGATGGAGGAGGCGATGGGCTGGCTCGCTCGCTATCAGAGATTCTGGACGCAGCGCCTCGATGCTCTGGAGGCGATGCTGGAGGCGCGCCGCAAGGCCCCCACCGAGGCCGAGTGAACGCCCCGAGAGAGGACCGGCCATGCACGAGCGCGTCGCGACCACGCCGAGCCTGACGATCAAGCGCCGGCTCAACGCCACGCCGGCCGAGGTCTTTGAGGCCTGGACCGATCCCAGGCTGCTGATGCAATGGTTCGGGCCGGAAAACGTCGTGACGCAGGAGGTCTCGGTCGACGCCCGTATCGGTGGCGGTTTTCGCGTGGTGATGCTGGAGGATACCGGCGAGCGTCATGAGGTCTCCGGCACCTATTACGAGGTCGTCGCGAACGAGAAGCTGGTCTTCTCCTGGTCCTGGATCACGACACCAGAGCGCGTCTCGCAGGTCACCGTGACCTTCAAGCCCGATGGCGCGGGCACGATCCTGACCCTGCTGCACGAGCAGCTCTTCGACGAGCAGGCGGTCAAGGGCCACACCCATGGCTGGACCGGCTCGCTTGCCAAGCTGGAGTCGCTCTTCGCCTGACGTCCAGATCCCGTCATTGCGAGGAACGCAGTGACGAAGCAATCCAGGGGCCGCCGAAACCGACGGGCTGGATTGCTTCGCTGCGCTCGCAATGACGGCTCAGCGCAAGGCCCGTTCAGCCCGGCCCGGCGCCCTGCGTGCCCAGATAGAGCGCGTAGATCGACTGGCTCGCCGCCATGAACAGCCGGTTCCGCTTCGGCCCGCCAAAGCAGATGTTGCCGCAGACCTCCGGCAGGCGGATGCGACCGATCAGCTTGCCGGCGGGGTTGAAGATGGTGACGCCGCTATAGCCGACATTGCGCCCGGCATTCGACGAGGCCCAGAGATTGCCCTCGACATCGCAGCGTAAGCCGTCGGGCCCGCAATGTACGCCCTCGATCATGCAGTCCGAGAAGACGCGGCCATTGCTGAGCTTGTTGTCGGCCCCGACATCGAAGACATGGATGTCGCCCTTGCCGCCCGGCCCGGTATCGCCCGGTCCCTTGCCGGTCGAGGCGATGTAGAGCCGCTTGAAATCGGGCGAGAAGCACAGGCCGTTGGGGTCCGGCACCTGCGATTCCGGCACGACGAGCTCGACGCGCCCGCTCGGGTCGATGCGGTAGGTGTTGGTCGGCAGCTCGCGCTTGGCGAGCCCGATGCCCGGCGGCTGGCCGAGGCGGGGATTGATCTTGCCATTGGCGTTGCTCGGCCCGCCGGGAGCGTCAGGCGCACCCTCATAGAGCTGCCCGCCATAGGGCGGATCGGTGAACCAGTAGCTGCCGTCCGGGTGGGCGACGATATCGTTGGGCGAGTTCAGCTTCTTGCCGTCGAACGAGTCGGCGAGCACCGTCGCCGAGCCGTCGAGCTCGTAGCGCACGACGCGGCGGTTCAGATGCTCGCAGGAGAGCTGCCGGCCCTGGGAGTCGAAGCTGTTGCCGTTGCTGTTGCCGGACGGCGCGCGGAAGACGCTGACATGGCCGTCATCCTCGATCCAGCGCATCTGGCGGTTGCGCGGGATGTCGCTCCAGACGAGGTACCGGCCCTGGGCGTTCCAGGCCGGTCCCTCGACCCACAGGCCGCCGGTCCAGATCCGCTGTATCGCGGCATTGGGCTGGGCCAGCCCATTGAAGGCCGGATCGACGGCGATCACGTCCGGGTCCCAGAAATAGGTCGTCGGGGCGCCCTGGCGGCTGAAGTCGCGTGGTGGCGTGGTGATGGTGGTCGGTGGGGACGGCCGGTTCGCGCTGGATTGGGCGAAGGCCGGCCCAGTGGCGGCGGCGAGCGCTCCGAGCCCTGCGGCGTGGATCAGGCGGCGCCGCGACAGGGTCGCCGCTTGCGTCTCGGTGGGATCGTGGTCGTGAACAGTAGGGTCTGTCATCGCTTTATCCTCCCAGATGATGGTTGTGGTCCGGCCTGATGCCGGCCTTGGTTTCGTCTCGACGCTCTCCTTTGCAGGGGTTCGCCCGCGACGGGCGGGCGACCCGCAGATCATCAGGGCGGGCGGCCGGGGTCGAGCGGCGCCGGCGTGGGGACTGCCGCGCAAGGCTAGCATGCGCGGAGGCTCTCCGCGGCATCCGTCTTGCTGGGCGCAGGGCATGGCTGGGCCCCGCTGTCGGATCACCGCTGCATATCGGCTCCGCCCTGCCGTGCTTGCTCCGGCGCCGGAAATCCCCCACAGCAGCCTCCCCTCCTGTCGGAACGCTGTCATGCTTGCTGGAATTCCCGTCGGCGACCTCGTCTTCCTCGCCGTCTCGCTGGTTGCGGCGGGCGCCGTCACCGGCCTGCTCGCGGGCGTCTTCGGCGTCGGCGGCGGCGCGGTGATCGTGCCGATCCTCTACGAGGTGTTCCGCGTCATCGGCGTGCCCGAGGATGTCCGCATGCCGCTCTGCGTCGGCACCTCGCTGGCCGTCATCATCCCGACCTCGATCCGCTCCTTCAACGCCCATCGCGCCAAAGGCATGGTCGACATGTCGATCCTGAAGATCTGGGCGGTCCCCGTGGTGCTCGGCGTCATCGTGGGCAGCTACATCGCTCGCTTCGCGCCCGCCGACCTGTTCAAGATCATCTTCGTGATCGTTGCGTTCTTCAGCGCGCTGCGCCTGCTCTTCGCCTCCGACCGCTGGCAGCTCGGCACGGAGATGCCTGGCCGGGTGCTGATGACGATCTATGGCGGCGTCATCGGCGTGCTCTCGGCACTGATGGGCATCGGCGGTGGCCAGCTCTCCAGCCTGTTCATGACCTTCTATGGCCGCCCGATCCACCAGGCGGTGGCGACCTCCTCGGGACTCGGCGTGCTGATTTCGATCCCCGGCGCGCTCGGCTTCATCTATGCCGGCTGGCCGAAGATGGACGTGCTGCCGCCGCTGTCCCTCGGCTATGTCTCGCTGATCGGCTTCATCCTGTTCATCCCGACCTCGATCTGGACGGCGCCGATCGGCGCGCGCCTCGCGCACCGTCTCTCGAAGCGCAAGCTCGAGGTCGTCTTCGGCCTGTTCCTGCTGCTCGTCGCGGCCCGCTTCATCTGGTCGCTGGTGGTCTGACCGTCTCAGAACCGTTGAACTCGTCGCGGGAGCAGAGAGGAAGCCGGTGAGGGCGTCTGGACTTCCGCCCGGACAGTGATCAAGCTGGCGGGATGAAGAACGTGTCGCTGGCTGAGATGAAGGATCGCCTCGCGGAACTAGCGAACGCCGTCGAGGCAGGCGAGACGATCGTCGTCACGCGCGATGGTCGTCCGATCCTCGATCTCGTGCCGCATCGCGCGCGGCCCCGGCTGAATCTGGCGGCGCTGGATGTCTTCAAGAAGGAGCGCGGGATCGACCGTATCGTGACCTCGATCGCCGACGATTTCGACGAGCCGCTGGCGGCAGATTTCCTGCTGCAGCCATTGCCACCCGGCCGATGAGGCTTCTGCTCGACACGCATGTCTTTCTTGCCTTGATCGAGCCGCAACTCACGGGATTCCGTCCCTTGACGCGATGGCTGGCGCGACAGCCCGACGCCGAGCTGAGCCTCAGCATCGCTTCGCTTTGGGAGATCGCGATCAAGCGGCGGCTCGGAAAGCTCGATCTGCCCGTTGAGCTGTCCGAACTGCCGGGACTTGCGCGGTTGCTCGGGATCGAGTTGATCGTGATCACGGCGCAGCATGTCCTGTCGCAGCTCGATCCGGAGCCCGTGACGCGTGATCCCTTCGATCGCCTGCTGCTGGCGCAGTGCGGCGCGGAAGATCTCAGGCTTCTGACGGCCGATCGCGCTCTGGTCCGCCATCCCCTTGCGTTCGACTGGTCGTAGCGGCGTCGTGCCTCGGCATCCCTCGCTCCGTCAGCGTCGCCATCACGGCCAGGCGCTCCGCCTCACTCATCCTCTGCCAGCCCGCGATCTCGGCGAGCGTCCGGCGGCAGCCTTCGCAGAGCCGGTTGACCGGATTAATGACGCAAACTCTGATGCAGGGCGTCGCGATGGCGCTCATCGACCCGCTCCAAGCATCAGTGCAAAGCCCAGATAGAGCGCGATCTCGTCGAGCTGCTGCGTGGCTCCCGCGATGTCGCCGGTTTGGCCGCCGATCAGCCGGCGGCAGAGGCGCCTGACGAGAAGCGCGTTGAGGGCAACCAGCGCGAGCCCGAGCCCCAGCCCGGCGAGCGGCAGCCGGCAGGTGAGCGCGAGCCCGCCCGCGAGCAGAAGGCCAATGACGGAAGCCAGCCAGGCCGTCGGCAGGCTCGGCCGCCCGACCGACGCCGAGGCGCCCGCCGGGCGGGCCGGCGCCATCCCCGCCAGCAGATGCAGGCCCGACAGGCGCGACAGCACGCCCGCCGCCACGAGCGCGCCGCTCGCTGCAAGAGGCCCGGCCCGGTCGAGGATCAGCGCCAGCGCGAAGACGCGCAGCAGCAGCGCCAGTCCCATCGCCAGGGCGCCATAGCTGCCGAGCCGGCTGTCTTTCATGATCTCGAGCCGGCGCTCGGGCGTGCGCCCGCCGAAGAGCCCGTCGGCACTGTCGGCGAGTCCGTCCTCATGCAACGCGCCCGTCGTCACCGCCAGCGTCGCGACCGCGAGCGCAGCCGAGAGCAGCCCGCCGAGCCCAGCGGCGCCCGCTGCGGCCAGGATGAGCGCGGCCGGAAGGGCGATGACCAGCGCCGCGAAGGGCAGGGCGCGCGGCACGGTGCGGAAATCGGGCGCGGCATGGGGATCCGCCTCGCCGGGCAGGGCCGGGACCGGCAGACGCGAATAGAAGCGGATGCAGATCGCGGTCGCGACGATCCAGCCGGGCCAGGCCGGCTCGGCGTCCGCCGGCGGCATGGGCGCGTCCTGCGGCGGCGCGGCGTCCCTGTCCTCGATTGTCTTCATCCGCCGCAGCCTATAGCAGCAGCGGCAACCGCGGGGCCATCGCCGAAGCGCCGCCGCCCGTCCTTAGCCACAGAGTCCGCCATGGCCGTTTCTGGATTGCCCTTCGACGACATCCGCGAGCTGATCGCCGCGATGCCCGGCCCCGATATGGCGGCCGCGAACATGGTGCGCGCCCGCGACAAGGACCTCACCAAGCCCGCCGGCAGCCTCGGCCGCATGGAGGAGATCGCCGAATGGCTCGCCGCCTGGCAGGGCAAGGGCAAGCCTTCTGTCGACCGTCCGCTGGTCTGCGTCTTTGCCGGCAATCACGGCGTCGTCGCCCAGGGCGTCTCGGCCTTTCCGCAGGCGGTGACGCGCCAGATGCTGGAGAATTTCGCGGCCGGCGGGGCCGCGATCAACCAGATCTGCGCGGCGTTCGATCTCGGCTTCAAGGTCTTCGATCTCGCCCTCGACCTGCCGACGGGTGATTTCACGCAAGGTGACGCGCTCGACGAGCGCGCCTGCGTCGCCACCATGGCCTTCGGCATGGAGGCGCTGGTCGGCGGCACCGATCTGCTCTGCCTCGGCGAGATGGGCATCGGCAACACCACCTCGGCGGCGGCGATCTATGCCGCGCTCTATGGCGGCGACGCCGCCTTCTGGTGCGGTCGCGGCACGGGGCTGGACGATGACGGCCTGAAGCGCAAGATCGCCGCCGTCGAGGCCGGCATCGCGCTGCACCGCGCCCATCTCAAGCATCCGCTGGAGGTGCTGCGCCGGCTGGGCGGGCGCGAGGTCGCGGCGATCTGCGGCGCCATCATCGCCGCCCGCTCGCAGCGGATTCCCGTGATCCTCGACGGCTATGTGGTGACGGCCGCCGCCGCCATCCTGCACGCGATCGAGCCCTCCGCGATCGACCACTGCATCGCCGGCCATCTCTCGGCCGAGGGCGCCCATGCGCAGGTGCTGGCGACGCTCGGCAAGGCGCCGCTGCTGGCGCTCGACATGCGGCTGGGCGAAGGCTCGGGCGCCGCTCTCGCCGCCAGCCTCGTCAAGGCGGCGGCCGCCATCCACAACGGCATGGCGACCTTCGCGCAGGCGGGCGTGGCGGGGAAGGATCAGGCCTCGTAGCTCGTCTTCAGCCCCGCCCGCTCGGCATGGCGCTCCTGCGCCAGCTCGACCAGCCGCGTCAGCAGGGCGGGGTAGGGCATGCCCGAGGCTTCCATCATCTTCGGATACATGCTGATCGCGGTGAAGCCCGGCAGCGTGTTGATCTCGTTGAAGAAGAAGGCTCCGCTCTGGCGGTCGAGGAAGAAGTCGACCCGCGCCAGACCGTTGCAGTCGAGCGCGACGAAGGCGTCGATCGCCAGTTGCCGCACACGCGTCATCTGCGCCGCGTCGAGCTTGGCCGGCAGATCGACGCTGGCGCCGTCCTGGTCGATGTATTTCGCCTCATAGGAGTAGAATTCGTGTTGCGGGCCGGCATTGAGCTCGCTGGCGACGCTCGCCACCGGCGGTTCGCCATCGAGCACCGCGACCTCGATCTCGCGGGCGTCGATGCCCTGCTCGATCAGCACTTTGAGATCGTATTCGAAGGCGTCCGCGAGCGCGGCGTCGAGATCCTCCCAGCGCTTCACTTTGTGGACGCCGACGCTGGAGCCCATATTGCAGGGCTTGACGAAGACCGGCAGCGTCAGCCCGGCACGGGCAGCTTCCGTGGCGGCGGCAGGGTCCCGGCGATAGTCGCGGCGTGCGACCGCGAAATAGGGCGCGACGGGAAGGCCCGCCAGCGCCGCCAGCCGCTTGGCGATGTCCTTGTGCATGGAAACCGCCGAGCCGAGCACGCCCGAGCCGACATAGGCCGCGCCCGCGAGTTCGAGCAGCCCCTGCAGCGAGCCGTCCTCGCAGAGCGGGCCATGGATCACCGGGAAGACGACGTCCACCGGCGCGATCGCGGCGGCATCGGCGTCGCTCGGCAGGATCGCGGTGCGCCCATCCGCCTGAGGTTCGACGCGGATCGCCGGCGAGTCGGCGGGAATCGGCAGGCTCTCGGTGTTGGCGGCCTCGATCCGGCGCAGATCATGGCACTGCCAGCGGCCGTCCTTGTCGATGCTCACCGGCACCGGCTCGAAGCGCTCGCGGTCGAGATAGCGCAGCACGGACGCCGCCGACTTGAGCGACACCTCGTGCTCGCCCGATTTGCCGCCGTAGAGCACCGCGACGCGCGTTTTCCGGTTCATGATCGAGCAATCCGAGAGGGAGGAGAGACAGAGCGCGCAGGGCAGGGCGGACAAGATGTCGGCGAAAGCTGTGGCACGATTCGGGCGGTGGTCACGCGGCGCGCGTCTCCGGTTCGGGCAGGGCCGCGAGCGTGTCCATCACGCGCACCGGCGGCAGGGTGATCGTCACCTCGGTGCCGGCGCGCGGCTTGGATTTCAGGCTGAAACCGCCGCCATGCAGGTCGATCAGCCCCTTGACGATCGGCAGGCCCAGCCCCGAGCCCTGTTCGGCCGTCTTGATCGCCAGCGAGCCGCGCCCGAAGGTCTGCAGCACGATCGGGATCTCGTCCTCGGGAATGCCGGGGCCGGTATCGGCGATCGAGACATACTGCCCTCCATTGGCGGTCCAGCCGACCTTGATGGTGATCTCGCCGCCCGGCGGGGTGAACTTGATCGCGTTCGAGAGGATGTTGAGAACGACCTGGCGGATCGCGCGCTCATCGGCCCAGACCCTCGGCAGATCGGGCTCGAAGGCCTCGCGGATCGTCTGGCTCTTGGCCTTGGCGCGCAGATTGAGCATGTGCCGGCAGTCCTCGGCGATGTCGGCGAGCGAGAGCGCCTCCTCATGCAGCTCGTATTTGCCGGCCTCGATGCGCGATAGGTCGAGGATTTCGTTGATCAGCTCGAGCAGATGCTGGCCGGAGCCGTGGATGTCGCCCGAATACTCCTTGTAGGCGGCATTGGCATGCGCGCCGAAGACCTCGTTCTTCATCACCTCGGAAAAGCCCAGGATGGCGTTGAGCGGCGTGCGCAGCTCGTGGCTCATCGTCGCCAGGAAGCGCGATTTGGCGAGATTGGCTTCTTCCGCCTTGCGTCGCGCCTCGTCGGAATTGGCGTTGGCCGTTTCCAGCTCCGCGATCAGCGCGTCCTTCTCGGCGCGGAAGGCGATGGTCGAGACCGAGCTGACATAGAGGCGGTTGGCCAGGAAGACGAAGAACAGCTGCGCCGCCGCCGCCATGACCGCGGTCGTCAGGCTGTCCATGTCCGTGCGCCCCCAGAAATAGGCGGCGATGCCGATCATGATCGGCACGATGCCGGCATAGACCGCCATGGGGATGGAGGCGGCAAGCATCACGGTGAGCGCGCTGACGATCAGCAGCGTCGTGGTGACGAAGACCTTCGCGCCGGGCGCATCGACCTGCGCGAAGACGAGCAGCATCATCGCCCAGCTGATGCCGTGGAAGCCCTCCGCCAGCGCGAAGCCCCGCCGCCAGGGCCGGATCGGCACCTCGGCCGCGGGTTGCGCCAGGAAGCGTCGGCTGAGGACGACGATGACCATCGTCGCCAGCAGCACCGTGCCGACCCAGGGCGTGACCCGCTCGATGGGCACCCAGAGGCAGGCGGCGGCGGCCACGGCCAGAGCCAGGATCAGCGTTCCGACCGAGCCGTTCATCCGGTATTCGGCGAAAACCCGCAGCAATTCGTTGTCGAAGGCGCGTTCCAGGCCGGTCGAGGAAGTCAGCCGCTCGCGCACTGACTTGACCTCGCGGGTGACGAGCTTGCGGCGTGCGACGGCCGTCGGGTCCGGCCCGCGCCCGCGCTGCACCTGTTCGGCTGTCACTTCCGGCATGATGGCGCGATGCGGGTCCTCTTCCTGCGCGCGGTCTGCGCGACGGGCCTGCCATCATGGTCGGCAAATCGTTAAGCTCTTCCTGATGACGCGCCTCGGATTCACACGGTGGAGGAACGGACCGCTCGGTTGGCGGCGCGTCGGGCGCCCTGTCGACATCGTCGTGGCGCTCGGGATCCTCGGGCTCCTGGCGATCGCCGGCGCCGTTCTGCAGTATCGTCTCGGGCCGGCTCGCACGCTGGTCGGCGTGGCCCGCGCCATCGACGGCGATTCCCTGCGCATGCTGGGCGAGGAGTTGCGGCTCGAGGGCTTGGACGCGCCGGAGATGCGCCAGAGATGCAGCGACGCCGGCGGGCGGGAGGTCGATTGCGGGCGGGCCTCGCGTCGCGCGCTGGAGGCGCTGCTGGCGCGTGGGCTCGTCACCTGCGAGATCGGCAAGATCGACCGCTACGGCCGCGGTCTCGCCCGCTGCCGGCAGGGCGAGACCGACATCAACGCGACGCTGGTGCGGGAGGGGCATGCGGTCGCCTATGGCGGCTATCGCAGCGAGGAGGCGCAGGCGAAGGCTGCCGGCCGCGGCATCTGGGCGTTTCGGTTCGAGCCGCCGGAAACCTGGCGGCGCAGACACGCCCGCTGATGCGGGGCACCTCTGCCACACAACCATCACGAAACGCCTTGAAAGGATTGACCATCCGCCCTGCGGCATGGTCGGGTCGCGCGGCGACGGGGAGAGGATTTCGATGAAGCTCTATGACGGTGGGCGGGCGCCCAATCCGCGGCGGGTGCGGATCTTTTTCGCCGAGAAGGGCGTCCCGCTGCCCGAAATCGTCCCGGTCGACATCGGCAAGCGGGAACACAAGAGCGAGGCCTTCACCCGGCTGAACCCCTCCCAGCGCCTGCCTGTGCTGGTGCTGGACGACGGCACGGCCCTGGCCGAAACCATTGCGATCTGCCGCTACATCGAGAGCCTTCACCCGCAGCCGCCGCTGTTTGGCCGCGACGCCCGCGAGCAGGCCCTCGTCGAGATGTGGAACCGGCGCATCGAACTGGGTCTTTTTGCCGCCGTCGCGGCGGTCTTTCGCCATTCTCACCCGTCCATGGCCGAGCTCGAGACTCAGGTGCCGGAATGGGCCGAGGCCAATCGCGAGCAGATCGACGACCATCTCTGGCTGCTCGAACTGCAACTCGCGGGCAGCCGCTTTCTCTGCGGCGAGGAGCTGACGGTGGCCGACATCACCGCCGGCATCGCGATCGACTTCATGAAGCCCTCCCGCATTCCGCTGCCGGAGGAGTTTGTCCAGATCCGGCGCTGGCACGCGGAACTGACGGCGCGGCCGAGCTGGAAGGCGTGATGCGCTCAGCGTTGCTCCTGCTCGGGGTCCTGGTCGCACTGCCGCTGCCCGCAGCGGCGGTGGAGCGTCTCGACGGACAGGCGATCCGCCGGGCCTTTGAGGGCAACACCGTCAGCGGCCGCTACACCAATGGCGGCTTCTTCACCGAGTTCCACGACCCTGACGGCCGGGCGCTCGGCCATAATGGCTGGCAGCCCAACCGCGACGCCTGCTGGACAACGCGCGCCGACCAGGTCTGCTACTATTACGGCCCGCAGACCGACCGAACGGTGCATTGCTTCACGGTCGAGCTGAACCGGGATCTCTACATCCTGCGCAATGCCGGAAACGGCCAGATCAATGCGCTGGCCTCCGTCGAGCTCGGCAATCCGCGCAAGCACAGCGACCAGGGTGAGCCCTGGTATTGCGATGGCCTCATCTCCAAGGCGCCCGCGATCCCGATGACGCGGCGGCGTCTGGCGGCGCGCTGATGCGGCTGCCGGCCGCGGTGACCGTCCTCGTCGCGATGATGGCGGCCCCGGGCCATGCCGGCGCCGCCGAGCGGCTCGATGGCGAGGCGATCCGCCGCGCTTTCGAGGGCAACACCGTCGCCGGGCGCTACGCCGGGACCAACCGCCCCTTCAGCGAGCATCACCATCCCGATGGCCGCGCCACCGGTCACAACCGCGGCGTTCCCAACACCGACGCCTGCTGGACCACCACGGCAGACGCGGTCTGCTACTATTACGGCCCGCAGGAAAAGCGTCGCACCTACTGCTTCACGGTCGAGCGCAGCGGGGCGCTTTATGTCCTTCGCAATCGACCGAGTGGCCAGATCAACGCCATCGCGACGGTCGAGGCTGGAGATCCCCAAGGCTGGAGCGGGACGCCCGCGACCTGGACTTGCGACGGGCTGTTGTCGCAGGCTCCCGGTCGCAGGCATTTGGCCCGACGATGACGGGAGACGACGGGCTCGAGGCGCTGCTGGCGGAACTGAGGGCCTGCCGCATCTGCCGCGATGCACCCTTGCGCGGGCGGCCGCTGCCGCACGAGCCGCGTCCGGTCATCCAGGCCTCGGCGACGGCGCGGCTGTGCATCGCCGGACAGGCGCCCGGCACGCGCGTCCATGCCAGCGGCCAGCCCTTCACCGATCCCTCGGGCGTGCGGCTGCGCGGCTGGCTCGGCCTCGACGAGAGCCGCTTCTACGATGCCGCCAAGGTCGCGATCGTGCCGATGGGGCATTGCTTTCCGGGGCTGGACGCCAAAGGCGGCGATCGGCCGCCGCGGTCCGAATGCGCGCCGGTCTGGAGGGAGCGCGTCTTCGCGGCGCTGCCGGCGGTGGAACTCGTTCTCGCGATCGGGCGCCATGCGCAGCTCTGGCATCTGCGCGAGGTGGCGGCGGGCACCCTGTCGGAGACGGTGGCGGACTGGCGCACGATCTGGGCGCGTCCGGACCGGCCGCGCATCCTGCCGCTGCCACACCCGTCCTGGCGCAACAACGCCTGGCTCAGGCGCAATCCCTGGTTCGAGGTCGAACTCGTTCCAGTGCTGCGAGAGGAGGTGGCGCGCCTGGTCGGCTGAGCCGCCGCCAGCCGTCAGCGATAGATGTAGGAGCCTGAATCGAGCCCGCGGTCGACCTGTCCGCGCATCCGGACGACGGTGCGGACCTCGCCGAAGCTCGAGGGGCCACGGCCTTCGAACTGGACCAGCGCCCCGGTCGAGCTGCCATATCCGCTGCGCGAACTCTTGCCGACATCGACACGAACCGAACCGCCGGCACGAACGCAGAAGGACGAGCCGTCCACCCTGACGAAGCCCGGACCGTATTCGGGGCAGGGCCGCATCGGCTGTGCATCGGCACGAGCGGGTTTCGCGCGCTCCTTGCCGGCTCCACGGCCCGGAATGGGTTCGCCGATCGACTGGGCTTGCGCGCCGGTCACGACCAGCAGGAGGGCGAAGGCGGAACTGGCGATGCGCAGCATGGAAGACTGTCCGATCGTGACCCGGCGCGATCCTGGCCGAACAAGGCGGCGCAGATGTGGCGGACCGATCCTAGGACAGGGCGGCCGAACCGAAAACCCCGGCCTCGCGGCCGGGGTGTGGGGGTAGTTGGGCCGCGATGCGGCCGGTCGCTCCTTGTCAGAGCTGATTGGCCGCGCGCGCGCGGATCATGAAATTGTCGAAGGTGTATTCGGCGATCTGGAACCAGAGATATTCGTCGTTCCGGAAGGCCGCCATCGCGTCATAGACCTTCTTGAAGTCGGCGTTCTTGGCCGAGGTCTCGGCATAGACCTCCTTCGCCGCCTTCAGGCAGGCCTCGAGGATCTCCTGCGAGAACGGCCGCAACTGCGCGCCGGCGCCGACGAGCCGCTTCAGAGCGGCGGGGTTGCGGGCGTCGTATTTGGCGAGCATGTCGACATTGGCGAGGCCCGCGGCCGTGGTCAGCACGGACTTGTAGACCTTCGGCAGCGCCTCCCACTTCGCCGTGTTGAGGAAGAAGTGCAGCGAGGCGCCGCCCTCCCACCAGCCGGGATAGTAGTAGAACGGCGCGACCTTGTTGAAACCGAGCTTCTCGTCATCGGCGGGGCCGACCCACTCGGCCGCGTCGATCGTGCCCTTTTCCAGCGCCGGATAGATGTCGCCGCCGGCGATCTGCTGCGGCACCACGCCGAGCTTGGACAGGACCTGCCCGGCGAAGCCGCCGATGCGCATCTTGACGCCCTGCAGGTCGGCGACGGTCTTGATCTCCTTGCGGAACCAGCCGCCCATCTGGCAGCCGGTATTGCCGCCGGGCAGGGCATAGATGTTGTGCTTCTTGTAGAACTCGTTGAGCAATTCGCTGCCGCCGCCATGATAGAACCAGGCGTTCTGCTGGCGGGCGTTCAGGCCGAACGGAACCGCGGTGCCGAAGGCGAAGGTCGGATCCTTGCCGACATAGTAATAGGACGCGGTGTGGCACATCTCGACGGTGCCGTTGGTCACGGCGTCGGCGGCCTGAAGGCCCGGAACGATTTCGCCGGCGGCGAAGACCTGGATCTGAAACTTGCCGTCTGTGGCCTCCGAAACAGCCTTCGACAGCACCTCGGACGCGCCATAGATCGTGTCGAGCGACTTGGGGAAGGATGAGGTCACCCGCCACCGGACCTCTGGCATGGCCTGCGCGATGGCGGGACTCGCGATCGCGCCCGCAGCGGCACCGGCTCCGGCGACCTTTATGAATTGACGACGCTTCATACTTTATCTCCTCCCCTGGAGCGTTTTCGCGCGCCTGCTGTCCAGGCCATCACGATCACGTCAGAAAAACAGGTCTGCGCGCCAACGCAAGCAAAAAATGCATGCAATGCATGCGTCTAGATCATGAATGCCGCAGCGGAAGGTCTTCGCGCCGCATTCAGCGCACACCTGGACCTGGCGGCGATGTCGCCGCGGCCTGAAACGCAGAAAGCCCGGCCGAGGCCGGGCGTTCGAGCAGCACCACGGGGAGGGCGCGAAGTCCCGCGTCCTCTTGCCGGGATCAGCGGGCGCGCGAGCGCACCTGGAAGACGTCGAAGCTGAGCTCCGCCACCTGCCACCAGAGATACTGGTCGCCGCGGAAGGCGGTCATCGAGTCGATCGCCTTCTTGAAATCGGGGTTCTTCGCCGAGATCTCGCTGTAGAGCTCGTTGGAGGCCTTGAGGCAGGCTTCCAGGATCTCCTGCGAGAACGGGCGCAGCTGCGTGCCGGCGCCGACCAGGCGCTTCAGCGCCGCCGGATTCTGCGTGTCGTACTTCGCCAGCATCTGCGTGTTGGCATAGGTGCAGGCGGCGGTCAGCGCGGCCTGATACGCCTTGGGCAGGGCGTTCCACTTCTCCAGATTGACGAAGGCGTGGACGCAGGGGCCGCCTTCCCAGAAGCCGGGATAGTAGTAGAACGGCGCGACCTTGGAGAAGCCGAGCTTCTCGTCGTCATAGGGGCCGACCCACTCGGCGCCGTCGATGGTGCCCTTCTCGAGCGCCGGGTAGATGTCGCCGCCGCCGATCTGCTGCGGCACGACGCCGAGCTTGGCCAGCACCTGGCCGGCGATGCCGCCGATGCGCATCTTCAGACCCTGAAGATCGGCCGGGGTCTTGATCTCCTTGCGGAACCAGCCGCCCATCTGGGCGCCGGTGTTGCCGCAGGGCATGCCGTGAATGTTGAACTTCTTGTAGAATTCGTTGAACAGGTCGTTGCCGCCGCCCTGGAAGAGCCAGGCGTTCTGGCCGCGCGCATTCAGGCCGAACGGCACCGACGCCGCCACCGCGAAGGTCGGGTCCTTGCCGACATAGTAATAGGACACGGTGTGGCACATCTCGACGGTGCCGTTGGTCACGGCGTCGGCCGCCTGCAGCGCCGGGACGATTTCACCGGCCGCGAAGACCTGGATCTGGAACTTCCCGTCGGTCAGGTCGGAGACCATCTTGGCCATGACCTCGGCGCCGCCATAGATCGTGTCGAGCGACTTCGGGAAGGAGGAGGCCAGACGCCATTTCACCTCGGGGGCCGACTGGGCGACAGCCGGGGAGGCAATCGCCGCGGCGGCGGCACCGGCGGTGGCGGTCTGGATAAACTGACGGCGCTTCATCTCGGGACATCTCCTCGATTGTGACTCGGCGGGCCGAGTGTCGTGATGGGTGGGACGCGGTTCAGCCGCCGTCGCCAAGCATTGGGACTTGCTTGGCTTTCTAGAGGAAGGCGCTGGGCTTCGCGAGCGTTTTCGGGCCGGTCGCATTCAACTTTCGACTAGGTCGTGTGCCCCCTTGGCCGAGCGACCCCGGGGGTGGTTAATGCAGCCGATGCTGGACACCGAACGCTTGCGCCTGCGCCCACCCCAAGCCGATGATCTCGACGCGCTCCATGCGTGGCGCAGCGACCCCGCCGTGGTGCGTTTCGTCGGAGGGCGCACGCTCGAACGCGAGGAAGCCTGGCAGCGTCTTCTGCGCATCGCCGGCCACTGGTCGCTGTTCGGGCATGGCCTGTTCATGGTTCAGGAGAAGACTGGCGGCGCCGTCATCGGCGAGGTCGGGCTGTTCTACGGCCGCCGGAGCCTCGGGCCCGATTTCGACGCTGCGCCGGAAATCGGCTGGATTCTCGCCGCCGAGGCCCAGGGCAGGGGTTATGCGACCGAGGCGGCGCTGGCGGCGCAAGGATGGTTTGCCACGACGCATGGCGAGCGGCGCTGCGTCTGCATGATCGACCCTGCGCACGATGCCTCCTTCCGGGTCGCCGCCAAGCTCGGCTACAAGCGCTATCGCTCGGCCGATTATCAGGGCGGCTCCGTCACGTTGCTGGAAAATCGGCTGGCCTGATTGGCCGCAAGGGGGCATCATGGACCAGGACAAGCTCGCGAAACTCCGGGCGCGCTATGCCGACGCCAGCGGTGCTGACATCCACGACCCGCATTTCGCCAGGGTCGCCGCCGACCAGTTCAAGGGCGACAGGCGTAAATGGCCGTTCTCGGACGTCGCGACCTTCCTCGGCGCACCCTATCGTCCGGATGCCCTGGCCGCCCCGGGGCTCGGCGGCCTCGACGTCGCGATCATCGGCCTGCCCATGGATCTCGGCGTCACCAATCGCGCCGGCACGCGGCTCGGCCCCCGCGCGGTGCGTGCCATCGAGCGCATCGGGCCCATGGACCATGTCATGGGCACCGCGCCGCTGGGCATGCTCAAGGCGGCCGACATCGGCGACGTGCCCTTCCGCTCGCGCTATTCGCTGGAAAGCTGTCACGAGGACATCGAGGCGACCTTCCGCACCATCGTCGAGGCCGGCGTCTCGCCGCTCGCCGTCGGCGGCGACCATTCGATCACATACTCGATTCTCAAGGCGGTGGGAGCAAAGCGGCCGGTCGGCATGGTCCATATCGACGCCCATTGCGACACGTCGGGCCCTTATGAGGGCTCGAAGTTCCACCATGGCGGCCCGTTCCGGCAGGCGGTGCTGGACGGCGTGCTGGACCCGGAGCGCGTCATCCAGATCGGCATCCGCGGCGGCGCCGAATATCTCTGGGAGTTCTCCTATGAGAGCGGCATGACGGTGATCCATGCCGACGAGATCGACGGGCTCGGCATTGAGGCTGTCATCGCGAAGGCGCGGGCCGTGATCGGCGAGGGGCCGACCTATGTCTCCTTCGACGTCGATTCCATCGACCCCGCCTTCGCGCCCGGCACCGGAACGCCCGAGGTTGGTGGCCTGACGCCGCGCGAGGCGCTCGCCATCCTGCGCGGGCTGAAGGGCGCCGACATCGTCGCCGCCGACGTCGTCGAGATCGCCCCGCAATATGACGCGACCTCGAACACCGCCCATTGCGCGGCCCAGGTGCTCTTCACCGAACTCTGCCTGATCGCTGAGGCGAGGGCGCTGGGGAAGGGGCGGCCCTGAGGAGGGCGCTCACGCCTTGCGCGCCAGCCAGATGATGTGGCGGGCGCCGGCCTTGCCGCGATGGGCCCGCACCATCACCTCCTCGACGGCGAAGCCGGCATGCCGCAGCCGCCCCGTGAAACGGCGGTCGGGGCCTTGCGACCAGACCGCCAGGATGCCGCCCGGGCGCAAGGCCGCTTTGGCCAGGCCGAGCCCACCATCCTCGTAGAGTCGATCGTTGGCGGCGACCGTCAGTGCTTCCGGCCCGTTGTCGACATCGAGCAGGATCGCGTCGTAGCGCCCGGCGCCGTCGGCGATGACGCGGCCGACATCCTGCACGGCGATGGTGACGCGGGAATCGTCGAGGCAGCCGGCGAAGAGCTCCGCCATCGGCCCTCTCGCCCAGTCGACCACGGCGGGGATCAGTTCCGAAACCGTGATCTCGGCCCCGGCGGGAAAACTCGCCAGGGCCGCGCGCAGCGTGAAGCCCATGCCGAGCCCGCCGATCAGGATGCGCGGCTTGGTGCGTCCCGCCAGCCGCGTCGCGACCAGCGTGGCGAGGGCTTCCTCCGAGCCGCTCAGGCGGCTGTTCATCAGTTCGATCGTGCCGAGCATGATCGAGAACTCGGCGCCTCGGCGCTTCAGCCGCAACTCGCGCCCTGCGGCACCTGGCAGGGTGGCCGTGTCCAGCAGGGTCCAGGGGATCACGGGCGCATCTCGCGGTTGGAGGGGCTCCCGGCGGGGGGAGGGCGAGGCGGTGGTAGGCAACCCCGGCGGCGCCGTCCAGCGTCTCCGCACCGACAGGGCGCCGGTCGCTTGCCGTATAATTCGGCGCGCGGGCCCAGAAAAGCTGCGCAAGCCCACTTGCGGCCGACCGGCCCCATCGCCCAATCTGTGAGCAGAGCCGGCAATGGGACGGTGAGATCCGGCCGGACGAACCCTGTGGGAGGCATCATGAACGGTTTCGCCAAAGTTTTCGCCGCGGCCCTGCTGACGGTCCTCGGTGCCACCGGCGCGATGGCGCAGGCCAAGGAGTGGAAGGAAATCCGGATCGGCACCGAAGGCGCCTATCCGCCCTTCAACAACCTGAATGCCAAAAAGGAGCTCGAGGGCTTCGAGATCGACTATGGCAACCTGCTCTGCGAGCGGATGAAGGTGAAGTGCACCTGGGTCGTGCAGGACTGGGATGGCATCATCCCGGCGCTGCTCTCCAACAAATACGACATCATCATCGCCGGCATGAACGCCACCGACGAGCGCAAGAAGCGTGTCGACTTCACGGCGGTCTACACCAAGACGCCGATCTGGATCATCGGCCCGAAGACGACGACCTCAACCGACGTTTCGCCCGCCGCCCTGAAGGGCAAGGCGATCGGCGTGCAGGGCTCGACCGTCCATTCGAACTATGTCGAGAAGGTTTACAAGGATTCCACCGCGCGTCCCTATCCGACGCAGGAGGAGGCGAACCTCGATCTGCTCAGCGGCCGTCTCGACTACATCATCGCCAACTCGCTCTCGCTGGAGGATTTCCTCAACGGCAAGGGCAAGGATTGCTGCAAGAAGATCGGCGAGATCACCCGCGATGCCACGATCCACGGCCCCGGCGTCGGTGGCGCCGTCCGAAAGGAGGACACCGCTCTGAAGGCGATGTTCGACAAGGCCATCGCCGAGACGATCGCCGACGGCTCGCACAAGAAGATCGCCGACAAGTACTTCAAGATCCCGATCCTCTGATCGGTTCGGCATTCGCGGCCGGCGCGGCTTCCCCGCGCCGGCTCACGCTTCAAAGGCCCGGCACCCCTCTCGATGTTCGACAAGTTCGCGCTCCTCGGTTTCGGCGATGGCGGCTGGGGGCTGGCCCTGCTTCAGGGTGCGGGCATCACCATCTCGATCGCGCTCGCGACCCTGCCCTTCGGCCTCGCGCTCGGGCTCGTCGTCGCGCTCGGAGCTCGTTCGCAGCGCGCCGTCCCCCGGCTTCTGGCCACGGGCTACACCACCGTCTTTCGCGGCGTGCCGGAGCTTCTGACGCTCTACATCATCTATTTCGGCGTCCAGGTGCTGCTGCAGGAGGCCTGGCGCTGGCTCGGCCTGCCGGGCTCTTTCTCGATGCCGCCTTTCGTCGCCGGCATGATCGCGCTCGGCGTCGTGCTGTCGGCTTTCTCCAGCGAGGTCTGGGTCGGCGCGCTCAATTCCATTCCGAAGGGCCAGCGCGAGGCCGCCGCGGCGCTGGGTCTGACGAAGGGCCAGGCCTTCCGCCTCGTCGTGTTCCCCCAATTGATCCGCGTCGCGCTGCCCGGCCTTGGTAACAACTGGATGGTGCTGCTGAAGGAAACCTCTCTGGTCTCGGTCATCACTCTGCCGGACATCATGTTCATCACCACCCGCGCCAATGTCGCGACCAAGGAGCCCTTCCTCTTCTTCGGCGCGGCGATGGCGCTCTATCTCTTCTTCTCGATGATCTCGGCCTGGGGCATCGGCCGGATGGAAGCGCGCGCCAACCGTGGCATTGCCGCCTTCGGGGGCGCGACGCGATGACCTGGTGCGAATACCCGGGCTGGTTGGTCGGCAGCGAGGTCCTGCAGAACTATGGCTGCCGGATGGCCACTGGCGTCGGGCTGACGCTTCAGCTCGTCGCGATCTCCGTGTCGCTGGGCTTCCTGCTCGCGATTGGACTCGCCGTGGCGCGGCTCTACGGACCGCGCTGGGCGCAGGTCCTGATCAACGGCTACACCACCTTCTTCCGCGGCACGCCGCTGCTCTGCCAGCTTTTCCTGGTCTATTACGGGCTCGGCCAGTTCCGCCTGTTCTGGACCGATCTCGGGCTGTGGTGGTTCTTCCGCGAGCCGTTCTACTGCGCGCTCCTGACCTTCGTGATCAACACCGCCGCCTATCAGGCCGAGATCCTGCGCGGCGCCATCCAGTCGATCCCGCGCGGCCAGTTCGAGGGGGCGCTGGCGCTGGGCCTGCACCGCTGGTCGAGCCTGCGCCATGTCATCCTGCCGCAGGCGATGATCCTGGGCCTGCGGCCGCTCGGCAATGAGCTGATCGTGATGATCAAATCCAGTGCGCTCGCCTCGCTGGTGACGCTCTACGACCTGATGGGGGCGACCAAGCTCGCCTTTTCGCGTTCCTTCGACCTCTCGATCTATCTCTACGCGGCGCTGCTCTATCTGCTGCTCGTCGAGATCGTCCGCCGGGTATGGGACAGGCTGGAAGGGCGGTTGACGCGGCATATGGCCCTGCGCTGAGGGCCGCCGGCCGCCTCTTCGTGGTCAGGCCGGCAGCGTCAGCACCATCGCCCCCTGGGCGGTGGCCACCAGCGTATGCTCATACTGCACGGTCAATGCGCGCGGCTCGCCATAGAGCGTCCAGGGATCCTCGCCATTCTCGGCCCGGGTCGCGCCGAGCGAGAGGAAGGGCTCGATGGTGAAGACCTGGCCCTTCTGCATCACCCGACGCTCGGACCGGTCCGGCCAGGTGGCGAGCTCGGTCGGCTCCTCATGGAGCGAGCGCCCGACGCCGTGGCTGGCGAGATTGCGCACCAGCGTATAGCCGTTCTTCTCGGCGAAGCGGCCGATCGCAGTCCCGATGCCCGACAGCGGCTTGCCGGCGCCGACCTGCCCGATCCCGACCCAGAGCGCGCGCCGACCGTCGCGGCAGAGCCGCTCGGTCTTGCGGGCCACGGGCGGCACGGCGAAGGAGGCGCCGGTATCCGAATAGAAGCCGCTCTTTTCGGCGGAGACGTCGATATTGACGAGGTCACCGGCCTCGATCCGCCGCGCGCCGGGAATGCCATGCGCGATTTCGTCATTGACGCTGATGCAGGTCGCGCCCGGGAACTGGTAGTCCAGCTCCGGCGCCGAGCGCGCGCCCTCCCGCTCGAGCAGGGCCCGCCCGATCCGGTCGAGCTCGGCGGTCGTCATGCCCGGCTCGATCGCCTTGCCCATGGCGGCCAGCGTCTGCGCGACGATGCGGCCGATGTCCTGCAGGCTCTTGAGGTCGTCGTCATTGGAGATCGTCATGGCCGGGTGCCTAGCCCTAACCCGGGCCGCTCACAACCGACACGGCGTCATCGCGCATATGCGGCAGCACAGCCGCGCGCCTTTGCAGAGGGGCAGCCGCAGGCTAAAGCCCTTGCCGAAATCAGAAACAGTCAAGCGGAGCGAAACATGGCCAAAGTCGCGTTCATCGGTCTCGGCGTCATGGGCTATCCCATGGCGGGTCACCTCAAGGCCAAGGGCCACGAGGTCACGGTCTACAACCGCAACCCGACGAAGGCTCAGGCCTGGGTCTCGCAGCATGCCGGCGTCTCGGCGCCGACGCCGGCCGATGCCGCCAAGGGCCAGGAGATCGTCTTCGCCTGCGTCGGCAACGATGACGACCTGCGCTCTGTGACGCTGGGCGGGCAGGGCGCCTTCGCCGGCATGGAAAAGGGCGCGATCTTCGTCGACCACACCACCGCCTCGGCCCATGTCGCGCGCGAACTCGCCGCGGCGGCGCAGGCCGGCGGCTTCGGCTTCGTCGATGCGCCGGTCTCCGGCGGCCAGGCGGGTGCCGAGAACGGCGTTCTCACCGTGATGTGCGGCGGCGAGCCCGAGACCTACGCCCGCGCCGAGCCGGTGATCGCGGCTTATGCCCGCATGTGCAAGCTGATGGGCCCGGCCGGCTCCGGCCAGCTCACCAAGATGGTCAACCAGATCTGCATCGCCGGCCTCGTCCAGGCGCTCTCCGAGGGCGTGCATTTCGCCAAGCGCGCCGGGCTCGATGTCGAGGCCATGCTGGAGGTGATCTCGAAGGGCGCTGCTGGTTCCTGGCAGATGGAGAACCGCGGCAAGACCATGAACATCGGCAAGTTCGACTACGGCTTCGCCGTCGACTGGATGCGCAAGGATCTCGCCATCGTGCTCGAGGAGGCGCGCAGCAACGGCGCGCAGCTGCCCGTCACCGCGCTGGTCGACCAGTTCTACGCCGAGGTCCAGAAGATGGGCGGCCGCCGCTGGGATACCTCCAGCCTGCTCGCCCGCCTCGAGGAGTGAGGCAGGCGGCCTTGCGGCGCGGCGGCCTCAGCGCGCCGCCGCCCCGCTCCGCCCGAAATGGATCGCGATCATCCCGATGATCGTCAGCAGCCACATCAGCACGACGAGCGAGGGCGGCCAGATCGTCACGACGAGGCTGATCGCCACGGTCATCAGTGCGCTGAAGCCGAGCTGAAGCGCGCCCATGAGGCCGGCGGCCGAGCCGGCGAGGTCTGGCCTTGCCGAGAGCGCCTCGGCGGTCGAGCCGGGGATCGTCATGCCGTTGCCGATCGCGTTCACGGCCAGCGGCAGGAACAGCATGATCGGCGACCAGTCCGCCCTCAGCGACAGCGGCACGGCCACCGTCATCGCGACGGAGGAAATGACCAGCCCGAGATGGACCATGCGCGGCGCGCCAATCTTCATGACCAGCCGCGCCATCGCATAGTTGCCGACCATGTAGCCGGCCGCGTTCAGGATGAAATAGGCGCCGTAGGTGTCGCTGCCGCGCCCCATCGTCTCGACGACGATATAGGGCGCCGCCGCGATGAAGGCGAAGAAGGCGGCCGAGCTGGTCGAGACCGCGATCACGTTGAGCACGAAGACGCGGTTGACGATCAGCGTCGGGAAGGCCCGGAAGACGCCGAGCAGCGGCGTGCGCAGTCCCAGATTCGGCGCGGTCTCGGGCAGTTTGACCAGGGTCAGCAAGAGTACGATCACGCCGCTGACGGTCATGAACCACAGGATCATCCGCCAGCCGAAAGCGGTTTCGATCTGCCCGCCGAGCCAGGGGGCGATCATCGGCGCGACCACCATGACCATCGTCACGGTGGCGATCTGGCTGGCGGCCTCGTCCCGGTTGGCCGTGTCGCGGATGATCGCGCGTGAGAGTGCGAAGACGGAGCCGGAGCCGGCCCCCTCCAGGATGCGCGCCAGCAGCAGGACCTCGATCGAGGGTGCGAGCGCGCCCAGCGCCGAGCCGGCGATGAACAGCGCGATGCCGGCATTGACGCAGGGCCTCCGCCCGAAGCGGTCGGAGAGCGGCCCGCTGACGAGCTGGGTCAGGGCGACGGCGACCAGGAACAGCGTCAGCGCGAGCTGGATCGTGGCATAGCTCGAGCCGAAATGGCGCGAGAGCGCGGGCGCCGCCGGCGCGAGCAGGTTGAGCGCGAGCGGCTGCAGGGCCGACATCGCGACCAGCACCGTCAGGGTCGGCTTCAGGGCGCTGGCGCTCATGTCGGGGGCGTGCTCGGCAGCTTGAGCTGCGACTGCGGCACCACCTGCTGCCGGTGCATGGTGTAGAGCCCGCTCGCCACGATCATCGCGATGCCGAGCCCGGCGATCGGGTCGGGCAACTGCCCCCAAACCAGATAGCCCATGATCACCGCGAGTATCACGACCGAATAGCGATAGCCGGAGACCACGCCGACATCGGTGTTGCGATAGGCGCTGATGATGCAGATGCTGCCCGCGGCCATCAGCGCGGCCGCGGCGGCGACATAGGACGTCTCGCGCCGCCAGACCGGCTGCCAGACCTCCAGCAGCCCGTAGCCGCAGGCCACGATACCGACGATGGCGGTGGTCATCAGCGCGATCACGGTGGAGGGGATCTCGTTGCCGATCTTGCGCGTCAGCAGGTCGCGGGCGGCGGCGAGGCAGGCGCTCGCCAGCGCGACCAGAGCCGCGGCGTTGAAGGAATCGGTGGCCGGCCGGAGCACGACCAGAACCCCGCAGAAACCGATGAAGACCGCGGCGGTGCGGCGCCAGCCGACCCGCTCGATCCGCAGCACCACCGCGAGCACGACGATGATGATCGGCGAGGCCAGCAGGATGGCGGTGACGTCGGCCAGCGGCATTTCGGCGAGCGCCCAGATGAAGGTCAGCGTGACCGCGGCGTCGATCAGCCCGCGCAGCAGCACGATCGGCCGCAGCGCGAGGCGCAACTTGGCGCCCTCCCGGAAAGCGAGCACGAGGCCCAGCGCGATGATCAGGGCGAAGCCGGTCCGCAGCGTGATCGCCTGGCCGGCCGGATAGACCTCGCGGGCGAGCTTCATCAGCGCGTCGTTGCAGACGAAGAGCGCCATGGCGGCCAGCATGGCGATGATGCCGCGTCGGTTCTGCTCGGGGCTGGCCACGCGGCTTGGTTCTTTCGTCTCAGGCCGCGAAGCGCGCCAGCGAGAAGGGCGCGAGGTCGAAGCGCGACCGGCCGCTGTCGGAGAGGTCGGCCAGGATTTCGCCGATCGCGCTGGCGAATTTGAAGCCGTGCCCGGAGCAGCAGGAGGCGAAGACCGCCTGCGGCACGCCGGGCACATGGTCGATGATGAAATCCTCGTCCGGCGTCACGCTGTAGAGGCAGCCCTTCAGCGTCAGCGGCTCGCCGGCCGCATCCGGGAGGTACCGCGCGAGGCAGGCGCGGATCAGCTCAACCTGCCGGGGGCTGGGCGTGCGGTCGTCCTCCCGCGGATCCATCGGCTCGCGCCCGAAATGCGGCCCGCCCAGCTTGAAGCCAGGATGCTCGTAGAGTGGAAAGCCGTAGAAGCTGCCTTCCTCGACGGTGAGGATGAAGACCGGGAAGACGCCCTCGCGGTAGAGCTCGGGCTTGCGGGTGGTGAACCAGCCGATCGCCTGGCGCACCGTCGTGACCGTCCGCGCCAGCGCAGGCACCGCGTCGGCGATCCAGCCGCCCGAGGTGATGACGAGCCGCCCGGCGCTGTAGGTGCCGCGCGCCGTCCTGACCGTCACCCCGCCATCGGCGGTCGGCGTCCAGTCGAGCATCGGCTCGTTGGTGCGGATCTCGGCGCCGCGCGACTGGGCGAGCCCTACATGGGCGAAGATCGCCTTCTCGGAGGCGACGAAGCCGCCACCGGGCTGCCACAGCCCGATATGGCCCGATGGCAGCGTGAAGCCCGGAAAGCGCTGCGCGAGCTCTTTCGCGTCGAGCTGCTCGTGCTCGAGCCCATGGTCCAGGCAGGATTGCAACGAGGATTCGACCTCGCCGGAGCCCGCCGGCGCGAGATCGAGCGATCCGGTGACGTGCAGCAGCTTCAACCCGGCCTCGTCGCCTGTTGTCTGCCAGAGTTCATGCGCGCGCTGGACGATCGGCACATATTTCGAGCCCTCGAAATAGGCCAGCCGGATGATCCGCGTCAGCCCGTGCGAGGAGCCCATCGTGTGGCCGAGGTCGAAGCGCTCCAGCCCCAGCACCTTCAGCCCGCGCTGCGCCAGATGCCAGCAGGCGGCCGAGCCCATGGCGCCGACACCCGCGACGATCACGTCATAGCTGTTGCTGTTCATGGCGGCGCTCGCTCGAAGGCGGGAAGCAGGACGGAGGGCATCTGCGCTGATGAGGCGCCGGTCCCGGAGGCTTACAGGCACAGGCCGGAGTGGTCCATGCTCGCCAGCGCGTGAGGCCACCGTCTCCGACACAACAGTCAGACTTTTTTAACCCTATCGGACCATAAAGAATTGTGGCGTGAAGGGACTGGATGGGCCGATGCAGGGCAGGGTTCGACGCTGGCTGAGCCGTCGAAGCCAGGCGCGCACCGCCGAGTCTGCGCAGCCCGTGGAGGCGTTGCCGGCATCCGTGCCGACGCCCGCCGACATCGCCGCCCTTGCCGACCGCGAAGCCGTTTCCGTGCTCGAGCAGGATGTGGTCGCGGCGATGCGGCGGCTGGCCGCCGATCTCGGCCGCGCCGAACAGTCCTCGACGCAATCCGAGACGCGCGCGGGCGCGATCCACGACAGCGTGCTCGGCATGCGGGAGGCCACCACCACGGCGAGTACCAACTCCGCCGCGCTTGTGACCGCCTCTCGACAGGTCTCCGACTCCGCCGAGGAGATCGGCTGCTCGATGAGCCGTGCGCGCGAGCGCCTCGACGCGGCGGCGATCCGCGCCGGCGAGGCGACGGACATGATGACGGGCCTCGCCATGGCCACGGCCGAGATCCGCGGCATCGTCGACTCGATTGCCGAGATCGCCCGCCAGACCAACCTGCTCGCCCTGAACGCGTCGATCGAGGCCGCCCGTGCTGGGGAGGCCGGCCGTGGCTTCGGGGTCGTCGCGCAGGAGGTCAAGGTTCTCTCCGTCGAGGTGCGTGAGGCGGTCGAGCACATTCGCAGCCGCGTCGACCGGCTGACCCAGGCGGCGCATGGCTCCGCGGCGATCGTCACCGATGCGCTGCAGATGGTGCGCGACGTCAATCCCGTCATCGCCGCGATTGGCCAGGCGTCGCAGGAGCAGGCGGCGGCCACGGCCGAGCTGTCGCGCAATGCGGGCGAGACGGCCCGCTTCGTCGAGACCGTCGCCGAGCGTGTGGCCGAGATCGACCGCGTCGCCCTGGCGGCCGCGACCGAGAGCGCCAGCGCGCGCAGGGCGACGGCGCGGGGCGCCAGCCTCGCCGGCGGGATGCTGCGCCGCTTCATCCCGACCTTGCGGCACTCCTCCTTCGCCGACCGACGTCAGCACGACCGCTTTCCCGCCGAGCACCCCGTCGAGGTCAGGCTCGGCGCGCACCAGTTCAGCAGCCGGACGATCGACATCGGCCGTGGTGGCGCGCTGATCGCCCGTCCCGAGCAGGACGAGCTCGCGCCGGGCCTCGGCGGCAGCCTCACTGTGGAGGGCCTGCCATCGATGCCCTGCCGACTGGCTGCGGTCAGCGATCTCGGCCTGCACCTGGCCTTCGACCGCCAGACCTTCGACCATGCGCGGCTGCTCGACGCGTTGCTCGAGCAGACCGAGAGCGGCTACCGGCCGCTGATCGAACGCACCCACGCCTTTGCCGCCGCCGTCGAGTCCTTGTTCTCCGAGGCCCTCGCGCGCGCGCGTCTGACCGAGGGCGACCTGTTCGATGTCGACTATGTCGCGATCGCCGAGACGGACCCGCAGCAATACCGCAACCGCGCTTTGCCGGTGTTGGAGGAGATCCTGCCGCCGCTGCTGGCGCGCTTCGTCGCGGCCGATCCGCGGTTGCTCTTCACCGTTCCGATCGACCGCAACGGCTTCATTCCCGTCCACAACGCAGCTTATGCGCTCCCGCAGCGGTCGGGCGATCCGGTCTGGAACGCGGCGCATGCGCGCAACCGGCGCATCTTCGATGATCGCGCCGGCATCGCGGCCGCACGCTCGATACGTCCCTTCCTCGTCCAGTCCTATCTGCGTGACATGGGCGGCGGGGTCCATGAGATGGTGCGCGAGGTCGATGCGCCCGTGCGCGTCAACGGCCGCCACTGGGGCGGGGTCCGCATGGCCTACGGCATGTAGGCGGGCGGGCAGGTTGCGGGCCGCTCAGAGTCGCTCCCAGACGAAGGCGATGCCCGAGCTGCGAAGGGCCTGCTGCCAGAGCGTGCTCGCCTGTTCGAGCCGTGTCGGATCATAGACGCCCTGAACCTGGTGGACCTGCAGCTTCCAGTCCCGCGCCCCGGAATCCTGCCAAACCTTCGTCACGAGGCGCTTGAGGCGCTCGGGATCGCGCACGGCCGGATTGCTGCCGAAAACCGAGAACGGCGCCGAGTTCTGCATCATGTCCGAGACCAGCACGAGCGACTTGTCGCCCTCGCGGACCCGCGTCTCGGGGCGCGACGCCACGTCGCCGACCGCTTCCACGATCGGCGAGAGATTGCCCTTGGCCGGCTGGGTCAGCACCGCCAGCGCCTCGTCGAGGGGCCGCCCGAACTTCTCCACCCAGCGGATGTAGTCGCGCCGCGGATTGCCGATCAGTTCGCTCGCCGTGCGCCCCGGATTGCAGAGCGACAGCAGGGGCGGAAAACCCGGCTCGAAGGCGTCGTTGAAGACGTAGATCGAGAGCATCCGGTCCGCGGGCAGGCCGTCGCCGATCTGCTTGACCAGCCGCTTCAGGCGCCCGGCCTGGACCTCGCTCCACGGATCGCTCTTGTCTACCAGGACCAGCGTGTGACCCACGGCCCCGGATGTGAGGCACAGCGAGTCGGGGTCGCGCGGCGGGCCCTTCAGCAGCGACGGGGCGGCGAAGAAGCCGACCAGCGCGACGCCCGCCACGATCGAGGCGACGATCGCCCAGCTTTCGCTCTTCATGTCTCGCTCATTACTCGCTGCGTGCCTGTGGGTCTAACGCGGCATTGCGGCGAATTCCGCATTGATCTGTCGCCGCGTCGCCTCGTCCTGCTCGAAGGCGTCGCGCCCGGCTTCGGCGGCCCGCGCCTTCAGCCGCTCGATCTCTCCGGCGAGATCGAGGCCGCGCACGAGGGCGAGTTGCTCGCGCAGCTTCGCCTCCACCAGCGCGGGCATGGTGGCGAGCTGGCGCTCGAAATCGTCGATCAGATTTCGCAGGGCGACATACTCGGCGAGCGGCGTCGGCTGGTCGATCTCGGTGACGTTGAGGGTTTGCGAGAAATAGGCCGGCGGCATGTCGGTCCGCACCCGCAGATTGGCCTCGCGATACTGCATCAGGGCCGCATCCTTGGCCGCGCGCAGCTGGCCGAGCCGCGCGGCATAGAGGTCGCGGGCCTCCTCGGCCGCCGCCTTGGAGCCCTGGAGGCGGCTGCTCTCGCGGGCGCAATCCTCCTTGAAGCCGTCGATCCGCGAGCGCACCGCTTCCAGCTCGGGCAGAAGCTCGACATCGAGGCGCCGCCGCTCCTCCTCGACCGCTTCCCAGCGCTGCCGCCAGCGCTTGTAGGCGCCGCCGTGGCCGGGATAGGTGCCGAAGGCGGAATAGCCCTTCACCGCCGCGGCGAAGGCGACGATGCAGCCGATGATGACGAGCGCCGCTGATTTCAGCTCGGCAATGCCGAAGGGGCTCTCCAGCAGCCGCGGCAGCACCTGCAGCGACCGCGCATCGGGCGTGGCGATCAGCATCTCGCGGTAGTGCCCGACGGCGAGGTTGAACATCACGATCAGGATGATCAGGCCGACATAGGCGGGCAGGGCCCAGAACAGATGCGTGGCGCGCACATGCTGGCAGTAGCGCGCCGGCCATAGGCCCACGAGGAAGCCGAGCGCGATGTTGAGCGCCGAGATGATGACGGCGGTCGCCGCCCCGCCGACCAGGCCGAACTCGCTCGCTTCGGCAAAGAAATTGCCGTTGAGCAGGCTCTCCAGCGTCAGCGGCACGATCAGGAACAGCAGGATGAACTGCCACTTGTCGATCTTGGGATCGGCCGTGCGCTTGTGGATGTAGTTGAAGTATTCGTATTCGCGCTTGGCCTTCAGAGCGTCGTAGACGCGCTGTTCCAGCTCCCCGCCATGGCGGTTGAGCAGCGCGCGCATCGAGGCCTCGATCGAGCGGATGCGGCTCTCATAGCGCTCCTGCGTGAAGGTCTCGCGCCTTGCGGCGATCTCGGCCTGGAGCCCGTTCAGGGTCGCGGAGGCCTCCTGCCGGATCGCGGTGAAGAGTTCGATCACACGCGCCAGCAGTGTCATTTCCGTCTGCGAGGGCACGGCGGAGGAGGGCGCCGGCTGGTTCTCCAGCGCGTCGGCGGCACCGTGGCGTCCCGCTTCGACCACCTCCGCCAGGTGATGGGCCGTGATCGGCGGTAGCGCCCCGGCAGGGCTGCGTTCAGACGCCATGGGCGTCTCGGTTGATGAAGCGCCGCGCCTCGACGATGTCGACATGGAAGTCGCGGAAGCCCGGCCCATTCGGCGTGCGATAGCGGCGCTCGAACCAGATCGTCAGCGTCAGCAGCAGGGCGGTCACGCTCAACACCGCCAGGCCGTCGGTCCGGAGGACGGCCTCATCGCTGAGGCTTGCGAGTGCGGCCGCGACGGCCAGCAGGCTCGACATCGCGAGCAGCACCGCACTGCGGTGGCGGCCAACGTCTCGGGCGATCTGCAGCACCGCGCCGATGGCTGCAGTCACCGCAAAGGCGGCGAGTTCGAGCACGATCGCAGCGGCCAGGATGGCTCCGATCGCCGCGCCGATGCCGCTCGTGGACACTGGCGACAGGGCGAGATGCACGCTGCGGGCGCTGAGCCCCGCCAGGACGATGCAGAAGCCACATAGCAGGGCGACCAGGGCGGCCAGCAGCTTCAGGCGCGGCCACAGGCGCGTCGCCATGATCGCCAGACGTGCGATCTGCATTTCGAGCACGAAGTGCCGGACCGGTCGTCCGATCGCCCTCAGCCGGAACAGCAGTTTCCTCATCATCGAACGCTCGCAACCTCCACGCCGCGCAACCGTCGGACCTTTGGCGAGAGGCGTCAAGGCGCCCTTGCACGCGAAAAAGCGCGCCAAACCTGCCCTAGGGGAAGCGAAACGGCCTGGAAACGTCAGCCGCCGGTGACGCTCATATGGCGCCCGACGGCGGGCTTCGCGCGACGGCGGTCGATGACGAAGTCGTGGCCCTTGGGCTTGCGCGCGATCGCCTCTTCCATCGCCTTGTGCAGCAGCGCGTCGTCGGCGGAGGCGCGCAGGGGCGCCCGCAGATCGGCGGCATCCTCCTGACCGAGGCACATATAGAGCGTGCCCGTGCAGGTCAGCCGCACCCGGTTGCAGCTCTCGCAGAAGTTGTGCGTCATCGGCGTGATGAAGCCGACGAGCCCGCCGGTTTCCTGCACCCGGACATAGCGCGCCGGCCCGCCGGTCCGGTAGGGATCCTCGACGAGGTTGTATCTGTCCATCAGCCGGGCGCGCACCACCGAGAGCGGCAGGAACTGGTCGATGCGGCCCGGCTCGATTTCGCCCAGCGGCATCACCTCGATCAGGGTCAGGTCCATGCCGAGACCATGCGCCCAGATCATCAGGCTCTCGATCTCGTCCTCGTTCACGCCTTTCAGCGCGACCGCGTTGATCTTGACCCGCATCCCGGCCTTGCGCGCCGCCTCGATGCCGCCCAGCACCTTGTCGAGATCGCCCCAGCGCGTGATCTGGCGGAACTTGTCGGGATCGAGCGTGTCGAGCGAGACGTTGATCCGGCGCACGCCGTAATCGGCCATTTCCTGCGCGTAGCGGTTGAGCAGCGAGCCGTTCGTGGTCAGGGTCAGCTCCTCCAGCGCGCCCGACGTGAGATGGCGCGAGAGCGACCGGAACAGGCTCATCACGTCACGCCGCACCAGCGGCTCACCGCCGGTTAGGCGCAGCTTGCGCGTGCCCCGCGCGATGAAGGCGGTGGCGAGACGGTCGATCTCCTCCAGCGTCAGCAGGTCGCGCTTGGGCAGGAAGGTCATGTCTTCCGACATGCAATAGACGCAGCGAAAATCGCAGCGATCCGTCACCGAGATGCGCAGATAGGAGATGTCGCGGCCGAACGGGTCGGTCAGCACCGGTCGCGCCAGGGGGGCGGCGGTGGGCCGGAGCGCGGAAACGGGCAGGGGGCTGTCGAGGAGCACGATCGCTGTCTGTCCACTCGGTTGCCGGGTGTTCGCGGAGCCTGACGCCCATCCGGCATTGCGTTGAGCCGCAGACATTGGCATTGCAGCGGCCGAGGTCAAGCGCAGCGATCGTCGCGGACCGTCGGCGGAGAGCCCCATCATGTCGTCCTGGCCGACCGAGATCCGTCTCTCGAAGGACCGCCGGACCCTGCATGTCTCATTCGACGACGGGGCGAGCCACGCGCTCTCCGCGGAACTGCTGCGGGTCGAGAGCCCTTCAGCCGAGGTCCAGGGCCACGGCCCGACGCAGAAGAAGACCATCCCCGGCAAGCGCGAGGTCGAGATCCTCAAGGTCGAGCCGGTCGGTCACTATGCCGTGAAGCTGACCTTCGACGACATGCACGACACCGGAATCTTCGGCTGGGACTATCTGCGCGAGCTCGGCGAGACGGGCGAGGCGAAGTTCCAGGCCTATCTCGACGCGCTCGAGGCCCAGGGTCTGTCGCGCGAGCCGCTCCGTCGCAGGTGACGGCCGCAGGGGATTCGTCGTATCGTCATCAAACTGTCATCTGGAGCCGACACGAACGCCGGAGATTCACCGATCGGGAGATGTCCATGAGCCTCTTGAAGACACTGGCCACCCTCGCCGGCGCCACTGCGCTGTCCCTCACCTTCTCCGTCAGCGCCTTCGCGCTCGATGCCCGCTTCAAGGATGCCAATGGCGACATGGTCGCCGATACGCCGACGAACCCGGCCGAGTTGATCGACCCGCCGACGCTGATCTTCGCCTATACCCCTGTCGAGGACCCTGCCGTCTACGCCAAGGTCTGGGACGGTTTTCTCAAGCACATGGAAAAGGTGACCGGCAAGAAGGTCCAGTTCTTCCCGGTGCAGAGCAACGCCGCGCAGATCGAGGCGATGCGCGCCGGCCGTCTGCATGTGGCGGGCTTCAACACCGGTTCGAACCCGATCGCCGTCGCCTGCTCCGGCTTCGTGCCCTTCGCGATGATGGCCTCGAAGAAGGACGAGTTCGGCTACGAGATGGAGATCATCACCTATCCGGGTTCGGGTATCGAGAAGATCGAGGACATCAAGGGCAAGAAGCTGGCCTTCACCTCGGAGACCTCGAATTCCGGCTTCAAGGCGCCCTCGGCCCTGCTCGCGCAGGAGTTCAAGATGGACGCCAAGAAGGATTACGAGCCCGTCTTCTCCGGCAAGCACGACAATTCGATCATCGGCGTCGCCAACAAGGACTATCCGGCCGCGGCGATCGCCAATTCGGTCAAGGCCCGCATGATCGCTCGCAACGTCATCAAGCCCGACGCGACCAAGGTCATCTACAAGTCGCAGACCTTCCCGACCACGGGCTACGGCTATGTCTACAACCTGAAGCCCGAGCTTGCGGCCAAGGTCAAGGAAGCCTTCTTCAGCTTCAACTGGGAAGGCAGCGATCTTCTGAAGGAATTCGAGAAGTCGCAGCCGCCGCAGGAGAAGTTCATGCCGATCACCTTCAAGACCCATTGGGAGGTCGTGCGGCAGATCGACAAGGCGCTGAACGTCAGCTACGCCTGCAAGTAAGCCGTCCTGTTCGACTGAGTACCGGCCGCGCTCTCGCGCGGCCGGCCCCGTTTTGGAGGCAGGCATGCTCGTCATCGAGAACCTCACCAAGCGCTACGCCACCGGCGACCTCGCGCTGGAGAAGGTCACCCTGTCGGTCCCCGCCGGGCAGGTCGTCGGCCTGATCGGGCCCTCGGGCGCCGGCAAATCCTCGCTGATCCGCTGCGTCAACCGGCTGGTCGAGCCGAGCGAAGGCACGATCAGGCTCGGCGATCTCGATCTGTCTCGGCTCGCGCGCGGGGCTCTCGGCCAGGCGCGCCGCCGCATGGGCATGATCTTTCAGGAATACGCCCTGGTCGACCGGCTCTCGGTGATGGAGAACGTGCTCTCGGGCCGGCTCGGCTATGTCGGCTTCTGGCGCTCTTTCTTCCGGCGCTTCCCGCAGGCCGACATCGACCGCGCCTTCGCCGTACTGGATCGTGTCGGCCTGACCGAGCATATCGACAAGCGTGCCGATGCGCTCTCGGGCGGCCAGCGCCAGCGCGTCGGCATCGCCCGCGCGCTGGTGCAGGAGCCCGATCTGCTGCTGGTCGACGAGCCGACCGCGAGTCTCGATCCCAAGACCTCGCGCCAGATCATGCGGCTGATCGTCGAACTCTGCGCCGAGCGCAATCTCGCTGCGATCGTCAACATCCACGACGTCGCCCTGGCCCAGATGTTCGTCCAGCGCATCGTCGGCCTGCGCAAGGGCAAGGTCGTCTTCGACGGGCCTCCCGACGGGCTGACACCCGAGGTCCTCACCGAGATCTACGGCGCCGAGGACTGGACTGCGACGATCCGCAAGGCTGAGGAGGAGGAGGAGCAGGCCGCCGCTGCTGGCGCGCCTGTGATTCTCGCCCGCGATACGCCGCTGGTGACAGCGTGAGCGCGGTCTCCCGGCGCTGGACGCCGCCGCCGCTGATCGCCAATCCGATCCTGCGCTACGTCATCTATGGCGGCGTCGCGCTCTATCTGGTGGTCGCCTTCGGCACGGTCGAGCTCAACTGGGCCCGCATGTCGGAGGGCGTGGTGCGGGCCGGCCGCCTCTTCGCCGGCTTCCTCCAGCCCGATTTCACCTCGCGCTGGGACGATATCCAGGCCGGCCTGCTCGAGAGCCTGACGATGACGGTGACCTCGACCATCGTCGGCATCATCCTGTCGGTGCCCTTCGGCATCGGCGCGGCCCGCAACATCGCGCCGCTCCCGGTCTATGCCTTCTGCCGCGCCTTCATCGCGGTTGCGCGCAGCCTGCAGGAGGTCATCATCGCGATCTTCCTCGTCGTGCTGTTCGGGTTCGGGCCTTTCGCCGGCTTCCTGACGCTCGCCTTCGCCACCATCGGCTTTCTCGCCAAGCTGCTGGCCGAGGATATCGAGGATATCGACCCCGCCCCGTTGGAGGCGATCCGCGCCACCGGCGCCGGCTGGTGGCAGGTTCTGGTCTATGCGGTGCTGCCCCAGGTCGCTCCGCGCCTGATCGGGCTGTCGATGTACCGGGTCGACATCAACTTCCGCGAGTCGGCCGTCGTCGGCATCGTCGGGGCCGGCGGCATCGGGGCGACGCTCAACACGGCGATGGACCGCTACGAGTTCGACAGCGCCGCGGCGATCCTGCTGATCATCATCGGCATCGTACTGGCCTGCGAATACGCATCCGGCTTCATCCGCGCGAAGGTGCAGTGATGCCGGTCTCGATCGCACAGGACGGCACGAAACTCTGGCAGCGGCGCACCAGCCGGGCCGAGTGGCTGCACTATGCCGGCTGGTTCGCCCTGCTCCTGCTCTTCGTCTTCACCTGGCAGGTGATGACGCGCGACACGATCTGGGCCTTCGTGCTGGACGCCCCCCGCCAGGCGGCCGATATCGGCTCGCGCATGTGGCCGCCGCGCTGGTCCTATATGAGCGCGGTCTGGAAGCCGCTCTGGGACACGATCAACATGGCGACGCTGGGCACGCTCCTGGCGATCGTGCTGGCGGTGCCGCTGGCTTTCCTCACCGCGCGCAACACCACGCCGAGCGCCAGGTTTGTCCGCCCCGTCGGCTTGCTGATCATCGTCTCCTCGCGCTCGATCAACGCGATCATCTGGGCGCTGGTGCTGGTGACGATCCTGGGACCCGGTGTGCTCGCCGGCATCCTGGCGATCGCGCTGCGTTCGATCGGCTTCATCGCCAAGCTGCTCTATGAGGCGATCGAGGAGATCAGTGTCGAGCCCGTCGAGGCGATCCGCGCCACCGGCGCCTCGCCGCAGCAGGTGCTGGCCTGGGGCATCTGGCCGCAGATCACGCCGGCCTTCGCCGGCATCAGCGTCTTCCGTTGGGACATCAACATCCGCGAGGCGACGGTGCTGGGGCTGGTCGGCGCCGGCGGCATCGGCGTCAACCTCGAGAGCTCGCTGAACACACTGGCCTGGCCGCAGGTCACCCTGCTGCTGCTGGTCATCCTGGGGACGGTGGTCGTCAGCGAGTGGGTCTCGGCGAAGATCCGCCACGCGATCATCTGAGACGGGAAACGCGGCTCAGTAGAGCCGCAGCCCGTCCATGGTCGAGACATGGGCGGAAATCACCTTCCAGCCCAGCTCCGGGAAGCGCACCCAGCTCTGGCTCTGCCGGCCGATCAGGTCGCGCCCGCGCACCTTGAACTCGAGGTTCACGGTGGCGATGTCGCGGCCCAGCGTCAGGATCTCCAGCCGGATCCGCTTCTCCTTGATGCCGGGACCGGGCGGCCGAGCGACGCGGTGGGCATGGATTGCGTCGAAGCCGTAGCCGTTCTCGTGCAGCGCGTAGCGGATCGTGTGCGGGCTGTTCCAGAAAGTCGCATCGAGGACATCGACGTTCTTGTCGATCAGCGCCTGCTCATAGGCCTCGAACAGCGCCGAGACCTCGGCGACGACCTCCGGCCGGTTGGGGGTGAGATCGGTCATGCGGCGGCTCCCATGGCCTGAGCGACGGCGATCAGCGTGGCATCCGTGCCGCGCCCGCCGATGATGGAGAGGCCGACGGGGGACCCGTTGACGGTCGCGCCGGGCAGGCTGACCTGCGGCGAGCCGGTGAGGCCGCCCTGCGAGCACAGGCAGCTGATCCGGTCCTTGAGCGGCTGCAGCACCGGCTGCGAAAGCCCGCGCAGGGGCGCCGGGAAGGCGGTCGTCGGCAGGCACAGGATCGTGCCGGGCGGCAGCAGATGGCGAAGCCGCGCGCGCGCCTCCAGCCGCATCATCTCGGCCCATTGCTGCTCGCCCGCCGGCATCCGCGCGCCGTTGAGCAGGCCGGCTGCGACGCTGAAGGCCATGCGCGGATTGGCGGTCTCGACCCAGTGGCGGAAGGTGTTCCAGGCCTCGACCGGCTGCAGCGTGCGCTGTGCCCTTGCCCAGACGGACAGGCCCTGCGGCGCCATGATCTCCTCGCGCACCTCGCCGACGATCCGGCTAAGCCGTGCGACCATGGGCTGCAGCGCCTCCGCCACCTCCGGATCGGCGAAGGCGAAGGCATCCGTCGCGATCAGCAGCCGCGTCGGCAGCGCCCCCGGCGCCTCGCCCAGCAGCGCGGTGGAGACGCGCGCGAAGGTCTCGGCGTCGCGTGCGAACCAGCCTGTGGTGTCGGAACTCGGCGCCTGCGGCAGCATGCCGGTGAGATCGAGCCGGCCATGCGTCGGGCGGATGCCATAGAGTCCGCAGAAGCTCGCGGGCACGCGGACCGATCCGCCCGTATCGGTGCCGAGTGCTGTGTCGCACAGCCCCGCTGCCACGGCTGCTGCCGAGCCCGAGGAGGAGCCGCCGGGCACGCGCTCGGGCGCGGCGGTGTTGATCGGCGTGCCGTCGAAGGCATTCTCGCCGAGGATGCCGAGCGAGACCTCGTCGGTGATCGTCTTGCCGACGAAGCCGGCGCCTGCGTCGAGCAGGGTCTGGACGGCCCAGGCATGGCGCTGAGGGACAGGATTGACCAGAGCCCAGTCATGATTGCCGCCGCCGGTCGGCAGGCCTGCGACATCGAACAGGTCCTTTACGGCGAAGCTCAGCCCGTCGAGCGGCCCCCCGGCCTTCCCGCGGATGGGGGCCAGAGTGCCGGGTACGAAGGCGTTGACGATGTGGTCCATAATCGATCCTGAAAAAGGCCGGGTCCCCCCGCTCGCAAGCAGGATGCCAGCCCGGGGCCCCAATGGAAAAGGGCCGCCCCGGAGGACGGCCCTTGCGTAGGGAGCAGAGGTCTCGGCTCAGCGCGCGACGACGACGCGGGTGCCGACCTTCACGCGCTCGTAGAGGTCGATCACGTCCTCGTTGAGCATGCGGATGCAGCCGGAGGAGACGGCCTGGCCGATCGTCTCCGGCTCGTTCGAGCCGTGGATGCGGTAGAGAGTCGAGCCGAGATACAGAGCGCGAGCGCCCATCGGGTTCTCCGGGCCGCCGGGCATGAAGCGCGGCAGGTCGGGGCGGCGCTTCAGCATCTGGGCCGGAGGCGTCCAGGTCGGCCATTCCTGCTTGCGGGTGATAGTCTGCGAGCCGGCCCAGTCGAAGCCGGGGCGGCCGACGCCGACGCCGTAGCGCATCGCCTTGCCGTCCGGCATCACCAGATACAGGCGGCGCTCGCTGGTGTTGATCACGATGGTGCCGGGGCGCTGCTTGCCGTCATAGGAGACGATCTCGCGCGGGATCGCGGTGGCCTGCGCCTTGGCCGGGTCCTCGAACACGAACAGCGGCTGGCGCGTCAGCGGGTCGATCTCGGCGCGGGCAGTGGTCGCCAGCGCGAGCAGGCCAAGACCACTCAGCGTGGCCATACGGAAGAAGCGGTTCATCGGGACCTCGGGCGGCGGCAAGAAGGGGGCGGACGGCAAAAAGCTGACGCGAAAACGTCAACATCTCCTCAATTTTCTGTCAGAGTCCGGCCACGGGCGCAATCGAAGCCGCATCACATCGGTGCGATCCAGCGGGCTTTGCGGGGCCTCGTTGCGTGCCGGCAACATGGCATGGGGCGTTGCCTCGGATGGCGACGCGGCCGCCCCCCGGCCGCCACTTATCCGCGTCGCTTACAAAAGCTCGTTGCGGCGGACGAGGGGCGTATAATGTTGGGCTTCGTCCGCCCCCCGAACCCGTGCCGAGGTTGCCGCGTGTCCCATCCACCGCTCTACATCGACTTCCTCAACGCGCTCGACGTCGAGGCTCTGAAGCTCACCGATGCGGAGATCATTGCCGCCGTCGAGGCCGGTCTTGCCGCCCAGGGCCGCGGCCAGACAGAGATCGAGCCGCGCGTGCATCTGATGCCGAAGGCCGGCGCCAACGGCCATTTCAACGTGCTGCGCGGCGCCTTTCGCGCACCGATTGCCCGCGCCGGGGTCAAGGTCATCGGGGACTATGTCGACAACTACAAGCAGGGCCTGCCCTCCGAGATGGGCCTGCTGCTGCTGATGGACCCGCTGACCGGCGTGCCCACCGCGATCGTCGACGGCAGCCATCTGACCGACATGCGCACCGGCGCGATCACCGCCATCGGCGCCAAATATCTCGCCCGCAAGGGCTCGAAGGTGCTCGGCCATGTCGGCGCCCGCGGCACCGCCTACTGGAATGTCCGGCTGCTCGATTCGCTGTTCGACTTCGACGAGATCCGGGTCCATTCGCGCCGCCCTGAAAGCCGCGAGGCCTTCGGGGCGCGCCTCTCGGCCGATCTCGGTAAGCGCGTGGTCGTCACGCAGGACTGGAAGAGCTGCGTCGAGGGCGCCGACATCGTCGTCGAGGCCTCCAGGCTGAACGCGCCGGAGCCGATGCTGAAGACCGAATGGATCAAGCCCGGCGCCTTCGTCGTGCCCTATGGCACGATGAGCGCGGTCGAGCTTTCGCTCACCGACATCATGAGCAAGCTCGTCGTCGACGATTGGGGCCAGTGCAAGGGCGGCCCCTTCGGCAGCCTGCGCGCCCATGTCGAGGCCGGCAAGCTCTCCGAACAGACGCTCCATGCCGAGATGGGCCAGATCGTCGCCGGGCTGAAGCCCGGCCGCGAGCGCGAGGACGAGACCATCCTGTTCTGGCATCGCGGCCTCTCGCTGTCGGACATCGCGCTCGGGCATTTCATGCTGGAGAAGGCGAAGACCATGGGTCTCGGCCAGAGGCTGCGCTACGCGTGAGGCTCATTGCCAATGCCCGCATGTATGCCGTCGATGCCGCGACGGCGGCGAACTGGACGGCACTCTTCGCCCGGATCGCGGCGATGGCCGGCGTTCCGCTCACGGTCATCTCGCATGCCGCACCGGCACCGCTGGAAGACCTCTGGCGACGCGACGATCTCGGCCTCGCCTTCATCTGCGGCTACCCCTTCGCGCGCGGCGGCTTCCCCGTCACGCCCGTCGCCGCGCCCGTTCCCGCCTCGGGCGATGGCCGCCCGCTCTATGCGAGCCATCTCGTCGTGCGGGCCGACAGCGACATCGCCACGCTCACGGACAGCTTCGGTCGCCGCCTCGGCTGGACGGTCGCGCACTCGCAATCGGGCTTCAACGCGCTGCGGACCCACCTCCTGCCGCATTGGCAGGCGAGGGGGCCGCTCTATGCGGAGAGCATAGGCCCGCTGCTGACGCCGCGCCGCATCATCGACGCGCTGCTGGCCGACGAGATCGATATCTGCCCGCTCGATTCCTATTTCCACGACCTGCTGCTGGCGGCCGAGCCTGACACCGCCGCGCGGCTGCGCATCGTCGAAACGACGGCGCTGCGGCCGATGCCATTGCTAATCGCATCGGACGGGGTTGGCGAAGAGGTCGTCATGCGGCTGCGGGCGGCGCTCCTGGCGGCGCATCAGGACGAAGAGGGACGCGCGATCCTCGCCCGGCTGCGGCTATCGGGCTTTGCTGCCGTCGAGCCGGAGGCCTATCGCGTGCTGGTCGAGGAGGCGGACGCGGCGGATAGCGCAGGATACCTCCAGCCGGGCTGAGGCGAAACGGGCCGTCATTGCGAGTGGGTTGAATGTCTCGGAACCACCGCCGTCATCCCGGGCTTGCCCCGGGTGGGGATCCATCATAGGGCTCCGGAGCTTTACGATGGATTCCGGATCGGCGCGGCTACGCCGCTTGTCCGGAATGACGGTCCGTTTCCGAGTCAAATCGGCATGCTCTAGGACAATGCCGTACCCGCGCTCCGCGCCCGGATGCCGGCGAGCGTGATCCGCCCCAGCGCCGCGCCGTTCTCGCTCCGGATCGTTGCGGCGTCGCGGCCCTCGGCCAGAAGCGCCGACAGCACCTCCCGCACCGAGAGCGTGCCCGGCAGCGCAAATCCGTCCGCCGCCTCGCCCGGCTCGACCGCTTCCGTCGCGCGCACCAGCGAGAGCCGGCGCAGCGCCCGGTCGGCGCCGACGAAATCCGCGACGAAGTCGTCGGCCGGCGCCGCCAGCAGCCGGTCGGGCGTGTCGTATTGGACGAGCCGCCCGTCCTTCAGGATCGCGACGACATCGCCCATGCGGATCGCCTCGTCGATGTCATGCGTCACCAGGATCACGGTCTTGTTCAGCCGCTTCAGGATGGCGAGAAACTCCTCCTGCAGCCGCCCGCGCACGATCGGGTCGACGGCGCCGAAAGGCTCGTCCATCAGCATCACCGGCGGGTCGGCCGCGAGCGCGCGCGCCACGCCGACGCGCTGGCGCTGCCCGCCCGAGAGATGGCGCGGATAGCGGTCGAGGAACTGCGTCGGATCGAGCCCGACGAGCTCCAGCATCTCCGCGATGCGCGCCTTGATGCGTGTCGGCTCCCAGCCGAGCAGCTTCGGCACGGTCGCCACGTTCTGCGCGATCGTCATATGCGGGAACAGGCCGATCTGCTGGATGACGTAGCCGATATGGCGGCGCAGTTCGACAGGGTCGGCCTTGGTGACGTCGCGGTCGCCGACAAAGATCCGGCCCGATGTCGGCTCGATCAGCCGGTTGACCATCCGCATCGTCGTGGTCTTGCCGCAGCCCGAGGGGCCGATCAGCACGCAGACCTGTCCGCTCTCGATCGTCAGGTCGAGCGCGTCCACGGCCGGTTTGGCCACGCCCGCGAACAGCTTGGTGACCTTCTCCAGCCGGATCGTCATGAGGCTCCCATCCGCAGCTGGCGTGTCATCAGGCGTTCGATCCCCGCAAAGCCGATCTCGACCGTGAGCGCGAGCAGGGCGACCGCGACGGCGCCGGCGATCAGCTGCGGGAAGTTGAAATTCGCCATGCCCGCCGTGATCAGCTCGCCCAGGCCCCCGCCGCCGATGAAGGCCGCCAGCGTCGCTGCTGAGACGATCTGCACCGCCGCGGTGCGGATGCCGGCGAAGATCACCGGCAGCGCCAGCGGAATCTCGATGCGCGTCATCACCTGGGCATCGGAAAATCCCTGGCCGCGCGCGGCATCGACGATGTCGGCATCGACCTCGGTCAGGCCGGTATAGGTGTTGAGCAGCAGCGCCGGCAGCCCATAGAGCGTCAGCGCCACCACCGAGGGCAGGAAGCCGGTGCCCAGCAGCGGCAGCATGATCACCAGCAGCGCCAGCGAGGGCACCGTCCGCAGGATATTGACGATCGCCATGGCGGCGTTGGCGAAGCGGCGCTGGCGAGTCAGCAGGAGGCCGAGCGGCAGTGCGATCAGCAGCACGGCGGACAGCGCCACGCCCGTGAGCCAGAGATGATTCTGCAGCGCGACGATGAAGATTTTGGGGTTGGCGGCGATCCACTGGGTCATCAGGCCGCCTCCGCCTGGTTGGCGCGCAGCCGCAGCTCGACCTGGCGCAGGCTCTCGTCGCAGAGCACCGCCAGCGCCGAGGTGGTGACCGCGCCGACCACGACCTTCTCGCCGAAATCCTGGGTGATGCCCTGGAAGATGATGTCGCCGAGGCCGCCGGCATTGATGAAGGCGGCTACCGTCGCCACCGACACCTGCGTGACGACGGTGATGCGGATGCCGGCGATGATGACCGGGAGCGCCAGCGGCAGCTCGATGGCGAAGAGCCGGCGCCAGCGGCCATAGCCCATGCCGTCGGCGGCATCGAGGATGTCGGGCGCGATCTCCTGCAGGCCGGTCGCGACATTGCGGATGATGATCAGGAGCGCATAGGCGACGAGCGCGACGATCGCCGGCCAGAAGCCCAAGCCCAGATAAGGGATCAGCAGCGCGAAGATCGCCAGCGCCGGCACGGTGTAAAGCGCACCCGAAACCAGCAGAACGACGAGCGCGAAGCCCGGCCGCCGCGCCGAGAGCACGCCGAGCGGCAGGCCGATGGCAAGCGCAATCGCCAGCCCGACGCCGACGAGCTGGATGTGCTCCCACAGCGCGATCAGCAGGCGGTCCCAGTTTTCGATCGTCCAGGTCATGGGTCGATCTCGGGCAGCCAGGCTAGGCCGGCCTGCATGAGATCGCCGGCCTCGATCGCGAGCGCCAGCGCCTCATAGTCACGCCCCATCGGCCGATCGTCGTCGAGCCGGGCGATATGGCCGCGCACGAAAGCATGCGCGACGGCCGTCCCGCGCCCGAGCCTGATGGCGCCGCGCAGATCGACGGCCTCGGCGGCCACCACGAGTTCGATCGCTGCCAGCCGGGTCAGGCGCCGGGCAATGGCATGCGTCTTCTCGACGATGGCCGGCGTCATCGGCGCGTAATCCTCGACGCCGTCGGCGACGGGCAGCGTCATGGCGCCGAGCGGCAAAGCGAGATGGCGGATCTCGGCCTCCAGCGCCGCGGCCGTCTTCTGCGTCGTCGCGAAGCCGGAATGCGAACCGCCATGCCGCGTCAGGAAGCGCGGCAGATCGGTCATACCGGCGTCCATCAGCTTGACGATCCGCGCCGCCGAGGTCGCCGCCAGATGGGACAGCGCGAGACCGGCCGCCTCGAAGGTCAGGGCCAGCTCGGTCGTGTCGAAATTGACGCTGGAGAGCAGGATATCGCGCTCGACCAGCACGGCCGGGCTATCGGGCGCGCTGGCGAGTTCATTCTCGACGGCATGGCTGGCTGCTGCGACGGCGTTGCGCGCATGACCGGCGACGGGGGCGAGGCAGCGGAAGGACAACGGGTCCTGCAGCCGCCGCGCCGTACCGGGTTTGAACAGGTCGCTGCCGGCCAGCAGGCCGCGCAGCCAAGCGGCCCCGGCGCGGTGGCCGAGAAGCGGCCGCATGTCCGCCAGCCCCTCGTCGAGCGGCGAGAGATTGGCGCGGAAGGCCTCGAGCGAGAGCGCACCAGCCATGAAGCCCGCGTCGAGCGCCTTGTTCATCGCATCGACCGCCAGAGCGCCCAGCCCGACGCTCTGGGCGTTGGCGTTGAGCAAAGCGAGCCCATCCTTGGGGCCGAGCACAGGCAGCGCGATCCCGGCTGCCGCCATCGCCTCGCCGCCGGGCAGGAGGGCGCCCCGGAATTCGCACTCGCCCTCGCCGATCAGCGGCAGGAAGGCCTGCGCCAATGGGCTGAGATCGGCCTGCCCGAGCGAGCCGATCCGACGCACCACGGGGTGGACGCCCGCGTTCAGCATGGCGGCGATCGTCTCCGCCAGCGCAGGCGAGAGGCCCGACGCACCATGACAGATCGCGACGAGCCGGGCCGCCAGCAGGGCCCGCACCTCGACCGTCGAGAGGGGCTCTCCGACGCCCACAGCCCGCGCGCGGATCGCACGGGCCTGGAAGGCGGGAATGGCATCAGCGTCGAGGCGCGTATCGACAGCCGCTCCCAGCCCGGTCGTCAGCCCGTAGACGCTGTCGCCCCGTTCGAGAGCCCGCAGCACGACCGCGCGGGCGGCTTCGAGCCGAGGCACGACACAGTCGTGCAGGCGCACCGGCGCAAAATCGACAGCGATCATCCAGATCGCTTCGATGCCGGCATAGGCCCCGCCGATGACAACTGGCGCGTGTTTTCCGGCGCTTTCGGCGCCGGGTGCGGCAGCGAGGCTCAGTTCACCAGCCCCTTGGCCTTGAGGAAGGCCGCCGCCACCGTGCGCGGCTCCTTCTTGTCGACCTCGACCTGGCGGTTGAGCTCCTGCATCGTCGGGTTGTCGAGCGCGGCGCCGATCTTCTCCAGGATCGCGACGATCTTGGCGTTGGCGGCGATCTCGGGGCGCACGACGGGCGCGAGGAAATAGGGCGGGAAAAGCGACTTGTCGTCATCGAGCGCGACGAACTTGTCGGCTGCGATCTGCCAGTCGGTCGAGAAGCCGTTGGCGACCTCGATCTGCTTCTGGTTCAGCGCCTCGTAGCGCAGGCGCAGCGCGGCGAACTGCTTGAACTCGGCGAATTCGGCGCCATAGACCTCCTTCAGCCCCTTGATGCCGTCGCGACGGTCGACGAACTCCGTGCCCGCGCCGAGCCGCAGCTTGGACGAGGCCTTGCCGAGATCGCTCAGTGTCTTGAGGTTGAATTCCTTGGCGGTCTCCGGCCGGACCACGATCGCATAGCCGTTGTTGATGTTCGACGGCTTCAGCCAGGTCAGGTTGAACTCCTTCTCGTAGAAGGCCTTGACCATGCTGCGGACCTTCTCGGGGTCGGTCTCGGTCACCCCTTGCGCCTTCATCACGGCGTTGAGGCCGGTGCCGGTGTATTCGGGATAGAGGTCGATCGCGCCGCTCTTAAGCGCCTCATGTGCCACCAGCGTGCCGCCGAGATTGATCTTCCGCTCGACCTTGAAGCCGGCGGCTTCCAGCGCGGCGCCATAGAGTTCGGCGACGACGAATTGTTCGGTGAAGTTCTTCGAACCGATCTTGATCGTTTGGGCCGAGGCTGCGGACAGCCCCGCCGCCAGCAGGGCCGCGGCCCCCAACAGCGTTCTGACAAGGCGCATGGCTGGATTCCTTCCAAGGGCTCGTGAGGTCAGGCTAGCGGGCGTGGGGCGCGATGCAAGGATAGGGCAGGACAAAGACGTGTGATACCGGCGCCGGTGGTCGCAGCGCTTTAACGGACAGCATCTCGTTCGCCGGCCCGGACCGCCACCGGCAGGCGGTTCTCCGGCGGCGAGAGCGGGCAGACCCAGGCCTCGGAATAGGCGCAGGAGGGGTAATAGGCGAAGTTGAAGTCGAGGATCAGCCGGCCCGCGCCGTCGCTGCCGAGATCGGCGCTCTTGATCGTGTCGAGCAGGTAGCGGCCGCCGGCAAAGCTCTCCCGGCCATTGGTCGCATCGCCGAACGGCAGGAAGACGCCGCCGCCATAGCTCTCGATCCAGTACAGCGTGAGCTCCTTGCCCAGCGGTTGCGCGAGCCCGGCCGTCAGGGCGAAGGGCAGAAGCGTCATCGTGCCGTCCTTGCCGGCCTCGACGCGGATGACCTCGCGGTCATGCGCCGGCGCGGTGGCGACGGTGAACCGCAGCGCGGGGTCATAGGCGAAGCAGTCGACACCGCGGAACTGCGCGCGCCGCGCCGTGGAAAGCGGCGATTGCGGATGCTCGCGGAACAGCCGGTCGCGGACGCTGCGCCAGTGCAGCCAGCCTTCCTCGCCGGGCAGGGCGCGGATGGCCGCATAGAGGTCGGCCACCTGGCGGCGCCAGTCGTGCAGGCTGGAGAAGCGTTCCAGCAGGCCAGAGGCCGCCGTGTTGCCGGCGCTGTCGATGATGTCGCCCATGATGTTCCACCCCAGACACTGCCTACGCCGCGGCGGCGATCGCGGATCAACGCGCGGGAGCCGATCGGGTTTCAGGTGGGCAGAATGACGACAGCGGCTGTCAGCTCCCGTCAGGGGCCGACGCCGCAGGGAAGGGCGACCGCCGTCCGGCCGGCGTCAGAGCGCGAGATCGACCCAGAGTGCGGCATGGTCGGAGGCGGCATCCTCGGGGCGCTTGAGCTCCGCATAGGCCTCCCATTTCCGGGGCCGCACGCCGGGCCACATCCCCTTTCGGAAGATGCCCCCGCCCGTCACCGTGGCGAACAGGGCCGGCGACAGCAGGATGTAGTCGATCTTGTTGGCGGCGGAGCTGGCGCCATAGGTACCCGGAAACCCGCCATCGTCGAAGCTGGGGTGGGCGGAGATGTCCTTGAGCGAGGAGCCTTCGACCAGCGGCTGCAGCGGCGCGCTGCCGGGCGTGTCGTTGAGATCGCCCATCACTGCCACGTGCTCGACTCCGCTCGCGATCAGCCCCTGATAGATCGCGGCGACGCGCTCGGCCTGGGCCCGGCGCCGCGCATTGGAACTCGCCTGGCTGCCGAAGCCCTTGCTCTTGAAGTGGTTGACCATCACCACGAGCCGCGCCCCGCCCGGCGTCGTCAGCTCGAACTCCGGGCAGTCCCGCGAGAACACCGGCACGCCCGCCGGCGTCAGGTCGTCGACATGGCTGCGCATCGCGCCGATCGGATAGCCCGAGCGGGTCATCAGCCCGACATCGATGCCACGCTCGTCATTGCCGTCGATCAGCATGACATGCCGGAAGGGCTGGCCGCCGACCGCCGGCAGGATCTCGCGGTTGAAGGCGGACAGCACCGGGCGGCTTTCCGCCTCGACCACGCCGAGCACATCCGCCTGAAGGTCCGCCATGACGCGCGCCGTGTTGCGCATCGCATGCTCGTTGATCGGCTCGTCGCGCAATTCGAGCGAGCCAACCCAGTCGGCGCGGCCATCGGCGACGATCTCGATGCCGCCGGTCTTGGGGCGCTTCAGCAGCCCGCCGCGGTTCCGGCGCAGCAGCACGAACGGCCCGGTATCGGACCTCTCCATTCCGAGTTCGGCGATCAGCGCGGCCATGCGCGCCTTGTCGGCGGTGCTGTAGGAGACCTGGCCGAGCAGGGTGTTCAGCGCCGCGAACCGTTCCAGCACCGGGCGGCCCTCGGCCCAGCTTTCGAGGTTCATTGCCTTGGCGCGGTCGAACAGGTTTTCGACATTGTAGACGGCAAGCCGCATCGCATCCTCCCCCCAGGGTTGAGACGTCGTCGTGGGCAGTGTCCGTGAGCGACGTGACAATCGCGGGAAGACGGCAGCCGAACAAGGCCGGAAAGGGCTGATTCAGCCGCTTCGCCGTCATATATTTGCGTGCGCGCCCGGCCTCAGGTCAGCCGGCGCTTCTCCAGCTTCCGCGCCAGCGTGCGCCGATGCATGCCCAGCCGCCGCGCCGTCTCGGAGATGTTGAAGTCGCTCTCCACCAGCGTCTCGTGGATGCGCTCCCATTCCAGGTTCTTGAGCGAGGTCTGGCGCTGGGTCAGCGGCACTTCGGCATCGCCGTCGGTCTTGTCGAAGGCGGCCTCGATGTCGTCGGTATTGGCCGGCTTGGCGAGGTAGTGGCAGGCGCCGAGCTTGATCGCCTCCACCGCCGTGGCGATGCTGGCGAAGCCCGTCAGCACCACGATCTTCATCTCCGCATCGCGCTCGTGCAGCAGGCGGACACATTCCAGTCCCGAGCCGCCGACCACCTTGAGATCGACCACGGCGTAGCCCGGCGTCACCGTCTCGAGCAGGTCCCGCAGGCTCTCGATGCCATCGCAGGCTTCCACCAGATAGCCGCGCCGCTCGAAGGAGCGGCGCAGAACTGGCGCGAAGGCCGGGTCGTCCTCCACGATCAGCAGCGTCTTGTCGTCGCTCATCGGGCATCCTCCTCGGAGACCTGTACGGGCGAGAGGGCGGCGAGGGGCAAGGTCACGGTGACGCAGGCGCCCCCGCGGTCGCGGTTGCGGGCGTTCAGCGTGCCGCCGAACTTGCGCATGACGTTGCTGACGAGGAACAGGCCGAGCCCGCCGCCTGGCCGCCCCTTGGTCGAGCGGTAAGGCTTGCCGAGCCCGGCCAGAATGTCGGGCGGGAAGCCGGGCCCTTCGTCGGCGACGATGATGGCGAGGTCCTCGCCCCGCCGCTCGACGCGCACCGCCATCGCCTGGGGCGAGGCCTCCTGCGCGTTGTCGAGCAGGTTGCCCAGCACCTGCCTGAGGGCGGGGTCGGAGACGATGGGCTCGTCGGGGGTGAAGGCGTTGGCATAGTCGAGCCGCATCGGCGCCCGATGCGAGCGCCATTGCTCGATCAGTTCGTCGACGAAGGCGCGCGCGGTGGTCCAGCCCGGATTCTCGGCACGGGTCTCGCCCGAGGACATCAGGATGCCGGAGACGATCGTCTTGCAGCGGTCGAGTTGGGCCTGCATCTCGCCGATCTCGGCGATCAGCTCCGGCTCGGACTTGAACACCGGCATCCGGCGCCAGTCGTTGACGATGACGGACAGGGTCGAGAGCGGCGTGCCGAGTTCATGGGCCGCCCCGGAGGCAAGCAGGCCCATCCGGACGATATGGTCCTCCTCGACCGCGCGCTGGCGCAGATCGGCGAGCTTCTCGTCACGCAGGCGCAGATTTCGGCTGATCCGCTGCAGGAACAGCACGAGAAGTCCGGCGGCGATCAGGAAGCAGACGAAGACGCCCTGCAGATAGAGCCGCGGCACGCCGTCATCGAGCGCGACCGGCAGCGCGAGCGGCCGATGCGCGCCCATCAGCGCGACGAAGCCGAGGCTCGCCAGCCCTACCAGGACCCAGGTCGACCAGCGCTCGAGCAGCACCGCCGCGAGCCCGATCTGCAGCAGATAGAGCGAGATGAACGGGTTGCTGGCGCCGCCGGCGAGATAGAGCTGCGTCGTCAGCGCGCCGAGATCGAACAGCAGCGCGCCGAACAATTCGCCATTGCGGACATCGGCCGCGACGCGGCGATGGCGCAGGAGGCTCGCCAGGTTGAGCAGGATCAGCAGAAGCAGAACCAGCATCATCTCGCCGAGCGGCAGGGTGATGCCGAGGATGCGGTCGACGAAGAGGATCGTCACCACCTGTCCGCCGACGGCGAGCCAGCGCAATTGCACCAGCAGCAGCAGGTTCGTCTGGTTGGTGGTGTCCTGGAACCTAATCGGCCTGCTCCCGTACCCGCCGCAGCCTGGATTCGTGGCGTAGCACGAAGCCGAGAGCGCCCGCGAGCATGACCGCCAGCGCGAACCATGTGGCCGCGTAGACGAGATGGTTGTCCGAAAACCGCACCACCGTCAGCCCGCCCACGGGAAAGCCGCCGGGATTGGGCGTGGCGTCGGCATCGACGAAATAGGGCGCGACCGGCGACAGGCCGCGCGCGGCGGCGATGGCCGCGACGTCGCGGGAATGCCAGCGGTCCTCGGCCGGTGCGTTCGTTCGGAGGAAGCCGCCGCCGGGCTCGCTGAGCCGCAGCAGCCCGGTGACGGTGACAGTGCCCTCCGGCAGGGCCTGCGCACGGCTGGCGCGCTCGCGCCGCTCCGGCGGGACGAAGCCGCGATTGATCAGGACCGTGAAGCCGGCCTCGGTGACCAGCGGCGTCAGCACCCAGGAGCCGGCGCCGCGCTCCGTCACGGCCTGGACCAGCGCCTCGCGGTCATGCAGGAAGCGGCCGGTCAGCGCCACGCGGGTGTATTCCGCCTGCTCGATGTCGGGCCAGGCGGCAGGCCCCGGCGCGGCGACGGGGGCGGCATGGATGCGGGCCTCGACCCGCTCGATCAGCGCGCGCTTCCAGAACAGCCGCTCGACCTGCCAGACCCCGAGCCGCGCAAAGCCGGCGATCCCCGCGAGCGCCAGCAGCGCGACGAGGACGAGCGTCGCGCGGGACCGCGGCGCGCGGGCCGCGGCGGCGGAGGTCACGGCATCTGCCTCATGTCGTGCACCGGCATCATGTTGGTGTTGAGGTGGTACATCACCCATAGCGACCCGGCGAGCGTGATCACCACGACGATCACGGTGAAGACCAGCGCCAGCAGCGTCCAGCCACCTTCGACGCGGCCGTTCATGTGCAGGAAGTAGATCATGTGCACGACGATCTGGACGACGGCGAAGCCCATCACCACGAAGCCGGTGAGCTGATTGTTGCCGAGCGCGCCGGACATCACCAGCCAGAACGGGATGGCGGTGAGGATCACCGACAGCCCGAAGCCGGTCATGTAGCCGCGGAAGGAGCCATGGGCCTCGTCCTCGGGATGGGGCTCGTAACCCGGCTGGTGCTGGGCGTTCGTCTCGGAGCTCATCGCAGCATCCCCATCAGGTAGACGAAGGTGAAGACGCCGATCCAGATGACGTCGAGGAAGTGCCAGAACATGCTCAGGCACAGGAGGCGCCGGCGGTTGGCGGTGATGAGCCCGTGCCGCGCGACCTGCACCATCAGCACCGTCAGCCAGACCAGGCCGAAGGCGACGTGCAGCCCGTGCGTGCCGACCAGCACGAAGAAGGAGGAGAGGAAGGCGCTGCGCTGCGGCGTCGCGCCGAGCGAGATCAGGTGGTGGAACTCGTAGAGCTCGATCGCGAGGAAGGCGAGGCCGAACAGGCCCGTCACCGCCAGCCAGCCCTGCGTCGCCGCGACCTTGCCCTTGGCCATCTCCAGCATGGCGAAGCCGAAGGTGATCGAGGAGAAGAGCAGCATCGCGGTGTTGATCGCGACGAGGTTGAGGTCGAACAGGTCCTTCGGCGCGGGACCCGCCGCATAGTTTGCCCCGAGCACGCCGTAGATCGCGAACAGGATCGCGAAGATCAGGCAGTCGCTCATCAGATAGAGCCAGAAGCCCAGCGGCGTGCTGTGGCCCTCGGGATGCGGGTGCTCGTCCTTGAGATAGAAGACGGGCGCGTCGCCGCCCTGCGGAACGGTCATCGTCGATGCCATGATGTCAGGCCCCCGATCCCGCGAGGAGGCGGGTGCGTGCGTTCTCCGCGGCGACGACCTCTTCTGCGGGAATGTGGAAATCGCGGTGGTAGTTGAAGCTGTGGCCGATCGCGACCACCAGGATGCCCGCGAAGGACACCGCCGCCAGCCACCAGATGTGCCAGATCAGCGCGAAGCCGAGCGCCACCGAGATTCCCGCCAGCACGAGGCCGGTCGGCGTGTTCTTCGGCATGTCGATCGACTTGAAGCCCTCGACCGGGCGGACATAGCCGCGGCGCTTCATGTCGGTCCAGGCGTCGTTGTCGTGCACCACTGGCGTGAAGGCGAAGTTGTAGGCCGGGGGCGGCGAGGACGTCGCCCATTCCAGCGTGCGCCCGTCCCAGGGATCGCCGGTGAGGTCGCGCAGCTCGTCGCGCTTCCAGATGCTGTAGGCGATCTGGGCGATGAAGCTGACGATGCCGAGCAGGATCAGGAAGGCGCCGAAGCCGGCGATGATGAACCAGATCTGCAGCGAGGGATCGTCGAAGACGCGCATCCGCCGCGTCACGCCCATCAGGCCGAGCACATAGAGCGGCATGAAGGCGAACAGGAAGCCGAGCGTCCAGAACCAGAAGGAGAACTTCCCCAGCAGCGGGTGCAGCCGGAAACCGAACGCCTTCGGCCACCAGTAGATCATGCCGGCGAAGAGCCCGTAGAGCACGCCGCCGATGATGACGTTGTGGAAATGCGCCACCAAAAACAGGCTGTTGTGCAGCACGAAATCGGCCGGGGGCACGGCGAGCAGCACGCCGGTCATGCCGCCGATGACGAAGGTCAGCATGAAGGCGATGGTCCACATCATCGGCAGCTCGAAGCGGATGCGGCCGCGATACATCGTGAACAGCCAGTTGAAGATCTTCGCCCCGGTCGGGATCGAGATGATCATCGTCGTGATTCCGAAGAAGGAATTCACGCTCGCGCCCGAGCCCATCGTGAAGAAATGGTGCAGCCAGACCAGGTAGGACAGGATGGTGATCACCACCGTCGCATAGACCATCGAGGTGTAGCCGAAGAGGCGCTTGCCCGAGAAGGTCGAGACGACTTCGGAGAAGATGCCGAAGGCCGGCAGGATCAGGATGTAGACCTCCGGATGGCCCCAGATCCAGATCAGGTTCACGTACATCATCGGGTTGCCGCCGAAGTCGTTCGTGAAGAAGTTGGTCCCGACATAGCGGTTGAGCGTCAGCAGGGCGAGCACCGCCGTCAGAACCGGGAAAGTCGCCACGATCAGCACGTTGGTGCACAGCGAGGTCCAGGTGAACACCGGCATCTTCATCAGCGACATGCCGGGGCAGCGCATTTTCACGATCGTGCAGATCAGGTTGATGCCTGAGAGCGTCGTGCCCACGCCTGCGATCTGCAGCGCCCAGATATAATAGTCGACGCCGACCTCCGGACTGTAGGAAATCCCCGAGAGCGGCGGGTAGGCCAGCCAGCCCGTGCGCGCGAACTCGCCGACGAAGAGCGAGATCATCACCAGCACCGCGCCGGCCGTCGTCATCCAGAAGCTGAAATTGTTCAGGAAGGGGAAGGAGACGTCGCGCGCGCCGATCTGCAGCGGCACGACGTAGTTCATCAGCCCCGTCACCAGCGGCATGGCGACGAAGAAGATCATGATCACGCCATGAACGGTGAAGAGCTGGTCGTAGTGATGGGCGTTGAGATAGCCCTCGGACCCGTTGAAGGCGATCGCCTGCTGGATGCGCATCATCACCGCGTCGGCGAAGCCGCGCAGCAGCATCACCAGCCCGAGGATCATGTACATGATCCCGATCTTCTTGTGGTCGACGCTGGTCAGCCAGTCGCGCCACAGCCAGCCCCAGAGCCGGTAATAGGTCAGCGCGCCGACCACCGCCGCGCCGCCCAGCACGACGACGGCGAAGGTCGCGACCAGGATCGGCTCGTGGATCGGGAAGGCGGCGAGCGAAAGCTTGCCGAAGATCGGGGAGGTGGCAACGGAAGCGTCGGTCACGGGGATTCTCGCTTCAGGACTGTGACGAACGGGCGAGGCCGAGCAGCTCGGTGAAGGTCTGCGGCCGGCGCGGCGTCAGGGGGGCGAACGTCATCGGGGGAACCGCCAGGCCCAGGCCCCGGATCGGGGTCAGGTCGCGCGGGGTGGTGTCGGGCGGCGCCACCGCCATCATGGCCTTCGCCTCCTCGACCGTGCAGATCGAGGCGATGTAGCGCGGCTCCTCGCCGAAGGGCGCCGCGTTGCCGCCGCGGCGCGAATACTTGTCATAGGCCAGCGGCAGCGTCGTATGCAGCCCGGCGAGGCCGAGCCCCCCCTTGGCGTCGAGCGCCATCATCTCGCTCATGCACATCTTGCCGGGCTGGACGCAGAGATTGCGGATGGCGTCGAACAGCCGCGGCTCGGTCGCGCCGAAGCGCTGCACCGCGACGTTCTCGCTCGGCCGCTCGAGCCGCAGATAGGCGGCGCGGTCGAGCCGGGCTTCGCTCTCTCTGTTCTTGGCGACCCAGCCCTCGAAATCGCCCTCGCTCATGCCGAGGAAAGCGAAGCGCATGCCGGAGAAGCCGGCGCCGCTGTAATTGGCCGAGAAGCCCTGATAACGGCCGGGCCGGTTGATCACGGCATGGAGCCGCGTCTGCATCGCCGGCATCGCGTAGATCTGGCCCGCGAGCGCCGGGATGTAGAAGGAGTTCATTACCGAGGAGGAGGTGAGCTTGAAATGGATCGGCCGATCGACCGGCGCGGCGAGCTCGTTGACGGTGGCGATGCCCTGCTCGGGGTAGATGAACAGCCATTTCCAGTCGAGCGCGACGACCTCGACCTCGAGCGGGCGGGTGGTCGCCGGCACCGGCTTGCCGGAGGCGATCCGGTCGAGCTTGCGGTAGGGGTCGAGCAGATGCGTGCCCATCCAGGTCAGCGCGCCCAGCGCGATGATGATCAGGAGCGGCGCCGCCCAGATCACCAGCTCGAGGCCGGTCGAATGGTTCCAGTCCGGCTTGTAGGTCGCCTCCTTGTTGGAGGCGCGGTAGCGCCAGGCGAAGAACACCGTCAGCGCCATCACCGGCACGATGATCAGCAGCATCAGCACCGTCGAGATCACGATCAGGTCGCGCTGCTGCGCGGCGATGTCGCCCGATGGCGCCATGACCACGAGGTTGCAGCCGCCGAGCGCGGCGAGCAGGGGAAGCAAAGCGAGGACACGCAGGGGGCTCAAGGCAGACACCTTTCGCTGATCGGCTTGTCCGGAGAGCTAGCTGCGGTGCAGCGAAGGTAACATTGGACAATTTGCCCAATGCCGCCCGCAGGCCCGATGGGGCACTAGGACCGGTGCCGCGGCAGGGTGCGACGCACCATGCCCTCATGAGACCGATGCGCGACGGGACAGATCATGGCTCAGATGCCGACCACGGCGGAACGCGACGCCAGCCATCTCAGCGAGAGCCATGGCGAGGTGAACCCGGGCGAGATGGCGATCGGCGTCATCATCGGCCGCACCTCGGAGTTCTTCGACTTCTTCGTCTATGCCATCGCCTCGGTCATCGTCTTCCCGAAGCTGGTCTTCTCCTTCGCCGATCCGCTGACCGGCACGCTGTATTCCTTCGCGATCTTCGCGCTCGCTTTCATCGCGCGCCCCTTCGGCACGGTCCTCTTCACCGCGATCGACCGCAAGGCGGGCAAGAGCGCCAAGCTGACGCTGGCCCTGTTCCTGCTGGGCACCTCGACCTGCGCCATCGGCTTCCTGCCGAGCTATGACAGCATCGGCGCGGCCTCGATCTGGCTGCTCGCGCTCGCCCGCATCGGCCAGGGCATCGCGCTCGGCGGCACCTGGGACGGGCTCGCCTCGCTGCTCGCGCTCAACGCGCCGCAGCGCCATCGCGGCTGGTATGCGATGATCCCGCAGCTCGGCGCGCCCTTCGGCCTGATCGTCGCCAGTGGCCTCTTCGCCTTCTTCGTCGGCAATCTCTCGGCCGAGGATTTCTACAGCTGGGGCTGGCGCTACCCCTTCTTCGTCGCCTTCGCGATCAATGTCGTGGCGCTCTTCGCCCGGCTGCGCATGGTGGTGACGCCGGACTACCAGAACCTGTTCGAGACGCGCGAGCTCCAGCCGACCAAGATCGTCGACACGCTGCGGGCCGAGGGGCGCCATGTCGTGATCGGCGCCTTCGCCCCGCTGGCGAGTTTCGCCATGTTCCACATGGTCACGGTCTTCCCGCTCTCCTGGGTCTTCCTGTTCACCAAGGAGGGGCCGGCGCGCTTCCTCGTCATCGAGGCCGCGGGCGCGGTCTTCGGCGCGCTCGCCATCGTCGCCTCGGGCCTGATCGCCGACCGGATCGGCCGGCGCGCGCTGCTCGGCGGCTGCGCCATCGCCATTGCGGTCTTCAGCGGCTTCGCGCCGCAGCTGCTCGACGGCGGCCTCATGGGCGAGCTCGTCTTCATGATCGGCGGCTTCATCCTGCTCGGCCTGTCCTTCGGCCAGTCTTCGGGCTCGGTCGCCTCCGCCTTCTCGCCGACCTATCGCTACACCGGCTCGGCCCTGACCTCGGACCTCGCCTGGCTCTTCGGCGCGGGCTTTGCGCCGCTGGCGGCGCTGCTGCTCTCGACCCAGTTCGGCCTGATCTCGGCGGGCGCCTATCTGCTCTCCGGCGCCGCCGTGACGCTGCTGGCGCTGCGCCTCAACCGGCGCTGGGAGATGCGCCGGGCCGATGAGGGGCGCGGGTGAGGCGGGGTGCGACAGCCGCGCTGCGGCGCGCCGGAGGGCGCTAGCGGAGTGTGGCGAGATCGGCCTTCAGTCGCGCGACTTCCAACTCCAGGAGGCGGATGCGGTCGTCTCGGTCGGCAAGGGCCGCTTCCACATCGGCGGCCTCAAATCGCTGCGGGATATGCTGCGGGCAGTTGGCGTCCCAGGCCGTGATGGTGAAGAGCATGATCTGTTCGGGGCGCGCGCTGTACCCGTCCGGCATCAGCTGCGCGGTCAGATCGGCGTCACCCTCGACGACGCGAGCCTCGCCCCAGATCTTGATCCGCCGTTGTTGGGCGTAGTCGATCAGGAACAGGTAAGCTTTCGGATTGTCCGCGAGGTTTCCTTGGGAAATGTACTGGCGATTGCCGGAAAAATCCGCGAAGCCGAGGGTCTTGCTGTCGATGACCCTCAGGAATCCTCTGGGGCCGCCGCGGTGCTGGATATAGGGTTGGCCATCCGCATTGGCGGTGCCGAGGAAAAAGCTCGTCTGGGCTTCCACGAACGACTGCAGCGCCGGTGTGACCTGCGTCTGCCACGAGCCGCCGGCTTCCATCCGCGCATAGCCCGTGCGTGACCCCTTGCGTTGCTGGATGGCTTTGACGGTCGGCGTGAAGGCGATGTCGCTGGAGACAGCGTTACTCATTTTCATGGTCACCTCCCTAGAGTCCGAGATCGCTCAGGGACGGGTGTTCGTTGGGTCTGCGACCCAGCGGCCAGTGGAACTTCCGATCCTCCGTCCGGATCGGCATGTCGTTGATGCTGGCATGGCGACGCCGCATCAGGCCGTCCGGGCTGAACTCCCAGTTTTCATTGCCGTAGCTGCGGAACCAGTGGCCGCTGTCGTCGTGCCACTCGTAGGCGAAACGGACGGCGATCCGGTTGCCGTCGAAGGCCCACAGTTCCTTGATGAGCCGATAGTCGAGCTCGCGCGACCATTTGCGCTCCAGCATGGCCACGATCGCGTCCCGGCCGACCGGAAACTCGACGCGGTTGCGCCACAGGCTGTCGGGCGTATAGGCGAGCGCGACCCGGTCGGGCTCGCAGGAGTTCCAGGCATCCTCGGCCAACCGGACCTTCTGGGTGGCCGATTCTGCCGTGAACGGGGGCAAGGGAGGGCGGCTTGTCATGGGCACCATCACGAAAAGGAAAAGGGGACATTCAGCGGTAGCGGTGGCTATGCGTCGGCCGTGACATCGATGACCGGCTTGCCGAAATGCCGGGCCGCTTTGAGCGCGCCATAGGCCGCTGGCAAAATCAGAGCGCGTATTCCCAGTCGGCTGGCAGCCAGCGCAGTCCGCTGCCATCCTTCACGATCCGGCCGAGGCCCGGGAACGGCATGTGCGTCGCGGCCAGGAGGGACTTCTCGGCTGCGGCCTTCGGGAAAAAGCGGGCGCGGGCCGCGTCCGCTGCCGCCTTGTCCTGCTCGAAGAGAATCCCGAGGCCCGGGATGGCCGGGTGCGCGGCGGGATGGAACAGCATGTCCGCCACGAGCAGCAGGCTGTCCTTGCCGTCCTCGATCCGCACGCCGACCTGGCCCGGCGTATGGCCGCCCAGATCGAACACCGACAGGCCGCGCGCAATCTCGCGGTCGCCATCGATGCGCTGCAGGCGCGGATAGAGCGCAACCACCTCCCGGGACGTCGCGAAACTGCTCTTCAGCAGGTCCGGGGCCGCATTGGCTTTCGCGGCGTCGGTGAAGTGATTGATGTCGCGCCGGTCCACATAGATCTCGGCAGTCGGGAAATTGGCGCGTCCGCCCGCGACGAGGCCCGCGATGTGGTCGACATGCATGTGCGTGACGATGACCGCGTCGATCTGTTCGGGCTTGACGCCGATCGCCGCCAGAGCGGCGGGGAGCCGCCCGGATGTCTTGCTCACGGTCCCGGCAGGGCCGGCGTCGACCAGAACGAGTTGGTCGCCATCGCGAATGAGCCAGACGGTGAAGCCGGAGCGGACCCCCGTCGGGCGGGCGGCGAAGAACGAGCTCACGGCCTGCTCGACCGCTGCGGGAGGCGCTCCGGTGAACAGGGAAAACGGAAAGTCGATGAAGCCGTCCGACAGGAACGTCACCTCGAACCGGCCGACCTGGATCCGCGCCAGGGGAGCGATCGAGGGGAGTGCGCTCGTGCCGCGGGCGGGTGCGAGGGTCGGCAGCGCCGGAACGGCCGCTGCAGCGAGCAGGGTGCGGGCAAAGGCCCGGCGGGAAAGATCGATCATGGTCGACGTCCTTGTCTGGCGCTGGGGCCGGGCCTTGCGCGGCTGAAAGAAGGGGACACGCGGCAGCCCGCGCAGGGCGAGATCGCCGCGTGTCGGTTTCTCGGGCTGCTTACTGGTTGAGCTTCGGCCAGTTCTGCTCGGCCTTCGCGACGAGGGCGGTCTGGTCCGCCTTGAACAGCTTCAGGATGTCGCCGTTGAACACGACAAACAGCTTGCCATCGGTGATCGTCCAGCCATCGGCGGGATCGATGTCGAAGAGCTTTCCGTTCGCCACGCCCCAGGCACAGAAGCCGCCGTACTGGGGCAGGTATTTCGCGGGTTCCTTCTCGAAGGCCGCCTTGTGGGCGGCATTGGCAAAGCGCCAGGTCAGCCCCGCATTCGTCGCGGTGATGGTTTCAAGCCCCTTCTGGGCCTTGCCGCCCGTGAAGTACGCAACCGGATCATAGCCCTTGAGGCCGAGGCCGGCGTACATCGAGTGCGGCGATCCGCCGGTGCGCGATTGCGCGAGGGCAGGGGATGCCAGGCTCGCCCAGGCGAGCCCGAGGGCGGCGGTGGCCAGCGCGGTCCGGCGCGACGAGATCATGGTCATGGTGGTTCTCCTGTTGTCTGGGGCGTCTTCGGGCAGGCTGCGCTTCAGGCGGCCTTGCGGGCGGTGACGACGGGGAAATCGATGGTCGTCTCGGCGACGCTGTTGACGTAGTTCGTCCAGGTGTTCAGGGCGACGTGCAGCACGATCTCGACGATCTGCGCGTCGTCATACCCTGCGGCCTTGATCGCGCGGACGTCGTCGTCGCTCACATGGCCCCGTCGACGGACGACCTCGGCGGCGAAGCGCAGGGCGGCATCGGCCTTGGGATCGTTCGATGCGCCGCTGCGATTGGCGGTCATCTCGGCATCGTCCAGCTTGGCCATGTTCTTGCCGATATAGGTGTGGGCCGAGAGGCAGTAGTCGCAGCCGTTGATCTCGGCGACGGCGAGAGCGATCCGCTCGCGCGTCGGGGCAGGCAGGGTGCCCTTGCCCAGGGCACCCGACAGGCCGAGATAGCCTTCCAGGGCGGCGGGGCTGTTCGAGACGAGGCGAAACAGGTTCGGCACGACGCCGATCTGCTTCTTGACGGCTTCGAGAAGCGGCTGGGCGGCAGCCGGCGAGGCTTCGATGGATGCGGGGATGGCAAGGCGGGGCATGGTCGGTTCCCTTCACGGCGCGGCCGGAACGGCCTGCTGTCCATGGAGGTAGCCCCTTCCAAATTCACCCGGCAGTCGGCAATATCGAAAAGGATTCTCCCAGAATTTGGAAGAGACATGGATCGTCTGGAATCGATGTCGATCCTTCTCGAGGTCGTCAAAGCGGGCAGCTTCTCTGCGGCAGGGCGAAAACTCGGCGTGCCCCTTGCCACGGTCAGTCGCAAGATCTCGGATCTCGAAACCTTCCTGGGGACCCGCATCTTCAATCGGTCGACCCGGCAGTTCGCGCTGACCGAGGCGGGCTTGACCTATGTGGAGGCCTGCGAGCGGATTCTGGAGGAGTTGCGAGAAGCGGAGAAGGCCGTCGCGGGTGAATACAGAGCGCCGCGCGGGAATCTCACGATTGCCTCGCCGGTGGTCTTCGGACGGATGCACCTCGTCCCGGTGGTCGTCGAGTTCCTCAACGCCTACCCCGACATCGATGTCCGCATCGTGCTGGCGGATCGTGTGCCGGAGCGGATGATCGATCTCGTCAGGGAGCATATCGATCTGGCCGTCCGGATCGGACGTCTGCCGGACAGTTCGATGCATGCGTCGAAGATCGGCACGGCGCAGTTTACCGTCTGCGGAAGCCCGCGCTATTTTGCCGAGCGGGGCACGCCGTCGGATCCCGATGATCTGGATTCACATCTTTGCGTGACCTTCGAGGGACTGAATTCGCCCACCGGATGGAACTATGTCCGGGACGGGGTCGAGCTCGTCGCGCCCATTCGGTCGCGGCTCATCGTCAATACCGCGCAGGCGGCGATCGAGGCTGCCGCAGCAGGTTTCGGCATCACGCGGGTGCTATCTTATCAAGTCAAGGATCTGATTGAATCTGGAGAAATGATATCGATATTGAATCAATTCATGCCGAAACAATATGATGTCAATATCGTTTACGCAAATCAACCGAACCTGCCGCAGAAAATCAGAGCCTTCATCGATTTCTCCGGTCCGCGGTTGAAGTCTCGCTTGGCTTAGGTCGCCGCGAAAGGTCTCTTTGCTTCGTTCATGGCGTTGGCGTGGCCCGGTCGGTAGACCAGCCGCGACCTGAGCGCGTTATGATCGGACGGGAGACACGGCTGGTTGAGCAAAGGAAAATGGTGGGCGACACAGGGATCGAACCTGTGACCACTCCCGTGTGAAGGGAGTGCTCTACCGCTGAGCTAGTCGCCCGCACCGGCGCCTCTCCTAGTCGGCGCGCGCCGCGTCGTCAAGAATGCGCGGCGACGTTCGCAGCCGTGGCGGCCCCGGCCGCGCCCAGCACCTGCCGCACGGCCGCGGGCAGGGCGTCGAAATGCTGGATGACGACATCGGGCTCCAGCGTCTCGATCGGCACATCGGTATAGCCGAAGGGCACGCAGATCGTCGGGATGCCGGCGGACTTGGCGGTGGCGATGTCGGTGCGCGAATCGCCGATCATCACGGCGCGCGCGGGATCGCCCCCGGCGGCCTCGATCGTCAGCGTCAGATGGCGCGGATCGGGCTTGTGGAAGGGGAAGCTGTCGCGCCCGGCGACCAAAGCGAAGCGCGGCGAAATGCCGAAATGGTTGAGGATCAGCCGCGTGTGCAGGATCGGTTTGTTGGTGCAGACGGCGAGCAGATAGCCCTCCGCCGCAAGCTGATCGAGCGCGCCGAGCACGCCGTCGAAGAGATGGCTGTGGGAGGCGACATCCTCGGCATAAATCAGCAGGAAATCCTCGAACAGCCGCTCCAGCGTCTCCTCGTCGAGCGGCCGGCCCGAGACCTTGAAGCCGCGGGATATCAGAGCCCGCGCGCCGGCGCCGACCAGTTCGCGCGCCCGCTCCAGCGGCAGGGCCGGAAGCCCCTCGCGCACCAGGATGACGTTGAGCACGCGCATGATGTCGGGGGCGGTTTCGGCGAGCGTGCCGTCGAGATCGAAGACGACGATCGGGGGCAGGGTCATGGGAAAGGCCGCTCCTGGCGCATAGGTCGCAGCGCATAAACGGGTTCGCCCCGCATTTGGCAAGGCGCCGGGCCGCCATCCCGGACTGCCGGGCGGATGCCATCATCGCCTCCGGCATTGATGCTATCGTGCCGGCGATTCGTGGAAGGAACCGTATCGTGTCTCGATCCCCCGGACGTTTCGTCACCCTGGCGCTGGGTCTCTGGCTGTCGCTGGCCGGTGCCGCCGTCGCCGCGCCCTTCGATTTCGCACCCGCGCCCCAGACCGACCTCAATCGCGTCTACCGCATCGACAAGGCGACCGGTGAGGTCGCCGCCTGCCAGTTCCAGCTCAAGGAGGGTGGTGTCGGCGTCACCGTCTGCTTCCCGCCGGGCGAGGGCGCCGGCGCGCAGGCGCCGAGCGACTACACGCTGATGCCCTCGCGGCACGAGCGCGAGGGCGGCATCTTCCGGGTCAATATCCGCACCGGCGAGATGAGCATCTGCTACGTCTTCGACGACAAGACGGTCTGCACGCCCCAGGCAAAGTAGGGCGCTTGCAACATTAGGCCATGGCGGGCCGGTAAAACCGCAGGACCTATGGCGGGCATGCATCCGCCTGCGGTCGTCAGCCGCGCGGGCCGCATGCTAGACCACGTGACGACATTCCCTTTCGCGTCACGGAAGCCCGCCATGCTGAAGCTGAACGATCCCTCCCTTCTCAAGTCGCAGTGCCATGTCGACGGCGCCTGGATCGGCGAGGGCGTCGATGCGGTCGACAACCCGGCCACCGGCGAACTGCTGGCGAAGGTGCCGCGCTTCGGGGTGGACGAGACGACGGCCGCCGTGGAGGCCGCCTCGCGCGCCTTCAAGCCCTGGGCGAAGAAATCAGCCAAGGAGCGCTCGATCATCCTGCGCAAATGGTTCGACCTGATCATGGCCAATCAGGAAGACCTGGCGCAGATCATGACCGCCGAGCAGGGCAAGCCGCTGACGGAATCGCGTGGCGAGGTCGCCTATGCAGCCTCCTTCGTCGAGTTCTACGCGGAAGAGGCCAAGCGCATCTATGGCGAGACCATTCCCTCGCCCTTCCCGAATTCGCGCATCATCATCCAGAAGCAGCCCGTCGGCGTCTGCGCCGCGATCACGCCCTGGAATTTCCCGGCCGCGATGATCACGCGCAAATGTTCGCCGGGGCTGGCCGCCGGCTGCACCTTCGTGGTCAAGCCCGCCCCCGACACCCCGCTGACGGCCTTTGCCCTGATCGAGCTCGCCATCCGCGCCGGCTTCCCGAAGGGCGTGCTCAACATCGTCACGGGCGATGCGGTCGCGATCGGCAAGGTCATGACGACGCATCCCGCCGTGCGCTTCATCGGCTTCACCGGCTCGACGCCGGTCGGCAAGCTTTTGATGCAGCAGGCGGCGTCCACCGTGAAGAAGGTCGGGCTCGAGCTCGGCGGCAACGCGCCCTTCATCGTCTTCGACGACGCCGATGTCGACGCCGCCGTGCAGGGCGCGATCACGGCGAAGTTCCGCAACATGGGCCAGACCTGCGTCTGCACCAATCGCCTGTTCGTGCAGGACGGCATCCATGACGAGTTCGTCGCCAAATTCGCCGGCGAGGTCGCGAAGATGAAGGTCGGCAACGGCACCGAAATCGGCGTCGTCCAGGGCCCGCTGATCAACGAGCGAGCCATCGAGAAGGTCGAGCGCCATGTCGCGGATGCCGTCGCCAATGGCGCCAAGGTCGTGGTCGGCGGCAAGCGCCATGCGCTCGGCCGCACCTTCTACGAGCCCACCGTGATCGCCGGCGCCACCACCACCATGCTGATGACGCGCGAGGAGACCTTCGGCCCCGTCGCGCCCGTCTACCGCTTCAAGAGCGAGGACGAGGTCGTCGCGCTCGCCAACGACACGCCCTTCGGGCTCGCCGCCTATTTCTACACGAAGGATCTCGGCCGCGCCTTCCGGGTCGCCGAGGAGCTCGAATACGGCATGGTCGGCATCAACTCGGCCATGCTCGGCACAGAGGTCGCCCCTTTTGGCGGCGTCAAGGAATCGGGCCTCGGCCGCGAGGGTTCGCTCCACGGCATCGAGGAGTTCGTCGAGATCAAATACATGCTGATGGGCGGCCTCGGGGCTTGAACCGGGCCGCGACCGCCGTCATTGCGGGGAGCGGAGCGACGAGGCCATCCGGGGGCGGCAGAACGCCATGTCCGTTGGGTGCCTTCGCTGCGATCGCACTGACGTCTATCTGAGGACAATACCATGAGCCCCGACGATCTGAAGAAGCAGGCCGCCGCGCGCGCACTCGAACTGGTGACACCGGGCATGCGGCTAGGCCTCGGCACGGGCTCGACCGCGAAGCACTTCGTCGACCTGCTCGGCGCGCGGGTCGCGGAGGGGCTCGACGTCCTCTGCGTCTCAACCTCGGAGGTCACGGAGGCGCAGGCGCGTGCGCTGTCGATCCCGATGTCGACGCTGGACGAGACGCCGGAGCTCGACCTCACCATCGACGGCGCCGACGAAGTCGACCGCGAGCTTCGCCTGATCAAGGGCGGGGGCGCCGCCCTGCTGCGCGAGAAGATCGTCGCGGCCGCCTCGGCCCGCATGGTCGTGATCGCCGACGACACCAAGCTGGTCGAGCGGCTCGGTCGTTTCCCGCTGCCGATCGAGGTCGTGCCCTTCGGCCTCGAGGCGACGCGCCGTGCCGTCCTTGCGGCGATGGCGACCGCCGGCGCGCCGGGCGAACTCGTGCTGCGTCGCCGGCCGGACGGGAGCATCCTGCTCACCGATGGCGGCCATTACATCCTCGACGCCCATCCCGGAGTGATCGTCGATCCGGAGGGCCTTGCGACGGCCCTGTCCGCCATTCCGGGCGTGGTCGAGCACGGGCTGTTCCTCGGCCTCGCCAGCGCCGCGATCCTCGCCGGCAAGGATGGGCTGATCGTCCTGGGCAGCCTCGACTGAAGCCTGCCCGCTGCGCTCGCCGGGCCGCCGCATCGGCTCGCAAACAGCGCACGCGACATCGCATCGCCGCATTATGGCTTTCCACTCGGCACCGTCATGCTCTATGGAAACCCGCGATGCGCGTCTGCGGCATCGGCTCCTCCCGCGAGTCGGGCGGCGCCGGGCATGACCGGGACGTCAGGGATCGCTTGCCCCGCACGGCGCGGCCTTCCATTCTCGAACACAGCGCGATGCGGCGCATGACGAAGGGGCTTTGCATGATCCGTCACCACCTTGCCGGCGCGGCCGTCAGCCTGGCGCTTCTGCTCGCCGGCCCGGTTCAGGCGCAGACGGCAGCGCCGCAGGCCAAGGCCGATATTCCGCAGAGCTGGCTCGAGGCGGGCCGCGACGTCGTCATCGTGTCCGGCCTGGCCGAATCCTTCGAGTCGATCTATCTCGAATTCCGCGAGCGCGTGACCCAGGCGGTCGGCACCACGCGCCCCGAGATCCGCAAGGACATGGAGCAGATCATCGAGGACCTCCGGCCTGAAGCCGATAAGAAGCGCCAGGAGATCATCGCCTCGGCCGCCTATATCTTCGCCAAGCGCATGAGCGAGGCCGATCTCAAGGAGGTCGCCGCCTTCTTCCGCTCGCCGGTCGGCCAGCGCTACAACGCCATGCGCCCGCGCGCGATCGACGAGATCTTCGCGCTGCTGCAGCCCTGGAGCCTCCAGACGAGCAATTTCCTGTTCGATCGCTTCAGCGAGGAAATGCGCAAGCGCGGCCACCAGCTCTGAGGCCGGGCGTTCGCGCCTGGTCAATCGAAGCCGCCGGTTAGCGCCGGCGGCTTTTTTGATGCCGCCTCCCTTCGCTTCAGCTTGGGATGGCGCGTGCCGGCGAGCGGCAGGGAGCCCCGCATGGACAGACCACCCGTTCTCGTCACCGGCGGCTCCGGATTCCTTGCCGGCCACTGCATCCTCGCCTTGCTGCAGGCGGGCCACCGGGTGCGCACCACGCTGCGCTCGCCCGCGCGGGAGACCGGCCTGCGCGCCGCGCTCGTGGCGGCCGGGTGCGATCCGCTGGACCGGCTCGCGGTGGTGCAGGCCGATCTCCTGCAGGATGCCGGCTGGGACCGCGCCGCGTCCGGCTGCTCCCATGTGCTCCACGTCGCATCGCCGCTCTCGGCCGCTGCCCCCAGGCACGAGGATGAACTGATCCGTCCCGCCCGCGAAGGCACCCTGCGGGTGCTGAGGGCGGCGAAGGCCGCAGGCGTCGGCCGGGTGGTCCTGACCTCCTCCTTCGCCGCGATCGGCTATGGCCGCGTCCTCTCGCGGCCCTTCTCGGAAAGCGACTGGACCGACGCCGCGGCTGAAGATCTCGCTGCCTATCCCAAGTCGAAGACCCTCGCCGAGCGGGCCGCCTGGGACTATGTCGATGGTAAGGGCAGGGGTCTCGAACTCGCCGTGATCAACCCCGTCGGCATTTTCGGGCCGCTGCTCGGCCCCGATCTGTCGGCCTCGATCCTGCTGGTGAAGAGCATGCTGGAAGGCCGCCTGCCGGCCGTGCCGCGGCTGATGTTCGGCGTCGTCGATGTTCGCGACGTCGCCGACCTGCATCTGCGCGCCATGACGCACCCGGCCGCCGCCAATGAACGCTTCATCGCCACCGCGGGCGACTTCTTGACCATGCAGGAGATTGCTCTGGCCCTGCGCGAGCGGCTCGGCCCGGCGGCGGCCCGCGTCTCGACGCGCGTGTTGCCGGACTGGCTGGTGCGGCTCGTCGCCGTCTTCAGCGCCGCCGCGCGGCAGGCTGCCACGCCCGAACTTGGCCGCCGCAAGACCGCCTCCAGCGCCAAGGCGCAGGCCATGCTGGGCTGGGAGCCGCGCGCCGCCGCCGACGCGCTGGCGGCGACGGGCGAGAGCCTGATCCGGCTGGGGCTCGTCGGCGCGGGCCGCCGGGCGGCTCTCAGTCCTCGCTCGCCTTGAAGCGGTTCAGCCCCTTCATCACGAAGGGGGCGACCAGGGCGATGAAGGCCAAGGTCAGCAGCGTCGCCGAGATCGGGTTCTCGAGCAGGATCATCGGGTCGCCCAGGCTGATCTGCAGCGCGCGACGCAACTGCGCCTCCGCCATCGGACCCAGGATCAGCCCGACGACCATTGGCGCGACCGGATAATCGTAGCGCCGCATCAGATAGCCGAGATAGCCGAAGGCGAAGAGCAGGCCGAGTTCGACCGGCGAGGCGTTGACCGCGAGCGTGCCCATCGTGGCGAAGACCAGGATGCCGGCATAGAGCCAGGGCTGCGGCACGGCGAGCAGCTTCACCCACAACCCGATCAGCGGCAGGTTGAGGATCACCAGCATGACGTTGGCGATGAACAGCGAGGCGATCAGCCCCCAGACCAGATCGGGCTTCTCGGCAAACAGCAGTGGCCCGGGGTTCAGCCCGTATTGCTGGAAGCCCGCCAGCATGATGGCCGCTGTTGCCGAGGTCGGCAGGCCCAGCGTCAGCAGGGGCACCAGCACGCCGGCGGCCGCGGCGTTGTTGGCGGCCTCCGGCCCTGCGACGCCTTCGATCGCGCCCTTGCCGAACTCGTCGGGGAATTTGCAGAGCTTCTTCTCGGTCGAATAGGAGAGGAAGGTCGGGACCTCCGCGCCACCCGCCGGCAGCGCGCCGATCGGGAAGCCGAAGGCGGTGCCGCGCAGCCAGGGCGCCCAGGAGCGCTTCCAGTCCTGCTTGCTCATCCACAGCGACCCCTTGATCGGGACGATCTCCTCCGGGTCGCGAAAGCGCTTGGAGGCGACGAAGAGCGCCTCGCCCACCGCGAACAGGCCGACCGCGAGCGTCGTCACCTCGATGCCGTTGAGCAGTTCCGGCACGCCGAAGGTCAGGCGCGCCTGGCCGGTCAGCTTGTCGATGCCGACGAGCCCGAGCGTGATGCCGATGAACAGGCTGGTGAGCCCACGCAAGGGGGAATCGCCGAAGGTCGCCGAGACCGTGACGAAGGCGACGATCATCAGCGCGAAATAGTCCCAGGGGCCGAACTTGATCGCGACCTCGACCAGCCACGGCGCGAGGAAGGTCAGCCCGATCGTGGCGATCAGCCCGGCGACGAAGGAGCCGATCGCGGCGGTGGCGAGCGCGGGGCCGCCACGACCGGCCTTGGCCATCTTGGAGCCTTCGAGAGCGGTGGCCATCGAGGCGCTCTCGCCGGGCGCATTGAGCAGGATCGCGGTCGTCGAGCCGCCATACATGCCGCCATAATAGATGCCCGCGAACATGATCAGCGAGCCGGAAGGGTCCAGCTTGAAGGTGACGGGCAGCAGCAGCGCCACCGTCAGGGCGGGACCGATGCCCGGCAGCACGCCGACCGCGGTCCCGAGGAAGACGCCGACGAGGCAGAAGAGCAGTTTGGATGGCTCAAGCGCGACGCTGAAGCCATTGAGGAGCGCAAGGGTGGTATCCATGGCCGGCGGTCCTCAGAGGAACAGGCGTTCGAGAGGCCCGGCCGGCAGCAGCAGGGTCAGGAGCTTGGCGAAGACCAGGAAGATCGCGAGGCCGAGCACGAAGCCGATCGCCGCATCCACCGCCAAAGCGCGGCGGCCGAAACCACGCGCCGTGCAGGCGAACAGGATGGTCGTGGCGAGGGTGAACCCGGCGCCGAAGGCAATGCAGGCGATCAGACCGACGAGGCCGCCGACGATCCAGAGCAGGGCGCCACGATCAGCCGCCTCGGGTTTGGGCAGGCCATCGCGGAACGCGACGAAGAGATGCGCCAGCCCGAGCAGCACCAGCCCGACGCAGGCGACATAGGGCATCGCCGTCGGGCCGACGCCGTAATTCGAGGTGATCGTCTGCTGGGAAGCGTCGTAATAGACCACGCCTGCCACCGCCAGCAGCAGCAGGCCGACGACGAGGGCGGGCCGGTCGGCGCCGCGTGCCGGAGTGTCGTTCGTCATGGCGGGTCCATCGTCGGCTGATCGGGCAGCGGGGGCTGCAGAGGCAAAAAAGGGGGCCGATCGCCGGCCCCCTCGTCAGGGTTGGCTTGGGGTCGGCTTCACTTCACCAGGCCGACATCCGCCATGACCTTGGCGACGCGCACCTGCTCCGCCTTCAGGAAGGCCTCGAATTCGGCGCCGCCGAGATAGGCGTCGTCCCAGCCGCGGGCCTTGAGGATCTCGGCCCATTCCTTGGACTTCGCCATCTTGCCGATCGCCTCGGACAGGACCTTGGTCTGATCGGCGGATAGGCCGGGAGGCGCCACGACCGAGCGCCAGTTCATCAGCTCTAGATTGACGCCGCCTTCCTTGAGAGTCGGGGCGTTGGGCGCATTCGCCAGACGGGCCGCGGACGAGACGCCGATGACGCGCAGCTTTCCGGCCTTGATCTGGCCTTCGAACTCGCCATAGCCGGAGATGCCGGCGGTGACGCGTCCGCCGAGCATGGCGGCCAAAGCCTCACCACCGCCCGAGAACGGGATGTAGTTGATCTTCTTGGGGTCGCCGCCGGCGGCCTCGGCGAAGAGCGCCGCCAGGATGTGGTCGGCGCCGCCCGCCGAGCCGCCGGCCCAGGTCACCTTGGCCGGATCGGCCTTGACCCGCTCGGCCAGGTCCTTGGCGGTCTTGATCGGCGAGTCCGTCGGCACCACGATGACCAGCGCTTCGGCGGTCAGCCGCGCGATCGGCGTCGTCTGCGACAGGTTCACCGGCGACTTGTTGAGCAGGATCGCGCCGACCATCACGAAGCCGTTGACCATTAGCTGCGAGCCGTCGCCCTTGGCGTTGATCAGCTGCGCGAGGCCGATCGTGCCGCCGGCGCCGGTGACGTTGGTCACCTGCACGCTCTTGGCGATGCCCGACGCGGTCAGCGCCTGCTGCATCGAGCGCGCGGTCCCGTCCCAGCCGCCGCCGGGCGAAGCCGGCGCCATGATCTTCAGTTCGAGTTGGGCGAAGGCGGCCGTTGAAAGCCCGGCAACGGCGACGGCGACGAGGGCGCCGCGCTTGAGAATGGATGACAACATGGTGTTCCTCCGCTCGCGGATTGGTCCGCGCAATTCTTGGGTGACGCCGCCAGTGGCACTTCGCCGCGTCCGCCGTCAATTGCGCCCGATTGCACAATCGCGAGTCAAGATATTTCGCGGCTGGGGCATGCCGAAGCCGCGATCGGGGGCCCGCACAGCGCGAATCACTGGTGGGACAGGATGCGATGGCGTAATCGCTGCGGCATGAATCTCACCGTTCTTCCCGGCGCAGGCCTGCGGCGTATCGAGGGTCCCGTTCCAACGCGGCTCGCTGCGCTCGGCACGGGTCTGCTGGTCGCCATGCCGCTGGTGATGTGGATCGCGAACCGCTCCGCGCCGCTGGTCCTGGCGCTCGCCGCGGTCGCCTTCGTCGCCGCGGGGCTGACGGCCGAGGGCTGGCGTCCCGCCTGGCGGCGCCTCGTGATGATCCTGCGCAGCCCGATCGGGCTCGCGCTCGTCGGTTTCATCCTTCTGGCCCTGATCTCGCTGGCCTGGAGCCACCGCCCTGCTCAGGGGCTGGCCGCCTGGGGCGAATTCGTCCTGCCGGTGGCCTGCGGCGCCGCGATCATGGCCTCGGGCCGGTTTCGTCCCGACCGTCTCGTCGTCCGGGCGCTCGCCGGGGCGATCATCGTCGCCATCGTCTTCATGATGGCCGAACTGGCGACCGGGCTGTCGCTGCGGGCGACGCTCGAGATCGGCCGATCCCAGAGCTACATCTTCAACCGCCCGGTCCTGACCTGCCTGATGCTGTCGGCGGCGGCCTATGCTCTGCTCCGTGGCGGGGCGGCCGTGACCCGATGGGACGCGGCCTTGTGCGCGCTGCTCGTCCTGGCACTCGGCTGGGCCTGCTTCGGTTCCGACAGCGGCGCCGCCGGGCTCGGCTTCCTCGTGATGGTCGGTGTCGGCCTGACCGCCCGGCTCGCACCTCACCTCGTGCTCGCGGCCGTTGCGGCGGGCTTCGCCGCCACGATGGCGCTGGCGCCGGTGGCGGGCCGCCTGGGGGACGCCGTGCTCCCGGCCTCCCTGCACGAGCGCCTCGCCGGCTCCCACTCGCGCGACCGCGTCGACATCTGGCTCTCTTTCGGCGAGGCGGCGCTGGCGCGACCGGTGTTCGGCGCGGGCTTCGGCACCTCGCCGACGCTCGACCGTCACCCCGTTGCGATCGAGGTCTCGCCACCCCGTCGCACCCTTCTCGCCGTCGGCCATCCTCACAACGCACCGCTCCAGGCCTGGGTCGAGACGGGTGCGCTCGGCGCGCTGCTGCTGACCTTGGCCGGCCTGGCCTGCCTGGCGCGCCTGCGCCGGTTCGCGGCGGCCGATCTGGCGCCGCGGCTGGCGCTCTTCGCCGGCGCCTTCGCCGTCGCGTCGGTGGCCCATGGCGCCTGGCAGGGCTGGTGGATCGCGGCGCTCACGGCTGCGGCCCTGTGGCTCTGCGCGCCGCCGCCCGCCGCCCTATCATCACCGCCAACCGAAGCTGAAGAGGCGCATCATGGCTGAGTTCGACGTCGATCTGTTCGTCATCGGGGCCGGCTCCGGCGGCACCCGCGCCGCCCGCATCGCAGCCGGCCACGGCGCCCGCGTGATGATCGCCGAGGAGGACCGCATCGGCGGCACCTGTGTCATCCGCGGCTGCGTGCCCAAGAAGCTCTTCGTCTATGCCAGCCGCTTTGCCGAGGATTTCGAGGACGCGACGGGTTTCGGCTGGACCGTACCCAAGCCGAGCTTCGACTGGCCGACGCTGCGCGATGCGGTCGCCAATGAGGTCTCCCGGCTTTCCGGGCTCTACCGCAAGGGCCTCGACGGCGCCGGCGTGACCATCCGCGAGGAGCGCGCCACCGTCGTCGATGCCCACACGGTTCGCCTCGCCGAAAGCGGCGAAACCATTCGCGCCCGCCATATTCTTGTCGCGACCGGCGGCTGGCCCGCCTTCGACCCGCCGATCCCGGGTGGCGAACTCGGCATCTCCTCCAACGAGATCTTCCATCTGCCGAGCCTGCCGAAGCGGATGCTGGTCGTCGGCGGCGGCTACATCGCGCTCGAATTCGCCAGCCTCTTCGTGCGGCTCGGCGTCGAGGTCACGGTGCTGCACCGCGGCGACAATGTCCTGCGCGGCTTCGACGAGGACATCCGCAACCGCCTGCGCGACGCGCTCGAACATGCCGGAATTCATTTCCGCCTGGGCTGCACGGTTCAGCGCATCGAGCTATTGCCCGATGGCTGCCGCCGCGCCCATTGCGCCAGCGGCGATCCGATCGATGCCGACGTGATCCTGGTCGCGACCGGCCGGCGCCCGCACACGACCGGTCTGGGTCTCGCCGAGGCCGGGGTCGAGCTCGGTCCGGTCGGCGAGGTGATCGTCGATGGGAACTCCGGCAGCAGCGTGCCCTCGATCCACGCCGTCGGCGACGTCACCAACCGCGTCAACCTCACCCCCGTCGCGATCCGGGAGGGGCACGCCTTTGCCGACTCGACCTTCGGGAACAAGCCCTGGCAGATGGACCACGGCCTGATCGCCTCGGCCGTCTTCACCACGCCGGAGATCGGCACGATCGGCCTGTCGGAGGTCCAGGCGGCGGCCGGCGGGCGCGAGCTTCGCATCTTCGAATCCGCCTTCCGCCCGATGAAGGCGACCATCTCCGGCCGGGCCGAACGCATTTACATGAAGCTCGTCGTCGACGCGAAGACGGACAAGGTCCTCGGCGTCCACATCCTCGGCCACGACGCCGGCGAGATCATCCAGGCCGTCGCCATCGCCGTGACGATGGGCGCCACCAAGGCCGATTTCGATCGCACCATCGCGCTGCATCCGAGCGCGGCGGAGGAACTGGTGACGATGCGGACGCCGCGGGCGGGCTGATTGCATCGTGGCGGAAACGCGCCTATTCTAGAATTCGCGAACGAGCGTTCTAGAACGGGACTGTCGCCATGGGCATCAGCATCAAGAACGACGAGGTCGAGGCGCTCGCCCGCAGACTCGCCGCCAAGCACGGCAAGGGCCTGACCGAGATCGTCCACGAGGCGCTTCGCGAGAAGGCGCAGCGCGAGGCTGCCGAGCCGACGCTGTGGGAGAAGCTCGCGCCGATCCATGCCAAGCTAGCTGCCATGCCAGATAGCGGCCTTCCCGCCGATCGGGCCTTCTATGACGAGATCAACGGCGAGGATGAACGACTTTGATCGTTATCGATGCGTCGGCGCTCGTCTCGATCTTGATGCCCGAGCATGATGGCGCTCTCCTGTCCGACCTCCTTGGCCGAAACCGGTCCTCGCAGCGCTTCGTCTCTACGGTCTCGATCTGGGAGGCTGCATGCGCGGTTGGCAGGCTCAAAAACTGCGACCGAAAGCTAGGCCTGCAGTTGGTCGACGAGATCATGTCGACGCTCGCGATCGCCCCCATTGCTCCCGACATCGCAGTCACAGCACTCGCTGTCGAGGCGGCCGAGCGTTACGGGATGGGACCGGGACGTCCTGGCATCCTCAATCTCGGGGATTGCTTCTCCTACGCCACGGCCCGGCATTTGAAGGCCCGGCTGCTGTTCAAGGGCGACGACTTCAGCCGCACGGACATCGAGCCGGCCTGACCCGAGGCAGGCGGGCAACGCTCGCCATCGGCGTTGAATCAGCGTTCGAACCGGTTGAACTGCAATGTCATTGCGTTCATGCGCGATGTGATGAGCCGGAATCGATCTGCGAGCCCCCGCCGGCAAGCGGCTGAACCGATTCAGCTTTCGCCAACCAAAGCGCCGCCGCGCCGGTCTCCGCCGGACTTGCTCGCTATGGTGGCCTTCGCGGCGCCTTGGGTGTATAGGCGCGCCTTCGCGCTTACGAACAGGTTAACCGGCGCGGAGTGAAGTCAGGAGCAGGACCCATGTCGGAGCGGTGGACGCCCGAGAGCTGGAGGGCAAAGCCCGTCCAGCAGATTCCGGATTATCCGGACCAGGCAGCCCTGAGGGCGGTCGAGCAGCAGCTCGCCGGCTTTCCGCCCCTCGTTTTTGCGGGTGAGGCGCGCAAGCTGAAGAAGGCGCTCGCGAAAGTCGCAAGCGGCGAGGCCTTCCTGCTCCAGGGCGGAGACTGTGCCGAAAGCTTCGGCGAGCATTCGGCCGACAACATCCGCGATTTCTTCCGGCTCTTCCTGCAGATGGCGGTGGTGCTGACCTTCGCCGGCGGCTCGCCCGTGGTGAAGGTCGGGCGCATCGCCGGCCAGTTCGCCAAGCCGCGTTCGGCTCCGACGGAGACCCTCAACGGCGTCGAATTGCCGAGCTACAAGGGCGATATCGTCAACGACAACGCCTTCACGCCGGAAGCCCGCATCCCCGATCCGCGCCGCCAGCTCGAGGCCTACAGGCAGTCGGCGGCGACGCTGAACTTGCTGCGCGCCTTCGCCACCGGCGGCTACGCCAACCTCGACAACGCCCATCGCTGGATGCTCGGCTTCGTCAAGGATGCCCCGGCTTCCTCGCGCTACAACGAGGTTGCCGAGCGCATCACCGAGGCGCTCGACTTCATGCGCGCCATTGGCATCGATCCCGAGACGCATCCCGAGATGCGCTCGACGGAGTTCTACACCAGCCACGAGGCGCTGCTGCTCGGCTACGAGCAGGCGATGACGCGCGTCGATTCCACCACAGGCGACTGGTACGACACCTCCGGCCACATGGTCTGGATCGGCGACCGCACGCGCCAGCTCGACCATGCCCATGTCGAGTTCTTCCGCGGCATCCGCAACCCGATCGGGCTGAAATGCGGCCCCTCGACCACGGTCGACAGCCTGCTCAAGCTGATCGACGTGCTCGATCCGCAGAACCAGGCCGGCCGCCTGACGCTGATCGGCCGCTTCGGCGCCGACAAGGTGTTCGACACGTTGCCGGCGCTGGTGCGCGCCACCAAGCGGGAAGGGCGCAACGTCGTCTGGTCCTGCGACCCGATGCACGGCAACACCGTGAAGGCCGCCAGCGGCTACAAGACCCGGCCCTTCGACCTGATCATGACCGAGGTGAAGAACTTCTTCGCGGTGCATCAGGCGGAAGGCACCCATGCCGGCGGCCTGCATTTGGAGATGACCGGCAAGAACGTCACCGAATGCACCGGCGGCGCGCGCGGCATGACCGATGCCGATCTCAACGACCGCTACCACACGGTCTGCGATCCCCGCCTCAACGCCGAGCAGGCGCTGGAGCTCGCCTTCCTCGTGGCCGAACTGGTCAAGCGCGAGCGGGCCGGGCGGGTCCGTCCGGAGGTCGAGGCGGCGGAGTGAGACGCCACCGTTCGAGGGGCTGAAACAGGAAAGCCGGGGCGTGCCGCCCCGGCTTTTTTCATGTCGGTCGAGACAGGCGGCGTCAGAACTTCAGCGCAGCGGCAACACGGCCGGTGTTGATCGTGGCCGTGGTGCCTTCGACATCGGCGAAGCGGATGATCTGGTATTCCGCGCGCAGGAACAGGTTCTCGGTGAGCGCCATGTCGATGCCGCCGCCGGCGGTCAGGCCGAAGCCGTAGACATTGCTCTTGGTGGAGCCGACGCGCAGCGGATAGCCAGAGGCCACGACATTGTTGTCGATCGCACCGGTGATGGGGTTGGTGCGGGTGAAGCGCCAGGTCGCATCGATCGTCGACGTCGTGTCGAAACGCCCCACGGCGCCGCCGATCGTGGCGAAGGGCATGATGCGCCCATAGGCCCAGCCCATCCGGATGCGCGCGGTAGCGTAATCCTTCAGTGCGGCGCCATGCCGCGTCGTCAGGGTGTAGTCGTTGATCGTGCCGTCGGATGTCGTCGAGCGGCGCCCGATGAAGTCGCTGAGCAGATATTCGTGGTTGGACTTGGTGTAGTCCGCCTCCAGGCCGAGGATCACATCGCCGAAGGCGAAATTGTAGCCGGCGAAGCCGAAAAACGTCGCGCCGCTGTCGGTCTTCGACGGCAGATTGCCCACCAGACTGCCCATGTTCACCTCGCTGCCGAGCAGGGTGTTGCGGTAGGCGAAGTTGGCGAGGTTCTGCAGCCCGTTGCCCGGCTCGAACTTGGTGGAGGAGACCCCGGCGCCGCCGCCGACATAGAAGCCCGACCAGTTCGTGTTGCCATCGAAGAATTCCGGCGCGGGCGGCGCGTCGTCGATCTGGGACCCGCGCAGGACGGGGTAGTCGGCCGCTCGCGCCTGCGAGAGGGCACCGAGCGTGCAGGCAGCGAGGGCGGCGAGGGCGAGGCTTCGGCCCGGTCGATGAGTCTGGCGGGTACGCATGGTCGCTTCTCCGAACGACGGCCGGCAATCTTGCAGGAGCGGCTCGTGTCCCATTCATGACCGCTTAACCCTAACGTCCGGTTAAGCGCGGCCGCGGGCGGGCCTGCGGCGCGCCGTTGCCCGGCCGTGCGCGCCGCGCTACAGCCACGGCCATGACCGCAAGCTTCTTCCGGCTCGCCCTGGCGCAAGCGAACGCCACGCTCGGGGACGTCGCGCGCAATGCCGACCTCGTCCGGGCCGCGCGCCGCGAGGCGGCCCGGGCCGGGGCCGATCTCGTCCTGTTTCCCGAGCTGATGCTGGCGGGCGGGCAGCCAGCCGGGCTGACCCTCGTTCCGGCCTTCCAGGACGCCTGTCGCCGCACCTGCGAGGCGCTCGCGCGCGAGACGGCCGATGGCGGTCCCGCGGTTCTGCTCGGCCTGCCCTGGGTCGAGGGCGGCCGGATCTACAATGCGCTGGCGCTGCTCGACGGCGGCGTGATCCAGGCGGTGCGCTTCAAGCACCGCCTCGGCGCATACGGCGGTGTCGACGAGGCGAGGGTGTTCTCCACCGGGCCTATGCCGGGGCCGGTGCCGTTCCGCGGGCAGGTCCGTCTGGGGCTGGCGATCGGCACCGATATCGCCGACGAGGAGGTGGCGGAGTGCCTGGCCGAGACGGGCGCCGAGATGCTGCTCGTCGCCGATGCCTCGGCCTATCGCCGCGGCATCGGCGACGTCCGCATGAACGCCGCCGTCGCGCGCGTCGTCGAGACGGGCCTGCCGCTGGTCTGGCTCAACGCGGTGGGCGGACAGGACGAGCAGGTCCTCGACGGCGCCTCCTTCGCGCTCGGGCACGAACGCAATCTGACGCTCCAGCTGCCCGCCTTCGCGGAGGCGCTCGCGGTCATGCCTTGGAGCCGCGAGCGCGGCGCCTGGCGCTGCGAGACGGGAGAGATCGCGCCGGTGCCGACCGCGGATGCGGCCGATTACGCCGCCTGCGTGCTCGGTCTGCGCGACCATGTCCGCCGGACGGGCACGGCCGGAATTCTGCTCGCACTCGGCGGGCTGGCCCCTGCGCTCGCGGCCATGATGGCGGTCGATGCGGTCGGGCCGGAGCGCGTCTGCGCCGTCGTGCTGGACATGGCCGGGGACGAGGAGCGGGAGCAGGCGGAGAGTCAGGCGTTCGCTCAGAGCCTCGGCATCCCGTGCCGGGTGGTGCCGATCGCACCGCTCGGCGCGCTGCTGGCCGAGACGCTGGGCGAGGGCATCGATGCAACGGGCGCAGCGCTGACGGCCGCTCGCGGTGCCCTGCTGACGGCGCTGGCGGCTCAGGAGAGCCGCACCCTCCTGAGCGAAGCGACCGCGGCCCCGCTGGTCGATGTCTTCGATCCGGTCAGGCCTTTCTCGGAGACCGAGATCGCCCGCCTCTGTGAGCTGCGTCAGGGCTGGAAGCCCGCGGGGGCGCTCGGGCGCGACGGCGCGATCGTTCCGGCGGCCTGGCTCGCGCAGCGCCCCGATCCGCAGCGGGACGAAATCCTGTCCGCGCTCGGGCTGGGCCGGCGCGTCGCCGAGATCGTCGCGGACGGCCATGCCCGACAGACCGTGATGGTTCTGCAGGAGGAGTTTCGCCGCAGGCGCCGGGCAGTCCTGGGTCCTGCCGGCGTCCGACTGACGGACGAGGGGCCGCGCCAGCCACCGCGCCATGGCTTCGTCGACGGCGGCGAGCCGGTCCATGAGCCGGATGCCGCGCTGGTCCGCGGTGTCGGCCGCAACGGCGGCGAGAGCATCGATTTCTGAGGCCGGCTCGCCCGGGCTTCAGTGGACGGCTGCTGGCCCCGCGTCGCCCTTGTCGTGCCGCCCGAAGCGGTCGACCATCGTCGCGCTGGCCTCGTTGAGGCCGAGCACCTCGACCTCCGCCCCGTTCTTGCGCAGGCGCAGCACCACCTTGTCGAGCGCGCCGATCGCCGAAATGTCCCAGAAATGCGCATGCGTCAGGTCGATCGTCACGCGCGCGGGCCGCTCCTCGAAGGAGAAATCGCGGAGAAAGCTCTCGACCGAGGCGAAGAAGATCTGGCCGCGGACCACATAGGTAACGGCCGTGCCATCCGCGCTGTCGCGCTTCTCGACGGCGACGAGGCGCGCGACCTTGCCGGCGAAGAACACGCCCGACAAAAGCACGCCGACGAGCACGCCCTTGGCGAGGTCATGCGTCGCCACCACGGTCGTCACAGTCGCCAGCATCACGATGGAGGAAGGCAGGGGATTGGTCCGCAGGTCGAGGATCGAGCGCCAGGAGAAGGTGCCGATCGAGACCATGATCATCACCGCGACCAGGGCGGCCATGGGGATGATCCGCACGAGATCGTCGAGCACGAGAATCAGGAAGAGCAGGAAGGCCCCGGCCACGAAGGTCGAGAGCCGGCCGCGCCCGCCCGAGGTCACGTTGATCACCGACTGGCCGATCATGGCGCAGCCGCCCATGCCGCCGATCAGCGCCGAGGCGATGTTGCTGGCGCCCTGGCCGTAGCATTCCTGGCTCTTGTTGCTGGTCGTCTCGGTCATGTCGTCGACGATCTGGGCCGTCAGCAACGATTCCAGCAGCCCCACCGCCGCCAGCGCGACCGAATAGGGAAAGATGATCCGCAGCGTCTCGAAGGTCAGCGGCACCTGCGGCAGCGCGAAGACCGGCAGCGTCGAAGGCAGTTCGCCGAGATCGCCGACGGTGCGCAGATCCAGCCCGAGACCCCAGGCCAGCGCCGTCAGCACCGCGATGGCGACGAGTGGGGAGGGGATCGCCTTGGTGACATAGGGCAGGAGATAGATGATCGCGAGGCCGCCCGCGATCATCGCATAGGTCAGCGAGGGCACGCCGATCAGCTCCGGCAGCTGCGCCATGAAAATCAGGATCGCGAGGGCGTTGACGAAGCCGGTGATGACCGAGCGCGAGACGAAGTTCATCAGGCGCCCCAGGCGCAACGCGCCGGCCCCGAGCTGGATCAGCCCCATCAGGATCGTCGCGGCGAAGAGATAGGGCAGGCCGTGTTCCTTCACCAGCGTGACCATCAGCACGGCGGTGGCGGCAGTGGCCGCCGAGATCATCCCTGGCCGCCCCCCGACGAAGGCCGACACGCAGGCGATCGCGAAGGAGGCGAACAGCCCGACCTTGGGGTCGACGCCGGCGATGACCGAGAAGCCGATCGCCTCCGGGATCAGCGCGAGCGCCACGACGATGCCGGAGAGGATGTCGCCCCGGATGTTGGAGAACCATTCGCGGCGATAGCTGGACAATCGTGTCATGAAAAAAACCCATAGCGATCGGACCCGGCGGCAGGCGCAGGCTTCAGGCGGGATCGGCAGTTGGGTTGTCCGGCGGATCGGCGGCCGGAAGAGCCACCCGGATTTTCACCGGGTCCATTCGAATGCCATCATTAAGCCGGAGATTGTGCTGCGCTGCAATGGCGGCGTTCGCATCGCATCATGCCCCCTGCACATGGCCGGCGGAGGCGATTGTCGCTGCCGGCCAAAAGCGCCATAAGCGCCGCCATGACCAGCCCCGCGCCTTCCCGCCCGCCGCTCCTACGCTTCGCGCCCTCGCCGACGGGCTATCTGCATATCGGAAATGCCCGCTCGGCCCTGTTCAACGGGCTCTATGCCCGGCGCCATGGCGGGCGCTTCATGCTGCGTTACGACGACACCGATCTCGCGCGCTCGAAGCCGGAATACGCCGCCGCCATCGCCGAGGATCTCGCCTGGCTCGGCATCACGCCCGATCTCGTCATCAGCCAGTCGCAGCGCCTCTCGCTCTATGATGCGGCGGCGGAGGATCTGCGCGCTGCGGGCCGGCTCTACCCCTGCTATGAGACCGCCGACGAACTCGACCGGCGCCGCAAGCGCCAGCTTGCCCGCGGCCTGCCGCCGATCTACGACCGCGCCGCGCTGAAGCTCACCGCCGAGGACCGCGCGAAGCTCGAGGCGGAAGGGCGCCGGCCGCATTGGCGCTTCCTGCTGGAGCCACGCGTTGTCGCCTGGACCGATCTGATCCGCGGCGACGCCCATGTCGATTGCGCCTCGCTCTCCGACCAGGTGCTGATCCGCGAGGACGGCAGCTATCTCTACCATCTGCCCTCGGTCGTGGACGACGCGGCGACCGGCGTGACCCACATCATCCGGGGCGAGGACCACGTCACCAATACGGCGGTGCATATCCAGATCTTCCAGGCGCTGGGGGCGGCGCTGCCGGCCTTCGGCCACCACAACCTGCTGACCACGGCGAGCGGCGAGGGGCTCTCGAAGCGGCTCGGCCATCTTTCGCTGCGCGGCCTGCGCGAGGCCGGCGTCGAGCCGCTGGCGGTCGCGGCGCTCGCAACGCTGACCGGCTCGTCGGATGCGGTGCGCCCGGTGTCGAGCCTCGACGAACTGGCCGGTCTGGTCGATCTCGCCCATGTCTCGCGCGCACCGGCCAAGTTCGACGAGCACGACCTCGACACGCTCAGCGCCCGCACGCTTCACCAGCTGCCCTATCAGGCGGTCGCAACGCGTCTGGCGGCACTGGGCATCGGAGGGGCGGAACCGTTCTGGCTCGCGATCCGCGGCAACCTCGCGAAGCTCGACGACGCCCGCCTCTGGGACGACGTCGTGCGCGGGCCGATCAGGCCGGTCATCGCCGATGCGGAGTTCGCCGCGACCGCGGCGTCCGTGCTGCCGCCCGAGCCCTTCGACGCGACCACCTGGAAAAGCTGGACGGCCGCTGTCCAGGCCGCGACCGGCGCCAAGGGCAAGGCCCTGTTCATGCCGCTGCGCCAGGCCCTGACTGCGCAGGATCACGGGCCCGAACTGGCGGCCCTGCTGCCGCTCTTCGGCCGTGACAAGGCACTGCGTCGGCTCAGGGGCGAGAGCGCCTGAGCGTTAGCGGAGCGGCGGCGTCATTCGGATCATTCAGGGACGGATCGTTGCGGTTCCGAGGTTCGGCGCGAGGTTCGGCGCGACGATCCGGACGGTGCGGCGTTCGCCGGTCACGCTCTGCGTCTCGCGCTTGAGACCGTCGCCCTTGTCGAGCACGCGCTCGCCGACCGATTGCGGGCCGACACCCGCCGATTCCGTGCCGGCCGTCGGCGAATTCTCGGACGGCATCGGCTTCTCGTCGGGGATTTCGACTGCGGCCGGCTGCGGGGCCGGCGGGGCGCCGCGGCGCCGCGGATCGGGCTTCGCCTCCTTGGGGCGCGAGAGCTCCGCCGCGCGCTGCTCGGTGACGATGACGTCGCCCTTGCGCTTGTCGAGCAGGTATTCGGCCTCCTTCAGCGCCTGGGCCCAGCTCTGGCCGGGCGCGCGGCAGGTGCAGGCGGCGTCGAAGCTGCGCTGGTATTTCCCCGCATTCGGCAGCGAGGCATAGGGCTGCCCGGTCGAGCGTGCGACCGCGTTCTGGATCTCGCCGCCATTGGTCATGCCATAGGCCAGGGTCTGTGTGCCCGGGCAGAGCGCCTGGCACATCTCGTCCGAGCTGTCGCGACCGCCGGGATTGTTCGCGAGCGGGAAGAAGAAGCCGTCGCAGGTCCGCACGCAGACCGTCTGCGGCCCGCCGAGGCGCGGCTTTTCCGGCTCCAGCGGCTGCTCCGGGTCGAGCTCAGGCAGGGTCGAATCGATTTCGCCGCGGCGCGGCTCCAGGCCGAAGATCGTCTCGAAGAAGCCGCGTTGCTGCGGCGCCCGGCAATTGGCATTGATCGCCGCTGCCAGCTGAGCGCGGCGCTGCTCGAGCGCGCCGCCCCGGGCCATCTGCTGCAGCCGCGCATATTGTCCCTGCAACTGGCCGATCTGCGCGCGCAACCCGCCGCATTCGCGGGGCGGTCCCTCGCCGAAGAAGGTGAAGCCGCCGCGCTCGCAACCCATCGCCCGGTACTGGTTCGTCGCCTGGGCGAGCTGGGAGCCGACACGCTGCGCCATCTGCGCGGCGCGCGGATCGCCGCCGCCCTGGCCCTGCAGACTCGCCAGCTCCGAGCGCCAGGCGTTGCAGGCGGGGGACTGCGCCACCGCGCCGCCGCCCATGGCCGCCAGGGCAACGAGCGCAGCCACGAGGCGCAGGACGCGCCGCGGAGGGGAGGATCTCGATGTCATCGGGAGTCGGATCACGTCACCTGCTTGTCGGTCTCGAATGCCGGACGATCCTTGCCCCTGGCTGGCGGCTCGTCCCCGTCGCCGACAACAGCCTCCAAACGCGACGGAACTATGGAGCGATGCCCGCGGGCACCGGACGATGTCGGGTCCGCATGCCATATTCGCCCTCGCCGGGCAATCGCTGCGCCGCCAGCGCTCGTGGATCGAGGGCGGTTGGCGTGCGCGCGCCGACTGTCTAGAAGGCTCGCACCCGCCGGCGCATGTCGCGCCGGCGTTGTGACCGGGCGATGCCGACATGACCCTTCCTCTGGCGCTGGAAGCTGCCTTCATCCCCGAACTGCCGAACTATTATCGCGGCAAGGTTCGCGAGAACTACGATCTCCCTGACGGGCGCCGCATCCTGATCTCGACCGACCGGCTGAGCGCCTTCGACCGCGCCATCGCCGCGATCCCCTGCAAGGGCCAGGTGCTGACGCAGACGGCGCGCCACTGGTTCGAGCAGACCGCCGACATCTGCCCCAACCACGTGCTCGAATATCCCGATCCCAATGTCGTCATCGGCAAGCGGCTCGACATCCTTCCCGTCGAGATCGTGGTGCGCGGCTATCTCGCCGGGACGACCGGCACCTCGATCCTGACCCTGTACAAGCAGGGGCAGCGCGCGATGTACGGGATCACGCTGCCCGACGGCCTGCGCGACAATGAGCGCCTGCCCGAGGCGATCATCACCCCGACCAGCAAGGCCTTCGACGGCGGCCATGACGAGCCGCTCTCCGCCGCACAGATCATCGACGAGGGGCTTTTGACCCGCGAGCAGTGGGAGACGGTCAGCCGCTATGCGCTGGCGCTCTTCGCCCGGGGCCAGGCGATGGCCGCCCAGCGCGGCCTGATCCTCGCCGACACCAAATACGAGTTCGGCACCGACACCGACGGCACCATCCTGCTCGCCGACGAGATCCACACCCCCGATTCCAGCCGCTACTGGATGGCCGGCAGCTATGCCGCGCGGTTCGAGACCGGCGAGAAGCCCGAATCCTTCGACAAGGATTTCGTCCGCAACTGGGTCGTCGCCCGCTGCGATCCCTACAAGGAAGAGCTGCCGCCCATCCCGGCCGAACTGATCGCGCAGACCTCGGAGGTCTATGTCCGCGCCTTCGAGACCATCACGGGCCGGACCTTCGAGCCGCCCCCGGCCGGCGAACCGCCGCTGGAGCGCATCCGCCGCAATCTCGCGCGGTTTTTTGATCGACAGCCGTCAATTAGCGGGGCGATCTAACGTCGTCTGCGACCTTCGTCGGTTTCCTCACCGTCATTCCGGACAAGCCGCGCAGCGGCGCCGATCCGGAATCCATCATAGAGCGCCGTCGGGCCTTACGATGGATTCCGGGCCTCCGCTTCGCTGCGCCCGGAATGACGACGCGGGAGAGGTAAGCGGTGCAAGACGGAGCCCTCAGCCCTCGTCGTCGCGATAGCTGCCGGCGAGGTGGCGGCTGCGCTCCGTCAGGGTCGAGAGCACGCGCTCGAAGACCTTGAGCTCCTCGGGCGCGATGCCCTCCGTCCAGCGCGCCTGGAAGGCGAGCGCCAGCGGCACGATCTGGGCGTAGATCCGCTCGCCGGCTGCGGTCAGCGCGACGAAGGATTCGCGCCGGTCCTGGCGGTTTTCGGCCCGCGAGACGAGCCCGCGCTTTTCCAGCTCCGTGACGGCGCGCGAGACCTTGGTCTTGTGCATCTGCGCGAGTTCGCCGATGTCGCGAGAGGTCAGCTTGCCGAATTCGCCGAGCTGCGCCACCACCCGCCATTCGGGAATGCCGATGCCGAACTGCGCGTCGTAGATGCGCCCCAGCGCGCGGGCCGAGTGGAAGGCCACGACATTGAGGCGATAAGGCAGGAACTGCTCCAGCCGGAGCGGCGTGTCCGGCTGGGGAGACAGGGGCTTGGTCGTCATCGGCTGGCCGAAGCCTCCCGTGATCGGGCGCTCAGCGCGCTTTGAGCCGGTTCATGAAGCTGTCGAAGGACAACTCCGCCACCTGCCACCAGAGCAGGTTCTCGCCGCGGAAGGCCACCATCGAATCATAGCCCTTCTTGAAGTCCGCGCTCTTCGCGGAGGTCTCGGCGTAGTATTCCTCGGCCGCCTTCAGCGCGGCTTCCATCACCGGAAGCGGGAAGGGGCGAAGCTGCGCACCCTGCGCCACCAGCCGGCGCAGGCCACCCGGGTTCACGAAGTCGTATTTGCCGAGCATCCAGTTGTTGGCCGCCTCGCAGGCTTGGCTGACGATCGCCTGGTAGTGCTTGGGCAGCTTGGCCCAGGCCTCCTTGCCGATGATCAGGTGCAGCATCGCGCCGCCCTCCCACCAGCCGGGATAGTAGTAGTATTTGGCGACGCGGATGAAGCCGAGCTTCTCGTCGTCATAGGGGCCGACGAACTCGGCCGCGTCGATCGTGCCGCGCTCCAGCGCCGGGTAGACGTCGCCGGGCGCGATCTGGGTCGGCACCACGCCGAGCTTGGCGAGAACCGCTCCGCCCATGCCGCCGACACGGAACTTCAGCCCCTTGAGGTCGTCGAGCCCCTTGAGCTCGTTGCGGAAGAAGCCGCCCATCTGGCAGCCGGAATTGCCGCAGGGGATGGAGTACGCATTGAAGCGATCGAGCACGCCGTTGACGATCTGCTCGCCCCCGCCGAAATACCACCAGCTGTGCTGCTGGCGGGCATTCAGGCCGAAGGGGATGCCGGTGCCCAGCCCGAGCGTCGGGTCCTTGCCGATGTAGAAATAGGTCGGCGAATGCGCGCATTCGACCGTACCGGAGGAGACCGCGTCGAGCGCCTGCAGGCCGGGCACGATCTCGCCGGGCGCGAAAACCTGGATCTGGAACTTGCCGTCGGTGGCATCGCTGACCAGCTTGGAAAACTGCTGCGCCGTGCCGAAGATCGTGTCGAGTGACTTCGGGAAGCTCGAGGTCAGCCGCCACTTCACCTCGGGCTGCGACTGCGCGATCGCAGGCATCGCGACCGGCGTCGCGGCGGCGGCGAGAGCACCTGTTTTCAAAAAGTCGCGGCGTTTCATAAGGTGATCCTCCCACGGGCTTGTTGAACTCTTATTGGCGTGTCGCGCGCGGATTGGAAAGACATGAAACTCGCTTCGCTTATGCATGGTCGGGATGGCCGCCTGGTCGTCGTCTCGCGCGATCTGACCCGCGCCACCGACGCCTTTCCCGTGGTGCCGACACTGCAGGCGGCGCTCGACGACTGGGACCGGCAAGCCCCGCGTCTGGAGGACCTTGCGGTCAGTCTGGAGCACGGTTCGGTGCCCTCCTTCCGCTTCCACGAGCATGACTGCGCCGCGCCCCTGCCGCGCGCCTTCGGCCGTCTCGTCGCGGCCGGCCAGGCGGGGGATCTCGCCCCCGCCCGCTCCGCCGGGGCGCTGGGGCCGCGCCAGCCCGTGCGGGCCCTGGACGAAGCGGCCGGACTCGCCGCCGAGGTGGGCCTGGCGGCGATCGTGGGCGATGTCCCGGCCGCTGCGAGCCCGGCCCAGGCCGCGGCGCTGGTCAGGGTGGTGATGCTGGGCTGCCGGGTGATCGAGACGAAGGACAATGAACGCGCAGGCGGCGCGTTGGGACGGGAAGTGGCCTGCAGCTTTTCGCCTGTCGTCGTCACGCCCGACGAGATCGGCCCCTCCTGGCGCCAAGGGCGCATCGACCTGCCGCTGCTGTTCAGGGTCAACCAGCAGCCGCCTCGGCCCGGCCAGGCGACCGGCGCCGTGGCGGCGGGCGACCTGCTGGCACGGGCGGCCGAGCGGCATGACCTGCAGGCGGGAACGATCCTGGCCTGGTCCGTCCCGATGCCGCAGGAGCAGCCGTTGCGCTTCGGCGATATCGTCCGCATCGAGATGAAGGACGCCGCCGGCCACTCCATCTTCGGCGCGATCGAGCAGGAGATCCTGCCGGCCGGGTGAGGGACCTCTCGCGCGGTCCCTGCGCCGCAGCGCTCGGCGTCATAGCGCTTGGCGCCTGCGGGGCCTCCCGCTACCCTGTCGCCGAACCGCCAAGCCCGCCGCGAGAGCCTCCGCCTGATGATCGACCCCGTCGCCTTCTATCCCGAGACCATCCCGCTCGCCGTCTTCGTCTGGGGGCCGGTGCTGGTGATGGTGCTGTTCTGGGTCGCGGGCATCTGGTCGAGCCGCCAGGGCGTGCCGCGCATGCTCGAGAACGACTGGAACGGCTACAACGCCGCCGATGTCGAGAAGCTCTTCGCCCTCTATGGCGAGACGCACCGCGCCCGCTATCGCAACCGGGTGCTGCCGGCCGATGTCGCCTTCGCCTTCACCTATGCGATCGTCGGCGCCATGCTGATCGCGGGCCTCGCCATGCGGGGCCAGCCCTGGTGGGTCGCGGCGCTCTGCGGCGGCGGCTGGCTGCTCGGCGGGCTCTGCGATGTCGCCGAGAACCTCGCCGTCGCCCGTCTGCTCGACAAATACCCGAAGGTCGAGGCGGGCGACGTCGCCTTCGCCAGCCGCGCGACGCAGCTCAAGCTCGTGCTCTTCCTGTTCGGCATCGTCGGCGCCATCGCCGCCGCCTATCTCGCCTTCAAGCCGCTGGCGGCCTGACTCCGCCCCCGCCAGTCCGCGCCGTTCAGGCGAAACTGCGCACCGGGCACCGGCGGATCGCCGATCAGCACGGCCGAAGCCTCGGCCTGGCGCGTGAAGCCGAGCTTCTGCGCGAGCCGGCAGGATGCCGCGTTCTGCGGATGGGTCAGGATCGCGAGGGCGGGCAGGCCCAGCGTCGCGATACCGTGGGCGACCACCCGTTCGGACGCCTCGAAAGCGTAGCCCTTGCCCCAGTGGCGCGCCTCGAAGCGATAGCTGAGCTGGGGCTCCTCACCACTCGCCCCGCCCGGAATCAGTCCGACATAGCCGAGGAACTCGTCCGCCACAGCGCGGCTGAACACGCTCCAGTATCCGAGCCCGATCGCGACATGGCTGAAGCTGCGCGCCGCGACGGCCTCCCGGCCCATCTCTGCCGAGCCCGCCGGCGCGATATGGCGCATGACCTGCGGATCAGCGTTGAGCCGCGCGATCCGATCGAGATCGGTCATCGTGCGCGGGCGCAGGGTCAGGCGTTCGGTTGAAAGCGTGGGCAGGTCGCTCGGCATGCGGACATCTCATTGGGGCTGGCGCCGTCGGCTCGCGGCTCCCATATCCGGCCCGGTGCCGGTTGAGAACGGCTTAGGAGAATGAGAATGCGTGCCCGCCGTCCTGTTGTCGCCGTCCTGGCCGCTCTTGCCTTGGCCGCGGGTCTAGCAGCCCCGGCCGCTGCGCAGGAAGACCTGATCTTCAAGAAATCGACCGTCTGGAAGATGCTGACGCCGGACCACAAGCTCGCGGTCTATGGGATCGACGATCCGATCGTCGAGGGCGTGGCCTGCCACTACACCGTTCCTGAAAAGGGCGGCGTCGCCGGCATGTTCGGCGTTGCCGAGGAGGTCTCCGAGATCTCGCTCGCCTGCCGCCAGATCGGCCCGATCAAGTTCAAGGAAAAGTCCGAACAGGGCGATGTCGTCTTCCGCGAGCGCCGCTCGCTGATCTGGAAGAAGATGCAGATAGTCCGCGGCTGCGACGTCAAGCGCAACGTATTGATCTATATGGCTTATTCCGACAAGCTGATCGAGGGCTCGCCGCAGAATTCGACCTCGACCGTGCCGATCATGCCCTGGGGCGGCGTCGGCGAGCCTGCCAAGTGCGCCGACTGGATCAAGTGAGAGGAAACGACCCTCAGTCTTGCAAAGCGTACGCTATTTTGTATGATTTTTGAGTTCGCGCGCTGGGGTCGCCCATGGAGTTCGAATGGGACGACGCCAAGCGGCAAGAGGTCGTGGACCGAAGGGGCATCGACCTGCTTTTCGCTGCAGGTATCTTCGAAGGTCGCGTGCTGACGCGTTTGGACCCTCGGGACTACGGGGGCGAGACGCGTCTGGTTTCGATTGGAATCGTTGAGGGCGATTATTTTGTCGTTGTTCATACTGAGCGGGAAGGGCGGACGCGCCTGATTACTGCCTGGAGGGCTGGCAGACATGAGCGAAAGCAATATCAAGCGAGCATCGCTGGCAGAAATCACGGCGATGCGTAAGCGCGGCGAGCTTTACTACAACCCCGACGCGCCTGAAGGCCCGAGCCTCGGTCCTGATTTTTGGGCCAACGCCGAAATTGTCGAGCCGAAAGGCACGACCTCCGTCCATCTCAAGCTCGATGCGGATGTGTTCGACTACTTCAAGCAGGGCGGCAAGGGCCACCTCACGCGGATGCAGAACGTGCTGAAGGCCTATGTCGATGCGATGCGCAAGGCGGGCTGATCACGAAGGCCGGCTCACAGGCCTCAGCCCCCGCAGGTGATGACCAGCGGCTGATTGGGCACTGCGGCGGGTGTGGCTTTCGTCTTCGACAGCGAGCCGGTGAAGTCTTCGCGCGAGGCGAGGCCGAAGGCGCTCGCGCGGGCGTAGCCCTGTGACTCGCACCAGGCGTCGGCGACGATCTTGCCGCATTCCGACTTGCTGGAGATGCAGTCGGCGACGCCGTAGCCGTCTCCGGCCGGGATCAGGAAGGTGCGCTGCTCGCTGGGCGCCGCGTTGGTGCGCGTCGTCGGCAGCACGGACAGGGAAAGCCCGGCTCCGATGATCCCGAACAGGCCGACCAGGGCAACGGCGCGACGCATGGATGTGGTTCCTCGTTCGGACGACGGGCGCTCAACCCTCGACTCAAGAGGATGGTTCCGATCGGTTAAGAATTGAATAAAATGGCCCGCATCTGGCATGGCTGCGGCAAAAGCGGGGCGCCCTCTTGACGGAAAGCGCGCGCGAAGGCAAGCCTATCGGGATGACGCGGGCCTTCAACCCTATTTGCATGATTTGCCGCTAGCTTTCGCTGGCCGGCTGCTCACGTCCTCATCCTGAAACGGTAAAGACAGACAGCGCCCCGGCCAGCGGCCAGGATCGCCCACCGTCACGCTTTCGCCGTTCGCCAGGATCAAGACCCCGATGCCGACCCTCAGGCTCTACAACACGCTGACCCGGACGAAGGAGGACTTCGTCCCCGTCGATCCCGATAATGTCCGCATGTATGTCTGCGGGCCGACGGTCTATGACTACGCCCATATCGGCAATGCCCGCCCGGTCATCGTCTTCGACGTGCTCTACCGGCTGCTGCGGCATCTCTACGGGGCCGATCACGTCACCTATGCCCGCAACCTCACCGACGTCGACGACAAGATCAACGCGCGCGCCGCCCGCGATTTCCCCGGCCTGCCGCTGAACGAAGCGATCGCGAAGGTCACGGAAGCGACGACGGCGCAGTTCCATGCCGACATCGCCGCGCTCGGCTGCCTGCCGCCGGACGAGGAGCCCCGCGCCACCGACCATATCGGGCAGATGCAGGCGATCATCCACCGCCTGATCGCGCGCGGCGTGGCCTATGTGGCGGAAGAGCATGTGCTGTTCCATGTCCCGGCCGTGGCGCATCTGCGCGCCGCGCCGAAATACGGTGCGCTGGCCCGCCGTCCGCTCGACGAGATGATCGCCGGCGCGCGGGTCGACGTCGCTCCGTACAAGCGCGACCCGATGGATTTCGTGCTCTGGAAGCCGAGCCGCGACGGCATCGATCCCGGCTGGCTCTGGCCGAACGGCGCGCCGGACGGCATCACCCGGCCCGGCCGCCCGGGCTGGCACATCGAATGCTCGGCCATGTCGATGGCAAAGCTGCTGGAGCCCTTCGGCGGCGGCCTCTCCTGCGACGATCCTGCGAGGAACGTCTTCGACATCCATGGCGGCGGCATCGACCTCGTCTTCCCCCACCACGAGAACGAGATCGCCCAGAGCTGCTGCGCCTTCGGCGGCGCGGACGGCAGCGGCCGCATGGCGAATTACTGGATGCACAACGGCTTCCTGCAGGTCGAAGGCGAGAAGATGTCGAAGTCGCTCGGCAACTTCGTCACGATCAACGAACTGCTGGAGACGGAAAAGTTCGGCGGGCGGAAATGGCCGGGCGAAGTGCTGCGCCTGGCTATGTTGAAGACGCATTACCGCCAGCCGATCGACTGGACGGTGAAGGCGCTGGAGGAGGCGGAGAATACACTACGCAGCTGGGAGCCGCTCGTTCGTACCATCTCAAACCACCCAACCGAGGCTCCGCGCAATGTCAGCGAGGACATGGTGGAGGCTCTGCTTGACGACCTGAACACTGCCAAAGGCATGGCTGCGCTTCATTCACTGGCCCGAGCCGCGAGAAACGGGGATGGTGAGGCGGCATCGTCCCTTGCTGCGACGGCAGATTTTCTTGGTTTGCGAAGGCATGCCTGGGACGCTGCCGAGCAAGCTCTGACGTTCAAAACTGCGACTGACGACGCCTTTGACGCGAAGATCGAAGCGCTGATCGAAGCCCGCCTTGCCGCCCGCTTGGCCAAGGACTTCAAGCGCTCCGACGAAATCCGCGACGAGCTCGCCGCGATGGGCATCGCCCTCAAGGACGGCAAGGACCCCGCCACCGGCGAGCCGACCACGATCTGGGAGGTGAAGCGATGAGCGCCGTTGCCGACTTGCTGTCGCCTCCGAGCCTCGCGGCCGTGGCCGAGGCTCTCAACGCCTATGCGCGCCTCGTCGCGGCAACCTATGGCGACCGCCTGGTTGGCTTGTATCTGTTCGGCAGCCGTGCTCGCGGCGACCACCATGCCGGCAGCGACGCGGATGTTGCCGTGATCCTGCACCGCTTCGAGGGCTCGGCGCTCGACGAGAAGATGCGGCTGGTCGATCTTGGCTTCGACGCGTTGACTGACGCAGGGCTGATGATCCAGCCTTGGCCTTTCACTGAGGATGAGTGGAGCGCGCAGGAGGCACGTGGCCGCTTTGCCGGCCTGCTTGCCGCAGCACGGCGGGATGCCAAGCCGCTTGAAGGCGCGCTATGAGACCGCATCTCGAAAAGGCGCGGCAGTCCTTGCGGTCGGCCGGCCTGCTCCTGCAGGCGGCAGACTTCGATGGCGCGGTGAATCGTGCCTACTATGCCTGCTACGATGCAGCGCGGGCGGTTCTGGAGACGATCGCACATCTGGATACCCGCGAGGTCAAGACGCATGCCGGCCTCATTCGCCTGTTCAATCTCAAGATCGTGAAGCCGGGATTGATGCCGCTGGCCATTGGCCGATTGATCGGCCGCGAGGAGCAGTTGCGGCTGTTCGCGGACTACGGAGACGGCGTCCAGGAGCGCGCCGAGGCAGAGTTGGCTGTCGTTCAGGCCACCGATTTCGTTACGGCATGCGCTGATCTCATCGAACGCGATGGTGGAGGAACGCCATGATGTCGCCCGCCTCGCGCGAGCCCATCGTCATCGCGGACGCCGGCCCCATCCTGCGGCTGGCGGCGGCGGGGCTGTTGCCCATGCTGGCGCGCCTGAACCGCCGCATCGTGCTGGTGGACCGCGTCGAGGACGAGCTCGTCGGCGATGCGGCCAAGCCCTACGCCGTCGAGATTGCCGCCTGGATCGCGGCCGAGGGGGATGCGCTGCTGCGCGTCCAGACGATCATCGGCGAGGGCATCGCTGCGCTGAAGGGCCGCGCCCGCACGCCCGACGAGGAGGCGCGTCTCAAATCCGGCCTGCGCAACTCCGGCGAACTGGCGCTCCGCGAATTCGTCGATCTCTGGCGGCCCGACAGCCTCGCCTCGGCGGTGGTGCTTTATGAGGACCGCAAGGTGCCAAACCTCTTCCTGGAGGTCGACTATCCAGTCACGCTGATGACGACCCGCGCCTTCGTGCGGACGGTCGCGTCCTGGGGGATCAATCTCGACGCGCCCGCCGCGCTGGAGGCGGTCGCCGCGCTCTACGACCTGAAGCCCGCCATGATCGGCGAAATCGATCCGCAAACGCCCGTCGATCTGCGACGGCTACCTGTCCTTCAGCAAGAAAAAGAAAACCCATGACCCCGAAAATCCGCCCCGCCGGCTCGCTCTCCGTCGCCATCAAGCTCGTCATGCTCGCCATGGTTGTGCCGCGCGTGCTGCGCTTCAAGCTGCGGCGCAAGCCGTGACCGCCCAGCGCATCCATCTGTTCGACACGACGCTGCGCGACGGCGCGCAGACGACCGGCGTCGACTTCTCGCTCGACGACAAGCGCGCCGTGGCGGGCCTGCTCGACCGGCTCGGCATCGACTATGTCGAGGGCGGCTATCCCGGCGCCAACCCGCTCGACACCGCTTTCTTCGCGGCAAAGCCGACGAAACACGCCAAATTCGCCGCCTTCGGCATGACCAAGCGGGCCGGGCGCTCGGCCGCGAACGACCCCGGCATCGCCGCGCTGCTCGAGGCGAAGGCGGATGCCATCGTCTTCGTCGCCAAGAGCTGGGACTACCATGTCCATGTCGCGCTCGAGATCCCGCTCGAGGACAACCTGGCCGGCATCCGCGAAAGCGTCGAGGCGGCGAAGGCCGCCGGCCGCGAGGTCATGCTCGACTGCGAGCACTTTTTCGACGGCTACAAGGCCAATCCCGATTACGCGCTCGCCTGCGCCCGCACGGCCTTTGAAGCCGGTGCGCGCTGGGTCGTGCTCTGCGACACCAATGGCGGCACGCTGCCTGACGAGATCGGCGCGATCGTCGCCGCGGTGGCGAAAATCGTGCCGGGCGATCATCTCGGCATCCACGCCCATGACGATTGCGGCTGCGCCGTCGCCAATTCGCTCGCCGCCATCGACGCCGGCGCGCGCCAGATCCAGGGCACGCTCAACGGGCTGGGCGAGCGCTGCGGCAACGCCAATCTGGTGACGCTGATCGGCGCGCTGAAGCTGAAGGAGCGCTATCGCGAGCGCTTCGCCATCGGCGTCGACGAGAAGCAGCTCGGCGAGCTCAGCCAGGTCTCGCGCACCCTCGACGAGATGCTGAACCGCGCGCCCAACCGGCATGCGCCCTTCGTCGGCGCCTCGGCCTTCGCCACCAAGGCCGGCATCCACGCCTCGGCGGTGCTGAAGGACCCGCGCACCTATGAGCATGTCCCGCCGGAAGCGGTCGGCAACCGCCGCAAGGTGCTGATCTCGGACCAGGGCGGCAAGTCCAACCTCGTCGCCGAGCTGGAGCGCATCGGCGTCACGCTCGGCCGCGACGATCCCCGGCTCGGCCGCGTGCTGGAAGAGGTGAAGGAGAAGGAGGCGCAGGGCTACGCTTTCGAGGGCGCCGACGCGTCGTTTTATCTGCTCGCCAGGCGGATCATGGGCGAGGTTCCGGCCTATTTCGAGGTCGAGCGCTTCAAGGTGAATGTCGAGCGCCGCTACAATGCGCTCGGCGATCTCGTCACCTTCTCGGAGGCGATCGTGAAGGTGAAGGTCGGCGACGAGGTGCTGATCTCGGCCGCCGAGGGTGCGGCCGGCCCGGTCAACGCGCTCGACGTCGCGCTGCGCAAGGATCTCGGCCGCTACCAGTCGCTGATCTCAGGGCTTCGCCTCGTCGACTACAAGGTCCGCATCTTCCAGGGCGGCACGGACGCCGTCACCCGCGTCCTGATCGAGTCGGCCGACGAGACCGGCGAGCGCTGGACCACGGTGGGCGTCAGCGCCAACATCATCGACGCGTCCTTCCAGGCGCTGGTCGACTCGATCACCTACAAGCTGATGCGATCCGGCGCGACGGGGTAGAAAAGGCATCCTATCCACGCTGTCATCCTGGGCGGCCGGAGGACGACCGGGATCCATCATAGATGCTGTCCAGCCCGATGATGGATCCCGGCCTGCGCCGCTGCGCGGCTGGTCCAGGATGACGGGGAGGGTGGGGCAGCCCCCCCTCACTCCGTCAGGCGGATGACCCTGTCCTTGCAGAGATTCATGTCCTCGGCGTCGGTCTCGACGGCGTCGTCGAAGCGGGCGAGCAAGAAATAGCTGCAGCCGGCCGGCTTGTTCAGCTTCACGGCGATGCTCTTGCCCGGCGCCAGCGGCTTGGCGATCTTGCCGACGAGGCGGGGCTGGTCGCCGCCGGTGGCGATCTCGAACAGCGTCAGCGGCACGGAGCGCATGTTGGTGACGGTGATCTGGGCCGGCGGCTTGGCGTTCTGGGCGAAAGCCGGCAACGAAGCAGGCAGAAGGCCGGCGGACATCGCGAGCAGACCCGCGAGGACAAGTCGGTGGATCGTCATGGTGTCGTTTCCCCGATGACGCGCTGGCAGCGCTGGCTAATCTGACACCCGGCTTTCGACCGAAGCAAGGCGGGCCGGTGGAAGGTTGTTCTGCAGACCCCCATGCATTCGCAGGCGTTTGCCCCTATACCGGCCTCCCAACCTGGAATCGTCCCAAGATGTCACCGCCTGCCGCGCCCCCTCCGGCGAAGACCTTCGCACGCTCCGCCGTGCTCCAGCCGGGCTCGGGCTTCGTGGAAACCTTCCGCGCGCTCTGGCCCTATCTCTGGCCGGCCGACCGCGCCGATCTGCGCCGCCGCGTCGTGCTCGCCTTCGCCTTGCTGGTGCTCGGCCGCGTCGTGCTGATGGGCGTGCCCTTCACCTTCAAATGGGCGACGGATGCGCTCGCCGCGACGCCGTCCACGCTCGGCGCCTGGCTGCCCTGGCTCGTCGGCGCGCCGCTGGCGCTGACGGTGCTCTACGGGCTGGCGCGGGTCGGCTCGGCCGCCTTCATCCAGGCGCGCGATGCGCTGTTTGCCCCGGTCTTCATGCATGCGGTGCGGACGCTCGCGCTGCAGACCTTCGGCCACCTGCACCATCTTTCGCTACGCTTCCATCTCGAGCGCAAGACCGGCGGGCTGACCCGTGTTCTGGAGCGCGGCCGCAACGGCATCGAGGAAATGGTCCGGCTCGGCCTCAACCAGCTCGTTCCGGTGACGATCGAGCTCGTTTTGATCACCGCCGTGCTGCTGACGATCTTCAACTGGCTCTATGTCGTCGTGCTCGTCGTGATGGTGACCACCTACATGGCCTACACCATCAAGGCGACGGAGTGGCGCATCGCCATCCGCACCCAGATGAACGAATCCGACACCGATGCCAATTCGAAGGCGATCGACTCGCTCTTGAACTACGAGACGGTGAAGTATTTCGGCGCGGAGGCCCGTGAGACCGCCCGCTACGATCTCTCGATGGCGCGCTATGAGCGCAACTCGATCAAGGCCTACACCTCGCTCGCCTGGCTGAACTTCGGCCAGGCCGCGATCTTCGCCACGGGCCTGACGATCTCGATGGTGATGGCGGTGCAGGGCTTCCGGGCTGGCACGCTGACCGTCGGCGATTTCGTGCTGATCAACGCCATGCTGATCCAACTCTACCAGCCGCTGAATTTCATGGGCACCGTCTATCGCGAGATCAAGCAGGCGACGCTCGACATCGAGCAGATGTTCTCCCTCATCGGGAAGGACCCGGAGATCCAGGACAAGCCGGGCGCCAAGCCGCTCGTCGTCCCCGCCGGCGAGGTCACCTTCGAGGATGTGCACTTCGCCTATATCCCCGAGCGGCCGATCCTGAAGGGCATCTCCTTCACCGTGCCGGCGGGCAAGACCATTGCGATCGTCGGCCCGTCCGGCGCCGGCAAGTCGACGATCTCGCGCCTGCTGTTCCGTTTCTACGAGCCGCAACAGGGGCGCATCCTGATCGACGGCCAGCCCATCGCCGACGTCCAGCAGGTATCCTTGCGCGCCGCCATCGGCATGGTCCCGCAGGATACGGTGCTGTTCAACGACACGATCCGTTACAACATCGAATATGGCCGCCCCGATGCGACGGAGGCCGAGATCGAGGAGGCCGCGCGCCTCGCCCAGATCGACCGCTTCATCAAGTCGCTGCCCGATGGCTACGCCACCTCGGTCGGCGAGCGCGGGCTGAAGCTATCGGGCGGCGAGAAGCAGCGCGTCGCCATCGCCCGCACCATCCTGAAGGGCCCGCCCGTGCTGGTGCTGGACGAGGCGACATCGGCGCTCGATTCCTTCACCGAGAAGGAAATCCAGGACGCCCTCGATCTCGTCAGCCGCGGCCGCACCACGCTGGTCATCGCCCACCGGCTCTCCACCGTGATCAATGCCGACGAGATCATCGTGCTCGACAAGGGGTTGATCGCCGAGCGCGGCAGCCATGCCACGCTGCTGGCGGCCGAGGGCATCTACGCCTCGCTCTGGAACCGCCAGCGACAGGTCGACGAAGCCAAGGCGACGCTCCAGCGCGCCAGCGCCGAGGAAGAGCCGAGCGTGCGGGTTTCTCTGGCGCCCTGACGGCGGCGGGGTCATGCCGCTGGCCCCGGCGGCGCGCTTCCTGCATCCTGCCGGTGCCGACGCAGGCTCCATCCGACGAGGCGACGCGATGTTCAATCCCCTGAGTTTCGTCGGCTTCCACACCTGGCTCAGCCTCATCGCCATCGTCGCCGGGGTCCCGGTCGCGGTGGGGTTGCTCAGGGGCCATGTCAGCCCGCGCTGGACGGGCGTCTTCCTCTCCACGGCCTTTGCCACCAGCGCCACCGGGTTCGGCTTCCCCTTCAGCGGTGTGCTGCCCTCCCACATCATCGGGGCGGTCGCGTTGGCGCTGGTCGTCGTCGCAGGGTTTGCGCTCTATGCCCGGATGCTGATCGGCCCCTGGCGCGGCATCTACGCGGTCACGGCGATGCTGAGCTTCTATCTGCTGCTCTTCGTGCTGGTCGCGCAGGCCTTCCAGAAGGTGCCGGCGCTGCGGGCGCTGGCGCCCGCCGGATCCGTGCCGCCCTTCGCGCTCGTCGAGGGCGTGCTGCTCGCGGTCTTCGTCGGTCTGACCTGGCTGGCGGCCCGGCGCTTCACAACGTACCGCCCCGTCGCGTGAGCGGCCTCAGCCGCGCGCGGTTGCGCGCATCCGCAGCGGCTGCTTCGGCCGCAGCGTGATCTTGAGCGTCGGCTCGGGGGCCTGGCCGGGCATCGGCTCGAGCCGCAGCGCCGGCAGCAGCACGGCCAGGATCGCGACCGCCTCCATCGTCGCAAAGGCGCTGCCGATGCAGATCCGCGGCCCCGCGCCGAAGGGCAGATAGGCGTAGCGGTGGCGTCCGCGCCCGGCATCGCCGAGGAAGCGCGAGGGGTCGAACTGCTCGGGCCGGTCCCAGAGCTTCTCGTGACGGTGCATCGCCTGGATCGGGACATAGAGCACCATGCCCGGTTTCAACGCGACGCCGCCCAGCGTGAAGGGTTCCTCGACTTCGCGCGTGATCACGGGAGCAGGGGGATAGAGCCGCATCGCCTCCTGAAACACCGCCTTGGTCAGCGGCAGCGAAGCGATATGGCGCGGCAACAGCGGGCCCCCTTCCGTGACGGCCGCGATCTCGTCGAGCAGCTTCGCTTCCCAGTCGCGGTTCTGCGCCAGCAGGTGGAAGGTCCAGGCCAGGCCGAGCGCCGTCGTCTCATGGCCGGCGGTGACGAAGGTCAGCAAATTGTCGACGATCTCCTCGTCGCTCATCGCCCGGCCGGTCTCGGGGTCGGCGCTCGCCAGGAGCATGTCGAGCAGGTCGCCGTTCTCCGGCGGCTCGGCTCGGCGCTGCGCCACCAGCGCCCTCAGATTCTCGCGCAGATACACGACGGAGGCGCGCGCCTTCGCCCGGCCCGGATAGGGCAGCCAGCCCGGCAGACCGAACAGGTGGTAGATGAACATGTAGTTCGACGGTTCGAGATAATCCGAGATCGCCTGCTCGACCTTGCCGACATCCAGCGCCTGCGCGCCCGAGAGCATCGTCTCGATGATGATGTCGAAGGTGGTGCGCATCATCTCGTGGCCGATGTCGAGCGGCGCGGAGGCCGCCTGCCAGCGCCCGCGCGTCGCCTGCGCCGCCTCGATCATCGCCGGCAGGAAGCCGAGAAGCTTCTCGTGCTGGAAGCCCGAGGCCACGGCCTGTCGCTGCCAGCGCCAATGGCCCCCGTCGGCGGTCAGCAGCCCCTCGCCGATGGCAGGCCCGAGCACCTTGCGGATGAGGTCCCCCTTGCCGAGCCTGCCGGCCTGGCGGGTCAGCGCCTCCTGGATCAGAGCGGGGTCGCAGACATAAAGGCTCGTCCGCCCGCCCGTCTTCGCCAGCACCAGCCGCTCGCGATAGACCTCCGGGGGGATCGCCTGCAGCGGGTTGCGCAGCAGCGAGGCGATGACGGAGAGCGCCGGGCGGCTGCTCTCCACCAGGCCGTCCGGCACCGTCGCGGCGAGGGCATCGAGTGTGGTCAAGGCAGCGCTCCTGTTCGGCCCGGAAGGTGGTCGGCGAATGGGGCGCGGCGATGACGCTCTTCCCTGCGCGGCCCGAACCCCCTAAACAGCGCCCAGACTGGCGGTCCTTCTCCGCCGCAGACCACATCGGGAGGCGCGACGGCCGCGCGCTCCGCATCACGGAATTCAAAACCCATGTCGCTCGTCGATTCCGTCCGCAAGGTGATCGTGCCCATCCACAAGGAGGGTTACGTCTTCATCGCGATAGCGCTCGTCGCGACGATCGTGCTCGCCAATCTCTGGTCGCCCTTCGGCTGGATCGGCGCGATCATCACGCTCTGGATCTGCTATTTCTTCCGCGATCCGATCCGCATCACGCCGCAGCGCGAGGGGCTGGTGATCTCGCCGGCCGATGGCCGCGTGAGCCAGGTCGCCTCGGCCCTGCCGCCGCCGGAACTCAACCTCCCGGCCGAGCCGATGACGCGGATCTCGATCTTCATGAACGTCTTCGACTGCCATGTGAACCGCGCCCCCGTGCCGGGCCGCATCGTCAAGATGGCCTATACGCCCGGCCTCTTCCTCAACGCCGAACTCGACAAGGCGAGCGATGACAATGAGCGCAACGCGCTCGCGATCGAGACCGCCCATGGCATCGTCGGCGTCGTCCAGATCGCCGGGCTGATCGCCCGTCGCATCGTGCCCTTCGTCAAGGAAGGCGAGGTCATCGGCACCGGCGAGCGCTTCGGCTTGATCCGCTTCGGCTCGCGCGTCGACGTCTATCTCCCGCTCGGCGTCGTGCCGCTGGTCGGCGAGGGCCAGACCGCCTTCGCCGGCGAGACGGTGCTGGCCGACTTCGCCGGCAGCGAGCCGGCGCCGCGCAGCTTCCGGGGGATTTGACGACGGGGCGCGTCATTCTCGGGCTTGCCCCGAGAATCTCCGGCCGAAAGGGTGTAGGTGCCTCCTGCTGCACGAGATGCTCGGGTCAAGCCCGAGCATGACGGTGTCCTGACCAAAAGCCCCGCCTAGCCTCCGCTCCCAAAACCGCGTATCCCGGCTGGCATGAGCGATCTGTTTCCTCCCTTCGAGCCCGAGCGCGTCGAATCGAAGCGCGCCCGCTTCAAGCCGATCCCGTTCCGGCTGATCGCGCCCAACGTCATCACCCTGCTGGCGCTCTGCCTCGGGCTGACGGCGATGCGACTCGTCGTCGAGGGCAAGCTCGAGACGGCGACGATCTGCATCCTCATCGCCGCGGCGCTGGACGGCGTCGACGGCCGCCTTGCCCGGATGCTCAAGGGCACGTCGCGCTTCGGCGCCGAGCTCGATTCGCTCTCGGATTTCGTCAATTTCGGCGTCGCCACCGGCTATGTGCTCTGGATCTTCGTCCTGCACGATCTGAAGTCCTTCGGCTGGATCATCGTGCTGACGCTGGCCTGCGCCATGGCGCTGCGTCTGGCGCGCTTCAACGTCATGATCGACGATCCCGACCGCCCCGAATGGCAGAAGAACTTCTTCGTCGGGATGCCGGCCCCGGCCGGCGCGATCACCGCCATGCTGCCGCTCTACCTGCATTTCATCGGCGTGCCCGTGCAGGATTACGGCGCGGTGCCGGTCGGGCTCTACATCCTCTTCATCGCCTTCCTGACGATTTCGCGCATCCCCTGCTATGCCGGCAAGACGCTCGGCACGCGCATCCCGCGCGACAAGGTGCTGCCGATCTTCGTCGCGGTCGTGGTCGTGGCGGGGCTGCTCTTCGCCTACCCGTTCGAGATGCTGGCGCTGGTGGTGATCGCCTACCTCGCCCTGATCCCGCTGAGCGCCGCCCGATACCGCAAGCTCGATCGCGAGCATGCTGCGGCAGGGGCGGCCGCTGCCGTCGCCGCCGAGCCGCCCGTGACGAGCGTCTGACACGCTCTTTCAGAAGGCGGGTCGTCCCGGGTTGCGCGGTCTAGGGACCGGTCAGCGCTTGCGGCCCGTCAGCCGCGCCGCATTGGCGCGGGTGCGCTTGGAGAACGGCTCCAGCGTCGAATGGGCTAACTTGGCGGCTTCTTCGGCGAAATCGACCGCCGCCAGCGGGTTGAGCGCGACCCCCCACCAGAACATCACGGCAGCCTGGCTGGCGGCGAAACCGCTTTCCATCACCGCCGACATCTTCTCGCTGACGGCACTGGCCGCCTCGCGCTGGCCGTGGCTGTCGCCGAGCGCACCGCGCAGCAGGATCGGCATGCGCATCGCGATCGTCATTCCGGCATCGGCCTGCAGCGTCGCCATACGGGCGGCGAGCGCCCGCGCCTGGCCCCCCGCGGCAATCGCGGGACGCGGCTTCCTGCTCGATGAGGCCATGGGACAAGGCTCCGGATGGGGATGGGGCGACGCAGTGCCGAAAGGCGCATCAGGCCAGATGACGAGGTCGCCCCCATGATGGGCGCAATTAGGCCGTTCGCGGTCTTGCGTGCAACGCAGCATGGCGCTGTTGGTTGCACGAATGATGCGCATGGTGAATGGCTCTCTGCAAAACTGCGCTGATGCATGCGTTAAAAGCAAGGCCAGATTTGGCGGTCGGGCCCTTATTTGTCCGGTAGGGAAAATGCTCTAGAGCCTGTTGACAGGCGCGGCGCCCCGCCCGCGCCGCAATCGGTTCGGTCCGCCCTTGAGCTTCTTTTCCTCTCCCAAACATCCCGGTTGGCGCCCGATGCTGGTCCTGGCCTCGGCCTCGCCGCGTCGGCTCGCTTTGCTCGAGCAGGTCGGCCTCAAGCCGGACGCGCTGCTGCCGGCCGATCTCGACGAGACTCCGCTGAAGGGCGAGCGCCCGCGCGACCTCTCCAGGCGCCTCGCCCGCGAGAAGGCCCAGGCCGCCCGCATCGGGGCCGCCGCGCGGCCCGACCTCGAAGGCTGCTACATCGTCGCCGCCGACACCGTCGTCGCGGTCGGTCGCCGCATCCTGCCCAAGGCCGAGATCGTCGACGAGGCGGCCGCCTGCCTGCGCCTGCTGTCCGGCCGGGCCCACCGGGTCTACACCTCGGTCGCGCTGGTGACGCCGAACGGCGCGATCCGCGAGCGCGTCGTGGAGACGCGGCTGCGCTTCAAGCGGCTCTCGACCGAGGACATCGAGACCTATCTCGCCTCGGGCGAATGGCGCGGCAAGGCCGGCGGCTATGCCATCCAGGGGATCGCCGGTTCCTTCGTCGTCAAGCTCGTCGGCTCCTACAGCGCCGTCGTCGGCCTGCCCCTGCACGAGACCGTCAATCTGCTGGGCGGCGAGGGCTTCCCGGTCCGCTTCGGCTGGATGAACGTGGTTTAGCGGCGTTCCCGGTTCCGCGGCGTCCGCGATCCGGCGTCACCAGAACCGGCTGCCGGGAATTCCCTTGAAGGGGCCGGCGACATGCGACGTGATCCAGCCGCCATAGAACCCGCCGGGCTGGGGCGTGACCGGCGCGCCATCGACCAGGCATTCGTCGAAAGGGGCGGCATAGAACGCCACGAAACCGGCCAGCAGCCGAAAGGCCGGCATCGGCGAGGGATAGAGCCAGCCGACCTGGCGGAGTGTCTCGCCGCCGATCTCCAGATCGACATAAGACGCCTGGCCCTTCCATTCGCAGATCGAGCGATGCGGGGACGGCCGCAGCCGCGCATCCTTCAGGCTGTCGGGCGGTAGATAATAGCTCGGCGGGTGGCTGGTCTCGATGACGCGGACGGCCTGCGTCGTGTCGACGAGCGTCGCGCCGCGATGGCGGATGACGATGCGCCGGGCGCAGGGTTCGGCGCGGGCCGGGCGCGGAAACGACCAGACGCTCTCCTGTCCCTCCCCGACAGGCTCGGGAACGATGGGCATGGGGTTGTCTCCTCGTCGGGGGCGATGTCGGATCAGAACACCGCGTGGTCGCCCCGCTCGGGCGCGGCGGCGCCGCCCAGCACGGCGCGATAGAAGTCGAACAGGGTTTCCGTCCCGGTCGAGGGCGTCGCCGTCGCATCGTAGCGGCCGGTCGCCGGGTCCAGCACCAGCATGGATTCGGTGGCGTAGTAGCGGCCGATCCGCGCGAGTTCCGCCTTGGCCGCCAGCGACGGCACCACGGCGCCGCCGAGGCTCAGGCCCGTGATGATCGCATCGAGCAGCGCGACGGGAACCTGGCGAAACCGGGTCGGGCGGCCGAGCAGCGCAAACAGCGCCTCGCCCTGCTGGCGCGGCGTGATCGCCTCGCCCGGCCCCCCGATCGGCAGGACGCGGTTCCACCGGCTCTCCTCCTCGAGGCAGCCTGCGATGAAGTCCGCGAGGTCCCCGTCGCTGATCGGCTTGCAGGCGGTCAGGGTTCCGTCGCCGAAGAGCAGGAAGGGCTTGCCCGCGCGGACGCGCTCGATCTGCCCCGAGAGCGACTTGAAGAAGGCGGTGGGCCGGACGATCGAATAGCGCAGCCCGGAGCCGATCAGCGCCGCCTCGAAGGCGAGCTTCGCCTGCTGGAAGGCGAGCAGCGGCTTCTGCACGCAGATGGCGGACAGCAGCACGAAATGGCCGACGCCGGCCTGCCTGGCGGCTTCGAGCACGGTCAGATGCGTGCGGTGGTCGACGGCCCAGGCGTCGGCCGGCGCGCCCGTGCGCGACGCCATGCACGACACCACCGCATCGAACGGCTCCCCCGCGAACCCGTCGCGGGCCAGTGCGACAGGATCGGACACATCCACCACGCGGACGGTCACGCCCTCCGGGAGGCCGGCGATCGCGGACCCCGGCCGTGCGGCAGCGCCGTTCGCATGGGGCCGCACGAGGCAGACGACGTCATGGCCACGCCGCAGCAGGGCGTCGGCGGTCGCACGACCGATCGTGCCGGTCGCCCCGAGCAGGCCGATCCGCTGGCGGGTCGTCCGGGTCGGTGCATCCGGCTGCGCCGTTGCGGCAGGCAGGTCCATGGGCGCGGAATCCGGCGCTGCGCTGTCGATACCCGTCAAAGGCCCTCCACCGCCGAGGACTCGGCCAACGCGCTTCCGGGAGGATCAGAGCGCCTGCCGCCGCCCCTGACAAGAGCGCCGAGGTCGGCCGTCCGCCTTGCGCCTGAGCGCAGAACCCCCGATCCTGCCCGCCGCGAACGCAGCCGGCCTCACAAGGGCTGCGCGCCAGGGAGGACTACGCATGTCGGGACGTCTCAGGGGCAAGGTCGCGATCGTGGCTGGGGCCGGGTCGATCGGGCCCGGCTGGGGCAATGGCAAGGCCACCGCCACAGTCTTCGCCCGCGAGGGCGCCAGGGTCATCTGCGCCGACATCAACCGCGACGCGGCGGAGGAGACTGCCGCCATCATCCAGAACGAGGGCGGCCAGGCCTTCGCGGTCGAGACCGACGTAACCAACTCGGATGCCATGGCCGATCTCGTCGGCCGCACGCTCGGCCGCTATGGCCGCATCGACATCCTCGACAACAATGTCGGCATCGCCGAGGTCGGCGGCGTCGTCGAACTGTCCGAGGAGGTCTGGGACCGCGTCTTCAAGGTCAACCTCACCGGCGCCTTCCTGGCGATGAAGCATGTCATCCCGGTGATGCAGCGCCAGTTCGAGGAGAGCGGGGAGGGCGGCTCGATCATCAACATCTCGTCGATCGCCTCGATCCGCTACACCGGCGTGCCCTATGCCAGCTATTCCGCCACCAAGGCGGCGCTGAACCAGCTCACCCGCACCACCGCCGTGCAATACGCCCCGCAGAAGATCCGCGTGAACGCGATCCTGCCCGGCCTGATGAAGACGCCGATGGTCGAGCACTCCGCCGGCCTCGCCCAGGCCTATGGCGAGGGCGACGTCGAGGCGATGTGGGCGGCGCGTGACGCGCAGGTCCCGATGGGCCATATGGGCGAGGCTTGGGACGTCGCCTACGCCGCTCTGTTCCTGGCGAGCGACGAGGCGCGCTATGTCACCGGCCTCGAAATGGTCGTCGATGGAGGGATCACGCTCAAATATGGCTGACAACGAGAACACCCCGCCGGCGACCGAACCGCCCCCAGTGAAGCCGCTCAAGCCCTGCGCCGTCTGCGGCAAGCCGGCGCAGCCCCGCTACAAGCCCTTCTGTTCGGCGCGTTGCGCCGATATCGATCTCGGTCGCTGGCTGAAGGGGAGCTATGTGATTCCCGGAGAGCCGGTCGATGAAGCCGAAACCGGCCTGCCGTCACAGGAACGTGACCCGGAAGCCTGATGGGTGCCGGCCGGCGGCCGATCTGCCGCGGCGCGTTTCAGCCGCCATTCATCCGGCGCCGGTTAGGGCAGACGCAACGGTCGATCGCGCGGTCACCGCGATGAGACGGCTGATGTCAGGAGATGGAATGATGATGTTCAAGCTCGCACGGGTGGTGATGGCTGGAGCGCTGCTGCTCGGCGCCTTGCCGGCCGGCGCCCAGGTCTATGATCCCTTCGCCAGCATCCGCCCGGGCCCGGGGCGCGAGGCACCGCCTCCGCCGCCTCCGTCGCAGCGCCAGTGGCAGCAGCAGGCCCAGCCCTACGATCGCGGCTACGACCGTGGCTATGATCGTCGCGATCGCGGCTATGATCGGGGTTACGATCGTGGCTATGACCGGGGCTACGACCGCGGCCCGCGCTATGGCGACGACCGGCCGCGCTATCGCGAAGGCGGCCGGGGCGGCAGCTTCTGCGTCACCTCGCGCGGCTCCTGCTCGGGGCCGCCGGCCCCGCGGGGCGCGCCCTGCCGTTGCGACATCGATGGGCTGACCAAGCGCGGCGTCATCCAGTAGCCGCGCCATGGCCTATGCCGACGAACTCGACGCGGTGGTCGCGGCCGAGCAGGGCCTGCGCCGGCGGATCGCCGAGCGCATCGCCCTGGAGCAGGGCGCGAGCGACGAGGGGCTGCTCTCGCCGCAGCATCTCGCCGCGGCGGACGCCGCGATCGAGAACTGGGCCGAGGTGGGCGAGGAGGAACTCGACCCGCAGGCCTTCCGGCCGCTGACGCCGATTCAGGTTCTGCTGGCCGAGCACCGGGCGGTGTGCGACCGCATCCTCGACATCCGCGACCGTCGGCTGGGCTGATCCGCCTCAGGCCGCCTGGTCGAGCGTCTTCGCCGTCGCGCCGTCCATCCGGCCGATGGCTGCGAGCACCGGTGCGAGCTCACGCAGCGACATTTGCTCGAAGGGCAGGTTGACGAAGGCCGACACCCGCGCCGCCAGGGCCCGGTAGCTCTGCAGGAAGGCGGCCCGCCGGGCCTCTTCCGGCCCGGTCGCGGCAGCCGGATCGTCGAGCCCCCAATGGACACGCAGCGGCACGCCGGGGAAGGCGGGGCAGGCGCTCTCGCTGGCGTCGTCGCAGACCGTGACGACCAGGTCGAGCGGCGGCTCGTCCGCCCCCAGGAACTCGTCCCAGGATTTCGACCGCATCCCCGAGACGTCGTAGCCGAGATCGGCGAGGAGACGCAGCGCCAGGGGATGCGGCGCCTCCTGCGGGCGCGAGCCGGCCGAAAACGCCTGGATCCGCCCGAGACCTTCGCGGTTGAGCACCGCCTCGGCCATGATCGAGCGGGCCGAATTGCCGGTGCAGACCACCAGGACGCGCAGCGGGTGCTCGCTCGCCACGGGGTCGCGTCGCGCCGGAAAGGCCGGCGCCGCATCCGCACAGGGCAGGGGGCCTTCGGTGCAGCAGGCCTCGGCCAGGAAGGCCTGCAGCGCATCGGCGCGCGCGGCCTGGGCGGCGAAGATGATGTGGCGGCCGTCGCGCCGCGACGCGAGCAGCCCGACCTGCTCGAGCGCGGCCAGATGCGCCGACAGCGTGTTGTGCGCGACCGCGAGCAGCCGGCCGATATCGCCGGCCGCCAGGCCATGCGGCCGGTAGCGCATCAGCAGCCGGAAGATCTCGAGCCGCGTCGGTTGCGCCAGCGCCCCCAGCAGGGCGACGGCGTCCATCGTGTCGAGCTTCGGCGGGAGCCGTCCTGCGTTGGGGCGTCTGGGCGTCAAGCGGCGTCTTCCCTCGGTGCTCCAGCGACGCCGGCGGGTTCGCGGCGGCCCGTATCCTTGCCGATCGCATCGAGCCGGTGCTGCAGCGCCATGCCCTGCAGGGTCGCCAGCGGCAGACTCGCGAAGATCGAGATGCGGTTGTTGAGCATGCGGTAGGCGTCGGCAAAGGCAAGCGCCTTCTGGACATCGTCGCCCTCGAAGGCGGCGGGGTCGGGCAGGGTCCACAGGGCGGTCATCGGATTGCCGGGCCAGGCTGGTGGCGCGGCGTTGGCGGCGGTCTCCGAGAGGGTGAAGACGAAATCGAGTTCGGGCGCTCCCGGCCTGGCGAAGTCGTCCCAGCTCTTGGGCGCCAGACCGGTGAGGTCGTGGTTCAGCGAGGTCAACAGCCGCACCACGAAGGGATTGATCTGCGGCCGGGGCTGCGATCCCGCGCTGAAGACGGTGAACTTCGCGCCGGGCAGCCGGCGCATGATCGACTCGGCCATGATCGAACGGGCGTGGTTGCCCTTGCAGACGAAGAGAACCTTGAGAGGGGACGTTTCCATGTCTTCATCTCGTTATGTCGGTGGATGACGACATGATCATTGCCGCACAATATGTCGGATTCAACCGACATATTGACATGTTCCCGTCATCCGGTTCATGGACCCTGAGGATCTGGCGCAGGGAGCAGGGATCATGCGGGTCGGCATCAACGGCATGGGGCGGATCGGGCGGCTGGCGCTGCGGGCGGCGCTGGGAGCGGCCGACCGGCAGGGCGACGATCCGCGCGCCGGCAACCGGCTCGATATCGTCCATCTCAACGAGTTGAAGGGCGGTGCGGCCGCGACCGCCCATCTGCTCGAATTCGACAGCATGCAGGGCCGCTGGCGCGGCGGCATCGCGAGCGCCGGGGAGGATGCGATCACGATCGGCGGGCGCAGCTTGAGCTTCTCGGCGGCGGGCGAGCCGGGCGAGATTCCCTGGGGCGATCTCGGCGTCGATGTCGTGCTCGAATGCACGGGCAAGTTCCTGACGCCTTCGACACTGGAGGGGCATCTGAAGCGCGGCGCCAAGCGCGTCATCGTCGCCGCCCCGGTGAAGGACGCCTCGGTCCTCAACGTCGTCGTCGGCGTCAACGAGCATCTCTACGATCCGGGCTCGCACCCGATCGTCACCGCCGCCTCCTGCACCACCAACTGCCTCGCCCCCGTGGTGAAGGTCGTGCACGAGAACCTGCGCATCCGGCACGGCCAGATCACCACGATCCATGACCCGACCAACACCAATGTCGTGGTCGATGCGCCCCACAAGGATCTGCGCCGCGCCCGCTCGGCGATGCTCTCGCTGCAGCCGACGACGACCGGCAGCGCCACCGCGATCGCGCTGATCTATCCCGAACTCAAGGGCAAGCTCGACGGTCACGCCGTGCGCGCGCCTGTCCTCAACGCCTCGCTGACCGACTGCGTCTTCGAACTGGAGCGGCCGACGACCGCTGCCGAGGTCAACGCGCTGTTCGAGGCGGCGGCGCGCGGACCGCTCGCCGGCATCCTCGGCTTCGAGCCGCGCCCGCTGGTCTCGATCGACTATCAGCGCGACACGCGCTCGGCCATCGTCGACGGCCTCTCGACGCTGGTCACCGACGGCACGATGCTGAAGGTCTACGCCTGGTACGACAACGAGATGGGCTATGCCTGCCGCATGGTCGATCTCGCCTGCCATCTCGAACAGGTCGGGATCTGATCGGGTGACGGCAGGAGCCCGCAACTACGCCATCGTCACCGCCGCCTATTGGGGTTTTACCCTGACCGACGGCGCGCTGCGCATGCTCGTGCTGCTGCATTTCTTCCGGCTCGGCTATTCGCCTTTCACCCTCGCCTTCCTGTTTCTGCTCTATGAGGCGGCCGGGATCGTCGCCAACCTGATCGGTGGCTGGCTCGCGGCGCGCTATGGCATCACCCGCATGCTCGCGGTGGGCCTGACGACGCAGATCGCCGGCTTCCTGCTGCTGTCGGGCCTGTCGCCGGACTGGACGGCCGCGGCCTCCGTCGCCTGGGTGGTGATGGCGCAAGGGATCTGCGGCGTCGCCAAGGACCTGACCAAGACGGCCTCGAAATCCGCGATCAAGGTCGCCGAGGCCGCGGCGCGCAGCGAAGACTCCGAGGGACGGCTGTTCCGCTGGGTCGCCTGGTTCACCGGCTCCAAGAACGCGATGAAGGGCGTCGGCTTCTTCCTCGGCGGGCTCCTGCTGGAGGCGCTGGGCTTCCGCGGCGCACTCTGGGCGATGGCGGCCATGCTGGCGCTGATCCTGTTCGGCGTACTGACCTCGCTCCCGGCGATGATGGGCAAGGCGAGGGCGAGCAAATCCGCCCGCGAACTCTTCGCCAAGAACCGCGCCGTCAACCTGCTGGCGCTGGCACGCGTCGCGCTGTTCGGGGCGCGCGACGTCTGGTTCGTCGTCGGCGTGCCGGTGTTTCTCTACGCCTCGGGCTGGACCTTCACGATGGTCGGCACCTTCCTGGCCCTCTGGACGATCGGCTATGGTCTGGTCCAGGCCGCGGCCCCCGCCGTCATCCGGCGCAGCGCCGACGGGCTCTCGTCGGAAGTGCCTGCCGCGCGGCTCTGGTCGCTGGCGCTGGCGGCCATCCCCTTCGGCCTCGCCGCGCTGCTGGCGGGCGGCTCCGGCCTGCGGCCCGATCTCGTGCTGGTCGTGGGCTTGAGCCTGTTCGGCTTCGCCTTCGCGGTCAATTCGTCGCTCCACTCCTATCTGATCCTGGCCTATGCCGGCTCGGAGAAGTCGGCCGAAGATGTCGGCTTCTATTATGCCGCCAACGCGCTCGGCCGCTTCCTCGGGACCCTGTTGTCGGGCCTGCTCTACCAGTGGGGCGGCCTCCAGGCCTGCCTGATCGGCTCGGGCCTGATGCTGGCGGCCTGTGTCGTCGCGACGGTTGCTCTGCCGCAGCGCGCCGAGGCCGTTTCGTCCGGGCGGAGCGCCTGAGCGCCGGCCGTCAGGCTTGCCAGGCTCCCGTTCAAGCGGCAAACTCTATATTGGGCAGGTTCAACAGGTCGCCGGGCCAGCTCGGTCGGGCGACGCGCAGTCGGGATTGTTGTGTGATGATCAAGCGTGATGAAGCGGCCCTGCGCGGCCTTCGGCTGGAGCGGCTCGACCGCCGCTCTTTCCTTGCCGGCTCCGCCGCCGGCCTCGGCGCGCTGGCGCTGGGCGGCTGCGTCACCCAGGACGGGATGAGCCTCGCCGAGGCGAAGAAGCTCTACGGGCCGGTCGAAGACAAGAAATTCCCGATTCCCGCCGCCGACGTCTCCAAGGTCGATCCGCAATACTGGCGCCGCACCGTGCGCTACGAGAGCAAGGAAGCGCCGGGCACGATCGTCGTCGATCCCGGCAACTATTATGTCTATCGCATCGAGGGCGACAACAGCGCCACGCGCTACGGCGCCAATGTCGGCCGCGACGGCTTCCGTTGGAGCGGCGATGCCTATGTCGGGCGCAAGTCGGAATGGCCGACCTGGACGCCGCCGCCGGAGATGATCAAGCGCCAGCCGGAAGCGGCGAAATATGCCCGCGGCATGCCGGGCGGCCTCGACAATCCGCTGGGCGCGCGCACCCTGCATCTCTACCAGAACGGCCGCTACACGCTCTACACGATCTACGCCTCGCTCGACGAGGAATCGATCGGCTCGGGCATCACCAGCGGCTGCGTCGGCCTTCTGACGCAGGACATGATCGACCTCTACGACCAGACCCCGGTGAAGACGAAGGTCGTCGTCCTGCCCGCCTGATCACGTCGAACGGGTTTAGCGCGCGGCCCCGACGCTGCCGGCGTCGGGGCCGCGTACTTTGATGCTCCCATCCTCAGCGCTGGGCGAGCGGCCCGAGCCCGGCCCGGCTGCTGCGCGGCGTCGCCAGCAGCAGATGGGTTTCGGACGCCGCGATGCCGGCGATCAGGCGCAGCCGCGTCAGCACCCCGTCGAGGGCGGTCAGGCTGTCGGTGCCGAGTTCCGCGACGAGGTCCCATTTGCCGCTCGTCGTGTGGATCGCCGTGACCTCGGCGAAGCCCGTCAGCGCCGCGACCACGCGGTCCTTGGCGCGCCCCTCGACCTCGATCAGGGTGATGCCACGCACGGGGGCCGAGACCGCGTCGGCCCGCAGGATCACCGTGTAGCCGACGATCTCGCCGGCCTGCTCGAGGCGCTCGATGCGCGCCCTGACCGTGGCACGCGACACGCCCAGTTCGAGCGCGAGATCCGACACCCCGCGACGTCCGTTCCGGCGCAGCAGCGTGATCAGGCGCTGGTCGAGCTCGTCCATCGGGCGACTGTCCATTATGAGCAGTTCTCCTTTCCATAACGGAAATCCGGCTGGTCATCCATGCCAATCTGGCGGGTTCATCCCGCCATCGCCGCGCCCTAACCTCGCTGCAGGGAGGCGATCGCGCATGAGACAGACAACCTGCATTCTGCTGGGCGCTCCGGTCCAGGACGGCACCGGGCGGCTCGGCTGCGACATGGGGCCCAGCGCCTTCCGCGCCGCCGGCATCGGGCCGGCACTGCAGTCGCTCGGCCACACGGTGATCGACCGCGGCAACCTCGTCCCGGCACCGCGACGCGACCTGACCCACGCCAACCCCGCGCTGCACGGCCTGCCCGAGATCGTGGCCTGGACCGAGGCTCTGTCGCAGACCGTCTACGAGACCGGCGCCCAGGGCCTGACCATCGTGCTGGGCGGCGATCACAGCCTGGCGGCCGGCACGCTGGCCGGCCATGCCCGCCGCGCCAGCGAGGACGGCCGCAAGCTCTTCGTGCTCTGGCTCGACGCCCATCCGGATCTCCACACGCTGGAGACGACGGAGAGCGGCCATCTCCATGGCGTGCCGATGGGCTACGCGCTGGGTCTCCCCGGTTTCGCCGGGACATTTCCGCCGCTGGCGGCTGTGCTCGATCCCTCGCGGGTCTGCATGATGGGGCTGCGTAGCGTCGATGCGGCGGAGCGGCGGGTGCTGGCCGGCAGCGGCGTGCATGTGCACGACATGCGCGCGATCGACGAGAACGGCGTCGGCGTGCTGCTGCGGCGCTTCCTCGACATTGTCGAGGCGCAGGACGGCATCCTGCATGTCAGCCTCGACGTCGATTTCCTCGATCCCGATATCGCGCCGGGCGTCGGCACCACCGTCCCGGGCGGAGCCACCTTCCGCGAGGCGCATCTGATCATGGAGATGCTCCATGACAGCGGCCGAGTCGCCAGCCTCGACCTCGTCGAGCTCAACCCCTTCCTCGACGATCGCGGCCGCACGGCCCGGCTGATGGTGGATCTCACCGCGAGCCTGATGGGCCGCAGCGTGCTGGATCGCCCGACGCGGAGCTACTGAGCATGGATCGCAAGCTCAATCTCGTGCGCTTCGTCAGCGTCGACCGAATGATGCGAATCATCGGCCGGCACGGGATCGAGCGCGTGCTGACCGACCTCGCCGCCTGCATCGAGGCCGATTTCCGGCGCTGGGAGGCCTTCGACAAGACCGCGCGTGTCGCCTCGCACAGCCATGACGGCGTCATCGAGCTGATGCCGACCAGCGACGGGCGGCACTACGCCTTCAAATACGTCAACGGCCATCCGCGCAACACGCGCGACGGCCGCCAGACCGTCACCGCCTTCGGCGTCTGGGCCGATGTCGCGACCGGCTATCCGCTGCTCTTGAGCGAGATGACGATCCTGACCGCGCTGCGCACGGCAGCGACCTCGGCGATGGCGGCCAGGCATCTGGCGCCGCGCGGGGCGTGCACCATGGCGCTGATCGGCAATGGCGCGCAGTCGGAGTTCCAGGCGCTCGCCTTCAGGGCGGTGCTCGGCGTCGATCGCCTGCGGCTCTACGACACCGATCCGGCCGCGAGCGTGCGCTGCGCGCACAACCTCGCGGGCTTCGGCTTCGACATCGCGATCTGCGCCTCGCCGGACGAGGCGGTGCTGGGCGCGCAGATCGTGACCACCGCGACCGCCGACAAGGCCAACGCCACCATCCTGACCGACAACATGGTCGGCGCCGGCATCCACATCAACGCCGTCGGCGGCGACTGCCCGGGCAAGACCGAGCTCCATGCCGACATCCTCCGGCGCAGCGACATCTTCGTGGAGTATCCGCCGCAGACGCGCATCGAGGGCGAAATCCAGCAACTCGCCGCCGACCATCCCGTGACGGAACTCTGGCGCGTGGTCACGGGGCAGGCCGAAGGCCGGCGCGAGGCGCGGCAGATCACGCTGTTCGACTCGGTGGGGTTCGCGATCGAGGATTTCTCGGCCCTGCGCTGGCTCGCCGGGGAGGCCGCCCGCACGGGCGAATACGATGAACTCGACCTGCTCGCCGATCCCGACGAGCCGCGCGACCTGTTCGGCATGCTGCTGCGCGCCGGGGCGAGCCCCGCCGTGCATTGAGCGGTGGTCACGATCGTAAGGCGTCAGCCGCCGCGGAAGACCGGCTCATGCGAGAGGCTGTCCTGGCTGACGGGCGCGAGACAGCCCGTCACCAGTCGACGAGGACCGGCCTCGGCACGGTGTATTTGACGACCAGCAATCTCAGCATCTCGACGATGTCGCCATCGCTGCAAGCCACGATCAGCAGCCAGATGTCGCCCGCGACTCGGAGCAGCAGCTCTTCGAGCTGCTCATACGCCAGATCGGAAAAATCGAAGCCGATCCGGGTCGGGCTGGCGCGATTGACCACCTGATACGCGCTCAGGCGCTCGATGATGGTGCTGAGCGTCTCCTTCGTCTCCGGCTGCCGCGCCAGTTGCCTGGCGAGGATGGCGCCTTCGGCCGCCAGCGACAGAATCCGTCCGATCATGATGTGCCTGTCCAGCACGCTCATGGATTTGAGGCTGCCGCTGAACCTGGGGGTGAAGGACGCCCTCCGCGACGATGTGACGCTGGCTCCGAAGCAGGCAGCGCAAGGTTTCGCCGGCGGCAGAGGCATGAAATACTCGAGATCACAGGCGACGCCGCTGCACCACACCCTCTGCGAGCTGATCTCGACGGCGATGATTCGACCTGTCGCAGAGCGCACCTCGGCGGGCTCCGCATCGAAATAGCCGTTGGTCTCGAGCATCCATTGGCGCCGGTCGCGCTCCGGGCTGCCGAGGGCAGAGCCGGCAGCCAGCAGCTCCTTGTTCTCGATTTCCGGCCAGACCCGCTCGATCAGCCGCAGATAACCGGCATTGGCGGCGAGATAGTGGGATCCGGTCAGCCCGGCGGTCGAGAGGCAGGCGGGCGTCTCGGCAAGCTGTACGAGATCGGCGGTGAGCGTGCGGGTCGAAACCATGCGGGCGTCCATGAGTGCGCGATCGGCGCGATCGGGGATTGAATATTCTCGATTCGGGCTAACTGCAGCAATTTTGTTTCCTGGTCTCGGCGTATCGCTCCGTTGCGTGGATGGTCCGTTAACCCGATGCCGGAAAGCGCGCCGCGTGAGACGTCCGACAGGAAATAAGTGGCTCGTCGCCTGTGCGCGCGGCCCGCTGCCCTGCGTCTACCGGTGATCCGCCGACCGCCGCGCCGGCCAGAGCAACCTCCAGGCGCGCAGATCGAGGACGACCTTGGCGGACGCCAGCACCACGAGCAGGCAAAACGCCGCCTTCGACAGCGGCTCCATGGTCCCGTCGACCAGCCAGGCATGAACGACGCTGCCGACCACGATCACGACCGCGAGCGTCGTGTGACCGATGCGCCAGATCCTCGGTGGCATGCGAAAGCGAGTCCGCCACGCCGCGAGGGCGGCCGTGGCGAAGGCGGCCCACATCGCGACGACGCCCCAGGCCGAGAAGGGCGTGGGGGACGCGAACAGCAGGGCGTCGATCACGTCCGGGGCGCTCGTCAGCCACAGCCCCGCGACATGGAGGAGGATCAGCGCGACGAGAGCGGCGCCGAGCCAGACGTGAACGTGCCGGCCGCGCCGGGCCCGCAGTGCCGGCAGATAGCCGCCGGCCAGCAGCGGTTGCACGAGCAGCAGTGCCAGCGCCAGCACCCCCGCGAAGCTCGAGGCGACATAGATGCCGTCGCGCCACGCGAGCAGCGGGCTCCCGGCCGCGAGAGCGATCGGAATCGCCACCGCAACGGCGAGGGCGACCCAGATCAGAACGCTCCGAACTGACGGCAAGCCGCTCAGGCCGGCTGGAGCACGAAATGGGCGCTGAGGCTGGTGTCGCGCGACCGGGCCATCACGGGCCGCAGGAAGACCGTCTTGAAGCCGTCGCCCTCATAGGCGAGGTGGCCATGCGCCTGCCCGAAGGCCGGGATGATCTGGGGCATCTCCAGCCGGAAGGTTCCATCCGCCCCGGTGAGCGTGGCGCCATGGCTGTGGCGGTCGTTCTCGCGCCCTTCCGTGGTGTGGGCCCAGATCTGGATCCGCACTCCGGGCAGCGGCGCGCCGTCGCCCGCACGACGCACAGTCCCCGTCATCCAGAACCCGCCACCGCCGATGCGGCTGACGATGGGCGCGCCGGGGATGTAGTTGTTCGCGCCGCCCGGCATCGTCGGCGTCGGGGCGAGGCCCTGCGCCCGGGCGGGCAGCACCAGACCGGGCGCTCCCGTCAGGAGCGCCGCGCCGGCGAGCGCGGAGCCATGAGCGAGAAAAGCGCGGCGGGTCGATCGATCATGGCTCAACGCGGCGTCTCCATGGTTGGTGACAATCGAGAGGCGGCGGGGCCGCGCCGCGGGAAGACACGGGGCTTCCCGGACGCGCACCCTGCCGGCACACCCGCCCCATAAAGGTGGCGGCCGGCGGACAGGCAAGGGGCGCTCGGGCCCAAACGACGCCCGGCTTGCGACAGCCTCGCGCGAGGAGGCGTCATTCTCGGCTTGATTTCAGTAGCTTGCGTCGCCTCTATTCCGATTGGTCGTGTGGGTCGCTCGTCTTCACAAATTCGAGCGACCCGCGGCAGACCCGTTGAGGCCTCTGTCACAGCGATCGGCGCAATCGTCTCCAGGGCGGCACAGGTCCCACCTCAACATGCCGCCGAGGCCGCTCATGCCTCTGGGATCAGATCCTGTCTTGAGTCGCTGCAAGCTGCGACTTCCTGAAAATGCCTGTTGCCGCACGACCGAGGACGATCGGGCCGTCGTGCCCGTCGAAGAACAGCCGTGTCTCGCCTCTGTCGATGTGCTGGACTTCGGTCAGCCGCTGGCCGTTCACGACGAGCGAACGGCCCAGCTTGAGGAAGGGCGGATGCGGCAGCGACTTGTCGAGTTGGCCGAGTGATTGCTTGACCAGCATCGGCGTCGCATGGGCCGGGACGATGCGCGTGTAATCTCGCTCGGCTACGAGCGCCACGAGCGCCGCAGGCCGCAGCAACAGGGCGCGCTGTCGGGATCTGACGCGCAACACCGCATTCTCGACCGCGCCCGGCCCGTTGGGCGAGCCGAGTGCGGGCGGAAGCCGCGCCAGCGCCGCCGAGAGGCGCTCCGGCCTGACGGGCTTGAGGAGATAATCCGTGGCCTGCACCGCAAACGCCTCGACAGCGTAGTCGGCATGGGCGGTCACGAAGATGATCGCGGGCGGTCGCTCCAGGGTCCGGACGAGGTTGAGGCCGGTGGCATCCGCCATCTCGATGTCGAGGAAGATGACGTCGGGCCGCGCGGCGTCGATCAGGGCGCGTGCCTGCGATGCCGATCCGGCCTCGCCGACGATCCTGACATCGGGATGGGCGGCCAGAAGCGTACGCAGGCCCTGGCGCGCCAGGGGTTCGTCATCGACCAGGATCACGTCAGGCATGGCAGCCCCGATAGCCGGAGTTCGGCGACGACAAGGTCGCCCGCTTGCACCAGCGTGAATTGATGCCCGTTCGGATAGTGCAGTTCGATCCGCCGAAGCAGCACGGCCAAACCGACGCCGGGCGTCCCCGCGACGCGCCAGTCCGGCCGCAAGGTGCCCGGGCTCGTGACACGCATCCTGATGTGCTCGCCGTCGATGACGACGCCGATCTCGATCAGCAGGGGTCTCCTGCCCGATCTCAGCCCATGCTTGATCGCATTCTCGACGAGCGGCTGCAGCAGGAAGCCGGGCGTCGATCGCGCCAGCGCAGGTGGCGCCGCCTCGATGCGGAAGTCGAGATCATCGCCGAAACGCGCCTTCTGCAGTTCGAGATAGGCGCGGATCGCCGCGACCTCGGCCGCGAGCGTCACCGGCTTGAGATCGCGGTGGTCGAGTGAATAGCGCAGGAAATCCGCCAGCTCGCGCACCATCTCGCTGGCCCGGTCGGGATGGACGGGAATTTCGGCATCGATGCCGTTGAGGGCGTTGAACAGGAAATGCGGATCGAGCTGGTGGCGCAGGTGCTGCAGTTCGCTGCGCAGCGCCTCGGTCTCGGCCGCCATGGCGCGCTGGCGGGCTGTCGCCGCCTCGATCTGGGCGGCCGCCCAGAGATGGGCGAGGCTCCAGCTCAGCAGGATGAAGGTGTAGTAGGAGAAGGGCAGCGCCCAGCTCTGGCCCGGGCTCCAGCTCGCCACCGCCCAGCCGCCCGTCGCCAGAACGAGCTTGGCGATCGCCGACTGGCACAACGCGCCGGCCATGCTGAGCAGTGCGACGAGCCCGACCGTGCCGGGCGTCAGCCTCGTGTCGAAGCCCAGCCGGCGAAAGACCAGCCTGAGGCCGATCGCGATCAGGCAGGCGAACGGCTCCAGCAGAATGGAGACGATCATGGCGCGGTCGACGCCGCCATAGAGCGGCGTGCGGATGAAGGTGCCGTAGATCGTCAGGATGCCCAGCGCGACGAGATCGGCCGACCAGTCGCCGGGATAGCGCCATCTGCCCGTCGCCGTCACTGCGGTTCCCCCATCCCTTCGTGACCCCGGCTGATGCGTGTGGGGTTCATTGCGGTCTCTCTAGCGCGGTCTCGGTGAGCCTGTCTGCGGAGCTCTGCCCGGTTCGTCGACAATCCTGCCCGGTTCGTCGAAATGACGTGGCGTCAGCCATGCCGCTGCCCTGAAGAAAGGCGGGCCGTGCGTTCCAGGACGATGCGCGGCCGGCGCGGGCGCTCGCCCGCAGGGTTGACGGTGGAGACCGCCTCGGAATGGCTATGAGACAGGTTTCGGGGCGCGGCATGCGCCAGGCCGGCAAGGCCCGCGCCGCGCTTTTCGGCAGTGTTTCGCTGATCGCGCTGGCCGTGACCGGCGGCGAGGCCGTGGCGCAGATCGTGGAGACCTGGAAGGCGGTGCCGGTCGACGGCGTTTACAGCAACGGCGGCAACTGGGTCAGTGGGACCGCGCCAGTGAACTCCCGGATCGCCGAGTTCGACGCCTCGAACCTCACAGCGATTGACATCACGGGGTCGATTTTCCCCTACGGTATCCGCGTCCGCAGCGGGGATTATGTGTTCGGAATCGGCAATGGTGTCGTGCTGGGCATCAGTGACGGCGGATTCGTCGTTCAAGGCGGGAGCGCAACCATCAATAATCGGGCTGGGGGAACGCTACAGCTCACTAGTGCTGGCGTCGTCCGAGGTGCAGTCGTCAACAACGATGCAGGAGCCATCATCTCTCTTGGAGGGGGCGCGTCTCTTGACAACACGGCCATCGCCAATGCCGGCCAGATATCTTTGTTCGGAGGCGCGAGCCTCGGCAACGCCACGCTCGCGACATCGGCAGGAGGATCGATCACGGTGACAGGCTTTGCCGCCGGCGGAACCGCAGCGCTCAGCTTCACCGGAAATGGCAAGCTCGACATCTCCGGCCTCGGCTCCGCAGCCTTCGCTGTCGGCTCGTTGGCGAGCGCGAGCGCGACCAGCGAGATCATTCTCGGCGCGAAGGGATTGTCGATCGGCGGCAGCAATGCCAGCACGACATTCGCCGGCGCGATCTCGGGCGCCGGCGGGTCTATCACCAAGACCGGAACAGGGATCCTGACCCTGACGGGCAGCAACAGCTACACCGGCGCGACCACAGTCAACGGCGGAACGCTGGTGGTCAATGGCGCCATCACGGCCTCGTCGGGGCTGACGGTCGCGGCGGGCGCGACCATCGGCGGCTCCGGGCAGTTGCCCTCGCTGACGGTCAACGGCACGCTCTCGCCCGGCAACTCACCGGGCACGCTCACCGTCAACGGCAATCTGACGCTGGGCGCGGGCTCGGTCTATGTCGCCGAGGTGCAGGGTGCGGTCGCCGACCGGATCAACGTGAGCGGGACGGCCGCGCTCGCCGGCACGCTGCGGATCGTCCCGCTCGGCGGCGCTTACCTGTTCAATACACCCTACACGCTGCTGTCGGCCCAGGGCGGGCGCAACGGTTCCTTCGGCACGGTTGATGCGACCGGCTCCTTCGGCGACGGCGTCACCACCGGCGTCGCCTATACCGCGACCGACGTGCAGTTGACCCTGACGCCAAAGCCGCTGGCACCGATCGTTGCCGATCCTGCGCCGATCGCCGCCGTGGCCGCGGCCCCTGTGTCCTTGGGTCTTGCCTCCGGCCAATCGACCAATGCCTATGCGGTGGCGCGCGGCATCGACCGGGCCGTGGCGGGTGGCGCCAGCCCGTCGGCGCTGTTTGCGATCTACAATCTGCCGGCGGCCGCCATCCCCGCTGCCGTGAACCAGCTCTCGGGCGAGGCCCACACCGCCGCTCCCGCCATGGCCAACAGCGCCACGGGGCAGTTCCTCCACACCATGCTCGATGGATCGGGCGCCGGCAGGCTCGCGGGCGCCTCGGGCGGCCCCGGCGGTGCGGCCGGCTTCACAGCCGACCTGCCATCGTGGCAGGACGGGCCGGGGCGGGCGCGCTTCGACCCGGCGCGCTTCTCGCTCTGGGGCGCGACATTCGGTTCGACCGGGCGCACTGACGGCGACGCGGTCGCGGGCTCGGCGAGCCGCAACCTCTCCGACGGTCATGTCGCGGTCGGAGCCGATGTCAGGCTCGGCTCCAACACGGTCGCGGGTCTCGCTGTCGCCGGCGGCCAGTCGCAGGCCTCGCTGTCGGGCGGGCTCGGCAAGGCGAGGGCCGATGTCTTCCAGGCCGGGCTTTACGGGCGCACCACGCTTGGCACGGTTAATCTCGCCGCCGCGCTCGGCTATGCCCGTCTCGATACCGACACCCATCGCGCGATTCCCGCGCTCGGCCGCACCGGTGTGGCCGCCTCTTATGTGACGCAGGCCTGGAGCGGCCGGATCGAGGCGAGCCTGCCGGTGATGAGCTGGAGCGGCATCACGCTCTCGCCGCTGGCCGCCTTCCAGCTGGTCCGGGCGAGCAGCCCGGCTGCCGTCGAGCGCGATGGGGCGGGCGCGGGTGCGGGCATGCTGATGCTGGCGCGGCGCTCCGACACCGCCAGCCGGAGCGAGCTCGGCCTGCAGCTCGATGGCCGTATGATGGCCGGCGCCACGCCCGTGACGGGCTTCGTCCGCGCCGCCTGGGCGGCCTACCACCAGCGCGACGCCGACCTCACCGCCTCGATCAACGGGCTGGCCGGCGCCAGCTTCAGCGTCACCGGCGCGAGGCCGGGCCGCAATACGGCCCTCGTCGCCGCTGGGGCCGATATCAAGCTCAGCTCCAGCATGAGCCTCGGCATGCGAGTTGACGCCGAAATCGCAGTGCACACGCGCCACATGGGCGGCACAGCCCAGTTGAGAGTCAGCTTCTGAGAGCGGCACCACCGATGAGCCAATAGCCGCCTGACCGCCGTCGGCAGGCGTCCTCAACCTCCGGGCTCAGAATGGCGTCCCGAGTCTCCGGGACCAAACATCCAGGGCGTCGTGCGACCGCGCTCGCGGGCGATCATGGCGGCCTCGACGAACCGGCGGAGCTGGCGCTGCGACCCGCCGCGCCAGTTGTCGGCGATCAGGTCACACGCGGTGCCGTCGAGCGGCTCGAACCAGGCCGCCGCCATGACCCGCTCGCATGCGACGTCGTTCATGACGATCGCCCGCAGCGCGTCGCGGTGCTCCGCCGCTGGCTGCGGCACGGAAACAGCCCGCATGCGGTCGCGCCGCGGGGCCGGCAGCGGATCGAGACGGTAGGCCGTTCCGCGAAGCGAGACATCGCCGAGATCGCATTCGACGGGGAGCGACGGATCGAGGCGCCAGCGTCTGGGCAGGCTGTGGGTCAGCAAAGACGGGCGGCGGCGGAAACGTCTCAAAGCCTCCTCGATGACGATCAGAACCGATCTCGCCCGTTGGCGGGCGACCAGTGGGCTGCTGGTTCTCAGCGAGCGCCGGACGTCCGTCTTCCCGAGGCTCGCGGCCAGGTCCACTGGAACCGCCTTGCGGATCCAGAAGACATGACTGCGCCTCGACAGACAGGCTCGGTCGAATCGATGCATACGAGAAACGCCCCCGTGCTGTGACGGGCGGCTGTGACAGAATCGTCTTCGGGAGAGACGAACCGCTTACGCAATATCAAGGACTTAGGAGTGGCGGAGACGGAGGGATTCGAACCCTCGATACCCTTGTGGGGTATGCTCATTTAGCAAACGAGTGCCTTCAGCCTCTCGGCCACGTCTCCGTTGGATGCTCTATGCCCGATGGCCGGCCGCTTTGACAAGCCGTCGCAGCGCGGTTTCGCGCAGCTTTTGCGGCGGTCGCTCGGCAGCGGGGTGGGGCGCCCCACTGCGGCAACCGGATCGTGACCGGAAAGCCGACGAAGCGACTGGACAGCCCCGCCGTCACTGGCTATACCGCGCCCACCAACAGGGATGCGGCTTTCGCATCCCCGGCGCCCAGATAGCTCAGTTGGTAGAGCATGCGACTGAAAATCGCAGTGTCGCTGGTTCGATTCCAGCTCTGGGCACCACTCCTTCTCCTTGAAATCGTTAGACGAATTCCGTTGCCCCGCGGACAATCCTTCTGGGGCAGTTTTCTTTGGGGGCACGCCGGGGACACGGTGCGCCTGGGTCGAGCCCCGACCGCGATAGCGACGGCGCGCGAGTGGGCCGCGGCGCTAGAAGGCGAACAACATAAGCCACGGGCGAATCGCGGGGTGATTCGACTTCAGCTGCGCCGAACGGCTAAACATTGAGGAATAACGGATACGGCCGGCAAAGGGGGGCGGGATTGAGAGCTGCGGTTGTATTGCTGATTTTGGGTTCTCCCAGCGCAGCGCTTTCTCAAGCACTGAATCGCCCCTAGATTCGTGGACGCCTTCTTCCCTAATTTTGAGGCAAGGAGGCCATGATGGGCAACGCCAGATTCAGCGACGAGTTCAAGCGCGACGCGGTGCGTCAGATGACCGAACGGGGCTATCCCGTTGCAGAGGTCTCGCAGCGATTGGGTGTCAGCCAGCATTCCCTCTACGAGTGGCGCAAGAAGTTTTCGAAGCCCGCCACGGGTTCTGGTGAGGATGATCAGGCGGCCGAGGTCCGGCGGTTGAAGCGTGAGCTAGCACGTGTCACCGAGGAGTGCGACATCTTAAAAAAAGCGGCCGCGTACTTCGCCAAGGATGCAAAGTGAAGTACTCGTTCGTAGCCGAGCATCGCCTGATCTTTTCGATCCGTGCCATGTGCCGCTGCCTCTCGGTCCAGCCAAGCGGATTCTATGCGTGGCTGAAGGCTCCGCTGAGCAGGCGAGCGCAGGAGGATGAGCGGCAAGCCAAACTGGTCAAAGATGCATGGGAAGTCAGCGGCAAGGTCTATGGCTATCGCAAGCTCCACGATGACCTGATGGACATAGGCGAGACCTGCTGCCGGAACCGGGTGGCCAGGCTTGCGCAGATTGCCGGCATTCGCGCGCAAATCGGCAACAAGAAGCGTCCCGGCAAGTATGGTGGCAAGCCCTCGCTGGCTGTCGACAACACCCTCGATCGCCAGTTCGATGTGGAGGCGCCGGACAAGGCGTGGGTCACGGATATCACCTATATCCGCACCCATGAGGGCTTTGCCTACCTGGCCGTCGTGCTCGATCTCTTCTCGCGCCGTGTCATGGGCTGGGCGATGCAAGGCCGGCAGACGACCAACGTGGTTCTGCAAGCCCTGCTGGCTGCTGTGTGGCGCCGGAAGCCGAAAAACCGCGTGCTGGTGCATTCAGATCAGGGGTCGCAGGGCGGATTCAACCGGTCGTCGCAACACCCAGAGATTGGAGGTTGTGACGATGGCGGGTCGACGAGCTTCGGAACGATGCACACGGCGGAAGTTGCGTTCGCCAGGACGACCACCTGCCTGGCAGCGTGAGCATTATTGCCGTTTCTGGCAGGCTATCGCGCGCGGACGTACGAGCGAGCAGGCGGCCGTCGACGCCGGCATTTCGACGCCGCTGGGGCCGCGCTGGTTTCGGAGTTCGGGAGGGATGCCGCCAACCCACCTTGCGCCTTCGGCGCCTGTGCCCACCGGAAGATCTCTGTCCTTCGGCGAGCGCGAGGAGATCGCGATCGAGCTTGCCAAGGGAACGGCGATCCGTGCGATTGCACGGAAGCTTGCGCGCTCGCCTAGCACTATCTCACGCGAAGTGCGCCGCAACGCCGCCACGCGCGGTGGCAACCTCGACTATCGCGCCATCGCGGCGCAATGGCATGCCGATCGCGCGGCACGACGACCCCGCCCGGGCAAGCTGGCCAGCAACCCTGCTCTACGCGCCTATGTCGAGCGGCGTCTCTCGGGTCAGGTCACGAACGTCGATGGTGCCGGCTTCGCGGGTCCCAAGGTGATATGGAAGAAGCGTCGCGCTGTGCTTCGGCAGAGCCGGCGCTGGTCAACCGCGTGGAGCCCCGAGCAGATCGCCCATCGACTTCGGATCGATTACCCGGAGGATCCCACCATGCGCATCAGCCACGAGGCGATCTACCAGTCCTTGTACATCCAGGGGCGCGGGGCGTTGCGCCGTGAGCTGACGGCTTGCTTGCGCTCGGGCCGAGCTCTGCGTGTTCCGCGTGAGCGGACCCGCGGCCGTGGAAAGTCCTTCGTGGGCGATGCCGTTATGATCAGCGAACGGCCGCCAGAGGTCGAAGACCGGGCGATCCCGGGACACTGGGAAGGTGATCTCATCCTGGGCCCGCACAGCTCGGCGATCGGTACTCTCGTCGAACGCAGCTCGCGCTTCACGATGTTGCTGCACCTGCCGCGCCAAAAGGGGTATCAGCGTGGACAGGGGGTCAAGAACGGCCCGCCAAGTGCGGGCCACGGTGCTGAAGCCGTACGCACGGCCATTGTCCAATCCATGAGCGAACTACCCAGGACGCTTCGTCAATCGCTCACCTGGGACCAGGGAGCCGAGATGGCTCAGCACGCTCGGCTCCGCATCGAGACTGGGCTGGAAATCTACTTTTGCGATCCGCAAAGTCCGTGGCAGCGCGGCTCTAACGAAAATACCAACGGCCTCTTGCGCCAATACTTCCCGAAGGGGACCGATCTCAGCCTGCACTCAACCGGCGAGCTGGCCGCCGTCGCTCACGCAATGAACACGCGGCCTCGCAAAACGCTGGGATGGAAAACACCGATCGAGGTGCTCGATAAGTTCCTCGCTCAGCAGTATGATGATCGTGTTGCGACGACCGGTTGAATCCGCCCAGTTCACCAGCATGGAATGGGCCTCGTTCCTGAAGCACCACAATCTTGAGCCATCGATGAGCCGACGCGGCAACTGCCATGACAACGCGGTAGCCGAGAGCTTCTTCAATCTGCTCAAGCGCGAACGCATCCGCCGGAAGGTCTATCGAACAAAGGCCGAGGCGCGCCAGGACGTGTTCGATTACATCGAGATGTTCTATAACCCTACCCGCAAGCACGCGCGGAACGGGATGCTGTCACCCGTCGAGTTCGAACGACAGCACAAAACGCTATCCGAGGGCGTCTAGAAAACTCGGAACGTTCATCCCGTGCAGAACCTGGCCCATAGTGCCTCCTTTCATTCGATGGAAAAGATCGCACCATCAAAATCCGGGATCAAACACCGAGGAGCGCTTGCCGATGCGGTCCAAGCCTATGAAGGCCAGCCCGATAATGCCTTGCAATGGACCTAAACAACGACCTCTCGCGTGGAATCGCGAATATGACGGCAATCTTAATTTGCGTTGTGCCGGTGATTGGGATGTATTTTTGCATCATCAGGCTGCGGTTGGGCGATGTTGTCCTCCCGGGTTCTGATCTGTTGCAGCTGCCTGGAGCCCGCACATGTTTAACCTGACGTCCCGCCTTTCCACTGTTTGTCTCGCCCGCCTGGCGGGAGCTATGGTCCTTGGCTTGGCTTTGACGGGCCCCACGCTCGCCCAGCAAGCCGCGGCTGCGCCAGCCGCGGCTGTGCACGCCCCGACCGCGCCTGCGGGAGCTAATGCCGAGGCCAAGAGCGGCACGATCCGCAGCGTCCTCGCCGATCTGGCGCTGGGCTACCAGCTCTATGGCATCGGCCAGGAGCGCAAGGATCCTCTGGTCGTGATCGCGGCAGCGCGCCTGATCGCATCGGTACCGCTGGCCGACCGCCAGCGCGAGAAGGTTGAGCGAGGCGGCACCGATTCAGCAGGAGCCGACAAGAAGCCGCTCGATCTTGCCGCAGTGCTGACCGGCGCGCGTACCCTCGCTGCGGGCGACAAGACCCTGCTCGCCATGATCGCCGATGTCGAGGCCACAGCCTCGCGCGGACGCGTCGGCGGTGTGGGCCGGACGAGCACCCGCGTTCGCGCCGGCGCCACGGACGTCTTCACCGAACGCTTTCGTGGTCGGGAATCGGCCGAAGTCTCCGTGTCTGGCGACGGCGACACCGATCTCGATCTTTATGTCTATGACGAGAACGGCAACCTTATTTGCAAGGACGACGACTATACCGACCAACTCTTCTGCCGGTGGAACCCGCGCTGGACCGGTTTTTTCCGCGTCGAAGTCGTCAACCGTGGCTCCGTCTACAACGCATACACACTCGTCACCAACTAAGACGGCCGACACGCCGCCGGCTCCGGCAAAGGCTCGAGCCGGCGGTTGTAGGTCCCAAATACGCATTTATCAGCGTAAGGAGCTCGGTCGTGACGCGCGTGCGCAACAGTATCGGCCTCGACCGTTCGCTTGCGAACCTAGCCGCAATGGCGACGGCGATGCTCTTGGCGACCGTGGCGCCGGATGGCGCCACGGCGCAGACGGCCGGGCCGCTCGGCACCGCACAGGCCGTGCCGCAAGCCGGCCCGGCTGCCATCGACGAACGGCTGACGGCAGCCGACATCGAAACGCTCAACGGTCAGGTGGAACAGCTTTATACCGCCCGCATGCTCGTTGAGGCCGAAGCTGTCGCCCGTCGCGCTCTTGTTGGAGCCGAACGCATTTACGGCAAAGGCCACATAGCAACTGTCACAAGTATCAACATTCTTGGAAAATCGCTAGGCGGACAGGGCCTGCTAGACGAGGCGGAGACTTTGCAACGACGCGGGCTCTCGATCCGTGAAAAGGCATTGCCAACTGATCATACCGACATTGCTCAATCGCTTAACGACCTCGCTATAACCCTTAATTCTCAGGTCCGCCTCAACGAAGCCGAAGCCCTGCACCTAAGGGCGCTCTCGATCCGCGAAAAATCTCGGCCTAACGGGCACCCCGACATTGCTGCGAGCCTCAATAATCTTGCCTCAGTGCTGGCCTCGCAAAACCGGCTTGTCGAGTCCGAAAATTTACTGCGGCGCGCGCTCACAATCCGCGAGAAAGCTTTGCCAGAAATTCAAATCGACGTCGCAATCAGCCTTAACGACCTGGCCGTGGTCCTGCATGCGCAGGAGCGGCTTCCTGAGGCCGAGGCGCTCAATCGCCGGGCGCTAGCGATCCGAGAAAAGGCACTACCAGCAGGCCACCCAGCTATCGCCACGAGTCTTGCTAATCTGAGTTTGGTGTTGGCTCGCTCCAATCGTTTAACTGAGGCCGAGGCCTTATTGGTGCAGGCTCTGTCAAAGTTCGAAAAATTACCAGCAAAAGATCCGCGCTTCTCTCAAGGGCTTGCTAGTCTCGCAGTACTGCGAGCACAGCTCGGGTGGCCCGACGATGCAGAGATTTTGCTGAGGCATGCGTTAAACATTCAGGAGCATATTTTACCCAAAAACCACCCCCTTATCGGCGAAACTCTGTACAACCTCAGCGCGCTCATGCTTGGATTTCAGCGGTTCAGCGAAGCCGATATATTGAATCGACGCGCACTGGATATCGCAATGAATTCGATGCCTGCGGACCATCGCCTTGTTGGCACGTTTCAGGCTAATTTGGCTGTCAGTGTAGCCTCGCGTGGACAATTTGTTGAAGCATTATCGCTTCTAGATGGGTCGGTAACAGTCTTTACAGCCTTTCGAAATCGGACTTCGGTCAATCCACACTATTGGAGGGCTAGTTTAGACTGGCGTATGGGGCTCTCCTCGGACTATTTGCGACGCGACGGGGTCTCCGCGACCGACCACGTCGCGGACGCCCGTCGTTCTGCCTTCCGTGATCTTCAGTGGGAGCGGTTGGGCGGGACTGGCGGCGCGATTGCGGCTGCTTCGGCGCGGTCTCAGGCGGCCGATCCGGAGGTGGGTCGGCTTGCGCGCGAGCGTGACCGGTTGCTGGGGGAGCTGAAGCGCTCCGACGACCGGTTCATTGCGGTTTCGTCCTCGACGACGTTGCCGCAGGACGAGCGCAGCCGGCGGATGGCGGAGCTGCGGACAGGGTCGGAGGCGCTGCGGCGAGCTCTGGAGGTGGCCGACGCCGAGATCGGCCAGCGTTTCCCGGCCTATGCCGAGCTGGCCGAGGGTCGGCCGCTTCCGGTCGAGGAGCTGCAGCCGCTGCTTGGCCCCGACGAGGTGCTGGTCTCGATCACGCCGTATGACGGCGGTGGCTTCGTCTTCGCCTATGGTCGCGAGGACGGACGGGTCGCGACGCTGCCGCAGGTCGGCGACGTTGCGGCTCTGGCGGCGCGGCTGCGCTGTTCGGCGGCGCTGCCGGACAGGACTTGCGCACCCGGCGGCCCGACGGCCCAGCCCGCGCCCGCAACCGCAGTCGCCATGGCCGCCGGCGCCGCGCCCGGCGCATCAGCCCCGGCTGGGGCGGGCGCCGTCCGCGGCCCCGAGGAGGAGGCCCTGGGCCGTCCTGATCTGGCGGCGGGCGGGGCGCCCTTCGACCTGGCGCTGGCGCATGATCTCTACACCCGCCTGTTCCCCGAGGAGATCCGGGCGTTCGTCAAGGGCAAGCGGCTTATCCTCGCCCCGGCCCCCGAGCTGCTGGCGCTGCCCTGGCACCTGCTGCTGACCGCGCCGCCGCCGGAGGGCTGGGACGCCCCCGGGACCGACCGCGTCGCGCTCTACAAGCAGGCGCCCTGGCTGTTCCAGTCCCACCCCGCCATCACCGTCCTGCCGACCATTGCCTCGCTGCGGGCGCTGCGCGGCAATGCCGTCGTACGCGCCCCGGCCGACCGCGCCTTCATCGGCCTCGGCGATCCCGTCATCGGCCGCACGCGAGCCGAGCGCGACGCAGCCCCGCTCGACTGCGCCCCCGCCGCCGCCGCGGCCGGGCCGGTCCAGGTCGCCGCCCTGCGCGCGCCTGGCAGCACCGAGAACGTCTTCGGCGACGCCCGCGGCGAGGACGGCTTCGTGCTCGCCAGCGTCGAGGCCGTGCGCGGGCAGCCGCGCCTGCCCGACAGCCGCTGCGAACTGATCCAGATCGCCGACACGATCGCCGCGCGCCAGGCGCAAGCCGAGCCGGGGCGGGACACTGCCTTCCCCGCCGTCCCCCGCCCGGCCCGGGCCGGCGTCGACATCCTGCTGGGACCCGATGCCAGCGAGACCCGGCTGAAGGCGCTCAACACCAGCGGTGAGCTTGCCCGCTACCGCATCCTCCACTTCGCCACCCATGGCCTCGTCAGCGGCGAACTCCAGCTCCCCGAACCCGCCCTTGTGCTATCCCCGCCGGCGAAGGCCTCGGTCCAGGATGACGGTCTGCTCACCGCCAGCGAGATCGCCACCCTCACGCTCGCCGCCGATTGGGTCGTGCTTTCTGCCTGCAACACTGCAGCCGGCGACGCAAAGGGCGCCGAAGCCTTCACAGGCCTGGCCAAGGCCTTCTTCTATGCAGGAGCCAAAAGCCTGCTGACCTCGTCCTGGCCAGTCTACTCCGACGCAGCCGTCGCCATCACAACGCTCGCATTCCAGAACCAGCACGACGGACGCGCCAAAGCCCTCAACCACGCCATGCGCGACACCCTCGCCGCAGCCAACTCCGAACACACCGCACACCCCGCTTACTGGGCTCCCTTCGCAATCGTCGGAGACGGAAGGTGAGGGCGTCGAACGTCGAATTTCTCGACGATCAAACAAAGAAGAGACGAATGCCAATTACCCAGCTTGAATCAGCCTTGATCTCCCGTCGCAGGGCGCTGCAGTGGATGACCGCGAGCGCCGCGCTAGCGGGGATGGACGGCGTCTATATGACCGCCATGGCACAGCCAATTGGTGGACTCGACGCGGCGTGCCGCCCAGTGAGGACCATCGTTCGCGCGGCGCGCGAAGCAGTGGTGAGCATTCTTGTACGGCAGCCAGCAAGACGGGATACTCCCGACGTTGAACCGGTAGTGGACGAAAGCCAGTTCGCGCCCAAGGCGAGCGGCTTTTTGATCCGTAGCGAAGGCATTCTGGTCACCAACAACCATGTCCTGGCGGCCGAGGGCGACATGCGCGTGCGCCTCGTCGATGGGCGTTTATTCGCGGTCAAAGTCATCGGTGCAGACCCTGTCACCGATCTGGCGGTCTTGCGGCTACATGGCGAAGGTCGCTTTCCAGAACTGATGCTATCAGCGACGCTCAGCGTCGAGCCTGGTGACGAAGTCTATGCGATCGGAGATCCATTCGGTTATCGCGCAACCGTGACACGCGGCATCGTGTCGAGCTTGGAGCAACGCTACTCAGATAGCGACTCGATCGGCTACATCCAGCACGATGCAGCTATCAATCCGGGGAGCTCGGGGGGCCCCATCATTGATGCATGCGGCCAAGTGGTCGGCATCAACACTGCGATCGCAGACGAATCCCATGCATTCGTCGGCATCGCATTGGCGATTCCGAGCCCTCTGATCACCACGGTCGTGTCAGAACTGCTGGAAGACGGACAGATCAATCGCGGCAGTCTGGGCGCTGGCTTTCAGCAGCTTAACACAGAACTGGCGCAAGGCCTGCAGGTATCACCTCCAATAGGGCTTATCGTATCTCGCATCAAGCCTGGCAGCGCCGCTGACCAAGGTGGGCTGGGGGTAGGAGACATCGTTCGGGCTATCAATGGCGCTCCGGCTACAAAGCTTCGCGACCTTGGTCGCCATCTGCTCCTTGCCCGTACTGGGACACGCCTAGACCTGTCGATCTTGCGCGGGGGGGTAGCCAGCGCCGTCACGATCATTCTCGGTCCAGCCGAATCGATTGCCGGGCACACTCGACCGGCTTCCTTCGCGCGCCCTAAATCTATCTCGGGTCAGCCCCAGCGAGGACAGCCTCTCGCTTTCGGGGCAGATTTTGTCGCTGACTCCCGATCAACGTCGGCATCAGAAGCGTCCGTCATACTCAGCCAAACAAGCGATACGGGTGCAGCTTATCGTGCCGGTTTGGCCCCCGGAGACGTTATTCATTCGGTAGGTGGACATCCGGTGACTTCACCAGAAGACTTGTTACGCCTTTGGCAAACGCTGCAGCTTCCCGCTCTAGCCATGCTCGTATCTCGCCCGCCTTATGCTGCCGAATTTGTTCTCGTGCCCCGTTTAGACGGGGAGGGGCGCCGCCAGAAGATTGGAAACCAGGCGACGACGCCGAGCATCGATTATTGACGATGGGCCCATTGTCGATTCTGGTGGTCGAGGACCACCCTGAGATTGCTGCGAACATCCTAGATGTCTTACGACAGAATGGCTGGATATGTCAGCATACGACCAGTGTAGAAGATGCCGTTCGGCTTGTCGATCACGAGAAGTTCGACGTTCTAGTTTTAGATCGAATATTGGAGGACGGTGACGGACTCGACGCGTTACGTCGGATCCGTATGCAAGGAAACATGGTGCCCGCCCTCGTTTTGAGCGCCCTCGGCGAACCGAGCCACAAGGTTGAAGGTTTGAGCTATGGCGCAGACGACTACATGGAGAAACCGTACTCCAGCGCCGAACTCGTCGCGCGAGTCCAAGTTCTGTTACGGCGTGTGGCCTATCGCGAAGAGGTCATCCGATCAGGACGACTCGAGATACTCGCCGAATCTCGGTCCGCGCGTTACGCAAATCACCGACTGGAGCTGACGAATCGCGAATTCGAGCTCCTCTTGTACCTTGCTAGGAACAAGGGGATCGCGGTGTCTCAGGATATGATCCGCCAGCACGTCTTCAACATGCCGTTTGACCCAGGCAGCGGCATCGTAGAAGTTCATATTTTCCGATTGCGCTCAGAGTTAAAGCGGTTGGGCGCTCCGAAGGACGTCATTGCAACAGAACGCTCCGTAGGCTATCGCTTTGATTAAGGAAGCGGTGAGCCGATCTTACGCTTACGCGCTGTTGCGGGCAGGCGTGCTTTCTTTTATTGCAATTTGTATTGTTTGGTCGATAGTAATCGCCTTTTTTTCTGCAAGGTTGAATGCGGATGTGTATCGTCAAATCGATGATGAGATCACTCGCGTAAAGTTTTTGCAGGGTCCCAACGAGATTGCCGATTTGCTCAAGAGAGAGGTCATGTTCGGCCTCGGGGGTGAAAACCGTCACCGGTATGCTCTACTGGACAAGAACGGCTTGTGCGGCGCTCCGCAGAAATCGCTTTCGGCAACCTGCCCGGTTTCGTCGATCGACGAACCAGGCCGGATCCTGTTCGAAGAAGACCAGACCGCAGCGTTCGATCAAGCCAACGGTGAAGGGCGGGTCGAGCGCTGGCTAGCCAAGCGAGCAATGATATCCGAAGGGCTTTGGTTGATCGTGAGCTCTTCAACCAAGGGCGCCACAGCCCAATTGCGCGCTCTGGTCGTTGCTGGTCTGGTTTCAATAGCGGCCGTTCTCGTAATCTCGGTTGGAAGCGCATGGGCAGTCTCACGCCAGATCGTTCATGATATCAATGGCATCGCGACCTTCTGCGGAACCTACCGTCTTTCGGGCTCTATGCGGCGGCTCGCAGTTTCTCACACCTTGCGTGAGACAAGTCAGATCGCTGCCCACATCAATGCGATGCTCGACACGATCGACGATCAAATTCATGGGCTAGAAGCATATTCAGAGCGCGTGGCGCACGAGCTGCGAACGCCCTTGACCCTCGTTCGGACGGAAATTGAGCGCCTAGAAAACCAGGTTGCAAAGGGCCAGCCTGCCAGCTTCAAGCGCGTGACCGAACTCGTCGAAGCTATTTCGCACACGTTCATGGGGCTTTATCGTATCGCGACAGTGCGGGGCATGCCCCCCACCAGCGACTCCGTCGATCTGACTGCGCTGGTAACAGAACTTGGTGAGATCGCGATGGTTGTGGCGAGTCCAAGTCAAATCAATTTCGCCATGCAAGCCGATGGCGATTTCGTCGTGTTGGGGGATCAAGCCTTGTTTCGACAGATGATTTGGAACGTAATCGACAATGCCATCAAATACGCTCCGCTTGGCTCAGCCGTTGCAATGCGTCTGGAACAGCAGGACAACTTCATCAGATTGGTCGTGACGGATAAGGGGCCTGGCATTCCCGCCGATCAGCGAGAAAGCGTCTTGAGGCCCTTCTATCGCATAAAGTGCGCTCATGGCGGCGCTGGTTCTGGTATTGGGTTAGCTCTGGTATCGGCAATTGCCAAGCAGTTTGGCGTTGGGTTGAAATTCGAAGACAACGAGCCGGGACTTCGCGTTGTATTCAGCTTTCCCGCCGCCGCTTGTGGCTGATTATGCGGTCTCCCTCCGTCCTCACCTTCCGTCTCCGACGATTGCGAAGGGAGCCCAGTAAGCGGGGTGTGCGGTGTGTTCGGAGTTGGCTGCGGCGAGGGTGTCGCGCATGGCGTGGTTGAGGGCTTTGGCGCGTCCGTCGTGCTGGTTCTGGAATGCGAGCGTTGTGATGGCGACGGCTGCGTCGGAGTAGACTGGCCAGGACGAGGTCAGCAGGCTTTTGGCTCCTGCATAGAAGAAGGCCTTGGCCAGGCCTGTGAAGGCTTCGGCGCCCTTTGCGTCGCCGGCTGCAGTGTTGCAGGCAGAAAGCACGACCCAATCGGCGGCGAGCGTGAGGGTGGCGATCTCGCTGGCGGTGAGCAGACCGTCATCCTGGACCGAGGCCTTCGCCGGCGGGGATAGCACAAGGGCGGGTTCGGGGAGCTGGAGTTCGCCGCTGACGAGGCCATGGGTGGCGAAGTGGAGGATGCGGTAGCGGGCAAGCTCACCGCTGGTGTTGAGCGCCTTCAGCCGGGTCTCGCTGGCATCGGGTCCCAGCAGGATGTCGACGCCGGCCCGGGCCGGGCGGGGGACGGCGGGGAAGGCAGTGTCCCGCCCCGGCTCGGCTTGCGCCTGGCGCGCGGCGATCGTGTCGGCGATCTGGATCAGTTCGCAGCGGCTGTCGGGCAGGCGCGGCTGCCCGCGCACGGCCTCGACGCTGGCGAGCACGAAGCCGTCCTCGCCGCGGGCGTCGCCGAAGACGTTCTCGGTGCTGCCAGGCGCGCGCAGGGCGGCGACCTGGACCGGCCCGGCCGCGGCGGCGGCGGGGGCGCAGTCGAGCGGGGCTGCGTCGCGCTCGGCTCGCGTGCGGCCGATGACGGGATCGCCGAGGCCGATGAAGGCGCGGTCGGCCGGGGCGCGTACGACGGCATTGCCGCGCAGCGCCCGCAGCGAGGCAATGGTCGGCAGGACGGTGATGGCGGGGTGGGACTGGAACAGCCAGGGCGCCTGCTTGTAGAGCGCGACGCGGTCGGTCCCGGGGGCGTCCCAGCCCTCCGGCGGCGGCGCGGTCAGCAGCAGGTGCCAGGGCAGCGCCAGCAGCTCGGGGGCCGGGGCGAGGATAAGCCGCTTGCCCTTGACGAACGCCCGGATCTCCTCGGGGAACAGGCGGGTGTAGAGATCATGCGCCAGCGCCAGGTCGAAGGGCGCCCCGCCCGCCGCCAGATCAGGACGGCCCAGGGCCTCCTCCTCGGGGCCGCGGACGGCGCCCGCCCCAGCCGGGGCTGATGCGCCGGGCGCGGCGCCGGCGGCCATGGCGACTGCGGTTGCGGGCGCGGGCTGGGCCGTCGGGCCGCCGGGTGCGCAAGTCCTGTCCGGCAGCGCCGCCGAACAGCGCAGCCGCGCCGCCAGAGCCGCAACGTCGCCGACCTGCGGCAGCGTCGCGACCCGTCCGTCCTCGCGACCATAGGCGAAGACGAAGCCACCGCCGTCATACGGCGTGATCGAGACCAGCACCTCGTCGGGGCCAAGCAGCGGCTGCAGCTCCTCGACCGGAAGCGGCCGACCCTCGGCCAGCTCGGCATAGGCCGGGAAACGCTGGCCGATCTCGGCGTCGGCCACCTCCAGAGCTCGCCGCAGCGCCTCCGACCCCGTCCGCAGCTCCGCCATCCGCCGGCTGCGCTCGTCCTGCGGCAACGTCGTCGAGGACGAGACGGCGAGGAACCGGTCGTCGGAGCGCTTCAGCTCCCCCAGCAACCGGTCACGCTCGCGCGCCAGCCGACCCACCTCCGGATCGGCCGCCTGAGACCGCGCCGAAGCAGCCGCAATCGCGCCGCCAGTCCCGCCCAACCGCTCCCACTGAAGATCACGGAAGGCAGTTCGATGCGCTTCGACCACTTGATAGGTCGCAGGGACCCCATCGCGTTTACTTAGCATCACCAAGCCAATCCGCTGGCGCGCATACCAGCGCCAGTTTTGGCCCGCGATCAGGGTCTTGTTCTGCGGCGCGGTCAAGATGGCTACGCTCGCAGTCAATAGCGCTTTTGGCTCCTCAGTCCGTCCCCGTCTCGCGAGAGTAAGACCCAAATTCTCAAGGCTCTTGGCGATGTCCGGGTGGCCCTCGGGCAATGCCTTCTCGCGGATCACCAGCGCCTGCCGGTTCAGCGGCTCCGCCTCGGTGAGGCGGTTCTGCAAAGCTAGCACAAAGCCGAGGTTATCGAGGCTTGTGGCGATGTTCGGATGGCCCTCGGGCAGCGCCTTCTCGTAGATCGCCAGCGATAGTCGTTCTAGCGCCTCCGCCTCACTGAGGCGGTTCTGTGAGCGTAGCATCGCGGCGAGGTTGCCGAGGCTCGTAGCGATTGCCGGATGGCCCTCGGGCAGGGCCTTCACGTAGCTCGCTATCGCTCGCAAGTGCAACGGCTCCGCCTCGGCGGCACGGTTCTGCAAAGTTAGCAGCCGGGCAAGGTTAGCGACGCTCTGGGCTATGTCGGGATGGCTGTCTGGCAGCGCCTTCTCGCGGATCGCCAGTGCCCGCCGGTGCAGCGGCTCCGCCTCGGTGAGGCGATTCTGCGAATCTAGCACATCAGCCAGATTGTTGAGGCCCGTAGCGATGTCTGGATGCCCCTCGGGCCATGCCTTCTCGGAGATCGTCAGCGCTCGCCTGTACAATGTTTCCGCCTCAATGAGGCGGTTCTGCGAAGCTACTACATTGGCGAGGTTGTTGAGGCTCACGGCGATGCTCGGGTGACCCTCGGGCAGGGCCTTTTCGCGGATCGCTAGAGCCCGCCAGTGAAGTGCCTCCGCCTTATTGAGACGGTTCTGCGAAGCTAGCACCCGGGCGAGGTTGTTAAGGCTCGTGGCTGTTTCGATGTGATCGGCGCCGTAGCGCCGCTCGGCTGCAGCCTGAACGCGGCTGGCAACAACTTCGGCCTCAGCGAGCTTGCCGGCAGCATACAGTCGTGCAAATTGATTGTTGAGCGTGTCAATTGCGGCTGCCGTGAGCGGTTCGTCGTTGGCCGACGGGCCGGCTTGCGGTGTTGCATGGTTTGCGCCGGGCGGCTCGGCCGCCTGCGCCGTCGCGTCGTTCAGCGCCACGGCCACAAAAATCGCTGCCATCGCCACTGAGGCGAGGCTCGGAAGCAAGCTGTCGAAGCCGATGCTGCTCCACGATCGCGTCACGACCAAGCTCCTTGCGCTGAGGAAAGCGGGCTGGCGACTGCCTTGGGCGGAGTGCAACAGTCACCATTGCGCGAGGAGCCTGAGTACGCAGAACGTGAATAGGATTGTCAATGGAGTGCGCCCCTGCGGGTAGACAGGATCAGGCTGCGGTTTTGACCGTGAGCCGGGCGTGTTGATCCTCGAACTGCTGCGGACTGAGATAGCCGAGCGCGGAGTGCAGTCGGCTGGCGTTGTAGACCTGATCGATGAAGCGCGGAAGGTCGGCAGCAACATCGTCGAACGTCTCATAGGCCATCGGATAGACGGCCTCGACCTTGAGCGTTTTCATGAAGCTCTCGGCCTTGGCGTTATCATAGGGATTGCCGCGGCGCCCCATCGATCCGACCAGGCCTTGTTCGGCGAGAGCTTGCCGGTAGCGCCCGGCCGCGTATTGGGCGGATTCAACCGGTCGTCGCAACAACCAGAGATAGGAGGTTGTGACGATGGCTGGTCGACGAGCATCGGAGAGATGCACGCGGAAGAAGTTACGTTCGCCAGGAAGGCCACTTGCCTGGCAGCGTGAGCACTATTGCCGTTTCTGGCAGGCTATCGCGCGCGGACGTACGAGCGAGCAGGCGGCCGCCGACGCCGGTGTTTCGGCGCCGCTGGGGCCGCGCTGGTTTCGGAGTTCGGGAGGTATGCCGCCAACCCACTTTGCGCCTTTGGCGCCGATACCTATCGGAAGATACCTGTCTTTCGGCGAGCGCGAGGAGATCGCGATCGAACTGGCCAAGGGAACAGCGATCCGTGCCGTCGCACGGAAACTGGGACGCTCGCCTAGCACGATCTCACGGGAGGTGCGCCGCAACGCTGCAACACGCGGCGGCAAGCTCGACTATCGCGCCATCGCCGCTCAATGGCATGCCGACCGCGCGGCACGACGGCCTGGCCCGGGCAAGCTGTCCAGCAACCCTACTCTACGCGCTTATGTCGAGCGGCAACTCTCGGGTCTCGTCACGAACGTCGATGGCACCGGCTTCGCGGGTCCCAAGGTGATATGGAAGAAGCGTCGCGCCGTGCTTCGGCAGAGCCGGCGCTGGTCAACCGCGTGGAGCCCGGAGCAGATCGCTCAACGACTTCGGATCGATTACCCGGAGGATCCCACCATGCGCATCAGCCACGAGGCGATCTACCAGTCCTTCTATATCCAGGGTCGCGGTGCATTGCGTCGGGAGCTGACGGCCTGCTTGCGCTCGGGTCGAGCTCTGCGTGTTCCGCGCGAGCGGACCCGCGGCCGTGGAAAAGCCTTCTTGGGCGATGCCATCATGATCAGCGAACGGCCACCGGCGGTCGAAGATCAGGCGATCCCGGGCCATTGGGAAGGCGATCTCATCCTGGGTCTGCACAGCTCGGCGATCGGCACTCTCGTCGAACGCAGCTCGCGCTTCACGATGCTGCTGCACCTGCCGCGCCAAGAAGGGTATCAGCGTGGACAGAGGGTCAAGAACGGCCCGCCGCTTGCCGGACACGGTGCTGAAGCCGTTCGCACGGCGATCATCCAATCCATGAGCGAACTACCCAGGACGCTTCGTCAATCGCTGACTTGGGATCAGGGAGCCGAGATGGCTCAGCACGCACGGCTTCGCATCGAGAGCGGACTGGAAGTCTACTTCTGCGATCCGCAAAGCCCGTGGCAGCGCGGCTCGAACGAAAACACCAATGGCCTTCTGCGGCAATACTTCCCGAAAGGGACCGATCTCAGCCGGCACTCAACCGGGGAGCTGGCCGCCGTCGCTCACGCGATGAACACCCGGCCCCGCAAAACGCTCGGGTGGAAAACACCGAGCGAAGTGCTCGATCAGTTCCTCGCCCAGCAGTATGATGCCGGTGTTGCGATGACCGGTTGAATCCGCCGTCTCGACGAGCTCGGTGTCGTCGATGCTGATGGCCGGCTTATCGTAGTAGGTCGAGCGCGCGATCCCCATCAGCCGGCATCCTTCTGCGACAGAGATGCCGCGGGGCCGGTGACGACGGATGTAGTCGTGCTTCTCGGCCGCGGTCCGTGCTTTAGAGCCCCCTTTAGAAACTCGATCTCCAGGGCCTGCCTGCCGACGAGCCGCCCCAGCGCGGCGATGCGCGCCTCGTAGGCTTCGATCGTATCGACAGCGGCGGCCTCGTCGTCAAAGGCGCCGCCCTCGAATTTTTGAATCCAGATGCGGATCAGGTTGCGCGACAGGTCATGTCGACGGGCAAGGCTATGGAGCGTCTCGCCAGCTAGGTAATTCTGCGCCACCTGGCGCTTGAACTCGATGCTGTGGGTGCGGTGTCGGGCCATGGGCTTTCATCCTTCTAAAGCCCGGCTCCCCGGTCAATTCCCTGTCGTCACACTGTCCGCCTCAAGGGGCGCACTCCACTATCGTCTGCGACCTTGAACGGCGACGGACCGTGACGCTTCTGCGCGCGGCGCCTGGGTCGCGAGGATCGTGACGATGCGCCCACCTCCGACACTACGGCCACAGGCTGCGCAATCACAGCCGGCACGAAGGCAGGCAGCACCTCCGCCGCCTTGCGCGCCTCGCGCCGCCAGGTGAACAATTGCTGTGGCGTCAGGCCATGGCGGCGGGCAACCGCCGACACCACCGCGCCTGGCACCAGCGTCTCCACCAGGATCCGCGCCCGCTCATCGCCGCTCCAGCGACGGCGGCCAATCGCACCGTTGATCACCTCAAAGCGCCGGACTTCGCCCTCCGGCTCAAGTCTATGGTCAAGCCTAGACACAAAACGACCCTCCAATCAGGATCGTCACACTGACCGCTCAGGCCCCTGCGAAGAAGGTGCGATCGGGGCGCCGCTTACAGATGATCCGTACCAGGGCCGTCGCTGGCATGCCGTTATGGATGGATCGCGCCGCCGACAGCCTCGTGGCGTCGTTCTGCAGCGGCGTCAGAAAGGACGAAGCGGCGTACCCCTACGAGCTCGGCCGTCTTGAGGATTGATGCTTGGGGGTGAGAATGTGTCTGTATGGACGTCTATACAGGCACACCGATCAGTCGGCTTGAGATCGTTGAGCGGGGCGGTCGGCGGCGCTTCAGCGATGAAGCGAAACTGCGGATCGTTGAGGAGAGCTATTCGGGTCGGCGACTGGGCTCGGCGACGGCGCGCAAGTACGCGATCACGCGCTCGCAGTTGAACGATTGGCGCGATGCCGCACGTGCCGGTCGGCTTGGTCCCGCTTCAAGCGCTGGGTTCATTCCGGCTGTGATCGTGCCGGAGGTGACGGCGACGACCAGCCCGCTGCCGGTGGATGGCAGCCGGATCGAGATCGTGACGTCGAACGGGCGGCGTGTCGTCGTCGACGGAAGGGTTGATGTTGATACGCTGCTTCGTATCATACGCGGCCTGGAGACGCTGCGATGATCCCGGTCCCGCCGGGGGTGAGGGTCTGGCTTGCGACGGGTTACACCGACATGCGCCGTGGCTTTCCGGGCCTGTCGCTGCAGGTTCAGGAAGTGCTTAGCCGTGATCCGCTGAGCGGGCATCTGTTCTGTTTCCGAGGGCGCCGCGGCGATCTTTTGAAGGTGATCTGGCATGATGGCCAAGGGGCCTGCCTGTTCACCAAACGGCTGGAGCGGGGACGCTTTTTGTGGCCGAGTCCGGCGGATGGGGCAGTGACGATCTCTACGGCTCAGCTCGGCTATCTTTTGTCGGGAATCGATTGGCGTAGCCCCCAGGAAACTTGGCGTCCGACGCGGGTCGGCTAGGATTTGCCTTTGAAATCGCAGGCTAAATCTGATTCACTGGCTTCGTGATGGTGAAGCCGGACGATCTTCCTTCGGACCTCGCGAGTGCCTTGGCGGCGCTGCGGGCCGAACGCGAGGCGCGGTTGCAGGCCGAGGCGGTGGCCGCCAGCGCGCAGGCGAAACTCTCGGACACCGAGGCGTTGATCGCGCATCTGCAGCTGATGATCGAGAAGCTGAAGCGCGAGAAATACGGCCAGCGTTCCGAACGCACGGCACGGCTGATCGAGCAGATGGAGCTTCAGCTCGACGAACTCGTGACCGCGGCGAGCGAGGACGAGCTTATCGCCGCCGCCGCGGCGACGAAGAGCGGGACCGTGCGCGCCTTCACGCGCAAGCGGCCGGTGCGCAAACCTTGGCCCGAGGACATCGAGCGCGAGCGGATCATCATCGATCCACCCTCTGCCTGCGCCTGCTGCGGGGGATCGCGGCTGTCGAAGCTGGGCGAGGACGTGACGCAGACGCTGGAAGAAATCCCGCGCCGCTTCAAACTGATCGAGACGGTGCGCGAGAAGTTCAGCTGCCGGGATTGCGGGAAGGTCAGCCAGCCGCCGGCGCCGTTCCATGCGACGCCGCGCGGCTTCATCGGCCCGCAACTGCTGGCGACGATCCTCTTCGACAAGTTCGGCATGCACGCTCCGCTCAACCGTCAGAGCACGCGCTTCAAGGCCGAGGGGATCGACCTGCCGCTGTCGACGCTGGCCGACCAGGTCGGCCACGGCACCTTCGCCCTGAAGCCGGTCTTCGATCTGATCGAGGCCCATGTGCTGGCGGCCGAGCGCCTTCATGGCGACGACACGACGGTCCCGATCCTGGCGAAGGGCAAATGCGCGACCGGGCGGATCTGGACTTATGTCCGCGATGATGGCCCCTTCGCCGGACCTGCGCCGCCGGCGGCGGTGTATTACGCCTCAAGCGATCGCCGCGGCGAGCACCCTCAAAAGCATCTGGCCGGGTTCGCCGGCATCCTTCAGTGCGACTGTTACAATGGCTTCGAGCCGCTGTTCGACCCGCAGCGGAAGGAACAGCCGATCACGCCGGCCTTTTGCTTCGCCCATGCCCGGCGCGGCTTCTTCGAGCTGGCCGACATCGCGAAAAAGGCCCGCGATGGCGTGAAGGGAAAGCCGGTCTCCCCGGTCGCCCTGGCGGCGGTGAAACGCCTCGACGCGCTGTTCGAGATCGAGCGCGCGATCAACGGGCGCAGTGCCGAGGAGCGGCGGGCAGTGCGGCAGGAGAAGAGCAAGCCGCTTCTCGACGAGATGCATGCCTGGCTGCTGCATGAGCGAGAGACACTCTCGCGCTCCGCCGAGGTCCTGAAGCCGATCAACTACATGCTCAAGCGCTGGGCCGACTTCGCCCGCTTCCTCGACGACGGCAGGATCTGCCTCAGCAACAACGCGGCCGAAAGAGCGCTACGAGGCATCGCTCTGGGGCGGCGCAACTGGACCTTCGCCGGCAGCCAGCGCGGCGCCGACCGCGCCGCCGTCATGCTCACGCTCATCGCCACGGCTCGCCTCAACGACGTCGATCCGAAAGCCTGGCTCGCCGACGTCCTGGCGCGCATCGCCGATCTGCCCGTCTCATGTCTGCACGAACTGCTGCCGTGGCAGTGGCGCCTCCTGCGCGAAGCCGAAAAGCCCGCAGATCAGAAGGCCGCCTGAACTTCACGTGCCGCCATCATAGCCCCCGTGGCCCTCGCGCGAAGGCTTCCGTCATGCGGCCCTCCTCGTATGCGTACGAAGCGGCCGTTCGAGCCGCCGTCACATCGCCTTGGTCGAACGGGCAGACCGAAGGCCAAATCACGAAGCTCAAGCTCGTCAAACGTCAGATGTACGGCCGTGCAAAGATCGACCTGCTTCAGGCTCGCCTCATCGGTGCGATCTGACCGAAGCTGCAGCGAGTTTGCGTCAGATCCAAATTTGCACGCCGAAACACAAATGGGCGCATATCGGTCAAGAAGGAGGGCCGTAGGTATAAGTTTTACTATTACATCTGTCGGAGATTACAATCTAGGTGCCACTGATACTAAAGCGGCGGCATCGGAGCCCACGGTTGCGATCGGCAAATGATCGGCGTATTGATCGCGATGGCGACGGCATCTCTCGGTAGCAGCTACCGATGGCTCGTTCGGCTTTGTCGATGGTTTTAAGAAGGCGTGTGTTGTTGCCCCTCAAAGCAATCGGCAGCAGGCCAATCCTCGCGGCACTTTCATGTCCAAGTAATGGGGGCTGACGTTGGCGGCTGATGATGCTGACTCCTCGGCTTTTCACTTACCGTCTCCGACGATTGCGAAGGGAGCCCAGTATGCGGGGTGAGCGTTGTGTTCGGAGTTGGCTGCGGCGAGGGTGTCGCGCATGGCGTGGTTGAGGGCTTTGGCGCGTCCGTCGTGCTGGTTCTGGAATGCGAGCGTTGTGATGGCGACGGCTGCGTCGGAGTAGACTGGCCAGGACGAGGTCAGCAGGCTTTTGGCTCCTGCGTAGAAGAAGGCTTTGGCCAGGCCTGTGAAGGCTTCGGCGCCCTTTGCGTCGCCGGCGGCGGTGTTGCAGGCGGAGAGCACGACCCAGTCGGCGGCGAGCGTGAGGGTGGCGATCTCGCTGGCGGTGAGCAGACCGTCATCCTGGGCCGAGGCCTTCGCTGGCGGGGAGAGCACAAGGGCGGGTTCGGGCAGCTGGAGTTCGCCGCTGACGAGGCCATGGGTGGCGAAGTGGAGGATGCGGTAGCGGGCAAGCTCACCGCTGGTGTTGAGCGCCTTCAGCCGGGTCTCGTTGGCCTCGGGTCCCAGCAGGATGTCGATGCCGGCGCGGGCCGGGCGGGGCGCGGCAGGGATGGTGGGGTTTTGCGGCTCGCTCTCCCCCTGACGCGCGGCGATCGTGTCAGCGATCTGGATCAGTTCGCAGCGGCTGTCGGGCAGGCGTGGCTGCCCGCGCACGGCCTCGACGCTGGCGAGCACGAAGCCGTCCTCGCCGCGGGCGTCGCCGAAGACGTTCTCGGTGCGGCCAGGCGCGCGCAGGGCGGCGACCTGGACCGGCCCGGCCGGGGCGGCGGGGGCGCAGTCGAGCGGGGCTGCGTCGCGCTCGGCTCGCGTGCGGCCGATGACGGGATCGCCGAGGCCGATGAAGGCGCGATCGGTAGGCGCGCGTGCGACGGCATTGCTGCGCAGCGCCCGCAGCGAGGCAATGGTGGGCAGGATGGTGATGGCGGGGTGGGACTGGAACAGCCAGGGCGCCTGCTTGTAGAGCGCGACGCGGTCGGCCCCGGGGGCGTCCCAGCCCTCCGGCGGAGGCGCGGTCAGCAGCAGGTGCCAGGGCAGCGCCAGCAGCTCCGGGGCCGGGGCGAGGATAAGCCGCTTGCCCTTGACGAACGCCCGGATCTCCTCGGGGAACAGGCGGGTGTAGAGATCATGCGCCAGCGCCAGGTCGAAGGGCGCGCCACCCGCAGCCAGATCAGGACGGCCCAGGGCCTCCTCCTCGGGGCCGCGGACGGCGCCCGCCCCAGCCGGGGCTGATGCGCCGGGCGCGGCGCCGGCGGCCATGGCGACCGCGGTTGCGGGCGCGGGCTGGGCCGTCGGGCCGCCGGGTACGCAAGTCCTGTCCGGCAGCGCCGCCGAACAGCGCAGCCGCGCCGCCAGAGCCGCAACGTCGCCGGCCTGTGGCAGCGTCGCGACCCGTCCGTCCTCGTGACCATAGGCGAAGACGAAGCCGCCGCCGTCATGGGGCGTGATCGAGACCAGCACCTCGTCGGGGCCCAGCAGCGGCTGCAGCTCCTCGACCGGAAGCGGCCGACCCTCGGCCAGCTCGGCATAGGCCGGGAAACGCCTGGTTATCTCAGTATCGGCCACTTCCAGCTCGCGGCGCAGCGCATCCGACCCCGTCCTCAGCTCCGCCATCCGCCGGCTGCGCTCGTCCTGCGCCAGCGTCGTTGAGGATGAGACGGCCAGGAACCGGTCGTCGGAGCGCTTAAGCTCCGAAAGCAGCCGATCGCGCTCGCGCGCCAGCCGACCCACCTCCGGATCGGCCGCCTGAGACCGCGCCGAAGCCGCAGCGATCGCACCGCCAGTCCCGCCCAACCGCTCCCACTGAAGATCACGGAAGGAGGAGTGATGGGCTTCACGCACGACATCAAGCGCTGGCGTGCCGTCGCGGTCCCAAATCGTCAAAGCAAGGCCAATCTTTTGCGCTGCGACCGAGCGCATTCTCGACGGGGCAATAACTGCTCTGTTCTGTGGATCGCTCCAGATCGCTGCGCTTGTAGTCAGCAGCATCAACGCTTCATCACTCCGTCCCTTGTAGGCAGAGGCTCCCATTGAGTTATCGTGGCTTGCGCCAATGTCAGAACGGTCTTTGGGCGACGCTTTTTCCAGCGTCAAAAGTGATCGAGGAGCGACAACATCAACTCCGCTACGACGGTTTTTTAAACTCAGGACTTTCGCTAGATTACCAAGGCCAACAGCAACGGTGGGATGTCCCTTGGGGAGTGCGCTTTCAAAAATCCCTAGTGCCCGGCGGAGCAGCGCCTCTGACTCATCATAGCGGCTCTGCTGGACCAACGCCATGGCGAGGTTATGGAGGCTCATGGCGATATCGGGATGGCCCTCGGGCAGAGCCTTCTCGTTGATTGCCAGCGCTCGCCGGTACAGGATCTCCGTCTCGCCAACCTGATTTTGCGAGTGTAGCGCCAAGGCTAGGCTGTTGAGGCTTGCCGCGATGGCCGGGTGGCCCTCGGGCAAGGATTTTTCTAGAATTTGTAAAGCGCGACGGCTCAGCGCGACTGCTTCACTATAGCGGTTCTGCGACGTGAGTAGATTAGCAATATTAGTGAGACTATTTCCGATTCTTGGGTGAACTTCGGGCAGTACCCTCTCTAGGATCGACAATCCCCGTCTGTACAGCGCCTCCGCCTCAAATGTTCGGTTCTGCAGACGCAGCACTTCGCCCAAATTGTTTAAGCTCGTTGCGATGTCGGGATGCTCGGGAGTGAGTATAAATTCGTATATTGACAGCGCGCGACGGTGCAGTGTTTCGGCCTCTATCAATAAATTCTGTGTCGCTAATACATTACCGAGATTGCCAAAACTCTCAGCGATCTTTGATTGATCGTTCGGATATATGTTTTGTCGCATAACAAGCGCACGCCGATGGAATGACTCTGCATCCTTGAGGCGATGCTGCAATCGCATTAATTCACCAAGGTTGTTCAATATTTGAGCTGTGTCGGAATGACCGGCGGGGAATGCGTTATCCATAAGCTGAGCGGCCATTCGATACATATTTTCAGCTTCAGATGAACGATTTTGTGATGCATATAGCAACGCCAAATTGTTCACGGTTTTGATGATTTCGGGATGTTCTTTAGGTAATATTGCCCTCTGTAGCGCTAACGCCCGTCGGTACTGAATTTCTGCCTCGTCTGTTCGGTTTTGGGAGGCGAGAAGCAAACCATAATTGGTGAGGCTGCTTGCCAAGTGGTAGCTGCTTGTTGGCAAAGCCTTGTCGAAAATCACTGACGCCCGACGAAAAAGCGCCTCCGCCGCACCGAATCGGTTCTGCGCTGCTAGCACGGTGGCAAGATTGCTGAGGCTGTGAGCTATCGCAAGGTCGCCCACGCCAGATATTTTTTCTCGTATTGCGAGCGCCCGCCGGTGGAGCGCCTCCGCCTCACTTAAACGATTCTGAGACCGGAGCACTTCAGCTAAGTTGGTAAGGCTCGTTGCGGCGACTGGATTGCCTTTGGGTACATCCCGTTCCGCAATCCTGAGCGCTCGCCGAATTAACATCTCCGCCTCAGCGGCGCGATTTTGAGAATAAAGTACAGATGCCAAACCGTTGAGACTAGTCGCAATAGAGATACTGTCCTTAGGAAGGGTATTTGAACGAATTGCTAGTGAGCGTCTATGCAATGATTCGGCTTCGCGCAAGCGGTTCTGTATTTGTAGTATATCACCGAGATTGCTAAGAGCCGTGGCGATAGAGGGGTGGTCTTTGGGCAGCGCCCGCACTAGAATTGTTAACGCTCTCCGAAAAAGCGCCTCAGCCTCCCTAAACCGGTTCTGGGAAGTTAACGTTAGGGCGAGACCAGAGAGACTGATGGCGATCTCGGTATGACCTTTAGACAGTACTTTTTCGCGAATAGCCAACGCTCTTTTGTGCAACGCTCCTGCTTGTACGAAACGTTTTTGCAACCTAAGAACTTCGGCTAGATTGTTTATGCATAAGGCAATCTCAGAATGATTTTCCGGAAGGGTCTTTTCAAACTGAACCAGCGCCCGCCTAAATAGTGATTCAGCCTCGCGGAGGCGGTTTTGCGCTGAAAGCACTAATGCTAAGTTGCTGAGACTCCTCGCGATGTCAGGGTGATCATGGTGGAGAGACTTCTGCCAGATTGCTAGCGCCCGTCGATGCAGCGCTTCTGCCTGCGACAAGCGGTTCTGAGACCGAAGCGCCTCTGCTGTTTGATTGAGCGTATAGGCTATGTCAGCGTGCGCCGCAGGCAAAACCTTCTCCTGGATCGCCAGCGCCTGCGTATGTAATCGCACCGCGTCCGCGGAGCGACCGCGACGCTGTAGCACCAGACCGAGGTTATTCAAGGCCGTAGCGGTGTCTTTATGGCTCGCGCCATACACGCGTTCGGCGACAGCGAGGGCGCGGCGCGCAACGGCTTCGGCTTGTACGACCTGTCCCGCTTCAAAAAGGCGAATTCCCTCGTTATTAAGCCTGTGCAAATTCGCTGCGGTATTCGGTGCGTCCGTCGTGGCAATCGGGCGTTCGGACTGCGTCTTCTGGACTGTTTGCGCACGTGCTGTCACGCCGGCCGACATCAGTGCTGCTATAAAATATGAAGTAATCATCGTAACGGGCTTTGAAAACATCCGCTTTCGAGCGATCAAGATCGTTTCTGCATTGATCCATTTCATGTTGTCATCCAAAATGATAAATGCGTCAATCAAACGAACAAATATAGTAATCATCGGGATATAATTTAATTGCAAATATTATAATTCGTTAATTATATTGATTATCAGTTATATTAATTTGTTACCAACCAATAAATGTTTCCTGCGTGACCGTTATTGACGATGTGGATGGTGAATTCACCCTCGAAACGCGGCGTCCAGCGGCAGAGTTCGCGGTCGGAGTAGCCTGTCTGCTCGCAGACGGTGTTGCCGAACTCATCTACGACCTTGAGATCAAGATCCGTCTTGCCATCGCCTTGGATATAGACGGCTGCCTCACGTTGAGCTTCGAAACGGACCGCCTTGAAGTTGTCCGTGTCCTGCGGGCGGATTTCATCCCTATGTCGGATCGGCCCACTGACGACGCCGCGCGCCTGGGCGCTTCGGACGTCGGCGATCAGGGCCGTCAGCACCTTGTCGCCATCGGCGAGGACCGTCGCGTCGCGTAGGAGCACCTCGGCTTCGAACATGTCGACCGGCTGTCGTGTGGACGGTTTGGCAGATCCGGCGAGCCTGCCTAAACCCTCTTTGACGCCGACCGTAAGACGCAGTTTAGCGGCTGCCACGAGGGCGACCGGATCGCGCGTCCGCCGCGCCCATGTCGCCAGCTCGGCGCTGGCATGGAGAGTGCTGACCGCTGCACTGGCCTCGGTTGAAGCCGGTTTGGCCTCAGCGTTAGGCGAGGCGGCGAGGCTAACCGACGGCAGTGTAACCACGCCAATGAGCACGAGTGCTAGAGTCTGCCTCAAAATAAACCTGCAAACTTGAGAAGCATTCATAACGAAGCCTTTCTTCAATGTGTCGAGCGATGGGAGTTGATGGTTTGCCGGAGCGGTATTGCCTCGGCCTATTCGGGGGCGCGGACGTCAAGGCGCAGCACCGCAACGTGCGCACGCGATAGCGCCGTTCGCTGAAGCGTCCCGTTGCGCAGACCGCTCCGACCCATGCCGAGGTCGAAGAGGGCGTCGATGGCCCTGTCGCTGGCGGATGCAGGAGGAGTGATGCTCGACCTGGTCGGCGGCATGCGTCGTTCGGCGCAACTTCCCGCTAGAAAGTCGAACGTGAATGGCGTGTGCAGTTCATCAACTGATCGCCGCTCAATGCCGATGACGACAAACCGCTCGAGTCCCGTGCTGGATGGCTCGTTCCGGCGCAGATTCCAGGTTCGGTAGGGAACGGCCACGACCCGCGCAGGCTGGTTCGGATGGAGCCGCGGGTCCTCCGAGATCCGACGCAGATAGGAGATGCAGCCAACCTCATCGACGTGAAGCACCGTCAAGTCCATTGGATGCTCGCCTTGATTCTGGACTGACAGGTACACGACGTCGCAATGATGAATACGAGGCGTCTCTATCGCTGCGACGCCGATTGACTGGGCTGGCACGGTATCGCGAGCCGTCAGCGGTGGACAATCACGTCGGTCTGTCACCGGTTGTGTCGATGAATTCGATTGCTCATCGCGCAAGACATAAGACGAAACCAAAAGCGTACTGTCGCGTGCCGCGCTGAGATGCGAGGCGATGCGTACGAGATTTCGGGCTCGGGTGATAGAGGCGATGGCGCTACCGAGATTGCGAGCGGTGACTTCAGCGGTGTCTCCGATGCGAACTGAAGGGGTCGTCTGCGCGCGCCGCGAACTCTGATGTCGCGGCCAGTCGCCTGCCTCGTTCAGGATCCAGATCCGTCCTGCCTCGATGCGGAGACGAAGATCGGCAGGTTGGCTCGGCGCGGCCATCTCTAGCGCCACCCCGTCTCGGGCAGAGGGGGTGGCGAGGATGCGACCAAGCGCTGCGCGCGCATGCGATTGCTCTTCTTCATTTCCATCGGCTGAGAATGGCTCTGCGATTGTCGTCCTCGTCGAGACGACCGTACTCCTGATCTCCCCGAGCAGACGGCGGGGCAGGAAGGTTCCGGGATCCGCACGAATGGTCACAACTGCACGGCTGAGCTCGACGGTCTCGACGATCCCGGTCGCGACAGGGGCTGCAAAAAGCTCGCTCGGCAAACGAAAACTTAACTCCGACCCGACAGCCAGCCCATGCAACAGACCGCCAGAGAGCTCCCAACGCTCGCCAGCGATCTGCTCAGCGAGTAGTTGTCGGCCACTATTCTCGCTGCCGGCTCCCAGAGCCGGCCGATCAAGCTCGCCTTCAAAGTAAGGCGTCGGCATCGTTTGCCGGGATCGATCGTAGCCCGCGAGCACCGCGACAGCCAATTCGCGATAGGTTGCGCCGGGGTGCTGCAGCATCGCGGTTGCCAGATTATAAGTCAGCGCCCCATGCTGACGGCGTTCGGCGGCCAGTAAGTCGGTTGGATGCAGAAACTCTTTCGCCTGTTGATCTGGCTGAGATGCAAAGAAGGCTACAAAGCCGCCAGCCAAGTCGCCGTCGAACTCGGCGTCGCGTCCGATCAATCTCCCTGCCCCTTCGGATGAGCGGGTTCCCACTCGGGCCGGAACGCCGAGGAGCGACGGGTCGACTGATCGCGTGGCCACGTCATTTTCGCCGGCTCCGCGGGTCATGGTAGCGGAATGGCAGCTGTCGAAGATGATCCAGACGAACGCACCTTTTTGACGGATCCGCCGGACAACATCGGCGATTTCGTCGTCGATGATGGCGTTCTGGACTGACGCCTGGGCCGCCTCCCACGGACCAACGTCGAGCGGTAGAAAGATCTCGTCTAGCTGGTCTGGCTCCTGAGAACGTCCCGGCGGCTCCGGTTGTTGCGAACCATGACCTGAAAACTGGATGTGGATGACATCCGCGGGTCGTGCGCGTTCAACCAGTTGCTCGAGCTCGGCCATGATCAATGCACGTGTCGGGAGGCCGGACACCTTGAGTCCCGACGCCCAATCGGGCAGCTTGTCCGCGAGAACGGTGATGTTATCAGCGGCAACGCCACGTCCCAACAGCACAGAGTGCATCAAGGCTATGTCGTTGGGAGGACCGGTCAACGGGCGTCCGAACGTGTACCCCGAGACACCAACTAGAAGAGCGCGTGTCTCAGCGGAAGCAGCCGTACCTGTCACCAAGAAACAGGCCGCGATCGCAGAAAAAATTTTTGTCGTCGATCGCAGACACATGGCGACATCCTGTCTATCCAAAACGTAATGAATCATAGACACGCTAGCCGAGGTCAGCACATGAATATTCCGGTCATCTTGGTTGGGATGGTTCATTTTGAAGCGCGGCCGGGGCCCTCATCACGACAATGACCGACGTGTTGCCGCGGGTCGCACGCACGGCGACCTGTCCCTGGAGGCTGGTGAGCACCGCGCGCATCGCCTCGCCGGAGGGCGTCGCGCGATCATTGATCGATTCGACGACATCTCCAGCCGCCATGCCGTTGCGGGCGGCAGGGCTACCTGCTTCCACCGACGCGACCATCATGCCCTTCACCCCACGTCTGGCAAGCGGATGGTCCTTTCGCAGCTCCTGGAACGTTGCGCCTAACAGTGCGAGCTGATCGGGCGAAACGCTTGGAGCCTCGATTTGTACGTGCACTTCGATCTCTTGGCCGGAGCGATTGATTGCCAGCCGCAGCGTGCCGCCATTTGGAGCCAGGCCGACGGCGGTGCGTAGTTGGCTTGCAGTGCGGATTGGCTTCCCGTCGATGCCGACGACAACATCGCCAGACTTAAGCCCAGCGCCTGCTCCGGACGAAGCGGGGCCGGCAGCCTTGATCAGTGCGCCCGTCGACACCGACAGGCGCAATGCGGCAGCCAGTTCCTGTGTCAAATCCTCAATTTCGACGCCGAGGCGGCCGCGCTGAACCTCTCCGTAGCGCACGAGCTGATCCATGATGGCCATGGCGATGCGCGACGGGACCGCGTAGCCGATGCCGACATTCCCAGCGTCGTGCTGACGGCGGAAGATAGCAGTGTTGATTCCTACCAGCCGGCCGCGCGAGTCAACAAGAGCGCCGCCGGAATTACCAGAATTAATTGAGGCATCCGTCTGGATGAATTCTTCGAATTCCAGCCCGATCCCCGTGCGGCCCAATCCGCTGACGATCCCCATGGTGACGGTCTGGTCGAGGCCAAACGGGTAGCCGATGGCCATGACCACATCGCCGACAGCGAGATTATCGGAGGGCGCGACCGTCATCCCGATCAAGTCTCTGGGATCGATCTTGACGACGGCGATATCTGTGGCTTGGTCGGAGCCGACTATGGTGCCGACGACGATACGGCCATCGGGGAACCGGACCCTTACCTCTCGCGCACCGGCCACGACGTGGTGATTTGTGAGAACCAAGCCACTCTGCGGATCGACGATCACACCAGAGCCCGAGCTCCCGGAGGGTGGTTGTTGACGTCCGTCGCCCGGCAAAACCAAGCCTGGTGGGAGTTCGTCCGCCCGGCTGAAGTCGGTCCCGGTGCGGACCATGATCTGGACAACGCTTGGCAGTGTAGGGCCGATGGCGGGAGCGAAAGTCAACACGCCCCGTTGTGGGTCAAGCGCTGGCATAGCGGCGACTTGGGCCATGCCGCTGGATTGCATCGTCAGCGTGATGAGCGCAGCAATCATCAGGCGCGAATTGTTAAGCGGCATCAAAAGCTCCTGGAAGGTCGACCGAATTGCTGAAAAGTTAGCTTTCACCGTCCGTCGCCGACAATTGCGAAGGGTGCCCAGTAAGCGGGGTGAGCGGTGTGTTCGGACTGAGCTGCGGCGAGTGTCTGGCGCATAGCGTGGTTGAGTGCTTCTGCGCGTCCGTCGTGCTGGTTCTGGAAGGCGAGTGTGGTGATGGCGACTGCAGCGTCGGAGTAGACTGGCCAGGAAGAGGTGAGCAGGCTTTTGGCTCCTGCGTAGAAGAAGGCTTTGGCCAGGCCGGTGAAGGCTTCGGCACCCTTGGCGTCGCCGGCGGCGGTGTTGCAGGCGGAGAGCACGACCCAGTCGGCGGCGAGCGTGAGGGTGGCGATCTCGCTGGCGGTGAGGAGCCCGTCATCCTGGGCTGAAGCCTGGGCTGGCGGGGAGAGCACGAGGGCGGGTTCGGGCAGCTGGAGCTCGCCGCTGACGAGGCCATGGGTGGCGAAGTGGAGGATGCGGTAGCGGGCGAGTTCGCCGCTGGCGTTCAGCGCCCGCAGCCGGGTCTCGGTCGCATCGGGACCGAGAAGAAGGTCGATGCCGGTGCGGGTGGGTCGGTCGGCGATGGGCATGGCGCTGCCCTGATCCGGCGCCTGGGCTTTCGATTGTTGGGAGGAGAGGCTAGCGGCGACGGTGATCAGTTCGCACCTGCTGTCGGGCAAGCGGGGCTGCCCGCGTACGGCCTCAACATTGGCGATGGCAAAGCCGTCCTCGCTGCGGGCGCCGTTGAACACGCTGTCGGGGCTGCCGGCCGAGCGCGAGGCAGCGGCGATCTGGAAGGGCCTCGCCGGGTCGGTCGGCTTGCAGTCGAGCGGTGCTGCGTTGCGCTCGGCTTCCGTCCTGCCGATGGTGGGGTCGCCCAGGCCGATGAAGGCGCGGTCGGCGGAGGCTCGGGTGATAGTATTGTTACGCAGGGCGCGTAGCGAGGCGATGTTCGGAAGGATGGTGATGGCCGGGTGGGCCTGGAACAGCCACGGCGCTTGCTTATAGGCCTTGGCGCGGTCTGCGCCGGGGGCGTCCCAGCCTTCGGGCGGCGGGGCGGTCAGGAGAAGGTGCCAGGGCAGGCTCAGCAGCTCTGGGGCCGGAGCGATTATCAGCTTCTTGCCGGCGATAAAGGGGCGGATTTCCTCGGGGAAGAGGCGCTGGTAGAGATCCTGAGCCAGTGCTAGGTCGAAAGGGTTGCCACTGGGCGTGAGTTCGACCAGCCCGAGCTCTTCCTCGGCCGGCCCACGAACGGCGGTCGTCCCGGCGGACGGCGTGGCCGATGCGACCTGCGCGCCGGCGGCCGGGACAGGTGCGGCCGGCGCTGCTGCGGGCCGGCAAGCGGGGTCGGGCAGTGCTGCCGAGCAGCGCAGCCGCGCGGCGTACCCCGCAGCCTCGCCGGCCTGCGGCAACATGAGAACGCGGCTGTCGTCTCGACTGACGGCGAAGAAGAAACCGCCAGTACCGTAGGGCGTGACCGAGACCAGCACCTCGTCGGGACCGAGGAGAGGTTGCAGGTCCTCAAATGAGAGTGGCAGGCCCTCGGATAGTTCCGCATAGGCGGGGAAGCGCCGGGCGATCTCGGCATCAGTAGCCTCGAGGCCGCGGCGAAGCTGCTCGGAGGCGCCTCTCAATGCCTCCAGCTGGCCGCTGCGCTCGTCCTGCGGCAGAGCCCTCAATGACGAGACTGCAATGAAGCGGTCATCTGAGCGCTTGAGTTCGCCGAGCAGCCGGTCGCGCTCGCGCGCCAGACGCCCCACTTCCGGATCGGCCGCCTCCGACCGCGCCGAGGCCGCTGCGATCGCGCGCCCCGTACCGCCCAGCCGCTCCCACTGTAGATCACGGAACGCAGCGCGGGCCGCGGTGCGAGCCTGCTCGATCGTCAATCCGTCAAGACTACGCTCGAACGCGAGCGCTAGGGCCAAGCGGGCGTTCGCATTCATCCGCCAGTTCTCAATATCGACCCGGCCACGATTCTGCGCTAACGCTTTAATTGAAGTAGCTTCTTCAAATAGTCGTATAGCCGCGCCAAAAGCTTTAGCTTGGACTGTAACGGCTGCTAAGCTCTCACGCGTTACCGCAATCGATAAATCGGCGTGTGGCAACGAAAAATTTTCGACTGCGACTGCCCTCTGGAGGAAAGTCTCTGCCTCTGCAAAACGGCCTGTGTTAGAACTAAAAATAGCCGCCCCAATATTGCTGAGTGTTGTAGCAATATTGCGGTGAAATTCAAAGAATGAAGATTCCCATATATATAACGCTCTCCGGTATAGCTTCTCACCTTCGCCAGTACGACCAGACTTTACAAGTAATGATGCAATATTATTTAATATTTCTGCAATTTCTGGGTGCTCTGTCGGCAACGTTTTTTCCTTGATTATCAATGCTCGGCGAAGCAAAAATTCGGCCTCAGCAAGTCGGTTTTGTCTATTTAAATTACTAGCGAAATTCGTAAGACTTGTAGCAACATCTGAGTGATCCTTGCCGAGAACATTTTCACGAATGGCAAGGGCGCGCCGTTGAAGAGGCTCGGCCTCCTCGAGACGATTCAGTTTGGAAAGCAACACGCCCAAATTGTCGAGGCTTGTCGCGATATCCGGATGATCCTCCGGCAAGGCCCTTTCGTTGGCCGCAAGCGCCCGGCGGTGGAGGGTCTCCGCCTCGCTGGCGCGACCGAGCATGTCCACCGCAATGGCAAGTTGGTTCAAGCTCTTCGCGATATCCGGATGATAGGAAGGCAGTTTGTTTTCGCGAATTGCTAACCCACGACGATGAAGAGCCTCCGCCTCAGTTACGCGGTCGATTGTCCTGAGCGCCGCCCCGAGATCGTCTAAGCTACGGACAATCTCTATACTATCGCTCCCGTAGTTGCGCTCGGCCTGCGCGAGGGCTCGGCGAGCTGCAATCTCAGCTTCGCGAAAGCGCCCTGCTTTGAACAGCCGAGCTGTGAGATAGTTGAGGCTGGTCGCGATATCGGGATGGCCCTCCGGCAGAGTCTTCTCTTGTATCGCCAGCGCCCGCCGAAGCAGCGCCTCCGCCTCATCGGAACGGTTTTGTTGGTCGAACACGAAGGCGAGGTTTGTGAGGCTTGCAGTGACATCACGATGGCCCTCTGGCAGAATCTTTTCCCGGATCGCCAGCGCGCGTCTCAGCAGCGCCTCTGCCTCGGCCTGATGGTTCTGTGAAAATAGCACCGTAGCTAAATTGTTGAGACTCCGGGCGATTTCGGGATGGTCCTCCGCCTGAACCTTTTCCTGAATTGCCAGCGCCCGCCGATACAGCTCCGCCACCTCAAACGGGCGGTTCTGTGATCGCAGTGCTTCAGCGAGGCTGCTGAGGCTTCTGGCTATGTCAGGATGGTCGCTGGGCAGGACCTTCTCGCGGATCGTCAGAGCGCGGCGCTGGAGTGCCTCCGCCTCGCTATTGCGGTTGAGGGCAGATAGCACGACCGCTAAATTGTTGAGCATGGTCGTGGTCTCAATATGATCCTTACCATGTATACGCTCTGCCAGCGCCAGAGCGTTGCGCGCGGTGGCCTCTGCCGCCCGAAATTGGCCTGCATCGCGCAGCTTTGACGCTTCGTCGGTGAGGTTCTTGATGGCGGCTGCGGATAGGGGAGCGTCTGCTGTTTGAGGCTTAACCGTCACCACAAATGCGTCCACCGGCACCGCGTTATTGGCATGCGCTGGCATTTCAAGGCTTGAGACAGTAGCCCACCCTGTGATCGAGCAAGCAGTCAGCGCGGCCACTTTATGTGCCAACGAGTGCTTCTTCATCATTTTCGCTCACCGACAACCATCTTGAACCACACTGACAAATCAACGTCTAGCCGGAGCACTACAAATTAACGATGCTTCCCGGCGCGCAACATGGGGCAAAATTATAGAATGAGGGATACTTGTAGTTAAAAATATTTGTTCAGATAGGTTACGTCTCCGTACGTGTTCAAAAAAAGAAACGAGGTCCAGTGTGGTCTCAGCGGAAATATAATGAAATAATCCAATTTGAGAATTGATTAATTGATGCATCAGGATCTGTTTTATTTGTTACAATCTATAGTCGAAAATTCTTTTGGCCCTTATCTACGTTAGCGCCCGGGAGATTTATTACTCTTAATAATTCTGCAGCGTATCCGCTAAGATCTGACATCCAAATCATAAATCCGGACAATGAGCCTGTGTTGGTTGGAATCCAAGCGGCTACGTTTATGTCACAGTCTTTAATTTTTGAAATATCATTCAAATATGATGGATCGAATCCGATCCATGGAAGAGAGGAAACGTTGTTTATAACACTTCGTAGATCATCATGCATCATATCGCTGGGGTCTATTGGTTGCCCAGAATCGTCTGTAAACTCAAATGCACTCGATAAGCCCGCCATATGAACAAAGCATGCACTTTCTCCAGCTCCAGTTACCGTCCGTTTTCCACCAGATTGATATATCTTGCCCTCCGCATTAGATTTAAATCCAACGCCATATTTTTCGACCAAGCTTGCAATCAAATCAGATTCATTGATTTGTCCGTTCCCTTTATAAGAAAACCGACCAACAGATACTATCTTGTTATTATTTATTCGACTTTCATGTATTAATATCAAATATTCATCCTTCTTCTCGCTAACTAAAATAGTACCAGAAACAAAGGCGGCATTTATTGTTTTGTCTTTTAAGCCAAATTTATACTTTTTTTCAATTTGAATTGAAGAGCTAATGACAGCCTCGGCTTGATCTGGGGTCATGCCAATTTTGATCCCAAGTATATCATTAGATATTGATTTTATGCCATTCTGACGTGATTCGAAGTTCTGGATACCTTTTATAGCCGGTGGTTTTCCAACTAGATCCGGCTTTGTCTGCGCGAGCGGAATCCCAGGCAAGATAGACGTTAGAACAGCCACCGATATTATGCTTTTCATATTTTCTACCCCCAGTTTTCTAACAACATCGCAAGCAAAATGATACTGATCCGGGCTCAGTACCGCAAGCGGCTAAGTCGCTGCCGTCCCTTGGGGCATCCGGCTGGTTGATCGGTAATGATGAATGCGGTGCTCGGCTGCCGCATCAATTGTTTACGATAACATATGCGTTGTAGACGCTTCCGCGATTGACGATCTGGATGCGGAAGGCGCCGGTCCAGCGTGGTGTCCACCGGCAGAAGAGCCTGTCTGTGAAATCGTCGTCCTTGCAGACCTGGTTACCGTTCTCGTCGTAGACGTAGAGGTTGAGATCGGTGTCGCCGTCGCCGACCACGGCGATCTCGGCCACCTCCTGCCCGCGGAAGCGCTCGGTGAAGGTGTCCGTGCCTCCAGCCCTGACGCGGGTCGAGGAGCGCGCCGAGCCACCAACGCGCCCTCGCGAGGCTGTCGCCTCGACGTCGGCGATCATGGCGAGGAGGGTCTTGTTGCCCTGGGCGAGGGTGCGCGCGCCGGCCAGCACAGCGGTGAGGTCGAGCGGCTTCTTGTCAGCGCCCGTCGCATCGGTTCCGCCGCTCTCAACCTTCTCGCGCTGGCGGTCGGCCAGCGGCACCGATGCGATCAGGCGTGCTGCTGCGATCACGACCAGAGGATCCTTGCTCTCCTGGCCGATGCCGTAGAGCTGGTAGCCCAGGGCGAGATCACCGAGGACGCCGCGGCTGACCCCGCTTTTGGCCTCGGCGTTGGCGCCGGTGGGAGCGGTCCCCGCGGGGGCGGCCGGGACTGTGGCGGGGGCGGCGGGCGCGGGCGCGGCCTGCTGGGCGAGCGCCGGGCCGGCGAGAGCCAGGCCGAGGACCACGGTCCCGACCAGACGGCCGAGGCCCGCGGGAACAATGTGATGCATGAAATGCGACATGATCAGTTTCCGGGCGGTTGCGACGGCTCTGGGCCCAGGAAGACCTCGCCCCCTCAGCACCCCGATGACACAAAGGTACAACCCAGAGAGCGTGACATTGCAAATGAAGATTGCCGTCATGTTCAAACCGACGCGGGCAGCGAGGTGACGGTCAGCACAGCGTCATCTCACCATCCCGGACACCACTTGCGGCGCCGACGGCGGATAGCTCTCTGGCTTCATCCGTCCTCACCTTCCGTCTCCGACGATTGCGAAGGGAGCCCAGTAAGCGGGGTGTGCGGTGTGTTCGGAGTTGGCTGCGGCGAGGGTGTCGCGCATGGCGTGGTTGAGGGCTTTGGCGCGTCCGTCGTGCTGGTTCTGGAATGCGAGCGTTGTGATGGCGACGGCTGCGTCGGAGTAGACTGGCCAGGACGAGGTCAGCAGGCTTTTGGCTCCTGCATAGAAGAAGGCCTTGGCCAGGCCTGTGAAGGCTTCGGCGCCCTTTGCGTCGCCGGCTGCAGTGTTGCAGGCAGAAAGCACGACCCAATCGGCGGCGAGCGTGAGGGTGGCGATCTCGCTGGCGGTGAGCAGACCGTCATCCTGGACCGAGGCCTTCGCCGGCGGGGATAGCACAAGGGCGGGTTCGGGGAGCTGGAGTTCGCCGCTGACGAGGCCATGGGTGGCGAAGTGGAGGATGCGGTAGCGGGCAAGCTCACCGCTGGTGTTGAGCGCCTTCAGCCGGGTCTCGCTGGCATCGGGTCCCAGCAGGATGTCGACGCCGGCCCGGGCCGGGCGGGGGACGGCGGGGAAGGCAGTGTCCCGCCCCGGCTCGGCTTGCGCCTGGCGCGCGGCGATCGTGTCGGCGATCTGGATCAGTTCGCAGCGGCTGTCGGGCAGGCGCGGCTGCCCGCGCACGGCCTCGACGCTGGCGAGCACGAAGCCGTCCTCGCCGCGGGCGTCGCCGAAGACGTTCTCGGTGCTGCCAGGCGCGCGCAGGGCGGCGACCTGGACCGGCCCGGCCGCGGCGGCGGCGGGGGCGCAGTCGAGCGGGGCTGCGTCGCGCTCGGCTCGCGTGCGGCCGATGACGGGATCGCCGAGGCCGATGAAGGCGCGGTCGGCCGGGGCGCGTACGACGGCATTGCCGCGCAGCGCCCGCAGCGAGGCAATGGTCGGCAGGACGGTGATGGCGGGGTGGGACTGGAACAGCCAGGGCGCCTGCTTGTAGAGCGCGACGCGGTCGGTCCCGGGGGCGTCCCAGCCCTCCGGCGGCGGCGCGGTCAGCAGCAGGTGCCAGGGCAGCGCCAGCAGCTCGGGGGCCGGGGCGAGGATAAGCCGCTTGCCCTTGACGAACGCCCGGATCTCCTCGGGGAACAGGCGGGTGTAGAGATCATGCGCCAGCGCCAGGTCGAAGGGCGCCCCGCCCGCCGCCAGATCAGGACGGCCCAGGGCCTCCTCCTCGGGGCCGCGGACGGCGCCCGCCCCAGCCGGGGCTGATGCGCCGGGCGCGGCGCCGGCGGCCATGGCGACTGCGGTTGCGGGCGCGGGCTGGGCCGTCGGGCCGCCGGGTGCGCAAGTCCTGTCCGGCAGCGCCGCCGAACAGCGCAGCCGCGCCGCCAGAGCCGCAACGTCGCCGACCTGCGGCAGCGTCGCGACCCGTCCGTCCTCGCGACCATAGGCGAAGACGAAGCCACCGCCGTCATACGGCGTGATCGAGACCAGCACCTCGTCGGGGCCAAGCAGCGGCTGCAGCTCCTCGACCGGAAGCGGCCGACCCTCGGCCAGCTCGGCATAGGCCGGGAAACGCTGGCCGATCTCGGCGTCGGCCACCTCCAGAGCTCGCCGCAGCGACTCCGACTCCGTCCTCAGCTCCGCCATCTGGCGGCCGCGCTCGTCCTGCGCCAGCGTCGTCGAGGACGAAACCGCAATGAACCGGTCGTCGGAGCGCTTCAGCTCCCCCAGCAACCGGTCGCGCTCGCGCGCCAGCCGACCCACCTCCGGATCGGCCGCCTGAGACCGCGCCGAAGCCGCAGCGATCGCACCGCCAGTCCCGCCCAACCGCTCCCACTGCAAATCACGGAAGGCGGAGCGGCGGGCATCGGAAATGGGGACGGCGGCAGCGAAGCCGTCGCGTTGTTCGATCGTTGTTCCAATGCCAAGTCGCTGTTTCGCATACCAGCGCCAACCTCCCCCCGCAACGACAGCCATGTTCGGCGGCGCGGTCCTAATCGCCGCGCTTGCAGACAAGAACACTTGCGCCTCAGTATTCCGCGCCAGCTTCGTTAGCGAAACTCCCAAATTTTCGAGACTCGTGGCAATCATTAAGTGACTCTTAGGCCGAGCCTTTTCTAAAATTGCCAGCGCCAGCCTGTGAAGCGCCTCCGCCTCGCCGAAACGATTTTGCGAACTTAGAATCTCAGCAAGGTTATTGAGGCTCACGGCGATGCTTGGGTGATCTTCGGGCAGGGCCTTCTCAAGGATAGCCCGCGCGCGCCGGTGAACCGCCCCCGCCTCGCCGAGCCGCTTCTGTAACGCAAGCACCTGACCGAGGTTGTTCAGGCTTATAGCGATGTCGGGATGGCTCTCTGACAGTGCCCTCTCGCGGATCGCCAGCGCGCGCCGATGCAGCGACTCCGCCTCACTGAGGCGGTTCTGCGAAGATAGTACCGCAGCGAGGTTGTTGAGACTCGCCGCGATATCAGGATGTCCTTGTGGAAGGGCCTTCTCGCGGATCGCCAGCGCCCGCCTGTGCAGCGCTTCCGCCTCACCCAGGTGACTCTGCGAAACCAGCACTTCGCCGAGGTTGTTGAGGCTCGTGGCGATGGTCGGGTGACCCTCGGGCAGCGCTTTCTCGACGATCGCCAGGCCCCTTCTGTATAGTGACGCTGCCTCACTGACACGGTTCTGCGACGCTAACACAAAAGCGACGTTGCCGACGCTCACGGCGATGTCAGGATGGCCCTCAGGCAAGGCATTCTCCAAGATCGCCAGCGTCCGCCTGAAGAGCGCCTCCGCCTCAACGAGGCGGTTTTGCGTGGCTAACACAAAGGCGAGATTGTTGAGGCTTGTGGCAATGTTTCGGTGGCCTTCCGGCAGCGCCCTTTCGTTGATCGCGAGCGCCCGCCGATGCAGCGTTTCCGCCTCACTGAGGCGGTTTTGCAAAGTGAGAACTTGGGCAAGACCGTCGATGGAGATGGAGATGTAAGAATGCCCTTCGGGCAGAGCCCTCTCGCGGATTGCCAGCGCCCGACGATGCATAACCTCCGCTTCATTGAGCCGGTTCTGCGAAGCTAGCACTCCGGCGAAATTGAAGAGACTTGTGGCGATGTGGGGATGGCCCTCGGGCAACGCCTTCTCGCGGATCGCCAGCGCCCGTCGATGCAACTCCTCCGCCTCACTGAGCTGGTTCAGCGACCGCAGCACCACGGCGAGGTTGTTGAGGCTTGTAGCAACATCGATGTGATCCGCGCCCAAAAGCTGCTCGGCTTTAGCGAGAACGCGGCGTGCGACAGATTCAGCCCCGGCGAAATTGCCGGCAACATACAGACTTTCAGTCTCTTCGTTGAGCGTATTGATGCCTTCAGCCGTCAACGGCTGGTCGGCGGCTGCCGGACCGGCCTGCGGCGTGGCCTGTTTAGCCGCGGGGGGCGTGGCCATTTGCGCTGTGGCGCGGTTTGGCGCTGCAATTGCGAGGATCGCCGCCGCCGCCATTGCGGCGAGGTTCGCAAGCAAGCGGTCGAAGCCGATGCTGCTGCGGGCTCGCGACACGATCAGGCTCCTTGCGTTGCGCTACTAGGGCGGGTTGACGGTCCACAACCGCCGGCTCGAGCTTTTGCCGGAGCCGGCGAGCGTCGCACGCTTCAGTTCGTGGCGAGGAAGTAGGTGTTCCTGATGGAGCCGAGGTTGACGATCTCGATGCGGAAGAACCCGGTCCAGCGCGGGTTCCATTGACAGAAGGTCCGGTCGGTGAAGTCGGTGTCCTGGCAGATCAGATTGCCGTTCTCGTCGTAGACATAGAGGTCCAGATCGGTATCGCCGTCGCCGGTTACCGCGACCTCGGCCCGTTGTCCGCCGCGGAAGCGCTCGGTGTAGACGTCGGTCGCCCCGGCGCGCACGCCGCTGGCCGTGCGACCCGGGCCCCCCACACGCCCGCGCGAGGCTGTGGTCTCGACATCAGAGATCATGGCGAGCAGGGTTTTGTCGCCTGCAGCGAGGGTCCGCGCACCCGTCAGCACGGCGTCAAGATCGAGGGGCTTCTTGTCGGCTCCTGCGGTATCGGTGCCGCCTCGCTCAACCTTTTCGCGCTGACGGTCGGCCAGCGGCACCGCCGCGATCAGGCGTGCTGCTGCGATCACGACCAGAGGATCCTTGCGCTCTTGGCCGATGCCATAGAGCTGGTAGCCCAGCGCCAGATCGCCGAGGACGCTGCGGCTCGTGCCGCTCTTGGCCTCGGCATTGGCTCCCGCAGGCGTGGTCGGTGCAGGCACGGCCTGCTGAGCGAGCGCCGGGCCCGTTAGAGCCAAGCCAAGAACCAAAGCTCCCGCCAAGCGGGAAAGACAAACGGTGGAAAGGCGAGACGTCATCAGGTCGAACATGCTGGGGCCCCCAGGTAGCTGCAACAGATCAGTACCCGGGAGGACAACATCGCCCAACCGCAGTCTGATGAGGCAAGAATACATCCCAATCACCGGCACAACGCAAATTAAGATTGCCGTCATATTCGGGATTGGTCGGACGACGACAAGGCAAGGATCGTGGCGGAGAGCTACGAGCCGGGCGCAACGGTGAGCGCGATTGCGCGCCGCCATGCCTTGTCTCCGCAGCAGCTTTTCGGCTGGCGGCGACTTTTGCGGCGAGCACCAGAGCTGGCATCATCGCCCATGTTCGTGCCCGCGGTGGTCGATGCAGTTCGTTGCGAACCCGAGACAGTGAGTCAGCCGGCCACGCGTCATCGTCGCACTGTCGCCAGGCCAAGCGGCGGTATCGAGATCGAGATCGAGATTGACGGCGTCGTGGTGCGGTCGGAACCGGTGCGAGGACAAGCCGACGCCGATGACGACTTGGATCAGGACGCTGCTTGATAAGAAGCCTTTCAGGCTCGTTTTCGTCGCGCTCGCCAACAAACTTGCCCGGATCGCATGGGTGCTGTTGACGCGGAAGGAGACCTACCGACCCATCAAATCGCCGCCTGAGAGGCCGATCTAGGAGACAACCCGAATTGGTAACAGCAGTCGATGACGAGTACCGATCGAGCCAATGACGAGGCCAACCCGCATGATTCAATGCGCTCCAGCAGCGCGCCAGTTTGAAAAGGCCCTCGTCGGCGGATTTCCATCAGGGCCAGCGGCAGACATCCCGCCGCGCAAACAGGCCGAACATATGAAAGCAACCGATCAAGTCATCCCGACAAAAGGCCTTGCCACCGGGGGCGTCCACATATGAATCACGAAATCGCCGCCGCTGGAATCAGCCCGACGCGCTTATGGGTTTACGGCCTAGTAAAGCCGGTTTACGCGTATTGCGCGCTATGCTTTCTGAGACAGACCAGTATCCCCCCGAGAGCTTCTGCCGCTTAGCGACATGAGGATGGCAACATGAGGACGCCGGATATCAAAGACGCGAGGCCACTGCGCGAGTACGTGCTCGGACCAGCGCACGTCGCGGTACTCCTTATAGATATCGTCTCGGGGGACGATATGGAGTACGCGCACCTTCTCGCCGTCTATCGGGATGGAACTACAGGACCGATTGCCGTAGTAAGTGCCGAGCGGGCAGAGCAAAGTGCCGAATTCCTAGCAGAGTTAGGGCTGGAACCCGGCGACGTCGCGCCCGCCGACGGATCGCACTTCCTCTGCGTGTTTCACGACGATCAACATCTCAACTTCGGTGCCGATGACAAATGGGCGGATGTTGCCGAGTTCGAGTTGGAGGCTCTGGCAGTTTTGTCACGGCTCGGTGTTCTGGAAACTACGCAATGAGGCGCTTCGTTGCCAGCTTTTCAGAGTGACGCCACAGTTAGCTGCTGCCCTGAGCGGCTCTCAACTTGTCCAGATCTGCCCTCGCGGGCTCGTGTGAGCACTTTTGTACGCTGTTTTGCAAAGGGCGCACTTCACGGGCAAAAGATGCCTTTTTTGCTAATATTGCGCATGTACAGGGCAACCAAAACACGTCGAGGTCTGCCTAATCCGCCGAACGGTGAATTGATTTTGTTAAAGATACAAAGAAAATGAATCGCCTCTTCATCCATCTTTCCCTGTTTGCGAACCGCGTTTCGCGTTTTGGCGTCCGACACAAGGGCGCGCTTCAGGCTGTTGCTAGCTTACTGGCACTGAGCCTCGGTTTCTGGGGTTGGATGATTGAGAAACCGCCGGAAGACATCAGTGGCACACTGAGCAACCTCTTTCGTACATTTCAGCTCATCACGCTCAACTTCCCCTTAGAGATCGACCGCGAATTGTCGTGGCAGCTTCAGGTAGCGCGGCTGGCCGTGCCCGTGGTGGCCGCCATGGCAACGTTCAACATCCTGGTGGGATCGATCACCCGCCCGGCCCGGCTGGCGCTTTTGCCGCACACAGAAGGGCACATCGTAGTCGCCGGTGCTGACCGTCTCACTGAAGGCGCGCTGAAGCGGCTGGCCCTTTCCGGCAAGCAAATCGTCACGGTGGCGCAAACTGTTGATCCGACCCGGCGCGACGAACTGGAAGGGCTCGGTCTCACCATTGTCGAGGCGGATCCGCTGCGTCCCATGGCATTGAAAGCCCTCAACCTGACCGGGGCGGCTGCCATGTTCGTCCTGCATGAGGATGACCTGACCAACATCAACATTGCCATGCGGGCCATTGGCCAGATCGGCCAACGCGCGGCCAATGCCGGGCGGCTCACGCTCGTCGTGCTCATCAACCAGGAAGAGCTGGCCGACGAGCTGGAAGTCGCGCTGGATGGCCTCTCGCGCAAGCATGGACTGCGCTACCAGAGGATTTGCGCCGATAGGGAAGCCCTGCGCTCCGAGATGGCGCGGTTCGCACCGGTTCTTCTGAAAGAAAATCCTGAACGCCCCAGCCACATCCTTATTGTTGGTTTAAGCGGCAACTGGCAGCAGAACCTGATGCAGCTGATCGTTTCGGGACAGGATCATCCTGATATGCCGCCGATGCTGTCGATCGTTGCAACGGCGGATGAAATCGAGAGCCTTCGATCCTGGCAATCCGCCAAACCCGAGCTGGGGCTGGTGGTAGATGTTAACGTCATCGCTGTCGAAGCCGATGCATTGCCAGAGGCCGAGAAGGCGAGGTCGTGGCGCAATACCTATGGCCAGCCCGATCTAGTGATCATCCAGCGCGACGACGCAGCAGCGATGATGACCAGCCTGAGATTGCGAAGAGCGGATTGTGATCTGGACATAGGCAAGGCACCAATTCTCGTTCGGCAGGAGCGCGAAGACCATATTCTTCCTAGCCTGGCACTGGTTGAGGCGGGCCCGCGGAACATGGCCAACCTCGTTCCCTTTGGCGGCATGATCCGGGCGGAGACAATTGCCCGTGCGCTTGACCGTTCTGGCGATGAACGCGCGCTGGCGCTGCATGAGGCCTATCGCAGGGCCAATCGTACGGCTGAGAACGCCCATACTCCGTCTATGGCGGCATGGGATGACCTTACGGAGGGCATGCGCGAGGCAAATCGCTCATCGGCGGCGCATGCGCCCATCATGCTGGCCTCAATCGGGTTGAAGTTACTGGCTGGTCAAGTTGCACCGGATTTATCCGATGCTCAACTTGAGCGATTGGCTCGTATCGAGCATCGTCGCTGGTGTGCAGACCGGATCGAGCGGGGCTGGCGGTTTGGCGCAGTGCGAGACGATGTCAGAAAAATCCATCCGAGTTTGGTGCCATTTGACGAACTCTCGGATGGGGATCGTGAGAAAGACCGAAGCTCGGTAAAAATTGTTTTGACCGTTGCAAATGTCCACTGAGTATCTGCGATGATCTTATTGGCATCCATAAACAGATGTCCCAACAATGTCGATTGAATCACCTCTAGTTTCGCGCGCGTCTTGTTACTTAAATTTGAGGGACGGAGGCGATCATGAGCAACGCCAGATGTAAAACGGTAGGCCATAAACCTCCAGTCGCCCCTCCTAAGTTGACCCCACCCGTGCCGCTCAAGGTCGCTGACACTGCGATGTAAATCAACCGTTTGATGGGTGTCACGGTTGGGCGCCCATAGGCGATAAAGTTCGGAGCCGATACACCTAAAAGCCCAAGGGAGATGTCAAACTGGGCCAAATTATTACTGATCAGTCCGCGCCCGGCGGAATTTGCAATAATGGACCATCAATGCAGCCCTACCTCGTATTCTTGTCTTCGCCAGGCGACGTGCAGATCGAACGCGATCGTGCGGAGCTTGTCATCAACCGAATCAATGCCGAGCGGCATTCACAGCGCACGATCCAGCTGATCCGCTGGGAAAACGATTACTATCTCGCGGACAAGTCGTTCCAGGACCAGATCGAGAAGCCGGACAACTGTGATCTTGTGATCTGCATATTTTGGAAAAAACTCGGATCCGAACTGCCGGACAGTTACGCGCGGCCCGATGGCACAATCCCGACTGGGTCGGAATATGAATTCGAGGTAGCGCTAGGCGCGGCGTCCAGTCGCGAGGTCAAGTCGCCGGACGTGTTGGTTTACCGCAAGACAGCGGAGATCACCTTCTCGTTGGAGTCACTGGATCAGGAACGGGCGCAATATGACCGGTTCATGACCTTTTGGCAGCGCTGGTTCCGCAACGAGAAGGGGCATTTCCTCGCTGGGTTCCATAGCTTTTCCGATCCCGACGGATTTGAGGCGGCATTCGACCGCAATGTGCGTTCGTGGTTGAATGACCGCGAACAATCTGTCGAGTGGCGCAGCGGTTCACCCTACCGCGGGCTGGAAGCGTTTCAGATTGAACATGCGCCGATCTTTTTTGGGCGTCAACGCGAGACGGAGCGTGCTCGCGCACGCCTCATCCAAGCCGCCATGGGCGGCACGGCCTTCTTGCTGATCACTGGCGCTTCGGGCGCGGGTAAGTCCTCGTTGGCGCGGGCCGGGCTCATCCCTCTGTTGTCTCAGCCCGGCGGTCTTGGATCCCTGGCACAGGGCACGCGCTACGCGACCCTGACACCCGGCGAAATTCAGGCAGATTGGAAGCGCGGCGTGGCGCGGGCGTTGCTAGAGGATACGGCCCTTGGCCGGGAATTGCAGAACAGTGATTTCGGCGACGTAGGCATGCTGGCAGAGCTTTTCTCAAATGCTCATTTAGTGTCGGCTGCGCCGGTGGTTGGTGCGCTCCGGCGGGCCGGGGCTGAAGTAGCCAAGGAACAGGGTCGGGCGCAGCCCGCCCATATCACTCTGGTGCTGCTGGTCGACCAGCTCGAAGAGATATTCATATGGCCGCACGCAGAAGCGGAAGCCTTTCTGCGCGTGCTGCGGATGTTTTCGACGTTGCCGGAGTGCCCGATATGGGTTGTCACAACGATGCGATCGGATTTTCAGCACCGGCTTGCCGAATTTGTCGACCTTGAGGCGCTCGCCGGGCGGAGCGAAATTCGCGGGCCTGGCGAGAGCGAGCGCACGCTTGAACTGATGCTGCCCAAAGCGGGCGACCTACGCGCGATCATCACGCGCCCGGCGCGTGCCGCCGGGCTGACTTTCGAAACGGACGGCGAACGCGATCTGGCGCAACTGATCGAGGCGCAGGCGCGGCCAGAAGTGATGCCGGCGATCCAGTTGCTGCTGAACGAATTGTACCAGCGGCGGAACGGCGACGTGCTCACCCTCGCTGCTTTTGATGCGTTCGGCGGCGTCGAAGGCGTGATGGCCCGTCGCGGCGACGAGGTATTCGCTGCCGCCTCGCCGGCGGCGCGGGACGCGTTTCCTCGTCTCGTTCGCGCGCTAGTGACGCAGTTGCATGGAGATTCGCCGCCCAGCGCGCGGCGTGCACCGGAGGCTGCGTTTACCAAGGATGCCGGCGGGCGCGAACTCATCGCGTCGTTCCGGTTGGCGCGTCTGGTTACTTCGCACCGGGGAGAACTGCGCTTTGCCCATGAATTTATTCTTACCGGATGGGACCGGTTGCGCACGCTGATTTCGGATGAGCGCCGGTTATACGAGGCACGTGAGCGTATCGAGGATGCCTGCCGACGCTGGAACGATGCGACGGGAAAAGCGCTCGCACGAGGTGACGGGCTACTGCTGGCCGGTTTGGAATTGGCGGAGGGGCGTGATCTGCTGATGCGCTGGGGCGCGGACAGCCTGAATGACAAACAGGCGAATCTGTCGGACTTCATTGCCGCGTCCGATGCTTTGGAAAGGCGCGGACGCAGTCGAGCCGTAATGGTCGCCGCTGCGGCTGCGGCTTGTTTTGCGCTCGCCGCCGTATTGATGGGTCTGCTGTGGCGCGATGCGGACGCAGCGAAGAAGCAGGCGGAGGTTGCGTTGGTAGAGGCAGCTGCCCAGCGAACGAAGGCCGCGTCGTCGCTGGCGGTCGCCGAATCTCGTCTTCGCCTTTCAGAAGGTGATCTGCCGACCGCTGCGGGATGGGCAGTCCAAGCGTACGAACTGCTGCCGACAGTGGAATCCCGCAGTGCGCTTTTTCAGGTCGGTATCGAGGTATCGCCGTTCCTAGAGGCGATTTTGCCCAAGAAATACTATCCTCCCTCGATGATTTGGCTTGACAACGACACATTCGTGACTGATTTTTTTAATGAAATTATGGGATTCCGGATTGATGGCGACAATCTTATTAAAGAAAAAGGCAGATTTTTTCTGCCTAACAAAGAATTTAACGAAATTTCTAGGATCAAAAGATTGGCGTCCGGGCAAATTTTTGTTGCATTAACGACAGGATCTATTGTTGCATTTGAACCTAATGGAGATATATACACGCCATACGTCTCGATCGTGCCTGAAAATCGCGAATTACAGATCGATCGAATTCTTGATGCTGGACAAGATACTGCGATTATACTGTACAAACACGGAAAAAACCGTATTATTCGCACCTGCATAGCAGAAAGTGGAAAAAATGTTGTATCTTGCAAAGATAGGAGCATGCCTTTCGAGAGAAATGTGGAGATTCTAGGCATTGACCGTCGAGGGCACCGTCTGTTCGTCTACCGCACTGAATTAAAGAATGCGGTCTTGGAGGCGGTTATTGAGATCATTGATGAGACTGGTGCCGCGCTGCGCCCGCCGATCCCTTATTCAAGCGGCACCTTTACAATAGGCTCGCCCGACGCATTGATCTCACCAAACGGAGACCTGCTTGCAGTATCTTTCAATGATGAAATCCGGCTGTTCGATCTGCGTGAAGGCGCACCAGACCGCTCTTCCGACGGCAAGCAGACCTCCGGTCTGATTGCCTGGCGGCCCAACTCCGCCGGATTTTCGCATGTCTGCCAGACCCATGTGATCTGTAACTTCAGCGTACAAACGCAAGTCGGCAATACGCTGGAGGTAAAGGCCACGACCTCGTTCGCGGGGCACCGCGATCGCCTGACGGACATGGCGTGGAACCCGGCGGGGACGCGTCTGCTGTCGCGCGACTCCAACGGCGAAATCATGATCTGGTCCGACCGGCAGTCACGGGAAGTCGCGCGCCACCTCGCTCCGGGTCGCAACGATAGTACCTGGCCGAGCGTTGCCCTGTCTCCCGACGCCACCAAGCTGCTGATCTCGGACGAAATTTCCAACCGGTTTGAGATCCTCGATGTTATTGATGATAGCGGTAAGCCGCCGGTGCTTGTCGAATTATCTGAACCCGTGACGGCGCTTGCGGCTACTCGAACCCAAGCTTTCGCGGACCTGCAGAGCGATTTTGTGATCGCCCCGATCAGAGGGGGTGAGGTCAGTCAGCATGTGCGCCTCGGGCAGGATCGCTGGGTTAAGCGCCGGGGCGAGAGCGCGCTCTGGTCGGGTCTTGGTGAGGAGGTCATTCTGCGGCTCAACAATGACCAGATTGTTGTTATGGACGCTCCAGCCGGCAAGACCGCAATGCAGCGGGTATTCGACGACGCGCCCAAATCAGAGCACAAGGAGCACTCCACGTCTGGTCTGGCCATCGACCACACGCGCGGCCAAGCGCTGGTCAGTTATCTGCACGGCCCCATTGTTGCATATGATATCGCGGCGGGAAAGGTCGTAGATGTGCTGAGTTACGGACGAGATGAACCTCCAACTGGTGTTAGGAGTCTATCCGTCCAAGCAGACGGCTCGCTCTTGGCGGCCTCCGGCAGTAGCGCTTTCATCGATCTGTATGACTTAAAGTCCCGCGTCATCACAGCACGTGTGAAGGCACAGCGCGGCGCGGTGATCTCAGTTGCGTTCAGCCCCTCAGGCAATAAGTTGGCGGCGCTCGACGCCGAGGGCAAGATCACGATCTGGGACATGCAGGGTGCAAGAGCCACGCTTTCTCTAGCTGCGCGCACACTCACCCTTGGTGAGATGCACCAGACCATAGGCAAAAATGACGCTATGCCGACGAAGTTGATGTGGACCGACAACGACCACATCATTCTTGCCGGCGGGATCGCACCGCTGCGGATCATCGCTCTCGACGAGGAGGGATGGGCAAGGCGCATGACTAAACTCGGATACCGTCTTGACAAGTCGCCGGAATAGGCGAGCTCCGTATGTTGAACGTGATCGACGAGTTCACCCGGGATGACCTGAGACCCTGATCCTCCTCCAGATTTGAGTAGAGTCCTTCACTCAAGCAGACGGACGATGCGCCCCTAACGATTTACGGAAGAGCAGATCATTGGGATGCTGGAGGAGCAGGAGGCCGGAGCGGCGACGGCTGACGTCTGCCACAAGCACGGCATCTCCTCAACGACCTTCTACAAGTTCAAGGCCGAGTATGGCGGGATGGACGTGTCGGATGCGCGCCGGCTGAAGACCCTCGAGGACGAGAATGCCCGCCTCAAGAAGCTGCTGGCCGAACAGATGCTCGACAACGCGATCCTCAGGGATGTCGCCGCAAAAAATGGTGACGCCCGATGCGAAGCGGAAGGCGGTGGCTCATGCCTGCACGGTGCATGCGGTGAGCCAGCGTCGGGCGTGCCTGGCCTTGAAGATCGACCGCTCGACGGTGCGTTACACGAGCACCCGGCCGGACGATGCCCTGTTGCGCGAGGCGATGAAGGCCGTGGCAGGAGAGCGCCGGCGGTTCGGCTACCGCAGAATCCACGTCATGCTGGACCGCCAGGGCATCGTGATGAACCAAAAGAAGCTGCGACGGCTCTATCGCGAAGAGAAATTGCAGGTCCGCCGCCGCGGCGGCCGCAAACGGGTATTGGGCACGCGCAGGCCCATGCTCGTGCCTGATCGGGCCAATGCGCGTTGGAGCCTCGATTTTGTCTCCGACACGATCTCGGACGGTCGCCGCTTCAGGGTGCTCGCCATCGTCGACGACTATACGCGCGAGTGTCTGGCACTCGTCGCCGACACCTCGCTTTCGGGTCTGCGCGTGACCCGCGAACTGGATGGCGTCATTCGCCTGCGCGGCCGGCCGGGGACGATCGTGTCCGACAACGGCACCGAGTTCACCTCGATGGCGATTTTGCGCTGGTGCCAGGAGACCGGCGTCGAGTGGCACTACATCGCCCCCGGCAAGCCGACGCAGAATGCCTTCGTCGAGAGCTTCAACGGACGCTTCCGGGATGAGTGCCTCAACGACACGCTGTTCTCGACGCTCACTGAAGCCCGCAACGCCATCAGCTCATGGAAGGAGGACTACAACCGGAACCGACCCCACTCGGCCCTCGGCAACATCACGCCCGCCGAGTTCGCCCTCAAATCCACGCTGGAAAAACAGGCCGCTTAAGGCCAGAAATCAAACTCAAGACTCTCCCTCAGGTCGGAGGAGAAAAGGGTCTCAGGTCAGGCAGGCCATAATCAGAATTAGTCATTTAACAGAAAAAGACGTCGAATGACGTCGTGACTCTCATTAACGCCATGTCTTTCTTCCATATACGAAAAATTCGGGCCAAGTTGTTGGGCGAACTCATCCCCGGGTTGCTCAGACCCAATGAAGATAGTTTGCAGCGCTTTCAGGCCGGCGATAGAGAAGAGGCTGCTGACCTTTGTTCCCTGAATACCAAGCGCATCGAGGGAATTGAGGCTAGCGATTGGGGTCAGGTCACTGATGTTGGTCCGGCTGATCCAAAGTGATTCAAGTGCAGGGAGGTTCGAAATTGGGGTCAGGTCACAGACGCTTGTTCCGCTGATGTTAAGAGACTCAAGCGCGTTGAGCTCGGAAAGTGGGCTGAGATCAGTGACCGCCGTACCACCGAAGTCAAGGTGCGTGAGCATCTTGAGCCCGGCAAGCGGCGTGAGGTCTCTGACCATTGTATCGTCGAAGTAAAGGTTAGTAAGTGCCTTGAGATTGGCGATTGCAGCAAGGTCGCTGATTTTTGTCTTACTAAAAAAAAGAGATTCAATTGAACTAATATTATAAATGGGAGAAAGGTCGCTGACCTCTGTCTCTGAGAGGCCGAGCGTTTTCAGAGCGGTCAGGCTTTTTATCGGCGACAGATCGTTGATCGGTGTTCTCTGAAATTCAAGATTTATCAACGCCTTGAGATCGGTTAATGCGGTAATATCATTGATATTCGTTTCTCTGAAAGCGAGAGATTGTAGTGATTTCAATTTAGTGACTGGAAAAAGATTAATTATATTTGTCTCTGAGAAATTAAGCATCTCCAATGCGGTAAGGTTTTCTATCGGTGATAGATCTGTTATATGTGTCATCTGAATATCAAGATTTCGTAGTCCGGTAAGATTACTCAATGGCGCGAGATCGCTTATTTTTGTGCCATAAAAATGCAGGTCGTCAATCCACGGATGCCACTCCTGCGGCGGCACATGACCGGCAAGGATCATCTCCTTTGCGGCCGCAATACTAAACCCTTTGGGCGGGCGGGAGCCAGTGCGCTGCATTTTGCCGAGTCTACCCTGTGCGTTCAAATTTTTGCAGGCTGCGAGAGGTTTTCGCTGAGTTTTAAGCCGTTATACCATCGAGCTCAAATTCAGTGGCAGAACGGTACGCGCGGACTTCGGTTTATAGGAGTTATTGATCTGCCGGGACTTGTTTGCTTTCCTTTTCCGTCTCGCGGCCTGCCTGACCGCGCCAGCTCGCTTGTGTCAGGACCTGGCTACCCTGTTGCAACTGAGGAGCCAAGCCGTACGGACAGCGCGCGCTATTGGAAGGAGAGGATCGAAATGATGATCTGGTGGGCGAACGAGATTTATCGAATGTCGAAGGTCGAAAAGATTGTAGCGATGGAGAGCAGTGCGCTTGGAGGAAATTCGCCTTCACGTGCCGACGTAAGCCAATACGATCTTGTCGCCAAATCGCGCGCAACGTCTGATTTTGTGGGTACGCTGTGTAAGACAAATATATCTTGGCATCTCGGAACGCGAGCTACCGCAAGATTGAGATCACCAATCAAATTCATAGGCATGTTAGGAATTGCCCTTTTCGGTTCGTTAGGGGCTGCTCGTTCAGAAGATTCTCAGGCATGGCTTAGATGCCGCCGGTCTTTGGACGAGGCAGTCGTATCAATCAACGCCTGCACAGAGATTATTGATAAAAGTAATTTGACTGGCGAGAGGCTCGCTTCCGCTTATTCCCATCGTATTGTAGCCTATGATTTACAAAAGGATTCCGAAAATGCAATTAAATATATTAGTCAGGCGATCAATATCGATTCGAATAATGATAAACGTTATATGATGCGAGCTTTTTAATATTTTGGTAGTCGCAGTTACAGTCTCAGTGCAATAGATTTCGATCATGTCGCGAAAATCAATACTGAAAATATTTATAGTTTACGATTCCCTTGTATTGTTCGAACATATTCGGATGAATTGCAGCGCGCGCTCAGCGATTGCAATATCTGTTTGAAAAAAGAGCCAAAAAGCGACGTATTGTTTCATCGTGGCATTGTATTTTTTAAACTAGGACGTTTTCAAAGTGTTATTGATGATTTCGACGCTGATCTAAAGCGAAAGAGCGAGCCTTTTGAACGTGCTCTTTCTCTTTATGGCCACGATATCTCAATAATTAGAAGCGGCGACAATAGAAGGGGAAGGATCGACATTGCGTCAGTGAAGTTTCTCGATGTCGCTTCAGAGAAACATTTCATTGATCATGGCATCAAGGAATGAAAATAAACAAACGTCACGTCGAAAAATAATAATACCAAATCCGTTTGAGGCTGAATCATGCCAAATCCGCTTGAGGCTGACTCACGGGGGATTTCCAAACCAGGTTCGGCATGATTCAACGTCGCATGCTGAAGGAGGCTTGCGATGGCGGCGGCGATCGATCTGCGTCTGGACTTCAATGGAGACGGTTTGCGGCGCGTCGCTCGGGCGAGCAGGGACGGTCGGCAGGTCCGGCGGCTCCTGGCCCTGGCGGCGATCTATGATGGCGCCACCCGTAGCGAGGCCGCTCGCATTGGCGGCGTCGGGCTTCAGATCGTGCGCGACTGGGTGGTGCGGTTCAACGAGCGGGGCCCGGATGGTCTGATCGACGGCAAGGCGCCGGGCGCCCAGCCGCTGCTCAGCATGGAGCAACGCCATGCGCTCCTGCGCATCGTCGAGGCCGGACCGATCCCGGCGTCGCATGGCGTCGTGCGGTGGCGGCTGATCGACCTGGCGCAGTGGATCTGGGACGAGTTGCGATCTCGATCAGCAAGCAGACGCTGAGCCGCGAGTTGCGCACCTCGGGCTATCGCAAGCTTACCGCGCGGCCGCGTCATCATGCTCAGGACGCTGATGCCATCCCCGCTTTTAAAAAGGTTTCCCCGCCCGGTTGGCAGCAGTCCGGGCAACGCTCCCCCGCGGCACGCCCGTAGAAATCTGGTGGCATGACGAGGCTCGGGTCGGTCAGAAGAACGGGATCACCCGTCGCTGGGCAAGGCGCGGCTCACGACCATCGGCGCCCAAGGATCAGCGGACCAACTCCGCCTACATCTACGGGGCCATCTGTCCTGACGAGGGCAAGGCTGCGGGCCTCGTTCTACCCCGTTGCAACACCGAGGGCATGACGCTGCATCTCGCCGAAATCTCCGCCACGGTGGCACCCGGCGCACACGCCGTGCTGGTGCTCGATCAGGCTGGATGGCATGGCTCGGACGCGCTCGTCATGCCCGCTAACATCACGCTGATGCCGCTGCCGTCAAAGTGCCCCGAGCTCAATCCGGTCGAAAACGTCTGGCAGTTCATGCGCGACAACTGGCTCTCGAACCGCATCTTCAAATCCTCCGACGACATCCTCGACCATTGCTGCTTCGCATGGAACCGCCTCGTCGATCAGCCATGGCACATCATGTCCATCGGACGACGGAAATGGGCTCATGTGTCATGATCCATGGGATTTGGTATCACCCGGAAGATCCGCACGATCCATGGCGCCTCGCACAAGACCTATGGCCCCCGCGCATTCACGCCGAGCTCAAGGCCGAGGGCGTGGCGATCGGCAAGAAGCGCGTGGCTGGCTGATGAGCGCCGCCGGGCTTGTGCGCCCGCCCGAAGTCAGTCGGCGGGCGCTGAGGTTCCAGAAGGAGCCGCAGCATATCGCGGCCTTCGGCGCTCAGATCAGTCACATGGTTGGCGTCAGTCTTCATGGCGTGGTCCCGTCGGGCGCGTTGAGAATTTCTGGCATGGGCAGTGACGCGGTGGCGGTCGCGACCTCGTCGAGGTGCAGCCGAACGGCTTTGTCGATTTCCGCCATGACGTGAGCGGGGTCGGCGCTGACGGCCGCCGCGATTTGCTGGCCGTAGCGGTTGCCGAAATTGATCCACTTGTCGCGGATGAGCCGGCTGAAACCGGCCATCGCCAAAGCCACCGACCGGCGGTCAACAAGATCGCGTGCCTCGCGAGATATCTGCAGCCGGACCATCTGTGTGTCCGCCAAGATTTTGAGGCGCCGGGCCTCGACCAAGTCGATTTTGCCGATCTCGGTTGTAGCGGCCGAATTCGCCCCACCGCGACGCGGGGCGATGTTCGCAGACACCCACCGCAGCCCCTCGGCGACATTGATCTTGCCGTCCTGAATAGGGAGCCCGGCCTTGATCAGAGCGTTGACGCGCGGCCGGGTGACGCCGAGGCGCCGCGCAAACGCCGCCTGGCTCTCCCGCTCGGTGCTCGGATCGATCTGGTCGGGAATGTTCACTTGTTCACCGAAATTGAAATTTCAGAGACAGCGGGTAGGAGGCGGTTGCCGAGCACCCGCCACCCCCAGGGGTACGGGGAAGTACCTTTGCAACCTTGCGAAACGCGCTGGCATGGGGCGCACGTCGCACCCCGCGACTCCCCGGCCATCACGCGGCCGGCAGTTCGACGTCGTGGGCCAGCAACCAGCGGGCAGAGGCATCGACGCGGCTGGCACATGGATGCGGCAAGGGCCGTCCGGCACCGACGGACTGTCTCGCGCGCGGCGGTGAGGTCGGGCGCCACACCGTCTGTCATCGAGCGGGAGTGCTGTTCGAGGGAGGCCATGACGGCATTCGCCGTGACCAATGAGCGTCGCGCGTCTTTCAGGATTTCGTTCTTCGATTCCTGGACGGTCAGCGCGTTGGACGAGGCCTGGACGATTGCGACCAAGCGATCAATGTCGATGGGAGAGGATGCGTTTTTCATGAGACGATTATAGCGCCTCTGAATCTCAGGAAAATTAAGCCGAATCCGTTTTCGACCAATCGCTAAATAAGATAATTTTGGAATTTATATTTATCGGACAGAGCAGCAGAGCGACATTGATCTTGTAGCGACCGATTTTAAGCCAACTCTGGTGACGTGTCGGGGTGCCCCTGAGCCCGCATGAAAAGCTCGCGGAGGCCGCAGCTATGCAGTTCGAGGCTTGCGATTGGCGTGGCAAACACGGCAGGGGGCATGCCTGAGACACGTGAGTCAGATGAGTCAGTTTCAGCCCGCTTCCCGGAATTGGCAGAAATATTAGTTGCGTTGGTAACTGCCAATTCTCCGCGTAGGGCTGAAACTGACTCATCTGACTCACATGACTCAGGTTCTTGAACTTTGAGCGGCGGGATCATCCCGTCACGCGCCAGCGGGCAGCCCCCGCATAACCTTCCACTTGTTTGAGCGTCAGTCCGCCGTGTTGTTGATCCTTTGCTTTCTTGAGGAACGATCCGAATATATGCGCGTCGAAGTCGCCGCGCTTTCCACTGAAATCGCCAAGCTCGTCGGCAAAGCTCGAGTCTCGCATGGCACGCTGCTTGATATCGGCAGCGGTGAAGACGCCTGCAAATTTTAGCGCGCTGAACGCCATCATCGCCCGTTCGCGAACGGGGTTGTCAGCTTGGAGCGCTGCCGCATTGCCCAACGGGTCCGCATAGCCCGTCCAGACAATCGCGGCCCGGACCGTCTCGCTCCAATCCTCAAATGATCCCATAGCGCTCAACACGGGTGGCTTGGTACCGATAAGGAAACCTCGCACAACAGTCAGGGCCGAAATGACGAGCTTGGCTCTGTTAGCCAGAAAAAATGCGATGACGTCCCTGTCGAACTTTCGATCCTCGGGGCGCTCGCACTTCGCATCAAGCCGAATGAGGCAGACGCGACGGCTCATGTCCCCAGCTATGGCCAGGTTGTTGCCGGTACAAAACCACGTCGCAATCGAAGGCAAATCGCAGTTGCGACTCTCTCCGAGCACGCGAACGTTCACGTGTGTTTGTGTAAGAATGGAGCACAAAAGGTCACTCCTGAGAGGCCCCGACAAATTGTCCAGGCATACCAGGGGGTCGCCCGCCATGAGGCAGGAGCCGAGGCGCTTCTCAAGCTCGGCCTCATCGACGCTTCCTGAGATGACTGGCGCAACACGGCCCGTAGCGAGGATGGCAGCCAAGTCCGCCAACTTAGATTTGCCGGTGCCGGCGCTCGGCGCGGTGATGGCAAAAAGCGGCGCGGTTGAGAGGGCCGGCCGGAGGACGGCTGTGATCATTGCCGCCAACGCCGCAGAGAGATCAGTTTTGTCGACAAACGGAAAACTCGAGAGGGCATCTTCGAGGATTTCCATCGCAAATTCGCATTCGGCTAGTCCCGGCTCGGCCGGCATTCGCGGCCATGCCAAGTCTGACACGAAAAGAAGCTGAGACGCTTCGTCGTAGCCCGGCTCGGAGATCAGCGTGCCGTCAGATCGGAGGCATGGCGTCCGGATGATCTGTTTGAGAGGCCTGATAGACGAACCATGTCCGCGCCGAGCCAGGATGGTTCCGGCGATGGCCGTGGGGCAATCCTTCGCAATCCATTCCTTGCCACGGGCATCAAATTTCTTGAACGAGGCCTCGCGCGTCAGCACATCGACGAGCGCGGCCTCGTCAACCGGAGCCAGCACCACGGCACCCTCGGGACGCTGAACGGCTTCGCGCTTGGAGCGCCCCCTGAGGGTCGGCGGGGCAGCGGCCCATATCGTCGGGCGGACAAGCGAGGGACCGCGGCTATAGATGCCGAGGCGCGGATTGCTGAGAATTTCGACGGCTCGATCCGCCTGCTCGGGCAAGGTTCCGCCGACGAGCAGGATAACAGGCTCGCCGTTGGGGCCCGAGGTGGGGGGCGAAATGTAATCGGAACCAGCACCTGCCGGCGCCCGCTTGCGCGACGACCGCGCTCGCGCCGCTCCGAAATCGACGACGTCGTCGTCCTGGCTGTCGGTCATGACGTCGCCCCAGCGGGGCGACGCGGCTTGATCCCGAGGCTCTGCGCCAGACGGGCAACCGTGACGGAGTGCCGCTCGTCTTTGACCAACGACCACAACTCGCTGAGGCCGTGGCCATAGCGATTGTTTTGATTCTCGTTGACCGAGACCGTCCATGCATCGCCGGGGGACACCTCAATGACCTCGCCGGCCTGGGTGCAGGTAAATCCCCCGTTTGAGCCGAACACGCCAGCCGGAAACCAGGCACGCAACACCTTCTCGCGCATGGACAGCAGCGCGGCATCGACCTCGCTGACGGACGCACCATGCCAGAGCGCCTTGGCCTCTGCCTCGGCAAGGGCAGTCGCGTCCTGCAGGGCGCCGTACATCTCGGACGCGACGTCGTTGACCTGGCCTGCCAGACTGCACAAATCGGCATCTAGCGGGTTGAGGAATTCGATGGACCGCCCGATTTTGTTGAGGTCAGCGTGCAGGCACGCAACGACATCCAAGGTGTCACCGTCGTCATTGATGCGGCGCAACCCCCAATTCATGATCAGGATGTTGGCGTAATCAGGCACGCCAGGGTCGCCATACGTGGTGGCAGTCCGATCAAACTCCGCGCGGCTCGGCCGGTGTAGATGCGGGCCACGGTTTGCATTCTGCAAATTTTTGCCTTGCGGGGCACAGTCATTTTTTATAGTCATGAGATGCTCTTAAGAATACCTAAGCTCCGGCAAGCGCGATGGTAAATACAGATCAAGCGGCGCTTGTTTCAGGCGCCGTTTTTATTTGGGCGGATCATGCCCCGATCTTTTCGAGAAGCTCCGCGAGCGCGCGCTGCGGGATCAACGTCTTGTTGTCGATCTTCACATGGCGAAGGCGGCCGTCTTTCATCAGTTCGTAGATCTTGGACCGCGAGATGCCGAGCAGACTGCCGGCGCGCTCGACCGGGTGGAGCAGCGCCTCGGTACCGGAATTGAATGCGATGGAATTCGAGATCATCAGAAGTTCCCATGCTCGTGATGTGCGTATCGCCTGATCCGATATCCGTATGGACAGCGGTGGAAGGCTGAAACCATTCAAACACACAGTGATGTGGGTTCGATTGCGAGGCTTAGGACGTACGCTTTCCGTTATTGGTGACCGGTAGCCCTTCGAGGAACGCCTCCCAATCTTTGCGCAAGATGAACGTGGCGCGGCCAGCCTTGCGGGCAGGGAGCTTTCCTTCCTTGATCAGGCTGAAGATATGCGTCCGCCCGAGGGGGCCCTGTGCGGCAAGATCCTCAATGCGGCTGGCGAAGCTCTGGCTCTCGTTGTCCTTGATCGACATTTGTATTCCCCTGAACGCAACCGAACGATTGCTTGTTCAGGAGAGTGGACACCGATCTGGAAATTTGCAAATCCAGGCGGAACACATGACCAAAAATCATGTGGTCGGAGAAAAAATAACCCTTATGAATCAACTATAAAATAAATATGCCGGGACGATTTTAAAGGGTTGGTAGCACACTGGTAGCAGCCCTACGGTAACGTACTGTAACCTTGTGATTATTTAGGTCGCCCATTCGGATGGTCGAATTGATGACTTTGCTTGCCTCCTTGGCGTTGATGTGCCGGCGCTGCGTTCTCCTCTACAAGTTCGGCGAGCTTGACGAAGGCCGCCCGCTTTTCGGCTAGGCGATCATACTGGTCATAATGCCGACCCGTGACGTCCCTGCGCGTATGGTTCAAGGCAGCGGCTACGTCGTCGGAAGAGAAGCCAAGGGATGACATTCGGGTTGCCGCCGTCCTCCGCAGGTCATGCGGCGTCGGCGGCTCAACGCGCCACGACGCTTTGGCGGGCTCCGTGTCAGGCAATTCCTTAACGAGACGAGCCATGGCAACGGCGAGGCTATGTGCCGTGATGGCCGTGTTACGGACCGACGGGGAGGGGAACAGGTAGGGTTCATCATCATCGACCAGGGAAAGCGCTTCCTGGATCGTCTGGACCGCCAATGGCGACAGCGGCACGATCATCGCCATGCCGTTTTTTGAGCGATCCGGCGGTATGGTCCACGTCGCCCGGTCGCGCAGATCGAGGTCAAGCAGCTCCGAGCGGGCTATGCCAGCGACCTCGCCGGCACGGGCAGCGGTCAACAGAGTGAGACGCAGGGCCAGCCCTACACGGTGCGATATCGGCCGCCGGATGCTCCGCTTCCAAAAAAGCGCAATCTCTGCGTCGTTCAGGACGCGGCGCTTGACCCTCTCTTGCCCGGGGCGACCAATCCGGAAAGCCGGATTGACGCTAACCGCGCCACGGTCGAGCGCGAAGTTGAAGACCTTCGATATCAGAGCGAGGACTCGGTTAGCTTGCGTCTTCTTGTCCGCACTCACCATACCGTCGAGCAATCCGATCACGTCAAGACGACTGATTTGGTCGGTGCGGCGGGTGCGCCAGTGAGGTAGCACGTGCAGCCGCAAGTTCCGGTCGTCAGCATCGGCCGTGCGCTTCTTAGGGCGCGCATGCTTTTCGAGATATATTTCCGCTAGCGCGCCAAACGTTTTCGTCTTCGCTTCCTCTCGGTTTTTACGCTTTTGCTCGACCGGATTTACGCCGTCGCGTCGGACGCCTTTCCGCATGTCGTCTGCCACCTGGCGCGCGGCTGCCAAGCTGACATCGGGATAGGTTCCTATCGTCGCGCGAGCGACCTTGGCGGAAACCGGGTCGCGGAACCGGAAGCTGAAGGATTTGGCGCCTGCTGCCGTGACGCGAAGCGACAGTCCGGCGCATCTCTGGTCGGCTATCTCCAATCTGCCGACGGCAGGCAGGGGAGCGCTTTTGATCGCGGCGTCCGTTAGAGAAATCTTCATCGCGCCGGTCCCCAAATTCTGTTGCCCCCAGCTTGATAGCGCTATGCCGAAGCGGGGGCAACGATCAATGTGGGGACACGCCGGGGACACAAAGTCCACCGAACGTCAGCGAATTTGATAGCGTTCAGAACAAGCCAAGTGATCAAAATAGATCAATAAAATCAAAAGTTTGATGGAGTGCGGTTCGTGCTAGAACGTTCGCCTGAATTCAAGAGCATACGACTGAAAATCGCAGTGTCGCTGGTTCGATTCCAGCTCTGGGCACCATTCTCCTCTCCTCAGACGACATCATCTCCTCGGCTCGTTCCCGGGTCCGCGCCGGCACGTCGCCGCGCCTGACCTCGCACGATCACGGCGCTGGCGAGCAGACCCCCTGCGCCTGCATGCCGGGCGCGCCGCTTCCGGCGTTGAAGCGCGCCCGCCGCTGTGGTCGTCTCGGTCCAACAAGCCGCCGCGGCCCAGTGTCGCGAGCGGAGGGCCCGGGAGGACAGCCATGCGCATCGCCAGAATCGAACCCTTCATCCTGCATATCCCCGTCACCGGCGGGTCGATCGCCGATTCGACGCATCGGATCAGCCATTGGGGCGTGGTCGGCACGAAGATCGTCACGGAGGAGGGGCTGGAGGGCTATGGCTTCACCGGCACCCATGCCGATCTGCCCTCCGACCGGCTGATCACCGCCTGCATCCGCGATTGCTATGCCCCGCTGCTGGTCGGCGAGGATGCGTCGGAGAGCAACCGGCTCTGGCTCAAGCTCGCCCGCCATCCGGCGCTGCAATGGGTCGGCCGCGCCGGCATCACCCAGCTCGCGCTCGCCGCGGTGGATGTCGCGCTCTGGGATCTCAAGGCGAAGAAGGCCGGCGTGCCGCTCTGGAATCTCCTTGGCGGCGCCAGCAAGCCGCGGCTGGAAGCCTACAACACCGATATCGGCTGGCTCTCGATCCCCAAGGACCAGCTCGTCGAGGGCTGCCGTAGGGCAGTGGAGAAAGACGGCTTCCACCGCATCAAGGTCAAGGTCGGCCATGCCGATCCGGGCATCGACATCGGCCGGCTCGAGGCGGTGCGCCACGCCGTCGGGCCCCATGTCGCGCTCGCCATCGACGGCAACGGCAAATGGGACCTGCCGACCTGCAAGCGCTTCTGCGCCCGGGCCGAGCCGCTCGACATCTTCTGGTTCGAGGAGCCGCTCTGGTATGACGATGTCGGCTCGCATGCGGCGCTCGCGCGCGACACCTCGATCCCCGTCGCACTTGGCGAACAGCTCTATTCGCTGGACGCCTTCCGCGCCTTCATCGCAGCCGATGCGATCCACTACGTCCAGCCCGATGTCACCCGGCTCGGCGGCATCACCGAATACATCCAGGTCGCCGATCTCGCGCTCGCCAGCCGCCTGCCGGTTGCGCCCCATGCCGGCGAGATGAGCCAGGTCCATGTCCATCTCGCCTATTGGCACCAGGCGACGCCGGTTCTGGAATACATCCCCTGGATCAAGGACGCCTTCGAGGAGCCGGCGAATGTCGTCGACGGCTGCTTCCTGAAGCCCCAGCGGCCGGGTGCCGGCACGACGCCGACGAGCGACGCCTCCGCTCGCTTCGCCAAGCCGCTGGGCTGACCTCGACGGCCTCCAAACGCGAAGGCGGGCATCCCTCGAGCGTGCTGAGTTGTCTCGGAACCACCGCCGTCATCCCGGGCTTGGCCCGGAATCCATCGGAGGGCTCCGGAGCCCTCCGATGGATTCCGGATCGGCGCGGCTGCGCCGCTTGTCCGGAATGACGCTCTGTTTCCGAGTGAAATCAGCACGCTCCCATGTGCAGTTCAGGAGGACATGGCCGCCCTGCCTTGCTCAGGCCGTCATGGCAAACTAGATTGACGGTGATCCGTTGGGGTGCCGCAAGGCTGAGAGGCGCACGACGCCAACCCATCGAACCTGATCCGGATAATGCCGGCGAAGGGAACGGTCGTCGCAGCGTCGCTTCACCCGTCCTGCCACGGCCGCAGCCTTCACGGCCGCGAGGGTAGGGCATGCCGCACGCATCCATCCAGTCCCGGTCCAACCCACCGCTGCGGGTCGGCATCGTCGGCGCCGGCGTCGTCGGCCTCGCCTGCGCGGTCGAGCTGCTCGGCCGCGGCGCCGAGGTCGAGCTGTTCGAGCGCGGTGAAACGGCCGGGGCCAGGGCCTGCTCCTGGTGGGCCGGCGGCATGCTCGCCCCCTGGTGCGAGGGCGAGAGCGCCGAGGAACCGGTCGTCCGGCTCGGCCAGGAGGCGGCGAGTTGGTGGGAGCGCCATGTCGAGGGCGTGGTCCGCAAGGGCACGCTCGTGGTCGCCCCCAGCCGCGACCGGGCGGAATTGCGCCGCTTCGCCAGCCGCACCTCCCATCTCGTCGAGATCGATGCCGACGCCATCGCCGCGATCGAGCCCGATTTGGCCGGGCGCTTCGGCAAGGCGCTGTTCTTCGAGAGCGAGGGCCATCTCGATCCGCGCCTGGCGCTGGCGGGGCTGGCGGCGAAGGTGATCGCGCGGGGCGGGCGCATCCATTACGGCCGCGAGGTCGCGCCCGAGGACGTCGCAGCCGACGCGGTGCTGGACTGTCGCGGGCTCGCCGCCCGCGAGGCGCTGCCCGATCTGCGCGGCGTCAAGGGCGAGATGCTGCTGCTGCGCACCCGCGACGTCACCCTGTCGCGCCCCGTTCGGCTGCTGCATCCGCGCATCCCGCTCTATGTCGTGCCGCGTGCGGACGGCATCTTCATGGTCGGCGCGACGATGATCGAGGGCGGCGACCGCAGTGCCGTCACCGCGCGTTCGATGCTGGAACTGCTCGGCGGCGCCTATGCGCTGCATCCGGCCTTCGGCGAGGCGCAGATCGTCGAGATCGGCGTCGATGCCCGCCCGGCCTTCCCCGACAACCTGCCGCGCCTGACGCGCCGCGGCCGGGTCATCCATGTCAACGGCTTCTATCGGCACGGTTTTCTGCTGAGCCCCGCCATGGCGCGGCTGGCGGCGGAGGCCCTGCTCGATCCCGCCAGCATCCCGGAGAGGCTTCATGACGTTGCTGCTTAACGGCGAGCCGCGCGAGGTCGCCGCCACCACGCTCGATCAGGCGCTGGCCGAGCTCGGCTATGCCGGCAAGGTCGTGGCCACCGCGGTGAACGGCGATTTCGTCCCGGCGCGCAAGCGCGAGACGATCACGCTCAACGAGGGCGACCGCATCGAGGTCGTCGCCCCGATGCAGGGCGGCTGAGAGGATCACCGACATGGCGAGCTTCTATGGTTTCGAGCCGAAGAGCCGGCTCTTTCTCGGCACGGCGCAATATCCGTCTCCGGCCATCCTGGCGGAGGCGGTGAAGACGTCGGGCGTCGAGATCGTCACCGTCTCGCTGCGGCGCGAGGCCGGGGAGGGCGGGGCGGGACAGGCCTTCTGGTCGCTGATCCGCGACCTCGGCGTGCGCGTTCTGCCCAACACCGCCGGCTGCCACGGCGTCAAGGAGGCGGTGACGACGGCGCAGATGGCGCGCGAGGTCTTCGGCACGAACTGGATCAAGCTCGAGGTCATCGGCGAGGACGACACGCTCCAGCCCGATGTCGTCGGCCTGATCGAGGCGGCGCGCATCCTCACGAACGATGGCTTCGAGGTCTTCCCCTACACCACCGAGGATCTCGTCGTCGGCGGGCGCCTGCTCGATGCCGGCTGCGAGGTGCTGATGCCCTGGGGCGCGCCGATCGGCTCGGGCCGCGGCCTGAACAATGTCTACGGCCTGCGCAGCATGCGCGCGCATTTCCCCGGCATCCCGCTCGTGGTCGATGCCGGCATCGGCCTGCCCTCCCACGCCGCCCAGGCGATGGAGCTGGGCTATGACGCGATCCTGCTCAACACGGCGGTGGCCAAGGCGGGCGATCCCGTGTTGATGGCGCAGGCCTTCGCCCGCGCGATCGAGGCCGGTCACCAGGCCTTCCAGGCGCAGCCGATCGAGGCGCGCGACATGGCGGCGCCCTCGACCCCGGTCATGGGCAAGGCCTTTCTCTCGTGAAAGCAGCCTCGATGAAGCTCGACCCCTTCTACCCGATCTTCGACAGCGCCGACTGGCTCGCCCGCATGCTGCCGCTCGGCGTCAGGCTGGTGCAGCTGCGCGTCAAGGACCGGAACGAAGCCGAGACCGGCCGCGAGATCGCCCGGGCGAAGACGCTGTGCGCGCAGGCCAGTTGCGTGCTGGTCGTGAACGATTACTGGCGGCTGGCCATCGAGGAGGGCTGCGACTTCGTCCATCTCGGCCAGGAGGATCTCGACGGCGCCGATCTCGCCGCGATCCGTAAGGCCGGGATGCGGCTCGGCGTCAGCAGCCATGACGAGGCGGAGCTGGAACGCGCGCTGCGCACGCAGCCAGACTATGTCGCGCTCGGCCCGGTCTACCCGACCATCCTGAAGGCGATGAAATGGGCGCCGCAGGGGCTGGAACGCGTCACCGAGTGGAAGCGCCGCCTCGGCGACATCCCGCTCGTCGGCATCGGCGGCGTCTCGCTGGAGCGCGCAGCGGGCGTCTTCGAGGCCGGCGCCGACATCGTCTCGGCGGTCACCGACATCACGCTGAACGCCGATCCGGAAGCGCGCCTGAAGGCCTGGATCGCGGCGACGCGCAGCCGCGCCGCCTAACCCCGGCCAGCCTGACTCCGAACCACCGTCGTCATCCTGGACAAGCGGCGCAGCCGCGCAGGCCGGGATCCATCATAGGGCGCCGACAACGCCCGATGATGGATCCCGGACGACCTTTGGTCGCCCAGGATGACAGTGTGGTTCCGAGGGCGACCAAATCGCGCTCAGACGCTCTCAACCGCCGCATGCCCGTCGACATGGCCGAGGTTGCGCTCGGGGTCGAGACGGTCGCGGACGCGCTGCTTGAGCACCTTGGAATCGGGGAAGCCGCCCTCGCTCTTGCGGTCCCAGATCAGCTCGCCCTCGTAATGGATCTGGAAGATGCCGCCGGTGCGCGGGATCAGCGCGACCTCGCCGAGATCCTGCCCGAAGGTCGAGAGCAGTTCCTGGCCGAGCCAGGCGGCGCGCAGCATCCACTGGCACATCGAGCAATAGGTGATGGTGATGCGGGGCAGGGTCTTGGGTTCGGTCATGGGGACACCTTGGGGGCGATGCGCCTGCATCGGCCGTCGCGGCTGCGCTGGCAAGCCTGTTCAGAACATGGCCGGCCAGCGTCAGCGGTGCCCTAAGTCATTGTCTGGAATGAATTTAATCTGCCTCGCTCTCAACCGCCATAGCGCCGCTGCAGATGCGCCTTGAACACCGAGGCATCGAGCGGGCGGCCCGTCGCCTGCGTCAGCAGATCGTCGGTCTCCAGCAGGCAGCCCTGGCTGTGGATATGGCTGCGCAGCCAGGCCAGCAGCGGCGCGAAATCGCCCCGGCCGATGCCGGGCAGGATCTCGGGCTGGGCCTGGCAGGCGGCCTCGAAGATCTGCGCGGCGGTCATGGCGCCCAGCGTATAGGTCGGGAAATAGCCCCAGCCGCCGCTTGGCCAATGCACGTCCTGCAGGCAGCCGAGGCGGTCATGGGGAACGGTGACGCCGAGCAGATCCTTCATCCCGGCGTTCCAGGCGGCGGGAAGCTCCGACAGCGGCATCGCGTCGGCGATCAGCGCCTTTTCCAGCCGGTAGCGCAGGATGACATGGGCCGGATAGGTCACCTCATCGGCATCGACGCGGATGAAGCCCGGCTCGACCTTGGTGTAGCGCCGCCACAGCGCCTGGGTCTCCCAGGCCGGGCCGGAGCCTCCGAAGGCCTCGCGCATCAGCGGCGCGGCATAGGCGATGAACTCTTCGGAGCGGCAGGCCTGCATCTCGACCAGCAGCGACTGGCTCTCATGCAGACTCATGCCCCGCGCCTGGCCGACCGGCTGGTGGAGATAGGCCTGCGGCCGGCCCTGCTCGTAGAGCGCATGCCCGGTCTCGTGCAGCACGCCCATCAGCGCCTTGGCGAAATCGGCCTCGTCATAACGGGTGGTGATGCGGACATCGTTGTCGGCGCCGCCGCAGAACGGATGGGTCGAGACGTCGAGCCGCCCGCGCTCGAAATCATAGCCCAGCGCCGCCATCATCCGGAGGCCGAGCGCCCGCTGCGCCTCGATCGCGAAGGGCCCTTCCGGATCGGGCGTCTGCGGGCGCCGCGCCTGAACCGCGAGCGCCTCTTGCGTGAAGCCCGGCAGGAAGGCGGCGAGATCGTCGAACAGCGCATCGATCATCGCCGAGCGCCCGCCCGGCTCGTAGTCGTTGAGCAGCGCGTCGTAAGGCGACAGCCCGAGCTTCTCGCCCTTGGCCCGGCCGATCTCCCGCTGCAGCGTGAGCACCTCGGCGAGGAAGGGCAGGAGCCCGGCGAAATCGCTTTCCGCCCGCGCCTGCCGCCAGCGCATCTCGCAGGCCGAGATCGCCTTGGAGGAGGCCTCGACGAGATCGGCCGGCAAGGCGGTCTCGACGGTCCAGAGCCGCCGGATCTCGCGCAGATTGGCCTGCTCCCAGGGCCCGAGCCCAGCATCCGCGTCGGCATCCGCCAGCCAGTCGCCGATGCGCTCGTCCGTGGTCAGCCCGTGATGCATCACCCGCAGCAGCGCCAGGCTCTCGGCCCGCGTGCCGGCCGCGCCCTTGGGCATCATCACGTCATTGTCCCATTGCAGGATGCCGATGGCGTTCCCGAGCGCGGCGGCCCGGCCGAAATGGGCGGAGAGGTTGGCATAGGCGGTCATGGCGGCTCGTCTCGATTGATTGTGGCAAATCCCGCCGTGTCATCCCGGGCGACCGAAGGGAGACCCGGGATCCATTCCGGAACGATAGCGGAAAGGGTCAGGAATGGATCCCGGCTCTCCGCTGCGCTCCGGCCGGGATGACGGCGGAGACTGAACCCGCGCTCACCCGAACAGCGTCTTGAACTGCCGCGGCTGCGAGCGGAGATACTGGTTGGGCACCTTGACCGTGGCGCCGAGCTGCGCGGCGGCGTGCCAGGGCCAGCGCGGATCGTAGAGGATGCCGCGCGCGATGCCGACGAGATCGGCGTCGCCCGTGCCGACGATCGCCTCCGCCTGCTCGGCCTCGGTGATCAGCCCGACCGCGATGGTCGGCAGGCCGGTCGCCTGCTTCACCGCCCGCGCGAAGGGCACCTGGTAGTTCGGACCGAGCGGGATCTGCTGCGCGCCGGAATTGCCGCCGCTGGAGACATGGATGAAATCGGCCCCGCGCGCCTTCAGCGCCTGCGAAAAGGCGAGCGTCTGCTCGAGGTCCCAGCCACCCGGCACCCAGTCGGTCGCCGACAGCCGCACGCCGACCGGGTAGCCGGCGGGGACGACGGCCTTCACCGCCTCGAAGGCGGCGAGCGGGAAGCGCATCCGGTTCTCCAGCGAACCGCCGAACGCGTCTTCGCGCTTGTTGGAGAGCGGCGAGAGGAACTGGTGCATCAGATAGCCATGGGCGCCATGCAACTCGATCGCGGCGAAGCCGAGCCGCACCGAGCGCTTCGCCGCTTCAGCGAAGCGCTCGCAGAGCCGTGCAATGTCGTCGGTCGTCAGCGCGCGGGGATTGCGGGCATGGCCGTCGAAGGCGACCGCGGAGGGGGCGACCGTCTCCCAGCCGCCGGCCTCGAGGGTGAGCTGCCCGCCGCCATGCCAGGGCTGCGCCACGGAAGCCTTGCGCCCGGCATGGGCGAGCTGGATCGCGATCGGCATGTCGGAATGAGCGCGCACGGCCTTCAGCGTCCTCGCCAGCGCGGCCTCCGTGCCGTCATCCCACAGCCCGACATCCTGCGCGCTGATCCGCCCCGCCGGCTCGACGGCCGTGGCCTCGATGATCAGCAGGCCGGCGCCCGAATGCGAGAGATTGCCGAGATGGATCGTGTGCCAGTCTGTCGTATGGCCGTCCTCGGCCGAATACTGGCACATCGGCGCGATGACGATGCGGTTGGCGAGGGTCAACCCGCCGAGCTGGAAGGGGCTGAAGAGCTGGCTCATCGTTAGTCTCCTGATGCGGCCACCCGTATAGGCGTCGGGCGGCGCGCCCGCCACTGGCTGCAACCGCCATCGCGCGATGGTGCGGATGCGAAGGTCAAGTGCCGATCGCCAGATTGCGTCCATCGACAGGGACTGGCTCCCGGGTAGGCTCGACATCTGCGGTCGTCGGCTCCGGCGCGAAAGAAGCCAGCGGCCGACTCCGGCTCGAATGCATACCGATATTGCTCGTCAATACAATTTGTATTACCATGCCATGGTCATGTTCGAATGGGACGACGACAAGAACGCAGCCAACATCGCCAAGCACGGCGTCAGTTTTCAGCGCGCGTCGCGCATCTTCGAGAGCCGGGTTCTGACCGTAATCGACAGCCGGGCGGATTATGGTGAGGTCCGCGAGATCTCGATCGGCATCGTCGAGGCCATCCTGTTCCTGACTGTCGTGCACACCGATCGGCAGGGTGTCGCCAGGATCATCTCCGCGCGGCGAGCCAACCGGGCGGAAAGGAGACGTTATGAAGAAGCGCTACGAACAAGAGCCGACGATTGACGAACTGGCCGCAACGCCGGAATCCGAGATCGACTACAGCGACATTCCCGAACTCGGCGACGCGTTCTGGAAGAGGGCCCGCGTCGTCGAGCCCGATCTGACGCGACCTGTGACCCTGCGCGTCAAGCAATCCGTGCTCGACGCCTACAAGGCGACGGGCAAGGGCTATCAGACGCGGATGAACGCCGTTCTGGAAACCTATGCGCACGCGGTTTTGAAACCCAGATCGTAGTGAGAGGTTTCGGCCAGCCCCCTGCACAGGGCAGCCGAAAGCCCTACGTGGCTGCAGGCTTCCGGTAGGGCACCCGCACCCCCTGCTCGGCGAAGGTGGAGCGGTTGCTCTGCTGGCGCTTCTTGACCTCGGCGCGGGCGACCGTGCGCAGGTGCACCTCGTCGGGCCCGTCGATGAAGCGCAGGGCCCGGCCCCAGCTGTAGATGAAGGCGAGCGGCGTATCGTTGGAGAGCCCCGCCGCCCCGAAGACCTGCATCGCCCGGTCGGCGATCTTCGTCTGCAGACGCGTCGCCACCACCTTGATCGCGGAGACCTCGGTGCGGGCGGCCTTGTTGCCATGTTTGTCCATCATCCAGGCCGCGCGCAGGCAGAGCAGCCGCGCCTGGTCGATCTCCATGCGCCCCTCGGCGATCCAGTCCTGCACATTGGCGTAGTCGGAGAGGGTGCGGCCGAAGGCCTTACGCTGCAGGGCCCGCTCGACCATCAGCGCGAGTGCCACCTCACACTGCCCGATCGAGCGCATGCAGTGGTGGATGCGCCCGGGGCCCAGTCGCGCCTGCGCCAGCGCGAAGCCCGCCCCTTCCTCGCCCAGCAGATTGGCGGCGGGCACGCGCACCGCGTCGAAATCGGTCTCGGTGTGCCCCTCCGGCGAATGGTGGTTGAGCAGCGGCAGGTTGCGCATCACGCTGACGCCGGCTGCGTCCATCGGCACGATGATCATCGAATGGCGCTTGTGCGGGTCGGCGTCCTCGGCGAGGTCCGACAGCCCCATCACGATGCAGAACTTGACGTTGGGATGAAGCGCCCCGGTCGTCCACCATTTCCGCCCGGTGACGATGTAGTCGTCGCCGTCGCGGATGATCGTGGTCTGCAGGTTGGTCGGGTCGGAGGAAGCGACGCCGGGCTCGGTGATGCCGACGCAGGAGCGGATTTCGCCGTTCATGAGGGGAACCAGCCAGCGTTGACGCTGCTCCGGAGTCGCGAAGAGATGCAGGATCTCCATGTTGCCGGTGTCGGGTGCGTTGCAGTTGAACACCTCCGACGACCAGTAAATCCGCCCCATGATCTCGGCGAGCGGCGCATATTCGAGGTTGGAGAGCCGCGTGCCTGGCTCATCGGGCTTCAGCGCCGGCAGGAACAGGTTCCACAGCCCTTCCACCTTGGCCCGCGCCTTCAGCCCGTCGATCAGTGCCATCGGATAGTGCCCGGCCTCGACCTCCTCGCGCCAGCGCGCATCGGCGGGCTGGACATGGGCGTCCATGAACGCCTGCAGCCGCGTGCGCAGCTCCTCGACCCTGGCGGAATAGGCGAAATCCATGATGTCGTTCCTCAGTCGCGGCCGTCGATCACGGCCTCTGCGCGCAGCGCGAAACTCTCCGCCATCTCGCCGACCGCGACCGCATTCTCCGCCGCGGCGTTGCCGGCCTTCGCCCGCGCCGCGATGCCGTCGAGGATGACCGCGAAGCGCAGCAGCGAGAAGGCCAGATGGAAGCGGCCTGGCCCCTCGGCCCGGCCGGCAGCCCTGCAGTAGCGGTCGAGATAGGCTTCTTGCGTGGGAATGCCCAGCGCCGCGCGGTCGAGCCCGACGATGCCGGCATACATGGCCGGCGTCGAATGCCAGGGCAGGCAGGAGAAGGCGACATCCGAGAGCGGGTGGCCGAGCGTTGAGAGTTCCCAGTCGAGCACGGCGATGACGTCCGGCCGATCGGGCGCGAACATCAGGTTGCCGAGCCGGAAATCGCCATGGACGATGGTCGTCTCCGGCGTCTCGTCGAGATGCGCCGCCAGCCAGGCGAAGACGCGGTCGACCGCCGGGATGTCCTGCGTCTTCGTCTCCTGCCATTGCCGGCCCCAGCGGGCGATCTGGCGGGCGTAGTAGTTGCCGGGCTTGCCGTAGTCGGCCAGCCCCGCCGCCTGCCAGTCGAAGCCGTGCAGCGCGGCCAGAGTCTCCGCCATGGCGAAATACATCGCTTCCCGATCGCCGGGCGTCACGCCGGGCAGGGCGGTGTCGTGGAAGACGCGGCCCTCCAGCCGCTCCATCAGGTAGAAGGGCGTGCCGACGATCGCCTCATCCGCCTCGAAGAGCCGCACGGGCGGCACCGGGACGGCCGACCCCGCCAGCGCCTTGAGGATGCGGTATTCGCGGTCGACCGCATGGGCCGAGGGCAGCAGCGGCCCGGGCGGCTTCTTGCGCAGGACGAGTCGGGTGCCCGCCTCCGGATAGGACAGGAAGAAGGTCGGGTTGGACTGGCCGCCGCTGATCCGCTCCAGCGTCATCGGCCCCGCGGCCCGGCCGGGCAAGGCGGAGCGCAGATAGGCATCGAGACGGGCAGCGTCGAAATCCAGCGGGGCGGGGGCGGGCGCAGGCATGGTCGGCATCATCGGCAGGGCAAGCGGCGGGGTCAACGCGACGGGCCGGTCACGATGTCGCGCCGCCCGGGCCAAAATGTGCCTTCGGCCTCGCGGGCTCGCCCCGTCAGGCGGCCGGTCGCAGGCTTGCCAGGAAATGCGCGACGAGGTCGCTGATCATGCCGGCTGAGGCCTCGACCTGCACCGCCGCGCTGTCGAGCTCGATCGACATCTTGGCGACGTCGCCGATCGAGAGCCGCGCGGCCTGGGCGGAGCCGAGGCCCTCGCGGGTGCGGGTCGCGGCCTCCTGGGTGTCGGCGGCCATGTCGGTCGTGGCGCTCGACTGCTGCTGCACCGTCTGCGCGATCGAGGCGGCCGATTGCTCGAGCCGCCCGATCGTCAGGCTGATCGAATCGACATGCCGGACGCAGATGTCCGTCGCCGCCTGGACCTGGGCGATCTGGGTCGCGATCTCGCCGGTGGCGCCGGCGGTCTGGTGGGCGAGCGATTTCACCTCGGCGGCGACGACGGCGAAGCCGCGGCCAGCGGCGCCGGCCCGCGCCGCCTCGATGGTGGCATTCAGCGCGAGCAGGTTCGTCTTCGTCGCGATCTGCTCGATCAGCGTGACGATCGAGCCGATGCGCCCGGTCGCCTCGGTCAGCATCGCCATCGAATCGGAAACCTCGCGCGTATCGGCGACGGCCGCTGCGGTGATCGTCGAACTCTGCTGGGTCTCGCCGCTGACATGGTTGAGCGCGCGGACCAGCACGTTCGTGGCGGCCACGGCGCGGTCGATCCGGTCCGTGCAGTCACGCGCGGCATCCTCCGCCACCGTCGCCTCGCGGTCGGCCTGCTCGCTGCGATAGAGGCTGGTCGCCGCATAGTCGCGCAGCGTGCTCGCGGCGACCCGCAGGCTTTCCGAGAGCTGCCCGATCTGCGTCTGGAAGGAGGAGGCGGCCAGATGCAGCTCGTTTTCGCGTTGCGTCAGCCCGATGCGGCTGGCGCGCTGGTGGCAGGATGTCGCGGCCAGCGCGTCGCACAGGATCAGCCGCGTCAGCGCCGCCGCATCCGCCATGGCGGCGCGGCTGCTGAAGCGCCGCCGCCGTCCGATCTCGGCGAAGAGCGGCTCGATCAGCCGCAGCGCGGTGCCGAGCCGGGTGCGGATGCCCATCGCGTCACCGAAGGCGCTGGTGGCGGCGCGATTGAGATCGGCCGCGTAGTCGTCGCCGAACTCGGCCCGGAACAGCATTTCGAAATGCTGCTGCTCGGCCTCGACGATCGGCGCGCGGTGCCGTTCGACATGCACCTTCATGTCCGCGACTTTGTGCTCGAGATGGTCGCAATAGTCGGTGGCGGCGGCGCGGGTCCGGGCGGCCACGATCGGCAACAGGGATCGCGCGGCGCTGCGCGCGCGCTCGTCGACGCCCGATGCGACGAGCAGTTTCTCGATGCCCGCACGCGTGATCGCGGCGGGTCGCTCGGGAGACGTTGAATCCTGGGTCAAGACACGCCTCAGCCGAAATTGCGCCGGCTAGGACCGTCTCACGAATCCCTTAAACAAAACTGGCGCGAATTGAGCAGCTTTTTTGCGCCGATTTGGGCAGGTTCTTAAGCCGCGTCGAGCCCGTAGAGCGAGTGCAGCGTGCGCACCGCGAGCTCCGTATAGGCCGCGTCGATCAGCACCGAAAACTTGATCTCGGAGGTGGTGATGGCGCGGATGTTGATGCCCTTTTCCGACAGCGCCCGGAAGGCGCGCGCCGCCACGCCGGCATGGCTGCGCATGCCGACGCCGATCGCGGAGACCTTGACCACATCGGTCGCGCCCTGCAGCGCCTGGTAGTGGATCTGCCCGTGCAGGCTCTCCAGCAGCGTCTTGGCGCGCTCGTAATCGGCGGTGGGGACAGTGAAGGTGATGTCGGTCGTCGCCTGATCGTCCGAGACGACCTGGATGATCATGTCGACATTGATGTTGGCGTCCGCGAGCGGTCCGAAGATTGCGGCGGCGACGCCCGGCTTGTCGGCCACGCGCCGGAGCGTGATCTGGGCTTCGTCGCGCGAAAACGCGATGCCGGTGACGATCTGCTGTTCCACGATGTCGTCCTCGTCGCAGATGAGGGTGCCTGGATTGGGATGGGTGGGGTCGTCGAAGGAGGAGCGCACATAGGTCGGCACGCGATGCACCATCGCGATCTCGACCGAGCGGACCTGGAGGACCTTGGAGCCGAGCGAGGCCATCTCCAGCATCTCCTCGAAGGAGACCCTGTCCATGCGCCGCGCCTTGGGCACGACGCGCGGGTCAGTGGTGTAGACGCCATCGACATCGGTGTAGATGTCGCAGCGATCGGCCTTCAGTCCCGCCGCGATCGCGACCGCCGAGGTGTCCGAGCCGCCGCGCCCGAGCGTGACGATACGGTTCGTCTGCGCATGCATGCCCTGGAAGCCCGAGCACACCGCGATCTCGCGGTTGCGGTCGAAGCCGGCGAGGATGCCGGCGCCGTCGACGCTCTCGATGCGCGAGGAGCCATGCGCGTCGGAGCCGAAGATCGGGATCTGCCAGCCCTGCCAGGAGCGGGCCGGCAGCCCCATCTCCTGCAGCACGATCGCCATCAGCCCGGAGGTCACCTGCTCGCCCGAGGCGACGACGACGTCGTATTCGGCGCGGTCATAGAGCGGCGCGGCTTCCTTGCACCAGCCGACCAGCTCGTTGGTCTTGCCGGACATGGCGGAGACGACGACCGCGACCTCGTGGCCGGCGTCGAATTCCCGTTTGACATGCCGGGCCGCGTTCTTGATGCGCTCGACGGTTGCGACGGACGTGCCGCCGAATTTCATCACCAGACGGGCCATGGCGGTCCAGAGGCTCTCAAAACCAAAGAAGATCCCGACGGGCGGGACGAAAGGTCACCCTCGCGCCGGGCGCGGGGCGCGTGTAGATGACGGGGAGCGGCAGGCCTGTCAATGCGACGATGGCCCGGCCGGCACCGGTGAATGGAGCACGAGCATGGCGGCGACCGCACGCACCGACGGCGCAACCCGGGACGGTTCCACCATCGATCCCGCCGAGGTGGCACGCTTCGAGGGCATCGCCCGGACCTGGTGGGATCCGAAGGGCCCCATGGCGGTGCTGCACAAGTTCAACCCGGTGCGCCTCGCCTTCATCCGCGACCTCGCCTGCGCCCGTTTCGGCCGCGATCCGAAGACGATGCGGGCGCTGGAGGGGCTGACGGTCGTCGACATCGGCTGCGGCGGTGGCGTGCTCAGCGAGCCGCTGGCGCGTCTGGGGGCGCAGGTGACGGGGCTCGATCCGGCGCCGACCAATGTCGCGGTCGCCCGCGCCCATGCCGAGGCGTCGGGCCTGACGGTCGATTATCGCCAGCAGACCATTGAGGCGCTGGTGGCCGAGGGCGGGCGCTATGACATCGTGCTGGCGATGGAGGTCGTCGAGCATGTCGCCGATGTCGAGGCCTTCGTCGCGGCCTGCTGCGCCGCGGTGAAGCCCGGCGGCATCCTGATGATGGCGACGCTGAACCGTACGCTGAAATCCTATGCGCTCGCCATCGTCGGGGCGGAATATGTCCTGCGCTGGCTGCCCCGCGGCACCCATGACTGGGAGAAATTCGTGACGCCCGGCGAACTCGGCGACGCCATCATGCGCTGCGGGCTCGACCTCGGCGAGACCACGGGCGTGACCTACAACCCGCTGACCGACCGCTGGTCGGCCTCGCGCGACACCGACGTCAACTACATGATCGCGGCCGACAAGCCGGCCTGAGGCCAGCAGGGGCTCAGAGCCAGCGCCGCAGCGCCGTCAGCGCGATCAGCAGGGCGAGCCCGCTCCCGAGCGCCACCAGCGAGGTCGTCAGCGCCGGGTTGGTGCCGATCGTATAGCCGAGCTTGCGCCAGGCGAGCGTGCCGAGCACCGCGCCGCCGATCACGATGAAGCCGTTGAGGATGATGCCGAAGGCCCCGTCGCGCAGCAGCAGGTCCGAAATCCAGCCGAACAGCAGCAGCGTCACCCCGACGATCGCCATGAACAGCACGAGCTGCGGCGTCGACATATCCGGCAGTCCAAGCATCAGGATCAGCGTGCGCACCGAGCATCCTCCGGAGAGACCGCTATTGTAGGCGGCGCGGGTTAAGGGGATGCTGCCGTCGGCAAGGCCGGCGGCTGCGTCTGCCCGCGGGCTCGGGGAACCGTTGGAAGGGAGCGCTCGGCGACGACGCCAGCGCCATCCTGTTGCGTTGCATCATAGTTCGTTCGGCCTATGGCGCGGCGCAACATATGGTGCATGATCTCGGTCAAATCTGCCGCAGCCGCCCAGGCGACCGTCAATCGGCAGACCAAGCAGGGGAGAGACGACCATGTCGAAGACGCAGGCCGCCGCGCAACCGCTCAAGGATCTCTACGAACTGGGCGAACTGCCCCCGCTCGGCCATGTGCCGGCCAATATGTATGCCTGGGCGATCCGGCGCGAGCGCCACGGGCCGCCGCAGGAGAGCTTCCAGGTTGAGGTCGTGCCGACCTGGGCGATCGGCGAGGAGGAGGTGCTGCTTCTCGTGATGGCCGGCGGCGTCAACTACAACGGCATCTGGGCCGGTCTCGGCCAGCCGATCTCGCCCTTCGACGTCCACAAGCAGTCGCTCCACATTGCCGGCTCCGATGCGTCCGGCATCGTCTGGGCGGTCGGCTCCAAGGTGAAGCGCTGGAAGGTCGGCGACGAGGTCATCGTCCACTGCAACCAGGACGACGGCGACGACGAGGAGTGCAATGGCGGCGACCCGATGTTCTCGTCATCCCAGCGGATCTGGGGCTACGAGACGCCCGACGGCTCCTTCGCGCAGTTCTGCCGGGTCCAGTCGCGCCAGCTCATGGTCAAGCCCAAGCATCTCTCCTGGGAGGAGGCTGCCTGCTACACGCTGACGCTCGCCACCGCCTATCGCATGCTCTTCGGCCATGCCCCGCACACGATCAAGCCGGGCGACAACGTGCTGGTCTGGGGCGCCTCCGGCGGTCTCGGCGTCTTCGGTGTGCAGCTCTGCGCGGCGTCGGGCGCCAACGCCATCGGCGTGATCTCGGACGAGACCAAGCGCGACTATGTGCTGGGGCTCGGTGCCAAGGGCGTGATCAACCGCAAGGATTTCAACTGCTGGGGCCAGATGCCCACCGTCAACAGCCCGGAATACGATGTCTGGGTCAAGGAAGCCCGCAAGTTCGGCAAGGCGATCTGGGACATCACCGGCAAGAAGGACGTCGACATCGTCTTCGAGCATCCCGGCGAGGCGACCTTCCCGGTCTCCTGCCTCGTCGCCAAGCGCGGCGGCATGGTGGTGTTCTGCGCCGGCACCTCGGGTTTCAACATCACCTTCGACGCCCGCTATGTCTGGATGCGGCAGAAGCGCGTGCAGGGCTCGCATTTCGCCCATCTCAAGCAGGCGAGCGCGGCCAACCAGTTCGTCATCGACCGGCGCCTCGACCCCTGCATGTCCGAGGTCTTCCCCTGGGACAAGATCCCGCTCGCCCATCACAAGATGTGGAAGAACGAGCACGCGCCCGGCAACATGTCCGTGCTGGTCTACGCCCCGCGTACAGGCCTGCGCACCTATGAGGACGTGGTCGAGGCGCTGGCGGGGTAGGGGCGGTTCGGACGGAGCGGCGCTCAGGCGGAGCGCTTCAGCGCCGCCTTGCCCGCCGTCTGCTCGATGAAGGCCGACCGGCTCACGCCGCGGGCGCGCGCAGCCTCGTCGATGGCCCTCAGGACCTTCCGGTCCAGCATGACGTTGATGCGCTCCTTCGGCGGGGCGATATCGTCGAGCGGAATGTTCTCCAGAACCGCTCCGCTCCGCAGATGGTCATCGACGAAGATGTCCTTGATCTCCGAGATGATGTCAGGATCGCCGAGAAGTTCTTTCAGGGTACGGGCGTGGGGAACGTCGTCCCCGTCCGCGCGCAACGCTGCGATATGGCCGGCAAGGGCTTCTCGCGCCTTCTTTCTGGCTTCCTCATCTGTGGCTCCCGACGAAACGCAGCCGGGCAGATCGGGAAAGGTCACACCCCAGGTCGCCGATCCCGGCTCGGGCAAATGAAGCAGGGCAAAATAGCTGGCCGACATCAAATCCTCCATCGCGAGTTTCGCCACCGCTCAGGCTCAAGCCAGACCCGGCTGCCGTCTCACAGATTTCACCGTTTTTGGATGCATGTCCTTGACGGGGTGCGGCAGCGTGACCTTGCCGGGCTTCGAGGGGTGTTTGAAATGGTGATGGCTGCCGGTCACGGAGTGACGCACCCATCCATCGCGCTCCAGTTCCTTGATCAAGTCGCGCGAATCCATCGGCCCTGAATCCCGACTGATTGTGGATATTTTACACATGCAACTCCCGTTGGCCAAGGTGGCGGATTGCGCTGAGGTCTGAGATCGACATCGCCGTCTCTCAACTGCGTAAATGGTCCACCAAATCTGTCTGCTGCGGCGGCGCTTGCGTTCCAGCGCGCAGACAGATATCCGTTCGGTAAAGTAATTCACCGGACGAGGCGCCGATGTCGCTCCAGCTCTATGCCCATCCCTTCTCCTCCTACTCGCAGAAGGTGCTGGTCGCCCTCGACGAGAACGAGACGCCCTTCACATTGCGCCTGCTCAGCAGCGAAGACCCGCAGACCGGCGCGGAATTCGCAGCGCTCTGGCCGCTGAAGCGCTTCCCGGTGCTGGTCGACGGGACCGAGACGGTCGTCGAATCCAGCATCATCATCGAGCATCTCGAACTGCATCACCCCGGCCCGCGCCCGCTGCTGCCCCGGCAGCCGCAGGAAGCACTCCCCGTGCGGGCGATGGACCGCTTCTTCGACAACTACATCATGAGCCCGATGATGCGGATCGTCTTCGACCGGATCCGGCCGGCGGAGGAACGGGATGCGCTCGGCGTCGCCGAGGCGCGCGCCCTGCTCGACACCGCCTATCAATGGCTCGACGGCCAGCTTGGCGGCCGGGACTGGGCCTTCGGCGGCGGCTTCTCCATGGCCGACTGCTCGGCGGCGCCATCCCTGTTCTATGCCGACTGGGTCCATGAGATCGACGCGGCCTTCCCGAACACCCGCGCCTACCGGGCGCGGCTGCTGGCGCGGCCCTCCGTCGCGCGCGCCGTCGAGGCGGCCCGGCCCTATCGTCACCTCTTCCCCCTCGGCGCCCCGGATCGGGACTGAGCCGTCCCGGCGGCTCCGGCATGGCGGCAGCGCGCCGCGGCGCTGTCATGGACTGAGGAAGGCCTGTAGAGCATCTCGCTCGCAAAGGCGTTCCATGCTGTCCTCACCCTTCTTCCTGCGCATCGTGCCGCTCGTCTTCACCTTCCTCTGGTCGTCGGGGTGGATCGTTGCGGGCTATTCGGCGCAATATGCCGACCCGCTGACGTTCCTCGCGGTGCGCTTCGCCACGGCGGGCGTGCTGCTGGCAGCCTTGTCGCTGGCGGTCGGCGCACGCTGGCCGGCAACGCCGCGCGCCTGGCTCGACTGCGCGATCTCGGGCATCCTGCTGCACGCGCTCTATCTCTGCGGCGTCTGGTGGGCGGTCCGGCACGGCCTGCCGGCCGGGATATCGGGCCTGATCGCGGGCCTGCAGCCGATCCTGACCGCGCTGCTGGCGCCGGCGCTGGTCGGCGAGCGCATCTCGGCCATCCGCTGGGCCGGCATCGTCTGCGGCTTCCTCGGCATCGCGCTGGTGCTGGAGCCCAAGCTGGTCGGGGTTGATCCGGTCGCGCTCTGGGGCATCCTGATTCCCGTCGCGGTGAACCTCGTCGGCATGGTCGCGGTGACCTTCGGCTCCTTCTTCCAGAAGGCCCGCATTGTCTCCGGCGATCTGCGCACCGTCACGACGATCCAGTATGCCGCGGCCGTCGCCTTCACGCTGCCGCTCGCCTTTGCGCTCGAGCCGATGCGGATCGAGTGGAACCTGACCATGGCGCTCGTCCTGGCCTGGTCGGTGCTGGCGCTGTCGCTGGGGGCCATCGGGCTCTATCTGCTGATCCTGCGTCGCGGCGAGGTCTCGCGCATCGCGACCTTCCTTTATCTCGTGCCGGCTTTGGTCGCGGTCGAGGCCTGGATTCTCTTCGGGGAGACGCTGGCGCCGATCCAGATCGCCGGCATGGCGCTCACCATCATCGGCGTCGCGCTCGCCAGCCGCAAATAGCGCCGCTGCGGCATAGGCGTGCCATGCGGCGATCTTGCGCCGAAAGAGGCATTCCGGCTTTCGAAATCTCGCCCTATGCTGCGACGCACAAGGGAGAGCAATCATGAGCGCACAAGCCGCCGCCATTCCTGTCGCCGAGCCGGCCCCCGAGAGCGCCACGGCGCTGATCGCCGCCGCGCTGCCGGGCTTCGAGACCCTGCTGCAGAATGCCATCGCCGCCGTGCGGGCGAGGGTGACGGTGGAGGGGAAGATCTCCTCCGCCCGCCTCGAAGCGCAGCAGCACGCCGCGCATGGCCTCGCTTGGCTGGCGACCTATGTGATGTCGCTGCGCGAGCTGAAAGCCTATGGCGAGCGCCTCGCGGCGGAAGACCGCTATGGCGCGATCGAGGACCACGCCATCCGCATCGGCGCCGGCGAATACGCCGCGCAGATCTTCGGTGGCATCCCGATGAGCCAGGGCGAGATCATCAGGCTTGCCGCGCTCGGCCTCTCCGAAAAGGCGATCGCCGCCGCGAATACTCAGGCCGCCCAGGCCCTGATCGCGCAGGGCAACACGCCTGAGAACCGCGCCCGCCTCGTCGATCTGTTCAGCCAGGATGACGGCGCTGCCGGCGTCGGCGATCCCGGCCTCGACGAGACGCTGGAAGCGATCCGCTCCGAGATGCGCCGCTTCTGCGCCGCGGAGGTGACGCCCCACGCGCATGAGTGGCACCTGAAGAACGATTACATCCCGATGGAGGTCGTCGAGAAGATGGCCGAACTCGGCGTCTTCGGCCTGACCATCCCCGAGGAATTCGGCGGCATGGGCCTGACCAAGGTCTCGATGTGCGTCGTCTCGGAGGAGCTGTCGCGCGCCTATATCGGCGTCGGCTCGCTCGGCACCCGCTCGGAGATCGCCGCCGAACTCATCCTCTGCGGCGGCACGGCCGCGCAGAAGGAGAAATGGCTGCCGAAGCTGGCTTCGGGCGAGGTCCTGCCCACCGCCGTCTTCACCGAGCCCAACACCGGCTCCGACCTCGCCAGCCTGCGCACCCGGGCGATCAAGGAAGGCGAGGGAGATCAGGCTGTCTGGAAGGTCTCCGGCAACAAGACCTGGATCACCCATCCCGTCCGCGCCGACATCATGACGCTGCTGGTCCGCACCGACCCGTCCGAGAGCGGCTACAAGGGCCTCTCCATGCTGATCGCCGAGAAGCCGCGCGGCACGGATGAAGATCCCTTCCCGGTCGAGGGGCTGACCGGCGGCGAGATCGAGGTGCTCGGCTATCGCGGCATGAAGGAATACGAGCTCGCCTTCGATGGCTTCACCGTCAAGGCCGAGAACCTGCTCGGCGGGGTCGAGGGCCAGGGCTTCAAGCAGCTCATGCAGACCTTCGAGGCCGCCCGTATCCAGACGGCGGCCCGCGCCGTCGGCGTTGCCCAGTCCGCCTTCGATCTCGGCCTGCGCTATGCCCGCGAGCGCATCCAGTTCGGCAAGAAGCTGATCGCCTTCCCGCGCGTCGCCGACAAGCTGGCGATGATGGCCGCCGAGATCATGATCGCCCGCCAGCTCACCTATTTCGCCGCCCGCGAGAAGGACGCCGAGCGCCGCTGCGATCTCGAGGCCGGCATGGCCAAGCTGCTCGGCGCCCGCGTCGCCTGGGCGGCGGCCGACAACGCGCTGCAGATCCATGGCGGCAACGGGTTTGCGCTCGAATACGCGATCAGCCGCGTGCTCTGCGACGCCCGCATCCTGAACATCTTCGAGGGCGCCGCCGAAATCCAGGCGCAGGTGATCGCACGGCGGCTGGTGGAAGAGGGGCAAACCGCCCGCTCTGCCTGATGTTTAGGCATCCGGAACAACGCCAAATTTACGCTTCGCGTGCTTGGCTGATGGTGATGTGCCGCTGCGGAACTGTTTCCGGATGCTTCTGATCACCGACCGGTCTGATGGGAACCCGGAGCTGGCGCGCCGGCTCGGCCTCCTGAAGCCGTGTGCGGTCCTGATTCTGGGGCGCGAGGCGCCAAAGGCCGACCAGCCCGCATCGATGATCGTCGGCGATGTCGATCTCGGCCGGCGCGAGAGCGTCGAGGCGATGCGCGACGCTCTCGCCCGGCATCGCGGCAAGGCTGCGCCCTTTCTCGGCCTGCTGCGCGAGATGACGGTCCGCTCCGCCATCCAGGCCCGGGCCATCGGTGCGACGGAGGTGCTGCCGGCGGACACCGCGGCCGCGTTGCTGGTCAAGACCATCGAGCAACTCCTCGGCGAAGGGCAGGGGAGCGATCCCGCCACGGGCACGGTCGCCTTCACCCGGGCCCAGCTGGCCACCGCGGCGGCCTCGCTCGCGGACATGCTCGGCTCCGTGGCGAGCGGGGCCCCGGTTCCGCTGCGGGCCGTCGAGGCCTCGGTCGAGGCGATCGAGCAGGCGGCCGGCGCCAGCGACATCGGCGATCTGCTGCAGGTCGTCTGGAGCTATGACGACCTCACCTATCAGCACTGCATGCTGGTCGCCGGCCTGGCCGCGAGCTTCGGCCATCAGCTCGGCTTCTCAGGGGAGGACCGCAAGCTGGTGACGCGCGCCGCCGTCCTCCACGACATCGGCAAGGCGCGCATTCCGCTCGACATCCTGCACAAGCCTGGCGCGCTCGATCCGGACGAGCAGGCGGTGATGCGCGGCCACCCGGTGATCGGCTACGAGATGCTGGTGAAGCAGGGCGGGCTGCGGCCCGAGGTGCTGGCGGCGGTGCGCTCCCACCACGAATATCTCGACGGCTCGGGCTATCCCGACGGGCTGAAGGACGCGGAGATCGGCGACATCGTGCGGATGATCACGATCTGCGACATCTATGCGGCGCTGATCGAACGCCGCAGCTACAAGCCGCCGATGGCGCCCGACCAGGCCTATGCCATGCTGGTGCTGATGGGCACGAAGCTCGACGCCGCGCTGGTGCGGGCCTTCGAGGCCGTCGTGCTGAAGACCTCTCAGGCGACGTAAAGCAGCGGAAGGTGTGAAACGTTACAGCAAGATGAGCGGCCAAGCTGCAACGGCCGTGTTCAGCCTCAGGCGGCGACCACGGACAGCCTGAGCCCGAGCGCCTTCGTCGCCTTGGCCAGGGTTTCGAGCGTCGGATTTCCGCCCGGGCGGAAAGCCCTGTAGATCGCCTCGCGGCTGAGACCGCTCTCGGCCGCAAAGGTGGTGACGCCGCGCGCACGGGCGATGTCCCCGAGCGCGGCGGCGATGAAGGACGGATCGCCCCCTTCGAGCGCGGCCTCGATATAGGCGGCCTGCTCCTCGGGAGTCTTCAGATAGTTCTGGACGTCGAATTCACGCATTGCGCTCGGCATCGACCAACTCCTTCAGCAACAGCTTGGCCCGCGCGATGTCCGCGGACTGGCGGCGTTTGTCACCGCCGCACAAAAGCACCACCAGCTTCGGGCCTCGCTGGACGAGATAAAGCCTGTAGCCTGGGCCATAATCGATCCGCATCTCGCCGATGCCGTCGAAGAACTTGACGTCCCCCAGATTGCCGAGCTGCGCCCGTCTGATCCGGACGAGAATACGGGCGCGGGCCGAGAGATCGCGAAGATTCTCCAGCCACCCAGAGAATTCAGCCGTCTCCACGACCTCGATCATGTGCATCATAGTACACAGGCGTTCGCCTGCGGGTCAATCGGCAGCGGTGCTCCGCCAGCCGCTGACGGGTTGCCCAGCCCTATACCTCCCGCAGCGAACGCGGCATGGTCACGGGCCGCGCCTCGCGCGCCTGCGCCGCTAGCCGCACCGGCGCGTTGACTGCCCCGAAGCCGGCATAGCCGCTGCGCCGTTCGACGATCTCGAAGAAGAAGCGCTGCGCGAAGACATGGGTGTAGACCTGCAGGAACTCGGCCTCGCCGTCGCGGTCATAGAGGATGTGGTGGTCGCGCAGCGCGTCGATGAAGGTGGGATCGAGCCCGTGCCGCGCCTCGAGGTCCTCATAGTAGTTCTCGGGGATGGTGAGGAAGGACAGCCCCGCCTGCCGCATCGCCTGGACCGCCGCAAAGATGTCGGGCGCGCTGAAGGCGATGTGCTGGACGCCCGAGCCGAAATGCTCCGAGACGAAGCGCGAGGACAGGGTCCGCGTCGCCTGCGAGCCGTTGAGGACGAAGCGCACCCCGCCCTCGGGCGAGACCAGCGGGCGGCTCTCGACCAGCCCCGCCGGATCGGCGATGGCGAGCTGCGGAATCCGCTCCAGCGCGAAGAGCGAGGAGTAGAACAGCAGCCAGGACAGCATCTCCTCATAGTCCATCGACTGCGAGATGTGGTCGACCCGCGCCAGCCGGTCGGGGGAGGGCGCGCCGGCCGCGGGCGGTACCGCCTCGAAATCCCGGTCCCAGATCCGGCCGAGTTCGCCACTGGGCTGGGTGAAGTAGATCAGAGATCCGCCCACGCCGCGGATGGCGGGGATGTGCAGCTCGCCCGGCCCGACCGGCTGCTCGAAGCTCTGGATCTTCAGCCCCAGCGCGCGGGTCATCGCCTGCTCGACATCGTCGACGCGCAAGGCAATCGCGCAGGCGCCCGCCCCGTGCATGATCGTATGCGATTGCGCGAAACCGTCCGTCTCGGTGTTGAGCAGCAGGTTGATGCCGCCTTGGCTCCAGCGCGCGACCGCCTTGCTGACATGCTGGCCGGTGTGGCGGAAGCCCAGCGCCGCCAGCAGCTGCGCGAGGTCCGCCCCGGTCTCCTCGTCGAGCGCGAATTCGATGAACTCGACATCGAGCACCTTGGCGCGCGCCGGCAGATGCGGCTCTGCCTGGTCGGAAAGCGCGATCAGCGAGCGCATGCCGTCGGTCGCGAGGCGCCGCGCCGAGCCGGCGCGGAACTGGTCGTTGAAGATCTCGTGCGAGAGCGGCCCGGCATAGCCGGTCTGCGCCACCGCCCGCATGAACTCGGCCACCGCGAGATCGCCCTGGCCCGGAAAGCAGCGGAAATGCCGGCTCCAGCTCAGGACGTCCATGTCGAGCCTCGGCGCATCCGCCAGCTGGACCAGGAAAATGCGGTCGCCCGGAATTGAGGCGATCGGCCCCAACGGCGACGGACGCGCCAGCGTGTGGAAGGAATCGAGGATCAGCCCGATCCGCTCATGCTCCGCCCGGCGCACGATCTCCCAGGCGTCGCGGTAGTCGTTGACGTGGCGGCCCCAGGCCAGCGCCTCGTAGCCGACGCGCACGCCGAAGCGCCCGGCGAGCTCGCCGAGCGCGTGGAAATCCGCCGCCGCGCGGTCGATGCCGCCCAGCGCCTGCGGCGAAACGTTCGAGCAGATCAGCATCAGATCGGTACCGAGCTCGTTCATGATCGCGAATTTTCGCTCGGCCCGGGCAAAGCCACGCGCCCGCAGCGGCTCCGGCATGCCCTCGAAATCGCGGAAGGGCTGGAAGGCGCAGATCCTCATGCCGAGATCGGCGACCATGCGGCCGACCTCGCGCGGCCCGCCGTCGAAGGTCAGGAAATCGTTCTCGAACACCTCGACCGCGTCGAACCCGGCCGCCGCGATCGCCTGGAGCTTTTCCGCCAAATCGCCGCTCAGCGAGACGGTGGCGATCGAGGTCGGGTTCGGCGCGGGATTCGTCATGACTATCAGCCCTCCATCCGGTCGAGGGTGACGGGCTCGCCCCGCCGCGCCGCCTGCGCCACCGCCTCGATCACCGCCAGCGTCCGGGCCGCATCCGCCGCATCGGTGATCGGCTGCTCCGCGCCGCTGATCACCGCGCAGAAATGCCGGATCTGCTCGGCCAGCGGCTCCAGTGGCGTCAGCGCCAGCGTCTCGCGCAGCAGCGGCTCCCACCAGCCCTGGCGGCCCTCGTAGTGCCAGCGGTTGAGCGCCGGCACGGAGAGCGAGCCTTCGCTGCCGGCGATCAGGTAGCAGAGCCCGTCGCGCTGCGGATAGACCTTGTTCTCGCCGGAGGACAGTTCCCAGCTCCAGGGCGTCGGCGTCACGTCGGAGACGGTGGCGGTGCCCAGCGCCCCGTTTTCGAAGCGTAAGACGAGGGCGGCGGTGTCCTCCACCGCAAAGCCCCGCGTCGCGTTCGAGGTCATCGCCTGCACGCTTTCGATCTCGCCGCAGATGAAGCGGAGATTGTCGATGTCGTGGATCAGGTTGATCAGCACCGGCCCGCCGCCGGGCTCGCGCCGCCAGGCGACGTCGAAATAGTCGTCCGGCTTGCGGATCAGGAAGAGCGAGGTCACGGCGACCAGCCGGCCTATCCCGCCCTCGCGCACCAGCTTGCGCGCCGCCTTGACGATCGGGTTGTGGCGCCGGTGGTGGCCGCCGAGAACCGGCACGCCGGTCCGCTGCTGAGCGGCGACCAGCCGCTGCGCCGCCGCGACACTTTCGGCCAGAGGCTTCTCGATCAGCACCGGCACGCCGGCCTCGAGGCATTCGATCGCGCCGGGAACATGCAGCGCATTGGGCGTCGCGATGATCGCCCCGTCCGGCGTCATCGCCGACAGCATGTCCGTGATCGAGGCGAACCAGGGCGTGCCGCGGTCAGTCGCCAGCGCCTTCGCCGCCTCGGTCGGATCGCAGATCGCGGCGCAGTCGCAATCGGCGGACGCGTCCAGCCGCTCCAGATGCGCGCGCCCGATCAGCCCGGCGCCGACGAGGGCGATGTTGAGGGGGGTGGTCACGGGACAGATCTCCAGGCCAGGCAACGACATGACGCTCCGCACCGCATGCGGGAGGAGGGGGTAGCTCCGCGGGTCGTTATGCGAAAGCCCGCCATCACGCAGCGTCCGTCAGGGCGCCGCCCAAAAACAGCTGCGCCACCCGCGGATCGGCGAGGATCTCCGCGGCCGGGCCCTGCATCCGGGTCTGGCCGAGTTCGAGCACGAGGCCCTCGTCCGAGATTTCCAGGGCCGAGCGGGCGTTCTGCTCGATCATCAGGATGGTGACGCCCTTGGCCCGCAGCTCCATCAGGATCGCGAAGGTCTCCTGCACCAGCATCGGCGACAGCCCGATCGAGGGCTCGTCGATCAGCACAAGCTTGGGGTTGAGCAGGAGCCCGCGCACGATCTCGAGCTGTTTCTGCTGCCCGCCCGAGAGCGTCGAGGCTTGGACATCGGCCTTGGCGCGCAGCGCCGGGAAACGGTTGAGCGCCGCCTCGATACGCCGGGGCATGTCGGTGATGTGCGCGCCCGCTGCGACCGCGCCGAGCTCGAGATTGTGGCGCACCGACAGTTCCGGGAAGATGTTGCGCCCCTGCGGCACATAGCAGATGCCGGCCTCCAGCAGCTTGCGCTGGCTCCAGTTGGTGATGTCGGTGCTCTCGAGCCGGATCCGTCCCTCGCGCAGCTTGAGCAGGCCGAAGATCGCCTTGAACACGGTCGATTTGCCGGCCCCGTTCGGGCCGATCACCGTGGTGATGGCGGCGCGGCGCACCTTGAACGTCGTGCCGTTCAGGATGGTCATGGCGCCATAGCCGCCGACCACGCCGTCGAGTTCGAGGATGGGGGTGGTCATGGCATCTTGCTCCACGAGGATCGCATAGGCGCTTCCCCTCCCCCTTGTGGGGAGGGGAGAGGGGTGGGGGTCGGGAGGCTTGGTGCGTGATTGATAGACGAGGCTCCGCCGCCGCGGTTAGTCCGCCCGCCGCTCACCCGGCGGCGCCACCCCCATCCCCAACCCTTCCCCACAAGGGGGAAGGGGGCTCGCGTCGCGCCCGTCATCGTTAATGCCCCAGATACGCGTCGATCACGGCCGGGTTGGCGCGGATTTCGGCCGGCGTGCCTTCCGCCAGCACCCGTCCCTCCGCCAGCACGATCACGCGCGAGCACAGGCTCATCACGAAATCCATGTTGTGCTCAATGACGACGAAGGTCGCGCCCTGCTCGGCATTGATCGCCCGCAGCCGCTCCTTGAGGTCGCCGAGCATGGTGAGGTTCACGCCCCCCGCCGGCTCGTCGAGCAGCACGAGGCGGGGGCCGGCCATGAAGGCCATCGCCGCGTCGAGCAGCTTCTGCTGGCCGTAGGAGAGCCCGCCCGCCTTGGCGTCCGCGAGATGGCCGAGCTTGAAGAAGCCGATCATCTGCTCGGCCTTCTCGGTGAGTCCGGCATCGCGCGCCCCGAACAGGCGCGACAGCATCGAGCCCTCATGCTCCTGGCCGGCCAGGATCAGGTTCTCGCGCACCGACAGTTCGGGGAAGACCTGCAGCAGCTGGAAGGTGCGGCTGACGCCGAGCCGGTTGAGCTCGGAGGGGCGCATATGGGTGACCTCGCGGCCGTCCAGCTTCACGCGGCCTTCCGTCGGCTCGAGCTGGCCGAGGATGCAGTTGAACAGGGTCGACTTGCCGCAGCCATTGGGGCCGATGATGCCGAGGATCTCGCCCTCCTTCACCGAGAAGGACACCCCGTCGACGGCCTTGATGCCGCCGAAGGCCTTGTGCAGATTCTTGACTTCGAGAACGGTGTCGACTTCCAGAACCGTGTTCATCGGCCGTCTCCCCGCTTGCCGGTGAGTTTCGCCCAGGCCCGCTCCATCAGCCCGCTCACCCCTTGCGGGCAGGCGATCAGCAGCAGCATCACGATGGCCGCGAAGATGATCAGGTAGAGCGAGCCGGCGAAGCGCAGCCATTCCGGCAGCACGACGCCGAGCAGCGCCCCGACGAAGGGCCCGAGCAGATAGCCAGAGCCGCCCGCCACGACCATCAGCAGCAGGAAGAAGCTCTGCGACAGCGAAAACGGCGACGGGTCGATGAACTCGACCAGCGGCGCATAGAGCGCGCCGGCGAAGCCCGCATAAGCGGAGCCGATGGCGAAGGCGAGCAGCGTGTAGGCGCGGGTGTCGATGCCCAGGCTCGCGGCGCGGATCGGGTTCTCGCGCAGCGCCGTGAAGGCGCGGCCCCAGGGCGAGCGGATCAGCCACCAGAGCGCCACCGCCAGGATGAAGGTCACCACCACGACGAAGCGGTGGAATTCCAGCGCGCCGAACAGCTTGATGCCGAAGAAGTCAGGCCGGTTGATGTTGGAGATGCCGAAGACGCCGCCGGTCAGCCACTGCTCGTTGCGCAGGATCAGCCAGACCAGCGTCGAGAAGGCGAGCGTCACGAAGGCGAGGTAATGCGCCTTCACCCGCAGCGCCGGGAAGCCGAGCACGATGCCGACCGCGAAGGTCAGCAGGCCCGACAGCCCGAAGGCGGCATACCAGGAGACGCCGTATTTCGTCGTCAGGATCGCGGTGGTGTAGGCGCCCAGCCCCATGAAGGCGGCCTGCGCCAGCGATTTCAGCCCGGCATAGCCCAGCGTCAGGTTCAGCCCCATCACGGCGATGCTCATCACCAGCCAGAGCGAGAGCACATAGGTGCCGTAGCGGCCCATGCCGACGGGCGCGAACCAGAGGATCACGGCGCCGGCGACCAGCGTCAGGAAGGCGCCGTCGAAGGTGCCGCCGAGCGGCAGCCGCGCGAGGCGAGGGGAGGCGGCGTCGCGGGTCGCTTGCACGCTCATACGCGGCGCTCCTCTTTGCGGCCCATCAGGCCTTCCGGCTTGAGCAGGATGATCACGACGAGCAGGACGAGCGGCACCGCCAGCCGGTAGGAACTCGAGACATAGGCCGCCGCCATCGAGTCGACGACGCCGACGATCAGCCCGCCCACCAGCGCGCCGCGGACCTGGTTGAAGCCGCCGACGATGGCGGCGATGAAGGCGAACAGGCCGATGACCTCGCCATTCGAGAACTTCGCCAGGTAGATCGGCGAGATCAGCACCGAGGCGACGACGGCGAGCGCGGCATTGATCACGAAGGTCAAAAGCACCATCCGCTCGACGGGGATGCCGAGGATGCGCGCCACCGTCGGGTTCTGCGCCGTCGCCTGCATCTGCCGGCCGAGCCGCGTGCCGCCGACGAACCATTGCAGCAGACCGATGACCGCGAAGGCGCAGGCGATGATCGCCAGATGCTGCAGCGAGATCGCGGCGCCGAAGACCTCGATCGTCGAGGTCGGCACGAAGGAGGGGAAGTTCTGCGCCTCGGCCGAGAAGCCGTCCTTGGCGCCTTCCTTCATGATGATCGACAGCGCCATGGTGGCGATCGCCAGCGGCAGCACGCCGTGCTTGATCATCGGGTCGACCACGGTGAGCTTGAAGCCGACGCCGAAGATCAGAATGAAGGCGGCGATGCCGATCAGCGCGCCCAGCCAGACCGGCGCCCCGAAGAGCTTGATCGCGAGCAGCACCAGCACCGCCGGCAGCATGACGAACTCGCCCTGGGCGAAGTTGATCGTCTGCGAGGTCTGCCAGACCAGCGTGAAGCCGATCGCAGCCAGCGCATAGATCGCGCCCGTGGCGATGCCGGCGATGAGATAGGCGATGAATTCGGCCATGGGGGTGCCTCGCTCGATTAGGCTGTTTGAAGCGCGATGATGTCGCTCAACCCTCCGCCGTCATCCTGGGCGACCGAAGGTCGTCCCGGGATCCATCATAGGGCATCGTCGGAGCCCTATGATGGATCCCGGAGCTGCGCCGCTTCGCGGCTTGTCCAGGATGACGCCGTGTTTCCGAGCAAAATCACCTTGCTTGGCTCGACCGTTCCCCTCCCCACGAGGGGGAGGGGTCTCGGTCGTGGTTCCCGCGGCTTACGGCTTGATCTTCGGCAGCGTCGCCGTGATCACCTGCTTGCCGTTCTGCACCTCGGCGAGGAAGCTCTCGCGGTCGATGTCGCCATTGGCCTCGATCGTGGTCTCGATCAGGATGCCGGGCTCCTCGGAGGGCTTGATCGTCGCGCCGCGCAGGGTGTCGGCGACGCCCTTCTTGTCGAACTTCTTCTGCTTCTCGGTCGCCCACTTGATCATGTAGACGGCCATGTAGCCCTTCAGGCCGTTATGATCCGAGGCGTAGTTGTACTTCGCCTGGAACTTCTTGCCGAATTCCTGGAAGGCCGGGATCGGCGCGTCGATCGACAGGCCGACATGGCCGCGCACGCCGTTGGCGGCGTCGCCCGCGAGCTCGATCACCTTGGCGCCGAGCAGCGTCGTCTCGCCGACCATCGGCTTGGTGATGCCCTGCTGCTTGGCGGCGCGCAGGAAGCGGGCGCTCTCCTCCTCGTTCAGATAGACGAAGACGGCATCGGCATTGGCGTTCTTGATCTTGATCGCGTCGGCGGCGAAATCGGCCTGGCCCTGCTCGGTCGAGACGTCGGCCGCGACCTTGATGCCGACCTTCTGGAGTTCGGGGATGATCGCGTCGCGCCCGCCCTTGCCGAAGTCGTTGTTGACCCAGACGACGGCGACCGAACCGGCCTTGACCGTGTTCTTGAGATAGGCGGCGATCTTGGGCATGGCCGCGCTCTGGCTCAGCGAGGTCCGGAAGATGTACTGGTTGCCCTGCTTGGTCAGGCCGGCGGCCTCGCCGCCGACGATCTGCGCGATCTCGGCGCGCTGGGCGATCTGCATGGAGGCGCCGATCGGGCCGGAGAAGACCGGGCCGAGCACCGAATAGGTGCCCTCGTCGATGGCGCGCTGCACGGCGGCGCGGGTGTTCCCCGGGTTGGTCTGCGTGTCGTAATGCACGATCTCGATCTGTCGGCCGAGAATCCCGCCCTTGGCGTTGATGTCGGCGACGGCGAGGTCGATGCCGTTCTTCCAGTTCGTGCCGGCGGTCGCGCCCGCGCCCGACAGCTCGACCACGTTGACGAGCTTCACTTTCTCCTGCGCGAGCGCGGGCGCGGCCAGCCCGACTGTTACGGCCGCGGCGATGATCCATGGGGTCTTCATTGTTGTCTCCTCCAGCTCTTGGTTCGTTTTTTCTTGGTCTTCGCGGGTGGCCCGCGGGCCGTCTTCGAAGTGGGGTGACCTCACGCTGCGCGGTGCCTGGCCTCCTGCGCGGCGAGCGATCGGTCGAAGGCGTCGGCGATCGCGCCGTCCGGGGGCTGCACCCCCGTGAACAGCGCAAAGGCGTCGACGGCCTGGTTGATGCTGAGCTCACGCCCCGTCATCACCGTGGCGCCCGCCTTCTGCGCGGCTTTGAGCAACGGTGTCCAGAGGGGATGATAGACGGCGTCGGCCACCCACTGCGACTTTCGAATGAGATCGGCCGGCACGGGGCTGTCGCGGTTGGGCAGCATGCCGACCGGCGTGCCGTTGACGAGGCCGGCCGCGCCCGACACCGCCGCCTCGACGCTGTCGCAGATCGTAACCCGCGCACGCTCGCCGATCTGGTCCGCCAGCGCCTGCGCCTTGGCGCGGTCGCTGTCGTAGAGCCGCAAATGGCTGACGCCGGTGGCGGCGAGCGCGAAGCCGATCGCCTTGCCCACCCCGCCCGTGCCGATGATCGCGACGGGGGCGTCGCCATCGGCGCGGCCGAGCGCGCGATAGGCGGTGGCGAAGCCGGTCGCATCGGTGTTGTGGCCGGTCAGCACGCCGTCGCGCGCCACCACCGTGTTGACGGCCCCCATGGCCCGCGCTTCCGGCGAGAGCGCATCGAGCAGCGGCACCACCGCCTCCTTGTAGGGGTAGGTGACGTTGATGCCCGAGAAGCCCATGCGCCGCACGCCATCGAGGATCGCGACCAGATCGGCGCGGCCTGCGCCGGCGACCTCGATCAGATGGTAGTGCAGCTCGAAGCCGGCCGCGCGTGCGGCGGCCTCATGCATCGCCGGCGCGGCGGAATGGGCGATCGGCGTTCCGATCAGGCCCAGCAGCACGCGCTTCGTCCGGTTGGCGATGGCAATGTCCGGCATCGTCTCGTCCCTGTGTGGCTCGCCCATCGTCTTAGCAGGCGTTGCCGCCGTCAGATAAGCCGATCGCTCGCGCTAACGCGATGACCAATTTGATCGCATTACCTAACCTGATGTTATCCTGCCAGCCGGCTGCGGGCCTCTGGGGCACGCGGCCTGACCACCGCGTCCATTTCCTGCCGCAGCAGCGTCACGAAGGTCTCGGCATAGACGGACGGCGCCTTGTCGTTCTTGATCGCGACATAGGTCTGGAACTGCGTCGGCTCGGCGATCGGGATCGTGGCAATGCCCTGCATCGAGCCATGCGCCACGGTGAACTGGTCGATCACCGCGATGCCGAGCCCCGCCCGCACCAGCGAGCAGACGGTCGTGCCGAAGCGGGCCTTGATGACGATGTCGTAGGCGAGGCCCTGGCGGCTGAAGATCTCGGCCATGATCCGGCCATAGGGGTCGTTGGGGTCGATGCCGATCAGCGGGTGGCGCACGATCTCGGAGGCCGAGATGACGGTCCGCGTCGCCAGCTCATGGCCCTCGGGCACGATGCACAGCAATTCGCCCATCGACAGCGGCACGAAGTCGATGCCGGGATGGTCGAGCTTGTAGCTCATCGCTGCGATCTCGCCGCGGCCCAGCAGCAGATAGTCGAGCGCCTCCTCGATCTTGAGGATGTTGATGTCGAGCCGCAGATCGGGGTGCTTGCGCTTCAGCTTCTCGATCGCGCGCGGCACCATGACGTGGCAGATGCTCGGCACCGAGCCGATCCGCAACTCGACGCCGCCGCCGCGCTCGATCCGCGCCAGCGTGTAGTGGAGGTCGTCGACCTTTTTGTAGACGCCGTTGATCTGCTCGAAGATGTCCTTGGCTTCCGGCGTCGGCACATAACGCCCATGGCGACGCTCGAACAGCTTCAGCCGCAGTGTCCTTTCGGTATGCTTCATCAGCCGGCTGATGCCCGGCGCCGACACCGCGAGCAGCTTCGCCGCGCCGCTGATCGTGCCGGTGATCATGATGGCGCGGATCACCTCGATCTGCCGCAAGGTGAGCATGGCCGTTTTTGTCCCCTCAGCGTCTTTTGACGCCGAGCGGAGGGGAGCGGCGTTCGGCTGTCAAGGGATCGGAGCCGGGGAGGCGGCTACTGCGGCTTCGGTAGCGCCTTCGCCTCGGCATCCAGCTTCTGCAGCACCGGCAGCGTCTGTTCGGCGAAAGCCCTGAGCTCGGGGTCGGAGCCCGTCTCGGCATAGGCCGCGATCACGGCGAGGCTCTCCTCCTGCGCCGCGCGCTGGGCCAGCACATAGGCGCGGTCGAACTCCGGACCCTGCAGCGCAGCGAGGTCGCGCAGCAGATCGAGCTGTCGCCCGTCGGGGCGCTGCGGCAGCGCGATGTCCGAGCGCCGGGCGATGATCTGCCTCAGGCTGCTGGCGGTGGTGCCGCGGTCGTCGGCGAGCCGGTGGGCGAAGCTCTTGATCTCGGGCGAACTCGTCTTGTGCAGGGCGAGCGTCGCCGATTCGACCGCGAACATCGTCGAGACCGCGGCCTTGTGGACGAAATCCTGCGGCGGCATCGGGGTCTGGGCCGCTGCACTGAGCGACCACAGCAGGGTCGCGGTCATGATCGGGAGAAGCCGTTGCATCGCGGCATGCTGCCTTTCCGGAAAGCGGATGGATGCAAGGTCAACCCGGTCGCGCCGCAGCGGTTCCCGGTCTGCGCCGTCGCGGCGCCGTCGCTGCAGGGGTGGTCTCGCGGCCGCTGCTCGTGCAGGGTGCCGCCCGAACACCGGCCAGGCCGGGACGACGAGGACAGGGACGAGACGCCATGCCGACCACCCAGGAGACCCTGCGCGCCGCGCTGGTCGCAAGCCGCCGCGACAAGAGCCTGATCGAGATGGCCGAGCAGCCGGTGCCGGGCTCGTTCCTCGACGGGCTGGCGATCCAGGCCGACATCGCGAAGGCGCTGGGCCATGCGCAGGCCGGCTGGAAGGTCGCCATCGCCGAGGACGGCACGCCCGTGGCCGGTCTGATGCCGGGTCCCTGGCTCGCTCCCGGTGACGTCTATGACGGCGCCATCGGCGCCGAGCTGCGCGTCGAGATCGAGATCGCGCTGCGGCTGGCCAAGGACGTGCCGATGCGCCCGAACCAGCCCTATTCGCGGGCCGAGCTGCTCGGCCATTGCGACAAGGCCTATCTCGGCATCGAGATCGTCGAGAGCCGGCTCGCCAACTGGCAGGGCGTGCCCTTCGCGCTCTGGTTGGCCGACGCGCTCGGCCATGGCGGTTACTATCTCGGCCAGGAGCTCGACATGAAGGTCCTGGACGACCTGACGGGCCTCGGCTGCTTCATCTCACTCAACGGCGTCACGATCTACGACCAGCCGGCGGTCCATGGAAACGGCGATCCGATGGCGCCGTTCCTCGCCTGGGCCAACCGCAAGGACGAGTTGATGGGCGGCCTGCGCGCCGGCCAGATCGTCACCACGGGCAGCCTCTGCGGCGGCGTGCTCTCGCCGGGCAAGGGCGAGATCGTCACGAAGCTCGCTCCGCTGGGGTCGGTATCGCTAACGCTTCGTTAGCCAAGACGATCGAATCCACCGCATTTGCCCGCGCTCGATATCTTTCTGTATGGTCGACCGCGGAACATCGGTAGGATGGTCCGGTTGCGTGGTGCGGGGGGTTGCTTGGAGGTCGGATGCGGTTATGGCGGAGAGCGGGCAGCGCGGTTGCGCTGAGCGGCACCTGTGCGCTCGCCCTGATGGCCGCCCTGCGGCCGGTGCCGGTGCAGGCCTTCGATCTGTCGTCGCTGGATCTGTTCGGCCTCTTCACCAAGAAGGACGAACCGCCCGCCGTCACGGCTGCGACGCTGCCCTACCAGCTCGACTTCGATCTCGGCGAAGCCGATGACGCGAAGTCGCTGACCCGCATCCTCCAGGACGCCTCGCTGCTCTACCGGCTGCGTCAGGATGCACCGCCCGACGGCGAGACCCTGGCGCGCCGCATGGCGGCCGACCTCAATCCGCTGGTCGATGCGCTCTGGTCGCAGGGCTATTTCAATGCCGAGGTCGCGCTCGTGGTCGATGGCGTCGCGCTGCGCGTCGGGGCCGAGCCCGATGCGAGGCTGATCCGCGCGCTCGAATCGCATCGCAACCGCGAGCCCGTGCCGATCACCGCGACGATCAGGCCGGGTCCCGTTTTTGCGCTGCGCCAGGTCGATGTCGCCGAGCGTGGCGCGTCCGGCGCGCCCGCCATCGCCGATCCGCTCAAGGTCAGCCGCCTCAACCCGGGCGACCCCGCGACCTCCGCCTCGCTGCGGGCGGCGCGGGCGGCGCTGGTCGATCATCTGCGTGCCCAGTCGCGCCCGCTCGCCAAGGTGGTCGAGCTGCGCCCGGTCGTCGACCACGCCGCGCGCGTGATGGACATCACCTATGTGGTCGAGCCGGGTCCGATCGCCGGATTCGGCGCGGTTTCGGTGACGGAAACCGGGGACATCCCGCCCGCCGTCATCCGCTCCTTCATCTATCTCGAGCCGGGCGATCCCTATTCGCCCAAGGCGCTCACCGACACCCGCAAATCGATCGCGACCGTGCCCGCCGTCGGCTCCGTCCGGATCCGCGAGGCCGAGAGCCTGGACGGCACCGGAAACCTGCCCATCTTCGTCGAGGTGACCGAGCGGCCCAAGCGCCTGCTCGGCTTTTCGGCGCGCTATTCCACGATCGACGGCCCGGCGGTGAAGACCTACTGGGAACACCGCAACCTGTTCGGGGGCGCCGAGCGCCTGCGGCTCGAGGCCGACGTCTTCCTCGCGCCCCGCATCGACGGCACCAAGATCACCAAATTCGAGGATTTCGAGCGCTCCGATCTCGGCGGCCGTTTCTCCTTCAGCTTCCTCAAGCCCGCGCTCGGCGGCAGCCGCTATGACTGGCTGCTCGACGGCGTCGCGACGCGCCAGCGTGTCGGCACCAACCGCTTCGGCGGCTACACCGCCCGCTACGGCAACGTCACCACCGCGATCCAGCGCCGCTTCAGCGACACCTTCTCGGTCCAGGCCGGCCTCGAGGTCGAGCGCGGCCAGACCAGCGACGTGCTCGGCCAGGTCGACTACACTCTCGTCGGCATCCCGCTTTCGGTGAAATACGATTCGACCGACAGCCTGCTCGACGCCACCCGCGGCATCCGCGCCACCGCCTCGGTCGCGCCCTATCCGACCTTCCTCGGCTCCACCGTTGGCATCGTCCAGAGCAAGGCGTCGCTCGCCGCCTTTTACGCGCTCGACGAGGACGCCCGCTATGTCCTGGCGGGACGCGTCGGGCTGGGCTCGATCGCGGGCGCCGATCTCGACGACATCCCCGCCACGCGTCGCTTCTATGCAGGCGGCGGCGGCTCGGTGCGCGGCTATGCCTATCGCTCGCTCTCGCCGCTCGGGCCGCTCTTCCGGCTGACCGGCGGGCGCAGCCTGTTCGAGGCCTCGCTCGAGGCGCGCATCAAGATCACCGATACGATCGGCGTCGTGCCTTTCTTCGATGCCGGCACCGCCTTCGAGGGCAGCGTGCCCGACTTCAAGCAGCGCCTGCAGATGTCCGCCGGGCTGGGCCTGCGCTACTACACCGCGATCGGGCCGATCCGCGTCGACGTCGCCGCGCCGCTCAACCCGCGCAAGGGCGACAAGCCGGTCGCGCTCTATGTCAGCATCGGGCAGTCCTTCTAATGCGCCGCGTTCTCACATCGCTGCGGCCGCTGACGCTCCGCCTCGCCCTGCCGGCCCTGCTGCTGCTCGCGGGCCTGCTCGCCTTCGCGCCCTTCGGCGGCTTCGCCCAGAACGCCCAGACCGATCGCGGCGTCGTCGCCGATCTGATCTCCAAGGCCCTGTCGAGCGACACCAGCCAGGTCTCGATCGGCGCGGTCAACGGCGCGCTCTCATCGGATGTCGAGATCCTGGACATCGTCCTGTCGGACCGCGACGGCCCCTGGCTGCGGCTCGACCGCGTGCGCCTGATCTGGACGCGCAGCGCACTGCTGCTGCGCCGGCTCGATGTCGACCGGCTCGAGATCGGCCGGCTCGAACTCCTGCGCCGTCAGGCGCCGCAGCCGGCGGGCGCCGCCCCGCCGAGCGACCAGCCGATCCTGCCGGAATTGCCGTTGAAGGTCATCGTGCGCGCCTTCCAGTTGAACGAACTGGTTCTGGGCGAGCCGGTCCTGGGCGTGCCCGCGACGCTGGGCGCCACCGGTTCGGCGACGCTGGGCCCGCCGAGCGAAGGCCTCGACCTCAAGCTCGCGGCGCGCCGGCTCGATGCCGGCGGCCAGTTCAACGTCAGTATCGTCTTCGTGCCCGAGACGACCCGCCTGCAGCTCGACGTCAAGCTCGACGAGCCGGCGGGCGGGCTGATCTCGAAGGTCGCAGGCCTGCCGGGCGAGCCGCCGGTGACGCTCGATCTCGGCGGCGACGGCCCGCTCGATTCCTTCGGCTCGACCCTGATCTTCAATGCCGGCCCCACCATCGGCGCCCGCGGCGATGCCCGGCTCGATCGCACCGGGACCGAACGCAAACTCGATCTCGCGCTGGATGCCCGCATCGAGGGGCTGATGCCGGCGCCCGTCGCGCCGGTCTTCGCCGGCTCGACCCGCCTCGACGGCTCGGTCGGCTTCGCCGATGGAGGCGCCATCGACATCCGCAACATGGCGCTGGTCTCGGCCCTGGCCCGGCTCGACGTGCTCGGCCGCTACACCGCCGACAAGATGCTCGACCTGCGCGTCACCGCCGCCGCCCGCCCCAATGCGGAAGGCAAGACGGTCGCCTCGGGCACCGAGATCGGCAAGCTCGCCTTCGACGCCACGATCAAGGGGCCGGTTGCGGGGCCGACGATCGTCGCGACGCTCGACGCGCAACAGGCCAGCCTGCCGGCCGGTGGCTTCGCCAGCCTCGGGCTCACCTTTAACGCCACGCCGACAGGAACCATCGGCGAGCCCGGGACGCGTGTGACCCTCACGGCCGACGGCGAGGCCACCGGCATCACCCTGGCTGACCGCGCGCTGGCGCGTGCCGTCGGTGATCGGGTCGGCTTCACGCTCAGGGGCGTCGCCCAGGACGACGGCACGGCCGATTTCGAGAGGCTGCGGCTGGCGATGTCGGGCGTGGAGCTGGACTACACCGGCAAGGCGGGCAATGCCCGCGTCCTCGGCCGGCTTCAGGCCGTGCTGCCCGATCTCGCCCGGTTGAGCGGCCTCGCCGGTCGCCCGCTCGCGGGCCGGGCCGAATTCGGGGCCGAGATCGACGCCACGCCCCGCCGCAACGATTACGCCGCGACCCTGAGCGGGCGAGGGGACCGCCTGTCCACCGGCGATGCCCGGCTCGACCGGCTGCTGGCCGGCAATCTGACGCTCGACGGCCGGGTCCGGTCGCAAGCGGGCGACCTCACCGTCTCCGGGCTGAGGCTGGCTGGTGAGCACGCCGCCATCACCGCGGACGGCGGCATCGGCCGGCAGGCCTCTGATCTCGGGCTCGCCTTGTCGATGCCCGACCTCAGGCGCGCCGATCCGCGCCTCTCGGGCCGCGGCGACGTCACCGCCCGGATCACCGGCCCGCGCGACCGGCTCGACGCCACCGCCCGCATCGCGGTCGCCGATGCCACCGCGCTCGCCCGGCCGATCCCGCGGCTCGCGATCGATGCCGTCGTTCGCGATCTCCAGGGCGCGCTCGACACCCGCCTGACCCTGGACGGCGAGATCGACTCCAAGCCCGCCACCGGCACGCTGGCCCTGGCGCGCCTGCCGGGAGACGGCTGGAACCTGTCGTCGCTCGACATCGCCATCGGCTCGGTACGCCTGAACGGCGCGCTGACGCTCGATCCCACCACCCGCGCCGAAGGCCGGCTGACCCTGGCGGCGCGCAATCTCGACGATCTCTCGGCACTCGCCCTGACCAAGCTCGGCGGCCGGCTCGACGCCGACATCCGCCTCGCCGTCGTCGAGGGCCGCCAGAACCTCGATCTCACCGCCAAAGGCACGAAGCTCGCCGGCCCCTCGCTGGCGATCGACCGCCTCGACACCACCGCGGCCGCCCGCGACGTCTATGGCCGCCCGCAGCTCGACGCGTCGCTCGCCATCGACCGCGCGGTCGTGGCCGGCGAGGCGATCAGCGCCATCCGCTTCGACTCGAAAGGCGCGCCGGACGCCAGCGCCTTCACCCTGAGCGCGGCCGCGCGTGGCTTTGCCCTCAACGGTGCCGGCCGGATCGTGCCCGGCGAGCCGCTCAGCCTCGAACTGGCGAGCTTCGAGGCCCGTCGCGACGGCCGCCGCATCGCGCTCGCCAACCCCGCCAGCCTCCGCTTCCCGGCGGGGGGCGTCGAGATCGACGGCTTCGCGCTGGCGGTCGAGAAGGGGCGCCTGACGCTGGCCGGCCGGGCGGGCGACACGCTCGATCTCGACATCGCCGCCCGCAACGTCCCGCTGTCGGCGGCCCGGATCCTCGCGCCGGGGCTCGATCTCTCCGGCACGCTCGAGGCGCAGGCGAAGATCGGCGGCAGCGCGGCCGCGCCGACCGGACCCTGGAGCGTCAAGGTCGCGCGTCTGGTGACGCCCGAGACCCGCCGGGCCGGCCTGCCGCCCGTCGAGATCGCGGCGTCGGGCGCGCTCCAGGGCGACGTCACGACCGTCGACGCCCAGGTCGATGCCGGCCGCGGCGCCAGCCTGACCCTGCGCGGCACGGCCCCGCTGAATGCGCAGGGCATGCTCGACCTCGCCGCGCGCGGGCGGCTCGATGCCGCGCTCGCCAATCCGCTGATCGGCGCGCAGGGGCGGCGGGTCACCGGCGCGGTCGCGCTCAACCTGCGCGCGGCCGGCAGCCTATCCGACCCGCGCCTGTCGGGCACCGCCACCCTCACCGGCGGCAGCTTCACCGACGTGCTGCAAGGCATCCGCCTGACGGCGGTCGAGGCGCGCATCGCCGCGCAGGGCGAGAATCTCACCATCGAGCGCGCCAGCGCCAGCACGCCCAATGGCGGCACGCTGACGGCCAGTGGCCGCGTCGCGCTCAACCCAGCGGCGGGCTTCCCCGGTTCCGTCCGGGTCCGGGGCAACCGTGCGCAGCTCCTTTCCAGCGACATCGTCACCGCGGTCGCCAATCTCGATCTCGAACTCGCCGGGCCGCTGGCGCAGCGCCCGCGGATCGGCGGGCGCGTCGATGTCCTCTCGCTGACCGTCACGGTTCCGAGCAGGCTCCCCGCGACGCTGCGTCCCGTCGATGGAATCAAGCATGTCCGCGCGACCGGCACCGCCGCCGCCCGTCTCGCCGCGCAAAAGCGCGCCGGCCGCGCGACGACGCGCGGAGGCCGGCCGGCACCCGCCTTCGACGCGGCGCTCGCGCTGACGGTCTCGGCTCCCAACCGCGTCTTCGTCCGGGGCCGCGGCATCGATGCCGAACTCGGCGGCCAGCTTCGCGTCGGCGGCAGCCTGGCGTCGCCGCAGCTCGACGGCGGTTTCGAGCTGCGCCGCGGGCGCCTCTCGGTCCTGAGCCAGCGGCTCGATTTCAGCCGCGGCCGTCTGACCTTCACCGGCGGCACGCTGCCGGAACTCGATTTTGTCGCGGAAACCCGCGCGGGCGACGTCACCGCCCGCGTCATCGTCACCGGCCCGGCCGATCAGCCCGCCTTCGCCTTCACCTCCGATCCGGACCTGCCGCAGGACGAGGTGCTCTCGCGTCTCCTGTTCGCGCGCGCCTCGGGTTCGCTCTCGCCCTTCCAGGCGCTGCAGCTGGCGCAGACGGCGGCCCAGTTCGCCGGCGGCGGCGGGGATGATTCCTTCGAGCGGCTGCGCAAATCGCTCGGCGTCGACAATCTGGACATCGGCGTCGGAGAGGGAGGGCCCACGATCGGCGTCTCGCGCTACATCAGCGACAACGTTTCCGTCGGCGTGAAGGCCGGGGCGCGGCCCGAGGACACGGGCGTGTCGGTCAACATCGACCTGACCCGCCGGCTCAAGCTCCAGGCCGAGACCAATGCCGAGGGCGGCGCGGCCGTCGGCGTCGGTGCCGAGTGGGAATACTGAAGGGCGCCGAGGGGAATCGCTCCCCGGCCTGCCGCAGCGGTCTCGCCCGAAGCGATGCCCGTGATTCTGCTTTGGAACGGCTCCAAATCGCCCCTGCCGGCGCGGTGCAGTTAACCGGGTGTAAATTTCGACCCTCAAACCGTGGCCTGCCTGCAACACCGGGTTCCAAAGCACCCCCGGGGACCTCGCGGCGGCGTGATCGCGGTTGATCGGCGGAGGGGCTTTCGTATGGTTGTCCTGCGTCGGGACGTTCCCGGTCGCTGTTTTTCGTCTTCGCCTCTGAATGGTCAGGGACGCGGGCGAAAGACCGGGAACAAGCCGGTTCGGTGAAAGGGTCTCCTGGGGCCTCTCACCAATGAAGCGGTGGAAGCCCGAGGGTCTCGAAACTCTTTTGGAGGTTACCAATGAAGCTCGTTAAGAGCCTCCTCCTCGGTTCCGCCGCCGGCTTCGCCGCGGTCGCCGGGGCTCAGGCCGCCGACCTTCCCTCGCGGAAGGCCGCTCCGGTCGAATACGTTCGCGTCTGCTCCGCCTATGGCGCAGGCTTCTTCTACATCCCCGGCACCGAGACCTGCCTCCGCGTCGGCGGCCGCGTTCGCGCCGAGTACACCTTCGGTGAGCGCTGGAGCGAGCGTCAGGATTCCTACGGCACCCGCGCTCTCGGCCGTATCTTCGTCGACGCCCGCACCGCGACCGCCTATGGCACGCTGCGCACCTTCATCCGTCACGACATCAACACCCGTACCGGTTCGTACCGTTACGGCGCGCTGAACAACGGCGTGAACCCGTTCAGCCTGAACGGCCGCCTGAACGAAGGCAATGGCGCCTCGCTCGACAAGGCGTTCATCCAGTTCGGGCCGATCACCGCTGGTAAGGCGCAGTCGTTCTTCGACTTCTACGCCAACGACCTCGGCTTCAGCTCGCTGCGCACGTCGGACCGTTCGACGAACCTGTTGGCCTACACCGCTTCGTTCGGCGGCGGCTTCACGGCCACCCTGTCGCTCGAAGACGGCAACACCACGGGCTTCAGCAACGTCCTCAGCGCCGCTGGTGCTGCTGGCGGTCGCGTTTACCAGGGCTCCGTGATGCCTGACATCGTCGCCTCGCTGCGCGTCGATCAGGGTTGGGGTTCGGCCCAGCTGTCGGGTGCTGTCAGCGATCGCGGCACGAATCGCGTTGCCGTCGGTCGCGTGGTGGATAGTGGCGATGACTTCGGCTTCGCCATCCAGGGTGGTGTGAAGTTCAACCTGCCGATGATCGCCGCTGGCGATCAGCTCTGGTTGCAGGCGGCTTATGCCGACGGCGCGATCGGTTATCTCGGTTGGGGCGGTGCGGCAGGCGTTGGTCGTGCTCTGGGCGTGGTCGGTGACTTCACCGTCAACCCGATCACCGGCGTCGGCACCAAGTCGACGACGGGCTTCGCGATCGTGGCTGGCTTCCGTCACTTCTGGACCCCGCAGATCCGTTCGGACCTCATCGCTTCGTATTCGGAGCTCACGATGGGCCGCGTGGCCGGTCCGGTCGTCGGCGGTGTCGCCACCACCCTCAAGGGTCTGAACCCGAAGGAACTGGTGCTCGGCGCGAACCTCGTCTGGTCGCCGGTCTCCGGCCTGGATATCGGTGTCGAGGTTCTCTACTCGCGCGTCGAGTTCAGCCGCCGCATCGCCGACGCCAAGTCGGTCGCTCTCGGTGGTCCGGCCCGGACGATCAAGTCGGACGACGCCTTCGCTGGCCGTCTGCGCATCCAGCGCGACTTCTGATCGTCTCAAGCGATCTCAGTCAGGAAGCCCCGGGGAAACCCGGGGCTTTTTTTGTGTTTTCCTGTTTCTCCCGGCGCCGCCGCAGGCGGTTCGCCTGTTGACAGTCGCTGAGCGAGACGCCTTGTTGGTGAGGTCGCCGCGTTCGGACGGGGACCGTGATCTCCGCTCGACCAGGAGCACCCGTCGCGGCTTTCCATCCGTACCGCAGTACGCCGCTTCCGGTGCTCGAGCCTCGACGCGTCCGGCCCGGGGGCGAAGGGGCTTGGGGGTGAGGAATGTCGCAGCCGGGACGTTGGCTTTGGGGACTTGTGCCGCTGGCGCTGCTCTGGGGTGCCGGGAATTGGGTTCTCGACGAGTCCATCGAGCGCGACGTGACACGGCGCGCTGTCGCCGCGGCGGTCGCCGTCGCAGGCGAAGCGCCGGGTGCGCGCCCGGTCACAGCTCAGATCGACGGGCGCGACGTCACGATCAGCGGCGAGGCCCTGTCGGCTGACGGCGCCGCGCGGGCTCTGGCGCGGTTGCGGGCCGAATTCGGCGTCCGGCGCGCGCTCGGCGGGCTGTCCCAGGTTGTCCCGCAACGTCCCTATAGCTGGTCGGCCGCGCGCCAGGGCGAGGTCGTGACGCTCGGAGGCTTCGTCCCCGACGAGGAGACCGCCCGCGCGCTCGTCGCCGCGGCGGAAAAGGCACTGCCGGGTGCCAAGGTCGAGGACCGTCAGACCTTCGCGTTCGGCGCACCGACCGGTTTCCGCACGATGGCGGAGGCGACCCTGGCCGAACTGCCGCAACTGGCGACCGGCAAGGTCGCGCTCGACGACACGCGCTTCTGCCTCGAGGGGCGGGCGACGGGGCCGGACGCTTATCTCGGCTTGCAGGCGGCCCTTGGCCGCCTGGCGCGCGACGGCTTCCAGGCCGTGCCGTGCAGCCTCGAGCCCTCTGTGATCTCGCCCTATCGCTGGAGCATCGAGCGGTTGGCGGGCGATGTCGTGCGGCTCGAGGGGTTCTACCCGTCCGACGCGGTGCGACAGCAGGTTCTGGCCCTGCTGCGCCGCGCCTTCCCCGGTCCGATCGTCGTCGACGACCGGCTCAAGCCCGGCGCGGGCCAACCGGCTGCCTTCCTGGTCAAGGTCGGCCGCGCGCTTGCGGACCTGGCGCGGCTGCGGCAAGGCAAGGCTGAACTGGAAGGGGACACCTATCGGCTGTCCGGAGAAGGCCCGGACACCTATGCGGCCTGCCAGTCGCTGCGGCTGCAGATCGCCCAGGGCGACGGCCCCGATTCGGTCGCGCAAGCCACGATCGCCTGCCCGCCGGAACCGCCGCCGCCCATCGAGAGCCTGATGCCGCCATTGCCGGCGATCCCGGAGCCGGTCTTCCTGCCGTCGGACATGCCGCCACCGCCGCCGACCCCGCCGCCGCCACCGGTGGAAAGCCTGATGCCGCCGTTGCCGGAGATTCCGGCGCCGATCTTCCTGCCATCGGAACTGCCGGCTCCGGTTCCGACGCCGCCACCCGTCGAGGTTGCCGCACCCCCGCCACCCGTCGAGATCGCCGCGCCCCCGCCACCGCCGCCGGCCAGGGCTTTGGCGTGGTCCGCCGCGATCGGGAAAGATGGTGTCGCATTGCAGGGCCTCGTGCCCGATGCCGCCACGCGCGAGGCTCTGCTGGCGCGGGCTCGCGGCCTGACCGCTTCGGGCGCCGTCGTCGACCGCATGGCGGTGGAAGCGAATTTGCGCGACGCTGCCGATTATGCTGCGGCGACGGGTTTCGCGCTCGATCTGCTCGGCCGCCTCAGGGAGGGGACCGTGACCCTGGCCGGCTCGGCGCTGAGTCTCGCCGGGCAGGTCGCCGATGGAAGCGCCTGGGCCGAACTCGATGCGGCTCTGCGCCGCCGGCCGCTGCCGGCCGGCCTGTCTCTCGTCGGCGAGGGGGCCGCGACGGTGGCGCTACGCCCCTATGGGCTGTCGATCTCGGCGGACCGGACGGGGCTTTCGCTCTCGGGTCATCTGCCGGACGTCGCGACTCGCGAGGCCTTGCGTGCGCTCGTCGAGGCGTCGCCCCTCCAGGGCAAGATGAGCGACGAGACGCAGATTGTCCCCGGCGCGCCCGAGGGCTTCGCCGCGGCGGCCATCATGGCGGTCACCAATCTGCTGCGGCTGGATCTCGGCTCGGCCGCGATCGTCGACGACCTCGTCACCCTGCGCGGCCTGACCTGCCGCGATCTGATCCAGCGCGAGGTCGAGACCAGCGGCGGAACCGGGCTTCCGCCGGGGTTCCGTGCCGATGTCTCGATCGGCCTGCGCCAGACCGGTTGCGTCGTCGATCCGCCGGCGACCTGCCAGAACGATCTCGACGCGCTGACACGCAACAACACCGTGCTCTTCGCCCAGGGAACCTCGGTCGTTCAGCTCGATGCGCCGACCGAGCGCGTCATCGCGGAGGCGGTCGCGATCCTGGCGCAGTGCCCGACGACGCGCATCACCATCGAGGGCCACGCCAACCGCGACGGCGAGCGCAGCGGCTTCAACAATCTCGATCTCTCGGCCCGGCGGGCTCTGCGGGTGCGGGACGAACTGGTCCAGCGCGGCATCGATCCGGCGCGGCTGGAGACGCTGGGCTTCGGGAGCACGCGGCCGCTGGTGCCGCATGGCGCGCCGGAGGCCCGGTCGATGAACCGGCGCGTCCAGTTCACGGTCGCGAAGTAAGGGGGCGGACATGCTGTATCTCACCAGCCAGTTCGTCTGGTTTCTCGCCGCGGCCTTCGCCCTCGGCCTCGTCATGGGCTGGATCGGCCAGGATGGCAGCCCGTTGCGGCCGGGGCGCGGCGCCGGCTGGCTCGCAGCCCTCTGGGCGGTCGGCGCCGGCCTGACCTGGCTGCAATTGCTGAACGGCGTTGCCGCCGTCTGGGTCGAGACGGCGCTGCTGTTCACCGCGGTCTATGTCGCCGGCTGTGTCGTGGGCGCACTTCTGTCCGGCGCGCGCGCCTCGACCGAGCCCCCAATCGAGAGCACCGTCGCGACACTGCCTCCGGTGCCGGGAGAAGCCGATATTCCCGGGCAGCGCCCGGCCGGGCTCGTCGCGGCCAGGGAGGCCGGGCCCGACGATCTCAAGCTGATCAGGGGCATCGGGCGGCAGAACGAGGATCGGCTGCAGGCGCTCGGCATCTGGCATTTTACCCAGATCGCCGCCTGGACACCGGCGAATGTCGAATGGGTCGGCAGCTATCTCGCCTTTCCCGGCCGGATCGAGCGGGAGGACTGGGTCGGCCAGGCCAAGACGCTGGCTGAAGGCGGCGAGACCGAATTCGCCGTGCGGGCCCGGGCCGGGCTGGTCGAGAGTTCGCGCGACGAGGACGAGCCGGCCAAGGCGTGAGCGGACCTCAGGCCGCCCGGCGTTCCGCCCGGGCGATCAGCCGGCCGATCCGGCGCACCATGTCCTTGCTGCCCAGAATCGGCGCATGGCCCTGGCCGGGCGCGACGAACGTCTCGCAGTCCGGGTGGCGCTCGCCCATCTCGACCAGCGTCTTCTCCGCCAGCAGATCGGAATTGGCGCCGCGGATCGCCAGCATCGGCACGGCGTTGAGCCCGTCGAAATAGGGCCAGAGGATCGGCAACGGCGCCTCGAGGTCGAGTTCCTCCAGCACCTTCATCAGATTGGTGTCGTAGTCGGGCCGCAGCGGCCCGTCGCGGTCGGTCCAGGTCCGCTGCGCCATCATCTCCCATTCCGCCTCGCCGAAGAGCGGGAACTGCTGGTCGGAGAGCCGCTTCAGGATTTCGGCGCCCTCCGCGAAGCTGCGCGGCAGCGGCAGCTTGCCGACATAGCCGCGGATGCGCAGCAGTCCGCGCGCGTCGATGATCGGGCCGATGTCGTTGAGCACGACGCCCCGGATCGCGCCCGGCCGGGCCGCCCCCATCGCCATGGTCAAAAGCCCGCCGCGCGAGGTGCCGACGAAGATGGCCGCCTCGATCCCGGTCGCCACCAGCACCTGCATTAGATCGTCGAGCTCGATACGGATGTCGTAGTTCTTCCAGTCCTTGTCATAGCCGGACAGGCCGCGCCCGCGGTAATCCAGCGCCAGCACGCGCCGCGGCTTCGCCTCGTCCTGCGACAGCGCGAGCGCCAGCTCATGGAAATCGGCCGCCGTGCGCGCGAAGCCCGGCAGGCAGACGACCGGCAGGGCGGTGGACGCCAGCGGGCCGTAATCGCGCAGATGCAGCCGCAGGCCGTCGCGGGCGCTGATGAAACGCGAGGTGAAGCCTGAGTGGTCGGGCATTCGGAACTCCACTTCGCTGTCCCCATCCGCGGGTCATCCCGGACGCAGCGAAGCGGAGATCCGGGATCCATTCCAGAGCGCTGGCAAAGATGGTCCGGAATGGATCCCGGGTCTCCCTGCGGTCGCCCGGGATGACAGCGCATGAACTGGTAAAAAATCAGGGCGCGACCCTAATCTCGCCGCCCGCCGCGCTTCAAGTCGTGGTCGATCAGATAGGCCGTGCGCTGGTTCAGCCGCTGGCGGTAGACCTGCAGGTTCTCCATCACCCGCTGCACATAGTTGCGCGTCTCGTAGAAGGGAATTCGCTCGATCCAGTCGACCGCATCGACCTCCGGCTTGCGCGGGTCGCCATAGGCCTCGATCCATTTGCGGACATTGCCGGAGCCGGCATTGTAGGCCGCGAAGGTCAGGATGTAGGAGCCGCGCCACTCCTTCAGCAAATCGTTGAGATGGGCGGCGCCCATTTGCGCCGAATAGAGCGGGTCACGGCCGAGCCGAGGCCAGTCGAAGGGCAGGCTGGCGCGCCGCGCCGTCTCGCGTGCCGTCGCCGGCATCATCTGCATCAGCCCGCGCGCGCCGGCATGGGAGGTCGCGGTCGGGTCGAAGGCGCTCTCCTGACGGGCGATGGCATGGACGATGGCGCGCTCCATCGGGTCGCCGAGCACGGGAAATTCCGGCACGCCCGTGGTCGGGAAGGCGGCGGTGTCGAGCGGGAAACCGCGCTGCAGCGCACTCTTGCCCAGCGCCAGCAGGGCGCGCGTGTCGCCTTCCCGCTGCGCGATGACCGCCAGAGCCTCGAGGGCAGGGGTGGTGTGGAGCCGCTGTCCGAGATCGACGAGCATCTGCGCGGCGAGATCGCGCTGGCCGATCCGGTAGAGCAGGCGCACGCCGGCATGGCCGGGCAGATGCTGCAGCGCCGCCGCCGCAGATCGCCGCAGCGGCAAATCGGGAAGGCGCAGCCGCGCCCGCGCCAATTGCCCGTAATAGGCGATCGGATGCTCGGCGGCGCGCTCATAGGCCGCCCGTGCGTCCTCGGCCCGGCCGATCGCCTCGAAGGCGCGTCCCTGCCAATAGGCCGCGCGCGAGACCGAGATCGGCGTCTCGGCATGCCGGGCGGCTTCCGTGAAATGCTCCAGCGCGATCCCTGGCTGGTCGCGGAAGCGCAACGCCACGAAGCCGGCATGCCATTCAGCGTCGATCCGCTCCGCCGCATCCTCGGCGCCATGGCCGGCCGCGACCTCATAGGCGGTCGCGGCATCGCCGTCATCGAGCAGCTTGCGGGCGATCAGGCGCCGCTCCGTCCACCAGCCGTCGCCATCGCCGAGGAGGGACGGGTCGCGCGGCACGCCGGCCAGCAGCTTGGCCGCCTCCTGCGGCTTGTCCGCGCGCCGCGCCTGCTGCGCCTGCAGGAAGGCGAAGGAGACATCGCCCTTCAGCGAGGCCGGCACCGCGGCGATCAGCGCCGGCGCGATCGGCCGTCGTGCCTTGCCGCTGGCGAGCCGGGCCCGCGCGAGCAGCACGTAATCGGCCGAGACCCGCGCCGCATTGCGCAGCGCCGCGCTGTCGTTGCCGCGGAAGATGTAGCGCTCGGCCCGCAGGCGATGATCATCCGGCGTCAGAACCGCGCCGAACGCCGCCAGCACGATCTTCTCGAGCGTTGCGCCGAGATGGTCCTGCAGCCAGCTCTCGCGAGCGAGCGCGTTCGCCTCCTCGCTGCGGCCCTCCGCCGCCAGCGCCAGCGCGAGCGCGATGCGGCCGGCGGGGCTGACCGGCGCCTGGCCCTGGAAGAACGCCCGCACGACGTCCGGCTTCTTCCGCTCCGCGACCAGCATCTCCTCGGCGCGCCTCCGGAACAGCGTCGTCGCCGGGTAGTTCGGATTCGCCTTCAGGAATCCGTCGATCCGGGCGAAGGGCAGCACGCTCGTGGCGCTCCGGATCGCGACCCATTCGAGCAGCGCGCGGGCCGTGGGCTCGTCGAGCGAGGCAGCGATGGCGTCGCCCTCCGACAATTGGCCCCGGCGATAGGAGGCGACGCCCTTGGTCAGGACGTCGAGATCGACCTCCGCGGCCCGCAAGGCGTCGGCCGGGTAGGGCGGCAGCGCCGCCGTGGTCTCGACATCGACGGCGCCGACCGGATCGCGCTGGGACGAATGGCCGGCGTCGTCGCCGGCGAGCGAGGGCGTCGCGAGCAGGAGCGGCAGCAAGAGGGTGATCATCCGCGAGCGGATGGCAGGCGAGGCCATGGCGGGCTCCACGGTCGGATGCGTCGACCGTGATGCTCGGCCAGGGGGGTTTATGAAGCCTTAACCATGCAAGGGCCTGTTTTTATGGCAGCCCGGCTTTGCCTGCCGTCGGGGACGGTTTATGTGTGACGCCCTCGTCACGAAATCTCGCTCCAGGACGCCGCTTCCATGACCCAGCATCCCGCCTTCACCGGTTCGCTCCCCGCGCTGGTGACGCCGTTCAAAGGCGGCCGGATCGACGAGGACGCGCTGCGTGCGCTGGTCGAGTGGCAGATCGAGTGCGGCTCCACCGGGCTGGTTCCGGTCGGCACCACCGGCGAGAGCCCGACGGTCTCCCATGACGAGCACAAGCGCGTCGTCGAGATCGTGATCGCGCAGGCGAAGGGCCGCGTGCCCGTCATCGCCGGCGCCGGCTCGAACAACACCACCGAGGCGATCGATCTCGCCGTTCATGCCGAGAAGGCCGGCGCCCAGGCCGTGCTCGTCGTCACGCCCTATTACAACAAGCCGACCCAGGAGGGGATGTACCGCCACTTCCAGGCGGTGAACGATGCGGTCGGCATCCCGATCATCATCTACAACATCCCGCCGCGGTCGGTCGTCGACATGTCGGTCGAGACGATGGCGCGGCTCTACGAGCTGAAGAACATCGCGGGCGTGAAGGACGCCACCGCCAATCTCGCCCGCGTCTCGCAGCAGCGCCACGCCATGGGGCCGGATTTCATCCAGCTCTCGGGCGAGGACATGACGGCGCTGGCCTATATGGCCGCCGGCGGCCATGGCTGCATTTCGGTCGTCGCCAATGTCGCGCCGCGCCTCTGCGCCGATCTGATGAGCGCCGCGCTGGCGGGCGACTATGCCGGCGCGCTGAAGGTGCAGGACCGCCTCGTGCCGCTGCATGACGCGATCTTCAAGGAGCCCGGCCTCGCCGGCGCCAAGCATGGGCTCGCCTTGCTCGGCCGCATCGAGGAGGAGGTCCGCCTGCCGCTGCTGCCGGTGACGGCAGAGACCGGCAAGGTCATCCGCGACGCCATGGTGTTCGCCGGCCTGCTGAATGACTAGATAGGGAGTCTGCGTCCGTCCGGTCCCCCGGCCGACGCCAGGGAGACCGAGGATGTACGAGCCCAGCCATTTCAAGGTTGAGGATCGCGCGGCGCTCTTCGCCGTCATGCGCGCCCACCCGCTCGCGATGCTGGTCAGCGCCGGCGAGGACGGGCTGATCGCCAATCCGGTCCCCTTCGTGCTGCATGAGGGGGAGGGCGCGCAGGGCGTGCTGCGGGCCCATCTCGCCCGCCCCAACCCGCAATGGAAGGCGATCGCGGCCGGCGCGCAGACGCTGGTGATCTTCACCGGCACCGAGCGCTATGTCACCCCGGCCTGGTACGCCTCCAAGCGCGAGCACGGCAAGGTCGTGCCGACCTGGAACTACGTCACCGTCCAGGTCCGTGGCCCCGCCCGCACGATCGAGGAGCCCGCCTGGCTCCACGCCCAGCTCGACTCGCTGACGCGCCAGCAGGAGGCGCCACGCGAGGAGCCCTGGAACGTCACCGACGCGCCGGAAGCGTTCGTGGCGGCGCAGATGCGCGGCATCGTCGGCATCGAGATCGAGATCGCCTCGCTGGTCGGCAAGTTCAAGCTCAGTCAGAACCGGCAGGACGCCGACAAGCTGGGCGTTTTCAACGGGCTGGCGGCCGATCCTGAATCGGAATCGCAGGCGATGGCGAGCCTCGTCAAGGCCCATGCACTGGGAGGGACGGCATGAAGAAGCCCGATCCGGAGCGCTACAAGCTCGCGGCCGACAACCGCAAGGCGCGCTACAATTACGAGATCACCGAGACGCTCGAGGCCGGCATCGCGCTGCAGGGCACCGAGATCAAATCGCTGCGCGGCGGCAAGGCGACGATCGGGGAGAGCTACGCCGGGCCGATGGGCACCGAGCTCTTCCTGTTCAACGCGCATATCCCCGAATATCTCGAGGCCAACCGCTTCAACCACAACGTCAAGCGGCCGCGGAAGCTGCTGCTGCACCGTCGCCAGATCAACAAGCTGATGGGCGCGATCCAGCGCGACGGCTACACCGTGATCCCGCTCAAGGTCTATTTCAACGACAAGGGCCGGGCCAAGGTCGAACTCGGCCTCGGACGCGGCAAGAAGCTGCACGACAAGCGCGAGACCGAGAAGAACCGCGACTGGAACCGTGACAAGGCGCGGATCATGAAGGCGGGGGCATAAGCTCCGTCATTCTCGGGCGGAGCGCAGCGGAGACCCGAGAATCTCAGGCAGCATTTGGCGCAGGAGACGTCTGGTCCTGAGATGCTCGGGTCAAGCCCGAGCATGACGGTGGGTTCTTATCCCCGCCCCCCGAACCCATGCCTATTCTCCCCTCGCTCCGCCCGACCAAGGGGGCTGTCGCGAGGCATCGTGCGGCCGGGCGGGGTTGCGGGTTTCGTCGTTCGAGGCCGTTGCGGGCCGAAGGCGGCGGAGGCGCAGATCGCCATCGCGCGGGTGAGTCAGGCCGCGCGACCCGTGACCCGGATAACCAGAAGGCGATCTGGTCGGCACAAAACACCTGCGCGCGGGACGAGGTGGCGGCTGTTGGCGCTGCTTCGACACGACATTCGACATCGACATCGGCACGCAGCCGTCGACTGCGACGCCGCCAGCGTCCCGCGCATCCCCTCGGATACGCACTTGAAGAGCCCGAAACCCCGCGGCGAACAGCCGGCCGGGGCTTTCGGTGCGTCGTGACTTATCCCTCGGCGGGCTCGTCGCCCTGTCGGATGCCGTAGCGCCGCTCCAGCCCGGGATTGCCGGGCGTCACGGGCCCCCCCGGCGCACCACCACCGCCGCTGCGGGCGTTGCGCTCGGAGGGGTCGCGGCCGATCTTCTGCATCAACTGGGCGATGTCGATGAACTCGTCGCATTGCCGGCGCAGATCGTCGGAGACCATCGGCGGGCTGGTCGACACCGTCGAGACCACCGAGACCTTCACGCCCTTGCGCTGCACTGCCTCGACCAGCGGGCGGAAATCGCCATCGCCCGAGAACAGGTAGATCTGGTCAAGATGGGGTGCGAGTTCGAGCATCTCGATGGCGAGCTCGATGTCCATGTTGCCCTTGATCCGCCGGCGCCCGGTCGCGTCGGTGAACTCCTTGGCCGCCTTGGTGATGACGCGGTAGCCGTTGTAGTCGAGCCAGTCGACCAGCGGCCGGATCGAGGAATACTCCTCGCTCTCGATCAGCGTGGTGAAATAGAAGGCGCGGATCAGGTTGCCGCGGCCCTGGAATTCCCGCAGCAGCCGGCGATAGTCCATGTCGAAGCCGAGCTGCTTCGAGGTCGCGTAGAGATTGGCGCCATCGATGAAGAGCGCGATGCGCGGGTCGGCCGCCATGGAATCACTCCGTCTGAAATCGCTTCAAAAAACTCAAATGAAAAGCAAAGGCGGTGGAACCATGTCCGAGCGCAAACGAAGGCGCGTCAGGGCCCGCGGGACGCTGTGACCTCTCGCCGCAGCCGGCAAAGGTGATGGTGTTCAGACGCTCAGGCCCCGGCTGCCGGGCTTGGTGGCGGGAATGGCCGCGAGCTCCGGCGGCAGCGCGTCGGGCGCGTAGTCGGGCACGGCGTAGTCCATCAGGCTGACCAGCTCCATGCCGAGCTCGGCGCGCCCGGCCGAGCGGTCGATCAGGCAGGCGGCCCCGACGATCGTGCCGGGCTCGTCCTTCACCGAGTCGCGGCATTCGCGCAGCGAGAGGCCGGTGGTGATGATGTCCTCGATAATGATGCAGCGCGCGCCCGCCGGCAGGGTGAAGCCGCGGCGCAGCCTGAAGCTGCCGCCCTCGCGCTCGACGAAGACCGCCTTGGCGCCCAGATGCCGGGCCGTCTCGTAGCCCGGCACGATGCCGCCGATCGCGGGCGAGACGACATAGTCGATTGTGCCGAAGCGCGCCTCGACCTTGGCCGCCAGCGCCTTGCACAGCCGCTCGGTGCGCACCGGGTCCTGGAAGACGAACATCTTCTGCAGGAAGATGCCGCTGCGCCGGCCCGACGACAGGATGAAATGCCCCTCGAGCAGCGCACCCGCCTCGCGGAATTCGGCGAGAACCTCGTCGTTGGTCATGGCAGGCCCCGTCATCAATCCGTCGCGTGTCGTATCGTGTGCGCGATAAAGGGCATCGGCGCGCAAAACTCAAGGCCGCGACGTCTCAGGCGACGGCCTTCGCCACCATCTCCGGATACTGCGCGATCACGCGCACATAGGCGACGGCGAAGTCCGGCGCGGTTACCCGGGCCTGCTCCCAGTCGCGCAGCGTACCGACCGGGACGCAAAAGCGGCTGGCGAACTCCGCCTGCGAGAGGCCGAGCCCGGTCCGCGTCCGGCGGATCAGGCGGGCGCGCTGCGCGCGGTCCAGGGCCTCGACCGTCACGTCGAAATCGGCGGCATCCGTGGGGTCAGCGGCCACTGCGATAGGCGCGTTCTTCACCCTGATTGCTCCTTCTCACCGAGATGAAGCGGGGCGCATCGCCCCGCCAGACGAAGACGCCGGTAAAGAGCCTCGCGCCGACGATCCCGATCACCTTGAAGCGCTCCTCCCCGTCGATCTCGCGGATCGAGGGCAGGATCAGATGGTTGTCGTCGGCAAAGATCCTGTCGCCGAAGGCCAGCGAGACTCCGTGCTTGTCGCGGTTGGCCGCGTCCTTCGCAGGGTCGAACCGATCGTCCGTCATGCCAACGAAAGACTACGGGATTCCCGTATCGATGGCAAATCCTCCGCGCGCCGGCAACCGGGGATGCGCGGTGCAATCGACGCTCAGCCCTTCGGGAACTCCAGCCCCATCTCGCGATAGCGGGCCGGGTCGTCGCTCCAGTTCTCGCGCACCTTCACGAACAGGAACAGATGCACGGTCGCCTCGGCGGCTTCCGCGATCTCGATGCGGGCCTTCTGGCCGATCGCCTTGATCGTCTGGCCGCCTTCGCCGAGCACGATCTTCCGCTGGCCCTCGCGCTCGACATAGATCGTCTGCTCGATCCGCACCGAGCCGTCCGGCCGCTGCTGCCACTGCTCGGTTTCGACCGTCGAGCGATAGGGCAGTTCGTCATGCAGCCGCTCGAAGATCTTCTCGCGGGTGATCTCGGCGGCGAGGAAGCGCAGCGGCGCATCCGAGATCTGGTCCTCCGGATAGAGCCAGGGACCCAGCGGCAGGCGCGTCTCCAGCCAGGCCAGGATGTCCTTGACGCCGTAGCCCGTCAGCGCCGCGATCATGAAGGTCGTCTCGAAGGTGCCCAGCGCGTTCACCTTGGCGGTGATCTCGAGGAGCTTGTCCTTGGCGATGATGTCGATCTTGTTGAGGATCAGGAACTTCGGCTGCTTCAGCTCGGCGAGCTTTTCCAGAAGCCGCGTGTTCTCCTCGTTGTCGAAGCGCTCGACATCGATCAGCACGCCGATCAGGTCGGCGTCGGTGGCGCCGCCCCAGGCGCTCGTCACCATCGCGCGGTCGAGCCGGCGCTTGGGCTGGAAGATGCCGGGCGTGTCGACGAAGATGATCTGCGCCGCGCCCGACATCGCGATGCCGCGCACCTGGGTCCGCGTCGTCTGCACCTTGCGCGAGACGATTGAGACCTTGGCACCGACCAGCTGGTTCAGCAGCGTCGATTTGCCGGCATTGGGCGCGCCGATCAGTGCGACGAAGCCGGCCCGCGTCGGCGCCCGGGGCGCGCCGTCCGTCTCGTCAGCCATGGTCGCTCTCCATTGTTTCGGTCCACAGCCCCTCGCGGCGCAGGAAGGCTTCGGCGGCAGCCTGCTCGGCCAGTCTCTTGGACGGCCCCTGGGCCTCGGCATCGACGAGGCCCGTGATGCGCGCCGCGACGCGGAACATCGGGGCATGGTCGGGGCCCGAGCGGCCGCGTTCGGAATAGGTCGGTGTCGGATAGCCCTGGCCCTGGGCCCATTCCTGCAGCGCCGTCTTGGCGTCGCGCAGCGGCCGCACCGGCTTGAGCAGGCGCTCGCCGAAGGCGCGTTCGACCAGCGCGCGCGCCGCCTCATAGCCGCCGTCGATGAAGACGGCACCGATGATCGCCTCGCAGGCATCGGCCAGGATCGCCTTGTTCTTGCGCGCGCCGCCGAGGATCTCGCCTTCGCCCAGCCGCATGAAGGCGCCGAGATTCCAGGCGATCGCGACCTCGGCGCAGGTTTCCTTGCGCACGAGGTCGGCGAGCCGGCGCGACATGTCGCCCTCGGCCGCGGTCGGATAGCGCGCGAACAGCATGTCGGCGATGCACAGCCCCAGCACCCGGTCGCCGAGGAATTCGAGGCGCTGGTAGCTCTGCAGCCGCGGGCCTTCCGCGCTCATATGGGTCAGGGCGGTGTTGAGCAGCCCCTGGTCCTGGAAGGCATGGCCGAGCGTCGCCTGCAGGCGGGCCGTCTCGGGCGGCTTGCGCCCGTTCTCGCCGGGCTTGCTCACGTGCGGATCCCGCTCACTTGATTGCGCTGAACAGGCGGCTCCAGCGCACCGTCCAGGGCCATTCCCAGAGTTTCCAGGCGGATTCCCCGTCCTCGATCGAGAAGAAGATGATCTCGGCCCGGCCGACGAAGTTCTCGAAGGGCACGAAGCCGACGCTGCGGTCGCGCGAATCCAGCGAGTTGTCGCGGTTGTCGCCCATCATGAAGAAGTGGCCGGGCGGCACGACGAAGACCGGCGTGTTGTCGAAGGTGCCCCTGTCGCCCTCGCGCTCGATGATCTGGTGCGAGACGCCGTTGGGCAAAGTCTCGCGATACTGGATCGCGGGCGAACTGCGGCCCCAATTGTCGGTGGTGACGAAATCGGCGATGCGCTCGCGCTTCACCGGCTGGTTGTTGATGTGCAGGATGCCGTCGATCATCTGGATGCGCTCCCCGGGCAGCCCGATCACGCGCTTGATGTAGTCGGTGGAATTGTCGGTCGGCAGCTTGAACACGGCGATGTCGCCGCGCTTGGGCTCGGCCGCCCAGACGCGGCCGGAGAACAGCGGCGGGCTGAACGGGATCGAGTGCTTGGAATAGCCGTAGGTGTATTTCGAAACGAAGAGGTAGTCGCCGATCAGCAGGGTCGGGATCAGCGAGCCCGAGGGAATGTTGAAGGGCTGGAACAGCAGCGTCCGGATCACCAGTGCGATGAGCAGGGCCTGCACGACGACCTTGATGGTCTCGACGATGCCGCCCTCGTCCTTGGCGGTCTTCTTCTTCGAATCGACGTCGTTGGCCACGCGGGCGCTCCTGGGACGGGGGTCCAGCGCGCGGTCTAGCGGAATGTCGCCCGCCAGACAACGCCGGCAGAGGTGCGGGGCGTCGGCGCCGGCCGGCAGGCCAACGCGCGTCGTCATTTTCAAGCGACGATACGTCTTTTAACATGGACGGCGCGCCGAACCGGTCTAGGAAAGCGTGGACCGCCGGTTCCGACGGTCCTCTCCCCGCGATCCCCGCCGTCTTGAAGACCAGACCGTCCAGGATACCGTGAAGCTCCTCCTTCGCTCACCGCCGCTCGTCTCGCAATCGCGGCCGGCCGTCCAGGCGACCGTGGCGATCGCACTGGCCGGCCTCATATCGGCCGCTGCCACGGGGGCCCGCTTCGCCCTCGAAGGCACGCTGCCGCCCGGCTATCCCTTCCTGACCTTCTTTCCCGCCGTGATCATCACGAGCTTCCTGTGCGGGACGGCGGCCGGCACGCTCTGCGCCGTGCTCTGCGGTCTGGCGGCCTGGTACTGGTTCATCCCGCCCAGCGGCTTCGCGCTCAACCGGCAGAGCGCCTTCGCGCTGGCGTTCTACGTCTTCATCGTCGCCGTCGACATCGCTCTCATCCATCTGATGACGCGTGCGATGCGACGACTCGAGGCCGAAAAGCGCGTCTCGAACGCGCTCGTCGAGCAGCAGCGGACGATGTTCGAGGAGCTGCAGCACCGTGTCGCCAACAACATGGCCTTCGTCGCCAGCCTTCTGAACATGTCGCATCGGCGCCTCAAGGCCGATCCCTCGGCCGCGCCCGCCATCCTCGACGAGGCCCGAAACCGCATCGAGACCATGGCGCGGATTCACCGGCGCCTGCACGACCCAAACCAGGTCGACCTGCCGGTGGGGGCCTATCTGAACGACCTCTGCGCCGACGTCATCGAGGCGAGCGGAGTGTCCGGCGTCGCCTGCGATGTGGATGTGCCGGAGATGACCCTCGACATCCGCAAGCTCACGACCCTCTCGATGCTGGTTTCCGAGATCGTCACCAACTCGCTCAAGCATGCCTTTCCCGATGGCCGGGCCGGGCGGATCCGGGTTGCCATCCGGCTCGTCGACGATGCGACGGCGGAACTGACGATCGCCGATGACGGCGTCGGGCTGCCGGCCCATCCCGAGGGCGCCCTTCCCGGCCACGGGCTGGGCAACCGCATCGTCGAGGCCCTGTCCCGGCAGCTGAAGGGGACGGTCTCGCGCGAGACTGGCCCCGGCCTGACGACGCGCATCACATTCCAGCGATGATCCCGCTCAGTGCGCGGTCCGTTCGCGGCCCGGCGCGGCCTCGGCCCGCCCGGTGCTGCGGTCCGGCGTCGTGTCCGCCCGCAGACGCGGCAGCGCCCGCGGATGCTCGCGCTGGAGAAAGGCGACGATCTGCTCCCGCATGGTGCAGCGCAGATCGAAGGCCTGCCCTGCCGATCGGGCACTGACGAGGATCCGGATCTCCATCGTCGAATCCTTGAAATCGGTCACCTGAACATTGACCACGCGCCCGTCCCAGAGCGGGGTTGCGGCAGCGATCCGCTCGGCTTCGGCCCGCAGGGCGTCGATCGGCGTCTCGTAGTCGAGATAGATCATCACCGAACCGATCAGCGCCGCATTGTCGCGCGTCCAGTTCTGGAACGGCCTCTCGATGAAGTAGCTCAGGGGCAGGATCATCCGGCGCCAGTCCCAGAGCCGCAGAACGACATAGGTCGAGGTGATCTCCTCGACATTGCCCCATTCGCCTTCGACGAGCAGGGCATCGTCGATCCGGATCGGCTGCGTCACCGCGAGCTGGATGCCGGCGAAGATGTTCTTCAGCACCGGCTGCAGCGCCAGGCCGACCACGAGGCCCGCCGCGCCCGCCGAAGCCAGCAGGCTGACGCCGTACTGCCGGACGCTGTCGAAGGTCATCAGCATGGTCGCGACGCCGACGATGATGATCAGGATGTCTCCGACCCGTCGCAGGATGCGGGTCTGCGTGACGTGCTTGCGCGCCAGCAGATTGTCGTCGGCATCGAGCTTGAAGCGCCGCAGATAGACGGTGGTCCAGATATGAAGCGCCGCGGTCGCGATCCAGGCGACCAGCGCGATGAAGCACAGCAGCAGGACCTGCCGGATCAGCGCCGCTTCCCCGCTCGTCAGCGGCGACAGGCTGGCGGCGAAGCCCAGCGCGATCGTGATGACGGCGAAGCGTGTCGGCCCCTGGGTCCGGGCGACCAGGGAACGCCAGAACAGGTCCATCTGCGCCACGAACCGCGTCACGATCGTGAAGATGATGCGGTGGGCCAGGATCGCGACCGCCAGTGCGCCGGCGAAGACGGCGAGGCTGATCAGCCAGTTCGGGAGGGTGAGCATCGTTTCGCCCAGCCAGATGCGGGTCTGGTTCATGTGCAGCCTTCTGTCGCGGGATACGGTGCCAACGCATCCGGGACGGCAGAGGTTCACCGGTTTTCGCAATGGCGGACCGGTTGACCTGCCGGAATCCTGCGCGCACGATCTTTCCAGGCTCGGGGGAGGCTGGATCATGAATGGCAGGAAATACGCAGCGGAGGCGATCGGGACCTTCTGGCTGACCTTCGCGGGATGCGGCAGCGCCGTGATTGCCGCGGGCTTTCCGCAGGTCGGCATCGGCCTGCTCGGTGTCTCGCTCGCCTTCGGACTCACTGTCGTGACCATGGCCTACGCCATCGGCCACATTTCCGGCTGCCATCTCAACCCGGCCGTCACGGTCGGACTGGCGGCGGGCGGGCGCTTCCCGACCAACCAGATCCTGCCCTACATCGTGGCGCAGGTGGCCGGCGCCGTCGTCGCGGCGGGCGTGCTCTATCTCATCGCCAGCGGGGCGCCGGGCTTCGACCTCGCCAAGGGCTTCGCCTCCAACGGCTATGGCGAACACTCGCCGGGCAAGTACGGCCTCTTCGCCGGGTTCCTCACCGAAGTCGTGATGACGATGATGTTCCTCTTCATCATCATGGGCGCGACCCATGGCAAGGCGCCGGCCGGCTTCGCGCCGCTCGCCATCGGCCTGGGGCTCTGCCTGATCCATCTCGTCAGCATCCCGGTCACCAACACCTCGGTGAATCCGGCGCGCAGCACCGGCCCGGCGCTCTTCGTCGGCGGCTGGGCGATGGGGCAGCTCTGGCTGTTCTGGGTCGCGCCGCTGATCGGCGGGGCGCTCGGCGGCATCCTCTACCGCTGGCTGAGCGAGGAGCCGAGCGGCCAGGTCGTCGGAACCGCGCCGGCGGAGTAGGCCCTCCTCAGCCGCCGGAAAGCGGCCGCGCCTCGATCACCACGAAGGCCTGCGCCATCGGCGGGTCGTCGGTCATCGAGACATGCACGAAGGCCTCGTGCCCGGGCGGCGTCATGGCCGCAAGCCGCGCGGCCGCGCCGCCGGTCAGCCGCAGCGTCGGCCGTCCGCCGGGCAGGTTGACGACCTCCATGTCGCGCCAGAACACGCCGGCGCGCAGCCCCGTGCCCAGCGCCTTGGAGCAGGCTTCCTTGGCCGCGAAGCGCCGGGCATATGAGGCGGCCCGCGTCGAACGCCGCTCCGACTTGGCGCGCTCGCCTTCGGTGAAGATGCGATGGGTGAAGCGCTCGCCGAAACGGTCGAGCGACTTCTGGATGCGGTCGATGTCGCAGAGATCGGAGCCGATGCCGAGGATCATGCGCGAGACTTACGTCGCGGCGCGCCCCTCGTCCATCGCCTGCCGCATCCGCAGGAGCGCGGCGTCGAGGCCGACGAAGATCGCTTCGCCCATCAGAAAATGGCCGATGTTGAACTCGACGAACTCCGGCACCGCCGCGAGCTGCCGCGCCGTGTCGTAGTCGAGCCCGTGCCCGGCATGGACCTCGAGCCCGAGCGAGGCGGCGAAGGCGGCGCCCTTTGCGAGGCGGATGAACTCGGCCTGCGCCTTGTCGGCGTGGCCGTCCGCGACGGCATGGCACCAGGTCCCTGTATGCAGTTCGATCACCGGTGCGCCGAGCTTGGCCGCCATCGCGATCGGGGCCTCGTCCGCCTCGATGAAGAGCGAGACGCGGCAACCGGCCGCTTTCAGCCGCGCGATGGCGGGCCGCAGCGCCGCCTCCTGGCCGACGACGTCGAGCCCGCCCTCGGTGGTTCGCTCCTCGCGCTTCTCGGGGACGAGGCAGGCCGCATGCGGCCTCAGCTTTTCAGCCAGCGCGATCATTTCCTCGGTCGCCGCCATCTCGAAGTTCAGCGGCTTCGTCAACTCAGCGGCGAGGCGGGCCATGTCGACGTCGCGGATATGGCGCCGGTCCTCGCGCAGATGCGCGGTGATGCCGTCGGCCCCCGCGGCGACCGCCTGATGCGCGGCGCGCACCGGGTCGGGCAGGGCGCCGCCGCGCGCATTGCGCACCGTCGCGACGTGATCGATGTTCACGCCCAGTCGCAGCCGGTTCGCCATGGGTCAACTCTCCTCGGGACCCGGCGTGCATAGACGACAATGCGCTGCCGTCTCAAGACACGCATTGTCACGGCCGACCCCACGAAAACTGATGGGTCGCGACGATTGACGGTCGGGCCTTGGCGCTTCGGTAACCGCGTCCTCAGCGCAGGCGAGCGCCTGGCCGCCAATAAGGCAATCGTAAAGACTCAACCCTAAGGTGAAACGCGGGGAATCTGAATGTCATGGGGCGCGTATCGTGCAGCTTGCCGTAAAGTCAGGAGCGTTCGAGACCGAGGTGACGCGCGACCGGCGCGATCACGCCCAGGACCCCGATCGTTCGCTGGGCCGGGTCGTCTCCTGCGACGGCTCGCGCGCGACCATCGCCAGCACGGTGGCCGGGATGGCGCGGCTCGGTCCGGAATCCTGGACCGTCGGGCGGATGATCTCGATCAATCTCGGCCGCACCCGCATCGTCGGGCTCGTCTATGAAATGTCGGCGGTGAATGCCGTCTGGGACGAGGGCACCGACAACGCCATCCATGTCCAGGTCGAACTCCTGGGTGAAGTCATCGAAGGGGCCGATGGCGGCACGAGCTTCCAGAGCGGCATCTCAACCTATCCGCCGATCGGCGCCGTCGCCCATCGCATCCGGGCGGGCGATCTCGCCCTCGTCCACGACCTCGGCACCCGCAAGGCCGTCGCCATCGGCACGCTGACGCAGGACCCGACGATTCCCGCCACGGTCTGCATCGACGACATGCTGGCGCGGCATTTCGCGCTGGTCGGCACCACCGGCGTCGGCAAGTCCAGCGCCGTCTCGCTGCTGCTGCGGCGCGCCATCGCGGCCCGCCCGCGGCTGCGCGTCCTCATCCTCGATCCGCACAACGAATATGCCTGCGCCTTTCCCGACCGTGCGCTCGCGATCGACGCCGAGGCGCTCAACCTGCCGTTCTGGATGTTCAAGCTGGAGGAATTCGCCGAGGTCGTCTTCCGCGGCCGCACGGCCTTCGACGAGGAGGCTGACATCCTGCGCGAGGTCGTGATGGGTGCGCGCGAGCGCTATCGCGCCGGCAGCTCCCGCAACACCATGCGCGATCTCAACTCCACCCTGCTCAAGCGGCCGCTCGACGCCGGCATGGGGCGCCGCGAGGAGGGAACGGGCAGCGCCAGCGACATGCCGACGCCCTACCGCATCATCGACGCCATCGCGATCATCGACGAGTTCATCGGCCTGCACGAGAAGCGCTGGCCGCACGCCTCGCTGCGCTCGCTGAAGGTCCGGCTCGAGACCCTGCACAACGACCCGCGCTACCAGTTCATGTTCGCCCGCGCCAACATGATGGAGACCATGGCGCCGGTCGTCGCGCAGATCTTCCGCGTGCCGCATCACGGGCGCCCGATCACGGTTTTCCAGCTCGGCGGGCTGCCGTCCGAGGTCGTCGATGCGGTCGCCTCCGTGCTGGCGCGGCTCTCCTTCGATCTCGCCTGGGCCAGCCAGGGCACCTACGAGATTCTGCTGCTCTGCGAGGAGGCCCATCGCTACGTGCCCGCCGATCCGTCGCTCGGGTTCCTGCCGACGCGTCAGGCCATCGCCCGAATCGCCAAGGAGGGCCGCAAATACGGCGCCTATCTCGGCGTGGTGACGCAGCGCCCGGGCGAACTCAACCCGACGATCCTGTCGCAGTGCTCGACGGTCTTCGCGATGCGGCTGGCCAACGAGCTCAACCAGCAGATCATCCGCTCCGCCATCTCGGATGCCTCGGCCAGCACGTTGAAATTCCTCTCCTCGGTCGGCAACCGCGAGGCGATCGCCTTCGGCGAGGGCGTCGCCACCACGATGCGGATGCGCTTCGCCGAACTCGCCCCGCATGAATTGCCGGCGATGGACCTCGTCACCGGCGGCGATGGCCGGCGGGAACCGGGGCTGGACGAGATGGTTCGTCGGATGCGCGGCTGATCGCGCGCGGGGGCGACGCCAATCTTGCATCCGCGGTGCTTTGCCTGTAATGGCACGCGCTACCCATTTCCCTGCATCGCGACAGATCAGAAGGAGCCGCCCATGGCTCGCGTCACCGTTGAAGATTGCATCGACAAGGTCGACAACCGCTTCGAGCTGGTCCTGCTCGCCAGCCATCGCGCCCGCATGATCCAGTCGGGCTCGGCGATCCTGGTGTCGCGCGACAACGACAAGAACCCGGTCGTCGCGCTGCGCGAGATCGCCGACGAGAAGCTCAAGCCCGAGGATCTGAAGGAAGACCTGATCCACTCGCTGCAGAAGCATGTCGAGGTCGACGAGCCGGAGGCCGAGACCGTGCCGCTGCTCGCCGCCCCCGGCCAGAGCGCCTCGACCCCCGATTCGGAAGTCCAGTTCGACCGCATGAGCGAGGACGACCTGCTGCGCGGCCTCGACGGCCTCGTGCCGCCGACCGAGAGCGCCGACGACGAGGATTGAGCCCGGCGCGGCCGGTTCGGAACGATCTCTTCACCCAATCCGCTAAAGCCCGGCGCCGCCGGGCTTTTTCGTGCCTTGATCCGGGAATACGCCTTGCTGCCGTCCCATGCTGCCCCGATATTGGGCAACTCCAGATCAGGCAGGCGTGACAGAGGGCCCGTATGGGCATGATGCGGCAATACGAACTCGTCGACCGGGTTCGAAGCTACAATCCCAACACCGACGAGGACCTCCTCAACCGGGCCTATGTCTATGCCATGCGCGCCCATGGCACGCAGAAGCGTGCCTCCGGTGACCCGTTCTTCGCCCATCCGCTCGAGGTCGCGGCCCTCCTGACCGACCTCAAGCTCGACGATGCGACGATCGTCGCCGCCGTGCTGCACGACACGGTCGAGGACACCGAGGCGACGCTCGAAGAGATCGAGAGCATGTTCGGGCCCGACATCCGCCGGCTGGTGGACGGGCTGACCAAGATCAAGAAGCTCAACCTCGTCTCAAAGAAGGCGGCCCAGGGCGAGAATTTCCGCAAGCTCCTGCTCGCCATCGTCGACGACGTCCGCGTGCTCCTGGTCAAGCTCGCCGACCGGCTGCACAACATGCGCACGCTGCATTTCATGGCGCCCGAGAAGCGCCTGCGCATCGCCGAGGAAACCGCCGAGATCTATGCCCCGCTCGCCGGGCGCATGGGCATGCAGGAGCTGCGCGAGGAGCTGGAAGAGCTCGCCTTCCGCCACATCAAGCCGGAGGCCCACGCCACCGTCACCAAGCGGCTGGAGGAGGTCACTGAGCGCGAGGGCAGCGTCATCGGCGAGATCGAGAAGGACCTCAAGGACAAGCTCGCCGCCAGCGGCATCGAGGCCGACGTCTCCGGCCGGCGCAAGCGGCCCTATTCGATCTGGAAGAAGATGGAGCGCAAATCCATCTCCTTCGAGCAGCTCTCCGACATCTTCGGCTTCCGCGTCATCGTCGCGACGCCGGAGGATTGCTACCGCGTGCTCGGCATCGTCCACATGACCTGGCCGATGGTGCCCGGCCGCTACAAGGACTACATCTCGACGCCCAAGCAGAACGACTACCGCTCGATCCACACCACCGTGGTCGGACCTGGCCACAGCCGCGTCGAACTGCAGATCCGCACCGACACGATGGATCGCATCGCCGAATTCGGAATCGCCGCCCATGCCCATTACAAGGACGGCCGCACCACAGAACTGGCGAATTACGCCGATGAGAGCCGCGCCTATCAGTGGCTGCGCCGCACGGTCGACCTGCTCGCCGAGGGCGACAGCCCGGAGGAGTTCCTCGAGCACACCAAGCTCGAACTCTTCCACGACCAGGTCTTCTGCTTCACGCCCAAGGGCCGGCTGATCGCGCTGCCGCGCGGCGCCACGCCGATCGATTTCGCCTACGCAATCCACACCAATGTCGGCAACAGCGCCGTCGGCGCCAAGATCAACGGCCGCATCGCGCCGCTCCTGACCGAACTCGCCAATGGCGACGAGGTCGAAATCACCCGCGCCGAGGGGCAGACGCCGCCGGCCGCCTGGGAATCCCTCGTCGTCACCGGCAAGGCCCGCGCCGCCATCCGCCGCGCCACCCGCAGTGCGGTGCGCCGGCAGTATTCCGGCCTCGGCCGGCAGATCCTGGAGCGCGCCTTCGGGCGGGCCGACCGGCCCTTCAGCGACGAGAAGCTGAAGGCCGCGCTCAAGCGCCTCGCCCGCAACGCCGTCGACGACGTGCTCGCGGCGGTGGGACGCGGCGAGATGTATTCCGGCGACGTGGTCAAAGCGGTTTATCCCGACCTCGAGCCCGAGAAGCGCGCCACGCCCGATCCCAAGGCGGCCGGGGCCGGCACCGGCAACGGCAAGGGCTGGTTCGAGCTGCGCCAGGGCGAGAACCTGAAGTTCAAGCTGCCGGGCGAGGGGACGGGCGACGAAGTCTCCGGCGACAACGCGATCCCGATCCGCGGTCTCGGCGGCGACCTGCCGGTGCGCTTCGCGCCCAATGGCGGGGCGGTGCCGGGAGACCGCATCGTTGGCATCCTGACGCCAGGCGAGGGGGTGACGATCTACCCGATCCAGTCGCCCGCGCTCGCCGCCTTCGACAACGAGCCCGAGCGCTGGCTCGACGTGCGCTGGGATCTCGACGACAAGGCGATGCAGCGCTTCCCGGCGCGGATCGCCCTGAACTCGATCAACGAGCCCGGCTCGCTCGCCCAGATCACCACCACCATCGCCGAGCATGACGGCAACATCGACGCAGTCGCGATGCACCGCCCCAACCCGGACTTCACCAACGTCACCATCGACCTGACGGTCTGGGACCTGAAGCATCTCAGCGCCATCATCAGCGAATTGCGCGAGAAGCGGGTGATCAGCCGGGTCGAGCGGGTGGTCGGGTAGGCCTCAGCCGGCCCGGAAGGCCGCGGCGAGTTCCCGCACGAAGGCGTTGGTGCGCGGCGTCGCCACCTGGCTGCGCAGCACGACGCAGGAGGTGCCCAGATCGGGCAGGCCCCAGTCGCGCCCGACATCGACCGTCCCTGTCGGCGCCAGCCGCGCCGCCAGCGGCGAGACGCCGAGCCCGCCCGCGACCGCCGCCAGCACAGCGCTCATGCCGCCACCGATGAAGGCCTCGCGCCAGGCGAGGCCGGCGCGGTCGAGCGCCGCCATGCCATGCTGCCGCAGCCAGCAATCGGGCGTCAGGCTGACCAGCGGCAGCGCCTCGTCGGGCCGCCGCACCAGCCGCGGCGCCGCGAACCAGCCGAACCCATCCTCCCGCAGCACCTCGCCGCTGCGGCCGGGTGCGAGCCGGCGGATGATCGCGACATCGAGTTCGCCGCGCTCGAAGGCCGCCTCCAGCGCCCGCGACGGCTCGATCCGCAGCGCGATCACGAAATCCGGGTGGGCGGTGGCGAGACGCGCCAGCACGGCGGGGATCTCCGCCCCGACCGCCTGCTCGCTGATGCCGATCGCCATGCGCTCCGGCGCGGCGGCAAAGACCGTGAGCGCCTTGGCCTGCGCGGCCATCAGGTCACGCGCCGCGGGCAGGAAGCGCTCGCCCTCGGCCGTCAGCCGCACCAGCCGGGGATGGCGCTGCAGCAGGACCTTGCCCAGCCGCTCCTCCAGCCGCCGGATGCGCGTGCTGACCAGCGACTGCGTCGTGCCCAGCGCCTCGGCCGCCCGGGTAAAGCTGGCGAGATCGGCCGTTCTGAGGAAGGCGGCGACGGCGTCCGGATCGAGCGCGGCGAGCATAATGATCCCTAATCGATATCGCTGATATCATCTTCGATACGGTTTCAGGATGCATTGCGCAAGCTAGGGTCTTCCTCACTGGCGGGACCGCCGCTGTGCCAACGGAGACCTCTCATGCCCCTGATCCGAATTTCGATGCGCCGCGGGCGCCCCGCCTCGCATCCCGCGGCCATCGTCGACGGCGTCTACCGGGCGCTTCGCGCGACCTTCGAGGTGCCGGAGAACGACCTCTTCGCGGTCGTCCACCAGCACGAGGCCGAGGAGTTCGTCTTCGACGCGAATTTCTTCGGCTTCCAGCGCTCGGCCGGGCTGGTGATCATCCAGATCACGGTCGCCAACACCCGCGGCGTCACCCAGAAGAAGGCGCTGTTCGCCGCCATCGCGGCCAATCTCCAGCAGGATCCCGGGCTGAAGCCGGACGACATCTTCATCAACCTGCTCGAGGTCAAGCGCGAGGACTGGTCCTTCGGCGGCGGCGTGGCGCAGTATGTGGCGTAGGCGTCATTCTCGGGCGAAACGAAGACCCGCGAATCTCATGACCAGCGGGCTCTGGTTTCCGAGATGGTCGGGTCCAGCCCGACCATGACGAGCCGGCCCTGTTTCGCCCTGCGGTGTCCTGCCCTAAACCCATCCCATGGAATGGAACGACGAGGGCACGATCATCGGCGTCAGGCGCCATGGCGAGAGCGCCGTGATCCTGGAGGTGATGACCCGTGACCATGGCCGCCATCTCGGCCTCGTCCGCGGTGGGCGCTCCGCGAAGCAGCAGCCGGTGCTCCAGCCCGGCAACGCCGTCGCGCTGACCTGGCGGGCACGGCTGGACGAGCATCTCGGCGAGTACAAGGTCGAACTGCTCGCCTCGCATGCCGCGCGGCTGATCGCGGCGCCGGTCGCGCTCTACGGGCTCGGCACCATCGGAGCGCTGCTGCGTCTGCTGCCGGAGCGCGATCCCCATCCCGGCCTGCACGAGGCGCTCTCCGTGATGGTCGCCCATCTCGACGAGCCGGCGCTCGCGCCGGCGCTGGTGGTGCGCTTCGAGGTCGCGATGCTCTCCGAACTCGGCTTCGGGCTCGATCTCGCGCGCTGCGCCGTCACCGGCTCGCCCGACGATCTCAGCCATGTCTCGCCGAAATCGGGCAAGGCCGTCAGCCGCAAGGCGGCCGAACCCTATCGTGACCGGCTGCTGGCGCTGCCGCCCTTCCTGAGCGAAGGGCAGGGCGCGAGAGCGCCGTCCCCCGCCGATCTCGCCGCCGGCTTCGCACTGACGGGCTTCTTCCTGCGCCGCTATGTCTTGGAACCGCGCGGCCTGGCCGAGCCGCCGGAGCGGGCGCGGCTGGTCGAACTCGCGGCGCGCGCCTCGCTCGCATCCGAGGCCTGAGCGCTGCGCAGCTCCTGCAGCAGCTCGATCTGCACCTCCTGGATCTCGGCCAGCCTCTGCCATTGCCGGTTGACGAGGTGATCCATCTTCTCGTGCAGATGCCGGATCTCCAACTCGGCCTTGAGATTGACCTGGTAGTCGTTGCGCGAGCGGGCCCGGTCCTTCGCCTCCTGCCGCTGCTGGCTCATCATGATCACCGGCGCCTGCACGGCGGCGACGCAGGACAGGACGAGATTGAGCAGGATGAAGGGATAGGGGTCGAAGCTGGTCGCGCCGGCGATGTTGATCGTCATCCAGAAGGCGATGACGACGCCGAACGAGATCAGGAAGGCCCAGCTTCCCCCAAAACTCGCGACATGGTCGGCCAGGCGCTGGCCGAAGGTCCGGTCCCGGTCGATATCGTCATCGGTGTTGCTGGTGATCAGCTCGGAGGAGGCGAGGCTGTCGGCCACCTGCCGGTCGAGTTCGGTCATCTCGCCGCGCTCGCTGGCGAGCAGCGCGTTGACATAGCGCGAGCGATAGGCCGCGACGGCGTCCTGCGAGACCAGCGCATGGGCCGGGAGATCGGGATGGTCGCGGCGGATCGCGTCGGCCAGCGCCGGCCGCAGCGCATCGAGACTGACGAGAAGGCGCCGCGGCAGCGTGCGCCCGGTCAGCGAGCAGACGGCGTTCTCTGCGCTGGGGTCTTGGCTGGTCATGCGGGCCTCCCTCGGGACCGGGCGCGCGCCGGTCGATTGCAACGCTGCTCTTCGCCCGCCAACGTTCTAGCGGGGCGATTCGTGTCGTGCGATAGAGGCGCGTCTGGAATCGCAGCGGGGGTGAACAAGCCATGGGGAAGCCGGTCGATCCGCCGCCGGAGGAGGAGTCCGAGCGCATCGACCTGAAGGCCGCGCTCGAGGAGCGCTACCTCGCTTATGCACTCTCCACCATCATGCACCGCGCCCTGCCGGACGCCCGCGACGGGCTGAAGCCGGTCCACCGGCGCATCCTGCACGCGATGCGCCTGCTGCGGCTCGACCCCGGCCAGGTCCACAAGAAATGCGCCCGCATCGTCGGCGACGTCATCGGCAAGTTCCACCCGCATGGCGACCAGTCGGTCTATGACGCGCTGGTGCGCCTGGCGCAGGACTTCGCCCAGCGCTACCCGCTCGTCGACGGCCAGGGCAATTTCGGCAACATCGACGGCGATAACGCTGCCGCCTATCGCTACACCGAAGCGCGTATGACCGAGGTCGCGCGGCTGCTGCTCGACGGCATCGACGAGGACGCGGTCGATTTCCGCGAGACCTACAACGGCGAGGACGAAGAGCCGATCGTGCTCCCCGCCGCCTTCCCGAACCTGCTGGCGAACGGCTCGCAGGGCATCGCAGTCGGCATGGCGACCTCGATCCCGCCGCACAACGCCGCCGAACTCTGCGACGCGGCGCTTTATCTGATCCAGCACCCGGAGACCTCTTCCGAGCAACTGATGACCTTCGTCCAGGGGCCGGATTTCCCGACCGGCGGCATCATCGTCGAGTCCAGAGCCTCGATGGCGGAGACCTACCGCACCGGCCGCGGCGCCTTCCGCACGCGGGCGCGCTGGGCGGCTGAGGATCTCGGCCGCGGCACCTGGCATGTCGTCGTCACCGAAATCCCCTACATGGTCCAGAAGGGCCGGCTGATCGAGAAGATCGCCGAGCTTCTGAACGACAAGAAGCTGCCGCTCGTCGCCGACATCCGCGACGAATCGGCGGAGGACATCCGCGTCGTCATCGAGCCGCGCGCCCGCAATGTCGATCCGGCTCTGATGATGGAGTCGCTCTTCCGGCTGACCGAGCTGGAATCGCGCATCTCGATGAACATGAACGTGCTGACCGGCGGGCTGGTGCCGCGCGTGCTCGGCCTCAACGAGGCGCTGCGTGCCTGGCTCGACCACCGCCGCGACGTGCTTCTGCGGCGCTCGCGCTTCCGCCTCGGGCAGATCGAGAAGCGGCTCGAAATCCTGCGCGGCCTGCTGATCGTCTATCTCGACCTCGACCGCGTCATCAAGATCATCCGCGAGGAGGACGAGCCCAAGACCGAGCTGATGCGCGTCTTCGAGCTCAACGAGGTCCAGGCCAACGCCATCCTCGACACGCGGCTGCGTGCGCTGCGCAAGCTCGAGGAGATGCAGCTCAAGACCGAGCTCGACGAGCTGACCAAGGAGAAGGGTCAGATCGAGGAGCTTCTGGCCTCGGAACCCGTGCAGTGGAAGCTGATCCAGCACGACATCCGCCAGGTGAAGAAGCTGTTCGGGCCGGAGACCGCGATCGGCAAACGCCGGACCTCCTTCGCCGACATGCCCGACACCACCGACATCGACCTGACCCAGGCGATGGTCGAGCGCGAGCCGGTCACCGTGGTGATCTCGAAAAAGGGCTGGATCCGCGCGCTGAAGGGCCATGTCCAGGACCAGTCGACCCTGACCTTCAAGGGCGATGACGGGCTGAAGACGGCCTTCTTCACCGAGACGACGGCGAAGATCCTGGTGCTCGCCACCAACGGCAAGGTCTTCACCCTGGAGGCGGCCAAGCTGCCCGGCGGGCGCGGCTTCGGCGACCCGATCCGCCTGATGATCGACCTCGAGGAGCATGCCGAGATCGTCGAGGCCTTTCCCTACCGGCCCGGCCTCAAGCTCTTGATGGTGACGACCGACGGGCGCGGCTTCGTCGCCCCGGCCGACGATGTCGTCGCCAACACCCGCAAGGGCCGGCAGGTGCTCAATGTCGACATGCCCGTCGAGGCGCTGCTGGCGACGCCGGCCGAGGGCGACCATGTCGCGATCATCGGCCAGAACCGCAAGCTGATCTGCTTCCCGATCTCGCAGGTCGCCGAGATGGGCCGCGGCAAGGGCGTGCGCCTGCAGCGCTACAAGGATGGCGGCGTCTCCGACGCCAAGACCTTCAGGCTCGCGGATGGCCTGACCTGGCGCGACACCTCGGGCCGGACCTGGACCGTGGCGCAGGCCGAACTGCTGGAATGGCTCGGCCACCGCGGCGAAGCCGGCCGCCTGCCGCCCAAGGGCTTCCCGAAGAACAACAAGTTCGGGGGGTAACGCGGCGATCCGGAGCAACCGACTGGATCGCAGCGGGCGGGGTGGCCGCAACCTGCCTCAGTGAAGCCTCACTTGCGGGGAGATTGATGCGGGCACGTCTCGGCGGTCGGGGCGGCTCGCTGCGGAGAAGCGGTTATGAGGCTCGCCCTTGCTGTCGCGCTCCTGATTCTGAGCGTCGCCGGGCCTCAAATTACGGCCTGGGCGCAAGCTGCCCGTCCCAACGACGCGCCGAAACCCCAACGCGGCGATCCGCTCGCTGACGCGACCTTGGCTGCGTCGAACGGCAACTTTGGGCTGCTGATCGATTCCGGCCCGATCCGGCATACGCCGCCGGGTGTGACGTGCCTCACCCCGTTGGGCCGTGCTCCCAAGGCGGCAGGCCCCTCCGGCGTCGGAGGCGACTTCATCACGCCAGCGATGCATGCGCGATGGCTGTATTCATCTGCCTATAACCGGGCGTTGGTCGACCATCCCGATTATCCTGACGGCGATCTGTGTCGGGCGAGCCGTCAGGGTGATGGCAGCTCGTCACGCTCTTTCGAGCATCTCGCCTCGCCCGCAAGGACGGTAACACAGCCTCCAAGAGACGTTTTCGAGGCCGCGCGGCGTGGCACGGCCGAGGACGTCGGGCGGCTTCTGGCGGGCAGCCCGATCGATGCCCTGGACGTATTCGGCATGACCGCGCTCGCCTGGGCGACCGCGCGCGGCAACGTACCGGTCGTCGAAGACCTTGCATCCCGAGGCGCCGATCCTTGGCAAGGTAGCTACGGAATGTACTTCAGTGCGGTCCGGATCAGTATCGCGCTGGGTCGTGTCGATACGTTCCGCAGGCTGATTGCCCTTAAGCCGAAGCCCATGCATCGCTGGCCCGCCTATGTACTTCGGGACGCGGTCGCGAGCGGCAATACCGAGATCGTCCAGCACATCCTGGCGGAACCGCACGAGTATTATGATGGCTCTGGCGATCTTCCGCCCGCGGCGACGATGGCGCTGGTGCTCGGTGACCCGAAACGGCAGGCCGACGATCTCCTGATCCGAGCGCTCGACAGGTCGGACCGGCTCGATCTGGTGACGCTGGCGCTCTCAACCGGCGCCAATCCGAACGCGACAACCAAAGTCGCTCCCTGGCAATCGGCACTCGGACTCGCGGCGAGGGGCTTTGCGACGATGTCCGTCGACGCCGTCGAGGCGCTGCTGGCGGCCGGCGCGGACGTCAACCTGATGGCGGGTGACCGACGCCCGCTCTGGCACGCCGCGGCGACGCTGAAGATGGGGCGGCTGTCGGACGAAACCGCCGAGCGTGCGCGCGCGATCTTCCTGCTGCTAATCCGGCACGGCGCCGATCCCCGGCTTCTCAATGTCGACGGCAAGCCACCGCTCTGGTCGATGCTATTTCCGCGACCACACGAACCCAACACCCTCGACGGGAGCTTCATGACGGCCGAGTTGCTCCTGCTGTTCGCTGGCGCCGGAATGGATGTCAACGCGCTGTGGAATGGCAGGTCGGTGCTGGCAGAGGTCGAGAAGCAGGCTGGACCCGACTCGCCACTGGCCGCGTCGCTGCGCCAGGTGGGCGGTGTTGCGATCGGCTCGGCCTCCGGCCCGGTGGCCGATCACCGGCCGGCCGAACGCCGTTTTCGCAACGACGAGACGGGAGCCCGGTGACATCCAGGATTGGCGCGACACCTCGAACCGGACCTGGACGGTGGCGCAGTCCGAACTGCTGGAATGGCTCGGCCACCGCGGCGAAGCCGGCCGTCTGCCGCCAAGGGATTCCCGAAGAACAACAAGTTCGGGGGGTAAGGGCGGGGGCTCCCACCACCTTGGACCAGATCGCGCGGGGAACCCTCTCCCGTAGGGAGAGGGCAGGGTGAGGGGTCGGCCGTCGGACGCGTAGGCGCGACCTAACCGCCGCGCGCGGTTGGCGCATCATTCCACGGGTCCAGGGGCCAGCACCTCACCCCTGCCCCTCTCCTTACAGGAGAGGGGTTCCCCGCGCCCAAGCTGCGTTGAGGAGATTGGTAAAAAGCCAATCACACCAGAGATCTGCGCCCTCGGGCTGAATCAACCCCGCAGCCACCTGAATCAATCTCTCAGCGGATGCTCTGGCCGATGACGCCGACTTCGAGGCCAAGCGTGAGATTGTTGGTCACCGCCCATTCAACGCCGGCGCGCGCCTCGGGTCGCACCGCGATGTCTCTGCGCGAGAACGGCGCCGACCACGGCGTCGCGCCCCAGCGATAGGTCTCGTTGGCGGCGGCCATGCCGACCTTGGTGTAAACAAGCACGTCGGGCGTCACCAGCACGCCGGTCTTGATCTGGAAGGCGCCGGCGAAGTCGCGCGTGAAGCTCGCCTGGCCGAAGCCCGGCGTATTGGAGCCGCCGAAGCTCGGCATGTAGTCGAGCGCGCCGACGATCCCGTAGACAAAATTGCCCTCGCGCTTCATCACGCCCGCCTCGAGCCCGAAGGTCGGGCCGGCGCTGCTGCCGAAGCGCTTCGAACTGGTGACGTTGAAGCCCGTCGAGATGCGGGCATAGGAGCCCTCCCAGCGCACGCCGCCGGGCGCCAGCGTCGGCTGCGACCAGGCGAAGGAGGGCAGCGGCGCGAAGCCGTCGAAGGGCAGCCAGGACTGGGCACGGGCCGCGCCCGGCAGGAGCAGGGCGCCGGCGATCACGGCGGAGAGAAGCGGCACTCTCACGGTCAATTCAGTCCTCATTGCAGCCATGCCTCGCAAGCAGGTTATCATGAGGGGGCCGGAATGTCGCGGATTTGTGGCGGCCCGGCGCCTCAGGACAGCTTGGTCTTGAGCTTGAGGAAGCGCATCGTCCGCTCGGCGGTGGCGGCGTCGAGTGCGGCATAGGACTTCAGGTCGTCCTCGGTCGCCGCCTTGGCGAACATCATCCGCCGCCCGCGCAGCTTCAGCACGGCACCGAAGGCGTCCGTCGAGACGCCGAGCGCCCGGCAGGCGACGGCGATCCCGCTGGCGTCGCGCTGCATCAGCACGCGCAGGGCCTGGTCGGTGCTGAGGCTCGCGACCTGGGCGAAGACCAGCGCGAGGTGGAAGGCGCGATCCTCGTCGGCCAGCATGGTGACGATCTCGTCGAGCGGGCGCGTGCCGGCCGAAAGGTCGGCCATCAGCAGCTTGATCTCGAGCCGCTGCTGGCGCGCCTGGCGGGCGAGGCTCAGCGCCTCGCTGCCCGGCTTGTTCCAGAGCGTCCCGTCCTCGCTCATCTGCCCGACGATGCGCATGACGCGCTCGGCGCGGTTCGGGGTCAGGTCGGAGCGCGAGGACAAGGCGAGGCTGATCTGGCCGTCCTGCCCGCCGCGCTCGATCAGTCGGTCGAAGCCCTTCTCGGACAAGCTGGCGCCCTCGTTGGCGCTGACGGTGTGCAGAACCTCGCGGTCGCCGCGCTCGACCAGGATGTCGGTCACGCTCTCGGAGAGCCGGGCGCGCTCGGCGATCGCCACGAGGTGGCGCTGCGACTGCGTCACCGCGATTGCCGCGAGATCGGTATCGGTCAGGACCGGTGAAAGCTTGAGGACGAGGCGGGCCACGTCCGCGTCGGGGTCGGAGGCGAGCGTCACCGCCACGTCGCGCGGCAGGGTAGGCGTCTCGGCGACGCGATCAGCATAGTCGCGCCGCGCATCGACTTCGAGATGCGGCAGCGATTTGAGGGCGATGTCGCCGTAATGCGCCTGCGACGCCTCGTTGGGCGCCTCGTCGAGCAGGAACAGATCGGTGACTGCGTTCAGAAGTTGCCGCCGGCTGTCCGACGACATTTCCGCAGGCATTCGGGACAGTTCGCTGAGCATGGGGCGATCCGGAAACACATCAGAGCGCCAGCATAGCGCCGAGGGTTTGACCGATCATTAAGATGACCCTGCGTGATCCGCGTCATTCGCCCTTCCGGCGGGGGGCGGATGAAGCGCATCGACGCGTCCGGCCCTCAGGCGACGCGCGCCTTCATCCGGATGAAGCGCATCCCGCGCGTGGCGGCGGCGCTGTCGATCTGGGCGTAGCGGCGCAGATCCTCCTCCGTGTCCTTGTTGGCGAACATCAGGCGCCGCGCCCGCAGCGCCAGCACGGCCGCGAAGCCGGCGATGCCGATGTCCAGCGCGCGACAGGCCAGCGCGATGCCGCTGACGTCCCGCTGCAGCAGGGCGCGCAGGGCCTGCTCGACGCCGATGTCGGAAACGCGCGCCAGCACCTGCGCGAGATGGTAGGCGCGGTCCTCCTCGGCCAGCATCACGACGACATCGTCGAGCGGGCGCGTCCCGCCCTTGAGATCGCCGATGAGCTGGTTGACCTCGAGCCGCTGGCGCCGTGCCAGCCGCGCGATCGCGGCCGCCTCGCTGTCGGAGGCGAGGTCGATGTCGTCGTCCTCGCCCAGTTCCACCAGCACGCGCAGGACGCGCTCGGCCCGGGCATCGCTGAGGTCGGAGCGGACGGCGACCGCCCGCGGGATCGCCGCCTCCTCGCGGCCGCGCTCCAGCAGCCGGTCGAAGCCCTCCTCCGAAAAGGCGGCGCCCTCGTTGCCGCCCACGGTCTTGAGCACGACGGTGTCGCCGCGGTCGACCAGGATGTCGGTGATGTTTTCCGACAGGCGCACGCGCTCGGCGATGGCGGCGAGATGGGCCTGCGACTGGTTCAGCGCAATCGCCGCGAGATCGCGGTCGGTGAGGACGGGCGAGAGCCGCAGCACCAGCTGAGCGACCTCGCCATCCGGGTCACCGGCCAGCGCATTGGCGACGCTGCGCGGCAGGTTCGGCTCGGCGGCGACCTCGTCGGCATAACCTTGCCGCGCCTCGCTATCGAGATGGGGCAGGGCGCGCAGCGCGATCTCTCCGTAATGGTGCTTGGAGAGTCCTGTCGGCTCCGGGTCGCAGAAAAACAGGTCCGTCACCGCCTGCAGCAGCTTCCGGCGCGCGTCGGACGAGGTCTCCGCGGCGAGTTTGAACAGGGAGTGCAGCATGACGCCCCCGAAGCCTTTCTCCTGACGGACCCGCCCCGGGGGGCGCCGGCCAATGTGACGCAGCCCGGCGACCGCGAAAACCATTGTCGGAAATTGATATGAACAAAACCTATTGCCGCAGCGTCAACGGCGTCGGCGGTCGTGGAGGGGGCGTCAGCCGAAGCGCTCCCAGCCTTGCGGCAGCAGGCGTTCCTGGGGCAGGAAGCGTTGCTTGTAGGCCATCTTCGGTGAGCCATCGACCCAGTAGCCGAGATAGACGTAAGGCAGGCGCAGCCGCCGTGCCCGCTCGATATGGTCGAGCACCATGAAGGTGCCGAGCGAGCGGGCCTCCAGCGACGGGTCGAACACCGAATAGACCATGGAGAGCCCGTCGCTCAGCGTGTCCGTTAGCGCCATCGCGAAGAGATCGCCCTGGCCGCGGCCGGTGAAGCCGCTGTCGGGGCCGCGGCGGCGGTACTCGATCAGCGCGGTCTCGACATGCGTATCCTCGACCATCATCGCGAAATCCAGCGCCGACATCGTCGCCATCCCGCCGTCGGGGTGGCGCTCGTCGAGATAGGTCCGGAACAGCGAGTAATGCTCCGAGCGGGGCCGGGGCGACAGCCACTCGCCGATGAGGTCGCTGTTGTGCGACATCACTTTGCGGAAGCTGCGCGAGGGCCGGAAATCATCCACCAGCACGCGCACGGAAATGCAGGACCGGCAGGTTTCACAGGCCGGGCGATAGGCGATACTCTGCGAGCGCCGGAAGCCGCCATGGCTGAGCACGTCGTTGAGATCGCGGGCACGCGCGCCGACGAGATGCGTGAACACCTTGCGCTCTTCGCGCCCGGGCAGATAGGGGCACGGCGTCGGCGACGTCAGGTAGAATTGCGGGGCATCCCGCAACGGGCGCGTCACGTCAGGTTCGCTCCGGCATCGGGGTCGAACCTGAGTTTAGCAGCAGCGACGACGGCAACAAGGCCCGCCTGCCGCCCTGCCGTCAGGCGCGCACCACCACCAGCCCGGTGAGCAGGTCGTGGCCGAGGCGCCGGTCGCTGCGCACGATGCCGCAGAGAATGTCGAGCAGCCAGAGCGCTACTGTCGAGGCCGCGACATAAAACAGCAGGGCGTGGACCGCGGCCGCCAGCCCGTCCGGCCGGCCGCCGGTGGCGGTCTCGACGCGCAGGCCGGCCATGCGCATGCCCCAGGTCGCCTGGCGCGGGCCGCCGATGGTCAGCGCGGCGTAGCCGAGGGCCGTTGCAACCGTGGCGATCGGGATCAGCAGCCAGGTCGCGCCGAAGGTGACGATGCCGAGCACGCCGAGCGCGAACCAGACCAGCGTGCCGAGGATGGCGAGGATGATGATGTCGCCGATCCAGGCGAAGATGCGCGAGCCCAGGACGCCGCTGACATCCTGGACGGGTCGCTCGCCCATCGCGACGATCGGGGGCTGGCCGTAGCGGGTGTCGCTCATCGTGAAATCTGTCCTGTTCTCGTTTGGGCCGGTGCGGCTCTGGACATAATGTTTGGTCAGCGACCCGGTTCCGCAAGATCGCGGCCCGCGAGCCCGCGCGGCAGCACGCGATGGGGTGCGAAGCCGCTCTCGCGCAAGGCCGCTTCGATCGCGGCCGAATGGGCGCTGCCACGGGTTTCCACGGTGACGTCGAGCGTCACGCCCTTGGCCGGCACGTCAAGGAAGAGCCGGCCATGGCTGACCTCGAGAATGTTGGCGCCCTGCTCGCCGAGCAGGCTCGCGACCTTGCCGAGCAGGCCCGGCCGGTCGGCGGTCGTCAGCCGGAAGGCGACGATGCGGTCCTCGCGCTCGAGCTCGCGCACCATGATCGCCGCCAGCAGGCGGGTGTCGATGTTACCGCCGCAGAGCAGCAGGCCGACCTTGCGCCCGGCATAGCGCCCCGGCTCCTTCAGCATCGCGGCGAGACCGGCCGCGCCGGCCCCTTCTGCGAGACTGTGTTGAAGACTGGCGTAGGCATAGACCGCGCGTTCGATCAGGTCCTCGCCGACCAGCACGATGTCCGAGACGAGGCTGGAGACGATCGGCAGGGTCTGGACGCCGACCGTCTTGACCGCGATGCCCTCCGCCAGCGTCGGCCCGCCGACGGGCAGGTCGTCGGCGTTGATGGCGTTGAAGAAGGAGGGGTAGAGCGCAGCCTCCACCCCGATCAGCTCGATCGACGGCTTCAGAGCCTTGGCGGCCACCGCATTGCCCGCCATCAGCCCGCCGCCGCCGAGCGGAATGATCAGCACCTCCAGATCGGGGTCGTCGTCGAGCATCTCGCGCGCGATCGTGCCCTGGCCGGCCATCACGGCGGGATCGTCATAGGGATGCACGAAGACCAGTTCCTCTGCCTCCGCGAGTTCGCGCGCCTTCTGCGCCGATTCGTAGAGCGTCTCGCCATGCAGCACGACGCGGGCGCCATGGGAGCGCGTGTTCTCGACCTTCACCAGCGGTGTCGACTCCGGCATCACGATCGTCGCAGGGATGCCGAAGCGCCGCGCGTGATAGGCCACCGCCTGGGCGTGGTTGCCGGCCGACATCGCGATGACGCCGCGCTCCCGCTCGTCCTCGTCCAGCGTCAGCAGCTTGTTGACCGCGCCGCGCTCCTTGAAGGAGGCGGTCGCCTGCATGTTCTCGTGCTTGACCAGCACGGTCGCCCCCGTGAGGGCCGAGAGGCGCGGCGCCGGCACCAGCGGGGTGCGCAGCACATGGCCCTCGATGCGCCGCGCCGCCGCCTCGATATCCGCCGGCGTGATCGTGAAGGGCTCGCTCATGATGGGGGAGTCCGGTTGCTCAAAGGGTAGGGGAAGGACAGGGCAAAGGCACTCAGACGGGCCGTGGCGCCAGCGCACCATCGCCGAAGAAGCCGCCCGGCCGCAGGAGCAGGACCACGGCGAGCAGGGCATAGACGGCGATGTCGCGCTGTTCGATCGGCATCGTCGCCGACCAGAGCACTTCGAACAGGGCGATGCAAAGCCCGCCGAGCGCTGCGCCCGCCGGCGTGCCGATGCCGCCGAGGATGGCGCCGATCAGAGCCTTGAGCCCGAGCGTGAAGCCGCCGGCGAAGCCCATCCCGCCATAGACCGCCGTGACGATGACGCCGGCCATGCCGCTGGCGGCGCAGGCCAGGATCAGCGCCCGGTCATGGACCGCCCTTGGATCGACGCCGAAGAGCGCGGCGGTGCGCGAATCGTCGGCGACCGCGCGCCATTGCCGCCCATAGGCCGAGCGCGCGATCAGCAGGACGAGCCCCAGCGTCGCGCAAAAGCCGGCCGCAGCCACGCCCAGCCCCAGCGGCGTCGCGGTCACGACGAAGCTGCCGGCGCGCGCCAGCGGCATCGGCTCGTTCAGCACGGGCGGCAGCCAGCGCAGCCCGGTGCCCTGCGCCAGCCGCAGATATTCCGACAGGGCGAGCGCAAGGCCCAGCGTCGCGATCAGCACCGCCTGGCCCCGGGCCTGGGCGAGGGGCCTCAGCACGAAGCGCCCCATCGCGAAGCCGTGCAGGGCCGCGACGAGAATGGCGACGACGAAGGCCGCCATCAGCCCCGCAACCGGCGTCGAGGCCGCAACCGAGACGAACAGGGCCGCCCCGACCACCGCAGCCGTCGCGCCCAGCGCCGCGAACTCGCCGAAACTGAGGATGATGCGCCCGCTGAGGCCGTAGATCAGCGCATAGGCGCAGGCCAGCAGGGCGTAGATCGCCGCCGTGGGCAGGGCGCTGAGCCCCTGCTGCAGCCCGTAGGCCATGCCGTGAGGAAGCTCCGGCAGCCAGAGCGGCAGGGCGGCGCCGGGGTCGACCGGCGGATCGACACGGTCCTCCAGATAGAAGCGGCGCAGCAGGTAGAAGCTCGCATCGGTCATCGGCTGGCCGTCGGAGGCGATGCCGATCAGGCCGCCGCGACGCAGGCCCTGGCCCTCGCCGGCGAAGAGGCAGTCGATGCTGCGCCGGCGCACCGGGCCTGAGGCCGGCCCCGCCAGATAGATCATGCGCAGGACATGGGGCCGCGAGCCGGTGCCAGACCGCTCGATCGTGATCGGCGTGCCCGGCGCGTTTAGAGCGGGAATCGCCTGGCGGCAGAGCCGCTGCTGGTCGGTGTCGAAGCGCTCGCTGCAGGAGGCGAGCGCGAGAACCAGCAGAATCGTCGGCAGGAGAGGGCGCATACGGCGCGCAACGTAACGCAGAAGCGGCCGCGCGCCATTCGTCATTGCGAGGAGCGCAGAGACGAAGCAATCCAGGGGGCGTCGAGCGCCATGTCGCTGGATGGATTCGCTGCGCTCGAAATGACGGGAGGAGGCGAGCCCTCAGCCGGCGGCCTTGAGCTTCTGCGCCACCTGCGGCGCGAAATAGGTCAGCACGCCGTCGGCGCCGGCCCGCTTGAAGGCGGTCAGGCTCTCCATCATCGCGCGCTCGCCGTCGAGCCAGCCATTGCCGGCCGCCGCCATGATCATCGCGTACTCGCCCGAGACCTGGTAGGCGAAGGTCGGCACCCGGAAATGGTCCTTCACCCGCGCGACGATGTCGAGATAGGGCAGGCCGGGCTTGATCATCACCATGTCGGCGCCCTCCTCGAGATCGAGGCCGACCTCGGCGATCGCCTCGTCCGAATTGCAGGGGTCCATCTGGTAGGTGCGCTTGTCGCCGACCAGCGTGGCGTTGGTGCCGATCGCGTCGCGGAACGGGCCGTAGAAGGCCGACGCATATTTGGCCGCATAGGCCATGATCTGCACGTCCTCCTGGCCCGACGCGTCGAGCGCGGCCCGGATCGCGCCGACCCGCCCGTCCATCATGTCGGAGGGGGCGATCACGTCGGCGCCGGCATCGGCCAGCGCCAGCGCCTGCTGCACGAGGATATGGACGCTGGCGTCGTTGAGGATGCGCTCGCCGTCCATCACGCCGTCATGACCATGGGAGGTGTAGGGGTCGAGCGCCGCGTCGCAGATGATGCCGATCTGCGGCACCTCGGTCTTGATCGCCCGCACCGCCCGGCACATCAGGTTGCGCGCGTTCAGCGCCTCGGAGCCGGTCGGATCGCGCAGCGCCTTGTCCACGAAGGGGAAGGGCGCGATCGCCGGGATGCCCAGCGAGGCCGCATGGGCGGCCTGGCGCACCGCCTCGTCGATGTTGAGGCGGTCAACGCCCGGCATCCAGGCGACGGGCGTGCGCGCCTCGCTCGAATCCATCAGGAAGAGTGGCCAGATCAGATCATCGGTCGTCAGCCGCGTTTCGCGCACCAGCCGCCGCGACCATTCCGCCTTGCGGTTGCGCCGCATGCGCCGGGTCAGGCCGAGAGCGGGCGAAGCCTGATCCTGGCGGGTTTGCGGCGCCGGGAAAGGCCGCACGTTGCGGGTGTCCAATGAGGCCTCCGTCGGCTCGGTGATGCCGGCAAGGCCGGAAGCATCACCCTAGCACATCGGAACCTTTCCAAAAAAGGGCCTGTGGTCGCAACGGGGCGGGGCGGCCGGGGCGCGTTGACAAGCATCCCGGGCCCGGACCAGAACCGGGGCCGACGCAGCAGGGAGCGCAACCGCATGTCGCAGAGCCCGGAGATCCTGTGCGAGGTGCGCGGTGCGGCCGGCATGGTCGTGCTCGACCGGCCGAAGGCGCTGAACGCGCTCAGCCTGCCGATGGTCCGCGAACTCGCCCGCGCGCTGGACGCCTGGGAGACCGACCCGGCCGTGGAGCGCATCGTCGTCACCAGCACGAGCGACAAGGCCTTCTGCGCCGGCGGCGACATCCGCACCCTGCACGATCTCGGCAGGGCGGGCCGCCATGACGAGATGCTCGCCTTCTGGGGCGAGGAGTACATCCTCAACGCCCGCATCAAGCGCTATCCGAAGCCCTATGTCGCGCTGATCGACGGCATCGTCATGGGCGGCGGCGTCGGCATCTCGCTGCATGGCAGCCACCGCATCGCGGGCGAGCGCTACCTCTTCGCGATGCCCGAGGTCGGCATCGGCTTCTTCCCCGATGTCGGGGCGACCCATGCGCTGCCGCGGCTGCCGGGCGCGGCCGGCATCTATCTCGCGCTGACGGGCGACCGTGTGGGCGCGGCCGATGCGCTGGCGTTCGGGCTCGCGACCCATGCCGTGCCGAGCGCGCGCATGGCGGAGGTGACGGACGCCCTGACGCGCCGTGGTGCGCTGGACGACATCCTCGCCGCGTTCAGCCATGATCCCGGCCCGGCGAAACTCGCCGGCGAGCGCGAGACGATCGCCCATTGCTTCGGCGCGCCGACCCTGCCGGAGATCCTCGCCCGGCTGGCGGCGGCCGCGGGCGCCGGCAGCGCGTTTGCGGCCAAGCTGCGCCAGACGCTCGCGGTGAAGTCGCCGACCAGCGTCGCCATCGCCTTCGAGCAGATGCGCCGCGGCGCCGGCCTCGACTTCGCCGAGGCCATGCGCACCGAATTCCGCATCGTCTCGCGTATCGCCCATGGCCATGACTTCTACGAGGGCGTGCGCGCTGTGGTGATCGACAAGGACCATGCGCCGCACTGGCGGCCGGCCTCGCTCGACGACGTCGATCCCGCCGCGATCGCGGCCTATTTCGCCCCGCTCGGCGCGGCCGAACTGGCGCTGGAGTCCTGAGGCGATGCCGGCGGGCGACACTGACACGCTGCGCAGCGGGCGCATCGAGGGTGGAGCGGGCGGCGGCGCGCAGGCCGCCTCGACGCGCTGGCGCACGCTGCTGGTCTGGATGCTGCGCATCCTCTCCGTGCTCTGGCTCGCCAAGGGGCTGCTCGCCTGGGGCGTGATCTTCGGCGTCTGGGGCGAGGCGCAGCCGCCCTTCGAGAACCGCCTGCTCAGCTTCCAGGCCATCATCGTCTATTTCGCGGTGATCGATCTCGTCGCGGCCGTCGGCCTCTGGCTGACCTCGACCTGGGGCGGCGTGCTCTGGCTGCTGGCCGCGATCAGCCATCTGCTGCTGGCCTTCTTCTTCCCGCGAATGCTGCCGATGACGCTCTGGCTGGCGGGGGCCTATCTCTGCGCGATCCTGGCCTATTTCGTCGCGACCTGGGCCGCCGAGAACGAAAGCGCCTGAGGCCGGACCGTTCGACAGCGGCGAGTCACGGTAACTAACGCTTTAGCTTAAGGCTTTCCGGCTTCACCTTGCATTCACCCAAAGGGGTAAATCCCTGATTCATCCTGATATTTAAACTCGTTTTCATCCGGCCCGCCTATGGTGTTTCTCAGAAGCGGATCGGGAGATCAATCCTGACCGACGGTCAACAGGCGGGATATACCATGAAAGCGAGCGTCAAGACTTCGGTTGTCGAAAGGTCTGACGAGGCTGACCTGAAGGTGAAGCCTCTCTACCTCGAGTCCCTCACGCTGGTGGAGCGGCTGCATCGCCGCCTCCTCGACGTCATCAAGGACGAGTTCGAGCGGCGCGGCCGCGACGACGTCAACAGCGTGCAGGCCCTGCTGCTCTACAACATCGGCGACGCCGAGCTGTCCGCCAGCGAGCTGCGCACCCGCGGCTACTATCTCGGCTCGAACGTCTCCTACAACGTCAAGAAGCTGGTCGAGCTCGGCTATCTCCACCATGCCCGCTCGCGGATCGACCGTCGCTCGGTGCGCATCAGCCTCACCGAGAAGGGCGCCGAAGTGCACAATCTCGTGAAGGGCGTCTACGACAAGCACGTCCGCACGGTCGAGCAGATCGGCGGCATCGCGGCCGACGATTTCGAGCGCATGAACAACGCCCTGCTGCGCCTCGAGCGCTTCTGGACCGACCAGATCCGCTACAAGCTCTGAAGCGGAGCGGGATCGCTCCCGCTCCCGCCTCTTTCGGACGCTGTCGCCGCTCCCGCCTCCGGCCGGGGGCGGCGTCGCGTTGCCTTGGCGCCACAATTCGCCCCTGACTGTTGCCGGATGCGGCCATGCCCTAAATTCGCCGCGCTCATCACGCCTCGTTAATTGTGTTACGGCAGCTTCGCCCGTTATGAGGCTCCCGCACCGGCGGGCGGCCTTCGGGTCCTTGCCGGACCGCGCAGGATGAACGAGTTCGAGAGGGACGTGATGCCGACGATGAGCCTGACCCGCCGCGAAACAGTTCTGGCGCTGCTTTCGGGCGCCGCTGCGACCTCGGCCGTGCCGGCCTTCGCCCAGCAGGCGGAGTGGCGCCAGAGCTACGATGCCGGCGCCCGCAACGCAGTGGCCCGCTCCCATACGCCGATGCTCTCGCCGGAATCGCTTCAGGCGACGGAGGCCGCCATCGTCGCCTATCGCGACCTCGCCGCGCGCGGTGGCTGGCCGTCGGTGCAACTCGGAGACCGGATGTCGGTGGGCGCGAAGGGGCCGGGCGTCGTCGCCCTGCGCCAGCGCCTCATCATCACCGGCGATCTCACCGCCAATGCGGGCACCAGCAACGTCTACGATTCCTATGTCGAGGCGGGCGTGCGCAACTTCCAGGCCCGGGTCGGTCTCTCAACCACCGGCGCGATCAACCGCGCGACCGTCGCCGCGCTGAACGTGCCGATCGACCGCCGCATCCGCCAACTCGAGACCAACGTCATCCGCCTGCGCACCTGGTCCGGCAATCTCGGCAACCGCTATGTCGTCGCCAACATTCCCGCCGCGATGGTGGAGACGGTCGAGAACGGCCATGTCGCGACCCGCCATGCCGCCGGCGTCGGCAAGATCGACCGCCAGTCGCCGCTGCTCTCGACCCGCATTCCCGAGGTCAACTTCAACCCGACCTGGACCGTGCCCGCTTCGATCATCCGCAAGGATCTGATCCCGAAGATGCGCAAGGAGCCGAACTACCTGACCGAGAACAAGATCCGCATCATCGGCCCCAGCGGCGAGATCGCCCCGGAGCGGGTGAACTGGAACTCGGACGAGGCGACCCGCTACACCTTCCGGCAGGATCCGGGCGGCGAGTTCAACTCGCTCGGCTTCGTGCGCATCAACATTCCCAGCCCGCACGGCGTCTACATGCACGACACGCCGGCCAAGGGCATCTTCGGTGACGATTTCCGCTTCGTCTCCTCGGGCTGCATCCGCGTCCAGAACGTGCGCGACTACATCGCCTGGCTGCTCAAGGACACCCCCGGCTGGGATCGCGCCAAGATCGACCAGGTCATCGCCTCGGGCGAGCGCATCAATGCGCGCCTGGCCACGCCGGTGCCCTGTCACTGGGTCTACGTCACCGCCTGGGCGACGCCCGATGGCGGCGTCCAGTTCCGCGACGACATCTACAACAAGGACGGGCTGGGCCCGGCCCCCGTCGCCGCGCTGCAGGGCGAGCAGGACATCTGAGCGGCTGTTTGCGAGCCGTGTGAGACGAGGAAACCCGCCGGCGACGGCGGGTTTTTCGTGGGGGAGTGCTGTGTCTGGTGCGGGTCGGGAGCGGCTCCCCGCGCGGCGCCGACAGCTGACGTCGAGGTAGAGCTTTCGACCCTGCGCTCCCTAGCCGAAGAACGGTGCGGAATTCGGAAACCACCGCCAGCCGCGCCAGCCCCTTAAGCCCGTTTTCGCCGCGCAAGCACCCAAGGCACCACGATGATGGCTGCGGCCATTACCCACAGGCTCATCGACAGCGTGCTTTCATACAGGATCGACAGCTCACCGCCTGAAATGGCAAGGGCATTGCGCAGATTTGTCTCCATCACCTTGCCCAGCACGAAGCCGAGGATGATCGGCGCCATGTCGAAGCCGAGCTTGCGCAACGCATAGCCCACCACCCCGATGCCGAGCATGATGAACACCGACAGCACGCTGGAATAGGCAGTGTAGACACCCAGGACGGAGAGCACGGTGATGGCCGGAATCAGTACCCAATTCGGCAACAGCAGGGCGGAGACGAAGAGCTTCACCATAGGCAGGTTCATGACAAGCAGCATGATGTTGCCGATGTACATCGAGGCGATGAGGCCGCCTACCAGCGCCGGCTGCTCGGTGAAAAGCTGCGGACCGGGCTGGATGTTATAGAGCATCAACGCTCCCAGCATCACTGCCGTGGTGCCGCTGCCCGGCACGCCGAGCGTCAGCATTGGCACGAAGGCACCGGTGGCGGCGGCGTTGTTCGCCGCTTCAGGGGACGCGAGGCCAATGGCGCTGCCCTTGCCGAAATCCCCCTTGTCGCTCAGCCGCTTCTCAGTGGTATAGGCGACCGCGCTGGCGACGGACGCGCCGGTGCCTGGCAGCACGCCGACGATGAAGCCGATGACTGTGGCACGGACGGAGGGCCACCAGATCTCGCGGATGACCTTCCAGCTCGGATAGCTGCCGGTGACCGCCAGCGGCCGGAAGGAACCGCCGGCCTGCTTCTCCAGCATCAGCAGCACCTCGGAGATCGAAAATAGCCCGATCACGAGCACGATGAACTCGATGCCGTCATGCAGCTCCGGCTGATTGAAGGTGAAGCGATACGCTCCCGAGGTCGGATCGAGGCCGATGGTCGTCAGGGCAAGCCCGATCAAACAGCCGATGAGCGTCTTCACTGGCTCGTGGCCCACCATCGAGGACAGCGTGGCGAAGGCAAAGACCATCAGGACGAAGTATTCGGCAGGGCCGAATTTGATAGCCAGCATGCCGAAGAGCGGGGCGAGGAAGGTCATCGCCAACACGGCGATGATGCCGCCATAGAAGGACGAGACGCCCGAGATCACCAGTGCTTCGGTGGCCTTGCCGGCGCGGGCCATGGGATAGCCGTCGATCGCGGTCATGACGGCGCCGGCATCACCTGGGACATTGAGCAGGATCGATGAGATGCGCCCGCCATACTCCGCGCCGTAGTAGACGCCGGCCAGAAGGATCAGCATTGAATCGGGCGGCAAGCCGGCGGTGTAGGCGATGGGCAACAGCAGGGCGATGCCGTTGATCGGCCCGATGGCCGGAAGGCAGCCGATCATCGTGCCGAGAAAGCAGCCGAGAAAGCCGAAGAAGAGGTTCTTCCACTGCAGCGCGACGCCGAAGCCCTGCCAGAGGTAATCAAGGGACATCATGGCCGGCTCCTGACGGTCGGAAGGATGGGATGGGCCGGTATCAGAAACCGAGAGGACCGATAGGGAGGGTGCCGCCCAGCAAAGGGCCAAACAAGGCCCACCAGACCAGAGATTGAGCCACACCGGACGCGAGAGAGACCGCAAAGGACGCGCCGAACATCAGCGCCATGCCGGTGCACAGCACCGTCATCGCCATGATGAACCCGATCCATGGCATTAGCCCGACCGTGAGGCAGGCCAGCGTCATGAAGCCGAGCACGTTGGCCAATTCCTTGCGGTTCGGGGGCGCCTCGCTTTCGCCGGGCTGGATAAAATACCAAAGCCCACACAGCGCCAGCCCGAGGCCAAGCACGAAGGGGAACGTGCGCGGCCCGAGCGGATCGGAGGCGAAAGCGTACTTGATGGTGGTCGAGGCAAAGGCCAGCCCCGCTGCCCCGATGATAATCGCGATGGCCGCCCAACGCCCGCCGCTTAGTCGCTGCCCCTGTCCCGTCATGCGATCCGCTCCCCCCGAAGCACTGATGTCCCGGGCCGGGCTGGAGCGACGGCCACATGATGCCGGGCGGCCTGAAGCCACGAGGCAGAGTTGTCGCGCGCCATGCGGCGCGCCATACTTCGTCGATCAATCCCGGCCTTGGCGACGCGTGAGCCGCGCCGCAGCCAACGGAAAGCCCGATGCGGCTCAGAGCCCGGCTTCTGTCGCGAGCGCGCGGAAGCGCTTCACATCGGCCTTTACGCGCTCGTCATACTGGGTGCCCACCATGTCGAAGGGGAAGAGCCCGCGGGTTTCCTGCTCCTGCTTGAACTCCGGGGTAGTGATCAGCTTGGTCAGCGTGTCGACCCACCACTTGTATTCAGCCTCGGTCACCTTTGGCCCAACGTAAAAGCCGCGCCAGATCGGCCATTCGATGTCGTAGCCCTGCTCCTTGGCGGTAGGAATGTTCGCGAACACACCAGGCAGGCGCTTGTCCGACATGATTGCGAGCACGCGGATGCGGTTGGCCTCGATCAGCTTCACCATTTCCGAAGCGTCGCCCGCAGCGATCTTGATGTGTCCGCCCTGCAAGGCCGTGGTCACCGCCCCGCCGCCCTCGAGCGCGGCATAGCGCATCTTCTTGGGGTCAGCTCCCCCTGCGCGCGCGATCAGCGCCGCCTTCATCCAGTCTTGGCTGCCGACCGCGCCACCGCCGCCGATGGGGAAGCCGGCCGGGTTCTTGGCGTATTCCGTTACCAGTTCCTTCAGCGACTTGATCGGGCTGTCGGGAGCGACCGCAATCACGCCGTAATCGGCGCCGAGCGCGCCGACCCAGCGCACCGCGTTCTCATCGTGATTGCCGAACTTTTTCTGGGCGAGCAGCAGCGCCGAGCCGGAGGAGGCCGCGACAACGAGGCCGCCATCAGCCGGGCGCGAACCGACGACATGATTGTAGGCCACGGCGCCAACGCCACCTTCCATGTAGGAAACAGCCATCGGGTTTCTGATGATCTTGGCGGCTTGAAGCGAGTTAGCAAGCAACCGACAGGTCAAGTCGAAACCGCCGCCAGGTTTTGCGCCGGCCAAACATTCGGTCTTTGCAGGTTGAGCTGTGGCCGGAACTGCAAAGAGTGTTGCAGCAAGGGTGGCGATCGACAGGATGAGCTTCATGTTTGTCTCCCCGAAATTCTGTTGTTATTTTACCAGAATTAGAACGAACTTCACGCGAGAGTCAAAGGGGGCAACGTCAGCGCGACTTTAGTTTATCCGTCACTCCCCAAATGGCCTGCGGTTTGAGGTCAAAATCTGCTCACGATGCCGCTAGGTCAAGCGCTCTCCGTTCCGGACCGGGCGCGGGCTGGCGCCGCCAGGCGGCTTCGAGTGACGGAGGTCAGATGGCGTGGTCATCCTCGGCCCCTTCGTATGCTTCGGCTGGCTTTTCAGCACGCTGGACAGAATTGCTCTGCCCTTTTCGTTGAGTTGGGGTCGAGATCATGGTCAGGCGCATGACGGTGGCGCTCGAAGACGGCGGATGGCAGCAAGGATGGCGGGCATCATCGGAGCGGTGGTGGCCACTTCTAGCAGTTGGAAGGTGATGGCGCGGGCGTGGCGGACGACGCGCGCCCCAATCATGCTTAGCTTGAGCCCGAAAAACAGCGCCAGCCACCGCGTCACCGCCAACAGGACCGCATCATCGAGCCCCCGATGACAGCGCCGGCCCCTTGCCGCTGCACCGGCATCGCCTTGTTGATCGGGACCTGAGACGGCTTGAGCAGGCCGTTCTGCGGCGTCGGCGGAACGGTGAGCCGGATCAGGGGGGCATCGACCTGCGTTCCCGAGATCAGCAGGACCGTGATCGTGCCGGTCTGATCGAAAGGATCGGCTGGACGACGAGGGCAGGGCGGGGCTTTCCGACATCGGCCGTCATCGCAACGGTGACGATGTCGCCGCGCGTCACGCCTCATTCTCGCCGGCGAGATCGGCAACCGCGCCCTCGAGGAAGTTGTTCAGATCGTCATCGGCGGCGTCCGTCGCTGCGACGACGAGCGACTGGCGGCGACACTCTTCGACGAAGCCGGCCCAGTCTCGTGGCATGACGCAGTTCGCGTTCTCCCCCGCGCGCTCATGTCGCCCGCTTCACGCTTGGAAAGGCGCTCCGCCGGTGCTACGGGACCGCCGATGGCGGGATCATGCGCGGATTCCGCAAGCCAGACTGAAACCGCATGGGCCTCCGGTCCGGGCCATGCGGCGATCCAGCGCCGATGGAGCCTCGCCATGAGCCATGACGCCGCCGCTGAAAAGCACCTGTCGAACTCGTTCTTCGGCGCCTCGCTGGCCGATGCCGATCCCGAAATCGCCCGCGCGATCGAGCTCGAACTCGGCCGCCAGCGCGACGAGATCGAGCTGATCGCCTCCGAGAACATCGTGTCGCGGGCCGTGCTCGAGGCGCAGGGCTCGGTGATGACCAACAAATACGCGGAAGGCTATCCGGGCCGGCGCTATTATGGCGGCTGCCAGTTCGTCGACATCGCCGAGAAGCTGGCGATCGAGCGGGCCTGCCGGCTCTTCGGCTGCGGCTTCGCCAATGTCCAGCCCAATTCCGGCAGCCAGGCCAACCAGGCCGTGTTCATGGCCCTGATGCAGCCCGGCGACACCTTCATGGGCCTCGATCTCGCCGCCGGCGGCCACCTGACCCATGGCGCGCCGGTCAACCAGTCCGGCAAATGGTTCAACGTCGTCTCCTACGGCGTCTGCGTCGTCGACCAGCTCATCGACTATGACGCGCTGGAGCGCCTCGCCCGCGAGCACAAGCCCAAGGTCATCGTCGCCGGCGGCTCGGCCTATGCTCGGCACTGGGATTTCGCCCGCTTCCGCGCCATCGCCGACGAGGTCGGCGCTTATCTCTTCGTCGACATGGCGCATTTCGCCGGCCTCGTCGCCGGTGGCGCCCATCCCTCGCCGTTCCCGCACGCCCATGTCGCGACCACGACGACCCACAAGACCCTGCGCGGTCCGCGCGGCGGCATGATCCTGACCAATGACGAGGCGCTGGCGAAGAAGTTCAACTCAGCGATCTTCCCAGGCATCCAGGGCGGGCCCTTGATGCATGTCATCGCCGCCAAGGCGGTGGCCTTCCAGGAGGCGCTGCAGCCCGAGTTCAAGATCTACGCCCGCGCCGTCGTCGAGAACGCCAGGGCGCTCGCTGACACGCTGAAGACAAGGGGCTTCGACCTCGTCACCGGCGGCACCGACAACCACCTGATGCTGGTCGATCTGCGCTCCAAGAAGGTCACCGGCAAGGCCGCCGAGATCGCGCTCGGCCGCGCCCACATCACCTGCAACAAGAACGGCATCCCCTTCGATCCGGAGAAGCCGATGGTCACCTCCGGCATCCGCCTGGGCACGCCCGCCGCCACCTCGCGCGGCTTCGGCGTCGCCGAGTTCAAGAAGGTCGGCGAACTGATCGCCGAGGTTCTGGACGGGCTCGCAGCCAATGGCGAAGAGGGCAACGCCGCGGTCGAGCAGGCGGTCAAGGCCAAGGCGCATGAGCTGACCGGGCGCTTCCCGATCTATTGAGGTTGCGGCCCCGCAGGGCGGCTTGAGATGGCCGCCCTACGGGGTTACATACGGATCGGGCAATGGAGGTCGATATGGGCAAGGCCGCCGTGACGATGCGCGAACTGCAGAAGATGTAGGCCGCGATGATCAAGGCGCTGCCGCATACTGTTCCGATCCAGAGCGACGGGGAAACCGTCGCCTTTCTGACTCCATTGAGGGAGCCCGATCCTGAGGCATGGAAGCGCGTCCTTGACCAAATCGAGGCGCATCATGCCCAGTTGAGCCCGGACACGAAGGCTTGGCTGGAGCAGTTTCTCGACGCGCGCGAAAAGTGAACATCGGCCGCAAACCCTCGACTGCTCTGGTTGTCGACACCAACATCGTTCTGTCGATGGTCCTGGGATTCAAGCTGCGCGGGGTCTGGGACGAAATCGCGACGCGCAGGCGTCTGCTCTTTTCGGTAGAATCCGTTGCGGAACTGATGGCCGTGCTCTGGCATCTCCGAGATCGTGCGCCCGACGCGGAACATGATGCGAGAACCGCATTGAGGCTGATGGAGGTGCCGCAGGAAGCGCGCTATCACTCGTCATTGGTGGCGGCTGCAGACGCGCTCCGCCGTGCGCCGGCCTACCGGAACGGCAGCGTCAAGGACGCCCACATCCTCGCGTTGGCCTGGACCTTTGACGCCGACATCTGGTCGCATGACCGCGATTTTGCGGGAACGGGCTGGCCGTCCTGGTCCAGCGCCAATCTCGCCGCAGCCCTGAGCACGGAGGCCGTCGCCTCCGCTGCGCAACCCTGAGCCCACCATGCGCTGTCCCTATTGCGGCTCCCTCGATACGCAGGTGAAGGATTCGCGCCCCACCGACGATTCCGCCGCCATCCGCCGTCGCCGCGTCTGCCCCGATTGCGGCGGCCGCTTCACCACCTTCGAGCGGGTGCAATTGCGCGAGCTGACCGTCGTCAAGCGCTCGGGCAGGCGCACCGTCTTCGACCGCGACAAGCTCCAGACCTCGATCGAGGTCGCGCTGCGCAAGCGCGCCGTCGCGCCCGAGCGCATCGAGCGTATGGTCAACGGCATCGTGCGCCAGCTCGAAAGCTCGGGGGAGGGCGAGATCGCGAGTTCCGCCATCGGCGAGCTGGTGATGGAGGGGCTGAAGGCGCTCGACGACGTCGCCTATGTCCGCTTCGCCTCGGTCTACAAGAACTTCCGCGAGGCCCGCGATTTCGAGGCGATCCTCGACCAGCTCAGCAGCGACGAGGAGGCGGGCGAGGCCGCCGCGACGCCGCCCCGGTCCGATGGCTGAGCGGGACGCGGACCGCGCCGCCATTGACCGCGAGTTCATGCGCCAGGCGCTGGCCTTTGGGGCACGCGGACAGGGCACGACCTGGCCGAACCCCTGCGTGGGCGCGCTGGTGACGCAGGACACCGCCGACGGGCCGGTCATCGTCGCGCGCGGCCATACCCAGCCCGGCGGGCGCCCCCATGGCGAGGCCAACGCCTTCGACCGGGCCGGCCCCAACGCGGCGGCGGGCGGCACCCTCTACGTTACGCTGGAACCCTGCTCCCACCGCACCATCCGCGCCGCGCCCCCTTGCGTCGAGCGCACCATCCTCGCCGGTGTCCGCCGTGTGGTGGCGGCGATGGCCGACCCCAACCCGCGCTTCCAGGGGCTGGGCTTCGCTTTGCTGCGCACGGCGGGCATAGAGGTGACGACCGGCGTGCTGGAAGCGCAGGCGCAACGGGCCCATCGCGGCCACGTCCTGCGCGTGACGCGGGGCCGGCCGATGGTGACCTTCAAGATCGCCCGCACGGCGGATGGCTATGCCGGCGGACCGGGCGGGGCGCGGCTGGCCGTCTCCTGCCCCGAGGCGAATGGCTGGGTCCATCTCCAGCGCGCCCATCACGATGCGATCATGCTGGGCATCGGCTCGGTGCTGGCCGACGATCCGCTCCTGACCGTGCGCCTGCCGGGGATGGCGGCGCGCTCGCCGGTGCGCGTCGTGCTGGATTCGCAATTGCGGCTGCCCGTGGACTCGCAACTCGTGCGGACGGTCCATGACGTGCCGTTGTGGGTGCTGGCGTCCGAGACGGCTCCGATCGAGCGCGAGACGGCGCTGGTCGCCGCCGGCGCCGAGGTGATGCGCGTCTCTGCCGATGCGCAGGGGCATCTCGATCTTGCTGAGGCGCTGACCCTGCTGGGCACGCGCGGCATCACCCACGTCTTTTCGGAAGGGGGGCCGACCGTGGCGGAGAAGCTGGCGCTCGCCGGGCTGCTCGACGAGGTCGTGGTCTCCACCTCGCCGCGTGCGCTCGGCCAGCCCGGCGTCGTCGCCGTGCGTCCGGGCCTTGCGGCGGCGCTGGCCGACCCCGATCTCTACCGCCTTGCGGAGACCGGCCTGATCGGTCACGACCGTTTCGAGCATTTCGTGAGGACAGGCTGATGTTCACCGGCATCGTCACCGCCATCGGCACCGTCGTCGAGAGCGAGCGCAAAGGCCCGAGCCTGAAGCGGCTGGCCATCGCCTGCCCCTATGACGCCGATGGCATCGAGATCGGCGCCTCGATCGCCTGCGCCGGTGTCTGCCTGACGGTGACGGCGCTGCGGCCGCGCAGCGATGGCGAGCCCGGCTGCGTCTTCCAGGTCGAGGCCGCCGCCGAAACCCTGTCGAAGACTCTGGTCGGGGAATGGGAGGTGGCCAGCCCGATCAATCTCGAGCGCTCGCTCAAGGTCGGCGACGAGCTCGGCGGCCATCTCGTCACCGGCCATGTCGACGGCGTCGGCCGGATCCTGACGATCGAGCCGATCGCCCCCGATCCCGACGAGCCATGGGGCGCGACCGCCCGCTTCCACATCCGCGCGCCGCAGGGGCTGGCGCGCTTCATCGCCGCCAAGGGCTCGATCTGCCTCGACGGCACCTCTCTGACCGTCAACACGGTCGAGGACGACGTCTTCACCGTGCTGCTGATCCCGCACTCCTTCGCGGTCACCACCTGGGGGCAGCGGAAGGAGGGCGATCCCGTCCATGTCGAGGTCGATCTGATGGCGCGCTATGCCGCGCGGCTTGCGGAGGCGCGTGCGGAGGTCTAACCAGCGGCCTCATCGTTTCGAAGTGGACAAGAACCATGGCCGGACCCCGGCAATCCTCGGCCGCACCGGCCGCAACTTCGGCCGTCGATCTCGACGGCGCGCGCGTTCTCGTGGTCGAGGCGCGCTTCTATGACACGCTCGCCGACGAACTGCTGGAAGGCGCGCTCGCCGTCCTCGACAAGGCGGGCTGCCGTGTCGATGTCGTTACCGTGCCCGGTGCGCTGGAAATTCCCTCCGCCATCGTCATCGGCCTGCGTGCCGCCGACGAGGCGGTCGACCCCTATGAGGCGGTGGTCGCGCTCGGCACCGTGATCCGCGGCGAGACAGGCCATTACGACATCGTCGCCGGCGAGAGCTCGCGCGCGCTGATGGACCTCTCGGTCGCCTTCGCGCTGCCGCTCGGCAACGGCATCCTGACCGTCGAGAACGAGGCGCAGGCCTGGGCCCGCGCCAACCGCTCGGAGATGGACAAGGGCGGCGGCGCCGCGGAAGCCGCGCTGTCGGTCCTGCGCTACAAGCGCTCGCTCGGGGAGCAATCCACATGAGCAAGCCGGATTCGAACCGCGCCGAGATGCGCCGGGGCGCCCGGCTCTCGGTCGTGCAGGCGCTCTACGAGATGGAGATCGGCGGGCGCGGTGTGGTCGAGGCCATGGCCGAGTTCGAGGCGTTCTGGATCGGCAAGCTGGTCGAGGACATCGAGTTGCCCAAGGCCGAGATCGCCTTCTTCCGCGATCTGCTGGGCGGTGTCGTCCGCGAGCAGCGCCTGGTCGACCGCTCGGTGGACGAGGCGCTCGCCTCCGGCTGGCCGCTGAAGCGTATCGAGGCGGTGGTCCGGGCGATCTTCCGCGCCGGCGCCTATGAACTCGCGTTCCGCAAGGATGTGCCGGCCCGCGCCGTGATCTCGGAATATGTCGCGGTCGCGCGCGCCTTCTACGAGGGCGAGGAGATCGGCATGGTCAACGCCGTGCTCGACAAGCTCGCCCGCGATTTCCGCGCCGACGAGTTCGACGCGCCCGCGGCGTGAGATGTGAGGTCGGGGAAAGGCATCGTCTACACGATCCACACCCGTGAACGGCTTCGCGAACGCCATATTGCGACGAATTGGGTCGAGGCGATCCTTGATGCGCCTTTGATCGATGAGCCTGATCCCTCTGGTGATGGTCGGCGTCGGTGTTGGGGCCGCGTTCCCGAATTTGGTGACCGCATGCTGCGGATCGTCTATGTTGCCGAGATCGATCTGATCCGTGTGATCACGGTCACGCCCGACCGCAACCGTGGACGCCGCACGCCATGATGCGCGACATCGCCACCACGTATGATCCCGAAGCCGATGCCGCCTATCTGCGGGTCGGCGAGGGCTCGATCGCGCGGACGGAAGAGGTTGCCCCCGGCGTCGTGATCGACTTTGCAGAGGACGGCGGTGTGGTCGGAATCGAGCTGATCGACGTTCGACGGACCGTGGCAGGTGGCCGCATGCATTTCGCTCGGCCGGAAGCGGCGGAGTAGCGGTCTGGAACGCCCCGGCGAATTCGAGCTGATCGCCCGCTATTTTGCGCCGATCGCGGGACCGGGGGGCTCGGGCTGGTCGACGATGCCGGCCTGCTGCGGCCTGCACGGGGCTACGAGATCGTCGTCACCGCCGATGCGCTGGTCGCCGGCGTGCATTTCTTCCCCGATGATCCGCCGGGCTCGATCGCCCGCAAGGCACTGGCGGTCAATCTCTCCGATCTCGCCGCAAAGGGCGCGAAGCCCGAAGGCTTCGTGCTGGCGCTCGCCTTGCCGAAGGGCTGGACCGAAAGCTGGCTCGCCGCCTTTGCCGCCGGCCTGAAACAGGCGGCCGATGAGGCGGGCTGCCCGCTGATCGGGGGCGACACCGTCTCGACCCCGGGCCCTCTGACGCTCTCGATCACCGCTTTCGGCAGCGTTCCGGCCGGCCGCATGGTGCTGCGCTCGGGCGCGAAGCCGGGCAACGTGCTCGCCGTCTCCGGCACCATCGGCGACGGTGCGCTCGGCCTGAAGGTCTATGGCCCCGCCGCGCCGCCTTGGGTGGCAGGGCTGTCGGAGGATCATCGCGCGGCGTTGGCGGATCGTTATCTCCATCCGCAGCCCCGCCTGCGTCTCGCTGCCGCGCTGCAGGCGCATGCCTCCGCGGCGATGGACGTCTCGGACGGGCTGGTCGGCGACCTCTCCAAGCTGCTGAAGGCCTCGGGAGCCGGCGCCGAGGTCGATCTCGACGCCGTGCCGCTGTCGGAGGCGGCGCGCGCTGCGATCATGGCCGATCCTGCGCTGGCGGAACTGGCCTGGACCGGCGGAGATGACTACGAAATTCTCTGCACGGCCTCGCAGAAAGAATATCCTGCTCTGGCAGCGGCGGCAGCGGCCGCCGGCATCCCGCTGACGGCGATCGGCGTGGTGACCGGGACGGCCGGGGTCGTCGAATATCGCGAGAAGGGCAGGGCGCGCAGTTTCGCGGCCGGCTCCTTCGCTCATTTCTGAAGCCGGCCCTCCAGCCGCCTTCGCAGGGACGGCAGAACCATGAACCAGCATGTTCCGGTCGCAGACGCAGACGCGCTCGCCAAGCGCAACTCCGTCGTGCTGGCCTGCGCCCAGGCGCTCGGCGGCGCCAGCCCCTCGATCGTGATCTCGCTCGGCGGCATCGTCGGCTCTCAGCTCGTCACCGACCAGACCTTTGCGACTGTACCGGTGAGCCTGATGCAGCTCGGCATCGCCGTCGGCGTCATTCCCGCGGCCATGCTGATGCGCCGCCACGGCCGCCGCAACGGCTATCTCATCGGCGCGCTGATCGGCGCGACCGCCGCCAGCGTGGCCGCCGCCGGCGCCAGCACGCGGCTGTTCTGGCTGTTCTGCCTGGGCACCTTCGCCTGCGGGCTCTATGGTGCCTTCGTCCAGAGCTACCGCTTCGCCGCCGCCGACGCCGCGACCGAGAGCTTCCGCCCGCGGGCGATCTCCTGGGTCATGATCGGCGGCATTGCGGCTGGCGTGATCGGCCCGCAATCGGTCTACTGGACGCGCGATCTGACGCCGGCCGCACCCTTCGCCGCCAGCTTCCTCGCCCAGGCCGCTCTGGCGCTGATCGCCATGCTCGTCATCCTGCAACTGCGCGCCCCGCCGGTGGCGCAGGTGAAGGCCAGCGGCGGGCGGCCTTTGCCCGAGATCATGCGGCAGCCGAAATTCATCGCCTCGGTGACGGCGGCACTCGTGACCTACGGGCTGATGAGTTTCGTCATGACCGCCGCGCCCCTCGCCATGGTCGGCTGCGGCCATTCGGTCGGTGACGCTGCGCTCGGCATCCAGTGGCATGTGCTGGCGATGTTCGGGCCGAGTTTCTTCACCGGCCGGCTGATCGCGCGCTTCGGCAAGGCCCAGGTCACCATCGCCGGCCTGCTGCTGACCGCACTCGCGGCGGTGATCGGGCTCACCGGCATCAGCGTCGCGCATTTCTGGATCGCGCTGGTCGTGCTCGGAGTCGGCTGGAACTTCGGCTTCATCGGCGCGACCGCGCTGGTGACCGACTGCTACCGGCCGGAGGAGCGGGTGAAGGTCCAGGCTGCCAACGACTTCCTCGTCTTCGGCTCGGTCGCCATCGCCTCCTTCTCCTCGGGCGGGCTGCTCCATGCCGGCGGCTGGGAGAGCGTCAACTGGCTGGTGTTTCCGCCGGTTGCGGTGGCGCTGGCACTGGTTCTCTGGCAGGCCGCGGGCCAGCGCGCCCAGCCGGCCTGATCCTGGCCGGCGCGGATCAAGGACAGGAGACGGCCGATGCGTCCTCACCAGCTTCCACAGATGGCCGGTCGACCCGTCGTCGGCGCGATCGGCCACAATCGCGGCGTGGTGGCGCGCAACTACGCCTTCATGCCGCCCGAGGGCGTCCTCGTCAGCCGTCTGCCGCACTGGGAGCGCACGATCGTGCGCATCCTCGCCGCGCCCGTGCTCGGTGCGCGCTTCGCGCAGTATGTCCTGGAGATCGAGCCGGGCGGGGGCCTGCGCGCGCCTTTCGCCGAGGCCGACATCCAGCATTTCTACTACGGCCTGTCGGGCGAGGCCGCCTTCGCGCTCGACGGGGCGAGCCCTTGCGCCTTCGGACGCGGCAGCTTCGCCTATCTGCCGCCCGGCACCGCATTCAGCCTGCGCAACGAGAGCGCCGCGCCGGTCCGCGTGCTCGCTTTGCGCAAGCGCTATGAGCCAGCCCCCGGGCTCGCCATGCCCGAGCCGATCCTGTCCCACCAGGATGCGATCCCGGTCACCAACCACACCGGCATGGAGGGGCGGGGCTTCCAGTTCCTCCTGCCCTATGGCGATCTTCGCTTCGACTTCGAGATGAACCTGATGTGGTTCAAGCCGGGCACCTGTTTTCCCGATGTCGAGACCCATGTCATGGAGCACGGGCTCTACATGCTGGAAGGGCAGGGGCTCTACTTCCTCGGCCGCGACTGGCACGAGATCTGGGCGCAGGATTTCATCTGGATGGGCGGCTACTGCCCGCAGCAGTTCTATCCGACCGGCTTCGACGACGCCTGCTACCTGCTCTACAAGAACGTCAACCGCGACGTGGCTCTGTAGGCGCTCACGGCCCCGCGGAGGCGAATGCCGTCCGCAGATCCGGCGCCAGCTGCCGGTCATGCGCCGCGAGGTCCGCGCCGGTCGTGAGCCAGGCCGTCTCGTCCTGCCGGATGCGGGCGAGGAGCTGGTTCAGGACCTGCGCCGGGCCGGGGCGACCCGAGACCCAGTCGTGCAGCGTCAGCGTGAACAGGCCGCCGGCCGCCGCGCAGGCCTCCCAGTCGAACAGCCATTCCTGCAGCACCACGACCGGGCTTGTCGGTGGCCAGCGGGCGTCGAGGCCGGTCATCTTGAAGCGGGCCGTGTCTTCGCGGTTCCACGACACCGGCAGTTCCAGAACACCGTCGAGCGTGTAGGGGTGGTCGAGCCCGGCGAGCGAACTGTCATAGAGCCCCTGCGCGCGCAGGAGCGCATGCATCGGCCGCGTCAACTCCCAACCCGGTGCGCGAAACCCCGCCGGTCGCTGCCCCGTCTGTGCGAGGAAGGTGACGATCGAGGCTTCGAGCGCCTCGGCGAAGGCGTCGGTCGAGATTTCGCGCGTCGCCTCATGGGCGAAGCCGTGCAGGCCGACTTCGTGTCCGGCCGCGACCAGATCCGGCAGCAGCGCCGGCTGACGCGCAGCGATCAGTCCCGGCACGAAGAAGGTCGCCTGGACTTCGTGGCGTGCCAGGACCTGCAGCAGGTGCCGCAACCCCGCCCGCAGCCCGTATTGCCGCTGCTCCCGCTCGGAGAGATAGGCGTCATCCGAAGCTTCGCGCAGGCGCCAGAGCAGCGGCGTGTCGGCATCGACATCGATGCTGATCCAGGCGGCCGAGGTCTTGCCGGCGGGCCAGGGGTAGAGGGCGGGTGCAGGCCCTCTGGAGGAGGCCGTCTGCGGTGCCGCGGCGGGTTTCGACAGCGTCATGGTTCCACCGCTCCGGCATTGCGCCCCACGCGTCAATCGCGTTTGCGCTTCCTTGCGAAACTTGCCACAAATTCGCCCGACACTGGCGACGCGAAGCGGGCCGATTAGTCTTTCGGCCCGCATTTCCTGTGCCTGGCGTCCAAAGCGGCAAATGAGGAGCGACAGCGCTCCCTCTCGGTCGGAAGCTCAAGGTCAGGAAACCGAATGTCAGCCCTGCTTATCATCATCGTCTTAAGTGCATTATCGATCGCCTATGGCGTCTGGGCCTATGCCGACGTCATGAAGCGCGATGCGGGCAACCAGCGCATGCAGGAGATCGCGGCCGCGGTCGCCGAGGGTGCGCAGGCTTATCTGAAGCGCCAGTACATCACCATCGGCATGGTCGGTGCCGTTCTCTTCGTCGCGCTCGCCTATCTGCTGGGGCAGTGGGTCGCGATCGGCTTCCTGATCGGCGCCGTGCTGTCCGGCATGGCGGGCTTCATCGGCATGAACGTTTCGGTGCGCGCCAATGTCCGCACCGCCCAGGCCGCCATGCAGTCGCTGGGCGAGGGGCTCGACGTCGCCTTCAAGGCCGGCGCCGTCACCGGCATGCTGGTCGCCGGCCTCGCCCTGCTCGGCGTCGCCGTCTATTACGGCATCCTGACCTCGATGCTGGGCTTCTCGCCCTCGAGCCGCGTCGTCATCGATTCGCTCGTGGCTCTCGGTCTCGGTGCCTCGCTGATCTCGATCTTCGCCCGTCTCGGCGGCGGCATCTTCACAAAGGGGGCCGATGTCGGCGCCGACCTCGTCGGCAAGGTCGAGGCCGGCATTCCCGAGGACGATCCGCGCAACCCCGCCACCATCGCGGACAATGTCGGCGACAATGTCGGCGACTGCGCCGGCATGGCGGCCGACCTGTTCGAGACCTATGCGGTGACGCTGGTCGCCACGATGGTGCTGGCCGCGATCTTCTTCGCCGGCCAGGCGACGCTCGGCACGATGATGCTCTACCCGATGGCGATCGGCGCGGCCTGCATCGTGACGTCGATCATCGGCACCTTCTTCGTTAAGCTCGGCGCCAACCAGTCGATCATGGGCGCGCTCTACAAGGGCTTCATCGCCGCCGGGGTGCTCTCGATCGGCGCGATCGCGGCGGTCAACTACCTCATGTTCGGCGGCTTCGCGACCTCCTTCACCACGGTGCAGGGCGTCACCTTCACCTCGGGAGGGCTCTTCGCCTGCGCGCTGGTCGGCCTCGCTGTCACGCTGCTGATCGTCGTGATCACCGAATACTACACCGGCACCGGCAAGCGCCCGGTGGTCTCGATCGCCCAGGCCTCGGTCACCGGCCACGGCACCAACGTCATCCAGGGTCTCGCGGTATCCTTGGAATCCACCGCCCTGCCGACGATCGTGATCATCGCCGGCATCATCGTCTCCTATGGCCTCGCCGGCCTGTTCGGCATCGCCATCGCCACCACTGCCATGCTGGCGCTGGCGGGCGTCGTCGTGGCGCTCGACGCCTTCGGCCCCGTCACCGACAATGCTGGCGGCATCGCCGAGATGGCCGGCCTGCCCAAGGAGGTCCGCCACTCCACCGACGCGCTTGATGCCGTCGGCAACACCACCAAGGCGATCACCAAGGGCTATGCGATCGGCTCGGCGGGCCTCGGCGCGCTGGTGCTCTTCGCGGCCTATACCTCGGACCTCAACTTCTTCGTCGCCGAGGCCAACAAGGCGGGCTCGACCTCGTTCCAGTACTTCAAGGGCGTGGTCGTCGATTTCTCGCTGTCCAACCCTTACGTCGTCGTCGGCTTGCTGCTGGGCGGCCTGATCCCCTTCCTCTTCGCCGGCATGGGCATGACGGCGGTGGGGCGCGCGGCGGGCTCCGTCGTCGAGGAGGTGCGGCGCCAGTTCAAGGAGAAACCGGGCATCATGGACGGCACCGAGCGGCCCGACTATGCGCGGGCCGTCGACCTCCTGACCAAGGCTGCGATCAAGGAGATGATCGTGCCCTCGCTGCTGCCTGTGCTCGCGCCGATCGTGACCTTCTTCGCGATCAACGCCATCGCCGGCAAGAACCAGGCCTTTGCGGCCGTCGGCGCCATGCTGATGGGTGTCATCGTCACCGGCATCTTCGTCGCGATCTCGATGACCTCGGGCGGTGGCGCCTGGGACAATGCCAAGAAGTCCTTCGAGGACGGCTTCGTCGACAAGGACGGGGTGCGTCACATGAAGGGCTCCGAGGCGCACAAGGCCTCCGTCACCGGCGACACTGTCGGCGATCCCTACAAGGACACGGCGGGCCCCGCCGTGAACCCCGCGATCAAGATCACCAACATCATCGCGCTGCTGCTGCTGGCGATCCTGGCTCACTCCTGAGCCGCATAGCCGTCGCGACAACGACCGACCCCGCGGAGCGATCCGCGGGGTTTTTCATTGGCCGGGCCGCCCTGATCGATTAATAATAGATATTGAATTGACCTATTGGAGGCATGTGGATGGCCGTCAGCGCAGATCTTGGGACTCGCCTGGAACAACTCCTCGAAACGCTGGTGGCATCGGGGCGCTACAACTCCAAAAGCGAGATTTTGCGGGAGGGGGTTCGCTTGGTCGAAGAGCGTGAGAAGCGGCTTCAGGCGCTCGACCTGATGCTCGACGCCGGGCTTGCCGACGCGCAGGCCGGACGGATGTTGGCTGGAGACGATGTTTTCGCCGAACTGCGCGCCCGCTACGGCGAACAAGCGCCGAGCGAGTGATGAAACTTGCCTTCGCGGCAGCAGCGAGGCGCGACCTCTACGAGGTCGGCGATTACATCGCGCGAGACAGCCGTCGGCAGGCTCTGCGTTTCGTCACGGCTCTGGAGGGTTTCTGCGCCACCCTGGTTGCGCAGCCCGAACGATACCCGCTTCTGTCGCACCGTGCGGATGACGAGATCCGTCGTGCTCCTTATGCCGACTACCTCGTCTTCTATCGGGTCAGAGAGAGCACGGTCGAGGTTCTGCGGGTGATCCATGCCGCGCGTGACGTCGGCAGGATCGTCGATGAGCTTTGACGAGGGCCGCCAAAGACGGATCGCGATCGAATAGGGTCAGGCTGAGTTCGGGCGGTCGAGCAGTCGCTCGACCGCCCCCGACGCTCCCGCCGCGACCGTAGCGTTCCCGCATGCCAGCGCGCGCGCCAGCGGGCATGACGTCTCCCATCACAGGAGACCGTTCATGATCCCATCCGCCGCCACCGCACCTCGTTCCGGGGCAGGGCGCTTCACCGACCTTGCCCTTCTGCTCCTCCTCGCCACGCTCTGGGGCGGCTCCTACAGCTTCATCAAGATCGGCGTGGAGACGATTCCGCCGGTGAGCCTGATCGCGGCGCGCACGCTTCTGGCGGGGGCGATCCTGCTCGGGGTGATCGGCTGGCGCGGCCTGCTTCTGCCGCGCGATTGGGCGACCTGGCGGCTCTTCCTGATCCAGGCCTGCCTCAACAGCGTCGTGCCCTTCACGCTAATCGCCTGGGCCGAGCGCAGCGTCGAGGCGGGTCTGGCGACGATCCTGAGCTCGACCAGCCCGATCTTCGTGGTGATCCTCGGCCTGCTGGCCGGCACCGGCGAGCGGCTGCTGTCGGCGCTGAAGCTCGCCGGCATCGCCTCGGGCCTGGCGGGAACCCTGCTGATCGTCGGCACCGAGGCGATGACCGGCTTCGGGGCCGATCTCGCCGCCCAGCTCGCGCTCGTCGCGGCCAGCCTCTGCTATGGCGGCGCGGCGCTGTTCGGGCGGCATTTCAAGGAGCTCGACCCGATCATGCCGGCCGCCGGCTCGCTGATCTGCGGGGCGATCATCCTGATCCCGCTCAGCCTCGCCGTCGACCGGCCCTGGACCCTGACGCCCTCCGCAGCATCGATCCAGGCGCTGCTCGCGCTCTCGGTCTTTTCGACCGCGCTCGCCTTCGTGATCTATTTCCGGCTGATCGCACGGTTGGGCTCGGTCGCGACGACGTCTGTCGCCTATCTGCGGGTGCCCACCGGTGTCCTGATCGGCATGGTTTTCCTCGGCGAGAGCCTGGCGCCGACGGCCTGGGCCGGCCTCGTCCTGATCGTCGGCGGCGTCCTCGCCATGACACGGCCGGCGCGCAAGCGGCCAGCGGCGGCCTGAGGAAGCACCCGGTTCGCGCCACAAAAAACCCGCGGCGCAAGCCGCGGGTTTCGGTGTCTGGAAGCGCCGGCGGTTGCCGCCTCACGCCCCCAGCGGGTTGAAGCGCGTCACGCCGCGGAAGAGGTTGCGCAGGAAGCTCTGCTCCTCGCCGCCGGTGGCGGTGGTGCGGCTGATGAAGTCGAAGATCACGCCGTCCTGCAGGCCGTAATTGGCGATGCGCTCGACCTTGAAGCCCTTGTTGAAATAGATCACCAGCACGGTCTGGTCGACGACCGTCAGTTCCTGGAACTGGAAGCGGCGATAGACCGTCTGGCTGATATAGTAGAAGGTCCGGTTGCCGACCGTCGACGTCGTCGAGGGCGTACCGAGGATCGACAGCACCTGCTGCACGTCCATGCCCACCTTGACCTGCGAGATCAGCGCATCGTCGGCGACGAAGCCGCGCTTGAACTCCTCGTTCAGGCCCGACGAGGTCGCGAGCTTGAAGCCGCCGGCCGTGGGGCCGCAGGCCGCGAGAGCCAGGGACGTCGTCGCGAGGAGGCCGAGGAGGGCTGTGCGGCGGGAGACGGCGTTCATGCGGAGGGTATCCAGTGGCGCTGCGGCGATGGGCCGGGGCCCGCGCCGCTTGTCAAACGGGTCGAGGTTGGCGTAACGCCCGAGGATGGCTTTGGCAAGGCAAGGACGTTTCGCCCGCCGCAGGCCGGAGAGTGCTGACCCCATGTTCGGATTGTTCGCAAAGCGCGAGAAGCGGCAGGCACCGGTCGATGCCGTCTTCGCGCGGGTCGTCGAGGCGTCGCGGCAGCCCGCATTCTATCTCGACGGCGGCATCGCCGACAGCTTCGAGGGGCGTTTCGAATCGCTCACGCTGCACGTCTTTCTGGTGCTGCGACGCCTGCGCGAATTGCCGCCGCCGGCCGACGAGGTCGCGCAGGATCTGGTCGACGCCAACTTCGCCTATCTCGAACTCGGCGTGCGCAATGGCGGCGTCAGCGACATCGCCGTGCCCAAGCGCATGAAGAAGATCGGCCAGATGTTCTATGGACGGGTGCAGGCCTATGAGGCGGCGCTGGTCTCGGACGCGCCGGGCGACCTTGCGGAGGCCCTGCGCCGCAACGCCACGCCGGACGCGCCAGAAGCTGCCACCGCGCTCGCCGCTTATGCGCGGCGCGTGCAGCAGCGTCTGGCGGAGCTCGATCTCGAAGGGCTCCTGAACGAGACCGCCCTGTTCCCGGCGGCGCAGGAGGGAACGGCACGATGACCCCACAAGCCGCTTCGCCGATGACCCGGCCGATCCATGTCGACGACATCAAGATGCGTGGTACCCGCGTGACCGTGCAGGCCGAGCCTGCCGAGCGCGCCGGAATCGCCGATCTGCTCGGGCTGCCCTCGCTCGAATCGCTGGAGGCGCGCTATGTGCTCGCCCGCAACGGCGAGCGCGTGAAGCTCGAAGGCGAGATCGCGGCGGCGTTCCACCAGACCTGCACCGTCACGCTCGAGGCCTTTCCGGTGACGCTGACCGTGCCGATGAGCCTCGATTTCGCGCCGCAGGAACCCGAGGTCCCGCGGCGCAGGGGCGACAAGGATGAGGCGGAGATCGACATCGAGGTCAGGCTCAACGAGGCGGACCCGCCGGAGCCGATCGTCGACGGCACGATCGATCTCGGCGCCGTGACACTGGAATTCCTGGCGCTGGCGCTCGATCCTTACCCGCGCAAACCCGGAGCGGTCTTCGCCGAGCCGGCACCGGAGACGCCGCCCGAATCGCCCTTCGCCATGCTGGCGCGGCTCAAGCGCGGCGAATGAGGCCTCGTCCGGGGCGCCGAGCGGCTTGCGGCGGACGCCCAAGTCGCTATTGTCCCGCCCGCATCGAGCCGCCCCGGCAAGCAGGTCGGCCGCTCCTGGGATCAACCATCACTCCATGACACGACCGGTTACAATCGCGCTCGATGCGATGGGCGGAGACCATGGCCCTGCCATCGTCATCCCCGGCGCCGCGCTGACGCTGGAGCGTCGTCCCGATGCGCGCTTCGTGATCTTCGGGGACGAGGGGCAGGTGCTGCCGCTGCTCGATCAGCACCCGAAGCTCAGGGCCGTGACCACCTTCCACCACACCGAAGTCTCGGTGAAGATGGACGACAAACCGAGCCAGGCGCTGCGCTATGGCCGCTACAAATCCTCGATGTGGCGCGCGATCGACGCCACCAAGACCGGCGAGGCCGACGTCACCGTCTCCGCCGGCAACACCGGCGCGCTGATGGCGATGTCGAAATTCTGCCTGAAGTCGATGCCCGAGGTCGACCGGCCGGCAATCGCCTGCCTATGGCCGACGGTGCGCGGCGAGAGCGTGGTGCTCGATGTCGGCGCGACGATCGGTGCCGACGCCCGCCATCTCGTCGATCTCGCGGTGATGGGCGCGGCCATGGCGCGGGTGATCTTCGATCTCGACCGGCCGACGGTCGGCCTGCTCAATGTCGGCGTCGAGGAGATCAAGGGCGTCGAGGCGGTCAAGGAGGCCGGGCGCATCCTGCGCGAGCTCGACCTGCCGCATCTGAACTATCACGGCTTCGTCGAGGGCGACGACCTCGGCAAGGGCACGGTCGACGTCGTCGTGACCGAGGGCTTCACCGGAAACATCGCGCTGAAGACGGCCGAGGGTACCGCCCGGCAAATCAGTTCCTACCTGAAGGCGGCGATGAGCCGCTCGCTGATGGCCAAGATCGGGTACCTCTTCGCGCGCAGCGCCTTTGCCGCGCTGAAGGACAAGATGGACCCGCGCAAGGTCAATGGCGGCGTGTTCCTCGGGCTCGAGGGCATCGTCATCAAGAGCCATGGCGGCACCGACGCCGTCGGCTTCGCCAGTGCGACCGAACTCGGCTACGAGATGGCGCGCGAGAATCTGATGGCGAAGGTCCGGGAGATGGTCGCGGCCTCGGCCGAACAGGAGGCCGCGGCGCGGGCGGCCGCCGCCCAGTAAGGAAATGGCCTTGTCAATTCTGCGTTCCCAGATCGTGGGCTGCGGTTCCTACCTGCCCGCGCGCATCGTCACCAACGCCGAACTCGCAGAGCGGGTCGACACCACCGACGCGTGGATCGTTCAGCGCACCGGCATCCGGCAGCGTCATGTCGCCGCCGATGACGAGACCACCTCGGCGATCGGCCTCAAGGCGGCGCAGGCCGCTCTGGCGGATGCCGGGATGAAGGCGTCCGAGATCGACCTCATCATCGTGGCGACCGCGACGCCCGATCACACCTTTCCCGCCACCGCGACGCAGATCCAGGCGGCGCTCGGCATCGAGGGCGGTGTCGCCTTCGACCTGCAGGCGGTTTGCTCAGGCTTCGTCTTCGCGCTCGCTACCGCCGACAAGTTCCTGAGCACGGGCGCCGCCCGCACCGCGCTCGTCATCGGCGCCGAAACCTTCTCGCGCATCCTCGACTGGGAGGACCGCACCACCTGCGTCCTCTTCGGCGACGGGGCGGGCGCAGTCGTGCTGAAGGCGGCGCCGGGCGAGGGGACGCTCGCCGATCGCGGCGTGCTGGCGACGCATATCCGCTCCGACGGCCGCTACAAGGACAAGCTTTATGTCGATGGCGGTCCGGGCTCGAGCAAGACGGTCGGCTTCCTGCGCATGGAGGGCAAGGAGGTCTTCCGCCATGCCGTCCAGAATCTCGCCGAGACCGTGCGCCACACCTTTGCAGAGACAGGTCTGAGCGGCGCCGATATCGACTGGTTCGTGCCGCACCAGGCCAATCGCCGCATCATCGACGCGACGGCCGACAAGCTCGGCATCGGCCATGAGCGGGTGGTGATCACGGTCGACCGCCACGGCAACACCTCGGCCGCCTCGATCCCGCTCGCGCTGGCGGAAGCCCATCGCGACGGCCGCATCAAGCGTGGCCAGCTCGTCCTGATCGAGGCGATGGGCGGCGGCTTCACCTGGGGGTCGGCCTTGATCCGGTGGTGAGCGGAAGGGCGGAGAAATCGTCGGATTTTCCGGAATTTCCCGCCGTTTTCATGCAATTTTCATAAGCCGGGTGCATCCGCGCCCGTTCGAGCATTGACCCCGGCTGCGGGTGCGCCTAGCGTTCATCGTCCGGAATGGCGAAAGGCAGGTGGCAGACCCGCCGGCCGAGATAACGCCTAGGAGGATGTGGATGGCGGGGCACACGGTTACGCGGGCGGACCTCTGCGAGGCGGTGTATCAGAAGATCGGCCTCTCGCGGACGGAGTCGTCCAAACTCGTCGAGGCCGTGCTCGACGAGATTTGCGACGCGGTGGCGCGTGGCGAGAACGTCAAGCTCTCTTCCTTCGGCTCCTTCGTCGTCCGCGACAAGGGCGAGCGAATCGGGCGTAATCCCAAGACGGGTGTCGAGGTGCCGATCGAACCGCGGCGCGTGATGGTGTTCAAGCCGTCGAATGTGATGAAGGCCCGCATCAACGGGCAGTTGGGTGAGGGCGACGACGCGTGAGCCTGGAGTTCCACACCGGCGACACAGAGGCCGACATGGACACCAAGAGCCCGGATGCCTTTCGAACCATCAGCGAGGTCGCTGAAGACCTCGATATTCCCCAGCATGTCCTGCGTTTCTGGGAGACGCGCTTTCCCCAGATCAAGCCGCTGAAGCGCGGCGGCGGCCGGCGCTACTACCGGCCCGACGACGTCGCCCTGCTCAAGGGCATCCGCCGCCTGCTCTACGGCGAAGGCTACACGATCAAGGGGCTGCAGCGCATCCTCAAGGAACAGGGGCCGCGCCATGTCCAGGCCATCGGGCGCGGTGCGCCGATCGGTGCGCCGCCGGACGCTGCGAAGGCGCGGGACGGGGCCGCCGCACATCCGGCGCCACCGGGCCGCGCGCCGGTGCCGCCCGGGCTCGACGACATCACCCTGCTGACCGCCGTGCTGGCCGAACTGGGCGAATGCAAGCGCATCCTCAACCGTGCCCTGCAGCCGCCGGCGGAACTGGCCTGACGCCGCTGGTTGAAAGCGCGGGCGGCAACCGCTAGATCGACCGCCGGGGACGACCCCGGCGCAGCGGCGCCTGTTGATCCGGCGTGGACGACCTCGCCCTTTTGACGAGGAGCGCCGTCATGGCCTGGCTCTATCTCTTCATCGCGGGCCTGTTCGAGATCGGCTGGGCCATCGGCCTGAAATACACGCAAGGCTTCTCCCGCCTGATGCCCACCGTGCTGACGCTCGCGAGCATGGCGGTCAGCCTCGGCCTGCTCGGGCTTGCCCTCAAGAGCCTTCCGGTCGGGACCGCCTATGCGGTCTGGACCGGGATCGGCACGGTCGGGACCGCCATCCTCGGCATCGTCCTGCTCGGCGAGCCCGCCACTGCGCTGCGCCTCGCCTGCATCGGGCTGATCGTGGCCGGCATCGTCGGGCTCAAGCTGGTCGCCTGAGTTGTGGCAGCTAGGACCGCCGCCAGGATTCCGGCCAGTAGCCGCCGCGCTCCAGCACGACGATCAGCACGATCACGGCCAGCGTCACCGCCAGCGTGAGCAGCTTGGCGTTCCAGGGCGTGCCGCGGCCGATCAGCCAGATCAGCGTCAGGCCGATCATCAGGGGAACGAGCATCTCCATGATCACAGACTAGAGCAGGTGGCTGCGCGAGGAAACCCGGGGCTGCGCGCCGCTTTGTCCGGCTTGGAGGAGGCGATGGGGCGGGGAACCCATCCGGCCGATGCACGTTCGCTGGAGAGGGGAAGCGCATCGCCGCGAGCGATGCCGGACCGCAACCTTCAGACAGCGCAGACGACAAGGAGTCAGCCATGGGACTGTTTTCCAAGGACATCAAGACGATGGACGACCTCTTCGTTCACCAGCTCCAGGACATCTATTACGCCGAGAAGCAGATTCATAAGTCGCTTCCGAAGATGATCGAGAAGGCGACCGACGCCACGCTGAAGCAGGGGCTCGAGGCGCATCGCACCGAGACCGAAGGGCATATCGCCCGGCTCGAGCAGGTCTTCCGCCAGCATGGCGCCGAGGCGAAAGCCGTGAACTGCCCGGCGATCGACGGCATCCTCGAGGAGGCCGACGAGGTCGCTGGCGAGGTCGCCGACAAGCAGGTCCTCGATGCCGCGATCATCGCCGCCGCCCAGGCGGTCGAGCATTACGAGATCACGCGTTACGGCACGCTCGCGGCCTGGGCCAAGCAACTCGGCCGCGAGGATTGCGCCGCGCTGCTGCAGCAGAATCTCGACGAGGAATATGCCGCCGACGACAAGCTGACCAAGCTGGCCAAGAGTGGGATCAACCGCAAGGCAGCCTAATCCGCCCTCGGCCGATCGGACCCGACATCCAGCCCGCGGCGCACCCCGTCGCGGGCTTTCCTGCGTCAGGTCGGGTTGCCGGGGTCGCCGGGCGGCACCTTCGGCGGCTTGTCGCCGAAGCGCCCGCGCGCCCAAAAGCCGGCCAGGGCTAGGCCGGGCGGGATCGACAGCAGCAGCAGCCAGGCAAGGCCGCTGAGTTCGCCGGCCGCAGCGCTCATGCCGCATCCGTCGGCAAGGCCGCCGCGTCGGACCGCGAGGACAGCGGGAACTGCCCTTCGATCAGAGGCTTCATCCGGCCGAGCTCGGCGGCCATGTAGTCCAGGAACAGGCGCACCCTCGGCGAATGCCGCAGATCCGGATGGGTCAGGAGCCAGAGATCGGCGGAGAAACCGGGGTCGGGCGGGGCCAGCCGGGTCAGAGCGGGCTTCCGGTCGGCGATGAAGCAGGGCAGAAAGCCGATGCCGATGCCGGCCTCGACCGCCTCCGCCAGTCCCAGAACCGTGTTGACCCGGTAGACGATGCGCTCCGGCGCGACATGCTGGGCGAGATAGCGCACCGCCTTGAGCGCCCCGAACGACTCGCCCAGCGACACCCAGTTGCGCTGCCAGAGCGCCTCGATCGGCTCGCTGCCGCCCTCCGGGAAGTCCGCGGCCAGGCCGTAGAGGGCCCAGGCGATCCGCGCCGCCTTGCGGCCAACCAGCGTTTCCGGCGGATGGTCGGTCGCCCGGATCGCGACATCGGCATCGCGCTTGGACAGGTTGAGCGCCTGGTTGCTCAGCAGCACCTCCAGGCGGATGTCGGGGCATTGCGCCAGAAAACCGCCGAAGACCGGCGTCAGCAGATCGACCAGCAGCGTGTCGTTGGTGGTGACGCGCAACTCGCCCGCAGGCTTGATCTCCTGCCCGGCGAGTTTGAGCGCAAAGGCGCTGATGTCGCTGTCGAAGCGCTCGGCGAGCCGCGCCATCTCCTCGCCGGCCGGCGTGGCGACATAGCCGCTGCGGTGGCGCTCGAACAGCCGCGTGCCGACGGCCTCCTCGATCTGGCCGAGGCGCCGGAACACGGTGGAGTGGTTGAGCCCGAGTCCGGCCGCCGCAGCGGGCAGCGAGCGCCGCTCCGAAACCGCCTTGATCAGCCGGAAATCGTCCCAGGACAGGGGTTTGCCTGTCGCGGATTTGCTCGAAGGAGGCTTGCCGGCGGGCGTCTTGTCGGGCGCGTTCATCGCGCCAATCTCCGACAGGATGTCGCCGCCTTCAAGGCCGGGGCCTCGAAGACGGCGAAGCAGACGGGGCAGACGTGCCGTTACGCGGTGACGGGTCGGGCTGCGAGGGCAGGCCGTGCGGGCTTGAGGGCCAGCGCTCCGTCGCCGATCAGGCCATGGGCCAGCGCCGTCAGCGCCAGAAAGGCCGGATATTCCCAGCCGCCATTGGGCGCGTTGAAGACCCAGCCATTGGGGGCGTGGACGAAGAGCGCGCCCAGCAGCACCGGCAGCAGCAGGATCGAGACGATGCGGCCATGGAAGCCGACCAGGATGGCGAGGCCGCCGAGAAGCTCGGCGAGAATGATCGGCCAGGCGAGGAAGGCCGGCAGGCCGACCTGGCCGAGGAAGCCGGCGAAGCCCGCCGGGGTGAAGATCGCGATCTTCAGATAGGCATGGGCGATGAACATCACGCCGAGCGCGACGCGCAGGGCAAGCGCACCATAGGGGGCGAGGCGGGTGTCGATCATGGGGGCAGTCTCCTGAAACGGGACCGGGCTGGTCTCGCCCCAAGAGATCGTCCCCGTCTCGGCGCAATGCAAACGGATATCCGTCAATCATTCGATTGCGTCAGTGCAATGAAGGAGCGCTGGCATTCCGCGTCGGGCGGCCCAATCTCCTCGCCAACGGGGCAGCCCTGCCCAGCACGACGTCGGAAGGATGTCAGTCATGCAGATCAACGGTCTTCATCATGTCACGGCGATCGCCGGTCCGGCGCGCCGCAATCTCGATTTCTACGGCCGCGTCCTCGGCCTGCGTCTGGTCAAGAAGACGGTCAATTTCGATGATCCCGGCACCTATCACTTCTATTACGGCGACGCCGCTGCGGCGCCGGGCTCGATCCTGACCTTCTTCCCCTGGGAGCATGCTGCGCCTGGCCGCCTCGGCGTCGGCGAGACGCAGGAGACGGTGTTTCGCGTGCCGGAAGGGGCGACCGGCTACTGGGCGCATCGCCTGGTCGAGCACGGCGTGCCCCATGACGTGCCGGTGAAGCGCTTCGGCGAGACGGTGCTGGCCTTCCGCGATCCCGATGGGATGCGGCTGGCGGTCGTGGGCGTTCCCGGGATCGAGGCCGAGCCCGCCTGGGCGGGCGGGGACATCCCGGCCGAGCACGCGATCCGCGGCTTCCACGGCGTCAGCCTGCTCGTCGCCGATGCGGCGCCGACGGGCGCGATCCTCGACGACGTTTTCGGCTTCCGTGAGATCGGTCGCGAGGAGACGCTGGTGCGCTACCGTGCCGAAGGCGCGGCCCAGGGCGCGATCGTCGATCTGCGGGTCGCCGGTGGCTTCCTGCCGGCCCGGCAGGGCGCCGGCTCGGTCCATCACATCGCCTTCCGCGCCGCCGATGACGCGGCGCAGGAGGAGATGGTCCGCAAGCTCGCGCAGAACCACGGCATCCGCACCACGGAACAGCGGGATCGGAACTATTTCCGCTCCGTCTACTTCCGCGAGCCCGGCCAGGTGCTGTTCGAGATCGCGACCGACGTGCCGGGCTTCGCCGTGGACGAGCCGGCCGACAGCCTCGGTCAGGCGCTGAAGCTGCCGCCGGGTCTGGAGATGCAGCGCGCCCGCATCGAGGCGGTGCTGCCCGAACTGGCCTGAGCCGACCGCTCCGCCCGGCCGCCGCGCCGGGCGGAGCGGAGGTTGTCCTGAAATCCGAAGGAGGTCCATGATGGACGCGACCGCGACCACCGACTTCATCCATCTCTACGAGCCGGGCGGCGATCCCGCCCGCGCGCCGCTCCTGCTGCTGCACGGCACCGGCGGCGACGAGCGCGATCTGATCGGGCTGGGCCGGACGGTGGCGCCCGGCGCGGCGCTGCTCTCGCCGCGCGGCAAGGTGCTCGAGGGCCCGATGCCGCGCTTCTTCCGCCGGCTCGCCGAGGGTGTCTTCGACGAGGACGACCTGCGCCGGCGCACCCATGAGCTGGCCGATTTCGTCGAGGCGGCGCGCCAGCGCTACGGCCTCGCCCAGCCGGTCGCGGTAGGCTTCTCGAACGGCGCCAACATCGCCGCCAGCCTGCTGCTGCTGCGGCCGGAGGTGCTCGCCGGGGCGGCGCTGCTGCGCGCGATGTCGCCCTTCGCGCAGCCGCCGCAGGCAGATCTGAGCGGCAAGCGGGTGCTGATCCTGTCGGGCGCCATGGACCCGATCGTCCCGGCTGACGATGTCGCGCGGCTGGCCAAGACGCTGTCGGGCAACGGGGCGAGCGTCGATCATCGCACGCTGCCGGCGGGCCACGGCCTGTCCCAGCCCGATATCGGCCTGCTCCAGAGCTGGCTGGCGGCCGGCTGAAGGCCTTCCGGCGGCGTGCGAGCGCCGCCGGCAAAAGCTGATCTGGGCGATCAGGCCGAGGGCGCGGCGGCCTTGCGCCTCGGGGTCTTCGCCGCCGGCGGCGGCGGCGGGGGCTCCGCCGCCTGCTTGGCCAGGCGCTGGGCGCGCAGCGCCTCGATCTTCTTGCGGGCGGCGGCTTCTTCGGCGGCGATCCGGCCGCTCGACTTCTGCTTCTCGCGCGGTGCTTCCTGGACGCTGTTGACGTCGTGCCAGGCGCGCGGGCCCCGGTTGTCCCCTGCCATCGGTCTCGTCCCTTCGTCTTCGTCTCTGGAACGGAGCTTACCCGCGATCGGCTCAGGATACGAGCCGCATCGCGCATGGCGCGCGTCGTCGCCGACGGCGGGCTGCTCGGTGCTCAGGCCAGCAGCGGCAGGATGATCGCCATGCCGATCATCAGGACGGCGAGCGCTCTCAGGAACACGGCCCCCTGTCCGGAGACCCGCAACACGGCTCGACGCGACGACGCAGACATGGCGCACCCCACTCCCGAACGGCAGCATACTGACGTTCCGTCATTGTATGGGGCGGGGCAAGGGCGGGTGCGCGGGGAGCCTGTGGACAACACGGGATCAGGGGCGCCGATCAAACGGCAATCACCACCGACAGGGTCGAATCTCCGGCTTCAGATAAATGGTCGGAGCGAGAGGATTCGAACCTCCGACCCCTTGTCCCCCAGACCATCAAGATAGCTATTTTTGGCACAGCGCACTTGTTTAGGTCGCTTCGTAAGCCCTTGCGGATGTGATGCAAATGCGTTCATATCTATTCACAGGGTTCCAGGCATCACCGCATTCCGTAACCCTGTCGTGACCCAAATTGGCGATCGAGACTAGTGCGCAAGCGAGACAGGGGGCCCAGGACATGCCGGTGGTGAAGCTGACTAGTGCGTTCATTTCGGGCATCAAACCCGCTGAGGCAGGCACCATAGAATTTTGGGATGAGTTGACCCGCGGGCTCTGCCTTCGCGTCTATCCGAAGATCGCGAATGCCACTTGGTCATTCCGTTATCGGGCTCGCGATGGGGGAGGGTACGAGCGCGTCACGATCGGCAAGCTGGCAGATATTGGTCTTGCTAAGGCCAGGGAGAAAGCAACCTCGCTGAGGGCCGCGGTCAATGACGGCGGCGACCCCCAAAAGCAGCGCCGGCAGAGTAGGGAGATTGCGAAGACCGCCCTCCGGTTCGACGCTCTCGCACAGGCCTATCTCGAGGGCTATGCCAAGCTGCACAAGGCGTCTTGGAAGAACGACGAAATCCTGTTGAAGCGGCCCCGAGAGGCGTGGGGCAAAAAGCGTCCGGAGGAGCTGCGCAGGGCCGATGTTTCTGCCTTGCTCTTGGAGATCGCCGCGACCGCCCCGGTGTCTGCGAACCGGACGAAAACGGTCCTGGTAAAGCTATTCAACTGGGCAGTGGATTCTGGCCACGTCCCTGCCAATCCCATTGCCGGGATGAAGAAGGTTGCGGCTGAATCAAAAGGGAAGGATCGGGTTCTAACCAACTCTGAGCTGAGGGTATTTTGGGGCGCTCTGGAATCGTCCGATGACGTCACGCAGGACGTCGCCGATGCCCTCCGCCTGATCTTGTTGACCGGTCAGCGGCCAGGCGAGATCGCCGGCATTGATCAGAGCGAGCTGGTCGACATCGGTAAGCCTGCCGACGCCCGCATCGAAATATCGGCGGCGCGGATGAAGGGTCGGCGCGCGCACGTCGTACCGCTTGCGCCGCTGGCGCTCGGCATCGTGCAGGTCGCGCTAAAGCGCCGGAGAGATGCAGGCGACGACATCGCTCTGTTAGCCTCGCGCTACTATTCCCGAGATACACTCGCCCGGCATTCGCTCTCGCATGCGCTGCGGCGCATCGTTCCGAAGATCGAGGCCGAAGGGGATGATGCCAGGGCGGCCGCATCACTGAAGGCCGATCCACCGACGCCCCATGATCTCAGACGGACCTGCGCCAGCGGCATGTCACGGCTTGGAGTGCCGTACGAGGATCGTCGCGCCGTGCTGGCTCACGTTGCTGACGACGTCCACGGCCAGCACTACGACAAGTACGACCGGCTCGCTGAGAAGCGCCACGCCCTGCAGGTGTGGGAGACGCATATCGCGACAGCGCTGGATCGCGGAGAGCCTGCGAACGTGGTGCCGATTAGGAGGGCCAAGCGGTGAGCGGGAGGCTTGATAAGAAGGCCGGCCCCCCGACCGGGATGGTAGCGCCAGGCAAAGTAGTTTGCCGCTTGCTCGATGAGCGGGAGTTGCGCGAGCTCGATCGAGCCGCGGGTTGGCCAGTTAGCAATCACCGCGATGTGTGGAACGATATCATTCATGGCTTGGTGCTGGGGAGCCTTTCGGATGAAAACCTCCCGACGAGCCGCGAAATTGCGAAGGAACTGGTCAATTTCAGGCAGCGCCTAGACAAGGTGGCGGCCGACATAAGCAGTTTTTTCGACCCGCCAGTCGGCAACATTAAGGTAGGGCGATCGGCCCGCCGCCAGGCTGGCCATATGGCCCGCCATCGTGCATCTGGCCGGGCAGTTGCGGCTCTCAACGACCTAATAGATACGATGCGTGATGATCTTGAAGAGCACGCAAAAGAATTGGAAGATTGTGTCAGGGGTAGAAAAGGTAGTTCCAAGCTGCCGCTCGACCTATTGAGATACGTTCATCTGCCCTGGATGAATGCTGCCATCAATCCAAAATTTATGTCGAACGCAAACGATCTAGACAAAGATTATCCGTATCTGAACTTCGTGGCCTCTCTTCTAACGATGGCAGCAGAGCGCGTCCCGCCTGCTGCTAAGGCAGCGGACGTGGTAGCGCCAACTCGCTTGACCGAAGCGCTGAAGGTCGCCGTCAAAAATGGCAGGCCAACATGGACACTGTCAGAGCGGCTCAAGGAGCTATTCAAAAAAGAAGAATGACCGCCAAATCAGCCCAAAAAAACGCCCATTCATCTGACTGATTTTGCGGGCAACTACAGATACTTAGTACGGGTCCCACCCACTAAAGGAGCGACCCGATGACTTCTAACCACACCGACCGCTGGCTGTTGAAGCCTGATTTGAAGGCCCGCATCCCGCTTTCCCTCAGCTCGATCGAGCGGGGCGTGCGGGAAGGATGGTTCCCGGCCCCCGTCAAGATCGGGCCGCGGCGCATTGCCTGGCGTGAATCCACCATCGCCGCCTGGGAAGAGTCGCGAGTGACCTCGACGACGGATGTGAAGTCGGTCGCGGCCTAGCACTGCCGCGCTCGCTGGCGGGGGCTGTTGCTCCCGCCGCCCGCATCCCACACCGACGGTAACACGATGACCGATCCGAAAGTGCCATCGCGAGATGGCCATGACGCAAATCCGCTGGTCCGATGGCGCCGGCATGCCTATCGCGCGGTTCAAGGTAAGGCTCGCGCAACCGCGCTAATCGGTGTGCTGCCGGTGGTGGTCGGTAGGGAAACATTCGACACGCGAGCTGGCAACGCTTGGTTCAGCGTCGAAACCGGGATGAGCGATTGGCCTGCTGCCGGTTTCGTGGACACCGAGATTGGGTGTTTCATGAAGCCGGAGGTGGCAGATGCAGCGAAGACGATTTGGGCGTGAGTTCAAGATCGAGGCGGTTCGCCTGATCAAGGATCGCGGTGTGAGCGTCGCGCAGGCGGCTCGGGATCTGGAGGTCCACGAGAACCAGCTGCGCAAATGGGTGAAGGAATTTGCCGCCGATCCGGCGCAGGCCTTTCCCGGACCTGGTCAGTTGAAGCCCGAGCAGCTCGAGATCGAGCGGCTACGGCGTGAGGTGACCAAGCTCAAGGCGGAGCGCGACATCCTAAAAAAGGCCGCAGCCTACTTCGCGAGGGAAGCGATATGAGATTTGCTTTCATCGCGAGGCACCGTTCGATCTGGCCGGTGGCATGGCTTTGCGACGCGCTGGATGTCTCCCGCTCCGGATTCCATGCCTGGCTGACGCGCTCGCCGAGCCAGCGCTCCGTGGACGACGAGGTGGTTGGCGCCAAGGTCCGCGCGAGCTTCAAGGCCAGCGACCGAACCTATGGCGCTCGTCGGGTCTGGCGCGATGTCTTGGCGGAGGGCGTCTCCTGCGGTTTGCACAGGATCGAACGACTGATGCGCGCTCAAGCCTTGCGGGCACGTCCCCGCCGGCGAGGCCTTCCAAAAGATTGCGGCGAGCGGCCGATCTCGGCTATCGCGCCCAATGTTCTCGATCGCCAGTTCACGGCGATGCGGCCGAATCAGCGTTGGATCGCCGACTTCACCTATGTCTCGACGGCCGAGGGCTGGCTCTACGTCGCTGTCGTGATCGACCTGTTCTCGCGGCGCGTCGTCGGCTGGTCGATGAAGGCCGAAATGACGGCCGCGCTCGTGACAGATGCGCTCATCATGGCGATCTGGCGCCGTGGCAAGCCCGACGCCCTGCTGCACCACTCGGATCAGGGCAGCCAATACACCAGCCAGCACTTCCAGGAACTGCTGGCCGAAAACGGGGTCACCTGCTCGATGAGCCGATCCGGCAACGTCTGGGACAACGCCGCGATGGAGAGCTTCTTCTCCTCGCTGAAAACCGAGCGGATCAGGGGCCAGATCTACCGCACGCGCGACGCGGCCAGGGCAGATGTGTTCGACTACGTCGAGAGGTTCTACAACACCATCCGCAGGCACTCAACCATCGGCTATCTCAGCCCGGTTGAGTTCGAGCGGAACGTGGGATTAGCTTAACTGCGTGTCCACAAAACCGGCAGCAGGCCACGCTGCATTCATCGCAGGCGAGCGACAGCCAGGACCAGACCATCTTCAATACCTCTGAGGGCGTCTGTGGCGGACGATCAGTCACGCCTCGTCTTCCGCCGCCAGTCGGCGCGCGCCCTCCGAGAACAGGCCCCGGAGAAAACCGCGCGAGACAGCTTGCTCGGCATCCGCCACCAGCGCGGCCTGATCATGAAGCAGCGCGCGGATCGCCTCCCGAGCATCGCCTCCGAACTCCGCCAGGACCTCGTCAATCTCCTCTTCCGTCACCGGTGGAATGGGCGATCGAGCGACCTGGGCAGACATGGATTGCGTTCTCCAAAATGTGAACGTAATGAGAACATCAACGCAGGGGGAGTCAAGCCGTGGCCAGTGTCGAGACGTTCTTTATCCAGCCCTTCAAGACGCATCGGAAGCGGCTCGTGCCTGGGGTCCGCGTCTTATCGAAGACGAAGCATCACGCCCTGCGAGATGGCGAGCGCCTGGGCCGTACGGCGGAGGGCTTGGCCGTCATTCATGTCACGGCCGATGACGAGACGGGGGAGGTAAGCGCACTCGAGGTGCTGGCGCGCCATGGCGAAATTCCCGAGGCGTTTGAAGAGGAGATTAGGGCAATCTAGTGCGACACGGCGGGCGCTGTCCGCCGGAGGAGCTCTTTACCCTCTTGCAATTCTTCGGGAAGTTGATCCTCGCGACGCTCCGGCCGGAAGGATTGAGAATGTGTGACGAGCAAGGCCCACGATACCCGTCTCTGACCCCGCTCGCCGTTCAAGTCCGCTGGAAAGTGCCGACCGAATTTCCTGCCTGCCCCGATGAGTTCACCGACGACGCGCTTCTCCTCTATGCCTCGAGGCTCTCCTTCGGCAGCGTCTTTGCGCACAACCAGTATTCTACCAGCTTGGTCGTTGACCATCACCTCAATGACGATGCGCTAGTCGTTCTCACACGCTTCGCCGACGACAACATCAAGGACTGGGCCGTCGCCCATGTGTCGATCCACGACGGCGCTTTCTTTCATCGCAGCGAATTCACCTTCTTCACCCTGAAGGGCGCCCTGAAGCACTTCTGCGAACTGATTGGGGAGGAACTCGTGGCTTCGATCGACGATGATACTTGATTGGCAATGGCTTGGGTGTCGGGCGCAGCCGGGGCGTTGACCCTGCAACGCGCCAGGTGGATCGACAATGTCGCCGGCGTTGAGCCCTGCCGTACCCCAATCGTAGTCCAGCTATCCAAGCCCAACATCGTGGAGCTTCGCCTGCGGCTGAGGGGAGGTAAACGCTGCAGTATCGACCCGATGAGGCGACGGTCGATTATTTCACGTAGCGAGGTCGTCATCGCGAATTGCGCGTACGATCGACAGGACGGCCGCTGGATCGAAATCGAGCGCATCGGCGAGAGCCAGGAACTCGATAACGTCGATACGGCGTTCCCGCCTCTCAATATCGGCAATGTACGATTGCGGCCGCTGCAGCCGGCGTGCGACCTCGGCTTGTGACAGGCGTTGGCTCTTACGTGCCTCGACGAGAAAAGCACGCATGCGGCGATAGCGAGGGGAGCTGAGGTCTCTTGGCATCCGGCGTTCCGCAAATATGCGGAATCCGAATGATCGGCTTTTCAGATAATCGAGAATTCAGATATATGCTGGAGGAGTTAAACGGCCGTGCGCCGATGCCGCCCGGCTTCGCGGTGCACGGAGAGCGCGCGGGAGCCATATTGATGATTCTTCAGGTCGTTGTGCTCGCTGGATCTTGGCTGATTGCGAGCCCGGTTGTGGCGCAGACCGCATTGCCATTCGCTACGACGGCCGAGGCGTCCAGGCTTTGGGGCGGTTGCATAGGATTGAAGCTAACGCTCCAAACCAGAAGTCGAAACGGCAACCCTTCAGACTGGAAACCGCTCATTCTGACCGTCGCCGATCGCGTCGCCGCTAAAACCAAAATCGATAGCATCGAAATCGATCTGCGCAGGGGAGACGAGTCATCTCGGCCACGTGACGAAAGCAGCCTTGCTCACCTTCTCAGCGACGTGACCCCAAAGTGTAGCCAGCCAATGGCGACATTTTTGCGCGTTGCCTCTCGCTTACTTTCTGAGCGCGAACTGAAAATTCGCGACTTATATGCGTCAATGGCTGCAAGCGGCATTCCAGAGAGAGCTGGCTCGGTTTGTCTGAACAGTTTGCGGGCTGTCGCTAAGTGGATTTCGGCCCTGGCTATGCCGCAACCGGGATTGGCTGCAGCGCGTTGAAGTAGGCCTGATCGGGCGTCTGCCGTCCCAGGCTCTGGTGAGGTCTCCGGCCGTTGTAGAAAGCGAGATAACGGCCGATCGAGGCGCGCGCGTCGGACACGCTGGCGTAGGCGCGCAGATAGACCTCCTCGTATTTGACCGATTTCCAGATGCGCTCGACAAAGACGTTGTCGCGCCAGGCGCCCTTGCCGTCCATGCTGATCCTGATGCCCGCGCCGATCAGCAGGGCGGTGAACTCGCGGCTGGTGAACTGCGAGCCCTGGTCGGTATTGAAGATCTCCGGCTTGCCGAAGCGCGCCATCGCCTCCTCGACGGCCTCGATGCAGAAGGCGACGTCCATGGTGATCGAGAGCCGCCAGGCCAGAACCTTGCGGCTGAACCAGTCGACGACGGCCGTGAGATAGACGAAGCCCCGCGCCATCGGGATGTAGGTGATGTCCATCGCCCAGACCTGATTGGGCCGCGTCACCGGCAGCTTGCGCAGCAGGTAGGGGAAGATCTTGTGCCCCGGCGCCGGCTTCGAGGTATTCGGGCGGCGGTAAAGCGCCTCGATCCCCATGCGCTTCATCAGCGTGGCGACGTGAAGACGTCCAGCCCTATGGCCATCGGCCCCAAGCAGCCCCTGCAACATGCGGCTGCCCGCGAAGGGATATTCCAGATGCAGCGCGTCGATCGCGCGCATCAACGCCAGGTCGGCGGCAGGAACCGCGCGGGGTAGATAATAGACGCTGCCCCGGCTGATCCCGAGCACCTTTGCCTGCCGGTTCAGTGGCAGGTCGTGCGCGCGGTCGATCATCGCTTTGCGCTCAGAAGGCCGGCCTTGCCGAGCGCGCCGGACAAAAAATCGTTCTCCAGCGCCAGCTCCCCGATCTTGGCATGCAAGGTCTTCACGTCGATCGCAGGCGCACCGGCCTCGGACTTCGCCTCGGACCCGAACACGCCGGCAGCCCCCTCAAGAAGCTGGCTGCGCCATTGCGTGATCTGGTTGGGGTGGACATCGAACTGCTGCGCCAGGTCGGCCAGCGTCTTCTCGCCCTTGATCGCCGCCAAAGCGACCTTCGCCTTGAAAGCCGGGCTGTGGTTCCGGCGAACGCGTCTCGTCATATCCGCTCCTGTTCACGGCAATCATGCCGCGTTCAGGCCGAAAATCCACCTATGCCCGGTGTCCAGATTTCCCGAGCCAGCTCTGAGGATCGGGTCGAGAAAGTGGTTGCCCGAATCTTTAAGCTGCCAAAAGGGTTTCGCCTACCGAGTTCAGGCATGTCCAACGATCGGGACCTAAGCCGATTCAACTACGACGTTGATATGATCGATTTGCAGATTGCCATCGACGCCTCAGCGGAGGCGATCAAGCGGTTACCGTAGTGCGTTATGCTCAAACTTGAGTGCGCGGTGACGGCATGAGCCACGGGTAGGCCGATCGGCCAGCCTCGAAGATACCTGCAATGTCGAACGAGCTCGATGCCGATCAACTTTCTGGCCATCGAACGCTAGCGCCGACATGTGACCCCCCGGTGAACCCTCAATGAAAAAGCGCTCCAGAACACTAGTCCTGAAGCGCTTCTAAGTGACTGATTTCACTTCAATTTATGGTCGGAGCGAGAGGATTCGAACCTCCGACCCCTTGTCCCCCAGACAAGTGCGCTAACCGGGCTGCGCTACGCTCCGACGGGTCGGCTTATAGTGGCGGCTTCGCGCGGATGCAATCGGCTTCGCGCGCTTGTTTCATCCGGCGCTCGGCGAGGGGCTGACCTGCGCCAGGGCGGGACAGGGCGGGCTCCTTGCCATTAACCCTCGATTAAGGCTGTGATTGCGGGAGGACGTCGCTGCGCGCATGGTTTTCCGCGGACGGGGAGGGCAGCAGGCGGAGACAACCATGTCATTGGCGACGGTCACGGCGAATCCGGTGCGGCCCGCGCTGCGCGCGGCGGCGCAGTCCCCCGCAACGATCGCGGCCCTGTTCGACGGGCTCGCGCCGGACTGGCACTCGCAATGGGCCTGGGACAACTACGAATCCACCATCCTCGCCTTGGCCCGGCACTATGGTCTGCGCCGGGTCTGCGAGATCGGCGGCGGGCGTGATCCGCTCTTCAGCGCCGAGCAAGCGCAGCGCCGCGGCCTCGAACTGACCGTCAACGACATCGATTCCGGCGAGCTGGCGCTGACGCCGGCCGGGCTGAAGACGGCCTGTTTCGACATTGCAGGCGATCTCTCCGAACCCGACATCGCGCGCGGCGGCTACGACCTGATGGTCTCGCGTATGGTCTTCGAGCATGTCGGCGACGTCGAGCGCGCCTGGACCAACATTCACGCTTTGCTGGCGCCCGGCGGCGTCGCGCTCGCCTTCTTCCCGACGCTCTGGGCCCCGGTCTTCGCGCTCAACCACATCCTGCCGGAGAAGGCCTCGCGCGCCATCGTCCATGCGCTGTTTCCGGCGCGGCGCGACGGCGGCGGCGATCCGAAGTTCCCCGCCCATTACGACTGGTGCCGCGGCAGCCGCGCCACGCTGACGCCGATGCTCACCCGCGCCGGCTTCTCGGACGTGCATATCCAGCGCTTCTGGGGCCACGGCTATTTCGACCGCATGCCCGGGCTGAAGCAGGCCGACCACGCCTTCAACGCGCTGGCCGCGAAGATCGGCTGGGATTTCGTGACGACCTACGCCTATGTGGTCGTGCGCAAGGATCGCGGTTGAGGCGCCGCCTGCGGGGCGACGGGGAGGGCGGCGAGCCCCCAGACCAGGCCGAGCATAAGATACATGTGGCGCCAATGGTCGGTGTCGATCTGCAGCCCCTGCAGGATTGTGACGAACAGCACCGACCACAGCACGATCGCGTGGTTCTGCCAGGGCGAGCGCTGGAAGACGAGGCGCCAGCCGACGAGGCAGGTCGCCGCCATCAGCGCCAGCCAGGAGAAGCCGCCGAGCCAGCCATAGGAGGCGAAGGCGTTGATGTAGACGTTGTGCGGATCCTCCGGGAAGAGCCAGCGGAAGCGCAGCGGGCCGAAGCCGTTCGGCTCCTCCAGCAGCAGCGGGATCGAGCGCAGCTGGTTGCCGAAGCGGCCGGTGACGCCGCCGTCATACTCCTGGACGAGGCTGGCGCGGACCTCGAAGATGCTGCGGATGTTCTCGAAGGAGAGCGCGAAGAGCAGCGCCACCGTCAGCAGGCCGAGCGCCGCTAGCGTCAGCGCAACAACTCGCGCGCGCCGCGCCGCATTCGGGGCGGTCAGGAAGGTCAGCGCTATCATCAGCAGCGCGGCGGCGACGAGATTGCCCCAGGCGCCGCGCGAGAAGGTCAGGAACAGCGCCGCCACCGGCACGCTCATCAGCAGGAGCCCGCGCATCAGCCCGAGCCGGCCGGTCAGGATGTGCTGCAGCACATAGATGATCGGCAGCACCAGGAAGGGGCCGAGCACGTTGGGATCCTTGAACGTGCCCGAGGCGCGGCCGTAGAGCGTGAAGACCGAACCCAGCCCCGCCACGTCGAAATAGCCCAGCAGACCGGCGAGGCCCGCGCCCCAGGCGGCGAAGAGATAGCCCCGGCGCAGCGTCTCGAGCCGTCCCAGCGCGTCGTCGGCCATGATCGCGGCGAGGAAGACCGCGGTCACCATCAGATAGACCGACACGGCGGTGAACCGCACCGAGGCCGATTCATCCATCCAGGGGATCAGCGAGAAGGTGCCGCCGATGTTGTAGAGCAGCAGCAGCAGCGCCAGCGGCAGGAGCTTCTGCGAGAAGCGGATGCCGGTGATCATGAAGACGAAGACGGCCAGCAGGAACACGACTTCGTAGGGCGAGGGCTCGATCAGCGCCAGCCCGCTGGAGGCGGTCAGCAGCCAGAGCGCGCCGCGCTTGAGCGCGGCATAGGAGATGCGCAGGCCGCCGCGGCGCGCCGGCTCCGCACCGCCCCTGTCGGCCAGCGCGCTCAATAGGCGTTCTCGCTCTTGGTCATCAGCGAGAACGGCGTCTTGATCAGGATGTAGAGGTCGAGCAGCACCGACCAGTTCTCGATGTAGTAGAGGTCGTGCTCGACGCGGCGCTGGATCTTGTCCTCGGTATCGGTCTCGCCGCGCCAGCCATTGACCTGCGCCCAGCCGGTGATGCCGGGCTTGACCTTGTGGCGGGCGAAATAGCCGTCGACCACCTGCTCATAGGCGCGGTTCGAGGCGGTGGCGTGCAGCGCATGCGGCCGCGGGCCGACCAGCGAGAGATTGCCCTTGAAGACCACGTTGAAGAGCTGGGGCAGTTCGTCCAGCGAGGTCTTGCGGATGAAGCGGCCGACGCGGGTGACGCGCGGATCGTCCTTCGTCACCTGCCTGGCGGCGGTGTGGTCGGTCATCTCGTGATAGAGCGAGCGGAACTTGAAGACCTCGATCTGCTCGTTGTTGAAGCCGTAGCGCTTCTGCCGGAACAGCACCGGCCCCTTCGAGTCGAGCTTGATCGCGATCGCGGTGGCCAGCATCACCGGCGAGAGGACGATCAGCGCCAGCGCCCCGACGACCTTGTCGAAGGCCCATTTGACGACGATGTCCCAGTCCGCGATCGGCCTGTCGAACACGTCGAGCACCGGCACCGCGCCGAAATAGGAATAGGAGCGCGGCCGGAAGCGCAGCTTCGACATATGGGCCGAGAGGCGGATGTCGATCGGCAGCACCCAGAGCTTGCGCAGCATCGCCAGCAGGCGCGACTCCGCCGAGATCGGCAGGGTGAAGATGACGAGGTCGAGCTTGGTGCGCCGCGCGAACTCTACGAGGTCGTCGATCGTGCCGAGCTTGGGATAGCCGGCGACGAGATCGGGCGAGCGGTCGTCGTTGCGATCGTCGAAGACGCCGCAGATGCGCAAGCCCGTGTCGCGCTGGGCTTCCAGCGCCTTGATCAGCGCCTCGCCGCCCTCGCCGCCGCCGACGATGGCGGTACGCCGCTCGAGCCGGCCCGAGCGCGTCAGATGGCGCACGGCAAACGTCACCGCCAGGCGCTCGCCGAGCAGGGCGGCTGCGCCGACGCTGTAGAAGCCGAGCAGCCAGACGCGCGAGACCTGGTCGCCGATCTTGAGGAAGAAGAAGGCGGCGAGCGTGATCAGGAACAGCAGCGTCCAGCCGCTGGCGAGCCGCACCGCCATCGCGATGAAATTCCGGAGCGCGCCGACATGGTAGAGATGCAGCGCTTGGAAGGCAGCGAGAGCGCCGATCGCGAGCGCCGGAATCGTGACCTGGTAGGGCAGGGTGCTCTCGGTGTTGCCGGCCGCATAGAGCCAGTAGATCAGCCCGCCCGCCGCCAGGATGGCGAGCACGTCGAGCAGGCGCACCAGGCCCTCGATCATCACGGGCGAAAGCGTCGGCTTGACCGGGATCGCCGCGATCCTCTCGGCGAGCGGATGGAACACGCGCGTCCCGCTCCGCGCCGGGCCGAACATCTCCGGCGTGGCCGAGGCGGCCGCATCCGCCTTCATCAGATCGCGGACATCGAAGGCACCCATGACGTCACATCCCCGTCGCGGTCGGCGTGGCCGGTCGCATAGTCCGCAGCCGGCCAGCCGATCTTGCCGCTGGCCTACCGGAAAATGCTCACGGAAGGCTTAATCCGACCGATCGTTGTTTCGCGGGACGCGAAACCGGCGGCGAACGGCTGTCGCGACGGCTCCTTCAGCCCCCCAACGAAAACCGGATTTTTCCCAGTCCGATCAAGGTATTGTTTCAGTCGAAATTGAGTGTTTCATGCGTCGCCCGTCGGCCGAGGGGATTGAAAAAAGACGTGTGAGGTTGACGCAAAGCAATCGCGAGGCTATATCGGTCGGTGATGAGTGTCTGAGAAGCACATGTTTGCGCGATCGAAGTTCCGGCCCTGCCGTCGGAGCGCCGTCGCCGTGCTGCTTTCGGGATTGAAGTTCCGAAAGCCCTTTTCGACCGGATGCTGACCTCAAACCCCAACCTTCGCTGAGCCCTCCGGCGCTGCCTCCGTGGCGCCCGTTGCCGGCTTCGCCCGTGTGCAACATGTCTTCCCATTGGTTCTTCCTGCTCGCGGCCATCGCCGTCGAGATCGTCGCGACGGCCGCGCTGAAATCCGTCGTGTCCGCACCCTGGCTCGTGGCGTTCCTGCCGCTGGCCCTGATCGGCCTGTCCTTCGCCCTGCTCTCGATCGCGCTGCGGGTCATCCCGCTCGCCGTCGCCTATGCGGTCTGGGAGGGGCTCGGCATCGTCGGCATCGCTCTCGTCGGCCATCTCCTGTTCGGCGAGCATCTGACGGCGGAGCGCATCGTCGCCCTGGCCGCGATCCTGGCCGGCATCCTGCTGCTGGAGCGTGGCGTCGGTGACGCCCCGGTCGCCACCGCGCAGGGGAGGCCGGCATGACCTCCGCCCTGCTGCCGCAGACGCTCGCTCTCGCCTGGCTGGCGCTGGCGGTCGTGCTCGAGGTTTTCGGCTCCTGCCTGCTCAAGCTCTCCGACGGCATGCGCCGGCGCCTCCCGGGGCTGGCCGGCATCGCGCTCGTGATCGGCGCCTTCGCCGCCCTCGCCCAGGCGATCCGCGGCATGGACCTGTCGGTCGCCTATGCGGTCTGGGGTGGAGCCGGGCTGGTCATCACCGCGATCGTCGGTGCGCTGGTCTTCGGCCAGCGCATCCGGCCCACGGGCTGGGCGGGGATCGCGCTCGTGATCGTCGGCGTCGTCGCGCTCAAGCTGCTCTGAGCGGTCAGGCGCCCCGGCGCCTTGCCAGCGCGTCGCGATAGGCGGCGGTGACGCCGTCGATCATCGGGGCGAGCCGGAACGTGTCGCGCACATGGGCGGCGAGATCGCTCGCCTGCGCGTGACGATCCGCCTCCGGTGCCGCGAGCGCCTGGCCGATAGCGTCCGCCATGACCAGCGGATCGTTCGGCTGGATCAGCCGGTGGCGATGGCGCGGCCCATAGATCTCGTTGATCCCGCCGACATCGGTCGAGACGAGCGGCTGGGCTGCCGCCGCCGCCTCGAGCACGACATAGGGCAGGGATTCGGCGCGCGAGGGCACGACCATGACCTGCGCGCGCGACAGGGCCTTGCGGATCGGACCCGGCGGCTCGAAGACGCACTGGTCGGCGATCCCGCGCGCGACGGTCAGCGCGCGCAACTCGGCCTCGTCGGGCCCCGAGCCGACGATCAGCATGCGCGGCGTTATCCCGTCACGACTCTTCAGCAGGCTCAGCGCCTCGATCAGCGTGTCGATGCCCTTGGCCGAGCGCAGTTCGCCGAGATAGACGAGGTCGAAACTCGCCTCGCTGTGGTCGATCGGCTCGAATTCGGGGTCTGAAATGCCGTTGAGGACGATGCGGTGGTCCGTCGTCGGCAGATGGCCGACATAAGCCTCGAAGCGCCCGGCGATGAACCGGCTCTCGAACAGGAACATGTCGGTGGCGCGCTCGAGCAGCCGTTCGACGGCCATGTAGACCTTATGCTCGGTGCCGCCGGGCTTGTAGTTGAAGCTGCCGCCATGGGGCGTGTAGGCCGTGACATAGCGCCGCCCGGGGCTGAAGAGCGCTGGAACTCGGCCATACACCCCTCCCTTGGAGCCGTGGCAGTGGACGATGTCGGGATCGAGCCGGCTGCGCAGGCGCATCGCGCTGATCTGCGCGCGCGCGTCGGTGACGCTCGGATAGCGCGACATCGGCACGCGCGTGACTCCCAGAGAAAGCTGGCCCGAGAGCTCCGCGAAGACCTCGTCGGCGCGGCGCCCGCCGGTCGTCGAATCGCAGAAGATGCCGACCGCATGGCCGCGCTCGGCCTGGCCCCTGGCGAGATCGATGGCATGGCGAAACAGCCCGCCGAGCGGCGCCCGGAAGACATGCAGGATCCGCAGGCGCGGCGCGTCCGTCATCGGGCCCCTCCGCGCAGGCTCAGAACCAGCGTTCCTTGATGACGATGGTGTCGCCGGGCTGGACCGCATAGGTGATCGGCACGCTCGCGGTGACGAGCTGGTCCTCGATCTGGCGCGTCACCTCGGCATAGGAGCGCTGGCCGCGCGGCGTGAAGCCGCCGGCGATGGCGACCGCGGTCTGGACGGTCATGCCGGGCACATAAGGAAACTGGCCGGAATTGGTGACCTCGCCGAGCACGAAGAAGGGACGATAGGTGTCGACCTCCACCGAGACCTTCGGCTCGCGCAGATAGCCGGCCCGCAGCTTGGCCTCGATCGCCCGTTCCAGCTCGCGGGTGGTGCGCCCCTGCGCCTCGACGGCGTCGATCAGCGGCATCGCGATCCGGCCGGAGCCGTCGACCGCGTAGATGTTGGAGAGGTTGTCCTGCCCGAAGACGATGATCCGCAGGCGGTCGCCCGTCGCGAGGCGATAGGGGCCGCTCGGCTGGGCCAGCGCGTAATCGGACGGGCCGACGCGCGGCGCGCAGGCGCCTGCCATCATGGCGACGGCCAGAGCGAGGGAAGCGAGACGTCGACTCATCACAAGCAATACCCATGCGAAGCTGCGCGAAGCATGGGCGCGATATGGTTAAGAAAAGCTTCCGCCCGATCCTGTCTGGCCGGGATCGAGACAGGCGTGAGCCGGCCTCTTAACCCGACACTAACCTTACTGGGTTCTGATCGCGACTGCGTCCTGTTCAGGGCGCGAGAGTTTTGCGTGAATGGATGGGTCATGACCGCTCACACCGAGAGCCTTGTCAGGGATGATCTGCGCGAGCCGGCCGCACGCGACGACGGTCGCGGCGACATGCTCGATCTCACGGCGCTCTGGGCCGCGATCAAGCGCCGTCGCGCCTGGATCATCGGGCCGACGCTGGCCGCGCTGGGCCTGTCCTTCGTCGCCGTCAATCTGGTGACGCCCCGCTACACCGGCGAGGCCCGCATCCTGCTGGAGAACCGCGGCACCTTCTTCACGCTGCCCGGGCAGTCCTCGACCGACAGCGTCGGACAGTTCGACTCCGAGGCCGTGCAGAGCCAGGTCCAGATCATCATGTCGCGCGACCTGGCGCGCGAGGCGATCAAGCGCATCGGCCTCGTCGGCAATCCGGAGTTCGATTCCGGCGCCGGCGCGCTCAACGCGCTGCGCAAGGTCGGCGTCCTGATCGGGCTCGGCGGCCATCCGGCCGATCGCTCGCCCGAGGATCGCGTGCTGGAGAAATACTACGACCGGCTGCTGGTCTATCCCGTCGGGCGCTCGCGCATCGTCGCGGTCGAGTTCACCTCGCAGGACCCCGAACTCGCCGCCAAGGGCGCCAACATCATCGCCAACGCCTATCTCGAGCTGCAGGAGGCGGCCAAGCAGGATTCCGCCCGCAGTGCCTCCTCCTGGCTCTCGACCACGATCGAGCCGCTGCGCCAGCGCGTCAGCGAGGCCGAGGCCAAGGTCGAGGATTTTCGCTCCCGCAACGGGCTGCTCGTCGGCGCCAACAACACCACGATCAACGCCCAGCAGCTCGGCGATCTCTCGACCCAGCTCTCCGCCGCCCGCAGCCAGCAGGCCGAGGCGCAGGCCAAGGCCGGCCTGATCCGCGACGCGATCAAGCAGGGGCGCACCTTCGAGATCCCCGACGTCGCCAACAACGAGCTGGTGCGGCGCCTGATCGAGCAGCGCATCAATCTGCGCGCGCAGATCGCGCTCGAATCGCGCAACCTCCTCTCCGAGCATCCGCGCATCAAGGAACTCAACGCCCAGCTCGCCGATCTCGAGGGCCAGTTGCGGGCTGCCGCCGAGCGCACCGTCAGAACGCTCGAGAACGAGGCCAAGATCGCCGGCCAGCGCGTCGAGAGCTTCACCGCCGCGCTCGACGGCCAGAAGAAGAATGTCTCCTCGGGCAATGACAGCGAGGTACAGCTGCGCGCGCTGGAGCGCGAGGCGCGGACGCTGCGCGAGCAGCTCGAGCAGTACATGCTGCGCTATCGCGAGGCCGTGGCCCGCGACACCCAGAACGCCACGCCCGCCGATGCGCGCGTCATCTCGCGCGCCATCGAGCCGACCGAGCCCTCCTTCCCGAAGAAGCTGCCGACGGTGCTGGTCGTGACGCTGGCGACCTTCCTCACCGCGCTGGCCACCGTGGTCTCGCGCGAGCTGCTGAACGGCCAGCGCGACCAGGCCCCGAGCCAGCCGCGGCGCACGCCGGGCTGGGTGGGTGGCGCCGGCACCGGCGCGCATCGCAGCGAGGAATCGCAGGCCGAAGCCCGTCGCGAGCGGGTCGCGGGCCTGCTCACCCATGGCGGGCGGCTGGGACAGATCACGCTCGACCTCGCCCATCCCGAGCAGACGCTCGCCGATCTCGCCGAGCGCATCGACGAGCCGGTCCGCGGCATGGCGCCGATGGTGCTCGTCCTGGACGGATCGGGGGAGGGCGCCACCACGCCGCACGACCTCGCGGATCTCCTGTCGCAGCGCTGCCGCTGCATCATCGTCGATCTTGCGGCCGATGAGGGCCGCGGCGAGCCGGGCTTCTCCGAGCTCCTGGCAGGCGAGGCGCTGTTCTCCGACATCATCACCCGCCAGCCCGGCTCGCGGCTGCACCGCATCGGGCCGGGGCGCGCCGGCCGCGACGCGGTCCTGGCGGCGCCGGACCTCGTCGAGGTCGCGCTGGATGCGCTCTGCGAGACCTATGACTGGGTCTTCGTCGCCGCCGCCTCCAGCGACGAGGCGCAGGTCCTCGGTCCCCTGGCGAAGCGCGCCCAGGGCGGGCTCGTCATGGCCGGCCAGCTCGGCAACGGCCATGCCGTCGAGGCGGCCTATCGCCTGTCCGACCTGACCCGCGCGCCGGTCACCCTGATGCTGGACGCGCCCGAGCCCGCCCGGATGGGCGAGCTGCGCGAGCGCGACCCCGCGCCGCTTTGAGCCAAACTACTCGTCGGCGGCGGGCTTGCGCCCGCGGCTGAGCCAGCCCGAGACGCGGTGGGCGAGTTTCAGCGCCGCAGGCGACGCCTTGATCCGCCGCTTCGCCTCGCGCTTGGCCCGGCTGAACAGCGCGAAGGCATGGCCCCTGGCGGTCAGCGGCAGGAAGCTGTCGACGAGATCGTCGCGCTCGTCGCAGATGGTCGTCTTGTAGCGGGCTTCCCCGACGCCGAGATCGAAGACGGTGATCCCTTCGCGCGATTTCAGCCGGATCAGGTCGACGAGCAGGATCTCGCCCGGGCTCGTCTTCGCCACCTCGCTGTCCATGTCGAAGGAGGTCGCCATGCCGGAGAAGCGCCCGCCCTGGACCGCCCCGACATAGGTCGCGACCGACTGCCCGCCGACGTCGAGCGAATAGAGCTCCAGCACCGGCGGCCGGTCCCCGTCCGACTGCGCGCCGCGTTCGAGGAAGCGGCGCACGGCCGGCGGCGCGAAGGGGTCGGCGATGCCCATCATCGCGAAGCGGGCCGCCTTCTGCCGCAGGAAGGCGTCGATGACGCGGGCGATCTCGGCCGGCGTGCGGGCCCGCACCATTTCGGAGGGGCCGTAAGTCACGAACCGGTTGCGCTTGTTCTTGAGCTTCTTGTGGGCGTGGCTGCTCATCGAGCGCCGCAACGAGCCCTCGCCATCGCAAGGCACGAGGGCGAGCTTGTAGGCGCCGCTCGGGCTCGGCCCGCCGGCGAGCTGCGCCAGCGGGTTCGCCACGCCCTGCCACTGCGTCGGCTGGTTGACGAAGATGAAGGCATCGAGCCCGCCGATGGCCACCCCGATCTCGGCCAGCATGAGCCGGGCGCCGGTGGCGTCGAGCCCGGCGGCGAAGGCGGGGTCGTAGATGCCCATATGGTAGTTGGCGTGCTTGCCGCCGATGAACTCGGCGAAGCGGATGCCGCTGCGGCGGGTGATGACCAGCGGCAGGATCGCCAGCGCCGCCCCGCCGGCATCGCGCAGCACGGCATGGCGGAAGGCCATGCCCTCGGCGGCGCCGACCGTCTCGATGAAGGGCCGCACCCAGCCATAGGCCTGATAGGGCGTCATCACGGCGCGGTCTTCCAGCGCCCGCCAGTCCTCCGCGAGTGCGGCGATGTCCTCGACCACCGACAGGCTCGCCCAGATCTTCGCGGTGCCCGGCGCGCGCGCGACCGGCGCGTCCGTGCGGCGCTGCGTCGGAGCGGTGGGGCTGGGTTCGACGAGCGCTGACATGGATCTGAAAGCCTCGGGAGCAACGGCGATGCCGCCTCTTTAACCCGCTATTGTGAACGGACTGGCCAAGATCGCCCGAGATCGCCTGAGATGGCGCCGCCATCGGACAACAGCGTTAGCGGGCGGTTGCCGCGGAACGGACAGATGAACCTGCGCCACCTTGCCTTCTCCGCCGTCTTCAAGGCGATCGCGGCCACGGGCGCCGACCGCTGGGGCAGGGGCCTCGCGCAGGGCCGCGGCGTCATCCTGACGCTGCACCATGTCCGGCCGCGAGGCGCGGGCGGCTTCCGGCCCAATGGCCTGCTCGAGATCACGCCCGGCTTCCTCGACCGCACCCTCGGCCTGATCCGCGGCGAGGGCTTTGATCTGGTTTCCCTGGACGAAGCGCTCGCCCGGCTTGCGGCGCCGCGCCCGGGCCGCTTCTTCGTCGCACTGACCTTCGACGACGGCTATCGCGACAATGTCGAGCACGCCTGGCCGGTGCTGGCGAAACATGCCGCGCCCTGGACGCTCTTCGTCACGCCGGGCTTCGCCGACCGCACGGCGCGGCTCTGGTGGCTGGAGCTGGAGGAGGCGCTTCGCGCGCTGCCGGCGCTCTCGCTCGCCTTGCCGGACGGCCCCTTCACCGCACGGACGGACAGCGACACCGACAAGCAGCGCGCCTTCGAGGTGCTCTACTGGCGTCTGCGCAAACAGCCGGAAGCGATTCTGCTGTCAGCGATTTCGGATCTGACGTCACAGGCTGGCATCGACCCCGCCGCCCTCGTCGAACGCGAATGCCTGCCCTGGGAGACGCTGCGGGCGCTGGCCGGCGCGCCGGGCGTGACCATCGGTGCGCACACGCTGACGCATCCGATGCTGGCCAAGCATGACGAGGCTTTCGCCCGCGCCGAGATCACCGAGAGCAGGAGCCGGCTCGAAGCGCAGCTCAGCCTCCCCATCCGCCATTTCGCCTATCCGGTCGGTGACCCCACCTCGGCCGGCCCGCGGGAGTTCGCCCTGGCGAAGGCGGCGGGCTTCGCCAGCGCGGTGACGACGCGGCCGGGCCATCTCTTCGCTGAGCATGCCGACCACCTCCACGCCTTGCCGCGCGTCTCGCTCAACGGCCTGCACCAGAGCGAGGCGGCCGTGCGGGCGCTGCTCTCGGGGCTGCCGTTCTGGCTCTGGAACCGGGGGCGGCGGGTGAATGTGGGGTAGGGTCAGTGCGTCATGCTCGGGCTCGACCCGAGCATCTCCGGCAAGGGATTCTCGGGTCTCCGCTGCGCTCCGCCCGAGAATGACGGTCGCTGTTCAGGCTCGGTCCTTCCGCTCCATCCACTTGATCAGCGGCAGCAGCGGCAGCACCCAGGCCAGCCCGAGCGCGATATAGGCGATCGTCTGGACGAGCTTCGGCGCCGTGGTGATGCGCCCCTGCGCCAGCGCCATCGCGACCAGCGCATAGACGCAGACGAAGACGAGGATGAGGACGGTGCCGATCAGCTTGCGGTGGGTCTGTCTCATCGGGTGGTCTCGTCCTGACTTTCGGCGCGGGCGCCGGCCTGCGGCAATGCGGGCGTTGTCGGCCCCGGGCGCGCCGACTATCTGTCACCTGTCATCCCGCTTGTGAAGCGCAGCCCTTGCGACGGAAAGCCCCGGCCCCGTGACGATCGCCCTCGACCGAGCCCTCCCTGCGACCGCGCCAGCGACCAGCCATGCCGGCATTCGCCGCTGGCTCTGGGCCGTGGCCGCCCTCGTCTTCGTCATGGTCGTCGTCGGCGGTGCGACGCGGCTCACCGGCTCGGGCCTGTCCATTACCGAGTGGAAGCCGATCACCGGCGCCCTGCCGCCGCTCTCGGCCGAGACCTGGGCGAGCGAATTCGCGAAGTACCGCGCCAGCCCGCAATACCAGCTGCTGAACCAGGGCATGAGCCTGGGCGAGTTCCAGTTCATCTACTGGTGGGAATGGGGCCACCGCCAGCTCGGCCGCTTCATCGGCCTGGTCTATCTCGGCGGCTTCCTCGTTATCGCGGCGCTTCGCCTTCTGCCCTGGCGCCAGACGCTGGTGCTCTTCGGCATGGGGCTGCTGCTCGGCCTGCAGGGGACGATCGGCTGGATCATGGTCGCCTCGGGCCTGCAGCCCGGCATGGTCGCGGTCGCGCCGGTCAAGCTGACGCTGCACCTGACCTTCGCCGCGCTGTTCTTCGCCTCGGTGGTGGCCTTCGCCACCTGGAAGACGCCGGCGCGCCGGACCGAGCCGGGGCATGGACGCGCGATGGCCTGGCTGCTGCTGGCGCTGCTCTTCGGGCAGATCGCGCTCGGCGGGCTCGTCGCCGGCTCACGAGCCGGCTTTACCTACAACACCTGGCCGCTGATGGACGGCGCGCTGGTGCCGGGCGTCGAGACGCTGTTCGTGCGGCCCGCCTTCTGGGAGAACTTCGTCGACAACGCCGCGCTCGTGCAGTTCAACCACCGCCTCGGCGCCTATCTGCTGCTGGCGCTGGCGCTCTGGCACATGGTCTCGCTGCGCAAGATCGCGCCGGGCTCGGGCGGGGCCAAGCGCGCCACGGCGATCCTCGGCCTGACGCTGAGCCAGGCCGTGCTCGGCATCGTCACGCTGCTGCTGGTCGTGCCGCTCTGGGCCGGGCTTGCCCACCAGGCGCTCGGCTTCCTGGTGCTGGCGATGGGCGTGGTGCATGTGACGCGCAACGAGGGCGCCGTGCGGGGGTGAGCCTCCCGGTCATTCCGGGGCACGCCGCAGGCGTGAACCCGGAACCCACGACCGGGTGAGCGGTCGCGGGGGGCTCACAGAGGAGCGCTCTCGAAGAGGGCGCACCCGGTCGTGGGTTCCGGGTTCGTCGCTGCGCGACGCCCCGGAATGACAGGTTAGACCAGCGCCTGATCCAGATCGTCGATCAGATCCTGCACGTCCTCCAGCCCGATCGACAGGCGGATCACCTGCGGGCCGGCGCCCGACGCCGTCTTCTGCGCGTCGCTGAGCTGGCGATGCGTCGTCGAGGCCGGGTGGATGACCAGCGAGCGCGTGTCGCCGATATTGGCCAGATGCGAGAACAGCTTGAGCTCGGTGACGAGCTTGACGCCGGCGTCGTAGCCGCCCTTCAGCCCGAAGGTGAAGACCGCGCCAGCGCCCTTGGGCGAATAGTGCTTGGCGAGGTCGTGATACCTGTCGCCGGGCAGGCCGGGATAGCTGACCCACTCCACCGCCGGATGCTTCGAGAGATGCGTCGCAACCGCCAGCGCGCTCTCGCAATGGCGCTGCATGCGCAGCGGCAGCGTCTCGATGCCGGTCAGGATCATGAAGGCGTTGAAGGGCGAGAGCGCCGGGCCCATGTCGCGCAGGCCGAGCACGCGGGTCGCGATGGCGAAGGCGAAATTGCCGAAGGTCTCGCCGAGCACCATGCCGTTGTACTCCGGCCGCGGCTTGGAGAGCATCGGGTAGCGGTCGTCGCCGACCCAGTTGAACGAGCCGCCATCGACGATGATGCCGCCGATCGAGTTGCCGTGCCCGCCGAGGAACTTGGTCAGCGAATGCACCACGATGTCGGCCCCGTGCTCGAAGGGGCGGATCAGATAGGGCGTCGCCATGGTGTTGTCGACGATCAGCGGGATGTTGTGCTTGCGGGCGATCTTGGAAATGCCGGCGATGTCGACGATCACGCCACCCGGATTGGCGATGGATTCGATGAAGATCGCCTTGGTCTTCGGCGTCACGGCGGCGGCGAAGGCATCCAGATCGTCGGAATCGGCCCAGATCACGTTCCAGCCGAAGTTCTTGTAGGAGTGGTTGAACTGGTTGATCGAGCCGCCATAGAGCTTCTTGGCGGCCACGAACTCGTCGCCGGGCTGCATCAGCGCGTGGAAGCAGAGGAACTCGGCCGCATGGCCCGAGGCGACCGCGAGCGCCGCCGTGCCGCCCTCGAGCGCCGCGACGCGCTCCTCCAGAACCGCGTTGGTCGGGTTGCCGATGCGGGTGTAGATGTTGCCGAAGGCCTGCAGCCCGAACAGCGAGGCGGCATGATCGACATCGTCGAAGACGAAGGAGGTCGTCTGGTAGATCGGCGTGGCGCGCGCGCCGGTGGCCGCATCGGGCGCGGCGCCGGCATGGATGGCGAGCGTATGGAAACCGGGTGCGCGGTCGGTCATCGTCTACTCCCTGCGATCTTCTGAATGCGAGACATTGCGTTCGTTTTATCGAACGCTCCCGGCAGCGTCAATTCACGGGGCGCGCAGACCCTCACGTCCCCGGGCGGTGGATCGTCAGCTTCTGGAAGCCCTTGCCGGCGAGCACCGGCTTCTTCGACGACAGGATGCGGGAGTTGATGCCCTGCCAGCCGATCTCGCCCGAGAGCCGGCCGTACTCGATCTTGGGGCAGCGGTTCATGATCACGGTGAGGCCCTTCGCCTCAGCACGCGCCGCCGCCTCGTCATTGCGCACCGAGAGCTGCATCCAGATCACCTTCGGCAGCGGCTCGAGCGTCAGCGCCTCGTCGGTGAGCGGCCCGGCGGCTTCCGAGTTGCGGAAGATCTCGACCATGTCGATCGGGCCGGGGATGTCCTTCAGCGACGCGTAGACGGTCTTGCCCAGCAGCGTCTGGCCGGCGAGGCCGGGATTGACGGGGATGACGTCATAGCCGCGGTCGAGCAGGTATTTCGTCACGATCCAGGAGGGCCGCGCCTCGCTGGCCGAGGCGCCGACCAGCGCAATGCGCTTGGTGTCCTTGAGGATCTGGCGGATCTGGGCGTCGGGATAGGCGTCGTGGGACATGGAAAAGGCTCTGATCCGGCAAGGAGAGGCGCGGGGACCCCTCTCCCGTGTGGGAAAGGGGCAGGGGTGAGGGCCGGACGGCAAACCAGTGAAACGATAGCGGGCTGGGGCAGAAATCTGGTCCAGGGGCCGACACCTCACCCCTGCCCCTCTCCTTACAGGAGAGGGGTTCCTCGCGCCTACCCCTCCCAGACTGGCGCACGCTTTTCCACGAAGGCCCCGATGCCTTCTTCGGCATCGCGCGCCAGCATGTTCTCGACCATCACCGCCGAGGCGTGGTCGTAGGCCGCCGCCAGGCCCATATCGCGCTGCTCGTAGAAGGCGCGCTTGCCGATGCGGATCGTGCCTGAGGATTTCGAGGCGATCACGCCGGCGAGACGCTTGGCCTCCGCCAGCGCGCTGCCGGCCGCCACCACGCGGTTGACCAGCCCCATCCGCGCGGCCTCGCCGGCGGGGACCATTTCGCCCAACAGCAGCATCTCCATGGCGTGTTTGGCGGCGAGGTTGCGCGTCAGCGCCACCATCGGCGTCGAGCAGAACAGGCCGATATGAACGCCCGGCGTGCAGAAGCGCGCGCCCTCTCCCGCCACGGCGAGGTCGCAGCTCGCCACCAACTGGCAGCCGGCCGCCGTCGCCGTGCCCTCCACCGCCGCGATCACCGGCTGGGGCAGGGCGGTGATCTGCTGCATCACGCCCGAGCAGCGCCCGAGGATGTCGGCGAAATAGGCCCGCCCGTGATCGGGATCGGTGCGGTGCGCGCTCATCTCCTTGAGGTCGTGGCCGGCGCAGAAGACCGGGCCTTCGGCCGCCAGCACGACCGCCTTGACGCTCCGGTCGGCGGCAATGGTGGTGAAGCTCTCGGCCAGCGCGGCCAGCATCGCCTCGCTCAGCGGGTTGCGCGATTGCGGCCGGTCGAGCGTGAGGACGGCGATGCCCTCGCTGTCCTCGCGCCGCAGCGCGGGCGCGGCCTCGGGGCGGGCATGGGCGTTCATGGCGGTGACCTCGGCGTGTCCGTGAGCGTTTGCCTGTGCGTTTTGCCGTATTGTCCGCCGCGCTCCCCCATGCTGCAAGGGGCATCGCCTCACCGCAGCCTGTGCCGGACCGCCCGAGATGACCCTGCGCGACACCACGCCCCGCATGAACGCCGCGCAGCTCGAGGCCTTCCTCGACGAGGTCTTCCCGCAGCTCCATCTCGGCGGGCGCACCTATTTCGTCGAGGAGGTCGGGCCGATGAGCGCCCGCATGCGCTGCGACTACCACGAGAAGCATCTGCGCCCCGGGGGCACGATCTCCGGCCCGACCATGATGGCGCTGGCCGATCTCGCGCTCTATGCCGCGATCCTCGGCCAGATCGGCCCGGTCGCGCTCGCCGTCACCACGAGCCTGTCCTTCAACTTCCTGCGCAAGCCGGCGCCCGCCGCACTGATCGGGGAGGCGCGGCTGCTCAAGCTCGGCAAGCGGCTGGCGGTCGGCGAGGTCTCGCTCTATTCGCAGGGCGAGAGCGAGATGGTCGCCCATGCGACGGGAACCTATTCGATTCCGGTGGAGCGCTGAGGTCAGCGCGGCGTCATTCTCGGGCCTGACCCGAGAATCTCTGGCCTGAGATGCTCGGGTCGAGCCAAAGCATGACGAGCCTCGACTGCGGTATCTTGATACCGTTTTCGGCATTACTCTGAAAACAATGCGTTTTTCGGGATCTCGTGCGCTCAGTAGCGCTTGACACAGCTCCCGCCAGCCCCTATCCCCCGCTCACATCGCCGCCGGTCCTCCGGCGGCTTGTCCTTTTTTCAACGCTCCGAAGGGTGCCCGCGATGAAGACCATCTCGCTCAAGCCCGCCGATGTCGAAAAGAAGTGGGTTGTGATCGACGCCTCCGGGCTCGTCGTGGGTCGTCTCGCCGCGGTTGTGGCGTTGCGTCTGCGCGGCAAGCACAAGGCGGCCTACACCCCCCATGTCGACTGCGGCGACAACATCATCGTCATCAACGCCGACAAGGTGGTCCTGACTGGCCGCAAGCGCGACCAGAAGGTGTATTACCACCACACCGGCTATGCCGGCGGCATCAAGGAGCGTTCGGCCAAGTTCATTCTCGAAGGTCGCTTCCCTGAGCGGATCGTCGAGAAGGCCGTCGAGCGCATGCTGCCCCGCGGCCCGCTCTTCCGCCAGATCCTCGGCAATCTGCGCGTCTACAAGGGCGCCGAGCACCCCCATGCGGCCCAGTCGCCGGAGGCGCTCGACGTCGCCGCGCTCAACAGCAAGAATGCGAGGGTCTGACCATGGCCGAGGTTCTTCAGTCTCTCGAGCAGCTCGGCCAGGTCGCCAAGACCGCGCAGCCGGATGCTCCCGTCCACGTCAAGAAGGTCGATGCGCAGGGCCGCGCCTATGCCACCGGCAAGCGCAAGAACGCCATCGCCCGCGTCTGGATCAAGCCCGGCACCGGCAAGATCACGGTCAACACCCGTGACCAGGAAGTGTACTTCGCGCGCCCCGTGCTGCGCATGGTCCTCCAGCAGCCGCTGCAGCTCGTCGATCGCCTGACCCAGTACGACGTCGTCGTCACGGTCAAGGGCGGCGGTCTCTCCGGCCAGGCCGGCGCGGTGCGCCACGGCATCTCCAAGGCCCTGACCTTCTACGAGCCCGAGCTTCGCGGCCCGCTCAAGAAGGAAGGCTTCCTGACCCGCGACTCGCGCGTCGTCGAGCGCAAGAAGTTCGGCAAGGCCAAGGCCCGCCGCAGCTTCCAGTTCTCGAAGCGCTGATCGTTTCCAGACTGTCCGATATGTGGAAAGGGCGGCTCGCAAGAGCCGCCCTTTTCGTATTCTCTGTCCCTTCGTCATCGCGAGCGCAGCGAAGCGATCCAGGATCGTGCGCTCGGCCTTTGTCTGGATTGCTTCGCTGCGCTCGCAATGACGGGTTCGGCACCGCTCGAGGAGAGACACCATGACCGCCGCCCGATCCGTTCTCCTCGTCACCGGCGGCAGCCGGGGCATCGGCGCCGCCATCTGCGTGATGGCCGCTCAGCGCGGCTATGACGTCGCGGTGAACTACCAGAGCGCGGCAAAGGCCGCCGCCGAGGTCGTCGCGGCCTGCGAGGCGGCCGAAGCGAAGGCGGTCGCGCTGCAGGGCGACATGGCCGTGCAGGACGACATCGCCCGCGTCTTCGCGGAAGCGCAGGCGGCGCTGGGCCCGCTCACCCATGTCGTCAACAATGCCGGCATCACCGGCCCGGGGAGCAAGCTCGCCGAGGCCGACCCGCAGACCATCCGCACCTGCATCGACGTCAACGTCACCGGCGCGATCCTGGTGGCGCGCGAGGCGACGCGTGCGCTGCTCGCCAATCGCGACGCGAAGGGCAGGGCCATCGTCAACATCTCCTCGATCGCGGCCGGGCTCGGTTCGCCCGACGAGTTCGTCTGGTATGCGGCCTCCAAGGGCGCGATCGACTCCCTGACGCTGGGCATGGCGAAGGAGCTGGCGCCCGCCGGCATCCGGGTCAATGCGGTGGCGCCGGGCATGACCGAAACGGAGATCCACGCTCTGTCCTCGGGCGAGCCCGGCCGCGTCGCCCGCATCGCGCCCTCGATCCCGCTCAGGCGCGCCGCCCAGCCCGACGAGGTCGCGGAGGTCGTGCTCTTCGCCCTGTCGGAGGCGGCGTCCTATGTCGTCGGCTCGATCCTGCGCGTCGGCGGCGGGCGGTAGGACAGCGTGCGCGTCATGGTCGGGCTTGACCCGACCATCTCTTGCAAGAGATTCTCGGGTCTGCGCTTCGCTGCGCCCGAGAATGACGGCAGGGTGCCGCTGTCTCGCTGGCGTCTCTGCCGCTTCGTGCTAAATCGCCCCATGCGCGTCCTCCTGATCCTCATCGCCTTCGGCATGGTCGCCGTGCCCGCCCTGCTCGCGCTGGCCCGCCGCGATCTTCCGCGCGGGCGACGCATCGCCAATGCGCTTGTCATCTTCCTGGCGCCGGCCATCGCGCTCGGTCTGATTCATGGCGTCCCGGAGCTGGATGGGCGTGCGCTGCGGAACCCGGTGGCCTGGACGACGCTGCGGCTGGTGCTCTCGGGCCTCGCCCTGATCCTGCCCTGGTGCCTCTATGTCTGGCTGGTGGGGCGCCGCCCGTGATGAGGGGAGCGTCGCGATGACCGAGCAGGCCGGTCCGGGTTCGATCGACCACGCCTTCACCGGCGAGCGCCGCGGCGGCGCGGCCGACCCGACCTATGCCGGAGCGCTGTCCTTCATGCGGCGGCGCTATGGCAAGGACGTCGCCGGCTGCGATCTCGTGATCTGGGGCGTGCCTTTCGATCTCGCCGTGACGAACCGGCCCGGCGCCCGCTTCGGCCCGCAGGCGCTGCGCCGCGCCAGCGCGATCTTCGACGGCGACCCGCAATACCCCTCCGGCCTCGATCCCTTCGCGCATCTGACGGCGGTCGATTATGGCGACTGCCTGCTGCCGCGCGGCGACCTGCCGGGCTGCGCCCGCGCCATCGAGAGGGAAGCCGCCGGCATCCTCGCCTCCGGCGCGCATCTGGTGACGCTGGGCGGCGACCATTTCGTCACGCTGCCGCTGCTGCGCGCCCAAGTCGCCCGCCATGGCCGGCTCGCGCTGATCCAGTTCGACGCGCATCAGGACACCTGGGATGACGGCGTCGGCGCCATCGGCCACGGCTCCTTCGTGCTGGAGGCGGTGCGCGAGGGGCTGATCGACGTCGAGCGCTCGATCCAGATCGGCATCCGCACCGTCGCGCCGCGCGATGGCGGCATCGAAATCCTCGACGCCTACACCGTCCACGAACGCGGTGTGGCGGGAACGCTCGCGCGGATCCGCGAGCGGGTCGGGGAGGGACCGGCCTATCTCACCTTCGACATCGACGCGCTCGACCCCGCCTTCGCGCCGGGCACGGGCACGCCGGTCTCGGGCGGGCTGTCGGCCGAGCAGGCGCTGCGCCTGGTCTGGGGCCTGCGCGACCTCGACATCCGCGGCATGGACCTCGTCGAGGTCTCGCCTCCTTACGACCATGCGGACATCACCGCGATCGCCGGCTCGACCCTGGTGCAGCACCACATCCAGGCGCTGGCGCTGAAGAAGGCCGGTTGAATCGGACCCGTGCCCGCGACGGCACGGTTTTTTGGCCATCCGCGCCGGTGCGCCCGCGGCGCCCGACGATGCGCCCGGCACAGCGGCAGCCGCTCATCCCTCGCGGGAGAAATGGCGCCGCAGCAACTCGGCGAAGTGCTTCGTCGTCGGCGAACGATCGGGCTCGCATGCATGCAGGAACAGGGCGACCTTGCCCAGCGCCGGAAGACCCACGGCGTCCGCCACAGGTCGCAGATCATCGCAGATCAGGTCGCTCGCCAGCGGTGCGACGCCCAGACCCGCAGTGAGAGCCGCCTTCAGGCCGCCCAGGCTCGGCGTCGTATAGCTGATGGTCCAGTCCGCGCCGGCGGCCTGGAGGGCCGAGAGCGCGAGATCGCGATAGGCACAGGGGTCGGGGAACAGCACCAGCCGCCAGGGGGATGCCGGCACGGCTTTGCGCCCTGCCACCCACACGACCTCGTGCCTTGCGAGCAGCTCGCCGCCGCCATCGTCGGCCGGCCGCTTGGTCAGGGCGAAATCGAGGCCGCCATCGGCCACCATCGCCAGCAGGGACCGGCTGCTGGCGACATCGACGCGCAGTTCGACCGACGGATGGGACTGTGCAAACGCGGCCAGCAGCGCCGTGAACCCGCGCCCGCTCGCGAAGTCGTCCGACATGCCGAGCCTGACGGTCCCGGCCAGCTGCCTCTCGGCCAGGCGAAAGGCCGCGGCCTCATGCAGGCGCAGGATCGAGCGGGCATCCTCGGCGAAACGTTCCCCGGCCGCCGTCGCGGCGACGCTGCCGCCGCGACGGCGCGCGATCAGGCGATGGCCCGCCTGCGCCTCGAGCCGGCGCAGATGGCCGCTGACGGTCGATTGGGTGGCGTGCAACTGGTGGCTCGCCTTGGTGAACCCGCCCTGGTCCAGAACGGCCAGGAAACTGCGCAGAAGGACGGGATCGAACATGTCGCTGACTATCGCGAAAATCACTTACTAGGCAATCCATAATCCATTTTCACGTTTCATGGCGGCGACATAAGGCTTCCCGGGTGCCCTGGGAGCCGAGTGATCATGCCGTCCTTCGTCGTCGATACCCCGACCCTCTCGATCGCCTGTGACGTGACGGGCCCCGAGGACGGCCAGCCGGTGATCCTGCTGCATGGCTGGCCGGACGACGCCCGGACCTGGGACCGAGTCACGCCGGCGCTGCACGCGGCCGGGTGGCGCACCTATGTCCCTTTTCTGCGCGGCTTTGGCCCGACGCGGTTCAGGGCCGGCGTGGCGCAGCGATCAGGCCAACTCGTCACGCTCGCCCTCGATCTGCTCGATCTCGCAGAAACGCTCGGGCTCGCCCGGTTTGCCGTCGTCGGTCATGACTGGGGCGCGCGTGCCGCGTATATGGCGAGCGTGCTGGCGCCCGACCGCATCACCCATTGCGCGGCCCTGTCGGTCGGCTGGGGCACCCAGGCCGCCGACCAGCCGCTGTCGCTGCAGCAGATGCAGAACTACTGGTATCACTGGCTGATGGCGACCGAACGCGGCGCAAGGCTCGTCGAGGACGAGCGGCTCGCCCTGACACGCCACATCTGGACGATCTGGAATCCGGGATGGACCGTGCCGGAGCCCGACTTCGCCGCGACGGCGACCTCGTTCGACAATCCCGACTGGGCCGCGATCACCCTGCATTCCTACCGGGTTCGCTGGGGCCATGCCCCAGGTCACGAGGCCTTCGACGCGATCGAGCGCCGCATCGCGGGCGAACCTGTCATCCATGTGCCGACGCTGACGCTCCATGGCGGCAGCGATCCCTGCAACGAGCCGGCGACCTCGTTGGGCAAGGAGGCGCTGTTCGCGGCCGGCTACCGCCGCGTGCTCCTGGACGGCGTCGGTCATTTTCCGCAGCGGCAGCGGCCGGATCTCGTGCTCGCCGAACTCGTTCCCTTCCTCGGCAGCTAACCCCGGGGCCGCGCCCCATCCCGGACATTGACAGCGCTGCCTCCCTCCCTCATATCCCGCTCATGACCATGAGCCTGTCCCGACGTCGCACCGCACCGGCCGCCCTTGCGCGACCGCGATGACGCTCGGCCTGCAGCCCGACTGTCCGCGACCGCGCCCGGAGCGCGGTTTTTTTATGCCCGAAGCCGGCCAAGCATCTTGAGCCGATCCCCCAGACGCCTTGCGAGGGTCCGATGAGCCAGAACCCGAAATCCATCTTCATCGACGGCGAAGCCGGAACCACCGGGCTCGGCATCCGCGATCGCCTGGCGGCGATGGCGGGCGTCGTCGTCCGCAGCATCGATCCCGAGAAGCGCAAGGACCCAACTGCTCGCCAGGAGATGATGGCGCAGGTCGATCTCGTCGTGCTCTGCCTGCCCGACGACGCCGCCAAGGAATTGGTCGCGCTCGCCGACGCGCTGGGGGCTAAGTCCCCCAAGATCGTCGACGCCTCGACCGCCTATCGCGTCGCGCCCGACTGGGTCTACGGCTTCGCCGAGCTGGAACACGGCCACGCCGCCACCATCGCCAAGGCCACCCGCGTCTCGAACCCCGGCTGCTATCCCACCGGCGGCATCGCGCTGCTGCGGCCTCTGGTCGATGCCGGCTTCATCCCGCAGGACCATCCCGTCACGATCAATGCGGTGTCGGGCTATTCGGGCGGCGGAAAGAGCATGATCGAGGCCTATGAGGCCGGCACGGCGCCGGCCTTCGAGCTCTATGGGCTCGGCCTCAAGCACAAGCACCTGCCCGAGCTGCAGCAATATGCCCGGCTGTCGCGGCGGCCGATTTTCATCCCCTCCGTCGGGAATTTCCGGCAGGGCATGCTGGTCTCGGTGCCGCTGCATCTCGACACGCTGCCGGGCAAGCCCAAGGCGGCCGATCTCGCCGATGCGCTGGCCGAGCATTACGCCGGCTCAACCTATGTCTCGGTCGTGCCTGCAGCGCAGGCCGGCGGCAAGCTCGAGCCGCAGGCGCTCAACGACACCAACAAGCTGGAATTGCGGGTCTTCGGCGACGACGATCTGCGCCAGGCCGTGCTGGTCGCGCGGCTCGACAATCTCGGCAAGGGTGCGTCGGGCGCCGCCGTGCAGAACATCCGGCTGATGCTCGGCCTGCCGGAGAAGTGAGCCGGCGCCCTCGGGCGGTGCTAACAAAAAAGGGCCGCGCGAGCGGCCCTTTTCCAATTGAGGAGGGGCGTCTCAGCCCTGATAGGCCTTGAAGTGCTGCTGCTGCTCGCCGAGGCCCTCGATACCGAGCTTGACGACCTCGCCGCCCTTCAGGAAGCGCGGCGGCTTGAAGCCGAGACCGACGCCGGGCGGCGTGCCGGTGGTGATGACATCGCCCGGATCCAGCCGCATGAACTGGCTGATATAGTGGACGAGATAGGCGCAGCCGAAGATCATCGTCTTGCTCGAGCCGTTTTGGACGCGCTCGCCATCGACTTCGAGCCACATGGCGAGGTTCTGGACGTCCTTGACCTCGTCCGTCGTCACCAGCCAGGGGCCGAGCGGGCCGAAGGTCGGGCAGCCCTTGCCCTTGGCCCACTGGCCGCCACGCTCGATCTGGAACTCGCGCTCCGAGACGTCGTTGCAGACGGCGAAGCCCGCGATCGCGGCCATGGCCTTGTCTTCCGGGATGTAGGAGCCGCCGTCGCCGATGACGATGGCGAGCTCGACCTCCCAGTCCGTCTTCTTCGAGCCCTTGGGGATGATGACGTCGTCATTCGGGCCGACGATGCAGTTCGGCGCCTTGTTGAAGAGAATCGGCTCCTTCGGGATCTCGGCGCCGGTCTCGGCCGCGTGGTCGGCGAAGTTGAGGCCGACCGCGATGAAGTTGCGGACATCGCCGACGCAGGCGCCGATGCGCGGCGCGCCGTCGACCTTGGGCAGCGTCTCGGGATCGATCGCCCGAATTTTCGCCAGCGAGCTGGACGTCAGGGCCTTGCCGGCGAGGTCGGGGATGGTGCCCGAGAGGTCGCGCAGGACGCCCTTGGCGTCGAGGAGACCGGGCTTTTCGGCGCCCGCGGCTCCGAAGCGTAGCAGTTTCACGTCGTTTCCCCCGTTTCAAACGATCTAATTGGGGCGCGATCCTGACAAGAGGCCGGGCCGAAAGACAAGTCCATTCGCGCGCATGGCGTGGCTGCGGCCAGCGGCCGGGCCGGATGTTGCGGGAATGCCACTCCCACCGTCAAAGCGGATTGCCTCTCTGTTGGGCTGGATTGCTCCGATACGAACCAGAAACCGAAAAACCGGCGATAGTTCTTATATAAACGATATCTTTGACGGCGGCGCGGAGCCGGCAACATGAATTATCGTCGATTTCGCGTGATTTCCGCGGTTGCCCAAGCGTCAGAAAGCGGGGCAGGCGGGAAAACGGCACGTTCGCGGCGGGATTGCGGCGGGAACCGCCTCACGGCATGCTCGGATTCGAGCGGGGCCTTGCGCCCCGAAGAAACAGTCAGACGGGATGGATTCCATGAAGGGCATCGTTCGCACAGCCGCCGTGGCCACGGTTTCGATGGCGGCGCTCCTCGCCGCCGGCGTCGCCCAGGCCGGCTCCTTCGCGATCCGCAGCGGCCAGAGCGCGGAAGGCCTCGGCATGGCCTATGCCGGCGCGGCCTCGGGCGGCATCGGCATGGGCGCCATGGCCTGGAACCCGGCGACGATCACCATGTTCCCCGGCCGCAACAGCCAGTGGAACTTCACCTATCTCAACGCCAGCGCCGCCTATGACCCGACCTCGGCGACCCGGCTCGGCTCGCCGGTGGGCCCGCTGAGCCCGATCCAGAACGGCTCCGGCAACATCGGCGGCGACGGCGCCTTCATCCCGGCCTCCTATTCGGCCTGGCAGCTCACCGACCGGTTCTGGGTCGGCCTGACCACCGGCGCGCCTTTCGGCCTGCGTTCCAAGGCCGACAATCAGGTCTATGCCGGCCAGGTCTATGGTCGCTCGGCCACGCTACGCACGATCAACGTCTCGCCGACGATCGGCTACAAGGTCAATGACTGGCTCTCCTTCGGCGCGGCCTTCCAGGTGCAGTACCTTAAGGCGAACCTGAAGAACGCCACCGGCGCCACCCTGCCGGCCGCGATCGGGCCGTTCGCCCCGAACCAGATCCTGAAGGGCGACACGATCGACTTCGGCTTCCGCGTCGGTGCGACGCTGACGCCGCGCGAGGGCACGACGATCGGTATCGCCTACCGCTCCTCGATCCACCAGACGCTGGAGGGCACGATCTCGACGGTCGCCGGCGTCGCCCCGATCAAGGCCAATCTCAACCTGCCGGACTCGGTGGTCTTCGGTGTGTCGCAGGTCATCAACGACCAGTGGCAGGCCCATCTCGGCGTCGAATGGACGAACTGGAGCCGCTTCCGCCGCATCCCCATCGTCAGCCAGATCAGCGGCCTGCCGATCTCGAGCCTGAACTTCGTCTATGACGACAGCTGGTATTTCAGCGGCGCGCTCGAATACAAGTACAACCGCGACCTGACGCTGCGCGCCGGTATCGCCTATGAGCTGTCGCCGGTGAACGACACCAACCGCACCGTCTTCATCTCGGACAATGACCGCCTCTGGCTCTCGGCGGGTGCGAGCTACCAGGTCTCCGAGAAGCTCAAGCTCAACCTCGGCTACACCTACATCCATGTGAACAAGGCCAAGGTGAACTATGGCGGCACCCATCCGCAGCAGGGCCCGGTCTTCTTCGCCGCCGAGGCCAAGCCCTATATCCACATCGTCTCGGCCGGCCTGACCTATCGCTGGGACAACCCGGCCCAGACCATCCCGGTTCAGCCGGCGATTCGCAAGTTCTGAGCGGCCGACCAGCGCCTCACGCGAAAGCCGGCCCTTGCGGGCCGGCTTTTTTGTTGGCGAGTTTTCCGGGCGGCGAGGTCGGGAAGGGCAGACAGGCCGAGTTCAGGCCTTCTTCAGCACATAAGTCCCCGGCGCATCGGCCAGCGCCGGCAGCTTGCCCGCTCCCGGCACCCGCGCCTTGACGCGCCTGGGCGCCTGCGCCTCGACCCAGGAGAACCAGTGCGGCCACCAGGAGCCCGGATGCTCCTGCGCCGCCCCGATCCAGTCCTCATAGGTCCCGCGCGGCGGGCCGCCGGTCCAGTACTGGTACTTCACCTTGCCGGGCGGGTTGACCACGCCCGCGATATGGCCCGAGCCCGCGACGATGTAGTCGACCGGGCCGCCGAAGCACTGCGAGCCGGTGAAGACCGAGCGGGCCGGGGCGATGTGGTCCTCGCGGGTGGCGAGGTTGTAGATCGGGATCGTCACCTTCTTGAGATCGAGCCGCTGGCCGCCGATCACCATCTCGCCCTTGGAGAGCTTGTTCTCGAGATAGCAGTTGCGCAGATAGAAGGAGTGGTTCGCCGCCGGCATCCGCGTCGAATCCGAGTTCCAGTACAGCAGGTCAAAGGGCGTCGGCGCCTTGCCCTTCAGGTAGTTGTTGACCGCATAGGACCAGATCAGATCGTTGGGCCTCAGCATGTTGAAGGCACCCGCCATGCGCGCGCCGTCGAGATAGCCGCTCTTGGTCATCTGCTCCTCGACCGCCCGGATCTGCTCCTCGTCGACGAAGACGGACAGTTCGCCGGCCTGCGCGAAATCGACCTGGGTGGTGAAGAAGGTGGCGCTGTCGATGCGCTTGTCCTTCATCGCCGCCATATAGGCCAGCGTGACGCCGAGCAGCGTGCCGCCGACGCAATAGCCGATGGCGCTGACCTTCTTCTCAGCCGTCGCCTGCTCGATCGCATCCAGCGCCGCGAAGATGCCCTCCCGCATGTAGCTCTCGAAATCCTTCGCCGCGTGCCGCTCGTCCGGGTTGACCCAGGAGATGCAGAACACGGTGAGTCCCTGGGCGACCGCCCAGCGGATGAAGCTCTTCTCGGCGTTGAGATCGAGGATGTAGAACTTGTTGATCCAGGGCGGCACGATCAGGAGCGGGCGCTTCAGCACGGTATCGGTCGCGGCCGCGTACTGGATCAACTCGATGATATCGTTGCGGAAAATGACCTTGCCTGGCGTCGAGGCGATGTTGACGCCGATCTTGAAGGCGCCCGGATCGGACTGGCGGATCTTGAGTTCGCCGCGGCCGGCCTCGATATCCTCGGCCAGCATCTTCATGCCGCGCACCAGATTCTCGCCGTTCTGCTTCAGTGTTTCGCGCAGCAGTTCGGGATTCGTCGCGACGAAGTTGGAGGGCGAGAGCGCGCTGGCGATCTGCTTGACGTAGAAGCGCGCCTTCTCGCGGGTGTGGGGATCGAGGTCCTCGGCCTGGTCGACCATCGTCTCGGCCCAGCGTGAGCCGATCAGATAGGCCTGCTTGACGAAGTCGAACATCGGATGGGCCGACCAGTCGGGGTCGGCGAAGCGGCCGTCGCGCTTGTCCGGCTCGATGACGGGCGTCGCCTCCTCGCCGCTGGCCCGCTTGAGCATCGTGCTCCACAAGGTCAGGAAATCGCCGGTCAGCGAGGCCTGCGCCTCAATGATCTTGCGCGGGTCGGAGACCCATTTCTCGGCGACGCGGCCCAGCGTCTTGACCATTTCGCTGGCCTCATCGGCCTGACCGCCCTTGGCCTCGCCGCGCTCGATCGGTTTGAGATAGGCGGCGGTGACCTTGCCGTATTCCTCGACGAGGCGGCTCATGTTCTGGGCGAAGGCGTCGAGATCGGGCGCCGGCATCTCGGCCGGGCCGGTCGTATCCCCGGACGTCTCCCCGGCTCGCCGGTCCATCGCGTTCTCCCCGTCGCACGTCTTCTCTGGGGATGCTGTCTGCTCCCCATTTTGGTCCTATTAAGGACGTAACGGATATCGACTACAAAGAGAATTCCGCAACGCGCCGGATCGACCCATGCCGCAAGCCCGACACCAGTCCTCGCCGCTCCTGCCCATGCTGATGGTCGCGGGCTGGGCGCTCGCCGCGGCGGGCTGCGCGGGCGAGGCCGGCAAGAGCGTCGCCGAGGCGGCCGGGATAGCCACCACCGCCGCCGAGCCCAAGCCCTTCGTGCAGGAAACGCGGCCGGCGAACACGGCTTATCTGCCGGTCGGCACCTCGTCTTCGGAGTTACCCTTGTGCAAGGCGCATACGGGCCCGGTTGAATTGACGTCGGCAACGGATACCGACCTCTTCGGCCGCCCCGTGATCGTGCCGCGCAAGCCGCCCCCGCCATGCAAGCCGCGCGCCGAGTTCAAGGCGATCGAGGCCGAACTCGAGGCCCAGCGCGCCGCCAACGAGGCTGCCGGAACCCAGGCCAAGACGCTCGGGTCCACGCCCGCCCCCAAGCCCGCGACGCTGCCGACCAACTGAGCAGGCCCGCGTGACCTCGCCATCGACGCCTCGCGTCCGGCGCCGATTGAATCTTGCGTTTTTTGTCTCCTCGTGACCAAAGATGCCGCGAGAGGCGCGCTGCGCGCAACGATCTGAATCGCCAGGGGAGGGCCCGGCACCGTTTGGGGTGTCGCCGCACGTCCTCCCGAAGACAAGGATGCCGGCCCGCCCGGCGAAGGAACCGTTCGAATGGCCGATTTTCACCGCATCAAGCGCCTGCCGCCCTATGTTTTCGAGCAGGTCAACAAGATCAAGGCCGCAGAACGCGCCAAGGGCGTCGACATCGTCGATCTCGGCATGGGCAATCCCGATCTGCCGGCGCCCAAGCATGTCATCGAGAAGCTGGTCGAAACCGCCGGCAAGCCGCGTACCGACCGCTACTCGGCTTCCAAGGGCATCGGCGGCCTGCGCCGGGCCCAGGCGCATTATTATGAGCGCCGCTTCGGCGTGAAGCTGAACCCCGACACCCAGGTCGTCGCGACGCTGGGGTCGAAGGAGGGCTTCGCCAACATGGCGCAGGCCATCACCGGACCGGGAGACGTCGTGCTCGTCCCCAACCCGAGCTACCCGATCCACGCCTTCGGCTTCCTGATGGCAGGCGGCGTGATCCGTTCGGTGCCGGCCGAGCCCACGCCGGCCTTCTTCCCGGCGCTCGAGCGGGCGATGATCCATTCGGTGCCCAAGCCGATCGCGCTCGTCACCTGCTATCCCGCCAACCCGACCGCCTACACCGCTTCGCTCGATTTCTACCGGGACCTTGTCGCCTTCGCAAAGAAGCACGAGCTGATCCTGCTCTCGGACCTCGCCTATGCCGAGGTTTTTTTCGACGAGAACGACCCGCCGCCCTCGATGCTGCAGGTCCCGGGCGCGATGGACGTCACCGTCGAGTTCACCTCGATGTCCAAGACCTTCTCCATGGCCGGCTGGCGCATGGGCTTCGCGGTCGGCAACGAGCGGCTTCTGGCGGCGCTCGCCCGCGTGAAATCCTATCTCGACTATGGCGCCTACACGCCGATCCAGGTCGCGGCGGCGGCGGCCCTCAACGGTCCCGATGACTGCATCCGCGAGATGCGCGACATCTACCGCAAGCGCCGCGACGCGCTGGTTGAGAGCTTCGGCAAGGCCGGCTGGGAGTTCCCGGCGCCGGCGGCCTCGATGTTCGCCTGGGTGCCGATCCCCGAGAAGTTCCGGCATCTCGGCTCGCTGGAGTTCTCCAAGCTCCTGATCGAGAAGGCCGAGGTCGCGGTCGCGCCGGGCATCGGCTTCGGCGAGCATGGCGACGACTATGTTCGCATCGCCATCGTCGAAAACGAGCAGCGCATCCGCCAGGCCGCCCGCAATGTCGGCCGCTTCCTGAAGACGGCCGACGATCGACTGCACAACGTCATCCAGATGCCGAAGGCGGGGTAGGGGGCGCGCAACGCGTCATTGCGAGCGCAGCGAAGCAATCCAGAAGCTGCAGGGCTCGAGGGCCCCTGGATTGCTTCGTCGCTTCGCTCCTCGCAATGACGGTAAGGGCTGCGCCGTTGGACTGGACCGCGACCCCGAAACATGGGAACCCGTCGCCACGGACGTGTCCGTCCGGAATGGGGCTTCCACGCGCGATGATCAGCAAAGGCCGTCTGCTCGCCGGTGGCGTGGTTCTCTTCGCGCTGGTCTGCCTCCTCAGCACCTTCGATTTCTCGCGGGGGCGCGTGCCCGAGACGAGCTCGCCGCTGATTTCGGACGTGCTCGCCGCGACCACCGCCCGCGAATGCGGCCGCGACGCCACGGAGGTGGTCTCCCGGCATCTGCCGCCGGGCATCGAGCAGGCGGCGGCTGAGAAAATCCTCGCCGAGGCCGTGATCGTACCGCCGCGGCCCTGGTTCTGGACGCCCGTCAACGAGTCCGCCACGACCTGGAACGGGGACACGCTGGAAGCGCTGCGCACCATCAAGATCACCGCCTTCGGCACCAATCTGCTGCGCATCCACATGACCTTTGGAGAGGGCAAGCTGCGTCGCCTGGCGGCCGAGGTCGTCTGCCGGTTCGACTAAACACGTCCTGCCGTGGTCAAATCGCCCCGGTATATTGGCCGCGAGCCGGGTAGTCGTTCTTGATGACGAAATCGAGCGCCTGGACCATCTCCGCGAAGTTCGGCCGGACGAACGGCATTGATTGGACGGAGAGATAGTACACGGTCCGGTCCGGCCGAAGCAGGAAGACGCCTGGTTCGGAGAACAAGGCCGGCTCTTCGATGCCGATCGATGTGGTTCCGCGCGATGTGGAGATGTAAAGGCCCCAGTCGCGTGCGTCGCTGAGGCTGAGGTCGTAGCCGACAGGCAATTGGGACGCCCCGATCTTCTCTGCCATCAGCGCCGCACGATCGGCGCCATCACTGCTGACCGCGATGGTCTCGACGCCGCGCGCCACGAACTCCGGCGTCAGCCTTTCGAGTTCCTTCAGATAGTTGGCACAGATCGGGCAATGCAGCCCACGGTAAAAACAGATGAGCGTGAACCGTTCGGGAGAACGGGTCGCGAGGTCGAACGACCCATGAGCCACCGTCTCCAGGACAAGGGCGGGTGCAGTCTGGCGTGGATAGAGCATCTCGAACTCCGATGGCTTGTGAGGAGGTTGCGACCGTGACAGGTTATCGATCATGGCAGGTTCGAAAAACGTGATCGAGAGTTCGCTGGAGTCGCAGGACCGTCTGTCGGTATTCTTCCATCTGTTCGCGCTGTCAGTGGTGCCACTGGCGGCTTCGGACGGCCGCTCGGCCAATCTTCTGATCAGTCAAGACGCAGATGGTTCGGCTTGGCTTGTGCTCGCGGCCCGGGGCGGCTGCGAGCTTGGACCGGGCGTGCGGGCTTCGGCGCGCATCGACTTCGAAAGCCTCGTCAACCCTTTGATGCGCGCTTTACCCGACATGATGAAGGTGCCGCTGCATGATAATCCGGCCTTGGCGACAGTCGCCGATGCGTTCGCGCGAGAATGCGGCGGCGGACGCTGCGGCGCGCCGCTTGCTGCCGACTATCTCGGCCGTCTGCTCCTGTTGATGGCCCTTCGCCATGCCATCGAGAGCGGCGTGGCTGATGCCGGCCTCCTTGCGGCCCTTGGACATCCTCATCTCTATCCGGCACTGGTCGCGATTCATCAAAATCCGGAAAGGCAATGGCGTAGCGGTGATTTGGCTGGATTGGGTGGCATTTCGCGGACCCAGTTCATGACACTGTTCGCAAGGATCGTCGGCACAACGCCCATTGCGTATCTGAATAGCTGGCGCCTCGCGCTCGGCCGGCGAGAATTGGAAAAGGGTGCTCGGATCAAGACCGTGGCACGGCAGGTCGGTTATGGCAGCGCCGCTGCGTTCTCGCGGGCCTATGCGCGCGCATTCGGGCACGCGCCCATCGTTGCCCGGAACCAGACTTCGTGACGGTAGTGGCGAGGCTTCGCCGTTGACTCGGCCGGCCCCCTCATGCGACGCCGCCGCCATGACCAGCGCCTCTGCCCAAACCCCCGCCACCTCCCTCCGCATCGGCCTTGCCGGGCTGGGAACCGTCGGCGCCTCGGTGCTGCGCATCCTGCGCCGGCAGGAGAATGCACTGAGCGAGCGCTGCGGCCGCGCCATCCGCGTCACCGCCGTCTGCGCCCGCGACAGGACCCGTGATCGCGGCGTCGATCTCGGCGGGCTGACCTGGTTCGACGATCCCGTCGCCCTCGCGCGCTCGCCCGAGATCGATTGCCTGGTGGAACTGGTCGGTGGTTCCGAGGGGCCGGCCAAGGCCGCCGTCGAGGCGGCGCTGTCGGCCGGCAAATCGGTCGTCACCGCCAACAAGGCCCTGCTCGCCCATCACGGCGTCGCGCTCGCGACGCTGGCGGAGGAGAAGGGCGTCGCGCTCGCCTTCGAGGCCTCCGCGGCCGGCGGCATTCCGATCGTCAAGACGCTGCGCGAGGCGCTCGCCGGCAACAATGTGACGCGGCTCTATGGAATCCTCAACGGCACCTGCAACTACATCCTCTCGCGCATGGAGATGGAGGGGCTGACCTTCGAGGCCTGCCTGAAGGACGCGCAGCGCCTGGGCTATGCCGAGGCCGACCCGACCTTCGACGTCGAGGGCTACGACACCGCCCACAAGCTCGCGATCCTGACCAGCCTCGCCTTCGGCACGAAGATCGACGCCGAAGCGATTCATGTCGAAGGCATTTCCTCGATCACCCCGCTCAACCTGAAGATGGCCGACGAACTCGGCTACCGGATCAAGCTGCTCGGCGTCGCCGAGCGGACCAAGGCCGGCATCGAGCAGCGGGTGCACCCGACCATGGTGCCGAAGTCGTCGGCGATCGCGCAGGTGATGGGCGTGCTCAACGCCGTCACGGTCGATGCCGATGCGGTGCGCGAACTCACCCTCGTCGGCCCCGGCGCCGGTGGCGACCCCACCGCGTCGGCCGTCGTCGCCGATATCGCCGACATCGCCCGCGGCAGGGCGGAGCTGCCTTTCGGCCTGCCGGTGGCACGGCTCGAGACCGCGGCGCGCACGCCGATGCAGCGCCATGAGGGCGGCTATTATGTCCGCCTCTCGGTGGTCGACCGCCCCGGCGCCGCGGCCGGCATCGCCACCCGCATGGCCCAGGCCGACATCTCGCTGGAGAGCATCGTGCAGCGCCGCTCGGCCGCCGCCGCGGCGCAGGACCCGGCCGGCCGCTCGGGCACGCCGGTGCCGGTCGTGCTGATCACCTACGCCACGAGCGAGGCCGCGATCCGCTCCGCCCTCGAGCAGGTTTCCGCCGACGGCCACATCGCCGAACCGCCGCAAGTCATCCGGATCGAACGGGAGTAGGCTGCTCGCGTTGTCATTGCCGTGACCGCTCGCCGCCGACCGCAAAACCAAAGGGAACCGCTCATGTCAGAAGACCTTCGCATCGCCCCCTCCCAGATCATCGAGCGCTATCTCTCGATGGAACTGGTGCGCGTCACCGAGCGCGCGGCGGTTTCGGCGGCCCGTCTGCGCGGCCATGGCAACGAGAAGGCGGCGGACCAGGCGGCGGTCGACGCGATGCGCCGCGAGTTGAACCGCCTGCCGATCGACGGCGAGATCGTCATCGGCGAGGGCGAGCGCGACGAGGCGCCGATGCTCTTCATCGGCGAGAAGGTCGGCACGCGCCAGGGGCCGAAGGTCCATATCGCCGTCGATCCGCTCGAGGGCACGACCCTCTGCGCCAAGGACATGCCCGATTCGATCGCCGTCATGGCGATGGCGGAAGCCGGCAAGCTGCTCAACGCTCCTGACGTCTACATGGACAAGATCGCGATCGGCCCGGGCTATGCCCGCGGCGTCGTCGATCTCGACGCGTCGCCCACCGACAACATCCATGCATTGGCCAAGGCCAAGGGCGTCAAGCCGAGCGAGATCTCGACGCTGATCATGGACCGCCCGCGCCATGCCAGGCTGATCGAGGAGGTCCGCAAGACCGGCTGCTCGATCCGCCTGATCACCGATGGCGACGTCGCCGGCGTGATCTACTGCACGGAGCCGCACAAGACCGGCATCGACCTCTATCTCGGCATCGGCGGCGCGCCCGAGGGCGTGCTGGCGGCGGCGGCTTTGCGCTGCGTCGGCGGCCAGATGCAGGGGCGCCTGATCCTCGACACCGAGGAGAAGCGGGCGCGCGCCCTGACCATGGGCATCACCGACCCCAACAAGAAATACAGCATGGAGGAGATGGCCTCGGGCGACACCATCGTCTGCGCCACCGGCGTCACCGATGGCGGCATGCTCAAGGGCGTGAAGTTCGGCAAGGACGTCATCGAGACCGAGACCATCGTCTATCGCTCGATCACCGGCACGGTGCGCCGCATTCATGGCGAGCACCGCGACTTCGGGAAGTTCAAGCTCGACTGAGCCGGGGGCCATAACGATCGGCGACAGAACGGCCGGCTTCGCCGGCCGTTCTGCGTTGGGGGCCGACGGACCGTCGCCCCCGGCTCACGGTTGACGAAAGGGCTCGCCTGCGCGACGCCCTCCGCCCATGAGTCTCTTCCCCCCGCGTGCCTTTCTCGGCGTCACCCGTTCCGCCCTGGGCCGGCCCTGGCGCGACCGGCTCGACGCCGCCGGGCTCGGCCGCGCCGAGGTGCTGGCGCAGGTCGAGGGCATTCCCGACATCCTGGCGCGGCTCCTGGCCGGCCGCGGGGTCGAGCCCAACGAGGCGCAGTCCTTCCTCGAGCCGAAGCTGCGCGATCTGCTGCCCGATCCGGGAACGCTGATCGACATGGGCCCCGCCGCGGCACGGCTCGCCCGCGCGGTCGAAAGCGGCGAGCGCGTCGCGATCTTCGGCGATTACGACGTCGACGGCGCCTGCTCGGCGGCGCTGCTGGCGGGCTTCCTGACGGAAGGGGGCGCCCGTCCGCGCATCCACATCCCCGACCGCCTGATCGAAGGCTACGGACCCAACAGCGAGGCGATCCGGCAGCTGGCGGCGGAAGGCGCGACGCTGCTGGTCACGGTCGATTGCGGGACCACCAGCCATGAGCCTCTGGCCGAGGCCAGGCGGCTCGGCCTCGATGTCGTCGTGCTCGACCATCACCAGGCGCCGGAGCGGCTGCCGGAGGTCGAGGCGCTGGTCAATCCCAACCGGCAGGACGATCTGTCGGGACTCGGCCATCTCTGCGCTGCCGGCGTCGTCTTCCTGGCGCTGGTGGCGACGCGGGCCGAACTGCGCCGCCGCGGCGCCTGGGCCTCGCGCGGGGGCGAGCCCGACCTGCTCGCCGCGCTCAACCTCGTCGCGCTGGCGACGGTGGCCGACGTCGTGCCCCTGCGCGGGCTCAACCGCGCCTTCGTGCGCCAGGGCCTCGCCATCCTGCGCGGGCGCGCCCGGCCGGGATTGGCGGCGCTGATGGACGTCGCCGGGCTCGACGGGCCGGTCCAGCCCTGGCATCTCGGCTTCCTGCTCGGGCCGCGCATCAATGCCGGCGGCCGCATCGGCGATGCGGGCCTCGGCGCTCGCCTGCTGCTCACCGCCGACGAGATCGAGGCCCGCACCATCGCCGCCGAACTCAATCGCCTGAACCAGGAGCGCCAGGAGATCGAGCGCCAGGCCGTGATCGAGGCGATCTCGCAGGCCGACCATGCACTGATGCGCGATCCCGCTCTGGCCGTACTGCTGGCGAGCTCGCCGGACTGGCATCCCGGCATCGTCGGCCTGGTCGCGGCGCGGCTGAAGGAGCGCTTCCGCAAGCCGGCCTTCGCGCTCGCCATTAACGGGGAAGGCGGCGCCACCGGCTCGGGCCGCTCGGTCGCCGGCGTCGATCTCGGCCGCGCAGTGCGTGCCGCCGTCGAGGCCGGGCTCGCGGTCAAGGGCGGCGGCCATGCCATGGCGGCGGGCGTCACGCTCGCGCCGGGGCAGGATGCGACCTTCCACGCCTTCCTGGCGCAACGGCTCGCAAGCGAGGTCGCGGCGGCCGTCGAATCGGAAGCCCTCCTCGTCGACGCCGCGCTCAGCGCCGGCGGCGCGACGCCGCGGCTGCTGGCCGAAATCGCCAGGGCCGGCCCCTTCGGCCAGGGCAGCCCGGAGCCGGTCTTCGTCTTTCCCGCGCATCGCCTGACCGATGCGGTCGAGATCGGCAGCGGCGGCCATGTCCGCGTCAGGCTGAAGGGCGGCGACGGCGCGAGCGTGGGCGGGGTCGCCTTTCGCTGCGCCCAGGAGCCGCTCGGGCGCGCCTTGCTGGCTGCGCGGGGCGAGAGCGTCCATCTCGCCGCGACCCTGACCCTCAACCGCTGGGGCGGCAACGAGAAGGCGGAATTGCGCGTCCTCGACCTGGCGAAACCCGTCTGAACCGCGATGGCCGGGGGCGGCATGTCGCAGCCGCGACCCGGGAAAAGCCGAAACGCCCGCTTGCGGAGCCGCAAGCCTGCCACTATACCTCGCCCCGCTTCGACACGGACCGCCCGCGGTTCGGAAGCCCGCGACCTTCGTCTATCGGTTAGGACACCAGCCTTTCACGCTGGGGAGACGGGTTCGACTCCCGTAGGTCGCGCCATCCCTTCATGGGTGCCGCCGCTCCACACAATCTCCAGTCTGCCGGTCCGCACGCAGCGGGGTTCTGCCTCGCCCGGCGCCGCGTTGACAGCCAGCGCGCTGCCATGACAACACCGCGGCAGGGCGACGATCGACCGCGCGAGACGGAACGATTCGCGCCGTTTGCGCACGGAAACAACCCGGACCGGCTCAGCGACATGACGACCCAGCCGAGCGCGCCCGGAGCGCAGGGACGAGGCGCAGGCGGCGCGGCGGGCTGGTTCCTGGCGCTGGTCTTGCTCGCGCTGTTCGCCGCCGCTGCGATGCTGGCCCTGTCGATGCCGCTGCGGCTGCCGCTCGGCGCCTTCTATTGGGATGTCGCCGTCTATCTCGATGCGTTCCAGCGCATCCGCATCGGCCAGATGCCGTCCGTCGACTTCTTCGCCCCGGTCGGGCCGGCGGGCTATTATCTCGGCGCGTGGCTGCACCGGGCCTTCCCGCAGGCGCAGCCGATGCTGCTGGTGAACTGGGCGATCCTGCCGCTCGTCCTGCCGCTGGCGCTCGCCGTGCTGGCGCATCGCGACATGAAGGGGCTGGCGCTCGCGCTGGTCGTCCCGTTCCTGGTCTTCGCGGCCCTGCCGATCAATCTCGCCATCTTCTATCCCGCGCCCGGGCTCGATGGCTTCGGGACCTACAACCGCCACGCCGCGCTGCTGCTCTACTGGCTCGTCGCCGCGCTGCTGTTCTGGCCGTCCTCGCGGGCGAAGACGGCGCTGGTCGCGGCCTTCATGCTGGCGCTGGTCCTGACCAAGGTGACGGGCGCGGTCGCCGGCGCGATCCTGGTCGGATACGCCTGGCTCGCTGGCCGCCTGCGGCTCGCGGACGCTGTCTTCGCCGCGCTGGCCTGTCTTGTCGCGCTCGCGGCCATCGATCTCGCGACGGGCCTGATCAGGGCCTATCTGGCCGATATCCTGACCCTGCTGAGCCTCAACAGCGAGACCCTGCTGCCGCGGCTGCTGACGGTGGCGTCCGCCAAGTTCGGCGTCGTGCTGCCGGCAGCGGCTCTGCTGGCGCTGCTCGTCTGGAGCGGCTGGCGCGAGCCGGGGTCTCTCCTCCAGAGGGCTCGCGGGCTGATCGAGGGGCCGGCCGGCTGGCTGGCGGTCACGCTCTTCGCGCTGGCCCTGTTCGAAACCCAGAACACCGGGTCGCTGGAGTTCGTCGCGCTCTGGCCGGTGCTCTTGCTCGTGCTGCGGCAGGAGCGCCTGCGGATCGGCGGATCGAGGCCGGCGATCCTCATCCTGACGCTGGCGGTGGCCCTGCCCAGCCTGCTCCTCGGCCTCGAGCGCGGGGCGCGCGCGCTCGCCGGGACGCGGGGGGGTGTCGTCGCGCTGCCGGTGCCGGAACTCGGGCCGCTTGGCCGCGTCAGCCTCAAGCGCGGGCTGGCGGAGCGCGCCGGCTTCATGCTCAACCTCTATCCGGCCCATGCCGGCACCTACCGGGCCCTGGCCGAGGCGGGGTACGAGCCGTCGGCGATCTTCCACACCGAAATCGACAGCCAGGCGACCTGGCTGCTCGAGGTGCGGCAGGGACTCCTGGCCCTGCGCGACTGGGAGGCGCGCGAAGGGCGCCGGCTCAACGGCGTCTTCACGCTCGATTTCGTCGATCCGTTCAACGCGCTGCTCAACCGCCGCGCCCCGCGGCGCGTGCCGATCGGGATCACGCCCGGGCGCAACCTGCCGGCGCCCACGGCCGAGGTCCTGGCCGCGCTGGCGCAGACGGACGCGATCCTCGCCCCCAAATGCCCGGTGACACCGGGGCGCGCCGCGATCGCCCGGCACTACGCCGCCGCACTGGCCGGTCGCCCGGTCGTCGCGCTGGCACCCTGCTGGGATTTCTATCCGAAGCCGCGATAGCGCGGCTCCGGGCACAGCGGCAGGCCGCGGCCTTCGATCAGGCCTTGGCGCCGGTGAAGGCCTTGATCACGCGCATCAGCGGCTTGGGCTGGTAATTGGCGTCGAGGGGCAGGGGACGGTTGGGCAATCCGTCCTTGCGGCTGAACCAGATCGGCACCCAGGTGAACTTGTCGCTGATGCCCCAGGTCAGCACCGCCTCGGGCCGGACGACATCGCCGATCGCCTGCAGGAAGGCCTGGGCGCGCGACGCCACGATCTCGTCGCGGATGGCGGGGTCGGGCGGCAGCTTGTCGTCGATGACGTCGAGCTCCGTCACCAGGATCGCCAGGCCCATACCGTGCAGTTCGGAGACGAAGCGCGAGAGACCCTCGCGGTCGATCTCCTTCTCGCCGGGCAGATGGCCCTGCAGGCCGATGGCGTGCAGCGGCGTACCCCGGTCCTTCAGCTCCTTGACCAGCCGCAGGAAAGCTGTCCGCTTCGCCCGGCATTGCCCGGTCGGGTTCTCGAAGCCGAAATCGTTCAGCACGAGCTGCACCTTGGGGTCGACGGCCGCCGTCCGGCGGAACGCCATGTCGATATGCTGCGTGCCCAGCAGATCCTGCCAGAGCGAGGATCGCATCGGCTTGTCGATGGCGGGATTGTCGCTGATCGCCTCGTTGACGACGTCCCAGCTTGGGATGCGCCCCTTGTAGCGCCCAACGACGGTGTCGATGTGCTCGTAGAGCGCCCGCTCCGCCGCCTGTTTCGTGGTGATCGCCTCGGTCCATTTCGGCATGCCGGCATACCAGGCGAGGGTGTGGCCGCGCATCTGCATGCCATGGGCATCGGCGAAGGCGAGCAGGCGATCGGGATGGTCGAACACGAACCGGTCCGCCGCAGGGCGCAGATCGAACCATTTCAGGCCGCCCTCGCCGACGAGCACCTGGCAATGCTCGAGCACGGCGCGGCGGTAATCGGGATCGTCGCGCAGCAGGTCGACCCGCATCGCCGCCCCGAAGGGGATCGCCGCCCGAGGCGCCGTCTTGGCCGGGGGCCGTGCCAGGGCCGGCAGCGCGCCGGCGCAAAGCCCGGCGCTCAGGCCTCCCAGGACGAACTGCCTCCTGCGCATCGCGGCCTCCCTCGGGGAACGAACCGGCGCGGCCCGCCGCAACCCGGCCGCCGGAATACCACAGAAATCGGCGCGAAAGCCGCCGGGTGCGGCTTCGCGTTATGGCATACTTAACGCGATCGGCGTCTGATGTGCCCGGTTGCGTCCGTTGCCGTTTCCCCCTGACAGCGGCGCCAGACGAAAGCGCCGGCAGGGATCGATGGGCCGCAGACAGGCTGTCAACGAGCGATCGGAGCATGTCGCCGCTTGCGTCGGCCGGGCTCGCACGTCCTGCTCCCGGCACGCGTCGGCAGGGCTGACGGCGGCAGGCCCGCGCGGATGACGGAGACGCACATCGCGTCGCGGACCGCGACGGTCACCGGTGGCGAAGGCGGCGGCGCCTCGTCGCTGCTGCTCGTCGTCGTCTTCTGTTTCTTCTGGATCGGGCTCGCCCCCTTTCCCGACCCGAATGCCTCGGGCCTGCTGACGGCCTATGGCACCTCGTCGAACGTCATGAACCAGATCATGGTCGTGGGGCTGGCGGGTCTGGTCTTCCTGGCGCTCGCGAACCACCCGGCCCGCGGGCTGGTCCTGCGCTCCTTCGGCCCCCTCGCGGTGATCTTCTGCTGGCTTTTGGTCACCGCCCTGTTTTCCGACGTGCCCGCGACCGCGTTTCGGCGGATCGTCTACGCGGCGCTGGTGTGCCTGTGCGCCAGCAGCGTCCTGCTGCTCCCCCGCGACAGCGACCAGTTCGGCAAGCTGCTCGGCATCTGCGTGCTCACGGCGGTGCTGCTGGCCTTCCTCGGGGTCTTCGCCTTGCCCCAGCGCGCCATCCACCAGGGCTCCGACGCGCTCGAGCATCAGCTCGCAGGCGCCTGGCGCGGGCATTTCGGCCACAAGAACGTCGCCGCCGCCGCGATGGTGTTTGCGGTCTTCTTCGGCCTGTTCTTCATGCGGATGAGGGCGTTCTGGCAGGGGGCGCTGATCGTCGGCTGCGCCGGGGTGTTCCTGCTGAATGCAGGGGGCAAGACCTCCGCCGCAATGCTCCCGGCGATCCTCGCCGTGGCCTGGCTGTTCGAACGGATCGGGCCGCTGCGGGTCGTGTTCCTGCTCGCCTGCCTCGCGGCGATGAACTACCTGCTGCTGTCAGCCGCGGTCTCGCGCGAGACGCAGGACCTGCTCCTCTCCTGGGGGATCGACCCGACCTTCACGGACAGGGCCTCGGTCTGGCGGCTGGCGCTGGGCGCCATCGCGGAGCGGCCGCTGCTCGGGCACGGCTTCCAGAGCTTCTGGCAGATGGACTCGCTCGTTTATGGCGAGGAGGCCGACACCAGCTGGGCGGTGACGGCGGCCAATGCCCATAACGGCTATCTCGACCAGGTCATCAATGGCGGCTTTCCCCTGCTGGTCATGATGATCCTCTGGCTCGTCGTCCTGCCCTGCCACCATGTCGGACTGGCTTTCAAACGCGCGCAGCATCCCGATCTCGCGCGGCTGTTCATGCGCTGCTGGCTCTTCATGCTGTTCCTGTCCTGCCTCGAGAGCCCGTTTTTCGACAATCGCGGTCCGGTCTGGTTCACCATGCTGATCTCCGTCTTCGGGCTGCGCATGCTCGCTTACGGAAATTTGAAGCCGTCGGCCTATGCACGGACCAGGCCCGCTTCCGGTGCGCAACCCGATCCGGATGGCAAGGCGGCCTGAGCACCTTCTCATGATCGATCGTCAGCAGCGCCCCATGTCCGTCGAAGCCGTCATCTGTATCCCGACCTTTCGTCGCCCGGACTGGCTGCGGCGCACGCTGGCCTCGGTTGCGGCCCAGCAGGGCGATGTCGGCTATGCGGTCGTGGTCGTCGACAATGACGGCGCCAACCCGGTCGGGGCGGCGCTGGCGAGCGAGGTCCTCGGTGCGACCGCGCTGCTCCATACGGTCGTCGTCGAGCACCGGCAGGGCAATTGCCATGCGATCAACCGGGCCTTCGAGGTCGCGCTCGCGACCTATCCCGATGCGCCCTACCTCTTGATGATCGACGACGACGAGATCGCGCTGCCGGGCTGGCTGCAGGCGATGGTCGGCCTCGCCCGCGATCGCGGCGCGGATCTCGTCGGCGGGCCCGTCATCCGCCAGTTCGAGGTCGAGCCCGACGCCACCGTGATGCGGCACCCGCTCTTTGTCTCCATCGACGGCGAGACCCGCCGGATCGATCAACTTCACGGCTCTGGGAATTGCCTGATCCAGCGGCGCGTCTTCGAGCGGCTGCCGGCGCCGCCCTTCGACGTCCGCTTCAATTTCCTCGGCGGCGGCGACATGGAGTTCTTCACCCGCTGCCGGCTCGCCGGGTTCGAGACCTGGTGGTGTGCGGAAGCGGTGGCGCATGAGTTCGTTGCGAGCGGCCGGACGACCGCCTCGTTCCTGATGAAGCGCTCGCTGCGCACCGGCAGCATCAACTACATGATCGACCGGCTGCACCGGCCGCTGCCGGTCGCGCTGGCGAAGAACGCCGCCAGCCTCGGGCTCGGCATGCTGCGCGGCGTCAGTGTGCTCCTGCGCACCGGTTCGCCCCTGCTGGCGAGCCATCCGCTGCTGATGCCGGTCGGCCGCGTCGTCGCCAGCCTCGGCCTGCTGCCGAAGCCCTACCGTTCGTCCACCTAGCGAGCCCCGCTCAACCGCTAAGCAACGCCGCCCGGATCGTCGCCACGGATGTCTGGGTGTGGGACTGGATGGTCAGGCCGAACTGGTCGGGCCGCAATTGCCCGATCAGGTCGCGGACGCCGCTTTCGTCCAGCGCGGGGCCGGACCAGTAGGTCAGGCAGGGCGAGGTTTCGACGCGCTCGTGCCGCTCTTCGAGGGCCGGATCGTTCGAGGCCGCGGCGCCATAGGTCAGATACTCCGAGAAGTGGCGTTGGCGGGCCAGGACCTGCCACCAGGGCCGGCCGTTCACCGCCTCGATCCGGTCCGCCATGGCGCGAACCGTCATGCGGTCCCAGGTGATCATCGGCCCGATATAGTCGTCCCCCGGCAGTGGCGGGGTGACGAGGCCCAGCGCCTTGTGGGCGTTGTCCCGCCAGAGCACATGGCGGGGCAGTTCGGGAGTGATCGCGCGCCAGCGGGTGAAGAGCGGCACGCGGGCGGCCGTGGCGAGGCCCGACAGGTCCGCCGGGCGGCAGAAGCAGATGTCGGAATCGATGCAGATGACCCGCTCGGCCGGCTGGGACAGCGTCAGCGCGAATTTGCGCAGTTGCTGGAGATGCCAGCCATAGATCGGCAGCCCGAGCCCGGGGCGCCAGAGATAGCGCCGCCCTCGCCAGTGCCCGGCCGTCCAGAAGCGCGGCAGCAGCGCCGAGGTCGCGATCACCTCGCGCTTCGGCCCGGCAAGCGGCGCAAACAGCCCGTAATCCGCGTCGTCCACCACGATGAAGTGCCGGGCATAGCCCGTGCAGAAACGGTCCATCGTGTCGCAGAGCAGCCTGCACCGCTCGAGATCGCCGTGATAGCTGGGCGTCACGACGGAAAGCTCACCGATCATCTGCCGTCCCTTGCCGCGCGATCCTCGCCCCGCCAGCGCCGCGATGCCGCCACAGGGCGATCCGTTAACGCGACAATCCTAATTTGACGTTGCACCCTTCCCGGACCGGACGGCCCTTCCGAGCATGTCGAAGCGTTATCTCATCCTCCGCTCGGCGGCGACGGAGACCTGCGGGGTCGAGGAATTCGCGCGGCAGTTGGCGCAGCGCCTGGCCGGTCCCGCGGAGACCTGGGTCCTGGGCGAGGGCTTTGGCCGGTTCCTGGCGCGGCTGCGCACGGTCGACGGCATCATCCTGAGTTTCCCGGTCGTCGCCTGGAAGCGGAAGCTCGTCTGGCCGGCGCTGACGGCGCTCGCCGCCCGGCTGCGCGGCAGGGAGGTGCTGGTCGTCCTGCATGAATGGGCGGCACTCGACTGGAAGCGGAGGCTCGTGCTGGCGCCGGTCATGGCGCTGGCGAGCCGGATCGTCTTCTCGGCGCCGGAGATCGCCACCGAATTCGCCCGAAGCCCGCTGTCGCGCGTCGCGACGGACGACCGCGACGTCATCCCGATCCCCCCGAACCTTCGGGCGCCCCCGCAACGGTGCGCCTCGGCCGCGAGCCGGCGGCTCGACGAGGAGCGTGCCAAGGGCCGCATCATCCTCGCGCAGTTCGGCTCGATCTACCCGAAGAAGCAGTCCAAGGCGGTGCTGCAGGTCGCGGAGCGGCTGATCGCGCGCGGCCATGACGTCTTCACCGTCTTCATCGGCTCCTTCATCAAGGGCAGCGACGATGTCGAGGCGGATTTCCGGGGGAGCGTACAGGCCACCGGGCTGACCGATCGCGTGCTGGTGACCGGCTATGTCGGCGACGAGGCCGAGCTGTTTGCCCTCTTCGAGCGGGTCGACGTCTTCTGCTATGTCTTCGCCGAGGGCCTGACCTCGCGCCGCGCCAGCGTGCTGGCCGCCGCCCTGTTCGGCAAACCCGTCGTCGTCAACGAACCGGCCGCAGCCGATGCGCTGCAGCACCACGGCCTCTATCTCAAGCTGATCGAGACGGGCCTCATTCGCCTGGTCGACATCGACGCCGACACCGACAGTCTGGCGCAGGCCGTCCTGAACGCGACCAATGACGCGCCGTCGTCCATCGACCTGACCTCCGAGCTCGACAGGCTGTGGCAGGCCGTCGCAGACATCATCGCCCTTCGCCGAGGTGCCTGAGGCCGTCGGGGGCCCAATGAGCGGCGCGGCGGCCGGCCGGCGCTACTTCGAATGTCTCAGGATCTGCCAGAGCGCCACGAGGTTCGTCCGGAGATAGCGGCCGAGCAGACGGCGCGGCTCCAGCATGGTGCGGTAGGCCCATTCCAGCCCCGCGGCCTGCATCCAGTGCGGCGCCCGCGAATTGCGCCCCGAGAGGAAGTCGAACAGGCCGCCCGAGGTCTTGATGACGCCGACACCGCGCAGGCGGTCGATATGGCGGGCGACGAACCGCTGCTCGAGCGGCACGCCGAATCCGATCCACAGAATGTCCGGCCGCAGGCGGGCGATCTCGTCGACGATCGCGATCTCCTCGTCCGGGTCGAAATAGCCCGAGCGGGCGCCGGCGAAGACGAGCCCGGGATAGGCCTGTCGGATCCGCTCGATGGCGGCGGCGTTGACCTCGGCGGTGCCGCCCAGGAAGTAGAAGCTGACGCCGGCCTGCTCCGCCAGCCTCGCGACGTCGTGGATCAGATCCGTCGTCGCGACGCGCTCGCGCAGGGGCACGCGCGCCACGAGCGACGACAGGCGCACCATCGGCATGCCGTCGGGATGGATCTGGTCGGCCTCGAGGAGAAGCGCCCGGAACGCCGGATCGTGCCGCGCCAGCGCGATGACCTGACCATTGGCCGAGGTCGAGTAGAACGGCCTCTGCCCCTGGCCGCGCGCGTGCAGCGCGATCTCGACCAGGCGCTGCGCCGAGGCCTTGCGATCGAGCGTCGTGATCGGCAGCCCCCCGATGATCGTCACAGGCCCGCCTGTGAGGGGTTCGATGCCCGCTTCGCTGCTGTCCATCTCGACTCGCGACCTCCGACCGCGGCTTGATCGCATAGGGGGGCAGCGGTTTCCATCGCCGCCCTCGGTTATCGCTAACGTCAGGCGCCGGCTTCGCGCGCCCGCAACTCGCCCGTCACGCTGCGGAACTGACGGGTCAGCGGCTTCTCGACGACGCGATAGACAATTGCCGCCACGAGCAGGGCGAAGAGCGCGGCGACGACCGGATAGGCCCAGGACACATCGAATCCGGAGCGCGCCCCCAGCCGGCTGAAGACGGCGGTGACCATGGGTAGCGCGATCACATGCGTCAGATAGAGCGAATAGGACATGTCGCCGAGATGGAGGCCGGGCCGGAAGACCGACTGCCGGGCGCGGGCCTCGAACTGAAGGCTGCCCAGCACGAGCAGCAGCGCGGGAAGGCCGGACGCCACGGAGCGTGGAAGGGCCGTACCGGCCATCCACAGCACCGAACCGACCGACAGGGCGATCAGCATCAAGCCCGCCGTCGTGCCCAGCGGCCTGCGATGCGTGAACAGATGGCCGGCCAGAAGCCCGAACAGGAACTCGAGGACGATGTCGTTTCCGTAGAAGGCGAGGGGCGTCGTCGGCTGCGCGACCTGCACGGCGACCAGCACGCCAATGACGATCGCCGAGGTCAGCAGGATGCGATACCGGCGCGGCGCCAGGAGGCCGATCGCCACGGCGACGTAGAAATACATCTCGTAGTTGAGCGTCCAGCCCGGGATCAGCACTGGCCAGAGGCCGGGATAGGCTGGATTTGGCCAGGGGAGAAACATGAGCGACGCGAGCACATGGTTCGCCTCGAGGCTCGTGCTGGCGAGCATGCTGGGCACGACAGAGGCCGCAGCGACGATCACCGCCGTGATCGCCCAGTAGAGCGGCACGACCCGCACCGCCCGCCGCGTCAGGAAGTTCAGCGGCCTCGCGTCGATGTCGATCGCCGCGACATACATGATGAATCCGCTGATCACGAAAAAGATGTCGACGCCCCAGTTGCCGATCTCGGCCCAGGGCAACTGCGCTCCCGGGGAAATTCTGGCGATCTGCGTGTCGAGGTGCGTGTAGACCACCAGCGCCGCCGCGAGTCCGCGCAGATACTGGATCACGATCACCATCGGGAGATGATCCTTAGGCAAGAAGAACCGGCTCGCGAAAAAATGAAGCGCTCTTTTAGGGTCAATGACCAAGGGGAACAGCCACCCTCATCGGGCTGAACGCCAATTGGAGCGACGTCGGAGCGGCCTGTCGCGAAGCGGATGTTGTGAGCCACGCGTGGCAGATCCTTCTGGAGGGCGATCGCGCGGCGCTTCGCGTGTCTGGCGTCATAGCCTCCGGCGGGGGCCAACTCCACAACGTCTTGTCATTAGCGTTAGCGCCGCGCGTTGCAGACCCGGGAGCGCTGACAAGGGCGCTCGGCGGATGGTCGTGACGTGACAACGATTCAGGTGCCGCCCGTCCGGCTTGGAGCACGCTGACACGGCTGCCGCCTTTCGGTCTGGGCCGGCGGCTGCGTTGTCGCGATCGCCCATGCAGGCAGGCGCGGTCTCGCGCGCGATCGAGACGGGGCGCGGCCAGGTCCTGTTGCGGCGCGACAGCGGTCGCGGCGGCGGGGCGCCGGGTTGACGCGGCAGGGCAGGCCGGCCCCGTCTTCAGGCCCTCGCCATGGCGGCAAAGGCGCCGGCCGCGACCGGATCGACGCCGAGCTGCCGGCAGATCTTTACCAGCGCCGACTGCTCCTCGACGATGTAATGCCCATCCGCCTCGCCGATCAGCCGGCAGGTCTCGATCAGGGTCTGGGCGAAGCGCGCCTTGCCCTGGAGTCGGGCGATCGTCGACAGCGCGGCGCGCTCGCCGGTTGACGGGTCGATCTCGAAGCGTGCCGTGGCGTGCTCGAACTCGGCCAGCAACTCGCTGCGCGAGCGTTCGTCGACGAGCCCGAAGCGGGAGAGCGACGCCGCCATGCTATCATGCTCGGCCGGCCGCACGACGCCGTCGGCATAGGCGATCAGGGCGCAGGCGGCCGCGATCGTCTCGATCTGCAGGCTGGCTTCCTCGTCGTGCCAGAGGTCGAGATCGCGCTTCAGATCGGCCTGGGTGCGGTGGGAACGGGTCGGCATGGCTCAGGCCCTCCAGTTGCGGGGATGGGACAGGGACGGGCGGCGCCGTCCCAGGACGCGGTTGGCGAGGCCGACGAGGCCCAGGATGAGGATGGCGCCGAGTGCCCAGATGATGATGACGATGATCTCGCTGGCATTGCCGAGGCTGCGGAACGCCCAGGACACCGTTTCGACGATCTCGGGCACGCCCGAGACCTGGTCGGCATTGGCCGCGGCCCAGTTGCTGGTCCAGTCGAGCAGGGCGTGGCCGCCCCAGGCGAGGAGACTCCAGAGCCCCAGGACGACGAGGCCGCCCAGCCAGATGACGTTGCGCATCGCTCAGACCCTCCCGGAGAAGGCGCTGTGCTGCGTCCCGTCGACCGCGCGGAGATGGCGCCGCAGTTCGTCGATGTTCTTGAGGTTGGCGCGGTAGAAGGCGTCGCCGAACCAGCCGACCACCGGGATGGCGCTGATCGCCAGGTCGATGCCGACACGTCCCGCCATGCGGCAGACCGTCAGGGTCGGCAGGCCATGGCGCCTCGCCTCATAGACGAGATAGGCCGAGACGCCCTTGGCGATGACGGTGCCGATGCCGGGGATGACGTTCAGCAGCGCGTCGGCGCCGACGCGGACCTGCGTGCCGGGTACGCGGATGGCCGAGTCGAGCAGCCTTGCGATGGCGTCCAGACGTTCGAGGGTTTCGGCCCGCGAGCGGGCGGGTGACAGGTCGTAGGCGATCGACATGGCGTCGGTGCTCCCAAGATCGGAGCGCAAACAGCGCTCGTCAGGTGGAAGAGTCCGACATCGCAGCGTCGCTGCCAGAGGGGCCCGGACCCGGGTTCCTCCCGGAGATTGGGAGTCGGATCGCATGCGTCAAGGGCAGGTCTGGGTCAATATTTTTGCATGATGCCTCTTGACCGGCGACAGGCCGGTTCCCACCTCGGGCGCACCCGCTGATCCGGGCCCCTCTGGCGAGCGCTGCCGGCGCGTTCGCGATGTCGGATCGTTTTCCGATGTCGCGCCCGGCTGACGGTCGATCATGGATTTCGCTTTCTTCGTCGCCGACTGGCTCGGCAAGCCGGCTTGGATGTGGCTGGCTTTCATCGGCGTCGTCGCGGCCCTGCTCGCCTTCGATCTCGGCGTGCTCCACAAGGAGCACCGGCCGATCGAGGTCCGCGAAAGCCTCCTCCTCTCGGGCACCTATATCGGGCTGGGCCTCGCCTTCGGCGCCTGGGTCTGGTGGTATCTCGGCGCCGAGCCGGGCATGAACTACCTGACCGGTTTCGTCGTCGAGAAGACGCTGGCGCTCGACAATGTCTTCGTCATCGCGCTGATCTTCGCCTTCTTCGCCGTGCCGCCGCATTACCAGCACCGCGTGCTGTTCTGGGGCATCCTCGGCGTCATCGTGCTGCGCGCGATCATGATCGGGCTCGGCGCGACGCTGGTCTCCCAGTTCGGCTGGGTGCTCTACCTCTTCGCGGTCTTCCTGATCGTCACCGGCGTGAAGATGCTGGTGATGGGCGACACGCCGCCCGCGCTCGAGAACAACGCCCTGATCCGGCTGATGCGGCGGCGCTTCAACGTCACCGACGAGCACCATGGCGAGCGCTTCTTCGTGAAGCAGACCGATCCGGCGACCGGCAAGCCGGCCTGGTTCGTCACGCCGCTCTTCATGGCGCTGATCGCGATCGAGATCGCCGACCTGATCTTCGCGGTCGACTCGGTGCCGGCGATCTTCGCGATCACCACCGACCCGTTCATCGTCTACACCTCGAACATCTTCGCGATCCTGGGCCTGCGCGCGCTCTATTTCGCGCTGGCCGCCGTGATCGGGCGCTTTCGCTATCTCAAGCCGGCGCTGGCGATCGTTCTGGTCTTCATCGGCTTGAAGATTTTCATCGCCGACCTGCTCGGGCTGGAGAAATTCCCGCCGGCTGTCTCGCTCGGCGTCACGCTCGGCATCATCGCCGCCGGCATCGTCTGGAGCCTGTTCAAGACGCGCGGCGCCGCCGCCCGCATGGGCGAGGTCTGAGCCGCCGGGCCGCCGCGGAGCCTCAGGCCGCGATTGCCCGTTTCAGCCCGCGGATCGCGGCTTCCGGCGTGGTCACGACGCGAAGCCCGGTCGCCGCCTCGATGGCGGGGCGGGCGCGGGCCAGCGAGAATTGCCCGAGGATCAGGGTGTCGATCCCCGAGAGCTTGGCGGCGGCCTCGGCCGCCAGCCGGTCATGGGTGGCACCGTCGCCGGCCTTCAGCGCGGCGAGAGCCCCTTCGACCATGACGCCGGTCACCTCGACGGGGCCGCCCGCCATCTCGCGGATCTCCTGGGTGAGGGAGGGCAGGGACGGAGCGAAGGTCACCATCAGCCCGATCCGCCCGCCCAGCGCCAGCGCCTCGGCGAAGCCGGATTCGTTGGGCCGCAGCACCGGGATCGGCAGCGCCCGCTTCACCGCGTCGATGGCCGGGCCGAAAGCCGAGCAGGTAAAGAGGATGGCCCTGGCCGGGCCGCTGGTGGCTTCGGTCGCCGCCGCATAGCGCCCGAGCGTCAGGAAGCGCTCGGTCATCGCGTCATCGAGGCGTCCGCGCGCTGCGAGATCGGTGGCGAGCGAGGTGTCGAGCAGATCGAAGGCTTGGGCTTCCGGCCAGTGCGCTGCGAAGGCGGCCCGTGCCGGCAGCACGGATTCCTCCAGCGCGTGAATGAGCGCAATGCGCGGGGCGGGGTCGGATATCAGGGTCATCGGGTCGTCCGTCTCGTCACTCGCTGACCAGCATGCGGGCCTTCAGCACGGCCAGCAGACCTTCGTCACGGCGCGCTTCCAGTTCGGCGATGTTGCGCCCCTGCGCCTCCTCGGCGACGCCCGCCACGATCTTCGCCTGCGTCTCGGCATCGAGCGACGGATCGCCGAGTGACTGCCAGCGCCGCACCTGGCTCGGCCCGAGATGGGCGAGATAGCCGGCGATACCGCCTTCGCCGCCGCCCAGATGATAGGTCATGTGCGGCCCCATCAGCGCCCAGCGCAGGCCGGGGCCGTTGCACAGGGCGGCGTCGATGTCGGCGACGCTCGCGACGCCCTGTTCGACGAGATAGACGGCCTCGCGATAGAGCGCCGAGGCCAGCCGGTTGGCGATGTGGCCGGGCATTTCGCGGTTGAGCACCACGGGCCGGCGCCCGAGCCCGCGATAGAAGGCGGCGGCCCGTTCGACGACGCCCTCATCCGCGCCGACGATCTCGACCAGCGGCACGAGATGCGGCGGGTTGAACGGATGCGCCACGACGACCCGCTCGGGACGGGCGCAGTCGGCGACGATCGCGCTGCGCACCAGCGCCGAGGTCGAACTGGCGATGATCGCGTCCGCGGGCAGCAGGGCGTCGATCTGCGCCAGCAGCGCGCGCTTGACCGCCTCGTTCTCCGGCCCGTTCTCCTGGACGAAGCCGGCGCCCGCGAGCGCTGTGGCGAGGTCCGTCGAGAACGAGACCGCTCCGGTCCCCGTCAGGCCGAGTTCCGTCAGCTGGCTCCGCGCCCGCTCGACATGTCCGAGGAAGCGCTCGCGCGCCGCCTCATGCGGATCATAGGCGCTGACGCTCAGGCCATGGGCGCTGGCGAGCGCCGCCCAGCTCGCGCCGATCATGCCGGCGCCGACGATGGCGAGATGCTGGACGGGCTGGTTCATGACGGTCGGACCTGTGGGCTCACTCGGCCTTGATGCCGCTCGTCTTGATCAGATCGCCCCATTTGGCAATCTCGCTGTCGATGCGCGCGGCGGCCTCCGCCGACGTGCTGGGCTTCGGCACCACGCCCTGCAGGGCCAGAGCCTCCTTGAGCTTCGGGCTCTGCAGCGCCTTGTTCAGCTCGGCGTTGAGCTTGTCCAGGATCGGCTGCGGCGTGCCGGCCGGGGCCAGCATGCCGAACCAGGACGAGACCTCGAAGCCGGCGAGGCCCTGCGAGATCGCCGTCGGCGTCTCCGGCATGAAGGTCGAGACCTCGGTGCCGGTGGTGGCGAGCGCCCGCAGCGAACCCGCCTTCACGTGCTGGAGCACGGCAGGGATCGTGTCGAACATGATCTTGACCTGGCCGGCGACCATGTCGGTCATGGCCGGGCCGGAACCGCGATAGGGCACCACCGGCATCTTCGTGCCAGCCTTGAGGTTGAAGAGTTCGCCCGAGAGATGCTGCGGCGAACCCTGGCCCGAGGAGGCGTAGGAGTAATCGTCGGGCTTGGCCTTGATCAGGGCGATCAGCTCGGGAACCGTCTTGGCCGGCACGGAGGGGTGGACGACGAGCGCCAGGCCGACATTGCCGGCGAGCCCGACCGGAACGAAGTCCTTCTTCAGGTCGAAGCCCGGCTTGGCCTGCAGGCTCATATTGATCGAATGGCTGGTCAGCGCGCCGAGCAGCAGCGTGTAGCCGTCCGGCTGCGCACGGGAGGCCGCGGCCGCCCCGACGCTGCCGCCGGCGCCCGCGCGGTTCTCGACCACCATGCGCTGGCCGAGGCTGTTGGACATCTCTTCCGCGACGACGCGGCCGATGATGTCGGTGGCGCCGCCCGGCGCGTAGGGCACGACCAGCGTGATCGGCTTCTGCGGATAGGCCTGCGCGAAGGCGGTGGCGGGCAGCGCGATGGACAGGCCGGCCAGCAGGCCGAGCAGGTGACGACGGTCGAACATGGGAGAATCCTCCAAGAGGGGGGCGCAAAGGACCGGCTGGTCCGGTCTCGTTCAAGAAGCTTGGGCCGGGCTGGCCGATCAGCAGAAGTCGAAGTCGCAGCCTTCGTCCGCCTGCAGCACGGTGGTGAGATAGAGATGACGATAGCCGCGCGAGGGCTCGGCCAGATGCGCCGGCGGCTGCCATTCGCTCTTCCGCCGTTCCAGTTCGGCCTCGTCGACGAGCAGCGCGATCTCGCGCGCCTCGACGTCGAGCCGGATCAGGTCGCCGTCGCGCACCAGCCCGAGCGGGCCGCCGACGGCCGATTCAGGTGTGATGTGCAGCACGATGGTGCCGAAGGCGGTGCCGCTCATTCGGGCGTCCGAGATGCGGACCATGTCCTTGACGCCGGCCTGGGCCAGCTTCTTGGGGATCGGGATGTAGCCGGCCTCCGGCATGCCGGGCGCGCCCTTGGGCCCCGCATTGGTGAGCACGAGCACGTCGTCGGCCTTCACGTCGAGTTCCGGATCGTCCATGCGTCGCACCATGTCCTCGACCGAGGCGAAGACGACGGCGCGGCCGGTATGCGTCAGCAGGGCAGGCGAGGCGGCCGAGTGCTTGATCACCGCGCCGCCCGGCGCGAGATTGCCGCGCAGCACGGCCATGCCGCCGGTCGGCTTCACCGGGCTCGCGGCGGTGCGGATGATCGTCTGGTTCGGGACGTCCTCGGCCGCATCGGCGATCTCGCCGATCGTGCGCCCGTCGATGGTGGGCGCCGAGCGGTCGAGATGGTCGCCCAGCTCCTTCATCAGCTTGGGCACGCCGCCGGCCCAGTGGAAATGCTCCATGTAATGGTCGCCGGACGGCTTCAGGTCGATCAGCACCGGCACCTTGCGGCCGATCGCGTCGAACTCCTCGAGGTCGATCGAGAGGCCGGCGCGCCGCGCGATGGCGGCGAGATGCACCAGCCCGTTGGTCGAGCCGCCGATCGCCTGCAGCACGGTCAGCGCGTTGCGGAAGGCGGTCCTGGTCAGGAGTTCGCTCGGCTTCGGCCCGCCCTGGGCCAGGCGCACCGCCTCGCGGCCGCTGGCCTCCGCGGCGCGGATACGGTCGGCATGGGTGGCGGGAATGGTGCCCGAGCCGGGGAGCGCGATGCCCAGCGCCTCGACCAGGCAGCCCATCGTGCTCGCCGTGCCCATGACCATGCAGGTGCCCTGCGTTGGCGCGAGCCTCCCGCTGAGCACCTCGATCTCGGCCTCGTCGATCTGGCCGGCGCGATGCTGGCCCCAGAGGCGGCGGCAATCGGTGCAGGCGCCGAGCACCTCGCCCTTGTGATGGCCGACGAGCATCGGCCCGGTGATGAGCTGGATCGCGGGAACATCGGCGCTCACCGCACCCATGAGCTGGGCCGGAACGGTCTTGTCGCAGCCGCCGATCAGCACCACGGAATCGCAGGGCTGGGCGCGGATCATCTCCTCGGTGTCGATCGCCATCAGGTTGCGAAGGAACATCGAGGTCGGATTGGCGAAGGATTCGTGGATGGAGATCGTCGGGAACTCCATCGGCAGGCCGCCCGCCAGCATCACGCCGCGCTTCACCGCCTCGATCAGCCGCGGCACGTTGCCATGGCAGGGATTGAAGTCGCTGAAGGTGTTGGTGATGCCGATGATCGGCCGGTCGAGCGCGTCGTCGGAGAAGCCGGCCGCCTTGATGAAGGCCTTGCGCAGGAACAGCGAGAAGCCGGGATCGCCATAGGTCGCGAGATTGCGGCGCAGGCCGCGCGCCGCAGGAGCCGCGGATGGGGTATCGTCGTCGGAAGCGCTCATGAGGGGCAGCATCATGGCTGTCGCCATGATTGTCAACAATCCTGGCGAGGGTTACGATCGCGCATGCCGGAGACCGCCCTGAAGGCCCAGACCGCCGATCGCGTCCGCACCGTTGCCGCCAGGCTGGAGGAGGAGATCGTCCTCGGCTGGCTCCTGCCGCGCGAGCGCCTCGTCGAGGAGGAGCTGGCGGAACGGCTCGGCGTGAAGCGCCATGTCGTGCGCGAGGCGCTGGCCGAGCTGGAGCGGGTCGGGCTGGTCGAGCGCATCCCCAACCGCGGCGCCGTGGTGCGGCTGCTCGACCCCGCCGAGGTGCGGCAGATCTACTCCGTCCGCGAGGTGCTCGAGACGCTCGCCGCCGAGCAGATTCCGTTGCCGGTTGCACCGGAGGTTTTGGCGCCACTGCGCGCTTTGCAGCAGCTCCATGCCGAGGCCGTGGCGGCCAGCGATGCGCGCGGCGCCTTCCGGGCCAATATCCGTTTCCACGAGACGCTGTTCCGCGCCTGCGGCAACCCTCATTTGGTCGAGCTGATCCAGGGGCTCGCCCAGAAGGTCCATGGCGCCCGCTCGATCACCGCCGCGAGCCCCGAGCATCTCGCGCTCGCGCGCGACGAGCACGCCGCGATGGTCGAGGCGCTGGCCGGAGGCGACCGTAGCCGTCTCGTCGCGCTCTGCCGCCAGCATCTCGGCCCCTCGCGCGACGCCTATATCGCCGCCGTCGAGGCCCGCTTCCTGCGTCCGGGGAGAGGCTCCTGACCAGGCGACCAGGCCCTCCCGACAGGGCCGGCCGGGATTGATCCTTCGCAAGGCGGCGCAGCGCCGGCCGGTCTAGCTCTGCCGGAGGCATCGTCCGACGCGGCACGGGGCAGGGTGGCCAGGCGGCCGCCGGAGCGGAGGATGCATCCCATGGCGATGATCGACAGCAAAGCCGCCGTGCCGGAACCGATCGCGCCGGGCGCGCGACGCCGGGTCCGCGACGACGTTCACCAGCACGAGCCGTTCGAACCCATCGCCGTCGCCCGCATCGCTGTCGCGGCGCTGGGGGCTGCGGCCGTCTGGTTCCGCGTCTACGAGCCCGTCGCGCAGGTCAGCGTGATCGGGCTGCTGGCGCTCGCCTTCAGCGTCTGGCCGGTGCTGCGGGAGGCGCTCGCCAATCTGCTCGCGCGGCGCATGACCATGGAACTCTCCATGCTCATCGCCATCGTCGCCGCAGCCGCGATCGCGGAGATCTTCACCGCGCTCGTCGTCACCCTCTTTGTCCTCGTCGCAGAGGAGCTCGAGCATCTCACGATCGCCCGCGGCCGCCGCGCCATCGGCGATCTCGTTGCCTTCATCCCGCGCGAGGCACGCATCCGGCGCGGCGACGACATGGTGATGGTACCGGTCGACGAAGTGGCGCTCGGCGACATCGTGCTGGTCAATCCCGGCGAGAAGCTTCCCGTCGACGGCGAAGTCGTCGCCGGGCAGTCCTCGGTCGACCAGTCCCGCATCACCGGCGAGTCCATGCCCGTCGACAAGACGGTGGGCGGGGCGGTTTATGCCGGGTCGATCAATCACATGGGCGCGCTCGAGATCCGGGTCGAGCGCGTCGGGCGTGACACGAGCTATGGTCAGATCATCGAGGCGGTCGAAGCGGCCGAGCACAGCCGTGCGCCGGTGCAGAAGCTCGCCGACCGGCTCGCCGGCTACCTGGTCTACGTTGCGGCGATCTGCGCTGCCCTGACCTGGCTGATCACGCGCGACATGCGCGACACGATCTCGGTGATCATCGTCGCCGGCGCCTGCGGCATCGCGGCGGGGACCCCGATCGCCATTCTCGGCGGAATCGGCCGCGCCGCGCGCCTCGGCGCCATCATCAAGGGCGGTATCCATCTCGAGACGCTGGGTCGCATCGACACGCTCGTCCTCGACAAGACGGGCACGCTGACGCTGGGCCGGCCCGGCGTCGAGCAGATCCTGCCGGCCCCGGGCATTGATCCGCTCGAACTGCTGCGCCTGACGGCGGCTGCGGAGATGCGCTCGGAGCATCCGCTCGCCCGCGCCGTCGTCGAGGAGGCGGGCAAACAAGGGCTGTCGGTGCCGGAGCCCTCATCAGCCGAGTTCAAGGTCGCCCGCGGGATCACCGCGGTGGTCGAGGGGCGCACGGTGCTGGTCGGGAACCGGGCGCTGCTGGAGGAGGCCGGCATCACGGTGCCGCCGCGCGACCATCCGGTGATCGGCTCGGATATCGTGGTTGCGGCCGATGGGCGCTTCATCGGCGAGCTCATCGTCGCCGACGCCTTGCGTCCGGAGGCCAGGGCGGCGATGGCGGCGCTCGCAACCATCGGCGTCAGGACCCTGCTGTTCTCCGGCGACACGGCTGCCGTCGCGACCAGCGTCGCGCGCGAGATCGGGATCGCCGAGGCCGTCGGCGACATGCTGCCCCAGGACAAGCTGGTGCGCGTGCGGGCGCTGGTCAAAGAGGGACGCATCGTCGGCATGGTCGGCGACGGCGTCAACGATGCGCCGGCCCTGACGGCCGCCAGCCTCGGGATCGCCATGGGCGCCGGCACGGACATCGCCAAGGACAGCGCCGACATCATCCTGATCGGCAACGACCTGCTGAAGCTCGTCGACACACTGCTGATCGCCCGGCGGACGCGGGGGGTGATCTGGCAGAACTTCGCCGGGACGCTCATCATCGACGCGGTCGGCATCGGCCTCGCCGCAACCGGCTTTCTCAGCCCCGTCATCGCGGCCTTCATCCATGTCGGCTCGGAGCTGGTCTTCCTCGGCAATTCGGCGCGGATGCTGCCGCGCGGGGTCGAGGATGAGCCGGCGCCTCCTGCCGCGCCCGCGACGGTCGAGACAGCCTGAGCCACGGCGTCTCGCGTCAGGCCGCGCTTACGAGCCCCGCCTGCCAGCGCGAGATGTCGACGCGCGCCGTCAGCGGCAGATGGTCCGAGGCCTTGCGGGCGAGCGGCGTGTCATGCACGCAGAGTTCGGAGATCAGCCCTTCCGGCCAGGCCAGGATCCGGTCGAGCGGCAGCATCGGCCGGCGCGAGGGGAAACTCGCCGGGTGCTTCATGTCGGCGAAATGGGGGACCAGCACGTCCAGCGCCGAACGACGGCCGCGCCGCCATTCGTTGAAGTCGCCGAGCAGGATGGTCGGCATCGGGGTGAGTTCGAGAAAGGCGTGCAGCAGCATCGTCGCCTGGTCGATGCGCGAGCGCCGCAGCAGGCCGAGATGGGCCGCGATGACCCGGAAGCGGCCCTCGCCGAGGTCGAACTCGGCGACCACCGCACCGCGCGGCTCGACGCCCGGCAACTTGAGCCTGAAGCGCCGGTAGGAGCGGGGTTCGCCGCGCACCAGCAGCGCGTTGCCATGCCAGCCATGGCCATCGACGACGTCGGATTGGACGAGCAGATGCAGCCCCGTCTCGCGCAGGATCGCGGCGGGGTCGAGCAGGCCGGTGCGCTGGCCAAAGCGCCGGTCGACCTCCTGCAGCGCCACCAGATCGGCCCCGATCTCGGCCAGGACGGAGACGATTCGATCGGGCCGGACGCGTCGGTCGGTGCCGCGGCACTTGTGGATGTTGTAGGATGCGACCTTCACGCGACCTCGCTCATCACCATCACAGATAGGGCATCAACAGCCGCGCGGCCGCATCACGAATTTTCACGATCGGCCAGCGTGCGTCGATCTGCTCCAGGGTCAGGGGCTCTCCGCGCTTGCCGTCGATGAGATGGGCGATGCGTCCCGCCAGCTCCGCGGCATACAACTCCATCGTGATCTCGAAGTTCAGCCGCAGGCTGCGGGCATCCCAGTTGGCGCTGCCGATCAGGCACCAGACTCCGTCGATGGTTGCGAGCTTGGAATGGTCGAACGGTGCGGGCGACCGCCAGATCCGGCAGCCGGCCTTGAGCAGCGGGCGAAGATGGGCCTGCATCGCCCAGCCCATCAGCCGGTGGTTGTTGCGGGCGGGGATGACGATGTCGACCTCGACGCCCCGCAGCGCGGCGAGCTGCAGCGCGGTGATGATCTGCTCGTCGGGCAGGAAATAGGGTGTCGCGATCCGCAGGCTCGCCGAGGCCCCGTTGATCGCAGAGAGCAGGACCAGCATCAGCTGGTCGACGCTCTGGTCCGGACCCGACGAGATCACCCGCGCCGGCGCGGTGCCGACGGCGTGGCCGGAGGGAAACCAGGCCGGGCCTTCCAGCGTCTCGCCCGTCGAGAACGCCCAGTCCTCCTGGAAGCTGTCCATGACCTGTCGCACCACCGGCCCCTCGACAATGAAATGCACGTCGCGAACCGGCTCTCGCGGCCGCGACGCCAGGACGTTCTCCCCGCCGATATTGAGGCCGCCGAGGAAGACCGTCCGGCCGTCGATCAGCAGGATCTTCTTGTGCAGGCGCAGGTCGAGCAGCGGCATCTTCCATGGCAGCAGGGAATGCAGATAGCGTGCCGCGGGAACGCCCTCGCGTCGCAGGGCGTGATAGGCGCGCGAGAACAGGAAGCCCCCGCCGAAGCCGTCGATGAGGACGCGAACCGCCACGCCCCGGCGATGGGCCCGCACCAGGGCCTCGACGAAGCTCTGGCCGAGCGCGTCCTTGCGGAAGATGAAGGTCGAGAGCGCGATGCTGGTGGTCGCGGCCTCGATCGCCGCCAGCATCCGCGGATAGGCCTCGTCGCCGCATTCCATCACGGCGGCGACCGTGCCCGGCTCGGTCGGCGCGCGGGTGATGCGACCGACCGCTCGCTCCAGGCTGCCGGTCGGCCCCGCCACGACGATCGCCTTCTGGCCGCGGCCATGGCCGGCCTCGTCGGCGCCGCGCAGGCGCCGCGCCCGCCGCTTCACGCGGTTGATGCCGAAGCCGAAATAGAGCAGCGGGCCGAAGAACGGCGAAAGCCACGCCAGGCCGATCCAGCCGATCGCCGACGAGACCTCGCGCTTGCGCATCAGCGCATGGATGGTGACCGTGCCGGCCGTGGCGAGATGCAGCGCCGTCAGCAGCAGGGGGGCCTGGGCGACGAGGCTGTCGAGCGGCGCGGCAGAATCCATGACCGGCATCTACTATGAAGCGGCGCGCTTGGACATCCGTGCGACCGCCAACGCTCGCACCATGCGGTCGCAGCCGCCGCGTGCGTCCCTCAGCTCGCCGCGGCGCCCGCGGACCAGCGCCACTCCCGGATCTCCGGCATGTCCTCGCCGGTCTCGCGGATATGGGCCGCATGCGCGATCAGGCGGTCCTCGAAATGCTGGCGTGCGCGCGCCGTCTCCGGACCTTGCTCGGGCAGCCGGTCGACGGCCGCGATGGCGAGGTGGAAGCGGTCGAGTTCGTTCATCACCAGCATGTCGAAGGGCGTCGTCGTGGTGCCTTCCTCGCGATAGCCGTGGACATGCAGCCCGCCATGGTTGGCGCGGTCGTAGGTCAGGCGATGGATCAGCTGCGGATAGCCGTGGAAGGCGAAGATCACCGGCCGGTCCCGCGTGAACAGCGCGTCGAAATCCACATGGTCGAGCCCGTGCGGATGCTGCCGGCGGCTCTGCAGCGTCATCAGATCGACGACGTTGACGACGCGAACCGCGAGATCCGGCAGCGCCTCGCGTAGCAGGGTGGCCGCGGCCAGCGTCTCGATCGTCGGCACGTCGCCGGCACAGGCGAGGACGATGTCGGGGTCGCGGCCCGCACGCTCGGATCCGGCCCACGCCCAGCTTCCGATCCCGGCTTCGGCGTGGATCGCGGCTTCGTCGATCGTCAGCCATTGCGGGGCCGGGGCCTTGCCGGCGACGATGACGTTGATGCGGTCATAGGTCCGCAGGCAGTGATCGGTGACCCAGAGCAGGGTGTTGGCGTCCGGTGGCAGGTAGATCCGCGCCGTATCGGCCTTCTTGTTGGCGATCAGGTCGAGGAAGCCGGGATCCTGATGGCTGAAGCCGTTATGGTCCTGCTGCCAGACATGCGAGGTCAGGAGGTAGTTCAGCGAGGCGATCGGCGCGCGCCAAGGGATCTCGCGCGTGACCTTCAGCCATTTCGCATGCTGGTTCACCATCGAATCGACGATGTGGATGAAGGCCTCGTAGCAGGAGAACAGTCCGTGGCGGCCGGTGAGCAGATAGCCCTCGAGCCAGCCCTGGCAGAGATGCTCGCTCAGCACCTCCATGACGCGGCCCTCCGGCGCGAGATGCACGTCCTCGGGCAGGATCGCCTCCCTCCAGACGCGCTCGGTGACGTCGAACACCGCATCGAGCCGGTTCGAGGCCGTCTCGTCGGGCCCCATGATCCGGAAATTGCGGGCCTCCGCGTTAAGGGAGACGACCTCCTTCAGGAAATGGCCCATCGTGCGCGTCGCCTCGGCGAACGCGCCGCCGGGGCCGGGCAGGGCGATGGCGAAGCGGCGATAGTCGGGCAGCTTCAGCTCGCGCTTCAGCAGCCCGCCATTGGCATGGGGATTGGCGCCCATCCGGCGTGTCCCCGACGGCGCCAGCGCCTGCAGCTCCGGCTTCAGGCAGCCGTCATCGTCGAACAGCGTCTCGGGCGCATAGCCGCGCATCCAGTCTTCGAGCAACTGCAGATGGCCCGCATCGCCGCGCGCATTGGCGATCGGCACCTGATGCGAGCGCCAGAACCCCTCGACCATCTTGCCATCGACGGTCTTCGGCCCCGTCCAGCCCTTGGGGCTGCGTAGCACGATCATCGGCCAGCGCGGCCGCCCCGCGACCCCGGCCCCTGAGCGGGCCTGCGCCTGGATGGCGCCGATGCGGTCGCAGACCAGATCGAGCGTGCCGGCCATCTGCTGGTGCATCAGGTCCGGCTCGCTGCCCTCGACGAAGAAGGGCTCGTAGCCATAGCCGACGAGCAGGCTGCGCAGTTCGTCCGTCGGCATCCGCGCCAGGATCGTCGGATTGGCGATCTTGTAGCCGTTGAGATGCAGGATCGGCAGAACGGCCCCGTCATGCACCGGGTCGAGGAATTTACTCGAATGCCAGGCGGCCGCGAGCGGCCCGGTCTCGGCCTCGCCGTCGCCGACGACGCAGGCGACGATCAGCTCGGGATTGTCGAAGGCCGCCCCGAAGGCATGCACCAGCGCATAGCCGAGTTCGCCGCCCTCATGGATCGAGCCCGGCGTTTCGGGCGCGGCATGGCTGGGGATGCCGCCGGGAAAGGAGAACTGGCGGAACAGCTTGCGCAGGCCCTCGGTGTCCCGCGTGATGTCGGGATAGGTCTCTGTATAGGTGCCTTCGAGATAGGTGTTGGCGACCATGCCTGGCCCGCCATGGCCCGGGCCGCAGACATAGAGCATGTCGAGATCGCGCGCCGCGATCACCCGGTTGAGATGGGCATAGATGAAGTTCAGCCCCGGTGTCGTGCCCCAATGGCCGAGCAGGCGCGGCTTGACGTGCTCCGGCTTCAGCGGCTCGCGCAGCAGGGGATTGTCGAGCAGGTAGATCTGGCCGACCGAGAGATAATTCGCCGCGCTCCAGTAACGGTGGAGGAGCGAGAGTTCATCGGGGCTCAGAGGGCTCGGGCTCGGATTTGCTTGGCTCATCGGGGCGTCCTTCGCGGTTGCCGGCGGAAGGGACCACGGCGTCTGGCCGCGCGCCCTGATCGAGCGCAAGCGATCCCGAAGTTTTGCAACTGCGGGTCGCAGCCGCGGCAGGGTCGGGTGAGGTCAACCGACGAAGGTCAACCGAGACAGGTCAACAGAACGGCTCGTCCGTCGTATAGCTCCGCAACTTCAGCGAATCGCGAGAGTTCCATGGCCAAGCTCTGCCAGTTCACCTCGCCGGCCGACGGCAAGCCGGTTTACGTCAACCCCGACCGGGTCAGCGTCGTCTACAGCTTCAAGGGCGAGCCGCCCGACACGATCATCGCCTTCGGCAAGGACTTCATGCTCGGCGTCGCCGAGAGCCTGGAGGAAACGGTCGCCCGGCTCGACGCCGCGACGGCGCCGCCGCCCTCCACTGGCTGATCGCGCCCGGCCTCAGCCCGGCATCGGGCGGGCGTGCGGAGGCACGTCGCTGCGGTCGAACACGTCCGGGAAGCGCTCCGCCAGCCGGGGCAGGGCGCTCAGGATCTCGCGCAGATGGGTCCGCATCGCCGCCTCGGCCCGCTCGGGATCGCGGGCCTTGATGGCGTCGAGAATGGCCTCGTGCTGGGCGATCAGCAGCGCCAGCGGCGAGGCGTCCGGCAGGCTGAGATAGCGCACCCGATCGGTCTGGGCGCGCGCGCTCTCGACCACGCGCAGCGCCGGGTCGCACTCGACGCAGTCGGCGATGGCGCGGTGGAAGGCCTCGTCGAGCGCATAGAAGCGAGCTGAATCGCCGGCCTCCGCCGCCTGCTTCTGCTCGACGACGAGCTGTTCGATCCGGGCTACGCCAGCTGGATCGATCAGCTCGGCGGCGCTGCGCACCAGCGCGCATTCGATCGCTTCGCGCACGAAGCGGGCGTTGAGCACCTCCCGCACCGAAATCTTGACGACATAGGTGCCCCGGCTCGGCAGCACCTGGAGCAGGCCGGCCTCGGCCAACTTGATGAACGCCTCGCGCACGGGCTGGCGGCTGACGCCGTAGCGCAACGCGACCTCCTTTTCCGAAAGCGCCTCGCCGGGCTTCAGGCGCATCTCGATGATCGCCTGCCGCAGGATCTGGATGATCTGCGGGACGATCGGGTCCGCCAGCTTCAGCGCAACAGGGCCGTTCATCCGTCTTGCCTTCTCCGAAGGTCGGGGTATCATACCGGTATGGTGCCATACTTCAATGCGTCCCGAGACGCAGGAAGCACCGCAGGGAGGCTATCAGATGTTCACCGTCAACAGGCGCACGCTGTGCGCGATCGCGTTCGCAGCCGCCGGCCTGGCGCTGCCGGCCGCCGCCCAGGCCCAGGCCCAGCTCAACGTCAACACCGCGCTGACCCGTGACGACCCGCTCTACAAGGGGCTGGAGCGGATGCGCGACCGCGTCGCCGAGCGCTCCAAGAACCAGCTCACCATCCGCATCTTCCCGGGCTCGCAGCTCGGCAAGGACGAGGACGTGCTCGAGCAGGCCCGCGCCGGCGCCAATGTCGCCGTCGTGGTCGACGGCGGCCGCCTCGCCGTCTTCGTCAAGGAGTTCGGCGTGCTCAGCGCGCCCTATCTCGCCGATGGTTTCCAGGGCGTGCGCAAGGTTGTGACCTCGCCGTTGTTCGAAACCTGGGTCGCCAAGCTGCGGACGACGTCGGGCCACCAGGTGCTGTCGTTCAACTGGTGGCAGGGTGACCGCCACCTGATCACCAACAAGCCCGTCAAGGTCCCCGCCGATCTCGCGGGCGTGCGCATGCGCACGCCGGGCGCGCCGGTCTGGATGGAGACGATCCGGGCCATGGGCGCGACCCCGACGCCGATGGGCTGGGGCGAGGTCTATCCGGCCATGCAGCAGAAGGTGATCGACGCCGTCGAGGCGCAGCACCCCGCCACCGTCGGCTCGAAGCTCTACGAGGTCGCCAAGCACGTCACCAAGACGAGCCATTTCAACCTGATCACCGGCATCGTCACCAGCGCCGCCTGGTTCGACAAGCTGACCCCGGAGTTGAAGACCATCCTGCGCGAGGAATCGCTGGCCGCCGGCGACTACGCCTCCAAGCTGACCGAGGAGTCGCTCGCCGGCTTCGAGGAGACGATGAAGAAGAACGGCATGACGGTGACAGAGGTCGACAAGAAGCCCTTCATCGACGCGACCCAGGGCGTCTACGAGAAGCTCGGCTACACCGATCTGCGGGCCGAGGTCCTGAAGCTCCTCAAGTAACGGCGCCGGCATCCCGCCAGTGACGATCCGGCGGCGCGTCCCGCGCGCCGCCGCCTTTCCGCGCGCATCGAACGGACCAAGCCGCCATGTCGCATGTCCTCATCTCGGCCGAATTCCTGCTGGCCAAGCTGCTGTTGGCGGCGATCGTGGTGCTCGTCTTCATCGCGGCGGTCGGCCGTACGCTCGGCTACCCGCTGATCTGGTCGATCGACGTCGCGCAGTTGCTCTTCATCTGGGTCTGCTTTCTCGGCGCCAATCGCGCCATGCGGCTCAAGGCCCATATCGGCGTCGATCTGTTCGTCCGGAAACTGCCGCGCACGCCGCGCTGGTTCATCGAGATCGGGTTGGCGCTGCTCGCTCTCGCCTTCCTCGTCGCGCTCGCCGTCTCCGGCTATCGGCTGACCGTGCTGAACTGGCAGCGCGTCTATGGCGACAGCGGCATCTCCTATGCCTGGGTCACGGCGGCAGTGCCTGTCGGGGCCGCGCTGCTGGCCGTCACGATCGCGATCAATCTGGTCCATGCGCTGCGGACACGCTCGCTGGTCTTCTATGCCGATCGGGGCCTCGAGCGCTCCGACAGCCATCTCGGGTGAGGCCCAAACCATGCTGACGCTCTGGGGCCTCTTCTTCCTGCTGATGTTCCTCGGCCTGCCGGTCGCGCTGGCCATCGGCATGTCCGGCTTCTCCTTCTTCGTCTTCTCCGGCTCGATCCCGCTCGGCATCGGCGTCCAGCAGATCGCCACCGCCTCGCAGAGCTTCCCGCTGCTCGCCGTGCCGTTCTTCGTGCTGGCCGGTCACATGATGAACAAGACCGGCATCACGCACCGGCTGATCGCCTGCTCAAACGTGCTGGTGTCCTGGATGGCGGGCGGCCTCGCCCAGGTCTGCATCCTGCTCTCCACGCTGATGGGCGGCGTCTCCGGCTCGGCCGTGGCCGATGCCGCCATGGAGGCGCGCATCCTCGGCCCGGACATGATCCGCAAGGGCTATTCGAAGGGCTTCACCTGCGCCGCCATCGCGGTCGGCTCCCTGATCACGGCGACGATCCCGCCGAGCCTAGGACTGATCCTCTATGGCTTCGTCGGCAATGTCTCGATCGGCCGCCTCTTCCTGGCGGGCGTCATTCCGGGCCTGCTGATGATGGCCGCGCTGATGACCGTGGTCTGGCTCGTCGCGCGCAAGCGCGGTTACCACTCCGCCAGCAAGGAGCTCCCGACGGGCAGGGCGGTCTGGCGCGCGGTCGTCGACGCCAAATGGGCGCTGCTCTTCCCGCTGGCCCTGTTGTTCGGCATCCGCGCCGGTATCTTCACCCCCTCCGAGATCGGCGCCTTCGCGGTCGTCTATGCGGTGGTCGTCGGTGTGTTCCTCCATAAGGAACTGACCTTCGAGAGCTTCATGGAAGCGCTGGGCGAGGGCGTGCTCGATGTCGGCGTGATCATGCTGATCATCCTGCTGTCCGGCATGGTCGGCTACGCGCTGATCTTCGAGCAGGCGCCGCAGGAGGTCGCCGAATGGATGCTGGGCCTGTCCCAGAATCCGCTGGTGATCGTGCTGCTTGTGCTGTTCTTCCTGCTGGTCGCCGGCTTCTTCGTCGAGAGCACGGTGCTGGTGCTGCTGCTGACACCGATCTTCGTGCCGATCATCACCAAGCTCGGCGTCGACCCCGTGCATTTCGGCATCCTGATGATGTCGATCGTGACGCTCGGCTCGATGACGCCGCCGGTCGGCGTGGCGATGTACACGGTGTGCTCCATCCTCGACTGTTCGATCGAGGAGTACCTGGTCGAATCGCTGCCGTTCATTGCCGCCATCCTCGCCGTCATCGGCTTCCTCGCCCTGTTCCCGGGCGTCGTGCTGTTCCTCCCCAACCTCCTGATGTGATCCGAGATCGATCCGATGAAACAGACCTGGCGCTGGTTCGGCCCCGACGACGCCGTCACACTCGCCACCGCCCGCCAGGCCGGCGCGAGCGGCATCGTCACTGCGCTGCATCACATCCCCTATGGCGAGATCTGGAGCGTCGCCGAGATCGAGACGCGCAAGGCACAGATCGCGGCGCCGGGTTTCGGGCTCGACTGGTCGGTGGTGGAAAGTCTGCCCATCCATGAACGCGTCAAGCTGGGGGAGGGCGATCTCGAGCCCATCTTCGCCAATTATCGGCAGTCGATGGCGAATCTCGCCGCCTGCGGCCTGAAGACGATCTGCTACAACTTCATGCCGGTGCTCGACTGGACCCGCACCGAACTCGACCATCCGCTGCCCGCCGGCGCCCGCGCCCTGCGGTTCAATGCGCATCAATATCTCGCCTTCGACTGGCTGATCCTCGAGCGGCCCGGCGCGGAAGAGGGCCAGTCCCCGGAGTTGCGCGCCAAGGCGAGGGCGTGGTTCGAAGCCTCGACGCAGGCCGACCGCGACCGCCTGCTCGCCAACATCATGGCCGGCCTGCCGGGGGCCTATGACCGTTACGACGTGCCGGCCCTGCGCGGCATGCTGGCGCGCTATGCCGGCATCGACGCGCAGGCACTGCGGGCGAACTTCGCCCGCTTCCTGCGCGCCGTCGTTCCCGCCGCGCAGGAACTCGGCATCCGGATGTGCGTGCATCCCGACGACCCGCCGCGGCCGCTCTTCGGCCTGCCGCGCATCGTCTCGACGGAGGCCGACATCGAGGCTGTCCTCGCCATGGTCGATCTGCCGGCCAACGGGCTCACGCTCTGCTCGGGCTCGCTCGGCGCCCATCCCGACAACGACGTGCCCGCCATCGCGCGCCGCTTCGCCGACCGGATCTGGTTCGCGCATCTGCGCAATGTCGCCAAGGACCCGGACGGCTCCTTCATGGAGGCGGAGCATCTCGGTGGCGACACCGACATGGTCGCGCTGATCGCGGCGCTGCTCGACGAGGAGGCGAGGCGCCGCGCCGAAGGGCGCGACGACTGGGAAATCCCGATGCGGCCCGACCATGGCCACGAGATCCTCGACGATATCGGCCGCGGCAGCTTCCCCGGCTATCCGGCGATCGGCCGCCTGCGCGGCCTCGCCGAGCTGCGGGGCGTCATGGCTGCCCTCGCGCATCGGCCGGTAGGACGGCAGGGCTGAACCGGCTCCGCGGCCGCCCCGCTGCGGCTCGGGCGGCTAAAGGACCTCGCGCACGCGCAGCAGGGTCGAGTCCATGTGCTGGCCGATGATGCGGCTCAGCTCTGCGGCGTCGCGCTTGAGCAGGGCCGCCATCATCTCCTCGTGCTCGGCCACCGCGCCGGCCCATTTCACCGGCCCTTCATTGCCGACGAATCGCAGCCGCTTGATCCGCGACTGCAGCGTGCCGTGCATCTCCGTCAGCACGGCATTGCCCGAGGCCGCGACGATCGCGCTGTGGATCGCCTGGTTGAGCTTGAAGTATTCGAGCCGGTTGCGCGTCGCGTAGAGCGCCAGCATCTGCTGGTGCAGGGCGTGGATCGCCTCGATCGTCGCATCGGACGCCGTCTCGCAGGCCATGCGCCCGGCGAGCTGCTCGAGTGTCTTCAGCACCTCCAGAACGTCCGCGAGATCGCGCGCCGAGAAGCGCCGCACGATCGCGCCCTTTGCGGGCAGGATCTCGACGAGCCCCTCGCTGGCGAGCGTCTTGATCGCCTCGCGCAGGGGGGTGCGCGAGACGCCGAGCTGCGCGCCCACCAGCCCCTCATTGATGCGCTGGCCGGGCTCGAGCCGTCCCTCGATGATCATGTCGCGGACCCGCTCCAGCACCTCGTCATGGAGGGTCCGTCGCGTGATCCGGGGGTAGTCGATTGCAGGCTCGCTCATCGCCGTGTCACCGATCCTGTCTTTATGCCGGTTACGGCATGGGAACCCGGTGCTGTCAAACGCCGGTGCCAGTCTCGCCCGCGAAGAGTGCGTCCTGGCGCCGGCGCATCGCCAGCAGGCCGGAGGCCTCGTCGATCTCGACATCGCCGAGGCGGATCGCCTCGCCGGCCCTGACGGGGCGCGCCAGCCTTCGGTCGGCGACGAGATAGAACGGCGCAGGCTTGTCATCGGCCAGCGCTGCCGCGGGGCGAACCTCGGCGCCGACATCCGCGATGCTGTGATGGTGCCCGCCCATCGTGAGCACGGTCCCGGCGGCGAGATCGGCCTGCGCCACCGCCACCAGATCCTGCCGCGGACGGTAATCCTCGCCATAGCCGGAGCGGCCGAGCCCGGCGGCGTCGAGCACCGAGGTCGCGACCTCGACGCCGAGCAGATGCCGCGGCAGATAGAGCATTGCCGTCTTGCCCGAGCGCGAGACGACATGCCCCTTGCCGGCCAGCATGTCCCAGGTCTCGGCGTTGTCGCAGGTGACGACGATGAAGACGCCGCCCGCGAAGCTGGCCTCCTCGACGAGGCGCAGATGGTGGAAGACGTCGATGCGCCGTGGGCCGGACATCAGCCCGCCCTGGCTGTGCAGGGAAAACAGCTCCGCCAGTTCCGGGATCCGCGCCGGCGGGGCGTGGAAGCCCGGCTGGTCGGCTTGGAAATCGAGCGCGTTGGCGACCAGCGTCATCTCGCAGAGATCGGGCACGGCGCGCAGCGGAAAGGCCTCGCCGAGAATCCGCGCCCGTGCGGCGGCGGCCTCGACCGGCGTTTCTCCGCCCAGCCAGTGCTCGCGCAGCGCCGGCAGCGATCGCGTCACGCCGTTGCAGGTCACCGCGCCGGTGCCGGGATCGAAGACGAAGTCGTACTCGCTCGATTTGCCGGCTGCGACGATCTCGAGCCCGAGCACCTCGGCCCAACTCGCGAGACCGATCAGCAGGCTCGGCTGATCGCCATCGACCGGCGTCACCACCACGCCGGCCTCGCGTGCGAGCCGGGCGAGCCCCGGCCCGACGACGCTGTCGGCCTCCTTCGAGACCAGCGCGACATGGCGCTTCGCTTCGATCGCCAGCAGGGCGTGGCGCGTCGCGGCTTCGGGGCTGCCGGTCGCCTCGGCGAGAAGCTGGAAGGGAAGGGCGATGACCGTTTCGAGCCGCCCCGCCGCGACGCAGCGGCCGGCATCCCAGGCGGCGCGGGCCTCGGCCGGTGTCTCGCAAAGCGCGATCTCGTCCCGTCCATAGCCGGCCGCCGCGAAGGCCCGGCCCGCGGCCTCTGCCGTCACATCCACCGCGATGCGCGCGTTCACCAGCGGGATCTTGCGGGCCTGTGCGAGGTAGCTGCGGCCGAAACCGCCACTGCCGACGAGGCAGGTTTCGATCGGCTCGCGGATGCCGCCATAATGCGCGTGGAAATTCATCGGCTCCTCCCAGAGCGGCCTGTCGCGGCTGCGCCGCCTCTTTACGCTCTTCCTACCGCAGTTCGGATATGCTGCATACAGCATACTTGTAGCTGCTAGCGGGCTGTGTTAGCGATGGACCATCGAACACGACGCAGAAGCGGAGCAGGGTGATGGAGGAGCGCATGACGGGCGATCTGCCGGTGGTCGCAGTCGCGATGGGCGACCCCTCGGGAATCAGCCCCGAACTGACGGCGCGCATCCTCGCCGAAACCGACCTGCGCGCCGCGGCCCGCTACGTCGTCTTCGGCGATGCGCGGCTGCTGCAGCAGGGCATCACCGATTCCGGTGTCGACCCGCAGGTCCGCATCGTCCGCGACGGTGAGACGCTGCCGCTCGGCGAGCGGCCGGTCTTCGTCGATCTCGTCAACCACGACCCAGCCGACCTTCAGCGTGGCAAGGCGACGCTGGCCGGTGGCAAGGCCGCGACCGAGAATTTCCGCCGTGCGCTCCAGTTCGCCGCCGCCGGCCAAGCCGATGCGGTCTTCTTCACGCCTTTCAACAAGGCGGCGATGCGCTTCGCCTATCCCGCCTATGACGACGAGATCCGCTTCGTGCGTGACGCGATCGGCTTCGACGGGCCCGCCAGCGAGTTCAACATCCTCGGCAAGCTCTGGAATGCGCGGGTGACCTCGCATATTCCGCTGTCGGAGGTTGCCGCCAACGTCACGCAGGAGCGCATCCTCAAGGCGTTGACGCTGGCCGACGCCAATCTGCGCCTCGCCGGCTTCGAGCCGCCGCGCATCGCGGTCGCGGGCATCAATCCCCATGCCGGCGACGGCGGCAATTTCGGCCGCGACGAGATCGACACGATCGAGCCGGCGGTGCGGGCGGCGAAGGCCAAGGGCTTCACCGTCGAGGGGCCGTTCCCCTCCGACACCGTGTTCCTGCGCGCCCGCAACGGCGATTTCGACGCCGTGCTGACGATGTATCACGACCAGGGCCAGATCGCGATGAAGCTGATCGGCTTCGACAGCGGCGTGACCCTGATCGGCGGCTTCCCCTTCCCGATCTGCACGCCCGCCCATGGCACGGCCTATGAGATCGCCGGCAAGGGCATCGCCAATCTCGGCGCGACCCGGGCCGCGCTCGCGCTCGCCGTCAAGATGGCCCAGGACGGCAAGGCGAGGGCCAAGGCCGCCGCCTGAGACCGTCCCCCATTCAAAAACCGCCATTCAAGAGCGGTCGCGAAAACCGATCATCCAGGGAGACAACGCATGAAGAGCTTCAGCATCACAGCCGCGATCGTCGGCGCCATTGCCCTCGGCGGCGCCGGGACGGCCCAGGCCTGGCAGCCGTCCAAGCCGGTCGAGTTCGTCGTCACCTCCGGCGCCGGCGGCGGCACCGACAATTTCGCCCGCATGATCCAGTCGATCATCAGCAAGCACAAGCTGATCGACCAGTCGATCGTGGTCGTCAACAAGGGCGGCGGATCGGGCGCGGAAGGCTATATCCACGGCAAGGGCGGCAAGGGCGACGCGCACCGCGTCATCTTCGGCACCAACAATGCCTATCTGCTGCCTTACGTCGCCAAGCTCGGCTACAAGGTCTCCGATCTGACCCCGGTCGCCGCGCTCGCGCTCGACGAGTTCCTGCTCTGGGTCAAGGGCGATGCGCCCTATGCCGACGCCAAGAGCTACATCGAGGCGGTCAAGGCCAAGCCGATGGGCTTCAAGATGGGCGGCAGCCAGTCCAAGGACACCGACCAGACGCTGACGATGATGATCCAGGAGGCCACCGGCGCCAAGATGATCTACGTCCCGTTCCAGGGCGGCAGCGCCGCGGCCGTCCAGCTCGCCGGCGGTCACATCGATTCCAACGTCAACAATCCCAACGAGAACATCGGTCAGTGGAAGGCCGGCCAGGTGAAGCCGCTCTGCGTCTTCTCGCCGGTGCGCCTCGCCAAGGGCCAGCCCGTCTTCGAGGGCAAGGGCTGGGGCGACATCCCCACCTGCAAGGAAGCCGGCCTGCCGATCGAGACCTTCCAGATGCCGCGCACTGTCTGGCTGCCTGCCGACGTTCCCGCCGATGCCGTCGCCTTCTACGAAGGCGTGCTGGAGAAGGTCTCGAAGTCGCCGGAGTGGCAGGAATTCGTCACCCGCACCGCCCAGACCGCCCGGTTCATGAAGGGCAAGGAACTGGCCGATTTCGTCGCCAAGGACGAAGCAGCGAACAAGAAGGTCTTCCAGGCCGAGGGCTGGGTCGTCAACTGACTCAGCCCGGCTGAAGCCTCTCCGGACGGCCGCCCGGCCGTCCGGCTTTTCTTCCAACGCTCCCTGCCAGTTTCGAGCGGCCGTCCCGGCCGGGAGGAAACGCCCCATGATCACGCGCTTCTGGGCGGAAACCGCGACCTCGCTCGCAACACTCGCCTTTGGGTTGGTCGTCCTCTGGGGCGCGCTCGAATTCGGGATCGGCTGGGATTCGTCCGGGCCCCAGCCCGGAGCCTTTCCCTTCTACACCGGCGTCCTGGTGGCGCTCGCCAGTGTCGGGACGCTCGTGGTCACCTTCGTCCAGCGCCTGCGCGGGGCCGCCATCGTCCGGGAGGTCTTCCTCAACCGCGAACGTGCCGGCCGTGTGATCTCCTTCTTCGCCCCGCTCGTCGCTTTCGTGCTGATCACGGCCTTCGCGGGCATGTATGTCGCCACCATCGCCTATCTGCTCTACGCGATGCGTTTCCAGGGCGGCTTTGGCTGGCTCGTCTCGATCGCCAGCGCGCTCGGGGCCGCCCTCGTCTTCTATGTCGTGTTCGAACGCTTCTTCCAGATCGGACTGCTGAAGGGCCCGATCGAGCGCCTGCTCGGGCTTTAGGCTCGGTTCGTCAGAGAGGACGCCGCCATGGACAACATCGCCTCGCTGATGCACGGGTTTTCCGTCGTGCTCACCACCCACCACATCCTGCTGATGATGGCGGGCGTGCTGCTGGGCATTCTGGTCGGCGTCCTGCCCGGTCTCGGCGCGCCCAACGGCGTCTCGCTGATGCTGCCGCTGACCTTCACCATGGACCCGGTCTCGGCGATCATCCTGCTGACCTCGCTCTACTGGGGCGCGCTGTTTGGCGGTTCGACCACCTCGATCCTGTTCAACATCCCGGGCGAACCCTCATCGGTGGCGACGACGTTCGACGGCCACCCCATGGCCAAGCAGGGCAGGGCGACGGAAGCGCTGTCCTTCGCCTTCCTCTCGGCCGGGATCGGGGCGCTGGCAGGCGTCATCCTGATCACGCTCCTCTCCGGATGGGTCGCGAACTTCGCCCTGCGCTTCTCGTCGCCGGAGTTCTTCGCGGTTTATTTCATGACCTTCGCCAGCTTCATCGGGCTCGGCGGCGCCTCACCCTTCAAGGCGATCGTCGCCATGGGCGTCGGCTTCGCGCTGGCCTCGGTCGGCATGGACTCGGTCTCCGGCAACATCCGCCTGACCTATGAATTCGACATCCTGCTCGGCGGCATCTCCTTCCTGATTGCCGTGATCGGCCTGTTCGGCATCGGCGAATTGCTGCTCACCATGGAAGAGGGGCTGCGGTTCGAGGGCGTCGCCGCCAAGGTCAGCGTCCGAGACGTGCTGCGCACGGCGGCCAAGATGCCGCGCTACTGGGTCGCCCTGCTACGCTCGAGCGCCATCGGCATCTGGATGGGTATCACGCCCGGTGGTCCGACCGCCGCCTCCTTCATGAGCTACGCCATGGCCAAGCGCTCCTCGCGTAACCCGGCGAAGTTCGGCAAGGGCGAGCCCGAGGGTGTGATCGCACCCGAGACGGCCGACCACGCCGCCGGTTCAGCCGCCATGCTGCCGATGCTGGCGCTCGGCATTCCAGGCTCGGCGACCGCGGCGGTGATGATGGGCGGGCTGATGATCTGGGGCCTCAACCCCGGTCCGATGCTGTTCATCGAGCGCCCGGACTTCGTCTGGGGGCTGATCGCCTCGATGTATCTCGGCAATGTCGTCGCGGTGGTCGTCGTGCTCGCAACCGTCCCGCTCTTCGCCTCGATCCTGCGCATCCCCTTCTCGATCGTCGCGCCGCTGATCGTGATGATCTGCTTCATCGGAGCCTATACGGTCGCCAGCAAGGAGTTCGACATCTGGGTCGCGCTCGCCTTCGGCATCGTCGGCTATGTCTTCAAGAAGCTCGACTATCCGATCGCGCCGCTGATCCTGGCCATGGTCATCGGCGACAAGGCTGAGGACGCCTTCCGCCAGTCGATGATCTTCAGCCAGGGCTCGCTCTCGATCTTCTGGTCGAACGCGCTGGTCTCGACGCTGATGGGCATCGGGCTGGCCCTGCTGCTGCTGCCGCTGATCGGCTCCCTTCTGCGCCGGCTCTTCGGCCGCAAAACCCTGGCTCCTGCCGCCTGACCCAACGAGGCACCACCATGACCGAACCCTACAAGGGAATCCTGCCGATCGCCCCCACCATCTTCCACGACAATGGCGATCTCGATCTCGAGGGCAACCGCCGCGTCATGGATCTGATGGTCGACCAGGGCGTCGACGGCATCTGCATTCTCGCGAACTTCTCCGAGCAGTTCCTGCTCACCGACGCCGAGCGCGAGCAGGTGATGCATCTCTCGCTGGAGCAGGTCGCCGGGCGCGTGCCGGTGATCGTCACCACCTCGCATTTCTCGACCCGCATCGCCGCCCAGCGCGCCAAGGCCGCGGCCGATGCCGGCGCCAAGATGCTGATGATGATGCCGCCCTATCACGGGGCTCTCCTCAAGGCCGACGAGCAGGGCATGATCGAGCACTTCAAGCAGGTCGCGGATGCCTGCGGTATCCCGATCATCCTGCAGGACGCGCCGCTGTCGGGCGTCACGCTCACTGTGCCCTTCATGATTAGGCTGGCGAAGGAGGTGCCGCTCGTCCGCTATTTCAAGATCGAGGTTCCCGGTACGGCCAACAAGCTGCGCGCGCTGATCGAGGCCGGAGGCGAGGCGGTCGTCGGCCCCTTCGACGGCGAGGAGGCGATCACCCTGATGGCCGATCTCGACGCCGGCGCGACCGGCACGATGACCTCGGCCATGATCCCGGACCTGATCAAGCCGATCCTCGCCGCCCACGCGGCGGGAGACCGCAAGCAGGCCGCGGCGCTCTATGCGAGGGTGCTGCCGATCATCAATTACGAGAACCGCCAGTGCGGCCTGCGCTCGGCCAAGGCGGTGATGAAGGAGGGCGGCGTGATCAAGTCGGAAGCTGTGCGCCATCCGCTGACGTCGCTGCATCCCAAGACCCGCGAGGGGCTGATCGAACTCGCCCGCGAACTCGATCCGCTCGCCCTGCGCTGGGGCAAATAGGCGGCCGACATCGGTCCGGGTGGCCATCGAGCCCCCGGCACCGGCGCTTGCCGGCTCAGGCCGGCAGAGCAGCCTTGCGGCCCGCCTTCGGCTGCGCATGCGGCGGCCCGTCGACGCGCGGCACCGCCGAGAGCAGCCTGATCGTGTAGGGGTGGCTCGGCGCGCTCATGATCGCGTCGGCCGGCCCGACCTCGACGATCTTGCCGTGATGCATCACCGCGACACGGTCGGCGAGATGGGCGACGACCGAGATGTCGTGCGAGATGAAGAGATAGGCGACGCCGAGCCGGTCCTTGAGATCCGCCAGCAGGTTGACGATCGCCGCCTGCACGGAGACGTCCAGCGCCGAGACCGGCTCGTCGCAGACGATGAAGCGCGGCTGCGTCGCCAGCGCCCGCGCGATGCCGACGCGTTGTTTCTCGCCGCCGCTCATCTGGTGCGGGTAGCGGTCGGCGTAATGCACCGGCAGGCGCACCAGATCGAGCAGCTCGTCGACGCGCCTGGGGATCTCGCCCGCCGGCGCGAGGCCGAAGCGGGCGATCGGTCGGCCGAGCAGCTCGCGGATGGTCTTGCGCGGATTGAGCGAGGAATCCGGGTTCTGGAAGACGATCTGCGCGGTGCGCCGCATCGCTTCGAGCGCGCTCTGCGGCTTGCCGGAGACGGTCTCGCCGCCGATCCGGATGACGCCGGAATCCGCCTCGACCAGCCGCAGGATCGTACGCCCCAGCGTCGTCTTGCCCGAGCCGGATTCGCCGACGAGCCCGACGACCTCGCCCGGCGCGATCGTCAGCGAGATGTCGTCGACCGGCCGGATGCGGATGGCGTCGCGAACCGGCCGCCAGCCCTCGAAGCGCAGCTTGCCGCGGCCGAGCACGAAGCTCTTGGTGAGATGCTCGACCGCGACGACCGGCTCGGCCGTGACAGCCTGGGTGGCGGGTGAGGGGGATCCGACGGCATCGGCCTCCGCCTGGACCGGCCAGGGGGTCTCGCGCAGCGCCTCGGCGGAACTGCAGCGCACCAGCCGGCCGCCGATGTCGCGCAGGCTCTGCGGCGCCTGGCTGTCATCAGTCGCGAAGGGACAGCGCGAGACGAAGCGGCAGCTCGCCGGCGGCTGGCGCAGATCGGGCAGGCGGCCGGGAATGGCGGCGAGCCGCGCCGTTTTGCGCCCGATGCGCGGGATCGCGGCGAGCAGCCCCTTGCTGTAGGGATGGGCCGGCCGCTGCAGCACATCCTCGGTCGCGCCCTGCTCGACGATCTGCCCGGCATAGAGCACGGCGACCTCGTCGGCGATCCGCCGGACGACGCCGAGATTATGGCTGATGAAGAGCATCGTCAGGCCGCGCCGGACCCGCAGATCCTCGAGCAGATCGAGGATCTGCGCCTCGATGGTGACGTCCAGCGCCGTGGTCGGCTCGTCGAGGATCAGCAGCTCAGGCTCGGAGGCGAGCGCCCCCGCGATCAGCGCGCGTTGCCGCATGCCGCCGGAGAGTTCATGCGGATAGGCCTTCGCGACGGCCTCGGGGTTGACGATGCCGACCTCGTCGAGCAGCGCGATGGCCCGCTCGAAGGCGGCCTCCGGTGTGAAGCCACGATGGTGCACGAGGCCTTCGCCGACCTGGTCGCCGATCCGCAAGCTGGGGTTCAGCACCGAGAACGGGTCCTGGAAGACCAGCCCGATGCGCGAGCCGCGCAATTGCCGGCGCGCCTCCGCCCCCATCGTCAGGATGTCGGCGCCGTCGAACAGGATGCGGCCGGAAGGCACCGAGGCCTCCGCCGGCAAAAGCCCCATGGCGGCGAGCGCGATCGTGCTCTTGCCGGAGCCGGATTCGCCTACCAGCGCCAGCGTCGAGCCCCTGCGGGCCTGGAGGCTGACCGAGGACAGCGCCTCGATCTCGCCGCCGGCGGTGCGGTAGCGGACGGTCAGGTCGTCGATGATCAGCATCAGGCCTTCCCCAGCCGCGCCTTGAGGCGCGGATCGAGGCGCTCGCGGGCGCCGTCGCCGAGCAGGTTGATGCCGATCACCAGCAGGCACATGGCCAGCCCCGGTGCCAACGCGATCCAGGGCGCACGGTTGAGGAAGGAGCGAGCTTCGGAGATCATCAGCCCCCAGTCGGAGCTCGGCGGCTGGGCGCCGAGCCCGAGGAAGGACAGCGCCGATCCCAGAAGGATCGCATAGGTCACGCGCAGGCTGGCCTCGACGATCAGCGGCGGCCAGGCATTGGGCAGAATCTCGCGGAACAGGATGTAGGAGGTGCTCTCAGCCCGCGCCTTGGCGGCCTGCACGAACTCCTCATTGGCCAGCGTCAGCGTCACGCTGCGCGCCAGCCGCGCGATCGGCGGGATATAGACGAAGCCGACGGCGAGCGCGGTCTTCCACAGGGCGGGCGGCGTCACGGCGAGCACGAGCAGGCCCAGCATGATCGGCGGGATCGCCATCAGCACATCCGCCAGCCGCATCAGCGCCTCGTCGACCCAGCCGCGGAAATAGCCGGCCGCCAACCCCATCGGCACGCCGATGGCGAGGCTGAACAGCGTCGCGGCCACACCCATGCCGATCGAGAGCCTGGCCCCCATCAGCAGGCGGCTGAGCACGTCGCGGCCATATTCGTCGGTGCCGAGCCAATAGGTCGCGTTCGGCGCCAGGAAGCGCGTGCGCATCGAGATCGTGTCCCAAGGGTGGGGCGCGATCCAGGGCGCGAGCAGCCCGAGCAGAAGGATGGTGCCGGTGATGGCGAGCCCGGCCTTGAGCTGCAGCGGCATCGGCTTGCGCGGCGGCTTTGCGGGCGTGGCGAGGGCTGGTTCAGGCGACATGGCGGCCGAACCGGATTTTGGGGTTGAGGCGGGCATAGAGCAGGTCGGCCAGCAGGTTGGCGAGCGCGTAGATCGCGGCGACCACCAGGATCGCGGCCTGCAGCGTCGGCAGATCGCGATTCTGGATCGAGAAGACGACGAGGCGGCCGAGGCCGGGATAGGCGAAGACGGTCTCGATCACGACGATGCCGCCCATCAGCCGGCCGAAATCCAGCGCCAGCACCGTGATCGTCGGCAGCAGCGCGTTGCGCAGCGCATGGTGGAGCACGATCACCCGCTCGGGCAGGCCCTTGGCGCGGGCGGCGGTGATGTAGGGGCTCTGCATCACCTCGATCATGCTCGACCGGGTCAGGCGCGAGACATGGGCGAGATGGCCGAAGACCAGCGTCATGGTGGGCGCGATCAGGTGCTTGGCCCATTCCCAGACGCCGGCCGAGAGCGGCTCGTAGCCCGAGGCCGGCAGCCAGCCGAGCCAGGCGGCGAAGACGATGATGACCACGATCGCCCAGAAGAATTCGGGCACGGCGATGCCGAGATAGGTCGCGATCGAGACGCCGTGGTCGAGCGGCCTGCCATGGCGCAGCGCCGCGACGATGCCGAGCCCCACGCCGATGACGGCGATCAGCACGAAGGAGAGACCCGTCAGCATCAGCGAGCGCTGCAGCGCTTCCAGCAGCATCGGCCCGACCGGCCGGTTCATCAGCGTCGAGACGCCGAGATCGCCGGTGACGAAGCCGCCCGCCCAGCGCAGATATTGCTGCCAGACCGGGTCGGTCAGGCCGAGTTTGAGTTCCAACGCGTGGACTTGCTCCGGCGTCGCGAAGGCGCCCAGGATCAGATAGGCGACATTGGCAGGCAGCAGCGTCGTCACACCGAAGACGAGCATCGACACCGCCACGAGGACGAGAACCACGAGGGCCAGGCGTCGGGTGATGTAAGCTGCCATCGGGGACGGGTTCCTGCGAGCCGGGGCTGCGCCCGCCCGCACCGCGAGGGCGGGGAGGGCGGACGCAGAGGCGGGATCAGGGCTTGATCGAGACGTTCTTGAGCTCGAGCCACTGCATCGGGGTCGACTTGAAGCCGTCGACCTTCTTGCTGACGCCGTTCACATGCGCCGCCGAGTAGGCGATGATGCCGGGCACGGTCTCTTCGGCGATCGCCTGGAACTTCTCGAAGATCGCCTTGCGGGCGGCCTGGTCATTGGTCTTGCGGGCATCGTCCAGCAACTGGTCGACACGGGCATCCTTGTAGATCCAGAGCTGCTTGTTCCAGCTTCCGCTCGAATGGTAGAAGGGATAGATCGCCGTATCGATCGTCGGCCGGGCGAAATAGCCGTCGACATACATCTGCGCCTTGCCCGCGACATTTGCGGTGTAAGAGGCGAAGGGCACCCGCTCGACATTGATCCGGATGCCGGCAGCCCGGGCCATGTCACGCACCGCGACGCCGACGCGCACGCGCTGCTCGCGCTCCTGCGGAACCTGCATCGGCACGTCAAAGCCGTTGGGGAAGCCGGCCTCGGCCAGCAGCTTCTTGGCCTGGGCGATGTCGGGAGCACCGACCTTGAGGGACTTGTTGAAATAGGGATGGCTGGGGGGAATCGGGCTGAAGGTCGGCTCGCCCTGGCCGAACAGGGCGAGTTCGACGATCGCCGCCTTGTCGATCGTCAGGGCCAACGCCTTGCGCACCCGGACGTCGTTGAAGGGCGGGCGGTCGTTGTTGAGGATGACGCCGTCCCAGGTCGGCGTCGAGACGCTGTCGGCGCGGGCGACCGCGCTGGTCTTCAGCTTGTCGACCGCCTCATAGGGCATGCTCCAAACGATATCGACCGCACCCGATTCCAGCGCTGCCATCCGTGCCGCCGATTCCGGGATGATCCGCAGCGTCGCGCCGTCCAGCTTCGGCAGGCCCTTCTCGAAATAGTCGGGGTTCTTGGTCAGTTCGAGCCGGTCGCCCGGCGACCAGGACTTGAACATGAAGGGGCCGGTGCCGATCGGCCGGGTCGAGAGCTCGGCGAGCTTGTCCTTGGGGACGATGCGCAGCTGCCGGTCGGCGAAGATGTCGGCGAAGCCGGCATAGGGGATGTTGAGCTTGAACACGACCGTCATCGGGTCGCTGGCCGAAATGCCCTCGACCATCGACAGGCTGGTGCGGGCGCGCGAACCCGTCGCCGGATCGAGGATGCGCTTCATCGTGGCGACCACGTCCTCGGCGTCCATCACCCGGCCATGGTGGAACTTGACGCCCTGGCGCAGCTTGAAGGTCCAGGTCTTGAGGTCGTCGGAGGCCGTCCAGCTCTCGGCGAGATCGGGCTTCACCGTCATGTCGGGGTCGATGCGCGAGAGCCCGTTGAACAGCAGGTGGACATAGACGTACTCGTCGCCGATCGTCGTCCTGGCCGGGTCGAGCTGGCTCAGGGTCGTCCCGAGCGCGACGCGCACGGTACCCTGGGCTGCGGCGGGCAGCGCCGTCAGCGCGGTCGAAAGGCCGATCGTGACGGCCAGTGTCGCAAGATGTCGTCTCATGGTGATCCCCTCGTTGTCGGTGGTCAGCTCTTCGGCCGGTTCGCGATGGCGGTGTCCGGATCGACCGCCCGCGTCACGTAGAGATCGGCGACGGGCTCGTAGTCGCGCCAGAGGCGCCCGAGCGTCGCGATCGGGTCTGCATCGCCGTCGACCCGCAGGTCGACATAGGGAAAGGCCTGCTCATGCGCGACGATCAGCGCGGTCGAGACCAGCGGCTTGAACTCGCCGCCCGCCTCTTCGCCGGCTTGCAGGGCCGCGATCAGTCGCGCGGCGAGCGGCGCCGCCGGATCGGCCTCGAAGGCGCGCACCATGGCGGCGGGCACCTCCTGCGAGCGCACGATGTTGCCGAGCGCGACGCAGTCGCGCCCATGGACTTCGGCCAGTTCAGGCTGCACGTTTCCGCCGCTGAAGCTCGCGGTGCGGCCGGTGGCGTCGATGACGGCGAGCTGGCGCCAGTCGCTGCGTGGCGTCGCGGCGGCTGCGGCTTCGACGGCCTGCCGGGCGGAGTAGCCGCGCCGGAGCAGGTCCAGCATCAGCGGGCCGAGCCGCGGATCGGTCATGTGCTGCGTCAGCGCTGCGCCGATGCCGGCCGCGGCATGCTGGCAGCGCGATCCGACCGCGATCGAGGAGGTGGTGACCACCGCCCCGAGCATGCCCGTGCGAGCGCAGCGACCGGCGAGCGAGAACGTCATCGCGCGCCGTTCCGGATGGCGACGATATCGACCTCCATCAGCAGCTCCGGGCTGGCGAGCCCCTTGATGATGACGCTGGTGAAGGCACTGGCATTGTCGCCAAGACGCTCCCGGACGACTGCATTGACCTCGGCGAGGAAGGCCCGGTCGGTGACGTAGACGGTCGCCTTGGCGACATCGTCGAGGCCTGCCCCGGCTTCCGACAGCAGCGTCGCGACATTGTCCATCGCGACCTGCGCCTGCACCTTCGCGTCACCGGCGCCGTAGAGCACCTCGTCGAGCCCCATTCCGGTCTGGCCGCGCAGCGTGACACGGTCGCCCGACACCACCGCCATGCAGAACTCGCAGTCGAGCGGCTGCTGCTCGGTGCCGTAACGCGCCGCGCTCGAGTGATAGGTCCGCAGCCGCTCATGCGGCTTTCCGCCCGGCTTGCGGACGACCGTGACGTCGATCTCGAAGAGGATGTCGGGCCTGGCGAAGCCGGTCGTGACGATGCCGGTCGAGACCGGCCGGACACCGGCGAGGTGCTTGCCGATCATCGGGTAGACGCCGGCGCGATAGGCGCGGTCGGAGATGTAGACGGTGATCTTGCAGATGTCCTCGACCGCGGCGCCGGCCTCCGCCAGCAGCGTCTTCAGGTTCGCCATGGCGAGGTCCGCCTGGGCGGCCGAGTCCGCGACGCCGCGGCCCTTGGCGGTGACGCCGCTATGGTCGAGCCCCGCGCCGGTCTGGCCGCGCAGGAAGAACTCCTCGTCGGTGGCGAGCACCATGGCGCCTTTCCAGGGGAAGCCCTGGCCGTGCCAGCTCTCGAAGGTGTAGGGCCGTGTGTGACGGGGAGGCGAGGACGGGATCGCGGCCTCCGCGTCGATCTGGACGATCAGCTCCGGCAGGGCCAGCCCGGCGACGACCAGCCCGGTGCTGACCGCGCGGACCTCGGGGAGACGCTGTGCGATCACGGCATAGACCTCGGCGCGATAGCCGCGGTCGACGATGCAGGTGGTGAGCTTGGTCAGGCTGGCGAGTGAGCCGCCGGCCTCCTTCAGCGCCGCCTCGAGCCGGTCGAGTGCGGCATGGGTCTGGGCGGCAGCGTCGCCGATGCCGGTGATGCTGCCATCGGGGTTGAGCGCGCTCGCGCCGCTGAGGAAGACGCGTTCGCCGGCGCGCACCGCTCCGGCAATGGGGAGATTAGCGATGCCGGGAAGGGCGGCGGGCGCGATGGCGTGGCGTTGCATGGGGTCTCCGCGGCGCGCGCCCCGCCTCCCGGCGGCAGCGCGTCTCAGGCCGTGCCGGCGATGCAAGAACGGAGCCCGCGGCGGCGGACCCTGCGCTTGCATCCCGGCACATCACGGAGGCTAGGCCGGAACCGGCGCGGGGATCGAATTAAAAACCGGCCCGCATTATTCGCCGCGCTTATAGGCCGCCCGCGGGCAGCCTGCGCTCTCAGCTGGCGTTGTCGGCGACCCATTGCGCGAGCACGGTGGCGGCGGCCATGAAGTCCTCGATCGCCATCGCCTCGCGCGGGTTGTGGCTGCCATGCTCGTTGCGCACGAACAGCATCGCCACCGGCACGCCCGCGGCCGCAAAGGCGGCGGAATCATGCGAGGCGGGGCTGCCGAGCGGCATGGCGGGGATGCCGAGCCTCTCCGCCGCGTGCATCAACGCAGTCCGGATACCGGGATCGACGGGCCCGACGGCGGCCGAGGCGCGCGCACCGAGTTCGAACACGACGCCGCGCTCGGCCTCGATCCGCGTGATCGCGGCGTGCATCCGCGCCTCGACGCCGGCGAGCACCACCTCGTCGTAGGCGCGCACATCCAGGCTGAAGCGGAACTCGCCCGGCACGGTGGTCATGCCATGCTTCTCGGCATCGGTGTGGAAGCGCCCGAAGGTCACGGCCATGCCGTCGCCGCGCGCCTCGTGCTCCGCCCAGATCGCGTCCAGTTCGGCGGCCAGCGCCATGCCGGCCATGGCGGCGTCGCGGCGGAAGCGACGTGGCGTGCCGACATGGTCGTAGCGGCCGAAGATGCGCGCCTCCGGATAGCGGAAATTGCCGGGGATGCCGGTGCAGATGGCGATTGGGAAGCCGGCTTCGACGAGGCTCGGCGCCTGCTCGATATGGATCTCCAGGAAGGCCCGGATGCGTTCGGGGTCCAGGCTCCGGTCGCCGCGCCGCAGCGCCTCGGGATCGCCGCCGCAGTCGCGGATATGGTCGGCGAGGGGGCGGCCCGTGTCGATGCGCCGGGCCTCCAGCGCGCCCTCGGGCAGCGTGCCCAGCGCCCCGCGGCTGCCGATATAGGAGACCTGGAACCAGACGCTCTCCTCGGCCCGGACCCCCATCACCGTCAGGTCGCAGCGCGGCGCCACGCCGAGGTCGCGTAGTGCCGCGAGGGTGACGAGGCCCGCGATCACGCCGGCGGCGCCGTCGAAATTGCCGCCATGGGGGACGCTGTCGAGATGCGAGCCCATCAGGATGGCGGGCGCGGTGGGATCGCTACCGCGCCAGGTCGCATAGGTGTTCATCGAGGCGTCGGTGGTGACCGTGAGGCCGGCCGCCGCGGCGGCTTCCGCGAAGACGCGATGGCCGAAATCCTCGCCCGCGCCATAGGTGTCGCGCATGATGCCGGGGTTTCCCGGGCTGCCCTCGGCCAGCGTCCCGAACAGCCGCTCGGCCAGGCCGCGCTGGGCCGCGACCGCCGCCGCCAACCGTTCCGGGGCGATCACGAGGCGGCCTTGTCGAAATAGCCCGCGCGGACGGCGGCGCCGATCATGTTGACGACGAAGCGCCCGGCCGTGATGCAGGTGATCTGGTTGACGTCGCTGCGCGGCGTGATCTCGACGACGTCCATGCCGACGACGCGGCCCTTGCCGACGAGGCCGTGGATCAGCGTACGCACCTGCGGGAAGGTCAGCCCGCCGGGGCAGGGGCCGGCGACGCCCGGCGCGATCGCGGGGTCGATGCCGTCGAGATCGATCGTCAGGTAGTAGCGTCCGCCCGCGGGAATCCGGTCGAGAACCGCCTGCATGCCGCGCTCATGGACCTCGTAGGAGGTCACCAAATGGGCGCCATAGGCCCGCGCCGCCTCGACCTCCTCGATCCGGGCGCTGCCGGTGCCGTGCAGGCCGATCTGGAAGATCTCGCCGACATGGGCCAATTCGGAGGCGCGCCGGATCGGGCTGGAATAGCCGGTCGTGACGCCGTTCACCTCCTGGCGCCAGTCGAGATGCTGATCGATCTGGATCAGCGTGATCGGCCCGTCGCCGTCGAGCCCGCGCAGCACCGGGATCGGCACGCCATGGTCGCCTCCGAGCACGATCGGCATCGCGCCGGCCGCCCGAATCTTGCGGATCGCCGCTTCCGCCTTGACGTAATGGGCCGTGAGGTCGCGGAAATCGCCGATGATGTCGCCGCAATCGACGGTGCGGATCGGCCGGCCGTCATAAAGCGGCCCGCCGAGATCGAAATCATAGCGCTCGATCGAGCGGACGATCCGGTCCGTTGCGCGGCGCATCGCGGCGGGCATGTTGGTCTGGTCGTTGACGATCTCGGCGAAGCTGTAGGCATCGCCAAAGGGAATGCCGAGAAAGGCGATGTCGGCCTGGAGATGGTCGAGATCGGTCGCCAGTTCCGAATAGAGAAAGGTCGCGTGGCCCGTCTTCGGGGCGGTCGTCAATGACATGGAGTCATCCTCGCCGGCTGCTCGCCGGTTCTCCGCCCTCGCCGAGAGAGGCGTCGCCGACTTTCGCCCGACACTGCTGGAGCAGCGGGGCGCAGGCAATGGAGCCGCTTATCAGGAATCCGCCGGTGGCATTCGTCCGGCGAATACTCAGACCGTCAGGAGAGGCGCGGCGCTGTCTCGCCAGCCACGACGCGCACCTCCCGCAGGAAGGCCTGTGCCGCCCGCGACAGCGGCCGCTTGCGCGAATGCACCACCGAGGCCGAGACCGGCGAGGCCGGCTCGAAGCGCCGGACCGCGAGGTTGCGCGAGGAGAGCGGCGAGAGCGGATCGACCACCGCCACGCCGATGCCGGTCTCGGCGAGGATGCAGGCGGTGTTGCAGTAGCGGACCTCGACCGAGGAGCGGAACGGCACGCCGACCTCCGCGAAGGCCTGGCGCACGATCGTCCCCATCCGCGTGCCGCGTTCCAGCGCGATGAAGGCGGCAGAGCGCAGATCATCGGGCGTGATCGTCTCCATCGCCGCGAGCGGATGATCGGGCCGCATCACGCAGACCATGCGCTCGGAGAAGAAGCACTCGCTCTCGACACCGCGATAATCGTTCAGCCCCAGCACGAAACCGAGTTCGGCCAGACCGTTGTCGACGCTCTCGACCACGTTCTCGAAGCGGCGGATGTCGAAGGAGACGCGCGTGTTGGGGCGCTTCTCGAGGAAGTTGCGCAGCGCGATCGGGATCACGCTGTAGCCCAGAGGCGGCGTCGCGAGGATGCGGATATGCCCGGTGCGGTTCTCCTTCAGATCCTGCACCTTCGCCTCGAAAGCGGCGTGCATGCTGAAGATCGGATCGGAATCGAGGCAGAGCTCGCGCGCCTCGGCCGTCGGGAACAGCCGGTTGTTGACGCGCTCGAACAGCGGAAAGCCGATCTGGCTCTCGAGATGCTTGATCGCGTTGCTGACGGCCGGCTGCGACAGCCCGAGTTCGTGCGCCGCGCGGACCGTGGTCTCGCAGCGGACGACGGCTCGAAGCAGCTCGATCTGGCGCAGGTTCATATCACGCCTCCGAATAGGGTGGGGTGCTCCCTATTTCGTCAGCAAATCATGTGCCAGCTTACGGCCCGCCGCAAGCGGCGTCTCGCTCAGCCGTCGAGGAAGGGCATCTCGCCCCGCGGCGGCGCGATGTCGGCATTCGCCTCGACCATCCGTCGCCAGACCGCTTCCGTCACCGCCTGCGCCTCCGCCAGCAGCGCCGGTTCGTCCACCGTCAGCACCTTGCGGTCGCGCATGACGAAGGCGCCGTCGACCATCACCGAATGCACCACGCCGGGATGGGCGTAGTTCACGATGTTGGAGGTCAGCCGCAGGATGGGTCGCAGCGCCGGCTGGTCGAGGTCGAGCAGGGTGATGTCCGCCTTCTTGCCGACGTCGAGCGAGCCGATCCGGTCGAGCGCACCCAGCGTGCGGGCGCCGTTGCGCGTCGCCATGTCGAGCACGGCCTGAGGCTGCGGATCGACGCCGCCCTCCTGAGTGCGGCCGTAGCCGGCGCGGTGGACGATCATGCCGATCTTCATCGCCTGGAACATGTCCTCGGTCATGTTGTCGGTGCCGAGCGCGATATTGACCCCGGCGTCGCGGATCGGCCCGATCAGGACGCGATGCGGCCCCTTGCGGGAGGAGGGCGCCGGGTTGTGCGCCATGTGGACGCCGCGCTGCGCGAGCAATTCGATGTCCTCGCGCGTGCAGAAGGTCCAGTGCGCGCAGGTCAGGTCCGGCCCGAGGAAGCCCTCGCGCTCCAGATAGAAGGCCGGCGTCAGCCCATGCGCCGCCTTCACCGCCGCGACCTCGCCGGGGCTCTGGGCGAGATGGCAGGTGCGCGTCAGACCGTGGCGGGCGGCGAGGTCCATGATCTCAGCCAGCATGGCGGGCGAGCAGTTGTCGGGAGCATGCGCCGCGAGCTGGCAGCTCACCCGGCCGTCGCGCGCACCGTGCCAGGTCTCGATCAGCTCCTGCGTGCGCTCGAGGAACTGCCGCCCGAAGGCCTCGTCGATCCCGTATTCGCCGAAGCGGATCTTGCGCGTGTCGATGTCCGCGCAGCTTTCCGAGAGCCAGAGCCGCAGGCCCGTATCGGCCATCGCACCGGCATAGGAGGGGACATGGCGGAAAGGGTCGACCAGCGTGGTCGTGCCGCAGCGGATCGCCTCCAGGCAGCCGAGTGCGGCCATCACCGCCCGCTCATGGTCGCTCATCGTGTAGGAGATCGGCGACATGTAGCGGTAGATGATCTCGCCGTCCCAGTCCTCGACCGTGCCGCGCAGCGCCGTCAGCACCGTATGCGTATGCGCGTTGACGAAGCCGGGCAGAACGGCGAGGCCGCGCCCCGCCATCCGCTCATGCGTCGGAAAACCCCGCTCCAGCGTGGCGGTCTCGCCGATGGCGGCGATCCGGTCGCCGGTGATCGCGATCGCGGCGTCCTGCAGGATGCGCCGCTCCTCGTCGCAGGTGACGATGGTGGCGCCGGTGATGAGCAGGTTCATGGTTGCGCCCGCTGGTTGGAGAGAGCCGCGGTCGCCGCCTTTTCCTGCGCCACGAAATGCTCCGCGATTTCGCGCCCCGTCGCGATCCAGACATCGCCGAAGCCACGTGCCCGCGCCAGGAAATCGCGCATGATGCCGAAGCGCATCGGTCTCCCCGAGACCTGCGGATGCATCACCATCGAGACCAGCCCGCCCCATTCGCGGGTCTGGTCGAGCTCGCCGTTCCAGATCGACAGCACATGCTCGCTCGGAAACATCGGGCGCGGGCTGAAGCGCTGCGACAGCCCGTAGAGCCAGTCGTCGAAGGAGGCGTTGATCGGCAGTTCCACCACCCCGGCCGATCCGTCGCGCTGCCGGTGCCGATAGGGCCGGATATCGTCGCGGAACGAGGAGGAATAGAGGATGCCGCGTTCGCGAAGATAGGTCAGGAGCGCGTCGTAGTTCTCGCCGCCGGCCGCCCGGTAGCCGACCGGGACCACGCCGAGCACGCGCTTCAGGGCCTCCATGCCCTTCTCGAACTCCTCGACGTCCTCATTGAAATCGGCCGGGTCGGGGCGCTTGTGCAGATAGCCGTGATGGCCGATCTCGTGGCCGTCGCGGACGATCGCCTCGCACATCGCCGGATGCACCTCGACGATCCAGCCGGGGATGAAGAAGGTCGCCTTGATCTCGACCGATCGCAGATGGCCGAGGATCTTCGGCACGCCGACGCGCTCCTCGTAGCCGCCGAAGGAGAGCGTCACCAGCCGGTCGGTGTTGGCGGCGTCGTGCTGCAGCCAGGCGGTCTCGCCATCGACGTCGAAGGCCGGAAACAGCGCGCAGCTCTTGCCGGCGGGCCAGGGGAAGTCCGGCGCCGGGTCGGCGGGATTGGCGATCCGCATCGGGAAGACAGGCGTCATCGGAACCTCTCGTCGTGCAGGGCCAATGGCGCCCTGCAAAGCGAGGATAGCAAGGCGCGCGGGCCCGGCGAGCCGGCCGGCGCAAGCGCCGCTATGATTTATGGCGCCGCTCTATTCGCCCTGGTGATAGCGCCATGCCCCTCGGAGCGCGGCCCGCCCCTCACGCCACCATGCCCGGCCTTCCTCGCCGTTGCGCCCGATGCAGCCAGCCTTAGCCCGTGGCAGAGGGCTGGCGCTGTGTGTGGGCTGCACGCGCGATCACCGGTCGAACTGACGCTTTGCCGCATAAACAGGCATATGCCGAGCGAGCGGGCTAAGGTGCCTTACGATGCGTCATGTTGCGGCGCGGGCACCGGTCTGAGCGGCTTTGCGCAAACCCTCGGCCGTTTGCCGGCCACCATCTCCGTCGGAACGCGGTTGGCACGGCAGTTGCTGGCCTGCGGCGCCCACTGCCCGAGGATCTTCGTCATCACGATGGCTGCGCCTGCCCCGTCTGCCTCCTTGTCCGCCCAGCCGCTGACGCTCGACGGCATCACGCACAGCTATGGCGGCGGACTGGCGGTCGACAACGTCACGCTCGAGGTCAAGGGCGGCGAACTCGTCGCGCTGCTCGGCCCCTCCGGCTGCGGCAAGACCACGCTGCTGCGGATCGTCGCCGGCTTCATCCAGCAGGGCAACGGCAAGGTCCTGATCGACGGCCGCCCGATCGACACCCTGCCGCCGAACCGCCGCGAGATCGGCATCGTCTTCCAGAACTACGCGCTGTTTCCGCACATGACGGTGGCCGAGAACATCGCCTATGGGCTGGCCGCCCGCGGCGAGAGCCGCAGCGTTCAGGCCCAGCGCGTCGAGGAGATGCTCGCCACCGTCCAGATGGTGGGTTTCGCCGATCGCAAGCCCAAGCAGCTCTCCGGCGGCCAGCAGCAGCGCGTCGCGCTGGCGCGGGCGCTCGCCATGCGGCCGCGCATCCTGCTGCTCGACGAGCCCTTCGCTGCGCTCGACAAGAACCTGCGGCTCGACATGCAGATCGAGATCAAGCGGCTGCAGCGCCAGTTCGCCCTGACCGCGATCATGGTCACGCACGACCAGGACGAGGCGATGGCGATCGCCGACCGCATCGCCGTGATGAGCCAGGGCCGGATCGAGCAGCTCGGCACGCCGGTGCAGGTCTATGACGAGCCCGCCACGCTCTTCGTCAACAGCTTCATCGGCTCCAGCAATCTCCTGAGCGGACAGATCTCGGCGCCTGTCGAGGGCGGCTACGCCGTGACGCTCGGCAACGGAGCCGCCTGGACGGTGCCGTCCGCCGCTCGCTTCGCCCCGGGCCAGCCGGTTCTCGTCTCGGTCCGCCCCGAGCAGATGCACCTCGCCGACGAAGCCGGCGAGGGCCGTTTCCCGGTCGAACTCAAGCTCAGCCTGCCGATCGGTGGCGAACTGATCCACGACGTCACCGGTGCCGATGGCTGCTCGCTGAAGATCGCGATGTCACGCCGTCCCGGCATGGCCTCGGGCCGCGCGGGCACTGCTTTCTGCGGGCTCGCCGACCATGCCCGCCCCGTTCTCTTTCCCGCCACCCAACCCTGAACCGGAGCCCATGCCGATGACACAGATGAACCGTCGAGACCTCCTGGCCGGCGCCGGCGCGCTCGGCCTGGCGTCGCTCCTGCCGCTGCGCGCCAGCGCCTCCGGCAGCCTTACTGCCGCGATCTATCCCGGTACCTGGGAAGAAGCCTATCGCGGCGTCGTCGCGCCTGCGCTGAAGAAGAACGCCGGCGTCGACGTCGCCTTCGACGCGCTGTTCGCCGTCGATCAGGTCGCCAAGGTGCGCGCCGCCCGTGGCGTGCCGCCCTTCGACTGCTTCGTGCTCGATCCCGGTCCGGCCGCGGCGGCGCAGGCCGCCGGCCTGTTCGAGCCGATCGATCCCGCCAAGCTGACCAATGCCGCGAAGATCCCGACGGGCCTGATCAAGTCGCATGGCGTGACCTGCAACGCCCAGGTCGTCGGCATCGCCTACAACCCCAAGAAGTTCGCGACCCCGCCCAAGGGCTGGGCCGATCTGTTCAAGTCGCCTTATGTCGAGCGGCTGGGCCTCACCGGCTTCCAGACCACCTTCGGCACGGTCTCGATCATCGAGATGGCGAAGGTCTTCGGCGGCTCCGCCACCAATGTCGAGCCGGTCTTCGCCGAGCTGAAGAAGGCCGTGTCGAAGGCGGCTGCGGTCGCCGCGCCCGCCGCCATGCCCGGCCTGTTCCAGCAGGGGCAGATCGACATCATGTACACCAACACCAACACGGTCTCGACGCTGAAGGGTCGTGGCGTCGATATCGAGTTCATCAAGCCCGAGACCGGCGCGATCACCTTCCAGACCACGCTGCACATCGTGAAGGGCGCCGACAACGTCGCCAACGCCTACAAGTACATCGACACCGCCATCTCGTCCGAGGTCCAGGCCGCGCTGCAAAAGCAGCCCTACAACATGGTCCCGATCAACAAGGACGTGAAGCTGGTCGAGACGCTCGACATCAAGTCGCTCGACGAACTGGCCAAGATGGTCACGCATGACTGGACGGTGATCAACCCGCAGCGCGCCGCCTGGATCGAGCGCTTCAACAAGGAAATCACCAAGTAGGTCGCAGCGATGGCGGGCATGGCTGCAGCGGCCGCTGGGAACGGCGGTGTTCCGGGGGCCAGGGTCGACTGGCGCCTCGCGGCGCCGCTCGGCCTGACTTATCTCGCCTTCTTCGCGGCCCCCTTCGCGATCCTGCTCGGCATCAGCTTCTATGCCGATGCCGAGCAGACGCGGCTGGGGCTCGACTCCTGGGCCAAGTTCTATGGCGACGCCTTTTACCGGAAGGTGATCTTCGACACGCTCAAGCTCGGCGTCTTCGCCGTGCTGGCCACCACGCTGCTGGCCTATCCACTGGCGCTCGTCTTCCGGGGCTCGGGCCCGCGCGTGCAGCGGCTGCTGATCTTCATCATCCTGATGCCGCTCCTGACCTCGGTCGTGATCCGCACCTTCGCCTGGATCGTCATCCTGGCGCGCGAGGGCGTGCTCAACCAGACGCTGATCGGACTCGGCCTGACGTCGACCCCGCTCAACCTGCTGCAGACCGAGCTCGGCCTCGTCATCGCGCTGACGCAGATCGAGATGCCCCTGATGCTGCTGCCGCTGCTCACCATCATGAACCAGATGGACCAGAACCTGGTCGATGCCTCGCGTGCGCTCGGCGCTTCGAAATGGCGGACCTTCTTCCGGGTGATCCTGCCGCTGACGCTGCCGGGCTGGATCGCCGGCGCGACGCTGGTGTTCGCCTCGGCAACGACCGCCTTCATCTCGCAATCGGTCATCGGCGGGGCGCGGCTGGTCTATCTGCCCTCGCTGATCTGGCAGCAGTCCATGGTGGTCTACAACTGGCCCTTCGCGGCAGTCGCCTCGCTGACGCTGCTGTTCACGGTGCTCGCCGGCATCATGGCGCTCGGCTGGCTCGGCCGCTTTGCCAGGACGAGCTGAAATGAGCGGGCGTGCCAATCACCTCTGTCATTCCGGGGCGCGCCGAAAGGCGCGAACCCGGAACCCACGACCGGGTGAAACCGGCGCGAGGTTGTTTGCGTCGCCCGGTCGTGGGTTCCGGGTTCATCGCTTCGCGATGCCCCGGAATGACAAGGGGGAATAGGCCATGCAGCGCTCCACGCTTGGTGACGTCGGCTATTCCTGGGTCATCGGCCTGCTCGCGGGGCTGGGCATCCTGATCCTGATCGGGCCGGTGCTGATCGTCATCGCGACCTCTTTCACGACGTCGCAGACCCTGAAATTCCCGCCTCCCGGCCTGTCGCTGCGCTGGTATGGCGAATTGTTCGACACCACCCGCTCGGCCCAGATCCACACCGCCGCGCTCAACAGCCTCTGGGTCGCCGGCCTCGCCACCGCCATCGGCGGCGTGCTCTCGGTGCTAGCGGCGCTGGCGATCACGCGGGTCGCGCGGCCCTCGGCGCGCGTGCTGGAGGCGAGCTTCCTGTCGCCACTGGTGCTGCCGACGCTGTCCTACGGCCTCGCCGCGCTGATGTTCTTCTCGGTGCTCGGCATCCGGCCCTCGCTCAACCTGCTGATCGCCGGCCATCTCGTGGTGATCGCGCCCTTCGTCTTCCGCACCACGCTGGCGAGCCTGACGCAGCTCGATCCGGCGCTGCTCGAGGCCTCCGCCAATCTCGGCGCGAGCCGCCTCTACGGCTTCCGCCGGATCACCCTGCCGCTGATCGCGCCGGGCATCGCGGCGGGCTGCTTCCTCGCCTTCATCTCCTCGATGGACAATGTCCCGGTCTCGCTCTTCCTCTCGACCGCACGCACCGCCATGCTGCCGATCCGGATGTGGGGGATGATGGAGACGACGCTCGACGTCCGCATCGCCGCCATCGCCGGCGTGCTGATCCTGGCGACGCTGATCCTGATGATCGTGATGGACCGCCTGACCGGTCTGACGCGGCGGATGAGCGGGTGAGGCGTAAACCTTGTCATTCCGGGGCATCGCGCAGCGATGAACCCGGAACCCACGACCGGGTGCAACATCAATATAAACGGCCGGTCACCCGGTCGTGGGTTCCGGGTTCGGGCCTCTCGGCCCGCCCCGGAATGACAACATTGGGAGCCCCTCGATGACCATCCCCTATGACCGCGACCTGATCGGCTACGGCGCCAACCCGCCCAACCCGCAATGGCCCGGCGGCGCCCGCATCGCGATCAACTTCGTGATGAACTACGAGGAGGGCTCCGAGCCCTCCATCCAGGACGGCGAGGGCTACACCGAACTCGGCCTGACCGAGGCCAATGGCCTGCCGACCGGGGTCAAGGGCCGCGATCTCGCCGGCGAGGGCATGTTTGCCTATGGCAGCCGCGTCGGCTTCTGGCGGCTGATGCGGCTGTTCCAGGAGCGGGGACTGCCGATGACGGTGTTCGGCTGCGCGCTCGCCATCGAGCGCAACCCCGACGCCGCGGCCGCGATCCGGGCGTCGGGCTTCGACGTCTGCTGCCATGGCTGGCGCTGGATCAAGCATTACGACCTGACGGAGGCCGAGGAGCGCGAGCACATCGCCAAAGCGATCAAGTCGCTCGAAGCCACGGTCGGCGAGCGGCCGCTGGGCTGGTACTGTCGCTATGGGCCGAGCGTGAACACCCGCAAGCTGATCGTGGAGGAGGGCGGTTTCCTCTATGATTCCGACGCCTATGACGACGAACTGCCCTATTGGAAGGTGGTCGACGGCAAGCCGCATCTCGTCGTGCCCTATTCGCTCGTCAACAATGACGGCAAGTTCGGCTCGGGCTTCTTCGGCACCTCGAACGACTATTTCGACTGGCACAAGGATGCCTTCGACATGCTCTATGCCGAGGGCGCGACCCAACCCAAGATGATGTCGGTCGGCCTGCATATGCGCCTGATCGGTCACCCCGCCCGCGCCGCCGGCCTCGCGCGCTTCCTCGACTATGTCCAGAAGCACGAGAACGTCTGGGTGACCGGCCGGCTCGATATTGCGAAGCACTGGGCGAAGACGCATCCTTTCCAGCCGGCCTGACGCAACACCGTCATTGCGAGCGGAGCGAAGCAATCCAGTGACGTAGAGCGCTACGTCCCCTGGATTGCTTCGTCGCTATCGCTCCTCGCAATGACGGTCGCGATATCATCGAAGGAACGACACCTTGCCCAAGCCCGACCTGATCGTCGCCCTCGGCGATGCCCGCTACCTGATCGAGCGGCCCTTCGGCTCCTGGCCGCAGAATGCCGGCTTCGTCACCGATGTGACGGTCGATGCCCGCGGGCATGTCTTCGTCATGCTGCGGCACGACCCGCTGACGCAACCCGACGATCCGCGCGTGGTCGAGCTCTCGCCGGAGGGAGAGTATCTCGGTGGCTGGGGCGGCGACCTGATCGCCGATTCCCACATGCTCACCGTCGATGCGCAGGGGCGCTTCCTCTGCGTCGATCGCGACATGCATGAGATCGTCATCTGCTCGGCGACCGGCGAGCGCCTGGGCGGCCTCGGCCAGCGCGGCGAGCCGCTTTCGCCTTTCAACCACCCCACCGACGTGCATGTCTCGGCCTGGGGCGACATCTACGTCGCCGATGGCTATGCCGCGAGCCGCATCCACCGCTTCTCGGCCTATGGCGTCCATCTCCAGAGCTGGGGCGAACATGGCGCCGGCGAGGGTCAGTTCGGCTGGCCGCACGCGCTCTGGACCCATGCCGATGGCCGCGTCGTCGTCGTCGACCGCACGCACAACCGCGTCCAGGTCTTCGACCGCAACGGCCAGCATCTCGCGACCTGGAGCCATTTCCGCGACCCCGTGGCGATCTGGGGTGACGAGCAGGGAAACACCTATGTCACCGACACGCAGCCGACTCTGCAGAAGATCGGCCCCCGTGGTGAGCGCCTCGGCCGCTGCCGACCGTTCCTCAATGGCGCGCACGGCATCTACGGCACGCCGGGCGGCGACATCCTGCTGGCCGAAAGCAATCCGAGCCGCCTGACGCGCCTGCGGCTGCTGGATTGATGTTTTGCAGACGGCCTGAACCGTCGTTGCGAGGAGCTAAGCGACGAAGCAATCCAGGGGCGTCGCGCGAATCCCTCTGGATTGCTTCGCTTTGCTCGCAATGACGGCAGTCCCAGGCGACATCCAGGAATGGCCATGACCACGCAGATCATCTGGGGCGGGACGCTCCTCACCGGTTTCGACGCCGCAGGCGAGCCGGTCCTGCTGCAGGATGCCGGCGTCGCTTGCGAGGCGGGAACGATCCTCGCGACCGGGCCGCTCGCCGATCTGAAGGCGGCCTATCCCGAAGCGACCGTGACCGGCGGGCGCGACTTCGCGATCACGCCGGGCTTCGTCAACGCGCATCACCATGTCGGCCTGACGCCGCTGCAACTCGGCTCTCCCGACCACCCGCTTGAACTCTGGTTCGCCAGTCGCATCGCGCTGCGCGACGTCGATCTCTATGCCGACACGCTGTTCTCCGCCTTCGAGATGATCGAGAGCGGCGTCGCGACCGTTCAGCACCTCCACAGCCGCGCGCCGGGAACGCCGGCCGACATCCTCGCCGCCGCCGAGAAGGTTGTCAGCGCCTATCGCGACATCGGCATGCGCGCCTCCTATTCGATGGCGCTGCGCGACCAGAACCGGCTCGTCTACGAGGCCGACCAGGATTTCGCCGCCCGCCTGCCCGAGGAGCTGCGTCCGGCCGCGAGTGCCTTCTTTCAGCGTTTCACCGTGCCGCTCTCCGACCAGGTCGCGGTTTTCGAAGAATTGCTGGCGCGCTATGGTCACGGTGACCGCATCCGCATCCAGATCGCGCCCGCCAATCTGCACTGGCTCTCGGAGGAAGCCCTCGACGTCACCGGCGAACTCCAGCGCCGCACCGGGCTGCCGGTCCATATGCATGTGCTGGAGACGCCCTATCAGAAGGCCTATGCCCGCAAGCGCACGGGCGGCTCGGCGCTCGCCCATCTCGACCGGCTTGGCCTGCTCGGCCCGCATTTCACCATCGGCCACGGCGTCTGGATGAGCGAGGCCGATATCGAACTCGCGGCCGATCGCGGCGTCTGCATCTGCCACAATTGCAGTTCGAACTTCCGGCTGAAGAGCGGCGTCGCCCCGGTCAACCGCTTCCTCGCCCGCAGCATTCCCGTCGCCATCGGCATCGACGAGGCCGGTATCAACGACGACCGCGACATGCTGCAGGAGATGCGGCTCGTCCTGCGCGCCCATCGCGAGCCGGGCATCGACGCTCCCCATCCCTCGCCGGCGCAGGTGCTGCGCATGGCGACCGAAGGCGGGGCGCGGACCACGCCCTTCGCCGGGCGCATCGGCCGTCTGGAGCCCGGCATGGCGGCGGACCTCGTGATGTTCGACTGGCCGGCGGTGACCTTTCCCTATCAGGACGAGGGACTGGGCTTCGTCGAGGTGCTGGTCCAGCGCGCCAAGGCGAAGGCGGTGCACAGCGTCATGATCGCAGGCGAATTCGTCTATCGCGAGCGCCGCTTCACGAGGCTCGACCGTGACGCCGTTCTGGCGGGTCTCGCCGAGGCGCTGGCGAAGCCGAAGACGCCGGCCGAGCAGGACCGCATCGCCCTGTCGCAGGCGCTGCTGCCGCATGTCCGGCGCTTCTATGACGGCTATCTCGACGGGCAGGGCGACGAGCCCTTCTATCGCCCGAGCGGGCGCTTCTGACGGGCTCACCTACTAGGGTACCGGGCTCAGCGATCGCGGCCGTCATCCTGGGCGGCCGAAGGCCGACCGGGATCCATCATCGGGCGCAGTTGGAGCCCCCCGATGGATCCCGGCCTGCGCCGCTGCGCGGCTGGGCCAGGATGACGGTGGAGGTTCGTCGGTCTCCAAAAACGACGCTCAATACCCCCGCGAAACCCGCTTCTGCGCCAGCCGCACCGCGGCGGGGATCGGCGCGATCACCGGCACCGAAAACCGCAGATTGAGCGACTGCGCCGCCTGGCCGAGCGGGCCGCCGCCGATCACCAGCGCCTGGGCGCCCATGGTCTCGATCGCCTCCGCGCAGGCTTCGGCGAGCGCCTCCACCAGCGTGGCGTGATCGGCCATGATCGCGTGGACATCGCCCTTGGTCAGGGCGACGCCCCGGAACGTCTTCTCATGGCCATAGGCTTGCGCCAGCCCGGTGATCGAAGGGACGAGATCGGGCGTCGTCGTCACCACCGCGAAGGGCCGCCGGCCCGCTCCGGCCTCGGCCATGCCGGCCTCGGCGATGCCGGTGACCGGGCAGGAGAGGCGCAGGCGCAGCGCCGCCAGGCCGGGATCGCCGAAGGCGGCGATGATGACGCCGTCCGGCGGGGTCGTGGTGATCGTCCCCGTCAGCGCCTGAACCGCCTTGGCCGACTGGGCCAGCGCCTCCTCATTGGTGATCAGCGGCACGCCATAGGGGGCGCTCAGCGCGTCGATCATGGTGCCGGCCGGCGCCGCCGCCTGGGCGATGGCGCGCATCATGTTGGTCGTGCTGGCATTGGTGTTTGGGTTGATCAGCAGCAGGCGCATCAGGGGCTCTCCGGCACAGCGGCGATGAAGGCGCGCGCAATCTCGGCGCGGCTCGCGATCCAGAGTCGGTCGCGCCGGGCCGCCAGCAGGTTCATGATGTCGCGAAAGGCGGCGAAGCGCGCCGGGCGCCCGACGATCCTGAGATGGAAGCCGAGATTGAGCATCCGCGGCAGGCCGCGCGCGGCCTCCGCTTCCAGCACGTCGAGCGCGTCGGTCACGTACTCCACCATCTCGCGAGCCCGCACGAAGCCGTTGGGATGGAAGAACTTCATGTCGTTGCTGTCGAGCGCATAGGGCACGACGAGCAAACCCGGGCGCCCTGGGGCGCGATCCCAATAGGGCAAATCGTCGTCGAAGCCGTTGGAGGTGTAGAGAAAGCCGCGTTGCGCCAGAAGCTCACGCGTCCAGGGGCTCTCCCCGCCGCGGCAGAAGAAGCCGACGGGCGCGACACCGGTCGCTGCCGTGATGGTGGCGACGCAGGCGTCGATGTCGGCAGCCTCCGCTTGGGGCGTCTCATAGTCGGCATGGGGCCGCCAGCGCCAGCCATGCACCGCCGGCTCATGGCCTCGCGCCACCACCGCCTTCGCCAGCGCCGGCGAGCGTTCGACGGCGCGGCCGCAGAAGAAGATCGTCGCGCGGATGTCGCTCTCGTCGAGCGCGTCGAGCATGCGCCAGAGCCCGGCGCGCGTGCCATAGCCGAAAATCTGCTCCTGACCCTGGTCGCGCTTGCCGGCGGGAACGACGCTGATCACCTCGCCCATGCTTTCCGAGCGCGCATCGCCGTCGCCGAACTGAAGCTCCGCGCCCTCCTCGAAATTGATCACGACCGAGACGGCGAGCCGCTGGCCATTGGGCCAGGAAAAATCCGGCCAGGCGCCGGCATAGCCTTCGAGGTCGCGGTGGGTCATGCAGCAACTCCTAAGGCGTCGAGCGGGATGGGGCGTCAACCCGTTTCCAGCTCCGCCAGCCAGTGCCGCGCGATCGCGTCGCGTCGGGCGAACCAGACACCGGGCTTCGACGCCGCATGCGCCAGGAAGCGCTCGAGCCCCCCGATCCGTCCCGGCCGGCCGATGATGCGCAGGTGTAAACCCACCGACATCATCCGCGGGACCGTGGCGCCTTCTGCGTAGAGCCGGTCGAAGGCGTCGATGCAGTAGCGCGCGAAATCGTCCCCGAAAACGAAGCCGCCGCCGCGCTGGAAGCGCATGTCGTTGGTGTCGAAGGCATAGGGCAGCACCAGATGCGGTCCGCCCTCGACATCGACCAGAAAGGGAAGGTCGTCATTGTAAGCGTTGGAATCATAGAGGAAGCCGCCATGCTCGCGCAGCAGCCGGCGCGTGTTGAGCGAAGTCGCCGAGCGCGTGTGCCAGCCGACCGGCGGCGTGCCGGCGGCCTGCGTGATCGCGGCAACCGCGCGCGCGATCGCCTCGCGCTCCTGCGCCTCGTCCATATGGGCATGCCGCTCCCAGCGCCAGCCATGGGCGGCGACCTCGTGCCCGTCGGCCACCGCCTCCTGCACCAGCCAGGGCGAGAGCGCGACGGCGCGCCCATTGGCGTTCAGCGTCGCCGCCACGCCATACTGCCTCAGCAGCGCGCGGATGCGCGGCCAGCCGGCGCGCGGGCCATATTCGAAATGCGATTCCATGCAGAGATCGCGCACGCCGGTGATCTCCTCGACCACCTCGTAGACGCTCTCGTTGCGCTCGTCGCCCTGGCCGATCGAGAGCTCCGCGCCCTCCTCGACATTGACCACGACGGAGACGGCTAGCCGCGCGTCGTTCGGCCAGGCGATCGCGGGCGGATTGCCGCCATAGCCGCGGAAATCGCGGTCGCTCACGGGAGCCGCCATCAGAGATCGGCCATCCGGCGCAGGCCCACCAGCCGGTCGCCGATGACGAGCACGGCGGCGGCGAGCAGGATCAGCAGGGCGGAGATCGCCGCGATCGTCGGATCGGGGCTCTCCTCCACATATTGCAGCATCTGGATCGGCAAGGTCTTGGTCCAGGCGTCGGTGAAGAAGATCGAGATCGGATAATTGTCCATCGAGGCCAGGAAAGCGAACATGCCTGAGGTCAGGAAGGCCGGGGCGAGCGAGGGCACCAGCACCTTCAGCACGGCCTTCGGATAGGACAGCCCGAGCGTGCGGGCGGCGTCGATCAGCGTGAAGTCGAACAGTGAGAGCGCCGCATAGACGGTGCGCACCACATAAGGCAGCGTGATCACGACATGGGCCAGGATCAGGCTGGCCCACACGTCGCGCAGGCCCGCCGCCCGGAAGCTCTCCAGCATCGCGATGCCGATGACGAGGCCCGGCAGCATCAGCGGCGAGACGAGGAAGGTGACGATGCCGTCGCGGCCGCGGAACTGGCCGCGCAGCAGGCCGATGGCGCAGAGCGTGCCGAGCCCAAGCGCGATCGCAGTCGACAGCGCCGCGAGCTGGACCGAAGTCGCGACGACCGGCCAGAGCTCGCGCGAACGGCCGAGCGCCTGGTACCAGCGCAGCGACCAGCTCGGCGCCGGCAGCGTGAAGACGGCGCTCGATCCGAACGACACCAGCACGGTGACGACGAGTGGCGTCAGCAGGAAGACCACCGTGAAGGCGGCCAGCGCCCAGACGACGGCGGAGGCGATGCGCTCTATGGTCGTCACGACGCGCCTCCCAGCCGCTTCGAGAGCGCCGCGCTGCCGACCACGACCGCGACCGTCAGCACGAGCAGGACAACCGCCGTCGTCGACCCCAGCTGCTCGTTGCGCATGAACAGGAAGGAGCGCCCGGTCAGCGTCGCCAGGGTCTGGAAACGGTCACCGATCAGCAGGTTGGGGATGACGTACATCGAGGCCGCCATCGAGAAGACGAAGGCGACGCCGGTGACGATGCCGGGCAGCGAGAGGGGCAGGGCGACCTTGAAGAAGCGGTAGAGCGGCGAGGCGCCGAGCGTCGCCGCCGCCTCGCCGAGCCGCGGATCGACCAGCTTCAGGACGGAATAGATCGGCAGGATCATGAAGGGCACGAAGACATTGGCCGCGCCGATCACGAGGCCGGCCTCGGTGAAGAGCAGGCGCTGCGGCTCGCTCCACAGGCCGAGGCCCATCATCAGTTGCGAGACCACGCCGTCGCGCCGCAGCACGATCTGCCAGGCGAAGGCCTTCACCACGACGCCGACCGAGAGCGGCAGGATGATCGCCACCAGGATCAGCGCCTGTGCCGCGCCGCGCGCCCGCGACAGGGCGAGCGCCGTCGGATAGCCGATCAGCAGACACAGCAGCGTCACCAGCACCGCGATGCGCAGCGTGTTGCCGATCACCGTCCAGCTGAAGGGATCGGACAGGAAGGCCGCGAAGGGGGCGAGCGACGGGGCGCCGCCACTGAGCACGCTGCGGCCGAGCAGCATCATCAGCGGCACGCCATAGATGATGGCGAGATAGAGCACCGCCGGCAGCGCCAGCAGCAGCACCGGGTCGAGGCGTCGCGACGCGTTCATGCCGCTTCTGCCGGCGCGGGGTAGACCAGCGTGTCGTCGATCGCCCAGGACATCTTCAGCGACGTGCCGGGACCCGCCGCAGCCGGCAGGGACGGCGTCTCGACCAGGATCTGCCCATCGGGCGGGGCCTGGAAATGCAGCTGGACCCGCGCCCCCTGGAAGGCGGCGTCCGCGAGTGGCGCCTCGATCCGGTTGGCGCCGCCATGGTTGAGCGCGATGCGCTCGGGCCGCACGCCGAGCAGGACGGGGCTGCCGGGCAGGAAGTGGCCCGGGCCGCGCAGCGGGCCGGCCTGCGTCGCCACCGTGACGATGCCGTCGGTGGAGTCGGTGACGGTGCCGGCAAGCCGCGTCGACAGCCCGACGAAGCCCAGCGCGAAGGGCGTCGCCGGCCTGGCATAGATCGCGGCCGGCGTATCCAGCTGCTCGATCCGGCCGCGATGCATCACTGCGATCCGGTCCGACATCGTCAGCGCTTCGTCCTGATCATGCGTGACGAAGATCGCGGTGGTGCCGACCTCGCGCAGCAGGCGCTTCAGGTCGATCTGCATGGTCTCGCGCAGCTTGCGATCGAGCGCCGAGAAGGGCTCGTCGAGCAGCAAGAGCTTCGGCCCGACGACGAGCGCGCGCGCCACCGCCACGCGCTGCTGCTGGCCGCCCGACAGTGCCTTGATCGAGCGCTCGGCATAGGCGCCCATCTGCACGAGATCGAGGAATCGCGCTACTGCCGGCGCGATCTCGCTCGAGGGCGCGCCGCGCGCCCTCAGGCCGAAGGCGACATTCTCCGCCACCGTGAGATGCGGAAACAGCGCATAGCTCTGGAACACGACGCTGACGTCGCGCCGGTGTGGCGGCAGCCGGGTGATGTCCTGCCCGTCGAGCGCGACGCGGCCCTGGTCGGGCCGCATCAGCCCGGCCACGATCCGCAGCAGCGTGGTCTTGCCGCAGCCCGAGGGACCCAGCAGCGAGACGAACTCGCCGCGGTCCATCGCGAGGTCGACGCCGTCGAGCACGGTGGCGGCGCCGAAGGTCTTGGCCGCTCCCGCGACGGACAGGAAACCCTGGCTCATGCTCAGATCGCCATCTCGCGATCCCAGCGCTTGATCCAGTCGCCGCGCTGGGCCGCGACATTGGCCCAGTCGATCTGGTGGATCTTGACATCGGCGCCCAGCCCCGCCGGCTTCGGCACCGCCTTGTTGGTGCCGATCGAGAAGGTCGGCCCCGCCAGCTTGTTCTGCAGCTCGGCGCCGAGCAGCTCGTTGACATAGGCGAAGGCGAGTTCCTGCTGCGGCGCGCCCTTAACCACCGCGATGCCCGAGGGCATGGCGAACACGCCTTCCTTCGGCGCGGCGAGATCGATCGGCGCACCGGCCGCCTTGCGCTCCAGCGCATAGGACGACATCGCCGGCCCGATCATCCAGGCCTCGCCCTGCTCGAGCAGATTGAAGGCCTGCGGCTGCTGCGTGTAGATCGTCAGCAGATTGGGCTTCAGCGAGGCGAGCTTCTTGAAGCCGGCATCGGTGTCCTTCTGGACGCTCTCCATCGTGCCGCCCGCGAGCAGCCCGGCGACGAAGAGCGAGGGCAGGCCTTCCGTATTCTGCAGCGAGGGGATGACGATGCGGCCCTTGTATTTAGGCTCGAACATCTCGGCCCAGGAGGAGGGCGGGGTCTTCATCGCGGTCTTGCTGTAGGCGACGCCGAGCCAGGGCTGCAGGTAATTGGCCCACATGCCGTCCATATGGGTTGAGCCCGGCAGGAGATCGGCCATGTTCGGCGCCTTGGCGGTCGTCAGCGGCTCCAGCAGCCCTTCCTTCACCGCCAGGATCATGACCGGATCGTCCATCTGGACGACCGACATGTAGGGCTTGTCCTTGTTCTTCTGCATCTTCTCGAGGTTCACCAGCGAGCGCGTGCCCTCGAAGATGATCTTGCAGCCATATTTCTTCTCGAACATCGGCACGACGGTCTGCTCGACCCAGGGCTTGTGCCCGGCGGCGCCGCCGACGACGAGTTCCTTCGTCTGGGCCCGCAACACGGACGGGGCGGCGATCAGTGCCGTGGCGCCCATGCCCGCCTTGAGGAGCGTGCGGCGGTTCGGCGTGCCTGCGAACGGCTTATCCATGGTCGGACCTCTCGAATTCGGCGCGCTCCCCTTCGGCGCGGACGGGAACAGGTGTCAGCAACCGGCGTGCCAGCGCGACGCTCTACAGTCGTACGAGATGAAAAGCTCCATGAAACAAAACGTTACGATCGATTTCGGAATCTGTTTCTCGATCCCAGCGCGTGCTGCGCGAACAGGCTCAGGCGTCAAATTTGTGCACAATCGCTATCTGAATGTGCATAAAAATTGGCCCCATCAGTGCTAGGATCGAACTCCGGGCGGCCGCCTCCGGCTGAGCCGGCTTTGCTGTCGAGACAGGTTGGAATGAACGAAGCGGCGATCCACACGATCCTCTCGCGTCTGCTGTTGGGGGGCTCGCTGCCGGGCGGCACGAAGCTCGGGGAGCATCGTCTCGCTGAGCTCTTCGGGGTCAGCCGGGAGCGCATCCGCAAGGTGCTACACCGGCTCGGCCACGAGCGGCTGCTGGAGATCGTGAGGAACCGCGGCGCCTTCACCATCGAGCCGGATTTGCGCGAGGGCAGGGTCGTCTACGAGGCCCGCCGCATCCTGGAGAGCGGCATGGTCGCCCATCTCGCCGACCATCTGAGCGAGGCACAGATCGCGCGGCTGCGCGGCCATGTCGACGCCGAGGCCGATGCCCTGCGCCGCGGCGACCAGCCGACCTGGCTGAAGCTCTCGGCCGAGTTCCATTTCCTCCTGGCGGAGATGATCGGCAACCCGATCGTCCAGCGTCAGGCCCATGAGCTGATCGGCCGGACGATCATGCTGGTGAAACGCTACGAGACGACGCTGGGCTCGGCCTGCGGCTGCGAGGAGCACCGGCTGATCTTCAAGGCGCTGGCGGGCCGCGAGCGGGGCAGGGCGGTCAAGGCGATGAGCAGCCATCTCTCGCTGGTTGAGACACGGCTGCGTCCGATCGTCTGCGACGAAGCCGGTCCCTCGCTGGAGGCTTTGCTGGAGGAGGCCATCGCCGCCTTCCGGGCGGAGCGGGGCGAAGACAAGAGCCCGCGCCACGAGGCGCCGGCAGCTTCGGCCCCGCGCTGAGCGCGCGGTCATGATGCGTTCCGTGCGCCGCCGGCGCGATTGCGCAGCGGGGCGGGGCGACTATCTCCCGTCCACCCGGCGCCCATCCGCGGCGCCGGCCCCCTCCCGGAGCCCGCCATGGCAGACCTCTCCGCCTTCCAGATCACGCAGCGCTGGCCGGCCCAGCATCCCGACCGCATCCAGCTCTATTCGCTGCCGACCCCCAACGGGGTGAAGGTCTCGATCGCGCTGGAGGAACTCGGCCTGCCCTACGAGCCGCACACCATCAATATCGGCCAGAACGAGACCTGGGGGCCGGAGTTCCTGTCGCTGAACCCCAATGGCAAGATCCCCGCCATCATCGATCCCGACGGGCCGGGCGGAAAGCCCCTCGGCCTGTGGGAATCGGGCGCGATCCTGATCTATCTCGCCGAGAAGACCGGCCGGTTGCTGCCGGCCGACCCCGCCGCCCGCTACGAGACGATCCAGTGGGTGATGTTCCAGATGGCCGCGGTCGGCCCGATGTTCGGCCAACTCGGCTTCTTCCACAAATTCGCCGGCAAGGACTACGAGGACAAGCGCCCGCGCGACCGCTACGCCAATGATAGCAAGCGCCTGCTCGGCGTGCTGGAGGACCGGCTGACCGGGCGCGACTGGATCATGGGCGCCGACTATACGATTGCCGACATCGCTTTGCTCGGCTGGGTGCGCAACCTCGTCGGCTTTTATGGCGCGGGCGAACTGGTCGATTATGCCAGCCTGAAGGCCGTGCCGGCCTGGCTCGAGCGCGGCCTGGCGCGGCCGGCCGTCCAGCGCGGCCTCGAAGTCCCGAAACGGCCCTGAGATCGCATCAGGCCGGGACGGGCTCCTGCGGTGGCACTGTCGCCACCGCATAGGCTGCGATCCCGGCCTGGGCCAGCGCGCTCCGGCCGCCGAGACCCTCGATCTCGAACGTGAACAGGGCCTGGTCGCAATGCGCGCCGAGGTCGCGCAGCAATCGCGCCGATGCGAGAACGGTCGCACCGCTTAGAAGACAATCGTCGATGAGGGCGATGCGCCGGGCGGAAATCTTCAGGCCTTTCGTGAGGGCCAGCCCATGCCCGATATCATGGCTGGCGACGACACTGCGGACGATGTCGGTCCGCAGCGAGCCCACCTTCCTGATGTGGATGAAGCCGAGACCTCGGGCGCCGGCGACGGCGCCGGCAAGAGCCGCCCCGCCCAGATCGATCCCTGCAACGATGGTGACATCGTCGTGGAGCGCCCCCGCCAGGTCGCTCACCGCCCGCTGGATCACCGCAGCATCCTCCGCCACGGTGTTGATGTCGGGAAAGTCGATGCCGGGGCGGGGATGAGCCCTCCAGCGCCGATGGGGCAGTCCTGTTCCAGATGCCTGGGGATCCGTGCTATCCGCGAAATCGAGCGTCGCCATGCAAAATCTCCTCGATTTGGGAGCCGTTTCCGGGCGAAGGCGCGGTTCTGGCCGTCTGGCCGACGAATCCTCACCCATCGGGGCTGGCATGATCACCATCTACGGCATCAAGAATTGCGACACGATGAAGAAGGCGCGCGCCTGGCTCGACGGGCAGGGCGTCGCGCATGCCTTCCATGACTACAAGACGAGCGGCATCGATCGTGCCTCGCTCGCGCGCTGGGTCGACGAGCATGGCTGGGAGACGGTGCTGAATCGGGCCGGCACCACCTTCCGCGCCCTGCCGGAGGCCGACAGGCAGGGTCTCGACGCTGACACGGCGATCGCCCTGATGCTGGCCCAGCCCTCGATGATCAAGCGTCCGGTGCTCGATCTCGGGGGACGGACGATCGTCGGCTTCAAGCCCGAGGTCTATGCGGCCCTGAACCCTGTGGCTTGAGGTCAAATCGGCCCGAACGCCGGATATTTGAGGCGTCGGCGCAACGAGAGGTTGAGACTTCGCGGTTAGGGTCGGACCCATGACCGCTCCGTCCGCCGTCGCGCGCCCCGCCTTCCCGAATGTCTCCTTCGGGCCGTTTCGCCTGCTGGAGGCCGTGCCCTGGCTGCTGGTCGCGGCGACGATGCGGGTCATCGCCTTCGCCGGCGGGTTGATCGCGCTTCCCGCCATCATGCTGGCCAACATCGCGCTCCTGCTCGCCTTCGTGATCGTGACCTGGCGGATGGTGCTGGCCACCGACGGGCGCAGCGGGCTCGGTCTGCTCGGCCTGAGCCAGCAGATCGGGATGGCGCGTGCCGTGCTGCCGCCCATCTTCGGTGTGCTCATGGCGGCCACGGTGGTGTCGGCGCTGACCGGGCTGATCGGCCGCCCGGGCGAGTTCATGCTCGGCTTCGATGGCATTGCCTTCGATCAGGCCAGCCATGTCGGTCGCGTCTGGAGTGCTCTGGTCGCCGCGCTCGTTCTGCTGATGGTGCTGCAGGTCGACGAGGCGTCGAAACCAAGCCTGTCGAGGGCGATCAGGCGCTTCTGGCAGCATGCGCGCTGGCTCGTCCCCGGCGTTGTGCTGGTCGCGGTCGTGGCCGTGCTGCTGCATCCGATCCAGGGCTATGTGCGGGGACTGATCATCCAGATGTGGCAGCACTCGCAATTGCCCATGTTGGTGAAGAGCCTGCTGTCGATGGTCTTCATCTTCTCCTTCGCGACGGTGCGTCTCTGGCTGACGGTCGGCATCCTCGTCTTCGCGTTGCGCCAGTCCTACCGTGCGCAGCCCGGAGCCTGACATTGTGGCGGGTGCAGCCTCTTCCCTAATCACGCCCGCTGCTCTACCTCGCGGGCCATGACCGCATCGCCCCCGTCCGTGCCGGCCGCCCCCGCTCCCGCGACCGACTTCAGCTTCCATCTCCACGCCCGCGACGGCGCCGCCCGGACGGGCGAGATCGTCATGCCGCGCGGCGTCATCCGCACGCCGGCCTTCATGCCGGTGGGCACGGCCGCGACGGTCAAGGGCATGTATCCCGACCAGGTGCGGGCGCTCGGCGCCGATGTCGTGCTGGGCAACACCTATCACCTGATGCTGCGGCCGGGCGCCGAGCGCATCGCGGGGCTCGGCGGCCTGCACCGCTTCATGAACTGGCCGCACCCGATCCTGACCGATTCCGGCGGCTTCCAGGTGATGTCGCTCGCCAATCTGCGCAAGCTGACCGAGGAGGGCGTCGCCTTCCGCTCCCATATCGACGGCTCGAAGCACATGCTCTCGCCGGAGCGCTCGGTCGAGATCCAGAACCTGCTCGGCTCCGACATCGTGATGCAGCTCGACGAATGCGTCTCGCTGCCCTGCGAGGATGCCGTCGCCGAGAAGGCGATGCGCCTGTCGCTGCGCTGGGCGCAGCGCTGCAAGGACGCCTTCGGCCATCATCCCGGCCGGGCGCTCTTCGGCATCGTCCAGGGCGGGGCGGTGCCGCATCTGCGCGTCGAGAGCGCGCGCGAACTCGCCGCCATGGACCTCAAGGGCTATGCCGTCGGCGGTCTGGCGGTCGGCGAGCCGCAGGAGGTGATGCTGGCGATGATCGAGACGGTCGAGCCGCATCTGCCGGTCGAGAAGCCGCGCTATCTGATGGGCGTCGGCACGCCCGACGACATCGTCGAGGCGGTGCGCCGCGGCATCGACATGTTCGACTGCGTGATGCCGACGCGGGCCGGCCGCCACGGCCAGATCTTCACCCGCTTCGGTCGGATGAACCTGAAGAACGCCAGGCATGCCGACGATCCGCGCCCGGTCGACGAAGGTTCCTCCTGCCCGGCCGCCAATGGCTGGTCGCGCGCCTATCTCCACCACCTCGTCAAGGCGGAGGAGATGCTCGGCAAGATGCTGCTGACCTGGATCAACCTCGCCTATTACCAGGAGCTGATGGCCGGCCTGCGTGCCGCCATCACTGAGGGGCGGCTGGAGGATTTCGTCGCGCAGACCAAGGAAGGCTGGGCGAGGGGCGACATCCCCGCCGCGCCGTGATCGACCCCTGGTTCCTGATGCTGGCGGCCAAGATGGCGACGGCGGCGGCCATCGTCGTCGGCTGCTCGCTGCTGGCCGAGCGCAGCGGGCCGCTGATCGCGGCCCTCATCGCCACCCTGCCGATCTCGGCCGGGCCGGTTCTCGTCTTCCTCGCGCTCGAGCACGATGCGGCCTTCATGGCGGAGAGCGCACTGGGCGCCATGACATCCAACATCGCCAATGCCGGGCTGAGCTTCGCCTATGTGCTGCTGGCGCAGCGCTTCGGCACGCGGCTCTGCCTCGCCGCCGCGCTGGCCGCCTGGTGCGCCACGCTGCTGCTGATGCGCGGGCTCGAGCCCTCCTTCCCGGTGATGACGGTCGCCACCATCGCCGTCTATGGCGGGCTGCACCGGCTGTTCCGGCCTTATCTGGCGGCGCGCCCCGACCGGCCGCCGGGGCGGCCCTGGTATCTGATCCCGATGCGGGCGGGCTTTGTCGCGGCACTGGCGGGCACGGTGACGACGCTGAGCGCCCTTGTCGGGCCGGGCTGGTCGGGCTCGCTCGCCGCCCTGCCGGTGGTTCTCAGCAGCATGATCGCGATGCTGCAGCCCCGCATCGGCGGCCCAGCCACGGCCGCCGTTCTCGCCAATGGCGCGCTCCCGCTGATCGGCTTCGGTCTCGCGCTGGCGGCGCTGCATCTGACGGCCGTCCCGCTCGGCTCGGCCGCGGCACTCAGCCTCGCGCTGGCGATCGCTGTCGGCTGGAATCTCGGTGTGATGCGGCTAAGCCGCCGAGCGCGGTGAGCGCCGCCAGGATGCCACGAACAGGCCCGCGATGATCAGGCCGATGCCGGCGACCTGCAGCCCGCTCGGGATCTCCCCCAGCACCGGGATGGCCAGCAGCGTGCCGATGATCGGGATCGTCGGCGGGAAGCGCCCGGCCACCGCCGGCCCCATGCGCCGGGCTGCGACGCTCCACAGCCACAGGCCGAGGATGACGTTCAGCACGCCCTGGTTGATGCCGTGCAGCACGATGACCCACCAGGGGGCGATATCGAAGCCGCGGAAGAAGAACAGCGCGTAGAACGGCAGATAGGCCATCGACAGCACGGCGACGACGCTGGTCGCCTTCAGCGGGTCGAGCCGCCAGAGCTGGACCAAGAGCGGATACATCCCCCAGATCAGCCCGACGCCGACGAAGCAGAGATCGCCGAACAGGATCGAGGGGTTGGTGTGCGTCGTGCCGGCGATTCCGAGGCATGCCAGGCCGAGCAGTACCGCGACGATGCCGACGACGAGCTGGCGCGTGATGATCGCGCCGAACAGCGCCACGCTGCCGATGATCGAGATCACCGTGACGAGTCCGGGCCCGATCGTCGCGCCATGGGCGGCCGGCGCATAGGTCACGCCGGTCAGGAGCAGATAGCTCATCGGGAAGCCGCTCATCACGGCGAGCAGCACGCCGCGGCCCCAGCCGAGGCCGTTGCAGCTCTTCACGCCGCCCGCGATGAAACCCGGCAGCAGCAGCAGGCCGGCGATGCCGAAGCGCAGGGCGAGGAGGTCGTGCGAGGTCAGGCCGTTGAGCACGGCGTGTCGGCTGACCACGAAATTCGCGCCGAAGATCAGCATCGCCAGCACCATGCCGGCAAAGGCCAGCCGCCACAGGCGCCGGTCGCGCAGGCGGGCGGCTTCCGACAGGGGCGCGGTCTGGTGCATCAGCCGGTATCGCCCGTTTCGACCGAGCCGCGTTAGCGCCCCGGTTGCATGGCCCCCGCGCGAAATCCGCGCTGCCGCGCCCCCTGCGCATGGCGCTGGAAACAATCCGAGACGAAGCGCCACAATGGCTCCGCGCTTCGGCCCTCGCGGAGCCGAACCCGCCCGCTCTTGTGAGACCGTTCACGGAGGGTGGTCGGACATGACGGATTCGGTCTTCACGGCCACGGCCAGGTTCCTGCGGGGCGTCGGCGCACAGGCGACGGTGTCGGTCGCGGCCTCTGCTCTGGCGGCGGCTGTTCTGGCCCTGCCTGCGGGCATCCCGCTGCCGTTCTTCGGCGCCTCGGCTCAGTCAGATACGGCGGTGGCGCAGCAGGAGCGCTGGGTCTCGCTCGTGGCCTCGGACGGCAAGATCCGCGAGCGCCATCAGGATGCGCCGGCGACCGAGCCGCCGCTGCGGGCCGCCCAGGGGCTGATCAGCCCGGCGGCGATCGTGATGCCGATGTCGCTCGACTGGAAGCAGGCCGCCACCGAGATCGCCGTCCTTCGGCAGGAGCGGCCGGCGGCCACCGAGCCGCGGTCTCATGTCCTGCAGGCGCAGGCTGCCGCGACCGTCCAGCCGTCTCCGCCGCGCCGGCCCGTGATCGAGCGCGCCGTGGTGACGGCGGAGGCTGCGCCGCTCCAGATCGCTCCCGCCGTTCAGGCTGCGGCGGTGGACGGCGGCGCGCCGTCCCAGCCGCCGCTGCGGCTGCTTGGTTTGGCGATGCCCACCCCGGTCGCCCGCGTCGGCGACGCGATGTCCGGGGCGGTCGGTGTCGTCGGCGCGGCCGGCATTTGGACGCTGTCGCGCGCCTCCAGCCTGCTGCCGCGCCTGTGACGGCTCAGGCGAGGGCCTTCAGCGCGCTGCGGCCGGCATAGACCGCCTGCGCGCCGAGCTCTTCCTCGATGCGCAGCAGCTGGTTGTACTTCGCGGTCCGGTCCGAGCGGGCGAGCGAGCCGGTCTTGATCTGCCCGCAATTCGTCGCGACCGAGAGGTCGGCGATGGTCGAATCCTCGGTCTCGCCCGAACGATGCGACATTACGGCGGTGTAGCCGGCGCGCTGCGCCATCTCGACGGCCGCGAGCGTCTCGGTCAGCGAGCCGATCTGGTTGACCTTGACCAGGATCGAGTTGGCCGTCTTGCCCTTGATGCCCTGCGACAGGCGCGTGACGTTGGTCACGAAGAGATCGTCGCCGACGAGCTGGCACTTCGAGCCGACGAGGTCGGTCAGCGCCTTCCAGCCCTCCCAGTCATCCTCGGACATGCCGTCCTCGATCGAGACGATCGGGTAGCTGCCGACGAGCTTGGCGAGGTACTTCGCCTGCGCCTTGGGATCGCGCGTCTTGCGCTCGCCCTCATAGACATAAGACCCGTCCTTGAAGAACTCGGTCGCGGCGCAGTCGAGCGCCAGCGCGATGTCCTCGCCGGGCTTGTAGCCGGCGGCCTCGATCGCGGACATGACGAAGTCGAGCGCGGCTTCCGCCGACTTGATGTTGGGGGCGAAGCCGCCCTCGTCGCCGACATTGGTGTTGTGGCCGGCGTCGTGCAGCTTCTTCTTCAGCGTGTGGAAGATCTCCGAGCCCATCCGCAGCCCCTCCGAGAAGGAGGGCGCGCCGATCGGCATGATCATGAATTCCTGGAAGTCGATCGGGTTGTCGGCATGGGCGCCGCCATTGACGATGTTCATCATCGGCACGGGGAGCACGCGCGCCGAGGTCCCGCCGACATAGCGGTAGAGCGGCAGTCCGGCCGCCTCGGCCGCGGCCTTGGCGACGGCGAGCGAAACGCCGAGGATCGCGTTGGCGCCGAGCTTGCTCTTGTTGGGCGTGCCGTCGAGCGCGATCATCGCCTCGTCGATCGCGACCTGGTCCTCGGCGTCCATCGCCACGAGCTGCTCGGCGATGGCGACGTTGACGGCCTCGACCGCCTTGAGCACGCCCTTGCCGAGATAACGGCTCTTGTCGCCGTCGCGCAGTTCGACGGCCTCGTGCTTGCCGGTCGAGGCGCCTGACGGCACGGCGGCACGGCCCATCGAACCATCCTCCAGCACCACATCGACCTCGACCGTCGGGTTGCCGCGGGAATCGAGGATCTGGCGGCCGATGATGTCGATGATCGCGGTCATGGAAGGACTCCGTGGCGGGCACAGGGGAGGGCGTCGGCCGTGCTTCTAGCCAAGCGCCCGGCCCGCGGGAAGCCCCGATCGCCGGGGGATGGCTCCCGGACGCCTCCCGTCACGCCGCCTGTCCCGCCCCGGAACGGCCTGCCGCTTGCGGCCCAGCCGATGCCGACAGCGGCGCTGTACCATCGGGAGACGACTATGTTCCAGATCTTGTCCAACAACCGCCGGCCCTCGCGGGGCATCGTGCTGGCCTCGATCGCCGTCACGGTGCTGTACTGGGCCGGTCTCTGCCTCGTCGCCGGCCGCCCGATCTGGTTCTGGTGAGAGCTGCGGCACCGGCGCCCGCGAAAACCGGTTCCCACCCGGCATGACCTTGCTCTAGAAGGCGGCCAACCTCAGGAGCCTTCCATGTCCCTCGATGCCGCGACCCTGCAACTCGGGCAGCAGACCGGTCTGCCCGCCTCGCCGGAGGAGGCGCGCCTCGATCGCGTGCCCAATCCCCATGCCGGGACGTCCTATCTGGCGCGCTTCACCTGCCCGGAATTCACCTCGATCTGCCCGGTCACCGGCCAGCCCGATTTCGGGATCCTGGTGATCGACTATCTGCCGGGCAAATGGCTGGTCGAGTCGAAGTCGCTGAAGCTCTTTCTCGGCGCCTTCCGCAATCACGGCGCCTTCCATGAGGACTGCACCGTCGGCATCGGCAAGACGCTGGTCGACCTGCTGGAGCCGGAATGGTTCCGGATCGGCGGCTACTGGTATCCGCGCGGCGGCATCCCGATCGACGTCTTCTGGCAGACGGGCGAGCCGCCCAAGGGCCTTTGGCTGCCCGACCAGGGCGTCGCGCCCTATCGCGGCCGCTGACGACCCGGCCGGGCGGCCGGGCCGTCAAGGCTCACTGCGACAGGCGCAGGCTGGTCAGCGACTGGCCGATCGACTGAAAGGCGGCGGTCAGGGCGGCGGCGTCGGTCGCGTCGTAATAGTGACCGGAGCTGCTCGCACAGCCCTGCAGCATGGTCTTTGCGGCCACGTCCGTGACGGCGAAGGCGACCGTGAAGACCTCGATCTTCTTCGACTTCGCGTAGTCGCAGATCTTTGTCGTGTCGACGTTCGTCGTCGTGACGTGCCCATTGTTGGTGGCGTTCTGATGGGTGCCGTCGGAGGCCCGGAAATACATGGTGTTCGCGCCGTCCGTCATCAGCACCATCGCCTTGCGCGGCATCTTGTTGGCCGTGTCGTACACCTTGCCTTCGGCGAAGGGTTCTGTCGGGGAGAGCACGTTGACGCCCCAGATCAGCCCGCCCGGAATATAGGTCGAGGGCTTGTAGCCGCCGATATTGATGATCAGCTTGTCGATCGCGCTGGTCAGAACAGCCTTGTCGGAGGTCAGGGGCACGATCGGGTTGAGGCAGCGCTGGCTGGTGCCGAGGAAGCCCGTATAGGGCGAGGTCGGCTCGCTGTCGTTCAGGCGCAACTCGCCGGTCTTGCGCGACAGGACGCAGCCATACCACTTGTAGTTGGTCACGGTCGTCTTGGCGGGCGTGGGGCCGCTGCAGGACTGATAGGGCGTGATCGGCTGCTGGACGCAGGTCTGCGGCGTGCAGTCATAGGTCGAGACGACGCCGTCGGTCGTCGAGGTGCAGGTCTTCGGCGCCCCCTTCGTGCAGACCTGCTTCGTCGAGATCGTCTTGCAGGTGTAGGGAACGGCAGGAGTCGTCTTCGATGTCGAGTAGTCGGCCGGGACCGACATCCAGGCCTGATTGCGGTTGCCGACGCCGACATTGACGTAGTCGGCGAAGGGCACGATGCCGATCTTCACATTGGTGCCGCCCTGGGCGAGGACCGTGTTGATCAGGTTTTTCGCGGCCGATTTCAGCACGGTGATCTTGGAGCCGCCGCCGCCGGCGCTGTCGGACATCGACCAGGTGTTGTCGAGCACCAGCGCCATTTCGACCGTGCCGGTCACCTCCTTCAGCGCGGCCGAGCGCGAGCTGAACCCCATCGTCTTGATGCCGATGATCGACATCAGGGAGGTGTCGAGCACGCCGCTGCTCTCGATCGTCACGGTGCCCGACGATTCCTGGAAGTCGAACTTGGTGATCTGGATGTTCTGCCCGTCCATGCCAACCGTGTTGGCGACGAAGAACTTGTCGGCTGCCGCACGCATGGTGGCGGCATCCTTGCTCGGCAACCTTGCGGCTGCGAGCGCGGCGGAATCGGTCGCCGCCTGCAGGCCGGAGTGGACCTTGCTCAGGCGGCCATAGTCGAGAACCGCTCCGGCCATGCAGATCAGCGCGACGCCGGCGAAGGCGAACATGGTGACGGTCGCACCGGAGTCATCGCGGCGAAAACGGCGGACAACCTCGAGGACGACATCTCGACAGAAGGGGTGCATCGCAGCCTCTCAACTCTGGCGATGGCCCCAGGACTGTCCGGCCGAGCGCCGGAAGCCTGAAGCCGATCACGATGCCGGAGGTTATGCCGGCCAGAGGTTGCGATTCCGTTCCGTCAATTGTCGAAACTCCGCGATGTCTCGCATTTTATCGGATGTCAGGTCCGGCTGCGCGGCACGGGCAGGATGCGCGGCGTCAGATAGCCGAACAGCGCGATGGCGACCGCGAAGGCGAGGATGGCCAAAGGGGTTCCCAGGACGCTCATCGCCGCGCCCATCGCAAGTGGCCCGGTGGCCTGGCCGAGGAAGAAGCAGCAGGCGAACAAGGCCATGGCGGAGCCGCGGGCGGCAGGAGCGAGCTCCGTCGCCTGTGCCTGGAACGTGCCATGCAGCAGGAAGAAGCCGAATCCCTGCAGCGCGAAGAGCGGAATCGCGCTCCACCAGACCCAGTCGAAGGCGAAGAGGGAGAGGCCGATCGCGCAGACCACCCCGCCGAGGCGTGTCATCAGCGTGGGGCCGAGGCGCTCGACCAGGATGCGCGTCATCAGCCCGTAGACCAGGCAGCCGAAGCCCATCCCGGCGATCACGAGCCCGGCCTCCGCCGGCCCGACACCCGATCGCTCGAACAGGATCGCGGCGACATAGGCCGGAATGCCGAAGAGCAGGATGCCCTCGACCACGACCAGCCCGTAGAGCAGCCTGGTGCGCGGATTGGCGAAGACGATGCGGTAGTTGGCGAGCGCACCCGCGACGCTGAGCTTGGCGCGCGTCACATTGCGTCGCGGCTTCAGCACGAGCGCGACGAGCACGGCCGCCAGCACCGACACGACCGCCGCCGAGAGGAACGCGGCGCGCCAGCCGGCATGGGTGGCGATCAGCCCCGAACAGGCCGAGCCCGACATCTGCCCGATGATCATCAGCACGAGGAAGCGCCCGAGCGCGATTTGCCGCTCCTGCATCGGCGCGCGGTCGCCGATCGCGGCCATGGCGATCGGGATGATCCCGCCGGCGGCGATGCCGGTGATCGCGCGCACCGCCGTCATGATCTCGTAGGACTGCGAGAGCGCGGCCACCGTCGAGAACAGGGCCAGCGCGATGAGGCAGGTCAGGATCGTCCGGATCTTGCCGATGGCGTCCGCGACCGGCCCGAGAAAGGGCTGGCCGAGCGCATAGGCCAGCGAGAAGCCCGTCACCATCATCACGATCTGGGGAACGCTGCGCTCGAATTCGCCGGCGAGCGTCGGGATCAGCGGATCGATGATCCGCATCGTGAAGGTCGAGGCGAAGCCGCAGGCGCCGAGGACGAGGATGAGGGACGCAAGCGAGGTGGGGGCCGGCGCGGCGGCCGGTCCCGGAGGCGGTGTGTCAGACATAAGCCAGCGTAGGCTGGGCTCTCGCCTTGGCAAGTCGATCGAAGCCTTGCAGCTCTGCGATCAGCGCAGGGAAGGCCGAAAGCGGCACCATGTTGGGGCCGTCGCTCGGGGCGCTGTCGGGGTCCTCATGCGTCTCGATGAAGACGCCGGCGACGCCGACGGCGACTGCCGCCCGCGCCAGAACCGGCACGAACTCGCGCTGCCCGCCGGACGACGAGCCCTTGCCGCCGGGCTGCTGCACCGAATGCGTCGCGTCGAAGATCACCGGCGCGCCGATCGTCTGCGCCATGATCGGCAGGGCCCGCATGTCCGAGATCAGCGTGTTGTAGCCGAAGGAGGCGCCGCGCTCGGTCAGCATCACATTGGGGTTGCCGCTTTCGGTGATCTTGGCGGCGACGTTGACCATGTCCCAGGGCGCGAGGAACTGGCCCTTCTTGACGTTGACGACGCGGCCAGTCCGGGCGGCGGCGACCAGCAGGTCCGTCTGCCGGCACAGGAAAGCCGGGATCTGCAGCACATCGACGCATTCGGCGACCGCAGCGCAGTGCTCGACCTCGTGGACGTCGGTCAGCACCGGCAGGCCCGTCTGCGCGCGGATTTCGGCGAAGACCGGCAGCGCCGCGGCGAGCCCCATGCCGCGCGCCGCCTTGACGCTGGTGCGGTTGGCCTTGTCGAAGGAGGTCTTGAAGACGAGGCCGATGCCGAGTTCCTCGGCGATCTCCTTCAGCGCGAAGGCCATCTCCAGCGCGTGATCGCGGCTTTCCATCTGGCAGGGGCCGGCGATGACCGCCAGCGGCAACCGGTTGCCGAAGCGGACCGGGGCGGCGAGATCGGCACCGACGGTGACGATGGCATTGGCGGTCATGGGCGGCATCTCCCGTCTGCTGAGGCGCCGGGCTTATGGCCGGCGGGGGGCGCGGGTCAAGCCGCGGCCCTGCGACGCCGAAGTTATGCGTCTGACGCGCGATCGCACTGGCGAAGCAGCCCCGAGGTCTGTAAATTCACCTGCGAAGCATTATGTCGGGCAGGTCACGACAGGGATCGATCTTGAGAACGACGGTTGCGAGCACGAAGCGGGCGGAGGGCACCAGCAGGGCGGCCGGCGTCGCTTCATGCGTGGCCTCCGTCGGGACCGCGCCGTCCATGGCCGACCGGCCGCGCCGGGCGGGGCCGCCGGCCGATGGCGGGCGCGAGGGCGCCGGCACGGCCGTCCTGACCCGGACGCGCACCCGCAAGCCCAATCTCTACCGTGTCCTGCTTCTGAACGACGACTACACCCCCATGGAGTTCGTCGTTCATGTGCTCGAGCGCTTTTTCCAGAAGGACCGCGCGGCGGCGACGCAGATCATGATGCATGTGCATCAGAACGGCGTCGGCGAATGCGGGGTCTTCACCTATGAGGTCGCCGAGACCAAGGTGACGCTGGTCATGGATTTGGCGCGCAAGCACATGCATCCGCTGCAATGCGTGATGGAGAAGAAGTAGCCTCTTGAGTTCGCTCATCCCCTCGAAATCGGAATAGGAGCGCAATCCGTGCCGAGTTTCTCGCGCAGTCTCGAACAGGCGCTTCACCGGGCTCTGGCGCTCGCCAACGAACGCCATCACGAATACGCCACTCTCGAACATCTGCTGCTCGCTCTGGTCGACGACCAGGACGCGGCTGCGGTGATGCGCGCCTGTAGCGTCGATCTCGACACGCTCAGGCGCAATCTCGTCGACTATATCGACGCCGAACTCGCCAATCTCGTCACCGACGGGCGCGATGATTCGAAGCCGACCGCCGGCTTCCAGCGCGTCATCCAGCGAGCGGTCATCCATGTCCAGTCGTCGGGCCGGGAAGAGGTGACGGGCGCCAATGTGCTGGTGGCGATGTTCGCCGAGCGCGAGAGCCACGCCGCCTATTTCCTGCAGGAGCAGGACATGACCCGTTACGACGCGGTCAACTACATCAGCCACGGCATCGCCAAGCGCCCCGGCGCCAGCGAGGCACGGCCCGTCCGCGGCGTCGAGGAGGAGCCCGAGCAGCAGCGCGATTCGCGCGCGGCCGATCCGGTCAACGACGCCGACAAGGACAAGAAGAAGAAGGAAAGCGCGCTCGACGCCTATTGCGTCAATCTCAACCGCAAGGCCCGCGATGGGCGGATCGACCCGCTGATCGGGCGCGAGGCCGAGGTCCAGCGCACGATCCAGATCCTCTGCCGCCGGCAGAAGAACAATCCGCTGCTGGTCGGCGATCCCGGTGTCGGCAAGACCGCCATCGCCGAGGGACTTGCTCTCAAGATCACCCGCGGCCAGGTGCCCGAGGTGCTGGAAGACGCCACCGTCTTCTCGCTCGACATGGGCACGCTGCTCGCCGGCACCCGCTATCGCGGCGATTTCGAGGAACGCCTCAAGCAGGTGATGAAGGAGATCGAGGCCCATCCCAAGGCGATCATGTTCATCGACGAGATCCACACGGTGATCGGCGCCGGTGCGACCTCGGGCGGCGCCATGGACGCCTCGAACCTGCTCAAGCCGGCGCTCGCCTCGGGCAGCCTGCGCTGCATCGGCTCGACCACCTACAAGGAGTACCGCCAGTACTTCGAGAAGGACCGGGCTTTGGTACGCCGCTTCCAGAAGATCGACGTCAGCGAGCCCTCGATCCCGGACACGGTCGAGATCCTCAAGGGGCTGAAGCCCTATTTCGAGGAGTTCCACAAGCTGCGCTACACCAACGACGCCATCAAGGCGGCGGTGGAACTGTCGGCGCGCTACATCCATGACCGCAAGCTGCCTGACAAGGCGATCGACGTCATCGACGAGACCGGCGCCTCGCAGATGCTGGTCGCCGAGAACAAGCGCAAGAAGACGATCGGCGTGAAGGAAATCGAGGCGGCCATCGCCACGATGGCCCGAATCCCGGCCAAGACCGTCTCGAAGGACGATGCCGAGGTGCTGCGCAACCTCGAGACCACGCTGAAGCGCACTGTCTACGGGCAGGAGAAGGCGATCGAGGCGCTGTCCTCCTCGATCAAGCTCGCCCGTGCCGGCCTGCGCGACGGCGAGAAGCCGATCGGCTGCTATCTCTTCGCGGGGCCCACCGGCGTCGGCAAGACCGAGGTCGCCCGCCAGCTCGCGACCTCGCTCGGCGTCGAGCTGATCCGCTTCGACATGTCGGAATATATGGAGCGCCACACCGTCTCGCGGCTGATCGGCGCCCCTCCGGGCTATGTCGGCTTCGACCAGGGTGGGCTTCTGACCGACCAGATCGACCAGCATCCGCACAGCGTGCTGCTGCTCGACGAGATCGAGAAGGCCCATCCCGACCTGTTCAACATCCTTCTTCAGGTCATGGACCACGGCAAGCTGACCGACAACAACGGCAAGCAGGTCGATTTCAGGAACGTCATCCTGATCATGACCACCAATGCCGGTGCCGCCGACATGGCCCGCAACGCCTATGGCTTCACTCGGCAGAAGCGCGAGGGCGACGATACGGAGGCGATCAACAAGCTGTTCGCGCCGGAATTCCGCAACCGCCTCGATTCGGTGGTGTCCTTCGGCCATCTGCCGAAGACGGTGGTCGCCCGCGTCGTCGACAAGTTCGTGCTCCAGCTCGAGGCCCAGCTCGCCGACCGCAACGTCACCATCGAGCTCTCGGACGAGGCGCGCGAATGGCTGGTCGAGAACGGCTATGACGAGGCCATGGGCGCCCGCCCGATGGCCCGGCTGATCCAGTCGACGATCAAGACGCCGCTCGCCGACGAGGTGCTGTTCGGACGTTTGAAGAATGGCGGGGCGGTTCGCGTCGTCGTGGTCCAGTCCGAGACCGGCATCAAGGTGCTCGGCCTCGAATTCCCCGACGGGCCGGTCAAGCCCAAGCCCGAGAAGGACGTCGCCGCCGCGGCCGAGAAGCGCGAGCGCAAGCCGCGTGCGAAGGCGGCCGCTGCCAAGCCGGCTCCCGCCCCGCCGCGCCGCAGTGGCCCGGCCGGCAAGGCCGGCAAGGGAGACGGCGGCGGCAAGGGGCCGGAGGCGCCCAAGGGCCAGCGCTCGGTCCGCACCGTCCCCAAGGTCCCGCTGACGAAGGCTTGAGACCGTGTTGTTCAGGCGAAAGACCGATACGCTGCTCGCCCATGCGGCCGAGCCCGCGCCGGAACAGGCCGTTTCGGCGCGCAAGGAAAAGCTGAGCTGGTTCGAGAAGCGCGACCGGCGCCGGCGCCGGCGCAAGATGTTCGAGGAAATCCTGGGCTGGATTCTCGTTCCCGCCTTCGTCTACCTGATCTATCTCGGGGTGCAGGCGATCGGCGGGATCCCCAAGGAAATCATCGATTTCGGCAATGAGTTGCTGGGTATCGTCATGAAGGGCGGGCGCTGACGCGGCTCTCGTCCCCGATAAGCCTTTGCAGCCGGCGCAAGGCCGACCGCCCATCGTCGCGGCTCGGTTCGGCGCCCGCTCCGGGCTAGAAGGACTCTCGCAGACCGCCGTTCGGGACGGGACCTGCTCTCCCCGTCCTCCAAGCCCCCGCGTGCCGATCCTGCCATGACCGTATCCGCAGACTGGACCTGGTGGCGCGTCGCGCTGGCCGGCATGCGCGACGCGCTGTCGCTGCCGGCCTGGGTCGTCGGCTTCGGGCTGGTCGGCATCGGCTCGCTGGCGCGCGATGTCGGCTACCCCGTCGAGGTCGCGGTGCTCTCGACGATGCTGGTCTGGGCCGGCCCTTCGCAGGTGATCTTCTTCGCCTCGATTGCGGCCGGTGCCGCCTGGAGCGCGATCGCGATCGCGGTCGGCTTCGCCTCGCTGCGCTTCCTCCCGATGACGGTGGCGATCCTGCCCTTGCTGCGCCGCCCGGGGCAGGGCGTCGGCATGCAGCTCCTGCTCGCGCATTACGTCGCGGTGACGGCCTGGACGGAAGGCCTGCGCCGGTTGCCGCATGTGCCGCCGCCGCAGCGCGTCGCCTATTTCCTCGGTTTCGCCAACACCTGCATGGCGACGAGCTCCGTCGGCACCTTCCTCGGCTATTATCTGATCGGCGCCTTGCCGATCCCCTTCGCCGCCGGGCTGCTCTGCCTGACGCCGATCTTCTTCCTCGCCTCGCTCACGGCGGGCCTGCGCCATCGCGGCGATGTCACGGCCATCGTGCTCGGCCTCGCGCTGGCGCCGATCTGCGACCGCTTCATCGGCGGCGGCTTCGACCTGATCGTCGCCGGGCTGATCGCGGGCTCGATCGCCTTCGCGCTGCGGCCGAAGAAGGCAGCGCCATGACGGCGACCGCGATCACCCCGCCGATCGCCTGGCTCGACGGCCCGCTCTGGCCCTATCTCGCGCTGGTGCTGTTTGCGGTGCTGCCGACCGAGATCTGGCGCTGGCTCGCGGTGGCGTTCTCGCGGCGGATCGACGCCGATTCGCCCGCGCTCGAATGGGTGAGGGCGGTGGCGACGGCGCTGCTCGCCGGCATCGTCGCCAAGCTGATCGTGGCGCCGCCCGGTGCGCTCGCCGCCGTGCCGCTCGCCCTGCGGGTCGGGGCGCTCACGGTCACGCTCGCGATCATGCTGTTCGACCGAAGGCGGGTGATGCTGGCGGTGCTGGCGGGGGAGGCGACGCTGATCGGCGGCGCCTATTGGCTGCTGGCGCCGTGACGGACCCGCTCAGAGGGCCTTCAGCGCGTCCCTGATCTTGTCGGCGTTCGCGGCGAGGACCTCGGGCTTTTCCATCGCGCCGGTGTGGGGTTTCATCGCAACCCCGTCATGGCGCGGAATGACATGGACATGCAGGTGGAACACCACCTGTCCGCCGGCCGCCTCGTTGAATTGCTGGATCGTGACGCCATCGCCGTCGAATGCCGCCTTCACGGCGCGCGCCAGCTTCTGCGTCGTCAGCGCGACCGCCTGGAGCGCCTCGGGCGGCGCGTCCAGCACATTTCGGCAGGCCACCTTGGGGATCACCAGCACATGCCCGTCGGCCCGCGGCATGATGTCCATGATCGCGACCGTCGCCTCGTCCTCGTAGACCGTGTGGGAAGGCAGCTCGCCCCGCAGGATGCGGGCGAAGACGTTGCTGGGATCATAGGCGGTCATGCGACATCCGGGGCAGGCGGGACGAACGGGGCGCCAGCCTGTCGCGCCCGGGCGGTCGGCGTCAAGGCCGGAGCGGTTTCGCGGAGATCGGCGCCTCGGCTTAGAGGGCCAGCCTGTCGGCGATCTGCGAATCCAGGACCAGATCGTCGCAGGCACCGAGCAGCCAGAGTTCCGTCACCTCAATGCGCACCAGCGACACGCCCCACCAGCGCGCGATGATCTCCGCCAGCGCGGCGGTCTCGCTGGCGTCGAGATCGTCGGTCAGGTTGTAGAGCCCGACGAGGTAGAGATCGCCGGGCGGGCGACCGAAGGCCGCCTGCACTTCATGGATCGGGTTCAGCCCGTCCCGCTTCTGCGGATAGACCCGCAGATAGATCCGCCCGCGATTGACGTTGCCCGAGAAGGGCCCGCGCAGATCGACCGCGAAGGGCTCGATTCGGGAGAGGGCGGCGCGGGTATCGTTCGAGATCGTCGGCGCGTCCCCGGTCGAGAGCGTGCCGCACAACGTCGCATGCAGCCGCTGTGCGCGTCGCGGCAGGATGTCCCAGGCGATCTTCGCTGCGAACGGAGCCGCGCGCATCTCGGCGTCGAGCTTTTGGAAGGGCTCCGACGCTGCCAGCAGGGCTCCGTCGATGGGCAGGACCAACGAGAAGACGGGCGGATGCCGCCCTATCTCATAGGATCGCCCCTCCTGCCGCGCGATCACGCGGGGATGGTCCGGCGCGACGAGCGGCAGATGCGCCAGTCGATAGGGCTCGTCCAGCGTCAGCTGACCCTGCGCGAAATCGGTCAGGCTGCGCCGGTAGCCCAGTTCGCCGTCCTCCCAGAAGGCAGGCCCGGCGGAGCCTTTTGGATCAGACATCGGCATCGCCGGATTTGCGGAACGGGCTTTCGGCCGCCAGCGCCGCCTGCGCCTCGGCGATCTGCGCCCGCTCGCGTGTCAGGTAATGGGCGACCGCCCGCTTCAGGCCGGGATCGGCCAGATGGTGCAGCGACCGGGTCACCACGGGGCGGTAGCCGCGCGCCAGCTTGTGCTCGCCCTGAGCTCCCGCCTCGACGCGGGCGAGCCCCTGCGCGATCGCATAGTCGATGGCCCGGTGGTAGCAGACCTCGAAATGCAGGAAGGGGTGATCCTCTATGCAGCCCCAGTTGCGGCCATAGAGCGTGTCGGCGCCGCGGAAATTGATCGCGCCGGCGATGTAGCGCCCGTCGCGCTTCGCCATCACCAGCACGATCCGCTCGCCCATCGCCGCGCCGACGCAGGAAAAGAAGGCCCGGTTCAGATAGGGCCGCCCCCATTTGCGCGAACCGGTATCCTCGTAGAACGCATGGAAATCGTCCCAGACCCCCTCGGTCAGGTCGCTGCCGCTGAGCACCTCGATGGTGATCCCGGCGGCCAGCGCCTCGCGGCGCTCGCGCTTCAGCGCCTTGCGCTTGCGCGAGGCCAGCGTCGCCAGGAAGTCGTCGTAGGTGCCGAAACCCTCGTTGCACCAGTGGAACTGGAGGTCGTGCCGCTCGAGATAGCCGGCCTCCCGCAACGTCGCGACGTCGGGCTCCCCAGCGAAGGTGACATGGACGGATGAGGCTTCGGTCTGGTCGCACAGCGCCTCCAGCCCCGCGATCAGCCCGGCGCGGGCCTGTCCCGCCCGCGGACCGGGCGCCACCAGCAGACGTGGCCCGGTCGCAGGGGTGAAGGGCGCCGCGACCTGGATCTTCGGGTAGTAGCGCCCGCCCGCCCGCTGATAGGCCTCGGCCCAGCTGTGGTCGAAGACATATTCGCCCTGGCTGTGGCTTTTGAGGAAGCTCGGCGCGGCGGCGAGGAGCCTGTCCTCGCCATCCTCAACCAGCAGATAGGCCGGCGACCAGCCCGAGCGGCCGCCGACGCAGCCGCTCTCCTCGAGCGCACGCAGGAATTCATGGCAGACGAAGGGGTTTTCGCGATCGAACCCCGCCGCCATCGCGTCTTGCGCCTGCGGATGGGCGCAGGCGTTCCAGGCCGCGGCCGGAACCGCCTTCAGCGAGGTCGCGACGCGCACCCGGAGGTCGTCGGCCCCGCTCTCGCTCAAGGCTTGAAGCCCTCGAACACCATCTGGTCGGCGAGTCGCGAGGCCTTCTCCCGGTCCTCCGGGGTCCGCACCGTCCAGCTCATCAGCGGCATGCCCAGGACGTTGCGGCAGAGATAGGGCGCCGCGCTGTCGAGATCCGTGACCCTCCAGGACAGGAAATCCGGCCAACTCCGCTCGAAATGCAGCAGATTGGCCATGGCCCGACGCTGGCCCGCATCGAGATGGGCATAGTCCGGATAGGAATAGTCGTTCATCGCGACGATCCCGCGCGGCACAGTGGGAGCGATCTCGTGCAGCGCCGCGACGATGTCGGGATCGAAGGATTTGAACACGATCGGCTGACTGGCGCGGCCGGCGACGATCTCGGCGGCGCGCCGGGTCAGCCTGAGATCGCCGTCGAATCGGCTCTTGATCTCGATCACGAGTGGCACCCGCCCGCCGATCAGGTCGAGAAAGCCCGAAAGCGTCGGGATGCGGGCATTACTGCCGCGCAGCGGAATCGCCGCGAGCGCCTCCGCCGTCTGTGCCGAGACGGCGCCCTGGCGCTCGGTCAGCCGGTCCAGCACGAAATCATGGAAGACCATCGCCTCGCCATCGGCGCTGAGCTGGATGTCGCATTCGATGCCGAACCCGCCGGCGATGGCCGCCTCGGCTGCCGGACCGCTGTTCTCGATCACGCCCGCGGCGGCGTCATGGAGCCCGCGATGGGCGATCGGGCGGGCGATCAGCCAGCCGAGATCGGGACGGGCACCGTCGTTCAGGAGAGGGCCGCGCATCAGGCGATCTCGAACATCGCCTCGACCTCGACCGCCGCATCGGCCGGCAACTGCGCCACGCCGATCGTCGAGCGGGCATGGCGGCCCTTGTCGCCGAGCACATCGACCATCAGGTCCGAGGCGCCGTTCATGATCGCGGGCAGGGCGGCGAAATGCGGCGCGACATTGATGAAGCCGCCGAGACGCACGCAGCGGGTGATCCGGCTGAGATCGCCGTTCAGCGCCGCCTTGGCCTGGGCGAGCACGTTGATGGCGCAGAGCCGCGCGGCCTCGAGACCGGCCTCGTTGAAGATCTCGCCCCCGAGCTTGCCCTTGTGGGCGTCGGAGAGCTTGCCGTCGAGCCCGAAGCAGAGCTGCCCCGAGATCACCAGGAGATTGCCGCTGATGACGTGGGGGACATAGTTCGCGATCGGCGCGGCCGGGGTCGGCAGGGTGATGCCGAGTTCGGCGAGACGGGTATCGACGGCGTTCATCGGGACGGCTCCACAGGGTGCTGTCGGCGGGAGCACCGTCCCGCACGCAGGCGTCTTTCATGGCCGATGCCCGGGCCGCCCGCAAGCTGGCCGCCATGCGCCGCGCTGCCGCGTCGCCCGCGCAGTGCGAGCGGCGACAGCACCACAGGCCGCACCGTCGCCTTGTTTGCGCCATCGCCGCAATGCACCTAGATTCCCGCAGCATGAACAGGGAAGGCGACGGGCCCGATGACGACGAACGCAACCGGTTGGGCGGGGTGTCTGGCGCTCCTGGCGCTCTGGAGCGGGCCGGCCGGCGCCCAGGCGCAACCGGCCGATCGCGTCGTCCTCGCCCCGCACCGGGCGGTCTATGATCTGGTGCTCGATTCCGGCAAGGCGACCAAGAACGTCGACTCGGCCCGCGGCCGCATCGCCTTCGATTTCACCGGCGACGCCTGCGACGGCTATGCGCTCTCCTTCCGGCAAGTCACGCAGCTCCAGAGCGGCGAGGGCGGCCCGCGGCTGATCGATGCGCGGACGACGAGCTTCGAGGCCGGCGACGGCGGGAGCTACCGCTTCAAGACCGAGAGTTCGGCCAGCGGCACCCCGAAGGAGACCGTCGATGGCACGGCGACCCGCACGGGGCAGGGCTATGAGGTCAAGCTGACCGCGCCCAAGCCCGAGACGCATCGCGAGCCGGTCGCGGCCCTGTTCCCCAATGCCCAGATGAAGGCGGTCATCAAGGCGGCGCGCGAGGGGCGCAACACGCTGAACGTCCGGCTCTATGACGGCGCCAATGGCGGCAAGGACGTCTACGAGACGCTTTCGGTCATCGGCCGCAAGCTCGACAGCAAGCCCGCCGAGGAGCCGCTGCAGCGCCCCGAATTCGAGAAGCTGGCCCGCTGGCCGGTGACGATGTCCTATTTCAAGGTCGGCTCCGGCGAGACGACGCCGACCTACACGATCTCGTTCGAGCTCTACGAGAACGGCGTCACCGGCGCCGTCAGGCTCGATTACGGCAGCTTCGCGCTGCGCGGCACGCTCACGCGTCTGGATCTTCTGCCTCAGGCGGATTGCGCGAAATAGCGGTGCCGGAGCCGGCCCGCTGCGGCAGGCGCAGGCTCAGGCCCTTGCCGATCGCGGCGTCGCCGAAGCGCGCGCGCAGGCTGTCGAGGGCCCCCTCCATCGCCTTCAGCCGCGGTGTCGCGACATCGGCGAGATCGCCGTGGTCGGCTTCTTCCGGGCCGGTCAGGTCGCTCGCGCCGATGCCGATCAGCCGGTAGCGCGGCCCGGTGCATTCGCGCCGCAGCAGCTCGCGTCCCGCCACGAACAGCCGCGCGGCGAGCTGGGTCGGCTCGGGCAGCCGCGTCGCCCGCGTGATCGAATGGAAATCCGCCGTCTTCAGCTTCAGCGTGATCGTTCGGCCCGCCAGTTCCTGATGCTTCAGACGCTTGGAGGTCTTCTCGCAGAGGCGCCAGAGCACCGGCTCCAGCTCCTCGAAGCGGGACAGGTCGACATCCAGCGTGGTCTCGCTGGACACGCTCTTGGTTTCGCGGTCGGGCGTGACACGGCGCGGGTCGATGCCGTTGGCGAGGTTCTTCAGCCGCGGGCCGTCCTTGCCGGCCAGCCGGAAGAGTTTTTCGACCGGCGCCTCGCGCAGATCGCCGATCAGACGGAAGCCCGCCTCGGCCAGCTTGGCCGCGCTGGCCTGGCCAATGCCGGGAATGAGACCGACCGGCTTGGCGGAAAGGAAGGCCACGGCTTCCGCCCGCCCGATCACCGAGAAGCCGCGCGGCTTGTCCATGTCGGAGGCGACCTTGGCCAGGAACTTCGCATAGGACAGCCCGACCGAGACGGTGATGCCGATCTCGGCCTCGATCCGCCGGGCGAAACGCGCCAGCGTGATCGCGGGGCTGGCATGGTGCAAGAGCTCCGTGCCCGCGAGGTCGAGGAAGGCTTCGTCGATCGAGATCGGCTCGACCAGCGGCGTCAGCTCCTGCATCAGTCGGCGCACCTGCCGGCCGACGGCGACGTATTTCGCCATGTCGGGCTTGACGACCACGGCCTGCGGGCAGGCCTTCAGCGCCTTGAACATCGGCATGGCCGAGCGCACGCCATAGGTCCGGGCGATGTAGCAGGCGGTCGAGACGACACCGCGCTTGCCGCCGCCGATGATCACCGGCTTGTCGAGCAGGCTGGGATCGTCGCGCTTCTCGATGGCGGCGTAGAAGGCGTCGCAGTCGATATGCGCGAGGCTGAGGGCATCCCGCTCGGGGTGCCGCAGCAGCCGTGGCGAGCCGCAGGCCGGGCAGCGGCGGGGCGAATCCCCCTCCGCCTCGTGCTCGGTCAGGCAGTCGCGGCAGAGGACGCGCCGCGCCGCCACGGGCTGCACCGCGCTCAATCGGCCACGCCGCCGGGCGGACCGCTCAGGCGCTCGCGCGCCAGGGCGACCGTCTCGGGGGCCACGCCGAGATTGGCGGCGAATTCGAGCAGCAGCGAATCGCTGCCGCCGACATGCTCGAGAACGGCGGCGAGAAAGGCCGGCTCCCCCGCCGCCGCCCGCAAGGTCGCCGGTCCTAGGCCGGTGACGGCGAGAAAGGGCTCGAGCCGCTCGGGCTCGGCGGCGAGAAAGCCCAGGGCGCGCAGGGCCAGCATCTCCGCTTCGTCGAGGCTCGGTGATCTGGCCATGGCTTTCGAAAGGCTCCTGTCGGAATCGGTCTTCGGGTTTGCGTTTCGTCAACGGCTTACGTGTTACGCATCATGGAACGAGGCTGCCAGCTTGGACAATCTGGATCAGTCCCCGATGTCCGTGGCGCAAATGAAGGGCGGCATCATGAAGACGGTTCTGATCGTCGAGGACAACGAGCTCAACATGAAGCTCTTCAACGACCTCCTCGAGGCGCATGGCTACGCCACGCTGAAGACGGCCGACGGCATCGAGGCGATCGAGCTGGCCCGGGCGCATCATCCCGACCTCATCCTCATGGACATCCAGCTGCCCGAGGTTTCGGGGCTCGAGGTCACGAAATGGCTGAAGGAGGATGACGACCTGAAGGCGATTCCGGTCGTCGCGGTCACCGCCTTCGCGATGAAGGGCGACGAGGAACGCATCCGGGAGGGCGGCTGCGAGGCTTATCTCTCGAAGCCGATCTCGGTCGCGAAGTTCCTGGAGACCGTCCGCGCCTATGCCGGCGCGGCCTGAGCCTTCGAAAGCGAACCCATGTCCGCGCGCGTCCTCGTCGTCGACGACATCGTCACCAATGTGAAGCTGCTGGAGGCGAAGCTCTCCGCGGAGTATTTCGACGTCGTCACCGCGCTGAACGGCCCCGACGCCATCGCCATTTGCGAACGTGGCGAGGCCGACATCGTCCTGCTCGACGTGATGATGCCAGGCATGAACGGCTTCGACGTCTGCCGTCGCCTCAAGAGCGAGGCGACGACGGCGCATATCCCCGTCGTGATGGTCACCGCGCTCAACCAGCCGGGCGACCGGCTCAAGGGTCTCGATGCCGGGGCCGATGATTTCCTGACCAAGCCGCTCGACGACACCGCGCTCTTTGCGCGGGTCCGCAGCCTCGTGCGGCTGAAATCGATGACCGACGAACTGCGCAACCGCGCGCTCGCCTCGCGCCGCCTCGGCATCGCCGATCCGCTGGCGGCGGCGGCCTCGGAGACGGGGCTGAACGGCCGCATCCTCGTGGTCGAGGACCGGCCGCGCGTGATCGAGCGACTGGAGAGTGCCCTGTCGGCCTTCCATGTCGTCGAGACCGAGCCGGACCCGCAGCAGGCGCTGCTGCGCGCCGTCGAGGGCGATTTCGACAGCGTCCTCGTCAGCCTCGATCTGCAGGGCTATGACGGGCTGCGCCTGTGCAGCCAGCTGCGGTCGCTCGAGCGGACCCGCAACGTCTCCGTGCTGATGATGGGGGAGGCGGAGGACCGCACCCGCATCCTGCGTGGCCTCGAGATCGGCGCGCATGACTTTCTGATCCGGCCGATCGATCGCAACGAGCTGCTCGCCCGCGTCCGCACCCAGGTGCGCCGCAAGCGGTTCACCGAGAAGCTGCGCGACAGCGTGCAGTCGTCGATGGAGATGGCGGTGATGGACCAGCTCACCGGGCTGCACAACCGCCGCTACATGGACATCCGCATGGCGGCGCTGTTCGACGAATCCGCCCTGCGCGCCCGCTCGCTGGCCCTGCTCGTGCTCGACATCGACCATTTCAAGCGGGTCAACGACAGCTACGGCCATGATGTCGGCGACGAGGTTCTGCGCGAATTCGCCGACCGCGTCCGCTCCTGCACCCGCGGCATCGATCTCGTCGCCCGCATGGGGGGCGAGGAGATCGTCGTGGTGCTGCCGGATACGGCGCTCGACGCCGCCTATGCGGTTGCCGAACGCATCCGCGAGCGGGTCGTGTCGGAACCCTTCGGCATTCAGGGCGCGACGAACAGCATTCCCGTCACCGTCTCGATCGGCGTGTCGAGCCGGCGCGCCGGCGACGCCTCGCCCGCCGAGATCATGAAGCGCGCCGACGACGCGCTCTATCTGGCCAAGGCCAATGGCCGCAATCGCGTCATCGCCGCCAACGCCGCCTGACGCGGCGCGCTGCGCGGCGCCGCGACTGGTTACGCGGTAAGGTTAAGCGCCGAAGATCATTGGTGAATCGCGTCCGCGCGATTGATTCGAAGGCCTTGCCCCTGCAATGGTCCGGCCGACGCAGCGTCAATGGCTGCATCGCGACGCCCCCCGGCTCTCAGGTCCGCCGCATCTCCTGGGAACCCGGAGGGCTCGGCCGGTCGGTTGCGGACATTCTGGCCTCCTCAGAACCGCCGCCGGCCGGCCACCTCTCCCCCGCCTCAGAAATACTGCGAGAGCACGGCCGGCACGAGATAGCCGAGCCCGGCGAAAATCGCGAGGATGGCGATGAGCGCAACCGCCGCGACGACGCGGTTGCCGAGGAAGCGCGAGGAATCGATTTCGATGAGGAGTTTCAGCAGCCGGCGGCCGGCCCCGTGAGGCGTGCTGCGGGCGTCGGGATCGGGGTCTGCGGCGTTCACGGGTCGGTCTTCCGGTGACGAGGGACGAACGCCTGCGCAGCGCGCATCGCTGCCGCAGGTGGTCGTCGCCCCCGACCGATCCTCAACCTGACATCATTCAGCGTGCCGCGGCGTGACAATTGCGCCGCAGCCGAGCAAAAAGTCGCTCTCCGGGTCTCGCTGCATCGTCATCCTGGCAGGATGCGCCCGCCGCCGGCGGAGGAATGTCTAAAGCCCGGTCGCGCGCCGCAGCGCTGCGTTGATGCGGTCCTGCCAGCCGGGGCCCTCGTCCTGGAAATGCGCGAGCACGTCGCTGTCGATCCGCAGCGAGACGAGTTCGCGCGCGCCGGGCACGGCCATGCGCTTCTCCGCAGGCGGGGCCACCCTCGGTACGGCCACGGTGAACAGCGCCTCGGCCTTGTCGCGTGCGCTCATCGGCCGGCGGGGCCTGTCGGTGCTCATGGCGTCATGACCTTCCTGCGGAGGGGCGGGGGCTCACGCCGCCAGCGTCGCTCCGGCAACAAAAAACCGCCCGGGAGAGGGCGGTTTCGATGGCGACCGGGATCGGCAGGCGCAAGCGCCTCACTTGATCTTGGTTTCCTTGAACTCGACGTGCTTGCGCGCGACGGGGTCGTACTTCTTCATCGACATCTTTTCGGTCATCGTGCGCGAGTTCTTCTTCGTCACGTAGAAGTAGCCGGTGTCGGCGGTCGAAAGCAGCTTGATCTTGATGGTCACGGCCTTGGCCATGGGGATATCCTCGAACCATGCGGGGCTGATGAGGCCCACGGAAAATGAGAAAGGCCGGGCGAACCCGGCAAACCGTCGGGCGTGGGAATGCCGGAAAGCCCCGCCGAAGTCAAGGCGCCATGGCGCTGTGCGCCGCGCATCGCCCCGGCCGAAGCCTCAGAGTTCCTCGCGGACGAAGGCGCCATTCTTCTCCCAGTAGAAGGGCACCGGCAGAAAGGGCGCGAAACCCCCTTCGATCCGGGCTTCGACCTCCTGGATGATCACCTTGGTGATCGTCGGCAGATCGAGCGCCTTCGCCTCGTCGAAATCGACCCAGACCAGGTCGACCAGCTCCGAATCGGGCCCGACCACGTTCTCGATGCGCTTGGCGACGGCCGAGGCGTCGACGGTGAAGAAGCGGGTGTCGAAGCGCTTGGGGCGCCGCGGCGGCGTGATCGCGCGTGCCACATAGGAGACGGCGGAGAGATCGGGATAGACGCCGTGGGCGGCGAAGTCCGTCCAGCTTCCGGCCGGCGGCGCCTCGGGTGCACCGTAATCCGCCGAGCCGAAGAGCAGGCCGGTCTCCTCGAAGGTCTCGCGGATCGCCGCCAGCGCCAGCGCGCGCGCCTTGCCGATGCTGGGGCGCACGGTGCGCTTCAGCAGGCGGTCCTCGCAGATCTGGGCCAGCGCTCCGGTGGCAGCCATGCGACGGTCGCCCGGGTCGAGGCGCCCGCCTGGGAAGACATATTTGCCCGGCATGAACTTGTGGCCGGCATGGCGCTTGCCCATCAGGATCCGCGGCTTGGCGGCCCTGAGGTCGAGGATCATCATCGTCGCCGCGTCGCGGGGGCGCTGATTGGCGGCGACCCGAACCCGCTCGGCGTTCGTCAGGGTGACGGCGTGGTCGTTCATGGCTGCTGGACCGCAGGCGGCAAGGGTTGGCGTTCCGGCAGGTCCGGCATCCCGCCGAAGCCGTGCATGCGCATCGCCCATTGCAGCCAGATGACGCCGCCCTTCACCGGCTGCATCAGCAGCAGGGAGAGGATGATGGTCAGCGCCGGCCAGATCGCCATGTGCAGGCCCATCGACCAGTCGGCGTATTTTTCGGCCAGCAGCAGGCCGCCGACGACGACATGCCCGACGATGGTGATGACGACATAGGGCGGCAGATCGTCGGCGCGCTGGTGATGCAGCGCCTCGCCGCAGGCCTCGCAGGTGTCGACCGGCTTCAGGAAGCCCTTGAACAGGCGCCCCTGGCCGCAATGCGGGCAGCGCCTGCGCAGGCCGTTGCCGATCGCCCGGCGCCAGTCTCGCGCCTGCGGTTGGGGGGCCGCCGTGTGGATCTGGACTGCCATCACCGCCTCTTTCCGGATTTGGGTTTGCCGGCCTTGCCCTTGGCGAAGCGCCCCGGGCCGCTGCGGCCACCGGGCGGACCGCCGAAGGCGCCGGCCTTGCCGCGGCGCGGCGCGGGCCCGTGTCCGCCGAGGCCGCCTCCCGTCGCCGCGCGGCCGGCCGAGAGCAGTTCGAAGCGCAGCGCGCCGGCGACCGGTGCCGCCTCGACGAGCTTCACATGGACGCGGTCGCCGAGGCGGAAGCTCTCGCCCGTGCGCTCGCCGATGAGGGCATGCGCCGCCTCGTCGTAGCGGTAGTAGTCGGCGCCGAGCGTCGAGGCAGGAATGAAGCCGTCGGCGCCGGTGCCGTCGAGCTTGACGAAGAGCCCCGCCTTGTTGACGCCGCCGATGCGCCCATCGAAGGAGGCGCCGATCTGGTCGGCGAGGAAATGCGCGATCAGCCGGTCCACCGTCTCGCGCTCGGCCGCCATGGCGCGCCGCTCGGCGGCCGAGATCCGCGTCGAGACCTCGCGCAGCGTCTCCAACGTCGTGCCCTTCGGCAGGCCGTCCTCGCCGAAGCGCTGGGCCGCGATCAGGGCGCGGTGGACGACGAGATCGGCATAGCGCCGGATCGGCGAGGTGAAATGGGCGTAGCGGCGTAAATTGAGCCCGAAATGCCCGTAATTCTCGGCGACATACTCCGCCTGGGCCTGGCTGCGCAGCACGACCTCGTTGATGAAGATCTCGTTCTCCGAGCCCTTGATCATGCCGAGGATGCGGTTGAACAGCGCCGGGCGCAGCACGCCCTCCTTGGGCAGCTTGATGCCGATCGAGGCCAGCACCTCGCCGAGCGCGCGCATCTTCTCGAGCGAAGGCTCGTCATGGCAGCGATAGATCAGCAGGCTGCCGGCCTTCTCCAGGGTCTCAGCCGCCGCGACATTGGCGAGGATCATGAACTCCTCGATCAGCTTGTGCGCCGCCAGCCGCTCCGGCACGACGACGCGGTCGACCGAGCCGTCCGCTTTCAGGATCAGCTTGCGCTCGGGCAGGTCGAGATCCAGCGGCTGGCGCGCATCGCGGGCGCGCGCCGCCACGCCATAGGCCGCCCAGAGCGGCATCAGGATCGTGTCGCGGACGGCCGAGGCCTTCTCGTCGCCCTGTCCGTCGATGGCGGCCTGCGCCTGCTGGTAGGAGAGCTTGGCGGCCGAGCGCATCAGGATGCGGTGGAAGGAATGGCTCTTCTTCGAGCCGTCGGCCTTGAGCACGAGCCGCACCGCCAGCGCGGGCCGGTCCTCGCCCTCGCGCAGGGAGCACAGATCGTTCGAGATCCGCTCTGGCAGCATCGGCACGACGCGGTCGGGGAAATAGACCGAGTTGCCGCGCTCCAGCGCCTCCCGGTCGAGCGCGGAGCCCGGCCTGACATAGGCCGCGACATCGGCGATCGCGACGGTGACGACATGGCCGCCGGGGTTGTCGGGGTCGCCGTCGGGCGCGGCATGGACGGCGTCGTCATGGTCCTTGGCGTCGGCGGGGTCGATCGTGATCAGGGGCAGGTCGCGCCAGTCCTCGCGTCCCGCCGTGCCGGCCGGCCGCACCGCCTCGGCTTCCGCGATCGTGGCCGGCTGGAAGACGTTGGGAATGCCATGGGCGTGGATCGCGATCAGGCTCACCGCCCGCTCCGACTTCAGCGAGCCCAGCCGCTCCTTGACCTGCGCTTCGGGCGGGCCGAAGCGGGTCTCGCGTCGCAGCGCCACCGAGACCAGGTCGCCATCCTGCGCATCGCCGGTCTGGCCCTTCGGGATCAGCGCCTCGCGCCCTTGCGCCTTCTTGTCGATCGGGATCAGGCGGCCCGAACCGTCCGGCATGGCGCGGAAGATGCCGAGCACCTGCGCCTTGCCCTTGCCCATCACCTTCAGCACGCGACCGGAATAGGGATAACCCTCGACGCCCTTCAGCCGCGTCAGCTTGAGCAGCACCTGGTCACCGAAGGCCGGCGCCGGCGCGGCATGGCGCTTCGCCCGGAACTCGCGCGGCCGCTCGATCAGGATGCGGGGCGCCGTGCCGTGATCGGCCTCGTTCCACTCGAGCGGCACGGCATAGGCGTCGCCGTCGCGATCCTTGCCTTTGATCTCGCAGAGCAGCACCGGGGGCAGGGCGCCGCGCGGATGCACTGGCCGCTCGACGCCGTCGCCGCCGGTCTCGCCCTCTTCCTCGAGCTCCTTGAGCAGGCGCTTCAACCAGATCTTGCCGCCGCCCGAGAGCCCGAACGCCTTGGCGATCTCGCGGCGGCCGACCTCGCGCCCGGCTTCGCGCTCTGCGTCGATGAAGTCGAGGATCGCCTCGCGGCTGGGTTCAGGCGCGGACAAGGCCGAAGCTTTCCGGATGGGGCAGGGACTGCGTCATCCGCCTGATGTGGCATGCGCGACGGCCGGATACCAGAACCGGCGGTGGATTCCTCCCCTGCAACGGAAGAAGGGCCGCCCTTTCGGGCAGCCCTTCCATTGCCGAACCGCAGCCCCGGTAACCGGGCCTGAAGGTCCAAAACTCAGGCGGAACACGACCCCCACGGAGAGAGAGACCCTGTCTGCCCGCCTTGAACCAGCGGTTGATGACAATGAGACACTGGATCACCTCCTTTCAGTTGTTACCGACCAGAGGAGGCTAGGGCGATTCCCGTCACGGCGTAAATGTCAAAAAACGCGCTGCCTTTCGCCGCTGCGAAGCCGGCTTTTGCGGCGGTATCGTCGACGTGACGTGCCGCTGCCTGTTCGGTGGGCGGTTCGTCTGCTCATGAAATGGGCAGACATGGCGCTGATGCACGATCCTTGCGTGTTGGAGCGGCTGCCTCGCAGGAAATGGCGTTGACGGCGCATGAATGGCAGAGACTTGTGGGCCTGTAACGTCCGGTTGTGCCGTTGGCACGCCCCTTGCCAGTTCAGTCTCCGGGCCGGGGAGGCCCGCCGACGCCTGTTCGAAGGCGCGGCCAACCAGGGTTGGTTCGGGGGATCATCCGTGAACACCACACGTCGCGTTATTCTGGGCGCCGCACTCGCGGGCGCCACCATGCTTGCATCCCATCTGCCGGCGGCGGCGCAGGAGACCATCAAGGTCGGCATCCTTCACTCGCTCTCGGGCACGATGGCGATCTCCGAGACGACGTTGAAGGACGTCATGCTCATGCTCATCGAGGAGCAGAACAAGAAAGGCGGCGTGCTCGGCAAGAAGCTCGAGGCCGTCGTCGTCGATCCGGCTTCGAACTGGCCGCTGTTCGCCGAGAAGGCCCGCGAACTGATCACCAAGGACAAGGTCTCGGCCGTGTTCGGATGCTGGACCTCCGTGTCCCGCAAATCCGTGCTGCCCGTCTTCAAGGAGCTGAACTCGATCCTGTTCTACCCCGTCCAGTACGAGGGTGAGGAAAGCGAGCGCAACGTCTTCTACACCGGCGCGGCGCCGAACCAGCAGGCGATCCCCGCGGTCGACTATCTCGCGAAGGAAGAGAAGGTTCAGCGCTGGGTGCTGGCCGGCACCGACTACGTCTATCCGCGCACAACCAACAAGATCCTCGAGGCCTATCTGCTCGCCAAGGGCGTGGCCAAGGAGGACATCATGATCAACTACACGCCCTTCGGTCATTCCGACTGGCAGACGATCGTCTCCGACATCAAGAAGTTCGGCACCGCCGGCAAGAAGACCGCCGTGGTCTCGACGATCAACGGCGACGCCAACGTGCCCTTCTACAAGGAACTCGGCAACCAGGGCGTCAAGGCCACCGACATCCCGGTCGTCGCCTTCTCGGTCGGCGAGGAGGAACTGGCCGGCATCGACACCAAGCCGCTGGTCGGCCATCTCGCCGCCTGGAACTACTTCCAGTCGGTCAAGACGCCGGAGAACGAGGCCTTCATCAAGCAGTGGAAGGCCTTCAAGAAGAACGACAAGGCCGTCACCAACGACCCGATGGAGGCCCATGTCATCGGCTTCGCCATGTGGGTGAAGGCGGTCGAGAAGGCCAAGAGCTTCGATCCCGACAAGGTGATCGACGCGCTGCCGGGCATCCAGGCGCCGAACCTGACCGGCGGCATCTCGACGATGCTCCCCAACCACCACATCACCAAGCCCGTGCTGATCGGCGAGATCAGGGCCGACGGCCAGTTCGACGTGGTCTCCAAGACTGATCTCGTGCCCGGAGACGCCTGGTCCAAGCACCTCGACGGTTCGAAGGACCTGATCGGCGACTGGGTCGAGAAGAAGTGCGGCAACTTCAACACCAAGACCGGCAAGTGCGGCGGCGCCTGACGACTTGAGAGGGGGAGGGCCGGCACGGGCGCCATAAGGCCCGGCCGGCCCTCGCAATCAGCGGCACCCCCGGCTCGGGCCGGGGGTGTTCGCGAAACCACGACCCGGCGCTGCGCTCCGCCCGCCGACGGATCATTCGAAGCGAGCCCATGCGGATCCTGTCCTGCCTTCTGCGCACCCTGGCGCTGGCGATGCTGCTCGCGCTCCACCCGGGCGCGGCAACCGCCCAGAGCGCCGACGACGCCTTCGTCCGGCTCGGTGCCGACAGTTTTTCCGAAACCAACCGTGCCATCGAAGCGCTGATCGCCCAGGCGCATCCGCAGGCGGCCGTGATCATCGAGGCGCTGGCCGAGGGCCGGCTGCTGGCCGGTGGCGGCGCCGTCGTCGTCCGGATGCCGGATGGCCGCGTCCTCGATGCCCGCACCGGCGCGGCTCTCGCTGCCGCGCCTTCGGGTCTGGCGGCCGTACGGCTCAACAACAGCGTCCGCCGCACCATTCAGGGCGCGCTGGGCGGTCTCGGCCTGCTCAATCCCGATGCCGGCCGGCGCATCGCCGCGGCCGAGGCCGTGTTCAAATCGCGTGATGCGTCGCTTCTGCCGGTGCTCGAAGGCGCCATCGCCAAGGAGGCCGATGCGCGGGTCAAGGCCGTGCTGCGCCAGGCCCAGGCCGCCATCCTCGTCGCGAAGCCGGACGCACCGCCCTTCGACCGCATCGCCGCCATCGACGTGCTGCGCGAGCGCGGCGACCAGGATGCTCTGGCGACTTTGCGCTCGCTGCCGGCCGACGCCTCCGCCTCGCTGAAGGACGCCCAGGCCCGCGCCGTCTCCGACATCGAGGGCCGGCTGGCGCTGTGGCGGGCCGGACAGAACCTCTGGTACGGGCTCTCGCTCGGCTCGGTGCTGCTGCTCGCCGCGATCGGGCTGGCCATCACCTTCGGCGTGATGGGCGTGATCAACATGGCCCATGGCGAGATGGTCATGATCGGCGCCTACACGACCTTCATCGTCCAGGAGGTCATCCGCACCAGTGCGCCGGGCCTGTTCGACTATTCGCTGCTGATCGCCGTGCCGCTCGCCTTCCTGGTGGCGGGGCTGGTGGGCATCGCCATCGAGCGCGGCGTCATCCGCTTCCTCTATGGCCGGCCGCTGGAGACGCTGCTCGCGACCTGGGGCATCAGCCTGATCCTGCAGCAGGCGGTCCGCACCGCCTTTGGGCCCACCAACCGCGAGGTCGGCGCGCCGGCCTTCATGTCGGGCGCGGTCGAGATCGGCCAGCTCGCCATCACCTGGAACCGGCTCTGGATCATCGTCTTCGCCGGGCTCGTCTTCGCCGCCCTGCTGGCGATCCTGAAGCTGACGCCGATCGGCCTGCAGATGCGCGCCGTCACCCAGAACCGGCGCATGGCCTCGGCCATGGGCATCCGCACGGGCCGCGTCGACGCGCTGACCTTCGGGCTCGGCTCCGGCGTGGCGGGGCTCGCCGGTGTCGCGCTCTCGCAGATCGACAATGTCAGCCCCAATCTCGGCCAGAGCTACATCATCGACTCATTCATGGTCGTGGTCTTCGGCGGGGTCGGAAATCTCTGGGGCACGCTGGTCGCCGCCATGACGCTGGGCGTCGCCAACAAGCTGCTCGAACCCTATGCGGGGGCGGTGCTCGGCAAGATCGCGCTGCTCGTCTTCATCATTCTCTTCATCCAGAAGCGCCCGCGCGGCCTGTTCGCGCTCAAGGGCCGGGCGGTGGAGGCATGATCGCGCGCTTCCTCCTGCAGGACATGGACCGGCGCGGCACGGTCTTCCTCGCCCTCATCGCCGGCCTCGCCATCCTGATCCCGGCGCTGAACCTGCTCGTGCCGGCCGGCTCGCCCTTCCATGTCCCGACCTCGACCATGTCGCTCTGGGGCAAATATCTCTGCTACGCGCTGCTGGCGATCTCGCTCGACCTCGTCTGGGGCTATTGCGGCATCCTCTCGCTCGGCCACGGCGCCTTCTTCGCGCTCGGCGGCTATGCGATGGGCATGTATCTGATGCGCCAGATCGGCTCGCGCGGCACCTATGGCAACCCGATCCTGCCGGACTTCATGGTCTTCCTGAACTGGAAGGAGCTGCCCTGGTACTGGTACGGCTTCGACTCCTTCCCCTTCGCCATGCTGATGGTGCTGCTCGCGCCCGGGCTGCTCGCCTTCGTCTTCGGCTGGTTCGCCTTCCGCAGCAGAGTCACCGGCGTCTATCTCTCGATCATCACCCAGGCGCTGACCTACGCCCTGCTGCTCGCCTTTTTTCGCAACGACATGGGCTTCGGCGGCAACAACGGCCTGACCGATTTCAAGGACATCCTCGGCTTTAACGTCCAGGCGCAAGCGACTCGCGCGGCTCTGTTTTCCATGACCTGCGTCATGCTGATCGCGGGCTTCCTGATCGCGCGCGGCATCGTCGTCTCGAAGCTCGGCAAGGTCGTCATCGCGATCCGCGACGCGGAGTCGCGCACGCGCTTCCTCGGTTACCGGGTCGACCGCTTCAAGCTCTTCGTCTTCACGGTCTCGGCCTGCATGGCGGGCGTCGCGGGGGCGCTCTACGTGCCCCAGGTCGGCATCATCAACCCCAGCGAATTCGCCCCCGCCAACTCGATCGAGACCGTGATCTGGGTCGCCGTCGGCGGGCGCGGCACGCTGGTCGGCGCGGCGCTGGGCGGCGGCGTCGTCAACTACGCCAAGACGATCTTCACCTCCGGCTTCATGGCGCCCTACTGGCTGTTTGCGCTCGGTGCGCTCTTCGTCTTCGTCACCCTCTTCATGCCCAAGGGCATCCTCGGCACGGCGCAGGACTGGTGGGAGAAAAGGCGCCGGCCGCCTCCCGCGACAGCGCCCGAACCGGCCCCGGCGGAGTGACGCGCATGAACGCATCCAACCCCGGCGCCCTGACCTCCTCGCTGCTCTATCTCGACGGCGTCAGCGTCTCCTTCGACGGCTTCAAGGCGATCCGCGGCCTCTCGCTGACGATCGAGCCCGGCGAGATGCGCGCCATCATCGGCCCCAACGGCGCCGGCAAGACGACGATGATGGACATCATCACCGGCAAGACCAAGCCCGATGTCGGCACGGTGATGTTCGGCGGGTCGATCGACCTGACACGGCTCGACGAGGCGGCGATCGCCAATCTCGGCATCGGCCGCAAGTTCCAGAAACCGACGGTCTTCGACTTCCACACCATCGAGGACAACATCCTTCTGGCGCTGAAGGCGCCGCGCACGGTGGCGCGGACCCTGTTCTGGAAGACGGCCGCAGCGCAGCAGAAGCGGATCGACGACATCCTCGGCATCATCAAGCTCGCAGACGTCCGCGACCGGCTCGCCGGCTCGCTCTCGCATGGCCAGAAGCAGTGGCTCGAGATCGGCATGCTGCTGGCGCAGGACCCAAAGCTCCTGCTCGTCGACGAGCCCGCCGCCGGCATGACCGACGGCGAGACCGCCGAGACGGCTGTCCTGCTCAAGGAGATCGCTAGGGACCATTCGGTCATCGTCGTCGAGCACGACATGGGCTTCATCCGCGAACTCGGCGTGAAGGTCACCGTGCTGCACGAGGGCTCGGTGCTGGCCGAGGGCCCGCTCGACCAGGTCAGCGCCAACGAGCGCGTCGTCGAAGTCTATCTGGGACGATGAGCATGATCCGCCGCATCCTCACCGTCATTGCGAGCGAAGCGAAGCAATCCAGGAGGGCTCGCTCGACGGCCTCTGGATTGCTTCGTCGCTTTGCTCCTCGCAATGACGCAAAGCTCAAGGCCGCATCATGCTGACCGTCGACGCCATCGACCTGCATTACGGCGCCGCCCAGGCGCTGCGGCGGGTCTCGATCACCGCTGAAGCCGGCAAGGTCACCTGCGTGATGGGCCGCAACGGCGTCGGCAAGACCACGCTGATGCGCGCCATCGTCGGCCAGCAGGCGATCAGCGCGGGCAAGATCTCCTTCGGCGGCGAGGACATCTCAACCTTGCGCACCGAGGACCGGGCGCGGGCCGGCATCGGCTTCGTGCCGCAGGGCCGCGAGGTCTTTCCGCTGCTCAGCGTCAAGGAAAACCTCGAGACGGGCTTCGCGCCGCTGCCGCGCCGGGAACGCTATGTCCCCGACGAACTCTTCGACCTGTTCCCCGTGCTCAAATCCATGCTGAGCCGACGCGGCGGAGACCTCTCGGGAGGCCAGCAGCAGCAACTCGCCATCGCGCGGGCGCTGGTGACCCGACCCAAACTGCTGGTGCTGGACGAGCCGACCGAGGGCATCCAGCCCTCGATCATCAAGGATATCGGCCGCGCGATCGACTATCTGCGCTCCAGGGGCGACATGGCGATCGTGCTGGTCGAGCAGTATTTCGACTTCGCCCGCGACCTCGCCGACACGATGTTCGTGATGGACCGCGGCGAGGTCGTGCTCTCGGGCGCGATGAAGGACCTCGACGCCAATCAGGTCCAGCGGTTGATCCAAGTCTGAGCGCCGGCCGCGGCGGATTGATCCAGATCATGGCGACGCTGCGTCAATTGCAGGGACACTCCTCGAAATCGGGCCGGCGGCCCATGCGAGGGAGATTGATCGTGGCGACCCGTCGACAGCCCTCAACCGGTGCAGCGTCTCGGCAGCCCCGCCCGGTCCCCACTCAAGTCGAGCCCGCCGTGAACGCCGAGGGCATCGAGGCCGGCTTGGCGGCGGAACGGACGGAAGCGGTTCAGGAAGCGCAGATCGCCGCCCTCTCGTCGGTGGCTGGCGAGGCCGATGCGGCGGGGGGTGTCGAGGCGATCCTCGCAGGCGCCTCGCCCGACGACGCCCGCCGGATGCGCAGCGCGCTCGGCCTGCCGAAGGCGCCCGGAAAACCGCGCGAAACCAGCGACGAATTATCGGGCGACTGGCGCCAGGGCGCCTATCCCTATCGTTACAAGATGCTGCGCAAGGACTATGAGCGCGACAAGTTCAGGCTGCAGTCCGAGCTCCTCAAGCTGCAGACCTGGGTGAAGGAGTCGCGTCAGCGCGTCGTCATCCTGTTCGAGGGCCGCGACGCGGCCGGCAAGGGCGGCGCCATCAAGCGCTTCATGGAGCATCTCAATCCGCGCGGCGCCCGGGTGGTGGCGCTGGAGAAGCCCAGCGAGGTCGAGCGCGGCCAGTGGTATTTCCAGCGCTATGTCCAGCATCTCCCGACGACCGGAGAGATCGTCCTGTTCGACCGTTCCTGGTACAACCGGGCCGGCGTCGAGCGCGTCATGGGCTTCTGCTCCGACACCGAATACCGGGAGTTCCTGCGCCAGGCGCCGGAGTTCGAGCGCAATCTGGTGCGCAGCGGCATCCATCTGATCAAGTTCTGGTTCTCGGTCAGCCGCGACGAGCAGCATCGCCGCTTCAGGGAGCGCGAGGCGCATCCCTTGAAGCAGTGGAAGCTCTCGCCCGTCGATCTCGCCAGCCTCGACAAATGGGACGACTACACGGCGGCCAAGGAGGCGATGTTCTTCGCCACCGACACGGCCGATTCGCCCTGGACGGTGGTGAAGTCCGACGACAAGAAGCGGGCGCGCCTCAATGCGTTTCGCTATGTGCTGCGTTCGCTGCCCTATGCCGGCAAGGACGTCGACCGCATCGGCGCCGTCGATACGCTGCTCGTCGGCCGCGCCAATTTCGTCTACGAGCGCGACGAGCAGGTGCCGGGTCAGCCGGTCTGACGACACCGCTCGCCCCGCCGCCTCGGGCGGCGGCGGATGCGGCGCTCAGAACGCCAGCGGCGCGTTGTCGACGACCTCCTTCATCACGAAGAAGGTGCGGGTCTGGCGTACGCCGGGCAGCGCGATCAGCTTGTCCCCGTGGAGCTTGTTGAAATCCGCCATGTCGCGGACGCGGATCTTCAGGATGTAGTCGAAATCACCCGCGACGATGTGGCAGTCGAGCACGACTGGCATCGCGCGAATCGCCGCCTCGAAATCGCCGAAGCTCTCGGGCGTCGAGCGGTCCAGCACCACACCGACGAAGGCGAGCGTGCCCATCTCAACCATTTGCGGCGAGACCTGCGCCCGCACACCCGTGACGTAACCCTCCGCGAACAGGCGCTGGATCCGCCTGTGGCAGGTGGCGGCGCTGGTGTTCACGCGCTTGGCGATCTCGGCATTGCCCATCCGCCCGTCGCTCTGCAGCAGCCGCAGAATCTTGAGGTCGGTCCGATCGAGTTTGGGCTCCATGAAAGGATCTTCCGAAAAAGGGGATCAATCTGAGAGGCGCAACAGAGGATGGGATCGATCGCGACGTCAAGACGCCAATCCATGCCTCAACTTCGAAAGCACCTTTCAGATGATTTTCGCTAGCTTTTCCGGAGTTCAATCCGGAGCAGGCAAGAACCATGCTGTCGAAATTCGAGCGTTACCCGCTGACCTTCGGCCCCACGCCGATCGAGCCGCTGCCGCGTCTGTCCGCCCATCTCGGCGGCCAGGTCGAGCTCTTCGCCAAGCGCGAGGACTGCAATTCCGGCCTCGCCTTCGGCGGCAACAAGCTGCGCAAGCTCGAATATATCGTGCCGGATGCGATCGCGTCGGGTGCCGACACGCTGGTCTCGATCGGCGGCGTCCAGTCGAACCACACCCGCATGGTCGCCGCGACCGCCGCCAAGATCGGTATGAAGTGCCGTCTCGTGCAGGAGAGCTGGGTGCCGCATGAGGATGCCGTCTACGACCGCGTCGGCAACATCCTGATGTCGCGGGTGATGGGCGCCGACGTCCAGCTCGTCGACGAGGGCTTCGACATCGGCATCCGCCAGAGCTGGGAGAATGCGCTGGCGGATGTGAAGGCCAAGGGCGGCAAGCCCTATCCGATCCCCGCCGGCGCCTCCGTCCACAAGTTCGGCGGCCTCGGCTATGTCGGCTTTGCCGAGGAGGTGAGGGCGCAGGAGGCGCAGCTCGGCCTCCGGTTCGACTACATCGTCGTCTGCACCGTGACGGGCTCGACCCATGCCGGCATGGTCGTCGGTTTCGCGAAGGATGGCCGCCAGCGCAACGTCATCGGCATCGACGCCTCCTTCACCCCGGCCCAGACCAGGGCGCAGGTGCTCGACATCGCGCAGAAGACTTCGGCCCTGATCGGCGGCAAGGACATCGTCGAAGACGACATCGTCCTGAACGAGGACTACGCCTACCCGGTCTACGGCGTCCCCTCGCAGGAGACCATCGAAGCGATCCGCCTCTCCGCCCGGCTCGAGGGCATGATGACCGACCCCGTCTATGAGGGGAAATCCATGCAGGGCATGATCGACCTGGTGAAGAAGGGCTTCTTCCCGGCCGGATCGAAGGTGCTCTACGCCCATCTCGGCGGCGTGCCGGCGATCAACGGCTACAGCTACACCTTCCGCAACGGCTGACGGCGATGGAGGTCGTCCTCCTCATCGAGTTCGAGGCCGCCGCGCCCGGCCGCGCCGCCCTGCTGGAGCGGGTCGGCGCGCTCGCTCTCTCGGGGCGGGGCCGGCTCAGCTTCCTCGGCACTGCTCCCGGCGAGGCGGGCGGGCCGGGCCACGAGGTCCTGGCGGTCGGGCTGGCGCGGGCGGCCGAGGCGACGGCCCTCGTCGCGCGCTGGCGCGAGGAGGGGGCCCTGCCGGCCGGCGCCTGCGTGCGCCATCTCGCCGTCCAGCCACTCTGGTCGATGGAGCCGCTGGCGCTGATGTTCCCCTGACGCCACCGAACCTCCCCGGTACGGCAACGCTTGTGGACGCTCAGCGGTCGCGGTTTACTAGCACTCCGGTGACAAGGAGCGCGTGCGTGGCGATTGTCAGGAAGGGCGACATCGCGACGATCTCGCGAACCTTTCCGGACCTGCTGGGAGGCTACCGGGACAGGGCGAAGAAGGCCCTCGACAGCGTCCTGACCTTCGGGATTGGCCAGGCACTCAAGCGCATGGGCGAGATGGACCCGCTGCGCCGGCGCGAAAACAGCGCCTATCTCGCCTTTGCCATCAAACATCAGTTCCAGCAGTGGGCCCCCGAGCTCCATGAGGCCGGCGAAGACCTGATCGAACGCGCGGCGGATCGCTTCGCCGAGTCGACCGCGGAGTCGCGCGACCTGTTCGCCTTCTGCCACGCCTTCGGTCTCCACCCGGTTGGCTCGGGCGCTCGGCTGATCGATCCCAAGATCACCTATGCGCATGCTGCGCTGTATTACACCTTCAAGGGTGGGCTCTATGAGTGCTATCAGGGCAACCTGTTCACGGAGTTGAATAAACGACGCGAATTCGTCGTCTACCTCCCTCATCCGCCGACGAAGAATCCGGATTCGGTTTACTCCTTCACCATCCGCCAGCACGAGCGCCGCGGCTGACGGTTCCCGCATCGGGGAACGGCTTGTCGCGGCGGCGGCCCGGTGCCAGAAGCTCCCTGGCGGGACGATGCCCGCTGCCGAGGAGGGACTTCATGCAGCTTGGAATGGTCGGCCTCGGCCGGATGGGTGGCAACATCGTGCGCCGGCTGATGCGCGCCGGCCATGACTGCGTCGTCTATGACCGCGATCCCAAGCCCGGCGCGGCTCTGGCGACCGATGGCGCGGTCGTCGCGGCCGATCTCGCCGACATGGTCGCCAGGCTCCAGGCGCCGCGCGCGATCTGGGTGATGCTGCCGGCCGGCAAGATCACCGAGGCGACGCTGGCCGAACTCGCCGGCCTGCTCTCGCCGGGCGACACGCTGATCGACGGCGGCAACGCCTTCTGGAAGGACGACGTGCGCCGCGGGCGCGAGCTGGCGGCCAGGGGCCTGCACTACATGGACGTCGGCACGTCGGGCGGCGTGCATGGCCTCGACCGCGGCTACTGCCTGATGATCGGCGGCGACAAGGCGGCCTTCGAGCGGCTGGAGCCGATCTTCGCGACGCTCGCGCCCGGCAAGGGCGAGATCGAGCCGACGAAGCACCGCGAGGGCCGCAACCCGACGAGCGAGGAGGGCTATCTCCATTGCGGCCCGGTCGGCGCCGGCCATTTCGTCAAGATGGTCCATAACGGCATCGAATACGGCATGATGCAGGCCTTCGCCGAGGGCTTCGACCTGCTGCGCAATGCGTCGGCCAAGGAAGACCTGCCGCCTGAATACGGCTTTGCCTTCGACACCGCCGAGATCGCCGAGGTCTGGCGCCGCGGCTCGGTCGTGACCTCCTGGCTGCTCAACCTGACGGCCGAAGCGCTGGCCGCCGACGAGGACCTCTCCGCCTATTCCGGCAATGTCTCGGATTCGGGCGAGGGGCGCTGGACCGTCGATGCCGCGGTCGAGACCGCGACGCCGGCGGAGGTGCTGACCTCGGCGCTGTTCGCGCGCTTCCGCTCGCGTGTCGACCACACCTTCGGCGAGAAGGTGCTCTCGGCGATGCGCGCTGGCTTCGGCGGCCATGTCGAACCCAAAAAGCAGGGCTGACTCCGGATGGTTGCCTCGCACAGGACGGTCAAGCCTGCCGTCATCGTCGTCATGGGCGTCGCCAGCTCGGGCAAGACCTCGCTCGGCGAGCGCCTCGCCGCCCAACTCGGCTGGCCCTTCCGCGACGCCGACTCGTTCCACCCGCCGGAGAACGTCGCCAAGATGGCCGGCGGAACACCGCTGACCGACGAGGACCGCAAGCCCTGGCTCGCCGCCATCGCCGCCTGGATCGATGATCTGCGGGCCTCGGGCCGGAACGGCATCGTCACCTGCTCGGCGCTGAAGCGGGCCTATCGCCGCGTCATCGTCGGCGATCGGGCGGATGTCGCGCTGGTCTATCTCAGGGGCTCGCGCGAACTGATCGGGCAACGCATGGCGCAGAGGCAGCATCACTTCATGCCGACGGCGCTGCTCGACAGCCAGTTCGCCACGCTCGAGGAGCCGGGCGAGGACGAGCGACCGCTCGTCGTTTCGGTCGAATCCTCGAAGGACGCGATCGTCGCCGACGTGCTGACGCGGCTCGGACTGGCGTGAAGGGCTGACGTCATTGCGAGCGTAGCGAAGCAATCCAAACTCTTAGAGCGCGCGGCCCTGGATTGCTTCGCTACGCTCGCAATGACGTTAAGCAGTCATCGGCGGGGCCATGGCCAGCGGATCACGCCGCCGGCCTGGAGCGCCCACCAGACCAGCACGGGCTGCAGCGCCAGCCGCGGTGCATGATACCACCAGCTCGACGGAAGGCCTGTGACCGCAATGCCTTCCAGCGCATGCTTGATGTTGGCCGGGAAGACGCAGGCCGCGTAGAGCGCGAGCCCGATTCCTGCGGCCGGGCGCAGGCGCGGGATCATCAGGCCGACGGCGCCGGCGATCTCCGCAACGCCGGTGGCGATCACGACCGCCAGAGGCGCCGGAACCCAGTCCGGCACGATCGGCAGGAAGCCCTCCGGGCGGGAGAGATGCAGCAGGCCGGCCGCGAGATAGAACGCCGCCAGCAGCCAACGCATCGAGCGCCGCAGGCGGCTCTCGGCCATCAGGTCACCTCGAACCAGGTCCACAGGCCGCGGTCGAAGCGCTCCAGCACCGTCGAGGAGATCAGCCAGCGTCCCGGATTTTCGGCGATGAAGGCGATATGCAGGCGCTTGCCGTCGGGAATCTGCACCGTGTCGAGGAAATAGGGCTCCCAGCCATCATCGAGCGGGTGGAGCAGGCGGAAGCAGTGGCCGTGGACATGCAGCGGCTGGAGGAAGGCGGTCCGGTTGTCGATGGCGAGCACGATCGGCGTGCCGCGCTTGACGCTGAACAGGGGCTTGCCTGCTGCGTCTCCCGTCCCGCCATTGAGGCGCCAGGGGCGGGCGGGATCCAGCCCCGCCATGTCGAGCTTCAAATCCGCGCCGAGTTTCGCGCCGCCCTCGATCACGATCTGCGGCCGCACCGCATCCTGCAGGCGAACCGCCGCCGGCAGCGTCGGGTTGGCCTTGAGCGCCATCGGCGCGGTCGAGGCCGGCCGGGCGGCGCCCTCGGTGACGAGCCGGACCAGCGGCACGCCCGAGCCGACCAGCGCCGTGACGATCGCGGTCGCACCCGCCTCTGTGGGCATGTCGACCAGGAGGTCGTAGCGGGTTCCCGGCGCGAAGGGCAGTTGCGAGCGCACCGGCTCGAAGGATTCGGTGGGTTGCCCATCGACCGCGATGACCACCGCCGTGATGCCGTCGAAGCGCAGCCGCATGATCCGGGCATTGCAGGCATTGGCGAGCCGCAGGCGCACCCGCGCGCCCGGCGCGACCGGCACGCGCTGCGGCGGCGCAACACCGTTGACGGTGATCCAGCTTCCCAGCCGGCCCGCGGCGGCGGCTGCGGGGCTGTCTGCAGGGAAGGGCTGAAGCGCATTGTCGTCGCCCAGCAGCCAGTCGGTGACCAGCACGGGCAGGTCGAGATCCACCGGCGGCGGGTCCTTTTCCTCCACCACCAGAAGCCCGCTCAGGCCACGGCCGGCGGGCTCGGCCGCGCCGCCCAGGACCAGCGGCCGATACAGGATCGTTCCCGAATCGGGCGGCGTCAGCCGGTACTCGAAGCTCTCGCCCGGCGCGATCGGCTCCTGGCTGAACCCGCCGACGCCATCCATCGCCGCCTCGCCGCGCAGGCCGTGCCAGTGCAGCGCCAGCGGCGCGGTGGTCTTGTTGGCGAGGCGCAGATGCAGCGTCCGGCCCTGCTGGATTCGCAGCGCCGGTCCCGGGGTCGCGCCGTCGAAGGCCCAGAGCTCGGTGTCCACGGCCGGCGCCGGGCGCAGCCTCTGCCGCGCCGGCCCGGCCGACAGGGTCCGGGTGACGGGGGCGGCGCCGGAGGTCGTCTGCGCCCCGGCCCGCATGGAAAGGCCGGGCAGGGCGGCGAGGGCTCCCAGCGACGCGAGCGCGGTGCGGCGGGTCGGCGGGGCGGGACTGTCTGTCGCGTCGGTCATGATCACCGGCATAATCGGCGGCGGGACCGAAGGCGAGAGGCCGCATCCTTGCGATCGCGTGAGGACGGCCGCCCGGCGTCTTTTGCAGAACCGTCATTTTTTTGCTGCATGGGCCGCCTGAAATGCGTATAGCACCGGCGCCCAATGATGGCCGCGCTGCGCTTTCCCGCGTGCTGGCGCCATCGGGCCGGCGGGCGTGGCGGAACTGGTAGACGCACTGGTTTTAGGTACCAGCGGCGAAAGTCGTGGGGGTTCGAGTCCCTCCGCCCGCACCATCGGATGGTTTTCGTGAGCGCGGCGGCGGTCTCCCGGCGTCGCGCTTTGGACATTGAAATAACGAGCTGTTGGCGGATCGAAAACGATGAACGTGACCGAAACCCTCTCGCAGGGCCTCAAGCGCGAATTTCAGGTGGTGCTGAACGCCGCCGACCTCAAGACGCGGCTCGATGACGGCCTCCAGGGTCTGCAGGGCAAGGCCAAGATCAACGGCTTCCGTCCCGGCAAGGTTCCGGTCGGCCATCTGCGCCGGCTGTATGGCCGCTCGGTCATGGCCGATGTCGTGCAGAACGCGGTCAACGAGGCCAACCAGAAGATCGTCGCCGATCACGGCCTGAAGCTCGCCTTCGAGCCGCAGATCAAGTTCCCCGAGAACAAGGACGAGATCGAGGCCGCGATGGAGGCCAAGGGCGATCTCGCCTTCACCGTCGCCCTCGAGGTCCTGCCGAAGATCGAGCTCGCCGACCTGTCGGACGTTGCGCTCACCAAGCCGGTCGCCGAGGTTCCCGACGCCGATGTCGACGCCGCCCTGGAGCGGATGGCCGGCTCGAACCGCAGCTTCTCCAACAAGGGCGAGGGTGCCGTGGCCGCCAGCGGCGACCGCCTGATGATCTCCTTCGTCGGCACGCTCGAGGGCAAGCCCTTCGACGGCGGCACGGGCGAGGGCATTCCGCTCGATCTCGGCGCCGGCCAGTTCATCCCCGGCTTCGAGGAGCAGCTCGAAGGCGCCAAGGCCGGCGAGACCCGCACGGTCAAGGTCACCTTCCCCGAGAACTACACCGCCGAGCATCTCGCCGGTAAGCCGGCCGAGTTCGAGGTCACCGTGACCGAGGTGCAGGCGCCCGAGCCGATCATGATCGACGACGAGCTGGCGAAGGCCTTCGGGCTTGAGTCGCTCGATGCGCTCAAGACGGCGATCCGCGAGCAGATCGGTCGCGACTTCGCCACCCAGTCGCGCCGCAAGCTCAAGAAGAGCCTGCTCGACGCCCTCGACGGCAAGTACACCTTCGAACTGCCGCCGACCCTGGTCGAGCAGGAGTTCGCCAGCGTCTGGAGCCAGGTCGAGGCGGACATGAAGGACGCCAAGAAGTCCTTCGAGGACGAGGGCACGACCGAGGACGCCGCCCGGGGCGACTACCGCAAGATCGCCGAGCGCCGTGTGCGCCTCGGCCTCGTGCTTGCCGAGATCGGCGAGCAGGCCAAGGTCCAGATCTCCGATGACGAGGTCACCCAGGCGCTCGTCGAGCGCGCCCGCCAGTTCCCCGGCCAGGAGAAGCAGGTCTGGGAGTTTTATCGCAAGAACCCGCAGGCCCTCGCCGAGATCCGCGCCCCGATCTTCGAGGAGAAGGTCGTCGACCACCTGCTCGGCCAGATCAAGGTCGAGGATCAGACCGTCTCCCGCGAGGCGCTCTACGCCGACGAGGACGCCGAGGGATCGGCGGAGGCCAAGCCCAAGAAGGCCGCGGCCAAGAAGGCGAAGAAGGCCGACAAGGCCGAGGATGCCGCGGGCGAAGACGCGTCCGCCTGAACACGCCGGAAACCTTAACCAGAGACAGTGGCGCCGCTCGGCTCATGCCGGGCGGCGCTTCTCTTTTCAGCCGCGTTTGCCGTGCTTATGTGGATAGCCTCTCAGGACATCCGATTCGAACGACCGCCGGTTTCCGGCTCCCGCCCCCGGCTCTGCACCCAAGGACAGTTTCATGCTGCGCGATCCGATCGAGACCTACAACAATCTCGTCCCGATGGTGGTCGAGCAATCGAGCCGCGGCGAGCGCGCCTTCGACATCTATTCGCGCCTGCTGCGTGAACGCATCATCTTCCTGACCGGTCCGGTCGAGGATTATTCGGCCTCGCTGATCGTGGCGCAGCTGCTGTTCCTCGAGGCCGAGAACCCCAAGAAGGAGATCTCCTTCTACATCAACTCGCCCGGCGGCGTGGTGACCTCGGGCCTGTCGATCTACGACACGATGCAGTTCATCCGCTGCCCGGTGACGACGCTCTGCGTCGGCCAGGCCGCCTCGATGGGCTCGCTGCTGCTGACCGCCGGCGCCAAGGACATGCGCTTCGCCCTGCCGAACGCCCGCATCATGGTGCACCAGCCCTCCGGCGGCTATCAGGGCCAGGTCACGGATATCCTGATCCATGCCCGCGAGGTCGAGAGCCTGAAGCGCCGGCTGAACGAGATCTACGTCACCCACACCGGTCGCAGCTATGCCGAGATCGAGGCGGCGCTGGAGCGCGACAACTTCATGACCGCTGAGGCCGCCCGCGAGTTCGGGCTGATCGACAAGGTCATCGACAAGCGGCCCGAGGACGCGGCCTGAGGCGGCTGCGACGAGCGGGCGCGCCGCCTGTGGGTTGGCTCGCCCGCCATCCGGCCCCATATTGCAAGGTGGCCGGCCCCGTGTTTGCATGGGGAATCGAACGGACGCGGGATGATCCCGCAGGTGTTTCAGCCTGATCCGCTTGTGGATCAGCCGCGAATTCAGGCGTTTCGGAACGAGCCGTTAACCTGATGATCGTGAACTGAACGCCTATGATGACGAAGAGACGACGGTTGCATCCGCTTTGGGCTGATGTGGTCTCCGGCTCCGAGAATGGAGATGGACGATGAGTAAGGTCAGCGGCGGCGATTCCAAGAGCACGCTCTACTGCTCCTTCTGCGGCAAGAGCCAGCACGAGGTTCGCAAGCTCATTGCGGGACCGACCGTGTTCATCTGCGACGAATGCGTCGAACTCTGCATGGACATCATCCGCGAGGAATCGAAATCCGCGCTGGTCAAGTCCAAGGACGGGGTGCCGACGCCCAAGGAGATTCGCAAGGTCCTGGACGACTACGTCATCGGCCAGGAGCATGCCAAGAAGGTGCTCTCGGTCGCAGTCCACAACCATTACAAGCGGCTCTCGCACGCGACGAAGCACAACGACGTCGAGCTCGCGAAGTCCAACATCCTGCTGATCGGGCCGACGGGCTCGGGCAAGACGCTGCTCGCGCAGACGCTGGCCCGCATCCTCGACGTGCCCTTCACCATGGCCGACGCGACGACGCTGACCGAAGCCGGCTATGTCGGCGAGGACGTCGAAAACATTATCCTGAAGCTACTCCAGGCCTCCGACTACAATGTCGAGCGGGCGCAGCGCGGCATCGTCTACATCGACGAGATCGACAAGATCAGCCGCAAGTCCGACAACCCGTCGATCACCCGTGACGTCTCGGGCGAGGGCGTGCAGCAGGCCCTGCTCAAGATCATGGAAGGCACCGTCGCCTCCGTGCCGCCGCAGGGCGGGCGCAAGCATCCGCAGCAGGAGTTCCTGCAGGTCGACACCACCAACATCCTCTTCATTTGCGGTGGCGCCTTCGCCGGTCTCGACAAGATCATTGCCGGGCGCGGCAAGGGCACCTCGATCGGCTTCGGCGCGTCGGTGAAGGGCCCCGACGAGCGCCGCACCGGCGCGATCTTCCGCGAGGTCGAGCCCGAGGATCTGCTGAAGTTCGGCCTCATCCCGGAATTCGTCGGCCGTCTGCCGGTCCTGGCGACGCTGGAGGATCTCGACGAGGCGGCGCTGAAGACCATCCTGACCGAGCCGAAGAACGCGCTGGTCAAGCAGTATCAGCGCCTGTTCGAGATGGAGGACACCGAGCTGACCTTCACCGACGAGGCGGTCAGCCTGATCGCCCGCAAGGCGATCGAGCGCAAGACCGGCGCGCGCGGCCTGCGCTCGATCATGGAGGGCATTCTGCTCGAGACTATGTACGAACTGCCGGGCCTGGAAGGTGTCGAGCAGGTCGTGATCGGCCCGGAGGCGGTGGAATCCAAGTCACGGCCGCTGTTCATCTACTCGGAGCGCGAGGACGAGGCGAAGTCCGCCTCTGCCTGACGTGGCGGCGGATGGCCGCGGGCAGGTATTGCCCCGGCCGCCGACGAAGCTTCGAACGCGCTTCGCTAGCTGTGCTGACGTGGAACGCGTGCCGTGTGGCGCGCGTTTTGCGTATCGGAGCAGGGATCTGCTTTCGCCGTCCGAGCGTATGCTTGGTGCTGCGCCGGCGACGGCCCGGCTCGGGCCTGCGAAAACAGGTCTGCGTCTGGTCGCCGGCCCATTGACGCAGTGCAAACTTCTGGGGCCAACTGTCGCCGGATCGCTTGAAAGCTGGCGCGGAAGTCTCCACTTTAATCCCACTCGCGAGAGTCGCATGCCTGTCGAGGGTGCGATGCGCGGGGGCGGACGCGGTGAATGGTCGCCACGCCCGCTTACGTCCGGCGCCTACGCCCATTGCGGGGGGACGTCGGGCGCAACCACAAAGGAAAAGTCATGACTGGCTCGGCGCCCCGCGCTCCTTTCGTGCCCGGCGAGACCGGCACCTATCCGGTTCTTCCCCTGCGCGACATCGTCGTGTTCCCCCATATGATCGTGCCGCTCTTCGTCGGCCGCGAGAAGTCGATCCGTGCGCTCGAGGAGGTCGTCAAGACCGACGGGCTGATCCTGCTCGCCACCCAGAAGAACGCCGGCGACGATGATCCGGAGACCAAGGACATCTACGAGATCGGCACGCTCGCCCGCGTGCTGCAGCTGCTCAAGCTGCCCGACTCCACCGTCAAGGTGCTGGTCGAGGGCGTCGGCCGCGCCAAAGCGACGGCCTATGTCGCCGACGAGGCCTTCTACCAGGCCGAGGCCGTCAGCCTCGCCGAGGAGGAGGGCAAGAAGGTCGAGGTCGAGGCGCTGGGCCGTTCGGTCATCAGCGAGTTCGAGAGCTATGTGAAGCTCAACAAGAAGATCTCGCCCGAGATCGTCGCGGCCGTCTCCCAGATCGAGGAGCCCTCGAAGCTCGCCGATACCGTGGCCTCGCATCTGGCGGTGAAGATCGCCGACCGTCAGGCCGTGCTGGAAATCACCCAGGTCGCGCACCGGCTCGAGAAGGTGCTCTCGCTGATGGAAAGCGAGATGTCGGTTCTCCAAGTCGAGAAGCGCATCCGCTCGCGCGTCAAGCGCCAGATGGAGAAGACCCAGCGCGAGTACTATCTCAACGAGCAGATGAAGGCGATCCAGAAGGAGCTCGGCGACGGCGAGGAAGGCCGCGACGAGCTGGCCGAGCTGGAGGAGCGCATCGCGCGCACCAAGCTCTCCAAGGAGGCCCGCGACAAGGCCATCGCGGAGATGAAGAAGCTGCGCCAGATGTCGCCGATGTCGGCCGAGGCGACGGTGGTGCGCAACTATCTCGACTGGATGCTCGGCATCCCCTGGGGCAAGAAGTCGAAGATCAAGAAAGACCTTCCGGCCGCCCAGGCGGTGCTGGACGACGATCACTTCGGGCTCGACAAGGTCAAGGACCGCATCGTCGAATATCTCGCCGTGCAGCAGCGCGCCAACCGGCTCGCCGGCCCGATCCTGTGCTTGGTCGGCCCTCCGGGCGTCGGCAAGACCTCGCTCGGCAAGTCGATCGCCAAGGCGACGGGGCGCGAATTCGTGCGCATGTCGCTCGGCGGCGTGCGTGACGAGGCCGAGATCCGCGGCCACCGGCGCACCTATATCGGGTCGATGCCCGGCAAGATCATCCAGTCGATGAAGAAGGCCAAGACGGCCAACCCGCTGATCCTGCTCGACGAAATCGACAAGATGGGCCAGGACTTCCGCGGCGATCCGTCGGCGGCCCTGCTCGAAGTGCTCGATCCCGAGCAGAACGGCACCTTCAACGACCACTATCTCGAGGTCGACTACGATCTCTCGAACGTCATGTTCGTGACGACGGCGAACACGCTGAACATCCCGCCGGCCCTTCTGGACCGCATGGAGGTGATCCGTATCGCCGGTTACACCGAGGACGAGAAGACCGAGATCGCCCGTCGTCACCTGATCCCCAATGCGATCAAGAAGCATGGGCTGGAATCGAAGGAGTGGTCGATCGAGGACGACGCGCTGCAGACCCTGGTGCGCCGCTATACGCGCGAAGCCGGCGTCCGCAATCTCGAGCGCGAGCTCTCCAACACCGTCCGCAAAGCGGTGAAGGACATCGTGCTGACCAAGAAGAAGAAGGTCACCGTCACCGGCGAACTGCTTGAGGAGTATCTCGGCCCGCCGCGCTACCGCTACGGGATGGCCGAGACGGAGGATCAGGTCGGCGTCGTCACCGGTCTGGCCTGGACCGAGGTCGGCGGCGAGTTGCTGACGATCGAAGGCGTCATGATGCCCGGCAAGGGCAAGATGACCGTCACCGGCAACCTCAAGGAGGTGATGAAGGAATCGATTTCGGCGGCGGCATCTTATGTCCGCTCGCGCGCGGTCGATTTCGGCATCGAGCCGCCGCTCTTCGACCGTCGCGACATCCACGTCCACGTTCCCGAGGGCGCGACCCCCAAGGACGGTCCCTCGGCCGGTATCGCGATGGCGACCTCGATCGTCTCGATCCTGACCGGCATCCCGACCAATCGCGACGTCGCCATGACCGGCGAGGTCACGCTGCGGGGCAGGGTGCTGCCGATCGGCGGGCTGAAGGAGAAGCTCCTGGCGGCGCTGCGGGGCGGCATCAAGAAGGTGCTGATCCCCGAGGACAACGCCAAGGATCTGGTCGATCTGCCGAAGTCCGTGAAGGAGGGGATGGAGATCGTCCCCGTCTCGCGGATGGAGCAGGTCCTCCAGCACGCCCTGACGCGGCAGCCCGTGCCGATCGTCTGGGAGGAGGACCTGAAGGCGATCCCGAAGGTCACGGACGACGACGCCGCCGGCGTGGTTGCTCACTGAGCCCGACCATCGAACAGTGACATGAGGCCGCCGGGAAACCGGCGGTCTGCCCTACGGTAAAGCCTTAACGAGCTGCGTGCATGCTCCACCTGTTGCAGGTGGTCATGACCGTTCATGCTTGATTCGACTTTGAGGCCGGGCGAGCCCATCGCCAATGGCGCTCCACGCTCCGGCCTGTTCGGACGCCGGTCCCTGATCTGGTCACTCGTCCTGCCGGGCGTGGCCACCATCGTTCTGCTGATGGCTGCGCTGGCCGTCTACCTGCCCGGATCCATCGTCGGGATTGAAGTCCGCGCTGCCCGCGAGCGGGCCGTCGCCGGCGCCATGCGGCTGGTCGCTCTCAGGGCCTTTTACTCGGAAGTCGTGGTCTCGCGTTTGTCGAGCGGCGGCGATGTGACCGCCAAGGCGAGCTATGCCTCCGATCCGCACGCAATCCCGGTCCCCACGACTTTTATCCTCGACTACGCGGCGCGGCTGACGGCCGGCGGTGACCAGATCAAGCTGGTCAGCCCTTATCCCTGGCCGCAGCGGACGAGGAGCGAGAACCTCGATGCCTTTCAGGCGGCTGCCTGGAAAACGCTGACCGAAGAAAAAACGCCCTCCTTCAGCGCTGTCGAGGGCAGCGGGCCGGACGCCGTGCTGCGTGTCGCGGTCGCCGACCGCATGGCGCAGAGCTGTGTCGACTGCCACAACAGCCACCCGGATTCACCGCTCCGCAGCTGGAAGGTCGGCGATGTGCGCGGGCTCATCGAGATCCGGCAGTCTCTCGCCAGCATCACCAAGGAGGCCCGCGAGATCGGCTGGCGGCTGACACAGGGCGGGCTGATCGCGGCTGCGATCCTCCTGCTGACCTTCATCCTCGTGGCGCTGCGCGTCGTCCGCCCCTTGAGGGACCTGACCGCGACCATCGGTCAACTCGCCCATGACCGTTGCGATGTCCCGGTCCCCTATATCGAGCGGCGCGACGAGCTGGGCGTCGTCGCGCGTGCCCTGCAGATGCTGAAGCGGGAACGGCAGGGGGCTCTCGCCGCGCAGGAGGCCGCGGATGACGAGGCCCGTCAACGGCTCGAACGCGCCGGCCGGCTGCACCGCTTCAGTGCCGGGCTGGGGCAGGACCTGCACCGCCTGAGGGCTGAGGCAACGGCATCCTCCGAGGCAATCCGGGGCGCGGTGGGCGAGGTCGCGACGCTGTCGGCCGTCAGCTCCGAGCTGGTGCGTCAGGCACAGACCCATGCCACGCGCCTGGACGAGGCGGGGCAGTCCGTGATTGCGCTGAGCGAGGCCATCGGCACGGCCGTTCACGCCGTGGAGGCGCATCTCGATCTCGTCGGACATCATGCCGAGCAGACCGTTCGGCGTTCGCGCGATGCGGAAGAGAGGACGCGTCGTCTCGCCACGGAAGCTACCCGCGTGGGGGATGTGATCGGCGTCATCCGCGACATCGCGGAACAGGTCAACCTGCTCGCCCTCAACGCCACGATCGAGGCCGCCCGCGCCGGCCCCGCCGGTCGCGGCTTCGCCGTCGTCGCCGCCGAGGTCAAGGCGCTGGCGGAGCGTACGGCCGTGGCGACCCAGGACATCGCCGACCGGATTTGCCAGATCCAGCTGGCTTCTGGCGAGGTCGCGGCTCAGATCACCGACATGACCGGCGGGCTCGTCGGCGACGGGGCCACCGCGCGAGACCTTGCCCAGCGGCTGCGCGACGACGTTGCCGTCTCGACCGATATCGAGCGCCATATGCGCACGGTGTTCGATGAAGCTCGCGCGATGGTCGCAGCCCTGGACCTGATCCGCAGCGAAACCGCCGAGGCCGGCGGTAGTGTCCAGGCGCTCGATGCCGCTTCGTCGCGGGTGGCGGCTGCAGTCCAGCAACTCGACCAGCACGCCGATTCGCTGTCGCGCGAGATCGCTGCCGCTTGAGGAGGCTGCATGGTGGGCGGTGACGGGCTCGAACCGCCGACCCTCTCGGTGTAAACGAGATGCTCTACCGACTGAGCTAACCGCCCGCGTCGCCGGATGTAAGCCCTGCCGCCCTCGCCATCAAGCGCTCAGTGCCTGTGTCATGCGGTTCGGGAGCAGGCCATTCCGCCATGCGTCCGGGACATCTTCATTTTGCCGGGCACCTGCGCTTGACACTTCGGGCCCATCGCCATAATCCACACCTCGTCGACGGCCTCAGCGCCTCGGCCGCCCTGCGCGGGCGTAGCTCAGTTGGTTAGAGTGCCGGCCTGTCACGCCGGAGGTCGCGGGTTCGAGCCCCGTCGCCCGCGCCATATATCTTAAGGGCTTAGCCCGAATGCCCCGCTGGCCATTACACTTTTGCGGGCACCCTCATTACACTTTCCGGCCCGGTTTGTTCTTTCGCAGCTTGGCGCGGCCCTCGCGTCGGCTGGCATCGACGTCTCGGACGGTGGCGATGTTGACGGGGTTATAGGTCTGCTGAAGCCTGGTCGAAGCCGCCCGCGTATTGGCCATCTTCGATGGCCTCGGCACTCGAACCCCCTGCCGTCGCCTCTACCGTTCCGGACCTGCGCATGTCGGCGAGCTGCCACGATTCGCCCGGTCCAAACTCCGCGGTACGAACGACACGGAAATCGAACCCGAGCTTGTTCCTTGAATACGGCGACGGCTGGTGCGGTTTGCCGCCCTTTGCCGTCGTTCCGCTTCCCCGCGTGCGGAAGATCGGCGCGTTGGGTAGCCGCTCGAAGCCCAACGCCCCGATGTAAGCATCCAGACCCCGCGTTGCTCGTCTACCAAGTGATCCGGCAGCAGGCCGGTTGGTTTTGGCGCGAGCGAGAGCGAAAATGGCACCGTGGAGGTCGTCCGCCTGCTGCCCTGTCGTCAGCGACGGGAGATCGACCGGGGGACAGCTGACTATCCCATGATGCGGCCATCAGCGTGGCTAGGCCGAAGTAGCCCATTCGCAACGCACGCTTGACCAAGCGAACGCCCTCGCCCTCAAGCCAGAATGCCTGACGGGGCGGAGCTGCCGAGTTGTCACCAACGTTCTCGAATAGGGAGCCGATGCGAACGCGGTGCGCCGTGAGTTCGCGGACAGCGACCTCCTGTTCGCGGAGAAACTCATCTTAAGGTTGGATCGAGCTTGTCGCGCAGCCAGTCTCCGAGCATCGAGACGGCTAGCGTGGTGAAGACGATGGTCAGCGCCGGCGCGAGCATGATCCACGGCGCGCGCGTGATGTATTCGCGGCCATAGCCGACCATGTTGCCGAGGCTCGTCATCGGCGGCTGCACGCCGAGCCCGAGGAAGGACAGGCCGCTTTCCAGCAGGATGACTTCGGGGAAGACCAGCGTCATCGAGACGATCAGGGTCGAGGCGATATTGGGCAGGATGTGGCGCAGATAGACCCGGAGCGGCGAGGCGCCGAGCTGCCGGCAGGCCGAGGCATAGCCCTGCGCACTGGCGGAAATGGCCAGCCCGCGAGAGATGCGGGCATAGCGCTCCCAGCCGAACAGACCCATCAGGCCGATCAGCAGCGCCAGCGAATTGCCGAAGAAGGCCAGCACCGACAGGGCCAGGATCAGGAAGGGCATCGAGGCCTGGAAATCGGCCAGCATCAGCACGATTTGCTCGACGAGGCCCCGGAAATACGCCGCGAGGAAGCCCAGCGTCGTCCCCAGCACCGCGGAGATGATCGAGGCGCCGAAGGCGATCAGCAGCGAGATGCGGATCGAGATCAGCAGCCGCGAGAGCACGTCCCGGCCGAGTTCGTCGGTGCCCAGGATATGGGGCAGCGTCCCCGGCGGCACGAGCCGGTTGCGCAGGTTCGGCGCGGTGTAGACGAAGGGGCTGATCAGCGGCGCGACGATGGCGATGACGATCATCGCGACCAGCCAGACGAGCGCGATCTTGGCCGCGAGCGGCATGTCCTGGCCCGGCCAGCGCCGGCCGCGCGCCGGCAAGCCCGCAGCCGCGGGAGAGAGCGCCTGGTCACTCATGCCGCTTGTCCCACTGTCTGCCGCAGGCGCGGATCGAGGAAGCCGTAGAGAAAATCGACGATGAGGTTGGACGTCACCATCGTGGCCGCGACCAGCAAGAGGATGCACTGCACCACCGCCAGATCGCGGTTCGCTACCGCCACGACCAGCAGCCGGCCCACACCCGGCCAGGAGAACACGCTCTCCACCACCACCGCCCCGGCGATCAGCGTGCCGATCATGAAGCCGATGATGGTCACGGTCGGGATCGCCGCGTTGGGCAGGGCATGGCCGATGATGACGTCGCGCCACGGCACGCCCTTGGCGCTGGCCGTGCGGATGAAGGGCTGGCCGAGCACTTCGAGCATGGCGCTGCGGGTGAAGCGCGCGAGCACCGCGCCCCCACCGATGCCGAGCGTAAGCACGGGCAGGATCGCATGGCGCCAGCTGTCCTGCCCGCCCGAGGGCAGCCAGCCGAGCTTGACCGCGAAGACCAGAACCAGCGTCAGGCCGAGCACGAAACTGGGGATGGTGAAGCCCGCCACCGAGAGCATCATGACCACGCGGTCGGCCAGGCTGCCGCGATGCAGCGCGGCATAGATGCCGGCGGGAACCCCGACGCACAGCTTGATGGCGAGCGCCGGCAGCGTCAGCGCGAGCGTGACCGGAATGCGCTCCACCACCAGTTCGATCGCGGAGCGCCCGTCGCGCATCGAGCGGCCGAGCTCGCCTTGGGCGATCGCCCCGAAATAGTGGAAATACTGCAGCCAGAGCGGGTCATCGAGCCCCCAGGCCGCCCGGAAGGCCGCGATCGCCTCCGGCGGCGCCTCGGGCCCGAGGATGATCTGCGCGGGATCGCCCGACAGGCGCAGCACGATGAAGGCGAAGGTCACCACCAGCGCGATGGTGATGGCCGCGCGCCCGAGCCGGATGGCGAAATAGCGCAGCATCACGCGGCCTTGCCGATTGCCGTGCTGGACGGCTCGACCAGATGGCAGGCGACACGGCGGCCAGCGCCCTGTTCGACGGATCGCAGCACGGGGGCTTCCCGCTTGCAGCGGTCGATGGCCAGCGGACAGCGGGGATGGAAGCTGCAGCCGCCGGGTCGGTCGGCGGGGTTCGGCGGCTCGCCGGTCAGCACGATCCGCGCCTGCCCGCCGGCGCGCCGGGTGACCGGTGCCGCCGAAACCAGGGCGCGCGTATAGGGGTGCAGCGGCGCGGCGAAGAGGTCGTCGGCATCGCCCTCCTCGACGAAATCGCCGAGATACATCACCGCCACGCGGTTGGAGACCTGCCGCACCACGCGCAGATCATGGCTGATGAACAGCATGGCCAGGCCGAACTCGGCCTGCAGATCGGTGAGAAGATTGACCACCTGCGCCTGGATTGACACGTCGAGCGCCGAGACGGGCTCATCGCAGACCAGAAAATCCGGCCTGGTCATCAGGGCGCGCGCCAGGACGACGCGCTGGCGCTGGCCGCCGGACAACTCATGCGGATAGCGGGTCATCTGTTCGGCCGACAGACCGACGCGGGCGAGCATCTCCTGCGCCAGCGGAAGGCGCCGGGTCGGCTCGCCGATCCGGTGGATGTCCAGCGGCTCCTGCACCTGCACGATGACCGGCAGGCGACGGTCGAGCGCGCCGAGCGGGTCCTGATAGATCATCTGCATGCGCGCGCGCTGCGCCCGCCATTCGGGCGAGCCCGAAGCCGGCATTGGCTGGCCGGCGAAGCGCACCTCCCCTTCGTCCGGGGCCTCGAGGCCGAGCGCCATGCGGCCCATGGTGGACTTGCCGGAGCCGGACTCGCCGACGATGCCGAGCGTCTCGCCGGCAGCGAGGCTGAAGCTGACGCGGTTGACCGCGCGAACCTGGGTGATCGCGCCGAACAGGCCCCGCCGCGAACCATAGGTCCGCGACAGATCCGTGGCGGTGAGAAGGGCTTCGCTCATGCCAGCTCGAGCTCGCGCCCGGCGACGGGAGCGCGAACCTCCGGCTCGAAGACGCAGGCCACGCGCCTGCCGGTCGCCGCGTTGCGCAGCGCGGGCACCACCTCGCGGCAGATCTCGGCCGCCTGCGTGCAACGCGGTGCGAAGGCGCAGCCCTTGGGCAGCGCACGGGGATCGGGCACCACGCCCGGGATCGAGACGAGCTTGCGGCGCGGCCCTCCGAGCGGCGGCAGGGAATTCAGCAGGCCCTGGGCGTAGGGATGCCGGGGCGCGTCGAACAGCTCGGCGGCCGGCGCTTCCTCGACGATGCGGCCGGCATACATCACCGCGACCCGGTCACAGGTCTCGGCGATGACGCCGAGGTCGTGGCTGATCAGCACCAGCGCCATGCCCATCTCGCGCCGCACCGTGTTGATCAGGTCGAGGATCTGCGCCTGGATGGTCACGTCGAGCGCCGTGGTCGGCTCGTCGGCGACCAGGATGTCGGGCTCGCCGGCCAGCGCCATGGCGATCATGACGCGCTGGTTCTGCCCGCCGGAGAACTCGTGCGGATAGGCCGAGAGGCGCCGTTCCGCGTCGGGAATCCCGACGAGATCGAACAGCCTCTTGGCCTCGGCCCTGATCGCCCGGCCGGACAGCCCGCGATGCAGTGACAAGGCCTCGCCGATCTGCGTGCCGACCTTGAGCACCGGGTTGAGCGCACTGGTCGGGTCCTGGAAGATCATCGCGACGCGGCCGCCGCGCACCTTGTCGAGCGCAGCGGGGCTGGCGCCCACCAGTTCGAGATCATCGAGCCTGGCGCTGCCGGAGACCCGCGCCTTGCCGGGCAACAGGCCCAGTGCCGCGAGCCAGGTCACTGACTTGCCCGATCCCGACTCGCCGACGAGGCCGAGCGCCTCGCCCTTGCCGATCGACAGATCGATGCCGTGCAGGACGGTCACGCCATCGAAGCGGACCGTCAGGTTCGACAGGGTGAGACGCGAGGAGGCCATCTGCCGGCCCGCCTCAGACATAATTGCCGGGCCGGAAGTCCATGGCGAAGGCCGGCGACGCCTTCCACTGCAGGGCCCTGGGCTTGGCGGTGAAGGTCGCGTTCTGGTGCAGCACCGTATAGGCGGGGTCCTCGCGCTCGCAGATCTCGAGCATGCGGCGGAAGGCGGTGCGGCGGCGGGCCCCGTCGGTCGAGGTTTCCAGCACTTCGCAGAGCTGGTTCATTTCCGTGTTGGTCCACTCGCCGATCTGCTGCTGCTGGCCGTTGGGCCCATGCTGGTTGACGATCGACGACACCGGGTCGCTGAACGGGGCCGAGTTTGACCAGTCGCGCACCGCACGGCTGTCGTTGCGCTGCATGATCTGCGACCAGTTTTCGACTGAGTTGATCTGCACGTTGAGGCCGACCGAGCGCCACATCTCGACGAGGATCTGCGCTGTGGCATTCTGGTTGGTGTAGTAGTTGTTCAGCAGCCGATAGGGGATCGGATCGCCCTTGTAGCCGGCTTGCTTGAGCAGGTCGGCCGCCAGCTTCGGGTTGTACTCGGGCACCGTCCAGTCGGCGTGGAACATGTCGCCATAGTATTCCCACTGTAGCCCGGCCGGCACCTTGGTCCGGCCCGCCCAGAGCGAGTCGACGATGGCCTGCCGGTCGATGGCGTGGGTGAAGGCGCGCCGCACCAGCGGGTTCTGCAACTGGGCGTGATTCTTGTCGAACACCGTCAGTCGATGGTTGAGAACGGTGCCGCCCTGCACCTCGAAGCCGGCATTCTTTTCGATGTCGCTGATCTGGTCCGGCGGGATGTCGCAGGCGAACTGGTACTGGCCGGAGAGCAGGCCGGCGATGCGGCTCGGCACCTCGGGAACCTCGACGAAGCGGATCCGCTTCAGCGGCGGGCGGCCGCCCCAATATTCGTCATGGGCCTCGAGCGTGAGCGAATTGTCCGGCCGGAACTCGACCACCTTGTAGGGCCCGGTCGTGATCGGCTTGCGGGCCCAGTCGAGATAGCTGGCGGCGTCTTCCCAGCCCTTGCGGCTCATGATGTCCGAGCCGTAGCGCGCCAGGCGGCCTTCCAGCGTCACGTCGGGCGTCGCGTTGTAGAAGCGGACGGTGTACTTATCGATGGCGTCGACGCGCAGCAGATCGGGCCAGGCCCGACGCGCCACGGCTGGGACTTCGGCCGGCAGTTCCTTGCCGGGACGCGGCGTCGGAATCGTCTCGAAGGCCTTGATGGTCGAGCGGTTCTTGGCCTCGGTGTTGCCGAACATGCGCTCGCGGGAAAACGAGAAGACCACATCCTCGGCCGTCAGTTCGGCGCCGTTGTGGAACTTCACGCCCTGCCGCAGCTTCAGCTCGATCGTCTGATCGTCGATCCGCTTCCACTCGGTGGCGAGGCCCGGGCGCGGCATCAGATTGCCGAGCCAGTCCTTGCCGATCAGCGGCTCCCAGAGCGAAGTGAAGAAGACGCGCTCGCCGACATTGGACTGCTCGCGCAGCACGTCGAGTGTGTTGGAATTGACGATCTTCTGCACCGCGATGGTGATCGAGGGGCGGTTGTCCGCCTGGCCGATGGCGAATTGCGGCAGCGCGGATGCACCGAGCGTCGCCGCACCGAACTGAAGGGCCTTGCGTCGCGTGAAAGCGGCCATGACTGTCTCTCCATTGCTTGAATCGGCGGTGGGAGGCCCTAACCGGGACGCACCCGGATCAAGGGCCGAACAGGGGACGCCATGGGCTGCGGTCTACCCGGTCAGAACGACACCGGGATGACCGCCGCCCTCTGGCCGCTACTGGGCGAGGCCCAGCGCGATCAGGTGATCGGCCCCGGCCCTGACGGTGTCCTTGTTGCGGACTTCGAGGATCAGCCGCGGGTTGCTGCTCAGCCCCCGCAGCGCGCGGAACACGGAGGCCCACCGGATGTTGCCTTCGCCCGGGTTCCAGTGGCGGTCGGCATAGCCGTCGGTATCCTGAAGATGGACGTGATGGAGCATGTCGCCCGCGGCATGGACGAAATAGTCGACCGGCGGGCCGCCGGTCGAGCCGTGGGCATAATTGGCGTGGCCGGTGTCGATCGAGACGCGGACGAATTCGCTGTCGAAGGAGCGGGCGAGATCGACGCGGATATGGGCGTCCTTGTCCTCGATGTTCTCGATGACCAGCACGACGCCCATGTCGGCGGCACGGCGGACGGCGTCGCCGATGGCGGCATGGGTCAGTTCGATCGTCAGCTGGCGCGCATTCTGATGATCGTCGAGATTGTTGTAGTCCCAGGTCGTGTAGGGCGAGTGGATGACCATCTGCGTCGCGCCGAGATGGGCGCAGACATCCAGCCCCTGATGCATGCGCTTGCCGACGATGGCGCGCACATCGGGGTCCTTCGAGGCGATGTTGAAGCCCCAGAACGGGCCGTGGATCCCCAGCCGCCCGGTATGGCCGTCGAGCGCCGTCAGGACATCGTCGGCCAGCTGCTTCCAGTCGCCGTTCAGGACGTCGGCGAGGAAAAAATCCTGCACCTCGACATCGCGCTGCTTCTCGAGGATCCAGTCCCGGTGAAGGCGGAGACCGGTGAGCGGGAGCGCGGCGCCGAGGATGGGCAGGGCTTGATGCAAAGACATGAGGGGAGTCCGGACAGGCGGGAAATCGGATGGGGGCGTGAGCGACAGCCCTTCGGGCCGGTGTCGCTGCCTCGATGAGAACTAAGCCATCCAGCGGTGACGCGCGGATGACGGCCTCATGCGAAAATCGAGGGAGGGCTGCGCACTTTGATGATTTTAATTTGCCGGCTTCAATTCTGTTTGAACTGAACACGTGGTACGGCAAAATCCCGGCCTTCGGCCCGATCGCCGTGGCGGCGTCAGCCGATCACGCCGGCTGCGCGATATGTCTGCGCAGGGGCCGCGGCGGCATGTTGGTGGTGGTGCCGCCGACATCGGTCCAGCGCGAGGTGTCCTGCGCGATCATCATGCGGGGCTCGACGAGGTCATGGCGGATCGTGCCGCCATCGAGAGTCCAGACCAGATAGCCCGGCCGCGACCAGCGCCGCCATTTGCGCCATTGGCGTTCGAAATGGACCATCGCCGTCGGCGGCGCCCAGACGATGCCCATGCCCTGATAGCGGATCCGGCGGTAGACGTGCAGATGCCCGCAGGCGATCACCTTGACGCCGGCGTCGCGACAGGTTTCGAGCAGCGCCCGCCGCGCCGGATGGGGCACGCAGGAGGTGGTCGGTCTCTCGTCCTTCGCGTCCGTCTCGAAGGGCGGCATGTGCATGAAGACCATGGCCTGGCGCGGCCCGCGCGAGGCGAGCTGATCGCGCAGGAACGCAAGCTGGGCCTCCTCCTCCGCCAGTCCGGACGCCATCAGGGCGCTGTCGAGCCCAATGAGCCGCCAGTCACCGAGATCGTGGCTCCACCACATCGGGCCGACCGTCGTCGTCCAGGCTTCCATGCGCGCCGCATCGATCGGCTGGTTGAGCCGCGAGAAGGGCGGGGCCTCGCCGATGTCGTGGTTCCCCGCCAGCGTCACCACGGGCGCCGGCAGCCGGTTCGAGCTGCGCCTTGGCGAAGGCGAGATCGGCCGGCCGCAACGGGCCGTTGAACGAGATGTCGCCGGTGTGGACGATCAGATCCGGCTTCAGCGCCTGCATCTCATCGACGAAGACATCGTAATTGTCGATGAAATAGGCGTGGGTTTCCGACAGATGCGTGTCCGAAACCTGGACGACGCGCAGCGGCCGGTCGGCGCCTTGGGCCGTGGTCATCTCAGGCGAAGCTCAGATTGTCGGCGCGCAGGTCCATGAAGAAGAAGCTGTAGGGCGTCCAGTTGACCTTCTTCTTCACGCCATAGGTCTCGAGCGGCTGATACAGGATCGTGCCGGGGCAGGCGTCTTCATAGGCGTCGAGCATCTGGGCAAACAGCGCCTTGCGCTTGGCGGGGTCGGTTTCGCCGAGCAGGGCACGACCGGCGGTGTTGAAGGGCGCGGCATCCGCCTCGGCGAAGGCCTTGGTCGTCTGGAAGGCCGAGGCCGGCCCCCAGCTCGGCCAGATCGCGCCGAGCGGATCGGGAAAGCGGGTCGAGTTCGAGGTGTTGCCGACTTGCTGGCCGGGGCCCTGCATCTGCGCGAAGTTCTCGACCACCTGGAGGCGCGCATCGATGCCGACCGCCTTCCACATCTCGATGATGATCTGCGCGGCGTCGAGCGCGCCGGTATAGTAGTTCGGCATGGTGCGGTAGGTGATCGGCTCGCCCTTGTAGCCGGCTTCGCGCAGCAGCGCGCGGGCCCGCTCGGGATTGAAGGCCAGGCCACGCCCTTGGAGGAACATGTCGCCATATTCGGGATAGTTGTGCGAGGGCGGGATCACCGCCCTGCCCAGCCACAGCGCGTCGACCAGCTTCTGCCGGTCGATGGCGACCGCCAGGGCCTGCCGAATGCGCTTGTCCGAGGTGCCGGGGCTGCGCGCATCGAAGGTCAGCAGATGGCTGTTGGCCAGCACGACCGAGCGCGCCTCGACATCCTTGTAGCTCGACATGACCTGGATCTGGTCCGGCGGCACATTGGTGATGAGGTCGAAATCACCGGAGACGAGGCCGGCGATGCGGGCCGACAGCTCCGGGACTTCGCGGAAGGTGACGCGCCGCGCATTCGGCCGGCCCATCCAGTAGCCGTCGAAGGCCTCGAACTCCATGAACTCGTTGGCGCGCATCCGCGAGAAGCGGAAGGGGCCGGTCCCGACCGGGTTCTTGCCGAAGCCCTCGAGGCCGACCTGCTCGTAATGGCGCTTGTTGACGATCCAGGAACACCAGGAGGCCAGCCGCTGCTCCATCAGCACATCCGGCGCGACCGTCTTGAAACGGACGGTGTGCCGGTCGATCGCCTCGACCGCCTCGAGCGTGCCAAAGAACGGGCGACCGCCCGGGATTGCAGGCTTATCGCCCCAGAGGCGCCCGTTCCGGAAGGTATAGGCGACGTCATCAGCGGTCATCTCGTCGCCATTGTGGAATTTCACGTCGGGACGGAACTTCACGATCAGCGACCGCGGAGTTTCCCGTTCCCAGGACAAGGCGAGATGCGGCACCAGCTTGGAACCGCCGCCCCCCGGCTGGCTCTTGAAGTCGCGCCGGATCACTGTGTCGAAGACGGAATAGGTGACGCGCGTGCCGACATTGTTCAGCTCCATCGCCGGCTCGAGAACCTTGGGCAGCTCGGCGACGGCGACCGTCAGGGCCGGGCGCCGGTCGGTCTGCGCGAAGGCGTGCGGGGTGGTGACGACGAACGGCGCGGCAACGGCGCCCTGAACGAAACGACGGCGATTGAGCGACATGGCGAAGGTTCCCGGAGAGCGGTGGCGGAGGGCTATGCGATGCAGGCGACAGGCCCGTGACAGGCCGGCACCATCGGATCAGGTCAGGCGGCCCCGTCGAGCGTCGGGTCGAGCCGGTCGCGCAGCCAGTCCCCGAACAGGCTGACCGACAGGGTCGTCAGAAAGATCACGAGGCCGGGGCAGACCGCGATCCACCAGGCCTGCAGCAGATAGTTGCGGCCCGCGCCCAGCATCTGTCCGAGAGACGTGCCGGGCGGCTGCACGCCGAGCCCCAGGAAGGACAGCGTGGTCTCCAGCAGGATCACCCAGGGAAAGGTGATCGTCATCTGCACCACCAGCGAGGCGGCGATGTTCGGAAGGACATGTTTGAGGTTGACGCGGTTGGCCGTCGCCCCCAGCGCCTTGACCGCCCGCACATAGAGGGCTGCCTGCTCCGAGATGACGAGGCCGCGCACGAGACGGGTGTAGCGCTCCCAGCCCTCGAGGCTGACCAGCACGACGAAGATGAGCAGGTTCGATCCGACGAGGGCGATGAAGGCGATGGCGATGAAGAAGGCCGGCAGGGCCGCCTGGACGTCCACCATCATCATGATCACATCGTCGAGCCAGCCTCTGCGGCGGGCAGCGACATAGCCGAGCACCGTTCCGATTAAAGCCCCGATCAGCGTTCCCGCCAGCGCGATCGCGATCGAGGTCCGGATGCCGTAGATCAGGCGGCTGAGGATATCGCGCCCGAGATGGTCGGTGCCGAGCACATAGGCCCAGTCTCCGCCCCAGAACACCGGTGGGCGGAGGCGGCGCGCGAGATTCTGCGTGGCGAAATCATAAGGCGCGATCACCGGCGCGAGCAGCGACACCACGACCATCAGCAGCAGGAACCCCAGCGCAAGCCGGATGCTGAGCGGCATGCCGCCGGAGAACCGAGAACGCGCACCGCCCGCCGCGACGGCGCCGGCCAGGGGCTCGACGGCACTCACGACGTGCGCCCCTCTGCGCCGAGCATATCGACCCGTGGGTCGATCAAAGCGTGGATGATGTCGACGGCCAGGTTCGAGACGATGATGACGGCAGCGACGAACAGGATCGCGGTCTGGATCACGGCGAGATCGCGCACGCCGGCCGACGACACCAGCAGGCGGCCGACGCCCGGCCAGGCGAAGATCGTCTCGGTGACGGCAGCGCCTGCGAACAGAAGGCCCGTCTCGATCCCCAGAAACATCAGCAGCGGCACCGCCGCATTGGGAAAGACATGGCGCAGCAGCACCGGCAGCCGGGGAACGCCCTTGGCGCGCGCCGTCCGCACGAAGCTCTGGCCGAGCGCCTCGAGCATCGCGGTGCGGGTGAAGCGCGCGATCTTGCCGAGCAGGCCCGCCGCGAGCGTCAGCGTCGGCATCACCAGATGCCACCAGGTGTCCGTGCCCGAGGACGGCAGCCAGCGCAGCGTCAGGGCAAACAGCAGGATGAGCAGGATGCCGAAGAAGAAGGTCGGAATTGAAAAGCCCAGCACGGCGATGGACATGACGATCCGGTCCAGCGCCGAGTTGTGTTTCAGCGCGGCCAGCATCCCCAGCGGAATGCCGATGATCAGCGCCAGGCACAGCGCCGCGGCGGCCAGGAGCAGCGTGTTGGGAATGGCCTCGGCCACGACGACGACCGCCGGGCGACCATCGGCGAACGACACCCCGAGATCGCCGCGCGTCACGGCCAGCAGGAAGCGGGCGTACTGCTCGGCGATCGGCCGGTCGATGCCCCAGCGCTCGCGATAGTCCGCCTTGACCTCGGGCGGCGTGTCGTCAGGCAGTAGCATGTCGGTCGGATCGCCGGCCAGCCGCAGGACGACGAACACGGCGGTGACGCAGATCGCGAGCGTCAGAAGCGCCCGAATCATCCGCCGAGCGATGAAATTCAGCATGCGAATCCCGTTTTGGCAGGACCACCACTCCGCTATGGGGTGGCCTCTTGGCGCTGCTGCATGGCAGGCTGCGTGGTCGCCCTACGGCGATCAGGTGTCAGCGGCGTGACGGCCCATGTGCCCCTGCCGGACGGAGAGGGACTCCATCTCCGCCAGTGCCGGCCGGCATAGGCACCGCGATGATCACTCTGGCGATCAACGCGCTGTAATGCCCTGCCGCGGCGTTGAAATCACGCCGACGCTCGTGCTCGGCAGCCGCGAGACGGTGAAGGAGGCGGTCGCCGCGGGTCTCGGCCTCGGGATCGTGCTCAGCCGCGAAAGGGGCAGCGATCCGCGCCTGCGCGGCGTGCCGGTCGACGATGCCGCGATGACGCCGGGCGAGCATCTCGTCGCACGGCCAGATTGGCGCGCAAGGGGCGCTGTGGCGGCTTTCACCGATGTGGCGCGGCAGGCCTTTGCCTGATCCCCGTCGCTCAGGGGCATCTGGAACACATCGTCCACCGCGCGGTCGCGCGAAACCGGTCGTGCGGCTTTTGAGACGATCCGGTACGAGCTCGGCATCGCTTCTTGCCCCAACGTCATATAAGCGTTGCCGAGCTGCTGTTCATGAGCGCCATTGGCGATCTTCGGACGAGAGGCGGCTATGAAAATCCTGCGGATTATTGCTACGGCATGTCTGATGCTGGCCGCCGCTCCAGCCGGCGCTCAGGGCATCACCCTCGAGTTCCCCACTTACCAACTCCAGGAGAGCTTTGGACCCTGGTGGCGGGCGGTCACAGCGGAGTTCGAGAAGCAGAATCCCGGCGTGAAGATCAATCTGACGAACGCGCCATCGAACGATCACCACCGGATGCTGACCACGCGCTTCGCCGCGGGCAACCCGCCCGATATCGTCCACATGACGGCCCGCTTCGTCTGGGGCTATGGCGCAGAGGGCGTGCTCGAGCCTCTCGATCGCTGGGTGGACAAGACCGACATCCGGACATCCTGGGTTCCGAACCAGGCGGCGATGACGGTGGACGGCAAGACGCTGGGCCTCGTGATGCTGAACTACGGCTTCGGCCTCCTCTACAACGAACCGATGCTCAAGGCCGCCGGTGTCTCCGTCCCGACGACGGAAGCCGAGTTGATCGCCGCGGCCAAAAGCCTGACCAAGGTCAGGGACGGCCGCACCGAGCAGTATGGTTTTGCGATGAACACCTCCACCTCGTCGTGGGGATACATGTACTTCATGCATTTCCATGCCGGGCGCGACCGCGAGCTGGTCAAGGACGGCAAGCTCGACAGCCAGGACGAGATTGCGCGGACGCTCGAGACCATCGACGGCCTGATCAAGGCCGGCGTCTCGCCGAAAGGTCTCGACAACACCCCGATGCGCCGGCTGTTCTGGGGCGGTCAGGCCGCCATGTATATCGACGGAAGCTGGGCTCCAGGCTACGCCGACAACATGGCGAATGCGGCTGTCAAGGACGGCTGGCGGGTCGCCAAGCTACCCTTCTCCAATATGGCCGGCGGCCCCTCCAATGCGCTCGCCATGCCCAAAGAGATCACGCCTGAGCGCAAGGAGCTGGTCTGGAAATTCATCCAGCTCGCCGCCAGCCCCGAATGGCAGCAGAAATACGCGGAGGTCACCGGAAATCCGCCCGGCCGCGTAGGCATGGTCTCGGACACAGCCAAGGCGAAGTGGCCGACATTGGCCATGTTCGACGCCGCCGCATCTGCGCCGTCGCGCTCGCATCTCCCGATTGGCTACGAGAGCGAGTTCACCAAGATCTCGGACATCGTCGCCAATGAAATGTCGGCCATGGTGACCGGCAAATACGGCTCGGCCGAAGCGGCGAAGCGGATCGTCGAAGTGATCAACCGTGACGTCATCCGCAAGTAGCGCGGCCTTTGGCGACAGCAGGGCGGCGACCAGACGCCGCCCTGTGCTTGATCTCGAGCGGCAGGCCCTCGTCTTTCATCTCTGTCTGCTCGTGCCGGCCATCCTGGTGACAACCGCTTTCGTCGCCTGGCCGATCATCAAGCTGATCCAGATATCGCTGCACGAGTTGCGGCTGAACGAGTTGATGCGGCCGATCGTCAAGCCGATGACGCTCGCCAATTACGAGCGCGCCCTGCTTCATCCGGACATGCCCCGCGTCGCCTTCGCCACGGCGGTCTTCACCATTGCAAGCACGGCGATCGCCTTCGTTCTCGGGATGGCCACCGCGCTGGCCCTTGGCTCGCTCAGGCGCGGCCGCGCCGCGATGCAGACCGCGCTCATCAGCCCCTGGGCCGTCGCGCCCGTCATCGCCAGCGTGGTCTGGATGCTGCTGCTCGACGAGCGCTTTGGCCTGATCAATGCGGCGATACTCGGAACAGGGCTTGCGTCCTCGCCGGTTCCGTTCCTGAGCGCGCCGGACTGGGCGCTCGCATCCGTCACGCTGGTGGCGATCTGGAAGGAATATCCCTTCTTCACGGTGATGATGGCGGCGGCCTTGCAGTCCGTGCCACGGGAACTCTACGAGGCGGCTCGGCTTGACGGCGCCGGATCCGTGGCTCTGTTTCGCTATGTCACCTGGCCGCTGGTAAAACCGGTTGCTGTCGTGGCGATCTTTCTCGCGACCATGTCGGCTTTTCGCAATGTCGAGACGATCATGGTGATGACGGGTGGAGGTCCTGCTCGCGCCACCGAGACCCTCGCCCTGCGGGTCTACACCGAGACCTTCCGTTTCCTTTCGCCCGGAACGGGTGCGGCGCTCGGCGTCGTGACGCTTTTGGTCGGGCTCGTGCTTGCTGCCCTGTTCTGGCCCGCCATGACGCGGAAAGCGCGATGACGCAGCCGATCGAAACGGACGGCATGCATGTTGCCGAACGCAATGTCTGGACGATCGCGGGCTGGCTCACCCTGGCCGCGATGGCGGTCTTGTCCCTCCTGCCGATCTACTGGATGGCGCTGTCCTCGGTTCGTTCCGACGAAGCGCTGAGCCGGTGGCCGCCGGCCCTGTCGCCCTTCGCCGAAGACCTGACGCTCGGCGCCTGGGCGCTGGTGCTCGGCAACGAGCAGACGATGGCGTGGCTCGCCAATTCGATTGTGATCGCGCTCGGATCGGTTGCGACGACGCTGCTGATCGCGACGCCGGCGGCCTATGCGCTGTCGCGCGGCACGGGAGCGTTGATCGGCACCGGTGCGGGGCTTCTCTTCGTCTCGAAGCTGCTGCCGGCGACGGTCCTGATCACGCCGCTCTACGTCATGATGCGCGGCTTCGGCCTCCTGGGCTCGCCGGTGTCGGTACTGCTGGGCAACCTGTCCTTCGCCGTGCCGCTCGCGACCTTCGTCCTCAAGGGCTATATCGACACTGTCCCCCGATCGATCGACGAGGCGGCGGCGATCGACGGCGCCTCGCGCTTGCGCACGCTGGCGACCATCATCACGCCCAATCTGGCGCCGGCCCTGTCGGCCGTCGCGATCTATGTGTTCGTCGTCTCCTGGAACGACTTCATTTTCGCCCGCACCTTCCTCGCAGGCGGCAAGGCGACGACGATCACCGTCGGGGCCACGCAGTTCATGGGCGAATACCAGACGCGCTGGAACCAGTTGATGGCGGTGAGCTGCCTGGCAACCCTGCCATGCCTGACCTTCTTCCTTCTACTCCAGCGGCATCTGGTCCGCGGGTTGCGGCAGGGCCTCTGAAACCTGGCGGGTGAGACAATGGCACGATGCGATGACTTTGCGGTTCTGGCCGATCTCCACTTCATGCCGGAGGGGAGCCTGCTCTATGGGATCGATCCGCGGGTCAGGCTCGACGCCGCGCTGGCGCTGCTGGCGCGCGACCATGCCGGCGTCGGGTGTCTCGTGCTCCTGGGCGACCTCGCCCATCGCGGCGAGGTGGAATCCTATCAGGCGCTCGCACAGGCGCTCGCCGGGGCAGCCGTGCCTATCATTCCGATGATGGGCAATCACGATCGGCGGAGCGTCTTCCTCGGCGAATATCCGCAATCTGCGCCTCGGCAGGACGGCTTCGTTCAGTCGGTCGTCGAGCTCGCGCGCTGCACGCTCATCACGCTCGATACGCTGGACGAGGGACGCGGCGATGCCGGCGGGCGGCTTTGCCCGGAGCGGCTGCTGTTTCTGCGCGACGCCTTGCGCGATGCGAGGACCGACAAGCCGGTCTACTGCTTCATGCATCATCCGCCCTTCGCGACCGGCTCGCCCGCCTATGACGCGATCGCGCTCGATGAGCCGGAGGCGCTTCTACGCATCTTCGACGCGGCCGGACGCCGGCCCGATCACATCCTGTGCGGCCATGTGCACCAGACCATCAACGGATCGTGGCATGGAATTCCGATCTCCACCCAGCGCTCGCTCGTCCACCAGCTCGGTCAGGAGGGAGAAGCCGACGCGATCGAGGGAACGCTCGAGCAACCCACCGTCGCGATCGGCACCGTAGCGCCGGACGGGTTGCGGCTGCGCCATCGCAACCTGCTCTATGAAGGCCCCGTCTTCCTGCCGAAGGGCACCAGCGAGATCATCCTGCGTCCCTGACGACTGCCGGCTGTACGACATCTCGGATCTGGTCAGGGCACTTGATCAGAAGTCCTGGAACAGGGCTCGCCGCTGAGGATCCACGAGCGGCCTTGCAGCGCTCGGGATTGTAGGTCGCCGTCACGGTCGCACCGTTGGCCACAATGGCGGGGAAGAGGGCGGCCAGACGCCCTGCTCGATCAGGTCGCCCAGCACGCGCGGCGGGCCGACGATGCAGCCCTGTCCCGCCACCGCCGCTTGCACTATCATGAAGAAATGCGGTGCCGTGCGGACCTGCGCGGGGCGGGCCATGCCGGCCGCTTCGAGCCAGCGCTCCCGTTCGCCGCAGCGCGTCTGCGCGACAAGGATCGTTTCCGCCTTGGGACCGGAGGGGCCGCTCTGCCGCATGAGCCAGCAGCGTCAGCCGTTCCACGCCGGTTGGGCGCACCAGCCACCCGGTCGGCCTCCATTCGTTGCGCATGAGGGCGATGTCACGACACTTCTCGCGAGTAGCCGCCCCGGTCTGATCCCCTGCAAAAAAATGGGGAGCACGTTGGGACACTCGCCACGGCTGCTCGCTGTGCCGAGTTGCTGACGGCGTGATCCGTTCGTGTTCAGGCTGCCTGTTGCCGGATCGCCGAGACCACGAAATCGGTCGCAGCCTCCAGGAGATCTTGCCCGCCAGGATGGGGGAACCTGGCGGCAAGATCGCCACTCAGTGACTCGATCGCCCGCATCACCAAAGCCGCGGCGTCACGCTCGCCGAGATGGTTGAGCAACATCGCACAGGCCCAAAAGGCTCCGACGGGGCAGCGAGCGGCTCCGATACCTGTTCCCCGAGCGGAGCTATCAAGGGGTTCGAACAAGGCTGGAGTCCGGCCCTTCAGATTGAGACTGGCCGCGGCGAAGACCCCCGGGGGGCCGGCCAAGGCGGCGGCCCAGGCGGACAGAACATGGCTATAGAGACTGGGTGTCGCGATTGTATCGATCGTTTGCGGATGGTGTGTCATTCGCCCACCCAATGCAGCGATTGGCGCATAATCGACGACGACATCGGGATAGCCCTGCGCGACACGCTCTGCGGTCTCCCTCCACATCGCCAAGCCATGATTGAGCGGATAGGTCCCGGTGACCACCGTCAGACGTTTGCGCGGGCGCGATCGCGCCGTTTGGAAGGCGTGACGCAGCAGGCCCTCGACGTCGGGCTGCCTCGATATCCAGCTGTCGCGCACCATCGCCAGGTCAGAATCGTTCGGCGCAAGATCGCCGTCACCCGGACGCGATGCGCCGTCGACGCCTCCGACGACCAACCAGTCGAGCTGGGGCGGCGAGACGCCAAGGAGCGGGCTGCGAAGCTCGTTAAGGGTTCGAATTGGACAAATGGTCACCGCAAGGTCGAGGCAGGCGACGATCGTCTGCCGAAAGGCCGCGAACGGCCGATCATCGATCGTGCCGTGCGCGCCCGTGACCAGCAAGACCGCGTCTGAAGAGCAGACAGATGCCAGAAGATCGGTTGGGACGGTCGAGCCGTGTCTGCCGACTGTCCGTCGTCAGATGATTTGAGACTGTTGCGGCGTCTCAGGAACGGAGGTTCTGGCTCATCTGGGTTTGAGGTTATGCGGCCTGCAGCTGATGCTGCAAGCGTCTGCGCTGGATTGTCTGGCGCTTGATCCTTTCGCGTTCGGTGAGGATGGCCTGCCCGCGGCCGAAGTAGACGTCGGCCGGGGTGAGGTTGCCGAGGCTCTCGTGGTAGCGGGCATGGTTGTAATGCTCGACGAAGGCGGCAACCTGCCGTTCGAGATCGCCGGGCAGATAGTAGTTTTCCAGCAGGATGCGGTTCTTCAGGGTCTGGTGCCAGCGCTCGATCTTGCCCTGTGTCTGAGGGTGATAGGGCGCGCCGCGAACGTGTTTCATGCCCTTGCCGTCGAGCCAGGTGGCGAGGTCGGCCGAGATGTAGGAACTGCCGTTGTCGCTCAACAGCCTGGGTCGATGAGCGACCGTGATCTGGTCGAGCCCCGATGCCGCCAGAGCCAGATCGAGCGTGGCGGTGACGTCGTCAGCCCGCATCGTGGCGCAGAGCTTCCAGGCGACGATGAAGCGGGAGAAGTCGTCGAGCACGGTTGAGAGATAATACCAGCCCCAGCCCGTGATCTTCAGGTAGGTGAAGTCGGTCTGCCAGAGCTGGTTGGGCGCCGTCGTCTTGTCCTTGAACTCGGACGCCGCCTTGATGACGATGTAAGCCGGGCTGGTGATCAGATCATGCGCCTTCAGCAGCCGGTACACCGATGCTTCCGAGACAAAGTAGTGTTTTTCGTCGGTGAAGCGCACCGCCAGCTCGCGTGGGCTCAGCTCCGTTTCGCGCAGCGCCAGGTCGATGATCTCGGCCCGGATCGGGTCGGGAATCCGGTTCCAGACACGATCCGACCGCGAGCGATGATCGGCAAGCGCCTCGATCCCGCCGGTGAGATAGCGATCGTACCAGCGATAGAACGTGGCGCGCGGGATGCCGAGCTTGTCCAAGGTGCGACGCGCCGGCAGGTGCGATCCCTCGACCAGGCGGATGATCTCGGCCTTCTCGGAGGCGGGATACCTCATATGTCGTCCTCCCCATCCGCGAGCATGCTTTTTTTAAGCAGGCGGTTTTCCAGGGTCAGATCGGCCACAGCCTCCTTCAGGGCCTGCGCCTCGCGACGCAGTTCCTTCACCTCGTCTGACGTCGCGGCGCGGGCCGTGTCACCGGCGAGACGGCGCTTGCCGGCGTCGAGGAACTCCTTCGACCAGCCGTAATACATCGACGAGGCGATCCCCTCGCGCCGGCACAGCTCCGCGATGCTCTCCTCGCCGCGCACGCCCTCCAGCACGATGCGGATCTTCTCTTCGGCCGAGAACTGCCGCCGCGTCGCTCGGCGAATATCCTTCACGACTTGCTCTGCCGGTGCTTTCTCCGGCCCCGATTTCTGTCTCATCTGCGCTCCTGAATGGCTGCGATGATCCAGAAATCCTCCCTTCCCGAAAACCCCTAAACTGTCTCAAGAGCGCTGAAGGCGGACAATCCTCTCGGCGAGATCGCGATCAGCGAGCATTTGCGCGAATGGGCCAAGCGCCAGCCGGACAAGCCAGCCTGCATCTTCTACGGCCGGGAGATCACGTATGCCGAGCTGGACGAGCTCAGCGACCGCTTCGCTGCTCTGTTGCACGAGTCCGGCGTGCGCCCTGGCGATCGGGTCGCGGTCTTCCTGCCGAACTGCCCGCAGTTCATGCTCGCCTTCTTCGCCATCCTGAAGCTCGGGGCGGTGCATGTGCCCGTGAATCCGCTATTCCGGGAAGCCGAACTCGCCTACGAGTTGAACGACACCGGCGCGCGGACCATCATCTGTCTGGACAGTCTCATGCCGCTGCTGCGGCAGGTCCGGGATCAGACAACGGTTGCGACTGTCTTCGTCACGAGCTTCGCCGAGATGCTGCCTGAGGTGCCGAGTGTGCCCTTGCCGAAGGCGCTGCTGCAGACCAAGGTCACATGCGACGATGCCATCGACCTGCTGCCGGCGCTGGCGAAGGTGACGGCGCGCGCGCCCGCCATAGCGCCCGATCTCGATGCGGTCGCCGCTCTGAACTACACGGGTGGCACGACCGGCATGCCGAAGGGCTGCATCCACACCCAGCGCGACATGCTCTACACGGCCGGCACCAGCCTGGCGGCAAGCTTCCAGCTGACGCCCGACGATGTCGTCGTCAATTTCGTGCCGATCTTCTGGATCGCCGGCGAGGACACCGGGTTGCTCTTCCCGATCGTGGCGGGTGCCACCGTGGTGTTGATGGCACGCTGGGATGCGGTGGGCTTCATGACGGCGGTCGCACGCTACAAGGCGAGCTTTGCCTATCTGCTCGTCGACAATGCCGTCGAGATCCTCGAGCATCCACAGACGGCGTCGTTCGATCTGACCACACTGCAGAAGGTCCGCGCCTCGTCCTTCGTGAAGAAGCTGAACCCGGATTTCCGGGCCCGCTGGCGGGCTCTGACCGGCGCGGACATGATCGAGGCGGCCTGGGGCATGACCGAAACCCACACGATGGACAGCTTCACCATCGGCATGCAGCAGGAGGATTTCGACCTGTTGTCCCAGCCGGTCTTCGTCGGCCTGCCGGTTCCGGGCACTGACTTCAAGATCTGTGATTTCGACAGTGGAGCTTTGCTGCCGCTTGGCGAAACCGGCGAGATCTGCATCCGCTCGCCATCGCTGTTCAAGGGCTACTGGAACAAGCCCGATGCGACGGCAGAGGCAATTCGCGCGGGCTTTCTCCATACCGGCGACATCGGCGTGATCGACGAGCAGGGCTATCTGCACTTCCTCGGACGCCGCAAGGAGATGCTCAAGGTCAAGGGAATGAGCGTCTTCCCGGCCGAGATCGAGGCGATGCTCGGCCAGCATCCCGCTATCGCTGGATCGGGGGTCATCGGTCGCGACGATGCCGAGCGCGGGCAGGTTCCGGTGGCGTTCATCGCGCTCGCCGAAGACGCAGCGGGGCTGCACGAGGCTGCGCTCGCCGCCTGGTGCCGTGAGCGTATGGCAGCCTACAAGGTGCCCGAGATCAGGCTCGTGCAGGCGCTTCCCATGACCGCGACGGGGAAGGTCAGGAAGGAAGAGCTCAGGGCTTTGCTTTGAGGCGGGCCGATCAGCCCCTGTCTGCATGATGAGGAGACGAGGCTGTCCCCGGCGATCGACGGATGCGAGGCTTCAACGACGCAACAGACTACTGCTGCGTCCGGCGCAGCAGATCGGTGTCGTAGCCAAGCGCGCGGGCGCGGCTGACCAGGGCCGCGTAGTGGCGGCGGCTGATCGTCTCGTCGCGCGTCAGGATCCAGAGATACTTGCCAGAGGGCTCGCCGACGATCGACCAGGAGTAGTCACTGGCACGGTCCAGGATCCAGTAATCACCTTGGAAGGGCCAGAAGAACGTGACCTTCAGCTTGGCCCCGCCCGACCCATCGACCACGCGTGCTGTTGCCTCTGCGGTCCTGAGCGGGCCGGCCGGGTCGCTCTGCCGACATGAGTTGACGACCGCGATCGAGCCATCGGGCTTTGCGGCATAATCGGCCGTGACCTTTTCACAGCCCTTCTGGAAGCTGGCCTCATAGCGGCCTTGCTCATACCATTTGCCGAGATAGCGGTTCAGTTCGACCGGCTTGCGTGGCTGAGGGACGCTCACATTGCCGACGGGCTGCTTCTCCAGCGGGTTGCAAGCTGCGAGTGCCAGGCCTGACAACATGATCAGCGCGATCGGAGCGATCTTCTTCATGGCGCGTCCTCTTGAAAGCCGCTTCTCAACGCTCCCGATGAGGCTGGGTTCCGCACCAGCCGGCACCGGCAGACGACGTCGGCGGCATGGGAGCCGTTGATACCGGCTGCCCCGGGGGATAAGCGGACAGGCTGGAGCCAGTGTGCGGTACGAGTCTCACTGAACTCCTTGCCTTGTCCGGACCTCTCAGGCCTGGGCGACCAGCTTGTCTTGAGTCCTGCTTTCGAAATCGCCAGCATCGTGACGTTCGTGCAGTTGCCCGGACAGATCGCCTGACGTGCGATTGACCTTCCGGCCGCGGGCTACAGCGGGTCGCGCGAAAATCTGGTCGGCCCATCGCTGGACGTTGGTGTACTCCTGAACGGACAGGAACTCAGCCGCACCGTACTGCCAGCCCTTCACGAGCCCGCCATACCAGGGCCAGATCGCCATGTCGGCGATCGTGTAGTCGCTGCCAGAAATGAACTCGTTGTCGGCAAGTCGCCGGTCGAGCACGTCGAGCTGGCGTTTCACTTCCATGGCGTATCGGTTGATCGGGTATTCGAACTTGGCCGGAGCATAAGCGTAGAAGTGACCGAAGCCGCCGCCGAGGAACGGCGCCGAGCCCATCTGCCAGAACAGCCAGGAAAGCGTTTCGGCCCGCGCCGCCGGCTCCGTCGGCAGGAACGCGCCGAACTTCTCGGCCAGATGCATCATGATGGCGCCGGATTCGAAGATACGGATTGGCGTCGGCCCGCTGCGATCCATCAGGGCGGGGATCTTGGAGTTGGGATTGACCTCGACGAAGCCAGAGCCGAACTGGTCGCCATCGCCGATCTTGATCAGCCAGGCGTCGTATTCGGCACCGGCATGGCCGAGCGCCAGCAACTCCTCCAGCATGATCGTGACCTTCTGGCCGTTCGGGGTACCCAGCGAATAGAGCTGCATCGGATGCTTCCCGACAGGCAACGCCTTCTCATGCGTCGCGCCGGCGATCGGACGGTTGATGTTGGCGAAGGTGCCGCCGCTGGCCTTGTCCCAGGTCCAGACCTTGGGCGGGACGTATTCGGTGCTGTCGGTCATGTCGCGTACTCCGGATTTGGGCTCAGGTCGCAGGCGGGAAATTGGACGGGAACAGCGCGCGCTGGGCCTCCTCGTCACGTGTCTGCTTGAAAGGGTGGTCTTTGCCAACCGCGCGTGCGCGAGCGCCAGCCGGTCGGGCCTCGATGGTTTCAAACAAGCGCTTGAGATTCCGGAACGGTCCGAGCGGGTCGTCGGCGCCCTTGCGGACCCGAGACGCCCGGTCGAGCCAGCCCCATGCCGACATGTCGGCGATCGTGTAGCTCTCGCCGACGATATAGGTCCTGCCCTCGAGGTGGTCATTCAGCACCTGATAGTGGCGCTCGGCCTCGCGGCGATATCGGTTCACCGCATAGTCCAGACCTTCGGGAGCGGCGAACTGGAAGTGCACGGCCTGTCCCGAGAAAGGACCAAGCCCCGACGCGATGAACAGCAGCCATGAGAGCAACTCGGGCTTGTCCTCGGGCCTGCCCAGAAACTGGCCTGTCTTCTCAGCGAGATAAAGCAGGATGGCGGTCGAATCGAAGACCCGCGTTTCGCTGCCGCCCGGGCCGTCGGTATCGACGATCGCCGGAACCTTGCCATTGGGGTTGATCGCCCTGAACGATGCGGTGTGCTGCTCGCCCTTGCTGGTATCGACGGGGATGGCCTCATAGCGCAGCCCGGTCTCCTCCAGGAACAGCGCGATCTTCGCCGGGTTGGGTGTCGGGTGAAAATAGAAGCGGATCATGCTGTTCTTCCTTGTGTCTGGCTCTGTGCCGTCCGGCGTGCCGCCAGCAGGACGCCGGCCACGATGATGGGCCGGAGCACACCCTGCCCAGAGGAATCGTGCAGTCCGCGCTCGCTTTCCCGAAGAGGCAGCAGAAGCCGTCGAGTTGGCAAGGACAGGCGGTGGACGGTTGGTTGCCATGGCCCCGCACGCATCACGGGTGCCACCCACCCCAGGCGCGAGCAGGTCGGGCGTCGCGAGGACCAGGGCGGCGCGCAGCGCTCGCGATTGAGCAGCCCGCGCCGCCGAGGTCGGCCGCCGCGGCGACGGGGCAGGCGGCGCGTCAGGCCGTGAACATCAGCGGTTCCCGGGCGAACCGCTGGGGGCGGTGTCCTCCCTCTCGGTTGGTGTCAGAAAGGCCAGGATCGTCGCCAGATCCTCGACGTCGCCATATTTCGCGTCGATGTCGAACAATGCGGCGTCATGGGGCCCGGGATGGCGGTCCCCGACGCATTCGCGCGCGACGATCGGGCGGAAGCCATATTGCAGCGCGTCGACCGCGGTGGCCCGCACGCAGCCCGAGGTCGAGCAGCCGACGAGAATGACCGTGTCGATGCCCTGCGCCGTCAGCGTCGGTGCCAGTGCCGTGCCGAAGAAGCTGCTGGGATAGGCCTTCTCGAAGACGATCTCCTCGGCGAGCGGCGCGACAGCAGGGTCGAACTCCGCCAGCGGCTCGCCGCGCACCATCGCGCGCAGCGCCGGCACCTTCTGCACGAACAGCCCGCCGTCGCGCCCCGAAGGATGGTAGATCGGCCGCGTATGCAGGATCGGCACGCTAAGCCTGCGCGCCTGGGCGAACAGGACTTCTGTCTGCGCGACCGCCCGCACCACGCCCTCGGCATAAAGGAGCGCGCCGGGCGTCGTGTAGGAGCGGACGAAGTCGATCGCGATCACGGCCGGGCGCCGGCCGAAGCCGAGGCGGTTGTTGAAGACGCCGCGATAATTCTCCGCCGCGCTCTCCGGCGGCGAGACCGCTGAGGGGGCGAAGGCCTGCGGGCCATAGGCCGGCTCGTCCTGCTTGCGCTCCACCGCCGTGCGCAGCGGCAGGGTCGAGGGCTGGCGCTGAGCCAGGGCGAGCCAGCGGTCGAGATGCTCCGGTTCGAGCTTGTCGAAGCCACGGCTGGCGGCCATCGCCGCGATGCTCTCGCGCGTCCAATTCATCGTGCCGTCTCCGTCATCGCGCGCTGCGCCCGCCAGGGCGTGCGGTCCTCATAGGCCGCGGCGAGCGCGAGGATGTCGCTCTCGCCATGGCGCCGGCCGACGATCTGCCAGCACAGCGGCAGCCCGGCCGCCGTGAAGCCGATGCATTGCATCAGGGCCGGGTGGTCGGAGAGGTTGAACGGGGTCAGCAGCGTCTGCGTGGTGAAATCGGTCATCTCCGGCTCGACGCCGAGCCGCGGTGCGACATGCAGCGGGCCATAGGTCACGAGCGCGTCGTAGCGTTGGATCAGCGCATCGATCTCCGCCGCGATCTGGCCGCGCCGGCGCTGGGCGGCAATGTAGTCGACGGCCGAGGCCAGCGACCCCGCCATCAGCTTGTCGCGTAGCGCGAAGCCGAGCTCGCCCGGCCGCTCGCGCAGCTCCTTCTCGTGGATCGCCGCCGATTCCGGCGGGCCGATCAGCCGGGTCACGGCGTAGCAATCGGCCGCGCTGACGGGCAGGGCGACGGTCTCGAGGATCGCGCCCTCGGCCTCCAGCAGGGCGACCGCGTCGGCGAAGGCAGCGGCGAGCGGTGCGTCCGGCGGGGGCATCCCGGGGCCGGGATCGGACACGATCGCGATCCGCAGTCCGTCGAGGCGCGGGCCGCCCGGCGCCATCGGCGCCTTGCCGGTGAGTTCACTGAGGACCAGCGCCGCATCGCGCGCGGTCCAGGCGAAGATCCCCGGTTTGTCCAGCGTGTAGCAGTTGGGCAGGATGCCCGAGCGGTCGAGCACGTCGGAGGTGGCGATCAGGCCGAGCGTGCCCGTCGCGGCCGCCGGCAGGCGCACCGAGCCGGTGGTGTCGGAGCCGAGCGCAAACAGCGTGGTCCCGGCCGCGACGCTCGTGCCGGCGCCGGTGCTGGAGCCGCCGGCGAAGCGTTCCGTGTCCCAGGGGTTGCGGGCGGTCGGGAAGGGCAGGTCGAAATACTCGCCGCCATTGCCGGTGCCGAACTCCCAGGTGTTGAGCTTGCCGAGCAGGATCGCGCCGGCCGCGCGCAGCCTGGCGACGAGCGCCGCATCCTGCGTCGGCACATGGTCGAGCCGGACGCGCGAGCCCGCGGTCGCGGGCAGCCCGGCGGCGTCGTAATTGTCCTTCACCGCATAGGGGATGCCGTGCAGCGGCCCGCGCCGCCGGCCGGCCCTGATCTCCGCTTCCGCCTCCCGGGCGGCGGCACGGGCCTGCTCGGCCGCGACATGGATGAAGCTGTGGATCGCCCCGTCCACCGCTGCGATGCGCCCGAGGCAGGCCTCGACGAGATCGACCGGCGAGAGGGTGCCGGCGGCGATGCGCTCCGACGCCTCGCAGACGCTCAGCTGCCAGAGTGGACGATCGATGATGACGCCGTCAGACATCGTTGCGCGCCAGATGGGCGAGCACGGCGTCGAGAGGCTCGACATCGCCGAACTTCGCGTCGATGTCGAACAGGTTCCAGGCGACGGCGCCGGCGATCCGGTCGCCCACCGCCTCGCGCACCACGATCGGCCGGAAGCCCTCGGCGATCGCGTCCTCGGTCGAGTGCCGGACGCAGGCCGAGGCCGTGACGCCGGTCAGGATCACCGTGTCGACGCCCATGCCCTTGAGCAGGCTCGACAGGTTGGTGCCGTGGAAGGCGCTCGCCCGCTTCTTCAGGATGACGAACTCGCCCTCGCGCGGGGCGAGTTCGGCGTCGATCTCCGCCTCCCAGCTCCCGGTCTTCATCGCCTCGATCGGCACCTTGCGCGACCACAGACCCATGTCGCTGTGCGGGCCGGCGGTCACGTCATAGGCGGTGGTGGTAAAGATGATCGGCAGGCCTTTGGCGCGGCAGGCGTCGAGCAGCGCCCGGTTGGCGGGAATGACGCTGTCCATGCCGCCGCAGGTGAAGGGGCTGCCCGGCCGTGTCCAGCCATTGGCCATGTCGATGACGACGAGCGCCGGTGCCTGGCCCCAGCCGACGCGGCGCTCGAAGCCGCGCTGCGCATAGAAGGCGGAATTCTCCGCGAAGATCGATCGCAGGCTCTGGTCCAGCACGTCGCTCATGGCGGCTCTCCTCTCGCGCTCGGGGCATCAGGCTTCGGGGCGGTATTGCGGCGTTTCGAGATCGATCACCGGCGCCAGGACCTCGCCCATGGCGAGCAGCCGGGCATCGTCGAAGCGCGGCGACACGATCTGCACGCCGACGGGCAGGCCGATCGGCCCGGTCGTGCAGGGAATGCCGAGGCAGGGGACGTGCAGCAGCGTCCACATCGCGTTGAAGACATGGTCGCCGGTGTTGTAGCTGCCCTCCGGCGCCTCGCCGGGTGCGGCCGGCGTCAGCACCACGTCGAAATCGGCATAGAGCGCTTCAAAAGCGCGCCGGCATTCCGCTGCGAGGTCATAGGCGGCGATCAGCTGGGCCGGCGTGATGCCGAGCTTGTTCTCGGCACGGTCGCGGAAATCCTGGTGCAGCCGGTCGCCGAATTCGAGCGCCGCATCGAGGAAGGAGGCGCGGCCCTCGCCCATCATGATCGTGTGCTGGGCATCGAACAGTCCGCCGAAGGGCTCGGGCAGCGTCAGCTCGGTCACCGTCACTCCGGCCTGCCGGAGCCGGTCGCAGGCGAGGTCGAAGGCCTTTTCGCCCGCGGGCTCGATCTTGCCCCAATAGGGCGTGCGGCAGGCCGCCACCTTGAGCGTGGTGAGGTCGGGCGTCGTGAGTGCACCGACATCGTGCAGGCGGAAGGCGGAGGCGACGAGCGAGAGATCCGCGACGCTGCGGCCATACCAGCCGATCGTGTCGAGCATGTTGGAATACTGCTTGGCGCCCTCGCGGCTGACCGAGCCCCAGGTCGGTTTCAGCCCGTAGATGCCGTTGAAGGAGGCGGGGCGGATATGCGAGCCGCCGGTCTGGGTGCCGAAGGCGAGCGGCACCTGCCGGTCGCCGACGGCTGCGCCCGAGCCGGAGGAGGAGCCGCCGGGCGTATGGGCGAGGTTCTTCGGGTTGCGCGTCGCCGCCCGCCGGCCGCCGGCCGCGAACTCCACCGTGTCGGTCTTGCCGAGGATGACCGCGCCCGACAGCCGCGCCACCCCGACGCAGGCTGCGTCCCGTGCCGGCCTGTGGCCCTGGAACACCGGCGAGTTGTAGGTCGTCGGCATGTCGGCGGTGTCGATCATGTCCTTCACGCCGAAGGGCAGCCCGTGCAGCGGGCCCTTCACGGGATGCTTGTCGACCTCGCGGGCGGCCGCAATCGCCTTGGCCTTGTCGAGATGGAGCCAGGCCTTGACCTGCGGGTCGCGCGCCTCGATCCGGGCGATGCAGGAGCGGATCAGGGTCTCGCTGGTCAGCCTGCCGTCGCGAATCTGCGCGGCGGCCTCGGCGGCGGTCAGAAAACAGGGTTCCATGTGCGTCTTGCTTTCTCAGGCGGCGGAGAGGAGGCGGCTGCGCTCTTCGGCACCCGTGTCGATGACGGATTGGAGCGCCTGCGCGATCCCGAGCAGCCGCGCATCGGACAGGCGCGGGCCGACGAGCTGGACGCCGACCGGCAGGCCGAGCCCGCCCAGGATGGCGGGGATGGCGACGCAAGGCGTGTGCAGCAGCGTCCAGAGGCCGTTGAAGATCCAGTTGCCGACGTTGTGGAGGCCCTTCGGCGCCTCGCCGGTCGAGGCCGGCGCCAGCACCGCGTCATAGCCCGCGGCGATGGCGTCGAACTCTTTCCGGCAGATGTCGGAGAGGTCGAACGCCTCGACGAGCCGTTTCGGCGTCACGCCGCGCCCGTTCTCGACCGTCAGCCGCAGTTCCGGATGGAGCTTGTCGCCATGGCGCAGATATTCGTCATGCAGCGCGACGCGGCCCTCGCCATACATGATCATCGTATGGGCCTCGGCGAGATCGCCGAAATGGGCGGGAAGCCGGATCTCCTCCACGACCGCGCCGGCCTTGCGCAGCCGCTCGACGCTGGCGGCCATCGCCTGTTTCGCGCCGTCCTCGGCTTGGGCCCAGAACGGGGTTTCGCAAGAGCCGATGCGCAGGCCCTTCACGTCGGGGACGGCGATGGCCCCGGTTCCCTCGAGCCTGAATGCCTGCGCGGCCAGCACCAGATCCTCGACGCTGCGGCCATACCAGCCGACCGTGTCGAGGATCGCCGAGATCATATGGACGCCCTCGCGGCTGACCGTGCCCCAGCTGGGTTTCAGCGCATAGATGCCGTTGAACGAGGCGGGCCGGATATGCGAGCCGGCGGTCTGGGTGCCGAAGGCGAAGGGCACCTGGAAATCCCCGACCGCCGCGCCCGAGCCCGAGGAGGAGCCGCCCGGCGTGTGGGCCGCGTTGTAGGGGTTGGTGCTGGCGGCCCGGCGCGAGTTGAAGGCGAACTCGACGGTGTCGGTCTTGCCGAGGATGACCGCACCCGCCTGGCGCACGATGCCGACGCAGGCGGCGTCCCGCGTCGGGCGGTGGCCCTGCCAGGCCGGCGAGTTGTAGGTCGTCGGCAGGTCCGCCGTATCCATGATGTCCTTCACGCCGAAGGGCAGGCCGTGCAGCGGCCCCATGGACGGGCGCTTGTCGATCTCGCGCGCCTGGGCGATGGCGTGGGCGCGATCGACATGGAGCCAGGCCTTGACCACCGGGTCGCGCGCCTCGATCCGCTCCAGGCAGGAGCGGATCAGCGCTTCGCTGGTGAGCCGGCCCGTCTTGATCGCCGCGGCGGCCTCGGCCGCCGTCAGGAAGCAGGGTTCGGCCCCCGTCACGGCGCGGCCCGCCGCGGCGTCACGGTGAAGAGATGGGCGGGTTCATTTTCCTCGGACGGCATGCGCCGGATTCCGAGCCCGGCCTCGCGCACGGTCTTCGCCAGCTCGGCGAGGCGCGCGAATTGCGCTTCTGGCAGACCGTTGAGCCCATGCCGCTCGGCATAGAGCAAGATCTCGTCGAGGCTGGTGGTCTGGATGTCGGACATCGTCGTTCCTCGATGGGTCAGAGCGCGGGGCGGCGCGCGCGCCAGGGCGTCGCGGATTCATAGGCCTGGGCGACCTGCAGCACGGTCGCCTCGTCGAAGAAGCGGCCGACGATCTGGGCGTTGAGCGGCACGCCGCAGGCGTCGTAGCCGGTGCAGAGCGACAGCGCCGGGTGGCCGGTGACGTTGAACACCGAGGTCGCGGTGTCGGTGGTGAAGGGGGTGATCGTCTCCGGCTCGTCGAAGCGCGGCGCGACATGGAAGGCGCCCGCGATCAAAAGCGCGTCGCAGGAGGCCATCAGCGCATCCGTCGCCGCCGTCAGCGTGCGCCGCAGCCGCGTCGCAGCGAGATAGTCGGCGGCGCGGACGGTGAAGCCCGCCATCATCTTCTCGCGCAGGGCCTGACCCATCAGGGCGCTGCGCTCGAGGAAGTCCTTCTCGTGGATCGAGTAGGACTCGGCCCAGTTGATGACCTTGGTCACGCTGCGGTACTCGGCCAGCGGCGCCGGCAGCCTGACCTCGCGGATGATCGCGCCCTGCGCCTCCAGCAGCGCGGCCGCCTCGTCCATCGCCTGCGCATTGGCGGCGTCGAGCGCCTCGCCGCCCGGTCCGAGATCGCGGACATAGCCGATGACCAGCCCCTTCACGCCGGCATGCAGCGCCTTGCGGTAGTCGGGGACGGGAATGTCGGCGCTGGAGGGGTCCTCCGCGTCGTACCCCGCGATCGCCTGCATCACGATGGCGTTGTCCTCGATCGTCCAGGTCAGCGGGCCGGTATGGTTGAGCGTCCAGCAATTGGGCAGGCAATGCGCCCGGCTGACCCGGCCGAAGGTCGCCTTGAGGCCCTGCAGCCCGCAGGCGGCCGCCGGCAGGCGGATCGAGCCGCCGGTGTCGGAGCCGAGCGAGAACATCGCCAGCCCCGCGGGCACCGAGGCTCCCGCACCGGTCGAGGAACCGCCGGTAAATCGTTCCAGATCCCAGGGATTGCGCGCCACCTCGAAGGGCAGGTCGTGATAGACGCCACCATTGCCGGTGCCGTATTCCCAGGTGTTGAGCTTGCCGAGCAGGATCGCGCCGGCGGCCTCCAGCCGGGCCACCGCCGTCGAGGTCGTCTTCGAGACATGGTTGAGCATCAGCCGCGAGCCGCCCGTCGTCGGCAGGCCGGCGACGTAGTAATTGTCCTTCACCGCGAAGGGGATGCCGTGCAGCGCGCCCTTCCAGCGCCCGGCCGCGATCTCGGCCTCGGCTGTGCGGGCGGCGGCGAGCGCGAGCTCGGCCGTAACGGTGATGTAGCAGTGCAGCGTGCCATCGAGCGCGGCGATGCGGGCGAGGAAAGCCTCGACCAGCGTGACCGGTGAGAGCTGGCCGCTGCCGATCAGGCGCGAGGCCTCGGTGACGGTGAGATAATGCAGCGGAGTGCTGGCGGTCGCGAAGCTGGCGGCGGGGCTCGGCTTGTTCATGGCGGCACCTCTCATTCGGCCGGGACGCGGCTTGCATCCGCGACAGGCATGGCAGGGACGATCCCGACCGCGCGCAGCAGCTGGAACACGTAGGGCGAGGACAGGATCACCAGGAAAATCCGCAGCAGGTGGAAGGCGACGATGATCGGCACGTCGAGATGCAGCACCTTGGCGGTGATGCACATTTCGGTGACGCCGCCGGGCGATGTCGCGAGGATCATGTTGGCCGGCGAGATCCCGGTCAGATGCGCCACCAGCAGGCCCACAGTGGCGCAGCCGGCCATCAGCACCGCCAGATTGAGCAGCGCGGCGGGGATGAAGCGGCGCATGCTGGCGAGCAGCGCGCGCTGGAATTGCGAGCCGATCTGCGCCCCGACGAGGACCTGCCCCGCAGCCGAGAGCCAGGGCGGGATCGAGGACAGGTTCGCCTCGAACAGGCCGAGCAGGCAGCCCGCCGCCATCGGCCCCAGCAACCAGGCATTGCGGAAGCGGAACTTGGCCAGAACCGCCGAGAAACCGAGCGAGAAGGCCAGCGTCGCCAGCAGGCCGGGGGCGGAGGCCGGCAGCACGCCATGGACATTGGTGCTGCTGCCGCCGGCGCCCAGCAGCGTCAGCGCGCTCGGGATCACGATCGTCACGCTGACGACGCGCAGCAGCTGCGTCACCGCGATCGGCAGCGGTTGCCCGCCGAAACGCTCGCCGATCAGGCTCATCTCGGCCACGCCGCCGGGCACGCTGCAGAAGAAGGCAGTGGCGTGGTCGATCCGCGCGGTGCGGGCGAGCAGGAAGGAGGCGGCGGCGCCGACGACGAGCGTCGTCGCGCTGGCGGCGATGATCACCGGCAGGTGCGACAGCACCATGCCGGCCGCCTCCGGCGTGAAATAGAGACCGAGCGCCGTGCCCAGCACCAGCATGCCGGCGATGCGGCCGACCGGCGTGCCCGCGACCGGCAGGCCGCAGAAGGTCGCCAGCCCGCTGAACACGATCGGCCCGATCATCCAGGGCAGGGGGGTGCCGAGCGCGTTGAAGACGGCGCCGCCGAAGGCGCCGATCGCGAGGCCGAGCGCGATGCGCCCGAGATGGCCGGGTGTGATCATCGTCGCGTCGCTCAGCTCGCCTTCAGGAGGGGCGCCTGCAGCAGCGGGGCCTGGGCGAAGCCCGGGCCGGGGCCGTATTGCAGGCAGCGTGCCCTCTGGCCGCCCTCGAGCGCGATCAGTTCCGGCTGGAGGGAGAGGCAGGGCTCGCGGGCGGCCGAGCAGCGCGGCGCGAAGGGGCAGCCGGCGGGGAGGTCAGTGAGATCGGGCGGCGAGCCGGGGATCGGGTCGAGCGTCGCGCCGCGCATGTCGGCATGGATCGTCGAGTTCATCAGGCCCTGGGTGTAGGGATGGCGCGGTGCGTCCATCACCTGCTCGACCGTGCCGGTCTCGACGAATTTGCCCGCATACATCACCGCGATGCTGTCGGCGACCTCGCAGGCGACGCCGAGGTCATGGGTGACGAAGATCGTCGCCATGCCGAGCTCGCGCTGCAGTTCGCGCAGCAGCAGCAGGATCTGGATCTGCACGGTGGCGTCGAGCGCCGTCGTCGGCTCGTCGGCGAGCAGAAGCTTGGGCTTGCAGGCGAGCGCGAGCGCGATCATGCCGCGCTGGCGCAAGCCGCCTGACAATTCATGCGGATAGGCGGCCAGCCGGCGCCTCGCCGAGGGCACCTGGACGAGTTCGAGCAGTTCGAGCGCCCGTTTCTCGGCGTCGCGGAACGAGATGCCCTCGTGATAGACCAGCGTCTCGGCGATCTGCTGGCCGATGGTGAAGACCGGATCGAGCGCCGTCATCGGCTCCTGGAAGATCATCGAGATCAGGCCGCCGCGGATGCGGCGCAGCTGATGCTCGCCGAGCGCGAGCACGTCGGTGCCATCGACGGTGATGCGCCCGCCGATCCGCGCCGTCGGCGGAAACAGCCGCATCAGCGCCCGCAGCGTCACGCTCTTGCCCGAGCCGGATTCGCCGAGCACGCACATCGACGAGCCGCGATCGAGCGTGAAGGAGACCCCGTTGACGACGGCGATGTCGAGATCGCGCCCGGTGAACCGGACGGTGAGATCCTCGACCTCGACCAGAGGGGGGCGGGTGGCGACAGCAGCGGGCGCCGCCGTGGCAAGAGGTGAGGTCTGGGTCAATGCACCGCTCCCTCGCCGGGCGCCGCGCTGTGGCCGGAGCCCGGGCGGTGCGCGTGACAGGCGACCGGATGCGCCTCACCACCCTCGAGGCTGCCCAGCAGCGGCACCGTCTCGGAACAGACCGCCTCGGCGATCGGGCAGCGGGTCCGGAAGCGGCAGCCGCTCGGCGGGTTGATCGGGTTGGGCGGGTCGCCCGACAGGGGCGGCTTGCTCATCCGCCGGCGCGGATCCATCGACGGACGCGAGGAGAGCAGCGCGCGGGTATAGGGATGCTTGGGCGCGCGATAGATCTCGTCGACCGGGCCGACCTCGACCGCCTTGCCGAGATACATCACCAGCACGCGGTCGCTCATGTACTGGATCACGTTGAGGTCGTGCGAGATGAAGATGTAGGTGAGCTCGAGATTGCGCTTGAGCTCCTGCAGCAGGTTGAGCACCTGCGCCTCGACCGATTTGTCGAGCGCCGAGACGGCCTCGTCGAGGATCAGCAGCCGCGGCCCCATGGTGAGCGCGCGGGCGATGTTGACGCGCTGGCGCTGGCCGCCGGAGAGCTCGTGCGGATAGCGCTGCGCGAACATGTCCGGCGTCAGCCCGACCATGCGCAGCATGCTGGCGGCGCGGGTCTTGGCGTCCTTGACCGCGGTGCCCTGCGCGATCAGGCCGAAGGCGATCGAATCCTCGATCGTCATGCGCGGGTTCAGCGAGGAATAGGAATCCTGGAAGACCATCTGCATCTGCCGGCGCAGGTCGCGCACCGACAGGCCGCGCAGCGCCCCGACCGCCTCGCCGTCGAAGATGATCTGGCCGGCATCGGGAACCATCAGATGCATCAGCAGCCGCGCCGTCGTCGATTTGCCGCAGCCGGATTCGCCGACGATGCCGAGCGTCTCGCCCTTGTCGACGACGAGATCGACGCCGTCGACCGCCTGTACCCAGGCCTGCGGCCTACCGAGCAGGCCGCCGCGGATGGGAAAGTGCTTCTTCAGCCCCTCGACGATGAGGAGCGGCTGGGCGGGCCCGCCGCGGTCGCGCGGGTCGGGATCGCTGGGAACCGCGGTCATCGCGGCCCCACGCGGGGAGGTAGGAACGGCGCTCATCGCGGGGACCTCACTGCTTGACGTCCATGGCGCTGCGCAGGCCATCGCTCATCAGGTTGAAACACATCGAGGTGATGAAGATCATCGCGCCGGGGATGATCGCGTTGAGCGGGGCGACGTAGATCGCCTGGCGCAGCGTGTTCAGCATCAGCCCCCATTCCGGCTCGGGCGGCGTGATGCCGAGGCCGAGGAAGGACAGCCCCGAGGCGAGCACGATCGAGACGCTGATCAGACTGGAGGCGTAGCTCAGGATCGGCCCCGTGACGTTGGGCACGACATGGGCGGTGACGATGCGCCAGTTGGCGGCACCGGTCGCGCGCGCCGCCTCGACGAAGTCCTGAGCCCGCATCTGCGTCGCAACGCTTTCGGCGACGCGGGCGATGGGCGGAATGAAGACCAGCGTCAGCGATAGGATGGTGTTGCCGATGCCCGCGCCCAGCACGCCGGAGATCGCGACCGCCAGCAGCACGGACGGGAAGGCGTAAAAGACGTCGATCACCCGCATGATCAGCATGTTGACGGCGCCGCCGACATAGCCGGCGATCACCCCCAGCGCCCCGCCGATCAGCGTCGCCAGCAGGACGGGCGTGAAGCCGATGAAGAGCGAGAGCCGGCCGCCATAGATCAGCCGCGAGAGCAGGTCGCGCCCGAGTTCGTCGGTGCCGAGCCAGTGGCGCGCATCGCCGGGCGCGATCAGCCGCCGCGCCATGCTGGTGCGGTAGGGGTCGTGCGGGGCGATCAGCGGCGCGAAGATCGCCGCCAGGATGATCAGCATCAACACGCCAAAGCAGATCATCGTGAAGCGGTCCTGCAGCAGCCGGCGCAGCACGTTGCGCCAGAAGCTGCGGGTGGCCGGACGCTTGCCCTTGAGCGGGGCGGACCCGGCGACGGCGATGGCGGGCTGCGACATGGCTTGTCCCTCAGGCGCGCTTGATGCGCGGGTCGACCGCGGTCTGCAGGATGTCGACGAGCAGGTTGATCAGGACGAAGAACATCGCCAGCACGAGGATCGTGCCCTGCAGCATCGGCAGGTCGCGGGTGAAGATGGCGTTGTTCAGAAGGAAGCCGGTGCCCGGCCAGGAGAACACCGTCTCGACCAGGATCGAGCCGCCCAGCAGCTGCGCGAGCTGCAGCCCCATCACCGCCAGAACGGCCGGCAGCGCGTTCTTGACGACATGGATGAAGACGCGCCGCCCGGGCAGGCCCTTGGCGTAGAGCGTCTGCATGTAGTCCTGCTTGCGCACCTCGGCGACGGTGCCGCGGACCGAGCGGGCGATGATGCCGGCGGGAATGACCGAGAGCGTCAGGGCGGGCAGGATCAGGTATTGCAGGCTGTCCCAGCCGAAGCCGAAGGAACCCGAGCCGCCTTCGCCCATGCCGGTGGCGGGCAGCAGATTCAGATTGACCGCGAAGACCACGATCAGGACCATCCCGAGCCAGTAATGCGGGATCGACACGCCGGTGATCGACACCGCGGTGACGGCGCGGTCGGTCGGTGTCCCCGCGACATAGCCGGAGACGACACCGAAGGCGCAGCCGAGCAGGAAGCCGAAGGTCACCGCTGCCGCCGCCAGCGTCAGCGTGTTGGCGATCGCCGGCAGCACCTCGGAGAGCACCGGCCGCCGCGTCATGATCGAGGTGCCGAAATCCCCGGTGACGACATGGCCGAGCCATTTCAGATACTGCACCGGCAGCGGCCGGTCGAAGCCATAGGCGGTGCGGATCTGCGCGACCGTCTCCGGCGAGGCTCCCTCGGGAATGATCGAGCTCAGCGGATCGCCCGGCGCCAGATGGATCAGCGCGAAGCAGACCAGCGAGACGCCGATCGCGATCGGGACCGTGTAGAGAATGCGCCGCAGCACATAGATGAGCATGGCAGACCTCCGTTGCGGCCGGGATCGGGACGGCGGGGCCGCCGTCCCGAGAGGCGCGGCGCTAGTCGACCGAGACCGGCGTCAGGTCCTGGAACCAGCTCTGGGCCTGGACGAAGCCCTTGACGTTGGGCCGCATCGCACGCGGGTTGAGGTCGTGAACGACCCAGATCCACATCGCCTCGTCGACGAGGCGGGTGTGCAGTTCCGCGAGGATCTTGCTCTGCTCGGCCGCGTCGAAAGTCGCCTTCGCCTTGAGAGCGAGTTCGTCGGCCTTGGCGTCCTTGTAGTCGCCCCAGTTGAAGCCGACGGGGACGCGGGCGAACGAGCCGGCTGTCGCGATCAGGCTGATATCGGGGTCCCAATAGGCCCAGGAGTTGTTGATGCCGTGCCGGCCCTTGTTCTCGGGGGCGTCGGCTCCCAGCCGGCGGCGGGTGCGCAGCGCCTCCCAGTCCATCACTTCGAACTCCATGTCGATGCCGACATCCTTGAAGTTCTCCTTGATGAACTCGTTCATCGGCAGCGGCTGCATCTGCCCGGAGCCGGACGGCGAGATGATCACCTTGACCTTGACCGGCTTGTCGGGGCCGTAGCCGGCTTCCTTCAGCAGCGCCTTGGCCTGGGCGGGGTCGTATTTGATCTGGAAATTGGGCTTGCCGAACCAGGGATGCTTGTCGTCGACCATGCCCTTGGCCGGCACGGCCAGCCCGCCGAGCATCTTGGCGATCCCCTCGCGGTCGATGGCGAGATTGGCCGCCTTGCGGATGCGGATGTCCTTGAACGGGGAGTCGTCGAGGAAGGAGAGCTGGTAGGGCCAGATATGGGGATACAGATTGGTGACGATCTGCATCTTCTGCTGCTTGAGCCGGGGCACCGAGTCCGGCGGCGGCGCCTCGATCCAGTCGACCTGGCCCGAGAGCAGGGCGGCGACGCGGGTGTTGGCGTCGGGCATCGGCAGCAGGATCAGCCGCTCCGACTTGGTGATGCGGGTCTTGTCCCAATGGTTGGGGTTGCGGACGAGTTCGGCGCGCTCGCGCGGCTTGGAGGACTCCAGCATCCAGGGGCCGGTCCCGGACGGTTTCTCGGCGAACTTGCTCCAGTCCTTGCCGAGCTCCTCCCAGCGCTTGGGGCTCGACATGAACAGGCTGGCGAGGTTGTAGGGCAGCACGGCGTCGACCCGCTTGGTCGTGATCTCGACCGTCCAGTCGTCGATCTTTCGCCAGCTCGCGATCGGAGCGAAATAGGACGCCGACTGGTTCGCCTGGCTCTGGTCGAACTGCGCCAATTCCTTCTTCATCAGCTTGTCGAAGTTCCACACCACCGCATCGGCGTTGAACTCCGAGCCGTCATGGAACTTGACGCCCTTGCGCAGGGTGAAGGTCCAGATCTTCTGATCCGCCGGATTGACCACCCAGCTCTCGGCCAGCGCGGGGATGATCTGCGCGGCCTTGTCGGATTTGGAGAGGTCCCATCGCGTCAGCCCGTCATAGAGCGTGATGCCCATGAAGCGGATGCCTTCGCCGCCCTGGCTCGGCTGACCGGTGGTCAGGGGAATGTCGCCTGCGGTCATCGCGACGCGCAGAACACCCGGCTTGCCTTGCGCCCAGGCTCTGTCGTGCTGGGCGGCCATCATGGTCAACGCCGCAAGCGGGGCCGCCGACAGGAGGCGCAGAAACGAACGTCTGGTCATGGATGAAACCCTTCCCCAAAAAGTCCTCGAACTGTCCCCTCGCGTCGTCTCCCGGTGGTCGGCGGCCTTGGTGGCCGCTCTGTGCTCGTCGGTGCCCGACGGCAGATGGCAGATGGCAGCGGGCTCAGGCGCCTTCGGGCGGCATGAACTTCCGCGGGTCGAAGACATGGGCCGGCTCGTCGGCCCGGTCGCGGCCACGACGCAGCCGCATCAGCATCGGCTCGACATTGCCCCAGGCCACGACCAACTCCTCGAAGAGGTCGGGCGGGAGCTGAAGCCCGGCCTGGCGCGCCATCACCGCGATGTCGTCGCGGCTGGCAGGGGCGGGCGGCACGGTCGTGGTCATGGGGCTCTCCCGTCAGGCGAGGTCGGGTGTGGCGAGATGCCAGTCGGTGGCGCGCTGATAGGCGTCGCCGGCGCGCAGCACCGTCGCCTCGTCGAAGGGGCGCCCGCCGAACTGGAGCGACAGCGGCAACCCGCCGGCCGAGAAACCGCAGGGGACATTCAGCGCCGGCATGCCGGTCAGGCTGAAGGGCATCGTGACGAGCTGGCGCTTCTTGAAGAAGTCGACGCCCTCGGGATCGGCGGGGTCGGCGGGAGCGAGCCAGCCGGCGGTGACGAAGAGGTCGAAGCGGCCGAAATGCGCCATCATCCGGCTGGCGAGTTCGGCTCGCCAGCGCATCGCCTGGACATAGTCCTCGGCCCGCACCAGCCCGCCGGCCATGACGCGGCTGCGCAGCAGCTTGCCGAAATCCTGCGGTCGCGTACGCATGTCCTTCTCATGGACGCTGAACAGCTCGGCGATCGAGATCGTCGTCTTCGCGTCGACATAGTCGCGCAGCGGATCGAGCGTGACCGGCTCGACGATGGCCCCGAGGTCGCGCAGCACCGCCACCGCGGCGTCCACGGCGGCGACGACCTCCTCGGTCGCGTCCGCCTCGTACCAGTGGCGCACCAGCCCGATCCGGAGGCCCTTGATCGAGCCGGTCAGCGCGGCGAGATAATCCGGCACCGGCTCGTCGATCGAACCCGGGTCGCGCGGGTCGTAGCCGGCGCAGGCCCCGAGCATGATCGCGCAGTCCTCGGCCGTGCGGGTCATCGGCCCGCAATGGTCGAGCGAATAGGTGTTGGGGTGGACGCCGCGCCGGCTGATGAGGCCATAGGTCGGCTTCAGACCGGTGATCCCGCACATCGCGGCGGGCCAGCGCACCGAGCCGCCGGTGTCGGTGCCGATCGCGGCCGGAACGAAACGGGCGCCGACGGCCGCCCCCGAGCCCGACGAGGAGCCGCCCGGGAGGTAGTCGCGGTTCCACGGATTGCGCGCCGGCGGCCAGGGCAGGTCCCAGGACGGGCCGCCGATGGCGAATTCGAAGGTCGCGGTCTTGCCGATCAGGATGCCGCCCGCCGCCTCGAGCTTGCTGGCGACGGTCGCGCTCTCAGTCGGGAAGCGATCGACGAAGATTTTCGAATGCGAGGAGGACAGGACGCCGGCGGTGTCGACATTGTCCTTCAGCGCGAAGGGAATGCCGTGGAACGGTCCGCGATCGATGCCCTCCGCCAGCTCCCGCGCCGCGGTCTTCGCCTGCGCCAGCGCCGTCTCGGCGCAGACGGTGATGAAGCTGTTGAGACGCCCGTCATAGCGGGCGATCCGGTCGAGGCAGGTCTGGGTCAGCTCGACGGGCGAGAGGTCGCCGGAGCGCATCATCCGTCCCAGTTCGAGAACGCTGAGATCCACCAGATCCGTGGTCGCGACCGGCTCGGCTTCGATGACGGACATGCGCTTCTCCTTCGATCTGCCGGTATTGCATGCAATGTAGGCGTCGATCGGGAGGTCGATTGGCCCCCCGTTGTTTGGGTCTCAGCAAGCCATGTGCCAACCGGATTGCCGGTCGACGGGATCGGTGCAGGACGAGCCGTCTGCCCGAAAAATTCGATTAAGCCTCTGGTTTGATTGCGGTTCGCTTTGATGCGGCCTGGCCGGAGCGTCGGAAGTTCTCGGCTTGGCTCTATCTCGGTCGGGCGGGAGGCCGCTCCATCCGGCTTGGCGCGCAACTGTGCTCAAATCAAAGCCAGCGAAACGATCCGTAGATGGGCAGAGTGTTGTCAAAAAAGTCCAATTAGACAAATGATATAAGATACTTATATGGTATAGGATTCGATATCCGTCCATGCGTAAATTGTGTACAAAACATCGTTTGTGCGAAAATGGTGTTGGTTCGTCGAGGCCGAAAGGCATAAGGCGGGGGGCGGAGGGCGACATGGTCACACGAACGGAATCGGTCACCCGGCGCCTGCGCGAGGCGGTTCTCGGCGGCGCCTACATGCCGGGCGGGCGGTTGAACGAGATGGCGCTGGCGGAGGCCATGCAGGTGTCGCGAACGCCGGTGCGGGCGGCGCTGGGCGCGCTCTTCGCCGAGGGGCTGCTCGATTACGAGCCCAATTGCGGCTATGTCGTCCGCCGCCTCTCGATCGACGAGGCGGTCCACATCTACACGGTGCGGGCGACGCTCGAGGGGCTAGCGGCCCGTCTGGCGGCCGAGATCGGGCTGGCCGATGCCGCGCGCGAGCGCTTTCGCGAGACGCTCGACGAAATGGAGCGGCTGATCGCCGGCGACGACTGGGGCGATGTCGAGCAGCAGCGTTGGGGCGACCTCAACATCGCCTTCCACGGCCAGATCACCGCGGCCTCCGGCAATGGCTACCTGGCCAATTCGATCCAGCGGACGCGCACCCTGCCGCTGCTGACCGAATCCGGTGTCCGGACCTTCCTCGCCGAGCGCGCCGTCGTCTGGTGGGATCGCGCGGCCTATCGCCGTTCGCAGGACGATCACCTCGACCTGGGCGAGGCCATCCTTGCGCGGCAGGGCGGGCGAGCCGAGGCTTTGATGCGCGAGCATGTCGAACGCGCCGGCCGGCTGATCGGGCGCAAGCTCGCCAACCGCACCGAGGCGGCGCTGGCGCTGTCATGAGCCTCGCAGGAAGGCCCGACCGATCCCACCATCTTCGGCACGGGCCGTGCGGTTGCCTCGGCTGGATGCATGCCATAGCTAGGATGAACTGCATGCAATCGAGCGCTCGGCCGCTGGGCCAGGCGCCGGTTGGGACCTGATCCTACACGAGGTCACGATGGCGACGACGGCTTCCCTGCTCCTGCGCGATGTCCGCCCCTATGCCGGGGCGCCCACCGACATCCTGATCGAGAACGGCCGCATCGCGCGGATCGCGGCAGGGATCGAGGCGCCCGGCGTCGCGGTCGAGGAGGGGCGTGGCGAGATCGTCGTGCCCGGCCTCGTCGAGGCGCACACCCATCTCGACAAGAACCTGCTCGGCCTGCCCTGGTATGTGAACGAGGTCGGCCCCAACCTGCTCGACAAGATCGACAACGAGCGGATGAACAAGAAGCGGCTCGACATCGAGCCCGCCCGCCAGTCGGCCCGGCAGGCGGTGCGGGCCTCGGTCTGCGGCGCGACCCAGATCCGCAGCCATGTCGACGTCGACACCGAGCATGGGCTGTGGGGCATCGAGGGCGTGATGGCGACGCGCGATGCCTGGCGCGACATCGTCGACATCGAGTTGGTCGCCTTTCCGCAATCGGGCCTGCTGCGCCGCCCGGGCACGCTCGAGATCATGGACGCGGCGATGAAGGCCGGCTGCGAGGTCGTCGGCGGGCTCGACCCCTGCGGCATCGACCGCGACCCCAAGGGCCATCTCGATGCGATCTTCGGGCTCTGCCAGCGCTACGGGAAGCCGCTCGACATCCATCTGCACGAGCCCGGCGAGATGGGCGCGTTTTCGCTCGACCTGATCATCGAGCGCACGCGGGCGCTCGGCATGAAAGGAAAGGTCGCGATCAGCCACGCCTTCTGCCTGGGCACGCCGGATCCGGCGCTGGTGGATCCCCTCATCGAGGCGATCGCCGAACTCGATATCGCCATCGTCACCACGGCTCCGGCGAGCCGCCCGGTTCCCGCCGTCAAGCGCATGCTCGCCGCCGGCATCCGCATCGCCGCCGGCTCGGACGGCATCCGCGACACCTGGAACCCCTATGGCAATGGCGACATGCTGGAGCGCGCCGTGCTCGTCGGCCTGCGCAACAATCTGCGCCGTGACGACGAGGTCCGGCTCGCGCTCGACACCTGCACCGTGGAGGGCGCGAAGCTGATGGAGGTCGCCGATTACGGGCTGGCCGAGGGCTGCGCCGCCGATCTGCTGATCCTGCCCGGCGAGACGCTGGCCGAGGCGGTCGTCAACCGCTCGCCCAACCGCCGCGTCCTCAAGCGCGGCCGCATCGTCGCCCGCGACGGGGTGCCGCTGCGCCCGGCGCCCTGAGGCCGGAGCTCAGTTCTTCTTGAGTCCCGACAGGCTGCGCGCCTCGACCTGGTCCATGGCACGCACCTGGCCCCAGAAGCTCGCCGGCGTCTCCAGCAGAGGCCTGAAGCCACAGTAGTCGAGCATCCACTCCGTCTGGGCCTGCGCCGTGTCGAGGACCGCGTCCTCGTTGACGAACTGCGCGACGCGGCCGCGAAGCGCGATCTGCCCGTCGACGATGACGGTGTCGACGTCGTTGCCATTGGCGAAATAGACCAGCCGGAACAGCGGCATGTTGGCCGGGTAGAGATGCGGCCGGCGCCAGTCGAGGAGCACGACATCGGCCTTCTTGCCGACCTCCAGCGAGCCGATCTCGTGGGCCATGCCGAGCGCGCGCGCGGCATCGACGGTGCACATCTCCAGCACGCGCCCCGGCGGCAGCCAGCTCGGATCGTGGTGGAAGGTGCGGTGGTAATGCATGCATTGCTGCATGTGCCGGAACATGTCGCCCGAGCGGTCGGGCGCCGTCGCATCCGAGCCGAGGCAGACATTGGCGCCGGCCTCCAGCAATTCCGTCACCGGGCAGCGCGCCAGGATCGAGGCGACGGCGGACGGATTATGGACGATATGCGTGCCGGTATCGGCGACGATGGCGATCTCCTCGTCGGTCAGCGCCGTCGAATGCGAGAGCAGCGCATGAGGCCCGAGAATGCCGAGTTCCTTGGCATAGGCGACGCTGCCCCTGGTGTGCCCGTCCTGCGTGAAGACGAGCCCGGCCTCCCTGGCGAAGTCCGCCATGCGGCGGCCCTGCGCGCGCGCATCGGCCAGATCCGAAGCGCTGAGCCCGGCCTCGTGCTCGGCGCGCAGCGTCGGCGTGATCAGCGCGATGTTGAGCCGCTTCCCGAGCCGGCCATGCTGCGTCTCGACCAGTGACTGGCAGGTTGCGAACATGTCATCGAAGGTCGTGGCGTGTTCCCTGGCCTCGCCGTTCTCGAAGCGCGCATAGGTCCGCGGGAAGGGTGGGCGCGTCGCGCCGACCGCCAGCACCGAGCGCGTGCCGACCTCGGCGACGCCGTCGAGATGCGCCTCGCCATAAACAGGCTCGTCGCAGCGCATGATGGTGTCGCCGCCGCCCAGCAGCGCGACCGCCGTGGTCACGCCGAAGCGAAGTCGCTCCAGCGCCGCGAGTTGCGCCTCGGCGCGCCACCATTCCGGCGTCGAGGCGACGGTGTAAACCCTATGGCAGACCTCGTACCATTCGTCGCTGCGCCCGCCGCCCATGGTCTTGATCAGGCCATGGCCGGCATGGGTGTGCGCGTCGATCAGGCCCGGCATCACGATCTTGCCGGCGGCGTCGATGAGGGTCGCGGCGTTGCCATGGCTGATCGCGAGTTCGGCGCTGGTGCCGACGGCGACGATGCGGTCGCCTTTGATCGCGACGGAACCGTCCTCGATGACGCGGCGGGTGCCGTCCATCGTCACGACGACGCCGTGCTGGATCAGGATGTCGGTCATGGTCGTCTCCTCAGGCTCTATGTGTTCTGTTCGGTGAAGCCGGCTGTCAGACTTCGCCGCGAATGCGCTCGAGCGTCGGCACGAGCGAGAGCAACTGGCGGGTGTAGTCGGCCTGCGGCGTCGTGAAGAGCGTCTCGGCCGCCGCCATCTCGACGATCCGGCCCGCGCGCATCACCGCGACTCGGTCGCACATCTGGCGGATGACCGCGAGATCGTGGCTGATCAGCAGCAGCGTCAGCCCGGTCGCGTCGCGCAGATCCTTGAGCAGGTTGAGGATCTGCGCCTGGACGGAGACGTCGAGCGAGGAGGTCGGCTCGTCGCAGACGATGAGCCTGGGCCTCGCCCCCAGCGCCCGCGCGATCGAGAGCCGCTGGCGCTGCCCGCCGGAGAAGGCATGCGGGAAGCGCTGCGCGGCCTCCGTGGGCAGGCCGACGGCCTCGATCAGCAGGCCGACATCGGCCTCGGCTTCAGCCCGCGTCCGGGCCAACTCGTAGAACAGGATCGGCTCGGCCAGGATGCGGCCGACCCGCATCCGCGCGTTCAGCGAGGAATAGGGGTCCTGGAAGATCATCTGGATCGCGCGACGGGCCTTGCCCTTGCGCGGCGCCGCCTCCGCGCCGGCGATCATCTGGCCATCGAAGCGGATGGTGCCGCCGGTCGGCGCCCGCAGGCCCGCCACCACATTGGCGATGGTGGTCTTGCCGCAGCCGGACTCGCCGACGAGGCCGAAGACCTCGCCCTGGCGGATGTCGAAGCTCACCCCGTCGACGGCCCGGAAGGCACGGGCGCCACGGCCGGCGAGGAAGCCGGCGCCATAGTCGACGCTGAGATTGTCGACGCTGAGCAGGGGGACGTCGCCACCCGGCGACGGGTCCCCGACGGCCAGGGCCTTCTCCCGCAGCTTGTCCCGGGCGGCGCCGGCCTCGGTCTGGTTCGCGCCGTCGAGCATCGGAAAGCGGTCGAGCCGGATGTCGATGCGCGGCACGGCGCCGATCAGGGCCTTGGCATAGTCCGCCTGGGGATTGCGCAGGACCTGCGCCACCGGCCCGCTCTCGACGATGTGGCCGCGATGCATGATCGTTACCGTATCGGCGATCTGCGCGACGACGCCCATATTGTGGGTGACGAGCAGGATGCCGATGCCGCGCTCATCCGCCAGGCCGCGTAGCAGATCGAGGATCTGCGCCTGGATCGAGACGTCGAGCGCCGTCGTCGGCTCGTCGGCCACCAGCAGCCGCGGCTCGCAGGCCAGGGCGCAGGCGATGACGACGCGCTGTCGCTGCCCGCCGGAGAGCTGGTGCGGATAGGCCGACAGCCGCCGCTCGGGCTCGGGAATGCCCACCGCCTTGAGCAGCTCCAGCGCCCGCGCCCGCGCCGCGCTCCGGTCGAGCGGCAGATGCGCGCGCAGCGTCTCGACGATCTGGCTTTCGACCGTGAAGAGCGGATTGAGGCTCGTCATCGGGTCCTGGAAGACTGCGCCGATGTCACGGCCGAGCCGGATCGCGCCGGGCTTCTGCGGGTCGAAAGGCTGGCCGTCGAGCGCGATCGTGCCCGAGGCGATCCGGCCGGGCTTCTCGAGCAGGCCGAGCACCGCATTGCCGATCGTCGTCTTGCCCGCGCCGGATTCGCCGACCAGCGCATGAATCTCGCCCGGCGCGATCGAGAGCGTGGCGCCCTCGACGGCCGTCAGCACGCCGCCATCCGCCAGCGGGTATTCGATCCGCAGCCGGTCGATGGCGAGGATGGGGGCAACCGCGCTCATCCGCGCCCCCGCAGCTTCGGGTTGAACAGGTCGCGCAGCCAGTCGCCGACGATGTTGACGCCGAGCACCAGCAGCACCAGCAGCAGCGCCGGAAACAGCGCGATCCACCAGACGCCGGAGAAGACGAACTCGTTGCCGATGCGGATCAGCGTGCCCAGCGAGGGATAGGTCGGCGGCATGCCGACGCCGAGGAAGGAGAGGGTGGCTTCCGTCAGCACGGCGGCGGCGAGGTTGATGGTCGCGATCACCAGCACCGGCCCCATCACATTGGGCAGGATGTGCCGCAGCATGATCTGGCGGGCGGGCAGGCCGATCACCTTGACCGCGCGGACATAGTCGCGCGCGCTCTCGACCATGGTCGCGGCCCGCACGGTGCGCGCATACTGCACCCATTCATGGATCGCGATCGCCCCGATCAGGATGAAGGGGGCCCATTCCGCCGAACTCGCGGCTGGAAACAGCATCCGCGCGACGCCCGCGACGAGCAGGGCGAGCAGAATGGTCGGGAAGCTCAGGATGATGTCGCCGAAGCGCATGATCGCGGCGTCGACCCAGCCGCCGAAATAGCCCGCGATCAGGCCGAGCCCGACGCCGACCACCGCCGCCACCATCACCGCGCCGCCGCCGATCAGGATCGAGACCCGCGCGCCGTAGAGCATGGCTGAAAGCAAGTCGCGGCCCTGGTTGTCGGTGCCGAGCAGGAAGCGCGGATCGCCATCGGGCGAGAAGCGCGGCGGCAGCTCCGCGTCGATCAGGTTGAAGCTGGTCAGGTCGGTCGGATCGAACGGCGCGATCAGCGGTGCCAGGGCGGCCGCCGCCACGATGACGGCGGCCATCAGCCCGGCGAGCCAGACCGAGAGCGGGACGCGCCGCAGCCGCCGGGACAGGGAGGCCGCCACGGTCAGGCCCTCACGCGCAGGCGCGGGTCGACCAGCGCATAGAGCAGGTCGACGGCGGTGTTGATGAGGACGAAGAGCAGCCCGACGAAGAGCAGATAGGCCGCCATCACCGGCACATCCGAGAAGCTGACGGCCTGGATGAAGAGCAGCCCCATGCCCGGCCACTGGAAGACGGTCTCGGTGACGATGGCGAAGGCGATCAGCGAGCCGATCTGCAGGCCGGTGACGGTGATGACCGGCATCAGCGCATTGCGCAGCGCCAGGGTGAAATGGATGTGCCTGGCCGACAGGCCCCGGGCCCGGGCGAAGCGGATATAGTCGCTGGAGAGCACGTCGATCAGCTCCGAGCGCACCAGCCGCATGATCAGCGTCAGCTGGTAGAGCGCCAGCGTGATCGAGGGCAGAATCAGCGCCTTGAGCCCGCTCAGCGTCAGCAGCCCCGTCGACCAGGGGCCGATCTGCACGGTCTCGCCCCGGCCGAAGGAGGGCAGGAGGCCGAGCGTCACAGCGAAGGTCAGGATCAGGACGATGCCGGTCACGAAGGTCGGCGTCGAAATGCCGATCAGCGACACCGCCTGGACCAGCCGTGCCGCAACCCCGTCCGGCTTCAGCGCACAGAGCACGCCGAGCGGGATGCCGAGCGCCAGCGACAGCAGCGTCGCGACGAGGACCAGTTCGAGCGTTGCCGGCAGCCGCTCCGCGATCAGGGTCGCCACGGGGCGCTGGTTGCGGAAGCTGATGCCGAAGTCGCCGCGCACGATCCGGCTCAGGAAGCCCGCGAACTGCACGACGACCGGCCGGTCGAGCCCGAGTTGCTCGCGCAGCTCGGCCTTTTCGGCGATCGTCGCATTCTCCCGCGAGAGGGCCGCGACAGGGTCCCCGACGAAGCGGAACATCCCGAAGGACACCGCCGAGACCGCGAGCATGACGAGCGCGGCCTGGCCGAGGCGGGCGAGAAGCAGACGCAGCATCAGTCTGGGGACCGTCCGGTCGCTGGCGTCACTTCACCTGAGCGAACCAGAGGCGGACATACTCATCCGGGAACTGCGGCACATCGAGGCCCTGGCGCGAGGCCCAGGCGACCGGCTGCAGATGCAGCGGGATGTAGGCGATGGTGTCCTTGGCGACCTTGAGTGCCTGGACCATCATCGCGCGCCGCTTAGGCTCGTCGAGCTCGACCGCCGCCTCCCGCGTCAGCCGCTCGATCTCGGGGTTGGTGTAGCCCATCGAATTCGAGCCACCGAAGCCGTCCTTGGGCGCAGTCAGCAGGGCCGAGAGCACGCTGAATCCGTCCATCGGCGGCAGGGTCGCCCAGCCCAGCATGAAGGAATCGAACTCGCCGCGGTCCTGCTTCGGGAAATAGGTCGCGCGCGACTCCGTCTTCACATCGGTCTGCACGCCGATGCGGCTCCACATCGCGGCGACCGCGACGCAGATGGCCTCGTCGTTGATGTAGCGGTCATTGGGGCAGTTCAGCCCGAGCTTGAAGCCGTTGGGGTAGCCGGCTTCAGTAAGCAGCGCCTTGGCCTTGTCTGCGTTGTAACCGAGCAGCGTGTCGTTGGCCTTGTCGTAGCCAGGCACCGGTGGCGCTACCAGCGTGCCTGTGTTCTGCGACTTGCCGCGCATGACGCGCTTCTGGATCGCGTCGAGGTCGATGCCCTGCCAGAGCGCCTGCCGGACCTTGAGTTCCTTCAGCGGGTTCTTCTGGCCGGGCATCGACTTGAGTTCGTCGCGCTGGCTCAGGCCGAGGAAGATCAGCCGCAGAGACGGCTCCTCGATCACCTTGAAGGAGCTGTTGGCGCCGATGCGCGCGAGATCCTGCAGCGGAGCCGGGGCGATGAGGTCGAGTTCGCCCGACAGCAGCGCCGCTACCCGGGTCGCGTCGGACTTGATCGGCTTGAACTCGATGCGCGTGATGTTGTGCTGCGGCTTGTCCCACCAGTCCGGGTTTACGACCATGTTCGTGCCGGCGTCCGGCTTGAACGACTCCAGCTTGAACGGCCCTGTGCCGATGGCGGTGGTGGAGGCGGCCGTGCTGACGCCGGTGGCGATGTTGCCCGGCTTGAGCGAGCCCGTCTGCTCCATCCACTCCTTGTCCATGATGTAGATGCCGGCGAGATCGTTCAGCAGCAGCGGGTAGGGGCCCTTGGTGACGAGATCGACGGTGAAGTCGTCGACCTTTTCGGCCCGGATCACCTGCGAGAGGTTGCCGCGGGCCCGCGCGCCGGGGTTGAGCAGGCGGGTCACGGAGGCGACGACGTCGTCGGCGGTGAAGGCGTTGCCGTTGTGGAACTTCACGCCCTTGCGCAGCTCGAAGCGCCAGGTGTCGGGCTTGACCGCCTTCCAGCTCGTCGCCAGCGCCGGCTCGAGCTGCATCGTCCGCCCGCGCCGCACCAGCGGGTCGAAGACGTGGTGGAGCATCGCCGTGGTGAAGCTCTCGGTCTGGGCGAAGGGATCGAGCGTCGCGATGTCGGTCGGTGCCGACCAGCGCACGGTTTTTGCATCTGTTGCCGTCGAGATCAGGGCGGCGGCCGAGACGGCGGCCAAAAGCATGGCGATGCGGTTCATGACGACACCCCTCTGTGTTCGAGCCGCATCGCGACCCCCTTTGTATGCGCCATCATAGGTGAACTGCATGCAGTCTCGTCAACGGGTTTGTGAGCCTCCGTGTCAGAGCCCTGCCCGTTCTTTCATCAGGCGGTAGGCGCGCTCGGCCCGGTCCAGAACCGCGCCGGCCTCGAGGGCGGTCGGGCGTCCGTTCTCCGCCAGCACGCGCCCCGCGACCATGACCAGCGAGACGTCCGCGGCGTTGGCGAAGAAGACGAGCCGGTGCACGGGCAGGTCGCGCGGCTGCAGATGCGCGCCGCGCCGCGAGACCGCGACGAGATCGGCGAGCTTGCCGGGCTCGATCGAACCCAGTTCGTGGTCGAGGCCGAGCGCCTTCGCGCCGCCGAGCGTCGCCATTTCGAGGGTCGTCCAGGCGTCGATCGCCGACGGGTCCTTCCAGCGGATCGCCTGATGCCGATGACCCATGAACATCGTCCGGAACATGTCGAGCGAGCGGTCCGGCGCCGGTCCGTCGGTGCCCAGCCCGACGCGCACCCCCTCCGCGAGCAGGCGCGGAGCGGGGCAATAGCCGAACACCGCCATCAGCGAGCTCGGCGTGTAGGCCGCGCCCGCACCGCGCTCGACGAAGGTGGCGATGTCGGCCTCGGTCAGGTCGATGCAATGGGCCAGGACCGAGCGCCGGTCGAACAGCCCGAAGGTATTGGCCATGAAGGCCACCGACCCGTCGCGATGCCCGTCCTGGATGAAGCGGCTGCCGCTGCCCTGCGCGAGCGCCCAGGCGGCGGTCGTGGTCTCGCGCATTGCGGCCTGGAGCGGGCCATCGGCCGCCGCGAACTCGGCTTCGCCGATCACGGGGGCGGACACGGCGATGTCGATCAGCCCCTGGCCGGCGCCGCGCCAGCGGCTGGCCAGCGTTCCGATCGCCGCGATCTGGTCGGACAGGGACATCGAGCGCTCGACGGCCCGGCCGTCGGTCCAGGCGCGCCGGGGCTTGGGAAAGGGCGGGCGGTCGACGCCGAGGACGAGGAGCTCGCGCAGGCCGCTCGCCTCGATTTCGCGCAGATGGGCCTCCGCGCAGGTGGTGTCCTCCGTGCGCATCACATTGTCGCCGCCTCCGAAGAAGGGCACGGCCAGCGTCGTGCCGCCGAGTGTCCGCTCAAGGGCCTGCAGCGCCGCGTCCGCCGCCCAGAACTCGGCATCGGCGTGGCGGGCATAGACATCGCCCACCGTATCCATCCAGGCGTCGACGTCGCCGCCCAGATTCTTGGTCAGCCCGTGGCCGGCATGGAGATGCAGGTCGATCAGCCCGGGGATCAGGGCCGCGCCGTCGAGATCGATCCGGCGCGCCGCCGCAAGTTCGCCCTCGGGCCAGGCGCCGGCCGCGACGGTCGCGATCCGGCCCGCCTCGACCACGACATGCCCCGGCTCGAGGATCTGGCGCCGACCATCGAGCGGGATCACCACCGCATTGCCGAGGATCGTCCGCGTCGCCTCCGTCATGGCGCGCGCCGCAGCGGATAGGTCGGCGTGAAAATCTCCGAGACGGGCGGATGACCGAAGGTGCGGTCGGGATAGCGGGCGATCAGCCCGTCGAACTGCGCCTGCGCCTGCCGGTGGGCCGCAGCTGCATCGAAGCCGGGCAGGATGCGGCCCTCCATCACCAGCCGTCCGTCGACGACGACATCGGTGACGTCCCGCCCGCAGGAGGACTGCATCAGCGTCTGGATCGGGTCGATGACCTGGCCGATGCCGTCATGGCCGAAATCGATCGCGATGAGATCGGCCCGCGCGCCCGGCATCAGCCGTCCGAGATCCGGCCGGCCGAGCGCATCGGCCCCGATCCAGGTCGCGGCATCGAACATCTCGGCGCTGCTCGGCCGCGAGACCGAGCGCGCCATCACCCGCCCGAGCATCAGGCCGACCTGCATGTTGAGGATCATGTCCGGCGGCCAGGTGTCGGTGCCCAGCCCGATCCGCAGCCCCCGTTCGCGCAGCTCGGAGAGATGGTCGAGCGCAGCCCCGTTGCGGGCCATCACGACCGGGCAGTGGACGACCGTGGCGGCGGCCTCGAGCAGCATCGCCAGATCGCGCTCGCGCGTCGAAACGCCGTCGAAGGCCGGAAAATCGGTAAAATGCGGCAGCAGTACGCGCGGGCCGAGCAGTCCGAGCGAGGCCAGCCAGCCGGTCGGCGAGAGGCCATGGCGCTTCGTCACCTCGTCGACCTCGAAGCGCGACTGATGGCAGTGCAGGCGCAGCGGCACGTCGAGCGCGCGGGCGGCCTCGGCGGTGCGGCGCAGCAGCTCCGGCGTACAGCCCTCGATCCGGTCCGGCGCCAGCATGGTCCGCACGAGCCCGCCGGCCCGGCCCTCCATGTCGCGGCAGAAGCGGATCGCCTCGTCGAGCCCTGCCAGCCCGCGCGCCTCGTCGATCAGCAGGCTGACCGTCCCGGCCTCGTCGACGACGGTATGGCCGCTGCGATAGGCCGGTCCGAGATAGACGCGGAGGCCGAGGTCCTCGGCGGCCTGCGCGGTGGCGGCGAACTCGTCATAGGTCTCGCCCCATTGCCGATAGAACAGCGAGGCGATCGGCAGAGCCGTAGTGACGCCATTGCGCAGCAGCTGCGCGAAGGCATAACGCTTCTGGAAGGCCAGCTCGTCGGGCGAGTACATCTCATAGGGGCCGCGCGCGACGTAGCTCTGCGGCCAGACGCGGCCCTTGCGCCAGGACGGTGTGTTGTCGAGGCTGAGGACGGCGGTGTCGAGGTCGCTGACCGCATCGAGATCGACGAACCCCGGCGCGATCAGCGCATCGGGGCGCTCGATGCGGCGCGCCACCTCGCCGGGAAAGGCGTGTCCGACGAAGACGATCGCGCCGTGCTCGAACACCACCTCGCCGCGCTCGATCAGAAGATGTCGCCCGTCCTGGTGGCCGACGACCCAACGCCCGCTGACCAGTGTTCGTCCCGCGTCGCGAGGCCCGAGGCTCATGCCGATGCTCCCGCGACGCTGCCGCCGCTCTTGAACAGGATCCAATCCCGCGGCGGCTCGATCAGGCCCGGCCTGATGATGAAACCGTCCGCACTGCCGGCGTCGGTGGTGGTGAAGACCGGGCGCGTCGGGCCGTCGGATGGGGACACGTCGCGCTCTCGGCTGTGGGTCTGTGCCGGCATTGAACAGCTGGGCCGCCGTCGTGGCAATCGCGCCCGCGCATCCCGGCCCTGCAGATGGGCACCGCCCGCAACGCCTTGCCAGCCCCGCAGAAATTGGTAAACCAATCAGGGCGGCCCGACGGCCGATCGAGGCACGCGCGACAGGAGCACGATGAGCACGACCACACGACATGCCCAGCGGGTTCGCGATTTCATCACCGATGAGATCCGCGCCGGAGTCTATGGAGCGAGGAGCAAGCTGCCGACCGAACGCGCGCTGTCGGAGCAGCTCGCCGTGCCGCGCTCGGCCGTCCGGGACGCGCTCGCCGTGCTGGAAAGCGGCGGAACCGTCACGCGGATCATCGGCAGCGGCACCTATGTCCGCGCGGCTGCGAGCGAGCCGCCGCTCGCAGAGCCTTCGCCGCCTTCGGCGAGCCCGGCCGAGATCATGGAGGCGCGCCTGCTGGTCGAGCCTCGTCTCGCCGAGCTCGCCGCGATCAACGCCGATCAGGACGATTTTGCGCGCTTCGACCACTGCGTCCGTCAGGGCGATGCGGCCGATGATTTCGAGGCCTTCGAGCATTGGGACGCCGCTTTGCACCAGGCGATCGCCCGGTCGACCCATAACCGCCTCGTCATCGAGCTCTACGCGATGATCACCCGGGCGCGCGATCTCACCGCCTGGGGTGAACTCAAGCGCCGCAGCCTCAGCGCCGAGCGGCGCGACCATTACCGGCGCGAGCATCACGCCATAGTCGCGGCGCTGAAGGCGCGCGATGCCGCAGCAGCCGAGGCGGCGCTGCTCGGCCATCTCGAACGCGTGCGGAGCAATCTGCTCGGGCGCTGAGGCATTATTGGTCAACCAATAATGCCAAGAAGCACGCTTCAGTCCCTGATTGGTTGACAGCTTGCCGGGGCCTGCTCTAGCTCTGGAGCGTCGCGCCAACCTTGGCGCCAGCATCGGGCCGGCCTCATGAAACTCGCCATCTTCAGTCAGGGCACCAGCGGGGCCGCCAGTGGCCGCCTCGGCGTCATCCTCGGTGACCACATCGCCGACCTTTCGGGTGTCGACGGCGCCCCCGAGACGATGGCGGCGTGCTGTGCGCTGGGCGCCGGGGCGGTCGATCGGCTGACCCATCTGGCCGCGGCGGCGCCGAAGCTGCCTCTTGCCGGAGTGGCGCTGCATGCGCCGTTTCCGCGCCCGGCGCGCAACGTCTTCTGCGTCGGCAAGAACTATCACGAGCATGCCAAGGAGTTCGCCCAGAGCGGCTTCGATGCCAGCACCAAGGATGTCGTGCCGGAAGCGCCGGTGGTCTTCACCAAGCCACCGTCGGCGGTGATCGGCCCTGGCGAGACCATCCCCGGCCATCTCGATCCGACGAAGTCCGTCGATTACGAGGGCGAACTCGCCGTGGTGATCGGCAAGGGCGGGCGCGGCATTGCCACCGCCGACGCACTCGACCACGTCTTCGGCTACACCATCGTAAACGACGTCACCTCGCGCCAGCTCCAGCACAAGCACCGCCAATGGGTGCTCGGCAAGGGCATCGACGGCTTCTGCCCGATGGGCCCGGCCTTGCTGACCGCTGACGAGGTGCCCGATCCGCGCCAGCTGCGCCTGCGCACCTGGGTCAATGGCGAGCTGCGCCAGGACGCGACGGTGGCGGACCTGATCTTCGACATCCCGACGCTGATCAGCACGATCTCGGCCTACATCACGCTGGAGCCCGGCGACATCATCGCCACGGGCACTCCCGTCGGCGTCGGCATCGGCTTCAACCCGCCGAAATTCCTTGCCGCCGGCGATGTCGTCCGCATCGAGATCGACGGCATCGGCACGCTCGAAAACCCGGTCGGCTGACGAACCGTCCGGCCGACGACCAAACCATAAGGGAGCCGCGCCAAAGCGGCCCATCAGGAGGAGGAAACGGTGTCCAGGATCAAGCTTCTCTGTCTCGCCGCCATGGCGTCGGCCGCGCTCGCGACCTCCGCCATGGCGCAGTCCTATCCGAGCCGCGGCGTTAGGGTGATCGTGCCCTTCGGCGCCGGCGGCCCGGCCGACATCTATGCAAGGGCCGTCGGCCAGCAGTTGCAGGAGGCGCTGAAGCAGCCCTTCACCATCGAGAATAAGCCGGGTGCCGGCGCCGTCATCGGCACGACGGAGGCCGCCCGCGCTGCGCCCGACGGCTACACGCTGCTGATGATGTCGAACACGCACACCGCCAACGAGACGCTGATCCCGAGCAAGGCGTACAATCTGACCAAGGATCTGGTGCCGGTCGCGCCGGTCAACGAGGCCGATCTCGTGATCGTGGTCCACCCGTCGGTGGAAGCCAAGACGCTGCAGGAGTTCATCGCGCTCGCCAAGTCGAAGCCGAAGCAGCTCAACTACGCGTCCTCCGGGGTCGGCACGCCCTATCACCTGGCCGGCGAGAACTTCAAGGCGCTCAGCGGCACGGAGATCGTGCATGTGCCGCATCGTGGCAGCGGCGAGGCGCGCTCGAATCTCATCGGCGGCCATGTGCAGATGATGATCGACTCCGTCACCACCATGGCGCCGAGCATCGCGGCGGGGCAGGTGCGCGCCCTCGCCACCACCGGCGCCCGCCGCTCGGCGCTGCTCCCCGACGTCCCCACCGCGACGGAGGCGGGGTTGAAAGGGTACGAGGCGACGATCTGGCTGGGCTTCATGGCGCCGGCGGGCACCCCGCAGTCCGTCGTCGATCTGCTCAACGCCGAGATTCGCAAGGCGCAGGCGCGGCCCGAGGTCAAGGCGGCCTGGGCCAAGCAGGGCACAGCGGGCATGGATATGAGCCCGGCCCAGTTCGGCGAGTTCATCAAGGCCGACATCGCCAAATGGGCGAAGGTCATCGAGGCCGCGAACATCAAGGTGAACTGAGGCGATGGAGGCCGGCACGCGCCTGACCGTCAACGGCACGGGCCGGACGCTGGCCTCGGCGCCCGACACGATGCTGCTCGACGTGCTGCGCGGCGAACTCGGCCTCAAGGCGGCGCGCTTCGGTTGCGGCGAGGGGCTTTGCGGCTCCTGCCGCGTCCTCGTCGACGGGCATGCCGTCGCCTCCTGCAACACGCCGCTCTGGTCGGTCGCGGGGCGCGAGGTCACGACGCCGGAAGGGCTGGGGACGGCGGAGGCGCCTCATCCCGTGCAGGAGGCGCTGATCGCCGAGCAGGCGGCGCAATGCGGCTACTGCCTCTCCGGCATCGTCGTCAGCGCGGCAGCCCTGCTGGCGCAGACGCCCGATCCCGACGATGCCGCGATCAGGGCTGCGCTCGACCCCAATCTCTGCCGCTGCGGCGCGCATAACCGCATCCTGCGCGCCGTCCGCCGCGCCGCCGCCTCGATGCGGGATCGCGCGGCATGAGCGCCTCGGCCGTCCTTCCCCTGGGTCTGCGGGTCACGCCGCGGCTCGACCGCTGGCTGGCCGTCTCGCCCGAGGGGCATGTCACGCTGTCGCCCGGCAAGGTCGAGATCGGCCAGGGCATTCTCACCGCGCTCGCCCAGATCTGCGCCGACGAACTCGACATCGCCATCGAGCGCGTGCGCCTGCGGCCGGCCGATACCGCGGCGAGCCCCAATGAGGGCGTCACCTCGGGCAGCCTCTCGGTCTCCGATTGCGGCCTGTCGGTGCGGCTCGCGGCGGCGCAGACGCGCGGGCTCTTCCTCGCCGAGGCCGCGCGGCTTTTGTCGGTGCCGCAGGATGCGCTCGCGGTCGAGGACGGCGCGATCACCGGTCCGGGCAATCTCGCCACCAGCTATTGGGAACTGGCGGACAAAGTCTCGCTCGCCCGTCCCGCCGATCCCGCCATGCAGCCGAAAGCGCCTGGTGCCCGCACGCTGGCCGGCCGCCCGGTCCCGCGCATCGACCTCGCCGGCAAGGTCTTCGGCACGCGGCCCTTCATCCACGATCTCGACGAACCCGGCATGGTCCATGGCCGGGTGCTGCGCCCGCCGCGCCCCGGCGCGACGCTGGAAAGCCTCGACGAGGCGTCGCTGGCCGGGCTCGACGGGCTGATCGCGCTGGTGCGCGACGGCAGCTTTCTCGGCATGGTCTGCGAGAGCGAGGTTCAGGCCGAGGCCGGCCTCGTCCGCCTCGCTACGGCGGCGCGCTGGACGGATGGTTTCGAGTTGCCGGACCAGCATGACCTCTCCCCCTGGCTGCAAACCGAGCCGACTGAGGCGTCCGTCGTCGATCTCCGCGAGGACCCGGAGCCCTCGCCTGCGACCCGCCGTCTGGTGCGGCGCTATCTCAAGCCCTATCTCGCCCATGCCTCGATCGGCCCCTCCTGCGCGATCGCCACCTGGGCGGAGGACGGCCTGCGCGTCGTCACCCACAGCCAGGGCATCTTCAACCTCCGGGCGGATCTCGCGCTGGTCTTCGGCCTGCCGGAGGACGACATCGTCGTCGGCCATGCCGAGGGCGCCGGCTGCTACGGCCATAACGGCGCCGACGATGCCGCGCTCGACGCCGCGCTCCTGGCCCGCGCCGTGCCCGGCCGCCCTGTGCGCCTGCGCTGGTCGCGTGCCGATGAGCTGGCGCGGTCGCCCTTCGGGGCGGCGATGGCGATCGAGATCGCCGCCGAGATCGGGGATGATGGCCGCATCGCCGGCTGGAGCCATGAGATCTGGAGCAACGGCTATGTCGCCCGACCTGGCCGCGCCGGCAGCCCGGCCCTGCTCGCGAGCTTCGATCTCGAAAGGCCCTTTCCGCTGTACATATCGCAGGATCCGCCGCTTGCCGGTGGCGGCGGCGCCCAGCGCAACGCCGTGCCGCTCTATGACTTTCCCGCCTGGCGGGTCACCAAGAACCGCCTGCTGACCATGCCGCTGCGGACGTCCTCGATGCGCGCGCTCGGGGCCTTCGGCAATGTCTTCGCCATCGAATCGATGATGGACGAACTCTCCCATGAGCAGGGCGAGGACCCGCTCGCCTTTCGCCTGCGCCATCTCGGCGATGAGCGCGCGCGCATCGTGCTGGAGCGCGCCGCCGCGTTGGCGGATTGGGGCGGCGCCGTGCCCGAGGGCAGGGGGCGTGGCCTGGCCTTCGCGCGCTACAAGAACACCGGGGCCTATTGTGCCGTCGTCGCCGAGATCGACCTCGCGGCCGAACCCCGCGCGACGCAGCTCTGGATCGCGGTCGATGTCGGCGAGGCGATCAACCCCGACGGCGTCGCCAACCAGATCGAGGGTGGGGCCGTTCAGGCGACGAGCTGGACGCTGAAGGAGGAGGTCGCCTTCAGCCGCGAGGCGGTCACCAGCACCTCCTGGGAAACCTATCCGATCCTGCGCTTCAGCGAGGTCCCGGAGGTGACGGTCGAGATTCTGCCCCGGCCCGATCAGCCGCCGCTCGGCGCCGGCGAATGCGCCCAGGGGCCGACCGCGGCCGCCCTCGCCAATGCCGTCCATGCGGCGCTCGGCGTCAGGGTCCGCCAGATGCCGATCACGCGCGACCGCATCATCGCGGCGATGGAGTAGCCCATGCCCGACATCAGCATTCTCAGCGGCGGCGCCGCGCAGGCCCTTGTGCGGGCGCTCGAGCCGACCTTCCGACAGGATACCGGCCATGGCATCGAGGGCAGCTTCGGTGCCGTCGGCGCGATGCGGGCCAGGCTCGCCGAGGGCGCGCAGCCCGACGTCGTCATCCTCACGGCGGCCATCGTCACGGAATTGGTCGCGGGCGGCATCGTCGCGCCCGACAGCGTCGCCGATCTCGGCGATGTCGGGACCGCGATCGCGGTACGCGACGGCGACCCGGTTCCCGACGTCGGCGATGCGGCCGCGCTGCGCGAGGCGCTGCTCTCGGCGGACGCGATCTATTTCCCGGATCCGAAGCTGGCGACGGCCGGCATCCACTTCGCCGGCGTCATCGACAAGCTCGGGATCGGCGCGACGGTGGCGGAGCGTCTGCGCACCTATCCCAACGGCGCGTCGGCCATGGCGGCTCTCGCGAACGCGCCGGAAGCCCACCCGATCGGCTGCACCCAGGTGACGGAGATCAAGGCCGTCGCCGGGGTCGCCCTCGTCGCCGAACTTCCGCCGGGATTGAGCCTCGCCACCCGCTACACGGCCGGGGTCGTCGCGCGGGCGACCCATCCCGCGCAGGCCCGTGAGCTGGTGAAGCTGCTGACCGGCGATGCGACGGCCGATCAGCGCCGACGCGCCGGCTTCGTCTGATGGGCCGGGGTCCTCCGGACGCCGCCGATCGGAAACGAAGTGCGGCATCGGCGCCATCGGTTCCGTAGCGTAAGTCGCATTGTCGAGCGGCGGCCGATCGACTATGGCTGAGTCTGCCCGGGTGCGAAGGATGCCCGAGCCGGACCGTGCGAGCGGCCGACAGGATCATGCCGAGGACGCGATTATCACGAGCGCCCGCCTCTATTACCAGCCGCAGGTCAGCGCCGACGGCAAAGCCCTGGTCGGCCTCGAATGTCTGCTGCGCGCGGTTGCGCCCGACGGGTCGGTTTCGGGCCCCGGCGCCATCCTCGATCATCTCGCCGACGAGGCGCAGGCCGATGCCCTCGACTGGTGGGTGATTCGCCAGGCGCTGTTGGACGCGCTGCGGTGGCCGCAGCTTTCCGTCGCGATCAACATCAGCGCGCGGCAGTTCCAGGCGCCGGACTTCGCCGGCAGGCTGCTGGCCGTGATCGCGGAGATCGGCAACGCACCCGCGCAGGTCGAACTCGAACTGCTCGAGAGCGGGATCATCGAGAATTTCGAGAGCGCCATCGAGACGATGGACATTCTCCGGCGCAGCGGCATCCGCATCGCGCTGGATGATTTCGGCACCGGCTATTCCAGCCTCGCCTATCTGCAGAAGCTGCCGATCGACAAGCTCAAGCTCGACAAGTCGATGATCGACGGAACCGGCGAACTGAAGGCGGCGGCGATCGTCCAGGCCGTCACCGCCCTGTCGCGCGCGCTGGGCTTGAAGGTGGTGGCGGAGGGGGTCGAAACCGCGGCCCAGCAGCAGTTCCTGCGCGTCGCCGGCTGCCATCTCCTTCAGGGCTATCTCTTTTCGCCTGCTGTCGCCGCCGATCAGATCGACGCCTTCGTCCGAGGCGGCTGGCCGGCCGTCCGCTGAGGGCGGTGCCGGCGCCTCACCGCGCCAGATGGGCGGCGGTCGAGCCTGGTCCCACGCCTTCCGGCACCGGGATATTGGTTGAGGAGTATTTCGCGTTCAGCACCATGGTGGGGCCGGCCGAGAGGGTGAAGCGGCGCGCCACCACGATCGTATAGGCCGACTCCGCGGCGACCGGCTTGTTGGCGCCGATGTTGAGCTCGCCCTGGGGGAAATAGAGCGTGCCGAGCAGCACCTTGGCGTCGTTGCTCAGGATCCGGTGGATCTGGTTCGCCGGCGAGGTGCGGTCCTCGTAGAACAGGATGCCCGCCAGCACGCCGCTCTGCGGCGCCGTGAGGTCGATCTTCGTGTCGGCCTCGAAGCGCAGCACCGAACCCTTGCCGTTGAAATACAGCCCGACATTCGCACCCTTCAGGGAGGCGCCGGCGGAGACGTCGAGCGGCCCGTCCTTGAAGACGTAGATGCCGGGGTTGAGCGTCACCACGGCGCCCTTGCTGATCCGGATGCCGCCGCAATAGGTGCCGGGGCTCAGCATCGTGCTCGACGTGATGCTGAGGGCGTTGGCGCTGCAGCCGCCGATCGACGGCGGCGGGCGCGAGGCGAGCGGATCGGCGAGCGTCGGGCAGTCCACCGTCGGGCTGGGCTGGAAGCTGTCGAACTTGTCCTTGTAGACGCCGCCCGCCGAGCAGATGAAGCGCGCCCGCAGCTGCGAATTGTTCATCGCCGTCAGGCCGTGCGGCTGCGTGGAATTCGAGTAGACGGCGCAGTCCGGTGCCTCGAGCTTGGCCTCCTTCTCGAGATGGATCGTTTCCTTTTTCTTGGTCTCCAGGCCGATGACGCAGATCGAGGCGGTGCCGAGCACCCGGGCGGTGGCCCGTGCGCTGACGGTGACGTTGTCCGACCCGAACATGTGCATGATGTTCGTCTGCGCCACATTGGTCACCTCGACGGTGACGGTCATCTTCCGGAGGTCGACGGTCGCCGCGATCGTGCCGGTGTGGTCGAGGGCCTTGAGCTGCGTCGTCGCAAATTTTTCCGCGGCCGACTGGACGACCGTCGGCGTCGCATTGGCGAGCCGGAATTCGCGGGCGGCGGCGAGCGCGGAGCCGTCGGCCACCGTCTGGAAGGCCGTGCGCTGTTCGGACAGCATCCCGTAGTCGATCACGACGCCGGCAGCCATGATCAGGGCCGGCAGGGCGACGCCGAGAATCACCAGCGCGCCGCCGCGCTCGTCGCGGCGCAGGCGCCCGATCGCCGCTGTCAGGCGCCCGCCCATCTCAGGCCGCCACCAGGGCGCGATGCGCCCGCACCATGAAGCGGATCTGATGGCCCAGAAGCCGCCAGTTGACCGGCTTGCACATGAAGGAGGTCGCGCCGGCGGCATAGGCCTGGTCGATCGAGAGAATGTCTTCGCGGCCAGTGATCACCATCACCGGGAGATCGTCGAGCCGGCTGTCGGCCCGGATGCGGCGGACCATCTCGATGCCGTTGATCCCGGGCATGTCGACATCGACCAGCGCGACGTCGAAGCGCTGCCGTTCCAGCAGCGCCAGCCCTTCTTCCGCCGAAGCGGCAGTCATGATCTCGGCATGGGGAGAAGCGAGATAGACGGTGCAGAATTCGCGCTGAATCGGGTCGTCGTCCACGGCCAGGATCGCGATCTGGTCGCACAGGACGTAACTGAACGGCATCGCGGCGGCTTCGGCCATCGTCATCGCATCGCTCCGAGGGCACTGTTCTGGTGCCTGAGGCGATGACTTTGACAGGGAGTTGCAAACAAACAGTTCCGACTCGCTCGAAAAATCGGGAGCATTGTTTGGAATTGCGTAAGCATGGGCTGGCTATGCTCGGCCATGACCTTGCGTCCCCACCTCTCCATTCGCAGCCGGCTGATCCTGCTCGTCGTGAGCGCGACGCTGTTGGCGAGCGCCTTCCTCGTCGGCGTGACCGTCTGGCGCGAGACCGAGAGCTACGGTCAGTCGCGGCGCGACGCGCTCCTGAGCACGGCGCATGCGATGGCCGCCGCTGCCGCCATTCCCGTGGCGGATCAGGACTCCATTTCGACGTCGCAGGCGATCAACGCCATCGCCCGCCTGAAGGGGATCGTCTTCGCTGGCATCGAGACGGCTGACGGACGGCCGCTGGCCGAGATCGGGGCGGCCGAGCAACTCGCCGGCGATCTCGTCGTCGAGGGGGCCGACACGCGCTGGTCGCTGCCGGCGATCCTGCGCAGCCGCACCATGGAGGCGGCCGTCCCCGTCATCCATGGCGGCGTGCCGGTCGGCAGCCTGCGCATCATCGCCGACACGCGCGATCTGCCCGAACTGATCGGGCGCGCCGTCACCAGCACCCTGCTGACCGGAGCCGTCGCGACGCTGCTCGCGGTCGCGCTGGCGCTGCGGCTGCAGGGCCGCATCACCGGCCCGCTCGGCGCGCTGACGCAGACGATGATGCGCGTGCGTCGCGAGCACGATTATTCGGTCACCCTCGCCGCGACCTCCCGCGACGAGATCGGCATACTCGTCGACAGCTTCAACGGCATGATCGGCGACATCCGCGAGCGCGATCGCCGGCTCGCCGACCACCGCGACAAGCTGGAGCGCGAGGTCGCCGACCGCACCGCCGACTACCAGCGCGCCGCTCAATCCGCCGATCAGGCGAACCAGGCCAAATCCGATTTTCTGGCGACGATGAGCCATGAGATCCGCACGCCGATGAACGGCATCCTCGTGATGGCGGAGTTGCTGGCGGCGGGTGAACTGCCGGATCGCGCCCGGCGCCAAGCGGAGGTGATCGCGCGCTCGGGCACCAGCCTGCTGACCATCATCAACGACATTCTCGACATCTCGAAGATCGAGGCCGGCAAGCTCGAGGTGGAAGCCCTTGAGATCGATCCCGAGGAGACCATCGATTCCGTGCTTCAGCTCTTCGGCGATCGGGCACAGTCAAAGGCGCTCGATCTCAGCGGGTCGATCGCGACGCCGCCGGGGCTGACGGTGCGGGCCGACCCGGTCCGCCTCGGGCAGGTCCTCGCCAACCTCGTCAACAACGCGCTGAAATTCACCGAAGCCGGCGGCGTGACGGTCGCCCTGACCCGCGAGGGCGAGGGTTGGCTGCGCTTTTCGGTCTCCGATACCGGCATCGGCATTCCCGCCGACAAGCTCGAGACGATCTTCGAATCCTTCTCGCAGGCCGACCAGTCGACCACGCGCACCCATGGCGGCACCGGGCTCGGCCTCGCCATCGCCCGCCAGCTCGTCGACGCCATGGGCGGGACGCTGAAGGTGGAAAGCGCGGTCGGGCGCGGCAGCTGCTTTTCCTTTGCGCTTCCGATCGTGGCCGAGCCGGCGCTGGCCGCGGCCCCCACATCGAGCGGCCGGAAGGTCGCCATCCTTGTCTCCAGGGGCCAGACCGGCGCGATGCTCGCGCAGGAACTCGGGCGGGCCGGCTATGTGGTCTGCAGAGACGCCTCCGTGCTGGCGCAGGAGAACGCGCGCTTCGATCTGGTGCTCGCCTCGCCGGACAGGCTGCCGGCCTGCGCGAGACGCGCGGGCACCGTCGTCGTCGTGGCCGGAGCGTCGGAGGATGCCGATGCGCTGATCCGGGCCGGAGCCGCCGAAGTGCTGACCTGGCCGGTGCAGCGGCGCGACCTGGTGTCGATCCTCGCCGCGCTGCAGGACGGACAGCCGCTGCGGCGGGCTCAGGCCGCTCGGTCGGGCACGCCGGAGAGCTTGCAGTTTCCGGGCCTGCGCGTGCTGGTCGCCGATGACAGCGAGGTCAATCGCGAGGTCGCCGACGCGGCGCTGCGGCGCTTCGGCATCGCGGCGCGATTCGTCGAGGACGGCCTGCAGGCCGTCGCTGCCGCCGAGCGCGAGGTCTTCGATCTGATCCTGATGGATGGCAGCATGCCGGGTCTCGACGGCTTCGAGGCCGCGCGCGCCATCCGCGCCCGCGAGGCGCAGACGGGGCAGCCGCGCGTTCCGATCGTCGCGCTCACCGCCCATGTCGTCGGCACGGCGGCCGATGCCTGGCGCGAGGCCGGCATGGATGACGTCGTCCACAAGCCCTTCACCCTGGCGCGGCTCGGCAGCGTCATCGCGGCGCTGGCGCCGGGCGCCCGTGCGGAGGCGACGGGCTTGGCCATGGCCGCCGCTGCCGACGCCTCGCAGGAAGAGGTCGATCTCGACGAGACCGTGCTGCGCGACCTCATGGCGATGACGAACGGCTCGCTGGAGACGGTGCGGCGCATCACCGAGCTCTATCGCACCCGTTCGCTCGAGGAGGTCGAGCGTCTGGACGATGCGGCGCGCGCCGGAGACCGTGACCGCGTCGCGCAATATGCCCATGCCTTGAAGTCGATGAGCGCCAATCTCGGCGCGCGCCGGGTCGCGTCGCTTGCGGCAGAGATGGAGCGTGCGGCGCGCGAGGGCGAGGCCCCGCCCAAGCCGGACGCGGCGGCCGGACTGGCCGAGATGCTGCGTCGGACGCATCGCCTGCTCGACGAGGCGATGGCGCGCGCAGCCTGAACGAGGCCGGGCGCCGGCTCGCCCGCCTCACCAGGGCCGGCGCGGCCCGGTGTCGATGTGCAGGATGCCGTTCCAGTAGACCTTGTGCCCGCCGACCTCGGGCAGGGTGCGGACCCATTCGATGACGCTGCGCGGCCGCACGCCCGGCACGCGGAAGTCCATCGCCTCGCAGCGCTTGTGATAGGAGCCGCGCCGCGCCCGCCAGGGCGGGCGCCAGGTCGAGGTCACCTTCACCGCCCCGTATTTGTCCGCAATCCTGGTCAGGATCTGCTTCAACCGCGGTGGCAGGCAGGCGATCGATGTGCCCGGATCAGTCGAGATGCCCGGGCGGTCCGGCCTCTCGTTCGGGTCGAAGGCCGGCTCCGCGCCTGCCTTCTGGCCCGGCGTCAGCTGCGGCCATTCCGGCCCTTCGCCCTCGTCCGGCTCGCTCGTCATCGGTGAATTCGCGTCGGGCGGCGGGGCATCCTTTGCCTCGGCGGGCGCGGGAACGATGATCGGCGGCAGGGCAGGGGTGCCCGGCAGTTCGAGATCGAAGGGGCGCTGCGGCGGAAGGGGCGCGCGCATCATCGTGCCCTCCTGAGCGAGGGCCGCGATGTCCATGACACAGGCGAGCGCCAGCGACGACGCGACGAGGCGGGCGCGATGCATGCCGGTCAGGGAGCGGGCGCGGGGATGAACACGGCGCGGGTCTCGGCGCCGACCAGCGCGAACTGTGGCGACTTGGCGCAGAGTTCGGCGAGCGCGGCCGGCGCGGCGGTGATCTTCTCGAGGTCCAGAAGGGGCCGCATGGCGCTGCCGGCGAAGTAGCCTGCGAGCCAGAGCGACAGCTGGTTGCGGTCGTTCTCGTTCATGGCGGTGAAATCCGAACAGCTCGCGCGAGTCAGGTCGAGCGCCTCGGCGCGGAGGCCGGCCGCGGGTCCGAGAGCCGCCAGCAGCAGGATCGGCGAAGCGAGCAGGAGCCGGCGGTGCGCGCGCATCAGGAGCCTTTCTCGGTGGGGCGGCAGGGCCGCGGGAATGAGTCGATTCGGCGCGAGTGTGTCGGGTCACGCCGGCCTCGGCTAGCGACAAGTCCGCTCTATGCGGCGAAATTCCGGCGGACCTTGTCGAGCCGCCGGACGGCGAGAGCCGAAACGGCTATGCTTGCGCCAGAATCAACCCTGCCGCGCGATGCTGCGGCGCGGCGAAGTCTTGCTTCATTCTAATCGAGGGTCTAATCGACACCGGCGGCACGTTGCCGCCATCCGGTTGACGGGAACGCCCATGCAAGCCCTTCCAGTGCCGTCCCTGCTGAACGACTATCTGCCGCTGGTGATCTTCATCGGCGTTTCGGCGTTCATCGGTCTGGCACTGCTGATCGCGCCTTTCGCGATCGCCTATTCGAAGCCGGATCCGGAAAAGCTCTCGGCCTATGAGTGTGGGTTCAACGCCTTCGACGACGCGCGCATGAAGTTCGATGTGCGCTTTTACCTGGTGGCGATCCTGTTCATCATTTTCGATCTCGAAGTCGCCTTTCTGTTTCCCTGGGCGGTCGCCTTCGGTGGACTCGGCTGGTATGGGTTCTGGTCGATGATGGTGTTCCTCGGCGTGCTGACGGTCGGCTTCGTCTATGAGTGGCGCAAGGGTGCGCTGGAGTGGGACTAACTGTCGCCTCGCAGCCTCAAAGCGCGAGACATATCTGACGGTTACGGTTCACGAGGATACGACAATGGCAACAACAGCGATCGACCGCGGTGACCCGCTCGTCGCCCCTGCGCCGAAGGGCCTGCTCGGGCCCGACGGTCTGCCCGTCGGCCAGCGCGACCCGTTCTTCACGGCGATCAACAGCGAACTCGCCGACAAGGGCTTCCTCGTCACCGCCACCGACGACCTGATCAACTGGTCGCGCACCGGCTCGTTGATGTGGATGACTTTTGGGCTCGCCTGCTGCGCCGTCGAGATGATGCAGCTCTCGATGCCGCGCTACGACGTCGAGCGTTTCGGCTTCGCGCCGCGCGCCTCACCGCGCCAGTCAGACGTGATGATCGTCGCGGGCACGCTGACCAACAAGATGGCTCCGGCGCTGCGCAAGGTCTATGACCAGATGCCGGAGCCGCGCTACGTCATCTCGATGGGCTCCTGCGCCAATGGCGGCGGCTACTACCACTACAGCTATTCGGTGGTGCGCGGCTGCGACCGCATCGTGCCGATCGACATCTATGTGCCGGGCTGCCCGCCGACGGCGGAGGCGCTGCTCTACGGCGTGCTGCTGCTGCAGAAGAAAATCCGGCGGACGGGCACGATCGAGAGGTGAGCCATGGCTGAGCCCGTCGATATGATCGTGCCGCTGCTCCGCGAGATGCGGGCCGATATTCTGGCGCGCCTCGACCAGCACTCGACCCGCTTCGATCTCGTGGATCGACGGTTGACCAAGATCGAAGGGCATATCGAGTCCTTCCGGCACGCTCTGACGGCGGACACGTTGATGAGCAAACTCGTCACCGGTGAATTTGAAGAGCGCAACGAGGCGCTCGAGGCCAAGGTTCGCGAACTGGAGTCGCACAAGTGAGCGAAGCGCTCGTACAACTCGGCGAAGAGATCAAGGCGGCGCTGCCGGGCGCGGTCACCGAGGCCGTCGTCGCCTTCGGCGAACTGACGGTTCATGCCGAGGCGGCCTCAATCCTCGAGGTGATGAGGACGCTCTCGGGCGACCGCCGCTTCCGGTTCGTCAACTTCACCGACATCGCCGGCGCCGACTATCCCGGCCGCGAGAAGCGCTTCGACGTCGTCTACCATCTGCTGGCGCCCTATTCGAACCGCCGCATCCGCGTGAAGGTCCAGACCGACGAGGCCACGCCCGTGCCCTCGATCATCGAGGTCTTCCCGGCGGCGAACTGGTACGAGCGCGAGGCCTACGACTTCTACGGCATCCTGTTCTCGGGTCATCCGGACCTGCGCCGCATCCTCACCGATTACGGCTTCGAGGGCTATCCGCTGCGCAAGGACTTCCCGCTGACCGGCTATGTCGAGGTCCGTTACGACGACGAGCAGAAGCGGGTCGTCTACGAGCCGGTGAAGCTCAACCAGGAATTCAGGAATTTCGACTTTCTCTCGCCCTGGGAAGGGACGGACTATGTCCTCCCGGGCGACGAAAAAGCGAAGACGGCCTGATCGGAGCCGGACATGTCTGAGCATAACATCCGGAACTTCTCGATCAATTTCGGCCCGCAGCACCCGGCCGCCCATGGCGTTCTGCGTCTTGTGCTGGAACTCGACGGCGAGATCGTGGAGCGCGTCGATCCGCATATCGGCCTGCTGCACCGCGGCACCGAGAAGCTGATCGAGGCCAAGACCTATCTCCAGGCGATGCCCTATTTCGACCGGCTCGATTACGTCGCGCCGATGAACCAGGAGCATGCCTTCTGCCTGGCCGTCGAGAAGCTGATGGATGTGACGGTGCCGCGTCGCGGCCAGCTCATCCGCGTGCTCTATTCCGAGATCGGCCGCATCCTCTCGCACATCCTCAACGTCACCACGCAGGCGATGGACGTCGGCGCGCTGACGCCGCCGCTCTGGGGCTTCGAGGAGCGCGAGAAGCTGATGGTGTTCTATGAGCGTGCCTCGGGCGCGCGCATGCATGCCGCCTATTTCCGCCCCGGCGGCGTGCATCAGGACCTGCCGCCCTCGCTGATCCACGACATCGCCGAGTGGTGCGACCCGTTCCTGCAGGTCTGCGACGACCTTGAGGGCCTGCTCACCGACAACCGCATCTTTAAGCAGCGCAATGTCGACATCGGCGTGGTCGATCTCGACACCTGCTGGAAATGGGGCTTCTCGGGCGTGATGGTCCGCGGCTCCGGCGCGGCCTGGGACCTGCGCAAGTCGCAGCCCTATGAGTGCTATGGCGAGATGGATTTCGACATCCCCATCGGCAAGAACGGCGACTGCTACGACCGCTACTGCATCCGCATGGAGGAGATGCGGCAGTCAGTGCGCATCATGAAGCAGTGCTGCGAGAAGCTCCTCTCCGCCGATGGCGGCGGGCCGATCTCGGCGCTCGACGGCAAGATGGTGCCGCCCAAGCGCGGCGAGATGAAGCGCTCGATGGAAGCGCTGATCCACCATTTCAAGCTCTACACCGAGGGCTTCAAGGTGCCCGCGGGCGAGGTTTACGCCGCCGTCGAGGCGCCTAAGGGCGAGTTCGGCGTCTATCTCGTCGCCGACGGCACCAACAAGCCCTACCGGGTCAAGATCAAGGCGCCGGGCTTCGCCCATCTCCAAGCCATGGATTTCATGTGCCGCAAGCACATGCTGGCGGACGTCTCCGCGATCCTGGGCTCCCTCGATATCGTCTTTGGTGAAGTTGACCGCTGATGTCCGTCCGTCGTCTTGCCCCCGATGCCGTCCAGCCCGCCTCCTTCGCCTTCGATGCGGCGAACGAGAACTGGGCTGATCAGCAGATCGCCAAATATCCGGAGGGGCGCCAGGCCTCGGCCGTGATCCCGCTGCTGTGGAAGGCGCAGGAGCAGCATGACGGCTGGCTGCCGCGGGCCGCGATCGAGGCGGTCGCGCGCAAGCTCGGCATGGCGCCGATGCGGGTGATGGAGGTCGCGACCTTCTACACCATGTTCAACCTGCAGCCGGTCGGCGCGCATTTCGTGCAGCTCTGCGGCACCACGCCCTGCGCCCTGCGCGGCGCGGAGGCGCTGAAGAAGGTCTGTCAGGACGTCATCGGTCCGCAATCGACGGTGACCGCGGACGGCAAGCTCTCCTGGCTCGAGGTCGAGTGCCTCGGCGCCTGCTGCAACGCCCCGATGGCGCAGATCAATTTCGATTACTACGAGGATCTGACGCCCGAGAACTTCAAGGCGCTGCTGGAGGATCTCCGCCACGGCCGGCCGACGAAGCCAGGCCCGCAGAATGGCCGCTCGGGTTCGGAGCCGCTCGGCGGCGGCGAGACCCTGAAGGACCCGGCCCTCTATGACGGCACGGTGATCGGCGCCGGTGACTGGCAGAAGCGGGTCACCGAGCAGCGCAAGGCCGCCGCCGAAGCCGCTGCCGCCAAGGCCGCCGCCGAAGCGGAAGCCAAGAAGGCAGACGCGCCCAAGCCCGACGCGCCCAAGGCAGACGCTCCAAAGACCGATGCGACGCCTGCAGCGGCGGCGAAGCCGGCGACCGAGACCGCGGCTGCGGGCCGTCCAAAGCCGTCCGAGCCGGGCCAGCCCACCAGCGCCGCCAACGACACGCCCGCGACCCAGGGAAAGATCGACGGCAAGTCGGCGGGTGAAGCCGCCAAGACCAGCAAGCCGCGAGAGTGAGGAGGTGGCAATGGCCGAAGTCACCAACGAACTGATCTACGAGGTGCTCAAGGCCGTTCAGGCGCGGCTCGGTAACCTCGAAGAGGCCATTCGCGATCAGCATGGCCAACTCTCCGGGGTACGCGGGGATTTGCGTTCAATTCATACGGCAATCGGTGCGGTCAAGACAGATATCGGCAATATCTACGATACACATGGTGCGATGGACTCGAGGCTGGCGCGTATCGAGCGCCGCCTCGAAATCATCGACACGCCCGTGAACTGAGGCAGACTGATGCTCGCCGATCGCGATCGTATTTTCACCAATCTCTACGGCCTTCACGACCTGTCGCTGAAGGGCGCCATGGCGCGCGGCGCTTGGGACGGCACCAAGTTCCTGCTGGAGCAGGGCCGCGACTGGATCATCGACGAGATGAAGAAGTCCGGCCTGCGCGGCCGCGGCGGCGCCGGCTTCCCGACCGGGCTGAAATGGTCCTTCATGCCCAAGCAGAACGACGGGCGCCCGCACTACCTCGTCGTCAATGCCGACGAGTCGGAGCCCGGCACCTGCAAGGATCGCGAGATCATGCGCAACGACCCGCATACGCTGGTCGAGGGCTGTCTGATCGCCTCCTTCGCGATGGGCGCCCATGCGGCCTACATCTACATCCGCGGCGAATATGTCCGTGAGCGCGAGGCGCTGCAGCGCGCCGTCGACGAGGCCTATGAGGCCAAGCTCATCGGCAAGGACAACGTCCACGGCTATCCCTTTGATCTCTATGTGCATCACGGCGCCGGCGCTTATATCTGCGGCGAGGAGACGGCCCTGCTCGAAAGCCTCGAGGGCAAGAAGGGCATGCCGCGGATGAAGCCGCCATTCCCGGCCAATGTCGGCTTGTATGGCTGCCCGACCACGGTGAACAATGTCGAGTCGATCGCGGTGGCGCCAACCATCCTGCGCCGCGGCGCGAGCTGGTTTTCCTCGCTCGGCAACCCCAACAATGTCGGCACCAAGCTGTTCTGCATCTCGGGCCATGTGAACAAGCCCTGCAATGTCGAGGAGGTGATGGGCATCACCTTCCGCGAGCTGATCGACCGGCATTGCGGCGGCGTCCGCGGCGGCTGGGACAACCTCAAGGCGGTCATCCCCGGCGGCTCCTCGGTGCGGATGGTTCCCGCCGAGCAGATCATCGACACGCCGATGGATTTCGACTCGCTGTCGAAGCTGAAATCGGGCCTCGGCACCGCGGCCGTGATCGTCATGGACAAGTCCACCGACGTCATCCGCGCCATCGCCCGCCTCAGCCATTTCTACAAGCATGAGAGCTGCGGCCAGTGCACGCCCTGCCGCGAGGGCACCGGCTGGATGTGGCGCGTCATGGAGCGCATGGTCGAGGGCCGCGCCCAGAAGCGCGAGATCGACATGCTGCTCGACGTCACCAAGCAGATCGAGGGCCACACGATCTGTGCGCTCGGCGACGCCGCCGCCTGGCCGATCCAGGGCCTGATCGCGCATTTCCGTCACGAGATCGAGCAGCGCATCGACGACTATGCCGCCAACCCGCACAGCGAGCCCGTGCGCATGATGGCGGCGGAGTGAGAGCATGACCAAACTCATCATCGACGGCATCGAGGTCGACGTTCCCGCCGAATACACGGTCCTGCAGGCCTGCGAGGCGGCGGGAGCCGAGGTGCCGCGCTTCTGCTTCCACGAGCGGCTCTCCATCGCCGGCAATTGCCGCATGTGCCTCGTCGAGGTGAAGGGCGGCCCGCCGAAGCCCCAGGCGTCGTGTGCCATCGGCGTGCGCGATCTGCGCCCCGGCCCCAATGGCGAGCCGCCGGTCGTCTCGACCAAGTCGCCCATGGTCAAGAAGGCGCGCGAGGGGGTGATGGAGTTCCTCCTGATCAACCACCCGCTGGATTGCCCGATCTGCGACCAAGGCGGCGAGTGCGACCTGCAGGACCAGGCGATGGCCTATGGCGTCGACACCTCGCGCTATGCCGAGAACAAGCGCGCGGTCGAGGACAAGTATATCGGCCCGCTGGTCAAGACCTCGATGACGCGCTGCATCCAGTGCACGCGCTGCGTCCGCTTCACCACCGAAGTGGCGGGCGGCTCCGATCTCGGCGCCATCGGGCGCGGCGAGGACATGGAGATCACCACCTATCTCGAGCAGGCGATGACCTCGGAGCTCCAGGGCAACGTCGTCGATCTCTGCCCGGTCGGCGCGCTGACCTCGAAGCCCTACCAGAACAAGGCCCGCCCCTGGGAGCTGACCAAGACGCAGTCCATCGACGTGATGGACGCTATCGGCTCGGCGATCCGCGTCGATTCCCGCGGCAAGGAGGTCATGCGCATCCTGCCCCGCCTCAACGAGGCGGTGAACGAGGAGTGGATCTCCGACAAGACCCGCCACATCGTCGACGGCCTGCGCACGCAGCGTCTCGACCGGCCCTATATCCGCCAGAACGGCGCGCTGCGCCCGGCCTCCTGGGCCGAGGCTTTCGCGCTGATCGCGGAAAAGGTGAAGGCGGCCGAGCCGGAGAAGATCGGCGCCATCGCCGGCGATCTCGCCGCGGTCGAGGAGATGTTCGCGCTGCAGGGCCTTATCGCCTCACTCGGCAGTGCCAATCTCGATTGTCGTCAGGACGGCACCAGGCTGCATCCGAAATTCGGCCGCGCCAGCTACATCCTGAACGCCGGCATCGCGGGCATCGAGCGGGCGACGTCGCTGCTGATCATCGGCGCCAACCCGCGCCGCGAAGCGCCGATCCTGAACGCACGCATCCGCAAGCGCTGGCTGCGCGGCGATTTCAAGATCCAGGTCATCGGTGAGAAAGCCGACCTGACCTATGACTACGACTATCTCGGCGCCGGTGCCGACACGCTGGCGGATCTCGCCGGCAAGGCGGAGCAGGCCGGCGAGCGGCCGATGGTGCTGGTCGGGCAGGGCGCTCTCGCCCGCGGCGACGGCGAGGCTGTCCTCGCGCTGGCCGCCAAGGCCGCCCGGGCGCTGGGCGCTGTCTCGGAAGGCTGGAACGGCTTCGGCGTGCTGCACACGGCGGCCTCGCGCGTCGGCGGGCTCGATCTCGGCTTCGTGCCGGGTGAGGGCGGGCTCGACGTCGCCGGCATGCTCGCGCCGGGTGCGCTCGACGTCCTGTTCCTGCTCGGCGCCGACGAGATCGAGGTGCCGGCAGGCGCCTTCGTGATCTATCAGGGCACGCATGGCGACAAGGGCGCGCACCGCGCCGACGTCATCCTGCCGGGCTCGGCCTACACCGAGAAGTCCGGCACCTACGTCAACACCGAAGGCCGCGTGCAGATGACCGACCGCGCCACCTTCCCGCCGGGCGACGCCCGCGAGGACTGGGCGGTCCTGCGGGCGCTGTCGGCGGCTCTGGCCAAGACACTGCCCTTCGACTCGCTGGCCGGCCTGCGCAAGGCGCTCTATGCGGCCCACCCGCATTTCGCCGCGCTCGACCGGCTCGATCCGGCTGACGCTTCCGGGCTCGGCGCGCTCGCTGATCTCGGCGGCAAGGCCGAGAAGACCGGCTTCGTCTCGCCGGTCGCCGATTTCTACCAGACCAACCCGATCGCGCGCGCTTCCGCCGTGATGGCCGAGTGTTCCGCGCTGGCCTCCGGCCGGTTGCAGCAGGCGGCGGAGTAACCGGCCATGAACTGGGACCTCGTTCTCGATCTCGCGATCATGCTGGGCAAGAGCTTCCTGCTCATCGCCTGCCTGCTGGTCTTCATCGCCTATATCCTGCTGGCCGACCGCAAGATCTGGGCGGCGGTGCAGTTGCGGCGCGGCCCCAACGTGGTCGGGCCCTTCGGCCTGTTCCAGAGCTTCGCCGACCTGCTGAAATTCGCCTTCAAGGAGCCGATCATCCCGTCGGGTGCCAACAAGGGCGTCTTCCTGCTGGCGCCGCTGGTGACCTGCCTGTTGGCGCTGTCGGCCTGGGCGGTGATCCCGGTGGCCGAGGGCTGGGCGATCGCCGACATCAATGTCGGCATCCTCTATGTGCTCGCGATCTCCTCGCTGGGCATCTACGGCATCATCATGGCCGGCTGGGCCTCGAACTCGAAATATCCCTTCATGGGCGCGCTGCGCTCGGCGGCGCAGATGGTCTCCTACGAGGTCTCGATCGGCTTCGTCATCATCACCGTGCTGCTCTGCGTCGGCTCGCTGAACCTCTCGGCCATCGTCGAGGCGCAGAACACGAAGGTCGGCCTGTTCGGCTGGTACTGGCTGCCGCTGTTCCCGATGTTCGTGATCTTCTTCATCTCGGCGCTGGCCGAGACGAACCGGCCGCCCTTCGACCTGCCGGAGGCGGAATCGGAGCTCGTCGCCGGCTACATGGTCGAATACTCCTCGACCCCGTATCTGCTGTTCATGCTCGGCGAATACGTGGCGATCATGACCATGTGCGCCATGATGGTGATCCTGTTCCTCGGGGGCTGGCTGCCGCCGTTCCCGGTCGCGCCCTTCACCTGGGTGCCGGGCGTCGTCTGGTTCATGATCAAGGTCTGTGGCGTCTTCTTCATGTTCGCGATGGTGAAGGCCTTCGTGCCGCGCTACCGCTACGACCAGCTGATGCGGTTGGGCTGGAAGGTCTTCCTGCCGCTCTCGCTGGTCTCTGTCGTGGTCGTCGCCTTCGTGCTGCAACTCACCGGCTGGGGGCCGGTGCGCTGATGGCGGTCTCCGCCGGCCTGATCGGCGCGCTGATCGGGCTTGTGCTGGGGATCGTCGAATACAGGATCGTGTCGGCGGTGGTCATCGGGGCCCTGCGCCGGACCGATCGGTCGCAGACGCAGGCCGAGCGTGACGATTACGAGCGTCGCATCGGCTTCGTCAGGGCAGCGCTGGTCGTTTTGATGATCGGCGTCACGCCCGTGCTGGGTTACGTGATCGGCCAGACGGTGTTTGGCTGAGTGGGAAGGACGAAGAGCATGTCGCTCGCACAAGCCGCCAAAGGCCTGCTGCTGAAGGAGTTCGTCGGCGCGTTCGCGCTGTCGATGCGCTATTTCTTCAAGCCGAAGGCGACCATCAACTATCCCTTTGAGAAGAACCCGCAGAGCCCGCGCTTCCGCGGCGAGCATGCGCTGCGCCGTTATCCCAATGGCGAGGAGCGCTGCATCGCCTGCAAGCTCTGCGAGGCGATCTGCCCGGCGCAGGCCATCACCATCGAGGCCGGCCCGCGCCGCAACGACGGCACGCGCCGCACCACGCGCTACGACATCGACATGACCAAGTGCATCTATTGCGGCTTCTGCCAGGAGGCCTGCCCGGTCGATGCCATCGTCGAGGGGCCGAACTTCGAATTCGCGACCGAGACGCGCGAGGAGCTGTTTTACGACAAGGACCGGCTGCTCGAGAACGGCGCCCGCTGGGAACGCGAGATCGCCCGCAACATCGCGATGGACGCCCCCTATCGCTGAGGCTTCGGCCAGACCCGTCGCGCGGTTGTCGCAGCCGGTGGGCCTGACTATAGACGCTCCAAACGGCGTCCGGCGAGAGTCGGGCGCAGGTGAACACGAGAGCCGCCCGCCTGGGCGGAAAGGCTGACCGAGATGAATGCCGCAGCGGCTTTCTTCTATCTGTTCGCAGGCATCACCGTCGCTTCGGCGTTCATGGTGGTGACCTCGCGCAACCCCGTTCACTCGGTGCTCTTCCTGATCCTGGCCTTCGTCAACGCGGCCGGGTTGTTCCTGCTGCTCGGGGCCGAATTCCTCGCGATGCTGCTGATCGTCGTCTATGTCGGCGCGGTCGCGGTGCTCTTCCTCTTCGTGGTGATGATGCTCGACGTCGATTTCGCCGAGTTCCGCCAGGGCTTCCTGAATTATCTCCCGATCGGCGCCCTGATCGGCCTGATCTTCGCGGTCGAGCTGCTGCTCGTCGTCGGCGCCTGGGTCATCGACCCGCAGATCGTGCGCGCGCCGGTCGCCGCCATCCCCGCCGGCATCACCAACACCGAGGCGATCGGGCGGGTGCTCTACACCCAGTATGTCTACTACTTCCAGGCCGCCGGCCTCGTCCTTCTCGTCGCCATGATCGGCGCGATCGTGCTGACCCTGCGCGATCGCCCCGGCATCAAGCGCCAGGACATCGCGCAGCAGAACGCGCGCACCAAGGCGACCGCCATGGACGTCAAGAAGGTGCAGCCGGGCGCCGCGCTGCCGGAGGAGACGGTCTGATGATCGGGCTTGGCCACTACCTCGCCGTCGGGGCGATCCTCTTCACGCTGGGCGTGCTCGGCATCTTCCTGAACCGCAAGAACGTCATCGTCATCCTGATGTCGGTCGAACTGATCCTGCTGGCGGTGAACCTGAACTTCGTCGCCTTCTCGAGCTTCCTGAACGACATCGTCGGGCAGATCTTCGCGCTGCTGGTGCTGACCGTGGCGGCCGCGGAAGCCGCCATCGGGCTCGCCATTCTCGTCGTCTACTTCCGCAACCGCGGCACGATCGCGGTGGAAGACATCAACATGATGAAAGGCTGAGGCGTAGCAACGCCCGGATCCGCCCCATGTATCACGCGATCGTCTTCCTCCCCCTGATCGGCTTCCTGATCGCCGGCCTCTTCGGCCGTCTGATCGGCGCGCGCGGCTCGGAGATCGTCACCACCTCGCTGCTGATCGTCTCGGCCGTCCTGTCCTGGATCGCCCTATTCAGCGTCGGTTTCGGCTCCGGCACGACGCGAATCCAGGTCGCGACCTGGATGTCCTCGGGCGGGCTGCAGGTCGACTGGGCCTTCCGCGTCGACACGCTGACCGTGGTCATGCTGGTCGTGGTCAACACCGTCTCCTCGCTCGTGCACCTCTACTCGATCGGGTACATGCACGAGGATCCGCACCGGCCGCGCTTCTTCGCCTATCTGTCGCTCTTCACCTTCGCCATGCTGATGCTAGTGACGGCCGACAACCTCGTGCAGATGTTCTTCGGCTGGGAGGGCGTCGGCCTCGCCTCCTATCTGCTGATCGGCTTCTGGTACCAGAAGCCCTCGGCCTGCGCCGCGGCGATGAAGGCCTTCATCGTCAACCGCGTCGGCGATTTCGGCTTCCTGCTCGGCATCTTCCTGGTCTTCGTCCTGACCGGCTCGGTTGCCTTCGACACCATCTTCCCGCAGATCGCCGGCCTGACCGAGAAGACCTTCCGTTTCCTCGGCTATGACTGGAACGCGCTGACGCTGACCGCGCTGCTGCTGTTCATGGGCGCCATGGGCAAGTCGGCCCAGTTCCTGCTGCACACCTGGCTGCCCGACGCGATGGAGGGCCCGACCCCGGTCTCGGCCCTCATCCACGCCGCGACCATGGTCACCGCCGGCGTCTTCATGGTCGCGCGCCTGTCGCCGATCTTCGAATACGCCCCGGTGGCGCTCACCGTCGTCATCGTCATCGGCGCGACGACCGCGTTCTTCGCCGCCACTGTCGGCCTCGTCCAGAACGACATCAAGCGTGTCATCGCCTACTCGACCTGCTCGCAGCTGGGCTACATGTTCGTCGCGCTGGGCGTCGGTGCCTATTCGGCCGGCGTCTTCCACCTCTTCACCCACGCCTTCTTCAAGGCGCTGCTGTTCCTCGGCGCCGGCTCGGTCATCCATGCCATGCATCACGAGCAGGACATGCGGAACATGGGTGGCTTGCGGAAGCACATCCCGCTGACGGCGGCCGCCATGACCATCGGCACGCTGGCGCTGACGGGCTTCCCGCTCTTCGCCGGCTACTTCTCCAAGGACGCGATCATCGAGAGCGCCTATGCCGCGGTCGCGCATAAGGGCTTCGCCGCCTCCTATGCCTTCGTGCTGCTGGTGGTCGCCGCCTGCTTCACCTCGTTCTACTCCTGGCGGCTCTACTTCATGACCTTCGAGGGCAAGCCGCGCTGGGGTGCGGATGCCCACGCGTCTCATGGTCACGCTGCGCATGGTCACGACGATCATGCCCATGCCGGTCATGCGCATGACGACCATCACGGCCATGGTCATGACCACAAGCCGCATGAGAGCCCGCTGGTGATGTTGATCCCGCTCGCGGTGCTCTCGCTCGGCGCGGGGGCCGCGGGCTTTGCCTTCAAGGGCGCCTTCATCGGTGATGGCTACGACGCCTTCTGGAAGGCCTCGCTCTTCACGGCTAAGGACAACCACATCCTGCACGAGATGCACGACGTGCCGAAATGGGTGATCTGGTCGCCCTTCGTCGCCATGCTGATCGGCTTCGTGCTGGCGCTCTACATGTATGTCCTGCGCCCCGACGTGCCTGGCAAGCTCGCGGCCGCCAACCCGGTCCTGTACCGCTTCCTGCTCAACAAGTGGTATTTCGACGAGATCTACGACTTCCTGTTCGTGAAGCCGTCGATGTGGATCGGCAAGTTCCTCTGGAAGAAGGGCGACGGCTTCGTCATCGACGGCATGGGCCCGGACGGGATTTCCGCCCGCGTCGTCGACGTCACCAACCGGGTCGTGCGGCTGCAGACCGGCTATCTCTACCACTATGCCTTCGCCATGCTCATGGGCGTCGCGGGCCTGGTGACCTGGTATCTCGTGGCGCGCGGGTGAGATGATGTTCGGCTTCGGTATCCTCACCGGTCTTCTGATCCTGCCGCTGGTGGGCGCGGCTTTCATCCTGGCGCAGCGCGGCGACGAGGCCTCGGTCGAGTCCAATGCGCGCTATGCGGCACTCGCCGCCACGGTCGCGACCTTCGTTCTGGCCTGCTTCGCCTGGGCGAAGTTCGACCCCGCCAATCCCGGCTTCCAGATGGTCGAGACCCATGCCTGGGTCTCCGACGCCATCCAGTTCAAGCTCGGCGTCGACGGCTTTTCCTTCCCCTTCGTGGTGCTGACTGCCTTCCTGATGCCGTTCTGCATCCTGGCCTCCTGGCATGCGATCACGAAGCGGGTGCGCGAATACATGGTCGCGTTCCTCATCCTCGAGACGCTGATGATCGGCGTCTTCGTGGCGCTCGACCTCGTGCTGTTCTACCTCTTCTTCGAGGGCGGCCTGATCCCGATGTTCCTGATCATCGGCATCTGGGGCGGCAAGCGGCGCGTCTACGCCTCCTACAAGTTCTTCCTCTACACGCTGCTGGGCTCGGTGCTGCTGCTGCTGGCGCTGATGGCGATGTACTGGCACGCCGGCACCACGGACATCCCGACGCTGCTGGCGCACAAGTTCCCGGCGGGCATGCAGACCTGGCTGTGGCTTGCCTTCTTCGCCTCGTTTGCGGTGAAGATGCCGATGTGGCCGGTCCACACCTGGCTGCCCGACGCCCATGTCGAGGCGCCGACCGCCGGCTCGGTCGTGCTCGCGGCGATCATGCTGAAAATGGGTGGCTACGGCTTCATCCGCTTCTCGATCCCGATGTTCCCGGAGGCCTCGGCCTATTTCGCCTCCTTCGTCTTCGCGCTGTCGGTCATCGCCATCGTCTACACCTCGCTGGTGGCGCTGATGCAGGAGGACATCAAGAAGCTGATCGCCTACTCCTCCGTCGCCCATATGGGCTTCGTCACCATGGGCCTGTTCACCCTGACGCCGCAGGGCATCCAGGGTGCGATGTTCCAGATGGTCAGCCACGGGCTGGTCTCGGGCGCGCTCTTCCTCTGCGTCGGCGTGATCTATGACCGCATGCACACCCGCGAGATTTCCGCCTATGGCGGGCTGGTGAACCGCATGCCGGTCTACGCGGTCATCTTCATGGTCTTCACCATGGCCAATGTCGGCCTGCCCGGCACGGCCGGCTTCGTCGGCGAGTTCCTGACGCTGATGGGTGCCTTCCGCGCCAATCCCTGGGTCGCCTTCATCGCCTGCTCGGGCGTCATCCTGTCGGCCGCCTATGCGCTCTGGCTCTATCGCCGCGTCGTCTTCGGCGAGTTGGTCAAGCCCGAGCTCAAGGACATCGCCGATCTCGATCGCCGCGAGATGGCGATCCTGATCCCACTGGTCGTGCTCACGGTCTGGTACGGCATCCGTCCGGGGACGATCCTCGACGCTTTTGCGGCGCCGACCGAAGCCCTCATCAAGAATTATCAGGCCGCACTCACCGCCGCGAAAACGGCGATGCTGGTCGTTCAGTAAGGTCTCGCAGGATGGCTCTGCCCGCTCTCGGCCCGGCGCTTCCGGAAATCATCCTCGCGATCGGCGCCATCGCCATGGTGCTCGTCGGCGCGATCCGTGGCGAGCGGTCGACACGCCTGCTCGAGGGCGCGGCCCTGGCGCTGTTTGCGCTGGCGCTGGTGCTGGTTCTCGCCGGCGAGGGCCGGGCGCTCACCTTCAACGGCGGTTTCGTCGTCGACAGCTTCGCCCGTTTCTTCAAGGTGCTGACGCTGCTGGGGGCCGCCGCGGCGATCCTGCTCTCCTCGGACGCCCTGCGCCGCGACGGCTCGATGCGCTTCGAGTTCCCGATCCTGATCGTCCTGTCGACGGTCGGCATGATGATGATGATCTCGGCCAACGATCTCATCAGCCTCTATGTCGGCCTCGAGCTGCAGTCGCTGGCGCTCTATGTCGTCGCCGCCTTCGACCGCGACAATCCGAAATCGACCGAGGCCGGCCTCAAGTATTTCGTCCTCGGCGCGCTCTCCTCGGGTATGCTGCTCTACGGCGCCTCGCTGGTCTATGGCTTCACCGGCACGGTCAACTATGCCGGCATCGCCGCGGCGGTCCAGGGCGGCAATCCCGGTATCGGGCTGATCTTCGGCATCGTCTTCATCGCCGCCGGCGTCGCCTTCAAGATCTCGGCCGTGCCCTTCCACATGTGGACGCCCGACGTCTATGAGGGCGCACCGACCCCGGTCGCCGCGTTCTTCGCCTCCGCCCCCAAGATGGCGGCGATGGCGATGGTCGTGCGCATCTTCGTCGGCGCTTTCCCCGGCGCGCTGCATGAGTGGCAGCAGATCGTCATCTTCATCGCCATCGCCTCGATGGCGCTCGGCGCCTTCGCCGCGATCGGCCAGACCAACATCAAGCGCCTGCTCGCCTACTCCTCGATCGCCAATATGGGCTATGCGCTGGTCGGCCTCGCCGCCGGCACCGCCAACGGCGTCCAGGGCGTGCTGGTCTATATGGCGATCTATCTGGCGACGACGCTCGGCGCCTTCGCCTGCGTGCTGCTGATGCGCCGCGACGGCAAGGCGGTCGAGGAGATCGGCGAACTCGCCGGTCTCTCGCGGACCAATCCGTGGATGGCCTTCGCGCTCTCGATGATGATGTTTTCGCTCGCCGGCATCCCGCCGCTGGCCGGGTTCTGGGCGAAGTTCTACGTCTTCCTCGCCGCCATCGACGCCAAGCTTTATGTGCTCGCCGTGGTCGGCGTCGTCACCAGCGTCATCGGCGCCTATTACTACCTGCGCCTCGTCAAGGTGATCTATTTTGACGACGCCAAGCCCGCCTTCGAGAAGGGCGATCTCGGTGTCCGCGCGGTCCTGCTGGTTTCGGCGCTCTTCGTGCTGGCGCTCTCACTGCTGCCGGCCCCGTTGCTGAACTCGGCCGGCGCGGCGGCGAAGTCGCTGTTTTGAGTGAGCCACGCTCTTTACCGTCATTGCGAGCGCAGCGAAGCAATCCAGCGTCTCGCGCCGACCTCTGCATTGCTTCGCTGCGCTCGCAATGACGGGGTGAGCCATGCTCGGTGAGGCCGCCCGTGCCGCGGGCTACCGGCTGATCGTCCGCGACGAGGTCGGCTCGACCATGGAGGAGGCGCGTCGCGCGCTCCACCAGGGTGATCCTGGCCAGCTCTGGATCATCGCGCGCAGCCAGAAGGCCGGGCGCGGGCGCCATGGCCGGCAATGGACCTCTCCGCCGGGCAATCTCTACGCGAGCCTCCTCCTGGTGAACCCTTGCGAGCCGGCCCTGGCGCCGCAGCTCGGCTTCGTCGCGGGGCTTGCCCTGCACGATGCCGCCGCGCGCGGGACCGGGCTGGCGGCGCCGCGGCTGGCGCTGAAATGGCCGAACGACCTGCTCGTCGACGGGGCCAAATGCTCCGGCCTGCTGCTCGAGGGCGAGAGCGGGGCAGGGCGCTTCGCCGTCATCGCCGGCCTCGGCATCAACATCGCCTCCTGCGCGGAAGGCACGCCTTATCCGGCGAGCTTCCTGCGCGCCCATGCGCCCGACGTCACCATCGAGTCGACGCTGGCGGCGCTCGCCGAGGCCTTCGCACAGCGCTTCGCCATCTGGCGCCAGGCCGGCGGCTTCGGCCCCACCCGGCAGGCCTGGCTGGAGCGGGCGGCCTTCCTCGGCGAAACGATCACCATCCGCCCGCCCTCGGGTGCCGTCACCGGCGTCTTCGTAGGCCTCGACCCCGGCGGCCGGCTGCTGATGGAGACGGCGGGCGGGCCGCGGGCCTTCGATGCGGGCGATCTGTTCTTCGGCGCCGCCATCCCCGGGGATGCGCCGCGCTGACGGCGGCGTCCGCTCCGGCGGACGGTGAAGCCGCGCCGCTATGGAGCCCTGCGGCGCCGCGTGTTAGGGCTCCCGCACCATCCCGGCGCCGCCGGCGTTCGATCAGTCAGGATTCTTCGTGACCCGCTCCAAAGACCAGCTCGTTTTCGTTCCCCTCGGTGGCCTCGGCGAGATTGGCATGAACGCCGCCCTCTACGGCTATGGGCCGGAGGGGAGGCGGAAATGGATCCTCGTCGATTGCGGCCTGTCCTTCGCAGGCCCTGAGGTCCCAGGCGTCGACATCATGCTGCCGGACCTGCGCTACATCGTCGAGGAGCGGGCGAACCTGCTGGGCATCGTGATCACCCACGCCCATGAGGACCATATCGGCGCGCTCGCCGCGCTGTGGCCCTCCCTGCGCGCCCCGGTCTACTGCACGAAGTTCGCCGCCGGCCTGTTGGCGACCCGTCGCCTGTCGGAGCCGGGCGCGCCCAAGGTGCCGATGCACACCGTCGCCCAGGGCGGCCGCATCACGCTCGGCCCCTTCGACATCGAATTCGTGCCCGTCGCGCATTCGATCCCCGAATCGAACGCGCTGGCGATCCGCACGCCGGTGGGCCTCGTCGTCCACACCGGCGACTGGAAGATCGACGTGACGCCGCAGGTCGGCCTGCCGACCGACGAGAAGCGCCTGCGCGAACTCGGCGAGGAGGGCGTGCTGGCGCTGGTCTGCGACTCGACCAATGTGATGCGCGACGGCACCTCGCCGAGCGAGGCCGATGTCGCCGCCAAGATCAAGGAACTGGTGCACTCGGCTCCCGGTCGCGTCGCGGTCACCACCTTCGCCTCGAACGTCGCCCGGCTGCGCGCGGTGGCGGAAGCGGCGATGGCCGATCAGCGCGAGGTCGTCGTCGTCGGCCGCGCCATGGACCGCGTCATCGATGTCGCCCGCGAATGCGGCTATCTCGACGGCATCCCGGCCTTCCGTTCGGCCGACAACTACGGCTACCTGCCGCGAGACAAGGTCGTGGCGCTCTTGACCGGCAGCCAGGGCGAGCCGCGCGCCGCGCTTTCCCGCATCGCCTCCGACGACCACCCCGAGATCGCGCTCTCGCCCGGCGACCGGGTGATCTTCTCCTCGCGCACCATTCCCGGCAACGAGAAGGCGGTCGGCGCCATCCAGAACGCGCTCGCCCGCGACAACATCGAGATCATCACCGACCGCACCCATCTGGTCCATGTCTCCGGCCATCCGCGCCGCGAGGAAATGGCCAGGCTCTATGGCTGGCTGAAGCCGAAGATCGTGATTCCCGCCCATGGCGAGGACCTCCACCTCTCGGAGCACGCGACCTTCGCGCGCGGGCTCGGCGTCAAGATCGTCGTGCGCGCCGGCAATGGCGACGTCGTCGCGATCACGCCCGAGGGCGCCAGCAAGATCGACGAGGTCACTCATGGCCGGCTCTACCAGGACGGCAACCTCCTCGTGAACGCCCTCGAGAAAACGATCCCCGAGCGTCGCCGCCTGTCCTTCGTCGGCATGATCTCGGTTGCGGTTGCCATCGACGAGAAGGGCGGACTCGCCGGCGATCCGGAAATCGCGGTGCTGGGCCTGCCGCCCTATACGCGTGACGGCACCGGCTTCGACGAATACGTCGCCGATGCGGTGTCGGAGCTGATCGACGGCATTCCCAAGGCCCGTCGCCGCGACCCGGAAGCGCTCCGCAATGCGCTGGAGCGCGGCCTGCGCAGCGCGGTCAATGAGGAGTGGGGCAAGAAGCCGCTGGTGCATGCGCTGGTGATCGAGGTTTAGGATCGGTCTGAGCCAGCAGGGGAGCAACATGATCGGACGCCTCAACCACGTCGCCATCGCCGTGAAGGATCTCGCTGCCGCGACCGCGCTCTATCGCGACACGCTCGGCGCCCGCGTCTCGCAGCCGCTGCCGCAGCCGGAGCATGGCGTCACGGTCGTCTTCGTCGAACTGCCGAACACCAAGGTCGAACTGCTCGAGCCGCTCGGCGCCGACTCCCCGATCATGAAGTTCCTCGAGCGCAATGCCGATGGCGGCATCCACCACATCTGCTACGAGGTCGACGACATCCTCGCCGCGCGCGACCGGCTGAAGGCGGCGGGCGCGCGGGTGCTGGGCACGGGCGAGCCGCGCATCGGTGCCCATGGCAAGCCGGTGCTCTTCCTGCATCCGAAGGACTTCACCGGCACGCTCGTCGAGATCGAGCAGGCCTGAGGCGATGGACGCATCCGCGATCATGTTCTTCGGCCAGCCGGAGCCAGGCTCTGCCCGCCCCTTCAGTGCGGCGACGCGCGCCGGCGGCCTCGTTTTCGTCTCCGGCCATTCGGCGCCGCACGATCCCGCCCGCGGCATCCATCGCGGCGAGACGCCGGCCGACGAGGTCCGCAACGCGCTCGCCCATATCGCCGGGATCTTGACCGAGGCCGGCAGTTCCCTCGCACGCGTCGTGCAGGTGACCATGCTGATCACTGATCCGGCCGACTATGCCGCGTGCAATGCCGAATATGTGAAGCATTTCCCGGGCGGGCTGCCGGCGCGCCACACCGCCCGCTTCGGCGTGCCGACGCAGGCCCGCGTCGCCTTCTCCTGCATCGCGCTGGCCGACACCGCCGGAAAGGACCTGCAGCCATGACGATCGCGAGTGCGCTCGCCGTCTATTTCGTGATCTGGTGGACGGTGCTCTTCGCCGTTCTGCCCTTCGGCGTGCGCAGCCAGGTGGAAACCGGGGACGTGGTCGAGGGCACCGAGCCCGGCGCTCCGGCCCTGCCGGGTCTTCGCCGCAAGGTGGTGATCACCTCGCTGATCGCGGCGGTGGTCTTCGTCTTCGTCTGGTATGGCTGGGCGGCGCTCGACATCTGAGCCGCCGGAAGCTGCGGCAGGCTCGTTGCGGCAGGCCCCTGGGCAACCGGACACTGGGGCGGCCATCGACGCGCCGGACACCAGACAAAGAAAAAGGCAAGGCCGGTGCCTTGCCTTCTTAGTCTGTTTTTACCGCAGTAACGGCACACATCTGTTTGCGTGCGACTCGTATACTGAACGGGCGTTTGTCCTCCCGAGACCTGGTCCGCGGCGCTTCGTTCAACAAAGCGTGTCCAGCAAGGGTTTGATAACCGATCGCCACACGTCTGTCATCACTTTGAGCAGGTCGCGCCTCAACTTTTTGCAAATTTATTCTCCGCTGCACTTGTGCGGTGCAACATCATGCGATTCGGCGTCCTGCGGCGCCTTGTTCCGGCCAAAGGATGCCGCTACGACGCCCGCGACGACATGCACGCCGACATCTCGGCGGCCAAGGAGACGATCATGCTGCGCCACTCGCTCGCCACCCTCGCTCTTTTCGCCTCCCTCGGCCTTGCGACCGCGCCGGCCCGCGCTCAGGCGCCCGATCCCGCCAACACGCTCATCCTCGAGACCAAGAACGGGCCGGTGACGATCCGCCTGCGGCCGGACCTCGCGCCCAAGCATGTCGAGCAGATCAAGACGCTGACCAAGCGCGGCTTCTATGACGGCATCGTCTTCCACCGCGTCATCGACGGCTTCATGGCGCAGACCGGCGACCCGACCGGCACCGGCACGGGCAGTTCCGACCTGCCCAACATCAAGGCCGAATTCACGCCCACCCCCTACAAGGTCGGCTCCGTCGGCATGGCGCGCTCGCAGTCGCCCGATTCGGCCAATTCGCAGTTCTTCATCTGCTATGAGGGCTGTGGCTCGCTGACCGGCCAGTACACGCTCTTCGGCGAGGTCGTCTCGGGCATGGAGGCCGTCCGCAAGATCAAGAAGGGGGCCGCCGGCAGCGGCATGGTCACCGCGCCTGACAAGATCATCCGCATGCGGCTCCAGTCCGACGTAAAGTAAGCCGATGGCGGGTAGGGCGCCGCGCGCACTGAAGGGCCTGCTCCTCTGCGCCCTGTCCGCCGTCACGGCGGGCGCGGCTGCGGCGCAGGGAACGACCGATCTCGGACTGCCGCCGGCATCCGGATCGCAGAACCCGGTCCTGCCGCCTCCCTCTGGTTCCCAGAACCCCGTGCTGCCGCCCCCGTCCGGCCAGCGCTATGCTCCCGGCGTCGGCGGTCGCTTCGGCGGCGACGCCGACCTGCCGGGCGCCGCGACACGGCCGATCCCGCCGGCGCCACGCCCGGGCAGCGGCGAGATCGGCGTGGTCGGCACGGTCGAGCCGGCGACGAAGACGCCCGACGGCGGCGCGCTCGACCGCCTCGCCGACATCGCCCCGGCGCTGCGCCGCTGCTGGACACCACCGGCGATGGACGGTCCGGCGAGCGGGGCGATGGCGACCGTGCGCTTCAGCCTGCGTCGCGACGGTTCGCTCTTCGGCGAGCCGCGCGTGACCTGGCAGACCCGGCAGACGCAAGCCGATCTGCGCCGCCGCTTCACCGAATCCGTCGTCGCGGCCGTTCGCAGCTGCACACCTATGAGGTTGTCGCCGCAGCTCGGAGCCGCTATCGCGGGGCGACCCTTGTCCATCCGCTTCCACGGCCGCGCGCCGTCCAATGAAAGGCCGATCTGATGTCGCTCGATCCCGAGAACACCCTCGTCATGGAAACCACCAAGGGCAAGGTGGTGATCAAGCTGCGCCCCGACCTCGCGCCAAAGCATGTCGAGCGCATTAAGCTGCTCGCGCGCGAGGGTTTCTATGACGGGATCGTCTTCCACCGCGTCATCGACGGCTTCATGGCCCAGGTCGGCTGCCCGCACGGCACAGGGACCGGCGGCTCGAAGCATCCCGACCTGGCGCAGGAGTTCAATGCCGAGCCGCATGTCCGCGGCATCTGCTCGATGGCCCGCTCGCAGAACCCGAACTCGGCCAACAGCCAGTTCTTCATTGTCTTCGAGGACGCGCGCTTCCTCGACAAGCAGTACACGGTCTGGGGCCAGGTCGTGGAAGGCATGGAGACCGTCGATACCATCAAGCGCGGCGAGCCCGTGCGCGATCCCGACTCGATCGTCTCGATGAAGGTGATGGCCGACGCGGCCTGACGCACCGTGGATGTCGGGCTCTTCGACTTCGACCTGCCCGAAGACCGCATCGCGCTGAGGCCCGTCAGCCCGCGCGATGCGGCCCGTCTGCTCGTCGTCAGGCCCGATGCCCCGCAGCCCTTCGAGGATCGCGGCATCCGCGATCTCGTCGATCTGCTGCAACCGGGTGACGCGCTCGTCCTCAACGACACGCGCGTCATTCCGTCCCGGCTCTATGGCCGGCGCCGGCGGGGCGAAGCCTCCGCCCGCATCGAGATCATGCTGCACAAGCGCGAGGCGGCCGACCGCTGGCTGGCCTTCGCGCGGCCGGCCAAGAAGCTGGCGCTCGGCGAAACCGTCACCTTCGGTGACGAGGCCGAGAGCGGCGCCTGCGAGCTCGGCCGCCTCCAGGCCGAGATCGTCGCCAAGGCCGACGGCGGCGAGGTCGCGCTGCGCTTCGCGCTGACCGGTCCCCTTCTCGACGAGGCCATCGCCCGCCTCGGCGAATTGCCCTTGCCGCCCTACATTGCCGGCAAGCGTGCGACCGATGCCGCCGATGCGCAGGACTACCAGACCATGCACGCGCGCAAGGACGGTGCCGTGGCGGCGCCGACGGCCGGTCTGCATTTCACGCCCCACCTCGTCGCGGCGCTGGAGGCGCGGGGTGTCACCCGCCATCTCGTGACGCTCCATGTCGGGGCCGGCACCTTCCTGCCGGTCAAGGCCGACGATACCGACCAGCACCGGATGCATGCCGAATGGGGGACGATCTCGCCGGAGACGGCAGCCGCCCTCAACACTGTGCGGGCGAAAGGCGGGCGCATCATCGCGGTCGGCACCACCTCGCTGCGCTTGCTCGAAAGCGCCACGGGCGAGGATGGCATCATCCAGCCCTTCTCGGGCGATACCGCGATCTTCATCACGCCGGGCTATCGTTTCCGCGCTGTCGATCTGCTGCTGACCAATTTCCACCTGCCGCGCTCGACACTGTTCATGCTCGTCTCGGCCTTCTGCGGCCTGGACGTGATGAAGCGGGCCTATGCCCATGCGATCGCCGAGAACTACCGCTTCTACTCCTATGGCGACGGCAGCCTGCTGCATCGGGGGAAGCAGCCGTAGCCGTCATTGCGAGCGTAAGCGAAGCAATCCAGGGGGACGTCGAGCACGGCCGCTCTGGATTGCTTCGCTTTCGCTCGCAATGACGCTGAGTGGAACTCTGCGCTGCGCGGTCAAGAAAATCCTGTTCCGGCTCGCCATTGCCGGTCGAAAATGCTACCGGGCACCACCACACAGGATGTCTGACGGACCATGGCCGATATTTTCCGCGAGATCGACGAGGAAGTGCGCCGCGACAAGGCGGCGGAGCTCTGGAAGAAATATGGCTGGCTGGTCACGGGACTGGCCGTGCTAGCGGTCGCGGCCGTGGCCGGCTGGCAGTTCTGGCTCTACCGGGAGCAGCAGGCCTCGCAGGTCGTCGGCGCCCGGCTCGAGGCGGCCCTGAAGGCCTCACGCGACGGCAACGGTTCCGAGGCCGAGACCATCCTCGGCGAACTCGCGGCGAGCGCGCCGGCGGGATACCGCCAGATCGCCCGCTTCCGCCTCGCGGCCGAGACGGCCAAGCGCGATGCCGCCGCTGGCGCGACCGCCTTCGACCAGATCGCGGCCGATGCCTCGCTGGGCCAGCTCTATCGCGATCTCGCCCGGCTGCGGGCCGGCATGCTGCGCGTCGATCTCGTGCCCTATCCGGAGCTTCGGACGGCGCTGGAGCCGCTGGCGACCGCGCAGGGCGCCTGGCGCCATTCGGCCCGCGAGTTCCTCGGCATCGCCGCGCTCAAGGCCAATCTCTTCGAGGATGCCGGCCGCTGGTTCGATGCCATCGTCACCGACCCGCAATCGCCCGCCGTCCTGCGCCAGCGCACCGAGCTCTATCTCGCTCTGGTGCGCGGTGGGCCGGTCGAGACGAAGAACTGAAATTTGTCATTTCCGGGACATCGCGGAGCGATGGACCCGGAAACCACGACGAGCTGCTGTCGTCCGACACCGCCGGTCACCCGGTCGTGGGTTCCGGGTTCGGCCTGTCGGCCGCCCCGGAATGACGAAGCGGCACTGCTGCTGTAATGGAACTGCAATGACCACCGTCGCCATCATCGGCCGTCCCAATGTCGGCAAGTCGACGCTGTTCAACCGGCTCGTCGGCAAGAAACTCGCCTTGGTCGACGACCGGCCCGGCGTGACGCGCGACCGGCGCGAGGGCGAGGCTGCGCTCGGCCATCTGCGTTTCAACATCGTCGATACGGCGGGGCTGGAGGAAGCCGATCCCGGCTCGCTCGCCGGGCGCATGCGTGCGCAGACCGAGGTCGCGATCGCCCAGGCGGACGTCATCCTGTTCATGATCGACGCCAGGCTCGGCCTGACGCCGATGGACCAGCCCTTTGCCGATCTCGTCCGGAAATCGGGCAAGCCCGTCATCCTGCTGGCCAACAAGGCCGAGGGGAGGAAGGGGCTCGACGGCATCTTCGAATCCTACGCTCTGGGCCTAGGAGATCCCGTGCCGTTCTCGGCCGAGCACGGTGAGGGCACCTCCGACCTGCTCGAGGCGCTGGCGCCTTACGTCGATGTCGAGCCGGAAGAAGAAGAGCCCTTCGACGAGAGCTATGGCGACAAGAAATGGGTCGAGGCACCGGCCGCCTTCGTCGACGAGGAGGCGGAGTACAACGACCCCAACAAGCCGCTGCGCGTGACCATCATCGGCCGCCCGAATGCCGGCAAGTCGACGCTGGTCAACCGGATGATCGGGGAGGAGCGCCTGCTCGTCGGCCCCGAGGCCGGCATCACGCGCGACACCATCTCGGTCGACTACGAATGGCGCGGCCGGCCGGTGAAGCTGTTCGACACGGCCGGCATGCGCAAACGCGCCCGCATCGAGGAAAAGCTCGAGAAGATGTCGGTGCAGGATTCGCTGCGCGCGATCCGCTTCGCCGAGGTCGTCGTCGTGCTGCTGGACGCCACCATCCCCTTCGAGAAGCAGGACCTGACGCTCGTCGACTTCACCGAGCGCGAGGGCCGCACTGTCGTCATCGGCTTGAACAAATGGGATCTCGTCGCCGACAAGAACGGCCTCCTGGCCGAGCTCAAGGAGAAGGCGACCCATCTTTTGGCGCAAGTGCGCGGCGTGCCGATCATCCCGCTCTCGGGTCTCGCCGGCGAGGGTATCGACCGGCTGATGCAGGCCGTGTTCCAGGCCTATGATGTCTGGAACCGCCGTGTCTCGACGGCGAAGATCAACCGCTGGCTCGAAGGCGTGCTCTCGGCCCATCCGCCGCCAGCCGTGGCCGGCCGGCGCATCAAGATCCGCTACATGACTCAGGCCAAGGCGCGCCCGCCGACCTTCGCGCTGTTCGGCAACCAGCTCGACCATCTGCCGGTGTCCTACACCCGCTATCTGGTCAACAACCTGCGCGAAGCCTTCGATCTGCCGGGAACGCCGATCCGTCTGCACACCCGCGGCGGCGAGAACCCCTACGACAAGAACAAGCGCGCGGGGTGACAACCCGGCGCGTCATTCTCGGGCGGAGCGCAGCGGAGACCCGAGAATCTTCGGCAAGAGATGCTCGGGTCGAGCCCGAGCATGACGCCTGAGCCTAACCCGGCATCTGCGGGCTGAGCACCTTGCCCTGCGGGAAGTCGAAGATCTTGCCGCTCTCGGCCCAGTCCGGCGAGGCGATGGCGACCAGATGCGGCGCCAGTTCCTCCGGCGTCTTCAGCGTCAGCGGGTCTTCGCCGGGCATGGCCTCCGCCCGCATGCGCGTGCGCAGCGGCCCCGGATTGACCATCATGACCTTGAGCGGCGTCGTCGCCGTCTCGGCCGCATAGGTGCGCCCCATCGCTTCGACGGCGGCCTTGGAGATCGAATAGGGGCCCCAATAGGCCAGGCATTTATGCGCCGCGCCCGAGGACATCAGGATGACGCGTGCGGCATCAGACGCCTGGAGCGCGGGCTCGACCGACTTCAGCAGCCTCCAATTGGCCGTGACGTTCGTGTCGAAGACCCTGGCCCATTCCTTGGGCGAGGCATGCGTCAGTGGCGAGAGCGGGCCGAGGATGCCTGCATTGGCCAGGAGGATGTCGAGCTTGCCCCAGCGCTGCAGCAGGGCCGGGCCGAGCTTCTCGACAGCCGGGGCGTCGCCGAGATCGAGCGGGACCAGCGTGGCGCTGCCGCCCTCGGCCCGGATCTCGTCGTCGAGTTCCTCCAGCGCGCCGCTGGTGCGGGCCAGCGCGACGACATGGGCGCCAGCCCTGGCGAAGGCGAGCGCAGCCGCCCGCCCGATCCCGCGCGAGGCGCCGGTGACGAGCGCGACGCGCCCGGAGAGAGGTTGGGTCATTCCTGGTCCCCCGTGCCCACATCCGCAGCCCTCATCCTGAGGAGCGCCGAAGGCGCGTCTCGAAGGATGCTCAAATGGGGCTCCGGAGAAATCTGGATCATCCTTCGAGACGCCGCGTGCCGCAGCTCCTCAGGATGAGGGCTGCGGAGGTCGCGGCGCCGTCGTCAGCCCGCCTCGGCCAGCAGCGAGATCTGCTGCTTGGCGCTCTCGCCGATCACGTCGGTCAGCGAGGTCGGATAATCGCCGGTGAAGCAGTGATCGGTAAATTGCGGCCGGATCGGATCGCGCCGCTCGTGCCCCATGGCGCGGTAGAGCCCGTCGACCGAGATGAAGGCCAGCGAATCGGCGCCGACGAACTCGCGCATCTCCTCGAGCGAATGGGTCGCCGCCAGCAGCTTCTCACGGTCTGGTGTGTCGATGCCGTAGTAATCCGGGTGGGTGATCGGCGGCGAAGAGATTCGGAAATGTACCTCGCGTGCCCCGGCCTCGCGCATCATCTTCACGATCTTGAACGAGGTCGTCCCCCGCACGATCGAATCGTCGACGAGCACGATGCTCTTGCCCTCGACGACCGAGCGGTTGGCCGAGTGCTTCAGCTTCACGCCGAGCTCCCGCACCTTCTGCGTCGGCTCGATGAAGGTGCGGCCGACATAGTGGTTGCGGATGATGCCGAGCTCGAAGGGGATGCCGCTCGCCTGCGCATAGCCCAGCGCCGCCGGCACGCCGGAATCCGGCACCGGCACGATCACGTCGGCATGGGCCGGCAATTCGAGGGCGAGCTGCGCGCCCATCGCCTTGCGGTGCTCATAGATGCTGCGGCCCTTCACGATCGAATCGGGGCGGGCGAAATAGATGTATTCGAAGATGCAGGGGCGCTCCTGCACGGCCGGGAACGGCTTGTGGCTCTCGATGCCGGTCTCCGAGATGACGACGACCTCGCCATTCTCGATCTCGCGGATGAAGCGCGCGCCGATGATGTCGAGCGCACAGGTTTCCGACGTCAGGATCGGAGCGCCATCGAGCTCGCCCAGCACCAGCGGACGAATGCCGAGCTGGTCGCGCGCGCCGATCAGCTTCTTGTTGGTGATGCCGACGAAGGCATAGGCGCCCTCGATCTGGCGGATCGCCTCGACGAAGCGCTCGATGAAGCGCGGCTTGCGGCTGCGCGCCACGAGATGCAGCAGCACCTCGGTGTCGGAGGTCGACTGGTAGATCGCCCCGTCCCGGACGAGATTGCGCCGCAGCGTCAGGCCGTTGGTCAGGTTGCCGTTATGGGCGACCGCGAAGCCGCCGCCATGAAGCTCCGCAAACAGCGGCTGGACGTTACGCAGGATCGTCTCACCGGTGGTCGAATAGCGGACATGCCCGACCGCCTGCGAGCCTTTGAGCTTGTCGATCACCGAAGCTTCGGAGAAGGCGTCGCCGACGAGGCCGAGGCGGCGCTCGGAGTGGAAGCGTCCGCCATCGAAGGTGACGATGCCCGCCGCCTCCTGGCCGCGATGCTGGAGCGCATGCAGGCCGAGCGCCGTCAGCGCCGCCGCATCGGCATGGCCGAAGATGCCGAAGACGCCGCATTCCTCGCGCAGCCGGTCGGCATAGGGATCGAAGGGGGCGTCGCTGGCGCTGGCCTTCGTCGAGGATTCTGCGACCATCACGGGGCTCCTGGAAGCGGGACGACAGGCTTCTACGTGCGAATTACGTGCGAATTACGGGCGAGTTGGGGCGGGCGCGTGCCGTCGATGGCGCGCTGCAGCGCCTGGCGGTCCGTCGCGTTCGGCACTTCGGTGCGGCGCTGCGGGTCGCTCCCCGGGGCGGTGGGCGTGCGCGGCTCCTCCGCAGGGGCTTCCGTCGGTTCGCCTTCGCCCTTGGGCTTCAGCAGGTTCTTGATGAAGTCGGCGTTCACGTCCTGCGGCAGCATCGTCAGCAGCGAGCGACCGGTTTCCTCGAGCATCGGCTTCGCCTTGGCGTCGCGGGCCCAGGGCGGCATGTTCTTGTCGCCCATCAGCGCGGCGAAGAAGAGATAGCCGATCACCGCCAGCAGCAGCCCGCGCCCGGCACCGAAGACGAAGCCCAGCGTCCGGTCGAGCGCGCCGATGCGCGAATCGAGCACGAAATCCGAGATCCGCGCCGTCACCAGCGAGACCACGATCAGCGTCACCAGGAAGAGCGAGGCGATCGAGGCGATCAGCGCGATCATGTCGTTGGGGATGTACTGCTTCAGGATCGGCAGCAATTGCGGGTGGAACACCCAGGCGACGGCTGCTGCGGTCGCCCAGGAGGCGATCGCGAGCACCTCGCGCGTGAGCCCCCGCACCGCCGCCAGCAAAGCCGAGATCAGAATCACGCCGATGACGACGAGATCGAGAATGGTCACAGGCATGGATGAGCCGCTTCGTTATGGTCTCGGAATGGCCTGCAAAAGATCGGCTGGCCGCATCGGGTTTGCTATACGCGTTCGCGCCCGTTGCGTCACTATTGCGACAGGGTCATTTCGCACTGCGGCGGGGCGCTCGCGCGGCGATATCGGCAACGAGTTCCGTGACATGGCCGAAGCGCCGCAGCGACAGGCCGCCGCCGTCGCCCGCATCGGCGCCACCAGCCGGCATCAGAGCCGCTTCGAAGCCGAGCTTGGAGGCCTCGCGCAGCCGCGCCGCCGCGACCGAAACCGGCCGGATCGCGCCCGACAGCGCGATTTCGCCGAAATAGACCGATTCGGGCGGCAGGATCGCCCCGGTCAGCGACGAGACCAGCGCGGCCGCCACGGCGAGATCAGCGGCCGGTTCGTTGACCCGCAAACCTCCGGCGACGTTGAGATAGACGTCGTGCTGCCCCAGCCGCAGCCCGCCATGCGTCTCGAGCACGGCCAGCACCATCGACAGGCGGCTGTTCTCCCAACCGACGACCGCGCGTCGCGGCGTGCCGAGCGAGGTCGGCGCGACCAGCGCCTGGATCTCGACCAGCACCGGGCGCGTGCCCTCGATGCCGGCGAAGACCGCGGCGCCGGGCGCGGCCTGGTCGCGCCCGGCCAGGAACAGGGCCGAGGGGTTGGAGACCTCCGAGAGGCCCTTGCCGGTCATCTCGAAGACGCCGATCTCGTCGGTGGCGCCGAAGCGGTTCTTCTGGCCGCGCAGGATCCGGAAGGCATGCGCGCCTTCGCCCTCGAAGGAGAGCACGGCGTCGACCATGTGCTCGACCACGCGCGGGCCCGCGATCTGCCCGTCCTTGGTGACGTGCCCGACCAGGATCATGCAGGCGCCGCTGGTCTTGGCGTAGCGGATCAGCGCCTGCGCCGAGCCGCGCACCTGGGTCACCGTTCCCGGCGCGCTCTCGACCTCGCCCGACCACATCGTCTGGATCGAATCGATCACCACCAGCGCCGGCCGCGATCCCTGGCCCAGCGTCGCGACGATATCCTCGACATTGGTCTCGGCCGCCAGCTCGACGGGGGCTTCAGACAACCCCATCCGCTCGGCGCGCAGCCGGACCTGACCGGTCAATTCCTCACCCGAGACATAGACGACGCGCCGGCCCGCTGAGGCGAGGGCGGCGCAGGCCTGCATCAGCAGCGTCGACTTGCCGATGCCGGGATCGCCGCCGATCAGCAGCACCGAGCCCGGCACGAAGCCCCCGCCCGTGACGCGATCCAACTCGCCGATGCCCGAGACGATGCGCGGCGCGTCCTGGGTCTCGCCCTTCAGCCCTTCCAGCGCGAAGACGCGCCCGCGCGCCCGGCCGGACGAGGCCCCGCGCGCGCCGGGAACCGGCGCAGCCTGCGCCTCCTCCGTCAGCGACGACCAGGTGCCACAGGCGTCGCACTTGCCCTGCCAGCGGTGATAGACCGCCCCGCAGGCCTGGCAGGTATAGGTGGGACCGCGCTTGGCCATCAGCCTTCTCCGCCTGTCATTCCGGGGCCCGGCGAAGCCGGGAACCCGGAACTCACGACGGGGCGCGATGCCCGTAAATTCACGTCTGTCGTGTGCGCCCGGTCGTGGGTTCCGGGCTCTTCGCTGCCGCGAAGCCCCGGAATGACAAGGGTCGCCGTCATGACCGGCTAAACCCCGACATAGCGCCGCGCATGGCGCCGGCCGAGGCTGGTCAGGATTTCGTAGCCGATGGTCTTCGCACCGGCGCCGACCGTATCCAGATCGAGCGGGCCGCCGATCAGCGTCACCGGATCGCCCCGTTTCACCGACGCCGCGGGCAGATCCGTCACGTCGATGATGACCAGATCCATCGAGACCGTGCCGACGAAGGGACAGACCACGCCATCGACGATTGCGCGGCCGCCCGGGCTGGTATCGGTTCCGCTCGCATTGCGCGGATAGCCATCGGCATAGCCCAGGCAGATCGTGGCGAGCCTGCTGTCGCGCCTGGCCGTCCAGCGCCCGTTATAGCCGACCTGGCTGCCGGCCCGGACGTCGCGCAGTTGCAGGATGCGCGAGGTGAGGCCGACCACGGCGCGCATCGGGTTGGGCCGGCCCGGCGTCGGATTGCCGCCATAGAGGGCATAGCCGGGACGCGTCAGCTGATAGGAGGGGCAGTCCTTCAGGAAATGCCCCGAGGAGTTCTTCAGCGAGGCCGGGATGCCGGGGAGGGCGGCGGTGATGGCGGCAAAGGCCGCCATCTGGCGCGCATTAGCCGGGTCCGTCTCGTCTTCCGCGGAGGCGAAATGGCTCATCACCAGCCCGATTCCCGCCGCGTCGATCTCATTCTTGAGGGCTAAGACCGCATTCGGGCCATCGCCCGCGGGAAGGCCGAGCCGGTTCATCCCCGTGTCGAGATGCAGGGCCGCAGGCCTGCCCCTCGCGCCGCCGGCGCGGAAGGACGCCCATTCCCGCAGTTCATCGGGCGAGCCGAGAACGGGCGACAGATCATGCTCGACATAGCGGCCGCAGCTGCCGGGCAGCAATCCGTTGAGGATGTAGACCGTGGCGTCCGGTGCCACCGCGCGGGCCCTTACGCCCTCGGAGAGATGGGCGACGAAGAAGCTCTCGCAGCCGGCGGCGGCGAGCGCGGTCACGGCCGGCTCGATGCCGAGTCCATAGGCGTTCGCCTTGACGACGGCGGCGGCCTGCGTCCCGGCCCGGTCCTGGAGCGCGCGCCAGTTGGCGACGAGCGCCCCGAGGTCGATCGTCAGGATGGTGCCGCAGGTGTCGGCGTCGGGCGTGTCGAAGCGGCTCATTCGCGGTCCGGGAGGCGCATTTCGTCGGCGCGGTCGGAGAAGCGCGTCACCTCGGCGTCGAACTGCAGCGCGATCGCTCCCGTCGGGCCATGGCGCTGCTTGCCGATGATGAGCTCGGCGACGCCATGGGCGGCCTCCATCTCGATCTGCCATTTGTTGTGTTCTTCGGTGCCGGGGCGCGGCTCCTTGCCCTTGAGGTAGTATTCGTCGCGATAGACGAACATCACCACGTCGGCGTCCTGCTCGATCGAGCCGGATTCGCGCAGGTCCGAGAGCTGCGGCCGCTTGTCGTCGCGGCTTTCGACCTGACGCGAGAGCTGCGAGAGCGCCACGATCGGCACCGTCAGCTCCTTGGCGAGCGCCTTCAGGCTGGTCGTGATCTCGGTCAGCTCCTGCACGCGGTTCTGGCCGTTCTTGGCCGAGCCCGAGAGAAGCTGCAGATAGTCGATGAACAGGACGTCGAGCCCCTTTTGCCGCTTGAGACGGCGTGCCCGGGCGACGAGCTGCGCGATCGAGATGCCGCCGGTCTGGTCGATATAGAGCGGCAGCTTCTCGATCTGGGCGGCGACGTCGGTCAGCCGCGCGAACTCGGCCTCGGTGATGCGGCCCTGCCGGATCTTGTAGGAGGAGATGCCCGACTGCTCGGCGACGATACGCGTCGCGAGCTGGTCGGCCGACATTTCCAGCGAGAAGAAGGCGACGATGCCGCCATCGACCGTCTTGATCGTGCCGTCGGTCTGGCGTTCGCCACGCCAGGCCTTGGCGATGTTGAAGGCGATGTTGGTGGCGAGCGAGGTCTTGCCCATGGCCGGGCGGCCGGCGAGCACGATCAGGTCGGAGGGCTGCAGGCCGCCCATGCGCTGGTCGAGGTCGCGCAGGCCAGACGAGATGCCCGACAGCCCACCCGCCCGCTGATAGGCGTTCGCCGCCATGTCGATGGCGGTGTAGAGGGCGGTGTCGAACTTCTGGAAGCCGCCTTCGTAGCGGCCCTTTTCCGCCAGTTCGTAGAGCTTGCGCTCGGCCTCCTCGATCTGCTCGCGCGGCGGCATGTCGACCGGCGCGTCATAGGCGACGTTGACCAGCTCCTCGCCGACGCCGATCAGCTGCCGGCGGATCGCCAGCTCGTAGATCGTGCGGCCGTAATCGCCCGCATTGATCACGGTCGTCGCTTCGGCGGCGAGCCTTGCGAGATATTGTGACGCGGTCAACCCGCCGAGGTCGATCTCGCCGACGAAGGTCTTGAGCGTGATCGGCGTCGCGATCTTGCCGGCCCGGACGAGGCTGGCCGTCAACTCGAAGACGCGCTGGTGGATCGGCTCGAAGAAATGGTCCGGCAGCAGGAAATCGGAGACGCGGTAGAACGCGTCGTTGTTGACCAGGATCGCCCCCAGCAGCGCCTGCTCCGCCTCGATGTTGTGAGGCTGGACACGATATTCGGCCTCGCGGGTTTCGAGGCGGGTGACGAGGGCGGTTGCTGTGGCCATGAGGGCGCGAATGTCTCGGGTCTGCGGCTGTCCGACTCTGCGCTTACTCTACCACTCTGACGGATCGCGCCAGCAGCGATTGGACGATCCACGCCTTTGCACAGGCCGTCACGAAAAAGGGCGCCGCGTGACCGCGGCGCCCTTGACATGTCGTGCCGAGTCGAAGCGCTCAGCGGTCGTCCTCGCCGGCTTCCGCAAGCGCCGCGCCGACCTCCAGGCCGAGATCGTCGAGGTCGAATTCCTCGCGGGCCGTGACGTTTTCGCCGCGCACCTGGCGCTCGGCTTCCTCGGCGGAGCGGGCGACGTTGACCGTCACCGTCACCGAGACTTCCGGATGCAGCACGACCGGGACCGTGTGCAGGCCGAGCGTTTTGATCGGCGCGTTCAGCGTGATCTGGCTGCGGGCGACGTTGAAGCCCTCGCCGGTCAGCGCATCGGCGATGTCACGGGTCGAGACCGAACCGTAGAGCACGCCGGACTCGCCCGACTGGCGCAGCATCACGACGCTCAGGCCGTCGAGCGTCTCGGCGACCGCGTCGGCCTCCGACTTCAGCTCGAGATTGCGGGTCTCGAGCTCGATCTTCTGGCTCTCGAAGCGCTTGCGGTTCTCCTCGGTGGCGCGCAGCGCCTTGCCGCGGGCGAGCAGGTAGTTGCGGCCGAAGCCGTCGCGGACGCGCACGACGTCGCCCATCTGGCCGAGCTTGGCGACGCGTTCGAGCAGGATCACTTCCATGGTGTTGTCTCCTTTGAGGGTTGATGTCTTCGAAAGCTCTTGGAACCGGGGCGGCGCCCTCAGCTCCCGGGAGGGGGCGGGGGAGGCATCGCGGCCCGCTTGCGCAGTCCGAGAAGGGAATCGACCATGCCGGCGACCGCCAGCAGCGGCGTCAGCACGGCCTGCATCACGACGAGCGCGACATAGACGCTGACGAGCATGGGCGTGCGCCAGGCCTGGCCGCGCGAGAGGTCGTGCAGCATGCACAGGCCGGAGAACATGAAGGCGGCGAAGAGCGCGCCGATCAGCGCGACGCCCGCCAGCCCGACGAAGCCGTCCAGCCCCGCCGTCACCAGGCCCGCCACGAGCAGGACCAGCGCCGAGCGCGGCAGCGTCGTCGCGGGAATGAACGGCCAGGGCCGCGGCAGCCGCCCGGAGAGCTGCACGGTCTTGGCGGCCAGCCAGAGATTGGCGGTGATCGTGGTGACGACCGAGGCACCGATGCCGAGCGGCACGGCGCGCACCAGGAGCGGTGTCACATTGGCGGCCATTTCGGCCTGGGTCACGCCCGCCGGCAGGGTCAGCATCTTGCTGCGCACCATCTCGGCGAGGAGATTCTCGACCATCCGCGCGATCACTGAACGGTAGGTGTCGTAGTCCGTCGTCATCACCAGCGCGCTGGCGACGCTCGCCAGGGTCGCCGTGCCGGCGATCCAGATCATCAGATGCCCGAGCGGGTACCATTCGACCGGGCCGCTCTCGTCCGACCGTGCGAGCAGGGCGAGATAGGCGATCCACCAGGCAGGCAGCGCGATGATCGCGGCGAAGGCCAGTCCGGCCGGCAAGGTCAGCGCGACCGACACCGCGAGCGCGCCGGTGGCGACGGCATAGAGGCCGGCGCGGTGGTTCCAGCCCAGCGCGGCGATCAGGATCGGGAGGGGTGCGGCCGAATACAACAGCACCGCCAGCGGCGATCCGGTGATCACCACGGAGAAGAGCAGCGCCGCTACGAGGCCTGCGCCGATGCCGACGGCCTGGGTCATTCTTCGTCCTGCTGTCCCGCTGCTTCCGGCGTTACGAGCCGGGCAGGGTGAGAGGCGTCCCGCCTCAACGAACCCGGTGGAATCTCACCACGGGGCGACTGGTTCAGTGAAGGAAACCCGGCGGCGAGCGACCGCCGCCGGGGCATTCAGGTCCGCTCAGCGGATGACGTAGGGCAGCAGGCCGAGGAAGCGGGCGCGCTTGATCGCCTGGGCGAGCTCGCGCTGCTTCTTGGCCGAGACCGCCGTGATGCGCGACGGCACGATCTTGCCGCGCTCGGAGATGTAGCGCGAGAGCAGGCGCACATCCTTGTAGTCGATCTTCGGAGCGCCCTCGCCCGAGAAGGGGCAGGACTTGCGGCGGCGGAAGAAGGGGCGACGGGCGCCGGCAGATGCAGTCGACATGGCTCAGGCCTCCGCGCCGGTCGTTTCGGGAGCAGCTTCGTCGTCGCGACGCGGACGGTCACGACGCGGGCCGCGGTCGAAGCGGTCGCCGCCGCCGGGACGGTCGAAGCGATCGCCGCGATCACCACGGTCGTCGCGGTCGCGCTTCTGGAGCATGGCCGACTGGCCTTCCTCGAGCTCTTCGACGCGGACGGTCAGGAAGCGCAGCACGTCTTCGTTGATGCGCATCTGGCGCTCCATCTCGGCGACCGCCGCGGCGGGAGCGTCGATGTTCAGCAGCGAATAATGCGCCTTGCGGTTCTTCTTGATGCGATAGCCCAGGGACTTCACGCCCCAGTACTCAACCTTGGGGACCGAGCCGCCATTCGCCTCGATGATGCCCTTGAACGTCTCGACAAGGGCCTCAACCTGCTGCGCGCTGACGTCTTGCCGCGCGAGCAGAACATGCTCGTACAATGCCATGGTTGGCCTTTCCGTTTCACCCTGTTTCGCCCGGCGCGGAGCCCTTCGAGCCCTGGATCAGGCCCGACAGGATTTCATCGAAGGCGGAGACACGGGATGACGGTTCCCACCGGAACCTGCAGCGCGAGCGCTGCCATCCGTTCAGCCTCCGGCCGAACAAACAGGAGGCGGTCGTTACAGTGTGGCGCCGCGATATGCAACCGAAATCGCGGCATTGGCGCGGTCGGGACGGGCTTCGAAGCCCTTCGGCGCTTGACTTGACGTCCAAGGCAGTGTGACAGCGCCGTGAAATCGCTCAAAACGTTTGAAATCCGGGGCCGACCGTCATGACGACCGCGTTCATCTTTCCAGGCCAGGGCTCCCAGGCCGTGGGCATGGGCAAGAGCCTGGCCGATTCCTTCGCCGCCGCGCGTGCGGTCTTCGAGGAGGTCGATGCGGCGCTGTCGCAGAAGCTCTCGACGCTGATGTGGGAAGGGCCGGCCGAGGAACTGACCCTGACCGCCAACGCCCAACCCGCCTTGATGGCGGTCAGCCTGGCGGTGGTGCGCGTGCTGGAAGCCGAGGCGGGTCTGGATCTGAAGCGGGACGCCGCCTTCGTCGCCGGCCATTCGCTGGGCGAGTACTCGGCGCTGGCGGCCGCCGGCACCTTCAGCATTGCCGATGCCGCGCGCCTGCTGCGCATCCGCGGTGACGCCATGCAGAAGGCGGTGCCGCCGGGGCAGGGCGCCATGGCGGCGCTGCTCGGGGCCGACCTCGATCTCGCCCGCGCGATCGCGGCCGATGCCGCGCAGGGCGATGTCTGCGAGGCGGCCAATGACAATGGCGGCGGGCAGGTCGTGCTGTCGGGCGCGAAGGCTGCGATCGATCGCGCCATCGTCCTCGCCGGCGAGCGTGGCGTTCGCCGCGCCATGCTGCTGCCGGTTTCGGCGCCCTTTCATTGTGCCCTGATGCAGCCGGCGGCCGAGGCCATGCGCGCGGCCCTCGCGGATGTGGCCATGCACGCCCCCGCCGTCCCCGTGATGGCGAATGTCGGCGCCGCGCCGCTGAGCGATGTCGAGGCCATTCGTGCCTCGCTCGTGGCACAGGTCACCGGCACGGTGCGCTGGCGTGAAGGTGTCGAGGCGATGGCGGCCGCGGGTGTCGACCAATTCGTCGAACTCGGCAGCGGCAAGGTTCTGGCCGGGCTGGTGAAGCGCATCGCGCCTGGCGCCACTCCGCTTTCTGTCGGCACGGCGGACGACGTGTCGGCCTACAAGCCCTGAAAGGGCATGCGAGAACGGCAGAACGCCGAAAGGGAGAGACGATGCTTGATCTGACGGGCAAAAAGGCGCTGGTCACCGGCGCCACCGGGGGGCTGGGTGGCGCCATCGCGCGCAGGCTGCATGCGCAGGGCGCCACCATCGCGCTGTCGGGGACGCGGGCCGAGGCGCTCGAGGCGCTCGCCGCCGAACTCGGCGAGCGCGCCGTCGTCACGCCCTGCAATCTGGCCGACAAGGACTCGGTGGAGGCTCTGGTGCCCGCCGCCGAGGAGAAACTCGGTGGCCTCGACATCCTCGTGAACAATGCCGGTGTCACCAAGGACAACCTGTTCCTGCGTCTCAAGGACGAGGATTGGGACAGCGTCATCGCGATCAACCTGACCGCCGCCTTCCGCCTCTCGCGCGCGGCCGTGAAGTCGATGATGCGCCGCCGCTATGGCCGCATCATCTCGATCGGCTCGGTCGTCGGCACCACCGGCAATCCGGGGCAGGGCAACTACGCCGCCTCCAAGGCCGGGCTGATCGGCATGTCCAAGGCGCTCGCCGCCGAGGTCGCTAGCCGCAACATCACCGTCAACGTCGTGGCGCCGGGCTTCATCGAGTCACCGATGACGCAGGCGCTCAATGAAAAGCAGCGCGAGGGCATTCTTTCCGACGTGCCGATGGGGCGCCTGGGTTCGGGCGACGACGTGGCGGCGGCCGTGGCGTACCTCGCCAGCAGCGAAGCCGGTTACGTCACCGGGCAGACTCTTCATGTCAATGGCGGAATGACAATGATCTGAAGCGGTTGCGGCGGTTCCTAGACAGTTTCGATAGTCCCGCCGACATACTCGCCAGCCAAGATCGGCTGTGTTAACTAGCGCCGTCGGGCCGCGATGCGGGATCCGGGGGACTTGACGGGAACCCGGTTGTTGCGTTTGTGCAGGCTTCGAGTTCCGGCCCGTCGGCACCGTCTGGGTGCCGCGGGAGCCAGGAGTGACAGCCCCTCTACGCAACGCGTCGGCGCTGCGTGTTTTAAGCTTTAAGGAAGAGACCCATGAGCGATGTCGCCGAGCGCGTGAAGAAGATCGTGGTCGAGCATCTCGGCGTCGAGCCTGAGAAGGTCGTGGACGGCGCCAACTTCATCGAGGACCTGGGTGCGGACAGCCTCGACACCGTCGAGCTCGTGATGGCCTTCGAGGAAGAGTTCGGCGTCGAGATCCCGGACGATGCCGCCGAGACGATCGTGACCGTCGGCGACGCCGTCAAGTTCCTGTCGAAGTCCGCCTGATCGACCGTTCGGTCGATCGTCGCTGAAAGAGCCATGGTTTCACGCAGTCTTCCGATGCGACGCGTTGTCGTGACCGGCCTCGGCATGGTGAGCCCGCTCGCCTGCGGCGTCGAGCCGACGTGGTCTCGTATTCTTGCCGGCGCCAGTGGCGCCGGCCCCATCACCAGCTTTGACTGCAGTGATCTGCCGGCGCGCATCGCCTGCAACATCCTGCGCGGCGACGGCTCGAACGGCACCTTCAATCCCGATGACTGGATGGAGCCGAAGGAGCAGCGCAAGGTCGACGACTTCATCGTCTTCGCGATGGCGGCCGCCAAGCAGGCCCTGACCGATGCCAACTGGAAGCCCGAGAGCTACGAGGACCAGATTGCGACCGGTGTCGCCATCGGCTCGGGCATCGGCGGCCTCGGTGGAATCTATGAAGGGTCGATCCTGCTCAAGGAGCGCGGGCCGCGTCGGCTTTCGCCCTTTTTCATTCCCGGCCGCCTGAGCAATCTCGCCGCCGGCTATGTCTCGATCGAGCATGGTCTGAAGGGCCCCAACCATTCCGTCGTCACCGCCTGCTCAACCGGCGCACATGCGATCGGCGATGCGTCCCGTATGATCGCACTCGGGGATGCCGACGTGATGCTCGCCGGTGGCGCCGAATCGGCGATCAACCGCCTCGGAATCGCCGGCTTCTGTGCCTGCCGCGCGCTGTCGACAGATTTCAACGACACGCCCGAGAAGGCTTCCCGCCCCTATGACCGGGATCGTGACGGCTTCGTCATGGGCGAGGGTGCCGGGGTCCTCGTGCTCGAGGAACTCGACCACGCGCTGGCGCGCGGCGCGCGCATCTATGCCGAGGTCGTCGGCTACGGCATGTCGGGCGACGCCTACCACATTACCTCGCCGGCCGAGGACGGCGACGGCGCCTTTCGCTGCATGCAGGCAGCTTTGAACCGGGCCGGGATCGCGGCCTCCGATCTCGACTACATCAACGCCCATGGCACCTCGACGCCGCTGGGTGACGAGATCGAGCTGCGCGCCGCCGAGCGCCTGCTCGCCAATGCGCCGCGCAAGCCCGCGATGTCCTCGACCAAGTCGGCGACCGGCCATCTTCTGGGGGCGGCCGGAGCCGTCGAGGCGATCTTCGCCATCCTCGCCATTCGCGACCAGATCGCGCCGCCGACGATCAATCTCGACAACCCCTCTGTCGAGACCGATCTCGACCTCGTGCCCCATGTCGCGCGGAAGCGGAAGATCGACGTCGTCCTGTCGAACTCCTTCGGATTCGGCGGCACCAACGCGTCGCTGGTCATGCGGCGCTACGTTGACGGCGCCTGACGGGGCGCGGGCTGCGCGCTTTCGCCATATTCGTGCGTAGACTGCCTCGAAGCGGCGGGACTGTGAATTTGCTTTCGCAGCCGGCGTGAATCCGGTTTGATGGCGCGCGCAGTCCATCGGAGGGGTCCGGTCCACCGGGCGCCGCGACGGGCGGGGTGGCGTGCGGCGATGAAGTTCCAAGTGCGAGCACGACAGCTGTGAATCATTCGCCCCGCGTCGCCCCCAAGAGCCCCAGCGAGGCGTTGAAGCCGGTGGCCCCGCCGGCGCCGCCGCCCAAGGCTCGCCGCCGCCGCCGGAGCCCCTTCATCGCGATGATGAGCGGTCTCTTCACCGCTCTTCTGGTCGCCGGCGGGCTCGTCGGCGCCGGGATCGCGATGGTCAGCAGCCAGAGCCGTGCACCGGGCCCCCTCGCCAACGACCGCGTGCTGATTATCCCCAAGGACAGCGGCCTTGCCGACATTGCGGACCTGCTGCAGCGGGAAGGGCTGATCGAACATCCCTGGGCGTTCCGCGTCTCCGCGCTCGTCAGCGGCAACTGGACCAAGCTCAAGGCCGGCGAATATCTGTTCAAGTCGCGGGCGAGCCAGGCCGACATTCTCGACATCATCGCCGACGGCAAGGTCGTCGAGCACTCGGTGACGATCCCCGAGGGGCTGACGAGCGAACAGATCGTCGCGCGGCTGCGCGATAACGAACTGCTCACCGGCGACATCATCCAGGTTCCGCGCGAGGGCTCGATCCTGCCGGACACCTACCGCATCCCGCGCGGCTTCAGCCGCCAGGCCATCATCGACCGCATGACCCGCGACCAGCGCGCGGTCCTGGCCCGGATTTGGGAGCGCCGCCCCGCCGACCTGCCGATCAAGACGCCGCAGGAACTCGTCGTCCTCGCCTCGATCGTCGAGAAGGAGACGGGCCGGGCCGATGAGCGCCCCCGCGTCGCCGGCGTCTTCATCAACCGGCTGAACCGCCGGATGAAGCTGCAGTCGGACCCGACGATCGTCTACGGCATCGTCGGCGGCAAGGGAACGCTCGGGCGCTCGATCCTGCGCAGCGAAATCACCCAGGCGACGCCCTACAACACCTATGTCATCGACGGCCTGCCGCCGGGGCCGATCGCCAATCCCGGCCGCGCGGCCATGGAGGCGGTGGTCAGTCACTCCCGCACCAAGGACCTCTATTTCGTCGCCGACGGAAGCGGTGGGCATGCCTTTGCCGAGACGCTCGAGCAGCACAACCGCAATGTCGGGCGCTGGCGCCAGATCGAGGCCGCGCGGCGCGATCCGGGCAAGCCTCCGGCCGAAGCCTCCGTGGACAAGGTCGAGCCGGCGCCGTCGCCCGATACCCGCTCCGAGGCCCCTGCACAGCAGCCGGCGGACGGCCAGGCGATCGAGACCTGGCCCATCCCGGGCAACCGCCGCGCGGCGGCAGGCCAGCTTCCGCAGGGCGCCGCGCTGGCCGGCGGTCGCGTCCGCGCCTTCGATGCCTCGGAAGGGACGCCGCGCGATCCGCTGCTGAACAAGACCTTCGACCTCAACTCCCCCAAGCAGGTGCCGGCGCTCCGGCCCTGAGGCGCGCGGCCGGCGGAGCCGGGCCGTCCCCAGCTTCCTGACTCCGCCGTCGGCGGCTGCGCTTGCCCCCTGGCGCCCCCGCCACTACGGTCCGGCCGCGTCAAGGGGCGGAGGCACGTAGGGTGGCGATCGAGAGCATGACGGGCTTCGCCCGGGCGGCCGGGACGGTGGGCATCCATGCCTTCGCCTGGGAGATCCGCAGCGTCAACGGCCGCGGGCTCGACATTCGCGTCCGCGTGCCCCCCGGCCTCGAGGTGCTGGCCGAGGCCGCGCGCAAGCGCCTGACCGGCGCCTTCTCGCGCGGCACGCTGCACGTCAATCTGCAGGTCACCAGCGATGCCGGCCCGCCGCGCCCGCGCATCAACGAGGCTGCGCTGGCGGCACTGTTGCAGGCCGTCGAGCGCCTGCCGGCTTCGGCCATCGTGACCCCACCCTCCTATGACGGGCTGCTCTCCATCCGCGGCGTCATCGAACTCGCCGAGGAGGGCGAGGACACCCTCACCGCGGTCGAGAAGCCGGTCCTCGCCGGGCTCGAGGAGGTCGTGTCCGGTCTGAAGGAGGCCCGCGCCAGCGAGGGGCGGGCTCTGGAGGCGGTCCTGCGCGGCCATCTCGACGCCATCGCGCGGTTGACGACGGAGGCCGAGACCCACCCGGCGCGCGGTGTCGACGCGATCCGCGAGCTCATCGCGGGCCAGGTCGCGCTGCTGCTGGAGGCGAGCCAGGCGCTCGATCCGCAGCGCCTGCATCAGGAGGCCGCGCTGCTGGCCGTGAAGGCGGATATCCGCGAGGAGATCGACCGGCTGCAGGCCCATGTCGCAGCCCTGCGTCTGCTCCTCGACCAGGGCGGCCCGATCGGCCGCAAGCTCGATTTCCTGTCGCAGGAATTCGGCCGCGAGGCCTCGACGCTCTGCGCCAAGGCGGGCGATGCCGGCCTGTCGCGCATCGGCCTCGAACTGCGCACCGTCGTCGACCAGATGCGCGAGCAGGTCCAGAATGTGGAGTGAGTGCTGATGGCGGAAGTGGCGCGCCCGGCCCGTCGTGGGCTGATGCTGATCCTGTCCTCGCCGTCGGGCGCGGGCAAGTCGACCCTCACGCGCAATCTCAAGACGGAGAACAACCTGGATCTCTCGGTCTCGGTGACGACCCGCGCCAAGCGCCCCTCCGAGATCGACGGCGTGCATTACCGCTTCATCGACCGGGCGAGTTTCGACCAGATGAAGCAGCACAATGATCTGCTCGAATGGGCCGAGGTCCACGGCAACGGCTATGGAACGCCGCGCAAGGAGGTCGAGGCTTCGCTCGCGGCCGGCCGCGACGTGCTCTTCGACATCGATTGGCAGGGTACGCAGCAGATCGTGGCGAAGGCGCGGGCCGACGTCGTGACCATCTTCATCCTGCCGCCATCCATGGCCGAGCTGCGCTCGCGCCTGGTGCGGCGGGCGGAGGATGCGCCCGACGTCATCGCCAAGCGCCTCGGCAACGCCCGCGACGAGATCGCCCGCTGGAACAAATACGACTACGTGATCGTCAATGACGATCTCCAGGCGGCCTATGAATCGGTCAAGGCGATCCTCACCGCCGAGCGCCTGAAGCGCGAGCGCGCGACCGGCCTCTCGGAGTTCGTCAGCGGCCTGCTTTCGGAGAAGCTGCCCTGAACGGCGGTTTCAGAGGCGCGTCACCAGGGTCTGCGCCAGGCGCACGAAGCCGCTGACCGGCACCTCCTCGGCGCGGACCGTCGGCACGAGCCCGGCTTCCTCGATCCAGTCTCCGGGCTCCGGCAGCACGGCCTTCAGGCTCTGGCGCAGCATCTTGCGGCGCTGCCCGAAGGCGGCGAGCGTGATCCGCTCCAGCAGCCGGCGGTCGCAGGGCTCCGGGTTCATCCGCGGCACCAGCTGCACGATCGCCGACGTGATCTTGGGCTGCGGCACGAAGGCGCTGCGCGGCACGTCGAACAGGATCTTCGTCTCGCACCGCCAGTTGCAGAGCACCGCGAGGCGGCCATAATCGGCGCGCTGCTCGGGCGTCGCGACGATGCGCTCGGCCACCTCGCGCTGGAACATCAGTGTCAGCGAGGTCCACCAGGGCGGCCAGGCCTCGGGGCTGAGCCAGCCGACGAGCAGCGGCGTCCCGATATTGTAGGGCAGGTTGGCGACGATCCGCGCCGGCCCGCCGCCGATCCGGGTTGACAGGTCGACCGTCAGCGCGTCGCCATCGATCACCTCGAGCCGCCCGGGGTAATGCGCGGCGATCTCCTCCAGCGCCGGCAGGCAGCGCCGGTCGCGTTCGATCGCGATGACGCGTCCGGCACCCGCCGCCAGCAGTGCCCGCGTCAGCCCGCCGGGCCCGGGGCCGATCTCGACGACGGTCTCGCCCTCCAGCGGCCCGGCGGAGCGCGCGATTCGCGAGGTCAGGTTCAGATCGTAGAGAAAGTTCTGCCCGAGCGACTTCTGCGCCATCAGCCCGTGGCGCTCCACCACCTCGCGCAGCGGCGGCAGGGTGTCGATCTGGCTCATTCCGGTATCCGTCGATGCTGCGCCGCCATCCGGGCGGCGAGCCGGAGCGCCGCGATCAGGCTGTCGGGCCGCGCGATGCCCTGGCCGGCGATGTCGAAGGCGGTTCCGTGGTCGGGCGAGGTGCGGATGAAGGGCAGGCCGAGCGTGACGTTGACGCCCTCGTCGAAGGCGATCGTCTTGATCGGGATCAGCGCCTGGTCGTGATACATCGCCAGCGCACAGTCATAGCCGGCCCGCGCCCGGGCATGGAACATCGTGTCGGCCGGGTAGGGGCCGGAAGCGTCGATGCCTTCGGCCCGCAGCGCCGCGACCGCAGGTCGAACCACCGCGTCGTCCTCATGGCCGAGCGCGCCGCCTTCGCCCGCATGGGGGTTGAGACCGCTGAGCGCCAGGCGCGGCGCGTCGATGCCGAAGCTGCGGCGCAGGCCCTCGGCGACGATGCGCGCGGTCTGGACGATCAGCTCCGTCGTCAGAACGTCCGGGACGCGCCGCAGCGGGATGTGGATCGTCACCGGGACGACGGCGAGTTCCTCGCACCACAGCATCATCACCGGTAGCGGCACAGGCCCGCCATCCGCCGCCAGATGCGCCAGGAACTCGGTATGCCCGGGATGGGCGAATCCCGCCGCATAGAGAACCGACTTGGCGATCGGATTGGTGACCACGGCTGCGGCCTGTCCCGCCCGAACGGCCGCGACGGCGCGGGTGATCGACGCGATCGTTCCCGGAGCCGTGGCGGAGTCGGGACGGCCCGGCTCGACCGCCAGGGCTCCGTCGAGCGGGATCACCGGCAGCGCATCCGCGAAATGCCCCGCCGCCCGCTCCCAGTCGCTGGCGATGAGCGGAACGTCGAGCGAAAGCCGCTGCGCCAGCCGCCCGAGATGGTCGATGTCGGCAATGCAGGCGAAGGCCGGCAGTGCCGCGATGTCGCGCCTCAGCCACGCCGACAGTGCCAGTTCTGGGCCGATGCCCGCCGGATCGCCCTGGGTCAGCGCGAGAGGCGGCAGAGGGGTGGAGGCCTGCAGGCGCATCGGACGTCCTCTCGCCGCCGCGCCGCTGTCGATTGTGAGATCAGCGGCTGGAGGAGGTGACGCCGTCGCCGACGGTCGATCCGTCGAGGTTCTGCGAGTAGCTGATCTCGCCCAGCGTGCGCAGTTCGAGGCGGAACATCACCGTCCTGGTGTCCTTGGTCGCGCCCGACTGGCGGTCGGCATAGCTCTGGGAATAGCTGATGTCGAACACGGTGCACTCGTCGGTATAATTGATGCCGAACGAGGTCGAGGCCGTCTGCATCAGCCGCGAATCGATATAGCGCGGCTGGGCTATCGTCGCGGGCGACGCCATCCAGGAGGTGTACTGGGCGATGCGGACCTCGCGGTCGTATTTGTACTTGTCGAGGTCGAACAGCACACCCGCGCGCAGGCGCCAGTTCGGCGTCACCAGCAGAGAGCCGTTGAGCGAGAGCCCTTCGCGACGCCGGAACACGCCGAGTTCGGGCTGCGGCTCGTAGCGGCCATAGCCGATGGAGGCCGTGATCACGCTCGTCGCATAGGTCGCCGCCGCGTCGATGCGCTGCGCTTCGAACGTCGTCGAATTCAACCGAGCCGCGCCCGTGAAGAACAGGCCTTTCAGGGGCGAGAGCTGCGCGCGTGCGACGATGTCGGAGGTGTCGGTCTGCAGACCCGAATCGAGGCCCGTATTGACGAGATCGCCAGTGGCGAAGGAATTGCGCCCGCCCAGATGATAGGACTGGCCGAGCAACAGGTTGGCGAAAGCCTCCTTGCCGAAGCGCCCGGTGTAAAGCGCGCCGACATTGGCGCGCGTTCCGCCCTCGACGCGGTCGTAGCCCGAGAACTTTCCGCTCCACTCGAACAGGTTGTTGGCGTCGAAGACCAGACTCTGCGAATCCTCATTGGCGACGCGCAGGCTGTTGGTCTCGTTCGGGCGCGCCACGATCTGCGCCACCGGCTCGATGATGTGCGTGCCCCAGTTCGTCTTGGCGACGAAGGGGTAGCGATACATCAGACCGATCGCCGGCATGGCCCGGCCGAACACCTCGTCGGAGGTGTCGACGATCGTGCGGACATTGGAGTTCGGGTAGCCGGCCGTGTCGGGATTGACCGAGAAGATGTCGGCCCGCAGCGAGGCGTAGGGCGTCCAGACCTGGCCCAGCGGATCGATGATGTTGCGCCGCCAGGACACCTCCGCCGTCGCCCGGGCCATGTTGCCGGCCAGCCCGCGCACGAGGCAGGTGTTCTTCTGGTAGACGGCGCAGCCGTCATACAGCGAATAGCCGACGCCGGTGCTGGTCGTGCCGCTGATCAGGTAATTGGTCTGCCGCGGAAGCTGGGCGAACGCCGCGGCATCACGCGTCAGATGCGTGACGTTGGCGTTGAAGGTGATCTCGCCGCCGAGGAAGCTCGGCTTGTGCACCCGCTTGTTGTAGTCGATCACCGGGAGGACGACGGGCTGCTGCTTCTGCCAGTCCGTCGAGGTCAGCGGCTGGAAATAATAGCCGCGCATATCGAACCAGCCGCTCGCGGTCTGCCCGTTGAGATAGGCGGTCGAGATCGCTTCCTGGAGATAGGTGGTCGAGCTCACGCTCTCGTTCAGGATGCGGTAGTTCTTGTAGAACCACCGGTCCGTCGACATCGACGCGTTCCAGCCGAAGGTCCAGCGCGGGTTGATGAAGAACTTGCCGTTGGTCTGGACCGATCCGCGGAACTCGTCGTCACCGGCGCCGAGCGGTGCGGCCAGGAAGGCTTCCTTCTCCTGCTGGAAGATGCCCGAGGCCCGGATCATGTAGGAGCCGGTCATCAGGCGGTGGCGCCACTCAACCTGGCCGAGCAGCCCCTGCCGGGTCAGATAGGTCGGTGTGATCGTGAGATCGTAATTGGGCGCGAGATTGAGGAAATAGGGCAGGCCGACGCCGTAGCCCAGCGGCCCGGTATTGAGGAACTTCGGCGACAGGAAGCCGGACTTCCGCTTCACCGTCGAATCCGGGCCCGACATGTAGGGGACATAGGCGAGCGGGACGCCGGCGAATTCCAGCCGCGCATCCTCGTAATAGATCGTCTGCTCGGCCTTCTTGTGAATGATGCGCGCCGAGCGGACCTGCCAGAGCGGCGGCCGCTCGGGGTTGTCCTTGCAGGGCTCGCAGGCGGTGTAGATGCCCTTCTCGAAGATGAAGGTCTCGCCGTCGGTGCGCTCCGCGCGCGGGGCGGTGAAGCGCGTGCGATCCGGGTTCACGACCCGCAGCGAATCGATGAAGCCATCGCGGAAATCGTCGGTCAGGTTGAAGCGGTCGCCCGTGATGACCGTGCCGTTCGCCTCGGTGATGCGGGCGTTGCCGGTGGCGATGACGCGCTTGCCGGACTGATCATAGGTGACCTTGTCGGCCTCGATCGTGCGGCCCTGATAGAAAATCTGCACGTCACCGACGGCGGAAACGGTCTTCTTGTCGTTGTCGTAGACGAGTTCGCGCGCATCGACGACCATCCGGTCCTGCGGCTTGGCGGCGGGCGGAGTTTGCGCGAGAGCGCTCCCGGCCGAGGCCAGGACAAAGGCGAGGCTCGTGGCGAGGGCGGTCGCCGCGGCATATCGAGCCATGCGTTTCACGCCCGGAACCATACGCTCAATCCTAAATTAACCATAGGCACAGTACGATCTACCCGTCTTCCTGGTAAAGGAGCGCCAGCGCACCCAGCATCGCCCCGATCGTGGCGGGCAGCCAAGCCGCCACCACGGGATTGACGATTCCGGACGAGCCCAGTTCCTCCGACAGCTGCGTCGCAACATACAGCATGAAGCCGGCAGCGACACCAGCTATCACCAGTTTGGTCACCCCACCAAACCTGAAAAATCTTAAGGAAACGGATGCGGCCACCAACACCATGGCGACCAGCAACAGGGGCCGCGCCATCAGCGACTGATAGCGCAGCTCGTAGCGCGTGGTGTCGAGCCCGGCGCGCTGGGTCCGCTCGATCACGGCGGGCATGGACCAGAACCCGACGGCTTCGGGCGGGGTAAAGCTCTGCCGCACCTGCTCGGGCTCCAGCGTCGTCGCGAACAGATAGGTCTTGTAGCTCTGTGGCTCTTCCATGGCGGAGATGACGCGCGCATCCGACAGCTCCCAATAGCCGCCGCGCAGCACGGCCTCGCGGGCATCGATGCGTTCGCTAAATCCGCCGCCGGGCGAGAAGCTGAAGATCGCCACATGGGCGAGGCCGTTGCCGTCCGGCAGCGAACCGGCCGCCCGGATGATGGCCTGTCCGTCGACGCTGCGCTGGCGCAGCCAGATTTCGGGCGCGTTGCTCGTCTGCGCGCCACGGACGAAGAGCCGCGTCTCCAGCGCGGTCGCCTTGCGCTTCAGCTCGGCGGCGACGGGATTGTAGACCAGGATCGACACCAACCCGATCGTGCCCGCGACGACCGCCGCCGGCTGCAGGAACTGCCAGGCCGAGACGCCGACCGAGCGGGCGACGACGAGCTCGAGCTTCCGGCTCAGCGTCAGCAGGGCGAACATGCCGCCAAAGAGCACGGCGAAGGGAAAGATCTGCTCGGCCACGCTCGGCACCCGGAACAGCGCGAGCTGGACGATGAGCGGTGTCGTGGCGGCGGGTGAGTCGCCGGCGCGCCGCATCAGCTCGACGAAGTCGAGGGTGCCGATCAGGAAGAAGAACGTCCCGAACACGCCCAGGATGGAGCGCGTGAACTGCTTGGTGAGGTAGCGCCCGAAGGTCGTGACGAGCAGCATCAGGCGCGCCTGAAACGGGCCGAGAGCGCCGAGAACGGCAGCAGCAGCGGCGCAAGCGCGCGGGCGAGAAGCGGCCTGACCGTCTGGCCGTAGAGGATGACGGCTGTCGACAGGGCGATGGCCGCCACGGGCAGGATGTAGAGCATCGCCGCCGCCAGGGGCGAGCGGACGCTCGCCGTCCAGGCCATGTAGGCGCCGATGCGCGTGGCCGCGACGATCAGGATGGCGGACTGGATGGCGAAGGCACGGCCCTGTCGCGTCGTGCGCGCCTCGCCGATGCAGGCGAAGGCGATCAGCATGAAGGCCATCGGATAGAGCGGTGCCGAGAGGCGATTGTGCAATTCGGCACGGAACCGCCCGGCCTGGAACTTGTAGTAGTTCTCGTTGGGATCCTGGTTGAGGAGCTGCCAGGTCGAGCGCTCGCGCGGCTTGTAGACCGCCTTGTCGCCGTCGCCTTCGCCGGCGCCACCCGTCGGCTCGCCCGAAAGCGCGGACAGGTTCAGCGCATAGCGCTCGAAGGAAATGATCGAGCTCGTGTCGGTGTTCTTGGTCTCGCGCTGGATCGTGCCCTTCTCGAGCATCAGAAAGCTGTTGCCGTCGACATCGACCGTGCGGCCGCGCTCGGCGATGTAGATCGAGGGCTGGTTGGGGTCGCGCCGGTCCTGCATGAAGATGCCGACCAGCGCGTCGCCCGAGCGCTCGCGATAGTGGAAGGTGACGCCGGAATCGAGCGCCACGAACTGCCCTTCCTTGACGACGTTGGCGACGAAATCGGCCCGGATCAGCGTGATCAAGTCGCGCAGCATCCGGAAGCCGGTCGGCATCACCGAGAGCGTCATCCAGCCGACGAGCAGCGAGACCGCGATCGTCAGCACGATGAAGGGGCGGGTGATGCGGTGGGGCGCGACACCGGCCGCGTTCATGACGATGAGCTCGGAATCGCTGTTGAGCCGGTTCAGCGTGTAGAGCGTCGCCATGAACAGCGCGACCGGCGCGATGCCGGCGATCAGCGCGGGCAGCGACAGGAGCGTGACGGTGAAGAAGATCAGCACCGTCTGGCCCTTGCCGGTGATGAGATCGACCTCGCGCAGGGCCTGTGTCACCCAGATCACGCTGGTCAGCCCGATCAGCAGCACGATGGCCGCGATCGTCGCCATCTTCAGGATGTAGCGGTCGAGACGCTGAAGCAGCACGCTTGGTTTTTCCGATGGGGCGGCATGGGGCGCTGCCCCGTCGCTGGTGGTTCGCGGAGAACACCGTATGGTATAGGCGCAATCATGGCGCAAACGGGAATCGTTTGCGGCCGCATCGTTTCGCCCGTCTCGCAACATCGTGAGCCCCCCATGTCGCAACGCCTGAAGCTCGAGATCAAAGCCCTGCACGGGATCGGGGGGCAGGACCTCGTGATCCTGCTATCGGACACGCTGGCTCCGGCCGGGATCGCCCAGGAATGGCTGGGCAGCGGCGCCGGCGATCTCCTGGCGCGGGCGGCCGCCGCCGAACGCTTCAAGGGCAAGGCCTTCTCGGGTCTGACGCTGCTCGCTCCCGAGGCAGCCGGCTATGAGCGTCTGATCGCCGTCGGCGTCGGGCCGGACACCGAGCGCGGCGAACTCGATTTCGTCAAGTTGGGCGGCGCGATCGCCGGCAAGCTCGGTCATGGCCGCAGCGTCGACGTGATTCTGGCCCTGCCGGAGGGCGCCCTGGAGGCGGGCCAAATCGCCGACATCGCGCTCGGCCTGCGCCTGCGCTCCTATGTCTTCGACCAGTACAAGACCAAGAGCCGCAAGCCCGAGGAGGCCGAGCCGATCGCAGTGACGCTGCGCTTGCCCGATCCGGCGCTGGCGAAGAAGGCGCTGAAGGCGGCCGACGCGGTCGCCGCCGGCGTCGAGATCGCGCGCAACCTCGTCAACGAGCCGCCGAACGTCCTCCACCCAGAGGAGTTCGCCGACCGAGCGTCCAAGCTCGCCAAGCTCGGGGTCGAGATCGAGATCCTCGACGAGAAGCAGCTGAAGAAGATCGGCATGCGCGCGCTGCTCGGCGTCGGCCAGGGCTCGCGGCGCGAGAGCCGCGTCGCGATCATGCGCTGGAACGGCGCCAAGGCTGGCGGCCAGCCTGTCGCTTTCGTCGGCAAGGGCGTCACCTTCGACACCGGCGGCATCTCGCTGAAGCCCGGCGCGGGCATGGAGGACATGAAGGGCGACATGGCGGGCGCGGCCTGCGTGGTCGGGTTGATGCATGCGCTCGCCGCCCGCAAGGCCAAGGTCAACGCCATTGGCATCATCGGCCTCGTCGAGAACATGCCCGACGGCAACGCCCAGCGCCCCGGCGACATCGTCACCTCGCTCTCAGGACAGACCATCGAGATCATCAACACCGACGCGGAAGGCCGCCTCGTGCTGGCGGATGTGCTCTGGTACACGCAGGAGCGCTTCAAGCCGCGCTTCATGATCGATCTGGCGACGCTGACGGGCGCGATCCTGGTCGCGTTGGCGCAGGAGCATGCCGGGCTCTTCACCAACAGCGACGAGTTGGCGGACCGGCTCTCGGCAGCCGGCAAGGCGACGGGCGAGACGGTCTGGCGCATGCCGCTCGGCAAGGCCTACGACAAGATGATCGATTCCAAATTCGCCGACATGAAGAATGCCGCCGGTCGCCATGGCGGCTCGATCACCGCCGCCCAGTTCCTGCAGCGCCATGTCAACGACACGCCCTGGGCGCATCTCGACATTGCCGGCACCGGCATGGGTGCCAAGGACAGCGAGATCAACCGCTCCTGGGGGCCGGGCTGGGGCGTGCGCCTGCTCAACCGGCTGGTGGCGGAGCATTACGAGGCCTGAATCGATTTGGCAGCGTCGCCGCTCAACCTGCTGTCGCACAAAGGCTCTTGATGGCCGAGATCCTGTTCTTCCACCTCCAGTCGCGGCCGCTCGAACAGGTGCTGCCGACGATTCTCAACCGCGCCCTGTCGCGCGGCCAGAAGGTGGTGGTGGAAGTGTCGAGCCAGGAGCGGCTGGGCGCCGTCGACGACCACCTCTGGACCTATGTCGACGACAGCTTCTTGCCCCATGTCACGGCGATGGAAGCCGATGCCGCCGCCAATCCGGTGGTGCTGACGACGCTCGATCACAACCCGAACGCCGCGCAGGTGCGCATCTGCGCCGAGGGCGTCCGCATTCCCGACGCATTGGAGGGATACGAGCGGATCGTCCTGATATTCGATGGTGACGATCCCGATGCGCTGACCGCGGCGCGCGAGGATTGGAAGAAGGCCAGGTCCTCCGGCCACGCCGCCAGCTATTGGCAGCAGGACGAGACCGGCCGCTGGGAGAAGAAAGCGTGAGACTGTCCGTATTGCTGCTCTGTGCCGCCGCGCTGGGCGGCTGCTCCGTCGACATGGGCGGCTTCGCCTTCACCTCGGAGACCCGCGAGAGCCCCGCCGGCCCGGTGACCACGGCGACGACGAGCAGCGTCACGGCGAACGCCTCGACCCAGGAGGCGACGCTGACTTCGGACGGCGAGTGCAGCGTCGGCGCCTCGTCCCGCGCATTGCCGCCCGCCATCGCCGAGGGCATCACCGAATGCGAACTGGTCAAGCTCAAGGGCACGCGGCCGACCGACGTGCTCATCGGCGACAGCGGCAAGGGCCAGCGCGAGGTCCAGGTGCTCTATTCCGAGCCCGGCGGCCGCGAGATCTACATGTTCACCGACAACAGGCTCAGCCGGATCGTGAAGCCGGGGCAGGGATGAGCGAGCAAGCCCGATCGGGGCCGGAGCTCGGGGCCGACGAGACGCTCGTGCTGTTCGACCTGCCGCAACGCTGGCTCGAGGACGGGCAGGCTGCTCCGATCCACGCAGCTGTGGTCGACGATGCCGAACTTCGGGCTCTCAACGCCCTGAAATAACAGAGGCCTGATGCCATGCAATGGGCCTCAACATCGCGCTAGACGTGCGCGTCGACGCGCTCCCCGTCGAACCAGCTGATGTCGTCGGTCGAAACCTGGCCGAAGGTGCGCCGCTGCGCCATCGCCATGCGGATGATGCCGAACGCGGTGACGGGCATCGAGATCAGCGGCATCGGGTCCGTCCTGTCCCAGGTCACGTCGCGCGAGGTGAAGAGCTGGCGGACATTGTGGAGATAGCGCCTGGGCGTCAGGATCGAGCCCTGGGTTTCGGTCAGGGTCGGATAGAGCTGTTGCATCTTGCTGTGTCGGCGCAGGCCCAGCGGCTGTGCGAACGGCGCGAAGATGGCGGGCGCGAGGTCGGCGGTTTCGACGAAGTGGACGCCGCTGGTCACCCGTGGATTGCATTCGATGGCCTGCGGCCGGCCCTCGGCATCGTCGATGAAATCGAAGGAGATGAAGCCGCTGTGTCCCAGGCGCGCGACGAAGCCCTCGATCAGCGCCGCAATGTCGGGCCGTGCGATGCGTTCGAACGCCACCGCAACGGTGCCGGCCATCACCGTGCCGCGGTAGAGCACCGTTACCTGGACCCGGCCCTGATGCGCCAGCGTGAAGCTGCTGACATGGGCGCCCGGGAGGCGGCGCTGCACGACCATGGCGCTCCCGTCCGGGCCTGACACCGCGGCGCCCGCCTCGTGCAGGGAGACCCCGCGCCCCGAACAGGACAGCACCGGCTTCAGCACGAAGGGGCCGTCGGCGGCGATCCGTGCCGCCTCGGGCGTGCCGAGCAGGGCAGTTGCGGGCACGGGCAAGCCATGGGCCGACGCGAGCACGGGGAAGCGCGCCTTGTCGTGCAGCGGCAGCAGGATCTCGGGGGGCGGCGCGAACAGGCGCACGCCGGCCGGCAGCCGCCCGTGCAGATGGGCGACATGCATCGTTTCTTCCGAGAGAGGCAGCACGAGATCGATCCGCTCCTCCCGGATGATCGTCAGCAGCGCCTCGAGATAGGCGGCCTTGGAGGCCGAGGGCGGGGGCGTGGTCAGGCTCCGCACGACGCTGTTCGATGCGCCGGTGAGATGTCGGCCGAAAGGCTCGGCGACCACCACCCGCCAGCCCGCGGCATGGAACGAACGGGCGAAATCCAGCGCCTTGGGCAGCCGTCCGATGGTCAGGAGCACGCTGCGCATCGGGCGCCGGCTAGCCCGCGCGCAGGCGGGCTTGGGCCATGATCTCGTGCTTCGGGCGCGTCGTCAGCCGCGCGACCGGCTCGACCTTGCCGGGCTCCAGCGGGTGGACGTCGAACCGGCGGAACAGCCGCGCCAGGATCAGGGTCGCTTCAAGCGTCGCGAAGGCCGCGCCGACGCAGATGCGCGGCCCGAAGCCGAATGGCAGATAGGCACCCGGCACCATTTCATGTTCGCGCTCCGGCAGGAACCGATCGGGGTCGAACCGGTGGGGATCGCGCCAGAGCTTCTCATGGCGGTGGATGGTCCAGGGCGCGATCATGATCATCGCGCCGCGTTTGACCTTGTAGCGCCCGATCGTCGTGGCCTCGGCCGCGACACGCGGGATGAAGGTGATCGGCGGATAGAGCCGCATCGACTCCTTGAACACATTGCGGGTGTAGTTGAGCCGCTTCACCGCCTCGAAGCCGATCTCGCCCGTCCCCGCCACAGCCTCGACCTCGGCGCGGATGCGCTGCGCCACCTCCGGGCGTTCGGCGGCGATGAACATGGCCCAGGTCAGGGCACTCGCCGTCGTCTCATGGCCGGCGAGGAAAAACACGCCGAGCTGGTCGATCAGCTCCTCGCGGGTGAAGGCCGCGCCCGTCTCCGCATCCCGCGCCGCGATCACGGCCGAGCAGATGTCGTCGAAGCTGGCCCCCGCGGCGAGATGCGAGTCGAGCAGCGTGCCCATATGGGCGCGGATGAGCCGGCAGCTATCCAGCACGTCGGCCTTCTGCGGGATGTCCTTGAACGCCTTGTCGAAGATCAGCCGCCGGATCTCGACATGGGCGACCCGGCGCTCGAAATGCGCGAAGGAGGTGAAGACATCCCGCGCCACGTCCGTGTCGAGCGATGTCGAGAAGACGGTGCGACAGATGATGTCGGCCGTGAGCTGGCTCATCGCGAGATCGATCGAGAAGCTCTCGCCGCTGCGGGCTGCCTTTGCGAGCCGCGCCTCGCAATCGTCGAGCGCAGCCGTCATCGCGCCGAAGGCCCGGGTCAGGCGGATATGGGAGAAGGCCGGGTCGATCATCCGCCGCTGCCGCCGCCAGGGGGCGCCATCGGAGACGAAGATGCTGTCGCCGACCAGCGGCCTCAGGGCGCCCACCATCAGATCGTTCTTGGGGTAGATCTCGGTCGGATTGGTCAGCACCGTGCGCGTCAGCTCCGGCGCGTTGACGATCAGGATCGAGCGGCGCGAATAGCCGAGCGGGCTGACATCGACCTCATAGGCTTCCTTCGGGAGCAGGCTGAGCAGGTCGCCATCGCCGCGCCAGGCGGCCCGCAGCAGCGCGCTCAACGGGCCCAGCGGCCGCGGACGCGGCGGCTCGTATTCCGGCGCGCTGTTCGGCCGCGCCGGAGCAGTGCTCTCGCTGGCAGCCGGGCACAGTGAAGCGCCCTCGAGATGCGGGCAGGCCGTCGTCAGATGGGTGGCGCGGCTCTCGGTCACAGCCCTTGAAGAGTAGGGCGGCCTGCGGCAATCTGTCAATAATTCTGGACACTCGAAATGTCAGTTGGTCCGTGATGCTGTGGTGGCTGTTTCACGCCTTCATCATCGGTCACATCGTCTTCGGGGCGGTGGGGCTGGTCAGTTTCTGGCCGCCGGTCGTGGGGCGTAAGGGCGCGCCGGTGCACCGTAGATGGGGCAGGGTCTTCACCACCTGCCTGTTGTGGACAGGCTCATTCGCGATCGGAATCAGCCTGTGCACGCTGGCGGACCCGTTGGGCACCCATCCGCATCTGAAGGATGCCGTGTTCGTGCGCGGCATCTTCGGGGTCATGATGCTGTATCTCGCCATCCTGACCGTCAATCTCGCCTGGTACGGCCTTCAATGCGTCCGCAACAAGCGCGACCATGCCGCCAACCGGCGTGGGGCCAATCTCATCCTGCAGCCGGTGCTGTTCGTGGCGGCGCTCGCCTGTGCCGTCGAAGGGTGGCTGATCGGGCAGCCTCTGATGATCGGTATGTCGGTGGTCGGCTTTGCCACGGTGGCGACCAACCTCGCCTTCATGCTGACGGCCAACCCCGGCCCGAAGGACTGGCTGAAGGAGCATCTCAAGGGTCTCGTCGGGGCGGGAATCTCGGTTTACACGGCGTTCTTCGCCTTTGGCGCCGTGCGGCTCATGCCGGAGATCGCGCTCAACCCGGTCCTCTGGGCGGTGCCGCTGGTGGTGGGGCTGTCGATCATCATCTACCATCAGGTCAGGATTCGCCTGAGCCTGTTGCCGCGGGCGCGGCAGGGCGCAGCGCCGTGATGGCAGCGGCCCAGGCAGGTTGACGCCGCTCGCGCAGCCGACAGCTCTTGTCGGGCGAAGGCCGAAAACACTTCGCCGCCGCGGGATAGGATGCGACAAGGTCGGATGCCGCGCGCGCCCCCAAGGCCGCGCCTTTGATCCGTCACTGCATCGCGCAGGAGCAGCCATCATGGCCGAGCGCTTCGAACGTCACCGCCAGCCCTGGACCGGCGAGGAACTCGACAAGCTGAAGACGCTCGCGCGGAAGGGCATGGCGCTGAAGGCCATCGCCAAGGCGCTGACCCGCAGCGAGGAATCGATCAAGGACCGCGCCAAGCTCGACGGCATCGGGATCGCCAAGCTGAGGTAAGGCGCGCTTACGCGCTCTCCAGCTCCGCGCTCAGCTCCAGCCATTCCTCCTCCGCCGCTTCCAGCGCCGCGGCGAGGTCCGCGCGCTGGCGCGACAGCGTCAGTGCCTTCTCCGGGTCGCGGGCGAAGGCGGCACCATTGCCGAGCACGCCGTCGACCTTCTCGATCAGCCCGGTGAGCTTGGCGATCTTGGCCTCGGTCAGGTTGAGCTTCTGGCGCAGCGGCCCCTGCGCCATGCGCTTCGTCGCCGCCTCCTTGCGCTCCTCGGTCTTCGGTTTGGTGCCTGACGCCTCGGCCGCCTTCTCGCGCCGTGCCGCCTTGGCGCCGCCGAGCACGAGGCTGCGGTAATCCTCCATGTCGCCGTCGAAGTTCTTCACCGTGCCGTCGCCGACGATCCAGAGCCGGTCGGCGCAGGATTCGATCAGGAAGCGGTCGTGGCTGACCAGGATCACGGCGCCCGGATAGTCGTTGATCGCGTTGACCAGCGCGGTGCGGCTGTCGATGTCGAGATGGTTGGTCGGTTCGTCGAGGATCAGCAGATGCGGCCCCGCGAAGGCCGCGAGCCCCAGCATCAGCCGCGCCTTCTCGCCGCCCGAGAGGTTTTTCACCGGCGTGTCGGCCTTGGAGGCGGGAAAGCCGATCTGCGCCGCCTTGGAGCGCACCTTCGCCTCGGGCGCGTCCGGCATCAGGTCGCGCAGATGGCCGACAGGCGTGTCCTCCATGCGCAGCTCGTCGAGCTGGTGCTGGGCGAAATAGGCCGTCTCCAGCTTGGACGATTTGCGCATCGTGCCCGACAGCGGCGCGAGCCGCCCGCCGATCAGCTTGCAGAAGGTCGACTTGCCGTTGCCGTTCGAGCCGAGCAGGGCGATGCGGTCGTCCGGCAGCAGCGTCAGGTTGAGCTTCGAGAGCACCTTGCGCTCGCCATAGCCGGCGCTGGCATCGTCGAGCACGATCATCGGCGGCGCCAGCGGCCGCTCGGGACCGGGCAGGCTGAAGGGCTGGACGTCGCGGTCGACGATGGTCGCGATCGTCTCCATCTTCTCCAGCCGCTTGACGCGGGACTGCGCCTGGCGCGCCTTGGTCGCCTTCGCCTTGAAGCGGTCGACGAAGGATTGCAGGTGCTTGCGCTCGGCGTCCTGCTTCTCCTTCGCCTTGGCGAGCTGCATCTGCTTTTCGGCGCGCTGCTTGGCGAAGGAGGTATAGCCGCCGCGGTAGATCGTCAGCTTGCCCTGATCGAGATGCAGGATGTGGTCGACGCAGGTGTCGAGCAGCTCGCGGTCATGGCTGACGACCAGCACGGTGTGCGGATAGCGCTCGAGATAGTCGTAGAGCCAGAGCGTACCTTCGAGATCGAGATAGTTGGTCGGCTCGTCGAGCAGCAGCAGGTCGGGCTGCGAGAACAGCACGGCGGCGAGCGCCACCCGCATCCGCCAGCCGCCGGAGAAGTCGGAGCAGGGGCGCTGCTGCGCCGCCTCGTCGAAGCCCAGCCCGTAGAGCACGGTGGCAGCCCGCGCCGGCGCCGAGTGCGCGTCGATATCGGCCAGACGCGTGCCGATCTCGGCGATGCGGTGGGGATCGGTCGCGGTCTCGGATTCGGCCAGCAGGGCGGCCCGCTCCGTGTCGGCGGCGAGCACCACCTCGATCAGCGATTCCGGCCCGCCCGGCGCCTCCTGCGCGACGCCGCCGATCCGCCGTCCCTTGGGCAGGCTGATGCTGCCGCCCTCGGCCGAGAGATCGCCCGTGATCATCCGGAACAGGGTGGTCTTGCCGGTGCCGTTGCGGCCGACGAGGCCGACGCGCGAGCCGTCCGGCAGCGAGGCGCTGGCATGATCGAGCAGCAGTCGCTCGCCGAGACGATAGGTGATGTCGTTGATGGTGAGCATCGCGGGGTTCTGGCGCGAAGACCCGGTGAAGGCAATCACGAAATCGACAGAAAAGGCCTGTCATGCTTTCGCCACGATCCCGCCATCTGCGGGCCGGGTGCGGCCATCACCAAGGGTAAGTGACAATTCACCGATTCGTGGAGGAGGCGAGATGCATTTTGATCTGAATGGTTTCGGCCGGCGGCGGAGTTCGGTGTCTGCATCTCTGCTGGTGTTGCTTTCGGTCACCATCGGGAGCGCGATGACCCTGCTGGCGATCGTGCCATCGTCCTGAGCGCTGGGTCTTCAAACGACGTTAACCAGATTCTGTTCTTGTTAGGCGCGCGCGCTTCCGCTGCGGAATACGGGGCCCCGGACGTTGTCGAGCCTGCGAGTCAGACTTCCTGCGGCCATGCTTCTGCTGGCCTGCCTGGCCGTGCTCGCGGTCGGTCTATCCGGATATCGCGCCGTCTCGATCTGGGCCGACGAGGCTGTTCGTGAACGGCTGACCGTGCTGGCGGAGGGCCGCGCCAGGGCCCTCGAGCGCCGCTGGGACCGCTTCGTCGCCGAGCTTTCCGTGCAGGCACATAGCGCCCATCAGGTGTCGTCGCTCGACGAAATCCGCGGCTGGCTGGAGCTGCCCGAGCAGCGCGCCGCCATCATCGACTATTTCCAGCAGGGCGGCGCGCTCGACGCCGAGGAGCGCATGGCCCGCGCCGGTCTCGGCCAGCGCCACGGTTTCATGAAGCGCCATCTCGAATTTCACGGAACCTATCTCGCCGCGCTCCGGCAATTCGATTATGCCGACATCTACCTCGTTGCCCCCAATGGCCGTGTCGTCTACAGCGTCACCAAGGGAGCTGAGTTCGGGAGGCTCCTGAGCGAGGACGATCTGGCGGGAACCGGGCTGGCGAAGGCCGTGGCGGCCGCAGCCGTCACCGGGATCGACCAGCCGGCATCGGTGGACTTTGCGCCCTATGACGTGGTCGGCGGCGCGCCCCGGGCCTTCGTCGCCCAGCGCTTCTACAATCCGACCTCGCACCAGCCTGTCGGCACCGTCGTGCTCTCGGCCGGCCCAGCCTTCATCGATGCGGCGCTGATGTCGGTCGCGGGCGATTCGGACGACGTTCGGACCTATGTCGTCGGGTCCGATGGCTTCCTGCGCTCCGATCCGGCGGCGCGGCTGGCCGGTCGCAGTCCGCGCGAGACCATGGATCGCAGCCGCTTGCCCAGCGAAGGCGTCCTGCGGTTGATCAGCCGCGATGGCGAGCCGCTCGTCGCGGTGGGGCGCGAGGTCGAGATCGCTGGAGGGTCGTGGTTGCTGTGGCTGACCAAGACTGAACGCAAGGCCTTCGCGGTGATGGACAAGGTCGACCGGGCGCTGGTGCTCGGCGCGCTGACCGTGATCGGACCGCTTCTGCTTCTCGCGCTGCTGATGGGGCTGTCGGTGACGCGGCCGATCGCCGGCCTCGCCGAGGCGCTGGCGGGCATCGCCGCGGGCCGCACCGATCTGCGCATTCCCGGCGAAAGACGCCGTGACGAGATCGGCGCCATCGCTGCAGCTGTGGCCAAAATTCGTGAGAACCTGCTGCGTGACGAGAGCCGGCGGCTGGAGGAACGCGAGGAGCGCGACCGCGAGGCAGCCCAGCAGCGCTCGACATTGCTCGCCGATCTGGCGAGCGATCTCGAACGCTCGGTCCTCGGCGTCACCTCATCCGTATCGGCGGCCGCCGAACAGCTCAGCGTCACCGCCCAGGAGCTCTCGGGCGGGGCCCTCCGGACTCAGGAGAACGCCGTCACCGTCCATGGTGCCACCTCGCGGGCCGTCGCCAGCATCCGCTCGATCGAGGGCGCCGCGCAGGAACTGAGCCAGGCGATCGACCGGCTCGATGCCGACGTCCAGTCCTCGGACCGGTCGGCGCGCACGGCAAGGGACCATGCCGAGGCGATGGGCAGCGTCGTCGAACAGCTCGCCGCCGGTGCGGCACGCGTCTCCGACGTGATCGGGCTGATCTCCGACATCGCGGCGCAGACCAATCTGCTCGCACTCAACGCGACCATCGAAGCGGCCCGCGCCGGCGAGGCCGGTCGCGGCTTCGCCGTCGTCGCCTCCGAGGTGAAGGGCCTGTCGGGCCAGACTGCCCGCGCCATCGACGACATTTCCCGCCAGATCGCCACGATGAACCAGGCGACGGCAGCGACGGTCGAATCGATCGGCAGCATCCAGGACATGATCGGCGGGCTCAGCGACGTGGTCCGTCGCACCGCGGAGACGATGCGTCACCAGCACGGCGTCACCCATGCCATCGCCGAGGATGTCGGCCTCGCGACCAACGAATTCTCGCGCATCGGCGAGGCGACCAGCCTGGTCTCGGCCGCTTCGCAGCAGACCTCCGAAGCGGCCGCCGCCGTGTCGCGCGCCTCCGCCGAACTGACCGGCCTCGCCCATCAACTCAAGTCGCGGGTGGCGGGGTTCATCGTGCAGGTCCGAGCCGCCTGACGGACAGGCCCGGCCCCTCGGGCCGCTTGTCGGGCGAGGGCGCAGCGACTAACCCTTGAGCCATGACGCGCGCCATCCCCAGAACCGCCTTCTACACCGGCTCCTTCGACCCCGTGACCAACGGCCATGCCGATGTGATTGCCGGCGCGGCGCGGCTGTGCGAGCGCCTCGTCCTGGCGATCGGCGTCCATCCCGGCAAGGCGCCGCTGCTTGAGGCCGGCCGGCGCGCCGCGCTCCTGCACGAGGTCGCCGGGCCGCTCGCCGCGGCGGCCGGCGCGTCGCTGGAGGTCGTGACCTTCGATGATCTGGCCGTCGACGCAGCGCGCCGTGCGGGCGCCACGATCATCGTCCGGGGCCTGCGCGACGGCTCCGACTTCGACTACGAGATGCAGATGGCCGGGATGAACGCGACGATGGCGCCCGACATCCAGACGGTGTTTTTGCCGGCCTCGGGCAGCGTCCGCCACATCACGGCCACGCTCGTGCGCCAGATCGCGGCGATGGGTGGCGACGTCTCGCCCTTCGTTCCGGCACCTGTGCTCGCAGCGCTGACGGAGCGCTTCGCGCAGCGCTGACGCCCGTCCGTATCGGCTCGCCGCGTCAGCAGATTTTGGTTTGCATTTTGTGCAAAGCGATGGTGTCTGGGCGAAGTGAATCGGTGCGCCGTCCGCGCCCATCGCCCCCCGACCGAGTGTCTCCGATGCGTCTCTCCCGCTATTTCCTGCCGATCCTGCGCGACACGCCCAAGGAGGCCGAGATCGTCTCGCACCGGCTGATGCTGCGCGCCGGCATGATCCGCCAGCAATCCGCTGGCATCTATTCCTGGCTGCCGCTGGGCCTTCGCGTGCTCAACAAGATCAGCGCTGTGGTTCGCGAGGAGCAGAACCGTTCGGGGGCCGTCGAGATCCTGATGCCGACCGTTCAGTCGGCCGATCTCTGGCGCGAGAGCGGGCGCTACGACGCCTATGGCAAGGAGATGCTGCGCATCAAGGACCGGCATGACCGCGAGATGCTCTACGGCCCGACCAATGAGGAGATGGTCACCGACATCTTCCGATCCTACGTCAAGTCCTACAAGGACCTGCCGCTGAATCTCTACCACATCCAGTGGAAGTTCCGCGACGAGGTCCGCCCCCGCTTCGGCGTGATGCGCGGTCGCGAATTCCTGATGAAGGACGCCTATTCCTTCGACGTCGACCAGGACAACGCGCGCCACGCCTATAACCGCATGTTCACCGCCTATCTGCGCACCTTCGCGCGGCTCGGCCTGAAGGCGATTCCGATGCGTGCCGACACCGGGCCGATCGGCGGCGACCTCAGTCATGAATTCATCGTGCTGGCCTCCACCGGCGAGAGCGAGGTGTTCTGTCACAAGGATTATCTCGATTTCGAGACGCCGGCGGTCGACACCGATTTCGACAGTGTCGAGGGGCTGAAGGGCATCGTCGACAAATGGACGAGCCTCTATGCCGCCACCGAGGAAATGCACGACAAGACGGCCTATGACGCGATCCCCACTGAGAGCCAGCTTTCGGCGCGTGGCATCGAAGTCGGTCACATCTTCTATTTCGGCACGAAGTACTCCGAGCCGATGGGTGCGACCGTTCAGGGCCCCGACGGCCAGAACCTGCCTGTCCATATGGGCTCCTACGGCATCGGCCCCAGCCGGCTCGTCGCGGCACTGATTGAGGCGGGCCATGACGAGGCCGGCATCGTCTGGCCTGACGAAATCGCGCCGTTCGACGTGGCGGTCCTCAACCTCAAGGTGGGAGACGCCGCAACGGACAGCGCCAGCCAGCGCCTCTACCAGCACCTGCTCTCCAAGGGCTACGACGCCCTGTATGACGACACCGATGCGCGCCCCGGCGGCAAGTTCGCCACCGCCGACCTGATCGGCGTGCCCTGGCAGATCATCGTCGGCCCCAAGGGGCTGGCCGATGGCAAGGTCGAGGTCAAGCGCCGCACCAGTGGCGAGCGCGAACTGGTTTCGCTCGAAGAGGCGCTCGCCCGCTTCAAGGGCAAGGCGGCGTGAGCGTCGCCACCGAGAGCGATCGTCAGGGCGAGGCACCGAGCGGGACGCGGCCCTTCGCCGGCTTCGAATGGCTGCTGGCGGGGCGCTACCTGCGCACGCGGCGGCGCGAGGGCTTCGTCTCTGTCATCGCCGGCTTCTCCTTCCTCGGCATCCTGCTCGGCGTCGCCACGCTGATCATCGTGATGTCGGTGATGAACGGCTTCCGTAAGGAACTGCTGGAGAAGATCGTCGGCGTGAACGGCCACATCTTCGCGACGCCGATCGATCGCCCGCTCGACGATTACGACATCGTCTCGCAGCGCCTGCGCTCGATTCCCGGAATCCGGCTGGCCATTCCGCTGGTCGAGGGGCAGGCGCTCGCCTCCTCGCAGACCGGCAATGGCGGCGTTCTGGTCCGCGGCATCCGCGAGGCCGACATCAAGGCGATCCCCTTCGTCGGCGGCAATGTCCGGCGCGGCACGCTCGACGGGTTCGATCAGGCCGGCGGAGTCGCCGTCGGCAAGCGGCTGGCGGATTCGCTCGGCCTTCAGGTCGGCGATTCCATCAACATCATCTCGCCCAAGGGCGCCTCGACGCCATTCGGCACGGCGCCGCGCATCAAGGCCTATCCGATCCAGGCGGTCTTCGAGATCGGCATGACCGAGTTCGACGCCTCCTTCGTCTTCATGCCGCTGACCGAGGCGCAGGCCTATTTCAACCGCGAAGGCGACGTGAACGTCATCGAGATCTTCGTCGACAATCCCGACCGGACGCAGGCTGTCCGCGACGCGATCGAGGCCGACGCACCGCGCCCGCTCGTGCTCTCCGACTGGCGCCAGCGCAACCGCAGCTTCTTCAATGCGCTGGAGGTCGAGCGCAACGTCATGTTCATCATCCTGACGCTGATCGTGCTCGTCGCGGCGCTGAACATCGTCTCCGGCCTGATCATGCTGGTGAAGGACAAGACGGCCGACATCGCCATCATGCGCACCATGGGGGCGACGCGCGGCACGGTCATGCGCGTCTTCCTGATCACGGGGGCGGCGATCGGCGTCTTCGGCACGCTGGCGGGACTCGCGCTCGGCGTCGTCTTCGCCAAGAACATTAAGGCGATCATGGCCGCGCTGAACTGGATTACCGGCGCCAATCTCTGGGATCCGACGGTTCGTTTCCTCAGCGACATTCCCTCCGTGATTGACTGGGGCGAGGTGACGAGCGTGGTGCTGATGGCGCTCGTCCTGTCGCTGCTGGCGACCCTCTATCCGGCCTGGAAGGCGGCGCGGCTCGATCCCGTGCAGGCGCTGAGGATGGGCTGAGGCGCATGTCCGACACCACGCCCCGCGAAACCCCGGCGCTCTTCCTCTCCCAGGTCGAGCGCTACTACCCGCAGGCCGACGCGCCGCTCGAGATCCTGCGCAAGGCGGATTTCGCGCTCTGGCCTGGCGAGCTCGTCGCACTGGTCGCGCCCAGCGGCACCGGCAAGTCGACCCTGCTGCATGTCGCCGGCCTGCTCGAGCAGCCCGATGGCGGCGAGGTCTTCGTCGGTGGCCTGCCGACCACCAAGCTCGACGACAAGGGTCGCACCCGACTGCGCCGGACCGAGATCGGCTTCGTCTATCAGGCCCACCATTTGCTGCCTGAGTTCACGGCGCTGGAGAACGTCGTCCTGCCGCAGCGCATCCGCGGGCTCGACAAGGCGCTGGCCGAGGAGCGGGCGGCGGAACTGCTGACCTTCATGGGGCTCGGCGAACGGCTCGACCACCTGCCGGGCGAACTTTCCGGCGGCGAGCAGCAGCGGGTCGCCATCGGCCGCGCCGTCGCCAACACGCCGCGCCTGCTGCTGGCCGACGAGCCGACCGGCAATCTCGATCCGCACACCTCGCTCCACGTTTTCCAGACGCTGGTCGCCCTGGCCCGCGCCTCGGGCCTGGCGGCGCTGATCGCGACGCATAATCTCGATCTCGCCCGGCGCATGGACCGGCAGGTGACGATCCGCGACGGGCATGTCGTGCCGCTCTAACGGCGCGCCGCCCTTCGCCGAGGTCGATTCACATTCCGTTAACCGCTTTAAGCATGCGCGTTCTGCAGATGACGCATGGATATTGACGAGAACAAACAATGAACTAAAACGGACATATCGGAAACATGAGGGTTAGATCATGATCGTCGCGCGGAAAGTCGCAGCCGGAATTGCCGAGATTGCATCGCTCGGGCTGTTCCTCGGCATGGTCTGGGTCTGGGCCGCACTGTTCTGCGCACCGGGCATCTGACGATCCACAACGGCGACGATCGGCACCATGGCGCCGCGCCCGATGGAGCCGCATAACGGGGCGAGGGCGGCCTGCGAGTCGCCCGCGACAACCCCGCAGGCGGATGATGGCACGCGAACCCGACGACAGCCGCGTTCTCTCCGAAGTCGGCTTCGTTCATCTCCACGTCCATTCGAGCTATTCGCTGCTCGAGGGCGCCCTGATGGTCGGCACGCTCGCCAAGATGGCGGCCGCCGACGGCCAGCCGGCGCTGGCGCTGACCGACACCAACAACCTCTTCGGCGCGCTCGAATTCGCCGAGAAGATGACCGGCGTCGGCGTGCAGCCGATCGCGGGCGTCCAGCTCTCGCTCGATTGCGGTGACGAGAGCGAATCCGGCCGGGGCAGGGCGCTGCCGCAGATTCCGCCGCACATCGTCCTGCTGGCGATGAACGAGGCCGGCTACGGCAACCTGATGACGCTCGTCACGCAGGCCGCGTTGGCCAGTGGTGGCAGCGGCCAGCCCGTCTCCAATCTCGACGCGCTCGCCGCCCATCACGAGGGGCTGATCGCGCTGACCGGCGGGCGGGGCGGGCCGCTCGACGTCGCGCTGCGCAACAACCAGCTGCCCCAGGCCCGGGCCCGGCTGGCGACGCTGTCGGCTATCTTCGGCGACCGGCTCTATGTCGAGATCCAGCGTCACGGTGGCGATGGCGACGCCGCGGTGGAGGCGCATCTCCTCCAGCTCGCCTATGACGCCGACCTGCCCATCGTCGCCACCAACGAGCCCTTCTTCGCCAAGCCCGCCGACTACGACGCCCATGATGCGCTGCTCGCGGTGGCCGCCGGTCGCCTCGTCTCGGATGGAGAACGCCGCCGCGTCACACCCGAGCATTATTTCACCAGCCGCGCCGAGATGAAGCGCCGCTTCGCCGATTTGCCCGAAGCGCTGTCCGCCACGGTCGAGATCGCCATGCGCTGCACCTGGCGCGTCGGCCTGCGCAAGCCGATCCTGCCGCGCTTCGGCGAGGAGGGGCGCGACGAGGCCGAGGAACTGCAGCTGCAGGCCAAGGCCGGCCTCGCCGCCCGCCTCGCCAAGCACGGGCCGGCCGAGGGCTACAGCGTCGAGGATTACGAGAAGCGGCTCGATTTCGAGCTGTCGATCATCACCCGGATGAAGTTCCCGGGCTACTTCTTGATCGTGGCGGACTTCATTAAATGGGCCAAGGACCACGACATTCCCGTCGGCCCGGGCCGTGGTTCGGGCGCGGGTTCGCTCGTCGCCTATGCGCTGACGATCACCGACGTCGATCCGCTGCGCTTCGGTCTGCTCTTCGAGCGCTTCCTCAACCCCGACCGCGTCTCGATGCCGGACTTCGACATCGACTTCTGCCAGAACCGCCGCGAAGAGGTCATCGACTACGTCAAGCATCGCTATGGCGAGGAGCGCGTCGCCCAGATCATCACCTTCGGCACGCTGCTCGCCCGCGGCGTGCTGCGCGACGTCGGCCGCGTGCTGGAGATGCCCTATGGCCAAGTCGACCGGCTGACCAAGCTGGTCCCGCAGAACCCGGCCAAGCCGATCTCGCTGAAGGACGCCATCGAGGGCGAGCCCAAGCTGCAGCAGGCGGCGCAGGAGGAGCCGATCGTCGCCCGCCTGCTCGAGATCGGCCAGAAGCTCGAGGGGCTGCACCGCCACGCCTCGACCCACGCCGCCGGCGTCGTCATCGGCGACCGCCCGCTCGAACAGCTGGTGGCACTCTCGGTCGACCCGCGCACCGGCATGCGCGTCACCCAGTTCAACATGAAATGGGTCGAGCAGGCCGGGCTGGTGAAGTTCGACTTCCTCGGCCTCAAGACGCTGACGACGCTGACCACGACGGTGAAGCTGATCGCCCAGCGCAACATCGCCATCGACCTCGCGAGCCTGCCTTTCAACGATCCGCCGACCTACGCGATGCTGGCCCGCGGCGAGACGGTCGGCGTGTTCCAGGTGGAATCGGCGGGCATGCGCAAGGCGCTCGTCGAGATGAAGGCCGACCGGATCGAGGACCTCATCGCGCTCGTCGCGCTCTATCGGCCGGGCCCGATGGACAACATCCCGACCTATTGCCGCCGCAAGCTCGGCCTCGAGGAACCGAGCTATCTCCATCCCGGCATGGCGCCCTATCTCTCCGAGACGCATGGCATCATCGTCTATCAGGAGCAGGTGATGCAGGTCGCCCAGGCGCTTTCGGGCTATTCGCTCGGTGAAGCCGATTTGCTGCGTCGCGCCATGGGCAAGAAGATCAAGGCCGAGATGGACGCCCAGCGCGACCGCTTCGTGAAGGGCGCGATCGCCAACGGCATCAAGACCGAGACGGCCTCCGAGATCTTCGACCTGCTGGCCAAGTTCGCCGATTACGGCTTCAACAAGAGCCATGCGGCGGCCTACGCCGTGGTCGCCTTCCAGACCGCCTATCTCAAGGCCAACTACCCGGTCGAGTTCCTGGCGGCGTCGATGACGCTCGACATGGGCAACACCGACAAGCTCTCGGAATTCCGGCGCGACGCCGAGCGGCTCGGCATCAAGGTGCTGCCGCCGGCGATCAACCGCTCCGGCGTCGAGTTCGACGTGCATGAGGGGGCGATCCACTACGCTCTCGGAGCGATCAAGGGCGTCGGTCGCGTCGCGGTGGAATCGGTCGTCGTCGCGCGGGCGGCCGGCGGTCCCTTCCGCGACCTCGCCGACTTCGCCCGCCGCATCGACACCAAGCTCGTCAACCGCCGCACCATCGAGGCCCTCATCGCGGCCGGCGCGCTCGACGCGCTCGAGCCGGAGCGGGCCCGCGCCATGGCGGCGATCGACGGCATGCTGGCGCTCTCCAACCGCACCCGCGAGGCCGCGCTCGGGGGCCAGTCCGAACTCTTCGGCGGCGGCATGGTCCAGGAGGCCTTCCGTATCCCGCCGGTCGAGCCCTGGGCCCCGGCCGAGCGCCTGAAGCGCGAGCACGACGCAGTCGGCTTCTTCCTGTCGGGCCATCCGCTCGACGATTACGAGCATGTGCTGAAGCGGCTGCGGGTGCAGCGCTTCGCCGATTTTGCCCAGACCGTGCGCGCCAACGGCACCGGCGTCGCCAAGGTCGCGGTCTCCGTGATCGACCGTTCCGAGCGGCGCACCAAGTCCGGCTCCAAGATGGGCATCGTCAACCTGTCGGACCCGAGCGGCCAGTTCGAGGCGATCCTGTTCTCGGAGGCGCTGCAGCGCTATCGCGACCTGCTGGAGCCGGGCAGGGCGTTGGTCTTGCGCCTCTCGGCCGTGCTCGACGGCGAGGATGTCCGCCCGCGCATCGAGGATGTCGAGGTGCTCGACGAACTCGCGGCCCGGCAGAAGCAGGATCTGCTGGTCTATCTGCGCGACGACAAGGCGCTGGCCTCGATCGCCGAGCGCGTCCGGCCCCGCGGCGACGGCCTCAAGGCCGACGGCAAGATCGCCCTGGTGATGATCCTGAACGACGGTGCCCAGGAGGTCGAGATCGAGCTGCCCGGCCGCTATCCGGTCAACCAGCAGATCGCCAACGCGGTCAGGGCGGCGCCGGGCGTGGTCAGTGTCGAACTGCGGTGAGGGATCGGTCCTCGCGGCCCGCTCAGCCGACCGACGCCTCCTGCCGCGACTGGACGCGGTCGCGTCCGAGACGCTTCGAGCGGTAGAGCGCGCTATCGGCGTCCAGCAGCAATTGGTCGAGCGGCTGCGAGGCGGTGTCGCCCTCGGTGACGCCGATGCTCAGGGTCGGCCCACCCGGCAGCTCCGGCCGCGCCGTGATCGCTCTGGCGAAGGCCTGCTGCAGGCGCTCGGCGATGCGGATTCCGGCCTCGATTCCCAGTCCCGGCAGCATCACCACGAATTCGTCGCCGCCATGCCGCGCGACGATGTCGCCCGCCCGTAGTTGGCTTCGGGCCACGTCGGCGAAGAGCCGCAGGACCTGGTCGCCGGCGGCGTGACCATGGGTGTCGTTCAGTGCCTTGAAGTGGTCGATGTCGATCAGCAGCAGGGCTGCGCGCTGCGGCTGACCGGCTTGGCCGGCCAGTGCGGCGACCGCGCGTTCGAGGCCGCTGCGGTTCATGGCCCCCGTCAGGGGATCGCTCTCGGCGAGAGCGGCGAGCTGGCTGCCGCTGCGCTCTGCCGCCAGCAGCAGCAGGGCATTGCCGCGGGCGAGGACGAGCGCCGCGGCACCAACCGCCGTCCAGTGCAACGGCACCGGCTGCTGCGGGAAGAGTTCCTCGCCGAAATGGCCGTTCAGCACCAGTCCCGCCCGGACGAGGAAGAAGATACTGGTCGGCAGGAAGAGCCCGACGAGGATCCAGGCCGAACGCAGCCCGTTTTTCCGTGCGAGGCGGAATCCCTCGCGGGCCACGGCGGTATCGCAGCAGGCCATGAGCAGCGCGACCACGGCCGCGCGCCGGGGGAAGCCGCCCGGCTCGATCCACAGCAGCAGAAGCAGCATCGGAGCCACGACCGCGAGGCCGTAATGCCAGGGCGTCGTGCGCAACCCGGCGAAACTGCGCACGCTGACCAGCACGAGCAGGTAGCCGGCCCAGGTCAGGGTGTTGGCGAGGACGATCGAGACGGGGTCGGGGATGGTGCCCCGCAGGACGACGAGGACGATGCCGGCGCCGATCAGCAGGCTGCTCAGGCCCCACCAGAGCGGCCAGCGCCCGAAGCGCCCCGTCGCGAAGGCGCTGAGCTGCAGCAGGCCGAGGATGATCGAGGTCGCGGCGGCCACCGCGTAGATCGTTCGCAGGTCGAGAGGCACGGGCGGGCGTCCAGGAGGGCTTCGCCTTCTCTAACGCAAGGATCGCGAAAGTCTCACATCATTCGCAGACGCCGCGGCCTCGGGGTTCCCGTTCGGACCGGTCACGCTGCTGCCTTGCATTCGCGGCGCTTCCCCTGTATGGCGCAGCCCATCCCACATGGGGAGCACCGCCTCGGCTTCGAGGCGATCCGGTGACTTGGCAGCTCATGCCTCGTTCATTCGCACCCCAGAGGCTCAACCGGAAGGACGTTACAGACCATGGCTCTGCCTGATTTCTCCATGCGCCAGCTTCTCGAAGCCGGGGCCCATTTCGGCCACCAGGCTCACCGCTGGAACCCGAAGATGTCGCCCTATATCTTCGGCACGCGCAACAACATCCACATCCTCAACCTGTCGCAGTCGGTGCCGATGCTGTCGCGCGCCCTGCAGGCGGTGTCGGACACCGTCGCCCGTGGCGGGCGCGTTCTCTTCGTCGGCACCAAGCGCCAGGCGCAGGACGCCATCGCCGACGCCGCAAAGCGTTCGGCCCAGTACTATGTCAACTCCCGCTGGCTCGGCGGCATGCTGACCAACTGGAAGACCATCTCGGCCTCGATCCAGCGCCTGCGCAAGGTCGACGAGTTGCTCAGCGGCGGCGGCAGCGGCCTGACCAAGAAGGAGCGCCTGATGCTCGCCCGCGAGCGTGACAAGCTCGAAAAGGCGCTGGGCGGCATCAAGGACATGGGCGGCACGCCCGACATGATCTTCGTCATCGATACCAACAAGGAAGCGCTTGCGATCAAGGAGGCCCAGCGCCTCGGCATTCCGGTCGCCGCGATCATCGATTCGAACTCGGATCCGGACGGCATCACCTTCCCGGTCCCGGCCAATGACGACGCCGGCCGCGCCATCCAGCTCTATTGCGATCTGATCGCCCGCTCGGCGATCGACGGCATCTCGCGCGCCTCGGGTGATCACGGTGTCGATCTCGGCGCCGCCGAGGCTCCGGTCGTCGAGGAGGTTGTCGCCGAGCCGGCCGCCGCCGATGCCGGCGTCGCCTTCGAGCTGCTGACCGCCCCGCGTGGCGCGCCGGACGATCTGATGAAGCTCTCCGGCATGGGTCCCGAGCTGGTTCAGAAGCTCAACGACGGTGGCCTGTTCCACTTCTGGCAGTTCGCCGCGATGTCGCCGGCCGATCTCACCAAGATCGACCAGGACCTGAAGCTCGGTGGCCGCATCGAGCGCGAGGGCTGGGTCGCTCAGGCGCGTGAACTCGCCGACGCCTGATCCTGCCAGGCGGATTGCGGCGCGTCATCGGCGCGTCGCAATCCGGCTGCTGATGAGACGAAGATGAACGCCGACCAGCGCCGACGCCGGAAACGGAGCGTCGGCGTTTCTCCATAGGAGCCGGTCCGGCTGGGATCCGCGGCAGCCCGCCATGCGGTGCCGCAAGACAGACGAGGATGACGAAGATGGCTGCGATCACCGCTGCATTGGTGAAGGAACTCCGCGACAAGACCGGCGCGGGCATGATGGACTGCAAGGCCGCGCTCTCGGCCGTCGATGGTGATATCGAAGCCGCGATCGACTGGCTGCGCACCAAGGGCCTCGCCAAGGCCGCCAAGAAGGCCGACCGTGTCGCTGCCGAAGGTCTGGTCGCCGTCGCGGTGTCGGGCCGCAGCGGCGTCGTCATCGAGCTGAACTCGGAAACGGACTTCGTGGCCCGCAACCTGGAATTCCAGGGCCTGGCGCATGGCATCGCCAATGTCGCGCTGGAGCGTGGCGGCGACGTCGAGGCTGTGCTGGCCCATCACTATCCGGGTGGCGGCACGGTGAAGGATGCCATCGCCAACGCGATCGCCACCATCGGCGAGAACATGAATCTGCGTCGCGTCGCGCAGCTCGAGGTCTCGGCTGGCGTGATCGGCACCTATGTTCACGGCGCGGTCGCCGATGGCCTCGGCAAGATCGGCGTCATCGTCGCGCTGGAGTCGACCGGCAAGGCGGATGAACTCGCGCTTCTCGGCCGCCAGCTCGCCATGCACGTCGCGGCGACGAACCCCGTCGCGCTCAACCTCGCTTCGGTCGCCCCCGAGGTGCTGGAGCGCGAAAAGGCGATCCTGGCCGAGAAGAATGCCGGCAAGCCGGCCCATGTGCTCGAGAAGATCACCGAGAGCGGGCTCAAGAGCTACGCCAAGGAATACTGCCTGATCGAGCAGACCTACATCCACGACGGCTCGAAGTCGGTCGGCCAGATCCTCAAGGAAATCGAGGGCAAGGTCGGCGCGCCGGTCAAGCTGACGGGTTTTGCCCGCTACGCGCTCGGCGAGGGCATCGAGAAGGAAGAGCAGGACTTCGCCGCCGAGGTGGCCGCCGCCGGCGGCACCACGGGCTGAGCGCTCCGCTCCGACGACGCATGAAAAGGCCGCGCATCGCGCGGCCTTTTCTGTAGGAAGGGGTGCGGCGCGCGAATCGCGAGCCATTCGCGCAGCGGCGCGGACCGGCACCTCGCGCCCGGCGTGATCAGCCCGCCGGCAATGACAAGAACGGAGACGATCCGATGCGGCCCCAGCGCGTTCTCGTGAAGCTCTCCGGCGAAGCCCTGGCCGGACAGGCCGGATCGGGCCTCGACGGCGCGACACTGACGGCGCTTGCCGCCGACATCGCCTATGCCTCTCGCGAGGGCGTCGAAATTGCCATCGTTGTCGGCGGCGGCAATTTCTTCCGCGGCGTCCAGGGGCTGACCAAGGGGCTCGACCGCACCAGTGCCGATTCGATCGGCATGCTCGGCACGGTGATGAACGCGCTCGCGCTCGAGCACGCGATCGAGAGCGCCGGCGCGCCGGCGCGTGCCATGTCGGCCGTCCCGATGCCCTCGCTCTGCGAGAGCTATGCCCGCAAGCGTGCGCTCAACCATCTTACCAATGGCAAGGTCGTGGTGCTCGGCGGGGGCACCGGCAATCCCTATTTCACCACCGACACCGGCGCCGCGCTGCGCGCGGCGGAGCTGGGCTGCAGCCATCTGCTCAAGGCGACGCAGGTCGACGGTGTCTATTCGGCGGATCCGAAGAAGGACCCGGCCGCGACCCGCTTCGACACGCTCACCCATGCCGAGGCGATTGCCCGCGACCTGAAGGTGATGGATACGGCTGCCTTCGCGCTGGCGCGCGATGCCGGGCTGACGATCGTCGTGTTCTCGATCGCCGAGGCCGGCATGCTGGCGGCCGTGCTGCGGGGAGAGGGCCGGGCGACCTATGTGACGCCGTAACCGCTGCGCGCCACGATGTCTTGACCCTGGCCGGCCCCCCCGCCATGGTCGCGCCGGGTCCGTGGAAACACCCGGCAACGCATAACCGATCTCGCATCGCGGCCGGCGACATGCCGGCCTCCGCCTCGGCGCGGTGCACCAGTTCAAGGTCTAGAAGACGATGCCCCAGACGACATTCGATCTCGCCGACGTGAAGCGCCGCATGCAGGGCGCGCTGCAGTCCTTCAAGGGCGATCTCGCCTCCCTGCGCTCGGGTCGCGCCTCCGCCAACATGCTCGATCCGATCCAGGTCGAGGCCTATGGCGCCCGCCAGCCTCTCTCCCAGCTCGCCACAGTCAGCGTGCCGGAGGCCCGCCTGCTCAGCGTCCAGGTCTGGGACCGCAGCATGGTCGGCCCGGTCGAGAAGGCGATTCGCGAATCCGACCTCGGCCTCAACCCGCAGACGGAAGGCCAGGTGCTGCGCATCCGCATCCCCGAGCTGAACGAGCAGCGCCGCAAGGAGATGGTCAAGGTCGCGCATAAATACGCCGAGGAATCGAAGATCGCGGTGCGCCATGTCCGTCGTGACGCCATCGACATCATCAAGAAGGTCGAGAAGGAGGGCGCCTTCACCAAGGACGATGTCACCCGCCAGTCCGACCTCGTCCAGAAGGCCACCGACCAACATATCGCCGAGATCGACCAGGCGCTGGCGGCGAAGGAAAAGGAAATCCTGAGCGTCTGACGCTCGCGGCGCCAGCGCGCCTGTTTCCCCGGCGCCAGGCCGAACGAGGCATACCCCGAATGTCAGCACGCCAGCGCCAGGGACAGGTCCCCCAGCCCGCCCATGTCGCGATCATCATGGACGGCAACGGGCGCTGGGCGCAGATGCGGGGCCTGCCGCGGCAGGAGGGGCATCGCCGTGGCCTCGAGGCGCTGCGCGCCGCGGTCCGCAATGCCGGCGATCTCGGCGTCAGGATCCTGACGCTCTACAGCTTCTCTACCGAGAACTGGCGCCGCCCGGCGACCGAGGTCTCCTTCCTGCTCGGTCTGCTCAAGCGTTTCGTCGAGAAGGATCTGGGCGAACTCCATGCATCCGGCGTGCGGGTCCGCATCATCGGCGGCCGCGACGACCTCAGCCCCGATCTGCGCCGGCTGGTCGAGCATGCCGAGACGCTGACGCGCGACAACACCGCGATGACGCTCGTCGTCGCCTTCAACTACGGCGCGCGCGACGAGATCGTCCGGGCGGCGCGCGCGCTGGCGGCCGATGCAGCCGCGGGTCGGGTCGACGCGGCCGCGATCGACGAGGCCATGCTCGCATCGCGTCTCGACACCGCCGATCTGCCGGATCCCGAACTGGTGATCCGCACCTCCGGCGAGATGCGGATCTCGAACTTCCTGCTCTGGCAGGCGGCCTATGCCGAGTTCGTCTTCCTGCCGGTGCTCTGGCCCGATTTCGACCGCGCCGCCTTCGAGGAGGCTCTCGCCGAATATGGCCGGCGCGAGCGCCGGTTCGGCGGCGTCTCCGAGGGCGTCGACCGGTCCGTGGGCGCGGCATGACCGGTCCCGCCGCCGGGCAGCCGCGATCCGGCCAGGGCGAATTGCGGCTGCGGATCATCTCGGCGCTGGTGCTGGCGGCCGTCGTGCTGGCTGTCACCGCCTGGGGCGGCTGGCCGTTCCGGATTGTCTGGACGCTCGTCGCCGGTCTCGTCGCCTATGAATGGTTGTCGATCGCCGCCACGCGCGACCATGCGGTTGCCGCCGCGATCGGTGTGGTGCTGGCCGGCCTGCTACTCGGCTTTGCACCCGTCAGCCAGCCGGCGCTCGCCGGCGTTGCTTCGCTGGCCGCGCTCGCCGGTGCCGTGCTGACGCCGCGCATGCGCGGAAGGTTGCCGCTGGAGCTGTGCGGCATCGCCTATGCGCTCGCCTTCGCGCTCGTCGCGCCGGCGCTTCGGGCGCAGCCCGAGATCGGCCTGTCGCTGGTGATCTGGAGCTTCGCCGTCGTCTGGTTCACCGACATTGCCGCCTATTTCACAGGCCGCAGACTCGGCGGGCCGAAGCTGATGCCGAGCGTCAGCCCGGGCAAGACCTGGTCGGGTGCGATCGGCGGTGCGCTGGTCGGTACGCTCTGCGGCTATGCCGTCTGGGCGTTCACGCCCGCCGCCCAGCAGATGGTGGGGGCGGGGCTCGTCATCGCGGGGTCTCTGGCGGGGTCGATCTTCAGCCAGATGGGCGACCTGTTCGAATCCGCGCTCAAGCGCCGCTTCGGCGCCAAGGATTCGAGCCGTCTCATCCCCGGCCATGGCGGCTTCCTCGACCGGCTGGATGGCTACTGGGCCGTGCTCGTCTTTGCCGGCTTCGTCCTCTTCCTGTCCCATCTCTGACGCGGGCTCTCGCATGCTTCGCACCGTCACGCTTCTCGGAGCGACCGGATCCATCGGCCGATCGACGCGCGACGTGGTGGCGGAGAATCCGGAACGCTTGAGGATCGCGGCGGTCGTGGCGGGGCGCGACGCGGCGGCGCTGGCACGCATCGCGATCGACACCGGCGCCGGCTTCGCCGCGCTCGCCGACGAGCGGGCCGGGCCCGCTCTGGCCGAGGCGCTGGCGGGCAGCGGCATCGCCTGCGGGGCCGGACGCAGCGCCGTGCTCGAGGCAGTCGCCCGCGAGAGCGACATCGTCGTCAGCGCGATCTCGGGTGCCGCCGGGTTGGAGGCGACGTTTGCGGCGCTGATGCCGGGCCGCGTCGTCGCGCTCGCCAACAAGGAAAGCCTCGTCTGTGCCGGGGCGGCCGTGATGGCGCGTGCCAAGGCTGTCGGTGCTCGCATCCTGCCGCTCGATTCCGAGCACAACGCCCTGCATCAGGTGCTGGGCGCCGAGCCCATCGAGGCGATCCGCAGCATGACGCTGACCGCTTCGGGCGGCCCGTTCCGGACCTGGAGCGTGGAGCAGATCGCAGCCGCGCGGCCCGAGCAGGCGCTGGCCCATCCCAATTATGCGATGGGCGCCAAGATCACGATCGATTCCGCCAGCATGATGAACAAGGGGCTCGAACTGATCGAGGCCTGCTTCCTGTTCGGGCTGAAGCCAGACCAGCTCGAGGTGCTGGTCCATCCCCAGCAGATCGTCCACGGCCTCGTCACCTTCCGCGACGGCTCGGTGAGCGCCGGCATGGCGCTGCCGGACATGCGCGTCGCCGCCGCCCACTGCCTGGGCATCGACGGACGCCTCGATGCGCCGCCCGCCCGTTTCCTCGATCTCGCGACGACCGCGCCGCTGAGCTTCGAGCGGCCGGATCTCGCCCGCTTCCCGGCGCTCGGGCTCGCCATCGCCGCCCTGGCGGCGGGCGGGGCCATGCCTGCCATCCTGAACGCTGCCAACGAGGTGGCGGTCGCTGCCTTCCTGGAGGGGCGGATCGGCTTTCCGGGGATCGCGGGCCTCGTCGAGGCTGTCTGCGCGGGTTTCGGCCCCGGGCTGCCGGCCGCCACCGACGTGACGGCCGCCCTCGCCATTGACCATGAGGCGAGAAACCGCGCGCGGGGACTCTTGTCGCGGGCGCCCTTCGCTGTCACCTAAGGCGAAGAACGGGAGAATGTGATGGAATTCTTGGCGACACTCTGGAACGCCGGTGCGTTCCTGCCGGCCTACATCCTGCCCTTCCTGTTCGTGCTCACCATCGTCGTCTTCGTTCACGAACTCGGCCATTTCCTCGTGGCACGCTGGTGCGGCGTCGACGTCAAGGTCTTCTCGATCGGATTCGGCCGCGAACTGTTCGGCTTCAACGACCGCCACGGAACGCGCTGGCGCTTCGCGCTCATCCCGCTCGGCGGCTACGTCAAGTTCTCGGGCGATGCCGATGCGGCCTCGGCTGGGACCGATTCCGCGGAAATGGGCACGATGACGCCGCAGCAGCGCGAGCGCTCCTTCCCGGCCCAGTCGATCGGTGAGCGCGCGGCCATCGTCGCCGCCGGCCCGATCGCCAATTTCCTGCTCGCCATCCTGATCTTTGGCGCCTCGGTCTATGTCTTCGGCAAGCCGGTGCTGGCGCCGCGCGTCGATCAGGTCGTCGCCGGCAGCGCCGCCGAGCGCGGCGGCCTGCGCGCGGGCGATCTGGTCGTCTCGATCGACGGCCGCGCGATCGCCAGCTTCTCCGACATGCAGCGCGCCATCTCGGTGCGCCCCGAAGAGACCCTGACCGTCGTGGTGGATCGCGCCGGGGCGCTGGTGACGCTCCCCGTCACGCCGGCACTCGTCGAGCAGAGCACGCCGGTCGGCAAGCAGCGCATCGGCGTGCTCGGCGTTCAGGCCTCGCGGCAGGCGAGCGACTGGCAGACGCAGCGTTTCGGCCTGCTCGAATCGGCCAAGGTCGGCGTCGGCGAGACCTGGTACGTCGTCGAGCGCACCTATGACTATCTGGCCAAGCTCGTGCGCGGGCGTGAATCGGTCGACCAGCTCTCCGGCCCGATTCGGATCGCGCAGGTCTCCGGCATTGTCGCCAGCAACTCCGGCCTGATGGGGCTGCTCAACCTCGCAGCGATCCTCTCGGTGTCGATCGGCCTGATGAACCTGTTTCCCGTGCCGATGCTCGATGGCGGTCATCTGATGTTCTACGCGATCGAGGCGTTGCGCGGGCGTCCGCTCAGCGATCGGGCCCAGGAACTCGGCTTCCGCTTCGGCCTTGGCCTCGTTCTGATGCTGATGCTCTTCGTCACCTGGAACGATCTCGTCCACGTGCGATCGCTGCTCTAGCCTCCTGGGACCGACGGCCGGAATCGCCGTCCGAGCGGGGCCGAACGACGGCCGATCCGTTAACGGCTTGCCGACAATTTGAGCGTTCGGGCCCGACCCGGCGGCGACGCACCGAGATTTTCAGGGTGTCGCAGCAGGCCTCGCGGCCGCCGGTTGCGGGCCGGTTTGCGGCCAAATCGCGGCAATCTGCGTGGCATGCGAGCAACGAGGCTCCCGAAAATATTTCGTTAACGACAATGCCCGTTTGCACCCTGCGGGAAACTTTGTAGAAGCGATTGGACTGCAATGTCCCCATGCGACCGCTGGTAGGCGGTCGCCCCCGCGACTGGGGTGGTGACCTGATAAATGGAATAGGCGACCCGATGACGTCGACCCAAAAGAGCCGGTCCATCAGAACGCGGCTCTCTCGATCAGTCGGACTTTCGGCCTTCATGTTGGCCGTCAGCGGTGGCGTGGTGTTCGCGCAGGCCGTGATTGTCCAGGGCAACAGGCGCGTCGATGCGGAGACGATCCGCTCCTACGCGTCAGGCCAGAGCGCGCCGCAGCAGATTCGCGAGAGCCTGCTTGCCACGGGGCTCTTCACCAACGTCCAGGTCAGCCGCCGGGGTGCGCAGACCGTCATCTCCGTTCAGGAGAGCGACACGATCAACCGCGTCGCCTTCGAGGGCAACCGCCGCCTGAAGAGCGAAATCCTGCTGCAGCAGGTCCAGTCGAAGGCCGGTGGCCCGATGAGCCAGCAGCTCATCGATGCCGACGTCGCCCGTCTGAAGGAAGTCTATCGTCGCGCGGGTTACGGCCAGTCCTCGGTCAGCGGCCGCATCGCCCCGCTGCCGAACGGCCGCTCGGACGTCGTCTTCACGATCAGCGAGAGCGGCAAGACCGGCGTCAAGTCGATCAATTTCGAAGGCAACCAGGTCTATTCGGACGGTCGCCTGCGCGGTTTGATGACCACGACGGAATCGAATTTCCTGAGCTGGATCAAGACCTCCGACGTCTACGATCCAGACCGCATCACCTCTGACCTGGAGTTGGTTCGTCGCTTCTACCTGAAGAACGGCTATGCCGACTTCCAGATCCTGAACAGCGCCGCCCGCTTCGACGACGCCGCCGGCGGCTGGGTCATCGACGTCACCGTGTCGGAAGGCCCGCAGTACAAGGTCGGCAGCGTCGCGGTCAATTCGTCGGTGCGCGAGATCGATTCCGCCACGCTCAACAGCTATGTCGTGACCTCGGCTGGCGACACCTACAATGCCGAAGCCGTTGAGAGGACGCTGGTCAGCCTGACCACCGAGGTCTCCCGCCGTGGCTATCCCTTCGCCCAGGTCCGCCCGCGCGGTGACCGCGATGCGGCCGGCCGCCTGATCGGCATCACCTATGTCGTCGACGATGGTCCGCGCGTCTATGTCGAGCGCATCAATGTGCGCGGGAACACCCGCACGCGCGACTATGTCGTCCGCCGCGAGCTCGATCTCGGTGAGGGTGACGCCTACAACAAGGTCATGGTCGACCGCGCCGAGCGTCGCCTGAACAATCTCGGCTTCTTCAACAAGGTCCGCATCACAAACGAGCCGGGTTCCGCGCCTGATCGTGTTGTCGTGAACATCGACGTCGAGGACAAGGCCACCGGCTCGTTCTCGATCTCGGGCGGCTATTCGACCTCGGACGGCGTGATCGGCGAAGTCGCTCTGTCGGAATCGAACTTCCTCGGTCGTGGCCAGTTCGTCCGCATCGCCGGCACGCTCGGCCAGCGCACGCAGGGCGTCGATTTCTCCTTTACCGAGCCCTATTTCCTCGGTCGCCGCATCGCGGCGGGCTTCGACCTGTTCTCGAAGTTCAGCGACAACTACGAGACCGGCCGTTTCGAGAGTCGCGTCACCGGCGGCACCGTCCGCTTGACCTTCCCGATCACGGAAGAGTTCTCGATCACGCCGCGCTACTCGATCTACAGCACCGAGATCGAGATCCCGAACACGGTTGATCGGCCATATAACGACTGTACCGTGCCGATACTCGGCATCACGCCCGGCTCGGCGGGCGCCATCGCTGCCAGCACCTCGATCAACTGCCTCACCAACGGCGAGGCGACGGTCGCGGTGAAGGAAGCCGCCGGCACGACGCTGACCTCGCTGATCGGTCTCGGCTTCAACTACAACTCGCTCGACAGCAACCAGAACCCGCGCAATGGCTTCATCGCCGAGATCAAGCCGGAATTCGCCGGTCTGGGCGGCGATTCGAAGTTCCTTCGCGTGGCGGCTGATGCGCGCTACTACAAGGAAATCTTCGACGACGTCGTCGGTTTCGTCCGGGTTCAGGGCGGCCATGTCCAGGCGACCAGCGGCGATCTGCGCATGATCGACCACTACTTCCTCGGACCGACCCTGGTGCGCGGCTTCGCGCCGTCGGGCATCGGCCCGCGCGACGTGCTGAACGATCCGACAGCCAACGCGCTCGGTGGAACCAGCTATTTCGGTGGCTCGATCGAGGTGCAGTTCCCGATTTGGGGCCTGCCGCGCGATCTCGGCCTGCGCGGCGCGATCTTCGCCGACGCCGGCACGCTGTTCAACTATGACGGCGGCAAGGCGGTCGCGAGCGCCTGCCCGGCCGGCTCGACGGGCCGCTTGTTCAACGTTGCGTTGTCTCCGGGCCAAACGGCGCAGACCAACGTGGCCTGCGTGCGCGACAAGAACGTGCTGCGCTCCTCGGTCGGCGTCAGCCTGCTCTGGCAGTCGCCGCTCGGCCCGATCCGTTTCGACTACGCTTATGCGCTGTCAAAGGATGACGGCCAGTTCGGAACGGCGATCATCAACGGCCAGGCGGTCACGGGCAAGTTCGGCGGCGACCGCCTGCAGGCCTTCCGCTTCTCCGGCGGCACCCGCTTCTGACGCGGCGGGGCGCTCGCGCCCCGCTCCGGACACAGCCCTGATGTCAGACCCCCAGTTCTTTCCGGCCGCGACCTCGCTCGACAGTGGCGAGGTCGCAGCCATATCGGGCACCTCGCTTCCCGAGGGCGCCGATCCGACGCGGCGTTTCACCGGTGCGGCTGCGCTCGAGCAGGCCGGTCCCGCCGACATCGCCTATATGGACAACCCGAAATACACCGAAGCGCTGGCGGCGACCGCCGCCGGGCTGTGCCTGGTCTCGCCGCGCTTCGCCGAGCGCGTGCCGGCCGGCACGCTCGCGCTGGTGACGCCGACGCCCTATCATGCCTTCGCCCGCATCCTGGCGCGCTTCTTTCCCGCCGCCCTGAAGCCGGGCTCCGTCTTCGCCTCGCAGGGCGTCGCACCCGGCGCCTTCGTGCATGCGACGGCGGTTCTCGAAGCCGGCGTGACCGTCGATCCGGGCGCCGTCATCGGTCCGGGTGCGGAGATCGGCTCCGGGACGGTCGTCGCCTCGCATGCCGTCATCGGCCCCCAGGTCCGCATCGGCCGCGACTGTGCGATCGGCGCAGGCTGCACCTTGCAGGCCACGCTGATCGGCAACCGCGTCATCATCCATCCCGGCGTCCGCATCGGGCAGGACGGGTTTGGCTTCGCGATGAGCCCGAGAGGGCACATGAAGGTGCCGCAGATCGGCCGCGTCATCATTCAGGACGATGTCGAGATCGGCGCCAACACCTGCATCGACCGCGGCGCCAGCCGCGACACGGTGATCGGCGAGGGCACGAAGATCGATAACCTCGTTCAGATCGGCCACAACGTCGTTGTGGGCCGCCATTGTGTCATCGTCTCGCAGGTCGGCATCGCCGGTTCGTCGACGCTCGAGGATTTCGTCGTGCTCGGCGGCCAGGTCGGCCTCGCCGGCCATCTGACTGTCGGCATGGGTGCGCAGATCGCGGCCCAGAGCGGCGTCGCGGGCGATGTCCCGCGCGGGGCGAAGTATGGCGGCTCTCCGGCGCAGCCGGCGCTGAACTGGGCGCGCGAAAGCGCGATGCTGAAGTCGATGCTGGCCAAGCGCGGCAAGGGGCGGCCAGAAGGCTAGCCACCCGCCAGCGCACCGACTGTCGCGGGGGCGTGCCTCCCGACGAGACCCGCCGGGTGTTGGCCTCCCGGCTTCCGGCGGCTAGAAGCAATCGATGAAGCGGCGGGACGCCCGCGCGGGAGAGACGAGACGATGACCGAGGCGACGACGACGCTGGGTGTGGCCGACATCCAGAAGATCATGGCCTGCATTCCCCACCGCTACCCCTTTCTGCTGGTTGATCGCGTCGTCGAGATCAACGGCGACGAGTCGGGCGTCGGCATCAAGAACGTGACGATCAACGAGCCGCAGTTCACCGGTCATTTCCCCGACAGGCCGGTGTTCCCCGGCGTGCTGATGATCGAGGCGATGGCGCAGACGGCGGGTGTCCTCGTCGTCAATGCCCGCGGCAGCGACGACACGGCCGTCCGCAGCGTGCTCTTCACGACGATCGACAAGGCGAAGTTCCGCAAGCCCGTCGGTCCTGGCGACACGCTTCGCTTCCACCTCACCAAGATCGCCCGCAAGCGCAATATCTATTTCTACCGGGGCGAGGCACGCGTCGAGGGCGTGCTCGTCGCCGAGGCCGACCTCTCCGCGATGGTCGTCTGATCCGATGTCCTCCGCCACGAACAGGACGGCGCCCGCCGAGAGTATCCGGTCATGAACGCGAAGATCCACCCGATGTCGGTCGTCGACCCGGCTGCGCGCCTGGGCGCCGGCGTCACCATCGGCCCCTTCTGCAGCGTCGGTCCCGACGTCGTGCTCGACGAGGGCGTGGAACTCGTCAGCCATGTCGCGGTCGCCGGCCGCACCACCATCGGCGCCCGCACCAGGGTCTATCCCTTCGCCTCGATCGGCCATCCGCCGCAGGACGTGAAGTACAAGGGCGAGCCCTCGACGCTGACCATCGGCGTCGATTGCCTGATCCGCGAGGGCGTCACGATGAATCCTGGCACCGAGGGCGGCGGCATGAAGACGACGGTCGGCGACCGCTGCTTCTTCCTCGCCAACTCCCACGTCGCCCATGACACCTCGATCGGCGACAACGTCATCTTCTCCAACAACGTCATGTGCGCCGGCCATGTGAAGGTCGGAAATTTCGTCATCGTCGGCGGCGGCACCGGGCTGCACCAGTTCATCCGCGTCGGCGACCACGCCTTCATCGGCGGCGGCGCGGGCGTGATGCATGACGTGATTCCCTTCGGCATGGTGCGCGACAACCCGGCCCATCTCGCCGGGCTCAACCTGGTGGGCCTGCGGCGGCGCGGCTTCACGCGCGAGCAGATCCACGAGTTGCGCCGCGCCTACCGGCTGCTCTTCGCCGATGAGGGCACGCTCTCGGAGCGCGTCGAGGACGTCGCCAGCGAGTTCGCGGCCCATCCGCTCATCCACGAGATCCTGGATTTCATCCGGATCGGCGGCGAGCGCGCCATCTGCGTCCCGCACGACGTCAACGCGCCCGATCGGTGAGCGCCGATCCGGCAACGCCGCCCGCGACGCGCAGCCCTCTCGCCATCATCGCCGGTGGGGGGGATTTCCCGCTGCGGCTGGCCGAGATCGTCACCGGCAGCGGGCGGCCCCTCTTCGTTGCGGCGCTCGAGGGCGCTGCGGACCCTGCCGGCTTCGGCACAGCCGATCTGCAGAGCTACCGCCTGGGCCAACTCGGCCGCCTGCTCGACGAGCTGCGGCGGCGGTCCATCACCGACCTGGTGCTGATCGGCAGCCTGCCGCGCCCGAGCTTCTCAGGCCTGCGGCCCGAGGCCTCGACACTGAAATACCTGCCGCATTTCGCCCGCGCCTTCCGCGGCGGCGACGACCATCTGCTGCGCGGCGTCGTCAGCTTCTTCGAGGGGCAGGGCTTCGCGGTGCATGGCCCGGCCGATATTGCCCCCGATATGACCGCGCCGCTCGGCGCCCTCGGCCGCCGGGCAGCCACGCCGGAGCAGAAGGCGCTGATCGCGCGCGGCTTCGAGCTGCTGGCGGCGCTGTCGCCTTTCGACGTCGGGCAGGCGGCCATCTTGGCCGACCATCGCGTCATCGCGATCGAGGCCGCCGAGGGCACTGATGCCATGATCCGCCGCGTCGCCGAGATGGTCGAGTCCGGGCGTCTCCGGATCGCCAAGGGCGACGGCGTCCTGGTCAAGGCCCCCAAGGATGGGCAGGATCTGCGCGTCGACATGCCGGCGATCGGCCCGCAGACACTGCGCAACGTCGCCGCTGCCGGCCTGGCGGGAATCGGGCTGCGTTCCGGTCGCGTGCTCGTCGGCGATGCCGGAGCGCTGGGCCGGCTCGCCGACGAGGCCGGGCTGGTCGTCGAGGGCGTACCATGACGGAGCCCTTCCGCCTGGCCATCGTGGCAGGCGAGGCCTCCGGCGATGCGCTCGCACTGCGCTTCCTCGAGACCCTGCGCCGCAGGCTGGCCCCGCGGGAGGTCATCGTCACCGGCGTCGGCGGCGAGGCGCTCGTCGCAGCCGGGCTGGTGCCGCTGTTCCCGCAGGCAGACATCGCCGTGATGGGGTTTGCTCCCGTCGTCGCGCGCCTGCGCTTGCTGTTGCGGCGGATGGAGGACGCCGCGCGCGGCATCGCCACCTTCGCGCCCGATCTCCTTCTGACGATCGACGCGCCGGATTTCAGCCTGCGTGTGGCGAAGAAGGTGCGGGCCCGCACGCCCGACATCCCCATCGCCCACTGGGTCTGCCCCAGCGTCTGGGCCTGGCGCTCGGGGCGCGCGCGCCGGATGAAGCCGCATATCGACCGGATTCTGGCCCTGTTGCCGTTCGAGCCGGCGGCGCTGGAGCGGCTCCAGGGGCCACCGACGGTGTATGTCGGCCACCCCCTGATCGAACGGCTGGCCGAGCTGCGGCCGGGCCCTGCCGAGGCCGCGGCGCGGGCGGACGCCGCGTCTCCCGTCGTCCTCGTGCTGCCCGGCAGCCGGCGTTCGGAGATCCGCCACCTGATGCCGGTCTTCGGCGAGGCGGTGGCCCGCGTCGCCGCGAAGCTGCCCGGCGCGCGTTTCGTCCTGCCGGCGGTCCCACATCTGAAGGACGAGATCGCGCAGGCGGTCGCCGGATGGGCTCAAAAGCCCAAGATCGTGCTGGGAGAGGCGGCGAAGCTCGCGGCTTTTCGCAGCGCGCGGGCGGCGCTGGCGGCGTCGGGCACGGTCACGCTCGAGCTCGCTCTGGCGCAGGTGCCGACGGTCGCGGCCTATCGCGGCGCCGGCTGGGAGGCTGCGATCGCGCGGCGTCTCATCAAGCTGCCCAGCGTGATCCTGCCCAACCTCATCCTCGGCCGAAGCGTCGTGCCTGAGTTCATTCAGCAGGATGCGACGGCGCAGCGGCTGGCCGATCAGCTCGAAGCGGCCCTGGCAGAGGGAGAGGGGCGGCATCGGCAGCTCGCCGGTTTCGCCGAGGTCGAGACGATCATGCGGTCGGCCGGGGAGAGTCCGGCCGCCAACGCCGTCGAGGCCGCGCTGGCGCTGGTCGAGGCGCGCAGGCCGCTGGCGGGCCGTCCGCACCGGCCCTCGCCCCCGTAGCGCGAGCGACCTGCGCCCGGGCTTGTTTCCGGGGTGATGCCGCGCACTCTCGACGCGAACGCGGTCTGTCCCGGACCATGTCCGGGCTCGGAGCGAGACCTGACGCAGACCAAAAAAGGGGCGCGACGGTCTGTCCGTCACGCCCCCTCAGGCTGGTCTGCCGGGCCGGATCAGCGGCGGCCGATCGGATTGTATTCGCGCTGCGGCGAGCCGGTGTAGAGCTGGCGCGGGCGGCCGATGCGCTGGGACGGATCCTCGATCATCTCCTTCCACTGCGCGATCCAGCCGACGGTGCGCGCCAGCGCGAACAGTGCGGTGAACATCGAGGTCGGGAATCCCATCGCCTTCAGGGTGATGCCCGAATAGAAGTCGATGTTCGGATAGAGCTTCTTCTCGATGAAGTAGCTGTCGGACAGCGCGATGCGCTCGAGCTCGATCGCCACGTCGAGCAGCGGGTCGTCCTTGATTCCGAGCTCGTTGAGGACCTCATGCGTGGTCTTCTGCATGATCTTGGCGCGCGGATCGTAGTTCTTGTAGACGCGGTGGCCGAAGCCCATCAGGCGGAACGGATCGTTCTTGTCCTTCGCCTTGGCGATGAATTTCGGGATGTTCTCGACCGAGCCGATCTCCTCGAGCATCTTCAGCGCCGCTTCGTTGGCGCCGCCATGGGCAGGGCCCCAGAGGCAGGCCGTGCCGGCCGCGATGCAGGCGAAGGGGTTGGCGCCCGACGAGCCGGCGAGGCGCACCGTCGAGGTCGAGGCGTTCTGCTCGTGGTCGGCATGCAGGATGAAGATCCGGTCGAGCGCGCGCGACAGCACCGGATTGACCTTGTACTCCTCGGCCGGGACCGCAAAGCACATGCGCAGGAAGTTCGAGGTGTAGTCGAGCGAGTTCAGCGGATACACGAAGGGCTGGCCGACCGTGTACTTGTAGGCCATCGCCGCCAGCGTCGGAATCTTCGCGATCATGCGCATCGAAGCGACCATGCGCTGATGCGGGTCCGAGATGTCGGTCGAGTCGTGGTAGAACGCCGACATCGCGCCGATCGAGCCGACCATGACCGCCATCGGATGCGCGTCGCGGCGGAAGCCCTGGAAGAAGCGGGCCATCTGCTCGTGCACCATGGTGTGGCGCGTCACGCGGTAGTCGAAATCGGCCTTCTGCGCCGCGGTCGGCAGTTCGCCTTCCAGCAGCAGATAGCAGGTCTCGAGGAAATCGCCATGCTCGGCGAGCTGCTCGATCGGGTAGCCGCGATAGAGCAGCACGCCCTCGTCGCCGTCGATATAGGTGATCTGTGACTCGCAGCTCGCCGTCGAGGTGAAGCCGGGATCATAGGTGAACATGCCCGTCTGGGCATAGAGCTTGCCGATGTCGATGACGGACGGGCCGATTGAACCCGTCTTGATCGCCATATCGACGGTCTTGCCGTCGACCTGAAGCTGGCTGGTGGTTCCGCTCATCGATACCGATCCTTTCAGGCTCGCTGCTGGTCAGTCGTCGTCGCGCTCGGTCTTGTCACGGTTGTCCATGAGACCTGTCCGTCGTCAGAGCGAACCGACATGACAGGGTCGTGTCGGTGCAGGGGCGGCCGAGGGTCGAAGAGCGGTTCATCCGACTGATTTTCAAGCAATATTCGTGCCCGCGCCGGCAGACGCCAGCGTGGCCACATCAGGCGTCACTAGACCATTTGCAGACCCGGTTCAACCGAGCCGAAAGACGGTCGGGACAGCGTTTTGCTCAGCTCTGGTCGGCGAGCCGAGCAAGGGTTTCCTCGCGCCCGAGAACCGCCATCACGTCGAACAGGCCCGGCGACATGGCGCGCCCCGTCAGAGCGGCCCTCAGCGGCTGCGCCGCCTGCCCGAGCTTCAGCCCATGCGTTTCCGCGAAGCCACGCACGGCAGCCTCGAGCGCCTCGACGGACCAGTCGTTGATCGCGGCCAGCGTCTGCGCAAGCCCCGGCAGTCGCTGTTTGCCTGCATCGTCGAGCAGGGCGGCCGCCTTGGCGTCGAGCTGCAGCGGGCGCGGCGCATAGAGATAATAGGCGCTGTCGAGCAGTTCGATGAGCGTCTTGGCGCGCTCCTTCAGGCCCGGCATCGCGGCGAGGAAACGCGCTTCCAGCTCGGGCGAGAGCGTCGGGCCCAGCCCGCGCGGCGGCCCGATTTCCGGCAGGATCACCTTGAGCGCGTCGAGCAGGTCGCGGTCGGAGGACTGGCGCATATAAAGCCCGTTCAGGCTCTCGAGCTTGGCGAAGTCGAAGCGCGCGGCCGATCGCCCGATCGAGCCGAGGTCGAACAGATCGATCATCTCCTGCGTCGAGAAGATTTCCTGGTCGCCATGACTCCAGCCGAGGCGCAGGAGGTAATTGCGTAGCGCCACCGGCAGATAGCCCAGGGCCCGATAGGCATCGACACCGAGCGCGCCGTGGCGCTTGGAGAGCTTGGCGCCATCGGGCCCATGGATCAGCGGGATGTGCGACATGCTGGGGACCGTCCAGCCCATCGCCTGGTAGATCTGCGTCTGGCGCGCGGCGTTGGTCAGGTGGTCGTCGCCGCGGATGACATGGGTCACGCCCATGTCATGGTCGTCGACCACCACGGCGAGCATATAGGTCGGGTTGCCGTCCGAGCGCAGCAGCACGAGATCATCGAGATTCTCGTTCTGCCAGACGACGCGGCCCTGAACCTCGTCCTCGACCACCGTCTCACCGGTCTGCGGCGCGCGCAGGCGGATCACCGGCTGGACGCCCTCGGGGGCTGTGGCGGGGTCGCGGTCGCGCCAGCGCCCGTCATAGCGCATCGGCTTGCCGGCAGCCTTGGCCTGCTCGCGCATCGCGTCGAGCTCGGCCGGCGTCGCGTAGCAGCGATAGGCGTTGCCGCTGGCGAGCATCTGATGCGCCACCTCGCGGTGCCGCTCGGCCCGCGAGAACTGGTACACCGTCTCGCCATCCCAATCGAGACCGAGCCATTTCAGCCCGTCGAGGATCGCCGCGATCGCCGGCTCGGTCGAACGCTCGCGGTCCGTGTCCTCGATACGCAGCAGCATCTTGCCGCCATGGCGCCGCGCATAGAGCCAGTTGAACAACGCGGTCCGCGCCCCGCCGATATGCAGGAAGCCCGTGGGCGAGGGCGCAAAACGTGTGACGACGGCATCGCTCATGAAAGCTTGGCTCCGGCTGGCTGTCGAAAGGGGCTGAGGGGAAAGTGGCGAGTCGGCACGCCGCGGCACGGCGCGCGCCGAAGCGGGCATGACATCCGGCGCGGCCCCTGTAACATGCCCTGGCGGCTGGCGTTAAGCGCAAGATGCGCGCGCCGCCGATGCGGGCAGGGATGGGGAGCCGATGCAGCCGGCACCGCCGCCAGGGCAGGGGGAGGCGACGCGCCGCCGTGGCGCGCGGACCCTGGCGCTGCCCTGGGGCCGGCCGGGTTGCGCCCGGGGCGGACCGCACCTTGCTCTCGCGCTGGCTTCCACTCGCGAGCGCCTCAGGCGCAGCCTGGCGCTCGAGGCCGAGCGCCGCCGCCTGTTCATCTGGCTGCCGGTGCCGATGGGAATCGGCATCCTCCTCTACTTCGCTGCCGATCGCGAGCCGGCGCTCTGGGCGCCGCTGGTCGGCTTCGGGCTCGCTGCAGCGGGGGCGTTCGGCCTGCGCCGCCATCCGGGCGGGGCGCGGGCGCTGATCGCGCTGGCGGCCGCGTTCGCAGGATTCGCGACCGCGGCCTGGCGGACGGCCTCGGTCGCCGCGCCACTGCTGGACCGGCCACGGGTCGGGCAGTTGACGGGCTTCGTCGAGTCGGTCGAGAGCCGTGACGCCGGCGCCCGCCTCGTCATTCTGGTGACGGGTCTGGCCGGCGTCGAGGAGGCCGACCGCCCGAGACGCGTCCGGGTCAACATTCGCGCCGGCCAGGTCGCGCCGGGCGATCACATCGCGGCGGTGGCGCGGCTGCTGCCGCCGCCGGGTCCGGCCCGGCCGGGCGGCTATGATTTCGGCCGCGACGCCTTCTTTCGCGGGCTCGGCGCCGTCGGCAGCGTCTCCGGCAAGATCGCGGTGACGCGGCCGCCGCAGGCGCCTCCGGCCGCGCTGCAGATCGCCGCCGCGCTCGACCGCGCCCGCAACGCCCTGACGCAGCGCATCGCCTCCATCGGCGGCGGGCAGGCGGGTGCGATGGCGGCGGCGCTCGTCACCGGCAAGCGCGGGCTGATCACCGAGACGACCAACGCCGATCTACGCGCGGCGGGCATCTACCACATCGTGTCGATCTCCGGCTTGCACATGGTGCTCGCGGCCGGGACGATCTTCTGGCTGGCGCGGGCGCTGCTCGCGCTCTCGCAGACGCTGGCGCTGCGCCTGCCGGTCAAGAAGATCGCTGCCCTCGCCGCGATGGCGGGCTCGGTCGCCTATTGCGTCTTCTCGGGCGCCGAGGTCGCGACCGTGCGCTCGCTGATCATGACGCTGGTGATGCTCGGCGCGATCCTCGTCGACCGCCCGGCGCTGAGCATGCGCAATCTCGCGCTGGCGGCGATGATCGTTCTCCTGCGCGAACCCGAGGCGCTGCTGGGGCCGAGTTTCCAGATGTCCTTCGGCGCGGTGGCGGCCCTGATCGCTTTCGCCGAGCGCTGGGAGAACCGCGGCCGGCCGCAGCCACCGCCGGCGCTGCCCTGGCCGCTGCGCCCGCTGTGGATCGCCGCCTGCGGCATCGTCGCGACCACGCTGCTGGCGACCGCCGCGACCGCCCCTTTCGGCGCCTTCCATTTCCAGACCTTCAACCCTTTCGGGCTGCTCGGCAACGCGCTGGCGCTGCCCTTCGTCTCGCTGTTCGTGATGCCCGCCGCCGTCTTCGGCGTGCTGGCCTACCCCTTCGGCCTGGATGCGCCGGCCTGGTGGCTGATGGGGCAGGCCTCCGAGGTGGTGCTGAAACTGGCGCATTGGGTCGCAACCATCGATCATTCCACCCTGGTGATCCCGGCCTTCGGGACGCCCGCGCTGCTGTGCTTCGTGCTGTCGCTCCTCTGGGCGACGCTGTGGAGCACGAAGCTGCGCCTGCTGGCCTTACTGCCGCTGGCCGCGGGCGTCGCGGTGGCGGCCAAGCCCGAGCGCCCAGCGATCCTGGTCGAGCGCGAAGGGGCCGGCCTGGCTGTGCGCGGGCGAGACGACCGCCTCGTCATAGCCGGTCGGCCGAGCCGCTTCGTACTGGAGCAATGGCTGAGCGCCGATGGGGATGGCCGCAAGGCGGACGACCCGTCGCTGCGCCAGGGTGCCTCCTGCGACCCCGCCGGCTGCGTCCTGACCACAACGAATGGGCGTTCCATCGCCTATGCGCAGGAGCGGCTGGCCATCATCGAGGATTGCCGGCGCGCGGATGTGGTGGTGACGCCGATTCCCTGGACGGCCTCCTGCGCGGCACTGCTGATCGACCGGACCGCACTGCAACGCGACGGGGCGACAGCACTCGTGCCTGGCCTCACGGGCTGGCGCCGCCATGCCGCCGAACAGGAAGGACGCTCACGGCCCTGGAGCCGTCAGCCGCCGATCCAGCCCGCGGCCCGAACAGCCCCTGCGACAGCCCCCGCGCCATCCGTCGCCGAGAGCGTTCCCGAAGCCGAGCGCCTTCAGTAACGCCGCATCAGATTGACCAGCCGGCCCTGGATCTTGACCCGGTCGGGACCGAGCACCCGCGTCTCATAGGCGGGATTGGCCGCCTCTAGCGCGATTGAGGAGCCGCGCTTGCGCAGCCGCTTCAGCGTCGCCTCCTCGTCGTCGATCAGGGCGACGATGATGTCGCCGGTGTTGGCCGTGTCCTGGCGGCGGATCACCACCGTGTCGCCGTCGAGAATGCCGGCCTCGACCATCGAGTCGCCGCGGACCTCCAGCGCGAAATGCTCGCCCGAGCCGAGCATATCGGCGGGCAGGGCGACGCTGTGGCTGCGGCTCTGGATCGCGGAGATCGGCGTGCCCGCGGCGATGCGGCCCATGACGGGGATCGTGATCGTGTTGCGGGCATCCTCGGACGCGGCTTCCACCGACCGGACCCGGCCGGGCAGCCCGTCCTTGGCCGGCGGCGCATCCTTGCCGAGCCCACCCTGGACGACCGACGGGTTGAACCGGCGCGCGCCGGGCTGCAGGCCGCCGCCAGCGCCGTCGGGCAGCTTGATCACCTCGAGCGCCCGCGCCCGGTTGGGCAGGCGACGAATGAAGCCGCGCTCCTCGAGCGCCATGATCAGGCGGTGGATGCCGGATTTGGACTTGAGGTCGAGCGCGTCCTTCATCTCGTCGAAGGAGGGGGGGACGCCGCTTTCGCGCAGGCGCTCCTGGATGAAACGAAGCAGCTCGAACTGTTTGCGTGTCAGCATGATCCCCGCCGGCGCTCTGGAATCTGCCGGTTGTCGCAGATTCGAAACAAATCACGAACACCATACCCGTTCGCGTTGTGTTCCGCAAGCGGATCGGCCGGCCGCAGCCTAGCGCAAACGGATGAAGCGGCAGGGATCGCCCTTGCGGGCGGCCGGCGCGAAGACCGGTCGGATAGCGAGCGCCTGCGCCTGGGCGAGCAGACCGAGCATCGAGGAATCCTGCCGCTCGAACGGCGTCGCCTCCCAGCCGGCCTCGGTCAGGACGAGGCTGGAGCGCAGATAATCCTCACGTTCATCGTTCGCGGGCATGTCGAGGCCCAACAGCCCCGGCTCGCTGCGGTCGCGCTCCGGCGAGGGAATGCCGAGCAGGGCCTCGACCACCGGGACAACGAAGAGATGGCCGCAGACGATCGAGGACACCGGATTGCCCGGAAGCCCGATGGCCACCATCGGGCCGAGCCGGCCCGTCATCATCGGTTTGCCCGGCCGCATCGCGATCTTCCAGAAGCCGAGATCCATCCCGGCCCGCTTGAGCGCCTCCTGGACCAGGTCATGCGCGCCGACGGAGACGCCACCCAAAGTCACCAGCACGTCGCAGCCGGCCTCCCGCGCCTGCCCGATCCGCGCGGCGAGGTCCGCATGGTCGTCGCGCGCGATGCCGAGGTCGAGCACGCTCCCGCCCGCCTGCTCGACCAGCGCGGCAAGCGCAAACGAGTTGGACGCGACGATCTGGTCGGGCCCGACCGGTTCGCCCGGCAGCACGAGTTCGTCGCCGGTGGCGAGGATCGCGACCAGGGGTTTGCGGCGCACCGGCAGCGCCGGATGGCCGGCGGCGGCGGAAAGCCCGAGTGCGGCGCTGTCGAGGCGGGTTCCGGCCGCGAGCAGCCGATCGCCGTCACTGAAATCGAGCCCGGCCTTGCGGATGAACCTGCCCTTCGGCGCGCCCTCGCGGACGGTGATCGCGGCCGAGCCGACGCCGTCCGCGTTCTCCTGGATCAGGATGGTGTCTGCACCTTCGGGGATCGGCGCGCCGGTGAAGATGCGCACTGCCTCGCCGGTGGAGACACTGCCTGCGAAGGAACGCCCGGCGGCGGATTCGCCGAGAACGCGCAACTCGGCGCCGGGAGCGAGATCCTCCACCCGCACCGCATAGCCGTCCATGGCCGAGTTGGCGAAGGGGGGCTGCGTCCGCAGCGCCGCGAGATCGGCTCCGAGCACGCGCCAGGCGCAGTGCGCCAGCGGCAGCGTCTCGATGGGCGTGGGGCCGGGCACGCTGTCGAGCAGCGCGCGCAGCGCGACCGGGACCGGCGTCAGAGCCATCAGCGCGCCCCCGACGCGGCGGTGTCGGCCTCGAAGACGCCCGACTTGCCGCCGGACTTATGCGTCAGACGGATGCCTTCGATCCGCATGCCACGGTCGGCCGCCTTGACCATGTCGTACACCGTCAGGCAGGCGACGCTGACGGCGGTGAGCGCCTCCATCTCGACCCCGGTCTGGCCCTTCACCTTCACCTCTGCGCGGACCCGTATGCCGGGCAGGGCCTCGTCGATGGCGAGATCGACCGCGATCTTGGTGATCAGCAGCGGGTGGCAGAGCGGGATCAGTTCATGGCTGCGCTTGGCGGCCATGATGCCGGCGAGCCGTGCCGTCCCGAGCACGTCGCCCTTCTTGGCGTCGCCGGCGCGTACGATCGCCAGCGTCTCACGCTGCATCACGACGCAGCCTTCCGCGATGGCGACGCGAGAGGTCTCGGCCTTGTCGCCGACATCGACCATATGCGCCTGGCCCTGCGCGTCGAGATGGCTGAGCCCGCTCACGCGGCGGTCTCCCGGGGCGTTCCTTCAGATGCCTGCCCCGTCAGCAGTTCGCGCGTCGCGGCCGTCACATCGGCCTGCCGCATCAGGCTCTCGCCGACGAGGAAGGTGCCGACGCTGGCGCGCTTCAGCCGGCTGATGTCGTCATGGCTGAAGATGCCGCTCTCGCTGATGACGATGCGGTCGGCCGGCACGCGCGGCGCCAGTCGTTCGGTCACCGCGAGGTCGACGGTGAAGTCGCGCAGGTCGCGGTTGTTGATGCCGAGCAGGCGGCTCTTCAGTGCCAGCGCGCGGTCGAGTTCGGTTTCGTCATGGACCTCGATCAGCACATCCATGCCGAGATCGAAGGCCGTGGTCTCCAGCGCGCGGGCCGTGGCGTCGTCGACGCCGGCCATGATGATCAGGATGCAGTCCGCGCCCCAGGCCCGCGCCTCGTAGACCTGATAGGGATCGTAGAGGAAATCCTTGCGCAGCACGGGCAGGCCCGAGGCCGCGCGCGCCTGCAGCAGGAACTCCGGCCGGCCCTGGAAGGAGGGGCCGTCGGTCAGGACGGAGAGGCAGGCCGCCCCGCCGGCGGCATAGGCGCGCGCCAGCGCGGGCGGGTCGAAATCGGCGCGGATCAGCCCCTTGGAGGGCGAGGCCTTCTTGATCTCGGCGATCAGCGCCGGGCGGCCGGCGGCGTGCTTCGCGGTCAGCGCATCGGCGAAGCCGCGCGTCGGCCCGGCGTCGCGCGCCAGCACTTCGATCCGGTCCTGCGGGATCGCCAATTTGGCGTCCGCGATCTCCTGGCGCTTATAGGCCTCGATCTTCGCGAGAATGTCGCTCATCGCCGCCTCACGCGTTCGAACTGGCGACGAGGGCAGCCAGCGTCGCCTTGGCCTTGCCGCTGTCGAGCGCCGCATTCGCCTGCGCGAAGCCGTTGCGCAGATCGCCCGCCCGGCCGGCGACCAGAAGCGCCGCGGCGGCGTTGAAGGCGGCGATGTCGCGGAAGGCGGTCTTCTGCCCGTCGAGCACGGCGCGCAGGGCCTCGGCGTTCTGCGCCGGCTCGCCGCCGCGCAGATCCTCCGCTTTGGCGCGTGCCAGCCCGACATCCTCGGGCGAGATCTGGAAGCTCTCGATCGTGCCGTTGTCGAGCGAGACCACGCGCGTCGGGCCCGTCGTGGTGATCTCGTCGAGCCCGTCGGACCCATGAACCGCCCAGACCCGCGTCGAGCCGAGGCTCGCCAGCACCTTCACCATCGGCTCCAGCCAGGTTTCCGAGAAGGCACCGATGAGCTGCTTCCTGACGCCGGCCGGATTCGAGAGTGGGCCGAGCAGGTTGAAGATCGTGCGCGTGCCGAGCTCGACGCGCACCGGCGCGACATGGCGCATCGAGGCGTGATGCGTCGGCGCAAACATGAAGCCGACGCCGGCCTGCGCGATGCAGCGCGCCGTCGCCGCCGGCTCGAGCCCGACCTGGACGCCGAGCGCCATCAGCACATCGGCCGTGCCGGTCTTGGAGGAGGCGGCACGGTTCCCATGCTTGGCGACCGGTACGCCGCAGGCCGCCGTGATGATCGAGGCCAGCGTCGAGACATTGTAGGAGCCCGAGGAATCCCCGCCCGTGCCGACGATGTCGATGGCATCGGCGGGGGCGTCGACCGTCAGCATCTTGCCGCGCATTGCGCCCACCGCGCCGGTGATCTCCTCGGTCGTCTCGCCGCGGACCCGCAGAGCCATCAGGAAGGCGGCCGCCTGCGCATTGGTGACGCCGCCCGACAGGATCGTGTCGAAGGCGTCGCGCGCCTCGTCGCGCGAGAGCGAGGCGCCGGTCGCGACCTTGGCGATGAAGGGCTTGAAATCGTCCATGGGAACTCTGCGAAAAAACGGGCGATCGGGAAAGGCGGCTTGTGCGGGCCGGCGCTCAGTCGACCTCGGCTGGCGCGGCGGTGGCATGCTCGCGCTGCCATCGCTCCGCGAGGTCGAGGAAATTGCGCAGGATCGTGGCGCCATGCTCGGAGGCGATGCTTTCGGGGTGGAACTGCACGCCATGGACCGGCAGGCTGCGATGCGACAGCGCCATGATCAAACCGTCCTGCGTCTCGGCCTCGATCGTCAGATCGGCCGGGCAGGTCTCGCGGGCGACGACCAGCGAATGATAGCGTGTCGCCTGCAGCGGGCCGTTGATGCCGCGGAACAGTCCCCGCGCCCGGTGCTCGATCGGGGAGACCTTGCCGTGCATCGGCAGAGGGGCCCTGACGACATCGCCGCCGAAGACCTGGCCGATCGTCTGCAGCCCGAGGCAGACGCCGAAAATCGGCTTCTTATCCGCGCCCTCGCGGACGAGATCGAGGCAGATGCCCGCCTCGTTGGGCGTGCAGGGGCCCGGCGAGAGCACGATCGCGTCGTGATCGCCGGCCAGCGCCTCATCGACGGAGAGCGCATCGTTGCGACGCACCTCGACCTCGGCTCCCAGTCCGCCGATCAGGTGGACCAGATTCCAGGTGAAGCTGTCGTAATTGTCGATCAGCAGGATGCGCATCGGCTCAAGCCACGGATTTTGGGTTCCGGTCATGCACGGTCGGGGGCGGGCTGGTCAAGTTTACGGCTCGTGGCGAATGCACAAGCAGCCGTCATTCTCGGGCGAAGCGAAGCGTAGACCCGAGAATCTCTTGCCGGAGATGCTCGGGGCGAGCCCGAGCATGACGCGCGATACCTCAGCCCCGCGCCCCGCGCGGCACGCCAGCGGTGCGGACCGAGCCCTGGCCGGGCGCCGTCTCGATGCCGAGCGTCGGCAGGGCGAGCGTCCGCTGGCCGCGGAAATCGACATGACAGACGATCAGGCCGCGTTCCTCGATATAGGCGATCAGCCGGCGCGCGCGGCTCGGCGAATGGGTGCCATAGACCTGCGCCAGCTCGGCATCGCTGGGGCAGGGCGCGCCCTCCATCGCGGCGCGCGCGATGAACAGGAAGAGCCCGTGCAGATCGTCCGGTAGTGAAAGAGACGCCTCGACCGCCGCCTGCCAGGTCGCCGAGCCGGTGATCTCCTCGCCGGCTCCCGCCTTGGCGACGGCCAGCCGCCGGCGGAACTCGTCGAGGCTGAGCTGTGTGCGGCCGAGCCGGCGCATCCGGCAGCGGACGGTGAAATCCTGATAGAGCACGGCGACCTGGCGCGAGCGGGCCTCGGGATCGGCCATCAGCTCGCGCAGGATCTCGACCATGATCGCCTCGCGCTCCGCCGGCTCGATTTCGACCTCAGGCTCCGGATCGAGGGCGGGCGTGGGGCGGTAGCTCTCGATCTGGCGCAGCGTGTCGTGGACGGCCGGGCGCGGTCGCGGGGCCGGGCGCGGCAGGCGGCTCACGGGTGCAGGCTCGTCGGCACCGGCGGTGAAGATCAGCTTGCCGGCCTCCTCGGGCGCCTGCTCGGGCAGCGGCATCAGCCCCGGCGCGCCGCCGCGGTCGACCGAGGTGACGGAGCCGATCCGCAGCGGCAGCGGCCGCTTCGACAGGGCAGGGCCGAGCGCGACGAACTGCCCGCGCTCGAGGTCGCGGAACATCTCGGCCTGGCGGCGGTCCATGCCGAGCAGATCGGCGGCGCGCGCCATGTCGATGTCGAGGAAGGTGCGCCCCATCAGGAAGTTGGAAGCCTCCGCTGCGACGTTCTTGGCGAGCTTGGCGAGCCGCTGTGTCGCGATGACGCCGGCGAGCCCGCGCTTGCGCCCGCGGCACATCAGGTTGGTCATCGCGCCGAGCGAGAGCCTGCGCGCCTCGTCGGAGGCCTCGCCCGCCATGACGGGGGCAAAGAGCTGCGCCTCGTCGACCACGATCAGCATCGGGAACCAGAGCGAACGGTCGACGTCGAACAGGCCGCCGAGGAAGGCGGCGGTGGCGCGCAGCTGCTCGTCGGCTTCCAGATTCTCCAGATTGAGCACCACCGAGACGCGGTGCTGGCGCACCCGCAGCGCGACGCGCTGCAACTCGGCCTCGCCGCATTCGGCATCGACGACGACATGGCCGAACTGCTCGGCGAGGCTGACGAAATCGCCCTCCGGGTCGATCACCGCCTGCTGCACCAAGGGCGCGCTCTGTTCGAGCAGCCGCCGCAGCAGATGCGATTTGCCCGAGCCGGAATTGCCCTGGACGAGGAGCCGCGTCGCCAGCAGCTCGGCAAGGTCCAGCAGGGCGGGTTGGCCGCCCTGTGTCAGCCCCATGTCGATCGCCGTGGTCACGCCGTCAAACGCTCCGGTTGCCGCAGGCCGCCCGTTCCGGTCGGGCGGGAAGCCTCGCAGCCGGCGCTTCTATCACAGGCGGCCGCCGACGCGCCCGGTCTGCGCCCGGCGTCCACAACAAAGCGGAACGGCCTTTCAGCGCGGGCAGCGCCGCGCCCGCTCCTCGCGCTGGATGTCGGCGATGGTGCGGCGCTGCGCGGCCGAGAGCGGCACGTCCTCGGCATTATCGTACTGGCAGCCGGCATTGCCGAAGGCGTCGATGCCGCGGCGCGTGCGGAAGCAGTAGCCCTGCGCCTTGTAGATCTCGTTGCGCGCATACCAGAGGTCGTCGCAACTCTCGGCCCGGGCGGGGAGGGGATTGGCCGTCATCGCGAACAGCGGCCCGAGCACCGCCAGTCCCATCGTCAGTGCGCGCATGCTCGATCCTCCCCGACCCCATGGACCCGGCTGGCAGTCTGGGCGAGGCGGCGGCGCGCGGCAAGCTGTCGACCCGGTTCGCCCAGCGCCCAGACGCGTCGCGTCGCGCAAGGGTCGTCGGACGGCGATAGCCTGCTCCGTGGAGGGCCAATCCATGCGTACCTATGGCTATTGCGAGCGGATCGGCGATCATCTCTGGGACGAGCCCTGGAACGCCGTGACCAACGGCGCCTTCCTGCTGGCCGCCTTGGCCGCCTTCCTGCTGTGGCGGAGGGCGGGCGGGCAGGATCGTCCGGTGCTCCTCCTCATCGGTCTCGTCGCCGCGATTGGCATCGGCTCCTTCCTGTTCCACACCGCGCCGCAGCCCTGGACGCTGGCCGCCGACGTCGTGCCGATCCAGCTCTTCGCCTTCTCCTATTTCGCCCTGGCGCTGGCGCGCTTCGTCGGCCTCGGACCGGCCGCCACCGGTCTGGGGACCGCAGCCTTCTTCGGCTTCGCCCTGTTCCTGAGCTGGACGGCGGCCATCTTTCTCCCGCCGGGGCTGCGCGGCTCCACCGGTTATGCGGCCTTCCTGCTCGGGCTGTGGGGGATGGCCGGCGTGCTGTGGCGTCGCGATGGCAGCCGGCAGACGGCCCGGATCATCGCGCTGGCGGGGCTCGTCTTCGCCGTCTCCCTGACCTTCCGGACGCTCGATCGCCCGCTCTGCGACGCCATTCCGCTCGGAACCCATTGGCTCTGGCACATCCTGAACGCGACGGTGCTGTATCTCCTGCTGAGGGCCGCGATTTTGCAGGGGCCGGTCCAGCCTGACGCTGGTAGTCGGCGCTCACGGCCGGCGATACGGTGAGCTCTGCGCACGTCGCCGCCCACCCCGAAACGGACCAGTCCCCATGACCCGCCGCGCCCGCATCCTCGTGATCAACCCCAACTCGAACGAGGCCGTCACCGAAGGGCTGCGCCAGGCCGTTCTGCCGCTGACCTACTCGGACGGCCCCGAGATCCTCTGCGAGACGCTGACCGAAGGCCCCTTCGGCGTCGAGACGCAGGAGCACGCCGAGAGCGTGACGATCCCGCTGCGCCGCAAGGTTGAGGCCGCCAACGGCGTCGATGCCTTCGTCATCGCCTGCTATTCCGACCCCGGCCTGCATGTCGCCCGCGAGGGCACGACGAGCCCAGTCTTCGGCATCGCCGAGAGCGGCGTCCTGACAGCACTCGCCCGCGCCGACCGCTTCGGCGTGATCGCGATCAAGTCGCGCTCGATCCCGCGCCATATCCGCTATCTCCGCCAGATGGGGCTGATGGACCGCCTCGCCGGCGAGCGTCCGCTGGAGATGTCGGTCGCCGAGACCGCCTCGGGCGACCGCACGCTGGAGCGCATGATCGCGATCGGCCGCGAGCTGAAGGAGATCGATGGCGCCGGCGCCATCGTCATGGGCTGCGCCGGCATGGCCCGGCACCGCCGCCCGCTCGAAGAGGAACTCGGCATCCCCGTGATCGACCCGACCCAGGCCGCCGTGACGATGGCGCTCGGGACGCTGGCGGTTCGTTGACCGGCGGGCGCTCGCCCGCGGCATGGCGGCCTCGCGTCGGGTAACGGAGGCGCCCGGCACGCGATCTGCTATGAGCGCGCCATGCTGAAAGAGTTTTTCGCCTATTACCGGCCGCACCGGGCGCTGTTCCTGGTCGATTTCGGCTGCGCCGTGCTGTCGGGCCTGCTCGAACTGGGCTTTCCGATGGCGGTGAAGGCTTTCGTGGATCTGCTGCTCCCGCGGGGCGACTGGCCGCTGATCATGCTGGCGGGCCTCGCCCTGCTCGTCGTCTACGCGGTCAACTCCGGCCTCATGGCGATCGTCACCTATTGGGGCCACAGGCTCGGCATCAACATCGAGACGGAGATGCGCCGGCGCGCCTTCGACCATCTCCAGAAGCTCTCCTTCCGCTTCTATGACGAGCAGAAGACCGGCCACCTCGTCGCCCGCGTCACCAAGGATCTCGAGGAGATCGGCGAGGTCGCCCATCACGGGCCGGAAGATCTCTTCATCGCGATCATGACCTTCATCGGCGCCTTCCTGCTGATGCTCTATGTGCATCCGCAACTCGCCCTGATCACCGCGCTGATCGTCCCTCTCGCCGGCTTTATCGTGGCGCGCTACGGCGCGCTGATGGCGCAGAATTGGCGCCGGCAATTCGGCCGCGTCGGCGCCTTCAATGCCCGGCTGGAGGAAAACATCGGCGGGATGCGCGTCGTCCAGGCCTTCGCCAACGAGGCCCATGAGCGCGCCCTCTTCGCCGGCGACAACCAGCGCTACCGCACCACCAAGCTGGAGGCCTACCGCATCATGGCCGCCAGCCAGGCCATCAACTATCTCGGCATGCGCATGGTCCAGCTCGCGGTGATGCTGGCCGGCACCTATTACGTCGTGCAGGGCAGCCTCAGCGTCGGCGGTTTCGTCGGATTTTTGCTGCTTGTCGGCGTGTTCTATCGCCCGCTCGACAAGATCGCGAACGTCATCGAGACCTATCCGAAGGGCATCGCCGGCTTCCAGCGCTATCAGGAATTGCTCGCGACCGAGCCCGACATCGCCGATGCGCCCGACGCGATCGAGGCTCCGCCGCTGAAGGGCGACATCCGTTTCGAGGGCGTCGGCTTCGGCTATGCCAGCGAGCGCCCGGTCCTCTTGGGCATCGAGTTGTCGGTCGCGGCCGGCGAGACGGTCGCCTTCGTCGGGCCCTCCGGCGCCGGCAAGACCACGCTGCTCTCGCTGCTGCCGCGCTTCTACGAGGTCGATGCAGGCGCCATCACCGTCGACGGCCACGACATCCGCACGCTGACGCTCGCCTCGCTGCGCCGCCAGATCGGCATCGTGCAGCAGGACGTCTTCCTCTTCGCCGGCACGATCCGTGAGAACATCGCCTATGGCCGCCTCGATGCCAGCGAGGCGGAGATCACGCAGGCCGCCCGCCGCGCCAGGCTCGAGACGATGATCGCGGACCTGCCCGCCGGGCTCGACACGGTGATCGGCGAGCGCGGCGTCAAGCTCTCCGGCGGACAGAAGCAGCGCCTCGCCATCGCCCGCATCTTCCTGAAGAACCCGCCGATCCTGATCCTCGACGAGGCGACCTCGGCGCTCGACACCGAAACGGAAGCCGCGATCCAGCAATCCCTGACCGAACTCTCCGAGGGGCGCACCACGCTGGTCATCGCCCATCGCCTCGCTACCATCCGCCATGCCGACCGCATCGTCGTGGTGACGCAGGCCGGCATCGCCGAGCAGGGCCGCCATGATGAGTTGCTGGGCGCGAACGGCCCCTACCGCGCGCTGCACGAGGCGCAGGTCGCGCCGCTGCGGCAGGCGATGGGAACGGCGGCCGAGTAGGCAGCGGCCATCGTCGCGATGGCCGTCATCGGCGCTCGGGCACGGAACCTGTCTGACAAGGTGAGGTTGAGCCAGGACGGCTCGGCCGGAAGCCGCCCTCCAGGCTCGGGAGACCATCGAGATGATGCGTATAGGAACCGTCGTCCTTGTGTTTCTCACCCTTCTGCTGGGCCCGGCCCTCGTCCTGGCGCAGGGCGTCGGAACGCCGGGCACCGGGCCGCTCGTGCCGGGTGGTCCGCGTCAGGGGCTGGGCCCACCCTCGCTCTCGGATTCGGTGCCGGATCTCCGCCTCCGGTCGAGTGGCGGCGGGATCCCCGGTGCCGGCCCGCCGATCGATTATGGAAGGCCTCCATCCTCAGGCACGAGCGGTGATGGTCTCGGGAGCCGCCCGCGCGTCCAGGCCGTCGGGCGGTTCTGCGAGACCCCGCGCACAACCTGCCGGCTCGGACGCACGGCCCTGCTCGGCCAGCCCTGTTCCTGCCGCGGCCGTGGACGGGGCGTGGTCGTCCGCTAGCCTAACGCGCCTCAGCCCGCGACGGCCCGCAACGCCGCGCGCGGCTGGCTCGGGGCGTGCAGCTGCGCCGCCGGCCGCGAAAAGCTCTGCCGGCCGTTCTTGAACCCCATGATCGGCTCGGCCAGGCCCGCCAGCGCCTCGGCCTGCGTCGGTGCGTCGAGCACGACGAGATCGGCCGGGTTGCCGATGGCGATGCCGTAATCCCTGAGGTTCATCAGCCGCGCCGGCAGCGCCGTCACGAGGTCAATACAGGCATCGAACCCTTCCGGGCCGACCTGCGCGACATTGGCGTAGAAATTCGCCATCCGCAGCAGCGAGGCATCGCCGAAGGGCGTGAACGGGTTCAGGACATTGTTGGTCGCGACCGAGCAGGTCACGCCGTGATCTAGCAGCCGGTGCGCCGGCGTCAGCCCGCGCGGCACGTCATGCGTCGCCTCCCGGCCGAGCAGATAGACGTCGGTCGCAGGCAGAACCGTCACTGCGACACCCGCTTCCGCCAGCCGCTCGGCGGCGCGCGTGAAGGCCTCGGGCGGCAGCGAGGACAGCTTGGTGACATGCCCGATCGCGACGCGTCCGCCATAGCCGTGGACGGTCGTTTGGCGGCAGACCTCGTCGAGATGCATCCAGCTCGCATCGAGATCGAAATCCAGATGGAAGTCGAGATCGACGTCGAAGCGCGTCGCCAGCGCAAACAGCCGGGCGATCTGCGCGTGCGGGTCAGTGTCGGTATAGGGGCAGCCACCCAGCGCATCCGCCCCGTCCTGCAGGGCCCGGACCAGCAGGTCCTCGGTGCCGGGATCGTTGGTCAGCCCCTCCTGCGGAAAGACGCACAGCGACAGGTCGATTGCCCAGGCATAGTCGCGCTTCAGCGCCTTCAGCGCCTCGAAGCTGCGCAGGCCCACGCGCGGATCGACCTCGACATGGCTGCGCATCCGCGTCGTGCCCTTGGCGATCGCCCGCTCCAGAACCTGCGCGCCGCGCTCATAGACATCAGGCGTCGTGAAATCGCGCTTCATCGCCGCAACGGCGGCGATCGCCGCCTTGAGCCCGCCCTGCAGATGCCCGCAGCGCCCGAGCAGGCAGGCCTTGTCGAGATGGACATGGCTGTCGACGAAGCCCGGAAGCACGGCGCGGCCGCCGAGCACCACTTCGGGGGCATCCGCCACGATGACCGGCGCGATGGCGGCAAAGCGCCCCCGCCGGACACCGATGTCGACGGGCCTAGCCGCTCCGGGAAGGGCCGCCTGCCGGAAGATGAGGTCGAAGGCGCTGTCGTCGGGCATCGGCACGGAGCTGTCGGGGCGGGGATTCGGTGGGAGGCTAAACTGTATGCACTTTACATGCCGGTTGCCGCCTGTGAAGGCTGCGATCGGGGCCGGGAGGCCGTCAGCCGGCGGCTTTGGCGCGCGCCGCTCGCGGCGGCTCGGCATAGGGCGCCAGGATGTCCATGATGTCGCGCCCGCGCGGCCGCGTCTGGGCGACCAGAGCGCGGCTCGCCACCGAATCGAGATGGTGGTGCATCAGCGACATCACGGCGTCGGCATCGCCCTTGGCGAGCGCGTCGATCAGCAGCCGGTGCTCGTTGATGGCGCATTCGGAGGAATGCGGGCGGCTGAACAGCGACAGCGTCAGGCAGCAGCGATAGGCGATCTCGCTGACATAGCGGATCAGGATCGGGCTCTCCGTCATGCTGGCGAGCAGGATGTGGAATTCGGTCGCAAGCCGGATCGAGATCGCGTCGGGGCCGTTGCGCGCCTCGTCCTCGGCATCGACATGGGCGTGGAGCTCGGCGATCTGCGCCTTGGTCAGCCGTCCCGCCAGTTGCCGCACGACCAGCCGCTCGAGTTCGATGCGGATGTCGAAGGCGTCCCGCGCCTCCTGCCAGCTCGGCGTCGCCACCACGGCGATGCGGTTGCGGCGCAGCTCGACCAGCCCCTCGGCGGCGAGCTGACCCAGCGCATGGCGCGCGATCGTGCGGCTGACGCCGAAGCGCTCGCCGAGCGCATCCTCCGGCAGCTTGGCTCCCGGCTCCAGCGCCTGCTCGATGATGGCGCGGCGCAGCGCGCGGCAGATCGTTCCGACCCGGTCGGTCGCAGGGCGGCTGCGGTTGTCCTCGCGCGTCATCACCGAAATCCGAATGCGTGAGCCTCCGTCTTAGCCCCGAGGCTGGGGTGGCCGCAATCCGCGGCTGCAATCGCCGGTTGGCGCCGCGCGAAAGGAGGCAAGGGATGGGCGGCGACGGTGAGATAGGCATGGCATCGCTATTGCATGCACTTTTCAGAAGACAGGCATGCAGTCGTAGGGGCGCTCCCTCGGCTGCGACGCCTTTGGCCGCCCGGGCTGCGCCGGTGCCCGCGATCGCGCCGTCGCGGGTCGCCGTCATCGTCGGCGAGGGAGCCAGTGGGTGGCCGGCGCCGAAATGCTTGAATCATCGTCTCAGAAAAGGGGAACAAGATGCTGAAAAGACTCTGCCTCGGTGCCGCAGCAGGCCTCGCCATGGCCGGGCTGGCCTTCACCGGCGTCGCGCTGGCGCAGGAAACCACGATCAAGTTCACCCTGGGCTGGAAGACGCAAGGCTCGGACGCCGCCTTCTTCGTCGCCCGCGACAAGGGCTACTACAAGGCCGAGGGGCTGAACGTGATCATCGACCAGGGCGAGGGCTCGGGCGCGACCGTGACCCGCATCATGGGCGGCGCCTATGATGCCGGCTTCGGCGACGTCAACGCCATCATCCAGAACGCCGCGACCAAGCCGGGCGAGAACCCGGTCATGGTCTACATGATCTGGAACCGCCCGCCCTTCGCGATTTCCAGCAAGAAGGCGACCGGCATCACCAAGCCGAAGGATCTCGAGGGCAGGACGCTGGGCGGGGCGCCGGGCACGCCGACGACCCGCCTGCTCGAGGTCTTCGCCCGCAAGAACGGGCTCGACATGGGCAAGATCAAGCTCACCAGCATGGCGCCCAACCTGCAGGAGCCGCTGCTGATCAAGGGCGACATCGACGGCGCGCTGGTGTTCAACATCACCAGCTATTTCAACCTGCTGCTCAACCGCCAGGACCCGGAGAAGGACTTCAACTGGCTCACCTTCGGCGATTTCGGGCTCGATCTTTATTCCAATGGGCTGATGGTCTCGCAGAAGCTGATCAAGGAGAATCCCAAGGCCGTCGCCGGCCTCGTGCGCGCCACCAACAAGGCGATGCTCGAGATTGCGAAGGACCAGGCCGTCGGCATGAAGGCGGTGATGGCCTATGACGCCCTCGTCAACGAGGCGATCGAGAAGAAGCGCCTGCAATACTCCTTCAGCGAACTCATCGTCTCGCCGGAGATGAAGGAGATCGGCGTCGGCGACACCAAGGACGCCCGCATGGCCAGCGCCATCGGCATCATCGCCGAGGGCTACCAGCTCGCCCGCACGCCCAAGCCCGAGGAGATCTTCTCCCGCGCCTTCCTGCCGCCCAAGGCCGAGCGCGAGCTGGTCTACACGGCGAATTGAGACAGCGAGGCGATTACGCCCGGTCGGCGAGGCTCATGACCAGTGTCATGGGGTTCGCCGGCCCGGGCGTGAAGCCGTAGCGCTCATAGAAGCGTTTCGCATCCTCCGAGATGGCGTGGACGAGAAGGCCCCTGATGCCGAGGATCGTGGCCGCCTGGCGTGTCCGCAGGACGGCATCCCTGAGGATCGCGACCCCCAGGCCTTGTCCCTGGAAGGACCGGTCGACGGCCAGTCGCCCCAGGACGGCCATCGGGATCGGGTCCGGCATGTTGCGTTTCAGCCGGCCGGGCGCTTCGTTTGCGACGAGAGCCCCCGAAGCGAGCGCGTAATAGGCGGCGACCCGGCCGGTTTCGTCGGCGACGACATAGGTTCGCGAAGCGCCGCTGGCCTGGTTGGAACGTGATCGGCGCCTAAGCCAGTCGTCGAGGACGGAAACGCCTGAATCGAAGTCGTCGAGCCTGTGACGGTCGTCGAGCGGGGCAGGGGCGCCCAGCATCAGTCTTTCCAGGGGCGAGGCGCCGACATCAGGCGCTCATAGGCCTCGCCACTGGGGGGCCGGTCGAGGACCTCGACAAATCGATCATAGGTCGCGAGATCGACCCGGATGAGGGTCTGGTCCAGAAGCGTGTCTTCGGCCGCGCGCCTCGCGGCGTCGATCATGAACTCCGAGCGCGTCTTGCTCTGTGTGCTGGCGGCGTGATCGATCAGGTCGCGAACGTCTTCGCGGATACGCAGATTGACGGCGCGCGTCGCGATCTTCGGTGATGCGGGCATGGGGCCTCCTGAGCGGAGCATCTTAGCAGCAGAGATACACATTGTGTATCCGATGTCGGAAGCGGAGCGGGATAGGCGCGTTCCCTGACTCGCCTTCCGTGGAGTCACGTTCTATAAAAGAACAAAGACGGAACATGAGCCCTCATGCTGCCCTGCCCGGACCCCGCTTCCCTGACCGATCTGCGCCGTCATCTCGCCGAGATGGCGCTGCGCGGCGCGCCTGCGGCGGTGGGGCAGGTGAGTTTCGGCGCGCCCGCCCTCGATGCGGCGCTGGGCGGCGGCATCGCCCGCGCGGCCCTGCACGAGGTCTATGCGCCCGCCACGGCCGATCTCGCGGCGGCGACGGGCTTCGCCGTCGGTCTCGCGATCCGGGCCGCGCAGGAGCGCCCGATCCTCTGGGTGCGGCAGGATGTCGTCGATGCCGAGACCGGCCGGCTGCATCCGCCGGGGCTGACCGAACTCGGGCTCGATCCCGCCCGCGTCCTGCTGGTGCGGGCGCGCGATGCCGAGGGCGTGCTGCGCGCCGGCGCCGAGGCCGCCCGCTGCCCGGCGCTGGGGGCGGTGCTGATCGAGCCCTGGGGCGCGCCGCGCCGCCTCGATTTGACCGCGAGCCGGCGCCTGGCCCTGGCGGCGGAAGGCTCGGGCGCTACCACGCTTTTGCTGCGCGCCGCCGTGGCGCCGCAGCCGAGCGCGGCCTCGACCCGCTGGCAGGTCGCGTCCCTGCCGTCGCGGGCGCTCGAGGCGAATGCACCAGGAGCCCCCGCCTTCAGCCTCCGATTGCTGCGGCATCGCGGGGGGCTGGGTGAGTGTGAGTGGCGTGTGGAGTGGAGCCGTGACCGACAATCTTTCCAGGAGAGCCCTGTCCAGAGCGACGTCCGAAACCGTCAGGCCGCTGCCGGCCGCGACGAGCCCCCCCGTCACCCCAGAGCCAGCCCCGATGCCACGCCGCTATCTCGCCCTGTGGTTCCCTTTCCTGCCGACCGACCGGCTGCGGCGGGAGGGCCGGGTCCCGACATCCGGCGTACCGGCTGACGCCCCGCTGGTCGTCTATGCCCATCGCGGCAATGCGCTTCGCCTCGTCGCGGGGGACGATCGGGCTCTCGCCCTCGGCCTGGCGCGGGATCTCACCCTGGCCGACGCGCGGGCCCGCATTCCCGGGCTGATCGCGATCGAGGCCGAGCCTGAGGCCGACGAGGCCCTGCTGATGCGGCTCGCCGCCTTCTGCGACCGCTTCACCCCGCTGGTCGCGCTCGATCGCCCCCAGGGCCTGCTGCTCGACATCACCGGCTGCGCCCATCTCTTCGGCGGGGAGGGCGCGCTGCTGGCGACGATCGGCCGCTGGATGCAGCGCGGCGGTCTCGCGCTCCGTTCGGCCGTCGCGGGCACGCCCGAGGCGGCCCATGCGCTGACCCGCTTCGGCCGGGGCGGGATCGTGCCGCCCGGGCAGGACGAGGCCTGGCTGCGTCCGCTGCCGGTCGCGGCACTCGAGCTTCCCCCGAAACCGCGCTTGCCTTGACCCGGGCGGGCCTGAGGACGCTGGCCGACCTCGCGGAGCGCCCCTCCAAGGCGCTGTCGGCCCGCTTCGGCGAGGATCTGGTAACGCGGCTGCGGCGCATGCTCGGCCATGAGGATGCCCGCCTCACGCCGCTGCGCCCGCCGCCGGCCTGCCTGGTCGAGCGCCATTTCGCCGAGCCGATGCTCGATCTCGACGGGCTGCAGGAGGTCGTCGCCCGGCTGATCGCGGAGGCCGCACGCGTGCTGGAACAGCGCGGCGAGGGCGGGCGCGTCTTCGAGATCGGCTTCCATCGCAGCGACGGGGCGGTGCGCCGGCTGGTGATCGAGACCGGGCGCCCGACGCGCGATGGCAAGGCCATCTTGCGGCTCTGGCGCGAGCGCATCGAGAGCCTCTCCGACCCGCTCGATCCCGGCTTCGGCTTTGATGCGGTGCGCCTCGCCGTGCCGGTCTGCGAGCCGCTGAGCGAAAGCCAACCGAGCCTCGACCGCCGCGCCGTCGAGGACGAGGCCGTGGCTGATCTCGTCGACCGGCTGGTCGTGCGCTTTGGGCGGGACCGGGTGCTGCGCTTCGTGGCGCAGGACAGCCACCATCCCGTCCGGGCGGCGAAAGCCCGCTCGGCCGCGCTGCCGCCGGCCGGCAGCGCATGGCAGGCGCCGGTGCCGCATGAGCCGCCGACGCGCCCGCTCCAGCTCTTCGAGCCGCCCCAGCCGGTGGAGGCGATCGCCGAGGTGCCGGACGGCCCGCCGATCCGCTTCCGCTGGCGCCGGCTCATCCATGACGTCGCCCGCGCCGAGGGCCCGGAGCGGATCGCGCCGGAGTGGTGGCGCGACGGCTCCAGCGAGCCGATGCGCGACTATTACCGCGTCGAGGACTCGGCAGGCCGCCGCTTCTGGCTCTTCCGCATCGGCTTCCACGAGCCGGAGCAGGCGCTGCCGCGCTGGTTCCTGCATGGGCTGTTTGCATGAATCAGGCTCTCAACCCCTTCGCCGAACTCGTTGCCGCGACGAATTTTTCCTTCCTGCGCGGCGCCTCGCCCGGTCCCAATCTCGTGCTCACGGCGCTGCTGCTGGGCCATGCGGGCCTGGGCCTCGCAGACCGCAACACGGTGGCGGGCGTGGTGCGGGCCTGGAGCGCGCTGCGGCAGCTGCGCGAGGACGGTTTGCCCCCGGCCGAGAAGCTGAAGGAGGGCGACAGTCCCGGCGAGCATGTCTGGATCGAGAACCCGGCCTTCGCCGATCTGCCCTTCACCGCGGAGCAGCTGCGGGCGATGGCGCGGGATTTCCGGCTCGCTCTCGGCAGCCGGCTCGTCTTCGCCGACGGCACGCCCGACATCGTCGTCTACCCCGCCAACCGCAGCGGCTGGGGCAGGCTCTGCCGCCTGCTCAGCGAGGGCAACCGGCGCGCCGGCAAGGGCGAATGCATCCTGAACCTCGACGATCTCCTCACCGACACCCGCGATCTCCTGCTCATCCTGATCCCGCCGCGCGATCTCGCTGGCCTGCCTGCGCTGCTCGCCCGGCTGGACGAGGCCGCGCCCGGCTCGCTCTGGCTCGGCGCCAGCATGCACCGGCGCGGTGACGACCGCCGACGCCTGGCGCGGCTGAAGGCGATCGCCGCCGCGACCCGGACCCCGCTGCTGGCGACCAACGACGTGCTCTATGACTCAGTCGAGCAGCGCGACCTGCAGGACGTGCTGACCTGCATCCGCGAGGGCGTCTCGATCGAGCGGGCGGGGCGCCTGCTCGAGGCCAATGCCGAGCGCCATCTCAAGACGCCCCAGGAGATGATCCGGCTCTTCCGCGATGCCCCCGAGGCGATCGCCGAGACGCGCCATCTCCTCGCCCGCATCGACTTCGATCTCGGCCAGCTCGAATACGAATATCCCGACGAGCCCGTCCCGCCCGGCTGGAGCGACCAGGCCTGGCTCACGGAACTGGTGCGGCGCTGCAGCGACATCCGCTATCCCGACGGGGTACCGGCGAAGGTCGAGGCCCTGCTGCGCAAGGAGCTCGATCTGATCGCGGGGCTGAACTACGCCCGCTACTTCCTCACCATCCACCAGATCGTCGAATTCGCCGTCAGCCGCGGCATCCTCTGCCAGGGCCGCGGTTCGGCCGCCAATTCCGCCGTCTGCTATGTGCTGGGCATCACTGCCGTCGACCCCGCCGAGAGCGACGTGCTGTTCGAGCGTTTCATCTCGACGCAGCGCCGCGAGCCGCCCGATATCGACGTCGATTTCGAGCATGAGCGGCGCGAGGAGGTGATCCAGTGGATCTATGAGCGCTATGGCCGGCACCGCGCCGGCATCGTCGCGACCGTCATTCGCTACCGCCCGCGCAGCGCCATCCGCGATGTCGGCAAGGCGCTGGGACTGACGGAAGACGTCACCGCGCGCATCGCCGGCACGCAATGGGGCAGCTGGGGCACGGAGATCGGCGACGACCGCGTCCGCCAGGCCGGGCTCGACCCCGCCAACCCCACGATCCGCCGCGCGGTCGACTTCGCCATCCGCCTGCTCGGCTTCCCGCGCCATCTCTCGCAGCATGTCGGCGGCTTCGTGCTGGCGCGCGGGCGCCTCGACGAGATGGTTCCCGTCGGCAATGCCGCGATGGCGGACCGCACCTTCATCGAATGGGACAAGGACGACATCGACGAACTGCGCCTGATGAAGGTCGACGTGCTCGCCTTGGGCATGCTGACCTGCATCCGCAAGGCCTTCGACCTGCTGCGGCAGCATGAGGGCCTCGAGATGGGGCTGGCCGACGTGCCCAAGGATGACGGGCCGACCTACGACATGCTTTGCCGGGGCCAATCGCTCGGCGTCTTCCAGGTCGAGAGCCGGGCGCAGATGAACATGCTGCCGCGGCTGAAGCCGCGCATCCTCTACGACCTCGTCATCCAGGTCGCGATCGTCCGGCCCGGCCCGATCCAGGGCGATATGGTCCATCCCTATCTGCGCCGCCGCGCCGGGATCGAGCCGGTGCATTACCCGGCGCCGGCCCCGGAGCATGGCCCGGCCGACGAGCTTTTTCAGGTGCTGAATAAGACCAAGGGCGTGCCGCTCTTCCAGGAGCAGGCGATGAAGCTCGCCATGGTCGCCGCGAAATTCTCCGACAGCGAGGCCAATGGCCTGCGCAAGGCGATGGCGACCTTCCGCAGCGACGGCAGCATCGGCAATTATCAGGACATGATGGTCGAGCGCATGGTGGCGCGCGGCTATGAGCGTGATTTCGCCCAGCGCTGCTTCGACCAGATCAAGGGCTTCGGCAGCTACGGCTTTCCCGAAAGCCACGCCGCCTCCTTCGCCAAGCTGGTCTACATCTCCTCCTGGCTGAAATGCCACCATCCGGCGGCCTTCGCCTGCGCGCTGCTGAACGCGCAGCCCATGGGCTTCTATGCCCCGGCCCAGATTGTGCGCGAGGCGCAGGAGATCGGCGGCGTCGAGCCGCGCGCGATCGATGTGAATTTCAGCTTCTGGGACAATGGGTTGGAGCCGACTGTCCATTCCCGCTTCGCCCTGCGTCTCGGCTTCCGCCAGATCGACGGCTTCCGCGAGGAATGGGGCCTGCGCATCGCGGCGCGGCGGGGCGGGGGCTACGCCGATGTCGAGGAGCTGATGCGCCGGGCCGATCTGCCGGGCCGCGCGATGCGGCTGCTCGCCGATGCCGACGCCTTCCGTTCGCTCGGTCTCGACCGCCGCGAGGCGCTCTGGGCCGTGCGCCGCCTGCCGGATGACGAGGCCCTGCCGCTCTTCGCCGCCGCCCAGGCGCGCGAGCTCGGCGAGGAGCCGGCCCTGCCGCTGCCGGTCATGCCGCTGCCGCAGCAGATCGTCGCCGACTACCAGACGGCCCGGCTCTCGCTGAAAGGGCACCCGATGGGCATGCTGCGGCCGCTCTTCCGGCGCGACCGCGTGCTGAGTTGCGCCGAGCTCGAAGGCCGCCCCGACGGCAGCTGGGCCGCGACCGCCGGCGTCGTGCTGGTGCGCCAGCGCCCCGGCAACGGCAAGGCGATCTTCATCACGCTGGAGGACGAGACCGGCATCGCCAACATCCTGCTCTGGGCGCGCCTGTTCGAGCGCTTCCGGCGCGAGGTGATGAGCGGGCGGCTGCTCCAGATCGAGGGCCGGGTGCAGAAGAGCCCCGAGGGCGTGGTCCATCTGATGGCCCAGCGCGTCGTCGACCGCACCGCCGATCTCGCGAGCCTGTCGGAAAGCCACAGCGCCACGATCACGCTGACGCGCGCCGACGAGTTCAAGCATCCCCAGCCGCCGCGCGGGCGCCATCCGCGCGATGTCCGCATCCTGCCGAAATCGCGCGATTTCCACTGACTGCCGCACAAGGGGTCATATTGCCTATAAAATGAGCAAAATATCCAGATCGCATACGTGATGGACCCCGCGGCCCCACTTCGGGGCAAGATGGCGGGCCTCTTTGGTCGTGAGGCGCTCTCCCAAAGTTCAAGTCGTACGACCTTCGTATGGCATGCCCGTTGCTAACCTCGTGCCGCCGCTCGCAGGAGCGCGCGGCCAACACAGGGGAGAAACACGTGTCCGTATCCAGCTTCACCCGCTCGGCCCTTCTCGGCCTCGGCCTTTCGACGGCGCTCGTCACCGCCGCGCTCGCTCAGGAGAAGGTCCTGCGCATCGGCATGACGGCGGCGGACATTCCGCGGACCCACGGCCAGCCCGACCAGGGCTTCGAGGGCAACCGCTTCACCGGCATCCCGATGTATGACGCACTGACCCATTGGGATCTCTCCTCGGCGGAGAAGGCGAGCGTCGTCATCCCCGGCCTCGCCACCGAATGGGCGGTCGATGCCACCGACAAGACGAAATGGACCTTCAAGCTGCGGCCCGGCGTCAAGTTCCAGGACGGCTCGGACTTCAACGCCGCCGCCGTCGTCTGGAACGTCGACAAGGTCCTGAACAAGGCGGCGGCGCATTTCGCCCCGGACCAGATCGGCGTCACCGTCTCGCGCATGCCGACGCTGCGGAGCGCCCGTGCGATCGACCCGCTCACCGTCGAGTTGACGACGAGCGAGCCCGACGCCTTCCTGCCGATCAACCTGACCAACCTGTTCATGGCGTCCCCGGCGCATTGGGCCGCCAAGCTTGCCGCCGTTCCGGCCTCGGTCACCGATCCCGCCGAGCGCGCCAAGCAGGCCTGGGCGGCCTTCTCGGCCGATCCGTCCGGCACCGGGCCGTTCAAGGGCGTGAAGCTGTCGCCGCGCGAGCGCTTCGAGATGGTCGCCAACAAGGCCTATTGGGACCCCAAGCGCGTTCCCAAGATCGACCGCGTCGTGCTGGTCCCCCTGCCGGAGGCCAATGCCCGCACCGCGGCCCTGCTCTCGGGCCAGGTCGACTGGATCGAGTTGCCCTCGCCGGACGCCGTGCCGCAGATCAAGCAGCGCGGCTTCACCGTCTACACCAACGCCCAGCCGCATGTCTGGCCCTGGCAGCTATCCTTCGTCGAGGGATCGCCCTGGCTCGACAAGAAGGTGCGCCACGCCGCCAATCTCTGCGTCAACCGCGAGGAGCTGAAGACGCTGCTCGGCGGGCTGATGGAGATTCCCAAGGGCACCGTCCCCCCGGGCCATCCCTGGTGGGGCAATCCCAAATTCGACATCAAATACGATCTCGCGGCCGCCAAGAAGCTGATGACGGAAGCTGGCTATTCGGCGTCGAAGCCGGCGAAGGTGAAGGTGCTGACTTCGGCCTCGGGCTCGGGCCAGATGCAGCCACTGCCGATGAACGAGTTCATGCAGCAGGCGCTGAAGGAGTGCTTCTTCGACGTCGCGCTCGAGGTCGGCGAATGGAACGCCGTCTTCACCAACTGGCGCGAGGGCGCCAAGCACCCCAACGCCCGCGGCGCCAACGCCACCAACGTGACGTTCGCGGCGATGGACCCGTTCTTCGCCATGGTGCGCTTCACCTCGACCAAGGCCTTCCCGCCGGTCTCCAACAACTGGGGCTATTTCGGCAATGACGAGTTCGACAAGCTCATCGCCGATGCCCGCACCAGTTTCGACGGGACGGCGCGCGATGCGGCGCTCGCCAAGCTCCATGCCCGCATCGTCGAGGAAGCGCCCTTCGTCTGGGTGGCCCATGACGTCGGACCTCGGGCCATGAGTGCGAAGGTCAAGGGCGTGGTCCAGCCCAAGAGCTGGTTCATCGACCTCGCTCCGATGTCGATGGAGTAACATCCGATCGCGTCATTCTCGGGCGGCGCCAAGCGCCGACCCGAGAATCTCGTTCCGGAGATGCTCGGGTCTTCGCCCGAGCATGACGGCCCGAGGATCGGCCACTGGCACAGCCCTTGCGAAGCCAGTTTGGAACCCATCCAGACCGGAGCCACCCCATGATCCGCAGCGCCCTTGCCCTGACCCTCGCCGCCGGCGTCTCCCTCTTCGCCGCCTCGGCCCAAGCCCAGGGCACGCTGCGGATCGGCATGACCGCCTCCGACATCCCGCTGACCACCGGCCAGACCGACCAGGGCGGCGAGGGCATGCGCTTCATGGGCTACACGCTCTATGACGGCCTCATCAACTGGGACCTCAGCAAGGCCGACAAGGCCTCCGACCTGACGCCGGGCCTCGCCACGAGCTGGAGCGTCGACGCCGCCGACAAGACGAAATGGACCTTCGCCCTGCGCCAGGGCGTCAAGTTCCATGACGGCTCGGAGTTCACCGCCGACGCCGTGGTCTGGAACCTCGACAAGCTTCTTAAGAACGATTCGCCGCAATTCGACCAGCGCCAGGCGGCCCAGGGGCGCTCGCGCATCCCCGCCGTCGCTTCCTACAAGGTGATCGACAAGTACAAGGTCGAGATCACCACCAAGGCGCCCGACGCCACGCTGCCCTACCAGATCGCCTGGGTGATGATGTCCTCGCCGGCGCAGTGGGAGAAGCTCGGCAAGAGCTGGGAGGCCTTCGCCAAGACCCCGTCGGGCACGGGGCCCTGGCAGCTCACCGCCTTCCAGCCGCGCGAGCGCGCCGAACTTTCGCCTTATCCCGGCTACTGGGACAAGGCCCGCGTGCCCAAGCTCGACAAAATGGTGCTGCTGCCGCTGCCGGAGGCCAATGCCCGCGCCGCGGCGCTGCGGGCCGGGCAGGTGGACTGGATCGAGGCGCCGTCGCCGGACCTGATCCCCTCGCTCAAGACGGCCGGCTTCCAGATCATCACCAACGCCTATCCGCACAATTGGACCTGGCATCTCTCGCGCGCCGAGGGCTCGCCCTGGAACGACATCCGCGTGCGCAAGGCCGCCAACCTCGCCGTCGACCGGCAGGGGCTGAAGGAACTGCTCGGCGGGCTGATGATCCCGGCCGAGGGCTTCTACCCGCCCGGCCACCAGTGGTTCGGCAACCCCAAGTTCAAGCTCAAGCTCGACCAGGCCGAGGCGAAGAGGCTGCTGGCCGAGGCCGGCTTTTCGCCCGCCAAGCCGCTGACCACCAAGATTCTGATCTCGCCCTCGGGGTCGGGCCAGATGCAGCCGCTGCCGATGAACGAGTTCGTCCAGCAGAACCTGGCCGATGTCGGCATCAAGATCGATTTCGAGGTTGTCGAATGGAACACCTTGATCAACATCTGGCGTGCTGGCGCCAAGCACGAATCATCGCGGGGCGGTACCGGCCTCAACTTCACCTACTTCATTCAGGATCCCTTCACCGGTCTGATCCGTCACCTCCAGTGCAATCTGGCGCCGCCAGCGGGGACCAACTGGGGTCATTATTGCGATCCTGAAATGGACAAGCTCTTCGAACAGGTGCGCACCACCTTCGACGCGACGGCTCAGACGGCGCTGCTGCAGAAGATCCACGAGAAATATGTCGATGAGGCCCTGTTCCTGATGGTGACCCACGACGTCAATCCGCGCGCCATGAGCCCGAAGGTGAAGGGCTTCGTCCAGGCGCAGAACTGGTTCCAGGATTTCTCGCCGATCACCATGGCGAAGTGAGGAAGAGGGTGCGCAGGCGACTCGACGCTGTCATTCCGGGGCATCGCGCAGCGATGAACCCGGAACCCACGACCGGGCGAGACCTGATGGGTTCGCTTGACTCAAACGGAGTGCCCCGCCGTGGATTCCGGGTTCGCGGCTGTGCCGCGCCCCGGAATGACAGGTGAGGACCCCATGCTGAAATACCTCGCCAAGCGCATCCTCTACGTCCTGCCGGTCGCCTTCGGCGTCAGCCTGTTCTGCTTCATGCTGGTCCATATCGCGCCGGGCGACCCGCTGACCTCGGTGCTGCCACCCGACGCCTCGCAGGCGATGCAGGACGAGCTGCGCAAGATCTATGGCTTCGACCGGCCGCTGCCGGTGCAGTTCGGCCTCTGGCTGCTGAAGGCGCTGCAGGGCGATCTCGGCACCTCGATCGCGACGGGCCGTCCCGTTGCGGCCGAGGTCTGGCGCGCGGTGGGCAACACGCTGCTGATCGCGGGACTCGCGACCGTCATCGGCTTCGTCTTCGGCTGCTTCTTCGGCTTCGTCGCCGGCTATTTCCGCGGCTCCTTCCTCGACAAGTTCGCATCCATGCTGGCGGTGCTCGGCGTCTCTGTGCCGCATTACTGGCTGGGCATGGTGATGGTGATCGTGTTCTCGGTGCAGCTCGGCTGGCTGCCGCCGGGCGGGGCGGGGCCGGGCGGCTCGGCGGCATGGAAATGGGATTGGGAGCATGTCAGCTACATGATCCTGCCGGCCATCACGATGTCGGTGATCCCGATGGGCATCATCGCCCGCACCGTGCGCGCGCTGGTCGCCGACATCCTCAACCAGGAATTCGTCCCGGCGCTGCGGGCCAAAGGGCTGATGGATTTCGGCGTCTTCCGCCATGTCGTGAAGAACGCGGCCCCGACCGCGCTCGCCGTGATGGGCCTGCAACTCGGCTATCTGCTGGGGGGATCGATCCTGATCGAGACAGTGTTCTCCTGGCCGGGCACCGGCTTCCTGCTCGGCAACGCCATCTTCCAGCGCGACCTGCCGCTGTTGCAGGGGACGATCCTCGTGCTCGCCATGTTCTTCGTCGGCTTGAACGTCCTCGTCGATATCCTGCAGGGTCTGCTCGACCCGCGCGTCCGGAGGCGCTGAGATGTCCGCCATCGCGCAAGGCAACGCCGCCATCATCGTGCCGCCGCTGGCGAAGTCGCCCGGCTACTGGGCCGGCGTCTGGCGTCGGTTCAAGAAGGACAAGGTTGCGGTCGGCGCCGGCCTCGTCGTGCTGGCGATCATCCTGATGGCGATCTTCGCCGACTACATCGCCCCGGCCGACCCGACCCGCTCGTCGATGCTGCGGCGCCTGCGGCCGATCGGGACACCGGGTTATCCTCTCGGCGCCGACGAACTCGGCCGCGACATGCTCTCACGGCTGATCCACGGCGCGCGGCTCTCGCTCTTCATGGGCGTGGTGCCGGTCTTCATCGCCTTCGTCGTCGGTTCAGTGATCGGCGTCGCCGCCGGCTTCTTCGGCGGCAAGTTCAACACCATCACCATGCGTACGGTCGATGTGTTCTACGCCTTCCCCTCCGTGCTGCTGGCGATCGCGCTGTCGGGGGCGCTGGGCGCCGGCATCACCAACTCGCTGTTGTCGTTGACGATCGTCTTCATCCCGCCGATCGCGCGCATCGCCGAGAGCGTGACCACGCAGGTCCGCGCGATGGACTATGTCGAGGCGGCCCGTGCCAGCGGCGCCAACGCGATCACGATCATCCGCGTCCATGTGCTCGGCAACGTGCTCGGCCCCATCTTCGTCTATGCGACGAGCCTGATCTCGGTCTCGATGATCCTGGCCTCGGGCCTCTCCTTCCTCGGTCTCGGCACCAAGCCGCCGACGCCGGAATGGGGGCTGATGCTGAACACGCTGCGCACCGCGATCTATGTGCAGCCCTGGGTGGCGGCGCTGCCGGGCGCGGCGATCTTCATCACCTCGATCTCGTTCAACCTGCTCTCCGACGGTCTGCGCTCGGCGATGGACGTGAAGGGCTGACCATGATCGAGGAAACCCCTCTCCAGACCCATCCCGACCGCGGCGGCGCGGGCACCCCGCTGCTGCAGGCCAAGACCCTGACCAAGCATTTCCCGCTCGGCGGCGGCGCCGTCGTGCGCGCCGTCGACGGCGTGGACTTCGCCGTGATGAAAGGCGAGACGCTCGGCGTCGTCGGCGAATCCGGCTGCGGCAAGTCGACGACGGCGCGTGTCGTCATGCAGCTCATCCCCCAGGACAAGGGCGAGATGCTGTTCGACGGCGAGATCGTCGGCGGCCAGGCCCTGACGCTGAAGGAGTACCGCCGCCAGGCGCAGATGGTTTTCCAGGACTCTTACGCCTCGCTCAACCCGCGCCTGACCATCGAGGATTCGATCGCCTTCGGGCCGACGGTCCATGGCGTCTCCAAGGCCAACGCCATCCTCAAGGCGCGCGATCTGCTGGAGCGCGTCGGGCTCGATCCCGCCCGCTTCGCCGCGCGCTATCCGCACGAGCTCTCCGGCGGCCAGCGCCAGCGCGTCAACATCGCCCGTGCGCTCGCGCTCGGCCCGCGGCTGGTCATCCTCGACGAGGCGGTGTCGGCGCTCGACAAATCGGTCGAGGCGCAGGTGCTCAACCTGCTCGCCGATCTGCGCGAGGAGTTCGGCCTGACCTATATCTTCATCAGCCATGACCTCAACGTCGTCCGCTTCATCAGCGACCGCGTCATGGTGATGTATCTCGGCGAAGTCGTGGAGATCGGCCCGGTCGAGGAGCTCTATGGCGATCCGCGCCACCCCTATACGCGCGCGCTGCTCTCGGCGATGCCGTCCATGGATCCCGACAACCGGACCATGGAAGCCCCGCTCGCCGGCGATCCACCGAACCCGATCAACCCGCCCGAAGGCTGCCGCTTCCACCCGCGCTGCCCGCATGCGCAGACCGTCTGCGCCAAGGTGAAGCCGGTCCTGGCCACGGTGGGCGAGGGGGCCCGCCAGGTCGCCTGCCACATGCAGGTGCCCGGCTCCGGCCACAGCCACGCCCCAGCCCTGGAGGTCGCGGCATGAGCACGGGTATGAACACGGCCATCGGCACGCCTCTCGTCGAGATCGAGAACCTGACGGTGCGCTTCCGCGGCGCCCAGACCGTCCATGCCGTGAACGGCGTCTCGCTGACCTTGGAGCCGGGTAAGGTGCTCGGCATCCTCGGCGAATCCGGTTCCGGCAAGAGCGTCACGTTGAAGACGCTGCTGCGCCTGCTGCCCGAGAGCCGCACCGATATCGGCGGCAGCGTCCGGGTCGACGGCCGCGACGTGCTGGCGCTGAACCCGCAGGATCTGGCGGATTACCGCGGCGCCGTGACCTCGATGATCTTCCAGGATCCCGCGCTCGCGCTCGATCCCGTCTACACCGTCGGCCAGCAGATCGCCGAGGCGATCATCCGGCACGAGAGCATCTCGGCGAAGGCGGCGATGGCGCGCGCGCTCGAACTGCTCGAACTGGTCCGCATCCCGTCGCCGGAACGCCGGCTCAAGGCCTATCCGCACGAGATGTCGGGCGGCATGCGCCAGCGCGCCATGATCGCGCTCGCGCTCGCGGCCCGCCCCAAGCTGCTGCTCGCCGACGAGCCGACGACCGCGCTCGACGCCACCGTGCAGATCCAGATCCTGCTGCTGCTGCGCCAGCTCCAGCGCGATCTCGGCATGGGCATGCTCTTCGTCACCCACGACATCGGCGTCGCCGTCGAGGTCTCGGACCGGCTGGCGGTGATGTATGCCGGGCAGATCGTCGAGACCGGCACGGTCCGCGAGCTGCTGCGCGATCCCCAGCACCCTTATACGAGGGGGCTCCTCGCCGCGAATTTGCACGGCGCAAAGAAGGGCGAGCGGCTGGAGGCCATTCCCGGCGCGCCGCCGGCGCTGACCGAGCCGCCCTCGGCCTGCTCCTTCGCGCCGCGCTGCAAGCACGCGCAGGATCGCTGCCGCGCCGCGCTGCCGCCGGTCGTCCAGCTCGGCGAGGGCCGGGTGGTGCGCTGCATCCTGGCGGAACAGGCACTCACCGCGGCGGCGTGAGCACGCCGCCCATTCCGCGCCGGCCATTTCCTCGCAAGCCTCGACCCGCTATCAGCAGGCGACGACGCGCCGCGACCCTGCTGCGCCAACCTGACGGAGCAGACCATGGATCTCGGCCTTCACGACAAGCGCGCGCTGGTGCTGGGCGCGAGCCGGGGGCTCGGTGCCGCCATCGCCCGCACGCTCGCCAGCGAGGGCGCCTCGGTCATCGCCGCCGCCCGCAACGTCGCAGCGACCGATGCCTGGGTCAGCGAATGCCCCGAGGAGGTGCGCAGCCGCATCTTCGCCGCCAGCCTCGACCTGTCGGATCTCGCCTCGGTCGAATCGCTGATGACCGTGCTGCGCGATGCCGGCGGCATCGACATCCTGATCGGCAATTCCGGCGGCCCGCCCCCGGCAGAGGCCCGCGAGGCCGGCCGCGACGACTGGCTCAAGCATTTCGAGGCGATGGCCGCCAATCTCTTCCATCTGGCGCAGGGCATGCTGCCGGGCATGGTCGAGCGCGGCTACGGCCGCATCATCACCATCGCCTCCTCGGGCGTCGAGCAGCCGATCCCGCGGCTGGCGCTGTCGAACGGCATCCGCTCGGCGGTCGTCGGCTGGTCGAAGACGCTGGCTGCGGAGGTCGCGGCGCAGGGCGTGACGGTGAATGTCGTGCTGCCCGGCCGCATCCACACCGAGCGCGTCGACCAGCTCGACCAGGCTGCCGCCGATCGCACCGGCACCACGCCCGAGCAGGCCGCCAAGGCCTCCCGCGCGACGATTCCCGCCGGCCGCTACGGCACGCCGCAGGAATTCGCCGATGTCGTGACCTTCCTCGCCAGCGAGCGTGCGAGCTATGTCACCGGCGCCAAGATCCGCATCGACGGCGGCGCCACGCGAAGCATCTGAGGGACGAGCGAACAGGAGGCGCCGGCCTGCCTTCTGGCGACCGGCGTCATCGTCGCGGGCTGGCTCAGGCCGCCTGCGAATAGGTGGTGCCGGACGCGTTCGCCGCGCCGAGCTGGTAGGTGCTGCCATAGGCCTGCGACGCGCTGCCCGGCGGCGGGCCGGGCGGCGGACCCGACGGGCGGCTGCGCTGTTCGAGCGCTGCCTGGAAGGCGCTCTGCTCGTCTTCCGAGATCGAGCCGTCCGAACTCGAATCGATCGCGTCGAACAGCTTGCTCAGCAGGTCGCTGGACGAACTCGTGCCCGACGAGAAGGCCGAGAGGAACTCGTCCTTCGCGACGCTGCCGTCCGAATTCGCGTCGAGCTGGGCGAAGATGTCGGTCTCCTCCTCGCTCTCGCCGGTGCCGCTCTCGCTGCTGCTGCCGGCCTGAAGACCGAACAGGAAGGACTGGAGCTGCTGCCGGGCCTGCTCGGCCTTGGCCTTGAAGGCGTCCTGCTCCTCCTTGGTGATCGACCCATCGCTGTCGCTGTCGATCGCCTTGAAGAGCTCCTCGCTCTTGCTGCTGTCGGCGCCTTTCGGGGCCCCGGCCTTGAATTCCTCGATGCTCAAGCCGCCGCTGCTGTCGGTATCGACCGACTCGAAACTCGGAGGCTTGGGCGGAGGCGGGCGAAACCCGCCGCTGACGCCACTGATGCTGGACATGGCTGGACTCCATTCGTCACCGCCGAATGGCGGCGCCAGGGATTGTCCGGCCGAACGCGGTTGCAGAAGCCTAAGGCGCAGGGGCCTCCCGCGAGGCGATTGGTAAGCGAGTGTTTCGCCAGAGCCCTTCGGCAACAGAGCGAAACACAAATCCCGGTCGCCTCAGGCGATGACCGCCGTCGCCTCGATCTCGACCAGCGCCTCGGGCTCGACCAGCGAGACCACCTGCACCACTGCCATGGCCGGAAAATGCCGGCCCAGCACGCCGCGATAGACCGGCCCGAGCTCCTTGAGGCTGGCGCGATAGGCCTCCATGTCGGTGACGTACCACGTCATCCGCACGATGTCCTCGATCCGCCCGCCGCCGGCCTCGACCACGGCCTTGATGTTGAGGAAGGTGCGCTCGAGCTGCGGCAGGAATCCCTCGGCGAAGACGCCGTTCTCGTCCCAGCCGACGAGCCCGCCGGTCATAAGCACGCGGCCTTCCGCCACCATGCCGTTGGCATAGCCGCGCGGCAGCGGCCAGCCCTCCGGCAGGATGGCGCGGGACAGGGTTTCACTCGACATGGGCGTCGCCTCGGTTCGGGGCCGTTCCGGCTCGTCTGTGGGGGTGGTTCAGGCTTCGCTCTGCGCCATCTGGCGCAGGGCGAAGCGCTGCAGCTTGCCGCTGGCGGTCTTGGGCAGGGCCGTGACGAAGTCGATGGCGCGGGGATATTTATAGGGCGCGATACTGGCCTTCACATGGTCCTGCAAGGTCTTGAGCATCGCCGCATCGCCGGCAACGCCCTCGCGCAGCACGACATAGGCCTTCACGATGTGGCCGCGCTCGGGGCAGGGCGCGCCGACCACGCCGCACTCCATTACATCGGGATGGGCGAGCAGGCAGGCCTCCACCTCGGGCCCGGCGATGTTGTAGCCCGACGAGACGATCATGTCGTCGGAGCGCGCCTGGTACCAGAAATAGCCGTCCGCATCGCGGACATAGGTGTCGCCGGTGACATTCCAGCCGTCCTGGACGTAAGCCATCTGGCGCGCATCGGCGAGATAGCGGCAGCCGATCGGCCCGCGCACGGCGAGCCGGCCCGGCGTGCCGTCGGGAACGTCGCGACCCTCGGGATCGATGATCTTCGCCTCATAGCCGGGCACCGGCAGGCCGGTCGCGCCGGGGCGGATGGCTTCCTGTGGCGCGGCGATGAAGATGTGCAGCATCTCAGTGGCGCCGATGCCGTCCATCAGCCTGAGGCCCGTCTTGGCCAGCCAGGCGTCGAAGACGGGCTTGGGCAGGGTTTCGCCGGCCGAGACGCAGATCCGCAGCGAGGAGATGTCGCGCCCGGCGAGCTTGTCGAGCACGGCCCGATAGGCCGTCGGCGCGGTGAAGATCACGCTCGCCCTGTGGCGCTCGATCGCGTCGAGCAGGTCGGCCGGCGCCGTCCTGTCGGGCAGCACGGCCGCCGCACCGATCCGGAACGGGAACAACACGATGCCGCCGAGCCCGAAGGTGAAGGCGAGCGGCGCCGAGCCGATGAAGCGGTCGTCGGGCGAGGCTTTCAGCACCTTGGCGCCATAGGTGTCGCAGATCACCAGCAGATCGCGCTGGAAATGCATCGTGCCCTTGGGTTCGCCGGTGGTGCCGGAGGTGAAGCCGATCAGGCAGACATCGTCGCTGGCGGTGTCGACCGCCTCGAAGCGGTCGTATCCCGGCTGCGCCATCAGCGCCTCGAGCTCGCAGCCCTCCGCGCCGAAGGCGACGATGCGCGCGAGCTCCGGCACCTGGCGCTGGGCCCCCTCGAGATCGGCCATCAGGCGGTGGTCGCACAGCGCCAGCGCGATCCTCGCCTTGCGCAGCGGATAGACCAGCTCGCCCGCCCGCAGCATCGGCATGGTCGCGACCACGACGCCACCGGCCTTGATCACGGCGAGATAGGCCGCGACCATCATCGGCGTGTTGGCCGCGCGCAGCAGCACGCGATGGCCCGGCATGAGGCCCAGATCGCGCGTCAGCACATTGGCGATCCGGTCGATCCGCTCGGCCAGGTCGCGATAGCTCCAGGTCAGATGATCGCCGATGATCGCCGGCCGGTCGCCGCGGCCTTGCGCGACATGGCCGTCGACCAGCACGCTGACGGCGTTGAGCCGCTCCGGATAGCTCAGCCCGGCCTTGGCGAGATCGATCGCCGGCCATTGCTCCGGCGGAGGCAGGTTGTCGCGGGCGAAACTGTCGCTATGGCCGGAGCGCAGGAATATCATGGCCGTCACCCTCGTCTTATTGGCTCTTGGCCTTGAGGAGGTCGCGCGCGATCACGACCTTATGGACTTCCGAGGCGCCTTCGTAGATCCGCAGCGCCCGGATTTCCCGGTACAGTTCCTCCACCTTGACGCCCTTGGTGACGCCTAAGCCCCCATGGATCTGGACGGCCCGGTCGATCACCCTTTGGGCGTTCTCCGTCGCGACGAGCTTGGCGAGCGCGGCCTCGCGGGTGACGCGCGCCGCGCCGCGATCCTTGGTCCAGGCGGCGCGGTAGACGAGCAAGGCAGCGGCATCGACCTCGGCCGCGCTGTCGGCGATGGCGGCCTGGGAGAGCTGCAGATCGCCCAGCGTGCCGCCGAAGAGCTTGCGCGCGTTCGCATGCACCACCGTCTCGTGCAGCGCCCGCCGCGCGAAGCCCAGCGCCGCGGCGCCGACCGTCGAGCGGAAGATGTCGAGCGTCGCCATCGCGACCTTGAAGCCCTCGCCTGGCCCACCGATGCGGTTCTCGACCGGCACGCGGCAGGCCTCGAAACGCAGCGTCGCCAGCGGGTGGGGCGCGATCACCTCGATCCGCTCGGTGACGCTCAGGCCCGGCGTGTCCGCCTCGACCAGGAAGGCCGACAGCCCGCGCGCGCCGGGCGCCTCGCCGGTGCGGGCGAAGACGACGTAATGGTCGGCGATGCCGCCATTCGAGATCCAGCTCTTCTCGCCGTCGATCCGGACATGGCCGTTGCCGTCGGGCGTGGCGATGGTCGCGATCGCCGCGACATCGGAGCCCGCTTCCTTCTCCGACAGCGCAAAGGCGGCGATCCGCGCGCCCTCGCAGACGCCGGGCAGGATGCGCTGCTTCAGGGCCTGCGAGCCCGCGACCGTGATCGCGCCGGTGCCGAGCCCCTGCATCGCGAAGGAAAAATCCGCCAGCCCGTCACGCGCCGCCAGGATCTCACGGGCGAGGCAGAGCGTGCGCACGTCGAGCGTCGGGTTCAGCCCGCCATAGGCCTCTGGCACCACCGCCCGCAGAAACCCGCCTTCGCCCAGAGCCGTGACACGCGCCCGGCAGGCGGCGTCGACATCGTCATGCGCAAGGCCGGGCAGCGTGGCGTCGGCCCAGGCCGCAAGCTCGGCGGCAAAGCGGCGGTGCCGGTCCTCGAAGAAGGGCCAGTCGAGCGTGTCGCCGAGCATGTTTGCGGTCTCCCTCACCACCGGCCGTCATTCCGGCCGCAGCGAAGCGGAGCGCCGGAATCCATCGTAGAGCGCTGCCGCCCTACGATGGATTCCGGAGCGGCGCTGCTGCGCAGCTTGTCCGGAATGACGGCGTGGGTGGCGCTGAACATCATCTCAGTTGCCCTCGAAGACCGGCTTCTGCTTGTTGGCGAAGGCGTGGTAGGCGCGGGCGAAATCCTCGGTCTGCATGCACAGCGCCTGCGCCACCGCTTCCGCCTCGATAGCGCTTTCGACCGACATCGCCCATTCCATCTCGAGCATGCGCTTGGTCATGGCATTGGCGAAGGTCGGCCCGTCCGCGAGTTCACTAGCCAGCGCCTGCGCCTCGGCGAGAGCCGCCTCCTTCGCGACGAGCCGGTTGAGGAAGCCCCAGCGCTCGGCCTCTTCGCCGCGCAGGGTGCGGCCGGTGTAGAGCAGCTCCGCCGCGCGGCCCTGGCCGATGATCCGCGGCAGCATCGCACAGGCGCCCATGTCGCAGCCGGCGAGCCCGACGCGGTTGAACAGGAAGGCGATCTTGCTCTCCGCTGTCCCGAGCCTCAGATCCGACGCCATGGCGATGATCGCACCCGCGCCGGCGCAGACGCCGTCTATGGCGGCGATCACCGGCTGCGGGCAGGCGCGGATCGCCTTGACCAGATCGCCGGTCATCCGGGTGAATTTCAGCAGCTCCTTGGTCTCCATCGCGACCAGCGGGCCGATGATCTCGAAGACGTCGCCGCCGGAGGAGAAATTGCCGCCCGCGCCGGTCACCACGATCGCCTTGACGTTCTCCTCCTTCTGCGCGGCGAGGAAGAAATCGGTGAGTTCGCGGTAGCTTGCGAAGGTCAGCGGATTCTTTTTCTCAGGCCGGTTCAGCGTCACCGTCGCGACCTTGCCAGCGACGGACAGCGCGAAATGCTGAGGCTGGAAGCCCGAGAGCGGCAGGGTCGTGGCGTTGGCCGGCCTGGTCACGAGGCATCTCCGTTACCGGCGTCATCTTGCTTGCTGGCGTCCTGCGCGCGAGCCGCGATCGCGCGGTGCAGCGAGGCCTTGGTCTGCCCGAGCAGGCGGAAGAGCTGCGCCCGCTCGGGCTGGTCGAGCCCCGCGAAGAGCTCCGCGATCCAGCCTTCATGGCGTTCGGCCATCGCCTTGAAGGCCTTGCGGCCCTGCGCCGTCAGCGTTAGCACCTGCACGCGCCGGTCCTGCGTGGCGGCGCGCTTGTCGACGAGCCCGTCGGCCAGAAGCCCGGCGACGACGGCGGTGACGTTGCCGTTCGAGACCATCAGCCGCTGCGAGACCTCGCCGACGGTCATGCCGGTGCTCGACTTGTCGAGCTGCGCCATCAGGTCGAAGCGTGGCAGCGTCGTCTTGAACTCCTCGCGCAGCCGGTTGCGGATCTCGGTCTCGATCAGCGTCGAGCAGGTCAGCATCCGCAGCCAGAGTCGCAACTCGTCCTTGTGGTCGCCGGGGCGCTCGCTCGCCTTGGTCTCGCGGTCGAGCATCAGGCCCGGCAGGATGCTCTCCATCGCCTAGAACTCCCCGCCATTGATCGTCAGGGACTGGCCGGTGACCGAGCCGCTGGCCGGCCCGCAGAGATAGAGCACCGCCTGCGCGATCTCGTCCGGCGCGATCAGCCGCCCCTGCGGATTGTCCTTGACCATCCCGGCCAGCGCCTGCTCGCGGCTGACGCCCGTCTTGGCGACGATCGCGTCGAGCCCGCTCGCCACCATATCCGTATCGGCATAGCCGGGACTGACCGCGTTGACGGTGACACCGCTGCGCGCCGTCTCCAGCGCCAGCGACTTCACCAGCCCGATCACCGCATGCTTGGCCGCGACATAGGCCGAAACGTAAGCATAGCCGCGATGGCCGGCGGTCGAGCCGATTGCGATCAGCCTCCCGTGCCCGCGCTCGACCATGCCGGGCAGGGTGCCGTGGAACAGGTTCACCGTGCCGATCAGGTTGATCTCGGTCATCCGGCGAAAGCGCTCGGCCGGGCTGCGCAGGAAGGGCCCGGTCTCGACGGCGCCGGCATTGGCGACGGCGATGTCGATCGGCTGATCCGCGGTAAGCCGCGCCAGCGCTTCCGCCATCGCTGCCGCGCCCGTGACGTCGCAGGCGGCATGGGCGTCGGCATCGCCCGCCGCGCAGACCGCGGCCAGGGCTGCCGCATCGCGGCCGAGGATGGAGACGCGCGCACCCTCGCGGCGCAAGCGCGCGGCGATGGCGCGGCCGATCCCGCGCCCTCCACCCGTCACCACCGCGTGCCGCCCTGAAAGGAGCATCCGAACCGCCTCCCGATGCACCAATGTATTTTAGGTCTAAAGCATTTTGCAAGCGGCTGTGACAGGCGGATCCGGGGCTCTGTCCGGATGCCATAAGCGACCCGAAGAGCACGTATCGACGAGTCTTGGCCTGCGTCGTTTGATCTCGGTCAAGGCGATGAGGGCGTCGCTTGAGTGAAAATTATTTTAGGCCTAAAATAATTTCTCAGTCGGTTCGGGAAGAGGGGCTTAGGATGCGTATCGCAGTGGTCGGCGGCGGGCCTGCGGGGCTCTATCTCGCGCTCCTGATGAAGCGGGACTGGCCGGAACTCGACATCACGGTCTTCGAGCGCAACCAGCCCGACGACACCTTCGGCTTCGGTGTCGTCTTCTCCGACCAGACGCTCGACATCTTCAAGGCCGCCGACGAGGCGAGCTACGCCGCCATTCGCGACAATTTCGCATATTGGGACGACATCGAGGTCCACTTCAAGGACAGCGTCCACCGCGTCTCCGGCAACGGCTTCTGCGGCTGCTCGCGCCGCTCGCTCCTGCTGCTCGTCCAGGCCCGGGCCCGCGAACTCGGGGTCGAGCTACGCTTCGGCGAGGAGGCGGCCGATATCGAGACGCTCAAGGCGCAGTACGACCTCGTCGTCGGCTGCGACGGCATCAACAGCCGCATCCGCGAGGGCTGGCGCGACCGCTTCCAGCCGGAGGTCGATCTGCGGCCGAACCACTTCACCTGGATGGGCTCGACGCGGCCCTTCGACGCCTTCACCTTCTTCTTCAAGGAGACGCAGCACGGCGTCTTCATCGCGCATTGCTACCAGTACGAGGCAGGCCGCTCAACCTGGGTGCTGGAGACCGACCCCGAGACCTTCGAGAAGGCCGGCCTCGGCGCGATGGACGAGGCGGCGTCGGCCGCCTTCCTCGAAGGCGTCTTCGCGGAGGAGTTGCAGGGCCACAAGCTGATCACCAACCGCTCGCTCTGGCGCAACTTCCCGATGATCCGCTGCCGCAACTGGGTGGTCGAGAACGTCGTCCTGCTCGGCGACGCCAAGGCCACCGCGCATTTCTCGATCGGCTCGGGCACCAAGCTCGCGATGGAGGATGCGATCGGCCTGCACAAGGCCTTCCACAAGGCGGGGCTGAAGGTTTCCGACGCGCTGTCCCTGTTCGAGCGCACCCGCCGCGAGGAGGTCGAGAAGACCCAGCACGCGGCGGATGTCTCGCTGGTCTGGTTCGAGCAGCTCGGCCGCTTCTGGGATTTCGATCCGCTGCGCTTCGCCTTCGGCCTGATGACCCGCTCCAAGGCGATCACCTATGACAATCTCGCTTTGCGCGCGCCCGACATGGTCGCCGCCGTCGACGAGATGGTCGCGGGCGAACTCGGCCCGCTCGCCCGCCGCCGCAAGGACGGCAGCGCCGTGCCGCCGGCCTTCCAGCCGCTGAAGCTGCGCGATCTCACGCTCGAGAACCGCCTCGTGCTTGCCCCGATGTGCCAGTATTCGGCTGAAGACGGCGTACCGGGCGACTGGCACCTGATGCATTACGGCTCGCGCGCCATCGGCGGGCCCGGGCTGATCTTCACCGAGATGACCTGCGTCTCGGCGGACGCCCGCATCACGCCCGGCTGCGCCGGTCTCTACACCGATGCGCAGGAGGCCGCCTGGACCCGCATCGTTGATTTCGTCCACGCCAACTCCGCCGCCAAGCTCTGCCTCCAGCTCGGCCATGCCGGGCGAAAAGGGGCGACCAAGCTGATGTGGGAGGGCATGGACCGTCCGCTGGCGGAGGGCGCCTGGCCGATCCTCTCGGCCTCGGCCTTGCCCTATTACCCGGAAAGCCAGGTGCCCCGCGAGATGACACGGGCCGACATGGACCGGGTGAAAGCCGAGTTCGTCGCGGCCGCCGGGCGGGGTGTACGCGCCGGCTTCGACATGCTCGAACTCCACTGCGCCCATGGCTATCTGCTGGCGAGCTTCCTCTCGCCGCTGACCAACCGCCGCGGCGACGAATATGGCGGGTCGGTCGAAAACCGCCTGCGCTATCCGCTGGAGGTGTTCCGGGCACTGCGCGAGATCTGGCCGCGCGAGAAGCCGATGTCGGTACGCATCTCCGCGACAGACTGGGCGCAAGGCGGCCTCTCGGCCGAGGATTCGGTGGCCATCGCCGAGGCCTTCGCCAGCGAGGGCTGCGATCTCGTCGACGTCTCGACCGGCCAGACCGTGCGCGAATCGCGGCCGGTCTATGGCCGCATGTTCCAGACCCCGTTCTCGGACCAGATCCGCAACGAGGCCCGCGTCGCGACCATGTGTGTCGGCAACATCACGACGGCCGACCAGGCCAACACGATCGTGGCCTCGGGTCGGGCCGATCTCGTCGCGCTCGGGCGCCCGCATCTGTCGGACCCGTCCTTCGTGCTGCGCTCGGCCGCCTGGTACGGTGTCGATCTGATGCAGCCGGTGCAGTACGGGCCGGGCAAGGACCAGCTCCTGCGCAACACCCCGCGCGAGCGGCAGGATCTGGAAGCCCTGAAGCTGAAGGCCAAGCCGGGCCGGCATGCGCTGAGCCCGTGAGGCCGCGTGGCGGCGTCGGCCCGCACTGGAACATCCTGCCTGCCGCAGGGTTGCCTGATCCGACGCCCGCAAGCTGCGCGGGCCAGGAAAGGGTTATCCGATGTTCCGCTCGCTTCCGGGCCTCGCGCTCGCCGCCGCTCTCTCGGCCCTGACCACCGCCGCACTGGCGCAGCCGCAGGGCGACACCACGACAAAGCCGCAGGCGCCGGCCGAGGCCAAGGCCAGCGGCGGTCTCGGCCCGAGAACCACGAACCCGACGGAGATCGACAAGGGTCAGAACATGATCCTGCCGAATGCCGGGATCTCCAGTGAGTTGGCTGCGCCCACCATGGTCTATGACTGCAAGAACAAGCCGCAGGACTGCATCACCCCGACCAATCGCGGCGACAAGGTCGATCTTCCCGACACCTCGGCCGCCCCGCCGACCTCGAAGCCCTGAATGGCAGGTGGATCGTCTCGGAGATCATTGCGCTGAAGCAATGGGGCGATTGCCCTCGCCATGGTTCCATGGCGAGCCCGGCACGCTATCTCTGGTGAAACGGCCGGGCGTCCTGCCTGGCGGACCTGAGAGGGCGCCATGAAGCTCACCGGAATCCACCACGTCACTGCGATCTCGGCCGATGCGCCGGGCAATCGCCGCTTCTATGTCGAGACGCTGGGCATGCGCTTGGTCAAGAAGACGGTGAACCAGGACGACACCTCGGCCTATCACCTCTTCTATGCCGACGGGGCCGGCTCGCCCGGCACCGACCTGACCTTCTTCGACTGGCCGGCCCCGCCCGCCCGTCGCGGCACCCATTCGATCGTCCGCTCCTCGCTGCGCGTCGCCGACGAGGCCTCGCTTGAGTGGTGGCGCGAGCGCCTGACGGCGGCCGGCATCGCGGTCACGCCGATCCGCAGCGTCAATGGTCGCGCAGCGGTGGATTTCGAGGATCCGGAGGGCCAGCGCCTGACGCTGCTCGCCGATGGCGGCGACATCCCCTTCGTCGTCTGGGACAAGAGCCCGGTCCCGGCGCAGCATCAGATCCGCGGCCTCGGCCCAGTCACCATTTCGGTTCCGAAGCTGGAGCGGACCGAGGTCGTGCTCACGCAGCTGCTGGGCCTGGAGCGCATCGGCAGCTATCGCGACGCGGCCCACGCCACCGGCGAGATCCACGTCTTCCGGATCGGGGAGGGCGGCCCGGCGGCCGAACTCCATGTCGCGGTCGAGCCGGATCTGCCGCAGGCGCGCGAAGGCGCGGGCGGTGTCCACCATCTCGCCCTGCGGACTCCGACCTTCGCCGACTACGACGCCTGGGCCGAGCGGCTGCGCGCCGCCGGCTATCCCAACAGCGGCCCCGTCGACCGTTTCTATTTCCGCTCGCTTTATCTGCGCGAGCCCAACGGCATCCTGATCGAGATCGCCACCGACGAGCCCGGTTTCGCCACCGATGAGCCGGCCGAGACGATGGGCGAGACGCTGGCGCTGCCGCCCTTCCTCGAAGGCCGCCGCGCCGCGATCGAGGCCGGCCTCAAGCCGCTCTGACAAACGGCCTCGGCTGCGGGTTCGACATCGCCGCGGGGCGGACCGGGCGGCCGGTCCGCCCCGCCGGTTTTTGTCGCAATCGCCGGATGGCCTTCACCCCGCCTTAACCAAGGCCGCCTCTACTCGATCCATGCCGCTTGCCGGCTCGTGCCGTCCCGTCGCGACGGCGCCTGTGTGTTGGGTCGGGTCGAGAGCGTTACGGGATGTCGGGTCAGGGCTACAGGCTGCGCATGGCGTCGCGAACCCGCTACCGGGTCGGTCACAACATCTTCGTCCAGATCGCCGCCATCGTCGTCGCCTGCGGCGTCGGCTACGTCGCGCTCGATCCGGGCCATGAGGCGGAGCGCTCCGCTGCAGCGGCTCCCCAGCGCGACGTCATGGTGACCGGCTCGCTCGCCTCGTCCTCCACCGCCTATCGCGACCTGCTCAGGCCGGGCTTCGCGCTCGGAACGACGCCCTCGGCCTTCGGTGCGCAGGCGCCGCTCCAGGCCGGGCTCCAGCGCCATGAGGCACCCGTCCAGGCCGCCCGCCTCCCGCTCGCAGCCGAGCCCTCCGTCGTCGCCGCCCTGCCGCCCGCCTCTGTGGCTCCCGCGCCCGCAGCTCAGGCGGCTCTTGCGGTGGTCGCGTCCGTCGCCACTCCCGCCGTCGAGCCGCAGGCGGTCACCCGCATCCTGAAGGATGCGCCGCTGCCGGCGCCGCGCCCGGCCGAACTCAAGGCTCCTCAGGTGGCCGCGCCGCCCGCCATCGCGCTGCGCCAGCCGACCCGGCGCGCCGCCCGTGTCGCCGCCGCGACGCCGGCCCCGGCTGTCGAGGACAACCGTTCCTTCCTCGAGAAGCTCTTCGGAGCGGCACCGCAGCCCAGGGGGCCGGCCATGGCCTATGCCGCGCCGGAGGACGACGCGGTCGATCGCTCGCGCGGCCGCCGCCTCAGCCCGTCCTTCGGGCCCGCGCCCGGAGCCGCACAGGCCACGGCGATCTACGACATCAGCGCCAAGACCGTGCATATGCCCAATGGCGAGAAGCTGGAGGCCCATTCCGGCTTCGGCGACAAGATGGACGATCCCCGCTACGTCCATGTCCGGATGCATGGCGCGACGCCGCCCCACACCTACAACCTCGTCGAGCGGGAAGCGCTGTTCCATGGCCACCGCGCCCTGCGGATGCATCCGGTCGGGGGCAGCAGCGCGATCTATGGCCGCGCCGGTCTTCTGACCCACCCCTATCTGCTCGGACCCAACGGTCAGTCCAATGGCTGCATCTCCTTCAAGGACTATGACCGCTTCCTGCAGGCCTATCTGCGCGGCGAGGTGAAGCGCATCATCGTGGTCGCCAGCATGCGCGACGCGCCGACCTCGCTGATCGCCTCGCGTTGACGCGCAGGTGAGCGGCGCGTGATCATCGGTTGGGGAACGGTGGGCGGAGCCGAGGTGTTCAGACCCATCGAGCCCACAGGGAGACCGCCGATGACCCGTTCCGCGACCTTCGCCACCGCTTCGCGCCGCCGCCTGCTGGCGGGCGCAACCTTCCTTGCCGCGACAATGGCCCTGCCGGTTGCGGCCCATCATGGCTGGGCCTGGGCCGAGGGCGAGCAGATGGAACTCAAGGGCACGATCCGGACGATCTCGATGGCGCCGCCGCATCCGATGCTGATGGTCACCGCCGCCGACGGCCAGGAGTGGCAGGTCGATCTCGGCAACCCCAACCAGACCGCGCGCTCCGGCTTCACCGGCGACACGGCCAAGCCCGGCGACGCGATCACCGCGCTTGGCAACCGGCATCTCGACAAGAGCAAGGCGCATCTGAAGGCCGTGCGCATCGTCATCGCCGGCAAGAATTACGACATGTATCCGGAGCGCATCCGCACCAACTGAGGCCGCATGGAGCTTCTCGCCGGTCTCGGGACATGGCCCGGAGCCGTGCTGCTCAAGCAGAGCGGGACGGCCTATCTCCTCGTCAACGCCAGCCACATTCTCGGCATCGCCCTGCTGATCGGCGCGATCCTGCCGCTCGACCTGCGGCTGCTCGGGTTCTTTCGCAGCGTACCGGTCGCCGCCCTCGCGCCCGTGCTGTCGCGCATGGCGGGAATCGGGCTTGCCCTCGCGCTCGTCAGCGGCGCCTGGCTCTTTACCGTGCGTCCGGTCGAATATGCCCGCAACGCCGCCCTCCTCTGGAAGCTCGGCCTGCTCGCTTTGGCGCTCGCCAACATCGCCCTGCAGCATAGAAGCGCGGCCTATCTCCGCGCGCTGGCGGGCGACATCACCGCGGCGGTGCGCTGGCGCGCACTCGCCTCGCTGACGCTCTGGCCCAGCGCGCTGCTGGCGGGGCGCTGGATCGGTTTTCTCTGAAGCGGCCGCCGCCCCGCTCGCCTCAACCCTTGGCGGCAGCTTTCGCCTTGCCCGCCGCGGCTTTCGGCTTGGCGGCGGCGATTTTCGCCCCCGCTTTCGCCGTAGCCGGCTTGGTGGCGGACTTGGCCGCGGGCTTCTTGGCCGGCGCCTTGGCGGCCTTCGTCTTGGCGGGTCCCTTGACGCCGCTCGACTCGGCCTTGGCGTTGACCAGTTCGACCGCCTGCTCGAGCGTGATTGCCTCCTGCGTCAGCGCCTTTGGCAGCGTCGCGTTGACCTTGCCCCAGTTGACGTAGGGCCCGTATTTGCCCGCCCGCACCACGAGCTTGCCGCCGCCGGGATGTTCGCCGAGCTCACGCCCGGGAACCGCTGCGCCGCGTCCGAAGCGGGCGCCCGGCCCCCCCGTCTCCTTGGCGACGATCAGGTCGATGGCGCGGTTGCCGCCGATCTGCAGGATGTCGTCGTCCTTGTCGATATTGGCGTAGGTCTTGCCGTGCTGGACGTAAGGCCCATAGCGGCCGATGCCGGCGAGGATCGGCTCGCCGCTCTCGGGATGGCGCGCGACCTCCTTGGGCAACGCGAGCAAGGCGAGCGCCGTCGCAAGATCGACGCTGCCCGGGCTCATGCCCTTGGGCAGGCTGGAGCGCTTGGGCTTCTCGCCCTCGCCGAGCTGGATATAGGGGCCGAAGCGCCCGTCCCGGACCGTGACCTCGGCCTCCGTTACCGGGTCCTTGCCGAGGATGCGCACGCCCGGCGCGCCGGTCCCGCCCTCGGCGGTCGCCTCGCCGTCGGCTGCGGACACGGTGAGCGGCCGCGTGTAACGGCATTCGGGGTAGTTCGAGCAGCCGACGAAGGCGCCGAACTTGCCGAGCTTCAGCGACAGCGTGCCGGTGCCGCAGACCTGGCAGGAGCGCGGATCGCCGCCATCCTCCCGCTGCGGGAAGACATGGGCGCCGAGCACGCCGTTCAGCGCCTCCAGCACCTCGGCGACGCGCAGATCCTTGGTATCGCCGATCGACCTGGTGAATTCCTCCCAGAATTCACGCAGCAGCACCTTCCAGTCGATCTCGGCATTCGAGACGCGGTCGAGCTTTTCTTCGAGATTGGCGGTGAAGTCGAACTCGACATAGCGCTTGAAGAAGCTCTCCAGGAACGCCGTCACCAGCATGCCCTTGTCCTCGGGCACGAGGCGCTTCTTCTCGATGCGGACATATTCGCGGTCGCGCAGCGTCGAGAGCGTCGCGGCATAGGTCGAAGGCCGGCCGATGCCGAGTTCCTCCATCCGCTTGACCAGACTTGCTTCCGAATAGCGCGGCGGCGGCTCGGTGAAGTGCTGGTCGGCCGCGATGGCGCGCTTTTCGAGGGGCTCGCCGGTCTTCATCACCGGGAGCTTCTTGGAATCCTCGTCCTCCTCGTCGTCACGACTCTCCTGATAGAGCGTCAGGAAGCCGTCGAAGAGCGTGACCTGGCCGGTGGCGCGCAGCTCGAGGTTGCGGCCGGCGACGGTCGCCGCGATGTCGACCGTGGTGCGCTCCAGCGAGGCCGATTCCATCTGGCTTGCGATGGTGCGCTTCCAGATCAGCTCGTAGAGCTTCGCCTGCTCGGGTTCGAGATGGCGCATGACCATGGCCGGCAGCCGGCCGAGATCGGTCGGGCGGATCGCCTCGTGGGCCTCCTGCGCGTTCTTCGCCTTGACGGTGTATTTGCGCGGCACGCCCGGCACATAGGCGTCGCCGAACTCCTTGCCGATGACCCGGCGCGCGGCTTCGATGGCCGAGCCGTCCATGTCGACGCCGTCGGTTCGCATATAGGTGATGAGACCCACCGTCTCGCCGCCGATGTCGACGCCCTCATAGAGCCGCTGCGCCAGCTGCATCGTGCGCGCCGGGGCCAGCCCCAGCTTGCGGGAGGCCTCCTGCTGCAGCGTCGAGGTCTGGAAGGGCGGGTAGGGGTGGCGCTTGACCGGCTTGGCCTCGACAGTGGCGACATTGAAGGCGGCCGTCTCCAGCGCTTCCTTGAAGGCGCGGGCCTCGTCGCCGGTGCCGATGTCGAGCCGGGTGATCTTCCGGCCGTCGGCGCCGACGAGGCGGGAGTCGAAAATGCCACCGGCCGCGGTCGCCAGCGTCGCCACCAGCGACCAGTATTCGCGCGCCCGGAAGGCCTCGATCTCGCGCTCGCGGTCGCAGACGATGCGCAGCGCCACCGACTGCACGCGGCCGGCCGAGCGGGCGCCCGGCAGCTTGCGCCAGAGCACCGGCGAGAGGGTGAAACCGACGAGATAGTCCAGCGCCCGGCGTGCGAGATAGGCGTCCACCAGCGCCTGGTCGACCTGGCGCGGATTGGCGAGTGCGGTCTGCACCGCATCCTTGGTGACGGCGTTGAAGGTGACGCGCTCGACGGGGATGCCCTTCAGCGCCTTCTTGGCGTTGAGCGCTTCCAGCACATGCCAGGAGATCGCCTCGCCCTCGCGGTCGGGGTCGGTCGCCAGGATCAGCTTGTCGGCGCCCTTCAGCGCCTTGACGATCTCGGCGACCTGCTTGGCGCCGCGCCCCTCGATCTCCCACTTCATCGCGAAGTCTTGCTCGGGATCGACCGAGCCGTCCTTGGCCGGTAGGTCGCGGATATGCCCGAAGGAGGCGATCACCTCATAGTCGGAGCCGAGATATTTGTTGATCGTCTTGGCCTTGGCCGGCGACTCGACAACGAGGAGCTTCATGGTGCGGTGTCTCGGTCATAGCCTCCTCGGAGCGCGGCACCGCCCTTGTTGGGAGCGGTCCCGCGACCGGTGAAAGACCCGGCGGTTCGGAATTGCGCGCGAAGTTGGTTCAGGGAATCGGTCGTGTCAAACGCCGATTGCGCTTTTGCGCCGGTCGGCGGCGTTTTGGCCACATCCCCCGGCAGGCCTGCAAATGGCGGGCTCGGCCCCGCTCCGCAAGGGTCGGGGCAGCTGCGCCGTCCCGCTCCGTCTCAGCGCAGCGCGCCGTAGAGCTGGCTCAGGAAGCCGTCGAAGGACGCCCCGTCGATCCAGCGCAGCACGGCGACGAGGTCGTTTTCCGGATCGACGAGGATGACGTTGGTGCCCGCGCCCAGCGCCCAGTAGGCACTCGCCGGAATCGCCGGGCGGGCCGTGGGGCCGCGGTTCAGCCACCACAGGAAGCCGTAATTCGCCAGCGTCGGGGAGGGCGCGACCATCTGCGCGATCCACTCGGCCGGCAGCAGGCTGCGCCCGCCCCATTCGCCGCCGCGCGCCATCAGCAGGCCGAAGCGGGCATGGTCGCGCGCGCCGATGAACAGGCCGCCGCCCCAGTGGCCGCCGCCCGGCACGGACTGCATGCGCTGCCCGTCGATCTCGACGAAGGAGTTCTCGTAGCCCTGCCATTCCCATTCGGAGGAGGCACCGATCGGGTCCATGATGCGCTCGCGCAGGACCTCGGGCAAAGGCCTGCGGAAGCGCTGCAGCAGCGCATAACCCAGCACGTTCACCCGCACGTCGTTGTATTCGTAGAAGCTACCGGGGGCGTGGAGCTCCCGCTTCTGGCCCTTGCGGCTGTTGTCGGCGCCCGGACCGATCTGGCGGTTATGGTCGACCTGGTCGGACTTGCCGAAGATCTCGCCCTGCCATTCGCTGGACTGCTGCAGCAGATGCCGCCAGGTGACCTTCGCGTTGTGGGCGCTCTCGAAGACGGGTCCGGACACGCTGCGGCCGACCGGCTCGTCGAGATCGCCGATCAGCCCGTCCGCGACGGCGAGCCCCGCCAGCACGGACAGATAGCTCTTGGCGATCGAAAACGTCATGTCGGCGCGGGCGGTGTCGCCCCATTCGGCGACGATCCGCCCGCCCTTCAGCACCAGACCGGCCGGGCCGCCGCGCCCGCGCACGTGCCCGACGATCTCGGTCCACGGTCCGCTCTCGTTCCATTCCCGATTCCCGACATAACTCCCGTCGGGGTAGATCAGGCTCTTCGGCCAGGGGCTGTCATGGGCCTGCGCGAAGGCGATCGCCTCCGCCAACCGGGCCTCGTCGAACCCGGCCTCGGCCGGCGCGATCGTGCTCCAGGTCGCGCCATGGGCGGCGGGAACGGCGGCGGGGGACATGGGCGGGCTCCTCACGGCGGGCAGGGGGCGGCATGGTCGCCGAACCCAAGGCGTAGCGGCCTTTCGCCGGCGCCGCCATCGGGTCAACCGCATGGTGACAACAGCGGCAGGCGGCTTGCGCCAAAGCCGACTCGCGCCTAAACACCCCTCTTCAAATGACATCGCCAGCCCCGCTCTATCCGCACCGGCATCTCCTCGGGATCGAGGGGTTGAACCATTTGGACATCGAGGCGCTGCTGGACCGGGCCGACGCCTATGTCGCGCTCTCCCGCCAGGTCGAGAAGAAGACGGCCACCCTGCGCGGCCGCACCCAGATCAACCTGTTTTTCGAGCCCTCGACCCGGACGCAAGCCTCCTTCGAGCTGGCCGGCAAGCGCCTGGGCGCCGACGTCATGAACATGTCGGTCGCGTCCTCCTCGGTGAAGAAGGGCGAGACGCTGATCGACACCGCCGCGACGCTGAACGCGATGCGCCCCGACATCATCGTCGTGCGCCATCATGCGGCCGGCGCGGTCCATCTCCTCGCCCGCAAGGTCGGCTGCTCTGTCGTCAACGCCGGCGACGGCGCCCATGAGCACCCGACGCAGGCCCTGCTCGACGCCCTCACCATCCGCCGCAACAAGGGGCGGATCATGGGGCTGACGGTCGCGATCTGCGGCGACATCCTGCATTCGCGCGTCGCCCGCTCGAACATCATCCTGCTCAATGCGCTCGGCGCCAAGGTCCGCCTGATCGCGCCCTCGACGCTGCTGCCGGCCGGCATCGAGCGCATGGGCGTCGAGGTCTTCACCGACATGAACAAGGGCCTGGAAGGCGCTGACATCGTGATGATGCTGCGCCTCCAGCTCGAGCGCATGCATGGCGCCTTCGTGCCCTCCTCGAAGGAGTATTTCCGCTATTTCGGCCTGGACCGCGAGAAGCTGCAGCGGGCACAGCCCGATGCGCTGGTCATGCATCCCGGCCCGATGAACCGCGGTGTCGAGATCTCCTCCGAGGTCGCCGACGGCGCCCAGTCGCTGATCCGCGAGCAGGTCGAGATGGGGGTCGCGGTCCGAATGGCGGTGCTCGACGCGCTGGCGCAGCACCTGCCCAATCTGTGACGCGATGCTGAGGCTCGCGACCGCATTTCTGGCGGCCAGGGCCAAGGGGGCCCTCTGGCTCCTGCTGCTCGCCTATGTCGCTCTAGCGGCGATGCTGCTTTACGACGATGCGGGCTCGGTCTGGACCTGGGCGCTGCTTCTCGGCGGCGGCTTCTTCATCGCTCTCTTCGTCGGCATTCTCTGGTTCTGGCTGGCGATCTTCAAGGGTCTGGGAGACCGCAATGGCTGACTCGCCGACCACCGTCATCGTGAATGCCGAACTGGTCGATCCGGCGGCACGCCGGCAGGGCAGGGGTTCGCTCCTGCTCCGCGACGGCCTGATCGCCGACATCGCCTGGGGCGCCGAGCCAGCCGCGCCTGAGGGAGCGCGCCGCATCGACGCGCGCGGGCTCGTCGTCGCCCCTGGGCTGGTGGATCTGCGCGCCTTCCTCGGCGAGCCCGGCGCCGAATTCCGCGAGACGCTGGGCACCGGCTCGCAGGCCGCCGCGGCCGGTGGCGTCACCACTGTCGTCTGCCGGCCCGACACCGACCCGCCGATCGATGACCCCGCGATCATCGACTTCATCAAGCGCCGCGCCCGCGACAAGGCGATCGTCAACGTCCTGCCCTGCGCCGCCCTGACCAAGGGGCTCCACGGCAAGGAGATCACCGAGATCGGTCTGCTGCTGGAGGCCGGCGCCGTCGCCTTCGGCGACGGCGCGAAGGCCCTGCCCAATCCGCAGATCATGCGCCGCGCCCTGGTCTATGCCCGCGATTTCGACGCGCTGATCATGAACCATGTCGAGGATCCCGATCTGCGCGGCTCAGGCGTGATGGCCGAGGGCGAGTTCGCCAGCCGCAAGGGCCTGCCGGGCATTCCGCGCGAGGCCGAGACGGTGATGCTGGAGCGCGACCTGCGCCTCGCCCGCGCCACTGGCGGGCGCTACCACGCCGCGATGATCTCCTGCGCCGATTCGGTCGAGCTCATCCGCCGGGCCAAGGCCGATGGTTTGCGCGTCACCTGCGGCGCCTCGATCAACAATCTGACGCTGAACGAGAACGACGTCGGCGACTACCGCACCTTCTGCAAGGTCTCACCGCCTTTGCGCGACGAGTCCGAGCGGCTGGCGCTGGTCGCCGCCCTGGCCGAGGGCGTCATCGACGTCGTCGTCTCCGATCACGATCCGCAGGATGTCGAGACCAAGCGCCAGCCCTTCGCCGAGGCCGCCGACGGCGCGCTTGGCATCGAGACGCTGCTCTCGGCTTCGCTGCGCCTGGTCCAGGCCGGTCAGATCGCCTTGCCGGACCTGCTGGCGGCGCTGTCGACACGACCGGCCGATCTTCTCGGCCTGCGCTGCGGGCGCCTCGCGCCCGGCGCCCCCGCCGATCTGATGTGGCTCGACCTTGAGGCGCCCTATGTCGTCGACAAGCGCAAGCTGAAGTCGCGCGCCAAGAATTCGCCCTTCGACGAGGCGCGGCTCGAGGGCATCGTCCAGGCGACCCTCGTCGGCGGCCGCGTGGTCTATGAGGCCCCGGTCGGTTAGGCTAAAGTCGCGATCGGTGGCGAAAGAGGCGATATGAGCGACGTGATGAACTGGAGCCTGTCCGGCTCGACCGGCGCTGCGGCGCTTCTGCTCGGCTATCTGCTCGGCTCGATTCCCTTCGGCATCATCCTCACCCGCCTGAGCGGCGGGCCCGACCTGCGCAGCATCGGCTCCGGCAATATCGGCGCGACCAACGTCCTACGCACCGGCAACAAGAAGCTGGCGGCGCTGACCCTGCTTGGCGACATGCTCAAGGGCACGGCGGCGGTCCTGCTGGCTGCGGCCCTCCTGGGCGGGCGAGAAGCCGGGCTCGTCGCGGGGCTGGGCGCCTTCCTCGGCCATCTCTTCCCGGTCTGGCTGCGGTTCAAGGGCGGCAAGGGCGTCGCGACCTTCCTCGGCATCCTGATCGCGCTCAAGGGATCGATCGCGCTCGTCTTCGCGGCGCTCTGGCTCAGCATCGCCTATCTCACGCGCTATTCGTCCCTCTCGGCGCTGATTGCGAGCCTGCTGACGCCGCTGCTGCTGCTGTTCTGGGTCCGCGACGCCAAGGCGGCGGCGCTGATGGCGGTGCTCACCCTGCTGCTGTGGTTCATGCACCGTGCCAACATCGTCCGCCTCCTCGCCGGCAGCGAGGGCAAGATCGGGCAGAAGGGCTGAGGCGCCCATGGCTGGCATCGTCCTCAGCGATCGCCAGCGTCTCGACTGGCTGCGGTTGATCCGCAGCGAAAGCGTCGGCCCGCGCACCTTCCGCTCACTGATGAACCGCTATGGCGGCGCGGCGGCGGCGCTGGAGGCCTTGCCGGACCTCGCGCGCCAGGCCGGGAGGACCATCCGGATCTGTCCGCAGGCCGAGGCCGAGCGCGAGATCGCGGCGCTGGACCGGCTCGGCGGACGGCTCCTCGCCCTCGGCGAGGGCGCCTATCCGCCCGCGCTTCAGGCGATCGACACCGCGCCGCCGCTGATCGCCGTTCTCGGCCGGGTCGACGTGCTGCTGCGGCCCTGCGTCGCCATCGTCGGCTCGCGCAACGCCTCCGCCGCCGGGCTCAAATTTACTGCCAGGCTCGCCCGCGACCTCGGCGAGGCCGGGTTCGTCGTGGTCTCCGGGCTGGCGCGCGGCATCGACACTGCCGCCCATGAAGCGAGCCTCGGTACGGGCACCGTGGCCGTGCTGGCGGGCGGGCTCGACGAGGTCTACCCGCCGCAGAACCTGCCGCTGCTGGAGCGCCTCGTGGCCGAGGGTGCCGCGATCAGCGAGATGCCGCTCGGCTACGCCCCCCGGGGGCGTGACTTTCCGCGCCGCAACCGCCTGGTCTCAGGGCTCTCGCTCGGCACCGTCGTGGTCGAGGCGGCCCGCAAATCCGGCTCGCTGATCACCGCCCGCTTCGCCAATGAACAAGGCAGGCTGGTCTTCGCGGTGCCGGGCTCGCCGCTCGATCCCCGCGCCGAGGGCGGCAACCACCTGATCCGCGAGGGCGCGACGCTCTGTGCCGAGGCGGCCCATGTCATCGAGGCGCTGGCGCCGCTGGTCGGCGATGTTGCGGCGCTGATGCCCCCGGCGACGACGATGCGGGAGGGGGCGGGAGAAACGCCGACCCAGCCCCTCTGGGACGAACTCGACCTCCCCGGCATCGAGCCCGCTCCGTTGGCGCGCTGGCCGGAGCCGGCGCCCATGACCGAGGGCTCGGTCGCTGCCGCGGACGACACCGGCGGGATCCGGCGGCGCGTCCTGGCGCTCCTCGGCGGGACGGCGGTCTCGCTCGACGATCTCGTGCGTGCCAGTGGCTGCAGCGCCCGCGACATCAGCCGCACCGTGCTCGATCTGGAACTGGAGGGCGCGATCCGGCGCCATCCCGGCGGGGCCTTGTCCCGCGTCGAGGGGTGACGCCGCATCGCGATGCGACACAGGGTCTGGTCGTGACGGGCGCCCGCATCGCGATTCGGTCAGCGGCTGCGGTCGGGGACGCACCGGGTCGGACGCTGCGCCTGGATCGCCGCCTCCAGCCGCGCCATCTCGAGAAAATAGGCCAGGCTGTCGAGGGCGGCCGAATGCGCCATCCATCGCATCTCGGCGACCAGAACCTCGATATAGCCGGCCACTTCGGACGGGGCGGCATGCGGCGGCGGACTTCGCGGCACCTTTTCCGCCGAGGTGGGCTGTCGCCGCGCCGGTGTCCCGGTCTGTCCTTTCGCGTCGGTGTCCTCCGCCGCGACCGGCGGGTTTCGTCCAGCAGCCGTCATCTCTGACGTATCCCCGAGCAGTCTGGGCCGAGCCCCAGCGATGGCGTCTCCCCGAGATCGGAGCGACGACTGCAATTTTAACGTGTATCGACTCAAAATCTCAAGTGATTGTATCGGCCTATGTGAGGAAAACAACGGCCAGCGGCAGCGTCGCTAGGGCGAGCAGGGTCTGCAGCGTCGTGATCTCGGCCATCAGGGGCGCATCGCCGCCGAGATCGCGGGCGAGGAAATAGGCCGCCGTCGCCGTGGGAACGGACGCCGCGACGACCGTCATGGTCAGGGCAGGGCCCGAAAGGCCGAGATGGCGCGCGATCGTCCAGGCCAGCAGCGGCATCACCACGAGCTTGGTCACGACCGCGACGACATGGGCGATTCGGGGCCGCGCGAGGCTGCGCAGGTCGAGCCCGGCACCGACCGCGAGCAGCCCGACTCCCAGTGCCGCGCGTCCCATCACGTCGAGATAGCTCACGATGGCGGCCGGCAGCATCCATTGCAGCTGGTTGAGCAGGAGGCCGACGGCGGACGACCAGATGAACGGATTGAAGGCGATCGAGCGGATCGTCGCCAGCGGGCTCATCGGACGGCCATGGGCGAAGCGCGACAGCACCAGCACGCACATCACGTTGAGCAGGGGGATCATCGCCGCGACCGCGATCGCCATCAGCGTCGTCCCGTCGCGCCCCTGCAGGCCTGCCGCCAGCGCCAACGCGACGAAAGTGTTCCAGCGCACGGAGCCCTGGAAGATCGAGGTGAAGGCGGGACCGTCGACGCCCGCGCGCGCCAGCAGCGGGCGCGCCAGCAGCAGCAGGCCGGCGACGATCAGGATGGCCAGGACCAGGCTTAGCCCCATCGCCAGAACGGGCAGGCGGCTGAGATCGGCCACGGCGAGGGTGTGGATCACGACCGCCGGAAACAGCACCTGATAGGTCAAACGCTCGACGCCGAGCCAGTGGTTCGGCCCGACGATGCCGCGCGCCTTGAGGAACCAGCCCGTGGCGATGACGAGGAAGACGGCGATCAGGCTGGTCAGCATGGCTTTGGCGGGGAGAGGAGGGGCAGGGGCGCCCGGCGGTGCCCAGAAGGAACCGGTCCGGCCGTCGACCGTTGTCGCGGCAGACGGCGATGGCATCCGGAATGGATGGTCCGCTTCCATTTCATGGCCGTCGGCGGGGAGCAATGGCCCGGCCCTCTGGCCGCATTGCGTCTGCCGCAATCCGGCCGCGTTTGGTTCAGGCCGCATTCAACCGCCGGGGGCGAGACTGCCTCGAAATCGGGGCCGTTCCCGCAGACAGGAGATCCACCATGATGTCGCTGAGGAAGACCGCCATCGTCGCGCTCGCTTCGCTGAGCGTCGCATCCGTCGGGCTCGCCGCGCCGGCCATGGCCGCGGGCGCGCCCGCAGCCGTCGATCCGGCCCGGCTGGACAAGGCCCAGGCCGAGTACAGCCAGTACCGCTACCGCGGCCATCGCGGGGGCTGGCATCGCGGCAATCGCGGCGCGGCGATCGCCGCGGGCGTCGGGCTCGGCATTCTCGGCGCGGCGGTCATCGCCTCGCAGCGCCGGGCCTATGCCGATCCCTACTATGACGGCTACTACGCGCCGGCCCCGGTCTACGCGCCAGCGCCGGTCTATCGCCGCTACTATCACCAGCCCTACGACTTCCGCGACCATCGCTGAGCGTTGAGTAAAGAAGCGACTGAAGCCCGTGCGTGCAAACGCGCGGGCTTTTCGTTGACCCAGCCAGCCACTGCTCAGCGGCCTTCGGGAAAATCCTCGTCCGCGGCTGCAGCTTCCATCCGCGTTAGCCGGTCGAGCACGCCTTGGAGGATGTAGGCCGCCGCCATCTTGTCGACCACGCTGGCCCGCTTGGCGCGCGAGGCATCGGCTTCGAGCAGGGTGCGGGTGACCGCCAGCGTCGACATGCGCTCGTCCCAGAACAGGATCGGCAGCGGCGTCAGCGGCACGAGATGGCGCACGAAGGCGCGCGTCGACTGCACGCGCGGCCCTTCCGTGCCGTCCATGTTCAGCGGCAGGCCGACGACCAGCCCGGCGACGCCATACTTCGCGGCGATCTGCAGCAGCGCGGCGGCGTCCAGCGTGAACTTGATCCGCTTGATCGTCTCGAGCGGCGTCGCGATCCGGCGCTCCACATCGGAGAGCGCCAGACCGATTGTCTTGGTGCCGAGATCGAGGCCGAGCAGCCGCGCATGATCGGGCAGGGCGGCGAAGGTCTCGATCGGCACGACATTGCTGGACATGGCCGGCCCCTAGCATGCGCCGCCACGCGAGGCGAGCGGCGCATGCCATCGGCGGGGATCGGCCCTCAGCCCTGCGGCTTGACGCCCGCGGCCGCCAGCGAGGTCGCCCATTTGTCGACCTCGGCGGCGAACAGCTTGGCATGGGCCTCGCGGGTCATCTCGCTCTCGGGGAAGGTGCTGGTGCCGAAGGCCTTGAACTTCTCGACCACGGCCGGCGCCTTGATCGCGGTGCGCAGCGCGGCGTTGAGCTTGTCGAGCGCGGCGGCGGGCGTGCCCTTCGGCGCATAGAGGCCGTGCCAGATCGTCATGTCCAGCTTGGCTCCGGCCTCCGCCATCGTCGGAACGTCCGGAAGCACGCTGAGCCGCTGGGCCGAGGTCACGGCGTAGGCGCGGATGCTCTTGCCGGTGATCTGCGGGATGGCCGAGGTCGACTGGTCGCAGAGGATGTCGATCTGTCCACCGACGAGGTCGTTCATCGCAGGGCCTGTGCCGCGATAGGCGACCTGGTTGAACTTCGCCCCGAGTTGCTGGGACATCAGCACGGCGCAGAGATGCGAGTTCGAACCGACGCCCGCATGCGCGACCGTCAGCTTCTCGGCATTCGCCTTGATGTAGGGGAAGAACGACTTCGCGTCCGTCGGGGGCAGGGCGAGCTTGCTCGCGATCACCATCGGGCCGGTGTTGACCAGCCCGATCGGCGCGAAGGCGGTCTTGGTGTCGTAGCCGAGATTGTTGTAGAGCGCCGGCGCCGCGGCGAGCGCGAGGTGGTGGATCAGGATGGTGTGGCCGTCCGGTTCGGCGGCAGCGGCTCGCTTGGCGCCCGCCGTTCCGCCCGCGCCGGCGACGTTCTCGACCACGACCGGCTGGCCGAGCGCCTTGCTCATCTGTTCGCCGAGCAGGCGTGCAATCACGTCGCTCGGTCCGCCTGCGGCGTAGGAGACGATCACCGTGATCGGCTTGGTGGGAAAATTCTGCGCCTGCGCCGGCGCAGCCAGCCCCAGTGACAGCAACGCGGCCAGGGCCGCCCGTTTGGTTATGCTCATGCGTATTTCCTCCATGGGTCGTGATGAACGGCCGCTCTGCGTCGGCTTGGGTTGGATAGTTCAGGGACCTCGAACGCTTCAGCGCAGATCTGACAGGTAGTGAGCCTCCTCCGTCAGACACAGGCTGAACCGTCTCTCGACGGGCGAGTCCTCCAGCGACAGCGCGATCCGATCGATCGCGAGCGCCGGCGTTCCGGCGGCGACGCGAAGATGCAGCGCATCCTCGGCCGACAGGGCGACCGCCTTCAGGCGTTCGCGCGCATGGGCGACCGTGACGCCGTAGCGGGTCGCAAACAGGCTGTAGAGATTGTTCGGCACCGGCCCCTCGGCCAGGCCCGGGAAACGCTCTGCCGGCAGGCTCACCGTTTCGAGAACCGAAGGCCGGCCGCCCAGCGAACGGATGCGCCGGATGCGGATGACCGCTGCGTCCGGTCCCAGCTCCAGGGCAGCCTGCTCGGCCGCATCGACCGTCGCAACCTGGCAGGAGAGGACGGTGCTGTCGGGGAAGCGGGCCACTCCGTCATCGGGAACCAGCTTGAAGAACTGGAACAGGATGCGCTGCTCGTCATGCTCGGCGACGAAGGTGCCGCGGCCCTGCCGCCGCACCAGCAGGTTCTCGGCGGCGAGTTCGTCGAGCGCCTTGCGAACCGTCCCCTGGCTGACGCCGATCTCGCTCGCGAGCTGGCCTTCGCTCGGCAGCGCCATGCCGGGCGCCCAGGCGCCCTCGACGAGTCGCCGCACGAAATTCGCCTTTACCTGACGGTAAAGTGGCCGAAATCCGAGGATTTCGGCGCCGCCGCCGGTTTCGGCCGGCGCCGCAATTTCGAGCTTGTGCTCAGTCATGTGTCTTATATAAGACTTGCCGCGAGGCCGGTCGAGTCCTGAATTGCAGGCGGGAGCCGGGCGAAAGATCGCAGCGAGGAAATCCCATGAGCAAGCCCCACCTCCTGGTCCATGAGAAGAAGGACACCGTCGGCGTCGTCGTCGTCGAAGGCCTGAAGGCCGGCACCGACATGCTGTGCGTCGTCACCCACGACAATTCCGACTTCCGCCTGACCGCGAAGATGGACATCCCGATCGGCCACAAGGTCGCGCTGAAGGACATCAAGAAGGGCGAGACGGTCTGGAAATACGGCCAGGACATCGGCCAGGCCAAAGCCGATGTGAAGCAGGGCGAGCATCTCCACGTCCACAACGCCAAGACCAAGCGCTGGTGAGCGCTTCGCCGTTCTGACCGTGCCGCCAAGGGCTCCCGCAGGGTCGAGCCCGTCCAGCCAAAAGAGGAAACGTCCATGTCGATCGTCGCCAATTTCGATCTCGTCAAAGGCAAGCTCGCCCGCATCAAGGGTCGCAAGATCGAGGCCCCCGAGTTCAAGACCCCCGTCGTCCGCCGCCCGACCGGCCGCAACCTCGACTCCTTCTTCGGCTGGCGCCGCGAGAACGGTCGCGTCGGCGTTCGCAACCACGTCCTGCTGCTGCCGCTCGACGATCTCTCCAACGCCGCCTGTGAGGCCGTCGCCAACAACGTCAAGGGCACGCTGGCGATCCCGCACGCCTATGGCCGCCTGCAGTTCGGCGAGGATCTCGAACTCCACTTCCGCACCCTGATCGGCACGGGCTCCAACCCGAACGTCGCCGCCGTGGTCGTCATCGGCATCGAGGACGGCTGGACCAAGCGCGTCGTCGACGGCATCGCCGCGACCGGCAAGCCCGTCGTCGGCTTCGGCATCGAGGGCCATGGCGACATCTCGACGATTGCGCGCGCGTCCTATGTCGCCAAGGAATTCGTCCAGTGGGCGACCGAGCTGCAGCGCGTGAAGTGCGGCATCGAGGAGCTCTGGGTCTCGACGAAGTGCGGTGAGTCCGACACCACCACTGGCCTCTCCTCCTGCCCGACCGTCGGCAACATGTACGACAAGTGGATCCCGCGCGGCGTCTATGGCGTCTTCGGCGAGACCTCCGAGATCACCGGCGCCGAGCATCTCTGCAAGGCCCGCGCGGCGACGCCGGAAGTGGGCGAGCGCTGGTACAAGATGTGGAAGGCCTATCAGGACGACGTGATCGAGGCCCACAAGACCGACGACCTCTCGGATTCGCAGCCGACCAAGGGCAACATCGCCGGCGGCCTGACCACGATCGAGGAAAAGGCGCTCGGCAACCTCGAGAAGATCGGCCGCGAGTGCAAGTACATCGACATCCTCGAGCCGGCGCAGGCGCCGACCAAGGGGCCGGGCCTGTACTACATGGACACCTCCTCGGCCGCGGCCGAATGCGTGACCCTGATGGCGGCGGGCGGCTATGTCGTGCACACCTTCCCCACCGGGCAGGGCAACGTCATCGGCAACCCGATCGTCCCGGTCATCAAGATCACCGGCAACCCCAAGACGATGCGCACCATGCCGGAGCATATCGACGTCGACGTCTCCGGCATCCTGCGCCGCGACATGACGATCCCGCAGGCGGGCGATGCGCTGATCGAGAACATCGTGCGCACCGCCAACGGCCGACTGACTGCGGCGGAAGCACTGGGTCACCGCGAATTCTCGATGACCAAGCTCTACCGCTCGGCCTGAGCCGCTGCTAACAGCCGGGGCGCCGCCGCCAGTGGCGGCGCTCCGGCCGCCCTTTTTCCGCTCCGGCCTGCAATTCGGGAGCCGTCCGCCTTGTCCCCTGCGACCACGATCCGCGTCAGTGCCTGGCGTCCGCTCCTCGACGGCATCGCGCTGTCCGCCGCAGTCGCGGTCGCGGCCTACCTCGCCGAACCCCTGGTGAAATCCGCCGCCGGGGGCCGTTTCGGCATCCCGGCCGTGGTGATCGCCCTGATCATCGGCATGGTGCTGCATCCATTCGCGAACGCGCCGCGCTTCCAGGCCGGCATGACCTTCTGCGTCAAGAAGATGCTGCGCTGGGCGATCGCGCTGCTCGGCCTGCGCGTCGCGCTCGGCGACATCATCGCGCTCGGCCTGACGACCGCGCTCCTCGTCATCGTCGCGATGGCCGCCACGATCCTTTCCGGCTTCCTGCTGGCGCGCTGGCTCGGCCGCGAGACCGGCATGGGCGCGCTCGGCGGCGTCGCCACAGCCGTCTGCGGCGCCTCGGCTGCCCTCGCCACCGCCACCGTGGTGCCCGACTACAAGAGCAAGGCCGCCGACGTCGCCTTCACCGTCATCGCGATGAACGCGCTCTCGACGGTGGCGATGCTGGCCTATCCGCTGATCTGCGTCTGGCTCGGTTTCACGCCGTCGCAGACCGGCATCATGCTGGGTGCGACCATCCATGACGTCGCGCAGGTCGTCGGCGCTGGCCAGGCGGTCTCGGTCGAGGCCGCCAATGCGGCGATCATCGTCAAGCTGTTCCGGGTCTTCCTGCTGCTGCCCGCCGTGCTGATCGTCGGCTGGTGGCTGGTCCATGACGATGCGAAGCGGGCGGGAGACGTCGCCGGCAAGGCCAAGGTCCCGGTCCCGGTCTTCGCGATCATGTTCCTCGTGCTGTGCCTGGTGAACAGTGTGCTCGCGGTGCAGCCGGCCCTGGCCGGCGTCTATCCGCCGATCCGCACGCTCCTGCTGAGCGTCTCGACCTGGGGCCTGCTCGTCGCCATCGCGGCGCTGGGCTTGGGCACCTCGCTGGGCGCCATGGCGCGGCTCGGCTGGCGCCATATGGTGCTGGTCACCGGCACCAGCCTCGTCATCCTCGTCATCGTCACCGGCAGCCTGCTCGTGCTCGGCTGACGCCATCACCGGAAGGGCCTGCCATGACCGACATCGTCATCACGGAATTCATGGACGAGGCGGCGGTCGCGGCGCTGACGGCCCGCTACGACGTCCATCACGACCCCGAGCTCTTCGGCAAGCCCGACGAACTGGCGAAGCTGATCGCCGCCGTTCCCGCCCTGATCGTCCGCAACCAGACGCAGGTGAGGGGCGATGTCCTGGCGGCCGCGACGAAGCTGAAGGTCGTCGGCCGGCTCGGCGTCGGCCTCGACAACATCGACATGGACGCCTGCGAGGCGCGGGGCATCAAGGTCTTCCCGGCGACGGGGGCCAACAGCCTCTCCGTCGTCGAATACGTCATCGGCAGCGCCATGATGCTGCTGCGCGGCGCCTATTTCGCCAATGCCGCGATGGTGGCCGGCGAATTTCCCAAGACCAAGCTGATCGGCCGCGAGATCGCCGGCAAGCGGCTCGGTCTCGTCGGCTTCGGCGCCATCGCCCGCGACACCGCCGCCCATGGCCGTCTGCTCGGCATGACGGTCGCGGCCTACGACCCCTATGTCCCGGCCGACCATCCGGCCTGGGCTTCTGCCGAGCGGCTCGATCTCGATGCGCTGCTGGCGAATTCCGACGTCGTCAGCATCCATCTGCCGCTCACTCCCGAGACCAAGGGTCTCATCGGCCAGGATGCGCTCGCCCGGATGAAGCCCGATGCGATCCTGATCAACGCCGCGCGCGGCGGCATCATGGACGAGGCGGCGCTGGTCGCGGTGCTGAAGGCGGGCAAACTCGGCGGCGCGGCGATCGACGTCTTCGCCGAGGAGCCCCTGCGCGGCGCCGGCAAGCTCTTCGCCGATGTCCCCAACCTGATTCTGACGCCCCATATCGCCGGCAACACGGTCGAATCCAACGGCCGGGTCTCCGGGCTGGTGGCCGAGCGCGTCATGGCGGCGCTGGAGGGACGGCTGTGACCCGCGTCTCCTTCGAGCGGGCCGAGGCCCGCCTGACCGATCTCTTCGCCACTGCGGGCGCCTCGCCGGCCAATGCGGCCTCCGTCGCCTGGGCGCTGGTGATGGCCGAGGCCGACGGGCTCAAAGGCCACGGCCTGTCGCGCGTGCCGACCTATCTCGCCATGCTGAAATCCGGCAAGATCGACGGGCAGGCCGTGCCCAAGGCGAGCCGGCCGAAGCCCGGCGTGCTGGCGATCGATGCCGGCCACGGCTTCGCCTATCCGGCGATCGACCTCGCCATCGCCGAAATCCCCGATCTCGCCCGCGAGCAGGGCATCGTGGCGGCGCCGATCCGCCGCTCGAACCATTGCGGTGCCGCCGGCCTGCATGTCGAGCGGCTGGCGCAGCAGGGCCTTGTCGCGATGCTCTTCGCCAATACACCCGGTGCCATCGCGCCCTGGGGCGGTTCGAAGCCGGTCTTCGGCACCAACCCGATTGCCTTTGCCGCGCCGCTCGCCGGGCGCGAGCCGGTCGTCATCGACATGGCGCTGTCGAAGGTCGCGCGCGGCCCGATCGTCGCCGCCAAGCAGAAGGGGCAGGCCATCCCCGAGGGCTGGGCGCTCGACGTCCACGGCAAGCCGACGACCGATGCGACTGCGGCGCTCGCCGGCACCATGGTCCCGCTCGGAGACGCCAAGGGCGCGACTCTCGCCATGATGGTCGAGATCCTCGCCGCGGCGCTCGTCGGCGCACATTTCGGCTTCCAGGCCTCCTCCTTCCTCGACGCGGAAGGCGGCCCCCCCGATACGGGACAGCTCATCCTCGCCATCGACCCGCACGCCATGGGCGGCAACTGGTTCGACGAGCGCATGCGCGCGCTGGTCCACGCCATCGAGGCACAGGAGGGAACGCGCCTGCCCGGCGTCCGGCGCCTGACTCTGCGTGCCAAGGCGCGGGCCGAAGGGATTGATATGCCGGAGGAAATGCTGGCGGAGTGAACTTCGCGTCATGCTCGGGCTTGTCCCGAGCATCTCAGATAGGAGGAGGCCAAAGCCTTATCCTGCCCGAGATTCTCGGGTCTGCGCTGCGCTTCTCCCGAGAATGACGTGCCGGCTACACGAAGTCGAACGCATCGACATCGACGAGCCCCTTGTCGGTGATCTTCAGGTGCGGGATCACCGGCAGGGTCAGGAAGGCGACCTGCAGGAAGGGTTCGGCCAGCACGACGCCGAGCGCCCTGGCGGCCGCGCGCAGATCCTCGAGCCCGTGCCGCACGGTCTCGAAGGGCTGGTCGCTCATCAGCCCCGCCACCGGCAGCGCCAGTTCCGCCGTCACCACCCCGCGATCGGCCACCGCGAAACCACCGCCGATGGCGATCAGCCGGTTGGCGGCAGCGGCCATCGAGGCGGCGTCGACGCCGACCACGCAGAGATTGTGGCTGTCATGGCCGACGGAGGAGGCGATCGCGCCGCGCTTCATCCCGAAGCCATGGACGAAGCCCGTCGCGATGCCGCCGCTCTTGCCGTGGCGCTCGATCACCGTGACCTTGACCGCGTCCTGATCGAGATCGGGCAGGGCCTCGCCGTCGCGTGTTGGCAGCCGCAGCGCCAGCCGCTCGGTGATGATACGGCCCGGAACCACGCCGATCGCCGGCGTCTCGCCTTCGCGCGCCGCAACCCGGAAATCGGCCTCTGTAAGCGCCCGGCTCTTCACGCTGCCGAGCCCGACCGGCGCCACCGGCACGCGCTCAGTGAAGAGCCCATCCTCGACCAGCCGTCCGCCGGCGAAGACCCGCTTGACCGAGCAGGCCGCGAGGTCCTCGACGAGCACGATGTCGGCGCGCTTGCCCGGGCCGATGAAGCCGCGGTCGAACAGGCCGTAAAGCCGCGCCGCCGAGAGCGAGGCGATGCGGTAGGTCGCCAGCACATCGGCGCCGCGGGCGATGGCGGTGCGGATCATGAAGTCGAGATGGCCTTCCTCGGCGATGTCGAGCGGGTTGCGGTCGTCGGTGCAGAAGGCGAGGAAGGGCGAGGCGTCGCGCGAGATCAGCGGGATCAGCTGCAGCAGGTCCTTCGAGACCGAGCCCTCGCGAATCAGGATCGCCATGCCCTTGGCGAGCTTCTCGCGCGCCTCGTCGGCGGTGGTCGTCTCATGGTCGGTGCGGATGCCCGCGCTGAGATAGGCGTTGAGGTCCAGGCCGCGAACCAGCGGCGCATGGCCGTCGATATGCCGGTGCGAGAAGGCTTCGAGCTTGGCCAGGCAGCCGGGATCGCGATGGATCACGCCCGGAAAATTCATGAACTCGGCCAGCCCGATGACCTTCGGATGGTCCATCATCGGCGTCAGATCGCGGGCTTCCAGCCGGGCACCCGCCGTCTCCAGATGCGTCGCCGGCACGCAGCTCGACAGGTTGACGCGCAGATCCATCCGCATCGCCTCGGCACAGCGCAGGAAATAAGCGATGCCGTCGGCGCCGAGCACATTGGCGATCTCATGGGGGTCGCAGATTGCGGTGGTGACACCATGGGGCAGCACGCAGCGCTCGAATTCGAGCGGCGTCACCAGCGAGGATTCGACATGGAGATGCGTGTCGATGAAGCCCGGTACCGCGATCAGCCCGGTGGCGTCATGCTCGGCTTTGCCGGCATAGCGACCATGGGTACCGACGATCGTATCGCCGCAGAGCGCGATGTCCGATTCCACCAGCGCGCCCGTCACCAGATCGAGCAGCCTCGCGCCCCGGATCACGAGGTCGGCAGGCTCGTCGCCGCGCCCCTGGGCGATCCGGCGGGCGAGGGTGGCGGCATCGGTCATGGGGCGGACTTTCCGGTTGTGTCGATTCGCATGGGACCGGACTCTGGTCCCGCCACCACACCTATATCCAGCCTGACGTGGTCGTCCCGGGCAAGCGGCGCAAGCCGCGCCGACCCGGGACCCATTCCGGAACGATCCCCTATTGGCTCCGGTCGCCCTGTTCGTCCTTCTTCGGCGACTGTTCCGGAATGGGTCCCGGGTCTACGCTGCGCTTTGCCCGGGACGACCGCGCAGGGATGCTGGCATGTGGGTATATCTGCTCGCGAGCAAGAAGGGCGGCACGCTCTATGTCGGCGTGACCAACTCGCTGTCGCGCCGTGTCTGGGAGCACCGCCAACGCCGAGGCTCCGAATTCGCTTACGAGCATGTCGCTCTGCGCCTCGTTTACGCCGAACACTACAGCAATCCCGAAGACGCCATCGCGCATGAGAAGCGCATCAAGCACTGGCGCCGGGCCTGGAAAATCGCGCTGATCGAGCGCTCAAATCCCGACTGGAATGATCTATATGGCACCACCCATCTCGCCTGATCGCCTCGCAGGAGCCTTCGCATGAAACTGACCTGGTACGGCCATTCCGCCTTCCGCGCCGAGATCGACGGCGCCGTCATCCTGATCGACCCGTTCTTCACCGGAAACCCCGTCTTCGAGGGCAATGTCTCGGCGATCTCGCAGGGCGTGAGCCATATCGTCGTCACCCATGGCCATGGCGATCATGTCGGCGATACCCTTGCCATCGCGCAGAGCACTGGCGCGACCGTCATCACCAATTACGACCTCGCCATGCATCTGGCGTCAAAAGGCCTGAAGGCCTTCCAGCCGGTGAACACCGGCGGCACGATCGATCTCGGTGCCTTCAGCGTGACCTGGGTCCGGGCCGATCACTCGGCCGGCATGGGCGAGGCCGGGGTCCCCGTGCCGCTCGGCAACGCCAATGGCGCGATCATCAAGGCCAAGGGCGAAAAGACGCTCTGGCATATGGGCGACACCGACATCTTCTCCGACATGGCGCTGATCGCCGAGATCCACGGCGTCGAGGCCTGCATCTGCCCGGTCGGCGACCGCTTCACCATGGGCGGCAAGGTCGCGGCGCTGGCGATGACGCGCTTCGTCAAGCCGAGGGTGGCGATACCCTGCCATTACGGCACCTTCCCGCTCATCGACGCCAATGCCGACGCCTTCGTCGAAGGGCTGGCCGGCAGCGGTATCGAGGCACTGGTGCCGAATAAGGGCGAGGCATTCACGATCTGAGGCTCTCAAACTCTGCGTCGTCGTCCCGGCTCTGCGCGGCTTCGACGCTTGTCCGGGATGACGGTCCGCTTGTGGTTTTGTGCGGAGCCCCGGAAGGACGAACGAGACGGATGCGAGCCCGACGAAATCAGGGGACAACCTCGCGAAGGGGTCTTGAACAAAACAAGAACATCGTTGATAGTGCCGCGGTCGGCCGGTAGGGTCGCGCTCCGGTGGAAAGCCGGTTTCGATGTGCGCAGGAAATGGAGCCTCTCATGGCTGGTAGCGTCAACAAGGTCATTCTGGTCGGCAATCTCGGGCGCGACCCGGAAGTCCGGCGCCTCGGCTCGGGCGAGCCGGTCGTCAATCTGCGCATCGCCACCTCGGAAACCTGGCGCGACAAGCAGTCGGGCGAGAAGAAGGAGCGCACCGAATGGCACTCGGTCGTGATCTTCAACGAGAACCTCGCCAAGGTCGCCGAGCAGTATCTGAAGAAGGGCTCGAAGATCTATATCGAGGGCCAGCTCCAGACCCGCAAATGGCAGGACCAGTCTGGCGTCGAGAAGTACACCACCGAGATCGTTCTGCAGCGCTATCGCGGCGAGCTCACCATCCTCGATAGCCGCGGCCAGGGTGGCTCGGACGAGTATGGCGAGGGCGGCGGCATGATGGAGGATCGCTCCTCCGGCTCGTCCTTCGGCCGTTCGGGGCCGACGGGCGGCGGTGCGCGGCAGCCTGCGATGGCCGGTGGCGGTGGCGCCTCGCGCTCCTCGTCGAGCCATCTCGACGACGATATCCCGTTCTAGAGAGTACCGCGACCACGAGATCGAGCACGGAACATGAAGACGTTGTTTTGCAACGTCTTTTTGTTTGGTCGAGGGCGCCGGGGGCTGCTCGCCGGTCGGGCGTCGGCCGCGACGCCGGGCGTCAGCGTAGACCGCCCGGCGGCAGGGGCGGCGCCTCATTGATCAGGGTGATCGTCACCCGACGATTGGGCGAGAGATAGGGATTGTCGGGGAAGAACGGCTCGGTGTCGGCGCGTCCCGCCACGGCGGTGAAGCGGTCGCTGGGGAAGCCGGCACCCGACAGGATCTCGCGCACGGCGACCGCACGCCCGGCGGTCAGGCTCCAGGAATTGACGGCATGAACCGAGCCCGGGCGCGCGGCGGCCGTGTGGCCGGTGACGGACAGGCGGTTGGGCAGCCGGCGCAGTGTCGGCGCGAGCGCTTCCAGCACGCGGCGGGTGCGCTCATGGGGACGGGTCGAGCCCTCGGGAAACATCGAGCGGCCGTCCTGGTCCGCGAGGGAGACGTTCAACCCCTCCTTGGTCTGCTCAATGATGATGTTGCGCGAGATCTCGGCAAATTCCGGCATGGTCTGGAGCGCCTGCCGGATGCTGGCCGCGGCGCTGTGCTGGGACTGCGCGCCTTCGGCAGTGCGGCTGAGTTCGAGGTCGCTGGCGCGGCCTGTGCTGGACCGGCGCGCTCCCTCTTCCTTTCCGGAGGTGCCCATGGCCGCGTCGCGGGGCGTCGAGGATTTGTTGCCGGCCTTGTCCAGGGAGGTCCCCATCAGGATGCCGCCCGCGCCACTGGTTGTGGGGCTGACAGAGGCCGGCGCGAAGTATTCGGCCAGGCCGATCTTCTGCTCCTTCGTGGTCATGTTGATCAGCCACATCAGCAGGAAGAACGCCATCATGGCGGTCACGAAGTCGGCATAGGCGATCTTCCAGGCCCCGCCATGATGCCCATGGGCGGCCTTCTTGACCTTCTTGATGATGATCGGCTGGTCTGTCTTGGCCATCGTATTCCTGCTGGAGATTGGGTCAGACGGTGGCGGGGAGGGCGGAGGTCGCCGCCTCGACTTCGCTGAAGGTCGGGCGGACGTCGCTGAACAGAGCCTTGCGGGCAAATTCGACCGCCATCACCGGCGGCTGACCGCTGATATAGGCGAGGAGCCCTGCCTTGAGTGAAACGTAGTACTTGGATTCAGCCTCGAAGGTGCCCTTGAGCGAAGTCGCCATGGGCCCGAAGAAGCCGTAGGCGACGAAGACGCCGAAGAAGGTGCCGACGAGCGCGCCGCCGATCAGATGGCCCAGCACCTCCGGCGGCTCCGAGATCGACCCCATCGTCTTGATCACGCCGAGCACGGCGGCGACGATTCCGAGCGCCGGTGTTCCGTCGGCGAGCGACTGCATGGCTCCGACGATACGCTCCTGCTCCTGATGATGCGTCTCCAGTTCCTCATCCATGAGAGCGTCGATCTCATGGACGTTATCGGCGCCCAGCGACAGCATGCGCATGTAGTCGCAGACGAACTCGACCGCATGATGGTTCGCTGCAAATGTCGGGAAAGCGTTGAAGAGCGTCGAAGAGTGCGGATCTTCGATGTGCGGCTCGAGCGCGAGCAGGCCCTTCTGCTTCGCGAGCCTGAACATCGAAAACTGCATCGCCAGCAACTCGACATAGGCTTGCTGATTGTATTTGGGGCCTTTGAAGATGGTGCCGAACATGGCGGGCACGGCCTTGAGCACCGGCCCCTGGTTGGCGATCACGAAAGCGCCGATCGCGGCGCCGAGGATGATGACGTACTCCCAAGGCTGCCAGAGGACGCCGAGCTTGCCACCCATCGCTGCATAGCCGCCGAAGACGCAGAGAAAGACAACGATTGTGCCGACGATCAGCCGCATGGATTTGCCACCCTCGGTCCGCAGCGGGTACAGCCCCCGCCAAGCAACCACTGGACTGACCAAATGACCGATTAAGGTTAAGGGCGCGTTTAGAGCCGGCGGCCCCGAGCGGCCCCCAGCGGCGACTGCGACCGAGGGCGCGCCGCCTCAGCGGCAAAAATCGGCGCAGCCGGCCTCCCAAAAGGGTGCGTCGGGGCGCAACTCCGGCATCGAGGGCCGCGGCTTGGCGCCGGGCAGATCGACCGGCGTCGGCGCGACCAGTTCCCACCAGCGATGGGCGCATTGCGAGCGGAAGGCCATCTGCTCCGCAATCGAGGTGTCTTGCTTCGCCAGCGCCGCGTCGAGCGCCGCGCAGCTTTCGCGCAGCCTCGCGTCATGGCTGTCTGAGGGCTCGTTGGCATAGTCGTGAAAGGCGGCTGTGAAGGCCTCCATCTCGCGCGCGATGTGTGGCCAGTCGTGCCGGTTGAGATTCCAGGCGTCCATCCATTCGCGCACGACGGTCTCGACGGCGTCCGCCTTCGGCTGGTCCTTCACCTTGCGTGCCGTCGTCAGCATGTGCCGCATCAGCTCGGCGCGGGCATGGAGGCGCCGGGCGGAGAGCGCCGCCTCGCGCATATGGGCGATCGCCTCCGCCGCCTCCTGCTGCAGTGCGTCCACGAGATGGGGCATTGGCAATCTCCGTCAGGGCAAAGTGGCCAGCCGTTCGATCATCCGCTCGAACAGTGCTGTCGCCTCGACGGTGGCGACGACATGGGCGTTGGGCTGGCGCTTCAGCCGGCCGTTCCAGTCGATCGTGCTGCGGCCGCGCAGGGAGCCCGCGCCGGTCTCGATCTCGACGAAGCAGTCGCGCCCCGCAAACAGCTCCGGCCAGAGCAGGAAGGCGATGACGCAGGGGTCGTGCATCGGGTGGCCGGCCGTGCCGAGCCCGCCCGGGCGCGGGCGCGTCAGCATGCCGTGGACGGCCCGGCCGCAGGCGGTGCCGAGCGCGCCGATCCGCGCCACCTGCTCAGGGCTCGCGATCGCCTGCAGCGTGACGCCGAGCCCCATCATCACGATCGGTGCGCCGCAGCCGAAGACGATCGCCGCCGCATGGGGATCGACATGAACGTTGAATTCGGCCGCCGGCGTCATGTTTCCCAGCGCCAGTGCCCCGCCCATCAGCACGATGCGCCTGATCCTGGGCAGGATGTCGGGCGCCAGCCGAACGGCGAGCGCGAGATTGGTCAAAGGTCCCAGCGGGCAGAGCGTGATGCCGTCGTCCGGCGCCGCGCGGCAGAGCGCGATGATCGCCTCGACGGCGTGGCCCGGCGCAATTGCGCTCGCGGGCGATGGCAGGTCGGCGCCGGCGAGCCCGTCCGGCCCGCAGACGAATTCCGCGGTCTCGAGGGGGAAGAGCAGCGGCCCCTCGGCACCGGCATGGACAGGCACGCATGCCGCCCCGGCCCCGGCGAGGTCGCGGATGCGCAGCGCGTTGGCGGTGGTCTGCGCCAGCGGGACATTGCCGGCCACCGTGGTGATGGCGCGCAGGTTGAGCCGCTCGCTTGCGGAAAGGGCCAGCAGCAGCGCGACGGCGTCGTCCTGGCCGGGGTCGGTGTCGATGATGATGGCTTCGCGCATGTCTCAGCCCTCATCCTGAGGATCAGGCACAGCCTGCGTCTCGAAGGATGCTGCAGAGGGTTGCGGAGCCTCCTGAACCATCCTTCGAGACGCCGCTTCGCGGCTCCTCAGGATGAGGGCTCGTGTGGGTCGCATCGGCATCGTCACGCCGCCTTCGCGTTGCCGGCCATGATCAGATGGGCGATGTCGTCGGGCTTCATATCCCCGATCGGACGGTCGACGTATTTGCGGCCCGCGCCCATGATCACGACCCGGTCGGCCAGCGCCACCACGTCGCGCATGTTGTGGCTGATCAGGATGACGGTGCGCCCGTCGGCCTTGAGCTTGCGGATCAGGTTGAGCACCAGCGCGCTTTCCTTGACGCCGAGCGCCGCCGTCGGCTCGTCCATGATGATGATCTCGGCGTTCCAGCGCAGGGCCCGCGAGATCGCCACCGCCTGGCGCTGGCCGCCGGAGAGTCGCTCGACCGGGCGCGTCATGTCCGTCACCGCCGCCGAGAGCTGCGAGAGATAGCGCTGCGATTCCGCGATCATCTGCTTCTTGTCGAGCACGCGCAGGAAGGGCAGCAGCAGGGGCCTGGTCAGTTCCGAGCCCATGAACACGTTCTGGGCGATGGAGAGCCGCGGCGCGAGCGCCAGATCCTGGTAGATGGTGGCGACGCCGTGCTCCAACGCGTCATGCGGCGAGCCGAAGGCTACCGGCTTGCCGCGCATGCTGATCGACCCCGAGGTCGGCTCCTCGGCGCCTGAGATCACCTTGACCAGGCTCGATTTGCCGGCGCCGTTGTCGCCGCAGATGGCGACGACCTCGCCCGTGAAAATGTCGAGATCGACCTCGCGCACGGCGACGACGGGGCCGTAAGCCTTGCCGATGCCGCGCAGGGAGAGGAGGGGGGTGGGATCGGTCATGATCTGTCCGTCCGGCTACGGGGCAACGCGGCGTCATTCTCGGGCGGAGCGTAGCTCCGACCCGAGAATCTCATGCCGAGAAGGCACTGGTTTCCGAGATGCTCGGGTCTTCGCCCGAGCATGACGCGCATGGGTTCACTTCAGGAACTGCTGGACGTTGGTCTTGTCGACCAGCACGGCCTCCGTGAAGAGATAGGGCCCGCTGGTGACGGTTTCCTTCGGCTTCTTCTCGACGACGATCGTCTGGATCGCGTCGACCGCCTGCTTGCCCATCGCCTCGAAGGGGATGGCCACGGTCGCCAGGAAGCTCGAGGCGGGGTCGGCGATGCGGGCATAGGTCTCCTTGCCGCCATCGACCGAGACGAGCGGGATCTGGCCCTTCTTGACGCCTTGGGCCTGCAGCAGATCGTCGATGATGTAGGCCTGCCCGTCGAAGGAGGCCCAGATGCCGTTGATCTTGCCCTGGTTCTGCAGCAGCAGCGCCTGCATGCCGGCCCGGACGTCGTCGCGCCAGCTCTGGGTGCGCGCCATCGAGAATTTGCCGAGCTCCTTCACCGCCTGGTTCTCGGCCAGAACCGCGTCGAGGATGCGGCCGCGGATGCGCGAGGCGACGTTGAGGTCGAAGCGGGCGGTCACGATGTTGCCCTGGTAGCCGAGCTGGCCGAGCAGATAGAGCGCGGCATCCGCGCCGACCTTGTACTCGTTGGTCTGGATGTCGAAGAGCGCATGCGGGCTCGACCCCGACTGCACGGTGATGACGGGGATCTTGGCGTCCTTGGCGGTCTTGAACTGGGCGTCGGCCTCGACCGGCTTGCCCATGGCGATGATGATGGCGTCGACCTTCTTGGCGATCAGCGCGTCGAACTGCTCGGCATGCTTGGGCAGCGCGCCCTCCGAGTTGAGCAGCGTCACGCCCCAGCCCTTGGCCTTGGCGGCGGCGGCGGCGGCGTTGGCGACGCGGGCATGCGTCTCCGACGAGAACTGGAAGCCGATGATCGCGACCTCGAAGGCCTGCGCCTGCGAACCCAGCGCGACCATCGCGGCCGCGGCCAGCAGCATCTTCCTCAATCCGAACATGTGACCTCTCCCCTCGTTCTTGTGGTGGTTTTCAGACCTTGAAAGCCGCCTTCTTCATCGCGCTGGCCGAGAAGGCGACCGAGCCGATGATGATGACCCCGAGCACGATGTCCTGAACGTAATAGGGTGCGCCGAGCAGGACCAAGCCGTTGCCGAGTACCTTCAGCACCAGCGCGGCGAAAACGGTGCCGGCAATGTTGGGCTTGCCGGGCTCGAACATGGTCATGCCGAGCAGCACGGCGGCGATCGCATAAAGCAGATAGTCGCCCGCCATGTTGGGCGCCGCCGACGACAGGTTGGCCGCGAGCAGCGCCGCCATCAGCCCGGCGAAGACGCCCGCCAGCAGGAGACCGATGCGCTTCATCCGCGCCGTGGCGATGCCGGCGAGCCGAGCCGCCTCGTCCGCCTCGCCGGTCGCGACCATATGCGCGCCGGTGCGGGTCCATTTCACCAGGACCCAGGCAAACAGCGTCGCGCCGGTCATCCAGAGCACGAGATTGGGAATGCCGAAGCTGTAGCCGCGCGCCAGCCCGGTGAAGTTCACCGGCCAGCGCCCGGTGAAGGCGACGCCCTGGGTGATCATGAAGGCCAGCCCCTTGGCGATGGCAGCGGTGCCGAGCGTCATGATCAGCGAGGGGATGCGCAGCACCGTGACGCCGTAGCCGTTGAGGCTGCCGAGCACGATGCCGACCGCGATGGCGGCCCCGAAGGCGACGGCGGGCGGGTATTGCGAATGCACCATCCAGCCGCAGACCACCGCCGCTAGGCTCGCCATCTCGGCGATCGAGAGATCGAGCTCGGCGACCGTGAAGGCGAGCGCGAAGCCCAGCGCCAGGATGGCGAGGAAGCTCGTATCCTTCAGCACGTTGATGATGTTCATCGTGCTGGCGAAATTCGGCGCGAAGAGCAGGAAGAACAGGACCAGCGCGAGCCCGGCGATGGCCGTGCCGTAGCGCCCGATCACCTCGCGAACATCGAGCCCAGCCATGCCCTCAGGCCCCCTTCGCGATGGTCGAGATCGGGGAGAGGATCTCGATGCCGCCGGTGATCGGGATCAGCGCTCCCGTCACGAAGGCAGCCGAAGGCGAAAGCAGGAAGGCAATCACGGCAGCGACATCCTCAGGTCGTCCCAAACGTCCAAGCGGCGTGCGCAGGGCCGCACCGGCGACCAGCGCGTCGAACTGCTGCGCGAAGCCGCCGCGTACCATAGGCGTATCGATGATGCCGGGCGCAACCGCATTCACGCGAATCCCATGCGGGCCGAGCTGCTGGGCCATGCCGTAGGTGAGGGTCGCGACGCCGCCCTTGGCCGAGCCATAGGCGAGATTGGCCCCGCCATTGGCATGGGCGATCGAGGAGATGTGGACGATGGCGCCGCCTTCGCCCTGGCCGATCATCTGGCGCGCGGCCGCCTTCGAAATGCGGAACACGGCGGAGAGGTTGATGTCGACGAGCCGGTCCCACTCGTCATCTTCCATCTCGACCAGCGGCACGGGGCGCGACGCGCCGGCCCCGGTCACGAGATGGTTGAGCCGGCCGAAGCGCTCGACCGCAAGATCGACGCAGGCCTGGGCGAGATCGCGCTCGCGGACATCGCCGGCGAGCGTCGCGATGCCAGTACCCTGCGCAGCAAGATCGTTAGCCAGCGCATCGAGGCCGCTCTGGTCGAGCCCCGACAGCACCAGACGGTGGCCCTGTTGCGCCAGCAGCGCGGCGAGCGCGCCGCCGATGCCGCCCGAAGCGCCCGTGACGAGCGTGACCGGTCCCGCCATGGCTTCAGGCCGCCTTCCGGTTTTCATAGGCGCGCACCAACGCCTGGGCGCGGCGCGGCTCGACCGGGTTCAGCGTCTGGCGGTCGTATTTGATCGAGGTGCCGACGATGAAGAGCTCGGCGACCTCCGCCAGCCGCGCGATGTTCTCCTCGGCCACGCCGGTGCCGACCGCGACGGGCGTATCGGGCACCTGCCGGGCGACGCTCTCGATCACGGCGATGTCGGCCTCCTTGCCAGCGGCGGGGCCGCCAACGCAGACGATGTCGGCGAGCCCGATGAAGACCGCGCCCGAGGCCTTCTGCTCGACGGGACGGGTGTCGAGATTGATCGAGAAGCCTGGGGTGACATTGCAGATGATGCGGATGTTCTCGGCGCCGAGATGGGCGCGCAGGCGCAGCGCGCGGGCGCCGTCCGGCGTCATCATGCCGATGTCGCCGACCAGCCCGCCGGTCAGGAAGGCGCGCACGAAGCGCCCGCCGGTGGCATGGGCCACCGCGATCGAGGCCGGCGGGTCGATCAGCATGTTGACGCCGTGGGGCAGCGTGGTCTGCGCCTGGCACTCGGCGATCACCTCGGTCATCGCGGCGACGACCTCGATCGGCATGTTGGCCTCGTAGGGCATGTCGGATTCATTGGTGTAGAGCAGCGCGTGGAAGCCGGCCTCCTCGAGGATCTTCGCCTCCTCCTTCGCCTGCCTGACGATCTTCCGCATGCCGCCGCTGCGGTCGTAAAGCGGGGTGCCGGGCAGGGCGAGCGTGTGGACGCAGCCGATGAGGAGATGATCGCGGCCGAAATCGGTCTGGACGAGGGTCTTCATGGGCGGTCAATCCTTGGTGGCGGTCAGGGGCGCGGCGTGAATGCCGGGCAGGGCACCGGCGCTGCGCGAAAGGGAGGCGAGATCGGCGGAGAGGGGCGCGAGCGCCGCCTCGCTGCGCCGGTACAGCGAAAACAGTGCGTCATAGGCCGGCTTGCGCTCCGGTTCCGGCGTGAAGCGCCGCGCCGGCCGCACCAGCGTCTCCTGGGCCTGGGCCAGCGAGGCGAAACGCCCGAGCCCGGTCCAGGCGACGATTGCGGCGCCGAGCAGGCCCGGCTCTTTCGAGGCGCCGACCACCACGGGCCGCCCGCAGATATCCGCCTTGATCTGGCTCCAGACCGGATTGGCCGCCGCACCGCCGCCGAAGCGGATCTCGCCGACGGCTGAGCCGAGTGCGGCCTCGGCCCGCTCGAGCACGATCCGGTTCAGGAACGCGACGCCTTCCAGCACCGCATAGGCGAGGTCGGTGGCGCCATGCTGGCGGCCGAGCCCGAGGATCGCCCCGCGCAGCGCAGGGTTCCAGTAGGGCACGCGCTCGCCCTGAAGATAGGGCAGGAACAGCAGCGGCTGCGGATGCCGGCGTCCGGCGAGCAGCGCGTCGATGCGCTGGCCGGTCGAGCCCTGATCCGCGCCCTCCCGCGCCAGCAGCGAAAGCAGCCAGGAGACGGTGTCCGCCCCGTTCTGGCTCGGCCCGCCGATCTGCCAGAGGCCGCGCCAGTCCACGCTCAGCAACCCGTCGGCCTCGACCGGCTCCAGACCGACGGCACCCAGCACCTCCGTGGTGCCGGAGATGTTGTAGGCATAGCCCGGACGCAGCGCGCCGAGGCCCGCTACCGCGACCCAGGTGTCGCTCGACGAGCAGAACACGGGCACGCCGGCCAGCCGGTCGAGCGGCGCGGGCAGGCCCGGCTGCACGGGGCCGACCGTGTCGCAGGGCTCTAGCATCGGCGGCAGGATGCCGGCGGCCAGACTGATCACGGCGAAGGGATCGACGCCGCCGACGGCCTCGCGGGAGGCCAGCAGCCGCGCCATCGAGACCGGGTCGCCGGCATGCCTGCCGGTCAGACGGGCATTCAGATAATCCTTGGGCTCGAGCACGCAGGCGAGCGCGCGGAAGCAGGCTTCCTCCTCCTCCCGCAGCCAGGCGAGCCGCGCCAGCGGATGGAAGGCATTGATGCGCTGGGCCTCGGGATGCTCGCCCAGGCGCTCGCGCAGCCGTCCCGCGGCGGCTTCCGAGCGCGTGTCCTTCCAGGTCATCGCCGGGCGCAGCTGGCGCCCGTCGCGCCCGAGAAAGACCTGCGTGCGCGTAACGCCGCAGATCGCGATGGCCTCGATCTCGCCAAACAGGGCGGGCTCGGCTTCGGCGAGCTGCCCGGCCGCCTCGACGAGGATGCGCCACCAGGCCGTCGCATCGATCTCCGACCAGCCCATCCGGTCGATCGCGGTCGGGCCGAGGATCATGGCCTGGGCGCGGGTCGTGCCGGTTTCGTCAATCAGCGCGGCGCGGAAGCTGGTGCCGCCGAGATCGCAGGCGAGGACGACGCTCATGCCGTGGCTCCCGGGGCGGCATCCGTGACATCGCGATGGATGGTGAAGCGGTAGATGTCGCTACGGATCAGGTTGTCGCTGACCTCGACCACGAGCCCTTCCGCATCCCGCGCCACGCGCTGAGATCGGAACACGGCCGCGCCGGGCGCGATCGCGAGCGGGCCGGCCTCTTCGGCTCTGACGGCCCAGGGCTCGAGCGTCTCCTCGACCGTCGTCACCCGCACACCCCGGCATTCGGCGAGATAGCGGTAGAGGGAGGCGTTCTCGAGGTCGGCGGCCGTGGTTTCACCGAGCGTCGCGAGGCCGAGGCGCGAGCGCTGCAGCACGGCGGGCTGATCGTCGAGGCAGCGCAGGCGGGTGAGGGCGACGAGCCCGGCAGCGGCAGCCGGCCCAAACAGCGCCGCCTCGTCGGCGGCGGCCGGCCGCGCGACGAGCGAGAGCACGTGCGTCGTCGGCACACGGCCAGCCATGCGCGCCTCGGTGTGGAAATCGACGAGGCTGCCGAGATGCTTGGCGATGTGGCGGGGACGGTAGAAGGTGCCCTGGCCCTGGCGGCGCTCGATCAGCCCGCGCTCCTGAAGCTGCTTCAGCGCGGCGCGGATCGTGGTGCGGCTGGCGCCGTAGCGCTCGCAGAGGTCATGTTCGGAGGGCACCGCCCGGGCGCCGCCGCCGCCGGCCGTCAGACCGCGTTCGAGGCTTTCGGCGATTTCCTGATAGCGGACCACGCGCGCATCCCGGATGAGGAAGCCGCATGAAAGATACAAATCCAATACAAGTCAAGCCGACATCAAAGCCCGTGCCATGCGATCAGGGCAGGGCGCCAATGCCCGTCTCTTCGCTTGCCGGCCGGCCCGCACCCGGCCAAGGTCGCGCAATCATGACCACGCCCGATCCCGTCTCCGCCCTTTCCGCCTGGCTCGCTTTGGAGAGCCCCACCCATCACGCCCCCGGCGTCAACGGCATGATGGACCTCGTCGCCGCCGAGGTCGCAGGCCTGCCGATCGCGGTCGAGCGCATTCCCGGCAGGGACGGGCTGGGCGACGCCCTGATCCTGCGGGCCGGCCTCGCCACGGGCGAGCCCGGCCTCGCGGTGATGTCGCATCTCGACACGGTCCATCCCGTCGGAACGAGCGCGCGCGACTTGCCCGTGCGGGTCGAGGGCGACCGGCTTTACGGGCCCGGCGTCTACGACATGAAGGGCGGTGCGTTTCTGGCACTGCAGGCCTTCAAGCAGGTGGCGCTGGCGGGGACGGCGAAGCGGCCGCTGGTCTTCCTGTTCACGCCGGACGAGGAGATCGGCTCGCCGACGACGCGCGGGCTGATCGAGGAGATCGGCCGTAACTCCGCGGCGGTGCTGGTGACCGAGCCGGCGCGCGAGGGCGGCAAGATCGTCACGGCGCGAAAAGGCGTCGGGCGCTTCGAGGTCAAGCTCGAGGGGCGGCCGGCCCATTCGGGCGCGCGCCATGCCGATGGCCGCAGCGCGATCCGCGAGGCGGCGCATCAGATCCTGGCGATCGAGGGCCTGACCGACTATGCCCGCGGCGTCACCACGACGGTTGCGCTGATGGGCGGCGGCACGGCAGCCAATGTCATCCCGCAGCATGCCTGGTTCAGCGTGGATCTGCGCGTCGCCACTGCCGCCGACGGCGCCGCGCTGGAGCGCCAGATCCTCGGGCTCGCGCCGAAGGACCCGGATGTCCGGATCACCGTGACCGGCGGCATGAACCGGCCACCTTACGAGAAGTCGCCCGAGGGGGCGGCGCTGTTCGAGACGGCGAAGCGCATCGCGGCCGGCATCGGCTTCGACCTGCAGGACTGCCCGATGACGGGCGGCGGCTCGGACGGCAACTTCACCGCCGCGCTCGGCGTGCCGACCCTCGACGGGCTCGGCATCGACGGCGAGGGCGCGCATACGCTGTCGGAATACGCGCTGATCTCGTCGATCGCCCCGCGCCAGGCACTGATCAAGGGGCTGCTGGAGACGGTGTGAGCGCGCAGGCGGCGCCGCCTTTGGCTCAAACACGTCCAACAAAGCGCCGTCATTCCGGACAAGCGGCGAAGCCGCGCTGATCCGGAATCCCTCGTAGAGCCAAGACCTTGGTCCGTTTTGCTCTACGATGGATCCCGGCGCTCCGCTTCGCTGCTGCCGGGATGACACGCGTCTCCTGAACCGCTCAGACCTCAACAGAAAAGAGGCTGCATCGCTGCAGCCCCTTTCGTGTTTTCGCCGGCAGTGAAGCGCTTACGCCTCGCTCGGGCTCTCCGGCGCCGGGCCGGCTTCGGCCTCGCCCTCGTCGCCTTCGCCCTCGTCGCCGATGCGCTCGACCGAGACGACCTTCTCGCTGGCGTCGGTGTTGAACACCGTCACACCTTGCGTCGAGCGGCCGGCGATGCGGATGCGGTTGCCCGGCCCGGCATCGACCGGCACGCGGATGACCTGGCCGCCATCGGTGACCAGCATGATCTGGTCGCGGTCGTCGACCGGGAAGGAGGCGATCAGCTTGCCGTTGCGGTCATTGACGACCATGGCGACGATGCCCTTGCCGCCGCGGCCGGTGACCCGGTACTCGAAGGAGGAGCTGCGCTTGCCGTAGCCCTTCTCCGACACCGTCAGGATGAACTGCTCGGCAAGCTGCATCTCGAGCCGCTTGGCGCCGAGTTCGACCTCGCCGCCCGTCTCCTCGCCATCGCCATTGACTGGCGCTTCCGCCGTATCCTCGGCCTCGCCGTTGAGAGCGCGGCGCTGGGCGGCGGCATCCTTCAGATAGGTGGCGCGCTCCTCCGGCGTGGCATCGAGATGCTTCAGGATCGCCAGCGAGATCACCTCGTCGCCCTTGCCCAGGGTGATGCCGCGCACGCCGGTCGAATTGCGGCCCTTGAACACACGCACCTCGGTGACCTCGAAGCGGATGCACTGGCCGGCCGAGGTGGTCAGCAGCACGTCGTCATTCTCGGTGCAGATCTGGACGTCGACGATATGGTCGCCCTCGTCGAGCTTCATCGCGATCTTGCCGGCGCGGTTGACGTTGACGAAGTCCGACAGCTTGTTGCGCCGGACGCCGCCGGACGCGGTCGCGAACATCACGTCGAGCGTCTCCCAGCTCGCTTCGTCCTCCGGCAGCGGCATGATCGTGGTGATGCGCTCGTTTTTATCGAGCGGCAGCATGTTGACCAGCGCCTTGCCCTTGGCGTTCGGGGCGGCCAGCGGCAGACGCCAGACCTTTTCCTTGTAGACCTGGCCGAGCGAGGAGAAGAACAGCACCGGTGTGTGGGTGTTGGCGACGAAGAGGCGGGCGACGAAATCCTCGTCGCGGGTCGCCATGCCGGAGCGGCCCTTGCCGCCGCGCTTCTGGGCCCGATAGGTCGAGAGCGGCACGCGCTTGATGTAGCCGGCATGGGACACGGTGACGACCATGTCCTCGCGGGCGATCAGATCCTCGTCGTCGAGGTCGGAGCCCCAATCCTGGATCACGGTGCGGCGCGGCGTGGCGAAGGCGGCCTTCACCGCCGCCAGCTCGTCCTTGATGATCGACTGGATGCGGAGGCGCGAGCGCAGGATGTCGAGATAATCCGCAATCTCGGTGGCGAGCTTCTGCAACTCGTCGCCGATTTCGTCGCGGCCCAGAGCCGTCAGGCGGGCGAGGCGCAGTTCGAGGATCGCCTTGGCCTGGGCGTCCGACAGGCGATAGGTGCCGTCGGCGTTGATCGGGTGGCGCGGATCGTCGACCAGCGCGATCAGCGGCGCGATGTCCTCGGCCGGCCAGTCGCGGTCCATCAGCGAGGCGTGGGCTGCGGCCGGGGTCGGCGCGGTGCGGATCAGGCGGATGACCTCATCGATATTGGCCACGGCCGTCGCCAGGCCGCACAGCACATGGGCGCGCTCGCGGGCCTTGTTGAGCAGGAAGCGCGTGCGCCGGGAGACGACCTCCTCGCGGAACTCGACGAAGGCGACGATGAAGTCGCGCAGGTTGAGCACCTCGGGCCGGCCGCCGTTCAAGGCGACGAAGTTGCATCCGAACGAGGTTTGCAGCTGGGTGAAGCGGTAGAGCTGGTTCAGCACGACGTCGGCCAGCGCATCGCGCTTGATCTCGATGACGACGCGCACGCCCTCGCGGCTGGATTCGTCGCGCAGGTCCGAGATGCCCTCGATGCGCTTCTCGCGCACCATCTCGGCGATCTTCTCGACCATCGAGGCCTTGTTGACCTGATAGGGAACCTCGGTGACGACGATCGCCTCGCGCTCCTTGCGAAGCTCCTCGATATGCGTCTTCGAGCGCATCACCACCGAGCCGCGGCCCGTGTGATAGGCCGCATGGATGCCGCTGCGGCCCATGATCGAGGCGCCGGTCGGGAAATCGGGGCCGGGCACGATCTCGATCAGCTCGTCGATCGTGATCTCGGGGTTGTCGATCAGCGCCACGCAGGCGTCGATGACCTCGCCGAGATTATGCGGGGGGATGTTGGTGGCCATGCCGACGGCGATGCCGCCGGCGCCGTTGACCAGCAGGTTCGGGTAGCGCGCCGGCAGGACCGTCGGCTCCTGCTCCTTGCCGTCATAGTTCGGCTGGAAGTTGACCGTGTCGAGGTCGAGATCCTCGAGCAACGGCATCGCCGCCTTGTCGAGGCGCGCCTCGGTGTAACGATCGGCGGCGGCGGAATCGCCGTCCATCGAGCCGAAATTGCCCTGGCCGTCGATCAGCGGAAGGCGCAGCGAGAAATCCTGCGCCATGCGCACCAGCGCGTCATAGACCGCCAGATTGCCGTGCGGATGGTATTTACCCATCGTGTCGCCGACGATGCGGGCGCATTTGGTGTAGGGCCGGTCGGGCAGGTTCTTGTTCTCGTGCATCGAGAACAGGATGCGCCGGTGAACGGGCTTCAGGCCGTCGCGGACGTCGGGCAGAGCGCGGCTCACGATCACGCTCATGGCGTAATCGAGATAGCTCTTCTTCATCTCGTCGGTGATGGCGATCGGCTTGATCTCGCCGCCGAACTGCGGCTCGTCCGGGCGCTTGTCGTCTGTGTCGTCGCTCAAGGGATAGGTCCCGATTCCGGTTCTTTTTCAGCCTTCTGGCTAGCCGATTCCGCCGGTTTAGGCCAGCTTCGCCGGCAGCTTTTCGGTGGAAAATAAGCGTAGAAATTTCAACGACTTGCGCCCTATGACGGTGGCGCCTGCCGTTGCGCTCCACATTGCCGCCTTGTTTGGAGGTAGCCGTGAGCGAAAATGGGTCGAACGGCCATCGCCGCGCGCTGGCCGGCCCTCAAACCCTCATCCTGAGGAGGTCGCTTCGGCGACCGTCTCGAAGGATGCTCCAGCGCGTTCCAGAGCCTCCTGGACCATCCTTCGAGACGCTGCTGCGCAGATCCTCAGGATGAGGGTTGAGTGCAGGGTGCTGGGCTTCGCGGCTCTGCCCCTTCCCGTGTGAAGCTCGGCATGTCTTTAGTGCGGTCATGCCGTTCGACTTCATCACCTCCGCGCTCGTGACGCTGCTCGTGACGCTCGATCCGCCGGGGCTCGCGCCGATCTTCCTGTCGCTGACGCAGGGCATGTCGGTGGCTGAGCGCCGGCAGGTCGCGATCCGCGCCTGCATCATCGCCTTCGGCATCCTCGCCTTCTTCGGCGTGGCTGGCGACGTCGTGCTGAAGGCGCTCGGCGTCTCGCTGCCGGCCTTCCGCATCGCGGGCGGTCTGCTACTGTTCTGGATCGCCTTCGAGATGGTTTTCGAGCGGCGCAGCGAGCGCAAGCAGCAGACCGCGACGACCGCGATCACGCAGGACCACATCCGCAATGTCGCGGCCTTTCCGCTGGCGATCCCGCTGATGGCGGGGCCGGGTGCACTCACAGCAATCATCCTGCTCGCCGGCCGGGCGGAAGGCGATCCGCTGCGGCTGGCGGCACTGGCGATCATCTGCGGGCTCGTGATCCTCTCCTGCCTCGTCGTCTTCCTGCTGGCGACGCCGCTCGCCCGCCTGCTCGGCATCACCGGCAACATCGTCCTGACCCGCCTGCTCGGCGTGATCCTCGCGGCGCTGGCGGTGCAGTTCGTGATCGACGGGGTGAGGGCGGTGGTGCGGGCAGGGTAGGCGACGGTTCATATCCGTCAGGAGCGAAGGGCGCCGCACCTCCGTCAATTGGATGACGCCGGTTCCGGTCCTGCCGGCGATACTTCCGCGGGGGAATCACTGGCTTCGGCGGAGGCAGCATGCGATTTCGGTCTTGGAGGTTCACCGCGTTCATCGCGATGGCGGTGATCGCGAGCGCGCTGGTACTCGCGTCGCAGACGGTTCGGGCGCAGGCTCCCAACGGTGCCAAGCGTCTCGCCTTCGTCATCGGCAACGGCGCCTACACCGCGATCCCGCCCCTGCAGAACGCCCTCAACGACGCCACCGCCACGCGCAGCGTGCTGCAGGAGGCCGGCTTCGAGGTGGTGCCCGCCACTGATGCGACGCTTTCCGACCTGCGCGGCGCGCTCGACCGTTTCATCCAGCGGGTGCGCGAGGCCGGCCGCGGGACGACGGCGCTGGTCTACTATGCCGGGCATGCGGTGCAGCTCGACGGCACCAATTATCTGCTGCCGGTCGATCTCCGGCCGCAGCGTTCCGCCGATATCCCCGCCCAGGCGCTCTCGCTCAGCGACATCCTGCGGCGCCTCGACGGCACGGGGGCGGTGTCCAAGATCGTCGTGCTCGATGCCTGCCGGAACAACCCTTTCGCCACCGCCGAATTGTCGCGCGGGCTCGCGCTCCAGCTCGTCGACGGCGCGCAGGACGGCATCCGCTCCGAGGCGGGGCTGGCGCGCATCGACTCTGGCAGCGGCACCTTCGTGGCCTTCTCGACCTCGCCGGGTGCGACCGCGGCCGACGGCGCCGGCGCCAACAGCCCCTTCACCACAGCCTTCCTGCGCGAGATCCGCGAGCCGGGCCTGCCGGTCGAGCAGCTGTTCCGGCGCATCCGGCTCTCGGTCCACGATGCCACCGGCGGGCAGCAGATTCCCTGGGACACCTCCTCGCTTATCACCGATTTCGCCTTTTTCCAGAGCCCGGCAGCGGCCGCTGGCACGGCGCCCCCGACCGCTCCGGCGACGGCCCAGACACCCTCCCTGACGCTGCGCCCGACGGCGGCTTCGCTGCGTGCGATGGCGCCGGCCGCGGCCTATCGGGCCGCGATCGCCTGGGACCGCCGCGACCTCTACCGGGCCACGCTGGAGGCGCATCCCGACGACGAGCGGGCGCTGCGGCTGCATCGCACGCTGGCGCTGCGGACCGAGGAGACGGCCTGGGCCGAAACCGTCCGGGCCGGCGACGCGGAGTCCTTCCGGCTGTTCGCGCGGCTCTATCCAGGCTCGCAGCATGTCGCGGAGGCGCTGCGTCTGGCACCGGGCGCACCCAGCCGCAATCGCGTCCAGACGGCCGCCATTTGCCCGGTCTGCCCGGCCTTGGCGCCGCGCAGCCGCCGCGCCGATTATACCCCTCGCGCGGAGGCGCCGGCCCGTGTCGCACCGGCTCGTTCCGCGCCTCCGCCGCGGCCGGCGCCGCCGAGCGCGGCGCCCGCGCCGGCCGGGGGTGTCGAGCCCTTGCCGCCGGCCCTGCTGCCCGGAAAGCCGCGCTGGACGGGCTTTTATGTCGGCGGCTCCGTCGGTGGGGCCGACCAGCGCTCGCCGACGGTGATCCAGGGCGTCGGCCCGCGTGACTCGGTTGCGACCTCGATTGCGGCCGGCAATGTCGCGTCGCGGCTCTCGCCCTCCGGCAGCAACGCCGTCTTCACCGGGCAAATCGGCTTCAACTACCAGCTCGGGCCGATGGTGCTCGGTGCCGAGACGGATTTCTCGGCGATGCATACCGGCGGCCGCAAGGCCTCGACCGTCAATCCCTTCGGCGTCGAGGTGACGACGCAGGCGCAGACCGAGCTGTTCACGCTGGGCACCGTGCGGGCGCGGGCGGGCATCGCCTTCGGCGATCTCCTGGTCTTCGCCACCGGCGGCTATGCCTATGGGCATCTCGGCCAGCGCGGCGCCATCGCGCCGGTGCCGACGAACAACCCGACCTATGCCGGGTCCAATCCGCAGATGACCTCGGGCTGGGCGCTCGGCGGCGGCCTCGAATATGCGATGGGGCCGATGCTGTCGGTGAAGCTCGACTATCTCCATTACGACCTGGGAACACAGCGGCTGGTACTGGGCGAGACGGCCGGGTTCTTCACCGACGAATACGCGACGATGCGGGCGAAGACGCGCGGCGACATGGTCCGCATGGGGCTGAACATCGGGTTCTGAGGGCGGGCCGCGCGTGAGCGCCCTACTTCTCCAGGAACGCCCGGATCGCGCCTTCCGCCTGTTTCATCGAGATGACGCCGTCGAGATGGCCGCGCGAGCCCTGGATGTGGACATGGGTGACGTCGACGCCGCCCTTCTTCAGCGTGTCGGCGGTGCGGTCGACCATGTCGGCGGTGAAGACGAGGTCCTTGGGCTGGGTGATCAGCAGCACCGGCGCCTTGATCTTCGTCGCCGCATCCGTGAGCGAGGTGCCGCCGGCGGCGAAGAGTTGGTTCGCCTTGACCAGATAGAGGAAATGATTGGCGTCGGAGACCTTGGCGCGGGCCTCGCCGGCATTGTCGAGGATGCTCTGGATCTGGAAGCGGTTGCCGAGCGCCTTGGCCGGGTCCTCGCCCTCCTTGGCGGCGCGCCGGCCGAAGGTGGCGTTGGCCCAGTCGGCATGGTTGGCCTGCAGCGTCACTACGGCGAGTGCCTTGGCGAGGCCGGTATTGGGGGGCGTCCTGCCGTAATAGTCGCCCTTGTTCCAGTTCGGATCGACCAGGATCGGCGCGGCCCAGACGTCGAGCCAGGCGATCAGCTGGGCATCAGCCTCGCCCGCGCCGATCACCGGCATCGCCTTGGCGACCATCTCGGGGTAGCGCGCCGCCCATTCGAAGGTCTGGAGCGAGCCCATGGAGGGACCGGCGACCAGGGCCAGCCGCTTGATGCCGAGGCTCTCGACCAGCGCCTTCTGGACATTGACGAAGTCGGCGATGGTCACGACCGGAAAGGCGAGCGCATAGGGCTTGCCCGTGTCGGGGTCGATCGAGGCCGGTCCGGTGGTGGTGGTCTTCGGGTCGCCGGTGTTGAGGTTCACCAGCGTGTCGGAGGAGAGGACGAAATACTTGTTCGTGTCGATCGCCTTGCCCGGGCCGATGATCGCGTCCCAGTAGCCGGCCGCGGCGTCATTGGCCGCGTATTTGCCGGCGGCGTGCGAGTTGCCCGAGAAGAAGTGGCAGATCAGCACGGCGTTGGACTTGTCGGCGTTGAGCGTGCCGTAGCTCTCCCAGCCGATTTTGACGTCCTTGAGGGTGCGCCCGCTTTGCGTGGTGTAGCTTTGCAGAGTGAAGACCTTCTTCTCGGTCATCAGGTCCTGGGCCGCCGCCGGGGCGCCGCCATTCAAGAGATCCATCGCCACCCATCCCAAAAGGCCGGCCGTGGCCGCGATCCAGTGCTTCATCACCCGCTCTCCCGTCGCCGTCCCGGTCGGCCGTCACGCGGCCTTGCCGCATCCAAGCGCAAGGCGGCCGGCGACGGAAGGGGGATTGCGCGCCGCGTCAGCGCGAGGGCGGCTGCTCGGCCTCGCCGGCCGCCGCCGGACGCAACAGCGCCTCGGCCTGGAGGTCCAGGACGGGGGCCGCGAGCGAACCCTTAAGGCGGAAGGGCAGCCGCAGCGGGCCGGTGGCGGGCTGCAGCAGCGCCGCCATGTCGAGCTGCGCATCGGCGAGGTCCGCCGTGCCGACGAGGGTGAGGCGGTAGCCCTGGCCGGTCATCTGCGCGTCGGCGAGGGTGAGGATTCCGTTGGCGATGGTGGCCGTGGCGCCGGCACTTTCGAACACCGTCTTGCCCTGGCGCCAGTCGCGCAAGGCGACGCTGGGATTGCGCTCGGCGCGGCGCATCAGTTCCCCGAAGGCGAAGCCGGCCAGCTCGCCCTGACGAAGGGCGAGGCTGCCCTTGCCGCTCAGCGACGCGACCAGTTCCGGCAGGGTGTGGCCCAGCCCGTCGAGGGCGAACTGGAGACCGGCGGTCCCGTTCAGCCGCGCGATCTGTGGCAGGTCGGCGCCGGCGCGGCCGAGATTGACCTTGTCGAGCCCGCCGGTGAGCTTGAGGTCGATTCCGGCCGGGGTTGCGGTCGCCAGCAGGCGGCTCTTGAGGCTCCCGCCATAGGCGCTGGCGCGGCCGATTCCGGCCTCGAAGCGCCCCTTCTTGACCAGCAGATAGGTCGCCACGTCGGTCAGTCTGGCGCCGTTCAGCCGCGCGGTTTCGACGGAGATGCGCAGATCGAGATCCTGCGCCGTCCAGGCTTCGAAGGGCAGGGGCGCGGCGTCGGCGGCGAGCGAGACGGAGGGCCGCTCCAGCCGGCCCAGCAGGCGGCCGATATCCAGCGTCGCGCCCGCCAGCGTGCCCGAGAGCGCGGTGCGGCCCGCGGCCGTCGCGAGGTTGAGCGCGCCGTCGAGGCGGTCGCCGTCGAGACGCAGGGCGACATTGGTCAGGGCGGCGTCGCTCGGCCGCAAGCGCAGATCGGCGCTGAGGGAGAGCGGCCCGATCGCGCCCGCCAGGCGAGGCGCCTCGCCGAACCAGCCGAGCAGTTCCGGCAGGGAGCGCGTCGCCAGCGTCATCTGGCCGGTGGTGATCGTCTCCGGAGGGCTGCTGCGCAGACCTTCGAACTGCAGCTTCATGAGCGGCGCGTCGACGCTCAGCATCGTGCGCCCCCGCGCATTGGCGACCGGCCAGAGCAGGCTGACTTCGGCCGGCACGCCGCGCCAGGTGAAGGTGCCCGCCACCGACAGCGGCTCGAGCGTCTCGCGCTCGGCCAGGACCAGGTTGACGTCGCGCAGGATGCTGCGGATCGCACCCTCCGCGCGCAGGAAGATCGAGCCGGCGGTGATCACGATGCGGCTCTGCCCGCGCAGACGCTGCAGGTCGTCGAGCGGGCCGGCCAGCCAGTCGGCCAAGCCGTCACCGGCCTGGGCGACGGCAACGTCGAGCTGCGGTCCGACGAGGTCGATCCGGTCGACATCGATCCGGCCGGCCAGCAGCGGCAGAAGCCGGGCCTGGGCGCGCAAACGCAGCGCCCGGCCGGCGAGAGAGCCGTCCCGCTGGGTGAAGGCGACCTGCGACAGGCTGATCCGCGGCAGCGGCAGGAAGGCGATCTCGGCGCGCTCGAGCGATGTCACGGTCAGGCCCGTGCGCGCCTCGATCGCTCCGATGACATGTCGCTCCACCCGCGCGACCGCGATGCTCCAGGACTGAAGGCCGAGGAGACCGAGCCCGAGGATCAGGCTGTAGACGAGGATCGAGGCGCGGCGCGTCATGAAGCTTGGGGGCGAGAATCCGAGGAGCGAGAGTGGCGGCGACGGCCGGGGAGGCGCAGCGAACGCCGGCGGGCCGCCGTCCGGGAGATCGTCAGCGGCGCAAGACCCATGCCGGCAGGCCTCCCAAACTCTCGGCGCGGCGGAAGGCGCCGCCGCCCGGCTCCCCGTTCCGCTCTTGTCCCGGTTTAGGACGATGGCCCGAGCTTGTCGAGCCGGCTCAGGCCGGCCGCCCACCGGCGCGGGCCAGCCGCACCGCCGGGTAGAGGCCGGCGAGCACGATCAGCAATCCAGCCAGCGCCCCGTCCTCGAAGGCGCCGCGCGAGGCGTGGCCGTAGACGGTGGTGGCGAGCGTCTCGACATTGAGCGGGCGCAGCAGCAGCGTCGCCGGCAGCTCCTTGAGGCAATCGACGAAGACGAGCAGGGCGGCGGCAGCGACGGCCGGGCGGGCCAGCGGCCAGTGCATCCGGCGCATCACCTCGGGCGCGCTGGCGCCGAGCGTGCGGGCGGCGTCGTCGATCCGCGGCGAGATGCGCGAGAGCCCGCTCTCGACGCCCGACACGGCGATGGCGAGGAAGCGGACGACATAGGCGAGCACGAGCGCCGCCCCCGAGCCGATCAGCAGCAGGCCGCTGTTCAGGCCGAACCAGTGGCGCAACCCGTTCGCGACGATGTTGTCGAGCGCCGCCAGTGGCACCAGCAGGCCGAGCGCGAGCACGGTGCCCGGCACGGCATAGCCGAGGGACGCGAGGCGCGACAGCGCCGGGAGCCAGGGCTCACGCCCCTGGCGCCGGGCCGCGGCGATGCCGACGCCCAGCAGGATGACGATGCCGGAGGCGAGGGCCGAAAAGGCGAGCGCGTGGAACAGGGCGCGCAGCATGGCGCCGTCGAGCTGCTGCCAGAGATCGCGGCGCAGCACCTCGGCCGCGAGGAAGCCCATCGGCAGCAGCGCGCCGAAGAAGACGGGCAGGGCACAGGCCAGGGTCGCGACGGCTGCCTTCCCGCCGCGCAGCGGCGCGCGGCCCACGGCCCGCGGCTGGCGCACTGGCAGCGCGAAGCGCCGCTGGCCGCGCAGCCTGGCCTCGATGCCCATCAGCAGCACGACCAGCAGCAGCATGACGCAGGCGATCTGGGCGGCGCCGGCGAGCGAGTTGCGGTTCACCCAGGTGGTGTAGATCGAGAGGGTCAGCGAGCGGACGCCGAGATATTCGCTGGCGCCGATGTCGTTGAGCGTCTCCAGCAGCACCAGCGTCAGCCCCGCCGCCAGGGCCGGCCGCGCCATCGGCAGCCCGATGCGCCAGAACAGACGGCCCGGCGCGGCACCCAGCGTGCGGGCGGATTCGACGATCGCGGCGGCCTGCAGCCCGAACAGGGCGCGGACGCTGAGATAGACGTAAGGATAGAGCACGATCGCCATGATGCAGATCGCGCCGGGCAGGTTGCGCGGATCGGGAAACCAGTAGTCGCGCAGCGAATGCCAGCCGGTCAGGGCGCGCAGGGCGCTCTGGAACGGACCCTGGAAGCTGAAGATTTCGACATAGACATAGGCCGTGATGTAGGTCGGCAGGGCGAGCGGCAGCACCAGCAGCCACTCCAGGCTGCGCCGGCCCGGAAACTCGAACTGCGTCACCAGCCAGGCGGTGCCGACGCCGACGACGCCGCAGAACAGGCCGACGCCGAGCAGCAGCAGGGCGGTGTCGCGTAGCGCGGCCGGCAGAACATTGGCCGCCAGATGCGGCCAGATCTCCGCCGCCTGCGAGGACAGGGCCGTCAGCCCGAGCGCCAGCACGGGCAGCAGGACGAGGCCCGCTCCCAGCAGCGCGACATAGACCAGACGAGTTGACGGCCGCCACAGGCGTGGCGGCCGTCGCATCTCAGCGCCGGAAACGCTCAGGCTCAATTGTCGAAGCCGACCTTGTCGACAAGGTTCGCCGCGGCCTTGCGGTTCTTGGCGACGTCGCCGAGCGGCGTGGTGTCCGGGGTGATCGTGCCGAGGAGCTTGACCGCGGCGCTCTGCTTCACATCTGCGTTCACCGGGAATTCGAAGTTGCCGTCGGCATAGAGGGTCTGCGCCTTCTCGCCGAGCATGTACTCGACCAGCTTGACGGCGTTGTCCTTGTTCGGCGCGTTCTTGGCGATGGCCGCGGCCGAGACGTTCACATGGGTGCCGCCATTGGCGAAGCTGGACTTCAGCGGCTTGATCGCCTCGTACCAGCTCTTCTGCTCGTTCTTCGCCTCGCTCATCAGACCGATGTAATAGGTGTTCATCACCGCGATGTCGCACTGGCCGGACAGGATGTCGCGCGCGACATCGCGGTCGCCGCCGCCGGGCTTGCGAGCGAGATTGGCCTTGAGGCCCTTCAGATAGCTTTCCGTCTTCTCGGCACCGTTGCGGGCGAGATAGGCGGCGAAGAAGGCGTTGTTGTAGGGGTGCTGGCCCGAGCGGATGCAGAGCTTGCCCTTCCATTTCGGGTCGGCGAGCTCCTCATAGGTGATTGCGTCCTGCTTCACGCGATCCTTGGAGACGACGACGATTCGGGCGCGCTGGGTGAGCGTGACCCAGTTGTCGGACGGGCCGCGCAGCGCGGCCGGCACGGTCTTCTCGACGAGCGCGGACTTGATCGGCTGGGTGATCCCGGCGTCGACGAGGGCGTCGATCTGGCCGACATCGACCATCAGCATGACGTCGGCGGGGCTGTTGGCGCCCTCGGCCGCGACGCGCTCCTGCAGGCCGTCCTTCAGGAAGACCGCGTTGACCTTGATGCCGGTGTCCTTGGTGAAGGCGTCGAGGACCGGGTTGAGCAGAGCGGGCTCGCGCGTCGTGTAGAGATTGACGGTCTGGGCCATGGCCGGGGCGGCCAGCAGGCAGGAGGCGAGCGCCAGAGCGGACAGTCGGGTCGCGTGGATCATGTTCTTGCTCCTTCGGGTTCAAGGCCCGTTTCTTCGCGTTGCGTCAGGAGCGGTAGTGGCCAGCAACGCGGCCGTCAATAAAAAAGCCTGTTAGAACAGTGGCTTAGACTGTTTCAAAACTGTGCCGTGTTTTGACGAGTTCTAAAATGGGCGAGCCGGATCGGGCCAGGCCGGCACGCCGGACGCCGTCAATCCTCGGCGACCATCGAGATCACCCGGACGGGGCCGCGGCGCACCGGATCGAGCGAGCCGCGCAGGACGAAGCGGTCGGCGTCACTGGCGATGCTGTCGTCCCGCAGGCTGGCCTCGCGCAGCATCATCTGCCGGCGCACGCCGCGCGCCTGGGCCTCCAGGCGGGAGATGCCGACCCGCTGGTCGATTTCGCGGCGTTGGCTCTTGGAGAGTTCGCCGGCGCTGCGGAAATCGCGGAAATCGCGCGGGCTGTAGGGCCAGCGCGAGCCGCCGACGAAGGTGCGGACCTTGCCGTCGAGCACAACGCTGTCGCCGGGCCGCAGCGTGAAGTCGCGCAACAGGGAAACGCGGCGCTCGCCGGCCTGGACGATGGCGGGGCGGCAGGCGGCGGCATCGCGCGTGGTTTCGTGGCTGTAGGCCATGGGCAGCGCGCGGTAGCGCTGGCCATCGCCCGATTGGGCCTCGCCGATGTCGGCGACACCGGCGGCGAGACGGAAGACCTTGACCGGGATACCCGGGTTGTTGGCCTGGCAGAGGGCCTCATGGGCCTTCAGGTCGGAGCCTGCCCGGAGATGGCCGAGAGGGGCGTGGAAACCGTCGCACAGCCGCACGCAGAAGGTCCGCGCCACGTCGGTCGCTCCCGAAGCGGCATCGATCCGCGCCTGCCGGCTGCGCTTGGCGGACTTGCGGGTGGCGTCGGCGGCGCCCGGGCGAAAGGGGTTCAGATCGACAGGCGGGTGGGCGATGCGGCCATCCGCCTGCATCTGCAGCAGCGGCACCTGCCAGCCCGAGCGAGCCGGCGCATAGGCTGCGGCCTGCGGCTGCGGCCGGCCGGCACCATAGGCTCCACGGCGGGCGGCCTGGCGGTTGGCCGCCTCCTGGAGGTGGAAGGCGTGGATTCCGGCATCGTCCTCGGCCTGGACGATCGACACCGTCAGCAGCGTGCCGGCCGAGCCGAGCGCGATCCCGGCGGCGGCGAGGACCGCGAGGCGAAGGGGGCGTCCATGGGGTGACGGCATCGCCCGGGACGGGCGCTCGACAAAAGCAGCATCGGCGCAGGACGAACCCTGCGTCATAGTCTCCCGGACACGCAACATCGCGTCGACTCCACTCTACGCTCGATGACCCGTCCGCCGCCCGAAGGGTGTAGTTTACTTTTCGTTAAGCTTCAACGCCGGGCCGACCCGTTCCCCGCAAAACGGGGCGGATGCTTAACGCGACGGGCTGGAGCGGGACTGGCGCGGTCAGAGGACTGCGAGAACGACGCCGATCCACATGCCAAACAGCACGACGACTCCGAGCCCGAAGGCCGGCGCGCGCAGGCGCAGATCGTTCGAGCCGACATGGATCAGCGTGTGGGCGACCCGGCTGGCGACGTAGAGCCAGGCGAGCACCGCCATGCCATAGCTCGTCGCGCCGACCTCCATCGCCAGCATGATCAGGGCGAAGAAGATCACCGGCGTCTCGAACTGGTTGGCAAAATTGGCCGCCGCCAGGCGCGCGGGCTGGGGATAGGCCTCGGTCGAGACCGCGACGTCGGCCATGCGGACCTGCTTGCCGGCAAACGCAGCCTTGCGCCGCAGGAACAGGATGCCGAGCACCACGAACATCCAGAGGATCAGCGCGAGGGCCGGGTAGACCAGCTTGAGCGACATCATGCGTCTCCGACCGCCTGCCGCGGCGGATCCGCCGGCCGGGCACATCGCGAGCCAAGCAACCCGACATGGCGAAAGCAAGCGTGGCGTCCCCGCGAAGAGACGCCACGCAGAAAAAGTCGGTGGATAGACGCCGAAGGCGTGGTCAGGAGCGCGTCGGGTAGTTGGGGCTCTCGCGCACGATCGTCACGTCGTGGACATGGCTTTCGCGCAGGCCCGCGCTGGTGATGCGGATGAAGCGGGCCTTGGACTGGTAGTCCTTCAAGTCCTTGCCGCCGACATAGCCCATCGCGGCGCGCAGGCCGCCGGCGAGTTGGTGCAGCACGCTCGAGACCGGGCCCTTGTAGGCGACCTGGCCCTCGATGCCCTCGGGCACGAGCTTGAGCGCGTCCTTGATGTCCTGCTGAAAGTAGCGGTCGGCCGAGCCGCGCGCCATGGCGCCGACCGAGCCCATCCCGCGATAGGATTTGTAGGAGCGGCCCTGGTAGAGGAAGGTTTCGCCCGGCGTCTCGTCGGTGCCGGCCAGCAGCGAGCCGACCATGGCGCAGGAGGCGCCGGCGGCCAGCGCCTTGGCGAGGTCGCCGGAATATTTGATGCCGCCATCGGCGATGACCGGGATGCCGTGCTTGCTGGCGGCATTGGCCGCATCCATCACCGCGGTGAGCTGCGGCACGCCGACACCGGCGACGATGCGCGTCGTGCAGATCGAGCCCGGGCCGATGCCGACCTTGATCGCATCTGCGCCGGCATCGATCAGCGCCTGGGCGCCGCCGGCGGTGGCGACGTTGCCGGCGATGACCTGAACGGCGTTGGAGAGCCGCTTCACCCGCGTCACCGCCTCCAGCACCTTGGCGGAATGGCCATGGGCGGTGTCGACGACGATGATGTCGACGCCGGCGTCGATCAGCATCTCCGAGCGCTCGAAGCCGAGATCGCCGGTCGTGGTCGCAGCCGCCACCAGCAGGCGGCCCTTGGCGTCCTTGGCGGCACTGGGATGGGCGACCTGCTTCTCCATGTCCTTGACGGTGATCAGGCCGATGCAGCGGTGATGGTCGTCGACCACGAGCAGCTTCTCGATGCGGAACTGGTGCAGAAGGCGGCGCGCCTCCTCCTGGGTGACGCCCTCGCGCACCGTGATCAGCCGGTCCTTGGTCATGATCTCGGAGACCGGCTGCTCGGGATTGGCGGCGAAGCGGACGTCGCGGTTGGTCAGAATGCCGACGAGCTTGCCCTTGTGCCCCTGCGGGCCGCGCTCGACCACCGGAATACCCGAGATCGAATGGTGCCGCATGATCGCGAGGGCATCGCCCAGCGTCTCGTCGGGGAAGATCGTGATCGGGTTGGCGACCATCCCCGATTCGAACTTCTTGACGAGGCGGACCTGGGCTGCCTGCTGGTCGGCCTCGAGATTGCGGTGGACGACGCCGAGGCCGCCGGCCTGCGCCATCGCGATCGCCATCTTCGCTTCCGTCACCGTGTCCATGGCGGAGGCGATGATCGGCAGGTTCAGGGAGATGGTCTTGGTGAGCTGGGTGCGGATGTCGACATCCGCCGGCATGACCTCGGAGGGGCCGGGCTCCAGCAGCACGTCGTCGAAGGTGAGACCGTCGCGAATCAGGCCATCGAGCATAAGCGTCATCGTCAACTCCGACACCGGCCCGGGGCCGGTTCTGCTGCGGTCTTGCGGGAGGCGCCCGCGACCGGGTTGACGAGGCCCGTTAGCATGGGCTCCCCGCCGCCGCTAGAGCGCCGCGCCACAAAATTTGCTGCGGCGCGGCGAAGCGTGTCGGCCGGCCCGTTCTAGCGCGGGTTCGCTGGCCTTGCGGCGGCGGAGGGAGCGTCGGGCGGCACGCCGAAGCAGCCCATGCCTGTCATGACGCCACCGCGGACGTCGGCCATCACGGTGCAATCGCGCAGGCGTATGCAGACCATCTCGCGCGCCATCTCGGCCGCACCTTGGGGCGAGCTCTTGAAGGAGCACACCTTGTGCCAATCGGTATCCATCGCTCCTGTCGGAGCCGTGGCCGCCAGCAGGCCTGCACTGGCGCAGAAGGCGAGCGCCGCGAGCCGCAGGCTGCAGTGGAGGATGGAGGGGAGGGGGCGGTCGAGCATCTGACGTCTCCAGACAACGGATGACTGCAAGCATGTTCGCATGTCCTGGATACGACGGATATCCCCGGGATCGGAGGTGACGCTGCGACGGCCTCCCCTTTGTTACGCCAGACAGAACCGCCGACGGCCGCGGCGAGATCGTCAGGACATGGCGGCATTGCAAGGCGCGAGGTTCGCGGGCACCGCGTGCCTCTCGCCGCATCCCGTTCTGGCCGTTATGGCAGGGCGGAGATCATCTTGAGGATGCCCGTCTTGCAGCGCGCCAAGCTCCTGCCCCTGATCGTCGCCTGTGCGCTGTTCATGGAGAACACCAATTCGACGGTGATCGCGACCTCGCTGCCGGTGATTGCGCAGTCGCTCGGCGAGGATCCGATCGCGCTCAAGCTGGCGCTGACCTCCTATCTCGTCAGTCTCGCGGTCTTCATCCCGATCTCGGGCTGGATGGCGGACCGCTATGGCGCGCGCACAATCTTCCGGGCGGCACTGGCGGTGTTCATGCTGGGCTCGGTGCTGTGCGCGCTATCGAATTCACTCGGCGCCTTCGTCGGCGCGCGCTTCGTGCAGGGCATGGGCGGGGCGATGATGGTGCCGGTCGGTCGGCTGGTCATCCTGCGCAGCGTCAGCAAGTCGGAACTCGTCGGCGCGCTCGCCTATCTGACCGTGCCGGCGCTGGTCGGGCCCGTGGTGGGGCCGCCGCTGGGTGGGTTCATCACGACCTATTTCGACTGGCGCTGGATCTTCTTCATCAACATCCCGATCGGGATCGCCGGAATCGTGCTGGCGAGCCTGTTCTTCGAGGATGTGCGCGAGGAGGACGTCGCCCCGCTCGACATCCGCGGCTTCCTGCTCTCGGCCTTCGGCTTCGCCAGCCTGATGCTGGGCTTGGCGACGGGCGGGCGCCATCTCGTGCCCGCCGCCGTGTCCTATGGCTGCGTCATTGCGGGCATCGCGGCGCTGGTCGCCTACTGGTTCCATGCGCGACGCGTCGCCCATCCGGTGCTGAACCTCGCGCTGCTCAAGATTCCGACCTACCGAATCGGCGTGATCGGCGGCTCGATCTTCCGCACCGGGATCGGCGCCATTCCCTTCCTGCTGCCGCTGATGCTGCAGCTCGGCTTCGGGCTGGACGCGCTGCAATCGGGGCTGATCACCTTCGTTTCGGCTGCCGGCGCGCTGCTGATGAAGACGGCGGCCAAGACCATCCTCGCCCGCTACGGCTTCCGGCGCGTGCTGACCTTCAACGCCGTGGTCGGCGCGGCTTTCCTGGCGGCCTCGGGGCTGTTCACGCCCTCGACGCCGCACTGGATCATGCTCTGCGTGCTGCTGGTCGGCGGCTGCTTCCGCTCGCTGCAGTTCACGGGCATCAACGCGCTGAGCTATGCCGATGTCTCCAACCGGGACATGTCGGGCGCGACCAGCCTGTCGAGCGTGGCCCAGCAGCTCTCGCTCAGCATGGGCGTCACCATCGGCGCCTTTGCCCTGGAGGCGGCCAACCTCGTCCATGGCGGGGGCGCGCTGGGTGCGGCCGATTTCTGGCCCGCCTTCGTGCTGGTCGGGATGATCTCGGCCTCCTCGGTGCTCATGATGGTGCGGCTCGCCCCCGATGCCGGGGCCGAGGTGTCCGGGCATATCCTGACCGAGGCGCCGACCAGTGTGCGGAAGGCGACGGCGCAGGCGATTTCGGACCAGAAGCCGCTGGAGTGAGGTTGCTACCGTTTGAGTATAATGCGGTAGTGCATTATCTTTTCGCTTCTGGGAGGGCGGCTGCATGGCGACATTGACCGTGACCGAGCGCGGGCAGGTGACGTTCCGCAAGGAGATCCTGCAGCATCTCGGCATCAAGCCGGGCGAAAAGATCGAACTCGAACTGCTGCCCGATGGCCGAGCCGCCTTGAGCGCGGCGCGGCCGCCCGGGACCATCGACGGCTTTCTCGGTTTGCTCGCCGGGAAAACGACGACCGTGGCGACGATCGACGAGATCAACGAGGCCGCCGCCAAAGGCTGGGCCGGTGAGGAATGAGGATCACCGTCGATACCAACATCCTCATCCGCGCCGTCGTTCGCGATGATGCAGAACAGGCGAGACGCGCCGACCGGTGCCTGAGGGAGGCGACCGTGATCGCGGTCACCCTGCCGTGTCTGTGCGAATTCGTCTGGGTGCTGCGCCGCCTCTATGGCTTTCAGCCGGTCGAGATTTCGGCGGCGATCCGGGCCCTTCTTGCCGTCGCCGCAATCGAGACCAACCGGCCAGCCGTCGAGGCCGGCCTTGCCATGCTCGATGCAGGAGGCGATTTCGCTGATGGCGTGATCGCCCAGGAGGGCGCCTGGTTGGGTGGATCGACCTTTCTGTCCTTCGACCAGAAGGCAGTGACCCTGCTCACGGCACAGGGCAGAGAGGCGAGGGGGCCCTAAGACATCTCGTGGCTTCCGCAACGCCGCGGCCCGCCCGATGGCCGGAGGAGAGTTGCAAAGATTGCGCCTCGGAAACAGCACGAGCATTGGCAGGTCGGCAATGACATCCGTTCTCTGGAATGAAATGACGGCAGAAGAACTCCGCGCAAAGGCTGCTGCCGATGCAATTGTGGTCTTGCCGGTTGCGTCTGTCGAACAGCATGGACCGCATCTGCCGGTCGGTGTCGATACGATCCTCTGCGAGCGGATATGCAAGGCGGCGGCCGAGCGTGTGGATGGTAACGAGGTGGTGGTCGCGCCGACCGTTTGGTGCGGCATGGCCGAGCACCACATGGCCTTTGGCGGCACCTTCACCTTCGACATCCCGACCTATCGCGCGGTGCTGCTATGCCTGCTGAAGAACCTGGAGCGTCACGGCTTTCGCCGCGTGGTTATCGTTAACGGGCATAGCGGCAACACATCGGCGCTGATGGCATTTCTGCCGGATTTCGCTTGCGAGACCAAACTGCGCGTGCGGGCCGCGATGTATTTCTCCGCTGCTGACCGGGCGGTGATGTCCGTTCTGGAGGACGCCACGGGAACGCATGCCAACGAGTTTGAGACGTCGATGATGATGGCCCTGGCGCCGGAACTGGTCAGGGATGATCGCCTGCGGGACGCATTTGGCGGGCAGGAGCCCGAGCGTAAGGGAGCGCCAATTCTTAAAAGGACCGCAAGGCACCGCTCGTTCAAGGACAAGACGGACAGCTGTGTCATTGGCGATGCAAGGCGCGCCAACGCCAAGAAGGGAACTGCGTTGGTCGAGGAGTGCGTAAGATCGCTCGCCGCTATACTGAGCCACGAAAGGGTCTGAACTGCAGGGCCACCGCCCAGATCTTCAGCCTTCCGCCTCGTCCTCCGGTGCCAGTTCGGCCCTTCGCCGGAACCCCGTCGCCAGCACGTAGAGCTCCGAGGAATCCGAGCGGCTCGAGGCCGGCTTGATGTTGCGCACGGTGGTGAAGTCGCGCTTCAGCCCGCCCAGCAGGGTCGCGCTGTCGCCGCCCTGGAACAGCTTGGCGAGGAAGAAGCCGCCGGGAGCGAGGACCGAATGGGCGAAGTCGAGCGCGGCTTCTGCCAGCGCGATGATCTTGATGTGGTCGGTCTTCTTGTGGCCGGTGGTGTTGGCGGCCATGTCGGACATGACGCCGTCGGCGCGCCCGCCCAGGCGCTGGGTGAGGAGGGCGGGGGCCTCCTCGTCCATGAAGTCCATCTCGACCAGATCGACGCCGGGGATGGGGTCGACCGGCAGCAGGTCGATGCCGACGATGCGGCCCTTGCCCTTGTCGAGGCCGATGCGCGCCGCCGCGATCTGGCACCAGCCGCCCGGCGCGCAGCCGAGATCGATCAGCTTCTGGCCCGGCTTCAGGAAATGGTACTTGTCGTCCATCTCCTCGAGTTTGAAGGCGGCGCGGGAGCGGTAGCCCAGCTCGCGGGCGCGCTTTACATAGGGGTCGTTGAGCTGGCGTTCGAGCCAGAGCTGCGAGGAATGCTTGAGCTTGCCGGCCTTCTTGACCTTGACGCGCATGTCGCGCGCGCCGCCGCCGCCGGCCACGGTCTTGGGAGCCTGCTTGCCGGGCACGCGCGCGCCGGCCCCGCCGGCCTTGGCCGCGCCCGTCTTCGGGGAGCCCGTGCCCTTACTCCCGGCCTTGCCGCTTCCTGCCTTGCCGCCGCCGCTCATGCCGGGGGCCGGATCGCGAAGGCGGGTCGTGGGGACAGCGTCATTTCATCTCCGGCGCCAGGCGCGGTCTTCATGCATCATCCTGAGCAGGATGCCCTCGCGCAGGCCGCGATCGGCGATGCGGACGCGCTCGCTGGGGAAGGCGCGGCGGATCGCTTCGAAGATGGCGCAGCCGGCCAGCACGAGATCGGCCCGCTCGCGGCCGATGCAGGCATTGGCCGCCCGGGCTGCGTAGTCCATTTCGACGAGCCGGTCGATGACCGCGAGGATGTCGTCCTGCCGCATCCACAGCCCGTCCACCTCGCGCCGGTCATAGCGGGCGAGGCCCAGATGGACGCCGGCGACCGTCGTCACCGTGCCGGAGGTCCCTAGCAGGTGAAAGTTGCGAGCGCCGTTGGCCGCCGCGGCCTTTGCGGCGAAGTCCTGCAGTTCGCGGGCACAATCCTCGACCATGGTCTCGAACAGCGCGCGGCTGACGTCGACGCCGCCATAGCGCTCGGCCACGGTGACGACGCCGATCGGCAGCGAGGCCCATTCGCGGATGCGCGCGGCCGGGTCGCGCGCCTCGTTGCGGCCGCCCATCCAGATGATCTCGGTCGAGCCGCCGCCGATGTCGAAGACGATCACGCCCTCGGCGGCTGGATCGGCCAGTGCGGCGCAGCCGGAGACGGCCAGCGCGGCCTCCGTGCGCTGGTCGATGATCTCGAGCTCGAGCTGCGCCTCGACCGTGACGCGGCGGACGAAATCGGACCCGTTGATCGCCGCGCGGCAGGCTTCCGTCGTCACCAGCCGGGCGCGCGTGACGTTGCGGTGGAGCATCTTGCCGCGGCAGATCTTGAGCGCCTCGACGGCGCGGTCCATCGCCGCGTCGCAGAGGCGGCTGCTGGCGGCCAGACCCTCGCCCAGCCGCACGATCCGCGAAAAGGCGTCGACGACGCGGAAGCCGTGCTGCGCCGGCCGTGCGATCAGCAGGCGGCAATTGTTGGTGCCGAGATCGAGCGCGGCATAGGTCGCGGCCGGATGGCGCGGCGCGGCTTGCGGATCGGCCGCCGGGCGGGGACCGCTGAAGGGTGCGCCGGGTCCGGAGAGGGGCTGGCCGAAAGCCGCGCCGAGCAGAGCGCCGGCCGGTGGCGGGCTGGTGCCGTGGCCATGCGGCAGCGTCGCCGCCGCCATCATTCGCTCCTGCCGGTCCTCGACCTCCACGCCGCCGTTCCCCTGACCTGCCGCCGGGCCCGCCTCGCGGCGGATGGCCCTGCGGACGCATCGGGCGAAAGCCCTGACACGCCTTGGATTCGAAGCGTAACAACAGCGGGACCGCAGTGCCAAGCGGAACCTTCTGTCACGGCCCGTTCGGCGGTGGAGGTCCGGGCCTTGCCCTGGCGGGGAGGCTTGCGCCAGTCTCCGCCGCCACGGGCCCGGCAGGACGGGCCGCAGCCGCAGAAAGGGAGGCCGACATGGCCGCCGCACGTCATCTCCTCGCGATCGACCAGGGCACGACCTCGTCGCGCGCGCTCGTCTTCGATTCGGGTCTCGGGCTCGTCGCCAGCGCCCAGCGCGAGTTCGCCCAGCATTTTCCGGCCTCCGGCTGGGTCGAGCACGAGCCGGAGGACATCTGGGAGAGTGTGCTGGCGACCTGCCGCGAGGCGATCGCCAAGGCCGGGGTGACCGCCGCCGACATCGCCGCGATCGGCATCACCAACCAGCGCGAGACGACGCTCGTCTGGGACCGGAAGACCGGCCGCGCCATTCACCGCGCCATCGTCTGGCAGGACCGCCGCACGGCCCCGGCCTGCGCTGCGCTCGTCGCCGCTGGCCATGAGGGGCTGGTCGCGGCCCGCACCGGCCTGCGCATCGATCCCTATTTCTCGGCGACCAAGATCGCCTGGCTGCTCGACAATGTGCCTGGCGCGAGGCGTCGCGCGGAAGCCGGCGAACTCGCCTTCGGCACGGTCGACAGCTTCCTGCTCTGGCGCCTGACCGGCGGGGCCGTGCATGCGACCGATGCAACCAACGCTTCGCGCAGCCTGATCTTCGACATCCATCGCGGCGTCTGGGACGAGGAGCTGCTTTCGCTGTTCGACATCCCGGCCTCGCTGCTGCCGCAGGTCAAGGACTGCGCCGGCCTGTTCGGCGAGACCGACCCCGCGCTGTTCGGCGGGTCCATCCCCGTGCGCGGCATCGCCGGCGACCAGCAGGCGGCGACGATCGGCCAGGCCTGCTTCGCGCCGGGCATGGTCAAGTCGACCTATGGCACCGGCTGCTTTGCGCTGCTGAACACCGGGGAGGCGCCCGTCGCCTCGCAGCACCGCCTGCTCAGCACGGTCGCCTATCAGCTGGAGGGCCGGCGCACCTATGCGCTGGAGGGCTCGATCTTCATCGCGGGCGCGGCCGTGCAGTGGCTGCGCGACGGACTCGGTCTGATCAAGGAGGCGAGCGAGACCGGCCCGCTGGCGCGCGCCGCCGATCCCGCGCAGGAGGTCTATCTGGTGCCCGCCTTCGTCGGGCTCGGCGCGCCACACTGGGACGCCGAGGCGCGCGGCGCGATCTTCGGGCTGACCCGCAATTCAGGCCCGCGAGAATTCGCCAAGGCGGCGCTGGAGGCCGTCTGTTACCAGACGCTCGACCTGATCGAGGCGATGCATGCCGACTGGGGACAGAGCGCGGGCGGCGCCGGGCAGGGGACAGGGCAAGTCGCGCGCTCGGTGCTGCGGGTGGATGGCGGGATGGCGGCGTCGGACTGGACGATGCAGCGCCTCGCCGACCTGCTCGACCTGCCGGTCGATCGCCCGAGCCTGCGCGAGACGACGGCGCTGGGCGCGGCCTATCTCGCCGGTCTCGACGCAGGGCTTCTCCCCGAACCCGACCGCTTCGCCGATCTCTGGCGGCTGGAGCGCCGATTTACGCCCGGCATGGCCGACAGCGAGCGCCACCGCAAGATCGCGGGCTGGCGCGACGCGGTGCGGCGCACGCTGAGCGACCCTTGAGGCTGCAGCCCCGCGCGAGGCGGCCTGTCCCTCGGCCGTTGACCGTGTCGGCAGATCGTTCGCCCGCTTCCGGGAAAGCCCCTTGTCCGAAGGGAAGCCCGGCCCGATGATGCGGCCATGGCAGCGAGACGGGGCGGGGGCTTCCGGTTGGGCGGGTCTTGGGACGACAGGGCGCCATGCGGCGGACCCCGCCGCGCAGCGGCGCGGCGGGTCATGGTTGTCGGGCGGCCATGAAGCCGGATGTGCTGACGTCTGCCCTGGCCGAATGCCAGCGCGCTTTCTGGTCTGTCGGCCTGGTGAGCTGCGTCACCAACCTGCTGATGTTCGCTGGCCCGATTTACATGCTGCAGGTCTATGACCGGGTCATTCCCGGCCGCAGCATCCCGACCCTCGTCGGCCTGACTGCGATCCTGATCGCCGCCTTCGCCTTCCAGGGCTTCCTCGACGCGCTGCGCAACCGGCTCGTCATCCGCATCGGGCGGCTGCTCGACGAGCGCCTGGCCGGGCCCGTGCACGGTGCGGTCCTGCTGCTCGCCCGGCAGAACCGCCCGCCCGGCGAAAGCAGCCAGCCCCTGCGCGACCTCGACATGATCCGGGTCTTCCTCTCCGGGCCGGGGCCGGCGGCGATCTTCGACATGCCGTGGATCGTCGTCTTCGTCACGGTCTGCTTCCTGATCCACCCGATCGTCGGCCTGGCCGCGATCGTAAGCGCGCTCCTGCTCATCGGCCTGACCGTGCTGACGGAGCTGAATGGCCGCGAGGCCCAGCGCGAGACTCTGCGCGAGACGGCCGGGCGGCAATCCCTGATCGAGGCGGCGCGGCAGAACGCGGCGATGGTCAAGGCGCTCGGCATGACGCCGGCGCTGCGCGAGCGCTGGCTGCGCGTCAACCGCCGCTATCTCGATGCCATGCAGCGCAGCAGCGACACGATCGGCGGCTTCGGCAGTGCGTCGCGGACAATGCGGCTGCTCGTCCAGTCTCTGGTGCTCGGTCTCGGCGCCTATCTGGTGATCCAGGGCGAAATGACCGCCGGAGCGGTGATCGCCTGCTCGATCATGATCGGGCGGGCGCTGGCGCCTGTCGAATCGGCGATCGGGAGCTGGGCCGGGTTCACCCAGGCACGCCAGGCCGTCTCGCGCCTGAAGCGCCTCTTCGCCGCGCTCCAGGCGCCGGGCGAGGCCACGCAACTGCCGGCGCCGGTGGCGTCGCTGCAGGTTGAGGCTCTCGTCGTCGCCGCCCCCGGCGCGATGGGCGCCCTGCTGCAGCAGATCGCTTTCGGGCTGAAGGCGGGCGACGCGCTCGGCATCATCGGCCCCAGCGCCGCTGGCAAGAGTTCGCTCGCGCGGGTCCTGGTCGGTGCCTGGCCGGCGGCGCGCGGCGCGGTGCGGCTCGACGGGGCGCTGATCGACCACTGGGACCCGGTCGCGCTCGCCCGCCATGTCGGCTACCTGCCGCAGGATGTCAGCCTGTTCGACGGCACCGTGGCGGAGAACATCGCCCGGATGGCGGTCGATCCCGATCACGCCGCGGTCGTCGCCGCTGCCAAGGCGGCCGGCGCCCATGAGATGGTGCTGCGCCTGCCGGGCGGCTACGACACGGTGATCGGAGAGGGCGGCGTTACGCTCTCTGGCGGACAACGCCAGCGCGTCGCGCTCGCCCGGGCGCTCTACGGCGATCCCTTCCTCGTCGTGCTCGACGAGCCCAATGCCAATCTCGATCGCGACGGCGAGGCGGCGCTGGCCGAGGCGATCCTCGGCGTCAAGGCGCGTGGCGGCATCGTCGTGGCGATCGCACACCGGCCGAACGCTGTCGGCGTCTGCGACTATGTGCTCTATCTCGGCCAGGGCACGCAGCTGGCCTTCGGACCGCGTGACGAGGTGCTCCGCAAGATCATCGCCGCGACCTCCGCCGGCGCGAACGACGGCCGACAGGTCGAACGCCGCAGCGAGGTCGCCTGAGATGAAGACGTCCGGCAGCCCTCTGGCCCAGGTCCAGGCCAGCCTCGCCCGCCTCAACCGCATCGGGCTGGTGAGCGTCGCGATCTTCCTGTTCGGCATCGGCGGCTGGGCCTGGGCGGTCAATCTGTCGGGCGCCGTGCTCGCGGCCGGTCAAGTCGTCGTGGAGGGCAGCCTGCGTCGTGTGCAGCACCCGACCGGCGGGGTGGTCGGCCAGATCTTCGTGGCCGAGGGGCAGGCCGTGGCGGCCGGCGACGTGCTGCTGCGCCTCGACGACACGCTGACGCGCGCCAATCTCGGCATCGTCCGCTCGCAGATCGACGAACTTGAAGCGCGCGAGGCGAGGCTCTTGGCCGAGCGCGACGGCGAGCGCGCGATCCGCTTTCCCGACGCGCTGCTGTCGCGGCGCGCCGATCCGTCCGTCGAGCGGGCACTCTTCGGCGAGGAGAAGCTGATCGAGGCCCGGACCCGCTCGCGCGAGGGGCAGAAGGCGCAGCTGCGCGAGCGCGCGGCCCAATTCGCGGAGGAGACCCAGGGCATCTCGGTGCAGATCGGGACGAAGGAAAAGGAGGAGGCGCTGATCGCCGAGGAGTTGCGTGGCGTCGCCCAGCTGTTCAAGCAGAACCTGACCTCGATGCAGCGCTTCACGGCGCTGCAGCGCGACCAGACCCGCGTTTCCGGTGAGCGCGGCCAGCTTCTGACCGAGCGGGCCCGGGTGCGCGGCAAGATCGCGGAGGTCGAACTGCAGATCCTCCAGCTCGACCAGGACATGCGCACACAGGTCCTCGGCGATCTGCGCGACACCCAAGGCAAGCTCGGCGAATTGCGCGAGCGGCGCATCGCGGCCGAGGACCAGCTCGCGCGGGTTGAGATCCGCGCGCCGATCGGCGGGCTCGTCCACCAGCTGACCGTGTTCACGGTCGGCGGTGTGATCAGCCCCGGCGAGACCCTGATGTCGATCGTTCCTCATGACGAGGCACTGGTGGCGGATGTCCGGGTCGCGCCCACCGATATCGACCAGCTGGCGGCGGGGCAGGAGGCGATCGTGCGTGTGCTGGCCGGCAACCAGCGCACCATTCCCGATCTGCGCGGGCGGCTGGTGCGCCTCGGCGCCGATCTGACGCGCGAGCCGCAGACCGGGTTGAGCTACTTCACGGCCCGCATCGCTCTGCCGGAGAGCGAGATCCGCCAGCTGCGAGACCTCAAGCTGGTTCCAGGCATGCCGATACAGGCCTTCATCAAGACGCAGGACCGCTCGGCTCTGGACTATCTGGTCCGTCCGCTGATCGAGCAGGCGGGTCGCGCCTTTCGCGAGCGCTGAAGCATCAGCTCAGCAGGGACCGCTTTCATCACGCTCGACGTGGATATTTTTGCGACGGTCTGCATAATTTTTCGGCAACCTGAGGATCATCTTGCCCGGATTGAGGCGTTGCGAGCGATATATCAATTGAAATTTTTAGGTATCATTCAATTCTATTGATAAGCTCGCTTTTAATTACGATCAATTGTCATTTTATACATCCAAGGCGCGTCTGTTTATGTAAATACTGAAAAGAAAATATTTATACTATGAGCCGGCTTTATTGTTTGAGGTATTTTGCTTATGCGGGTCCTTTACGGCGTGGCCTACCCTGCGTAATGATAGGCGCGCGGTAACACTTCATTAAGTTTACTTCGGAGCTGCCATGCCCGCCCCGACCGGCCTCTCGCTCTCCAATCTCGCCGTCATCGAGAACAGCTCCTTCAACACGATCGTCGGCCTGCTGTCGGCCACGGATCCAGATCCGGGCGACGGCATCGCGCGCTACGAGTTGGTCACGCCGGGCACGCCGTTCAGCATCTTCAACAACGAGCTGCGCGTCGTTGGCCCCGTCGATTTCGAGACACAGCCGAGCTGGACCCTGACGATCCGGGCCTATGATTTCGGCGGCAATTTCGTCAGCGCCGATTTCACCATCGCGGTCCGCGATGCGATCGAAGGCACGGCGAACGCGGATACGCTCAACGGCACGAGCGGCGACGACATCATCCAGGGTCTCGCCGGCAACGATTCGCTGACGGGGCAGGCCGGCGCCGACCTCATCGATGGCGGCTTCGGGCGCGACCGCGTCAATTACGGCAACGAGACCGGTACGGGCCCGGCGATCGTCAACCTCTCCAACGCGGCCATTGAGTATGATGCCGACGGCGTCGGGCCCGGCACGCCGGTGACGGTTGAGGCTGGGACCGGCATCGACACCTTCGGGGCGGTCGATACGCTCGTCGGCATCGAGGATGTCCGCGGGACCTCGCTGGCGGACCATATCGTCGGTGGCAACGACGCCAACCTGCTGCATGGACGCGGCGGTGACGACTATATGCGCGGCAATGGTGACTTCGACGAGTTCATTGGCGGCGCCGGCAATGACACGCTCGACGGGACCGATGTCGTCAACGACGGCGACCCCACTGATCTGGTTTTCGCGCAATTTGCCAGCGGCGACCCGCTTGCAACGGGCGTGATCGTCAATTTTGGGGACGCTGCCGTGACCGTCGGCGTCGAGACGGTCGCCGGCCATACGACGCGCGACGCCTATGCCTCGACCGATACGCTGATCGACATCGAGATGGCGCGCGGCACCTATACTGTCGACCACTTTTTCGGCGGCGACACCGGCAATGACGATTACGAGGGCTTCGAGGGGCTTGCCGGTAATGACCTGATCGACGGCGGCAGCGGCTTCGACGAGGTTCGCTACACCAATGACGCAGTCTACCAGAATGCGGCCGGGCAGATCGGCGGTCAGGGCGTCGTGGTCAACCTCTCGGCCACCGCCAAGACGGTCGATCGCGATGGCGCGGGGCCGGGCGCGCCCATCACCGTCGCGGCGGGTACGGCCCGCGACGGCTACGGCGACACCGACACGCTCATCTCCATCGAGGGCGTCCGCGGCACCAATTCGGCGGACTGGATCTACGGGGGCGACGCGAATGAACGGTTCCGCCTCTTCGGCGGAAACGACGTCGTCGATGGCGGAGCCGGCATCGACCAGGTCGACTACCGTCGCGAATGGACGGGCGGCAACGGCGTCACCGTCGTGCTCGGCGGCACCGCGACGATCAATGGAGTGGGACCAGGGACAGCGCGTGATGCGAGCGGCGCGACCGATACGCTGATCGACATCGAAGACATTCGGGGCACCGACGGAGCCGACGTCATCGTCGGCGACCACGGAGCGAACTGGCTGCGCGGTCAGGGCGGCGGCGACAACCTGACGGGCAATGGCGGCTCGGACATCCTCGACGGCGGCGGCGGCATCGACCGCGCCAATTACGGCAATGAGACCGGCGGCATCGCCGGCCGCGGCGTCATCGTCAACCTGTCGACACAGGCGATCACGGCCGATATCGGAGCCGGGCCGACCCTGGTTGCGGCCGGGTCCGCGATCGACACCTATGGTGACACCGACACGCTGATCTCGATCGAGAACGTGCGCGGCACCAGCAATGCGGACCATATCGTCGGCGACGGCCAGTCCAACACCGTGTTCTCGAGGGGCGGCGCCGACGTCATCATCGGCGGCGGCGGCAACGACTTCATCCACGGCGGCGGCGGCGCCGACATCATCGACGGTTCGGTCGCGGGCGGAGACGGCTTCGACGTCGATACCGCCTTCTACCAGTCCGACCTGACGGACACGCTGACGACCGGCATCCACGTCAACCTCTCGAGCGTCGCGGTGACGCTGACCGACCCCGTTCCCGGCGCGGGGACCATCACGATTGCGGCCCATTCGGCCAAAGACCCGCTCTACACCGGGGCCACCATCGAGGCGGTCGATACGCTGATCGACATCGAGGCCGTGCGCGGCACGATGCTGTCCGATGTCCTGATCGGCGGCGATGTGCAGAACGACGCCTATGAGAGCTTCGAGGGCCTCGGCGGCGACGATGACATCGACGGCGGCTCGGGCTATGACGAGGTCAGCTATGCGAACGGCACGTCGGTCGGCGGCACGCAGGGCGCGATCGTCAATCTGAGCGCGGCCGACCGCGTCGTCGACGGCGTCACGGTCGCCGCGCAAACGGCGCGCGACGGCTTCGGCGGGATCGACCGGCTCATCAGCATCGAGGGCGCGCGCGGCTCGTCCTTTGCCGACACGCTGATCGGCGGCGACGGCAACGAGCGCTTCTCGGGCCTTGCCGGCGCCGACGTGATCGACGGCGGCGGCGGCAGCGACACCGTATCCTACCTGTTCGATGCCGGATTCGGCGGTACGCAGGGCGCGCAGGTCAATCTCGGCGAGACGGCGGTCGGCACGCTTGCGGCCGGCACGGCGCGCGACGGTTTTGGGTCCGTGGATACGCTGGTCTCGATCGAGAACGCCCATGGCACCAATTTCGCCGACACGTTGGTGGGCTCGTCAGCCGCCAATGGATTCAATGGCTTCGGCGGCAATGATTTCATTTCGGGCGGCGCCTTCGTGCAAGCCAGCGTCTTTACCGGCGATGTCAATGACCGGGTGTTCTACAGCGGCTCGCTCGCCGACTACACCATCACACGCGGGATGTTCGGCGCTACCTATGTTGTCACCGATCTGCGGGCGGGCTCGCCGGATGGCACCGACCAGATCTCCAACATCGAGTATCTGAATTTCGCCGATCAAGTGCTGGACTTGCGCCAGACCTTCAACGGTGCGCCGACCGCGATCAATTTCATCAGTTCGCAGGTGCAGGAGAACGTTCAGGGCGCGTTCGTTACGGGGCTCAACGTCTCGGACCCGGATTTCGAGACCGTCTTTTCCTTTGCGGTGTCGGATGTCCGGTTCGAAGTCGTCAATGACGGCTTCTACCAGCTCAGGCTGAAGGCCGGCGTCGCGCTCGATTTCGAGGCTGCACCGACGGTTACTTTCGACGTCACCGCGACCGACAATTGGGGCGGCAGCGTCACCCAGGCTGTGACGCTCACCGTCCAGAACATGAACGACGCGCCGGTCGTCGCGAGCCCGATCCCGGACCAGACGGCGACCGTTGGCCAGCCCTTCAGCTACGTCATTCCGGCGGGCACCTTCTTCGACCAGGACGGCAACGCGCTCCAACTCTTCGTCCAGAACCTGCCGACCTGGATGATCTACGATCCGGCGACGCGGATGCTGAGCGGCACACCGACGCCGGGTGCCCCGAGCACGATCGTCACGGTCTCGGCCAATGACGGCGCCGGCGGCCAGGCGTCGGACAGCTTCCAGCTCACCGTCAGCGGTCCACCGGTCAACCAGATGCCGGTCGTCGTGACGCCGATCCCCGACCAGGTCGCCACGATCGGGCAGGCCTTCAGCTACACGATTCCGGCCGGCGCCTATGTCGATCCCGAGGGCCAGCCGCTGACCATCACCGTCATGGCGCCGGCGGCGTCCTGGCTCAGCTATGATCCGACCACGCGGACGATGTCGGGCACTCCGCCGGCTGGTTCATCGACCGTCGCCGTCAATGTGATGATCTCGGACGGTTCGGGCGGCTTCGCCTCGGACAGCTTCAACCTGTCGATCGGCAGCGTCGGCCAGAACCTGCCGCCGACGATTCAGTCGGAGGTGTTCAACCAGACTGTCAGTATCGGACAGCTCTTCAGCTACACGATTCCGGCCAACGCCTATTTCGACCCCGAGGGTCAGCCGCTGACTCTCAGCCTGGTCGGCCAGCCGGCCTGGCTCAGCTTCGATCCGGCGACGCGCACGATGTCGGGCACGCCGCCGGTCGGCTTCACGCAGGCTGCCTTGTCGATCGCGGTCTCGGACGGGGTCAATCCGCCAGTCCTGGACGGCCTCATCATCACCCGCCAGGGCTACTTCAACCAGATGCCGGTGGTTGCGGCGCCGATCCCCGACCAGGTCGCCACGGTCGGGCAGGCCTTCAGCTACACGATCCCGGCTGGAACCTTCGTCGATCCCGAGGGCCAGCCGCTCGCCATCACTGTGATCGCACCGGCCACCTGGCTCAGCTACGACGCGGCGACGCGCACCATCTCCGGCACGCCGCCGGCCGGGGCCACGACGCTCTCGGTCAGCGTGAACGTCAGCGACGGCTTCGGCGGCATCGCCTTCGACAGCTTCAACCTCTCGATCGGCAGCGCGGGCCAGAACCTGCCGCCGACGATTCAGAGCCCGGTGCCGAACCAGATCGTCACGGTCGGAGTACCTTTCAGCTATACGATCCCTGCCGGCGCCTACATCGATCCAGAAGGTCAGCCGCTGACGCTCAGCCTCGTCGACCAGCCGGCCTGGCTGAGCTTCGATCCTGTCAACCGTACCATGTCTGGCACACCGCCGGCTGATTTCAACCAAGCGGCGCTTTCCATCGCGGTGTCGGACGGTGTCAATCCGCCGGTGATCGATCCCATCACCATCACCCGTCAAGGCTACTTCAACCAGATGCCGGTCGTCGCGGCACCGATCCCCGACCAGGTCGCCACGATCGGACAGCCCTTCAGTTACACGATCCCGGCTGGAACCTTCGTCGATCCCGAGGGCCAGCCGCTCGCCATCACTGTGATCGCACCGGCGCCCTGGCTCAGCTACGACGCGGCGACGCGGACGATCTCCGGCACGCCGCCGGCCGGCACCTCGACGCTATCGGTCAGCGTGAACGTCAGTGACGGCTTCGGCGGCATCGCTTTCGACAGCTTCAACCTGTCGATCGGCAGCGTCGGCCAGAACCTGCCGCCGACGATTCAGTCGGAGGTGTTCAACCAGACTGTCAGTATCGGACAGCTCTTCAGCTACACGATTCCGGCCAACGCCTATTTCGACCCCGAGGGTCAGCCGCTGACTCTCAGCCTGGTCGGCCAGCCGGCCTGGCTCAGCTTCGATCCGGCGACGCGCACGATGTCGGGCACGCCGCCGGTCGGCTTCACGCAGGCTGCCTTGTCGATCGCGGTCTCGGACGGGGTCAATCCGCCAGTCCTGGACGGCCTCATCATCACCCGCCAGGGCTACTTCAACCAGATGCCGGTGGTTGCGGCGCCGATCCCCGACCAGGTCGCCACGGTCGGGCAGGCCTTCAGCTACACGATCCCGGCTGGAACCTTCGTCGATCCCGAGGGCCAGCCGCTCGCCATCACTGTGATCGCACCGGCCACCTGGCTCAGCTACGACGCGGCGACGCGCACCATCTCCGGCACGCCGCCGGCCGGGGCCACGACGCTCTCGGTCAGCGTGAACGTCAGCGACGGCTTCGGCGGCATCGCCTTCGACAGCTTCAACCTCTCGGTCGGCAGCGCTCCGTCTAACCAGTCCCCAACCGCGATCGCGCTGTCGAACCTTACCGTCGCGGAAGGCGTGCAAAATGCCGTCGTCGGCACGGTCACCGTGACCGACGCCGACAGCACGAGCTTCACCTTCACCGTGTCGGATGCGCGCTTCGAGGTGGTCGGCACGCCGGGTGCCTATGTCCTGCGTCTGGCCGGCGCCAACGTCCTCACCGCCGAACAGGCGGCGAGCATCTCGCTGACCGTGACCGCTACAGACGGCACCGGCAACAGCTTCGCGCAGGGCTTCGGCCTGACCGTCCTGAACACGCAGATCGACGGCACGAATGCCGGCGAGTTCATCTTCGGCGACGATACCGCGCAGGTGATCAACGGCCTCGGCGGCAACGACTTCCTGTTCGGCCAAGGCGGCGACGACACGCTGAACGGCGGTAGCGACAATGACGGCCTTTCAGGCGACGCCGGCAATGACACGCTGATCGGCGAGGACGGGTTCGACTACGCCCAGTACAACCTGCCCGCCGATGCCGGCGCTTTGACCTACGCCGTCAGCGGCGACAGCGCGACCGTCTTTGCCGGTGGGGTTGCGGTTCTCGCAATCCAGCGCGTCTTTGGTGGCGGCTATACGGTTGAGGATCTGCGCGCGGGCTCACCGCTCGGCACCGATGCGCTCGCGAGCGACGTCGAAGCCGTCTTCGTCTTCCTCGACGGGCCGGCCGGGCAGCCGCCCGCGCAGGTGCTGACGCTGATCCTCGTGCCGCGGATCGACACCGGCTTCGTCCAGGGCAGCATCTTCGGCGATCTGATCGACGTCACAACGATTCCCGGCGTCGATGCGGGGCAGAACATCGGCATCGAGGGCGGCGAGGGCGACGACGTCATCATCGGGCATGCCGGCTCGAATTTCATCACCGGTGGCGCCGGCGACGACGAAATCTCCGGTGGCGGCGGATTCGACACGGCGAGCTATGCGCTGCCGACCGGGACGGCGGGGACGCTGTCCTCCGTCACGACCGGCAACGTCACGCTCGTGCGCCTGACCGACGGCGCGACCGTCACCGATGTCTTCCGCGTCACGTCCTCGGGATCCGCCGTCACGGTCGAGGATCTCAGGCCCGGTTCGCCGCTGGGCACCGACACGGTCTATGTCGGCTCCGGCCCCGTGTTCCAGACCGAGCTGCTCAACTTCCAGATCAGCGGCGTCGGCAATGTGCCGCCCGTCCAGAGCCTGTTCCTCAATATCGCGCCCCAGGGCTTCGCCAATGCCGGCGGCGGCTTCATCCAGGGCAGCATCGGCGGCGACACGATTTCCGCCAATGTCTTCTTTCCGCTCGCCGGCAGCGAGGACGCGATCAGCATCGACGGGGGCCTCGGCGACGACATCATCAGCGGCCATACAGGCTCGAACTTCATCACCGGCGGAGCGGGCGACGACGTCATCGGCGGCGGCGGCGGCATCGATACGGCGGCCTTCACATTGCCGCTCGGCACGGCCGGCACGCTGAGCTCCGTCACCGCGGGCGCGGTCACGCTGGTGACACTGACTGACGGCGCCACGACGAGCGACGTCTTCCGGATCACGCAGACGGGGACCGGCTGGAGCGTCGAGGATCTGCGCCCCGGCTCACCACTCGGCATCGACACGCTGGACGAGACGATCGAGAACCTCTCGATCGCCATCGATGGCGGACCCGGTCTGCCGCCGGTCCAGTCGCTGTTCCTGAACCTGGCGCCTCAGTTCTTCCCGAACGGGACGGGCGGTTTCGTGCAGGGCGGCATCGGCGGGGATGTGATCTCCGTGGCGACGCTGGCGCCGGGCGCGGGGGCCGCCGACAGCGTCACCGTCAATGGCGGCGCCGGTGACGACGTCATCACCGGGCATGCCGGCGTCAACTTCATTGAGGGCGGCGGCGGCAACGACACCATCAACGGCGGCGGCGGGCGCGACGTGGCGCAGTATGCGCTGCCCGCCGGCACGAGCGGCTTCATCGGGTCGGTCCGCGACGACACCAACGTCGTCCGCCTCACCTTGAACGACAATGGCAGCGTCAGCGATCTGTTCTCTATCGTCCGGAACGGTGACGGAACCTGGACACTGACCGATCTGCGCCCGGGCGCGCCGCTGGGCGTCGACACGATCGCGGCCGATGTCGAGGAGGTCTTCGTCTTCGTGCCGTCCTCGCCTGCGGCGATCAGAGTCAATCTCGTCCCGCTGACCGAAACGGTGAACGGCATCACCTCGGTCTTCGGCTCGATCGAACCGGACGTCCTGACGGCGAGCGGCCCCAACAACAGCCAGATCAACCTCTTCGGCAATCTCGGCAACGACACACTGACCGGCCATGGCGGTACGAACTATCTCTCGGGCGGGCCCGGCAACGATATCATCGATGGCGCGGGCGGCGACGATACGCTGGTGGGCCAAGGCGGCGCGGACCAGATGAATGGTGGAACCGGGACCGACCTCGTCAACTATGGCGACGAGACGGGCGTCAGCGGCGTCGTCGTCAATCTGTCGGACACGGCCATCAACGTCGGCGGCGCGGTCTTCGCGGGCGGCACGGCTCGCGACAGCTTCGGCGGCAGCGATACCCTGACCGACATTGAGAGCGTGCGCGGCACGATCTTCGCCGACACGCTGATCGGTGACGACCTTGCGAACGATTTGTTCGGTGATGCCGGTGCCGACACGCTGATCGGCAATGGCGGGAGCGACGGCTTCAGCGGCGGGGGTGGCAACGACATCCTCGACGGCACCGCCGTCGCCTTCGACAGCGACGACACCGACCAGGTCTTCTATCAGGGAACGAACGAGGTCGTCAGCGGCGGCGTTCGGGTCAATCTCTCGGCGACGGCGGTCACCCATCTCGATGGCGGCGTCATCGCCGCCCGCTCCGGCCAGGACACCTTCGGCGGTGTCGACACGCTGATCGACATCGAAATGGTGCGCGGCACCAATTTCACCGACGTGATCTATGGCGGCGACACCGGCAACGACGACTTCGAAGCCTTCCGGGGACTCGGCGGCGCCGACCACATCGACGGCGGCTCGGGCTTCGACGAGACGCGCTACGACCGGGACGCCCGGTTCGGCGGCACGGAAGGCGTGGTCGTCAATCTCAGCGGCTCCAGCCGCACGGTCGATCGCGACGGGGCGGGGCCGCAGGCGCCGATCACGATCGCGGCGGGCACGGCGATCGACGGCTTCGGCACCGTCGATACGCTCGTCGGCATCGAGGGCGCGCGCGGCACGGCTCAGGCCGACATCTTCATCGGCGGCGGCGAAGACAACACCTTCATGGGCTTCGCCGGTGCCAATTCCTTCGACGGCGGCGGCGGCACCGATACGGTGCGCTACGATCAGGAGTTCAACAATGGCGGGGCGCCCGTCGGCATCCGCGCCAATCTCAGCACGACGGCGCAGGTGCTCGGCGGCGTCGCGGTCGCGGCCGGCTCGGTGATCGACAGCTTCGGCGCCACCGACAGCCTGACCAGCATCGAGGCGATCCGCGGCACCCGCTTCGACGACATCGTTTACGGCGGCAATGCGGGCGAGACGCTGCGCGGCGAAGGCGGCAACGACATCTTCTTCGGCAATGGCGGCATCGACACGCTCAGGCTGAATGGAAACCGCGCCGAGTACAGCGTGACCGCCATCGCGCCCGGCCGGTTCGAAATCGTCGATCTGCGCTCCGGTTCGCCCGACGGCATCGACACGATCTATGACGTCGAGCGCCTGCGCTTTCTCGACGGAACGGTCGACATTTCGGTGCCCGAGGCGGCGCCGACGGACATCATCGCCACGGGCCCGCTCTCGGTGCAGGACACCAGCGGCGCGGGCACCACGGTCGCCACCTTCGGCGTCGTTGATGCCGGCGATCTGGGTCCCCACAGCTATGCCCTGGTCGGCGGGGCGACGGACCGCTTCGCGATCGTCGGCGACCGGCTCGTCGTGGCGCCCGGTGCGAACTTTGACGCCGAGAACGAGCCGGTGGTCTCGGTGACCGTACGCGTGACCGACCCTGGCGGACTGAGCTATGAGGAGACGTTCGCGATCACGATCGGCAGCCGCAGCCTCGGCGGCTCCGGCGACGATACGCTCGCTGGCACGGGCGGCGCCGACCGGCTGTTCGGCCAGGGCGGCAACGACATCCTGGTCGGCCTCGACGGCGACGACACGCTCAATGGCGGCACCGGTGCCGACGCAATGCAGGGCGGCGCGGGCAACGATTCCTATGTCGTCGACGATGCCGGGGATGTGGCCAGCGAGGATGACGGGCTTGGCGGCGACACCGGAGGCCTCGACAAGGTCACGGCCTCGGTCAGCTTCACGCTCGGGGACTTTGTCGAGAATCTCACGCTGAGCGGCACCGCCGACATCGACGGCACGGGCAATGCGCTCGACAACCGGCTGCTGGGCAATGCCGGCGCCAACGTCCTCGACGGCGGCGACGGCGAGGACACGCTCAACGGCTATGACGGCTCCGACACGCTGCGGGGCGGGGCGGGCAATGACCGGCTCGATGGCGGGACGGACGTCGATTGGCTGCTCGGCGGCGCCGGCGACGACATCTATTACGTCGACGACGCCCTCGACACGGTGAGCGAGGATGACGGTTCGGGCGGCGATGCCGGCGGGCTCGATCTCGTCATCGCGACCGCCAGCACGGTGCTCTCCGCCCATGTCGAGGATCTGCGGCTCGTCGGAAGCGACGCCATCGACGGCACCGGGAATGACGACGACAACACGCTGCTGGGCAACAATGCCGCCAACCGCCTCATCGGCCTGGGTGGCGCGGATCTGCTCAACGGCTATGGCGGCAACGACATCCTCGAAGGCGGGGAGGGCGACGACGTCCTCACCGGCGGCGACGGCGACGACATCCTGCGCGGTGACGCGGGCGCCGACGTGCTGAAGGGGAGCGCGGGCATCGACTCGATGTTCGGTGGCGACGGCGACGATCTCTATTATGTCGACGACCTCGGCGACAGCGCGAGCGAGGACGACGGCTTTGGCGGCGATGCGGGCGGCTTCGACACCGTCTATTCCAGCGTCAGCTTCACGCTGGCAGCCGGCATCGAGGTGCTCAAGGTGAGCGGTTCGGGTGCGCTCTCGCTGACCGGCAATGCCGGCGACAATTCGCTCTATGGCAATGCCGCGGCCAACATCATCGAAGGGGCGGCCGGCAACGATCTGCTCAGCGGCGGCGCGGGCGACGACGTGTTGCGGGGCGGCGACGACGATGACCGCCTCCTCGGCGGCGACGGCGCCGACCAACTCTTCGGCGATGCGGGCAATGACCGCCTCGACGGCGGGGCCGGGGCCGACGTCATGAATGGCGGCGCCGGTGACGACCTCTACTACGTCAACGATGTCGGCGACGTCGTCAGCGAGGACGATGACTTCGGCGGCGACGCGGGCGGCTTCGACATCGTCTACAGCAGCGTTGACGTCACGCTCGGGGCCGGCATCGAGAACCTCTATCTCACCGGTTCCGCTGCGGCGAACGGGACGGGCAATGGTCTCGACAACCGTTTGCTCGGCAACAACGGCGACAATGTGCTGAGCGGGGACGACGGGGCGGACCGGCTCGTCGGCAATGCCGGCAACGACGTGCTGATCGGCGGTGCGGGCAGCGACAACCTGAATGGTGGCGCCGGCATGGACCGGCTGATCGGCGGTCTCGCCCGCGACGTCCTGACGGGCGGGGCGGACGCCGATACCTTCGTCTTCGAGGCCGTGCCCGATACGCGCGACACCATCACCGACTTCCAGACCGGGCTCGACACCATCGAGATTTCGAGTGCGGCCTTCGGGGGAGGTCTGGCGGCGGGTGGCAGCGTCAACCTCGTCGTCAACGGCACGCTGGCGGCGGGCGTCGCCGGCTTCACCTACAGCTCGACCAGCGGGGCGCTGGCCTGGGACGCCGACGGGCAGGGCGGCGCGGCCGCCGTCGCCGTCGCCGTGCTCACCAACAAGCCCCTGCTGACGGCCAGCGACTTCCTGCTGGTCTGACGACGACCAGGCTGCGTGCGGCACAGGCCGCACGCAGCCTCGGCGGGATGGGGCGCGTCTGCGCGCAGCCAAACTTCGGCAGCGCTCTCCTGAGTTGTTGGCAACTCCCATTTGATGCACGTCAAAGTGCCTGACAGTCGATTGTGTCACGTTTTCATGACAGTCGACGGAGGCTTCCGATGCGCATCGTGCTGGTTCACCCGAATTACCGTAAGCGATGTCCCGCTGGCACCTTTGCTTGAGCGGTCTGAGCGCCGATGTTTGAGGCCCCTGAGGGCTTCGACACATGACGATTTCAGAGCTTACGCTTAAATCCAGCGACGACGAGCCGGTTCGGCGGTTCGAGGTCTTCACTGGGACCGGGCGCCGACGAGATTGGTCGGACGACGACAAGGCAAGGATCGTGGCGGAGAGCTACGAGCCGGGCGCGACGGTGAGCGCGATTGCGCGCCGCCATGCCTTGTCTCCGCAGCAGCTTTTCGGCTGGCGGCGTCTTTTGCGGCGAGCACCAGAGCCGGCATCATCGCCCATGTTCGTGCCCGCGGTGGTCGATGCAGTTCGTTGCGAACCCGAGACCGTGAGGCAGCCGACCACGCGTCGTCGTCGCACTGTCGCCAGGCCGAGCGGCGGGATCGAGATCGAGATTGACGGCGTCGTGGTGCGTGTCGGAACCGGTGCGAGCCCCAAGACGATTGCCGCGGTGATCGGCGCGCTTAAGGGCGGCGCGTGATCGGCCCGACCGGCGCGGTCCGCGTCATGATCGCGACGAAGCCGGTCGACTTCCGCAAGGGCGCGGAGGGCCTGGCCGCGCTGGTGCGCGAGAACATGGGCGCCGATCCGTTCTCGGGCGCGGTCTATGTGTTCCGGGCGCGGCGCGCCGACCGGATCAAGCTGGTCTACTTCGATGGAACGGGCGTCTGCCTGTTCTCGAAGAGGCTGGAAGACGGCAAGTTCCAGTGGCCCGCCATCGCCGACGGCGTCGTGCGACTGACAGCGGCACAGCTTCAGGCGTTGCTCGAAGGCCTCGACTGGCGACGGGTGCATGAACGGCGCGAGACACGGGTCCCCGTCGCGGCAAGTTGATCGTTCCAGACTGGCAAGCCACTGTAATCCATGATTGAATCGGCTTCGTGAACAACGCGGCCAACCCACTGACCAGCGATCCGATCGCGCTTCGGGCGATGCTGGCGGAAGAGCGCGCCGAGAACGAGCGGCTGCGTCAGATCATCAAGGAGTTGCAGCGTCATCGCTTCGGGCGCCGAGCCGAGAGCCTGCCGCTCGATCAGCTCCTGCTCGGGCTCGAGGAGGCCGAGCAGATCGAGGCCGAGGCCCTCGCGGGCGAGGAAGCAGCTGATCCCGTCAAGCATGCCGACCGGGCCAGGAAACGCCGCGCCAACCGTGGAGCACTGCCGGCGCACCTGCTGCGGGTTGAGCAGATCGTCGACGTCCAGGACAAGACCTGCCCGTGCTGCCGGGGCGAGCTGCATGCGATGGGCGAGGATGTCTCCGAGCGTCTCGACATCGTCCCCGCCCAGTTCCGCGTGATCGTGACCCGTCGGCCGAAATACGCCTGCCGGGCCTGCGAGGAGGTCGTGGTGCAGGCGCCGGCACCCGCCCGGCTCGTCGAGGGCGGCATCCCGACCGAGGCAACGGTGGCCCATGTTCTGGTCGCCAAATACGCCGACCACCTGCCGCTTTACCGCCAGGCCCAGATCTATGGCCGGCAGGGCGTGAACCTGGACCGCTCGACCCTGGCTGACTGGGTCGGCAAGGCAGCCTTCCTCCTACGGCCGGTCCATGAGCGCTTGTTCGAGCGGCTGAAGGCATCGACCAAGCTCTTCGCCGACGAGACGACGGCGCCGGTGCTCGATCCCGGCCGCGGCCGGACCAAGACCGGCCAGCTCTTTGCCTACGCCCGTGACGAACGGCCCTGGGGCGGCGCAGACCCTCCTGGCGTGGCCTATCTCTATGCGCCCGACCGCAAGGCTGACCAGCCGATCCGGCATCTTCAAGGCTTCACCGGCGTGCTCCAGGTCGACGGCTACGCCGGCTACAAGGCGCTGGCTGAGAGGAATGCCGTGAGCCTGGCCTTCTGCTGGAGCCACGTCCGACGGAAGTTCTACGATCTCGCGCAAGGTGGCCCCGCGCCAATCGCCACGGAAGCGCTCGCGCGCATCGCGACGCTCTATCAGGTCGAGGCCGACATCAAAGGCTGCTCGGCCGAGGAACGCTGCGCCGCCCGCCAGGCCCGAAGCCGCCCCATTGTCGCGGCGCTGGAGCCGTGGCTCAAGGACAAGCTCGGCCTCGTCAGCCAGAAGAGCAAGCTTGCCGAGGCCATCCGCTACGCGCTCTCGCGCTGGGCCGGTCTCTCACGCTTCCTCGACGACGGCCGCGTCGAGATCGACTCCAACGTGGTCGAGCGCGCGATCCGACCGATCGCTTTGAACCGCAAGAACGCGCTCTTTGCCGGATCCGATGGCGGCGCCGAGCACTGGGCAGTCGTCGCCTCGCTCGTGGAGACCTCCAAGCTCAACGGCGTCGATCCGCAAGCCTACCTCGCCGACGTCATCGCCCGTATCGTCGCCGGCCACCCGCAAAGCCAGCTCGACGATCTGCTGCCTTGGGCCTACGCCAAACTGCCGCTCAAGGCCGTGGCCTGAGAACAACGCTTACGAATTACCATTCCGGGGGCGCCGAGATCGCCGGGAATTGGCCGCCCGCCTGGGTCGCCTATCTGGCGGGGCCGCTGAGGGCCGCCGGTTTCGACGACATCACCTTCATCGACGCGATGACCAACGATCTGAGCGACGAGGAGTTGCGCGCCCGGCTGGCGGACCTGCGGCCCGATGTCGTCGGCACCACCGCGATCACGCCGTCGATCTACAAGGCGGAGGCGGTTCTGAAGATCGCCGCGGAGGTGGCGCCTCAGGCCATCCGCGTGCTCGGCGGCATCCACGCCACCTTCATGTACAAGCAGGTCCTGTCCGAGGCGCCCTGGGTCGACGTGATCGTCCGCGGCGAGGGCGAGGAGATCTTCCGCGAACTCATCCGCGCCATCGATGCCGGCGGCTGGCCGGCCAGCCGCAACACGATCAAGGGGCTGGCCTTTCGCGACGGCGAGCGGATCGTCGCCACCCAGGCAGCAGCGACCGTCAAGGACCTCGACGCGATCACCCCCGACTGGTCGCTGCTGGAATGGGCAAAATACATCTATGTGCCGCTCGGCGTGCGCGTCGCCATCCCGAACATGGCGCGCGGCTGCCCCTTCACCTGCTCGTTCTGCTCGCAGTGGAAGTTCTGGCGCGACTACCGGGTGCGCGACCCCATCAAGGTGGTCGACGAGATCGAGAACCTCGTCGAGCGACACGGCATCGGGTTCTTCATCCTCGCCGACGAGGAGCCGACGATCAACCGCAAGAAATTCATCCAGTTCTGCGAGGAGCTGATCCGGCGGGGGCTGCCCGACAAGGTCAAATTGGGCATCAACACCCGCGTCACCGACATCTATCGGGACCGGGAGCTGCTGTCCTTCTACCGCAAGGCGGGGCTCGTCCATGTCTCGCTCGGTACCGAGGCGGCGGCCCAGCTCAAGCTCGACCAGTTCAACAAGGAAACCAAGGTCGAGGAGAACAAGGAGGCGATCCGCCTGTTGCGCGAGGCCGACATCTTCACCGAGGCGCAGTTCATCGTCGGCCTCGACAACGAGACGGCGGAGACGCTGGAAGAGACCTTCCAGATGGCCTGGGACTGGCAGCCCGACCTGGCGAACTGGGCGATGTACACGCCCTGGCCGTTCACGCCGCTGTTCCAGGAACTGAAGGACAAGGTCGAGATCTTCGACTTCTCGAAATACAACTTCGTCACGCCGATCATGGCGCCGGAGGCGATGTCGCGCGGGGCCCTGCTCGACGGCGTGATGAAGAACTACCGGCGCTTCTATTCGCGCAAGGCGCTGTTCCACTATCCCTGGCGCGGCACCGGCTTTCGCCGCCGCTACCTGCTCGGCTGCCTGAAAGCCTTCCTGAAGGCCGGCTTCCAGCGCAAATTCTACGATCTCGGCAAGGCCGGCTACTGGGGGCCCCAGTCCAAGGACAAGGTGAACTTCAACTTCGACCGCACCCGCACCATCGCCCCGGCGCAGATGGACGATTGGGAGGCGGCGGCCGACCGCGCCTCCCAGGCGCGGGCCCGGCGCGAGTCGCGCCAGCCACTGGTCGCCTGCGGCGGCGGGACGGAGCAACTCGCGCCTGTCGCCCTGACCCGTCCGCCCGCCGCGCCGGCGGAGACGGCCGAGCGGCCATGCTGAGCCTCGGCCTCACCTTCGACACGGCCGCCGGGGCGCGGGCGGGGGCCGGGCTCCTCGGCCCCAACGCCGTCATCCAGCTGGGCGCGGCGTTGCGTGCGGCGCCGGGGCTGGCCGGGGCGGCCGAGCGCGTGTTTGCGCGCGCGGGGTGCACTCGCCTGCTCGCCTCGGCTCCGGATGAGATGATCGACGAGGCGATCCCGGCACGGCTGTTCGCGGCGCTGTGGCGCGAGCTGCCATCCGCGCAGGCGGCGGCAATCGCCCATCAGGCGGGACACCGGACCGGCGCCTATGTGCTGGCGCACCGCATCCCGGCGCCGGCGCGCTGGGCGCTGCGGCGCCTGCCGCCGTTCCTGGCCGCGCGCCTTCTCCTGCAAGCCATCCGCCGGAACGCATGGACCTTCGCGGGCTCGGGGTTCTGTTCGGTCGCGCCGGGCGATCCGGCCCTCATCACGATCAGCCGCAATCCGCTCGCGATGCCGGGCGGGGTCTGGCATGTCGGCGTGTTCGAATGCCTGTTCCGCGCATTGGTCAACGAAGGCACGCAGATTGGCCACGCGGGCGATGTCGTCGCCGGCGGCCCCGATTGCCGATTCACGATCGACTGGCGCGGATGATCCGCAGCCGATGCGGCGGTGCGGCAGGCCAGACCGGCCAGCAGCGCCGGACGAAGCCACCAGCGAGGTCGAGGGGCCGCGTGCCACGGTCCTGGGCGAGGGACACGGGGTTCGTCGCGCGGCGGGCCTATGTGCCTGTCGCTGATCGCCATCATGATGCGGTCTTGGCCGAGTTCGCCCGTGCCGAAGCCCGGCGGAACCGCTTCGTTGCAGCGGACACCCGGCTCGCTTGACACCCGCCGGACAACAATGCGCGCATGGAACTCGGTTCCGGGTTCTCGAAAGCCTCCTCGGCATGATCATCCGCCAATTGATCTATCTCGATGCGCTGGCGCGCGAGCGTCATTTCCGCAGGGCAGCGGATCAGTGCCATGTCTCGCAGCCGACCTTGTCCGCCGCCATCGCGCAGCTGGAGGAGGAACTCGGGGTTCTGATCGTCGAGCGCGGCCGGCGCTTCGAGGGGCTGACCAAGGAAGGGGAGATCGTGCTGGCCCATGCCCGCCGGATTCTCGCCGAAGCCGACCAGATGAAGCAATCCATCGCCGAGCTCAGGGAAGGCGTCAGCGGGCGCATCAGGCTCGGCGCCATCCCGACGGCGCTGCCGATGATCGCTCACATCACCGGCCCGTTCTCGGCGCGTTATCCGGCGGTCTCGCTGACCGTCCTGTCGCTGACCGCTTCGGAGATCCAGGCCCGCATCGACAATTTCGAACTCGATGCCGGGTTGACCTATCTCGACAACGAGCCTCTCGACGGGGTCGTCTCCAAGCCGGTCTATCAGGAATCCTACGTCCTGCTGACACGGGAGGATGGGCCACTGGGCGGACGCGACAGCATCACCTGGGCCGAGGCCGGAGAGCTGAAGCTCTGCCTCCTGACCTCCGACATGCAGAACCGGCGGATCATCGACGGCATCTTCCGCTCGGTTGGCCAGACGCCGCGCCCGGCGATCGAAACCAATTCGATCTTCAATCTCTGCTCCCATGCCGGCATCCAGGGCGTGTCGAGCATCGTGTCCCTGCAACTGCTGGAGTTCTTCGGCGTGCCGCTCGGGACCAAGGCGCTGCCCCTTGTCGAGCCCGAGGCCCGTCGCATGATCGGTCTGATCATCGCCGACCGTCAGCCCCTCGCGCCGCTGGCGCGCAACCTTCTGATGATGTCGCAGCCGGTGGCCGACGCCGCGCTGCCGACGCGCCCTATCCCGAGATAGTCTCGATCTATTGCGCTTTCGCAACCGGTTTGTTTTGCGCCGCACAATCAGTCTGCAAGCCTCATTCAGGGCAGGCCTGATCGTGGCGCGAGAGAGCGGATCCGTGTTCTTCCGTCTATTTGATAGCCTCAACCTATCAAGCGGTTGGCAGAATTGATTTGAAATTGGTCCAGATTGAGTTCCTTCTTGTCGAAAGCGATCGTCGGGACAACGGCGTCGGACGGAGGGACAATGGCCGGATATCGTGCCTGGAATGATGAGGGGGCCCGCCAGATCGTCGGTGGGCTCGTCCATCTCGAAGGGGCGACGCTCCCCATCCTGCATGCCCTGCAGGATGAATTCGGCTATGTCGACCCGAAAGCCGTGCCGCTAATCGCCGACGCCCTGAACCTGTCGCGCGCCGAGGTCCATGGCACCATCTCGTTCTACCACGACTTCAAGACGGCGCCGCCTTTGGGCCGTGTCATCAAGCTGTGCCGGGCGGAGGCCTGCCAGGCGCTCGGCTGCGAGACGCTGGTCGCGCAGTTGGAGCGGGACCACGGCATTCAGGTCGATGGCCACAGCGGGGTCGATGGGGTGGCGGTCGAGACCGTCTACTGCCTCGGCAATTGCGCGCTCGGACCCTCCGCCCTGGTCGATGGCGCGTTGATCGGCCGCGTCGACGCCAACCGGCTCGCAGAGCTCTGCGGCCTTGCGAGCGCATCGCCATGAATGCCCCGATCGCCCCCGTCCGCATCTTCATCCCCGTCGACGCCGCGGCACTCTCGGTCGGAGCGGAGGCCGTTGCGGAGGCGGTTTCGCGGGAGGCGGCAGCACGCGGGATCACGATCGACATCGTACGAAACGGCTCGCGCGGCATGCTCTGGCTGGAGCCGCTCGTCGAGGTCGAGACGCTGCAGGGCCGCATCGCCTATGGGCCGGTCGCGGCCAGGGACGTGCCAGGTCTGTTCGATGCCGGCCTCATTGATGGTGGCGGACATGCGCTCCGGCTCGGTCCCGTCGATGATCTCGACTGGATGAAGCGCCAGCTGCGCCTGACCTTCGCCCGCACGGGCGTCATCGATCCGCTCTCTCTGAGCGACTATCGCGCCCATGACGGGCTCGCCGGCCTTCAGGCCGCGCTGGCGCTGACGGGCGCGGAGATCGTCGAAACCGTCCGCGCATCGGGCCTGCGCGGTCGCGGCGGCGCGGGCTTCCCGACCGGGATCAAATGGAAGACCGTGCACGATGCGAGCGGCGACCAGAAGTACATCGTCTGCAATGCCGACGAGGGTGACAGCGGCACCTTCGCCGACCGCATGCTGTTCGAGGGCGACCCCTATCTGACGATCGAAGGCATGGTGATCGCCGCCATCGCCGTCGGCGCCACCCGCGGCTACATTTATCTGCGCTCGGAATACCCCCACGCCTACAAGACGATGCAGCGCGCGATCCTCAAGGCCGAGCAGGCGGGGATCCTGGGGGATTCGGTCCTCGGCACGGCCCACGCCTTTCATCTGGAGGTCCGTCTCGGCGCCGGTGCCTATATCTGCGGCGAAGAGACGTCCCTGCTGGAAAGCCTGGAGGGCAAGCGTGGCGTCGTCCGCGCCAAGCCGCCGATCCCGGCGCTGAAGGGGCTCTTCGGCAAGCCCACGATCGTCAACAACGTTCTGTCCTTCGCGGCCGTTCCGTGGATCCTCCAGCACGGTGCTCAGGCCTATGCCGATTTCGGCATGGGGCGCTCGCGCGGCACGCTGCCCGTCCAGCTCGGCGGCAATGTCAAGCGCGGCGGGCTGGTCGAGCTCGCCTTCGGCATTTCGCTGCGCGAGATCATCGAGGATCTCGGCGGCGGCACGCTGTCGGGCCGGCCGATCCGGGCGGTTCAGGTCGGCGGCCCGCTGGGCGCCTATCTGACGGCGGCTCAGCTCGACGTCGCGATGGACTACGAGGCGCTGGCCGCGATCAAGGGCATGCTCGGCCATGGCGGCATCGTGGTCTTCGACGACAGTGTCGACATGGCGCAGCAGGCCCGCTTCGCCTTCGCATTCTGCGCCAAGGAAAGCTGCGGCAAGTGCACGCCCTGCCGGATCGGCGCGACGCGCGGCGTCGAGACGATGGACAAGATCATCGCCGGCACCGAACGGCCGAAGAACCTCGCCATCCTGCGCGATCTCTCGAAGCTGATGGCGGATGCCTCGCTCTGCGCCATGGGCGGGCTTACGCCGAACCCGGTCCTGAGCGCGCTCAACAATTTCCCCGAGGATTTCGACCGGCCGGCCGGGCCCGCGAAGGGCTGGCCGCTGGCCGCCGAATGAGGACCTCGTCATGAGCCTGATCAAGGAGATCGATTTCGGCACGCCGATCCGCGTCGCCTACAAGACCGTCACCCTGTCGATCGACGGCATGAGTGTGACCGTGCCCGAGGGCACCTCGGTGATGGCGGCCGCGATGTCGCTGGGCACCAGGATTCCCAGGCTCTGCGCCACGGACTCGCTTGATCCCTTCGGTTCCTGCCGGCTCTGCCTCGTCGAGATCGAGGGTCGGCGCGGCACGCCCGCCTCCTGCACGACGCCGGCCGAGGAGGGCATGGTCGTGCGCACCCAGTCGGAGAATCTGTCCGGGCTGCGCAAGGGCGTGATGGAGCTCTACATTTCCGACCACCCGCTCGACTGCCTGACCTGCTCGGCCAATGGCGACTGCGAATTGCAGGACATGGCCGGCGCCGTCGGCCTGCGTGAGGTCCGCTATGGCTATCAGGGCGAAACCCACGTCTTCGCCAAGGGCACTGACGGCCTCGCCAACGAGAACTGGTTGGGGAAGGACGTTTCGAACCCCTATTTCACCTATGACCCGACCAAATGCATCGTCTGCAATCGCTGTGTCCGTGCCTGCGAGGAGGTGCAGGGCACCTTCGCGCTGACGATCACCGGACGCGGCTTTGACTCGCGTGTCTCAGCCGGGCCGACGGATTTCCTCGGCTCGGAATGCGTCTCCTGCGGCGCCTGTGTCCAGGCCTGCCCGACCGCGACGCTGATGGAGAACAGCGTCATCGCGATGGGCCAGCCGGAGCATTCCAAGGTCACGACCTGCGCCTATTGCGGCGTCGGCTGTTCCTTCAAGGCCGAGATGCAGGGCGACAAGGTCGTCCGCATGGTGCCTTACAAGGACGGCAAGGCGAATGAAGGCCACTCCTGCGTGAAGGGCCGCTTCGCCTGGGGCTACGCGACCCATGCCGACCGCATCACCAGGCCCATGATCCGCGCGAAGATCACCGACCCCTGGCGCGAGGTGTCATGGGAGGAGGCGATCGGGCATGCCGCTGCCGAGTTCAAGCGCATCCAGGTGGAGTATGGCCGGGAGGCGCTGGGTGCCATCACCTCGTCGCGCTGCACCAATGAGGAGGTCTTCCTCGTGCAGAAGCTGGTGCGGGCAGGCTTTGGCAACAACAATGTCGACACCTGTGCCCGCGTCTGCCATTCGCCGACGGGCTATGGCCTGAAGACGACGCTGGGCACCTCGGCCGGCACGCAGGATTTCAAATCGGTCGCCAAGGCCGACGTCATCCTCGTCATCGGCGCCAACCCGACCGACGGCCATCCGGTCTTCGCCTCGCGCATGAAGAAACGTCTGCGCCAGGGCGCGCGCCTGATCGTCGCCGACCCGCGCCGCACCGACATCGTCAAGTCGCCGCACATCAAGGCCGATTACCACCTCCAGCTTCTACCCGGCACCAATGTCGCGCTGATCAACGCGATCGCCCATGTGGTCGTGACGGAGGGGCTGATCGATCAGGATTATGTGCGCGAGCGCTGCGACCTCGCCGATTTCGAGATCTGGGCGCGCTTCATCGCGCAGGAGCACAATTCGCCCGAGGCGACCGAGGCCTTCACCGGCGTGCCGGCGGCCGATGTCCGGGCCGCCGCACGGCTCTACGCAACCGGCGGCAACGGTGCGATCTATTACGGGCTGGGCGTCACCGAGCACAGCCAGGGCTCGACCATGGTCATGGGCATGGCCAATCTCGCCATGGCGACCGGCAATATCGGGCGCGACGGTGTCGGCATCAATCCGCTGCGCGGGCAGAACAATGTCCAGGGGGCCTGCGATATGGGCTCTTTCCCGCACGAGTTCACCGGCTATCGGCATGTCTCAGATGACGCCACGCGCCAGGTCTTCGAGGGGATGTGGGGCGTGACTCTCGATGCCGAGCCGGGCCTGCGCATCCCCAACATGCTGGACGAGGCCGTCGGCGGCAGCTTCAAGGCGCTCTATGTCCAGGGCGAGGACATCGCCCAGTCCGACCCCAACACCCAGCATGTCACCGCCGGCCTGTCGGCGATGGAATGCGTCGTGGTTCAGGACCTCTTCCTGAACGAGACTGCGAAATACGCCCATGTCTTCCTGCCGGGCTCGTCCTTCCTGGAGAAGGACGGCACCTTCACCAATGCCGAGCGTCGCATCAACCGCGTCCGGCAGGTGATGGCGCCCCTTTCGGGCAAGGCCGAATGGCAGGTCACGATCGATTTCGCCCGGGCGCTGGGCTACGAGATGGCCTATTCCCACCCCTCCGAGATCATGGACGAGATCGCCCGGCTGACGCCGAGCTTCGCCGGGGTGAGCTATGACAAGCTGGACAGGCTCGGCTCGGTGCAGTGGCCCTGCAACGATCAGGCTCCGCTGGGCACGCCGCTGATGCATGTCGACCGCTTCGTGCGCGGCAAGGGCAAGTTCATGATCACCGAATTCGTGCCGACGGAAGAGAAGACCGGCGCGCGCTTCCCGTTGATCCTGACCACGGGCCGCATCCTGTCGCAGTACAATGTCGGTGCGCAGACGCGGCGCACCGCCAACTCCGCCTGGCATGACGAGGACGTGCTGGAGATCCACCCCTTTGACGCTGAGAACCGCGGCATCAAGTCGGGCGACCTGGTTGCGCTCGCCAGTCGATCGGGGGACATCTCGCTGCGGGCCGAGGTCTCGGAACGCATGCAGCCCGGTGTCGTCTATACGACCTTCCACCATGCCGAGACGGGCGCCAACGTCATCACGACGGACTACTCGGACTGGGCGACGAATTGCCCGGAATACAAGGTCACGGCCGTCGAGGTGCGGCGGACGAACTATTATTCGCAATGGCAGGAGCGCAATCGCGAGGAGGACGTCTCGCTGCGCCGGATCGCAGGGAGGCTACCCGATGCCGCGGAATAGCGCGCCCGCCCAGCCCCCGGCCAGTTGCGCGGTGGCTGCGACACCCGTCCGTTTCGCCCGAGGCGCCGGGGAGGCGGGCAGCGTCGAGGTTGCCGTCGAGGCGGCGGTCAACATTGTCTATGGCAACCAGCCCTATGCGGTGATGATGGCGACGCCGTCGGATCTCGAGGACTTCGTCACCGGCTTCAGTCTGACCGAGGGCATCATCTGCGATCCCACTGAAATCAGGGAGATCTCCGTGGTGCCGCAGGCGGGCGGCCTGGTCGCGACGGTCGATCTTGCTCCGGGGCGTTTTCGCGAGCATCTGGCGCGCCGTCGCAACCTGTCGGGGCGCACCTCCTGCGGGCTCTGCGGCGTCGAAACCCTGGCGGAGTTGCCGATGGCGGCCGGTCGCCGCGACCACCAGCCCGGCATTGCGGCCGCAGCGATCGCAACGGCGCTGTCGGCGCTCGATCGACATCAGCCGCTGCATCGCCTCACCCGCGCCGTCCATGCCGCGGCCTGGTGCGACGGGCAGGGAAGAATTCTCGCGGTCCGCGAGGATGTCGGGCGACACAATGCCCTCGACAAGCTGATCGGGGCGCGGCTGCGGGCCGGCCAAACGGCTGGAGAGGGCTTCGTGCTCGTGACCAGCCGGGCTTCTTTCGAGATGGTAGAGAAGGCCGCGATCTTCGGCGCGGGCACGCTGGTGTCCATTTCGGCCCCGACATCGCTCGCGATCGAGCGCGCCGTCGCGCTGACGCTGACGCTGGTGTCGGTCGCGCGGGACGATGGCTGCACGATCTTCGCCGGCTCCCTCGCCTCGACCCTGGAACTCGCCGCGCGATGACGCCGGCCGACACGGCGACCGGGGGCGCCACCTCGCATGAGAGCCTGCAGCGCGAAAAGCTCGCCCGCATGGCCGGACAGATCGCAGGATTTTTCGAGGCCTATCCGCGCGAGCAGGCCGTTCCCGCGATTGCCGAACACATCAACCAGTTCTGGAGCCGCAAGATGCGCAGCGATTTCCTCGCCGCGTTCCGGGCGGATTCCCCGGAACTCCACACCCTCGTGCGCGACGCGATGGCGCAGATCAAGCCGCCGGGGAGGGGATAGCGGACAAGGGTTCGTCCGGCCGCTCGCCGGCCGGAGCGGAAGGTGGCTGTCCCGTTCGAGCTGTTATGGTCTGACGTGCAGCGGTCCAGGAACAAGGTCTCGCCGCCGGCCTTTACGTCATCTTAGGTGGCCACCCGTCACGGTGCGACGATGAAGAGGGTCTCGCCGACGGAGGACGCCCAGATGTCGATCCTTGCCTGCCTCTCGGACGCCCCGGAAGCCGGGGGGCGATCCGACGGGTTCATGATCGAGCGGGTGCTTCAGTCGGTACGCCAGCATCTGGGCATGGAGGTCGCCTATGTGTCGGAGTTCGTGCGCAATGAGTCGGTCTTCAGGGTCGTCGACGCGCCCGGCCTGGAAGCGCTGATCAAGCCGGGTGACTCGCGCTCGCTCGACGATGTCTACTGCCGCCATATTCTCGCCGGCCGTTTGCCGGAGTTGATTCCCGATACCTCGGCCATCCCCCTGGCCGCTGCCATGCCGATCACGCAGGCCGTCCCCATCGGCGTCCATGTCAGCGTGCCGCTTCGGCTCTCCGACGGCTCCGTCTTCGGCATGTTCTGTTGCCTCAGTCCGCATGCCAATCATTCGCTGAACGGTCGCGACCTCCAGGTCATGCGCGCGTTTGCAGACATCACCGCCCAGCATATCGATGAGGATCGGCGCAGCAGCCGGGATCGCGATGCCCGGCACGCCCAGATCGCCCGGATCATCGACGATCGCGCCTTCGACATTCACGTCCAGCCGATCTGGGATTTCGCCAGCGATCGTGCTGTCGGCTTCGAGTGCTTGGCACGTTTCTCTCAGGAGCCCCGTCGCTCGCCGGACAAATGGTTTGCCAAAGCCGCTGAACTCGGCCTCGGGGTGCCGCTGGAACTGGCGGCGATCGAAGCGGCTCTGGATCATGCCAGTCGTTTGCCGAGCCATATCTACCTGACGATCAATGCCTCTGCCGAAGCGGTGATGGCTGCAGAATTCGGCGATGCAGTCAGCCGACTCGACCCCCATCGTCTCGTGATCGAGGTGACGGAACATGGCGCCGTGCATGATTACGAGGGACTGTTGGCCAAGCTCGATTGCTTTCGGAGCAAGGGCGTCCGCCTTGCGATCGATGATGCGGGTGCCGGCTATTCGGGACTGCAGCACATCGTTCGACTGAAGCCCGACATCATCAAGCTCGATATGTCGCTCACCCGCAATGTGGATGGCGATCCGGCCCGAAGGGCGCTCGCCAGCGCGCTCATCTTCTACGCTCGCGAAACCGGCTGCCAGATTCTGGCCGAGGGGATCGAGCGCGACGCCGAATTGCAGACCCTTAAGCTCTTGGGCGTCAGCAAGGGGCAAGGCTACTGGCTCGGTCGGCCCGTGCCGATCGACATGGCCGCCGCTGAACTGGCGTCGATGGCCGCCTAGAAGCTGAGGCCACGGCTTGGCGCATTGCGCCGGTATCCCATCATTCGCAGGCAGCCCATCAGGGGACGTGGACGACCCGGGTCCTGTGTCGATGAGGCAGAGGCCGAGTTCGGTCCCGGCTGGACGCGCGTTCGTCTCCCGCCTAAAGCCTCGTGCCGATCGCCTTGTGCCAGCCTGGCCGACGGTTGCAGGAGGCTGCATGGGCAAGGTGCTCAACCTGACGATCCTGTGTCTCTCGGTGGTCGCCTCCCTGTCCGTCTGGTTTGCCGCGACCGCTGCTGTCGCCGATCTCATCAGCCATGGGCTGATGACCAGCGCGCAGGGCGGCCTCCTCACCTCGGCTGTCCAGGCAGGGTTTGTGATCGGCACGCTCGCCAGCGCCACTCTGGGCCTCGCCGACCGGATCCAGCCGAAGCGCCTGTTTGCGGCCGGGTGCGGCCTCGCGGGCGCGGCCACGCTGCTGTTGCCCTTCGTCGAGCCGGTAGGCTGGGGCACGATCGGACTGCGGGCCGTGGCGGGCGCCGCCATGGCGGCGGTCTATCCGGTCGGGATGAAGATGGCCGCCACCTGGGCGAAGGGCGATCTCGGCGTCCTCATCGGGATCCTCGTGGGCAGCCTGTCCCTGGGCTCTGCCTCACCCCATCTCGTGAACGGGCTGATCGGCACGTTGCCGTGGACGACCGTCTATCTCGTCGCCGGAAGTCTGTCGCTGGCTGCAGGCGCCCTTATTCTGGCGTTTCGCGAAGGTGCGGCGCCGTTCGTGGCGACCCGATTCCGGATCGCGGATATCGGCGAGGCCTGGCGCTCGCCCCAACTGCGCTTCGCCAATCTCGGCTATCTCGGCCATATGTGGGAACTCTACGCCATGTGGGCCTGGATCGGGGCGTTCCTCCAACACGGTCCCGTCAATCTCCAGGGCGGCAAGGCCAGCCTCATGGTCTTCCTGATCATCGCCGCAGGGCTCCCCGGTGCCGTGCTGGCAGGGCTCGCGGCGGATCGATTCGGTCGTTGCCAGACGGCTGCGGCTGCGCTGCTCGCCAGCGGCCTGTGCGCTCTCGCCATCGGCCCGCTGGCGAGTGTCGCTCCGGCGCTCGCCGTCGCGCTCGCCCTCGTCTGGGGCTTTGCCGTCGTCGCCGATTCCGCGCAGTTCTCTGCGCTGGCCATCGAGGTCGCGCCCCGTCGATTGACGGGAACTATGCTGACGATCCAGACCTGCATCGGCTTCCTGATCACGATCGCAGCCATCCAGGCTCTGCCCTGGCTCCTCCCCTATACGGGCTGGAACCATGCCTTTGCCCTGCTCGCCATCGGACCTTTCCTCGGAGTTCTCGCGATGTGGAAACTCAAGGCCATGCAGCGAACCAGCAACATCGCCTGACCTGGTGAAGCGGCCTACCGCAGCGGGCTGACCCGCGGCGATAGGCCCGTCACGCGTGTCAGTTCCGCCCGGTGGGGCCGCGCGACACACGCGACCGCGACGTTCGACAGCCTGTCCTAGAGAAGGCGGCCGGTGCCGAGATAACGCCATTTGCGACGCTAAGTCGTGTGTGCGTGAACAGGTGATCGGGGAGAAGAAGGTGTGCGGCGGGTGTTGGCCCGGGAACCCGCTCAATCGAAAAGCCAACACAGAAGCCGTCCGAGAGGCTTGGTGATGGCTGGGGGACTAGGATTCGAACCTAGACAACCAGAGTCAGAGTCTGGGGTCCTACCGTTAGACGATCCCCCAATGGCGGACGGCGTCGGCGCGCTCGCCTTGGTGTCGCGGGGTCTAATCAATGCTTCGCCGAATGGCAAGCCCCGAATGCGCCCGTCGGCGGAAGCGGGCTTGAGCCTTCGCGCGCATCTCTTTCGCGACGTCGCGCCCGACCGCCCCGAGGGGCGGGCAGGGTGCGGCTGTCATCAGCCCGCCGCCCTCGCTCCGGCCGCAGCGGCGTAGCGGAAGCGCGCGATTGACAGGCCTGCATGCCGGCGCGCAGTATGCAGCATACAAGAATGCGGCCGGGCCAACCGACTGCCGTCCCGGGCCTGGAAACATCCGGAGTCGCGTCATGCGCTCTCGCCGATCACCTGTTCGATTCGTGTCGGAAACCCGCGCCGCTCGGGTGCGGCATGCCTCGCGGCCGCCTTGCCGGTCGTGGCGCTGACCCCGCCGGCCCCTGAGCAGCGACGAAGCCTGAAAGCCCATTGCCGATGAACCTGCCCCGCTCGCTGCTGCGCCTGCTCGAGAATGCGCTCATCCTCGCCTTCGTCGTGATGATTGCGATGGTCTTCGGCAATGTCGTGCTGCGCTACGGGTTCAACTCCGGCATCACGATGTCGGACGAAGCCTCGCGCATGATCTTCGTCTGGCTGACCTTCGGCGGCGCCTTCCTGGTCGCGCTCGAGAACGGGCATCTCGGCATGACGGCGATCGTGCAGATGCTCGGCCTGCGCGGCCGGTGGCTGGCGCGACTCATGGCCGAGAGCCTGTCGCTGTTCTGAATGGGCCTGCTGGTCTGGGGCTGCTGGCAGCAGAGCAGCCTCAACATGGCCAATCTCTCGCCGGTGATGGGGGTGCCGACCGCGATCTTCTATGTCGCCGGGCTCGCCTGCGGGCTCGGGATCGGGGCGATCAACCTCGTGACCCTGGTCAGGCTCGTCACCGGGCGAATGCCGCCCGACGAGCTCGTCATCGGGGCGGAGTCGGAGGAACTCGCCGGCTTCGAGGCGCAGCAGCGGGAGCGGCTGCGCCCATGACGGTCCTCGTCTTCCTCGTCTCGCTGCTCGGCGCGATGGCGCTGGGCATGCCGATCGCCGTCTCGCTGCTGGTCTGCGGCGTCGCGCTGATGCTGCATCTGGGGATGTTCGACGCGCAGATTCTGGCGCAGAACCTGATCGGCGGGGCCGACAGCTTCCCGCTGATGGCCGTGCCCTTCTTCATGCTGGCCGGCGAGCTGATGAATGCGGGCGGGCTGTCCAAGCGCATCATCGCCTTCGCGATGGCGCTCGTCGGGCATGTCCGCGGTGGCCTCGGCTATGTCGCCGTGGTGGCGGCGATCGTGATGGCCAGCATCTCCGGCTCGGCGGTCGCCGACACGGCGGCGCTCGCCGCCCTGCTGATCCCGATGATGCGGCAAGCAGGCTACCGACTCGACCGCAGCTGCGGGCTGATCGCGGCCGGCGGCATCATCGCACCCGTCATCCCGCCCTCGATCGGTTTCGTGGTCTTCGGCGTGGCGGCCGGCGTTTCGATTACCCGGCTGTTCCTGGCCGGCATCGTGCCTGGCCTGCTGATGGGGCTGGCGCTGGTCATCACCTGGTATGTGCTGGCGAAAGACGAGCCGGTCTCGACCCTGCCGCGGCCGAGCGTCCGCAGCATCGCCAAGGCTGCGCTCGACGGGTTGTGGGCGCTGCTGTTGCCCTTCGTCATCATCGGCGGGATGAAGCTCGGCGTGTTCACGCCGACGGAGGCCGCGGTGGTGGCCGCCGTCTACGCCTTCTTCATCGGGATGTTCGTTTATCGCGAGCTGCGGATCGCACATCTGCGGCCGGCGCTGCTGGCGGCGCTGAAGATGTCGGCCTCCGTGATGTTCCTGGTCGCGGCGGCGCTGGTCTCGGCCTGGCTGATCACGATCGCCAACATTCCCGCCGAAGTGGGCGCGCTGCTGGGCCCCCTGATCGAGTACAAGACGCTGCTGATGGTCGCGATGATGCTGCTCGTCGTCGTCGTCGGCACGGCGCTCGACTTCATCCCAACCGTGCTGATCCTGACGCCGGTGCTGATGCCGATCGTCAAGCAGGCGGGCATCGACCCGGTCTATTTCGGCGTCCTCTTCATCATGAACAACGCGATCGGCCTGCTGACGCCGCCTGTGGGCACGGTGCTCAACGTGGTCTGCGCCGTCGGCCGCGTGCCCGTCGACAAGGTGGTGCGCGGCGTCATGCCGTTCCTGCTGGCGCAGATCGCGGTGCTCGCGCTGCTGGTTCTGGTCCCGGAGATCGTGACCGTGCCGGCGAAATGGTTCTACGGGCGCTGAGGAGGCGCCGCGTCGAAGACGAGAAGCAACGAAAACGACACCCTCAGGAGGAAGACAAGATGACCATCACCAGGCGCCATGCTCTGATCACCGCCGGCTCCGGCCTCGCCCTCTTCGCGATCGGCCGGCCGGCGCTCGCCCAGGCGGCGAAGCTGCGCTTCGCGCATCCCCATCCGGAATCGGACAGCTGGCACAAGGCCGCGCTGCAGTTCGCCGAGAAGGTCAAGGCGAAGAGCAATGGCCAGCTCGAGGTCCAGATCTTCCCGAACGGTGCGCTCGGCTCCGATCCGCAGACGATCAGCGCGGTACGCGGCGGCTCGCTCGACATCTGCCTGACCGGCAATCCGTTCTTCACCGGCCTGGCGCCCAAGCTCAACGTGCTCGATCTGCCCTTCCTGTTCCAGAGCCGCAAGCATGCGGCTGCCGTGATGGACGGCCCGATCGGCGACGGCCTGCGCAAGGAACTCGAAGGCTCGAACCTCAAGGCGCTGGCGACCTGGGAGATCGGCTGGCGCAACCTGACCAACAGCCGCCGCGCGGTGGCGACCGCCGCCGACATCAAGGGGCTGAAGATCCGCACCACGCCGAACCCGGCCCATATTCGCGCCTTCCAGCTGCTCGGCGCCGTGCCGACGCCGATGGCCTTCACCGAGCTGTTCTCGGCGCTGGAGACCGGTGCGGTCGACGGGCAGGAGAATCCGGTGACGCTGATCCTCAACGCCAAGTTCGCCGAGGTGCAGAAGCATCTCTCGCTGACGCGCCATGCTTTCACCACCGGACCCGTGGTGATGAACAAGACGAAGTTCGACGCGATGGCGCCCAATCTCCAGAAGATCCTCGGCGAGACGGCGATCGAGCTCGCCGCCGTTCAGCGGCAGATGAACGAGGACACCGAGGGCTCCAGCCTCGCCGCGCTGAAGAAGGCCGGCATGCAGGCGGTCGAGAACCCCGACCGCGAGTCCTTCTCGAAGATCGTCACGGCGGAAGTCGAGAAGGAGTTCGTCACCAAGTTCGGCGGCGAGACGCTCGAGGCGATCAAGAAAGCGGCGGTGTGATGGAGATCATCGACCTCTCCATGCCGATCGAGCCGCATTTCCGGTGGCCGGTCGACCTGGCGATCAGGGGCGACATCGCGGCGGGGGACCCGTTCCGGGTCTCCCGCATCAGCATGACCTGCCACGGCTTCTCGCATGTCGATGCGCAGGCGCATGTCGTCGCCCACAGCCCGACGATCGAGGCGACCGCGCTCTCGCGCGTCGTCGGGCCCTGCCGCGTGCTCGACCTGCGCGACGTCGCGCCCAACCAGGCGATCGACGCCGACAGGCTGGCTGCGGCCGATCCCGGCGGCCCGGAGGGGGAAATCCTGCTGCTCTCCAGCGGCTGGGACACCAAGCGCGACTACCGCACGCGCGAATTCTGGCTAGACGCGCCCTATCTCACGCGCGAGGCGGCGCTCTGGCTGAGGGACCGCAAGCCCACCGCGCTCGCCTTCGACTTCCCGCAGGACTATCCGATCCGCCTGCTGCTGGACGACGAGCATGTGCCCTTCGACCAGCATGTCACGCATGACATCTGTCTGCGGGCCGGCATTACGCTGATCGAATATGTCGTCAACACCAGTGCGCTGACGAACCCCCGCACATTCTTCTGCGCGGCGCCGCTGAAGCTGCCGAATGCGGACGGCTCGCCGGCGCGGATCTTCGCGATCGAGGGGATGGTCTGAGAAGGGTTCCCGCTCAGGCGAGGACGCCGAGGCCGCGCCCGATCACATAGAGCCCGACGACGGCGACGAGGCCGGCGAAGAGCCGTGTCAGCAAGGTCCTGTGGCCGGAGAGCCGGCGCGCCAGCAGCGTGCCGGCAATGCCGCCGACGAGTCCGCCGGCGACGAAGAGCGCGGCGACATGCCAGTCGACCAGCCCCGACAGTGCATAGGACGCGGCGGTAGTCAGGCCGAAGGCGGTCACTGCCACCAGCGAGGAGCCGATCGCGACGATCATCGGCAGATTCGCGGCGGTCATCAGCCCCGGGACGATCAGGAAGCCGCCGCCGATCCCGAAGAAACCGGAGAGCCCGCCGACGAGGCCACCCATGCCGAGAAGGCGCGGCAGGAGCCTCGCTGCGGTGCTGCGCCCGAGCGGCTGGAAGCCGGCGCCGCTCTCGCTCCGGCGCAGCAGCATGGCTGCGGCGATGACGAGCATCAGCACGCCGAAGACCAGCAGCAGCTTCTGTCCGTCGAGCCGCTTGCCGAGCGCCGAGCCCAGAGCCGCGCCGGCGATGCCGGCGGCGGAGAACACCAGCGCACAGGGCCAGCGGACATGGCCGGCGCGGGCATGGCCGAGCAGATTGCCGAAGGCGCTGAGCGCGACCGCGACCGCGCTCGTGCCGATCGCGACATGCGGCGATGCGACGCCGACGACATAGACCAGCAGCGGCACGGCGAGGATCGAGCCGCCGCCCCCGACGAGGCCGAGGGTGAAGCCGGCGAGCGAGCCCGAGCCGAGCGAGGCGATGTCAGGCGTGGCGATCATCGGCGGCGTCCGTCAGAGCACGTCCAGCGGGACCTTGAGGAAGCGCTTGCCGCTGGCGTCGGGCGCCGGCAGTTCGCCCGCCTTCATGTTCACCTGCAGCGAAGGGATGATCAGCTTGGGCATGTCGAGCGTCCTGTCCCGGGCTTCGCGGGTACGGACGAACTCGTCCTCGGTGATCCCGTCGCGGACATGGATGTTGTGCTCGCGCTGCTCGGCGACGGTGGTCTCCCAGCGAATGTCGCGGCCATTGGGGCCGTAGTCATGGCACATGAACAGCCGGGTCTGTGGGGGAAGCGCCAGCACGCGCTGGATCGAGCGATACAGGGTGCGGGCGTCGCCGCCGGGGAAATCGGCCCGGGCCGAGCCGCCATCGGGCATGAACAGCGTGTCGCCGACGAAGGCGGCATCGCCGACGACATGGGTCATGCAGGCCGGGGTGTGGCCGGGCGTGTGCATGGCGAAAGCGGCCATGCCGCCGATCGTGTAGGTGTCGCCGTCGGCGAAGAGACGGTCGAACTGGCTGCCGTCCCGCTGGAACTCGGTGCCCTCGTTGAAGACCTTGCCGAAGGTCTCCTGCACGATCGTGATCCGGTCGCCGATGCCGATCTTGCCGCCGAGCAGCCCCTGGAGATAGGGCGCGGCGGAGAGATGGTCGGCATGGACATGGGTCTCGATCAGCCACTCGACCTCGAGCCCGTGCTCGCGGACGAAGGCGACGATCTCGTCGGCGGAGTGATAGGCGATCCGGCCCGCCGCATAGTCGATGTCCATCACCGAATCGACGATGGCGCAGGCGCGGGAGCCGGGATCCTTCACGACATAGCTGACGGTGTTGGTCTGCGCGTCGAAGAAGGCGGTGACCTCGGGCCTGGTCGCGAGGTCGACGGCGTGCGGAATGGTCATGGGGAACCTCTTCGGTTGGTCAGGCGGTCTTCGACCGCAGGGGCGGCGTGGCGGACGACAGGAGCCGCGCCAGCGCCATGCCGGCGAGCATGGCCGCGATGAAGATGATCGCCGGCTGGCCACCGGTCAGGGTGGAGACGAGCGCGGGGCCGGGGCAGAGGCCGGCGAGGCCCCAGCCGATGCCGAACAGGGCGGCGCCCGTCAGCAGCCGGGCATCGGCCGCGCCGGGCTCGGGCAAGAGGAAGCGCTCGGCCATGACGGGGCGTTCGCGGGCCAGGATCAGCCGGTAGGCCAGGAAGGTGACGGCGATTCCGCCCGCCATCACGAAGGCCAGGCTCGGGTCCCAGGTGCCGGCCGGGATCGCGGCGAGATCGAGGAAGGCGAGCACCTTCGCCGGGTCGGCCATGCCGGCGAGGATCAGCCCGAGCCCGAAGACGAGGCCGGTCAGGAACTGCAGGATCACGGACATCGAGGCTCTCACAGCACGTGTCGGATGAAGAAGACGGTCGCGATCGCCGTCGTCATGAAGGTGGCGACGGCGACGAGGGAGCGCAGCGAGAGCCGCGAGAGGCCGCAGATGCCGTGGCCGGAGGTGCAGCCATTGCCCCAGACGGCGCCGAAGCCGACGAGACCGCCCGCCACAGCCAGCAGAAAGGGCCCGGTCGCGATCTCGGGCCGCGGCGCGGTGCCGGTCAGTCCCAGATGGACGAGCGGGGCCAGGACCAGGCCCGCGATGAAGGCGAGCCGCCCCCAGGACTGGCCGTCGCCGGCCGGCAGGAGCAGCCGCGAAACGATGCCGCTTATCCCGGCGATGCGGCCCTGGAACAGCATCAGCATCGCCGCCGCCAGCCCGATCAGGGCGCCGCCCGCCAGCGAGGCGAGCGGAGTGAAGTTCGACGCGACCGTCACGGCTGGCGCGTCCCGCAGGTGTTGAGGCCCAGGAGCGTGTAGGCCGGGCAGAAGCGCATCGCGGCCGTCCCGATCATCACCGCGCCCCAGGCCGTCAGCGCATATTTCCAGGCGCCGAGCGGGGCGACCCAGCCGGCGAGGGGGGGCACGAAGACGGCGACGAGGAGGACCGCGCCGACGACGAAGCGAAGCGTCCGATCCAGCGAACCGACATTGACCATGACCACGATCTCCCGTTAAGAACTGATATCCTCCATATATATGGAATATCGAATATGTCAACGGCCTTGCTGAAGCGCGACGAAGCCGGCATCGCGGCCCCGATCGAAGAGGCGGCGGCGCTGCTCGCCGCCATGGCGAGCCCGCGCCGCCTCGCCATCCTGTGCCGGTTGGTCGAGGGCGAGGAGGGGGCGGGTGAACTCGCGCGGATCACGGGCCTGAGCCCGGCCGGCGTCGCGGCCCATCTGGCGCAGCTGCGGCGGCAGGGGTTGATCGCTGCGCGCCGCCGCGGCGTCGCGGTGACCTTCTCGCTGGCCAGCGCGGAGGCGAGGGCGGTGCTGGAGACGCTGCACGCACTCTATTGCGAGCCGCGCGCCGCGCAGGGCGGCCCAGCGGCGCAGGCCTGAGCGGGGCATCCGCCCAGGCCGGTCGTCCGTCGGTGTCGTCAGGGGCCGATGAGCTGGCCGCCATCGACGACGAGGCTCTGGCCGGTGACCCAGCTCGCCCGCTCGGAGGCGAGGAAGAGCACGACCTCAGCGATCTCCTCGGGCCGGCCCATGCGTCCGAAGGGGATGGTGGCCAGGGTCGAGTTGTAGAGATCGGGATTCGAGGTCTTTCGGTCCTCCCAGGTGCCGCCGGGGAATTCGACCGAGCCGGGGGCGACGCAGTTCACGCGGATGCCCTGCCGCGCCAGCATCTTGGCCTGGCTCGCGGTGTAGTGCATCACCGCCGCCTTGATCGCGCCATAGGGCGCCGAGCGGGCTGTTGCGCGCAGCCCCGAGATCGAGGAGATGTTCACGATCGCACCGCCCGAGGTCATGTGCGGGATGGCGGCGTGGCTGCCGCGGACCACCGCCATCATGTCGACGGCGAAGGAGGCGCCCCAGCCGGCCTCGTCGTCGGAATGGCCGAAGCCAGAGGCGTTGTTGACGAGGATGTCGAGGCCGCCCAGCGCCTTCACCGCTGCGGGGAGATAGGCGTCGATCGCCGCCGCGTCGGCGAGGTCGACGGAGGCGGCATGGGCGGTCACGCCGAGATCCGCGAGCTCTTGCCGCGTCGCGGCGAGCGGACCCGGGGTGCGTGCGCAGATCGACACCGCGGCCCCGCGCCGGGCGAAGGCGAGCGCGGTCGAGCGGCCGATGCCGCGGCTGCCGCCCATGACGATGACATGTTTGCCGGCAAAGTCCTTCATCATGGCGTGCGATGCTTTCTACAGAGGGAGAGCAGGGCTGGCGCGGCGAGATCGCGCCGGCCATCCTCTCCGGTGTAGTCCAAGCGGCGTCTGCGGTCGAACCGCCCGCTGTGCCTGCGCGTTGATCGAACGCAACGTTGCGGCCGGCCCGCACCGCGATGATGCAGGCCGCAACCGGGAGAGCACGATGGCGGCTGAGGATTTCGAGGAAGCGCTGGAGCTGCTGGCGGCCGAGGCTGGCGTCCTGCCTGCGCAGGCGCGGGAGATCACCACCCATATCTCGGTGGTGCTGCTGGCAGGCGAGCGGGCCTTCAAGCTGAAGCGGCCGGTCGCGTTGCCTTATCTCGATTTCTCGACTCCGCAGAAGAGGCTCGCCGCCTGCGAGCGCGAGCTGTGGCTGAACCGGCGAACGGCGCCGTCGCTTTACCGGGCCGTGCGCCGGCTGACGCGCGAGCGCGACGGGCGGCTGGCGCTGGACGGCGGCGGCGACCTGGTCGATGCCACGGTCGAGATGGCGCGCTTCGACGAGGACGGGCTGTTCGACCGGATGGCGCAGGAGGGGCGGCTGACGCCCGCTCTGATGACGACGCTGGCGCAGGCCATAGCGCGCTTCCATGCGGGGGCCGAGATCGCGCGCAGCCGCGGCGGCGCCGAGGCGATGTCCTCCGTCCTCGCGATCAACGAGAACGGCTTCGCGCTGACCGATCTCCTGCCGGCCGGCGAGGTCGCAGCGCTGGAAACGGCCTGCCGGGAGGCGCTCGACCGCCACCGGTCGCTCTTGGATGCGCGCGGCCGGGAGGGGCGGATCCGCCGCTGCCATGGCGACCTTCACCTGCGCAACATCTGCCTCGTCGCGGGCGAGCCGACGCTGTTCGACGCGCTCGAATTCGACGAGGCGCTGGCGACGACGGATGTGCTCTACGACCTCGCCTTCGTGCTGATGGATCTCTGGCATCGCGACCTCGCCGGACACGCGAACACGCTGCTGAACCGTTATCTCGACGCCACGGACGACGAGGCCGGGCTGCCGGTGCTGCCCTTCTTCATGGCGGTGCGTGCCGCCGTGCGGGCTCATGTCCTCGCCGTCCAGGCGCGGGACGGCGAGGACGCACAAGCCCTCGACGAGGCGCGCTCCTATCTGGCGCTGGCCTTGCGCTGCCTGGCGCCGAAGGCGGCCCGGCTCGTGGCGGTTGGCGGCCTGTCGGGGGCGGGCAAGTCGACCGTCGCGGCGGCGGTGGCGCCGGGCATTGGGCCGGTTCCCGGCGCGCGGATCCTCGCCTCCGACCGGCTGCGCAAGCGCCGCTACGGGGTCGAGCCGCAGACGCGGTTGCCGCCGGAGGCCTATGTTCCAGCCGTCTCCGAGGCGGTCTTTGCGGAGCAGGCACAGCGTGCGGCCGCGATCCTGCGGCTGGGGCATGGCGTCGTCGCCGATGCCGTGTTCGACGGCACGCCCGATCGCGAGCGCATCGCGCGGGCCGCGCACGAGGCGGGCGTGGCCTTCCAGGGGCTGTGGCTCGAGGCGCCGGCGCAGACCCTGATCGCGCGGGTCGAGGCGCGCCGGGGCGATCCCTCGGACGCCACGGGCGACATCGTGCGCCAGCAGCTTGGCCGCGCCACACCGGTGGAAGACTGGAGGCGGCTCTCCACCGAGGCGGGCCCCGAGGCCGTCTGCCGGGAGGCCCGCGCGATCGTCGCCGGAACGGATTCCCCCGACGCCGCTTGATCTCCCTCAAGGTCCGATCCGCGCGACGCCGTACCATGGCGGTGACGAAGGGAGAGTGGATCATGGCGACGATGATGAAGGCTGCGGTCGTGCGGGCGTTCGGTCAGCCCCTCGTGATCGAGGACGTGCCGGTTCCGGTCCCGGGACCGGGCGAGCTCCTCGTCAAGGTTCGGGCCTGCGGCGTCTGCCACACCGATCTGCACGCCGCCGACGGAGACTGGCCGGTCAAGCCGGTGCCGCCCTTCATTCCCGGCCACGAGGTCGCGGGAACCGTCGCCGCGCTCGGGCCAGGCGTCACCGATTTCAAGCTGGGGGACGCGGTCGGCATCGCCTGGCTGCATGATTCCTGCCTGCGCTGCGAATATTGCGAGACCGGCTGGGAGACGCTCTGCGAGCACCAGCACAACACCGGCTACAGCTGCAATGGCGGCTTCGCCGAATATGCGATCGCTTCGGCGGCCTTCGCGGCGCAGCTGCCGGACGGCGTCGATTTCGCGGCCATGGCGCCGATCCTCTGTGCCGGCGTCACCACCTACAAGGGCCTGAAGGAGACCGAGGCGAGGCCCGGCGAATGGGTCGTGATCTCCGGCATCGGCGGGCTCGGCCAGGTCGCGATCCAGTATGCGCGGGCGATGGGGCTCAAGGTCGTGGCGGTCGACATCGCCGAGGACAAGCTGGCGCTGGCCCGCGCGACGGGGGCCGACGTCACCGTCGATGCCCGTTCGCCCACGGCCGTCGACGAGGTCATCGCCGCCACGGGCGGCGGGGCGCATGGCGTGCTGGTCACCGCCGTCTCGCCGCCGGCCTTCGCCCAGGCGATGCGGATGGCGCGGCGCCGGGGCACGGTCGCGCTGGTCGGGCTGCCGCCGGGCGAATTCCCGACGCCGATCTTCGAGGTGGTGCTGAAGCGGGTGACGCTGCGCGGCTCGATCGTGGGAACGCGACGGGACCTCGACGAGGCCATCGCCTTCGCGGCGGAGGGCAAGGTCAAGGCCCGGATCGCGACGGTGCCGCTGAGCGACATCAACGCAGTGTTCGCACGGCTCAAGCGCGGCGCGATCGAGGGGCGGATCGTGCTCGATCTATCGCTGCCGATCGCCATGTCCGGGCCGGAGACCGATCGGGCCGCCGCCTGATGGCGCGGTGGGCGGATCGCGGGGAGAGGAGCCTCGCCATGCAGGGAGCCTACACCATCGCGGGGATGACCCCCGATCAGGTCGCTGCCGCCGGACTTCTGGTGGGCACGCTGAAGCCTCTACCGGATCTTGAGGGCTGGCGCAGGGATGGCGGCGATGCGGAGGTCACCGCGGGGCGGCGCCAGGACGTGCGGGTGGCGACCAACCCGCGCGGCTATGTCCAGGGTCTGTGCCTGTGCCGCCAGGCGCGCCACGTCGTGCATGGCGACATTCTCGACGTTCCGCTGTTCATCGTCGCCAGCGCCGCAGACGGGCCGGGCGTCGCCTCTGCACTGGTCGAGGATCTCTGCGCCATCGCCGGCCGGCTGGATTGCGCCGCCGTGCGCATCCGCACCGGCGACTCGCCGCGCGCGCTCCACGGGATGGACCGCGCGAAGCGCGGTGGCGCCAGCGGCATCGCCGTGATTCTCGATTCCTCGCCGATGGGCGAGCCGCCCTGGCGGTTCAGGGCGCCGGCTTGCCCGTGAAGACATAGCCGACGCCGCGGACCGATTTGATCAGCGTCGGCTGGCGCGGATTCGGCTCGATCTTCTTGCGCAGCCGCGCGATCTGCGCGTCGATCGTGCGATCGAAGGCCTCGAGGCTGCGGCCATGGGTGAGGTCCATCAGCACGTCGCGGGACAGGACGCGGCCCGGCGCGCGCGCCAGCGCCGCCAGCATGTCGAACTCGCCGGTCGTCAGCACGATCTCGACGCCTTCGGCGGTGACGAGCTGGCGGCGGGCGAGATCGAGCCGCCACCCGTCGAAGTGGATCGTCTCGCCGGCTTCGGCGCCGGCGTGCGCGGCGGGCTGGCGCCGGCGCAGCACGGTCCTCAGCCGGGCGAGAACCTCGCGCAGATGGAAGGGCTTGGCGATGTAGTCGTCGGCGCCGACCTCGAGCCCGACGATGCGGTCGACCACGTCGTCGCGGCCGGTCAGCATGATGATCGGCGTCTCGCAGCGCGTGCGCAGCTCGCGCGCCAGCATCAGCCCGTCCTCGCCGCCGGGCAGGACGAGGTCGAGAAGGATGATGTCGACCGGGTGGCGCTGCAGGGCGTCGCGCATGGCGGCGCCGTCGCCGACGGCGGTGACGCGGTACCCCTCGTCCTCAAAATAAGTGATCAGCATCTGCCGGATTCGAACATCGTCATCCACGACCAGGATGTGTTCATTGCGGGCGGGCGGCTCGGTCATGGCAGGCAGTTGGGTTCCCTCGCGATCCCGGTTGTTACAAACCGTCACAACTTTGCACGGTTCGTCACCGTGGCGGCGTTCGCCCGTTACCGGGAGCGGTTCAAGTCGGCTCGTCAATCACAGAGGGATGACAAGCCGATGCTCTCGCAAACCACCATGTCACAGCCGCACGGAGCTGTCAGGCGACTCGCGACGGTCCCGCCTTGCCCGGCCAGCCTCAACAGCCTCTTCGGCGGGCAGCCGGTCGAGACCTTCGAGCCCGGGACGGCGGTGTTCTGGGAGGGCGACGAGGCCCGCCATGTCTTCGAGGTCGTCGAGGGCGTGCTGCGCGTTTTCCGCATCCTCAGCGACGGCCGCCGCGTCATCACCGGCTTCCTCTATCCCGGTGATCTCCTCGGCGTCTCGCTGAAGGACCAGTATCTCTACACCGCCGAGGCGGTGAACCGGACGAAGCTGCGCCGCTACGAGCATGGCCGCTTCCAGGAGGAGATCAACCGCTCACCGGAGCTGCGGCCGCAGCTCTTCGCCTGCCTCTGCGACGAGATGGCGGCGGCCCAGGACCAGATGGTCCTCCTCGCCCGCAAGAGCGCGGAAGAACGCGTCGCCAGCTTCCTGCTGCTGATCGCCCGCCGGCTCGGCGGCGACGAGCGCCAGCCGGTGATCGAGATCCCGATGACGCGCCTCGACATGGCCGATTACCTCGGCCTCACGATCGAGACCGTCTCGCGGACGATGACGCGGCTGACCAATTGCGGCGTGATCGCCCCGAGCAGCCGCCATGCCCTGGTGGTGCGCAAGCTCGGCAAGCTGGCGCTGCTTGCAGGCGAGACCGATGCCGACGATAAAGACGGCGCCGGAGGCCGCGCGATCCAGCAGGCGGTCTGGCCGAACTGAGCGCACGGCACCGAGAGAGACGATGGAGGCGACCGTCACCAACGAGTCCAGTCTGGACGAGATCGCCCGCATCCTCGACAGCGCCAACGTCATCGTTCACGGCTTCGACGGCGTGGTCACCCGCTGGACCAGCGGGTCCGAGGGCCTCTATGGCTGGAGCCGTGCCGAAGCGCGCGGCCGCGTTGCACATGAACTGCTGGAGACGGTGTTCCCCCAGCCCTTCGCCGACATCGTCGCGCATCTGAAGGCGCATGGGGTCTGGACCGGCGAACTCAGCCAGCGCCGCAAGGACGGGACGCCTGTCTTCGTCGCCAGCCGCTGGGTCGTCGCCGAGACGGAGGGCGAGGCGGGAACGGCGATCATCGAGACCAATGTCGATGTCAGCGACCTGCGCACGATGCAGGCGCATCTCGTCGCGCGCGAGGCGCATCTGCGCTCGATCCTCGACACGGTGCCGGAGGCGATGGTCGTGATCGACGAGAGCGGCACGATCACCTCCTTCAGCGCGGCGGCAGAAAAGCTCTTCGGCTTCGCCACCTCGGAGGTGCTCGGCCGCAATGTCCGGATGCTGATGCCGCAGCCGGATCGCGACGCCCATGACGGCTACATGGAGCGCTATCTGGAAACCGGGCAGCGCCGCATCATCGGCTATGGGCGCGTCGTCACGGGTCAGAAGAAGGACGGCACCGAGTTTCCGATGGAGCTCGCGATCGGCGAGGCGCGCGCCGCCGGCCGGCGCATCTTCACCGGATTCATCCGCGACCTCACCAGCCGCCACCGGATCGAGGAAGAGCTGCGCCAGGCACACAAGATGGAGGCGGTGGGGCAGCTCACCGGCGGCATCGCCCATGATTTCAACAATCTGCTGACGGTGGTCAGCGGCAATCTCGAGATGATCGAGCGGCGGCTGACCGACGACCGCGCCCGCGCCCTGCTGCGCGAGGCGCAGAGCGCGGCCGAGGACGGCGCCAAGCTCACCGCCCAGCTCCTCGCCTTCGGGCGCAAGCAGCCGCTCAACGCCAAGCGCGCCGATATCGGCCAGCTCGTCTCGCGCTTTTCGGACCTGCTGCGCCGGGCGCTCGGCGAGACGATCGAGCTGCGCATGATCGTCTCGGGATCGCCGGGGCCGGCGCTGGTCGACGCGTCGCAGTTGCAGAACGCGCTGCTCAACCTCGCTTTGAACGCGCGCGACGCGATGCCCCGCGGCGGGCGGCTGACGGTGGAGATCTCGGCGGCGAAGCTCGATTCCGACTATGCCAGCATGTATCCGGAGGTCCGCACCGGCAGTTATGTGCTCATCTCGATCACCGATACCGGAGCCGGCATGTCACCCGAGGTGCGCAAGCGCGCCTTCGAGCCTTTCTTCACCACCAAGGGCGTCGGGGCGGGCACGGGGCTCGGGCTCAGCATGGTCTACGGCTTCACCAAGCAGTCCGGCGGCCATGTCCAGCTCTACAGCGAGGTCGGGCAGGGGACCAGCGTGCGGCTGTTCCTGCCGGTCGCGCAGGCAGCCTCGGCGGAGGTTTCCGCAGTGCCGGATGCGGCCCATGAGCCGCCGCCGAGCCTGCCTGGAGGAACCGAGACGATCCTCGTGGTGGAGGACGACGCGCGGGTGCGGCGGGTGGCGGTCGCCCGTCTGGAAGACATGGGCTATCGCGTGCTGCAGGCGGAGACCGCCGCCGAGGCGCTGCCGATGCTGGCCGCCCATCCACAGGTCGCGCTGCTCTTCACCGACATCGTCATGCCCGGCGGGATGTCCGGCGACGAACTCGCGCACGAGGCGCGCCGCCAGCGGTCGGATCTGAAGATCATCCTGACCTCCGGCTTCGCCGAACCCAGCGTCGCGGTGCGCGAGTTCGCCGCCGAGGCGAGCTGGCTGAAGAAACCCTACAGCGCGATGGAACTCGCGGTGCGGATTCGCGAACTGCTCGACTAGGAGGCCGGCGACGCGCCGGTTTCGCCGCCCGTCATCTCGTCGGGATCGGCCTGCGGCAGGCGTTTCAGGCTATGGACGGCGATGCCGGCCTCCTCCAGCAGCGCACGGCCCGGCATCCCGTCGATCTCGAAGACGAACAGCGCCGTGTCGCAGCAAGCGCCGAGGCGGCGCAGGAGCCCGACCGCGGCGAGCGCCGTCTTGCCGCTCATCAGGCAATCATCGACGACCGCAACCCGGCGTTCCGCGATCCGGTGGGCGCGGGAGATCGCGACGCCGTCACCGAGCTCGTAATTCGCCATGATGCTGCGGATGACCTCGACCCTGATCGCCCCGACCTTGCGGATGTCGAGCAGGCCGAGGCCATTGCGGTAGGCCAGCGCCCCGGCCATGCCGAGGCCGCCGACATCGATACCGGCGACGACGGCGATCTCGCCCGATAGCTGGCGCCCGAGGGCGTCGATGACGTGCCGCGTCGCGGTGGCGTCGGTCGCCAGCGGCGAAAGGTCCGGAAAGTCGACGCCTGGCGTCGGGTGGTTCTTCCAGCGCCGGTAGCGGAGAAGGATCGCCTCTCCGTCGGGTCCTGCGATGCTGGTGATCCGTTCCATGCCTCGCGGTCCCCTCTGCTCGCCCCGGCGGGCGTCGCTTGGGGGCACATGGACGCGGCGCGCGCGCGGCGCAAGCCGCCATCTGTGGCGGGGGACACTGCCGCGGCAACGCACGATATCGCAGCTCGACACGGCCTCGACCGGCGCGCCCATAACGACAGTGAGACCGGCACCGCGAGGTGCAGCCTTGACAGGAAGGGTGGCTTGGGGGAGGCGTATCGCCACGCGCATCCCATTGAATGCACAGGCTTTTTTTAATTATTCCAAGGAGAAGGCGGTGTCGTCCCTCACGCTCCCGCTCCAGGCTGCAACCGGTCTGGCTCTTCCGCGCCGGCTCGGCGTGGCCCTGATCTGCCTGATCGCTAGCTTCGCGCCGCTGCAGGCGCAGCAGGGCGAGCCCCCGGCAGCCGCGCCGTCGGCGGCTACGGCGCCGGCTGCCGCCGAGGCGGCTCCTGCCCAGGCAGTTCCCGATGCCCTGGCCCCTGCTCAGGCTGCTCCGGCCGCGCCGACGACGGCGCTGCCGCCCGCGCCGCCGCAATTCGGGATCGCGCCCCCGACCACGGCGCATCCGGTCGCGCCGGCGGTCCAGCCGGTCCAGGCCATGCCTGCTCCGGCCCTGCCGGCGGCGGTTCCGGCCCTGCCACATGATCTGTCGCCCTGGGGCATGTTCATGGCGGCCGACATCGTCGTGAAGGCGGTGATGGTTGGGCTCGCCTTCGCCTCGGTGGTGACCTGGACGATCTGGCTCGCCAAGGCGCTCGAACTCGCGACCGCCAAGGCGGCTGCCGGACGGGCGCTGCGCCAGCTGGAGGGCGCCGACAGCCTCCAGGGTGCTGCCGAGGGCATGACCGGCCGGAAGGGCCGCCCGCGCGGCGATGTGGGGCTGCTGTTCGGCTCGGCTCTGGACGAGACGCGGCGTTCCGCCGATCTCGGCGAGGAAGGCATCAAGGAGCGCGTCGCGATCGCCCTGTCGCGCATCGAGGCCCGCGCCGGGCGCGCCATGACCCGCGGCACCGGACTGCTCGCGACGATCGGCTCGACCGCCCCCTTCGTCGGCCTGTTCGGCACGGTCTGGGGCATCATGAACTCGTTCATCGGCATCAGCCAGGCGAAGACCACCAATCTGGCCGTGGTCGCGCCCGGCATCGCCGAGGCGCTGCTGGCGACCGCGATCGGCCTCGTCGCGGCCATCCCCGCCGTGATCATCTACAATGTCTTCGCGCGCTCGATCACGGGCTATCGGGCCCTGCTGTCGGATGCCTCCGCCGAGATCCTGCGCCATCTCTCGCGCGATCTCGAACGCCAGCAACGCCAGCCGGTGCCGGCCGCGATCGCGCGCGCCGCGCTGCATGCGGTGCCGAGCCCGGCGCCAGCCGCGCTGCCGCGCGTCTCGGCGGAGTGAGACATGGGCGTTTCGCTGAAAGATGCGCAGGATGGCGACCTCGGCGAGGTCAGCGACATCAATGTCACGCCCTTCATCGACGTGATCCTGGTGCTGCTGATCATCTTCATGGTCGCCGCCCCGCTCTCGACCGTGGACGTCGCGGTCGATCTGCCGGTGTCCAATGCGCAACCGCAGCCCAGGCCCGACACGCCGGTGTTCCTGACAGTGAAGAGCGACCTGTCACTGGCGCTCGGCAATGACGGTGTGCCGCGCGAGGCGCTGGGCGCGACGCTCGACCGGCAGACGCAGAATGATCGCGAGCAGCGCGTCTTCCTGCGTGCCGACGGGGCCGTCGCCTATCGCGAGTTGATGGAGGTGATGAACCTGCTGCGCCAGGCCGGCTATCTCAAGATTGCGCTGGTCGGACTCGAGGATACGGTGCAGGGCGTTGCCCCGACGGGAGGACCGCGGCCATGAGCGGGCTGGCGGGTCTGAGCGGTCGCCGCAGTGCGCTGGGAGCTCGGCTCTGGCCTTCGCTGCTGCGCTGGGCGCTTGCCATGGTCGTCGTCGCCGGCGCCCATGGCGTCGCCGGCTGGATGATCGTGACCTGGCAGCGCGCCGAGGCCGCCATGGGTGCCCCACCCGCCGCGATGATGATCGAACTCGCGCCGCTTCCGGTTGCGCCCGAGGCGCCGCCGCAGGAGGTCGCGCCCGGTCCCGAGATGGTCGAGGCCCAGCCGGAGCCCCAACCCGAGCCGGTCGTGGAGCAGTCGCCGGAGCCCGAGCCGCAGCCCGTGGTCCAGCCCGAACCGGAGATCAGGATCCCGGAACTGCCCCCGCTTCCCGATCCGGCGGCCGTGCTGGCACCGCCGCCGCCCCCGCCGCCGCGCCCAAGGATCGTCGAGCGCAAGCCGCCACCCAAGAAGGTGGTCGCGCGCGCCAAGCCGATCAACAGGGACAAGCCCCGGGCCGAGCGCACGAGCGCGCCGACGGCGCAGGCCCAGGCAGCGCCGATGGCGGCCGCGCCGAACCAGGGGGCCGCGACCGCGTCCGCCGCTTCGCGCGCCAGTTGGCGCGGCACGCTGCTGGCGCATCTCAACCGCTACAAGCGCTTCCCGGGCGGAGCCAATCCGGGCACGGTCCAGGTCTCTTTCAGCATCGACCGCTCAGGGCGCGTGCTCACGGCCCGCCTGGTCCGCGGTTCCGGCGACGTGCTGCTGGACGAGGAGGCGGTGGCGATGATCCGCCGGGCGAGCCCGGTCCCGGCGCCGCCCGAAGGCCTGGGTGGCGGGACCATCGCGCTCGCCGTGCCGGTGAAGTTTTCGCGTTGAGACTCGGGGACGCCCGTTGTGTCCGCGGGAACAGTCGCCCGTGGACCGCTAGGCTTATGCTGAACAGCAGAGACATGGGGGTGTCGGATCGCCGGCTGCCCCAAGCGGAGAGGTATGAGATGAATGATTTCGAAACGCGTTGGCAGAATGCCGTGCGAAAAACCCCTTGGGGACAAGACGAAAAAGCAGGTCACGTCCTGATCGCAACGGCGTTCATGAACAGCACATTCATCTACGGTACGGTTGGCCCCAATGCCTTGCACAATGGTTGGCTCGCAACCGGCAATCCGGTTGCCCGCGCCGGTTTGCATTGGATCAACAGGGCGCGCGAGCACCCGCACAGCATCTTCAGAAACCGGCTCATCCGCCTTTATGATCCCGGCCCGCGAACCGGGGCGCTGGTCAAGGGTGGCCTGCAGATGATGGACATGTATTACGGGATGAACAACGACCTGTTCAGGAACCGCGACGTCCGCATCGCGCAGTTCGTACATAACGTCATGGGTTTTGCCGATCGCGGCGTGCCGTTCGATCCCAACGTGTCCGGGCGGGAGGCGTTTTTCAGGGCGTTTAAGACCAGGCAGGAGGGATGGGAAAAGCAGGGTGTCACCGACGCGGCTTACGGACAATCGGCGACGAAGGAGATGTCGAAGATCATCCGCGAGGGCATCAAGCGCTTCGGCGGGAAGCTCATCTTCGAGGGGAAGTCCGTTTACGGTTCTGGCATCTTCGACCCGCATGCGCGGCAGGGCGACACCGATCTGGAGGCCCAGGAACTGTTTCAGTACATGGTCTGGCCCCTGACGCCATGCGTGCCGTTCGGGGAGGGAACGCTCGAGTTCCAGTGGGGCGGGCGACCGGCGACGCCGACACGCGCCCATTTTCTCAGCAACTGGAATTGGGGTGGCCCCATGACCCATGGGCCCGCCAACCGCGTGAACCCGACCAACGCCAGGGATCCGTGGCGAGACTATCTCAAGAAGGTCATGGGGAAGCGACATGGGCTCAGGCTGATCTGGCACAATTTTGGGAACTTTCCGCAGAACTTTCCAAGACTGACCCAGGGCAATCGGGCGTTGGAGGAATGGGAGGTCAGCATCATGGAACGAGCGATCGCGCGCGTCAGCCAGTCCCTCCACGACACCGCAGCGCCGCCGCAGGTCGGCGCGTTCAATCGCACGACCTGGACGGGCGATCCGCGCCCTCTCGGGCGCCGGTAGTGACGGCCGGGTTCCTGAAAGGGCCCCGAAGAAAAAGGGCCGCGCGTGAGCGCAGCCCGAGTCTAGGGAGGAAACGCCCAAGGAGGGCGACGCAACATCGCTGCTGCGGTGCATCATACATAGGAAACGGCGCCCAGGCTCACAAGAGGAAAAGGACAGCATCATTGTCCTAATTTTTGGGCAGTCAGCCCCATGGCGCGCCATCGAGGCGGGCTGTTTCGGGCCGATGCGACGGCATCCGATCCATGATCCTCGTGCAACGTGCTGCGGGCCTGCGCAATTCGTGCCGATTTTCGGCGTTGACAGCCAGTTTGAGCCTCTTCAAATTCGTAGGCATACAAATGAATTCGCGGCTGACGCGGTTTCGTCGGCATGCGACATCTGTCCAAGAGCGCTGGGGCTTCCGCCACCGGGCCAGACATGGGGAACAGGCATGATGATCGACCGCCGCAGTCTTCTGGCCGGCGCCTCCGCCGGCGCCGCCATCCTCGCCGCTCCCGCCCTGGTCAGGGCGCAGGGTTCCGGACCGATCAAGGTCGGCGAGATCAACAGCTACACCGCCCAGCCCGCCTTCCTGAAGCCCTATCGCCAGGGCTGGGAGCTGGCGCTGGAGCAGATCAACGCAAATGGTGGCGCGCTCGGCCGCAAGATCGAGACGATCTTCCGTGACGATGGCGGCAAGCCTGAGGACGCGGTGCGCCATGCCGGCGACCTCATCAACGCCGAGAAGGTCGACCTGCTCTCGGGCGGCTTCCTCTCGAATGTCGGTCTCGCGATCGCGGATTTCGCCAACCAGAACAAGCGGCTTTACGTCGCCTCGGAGCCGCTTTCCGACGCGCTTGTCTGGGCCAAGGGCAATCGCTACACCTTCCGGCTGCGCCCCTCCACCTATATGCAGGCCGCGATGCTGGTCGAGGAGGCCGCCAAGCTTCCGGCCAAGAAATGGGCGATCGTGGCGCCGAACTACGAATACGGCCAGTCGGCCGTGCGGTGGTTCAAGGAGCTGCTGAAGAAGGCAAAGCCCGATGTCGAGTTCGTCGCCGAGCAGTTCCCGGCGCTGGGCCGCATCGATGCAGGCGCCACCGTGCAGGCGCTGGAAGCCTCCAAGCCCGACGCCATCTTCAACGTCACCTTCGGCGGCGACCTGACCAATTTCGTCCGGCAGGGCAACACCCGCGGCCTCTTCGAGGGTCGCACCGTGGTCTCGATGCTGACCGGCGAGCCCGAATATCTCGATCCGCTCGGCGCCGAGGCGCCGGTCGGCTGGATCGTCACCGGGTATCCGCAGGCGGATATCAAGACGCCGGAACACCTCAAGTTCCGCGAGGCCTACGTCAAGAAGTTCAACGATTATCCGCGGCTCGGCTCGGTGGTCGGCTTCGACACGATGAACTCGATCGCTGCGGGGCTGACCAAGGCCGGCTCGACCGAGACCGAAAAGCTCGTCGACGCCTTCAAGGGACTGAAGTTCCCCTCCGCCTTCGGCCAGGCCGAATACCGCGCTGTCGACCACCAGTCGACGCTCGGCGCCTTCGTCGGCAAGACCGCGCTGAAGGACGGCAAGGGCACGATGGTCGACTGGCGCTATGCCGACGGCGCCAAGTACCTGCCCAGCGACGAGGTGGTGAAGACGCTCCGTCCGGCCGGGTGAGGATTCCTTTGCCGGTCTAACCACATCGTTGCGAACACCCGCAGCGTCATCCCGGACAAGCCGCGCAGCGGCGCCGCTCCGGGATCCATTGTAGAGCGCAACGCCCTATGATGGATCCCGGGACTGCGCTTCGCTCCGCCCGGGATGACGGGGGTGTCGTCGCGCCTGCCATTTGCACGGGGCCCGCATGATCGACCTCATCCTCACCCAGACGCTGAACGGCCTGGCCTCGGCCTCGTCGTTGTTCCTCGTGGCGTCGGGGCTGTCGATCATTTTCGGCGTCACGCGGATCGTGAACTTCGCCCATGGCTCGCTCTACATGCTCGGCGCCTATCTGGCCTGGACGCTGGTCGGGCGTTTCGGGCCGGCGGACGCGCTCGGCTTCTGGGGCGGCGTGCTGGCGGCGGCGGCCCTGACGGGGCTGATCGGCGTCGTCATCGAGGTGCTGATCCTCAGGCGGATCTACCAGGCGCCGGAGCTGTTCCAGCTGCTGGCGACCTTCGGCGTCGTGCTGATGCTGCAGGACGTGGCGCTGGCGATCTGGGGGGCGGAGGACAAGATCGGCCCGCGCGCACCGGGCTTCAAGAGCTTCGTCGTGATCTTCGGCAACCGCTTCCCGACCTATGAGCTGTTCCTGATCGCGGTCGGGCCGATCGTGCTGCTGATCCTCTGGCTTCTGTTCCAGAAGACGCGCTGGGGCACGCTGGTGCGGGCAGCGACGCAGGACCGCGAGATGGTCGGCGCGCTCGGCGTCAACCAGCGCCTGCTCTTCACCTCGGTGTTCGCCTTCGGCTCGATCCTGGCGGGGCTGGGTGGCGCGCTGCAGCTGCCACGCGAGGCGGTGACGCTGCATATGGATCTGGCGATGATCTCCGAGGCCTTCGTCGTGGTCGTCGTCGGCGGGCTCGGCAGCGTCACCGGCGCCTATCTCGCCGCCGTGCTGATCGGCATCCTGCACGCCTTCGGCATCCTGATCTTCCCGAAGATCACGCTGGTTCTCGTCTTCCTGGTCATGGCGGTGGTGCTGGTGGTCAAGCCCTATGGCCTGATGGGCAAGGCACCCGTCGGCCATCAGAGAGCCCATGGCCCGGCCGAGCCGCTGCTGCGCTCGGCCGACGGCACGACCAAGCTCGCCGGGCTGATCGGCCTCCTGATCCTGGCGCTGGCGCCGCTGGTGACGCCCGACCACATGCTGGTGACGCTGACGGAGCTGGTGATCTTCGCGCTGTTTGCCGCCTCGCTGCACTTCATGATGGGGCCGGGCGGCATGGCCTCCTTCGGCCATGCCGCCTATTTCGGGCTGGGCGCCTATGGCGCGGCGCTCGCCGTGATATGGCTGGGCGCGCCGATGGAGCCGGCACTTCTGATGGCCCCCTTCCTGGCGGGCATCGCCGGAATCGTCTTCGGCTGGTTCTGCGTGCGGCTGTCGGGGGTCTATCTGGCCATGCTGACGCTCGCCTTCGCACAGATCGCCTGGGCGACGGCCTTCCAGTCGGTCGATCTCACCGGCGGCGACAACGGCATCCTCGGCGTCTGGCCCTCGGCCTGGGCGGCCTCCAAGACGGTCTATTACTATCTGACGCTGGTCGTCTGCGCGGCGGCGGTGCTGGCGCTGCGGCTCACCATCTTCTCGCCCTTCGGCTACGGCCTGCGGGCGGGGCGCGACAATGCGCTGCGGGCGGAGGCGATCGGCCTCGACGTGGTGCGCATCCAGTGGGTTGCCTTCGCGGTGGCCGCCTTCTGCGCCGGGATTGCGGGCGCGCTCTTCGCCTTCTTCAAGGGCTCGGTGTTCCCGACCTATATGGCGATCCCGCGCTCGGTCGATGCGCTGCTGATGGTGCTGCTCGGCGGCGTGCAGACGGTGTCGGGCCCGATCATCGGCGCCTTCGCCTATGCCGGGCTGCACGAGCAGCTGATGAAGGCGACGATGTACTGGCGCTTCGCGCTGGGACTCTCGATCGTGCTGCTCGTCGTGCTCTTCCCGCGCGGGCTCGTCGGCACGGTCCTGGCCCTGCGGGAGCGCCGTGCCGGGCCCGAACCGGCGCCAACGACCCGGCTGGCGGAGGCGGCGCGATGACTGCTCTCGCCCCTGCCGCTGTGGCGACCGCCGTCGCCGCCAGCGAACCCGTGCTCGTCGTGCGCGACCTCGCGAAATCCTTCGGCGGCGTGCGCGCGGTCGACGGTGTCTCCTTCTCGGTGCTGCCCGGCACGATGCTGGCGTTGATCGGCCCCAACGGCGCCGGCAAGACGACCTGCTTCAACATGCTCAACGGCCAGTTGCGGCCCGATGGCGGGGAGGTGCTGCTGGCCGGCCGCGCGATCACCGGCATGAAGCCGCGCCATGTCTGGCGCATGGGGGTCGGCCGCACCTTCCAGATCACCGCGACCTTCACCTCGATGACGGTGCGCGAGAACGTCCAGATGGCGCTGATCTCTCATGCGGGCGGGATCTGGAGCCCGTTCGGTCGCGCCCGCGACTGCCATCGCGAGGAGGCGGACGGCCTGCTCGCGCAGGTCGGCATGCTCGAACAGGCCGAGCGCGCCTGCGGCGTGCTCGCCTATGGCGACCTCAAGCGCGTCGAGCTCGCGGTCGCGCTCGCCAACCGGCCGCGGCTGCTGCTGATGGACGAGCCGACCGCGGGCATGGCCCCGCGCGAGCGCATCGAACTGATGGCGCTGACGGCGGGCATCGCCACCGCCACGGGCATCGCCGTGCTCTTCACCGAGCACGACATGGATGTCGTCTTCACCCATTCCGACAGCGTCATCGTGCTCGACCGCGGCCGGCTGATCGCCCATGGCACGGCGCAGGTGGTGCGGCAGGACCCCAATGTCCGCGCCGTCTATCTCGGCTCCGGCGCGACCTCGGGAGGGCATTGAGATGAGCGCGATGCTCGAGATCACCGGGCTCGATGCCTACTACGGCCGCGCCCATATCCTGCAGGGCGTGAGCTTTTCGATGCAGCGCGGCGAGGTTCTGGCTCTGATGGGCCGCAACGGCGCCGGCAAGTCGACGACGATGAAGGCGGTGATGGGGCTCGTCCCGCCCGCCGGTGGCAGCGTCAGCTTCGAGGGCCAGCGGGTCGACGGGCGCGAGCCCTTCGAGATCGCCCGCATGGGCATCGGCTATGTGCCCGAAGACCGTCGCGTCTTTTCCGAACTCACCGTGATGGAGAACCTCTCGGTGGCGCAGCGCCCGGCGCGTCCCGACGCGCCGCATTGGACGCCGGAGCGGCTGTTTGCGCTGTTTCCCAATCTCGGGCGCATGCGCGACCGGCCGGGCGGGGCGATGTCGGGCGGCGAGCAGCAGATGCTGACGATCGCGCGAACGCTGATGGGCAATCCCCGGCTCGTCCTGCTCGACGAGCCCTCGGAGGGTCTCGCCCCGGTCATCGTCGAGGAGATGGCCAGGACCATCCTGGCGCTGAAGAGCGAGGGGCTGACCGTGCTGATCTCGGAGCAGAACCTGCATTTCGCCGGCAATGTCGCCGATCGCGCCGCGATCATCGAGAAGGGCATCATCCGCTTCACCGGCACGATGGACGAGCTGAAGGCCGATGAGGCGGTCAGGGCGCAGTATCTGTCGGTGTAAGCGCTTGCCGTCATTCTCGGGCGGAGCGCAGCGCAGACCCGAGAATCTCAGGACCAGAGGACACGGGTTTCCGAGATGGTCGGGTCAAGCCCGACCATGACGTGGCAGAGCCTCGATCCCCCCGACACTGCGCCACTCGTCCGCCAGCGCCAGCAGTGCGCCCTCGATCAGCCCGTCGCGCCGCAGCACTTCTGCCATCCTCACGCCCGATGCGAGCGCCGCGGCGATCGCCTCGGGCGAGAGCGGCCCGACATCGAGGGTGACCGGCAGGTCGCGCAGGTCGCTGTCGGGGTTGAGGTCGCGCGCCGGCCGCCGGATGACGGCGGCGTCCTGCAGATCCGTCGCATTCGCAATAACGGTCGCGGCCGCATCGGCCTCGGCGGCGCTGCGGGCGAGCACGGTGACGGCATCGGCGATGCCGCGCGAAAACGACCGGCCGCGCCAGCCGCTCGTCGCGATGCCGCAAAAATGCTGCGCAGCATGAGGTGCAGCATGAAGCCGGATGAAGCCTTCCGGCCGGGCGCGGGCGAGCGAGGGCACCACGCCGATGTCGAGCGGATTCCCCGGCGTGACCAGCACGGCGATGTCGCCGCCATTGTTGACATAGGCGCGCTCGAGGCCGGGGACGGCCTGCACCATCGCGCCCAGCACAGTGTCGGCGACGGCCCCGGCGACGGCGGCCATCGGCGTGATGAACTGCTCGCGAAAGAACCAGCAGGCGCGGGCCATGCGCCTCGCCGTCGCGCCGGCCAGTGGCGGCGGCTGCGGCCCGAGCGGCTGGCGCAGGATCGTCAGTTCGCCGGCGAGCTCGGCCAGCAGGCCGTCGAAGGCGGCCTCGGCCGCGGCATAGGCGCGCTCGATCTCTGCGGAAGCGCCGAAGGCCGCAATGACGAGATCGCTCGGGCCCTCCTGCAGATGCAGGCGGTTACCCGGCAGGCGGGCGACGCGGTGGGATGTCATCCGACGCCTTTAGCCGTCATTGCGAGCGCAGCGAAGCAATCCAGAATCGTCAGGCTCTACGCCCCCTGGATTGCTTCGCTGCGCTCGCAATGACCGGGGCATGTCAGCCCCGCCGCAGCGGCCAGGGGTTCTCCGCCGCGCCACCCTCGATCCGGGCCTGGCCGCCATGGGCGCGCAGGACATCCTCGACCGGCACGATCTCCTCGGCATGGCCGCCGCAGGCGAGATAGAGCGCGCGCGGCAAGGTGAACTCGATCGGCGCGACGATGGCGGGCGTCGGGACATAGCCGAAGGCGTTCTTTGGCATCCGCAGCACGTCGACCATGACGGTGATGCCGCCGCCGGGCCAGACATAGACCGGCGCGCCGCCCATCGTAACGCGCGTCGTGCCACCCTGGACGGAGCGGGTGAGCAGGATCGGGTTCTCGGTGACGCCGGCCCGCAGCGAGCCGCCGGCGCCGGCGACGAACATCACGCTGCAGAGCGATGGCTCGCAGTTCTCGCCGATGCGCTCGACGACCTGGCGCACGGCGGCGGGCATCTCCGCCTCCACCGGCAGGAGGGTCTCGTCGAGGATGCAGTAGAGCGAGTCCTCGCCGGTGGTCGAGGTCATCAGCAGCCGCATGCCCGGCCAGGCGATGCCCGGGTCGATCTTCTGGATGATCGAGAGCGGGTCGGTGATGTCGGTGCCGCCCCAGCCCAGCCCGGGCTGCGCGACCTGGAAGTAGCGGCCGGGCGTCGATTTGCGGCCGCGGACGCGGATGCCGGCAGGTTTCATGTCGAGCACGCGGCCGGCCTGATGCTCGGTCAGCACGCCGGTGATGTGGTCGTCGACGACGATGACCTCGTCGACATGGCCCTGCCACTGCTTGGCGAAGATGCCGATCGTGGCCGAGCCGCAGCCGACGCGCATGCGCGTCTCGGGCTTGCCGTCGACGATCGGCGCCTGGCCGGCCTGGACGACGACGCCATGGCCGCCATCGATGGTGAGTTCGACCGCCTCGCCATTGCCGAGCTTCAGCATCGTCTCGCAGGTGGTGTTGCCCTCCTTCTTGGAGCCGCCGGTGAGATGGCGCACGCCGCCGATGGAGAGCATCTGCGAGCCGTATTCGGCGGTGGTGACATGGCCGACCTGCTCGCCGTTGACGCGGATCGCCGCGGTTTCCGGGCCGAGATGGCGGTCGGTGTCGATCTTCACCTTGAGGCCGCAATAGGAGAAGATGCCCTCGGTCACCACGGTCACCGTGTCGACGCCCTCATGCTGCGACGAGACGATGAAGGGGGCGGGCTTGTAGTCGGGATAGGTGGTGCCCGAGCCGATGCCGGTGACGAAGACGCGCTCGGCGGGCAGGATCGAGCCGTCCCAGTCCTGCGCGGGCTCCGTGAAGGCGACGAGCGGCTGGCCGCCCTCCACCGCTTCCGCCAGCAGCACGACCGGGTCGGTGCGGATCAGGAGCCCGTTCTCGTTGGCATAGCGCGAGCAGGCGCCGGCGCGACCGGGGCGGATCCGGCAGAGCACCGGGCAGGCATCGCAGCGGACGATGCCCTCGTCGCCCTCGGCGACGCCGAATTTGCGCGAGCGCTCGGCGAGCACGCTCTCCTGCGCGCTCATCGGGTTGATCTCGTTCACGAGCGACCCTCCTTGGCGCGCAGAAGCTCCCAGAGCCGGTGCGGCAGCACGGGCACCTGGCGCGGCGTGACGCCGGTGGCATGGCGGATCGCGCCGAGAATCGCGGGCGCCGTCGGGACCAGCGCCGGTTCGCCGATGCCCTTGGCGCCGGAGGGGCCGAGCGGCTCGGGATCCTCGACCAGGATGATGTCGATCGGGGGCACGTCGCCGGCGGTCGGGATCAGGTAGTCGTGCAGGTTCTCGGTCCGACCGGGGAGGTATTCCTCCATCAGCGCCAGCCCGATGCCCTGGGCGATGCCGCCATGGATCTGGCCTTCGACCAGCATCGGGTTGATCGCGCGGCCGACGTCATGGGCAGCGACGATGCGGTTCAGCTTGATCGTGCCGAGATCGAGATCGACGTCGAGCGAGGCGATCTGAGCGGCGAAGCCATAGGTGGCGTAGGGCACGCCCTGGCCCATCGCGTCGAGCGGGACGGTCGGCGGGTCGAAGGAGCCGACCCCCTCCAGCACCGTGCCGTCGGCCTGTGCGGGGAGGGCGGCGAGGTCGATCCGGGCGACGACGCCGTTCTCCTCGACGATGACGCTCGTCCCCTCCAGGGCCAGCCGCGCCATTGGGCCGGCATTGGTCAGGCGCAGGATTTCGGCGCGCAGCGCGGCGGCGGCGGCCTCGGCGGCCCGGCCGGAGACGAAGGTCTGGCGCGAGGCGGAGGTCTTGCCGGCGTCGAAGGTCAGGGCGGTGTCGCCGAGCACGAGGTCGAAGCGATCGACCGGCAGGCCGAGCGCATCCGCCGCGATCTGGGTCAGGACGGTGGTCGAGCCCTGGCCGATGTCGACGGCGCCGTTCCAGAAGGTCAGGCGGCCGTCCTGCGACAGCGTCACCCGCATGGTCGAGGGGTTCGACATGCCGGTGTTGCCGATGCCGTACCACATGCAGCCGATGCCGACGCCGCGGCGGGTGCGGCCCTCGCTCGCGTTGAAGGCGGCGGCGTCCGCCAGCAGCCGCTGCCAGTGCGGCTTCAGCGCCTCCAGGCATTCGGCGAGGCCGGCGCTGGCCTCGAGACGCTGGCCTGATGGCGTCGTGTCGCCGGCGCGGATCGCATTGATCAGCCGGAAGTCCAGACGGTCGAGACCGGCGGCCGTAGCGAGGTCGTCGAACAGGCTCTCCTGGGCGAGCGCCGCCTGCGGCACGCCGAAGCCGCGGAAGGCGCCCGAGGGCGGGCCGTTGGTGTAGATGGCGCGGGAGAGATTGCGGACATGGGGCACCTTGTAGGGCCCCGTCGCATGCACCGGCACACGGCCGGCGACCGTCGGCCCCCAGGAGGCGTAGGCGCCGGTGTCGAAATCGCCCTCCATCGCATAGGCGACGAGCCGCCCTTCCGCATCGCAAGCGGCCTTCGCCTGGATCGAGGAAGGATGCCGCTTGGTCGAGGAGATCATCGATTCGATGCGCGAGAAAACGCAGCGCACCGGCCGGTCCAGTACCCAGGCCGCGACAGCCAGCATCGGCTGCAGCGAGACGTCGAGCTTGCCGCCGAAGCCGCCGCCGCAGGCGGAGGGCAGGATGCGGACGCTCTCCAGTGGCAGCCCGAGCACGCGGGCGACCTCGTCGCGGTCCATATAGGGCGCCTGGGTGCAGGCGAAGATCTCGATCGTATCGCCGATGCGTTTTGCATAGCCGGCTTCGGGTTCGATATAGGCGTGCTCGACGAAGCCGGTCTCGAAGGCGCCCTCGGCGACATGGGCGGCCTGCGCGAAGCCCGCCTCGACATCCCCGCGCTCGACGCGGCCGCGCGTCAGCACGTTGTCGGGCACGAAGTCGTGCAGGGTGAAGGCGCCCTCGGCCAGCGCCGCGGCGCTGCCGACCATCGCCGGCAGCGGCTCCCAGGCGATCGGCATGTCGTCGATGCTCAGCGCCTCGACCGCCTCCTTCTCGCCGACCACCGCCAGCACGCATTCGCCGCGATAGCGCGTCTCAGCGATCGAGAAGACCGGCTGGTCCTTGAGATGCGGATAGATGCCGAAGGAGTTCTCGCCCGGCACGTCCTGCGCGGTGAAGACCCGCACCAACCCCGGTTGCGCGGCGACGAAGGCGTCGAGATCGCCCAGCGTGAAGCGCGCGCGGGGATGGGGGCAGCGGATCGCACGCAGCCAGAGCGCATCGTCAGGAGCGCTGTCGGCGCCATAGCGCTCGGAACCGGCGACCTTGGGCGCGCCATCGAGACGGGCCAGACGCGTGCCGATGGCAGGGCCGTCGGTGGGGGAAGTGGCCGTCCCGTGGCCGATGAAGCGATGGGCGTCGCGCACCGCCTCGACGATCTTGAGATAGCCGGTGCAGCGGCAGAGCACGCCGCCGAGCGCGTCGAGCGTCTCGCGCTCGCCGGGCTGCGGGTTGCGCCGGAGGAGATCATAGGCCGCCATCAGCATGCCCGGCGTGCAGATGCCGCACTGGGCCGCGCCATGGACCTGAAAAGCCTGCTGGAGCGCCGCGCCGATCGCGGTCTCCGCCAGCCCCTCGACGGTGAGCACATCGCGGCCGGCGATCTGGCCGACCGGCACGAGGCAGGCACAGGCCTGGGCCTCGTCGATCAGGACGGTGCAGGCGCCGCAATCGCCGGCGTCGCAGCCGACCTTGGTCCCGGTGGCGCCGAGGCTGGCGCGCAGGACTTCGCTGAGGCGGCTGTCGGGCGCGTCGCCCAGCGCGACGTCGGCGCCGTTGAGCCGGAAGGCGATGGCGTCCGCGGCATGAGCGGTGGCGGAGAGGGCCGAGCGGTCATGGATGGTCACGCAGCGGCCTCCATCGGCTTGTCGGCGAGTTGGGTCAGCGCCCGGCGCACCAGCACGAGTGCCGCATCGCGGCGATAGGCGGCGCTGGCGCGGACATCGTCGATGGGCGCCAGCGCGGCGAGGTCTTCGGGCTGGACGAGGGCGGCGAGATCGCCGGCCGGCTGCCCGATGAGCCGGGCCTCCAGCGTGGCCAGACACTGCGGTGCGGCCGAGCAGGCGCCGACGGCGATACGGGCGCCTAAGACCAAGCCCGCCGCGTCGGTGGCGATGATCGCGGCAACGGAGGCGATGGAGATGACGAGATAGGCGCGCGCGCCGAGCTTGAGAAAGGTCGAGCGGGCGCTCTCCGGCTGGGCGGGGATGTGGATCGCGACCAGGATCTCGTCGGGCGCCAGCGCGGTGCGGCGGTTGCCCAGAACGAAGTCTGCGAGCGGCAGGCGGCGGCGGCCGCGCCGGCTCGCCAGTTCGACCTGCGCGTCGAGCACCAGCAGCGGCGGCACGCCGTCGGCAGCCGGCGAAGCATTGCAGAGATTGCCGCCGATCGTGCCGCGATTCTGGATCTGCACGCCGCCGACCTGCCGGCTCGCCTGTTTCAGGGCGTCGAAGGTGGGCGGGAGTTCGGCCTCGGCGAGGGCGCTCCAGGTCGCGGTCGCGCCGATGCGGGTTCCCGCCGCGTCATGCTGAATGCCGGAGAGCTCGGGCACCGCGCCGAGGTCGAGCACATCACGGCTGAAGGGCTGGAACCAGGCGATCTTCTGCGTGCGGACCGGATAGACGTCCGTGCCGCCGGCGAGGAGCGTCAGCGGCGTCTCGCCGGCCTGCGCGCGCAGCGCCAGCGCCTCCTCCAGCGTGGTGGGCCGCAGATAGCGCGCCATGGCCAGCTCCCCTAGACTGTGACGATCCGGAACCCGTGTTGATTATTGTTAGTATACAAACAAGGTGGCGCAAGCAGATTTTGCGGGCAGCCCGTGCTCAATCGAGACGCGCCAGCAGCGCGAGCAGGCGCTCGGCCTCCTCGCGGGAAAGGGGCGACAGGGTCGCGGCCGTGATGGCGCGCGCCTTCTCGGTGAGGCCCGGCATCGCCTCCAGGCCGGCGGGCGTCAAGCGGACGCGGACGCGGCGCTGGTCGTCCGGGTCCGGGCGACGCTCGACCAGCCCGCGCTCGGCGAGGCGCGCGATGACGCCCTTGATCGTCGCGGGGTCCATGGCGGTCATCCGCCCGAGCTGATTCTGGGAGATATCCTCGCCGCCGCCAAGTTTCGCCATCGCGGCGAACTGGGTCGGCGTCGGCCCGTCCTCGCCCATGATGCGCTGGAAGATCGCGATGTGGCGCTGCTGCGCACGCCGCATCAGGAAGCCGACCTGCTCCTCGAGCACATAGCTCTCAGCCGGCTTCCGCCCGCGCCTGGCGGCGTCGGCAGGCGTCTCGCCATCCACCTCGACGATGGGGGACTCGATGCGCGTCATGGCGGTCTTCTAGCCTCCTCGGCGGTGGGCGCTCAGGCGCAAGCGGGCGACCTCGCCAGCAGCTCGCCAGCCCTTGGCCAGCCCCTTGCCAGCGGCGGCGGGCCTCTCCATGATTGTTATTACACATTCAATCACCGCCTGTCCCACAAGGGCGTCGGCGGCCTGTGCTCCGGAGATCCAGATGGCTCACGACGTCGCGGCGGGACCCGCCAAGGGCAAGCTGGTGATCCGCAACATCGGCCTGCTGCTCTCGGGCGATCTGACCAAGCCGATCCTCGATGCCGATGCGATCGTCGTCGTCGACGGGCGCATCGCGGCGATCGGCAAGTCGGCCGATCTCGATCTCTCGGGCGCCGAGACCGTGATCGACGCAAAGGGCTCAGGCCTGTCGCCGGGGCTGATCGATTCCCATTGCCACCCTGTCTTCGGCGACTGGACGCCGCGCCAGAACCAGCTCGGCTGGATCGAGATGGGGGTGAATGGCGGCGTCACCACGCTGGTCTCGGCCGGCGAGGTGCATCTGCCGGGCCGGCCCAAGGACGCCATCGGCGTCAAGGCGCTGGCGGTTACGGCGCAGCGCTGTTTCCAGAATTTCCGCCCGGCGGGCGCCAAGGTGATCGCGGGTGCGCCGGTCGCCGAGCTCGATTTCGGCCGCGAGGTCTTCGAGGAGCTGAAGGCGCTCGGCATCCGCCATATCGGCGAGATCGGGCTCGGCACCGTCGCCAAGGGGCCCGACGCCAAGCGCGTCGCCGATTGGTGCCGCGAGATCGGGCTCGAATCGATCATGCACACCGGCGGCCCCTCGATCGCGGGCTCGCATTTCGTCAACAAGGACGACGTGCTGGAGGCCCAGCCCGACGTCGTCAGCCACATCAATGGCGGGCCGACCTCGATCGCCCATGCCGACATCCGCATCCTCTGCGAGAAGGCGAAGGGCGCGCTCGAGGTCGTCCATAACGGCAACGAGAAATCGGCGCTGGTGGCGCTGGAGGCGGCCCGCGAGGCCGGGCGGCTGGCGGATGTGCTGATCGGCACGGATGCGCCCGCCGGTTCCGGCGTCCAGCCCAACGGCATGCTGCGGATGATCACGCTGTTGTCGAGCCTCGGCGGGCTGCCGGCCGAGCAGGCCTTCTGCCTCGCCACCGGCAATGTCGCGCGCCGGCGCTCGCTCGATGCCGGGCTGATCGCGGTCGGCTATCCCGCCGATTTCGTCTTCCTCGACAAGCCGCAGCATTCCTCGGGCAAGGGCCTGCTGGAGGCGGTGGCGCTCGGTGACATCCCCGGCATCGGCATGGTGGTCATCGACGGGCTGGTGCGGACCGGGCGCTCGCGCTCGACGCCGCCGTCGCACAGCGCCCCGGCTGTTGTCTGAAAGGCCGTCCCATGAGCGTGCTCGTCGAGATCCGCCGCATCCAGACTACCGTGGAGGAGATCTTCCACGAATTCGGCCCGCTGTCCGGCCGCACCGAGCGCATCGCCTCGGTCTGTGCCGTGCTGACCAACCCCTATGCCGGCCGCTACGAGCCCGACATCATGCCGATGATGGAGGCGCTCAAACCCGCGGGGCTGGAGATGGCGACGCGCTGCCTCAACGCGCTCGGCGGCGATCCCGCCACCGTCGAGGGCTATGGCAAGGGCGCCGTCGTCGGTTCGGCCGGCGAACTGGAGCATGGCGCGCTCTGGCATGTGCCGGGCGGCTACGCGATGCGCGAAATCCTCGGCAACGCCAAGGCGATCGTGCCCTCGACCAAGAAGGTCGCCGGACCGGGCGCGCGGATCGACATTCCCGTCACCCACATCAACGCCTGTTATGTGCGCAGCCATTTCGGTGCGGTGGAGGTCGGCGTGCCGGGCTCGCCCCAGGCCGACGAGATGGTGCTCATCCTCGTCATGACCACCGGCGCACGGATCCATGAGCGCGTCGGCGGCCTGCGCGCCGACCAGATCAGCGTCTGGGACGGGCAGCGCTGAGCGCGCGCCCCGCCCCGACATCCTTCTTTCCGCCGGAGCCCATCATGCCCGCGACCATCCGCAAGATCCTGACGCAAGTCGACGAAACCCTGATCGAAGGGGGCCAATCCGTCTCGCCGCCGACGCGGCGCGCCGTCTCGGTCGCCGTGATCGCCAACCCCTTTGCCGGAGTCTACCGCGACGATCTGGGAGAGCTGAGCGAGATCGGCGTCGAACTCGGCGATCTCCTGACCAAGCGCTGCCTCGCGGCGCTGGGCATCGAGCCCGGCCAGGCCGAGAGCTTCGGCAAGGCGGCGATCGTCGGCGAAGGCGGCGAGCTGGAGCATGCGGCGGCGATCCTGCACCCCAAGATGGGCACGCCGGTGCGCGCCGCGCTCGGCAAGGGCCCGGCGCTGATCCCCTCCGCCAAGAAGCGCGGCGGACTGGGCACGCCGATCGACGTGCCGCTCGGCCACAAGGACGCGGCTTATGTCCGCTCGCATTTCGACGCGGTCGAGGTGCGGGTCACGGACGCTCCGCGCGCCGGCGAGATCCTGGTCGCGATCGCGGTCACCGATTCCGGTCGACCGCTGCCGCGCATCGGCGGGCTGACCAAGGACCAGATCAAGGGCGAGGACGGGCTGCGGTAGCGCTCTTCGCGTCCGCTTCCGCCGTCATCCTGGGGCGACCGCAGGTCGTCCCGGGATCCATCATAGGGCGCCAATGGAGCCCTATGATGGATCCCGGCCTACGCCGCTATGCGGCTTGTCCAGGATGACGGAACTTCCTGGACAAGCCTCAGCAGTTCATCCGCCCAGCGACATCGTCAGCGGCGGCTTGACCTCGGGCGGGAGCGGCGAGGTATAGCCGTCCGCGCCGAGGCGCTTCTCGTGGTCGGCCTTGGCGGCGGCCATCAAAGCCGGATCGAGCAGGACAGCGGCGCCGGTCGCCGCCATCGCCTTGGCGACATGGACCATAGCCTTGTGGGCGGCCGGGCTCTTGCCCTGGGCGACGACCTGCCAGGTGTGGAAGGGCGTACCGATCGCGACCGTCGGCGCATGGGCCTGGACCGTCGGCACCGCCCAGCTGACATCGCCGATATCGGTCGAGCCGATCGCCGGGTTGCGCTTGGCGTCCATCGGCACGAGGAAATCGGCCAGCGGCGCGCCGGTGTCGTCCATGCCGATGGTGCGCCAGATCGAGGCGATCTCCTGCGGTTGCAGGGTCTTGCGGATCTCCTGCGCGAAGGCGCGGTCGGCGTCGTCGAAATGCGGCGGGCCGAGCTCCTCCATCACGCCATGCATCGCCTGTTCCAGCGGGGTGTTGCCGAGCAGGTCGGAGACGGCGCTGACGATGCGCATCTCCATCTTGGTTTCGGTCATCAGCGCGGCGCCTTCGGCAATCTTCTTCACGCGCTGCACGAGTTCGAGCATGCCGCGCAGATCGCGCGCACGGATCGAATAGCGCACGCGGGCATGGGCCTGCACGACATTGGGGGCGATGCCGCCGGTGTCGAGCACGGCGTAGTGGACGCGGGCGTCGCTGGGCATGTGCTCGCGCATGTAGTTGACGCCGACATTCATGAGTTCGACGGCGTCGAGCGCGCTGCGGCCGAGATGGGGCGCGGCGGCGGCATGCGCCGTGCGGCCAGTGAAGACGAAATCGGCGCGGGTGTTGGCCAGCGCGAGCGGCGGCGCCACCTCCCACCAGCTCGACGGGTGCCAAGAGATCGCGACATCGGCGTCATCAAAAGCGCCGGCGCGGACCATGAAGGCCTTGGCCGCGCCGCCTTCCTCGGCCGGGCAGCCGTAATAGCGCACACGGCCGGGCAGCTTGTGCTCGGCGAGCCAGTCCTTCATCGCCACGGCGGCGAGCAGCGCGGCGGAGCCCAGCAGGTTGTGGCCGCAGCCATGGCCGTGGCCACCAGTCTCGACCGGAGAGTGACTGGCGACGCCGGCCTCCTGCGACAGGCCTGGCAGGGCGTCGTATTCGCCCATGAACGCGATCAGGGGTCCGCCTTCGCCGGCCTCGCCGATGACGGAGGTCGGGATGTCGGCGATGCCCTTGGTGACGCGGAAGCCCTGATGCACCAGCTCGGCTTCATGCTCGGCGCAGGAGCGCGTCTCGGTGTAGCAGACCTCGGGCATGCCCCAGACCCGCTCGCTCAGCGCGATCAGGCGCTCCTTGTTGGCATCGACGTGGCGCCAGAGATCGTTTCGGTTGTCCATGATGGTCCTGCCTTGGTCGGACCGGCATATGACCAATCGCGCCCCGTCCCGTCCAGCCGGCTGACGCATGGCCGGGGCGATTCCAGGGCAGTTTCATGCATGGCCGGCAGGCTGCCCTCTCAGCAGCAGGAAGCGGCGGGCGGCGCGGAGAGATCGCTGAGGATCGGGCAGTCGGGCCGGCCGTCGCCCTGACAGGTCTCGGCGAGATGGCGCAGCGTGTCGGCCATGGCCTGGAGCTCGGCCGCCTTGGCTTCGAGATCGCGGACATGGCTCATCGCGAGCTGCTTCACATCGGAACTGGCGCGGCTCTTGTCGCGCCAGAGCGCGAGCAAGGCGCGCGTCTCGTCGAGCGAGAAGCCGAGATGGCGGGCGCGGCGGATGAAGCGCAGCGTGTGCAGATCGTCGCCGGCATAGACGCGGTACTGCGCCTGCGTCCGTTGCGGTGCCGCGATCAGCCCGATGCTCTCGTAATAGCGGATCATTTTGGCGCTGACGCCCGATTGCCGTGCCGCCTCGCCGATGTTCATGGCGTCGTCTCCTTCGCTTCCGCCGGCTGCGCCTTGGCCGGGCGTGGGGTCGGATCGATCGCGCCGCGCAGCGCCTCGATCGGCGCCGCCGCCGCCTCCAGCACCGTGCGCTCGACCGCCCGGTAATGCGCCAGCACCTCGTGGCCGAGCGGCGTCAGCCTTGCGCCGCCGCCCTGGGCGCCGCCGGGCTGGGCCTCGACGAGGGGGTGCTTGAACATCCGGTTGAGATCGTCGACGAGCAGCCAGGCGCGACGATAGGACATCGTCATCGCCCGGCCCGCGCCCGAGATCGAGCCGGTGCTGGCAATCGCCTCGAGCAGATCGGCCTTGCCGGGCCCGAGCCGGCCGCCGGGCGTGAAATCGAGCCGCAGGCCGAGCCTGAGCGCGGGGCGTGTCTCAGTCGGTGCGGGCATGGCGGCGTCCTCGGGCATGCTGTCATGATAGGCATCGGACGCCGAATGCCCAAGGCGACCATGGGCGAAAGGCCTCTAAGGCGTTTCGACCGAGACGCTCTTCACGATGGCCACGACCGGGCTTCCGACGCCGAGCCCGAGTTCAACCAGCGATCTGCGGGTCAACCTGGCCGCCAGCATCGCGCCGCCGCAGTCGATCCGCAGATCGACCGTGCCGGCTTCGGGACCTCCGGCCGTCGCGATCTCCGCGACCATGCCGTGCAGCTGGTTGAGCGCGCTGATACCGGTGACCGGCGCGAGAGCGACCATGACGTCGCTGGCGAGAATGCGGATCCGGATCGTCTCGCCGGGGCGCAGGCCTGTCCGCACGACCTCGATCAGGCCGGCACGCGTCTCGATCCGGGTCAGCCCGAAACCGGGGTCGACCGCGCCGACGCGGCCCTCGATCAGCGAACTGGTCTCGGGCGCGCCCGGCAGCCGCGCGAGATCCGGGCGCGCGAGGGTATCGGCGGCTGGCCCGCAGGCCCTGACCGTTCCGGCCTCGAGGATCGCCACCGTCGTCGCCAGCCGCGCGACCTCGGCCACCGCATGCGAGACATAGACGATGGGGATGCCAGCCTCGTCGCGCAGGCGCTCGATATAGGGCAGGATTTCGGCCTTGCGGGCCTCGTCCAGCGAGGCCAGCGGCTCGTCCATCAGCAGCAGGCGGGGGTTCGATAAGAGTGCCCGGCCGATCGCGACGCGCTGCTTCTCTCCGCCCGAGAGAGCCCCGGGGCGGCGCGCCAGCAGATGGCCGATGCCGAGCAGGTTGAGCACGTCGGCGAACTGGCTGCTGGCCCTGGCGCTGCGCGGGGCGAACCAGCGCCCGAAGAGCAGGTTCTGTCGCACGCTGAGATGCGGGAACAGCCGCGCCTCCTGGAAGACATAGCCGATGCGGCGGCGATGCTTGGGCAGGAAGATGCCGGCCTGCGTGTCGACCAGCACTTCGCCATCGACCACGACGCGGCCGACCGTTGGCGCGATCAGCCCGCCGATGATGTTGACCAGCGAGGTCTTGCCGGCGCCGGAGCGCCCGAACAGCGCCGTGAGGCGGCCATCGGAGCGGAACGACGCGTCCAGATCGAACGTGCCCAGGCGGTGGCGGATGGCGACGTCGATCACCGGGCTCATTCGACGGCGATCCGCCGTCCGACGAGCCGGGCGAGCCATTCAGACAGCACCAGCGCCGCCACCGAAATGGCGATCGAGATCAGCGTGAGCCGCATGGCGCCGGCATCACCATTGGGGATTTGGGTGAAGGTGTAGATCGCCGAGGGCAGGGTCTGCGTCTCGCCGGGAATATTCGAGACGAAGGTGATGGTGGCGCCGAACTCGCCCATCGCCTTGGCGAAGCTCAGGATCATGCCGACGAGGATGCCGGGCAGGCAGAGCGGCAGGGTGACGACGATGAAGACCCAGGCGGGGCTGGCGCCGAGCGTGCCCGCCGCATCCTCGAGCTTGCGGTCAACAGCATCGATCGAGAGCCGGATCGCGCGCACCATCAGCGGGAAGCCCATCACCGCCGCCGCGAGCACGGCGCCAGTCCAGCGGAATGAGAGGACGATGCCGAACCAGTCGTACAGAAACTGGCCCACCGGCCCGCGCCGGCCGAACCAGATCAGAAGCAGATAACCGGTGACCACAGGCGGCAGGATCAGCGGCAGGTGAACGGCGACATCAAGGATCGACTTGCCCCAGAAGCGCCCGCGCGCCAGCAGCCACGCCACCGCGAGCCCGAAGGGCAGGCTCACGAGCATGGCCGTGGTGGCAACGAGCAGGCTCAGGCGGACCGCCGTCCATTCTTCCGGGGACAGCCAGTCGGTCACGTGGCGTTGGCGGCCTTGTTCGGGACCGTGAAGCCCTGCTTCTCGAAGGCGGCCCTGGGGCCGGAGCTGCGCAGGTAGGTGAGGAACGCGACCGCATCGGGGTGGGTCGAGTCCCTGGTCACGGCGACGGGGTAGAGAATCGGCGGGTGGGAATCCTGCGGGAAGGTGGCCAGGACCTTCACCTTCGGATCGGCGGCGGCGTCGGTGGTGTAGACGATGCCGAGCGGCGCCTCGCCGCGACTGACGAGCAGCAGCGCGGCCCGCACATTGTCAGCCTGTGCGACCTTGTCCTTGACCTTGTCCCAGGCGCCGAGCTTCTCCAGCGCCGCCTTGCCGTATTTGCCGGCCGGCACGGATTCGACATTGGCCATGGCGAGGCGGCCGGAGCCGAGGGCAGCAGTGAGCTCAAGGCCCGCCCCCATGGCGATGGTGGCGGTCGAATTGGAGGACGCGATCAGGGCGATGCGGTTGGCGAGCAGGGTGACGCGGGTGTCGGGCCGGATCAGCCCCTTGCCGGCGGCATAATCCATCCAGTCGAGATCGGCCGATAGGAAGAGGTCGGCCGGCGCTCCGGCTTCGAGCTGCTTGGCGAGCGCGCTGCTCGCCGCATAGGAGATCTTCGGCACCGGCTTGCCGGTTTGCCTAACCCAGGCGGCCGTCGCGTCGTCGAGCGCGTTCTTCAGGCTGGCAGCGGCGAAAATCACCAGATCGCGCGGCTGCGCGAGAGCCGGGCCCGCGCCCGATACGAGACCGATGGCCGCAGCCATGGCCATTCCCAGAATTGCACGCCGCTTGAGCATGTGACGGTCCTCCGGATGACACCGCTGTGTTTGGTTGTATATAGCGATGCTCGCAGAAGCTGGCGAGGCGAGTCAAGGCTCCGCGCTGCCAGCAGTGAGAGGAGAGACCGGATGAAAATCAGCGCTCGCAACCAGCTCAAGGGCCGGATCGTCGAGATCACCCGTGGCGCGACGACGGCGCATGTGCGCCTCGACATCGCCGGCACGATCGTGACGTCGGCGATTACCAACGCGGCCGTGGACGAGTTGAACCTCGCCGTCGGGCAGGAGGCCTATGCCGTCGTCAAGGCCTCCGACGTGATGATCGCGATCGACTGAACCTTCGCTTCGTCGGCGTCAGCCCGGCGGGTGCTTGTGGATCGGGTCGACCCAGTAGACCGATTCCGGCGCCTCGACCGGGTCGACATCGGTGATGTTCACCACCACAGCCTCGTTGTCCGAGCGGACCAGCACGCATTCGAGCGGGTTGTCGGGGTCGGCGTTGATCTCCTGATGCGGCACGAAGGGCGGCACATAGATGAAGTCACCTGGGCCGGCTTCTGCAACGAACTCCAGCCGCTCGCCCCAGCGCATCCGCGCCTTGCCGCGCACGACATAGATCACGCTCTCCAGCTCGCCATGGTGGTGCACGCCGGTCTTGGCATTGGGCTGGATCGAGACCGTTCCGGCCCAGATCTTCTGCGCGCCGACGCGGGCATGGTTGATCGCGGCCTGCCGGAACATGCCCGGCGTCTGGGCGGTGTTGGAATCGAGCCTGTCGCCGGTGATGACGCGCACGCCGTCATGCTTCCAGCGCGGCTCGTCGTGCTGGCCGTGGTCATGCGGGTGATCGTGCGGATGGTCGTGGTCGTGATCGCTCATCGGGCGGCTCCTCCGCGGCGAGGGTAGGGCAGATGCGGCGCCCGGGGAACCGCCTCGCCGTCAGGCCGGGTGCGCGATCGCGGCCGGGACCTTCCGCAGCAGGACGACGGCCATCGCGGCGGTGACGATCAAGCCGAGCGTCGCAACCAGCGCCGAGAGCTGCATGCCCGCAACGAAGGCGCCCCGGGCCGCCGCCAGCAGGCTCGCGGCGAGATCGGGCGGCAGACGGGCCGCCTCCGCGACGGCGCCGCCGAGCGTGGCCGCAGCGCTGCGGGCGGCGTCGGGGGCCAGACCGCCCGGCTGGGTCAGGGCCATCTGGCTGCGATAGACGGCGGTGACGATGCTGCCGAGGACCGCGATGCCGACGGCGCCGCCGAACTCCAGGCTGGTTTCGGAGATCGCCGCCGCCGAGCCGGCGCGCTCCGGCGGGGCGCTGCCGACCACCAGTTCCGTCGTCAGCGCGACGACCGGGGTGAAGCCGAGCGAGAAGACCACCGAGGCGACCACGACGAGACCGACGCTCGAGTCGATGTCGATGCGCGAGAGCAGGGCGAAGCCCAGCGCCGCCATGGTCAGGCCCATCGCCATGATCTGGGCCGGCCGGAAGCGGTGGGCGAGCACGGGCACGATCGGCGTGCCCAGGATGAAGGCCAGCGCCGAAGGCAGGCTCCAGAGCCCGGCCTCGAGCGGGGAGAAGCCCTTCACCAGCTGCAAATACTGGCCGATGAAGAGGAAGCTGCCGAACAGGAAGAGGAAGCCGAGCACATTGATCGCCAGCGCCGCGCTGATGACCGGATTGCGGAAGAGGCGCAGGTCGAGGAAGGGATCGGCGAGACGGCGCTGCCGGCGCAGGAAGAGACTGCCGATGGTGAGCCCCGCGAGGATGGGCAATGCGGCCTGCCAGCCGGCGCCATGCTCCGCCATGTGCTTGATGCCGTAAATGACCGCCAGCACCGCCGTAAGAGAGAGGGCCGCGCTGGCGAGATCGACCCGCCCCGCCTGCGGATCCTTGAACTCCGGCAGCAGGATAGGGCCGAGGATCAGCAGCAGGATCATCACCGGCACGCCGACGAGGAAGACCGAGCCCCACCAGTAATGCTGCAGCAAGAGCCCGCCGACGAGCGGCCCGATCGCCCCGCCGGCCGAGAAACTGGCGATCCAGATGCCGATGGCGAAGGTTCGTTCCTGCGGATCGAGGAACATGTTGCGGATCAGCGACAGCGTCGAGGGCGCCAGCGTCGCGCCGGCGATGCCGAGCAAAGCGCGGGTCGCGATCAGCATCTCGGCGCTGGTCGAGAAGGCGGCGAGGATCGAGGCCAGGCCGAAGGCGGCGGCGCCGATCAGCAGGAGCTTGCGCCGCCCGATCTTGTCGCCGAGCGTGCCCATGGTGATCAGCGAGCCCGCGACCATGAAGCCGTAGATGTCGACGATCCAGAGCAGCTGCGCCGCGCTCGGCTTGAGATCGACGCTGAGCTGCGGGATCGCGAGATTCAGGACGGTGAGGTCCATCGAATAGAGCAGGCAGGGCAGGGCGATCACGGCCAGCCCCAGCCAGTCCCGGCGCGTCGCCCTGGCGGGAATTGCCGTCATCTCGGGGGCGGGCGTCATCGTAGCAGTCCGTCTCGTGTTCGCGATGGTCGCGGCCGCCTCTCGGATCGAAAAGTGGGAAGCCTTATGACAGGAATGACGACCCGTCTGTGACAGCAGGCTGAATGGCCTGCCGTCCAATTGTTATCCATTCAGTTTAGTGTTGTCGAGAGGCGCGCCGGTCAAGGACACGGCGCCTCCGCGTCCTAGCCGCGCTTCGCCGGTCCCGTCGCGAGCGGGCGGTCGCTGGCGCCCCATTCGGCCCAGGAGCCGTCATAGATCGCCCGGGCCGGCTTGCCGATCGTCTCCAGTGCCGTCGACAGGATCGCCGCCGAGACGCCCGAACCGCAGCTCGTGATCAGCGGCCGGTCGAGATCGACGCCGGCCTCGGCAAAGGCGGCGGCGATAGCGTCCGGCGATTTCAACTGCCCGTTCTCGACGATCGCGGGGAAGGGCAGATTGAGCGACCCGGGCATGTGGCCGGAGCGGACGCCGGCGCGCGGCTCCGGCGCCTCGCCGCGGAAGCGGTCGCCGGGACGGGCATCGACGACCTGCGCGGTCCCCTCGGCCAGGGCGCGGGCGACATCGCCGGCATCGGCCACGGCGGAATGGTCGAGACGGGCGGTGAAGCTGCGCGCGGCGCGGCTGCGCGGCGGGCCCTGCTCGATCGGGCGATTCTCGGCCTGCCATTTCGGGAAGCCGCCTTCGAGAATCACCACGTCTTTGGCGCCGAAGGTCTTGAAGGTCCAGCGCACGCGCGGCGCGGCAAACAGCCCGAGCCCGTCATAGACGACGATGCGCATGCCGTCGCCGATGCCCATCGCGCCGACCGCGGCGGCGAAGGCCTCCGGGCGCGGCAGCATGTGCGGCAGGTCGGAGCCGGTGTCCTTGACCGCGTCGATGTCGAAACGCAGGGCGCCCGGAATGCGCCGCTCGGCATACTCGGCATGGGGATCGCGGCCATGGACCGGCAGGTACCAGGAGCCGTCGACCACAACGACGTCGGGCGCGTCGAGGCGCTGCGCGAGCCACTCGGTCGAAACGAAAACGGTGTCGCTGGGCATGTGGGCGTTTCCCCTGAACTTTGATTGTTTCGCCGTCGGCGGTCGGGCGCCCTCAGGCGAGCGCGATCCGGACGCGGCGGTTCTGCTTGCCCTTCTTCTCGATATCCGTGACCGCGACAAGGCCGATCTCGGCGGTGTTGCGGACATGGGTGCCGCCGCAGGGCTGCAGATCGATCTCGCCGATCGCGACGAGCCGGATGCGGCCCGAGCCACGCGGCGGCTGGACCGACATGGTCTTGACCAGGCCTGGATTGGCGTCGAGTTCGGCATCGGTGATCCAGCGCTCGATCACGGGTGCGTCGCGCGCGACCAGGGCGTTGAGCTTGTCGGCAATCTCCGCCTTGTCGAGCCCACCCTCGGGAATGTCGAAATCCAGCCGGCCATCGCCCTCGCCGATCGCGCCGCCGGTGACGGGGAAGGGCAGGACGACGCTGAGCAGATGGAGCGCGGTGTGGATGCGCATGCGCTTCAGCCGCCGCTCCCAGTCGAGGACGGCGGTCAGCGCCTCGCCGGGCTGGGGCACGGGCTGGCCCTCCATCGGCACATGCAGCACGCGGCTGCGGTCCTGCGGATCATAGATCGCGCTGCCGATCTCGATCGCGGAGCCATCGGCCCGGCGCAGCAGGCCGGCATCACCGGGCTGGCCGCCACCGGTGGCGTAGAAGACGGTCTTGTCCAGTTCGATGCCGCCGCGCTCATTGATCGCCAGCACGGTGGCGGGGGTCTCGGCGAGATAGGCGTCGTGGCGGAAGAGCAGGGCGGTGGTCATCGGTCTCGCACTCTTGAGATTCGTCCCGGCGGTCGCGCCGGGGGCATCGGCATGGCCTCGCGAGACTGCACCGATCCCGGCGCCCGCGCTACAGCGCGGTTGCGTGGGCGCTGCGCTTCGGTGACGGCGGAGGAGGGCTTCCGTCCGCCCGGCGCAGGGCCTAGATAGGCGGTCTTCCCCGTCAGCGAGGTCCCATGTCCCTGCCGCGCATGCAGCCGAGCGACGGCATCGCCTGGATCACCGGCGCGAGCACGGGAATCGGCGAGGCGCTGGCGCTCGAACTGGCGCGGCGCGGCTGGAGCGTCGCGATCACGGCGCGGCGGCTCGACCTGCTCGAGGATGTGGCGCGGCGGGCGGAAGGGTTGCCCGGCCGCATCGTCGCCCATGCCGGCGACGTCACCGATTCCGCTGCGATGCAGGCGGTGGTCGACGGCATCGAGAGCGTCCATGGTCCGATCGCGCTCGCCGTGCTGAACGCTGGCATCGCGCCCGAGTCGGACGGCCTCCTCGACATGGAGGCCTTCGAGCGAATCATCGCGGTCAATCTCGTCGGCGTCGCCCGCGGCGTGTCGGCAGTTCTGGACCGCATGGTCGCGCGCGGCCGCGGTCAGATCGCGGTCAACGCCTCGGTCGCCGGCTATGGTGGGCTGCCGGGCGCCTCCGCCTATGGCGTCTCCAAGGCGGGCGTGATCCATCTCTGCGAGACGCTGAAATTCGACTGCGACCGGGCGGGGATCACTCTCCAGCTGGTCAATCCGGGCTGGGTCGACACGCCGATGACGCGCCCCAAGACGGTGCCGATGCCCTTCATCATCACCCCGGAGGCGGCGGCGCGGCGCATCGCCGACGGTCTGGCGTCGGGCGGCTTCGAGATCACCTTCCCGCGCCGCCTGGCCTGGCTGCTCAAGGCGGTGAACCTGCTGCCCTATCCGGCCTATTTCTCGCTGCTGCGGCAGGCGTCCCGGCGCGAGCGCGCCAGGACGCTCTGAACCACGGGCGTCAGTCCCGGGTCGCGGCCAGGGCCGCCAGCGCCCGCTCGCGACCGGCGTCGAGATCGACGATCGGCCGCGGATAGGTCTCGCCGAGCCCGATCCCGGCGCGGCGCAGGGTGCCGGCATCGGCCTTCCAGGGCTCATGGATCAGCGCGTCCGGCAGGTCTGCGATCTCCGGCACCCAGCGACGGACATAGAGGCCGTCGGGATCGAATTTCAGCCCCTGCGTGACCGGGTTGAAGATCCGGAAATACGGCGCGGCGTCGGCGCCCGAGCCCGCGACCCACTGCCAGCTGGCCGCGTTGTTGGCCGGGTCGGCATCGACCAGCGTATCCCAGAACCAGGCCTCGCCCTTGCGCCAGTCGATCAGCAAATGCTTGATCAGGAAGGAGGCGACGATCATCCGGACGCGGTTGTGCATCCACCCGGTGGTCCAGAGCTCGCGCAGACCGGCATCGATGATGGGGTAGCCGGTCGCTCCGCGCTGCCAGGCCTTCAGCCCGGCTTCATCGCGGCGCCAGGGAAACGCGTCGAAACGGGCGTTGAAGTTCCGCGTCGCGAGTTCTGGATTGTAGAACAGCAGGTGATAGGAGAATTCGCGCCAGCCGATCTCCGACAGGAACTTTTCGGCATCGGACGAGGAGGCCGCGGCCTCTCCGCTTTCGACGGCGCTGCGCGTCGCATGCCAGATCTGGCGCGGGCCGATCTCGCCGAAGCGCAGATGCGGCGACAGGCGCGAGGTTGAGACATAATCGGGCCGGTTGCGGCCCTCGCCATAGCCGTTGAGTGGGCCGGTGAGAAAATCCGTCAGTGCCGCGGCCGCGCCGGCCTCGCCGGGCGTCCAGGCTTCACGCAGGCCGCCAGCCCAGTCCGGGCTCGTCGGCTCGAGGGCCAACGATTCGAGCGTCACCGCCATCGCCGCCACAGGCTGCGGCAATTTGAGTGGAAGGACCCGTTCCGGAGCCGGCCGGGGCGCCGGCGGCTCGCCCAGCGCGCGCGCGGCACGCCAATAGGGTGAGAACACCTTCATCGGGTCGCCGGTCTTGGTGGTGACCTGCCAGGGCTCGTTCAGCAGCGCGGCGTTGAAGGTGGCGACGCGATGGCCGGCAGTCGTCAGCGCGGTCTTGAGGTCGGTGTCGAGAGCGATTGCTGCGCCTTCATAGCGCCGGCTCCAGGTGACGAGATCGACCTTCGCCTGCGCCGCGACGCGCTGCAGGATCTCGGCAGGATCGCCCCGCATGATGACGAGCTCCGCGCCGCGCTCCGCAAGCGAGGCGCCGAGCGACGCCAGCGACCGCGACAGCCACCAGCGGCTCGCAGCACCGGGAGCGCGCCGCGCGTCGCCCTCGTCGAAGATGTAGAGGCACAGGGTCGGGCCGTTCTCGACAGCGGCCGCCAGGGCCGGATTGTCGGCGAGGCGCAGATCGTCGCGAAACCAGTGGAGGGATGAGGCTGCCATGCGCGAGAGCTAACGCTTGGTCGCCCGCCGCGCCAGCAGGGCGAATGCGGCAGGAGGAAGCAGGCCGGTTCGCCCTGCGCCCGCTGCCACCGGCCTGTTACTCGTGCTGGCGGGTCACCAGGTGCAGTCCCATGGCGATCGCGGCGGTCGTAGCGACGTCCGTAGCTGCGCTGTGGCGAGCCGTAATGGCGGCGATAGCCATAGCCTGGCCGCGATAGCGGTTCCGCGGCCCGCAACAGCGACCTTCCGGATCCTTCATTGCCGCGGATCTGGGCCAGTTCGATGTCTGACCTGACCGGGTCGGCCAATACCGGCGGCACGGGGATCGAAGTCCCTGCCAGGGTGCCGGCCGCCCTGCCAGGCCCGGCGTCGTCACCGCTGCGAGAATCAAGTTGGTCATGTCTTGTGTCCCGGGCGGGAGCTGCGTGGCTGTTCGGCCCCTGACACCCCAGCGTCGCAGGCGCCCGATGGTTGCAGGAGAGCAAGGCGCCGCTCCAACTCCGGGTGGAATCGGTCTCGAATCGGGGCCTGAAAGGGGGACGCCATCGTGGGAAATTCCGGCCGGAGGCCGGTGAGGCAGCGACGGCGCAGTGCCCAAATGCGAAAGGCCCGTGGCAGGGCACGGGCCTTTCGAAACACTGGCTCCCGGAGCAGGATTCGAACCTGCGACCAATCGATTAACAGTCGATTGCTCTACCGCTGAGCTATCCGGGATCGGTGGCCGCGTATAGCGACGCCGTTCCGGCGACGCAACCCCTTTTCCAACCGCTCTCCCGGAATGGCGCCGATCTGCACCGTCCCCCTAGCATGGCAGTTGCGGCGCGGCCCTGCATATGGTTATAGCGGGCCATCGGGTCGGCGCTGCGGCGTTTCGGTCCGCGGAAGGCCTCGTGGCGGAGTGGTTACGCAGAGGACTGCAAATCCTTGCACCCCGGTTCGATTCCGGGCGAGGCCTCCAATCTTTTTCAGACGATCGATCGTTGAGGACGCGACCGGCCATCGCTAGGGCGGGGCGTTCGGCTGCGCGTCAAGAGCCCGGATCGCCGACGACCAGCGAGGCTGGCTCGGTGTAAGGTGCGACAAGGCGTTCCAGCATGCCAGCGGTCTCCGGATCCTTCGCGAAATGGATCAGGCTCCAGATCTCTCCCGCCATCTCGAGCAGATACTGCTCGGCGGCGGCGGCATCGAGCGCCGAAAAATCGAACTTGGTTTCGTTTCCGGGGCGGCCGGCTGCGACGTAACGCGCCATCCGGCTGCGCAGTGCGTCGGAATATCGCTCGATCGTGGGGTTCTGATTGACCTTGGCGATGAGCATTCCGCCCTCGGCGACGGCCGTCAGCATCCGCCGCAACAGAATCGTCCGGTTGAAGTCGGACAGCTTTTCCAGATTGGTCTGCAGTTCCGGCAGAAAGGATGCGCGCGGGTTGGAGACGGTTCCGCTCATGCCGGCGGCCCCCGTCGTCTCCAGATAACGGCCGATTGGCCTGAGGAACTCGAGGTCGCAGGAAAGACCGCTGCACCGAATGCGTTGGGCACTGATCTCGACGGCGACCTGGCGGCCCGACGCGGTGTCGATGACAGCCTCCTCGCAATCATAGAAGCCGTGCCGATCCAGCAGCCAGAGCCGCCGGTCTCGATCGCCGTCGCTGCGCGCGCTGCCCTTGCCGACCAGCGACTGGCCGTCGAGTTCCTCCCAGATCCGCTCGACCAGGGCCAGATAAGCGCTGTTGGCGGCAAGATAGCGCGCATCATACAGGCCGGTGGTCGAAAGGACCGTCGCGACCTCCGAGCGGTCAACGAGCCTCAGGCAGAGAGATTTCGTATCGAACATGCCGGCCGTCCACGCGAGTCGCGCATGACGTTACGTCATATATCTGATGCGCGACACATGACTCCGCTTGCCCTGGCGTCGGGATTGCGCGTCATGCGCGCAACGACGCCGCGACCTGCCTGTCGCGTCGCGAGGGCGGCGGGCGGCGTCTTGCCTTTTGCAACGCACTCGAACAGAAAGCAGCCGTGGTCGACGGGGACGCTTTCGCGCGGCACGGCGCGGCGTGCAGGTCATGTGCGACCGCGGCCGGCCTCGTCGTCGGGACGCACGGAGAATTCGGGACATGGACAGTTTCGCCGCCTTGCGCCGCATGATGGTCGACTGCCAGCTGCGGACCTATGACGTGACCGACCGTGCCGTGCTGGCGGCGGCGGACACGGTGCCGCGCGAGGCTTTCCTGCCGGCCTCGCTATCGCATCTGGCCTATCTCGACCAGGCGGTGGGGCTTCCCGGGACGGGGCGGGCGCTGATGGCGCCGATGGTGCAAGCCCGCATGATCCAGGTGCTCGATCTGCAGGCCGGGGAGCAGACGCTCGATTATGGCGGCGGTTCCGGTTACGGCGCGGCTCTGATGGCGCAGATGGGCGCCGAGGCGACGCTGTGGGAGCCGGATACGGCCGCACTCGAACAGGCCAGGGCGGCGTTCGCCCAGGCGGGCACGACGGTTGCGGCTTCGGCGGAGAAGCCGGCAGATGCCAGCTTCGACGCGATCCTCGTCTCGGGTGCCTGCGAGACGACGCCGGATTCGCTGTTTGCGCTGCTGCGCGAGGGCGGCCGGCTCGTCGTGGTCGAGGGCAGCGGCCGCGCCGCGCGTGTGAAGCTCTATCAGAAGAGCGGCGGCAAGGCTTCGGGGCGTGCCGTGTTCGACGCGGCGGCGCCGGCGCTCGAGGAGTTCCGCACGAAGCCGGAATTCGTGTTCTGATACCCGGCAGTGTCGCATTTTTGCGGCACAGACGCAGGCATGGTTGGCAATGCTGCATCTGCGCGTTGGCGGATGGCGAGCGGCGGGCTATGTATCATTTCTTAGTATGCCGAGGCTGGGGCGATGCCTGGGCGCGACTTGAGTCCGCACATGAGGCGTCCTGTGGTAAGATGGTTTGATGGTAGAAAGATCTGCGGATCGGGTCTGGCGGCTGCGCTGGGCCTGATGATCGCGTCGGGAGCATCTCCGGCTCTCGCCCAGACCATGGAGGCGGCGCTGGCGCGCGCCTACTCCGGCAATCCGACCTTGAACGCCCAGCGCGCCTCTCTGCGGGCGACGAACGAGAACGTTCCCCAGGCGCTGTCGGGCTATCGGCCCCGCATCACGGCCTCGGCCGATATCGGTGCGAGCATCACGGATGCGAATATCCCGGGTGCGCGGACCTCGACCACGCGTCTCGCCCCTCGTGGCGGCGGCGTCCAGATCGACCAGAACATTTTCGACGGCGGCAAGACCCGCAACTCGGTCGGGCAGGCTGAATTGCAGGTGCTCGGTGCCCGCGCCACGTTGCGCAACACCGAGCAGAACGTCCTGCTCGACGCTGCGACGTCGTATATGAACGTGCTGCGCGACACGGCGATTCTCACCCTCAATCGCAACAACGTCGAGGTGCTCGAGGAGCAGCTGCGCCAGACGCGCGATCGTTTCCAGGTGGGTGAAGTCACGCGCACCGACGTCGCGCAGGCCGAGGCGCGGCTGTCTCAGTCGCAGTCGCAGGCCATTCTCGCCGAATTGAACCTGAAGACATCGATCGCCCGCTATCGCCAGAACGTCGGTGCCGAGCCGAGGCAGTTGGCGCCGGGGCGGCCGGTCGAGAACCTGCTGCCCAAGACGCTGCCGGCCGCGCTGAACGCTGCGCTCTCCGGGCATCCCGCGATCATCGCATCGCTGCACGGCGTCGATGCGGCCGAGCTCCAGGTCAAGGTGACGGAGGCCGATCTCTATCCGGTGCTCGGTGTCCGCGGTCTCGTGCAGCAGCGCTACGACGCCAGCACCTTCGGCGACAATCGCACTTCCGCGAGCGTCGTCGGCACGCTGACGATCCCGATCTATGAGGGCGGTCAGGTTTATTCGCGGACGCGTCAGGCGAAGGAAACCGCCGGCCAGCGCCGCATCGAGGTCGACACCCAACGCGATACCGTCCGCGCTGCCGTCGTTTCGGCCTGGGGCGGGCTGGAAGCCGCCAAGGCCCAGATCGTTGCCGCGCAGGCGCAGGTCCAGGCGGCGGAAACCGCGTTGTCGGGTGTGCGTGAGGAGGCCAAGGTCGGCCAACGGACGACGCTCGATGTGCTGAACGCCCAGCAGGAGCTCGTCAGCGCGCGCTCGACACTGGTGACCGCGCAGCGTGACCGCGTTGTCGCCTCCTATTCGGTGCTGTCTGCGATCGGCCGGCTCTCGGCCGCCACGCTGAAGCTCCGGGCCGAGGCCTATGACGAGCGCAAGCATTACGAGCAGGTGAAGGGCCTGCTCTGGGGCACGCAGACGCCGGACGGGCGCTGACCCTGGCGGTTGCCCCGCGCGCCGGGCTGGGCGCAGCGTCCGCCCACGGGGTATTCGCGCAACAGACGTGCTTTCCCTGTGGGCGAGGTCGCGACGTGCCTTGCCTGACATCACCTGCGTGAAATACTCGATTACTGGGCGGCGTTGATTCTGTCGGTGCGCCCGGAGTCGAGTGGTCCGGATCCAATGAGCGCGCAACCGAAGCCCAACGAACCGTCGATGGAGGAAATCCTCGCCTCCATCCGGCGGATCATCTCGGACGACGAAAAGCCGGCCGAAGAGGGCGCGGCCGTCGAAGCTGCGCCGGTCGCACCAGAAGAGCCGCCTGAGCCGCCGCCTGTCGAGGACGACGATGTTCTCGATCTCGGGGCCGAGGCGGCGCGCGTGCTTCCGCCCGAAGAGCCTGCCGACGTGCCGGACGGCGACGTCGATTTCCTCGAACCGCCGCCGGCTCCCGAGCCGGTCGTCACCGCGCCGCCGCCGGAACCGGAACCCGCCCCGGCGCCTGTCTTCGCGGCCGCGCCTCCTCCGCAGCCAGCGCTCGACATGGCGCAACTGCTCTCCGACCAGACCAGCTCCGCCGTCACCAGTGCCTTCGGGCAGCTCGCCCACACCGTGCTGACCAACAATGCGCGGACGCTGGAGGATCTGGTCAAGGACATGCTCAAGCCGATGCTCAAGACCTGGCTGGACGACAATCTGCCGACCATGGTCGAGCGTCTGGTGCGCGCCGAGATCGAAAGGGTGGCGCGCGGCGGCCGTCACTGACCGCAGCGCGCTCTATTGGTCAGACGTCGCCGATCCGACGGCGGCTCTCCGCAGCCCCCGTCTTCAGCCGTTCGAAGGCGCCGGCCTGGTTGAGACGCTTGAACGCGAAGGCCGCGAGCGTCATCATCGCGGTCGGCGCGCCGAGCCGCGAGACCAGCATCGCGAGGCCGACGGCCACCGGGCGGGGATAGCGGCCGGACGCGGCTTCCGCCGCGATCCAGGCGCCGACGGCGTGAACGAGCAGGTTCATCAGAGCACCACCTTCCGATTGACGCCGATATCCGGCTTGGCACCGGTCAGGGCCGCGGCCGCCATCTTTACCGTCGTGACGATCTTGCCGGGGCTGGCCCAGAACTCCGCCATCGAAGGCCGCACGCGCAGCACGCGGATGTTCGGGTCGTCCTCACTGTCCCAGAAGGCCTTGTTGCTCGGCTCCCAGAGCTGCTTCACCTTGGCCCGGTCGTCGACGACGGTCGCGGTGCCGGTCACCGAGACGTAGCGCATGCTGCTGTTGTCGGCGAAGGTGACGCAGACATTGTCGTTGATGCGGATCTCGTCGTCCTTGTGGTGGCGACGGTCGGTCAGGAAAAAGATCGTGTCCTCGTCGCGCTCGCCATGGGCGTGCATCGGCCGGGCGCGCAACTCGTCGCCCTCGCCGTCATGGGTCACGAGCATCGCGAATTTGATGTCGTCGATCAGGTCCCAGACCTGGGTCTGTTCGGTGTGATGGGTCATCTCGAAGCTCCTGCTGGATTGCAGCTTCAACCGTCGTGGGGCGTGGTGGTTCCGCCACGATGGGGCGCAAGCGAGGCCTTCGGCAGGTTGCGGCGTCGTCGCAGCCTCCCTGACGGTTGACGCGAGGGGGCCGCTTGCGCTCTTAAGTCCGGCAACCTTTCGGGCCCAGTTTCTCCGGCCGGGCCATGTCCCGGTCGTTTTCGTTCGAGCGAAGCGATGATGGACAAGACATTCGAGCCGGCCGCCGTCGAGGCGCGGATCAGCAGGGCCTGGGAGGAGGCGAACGCCTTTGCCGCCGGGCGCGGCGCGACGCCGGGTGCCGAGCCCTATTGCATCGTGATCCCGCCGCCCAACGTCACCGGCTCGCTGCATATGGGCCACGCGCTCAACAACACGCTGCAGGACGTGCTCTGCCGCTTCGAGCGGATGCGCGGCAAGGACGTGCTCTGGCAGCCGGGAACCGACCATGCGGGCATCGCCACGCAGATGGTCGTCGAGCGCAGGCTCGCCGCCGAGAACAAGACCGACCGGCGCACCATGGGCCGCGAGGCCTTCCTGGCCGAGGTCTGGAAGTGGAAGGAAGAGTCCGGCGGGACGATCGTCAATCAGCTCAAGCGGCTGGGGGCCTCCTGCGACTGGTCGCGCGAGCGCTTCACCATGGATGAGGGGCTGAGCCAGGCCGTCCTCAAGGTCTTCGTCGCCCTGCACAAGCAGGGCCTGATCTACCGCGCCAAGCGGCTGGTGAACTGGGACCCGAAGTTCCAGACCGCGATCTCGGACCTCGAGGTCGTGCAGGTCGAGAAGACCGGCTCGTTCAAATGGCAGCGCAGCAGTGAGGACGAGTTCGACTCGGCCAAGCTCGACAAGGTCCTGAGCAAGGATCCGGGCGGGCATCTCTATTATTTCAACTACCCGCTCGAAGGCGTGACCTACGACGCCGACGACGCCTCGACCTATATCCAGGTCGCGACGACCCGCCCGGAGACGATGCTGGGCGACACCGGTGTCGCGGTCCATCCGGATAACGAGCGCATCGGCAGCCTGATCGGCCGCAACGCCGTGCTGCCGCTGGTCGGCCGCGTCATCCCGATCGTCGGCGACGACTATGCCGATCCGGAGAAGGGCACCGGCGCGGTCAAGATCACCCCGGCGCATGACTTCAACGATTTTGAGGTCGGCAAGCGCCACAAGCTCGCGGTCATCAACATCCTCGATGGCGAGGCGCGCATCCTGCTGGCGGAGAACGAGGCCTTCCTCCAGGGCAGCGCGCCCGAGGGGCAGACGCTGGCGCTGCACGGTCTCGACCGTTTCGCGGCGCGCAAGACGGTCGTCGCGCTGATGGCGGAGCGCGGCTTCCTCGCCAAGATCGAGCCCAACACCAACACCGTGCCGCATGGCGACCGCTCGGACGTCGTGATCGAGCCCTGGCTGACCGACCAGTGGTATGTCGACGTCAAGCCGCTGGCCAACCGCGCGCTCAAGGCAGTGCAGGACGGGCGCACGAAGTTCACGCCCGAGAACTGGACCAAGGTCTATTACGACTGGCTGGAGAACATCGAGCCCTGGTGCGTCTCGCGCCAGCTCTGGTGGGGCCACCAGATTCCGGCCTGGTACGGGCCCGATGGCGAGTGCTTCGTGGCGGAATCGGAAGCCGCCGCTCAGGCGCTGGCGCTCGGCCATTATGGCGGTGCGGTCCAGCTCACGCGCGACGAGGACGTGCTCGACACCTGGTTCTCCTCAGCGCTCTGGCCGTTCTCGACGCTGGGCTGGCCGGAGGATACGGCGGAGCTGAAGCGCTACTACCCGACGGCGACGCTGGTCACCGCCTTCGACATCATCTTCTTCTGGGTCGCCCGGATGATGATGATGGGTCTCAACTTCATGGACGAGGTGCCGTTCAGGGACGTCTACATCCACGCCATCGTTCGCGACGAGAAGGGCGCGAAGATGTCGAAGTCGAAGGGCAACGTCATCGATCCGCTGGTGCTGGTCGACCAGTACGGGGCCGATGCACTGCGCTTCACGCTGGCCGCGATGGCCGCCCAGGGCCGCGACATCAAGCTCGCGACCAACCGTGTCGAGGGCTACCGCAACTTCGCGACCAAGATCTGGAACGCGGCCCGCTTTGCCGAGATGAACGGCTGTGCCCGCGTCGAAGGCTTCGACCCTGCGCAGGTGAAGCTGCCGCTCAACCGCTGGATCCTCAGCGAGGCCGCCACCGCGGCCGAGGGCATCGCGGCGGGCATCCCGAGCTTCAGGTTCAACGAGGCGGCGGGCGCAGCCTATCGCTTCGTCTGGAACCAGTTCTGCGACTGGTATCTGGAGTTGGCCAAACCGGTGCTGCAGGGCGAGGGCGTCGATCCCGCCGAGAAGACCGAGACGCAGGCGACGGTCGCGCATGTCATCGACCTGATCTGTCAGTTGCTGCACCCCTTCATGCCCTTCCTGACCGAGGAACTCTGGGCGCAGAAGGCGGGCGAGGGGGCTCCGCGCGCATTGTCCGCAGGAGATGCGGCGCTGGTCTGCCTGACCCGCTGGCCGGACCTCGCCGCGCTGAAGGACGAGGCAGCGGAGGCCGAGATCGGCTTCGTCGTCGATCTGATTTCCGACATCCGCTCGGTCCGCTCCGAGGTGAACGTGCCCGCCGGCACGCAGGCGCCGCTGGTGCTCGTCAACGCGTCTCCTGCGACGCGGGCCACGGTCGAAGCCTGGGCGCCGATGATCGAGCGCCTGGCGCGCGTCTCCGCCATTGCTTTCGAGGCGGCCTCGCCGGCGCAGTCGGCCCAGATCATCGTGAGGGGCGAGGTCGCGGCGCTGCCGCTGGCCGGGATCATCGATCTCGAGGTCGAGCGCACGCGCCTGACCAAAGAGATGGCGAAGCTCGACCAGGACATCGCCACCGTCGACAGGAAGCTCGGCAATCCCGACTTCATGGCCCGGGCGCCGGAGGAGATCGTCGTGGAGAATCGCGAGCGCAAGGCGGCGGCAGAAGCGCGCAAGCTCAAGATCGCGGAGGCGCTGGCGCGGCTGTCGTGAGGACCGCGCCCGTTTTCGGCCGCGGGGCTGTCGTCAAATTGACGTTACCGCAAGACATTGCTGGCATTCTTCCCGCGACACGGTTAGATGCGCGTCGGACGCAAGCCCGCCATGCATCTCGATGCCGATAACCCAGGACCGGTTGTTCTTCCGCCATGTTGAAGCGCGCCTATGACGGGCTGGTTGCCTATTCCTCGCATCCGGCCGCCCCTTGGCTGCTGTTCTTCCTGACCTTCGTCGAGAGCTCGGTCAGCCCGCTGCCGCCGATCCCGCTCCTGATTCCGATGTGCATCGCCCGGCCGGACCGCGCCTGGTTCTATGCCGGGGTGTGCTCGCTGGGCGCCGTGCTCGGCGGCTATCTCGGCTACGCCATCGGCGCACTGCTCTACGACTCGGTCGGTTCCTGGCTGATCAGCATCTATGGGCTGCAGGACAAGGCGGCGCAGCTGATCTCGACCTCGCAGGATTTCTGGTTCTGGGTGCTGGTGACCAAGGGCCTGACCCCGATCCCCTTCAAGATCGTGACGATCATGTCGGGCTTCCTGCATTTCGACCTGTGGAAGTTCACGATCGGCATGGTGATCTCGCGCGTCACCTTCTTCGCGATGATTGCGGTCGCGCTGCGCTATTATGGCGACGACATTCGCATCTTCATCGAGAAGCACCTGCCGATGACGGCGCTCGCACTCGTGGTGGTCATCGTCGGCGGCTTCTTCATCCTGCCGATGGTGCTCTGAGCGCCGCCGGGCGTACCCTGTCGGGCGGGTTGTGGCATCGCGGCAACAGTTCGCCGGATTGCGCCGGGGTACCGGCGCCGGGATGGAACCGCCGCGATCCCGCCACAAAGCGCCCTCAGCAAGGGTGGGTGATAAGTCTCTGAGATATAGACGAATTAAAGTCTGATTCCGGGGTCGCGGGTGCTGATATGCGGCATCGGGGAGGGCGGGACCGACGTTGCGCCCGGCTTGGCCTGCGTGGCACATCTGCCGCGCGCGTCACAGCGCAGGGTGGAACGAGGAAAAAGACGATGGATGCGCGTGTTTTCGACAAGTCCAGGCTTCCCAGCCGGCATGTGAGCGTGGGCCCGGCCCGCGCCCCGCACCGCTCCTATTACTACGCCATGGGCATGACCTCACGGCAGATTTCCCAGCCCTTCGTCGGCGTCGCCTCCTGCTGGAACGAGGCCGCGCCCTGCAACATCTCGCTGATGCGCCAGGCCCAGGCCGTGAAGAAGGGCGTCGCCTCGGCGCAGGGCACGCCGCGCGAGTTCTGCACCATCACCGTCACCGACGGCATTGCCATGGGCCACCAGGGCATGAAGTCGTCGCTCGCCTCGCGCGAATGCATCGCCGACTCGGTCGAGCTCACCATGCGCGGGCATTGCTATGACGCGCTCGTCGGCCTCGCCGGCTGCGACAAGTCGCTGCCCGGCATGATGATGGCGATGGTGCGCCTGAACGTGCCCTCGATCTTCATCTATGGCGGCTCGATCCTGCCCGGCACCTTCAAGGGCAAGCCGGTCACGGTGCAGGACGTGTTCGAGGCGGTCGGCAAGCACTCGGTCGGCGCCATGTCCGACGAGGACCTGCAGGAACTCGAGGAGGCGGCCTGCCCCTCGGCCGGCTCCTGCGGCGCGCAGTTCACCGCCAACACCATGGCCACCGTCGCCGAGGCGATCGGCCTTGCGCTGCCCTATAGCTGCGGCGCGCCGGCGCCCTACGACGTGCGCGACACCTTCTGCTACACCGCCGGCGAGATGGTGATGGAGCTGATCGCCCGCAACATCCGCCCGCGCGACATCGTCACCCGCAAGGCGCTCGAGAATGCGGCGATGGTCGTCGCGGCCTCGGGCGGCTCGACCAATGGCGCGCTGCACCTGCCGGCGATCGCGCATGAATGCGGCATCGATTTCGATCTCTTCGCCGTCGCCGAGATCTTCAAGAAGACCCCCTACATCGCCGATCTGAAGCCGGGTGGAAAATACGTCGCCAAGGACATGTTCGAGGTCGGCGGCATCCCGCTGCTGATGAAGACGCTGCTCGACCACGGCTTCCTGCATGGCGACTGCATGACGGTCACCGGCCGCACGATCGCGGAGAACCTCGCCAGCGTGAAGTGGAACGACGAGCAGGACGTCATCCGTCCCGCCAACAAGCCGCTGTCGGACAATGGCGGCGTCGTCGGCCTGCAGGGCAATCTCGCCCCCGAGGGCGCGATCGTGAAGATCGCCGGCATGACCACCGAGCAGCTGACCTTCACCGGCCCGGCGCGCTGCTTCGACTGCGAGGAGGACGCCTTCGCCTGCGTCAGCAAGCGCGAGTACCAGGTCGGCGACGTGCTGGTGATCCGCTACGAGGGCCCCAAGGGCGGGCCGGGCATGCGCGAGATGCTGTCGACCACGGCTGCCCTCTACGGGCAGGGCATGGGCGACAAGGTCGCGCTGATCACGGATGGCCGCTTCTCGGGCGCCACCCGCGGATTCTGCGTCGGCCATGTCGGGCCTGAAGCCGCCGTCGGCGGGCCGATCGGCCTGATCCGGGACGGTGACATCATCGAGCTCGACGCCATCACAGGAAAGCTCGCAGTCCGCCTTTCTGATGCCGAACTTGAGGAGCGTCGTAAGAGCTGGGTGCCGCGGAAGACGGACTACAACTCCGGCGCTCTCTGGAAATATGCGCAGACCGTCGGCTCCGCCAAGGGAGGGGCCGTGACCCATCCGGGCGGCGCCGCCGAGACCCATTGCTATGCGGATATCTGAGACCACGATCGCAGCCTTGTTCCTCGTCCTGGGTGGCCAGCAGGCCGCCTGGGCGCAGGATGTCATGGGCGGTCGGGGTCCGGTTCCGCCCCGGCCGATCCCCGGGGTGGCGCTGCCCGAGCCCCGCGCGCTCGACGTGCCCTCCGCCGGCGCGGCGACCATCGCGCCTTCTCCCAACGCGCCGGCCGCCCATACGGCGCTGCCGCTCGTGCCCTTCAGCAGCGCGCGTGACGCGATCCGCGCCTGGATGCGGGATTCCACGGCCGGCAACCAGGCTGGTGCCGTGCGCGCGCTCGAATACGCGGCCGCGCAGGGCCATCTCACGGCGCAGTTCAAACTCGGCCGAATGTATGCCGGCGGCGAGGGCGTGCCCGCCAACGATCTCAAGGCGTTCGAGTATTTTTCGAAGATCGCGGACGAGAATGCCGACGCGATTCCCGGCACGGCCAATGGCCGCATCGTCGGCAGCGCCTTCGTGGCGCTCGGCGGCTATTTCATGGACGGGATCAACGGCAGCTATGTCCGCCCGAATCTCGACCGCGCCTTCGACATGTTCCACTACGCCGCTTCCTATTTCGGCGATCCGGAAGGCCAGTACAATCTCGGCCGGCTCTACATGAACGGGCAGGGCACGCGCCGCGATGCGCGTCAGGCGGCGCGCTGGATGAAGCTCTCGGCCGAGAAGGGCTATGCGCCCGCGCGCGCCGTCTTCGGCGACATGCTGCTGCGCGGGGCCGAGGGCGTGCCGCGCCAGCCGGTGCTCGGGCTGATGTGGCTTTCGCTGGCGCGCGAGAGCGCCGATCCCGACCGCGACAGCTGGATTATCGAGCGCCACGAGACGGCGTTTGCGACCGCTTCGGCCGGCGATCGTACCGCGGCGCTCGCCCTGATCGAGCGCCAGCAGGTGGCCGGCGCACGCGCTGCCGTGCCGCGCTGAGGCACCGCCCTTTTCCGACGCCGGTCGCATCCAGCCGCAGGAACGTCGCGTAACGGCTCCGTCAATCGGAGTCCCGTTCCATGCACATCGCACGCCTTGTCGTCCTCGCCGCGCTTGTCTCCCTGCCGGGCGCGCCCAGCCTGGGGCAGGAGGCCTATGAAAGCTGGCCCGTCCTGGCCGATCCGTTTCCGAGCACCGGCGGCGGCGGGATCATGATCCACGACTACGATCCCGTCGTCGCAGGCGGCGAATGCACCACGCATTTCCGCGCCATCGAGCCCAACGGCACCGTCTATCGCAATGCGATCGTGTTCGACGCGGTCGAGGCGCAGGGCGGCATCCTCTGCACGAACGGCCGCTGGCGTTCGCTCGATAGCGATGCCACCGGCACCACGCCGTTCAAGGTCTTCATCAAGGACGGGGTGAAGCGCGGCTCGGGCGAGTGAGCCGCACGTCGTCATTGCGAGCGCAGCGAAGCAATCCAGGGGCCGCGCGCTCGACGTCCAGTTGGATTGCTTCGCTGCGCTCGCACTGACGGGACGGCTTCAGGCTGCCCGCAGTTCCACCATCACCGGCACATGGTCCGACGGCTTCTCCCAGCCCCGCACATGCTTGGCGATCTGCACGCTTTCCAGCCTGTCGGCGGCCTGGGGCGAGAGCAGGAGATGGTCGATGCGGATGCCGTTGTTCCGCTGCCAGGCGCCGGCCTGATAGTCCCAGAAGGTGTAGAGGCCGGCCTCGTCGGTGGTGGCGCGCAGGGCTTCGGTGAGACCGAGATTGATGAGCCCCCGGAAGGCCGTGCGGGTCTGCGGCAGGAAGAGCGCGTCCGAGACCCAGGCGGCCGGATCGCGCGCGTCGCGCGGCTCGGGGATGACGTTGTAGTCGCCGGCCAGCACCAGCGGCTCCTCATGGGCGAGCAGCATCCGCGTATGGGCGGTGAGGCGCTTCATCCAGCCGAGCTTGTAGGGATATTTCTCGGTGTTGGGCGGGTTGCCGTTGGGCAGGTAGATCGAGGCCAGCCGGACGACGCCGCCGGCCAGCGGCAGCACGCCCTCGAGATAGCGCGCCTGCTCGTCGGCCTCGTCGCCCGGCAGCCCGCGGCGGACATCCTCGAGCTTCGCCCGAGACAGGATCGCGACGCCGTTGAAGGTCTTCTGGCCGTGGGTCTCGACCTGCCAGCCGGCCTCCTCTATCTCGCGGCGCGGGAAGTCGGCGTCCATGCATTTGATCTCCTGCAGGCAGAGCGCGTCGGGCTGCGCCTCCTTCAGGAAATCCAGCAGATGGCCGAGCCGCTGGCGGACCGAATTGACGTTCCAGGTGGCGATGCGCACGGGCAGGCTCCGGTTCAGAAGAAGCGCAGGATAAGCGGCACCAGCGCCGCCGTGACAAGCCCGTTGAGGCCCATCGCGATGCCGGCGAAGGCGCCGGCCACAGGATTGACCTGGAACGCGCGCGCCGTGCCGATGCCATGCGCGGCGAGCCCGGCGGCGAAGCCGCGGGCCCGCCAGTCGGTGAAGCCGAGCACGACCATCAGCGGCGTCACCATGACCGCGCCGAGGATGCCGGTCGCGATCACCAGCGTGGCAGTGAGCGAGGGTTCGCCGCCGATCTCGCGGGCGATGCCCATGGCGATCGCCGCCGTGACCGATTTCGGCGCGAGCGAAGCCAGGATCGGATGCGGCACGCCGAAGGCCGCCGCGATACCGACAGCGCTGACAACCGCGGTCACGGCGCCGGCGAAGAGCGCCGCCAGGATCGGCAGCACCGCCTTGCGCACCAGCGGCCAGTGCCGGTGCAGCGGCAGGGCGAGCGCGACGGTGGCCGGGCCGAGCAGGAAGTGCACGAACTGCGCGCCCTGGAAATAGGTCTCGAAGGGCGTGCGCGTCGCCGTCAGGATCGCGGCCAGCAGGGCGACGGCGATCAGCACGGGGTTGGCCAGCGGGTGGCGCCCGAAGCGGGCGGAGATCCGGTCGGCGACGACATAGGCGATGAGCGTCACGGTGAGCCAGAGCAGCGGATCGGTGGCGAGATAGACCCAGAGCGTCTCGACGCGGGCCAGATCGGGCGCGATCACGACTCCGGCTCCGCCCGGCTGCCGACCAGCGCCGCGACCTTAACGAAGACGAACGCCGTGACGGCCAGCGTCAGCGCCGTCGAGAGGGTGAGCGCCACGATCAGCCCCGGTCCATGCGCCGCCAGGGAGGCGGCGTGGCGCACGATGCCGGTGCCGGCCGGCACGAACAGCAGGGACAGGTGAGCCAGCAGGACGCCGGCCACAGTCGCCAGCGGGGCGCCGTCCTGCGCCGCCGCCGGACGCAGCCGCAGGCCGAGGAACAGCAGCGCCATGCCGATGACGGGGCCTGGAACCGGCAGGGCGAACAGGCGGGCCATGGCCTCGCCGACGAGCTGGCAGGCCAGAAGCAGGGTCAGGGCTGAGATCATGCAGGGCGGCTCCGATGCCGCTCCACCCTAGCGCCGTCCATGCGCGCAAACAAAAGCCTCCCCGCGGTGCTGCGGGGAGGCTTGGACGATCCGGACGTCAGGCGGCGTCAGGGGCAGGCGCGAACCACGCCACCCTTGGCGATGTAGGTGCCGGTCTCGGGATCGTAGGAGCGGAAGCGGCGCGAGCAATAGGCGACGGCGTCGACATCGCTCGGGCTGTAACCATAGGCGCGCAAGGGCGCTCCGTAGACCGGCGCCGGCTCGACATAGACTGAAGGCGGCGCGACATAAACCGGGGCCGGCGCCACATAGCGCGGGGCGGCCAGCGCACCGGCAGCGAGCGCGCCGCCGATCACGCCGGCGGCGATGCCGGCGCCGACGGCCGCTCCGCGACCGCCGCGGTAATAGCCGTAGCGCGGGCCATAATAGCGCGGGCCATAGCCGTAGCGGCGATACTGCACGGTTTCGACGAGACCGGTCGCGGCACCGGCGGTCGCCAGGGCCGGGCCGGCCGCGGCAGAGATCGGGGCAGCTAAGGCCGGGGCCGCCAGCAAGGCCGTGCCGACGAGGGCGGCAGCGAGGGTGAAGGTCTTGATCATGGGCGGATCCTCTCTTCAGGAGCGAGAGGAAGCTTGCGCATCCTCCGATGGTCACAAAGCGTAACGGCGACGCTCGTTGGTTGGAAAGGTGACACGTGATCGCGTCAAAATTTCGTCGTGTGTCGCACGGGAGAGCCGTGGTCGCGTCCATGCGGAAGACGCTTGCACGCCGCCGATCTGCGCTCCATATCGCAGCGACCGATTTTGCACTGCATCATCCGTTTGCAGGATACGATACCGACCATGGCGCAGGCTGACGAAACCCCTCCTCAGAAGACGGCCCCGGCGCCCGTGCCGCTCAGCCTGATGTCCCGGATCATCTTCGGTTCGCGCTGGCTGCAGCTGCCGCTCTATCTCGGGCTGATCGTGGCGCAGTGCGTCTATGTCTTCAAGTTCCTGAAGGAGCTGGTGCATCTGGTCCAGCACGCCACCGATTTCAGCGAGCAGCAGATCATGCTGGTGGTGCTGGGGCTGATCGACGTGGTGATGATCTCGAACCTGCTGGTGATGGTCATCGTGGGCGGTTACGAGACCTTCGTCTCGCGGCTCAATCTGCAGGGTCATCCAGACCAGCCGGAATGGCTCAGCCACGTCAACGCCAGCGTGCTCAAGATCAAGCTCGCCATGGCGATCATCGGCATCTCGTCGATCCACCTGCTGCGGACCTTCATCGAGGCCGGCAATATCGGCAGCGCCAACCGCACCACCGACTACACCGAGACCGGCATCATCCTGCAGACGGTGATCCACACGGTCTTCATCCTCTCGGCCATCGGCATCGCCTGGGTCGACCGGATGACAGTGGCATCGCCCGGCAAGGGACACTGACGGGCCCCTGCCTGTCTCCGCAGCGGCTCAGGAGGCGCGGAGACCGCGGCCTACTGGCCCCGCCCGGCCCGTGCGGCGAAACGGATCGCCTCCTCGGCGGCGCGGAACAGGGCCTTGGCCTTGTTCACGCATTCGGCCTGCTCTGACGCGGGGTTCGAATCATAGACGATGCCCGCGCCGGCCTGGACATGCATGCGGCCGTCCTTGACCACGGCCGTGCGCAGAACGATGCAGGTGTCCATCTCGCCATTGGCGCCAAAATAGCCGATGCAGCCGCCATAGGCGCCGCGCGCATCGTGCTCGAGCTCGTCGATGACCTCCATGGCGCGCACCTTCGGTGCCCCCGAGACGGTGCCGGCGGGGAAGCCTGCCGCCAGCGCCGCGAGCGCGTCATGGCGCGGATCGATCGTCCCCTCGACATTCGAGACGATGTGCATGACCTGGCTGTAGCGCTCGATGAAGAAGGAATCGGTGACCTTCACCGATCCGATCTGCGCGACGCGGCCGACATCGTTGCGCCCGAGATCGAGCAGCATCAGGTGCTCGGCCCGTTCCTTGGGGTCGGCCAGCAGCTCCTGGGCGAGGGCCTCGTCCTCGGCCGGCGTGGCGCCGCGGCGGCGCGTGCCGGCGATCGGCCGGATCGTGACCGTGTCGTCGCGCAGCCGCACCAGGATCTCGGGGCTCGAGCAGACGATCTGGAACGCGGCGAAGTCGAGATAGCAGAGGAACGGCGCCGGATTGACGCGGCGCAGGGCCCGGTAGAGCGCAAAGGGCGGAAGCTGGAACGGCGCCTCGAAGCGCTGCGACAGCACGACCTGGAAGATGTCGCCGGCGCGGATGTAGTCCTGCGCGGTCGCGACCATGCCGTGGAACTGCGCCTCGGTGGTGTTGGAGACGATCGCCGGCTCGGGCAGGGCGGCGATGTCGATCGCCGCCTCCGGGGGCAGGGGGCCTTCCAGCGCGCGTACCACCGCATCCAGCCGCTCCAGCGCCCGCTCATGGGCGGCGCGGGCCGAAACGCCGGGCTGGTGGCGCACCGGCGTCACGACATGGATCTCGTCGCGCACCGAATCGAACACGACCATCAGCGTCGGCCGGGTCAGGATGGCGTCGGGCACGCCCGTGCCGGTGTCCTTGGGCTCCGGCAGGCGTTCCATCAGCCGGACCATGTCGTAGCCGAGATAGCCGAAGACGCCCGCCGCCATCGGCGGCAGCTCGTCGGCGCCCGTCGCCTCGGCCTGGGGAATGGCGCTTTCGTCGAGCAGCGCCCGCAGGCTCTCGAAGGCCGGGCGGGGATCGGGGAGGAAGGCCTCGCCGAGCGCCGGGCGGCAGAGCGCGGCCTCGCCGCGATGGCAGCGCCAGATCAGATCGGGCTCGAGGCCGATCATCGAGTAGCGGCCGCGGACCGCGCCACCCTCGACCGATTCGAGCAGGAAGGCCGGCCCCGTCGTGGCGTGGCGCAGCTTCAGAAAGGCGGCGACGGGCGTCTCGCAATCGCCGACCAGCACCTGCCGCAGGATCTGCGGGGTGCCGGCCTCGTAGGCGGCGGCGAACGCGTCGGGACCCTGCGCCTCGGTCATGGTCAGTTCTGGTTGCCGCCGGTGGCGTTGCGGAACGCCGCCTCGTTGATCGAGACGCTGAGTTCGGCCTGCCGCTGCGCGACATATTGCGTGAGAATGTCCTCGCTGACGCTGGCGCCGAGCGTGCGGGCGAAGTTCTCGGCCTCTTGAGTCGTGCGGGCATAGCTCGGCACTGTGGCGGCATCGACCTTGAACAGGATGCGCCCGCCATCGGCGACGGACGCCGAGCCGCTCTTGCCGGCCGGGGTGCCGAAGATCAGGCTGACGACATTGGCGGGCAGGTCGGGGCGCTGCTCCTGGCGGCCGATGCCGGCCGCCTGCTCGATCGTCAGTCCGGCTGAGGATGCGACGACATCGAAAGACTCGCCCTTGTCGAGCCGCTCGACCAACTCGCGCGCCTTGGCGGAGAGGCGGCTGGCGACCTCGTCAGCGCGCCATTGCGTCTCGACCTGCGCCTTGACCTCGTCGAAACCCTGCTCGCGCGCCGGGTCGATCGTCCTGACGTCGTACCACACATAGCCCGTGTCGCGGGGCAGGCGGATCGCCTCGTTGTCGACCCCCGGCTCCGAGCGGAAGATGGCCTGGACCGTGGCGTCGCCGCCAGCCAGCGGAGCCTCGGCGCTGCCGTCCGGGCGGAGGAGGCCGGCATCGATCGGCCCGACGCTGCGGAGCGGCAGGTTGAACTCCTTGGCGATCTCGGCCAGCGGCCGGGCCGCGGCGCGCTGGTCCTCGATCTTGTCGTGTATCTCGGTGATGAGACTTGCGGCGCGGCGCGTGGCGACGTCGCCGCGCATCTCTGCCGCGACCTGCTCGAAGGGGCGCACTGTCTCAGGCACGACCGCGGTCACGCGCAGCAGCACCGGGCCGAAGGCACTCGTGACGGGGGCGCTGACCGTGCCCTCCGCCAAGGCGAAGGCGGCGTCGCGGACGGCCGGATCGAAGACCTGGGTGCGGGTGAAGCTGCCGAGCGTCAGTTCGGCCGCGGCGATGTTGCGCGCGGCCGCGACGGCATCGAAGCTCTCGCCGGCCTCGATGCGGGCGCGGGCGGCCTGCGCCTCCTCGGCATTGGGGAAGACGATCTGCTGGATGGTGCGCGTCTCGGGCGTGGTGAAGCGCTGCGCCTTCACCTCCTCATAGCGCGCGCGGGCCTCGACCTCGCTGACGGCGGCGGCGTCGGCCAGCGTCTCGGCCGACAGCGCGAGGATGTCGGCGGTGCGCCGCTCGGGCGCCCGGAACGCGCCCTTGCGCTCCTCGAAGAAGGTCTTGAGCTGCGCCTCGGTCGGGGCCGGAATCTCGCCGGCCAGGCCGGGCGCCAGGCGCGCCAGGGTGACGTCGCGCCGCTCGTTGCGCAGGCGGTGACCAAGTTCCTGGAGCGCCACCGGCGCGCCGACGGCGCCCACGACCATCTCGCCGATCTGCTGGCGCAGGATGGTCTCGCGCTGCTCGCGCACATAGCTCTGCTCGGTGAAGCCGTTCGAGCGCAGCAGATCGTTGAAGCGCGGCGCCGAGAAATTGCCGGAGGCGTCGCGGAAGGTGGGATCCGCGAAGATCAGCGTGCGGATGGTGTCGTCGGACACGGCCAGGCGCATGGACTGCGCCGTCTGATCGAGCACCGAGGCCGTCACCAGGCGCGAGAGCGCCTGCCGGTTGAGGCCGAGCGCGCGGGCCATCTCCGGTGTGATCTGGCGGCGCTGCTGGCGGGTCAACTGCTGGAGATCGTTCTGGAAGGCCGTGCGCATCTGCTCCAGGCCGATCTCGGCCTTGCCGACGCGGGCGACGGAGTTGCGGCCATACCCCTGGAAGATGTCGCCGATGCCCCAGATCGCGAAGGAGAAGATCAGGAAGCCGAACAGGACGAAGATGAGAAGCTTGCCGAAAAAGCTCCGACCCGCGTTGCGGATGCCCGTCATCATCATGGAGATCTGTCTTTCCTGGCCCTGGCGGGGCGCTGCGGGCGCCCCGGCCGGTTTTCGTCGGCGCTGCTTATAGGAACCGCAGCGCCGTGCCGCAATCGCCCCCGCGGATTCGTGTGCCATCGACGCAGGCGAGGCCCGCCACCGTTGCAGGCCACCGCCGGCATTGCTAGAGCCGCAGCAGCATTCGGGAGAACGCATGTGACGCGCAGCATCAGGCCCCTTGTGGCCGGCAACTGGAAGATGAACGGACTGAAGGCGGATCTCGCCATCGCCGCCGCTGTCGCAAAGGGCTACGATTCCGGCCTGAAGAGCGCCGTGGATTTCGCGATCTGCCCGCCCGCCAGCCTGCTCTATCCGGCGAGCGCCGCGCTGATCGGCTCGCGGATCGCAACGGGCGGCCAGGATTGCAGCATGCAGGAGGCCGGCGCCTTCACCGGCGAGGTCTCGGCCGCGATGCTGGCCGATGCAGGGGCCGCTTTCGTCATCGTCGGCCACTCGGAGCGGCGCACACTCCATGGCGAGACCAACGCGACGGTGAAAGCCAAGGCGCAGGCGGCCCATCGGGCGCTGCTGGTGCCGATCGTCTGCGTCGGCGAGACGAAGGCCGAGCGCGAGGCCGACAAGGCCGTCGCTGTCGTCCGCAAGCAGCTGCGCGGCTCGGTTCCCGACAATGCGACGGCGGCGACGCTGGTCGTGGCCTATGAGCCGGTCTGGGCGATCGGCACCGGGTTGACCCCGACGGCGGCCGATGTCGCCGAGATGCACGAGGCGATCCGGGCCGAACTCGGCCGCATGCTCGGCAAGGCGTCGGCGGCCGGCGTGCGCCTGCTCTATGGCGGCTCGGTGAAGCCGTCCAACGCGGCCGAGCTGATGACCGTCGCCCATGTCGACGGCGCGCTCGTCGGCGGGGCGAGCCTCAAGGCCGAGGACTTCTTGGCGATCGCGCGGGCCTGCGCCTGACGGCCGGCGCCAGAAAAGCCGGTCGCGCGCCGCATCACCGGGGTGGTGCGACCGCCAAGCGCGTGCTATGTGCCGCGCCGTGTTCGCCGGCCCCTCGGGCCGTCGTCGAACAGGAGGAGCGGGCGACCCTTGGCGGTGGCCCGCGCCATACCCATTTCGTGAGCTCATGCAGAACGTTCTCATCGTCATCCATCTGATCATCGTGGTCGCGCTCGTCGGCGTGGTCCTACTGCAGCGCTCCGAAGGCGGCGGGCTCGGCATGGGGTCGGGCGGTGGTGGGGCAGGCGGCTTCATGACCGGTCGCGGCCAGGCCAATGCGCTGACGCGGACGACGGCGATCCTCGCCGGGGCCTTCTTTCTGACCTCGATCGTGCTCGCCGTGATGGCCAATCAGGGCCGCGTCCAGCGCTCGATCATCGACGGCGCGCCGGCGCCGACCGCTCCCGCGGGGCCTGCCGGGCCGAGCGCCCCCAATGCCGGTGGCGTGCTCGACCAACTGCGCCAGTTGCAGGCGCCGAGCGGCGCGCCGCAGCCGCCCACGCCGGCGGCGCCAGTGCCGCAGCAGTGAGGCAGGGATGTCCCGCAAAAGTGGTTTCCGCTTTTGCGACAAGGATGTGCCCAAGCAAGTCTTGGCAGGGGCCGGGCAACCGGCCCTTCTCTTTTGTGTGGGGTGCGTTCGCCGCCGGGCGGCGCTCTCCTGTGGACAAGCGTGCAGGGCAGGACGGGGCTGCACGCCTGGACTTAGCGAATCGCACCCGTCGCTTTAGAGGTGTCCACCCATGACGCGGTATGTCTTCATCACCGGCGGCGTGGTGTCTTCGCTGGGCAAGGGCCTGGCGGCGGCGGCGCTGGCCGCCCTCCTGCAGGCGCGCGGCCACACGGTCCGCCTGCGCAAGCTCGACCCCTATCTGAACGTCGATCCGGGCACGATGAGCCCGTATCAGCATGGCGAGGTCTTCGTCACCGACGACGGGGCGGAAACCGACCTCGATCTCGGCCATTACGAGCGCTTCACCGGCCGGCCCTGCAACAAGGGCGACAACATCACCACCGGCCGCATCTACATGGACATCCTGACCAAGGAGCGTCGCGGCGACTATCTCGGCGCGACCATCCAGGTCGTCCCGCATGTCACCAACGCCATCAAGGAGTTCATCCTCGACGGCAATGAGGGCTACGACTTCACCCTGGTCGAGATCGGCGGCACCGTCGGCGACATCGAGAGCCTGCCCTTCCTCGAGGCGATCCGGCAGGTGAACCAGCAGTTGCCGCGCGGGCAGTGCATCTTCATCCACCTGACGCTGCTGCCCTACATCCCCACGGCCGGCGAGCTGAAGACCAAGCCGACGCAGCACTCGGTCGCCGAGTTGCGCTCGATCGGCATCCAGCCCGACATCCTGCTCTGCCGCACCGACCGCGAGATCCCTCGCGAGGAGCGCCGCAAGCTGGCGCTGTTCTGCAATGTCCGCGAGACGGCGGTGATCGAGGCCCGCGACGTCGCCTCGATCTACGACGTGCCGCTATCCTACCACGCCGAGGGGCTCGACAACGAGGTCCTGGCCGCCTTCGGCATGGATGCCAGCCAGGAGCCCGACATCTCCAACTGGCGGCGCATCTCCGAGCGCGTGAAGAACCCCGAGGGCGAGGTCACCATCGCCATCGTCGGCAAATATACGGGGATGAAGGACGCCTATAAATCCCTGATCGAGGCGCTGATGCATGGCGGCATCGCCAACCGCGTCAAGGTCAACCTCGACTGGATCGAGTCGGAGGTCTTCGAAAAGGAGGACCCGGCGCCCTTCCTTGAGCATGTTCACGGCATCCTCGTGCCGGGCGGCTTCGGCCATCGCGGCGCCGAGGGCAAGATCAGGGCTGCGACCTTCGCCAGGCAGCGCAAGGTGCCCTATTTCGGCATCTGCTTCGGCATGCAGATGGCAGTGATCGAGGCGGCACGCTCGCTCGCTGGTATCACGGACGCAAACTCGACCGAATTCGGCCCGACGACCGAGCCCGTCGTCGGCCTGATGACGGAATGGATGCGCGGCAACGAGATCGAGCAGCGCGCGGCCGACGGCAATCTCGGCGGCACGATGAGGCTGGGCGCCTATGCCTCGACGCTGGCGGCGGGTTCCAAGATCGCGCAGATCTACGGCACGACCGAGATCTCCGAGCGCCACCGCCACCGCTATGAGGTCAATATGGGCTATCGCGACCGGCTCGAGGCTGAAGGCATGAGCTTCTGCGGCCTCTCGCCGGACGGTCTGCTGCCCGAGACGATCGAATATCCCGACCATCCCTGGTTCATCGGCGTGCAGTACCATCCCGAGCTGAAGTCGCGCCCCTTCGAACCGCATCCGCTGTTTGCGAGCTTCGTCGAGGCGGCGATGGTGCAGAGCCGGCTGGTGTGATGCTGCGCATCGGACCGCTGGCGTTGCGCTCTGGCTGACGTATAGTGACCTCCGCGACAGGGTGACGCGGGGGTACGGCATGGCGATCTCGATGGCGGGGCTGCCCGCGTTCCTTTTGTACTTCGTGCTCGGCGCCGCGCTGATCGGCTGTTTCGTGGCTATCTATCTGCGCCTCACCGCCCATGACGAGATCGCGCTGATCCGCGGCGGCAATCTCTCGGCGGCGATCGCGCTCGGCGGCAATGTCGCGGGCTTCTCGGTGCCGCTCGAAAAGGCGATCGCGCAGGCGAGCAGCATCCCCGATCTGGTGATCTGGGCGATCGCCGCGATGATCATCCAGTTCGGAGCCTATGGGCTGGCGCGCATGCTGATCCCCGATCTGTCGCGCAAGATCGAGGAGGATCGCCTGCCTTCGGCGGTGATGCTCGCGGTCATCGCGGTGATCTCAGGCACGCTCGCCGCCGCCAGCATGACGGCCTGAGGAGGTGGCGATGAAACGCTCGACCCAGATCGGCCTGGCCGCGGCGGGCCTTCTGCTCGTCGCGAGCTATTTGGGCCGGAGCGGCTCTCAGGACCAGAGCGAGGAGAGCCTCGTCTACGGCAATCTCGCCGAGTGCCGGGCCGGCGGGCAACTGACCTCGACCCAATGCGACCAGCGTTTCCGGGAGGCCTCGGCCAACCATCTGCGCGACGCGAAGAAGTTCACCAGCACCAGCGCCTGCGAGGCCGAATACGGCTCGGGCTCCTGCCAGAGCGCGGTCTGGAACGGTGCCTCGGTGGTGGTGCCGGCGCTCGCCGGGTTCATGCTGGCGCGCAGCCTCGCCCAGGGCGGCGGCGCGGCACAGCCCCTGCTGCCGCCGACGCGCCAGGCCTGCCCGCCGGGAGGGCAGGCGCCGGAATGCCAGCAGGCGCGCTCCTCGTCATCCAGCGGTGGCTTCTATGCAGGGCGCGGCGGCTCCTCCGCGCGTGCCTATTCGACCACCTCGGGCGCCGCGCTGGTGGCGCGCGCCGGCTCGTCGCCGGGCGTGGCGACGACAACCACGACCTCACGCGGCGGCTTCGGCTCGACCGCGCGGTCCTATTCCTCCTCCTCCTCCTCCTGAGATGCGCCGGGTTCCCCTCGCGCCGCGCCCCGACTGGCAGACGCAAGTCGAGCGGCTGGGCTTCGCCTTCCACACGCTCGATGGCGAGACCTATTGGGACGAGAGCGTCGCCTATGCCTTCACGCTCGACGAGATCGAGCGCGATCTCGAGGCGCCGACGGACGCGATCGAGCAGCTCTGCTTCGCCTTCATCGAGAAAGCGATCGACGACGATGCGGTGCTGACGCGGCTGGCGATTCCCGCGGCCCACTGGGATTTCATTCGCGACAGCTGGCGGCGCGGCGACCGCAACCTCTACGGCCGGCTCGACCTCGCCTATGACGGCAGGGGCCCGGCCAAGCTGCTGGAATACAACGCCGATACGCCCACCGCGCTGTTCGAATCGGCCGTGGTGCAATGGGACTGGCTGGAGCAAGGCATGGCGCGCGGCGCGCTGCGCCCGGATTGCGACCAGTTCAACGCGCTCCACGAGCGGCTGATCGCCGCCTTCGCGCAGCTGCGCCAGCCCTCGCCCTACCGGCTGCATCTCGCCTGCGTCCAGAACAGCAACGAGGACAGGGGCACGGTCGATTATCTTATGGACTGCGCCGTCCAGGCCGGGCTCGATGCGCGCTTCACCTATGTCGAGGAAATCGGCCTGCTCTCGGACGGGCGCTTCTGCGACGGCGCCAACCAGCCGATCGAGACGCTGTTCAAGCTCTATCCCTGGGAATGGCTGTTCCGCGAGGGCTATGCCGCAAACCTCGCCTCGTCGCGCTGCCAGTTCGTCGAGCCGCCCTGGAAGGCGCTGCTCTCGAACAAGGGCCTGCTGGCCTGCCTGTGGGAGATGGAGCCCGGCCATCCCAATCTGCTGCCCGCCTTCTTCGAGGGCGACCCGCGCTGCGCCGGGCTCTCGGCGCGCCATGTGCGAAAGCCGCTCTATTCGCGCGAGGGCGCCAACATCGCCCTGATCGAGCGAGGCGCCGTGATCGACAGCGACGACGGGCCCTATGGCGCCGAGGGCTTCATCCTGCAGGACGCCGCGCCGAACCTCTTCGCCGAGGACGGCCACTATGCCGTGCTCGGCTCCTGGCTGGTCGCCTCGCAGGCCAGCGGCCTGTGTGTGCGCGAGGATGTCTCGCCGATCACCAAGAACGGCTCGCGCTTCGTTCCGCACTATATCGAAGGGTGAGGCGGGCGGGGCAGAACCGTTGCGCCCCGGCGGCGCATGACCGGCGGGCGCCGACCTGCTAGGGATGGTGTAACCCCCCTGCAGCCGTTGCGAGAGCCATGCCCATGTCCATGCCCATGACCGATCCGACCGCTGCCCCGTCGCCACGCGGCCTCGACCATCTCGTGATCGGCGTGCGCGATCTCGATGCCGCCGGCGCCTTCTACGAGAGGCTCGGCTTCACCGTCGGCGCCCGCAACCGCCATCCCTGGGGCACGGAAAACCGGATCGTGCAGTTCCCGGGGTCGTTTCTGGAACTGATCACGATCGGCGATGCCGCAGCGATTCCGGCGCCGGCGCCCAGGCAGTTCTCCTTCGGCCAGTTCGTGCGCGAGGCGCTGGAGCGTGGCGAGGGCCTGTCGATGCTCGTCCTCGAAAGCCGGGACGCCAAGGCCGATGCGGCCGCGTTCCACGGGGCCGGCATCGGCGATTTCGAGCCCTTCTTCTTCGAGCGCCAGGCGAAGCGGCCCGATGGCAGCACCGTTCGCGTCGCGTTCTCGCTGGCCTTCGCTGCCGATCCGCTGGCGCCGGAATGCGGCTTCTTCGTCTGCCAGCAGCACGAGCCGCAGAATTTCTGGAACCCCGCCTTCCAGCAGCACGCCAATGGCGCCAGCGCGCTCTCGGCCGCGATCCTCGTGACCGACGACCCCGGCAAGCATCGCACCTTCCTGTCCGCCTTTGCCGGTTTTCCGGACGTGCTCGAGGGCAACGCGGACTATGTCCTGACGCTGCCGCGCGGGCGCATCGACGTGCTCGATACCGAGGCCGCGCAGGCGATCTACCATGCCGAGCCCGACACGACGCCGGCCCGCTTCCTCGGGTTTTGCGTCACCGTTCCCGATCTCGATGCCCTCGCCGAGCGGCTCGAGGCGGCGGAGATTTCCTTCGGCCGGGGCGAGGAGCGGATCGTGGTACCGGCCGAGGCGGCGATGGGCTGCGTCATTGCCTTCGAGCAGGGTTGAGGGGCAGGCTCCCCGGCATCGGCTCACAGGATTCGCACCATCATGATCGCGCAGGCGCTTCTGAAACTCCCCGATTTCGCGCTGTTCTTCTCGGTGTCGCTCGCACTCGTGGGCGTCTACCTGGCGGTCTACACGGTCGCGACCTCGCATAACGAGTTCGGCCTGATCCGTCAGAACAACATCGCGGCGGCGCTGTCGCTCGGCCTCAGCCTGACCGGCTTCGCCCTGCCGCTGTCGAGCGCGGTCGTGCATTCGACCACCATCGCCGACCTGCTGGTCTGGGGCGCGGTCGCGATCGTCGTCCAGTTGATCGTCTATGTGCTGGTGCGGATCGTCCTGCCGAACCTCTCGGCCCGGATCGCGGCGGGTGAACTCGCGGCGGCGCTCTTCCTCGGCGCGGCCTCGCTCGCGGCCGGTGTCATCAACGCGGCGGCGATGAGCTTCTGACGGCGAACCGCCAGCGGGGTCACCCCGCCGGGCGCTCGGCGGGCAGCGAGGCGAGCAGCGCCACCAGAGCGCGGTCGTGCAGCACGACCATGCGCTCCTTCGGCTTCAGCCAGATCGCGGCATCGTCGATCGTCTCGGCATCGACGAGCTTGGCCTGGGCGACGGCGCGCTCCGGCTCGATCTCGCCACGCCGCCGTGGCGCGGCCTCCGGCAGCATGGCGTCATGCGCGTCCCGCAGGGCAGCATCCGAATGCAGGGCCCGCAACCCGTCGGCATCATCGTAGCCCGCGGCGGCGAACTCGGCCTGAAGCGCGTTGGCCCGCTGCGCGACGGCCGGCGGCTCGCTCTCCTCGGGCGTGAAGAGCAGCTTGCGGCGCTTGAGCCAGAGGCCGATGGCGAGCTGGCCCGAAGCCCAGGAGAGCGGGATCGCGAGCACGAGACCGACGATGGTCGGGGACATCCAGGCGAAGAGCGAGGTCGCGATCAGGAAGGCCGAGATGCCGGTGACGAGCCCCAGCAGCGTATGCATGCGGTGGCGTCGGACGATGTCCCGGAGCGGGATCGAGCCGTCGTCACGGCGCTGCGGGTTCCAGCCGGTGTCGCGCCCGAGCAGGATCTGGAAGACCGAGCCGGACTGGATCAGCATCATGATCGGCGCGAAGAAGGCCGAGAACAGCACCTCGATCACGGCCGAGATCACCAGCCGGATCGCGCCGCCGCCGGCCCGCCTGAGCTTGGAATCGAACAGGCTCAGCAGCAGCCCGAACAGCTTCGGCGCCAGCAGGATCGCCATGGTCAGGGCGAAGAGGTTCAAGGCGCGCTCGGGGTCGAAGCGCGGCCAGACCGGGAAGAGCGTGAACTCTGAGGTGAAATATTCCGGTCGCGCGTAGCTGACCTGAAGCACGATCAGGATGCCGACGACGAGTTGCATCAGCCAGAGCGGCGAGGCGAGATAGCCCATGATCCCGGTGGCGAAATGCTGCCGCGTCGGCGCGACGAAGCCCTTGGCGCCGATGATGCGCGAGTGTTGCAGGTTGCCCTGGCACCAGCGCCGGTCGCGCACGGAGACGTCGATCAGCGAGGGCGGGCTCTCCTCATAGGAACCCGTCAGGTCCGGCAGCATGTAGACCGACCAGCCGGCGCGGCGGATCAGGGCGGCCTCGACGAAATCGTGGCTCAGCACATGGCCGCCGAAGGGCGGTTTGCCCTTGAGGTCGGGCAGGCCGCAATGGTCGGCGAAGGCCCTGGTGCGGATGATCGCGTTGTGGCCCCAGTAATTGCCATCGCGGCCTGACCACATGGCCAGCCCGGTCGCGATGACGGGGCCGTAGACCCGCGCGGCGAACTGCTGGAGCCGGGCGAAGAAGGTGTTGCGGTTGATGATCAGCGGCAGCGACTGGATGATGCCGGCGTCCGGATCTGCCTCCATCGCGGCGGCCAGGCGCACGATGCAGGTCCCGGTCATCAGGCTGTCGGCGTCGAGCACCACCATATGCTCGTAATGGCCGCCCCAACGCGTGACGAAATCGGCGATGTTGCCGGCCTTGCGGTGATGGTTCTTCGGCCGATGCCGGTAGTAGACCCGCGCGCCGGGGCCCAGACGCTGGCGCAGCGCCAGGAAGGCCCGCTCCTCGGCGATCCAGACATCGGGGTTCGTGGTGTCCGAGACGATGAAATAGTCGAAATGGTTGCCGAGTCCGGTGGCCTCGACGGATTCGCGGATCGCCGCCAGCGCGGCGAAGGTGCGGGCGGTCGATTCGTTGTAGATCGGCATCACCACGACGGTTCGATGCTGCAGCGTCTCGACGCGGGCAGTCCGTGAGCGAGCGAAGATCAGCCCGAGGAAGCCGAGGACGGCACTGGTGAAGGCCAGAGAGATCCAAGAAAAATTGATCGTGAACAGCACGAGCAGGACATACTGCAACGAGGTCGTGCGGCTGACCGAGACGACGTTGTACATCTCCCAGGCGCCGTAGCCGGTCAGCGCCAGCCCGCCGCCGAAGACGAAGAGCCGCTTCAGCCACGGTGTGCGCCAGGCCTGCGGGGCCACCGGCCTGCGACGGTCGCTGTCCGTCCAGCGGCTGAACGACTGGACGGGCATGATCAGGCGATTTTCGGGGGGCGTCGCCGGCTCCTGGCCGGCAGCAAGCAGATGCTCGGGCATCGGGACCTCGCCCGGGTGGGGCGCCGTCACCACGTCCATCGGTTCAGCCAGGTTTCCGAGACGGGCTGTCCGCCGGACTGCAGGACGAGCCGCAATTCGCAGAGGCTGTCCGTCCCGGGATCGACCTCGAAGCCGACGCGCATCAGCTTGCGCTCCGGGAAGGGCCAGAGCCGGATGTTGTGAATCTGACCCGGTTGCGTGGTGATATGGGCCCGTGTCGAGGCGACCATGGCGGCATCCGCCAGCCTGTCGCCGGTGAAATCGACGAGGAAACGCCGCCGACGCCCTTGGCTGCCGCGGCCCTGCCGCATGCGGGTGGCGAGCGCGAGGCCGGGACGTTCCGGCGGCTGCCAGCACCAGGCCTGGCGATAGGCGATCGCGGTCTCGCTGCCGGCGGGGAGCGACTGACGCGGGCGCCAATAGGTGATGACGTTGTCGTTGACGTCCGACTCGCTGGGAATCTCGATGAGCTGGACCGAGCCCGCTCCCCAGTCGCCGAGCGGCTCCATCCAGACGCTGGGGCGCAGTTCGAAGCGCTGGTCTTCGTCCATGAAGGCGGCCGAGTCGCGCTCGCGCTGGACCAAGCCGAAGCCCTTCGGGTTGGCGTCCATGAAGGACGAAACCTGGAGCGTCGCCGGGTTGCTGACCGGACGGTAGATCCATTCCCCCGTGCCCGAGCGCATCTGGACGCCGGAGACCTCGTGCACGGCGGGGCGGATGTCGTCGAAGCCGCGCCGGCTCTGCGGCCCCGAGAGGAACGTGCCCATGGTACAGCCGAAGCCGATATGGTCGAGCTGCTGGCGGGCGAACAGCGTCATCTCGACATCCATCAACGTGACGTCGCCGGGCCGCAGCGTCATCCGCAGCGCGCCGGTGAGGCTTTCGGAATCGAGCAGCGCATGAATGACGAGCAGGCCCGAGGCCGGGTTCGGCCGCTCGATCCAGAAGGCACGGAAGAAGGGGATCTCCTCGCCGCGGGTCTCGCCCGGGCGCAGGATCAGGGCGCGGGCGAGGGCGCCGAAGTTCTGCCCCCGCGCCAGGGCCCGGAAGAAGGTTGCGCCCTGAAACATCGCCACTTCGAAGGGCCGCTCGAGACCCGTCGCGATGCGCATCCCGGAGAACTGAAGATCGACACTGGCGGCCGGCGGCGTGACACGGCCATAATCGAACCTGGAGCGATCGAAGGCGACGCGGCGGACCGCGCCATCCTCGATCGTGAACAGGTTCACCGGATTGGCGAAGACGTAGCCGCGATGGAGCGGCTCGATGGTGAAGCCGCGATTCTCGCCGGCCCAGATCAGGCTGCCCGGCTGCGCCCGGATACCGGAATACAGATCGAAGGGGAGGGACGCGTAGCCCTCGGGCAGATCGGTCGCCACCAGCGGCACGACGGGCCGTTGCGCGAGGATGCGCGCGGTGTCGATGACCAGCGAGGGATCGAACGGTTTGCCGTCGAACAGGAAGGACTGGTTGATGGCCGCAAGCGCCGTGGGAACCTGGGCACGGGCCGCGCCCGCGGCGACCAGCGTAGCGGCCGCGGCGCCGCCGGAACCTTCGAGAAACTGCCGACGATTCAAAGGTTTCGACATCAGACCCAACATGCGCGGACGACGCCCTCGCCCTTGCGCGCTTCTAGAGCATTTCCCGGTGAGATGAAAAGCGGCCGGGTCGGTAATTTCTGGCGGATGGGTCGTCTCCTAGCGGCTCGACGCGCAAACAGCCAAGCTGACTTTGGCAAATGCCGAAGGGATCGGCTATCCACCAGCTCTGCAACACCACCATGCGCCGACACGACCCGGAACGGTCGCGCCGACGGGCCCGTCGCGGCCGGCAAAGGAAACGACAATCATGACCGAAATGCAGTCCCCCCGGTCCTGCCTGGCGATTCTGCTCGCGGCCGGCGAAGGCACGCGGATGCGCTCGCAGCGTCCCAAGGTGCTGCACGAGGTCGGCGGGCGCTCGCTGCTGGGCCATGCCCTGTCGGCGCTGGCGGCGGCCGGGGCCGACAGGATCGTCGTGGTCGTCGGGCCCGACCGGCCGGAGGTGGCAACGGCCGCGCAGGCGCTGCTGCGCTCGGCCCAGATTGTGGTGCAGGCGGAGCGGAAAGGCACTGCCCATGCGGTCCTGGCGGCAAGGGAGGCGCTGGCGGCCGGTTATGACGATGTTGTCGTCGCCTTCGCCGATGCGCCGCTGGTCCGGCCCGAAACCTTCACCGCGCTGCGCGGCGCGCTGGCGGGCGGTGCGAAGGTGGTCGCGCTGGGCTTCGAGGCGCGCGATCCGGCCGGCTATGGCCGCCTCGTCGTCGGGGAGGCGGGGCTGGAGGCGATCGTCGAGCACAAGGACGCGACGGAGGCGCAGCGCGCGATCACGCTCTGCAATGCCGGGCTGATGGCGCTCGACGGGCACGAGGCGCTGGCTCTGCTCGGCGCGATCGGAAACAGCAATGCGCAGGGGGAATTCTACCTGCCGGACGCGGTCGCCGTCGCGCGGGCCCGGGGTCTGGCGACCGCCACCGTCCTCGCGCCCGAAAGCGAGGTGCAGGGCGTCAATGACCGCATCCAGCTGGCGGCGGCCGAGGCCGAGTTCCAGCGCGGCAAGCGGCGCGCCGTCATGGCCGCCGGGGCGACTCTGACGGCGCCCGAGACCGTGTTCTTCAGCCATGACACGCAGGTCGGCCGCGACGTGACGATCGAGCCCCATGTCGTCTTCGGCCCCGGCGTGAGCCTCGCCGATGGCGCCGTGATCCATGCCTTCTCGCATCTCGAGGGGGCGGAGGTCGGGCCCGGCGCCAGCGTGGGACCCTTCGGGCGCCTGCGGCCGGGGGCGCGGCTCGCCGAGAAGGCCAAGGTCGGCAATTTCGTCGAGATCAAGGCTGCCGAGATCGGGCCGGGCGCCAAGGTCAGCCATCTCACCTATATCGGCGATGCCACGGTCGGGGCCGACGCCAATATCGGGGCGGGAACGATCACCTGCAATTACGACGGCTTCTTCAAGTATCGCACCACCATCGGTGCGGGGGCTTTCGTGGGCTCCAATTCCTCGCTGGTCGCCCCCGTCACGATCGGTGCGGGGGCGATCGTCGGCTCCGGCTCGGTCGTGACGGAGGATGTCGCCGCCGATGCCCTGGCGCTCGGCCGGGGCAGGCAGATCGCCAAGGAAGGCTGGGCGAAGAGCTTCCGCGACGCCTCGCAGGCTCGTAAGGCCGCAGCCAAAAAGCCCTGAAAAGCGGCCATCGCCGCAAGCTGGCATTCACAGTTCGACATTTAGAGTGATTTTGCGTGGGGGTGCCGGAGCGCTATGCGGTTGGCCAACGGCAACGTCTGAAGAGGTCTTCGCATGTGCGGCATCGTCGGGATTCTGGGCAAGGAAGCGGTCGCGACCCAGGTGGTCGAGGCGCTCAGGCGGCTCGAATATCGCGGTTATGATTCAGCGGGCGTCGCCACGCTGGAGCATGGCCTGCTGACCCGCCGTCGCGCCGAGGGCAAGCTCAAGAATCTCGAAGTCCGCCTGTCCAGCGAACCGCTCGAAGGGTTGATCGGCATCGGCCATACCCGTTGGGCGACACATGGCAAGCCCAACGAGACCAACGCCCATCCGCACGCCACCGCCAAGCTCGCGGTCGTGCATAACGGCATCATCGAGAACTTCCGCGAACTGCGGGCGGAACTCCAGGCCGACGGCTACGTCTTCGCGACCGAGACCGACACCGAGATCGTCGCCTTCCTGGTGACGCGCGAACTCGATCGCGGCCTAACGCCGGTCGAGGCCGTGGCGGCGAGCCTGCCGCGGCTGCGCGGCGCCTTTGCGCTCGCCTTCCTGTTCGAAGGGCAGGAAGACCTGCTGATCGGCGCGCGCAAGGGTTCTCCGCTCGCGGTCGGAATCGGTGACGGCGAGATGTATCTCGGCTCGGATGCGCTAGCGCTCGCCCCTTTCACCAACCTCATCGCCTATCTCGAAGAGGGCGACTGGGTCGTGCTCAACCGCAAGGGCGCGAGCTTCTACGACAAGGCCAACCAGCCCGTGCAGCGCCGCGCCCAGCGTGTCGCCGCCGGCGCCTTCCTCGTCGAGAAGGGCAATCACCGCCATTTCATGGCGAAGGAAATCTACGAGCAGCCCGAGGTCGTCGGCCATACGCTGACCCAGTATCTCGATATGGCGGCGGGGCGGGTGCGCCTGCCCTTCGAGGGCACGATCGACTGGGCCTCGCTGTCGCGGCTGTCGGTTTCGGCCTGCGGCACGGCCTATTATGCCGGGCTGACGGCGAAGTACTGGTTCGAGAAACTCGCCCGCCTGCCGGTCGAGATCGATGTCGCCTCGGAATTCCGCTACCGCGAGGCCCCTTTGCCGGAGAACGGACTGGCGCTCTTCGTTTCGCAATCGGGCGAGACCGCCGACACGCTGGCCTGCCTGCGCTACGCCCGGCAGGAACGGCAGACGGTGCTGTCCGTCGTCAACGTGCCGACCTCGACGATCGCGCGCGAGAGCGATGCGGTGGCCCCGACCATGGCCGGGCCGGAGATCGGCGTGGCCTCGACCAAGGCCTTCACCTGCCAGTTGACGGCGCTCGCCTGCCTGGCGCTCGCTGCCGCCCGTGGGCGCGGCACGCTGTCGGCCGAGGAGGAGGCGCGCCATGTCCAGAGCCTGATCGCCCTGCCGGGGCTGATGGCGAAGGCGCTCGAGCTCGAGCCCGAGATCGAGAAGCTCGCTCGCGAGCTCTCGAAGGCCCGCGACGTGCTTTATTTGGGCCGTGGCACGAGCTTCCCGCTGGCGCTCGAGGGCGCGCTGAAGCTCAAGGAAATCAGCTACATCCACGCGGAAGGCTATCCGGCGGGAGAACTCAAGCACGGGCCGATCGCGCTGATCGACGAGCAGATGCCGGTCATCGTGGTGGCACCGCATGACGGCCTGTTCGAGAAGACCGCCTCCAACATGCAGGAGGTCGCCGCACGCGGCGGGCGCATCATCCTGATCACCGACGCCAAGGGCGCTGCCGAATGCGGCATCGAGCCCGAGACGACGATCATCATGCCGGACATGGACCCGACCTTCGCGGCGATCGTCTATGCGCTGCCGATCCAGATGATCGCCTATCAGACGGCGGTTTTCATGGGCAAGGACGTCGACCAGCCGCGCAACCTGGCAAAATCCGTCACGGTCGAGTGAGGCTGGACCCGGTCGGGATCAAGGTTCCGGCCGGCTCGCGACATATAGGCCAGCGGCCAGCAGGCACAGCCCCGTCGCCCACAGCGCGACAGGCGGTGCGTTCGTTCGCGTCAGGATCGCGAAGCTGATCAGCATCGAGCCGCAGGCGACCAGCTTCACCCTGCGGTCGATCGTGCCCGCCTCGCGCCAGCGCCGCACCTGCGGGCCGAGCCGCGGATGACCGAGGAGCCAGGCCTCGAACCGTGGCGAGGATTGCGAGAAGCACCAGGCGGCCATGATCAGGAAGATCGTGCCCGGCATCAGCGGCAGGATCATGCCGACGGCCCCCAGCGCCGTCAGGACCCAGCCGGCCGCGAACAGCAGCGAACGGCGGAAGCGGTGGATGCGGCGCGTCATCGCCCGGGAAGCTCCGCTGATTCCGTTTCCAGTGGCCACGAAAGCACCCTCCGGGCGCCGCTCGCAAGCACGGGACGCGGCGATCCTTGAATTCGGGCGGTGCCGCTGGCACGTCTGTCGCATCGCGTCCCGACGCTCGCGCCCTTCAACCCATCGGACCCGCCGCATGACGCCCACTCCGCCGGACCCACGCCTCGTCGCGCAGGCCGACCTGCTCAACCCGAGCTTCGGAACGCGCCTGCGGCGCTATTTCCTGACCGGCCTCGTGATCGCGGCGCCACTCGCCATCACCGCCTCGGTGACATGGTGGTTCGTCAATTTCGTCGACGGGCTGGTCAAGCCGCTGATTCCGGCCGCCTATTGGCCCGATACGCATCTGCCCTATCCGATCCCCGGCTTCGGGCTGATCATCGGTCTGCTCGGGCTGACGCTGCTCGGCTTCATGACCGCCAATCTCGTCGGCCGCACGCTGATCGACGCGGGCGAGGCGATCCTCAACCGGATGCCCGTGGTCCGCGGGCTCTACAAGGGCGTGAAGCAGGTCTTCGAGACGATCTTTTCCCAGTCTGGCACCTCATTCCGCAAGGTCGGCATGGTGCAGTTTCCGCAGCCGGGCATGTGGTCGATCGTCTTCATCGCCCAGGAAGCGGCGCCCGAGATCGCCGGGCGCCTGCCGGATGGGGACGAACAGATCGGCGTCTTCCTGCCCTGCACGCCCAATCCGACGACGGGCTTCTTCTTCTACCTGCCGCGCCGCGAGGTGGTGGACCTGCCGATCTCCGTGGAGGACGGTGCCAAGCTGATCATGTCCGCCGGGCTGATCCAACCCGGCGCGGTGGCCGCGAAGGGATCCTTGCGCCCGCCGCCGACGACGACGCAGGCCTGACGCGCCCCTTGCATCGCGCTGTGATTGTGGTTGAGATGGAGGCGCGGCGGGGTTGGCGCCGCCGAAATGGCGAGGCTTGGATGAGGACATTCGGTCGTCCCGCCCTTGCGGCTCTGCTTTCGGTCCCCGCCGCACTGTCGGCCGGGGCAGCCGAATATCGCCAGGCATTTCCGGAACAGACCGAAGGCTGCTTCATCCGCCGCTACGACCGCACGCATCTCGCTGCGAACCCGGCGCAGAGCGTCGCGGAGATCGTCATTGCCCGGGACCGCGCCGCGCTGCGCCGCGAGGCGATCGACGGTCCCGAGGCGCCCGAACTGGCCCTCGCCGTAAGTGCGCGGCTGCGAGGCTCGGGAAGGGTCGGGCCCGAGCCACTGGACTGTCACGGCTTAAGGGCCTGGGAGGCCTGGGAGGCCGGAAAGGGGGGGGGCGGGAGCGGCTGCAATGCGCCTCCGCCTGCGGGCGCGGCGATGTCGACATCCTTGTCGAAGGCCCGAACCGTCTGGTCCTGCGGATCGGCGGAACGGTCGAGGGGCAGCCGATCACCCATGCCATCGGCATCGGCCGGTCCTGCTCCCGCGAGAGCGACGTCGTCTGGCTCGGGGACAAGGCCGCCGACCGGGTGTTCGTGCTGGAGCGCGCCCCGACGGCGCGATGCCGGCCGTGAGGGGCCTGCCCGGAGGGCTTGCGATGCTGTCGTTCCTCGCCGTGCCGGCGCTCGCGCAGACACGTGAAACAGCGCTGGACGCGTCGCTGCCAAAGCTGGAGCCGGTCTGCTATGCGCGGTTCTACGATGCCGCCCATCTGCGCGCCCATCCCCAACAGAAGGTGAGTTCGGTCAGGCTGGTGCGGGATTTTCCGACGATCAGATCCGAACGTAGCCTGGAGGCGCAGCGCGAGGCGGAGCAGGGCCGCAGCGCCTATTTCCGCCTGATCGTGACCTACCGGGATCGCGGCTCGCACCGCTTCGTCGGCTCGGGCTCCTGCCGCGTGGCGGAGGGAGCCATCCGCTGCTCATCCGATAGCTGCGACGGCGGCGGCTTCCGGCTGCGCATCGAGGATCGCGATACACTGCTGATCGGCGATGCCAAGTGGGGGGCCGGGTTTGCAACCTCGGGCGGCTGTGCCGGTGGCGAGGGCCGCAGCCTGAACGAGGGGGCGGACGACCGGGTTTTCCGCCTGACGCGCATGCCGGTCGCGCGCTGCCGCTGAGACCCGGTCAACCGGCCCGCAGCAGCCGGATCGCGACGTCGCGCTCGAAAAGGTAGAGGAGCGTGCGGATCGCCCGGCCGCGCTCGCTGTCGAGCTGCGGGTCGCGCTCGATCAGGAGGCGCGCATCGTCGCGCGCCGCCGCGAGCAGGTCGCCATCGGTTTCGGGCCGGGCGACGCGCCAGTCCGGCGAGCCGGATTGCTTGGTGCCGAGCACCTCGCCCTCGCCGCGCAGGCGCAGATCCTCCTCGGCGATGCGGAAGCCGTCCTCCGTTTCGCGCATGATCGTCAGCCGCGCCTCGGCGACGGGGCCGAGCGGGCCCTTGTAGAGCAAAAGGCAGGTCGAGGCGGCCGAGCCGCGCCCGATGCGCCCGCGCAGCTGGTGAAGCTGGGCCAGCCCGAAGCGCTCGGCATGCTCGATCACCATGACGCTGGCATTGGGCACGTCGACACCGACCTCGATCACCGTGGTCGAGACCAGGATGCGGGTTTCGCCCGCGACAAAGGCCGCCATCGCGGCGTCCTTGTCGCGGCCGGGCATCTGGCCATGCAGCAGCCCGACCCTGTCGCCGAAGACCTCGCGCAGGGCGTCATAGCGCTCCTGCGCGGCGGCGACGTCGAGCGTGTCGGATTCCTGCACCAGCGGGCAGACCCAATAGACCTGTGCACCCTTGTCCACGGCCCGGCCGACGGCGCCGACGACCTCGTCATGGCGTTCCGAGGAGATCGCCTTGGTCACGATCGGCTGACGGCCGGCGGGTTTCTCGGCGAGGATCGAGATGTCCATGTCGCCGAACCAGGTCAGCGAGAGCGTGCGCGGGATCGGCGTCGCCGTCATCACGAGGATGTCGACCGCCTCGCCCTTGGAGCCGAGCAGAAGGCGCTGATGCACGCCGAAACGGTGCTGCTCGTCGACGATGGCGAGCGCGAGGTCGTGGAAGGCGACGCCCTCCTGGAAGAGCGCATGGGTGCCGACCGCGATCGCGATTTCGCCGCTCGCCAGTCCTTCCAGAACGCGGGCCCGGCCGGGGCCCTTCTCGCGCCCGGTGAGCAGAGCGAGCTTCAGCCCGGCCTTCTGGGCGAGCGGGGCCAGTCTCTCGGCATGCTGGCGCGCCAGGATCTCGGTCGGCGCCATCAGCACCGATTGCCGCCCGGCTTCGGCGGCGGCCGCCATCGCCATCAGCGCGACCACGGTCTTGCCCGAGCCGACATCGCCCTGCAGCAGCCGCAGCATGCGCTCGGGCTTTTCCATGTCGTCATGGATATCGACGAGCGCCTGGCGCTGGCCGTCGGTGAGCGTGAAGGGCAGGGCGCTCTCGATGGCATGGCGCAGCCGGCCGTCGCCGGAGGTGGCGCGCCCGGCGCTCTTCTTCTGCTGGCGGCGCACCAGCGCGAGCGCGACCTGGCTCGCCAGCAGTTCGTCATAGGCGACGCGACGGCGGGCGATCGTGTCGCCCTCGATCGCCTTGAGATCGTCAGGGTGATGCAGAGCCTGCATCGCCTGCGGGAAGGACGGAAAGCCGCTCTTCGCCAGGAAAGCGGGATCCTGCCATTCTGCGAGATCGGGACATTTCTCGGCTGCGGCGGCGACGATTCTCGCCATCACGCGCGGTCCGACGCCCTCGGTCAGCCCGTAGACCGGCTCGATCGAGGGAAGCGTCGCCGCGTGCTTGGGCTCGAGCAGCCGGTCGGGATGCACCATCTGGCGCATGCCGTCCCAGAGTTCGAGCTTGCCGGAGATGATGCGATAGGCGCCGATCGGCATCGTCTGCAGCAGATGGCGGACATCGGCATGGAAGAAGACGAGGGTGACGTCGCCGGTCTCGTCCTCGACGAGGATGCGATAGGGCGCCTTGGCCTTGGTTTCGGGCGGCGGGCGGTGTTCGGTGACGCGGGCGGAAAAGGTCGCGATCCCGCCGATCGGCGCATCGACGATCGAGGCACTGGGCCGCCTGTCGATGGCCCCCGTCGGCAGACGAAACAGGAGATCGACGACGCGGGCGCCTCGGGTTTCGTCACCCAGCAGCTTGTCGAGCGCCTTCGCCGTCTTGGGCCCGACGCCGGGCAGCGTCGTCACGGGGGCGAAGAGCGGATCGAGCAGGGAGGGGCGCACGCGGCAACTCGGCTTGTGTCAGGAGTGCGAAGATTTGCCGCCCTCGGGCCGCTGACTTCGCGGGATGCGGAGGCTATATAGCCCGCATCGGCAGGCTCCGCGACGGGGCCGGCCCGATCGCCATTGCACCATCCCGTGGTTTCCCATCAAACCGAGGCTCCCATGAGTGGCTCGACCCGCACCAGCGCCGACCTCGATCCGCGCCGCCGCAAGATCCTGTTCCGCTCCTGGCATCGTGGCATGCGCGAGAACGACCTGATCATGGGCGGCTTCGCGGACGCCCATATCGGCGAGCTCTCCGAGGCCGAGCTGGACGAGTTCGAGCGGCTGATCGAGGTGCTCGACCGCGATCTTCTGAGCTGGATCACCGGCGAGGCCGAGGTGCCGGAGAATTACGACACCGCCGTGTTCCGCCGGCTGAAGGCGTTCCACCATCACGAGCGGCCGATCCACGTCTGACGTGACGGGGCGAAAGCCGGCGCAAGCGTCATGGTCGGGCTTGACCCGACCATCTCTGAATTCATTGCCCTCTCGTCCCGAGATTCTCGGGTCAAGCCCGAGAATGACGCATTCCCCATGAGCATCCCGCCTCCCGCCCAGATCGCCAAGCTGCAGAGCGACCGCATCCTCGATGCGCTCCATCGTGGCGACAAGCCGACGCTCGCCAGCGTGCCGGACGGCTTCGATGCCGTGATCCTCGCCGATCTGACGCGGGCGCGGGCGAAGAAGGCGGAGGGGCCGGCGATGCTCGTCTTCGTCGCCCGCGACGGCCAGCGCCTGCAGGTGCTGGAGACCGCGCTGCAGTTCGTCGCGCCCGATCTCGAGGTGATGTCCTTTCCGGCCTGGGACTGCCAGCCCTATGACCGCGTCTCGCCGGCGCCCTCGATCGTCGCGCACCGCATGACGACGCTGTCGCGGCTCGCCAAGACCAAGTCCGGCGACAAGCCGCGCCTGCTGCTGACGACCGTGAATGCCGCGCTCCAGCGCGTGCCGGCCTTCTCGAAGGTGGCCTCCGAGAGCTTTTCGGCGGCACCGGGCAACATGGTCGATACCGAGCAACTGGCGCGCTGGCTCGACATGAACGGTTACTTGCGCACCTCGACCGTGCGCGAGACCGGCGAATTCGCGGTGCGCGGCGGCATCGTCGATCTCTTCCCGCCGGGCATGCCGGCGCCGATCCGGCTCGATTTCTTCGGCGATACGCTGGAATCGATCCGCACCTTCGATCCGGAGACGCAGCGCACCACCGGGCAGATGCGCGGACTCGACCTGGTGCCGATGTCCGAAGCGCAGATGACCAGCGAGAGCATCCGGCGCTTCCGCCAGAGCTACATCACCACCTTCGGCACGCCGGGCCGCGACGACACGCTCTATGAAGCCGTCAGCGAGGGCCGCCGGCCGGCGGGGCTGGAGCATTGGCTGCCGCTGCTGGCGGAGCGGCTCGACACGCTCTTCACCTATCTGCCGGACGTGCCTCTGGTGCTCGACCACCAGGCCGAGGATGCGGTCGGCGAGCGGATCAGCCTGATCAAGGATTACTACGACGCCCGCAAGGCGGCGATGGACCAGCCGAGCGCCGGCGGCGTGCCCTACAAGCCGCTGAAGCCCGATGCGCTCTATCTCTCGCCGGCCGACTGGCGCGGCATCGTCGACCAGTCCGGCGTCGCCACGCTGACGCCGTTCCAGCTGCCCGACAGCGACGGCAAGCTGATCGTCGATCTCGGCGCCCGCCAGGGCCGCAGCTTCGCCGCCGAGCGTGCCGACAATGCCGGCAGCGTCTTTGACGCGGCGGTCGCGCATGTGAAGGCGCTGGAAAAGGATGGCCGGCGCGTCATCCTCTCGGCCTGGTCGGAGGGCTCGCGCGAGCGCCTCGCCCATGTGCTGGCCGATCACGGCCTCAAGACCGTGCAGATGACCGGCTCTCTGCGCGCCGCCTTCGACCTGAAGCCCGGCACGACCGCGCTCGCCGTCTGGGGCTTCGAGACCGGCTTCGAGGCCGGCAAGCTCGCCGTCATCGGCGAACAGGACATCCTCGGCGACCGGCTGGTGCGCCCGCGCAAGAAGACGCGCCGGCCGCAGGACTTCATCGCGGAGCTGTCCTCGCTCTCGCCGGGCGACCTCGTCGTCCACGTCGATCACGGCATCGGCCGCTTCATCGGGCTGCGCTCGATCACGGCGGTCGGCGCGCCGCATGACTGCCTCGAGATCCATTATGCGGCCGATTCCAAGCTGTTCCTGCCGGTTGAGAACATCGAGCTGCTCTCGCGCTACGGCTCGGAGGACACCGAGGTCGCGCTCGACCGGCTCGGCGGCGGCGGCTGGCAGGCCCGCAAGGCCAAGCTGAAGCAGCGCATCCGCGAGATGGCGGGCAAGCTCATCGCCATCGCCGCGGCGCGCGCGTTGAAGGAGGCGCCGCGCCTGATCCCGCAGGAGGGGCTCTACGACGAATTCTGTGCCCGCTTCCCCTATGAGGAGACGGAGGACCAGCAGAACACGATCGATGCCGTGCTCGACGACATGGCGGCGGGCCGCCCGATGGACCGGCTCGTCTGCGGCGATGTCGGCTTCGGCAAGACCGAGGTGGCGCTGCGCGCCGCCTTCGCCTGCGCGCTCGCCGGCAAGCAGGTCGCGGTGGTCGTGCCCACCACGCTGCTGGCGCGGCAGCATTACCGCAACTTCGCCGAGCGCTTCAAAGGCCTGCCAGTGAATGTCGGCCAGGCCTCGCGCTTCGTCTCGGCGCAGGACCTCAAGGCGGTGAAGGCTGGCATCAAGGACGGCACGATGGATATCGTCGTCGGCACCCATGCGCTGCTGGCTAAGGGCATCGAGTTCAAGGATCTCGGCCTCGTCATCGTCGACGAGGAGCAGCATTTCGGCGTCAACCACAAGGAGCGGCTGAAGGAGTTCCGCGCCGAGGTTCACATGCTGACGCTGACCGCGACGCCGATCCCGCGCACGCTCCAGCTCGCCATGACCGGGGTGCGCGAGCTCTCGATCATCGCGACGCCGCCGGTCGACCGTCTCGCCGTGCGCACCTTCGTGACGCCGTTCGACCCGCTGATCGTGCGCGAGGCGCTGCTGCGCGAGCGCTATCGCGGCGGGCGCTCCTTCTATGTCGTGCCGCGCATCGAGGACATCGCCGACGTCAAGGATTTCCTCGACAAGCAGGTGCCCGAGGCCAAGGTCGGCATCGCGCATGGCCAGATGGCGGCGGGCCAGCTCGAGGACGTGATGACGGCGTTCTACGAGGGCCAGTACGATGTGCTGCTCTCGACCACGATCGTCGAATCCGGGCTCGACATCCCGACCGCCAACACGCTGATCATCCACCGCGCCGACATGTTCGGCCTGGCCCAGCTCTACCAGCTGCGCGGCCGCGTCGGCCGCTCCAAGGTGCGCGCCTATGCGCTGTTCACGGTGCCGGCGACGCGCAAGCTGACCGACCAGGCGCAGAAGCGGCTCAAGGTGCTGCAGTCGCTCGATACGCTGGGCGCCGGCTTCCAGCTCGCCAGCCACGATCTCGACATCCGCGGCGCCGGCAACCTGCTCGGCGACGAGCAGTCCGGCCATATCAAGGAGGTCGGCTACGAGCTCTACCAGCAGATGCTGGAGGAGGCGGTGGCCGCGCTCAAATCCGGTGTCGAGTTCGAGAGCGAGGCGCAGTGGTCGCCGGCGATCCAGATCGGCGCGCCGGTGATGATCCCCGAGCATTACGTCACCGACCTGACGCTGCGGCTGACCCTCTACAAGCGGCTCTCGACGCTGGACGACGACGGCGACCTGCAGTCCTTCGGCGCGGAACTGGTCGATCGCTTCGGGCCGCTGCCCGAAGAGGTCCAGCAGCTGCTCGAGATCGTTGCGATCAAGGCGCTGTGCAAGCGCGCCAATGTCGAGAAGGTCGAGGCCGGCCCCAAGGGCATCATCGTCGCCTTCCGCGACAACGAATTCGCCAACCCGGAAGGGCTTGTCTCCTATGTCGCGAAGATCGGCACGCTGGCCAAGGTGCGCCCTGACATGCGCGTCGTCTTCATCGACGATTTCGAGACGGCGGAAGCGCGGCTGAAGGGCACGCGGCGCCTGCTCACCGATCTGGCGCGGATCGCGGAGCGCAAGAAGGCGGGCTGAGCCTCCACGGTCATGGCGAGCGCAGCGAAGCAATCCAGGTGACGTCGAGCGAGACATCTGGATTGCTTCGTCGCTTTGACGACGCCGTCTCGACGGGCCGCTACCGCCGGCTGACCGCGATCTCTGCGGCGCTGGTGACGTCGATGTCGACGATGGCGATGTCGGCGCGGTCGACCGCCGGCAGGCTGCGCTTCCCGGCCGGGCGCTGCACGAAGACGAGGCTCGCCAGCGCCGGATGGCTCGCCAGGCGCGAATGGGCGAGCGCCGCCTCCATCGTTCCCGGCAGCACGAGATGGACGTTGCGCCCACCGGCGAGGCAGGCCTGGAGGTCGCCGAGGCTGAACAGGCCGAGCGTCAGCAGTTCGACGCCGGTCAGCATCGCCATGGCCGGGCCGCTGGCCAGCGCCGCGAGATCGCCGCCGACCAGCGTCGTCACGATCCGCGAGGCTTCCATCGGCTTGAGCAGGCGCGAGATCTCGAGCGCCCGGGCGAGCACGTCGCGCTCGGTGACGGGAAGGGGGCCGGCCAGCGTCATGGCGTCGACGACCTGGAGCGGCGCACGCTCGCCGAATTCCGGCAGCGGGTGCAGGGTGGCGCTGTCCATCAGCCGGTCGAGCGGCGCGATGCCGTCGGGTATGTCGGCGCCGAAGCCGCCGACGAAGCGAGTCCCGAAGGCGCGCACCGCGAGCTCGCGCAGCATCAGCAGCGGCCGCAGCGGGCCGACCCGGGAGACGCCGAGCGCCATGACGGCATCGGCGGCCTCGATCAGCCGCAGCAGTTCCAGCTCGTTGCCATGCATCGGCAGCAGCATGGGCGAGAGGCCCGCGCGCAGGCAGGCGAGCACGGAGACGATGGCCTCCGGCCCGAGTGGCGCCAGGATCGCCACGCGCGCCCCGGGCTGGGCGCGGTTGACCGCGAGCAGCCTCGCGAGCCTGTCGGCGGCGCCATGGAGTTGTCCGAAGCTCTGGGAGCCCGGGATCGCATCGCTCCAGCCCTGCCGGCCGGGCGGATCGCGCAGCGCCGGCTCGTAGCCGCGACCGGCCGCCAGCGCCTGGAGCAGGGTGTCGAAATGCAGGCCATCCAGGAGGGCAGCGGCTTCGTCCGGTCCGGCCCGCATCGGCGAGGTCTCTCAGTTCGCGGGCGCGGGCGCCGCGGGGCGGCGGGCCAGCACTTCGGTGGACAGGAAATAGCGCGGCTTGCGGGCCGGCAGCACGATGTCGCGCCCATGGGCGATCCAGCTGTCCGGCAGGTAGTAGAGCGGCACGACGTAGAAGCCCGAGAGCAGCAGCCGGTCGAGCGTGCGCGCGGCGGCGACGAAATCCTCGCGCTCGCGGGCGGCGAGCAGGGCCTGCAGCGTCGCATCGATCGCCGGCGAGGTGACGCCGGCATAGTTCAGCGAGCCCTTGCGGCCGGCATTGGCCGAGCCCCAGCGCCCGATCTGCTCGTTGCCCGGCGAGGCGGAGACGGGCCAGGTCCACTGGATCATGTCAAAATCGAAGGCCGAGAGCCGGCGCCAATACTGCACGTCGTCAATCAGCCGGACCGTGACGGCGATCCCCAGCCTGGCCAGCGATTGCGCATAGTTCAGGGCCAGCCGCTCCTGCGGCCGGTTGGTGACGGTGATCTCGAAGGCCAGCGCATCGCCGCCCCTCATGCTCCGGAGCACGCCGTCGACCAGGCCGTAGCCGGCCTTGTTGAGCAGATCGAGCGCGCGACGCGCCTGCTCGCGGTCGCGTCCCGACCCGTCCGTCGCCGCCGGTGTCCAGCTTCCGGCGAGGATGTCGGGCCGGACCGCGCCGGGGAAGGCGGCGAGCAGCGCCTGCTCGCGCGCATCGGCGGGCTGGCCGAGCGCGGAGAGTTCCGAATCCGAGAAGAAGCTCCCCGCGCGGCGGTAGACGCCGTGGAAGAGGTTGCGGTTGACCCATTCGAAATCGAACATCATGGCCAGCGCCTCGCGCACCCGCACATCACCGAAGAAGGGGCGGCGGGTGTTGAAGACCAGGCCGGTCATGCCCTTGGGCGCGTCGAAATGCAGCGTCTCGCGCAGGATGCGGCCGTCGCGCACGGCCGGCACGTCGTAGCCGGTCATCCAGCGCGTCGGGTCCGGCTCGATGCGGACATCGTAGAGCCCGGCCTTGAAGGCCTCGAAGAGGGCGTTGGAATCCCGGTAGAAATCGTAGCGGATCTCGTCGGCGTTATAGAGCCCGCGCGTGAGCGGGTGGTCCTCGGCCCAGAAATCGCTGCGCCGCTTCAGAGTGATGGTGGCACCCGGCACGAGGTCGGCGACGACATAGGGGCCCGAGCCCAGCGCCGGCTTGAAGCTGGTCTCGCCGAAGGTCTCGGCTTTGGTGGCATGTTTGGCGAAGATCGGCATGGCGCCGATGACCAGCGGCAGTTCGCGGTTGCTGCCGTCGCCGAGCTCGAACTCGACCCGGCGCGGGGAGGGAGCCGAGGCCTTGGTGACGCGGCCGAGGCTCGAGCGATGAAACGGCTTTCCCTTCGTCTTCAGCATCTCGAAGGTGAAGAGCACGTCCTGCGCCGTGACGGGCGTGCCGTCGGAGAAGCGGGCGCGCTCGTCGATCTCGAAGGCGAGGCGGGTGCGCGCCTCGTTCAGTTCCACCCGCGAGGCGAGCAGGCCATAGGCGGTGAAGGGCTCGTCGGCCGAGCGGAAGAGCAGGCTCTGCTGGACATAGCGCGGCACCGCATCGGGCGCGACGCCGAGCACCACCAGCGGATTGAGGCTGTCGAAGGTGCCCTGCTGGCCGAAGACGATGCGCCCGCCCTTCGGCGCGTCAGGATCGGCATAGGGCAGATGCGCGAAGCCGCGCGGCAGGGCCGGCTCGCCATGCATCGCGATCGCGTGGTCGACCGGCGGCTGCGATTCGGCGCGAGCCGTCGTGGCCGAGGCGACGAGCAGGGCCAGCAGGGCGAGGAGGGCCATGGCGGCGGCCCTGAATGCCGTCTCGGCCGCGTGAAGCAAATGCATCGTCCAACCTGATTCTGGCTTTCAGGATAGCATGCCGGGCTGTCTCTTCGTCAGCTTTTCGGGCTGGAAACCCGCAGCGGAACTGGCTAAGCCGGATCAAGACGTCATGCTCACGCCGCATTCGCCCCTGATGCACCGCTTGCGATGGCCGGCAGGGATATGCGATGGGGGCTGCCGGTGGTGACGTGCGCGGCTTGCGAAGTCGTGATCCCGAATTCGCTGATAAGGAAAACTACATGTCCGCTTCGTTTCGCCTGTCCACCCGTGCCCTGAGCATCGCTCTCAGCACGGCGATCGGCCTCGCTCCGATGGCTTCCCTCGCGCAGCAGCCGCGCCAGGCTCCGCGCCCGGCCCAGCCGGCGCAGCCCGCCCAGCCGCCGGCCGGCACCGGCCCGACGGTGGTGCAGGTCAAGCCCGAGCCCTCGCAGACCACCTGGACCAAGGTCTGCGGCAAGGACGAGGCCGCCAACAAGGAAATCTGCTACACCACGCGTGATTTCGTTTCGGACCAGGGGCAGCCGGTGCTCGCCGTCGCGGTCTATGACGTGAAGGGCGATCCCAACAAGATCGTGCGCTTCCTGATGCCGCTCGGCCTGCTGCTGCAGCCCGGCATCCGCTTCGGCGTCGACACCGCCCAGCCGACCGCCGGCCGCTACGCGATCTGCTTCCCCAATGGCTGCTTCGCCGAGGCGCAGGTGAAGGACGACTTCATCAATGCGATGAAGAAGGGCAACACGCTCAGCGTCAGCGTCCAGAACCAGGGCGCCCGCGAGGTCTCCTTCGCCATCCCGCTGACCGATTTCGCCAAGGGCTTCGACGGCGCGGCGATCGACCCCAAGGTGCTGGAACAGCAGCAGAAGCAGCTTCAGGACGAGCTGGCCAAGCGCCAGGAGGAACTGCGCCAGCGGCTCGGCGGCGGCGGCGCCAATGCGGCGCCGGGCGCCGCGCCGGCGCCGGGAGCTGCCCCGGCGACCCCGCCGAAGCCCTGAGCGGTCACACGCCCCCATACGCAAACAGGCCGCCCGGAAGGGCGGCCTGTTTCGTTTCTGGTGAGGGTAAAGTCCGGAAGGGTCCCGGTCAGTTCAGGCCGGCGCGGTCGATCTGGTAGCGGCCCTTGCGGTCGCGGCGGAAGAACTCCTTCGCCTGCGGATGGCGCACGGGGCGCCCGGTCTCGTCGATGACGAGGTTCTGCTCCGAGACATAGGCGACGTACTCCGTCTCGTCGTTCTCGGCGAAGAGATGGTAGAAGGGCTGGTCCTTGGACGGGCGCAGATGCTCGGGGATCGCCAGCCACCACTCCTCGGTGTTGGAGAAGACCGGGTCGACGTCGAAGATCACGCCCCGGAACGGGTAGACCCGGTGCTTGACGACCTGGCCGATCCTGAACTTGGCGGAACGTGCTTCCATGGGTGGGCGATCCATCCTGTCTTGGGGCGCTGGTCTGAAGCGCTGTCTTTGGCGCGAGCGAGCCTGAACCTGCGCGCTTGCGTGAGAATTGCGTCGCAAATGCGTCGAAATCAACCGTTTTGACGCGCGCCGCCGATCACATCCCGTAGCGGGCCGCCAGATCGGGGTCGCGCGCGGCGACCTGGCGGGCGAGATCGACGATGACCTTGGCCTGTTTCCAGGTGGCGTCGTCCTGCATCTTGCCGTCGATCATCACCGCGCCCGAGCCGTCGGGCATGGCCTCAAGGATACGCATCGCGAAGGCGACCTCGGCCGGGTCGGGGCTGAACACGCGCTTGGCGATGGCGATCTGGGAGGGGTGCAGCGTCCAGGCGCCGGCGCAGCCGAGCAGGAAGGCGTTGCGGAACTGGGCCTCGCAGGCGGCCTCGTCGGAGAAATCCCCGAAGGGGCCGTAGAAGGGCTTGATGCCGGCCGCCGCGCAGGCATCGACCATCTTCGCCAGCGTGTAGTGCCAGAGATCCTGCTGGGCGACGGCACGCGGCCCGCCATCGGGCGTAGGGTCGGCGATGACCTTGTACTCGGGATGCCCGCCGCCGACGCGGGTCGTCTTCATGGCGCGGGAGGCGGCGAGATCGGCCGGGCCCAGGCTCATGCCGTGCATCCGCGGCGAGGCGGTGGCGATGGTCTCGACGTTCTTCACGCCCTCCGCCGTCTCCAGGATGGCGTGGATCAGGATCGGCTTGGGCAGGCAATGCTTCGCCTCGAACTGGGCGAGCAGCTGGTCGACATAATGGATGTCCCAGGGGCCCTCGACCTTGGGCACCATCACGACGTCGAGCTTGCCGCCGATCGCCGCTATGATCGCGGTGATGTCGTCGAGAAACCAGGGCGAGTTCAGCGCGTTCACCCGCGTCCACAGCCCGGTTTTGCCAAAGTCGACGGCCTGGCCCATGGCGATGAAGCCGTCCCGCGCCGCCTGCTTGGCCTCGACGGGGATGGCGTCCTCGAGATTGCCGAGCACGATGTCGACCTGGCCTGCGAGGTCGCCGACCTTGGCGCGGACCTTCTCGAGATGCGGCGGCACGAAATGGATCATCCGCTCGAGCCGCAGCGGCAGCTCCCGAAACGGCTCTGGCGCGCCGATCGCGAGAGGCCGGAAGAACTGGCGCGGCGTCTTGGTGGTCATGCGGGCGCTCCTGCTGCGGTGCAGCGAATGTGGCCCAGCAGGGAGGGCGCGTCCATCGTCCTTTGGGGGGCAGGCGAGTGGGGATAAGGATGAAAACCTAGGAAAACAATCCAAAGCCAAATTTCCTAGGAATCAGCTCCCCTACCTCGGACAGGGACTGCTTCTTAACGATGCGCTGTCGGAATTTCCGATCATTTCGACGTGGGTGGGCAATACTCAAACGAGCGCCGGGCAATTTTTAAGTCGCGAAGCGTCTACTCCTTCAATTCGCGAGCAATAACGTCGAAAAAACTCCTTACGTGATTCAGTACAGTAAGGGCCTGAGGCTCGCCATAAGTTGACCGGTTATGCGCAATATGATTGCGCCATCCATCCTTGAAATGGCTGAATTCCTTTGCCGCTTCTGATAGAAATTGTAGACGAGCAGCCTTTGCCGTCCCTGCCGGCAGTCTTTGCCCTTCGGTTTTGATGGCAGCTTCAATCTGGTCGATAATTGGCTGCCAGTTTTGGACGCCGGGTTTAACGACTACCTCTGCAGCGAGCGCATTAAGCCCAGTCTCTAGCGCACGCATACAATGGTAGGCACACGCGGTGGGAGCGCCTGCAGCGTAGCAATTTCCAGCAAGCCGAAGCTCAGCATCAGCAGTAGGAAAAGCGATTTTTGCTGAAGGTGTGATCAAGACATCGCTTTCATAATATTCCGATCGATGAGACGGAACGTATAAAAAAAAAGTCTATTATTCAATTCGTTGTATAGGCATTCGATCAGAAGATTGTATTCCCCCTCTGATTGTGGGAGGGCTTTTAAGCGAGGCTCGATTAATTGAGCTGTTGTTTTCAAATTTAACTCGTTAGCCAATTTGTAAATTCGGCCCAAATCACGCCTGAATTCGTCGTCATGGCGCGCACGTTCTGATTCATTCTTACTGCCTTCGCGCAAGCCAAAATGACCGGTCATATCGGTAATCAGGCCGCCCATGTTTAAATAGCGAGTAGCGTTAAAGCGCAGCATTTCTTGCAAGCTCCACGACTTACCGAGGAAGGAGCCGATTCCCCCGGTATGAGCACATCATAGCGCTTTTGGCCGTTTCTCGCTGTCCGCCACCCGCCCCGGCGCCGTTGCCGCTTGCGTGCGGGCCGGCACCGGCTAAACAGCGCCGGGCAGGTCGATCCCTCTCGCGGTCGGCGCCTCCGCTGGGACTGTCGACCGCATGGCCGATCTCGCCACCATCGCCAATCTCGTCGCGCCCTTCTTCGGGCTGATCCTGCTCGGCTTCGTCATCGGCCGGTGGAAGCGCCTGCCGGAGGCGGGGCTGGTCTGGCTGCAGTTCTTCCTGATCTATGTCGCGCTGCCGCCGCTGTTCTACCGGCTGATCGCCGACAAGCCGGTGACGGAGCTCGCCAATGGCCGCTTCATCCTGGCGACGACGCTCTCAACCTTCCTGGTCTTCATGCTCTCGCTGGTGGTGGGCCTGCGGGCGACGCGGGGCGACCTGCCGCAGGCGGTGATGCAGGGCGTCGCCGGCTCCTATTCCAATATCGGCTATATGGGCCCGCCTCTGCTGCTGGCGGCGCTGGGACCGGGCGCGAGCGCGCCGCTGGTGCTGATCTTCGTCTTCGACAGCCTGCTGCTGTTCTCGATCATCCCCTTCCTGATGGCGCTGGCCGGGGTCGAGAAGAAGAGCCCGCTCGAAACCGCCCGCCAGGTCGCCTGGCAGGTGGCGACGCATCCCTTCAACGTCGCGACGCTGCTCGGCATCCTCGCCAGCGCGACCCATTTCGAGCTGCCCTCGGTGCTCGACAAGATGACGCTGTGGCTCGCGCAGGCGGCCGCGCCCTGCGCGCTCTTCCTGCTCGGCGTCACCGTGGCGCTGCGGCCGATGAAGACGCTGCCGGCCGAGGTGCCGGTGCTGGTCGCGATCAAGCTCGTGCTGCACCCGCTGCTGATCTGGGTGCTGCTCTCGGCGATCGGCAATTTCCCCGACATCTGGATCTTCACCGGCGTGATCATGGCGGCGCTGCCGCCGGCGCTGAACATCTTCATGATCTCGACGCAGTACCGCGTCGGCATCGACCGCGCCTCGGCCTGCATCCTGATCGGCACCGTCGTCTCGATGGTGTCGCTGACGGGCTTCCTGTGGCTGGTGAAGACGGGCAGGATGGCGGCCGACCTCTTCCCCTGACGCCGGTGCGCCGGCCCCGCGCCGGATTTCCGATGCTGCCGCTGGACGACCTCACGGTCCTCGATTTCTCCACCCTGCTGCCGGGGCCCATGGCGAGCCTGTTCCTGGCCGAGGCGGGGGCCCGCATCATCCGCATCGAGCGGCCGGGCGGGGAGGAGATGCGCCGCTTTCCGCCGCGCTTCGGCGAGACCTCGGCCCCCTATGCCGTGCTCAACCGCGGCAAGGCCAGCGTCGAGATCGATTTAAAGGCGCGCGACGCCCTGGCGCGGCTGACGCCGCTTATCGCGCAGGCGGACATCCTGATCGAGCAGTTCCGGCCCGGCGTGATGGACCGGCTCGGCTTCGGTTATGAGGCGCTGGCAGCGATCAACCCGCGGCTGATCTACTGCTCGATCAGCGGCTACGGCCAGTTCGGCCCGCGCGCGCAGGAGGCCGGGCACGACATCAACTACCAGGCGATCGGCGGGCTGCTCGGGCAGTCGCTGCGGGCGGGCGCGCCGCCGCCGCTGCCGCCGCCGCTGGTCGCCGACATCGCCGGCGGCACGATGCCGGCCGTGCTCAACATCCTGCTGGCGCTGCGCCAGCGCGAGCGCAGCGGACAGGGCTGCCATCTCGACATCGCCATGGCTGACTCCATGCCGGCCTTCGCCTGGTACGGGCTGGCGCAGGGCCAGGTCACGGGGCGTTATCCCGAGGGCGGTGAGGGGCTGCTGACCGGGGGAAGCCCGCGCTACGGCCTCTATGCGACGCAGGATGGCTGGTTCCTGGCGGTGGGCGCGCTGGAGCCGAAGTTCTGGGAGGTGTTCTGCGAGGCGATCGGGCTTTCGCCCGCCCTGCGCGACGACCGCGCCGATCCCGAGGCCACGCGTGCCGCGATCGCGGCGATCATCGCCGGCCGGCCGGCCGCTCACTGGCGCGAGACGCTGGAGCCGCGCGATTGCTGCTGCACGGTGGTGCGGACGCTTGCAGAGGCGGTGGCCGATCCGCATCTGACGGCGCGCGGCCTGTTCGACGCACAGGCTCAGGAGCCCGGCGGGCGCCGGCTGGTCTCGACGCCCCTGCCGCTGGCGCCGGTGTTTCGCGAGCAGGCGGTGGCCCTGCGCGAGGTCGCGGCGAGCGGCGCGGATACGGAGCGGCTGCTGGGGTAAGGCGGAAACCTCAACCGTCATCCTGGCGCCAGTCGCGCAGCGACGCAGCGCCGGGATCCATCATGGGGCTGCGGCGGTGCTCGACGATGGATCCCGGGCCGACCTGCGGTCGTCCCAGGATGACGGGGAGAGGTTGGTCGGTCCGGAAAGCGCTACCGCGCCATCCCGCCTGCGAGCCCCTGCCGCATCACCAGCCGCCGCAGCGGGCCGATGCGGGACAGCGCCAGGAGACCGGCGCCGCGCAGCAGATCGGCCGGCATCAGATCGGTGAGCAGGGTCCGGTTCAGCGTGTCGACCGCACCGGTGCGCAGGCGCACATCGGCCTGCCGCGCCCGGTCATAGGCCGCGACCGCCACTGGGGCGCCGGGATCGGAGGTTTCGTCCACCGCATCGCGCAGAGCCATCACGTCGCGCAGGCCGAGATTGAGGCCCTGCGCGCCGATCGGCGGGAAGACATGGGCGACCTCGCCGACCAGAACCATGCGATCTGCGCCGAAGCGCTCAACCGAGAGCCCGCCCATCGGCACGCGGCCGCGCGGCCCGTCGAGCCGCATCGCGCCCAGCAGGGAATGCGCCTGACGCTCGACCCGGCGGGCGAAGGCGGCGTCGTCGAGCGAGGCGACCTCGTCGGCCTCGGCCGGATCCAGCAGCCAGACCAGCGACGAGCGGCGGCCGGGCAGGGGGACGAGGGTGAAGGGACCCTTGCGGGTGTGGAATTCGGTCGAGACGTCGCGATGGTCGCGGGTATGGGCGAAGATCGCGGTCAGCGCGCTCTGCGGATAATCCCAGTCGCGGGCGGCGATGCCGGCCGCCTCGCGCACCCGCGAGCGGCGACCGTCCGCACCGACGACGAGCCTCGCCCGCAGTGAAAACCCGTCTCCGGACACCACGACGCCGTCCTCGTCGGGCGCGATGCCGGAGACCAGCCCCGGCTCGTGCCGAATGGCAGGGGTCTCCCGGATCCTGGCCGCCAGCGCCGCGACCAGCTCGGCATTCTCGACATTCCAGCCGAAGGCGGGCAGCCTGACCTCGGAGGCGCGGAACTCGACCGGGGGCTGGCGGAACAGGCTGCCGGTGTCGTCGACGAGCCGCATCACGGCCAGCGGCGCGGCCTTGTCGGCCAGCGCGTCATACAGGCCGAGCTCGCCGAGCAGCCGCCAGGAGCCGTAGAGCAGGGCAACGGTGCGGCCGTCGCGGTGGGTCGGGACGGGGCCGAGCAGGGCGATGCGGCGCCCGCCCTCGGCCAGCGCGAGCGCGGCCGCGAGCCCGACGGCGCCGGCCCCGACGATGGCGATGTCGACCTGGTCCCTGCGCGGTGTCGTCATGACGTTCTGGTTACGCCAGACGGGCGGGATTGGCCACGGGGCGGGGCGTCGCAGGATCGCAGGGACGTGATGCGCCGGCCGCGCCCCTGCCCCGTTGCGCAGCCGCGCCAAGGCCTTATGGTCCTGCCCCAACGTTCAGGGAGATGACGACATGGTCAAGGCGATCCGCATCCACAAGACCGGCGGGCCCGAGGTGCTGCAGCTCGAGGACATCACGCTGCCGGCACCGGGGCCGGGCGAGTTGCGGGTGCGCAACCGGGCGATCGGCCTGAACTTCATCGACACCTATTTCCGCACCGGGCTCTATCCCACCCCGCATCTGCCCTTCGTGCCGGGCAACGAGGCGGCGGGCGAGGTTCTGGAGGTCGGGCCCAACGTCACCGAGTTCAAGCCGGGCGACCGCGTCGCCTATGTCGCGACGCTCGGCTCCTATGCCGAGGAGCGCATCGTCGCGGTCAACTCCACCGTCGCGCTGCCGGAGGCGGTCTCCTTCGAGGCCGCCGCGAGCATGATGCTGAAGGGCATGACGGCGGAGTATCTGCTGCACCGGACCTACAAGGTGAAGCCGGGCGACACGATCCTCGTCCATGCCGCGGCCGGCGGCACCGGGCTCATCCTCTGCCAGTGGGGCAAGGCGCTGGGCGCGACCGTGATCGGCACCGTCGGCTCGAAGGAAAAGGGCGAACTCGCCAAGGCTCATGGCTGCGACCATGTCATCCTCTATCGCGAGGAGGATTTCGTGGTGCGGGTGAAGGAGATCACCGGCGGCAAGCTCTGCGCCGTGGTCTATGACGGCGTCGGCAAGGACACCTTCCTGCCCTCGCTCGACTGCCTTCAGCCCTTCGGCGTGCTGGCGAGCTTCGGCAATGCCTCCGGCACGGTCGAGCCGTTCAATCTCGGCCTGCTTGGCCCCAAGGGCTCGCTCTATGTGACCAGGCCGACGCTCTTCACCCATATCGCCAAACGCGAGACCATGGTCGAGATGGCGGCGAACCTGTTCGGCGCTGTGGCGTCCGGCAAGGTCGTGGTGCCGGTCAACGCCCGCTTCGCGCTCGCCGACGCGGCCAATGCGCACCGCGCCCTGGAGAGCCGCGGCACGACGGGGTCGACGGTGCTGATTCCCTGACACGAGGCGCAGTGCCCTGAAATCTCGCCCCAATCGGCTGCTATCGCCGAACCGTCCCGCGGGTGCGGGATGGTTCGGGCAAAGGTCGCAGGCGGAATGAAACGGGTTGTGCTCGGCCTCGGGCTCGGGTTGTCGCTGGCGGCGGCCGGGTCGCTCGTGCTGCCGCAGGGCGTGCAACACTGGCGCGAGGTCGCGGCGGCGGAGAATCCCGCTGCGCTGGCCGACCTGCGCCTCGCGGGCGCGCTGACCGCTGCCCGGCTCGATGCCGAGATCGACGCGGCGCTGGCCGCGCGCGACACGGACCTGGCCGAGAGCTTCGTCGCTCTGGCGGCCGAGCGCGGTCTGCCGGTCTCGCCCGAGCGGCGGCAAAAGCTGCAGGCGCTGAAAGACGGCGCCATCATCCAGGCCGTCAGCGATTTCGGCCAGGGCTTCCTCGCCGGCGACCGCGAGAGCGGCGCGGCCTTTGCGGGCGCGCTCGTCGGTGACGTCACCGGCTATGGCGATCTGCGCGACCTCGCCGTCGAGGGCCGCAAATGGCTCGGCGGGGAGGGGGCGGACGGCACCGTGCTCGCCATCGCAGCGGCGGGGCTCGCCATCAGCGCCGCGACCTGGGTCAGCCTCGGTGGCGCGCTGCCAGCCCGCAATGGCCTGAGCGCGGTCAAGGCAGCCAGCAAGGCTCGGATCCTGTCGCCTGCCCTGAGCGCCCATCTGACGCGCAGCGCCGTCGACGCCCTCAACCGACCGGCCCTGAATGCCAGCCTTGCCGCAGCCTCCCGCCTCGATCTCGCAGCGGCGCGCGTCGCGGCCGGCGGCATCGTCAAGCCGGCGGCGATGGCGCGCTTCGCCGCGCTCGGCCAGGATGCCGGCGCCGTCTATACACGGACGGGCCAGCGTGGGCTGCGGCAGGTGCTCGCCGTCGCGGAGGATGCCGGCGACATCGGCAAGGCGGCGAAGCTCGGCGCGGCAAAGGGCACGACGACGCGGGCGATCCTCAAGGTGCTGGGGCGCGGGGCTCTGGTGCTGGGGGCGCTCAGCCTCAGCGCGGTCGGCTGGATGCTCGCCTTGATCGGCTATGCGATCGCGCTCGCCATGCTGGCGCAGCGTTTTGGCTGGTGGCTGGGACGAAGGGTGATGCCGCGGCGCGCTGCCCTGTCACAGGCGATGTGAACCCGCTGGCGCGCCGTGGCGACGAAGGAGTGTCAGCAGAACGCTGATGCTCATTCGGGTGACGTCCATGTCCCGCGCCCTTCGCCTCTGCGGTTTCTTCCTCGCCTCGCTCACCATCGCGACGGTCGCGCTCGCGCAGCAGGACGGCCGTCAAGGCCGCGTCACGCTGCCGGCCGGGGCGCCCCAGTTGACGCTCGCCATCGCAGCCGAGGACAGGGCGCGCCTGACGCGTCCCTCCGAGCCGCGGCGGGCGCGAACGGATTGTCCGACCGAGAGCTGCGACACGCCGCCGAAGGGTGCGAGGACAGCGCAGGACGCGACACGGCCCATGGGCGCCTGCAACGGCGACAACACGGTCGCGCGTGACCGCAACGGCAAAGCTATCCGCCGGATCTGCCAGACCTTCTGACGCTGATCGTCATTGCGAGCGCAGCGAAGCAATCCAGAAGGTCGCGCTCGACGTCCCCCGGATTGCTTCGCTGCGCTCGCAATGACGGGACAATGCTCAGACCGCGACGCCGTGCAGGTCGTAGGCGTCGGCGCGCTCGATCTTGACCGAGACGATGTCGCCCGGGCGCAGCGGACGGCGGCTGGCGACATAGACGCTGCCGTCGATCTCCGGCGCATCCCATTTCGAGCGGCCCTTGGCTACGGTCGGGCCGGCCTCGTCAATGATCACCTGGATGCGCTTGCCAACGCGGTTCCTGATGATGCGCGTCGAGATATCGGCCTGCGCCTTCATGAAGCGGTGCCAGCGCGCCTCCTTCTCCTCCTCGGGGACGAGGGTGAGGCCGAGGCCGTTGGCGGGCGCGCCCTTGACCGGCTCGTATTTGAAGGCGCCAACGCGCTCCAGCTTCGCCTCTTTCAGCCAGTCGAGGAGGAACTGGACATCTTCTTCCGTCTCGCCGGGGAAGCCAACGATGAAGGTCGAGCGGATGGCGAGGTCGGGGCAGATCTCGCGCCATTTCCTGAGACGGTCGAGCGTCCTGTCCTGGTGAGCCGGACGCTTCATCGCCTTGAGAACATTGGGAGAGGCGTGCTGGAAGGGGATGTCGAGATAGGGCAGGATCAGCCCCTCCTGCATCAGCGGGATGACCTCGTCGACATGGGGGTAGGGGTAGACATAGTGCATCCGCACCCAGACCCCCATCTGGCCGAGCTCGCGGGAAAGCTCGAAGAAGCGGGTGCGGACCTCGCGGTCCTGCCACATCGAGGGCTGGTACTTGATGTCGAGGCCGTAGGCGCTGGTGTCCTGGGAGATCACCAGCAGTTCCTTGACGCCGGCGCGCACCAGCTTCTCGGCCTCGCGCAGCACCTCGCCGATCGGCCGCGAGACGAGATCGCCGCGCAGCTTCGGGATGATGCAGAAGCTGCAGCGGTTGTTGCAGCCCTCCGAAATCTTCAGATAGGCGTAGTGGCGCGGCGTCAGCTTGATGCCCTGGTCGGGCACGAGATCGACGAAGGGGTCGTGGCGCGGCGGCAGGGCCTGGTGCACGGCCGAGACGACGCTCTCATAGGCCTGCGGGCCGGTGATCGCGAGCAGGTTGGGGAAGCGGTCGCGGATCTGCTCGGGCTCGGCGCCCATGCAGCCGGTGACGATGACCTTGCCGTTTTCCGCCATGGCGGTGCCGATCGCCTCGAGCGATTCCGCCTTGGCCGAGTCGAGGAAGCCGCAGGTGTTGACGATGACGAGGTCGGAGCCCGCATGGCTCTTGGACAGCTCATAGCCTTCCGAGCGCAGCGAGGTGATGATCCGCTCGGAATCCACCAGCGCCTTGGGGCAACCCAGCGAAACGAAAGAAATCTTCGGCGCGACGGCGTTCATCGGCGGCAAACTCGACAGCTCTGAATGGATGCGGCGCGGCCCGAGGCTCGCGCGCGCTTCCTTTGAACGCTTTCAGGCTGTTTGGCAAATGCGGCGGACTGTGTGCGAAGACGCCTCATCGTCATTGCGAGCGCAGCGAAGCAATCCAGGAGCGGCAGAGTTCGATGGTCCTGGATTGCTTCGCTGCACTCGCAATGACGGCCCTGTTGTCAGACGGCCCCTGTCACCACCGGCCGTTCGGGGTCCTGCGTCCAGTCGGTCATCGAACCGTCATAGAGCGCGACCTCCTCGCGCCCGAGCAGTTCCGACATCACGAACCAGTTGAGCGCGGCGGTGTGGCCGGTATTGCAATACGAGATGGCCGGGCCCTTCGGGAGGCCGGCGAAGAGCGCCGCCAGATCGTCGCGGGGCTTCAGCCGCCCGGTCGCCGCGTCGAAGGCCTGCGTGTAATCCCGCGAGACGGCGCCGGGGATGTGGCCGGCACGGGCCGCCTCCGGAGCCTTTTCGCGGCCCTCGAAATAGCTGGTCGAGCGGGCATCGACGAGCGTGGCGAGCTTGCTGCGGGAGGCCACTAGCGTGGCGTCGGCCGTGCTGCGCAGGCGCTGCTGCATCACGACAGGGTAGGGCGGGGCTGCGCGCTCGGGCGAGGGGCCGGTCTCGACCGGGCGTGCCGGGTCGACTGTCCAGCCGCGGAAGCCGCCGTCGAGGATGGCCTGCTGGCCATGGCCGATCGTCTTCAGCGTCCAGTAGACGCGGGCAGCGGCGGCGGCATCGGTGGCGCTGACGCCGGCGGGGACGATGACGACGTCGTCATGCGGCTTGATTCCGAGCCGGCCGACGAGCGCGGCGAGATGCTGCAGCGGCGGCAACAGGCCGGGCGCTTGCCCGACCTTGGTGCGCCAGCCATCGGCGACATAATCGGTATGCACGGCGCCGGGGATATGGCCCGCCTCATAGGCGGCCTTGCCGCCGCCGTCGATCGAGGAGCGGATGTCGAGCACGACGAGGGAGGGCTCGCCCAGCCGCGCCAGCAGGTCCTCGGGGGCGATAAGCCCAGCCAGTGCGGTCTTGCTCATGCTGTGGCCTCCTGGAGCTCGTCGACGACGTCGATCGCGTAGGTGAAGCTCGCGGTCGCGCCGAGCATGATCGAAGCCGAACAGTATTTTTCCTTAGACAATGTTACGGCCCGCTCGGCCTTGGCCCGCGACAGGCCGCGGCCGCTGATGCGGTAGGCGAGGTGGATCTGGGTGAAGACCTTGGGGTCCTCGGTGGCGCGCTGCGCCTCGACCTCGACCTCGCAGCCGGTGATCGGCTCGCGGCCCTTCTTGAGGATCTGCACGACATCGAAGCCGGTGCAGCCCGCCAGTCCGATCAGCAGCATCTCCATCGGACGGATGCCGAGGTTGCGGCCGCCATATTCAGGCGCCCCGTCCATCACGACGGCGTGGCCGCTGCCGGACTCGCCCATGAAGGCCATGCCTTCGACCCAACGCGCGCGCGCTTTCATGATTCGTCTCCCGCCATCGTTGCTTCGGACGCTGGCATAACCGTCCGGGCAGATTGAGGCGAGACGGCGGGGCGCATGGCGGGCGCGTCAGGCGCGGCGTCTCTCGGTGGAAACTGCGGCATCGGAGAGCGCCTCGCCCAGGGCCTGCCCGAGCATCACCAGAACCGGGCCGCCCTTCGGCAGCTCCGCCAGCCGTTCCGGCAGGGTCGCGATGGTCGCCCGGACCCGCGCCTCGTCGGGCCGTGTCGCCGACTGGACGGCGATGGCCGGCGTGGCGGGGTCGAGGCCCGCCGCGATCGCCCGATCCCGGAAGCCGGCGAGCGTGGCGCGAGCCATGTAGATCACCGTCGTCGCCCGGGGATCGGCCATCGCCTGCCAGTCGAGATCCTCCGGCAGTTCGCCGCTGCGGGCATGGCCCGTGACGAATTGCAGGCGTCGGGCATGGTCGCGATGGGTGAGCGAGACGCCGAGCGTCGCCGCCGCCCCCTGCGCCGCCGAGATGCCCGGCACGATCGTGACCGGAAGCCCAGCGGCCCTGCAGGCCTCGATCTCCTCGCCGGCGCGGCCGAAGATGCCGGGGTCGCCGCCTTTCAGCCGCACGACGTGCTTGCCCTGTCCGGCGAGCGAGACGATCAGCGCGTTGATGTCGCTCTGCTTGACCGAGGGGCCGTAGCCGGTCTTGCCGACCATCATGCGCTTGGCTTCGCGCCGTGCCAGCTCAAGGACGCCCGGCGAGACGAGGTCGTCATAGAGGATGATGTCGGCGCTCTGCAGCGCTCGGATCGCCTTCAGCGTCAGGAGTTCCGGGTCGCCGGGGCCAGCGCCGACCAGCGAGACCCGGCCGCGGCCAGGCGCCGCCTCGATGCGCTCAAGCGCCGAGAACAGCTCGGCGCGATCCGTCTCCGCCGGCAGTCGGCCGGATTCGCTCATCGCCCTGGCGGTGAACAGCTCCCAGAAGGCGCGGCGGATGGCGAATGGGAGGTTGCGGGCCTGCACGGCCGGGCGCCAGTCGCGGGCGGCCTGGGCCCAGGCCTTCAGCGTCTCCGGCAGCAGCGTCTCGATGCGGGTGCGGATCGCCTGGCCGAAGACCGGGGCGGCGCCGTCGGTCGAGATTGCCACGATCAGCGGCGAGCGGTTGACCAGCGTGCCGAAGGAAAAGTCGCAGAAGTCGGGCTTGTCGACGATGTTGACCGGTGCCCCGGCCTTACGGGCCGCCGCGACGAAGGCCTCGATCTCGTCGGCGTCCTCGATGTCGCCAATGGCGAGCGCGGCTCCGGCAAGGTCGTCGGCGTCCCAGGAGCGGGCATGCACCACGACCCGGCCCGCGGCCGGGGCTGCGGCAAGCGCGGCGAAATGGGCGGCGCCATCGCGTGCGAAGACCTCAACCTCTGCGCCGGTCGCCGCCAGCAGCTCGGCCTTCCACAGGGCGCCCTCGCTGTCGCCGACGAGGACGACCTTGCGGCCCGCCAGCTTGTGGAACAGCGGCAGGGTCGCGAGGGGTTCGATGCGGCGGCCGCTGGTGGCCTCGGGACGTCTTTGTCTCATCGTCTTCGTCTCTGGCGCATCGCGCCCGTCCTGTCACGCCGTCCCTTCGTCGCTTCCGGCCGGCGCCGCCTTCTCGTCCCGCTTGACCTGCTGCCAGAGCGCCTCGAGTTCGGCCAGATCGGCCTGCGCAGCACTGCGGCCCTGCGCCTCTAGCTTTTGCTCGATGCCCCGGAAACGGCGCTCGAACTTGGTGTTGGCGGCCTGGAGGCAGCCTTCCGGTTCGGCGTCGACATGGCGGGCGAGATTGGCGACGACGAAGAGCAGGTCGCCGATCTCCTCGGCAATCGCAGCCTTGTCGCCCGACGCCAGCGCCTCGTCGATCTCGGCGGTTTCCTCGCGGATCTTGTCGAGCACGAGCCGTGCATCGTTCCAGTCGAAGCCGACGGTGGAGGCGCGCGCCTGCAGCTTCCAGGCCCGGGTGAGGGCGGGCAGGCCCTGGGTGACGCCAGCCAGCAGCCCCTGGCCCTCTGCCTTCACGGGCAGGCCGGCGGCTTGGCGGGCGGCCGCCTTGTCCTGCTTCTCCTGCGCCTTGATGCGATGCCAGAGCGCCTTGACCTGCTCGGGCGCGAGGTCGCGCGCCTCGCCGAAGACATGCGGGTGGCGGCGGATCAGCTTGGCGGTGATCGCCTCGACCACGTCGGGAAAGGAAAAGGCGCCTTCCTCTTCCGCCATGCGGGCATGGAAGACGACCTGGAGCAGGAGATCGCCCAGCTCGTCCTTGAGGTCGACCCTGTCGCCGCGCGCGATGGCATCGGCGACCTCATAGGCCTCCTCAACCGTGTAGGGCGCGATCGAGACGAAGTCCTGTTCGATATCCCAGGGGCAACCGCTGCCCGGCGTGCGCAGGGCCGCCATGATCTCGATCAGGCGGGCGATGTCGGGGGAGGGCTGCAAAGGCTGAAACTCGCGCTGAAATCCTCTAGGGTTCCTCCCATGATTCAAGTCACCCCGTCCATTACGATCGACGAGAGCGAGATCGAGGAGAGCTTCGTGCGCGCCTCCGGTCCGGGCGGGCAGAACGTCAACAAGGTGGCGAGCGCGGTGCAGCTGCGCTTCGACGCGCGCCGTTCGCCCTCGCTGCCCAACGAGGTCGCGATCCGGCTGATGAAGCTCGCCGGCAGCCGGCTGACCCAGGACGGCGTCATCGTGATCGTGGCGCAGGCGCAGCGCAGCCAGAAGCGCAACCGCGAGGAGGCGCTGGAGCGTCTGCTCGAGATGATCCGCGAAGCCGCCGTGCGACCGCAGACGCGCCGCCCGACCAAGCCGACCAAGGCCTCCAAGGAGCGCAGGCTCGTCTCCAAGGACAAGCGCTCGGCGGTGAAGGCCGGGCGCTCCCGACCAGGCACCGACTGATGGCCTTCGGAGGAGGGTGCTCCGACCGGGGAAGGCCCGAGCGACGCGCGCCACGCAAGATCACCGCCTATGATCTCCAGCGGGCGGCGATGCACTATCTCGAGCGCTATGCGGCGCCGGCGGCGCAACTGCGTCGCGTCCTGGCGCGCAAGGTCGCGCTGAGCTGCCGCCACCACGAGCAGGACCCCGCCATCTTCGAGCCGATGCTGGACGAGGTGGTCGCCCGCTGTGTGTCGTCCGGCCTCGTCGACGATCAGCGCTTCGCGCAGGCGCGCGCGGCGACCCTCAAGCGCAAGGGGCGCTCGTCTCGGGCCGTCGAGGCCAGTCTTTCGGCGAAGGGCGTCCCGCGCGAGCTCGCACGCGAGGCGAGCGCCGGGAGCGAAGAGGACGAACTGGCTGCCGCGCGGAAGGCGGCCCGCCGGAAGCGGCTGGGCCCCTGGAGCCGCGGCGATCGGGCCGCCAGCCGCCAGAAGGACCTCGCTGCGCTGGCGCGGGCGGGCTTCAACATGACGATCGCCCGCGCCGTGATCGACGGCGCGGGCGATGAGGCGATGCAGGACTGACGGGGAAGGGTGCGGGCAGGGGCAGGGCCGCCCCGCCCGCGGCTTCGCTCACTCCAGCTTGACCTTGGCGTCCGCGACGACCTTGCCCCAGCGCGCCACCTCGGTGCCGACGAACTTGCCGAACTCGTCGCCGGCGAGGGTCGGGATCGGCGAGCCGTTCTTCTTCCAGGCCTCCGTGATCATCGGCGATTGCAGCGCCTTGGCGACCTCGGCCCGCATGCGGGTGACGATCTCGGCCGGCGTGCCCTTCGGTGCCCAGAGCGCGTACCAGGTGGCCACCTCATAGCCGTCGAGCCCGGCTTCCTTGGCGGTCGGGACGTCGGGAATGGCGGGGGAGCGGGTGGCGGCGGCGACCGCAAGCCCACGCAGGCGCCCGCTCTGGATCTGCGGCGCCGACGAGCCGAGCCCGTCGAACAGAACGTCGACCTGGCCGGCGACGATGTCCTGCAGCGCGGGACCGGCGCCGCGATAGGGGACATGGGTCATGCTGGTCTTGGTCTGCAGCTTGAACAGCTCGCCGGCGAGATGATGCGTCGTGCCATTGCCGGCCGAGGCGTAATTCAGCTTGTCGGGATTGGCCTTGGCATAAGCGATCAGCTCGGCCAGCGTCTTGGCCTCGACCTTGGGATGGACGACGATCACCTGCGGCGGCTGCGCGATCACCGCGATCGGGATGAAGTCGGTCTGGATGTTGTAGTCGAGCTTCGGATAGAGCGCCGGAGCGATGGCGTGATGGGCCGCGCCGACGAAAAAGCCGTAGCCGTCGGGAGCCAGCTTGGACGCCGCCGAGGCGCCGACGGTGCCACCTGCGCCGCCGCGATTCTCGATGATGATGCGCTGGCCGAGCTGCTGGTCGAGCTGGGCGGCGAGGGGCCGCGCGAAGGCATCGGTGCCGCCGCCGGCCGGGAAGGGCACGATGAAGGTGATCGGCCGCTGCGGCCAGGCCTGGGCATGGGCCGCGCCGGCGGCCGCGAGGGACAGCCCGGCCGCGGCGGCGAGGGCGACGAGAGAACGTGACGGGATCATGAAGACGGTTACCTCCCTGGGGACATGAAGACGGCTCTTGGCGGCCGCTTGTCGCCCGCAAAGCGGGACGACGGTTGGATCGGAACCGATAAGGCCATCGGGCGGGGGCGCTGACAAGTCCGTCGATGGCCGGGCTATCGGCCTGCGACCGTCCGCTGCTATGCGGGGTCTCCAGGAAGGCTACGCAGGCCGTCCGGATCGGAGCCCCGCATGAGCCGCCTCGACAGCTTTATTCGCCGCCTCGAGGCGCAGCGCCGCATGCTCGACTGGGCGGCGGGGGCGATCACCGGATGCGACGGCCTCGTGCTGGAACTCGGCCTCGGCAACGGACGGACCTACGACCATCTGCGCGAGACGCTGCCGGGACGGGCGATCCATGTCTTCGAGCGCGACGTCAGCCCGAATCCGGCCTCTATGCCGCCCGCCGACAGCCTGGTCGAGGGCGACATGGCGCAGACGCTGCCGGCCTTCGCCGCGCGCCACGGCCGCTGCGCCGCGCTGATCCATGTCGATGTGACGACCGGCGTGCCGGAGCGGGACGCCATCCTGTTCGCCTGGTTGCCGCAGCATGTGGTCGCGCTGGCCGCGCCAGATGCGCTGGTCGTCAGCGGCTGGGCGATCGAGCATCCGCTGCTCGAAGCGGTCGCGCTGCCCGACGGCGTGCCGGAGGGACGCTACTTCGCCTACAGGCGGCGCGACCAGGACTGATGGGTCGGGAGAGGGAGCCGTCCAGGCACCAGCAGGCCGCCCCACCTGCTGTCTTCGCTCGACAGAAAAGTCCTAATTGCCGCTCATTAGAGATGTCACAAGTATTATCTCGGGCACGACGGTCAGATTTTCTCGGAGCGAAGCTGGTCAGAGTTGCGTAGCCCCGAGATAATCGGATTATAAGTCAGCACTGACTTCCTTTCAATCTCGCGTGATGGTATTTTTGATAATGTGAAAATCCCAAACGAGAGTAGGAAAGCGATAGTTTCAGCTGTGATGGCTGTCATTTTTCTGGAAAGTCATGATTCCGATTTATGCGCTTTTTGAAACGAGCCTGCTTCTGGCTGGTTGCGCGACAAGCGATGGTGGATCAGCCCAGGTTGATGCTCAGATCGCTGCTGCCAGCCAAGTCTGCGGACAGTTCCCGTCCCGTAGCCGAGGGGCGACAGCGCGCGGCCTTCCACAATGAGCGCGGCCTTCCACAATGATTTGTTCATTCGAGGTTCACCCCCTGACGTTGAGTAATCGCGGCTGGGGGGCAAATGGTTTGCTCTCATATGCCCGATAGCGCGGACGAATTTTATTGACAGATTGTCCGGGACATCGGTTTGCTTCAAATCCCGGAAGGGGGAGCCGTCTCAACCGAGAACGGCTTGGCAGGGAGGAAAAAATGAAAAAGTATTTCGTAAGCGCGGCTTTGATTGCGTTGTGCATTGGCGCTCCACCCGCCATGGCGCAGCAGTTTCCACAAGCGTCGGTCGTGTCCCCTTACAATCTGCCACCTCAGCAGAGAGAACTGGCGAAACAACCGCCGAAGGGGTTTCAGGCGGCGCAAAAGAAAACGGTGCCGAAACAGAATGGCCAGTGCCCCGCCGGTTTCAAGCCGCGTGACGGTTTCACCTGCATCCAGAACTGAGGTCCAGACCCCAGAAAATTGGCTGGCCGGCCCTGTGCGATATTGCGATACATAGCTTTGAGGTGAAAGCATGGATCGGACGGGGCCGGTTCCGCCGTGCTAGCAGCGATTTGTCCACCTATGGGCATCAAGGCGATGGGTCGGCAGTCACAGGCCGGAAGGGCGTGCGATGCTATTGCGGCAACCAAAATACTCCCTACTAACCCTTGATTACTTAAAAATATGCCGTGGAACCTGACCTCGACGCCGAGGTGATTTTTTGGATCGTTGGTTTTCGATCTCGCTCTGACGCTCTGCAATATACGTAAGAACGTCACCTAGGCGTTTGTTCTCGACCATCGCGGCTTGCTCGACTTTCTGAAGCTTGTCGAAGATGCGGTATGGCAAAACTAGGCCTCGATGTTTGATGGCGAGACTGCCGTCAGGATAGTCGATAACGGTGACTCGCTGGCGGGCGAGGGGGCGCGTAACTGTGTTCGGCTCGAGTAGGAAAAGAACTTTGTCGTATTGCAGCGTGAGGCTGTTCGAAACAGTTCGCTCCTCCTTCCAAGCCAAAGCGTCGTCAACGTTTAGGTTGTCGGAGATCGGTCGATGGGAATCGATGGCGTCGAGCGGATCTTTGCTGAACTTCGCGTTGTAAATTGTCAGGAACCGGCCAAGGAAATCGTTGGCGGCTTCAATCGTCGAGACACCTTCCAGCCTAAGTTCCTTGACGAGGCGATCCTGGAGCGTGCCGAACGAGCGCTCAATCCGCCCCTTGGCTGATGGCGTGTTGGCGCAGATGATGTCGATGTTCAGCTCGTGCAGAGCGCGACCGAACTGAGTCATACCATCCCCACCTGCAGCGTCGCGATTGTTGACACGGAAGATGGCATGCTTGTCGGAATAGAAGGCGATTGGGCGGCCATGCTTGCCGATGTAAACCTTCGTCTGGCGCATATAGTCAAAAGCTGACTCGGACGGCACAAATGCTGCGTGTTGCAAACGGCTCGTGGCATCGTCCACATAAGCGAGGAGGGTGCATTCTGGGCCGCGATCTTCGAACCAGTGATGGATTGAGCCGTCGATTTGCACCAACTCACCAACACGATGGCGACGATAGCGGGGCTGATGCACCGGCTTTAGACGCTGTCGGCGATCTTTCCACAACCCCTCAGCCATCATCCAACGCCTAATCGTCTCGACGCCGAGTTGGATCTCGTGACGCTCACGGAGCTTCTCCGCGGCTAGCGTCGGGCCGAAATCCTCATAGTGCGTCCGAATGAGATCGATCGCCATCGAACGGAGTGCGGCCGGGTAAGAGCGATTGCTCGGTTTGCCCCGCTTCTTCGAAATTAATGCCGAAGGGCCTCCGGTTTTATAAGCGCTGATAATCCGACACACTTGGCGCCGCGTCACACCCAGCAACTGCATGGCGGCTTTCACTTTCATCCGCTTCGCCAGCAGATCCCGAACGACGTGTAACCGATCGATCTCCGTTCGGCTCATTGAGAGCACCGTCATGACCCGCTTCTCCCCAAGCGCTACGCCGCAGGGAGTGTGACACTTCTATCGAGGGGAGTCGGGACCTTTCTAATGAGCTTCTACATCTGCGATTCGCATAAGACATATTATGGAACCAAAATGTTCATCCCGCCAGGCTGGCAAGGCTCTCAAGCGGCCTGGATCGAGACCTTCATGCCGTCGAACGCGACATCAATCTCCGGCGGCAAGCGGTTGCGAAGTCGATTGTAATCCAGATCGGAATGGAGATTGGTCAGGATCGCGCGGCGCGGCCGCAGTTCAGCGATGGCAGAGAGCGACTGGTTGAGGTTGAAGTGGCTCGGATGCGGCGTCTCACGCAGGCAGTCGAGGATCAGGACCTGCAGACCGCTCAGGGCCTCCTTGGCCGCCGGCGGGATCAGGCTGACATCGGGCACATAGCCGAGATCGCCGAAGCGAAAGCCCAGGGCCTCGTAGTCCGGGCCATGCTCGACGGCGACCGGCAGCGTCGTGATGGCGCCACCGGCGCCGTCGATGGTCAGCCTCGTACCGGCCTGGAGCCCGAGGCGGTCGAGGACGGGCGGATAGGCGCTGCCGGGCGGCGTCTCGAACATGTAGCCGAAGCGCTGCATCAGCGAAGACGCGGTTCGTCCGTCGGCATGGATGGTCACACGTCTGCGGTTGTGCAGCACGAGTGAGCGCAGGTCGTCGATACCATGGGTGTGGTCGGCATGGTCGTGGCTGAACAGCACGGCGTCGAGATGGACAACGCCAGCGTCCAGCAACTGCTCGCGCAGATCCGGCGATGTGTCGACCAGCAGCCGGGTCGTTCCCGACGGACCGTCGCGCTCGACCAAGATCGAGCAGCGGCGCCGGCGGTTCTTCGGCTCACTCGGGTCGCAATCGCCCCAGCCGAGAGCCGGACGCGGCACGCCGCCGGACGAGCCGCAGCCGAGGATCGTCACCGTCAGGCTCGTGGCGGCTGCAGTCATGGCGGCGTCCTCAGGCGACCTGGGCCAGCGGCGCGGCGTGGTCCATCTTCCAGTAGCAGCGGCGGGCATTGGCCGTGGTCAGGGTAGCGACCTCGTCGAAGGTCAAGCCGATCGTCTCGCCAAGAACCTTCGCCGTCTCAATGACATAGGCCGGCTCGTTGCGCTTACCCCTGAACGGGACAGGCGCGAGATAGGGCGCGTCGGTCTCGACGAGGAGGCGGTCCTGCGGGACCATCCGGGCGATGCGGCGCAGCTCCTCGGAGGTCTTGAAGGTGAGGATCCCCGAGAAGGAGACGTAGAGGCCGAGTTCGACCCCAGTCATCGCCAGAGCCTCGCCGGCCGTGAAACAGTGCAGGATGGCGGGGAAGGCGCCCTTCCCCATCTCCTCGCGCAGGATCGCGATCATGTCGTCATCGGCCTGGCGGGCATGGATGACGAGCGGCAACTGGGTGATGCGGGCGGCGGCGATGTGGACGCGCAGCCCTTGAGCCTGCGCCTCGCGCGGGCTCTTGTCGTAGTGGTAGTCGAGCCCCGCCTCGCCGATGGCGACGCAGCGCGGATGGGCCGAGAGCGCCACGAGCTGCTCGGCAGTGACGTCCAATTCCTCATGCGCGCCATGGGGATGGGTGCCGACGCTGCACCAGACTGACGGAAAGCGCTCGGCGATCGCCGCATATTTGGAAAAGCGTGCGACCCGGGTCGAGATCGTCACCATGCGGCCGACGCCTGCGGACTCGGCCCGGCCGATATAGGCCTCGAGCTCCTCGGCGAAATCCGGGAAGTCGAGATGGCAATGCGTGTCGATCAGCATCAGGCGGCCTCGCCGCCTTCGGGCTCGACATAGCGCGGGAAGATGCCGCTCGGCGCCGGCAGGGCTGTGCCGGAGGCCAGTCGGCCGCCCTCGCCCAGCGCCGCGAAATCGCGCTTCTCGGCCGGGACGCCCAGCAGGTTGAGCAGCTTGGCCATGGCAGACGGCATCACCGGCTGGACCAGGATCGCGACCTGCCTGATCACCTCGGCGGTGACGTAGAGCACGGTGTCACGCCGGGCCGGATCGGTCTTGGACAGGCGCCAGGGCTCGTTGGCGGCGAAATAGCGGTTCGCTTCCGCCACCACGGCCCAGATTTCGGACAGCACGACATGCAGCGCGAAGTCGGTCATGGCTTCGCGCGCCTTGCCGAGAGCACTATCGACCAGCGCCAGCATGGCCTCGTCGCCCTCGTTCAGCGCGCCGCAGGGCGGCACCTTGCCCTCGCAGTTTTTGGCGATCATCGAGAGCGAGCGCTGGGCGAGATTGCCGAGGTCGTTGGCGAGGTCGGCATTGATGCGGCCGACGATCGCCTCGTGGCTGTAATTGCCGTCCTGGCCGAAGGAGACCTCGCGCAGGAAGAAATAACGCAGCTGGTCCACGCCATAGGCCTCCGCCAGCCCGAAGGGATCGACGACATTGCCGAGAGACTTCGACATCTTCTCGCCCTTGGAGAGCAGGAAGCCATGGCCGAAGACACGCTTGGGCAGAGGCAGCCCGGCCGACATCAGGAAGGCCGGCCAGTAGACGGTGTGGAAGCGCACGATGTCCTTGCCGATGATGTGAACATCGGCCGGCCAGTAATGCGCGCGCGGGCTCTGCGGATCGGGAAAGCCGGTTCCGGTGACGTAGTTGTTGAGCGCGTCGACCCAGACATACATCACATGCTTCGGGTCGCCCGGCACGGGCAGGCCCCAGTCGAAGGTGGTGCGACTGATCGAGAGGTCCTCGAGCCCGCTTTTCACGAAGGAGACGATCTCGTTCCTGCGCGTCGGCGGCGAGACGAAGTCCGGCACGTCCTCGTAGAGCTTCAGCAGGCGCTCCTGGTAGGCTTTCAGACGGAAGAAATAGCTCTCCTCCTCGACCCATTCGACCGGCGTGCCCTGCCCGCCCAGCCGCGTGCCATCGGCCAGGAGCGTGGTCTCCTCCTCGGCATAGAAGGCCTCGTCGCGGATCGAATACCAGCCGGCATATTTCGACAGGTAGATGTCGCCATTGGCCTCCATCCGCCGCCACAGCTCCTGCGTCGAGGGCAGATGGTCGGCGTCGGTGGTGCGGATGAAGCGGTCAAAGGAGCAGTTCAGCCGCTGCTCCATCTCCTGGAACCGGCTGGCGATGCCGTCGACGAAGGCCTTCGGCGACTGGCCGTTCTGCTCCGCCGTGCGCTGCACCTTCTGGCCGTGCTCGTCGGTGCCGGTCATGGCGAAGACGTCGAAGCCGTCGAGCCGCTTGAAGCGCGCGATCGCGTCGGACGCCACCATCTCATAGGCGTGGCCGATATGCGGCGGCCCGTTGGTGTAGTGGATCGCAGTCGTCAGATAGAATTTCGGGGCGGTCGCCATCGTCGATCCGGAGGTTCGCTTCACGCTGCGCGCGAGCGGGCAACCGCATCCGACAGATCATGAAACAGGGTCATCACCAGCGGGCGGCGGTCGAGATTATAGGTTTCGACGTCGCGGGCCGCATGTCCCAGCTTGTCCCATACCTCCGCCAGCGGTGCAAGACGTGCCGGTTGCGCTGCAGCATGCGCGTGGAGATGGTCGGAGAGCCAGCTCTGCACGGTTTCGACCATGATGGCGAAGTCGCTCTCCCCGGACTTGCCGGCGACGTCCTCGGCCAGCGCCATCAGCGCCGGCAGGTCGAGCCGCGGCAGCGCGTCGAGCCGCGCCCGAACCGCCTCGACCAGAGCCAGGGTTTCCGGATCGACATAAGTCAGGGCGCGGCGCACCGAGCCGTCGGCGAGGCGGGCCGCCCGGGCGATCGCCGCCTCGTCGAAGGGCCCGCCCATCCGCCGCAGCGCGGTCGCTCCGGCTTCGGCCACCTGCGCCTCCTCCAGCGCAGCGAAGCTCATCAGCCGGCAGCGCGAGCGGATCGTCGGCAGCATCCGCCCCGGGGCATGGGCGACGATCAGGAAGAGCGCCCGCGGCGGTGGTTCTTCCAGCAGCTTGAGCAGGGCATTGGCGGCGGAGCGGTCCATATCCTCGGCCGAATTGACGATGCAGACGCGCCAGCCGCCCTCGGCGGCGCTCGAGCCGAAGCGGTCGAGCACGCGCCGGACGGCATCGACCGGGATGTTGCTGGTGTAGCCCTTGCCGTCGGGCTTCGGGATGCGGCGCAGCAGATGCAGGTCGGGATGGGACTGCGCCATGATCCGGCGTGTCGCCGGATCGCTCTCAGGCATCGCCAGTGAGGTGGCCGACGAAGCGCGCGTCGTCGGGTCCCCCGCCGCCAGGACGAAGCGGGCGGCGCGATAGGCGAAGCTCGCCTTGCCGATGCCCTCCGGCCCGGCCAGCAGCCAGCCGTGATGCATGCGGCCCGAGGCCAGTGCCGCCAGGAAGGCGCGCTCCTGCGCCTCGTGCCCGACCAGCGCCAGCGTCTCGCGCGGATGGGGCGCGCTGGGCAGGCGGTCGGGTTCGTCGCTGGTGGGGAGCATAGCCGGTCCTTCGTCGCGCCTGTCCCGTCTTTGGGCCGCGGCCGGCGGCGGGGCAAGCCCCGATCGTCAGGCCGGCTGCGGCGCCGGCAGGCGCTCGCGGATCGCCCGCCATGCCGCCTCGGCGAGAGCCGCCGGCGGCTGCGCCGCATCGAGCACGACACAACGCGACGGTTCGGACGCGGCGATCGCGAGATAAGCCTGGCGCAGCCGGCGGTGGAAGGCCAGCGCTTCCCCCTCGAAACGATCAGCCCCTTCGCCGGGCGTGCGGCGACGCGCGGCGCGGGCGAGACCGACCGTCGGGTCAAGATCGAGGATCAGGGTGAGGTGCGGCTGCAGGCCGTCGACCGTCACGGCCTCGAGCTCGGCGAGCAGTCCAGGCTCGATCTGCCCGAGCGCGCCCTGGTAGACTCGGGTGGAGTCGATGAAGCGGTCGCAGATCACCCAATCGCCCCGAATCAGCGCCGGCCGGATCAGGCGGTCGATATGGTCGATGCGGGCGGCAGAGAACATCAGCGCCTCGACGAACGGGCCGTGCGGCTTGACCTGGCCGGACAGGATGACCTCCCGGATCGCCTCGGCCTTGGGCGAGCCACCGGGTTCACGCGTCAGCGTCACGTGGAGGCCGAGCGCCTCGATACGCTCCTTCAGCGCGCGCGCCAGGGTCGACTTGCCCGCCCCCTCCCCGCCTTCGAGCGTGATGAAGCGCCCCGCTGCCACGCCCGGGCTCAACTGCGGCTCAGGGCCTTGCGGACCCAGCCGGTCGCCGCCTCCATCAGCGCGTCGAGCGCCCGGCTCTGCAGGGTCCCGGTCTGAACCGTCTCGGCCGCGTAGAGCGGAATATCCAGCGTCTTGACGTCGCCGCGCGTGACGACCAGCCGGGCGACTTCGGCCCCCTCCTCCACCGGCACGGTCAGCGGGCCGCGATAGACGATGCGGGCGTTGAGGCGCTCGCTGCTGCCGCGCGGCAAGAGCAGGCTGACGGGGCCCTTCGCCTTCAGACCGACACGCCCCTTCTCGCCGCCGAAGACGCTGGCTTCCCCGACAATGTCGCCGGCCTCGAAGATGCGGCGCGGCTCGAAGGCGCGAAAGCCCCATTCCAGCAGCTTGCGGGCCTCGTTAGCGCGGTCGCGCGCCGTCTTGAGGCCGTTCACCACCACGATCAGGCGCTGGCCGTTCTGCACGGCGGACCCGACCAGCCCGAAGCCGGATTCATCGATGTTGCCGGTCTTGAGTCCGTCGGCGCCGATGTCCATTCCCAGCAGCGGGTTGCGGTTCTGCTGCCGGATCTTGTTCCAGGTGAACTCGCGCTCGCCGAAGATCCGGTAATGCTCGGGATAGGTCTTGATGATGTGGTCCGACAGCAGCGCCATTTCGCGCGCCGTGACCTTCTGCAGCGGATCGCCCATGCCGGTGGAATTGCGGAAGACCGACTTCGGCAGGCCGAGGCCGCGCATGCGCTCGGTCATGATCCGGGCGAAGGTCGCCTCGTCGCCCGCCACCGCCTCGGCCAGTGCGATCGAGGCGTCGTTGCCGGATTGGACGATGATGCCGTGCAGCAGGTCGTCCAGTTTCACCCGGCTGTTCAGCTGGGCGAACATGGTCGAGCCGCCCGACACGCCGCCGCCCTTGCGCCAGGCGTTCTCGGAGATGGAGATTTCGCTGTCGAGCGTCAGCCTTCCCTGGGCGATCTCCTGGAAGGCGACGAGCGCGGTCGCGACCTTGGCGATGCTCGCCGGCGCCATCAACTCGTCGGCGGCCTTCTCGTAGAGCACGGTGCCGCTGGCGGAATCGAGCAGGACGGCATAGGGCGCTGCCGACTGGAAGCTCTGGGCCTGAGCGGCGAGAGGCGCCGAGAGCAGCATCGCCGTGCTGACCACAAAGGCCGCAGCAGACGGATTGAGGCGCCCCAGGAACGGGCGAACCACATGTTCAGCGAACGACCTGAAGCAACTCATGCCTGATCTCAAGCAGAGCCGGGTGCGCCCGGTCAAGGCGCAAACGCGTCAGCGGCTGGAGAGCGGCTGCAGGTTGTGCGGCACGAGCGCCTTGTTGAGCGGGTGCGAGGCCGAGAAGCGCTGGGTCGGGCTGCGCTCGGGCGCCGCGAACAGGCTGGCGACGGAGGCGCGGCTCGGCGGCAGGGTCTGGCGCAGCACGGCCGGCATCAGGACCGGGGTGGCGGCATTGGCGATGGTGTCGAGATCGAAGGGGCGGCTGGGCGGCAGCGGCGCGGCGCGGACCGGAACGCCGCCGGTCGAGACCAGGCTGGCGGCCACCGGCGTGGCCGGCGAGATGGTGCGAACAGGTTCGACGGAGGCCGTGGTGAAGCCCGTCGGCGCATAGGCCCGGGCGACGGCCGGTGCGGGCTGCGGGGCGCGCGGGGCCGGCTCCGGGGCGATCTCGGCCGGCTGATCGTCGAGATCGGCGCTGCGCGAGCGTGCCGTCCCGACAGCGGCGGAGCTCGCGACCATGGTGCGGGCGCTGGTGCCCGGGATCGAGGCGGGCTGACCGTCGGTGCGCAGCGTCGCCAGCAGCAGCTTGTCGTCGGAACCGGCGAGAGAGGCCTGGCCGAGATATTCGAGCTTGATCCGGGCCGTGCCGAGATGGCGGAAGGCCAGCGCCTCGGCGGTCTTCTGCGACACGTCCATCACCCGGCCGCCATGATAGGGACCACGGTCGTTGACGCGCACGATGATCGAGCGGTTGTTGAGCATGTTGGTGACGCGGGCATAGGCCGGCAGCGGCATCGTCGGATGCGCGGCGCTGATGCCGTGGCGGTCATAGACCTCGCCATTGGCCGTCTTGCGGCCGTGGAAGGCTTCGCCATACCACGACGCGGTGCCGACCGCCGTGTAGCCCACCGGCTTGTCGTAAGGGGTGTAGCGCTTGCCGGCGACGGAATAGGTCTTGCCGATCATCTGCCGGCCGCCACCCTTCGGCACCTCCTGCCCCTCGGCGACGACGCGGGGGCTGGCGGGGCCGTATTTGGCCTGCGGAAAGGCGCCGATCTCCTTCGACTTGCCGCGACGCGCGACCTGGTCGTTGGCGCAATTGGCGAGGAACAGGCCGGCGAGCGCGACGCAGCCGAGGCGCAGCGCGCGCGAGGCGGAGCTGGGAGACGGGGAGGAGCCCGGATCGGTCGCGGCGGAATGGGTGTCCGGTGCCGAAGGGCGAGCGCCTCGCATCATGCCGTCGTTCCGCTTTCTGCGCCGCAAACTCGTCATGCCGGCCAAACCGCGACAGCGGCGAAGCCAGAGTTTTCGGTCAATCACGTTAAGGGATCGTTAGCGCCGGGCGACGAGTCGCGTCAACGTTAACGGGCTTGATCCCGCCCTCTCTTGAGCGGGCACAAAGGTGTCGGAAATGCGGCACCTGTCAACCCGCTCCACAGCGTCGCCATTTTTCAGGCGGGCGTGGCCGGGAGGTCACGGCCGGGAACGCTTGCGTGCGGGTGGCGCAGAAGCGGTCGACAGGCCCTGTATCAGGGGAAGAAGGGCGAGTGCGAAATGCGGATCGATCTGGCGGAAGGGGTGGGATTCGAACCCACGGTGGGCTTGCACCCACGGCGGTTTTCAAGACCGCTGCCTTAAACCACTCGGCCACCCTTCCCTGCCGCAGTCATTGCCGCCGGGCGCGCGGTTTGGCAAGCGGGTTCGATCAGGGCCGCTTCAAACCCTGCAGCAGCTCGTAAGCCACAGGGTTGTCGGGACACAGGCCGGCGCCGCATTCCAGCACCGTCGAGACGCCGTTCGCGAGAGCCAGGGTCGCCGCGAGACCGACCATGGCCATTCCGAACGTCGTGGCGCGTGCGGGCGCCGTCTCGGGTTGCTCAAACTGGCGTTCGAAGAACAGCAGCGCTGTGCAGCCCAGCACGATGGCGCCGAAGACCAGCAGCGCCCAGCTGTAGAAGTGCAGGCCGAGGATGGCGCTGCCATAGGTCCCGGTGCCCGGCACGATATGGCCGAGGATCTGGCGGATCGAGACCATGCCGCCGAAGCAGGCGGAGAGGATCGTCACGGCGTAGTGCGACGGGCGCGGTCCGAAACGGATGTTCAGCGCCAGTCCGAGCGCCGCGCCCATGAAGCCGACGCGCTGCAGCAGGCAGAGCGGACACGGCAGTTCGCCCAGCAGGACCTGGTCGAGGAAGGCCGCGATCAGCACAAGCCCGACGGCGAGCAGGCCGAAGGCGTTGAGCGTGCGGGCGATCGACGGGGTCATCTGCACGGCCTCACAGCACGATCGTCAGCGCATCGGTGACGTGCAGCCTAAACAGCACGAGCATCACCACCATCGAGACCGCCCAGAGCAGCAGGGCGGCGCCGCGCTGCCCCGCCAGGACGCAACCGAAGCCCGCGAGCAGGCCGAAGAAAGGAAGGCTCATCATCGCGCCGGTCCCTTGTCGCCGCCGGCCGCCGTGTCGGCGAGGCGGATCACTCCCACTCGATCGTGCCGGGCGGCTTGCTGGTGATGTCGTAAACGACGCGGTTGATGCCCTTGACCTCGTTGATGATGCGCGTCGCCGTGCGGCCGAGGAAGGCCATGTCATAGGGGTAGAAATCCGCCGTCATGCCGTCGACCGAGGTCACGGCGCGCAGCGCGCAGACATGGTCGTAGGTGCGGTGGTCGCCCATCACGCCGACGGTGCGCACCGGCAGCAGCACCGCGAAGGCCTGCCAGATCACGTCGTAGAGCCCGGCCTTGCGGATCTCGTCGAGATAGATCGCATCCGCCTTGCGCAGGATGTCGAGCTTCTCCCGGGTGATCTCGCCGGGGCAGCGGATCGCCAGACCCGGTCCCGGGAAGGGATGGCGGCCCACGAAAGCCTCTGGCAGGCCGAGTTCGCGGCCGAGCACGCGCACCTCGTCCTTGAACAGCTCGCGCAGCGGCTCGACGAGCTTCATCTTCATGCGCTCGGGCAGGCCGCCGACATTGTGGTGGCTCTTGATCGTGACGGAGGGGCCGCCCGAGAAGGAGACGCTCTCGATCACGTCGGGATAGAGCGTGCCCTGGGCGAGGAAATCCGCGCCGCCGATCTTGGCGGCTTCCGCATCGAAGACGTCGATGAAGAGCCGGCCGATGGTCTTGCGCTTGGCTTCGGGATCGGCGCCGCATTTGGCGAGCTCCGACAGGAAGAGCTCTTCCGCCTCAACATGCACGAGCGGGATGTTGTAGTGGTCGCGGAACAGGCGCACGACCTCCTCCGCCTCGTTCATCCGCATCAGCCCGTGATCGACGAAGACGCAGGTCAGCTGGTCGCCGATCGCCTCGTGGATCAGCACGGCCGCCACCGCGGAGTCGACGCCGCCGGAGAGCCCGCAGATGACGCGGCCGCTGCCGACCTGTTCGCGGATCTTCTTCTGCATCTCGGCGCGATAGGCCGACATGCTCCAGTCCGGCGTGCAGCCGCAGATGGTGACGACGAAGTTGCGCAGCAGCTTGCCGCCATCGGGCGTGTGCACGACCTCGGGGTGGAACATGGTCGAATAGAAGCGCCGGGTCTCGTCGCTCGCCACCGCATAGGGCGCGTTTTCGGAGGTCGCCTTGACTGTGAAGCCGGCGGGCAGCTGCGTGACGCGGTCGCCATGGCTCATCCAGACGGGGTAGCGACCGCCCTCCTCCCAGACGCCCTCGAACAGCGCCGACGGCGTGACGATCTCGACATCGGCGCGGCCGAATTCAGCGGCATGCCCGCTCTCGACAGTCCCGCCGAGCTGATGGGCCATGGTCTGCTGGCCATAGCAGATGCCGAGCACCGGCAGCCCGGTGGAGAAGACCTCCTGCGGCGCCCGCGGCGAGCCTTCGTCGGGAACCGAGGCCGGCCCGCCGGAGAAGATCACGCCCCTGGGCTTCAGGCGCTGGAACGCCTGGGAGGCCGACTGGAACGGCGCGATCTCGCAGTAGACGCCGATCTCGCGGATGCGCCGCGCGATCAGCTGCGTCACTTGGCTGCCGAAGTCGATGATCAGGATGGAGTCGTGATGGGGCTGAGCGCTCGTCATCGCGCCCGGTTAAGCCATCGCGCGATGGCACGCAACGGCTGTCGCGCGGGTTCAGTCCCCGCGCCGCACGCAGGCCAGATAGAAGCCGTCGGTGCCGGTTCGGCGGGGCGAGAGCTGGAGGCCGCGTATCGTTGCGAAGCGGCCGAGCAGGCTGAAATCGCCGTGTTCCGAGTTGAGCATCTCATTCTGCGGGACGGCAGCGAAGCCCGGGTTGCGGCCGAGGAAGGCCTCTATCGCCGCGTCGTTCTCCTCGGGCAGGACCGAGCAGGTGATGTAGGCGATGCGCCCGCCCGGCTTCAACAGCCTTGCGGCCCGCGCCAGCACCTCGGCCTGGTCCTTGACGCGCTCGGCCAGCGCGCCGGGGCGGACGCGCCATTTCGCATCCGGATTGCGCCGCCAGGTGCCCGAACCGGTGCAGGGGGCGTCGACCAGGACGAGGTCGGCCTGGCCCTCGATCTCGGCCAGCGGCTCGTGGCCGCGCGAGCGTGGAATGCGGATCTCGACGATGGAGGCGCCCGACCGTGCCAGCCGTTCATGCAGCGGGGCGAGCCGGCGCGCATCGAGATCGGTCGCGAAGAGGCGGCCGCTATTGGCCATCAGCGCGGCCAGAGCCAGCGTCTTGCCGCCCGCGCCGGCGCAGAGGTCGACCACCGTCTGGCCGGGCTTCGCCCCTGAGAGCAGGGTGACCAGCTGCGAGCCCTCGTCCTGGATCTCGAAGCCGCCGGCGAAGAAGGCCGGTTCGGCCTGGAGCGAGGGCCCTCGCCCGTCCGCGCCGGGCTGGAAGCGCAGCGCATCGGGCGACCAGCTGCCGGGCTCGGGGGCGGCGTGGGCGAGTTCGCCCGCCAGCGTCTCGCGCGTCGTCTTCAGCCGGTTGGCGCGGATGTCGATCGGCGCGCGCCCGGCGAGAGCCTCGCCTTCCGCAACGGCCTCGACCCCAAAGGCGCTGGAAAAGCCGGGCCAGAGCCATTCGGGCACGTCGGCCCGCACCCAATCCGGCGCGCCCGCCAGCGAGAGCGCCACGAGCCGATCGACCTCCTCGCTCTCCAGGGGCGCGGGCGCGTGGTGCTCGCCGGTGCAGAGCGCGGCGATCTGCTCGAGATCGAGACCACGCTGGCGCGCGAGCATGCCGAGCATCAGGGCGCGGGGCGTGTCCGAGCCCATGAGGTAGGCGCTGGAGGATTTCCGGCGCAGCGCGTCATAGACCAGCGAGGCGATCGCGGCGCGATCCTTCGATCCGGCGAAGCGGCGCGACAGCCCCCAATCCTTGAGCGCGTCGGCCGCCGGTCGGCGCCGCTGGATGATGTCGTCCAGCACCTCGATGGCGGCGCTGATGCGGGCGGCGGGCGTCATGGCGTGAGCGATTCCGGAAACAGAGGCGGCGAAGCGCCGGCACAGGGCAAGACTGGACCCATTCCATCATGACGCCCAGTCATGGCGCGCCCGACGAGATCCCCTTGACGCGCTCCTTCCACAGGCGGAAAGACGAGGCAACTGCCTCTCTCAACAAAAGGTGACCTTCATGCTGCGCGCCGGCCAGATCATCCTCGCCTCCGTCCTCGCCCTGTCGCTGGCGGCCTGCGCCACGCAGCCCGCGCCGGACCTGACGCCGCCGGCCAAGCGCCTGGACGCGAAGACGACCCTGGAGAGCGGGCGCCGCTGAGCCGGCCTTCGCCTGTCTGCCCCCCGGCTCGCCAGGCCCGCCGCGCGGGCGGCGAGCACCGGGTTCAACGGCCTGTCACATCGCCCGATCATGGATTGCGTTCCCACCGAATGCGATGAGGGTCGACGCCATGAGGACGAAGCTGCTGATGACCGCGGGGTTGGCGATCGGCCTCGCCGTCTCCGCCCCCGCAACTGTGTTCTCGCAGGCCGCCGCGCCGGCGCCGACAGGCCAGAAGCCGCTGATCGTCGGCCATCGCGGCGCCAGCGGCTATCTGCCCGAGCACACGCTCGAAGCCTACCGGCTCGCCATCGCCCAGGGGGCCGATTTCATCGAACCGGATCTGGTCGCGACGAAGGACGGCGTCCTGATCGCCCGTCACGAGCCGATGCTGGGCGGCACGACGGATGTCGCCGGCCGGCCCGAATTCGCCAGCCGCAAGACCACGCGCCGCGTCGACGGCGTCGAGACGACCGACTGGTTCGCCGGGGACTTCACCCTGGCCGAGATCAGGACGCTGCGCGCCAAGCAGGCCTTTGCCGACCGCGACCCGTCCCATAACGGCAAGTATCAGATCCCGACCTTCCAGGAGGTCGTCGATCTCGCCAAGGCCGAGAGCGCGCGGCTCGGCCGCAGCGTCGGCGTCTATCCGGAGACCAAGCACCCGATTTTCCACGCCGCGATCGGGTTGCCGCTGGAAGACCGGCTGCTCGATGCACTGAAGGCTGCGGGCTGGACCGAGAAGAGCGCGCCGGTGATCATCCAGAGCTTCGAGACCGCCAACCTCAAATATCTGCGCGGCAAGACGCAGGTGCGGCTGTTCCAACTGGTCGACGCCGACGATGTCGACAAGGATGGCGGCATCGTCCTCGCCGCTCCGTTCGACAAGCCCTATGACTTCGTCGTCACCGGCGACAAGCGGACCTTCAAGGACCTCGTCACCGCCGAAGGGCTCAAGGAGATCGCGACCTATGCCGACGGCGTCGCCCCCTGGAAGCCCTATCTGATGGCGGGCAAGCAGGTGATCGGCGCCGACGGGAAGCCGCAGGACCTCAACAAGGACGGGGTCATCGACGAGCGCGACCGCGTCCTGCTGCCGCCGAGCGATGTGGTGAAGAACGCCAAGGCGGCAGGCCTGCAGGTCCACAGCTGGACGTTCCGCAACGAGGCCAAACGGCTGGCCTCGGATTTCAAGGGCGACCCGGCGGCCGAATACAAGGCGTTCTTCGCGCTCGGGATCGACGGTCTGTTCTCCGACTTCCCCGACACGGCGGTCGCGGTGCGCGACGGAAAATAGGCGACCGCGGCGCCGCTGCGTGCTGCCATCAAAAAGCCCGCCGGGCGGATCGCGCGGTGGGCTTGTTGATGGGCGCGAGGGATGGGATCAGTCGCAGACGCGCTCGGTGCTGCGGACCTCGCCCCGCCGTGTCTCGCGAATGGTCGTGACGGTCCGACAATTGTCGCGCTCGCGGACCCGCTCCTCGCGGCGGATGTCGCGTTCGACGGCGCGGTCGCGCTGTGAGCGCGGATCGACCTCGATGCCGCCCGGGCCGATGTTGATCGACTGGGCGTAGGCTCCGCCCGTGGCGACCAGGGCGGCCAGCAGAACAGGAATGAAGCGTTTCATGGTTGTCCTCCGATGTGGGAGGACAACCTCGGTCCGCGGTCCTTGTTCCCCTGCGTCGCCGCCGCGACGGGCGCGGCGGCGACGAGGAGGCGTTCGCCTCAGTGCAGGATCTGGCTCAGGAAGAGCTTGGTGCGCTCGTGCTGCGGGTTCTTGAAGAAGGCCTCGGGCTTGTTCATCTCGACGATCTGGCCGGCATCCATGAAGATGACGCGGTCGGCGACCTGCCGGGCGAAGCCCATCTCGTGGGTGACGCAGAGCATGGTCATGCCCTCCTCCGCCAGCGAGACCATGGTGTCGAGCACCTCCTTGACCATTTCGGGGTCGAGCGCCGAGGTCGGCTCGTCGAACAGCATGATCTTGGGGCTCATGCAGAGCGAGCGGGCGATGGCGACGCGCTGCTGCTGGCCGCCGGAGAGCTGGCCCGGATACTTCGCCGCCTGCTCCGGGATCTTGACGCGCTTGAGATAGTGCATCGCGATCTCCTCGGCGTCCTTCTTGGGCAGCTTCTTCACCCAGATCGGTGCCAGCGTCAGGTTCTCGAGGATCGTCAGATGCGGGAACAGGTTGAAGTGCTGGAAGACCATGCCGACGTCGCGGCGGATCTCGTCGATCTTCTTGAGGTCGTTGGTCAGCTCGGTGCCGTCCACGATGATCGAGCCCTTCTGGTGTTCCTCCAGCCGGTTGATGCAGCGGATCATCGTCGACTTGCCGGAGCCCGAGGGGCCGCAGATGACGAGCTTCTCGCCGCGCTCGACCTTGAGGTTGATGTCGCGCAGCACGTGGAACTCGCCATACCACTTGTTGACGCCGACCATCTCGACGGCCGTCGGGGTGTTGAGCGAGGTCGGCTTGAGAGCCGCCGGGCGGGTGCTGGTGGTTTCTGCCATGGCCATGAGGGCTGGTCCTTTCAACGCTTCTGACCGGCGGCGAGCCGCTTCTCGACCGCGATCGAGTAGCGGGACATGCCCCAGCAACACAGGAAATAGAAAACCGCGGCAAAGGCGTAGCCCGTCGCGCGGGTGGTCGGCGTGGCCCAGGTCGGATCGACCAGGGTCGCCTCGATGGTGCGCAGGAAGTCGAAGATGCCGACGACGGTGACCAGCGTCGTATCCTTGAACAGCCCGATGAAGGTGTTGACGATGCCGGGGATCACGATCCGCAGCGCCTGCGGCAGGATGATCAGCCGCATCATCTGCCAGTAGCCGAGGCCGAGCGACATCGCGCCCTCGTACTGACCCTTCGGGATCGCCTGCAGGCCGCCGCGGATGACCTCAGCCATATAGGCGGCGGCGAAGAGGGCGACGCCGATCAGCGGGCGCAGCAGGCGGTCGGGCGACCATTCCTGCGGCACGAAGAGCGGCAGCATGGTGTTGGCCATGAACAGCACCGTGATCAGCGGCACGCCGCGCACGAACTCGATGAAGATCACCGAGAGGAGCTGGATGATCGGCAGCCGCGAGCGGCGCCCCAGCGCCAGCAGGACGCCGAGCGGCAGCGAGAAGACGATGCCGACCGCCGCGATCAGGAAGGTGACCATGATGCCGCCCCAGAGGCCGGTATCGGCCCGCGGCAGCCCCGCCGTGTCCGCCAGCACCGCAATCAGGCCGAAGACGACGAGCGCCAGCAGGATCAGACGCTTGGGGTTCTGGAAGCGCTGCAGGGGCGTCGCCGCCATCTCAACCTCGAGCAGCGGTGCCGGGGTCCAGACGCGCGCGAGACCGGGAACGAAGGAGAGGACGAGGTAGAGCACCGCCAGCCCCAGCGTGATCATGATCACGGTGCGCAGGACGCCCTCGGCGCCCGCCCCGCCCACCAGCAGCACATAGGCGCCGAGCGGCATCACGACGAAGAAGAAAAACGCGCCGAGCTTCTTCAGCGGAGCACGGTCCCACAGCATCCAGACGACAGCCAGCGCGAACATCAGGAACACGATGTTCACGCGCCAACGCTGCGACACCGGATAGGAGCCGTAGATGAAGTACTGGAAGCGGTCGGCGACATAGGCCCAGCAGGCGCCGACCGGACGGCCGACCTTGTCGGCGAGGCAGGCGTCGCGGTTGGTGCCGCTCCAGACCGCGTCGATGAAGTAGAAGCGGATCAGGTCGGGCAGGCTGGTGGCGACCACATAGACGCAGATCAGCGTCATGAAGCTGTTGACCGGTCCCGAGAACAGGTTGTTGCGGACCCAGGCCAGGGGCCCCGCCACGGAGAGCGGCGGCGCCTCCTGCTCCAGGTTCTGCTTGCGGACGAAGGCGTGGGGGGCGTTTTCGAGTGTCGCGTCGGTCATCGGGGCGCCCTCACCGTTCCACCAGCGCCATGCGCTGGTTGTAGATGTTCATGAACAGCGAGGTGACGAGCGAAATCGTCAGATAGACCGCCATGGTGATGGCGACGACCTCGACCGCCTGCCCCGTCTGGTTCAGGACAGTGCCGGTGAAGACCTGGACGAGATCGGGATAGCCGATCGCGACCGCCAGCGACGAGTTCTTGGTCAGGTTGAGATAGTTCGAGGTCAGCGGCGGGATGATGACCCGCATCGCCTGGGGAATCACGACCAGCTTCAGCGTCGGCCCCGGGCGCAGCCCGAGCGCATGGGCGGCTTCGGTCTGGCCCTTGGAGACGGCGAGAATGCCGGCGCGGACGACCTCGGCGATGAAGCCCGCGGTATAGGTGGTCAGGCCGATCAGCAGGGCGACGAATTCGGGGAAGATCTGTAGGCCGCCGGTCAGGTTGAAGCGGCCCTGCTGCGGCAGTTCGAAGGAGAGCGGGCTCCCGGCGACGAAGAACACTAGCAGCGGCACGCCGAGGATCAGCCCCAGGGTGATCAGGCCGTTGGGATACTGGGTTCCGGTGCGTGCCTGTTGCGTCTTCGACCAGCGATAGAACAAGAACGCCACCACGACGGCGACGAAGAAGGCGATCACCACCGCCTGAAAGGCGGGCCCGAATTGCGGATTCGGTAGGATCAGGCCGCGGTTGTTGAGGTAGATCGAGCCGGGCAGCGCGATCGAATTGCGCGCGTCGGGCAGCGGCTTGAGCACCGCATTGTACCAGAAGAAGAGCTGCAGCAGCAGCGGCAGGTTGCGGATGACCTCGACATAGATCATCGCCAGCTTCGCCAGCACCCAATTGCTCGAGAGCCGCGCCACACCGACGAAAAACCCGAGAAAGGTAGACAGGACGATGCCGATCGAAGCGACCAGCAGCGTGTTGAGCAGGCCCACCCAGAAGGCCTGTCCATAGGTCGAGGCGGCGGCGCTGAAGGGGATCAGCTTCTGGTTGACGTCGAAGCCGGCCGCGTTGTTCCAGAAGCCGAAGCCGGAGGCGATCTTCTGGGCGCGGAGGTTCTCGATCGCGTTCGAGGCGGCCGACCAGATCAGGAAGGCCACGACCGCCAGCAGCGCGATCTGATAGACATAGCCCCGGATCTTGGGATCGTAGAACAGCGAGGCCCTGCCGGGTTTGACCGCATCGGTCGGAATGCTCGACACCTTTTACGCCCTTTTTTCGTTGTCATTGCGGCTGGCGAACCGGCGGCGGCTCGGGGCTGCCGCCGGTTCGCCCGACCGTTCTCGCCGTGGAAAGCCGTCGATCAGCGGATCGGCGGGGCGTATTGCAGGCCGCCCTTGGTCCAGAGCGCGTTCTGGCCGCGGGCGATCTTCAGCAGCGAGCCGGCGCCGACATTGCGCTCGAAGGACTCGCCGTAATTGCCGACATGCTTGATGATCCGGTAGGCCCAGTCATTGGTCAGGCCGATCGCCTCGCCGAACTTGCCCTCGGTGCCGACCAGACGCTTGATCTCCGGATTGTCGGACTTCAGCATCTCGTCGACATTCCCCTTGGTGACGCCGAGTTCCTCGGCGTTCAGCATGGCGTTGTGGGTCCATTTCACCACGTCGAGCCAGTTGTCGTCGCCATGGCGAACCACGGGGCCGAGCGGCTCCTTCGAGATGATCTCCGGCAGGACGATGTGGTCGGCCGGGGCCGAGAGCTTCAGGCGCTCGGCATAGAGGCCGGAGGCGTCGGTCGTGAAGGCGTCGCAGCGGCCGGATTCATAGGCCTTGATCGTCTCGTCGGCCGAGGCGAAGGCGACGACCTCGTACTTCATCTTGTTGGCGCGGAAGTAGTCGGCGAGGTTCAGCTCGGTCGTGGTGCCCTGCTGGGTGCAGACCGAGGCGCCGGCGAGCTTGAGCGCGGAATCGATGCCGAGCTTCTTTCGGACGAGGAAGCCCTGGCCGTCATAATAGTTCACGCCGGCGAAGTTCAGCCCGAGCGAGGTGTCGCGCGACATCGTCCAGGTCGTGTTGCGCGAGAGCAGGTCGACCTCGCCCGACTGCAGCGCGGTGAAGCGGTCCTTCGAGGACAGCGGGACGTACTTGACCTTGTTGGGGTCGTTGAAGATCGCGGCCGAGATGGCCTTGCAGAGATCGACGTCGAGGCCGCTCCAGTTGCCCTGGGCGTCGGGGATACCGAAGCCGGCGAGGCCGGGGCCGACGCCGCAGGTCAGCACGCCCTTGCTCTTGATCTGGCCGAGCAGCCCGGTCTGTGCCTGCGCCCCGCCGACGCAAACGGACGTTGCGGCAGCGACAAGCGCTGCAGCGATAAAGGTCTTCATTCGTGTTTTCCCCTGTTGGCGGAACGGGTTGCTCCCGTTCTCGATGAGCTAGCAAGTCCCGGACCAAGCCCCTCGGTCCCCCGTTCCTCCCAGGATTCGCGGCCTTGCCGCGATCGACGAAAGCGGGCGCCGGCCCTGAAAGCCGGCGCCCGTCAGATCAGGCTCAGCGGATCGGCGGAGCGTATTGCAGGCCGCCCTTGGTCCAGAGCGCGTTCTGGCCGCGGGCGATCTTCAGCAGTGAGCCGGCGCCGACATTGCGCTCGAAGGACTCGCCGTAATTGCCGACATGCTTGATGATCCGGTAGGCCCAGTCCGTGGTCAGCCCCAGGCCATCGCCGAACTTGCCCTCGGTGCCGAGCAGGCGCTTGATCTCGGGGTTGGGCGACTTCAGCATCTCGTCGACATTCGCCTTGGTGACGCCGAGTTCCTCGGCGTTGATCATGGCATAATGGGTCCACTTGACGAGGTTGAACCAGACCGTGTCGTTGTTGCGGGTCGAGGGGCCGAGCGGCTCCTTGGAGATGATCTCTGGCAGGATCATGTGCTCGTCGGGCGCCGTCAGCTTCAGGCGCTCGGCATAGAGGCCGGAGGCGTCGGTGGTGAAGGCGTCGCAGCGGCCGGCGTCATAGGCCTTGATCGTCTCGTCGGACGAGGCGAAGGCGACGACCTCGTATTTCAGGTTGTTGGAGCGGAAGAAGTCCGCGAGGTTCAGCTCGGTCGTGGTGCCCTGCTGGGTGCAGATCGAGGCACCCGACAGCTGCAGGGCCGAGTTCACGCCCAGCTTCTTGCGGACCATGAAGCCCTGGCCGTCATAATAGTTCACGCCGGCGAAGAGGATGCCGAGCTGGGTGTCGCGCGACATCGTCCAGGTCGAGTTGCGGACGAGCAGATCGACCTCGCCCGACTGCAGCGCGGTGAAGCGGTCCTTCGAGGACAGCGGGATGAACTTGACCTTCTCGGGATCGTTGAAGATCGCGGCCGAAACCGCCCGGCAGAGATCGACGTCGAGGCCGGACCAGCGGCCCTGGCCATCCGGCACGCCGAAACCGGCGAGACCGGTGTTGGAGCCGCAGATGACCTGATTGCGCTGCTTGACCTGAGCCAGCGTCGAGGGCGACTGCGCCGTCGCGGCGGTCGCCGCCAGCGTCAGACCGAGCCCCGCGACGGCGGCCGTCATGTACTTCTTCATTGAACTCTCTCCCGTTGAAATGCGCCTGACCGATATCGGACGGCAGGAACCGTCGGTTTCGTCACTCGCGGATCGTCGTCCGCTCGGTGCACAGAAATTGAGCGACATCCCGTCCGTCGATTGCCAGAGCCCCGTATGAGCGTCAAGCCGAGGCATCTTGCGACGCCGCCCCTTGTCCACTGCATACATCACATGCGAGTTTGTGGGGGCGGTCAAGCCTTCCGGCCTCCCTCCCGACCGCTGTCCCGGCGACCGTTTCGATGAAAAAGCTGTCCGATTCCGATTTTGCGCGCCTTGGCGAACGAACCCGTCTGGTGATGGCGGGGCGCGATCCGGCCGACAGCTACGGCTTCGTCAACCCGCCGATCCAGCGGGGTTCGACCGTCGTCTACCCCAATACCGAGGACTTCCTGGCGCGGCGCGCGCGCTACACCTACGGCACCCAAGGCAACCCGACGATCGACGCGCTGGTCGCGGCCTGCAACACGATCGAGGGCGGCGCGGGCACGGTGGTGACGCCGTCGGGTCTGCTTGCCTGCACCCTGCCCTTCCTCGCCTTCCTGTCGGCCGGCGATCACGTCCTGGTGACCGACAGCGTCTACCGGCCGACGCGGAATTTCTGCGCGACGATCCTGAAGCGGATGGGCATCGAGGCGACCTATTACGACCCGGCGATCGGTGCGGACATCGCGGCGCTGTTCCGGCCGAACACGCGCGCAGTCTGGACCGAGGCCCCCGGCTCCCAGACCTTCGAGATGCAGGACATTCCGGCGATCGTGGCGGCGGCCCATGCCCGCGACATCCTGGTGATGATGGACAACACCTGGGCGACGCCCCTGTTCTTCGACAGCCACAGGGCCGGGGTCGACGTCACCGTCCAGGCGGGAACGAAGTACTATGCCGGCCATTCCGACGTGCTGATCGGGACGATCTCGGCGCGGACTCCCGACCTCTACAGGCAGTTGCGGGCGAGCTGGGAACAGCTCGGCGTGATCATCGCGCCGGAAGACGCCTTCCTGACGCTGCGCGGCATGCGCACGATGGCGATCCGGCTGAAGGAGCAGATGCCCGCCGGCATCGCCATGGCGCAATGGCTGGCGGCCCGGCCCGAGGTCACGCGGGTGATGCACCCGGCGCTGCCGGAGGACCCCGGCCACGCACTCTGGCGGCGCGATTTCACCGGCGCCTCCTCGCTGTTCGGCTTCGAGCTCGCGCCGGTCTCGATGACGGCGGTCGCGGCCATGCTGGACGGGCTGACCCTGTTCGGGATGGGGGCGTCCTGGGGCGGCTATGAGAGCCTCGTGCTGCCCTTCGACTGCCGGGCCTACCGCACGGCGACGACGCCCGCCTTCAAGGGCCCGACCATCCGCATCCATATCGGCCTGGAGGACCTCGACGACCTCAAGGCCGATCTCGACGCCGGCTTCGCCCGGCTGCGCGCGGCGGCGTGAGCGGGGACCCGGCGCCTGATCACTCCGCGGAATGGCGCTCGCGGCGCCGGTTGCGGAAGATCAGCACCAGGTTGCGGGTGTAGATCACCATCGCCAGCGCCTGGCCCATGATGATGATCGGTTCGCGCCGGACGATGCCGTAGATCAGGGTCATCAGCCCGCCGGCCATCGAGAAGTACCAGAAGGAGAGCGGCATCACCGAGTTGCCCTCCCGCTCGCTCGCCAGCCACTGGACGAGAAACCGGGCGGTGAAGAGCAGTTGCGCGACGATGCCGAAGGCGAGCCAGAAGTCGAATTTCAGCACGAAGACGTCGTAGAGATAGTCCGAGACGGCATGGCCGATCGAAATGATCATGGCTGCGCCTCCGGCACGATCTGGGGCACGCGGCGGCGGCGCCGGATCAGCCACCAGACGCCGACCAGGTCGAGGATGCCGACCCAGAGCCGGTCGAAGAAGCCGTAATTCGACACGCCCGTCAGCCGCGGCCGGTCGCGCACATCGAGATGCACGACGCGGTAGCCCTCCCGCACCATCAGCGCCGGCATGAAGCGGTGCAGCGCGTCGAAATAGGGCAGCGCCAGATAGGCCTCGCGCCGGAAGCATTTCAGCCCGCAGCCGGCGTCGCGGGTGCCGTCCTTGAGCAGGCGCCCGCGCACGCCGTTGGCGATGCGTGACTGCAGCTTCTTGAAGCCGGTGTCCTTGCGGCCGACCCGCTGGCCCTGGACGAGCCCAGTCTGCAGCCCGGCCCGCTGGAGCGCCGCCAGCATGGCCGGCAGGAAGGACGGATCGTTCTGGCCGTCGCCGTCGAGCGTCGCGACGATGGGCGCGCGGGCATGCCGCACGCCGCTGCGCACGGCAGCGCTCTGCCCGCAGGATTGCGCGTGGGTCACGATCCGCAGCCAGGGGCGCTCGGTTGCCAGCGCGGCGAGCGCCGCCGCCGTCCCGTCGGTCGAGCCGTCATTGACGTAGATCACCTCGAAGGCGGCGAGGTCGCGGCAGGCCGCCTCGATGTCGGCCACCAGCGGCCCGACATTGCCGACCTCGTTGCGGACGGGCACGACGACGCTGAGCAGCGGCGCAGGCGAAGCGGTTTCAGGCGGCGGGAGCGGCTCGGTCAACAGACGATCATCCGGAAAAACGGCCCGCAACCTGCGTCAGGGCGGCCGACAGGGCAAGGAACTTTCAGGCGCGGCGCAACGGCAGGGTGGTCATGGCCGGGCCAGGACCGCGATCTCGAGGCGGCGGCCGCCATTGAGGTTGAAGCCGCGCAGCGTCGTCACCAGCCGGGGCGTCACGCCGGTGGCCGGCAGCGCGGCCTGGAAACTGGCGGCGTGGCGGGCTTCCACGAGCGCGATGCGGCAGCCTGGCTGGGCCAGGAAGGCGGCGGCGGCGGCGCCGTCCGGGCCCATGGCGAGATCGGTGCCGACGAGGAAGACGAGGCTCGGCTCGCGGTAGCCGACGGTGATCACCGAAGGGTCCGTGCAGCCGACGGAACGCACCGCCTCGGCCAGGCGCGGCGAGAGCTTGAAGGCGCGCAGGCTCTCGACCGCGAAGCCGTAGACCCCCAGGCCGAGCAGCAGGCTCGCCACGACCCCGCGCCAGAGCGCGCCTTCGAAGTCGCTGCGGCGGAAGGCGGCCACCACCGTGGCGGCGACGAGGAGCGCCAGCAGCAGGAACGGCAGGGCCAACGTGGGAATGGTGCCGTCGAGCGACCAGTTGGCCGCGACGATGACGCCGGTCAGGGCGAGCGGCACGATCACCACCAGCAGCGCCGTGGCGACGGAGCCGCGCCGGAACCGGTCGATCCCGCCATTGACGAGCGCGAGCAGCAGCAGCCCGGTGACCGCCGGATAGAGCGGCAGCACGTAATGCGGCAGCTTCGTCGGCACCGCCTCGAAGAGGAGCCAGGACGGCACGATCCAGGCCAGCAGGAACAGCACCTGCGGCTCGCGCCGGCGCGCCCAGGCGAAGGGCACGGCCATGGCGGCGAAGGCGGCGGCCGGCCAATAGGTCCCGAAGAAGATCAGGAGGTAGAGACCCGGCGGCCCCCAGTGCTTCTCCTGCCCCTCGGCGACCTTGCCGAGCATGTCCTGCCCGACGCTCTCGGCGAAGAAGCTGCCGCCGGTCTTCCAGGCGATCGCCAGGAACCACGGCAGGACGACGACGAGGCACAGCAGCAGGCCGCGGCCGAAGCGCAAAGGTGCCAGCCAGCGGACGCTGCGCTCGCGCAGGCTGAGCACGAGAATGGCGAGGCCCCAGACCATCGGCACGATCGGGCCCTTGAGCAGCAGCCCCAGCGCCGTCGCGCCCCAGAACACCAGCCAGTTGCGCGAACTCGGGACGAAGGCGAGCGAACGCGTCCAGTCCAGCCAGGTCCGCGCCAGCGCGCCCATGGTCGCGACCGCGCAGGCCGCCAGCAGCGCGTCGGTCTTGGCGATGCGGGCCTCGACGCCGAGCAGGACGCAGGCCGCCATCAGCGAGGCGCCGAGCAGCGCCATCCGCGCGCTCACAAAAGCGAGCAGCGCCCAGTACGTCAGCAGCACCGTGGCGATGGCGCCGATGAGCGAGGGAATGCGGTAGAGCCAGATCTGCGTGCGCGCCTGCGGCACGCCCAGCGCCTCGGCGGCGGCGACGGTCGCGCTCTGCAGCCAGTAGATGCCGACCGGCTTCTTGTGGCGCGCCTCGTCCTGGAAGCGGATGTCGACGAAATCGCGCGTCTCGAGCATCTGCTTGCTGGCCTGGGCGAAGCGGGGTTCGTCACGGTCGAGCGGCTGCAGCGTCTGGAAGCCCGGCAGGAAGGCGGCCAGCGACAGCAGCACCAGGAACGCGCAGGCGCGGGCGTGGCTGGCACAGGCCAGCGTCGCGAGACGGTCGAGCGCGGAGGTGAGCGACGGCATGGACATCCTCGCGACCGCAGCGATCGCAATTGGCTTGGGGCCGGAAAGGCCGGGCGGTCTCACCCGCGGGACGGCGCGGCGATGACCGGCCTTTCGGGCATGATCAAGGCGGAGGCCGCCAGGAGCGGCCGGCGCGGTTTACGCCGCATGCCGCGTCGCGGCAAGCGCATGGACCTCCCGCCCGCCCCGTGACAGCATCGCGCGGGGACGCCAGCCAGGCGTCTCCGGGAGAAGCGACATGGGCCAGCTGTTCCTCAAGGCGCTGCGCACCGGCCTCTGGGGCCTGCTGATCGGCCCGCTCGCGGCCATCATCCTCGTCTTCGGCGCGATCATCTTCGATCCGAAATGCGGCGCCGGGGATTCCGGCGGCTGCGCCATGGGCGTCGTCACGGCACCCATCGCGGTGGCGCTGCCGAGCTTCGGCCTGTTCTTCCTCGGCGGGCTGCTGCACGGACTGTGGCAGCGCCGCCCCCCAGACCCCGCCGCCGCGATCCGGCGGCTGCGCAACTGGGGCCGCGAGGAGTGAGGCGGGCCCCTGCAGGCTGCGGGTGCGCCCGCGACGACGACGCGGTGAAACAGGAAAAAAATGGCGAGCCCGGCTGGATTCGAACCAGCGACCAGCAGCTTAGAAGGCTGCTGCTCTATCCATCTGAGCTACGGGCCCGAAGACGAAGGCCGCGGCCTTCGCCTGTCTCATGGAGAGCGAAGGCGGATGCCCTCACTCCGTCAAACCGTCAATGCGTCCACTGTCCGCGGCGCGAGAACTTGAAATTATCGGAATAGGCCACCGTCCGGCGCAGCGGCTCCTGCGGCTGCTCGACACGGAAGGGGATGCCGTTGCGCGTGGCGTAGGTCACGGCCTCGGCCTCGCTGTCGAACCAGAGCTTGACCTGGCTCTTCATGTCGCCCGACGACGTCCAGCCCATCAGCGGCTCGATCTGGCGCGGCTGCTCCGGCTCATATTCGAGGAGCCAGCGCTCGGTCTTGGCGGTGCCGGACTGCATGGCCGTCCGGGCGGGGCGATAGATGCGTGCGGTCATGGCTCTCGCTCGACGCTCACCTGAAATCCTGGCCGTCTGACACGGCTCGCCACCGGGATAGATCCGGCTGCGAGACGCCCGGAATGGTCGGGGCACCAGGATTCGAACCTGGGACCCTCTGCTCCCAAAGCAGATGCGCTACCGGGCTGCGCTATACCCCGACTTGGCCATTCCACGCGTGGCGGTTGGCTATCACGTCCCTTGCCTGCGCCGCAAGCGAAAGCGGCCCGCGATCAGCGCCTGAACAGCGGGTGCTCGACCCGGTCGCCCGGCTTGAGGCCGAGTTTGCGGCTGACCCCGCCATTCACTTCGAGCACCGAGAGCACCGGCTCGCCGGAGGGAATCGTCCGCCGCGACAGGGGCTCCGTGTCCTCGGCGATGCGCGCGATCGTGCCATCGGCCCGGATGAACAGCATGTCGAGCGGGATGTAGGTGTTCTCCATCCACATCGCGACCGGTTCGGTGCGCTCGAAATCGAACAGCATGCCGCGGTCGGACGGCATGTAGCGGCGGTGCATCAGCCCCCTCGCCCGCTGCTCGGGTGTGCGCATCACCTCGACCTGGAAGGCGTGGCGCTTGTCGCCGCTGACGATCGAGAGCGCCTCGAGCGCCGTCGCCTGTCCGGCCGGCGCGGCCTGGGCGAGGGTCAGGGGCGGTGCCGCGCGCGTCGGCAGCGCCAGCCCCAGGGTCGCGGCCAGCGCGAGGCCGGCGGCGGCGAGACCGGCGAGAAACGAACGGGTTCGGGCCTGGATCGGCATGGTGTCTCCGGGAGCGCCGGCTGCGGGGCGGTTCGGGTTGCGCATCCTGCAAAGCTATGACGGCGCAGATGGCGAATCTGCGACAGATGGCGGCCAAGCTCCCCAAGCGGTCAAGCCTTTCGTCAGCATGCAAGCCTTTCGTCAGCATGTCCGCCCGGCTCGGCTTTTCTTCACCGCCGGCTTGGGGCAGGGTCGCCGCCACACATCAGGAGACCGTCATGACCGCTCCGCGCCCGCGCCGCCCGCTTCGCGCCGCCCTCGCCGCCTGCCTGCTCGTGCTGTCGCTTCCGGCCGCGGCCGCCGATTTCCAGCTCGACAATGTTCGCCTCGACTTCGGTGGCATGGCGATCTCGGCGCCCCGGCTCGTCGTGAAGGGTGCCAGCCTCAACCGCGAAGCCTTCCGCGCGCTGCTGGACACCAAGAGCAGCGAGAGCGCGGTGGCGCGGATCAACCGGGTCTCCGCGACCGAGATTACCGCCCCCGAACTCGTCTTCGAGCACAGCCAGGGCCGGCAGAAGCAGGTCACCACCTATCGCGACGTGCGCCTGACGGACCTCCGCGACGGCCGGATCGCGCGCGGCGAATCCGCCGGAGGCTCGTTGGCCGGGGAAAGCCCCGCGTCCGGAAAGATCACCGGCACGCTGCTGCGCATGGCCTTCGAGGCGTTCGACATGCGCCAGACCGCGCGCGTCCTGACCGAGCGCACCCAGCCCGGCCAGAGCGAGCCGATGCGGCCGCTGTTCGGCCGCTTCGAGCAGGACGGCTACACGATGGACCTCGGGCCGGCCGGCAAGATCGCGCTGGGCCGGATGGTCGGACGGAATTTCGCCGCCGCCGTCGGCGAGGAGCCGCTCGGCGACCTGCTCGGCCGCGTCATGGCGATGTCCGAGGAGGTCACGCCTCCCGGCGGCAAGCCGAATCCCGCGCGCCGCGAGGCCGAGAAGCGCATGGGGCAGTCGCTGCTCGCGCTCTACGACCGGGTCGACTACGGCAGCGGCGAGATCCGCGACATGACGATGACCGTCATCGAGCCCCAGGCCGCCAGGCCCGGGGCGAGGCCAGGAGCCAAGCCGGGGGCCAATCCCGGACCGGTCGACGTCAAGATCGCCCGCATCGCCTATGGCGAGGATACGCCGGCGAAATCGGGCTTCGTGATGGAGGGCCTGGAGTTCGCCGGTGGCGGTGCCAAGGGCCTGATCGATTCGATCAGCTATGCCGGCTTCTCCTACGGCCCGGTGATCAAGGCACTGCGCGAGGATCTCGCGAAGTCCACGGACGCAAACGCCGCCATCGACTGGCGCCGCTACATTCCCACGATCGGCACGATCCGCATGACCGGCCTCTCGGTCGAGGCCCCGCCGATGCTGCCCGGCGGCCAGCCGGTCCGCCTCGGCCTCGGGCTGTTCGAGCTGAAGGCCGGCGAGCAGCTCAACGGCATCCCGACGAGCCTCGCCCTGACGCTCGACAAGCTGGTCGCGCCGATCACCGAGGGGGCCGGCAATCCCGCCGCCCGCGACCTGATCGCCATGGGCATCCGCTCGCTCAACCTGAATGCGCGGATCGACCTCGCCTGGGAGGCCGCGCGCAGCGAACTGGCCATCCGGCAGATCGCGCTCGGCGGCGAAGGGCTGGCGCGGCTCGAGGCATCGGCGACGCTCGGCAACGTCACCAAGGACCTGTTCTCGAACGACGTCGCTCTGGCTCAGATCGCGGCACTCGGCGCCACGGCCCGTGGCCTGACCGCGAAGCTGGAGAACTTCGGCCTCGTCGAGAAGCTGATCGCCAACGAGGCTCGCAAGGCCGGGCGCAAGCCCGAGGAGATGCGCCAGCAATTCGCGATGATCGCGAGTCTGGGGCTGGCCTCGATCCTCGGGCCGTCCGACGCCGCCAAGGCCCTGACGGCGGCGGTGTCGCGCTTCGTCGCCCGGCCGGGGACGCTGATTCTGGAGGCCAAGGCGAGGTCGGCGAGCGGGCTCGGCCTGGCCGACGTGATCACCATCACCGACCCGACCGAGATCCTCGACAAGATCGACCTCAAGGCCGAAGCGCGGTGACGCACCCGCTCGACGCGGCGGATCGGCTGCCGCAGGAGGATCTGTCGTGGCGGCCCGGCCCGCTCGCGGCCTGGTGGGCGGGGCTCCCGCCGGTCGCCAGGGGGCTGCTGCGCAAGCGCGTCAACCCGCACAACCAGACCCGGCTTCATCTGGCGAAGCTGATCGGGCGACGTCCGGGCCAGATCGCGGTGGGCGCCTGGACCTATGGTCGACCGAAGGTTCGCTTTCCCGAAAGCGGGGCCCGGCTGACGATCGGCCGCTACGGCTCGATCGCCGACGGCGTCGAGATCCTGCTCGGTGGCAACCACCGCACCGACTGGGCGACGACCTATCCGTTCCCGGAACTGCCGGGGTTATGGCCGGAGGCTGCCGGCATCGCAGGCAGCCACACCACGCGTGGCGACGTCACGATCGGACACGACGTCTGGCTCGGCTCGCAGGCGATGATCCTGTCCGGCGTGACCATCGGCACCGGTGCGGTGGTGGCGGCGCGGGCGGTGGTGACGCGGGACGTGCCGCCCTATGCCATCGTCGGCGGCAATCCGGCACGCGTTCTGCGGATGCGCTTCGACGAGGCTCAGGTGGCTGATCTGCTGGCCAGCCGCTGGTGGGAGTTGCCGCGCGAGGCGGTCAAGGAGATGCTGCCGCTCCTGATGTCGGGCCGGGTCGCGGATCTCGCGGCGGCGGTGGCTCTGAAGCGATCAGCCGGCGCTTGAGGCCGAGCGCGGGCTTCTCGACCAGGTGCCAGGACAGCCAGGCGATGGCGAGCGTGACGAGCAGTCCCGGCCAGAACAGCGTCATCGCGCCGGCAGCGGGGAACAGGGCGTGGCTCGCCTGCTGGATCGGCCAGCCATAGAGATAGACGCCATAGGACAGGTCGGAGGGTGGCTCGCTGCGCCGCCGGGTCAGCGCGGGGGCGAGCGCGAGCACCAGCACGCCCCAGGCGGTGACCAGATAGAGGGCGGGCTTGTAGAGCGGCGTCGGCGACAGCAGAGCGAGCGCGACGAGCCCCAGCGCCAGCCCCGGCAGGGACAGGGGGACACGATCCCGGAACAGGTAGATCAGCCCGCCCGCGAGGAAGATCAGCGGCAGGCGCAGCGCCGTCTCGACGCCCTTGGGGCCGTCTGGCGTTGCGATCTCGCGCAGCAGCGTCGCGGCCAGCAGCAGGCCGCCGGCCGCGAGCGCCAGCTTCGGCCGGCCCAGCAGGCCCAGCAGCCCGCCGACGAGCACGCCGAGATAGCAGAGCGTCTCGTATTTCAGCGTCCAGACGGTCCCCATCGGAAAGGGCAGCGGGTTCTTGTCGAAGACGCCGGGCAGTGCCGAGGCGCTCTTGAAGGTCGTCAGCGTGCCCGTGATGAAACGGCGCAGCTGCGGATCGGTCAGATAGGCGCCGAGATCGAGGCGGGTCATCGCCGCGCCGAGGCCGAGCGCGACGACCAGCGTCGCGGCCACGAGGCCCGGCGCGATCCGCAGCGTGCGGGAGACGAGATAGTCGCGCCAGCCGCGGCGATCATAGCTCATCGTCACCAGGAAGCCCGAGATCGCGAAGAAGCCGTTGACCGCGTGTTCGCCGAGCGTGAAGCCCGTCGTCTGCGCCCAGGGCTCATCCTCGACACGCCCGGTGGCGACGCTGAAGGCGTGCGAGACGACGACGGCGAGCGCCAGCACGAGCCGCAGCAGGCCGAAATTGTTGTGCGGACCGGCCAGGCCCTGCGCCACGCTGACGCCCGAGAGCCTGGTCATGGCGATCCCTCCAGCCCTTCGCGGGCGAGCGCGGAGCGGCCGCGGAGCCAGGCGAGCGCGCCGGCCGCCGAACCGGCATGGGCGGCCATCTTCTTGCGCTGCAGGATCAGGCCGTAACCTACTGCCTTGGCGAGGTTTTCGAGGATTTTGGCGGCGGATGGCGGCGACAGGCCATATTTGCGGGCGACATAGCCCTCCGACCAGGCAAGGTGCCAGCGCGCCCTGAAGCGGCGCGTGATTGACGGCGCGCTCGAACGCCCTCGCCCATGGCCGGCCTCCGCGGCATGGACATGAACCAGCGCGTGGCCGGCGTCGCGCAGGCGCCGGCAGAGGTCGTCGTCTTCGTAGAACAGGAAGATCGCAGGGTCGAAGCCGCCGAGCGCCCGAAAGACGTCGCGGCGGATCAGCAGGCAGGCGCCCGAGAGGAAGGGCAGGCAGGCGTCGCCCTCGGGGATCGCCATTGCCCCGTTGCGGTTGAGATGGGGCGGCGAGAGCAGCGATCGCGGCTGCAGGAAGATGCGGCCCGAGGGCTCGACGAGGCGCGGGGCGAAGAGAGCCGCGTCCGGATAGCGCTCCGCGGCTTCGAGCAGCGCCGCGACGGCGCCTGGCCGGATCTCGACGTCCGGATTGACGATCATCACGAAGGGCGTGGCGCTGGCGGCGACGCCGCGGTTGTTGGCGCGGCCATAGCCCTCGTTGCGCGGGCTCGCGATGACGATCGCGCCCCGCTCACGTGCGATTGCGGCGCTGGAATCGCTGCTGGCATTGTCGACGACGATCGCCGGGACGCCCTCGGCGGCCAGCGCCGACAGGCAGGCCGGCAGCACCTCGGCACTGTCATGGCTGACGACGATGGCGGTGATCAGGCTCGCGGCGGGCATCGGCGCCTTGTGGCCGCGTTGGCCGACCCGAGGCAAGCGAATTCAGCGCCGGGCCAGCGCCGCGACATCGCGCTGCACGGAGGCGCGCTCGGCCGCACCGCAGGCCCGCGGCGCCTTGTAGGATTTCACTGCATAGGCGGCGTTCGCCATGGCGAAGCGCCGCCGCTCCTCCTGCGGCATCCGGCGGACGACCCGGCTGCGATCGACCCGCAGGCCGCAATCATAGGCGCGCGACACCTGCGCCGCCGCGAATTCCGGCGTGCCCGGCGGAGGCCCCGCCGTGGTGCAAGCGCAAAGCCCCAGCATAAGCGACAGGGCGACGAGCCGTGAGAACAGCCTCATGGTGCGGTCGCAGGACGTCAGAGGGCGCTGAAGTCGCCGGCGCGGATGCGCGTCATCTTCTCGCGGACCTCCGCGCGCTCCTCGGCGTCGCAGGCGCGCGGCTTGATGCCCTGGTTGATCGTCTCCGCCTCCGAGACCGTGACATAGGTCGAGCGTGCGGAGGCGAGTTGCTCGGCCGTGGCGCCGCGGGCCTTCTCGGCCGCGATGAAGCCGTCGAGCGTGCTGCGCTTCGGGGCCCCGGCGCGGCAGGCGACGGAGCGCGACACCAGGCTCGCCAGTTCCGAGGCGCGCGACGCGCTCGGATTGGCCGGACCGGTGACGCAGGCCGAGAGCGGCAGCGCCGCAAGGCAGACGAGCGCGAACACGCGCGCCGGAACGGAAGCGGTCATGTCGGTCAGCCGTTCTTCTCGGGCGCGTTGATGCGCAGATGCGCCTCGCGCAGCTGCTTCGGAGAGGCCTCGGCCGGTGCGCCCATCAGCAGGTCGACCGCCTGCTGGTTCATCGGGAACAGGGCGACCTCGCGCAGGTTGGTGGCGCCGGCCAGCAGCATGATGATGCGGTCGACACCGGCCGCCATGCCGCCATGGGGCGGCGCGCCGTACTGGAAGGCGCGATACATGCCGCCGAAACGCTCGATCACCGTCTCCTCGCCATAGCCGGCGATCTCGAAGGCCTTCACCATCGCTTCGGGCTTGTGGTTGCGGATGCCGCCAGAGGCCAGCTCGAAGCCGTTGCAGGCGATGTCGTACTGGAAGGCCTTGAGCGACAGCGGATCCTGGCTCTTCAGAGCCTCCAGTCCCCCCTGCGGCATCGAGAAGGGGTTGTGCGAGAAATCGACCTTCTTCTCGTCCTCATTGTACTCGAACATCGGGAAATCGACGATCCAGGCGAAAGCGAAGGCGTTCTCGTCGATCAGCCCGAGCTCCTGGCCGACCTTATTGCGGGCGGCTCCGGCGAATTTGTAGAACTTGTCGGGGTTGCCGGCGGCGAAGAAGCAGGCATCGCCCGGCTGCAGGCCCATCTGGGCGATGATCGCCGCCACGCGCTCCGGTCCGATGTTGTTGGCGATCGGTCCCTGCCCTTCGCCATCCTCCTTGATCATCAGATAGCCGAGCCCCGGCTGGCCCTCGCCCTGCGCCCAGGAGTTCATGCGGTCGCAGAAGGCTCTGGAGCCACCCTTGGGGCCGGGAATGGCCCAGACGCGGTTCTTCTCGTCCTCGAGGATGCGCGCGAAGACCTTGAAGCCCGAGCCGCGGAAATGCTCCGAGACGTCCTGCATCACCAGCGGGTTGCGCAGATCCGGCTTGTCGGAGCCGTATTTCGCGATCGCCTCGGCATAGGGGATGCGCGGCCAGTTCTTCGTCACCGACTTGCCGTTGCCGAACTCTTCGAAGATGCCGCCGATGACCGGCTCCATCGTCGCGAAAACGTCCTCCTGCTCGACGAAGCTCATCTCGACGTCGAGCTGGTAGAACTCGCCCGGCAGGCGGTCGGCGCGCGGGTCCTCGTCGCGGAAGCAGGGTGCGATCTGGAAGTAGCGGTCGAAGCCCGCCATCATCAGGAGCTGCTTGTACTGCTGCGGCGCCTGCGGCAGCGCGTAGAACTTGCCGGGATGCAGGCGGCTCGGCACCAGGAAGTCGCGCGCGCCTTCCGGCGAGGAGGCGGTCAGGATCGGCGTCTGGAACTCCGAGAAGCCCGAATCCTTCATGCGCCGGCGCATCGAGTCGATGACCTTGGTGCGCAGCATGATGTTGGCGTGCAGCTTCTCGCGGCGCAGATCGAGGAAGCGGTACTTCAGCCGCGTGTCCTCGGGGTATTCGAGATCGCCGAAGACCGGCAGCGGCAGTTCGCCGGCCGCGCCCAGGACCTCGATCTCTGTCGCGAAGACCTCGACGGCGCCCGTCGGCAGGTTGGCGTTCTCGGTGCCGGCGAGGCGCGCCTTGACCTTGCCGTCGATGCGCACGACCCATTCCGAGCGCAGCGTCTCGGCGGTGGCGAAGGCCGGCGAATCCGGGTCGATCACGACCTGCGTCATGCCGTAATGGTCGCGCAGGTCGATGAAGAGCACGCCGCCATGGTCGCGGATGCGGTGGCACCAGCCGGAGAGACGGGCCTGCGAGCCGATGTCGCTCTCACGAAGGGCGCCGCAGGTGTGGGAACGGTAGCGATGCAGGGTCACGGGGATGATCTCTTTCGGGGTCGCCCTGGGGCGAGCCGCGGGCGGTCGATTCTGCCGGCGTAAGCACACGCGGGGGCGCGGCTTGTCAAGGATTCAGGTGGGATTGTCGGCCTGCGGACTCGACGGGGCGCCCCCTGCTCCGGTAAGCCCGGATCATGAACCTGATCACGACCACGGCCGACCTCGCCGACGCCTGCGCGCGCCTCGCCAGCCACCCCTTCGTCACGGTCGATACCGAGTTCCTGCGGGAGACGACCTATTATCCCAAGCTCTGCCTGATCCAGCTCGCCTCGCCCGACGAGGCGGTGCTGGTCGATCCGCTGGCGCCCGAACTCAACCTCGCCCCGTTCTTCGGGCTGATGGTCGATGACGCCGTGGTCAAGGTCTTCCACGCGGCGCGGCAGGATCTCGAGATCGTCTGGATGCTCGGCCGGGTGCTGCCGAGCCCGCTCTTCGACACGCAGGTCGCGGCCATGGTCTGCGGCTATGGCAACTCGGTCGGCTACGAGCAGCTCGCCAACGACCTCGCCAAGGCGCGCATCGACAAGTCCTCGCGCTTCACCGACTGGTCGCGGCGTCCGCTGAACGAGGCCCAGCTCGTCTATGCCGAGGCCGACGTCACCCACCTGCGCGATATCTATCTGGCGCTGAAGGCCGATCTGGAGACGACTGGCCGCGAGAGCTGGGTCGCCGAGGAGATGGCGGTTCTCAACTCGCCCGCAACCTATGAGGTCAAGCCCGAGAACGCCTGGCAGCGGCTGAAGGGCCGCATCCGCAAGCCAAAGGAACTGGCCGTGCTGATGGAGCTGGCGGCCTGGCGCGAGCGCGAGGCGCAGCACCGCGACGTGCCGCGCCAGCGCGTGCTCAAGGACGATGCGCTGATGGACGTCGTCGCGCGGGCGCCGCGTTCGGTCGAGGCGCTGGCGGAACTGCGCTCCGTGCCCAACGGCTTCGAGCGCTCGCGCTCGGGCGGCGAGGTTCTGGCGGCGATCGAGCGCGGGCTCGCGCTCGATCCCAAGACCCTGCCCCGGCTGGAGCGGGAGCGGGGGCGTGGCGGCAACGGCGCCGTTCTCAACCTGCTCAAGGTGCTGCTCAAGGCGGTGGCCGAGGCGGAGCGGGTCGCGCCGAAGATCATCGCCTCCTCCGACGACCTCGAAGCCATCGCCTCCGACGACGAGGCCGAGGTGCCCGCGCTTCAGGGCTGGCGGCGCGAGGTTTTCGGCGAGAAGGCCCTGGCGTTGAAGAGCGGCGCGCTCGGGCTTCGCATCGTCCGTGGACGGGTGACGGTGGCCTGACCCAGGGAGCGAAGCCGAGCCACAGCAAGCCGAACCGACGACGCGTCGTCGCCAGGCGGCCCGGCCTCAGATCCGCGCGATCTCGACCTCGCGTCCCAGCAGCTTTCCGAGCTGCTTCAGCCGCCCGATCACCCGCTCGCTCGCTAGCGGACGCAGATCGTCGGGAAAGCGCAGCACGAGACGACCATCGACGCAGGTGGCGGGGATGCGCGGCAGGAGCCCGGCCATGCCGGCCGACAGCAGGTAGGCGACGCGGAAAATCGCCGCCAACAGGATCGCCCGCTCCAGAAGTGGCGGCGGCAGAAGCGCCCGCAGAGCGGTCGCAGCCGCCGAGGCGGACTTCAGCCCGGCGTAGCGGTGGAAGATGGCCAGCGCGAGGAAGGCACGGCCGACATGGTCGATCCCGGTGAAATAGGCATGAGCGATCACGTTCATGCTCTGCTCGCCGCGATAATCGGGATGGGCGCGCCAGCCGATATCGGAGAGGAGGCAGACCAACTCGATCAGCCGTGGCGACGGCTCGTCCTCGGACAACCCGGCGGTCTCGAGGATCGTGCGGCTCCAGGCTATCAGCTCGCCGGCGTGGCGCGGGTCGCGGGCCCGCAGATGGTTATAATCCCGCGCTGAGCGCAGCAGCGGATCGGCGGCGCGCTCTTCCGGCGAGAGTTGCTCGTGCAGCAGCCCCTCGCGCACGCCCTGCGCCGAGATGATGACGGCGCGCGGCTTGCCGCGCTTGATTAGCTCGTCGAGAACCAGCGCGCCATAGGCCAGCAGTGGCCGCCGCGCCGAGGAGACGGCGTCGATGGCGTCGAGCCCCGCCAGATCGGCGCGTTCGACCAGCTTGACGAAGTCGGCCACATCCCTGGCCGGCAGCGTGTAGCCGTGCATCACGTTGAGCGGATACTGGACCTGGTGCTGATGCAGGGTCGCCAGAGCCCGCCAGGTGCCACCGACGGCGTAGAAGTCACGCCCCTTCATCGCCTCAAGCTGGGGCAGCTTGTCGAGCTCGTCCCTGACGATCTTCTCGGCGGCCTTCAGCGAATTCTTCGAGCGGTCGAGCAGGGCGAGGCCACCGAGCGGGACGCTCGCCCCCTCTCCGACCTCGCCGCCAGCGATCGAGATCAGTTCGAGGCTGCCGCCGCCGAGGTCGCCGACCACGCCGTCGGGGTTGTCGAAACCCGAAATGACGCCGAGCCCCGACAGGGTCGCCTCGCGATCGCCGGAGATCAGCTCGATCGGCTGCCCGATCGCCTGCTCGGCGCGCGCGATGAAGTCCGGGCCGTTGCTGGCATAGCGTGCGGCGGCAGTGGCGATGACGCGGATCTCGCCGACATGCATCGCCTCGCAGAGGATGCGGAAGCGCACCAGCGCCGCGATCGCCTTGCGCATGGCGCCGGTCGAGAGCTTTCCGGTCGAGGCGACGTTGCGCCCCAAGCCCGCCATCTCCTTCTCGTTGAAGACCTGGGCTGGCGCGCGCGCCACCATCTCGTAGACGACGAGGCGAACGGAGTTCGAGCCGATATCGACGATGGCGAGCGTGCCGCTCCCCAGGCCGAGGCGGCCCGGAGCGGTCAGGACGTCAGGCCTTGCGCCCCCCTCGACGCGAGAGGGAGCGGGGGCTGGAATTGGAAAGTGATTTGCCACGTCCTGAGAGACTCGGGTTCGTCATGAAATACTTATGCGCGTTGAACGACTCTTCGTTCGGCGCCGGGACAATGCGTCGGGAGCCGCCATCCGGCAAGATCGTCCAGCTCTGTTCGTTGTCGAGGAAGTTCGCCAGCATGATCTGCTCCAGCAACTGCTGATGAACCGTTGGGTTCAAAATCGGCGTCAGCGCCTCGACGCGGCGGTCGAGATTGCGCGGCATCAGATCGGCCGAGGAGATGTAGAGCTTCGCCCTGGCAGAGGGCAGGCCGTGGCCGGCGCCGAAGGCATAGACGCGGGTATGCTCGAGGAAGCGGCCGATGATCGATTTGACCCGGATGTTGTCCGAGAGGCCGGGAACGCCCGGCCGGAGGCAGCAGATGCCGCGCACGACGAAGTCGATCTCGACGCCTGCCTGGCTCGCATCATAGAGCGCATCGATGATGACGGGATCGACCAGCGAGTTGCATTTGCCCCAGATCGCGCCTTTCCGGCCCGCCTTCACATGGGCGATCTCCTCGGCGATGTCGGCGAGCAGGCGCTGCTTGAGACCGACCGGCGAGACCGACATCTTCTCCAACTCGGCTGGCTCGGCATAGCCGGTGATGAAGTTGAAGACGCGCGCCACATCCTGCGACATCACCGGATCGGCCGTAAAGAAGGAGACGTCGGTGTAGATGCGCGCCGTAATCGGGTGATAGTTGCCGGTCGCGATATGGCAATAGGTGATGAGCTGCCCGGCTTCGCGCCGGACCACCATTGAGAGCTTGGCGTGGGTCTTCAGCTCGATGAAGCCGTAGACGACCTGCACGCCCGACCGCTCCATCTCCTTCGCCCAGCGGATATTCGCTTCCTCGTCGAAGCGCGCCTTGAGCTCGACGAGGGCGGTGACCGACTTGCCGGCCTCGGCGGCCTCTGTCAGCGCCTTGACGATCGGCGAGTTCGCAGAGGTCCGGTAGAGCGTCTGCTTGATCGCCACGACATTGGGATCGCGTGCCGCCTGTTCCAGGAACTGCACCACGACGTCGAAGCTCTCATAGGGGTGGTGGACGAGCAGGTCCTTCTGCCGGATGGCGGCGAAACAGTCGCCGCCATGCTCGCGGATGCGCTCGGGGAACCGGGCGTTGTAGGGCTTGAACTTCAGGTCCGAGCGATCGACGCCGACGAGCTGCGCGAGTTCGCTGAGCCCGATCATGCCCTCGACCTCGACGACCTCGTCCTCGTCGACCTTCAGCTCCCGGATGATCAGCTTGCGCAGATGCGGCGGCATCCCGGTGCTGATCTCGAGGCGGATGACGACGCCGAGCCGGCGCAGCTTCAGCATCGTCTCGAAGACGCGGACCAGATCCTCCGCCTCCTCCTCGACGTCGAGATCGGTGTCGCGGATGATCCGGAACGAGCCGGTCCCCTTCACGTCGTAGCCGGGGAAGAGCTTGCCGATGAACAGCGAGACCGCATCCTCCAGCGTGATGAAACGCCGGAGATCCTCTCGGGCGAGATCGGGCAGCTCGATGAAGCGGTCCATCTTGATCGGGACGCGGATCAGCGCATCGAGCTGGCGCCCGTCGCTCACCCGCTCCAGCGCCAGCGCCAGGGTGAAGCCGAGATTGGGAATGAAGGGGAAGGGATGGGCCGGGTCGATCGCCAGCGGGGTCAGCACCGGGAAGACGTAGTTGAGGAAATAATCCTCGAGCCAAACGCGCTCGGCCGCGCCGATGTCGCCGGGACCGAGCAGATGAATGCGGTTCTCGTGCAGGTCCCGCTTGAGCTCGACCCAGCGCGCCTGCTGGTCGCTCGTCAGCGCGGCGACCGCCTTGCCCAGTTCGGCGAGCTGCGCGGCCGGCGTCAACCCGTCCTGGCTCGGCGTGACGACGCCCGCCTTGAGCTGTTCGCGCAGGCCCGAGACGCGGACCATGAAGAACTCGTCGAGATTGGCGGCCGAGATGGACAGGAAGCGAAGCTGCTCGAGCAGCGGGTGGTTTCGGTTGGAAGCCTCCTCCATCACCCGCCGGTTGAACTGCAGCCAGGACAATTCGCGGTTCATGAAGCGAGCCGGCGATTCGCGCAGGGGCGTCTGTTCCTCGGCGGGAGCGGCAGGCGCGGCTTCGACGACGCTGGGTTGCGTGTTCATGCGCTTGGCACTCGTTCCGGTCACTGCTCTGGCCACGTCGGTCTCCTTGCGCGTCTTCAGCCACCGTAGCGTGACGGTTCGATGACAACCATGTCATTTCCGGCTGGAGGGAGCGGCGGATGCGCCTGCGTCGCCAGGCCCTCTTGCAAGGCGCAGCCCGGTCCTGTTTCGTGGCGCCGCGGGGTTCACTTCCCCGGGCGGCCGAGCCTGCGCCGCCTGGATTCGACAGAGGCCGTTTTGAGCAGTTCTTCCCATCGTGACGATGGCGACATCGTCTACCCGTCCGCCATTCCCTTCGTTCTCGCGCATCTGGCCTGTTTCGGTGCCCTCTGGAGCGGGGTCACCGCGACTTCGGTCTGGCTCGCGATCGGCCTCTACTGGCTGCGGATGTTCGCCGTGACCGGCGGTTATCACCGCTACTTCTCGCATCGCACCTACAGGACCAGCCGAATCGGCCAGTTCCTGCTGGCGGTGCTGGCGCAGTCGACGGCGCAGAAGAGCGTCTTCTGGTGGGCCTCCAAGCACCGGCATCACCACCGCTATGCCGACACCGAGCATGACGTGCACTCGCCGGTGCAGACGTCTTTCGCCTATTCGCATGTCGGCTGGATCTTCAGCCGCGACCATCACGTCTTCGACGATTCGACGATTCAGGATCTGACCAAATTCCCGGAGCTGCGCTGGCTGCACCGCTTCGAGCTGACTCCGGCCGTGCTGCTGGCGGTGCTGTGCTTCGTCATCGATGGCTGGGCGGGGCTCTTCGTCGGCTTCTTCTGGTCGACGGTGGCGGTCTATCACGCCACCTTCTGCATCAACTCGCTTGCCCATGTGCATGGCGACAAGGACTATGTGACCGGCGACGAGAGCCGCAACAACTGGTGGCTCGCCATCATCACCATGGGTGAGGGCTGGCACAACAACCACCATGCCTATCAATACAGCGTCCGCCAGGGCTTCCGCTGGTGGCAGATCGACCCGACCTACTACATCATCCTCGGACTTTCGAAGCTGCGCCTCGTCTGGGATCTGAAACAGCCGCCGCAGGCAGTGATCGAGCGCTCGCAGGCGCTGCCGCCGCGCGTGATCGAGCGCTCGGCCGAGCGGCTGGCGGCCTCCGTTCCGGTCGATCGGGTGGTCAGCGCCTTCCGCGAGGCCTATGCAGCGACCCCCGCCCTGCCCGAGCTGCACTGGCCGAGCCTGACGCTCGCCGAGCTGCGGGCGGCGCTGGCCGATCTGCAGGAGCGCGCCGGGGACCGCTTCGCGGAGATCCAGAACCAGGCTGCCGAGGCCTGGGCGCAATGGGATGCCTCGAGCTGGCAGCTTCCCGTCCTGCCCAGCCGCGAGCAGCTCAACGCCAAGGCGGCGGCAATGTTCGTCAAGACGCCGTCTCTCGATGCCATCGCCAACCGGGCCCATGAGTTGCTGGTCGAGGCGATGCATGCGCGGCTCGTCGCCCTCCCCGTCGAGACCGCTCCGCGCCGTCTCGGTTGAGGCGGCTCAATCCTCGGCGCAGAGGCGCTCCAGCGCCTCGGTCGCGAGCGGGCGCGTGACGCGGCGCCCGCGCTCGAGCGACAGCCTGTCGAGCAGATCGACCAGAGCGCGCGCCGCCGCGAAGGAGCGCTCCATCCGAAGCGCCAGCATGTCGATAAGGCCCGTGTCGACGACCAGCTGACGGTCGATGAAGAGCTTGACCAGCACGGCGCGCAGCAGCGCGTCGTCGGGCGGCTCGATCCGGGCCTCCGGCGCCAGCCGCAGCCGCGACAGCAGATCCGGCACGCGCAGCCCCCATTGATCGGGCGCTGCCCGGGCGGTCAGCAGCAGATGCCCGCCCCGCGCCTTGACCGCATTCATCAGGTGGAAGAGCGCCGCCTCGTCCTTGAGGCCGCGGTCGCAATCCTCGACCACCAGCGCCCCGCCGGAGACGAGATGCGGCACCTGTGCATCCACCACCTCCGCCGCCGACACGGTCCAGGCATGGGCGCGCTGGGCCCAGATGGCGGCGAGATGGGTCTTGCCGGCGCCTTCCGGCCCGGTCAGGCGCAGCCAGGCCTCGGGCCAGTGCGGCCAGGCCTCCACCAGCCCGTAGGCCACCTCGTTCGAGGGCCCGATCAGGAAGTCCTCGACGCCGTGGCGGCTATCGACCGGCAGGTCGAAGGCGAGCTGGCGTGGGCGGCCGGGCTGCTCAGGCATCGGCGTCCAGGCGGGCCTGCACGACAGCGGCCTTGGTCGCATCGCCGCCGTGATAGATGTTGCTGGCGAGGTATTGCCTCAGCGCGAAGCGGCAGAGCACGCCGATGACCGCCGCCAGCGGCACCGCCAGCAGCAGCCCGACGAAGCCGAAGAGCGAGCCGAAGGCGAGCAGCGCGAACATCAGCCAGACCGGGTGGACGCCGATCGAGTCGCCGACGAATTTCGGCTGGAAGATGTTGCCCTCGAGGAACTGCCCGGCGGCGAAGACGGCGAGCGTCGCGAGCGGCCACGTCCAGTCCGGCCAGAACTGGACGATGGCGACGCCGACCGACAGCACCAGCCCGGTCAGCGAGCCGACATAGGGGATGAAGGACAACAGCCCCGAGATGATGCCGATCAGAGCGCCGAAATTCACGCCGAGCAGGCTCAGGCCCACCGCATAGAAGAGGCCGAGCAGCAGGCAGACCAGGGCCTGGCCGCGCAGGAATCCGGCGATGGCGACATCCATCTCGTGCAGCAGGCCGCGGATCGTCTCGCGGTGGTCGAGCGGCAGCCAGCCATCGACCGTCGCTGTCATCCGGTCCCAGTCGACCAGCAGGTAGAACGCGATCACCGGCGTCAGCACGAGCAGTGAGAACACGCCGACGATGGCGGTGCCGCCGGTCCAGAGCGACTGCAGCACGCTGCCGACCCATTTGGTCGCCTCGCCCACGAGGTTGCCCAGCGAACTCTTGGCCTCCTCGGTCAGCGCGGTGCCGCCCAGGCGCTCGAGCCAGGGGCCGCCCTGCTCCAGCACGAGCGTCTGGAGGCGTTGCGCGTCCGCCGGCAGCCGCGCCACCAGACCAGCGAGCTGCTGGCCGAGCAGCGGCACCAGCAACACGAGCGCGAGCACGAAGATGATCAGGAACACGACGAGGATGACGATGGTCGCTGCGAGCCGGCTCATCCCGATACGTTCGAGCCGGTCGGCCAGCGGGTCGAGCAGATAGGCCAGGGCCAGCGCCGCGATGAAGGGCAGCAGGACGTCGCGGAACACGACGAGGAACAGCACCAGCACCGCCAGCGACAGCAGCCAGAACCCGATTTGGCGTTGCAGTGTCATCTCTGGCCTTTCGCGGATCCGGTGGTGCCGACGACAAATGGAGCGGCGGAGTGAAGGTTCCAAGACCCGCGGATAAACGCCGCGCCGGGGACGGGAGCGTGCCGACCTCACGCCGCCATGTGGCGCAGCCAGAAGGCGAGATAGGCCGCCATCGAGGCGAGCGTCAACATCGCCACAAGGCCCGAGCCGATCGCGATCGCGAGCCCCGGCTCGAAGCCGAAGGCGCGCGAGCCGAGCAGCAGCGCCGCGAACAGGATCTGGGCCAGGGTGTTGAGCTTGCTGACGGAAAACGGGGCGATCGGCAGCGGCCTGCTCATCATCCAGGACAGGATCACCGCCGAGACGATCAGAAGGTCACGCGAGACCACGAGAACGACGAGCCAGGACGGGACCGCCCCGACGAACGCGAGGGTGACATAGATCGAGACGATCAGCGCCTTGTCGGCGATCGGGTCGAGATAGGCGCCGAGGTCGCTCGCCATGGCGAAACGGCGGGCGAGATAGCCGTCGACTGCGTCCGACAGCCCCGCCAGGGCGAAGACCAGGAAGGCCGCCAGCCAGCGCCCGTCCAGGATCATCATGATCGCGACGGGGACCATCAGCAGCCGAGCGACGGTGATGAGGTTGGGCAGCGTCATGGGCGGCTCCGCAACGGGGCTGCAGGACGCTAATCGATCAGGCCCCAATGCGGAAATCGCAAGGCGGCGCGTCACGCTGCAGGCGAGCCCGCTCGGGCCGCGCCGACTCGTCAGTCGATGTCCTCGACCTCGACTTCGGTCCCGTAGACGCGCTGCGCCAGCGAGGCTTCCATGAAAGGATCGAGCGCGCCGTCCAGCACCTCCGAGGGCGCCGTGGAAGCGACGCCGGTGCGCAGGTCCTTCACCAGCTGATAGGGCTGGAGCACATAGGAGCGGATCTGATGGCCCCAACCGATATCGGTCTTCGAGGCCTGCTCGGCACTGGCCTTCTCTTCCCGCTTCTTCAGCTCGACCTCATAGAGGCGCGCGCGCAACATGTCCCAGGCCTTGGCCCGGTTCTTGTGCTGCGAGCGCTCCTGCTGGCACGACACCGCGATGCCCGAGGGGATGTGGGTGATGCGCACGGCCGAATTGGTCGTGTTGATGTGCTGTCCGCCCGCGCCCTGGGCGCGGTAGGTGTCGATCCGGCAATCCGATTCGTTGATGTCGATGACGATGCGGTCATCGACGACCGGGTAGACCCAGACCGAGGCGAAGGAGGTCTGCCGGCGCGCGTTCGAATCGAAGGGCGAGATGCGCACCAGCCGGTGCACGCCGCTCTCGGTCTTGAGCCAGCCATAGGCGTTGTGGCCCTTGAACTGCAGCGTCGCCGACTTGATGCCGGCGGTGTCGCCGTCCTGGTATTCGAGCGTCTCGACCTTGAACTTCCGCCGCTCGCCCCAGCGGCGGTACATGCGCAGCAGCATTTCCGCCCAGTCCTGGCTCTCGGTTCCGCCGGCGCCGGGATGGATCTCGAGATAGGTGTCGAGCATGTCGGCCTCGCCCGACAGCAGGGTCTCGACCTGCAGGCGGGCGGCCTCGACCTCGATCGCCTTGATTCCGGCTTCGCCCTCGGCGATCGAGGCGGCGTCGCCTTCCATCTCGCCGAGTTCGATGAAGGTCAGGGCGTCGTCGAGGTCGCGCTCGAGCCTGAGGATGCCCTCGATCTGGGTTTCCAGCGAAGTGCGCTCGCGCATCAGTTTCTGCGCGGCGTCGGCGTCGTTCCAGAAGTCGGGGCCCTCCGAGAGGGCATTCAGTTCAGCGAGGCGGCGCTGGGCTTGATCCCAGTCAAAGATGCCTCCTCAGCAGTCCGATCGACTGCTTGGCGTTGTCGAGTTGCGTCTGGATTTCTGGGCGCATGCGGTCGGCCTTGATGAATCTGGCGTCGGGATAAGCGGGAACGGGCCTGGTGTAAACGGCATGACGGGCGCAACCGTCATGCTCATCGGCAGGGCACGCCCGAGACGGGCGCGGACCTCAGTAGAGCCCGCCGGTGCCGGAGCCGACGGCGCGGCCGCCCCCGGGGGCGACGCTGAAGGGCGTCAGGCCGTCGCCGGCCGCGCCGATCACCGAATAGCTGTCGGGCGGTGCGGTGCCGGGCTTGAAGGCCTCGAGGATGCCGCCCTCGCCGCCGGCGCGCATGCCCGTCTTGGGGTCGACGCGGATCAGCTTGATGCCGGCCGGGACGCGGAATGGCGTTGCCGGCTTGTCCTTGAGCGCGGCCATCATGAAATCGCGGAAGATCGGCGCGGCGTACTGGCCGGCCGTGGCCGAGGTGCCGAGCGATTTCGGCTTGTCAAAGCCCATATAGACGCCCACCGCGAGGTCCGGCGAGAAGCCGACGAACCAGACGTCTTTCGCGTCGTTGGTCGTACCCGTCTTGCCCGCGAGCGGCTTGCCGACCGACTTGACCACGGTCGCGGTGCCGGCGTTGACGACGCTCTCCATGATCGAGACCATCTGGTAGGCGGTCAGCGGGTCGAGCACCTGGTCGCGGTTGTCGATCAGACGCGGCTCGCGCTGGTCGGCCCATTTCTCGGCGCTGCAGCCTTCGCAGATGCGCTGGTCGTGCCGGAAGATGGTCGCGCCCCAGCGATCCTGGATGCGATCGATCAGCGTCGGCCGGATCTTCCGGCCGCCGTTCACGAGCATGGAGTAGCCCGCGGTCATCCGCATGACTGTGGTTTCACCGGCGCCGAGCGACATCGAGAGCACCGGCAGCAAGTCGTCATAGACGCCGAAGCGGCGGGCGTACTCGGCGATCAGCGGCATGCCGACATCCTTGGCGAGGCGCACCGTCATCAGGTTCTTGGAGAACTGGATGCCGTAGCGCAGCGTGCGCGGGCCGGTCGACTTGCCGTCGTAATTGTCCGGCCGCCACATGCCCAGCCCGCCGCCCTGATCGATCTCGACAGGCGCGTCGAGGATGATCGAAGACGGCGTATAACCGTTGTCCAGAGCCGTGGCGTAGACGAAGGGCTTGAAGGAGGAACCCGGCTGGCGCATCGCCTGCGTGGCGCGGTTGAACTCCGATTGGTCGTGGCTGAAGCCGCCAACCATGGCCAGCACGCGGCCCGAGAACGGGTCCATCACGGTGATCGCGCCGTTGACCTCCGGGAGTTGGCGCAGGCGCACCTGGCCGGGGCGATTCTCCATCGGCTCGACATACACGACGTCGCCGACGGCGACCGCCTGTGAGACACGCCCCTTGCGCGTCCACTTGATGCCCTCGGCGCCGAGCGTGACGGTCTCGCGATCGTTCTTGAGGAGGCCTGACGTCTCGCGCAGCGGATGCAGGCCGAGACGGGCGCTGTCGGCCGCCACATCGAGCACGACGGCGAGGCGCCAGGGCGCGACGTCGCCGAGCACCGGCAGTTCGCCGATGGCCAGCCCCCAGTCGCGGGCGGAGAGTTCGAGCTTCTGGATCGCGCCGCGCCAGCCGCGGGCCTCGTCGAAGCGCACCAGGCCGTCGACGAGGGCCTTGCGGGCCATCAACTGCATCTTCGGATCAACGGTCGAGCGAACGGACAGGCCGCCCTCGAGCAGCTTCTTCTCGCCGTAGCGGTCCTGAAGCTCGCGGCGGATCTCCTCGGCGAAATAGCCGGCGGCGAAATTGTTGGGCGAGACGGTGCGCGGATTGACGCCGAGAGGCTGCTTCTTCGCCTGGTCGCCGATCTCGCGGCCGACGAAGCCGTTCTCGACCATGCGATCGATCACGTAGTTGCGGCGTTCGATGGCCCGTTCGCGGTTGCGGAAAGGGTGCAGGTCGGTCGGCGCCTTCGGCAGGGCGGCCAGATAGGCAGCCTCGTGCAGATTCAGCTCATGGACCGACTTGCCGAAATAGTTCAGCGCGGCGGCGGCGATGCCATAGCTGCCCTGCCCCGGCGCGGGTGCGCCGAGATAGATTTCGTTCAGATAGAGTTCGAGAATCTTGTCCTTGGAATAGGTCGCCTCGATTCGCAGCGCGACCAGCGCCTCGCGAATCTTGCGCTCGATGTTCTGATCGGAGCCGACGAGGAAGTTCTTCGCCACCTGCTGGGTGATGGTCGAGGCACCCTGCGGCCGCCGGCCGGCGGCGCGGTTGCGGAAGTTGGTGATCGCGGCGCGCACCAGACCTTCCGGATCGACGCCGAAGTGCTTGTAGAAATTCTTGTCCTCGGCGGAAAGGTAGGCGTCGATGACCAGCTTCGGAACGGCCTGGATCGGCAGATAGAGACGGCGCTCGCGCGCGAATTCCGCGATCAGCGAGCCGTCGCCGGCATGGACCCGGGTCATCACCGGCGGCTCGTAGTTCCGCAGTTGCGCCGAATCGGGCAGGTCCTTCGAATAGTGCCAGAGCAGGGCACCCGCGACGGCGGCGCCGATCACGAAGGCAATGGCGCCAGCGGCGAACAACCAACCGAACAGTCGCAGGATAAACCGCATTTCAGGCCCCGGCCCTTGCTTCGTGAACCGCCGCCAGCGCAGCCGGACGGCCTTCTTCAAATCAGTTCTATAACATGACGCACATGGCCAAACCGTGGCCTCGCGACCACATGACGCAACGTCGAGCGCTGCTCGCCGCCGCCACCGTCAACGGCGGTTGTCGGCCGCCCTGCCGACGGGTGCCCGCAGGGAGAGGAAATAGCCGTCGACCGCCGCCGCGACGGCATTCACGGCCTTGCCCCGCCATTCGGCGGAATTGAGCAGCTCGGCGTCCTTCGGGCTCGACATGTAGCCGAGTTCGATCAGCACCGAGGGGACGTCGGGCGCGCTCAGGACACGAAACCCGGCCGAACGCAGCGGGACCTTGTGCATCTTCACCGAGCCGCCGAGCGTCTCGACGAGATTGCGCGCGAACACCGAGGAGAAGGTGCGGGTCTCGCGCTTGGCGAGGTCCATCAGGATCCCGGCGACGTCCTGCGTGTCTTCGCTGGCATCGAGCCCCGCCACCGCGTCCGCCTGGTTTTCCTTGGCGGCGAGGCGCGCGGCTTCCGCGTCGGTGGCGCGTTCCGAGCCGGTGTAGATGGTGGCGCCGCGAACCTCCTGGGCCTGGGCCAGCGAGTCGGCATGGATCGAGATGAAGAGATCGGCGCCGGCCGCCCGGGCGATGCCGACACGTTCCGCCAGCGGGACGAAGCGATCGTCCTCGCGCGTCATCAGCACGCGGTAGCGCCCGCTCGCCTCGAGCTGCTCCTTCAGCCTGGCGCCGAAGGCGAGCACGACGGTCTTCTCGGCGATCGCGGCGACGACGGCGCCGGGGTCGATGCCGCCATGGCCGGGGTCGATCACGACCGTCTGGCGCGTCTCGCCCGTTGGCTTGGGCGGCACCGGGGCTGCCGTCGCGGGTGCGGGCTCGGGCGGTGGCGCCTGCGCGACGGCGGCAGCGAACTCGGCGCGGCTGGCGCGCCGCAATTCGACGACCAGTTCGCCGAAGCCGCCGCGCACCGGACGCGATTCGGCCTTCGCGACCACGGCCGGCTGGGACAGGTCGATGATGATGCGGGCGCGGTCGGCCGTGAACAGACCGAATCGAAAGGCGCCGACCATGCCCACGCTCCTGCGCGCGACAGCCGGCTGCACCTGGAAATTGGTCGAGGGCAGATCGATCACGACGCGATCGGGGCCCGAGAGCACCCAGGCTTTCACCTCGAGCGGGCGTGACAGGGCCATGGTGAGGCGCACGGTTTCGCCGATCTGCTCGAGCTTCGCATCGGTGGCGACCGGAAAGTCGTTCTGCGGGCGGTTGTTCGACAGTGCCGGCGCGAGGACGCACAGACCGGCCAGGACGACAAGTCCCAGGCAGGCGGGGCGCAGCAGCCGGAACGTCCGCGCCGCAATTCTGGCCATGAGCGAGGGAGGCGTCAGGTCCATCTTCCCGAGCTGTCGTCACCAAGGCTTAACCATAGCGACGCGACTTCCTAACAGGCCGTTACCACGAGGCAGCCCCGCGGTGAACCGGGCGGCGCAGGCCGCGCGGCGGCTGCCACGCGATGTGACTTGCAAATCACGGTCACCTGTCTGTAATGGGGACGGTTGCCTTGCAGGGCCGCCCATGGTGCGCATCCGGGTTCGTTGACCCGTCGGCGTCCGGGGTCCGACTGCAAGAGGGCAACCACAATGGATCGTCCGCGGACGGCCGGCGCCCGGTGCCCGTGTTCCACAGCATCAGGCCAGCGTCTCGCGAGCGTGCAAACGCGGTACGCCTCGTCTTTCGAGGCAGGTGGGCCGCAGGTCAGGACAGATGTCGGGGCATACGACGCCGCATAATTCAACGGTGAATCGTCAATACCTGCGGGACTGCGCCGGGGCTTTAGCCCGGCCGGCTTTCCCGAGCCGCTCTTCTGTCTCGATCGAACACTTCCCCGTCCCAGATGCCGGCATTCGCCGGCCTTTGCTCCTGCAACATGCCGGCGCTCGCCGGCTTCAGCGCGGCGCCCCTGCCCGCGGCCGCGGACCTCTGTCCGCAGCCCGGCGGGTATCGCTGGCGGCCGCGCCCATGGAACGTACCTATGGCCAACAAGATGCTCATCGACGCCACCCACCCGGAGGAGACCCGGGTCGTGGTGGTCCGCGGATCGCGGATCGAGGAATTTGATTTCGAGGCTGCCAGCCGCAAACCCCTCCGGGGCAACATCTATCTCGCCAAGGTGACGCGCGTGGAGCCCTCGCTCCAGGCGGCGTTCGTCGAATATGGCGGCAACCGCCATGGCTTCCTCGCCTTCTCCGAGATCCATCCCGACTATTACCAGATCCCGGTCGCGGACCGGCAGGCGCTGCTGGCCGACGAGGCCCGCGCCGACCGGGAGGACGAGCGCGACGAGGAGAAGCGCGAAAAGCGCGGCCGCCGCGACCGCGGCCGCCGCGGCGATCGTGACGGCCGCGCCAAGAAGGCCGCGACCGACGAGACCGTCAGCGCCGAGGCCGTCGAGACCGATGGCAAGGAAGCCGCGATGGTCAGCGAGGGCGCTCCGGCCTTCGGCGAGCAGTTCGCTCCCGCCATCACCGAATCAGCGTCCGAGGATTCGGTCGAGAACGCGGCGCCGCTGACCTTCGAGACCACCGGCGGTGAGGATGCCTCCGCAGCCGAGGCCCGCGCGCCGTCCGAGGACGACGACCAGGGCCAGGATGACAACAGCCAGGACGCGGGCGAGTCGGACGATTCGGGCGACGAGAACGGCCAGGACGACGGCGATCACGAGGAGCCCGAGCAGCTCGGCGGCGGCGACGCCCTCGACGACATGCCGGAGCGCCCGCAGCGCAGCTCGCGCCGCCAGTACAAGATCCAGGAGGTGATCAAGCGCCGCCAGATCATCCTGGTACAGGTCGTCAAGGAAGAGCGCGGCAACAAGGGCGCTGCGCTGACCACCTATCTCTCGCTCGCCGGCCGCTATTCGGTTCTGATGCCGAACACCGGCAAGGGCGGCGGCATCTCGCGCAAGATCACCAATACGGAAGACCGCAAGCGTCTGAAGGAGATCGCCCAGGAGCTCGAGGTTCCCGAGGGGATGGGCCTGATCCTGCGGACCGCGGGCGCCTCGCGCACCAAGGTCGAGATCCGGCGCGACTACGAGTATCTGATGCGGATGTGGGAGAGCGTGCGCGAGCTGACGCTCGCCTCCGTCGCCCCGGCGCTGGTCTATGAGGAGGGCAACCTCGTCAAGCGCTCGATCCGCGACCTCTACAACAAGGACATCGACGAGGTTCACGTCGCCGGCGACGAGGCCTATCGCGAGGCCAAGGACTTCATGCGCATGCTCATGCCGAGCCATGCCAAGAGCGTGAAGGCCTATCGCGAGCAGACGCCGCTCTTCGCCTCCTTCGGCATCGAGAGCCAGCTCGACGCGATGTTCTCCAACACCGTCACGCTGAAGTCCGGCGGCTACATCGTCATCAACCAGACGGAAGCACTGGTCGCCATCGACATCAACTCCGGGCGTTCGACCCGCGAGCACAACATCGAGGACACCGCGCTCAAGACCAATCTCGAAGCGGCGGAGGAAATCTCCCGCCAGCTGCGCCTGCGCGATCTCGCCGGTCTCATCGTGATCGATTTCATCGACATGGAGGAGAACCGCAACAACCGTGCGGTCGAGAAAAAGCTCAAGGAGTGCCTGAAGGACGATCGCGCCCGCATCCAGGTCGGCCGCATCTCGGCCTTCGGCCTGCTCGAGATGTCGCGCCAGCGCATCCGCACCGGCGTGCTCGAAAGCTCCTCCGTGCCTTGCCCGCATTGCGCCGGCGCCGGCATGATGCGCTCGGCCTCCTCGGTGTCGCTGCAGATCCTGCGCGCGCTGGAGGAGACGCTGATCAAGAGCGCCTCGCACAACCTCAATGTCCGGACGCGTCCCGAGGTCGCGCTCTACGTGCTCAACCAGAAGCGCGCGCATCTCGCCGATCTGGAGGCGCGCTTCAACATCGCCGTCACCATCAACACCGATGCGACGCTGCTCGGCACCCGCTACTTCGAGGTCGAGCGCGGCGAGTTCGTCGGCAATGAGGGCCGGATCGTTCCATCCGTGATCAAGGCGGAAGCGGTGCTGTCGGACATCGACGAGGACGCGCTCGACGCGGCGGCTGAAGCCGAGGCGCTCGATGCCGAAAACGACGTCGGCGTGACAGAGGCCGTCGCGACGGCCGGTGGCGAAGATCGTCCCGAGGGCGAGCGTGGCGAAGGCGGACGCAAGCGTCGTCGTCGGCGGCGGCGTCGGCGTGGCGGCGAGCGTGACGCCAATGGCGTGCGTCTCGACGGCGGCAGCGACGAGGCCGATGGCGGCGATGACGAGGGCGACGAGGACGGTGACGAGCCGTCCGCCGAGGGTGAGGCCGAGGATCGCGTGACCGCGGCCGAGCCTGCAGCCGCAGACGCCGAGCCGGTGCCGGCCGAGCCCGTTGCCGAAGAGAAGCCCAAGCGCGCCCGCCGCAGCCGCAAGCCCAAGGGCGAGGCGGAGCAGCCGCTCGAAGCCGCCGCGGAGACGGTTACCGCCGAGGCTCCTGCAGCCGAGGTCGAGGCAGTTCCCGTCGAGGCCGAGAAGCCCAAGCGCAGCCGCTCGCGCAAGAAGGTCGTGCCGATCACCGAAGGTGGCGAGGCTGCCGAGCCGGTTGCGGCGGTTGCCGCGCCCGAGGCTCCCGCGCCGGCTCCGGTGGAGGCCGCTCCTGTTGCGAAACCCGAGCCTGCTCCGGCTCCCGCGCCGCGCGTCATCGAGGAGCCGGTCGCGGTGGTGCTGACGCCGCCCGATCCGGACCGCCCCAAGCGCGGCGGCTGGTGGAACAAGCTGGCCGGCCGAGGCTGACGAAACAAGGGCCGCTGCGGGACACCGCAGCGGCCTTTTTCTTGAGCCGAGTGGCGATCAGCCCGCGGCCGGAGCCAGCGGGCTCGGCGGTGGCACGGCTGCGATCGCGGCAGCACCCGAGGCAGAGCCGCCCTCCCCGCCGCGCACCGTCACCAGATTCGAGGCGAAGGGCACTTTCGCCTCGTTCAGAGCGCGATAGACCCGCTTGAGCGCCTCGCGCTGCAGCGTCGAGGCCTGGGCCGGCTTGGCCGTGAACTTCAGCCGGATCACGACGGCGCTGTCGGTGATGTCGGCGACGCCCTGCATCTTGAGCTGGGCGATGAAGTGGGGCCCGAATTCGGGGTCCTCCAGCAGCGCCAGCCCGACCTTCTTGATCGTCTTGCGGGCCTGCTCGATATCGGCCGAGTGATCGAGCCGGACGTTGAACTTGATCGTCGCCCAGTCGCGGCTGGCATTGGTCAGCTGCTGGATCTGGCCGAAGGGGATGGTGTGGATCTGCCCGCTCTGGTGGCGCAGCTGCATCGAACGCAGCGAGATTCTCTCAACCGTGCCCTTCAAGCGACCGGTGTCGACATATTCGCCGACGCGGAAGGCGTCCTCCAGCATGAAGAAGACGCCGGAGACGATGTCGCGCACGAGGGCCTGCGAGCCGAAGGAGATCGCCAGGCCGAGGATGCCGAAGCCGGCGAGCAGCGGGCCGATGTCGACGCCCATGCGCGACAGCACGATCAGGATGGTGAGGCCGAGCACTGCGCCGAGCACGACCCCACGCAGCACCGGCAGCACGGTCGCAAGACGGGAGGGAACGCTGTCGCCGGCGCCCTCCTCCTCCTCGTCCGCGTGGCCGGAGGCACGGGGTTTCGGCGCGCAGGCGTCGAAGAAGACGCGCAGGAACACGAGCGCCACCCAGCCGGCGAAGGCGAAGACGGCGACGCCCGCCGCCTGCCGCGAGAAGGCGGTGAACTGCGTGGTGCTCATACCGACGAGCAGCCCCGCCCAGAGCCGTGCCAGGACAAAGAAGCCGGCGGCCCAGAGAATGCCGACCGCAGCCGCGCGCAGCGCCGCTCCGGTCGCCAGCGAGAGCGGTGTCGCACCATCGGCCATCGCATGGCGGGCGGCCCGGCAGTCGAGCCAGCTGCCGATGCCCACGGCGAGGATCGGAATGATCACGATCGCCGTCTGGGTCAGCGCCGCGGCTTCAGCCCAGCGGCCGCCGCCCGACATCATGGCCGCGGCGCGTCCCACCCCCCAGAGCGCCACCGCCGTGGCCATGTAGAACCAGGACGCCGAGCGCGCGATCAGGCGTCGCCAGGGCCCGGGGTCCGGCGATCCCTTCAGGATCAGCACGGCCAGGTCCCCGCGCATGTCGTGGAACCACCACAGCTTGAAGGCCACCCCGATCAGGCCGGTCACCATCAGCAGGCCGGCCAGCGGCTGCGGCCCGGAGCCGACCCGGCCCGCCAGCAGCAGCGCGACGATGATGAGGGGCGTCACCACGGAATAGAAGACGAGGAAGCCGAAATGCCGCTCCGCCCGCGGCAGTGGCATGATGCGCCGCTCCGGCACGCCGGGAGACAGAAGGAAGCGGCCGACGGCGAGATGGAGCGCGCCGATGGCTGCGCCGTTCGCCACCGTTGTGAGCGTCGCCGCGGCGATGTCGGGCTCCGGCAGCCAGGCATTGCGCGCCAGCCTCGCGATCACCAGCGCCAGCGCGACCGTCGCCACGTCCTGCAGGAGGCCCCAGGACGATGCGATCAGCCGTGGCGTGAATTCGGGTCCCTGCGGGCGCATCCGGGCCGCGAAGAAGCCGGCGCTGGCCCGGCGGAATAGCCCTGCCGCCGCCAGCGCCAGGGCGAGGATGAGCGCCAGGCGCATCTCGGCCGAGAGGGCGGTCAGGCCGTTGCGCCTCGCTTGCCAGGCCCGCCTCCAGTCATTCGCAAGGTCGCCGATGCGGGGGACGGAGGCCACGCCGTAATCGACGCCCTCGACCAGATGATCGACGAAGGCCTCGACCTGCGCGGTCGAGGACAGGGCCGCCGTGTCCGTCTGCGTCTCGCCCTTGGATGGCGGCTGCGGCTTGGATGGCGCCGCGGCAGGATTCGCCGCGCCTGGAGCGCCACCGATCCTGATCTCGACCTGGCGCCCTTCGCGCGACAGGGCCTCGACCATGCGGTTGACGGTTTCGGGCGCCTCTTCGCCCGTCAGCGTCAGAACCACGGGCGGTTGCGCCGGCGATTGCGCCCCGCTTGGCGGCGCCGCTGCCAGGACGAGGCCCCAAGCCCCGACCGCCGCGATCAGTCCGCGACCGAAAAATCCCGAGACCATGCCGTCACACTCCCCAGCGTCAGCGCGATTTGGCGCTGTGTTGGAGGCCTTGGCAAGCGCTGGCTAGTTGCGCCGCTGCAGCCAGGCGCCCATCCGAGCCACCGCCTCCTCGCACTCTCGCAGCGAACCGGCAAAGGAAAGCCGGACCGTACGGGCGCCGCGGCCTTCGTCGAAATCCAGTCCGGGCGTGATCGCGACGCCGGCACCATTCAGAACATCGCGGCAGAAACTCATGGAATCGTTGGAATATCGGCCGATGTCGCAATAGATGTAGAAGGCGCCGTCGACCGGCAGGAAATCGCCGAGCCCGATCTGCGGCAGCGCCTCCAGCAGATAGGCGCGGTTTTCCGCATAGCCGGCCTTGATCGCCTCGCATTCGGCGGTCGCCTCGAAAGCCGCCTCGCCCGCGACCTGGCTGAGATAGGGAACCGAGATCGAGAGATTCTGCTGCAGCCGCTCGATGGTGCGCACCAGACGCTGCGGCACGACCAGCCAGCCGACACGCCAGCCGGTCATGCAGTAGAACTTCGAGAAGGAGTTGACGATGATCGCATCAGGGTCGGCCGACAGCGCCGTCGTCGCCGGCTGGTCATAGGTCAGCCCGTGATAGATCTCGTCCGAAATGTACCAGAGGCCGAGCCGGCGGCATTCGGCCGCGACGGCGGCGATGGCGTCGGGCGCCATCACCACGCCTGTCGGATTGGCGGGGCTCATCGTCAGCACGCCGGCGAGCGGCTTCTCCGAATGGGCGCGGGCGATCAATTCCGGCGTCAGGGCGAAGCGGGTCTCGGGGCCGACCTCGATCGCCACGGGCTCGAGCCCGAGCGCGATCAGGATGTTGCGATAGGCCGGATAGCCCGGCGCCGTGATGGCAACGCGCGCGCCCGGCTGGAAGCAGGCGAGGAAGGCGAGGATGAAGCCGCCCGACGAGCCAGTCGTGACCACGACGCGCTCGGCCGCCACATCGACGCCATAGGCTTCGCCGTAATGTCGGGCGATGCGAGCCCTCAGGGAATCCGTGCCCAGCGCCTGAGTGTATCCGATGCGGCCATGCTCGAGCGCGCGCGCCGCGGCGGCGCGGATCGAGGCCGGCGTCGGCGCCGAGGGCTGGCCGACCTCCATGTGGACGACCGAGCCGCCGCCGCGCTCGATCGCGGCGGCCTGGTTCATCACGTCCATGACGATGAAAGGCTGGACGCGCGCGGCGCGGGCCGCCGGCTGCAGCCTCTCCTGCGGGCCGGGGGCGGATGGCGTGGCGCTGTCTGGCATCGTCTCGTCCCGGGCGGGTTGGCGTGCGGGCGGACGTAGCCGAGCCGTCTGCGCCCCGCAACCGGTGGCAAAGCTGTGAATTGACGCCCGCACCGGGAGCGTCGAGAAGCGACCCAGCATCAGAACCGGTCACGCGCCGGAACCGAGAAGGAACACATGATGGCCCTTTCCACCCTGCCCCGGCGGATCGCCCGCCTGCTGCCGGCGCTCGCGCTCGGCCTGGGCCTCGCCGCTGTCGCTGTGCCGGTCCTGGCGCAGGGCACGACCCCGGCGCAGGGTCTCACGGCCGAGCAGCGCAAGGCGGTCGTCGGGCTGATTCGCGAAACGCTGCTGCAGAACCCCGAGCTGATCCAGGAGGCGCTGATCGAACTCGAGCGGCGCAACGCCATGGCGCAGGCCGATGCGCAGCGCGGCGCAGTGACCGCGGAGAAGGCCCGCCTGACCGATCCGGCGACGTCGGCGATCGTCGGCAACCCGCAGGGCGACGTCACCATCATCGAGTTCATGGATTACAATTGCGGCTTCTGCAAAAGGGCGGTCGAGGATGTCCGGGCGCTGGTGAAGGAGGATCCCAAGCTCAGGGTGGTGATCAAGGACTTCCCGATCCTCGGGCCCGATTCGGTCGAGGCGAGCCGCGTCGCCGTGGCGGCGCTGACCCAGCTCCAGGGGCAGAAGTACTTCGATTTCCACAACAAGCTGATGGCCACGAAAGGCCGCATCAACGCCGCCAAGGCGCTCGAGGTCGCCAAGGAGGCAGGCGCCGACATCGAGCGGCTCAAGAAGGAGATGGAGTCGGCCCAGACCAAGGGCGTGATCGAGGATACGATCGCGCTGGGCGACCGGCTCGGCCTCACCGGCACGCCGGCCTTCATCCTCGGCGACGAGGTCGTCTTCGGGGCGGTCGGTGCCCCGGCCCTCAAGCAGAAGATCGAGGCTGTCCGCAAATGCGGCAAGACGAGTTGCAGCGGCTGACGGCCCTGTGCGCCTGACGCTCCGGCAGGCTTCCCCTGCCGGCCCGCAGCGTCTATGAGGGCGGCGTCCGCCGCCTTGGGCGGCGCCGGAAACAACCGCGCCATGGTCGCCGTCCACGTCCTCAACGGTCCCAATCTCAACCTGCTCGGCACCCGCGAACCCGCCACCTATGGCGCGGTGACGCTGGCGGGCGTCGAGGAGCGGCTGAAGGCCAGAGCGCAGGCCGCCGGCGTCGAGCTCGTGTTCAAGCAGACCAATTACGAGGGCGAGCTCGTCACCTTCATCCAGCAGGCCGGCTTGGCCGGCGCGGGCGTCGTCATCAATGCCGGCGCCTACACGCACACCTCGGTCGCGCTCCGCGATGCGATCAAGGGCACCGATGCGCTGGCGATCGAAGTCCATGTCTCGAACGTCCACGCCCGCGAAGAGTTTCGGCACCATTCCTACATGGCCCCGGTCTGCGTCGGCGTGATCTGCGGCTTCGGCGTGGCCAGCTACGACCTTGCTTTCGACGCGATCGTGCCGCTTCTGCAGAAGCGGGCGGCGAAGCCGGCCTGACCGGCTTTTTTCATGAAACGCGGGCGCCTTTCTCGCGCCCCCCAAAGACCACGAAGACGGTGAACCCGCCATGGCGACCAAGAGCCCGATCGACCCCGAACTGGTCCGCGAACTCGCGCAGCTCCTGAACGAGACCGATCTCACCGAGATCGAGGTCGAAAAGGGCGATCTGCGCGTGCGCGTCGCCCGCACCATCACGGCCACCGTCCAGGTGCCAGCGGCCGCCGCTCCGATGCTCGCCGCGGCGCCGGCCACCCCCGCTCCGGCCGTGCCCACCGATGCGAAGGCCGCCGCCGCGCATCCCGGCACCGTTCCCTCCCCGATGGTCGGCACCGCCTATCGCCGGCCTTCGCCGGACGCCAAGCCCTTCGTCGAGATCGGCTCCGTCGTGAAGGCGGGCGAGCGCGTTCTGCTCGTCGAGGCGATGAAGACCTTCAACGACATCGTCGCGCCCCGCGCCGGGACGGTCGTCGCGATCATGGTCGAGGATGGGCAGCCCGTCGAATATGGCGAGCCGCTTCTGGTGATCGAGTGAGCGGCCCGGCGAACGGCGAGCGCAAGATGTTCGACAAGATCCTGATCGCCAACCGCGGGGAGATCGCGCTGCGCGTGCTGCGCGCGGCCAAGGAACTCGGCATTGCCACGGTCGCGGTCCATTCCACGGCCGACGCCAACGCCATGCATGTGCGCCTCGCCGACGAGAGCGTCTGCATCGGCCCGCCGAGCGCCCGGGAGAGCTATCTCAACATTCCCGCCCTGATCGCGGCCTGCGAGATCACCGGCGCCGACGCCGTGCATCCCGGCTATGGCTTTCTCTCCGAGAATGCGCGCTTCGCCGAAATCCTCGAGCGGCACGACATCACCTTCATCGGCCCCAAGGCCGAGCATATCCGCTCGATGGGCGACAAGATCGAGGCCAAGCGCACCGCCAAGGCGCTCGGCATTCCCTGCGTTCCGGGCTCGGAAGGCGGCGTCACCGATGACGGCGAGGCGCTGAAGATAGCGGCCGAGATCGGCTTCCCGATCATCATCAAGGCGGCGTCGGGCGGCGGCGGCAAGGGCATGAAGGTCGTGCGCAGCGAGGACGAGATGTCCGTCGCGCTCTCGACCGCGCGCACCGAGGCCAAGGCCAATTTCGGCGACGACGCGGTCTATATCGAGAAATATCTCGAAAAGCCGCGCCATATCGAAATCCAGGTGCTGGGCGACGGCAAGGGCCATGCGATCCATCTCGGCGAGCGCGACTGCTCGCTGCAGCGCCGCCACCAGAAGGTCTGGGAGGAAGGCCCCTCGCCTGCCCTCAACGCCGGCGAGCGCGACCGGATCGGCGCGATCTGCGCGGCCGCGATGTCCAAGCTGCAGTACCGCGGCGCCGGGACGATCGAGTTTCTCTACGAGGAGGGCGAGTTCTATTTCATCGAGATGAACACGCGCATCCAGGTCGAGCATCCGGTCACCGAGATGATCACCGGGATCGACCTCGTCAACGAGCAGATCCGGATCGCCGCCGGCATGCCGCTCTCGATCGAGCAGAAGGACGTGGTCATCGAGGGCCATGCCATCGAATGTCGCGTCAATGCCGAACATCATGCGACGTTCCGGCCGTCGCCCGGCAAGATCGTCTCCTTCCACACGCCGGGCGGTCTCGGCGTGCGCGTCGATTCGGCGGCCTATCAGGGCTATGTCATCCCGCCGCATTACGACTCGCTGGTGGGCAAGCTGATCGTCCATGGCCGCAACCGCGCCGAATGCCTGATGCGGCTACGCCGTTCGCTCGACGAGTTCGTCGTCGACGGCGTCGACACGACGCTGCCGCTGTTTCGCACGCTGGTGCGCAACCCGGACATCCTGAACGGCGACTACAACATCCACTGGCTCGAGAAGTTTCTCGCCGCCGGCGGGATGGATGAGACCGGCGGCGCCTGAAGCCATCCGTCATGGTCGGGCTTGACCCGACCATCTCTCCTGCAGGATTGCGCTTTCGTGTCCCGAGATGGTCGGCTCATGCCCGACCATGACGCGCCATCAACTTCGTTTGACTCCCGCGCCGGCCCGCGCTCCCCTACCCTGATGAAGGCCCGCTCCATTCCCGTACGCACGCCCGAGATCACGCCGGAGATCATGCTGCGTGCCTATGCTGCCGGCATTTTCCCGATGGCGGAGACGGCCGACGACCCGAACCTGTTCTGGGTCGAGCCGGAACTGCGCGGCGTCATCCCGCTCGAGGGCTTCCATCTCTCGTCACGACTGGCGCGAACCGTCCGCTCTGAGCGCTTCGAAATCCGGGTCGACAGCGATTTCGACGCGGTGATCGCGGCCTGTGCCGAGCCGAGGGCCGACCGCCCCGACACCTGGATCAACCGCCGCATCCGGGACATCTTCGGTGCGCTGTTCCGCATCGGCCATGTCCATACCGTCGAGTGTTGGCGCGAGGGTCGGCTGGTCGGCGGGCTCTACGGCCTGGCGCTGGGCGGGGCCTTCTTCGGCGAGAGCATGTTCCACCGGGAGACCGACGCGTCGAAGGTCGCGCTGGTGCATCTCGTGGCGCGGCTGCGTCTGGGCGGCTACCGCCTGCTCGACGCGCAGTTTCAGACCGCCCATCTGGCGCAGTTCGGCACGCAGGAAGTGCCGCGCGCGGCCTATCGGCTGCTGCTCGAGCGGGCGCTTGCGGCGCCGGGCAATGCAGCGATCTGGTCGCCAGGCCAGCACGTTTCGGGCGCGCAGGCCGTGGCTGACCTCTCGGTCGGCTGAGGCGGGATCAGTTGCCGCCGGCCGGATCGCGGCCGGGATTCGTCGGGAAGAAGCGCTGTGTCGGCGCCTGGCGGGGCGCGACCGGAACGCCCCGCGGCGGGGTCACGTCGACGCGCTGGCCGGGTGGCGTTAGGATGTCGCCCCGTCCGCCGGGAGGCGGAAGGCCGGGCTGTTGGTTCACGTCGCGGGCGGGGGTGCGCGGCCGGCGCGGCTCTTCGGGCAGCGGAGCCTCGGGCTCCTTGGGATCGACCACGAGTTCGGTGCCACCTTTGCAGTCGGTCAGCCAGACGTCGTAGATCGCGTGCTCGACGCCGTGCAGGCCTGGGCTGGCGGCATACATCCAACCCGTGAAGATGCGCCGGTACTCGTTGTTGAAGGTGACCTCGTCAACCTCGGTGAAGCTCGTCGTCTGCGGAGCTTCGGTCGGCGGGCGCGTCCAGCAGACCCGCGGGGTCAGTTGCAGCGCGCCGAACTGCACGGTCTCGTCGACGGCGACCTCGAAGGAAATGATCCGGCCGGTGATCTTGTCGAGCCCGGCGAAGACGGCCGTCGGGTTGCGGATGCGGTCGGCCGCGGCCGGGCCGGTCAGCGCGAGCGACAGAAGCGCGGTCGAAACCAGGCCGGCCAGGGCCGGAAAGCGGGAGGACGACGGCATGGCTGTGTGGCGAATCTCTGCGGCGGCGCGGACGAGCGGCGTCGGCGCGCAGTAACACGCCAAACGCAGCGGAAAAAGGGCGTTGCGGCGCAGGCCCTCGGCCGCCCGGCGTTTCAGGCCCGGCACGCGTGCCACTGGGCCGTGCGGGCCGTGATGAACGCGATCGCATCGGCGACGCCGCGGTCCCCGCGGATGGCTTCGCCGAGTCGAGCAGCCCGGCGGCGGGTGTCCGCGTCGGCGGTGGCGGCGAAGGCCGAGGCGAGCGCGGCGACCGACAGGTCCCGTCGGTCGAGGCTGGGCGGACCGACGCCCAGGGCCACGACCCTGCGCGCCCAGAACGGCTGGTCGCCAAAGAACGGGCAGATGATCGTCGGGATTCCGGCCCGCAACGAGGCGGCCGTCGTGCCGGCGCCGCCATGGTGCAGGCTCGCTGCGACATGGGGAAAGAGCCGGTCGTGCGGGGTGTCGTCGATGACGTGCACATGGGGCGCAGCCTCGCCTGCCTTGAGCGCGCCTCCTCCCGTCGCGAGAAGCCCGCGGCGGCCGATCTTGGCCAGGGCCTCGACGACCATGGCCGTCAGCCGCTCCGGATCGAGCCCCGGCATGCTGCCGAACCCGACATGGATCGGCGGTTCGCCGGCGGCGAGAAAGCGCTCCAGCGCCAAGGGCGGCTGCCAATCGCCGCCGTCCAGGAACCAGTTTCCGCAGACGAGGACATCGTCGCCCCAATCCCGGGGAACCGGCAGGAGATGGCGGCTGTACGCGTAGAGCGTGCCCGCGGAGGGCCTGCGGCCAGCGGGTGATGACGGCAGCGCAAGGGTCTCGCGGCGCCAGGCGCGGATCGTCCTGCCGAAAAGCATGGCGCCGGCCCGGATCGCCAGTTGATGACTGAGGTGATTGAGCGGACCCAGCGAGCGCACTGGCAGGAGGGGGCTGGGAAAGGCAGTGGTCGGCGTGAAACCGGGGAGAGGCGAAGCGAGGATCGCGGGAATGGACAGCCTCTCCGCCAGATGGGGGCTGGCGAGCGATTTGGGATGATGCAGGATCAGGTCCGGCGCGAAGGCGCGCACGACATCCCATTCCCGGTCGAGCAGATGCCGCATCAGCGGCCGGATCCGGTGCAGCAGCTTCAGGCCCGCGCTGAAACCGCGCCCGCCGGCGATCGCGGCCTTGCCCTCGGGCGTGTCCATCAGCGCCAGCATGTCTCCCGGCAGCGGGGCGAAGGTGACCCCATGCGATCGCACGAAACCGGCGAACGCCTCGGGCGCGGCCAGCTGGACATCATGGCCGGCGGAGAGAAGCCCGCGCGCCAGCGCCACATAGGGTTGAACGTCGCCGCGCGAGCCCTGGGTCTGGATGGCGACCCGCATCGCCGGCGCTCATACGCGCCGGGTCAGCGCCCCGGCGTCCAGGGCTCGTAGTCGCCGGTCGCGGCGGGGCGCTCGCCCTCCGACAGGATCGAGCCCTTGGGACGATAGGCCAGCGCCGTGCCGGTCCAGTTCTGCTGATGCGGCTGCTGCCAGTCGCGCGGCTCGTAGCGCTCCTCCGAGGGGGCGACGTCGACCGTGTGCTGCAGCCAGCCCTTCCAGCCCGGAGGCACCTTCGACGCCTCGGCCTCGCCGCTGTAGATCACCCATCGACGCTGATAGCCGAGCGCCTTGTCCTTCACCCCGCCCTTGGTGCGGTAATAGACGTTGCCGAATTCGTCCTCGCCGACCCGTTCGCCAAAGCGCCAGGTATGGAAGCGCGTGCCGATGGTCTGGCCGTTCCACCAGGTGAAGATCTGCAGCAGCCAGTCTTTCATCGTGCTCGTCCCGCGAAAGGGGGCAGCGGCCGCGCGCGGCGCGAACCGTCATTGCGGCGACTTATGGCGTCGGTGCGAGGCCCTGTCCAGTGTCCACAGGTTTCGGGCACGGGCACGGTCGGCCCCGGACGGCTCGGTCGATTCGCTTCGGCGGCCGGATCGCGGGCCGTCGCGCTGTCGCGCCGATTCGCGGCGCGGGGGTCGCCAAAAGCCCTTTGGGCGCTGGCGGTTTGGCCCGGATGCGAAGGCCGGCCTCGAAGGCGCCCGGCGGGTCATGGCAGGAAAGCAACAGCTAACCATGTTCTCGCGCATTTGAGCGGTCTGGAGGTGGCCGGCGGTCGCCGCAACGCCGCCGGGCGCTTGCGATTCTGCGTGGAATTTCCGAGGCTTGTCGGACGCTCTGAAACTTATCCCCTGAGTTCACAGATAGGCACTAGATGTCGTGCCTGACGGGGAAGCGGCGCACTAATCCTTGACGGAGCGGTCCATCCGGGACTAGGTTTTGACAGTCGCGTGACGGCCGGCGGAGACGCCTTTCGACACCCGCGCCATGAGTTTCCAGAGGGGTCGAGGCGGTTTTCGCGGCACACCGGCAAGGTGGCGCCGGGACGGCGTGCGCGGCCTGTCTGGCCGCAACCGGACGAAGCAGGGCGGGACAGAACGCCTGCACGTCCACGGGGCATCAAAACCGAGTTGGGCTGACATCAGGAGCCGGTGATCAACCGGCCGCGCGAGGCGTGACCCGCCCGCGGCAAGCATCAGGGAATGACGGATCATGCGCATCGAGCGCCGCTACACCTCCGCCGGACAGTCGCCTTACGCCGCCATTCCCTTCCGATCCGCCGTCAGCGAGATCCGCAATCCCGACGGCTCGATCGTGTTCCGGCTGGAAGGCATCGAGGTGCCCGAATCCTGGTCGCAGGTCGCCAGCGACGTGCTCGCGCAGAAGTATTTCCGCAAGGCCGGCGTGCCGGCGCGGCTGAAGAAGGTCGAGGAGAACGATGTCCCCTCCTTCCTGTGGCGCTCGGTCGCCGACGAGGCGGCGCTGGCCGCCCTGCCCGAGGGCGAGCGCTCCGGCTCGGAGATTTCGTCGAAGCAGGTGTTCGACCGCCTCGCCGGCTGCTGGACCTATTGGGGCTGGAAGGGCGGCTATTTCACCTCGGAGGAGGATGCCGCCGCCTTCCATGACGAGCTGCGCTTCATGCTCGCGACCCAGCGCGTCGCGCCGAACTCGCCGCAATGGTTCAACACCGGCCTGCACTGGGCCTATGGCATCGACGGGCCGAGCCAGGGCCACTTCTATGTCGACTACAAGACCGGCAAGCTGACCAAGTCGAAGTCGAGCTACGAGCATCCCCAGCCCCATGCCTGCTTCATCCAGGGCGTGCAGGACGACCTCGTCAACGAGGGCGGCATCATGGACCTCTGGGTCCGCGAGGCGCGCCTGTTCAAATACGGCTCGGGCACCGGCTCGAACTTCTCGATGCTGCGCGGCGAAGGCGAGAAGCTCGCCGGCGGCGGCCGCTCGTCGGGCCTGATGTCCTTCCTCAAGATCGGCGACCGCGCGGCGGGCGCGATCAAGTCGGGCGGCACGACGCGCCGCGCCGCCAAGATGGTCGTGGTCGATGTCGACCACCCGGACATCGAGACCTATATCGACTGGAAGGTGAAGGAGGAGCAGAAGGTCGCCGCCCTCGTCACCGGTTCCAAGACCGTCCAGAAGCACATGAAGGCCGTGCTCAAGGCCTGCGTGAACTGCGAGGGCGAAGGCGATTCCTGCTTCGACCCCGAGAAGAACCCCGCCCTGAAGCGCGAGATCAAGCTCGCCCGCAAGGCGATGGTGCCGGACAACTACATCAAGCGCGTCGTCCAGTTCGCCAGGCAGGGCTACAAGGACATCCAGTTCGACATTTATGACACGGACTGGGATTCGGAGGCCTATCTCACCGTCTCGGGCCAGAACTCGAACAACTCGGTCTCGCTGACCGACGACTTCCTGCGCGCGGTCGAGAACGACGGCGACTGGAACCTGACGGGGCGCACCACCGGCAAGGTGACGAAGACGCTGAAGGCCCGCGACCTCTGGGAGAAGATCGGCTACGCCGCCTGGGCCAGCGCCGATCCCGGCCTGCACTTCAACACGACGATGAACGACTGGCACACCTGCAAGGCATCGGGCCGCATCCGCGCGTCCAATCCCTGCTCGGAGTACATGTTCCTCGACGACACCGCCTGCAACCTCGCCTCCGCCAACCTGCTGCAGTTCTACGGCCGGCAGAGCAAGGAGTTCGACGTCGCGGCCTATGAGCATCTCTGCCGGCTCTGGACCGTGGTGCTCGAGATCTCGGTGACGATGGCGCAGTTCCCGTCGAAGGAGATCGCGGAGCTCTCCTACGAGTACCGCACGCTCGGCCTCGGCTACGCCAATATCGGTGGCCTGCTGATGACCATGGGCCTCGGCTACGACAGCGACGAGGGCCGTGCGCTGGCCGGCGCGCTGACCGCTATCATGACCGGCGTCTCCTATGCGACCTCGGCCGAGATGGCGCGCGAGCTCGGCCCCTTCCCGGGCTACAAGAAGAACGCGAGCCACATGCTGCGCGTCATCCGCAACCACCGCACCGCCGCGCATGGCATGGCCACCGGCTATGAGGGGCTGGAGGTCACGCCGGTCCCGCTCGACCACGGCACGCTGGCCTGTCTCGGCGGCTCCTCGATGCTGATGTCGGAGCGCGCCCGCATCGCCTGGGACAACGCCCTGGCGCTCGGCGAGCAGCATGGCTACCGCAACGCCCAGGCGACCGTGATCGCGCCGACCGGCACGATCGGCCTCGTGATGGATTGCGACACCACCGGCATCGAGCCCGATTTCGCCTTGGTGAAGTTCAAGAAGCTGGCCGGCGGCGGCTATTTCAAGATCATCAACGCGGCGGCGCCCGATGCGCTGCGGGCGCTGGGCTATCGCGAGAGCGAGATCGCCGAGATCGAGGCCTATGCGGTCGGCCATGGCTCGCTGGCGCAGGCGCCGGGCGTGAACCACGGCTCGCTGCGGGCCAAGGGCTTCAGCCAGGACAAGATCGACGCGATCGAGAAGGACCTGAAGGCCGCCTTCGACATCAAGTTCGTCTTCAACAAATGGACGCTGGGCGAGGATTTCCTGACCCAGACGCTCAAGGTCCCGGCCGAGAAGCTCAACGACATGAGCTTCGAGCTGCTGCCCTTCCTCGGCTTCTCCAAGGCCGAGATCGAGGCCGCCAACGTCCATGTCTGCGGGGCGATGACGCTGGAGGGCGCGCCGCATCTCAAGCTCGAGCACTACCCGGTCTTCGACTGCGCCAATCCCTGCGGCCGCGTCGGCAAGCGCTATCTCTCGGTCGAGAGCCATATCCGCATGATGGCGGCCGCCCAGCCCTTCATCTCGGGCGCCATCTCCAAGACCATCAACATGCCCAACGACGCCACCGTCGAGGACTGCAAGAACGCCTATATGCTGTCCTGGAAGCTGGCGCTGAAGGCCAACGCCCTCTACCGCGACGGCTCCAAGCTGTCGCAGCCGCTCAACTCGGCGCTGATCAGCGACGAGGAGGACGAGGACGACGCGGTCGAGGCGCATTACCAGCAGCCGATGACGGCGCGTGCCACCCAGGTCGCGGAGAAGATCGTCGAGCGCATCGTCGAGAAGGTGGTGCGCGAGCGCGAGAAGATGCCCGCCCGCCGCACCGGCTACATCCAGAAGGCGGTCGTCGGCGGCCACAAGGTCTATGTCCACACCGGCGAATATGCCGATGGGCGCCTCGGCGAGATCTTCATCGACATGCACAAGGAGGGCGCCGCCTTCCGCGCGATGATGAACAACTTCGCCATCGCGGTCTCGCTCGGCCTGCAATACGGCGTGCCGCTGGAGGAGTATGTCGAGGCCTTCACCTTCACCCGCTTCGAGCCGTCGGGCTTCGTGCAGGGCAACCAGTCGATCAAGAACGCGACCTCGATCCTCGACTATGTCTTCCGGGAACTCGCCATTTCCTATCTCGGCCGGCACGACCTCGCCCATATCGACCCCAGCGAGATCGGCCATGACGTGATCGGCGGCGGCGTCGGCCAGGACAAGGCGCCCGAGACGGTGGCGCCGATCACCTCGAGCCCGCTCGCCTCGACCGGCTTCCGCCGCGGCAAGCCGATGAACTTCCACGCCATCCAGGGCGGCGCCGGCCTCGCGACCGGCACCGAGACGACGGCCCGCGGCGGCGCCACCGTCACCGCCTTCACCACCGTCGGCGCCACCGCGCTGAAGGAGGAGGAGAGCTTCGGCGAGGCCGAGATGGCCAAGCTCGGCTTCTCGGCCCCCGCCGCCCAGCCGAGCGCCTCAGAGCGCCGCGCCGAGGCGATCATGAAGGGCTATGTCGGGGATTCCTGCGGCGAATGCGGCAACTTCACGCTGGTGCGGAACGGCACCTGCCTGAAGTGCAACACCTGCGGCAGCACGACGGGGTGTTCGTGAGCAGTTGACAAGATAAGGCTTGTTGAAATGAGAGGCGAAGTTCCCCGTTTTTGAGCTTCGACTTCCGCAAAATCCCCGTCTCGGCAAGGCGTCAGCCAAGCCGAGACGGGTCCCAGAAGACAGATCGAACGCAGGCACAGGACACCCATCGGTCCAGAACGGACCCGCATCAGGAGGCCAGGATGGCTAGGAATACCGGAGACGGATTTCGGCGTGGAGCGGTCAGCGGCAGGACGCAGTTCCAGCGGCCCGATGGCAACTGGCAGAAGCGCGACGAGCACACTGGCCACCTCATGGCCGTGAAGCAGTCGGACGGTCCCTACAAGGGCGTCGCCAAGGAGCCCGATGGGCGCGACACCCGCAGGTCGCCTGAGGACTGGGACAAATAGGCGGCGTCGACTGCGCCCCTCAATCGACCGTTTCCGAATCGGGGCGGCCCCTTATCGGGTCGCCCTTCTCCATATTGGGCGGGCACCACCCTCCCCTGCGTATGACGAGGGTTGCATGGCGTCCGTGTTCTTCTCCTACTCGCATAAAGACGAAGAGCTCCGAGACCGGCTTGAGGTCGCGCTCGCCACTTTGAAGCGTCAGGGCCTCATCGACACCTGGCACGACCGCATGCTGCGCGCCGGCGACGAGTTCGATCCCGGCATCCGGGAAGAGCTTGAGCGGGCCGACATCATCCTGCTGCTGGTATCGCCCGACTTCATCGCGTCGAACTATTGCTACGACATCGAGATGGCGCGTGCGCTGGAACGCCACGGTGCCGGCGAGGCGCGTGTCATCCCGGTGATCCTGCGAGCCTGCGACTGGCATCCGACGCCGTTCGGCAAGCTGATCGCGGCGCCTCGCGACGGCAAGCCGATCCGTTCCTGGCCGGATTTGGACGAGGCATTCCTCGACGTCGCCAAGAAGATCCGGGAGGCACTGCCGAAAGCTGCAGGCGCTGCTGTTCGGGCCGCTCCCATGGTGGAGTCGCATTTCATTCCGCTAGCCAGCCCCGGACCTCGGTCCAGCAACCTGCGGATCAGCAAGACCTTCACGGACGCCGACCAGGATCGCTTCCTGGACGAGGCCTTCGGCTTCATGGCCAAGTTCTTCGAGGGATCCCTGTCCGAGCTCAAGGCGCGCAACTCGGAGATCGACACCGCTTTCAAGCGCATCGACGCCAACCGCTTCACAGCCGTGATCTATCGGAACGGCAAGGCCGTCTCGCGCTGCAAGATCGTGCTCGGTGGGATGCTCGGGCGGGGCATCTCGTACTCGTCGAACGACCAGGCTGACGACAACAGCTGCAACGACAGCCTCGCGGTCGAAACCGACGCCCAGGGCATGTTCTTGAAGCCAATCATGGGCATGTCGCGATTTGGCGGCAGCGAGAAGCAGCACCTCACTTTCGAGGGCGCCGCTGAGTATTATTGGGATGCCCTGATCGGGCATCTCCAGCGAGAGTAAACACAATGAATCGTCAGGATCTGGCGGCGACGTATCGCGGGTGGGCCTTGGACGGCCTAGCGTCCCTTCGCGAGATGTTGCCGCTGATGGCGCCATTGGGCTCGTACCACTTCGACGACCCCTCCGCGGCCACAGCGGTGAGGGATCTTGCGGTCGCGGCGGTCCGGACCGCCGAGAGCGCGATGCTTCTCTGCGAGTACGGGCAGGTCTGGGATGGCGAGCTTGCGATGCGTTCCACCATCGAGGCCTCGCTGAAATTCTGCTACATCTTGCAAGCGCGGCACACCTTCGCCACACGTGCCCATGAGTATTCGCAGGACCTTTTCGACATTGGGCTGCTTCGGGACCACAACAAGGTCTCGTCCATCCTGTCAGGGCTGTCGGCGGGGTCGGCCCGTCAGCTGCGGCCCCTGACGGATCGAATTCTCAACCCGGCCGAGTTGGACCGCATACAGGGACGCCTTCCCAGGCCGGTCCGTGCGGCCATTGAAGGACGATGGGGCTTCACCGGCATAATCGCAGCCCTAGACCGCTCGAACGACGAACTTTTCGCGGGCGTCGCGGAAATGGCGCACATCTACTCGATGGCCAGCCACGTCATGCACGCCGATCCCATCGGAGCGATGATGCCGCTGGAGAGGGACCGCAGGCCGGCCGAATCCCGCGAAGCGTCCCACGCCGTCCATCTGGCTCGGCTGGTCCTCGATGCGATCGGCTGCCACCGCCTCCGGCTTAGAGTGATGTATCGTTTCGTCGGTGCCAAACCGGAGGGCCTCGCGCGCGCCAACGAGCTGACGGAGGCTGCCCATCAAAGGCATGACGAGGCCTATCGCAAATTCATGGAGGTTGAGTATCCTGTCGGCTCCCATGCGCTCAGCGATCGCTCACGTTGATGCCTGGATTGGCGACGCGACGATCGACATGACGAATGTTCCGACCTTGCCCGATCGCGACTATCCCTTCCGGGAGGATGTCTATCCGCTCTCGGAACTCGCGATCTCGGAAGCGCCTCCGGAGCTTGCCGCCTTCCTGATCTCGCAGGCCGAGGCCAACGGCATAGATCTGACCCGGGACGAGATTGTCGAGCTGGTTTGTCGGGGGGAAGGCATCCCCGACCAGCGGTTCACGGTCTACTGGCCATCGGAGGCCGGCATGCACGTTCTGGTTCCTAAGAGGCATGTGGTCGGGCGGGCGTAGGAATCCTGATCCGTGTTGAGCCTGCCAATGGTCATTAGGGCGTCTCCATGCGCTTGCTGCTGATGGAGGTGCCAATGCCCCGTCAAAGTGGCGGCTTGGACCAGCCAAGACTGCGATCTAGCGGGTGAAATCGTAAGATTCGCATGCACTTATGTCAGCATCGGAGCCGGCTCCCGGTGAGGCGCTGGCATGCTTGGCGATATGCTATCATCAAAAAAGCGAATCCTGAGGCAGTTGGATGGCGACCGAACGCGTTAAAGAACTCCCGAGGCCGCGCGCGATCGACCTGTTCTGCGGATCGGGAGCCGTGACCCAAGGCCTTTCAGAGGCTTTCGACAGAGCTGGCTCGGTTTGTCTGAACAGTTTGCGGGCTGTCGCTAAGTGGATTTCGGCCCTGGCTATGCCGCAACCGGGATTGGCTGCAGCGCGTTGAAGTAGGCCTGATCGGGCGTCTGCCGTCCCAGGCTCTGGTGAGGTCTCCGGCCGTTGTAGAAAGCGAGATAACGGCCGATCGAGGCGCGCGCGTCGGACACGCTGGCGTAGGCGCGCAGATAGACCTCCTCGTATTTGACCGATTTCCAGATGCGCTCGACAAAGACGTTGTCGCGCCAGGCGCCCTTGCCGTCCATGCTGATCCTGATGCCCGCGCCGATCAGCAGGGCGGTGAACTCGCGGCTGGTGAACTGCGAGCCCTGGTCGGTATTGAAGATCTCCGGCTTGCCGAAGCGCGCCATCGCCTCCTCGACGGCCTCGATGCAGAAGGCGACGTCCATGGTGATCGAGAGCCGCCAGGCCAGAACCTTGCGGCTGAACCAGTCGACGACGGCCGTGAGATAGACGAAGCCCCGCGCCATCGGGATGTAGGTGATGTCCATCGCCCAGACCTGATTGGGCCGCGTCACCGGCAGCTTGCGCAGCAGGTAGGGGAAGATCTTGTGCCCCGGCGCCGGCTTCGAGGTATTCGGGCGGCGGTAAAGCGCCTCGATCCCCATGCGCTTCATCAGCGTGGCGACGTGAAGACGTCCAGCCCTATGGCCATCGGCCCCAAGCAGCCCCTGCAACATGCGGCTGCCCGCGAAGGGATATTCCAGATGCAGCGCGTCGATCGCGCGCATCAACGCCAGGTCGGCGGCAGGAACCGCGCGGGGTAGATAATAGACGCTGCCCCGGCTGATCCCGAGCACCTTTGCCTGCCGGTTCAGTGGCAGGTCGTGCGCGCGGTCGATCATCGCTTTGCGCTCAGAAGGCCGGCCTTGCCGAGCGCGCCGGACAAAAAATCGTTCTCCAGCGCCAGCTCCCCGATCTTGGCATGCAAGGTCTTCACGTCGATCGCAGGCGCACCGGCCTCGGACTTCGCCTCGGACCCGAACACGCCGGCAGCCCCCTCAAGAAGCTGGCTGCGCCATTGCGTGATCTGGTTGGGGTGGACATCGAACTGCTGCGCCAGGTCGGCCAGCGTCTTCTCGCCCTTGATCGCCGCCAAAGCGACCTTCGCCTTGAAAGCCGGGCTGTGGTTCCGGCGAACGCGTCTCGTCATATCCGCTCCTGTTCACGGCAATCATGCCGCGTTCAGGCCGAAAATCCACCTATGCCCGGTGTCCAGATTTCCCGAGCCAGCTCTGACGTCGTTGCCGCGATCGACGTGGACGCCTTGGCTTGCCGCACGTATTCGTCAAATCATGCGAGCACTAGGGTCTTCGTCGAGGACATCACGACCTTTAATCCTCGCCGTATGCTGAAAGAAGTGCCCTACTCCAAGAACGTCGACCTAATGGTCGTTTGTGCTCCCTGTCAGCCGTTTAGCAATCAGAACCGTCACAAAGGAAATGATGAACGAGCGAACCTTATCCTGCAGGCGGCGCGGTTCGCCAAAGTACTGAAGCCGAGCGGTATTCTTTTCGAGAACGTGCCGGGCATTGGCAGCGCTGGTGTGCTTGAAAGCCTCCGAATGGCGCTTGAAAAGGTCGGCTACCATGTCGGACGTCCGCTGCGTGTCAACGCCGCAGACCTCGGAGTCCCTCAACGTCGGATCCGCTGTGTCATGTTCGCCGCGCGTTCCGCTGCCGCAGTTCGTCGCTTCGAGGAGGCGGACTTCGCCCTCGGCAGCAAAACGGTCGCCGACGCCATTGGACAGCTTCGGCCTCTGGCAAGTGGGGAGCATGATCCGGTCGATCCGCTGCATAGGGCAAGAACGCATTCGGCGGTGGCGCTTCGCCGCTTAAGCGCCATTCCCAGAAATGGTGGGAGCCGGGATGCACTGCCCGAGGAATTGCAGTTAGCGTGTCACAAGGATCGTCGGGGATACCCTGATGTCTACGGCAGGATGGGATGGGATGACGTCGCGCCAACCCTGACGACGGGATGCACTGACATTACCAGGGGCCGCTTCGCTCACCCCGAGCAGGACCGCGCGATTACCCTCAGAGAAGCAGCCTTGCTTCAGAGCTTCCCGCCGGATTACGTCTTCCACGGCAACGGATCTCAGATCGCGACACAGATCGGAAACGCGGTGCCAGTCGCCATGGTCCGCGCGATGGTGCCGACGATCGTTGGCGCGCTAACGATGAAGACCCCGAGTCGCCAGAGGCGAAGCGAGATGGAAAGCCGACCTTGAGCGACAGCGACATTTGGGACGAGCGGTGGCAGGTTCCTGCTCGAACGATCGACATGCTGGGCCGCCAGCAGATCGCCAACATCCCAACCGCACTTCATGAACTGTTCAAGAACGCGCATGACGCGTACGCGGAGACCGTCGTCGCAGACTACTTCCCGGACGCAAAGCTGCTGATCATCCGCGATGACGGCGACGGTATGAACGCCGCTCAGTTGCGGAACGGTTGGTTGACGCTTGCCAGTTCGTCTAAGCTGAACGCCAACGCCTCGCAGGGAGCCGAATCCTCCGGCAATCGGCCGAGGCGCACGGTTATGGGTGAAAAGGGCATCGGTCGGCTTGCCATCGCCTCGATCGGGCCGCAGGTGTTGATCCTCACCCGCGCCCGTGGAGATGGTGCCGAGATCCAGCCCCTTCTCGCCAGCCTTGTGCATTGGGGCGTCAACGAGTTACCCGACATCGAGCTTTCACGTATCATCGTGCCATCGATGATGATTAAAGGTGGGGGGCTTCCCGATCGGCTTGCCATAAAGCAACTTGCCGATCGCTTGCTTGCGAACGTCGATAGCCTTCGAACGCAATCCAATGCTCTTGAGATTAAGGAGATTTGTAAGGAGCTTGCCGGCCTCAATTTCGATCCCGCCGACCTAGCGAGCTTGGGTGGCCCAACGTTGGCCGAGGGACGACATGGGACGCAATTCATTGTGTTCCCGACGAACCCAATGCTGGTGGCCGATCTACGCCGTCCCGCTGAGGACGAGCCCACGCAGATGGAGAAGTATCTCCTCGGGTTCAGTAACACGATGATGCCTGGGCGCCCTGCGCCCGCGATGAAGGCATACTTCAACGTGCATCACTTGGACGGGACGGTCGACACGCCGATCGGAGAGGATGAATTCTTCACGCCGGCAGAGTTCGAGCAAGCGGATCACGCGATTGAGGGTGTGTTCGATGCCTATGGCAACTTCGAAGGTCAGATCTCGGTTTACGGTGGGCAAAAGAGAAAACATGCCATCTCGTGGTCTGGGGATACGAAGGAAAAGACAAGATGCGGACCTTTCCGGATCAATTTCGCGTATCTGCAGGGACTACTGAAAGACAGTCGGCTCGCGGCTGAGCCATGGTTTGCGATGAGCAAGAAGCTTGCCCGGAGAGGCGGCCTTTACGTCTATCGCGATGGAATCCGCATCTTGCCTTATGGTGGTCCCGAACAGGACTTCCTCGGGATAGAGCGGCGTCGGACCAAGAGCGCTGGAGACTGGTTCTTCTCTTATCGCCGGATTTTCGGAGCGGTCGAGATCACCCATGCTGACAACTGGCGACTGCGCGAGAAAGCGGGTCGGGAAGGCTTCATCCGAGACGCTGCGTACGACGACTTCGTTCGCATCTTAACGCATTTCTTCGAGACTTTGGCGGTCGACTTTTTCCGCGACAGTTCCCGCCACGGGGACTGGGCCGAGGTAAAGCTCGAACACAACCGCCACAAGGCCATTCTCGCGCGGCGTGCCAACCAATCCAAAATCCAGCGGGCGAAGCTCGTTAAGACAATGGACCGCTTCTTCGACAGCATTGAGAAGGGAGAATTTGCGCGCACCGCGGACGAAATCCGTACCCGTATCGGAGATGGACTGGCCGCACTGGAGAATCTCAGGCCCGGCGCAGACCGGGAAGCCTCCGTGCTCCAATTGGAGCAACGCTCTCGTGATCTCATTTTCGGACTGGATCGCCGGCTAGAGATTGAACGTCCGAAAGGACTGGGGCTTCCTTCGAAACTAGAAGGTGAATGGGAGACCTATCGTCGAACCGCGACGAAGGTGCGCGACGAGATAGTCGCTCCCCTTCGCGATGATTTGGACGCGATGGTCCGGGAACGAATTGTGACCCTCGGCATCCACTTGGACCGAAAGAGGCGATTAGACGCCGCTATCACGCAGCGCAAGGACAAGGCGGTGGGCGACGCAGCGCGAACCCAGCGCAAGGTCGAGAAGCAACTGGAAAGTGTCCGCGAAGGCGTGCGAAAGACACTTCGTGAGGCGGTATCCAATCTCGCGTTCAGGGTCGAGCGGACGCAGATCGACTTCCAGAGCACCGACATCGCCGCCCTGGAAGAGGAACGTATCCAAGCCTTGCAGAGCGATTGGGAAGGGGCGATCGAGAAGTCGGCCGCCGACACGACCGACGTATTGGATTCTATGAGTGCCCAGCTCGCGAGTCTAATGGCCGCGATCGAAAGAGGCGAGACACTCGACCAGACCACGGGGGCGTTGGAAAGCCAGGTTGAGACTTATCGGGAGCAACTGGACCAGTTCGTCGAGCTCGCGCAGCTCGGCACGGCGGTCGGCATCGTGCAGCACGAATTTTCGAGCGCAGTGATACGGGTCCGGAAGGCCATCCGGAAGCTCGGGCCCTGGGCCCGGGACAATCCGGACCTGAGATTGATTGATCGCGACCTTCGCGACGGGTTCGAGCATCTCGACGCCTATCTAAACCTTTTCGCGCCCCTTAGCCGGAGGCTTACCCGGACGAAGTGTCCGCCTTCAGCGCTCTTGAGACAGTTTAGGGGTTTTCGGGAAGGGAGGATTTCTGGATCATCGCAGCCATTCAGGAGCGCAGATGAGACAGAAATCGGGGCCGGAGAAAGCACCGGCAGAGCAAGTCGTGAAGGATATTCGCCGAGCGACGCGGCGGCAGTTCTCGGCCGAAGAGAAGATCCGCATCGTGCTGGAGGGCGTGCGCGGCGAGGAGAGCATCGCGGAGCTGTGCCGGCGCGAGGGGATCGCCTCGTCGATGTATTACGGCTGGTCGAAGGAGTTCCTCGACGCCGGCAAGCGCCGTCTCGCCGGTGACACGGCCCGCGCCGCGACGTCAGACGAGGTGAAGGAACTGCGTCGCGAGGCGCAGGCCCTGAAGGAGGCTGTGGCCGATCTGACCCTGGAAAACCGCCTGCTTAAAAAAAGCATGCTCGCGGATGGGGAGGACGACATATGAGGTATCCCGCCTCCGAGAAGGCCGAGATCATCCGCCTGGTCGAGGGATCGCACCTGCCGGCGCGTCGCACCTTGGACAAGCTCGGCATCCCGCGCGCCACGTTCTATCGCTGGTACGATCGCTATCTCACCGGCGGGATCGAGGCGCTTGCCGATCATCGCTCGCGGTCGGATCGTGTCTGGAACCGGATTCCCGACCCGATCCGGGCCGAGATCATCGACCTGGCGCTGCGCGAAACGGAGCTGAGCCCACGCGAGCTGGCGGTGCGCTTCACCGACGAAAAACACTACTTTGTCTCGGAAGCATCGGTGTACCGGCTGCTGAAGGCGCATGATCTGATCACCAGCCCGGCTTACATCGTCATCAAGGCGGCGTCCGAGTTCAAGGACAAGACGACGGCGCCCAACCAGCTCTGGCAGACCGACTTCACCTACCTGAAGATCACGGGCTGGGGCTGGTATTATCTCTCGACAGTGCTCGACGACTTCTCCCGCTTCATCGTCGCCTGGAAGCTCTGCGCCACGATGCGGGCTGACGACGTCACCGCCACGCTCGATCTGGCTCTGGCGGCATCGGGGCTCGACCAGATCACGGTCGCTCATCGACCCAGGCTGTTGAGCGACAACGGCAGTTCCTACATCTCGGCCGACCTCGCCACCTGGCTCGACGGCAAGGGCATGAAACACGTTCGCGGCGCGCCCTATCACCCTCAGACACAGGGCAAGATCGAGCGCTGGCACCAGACCCTGAAGAACCGCATCCTGCTGGAAAACTACTATCTGCCCGGCGATCTCGAACGGCAGGTTGCCGCCTTCGTCGAGCATTACAACCATGCCCGCTACCACGAGAGCCTCGGCAACCTCACCCCGGCCGACGTCTACTTCGGCCGCGGGCAGGCCATCCTCACCGAACGCGAAAGGATCAAGCGCCAGACAATCCAGCGCAGACGCTTGCAGCATCAGCTGCAGGCCGCATAACCTCAAACCCAGATGAGCCAGAACCCCCGTTCCTGAGACGCCGCAACAGTCTCAAATCATCTGACGACGGACACCGGACGAAGGTCGATCTCAGCGGTCTTGAAATCCGTACTTACCTCGACGAGGTGTTCGGCGACCGCCTAAGGCGTCACGGCGTTGAGATCGTCTCGACCGCCGAGTTCGACAGCGCCATCATCTCGGGCCAGCCTTCGGCAGTGCTCGCCTCGTTCGTCAATCTGACTGATAACGCGATCCACTGGATGCAGCGAGTGGACGAGAGTCGTCGCCAGATCCGCCTTGCCGTAGACGGGTCCGGCGTGACCTTCGCAAATACCGGGCCGGCTATCGAGCACAGAATCGCCGATCGAATATTCGAGTTCGGCGAGACTAACCGCGTGGGCGGACGCGGCATGGGCCTCTACGTCTCCCGCGAGGCGTTGCGCAGGTCAAATCTGAACCTGACCCTGGAAGATCTCGGCGGCGATCTATTCGGACCTACCTTCCGCATTAGCCCAATGGAAACCGACGAGACGGCGGAGACGCAGGCGTGAACGTGATCCAGGCCGATTTGTCCCTCAGGGGCGTGATGAGTTTTGTCCAAACGGTGCTCGTCATCGACAACGAACTCACTTTTGAAGACGAGCCCGTCGCTGGTGGGCGCCTGAATGCTCCCAAGGTCGCATTCGGACGCAAGGCTGCGGCCGCGCCAGTCAACGTCGGCGGGGCGGCCGATGCGGAAGACGAGGTGGAGCCGAGCCCGCTCGACGCGAAGGCTATTATGGATGCCTTCCTCAAGGAGTCGATGATATGCGGCATGCATAAGCCGCTCAAGGGCGACGACCTTGTGGCCGAGGCCATCAAAGCGGCACGCCGGTCGGACGCCGTGATCGTCGACTGGCGGCTCGACGGTGCGGACACGGCGGCGGCGAAGGCAATCGTCGCCGGCATCCTGGAGGGCGATGAGCAGGAGCGTGGCCGGCTTCGCCTCATCGCGATCTATACATCGGAGCCGGACATCGCCTCGGTGGCCTCCCAACTCTCTGATCATCTAGGGCGGGAGGACGTCCTGAAACTGGATGGCCATGCCCTGACGGGGCAAGACACTCGGATCATCGTACTGAACAAGGACGGAACCGTCGGCGGGCGCGACGTTGTCCGAGTTGGAGAACTACCTGGTCGTATCGTCAAGGAGTTCTCCGAACTCGCCGGCGGCATCCTGAGCACGTTCGCCGTGACGGCGATCGCAGCTGTCAGGAGATCCACTCATCACGTACTATCCGTCTTTTCCCGCAGCCTCGACGGCTCATACGTTGCCCACCGCTCAGCGATTAAGTCCCCCGAAGACGCTCAGGACTTCGCGCTAGACCTTTTGACTGGGGAGTTGCGGAGCGTCGTTTCCATGAACCCAGACGCGATGGAGGTCTTGAAGGTGGCTCATGTCGCCGACTGGATCGGAAAGCGCGCTAAAGACGGCCTCATCACCGGAGGCGGCATTGAGATACCCGTCGAGGTGGTAAAGGGGTTCCCGGAAAGAGGCGAGTTCGCGGTCATAGAATCCCAGCCTATCCAAAGGAAGCCGGGAGACAAGGTAAACCAGGTCAAGGGCAAAAATTGCATTCAGCCTCATAATGTGGCCCTGCTGTTCCACGACGATGCCGAGTCAGCCGATGAACATGCACGGCGGTTTGCTAGGCTTTCAAGCTTCAAGTCCGAGGCGTTTGGCAGGACCAAGCTCCCAATAGGCTGGTCTCCAATTCTCACGCTCGGAACCCTCATGGTGCAGCTTTCCGCGCGCGGCCATGTCCTTCCTGGCCGTTACCTCCTCTGCACTCAGCCGCGATGCGACGCGGTAAGGATCAAGGAAGCGAAGAGAGGGTTTCCATTCCAGCTCGGCAGCGAAGCTACCGAACGCCCGTTTCACTTGGTGGTGATGGTCAAAAAGAAAGGCGAAGTGAAGCAGGCCAACGTGAAGATCGGCAACAAGCCGTACGACACGCAGATCATCGAATTCGTCCCCAACGCGGACCAGCGGGTCCAAGCGGTAGTCGGCGCAAGCGGCCACTTCGAGTTCGTCGACAGGAAGAGAAACCGCTATCTCTGGCTTGGGGAACTTCGTGACCTCACGGCGCAACGGGTCGCGAGCAGTGTTGCAGCTCGTCTTCATGAGGTAGGCATCGACGAGTTCGAGTGGTTGAGACTTCAGGGTCATAAGGCGTAGCGGCGCGAGCATGGACCCATGTTGCGACGTGCCTCGGCTCGGTCTGACCAACTTATACCAGCTGAACTGCTAGCCCAGGCTGCCCGCTCGCGACGGAGTTCGATCAGAGCGGCGGCCCTAGTTAACCACGCGGCATCGGGCTAGCGGTTCGCACTGGCGGTTGGCGCATCCCGAGCCCATCTTCTGCCAATGACGCTACCACGGCGCGCAGCCGTCCCCAGATGCTTCGACCCGGTTGCCTTGCTGCGCTGGCCGTGCGCTCAAACAATCGTGTCAGCGAGCCGAATAGCGGCCTGACGCAGGCGCCTAGCGCTCATTTCGCCATCATCGTCATCTTGATCGCCGTGCCCGAGCGCCGGTGATCCATTCCCATAGGAGGCGCCCATGTCGCGCCCGAAGATGCCTGCCCGCGATTGGCAGGCCGAGATCTATGCACGGCATCAGTACTGGATCGCCGGGAAGCCCATCCACATGGCCGTTGGCGACGGCTGGGCAGATGTGGTCGCCAGGCTGTTCGACCGCATCGAGAAGGCGCTTGCCGGCGAACCGGTCCCGACGAAGATCGCGCTGATCGACGTCAAGGAGAAGTACGCGACGGTGAGGATCGATCTGCTCTTGCCGGTCGGCCCGGAGGCCGAGGCCGCGATCGATCACGCCATCCTGCTGGCCGAGATGCGGTCCGAGTGCACCTGCGACATCTGCGGGGCGCCCGGAACGGTTCGTTCGACACTGGGCCAGTCAGGCTGGCTCGCCGCCCGCTGCGAGGACCATTCCGATGGTTTCCCCCGCCGAGTCGTAAAGGGTCATCCCCGCCGGCGCATCCAGGATCGCCGTGGGACCTTCGACCTCGTCTACGATCGCCGGACAGACACCATCGTCGAGACGCCTGTCGACGGTGGGGATTCCCGTTAACCATACGCGTCAACATGTCAGGAGCCTTCAAACCAGCTCTTGACCGTGGCGGCAAGAGTTCACTATTCGTTCCGACATGAGTAACCTTCCGGTCATATCTGGCGTCCGAACCGCGCGGAAAGCGCGTTTGCACTGCCATGCCACCCGGCCTCTCGCCGGCGACTGACGTCGCCCGCCCGGGAGGCGACCTTCGACGTCGAGTCCTCCCGATGATTTCCCGTATCCTGTCCATATCCACCGCCGCGCCGACCAAACCGCCCCCGCTGGGTGGCGTCGACGCGCGGCCCGAGGATTTCCCGTTGCCCCATCCTTTCCATTCCCGGAGGACGAGCGCCCGCTGATGCGGCGTCGGCCTCCGCTCGCGAGGCCGACATGACCGACACCGACTTCACCCCCGATTTCTCCGACATTGAGCAGGACGCCGACGACGGCGGCGCTCCTTTCATCCTCGCCTACGACAGCCTCGCCGAGGCCGTCCTGCTGGACGCCATCCCGCCCGACCTGATGCGTCGCATCGAGAGTGACGAGCCTCTGGCGCTGCTGGTTTCCGTTCCCTCGGAGGACTGGCTGTTGCCGATCGAGAGCGCCCTCGGCGATCTGCGGTCGTGGGACCATGTCGTCATCCCCACGGCTTCGAGCCGAAAGCGGCCCGGCTCCATCGATTGCGCCCGGATGCTCGCTCGCGGCCTATCGGTCGCAGGCGTGGCCGTCGCGCCTGAGCGGCAGCTTCCCACCGCGCTCCTGACCGCAGCCGACGCCCGGATCGTCGTCCAGACGCCCAGCAACACGGCCATTGCACGCGTCATCGCTCAGGCCACCGGTGAGGCCCCTGCCGATATGCCCCCGCGGCTGGCTACCGGCCTCGACTTCTTCGACATCGTCGCGGCCATCCGCACGGGATCGACCGCCGATGACTGCGTGCGCCGGCTGAAGGCCGCGGGCAGCAGCCTGACCGTGGTCGATCCGCTCGTCGCTGACGTGCCTCCCCTGGAGGAGATGCACGGTTACGGCGCCGCTGGCGAATGGGGCCTCAAGTTGGTCCGCGATCTTCAAGATTATAGGAATAATATCCTTTCCTTCGATAGGCTCGACCGCCACGTCGTGCTGGCCAGTGCACCGGGCCTGGGCAAGTCCACCTTCGTGCGCGCGCTCGCAAAGAGCGCCGGACTGCCGTTGTACGTAACAAGCGTGGCCGGCTGGTTCACCGCTACGGACGGTTACCTCCACAATGTGCTGAAGGCCGTCGACGGCGTCTTCGCAACGGCGGCGTCCAGCGCGCCGGCAATCCTGTTCCTAGACGAGCTCGACGCCCTGCCCAATCGTGAGACCGTAGGCGAGCGGAATCGCGATTATTGGACCCCCATCATCACGTCCATTCTGATGACACTCGACAGCGCTACCTCGGGGGCATCGTCCAGGTTGATCGTGATCGGGGCGACGAACCACGGCGACAAGATCGACCCGGCGCTTGTTCGACCAGGTCGGCTGAACAGGATCATCTCGATCTATCCGCCCGAGCCCTCGGACCTCGCCGGGATCATGCGCCAGCACCTGGGCGCCGATCTGCCCGGTGAGGACCTGCTGCCGATCGCCGAGATCGGTCGCGGCGCCACGGGCGCGCAGGCAATGGGCTGGGTGAAGCAGGCCCGCGCGATCGCGCGAGAGGCCGGTCGCGAGATGATCCTCGACGACCTGGTCGGCGCTGTCGCGCCCCCGGACGAGACGCCCCAGGCAGAGCGACGGCGTCACGCGATCCACGAAGCCGGACACGCAGTCATCGCGCACCGGACGACGCCGGGATGCGTGCGGGCGGTCTCGATCGTCCATCGAGGAGACGCGGCAGGCTCGACGGTGACCCGCCGCCTGCTCGGGGCGTCGCCGACGCGTTCGGAGATCGAGCTCGATGTGGTCAGCACCCTCGCGGGCCGTGCCGCCGAGCTAGTCATCCTCGGCGAGGCGAGCGTCGGCTCGGGCGGGTCACCGGATAGCGATCTGGGCATGGCCACGCGCCAGATCACGGCGTTGCTGACCTCGTACGGGCTCGGCCCGAATCTCATTTTCGTGGCTGATGCCCAGGACGCTCTGGACCTCCTCCGGTACGACCCCGAGCTCCGGACGACGGTCTCGCGGACCCTGGCCGGTCTGCATGAACGCACGGTCATCGCCGTCCGGCAGCACAGGGCCGCGATCGAGGCCGTGGCCGATGCCCTGATGAAGCGGCGGCACCTCAGCGGCGACGCCTTCGCCGAGATCGTCGCCGCGCTGGATGCGAAGGCTCGCCCGAAGAAGGGGCCGCGTCATGGATGAGGCCTTGCAGCGTCTGATTACCCGCCTGATCGTGACCGAGGTTGAGCTTGGAGGCGAGGCGTATCGTGCGGCGGTCCAGGGCGCACTGCGCGCCGTTGCTAGGGCAGCCTTGGACCACGCTGAACGGGAGATGGGTTTGGTGCCCCCAGCCTCCGTAGGAGGTCCGGTCATCCCGTTTCCGTTGGCGAAGCGCCGGCGTCATGGCGACGATCCGGCGCCGCCCAGGCGCTGAAAAAATCGCCGGCGTCAATCTTCGACCACCGCGCGGGCGATGGCTAACCCACTGCAGGACAACGCCGAATCGACAAAAATCCGGATGTCAAGAATCCGCTTGTCAGGATGGTGCGAATATTGTGGGCTTACGGTGTCCCTCGAAAACAAGGAGCAGAACGACCGAAATGCACCCCTAAAACGACCGAGGGCACCCCGATTGGCGTCGGTGTGCCCCCGTTATCCGATCCGCTCCCGCCAAAGGCTAGGACCCTTGGGAGCGGCTCTTCCCCAAACCACGGCACAAGGCCAAGGCCTGGAAGCCCGTCTAGAATGCATGACGCGTGGATTCACGCAAGTGCCTTCTAGAGGGCTGTCCTGGGACCGAGGGCCTGTGCCTTCAAGGAACCCAGGACATGAAGAACCCCCTCCCCGCCTCGCCGGCGCCGATCTGGCGCCCGCCGGGTCCCTCGATGGCCTCCCGTGAGGTCCACAGTTCCAGCCGCGGCGCCTGCCGCCCGTCGCTCGTCGGCGGTACCGTTCCCCGGGAGATCCGCTGCGAGAGCGGCCTCGAACGGAAGGCTGGCCTTGCCCTCCTGACGCATCCGCAGGTCGCCGACCTCCAGGAGCAGCCACCTTCCGTCGCCTGGAAGGATGCAGCAGGCCATCCACACCGTCACACCTTCGACTTTCTTGCCTTCCTTCACGACCGGCGCAAGCTCGCGGTCGCCGTGAAGCCGAAGGCGATCGCCGACAAGCGGTTCGCCGACCAGTTGGCCATGATCGCCAAGCAGCTTCCTCGCAGCTTCGCCGATGGTGTCCTGCTGCTGACCGAACAGGACCTGCCGCGCGACCTGATCCACAACGCGACGCTGGTCCACCAGTCGCGCCGGGTCGTGGATGTCGACCTCGACCGGCAGTTGCTGTCCCTCGTCGGCGACAATCCCGGCGTCACCATCGGCCAGTTGGTCAAGGCGAGCGGACGCGGCGGCGACGCCTTCCGGTCCATCGTCCGCCTGATCGGCAGCGGCCCGATCGTGACTGTCCGTCGTCAGATGATTTGAGACTGTTTCTGTGTCTCAGGAACGGAGGTTCTGGCTCATCTGGGTTTGAGGCTATGCGGCCTGCAGCTGATGCTGCAAGCGTCTCTGCTGGATGGTCTGGCGCTTGATCCTTTCGCGTTCGGTGAGGATGGCCTGCCCGCGGTTGAAGTAGACATCGGCGGGCGTCAGGTTGCCGAGGCTCTCGTGGTAGCGGGCATGGTTGTAATGCTCGACGAAGGCGGCAACCTGCCGTTCGAGATCGCCGGGCAGATAGTGGTTTTCCAGCAGGATGCGGTTCTTCAGGGTCTGGTGCCAGCGCTCGATCTTGCCCTGTGTCTGAGGGTGATAGGGCGCGCCGCGAACGTGTTTCATGCCCTTGCCGTCGAGCCAGGTGGCGAGGTCGGCCGAGATGTAGGAACTGCCGTTGTCGCTCAACAGCCTGGGTCGATGAGCGACCGTGATCTGGTCGAGCCCCGATGCCGCCAGAGCCAGATCGAGCGTGGCGGTGACGTCGTCAGCCCGCATCGTGGCGCAGAGCTTCCAGGCGACGATGAAGCGGGAGAAGTCGTCGAGCACGGTCGAGAGATAATACCAGCCCCAGCCCGTGATCTTCAGGTAGGTGAAGTCGGTCTGCCAGAGCTGGTTGGGCGCCGTCGTCTTGTCCTTGAACTCGGACGCCGCCTTGATGACGATGTAAGCCGGGCTGGTGATCAGATCATGCGCCTTCAGCAGCCGGTACACCGATGCTTCCGAGACAAAGTAGTGTTTTTCGTCGGTGAAGCGCACCGCCAGCTCGCGTGGGCTCAGCTCCGTTTCGCGCAGCGCCAGGTCGATGATCTCGGCCCGGATCGGGTCGGGAATCCGGTTCCAGACACGATCCGACCGCGAGCGATGATCGGCAAGCGCCTCGATCCCGCCGGTGAGATAGCGATCGTACCAGCGATAGAACGTGGCGCGCGGGATGCCGAGCTTGTCCAAGGTGCGACGCGCCGGCAGGTGCGATCCCTCGACCAGGCGGATGATCTCGGCCTTCTCGGAGGCGGGATACCTCATGTGTCGTCCTCCCCATCCGCGAGCATGCTTTTTTTAAGCAGGCGGTTTTCCAGGGTCAGATCGGCCACGGCCTCCTTCAGGGCCTGCGCCTCGCGACGCAGTTCCTTCACCTCGTCCGACGTCGCGGCGCGGGCCGTGTCACCTGCGAGACGGCGCTTGCCGGCGTCGAGGAACTCCTTCGACCAGCCGTAATACATCGACGAGGCGATCCCCTCGCGCCGGCACAGCTCGGCGATGCTCTCCTCGCCGCGCACGCCTTCCAGCACGATGCGGATCTTCTCTTCGGCCGAGAACTGCCGACGCGTCGCTCGGCGAATATCCTTCACGACTTGCTCTGCCGGTGCTTTCTCCGGCCCCGATTTCTGTCTCATCTGCGCTCCTGAATGGCTGCGATGATCCAGAAATCCTCCCTTCCCGAAAACCCCTAAACTGTCTCAAGAGCGCTGAAGGCGGACACCGCGCGCATCCAGAGCCTCGCTCCGGAACATCGACAACGTCGTTGAGTCCGCCATCCCCACCTCTTCGGGAAGGCGAGACGAGTCGGCGACTTCCCCTCCGTCATGGTAAACGGACGGGGTTAAGGAAATTTACCCGGCAAGCGGGGTCGGCAGGGGGTGGCGCCCGCAGTCCTGAGGTAGCGCAAGCATCCACGTCGGGGCCGAGCGCAATCGCATCCGTCCCGAACATGGACCGAGGCCGTCAGCGGTGCCCGGCGCCATGCGCCGGCTGGTGCACCACCGGCGCGGCATCGCTGCCGCCGCGCCACCGGCTCTCCAGCCGCTGCAGCACGACGAAGACCGAGGGCACGACCACGACGGTCAGCAGCGTCGAGCCGATCATCCCGGTGAGCGTGGCGAAGCCGATGGATTTCTGGGCGTTGGCGCCTGCGCCGCTCGCCAGGACCAGCGGCACCAGCCCGAGAATGAAGGCGAGCGAGGTCATCACGATCGGCCGCAACCGCAGGCGCGCCGCCTCGACCGCTGCCTCCATAAGCGGCATCGCCTGCTTCAGATGCAGGTCGCGGGCGAAGCCGACGATCAGGATGGCGTTCTTGGCCGAGAGCGCGATCAGCAGCACGAGCCCGATCTGGGTGTAGAGATTGCTGGAAAGCCCGAGCGCCAGCATCGCCCCCGCCGTGCCCAGAAGCGCCAGCGGCACGGATAGGATGATGCCGAGCGGTGCGATCCAGCTCTCATACTGCCCGGCCAGCACCAGATAGACCAGCAGAAGGCTCAAGCCGTAGACGACGAAGACCTGCCCGGCCAACTCCTTCTCCTGATAGGAGAGCGCCGCCCACTCATAGCCCGTGCCGGGCGGCAGCATCTGGCGGGCGATCTCGGCCAGGATGTCGAGCCCCTCCCCCGAGCTGACGTCGCGGTTGGGCGCGCCGATCAGCGTCGCCGCCGGGTAAAGGTTGTGGAAGCTGATCAGCGACGGCCCGATCGTCGGGCGGATGTCGGCGATGGCGCCGAGCGGCACCATCTCGCCGCTCTTGGCGCGCAGCTTCAGCGTCCGCAGCCCAGCGGCTTCCATGCGCGCCTCGGCCTGGGCCTGGACGAAGACCTGGAAGACGCGTCCGCCCTTGCTGAACTGGCCGACATAGGCCGAGCCGACATAGGCGCCGAGCGCGTCGGTCGCGGCGCCGAAGGAAACGCCCAGTGCTTCCGCCTTGGTGCGGTCGATGGCGAGTTCCACCTGCGGCGCCTGGGCGCTGAAGGTGTTGCGCGCCGCCTGGAAGCTGTTCTGCGCGCGGGCCCGCTCGGCGATGGCGTCGGCGAGGCGCTGCAGCTTGGCATAGTCGAAGCTGCCGTCACGCAGCTCGACCTTCATGGTGAAGCCCGAGGCGTTGCCGATGCCCTGGATCGGCGGCGGCGGCAGCACCAGCGCGGCCCCGTCTTCGAGATCGGCCATCGCCCGGTTCAGCGCGCCATAGAGGCCGAGCAGATCCTCGCCCTTCTTGCGCGCCTTCCAGTCGGTCAGCATTACATAGGCGACGCCGGCATTGGCGAGGCTGGCATTGTCGTTCAGCGCCGCCAGGCCGGCGATGGCGATGACTTTGTCCACGCCCGGCACGGCGCGCGCGCGCCTGGTGACCTCATCGAGGGCCGCCGTCGTGCGCGACAGCGAAGCCCCGTCCGGCAATTGCACCGTGACCAGCATGTAGCCCTGGTCCTCGACCGGCAGGAAGGAGGTCGGGATGCGGCTCAGCGCATAGACGGACGCCCCGACGAGCAGAAGCGTCACCGTGAAGACCGCCGCGCTGCGCGCCACGAGCCGGCGCACCAGCCGCACATAGGCCCGCTCGCAGGCGCCGTAGCCGCGCTCGAACATCCGGTAGATCCAGGCGCGCTGCGCCACGGGCTTGGGCGCCCGCAGCCAGAGCGCGCATTGCGCCGGCTTCAGCGTGACCGCGTTGACGGCGCTGATCAGCGCGGTGGCGGCAATCACCAGGGCGAATTGCTGGTAGATCTCGCCGCTCAGCCCCGGCAGGAAGGCGGCGGGCAGGAACACCGCCATCAGCACGAGCGTGATGCCCATGATCGGGCCGATCAGCTCCTCCATCGCCCGCACCGTCGCGTCATGCGGGCTCAGGCCCCGCTCCATGTGATGGGCGGCGCCCTCGACCACGACGATGGCGTCGTCGACGACGATGCCGATGGCGAGCACGACCGCCAGCAATGTCGAGATGTTGACGGTGAAGCCCAGCGCCGCCATCGCCGCGAAGGCGCCGATGATCGTCACCGGCACGGTGGTCGCCGGCACCAGCGTCGCGCGCCAGTCCTGCAGGAAGATCAGGATCACCAGCAGCACCAGTACGGCCGCCTCGACCAGCGTCTTGTAGACCGCGCCGAGCGAGGCCTCGACGAAGCGCGTCGTGTCGAAGGGCACGCTCCAGCCGATGCCTTCGGGAAAACGCGCCGAGAGCACTGTCATCCGCGCCCGCACGAGCTTCGCCACCTCGAGCGCATTCGCCTCCGGCAGCTGGAAGATGGCGAGCCCGGCCGAGGGTTGGCCGTTCAGCCGGAAATCCTGGCCATAGGCCTGAGCGCCGAGCTCGACGCGGGCGACGTCACGCAGACGGGTGATGCGGTTGCCGTCGGCGCGCACGATGATCGCCTCGAAAGCCTCCACCTCGTCGAGCCGGCCGGGCGTCAGCAGCGTCGTCTGGAAGGCCTGGTCGCCGGCCGTCGGCGCCGTGCCGAGTTGGCCGGAGGCGACCGAGCGGTTCTGCTGGTTGACCGCGTTGACGATGTCCGCCGGGAGCAGCCCGCGCAGCTGCATCTTCTGCGGATCGAGCCAGATCCGCATCGCGTATTGCCCGGCGCCGAAGACGTTGACGGCGCCGACGCCGGGCAGCCGCGCGATCTCGTCGAGCAGGTTCAGCGTCGCGAAATTCGACAGGAATAGGCTGTCATGCCCGGCCCGGTCGGAGGTCAGCGCGACGATCTGGAGGATCGCGGTCGAGCGCTTGTTGGTCTGCACCCCTTGCGTCTGGACCACGGAGGGCAGCTGCGGCAGCGCCGCGGCAACGCGGTTCTGCACCAGGATCTGCGCCTTGTCGGCGTCGGTGCCGATCGCGAAGGTCACGGTCAGCGTGTAGAGGCCGTCGCTGGTGCTGGTCGAGGACATGTAGATCATGCCCTCGACGCCGTTGACCTTCTGCTCGATCGGCAGCGCGACCTCGCGCGCGATCACGGCCGCGCTCGCGCCGGGATAGCGCGCCGTGACCTGCACCGTCGGCGGCACGACATTGGGATATTGCGAGACCGGCAGACGCAGCAGCGCCACCAGCCCGAGGATGACGATCAGGACCGCGATGACATTGGCCAGGACCGGCCGCTCGATGAAGAACTTGGCCATCAGCGCGCGGCCTTCGCGACGTCGGTGACGGGGCGCACCCGGCTGCCGGGGATGGCGTTCTGCATCAGGCCGACGACGACGCGGTCGCCAGCCGAGAGCCCGGCGCGGATGACCCGCAGTCCCCCCTCGCTCGCCTCGCCGGTCTCGACCGCGCGCTGCTCGACGACGTCCTGCCCGTTGACGACCAGCACATAGCGCCCGGTCTGGCTTGCGCCGAGCGCCGCCTCCGGCACCAGCAGGGACGGCACGTCCTTCTGCAGCGGCAGCCGCACGCGGACATAGAGGCCCGGCAGCAGCACGCCTTTCGGATTCGGCAGGGAGGCACGCACCGCCAGCGTGCCGCTGGCCATGTCGAGTTCCGGCGCGACATAGTCGAGCTGGCCGAGATGCGGATAGCCGGTATCGGTGTCGAGCCCGATTTCCACCGGGATGCTGCCGAGCCCGGCGAGCGTCAGGCCGCGCTGGCGCATCGCCTCGCGGATCCGCAGCACGGTCTGCTCGTCGAGCGAGAAGTGCACCTTGATCGGATCGCTCTGGACGATCGAGGCCAGCAGCGTCGGCCCGCCGACGCCGACCAGCGCCCCCTGGTCGACGAGATGTGCGGAGACGATGCCGTCGAAGGGCGCCTTCACCTCCGTATAAGCAAGGTTGAGCTTTGCCTGCGCCACCTGGGCGGCGGCTTGCTCGCGGGCAGCGGCTGTCGAATCGCGCCGGCTCTGGGCGCTGTCGAGCGCAGCCTCCGAGGCGGCCTGTCGCTGGGCGAGTTGCTTCTGGCGGGCGAGATCGGCCTCGGCCTGGACCAGCAGGGCCTTCTGCTGCGCCTCGGCCGCCTCGGCCAATTGCAGGCTCAGCCGGTAATTGTCCGGCTCGATCACGAAGAGCACGTCGCCCTGCTTCACGGCGGCGCCGTCGCTGTAGCGGATCTCGCTGAGCGTGCCCGAGACCCGCGCGACGAGATCGACCCGCTTCGCTGCCGCGGTCTGGCCGGTGAGTTCGAGATAACGCGTCACCGGCCGCGCGACCGGCGCTGCCACGCGGACCTCGGCCGGAGGCGGCGCGGAGGCGGCCGGCTTCTCGTTGCAACCGGCCAGCACGGCGGCGAGGCCCAGCAGCGCGGACACGGCCGTCAGCCGGGAGAAGATGGAGTGGTTGGTCACCGGGATCCTCACAGGGGTGGACCGGGGATGAGGGCATCGCCCAAAAGCGTCACGGAGCGGCCGAAGGTCTCGATGCGCTCGTTCAGGGAGGATCCCTCCTGCCGGCCAGACCCAGCTCCGCTGGCGATCGCCCGTCCGATTGTCGCGATGGTGGTGCCGTCCCCAAACGCCTTGTTGTGGTTGCGGCCAACGCCGCCAGCAACCGCTGACAGATCATGGGCCTCGATGCCGAGACCGCGGAACTGGCCGAGATCGGTGTTTTCGCCCGCGCGGATCTTGCCGCCGAACAGGCGCCGCGACAGGCCCAGCGCATAATCGTCCCTTGAGGCATAAAGCACGATGCGGGACGTGAGCGGCCGCAGCCGCGCGATCTGGGTGCGGAACACATCCATGTCGACATCGGGCGCGGCCAGCACGATCGTCCCCAGCCGCGCCAGCGTCTTTTCATCCTTGGCAATGGCGAGTTGGCGCAGCGATTCCAGCGTCAGCCAGTTGCCCATCGAATGAGCGAAGACATCGATGCCGTCGATACCCGGATCGCGCGCCAGCCGCGCCAGCAGCTCAGCCATCGCGTCCCGGCTGAAATTCGCGGAATCCTTGTCGTAGCCATAGTCGCGGACCTCGCCGCGCGAGGGCCAACTGAACAAGACGGGCAATCCGCCATAGCCGGTGTCGTCGACGATCTGGGCGAGGCGCACGACCGCCTCGTCGAACTGGGTGTTGTAGCCATGAGTGAAGACCAGCGCCCGGCGCCGCGTCTTCAGCTCACTGCGCGCGAACCCGGCGAAACCGTCGGCGTCGAGTTCGCGCGCCGCGATGAGCGCGATATGCTTGTCAGGGTCGGGGCTCTCGGGATTGGTGGGAACCGAGCCCGGCGCCCGCCCCTTCGGCAGCGACAGGATCAGGCTGGCATAGCGCGCTTTATCGCCGCGCTCGCCCGAGAAGAGGTGCCCCGGCTGATCGGGAGCCGGGCTCCGTGTCGTCACCGCCAGCACCGTGCGGGTCTTGCCCTCGGCTGGCAGCTTTGCCACCGGCACCAGCAAACCGCGGCCAAGCCCGGCGCAGCCCCCTGCCGCCAGCGCCAGCAGCGCGGTCCCCATCAGTATCATCCGGCCCGACCTGCTCCGCATCGGCATGTTTCCCCCAGCCGCCTTCGTCGATCGACCGGAGCCGGTCAGCCGCCGCGCGCCTCGACAACCTTGCGGCAATCGGCGGAGAGTTTGGCCTTGTTGTTGCGCAGGCAGCCATTCATCGGCTGCGGCTGGCCAATGAAGGAGGCGCAGAGCTTCTGCGCGTCCGAGCGGCAAGCCATCTGTTCGGCGCGCGTCGGGCCCGACTGGGCGCCGGCCAAGGACGTGCCCGCGACGAGGAAAGCGCAGGCGAACAGTGTCGATGTCTTCATGGGTCGATCCTTTCTCGGGTGGAAACCGCGCCGCGGTCGCGTGACCGGCGAGCCTCCTGACCATGGCGCGATGCGCCGCTCCCGCCCATGCCATGTTCATGGGGAGCGCTCATGCGGCAGCCCGGGGTCCGGCCTCCGCAACGGGCACGGCACTCGACAGCGCATCCGTCGTGACGGTGACGCTGCGGCGGATGCCGGGTATGGCGAGCTCGTCGATCGCCTCCTCGACCAGCCGCTGGATCAGCGCCCGGCCACGCTCGGCGCTCGCGGCCCCGATGCTGAACGCAAGCACCAGCGAGGCGCTCTCGCTCTCCGCGGGCTGGTCAAGCTTGGCTGCGATGTCGCCGACGATGGCCTGACGGATCGGCGTCTCGCTGCGCAGGGCGGCAGCGGCCTGACGCGTGAACAGCATGATGTCGTTGCGATCCGGCGCGCGGTCGAGCGCGACGGTGACGCTCAGGCGCACCAGCTTGCGGCTGTGATTGGTGACCGCCCCGAGTTCGCCGAGCGGAATGGTGTGGAGCCGGCCATCGTCCTCGCGCAGGCGGATGCTGCGAAGGTTGATCTGCTCGACGAGGCCGCGCCGGTCACCGACCTCGACCGATTCGCCGATCCGGAAGACGTCGTCGACGATATGGAACACCCCCGAAACGATATCCTTGACCAGAGCCTGCGAGCCGAAGCTGATCGCGAGGCCGACGATGCCGGCGCCTGCCATCAGCGGGGTGATGTCGACGCCGAGCGCCGAGAGTCCGACCAGCGAGAACACCACGCAGATGAGCGTGATCGTGGTGGCTCGCAGGATCGGCAACACCGTCGAGAGCCGGGCGAGGCGCGCATCCCGCTCCTGCGCCGTGCCGGCGGCTTCCGTCGGTGTGAGCGCCGCCTCGGTCCAGACATGAACGAGCGCGGCGCAGGTGGCCCCCAGCACGAACACGATCGACGCGAAGTTAAGCCGGTAGCCGAGCATCTGCCCGCCATCGGCCGGGAGCCAACCGAAGGATCCGACCAGCCAGAATTCGAGACCGATCCGCAGGATCATCACCGCGGCGAGGCTGTCGATGACCACGCGCAGCACGAAGAGCTGCCGCATCTCGGACGGCTGGCGCGAATCGCGGATACTGACGGCCACCGCCCGGTCGAGCGTGAGCGCCAGCAGCAGCACCACGATCGTCCCGACGGCGCCGTGATAGAGCGCGAAGGCGCCACTCACCCAGCCCCAGAGCCAGAAGACGAGGGCAAGCCCGCTGAACCCGATCGCCAGCAGCTTCGCCCCCGCGCCGATGCCGTGGCGCCCCAGCGAAATGAACGTCTGGACCGCTCCTACCGTCAACGCGGCGGCGACGAGGCTGGAGATCAGCTTGGCGGCGTCGCCGCTCAGGCCCGCCCGCTGTGCGGCGGCGAGCAGGACCGCGTGCAGATGGGCGAGCGCGAACAGGATGGCGAAGCGGCGCACCGCCTTGCGCGCGCCCGCGTCGTCGACCCGTGCCAGCCGGAAGCGCTTCATCGCGGGCTGGAAGAGGATGATCAGCAGCGTCAGCCCCATCAGCCAGCGCACCAGCGCGATGACCATGTCGCGCGGCAGCGCCTCGGAGCCCGGCAGGATGCCGAGCCCTCGCACCAGCAGCACGCGTCCCGCCAGCGCCGCCGCCAGCAGCGCCAGGATTTCGAGGCCGGCGAGGCCCGTCATCCCTGCAAGCGCGCTGCGGGCCGCTCCGGTCCGCAGCCGGACTTGCGCCAGCGCACTGCGCGTTGCGACATAGGCGAGCGCGACGATGAGGCAGACCCCGAGAGTGCGCGGCAGCGTCGCCGCCCATTCCGGCCAGCCCCGTTCGGCCACGGCCGCCATCTCGCGCGGCAGCGAAGGCAGAACCGTCAGGGCCGTAACGATCTCGCGATCGGCGATCTCGAAGAGGCGCCGCACCGCATCGAGCGGCGCGATTCCGCTGCGGAGAGCCTCCGCCGCGGCGGCAGGCATGGCTGGTTCCCCCGGCATGGAGCCCTTTCCCTCCGGCCACCCGCATCTCTGCTTACAATGCGTCAGCCAAACGCATCACGCCATCACGGGTGGGACCCCGCCACCCCATTTTCATGGGATACCAATGGCGGACGAACAGTCTCAGATTGCAGCGACGTCGCAAGCGCAAGGTCGTCCGGCCGGGCCGCAGACGCGCAATATAGGGAGCACCAGACCATGGTTCGCATTCCACATTTCACGCGCAGCGGCCTCGGCCTCGCGGCACTCGCCGCGCTGGCGGGCCTGACGCTGGGCGCCGCGCCGGCCGAGGCGGTCGTCTATTGCAAGACGGTGGGCGTGCCGAAGGGCTGCGTCGCGCGCCCCGCTCCGGTCGTGGTCCGCCCTGCGCCGGTCGTGGTCGGTGCGCCCGTGGTTGCCGCTCCGGCCGCCCGCGCGGTCGCGACGCCCTATCGCGGCGTCCGCCGTGGCACGCCCGCCAATCGCGGCGGCCCGGTTAACCGCGTCGGGCGCTTCTAACGCCGCTCAATCCCGGGGTGCGTCGAGATCGGCGAAGCGGCCCGGAAGGTCGAGCGTCACGCATGTGCCCTCCGGACCGGAGACGATCGCGAGCTGCGCGCCGCAGCGTTCCGCCCGTCGGCGCATATTGGCGAGGCCCCGTCCGGCCAGGGGCGGGGTCTGGCTGCCGGCCGGCGCTTCGAAGCCCCGGCCGTCGTCCCGTACGCTGATGCGGCCGCGATGACCGTCCGCCGTGGCGACGGTCTCGATCGCGACCGTGATCGTGCCGGCACCGGCATGCTTGACCGCATTGGTCACGGCCTCGTCGAGCAGGCGCAGGATCTGGATGACGTGGCCCGGCCGCAGCTCGGGATGAAGGGGCAGCCCCTGGGGCGTCAGCACCCGCCACGCCAGCGCAATGCTGTGGGCTCGCAACTGCGCCGCGATCCGCTCCCGCCAGGCTCCGAGCGCCAGCATCAGATCCCCGCCGATATCATCCATGGCGTCGATCACGAGGCGCAGATCCTTCAGCGCGGCCCGCGCCGCCTCACCGATCGGCTCAGCTCGCTGGCGCTCGCTCAGCGCGACGATGCTCACGAGCTGGCCGCCGAGTCCGTCATGCAGGTCGCGCATCAGCCGCGTCCGCTCGTCCGCCAGCGCCACGGCCCGCGCCCGCTCCTCGTCCCGCGCCAGGGTCGCTCGCAGCTTGTCCTCCGCCTCGCGCACGAGCGTGACCATGCGCGACGCGAAGCCGTCGACCTGATTCAGGGCACGGGCGAAGCGCCAGGTGAGGCCGATGCCGATCGCGATCACCATGGCCGAGTAGGAGATGCGCGAGAAGAAGATCCGCCGGTCCGACGCGACATCGAGGATCGAGAAGATATCAAAGGCCCAGAAGAATAGGACCACCGTCACCGCGCTCCCGAGCACGAGGGTGATCATGTCACGCCGCCGCAGGAAAACGAGCGCGATGATCACCGCCGTCAAAACGAGACAGAACATAACGGTGAACGGCCCAAGCAGGAGATAAAGTCTGCGAACCGGCACGGGACCAGCCAACAGGCCCACGACGGTGATGATCAGCCCCGGCAGGAACAGCAGTGCTGCGGCCCGCGGCAGCCTGAGCCCCAGGAAGAGAACGAAGAACACCACAGCGAAGGCGCTCTCGAGCGGTGCCGATGCGATCAGCACGGCATTGAGCCCGCCATAAAGCGACTGCCCGCTCGGCGCGGAGATGAAGGTCTGAGTCACGCCGAGCGCCATCGAGGCGGCGAGCGCTCCATATTCCGGCTCGTGCCGCCGCATCAGCCACATCATGCCGAGGATGACGGCCAGGATGCTCTGCCAAGCTGCCAGAACCACAGGAAGCGTCTCGAAGAGCAGCACCCGCCGCTCATAGGCCGGCCGCAGTGCTGCGTCCGGGCCGACATAGACCCGGTCGAGGAAACCGGTCAGCGGCCCCCAGACCAGGAGCCGGACCGTGATTTCGTTGACACCAGGGCGCAGCAGCACGGAGGGGACGACCGCGATCTCCGGCGTGCTGCGGTCCGGCCGATTGGCCGAGGGAGTGCGGCGGCTGTCGATCATCGCGACGCCGTTGACGGCGACCACGACCCCGTTGGTGAAGCGGGGCAGCATCACCGCCCACGCGTCCCCCTCCAGGGCCGGACCCTCGAAGCTCAGCCTGAACAGCGGCGGATCGTCCATGGTGAAGCGCACATCGAGATGGTGCGGCAGTTGCACGGTGCGTCCGGCCGGCTCGAGCCGCGCCTGCGTCAGCGCGTAGCGCGCCGGCGGCTCGGGCGCCGGCAGCGCGGCGAGCAGCAGGCAGAGCCCGACAACGACGGACTGCAGCGCGAGATAGGCCCCCAGCCACAGCGCCGTCCGCGGCGCGCTCGCGGGCGCCGCGAGCGCCTCCCGGCCAGCCGGCGCCTCGCTCACAGCCGGATCAGACCCTGCTGCAGCGCCTCAAACACCGCTTCGCCGCGCGTATTGACCTCGAGCTTGCGGTAGATGTTCTTGATGTGGCCGGGCACCGTCTGCCGCGACAGGCCAAGATGCCCGGCGATGTCGGCATAGCTGAAGCCCTTGGCGATGCCCCAGAGGATGTCGATCTCGCGCGGCGTCAGCCGTGCCGTGTTGAGCCCCTGGGGGGCCGGGGCTGGGGCCATGGCGGGCTGCGCCTGGGTACGCCGCACGATGAAGCGCGCGATCGATGCGGAGATCGGCGAATGGCCGGCGACGAGATCGCGCACGGTCGCTGCGATGTCGGGCGGGAAGGCATCTTTCAGGAGATAGCCGGTGGCGCCCTGGCGGATCGCGGCGATCACGCTCTCCTCGTCCCCGAGGATCGAGATCACCATGATCTCCGTCTCGGGATGGCGCTGCCGCGTCTCCCGGATCAGGTCGAGGCCATGGCCGTCGGGCAGTTGCAGATCGGTCAGCAGCACGCGCGGCGCCGCTTCCGACAGGCGGGCCCGGGCCTCCATGACGGTCGCGGCGGCGGTGACGGCGAATTCTTCGGTCGCCCCCAGCGCGTCCTGGAGGCGCCAGCGCGTCGGCGCGTCATCCTCGACGAGCAGCACCTCGATCATCCGCCGCCTACCCCCCTGCCCTGACGCCGGTGCCCCGCCACGGCCGGTCCCGCTCCTGTCAGGGCCGGTTGATCCTAGCCGGGGGCAGCCTGCGGCGACAGCCCATGTTCATGGGGCGGCGGCGAGCGGCTCGTCGCGCCTGTTGCAGGCTTCAGCCATCGATCGTATACGCCTACCGGGTGCTTCGTCCTCCGAGCGGACGGGGCAGGTACTGCGCCGGTCGGGCCGCCAGCGCGGAGACTCGTGCCCTATGCCGACCCTGAGGCCATCGTGCGCCACTGCTCTTGATTGTTCGCTGCGTCGGGCTTCCCGCACGGACCGCATGCCGTTCGCCGACCAATTTCCCTTCACACCGCTCGGGGCTGTCGGTCCCTCGCGGGACTGCCGTCGGGGCGAGGCCATTCTCGCGGATTCACTGATCGCAGCCGCGATGGGCAGCCCAACACCATCAGGGCCGACCGGATCATGTCGCTACGTTTCACAATATTGAGCCCGGCTGCCATGCTATATCTCGACAAATGCTAAAAGAGCCAATTACTGTCTATAAAGTCGCGACGATGATCGACGGGGCCGTTGTTATATGAATCTGTGGCTGATCCCGCTGGTGCCGTTCTTCGCCGCGGTCTTTCCTCCGTTGACGATCCGCTCTGGCCGGAATGTCTGCGCCGTGGTGACGGGCCTGGCGACGTTGCTCGCCCTCGCGCTGCTGCTGTCGCATGCGCCGGCCGTCTATCGTGGCGAGATCGTCCAGGCGCGGCTGGACTGGCTGCCGCAGCTCGGGCTGTCGTTCTCGTTCTTCATCGACGGCCTCGGCCTGTTCTTCGCCACGATGATCCTCGGCATCGGCCTGCTGGTGATCGTCTACGCGCGTTATTACCTCAGCCGCAACGACCCGATGGGGCGCTTCTACGCCTATCTGCTGCTGTTCCAGGGCGCGATGGTCGGTGTCGTCCTGTCCGACAACATCCTGCTCCTGCTGGTGTTCTGGGAACTGACCAGCCTGACCTCGTTCCTGCTGATCGGCTATTGGCGGCACCTGCCCGAGGCGCGGCAGGGCGCACGGATGGCGCTGGTCGTCACCGGCGGCGGCGGGCTGCTGCTGATCGCCGGCATGCTGATGCTGGGCAACATCGCCGGATCCTACGACCTGTCGGTCATCCTGCAGCGAGGCGATCTGATCAAGGCCTCTCCCCTCTATCTGCCGATGCTGCTGCTCATCCTAGGCGGCGCCTTCACAAAATCGGCCCAGTTCCCGTTCCACTTCTGGCTGCCGCATGCGATGGCGGCGCCGACGCCGGTGTCGGCCTATCTGCATTCAGCCACGATGGTGAAGGCCGGCGTCTTCCTGCTGGCGCGCCTGTGGCCGGTGCTGGCCGGCACCGATGCCTGGTTCCTGATCGTGGCGCCCGTGGGTCTCGTCACCATGCTGGTCGCGGCCTGGATCGCGATCTTCAAGGATGACCTCAAGGGGCTGCTGGCGTTCTCCACCGTCAGCCATCTCGGGCTGATGACGATGCTGCTGGGCTTCGGGACGCCGATGGCGGCGGTGGCCGCCACGTTCCACATCCTCAATCACGCCACCTTCAAGGCGGCTCTCTTCATGGGCGCCGGCATCGTCGACCACGAGACCGGCACGCGCGACATCCGGCGGCTCGGCGGTCTCATGACGCTGATGCCGATCACCGCGACGCTGGTGCTGATCGCCTCTGCGTCGATGGCAGGCATCGCGCCGCTGAATGGCTTCCTGTCCAAGGAGATGATGCTCGAGCAGGCCCTGCAGACCTCCTATGCCGGCATTCCCTGGCTGTTCCCCGTGCTGGTCGGTCTGGCGACGCTGTTTTCGGTCGCCTACTCGGTCAGGCTGGCGGTCGCCGTCTTCTTCGGCCCGCAGCGGCACGACTACCCCGCCCACCCGCATGATCCGCCGGCGGGCATGTGGCTGCCGGTTGCGGTGCTCGTCGTGCTGGTGGTGGCGATCGGGCTCCTGCCGGCGCTGATCGCCGGGCCGATCGTCGCGCGCACGGCGATGGCCGTCATCGGCGGTCCGCTGCCCTCCTATTACCTCGCGCTCTGGCACGGGGTCACACCGGCCCTGCTGGTCAGCATCGCGGCGCTCATCGCCGGCACGGCCCTGTTCCTCGCCTATCGCCGAGTCGAGGCTTTCCGTCTGTCCCTGCCGCGCCCCGATGCGAAGACACTGTTCGATCGCGTCATCCGCCGGCTGGTGGCGGGGGCCGGCTGGAGCATCGCGCGCTCTCATACCGGATCACTGCAGCTCTATTTCGTCGTCATCCTCGCCGCCGTGCTCGTGCTGGCGGCCGGCGGGTTCTGGAGCGCCTCGCATGGGGGCGGCGCGCGGGCCACGCTGCCGATGTCGCTGCCGGCTGTCGTGGCCTGGTTCGCACTCGTCGGGGCCAGCCTTGTGGCGGCGCTGCGCCACCATGATCGCGTCTTTGCGCTGATCCTGACGAGCGTCGTCGGCCTGGTCGTCTCGCTCGCCTTCCTGCAGTTCTCGGCGCCGGATCTCGCGCTGACCCAGATCTCCGTCGACGTGGTCACGACCGTGCTGCTGCTCCTGGCCCTAAATCTGCTGCCGAAGACGACGCCGAAACAGAGCAGCCTCGCCTTGCGCTGGCGCGATGCGGGCATCGCGACGGTGGCGGGCCTCGGTGCCGCGGGACTGGTCTATGCCGTGATGACGCGGGGCTTCGAGACCATCTCCACCTATCATCTGGAGCAGTCGAAGCCCGGGGGCGGCGGCACCAATGTCGTCAACGTCATCCTGGTCGACTTCCGCGGCTTCGATACCTTTGGCGAGATCATCGTGCTCGGCATCGCCGCGCTGGCGATCTTCGCGCTGCTGGACCACCCCTTCGGACGACCCGCGGCGCGCCGGCTGGCGAGCATCCGTTTCGCGGAAGAGGCTCGCGACGCCCACCCCCTGATGCTGGTGGTGGCGACGCGGGCGCTGCTGCCGCTGGCGCTGACGGTGGGCGTCTACATCTTCCTGCGCGGGCACAACCTGCCGGGCGGCGGCTTCATCGCCGGTCTCGTCGTCGCGATGGCGCTGATCATGCAGTACATGGCCAGCGGCTATGTCTGGGCTAATGCCCGCGCCCGCCTCGACTCCCAGGCGATGATCGGGGCCGGCATCGTCATCGCCGGCCTGACCGGCATCGGTTCCTTCGTGTTCGGGCGCCCCTTCCTGACCAGCTCTTTCGACTATTTCTCGCTGCCGCTGGTCGGGACGTTCGAACTGGCGACGGCGATGGCCTTCGATCTCGGCGTCTTCCTCGCCGTCGTCGGTGCGGTGCTTTTGTCGCTGTCGCAGATCTCGCGTGTCCAGCAGCGCGCCGAGCGCTCGCCCGCCACCGACCATCCGATGGACATCGTGCTCGACGCCGACACGGCCGTGGCGAAGGAGGTCTGACGTGGAACTGCTTGTCGCCAGCGCCACGGGCGTGATGACGGCGGTGGGGATTTACCTCCTGCTGCGCGCACGGACCTTCCCAGTCATTCTCGGACTGACCTTCCTGACCTACGCGGTGAACCTCTTCCTGTTCGCGATGGGCCGCCTGACGATCAACCAGCCGCCGGTCATCAGCGCGCTGGCTTCAGCCTACACCGACCCGCTGCCGCAGGCGCTCGTCCTCACCGCGATCGTCATTTCCTTCGGCATGACGGCCCTGATCGTGGTGCTCGCCCTGCGCGGCTTCCTGGAGTCGGGAAGCGACGAGGTCGATCTCGCTGTGTCCGGCGAGGGCGACGCGGCCCGGGTCCGGACCGACGAAGACAAGGCTCCGCTGCCATCATGAACAACTGGATCGTTCTGCCCACGGTTCTGCCGGCGATGACGGCAGCGCTGCTGATCCTGGCGCTGCCCCATCACCTCAAGCATCAGCGCGTCGTCTCGGTCGCCTCCACCATTCTGGCGCTGGCCCTGGCCATCGGCCTGCTCGTGCTCGCCGGCGACGGGACGCCGCGGGCTTATTTCCTCGGCAACTGGCCGGCCCCCTTCGGCATCGTGCTCGTGCTCGACCGGCTGTCGGCCATCATGCTGCTGCTCAGTGCGGCGCTGGCGCTGATGGTGGCGGTCTATGCCTGTGCCGGCTGGGACAAGCGCGGGCGGCATTTCCATGCCCTGCTGCAGTTCCAGCTGCTCGGCGTCAACGGCGCCTTCCTGACAGGCGACCTGTTCAACCTGTTCGTCTTCTTCGAGGTCATGCTGATCGCCTCCTATGGGCTGATGCTGCATGGCGGCGGCGCACCGCGGCTGAAGGCGGGCTTCCACTATGTCGCGATCAACCTGATCGCCTCGACGCTGTTCCTGTTCGGCGTCGGCCTGATCTACGCGATCACCGGCACGCTCAACATGGCCGATCTGGCGGGCAAGGTCGCGGCCGTGTCCGCGGACGACCAGGCGCTGCTGAAGACAGGAGCGATGCTGCTGTTTGCGGTCTTCGCGACCAAGGCGGCGCTGGTGCCGCTGCACTGGTGGCTGCCCAGCGCCTATGCGGCGACATCCGCGCCGGCCGCGGCCATGTTCATGATCATGACCAAGGTCGGCGCCTATGCGATCATCCGCGTCTACGGGCTGATCTTCGGCGCGGATGCGGGGCCGCTGGCCGCCATGGTCGCGCCGATCGTGATTCCGGCGGCAATCGTCACGCTGATCGTCGGCGCCATCGGCGTGCTCGCCAGTCGCAATCTGCGCGATCTCGTCTGCTTCTCCGTCGTCGCCTCGATGGGCAATCTGCTGATCGCGGTGGGGCTGTTCGACGGTCCCGGCACGACGGCGGCGCTCTCCTACCTCGTGCACAGCACCCTGACGGGCGCCGCCCTGTTCCTGCTCGTCGACGTGATCTCGCAGCGGCGCGGCCAGCACCTCGACAGGCTCGAACCCGCGCCGGCGATCGCCAACGAGACGCTGCTGGGGGCGATGTTCTTTCTCGGGGCCATCGCCATGGTCGGGATGCCGCCCTTGTCGGGCTTCATCGGCAAGCTGCTGATCCTCGACGCGACGCGCCAGGCGCCGCAGGCACCGCTGATCTGGGCGGTCATGCTCGGCGCGAGCCTGCTGATGATGATCGGCTATGCGCGCGCCGGCTCGATGATCTTCTGGAACAACACCGAGCCGGTTCCGTCTGCGGGCGGAGCGGCAGTCGCGAAGGCGCCCGGCCTGACCGGGATCACCCTCGTGCCGTTCGTCGTCATCGCCCTGCTGCTGGCGGCCACGGCGACGCTGTCGCTGGGCGCCGGCCCGTTCACCCGCGCCTTTGCGGCGACGTCGGATCAGCTGCTCGACAAGGCCGGCTATGTCCGCGCGGTGCTGTCGCCCACCGCCGGCGCCGGCACGGGGGGGAATTAGGCCATGGCTCTGCGCGTGTTCCCCCACCCTCTGCTGTCGGTCTGGATCGTCGCGGTCTGGGTCCTGCTCGCCAATGAGGTGACCTTCGGCCATCTCGTGCTGGGGCTGATCCTGGGCATCCTGATTCCGCTCGCCACCAGCGCCTACTGGCCGGGGCGCCCGCGCGTGGGTGCGCCGCTGATGATGATCGAGTTCATGCTGGTCGTGCTCTGGGACATCGTCGTCTCCAACATCCAGGTCGCGTCGCTCATCCTGTTCCGCCGCGGCGACAGCCTGCACTCGCGCTTCATCACCCTGCCGCTCGACCTGAAGTCGCCGGAGGCGATCACCGTGCTCGCGGGGACGATCACGATGACGCCCGGCACGGTCTCGGCCGATGTCAGCGCCGACGGCCGCGCCCTGCTCGTGCATTGCCTGGAGACCGACGAAGCGGAGGCGACGATCGCCCAGATCAAGCAGCGCTACGAGCGCCGCCTGAAGAGGATCTTCGAATGATCGCAACCGCCTGTCTGATCGCGCTGGCTGCCACCAGCCTCGCCATTCTGCTCAATCTGTACCGGCTCGCGATCGGCCCCGACGTCACCGACCGCGTCCTCGCGCTGGACACGATGGTCATCAACGCGATCGGGCTGATCGTGCTGCTGGGCATCTATTACGGCACGACGATCTATTTCGAAGCCGCGATGCTGATCGCCATGGTCGGCTTCGTGACGACCGTGGCGTTCTGCAAATATCTGCTCCGTGGCAATGTGATCGAATAGGACACGCAGCATGTACTGGATCGGCGAAGCGGCCGTCACGGCCTTGATTCTCATCGGAGCCTTCTTCCTGCTCGTCGGCTCGTTCGGGCTGGCGAAGCTGCCCGACCTGATGCGGCGCCTGCACGGGCCCTCCAAGTCGACGACGCTCGGCATCGGTTCGCTGCTGATCGCCTCGATGCTGTATTTCGCGATCGCGGGCGATCATATCTCGTTCCACGAACTGCTGATCACCATCTTCCTGTTCCTGACCGCCCCGGTGACCGCCCATATGCTCGCCAAGGCGCATATCCTGCGGTCGCAGACCGACCGGGCCAGCCTGCCGCCGACGAACCGGCCCAGCGGCTGGGCGACCCTCGACGTCGAGAAATGAGGGTGGCCGACGCGAGCGGGTCATCGCGCGGCCGCGCTCGAGGCCATCGCACCCGTCGCGTCAGCTGACGGGCGCGCGGCAGCCTGCTGCCGTTTTGCTGCGCTCGTTCGCGCTCAGGCCGCGCGCGGTGGGTCGTGGGCCTGGATCGGCGGCAGATTGCCGGTGTAGCGCTCGATCTGCACGGTGGTGAGCTGGCCCGTGCAGCCCTGCGCCAGCGCCGAGGTGCCGATGTCGCGCGTCAGCACATTGGGATTGCCGTGCACGCAGAGCGACTTCTCCTCGCTCGGATCGGCGGGGTCGTACCAGGCGCCGGTCGGGAGCTGGACCACGCCGCGACGGATGCCGTCGGTCAGCCGCACGGCGGCGAGGCAGGCGCCGCGTTCGTTGAACAGCCGGGCGACGTCACCCTCCGCCAGGCCGAGCTGCGCCGCATCCTCCGGGTGCAGGCTCGCGACCTCGCGACCGCGCCGCTTGGCGCCGTCGCTGTGGCCGCCGAAGTCGAACTGGCTGTGCAGGCGCGTGCGGGGCTGGTTGGCGATCAGCACGAAGGGGGCGGCCGCGTCGGGAACGGCGATCGGGCCGAGCCAGGTCGGATGCCCCGGGCAATCCGGCTCGCCGTAGCCGGCGATGGTTTCGCTGGCGATCTCGAGCCTGCCGCTCGGCGTCGGCAGCGGCCGGCCCTCGGGGTCGTCGCGGAAAGCGCGTAGCCGCCCGCCATCGTCGGCGAGTTGCGGCAGGTCGATGCCCTCCCCGGCCCAGAACGCGGCGAAGTCCGGTGCCGGCCGGCCCATCGCCGCCAGCGCCTGGCGGGTGGGCTCGTAGAGATGCTCCAGCCACTGCCGCACGCTGCGGCCCTCGGTGAACGCCTCGCGTGCACCGAGCCGTTCGGCCAGATCGGCGAAGATGGCGTAATCGTCGCGCGCCTCGCCGAACGGCGCCGCGACCGGGCGCATCGGCAAGAGCAGCGGGTCGTTCGAGCTGGCGCCGATGTCCTCGCGTTCCAGCGTCATGGTGCATGGAAGAACCACATCTGCATGACGGGCGGTCGCCGTCCAGGCCAGTTCGTGGACGACCAGCGTGTCGAGCCGGGCGAAGGCGCGGCGCAGGCGGTTGAGGTCCTGATGGTGATGGAAGGGGTTGCCGCCGGCCCAGTAGACCAGCTTGATCTCGGGGTAGCTTCGGGTCTGGCCGTTGTAGCGGTAGCTGCCGCCGGGGTTGAGCAGCATGTCGGCGATGCGCGCGACCGGGATGAAGTCGCTGACGCCGTTGCGCCCCTGCGAGAAGGTCGGCACCGGCACCGCGTTGAAACGCCGGCCGTAATAGGCGATCGCGCCGAGCGCATAGCCGTAGCCGCCGCCCGGCAGGCCGATCTGGCCGAGCGCGGCGGCGAGCACCATGCCCATCCAGACGGGCTGCTCGCCATGCTCGGCGCGCTGCAGCGCATGGGCGACCACGATCAGCGCGCGCCGTCCGTGCAGCCGGCGCGCCAGCGCGACGATCTCGTCCGCCGCGACGCCGGTGAGCGGCGCCGCCCAGGCCGCATCCTTGGCGATGCCGTCGGTCTCGCCCATCAGATAGCGCTCGAACACCGGCCAGCCGACGGTGCAGCGCTCGAGGAAGGCGCGGTCGTGCCGTCCCTCGGCGACGAGGGTATGGACCAGCGCCATCATCAGGGCCGTGTCGCTGCCCGGCGTCACCGGCAGCCATTCTGCCTTCGCTTCGTCGGGCAGATCGGAGCGCAGCGGGCTGACCAGCACGAACGCGCAGCCGCGGTCCGCAGCCCGCTCCATGGCGCCGCGCTCGACATGCTGGCTGACGCTGCCGCCCGCGACCATCGAGTTCTTCAGCGCCATGCCGCCGAAGGCGAGCACGATCTCGCTGTGCTGCGCCGCCTGCTCCCAGGAGACGTTGCGCTTCGTCAGATCCTCGTAGTCGCCGATGATATGGGGCACCAGCACCTGGGACGAGCCCGAGGAGTAGCTGTTGACCGATTTCACATAGCCGCCGCAGGCAGTGTTGAGGAAGCGGTGGATCTGGCTCTGGGCGTGATGGAAACGCCCGGCGCTGGCCCAGCCATAGGAGCCGCCGAAGATCGCCTGCGGGCCAGGGCCGTCGCGGAGGCGCCGCAGTTCGCCGCCGAGCCTGTCCAGCACCTCGGACCAGCTCATCGCGACATAGTCGTCCGACCCGCGGCGCGAATCCGGGCCGGGCCCGTTCTCGAGCCAGCCACGGCGCACCATCGGCCGGGCGATCCGGGCGCGGTGGCGCAAAGCGGCGGGGAAGTTGTCGATGATCCGGTTGGGATCGGGATCGCCCGGATGAGGCCGCACCTCCAGCGCGCCATCGCGCATGCGGGCGGAGAACACGCCCCAATGCGAGGTGTGCGGCTGGAACTCGGTATCCGGGTCTTTCGGGATCATGGCGAAGGCGCTCCTGGCGACCGCGCCCAGGGCCTGCGATCGGCCCGGCAGCCGACGCGGTCGGTGGTGCGACTCTAGTGGCCCGGCAGCCCGGTCGTAACCGGGCTGCGGGCGGGTGGCGGTTGCGCGCGCAGCGGGTCGGGCGCGGGCCGGCGCGAAGCCCGCCCCGCCGCCCCTGCTACTGCTTCGGCACGTCCTTCAGCACCGCCTCCCAGCGCTCAACCTCGGCTTTCACCAGTTGGCCCAGATGCGCGGGGCCGCGGATGGCGGCCGGAGGAACCGGCACGGCCAGCCCCTCGAAGCGCTTGGCGACGAAGTCGGAGGAGAGGCTGGTGTCCAGCGCGGCGACCAGGCGCGCCACGATGGCGGGGCTGGTGTCCTTGTGGACGGCGAGCGCGTTCCAGACCTTCATGCCGAAATCGGGAAGGCCGGCCTCCGCGAAGGTCGGCACGTCCGGCGCCTGCGGCAGGCGGCTGTCGCCGGTCACCGCCAGAGCCGTCACGGAACCGGCGGCATGCAGCGGCAGCAAGGTCGCCGTCTGGTCGATGACGCCGTCGACGAAGCCACCGAGCAGATCCTGGATCGCCGGCCCCGCGCCCTTGTAGGGCACGATCGTCGCCTTCAGCCCCGACAGGTGAAGCAAGAGCCGGGGCGCCAGATCCGAGGTCGCGCCGAAGCCCGCCGTGCCGAAGGTCACCTTGTCGCCCTGCTCCTTGACCCGGGCGACGAAAGCCTTGAGGTCGGCGACCCCGCTCTTCTTGCTCGCCGCGATCACCATCGGCACGTCGGCGACCAGCCCGATGGGGGCGAGATCAGTGCGGGGATCGTAGCGCTGGTCCTTGAACAGCGCCCGGCTGGCGGCCATCGGGCCCATATTGCCGAACAGCACGGTGTATCCGTCCGGCTCGCCGCGGGTCACCCGTTCCGTGCCGATTCGCCCCCCGGCGCCGCCGACATTCTCGACAATGACGTTCTGGCCGAGCGCCTTGCCCATCTCCTCGGCGAGGATGCGGGCGAGCACATCGGTGGTGCCGCCCGGTGCGAAGGGCACGAGCATCGTCACCGGACGGGCCGGATAGGTCTGCGCCGCGGCGGGTGCGATCGCCAGCGTGACCGCGGCCGCCAGGCCGAGCAGAAGCGTTTTCATGAATCCTCCCGTGAAGATTTTTTGCTGAATTGCCTGCCATCAGACAATCTGACAGTCCTGGGGTCAAGCGTGGAGATTGACGGCGTGCCCGCGCCCGGCAATGTGTTCGTCATGAACGAGATGAACCTTCGCATCCCGCGGCAGGCGGCCACGCTGCGTCTCCTGGTGGAGGACCGGATCCGGGAAGCGATCGCCTCCGGGCATTTCCGGCCGGGCCAGCGGCTCGTCGAGCGCGAACTCTGCGAGCAGATCGGCGTCGGCCGGACCTCGGTGCGCGAGGCGCTGAGGCAGCTCGAGGCCGAGGGGCTCGTCGTCACCGTGCCCCATCGCGGGCCCGAGGTCTCCTCGATCAATTTCGACGAGGCCCGCCAGCTCTATGACGTCCGGGCGCTGCTGGAAGGCTTCGCCGGGCGCGCTTTCGCCGAACAGGGCAGCGAGGAGGCCCTCGCCGAGCTGAAGCAGGCCGTGGCCGGCTTCCGGCAGGCGGCCCGCGACGGCGACCGCGCCCAACTCGTGGCGGCCAAGACGCGCTTCTACAGCGTGCTGATGGAGGGGGCGGGCAACATCTTCGTCAAGCAGTCGCTGACGATGCTGCACAACCGCATCACCCTGCTGCGCTTCACCTCGATGACGCAGCAGGGCCGGCTCGACGACAGCGTCGCCGAGATCGAGGCAATCTATGAGGCCATCGCGGCCCGCGACGGAGCCCGCGCCGATCAGGCCTGCCGGCATCACATCGCGATGGCGGCGAAGGTCGCGCTCGCCGTGCTCGAGCGCGAGCCTCGCCGCGGCTGACGCCGCGAATTGACAGATTGTCTGATAGCGCCCAGAAATCCGCCGGACGCCGCGCCGCCCTTGGCGCGACGCCGGAGGATCGATCCATGCCTGACAGCGCCAGCCCCCCTGCCCCCATCGCCTTCATCGGACTCGGCCAGATGGGCCTGCCGATGGTGCGACGGCTGATAGCAGCCGGCTTCACTGTGCGCGGCGCCGACCCGGCCGAGGCGCCGCGACAGGCCCTGATCGAGGCGGGAGGCCTGGCCTTCGCCGAGGCGAAAGAGGCGGCCGAAGACGCAGGCATCCTGATCACCATGCTGCCCAATGGCCGGACCGTGCGCGACGTGCTGCTCGCCTCGGGCGCCGCACATGCATTGGCCCAGGGGGCGCTCGTCATCGACATGAGCTCCTCGGCCCCGACGGAGACGGTTGGCCTCGCGGCGGATCTCGCGCCGCTGGGCCTGCACTTGATCGACGCGCCCGTCTCTGGCGGCGTAAAGCGGGCGATCGACGGCTCGCTCGCGATCATGGCCGGCGGAGCGGCCGAGGCGGTCGAGCGCGCCCGGCCCGTGCTGGCGGCGATGGGCAAGTCGATCTTCGCCACGGGGCCGATCGGCTCGGGCCACGCGATGAAGGCGCTGAACAACTATGTTTCTGCGGCGGGGCTGGTCGCCGCCTGCGAGGCGCTGCTGGTCGGTGGAAAATTCGGGCTGGCGCCGGATACGATCGTCGACGTGCTCAACGCATCCACAGGGCGTAACAACTCGACCGAGGTGAAGATGAAGCCCTTCGTCATCTCGGAGGCCTTTAATTCGGGCTTCTCGCTGGCGCTGATGGCGAAGGATCTCCGCATCGCCGCCGATCTCGCCGATCATCTCGAACTCCCGCTGCCGCAGATCCAGTCCGTGGCCGCGCTGTGGGAGGCGGCCAAAAGCGGGCTCGGCGCACAGGCCGATCACACCGAGATCCACCGCCATCTCCAGGCGCTCGCCGCCGGCTCGCGCGGCTGATGGGCCTGCGGGCGCGCATCGCCGCGGCGACCGGTGACGCCGAACTGCGCCGGCTCGGCGCCGGCCTCGCCGCGGTGCTGCGGATCGAGGGCGCGGGAGACGACATCCTGCTGCGGCTCGATGACGGCGCCGTGGTGTTCGAGGGCACGGCGGCACCGAACATCGTGCTCTCGGCAGCCACAGAGGATTGGGCGAGGCTCCTGACACTGCCGCCGCCGCCGCGCTTCCAGGCCTTCACGGCGCTGGCGATCGCCAATCCCGCCTTCACCCTCTCCGGCGACCCGCTCGTGATCGCGCAGGCGCGCGCGGTGATCGAACGGCTGTTCGAACTCGTCACGCTCTCGCCTGCCGCCCCGGCGCCCTCCGTCACCCGGCGGATGAGCCAGATCGAGGGGCGCTGTCACCGGGTCGCCCTTCCGGAGGGCGCAGCCGAGATTCATGTCGAGAGTGCCGGAAGCGGCCGGCCGGTGCTGTTCCTGCACACGGCCGGCGCCGATTCCCGCCAGTTCCATGGGCAGCTCGCCGACATCGCCCTGGCCGCAGAGTGGCGCCTGATCGCGCCCGACATGCCCTTCCATGGCCGCTCGATGCCACCCGACAGCTGGCAGGGCGAGCCCTATCGGCTCTCGGGCGCGCGTTATCTCGGCTGGTGCGCGGCGATCATCGAGCGGGTCATCGGCGAGAAGGCGATCGTCGCCGGCGGCTCGATGGGCGCGGCGCTCGCTCTGCTGCTGGCGGCGGAGCGGCCCGATCTCGTCGCGGGCGTCATCGCGATCGAGCCGCCCTTCCGCTCGAAGGGGCGGCGCAACCCGTTCCAGCACCATGTCGGCGTCCATGCAGGACTGCACAACGCCGCCTTCGTGCGCGGGCTGATGAGCCCGACGAGCCCGCTCGACAGCCGGCGCCGGGCCGCCTGGATCTATTCGCAGGGCGCGCCCGAAATCTATGCCGGCGACCTCGCCTTCTATTCCGACGAGTTCGATGGCGCGCAGGTCGCGCCCCGCATCGACGCGGCGCGGACGCCGGTCTCGCTGCTCTGCGGCACCTATGACTACTCGGCGACGCCGGAGGACGGGGCGAAGCTCGCCGCGCTCATCCCCGGCGCCGCTCTGCGCGTCATGGAGGGGCTCGGCCATTTCCCGATGTGCGAGCACGCGGACCTGTTCCGCCCGCATCTGCTGGCGGCGCTGGCCCATGTCGGAGGGCCGCGCTGACTAGCGCAGCGGCGGCAGGTGGAGCGCCACCGTCTCGCCCTCCGAGCCCTCGACGGCGGGATAGAGCTCCCGCACCAATGGATCGTGACCGGCGATGATGCGCTCCTCCGCACCCGCGAGGCGGCGCGCGGCGCGCCAGCCCTGCGCCAGCGCCCCCAGATCGAAGAAGATCGGGAACGGGTTCTGCCGCTCGATATTGGCCATGAAATGGGCGGCATCGCTGGCGAGCACCAGCGGGCCGCGCGCGGTCTCGACGCGGACCATCTGCAGGCCGGCGCTGTGGCCGCCGACCTTGTGAAGGCTCAGCCCCTCGTCGATCTCGACATCGCCGTCATGGAAGACGACGCGCTCGGCATAGACCGCACGCACCATCCTCACGACATCCTCGACGTCGAAGGGGTAGCGGAGGCAGGCCTGGCACATGTGGCGACCGGTCGCGAAGCCCATCTCCGCATCCTGAAGGTGGAAACGCGCCTTCGGGAAGAGATCGAGATTGCCGGCATGGTCATAGTGGAGATGCGTGATGACCACGTCCTCCACCGCCCCGGGGTCGACGCCGAGTTGCCGCAGCGCGGCCTCGACGGGGCGGATCAGGGTGCGACCGCGCCGCGCCCCGCCCTCGGGAGTGAAGCCGGTGTCGACCACGACGACCCGCCCGCCGCGCCGCACGACCCAGACGAAATAGTCCATGGGCATGGGCGCGTCGTGCGGATCGGGCGCACGGATGAAGTTCTCGAAGGCCCGGCGCTCATGCACGGCATAGCGCAGGGCGAAGACCTCCCAGCCGGCCATGGCCGGGCTCACTTGTCGTTGGGCACGGCCCCCTCGGCCTTCAGCACCTCATGGGCCGCCTTGAAGGCGTCGAGGCCGGCCGGGATACCGCAATAGACGGTGGCGTGGAGCAGGATTTCCTTGATCTCGTCGACCGTGACGCCATTGGCGAGCGCGCCCTTGACGTGGAGCTTCAGCTCGGCCGGCTTGCCGAGCGCCGTCAGCATGGCGAGGTTGAGCATCGAGCGGGTCTTGTGCTCGAGGCCGGGCCGCGTCCAGGCATAGCCCCAGCACCATTCGGTGGTGATGTTCTGGAAGGCCATCATGAAATCGTCGGCCTTGGCCAGGCTGCCATCGACATAGTCGGTGCCGAGCACCTTGCGGCGAACTTCGAGCCCCTTGTTGAACTGATCGCTGTGCGACATCGGCCTTGACCCTTTCATGGTGGTGTTCGGTGGTCCTCAGAGCCCGAGATAGGCGCTGCGGACGGCATCGTTTCCGGAGAGTTCCGCGCTGGTGCCCGACAGCACGACCCGGCCGCTCTCCAGCACATAGCCCCGCGCGGCGACGGAGAGCGCCAGCGTGGTGTTCTGCTCGACCAGCAGGATGGAGGTGCCGGTCCGGCTGACGGCCAGGAAGGTGTCGTGGAGTTCGTCGACGATCTTGGGCGCCAGGCCATGGCTCGGCTCGTCGAGCAGCAGAAGCCTCGGCTGGAGCATCAGCGCCCGGCCGATCGCGACCATCTGCTGCTCGCCGCCCGAGAGCGTGCCGGCGAGCTGGCCGAGCCGCTCGCGCAGCCGGGGAAACAGCGTCAGCACCCGCTCGCGCCGCACGGCGAGATCGCTGGCGGAGCGCACCGCATAGGCGCCGAGCATGACGTTCTCGTCGACCGTCATCTCCGGGAAGACGTGGCGGCCTTCCGGCACATGGGCGATGCCGAGCGTCGGGATCGCATGCGAGGGGCGGCCCACCAGTTCGGTGCCGTCGAAGCGGATGCTGCCGCGGGCGGACACCAGCCCCGAGATCGTGCGCAGCAGCGTGCTCTTGCCGGCGGTGTTGGCGCCGATCACGCAGACGAACTCGCCGGCGCCGACCGCGATCGAGACATCGTGCAGCACGTCGAGGCCGCCATAGCCGGCATTCAGCCCGGCGATCGAGAGAAGCGGAGGCTGGCTCGTCATCGCACCCTCTTCACGCCGCCGACCGGCCGAGATAGGCCTCGATCACGGCAGGATCGCGCGCGATCTCGGCCGGCGTGCCGGTGGCGATCCTCTGGCCGAAATTCAAAACGACCAGCCGGTCGCAGAGCGCCATGATGGCGCGCATGTGGTGCTCGACCACGACCAGCGTCAGCCCCTCCGCGCGCAGCTGGCGCAGCAGATCCATGAAGGCGTCCATCTCGGCATGGTTGAGTGCCGCCATCGCTTCGTCGAGCAGCAGGACCCGCGGCTCGGTGCAGAGCGCGCGCGCGACCTCGACCCGCGCCCGCTCGGGGAAGGAGAGATCGCGTGCGAGTTTGCCGGCGATCGCGCCGATGCCGACGCGCTCGAGGCAGCGCCTGGCGAGTTCGCGCGCCTCAGGGATCGCATGGCGCATCAGCCCGCCGGTCAGGACGTTGTCGAGGACCGTCGAGTCGAGGAAGAGTGCGACATTCTGGAAGGTCTTGACCATGCCCGCCGCGGCGATCTTGTGCGGCTTCAGGCCGACGAGGTCGCGGCCGTCGAGCCGGATCGTGCCGGCATCGGGGCGGTGCAGGCCGACCAGCGTCGAGAACAGCGTCGTCTTGCCGGCGCCGTTGGGGCCGATCAGCCCGAGGATCTCGCCCGGCGCCACGGACAGCGACACCTCCGACAAGGCCTGCAGCCCGCCGAAGCGCTTGCCGAGGCCGGTGACCTGGAGCAGAGGGGCGACCATCAGCGTTCCTCCCGGCGAAGCAGGCGCCTGATCCGCGGGCCGATGGCCATGAAGCCGCGCGGCTCGACTAGGATCACGAGGATCAGCAGCACGCCGAAGACCAGTTGCGACAGTCCGGCCGCCTGGGCGGAGAAGACCTGGTTGGCGATCTCCTCCAGCGGGATGACGAAGAAGGCGCCGAGGATCGGGCCCGCCGCCGTGCCGATGCCGCCGACGATCGCGATCATCGCCATCCGCACCGAGATCGAGGCGACTCCGAAGACGGTGTCGGGATCGAAGAAGAACTGGAACTGCGCATAGAGCGTGCCGAGCGCCGCCGTCAGCGCACCCGAGATCACCGCCGCGACGATCTTGGTGCGGGTGGTGTCGACGCCGATGACCTCGGCGGCGTCGGCATTCTCCTTGATCGCGCGCAGCCGGTAGCCGAGGCGGCTGCGCTTGATCGCCACGAAGATCACGGTCACCACGACGAGCGCCCCCAGCATCAGCCAGTAGGAGGCGCGGGTATCGGCGAACTGCATCAGAGCGAGGTTCGGCTTGGCGAAGGGCACGGAGATGCCGACAGGCCCGCCGGTCAGCCCGCCCCAGCTGTTGCCGATGACGCGCATGACCTCGCCGAAGGCGAGCGTCGCCAGCGCGAAATAGTGGCCGCGCAGCCGCATGGTCGGCAGGCTGATCAGAAGCGCAGCAAGCCCGCCCAGCACCGCTGCCGCCATCATGCCGAGCCAGGGCGTGATGCCGAAATGGATGAGAAGCAGCGTCGAGGTGTAGGCGCCGATGCCGAAGAACGCGGCATGGCCGAGCGAGATCTGGTTGGCGAGCCCGGCGACGATGTTCCAGGCCTGCGCCATGGCGGCGAAGAGCAGCGCCAGGCAGAGGATGCGGATGCCGTAGCCGCGCGGTTCGAAGGCGAAAGGCAGGGCGATGGCGAGCGCCGCCAGCAGCGCAAGGCCGGCCGCCTGCCGAACGGATGGCGCGCTCATCGGGCAGCCCCCAGCAGGCCCTTCGGCCGGAAGGCCAGCACCGCGATGAAGACGACGAAGAGGACGAGGTTCTGCAACTGGATCGGGAAGACCAGCGCCGACAGCGATTGGATGATGCCGACGGCGAGACCGCCGACCACCGCGCCCGCGACCGAGCCGAGCCCGCCCAGCACCACCACGGTGAACATCAGCACGGCGAATTGCGTGCCGACCGTCGGCGAGGCCGTCAGATAGGGCAGGATCACCGCGCCGCCGAAGGCGGTGAGACCGACACCCAGTGCGAAGGCGAGCATGTGCATGCGGTCGGCATCGATGCCCATCAGCCGCGCGGCCATTGGGTCCTGCGCGGTGGCGCGCATGGCGCGGCCGAACCAGCTCGACTTGAGGAAGAGCCAGAGCGCCAGCCCCGAGGCCACCGACATGGCGAAGGCGGCGAGATAGGGCACGGAGATGAAGAGCGGTCCGAGCTGCAGCGACGAGGTCTGGTAGGGCGTCGAGACCGAGCGGAAACCCGACCCGAACATCAAGAGCGCGGCATTCTCCAGCACGATCAGCAGGCCGACGGTGAGGAAGATCTGCGCCACCTCGGGGGCCTTGAGCACGCGCCTGATCAGCACGCGCTGGAGCGCCGCGCCGAGCAGGAACACCACGGCGAAGGCGAGCGGCGCCGCCAGCAGCGGATCGAGCCCGAGCCAGGCCCAGGCGTAATAGGCCACGAACATGCCGAGCATCAGGAACTCCGCCTGCGCGAAGTTCACGATGCCCATCACGCCGAAGACCAGCGTCAGGCCGATCGAGATGACGGCGTAGACACCGCCGATCATCAAGCCGTCCAGGATGGCCTGAACCACCGCCATAGCCGTCTCTCTCCCCTGCCCGACCTCAGCCGGCCTTTCGGCTCAGCCAGTCCAGACGGCCTTGGCCTTGGCGACATCGGCGGGCCAGACGGTGACGAGTTCCTTGTTGCGCCACTGGACCATGACCGGCACGGAGAGCGTGTTGAGGCCGGTCTTGTCGAACTGCACGGCGCCGCCCGTCATGGCCTTGGTCCAGCCGCCCTCGAAGCGGGCGCCTTGAAGGGCCTTGCGCAAATCCTCGGGCTTGGCCGACTTGGCCTTCTCCATCGCCTGGGCCAGCACATCCATGCAGACGGCGTGCTCCAGCGCCTCATGCACCATGAAGTAGCCGAAGCGCTTGCGGAAACGCTCGGTCAGCTCCGGCGCGAGGTCGTAATTGGCCGGCGAGATCGAGAGGACGCCCTCGGCGAATTCACCCAGCCCCTTCTCGAAATCGGGGATGACATAGCCGGCCGCGCCGCCGATGGCGGGGATGGTGATGCGCTGCTGGCGCATCGCGCGGATGATCTGCAGGGAATCGTTGAGATAGGAGACCGGGAACACCGCCTGGGCGCCCGAGGCGCGCAGCTTGTTGATCAGCGGCGTGACGTCGGTGATGCCCAGCGGATAGGCGTCGTCCATGACGATCTGGACGCCGGCCGCCTTGGCGCCGGCGCGCAGGCCGCCCGCCTGCGAGGTGCCGTAGGCGGTGTCCTCGTACATGATGGCGATGCGCTCGAGCTTCTGGCCGGCGCTCGCGGCGATGGCAGCCGTGCCGTCGAACTGCGCCTTGCCGATCACCGAGGCCTTGGCGACGACCTGGAAGATGTTCTCGAAGCCGCGCCCGGTGATCTGGTCCGAAAAGGACATGGTGAGCAGCGGCACACCGCGGCGCTCGGTGACCTCGGAGATCGCGATGGTCAGCGACGAGGCGAAGGCACCGAGGATCGCCACGACGTCGTTCTGCGTCAGCAGGCGCTGGGCGACATTGGCGGCGGTGGTCGGCGTCGAGGTCGAGTCGGCGATGACCAGGTTGATGCGGGCCCCGCCGAGCGCCTTGATGCCGCCGGCGGCGTTGATCTCGTCGGCGACGAGTTCGATGCCGTTGCGCGAATTGATCCCGAACTGGGCGTTGGCGCCCGAGAGCGGCACGATCACGCCGACATTGACGGCCTTGCCCTGGGCAACGGCGTCCCGGACGACATGGGGCGCGGCGATGGCGCCGGCGGCACCGAGCATGAGGCCACGGCGGCTGACGCCGCGGGCGAACGACTTATGCGACATCGATTCCTCCATCGTACAGGCGCCTTCTCTGGGCCCCTCACGCGGAAAGATGTCGTACAGAACCGAACGACTGTCAACCGATTGACAGATTGTCTGACAGCAGGGCCTTCAGCCTGCGGCGCGCTTCTGGCTGCTCGTCGCCAGCAGCACCAGGATGAAGGACGCCGCCGTCAGCAGGGTCGAGATCGAGGCGATGGTCGGGTCGATCTCGTCGCGCAGGGCGGTGAACATGCGCTTGGTCAGGGTCTGGTGCTGGCCGCCCGAGACGAAGAGCGCGATGATCGTCTCGTCGATCGCCGAGATGAAGGCGAAGATGCCGCCGGCGAAGACGCTGGCCTTGATCTGGGGCAGCGTCACGGTGAGGAAGGCGCGGAAGCGGTTCATGCCGAGGCTGCGCGCGACCATCTCCTGCGTCTTGTCGAAGCTCTGCAGCCCGGCCACGACCGAGGTGATGACATAGGGCAGGCCGAGCATGACATTGGCCAGGACGAGGCCGGTCAGGGTCTGGATCAGCCCGATCCGGGCGTAGATGAAGAAGATGCCGATCGCGATGATGATGATCGGCACGATCAGCGGCAGCATCAGCATCATGTGCAGCGAGCGCATCAGCTTCGTCTGCGAATGGCTGATCGCATAGGCGGCCGCCGTCCCCAAGGGCGTCGCGACGATCACCGTCAGGACGCCGATCAGCAGGCTCATCCGCGTCGCCTGCATCCAGGCGGGATTGCCGAAATACTCGGCGTACCAGCGCAACGAGAAGGCCGGCGGCGGGAAAGTCAGGAAGCGCGTCGCCGAGAACGACATCGGCACGATGATCAGCAGCGGCAGGATCAGATAGAGCAGCACGAGGCCGACGAAGGCGCCGAAGACGAGGCGTGGCAGGTGCGGCTGTTTCATCACTTCTGCCCCAGCATCTTGTCGAGCGGGATGATGCGGCCCACCGCCATGAAAATTGCCAGCACGCAGAGCAGCAGCACCACCCCGACCGCGCTGGCCGCGCCCCATTCGTTGTAGAGCTCGACGTTCCGGCTCACGACCATGGAGATCATGATGGTGCGGCCGCCGCCGAGCAGCTCCGGCGTGATGTAGAAACCCAGCGTCAGCACGAAGACCAGCGTCAGCCCGGCGACGACGCCCGGCAGCGACAGCGGCAGGAAGATCCGCAGGAAGCTGTGCAGCGGCCCGCCGCCGAGACTCGCGCCGGCCAGCATCAGCTCGCGCGGGATCTTCTGCATGGTCGAATAGAGCGGCAGCACCATGAAGGGCAGCAGGATGTGGACGGTGGCGATGATCGTGCCGAGCTCGTTGTGAACGAGCGCCAGCGGCTCGGTGATCAGGCCGAGGCCCTCGAGCATCTGATTGGTGACGCCGGTGCGCTGCAGCAGGACGAGCCAGGCATAGGCGCGCACCAGAACGCTGGTCCAGAACGGCAGGATGACGAAGGAGAGGATCAGCACGTCCCAGGGCCGCTTCACATGGGCGGCGGCATAGGCGACCGGGTAGCCCAGAATCAGGGTCATCACGGTCACGATCAGCGCGATGCGGAAGGTGAGCGTGAAGCTGCGCCAGTAGATGTCCTCGCTGAAGATGCGGCGGTAATGCTCCAGCGTGAAGCCGTTGTCATAGACCGACTGCGTCATCAGCCAGCCGACGGGGATGACCACCAGCGCGAGGATGACGATGACCGCCGGCGAGGCGAGCAGGAGCATGAGCCCCTGTTCGCGACGCCGATAGCGGGCGGATGGGTCGATGGCGGTCATGAGAGCATCCTCGTCATGCCCGGGCTCGACCCGGGCATCTCCTGCAAGAGGTTCCCGGGTCCGCGCCAGGCGCGGCCCGAGAATGACGTCACGCGACGTGGCTCACTTCCTCTGCGAGAAGGAGAGCCAGCGCTTTTCGGCCGCTTCGCCGGCAGCGGAGGTCCACCAGGCATAGGACATCAGTGCCTGCACCTTGGCATTGTTGGGCGAGCTCGGCAGTTCCAGGACGCGGGCGGCCGGGATCACGCCGGTGTCGTAGGCCTTGGGGTTGGCCGGGCCGTAGTCGATATGCAGCGGCAGATTGGCCTGATGGACCGGATCGACCGCCTCGTTCAGGAACTTGATCGCGGTGGAGAGGTTCGGCGCGCCCTTGAGCACGCAGAGCGAGGTGCTCTGCAGGATGCCCTGGTTGTAGGTGTAGGTGACCTTGGCGCCCTCCTTGGCCAGCGCCGAGATGCGGCCGTTCCAGGCCATCACCATGTCGACCTCGCCGTCGTTGAGGAGCTGGGCCGATTGCGCGCCCGAGGTCCACCAGACGGTGATGTGCGGCTTGATCTCCTCGAGCTTCCTGAAGGCGCGGTCGACGTCGAGCGGGTAGAGCTTGTCGTGCGGCACGCCATCGGCCATCAGCGCGGCTTCGAGCGTGGCGAGCGGATTATTGCGCAAGGCGCGCCGGCCGGGAAACCTCTTCACATCCCAGAAATCGGCCCAGCTCTTGGGGGCGGTCGCGGCGTCCGGGAACTTCTTCAGGCTGTAGCCGAGCACGCTCGAATAGAACTCATAGGCGACCGACCAGTCGCTGCGATACTCCGCCGGCATCGCGGCCGCGTTGGGGATCTTGCTGAAGTCGAGCTTCTCGACGATGCCCTGCGCGCCGCCGCGCAGACAGAAATTGGTGGCGACGTCGACGACGTCCCAGGTCGGTTTTCCCGAGGCGACCTGCGAGCGCATGATCGGCCAGGCGTCAGGCACGCTGTCCTGGTTGATGGTGATGCCGAGCTTCTTGGCGGATGGATCGAGGATCGCAATGGTCTGCGCCTTCTGGTAGGCGCCGCCCTGCGAGACGAACATGATCTGTTCGGCCGCCTGGGCGGGGAGCGGACTCGTCAGAGCCAGGGACAGGCCTGCGGCGGCGCAGGCGGTCGCGAAGGTCAGGCGTCGTGACTGCATGGTCTTTATCCCCTGTTGTTGGATCGGATCTTCGAAAACTACCGTCCGATCGCGTCTAGAAACTGGTACCAGCCGGCCACCATGCGGACGGCCGGCTCTCGAAGCGGGTAAAACGGAACGCGCCGCATGCGGGAGGCATCGAGCAGCCCGACATCGGGCGTCTCGCCCCGGGCGAAGGCTGCGAGATAGCGCCCCATCAGGCTCGACATCGCGACGCCGGCGCCGTTGTAGCCCATGGCGAGCATGACGCGGTCGTCGACGCGCCCGACATGGGGCACGGAATCGAGCGTCATCGCGACGAGGCCGGACCAGCGATAGGCCAGCGGCACGTCGGAAACCTGCGGGAAGATGCCGATCATCGCCTTGTGCAGCGCGCGGAAGGCGGCAGGCGAATCCGTCTTGCCGAAGGCGCCCCGGCCGCCGAAGACGATGCGGTCGTCGACCATGCGGAACCAGCGCATCATTCGCTTGGTCTCGGTATAGGTGCGCCGCGTCGGCATCACCGTGGCGGCGAGATTGGGCGAGAGCTTTTCCGTCGCGATGATCGCGCTGCGGAACGGGATCAGGGTCTGCTGATAGGCCTGCGTCGCCGGGGTGAGATCCGAATAGCTGTTGGTGGCGATGATCGCCTGCTTCGCCCGGACCACGCCGCCTGGCGTCTCGACCAGAACGCCGTCGCCCTCGCGGCGCAGGCGCAAGGCAGGCGTTCCGGCATGGATCGGCACGCCCAGCCCGGCGACGCCCTCGGCGAGGCCATGCAGGTAGTTGAGCGGGTGGATGCCGCCCGAACCCGCATTCAGCACGCCACCGACGAAGCCGGCCGAGCCGGTCTCGTCGCGCACCTGCCCGGCATCGAGAACGGACATGGTGGTGTCGCCGAGTTCGGCGCGCAGCCACTCGGCTTCCTTCACCGCATAGGCCAGCGTCTCCGCGTTGTGCGCAGCCTTGACCTGGCCGGAGCGGGTGAGCCCGGCGGCGTCGATGCCATAGGACTCGACCAGCTGCGTGACGATGTCGGTCGCCTCCAGCGCGATCTCGTACATGCGCTTGGCCATCGGCTTGCCATGGGCCGCGGCGATGGCCGGGAAGGACAGGCGGAATTTGGCGGTGATGACGCCGCCATTGCGGCCGCTGGCGCCCCAGCCCGGGCGGTTGGCCTCCAGCACGATCGCGGACATCCCGCTCTGCGCGAGATGATGCGCGGCCGACAGGCCGGTATAGCCGGCGCCGATGATGACGACATCCGCCTGCGCATCCCCCGCCAGCGCCGGAAATGCGCGCAGGGGCGTCGCCGTCGCGCCCCAGAGCGAGGGCGCGGCCTCCAGCGACGACCAGGCGGAGGCGCCGGCCAAGGGCCTCAGACCCCCGCTTCGACGGCGTCGGCCAGCGCCGCCAGCGTCGGGAAATGATAATCCGGCTTGGTCAGTTCGGGCACGGCCGGGGTGCCGCCGAAGCCGGCCTGGCCCTGCCGGCGCTCGATCCAGCAGGTGGTATAGCCCAGCGACTTGGCGACGCCGATGTCGTGATACTGGCTCTGGGCGACGTGCAGGATTTCCTCCTGCTTGAAGCCATGAGCCGATTGTCTTCCGCGGTTGAAGGCGAAGAACAGCGGATCGGGCTTGGGGGCAATCGCCTCGTCGGCGGTGACGCTGTCGTGGAAGGGATTGCCGAGCGTGTGCGAGTAGAAGGCGAAGGTCGAGCGGTCGGCATTGGTCATCGCGACCAGCCGGAAATGCTTGCGCAGCCGGGCCAGCGCCTCGACCGAGTCCGGGAAGGCCGGATGCTGCAGGATGGCGTATTGGAAGGAATCGGCCGAGGCTTCGTCGGCCGGGAGGCCCAGTTCCTTGGCGAGGTGGATATAGACCCGCTTCATCGCCTCGCTGGAGCGGTCGTAGTTCAGCTCGCGCCCCTTGAGATAGGGCCCGAAGATGTCGTCGTCGCTGAGCTTCGCGGCAGCCGGCCCGCCGATGCGGCGGACAGCATTCAGCACGCCGGTCTCGAAGTCGATCAGCGTGCCGACGACGTCGAATGTGAGAACCTTGAAATCGCGGAGGGCCATGGCTGTCGACTTCTCTTGGGTAATGGTGCGGGTCTGTGGGGATGGATCGGGTGTTCAGCCGTCCGCTTTCGAGACGACGATCGTGTCCTGCGGGTGGAGGCTGATCGCGACGCGCTCGCCGACCGGCGGAATGCGGCGGGCCGCCTCGAAATGGCTGGGCTGGCGCAGGCTGAGCGGCGTGCCGTCGTCGAGCACGAGGAAGACGCGCAGGCTCTCGCCCTGGAAGACGGTGTCGGTGACGCGGGCGGAGAAGCGGTTGCGCTCGGGCGCGCCCGCCCCGTCCTCGATCAGCAGCTTCTCGGTCTGGACGGCCAGCACGAGATCGCCCGTCGGCGGCAAGGGGCGGGCGGTGCGGATCAGCGTGCCGGCGAGCGAGACGGCGTCGCTGCCGGCGCGCGCGACGGGCAGCAGCGTCGCCTCGCCGATGAAGCTCGCGACGAAGGCGTTGGCCGGGTGGTCGTGCAGGCGGGAGGGCTTGTCGATCTGGACGAGCTTGCCGTCCTTGAGGATGGCGACGCGGTCGCTCATCGTCAGCGCCTCGCGCTGGTCGTGCGTGACGTAGATGATCGTCGCGCCCAGCCGTTTGTGGAGCTGGCGCAGCTCGATCTGCATGGTCTCGCGCAGCTGCTTGTCGAGCGCCGAGAGGGGCTCGTCCATCAGGATCAGCCGCGGCTCGAAGATCATGGCGCGGGCGAGCGCGACGCGCTGCCGCTGGCCACCGGAGAGCTGGCCGATGCCGCGCTCCTCATAGTCGGCGAGATCGACCATCGCGAGCGCCGCACGGACGCGTTCGGCATAGGTCGATTTCGGCAGGCGCCGGGCTCGCAGCGGGAAGGCGACGTTCTCGCCGACATTCATGTGCGGGAACAGCGCGTAGTTCTGGAAGACGATGCCGATGTCGCGCTTGTGCGGCGGGGTGAAGGTGACGTCGCGGCCGCCGAACAGGATGGTGCCGGCCGAGGGCTGGACGAAGCCGCCGAGGATGCCGAGCAGCGTCGTCTTGCCGGAGCCGGAGGGGCCGAGCAGCGAGACGAATTCCTGCGGCGCGATGTCGAGCGAGACGTCGTCCAGTGCCCGCACCGATCCGTAGATCTTGCTGGCCGACCGGATCTCGACGCGCTCGCCGCCACTCTTCGCCATGACCTGCTCCCGTTGCGATAACAGCGCCACCGCGCCAGCGCGTGGGCAAAGACCGAATTCCGGGCAGGCCATAAGACCATCTTATGTGGCGCCGGCGCGGATCCGGTCGGCTCGCCCGACGACGCGGGCCTCTGCCGGGCCCGTCGCCGCAAGCTGCAATCGACAGGGCCATGAAAGGGGATTCAGGGCCTCGGCCGCAATTGCCAAATAATCAGGAGTTGCATAACCTGAGGTTATGTCCGACCTGCGCCGCATGGTGTCCTCCAGCAATGCACTCTTCGTCTTCGAGGCGGCGGCGCGCAGCGGCAGCTTCACGCGCGCGGCCGAGGAGCTGAACGTCACGCAGCCGGCGGTGAGCCGGATGCTCTCGCGCTTCGAGAGCCATCTCGGGCAGCGGCTGTTCGAGCGTGGCGGCAAGGGCGCCGTGCTGACGCCCGAGGGCGAGATCCTCTATCGCCGCGTCGCCGACGGCTTCCGCAGCATCGAGGCCGGACTGCGCGAGGTCGAGCGCCTGCGCGGCGGCAAGGAGACGGTGACGATCTCGGTCTCCTCGGCCTTCACCACGCATTGGCTGATGCCGCGCATGGACCGGTTCCAGAGCCGCTTCCCGCAGGTCGATCTGCGCTTCCAGATGATCGCCGGCTCGCTGCGCGGCGTGGTGGAGAATGTCGATCTCGGCATGCGCTTCGTCGGGGCGGACGAACCCGTCCCCGCGGACGCTCTGGTGGTGCGAGAGATCATGCTGCCGGTCTGCAGCCCCGGCTATCGCTGCGAGCCCGGCGCCGCCGAGCCCGCGCCAAGCGGCAACACGGTGATCCAGCTCACCGATGCGCCGTCCGACTGGGCCGAGCACTACGCCCCCTTCGCGACGGGACGGGACGGGCCGGCCAAGACGCTGAACTTCTCGGACTATGCGGTGGTGGTGCAGGCGGCGCTGCTCGGCCAGGGCATTGCCTTCGGCTGGATCACCGTCGTCTCCCATGCCCTGATGTCGGGAGCGCTGGTGCCGGCGGCGCAGCGCCTGACGGTGGGCGACCGGCTTTGCGTGCTGCTGACGCCGCGCAACCGCCCGGCCCGTCCGCTCATCCGCGAGATCCGCGAGTGGATCATCGCCGAGCTGCGCTCCGAGATCGCGACAATCGACCGGCTTCATCCGGGGCTGGGGCTGGCCGCAGCCGCCGGCTAGAGAGCTAGCGCCGCCGGCCCTTCGGTCCGCGCGCCCCCGGCGTCTTCGCCTTGTTCTCGGCGTCGAGCTTGCGCCAGCGGGCGAGCCGGGCGGGGTCGACCGCGCCGCTCACCACCGCGGCCTGCACCGCGCAGCCGGGCTCATGCTCATGGGTGCAGTCGCGGAAGCGGCAGAGATGGGTCAGTTCGGTGATCTCGGCGAAGAGCGTCTCCAGCCCGGAGGCGGCATCGCTGACATGGAGGGTCCGCATGCCCGGCGTGTCGATGACCCAGCCACCGCCGGCGATCGCATGCAGCGAGCGCGAGGTCGTGGTGTGGCGCCCCTTGTCGTCGCGGGCGCGGATGCCGCCGGTCTCCTGCGCCTCCTCAGAAGCGAGGCCCGCCAGCGTGTTGACCAGGGTCGACTTGCCGACGCCTGACGAGCCGACGAGGGCCACCGTCCGCCCCTCCCCGCACCAGGGCGCCAGCACCGCCGTGGCGCCGGTTTCCTTCGGGTTGACGACGACCACGGCCAGCTCGCGCTGCAGCGCCGCCGCCTGGGCGCGATAGGTTTCGGCCGCGTCGGTGAGATCGGCCTTGGTCAGGATGATGACCGGCTCGGCGCCGCTCTCATTGGCCAGCGCCAGATAGCGCTCCAGCCGCGCGACGTTGAAATCGGCGTTGCAGGAGGTGACGATGAAGAGCGTGTCGATATTGGCGCCGGCGAGCTGGGGCGTCTTGCTGCCCTCGACGCGGCGCGCCAGCACGGTGCGTCGCTCGAGCAGGCGCCCGATCGCATGGGTTCCCGGCTCGACGAGCACCCAATCGCCGACCGTATAGGCGCCGGTGTCGGTGTGGACAGGCAGAGAAAGCCGGATCGGCCCCCCTTCCGCAATCGCGCTCATCCGAGAGCGATGGACGGTGGCGATCCGGGCCGGCAGCAGCCCCTCGTCCTCCGGCCCGCATTGCTCGGCGAAGAAGGCGTTCCAGCCCAGCGCGGGAAGCGTCCAGGCGGCGGGCTCGGGCGAGGTCATCGGCGGGCTGTCCTGAGACGGGCGATCCTCATCCTGCCGGTAGAGCGGGCTTCTGGCCGGCTGGCAAGCGCCGTCGTCTCGGAAGCCCTATAAGCGCGGCGAATAGCGGCGGCGAAGACATCATAGCCCTGCGTGGTGCAGCGCTCGCGGCTGGCCGCGGCTTTGCTATGGTCGCACCCGAGCGGCCCGACTCCAGGCCGCTATAGCCTGCCGGGAGAACAGCATGACGACGCAACCCTTCGACCTGGTCATTCGCGGCGGCACCGTCGGCACATCGACCGCGCATTTCGTCGCCGATGTTGCGGTGAAGGACGGCAAGATCGCGGCGATCGGCACCGGGCTCGGCAAGGGAGCAGACGAGATCGACGCGACCGGTAAATTCGTCCTGCCGGGCGGCATCGACACGCACGCCCATGTCGAGCAGGTCTCGGCCGGCGGGCTGATGAACGCCGACACCTTCGAGAGCGCCACGACCTCGGCGGCTTTCGGCGGCAACACCACGCTGGTCTCCTTTGCCGCCCAGCATCGCGGGCTCGATCTGCGCAAGGTCGTCGACGACTATGCGGCGCTGGCGAAACGCGGCGCGCTGATTGACTACGCCTTCCACATGATCGTCGCGAACCCCGACGAGAAGACGATCAGGCACGACCTCCCGGCGCTGATCAAGGAGGGGCACGCCTCGATCAAGGTCTTCATGACCTATGATCTGATCAAGGTCGACGACGAGCCCCTGCTCAACCTGATGCTGACGGCGCGCCAGCACCGCGCCCTGATCTGCGTCCATGCCGAGAACCACGGCATGATCTCCTGGATGGGCAAGAAGCTGGTCGAGCGCGGCTATACCGCGCCGAAATTCCATTCGATCAGCCATCCGCGCGGCTCGGAATCGGAGGCCTTCACAAGGCTGATCACCCAGGCCGCGCTGATCGACCAGCCGATCATGATCTTCCACGTCTCGACCGCCGAGGGCGCCGCCGTGATCCGGCAGGCACGCGGCCAGGGCCTGAAGGTCTTCGCCGAGACCTGCCCGCAATATCTGTTCATGACCAAGGCCGATCTCGACAAGCCCGGCCTGGAAGGTGCGAAATGGATGTGCTCGCCGCCGCCGCGCGAGAAAGCCGACCAGGACGCGCTGTGGCAGGCGCTGGCGCTGGGCGATCTCCAGACCGTCTCCTCCGACCACGCGCCCTATCGCTTCGACGAGAGCGGCAAGCTCTCCGCCGGACCGAACTCCAATTTCAAGCAGATCGCTAACGGCCTGCCGGGACTGGAGACCCGCCTGCCGCTGATGTTCGACGCGCTCGTCTCGAAAGGCCGACCCGAATTCGCCGGGCGCGGGCTGGAGGCTTTTGTGGACCTGACCGCGACAGCGCCGGCGAAGATCTACAACCTGCCGGGCAAGGGCGCGATCCAGCCGGGCTATGACGCCGACATCGCGATCTGGGACCCGACACGCGAGGTCACGATCACGGACGAAGCGATGCACGACCTCACGGGCTTCACGCCCTTTGCCGGCTATCAAGTGACCGGCTGGCCCGAGACGGTGATCCGTCGCGGCGAGGTCGTCGTCAGCGATGGGACCCTCCGTGCCAAGGCGGGCTCCGGCCGCTGGCTGTCGCGGACCGGTGGCCCGGCCGCCGAGCCGACCGGCAAGCTCGTGCTGGAGATGGACCCGGAGCGGAATTTCGGCGCGACGATCTTGTGAGGTCGATCTCTATACTCGGAAACGCCGCGTCATCCCGGACAAGCCGCGAAACGGCGCAGCTCCGGGATCCATCGTAGGGTTCCGGAGCCCTTCGATGGATTCCGGGGCAAGCCCGGAATGACGGGAGCGGTTCGGAGCCATGGCGAACGAACTCAGCCCTCCGGCACCCACGGCACCATCCGCAGGATCGTCCCGCCGAGCTGGGCGAAGGCGCGCTGGCGGCAGGAGAAGACGATGATCTGCTGGCCGCTGGCCTGCCGGTGCAGCGCGTCGAACATCCGCTCGATACGATCATCGTCGGAATAGACCAGCGCATCGTCGAGGATGACGGGAGCCGGCTGGCCGTCCTTGGCCAGCAGCCGCGCGAAGGCGAGCCGCGTCAGCACCGCGAGCTGCTCGCGCATGCCGCCGCTGAGCACGCCGACCGGTTCCTCGAGCCCGTTGCGGCTGACGGTGCGCGGCAGCAGCGTCTCCTCGTCGAAGGTCACTGTCGCATCCTCGAAGAGCAACCCGAGCAGCGGCCGCAGCTCCGTCATCACCGGCGCGAAATAATGGTCGCGCGCCTCGGCACGCGCCGCCTCCAGCGCCGTCCGCAGGCGAGTCAGCAGGGCGACCTCGCGCTCCAGCGCCGCCACGCGCCGCTCCGCCGCGCCGAGCTTCTCCGCCGCCTCCTGCCAGGCCTCCTCGACGGCGGCGTCGGCGCGGGCGCGGATGCGGCCGTTCAGCTCGGCCGCCTCCTCCCGCAGCGCCGCGATTTCGGTCGAGGCGCCGTCGAGCACGGAGCGCATGCGGCGCAGCTTGGCCTCCGCCCCCACGATGTCGACCGCACCGGCCCGAAGCGCATCGCGCTGCGCCTGTGCCGCCGACCAACCCTGCTCGGCCTGCGCCAGCGCATCGCTCCGTTGCGCCTCCAGCCCGGCGCGCGCCTGCTCGGGGCCGAGCGCCGCCGCCAGCCCCGCCTGCTCGGAGGCGACGCCGGCCAGTCGGTCTCGACGACGGCCGCATTGGCGGCGTCGCGGGCGGCCTGCGTCTCGCGCTGGGCCCGGCGCGCGGCAACGACGCGCGCCTCGGTCTCGACCAGGCTCGCGCGCACGGTTTCGGGATCACCTTCAGCCTCTTCGGCACCAGACCCTTGCGCCTCCAGCCGCGCGATCTGCTCCTGCAGCGCGGGCAGACCGTCCGGCGCCAGCAGCCGCAGGCGCTGCCTTGCCAGATCGAGCCGGCCGTTCAGCTCGCGGGCCGCGCTGTCGCGCCGTCGCGCCTCGGCGAGATCGGCCACCGCAAGCTCCGCCAGCAGCGCGGTCCGCTTCGCCTCGGCCCGGGTCAGATCCGCCTCGTCGTCCCCGCCCTGCGGCAGGGTGATGGCGAGCCGGCCGACGCCCGCGATCGCCAGGGTCGCGGCACCGGACAGGGTGCGTTCCTCGCCGTCCTTCAGCGTCACGCCATCGAGCTGGATGGCGGCGGCGACACCTGGATCATAAGCGACGCGCAGCAGCGGGCGACGCGCCGCCGCCGTCGCCCGCAGGCCGACCAGCTCGCTTTCCAGCGCTTCCAGCCGCGCCAGCGCCCCCGCCGGCAGCCGCAGCGCCTTCAGCTCGGCCTCGATCGTCTCGATTTCGCCACGCCCTTCGACCGCCCGTTCATGCTCCTGCCGCAGGCGAGCCAGCTTTTCGCCGGCCTCGCGGGCCCGCATCGCCCTGTCCAGCCGCGCGAGCAGGTCGCGCGCCTCGCGCTCCTGCGCCTCCTCCCGCTCGACCGCGGTCGCGGCGGCGAGCCCGGCCTCGTTGGCAGCACGCTGGCGCGCCAGCGCCTCGTCGCGACGGCCGCGGCTCTCCGCCTCGCGTTCGCGCAGCAGCGCCAGTCGCGCGAGATCGCGGCGCAGCGTGTCGAGCGCCTCGCGGGCCGCGTCGCGGGCATTGCGGGCGAGCGCGGCCTCGACCTCGGCCGTCCGCAGCGCCTCGCCATGGGCACGCGCCGTTGCGAGCGCCGCCTCGGCCTGGGCGACCTCGCGCAGCAGGATCGCATGGCGCTCGGCGTCGTCCAGCTCGGCGAGCCGGGCCCGCAGGCTGCGGCGGCGGTCGAGCGCATCGCGCAGCTCGCGCACTTCGCCCGCAAGCTTCTGTTCCAGCTGGGCGAGCGCATCGCGCTCCTCCAGCGCCTGGGCATAGGGGCCGCCGGCCTTGGGCCGGCCGGTGGCGGTGACGAGAGGCGCCAGCTCCGCCTCGCAGGCCGCGAGCGCCTGCGCCATGCGACGGCCGCCGGTGAGCGACTCGACCTCGCCCTGGACCGAGGTCAGGACGGATTCGCGGGCGCGCTTCTCGCCCTCGTCGTCGCTCTTGGCCCGGCGCTCGATCCCGGTGATGCCCTGGCGCACCCAGAGCAGACCGGCCGGCCCCGCCGTGCCGCCCTGGACGAGATTGGCGATGAAGCGCTCGGCCTCGTCGGCCTGGGCGAGCAGGCGGCCGGCCGCGAGCTCGCGCACGCTGGCGCGCTTGCCGCCATAGAACTGCTTGGTCAGCCGGAAGGCGCCTGCGGCCGTCAGGATGTCGGCCTCGACCAGCGGGTTGCCGCCGCTATAGGGCCGCAAGCCCTGCACGGCGGCCGGCGTGCCGGTATGGGGCTGGAAGAACAGCGCGTGGAGCGCGTCGAAACAGGTCGATTTGCCGAACTCGTTGACGGCGCAGAGCACATTGACGCCATCGCCGATGCCCTCGACGGCGACGCCCCGGCCGGCGAAGCGGCGGACATTGTGGAGGCGCAGCGCCGTCAGCTTCATGCCGGTATCGCCGCGCAATAGGAGAACAGGCGCGCCAGCGCGTCGCGGGCCGCCTGGCGCTCGGCTGCGGGGCGGGCCTCGTCGAGGCTCTCGGTGAGCAGCGCGTCCGCAGCCTGGCGCAGCGCCCCGGCGCGGTCGATCGCGTCGAGATCGTCGCTCTCGCAATCGGTGGCAAGCCCGTCCATCTCCAGCACGAGATGGGCGAATTCCGGCGCCATCGCGGCCACCGCCGCCTCCAGAGCCGCCCGCCCCTGCGGCCGCAAGCGTCCCGCGGCGACGATCCGCAGCAGGGTCTGGCGGCGCATCGCCCCAGCGGGCAGGCGCTCGGCGAGTGCCGCGCCCGCATCCTCACCGGCGAGGCAATCGAGCGGCAGGCTGCGCCAGTCGAAACTGCCGGTCTCGACGGGCGTGACCTCGGGCACGGCGCCGGCCGCGGCGAGCGAGACCAACAGCGCCCGCCCCGGCTGATCATGCTTGAAGCGGTCTGGCTCCGGCGTACCGGAATACCAGCTGCGCGGGCCGATCGGCATCTGGCCGTGCCAGTCGCCCAGCGCGAGATAATCGAGCCCGGCCCGGCTCGCCCGGTCAGGCGCGATGATGTCGAGGCTACCGCCATCTTCGGAGAAGCTCTGGATCGCGCCATGGGCGAGGCCGATGCGCAGCGCCGCTTCCGGCGTGGCGGCGCCGTCCATCCAGTCGGTCAGGTCGCGGCCCGGGCGACGCGTGGTGCAGGGCGCGGGCAGGATGACGACACCGGGCGCGAGCGCGAGCGGCGTCGCTTCCGTCGCCAGCACGACATTGGCCGGCAGGGCGACGCGTGTCGCGGCCCAGAGTTCGTCGGCGAGCAGCGAGTCGTGGTTGCCGGGCAGGATGACCCAGCGCAGCGGCGCATGGCCCGCCATGGCGGCGAGCGCCTGGCGCAGCATGGCCGGGCTCGGCGTCTCCGTGTCGAAGCTGTCGCCCGCTAGCAGGATGGTGCCGGCCCCGCCGGCTCGCGCCTGCGCCGCCAGCCGGTCGAGCACGGTGTGGCGCGCCTCGCGCAGCCGGCCGCGCAGTTCCTCCGGCAGATTGCCGAAGCGCTTGCCGATATGCAGGTCGGAGGCGTGGAGAAACCGGAACATCGCACCCTGAAACCAAACAGCGGACCGCGAATCCACTGAGGCCCCGCTCGGACCGGCGCGCAGCATCGTCGCAAACGCGTGCGAAGGAAATGGCGGGACGCGATCAGCCGAAGAGGTCGGGCTGGCTGATGGGCTTGGCCTGAGCCGGAGCGTCGAGCCCGTCGAGGATGGCGGCCGCCTCGCGCCGGATCGTCGCGACATGGGCCGGCGTCATCCGGTCGAGGTTCTTGTAGGGCATTGCCATGCGCGGGTTGTTGCCGAGCCGGTCGCGGTTGCGGATCAGGAAATCCCAGTAGAGCGGGTTGAACGGGCAGGCGCCCTTCCCGGTCTTGATCTTGGGATCATAGGCGCAGGACCCGCAATAATCCGACATCCGGTCGATATAGGCGCCCGACGCCGCATAGGGCTTCGAGCCGAGAAGCCCGCCATCGGCGAAGATCGCCATGCCATGGGTGTTGGGCAGCTCGACCCATTCGAACGCATCGGCATAGACGGCGAGGTACCAGGCCTCGATCTCGGCCGGGCGAATGCCGGCGAGCAGCGCGAAGTTTCCGGTCACCATCAGCCGCTGGATGTGATGGGCATAGGCGTTGCGGCGCGTGTCGGCGATGGCGTTCGCCAGGCAGTTCATGTCCGTCTCGCCCGACCAGTAGAACCAGGGCAGCGGTCGCTCGGCCTCGAGCGCATTGGTCTGCGCATAAGCGGGCATCTCCAGCCAGTAGATGCCGCGGACATATTCGCGCCAGCCGAGGATCTGGCGGATGAAGCCCTCGACAGCGTTGAGCGGCGCCTTCCCGGCCCTGTAGGCGGTCTCGGCGGCGAGGCAGACCTCGCGCGGCAGCAGCAGGCCGATGTTGAGATAGGGCGAGACGAGGGCGTGGAAGAGGAAGGGCTCACCTTCAGCCATCGCATCCTGATAATCGCCGAAGTATGGCAGCGCATCCGCGATGAAATGGTCGAGCGCAGCCAGCGCATCCGTCCGCGTCACCGCCCAGCCGAATCCGTCGAGATCCCCGAAATGATCCGGAAAGCGGTTTGCGACGAGGTCGATGACCTCGGCCGTGATCGCGTCCGGGGCCGTGCGCCCGCGGGGCGGTAGCGTCAGCGACGCCGGCAGGCGCTTGCGGTTCTCGGCATCGAAATTCCATTGCCCGCCGACGGGCCCGTCATCCTCCATCAAAAGCCCGGTGCGGCGGCGCATCTCGCGGTAGAAGAACTCCATCCGATAGGATTTGCGCCCATCGGCCCAAGCGGCGAAATCGGCGCGCGAGCAGAGGAAGCGGTCGTCGTCGCGGATCTCGACGGGACGCCCGAGATCCTGCGCCCAGTCGTCCATCATCCGGCGCACCCGCCATTCGCCGGGCTCGGTGACGACGACGCGGTCAGGCCGGTGGCGCGCGACCGCACGCGCCAGCTCGCCCGAGAAGGAGCCGGTATTGGCGGGATCGTCGAGCGCGACGTAATCGACGCTCAGCCCCTCCTCGCGCAACGCCTGCGCAAAATGGCGCATCGCCGCGAGAATGAAGGCGATCTTCTGCTTGTGATGGGGGACATAGGTCGTCTCCTCCGCCACCTCAACCATCAGCACGACGTCTCGCTGCGGATCGAAACCGTCGAGCGCGGAGAGGTCGCGGCTGAGCTGGTCGCCGAGGATCAGGACGAGCGTCTTCACCACGCGGGGCTCCGCCGGTGCCGGCGGTCGCTCACAGATCCTGTCGGCCTCATCGCAGCGCTCCTGTCGTTGCGATCACTACGCGCTGCTCCCGCGAACGGTTCAGCCGCGGCCCATGCGGGCGGCTGTGCTGCCCCTCAATCCTCGTCTTCGCGGGCGCGTCCTGTCTCGACGAGGATTTCGCGCTTGCCGGCGTGGTTGGCGGGGCCGACGATGCCTTCGTTCTCCATCCGCTCCATGATCGAGGCGGCGCGGTTGTAGCCGATCTGGAGACGGCGCTGGATGTAGGAGGTCGAGGCCTTCTTGTCGCGCAGGACCACCGCCACCGCCTGGTCGTAAGGATCCTCGCTCTCGGCCGCGGCCAGCGCGCCCTTGTCGAAGACCGCGCCGTCCTCGGCTTCAGTGCCGGGTTCTTCCTCTTCCGAGGTGACGGCGTCGAGGTACTGGGGCCGGCCTTGCGTCTTGAGATGGGCGACGACCTTCTCAACCTCGGCATCCGAGACGAAGGGGCCGTGGACGCGGGTGATGCGCCCGCCGCCGGCCATGTAGAGCATGTCGCCCTGGCCCAGCAGCTGCTCGGCGCCCATCTCGCCGAGGATGGTGCGCGAATCGATCTTGCTCGTCACCTGGAAGGAGATGCGCGTCGGGAAGTTCGCCTTGATCGTGCCGGTGATGACGTCGACCGACGGGCGCTGCGTCGCCAGCACGACATGGATGCCGGCCGCACGCGCCATCTGGGCGAGGCGCTGGATCGTGCCCTCGATCTCCTTGCCGGCGACCATCATCAGGTCCGCCATCTCGTCGACGATGACGACGATATAGGGCAGAGGCGCGAGGTCCATGACCTCCTCCTCGTAGATCGCCTCGCCGGAATGGCGGTCGAAGCCGGTCTGGACCGTGCGGGTGATGACCTCGCCGGCGGCCTGCGCCTCGACCACGCGGGCGTTGAAGCCGTCGATGTTGCGCACCGAGAGCTTCGACATCTTCTTGTAGCGCTCCTCCATCTCGCGCACCGCCCATTTCAGGGCGACGACCGCCTTCTTCGGGTCGGTGACGACGGGGGTGAGCAGATGGGGAATGCCGTCATAGACCGACAGCTCCAGCATCTTGGGGTCGACCATGATCAGCCGGCACTGCTCGGGCTTGAGCCGGTAGAGCAGCGACAGGATCATCGTGTTGATCGCCACCGACTTGCCCGAGCCGGTCGTGCCGGCGACCAGGAGATGGGGCATCTTGGCGAGATCGACGATCACCGGCTCACCGCCGATGGTCTTGCCGAGCCCCAGAGCGAGCTTGTGCTTGGAGCTCTCGAAATCCTGGCTCGCCAGAAGCTCGCGCAGATAGACCGTCTCGCGCTTGGCGTTGGGCAGTTCGATGCCGATCGCGTTCTTGCCGGGAATCACCGCCACGCGCGCCGAGATCGCGCTCATCGAGCGGGCGATGTCGTCGGCCAGCGAAATCACGCGGGAGGATTTCGTGCCGGGCGCGGGCTCCAGTTCGTAGAGCGTGACGACAGGGCCGGGGCAAGCCTGGACGATCTCGCCCCTGACGTTGAAGTCTTCGAGCACGCCTTCGAGGAAGCCGGCATTCTGCTGCAGGACTTCGGTGGGGATCGCGGTCTCGACAGCGGGCGGCTCGCCCAGGATATCGATGTCGGGCAGCTCGAAGGGCGCCGGCTGCGCGACGCGGATCGCCGCACGCTCCGGCGGCGGCACGGCGGAAGGCACCGGGACGGCGACGGGCTCGGGCACCGCCATCTCGGCCCGCGCGCGGCGGGTCACGACGACGCCGCGCGCGGGTCCGGAGGAAGCCGCCTCGGCGATCGGGGCCGGCGGGGGAAGCGGCGCCGACGCAACGGGTGTGATCATTACCTGCGCAGCCGGGCGCATCGCGACCGCCCGGACAGGCGTCGCATGCAGCGGCTCAGCCTTGCGGGCATCGCTCCGGACCGGGGGCCTCGCGACAACGGGCTCAACCGGCCTCGCGGGAGGCGGCGCGACGGCCGGGGGAGCCTCGGCCCGGCGCGCGGCGGCCGCCCGGCCCGTCTCGTCCTCCGCGACATCAGCGGCGACAACCTCCCAGAAGGCGTGATCCGAGATCAGGTCGAAGGGTGTCAGCGGAGCCGGCTCATGAAGCTCTTCCGAGAACGCCTCTTCGACAGTGGCTTGGCCGGAGATGTCAACGACCGGCTCGACTTCGATCGCCTCGGCATCGGGTTCCCATGCAGGCAGCGGGCCTTCGGCCCCGGCGCCGCGCGCCCAGACGCTGCCGATCAGGCGATCCGGCGTGCGCCAGAACCTTACCTGCGGCGGCTCGGGCGGGGGCGAGGCAGCCGGGACCTGACCCGGCTCCACCAGCGCCAGCGGATTGGCGCGCGACCGGACATAGACCGGGCCGCCCTGCTCCGTGGGCAGCTCCGGCGCATCGTCGAAAAAGGCTTCGGCGGCAATCTCTTGCGCGGAGGTGTGAAGGCCGGAATGACGCATGAGAAACCGCAGAGGCTGGCTTGGAAGGCAGGCTCCAAGGGGTATCGCCCCAGCGTTAAGAGGCGATGAACGATCGCGTCCGGGACGCCCCGGCGCCATCGCGGTCAGCCTCACTCGAGGCGCGCGATCGCGTCTGCGACCGCGTCGGTCCGGCTAGTTCTCCCGCTGCGCCTCGGGGAAGCGGGCGCCGAAGGCCCCTTCCCGCTCGGGCGGCAGCCGAACCGTCAGGTCGAGCGTGCCGTCCTCGGCGTCGCGGCGCTCGAGGATCTCGCCATTGGCGTGCAGCCAGGCCAGCGACTGGCCGTCGCCCGGTGGCAGCGCCAGCCGGTAGACCGGGCGGCTGCGGGCGATGCGGCTCTCGATGGCATCCGTCAGACGTCCCATGCCGTCGCCGGTCACGGCCGAGACCAGCACCGCGCGCGAGACCTCGGGCTTCAGCCCGGCGAGACCGAGCTGGCGCTCGCGCTCCTCCGGCGCCAGCAGGTCGGACTTGTTCCAGACCTCGACGACGCGCTGGCCGTCATCGGGGTCTATGCCGAGATCGCGCAGGATCGCCTGCACGTCGGCCGCCTGGGCGGTGGTGTCCTCATGGGCGACGTCGCGGACATGCAGCAGCACATCGGCCTCGATCGCGTCCTCCAGCGTGGCGCGGAAGGCGGCGACGAGCTGAGTCGGCAGGTCCGAGATGAATCCGACCGTGTCGGAGAGCATGATCCTCGCGCCATGCGGCAGCTTCAGCGCCCGCGCCGTGGGGTCGAGCGTGGCGAAGAGCATGTCCTGCGCCAGCACCTCGGCGGAGGTGAGCCGGTTGAACAGCGTCGATTTGCCGGCATTGGTGTAGCCGACCAGCGCGACGACCGGATAGGGCACGCGCTTGCGGCTGGCACGATGCAGGCCGCGCGTGCGCTTGACCGCCTCCAGATCTCGCTCGATCTTGGTCATCCGCTCCTGGATGATGCGCCGGTCGGCCTCGATCTGGGTTTCGCCAGGGCCGCCGAGGAAGCCGAAGCCGCCGCGCTGGCGCTCGAGATGGGTCCAGGACCGAACGAGCCGGCTCTTCTGGTAGTTGAGATGGGCGAGCTCGACCTGCAGCGCACCTTCCTTGGTGCGCGCCCGGCGGCCGAAGATCTCGAGGATCAGCCCGGTGCGGTCGATGACCTTGCAGCCGAAGGCCTTTTCGAGATTGCGCTGCTGGACCGGCGAGAGCGCGCAGTCCATCACGACGAGACCGATCTCCTCGAGCTTGATGCGCTCGGCGATCTCCTCAACCTTGCCCTTGCCGAGATAGGTCGCCGGCCGCAGCGCGGTCAGCATGACCTGGATCGTCTCGACGACGGTCAGGTCAATCGCCGCCGCCAGACCGACGGCCTCATCGAGGCGCGCGGCGAAGGAGCGCTGATTGGAATCGGCCGCACCGCGACGCTGCTGATAGGGGCCCACGACATAGGCGCGGGTGTTGGCCGCGATCTCGCGCTCGATGGCGTCGAGCGGCTTGGTCGCCGCCCGCGCCTCATCCGCATCGCTGCGGGCGCCCATCGGGGTCAGGCCTTGTCCTGTTCCTCGGGCTCGAACAGCTGCACCGGCTGGCCGGGCATGATCGTCGAGATGGCGTGCTTGTAGACGAGCTGGGAATGCCCGTCGCGGCGCAGCAGCACGCAGAAATTGTCGAACCAGGTGACGACGCCCTGCAGCTTGACGCCGTTGACGAGGAAGATCGTCAGCGGAATCTTCTGCTTGCGCACATAGTTGAGGAACGTGTCCTGAAGGTTTTGAGCCCGCTCTGCGGCCATGGGTAGCCCCTGTTGTTGGGATCGCTCCTCGGGTTTAGGCCCGCGATCCAATTCGTCCCGTTGGCGGCGCAAGCCCCTGCGCCGCTTCGGGACACCGATCCCGCATTAGATCGCCGACTCCGCCGACAACGCAAGTGCAACATTGCTTCGCAATGCGGCGAAGAGCCTGCACGGCGCGCAAGCGCGCATGCAAGCCATGCCTGCCGGCCTCAGCCCACGCCGAGCGACTTCAGCTTCCGATGCAGGGCCGAGCGCTCCATTCCGATGAATTCGGCGGTCCGGGAGATGTTCCCGGAGAAGCGCGCGATCTGCGCGATCAGGTATTCGCGCTCGAAGATCTCGCGCGCGTCGCGCAGCGGCAGGCTCATCAGGCGCTCGCCGCCGGAGCCGGACGGCGTCGTCGGCACCATGGCGCCGACCTCGGCCGGCAGCATGTCGACGGTAATGTCGGCAGTGGGATCGCCCTTGGTCAGGATCATCAGCCGCTCGACATTGTTGCGCAGTTCGCGAACGTTGCCGGGCCATTCATGCGACTGCAGCACCGCCATGGCGTCCTGCCCGATCCGGCGCTTCGGCAGGCCGGACGCGATCGAGATCTGCTCCATGAAGAACTCGATCAGCTCCGGCACGTCCTCGCGGCGCTCGGACAGCGCCGGCACCTTGACCGGAACGACCGAGAGCCGGTGATAGAGGTCCTCGCGGAACTGCCCGCCCGAGATCAGCTGGGCCAGGTCGCGGCTGGTCGAGGAGATGACGCGGACATCGACATGCACGCGCGTCGCGCCGCCGACGCGCTGGAAGTTCTGGTCGACCAGCACGCGCAGGATGCGGTTCTGGGTCTCGCGCGGCATGTCGCCGATCTCGTCGATATAGAGCGAGCCGCCATGGGCCTCCTCCAGCGCGCCGACGCGGCGGGAACGGCCGTCCCCGGCCTCGACGCCGAAGAGCTCCTCCTCCATCGTCTCGGGCGTGATGGTCGCCGCGTTGATCACCACGAAGGGGCCGGTGGCACGCGTCGAGGCCTCGTGCAGGGTGCGGGCGGCCAGTTCCTTGCCGCAGCCGGGCTCACCGGTGATGAGGACCCGCGCATTGGTCGGCGCGACGCGGTCGATCGTCTGGCGCAGCTGGTTGACGACGGTCGACTTGCCCACGATGCGGCTGGCCTGGACCGAGCCCTTCTTCAGTTCGCGCACCTCGCGCCGCAGCCGCGAGGCTTCGAGCGCGCGCTCGGCGACCAGGACCAGCCGGTCGGCCTTGAACGGCTTCTCGATGAAGTCATAGGCGCCGCTCTTGATGGCCGAGACCGCGGTCTCGATGTTGCCATGGCCCGAGATCATCACCACCGCGAGGTCGGGATGGGCCTGCTTGATCAGTTCCAGCACCTGCAGACCGTCGAGGCGGCTGCCCTGGAGCCAGATGTCGAGGAAGACGAGATTGGGACGGCGCGCCGCGATCGCCGCGAGCGCCTCGTCGGCGGAACTCGCCTTGCGTGTCCGATAGCCCTCGTCCTCGAGCAGGCCGGCGACCAGCTCGCGGATGTCGGCCTCGTCGTCGACGACCAGAATGTCAGCGCTCATACGCGTGCCCCATCATGTTGTTGCCGTGCCGCCGCCGCGTCGCGAGCTTGGTCGCCACGGCCGCCGTCCGGGTTCTCTTCCGCCGGTCCGGTCTCCGGGAACCAGAGCCGGACACGGGCGCCGCGCCCGCCCTCGCCCGCATCCGGGCGATCGAGCAGGTCGATGCCACCACCATGGTCCTCGAGGATCTTGCCGACGATCGCCAGGCCCAGCCCCGTGCCGCCCTCGCGGGTGGTCATATAGGGCTCGAGCAGCTTCTGGCGCTGGTCGGCCGGGAGCCCCTTGCCGTTGTCGATGACGTCGATGACGATCCGGCCATCCTCCCGCCGCTCGAAGACGACGTCGATCCGACCGGGCCCGCGCTCGTCCATCGGAACGGCCTCGATCGCCTCGGTGGCGTTCTTGATCACATTGGTCAGGGCCTGCGAGAGCAGGCGGCGGTCGAAGCGCGCGATCGCCGGTCCCACGGGCAGGTTCTCGGTGATCGTCAACTCGGGATTGCCGACGCGCATCAGGAAGACGATCTGGCGGACCGTCTCGGCGATGTCGTCGCGCGCCAGTGAGGGCTTGGGCATGCGGGCGAAGGAGGAAAACTCGTCGACCATGCGGCGGATATCATCCACCTGACGGACGATCGTCGCCGTGCACTGCTCGAAGATCTCCTTGTCCTCCACGATCACGCGGCCGAACTTCCGGCGGATGCGCTCGGCCGAGAGCTGGATCGGCGTCAGCGGATTCTTGATCTCATGGGCGATGCGGCGCGCCACGTCCGCCCAGGCGGCGGTGCGCTGTGCGGAGACCAGATCGGTGATGTCGTCGAGCGTCACCACGAGACCGGCCCCGGCGCCCTCGCCCTCGCGGGCGGCGCGGACATTGACCATGCGGTCGCGCCCGGCGCGGGTGATCGCGATCTGGCCCGAGGTCTGACGCTGGCGCCCGGTGAGCGCGTCCGCGACGAAGGCGGCGATTTCGGGGGCGACAGCCGCGATCGGCTGGCCGAGCAGCCGGCCGCCGGTGCCCAGCAGGCTCTCGGCCGAGCGGTTGATGATGGTGATGTGGCCGTCGCCGTCCAGGCTGAGCACGCCCGAGGAGACGCCCGACAGCACGGTTTCGGTGAAGCGACGACGGCGGTCGATGACCTCGCTGGCGGTCACCAGCCCGTCGCGCTGGCGGCGCAGTTCCGCGGTCATCTTGTTGAAGGTCTCGCCGAGATGGGCGAGATCGCCCTCGGAGCGGCGGATCGGCACCTGGACATAGAAATTGCCGCTGGAGACCTGATCGGTGGCGTGAATCATCCGCCGGATCGGCGCCACCAGCGCATTGGCGAAGCTCAGGCCGAGCCAGATCGCCGAGAGCAGCAGGATGACGGCGATGAGCCCGTACATCGAGGCGAATGCGATCTGGACGCCCTTCCGCCGCGCGTCGATCGAAAGATATTCGGTCGCGGCGGCCCGGGCGACCGCCGGGAACTCGACCGCCAGCCGATCGACCTGCCGGGCAATGTGCAGGAACGCGTTGTCATAGGCCGGCAGCTTGACCAGCGCCCCGAAGACCCGGCCGCTGGAGGGAATCACGCAGATCGGCTCGGGCGAGGCAGTCGCATCGTCGAAGGCCGCCTGATCGGGCTTGGCCGCATCGCGCAGCACATCGATGTTGGCGCGCGCCAGAACCTTGTCGGGCGACTGCATGATCGCGACGACCGGAACCCCGAGCGCCGTCGCCCGCGCCGTGAGGAAGGTGTCGAACCACTTCCGGTCGACGTCGTAGGCGGCCTTGGCGCGGGAGAGATCGTCGGCCAGCAGCCGGATCTCGCGGCCGAGCGACTGGCATTGCGAGCCGGCATAGGCATCGGCGACGTCGACGGAGCGGAAGATCGCATCGCGCATCCGATCCGAGAACCACGGCTCCAGCCCGCGCTCGATCGTCACGGTGGCGATGATGGCGACGAGGATCGCGGGCAGCGCGGCGATGATGCTGAACAGGCCGACGATTCGGACATGCAACCCCGCAGCCGCAGCGCCCGCCCGGCGCGCCCGGATCAGCACGGCGGTTTCGAAGGCGACGACGACCAGGAGAAGCAGAATCAGGAAGGCGTTGAGGACGAAGACGCCGACCACGACCTGATGGACCGGAACCACCGGCGTGACACCCGACAGCACCAGGAAGGTCACCAGCGCCGAGACCAGAGCGAAGACGACCACCGTCGCGCCCAGCCAGCCGGACACGCGCCGCGGCGTTTCCTCGGCGCGCGGCACGATCCTCAGGTCACTCGGTGAAGCAGACACGATCGCAGACAACTCCCTGGCGGCCGGCGCACCAGACGCGCCCGCTCGCAGCGCCGCACTGATGCGCCGACGCAACGGTGTTGTCAAAATATGACATATGAAAGGCGGAGCCGAGCCGCCGCCTGTTTACCGGGGCGAGCGGACCACCTGCATGTCGAGCTCGCGGATCTTTTTGCGCAGGGTGTTGCGATTGAGCCCCAGGAGTTCGGCCGCACGGATCTGGTTCCCGCGCGTCGCCGCGAGCGCAGCGGCGATCAGCGGCGGCTCGACCTCGCGGAGAATGCGGTGATAGAGGCCCGGCGGCGGGATGTTGTCGCCGAAGCCGCCGAAATACTGGTTGAGATGGCGCTCGACCGAGCCCGACAGGGTCTCGGCCCGCTCCTGAGCGGGGCTTCCGGAGAAGCTCGCTGTCGCCGTCGCCGGTTGCAGCTCCGCCTCGACGATCGGGGCGGTGATGGTTTCCTGGGGATAGAGCGCCGCGAGGCGGCGCACGAGGTTCTCCAGTTCGCGGACATTGCCCGGCCAGCGGTAGCGCCGCATGATGTCCATCGCTTCCGAATCGATCTGCTTGCGCGGCAGACCCTCCTTCTCCACCAGCGTGAAGAAGTGGCGGGCGAGGTCGGGAATGTCCTCCACCCGCTCGCGCAGGGGCGGCAGGCGGATCGGAACCACGTTCAGGCGGAAGAACAGGTCCTCGCGGAAGAGCCCCTGCGCGATCGAGATTCGCAGATCCTTGTTGGTCGCGGCGACGATGCGGACATTGGTCTTGATCGGGGTGCGGCCGCCGACGGTGGTGTATTCGCCCTGCTGCAGCACGCGCAGCAGGCGCGTCTGCGCCTCCATCGGCATGTCGCCGATCTCGTCGAGGAAGAGCGTGCCGCCCTCGGCCTGTTCGAACCGGCCCGAGGAGCGCGTCAGCGCACCGGTGAAGGCGCCTTTCTCATGGCCGAAGAGTTCGGATTCGATCAGGTCCTTCGGGATCGCGGCCATGTTGATCGCAACGAAGGGGCCGTTCTTGCGCTTGCCGTAATCATGCAAAGCGCGGGCGACGAGCTCCTTGCCGGTGCCGGATTCGCCGTTGATCATCACGGTCAGGTCGATCGGCATCAGTCGGGCGAGCGCCCGGTAGACGTCCTGCATGGCCGGCGAGCGGCCAATCAGCGGGATGTCGTCGGGCTCGGCCGCATTCGCCCGTGCCCCCTCGCCGCGCGGGCGCGACAGGGCCCGGCCGACGATGGCGACGAGCTCCTTCAGGTCGAAGGGCTTGGGCAGATACTCGTAGGCGCCGCGCTCCGAAGCCTTGATCGCGGTCATGAAGGTGTTCTGCGCGCTCATCACGATGATCGGCAGTTCCGGCCGCACACGCTTGATGCGCGGCAGCAGGTCGAAGGCGTTGCCGTCCGGCATCACCACGTCGGTGATGATGAGGTCGCCCAGACCCTGGGCGGCCCAGGTCCACAGCGTCGCCGCCTGGCCGGTGGTCCTGACCTCGTACCCCGCCCGCGCCAGGGCCTGATTGAGGACGGTGCGGATCGCGGCGTCGTCGTCCGCGACGAGAATGTTACCGGTGGGCATTCACTGTGGTCCTGTAGGCCTCAATCCGCCTGCCGCGCCCGGAACTGGTGCAGAGGCAGTAGAATTCGAAACGTTGTGCGACGGGGGACGGACTCGCATTCGACGATCCCGCCATGGTCCCCAATCACCTTGGCGACAAGTGCAAGTCCAAGGCCACTGCCCTGGGCCTTGGTCGTGACGAAGGGATCGAACAGGTGCGGCAGCAGATCGGGCGGCACGCCGGGGCCGTTGTCGCGGATGCCGATCTCGAGCGGCAACGCGATGCGGCCCGATGATCCCGGAACCTGCATGCGAATCCCCGGGCGATAGGCCGTGGTCAGGGTGATCTCGCCGTCGATTGCCTGTGTTCCAATGGCTTCTGCTGCATTCTTCATCAGGTTCAGCAGGACCTGCACCAGTTGGTCTCGGTTGCCCGAGACCGGCGGCAGCGACGGATCATAGATCTCGTTGAAGCGGATATGGCGCGCGAAGCCGGATTGGGCGAGGCGCTTCACATGGTCGAGCACGTCATGGACGTTGACCGGATCGCGCTCGGTCGGGCGTTCGTCGCCGAAGAGCTCGACGCGCTCGACGAGCTTCACGATGCGGTCGGTCTCGTCGCAGATCAGCTGCGTCAGGATGCGCTCCTCGTCGGGGACGGTCGCTTCCAGCAGCTGCGCGGCGCCGCGGATGCCCGAGAGCGGGTTCTTTATCTCGTGGGCCAGCATCGCACCGAGCGCCGTGATGGAGCGGGCTGCTCCCCGATGCGTCAGTTGTCTGTCCATTTTTTCAGCAATTGTTCGTTCTTGAAGCATCAGAACGACCACGTCGCCCTGGCTGGGCAAAGGCGAGGCAAAAACATCGACGATCCGATCGGCTCCGAGCCGGGGCGAGCCGAGATCGAGCCGATACTCGCTGACACTCGCCCCGCGGCGCTGGACCTCTTCGACGAGGGCCAGGACAGGCGAACCGAAGGCGATGAGATCGTCAAGGCGCTGGCGCTTCAGCACCACGGCGCTGGACTGGAAGAAATCCTCGGCGGCGGTGTTGGCGTAGAGGATGCCGTTGCGCTCGCCAATCACCACCACGGGCATGGGCAGCACATTGAGCGCCTGCATCTCGATTGGATCGAGCAGGTAATCGTCCCTGCCCTTTCCGCCGCTCTCGGCGAACGCCATCGTCATACGCGACACCTTCGGTTCAGGCCGCAGCGCGGCTGCAATCGGGCGAAAAGAGCCGGGCCAGCATCGCGATGGCGCGGTCCGGCTCGTCGGTCGTCAACAGGATGCGGCGCTGCTCCGCATCGGCCGTGCCGCCGCTGGCGACGGCCTCGTCGGCATAGGCCGCCAGATGCTTGCGGGCATGGCGGACGCCATGAGCCTTGCCCATCAGGGTCAGCAGCCCCTCATAGTGTTCCCGCGCCACGGCATGTTTCTGGGCGAGCGACAGCTCGGCCGGGGCGCTCCCGTCCAGCGCGGCCCCGATGGCCCCGACGAGCCAGGGGCACCCCAACGCCGCGCGGCCGACCATGACGAGATCGGCTCCCGACTGGGCCAGGCACAGCCGGGCGTCGTCGGCATCGCGGATGTCGCCATTCGCGACGAGCGGAAAATCGCCGGCCGCCCGCACGGCGCGGATCGCCGCCCAATCGGCGACGCCCTTGTAGAACTGCTGGCGCGTGCGGCCATGGACGGTGATCAGCCGTGCGCCGGACGCCACGGCCCGGCGCGCCAGCTCCGGCGCATTGCGGGAGGCATCGTCCCAGCCGAGGCGCATCTTCACCGTTACCGGCACCTTCACCGCGGCGACCGCGGCCTCCACCAGCGAGACGGCATGGTCGAGATCGCGCATCAGCGCCGAGCCGGCCCAGCCGCCGGTGACCTTCTTGGCCGGGCAGCCCATGTTGATGTCGACGATCGCGGCGCCATTGGCCTCGGCCAGCCGCGCCGCCTCGCCCAGCCAGTGCGGGTCGCAGCCGGCGAGCTGGACGACATGCGGCGAGATGCCGGCACCCTCGGCCCGGATGCGCGCCTCTTCGCTGCCGCGGACGAATTCGTCCGAGGCCACCATCTCCGAGATCACGAGCCCTGCGCCGTAGCGGGCCGCGATCCGCCGCATGACGATGTCCGTCACGCCCGACATCGGCGCCAGCAAGGCGCGCGACGCCAGCGTCACAGGAAGCGGACCGGCCAGGGAGAAGCCTGAATTAAAGGCAACCTTCATCTTGCATATTTATTGGACATTGCTGCGGGAGCGCAAGAGACTCGCGCGAAATAGTGCACCGCATCATGAACGTCCCCCGCAGGCCGAAGCGCGAGCCTGGGGGCTTGGCGCCGGTGCCGCCTGCGACTATCACCGAAGTCCCTCCAGGACCAAGAGCCGTGGCCGCCGAACGAGATGACACGCCAGCCGCCGTCGCCGCGCTCGTCGTCGCGGGTGGTCGCGGGCTGAGGGCCGGTTTCGCTGCGCCCAAGCAATACCGGCTCCTGGACGGGCGCCCGGTTCTTCGGCATGCGCTGGCTCCTTTTCTGGCGACACCCGGGATCGCGCGGATCGCGGTGGTGATCGGCGCCGGCGATGAGGCGCGCTACCAGGATGCCGTTTCCAACCTGCCCGACGATCGCATCGCCCCGCCGACGCGCGGCGGTGCCACCCGGCAGGAGTCCGTCCGTCTCGGGCTCGAGGGCCTGGCGGCGCGCGGCTTTTCAGGAAAGGTCCTGGTGCATGACGCAGCCCGCCCCTTTCTGACGGAGAGCCTGGTGCGGGCGTCGATCGCGGCGGTCGAGACCGACAGGGTGGCGGCGATCCCCGTCTTGCCCGTCACCGACACGATCAAGCGGCTGGACGACGCGGGCCGCATCGCCGAGACGCCGCCGCGCGACCGACTGGTCAGCGTGCAGACGCCGCAGGCCTTCGACTTCGCGGCGTTGCTGGCCGCTCACCGCGCGGCGCTCGCCGCCGGTCGTGACGGCTTCACGGATGACGCCGCGCTGATGGAATGGGCCGGACATCCGGTCGCGACCTTCCCCGGGGAGCCCGCGAATTTGAAACTGACGCATCCGCAGGATTTCGACAGGGGCGGCGCGCCCGCAGGCCGGCCGCTGGTGGTGCGGGTCGGGACCGGCTACGATGTCCATGCCTTCACCGAGGGCGACCATGTCTGGCTGGGCGGCGTGCGCATCGCCCATGATCGCGGCGTGCTCGCCCATTCCGATGGCGACGTGGCGCTGCATGCACTCACCGACGCGCTGCTCGGTGCACTCGCCGAGGGCGACATCGGCACCCATTTCCCGCCGAGCGATCCGCAATGGCGGGGCGCCGCCTCGCACCGCTTCCTCGCCTTCGCGGCGCAGCGGGTGCGGGCGCGCGGCGGGGTGATCGATTTCCTCGACCTCACCCTCGTCTGCGAGGCGCCGAAAATCGGGCCGCATCGCGAGGCGATCCGTCAGGCCATCGCGACGGCGGCTGGGGTGCGGATCGACCAGGTCGCGATCAAGGCGACGACCTCGGAGCGCATGGGCTTCACCGGGCGCAAGGAGGGGCTGGCCGCACTCGCGACCGCGACAATCCGCCTGCCCGACATGGAGGGCTGAGGCCATGTTCGACGTCGAGACAACACGCCTCGCCATGGCCGTGCTGGAGGCCTGCCGCGCGCGCGGCGCGACGGTCGCGACAGTGGAGTCCTGCACCGGCGGGCTGGTCGGCGGCGCGCTGACCGCAATCGCCGGCTCCTCCGAAGTCGTGTTGGGGGGGCTCATCACCTATTCGAACGACGCCAAGATGGCGCTGGCCGCCGTGCCGGAAGCGCTGCTCGCCGCCCATGGCGCCGTCAGCGAACCGGTCGCACGGGCCATGGCGGAGGGCGGCCGGGCCGCCCTGTCGGCGACCTTCGCGGTCGCGATCACCGGCGTCGCCGGACCCGGTGGCGGCAGTGCCGAAAAGCCGGTCGGCCTCGTCCATTTCGCCTGCTGCGGCCCGGACGGCACGGCGCATCGGGAACGACGCTTCGGCCCTCTCTCGCGCGACGAGATCCGGCGGCTGTCGGTGCTGGCCGCCCTCGACATACTGCGCGAGGGCGCGTCGGGTCCTTGACCCTCGATCAGCGGGCGAGCTTGCGCCAGATCGCTCCGATCACGTCGGCATAGTCGTCGCGCCAGGCGCGGGCCGCACCCGGGCCCGGCTGTGCGACCCAGCCCTGTTCGGCCGGCAGGCCGAGATCCTCGGAATGGCGCGCCACGATGGCGACATGAGGCGAGTATTTCCGCCGCTCGGTCAACTCGACCGTCTGTTGCGTCAGCCGGATCCAGGTCGAGAGACCGCGCGCATGGGCGGTGGCCGTCACGATGGGCCCGAGGTCCATGTTCCGGTTGGAGATGTGGAACAGGATCGCGCCGCCGGGCCTGAGCTTGCTCTGGTAGAGCGCGATGGCCTCGGTCGTCATCAGGTGGACCGGGATCGCGTCCGACGAAAAGGCATCGACGACGATCAGGTCGAGCGAGGCCGGTGCGGCATCCGAGAGGGTCAGGCGCGCATCGCCCAGCACGATGCGGGCTCCCGGCGCACAGATGCTCATGAAGCTGAAGCGGGCCGGGTCGGTGGCCATGCGCGCGACCTGCGGGTCGATCTCGAAGAAGGTCCAGTTTTCGCCCGGCCGGGTCTGGCAGGCGAGCGAGCCGGTGCCCAGCCCGATGGCCGCGACGGCCTGAAGCGTGCCGCCGCGCCTGCGCCGCACCGCGTCGATGCCGTCGGCGATGCCGCCGCCGGTGTAGTAGTAGCTGAGCGCCTCCGGCCGACCGGCGACGAGGCTGCCGTCATCCTGCCGCAGCCGCTGCGCGCCATGGACCGTGCTGCCATGGACGAGGACGCGGAAGCGACCGTCCGGGCTGTCGACAATCCGGTTGACCCCGAAGAAGGAGCGCACGGAATCGCTGCGCTGCTGCTCGGTGACGACGAGCGCGATCAGGCCGACGACGACGGCCCCGGCCAGGCCCGCCCGCACGGGCCCGGGCATCCGGATGCTGGTGAAGCCGGGGCGGCAGAGCAGGCCCGCGACGATCAGGATGGGATATTCGACGACCGAATTGAACAGCAACGGCGCGAGCAGGCCGCAGAACAGGCCGCCGAGAACGCCGCCCAGCGACATCCACAGATAGAACCCGGTCAGGTTGGCCGCATCGGGGCGCCGACGCGCAAGCTCGCCATGGGCGACCATCGCCGTCGTGAAGAACAGACCGAGATGCAGCGCGAGTTCGCCGCCCAAGCCGATGGTCCACTGGAACAGCATCTTGAGGATCAGCGCCGCCACGAAGACGAGATGGGCGGTCAGCATCCAGCCATGCCGCAGCAGCGGGCGGCTCTGGAAGACGATGACGAAGGTCAGCAGGAAGAGCGCCAGCGGCACCACCCAGAGCAGCGGAACCGAGGCAACGTCGGTCGAGAGATGCGCCGTCACCGCGACGAGCAGGCCCGAGGGAACGAAGGCGAGCGCGACCCAACCCAGCTTCTGGCGCCCGGTAACCGCGGCCGGCGCCGACAGCGCGCGCACCACCGCGACGCCGTTCTCGCCACCGCCAATCGCCAGCCCCGCACAGGCCGCGATGGCGGCGAGCAGCAGGCCGAAGCCCCAACTCCAGGCCAGGGACTGGAGCGACAGCGTCAGCACCGGCTCGACCAGGAAGGGATAGGCGATGAGCGCGAGGAAGCTGCCGATATTCGAGGCGGCGTAGAGGAAATAGGGATCGGCGGCCCGGGGATGGCCGGAGCGGGCGAACCAGGCCTGCAGCAGCGGGCCGTTGGCCGCGACCGCGAAGAAGGGCAGCCCGACCGAAGCGGTGAAGAGCGCGATCAGCCAGAGCGTCTCGCCCTCCTGCGGCGGACGCTCGAAGCCTGCCGCGATGCCGATCGGCAGGCCGACCAGCAGGACGCCCGCCATCAGCGCAAGATGGATCAGAGCAGCCCGGCGAACGCTGAAGCGGCCGACGAGCCAGTGGGCATAGCCGTATCCGGCGAGAAGCGCGGTCTGGAAGAAGACCATCGCCACCGACCAGACGCCGGGCGAGCCGCCGAGCTTCGGCAGCACCATCTTGGCGAACATCGGCTGGATGCCGAACAGCAGGAAGGCCGAGAGGAACAGCGTGCCGGCATAGACCGGCACCGTCACAGAGGTCCGGCGCGCCGCAGCCAGGCCAGGCGCGGGGGTCGACGAGGCATCCATCGCAGGTCTCCCAGAGGTCCGGGGAAACCTGGCAGCAACAACTTAAGACGTGGTGACCGCATCTCTCCTTGCGTCACCACCGTAAACAATGTCGGCCCTACGCTCAAAGGCTTCCGCGAATTTACGGAAGGCCTTGTCGAACATCGCTCCCATCAGCAGCCCGAGCATGCGGCTGGCGAACTCGTAGGAGATGAAGAAGCCGATCTCGCAGCCGCTCTCGTGCGGCTTGAACGTCCAGCGGTTCTCGAGATAGCGGAACGGACCGTCGACATATTCGACGAGGATGCGCAGATTTGCCGGGTCCAGCGTGACGCGGCTGGTGAAGGTTTCGCGGATCGCCTTGTAGCCGACGCTCATATCCGCCAGCAGCACCTCGCCGCCGCCCTCCTGCGGGGTGCGGCGGCGCACCGTCAGCCCCTCGCAGAGTGGCAGGAACTGCGGATATTTCTCGACGTCGGCGACGAGCGCGAACATCTGCTCCGGGCTGTGCTTCACCCGGCGGGTGTTGTTGAACATCGGCATCGGATGCGTGCCTTCTCAGCCGCGGCTGTTGTGGCCGATGCCGACCTTCGCCTCGCGGGCCGCGCGCAGCCGCGCGAAATCCTCGCCGGCATGGTGCGAGGAGCGCGTCAGCGGCGTCGAGGACACCATCAGGAAGCCCTTCACATAGGCGATCGCCTCGAAGCCCTTGAACTCCTCGGGCGTGACGAAGCGGATCACCGCATGGTGCTTGCGCGAGGGCGCGAGATACTGGCCGATCGTGATGAAGTCGACATCGGCCGAGCGCAGATCGTCCATCAGCTGAAGGACCTCGTTCCGCTCCTCGCCGAGGCCCACCATGATGCCGGATTTGGTGAAGATCGTCGGGTCGAGTTCCTTGACCCGCTGCAGCAGCCGCAGCGAGTGGAAATAGCGCGCGCCGGGGCGCACCGTCAGGTACTTGCCCGGGACCGTCTCGAGATTGTGGTTGAAGACGTCGGGCTTGGCCGCGACCACAACCTCGAGCGCGCCGGGCTTGCGCAGGAAGTCCGGCGTCAGAATCTCGATGGTGGTGCCGGGCGAGGCCTTGCGGATGGCGCGGATGACCTGGGCGAAATGCTGCGCGCCGCCATCCTTGAGGTCGTCGCGATCAACCGATGTGATCACGACATGCTCGAGCCCGAGTTTGGCGACGGCCTGGGCGACCTTGGCGGGCTCGAGCGGATCGAGCGCCTGGGGCACGCCGGTCTTGACGTTGCAGAAGGCGCAGGCCCGCGTGCAGGTGTCCCCCATGATCATGAAGGTGGCGTGCTTCTTTTCCCAGCACTCGCCGATATTGGGGCAGCCGGCCTCCTCGCAGACCGTGACCAGCTTTTCGGCCTTCACGATCTTCTGGGTCTCGGCCCATTTCGGCGAGCCCGGCGCCTTGACGCGGATCCAGTCCGGCTTGCGCAGGATCGGGTTCTCGGGCCGCTTCTGCTTCTCCGGATGACGCAGCTCCGCCGGGGCCTGGGCGGCCTCAGCCTTCGGATTGCCGATATTGGGCCGCGGGTCGCGGTTGAGCAGGTCGAGGACGAGAGCCATCGGGAACAGATCCATCGCGGCGGCCCCTGGCCGCCGCCTGATCCCTAGCTAATCGTCCCAGCCGCGCAGGGCAACCTTCGACGCGCCGGCCGCCCTGTCGCAGGGCGGCCTCGCCTGTCGGTCAGCGGCGCCCGCGGGCCGCGTTCCAGATCACGATGACGACGACGGCGCCCGCGATCGCGGCTGCCAGCGTGCGCCAGAAGCCGAAGATCGCGATGTCGAGCAGTTCCGCCAGGCGGCTGCCGAGGAAGGAGCCGGCGACGCCGACGAGCATGTTGGTGAAGAGGCCGTGGTCCGAGGAGGTGATCTTCTCGGCGATCCAGCCGGCGAGCATGCCGATGAAGATCGTGGCGAAGAAGCCATAGCCCGGCTGGGCCATGGTGGCAGCGAAGTTTTCCATTGTCGTCCGTTCCCCAGTCCGTCCGCGGGTCTCGCGGATGCCCCGCCACAACGAAGGTTGTGACCAAAGGTTCCCTAAGCGATGAAGCGCGCCAGCAAGACGACAAGAATGGCGCCGATGACCGCCATCGCCATCTCGTCGAGGCGGGCATAGCCGGTGCGGACGCGCCAGCCCGTCAGGCGCACCAGCCCCTGCCCGACCAGCATGCCGAGCAGGCCGACGACGGCGTGACGCAGAAGCCCGCCGCCGCCGACGACGAGGCTGGCCGCAAAGCCCGTCACGGTGCCCAGCGCCACGGTCGGCTCGATCACGCGCCAGTCGAGCACGAGGCCGCGGCCGGGCGGCAGGATTTCGACCTGCTCGTCGGGCACGATCGTGTCGGGGTCTTTGGGTTTGCGGGTCCGGGGCGCCATGGCCGGGATATGCGGATCGCCGGCGGCGAAGTCCAGACCGCCGTCGCTCTATGCTACCCCGACGCATGGTCGTCGCGCCCGCCGCGCAGATCGTCCTCAGTGAGCGCGTCAGACGACAGCGCGCTCTGCACATTGAGGTTCGAAACGGCAAAGCCAAGCTGTCTTTCGATGGCGGTCGCAGCGAAACCAGGCGCCGCCTTGTAGTTGACGTCATCAAAGACGAGGTCGCGATGGAAGTCGGTGAAACCCATCACCATGCCGTCGCGGCAATCCACAAGCCAGCATCGGCACAACGTTGTGAGCCCGCCCGCAACGTGGGTTGCGAGCGCGGGTGGGAAGGTTTTCATTGGATTTGAACTCGCTTGAGTGGCGGCCTTCGAAACTGGTAATGTTCTGGCCAGAAAGAAATCAATGCTCACAAAGCGGACCTGGCGATAGCCAAATCAACATGACGGCGAGTTGGAGGATGCGCCTATGACTGAAGACAAGCTTAGCTTAAGTGAACAAATAAAAATAGCGCATGAGCAAATTAGGCATGAAGATGGTTTAGTAAATCATCGCTTAAGTTGGCTTCTTACAATTCAGGGGTTGCTGTTTGCATCTATTGGAATTATGATTAAATAAAAGGATACAAAATTCTTTATGGTTATAATTTGTTCTCTCGGTTTTGTATCCGCATTATCTACTCTGTACGCACTTAAAGTAAGTGGGCGTGTTTTGGGACAGCGACACAGGGAGCTAAATGCGCTGCTGGAGGATAATAAATTCGAGATCGCCCCACTCAAGAGTGCAAAATCTGATACACTAACGTTCTTGTTTCCTTGGAATTTGATTCCACCATGCCTGACCGTATCTTGGTTGCTCGTTTTATTTTGGGCAACTATTTTTCGGTGAGAGAATAATTGTGAATTTGACGCCGCAGAGGTGCCGGAGATATTTTGCGTATCACTCCAGCACCTCCACGAGGTCGATGTTGTTGACGATCTGCAAGTCCCAGTCGTTCGCCTGAACCGGCAGGCAGTCGGTATCGAAGCAGACGGGAACGTCGAAATGTAAGGAGGCGGTCGGCGCCGATCCGGGCGCGGAGGCGAAGGTGATCCGGCCCGGCAGCTTATCGATTACGGCGGGCGTAACCGGAATTCCGGCGATCTTTACATTGGCCGATCCGGCAACCGACTTGGTGATCGTGCGGACGTGTTCATAGCCCGAGCGGTTGTAGCGTTGACGATCTGCCAGACCCTCGGCGTGATCTGCACTATCGCCTTATCGGCGGCGGCGTAGTCGTTCCGGTCCTTGAAGCGGAACGAATAGGCCCAGCCCTTCACAACGTGGAAATGCGCAATCACGGCCGCCATGTCGGCGCGGCTGCAGATGCTGGTCGACATTTTCCAGCGGCCGCGAACTTGCGACCAGTTGACGTTACGATGCTAGGCGTCCGAGCCTCATGCAAAGCGGAAACGCGAGACTGGCGTATAGCCCCTTACGCGTTCAGCGCCTTGCCATAGGCGTCGAGCACGCTCTCCTTCATCACCTCCGAGATCGTCGGATGCGGGAAGACGGTGTGCATCAGCTCTTCCTCGGTGGTCTCGAGGTTCATCGCCACGACGAAGCCCTGGATCAGCTCGGTGACCTCCGGGCCGACCAGATGGGCGCCGAGCAGCTTGCCGGTCTTCGCGTCGAAGATCGTCTTGGCGAGTCCTGAATCCTCGCCGAGCGCCACCGCCTTGCCATTGGCGACGAAGGGGAAGCGGCCGACCCTGATCTCATGGCCGGCAGCCTTGGCCTTGGCCTCGGTCAGGCCGACGCTGGCGATCTGCGGGTGGCAATAGGTGCAGCCCGGGATCATCAGCTTGTCCATGGGGTGCGGGTGGAGGCCCTTGATCGCCTCGATGCAGATCACGCCCTCATGCTCGGCCTTGTGGGCGAGCATCGGCGGGCCGGCGACGTCGCCGATGGCATAGAGCCCCTTCACATTGGTGCGGCAGAGCCCGTCGATGACGATGCAGCCGCGATCGGTCTTCACGCCGAGCGCTTCCAGCCCGAGATTCTCGATGTTGCCGACGACGCCGACGGCCGAGATCATGCGGTCGGCGGTGATGGTGAGCTTGCCGCCCTTCTCGTCCTCGATATGGGCGGTGACGCTGTCGGCCCCCTTCTCGACCTTGGTGACCTTGGCCGAGGTCAGGATCTTGATGCCCTGCTTTTCGAAGGCCTTGCGAGCGAAGGCGCCGATCTCGGCATCCTCGACGGGGACGACCTGCGGCATCACCTCGACGACCGTCACCTCGACGCCCATGGTCCGGTAGAAGGAGGCGAACTCGATGCCGATGGCGCCCGAGCCCATGACGAGCAGGGACTTCGGCAGCTTGGCCGGCACCATCGCCTCGAAATAGGTCCAGATCAGCTTGCCGTCCGGCTCGATCCCGGGCAGCGCGCGCGGGCGGGCGCCGGTCGCGACGATGATGTGGTCGGCGGTGTAGGTGCCCTCGCCCTTGGCGTTCTTCGGCGGCGGCACCTGCGGCTGCATCGCCGGCTTCTTCGTCGGCGCGACCTGGATCGTCCCAGGCTTGGTCAGCACCGCCTCGCCCCAGATCACGTCGACCTTGTTCTTCTTCATCAGGAACTGGACGCCGTTGTTCATCCGCGCCGCGATCCCGCGCGAGCGCTTCACAACCGCTTCGAGATCGGCCTTGAAGGTGCCTTCCAGCACCAGCCCGTAATCCTTGGCGTGCTGGCCGTAGTGCAGGATCTCGGCCGAGCGCAGCAGCGCCTTGGTCGGGATGCAGCCCCAGTTCGAGCAGATGCCGGCGAGATGCTCGCGCTCGACGATCGCCGTCCTGTAGCCGAGCTGGGCTGCCCGGATCGCCGCGACATAGCCGCCGGGGCCGGAGCCGATGATGATGATGTCGTAGTCAGCCATGGATCACCTGAACTCCTCCCCTCCCGCTTGTGGGGAGGGGCTGGGGGTGGGGGTCGGCGGACAGCGCGAGAGCTGTCCGGATAGAGCGGCGAAGATCGTGTCGACCACCATCTCCGCCTCGGTCATGATCTGCCGGTTGGTGAAGCGCAGGACCGTGAAGTCGTTGGCCTCGAGCCACGCGGTTCGGCGGGCGTCGTAGCGCAGTGCCCGGTCGGTCCCGTGCTGGTCGCCGTCGACTTCGATGACGAGCCTTGCCGCGAGACAGGCAAAGTCCGCGACATAGGGACCGAGCGCGACCTGCCGGCGAAAATGGGTGCCATCCTGAGGCAGGCGCTTGCGGAGGAGCATCCAGAGCCGCTTTTCAGGCTCGGTCAGGCTGCGGCGAAGCTTGGGCGCGTTTCGCTTGGCTGCCAGTGTCGCTACGCGATCCTTCGCTTGCATCCACGGCATCGCGTCAGCCCGATACCGTCGAAACTTGCACCACGACCCCCACCCCTTCCCCTCCCCACAAGGGGGAGGGGTTAGGTCGAGCGATCAACGCACAATGTCCTAGCGCACCATCAATCGCCGAAGCTCTTCCCCTCCCCCTTGTGGGGAGGGGATAGGGGTGGGGGTGGTGCCGCTTGGTGACCGGCATCGGGGCCCCCTCACACCAGCATCGCCATCGGCTTCTCAATATAGCCCTTGAAGGCCGCCAGCAGCTCGGCGCCGAGCGCGCCGTCGACGGCGCGGTGGTCGGTTGAGAGCGTTACCGACATCACGGTGGCGACCGCGAGCTGGCCGCCCTTGACCACGGCGCGCTGCTCGCCGGCACCGACCGCCAGGATCGTCGCATGGGGCGGGTTCACGATCGCGGCGAAGTCCTTGACCCCGAACATGCCGAGGTTGGAGACCGCCGTGGTGCCGCCCTGATACTCCTCGGGCTTGAGCTTGCGGGCCTTGGCGCGGGCCGCCATGTCCTTCATCTCGTTGGAGATCTGCGACAGGCTCTTGTGGCAGGCGTCACGGATGATCGGCGTGATCAACCCGCCGGGGATCGAGACGGCGACGCCGACATCGGCGTGCTTGTGCTTGAGCATGGCGTTCTCGGTCCAGCTCACATTGGCGTCCGGCACGGCCTTCAGCGCCAGCGCCAGCGCCTTGATCACCATGTCGTTGACCGAGAGCTTGTAGGCCGGCTTGCCGTCCTTCTCGGGGGCGGCGGCGTTGAGTTCGCCGCGCAGCTTGAGCAGAGCGTCGAGCTCGCAATCCACGGTGACGTAGAAATGCGGGACGGTCTGCTTGGCCTCGAGCAGGCGGCGCGCGATCGTCTTGCGCATGCCGTCATGCGGCACCTCCTCATAGGAATCGGCTGCGAACAGCTTCTTGACCTGCTCGTCGGAGGGGCCGGTCGCCAGCGGCGCAGCCGCAGGCTTCGGCGCGGCCGCCGGGGCAGCCGTCGCAGGCGCGGCAGCCGGCGCGGCCTTGGCACCGCCGCCGGCCTTCGCAACCTCGATGTCCTTCTCGACGATGCGGCCATGGGGGCCCGAGCCCTGGACCTTCGACAGATCCAGCCCGGCCTCCTTGGCGAGCCGGCGCGCCAGCGGCGAGGCGAAGGGCCGCTCGCCGGAGGACGCCACCGGCGCCGCCGCGGGAGCGGCCGCCGGAGCGGCGGCGGCAGGCGCCGCCTTGGGCGCCTCGGCCCTGGGCGCTTCCGCCTTGGCCGGCGCGGCGGCCGCCTTGGCGTCCTCGCCCTCGGCGGCGATCACGCCGATGATCTCGTTGACGGCGACGTCGGCCGTGCCTTCCGGCACCACGATCCTGGCGAGGATGCCCTCGTCGACGGCCTCGACTTCCATCGTGGCCTTGTCGGTCTCGATCTCGGCGATGATGTCGCCGGACTTGATCGTATCGCCTTCCTTCTTCAGCCATTTGGCGAGATTGCCCTTCTCCATGGTCGGAGAGAGCGCGGGCATCAGGATGTTGGTCGGCATCGGTTGCGCCCCTTCTCAGCGATAGCAGACGGCCTTGGCCGCCGCGACGACCTCGCCGATGTTCGGCAGAGCCAGCTTCTCGAGGTTCGCGGCGTAGGGCATCGGCACGTCCTTGCCGGTGACGCGGGCGACGGGCGCATCGAGATAGTCGAACGCCGCTTCCATGATCTTCATGCCGATCTCGGCGGTGACGCCGGACTGCGGGAAGCCTTCCTCGACCGCGACGCAGCGGTTGGTCTTCTGGATCGAGGCGACGACGGTCTCGATGTCCATCGGGCGGATCGTTCTGAGGTCGATGACCTCGGCCTCGATGCCCTCCTTGGCCAGCGCCTCGGCGGCGCCGAGCGCATAGGTCATGCCGATGCCGAAGGAGACGATGGTGACGTCGGTGCCCGGGCGGGCGACCTTGGCCTTGCCGATCGGGATCAGGAAGTCGTCGCCCTTGGGCACGTCGAAGGTGCGGCCGTAGAGGATTTCGTTTTCGAGGAAGATGATCGGGTTGGGGTCGCGGATGGCGCTCTTGAGCAGGCCCTTCGCGTCAGACGCGCTGTAGGGCATCACCACCTTGAGGCCGGGCACGTTGGAGTACCAGGCGGCGTAGTCGTGGCTGTGCTGGGCGCCGACGCGGGCGGCCGCGCCGTTGGGCCCGCGGAACACGATCGGGCAGCCCATCTGGCCGCCGGACATGTAGAGCGTCTTGGCGGCGGAGTTGATGATCTGGTCGATCGCCTGCATGGCGAAGTTGAAGGTCATGAACTCGACGATGGGGCGCAGGCCGGTCAGCGCCGCGCCGACGCCGATGCCGGCGAAGCCGTGCTCGGTGATCGGGGTATCGATCACGCGCTTGGCGCCGAACTCCTGCAGCAGCCCCTGGGTCACCTTATAGGCGCCCTGGTACTCGGCGACCTCCTCGCCCATGACGAAGACGTCGCCGTCGCGGCGCATCTCCTCGGCCATGGCGTCGCGCAGCGCCTCGCGGACCGTCATGCTGACGATCTCGGCGCCGGCCGGGAATTCCGACGAGGCGTCGTAGGACTTCGCCTGGGCCGGCACGGTCGCCGGCGTCGCGGCGGCGGGAGCCGCTGCCGCGGGGGCTGCGGGCTCGGCCACCGGCTTGGCGGCCGGTGCGGGCGCCGCCGCCGCCTTCGCATCCTCGCCCTCGGCGGCGATGATGCCGATCGGCGTGTTGACCGCGACGTTCTCGGTGCCGTCGGCGATCAAGATCTTGGCGAGGATGCCCTCGTCGACGGCCTCGACCTCCATCGTGGCCTTGTCGGTCTCGATCTCGGCAATGATGTCGCCGGCCTTGACGCTGTCGCCCTCGGCTTTCAGCCACTTGGCGAGCTTGCCCTGCTCCATCGTGGGCGAAAGGGCAGGCATGAGAATGTCGATCGGCATGAACGCACCCGGAATGATTGGACGAGGCGAAAGGGAAAGGCGGCGCGGCGAAGGCCCTCAGGCCTTGGCCGGCTCCAGCAGGATGTCCGTGAACAGCTCCGACGGATCGGGCTCGGGGTCGTGTGTCGCGAACTCGGCCGCGTCGTTGACGATCTCGCGGACCTTGGCGTCGATCGCCTTCAGCTCGTCCTCGCCGACCTTGAACTCGCGGGTGAGGCGGCCCCTCACCTGCTCGATCGGGTCATGCTCCTCGCGCATGCGCTGGACCTCGTCCTTGGAGCGGTACTTTGCCGGGTCCGACATCGAGTGGCCGCGATAGCGGTAGGTCTGCATCTCGAGGATGTAGGGGCCCTGGCCCGAGCGGGCATGCTCGATCGCACGGGTCGCGGCGTCGCGTACGGCGCGCACATCCATGCCGTCGACCTGCTCGCCGGGAATGCCGAAGGAGACGCCGCGGCGGGAGAAATCGGTCTGGGCCGAGGCGCGGTTGACCGAGGTCCCCATGGCATAGCGGTTGTTCTCGATGATGAACACGACCGGCAGCTTCCAGAGCTGGGCCATGTTGAAGCTCTCATAGACCTGGCCCTGATTGGCGGCGCCATCGCCGAAATAGGCGAGCGAGACACGCCCATCCTCGCGGTACCAGTTGGCGAAGCCGAGACCCGTGCCGAGCGAGACCTGGGCGCCGACGATGCCGTGGCCGCCATAGAAGTTCTTCTCGCGGGAGAACATGTGCATGGAGCCGCCCTTGCCGCGCGAATAGCCGCCGCGCCGCCCGGTCAGCTCGGCCATCACGCCGCGCGATTCCATGCCGCAGGCCAGCATGTGGCCGTGGTCGCGATAGCCGGTGATGACCTGGTCGCCCTCTTTCGAGGCCATCTGCATGCCGACGACGACCGCTTCCTGCCCGATATAGAGGTGGCAGAAGCCGCCGATCAGGCCCATGCCGTACATCTGGCCGGCCTTCTCCTCGAAGCGGCGGATCAGCAGCATCTCGCGATAGGCGTGGAGGTCTTCCTCCCTGGTGAAGACCGCCATGTTGCTCGGCGCGGCGGCGGACGCCTTGTCGGCGCCGGCCTTGGCCGTTCGCGCCTTGGCCGGCTTGGCGGCGGATTTGACGGGGGCGGCAGCTTTCGTCTTGCGCGCGGCAACGGCCATCGGCGGTCCTCCAAGGTCACTCGACCTTGGTTGTAGAGGATCGCAAAACCCTTGGCGAGGCGGCTATCTCGCATTGCAGCATGAGCCAAGGCCATGAATACAAAGCGAATTCATAACGTAACTGAATTCCAGTTAATCGATACGTCCGGGACTATTTGCCGGCGTCGCCGCCCCGCCTCAGCGGCCTATCAGGATGACGTCGTTCTTGTGGACGCGGCCGAGGCTGTCGCGGGCCCGCTCCTCCAGCACGTCGCGGTCGACGGCCTCGTCGCGCACGAGCGCGAGCCGGCTCTCCCAGAGCTTGCGCTCGGTGGCCAACGTAGCGAGTTCGGTCTCCATCTCGCGCAGCGAGTCCTTCAGCGTGTCGCGCGCATCGAGGCCGCGCGAGCCGTGCTGCGCATGGAACATGAAATAGCTGACCGCCGCACCCGACACGAGGTAGAGCGCGAGGGTGATGAGGACGGATCGGACGCCGCGACGGATGACCATGGCCTTAGCGTTAGGCCGCCTTGGTTTCCGACCGGTTAACGCGGCAACGTCACCACAGCCGCTCCGTCGGCCAGCGGGACCGTGCCGTTTGCCACAGCCACGAGATCGGCCTCCAGGCGCCGCGCGATCGGCAGTCGGTAATGCACCCGATCCCAGTAGTTGTCGTCGCGCCGGGTGATCGGCGAGGTCAGCGCATAGTCGACCACGGTCGCGCCGCGGCGGGCTGCGACGGCAGCGACGCCCTGCTTGCAGGCGGCGTAGCGCTGCCCCGCCGCGGAGCCCTCGCGCGGCATCGTCGCGTAATGGGCTGGCGGCAGAACGAGCAGCACCCGCGTCGTCGACGGCAGACCGGTGAGCGACTCGTCCAGCCAGGCCAGCGCCGGGAAACGCCACTGCGCCCGTGCCTGCGCCGGGACGGACTCCGGCGGCACGATCGGCGCCGGGTCGGGCGCGACGCCGCCCCGGTCGGCATAGAGATGCATCCGGGCACGGGCGAGATCGTAGAGTTCTTCAGGCGGGGTGAAGACCTCGTAGCCGTCGCCGCGGATCCGCTCCGGCATCAGGCCGAGGTGGTGCGCGAACAGCCGTGCCGCGATCTCGAGCGTGGTCAGGTTCATCAGCTGGGGCCAGTCGCGCCAACCCACGCCGTCATAAAGCCAGGGCGGGAAGGGCCGCGGCGTCAGCCGCTTGGCCGGCTCCGTCGCATCGGCCTCGCACCAGGTCGAATCGATGCCCCAGAGCAGCGAGCGGGGCGCTGCGACCTGACGAGCGAACAGTTCCGCCATCTGGACCTGCTCCCAGGGCGTCGCCGCGTTCATGGCCAGATTGACGAAGCGGCCGCCGATGCCTTCCGACAGCGTGGCCGGATCGAGCAGGCGCATGGTGGAGGTGCCGAACACGGCCGAATCGAAACGTCCGGAGCGAACGAGCTGCGGGTACATGAAGCGCTGGTTGATATCCATGATCGGGCGCGGCGCCTGCCCGCTGGCGACGCGCAGCCCGAAGGGATCGAGCGCGGCGACGAAGCCCCACAGGACGAACAGCGTCGCCGCGGCGGTGCCGAAGAACCCGACCGTCCAGCGTGTCCAGGCGGCCGTCGCCTGCGATCGCTCCGCACCGCTCATTCCGTCGCCGTCCCAAATCCACACCGCCCGAGGCGCCAGCCACCGGCAGCCGCGCCGCATTGCCGCGCTTCTGACATGGAAAGGCCGGGCGGAACAATGTTGACCCGCAGCCGGGGCATCCGTATGTCAGCGCCCGTGAGGGCGGGTAGCTCAGTGGTAGAGCACGTGACTTTTAATCATGTGGTTGAGGGTTCGATCCCCTCCCCGCTCACCACGATCCCGACATCAGGCATCCCAGCTCCCTGAAGAGGCCGCCGCGCCCTCAGCCGAGCCGGCGCGTCGGCGGCCGATGGCCGGGGGGAAGCCTGGGGTGAGGAACCTGATAGCGTCCGCCGCCGCCCCCCAGTCCCAGCGCCGGCCAGCCCGGATCGGCATAGCCACCGAGTTCGTGGCAGCGATGGCGGATGCGCTCGCGTTCCGTCGTCGCATCGGCACACATCGAGACCTGCCCGCGCGACCAGAAGGCCTGGGCCGGCGCCGGGCCGAGCGTGACGCAGAGCACCCCGCCGATCATCGCGACGGCAGTTCCCATGGCGAGAGTTCGAGTCATGGTGAGGCCCCTGCCCGGCCCGGGACTATCGGTGCCGCCTGCCGATCATCAGGCCGCGTGACCTTTTGAGGAACCCTTAAAGCCAGTCGGGTCTCTGGCGCTCCATCCGCTCCACGGGCCATGGCAGCGGGAACATGGAGCGACCTCAGGGGTAGTTCGGGAGACGAGCAGCGGAGGACGACGATGCGCGTGTCGGTGGACCATTCAGCCCATTGCGGCGAGCCGGACCGGCCGCGGATCCGGATCGAGACGCTCGATGATTACGAATCCGCGACCCGCCGGATCGCCGCCCTGGACGCTTCGAGCCGCGGCGAAACCGAAGAGCGCGAGCGTGCGGCGCTGATCGAAGCAATCGCTGTGTGGGATCGGCGGCATGACGACGCCTCGGGTTGGCGCGAACCCTCCTGAACCAGCGACAGCGCGCCCGCATCCCCTCACGCCAGCCCTCAGATGTCGTTGCTGGCGTTCAGTTGCTCCGGCCGCAGGCCTTCATCGACCGTGGCGTTCTCATTCCGAGGAGCGCCTCCGCCTTCGCCCCAGGCGGCGATGATGGCTCGGGCGGCGTCGGCGAGCGTGGCCGCGGGATCGTGGTCTCTTCTGTAGCGCGCGAGCGCGGCCTGCTCGCGCTGGCCCAGCATGATGGTCACCGGAACGTCGCTCATCGCCAGTCCTTTGCTGATCGGGCTCGTGCCGATGGGGCAAGCCTCTGTCGAACGCCAAACCCGCCGGGTTCGCCCGGAGTTCCGGAAACATTCGCCGCAAGCTCACCATGCGCCCTTGGCGGCCGGCGGGGCGGACCCTTGCCGGTCGGTTCGGAGCCGAAATTTTGGCGAGAGCGTGAACAATTGCAGGCCGCGCGTGTTGATGAGGCAGACCGTCGCAAGGCGGACGACCCCCGACTGACTGAAGGAGGACACCATGTTCAAGCATCACCTCGCCGCGACCTCGCTGGCTTTCGCGCTGATGAGCGCCACCGCCATCGCACAGACCGCTGCACCCGCTCCGGCCGCCCCCAATGCCGCTCCGAATTCCACGATGGCCCCGTCGACCGCGGCTCCCGCCGCTTCCGGCGCGCAGGCGACGCTCGCGCCGCAGAACCAGGCCATGCGCGGGAACTGGCGCGCCTCCAAGCTGATGGGCGTCGACATCTACGGCCCCGGCAATGAGAAGGTCGGCGACGTCACCGAGGTGCTGATCGACAGCTCCGGCAAGATCACCGGCGTGACCGTCGGCGTCGGCGGGTTCCTCGGCATCGGCACCAAGGATGTCGCGGTGAAGTTCGAGGAGGTCAACTGGAGCATGCAGCCGATGGCGGCGACCGCCACAGGTACCGCAGCGACCCGCACCACCGCGCCCGGCACCACCGCGACCGGTACGGCAGCCACGGCGCCGCGCGCGACCGGGGCAGCCGGGACGGCGGGTACGGTCGGCACGGCCGGAACCGCCGCGAACGCGCCGATGGACCAGATGTATCCGGACCACGGCAAGATCAGCATGACGAAGGACCAGCTCGAGGCCGCCCCGGCCGTGACCTATTCCGACAGCTGATCGCGCCCTAGCCTAAAGGCGCCCGCCGTCCCTCCGGACGGCGGGCGTTTTCACGTCTCGTCCCGGTCGATCTCGCCGGCCAACCGACCGAGCGCGGCCGGCAGGTCGTCGGCGATCAGCCCCCGCCCGAGCGCCTCTCCGGCCCGGCCATGCAGCCAAACTGCTGCGCAGGCCGCCTCGAAGGACGGCATGCCTTGCGCCAGCAGCCCGGCGATCGCGCCGCCGAGAACGTCACCCGATCCCGCCGTCGCCAGGGCCGGGTGACCCGTCGTGTTAATGGCGGCGCGACCGTCGGGCCCGGCGACGACCGTATCGATGCCCTTCAGCACCACGACCGCCAGCGCATGGGCTGCGGCCCGCCGCGCCCGCTCCAGCTTTGACGGCGCCTCGCCGATGCCGGGACTCGCGGAGAACAGCCGCTGGAACTCCCCTTCATGCGGCGTCAATACGCAGGCTTCCTCCCGCCGGCCCAGGAGATGCGGCAGCCTCGCGCCGGAGGGCGCCAGCAGTGTCAGCGCATCCGCGTCGAGCACGCAGGGGACGTCGCTGCGCAGCACCGTCATCACCGCATCGCGCGCCGCGGCGTCGAGCCCGAGCGCAGGACCGATCAGCACGGCCGAGAGACGACGCTCGGAGAGCAGCAGCGAAAGCTGTTCCCTGTCATCGACGGCGCGCTGCATCAGCGCGTCGGGGCCGCGGGCGGCGTGAGCCGCCAGCGCCTCGGAGCGGCAGGCGATCGTCACCAGCCCCGCTCCGAGCCGCAGCGCGGCGCCGGCGCCCAAGCGCGGCGCGCCGACGCCGGCGAGCCCGCCGGCGACCACGAGCACCGCGCCACGGCGATATTTGTGCGTGTCGGGTGCGTGACGTGGCCAGGATCCGCGCCAGAGCGGCGGCGCATTGGCAAACAGGACGGGCGGCGCCTCCGGGGTGAAGACGAGCGCCGGGTCGATGCCGATGTCGGCAAGGGTGACCGTGCCGCAGAGGCTGCGACCCGGCCAGAGCAGATGCGCGGGCTTCAGCCGGAAGAAGGTGACCGTCTCGGTCGCCGCGACGACGGGGCCAGTGGCGCATCCCGTGTCGCCCGACAGCCCGCTGGGCACATCGACCGCCACGACCGGCCGCTGCGCCGCGTTGAGCGACGAGACCAGCGCCGCCGCTTCCCCGTCGAGCGGGCGGTTCAGCCCGGCGCCGAACAGCGCATCGACGATCAGGCCATGGGCCTGCGGCTGGACCGCATCCGGCGCCTCCACCGGCCCGCTCCAGGCCGCCGCCATCGCGGCCGCATCGCCGGAGAGCTTCGCACGGTCGCCCAGCAGCGCCAGCGTCACGGGCCGCCCCCGCCGCGCCAGCAGGCGCGCCGCCACGAAGCCGTCGCCGCCATTGTTGCCGGGCCCGCAAAGCACCAGGATGCGCGCGCCCAGCGGCGTTCGGCGATCGACGGCGTCGGCCACCGCCTTGCCGGCCCGCTCCATCAGGACGGCACCGGGCGTGCCGGCCGCGATGGCGATGCGATCGGCCGCCGCCATCCCGGCGACGCCGAGCAGGGCGAGATCATGGAGCGCGGTGTGCGTCATCGGCGCATCATCCGGCAGCGCCGAGACCGCGGCAAGGCCGCGGCTGGCAAGAGCTTATGACTACCTATTGATCATTTGCCTATTTTATCATCTGTTTTCTGCCCCATGATCGCGCATCCGCCGGGAGGTCTCCGCGTAGCGAGAGACAGGCGCCGATGCTATGAGCAGAGTTGAGGATGTTGCCGTCGGCCCCGCCGGGCCGGTCCGAGCCTGCCGGCCCGGGCAAGGCCCGGCGGGCCGGACGACGGCGGCAGAGGGTTCCGGCGTCCTGCCGGGGTCGAGTTCGGCGCAAGGGAGGCCGGTCCGCGCATGAAGAAGATCGAAGCGATCATCAAGCCGTTCAAGCTGGACGAGGTGAAGGAGGCGCTTCAGGAGGTCGGCCTGCAGGGCATCACCGTTCTCGAGGCCAAGGGCTTCGGACGGCAGAAGGGCCACACCGAACTCTATCGCGGCGCCGAATACGTCGTCGACTTCCTGCCGAAGGTCAAAATCGAGATCGTGCTGGCCGACGAGATGGTCGACGGCGCCATCGAAGCCATCATGAAAGCCGCCCAGACGGGCCGCATCGGCGATGGCAAGATTTTTGTATCGACGGTGGAGGGGGCGATCCGCATCCGCACCGGAGAAACCGGCGCGGACGCGATCTGAGGGCTCATCCCGACCCGCGCGTTCGGTGGCCCGGAGGTCTGAGCGACCCAAGGGCCGAATGAGTTGAGAAACGACCACAAGAGGAATGCTGAGATGAAGAACGCCAAGGATGTCCTCAAGGCGATCAAGGACAACGACGTCAAATATGTCGACTTCCGCTTCACCGACCCGCGCGGCAAGTGGCAGCATGTGACGTTCGACGTCACGATGATCGACGAGGACATCTTCGCCGAGGGCACGATGTTCGACGGCTCCTCGATCGCCGGCTGGAAGGCGATCAACGAGTCCGACATGCTGCTGATGCCCGACCCGACGACGGCCGTGATGGATCCGTTCTTCTCGGCGGCCACGATGGTCATCACCTGCGACGTGCTCGAGCCGGCCACCGGCGAGCCCTATGGCCGCGACCCGCGCGGCATGGCCAAGAAGGCCGAGGCCTATCTGAAGTCGACCGGCATCGGCGACGCGATCTATGTCGGTCCCGAGGCCGAGTTCTTCGTCTTCGACGACGTCAAGATCGCCGCCGACCCCTACAACACCGGCTTCAAGCTCGACAATGTCGAGCTGCCGATCAACGGCATGACCGAGTATGAGGGCGGCAATCTCGGCCACCGCATCGCCACCAAGGGCGGCTACTTCCCCGTCCCGCCGCAGGATTCGGCGCAGGACATGCGCGGCGAGATGCTCGCGGCCATGGCGGCCATGGGCGTCAAGGTTGAGAAGCACCATCACGAGGTCGCTTCGGCCCAGCACGAGCTCGGCATGAAGTTCGACACGCTGACGCTGATGGCCGACCAGATGCAGGTCTACAAATACGCCATCCACAACGTCGCGCAGAGCTACGGCAAGACCGCGACCTTCATGCCGAAGCCGATCTATGGCGACAACGGCTCGGGCATGCACGTCCACCAGTCGATCTGGAAGAACGGCAAGCCGATCATGGCCGGCAACAAGTATGCCGACCTGTCGCAGGAGTGCCTCTGGTACATCGGCGGCATCATCAAGCACGCCAAGTCGCTGAACGCCTTCACCAACCCGTCGACCAACTCCTACAAGCGTCTGGTCCCGGGCTATGAGGCACCGGTGCTGCTGGCCTATTCGGCCCGCAACCGCTCGGCGTCCTGCCGTATTCCGTGGACGACCTCGCCGAAGGCCAAGCGCGTCGAGGTCCGCTTCCCCGATCCGATGGCGAACCCCTATCTCGCCTTCGCCGCGATGCTGATGGCCGGCCTCGATGGCATCATCAACAAGATCGATCCGGGCCCGGCCATGGACAAGGATCTCTACGACCTGCCGCCGCGCGAGCTGAAGAAGATCCCGACGGTCTGCGGTTCGCTGCGCGAGGCGCTGGAGGCGCTCAAGAAGGACAACGCCTACCTCAAGGCCGGCGGCGTCTTCAACGACGACTTCATCGAGAGCTACATCGAGCTGAAGATGCAGGACGTGGCGCGCTTCGAGATGACGCCGCACCCGGTCGAGTTCGCGATGTATTACTCCTACTGAGGATTTCGGCCGGCCCGAGCGGCCGGCCGCGAGCTTCCTCCCGACCGCCGTTCGCGGTCCACCTTTGCAGCCGGGGTGGCGACACCCCGGCTGTTTTTTGACTCGGGCAGGCGCGGCGGCCTTAGCGAAACCGCAGATTCCGGCGCCCTAGCCCGCGGCGCTGGCGGCCTGCGGCGCGCGGGCCAGCGTCTCATAGGCGGCGATGGTGCGCGCGACATGGCGCGCGACCGTCAGCGGGTCGGCCCAGTAGTGCCGATAGGCGGCCTCCCCCATGCGACGCGCCGTCTCGTCGTCCTGAAGCTGCGCGAGCGCGGCCGCCAGACCCGCGACATCCCCGCCATCGACGAGCAGCCCGTCCTCGCCGTCGCGGATCCAGCCGGCCGGCCCGGTCGTGCGGGCGAGCACGACCGGCACGCCGCGCGAGCGGGCCTCGGCCACGACCAGCGGCCCGGGCTCGTACCAGAGCGAAGGCAGGACGAGGCAGCGGGCGCGCTCGATCTCCTCGAAGACGCGCTCCGCGGGAACCCAGGCGCCGAAATCGGCGGCGGGATTGGCCTTGAGGATCTCGGCGCGCAGCGGTCCCTCGCCGACGAAGCGCACCGGCATCCCCGCCTCGCGCGCCGCCCGGGCCAGGACGTCGCCGGCCTTCTCCTGGGTGAAGCGCCCGAGGAACAGCGCGTGCCGGTTGCCGGCGACCTCGGCGGGCGGCCGCTTCTGGGCCTCCATCATGTTCTCGACCACCACATGGCGGGCCTGCCGGGGCAGGAACGCGCGGGCGACGTCGCGCGCGAAATCGCTGACATGGATGAAGAGCGGCTGGGCCAGTGCGCGCAGCGCCTCGTCGGAGCGCCATTGCCGGGCGACGCGGACGAGCTTGTGGGCATAGCTCTCGCGGTCGCAATTCGCCGCCATGCAGCCGCCCGACATCGGCCGGCGTGCGCAAGGCGCTCCCGCCTTGAAGTCGAAATAGCCGCCGGTGGGGCAGAACGAGAAATAGTCGTGCATTGTGATCGCGACCGGCAGCCCGCTCTCGCCCACGGCTGCGATGGCGGCCGGACTGAAGGCCTTGGTCCACTGATGCAGATGGACGATCGTCCCGGCCGGCTGGCGCGCGAGCAGCGCGGTCAGGAAGGCATGGGCGGCAGCGTTCCAGATGCCCTGCCGGGCGGCGGCGATGCGGCCCCCGACCTTCCAGATCTCCTCGCCCTCGAAGCGCTGAACGTCGATGCGGGGATGGTCGAGCCGCGGCGAGACCGGACCGATCGCGCAGGCGAAGACGACCTCGACCCCGGCCTCGGCCAGACCGCGCGCGCTCTCGATGGCCACCTTGGCGGCGCCGCCATTGACGGCACCGAAATCGCTGACGATGACGCAACGCATGGGCAGGACACCTTTCCGCTACCACCCTAGGGCGAAAAGGTTGATGTTTTGCCGTCGCTGCGCGGCGGTGCCGTCAGGCTCGGCTCGCGGTCAGCGGCCGCCGGGCACCAGGCGGCCGAGCATGGCCGAGAATCCCGCGGTCAGCCGCGCCCGCCAGCCGGACGGGAAGGCCGCGTCGCCATAGCCGGCGACCTCGTCATGGCCGAAGGCTTCGCCGGCACAGCGCGCCGCCCGCTCCAGCCCCGCCATCGTGATGTGCGTGTCCCTGTGGGCCATACCGTTCCCCCTCACTTCAGCGCCAATGTCGCAGCCGCCGCAGCGGCCCGCCTGTCGCATTCCGGCGATCATGGCCGACCGGGCCTTAACGCGCGTTGAACAGGCCGGTTCCCAGCGCGGCGGCATCGCTGTAGGACAGGGGCCGGACGCGTCGGCGACCCATCTGGGCTATGATCGAACGTCGCGAATCGGGGACTTTCAGGCGGACCATGGTGGACAACGGCGATCTTTTCGGCGGCCAGCCCGGCGACCCGGCCCCCATGGCCCCGCCTGCGGCTGCGAAGCCGGCGCGCGCCGCTGCGGCGCAGGCCCTATCGGCCGCCCCCGTACGCCAGCAGCCGGCCGCGGCGGCGCCCCCGCGCAACGGGACCCTGTCGGAGGCCGGCTACGACGCCTCGGCCATCGAGGTGCTGGAGGGGCTGGAGCCGGTGCGCCGGCGGCCCGGCATGTATATCGGCGGCACCGACGAGCGCGCGCTGCATCACCTCTTCGCCGAGGTCATCGACAACGCCATGGACGAGGCGGTCGCCGGCCATGCGAGCTTCATCGATGTCGAGGTGTTGGAGGATGGCTCGATCGCGGTGACCGACAATGGCCGCGGCATTCCGGTCGACCCGCACCCGAAATTTCCCGGCAAGTCGGCGCTCGAGGTCATCATGACCACGCTCCATGCCGGCGGAAAGTTCGACTCCAAGGCCTATGAGACCTCCGGCGGCCTGCACGGCGTCGGCGTCTCGGTCGTCAATGCGCTCTCCGACCGGCTCGAAGTCGAGGTCGCCCGCAGCAAGATGCTCTACCGCCAGGTGTTCTCGCGCGGCCTGCCGCAGGGGCCGCTGGAGACGGTCGGCCCCGTCGCCAACCGGCGTGGCACGCGGGTGCGCTTCCATGCCGACGCACAGATCTTCGGCGAAGGCGCGCAGTTCGTGCCGGCGCGGCTGTTCCGCATGGCCCGCTCCAAGGCCTATCTGTTCGGCGGCGTCGAGATCCGCTGGCGCTGCGCGCCCGGCCTGCTCAAGCCGGAGGGCGATGTCGCCGCCGAGGCCGTCTTCAAGTTCCCCGGCGGCCTGCGCGACTATCTGGCCCGCGAGATCGAGGGCAAGGACCTCGTGGCCGAGCCGATCTTCTCCGGCAAGATCACCAAGGACGGCAGCCACGGCTCGCTCGAATGGGCGATCGCCTGGCTGGCGACGGGCGAGGACGGCTTCTCCTCCTCCTACTGCAACACGATCCCGACGCCCGAGGGCGGCACGCATGAATCCGGCCTGCGGATCGCGCTGCTGCGCGGCCTGCGCGACCATGCCGAGCGCATCGGCCAGTCGAAGCGCATGGCGCAGGTCACCGCCGACGACGTGATGGCGACCTGCGCGGCCATGCTCTCGGTGTTCATCCGCGAGCCGGAGTTCCAGGGCCAGACCAAGGACAAGCTGGCGACGCTGGAGGCCGCGCGCATCGTCGAGAACGCCGTGCGCGACGCCTTCGACCACTGGCTCGCCCAGGCGCCGCAGCAGGCGCTGAAACTGCTCGACTGGTCGGTCGACCGGGCCGAGGAGCGCCTGCGCCGCCGGCTCGAGAAGGAGGTCTCGCGCAAGACCGCGACCCGCAAGCTCAGGCTGCCCGGCAAGCTCGCCGACTGCTCGAATGCCGGCGCGGCCGGCTCGGAGCTCTTCATCGTCGAGGGCGATTCGGCCGGCGGCTCGGCCAAGCAGGCGCGCAACCGCGCCACCCAGGCGATCCTGCCGCTGCGCGGCAAGATCCTCAACGTCGCCAACGCCACCCGCGAGAAGCTGAATGCGAACCAGCAGCTCGCCGACCTGATCCTGGCGCTCGGCTGCGGCATCGGCAGCCAGTTCCGCGAGGACGATCTGCGCTACGAGAAGGTCATCGTGATGACCGACGCCGATGTCGACGGCGCGCACATCGCCTCGCTGCTGGTGACCTTCTTCTGGCGCCAGATGCCGCGGCTGATCGAGAAGGGACACCTCTATCTCTCGATCCCGCCGCTCTACCGCCTGCGCCTTGGCGGCAAATCCGTCTATGCCCGCGACGACGCCCACAAGGACGAGCTCATCGCCAGCGTCTTCAAGGGCAAGAAGCCCGAGATCGGCCGCTTCAAGGGCCTCGGCGAGATGATGCCGGCCGAGCTCAAGGAAACCACGATGGATCCGGCCAAGCGCATCCTGCTCAAGGTCATGGTCGATCACGAGACCCGCGAGGAGACCTCCGACACGGTCGAGCGGCTGATGGGCAACAAGCCGGAAGCGCGCTTCCTCTTCATCCAGGAGCGGGCAGCCTTCGCCGGGGAGCTGATCGACCTGTGATCGCCGCGGCCCGCTCCGGCGCCCCCCGCCAGCCCCGCATTGTTGCGGGGTTGGCCGGCAAAGCTGTCGGGCTGCGCAGGCGGGGCATGGCGCGCATGTTGGCCGCATGCCTCATGACACGCCCTCCTGCCCAGCGCCGCTCTGCCATGATCCCTCCGGAACCGCCGACAAGCGCTTGCGCGAACGGCTCTTCAGCGACGGGCCGCTGATCCGATGGGGCGCCCTCCTCCCGCTGCATCTCGACGCGACGGCGATCTGGCGGCGCCCGGCTGGGACGATCTGCGGATATTCCACGCCATCGCCGAAAGCGGGTCGCTGGCCCTGGCGGCGGTGAGGCTGCGCCTGAGCGAGGCGACGATTGCTCGCCGGCTCAAGATCCTCGAGCGGGATCTCGGGCTGCTGCTCTTCCGGCGGGGCGCCAACCGCCTGATCCCGACCGAGGCGGGCGCCGCTCTCGCCAGCGAGGCGGACCACGTTGCGGTAGCTGCCGAGCGTTTTGCGAGCCGGGCGCGCGGCTTGCGTGTCGGTGCGGATGCGCCGGTCCGGGTGACGGCGACGACCTCGATCAGCCTGATGCTGACGAAGCACGCCACCGCCCTCTCCGCAGCGGCCGGCGGCGTCGAGATCGTTATCATCAGCACCCGGCAACGGCTCGACCTCGCCCGCGGCGACGCCGACATCGCGATCCGGATGAGCCGCGTTCCCGACGAGCCCGGCCATTTCGCCCAGAAGATCGGCCGGCTGGTGCAGGCGCTCTATGTCCGCCGTGACGTCGATCCGCAGACGGCGCCGATCATCTCGGTCAGCCGCGAAACCTCCTCGCGCATCGACGAGCACATCCTCGCCTTTGCGGCCGGACGGCCCATCGCCGCGCGCGTCGGCGATTCGGCGGCGCGTTACGAGAGCGTGCGCGCCTCCGGGGCCGTTTCGATGGTGCCCTGCTTCATGGGCGACGCCGACGAAACGCTTAGACGGCTGGCTCCACCTCCGGACCGGACCGCGGACGAGATATTCCTCGTGACGCATGAGGTCTCGCGGCAACGCCCGGCGGTCGCCGCGGTGGCCGCCGCCCTGCGCAGCCTGTTCCGCGAGCAGCGGGCCGCGCTGGCGGGAGCCCCGGCCGAGGCCGATGCGATGCCGACAATCCGACCTGTCGCGCCAACGCTTCGCTAACCGTCTTTTTACGGCTGCTGCCGCAAAGTCGTTCCCGCCGGGCGCGAAGCTGCGTCGGCGCTGGGGAGGCCCACATGCGGCTCATCACACTGTTCTGGCGCAACGAGCGCGGAACGCTGGTCGCCGACCTTGCGAAGGCCGGGGCAGCGATCGCCTTCCTCTCGGTCATCGCCGCCAATGTCATCTCGAACCAGACCGCCCATTTCGACCGCGAGCGCCTGGCCCAGGTCGCAGCAGCGGCGTCGGGTGGGCGGGCAGCCGACCCGATGACGACCGGATCGCTGCGCAGGGCGGCCGCCGAGACGAAGCTCGACCCTTGCGTCCTGCCCCGTTGAGGCTCAGCCCAACCAGGCCAGCAAGGCGCGCGTGACGGCCTCCGGCTGCTCGAGCGTTGCCAGATGCCCGCAGCCGGGCAGCGTGACGAGGCGCGCCGCCGCGCCGATTCCTCTCGCGATCTCCTGCGCCTCCGACGGCGGCGTGATCAGGTCCTCCTCGCCGACGAGGACAAGCGTCGGCACGCCGATTGCCCCCAGCCCCGGCCGAGAGTCCGGACGCGCCATGATCGCGCGCTGCTGGCGCACGAAGCCATCCGCGCCGACCGCCTCGGCCATCGCCCGGACCTCGAGACGCAGCGCCTCGTCGGAGAGCCGCGCGGGCGCCACCAGCCGCTGCCAGAGCAGCGTCGTGACGTTGTCGAAGGCACCCTTCTGCGCCAGCGCGATCATCTGCTCGCGCGGGGCGTTGGTTTCGGGCGTAGCGGGCTTGGCGCTGGTGTCGAGCAGAGCCAGCCGCGTCACGCGTTCGGGAGCGCGGCGCATCACCTTGAAAGCGGTGTAACCGCCCATCGACAGGCCACAGAGGGCAAAGCGCGCGGGTGCTGCCGCGAGCAGCCGCTCGACGATGGCGCCGAGGCTCTCGTCGCGATCGTGCTGCGCCACCAGAATCGGGCGCCCCGGCGCCAATGCGGGCCATTGCGGCGCATAGAGGCGGGCATCGCAACTCAATCCCGGGATCAGCACGAGCGGTTCGGTCATCGGTCTTCAGCCTCCTGAGGCGCTAGATTGTTGACTTTGCCGTGTTTTTTCTGCATTGCACACGGGTCCGAAGGCGCGCTGGAACAAGAAGTCGCGCCACCGTCGCGGTCGAGTCGGTCATCCCGCCACGTGTCACCGACCCTTGAAGAAGCGCAACCATCGATGTCTTTCGCCGAACTCGGCCTGAGTGAAAAGGTTCTGACAGCCGTCACGACCGCAGGCTACAACACCCCGACCCCGATCCAGGCGCAGGCCATCCCGCATGTGCTGGCCCGCCGCGATGTGCTCGGCATCGCCCAGACCGGAACCGGCAAGACCGCCGCCTTCACCCTGCCGATGCTGACGATCCTCGAGAACGGCCGTGCCCGCGCCCGGATGCCGCGCACGCTGATCCTCGAGCCGACCCGCGAGCTCGCCGCGCAGGTCGAGGAGAACTTCACCCGCTACGGCGTCAACCAGAAGCTCTCGGTGGCACTGCTGATCGGCGGCGTCTCCTTCGGCGACCAGGACGCCAAGATCACCCGCGGCGTCGACGTGCTGATCGCGACTCCGGGCCGCCTGCTCGACCATGTCGAGCGCGGCAAGCTGCTGCTCACCGGCGTCGAGCTGCTCGTCATCGACGAGGCCGACCGCATGCTCGACATGGGCTTCATTCCCGACATCGAGCGGGTTTGTAAACTCGTTCCCTTCACGCGCCAGACCTTGTTCTTTACCGCGACAATGCCGCCCGAGATCACGCGCATCAGCGAGCAGTTCCTGCACAATCCGGTGCGCGTCGAGGTTTCGCGCCCCGCCACCGCGGCCACCACGATCACACAGCGGCTGATCGCCTCCAACGGCCAGGATTTCGAGAAGCGCGAGACGCTGCGCAAGCTGATCAACGAAGCCAAGGACCTGCAGAACGCGATCGTCTTCTGCAACCGCAAGCGCGATGTCGCAACGCTGCACAAGTCCTTGCAGAAGCATGGCTTTCCGGCTGTCTCGCTGCATGGCGACATGGACCAGTACGCCCGCATGGCGGCGCTCGAATCCTTCCGCACCGGCGAGATGCCTATCCTGGTCGCCAGCGATGTCGCCGCGCGCGGGTTGGACATTCCCGCCGTCAGCCACGTCTTCAACTACGACGTCCCGACGCATGCCGAGGACTATGTCCACCGCATCGGCCGCACCGGCCGCGCCGGCCGCGAGGGTGCTTCCTTCACCATCGTGACGAAGCATGACGAGAAGCTCGTCGCGGCGATTGAGAAGCTGATGGGCCAGGGCATCTCCTGGGAGGAAGGCCGTGGCCTCGACGCGCTGCCGCCGGGCGCGCCGCGCGAGGAACGCCCGAGTCGCGGTGGCCGCGGTGACGAGCGTCGCGGGCGCGGTGGCGAGCGTGGACGCGGCCGCCCCGAACGTGGCCCGCGGGCGGCAGAGCCGGAAACGGCCCCGCGCCCGATCCGGGTCGAGCGCACGGCCTCGGAGGATGAGGTTGTGGCACCGCGCCGGCGTGGCGCCGGCGACGGCCCGACACGGACGAAGATCCGTGGCGACGGCGCGGCCGAGGCACCGTCCCGCGGAAAGGCTCGTCCCGAGGCCCCCGCCGCGCGTCCCGAGCGCGCGCCGGAGAGCGTCGCCGCCAAGCCGGTCAAGGCCACCGAGGGCCGGTCTCCGCGCCCCGAGCCGCGCCGCCGCGACGACGATGACGGCCCCAAGGTCAAGGGTTTGGGCGACCATGTTCCCGCGTTTCTGATGCGGCCTGTCCGCGTCGGCTGAGGCGCCCCGGGTCAACGGCATTTTAACCTGCCTCGCCTAAGGTCAACTTGTGGAGGCGGCCGAGGTCGCAATCACGGACGGGCGCATGCCGCCGTTGAGACGGACAGGATGTCCCGCTTCGATTCTCAATCGAGGCTGCCGCGGCTTTCAGCCGCGAGCGGACTCCGCGTTCGGATTGTCGATGGCATGAGCGACCACGCACTGCCCCTCTCCCCATCGGACGACCTCGCCGAACGCGTCGTTGCGGCGATGCGCGAGCATGGTTCACCGACCTATCCGCGCGCCTTCGAAGTCTGGTACGCCCATCTCAGCGGCGAAATGCCGGCGATCAGCATGGCGATGCAGGCCATCATCACGGGCAGCGAGGGCAAGGTCGGCGTCGCCGACATCGACCAGCTCTATGACCGCTTCATCGGTACCGAGCGGCTGGCCCGCCATGCCGAGCGAACCAGCCTGCAGGTGCTGGGCGAGATCGACGGGCTGATGGCGCTCGTCGACAAGGCGCTCGATTCGAGCGAGCGCTATCATGGGCGCCTCTGCGCCATGTCAGAGGACGTGCCCGCGCCCGCCGACCGCCAGAAGCTGCGCGAATGGGTCGAGGCGCTGGTGATGTCGACGCGCGAGGAGGTCACGCGCAAGACCAAGCTCGAGGCGCAGTTGCGTGACAGCTCCAACGAGATCCGCAATCTGCGCGAGGCGCTGGAATCGACGCGGGCCGAGGCGCTCACCGATCCGTTGACGGGCCTCGCCAACCGCCGCCATTTCGAGGAGATGCTGCAGAAGTCGATCGATCAGGCGACGCTGCGGCGCGAGCCCTTCGCGCTGGTGATGGCCGATATCGATTTCTTCAAGCAGTTCAACGACGCCCATGGCCACCTCACGGGCGACCAGGTGCTGCGGCTCGTCGCCCGCACCATGAAGGACAAGTTCAAGGACAAGGCGATCATCACCCGCTTCGGCGGCGAGGAGTTCGCCGTCATCCTGCCCGATGCCGACCTGATCGCGGGCAAGTTCGGAGCCGAGACGGTGCGCCAGGCCCTGCTGACGCGCGAACTGGTAAAGCGCTCGACCAACGAGAATCTCGGGCGCATCACGATCTCGCTGGGCGTCGCGAGCTATGCGCGCGGCGATACGGCGGCCTCCCTGACCGAGCGGGCCGACCAGGCGCTGCTGGCCGCCAAGCGCGCCGGCCGCAACCGCACCGTCACCGAGGATGCAGTCGAGGCCGCCAGCCGCGTCGCCTGACGGGATCGGCCCGGCCCGACCGCTCAATGGGCGGCGGCGGTATCCGCGCGCGGCTTGATCTCGACCGATTCGCCGCAACCACAGGCCGAGACCTGGTTGGGGTTGTTGAAGACGAAGGTCGACGAGAACCGGTCCGTCCGAAAATCGAGTTCGGTTCCGAGCAGGAACAGCACGGCCTTGCCGTCGACGATGACCGTCGCACCCTTCTCGGTGACGACTTCGTCGCCCTTGGCAGCCTCGCGGGCGACCTCGAAGGTGTATTCCATCCCGGCGCAACCGCCCTTCTTGACGCCGACGCGCAGGCCGAGCGCCGGCTCCGCGCTGTCCGACTGCGCCATGATCTCGCGGATCCGCGCCGCGGCGGCATCCGTCAGCGAAACGACCTTCAGGCCGGGTATCGAAAACATCCGTTGTCCCTCCCCAATCGGGTTCAAGGCCCGATGAAGCAAGATTGCACCCTCCTACATAAGATTGCCGAAGGAAAGGTCGAGGTGTGGGCACGCAGGGCGCTGCCGCGCCCGGGATGTTGCATGGCCGTCTGCGCCATGCACTGTGACGCTTCCTCCCTCCGCATCCACCCGGCGACATCCTTCCCATGGCTTACCGTACCCACAGCCCGCAATCGCTCCGCGCCCTCGTCCAGGACATGATCGTCGCCGCCGGCTGGAGCGCGGAGGCCGCGGCCGAAACCGCCGAGCATCTGGTGCTGGCCAATCTCAGCGGGCATGACAGCCACGGCATCGGCATGCTGCCGCTCTATTTCCAGTCGCTCGCGGACGGGAACCTGTCCCCGGCCTCGCAGCCGACGACGCGGCTCGATGCGGCTCCCTTCCTGATCATCGATGCGGGCGTCGCGCTAGGCCAGCCCGCCGCCCGCAATGCGGTCGAGCAGGCGGCCGCGATGGCGAAGACCGGCGGGGTCGCGATCCTGAACCTGCTCGACGCCCACCATATCGGCCGCATCGGCCATTATGCCGAGGCCGCCGCCGCGCAGGGGCTGATCTCGCTGTTCTGGGTCAATGTCGCCGGCCGCCCGCCGATCGTCGCGCCGCATGCCGCCAGGGAGGCGCGCTTCGGCACCAACCCGCATGCGATCGGCATTCCCGTCCCGGGTGCCGAGCCGATCATCCTCGATTTCGCCACCAGCCGGATGGCGCATGGCAAGGCGCGCGTCGCGCTCAACAAGGGCGTCACCGTGCCTCCGGGCTTCATCATCGACGGCGAGGGCCGCCCGACGACGGAGCCGCGCCACGTCTTCGCGCATGGGCTCTCGGACGGCGAGACGCTGGGTGCCCTTTTGCCCTTCGGCGACCACAAGGGCGCGGGCCTGTCGCTGATCGCAGAGTTGCTCTCCGCCGGTCTGATGGGCGCGGCCCGCATCGACCAGAAGCCGGCCAAGAGCTGGATCATCAATTCGCTGTTTGGCATCCTGATCGACCCGGCGCGGCTCGAGCCCGATGCCGATCTTCGCAAAAGCCGGATCGAGAGCTACCTGGCCTTCGTGCGAGCGGCCAAGCCGCAGGACCCGGCCGATCCGGTGCTGACGCCGGGCGAGAAGGAGCGCGCCATGCGGATCGAGCGCGGTGCGGCCGGCATCCCGCTCGACGACGAGACCTGGTCGCAGATCAAGGCTGCCGCCGCGGGGCATGGGATCGACGTCGAGAGCTATTGAGGCAGGCGAGGCCACCGATGACGCTGGACGGCTACAACAGCTTCTGCGCTGGCCTGCCGGCCACCAGCAGCGTCGTGCAATGGGGCGGCGCCCATGTCTGGAAGGTCGGCGCCAAGGTCTTCGCCATCGCTCGCACGGATGACGGCGTGGCGCTCTCGGTGACCTTCAAATGCTCCTGGGCGAGCTTCGACATCCTGAAGGAGCAGCCGGGCCTGCGTCCCGCTCCCTATCTCGCCTCGCGCGGCATGAGCTGGATCCAGCGTCTGACCGACGAGACCATGCCGGACGAGGCGCTGGAGGATTATCTGCGCGAGAGCCACCGGCTGGTCGCGGCGGGGCTGACGAGGCGGGCGCGGGCGGAGCTGGGCCTCGAAGTCCCAACCCGCTCCCACCAAGCGTAACGCCATACGCGCGTCGTCCCGGACAAGCCGCGCAGCGGCGCCGATCCGGGACCCATTCCGGAGCATCGATGGGTGAGGTTCCGGAATGGATCCCGGGTCTCCGCTGCGCTGCGCCCGGGATGACGGCCCTTGTTCGACGACCTCCGTCAGCCCAACATCACAACAGCGCCTCGCCCCGGAACACCGGCACGCAGGAGCCGCCGACGGTGGCGCGGATGCCGTCGGCGTCGCGACGGGCCGTGAGCTGCAGCAGGCTCGGGCGGCCCATCTCGACGCCTTGCGTCAGGGTGAAGGTCGCGCTGTCGCCGCCGTCGAGCGAGAGCAGCAGGGCCGCCAGGGTTGCGCTGGCGCTGCCGGTGGCTGGGTCCTCCCAGGTGCCGCTGATCGGCGCGAACATGCGGGCGCGGATCGCCTGGCCGTCACGGACATAAAGGAACAGCGAGAGCCGCCCCTCCAGACCGGGCGTCGCGTCGCGCAGGGCGCGGAACCGGGTGAGGTCGGGGGTGGCGCGCGCCAGCGCCTCGGCAGCCACCTCTGCAAGCACGAAAAAGACACCGACCGAGGCGCGGATCGGCTTGTGCCTGCTGACGAGCACATCCTCGGGGTTCAGCCCGGCGCAGGCGGCGATCGCCTCGGCCGGCAGCTCGACGCCCGTCGAGAGCGGCTGCGGCGCGGCGATGACGGCACCGGAAATCTCGCCGGCGGCGTCGCTGGCGACCTTCACCTCGACGAGGCCGGCGATCTCCTCGAAACGCAGCACCCCGCCGCTGTCGCGGCCGTGGCGGGCGAGTACGAAGGCGGTTCCGACATTGGGATGGCCGGCGAAGGGCATTTCATGGGTGCGGGTGAAGATGCGCACGCGCGCCGTGTTGGCGGGGTCGGCCGGGGGCAGCACGAAGGTCGTCTCGCTGTAGTTCATCTCGGCCGCGAGCGACTGCATCTCCGCATCGCTCAGGCCCCGCGCATCGGTGAAGACGGCGAGCTGGTTGCCGCCGAAGCGGGTTTCCGTGAAGACGTCGACGGTCTCATAGGCATAGCGGCGCATGGTGTTCTCCCCGCCGCGAGAGACGCGGCCCGGCGCTTGATGCCACCGATCAGGCCACCGGCATAATCAAGCCCGCAGATGCGATCGATCACCGTCGCTGATCGCGCCGGCGGAACAGTCCCCCTGCCCGCCGGTTCCTTTCGCGAGTTTCAGAGAGGACCAGCGCCATGAGCGATCACGCCAAGACCGAGCCCGGCAAGACCCAGAACCATCCCGGCCCGGATACGCCGCGGCGCCCGGGACAGCCCGGCGAACAGGACCAGCATCGTCCGGGACCAAGCCCGGATTCGTCTCATCCGACGGGACCGAGTGCGCCCTATGATTCCGATTCAGGCGCGGTCGCAGAGCACATCCGGCAGGATGCGGCCGGTCAATATGGCGAAGGCACCCCCAGCCCCAACAGGGACGGCCTCACCAGCGCCTACCCGGTCGTCCTGTCGGGCGATGGCGATGCGACCAGCGGCAACGGTCATGGCCGGGACCGCGATGGGTCGGCGACGAAGCAGGAGTGAGCCAACGGTCGCCGACCTCTTAGGGCCATCATACCGCTGGACCAATTTCACTCGGCTGTGCCCGCACCGGAAAGCCCGTGATCAGTCTCCCGGGGCATCGTAACCGAGGCTCCAACCAGTGCCGATGAACCAGGACCGGTCGGCGACGGCCGGCTCTCGCCAACGCAGGCAACGGACAAACTCCATGCCGCCAGCCTCGAAGGCAGCGTGCAGCGCCAGCCTATCCGTCTGCGAAGGGGAGAGAAGGCCGTCGGCGCAGACGAAGAAGGCAGGTCCCAGCCAGGCGGCTGCAAAGCCGTTCGCGACGCGCTCGATCCGGAATACGCCGCCATCTGCATGTCGGCCGCCCGACGTGCCCCGGCGTCGCCCGGGTTGGCCGAGTGGAAAGATCAGGCGCCCACCGGGCCGCAGGGCATCGATCCAGCGATCGGCGGGTAGGCCGACGGCGAAATTGACGTAGATCGCATCGACGGGTTCGAAATCCAGGGTCGCGCCATCCGCCTCGACCAGCGCGACATTCTCGTAGCCTGCCAGGTTGCGCTCGGCCCGCTCGACGAGTTCGGAATCATGTTCAACGGCGAGGACTTGGCCCCGTTCCCCGACGAGGTGAGAGAGGATGGCGGTGTAGTAGCCTGTCCCCGCGCCGATATGCGCGACGCGGGCGCCCGCAAGAGGTCCGAGCGCATGCAGCCAGATGGCATGAAGCAAGGGGCTGCCATTGTTGACGCCGCGCCCCGGAGACAACGCGAAATTGATATCCTGATAGGCCACCACCGGATCATCGGAGGCCAGGGTCCGGTAGCCCTGTCGCGTGACGATCTGCCAGGGCGGCGGGCCGATGAAGCTCTCGCGCGGCACGCTGGCGAAAGCCGCTTCAAGCGCCGGATTATTGGCAACGCCCGCTACGGCAAGGATCTGCTGAGCAAAGGCTTGGCGCACGATCCCGAGGCGATCTGCATCGACAACCATAGTCGCCCCTCAAAGCAGGAAGTGGAACCCGAAGCCGAGGATGACGAACCCGGCCGCCAAGACCTGCGCGACGAAGAGCGGTTTCAGCCTTGCCTGCTGAGCCGCCCGGAACTCGGCCCGCTCGGCTCGGGACATGCGGTCGCGGGCCTTGAACTGCTCTTCGAGCACGCGCGGATCGGAGCTCGCCGCGTCACGCTCAAGATCCATCCGCACTGCGATGAAGCCGATGACGAGGCCAAGGATGCCCAGTCCGAAGAAACCGACCAGACGCAAGGCGCCATAGAAGATGCCGATCGCGAGAGCCGCGAGCAGGGGAAATGCGACATAGTCCCATTTCGTGAAGCGCATGGTCGGGACTATGGCGGCCCTCTGGAGGGCCGTCCAGCCTCACCACATGTCGAGCGCGACCCTGGCCTCGTCGGACATGCGGGACTGGTCCCAGGGCGGATCGAAGGTCATGCTGACGGTGACGCCGGACACGCCGTTCACCGTCGAGACCGCGTTCTCGACCCAGCCCGGCATTTCGCCCGCGACGGGGCAGCCCGGCGCGGTCAGCGTCATGTCGATTGCGACCTGACGGTCATCGGCGATGTCGACGCGGTAGATCAGCCCGAGTTCGTAGATGTCGGACGGGATCTCCGGATCGTAGACCGTCTTCAGCGCGGCGATGATGTCGTCGGTCAGACGGTCGATCTCCTCCGGCGGTAGGCCGGTGCCCGCGCCCATGGTCGGGGCGTTGGGCTTGATCTCGTCGGCTGCGGTGTCGGTCATGGCTTTGCAATCCTACTCAAGCGAACAGGCTCTCGGCCTTTTGGAGCGCTTCGACGAGGCTGTCGACCTCGGCGAGCGTGTTGTAGAGGCCAAAGGAGGCCCGGCAGGTCGACGTCACCCCATATCGCGTCATCAACGGCATGGTGCAATGGGTGCCCGCGCGTACCGCCACGCCGGCACGGTCGATCACCGTCGCCACGTCATGGGCATGGGCGCCCTTCATCTCGAAGGCGACGATCGCGCCCTTGTTCTTCGCCTTGCCGAAGATGCGGATCGAGTTCATCTCGCCCAGCCGCTGCATGGCATAAGTGCCGAGCCGCGCCTCATGGGCGGCGATGTTCTCAGCGCCGAGCGCCATCATGTAGTCCAGCGCCGCACCCAGGCCCACCGCCTCAATGATCGCCGGCGTGCCGGCCTCGAAGCGATGCGGCGGGTCGTTATAGGTGACCGTGTCTTCGGTGACGGTGACGATCATCTCGCCGCCGCCTTCATAGGGCGGCAGCTTTTCCAGCCATTCGCGCTTGCCCCAGAGGATGCCGGAGCCGGTCGGCCCATAGGTCTTGTGGCCGGTGAAGCAGTAGAAATCGCAGCCCAGCGCCTGGACGTCGACGGGCAGATGCACCGCGCCCTGGCTGCCGTCGACCACCAGCGGCAGGCCATGCGAGCGGCAGATCGCGGCGATCTCGGGGATCGGCAGGATGGTGCCGATCGCGTTGGACATATGCGTCAGCGAGACCACCTTGGTCCGCGGCGAAATCAGCTTCTCGAATTCCTCAACCAGGAAGTTGCCGTCCTCGTCCACCGGTGCCCATTTGATCACGGCGCCATGGCGCTCCCGCCAATAGTGCCAGGGCACGATGTTGGAGTGGTGCTCGAGGATCGAGAGGATGATCTCGTCGCCCTCGCCGAGCTGCAGATGGCGGCCGAGCGAGGAGGCAATCGTATTGAGCGCGCCCGTCGAGGAGCGCGTGAACACGATCTCCTCGAGATGGGCAGCGTTGAGGAAGCGGCGGGCGCTTTCGCGAGCCGCTTCATAGGCTTCGGTCGAGGCATTGGCGAGATAGTGCAGCCCGCGATGGACGTTGGCATAGTCCTCGCGCATCAGCTTCGACATCGCCTCGATCACCACCTCCGGCTTCTGGGCGGAGGCGGCGTTGTCGAGATAGACGAGCGGTTTGCCGTAGACCTCGCGCGACAGGATCGGGAAATCCCGGCGGATCGCTTCGATGTCGTAGGGCTTCACCGGCGCGTTCATGTCTTCAAGCCTTTCCCGGCGAGGCAGGAGCCTTGTCCAGAGCTGCCTTGTCGGCGACCAGTTCGCCGCCATGGCCCCAATCCTCGCGCTCGATCTCCTGGATCACGATATGGGTGTTCGCAGGGTTCTTGCCGAGAACGCGGACCAGCGTCTGCGTGAAGGCCTTGACGATCTCGGCCTTCTGGGCCCGCGTCGCCCCCTTGGTGATCTGCAGACTGACGTAGGGCATCAGACCGCACTCACCACGGAGGAGGCTTCGCGCGCGCCGAGCCAGGCCTCGATCTCGGTCATGACCATCTCGCGCAGCGCCTCGTCCTGCACGAACTCGACCGCCTCGCCGGCGAAGGCCTGCAGCACCAGCGCCTCGGCCTGCGGACGCGGCAGGCCGCGCGCCATCAGGTAGAAGAGCTGCTCGCCGTCGATCTGGGCGACGGTGGCACCATGGCCGCAGACGACGTCGTCGGCGAAGATCTCGAGCTCGGGCTTGTTGAACATGGTCGCACCATCGTTCAGCAGCAGCGCATTGCTCTTCATGTTGCCGTCGGTCTTCTGGGCGTGCTGGCGCACGATGACCTTGCCCTGGAAGACGCCGGTGCCCTCGCCGCCGATGATAGACTTGAACATCTCGCGGCTGGTTCCGTGGGGGACCTCATGGTCCATGACCAGCGTCACGTCGGAATGCTCGCTGCCACCGAGCAGGTTCACCCCGCGCAGGCCGATCTCGGTATGCTCGCCGGCATAGCGGACGAAATGCTGCTGGCGCAGCGTGCCCGCGTTGCAGACCAGGGCGAAGGATTCGAACTTCGCCTGGCCGCCGACGGTCGCCAGCAGGCTCTGGACCTGCACGGTCGCAGGAGCGTGACGCGTGATCATGCGGACATGCTGCACGTCGCTCTCGTCACCGGTCTCGAAGACGATGGCGCCGTTGATCTGCGAGGCGGCGCCACCGACGCTTTCGCTGATCTCGACGATCGTCGCCTTCGCACCGGTACCGGCCAGCACGACCGAGCGGTGGAAGATCGCGCGCTCGTCCTCGCCCGAGGCGAGGGAGAGAATGGTCAGCGGCTGCGCCAGTTCCGTGCCGGCTTCGATCTCGACGAAGACGCCGTCGCGCATCAGCGCCGTGTTGAGCATCAGCCCGGCATCGGTGCTGGCCACGCCCGGGCCGGAGAGGATGCGGGCGAGGTCGTCGCGGCCCGACACCAGCGCATCGGCGAGGCTGTGGACCGCAAGACCTTCCGGCAGACCCTCCAGCGTCGACAGTTCGGGCACGAAGACGCCGTCGACCAGGACGAGCCTGACGCCGCCGGCGGGCAGCGCCGCGACGCGGGCGCGCACGGCGTCACTGACGACGGCGCTCTCGGCGAGTGGGCGCGCCTCACGCAGCAGGCCGCGCAGGTCGGTGTAGCGCCAGGTCTCCAGCCGGCGATGCGGCAGGCCGCGGACCTCGAAGCCGGCGAACGCATCCTCGCGCAGCTTGCGGACCGGCAGGGCGCCGGGCAGTTCGGCCTTGGCGGCGGCGAACTGGGCGCTCAGCGACTGCTCGGCCGCCGTCTTCAGCGGGGTGACGACGGACATCACGCCGCCTCCACATAAGCGGCGTAGCCGCTCTTCTCGAGCTCGAGGGCCAGCTCCTTGCCGCCGGTCTTCACGATGCGGCCCTTCGACATGACATGGACGGTGTCGGGGATGATGTGGTCGAGCAGGCGCTGGTAGTGCGTGATGACGAGGAAGCCGCGGCTCTTGTCGCGCAGCGCGTTGACGCCCTCGGCGACGATACGCAGCGCGTCGATGTCGAGGCCGGAATCGGTCTCGTCGAGGATGCACATGGAGGGCGAGAGCAGCGCCATCTGCAGGATTTCCATGCGCTTCTTCTCGCCGCCGGAGAAGCCGACATTGAGCGGCCGGCGCAGCATGTCCTTGGCGATGCCGAGCTTGTCGGCGGCGCCGTTGACGGCCTTGATGAAGTCGGGCGTCAGCAGTTCGGCCTCGCCGCGGGCGCGGCGCTGGGCGTTCATCGCCGCCTTCAGGAAGGTCATGGTGGCGACGCCGGGGATCTCCAGCGGGTACTGGAAGGCGAGGAAGATGCCGGCCGCTGCGCGGGCGTCGGCCTCCATCTCCAGCACGTTCTCGCCATTGAGCAGGATCTCGCCGTCGAGGACCTCATAGTCCTCCTTGCCGGCGATGACATAGCTCAGCGTCGACTTGCCGGAGCCGTTGGGCCCCATGATGGCCGCGACCTCGCCGTCGTTCACGGTGAGGTTGAGGCCGTTGAGGATCTGCTTGTCTTCGTCGGCGATCTTGACGACGAGGTTGCGAATTTCGAGCATGGTTTCGTTCTTTCGTGAGCCCTCATCCTGAGGAGCGCGCAGCGCGTCTCGAAGGATGCTTTCTAGTAGCGAACCCATCATCCTTCGAGACGCCGCCTCTGGCGGCTCCTCAGGATGAGGGCTGGTTCAAATCAGCCGACCGAGCCTTCCAGCGAGATCGTGATCAGCTTCTGCGCCTCGACCGCAAACTCCATCGGGAGCTGCTGCAGCACCTCCTTGACGAAGCCGTTGACGATCAGCGCCACCGCCTCCTCCTCGGAGAGGCCGCGCTGCTGGCAGTAGAACATCTGGTCCTCGCCGATCTTCGAGGTGGTCGCCTCATGCTCGAAGACGGCGGTCGCGGTCTTGGCCTCGATATAGGGGATGGTGTGCGCGCCGCACTGGTCGCCGATCAGGAGCGAGTCGCAATTGGTGAAGTTGCGCGCACCCGTCGCCTTGCGGTGGGCCGAGACCATGCCGCGATAGGTCGAGTCCGACTTGCCGGCCGCGATGCCCTTGGCGATGATCTTCGAGGTCGTGTTCTTGCCGAGATGGATCATCTTGGTGCCGGAATCGACCTGCTGGGCGCCGTTTGACACCGCGATCGAGTAGAACTCGCCGCGCGAGCCGTCGCCGCGCAGGATGCAGGACGGATACTTCCAGGTGATCGCGGAGCCGGTCTCAACCTGCGTCCAGGAGATCTTGGAGTTCTTGCCACGGCAGTCGCCGCGCTTGGTGACGAAGTTGTAGATGCCGCCCTTGCCCTCGGCATCGCCCGGATACCAGTTCTGGACGGTCGAGTACTTGATCTCGGCATCGTCGAGCGCGATCAGCTCGACGACCGCGGCATGGAGCTGGTTCTCGTCGCGCTTGGGCGCCGTGCAGCCTTCGAGATAGCTGACATAGGAGCCCTCGTCGGCGATGATCAGCGTGCGCTCGAACTGGCCGGTGTTCTGCTCGTTGATGCGGAAATAGGTCGACAGCTCCATCGGGCAGCGCACGCCCTTGGGGATGTAGACGAAGGAGCCGTCGGTGAAGACGGCGCAGTTCAGCGTCGCGAAATAGTTGTCGGTCACCGGCACGACGGTGGCGAGGTACTTCTTCACCAGCTCTGGATGCTCGTGGATCGCGTCCGAGATCGAGCAGAAGATCACGCCGGCCTGGGCCAGCTCCTTCTTGAAGGTCGTGACGACGGACACCGAGTCGAACACGGCATCGACCGCGACGCGGTTCTCCGGCGCGACGCCAGCCAGGATCTCCTGCTCGCTGAGCGGGATGCCGAGCTTCTTGTAGGTCTCCAGGATCGCGGGATCGACCTCGTCGAGCGACTGCGGCGCCGGCCCCTTGGGGGCGGCGTAGTAGTAGATGTCCTGGTAGTTGATCGGCGGATAATTCACGCGCGACCAGGCCGGCTCGGTCATGGTCTTCCAGCGACGGAAGGCGTCGAGCCGCCATTCGAGCATCCATTCCGGCTCGTTCTTGCGCGCGGAGATGTAGCGGACCGTGTCCTCGGTCAGGCCCTTGGCCGGCTTCTCGACCTCGAGCTCGGTGACGAAGCCGTATTTGTATTCGGTCACGTCGATCGACTTGACCTGATCGATGGTCTCCTGGACCGCTGCCATGTCTGCTCTCCTGTCGCGGGTTCAAGGCCCGCCGGTTTGGTCTTCGTCGTGCGGAACGCGTCAGGCGGCAGCCCGGGCGCTCCGATCAGGGATCGCGGCCAGCGCCTTCGCATAGGCCGCGAGAAAGAGGTCGATGTCGGCCTCGCAGGTGGTCCATCCGAGCGACGCCCGCAAGGCCCCTGCGCTCATGGCGGGGTCGACGCCCATGGCGGTCATCACATGGGAGCGCCGCACCTTTCCGGAGGAACAGGCCGAGCCCGAGGACAGGGCGACGCCCGCGAGGTCGAGCTTGATCAGCGTCGTCTCGGCGCTCAGCCCCGGTGTCGCGAAAGCCGAGGTATTGGGCAGGCGCGGTGCGGCGCGCCCGAAGATCGCGCTCTGCGGTGCCAACGCCAGAAGCCCGGCCTCCAGCTTGTCGCGCAAGGTCGCGAGACGCAGCCCTTCGGTGGCGAGCGTCTGCGCGGCGAGGCCGGCAGCAACGCCGAAGCCGACGATCCCGGATACGTTCTCGGTGCCGGCCCGCCAGCCGCGCTCCTGCCCGCCGCCGCGCAGCAGCTTGTCGGCGAGTTCGAGCGCGCCGGTGCGGAAGACGATGGCGCCGACGCCCTTGGGGCCGCCGAGCTTGTGGGCCGAGACGGTGAGCGCATCGACGCCGAGCGCCTCGATGTCGATCGCGATCTTGCCGGCCGCCTGGACGGCGTCGCTGTGAACGAGCGCACCGAACCGCTTCGCGATGGTCGCGATGGCGGCGAGCGGCTGGATCACCCCGGTCTCGTTGTTGGCGAGGTGGACCGAGACAAGCGCCCGAGCGCCCGGATGCTCCGCGGCGAAGCGCTCCAGCCGCGCCGTGAGCCACGCCATGTCGACGAGCCCGTCGGCATCGACGGGAAGCGCCTCGGCGGACTGAGCCGGAAAGCGGTGGCCGTCGCGCACGCAAGGATGTTCGGTGGCGCTGGAGAGGAGCAGCGAGGCCGGAATCCGGACGCAGTCGCGCCCGCCGTCGCAATCCATCAGCCCGGGCGACAGCAGGGTGGCATTCGCCTCTGTGCCGCCGCCGGTTAAGACGACGTTTGCAGCCCTGGCTCCCACCAGCCCGGCCACCTGCTCACGCGCACGCTCGACCGCACTGCGCGCCGCCCTGCCCTCGGCATGGACGGAAGACGGATTGCCGGGCAGTTCCAGCGCGCGCACCATCGCCTGCACGACCTCCGGCCGGACCGGGGTCGTGGCGTTGTGATCGAGATAGGCGCGCGCCGGGAGGGTCACGATCGCGGTTGCTCCAATCCTGCATCAATGGCCGGTGGGCACGAAATGCTTGAATTCGCACCCCGGCGCCGTGCTATAGCCGCCCGTCCGAACCGGCCTCAGGCCGGGGCCACGGCAGCCGTCCCAAGAGGCGACCGCTCATGTTCCCGACTTGTTCACGGCTGTTAGAACCATTCTAAGCGCCTGATGTAGGGCGCGAGCGGCGGCGTCGTCAAGGGCGGCCGGGCCAGGGCGGCGGCATTTTGCCGGTTCCCGGCCCGTTCGAGGCGGCAGCAGCCCAACACAAAGGCGACGAACGATGCCCGAGGTGATTTTCAACGGACCGGCCGGCCGGATCGAGGGCCGCTACCAGCCCGCCAAGAAGCGGGGTGCGCCGCTCGCGATCATCCTGCATCCGCACCCGCAATTCGGCGGGACGATGAACAACCAGATCGTCTACAACCTGTTCTACACCTTCGTGAACCGCGGCTTCTCGGCGCTGCGCTTCAACTTCCGCGGTGTCGGCCGCAGCCAGGGCCATTTCGACCATGGCGCCGGCGAGCTTTCGGACGCCGCCGCCGCGCTCGACTGGATGCAGGCACTGAACCCGGAGGCCAAGAGCTGCTGGATCACGGGCGTCTCCTTCGGAGCCTGGATCGGCATGCAGCTTCTGATGCGCCGCCCAGAGATCGAGGGCTTCCTCTCGATCGCGGCGATGGCCAACCGCTATGATTTCTCGTTCCTGGCGCCCTGCCCCTCCTCGGGCCTGTTCGTCCATGGCTCGGAGGACCGCGTCGCGCCGGTCAAGGAGGTCATGGCGGTGATCGAGAAGGTGAAGACGCAGAAGGGCATCCAGATCGAGCACACGGTCGTCGAGGGCGCCAACCACTTCTTCGACGGCAAGGTCGACGTGCTGATGAGCCAGGTCGGCACCTATCTCGACCGCATGGTCGGCCCCGAGATCATCAAGAGCGAGCAGGAAAGCGTCTGAGCGCGACGCCTCCCGCGCCCTCCCGTCATTGCGAGCGAAGCGAAGCAATCCAGGGCAGCAGCACCCTACGTCTTCCTGGATTGCTTCGTCGGCTGCGCCTTCTCGCAATGACGTGCAGCGCCACCGACATTGCGATCGACATTCCCACCCGGGACCGAAACCATGACCACCTACAAGTCCGACTTCCTGCGCGTTCTCGACGAGCGCGGCCTGATCCATCAGGTCTCCGATCCGGCGGGGCTCGATGCGCTCTGCCGTCAGGGCGTGCAGACGGCCTATGTCGGCTACGACGCCACGGCGACCTCGATCCATATCGGCAACCTGATCTCGCTGACGATGCTGTACTGGTTCCAGGCGACCGGGCACCGGCCCATCACGCTGATGGGCGGCGGCACCTCGTTGGTGGGCGACCCCTCCTTCCGCGACGACCAGCGCAAGCTCCTGACGGTCGAGGAGATCGCGACCAATATCGAGAGCATCAAGCGCGTCTTCGGCCGCATCCTGCGCTATGGCGACGGCCCGACCGATGCGATGATGGCCAACAATGCCGACTGGCTCTTGAAGCTGAACTATGTCGAGTTCCTGCGCGAGGTCGGCCGGCATTTCTCGGTCAACCGGATGCTCTCCTTCGACTCGGTGAAGCTGCGGCTCGACCGCGAGCAGTCGCTGTCCTTCCTCGAATTCAACTACATGATCATGCAGGGCTACGACTTCGTCGAGCTCAACCGGCGCCATGGCTGCCGCCTGCAGATGGGTGGCTCCGACCAGTGGGGCAACATCATCAACGGCGTCGATCTCTCCCACCGGATGGGCGGGCCGCAGCTCTACTGCGTGACAACGCCGCTTTTGACGACCGCCTCGGGCGCCAAGATGGGCAAGACTGCCAATGGCGCGGTCTGGCTGAACGCCGACGTCTTCAGCCCCTATGATTTCTGGCAGTATTTCCGCAACACCGAGGACGCCGATGTCGGCCGTTTCCTCAGGGTGTTCACGCGCCTGCCGCTCGACGAAATCGCGAAGCTCGCCGCGCTCGGCGGGTCCGAGATCAACGAGGCCAAGAAGATCCTGGCGACCGAGATCACCGCCATCGTCCATGGCCGCGAGGCCGCCGACGCCGCAGCCGAGACCGCGCGCAAGACCTTCGAGCAGGGCGAGACAGCGGCCGACCTGCCGAGCGTCACGATCCCGCGCGCGGAGCTGGAGCCGGGCATGGGGGTGCTGACCGCCTTCGTCAGGGCCGGGCTCGTGCCCTCAACCGGCGAGGCGAGGCGTCAGGTCAAGGCCGGCGGCCTGCGCGTCAACGATGCCGTCGTCACCGACGAGCGCGCCATGCTCGGCATGCCGGATCTGGCGGAGGGCGCGATCAAGCTCTCCTTCGGCAAGAAGAAGCACATCCTGCTGCGCGCGGAGTAACCGACCTCAGCGCGTCGGCGGCGGGTTGGGCTGGATCGGCCGCTGGTTGGGCGCCCCGCCGAGGGGGTCGACGAAGCGGCGCAGGATGCCGGGCGCGATCGCCGAGAGCGGGTTGATCGTCATGGTCGGGGCACTCGCCGCCCCGGCGATCCTGAAATTGACGGCGAAGAGCCCGCCATACTGGCTGCCGCCGCCGAGCAGCGCTCCCACCACCGGCACCTGCGCGAAGGCGTTGTTGAAGGCGTAGCCCGGCACGAAGGTGCCGCCGATATCGACGCGGTCGCGGCCGTAATCGACATTGCCCTGCAGCGTGAAGCCGATCTGCTGGCCCCAGATCACCATGTCGGAGACGTCGAGGCGGCTGGCGGAGCGGGTGAACTCCGCCCGCAGCTTGATGAAGGCGACCTCGCTGACATTGATCGGCAGGGGCGGCGCGGCAGCGTCGGCGCGGTCACCGGCCACGCCCTGAGCCGACTGCCCGCCGACGACGCGGCGCAAGGCGGGTTCGTCGCGCACCACGAAATTGCGGAACAGCAGTTCGCCGCTCTGGCGCGTCTCGCCGGGGCCGAGATTGAGGATCAGGTCGCCGCCATGGGCGCGGCGGTAGAGATCGACGAAACGCAGCAGGGCGCCACCGTTCTCGGACTGGACCACGAGGCCACCGGCCGGCTCGCCGATCTTGGAGCTCTGCCGCGCCGAGACGTCGGCGCGCCCGATCCGGCCCTGGAAGGCGACGGTGCGCAAATCGCCGCCGCGCTTCTGGAGCTTGAGCGTGGCATTGGTGATCGCCTCATTGTTGAAGCCGGTGAGGATCGGCACGTCGAGATCGAGATCGAGATCGCCGCCCTTGCCGGCCGGCTTGCCGGCGCGCCCCGCCGGCCCCGCCGCACTCTGGAGGTCGCGAATGAAGGGGCGCACATCGGCCACCGCGCCCCGGACGACCAGTCGCATCAGGCCGCCTTCACGCCGGGCCTCGACCTTGAGGTTGTCGCCGGTCGACAGCCGGACCTGCGACAGGCTGGCGGCATCGAGGGCATTCTGCCGGGTTAGCCCGACCTTGCCGCGGATCAGGACCGGATTGGAGTCGAAGACGAGGTCGTCGAGATCGGGGCCATCGGCATCGGCGAGATAGAGGAAGGACAATTTCGCGGCCCGCCCGGCCGGCTTGCTCAGCCCGGGGATGACACCGTCGAGCGCAGCCCGGGTCAGATCGGCCTCGACGCGCGGAACTCCGGCGACGCCCTTGCCGAGAGCCTTGGTGACGCGGACCGCGACCGGACCGTTGATACCGGCCTCGGGCCCCAGCCCGCGCTTCTGCCGGGCCGCGTTGTCGAGCGTCAGGGACAGGGTCGCCTCGCCCTTGCCCCTGGGATCCTGCCGGATCTCAACCTGCGCGCGGTCGCCGCCGACGCGGGCTTCCCCTTTGACGGCAAGGCCGGCCTTGTCGAACTGAACCGACAGGGTGCCGCCCTCGAGCTTCTCGGTTCCCAGCAGCGTATCGGAGGCGACGCCGGACAGCGTTCCCGAACTGGAGATCGCGATCTCGCCCGGGCGGGGGTCGTCGACCAGAGCGAGCGCGACCACACTCCGGAGATCGGAATTGCCGCGCAGGCTGGCCGGGTCGATGTCGCCGGGTGCGAAGTCCTTCAGCGCCGGAAAGGCGAAGAGCGCCGCGAGGGACTCCATCGATCCGGTGGTCCGGAAGACCGCACGGGCCCGGGCCCGGGGCATCCAGGTCTCGGGGATCTCGAAGCTGCCCTCGCTCATCTGGAGCTGCCGGCCTTCGCCCAGCTCGGCGGTCGCCAAGTCGATCGCGAGCTTGACGGTCCGGCCCGTGGCCCGGCCGGTGACATGTCCATCGACCAGGGGCGGCAGGCCGGCGCCGGGCTCGAACCGGACCTGCGAGGCATCGACTGTGACGGTCAGCGCCTCGTCGGGGATACCGGCCCCCTGCAGCAGCCGGGCATGGTCCTCCGCCGGCAGGTCCATCTCGACCCGCAACGAGGCCAGCCTTCCGCTGATGAATTGGCGCGACAAGGACATGTGGACGTCCGGCGAGGTCCAGCGCGGCCAGAGCGCCAGCGCCGCCCGGGGATCGGACTCGGTCGCCAGGATCGAGAAGCGCTGCAGGGGGGACGGGCCGACCTGCTGCACCAGCCCCGTGCCCTGCGCATGGATCGCCGGTCCCTGGACCGACATGGATTCGATCCGCACCTCGTTCTGGCGCGGGTCGATGCGCAGATCCGCGCGGGCGGTGTCGATGGCGACGGGCGGATCGCTGTCGACACCGGCGAGTTGGCCCTTGGCCTCGAGCGCGGCGCGCCAGGCGCCGTCTTCGGCGCGGATGCTGCCCTGCGCCTCGAGCTGCGTCGGACCGGCGGAGAGCGCCATCGAGCGGACCTCGATGGTCGAGAAATCGCCGCTGCTGGCCACTTCGAAATGCGCGGCGTCGACCTTGATCGGCGGCATCGGCCCGTCGGGAAACCGGATCACGCCCGGGAGGACGTCGAGGCGCGCCTCGATCGAGCGCCGCCCGTCGGGCGTCTGGACGAGGCTGGCCCTGCCGCGCAGGGGCAGGCCCTCGAGCGTGACGCCACCGGTGCCGAGCGCCAGCGCGACGACCTCGGCGGGCTCGAACCGCACGATGTCGAGATCGGCGCGCTGCGTCCCGTCCGGCTGGCTGGTCAGGTTGATCGCCAGTTCCTTCCAGCGCTGGCCGGTGCGGCCCTTGACCGTCAGGCGCGTTCCGCGGTTGTCCGTCCGCATCAGGCGAATCTCGACATCCTCGAACCCGGCCTTCTGGCGCCCCTCGGGGTCAACCAGCGCGAGGCGCGCGCCATTGATGCCGGCGGTCTCGAGCGCGCCGAGCAGGCCGTCGCCCTGGGCGAGGGTCGTGACCGCCGCGATGATGCCGGTGAAGGCGTTCCACTGCGTCGTGTCGGGCAGGCTCGCCGGCGGCGCAGGCTCGGCCGGCGCCGAATCAGCGCTGACGATCAGCGCGCCGTCCTTGTTGACGCCGAGGCGGACATTGACGCCACGCAGATCGACCGAGGTCAGCCGGATGTCGCCGCGCAGCAGTGCCAGCGGCTCGTAGCCGAGGATCGCTTCCGGCGCCCGGATCGCCGCCCCGCTCTTGTGGCGGAAGGCAACCTGCCGGACCCGCAATTGCGAGCGCCCGTCGCTGCGGCTGAGTTCGGCGCTTGCCGCCTCGACCGTCCAGTCCTTGCCCAGCCGCTCCTCGATCGCCCCGGCGATACGCCCTTCGAGCCCCGACAGCGGCACGAGGCCCGTGACGAGGAGCGTCGCGGCGGCGCCCGCGAGCGTCAGCAGCGCGACGACGACGGCCACCGCGATCGTCAGCAGCCCGGCCTTGGCGCGCCGCGTGACCTCGGCGACGTCGCAATCGGCCCCGGCCAGCGCCGCGGCCGTTGCCAAATCGCCTGTCGGCCTGTTCGCGTCCTGGTCCAGCAAGGTCTGTTCGATCCTCTCGGGCGGATGATCCGCCGCGGCTTCCCTGTCGTAGGCGCGTCAGGCCGGTTGAAACGACCCTGTCCGTCGATGCCGCCGGGCCGAGCGATTCGGCAAGACGCGCCATTTCCCCGCGTCCTGCCGCACCCTATCATGGCGAGCCGATACGGGTTGCGCCATGCAGCGCGAAGGCGACGAAAGGAAGGCGGTTCGATGGCTCTCAACGAAGGTGACGTGGCCCCGGCGTTCACGCTGATGCGGGACGGGGGCGGCATGGTGTCGCTGGCCGACTTCAAGGGCAAAAAGCTCGTGCTCTATGCCTATCCGAAGGACGACACGCCCGGCTGCACGCAGGAGGCGATCGCCTTCAACGGATCGCGGGCCGCTTTCGCTGCGGCGGGCACGGAGATCCTCGGCATTTCGCCCGATCCGGTGAAGAGCCACGACAAGTTCAAGGCCAAGCACAAGCTCGACTTCGCGCTCGCCGCCGACGAGGCCCAGCAGGCGCTGCAGGCCTATGGCATCTGGGTCGAGAAGAGCATGTATGGGCGAACCTATATGGGCGTCGAGCGCACGACCTTCCTGATCGATGCCGACGGCAAGATCGCGCGGATCTGGCGCAAGGTGAAGGTGGCGGGCCATGCCGAGGAGGTTCTCGCCGCCGCGCAGGCCCTGTGAGGCGACGAAACCTCGGTTTGCGAAAGATTAACCTTAACGGGGTCTGATGGCGGTATCGGCAGCGTCACTTTCCGGTCCCGCGTAAAATGTCCCATTCCGCTTCGTCAGCTCCCGTTCTTCCCGTCTCCGGGCTCGTCACCCAGAAGACCTATACGATCCGGCGCTCGACCGTTCTTCTGGGCCTCGCCTGGCTCGGGCTGACCACGGCGGGCTGCGGGCTCTCCGGCTGGTACGTGCTCAGCAAGGACGATCTGGCGGCGAGGCTGATCGCCCGCGAGACGACGCGGCAATACGCCTATGAGGACCGGATCGCCGCGCTGCGGGCCGATGTCGACCGCCTCGCCAGCCGGGCCCTGCTCGACCAGGACGGGGTCGAGGCCCGTGTCGACGAACTCGCCACCCGACAGGCCGAACTTGAGTCGCGCCAGTCGCTCGTCACGGCGCTGGCCGACACGCTGCAGGCCGGCGGGATCGTTCCGGCCTCCAAGGCCGCGCCACTGCGGCCGCGCCTGATCAAGCCGGAGGAGCCGATCCGCGCCTCCGGCATCACCAGTTTCGCGCCGATCATGCCGACGAAGCCGACGCCGGCTCCCGAGACTCCGGGCCTGCGCGGCGCGGGTGACACGCAGGTCGCGCCGTGGCGCTCTGGCATGGCGGAGCCGCAGCCGCCGGCGCAGCGGGTCGAAACCGCCCTCACCCGGCTCGACCGGGCGCTGGCCAGCACGGCTGGCGCCCAGCTCGCGGCGCTGCGCGACATGGACGAGACGTTGCAGGCATCGCAGAAGCGCCTGCGCAATGCCCTCTCGGAGACCGGCCTCGACACCGACAGGCTCGCGGCCCAGAGCAGCGTCGCCAAGGGCGTCGGCGGCCCGTTCGTGCCGCTGAAGATTGATACTGCGGCTGGCCCCTTCGAGGCGACGCTGAGCGCGCTGCAGCCGCGCATCGCCTCCGTCATGCGGCTGCGCAGCCTCGCCGAGCAGCTGCCTCTCGCCAAGCCGATGGCCGGCGAGGCCGATTTCTCCTCGAATTTCGGCTACCGCGTCGATCCCTTCACGCGGTCTCCGGCGATGCATACCGGCATCGACTTCCGGGCCGAGACCGGCTCACCCATCCGCGCCACGGCGCCTGGGAAGGTCATCACGGCCGAATATTCCGGCGGCTATGGCAACATGGTCGAGATCGAGCACGCCAACGGCATCACCACGCGCTATGCCCATATGTCGGCGATCCTGGCCTCCGTCGGGCAGAACGTGACGACCGGCACCGTGATCGGCCGCGTCGGCAGCACCGGCCGCTCGACCGGGCCGCATCTCCATTACGAGACCCGCATCGATGACGAGCCGGTCGATCCGACGCGCTTCCTGCGGGCCGGCGGCAGGCTCGCTGGCCTGCGCTGAACGCCGGCGCGCGCGGGTTTTCCGCGGGTTTCCCAAGACGAAGCGCCCCGACGGCTTGCAAGCCGCCGCCCGCTTGCCTATCGCTCCCGCGAACGGAAGCGAGGCGATACCCCCATGAGCAAGCCCGGCGCGAACGGACTGACCTATGCGCAGGCCGGTGTCGACATCGACGCCGGCAACGCCATGGTCGACGCCATCAAGCCCCTGGTGCGGGCGACCCGCCGGCCGGGCGCGGATGCCGAGATCGGCGGCTTCGGCGGGCTCTTCGACCTGAAGGCCGCCGGCTTCAGCGATCCGATCCTGGTCGCGGCCAATGACGGCGTCGGCACCAAGGTCAAGATCGCGATCGAAAGCGGGCTGCATGCGACGATCGGGATCGATCTCGTCGCCATGTGCGTCAACGACCTGATCGTGCAGGGCGCCGAGCCGCTGCTCTTCCTCGACTATTACGCCACGGGAAAGCTCGACCCGAAGGTCGGCATCGAGATCGTGCGCGGCATCGCCGATGGCTGCCGCCAGGCCGGCTGCGCGCTGATCGGCGGCGAGACGGCCGAGATGCCCGGCATGTATGCCGAGAAGGACTATGACCTCGCCGGCTTCGCGGTCGGTGCGGCCGAGCGCGGGGCGCTGCTGCCGCGAGCCGATCTTCAGCCCGGCGACGTCGTCTTTGGTCTGCCCTCCTCCGGCGTCCACTCCAACGGCTATTCCCTGGTCCGGCGCATCGTCGCCCTCTCCGGGCTCGCCTGGGAGGCGCCCGCCCCCTTCGCCCCCGGCAGCAGCCTGGCCGAGGCCCTGCTGATCCCGACGCGGATCTACGTCAAGCCGCTGCTGCAGGCGATCAAGGCGACCAGCGGCATCAAGGCGCTGGCCCACATCACCGGCGGCGGATTCCCCGACAACATTCCGCGCGTGCTGCCGGACGGGCTCGGCGTCTCGCTCGACCTCGCGGCGATCCCCGTCCCGCCCGTCTTCGGCTGGCTGGCCAAGGTCGGCGGCGTCGCCGAGCGCGAGATGCTGCGCACCTTCAACTGCGGCATCGGCATGATCGTCGCCGCCGAGGCGGCCAAGGCCGAGGAGGTGATGGCGGCGCTGGCGGCGGCGGGCGAGGCTCCGGTGCGGCTCGGCGAAGTCGTGCCGGTGGCGGCCGGCGAGGAGCAGGTCGCTTACCGCGGCAAGCTTTCGCTGTGAGCAGCGCCCCAAGCCGCCCGCGCGTCGGGATCCTGATCTCGGGGCGCGGCTCCAACATGGTCTCGCTGGTCGAGGCGGCGCGCCAGCCGGGTTATCCCGCCGAGATCGCGCTGGTGCTGTCCAACGTGCCCGGCGCGCCGGGGCTGGAGCGGGCGAGCGGCTTCGGCATCGCCACCGCCACCGTCGACCACCGCGCCTTCGCGCGGGATCGCGAGGCCTTCGAGCGGGCGATGGATGAGGTGCTGCGCGTTCACCAGATCGACCTCGTCGTCCTGGCCGGCTTCATGCGGATCATGACGCCCTGGTTCGTTCAGCGCTGGGCGGGCCGGATGATCAACATTCACCCTTCGCTGCTGCCGCTGTTCAAGGGCACGCACACCCACCGCCAGGCGCTCGAGGCCGGCGCCAGCGAACATGGCTGCAGCGTGCATTTCGTCGTGCCCGAGCTCGATGCCGGTCCGGTGATCGCGCAGGCCAGGGTGCCGGTGCTGCCGGGCGACGACGAGGACAGCCTGGCGGCCCGCGTCCTCGCCCAGGAACACGAACTCTATCCGCAGGCGCTCGCCGCAGTCGCCTCCGGCAGTGTCGCGCTGGTCGACGGAGCGCTCGTCAGGCGCTGAGCCTGCTCGCGCCGATCTGCGTCCTCCTTGCAGCGCGCCTCCTCCTCCTTCTGCCAGCGTCGGAACAGATCGGCCCGGCGCGCGGGATAGCGCTCCTCGCGCGCCACGAGATCGGTAATCCGGTCGGTGCGGAAATGGCGGAAGTCCTGGCGCAATTCGCACCAGGCGATGACGATGCGGACACGGTCATAGAAGGTCATGCCGATCGGCCAGATCATGCGCTGCGTGTCCTGGCCGCTCTCGTCGCGGTAGCGGACCTCGAGTTTGCGGCCCTGGCGGATGGCGGCGCGCACGGCGGCGGTGTCGACCTGGTCGGTCGGGGCGTCACGTCTATAGAGAGGCGCAAACAGAGCGCCGTCGAGCAGAATCGGGCGCAGATGCGGCGGCAGCACGGCGGCGACCTTGCTGACGACATCCTCCGCCGCACGCGCGAGGACCGGGTCGGCGCGCTCGCCGAGCCAGCGCATGCCGACCAGCACGGCCTCGATCTCGTCGGGCGAGAGCATCAGCGGCGGCAGGTCGAAGCCGGCGTCGAGCACATAGCCGATGCCGGCCTCGCCGCGCACCGGCACGCCCTGGCGCACCAGCGCGGCGATGTCGCGGTAGACCGTGCGCACGGAGACGTCGAGCTCGGCGGCCAGCGTCTCGGCCGTCACCGGGCGGCGACGGCGGCGCAGGCTCTGGATCATGTCGAGCAATCGTTCGGCGCGCTGCATGTCGGTCGTTCCCGCTTCGGCTTGGACTGCGCCAGAATGCCTCAGCCTGCTGACAGGTTTTGTCAGCAGCATGGCAGGAGTTGGCGCATCGCGCTCCGATGCCGGACAGGCTCGCGCCCGACTGGGCTGGACGTCAGATCGGGCGCTTGAGCTTGCAGCGATCGATGAAGGAAAGGCCCTTCTCGCGCGCCGAATCATTGAAGTAGCCGGTGTCGCGGAAAGCCTGGATCTCATCCTTGGTCATCGCGCCGACCGTGCCCTTGGCGTAGCAGCTGCAGGGCGTGTGGACCGCCTCGCGCGTCGTGCCCATCAGGCGCGACTGCGTCACCAGGCAGGCGTCGAAGGCGCGCAGCTGGATCCTGTAGGGGGTCAGGTTCTTGGCCGTCGGATCGGGCGGCGGCAGGGCGCTCCCGCCGCTCGCGGCCTGCGCGCCCAGCGTCGCCAGCACCGAGATCCCACCGGCCAGGAAGACCGCACCCATCCGCCGCATCATCATGACTTCGTTCGTCCTTCAAAAGCAGGCGCATCAGTCCCGGGAACGGCCTGCCTGCGCGAGGGATGGTCCATAGCACCGCCGAAAAATCAAGGGTGGCCGGTCACGCCCTTTTGATCCAGACCTTGTTGTCGTGGAAGGCCGCGCCGCCGAAGGGGGCCGGGCCGTCCGCGCCGGTGATCGTGTTGATGCCGCGTCCGTGCCTGTGGGCCGCGTTGGGCCAGATCAATTCGGCGATGACGACGCCGCGCACCACGCCCTCGAACAGAACGGCGGCGAGATGGACGCTGCCGCGGCTGTTGCCGACGATGACCTCGTCACCGGCCGCAATGCCGAGGCGGGCGGCATCGTCGGGGTGCAGCATCAGCGTCGGGCCGCCCTCCTTCTTCACGGAACTCGGAGTCTCCGTGAAGGTCGAGTTCAGGAAGCTGCGGGCCGGGCTCGTCGCCAGCCGGAACGGGTGGTCGGCATCGACATTGTCGAGCACGTCCCACTGGTCGGGCAGCACCGGCATGTCCCGCCAGGGGCCGACCGGGCCGGCATTGGCGTTGGGGACCTTCGGCCAGTCCGGCTTGAAGCGGAACTTGCGGTCGCGATAGCCGAAGCCGTCAAGATAATGCGCCGTGCGAAACTCCGGCTGCACATCGAGGAATTCGTTCGCGATCAGCTCGTCGAGCGTGCCACGGCCACTCTCGCGCATCGTCCAGTCGACGATCTCGCGCGGGGTCATCTCGAAGCCGCGATGCTGCGCGCCCAAGCGCCTGGCCAGGGCGCAGATCACGTCATGGTTCGAGCGGCATTCCCCCGCCGGCTCGACGAGCTTGCCGCCCCACATGATGTGCTGGTGGCCGCCGCCCTGATAGATGTCGTCATGCTCGAGGAACTGCGTCGCCGGCAGCACGATGTCGGCCATCTTCGCCGTCTCGGTCATGAACTGCTCGTGGACGACGGTGAAGAGGTCCTCGCGGGCGAAGCCCTGCTTGACCCGTTCCTGCTCGGGCGCGACCGAAACCGGGTTGGTGTTCTGGATGAAGAGCGCCCTGACCGGCCCGCCCTGCCGCAGGGCCTCGGCGTCGCCGGTGAGGATGCGGCCGATCTGCGACTGGTTGAGTTCGCGCACGCTGCGGTCGCGGACATCGAGCCCCTCGATCAGGCTCTTGCGCCAGTTGTAGATGCCGCTGTTGCTGTGGAAGGCGCCGCCGCCCTCGTATTGCCAGGCTCCTGTAACGGTTGGCACAGACAGCGCGGCATGCATCGAGACGGCACCGTTGCGCTGGCGGGCGAAGCCGTAGCCGAGTCGGAAGAAGCTCTTCTTGCGCGTGCCGACGAGCGCCGCGAATTCCTCGATCTGCGCCACCTCGAGCCCGGTGATTGCCGCCGCCCATTCAGGCGTGCGGCTCTGCAGATGCGCCTCGAGTTCGTCCGGCGCATCGGTATGGGCGGCGAGATAGGCGCGGTCGGCATGGCCGTCGCGGAAGAGGATGTGCATGACGGCGCAGGCGAGCGCGGCATCGGTTCCCGGCCGCAGCACGAGGGCGAGATCCGCCTGGGCCAGCGTCGCATTGTGATAGATGTCGATGCCGACGATCTTGGCGCCGCGCGTCTTCCGCGCCTTGATGGCGTGGTGCATCACGTTGACCTGGGTGTGCACCGCATTGGTGCCCCAGATCACGATGCAGTCGGACTGCGCCATTTCGCGCGGGTCCGGCCCGGCGAGGCGCCCCGTTCCGGCAATGAAGCCGGTCCAGGCCGTGGTGGTGCAGATCGTCGAATACTGGCCGGAATAGCGCTTGGCGTGGCGCAGGCGGTTGATGCCGTCGCGCATCACCAGGCCCATCGTGCCGGCATAGTAATAGGGCCAGACGGCCTCGGCCCCGTGCTCCGCCTCGATGGCGAGGAAGCGCTGCGCGATCTCGTCCAGCGCCTCATCCCAGGAGATGCGCTCGAACTGCCCGGAGCCCTTGGGGCCGGTGCGGCGCATGGGATGCAGCAGCCGATCGGGATGGTGGATGCGCTCGGCATAGCGGGCGACCTTCGCGCAGATCACGCCATCGGTGTAGCTCTGCCGCTTGCTGCCGCGGACGCGGCCGATGCTGCGTCCGTCGATGACCTCCACCTCCAGCGAGCAGGCCGAGGGGCAGTCATGCGGGCAGGTCGAGGGGTGGTGCGCGATGCGTGGCAATTCCGTCATAGCCCCTTCGTAACGCATGGCCAAAAAAAGGAAACCGGGCTCTGCGGTGGCCCCGCCCGCGCCGCCGGTGCATCCTGGCCGCATCCCGCCGCATGCGGCGCGTCGTCAACCCGGGGTTAATCCTAATGCTTCATTCTGCGGTTCTCTGGTCATGAGTGGCGCCGTCGCGCCGGAGTTGAGTGCCATGCGTAGCGTTGCGTTCCTGGCGGGCCTCGTCGCCTGCCTTCTGCTGTCCTCGCCCGAGCGGGCGGCGGCCCAGTCCCCCGACTACACCACCCTCACCTCGCCGCAATCGGCCCAGAACTGGACTCTGACGCTCGGCGCCGGCCTGCATCGCCAGCCCGACTATCTCGGCTCCAACGACTACATCTTCCGGCCGAAGCCGATCATCTCGCTCGGGCGCGGGCTGAAAAGCACCTGGTGGTCGGCCGAGGACGACGCGATCTCGATCGGCTTCTTCTCCGGCACCGCCTGGCGCGTCGGCTTCTCCGGCAACCTGCTCTGGGAGCGGAAATCCAGCGTCAACCGCGCGCTGGTCGGCGTGCCCGACGTGAAGTTCGGCGCCGAGGCCGGCGCCTTCGCCGAGTTCTACCCGGCCTCCTGGCTGCGCGCCCGCGTCGACCTGCGCCGCGGCATCGTCGCCCATGACGGGCTGATCGCAGAGGTGAAGCTCGATGCGTTCGCCCGCATCAACGACACCTGGAAGCTCGGCATCGGCCCGCGCATGGTCGTCACCAGCGCCGACTATGTCCGCACCTATTTCGGCTCGATCCCCGGCGCCGCCGGCACTGGCGGGCTGCTGCAGCGCTTTAACAGCGGCGTCCTGTCCTACGGCGCGATCGCGCAGGCGACCTACAACTGGTCCGAACGGTTCCAGACCACGGCCTATGTCGAATACAAGCACCTCGTCGGCGATGCGGCGAAGTCGCCGGTGGTCAGGACCTTCGGCTCACGCAACTCGATCACGGTCGGCGTCTCCGCGAGCTACGCCTTCGATCTGGGCTTTTGAGGATGGGGGGGCCCGGCTTCATGCCGCGGCCACATGAAAAAGGGGGCGGGTCGATCACGACCCGCCCCCTTCTCAATTCAAAGCCGACAGGGCCGGCGGGTCAGCCGACGATCTCGTTACCGGCGAAGAACTGGGCGATCTCGACGGCGGCCGCTTCCGGCGCATCCGAGCCATGGGCGGTGTTCTCGCCGACCGATTCGGCGAAGAGCTTGCGGATGGTGCCCTCGGCGGCGTTGGCCGGGTTGGTGGCGCCCATCACCTCACGATATTTGGCGATCGCATCCTCGCCCTCGAGGACCTGCACGACCACGGGGCCCGACGTCATGAACTCGACGAGCTCGCCGAAGAAGGGCCGCGCCGAATGGACCGCGTAGAAGGTCTCGGCCTGGGCCTTGGTCATGTGGATGCGCTTCTGCGCGACGATGCGCAGGCCGGCCTTCTCGATCACCGCATTGACCGCGCCGGTGAGATTGCGACGGGTCGCGTCGGGCTTGAGAATGGAGAAGGTACGCTGAACAGCCATCGATGGATCCTCGGAGGAAATCTGGGGAATGCGCGCGCTTATAGCTGCGCCCTCCCCGCCCCACAAGGAGGGCTGTCCGGGGTCGCCGTCAGATCTCGACCGGCCTCGACCGGTTGCGGCCTGGGCCTTGTGGAACATCGCTGGTGATGCGGGGTCTGCTGGAGAAAGCAAAGGCATGGGCCCGTGCGCTCAAGCGCGACATCCTGGCGCTCTGGATCGCGGCTCGTGACCCCCGAACACCCTGGCATGCCAAGGCCGTGGCGGGCGTTGTGGCCGCTTATGCCCTCAGCCCCATCGACCTGATCCCGGATTTTATCCCGGTTCTCGGCTATCTCGACGATCTGGTGATCGTTCCGCTGGGCATCGCCCTCGCCGTCCGCCTCGTACCGCCCGTCCTGATGGCCGCGTACCGAGAGAAGGCCGCCTTGCGCGAAAGCCGCCCGCGAAGCCTCGCCGGCGCCGCAGCGATCGCAGCCCTGTGGCTCCTGGCGATCGCAGCCTCCGTGTTCTGGATGTACCGAATTCTCGGCTGACCGCGGCAGCGGTCTTCAATGGCGGGTCAGGAAGGTCCTGGCATCGCGCAGGGCCTGGGAGACCTGATCGCGCGTCATTTCCAGCGCCAGCTCCTGACGGTGAGCCGCGGCCCGGCCGCAGCCGCGGGCCTGGGCGACGTTGAACCATTTCTGCGCCGTGACGAGATCGACCGGGATGCCGCGGCCCGACGCATACATCAGACCCAGCTCGTAATAGGCCTCGGCCGAAGCCTCGCTCGGGACCACCAGCGAGGCCGGGATCGCGCTCATTTCCATGCGTGCCATGACAACCACCCTTGTCTTTTGTTGGCGCCGGCCACCCGTCCAAAGGCCCCGGCTCGTGAGGAGGAGATTGGCGGCGGCGCTTAAAGGGCTCGCTAAAATTCGCGATGAATCGAAGCTCAACAAGGAATGAGCGCGCGGTTAAATCAACGCTCGATTCAGCCTTCCATTCCGAAAACGTCAGTGTTTTCAATGGGCTTTCCGGCAAATGCGAAAACCCCCGTCAACGGAGGATTCACCCTCCGCTGCGGAAGCGCGCGTGACGCGGTCGCGACAGGGCCTTGGAAGCGGCCCGGTTCCGGCTTAAGGTTCATATCTGAACCATGCAGCATAGCGTGGTCTGACAGGGAGGTTTTCATGACCATCGGATCGCGTCTATCGCGCGCGGGGCTGGCCGGATTCGGCGCCCTCGCGCTCAGCTTCGCCTCGGGAGGCGCCGTACTCGCCCAGGATGTCGCCGGCACCTGGCTGCGCGAGAGCGGCGCCTCGCGGGTGCGCTTCGCCAAATGCGGCGAGGCGATGTGCGGCACGCTGGCCTGGCTCAAGGATCCGAGCGGCACGGCCAAGGTCGGCCAGCGCATCTTCTACGACATGAAGCCGTCCGGCGACGGCAAATGGACGGGCAGCGCCTTCAACCCCGAAGACGGCAAGACCTATTCGGGCACGATGACGCTGGCCGGCAACAAGCTCACCACATCCGGCTGCGTGCTGGGCGGGCTGATCTGCCGCTCGGTGAGCTGGAACCGGGCGAACTGAGCGATTCCCGGTCCCGGCACGGGCGGCTTATCCCCACCGCGCCGTCCCATGCCTATCCTCTCCCCGCTGCACCCGACCAAGGGGGCTGTCGCGAGGCGTCGTGCGGCCGGGTGGAGTGGCGGGTTTCGGGAGGCGTCGCCGTCGCGGGCGGGGGCTCCCGGAGGTCGAGCGGCAGTAAGTCCCCTCGTCAGGGACGATCGGCCGTGACGCCCAAAATCCCCGCGCGCGGAGCCGGGCGGCGCGAGATCGGCGCTGCATCGACCTCGACATCGACACTCGACATCGGCGCGCGGAAAGGACGCGCGCCACCCGGCTCCGCGCATCCCCTCGGGGGAAGTTGGTGCGAAACCCCGCGGCTCTCGGCCGGTCGGGGGTTTTGGTGCGCGGCGCTGGTGATCTCCAACCATAACCTTCCCCCGTCATCCTGGGCGGCCGCAGGCCGACCGGGATCCATCGGAGGGCGCCGTCCAGTTCTTTAATGGATCCCGGCCTGCGCCGCGTGCCGCGGCTTGGCCAGGATGACGCGCGAGGTTGTGGTGAAGCTCAGCGCGCCTTCTGGCCGAAGAGGACCGCCTTTTCCTCCGGTGTGGAGATGCCGGCCGGGTTGCGCAGGGCCTCGCCGACCTTGAGACCGCGCTGCACGGCCGGCCGCGCCATCATCGTCTCCATCCAGTGCGCTACATGGGGGAACTGCTTGAGGTCCTGCCCCTGCTTCTCCCAGCCGCGCGCCCAGCCGATGCAGGCCATGTCGGCGATCGAGTAGTCGCCGCAGATGTAGTCGCGACCGTCCAGGCGCTTGTTCAGCACGCCATAGAGGCGGTTGGTCTCGTTGGTGTAGCGGTCGATGGCATAGGGCACCTTCTCGGGCGCATAGAGCCGGAAATGGTGGGTCTGGCCGAGCATGGGCCCGAAGCCGCCCATCTGCCAGAACAGCCACTCGTCGACGGCGACGCGGCCGCGCTCGTCAGCGGGATAGAACTGCCCGGTCTTGCGGCCGAGATATTGCAGGATCGCACCGGATTCGAAGACCGAGATCGGTTGGCCGTCCGGTCCCTCGGGATCGACGATCGCCGGCATCCGGTTGTTGGGCGAAATCGCGAGGAAGTCCGGCTTGAACTGGTCGCCCTTGCCGATGTTCACCGGCACGATGTGATAGGGCAGCCCGCACTCCTCCAGCATGATGGTGATCTTCCAGCCGTTCGGGGTCGGCCAGTAGTGGAGGTCGATCGGCTTGCTCTGGCTGGCTGACATGGCGTGGTCCCGGTCCCTGATGCAGAGGAGGAAGCGCGATGTTTAGGCCGCTTCCCGCGTGGGAGAAAGAGCCGGGCCGCCCAGCGCGAGCCGCATCGCCCCTTCGTGATCCCGGCGCTCGCGGCGCCGGTCAGAGCTCGATCTTGAAGCCCTCATGGCTCTGGGCGAAGCCGAGATTGCGGTAGAAGCGGTGAGCGTCCAGCCGCGACTTGTTCGAGATGAGCTCGATCAGCCCGCCTCCCTGCCCTTTGGCGAAGGCCAGCGCATGGGCGATCATGATCTTGCCGATGCCCATGCCCCGGCATTCCGGCGCGACATGGACGCTCTCGATCTTGCAGCGCTTGCGGCCGCGCGCCACGAGCCCCGGGATCAGCGTGACCTGGAAGGTGCCGACCACCTCGCCGTCGCGCTCCGCGACGAAGAGTCCATGGTCCTTGCTGGCGTCGATCTCGGCGAAGGCCTCGGCATAGCCGGGGTGGCGCGCCTCCGCGCGGATGGCGTCCGCCGTCATCGTCTGCGTGGCGGCGCCGAGCATGATCAGCTCGGCGATGCGTTCCACATCCTCGCGGCGGGCACGGCGGATGGTGACTGCGGCGGCGGTCTGGGTCGAGGTGGTCATGCGGCGTCCCGTCCGGTGGAGGCGAGACGCCGCTCTATCAGACCAGCTCCGGGAACGGAACGATGGTGGACTTCACCGTCTTCATCGCCATCGCATCGGCGACGGCCTGGGTCACGCCGGCCTCGGTGAAGGGGTAGATCGTCTGCATCTCCAGGAAGGGGTATTTGTCACGGGCGCGGTAGAGCATGTCGACGCCGAGCGGCAGATCATTGCCGGTGAAGGCCCAGGAGCCGAGCACGTTCAGATCCTTGGTGCAGATGCGGTGCCAGTTGGTCTGGATCGAGCCCGCATCGGTGAACTGCCCCATCTCGACATAGGTGCCGCCGTCGCGCAGGAACTCGATGCCCTCGGGCCCCGCCGTGGGATGGCCGGAGCAGTCCATCACGAGATCGGCGCCGAAGCCGCCGACGATCTCGCGGACGCGGGCGATGCGCGCCTCCGCCGTGGTGTACTCCTCCAGATTGACTGTCGCCTCCGCGCCGAACTTGCGGGCGAGCGCCAGGCGCGGCTCCTCCGGCGCTCCGACGCAGATGACGCGGCCGGCGCCCATCTCCTGCGCCGCGGCGATGGCGAGGATGCCGATCGGCCCCGAGCCCTGGATCACCACCGTGTCGCCCCAGTTGAAGCCGCCGGCGCGCTTGGCCCGGTTGAAGGCGCGGATGCAGGAGGTCATCGGCTCGGACAGCGCGCCCAGCCGCAGCGACATGTCGTCGGGCAGCTTGTAGACCTTGGTGCCGGGCAGCATCTCGAGGTCGACATAGACATATTCGGCCCAGCCGCCCCAGAGATGCGGCGCCTTGTCGAAGCCGAGATAGCGCCCGTAATAGACCGGGGTCAGGCACTTGTTGGCGCTCTCGGGGTAGTGGACGCAGTAGTGGCAGTGCCCGCAGGGCATCAGCGGCGGGATCATCACCTTGGAGCCGACATCGAGCGGCTTGCCCATGAAGTCCTCGGTGAAATCCGCGCCCTTCTCGACGATGACGCCGCCGATCTCGTGGCCGAGCGTGAAAGGCCAGGGCAGCTTCTTGGGCCAGTGGCCCTTCAGGATGTGCTGGTCGGTGCCGCAGACCCCGCAGGCGCCGATCTTGATCAGCGCCGCCTTGGCCGGAACCGCAGGCCAGGGCACCTCCTGGATGGTCGGCTTGCCGCCGGGGCCGTCATAGGTCGCGACGCGGATGGGCTGGCGCTGCATGGTCGTCTCTCCCGGTCGTGCCGCTTTGGCGCGGCTTGGTTGGGAGTGACGCATGGCGGGGGCGGCGCGGCAACCGGCGCGGACGCACAGGGCGGTTGCGGCAGCTTCTATGCGGCGAAGAGGCGCTTGGCCATCAGCAGGGTGTTGGGGGTGTCGTCGCGGCCGTCGAAGCGGGCCTGGCGCTGCAGGAAAAAGCCCATGCGCTCATAGAAGACGATCGCAGGCTCGTTCTGGCTCTCGACTTCGAGGCGGGCCACCGGCGCCTCCGGGAAGCAGGCCAGCGTCACCTGAAGCAGGGTGCGGCCGATGCCGACGCCCTGCCAGGCCGGCAGGACATAAAGCCGCGTCAGGAGCGCGGCGCGGTCGCGCTCGGTGCGGGCGCTGGCGGTGGCGACGATCTCGCTGCCGACCAGCGCGACCAGGAAAGCGCCGTTCTCACGACCGAGCTGTGCGGCGAGATTCTCCAGCGAGTGCCAGGCATTGGTGATCTCGGCGACGCGCTGCCAGCCATAGATCCCGTCATAGGTGGCGTGCCAGGTCTCGACCAGCAACGCCCGCACCGCCGGCAGATCGGCGGCCTCGGCGTCGCGGATGACGAGATCGGCGGGGGTCATCTGACTCCCTCACGCCCGATCCCTCGCGTCATTCCGGACAAGCCGCAAAGCGGCGCCGTTCCGGAATCCATCGTAGAGCGCGACACCCTCGGATGGATCCCGGATCTCCGCTTCGCTGCGTCCGGAATGACGAGGTGGCTCACTCGATCCCCAGCTTCGCCTTCAGGATCTCGTTGAGCGCCTGCGGGTTGGCCTTGCCGCCCGAGGCCTTCATCGCCTGGCCGACGAACCAGCCCAGCATGGTCGGCTTGGCCTTGACCTGCTCGACCTTGTCGGGATTGGCGGCGATCAGCTCGTCCACCGCCTTCTCGATCGCGCCGGTGTCGGTGACCTGCTTCATGCCGCGGGCCTCGACGATGGCGCGCGGGTCGCCACCCTCGCTCCAGAGGATCTCGAACAGGTCCTTGGCAATGCGCCCCGAAATCACCCCCTCGCCGATCAGATCGACGAGCCCGCCGAGCTGGGCGGCGGAGACCGGCGAGGTCGTGACGTCCTTGCCCTCCTTGTTGAGGCGCCCGAACAGCTCGTTGATGACCCAGTTCGCGGCGGCCTTGCCGTCGCGCCCGGTCGCCACCGCCTCGAAATAGTCCGCCTGCTCGCGCTCGGCGACCAGCACCGAGGCGTCATAGGGCGAGAGGCCGTACTGCACGATGAAGCGGGCCTTCTTGGCGTCCGGCAGTTCCGGCAGATGCGCCTTCAACTCGGCGACGAAGGCGTCGTCGAATTCGAGCGGCAGCAGGTCCGGGTCGGGGAAATAGCGGTAGTCATGCGCCTCTTCCTTGGAGCGCATCGAGCGCGTTTCGGATTTGGCGGGATCGTAGAGGCGGGTTTCCTGGTCGATCGTGCCGCCATCCTCGAGGATGCCGATCTGCCGGCGCGCCTCGACCTCGACCGCCTGGCCGATGAAGCGGATCGAGTTGACGTTCTTGATCTCGCAGCGCGTGCCGAGTTCAGCGCCGGGCTTGCGCACGGAGACGTTCACGTCGGCGCGCAGATTGCCCTTCTCCATGTCGCCGTCGCAGGCGCCGAGATAGCGCAGGATGGTGCGCAGCTTCGTCACATAGGCGCGCGCCTCGTCGGCCGAGCGCAGATCGGGCTTGGAGACGATCTCCATCAGCGCCACGCCCGAGCGGTTGAGATCGACGAAGCTCATCGTCGGGTGCTGGTCGTGGATCGACTTGCCGGCGTCCTGCTCGAGATGCAGCCGCTCGATGCCCACCGTGATCTGCTCGGTCGGCGAGAGATCGACGACGATCTCGCCCTCTCCGATGATCGGGCTCTTGTACTGGCTGATCTGGTAGCCCTGCGGCAGGTCCGGATAGAAATAGTTCTTGCGGTCGAAGACCGAGCGGTTGTTGACCTGCGCATTGAGGCCGAGCCCGGTCCGGACCGCCTGGCGGACGCATTCGGCGTTGATCACCGGCAGCATGCCCGGCATCGCGGCGTCGACGAGGCTGACATGGGCGTTGGGCTCGGCGCCGAAGGCGGTCGAGGAGCCCGAGAACAGCTTGGCGTTGGAGGTGACCTGGGCATGGATCTCCATGCCGATCACGATCTCCCAGTCGCCGGTCGCGCCCTTGATCAGCTTCTTGGGGTCGGCGGGGCGGGCATGCGCGTTCATCATCGGTGTTCCGGCTCGAAAGGGGTCGCCTGACGGTTACGACCTCGGCGCGCGGGCGGCAAGCTTCTGTTGCACTCCCGACACCGGCTGTCGGGATTGTGGCATAGTGTGCCCCAATCTCGCTTTGTGAGGGGTGACGGATCTTGACAATCGTCAGTCCGCTCCCCTTGTAGCGGCAAAGGCCGGAAACCCTCAGGTTGTGCCGGCCGCAGCATTCCGGAGCTCTACCATGTCACATCGCCGCTCGGGGCCGATATCGCTGACCTATTCGGCCGCGTGCCTGCTGGCGTCCGTCGCCTTCGGCCTCGGCGAGGCCCGCGCCCAGGGCGGGCCGCCGCCCGCGCCGCCCGTCCAGGTCTCGGCGCCGCTCGCCCAGCGCGTCACCAATTGGGACGAGTTCACCGGCCGCTTCGAGGCCAGCGAGCAGGTCGAGGTGCGCGCCCGCGTCTCCGGATTCCTCGATTCGATCCACTTCAAGGATGGCGACCTGGTGAAGAAGGGCGATCTGCTCTTCACCATCGACCCCCGCCCCTACCGGCTCTCGGTGGACGCCGCCCGCGCCGAGGTCGCCCGCGCCAAGGCCCAGGTCGAGCTCGCCCAGAACGAGGTCGAGCGCGCCGAGGGGCTGACGCAGAACCGCACCATCACCGCCCGCGACGTCGACCAGCGCCGCGCCAACCTCAACAGCGCCATCGGCTCCCAGCAGGTGGCGGAAGCCAATCTGAAGACGGCCGAACTGAATCTCGAATGGACCGAGGTGCGGGCGCCGCTGGCGGGCCGCATCTCCAACCGCCGCGTCGATGCCGGCAACCTGATCGCGGGTGGCCAGTCCGGCGCGACGCTGCTGACGACGATCGTCGCGGTGGATCCGATCTACTTCACCTTCGATGCGTCGGAAGCCGACTATTTGCGCTGGCAGCGTCGCGCCAATGATCTGCGCACGACCGCCTCCCGCGAATCCGGAATCGTTGCCGAGGTGCGGCTGTCGGACGAGCAGGAGTGGAAGCGCCGCGGCCGGATCGACTTCGTCGACAACACGCTGAACGCGCGCTCGGGCACGATCCGTGGCCGCGTCGTCTTCCCCAATGCCGACCAGTTCCTGACGCCGGGCACCTTCGGGCGGCTGCGCGTCTTCGCCGGCGAGGCGGATGCCCTGCTGGTGCCCGACAGCGTCATCGTCTCCGACCAGGCCAGCAAGATCGTCCTGACCGTCGGGCCGGAGAACAAGATCGTGCCCAAGCCGGTCGTGCTCGGCCAGATCACCCGGGGCCTGCGCGTGATCCGCACCGGGCTTGCGCCGGAGGACAAGGTCGTCATCGGCGGCTTCGCCAACCCGATGGTGCGCCCTGGCGCGATGGTGACGCCGCAGCCCGGCGAGATCAAGCTCAACGGCAGCAACTGAACCGCGCCTCGAACCAGCCCCGGGCGGCCGCCGGCCGCCTGCCCTGACGCCAGGCCAGGACACCTTTCATGTTCCGTTTCGCCCATTTCTTCATCGACCGCCCGATCTTCGCCACCGTGCTCTCGGTGCTGCTGACCATCGCCGGCGCCATCGCCCAGCGCGGCCTGCCGATCGCGGAATATCCCGAGATCGCGCCGCCAACGGTCTCGATCACCGCGACCTATCCCGGCGCCTCGGCCGAGGTCGTCGCCGCCACCGTGGCGACGCCGATCGAGCAGGAGGTCAACGGCGTCGACGACATGCTCTACATCCAGTCGCAGTCGACCGGCGACGGGCGCGTCACGATCAACGTCGTGTTCAAGGCCGGCGTCGACATCGACCAGGCGCAGGTGCTGGTGCAGAACCGCGTCGCCGCCGCCGAGGCCCGGCTGCCGGCGGATGTGCGCGCGCTCGGCATCCAGACGCGCAAGGCCTCGCCCGATCTGATGATGGTCATCAACATGATCTCGCCGGACGGGTCGCGCGACGCCCAATACGTCTCCAACTATGCGACGCTCTATGTGAAGGACGTGCTGACCCGGATCGACGGCGTCGGCAACGTCCAGGTCTTCGGCGCGCGCGACTTCTCGATGCGGATCTGGCTCGACCCCGCCAAGGTCGCCTCGCGCAACCTGACCGCGGGCGACGTCGTCGCGGCGCTGCGCGCGGCCAACGTCCAGGTCGCGGCCGGAGCCATCAACCAGCCGCCGGCGACGCAGGGCGGCGCCTTCCAGCTCTCGGTCAACACGCTGGGCCGCCTGACCGACATCGCGGAGTTCGAGAACATCGTCGTGCGCTCGGACGCCAATGGCGGCACGATCCGCATCCGCGACATCGCGCGAGTCGAACTCGGCTCGCAGGATTACACCATCAACGCCTATCTCGATAACAAGAACGCCGTCGGCATCGGCATCTACCAGCGTCCGGGCTCGAATGCGCTCGCCACCGCCGAGACGGTGATCAAGACCATGAACGACATGGCCCGGCAGTTCCCTACCGGCGTCGAGCACCGCATCATCTACAACCCGACGGAGTTCATTGGGGAATCCGTCAGCGCGGTCATCCACACGTTGGTCGAGGCGGTCGCGCTCGTCGTCGTGGTCGTCATCCTGTTCCTGCAGACCTGGCGGGCGGCGATCATCCCGATCATCGCGATTCCCGTCTCGCTCGTCGGCACCTTCCTGGTGATGAGCGCAGTCGGCATCTCCTTCAACACGATCTCGCTGCTCGCGCTGGTGCTCGCCATCGGCATCGTCGTCGATGACGCCATCGTCGTGGTCGAGAATGTCGAGCGCTACCTCGCCCAGGGCATGACGGCCAAGGAAGCCGCGCATAAGACCATGGACGAGGTCGGCGGCGCGCTGCTGGCGATCTCTCTCGTGCTCTGCGCGGTCTTCATCCCGACCGCCTTCATCAGCGGGCTGCAGGGCACCTTCTACCAGCAATTCGCGGTGACTATCGCAGCCTCGACGGCGATCTCCTGCTTCGTCTCGCTGACGCTGTCGCCGGCGATGGCAGCGCTGCTGCTGAAGCCGCACGGCCATGACGAGGGCCAGAAGCAGGGCTTCCTCTACACGCTCGGCTCCCCCGTCCGGACGTTCTTCCGCTACTTCAACGCCGGCTTCGACTGGCTCTCGCGCAATTACGGCGCGCTGACCTCGCGGCTGATCCGCTTTGCCGTGATCCTGCTCGTCGCCTATGCGGGGCTGATCGCGCTGACGGTCAACCGGCTCTCGGTGACGCCGACCGGCCTCGTGCCGCAGCTCGACCGCGGCTATTTCATCGTCGCCTTTCAGCTGCCGCCCGGCTCGTCGCTGCCGCGCACCGACGCAGTCATTCGCAAGGCGACCGACGTCGCGCTGTCGCGGCCGGGTATCGCCCATGCGGTCGCCTTCGCCGGGCTCGACGGCGCGACCTTCACGATCGCGCCCAATACCGGTGTCATTTTCGTGACGCTGGCGTCCTTCGAAGAGCGCACGAAGCTCAAGCTGACCTCGGACGCCATCTTCGCCGATCTGCGCCGGCAGATGTTCGCGATCAACGAGGCCTTCGCCCTGGTGATCCCGCCCCCGGCCGTGCCCGGCATCGGCACCGGCGGCGGCCTCAAGGGCTATGTCCAGGATCGCTCGGGGCGCGGGCTGCCCGCGCTCGAGGGCGCAGCCTGGGTCGTCGCCGGCTCGGCAGCGCAGGTGCCGGAAATCCAGCAGCCCTTCACCCTGTTCTCGACCAAGACGCCGCAGGTCTTCGCCGATATCGACCGCACCAAGGCGGAGATGCTGGGCGTGCCGATCACCCGCGTCTTCGAGACGCTCTCGGTCTTCATGGGCTCGGCCTATATCAACGACTTCAACCTTCTGGGGCGAACCTATCGGGTGACGGCGCAGGCCGACAACCCGTTCCGGCTCGACCTGAACGACGTCGCCAACCTGAAGACCCGCAACACCGACGGCGAGATGGTGCCGATCGGCTCCGTCGCCTCCTTCTCGGACACGACCGGCGCCTATCGCGTGCCACGCTACAACCTCTACCCGGCCGCCGAGGTGCAACTCTCGATGGCGCGTGGTTACTCGACCGGACAGGGCATTGCGGCAATCGAGAAGATCGCGGCCGAGCGCCTGCCCTCGGGCTTCGGCTTCGAATGGACCGAGATCGCGCTACAGGAGAAGCTCGCGGGCAACACCGCCATCATCGCCTTCGGGCTGGCGGTCGTCTTCGTCTTCCTGCTGCTGGCGGCGCTGTACGAGAGCTGGATGCTGCCTCTGGCGGTCATCCTGATCGTGCCGATGTGCATTCTGGCGGCGATGTTCGGGGTCAATTATGCCGGGCTCGACCGCAACATCCTGGTCGATATCGGCCTCGTCGTGCTCGTCGGCCTCGCCGCCAAGAACGCCATCCTGATCGTCGAGTTCGCCAAGCAGGCGGAGGAAGAGGGCATGAATCGGCGCGACGCGGCGATAGCCGCGGCGCGGACCCGGCTGCGGCCGATCCTGATGACCTCGCTCGCCTTCATCCTCGGCGTGCTGCCGCTGACGATCTCGACGGGTGCCGGCGCGGAGATGCGCCAGGCGATGGGTATCGCGGTGTTCTCCGGCATGCTCGGCGTGACGATCTTCGGGCTGATCTTCACCCCGGTCTTCTATGTCGTCGTCCGCTGGCTGGCGGATCTGCGCAGGACAAAGGCGCCCACCGAGCCGACGCACCACGCCCCCGCGCAGGGGTGAGCCTGCGGCGAGGCTTGGACGGATAGCAAAAGGGCCGCTCGCGCGGCCCTTTTCGTTGTCGTTTGTGTGCCGCGGCTTCCTGAACCGCTCGGTCAGTGCCCGCTGAGCACCAGCATCTTGACCGGCAGCAGCAGCGCCTGGATGCGCAGCATGACGGCGTGGACCACGCCGGTGGCGTCGACGACATGCAGGGCGAGGCTCTTGAGCGTGCCGACCTTGCCCGAGGCGATCAGCTCGTGATTGCTGGAATAGGCGTTGGCGACGCAGCTCGAGCCGGGGAAGACGCCGTCGAGCCCGCCCGCGTAGAGCGGCTCGAGAAAGACGAGCAGAGTGCCGGGCCGCTGCACCTGCTGGGCATCCACCAACTGGTCGCCGGTCCGGAACTGCCCGGCCGCGATGAACTCCTGCACGTCGGTCACGACCATCGGAATGATCGTCCAGGGCTTCGAGATGCAGGCCACTTCGGCGGCCATGCCGACCTTGAGCACCTGCGCTTCGAGCTGGCTGAAGCCGGCCTGCAACGCCTTGCGGCCGGCGGTGGCCGGGATCAGGACGCCGGCCGGGCGCATGAAGGGATTGACGAGGTCGCCGACCTGCAGGGCGAACTGCTCGATATGCCCGGCGACGCCGGCCCGCACCACAGTCTTGGCCAGATCGACCTCGGCCTGGGCCAGTGCGGCCTCGGCGCTCGCCTTCTCGGCCGGCAGCAGCGCGGCGATGCGCGCCTGGGCGGCTTCGCGCGAGGCGGTCGCCGCCGCGACGGTCGCTTCGCGCCCCTGGACGACATTCTCCAGCCGCTCGATCTCGCGGGCGGCGACGACATCGTCGTTGCGGCGCTTGAGCTCCTGCTTCGTGCGCAGTTCGTCGAGGGCGAGCTGGAGCGAGCTGCGCGCCTCCTGGATCTTGGCCTCGTTGGCGAGGATGTCGACCTTGGCGACGGCGAGCGCCGCCTCGACCTCGCCGACCTTGCGGCGCGCCGTCTCGACCGCACTCTGCTGCTTGGCGTCGTCGAGCCGGAAAATCGGCTCGCCCTGGCCGACCTTGCCGCCCTGGCGGACATAGATCTCGGCGACGCGCCCGCTGCTCTCGGGCACGATCGGCACGGTACGGAAGAACAGCGTCGCATTGGTCGTCGAGGGGTGGTTGTAGAAGATCACCGTGATCAGCGAGACGGTGAGCATCAGGCAGCCGATGATGCCCCAGCGCAGCTCGAACCAGACAGAATACAGCGTGATCTCGTGGCCGAAGCGCTTTCCCTGGCCATAGCGGCGGTAGAGATAGTCCGGCAGGATCGTCAAAAGCGAGCAGATCAGGATCTCAACCATGGGCCGGCGCCTCCGGCGTGGCGGTCCGCACGACAGCGGCGGGCGGGCTCACGGGGGCAGGTGCCGAAGCTGCCGCCGGAGGCGGATCGCCCCCGCCTGGCGCGGCTGGCGCCGGCTCGTCCTCATCCCGCTCGGGCGGAATGCCCGCGATCTTGTCGAGCGCCCCCGCCATGCGGCGCAGCGGGTTCCAGACATCGGGGATCTCGATCAGGGCGAGCAGCAGGCCCGCCACCCAGAACAGGTGGATATGGGTGAAGAGCGCCAGCAGCCCGAGCACCGCGACGATCTCGAACTGCAGCTTGTGCGCCTTGTGCGCCATCCGCTCCGGCAGCGTGTGCAGGCGCAGGAACAGCAGCCCGAAGCCCAGCACCGAACCGATGATGATGACGCCCGCCAGGACCATCATCGCGTCGGTCTCGTTCGGCGCGGTGATGAAGGGCGGCAGGTGGTGCGGAGCGGCGGGATGAAGCTGTGCGGCCAAGGCGGGTCTCCGGGCAAAGGCGCTGGAGCCCGTCCGTCACCGGCCAGGACAGCAGCGGCCTGTCTGCCACCGCTGCCCGCCATAAACGTCCCCCAACGTTAGTCGATCTGACTTCGATCGCGCCGGGCTGTCAAATGACCGTTTCGCGTCGGCTCAGCCCCACCAGCGCTCCGCCACGGGGAAGCGGCCGGCTGCCTGCTCGATGACCTCGCCCAGCGCAAACAGCGTCTCCTCGTCGAAGGGGCGGCCGATCAGCTGCAGGCCGAGCGGCAGGCCCTGGCTGTCCAGGCCCGCCGGGACGGCAATGCCGGGCAGGCCGGCCATGTTCACCGTCACCGTGAAGATGTCGTTGAGATACATCTCGACCGGATCGGCCGAGCCCTTTTCGCCGATGCCGAACGCCGCCGAGGGCGTCGCCGGCGTCAGCACCGCGTCGATGCCCGCCGCATAGGCCTCGTCGAAATCGCGCTTGATCAGGGTGCGGACCTTCTGGGCGCGGACGTAATAGGCGTCGTAATAGCCGGCCGAGAGCACATAGGTGCCGATCATGATGCGGCGCTTGACCTCGGTGCCGAAGCCGGCGGCGCGGGTCTTCTCGTACATCTCGACGATGTCCTTGCCCTGCTCTCGCAGGCCGTAGCGGACGCCGTCATAGCGGGCGAGGTTGGACGAGGCCTCGGCCGGGGCGACGATGTAATAGGCCGGGAGCGCGTATTTGGTATGGGGCAGCGAGATCTCGACGATCTCGGCGCCAGCCGCCTTCAGCCAGTCGATGCCCTTCTGCCAGAGCGCGTCGATCTCGGCATTGAGCCCGTCGAGCCGATACTCGCGGGGGATGCCGATCTTCATGCCCTTCACGGAACGGCCGACCGCCTTCTCATAATCGGGCACGGCAGCGTCGACGCTGGTGGTGTCCTTGGGATCATGGCCGGCCATGGAGCGCAGCATCACGGCGCAGTCGCGCACGGTCTTGCCGATCGGCCCGGCCTGGTCGAGCGAGGAGGCGAAGGCGACGATGCCCCAGCGCGAGCAGCGGCCATAGGTCGGCTTGATGCCGACCGTACCGGTGAAGGCGGCGGGCTGGCGGATCGAGCCGCCGGTATCGGTGGCGGTCGCCGCGAGGCAGAGATCGGCTGCCACCGCCGCGGCCGAGCCACCCGAGGAGCCGCCCGGAACGAGATGCGTGCCTTCGACCGCGCCGCCTGAGCCCGCCGAGACGTTCGAACCCTTGCGGCGCCAGGGATTGACGACGTTGCCGAAGGCACTGGTCTCGTTGGACGAGCCCATGGCGAATTCGTCATTGTTGAGCTTGCCGAGCATGACGGCGCCATCGCGCCAGAGCTGGCCCGAGACGGTCGATTCATAGGGCGGGATGAAGTTGCCGAGGATCTTCGAGCAGGCGGTGGTGCGCACCCCCTCGGTCGCGAAGAGGTCTTTGATACCAACAGGCAGGCCTTCAAGCGGCCCGGCCTCGCCTTTGGCCAGCTTCGCGTCGGAGGCGGCGGCCTGCTTCAGCGCATGATCGGGCGTCTCGAGCACATAGGCATTGAGCGCCCGCGCCTTCTCGACGGCCGCGATATGGGCCTGGGTCAGCTCGGTGGCGGAGAAGCTCTTGGCCTTCAGCCCGTCGCGGGCTTCGGTCAGGGTCAGGCGGGTGAGATCGGTCACGGGCGATATCCGGATTGAATGAAGGCAGTGGAACCGTCATGGCGAGGAGCGCAGCGACGAAGCCATCCAGGAGCGGCAGCGCTCGACGTCCTCTGGATTGCTTCGCTGACGCTCGCAATGACGGGCGTCACTCGATGACCTTGGGCACCATGAAGTAGTCGTCGTCGGCGGCCGGGGCGTTGGCGACGATCCTGGCCGCGATCTCGCCGTCGGTCACGACGTCCTGCCGCTGCTTCATCGCCATCGGCGTGACCGAGGTCAGCGGCTCGACACCCTCGACATCGACCTCGTTGAGCTGCTCGACGAAGCCGAGGATGGCGTTGAGCTCGCCTTGCAGCTTCGGCAGATCGGCCTCCGGAACGGCGATGCGCGCCAGATGCGCGACGCGTTTGACGGTGGCGAGATCGACCGACATGGCGGACTCCAGCATGGTGGGCGCAGCGCGCCGGATCAGGGTTCGCCGCGCTATAGCAGATGGCGGCGCGTAAGTAAGGGCCGACGTAGCCCGCGGGTCATCCCGGACAAGCCGCACAGCGCCACAGGCCGGAATGTCGCGGTGGTTCCGTGCAGGAACAGCCTGGTCTGGACGGCCTCTAGCCGCCCTGCCCCCACACCCTCGCCTCGCTCAGCCCCAGCGCCGCGAACTCGTCGGCCCGCAGCTCCGCCTCGCCCACCGAATAGAACTCGTCGAGCTGCGGCGGCGCCACCGACGTGCCGCTGAGCATGGCATGGGCCTGGCCGCGATGGTGGATCTGGTGCTGGAACAGGTGCAGCAGCAGCCGGTCGAGCCGCTCGTGCTGGACGCGGGCGCCGCGATGCACGCTGACGATCCGTTCCAGCCCGCATTCATCGGCCGCCGCCTCGACCACGGCGATCAGCCGCCGGTCCATCACCTCCTGCGCCGCCGCGAGCTCGGGCACGGTCGCGCAGGGCTCGCGGTCAGCCCAGGCGGCGGGGCCGAGCGTGCCACCCTCCATCGCGTCGACATAGAATTGGTCGATGATCAGGATGTGGTTCAGCGTCGCCCGCAGGCTCGGGAAGAACCCGGTGCGCGACGCCACCCATTCGCCTTGGGACAGCGCCATGCAACTGCGCAGCAGCCGGTGATTGGCCCAGAGATTGTTGAAGGCCATCGCCCGGTAGGGTCGCAGTTCGTCCATGGTCGGTCCTCCTCGGCGAGGAGACTGACAGGAAGCGTGCGACGCGTCATGGCAGCAGGCGCCCCTGCGTCCGCATCCCGGCTCAGGCCACCGGCTCGACCACACGCCGGTAGAGATGCCAGGTCGCATGGCCGAGCACCGGCAGGAGCACGACGAGGCCGAGGAAGAGCGGCAGCATCGCCACGAAGGACAGAGCCGCGATGGCCGCCGCGAAGCCCAGCATCGGCAGCGGATTGGTCGCCACGGCCCGCACGCTGGTGATCATGGCCGTGATGAAATCGACCTCGCGGTCGAGCAGCAGCGGAAAGGAGATCACGGTCAGCGAGAACAGGGTCGCCGCCAGCACGGCGCCGACGAGGTTGCCCACGGCCAGGAACATCAGCCCCTCCGGCGTGGTGGTGATCACGGTCAGGAAGCCGGCGAAGCTGGCGAAGGACTGGAAGCCGAGGAACAGCGCCAGCAGCAGCCGCACCTGGTAGAGCCACATCATCATCACGAACAGCGTGACGAAGGCCATCCAGCCGAGTTCGCGCTGGCCCTGGGCGAAGACGACGCCGAGGACCTGCCCCCAGGCCAGCGTCTCGCCTGCCTCGCGCCGGCGCGACACCTCATAGAGCCCGACCGCCACGAAGGGGCCGATCAGCACGAAGCCTGCCGCGATCGGATAGGCCAGATAGGGCATGCCGAGGCGCGTCAGCGACAGCAGGATCGAAAGCCCGCCCAGCGCATAGATCCCGCCGAAGAACAGCCCGAACAGCGGCGCGGCCTGGAAATCCCTGAGGCCCGCGACAAAAGCCTCGACCACGTCATGGATCGCGATGCGCCGGACCACCGGGTCAGGCCGCCGCGGCTCCACCGCAGCCGTCTCGCTCTGGATTTCGTCCATGGCCTGCCTCTCCCCCGCTCCTGCCTCCGGCACGCGGGCCGGGGCTTGGCTTTTGGGGGCCAGCCTAGCGCCGGCACCGCCGCGCGCATTGGGGCAGATCAATCCGGCCGCGTCAGTGACCGGGTGCGGACGGCCCGTCTGACGCGAGCCGCGGCAGGAACCAGGCGAGCAGCCCGATCGCCGGCAGGAAGGCACAGAGATGATAGACCGTGTCGATGCCGATGCGGTCCGCCAGTTCGCCCAGCATCGCCGCGGCGATGCCGCCGAGCCCGAAGGACAGGCCGTAGAACAGCCCGCCGACGAGGCCGATGCGGCCCGGCATCAGCTCCATCGCGTAGATCAGGATCGCGGCGAAGGCGCTGGACATGATCAGGTTGATCACGATCGTCAGCACGCCGGTCCAGAACAGATCGGCGAAGGGCAGCATCAGCGTGAACGGCAACGCCCCCAGGATCGAGAACCAGATGATCTTGTTGCGGCCGATCCGGTCGCCCAGGATGCCGCCGAAGATCGCGCCCGCCGCCGAGGAGGCCAGGAACAGGAACAGCATGATCTGCGAGGTCTGCACGCTGACCCCGAATTTGCCGATCAGGTAGAAGGTGTAGAACGAGCTGAAGCTCTGCGAATAGGCGTTCTTCGAGAACAGCAGGATCACCAGGATCGTCACCGCGAAGGCGACCGCCGCAGCGGACCGCACGGGCGCGGCCGGTCCGGCAGGGGGCCTGGCCGTGGAAGCCGCCGCCGCTCTCTGGCGCTGCAGCTGCGCATAGCGCCCCGCCGTCCAGGTCATCAGCAGCATGGCCAGCAGCGCCGCGGCCGAGAACCAGGCCAGGCTCGCCTGGCCGCGCGGCACGATGATGAAGGCGGCCAGCAGCGGCCCCAGCGCCCCGCCCGTCTGGCCGCCGACCTGGAAAATGCCCTGCGCCAGCCCGTGCCGGCCGCCCGAGGCGTTGCGCGCCATGCGCGTCGCCTCCGGGTGGAAGATCGAGGAGCCGAGCCCGACGCAACCCGCCGACAGGAGCAGCAGCGGGTAGCTGCCGGCATAGGCGAGCCCGACCAGCCCGAACAGCGTGAAGCCCATGCCGACGACCATCGAATAGGGCATCGGGTTCTTGTCGGTATAGGCGCCGACCAGCGGCTGGAACAGCGACGCCGTGATCTGGAAGGTCAGGGTGATCAGGCCGATCTGCCCGAAATCCAGCCCATAGGCCACCTTGATGATCGGATAGATCGCCGGGATGAGCGACTGCATCATGTCGTTGAGCAGATGCGTCGCGCTCAGCGCGATCAGCACCGGCATGGCGGCGGCCTGGGCGATGCGGGCGGGCGGCGTCGTGGCGGTCATGTCCGAGGCGTATCCGGTTCGATCCAGGCCAGAGCTTGAAGCCATTGAACCGGCGCGGGCTCCCAAGCCAGCGAAATATTGTCGGGGGCGCCATGCGTGCCCATCGGCGACAACGGCATGACCCTGCGGCGTGCACGGCTCTTGCTTGTGGCCCGGCACTGTCGCTATGGCGACAGAGTCCCCCATCAGGCACCCGCCTTCACACAGGATTCCCGTCAGATGAGCGTCGCCAACGGCCGGCACATCCTCGCGATGCCGGGGCCGACCAATATTCCCGACCGCGTGCTGCAGGCGATGATGCGCCCGGCCGAGGAACTCGCCTCGAAGACGATCGTCAATCTGACGGAATCCGTCCTGGCCGACCTCAAGCGCGTCTTCCGCACCAGCGGCGAAACCTTCGTCTACGCCGCCAACGGCCATGGCGGCTGGGAGGCGGCGCTGACCAATGTGCTGTCGCGCGGCGACAAGGTGCTGGTGCTGGCGAGCGGGCGCTTCGCCATCGGCTGGGGCGAGATGGCAGCCTTCATGGGCGCCGATGTCGAGGTACTGCCGGGGAGCTGGCGCGCCGCGATCGACCCCGCCGCCGTCGAGGCGCGGCTGCGCGCCGATCAGGACCACGCCATCAAGGCCGTGCTGATGGTGCAGATCGACACCGCCTCGGGCGTCGTCAACGACGTCCCGGCCGTGCGCCGCGCCATCGATGCCGCCGGACACCCGGCCCTGTTCATGGTCGATGGCGTCGCCTCCGTCGGCTGCATGCCCTTCGAGATGGACGCCTGGGGCGTCGATGTCGCCATGTCGGCCTCGCAGAAGGGGCTGATGACCTCACCGGGGCTGGCCTTCGTCGCCGCCAACGAGAAGGCCATCGCGGCCCACAAGACCGCGACGATGAAGACGCTCTACTGGGACTGGTCGTCCCGGATGAACACGCTCGCCTATATGAAGCATTGCGGCACGGCGCCGGAGCATCTGCTCTTCGGCCTGCGCGCGGCGCTCGACATGATCTTCGAGGAGGGGCTGGAGGCCGTCTGGGAGCGCCACCGCCTGCTCGCCGGGGCGACCCACGCCGCCGTGGCACGCTGGGCCGAAGGCCAGGCCGTGACCTTCAACATCACCGACCCGCTCCAGCGCGCGCCCTCGGTGACGCCGGTATTGGTGCAGGGCATTGAGACCGCCACCCTCACCGACTTCGCCCGGGATGTCGGCGGCGTCTCGCTCGGCCTCGGCATCGGCGAGCTCAGCGGCAAGGCCTTCCGCATCGCCCATATGGGTCATGTCAACGCGCCGACCGTGCTCGGCACGCTGGCCGTGGTCGAGATGGCGCTGCAGGCCAAGGGCGTGCCGCATGGCTCGGGCGGCGTCGATGCGGCGGTGGCCTATCTCGGCGCGGCGACGGCCTGATCGGCGCCGCGGCTACCGCGCCGGTGGCGGCGGCGGAACCCCGCGCGCCCGGTAGGACGGCAGATCCGGCGCGTCGCGCGGAGGCGGATTACGTTCGAGATCGGCGATCAGGCGCTTCATCTCGGCGATTTCGCGCAGCTGCGCCTCGATGATCCGGTCGGCCAGAAGGCGCGTGCGGGGGTCGCGCAGATGCGCCCGCTCGCTCGTCAGCACCGCGATCGAGTGATGCGGGATCATCGCCCGCAGATAGGAGAGGTCGCCGACCGTGCTCTGGCTGCGCACCAGCCACAGGCTGCCGGCGAAGACGGTGGCGCTGGCGACCAGGATGGCGAGGTTAAGCCGGCGGTTGCCGTACATCGACCACATGAAGCCGAGCATGATCGCGGCCATGACGGCCCCCATCAGCAGGGCCATCCAGGCCCGCGTCTGGCTGAAGAAGACGTGGTCGAGAGCATAGGTGTTGAGGTACATCAGGCCGAACATCACGACCGTCGAGGTCGCGATCATCGCGGCGAAGCGTCCATAGCTCATCGGAATCCTCCTGGTCGGCCGCCGGCGGCGGCTCTCCGGAGAACGAGTGTCGGCCGCCGGCGGCGGCTCTCCGGAGAACGAGTCCGGCGGCACATGGTTGCAGGCGCAGCGGAGCGGCCGGCCCCGCCGGATCCTGCCATCCCCTGTCAGCAGCGCCCTCCGCGACCGCGCGCCGCGGCCGCCCTGCGTGATAGACATTGCCGCCGCCTGCCGGCCGGTCTGGCAGGACGCGGCTTTTGCCCTATCTCTACGCCTCATCCCTCTCTGGACGCCCCCATGGCTCGCAAACCCTCCTCCGGTGCCAAAACTTCGTCGGGTCAGACCTCGTCCGGCAACAAGACCTCGCTCGCCGACCAGGCCGCGTCGCTGGAAGCGCTGTTCGACGAGGCCCGCCGGACCGACTCGCGCATGATCACCGTGCGCGGCGCCCGCGAGCACAATCTCAAGAACGTCGACCTCGCGATTCCCCGTGACAAGCTCGTCGTCTTCACCGGCCTGTCGGGCTCCGGCAAATCCTCGCTCGCTTTCGATACGATCTATGCCGAGGGCCAGCGCCGCTATGTCGAGAGCCTCTCGGCTTATGCCCGCCAGTTCCTGGAAATGATGAGCAAGCCCGATGTCGACCAGATCGACGGGCTCTCGCCGGCGATCTCGATCGAGCAGAAGACGACCTCAAAGAACCCGCGCTCCACCGTCGGCACCGTCACCGAGATCCACGATTATATGCGCCTGCTCTGGGCGCGCGCCGGCATCCCCTATTCGCCCGCCACCGGCCTGCCGATCGAGAGCCAGACCGTGCAGCAGATGGTCGACCGGCTCACCGAGCTGCCGGAGAAGACCCGCGGCTACCTGCTCGCCCCGGTGGTGCGCGGCCGCAAGGGCGAGTTCCGCAAGGAGATGGCGGAGTGGCTGAAGCGCGGCTTCCAGCGCGTCAAGATCAATAGCGAGTTCGTCGAGATTCCCGATGCGCCCGCGCTCGACAAGAAGTTCAAGCATGACATCGACGTCGTCGTCGATCGCCTTGTGATCCGGCCCGATCTCGGCGCCCGCCTCGCCGACTCGCTGGAGCAGGCGCTGGAGCTGACCGACGGCATCGCCGTCTTCGAATATGCCGACGAGAAGGAGGAGGACGGCGCGCCGCGCCGCATCGTCTTCTCCTCGAAATTCGCCTGCCCGGTCTCCGGCTTCACGATTCCTGAGATCGAGCCGCGCCTGTTCTCCTTCAACAACCCCTTCGGCGCCTGCCCGGCCTGCGACGGGCTCGGCCACGAGATGCGCATCGACCCGGACATGATCGTCCCCGATCCCGCGCTCAGCCTGAAGAAGGGCGCGATCGCCCCCTGGGCCAAGTCGACCTCGCCCTATTACGGCCAGACGCTGGAGGCGCTCGCCCGGCATCTCGGCTTCTCGATGACCAAGCCCTGGGCCGAACTCCCCGACAGCGCGAAAATCTCGATCCTCTACGGCACCGGCGCAGCGCCCGTGCGCATGGCCTACAACGACGGCCTGCGCGCCTATGAGGTGAGGAAGCCCTTCGAGGGCGTCATCACCAATATGGAACGGCGCTGGAAGGAGACGGAATCGGACTGGGCCCGCGAGGAGATCGGCCGCTTCATGTCCGAGACGCCGTGCAAGGCCTGCCAGGGCTTCCGCCTCAAGCCGGAGGCGCTCGCGGTCAAGCTCGACATGCATCATATCGGCGAGATCTCGCGGCTCTCGGTCAAGGACGCGCTCGACTGGGTCTCCCGCCTGCCCTCGCGCCTGAGCCAGAAGCAGAACGAGATCGCCCCGCGCATCCTCAAGGAGATCCGCGACCGGCTGACCTTCCTGCTCGATGTCGGGCTGGAATACCTGACGCTGGCCCGCGCCTCGGGCACGCTCTCGGGCGGCGAGAGCCAGCGAATCCGCCTCGCCAGCCAGATCGGCTCCGGCCTCACCGGCGTGCTCTATGTGCTGGACGAGCCCTCGATCGGCCTGCACCAGCGCGACAATGAGCGGCTGCTCGGCACCTTGCGGAGATTGAGAGACCTCGGCAACACCGTCATCGTCGTCGAGCATGACGAGGACGCGATCCTCACCGCCGATTACGTCGTCGATGTCGGCCCCGGCGCCGGCATCCATGGCGGCCGCATCGTCGCCCAGGGCACGCCGCAGCAGATCCTCGACAATCCGGATTCGCTCACCGGCAAATACCTCACCGGCGAGATGTCGGTCGCGGTGCCCGTGCGCCGCCGCAAGGCGCAGAAGGGCCGCAGCCTCAAAATCGTCGGCGCCCGCGGCAACAACCTCAAGGATGTCTCGGTCGAGATCCCGCTCGGGCTGTTCACCTGCATCACCGGCGTCTCCGGCGGCGGCAAGTCGACGCTGGTCATCGACACGCTCTACAAGGCGGTGGCGCGCAAGCTCAACGGCGCGATCGACCACCCCGCCCCGCATGACCGCATCGAGGGCATCGAGCATCTCGACAAGGTCATCGACATCGACCAGTCGCCGATCGGACGCACCCCGCGCTCCAACCCCGCGACCTATACCGGCGCCTTCACGCCGATCCGGGACTGGTTCTCCGGCCTGCCCGAGGCCAAGGCGCGTGGCTATCAGCCGGGCCGCTTCTCGTTCAACGTCAAGGGCGGTCGCTGCGAGGCCTGCCAGGGCGACGGCGTCATCAAGATCGAGATGCACTTCCTGCCGGATGTCTACGTCACCTGCGACGTCTGCAAGGGCAAGCGCTACGACCGCGAGACGCTCGAGGTGAAATACCGCGACCACTCCATCGCCGACGTGCTCGACATGTCGGTCGAGGAGGCCAAGGATCTGTTCAAGGCCGTGCCCTCGATCCGCGACAAGATGGAGACGCTCGCCCGCGTCGGGCTCGACTATGTCAAGGTCGGCCAGCAGGCGACGACGCTCTCGGGCGGCGAGGCCCAGCGCGTCAAGCTCTCCAAGGAGCTCTCCAAGCGCGCCACCGGCCGCACCCTCTACATCCTGGACGAGCCGACCACCGGCCTGCATTTCCACGACGTCGCCAAGCTGATGGAGGTGCTGCACGAGCTGGTCGAGCAGGGCAATTCCGTCGTCGTCATCGAGCACAACCTCGAAGTGGTGAAGACGGCCGACTGGGTGATCGACATGGGGCCCGAAGGCGGCGACGGCGGCGGCGTCGTGGTGGCCGAGGGCACGCCCGAAGCCATCGTCAAGGCCGGCAAGGGCCACACCGCCCGCTTCCTCAAGGAGGTGCTGGAGCGGCGGCCGATTGCGAAGGGCAAGGCGGTGCGGGAGGCGGCGGAGTAGGTTAGTTATTGAATTCCACCCGGCATCAAGGTTTATCGACAGGATGGCCCGGGCCGAAGTCGATCCCGCTCACGTCAACCGGCGCGCCTGGCGAATTATTGACGAACACCGAATATGACTTGCGACGGCTCTCAGCGAGCCGCCAACACACAAAAATGCTAGCTAAAATTGCGAAGTATGGAAGCAAGCGCTGAGGCTCAAGGTTCGACCATGGCTGCCGAACGCCCGGCAGTATTTGGACAAAAAAATGAAATAAAAGCACCAAAAATGATATCGCAACAGCCAGCCATGCCTGGATACGAAAATATGTAATCATTTTCGCTTTGTCGGAACGGTGAGCGCCAAAATAATGTTGGATATCTCTTAAATCGGATTGATTCAGAAACTGGCGTTCAATGTTGGCTATTGTCACTAGATTACGATTGTACCAATAACTTCCGTCAATCATGTGGGCATACATCCACGCCGAAAGTATAACAATCAAAGATATAGCAATATCAAGCGGAATTATTGCCTTCTCGACCAAGGCCAAAAGCGCAAAAGCGCCAACAACTACAGAGACCGCCTGCCATACAACCGTCATCTGACGATTTATGTCAGAAAACATCTGTCGATACATTTCCATCAAAAATGTCTTGCGATCATCCATATCCCGCCCCGCGCGCTCAGTCAGGAGTATAACCGTTCCATAGCGCGTTTATGTTGGCGAGTGAATCTCGGAGGCAGTTCTCATAGCCTCCAGCCGGATGAGGCTTGAAACGCACCCCGTCGAAGTAATCACCAAATTACGCATCGAAAGTAAATCGATTACAATAAATCGAGAAAACAGGCATACGATTAGCAAGTACTCTCTGGATGTCCGGGCGCCCACCCAACAAATGAACTGGCCTCTGAAATGCCTCTGATGAAATACACGTCCCTCCGTAGCGCGTAGGAACGCTATATCCTAGAATAAAATCGTCCGGAATTGCACGGTGAAGCTTTTCTTCGAGACGAACATCCTTTGGAACAACAATCACGCGCGTTGAAAACCTCTGTAAGTGGACCGCCTCTCTCAAAACCTGATCAACCTGACTGATACATTCGATATCACGCGCTACAGTCAAAAATGGACGAACATGAATCGCTGCGCGCAAATGTGCGTCGAAACAATAATTCTTCCAGTCAATATCAAGAAAGCCAAGAACAGCAAAATCAACACGCCTGACGTCCCGTAGGTTTGTATATCGTGCCCCAGGCCGCCATCCCTCAGCCATAGCGAGCGATATAACTTTGGGGCCATGCGCAACAAACTTCAGCATAAAAATAATCCAGTCCCCGCACGAAATTGGATTTCGCGATTAGTGAGAACTTGCACCGCAGAAATAAATAAATTGACGAACCCTGCGCATGATCAGCCAAATTTAGCTGAAGAGCGCCTTACCAACGCACGGGCGACCTTCCGAGCGTCGCACCTGTGCCTTCAGCGTGTTCATGCGCCGGGAAGGCTGTCACAGATGGAAAAGCGTCAGGAATGGAGGATTGCCGCCAGCCGTAGTAAACGACGAGCCGTCGCGCAGTTTTAATCGACGGCACACCCTCATCCGGCGCTCCGCGCCACCTCCTCCCATCCCGTATAAGGAAAAAGGCGTGGGTGCTCCCTACTCACCGACAAGAGCGCGGGGAACCCCTCTCCTGTAAGGAGAGGGGCAGGGGTGAGGTGCTGGCCCCTGGACACTGTGGCCGTGACCTCACCGAAGCAGCGGGGATCACCGCGCCCTCAGCGGAGAACGGCCGACACCTCACCCTGCCCTCTCCTTACAGGAGAGGGTTCCCCGCGCTGTCCGCGCCCCATCCGGGAGACGGAAAGAGGCACCGCGGCGCCCTCGCCTTCCGCCTTGGCCATATCCCGCCTTTGCGGTAGGACGCCGCGGCCCACAACCTGAAGGAGGGTGCCATGACCAGGACCACGCGCAACATCTTCGACCAGCCGTCCTTTTGAGGTCACAAGCAAGCGTCGGAAGTCCTACCCGTCCGAAACCCGCGTGAAGCGCGGCGTCCGCATCGTCCATGGCGATGTCGAACGTGCCAAGAAAAGCTCGGCCGCAACGACCTCTGCGTCTGCGGCTCCGGGCGCAGATTTCAAGACGTGCTGCATGCCCAGCGGCCGCTTCGACGGCTCCGACCGGGATGACTACTTTCAGGGAGTGATGCGTCCCTTCCCGAGGAGAGCGCGGGGAACCCCTCTCCCGGATGGGAGAGGGGCAGGGGTGAGGGACCGCCGCTGATCGCTGAAGCGAGACGGAGCCGTTGCGCCCTCCCCGGCAACGGCAGGCCCTCATCCGGCGCTCCGCGCCACCTTCTCCCATCCGGGAGAAGGAAGAGGCGTCGCGGTTCTCGCCCTCTCCTGACAGGAGAGGGTTCTGCCCCGAGGTTCCGGTGCTGGGCGAAAGGCGCGGGAACCCCTCCCCCTTGTGGGGAGGGGAAGGGGTGGGGGGCGCAAAGCCGGAACGCGCGGCGCTGCATCGATCCGCAACGCGGCTGCCACAGGATGCTTCTCAACCACCCGCTCACCCGGTCGTTCGCCCCCCACCCCTGCCCCTCCCCACCAGGGGGAGGGGTTCGCGTCGAGGACTCCATAAAAGTAATCCCCGCCCCCTCGCCCGCCCCCATACTCCCCTCGCCCATCACCCAAACGGGGCGGCCATCCGGAGGTGTGCCAGTGGCTGGGTGACGGGTCGGCGCCTGCGGGTGGAGTCACGATCCACTCCCGGGAGGCTTCGGGGCACCGCCCTGGGGGTACTACGGCCCCTGTGCGAGGAGCTCGCTGGAACGGTCGTATCGCATCACGCCTTCGTCCCATGCCGGACGGCGCGACAACCCGATGAGGGGAACTGGCGCCCGAGGGCTCGCGGCGAGGGATGGCTTTCGACCCGATAAGCGCGGCCCGGAGTCCAAAATCGCCGAAGGCGGAGCGCCGGGGGGCGTGCGGCGGGTGGCTCAACCCCGCCGCGCCGCGACCTGGCTCAACGGTTGCGGACCTCTACCCAAGCGCCCCGCGGCGCTCCGCCAGCCCCGTTCGACCACCGACGCTGCAACAGCGGGCGGGGGCTGGCGCTCGCCCCCCACCCCGCAGGGAGACGAGTCATGACCCGCAACAAACCCTCCGGCTTCTCGCCCGAGCACATCGCCAATTTCCACCGCACCCAGCAGATCCGCCGCGACCTTCTCAGGAAGATGGGCGACATCCTCGAGGTCTGGCGCGACTGCACCGACAAGGCCTGCCAACGCGGCCGCAGCTGCCGGCGCAACGATGCGGCCTGCCTGCGCGGCTTCATGGGCGCCCTGCCCGACCAGGACCGCCGCCTCACCGGCTACATGATCCAGAACGGCGCCGCCGGGATGAAGCCAGACGCCGCGCTGGCGCAGGCGCAGGCCCGCATCGCCGCCGAGATCGCGCAGGACGGCGGCTGAGCGGCGCAGCCGGCCCGGTTCGCCCGCGCCGGGATCGCTACCGCCCGAACGCCCGGCGCAGCACTGCCTCGTTCTCCTCCTGCCGCCGCCTTTCCTCGGCATCGCGCTGCCTGGCCTCCTCCTGCATCCGCTTCTGCGACGTCTGCCAGTATCGGCGTTCCTCGGCGGCTCTGGCGCGGGCGTTGCGGGCCGCGGCCTGCCCGTCGAGCTGCCAGAGGCCGGCGAGGTTGGAGAGGCAGGCGGCGATGCCGAGCGACAGCACGGCGATCTGGATCGCCTGCCAGGCCGGCAGCGACTTCGGGCTCTCGCCCATGGCGACACCGGCCGGTCGCGGCCGGAGCGGGCCGGACGCCGGCACGCTGGCCCCAGCCTTCTGGTGGCGGAAGGCCTGCCAGCGGGCTTCGACCGCACGGCGCAGCTCGTCTCGGGGCACCGAGACGACCTCGTGATGCAGGGCGACCCGGACGACCTCGCCATCGGGGATGAAGTTGGCCTTCCAGCCGGGGCCGCGCAGGAAGGCCGACCTGACGAAGAGCCTGGATTCATAGAACTGGCGCGACACCACGATCACCGTGACGCCGTAGAAGAAGCTGTATTTGTAGAGAAGCGACGGGCCGCTGGTGAACAGCCCGACGGGCGACAGCATCTTGGTGACGATGTCGATGCTGTCGATCGCCTGGATCTCGCGCCAGGGGATGAGCACCTCCCGGACCCAACGGTGGCTGATTCCGGCTGGCGACAGTGTGAAGATCGGCTTTCGGGGCCGTATGCGCGTCCACAGGGACCACGCCACGACGCACGAACCCGCCACCAGAGCGAGGACGACGAAGAGCCAGGTGTTGCCCCAGCTGCGCGGCTTCTCGCTCGCATCGGAGAGGACGAGGACGACGAGCCCCATCAGGATCAGCAGCAGCCCGGTCGGCAGCAGCCGGACGACGCTGGTGGCGGCACTGTAAGAGAGCGTCCGGTGGAGATCGCCGCCGCTGTCCGTCATGGCCCTGCCCCCGATTCGACGACGAGCGCGAACCGCTCCGTGCCGAGGCAGCGGCGCTACCACAGTGGCGGAACGCCGCAGCGCCCGCAAGACGAGCCGCGGCAGATGACGCCGCGCCGACCGCGCAGAATCCGCTCCCGCCGCCATCGTCACGCCCTGTTAACCCGTTTTTACCACCCTGCCCGCTTCGGACGAAAGGAGACAGGATGACGAATCCAGCCACCCGCACGCCCCGCCGGGGCCCTCGCGCCCTCATCGCCGCCACGCTCGCCCTCGGCGGCCTCGCGCTCGCCGCGCCGGCGGCCGCGGCCGCCACCGCCACCCCGCTCGGCCAGTTTGGCAGCTGGACCGCCGCCGCCTTCGGCGAGGGCGAGGGCCGCAGCTGCTATATCCTCGCCACGCCCTCGAGCGCCGCGCCCGAGACCCTGCGCCATGGCGAGGTCTATTTCTTCGTCAAGGAGAGCGAGACCCCGCAGCGCACCGAATCCAGCCTGCAGGCCGGCTACGACTTCGAATCCGGCTCGGAGGTCACCGTCACCATCGACGGCGAGACCTTCCGGATGATCACCCAGGGCAGCCATGCCTGGCTGCGCCGGGTCGAGCGCGAGCCGGAACTGCTGGCGGCGATGCGCGCCGGCCGCGTCATGGCGCTGGAGGCCCGCTCCGGCCGTGGCAACGAGACCCGCTACGAGTTCTCGCTGGCCGGCGTCACCGCCGCCTCGCGCCATCTCACCGCCTGCGAGTGACGATCAGGGGCCGGGCGGCCCGATTCGCGTCGCCCGGCCCGATTCCTCCCGTCGAAAGCGCCGATCAGCGCCGAACAGGGTGAATCAGGGCTTATGTGCGCTGCAGCATCGTTAAGGCGGCAAACCTGCCCATGCCGGCGGCAAATTGGCCTGACCACCGGACCGGCGCCGGCTCAATGACCATAAATAAGGCAGAAATTCCGCGAATCTTACCGGCTCGTTAACCGCTGGGCGCGGGCAAACCGGCAAAAGTGAAGGTTTTGAGAATGGTTCATGCGCAGATCGCATAACGGAACTGACGTCATGCCTCTGTTTGGGGCGGCCTGGCTCACTTATATGCACTGCACAACGATTTCATCGCTGTGGGCACCGACCCGCTCCGGAAACCTAGTAGGACCCTCGTTATGTTCGTCACCATGATCGCCGCCAAGATCCGCTCCTATCTGCGCTATCGCGAGACCGTTCGCGAGCTCTCCCGCCTGACCGACCGCGAGCTCGACGACCTCGGCCTGTCGCGCTCGGAGATCGCCTTCGTCGCGCGCACCCACGCCGCCGTCTGAAGACGCTTTCGCTCCGCGCAGGCGGGGCGCCGTGTAGTCTCTCCCGGACTGAGCGACCCTCCCTCGCGAAGACCGGTCGTAGAGCGAATGCCCGCCGCAAGGCGGGCATTTTGCATTTGCGGCCACGCTTCCCTTGACGGCGGCGGCGGCGGGCGACACATCCCGGGAATGGAACCCGTTCACATCATCGGCGGCGGTCTCGCCGGCTCCGAAGCCGCCTGGCAGATCGCCCAGGCCGGCGTCCCCGTCATCCTGCACGAGATGCGGCCCGTCCGCGGCACCGAGGCCCACAAGACGGAAGGGCTGGCCGAGCTCGTCTGCTCCAACTCCTTCCGCTCCGACGACGCCCTCTCCAACGCGGTCGGCCAGCTGCACTGGGAGATGCGCCGGCTCGGCTCGCTGATCATGGAGAAGGGCGACGCGCATCAGGTCCCGGCGGGCGGCGCGCTCGCGGTCGACCGCGACGGCTTCTCGCAAGCCGTCACCGCCGCGCTCGAGGCCCATCCGCTGGTGACGATCGACCGCGCCGAGATCGCCGGCCTGCCCCCGGCAGCGTGGGACAGCGTCATCGTCGCCACCGGCCCGCTGACCTCGCCCGCGCTCGCCGCCGGCATCCAGTCGCTGACGGGAGAGGATGCGCTCGCCTTCTTCGACGCCATCGCCCCGATCGTGCATTTCGACTCGGTCGACATGGACCAGGCCTGGTTCCAGTCGCGCTACGACAAGGCGGGTCCCGGCGGCACCGGCGCCGACTACATCAACTGCCCGCTCGACCGCGACCAGTACGAGGCCTTCATCGACGCGCTGCTGGCCGCCGAGACGACCGAGTTCAAGGAGTGGGAGGGCACGCCCTATTTCGACGGCTGCCTGCCGATCGAGGTGATGGCGCAGCGCGGCCGCGAGACCCTGCGCTGGGGCCCGATGAAGCCCGTGGGCCTCACCAACAGGCACAACCCGACGGTCAAGGCCTATGCGGTGGTACAGCTGCGCCAGGACAATGCGCTCGGCACCCTCTTCAACATGACGGGCTTCCAGACCAAGCTGAAATATGGCGAGCAGGCCGCGATCTTCCGGATGATCCCGGGCCTCCAGAACGCGGAGTTCGCAAGGCTCGGCGGCATCCACCGCAACACCTATCTGAACTCGCCCAAGCTGCTCGATGCCCGCCTGCGGCTGAAGGCCGATCCGCGCCTGCGCTTCGCCGGCCAGATCACCGGCTGCGAGGGCTATGTCGAGAGCGCCGCCATCGGCCTGCTGGCGGGCCGACTCGCGGCGGCCGAGCGGCTCGGCCGGGAGATCGAGATCCCGCCGGCGACGACGGCGCTCGGCGCGCTGGTCAACCACATCACCGGCGGCCACATCGTCACCATCGACGAGGGCCCCCGCTCCTTCCAGCCGATGAACATCAATTTCGGCCTGTTCCCCCATATCGAGGGACAGGCCACCCACGGCCCCGACGGCAAGAAGCTGAAAGGCCCGGCCAAGAGCGTCGCCCGCAAGCACGCCCTGACCGCCCGCGCCAAGCTCGAGATGGAGGCCTGGGCCGGCGGGGAGCAGGCTCAGGCGGCGGAGTAGCGCGATCAGCCCGCCGCGCGCGCCATCCGCCAGATCGCCCATTGCCGGCGCCAGGCGGGGAGCGTGATGATCGTGCGGTAGGGGTCGTAGCCCGACCGCTCCATGCGCGCGAGATAGGGCTCGACCAGCGCGACCGGCAGGAAGGCGGGCATCACCGCGGAGGGAATCGTGCTGCGGAGTTCCCGCAGCTTGGCCAGATGCCCGCGCGCGATGCCGCGCAGCTCCTTCAGCGTGTAGAGCACGCCCGGCCCGCCGCGCCCGCGCACGATGTCGTCCCGCGTCACGCCGTTGCGGGCGAGGATGTCGCCGGGCAGATAGACCTGCCCCTCGGCCGCATGCCAGGGGAAGGCGCGCATCAGCCCCGTCAGCGCATAGGCGACGCCGGCATAGCCCGCGGCCGCCGCCCCGCCGGGATCGCGGCCATTGGCGAGGATGATCGAGGCCAGCCGCACCAGCGCGCTCGCGGTCTCGCCGGCATAGCCCTCGAGATCGCGCAGCGACGGCATGGGATCGTCATAGAGGTCGAAGATGCGCGCCTCGATCAGCCCCGTCAGCGGCGCGATCGGGAGGCGATAGCGCGCGATCGTGTCGAGCAGCGCAGCGGCGACGGGGTGCCCTTGCGTCTCGCCGCTGGCCTGCCCCTCGAGCAGGTCGCGCCACCACTGCATCCGCACCTCGCCCGGCAACGGCTCGCTGACCAGCGCCCTGATGCGGGCGATCTCGAGGCTGAAGGCATAGAGCGCGAAGAGCGACGGGCGCTGCGATTCGGGCGCGTAGAGGCAGGTGATGTAGCGGTCGTGGTCCTGCTCGCGCACCAGCGTGGCGCAATGGGCATAGGCCTCCGGCAGGGCCGAATGCGCGGCCTGGCTGCGACGGTCGGTCTCGGTTGCCTGCGGCATCATCTGGCCTCGATCCGGTGCCTGCCCCCTGGCCACGTCTTGGCCAGTGTAGGACGAGGCGCGGGGGGATGGCTACGCCTTCACGACATGGGCGGCGCGATTTGCGGCGATGGCCGCTCGGGTGGGCGACCGGAAAGCCGGCCTTTAGTCCACCGCGATCAAGGCTGCGGCGACGCGCCGCTCTTCGGCCACCAGCACATTGTAGGTCCGCGCCGCGGCTCCGGTCGCCATGCCCTCGACGGTGATTCCGTGCTCCTTCAGCAGGGCGCGCCAGTCATGCGGGATGAAGGCGATGTCGGCGCCGGTGCCGATCAGCAGGAAGTCGATGCTCTGCGCCTCGTCCAGCACAGGCTGCAGCAACTCCGGCGTGATCTCGGCGAAGCGCGCCACCGGCCAGATGCGGATGCCGCCGGGCAGCGCCAGCACCGAGCCGCGATGGCTCATCCCGGCGAAGCGGAAGCCGCCCGCACCGAAGGCGTCGAGCTGGTGGCGGCCGGGAACGAATCCGTCGAAGCGGCTCATCTCGGCGCCGCGCCGTTCAGCTCTTCGCGCCGGCGGCGACCTTCTCGTCCGTGTTCTCGCTGCGGCTGAAGCCCGAGCGCACGTCGAGATAGAGCAGGACCGGCGTCGAGATGAACATCGCCGAATAGGTGCAGACGATCACGCCAAACAGCATCACGAGTGCGAAGCCTTCGATCGCCGTGCCGCCGAACACCACCAGCGCGACCAGCGCCAGCACCGTCGTGGTCGAGGTGATCGCGGTGCGCGAGAGCGTCGAGTTGACCGAGAGATCGAGCAGGTCCGGGATCGACATCGTCTTGTAGCGCCGCAGCAATTCGCGCGTGCGGTCGAACACCACGACGGTCTCGTTCAGCGAATAGCCGACGATGGTCAAAATCGCCGCGATCGAGGTCAGATTGAACTCGAGCTGGGTGATCAGGAAGAAGCCCAGTGTCAGCACGATGTCGTGCAGCGTGCCCAGGATCGCGCCGATGGCGAGCTGCATCTCGAAGCGGAACCAGAGATAGATCAGCACGCCGAGGATCGCCAGAACGACGCCGAGCGTGCCGGCCTGGACGAGTTCGCCAGAGACGCGCGGGCCGACGGTTTCGACCCGGCGGAAGTCAAAGGTGGCGGAAAAGGCGTCCCGCGCCTTGACGACGACCTGCTGCTGCGCAGCCTCGCCGCCTGGCTGGAGCGCGAAGCGCATCGAAATCTCGCCGCCGGAGCCGAATTCCTGCACCTCGGCCTCGCCGAAGCCGAGACCGTTTGCCGTCGCGCGCACCGAGGCGATGTCGGGCCTGCCTGACTTGGCCTGCATCTCGATCAGCGTGCCGCCGCGGAAATCGATGCCGAAATTCAGGCCCACCGTCAGGAACAGGACCAGCACCAGCAGCGAATAGGCCGCCGAGAACGGGTAGCTGAACCGCCGGAAGCGGACGAACTTGAAACGGGTGCCGTCGGGAACGATGCGAAGCAGACGCATGCGCTGATCTCCTTGAACAGTTGGCTTGCGTCAGAACGGAAGGGTCTTGGGCTTAGCCCAGCGATACCAGAGCGCGATCAGCATGCGAGTCAGCGTCACCGCCGTGATGACGGTCGTCAGGATGCCGAGAATGAAGACGACCGCGAAGCCGCGCACCGGGCCCGAGCCGAGCGCAAACAGCGCCAGCGCCGCGATCAGCATGGTCACGTTGGAATCGATGATCGTGGCGAAGGCGCGCTGGAAGCCGGCCTCGAGCGCCGAGACCAGCGAGCGGCCCTGATGCGATTCCTCGCGCATGCGCTCATAGATCAGCACGTTGGAGTCTACCGCCGTGCCGATCGTCAGCACGATGCCGGCGATGCCCGGGAGCGTCATCGTCGCGCCCAGCACCGACATCAGGCCGAAGATCAGGCAGACATGGACGAGCAGCGCAATCGAGGCGATCAGGCCGAACACGCCATAGGTGCCGATCATGTAGAGGATGACCAGTGCGGTCGCGATCAGGGTCGCCATCTTGCCGGCTTGAATCGAGTCGGCGCCCAGTCCGGGACCGACGGTCCGCTCCTCGACGATCGTCATCTTCGCCGGCAGCGCGCCGGCGCGCAGCAGGATGGCGAGGTTGTTGACCGATTCGACGGTGAAATTGCCGGAGATCTGGCCCGAGCCGCCTGTGATCGGCGACTGGATGACCGGCGACGAGATCACCTTGTTGTCGAGCACGATCGCGAGCGGACGGCCGAGATTTTCCGTAGTCGCCTGCCCGAAGCGCTGGGCGCCGCGGATGTTGAAGCGGAAATTGACGATCGGCTGCGCGGTTCGCGAATCGAAGGCGGGCTGTGCGTCGATCAGGTCCTCGCCCTCGACGATGACGCGCCGCTCGACCGGAACCAGCGAGCCGCCGGCATCCTGCGAGGGCAGCATGTCGACATCGCCGCCCTGGCTCTCGGCGACCATGCGGAACTGCAGCTTGGCGGTCTGCCCGAGAATGTCCTTCAGGCGCTGCGGGTCCTGCAGGCCGGGCACCTGGACGAGGATGCGGTCGAGCCCCTGGCGCTGGATGTTGGGCTCGGTCGTGCCGAGCGCGTCGACGCGGCGGCGCAGCACCTCCATCGCCTGCTCGACGGCGCGGCGGACGCGCTCATTGGCGCCGGCTTCCGTCACCGTCAGCTGGATCAGCCCGTCGGGCTGCTCGGCGACGTCGATCGTGTTGTTGCCGGACGGCCCGAAGGCGCCCAGCGTCCCGACCGGCTGCGCCAATTCGCGCAGCTTGGGCAGGAGCTTCGCCCGGTCGGACGCCTCGGGCACGCGCACGCTGACGCCGCGCGCCGTCATGCCGATGCCACCCTGGAAACTGACCCGCTCCTCGCGCAGGATGCGGCGGACGTCGTCGCGAAGCTGCGTCACCTGGCTGCGCACCAGATCGGCGCGGTCGATCTCGAGCAGCACATGCGAACCGCCCTGCAGGTTGAGCCCCAGCACGACGGCGTGAATCGGCAGCAGGATGCGCGGGATCCAGGACGGGGCGCCCTGCTCGATCGCCTTGCGGGTCTCGGGCGAAAACAGGTTCGGCAGCGCGAAGCCGCAGCCGAACAGCAGCACGAGCAGGACGACGATGACCTTGCGGGTCTGGAAACGGAGCATCTGCGTGTAGCGCCTTGTTGTCGCGCGCCGGTCCCTCGCGGGGCCGGGCCTGATGAAACCCGCCGGGGGTCGGTCAGCTCTTGACCGGCTCGCCCTTGGCGCGGACGTCGGTGATCATGCCCTTGACCAGGCGCACGCGGACGCCGTCGGCGATCTCGGCCTCGATCTCGCCGTCGTCGATCACCTTCGACACCTTGGCGACGATGCCGCCCGAGGTGACGACGGTGTCGCCGCGGCGGACGTTCTTGACCATCTCCTGATGCGCCTTCACGCGCTTCTGCTGCGGGCGGATGATCAGGAACCACATGATCACGAAGATCAGGACGAACGGCACCAGCGAGATCAGCATGTCGGTGGAGCCACCGCCACCAGCGGCTTGAGCGAAAGCAGGGGTGATCACGAAACGGCTCCTTCATCGCGGCGGCGCGGGCGCCCCCGGCCGCGGGGCGCGGCAGAATTGGTCACAGGCCTCAAAAAATCGCGCGGACTATAGCCAGAGGCGCCGTTAAATCAATCGGACGCGCCCGGCTCGCACGAGCCGCCCATCACCTATGGGCTCGCCGCAGTTCGCGCAATGGCCTTGCGCTTCCCGCCGACAAGCCGTTAACCGTTGCCATCGCCGTACCGCCCGGTACGGCTCCGCGCCGACCCGCCCGAAGGCCCGCCATGAACGCCCCCTCGCCGACCGCCACCGACCCGACGCTGGCCGCCCTGCTGCGCATCGCCGACGCGCTGGAGCGCATCGCCCCGCCAGCCCGCAAGCCCGCCGATCTGACGCTCGCCGACGCCTTCGTCTGGCATCCCGCCGGCTCGGAACTGGCGCCCGTCGCGCGCGTCAACCGCGTCGCGCTCTCGCTGCTGCGCGGCGTCGATCGCGTGCGCGACACGTTGGCCGAGAACACCGAGCGCTTCGCCCGCGGCCTGCCGGCCAACAACGTCCTGCTCTGGGGCGCGCGCGGCATGGGCAAATCGTCGCTGGTCAAGTCGGTCCATGCCGACACCAACACCCGCCTCGCCGGCCAAGCGCTGCCGCTCAAGCTGATCGAGATCCACCGCGAGGACATCGAGAGCCTGCCCGTGCTGATGGGCCTGCTGCGCCCGGACGCGCATCGCGCCATCGTCTTCTGCGACGATCTTTCCTTCGACGGCGACGACACCTCCTACAAGTCGCTGAAGGCGGCACTCGACGGCGGCGTCGAGGGCAGGCCCGGCAATGTCGTGTTCTATGCGACCTCGAACCGCCGCCATCTGATGCCGCGCGACATGATGGACAATGAGCGCGCGACCGCGATCAACCCGGGCGAGGCGATCGAGGAGAAGGTCTCGCTGTCTGACCGCTTCGGCCTCTGGCTCGGATTCCACAAATGCAGCCAGGACGAGTATCTCGCGATGATCGACGGCTATGTCGGCCATTTCGGGCTGGAGATCGACCCCGAGACGCTGCGCCACGAGGCGCTGGAATGGGCGACGACCCGCGGCTCGCGCTCCGGCCGCACGGCCTGGCAGTACATCCAGGACCTCGCCGGGCGCCTGGGCAAGCCTCTGGAGGGGTAAGCGGCAGCCCGTCATTCGCGGGCGAAGCGCAGCGAAGACCCGGGAATCTCAGGCAGGAAGAGGCTCGATAACGAGATGGTCGGGTCAAGCCCGCTCATGACGTCCATCGGACAAAAAAACGGCGGGGCGGCCTTTCCTGGGACCGCCCCGCCTTTGTTCCGACCGGTGGGGTCTCGCGGAGACCGGTCGAAGGTAAACCCGTGATCAGTTGTTGAGATAGGGCGTCGGATCGACCGGCGCCGAGCCCTTGCGCAGCTCGAAATGCAGCTGCGGCGAGGAGACGTTGCCGGTCTGACCGGAGCTGGCGACGACCTGGCCGCGCTTGACCGTGTCGCCCCGCTTGACCTTGAGCTCGCCATTATGGGCGTAGGCCGAGACATAGCCGTTGGGGTGGCGGATCAGGACGAGATTGCCGTAGCCTTTCAGCTCGCTGCCGGCATAGGCCACGGTGCCGCCCTCGGCCGCCTTGACCGGCGTGCCCTCCGGCACGGCGATGTTGATGCCCTCGTTGCCGCCGCGCCCGCTGAAGCCGGCGATGACGCGGCCGCGGGCCGGCCAGCGGAAGTCGGCCTTCTCGCCGGGCTCTCCGACCTTGGGCAGACTGGCCGTCGTGGTCGGCTCCGCCTCGGCCTTCGGGATGGCCGTGACCTTCGGCTCGGTGGCCGGCGCGCTGGCGACGACGACCGGCTTGGCCTTCTCGGCCGCCCGCACGGGCTGGGCCTGGGCGACGGCCGGCTTGGCGGCAGCGGTGGCCGCCGGCTTTTCGATTCGGGCGGCGACCGCGGGCTTGGCGACGGGGGTCGGGACGGCGGCAGCGGTCGTGCCGGCCTTCGCAGCAGCCTTCGCCTTGGCTTCGGCGGCGAAGCGGGCGCGGGATTCGCGCATCGCCGCAGCGTCGGCCTCAGCTTTCGCCTTGGCTTCGGCGGCGGCCCTGGCCTTCGTCTCCGCGGCGGCAGCGGCCCTGGCGCGGGCATCCGGCACCGGCGCGGCGGGACGCGCCGCGGCGACGGAGGCAGCCGGCGCGGGCCCGGTGACGAAGCGTGACGCATCCGAGCGCGTCTCGGCCGGGGCCTGAGCAAGCTGCTGGCGCGGGGCGGCCGGAGCCGGCGACGCGGACGCCGCGGCATTGTAGACGGGGATCGTCAGCCGCGTGCCGGGCGCGACATTCGGGCTCGACAGGCCGTTGGTCGACATCAGCGCCGCACGCGGCACGCCGTAGCGCGAGGAAATCATGTCCAGCGTCTCGCCCTGGGCGAGGACGATCGGACTGCCACCCTGGGCCGACCAGCCTGCGGCGCTTCCGGCCACCGGCTGCGGCGCCGCGCTGCGCAGAGCGACGGCCGATTGCGGCGGCGGCAGGGGCTGAGAACGCACGGAAGCCGTGGCCGGAGCCGGCGTCGCATAGAGGGGCGTGTTGACCGAACGCCCGATCGAGCCGGTGGTCGCCGGATCGCGAGCCGGGGCCTGCGCCGTCTTGAACGGGCTGTCGAAGGGGGTGTCGGTAAAGCGCAAGGTGTCCGACGAGCAGGCGCTCACGCCCAGCGCCAGGAGGCACGCCGTCGAAGCGCGCAGGACGAGACTGAACTTGACCGATCCGGCAGGGCTACGCATGGAACTGGCACTCGCAAACGACGCAACTCGATAGCCAGCATTAAAGCCGCGTTCAGGTTACGAAAGCGTTTCGCTGCGCGCCCCCGCCTTTGCTTTTCGTGCGCAGACCGCGATCAGAGCGCCCGCGCCAGTCCCGGCGCCAGCGGCGGCAGACGCACGGCCGGCCCCGGCGCATGGTCGAAGCTGCCATCGGCCAGCCGCGTGACGACGACGCGCCGCGCCGAGCCCTCGACCCGCATCGCGCCGACCAGCCGCCCGCCCGGCGCCAGCCGCGCCAGCAGCATCTCCGGGATCACCGGCGTGACGCCGTTGACGAGGATGCGCTCGAAGCGCCCCAGCGTCCGGTCGGGCTGGAGCCCGTCGGCATGGCGCAGTTCGATCACGCCCGCAAAGCCGCTGCCGGCGACCCGCTCCTGCGCGGCGAGCGCCAGCGTGCGGTAGCGCTCGAGCGAGACGACCTGAGCCCCCATCGCTGCCAGCAGCGCGGTGACATAGCCCGAGCCGGTGCCGATCTCGAGCACGCGCGCGCCGGCCTGCAGATCGAGCGCGGTCAGCAGCGCCGCGACGGTATGGGGCGCCGTCATCGTCTGGCCGCAGGGCAGCGGCACCGAGACGTCCTGCCGCGCGAGATCGGCGAAGCGCGCCGGCGCGAAGCGCTCGCGCGCGACCTTCTCCATCGCTCTGAGCACCGCGAGGTCGCGCACGCCTTGCGCCCGCAGCGACAGGAGGAAGGCGACGGTGCGCTCGCCCTCGCTTGCCGGCCGCTCCTCGATCATGGTCGCGTCTTCCGTCATTGCGAGGAGCGCAGCGACGAAGCCATCCAGGGGCCGTCGGGCGAGCCCTTCTGGATTGCTTCACTACGCTCGCAATGACGAAGTGGCGTCATGCAAACACCCGCGCGAACCGCGTCAGCGTCGGCTCATGGGTCAGGTTCGAGCTCCAGCGGCGTCACCGAGATCTTCTTGTCCGCCAGCGCGCGCAGATCGGTGCCGTTGGCCGGCTCGGTGCGCCCGCGGGCGAAGGCGATCCAGTAATAGGGGTTGCCGCGCCCGTCCTGCCGCGGCTGCAGTTGCATCAACTCCTGGTCGCGCCGCCCCTGCACCGTCACCGCCACGCCGGCGACCTCGTCGGGCGCGACATTGGGGAAATTCAGGTTGAACAGGATCTCCTTCGGGATGCCCTCGTCGAGAATCCGGCGGATGATGCCAGGGGCATGCTGCTCGGCGCAGTCCCAGCGGATGTTCTCGCGCCCGCCGGGCCCATAGCCCTGGCTGATCGCGATCGAGGGGATGCCGAGCAGCGTGCCCTCCATCGCGGCCGCGATGGTGCCGGAATAGGTGACGTCCTCGGCGACGTTCTGGCCGCGATTGACACCCGACAGCACGAGGTCCGGCCGGTTCTCGATCATGATCGAGCGCACCGCCATGATCACGCAATCGGTCGGCGTGCCGGTCACGGCGAAGCGCTTCTCCTCGATCTGGCGCAGCCGCAGCGGGTTCGACAGCGACAGCGAATGCGCCACGCCCGACTGGTCGGTCTCCGGCGCGACCACCCAGACATCGTCGGAGAGCTGCGCCGCGATGCGCTCCAGAACCGCCAGTCCCTCGGCGTGGATGCCGTCGTCATTGGTCACGAGAACGCGCATGTCAGAGGTCTTTCAATCAGGCCGCCACAGGGATGGATGATCGCGGGGAACCCCTCTCCTGTAAGGAGAGGGGCAGGGGTGAGGTGTTGGCCCCTGGACCAGTCGCGCGACGATCTGACGACGGCAGCGGCGGGGTTGCGGCCAAAGCGTCAAAGGGCCGACCCCTCACCCTGCCCTCTCCCTACGGGAGAGGGTTCCCCGCGCCGAACTCGGCGAAGCCACAGCATCATCACGCCTTCTCGATCTTCGTCACGCCGCGCATATAGGGCACCAGCACCTCGGGCACCGTGATCGAACCGTCGGCGTTCTGGTAGTTCTCCATCACCGCGATCAGCGCCCGGCCGACCGCCGTGCCCGAGCCGTTCAGCGTGTGGACGAAGCGCGGCGCGCCGCCCTCCTTCGGGCGGTAGCGCGCATCCATCCGCCGCGCCTGGAAATCGCCGCAGACCGAACAGGAGGAGATCTCGCGATAGGTCTTCTGGCCGGGCAGCCAGACCTCGATGTCGTAGGTCTTCTGCGAGGCGAAGCCCATGTCGCCGGTGCACAAAGTCATCACGCGATAATGCAGGTCGAGCTTTTTCAGCACGGCCTCCGCGCAGGCGAGCATGCGCTCATGCTCCTCCGCCGACTTTTCGGGCGTGGTGATCGAGACCAGCTCGACCTTCTCGAACTGGTGCTGGCGCAGCATGCCGCGGGTATCGCGCCCGGCCGAGCCGGCTTCCGAGCGGAAGCAGGGCGTGAGCGCCGTGTAGCGCCGGGGCAAGCTCGCTTCGTCGGCGATGGCGTCGCGGACAAGATTCGTCAGGGTCACTTCGGACGTCGAAATTAGCCAATGGCCGGTTGTCGTCCGGAACAGGTCCTCCTCGAACTTCGGAAGCTGTCCAACACCAAAGACGGCGTCGTCGCGCACCATCAGCGGCGGCATCACCTCGGTGTAGCCATGCTCCTCGGTATGGGTGTCGAGCATGAACTGCCCGATCGCGCGGCTGAGGCGAGCGATCTGGCGTTCCAGCACGACGAAGCGCGAGCCCGACAGCTTGGCCGCCGTCTCGAAATCCATCTGGCCGAGCGCCTCGCCGAGCTCGAAATGCTCCTTGGGCGCGAAATTCTGGCCGAACAGCCGCCCACCGGCCTTTTCGGGCGCCTCGCCATGCACCGACTTGACGACATTGCCGTGCTCATCGGCGCCCTCGGGCACCTCGTCCTTGGGCGTGTTGGGGATCGCGGCGAGCGTGTCGTCGAGTTCGGCCTTGGCCGCCTTCTCTTCGGACTCGAGCTGCGGCTGCAACTCCTTCAGGCTCGCGACCTCGGCCTTGAGCTGCTCGGCGAGGGCGACATCCTTCGCGCCCATCGCCTTGCCGATCTCCTTCGACAGGGCGTTGCGGCGCTCCTGCGAGGCCTGGGCCTTCGCGATCGCCGCGCGGCGCGCATCGTCGAGCGCCAGCAGCGAGGCCGACAGCGGCTCAAGCCCCCGCCGCTTCAGCCCGGTGTCGAACGCCGCGGCGTTCTCGCGAATCCATTTGATGTCGTACATCGTCGTCAGGCCACGCCGTCAGAGGTCGGAAAAACAGCCCGATGCTCTAGACCGGGACGGCCGCGGAGGGAACAGGGAAGGCGTTCACTCTGCTGCGAACCTTTTCCCGTCATCCTGGACTTCGCGCAGCGAAGGCCGGGATCCATCATGGAGCACCGCGCCCTCCGATGGATCCCGGGTCGACCTTCGGCCGCCCCAGGATGACACGGAGGGGGGATACAGCCCTGCCTAGTCCAGGTGAATCGTGTCGTAGAGGTCGCGCCAGTCCGGGTTGCCGGCCTCGATCGCCGCGATCTTCTGTTCGCGCCGCCAGCGCTTCATCAGCTTTTCCTGGGCGATTGCGTCATCCGCTCGGTCGAAATGCTCGGCGTAGACGAGGTGTTTCACGACATAGCGACGAACGAAAGCCGAGCCGCGGCCCTCGCGATGCTCGGCGACTCTCCGGGACAGACTATTCGTCACGCCGATATAGAGCGTTCCGTTCCAACCGCTTGCCATGATGTACACCCACATGAGCAACACCCTCCCGCGTCATCCTGAACTTCGCGAAGCGAAGGTCAGGATCCATCATGGAGCACCGCGCCCTCCGATGGATCCCGGGCCGACCTACGGTCGCCCCAGGATGACGCGGTTGATGAAGTTACTGGGAGGTAGTGCGCGCGATCTAGTCCATTCCACCTCACCAATCCCCGTCATCCTGGACAAGCCGCGAAGCGGCGAAGGCCGGGATCCATCCTAGAGCGCTGCGCACTCCGATGGATCCCGGGCCTGCCCTTCGGGCCGTCCCAGGATGACGTGAGAATGGACGTGTGGGCTTCGACTACTCGCTCGCCGCGTCGGCCGCATCATCGGCCGCCTGCTTGGCCGCGCGCTTCTTCTCGACATAGGCGACCGAGAAGACCGAGAGCTCGTAGAGGAGCAGCATCGGCACGGCGAGCATGAGCTGCGAGATCACGTCCGGCGGCGTCAGGATGGCGGCGACGACGAAGACGAAGACGATGGCGTAACGCCGCTTTTCCTTCAGGAAAACGGTGTTGATGATCCCGGCCTGGCCGAGCAGCGTCAGGATCACCGGCAGCTGGAAGGAGATGCCGAAGGCGAAGATCAGCGTCATGATCAGCGAGAGATATTCGCTGACCTTGGGCAGGAGCGCGATGCCGGCCTGCCCGTCGGTCGCCGCCTGCTGCATGCCGATCGAAAACTTCATCAGCACCGGCATGGCGAAGAAGAACACCATCGCCGAGCCGAGCACGAAGAAGACCGGCGTCGCCGCCAGATAGGGCGCGAAGGCCTGGCGCTCGTTCTTGTAGAGCCCCGGCGCGACGAACTTGTAGATCTGCGTCGCGATCACCGGGAAGGCGAAGAACCCCGCGCCGAAAGCCGCGATCTTGATCTGCGTGAAGAGATATTCGAGCGGCGCGGTGTAGATCAGCTGGACGTTCGCACCCGGCCCGGCCGCCCAGACATAGGGCTGCACCAGGATGTTGTAGATCTGCGTCGCGAAGGCGAAGCAGATGAAGAACATCACCAGGAAGGCGACCAGCGACTTGATCAGCCGCGAGCGCAACTCGATCAGATGGTCGATCAGCGGCGCGCGGGAGGCCTCGATATCGTCCTCGCCGTCGCGGGTGTTGGCGACGCTCATGCCGCGCTCCCTTCGTCCGGCCCGGCTGCCACGGCCTTGCGCTTGCGCGGCGCCTTTTCAGGCGCGGGTTCAGGAGACGTCGCCGGCTCGGCGGAAGCGGCCTCGGCCGCCGGCTTGCGGACGCGCTTGGGCTTCGGCTCGGGGGCCGGCGCGGCCGCGATCTCGGCCGGCGCGATCTCAACCGGCGGCAACGGCTCGGGAGCCGGGATGGCCGAAAGCTTCGCCTCGGCCTCCTTCAGCGCCGCATCGTCGAGCCCGGTCGAAGCCGGCATCTCGATCGGCTTGAAGTCCGAATTCATCGCGCTCGACACGGTGCCGCCGACATCCTCGACCTGCTTCTTGAGGTCGTGGAGTTCGGCCTCGCGCATCGCCTCGTTGAACTGGCCCTGGAACTCCGAGGCCATCCGGCGAATCTTGCCGATGGCCTGGCCGACGGTCCGCATCGCCTTCGGCAGGTCCTTGGGGCCGATCACGACGAGCGCGATCGCCCCGACCAGCATGAATTCGCTCCAGGCGATGTCGAACATCGACGGCTCGTCCTCTCAGCCCCCCGCGGACGGGAGGCCGGCCCTCAGGCCTTGGTCTCGGCCTTGGCCGGCGCGGAAGGGGTGGCCTGCGCGTCGATGATCTTGGGATCGGCAGGGGTCGCGGCGCTCTGCGGCGGCGGAGGCGTCTCGTCCTCGGCCATGCCCTTCTTGAACGACTTGATGCCCTTGGCCACGTCGCCCATGAGTTCGGAAACCTTGCCGCGTCCGAACAGCAGCATCACGATGACGCCGACGACGATCCAGTGCCAGATGCTGACGCCACCCATGGCGAACTCCCTCAATTCGAATGTTGCCGGGGGATTGCGACCCCGGATCAAGCTGTTGCGGCGGAACCTATGTGTCCCCCGCGGGGAACACAAGAACTTCGTCGGTGGGAATGTCGAGGCCGACATCATCGCCCTCCCCCATCGCGCCCGCGAGCGAAGCCCGCACCGAGAGCAGGCGGTCGAAGCCGTCGACCGCGATCAGCAGGTGATCGACCTCGCCGAGGAAGCGCCGCGTCACCACCCGGCCCGGCAGGCAGAAGCCCTTGGGCACGATCCGCACCGCATGCGGGCGGATGCAGGCCACCGCCTCGCTGCCTTCCGCCAGGCCCCGCGCCGGGAAGCGGCCGAAGGGCGTATCGACCGCCCCGCGCACCACCGGGCCGGCGACCTCGGTAAAGTCGCAGAAGAATCGGGCGGCAAAGAGACTGCCGGGCCGGCGGTAGAGATCCTCGCCCGTTCCGATCTGCACGATCGCGCCCGCGCGCATCAGCACGATCCGGTCGGCGATGCGCATCGCATCCTCGGGATCGTGCGTGACGATGATCGAGGTCGCGCCGGTCTCGTGCAGCAACGCCGCCGTCTCGTCGCGCACCACGTCACGCAGGCGCCGGTCGAGATTGGAGAAGGGCTCGTCCATCAGCAGCACGCCCGGCCGCGGCGCCACGGCGCGCGCCAGCGCGACGCGCTGCTGTTCGCCGCCCGAGAGCATGTGCGGGTAGGAGTCCGCCAGATCGGCCAGCCCGACGCGCGCGATCGCCCGGCGCGCCGTGGCGTCCGCCGCCCCGCCCTCGCCCCGGCGCGCGAGCCCGAAGCGCACATTCTCCAGCACGGTCAGATGCGGGAAGAGCGCATAATCCTGGAAGACGAGGCCGACGCCGCGCCGCTCGGGTTCGACGAAGCTGTCCGGCGAGGAGACGTCGCGCCCCTCCAGCAGCACGCGGCCCGCGCTCGGCCGCTCGACGCCGGCAGCCAGCCGCAGCAGGGTCGTCTTGCCGCAGCCGGACTGGCCGAGCAGCGCCACGATCTCGCCGGGCTCGATCGAGAGCGAGACGTCCCTGAGCGCCGTGACCCCGCCGAAGCGCTGCGTCACGCCGTCGAAGGCCAGCGCCATCGGGATCGCGGCCCCGGCCGTGCCCCGGCGCCCCCAGCTCAGCCAGCGCGATTTCGTCTCGTTGGCGACCAACGCATGCTCCAGTTTGCAACTGCCTCCATCGTCATCCTGGGGCGACCGCAGGTCGTCCCGGGATCCATCGGAGGATGCGACGGAGCCCGATGATGGATCCCGAACGGCGCGGCGTTCGCCGCTTGTCCAGGATGACGGGGAAGGCTGGCGCCGAAAGTCGCCCGCCCTGTGCGGCGCTCAGCCGTTCTCGTCAAGCGGCGTGAACAGGTCGCCGAGCGGGTCCTCGTCGGCGCGAAGCTCCGGATCGTCGTCTGGAACCGGCACGGCGAGGTCGCGCGTGAGGCGCCCCTCGATGAAGCCGGAGCCCTTCAGCTCCTCCAGACCGGGCAGATCGTCGATCCGGTCGAGCCCGAAATGATCGAGGAAACCGGGCGTCGTGCCGAAGGTCACGGGCCGCCCGGGCGAACGGCGCCGACCGCGCAGCCGCACCCAGCCGGCCTCGAGCAGGATGTCGAGCGTGCCCTTGGCGGTGGCGACGCCGCGGATCTCCTCGATCTCGGCCCGCGTCACCGGCTGGTGATAGGCGATGATCGCCAGCACCTCGAGCGCCGCCCGCGACAATTTGCGCGGCGGCTCGGCCTCGGCGGCCAGCAGATAGCCGAGGTCGGACGCGGTGCGGAAGGCATAGCCACCGGCGACGGGGCGCAGATTGACGCCGCGCGCGTCGTAGAACGCAGTGAGCCGCGCCAGCACCTCCTCGATCGCGACGCCCGCGGGCACCGAGCGCGCCAGCTCCTCGGCCGACAGCGGCTGGGCGGAGGCGAACAGCAGCGCCTCGACCACGCGCAGCGCCTGCGCGAAGGCGTCCGCCCCGCCGTCGCTCTCCTCGGGAGGCTGCACGGCGGTGTCGGTCACGGGCCGTCCCCGCGCGACAGCGGCAGCGCCGGCGGCCGCGCCGAGCGGCGGCGCAGATAGAGCGGCGCGAAGGCGTCGTCCTGGCGCAGGTCGAGCACGCCCTCCTTGACCATCTCCAGCATGGCCGAGAGCGCCGACGCCCGCACGGTTGCCGCCATCTCACGGGCGGGCAGCCCATGCGAGGCCATGTAGCGCGCGAGATACGGGTCGATCTGCGTCCAGTCCCCGGCCTCGCCGACCAGCCGCTGCAGCGCTTCGCGCGCCTCGACCAGCGACCAGACGACGCGCTGGCCGACCGAGATATGACCCTGCACCCTCTTCATCCGCTGCTGCGCATAGGCCGAGAGCAGATCGTAGAGCTCAGCCTCCCAGACCGGCCGGGCCCCGGCGACGACCGCCGCGGGCGCGCCGCGCGCGAACACGTCCTGCCCCAGCCGCTCGCGCGAGGCGAGCCTGCGGGCGGCGGCGCGGATCGCCTCCAGCCGGCGCAGGCGCAGCGCCAGCGAGGTCGCCAGATCGGCCGCGCTCGGCTCCTCGCCCCTGGGCGGTTCGGGCAGCAGCAGGCGGGATTTGAGATAGGCCAGCCAGGCCGCCATCACGAGATAATCGGCCGCCAGTTCCAGCCGCAGCGCCCGCGCCTGCTCGACGAAGACGAGATATTGCTCGGCCAGCGCCAGGATCGAGATGCGGTGAAGATCGACCTTCTGCCGGCGGGCGAGATCGAGCAGCAGGTCGAGCGGGCCCTCATAGCCGTCGACATCGACCCGCAGCGCCGGCTCGCCGTCGCGCTCCGGGCCGTCCTCCTCGAATGGCAGTTGCGCCGCCATGCCGGCCATCCCCCTCCCCCCGCTCAGGACGCGGGAGCGCTACAGGTTCGATGGTTCAGCCGCCCAAGGCAAGCGCGCTGGCGACCTGCGAGCGGGCGGCCTCGACATCGAGCGGCTCGGGCTCGTGGCGGATGCGGGCGAGCGCCATCGCGGCGCGGCGGGCGCGGTCGCCCCGCATCTCCGGCACGGCCCCGGCGATGGCGACCATCTCGTCCATGATGCCGTGGCAATGCAGCACGACGTCGACCCCGGCGCGGATCGCCGCCCGCGCCTTCTGCGCGAAACCGCCAGAGAGCGCCTTCATCGAGATGTCGTCGGTCATGATCAGCCCGTCATAGCGCAGCTCGCCGCGCATGATGTCGCGCACGACCGTGCGGGAGATCGTCGCCGGGTTCTTCGGGTCGATCGCGGTGAAGACGACATGCGCCGTCATCGCCATCGGCATGTCGGCGAGATGGCGGAAGGGCCGGAAATCATGCGCCCGGAGCGCGTCGAGCGGGGCATCGACCACCGGCAGATCGTGATGGCTGTCGGCCCGCGCCCTTCCATGGCCGGGCATGTGCTTGATCACCGGCAGCACGCCGCCGGCCAGCAGCCCCTCGGCCGCGGCGCGCCCGAGCTGGGCGACACGATCGGGCTCATGCGCATAGGCCCGGTCGCCGATGACGTCATGACTGCCGGAGACGGGAACGTCGAGCACCGGCAGGCAATCGACGTCGATGCCCACCGCCTTCAGGTCATGCGCCATCAGCCGGGCCGAAAGCCTGATGATCTCGCGCTGCGCCACGGGGTCGTTGATCGCGAGAAAGGCCTGTGCGGCGGGATATTTCGGCCAGTGCGGCGGGGCCATGCGCTGAACCCGCCCACCCTCCTGGTCGATCAGGACCGGCGCGTGCCAGCCCACGCTCTCGCGCAGCTCCGCCGTCAGCGCAGCGACCTGTTCGGGGCTCTGCGTGTTGCGGCGGAACAGGATGAAGCCCCAGGGCCGGGCATCCTTGAAGAAGGCCCGCTCGTCCGGGGTCAGGCTCGTGCCGAGGCAGCCGGCGATGAAGGCGCGCGAGGTCATGCTGCTGGGGTAGGAAGCGCCGCAGGCGCGGTCAACCCTCCGCCGTCATCCTGGGCGGGCCGCAAAGCGGCACGGCCCGGGATCCATCGAAGGTCATCGGAGCCCCAGGATGGATCCCGAACGACCTGCGGTCGCCCAGGATGACGGTTGAGGTTTGAACCCCTCAGCGCATCTGCTGCGACATCTGCGCGTTGAACGCGTCGAAGGGCAGCTCGGCGACACGGAACCAGAGGTTCTCCTTCTTCCAGTAAGGGAGGAAGGAGTCGTAGAACGTCTTGAACTCGGCGTTTTTCGAAGCGAGATCGGCATACATCGCGAAGGCCTCCTTGAAGGCCGCCGCCATCACCTCCTGCGGGAAGGGCCGCAGCTCGGCACCGGCCCCGGCGAGGCGAATCAGCGCATCGGGATTGCCGTGGTCGTATTTGGCGACGCAGAGCGCGTTGGCCTCGGCGCAGGCGGCCTCGAGGATCGCCTTGTAGGCCGCCGGCAGCGCGTTCCACTTCTCCAGATTGACGAGGAAGCTGACATTGGCGTTCCCCTCCCAGAAGCCGGGGTAACAGTAGTACTTCGCGACCCGCTGGAAGCCGAGCTTCTCGTCGTCATGGGGTCCGGAGAACTCAACCGCGTCGAGCGTGCCGCGCTCCAGCGCCGGATAGATGTCGCCGCCGGCGATCTGCTGCGGCACGACGCCGAGCTTGGCCATGATCTGCCCGCCGAGGCCGGCGATGCGCATCTTCAGGCCCTTCAGATCCTCCAGCGACTTGATCTCCTTGCGGAACCAGCCGCCCATCTGCGCGCCGGTGTTGCCCGAGGGGATGGTGTAGAGGCCCTGCTTCTTCATGAAGGCGCGGCAGAGCTCGAGCCCGCCGCCGGCATAGAGCCAGGCGTTCTGCTGGCGGGTGTTGAAGCCGAAGGGCAGCGAGGTCTCGAAGGCGAAGGCCGGGTCCTTGCCGATATAGAAGCTCGACAGGGTGTGGCTGCATTCGACCGTGCCGTTCTGCACGGCGTCGAGCGCCTGCAGGCCGGGCACGATCTCGCCGGGTGCGAAGACCTGGATCTGGAAATTGCCGTCGGTCGCCTCGGCCACGCGCTTGGAAACCTGCGTCGACAGGCCGAACAGCGTGTCGAGGCTCTTGGGATAGCTCGAGGTCAGCCGCCAGCTGATCTTGGGCTGCGACTGGGCGATGGCGGGCGCGGCGACGAGCGCGCTGCCGGCCGCGCCGCCCGCGGCGGTCTTGACGAAACGACGACGATCCATGGTGTCCTCCGGAAGGCATATTGGGTCTTGGCTCGGGCCCCGCGCGCCGGTGGCGGACGATCGCGGCGGCCCATCGGCGGGGTGATGACATGAAAGCCGTGGCGAAACCACGGCGGTCCCGCCGGGGCCGCCCTGCGCCCGACGCGACGAAAAAAAAACCGGCGGCACCCCGTGCCGCCGGCTTGGTTCCTCGCCGCCGCCACTCCAGCGGCGGTCAACGCAATGGGATCAGTTCTTCGCGATGAAGCACTGTCCGCCGGCCGACTGAAGCGCGGTGCACATCGAGGTCGCACCGTCGCGGGAATAGGGTCCGACCCGCAGGCGGTAGACGGTCTTGCCCCCGGCGAGCTCGGTCTTCCGGATGATCGGTGCCTGGCCGCTGAGCTGCCCCGGATACTTGCGCTGGAGAGCTGCGAAGGTCGCACGCGCCTCGGATTCGCTGCCCGGAGCGGCGAGCTGGACCACGAAGTCGCCGGTGCCGCTCCGGACCGCGGCCGTCGCGGGAGCCGCCGGTGCCTGCGACGCCTGCTGAGCGCTGGCGATTCGCAACGGCGCGGAGGGCGGCGGCGTCGGGACCGTCGCGCGCTCCTGGACCTTCGGCGCCTCAACGACGGGGGTCGCCGATGGGCGGGCGGCCGTGGGGACCGCGGCCGCGGGCGCGGGCGGAGCGGACGGAACGATCCCGGCGGGACGGGCCGGCGGCGCGGAGCCGGTGGCGAGCGGCGCGGCGCCGTTGGTGTAGCCGGCAACGCTGCCGACGGGCGGAGCCGGCGTGCCGTCGGGACGGATCGAGATGGTGCGGACGCGACGCGGCTCGCCGAGGCCGGGCACCGGCGGCACTGGCGTCAGGGCCGGCTCGGCAGGCGCCGCCAGAGGAACCACAGCCGCAGGCGCCTGGGCCAGCGCATTGCCGGCGGCCGCAGGCGTGGACGGTGTGGCGGTCGCCGTGCCGGGACCTGGCAAGACGACCCGCGCCGGCAGCGAGCGCGCAGCCTGCTGGACGTCGATCGGCTGCTCCTCCCGACTCACCACCTTGGTCTGGCCGGACTGCTGATCGCCGGGCCGCTCGTAGATCTGCTTGTTCTGATTGGGAATTTCGGCGCCGCCCGGATTGATCGGCTCGACCTTCGTCGGCCCGCTCGCCGCCGCGATCGTCGGCGGCTGCCCATCGGCGGTCTTCGGCGTGCCGCGCATCGACATCACCGCCCCCACGCCGACCACGCCGACGACGATCAGCGCCGCCGCGGCGTAGAGCCCCTTGCGGGAACGGCGCGGCTCGAGATCCGGCAGATCCTCATCGGCGGGAACACCGTCATGATAGGCCTGCAGATCCTCGGAAGGCGGCGGCGCATAAGCGGCATGAACATCGCGCATCTCGTCGAGATCGCGCGCCGTGGGCACCGATTCCGGCGCCGCGGCCCGGAGATAGGGTTGCGGCTCGGCACGCTCGAAATCCTGAACGGCATCGTCGAAGCGCGGCTCGGCGCGAACCGGGGCGACGGCCGGGGCGGAGCGCACCGGCTCGTTGCGACGCAGCAGGGCCTCGAATTCATCGAGCGCACCGCGCAACTCGGCCGGCGGCTGCGCCTGCGCGGCGACCGCCTGGAAATGGCTGACCGCGTCGAGGGGGACATCCGCCGCCGGCGCCGCGGGCCGAACGGCCTCACGGGCTGCACTCGAAGGCTCCGCGGCAGGCTGGGGCGCCGGCGCCGACGGTTGCCAGGCGGCGGCGGCTCGCTGCTGACCGGCGGACGGGCCGCGCTGACCGAAAATATCCTTCAGGGGATCGCCCTGATCGACGATGCGCGTCAGTTCCGCCAGCGGATCGGCCGGCTGACCGGAACGCGGCACCTGGCCGGCGCTGCGGAGCTGGCGCTCGAGATCTTCGAGGTCCAGGGCGAAACGGTTTCTAGCTGGCTCACTCATGGCACGATCCATTCCAGCGCAGGCGACCGACGCGAAAGGGAACGCCCTCTGCCTCGCGCGGTCAACCTGACCTTGTGCGCGCCGAGAGCCCTCAGGCCATCAACGCATCTCTTCCGGCGCCGCAACTCCGGCGACAGCCAGACCGGAAGCAAGGACGCTGCGCACCGCATGCACAAACGCCAACCTCGCCACAGTCGACTCTCGATCAGTTTGATTAACGAACCGTAATTGCGGCGAGTCTTTGCCCTTGTTCCATAAAGAATGGAACGCGCTGGCCAACTCATGCACGAAGAAGGCCACGCGATGTGGTTCATGCGCGGCCGCAGCGCCTTCGATGATTCGCGGATAGGCTGCGATCAACTTGACGATACCCACCTCGGCCTCGTCGGTGAGGCGGCCGAGATCGGCCCCGGCCAGGGCCTGCGGCGACAGGTCGAGATCGGGAAAGGCCTCGCGCGCCTGCCGGAAGATCGAGGCGCAGCGGGCATGGGCATACTGCACGTAGAAGACCGGATTGTCCTTCGACTGCTCGACCACCTTGGCGAGGTCGAAGTCGAGCGTCGCGTCGTTCTTGCGGAAGATCATCATGAAGCGCACCGCATCGCGGCCGACCTCGTCGATGACCTCGCGCAGCGTGACGAAGTCGCCCGAGCGCTTCGACATCTTCACCGGCTCGCCGTTGCGCAGCAGCTTGACGAGCTGGCACAGCTTGACGTCGAGCGCGCCCTGCCCCGCCGTCACCGCCTTCACCGCCGCCTGCATGCGCTTGACGTAGCCGCCATGATCGGCGCCCCAGACATCGATCATCTGGGGAAAGCCGCGGGTGAACTTCGAGCGGTGATAGGCGATGTCGTTGGCGAAATAGGTATAGCTGCCGTCGGACTTCAGCAGCGGCCGGTCGACATCGTCGCCGAACTGGGTGGCGCGGAACAGTGCCTGCTCCCGGTCCTCCCAATCCTCATCCTTCTGGCCCTTCGGCGGCGGCAGCCGGCCCTGATAGATCAGGTCCCGGGCGCGCAGATCCGCGATCGTCTCGGCGACGGCGTCGACGCCGCCATCGTTCTGCAGCGAGCGCTCGGAGAAGAAGACCTGGTGGACGACGCCGAGCGCGGCGAGATCGTCCCGGATCATCGCCATCATGCCGTCGATGGCCGCGGCCCGCACCAACGGCAGCCAGTCAGAACTCCGGCTTCGCCAGCAGCGCGTCGCCATGGGCCGTCGCCAGCGTGTTGCCGACCGAAACGAGATAGTCGCCGGGATAGAGCCCCTCGGGGATCGTGATCGTCTCGCCGAGCGCCTCGCGATAGCGCAGGAAGGCGGAGCGGGCGAGCACGTCGACCTGCGCCCCGGCATCGTTGATGTAGTATTCGCGCGTCACGTCATGGCCGGCGAAGGCGAGGATGTTGGCCAGCGCATCGCCGAACACGGCGCCCCGGCCATGGCCGACATGCATCGGCCCGGTCGGGTTGGCCGAGACATATTCGACATTGATCTTGGGCTGCGGCTTGCGCGCGCCGCGGCCGTAATCGAGCCCGCGCTCAACCGCGTCCTTCAGGATCGCCGTGAACACCGACGGCTGCAGCGTCAGGTTGATGAAGCCCGGCCCCGCGATCTCCGCCTTGACGATCTGCGCGTCCTTGCCGAGTTCCTCAACCAGTAGCGCCGCCAGCGCACGCGGATTGGTACCGGCCTCCTTGGCGAGCACCATCGCGGCGTTGGTGGCGAGATCGCCATGGGCCGGATCCTTCGTCGGCTCCACCACGACGCGGCCGAGATCGAGCCCGGCGGGCAGCGCCCCGCGCTCGGCGAGCGCCGCGAGCGCGGCGGCGACACGGGCGGAATAGGTCTCGAACAGGTTCATCGCGGCCAGGATCTGCTGAAGGGGAGCGCCCGGCCCTATCGCAGCGTGGGGGTCGCGTCAAACAGGCGCCGATGCTCGTCGAGCGCGTACCAGTCGGTCATGCCGGCGATGTAATCGGCCACCCGCCGCGCCAGACGCTGCGCGTCGAGGCTCTCGCAGCCGGCGGCCCAGTCCACCGGCATCAGGCCAGGATCGGCCCGGAAGCGGCCGAACAGGTCGCGCACCACCTGCGCCGCCTCGCGGCGGATCGGCGCGATGCGGGCATGGCGATACATGTTGGGATAGAGGAAGGCCTTGATCTCGGCGTCGGCCCGCGTGATCGCATCCGGGAAGGCGATGACCGGCCGGCCCGCCCGGCGCACCGCATCGGCATCGGCCGGGGCCAGCGCCGCCAGCCTCCCTTGCGATTCCGCGATCACGCCCTCGACGAAGCGCGTGATTACCCGCCGCACCAGCTCATTGGTGGCCCGGGCCGTCTCCAGCCCCGGATGCAGCCCCTCGATCTCGTCGAGCAGTTCGGCCAGGAACGGCACCGCCCGCAACTCGCCATGGCCGAACAAGCCCGCCCGCAGGCCATCGTCGATGTCATGGGCGTTGTAGGCGATGTCGTCGGCGAGCGCGGCCGCCTGCGCTTCCGCCGAGGCATAGCTGTCGAGCCAGAGATCCTGCTTCGCCTGATATTCGACGATCGCGGCGGGGATGCCGGCCTGCGCATAGCGCTCCGTCGGCGACCCGTGGGCCGTGAGCAGCGGGCCGTTGTGTTTGACCAGCCCTTCCAGCGTCTCCCAGGTCAGGTTCAGCCCGTCGAACCCGGCATAGCGACGCTCCAGCCGCGTCACGATCCGCAGCGTCTGGGCATTGTGGTCGAAGCCGCCGACATCGGCCATGCAGTCAGCCAGCGCGTCCTCGCCGGTATGGCCGAAGGGCGTGTGGCCGAGGTCGTGGGCCAGCGCCAGCGCCTCGGCGAGATCCTCGTCGAGGCCCAGCGCCCGTGCCAGGGCGCGCGCGATCTGCGCCACCTCGATCGTATGGGTCAGCCGCGTGCGGAAATGGTCGCCCTCATGCGAGACGAAGACCTGCGTCTTGTGCTTCAGCCGGCGGAAGGCCGTCGAATGGATGATGCGGTCGCGGTCGCGCTGGAACGGGTTGCGCGTCGGCGAGGCCGGCTCCGCGATCAACCGGCCCCGGCTCGTCGCCGCCCGGCAGGCGTAGGGAGCGCGCCAGCGATCGCCGGGTTCGCGGCCGTGAGGCTCGCCGAAGGCGGGGTTGAGTGGATGCGGCATGGCGGGTCCGTCGCCGCCCCCGGCTTGTAGAGGGGCTGGCGCGCAATTACCTTCGCGGGCAACCAAGGTGCAAGGAGCTTCTGCTCCGGGAGATCGCCATGACCACTTCTCTCGAGACCACCTCAACCGAGGCCCCCGTGAACCGCGTCGCCGTGACCGAGAAGGCTGCCAGCCGCATCCTCGCGGTGATGGCGACGGAGCCCCCGGGCTCGATGCTGCGCGTCAGCGTCGCCGGCGGCGGGTGCTCGGGCTTCCAGTATGTCTTCGACGTCGATCGCGAAAAGGCGCCTGGCGACATCGTCATCGAGCGCGACGGCGCCACCGTGCTGATCGACGAGACCTCGCTCAACCTGCTCGCCGGCAGCACGATCGACTTCGTCGACGACCTGATCGGGCAGTCCTTCAAGATCACCAACCCGAACGCGACGAGTTCCTGCGGCTGCGGGACGTCGTTCGCGCTGTAGGGCGATCGTCAACCGTCATTGCGAGCGCAGCGAAGCAATCCAGGGGACGTCGAGCGCACCCCTCTGGATTGCTTCGCTGCGCTCGCAATGACGGCGATGATACCGCGACCGCCCGCTCAATGCGAGGACCGCCCGCTCAGTGTGAGGACGGCGCTCCGCCCTGCTCCAGCCGGATCTCGGCGGCCATCAGGCCCTTCGGCCCGGGTCCGTAGCGCACCAGCACGACCTGTCCGGGAATCAACTCGACGAGGCCGTAGCGGCGCATCGTCTCCATATGGACGAAGACATCGGGCGCGTTCTCGCCGGCCGAGACGAAGCCGAAGCCGCGCAGGCGGTTGAACCACTTCACCGTCATCCGCTCGAGCCCGCTGGTCGGCGTGACCTGGACGTTGGTGCGCGCCAGCGGCATCTCGGCGGGATGACGCGCAGCGGTGGTGTCGATCGAGAGCACGCGGATCGCCTGGCGGCCGCGCGGCTTCTCCACCGCTTCGAGCACGATGTGAGCGCCTTCGGCGATCGCATTGAAACCGTCGCGCTTCAGGATCGTGACATGGACGAGAACGTCGGCCCCGCCATCCTCGGGCACGACGAAGCCATAGCCCTTGCTGACGTCGAACCACTTCACATAGCCGCTGATTTCGACGCCGACATCCGCGGCGAGGCCCTCGGGCCCGTCGAGCCGCATCACGCGATTGAGCGACTGGATCGGTCCCACCGGCCGCCGCCCGCCCTCACCGAACTCGTCGGACATTGACTACCCACCCCCGCGCGAAATGGCTTGATTCGCCTGCCCACGATACCATCCCCGGGGAGTCGCGATACAGCCGGCTTCGCGTCATCCACATCCGCGATCGTCGAAAAGCTCGATCGGCGCTGATCATTGCGCTAGATCACGACCGGCGCGGCAGGGCGCCCGGCGGAGGATGGGATGCCCGATCTCGCGACACTGGCGCTCTTCACCGCCGCCTGCGCGGTGCTGACGGCCACGCCCGGCCCCGACATGCTGCTGATCGCCTCGCGCAGCCTGGGCCAGGGCCGCAGGGCCGGTTTCCTGACTTATCTCGGCATCGCCGCCGGGAGCTATCTCCAGGCCTTCGCGGCGGCCTTTGGCCTGTCGCAGCTCTTCCTGCTGGTGCCGGCGGCCTATGACGGCCTGCGCTTCCTCGGCGCGGCCTATCTCGCCTGGCTGGCCTGGACGACGCTGCGCGCGCCCGCCGCTCTCTTCGCGCCGCGCGAGGACCAGCCCCGGCTCAGGCTGCAGGCGATCTTCCTGCAGGGGATGCTGACCAACCTGCTCAACCCCAAGATGGCGCTGTTCATGCTGGCGCTGCTGCCGCAGTTCCTGAAGCCCGAGGCCGGGTCGATCGCCCTGCAGGTGATGGTGCTGGCGACGATCCTCAATCTGGTGGGGCTGATCGCCAACGGGCTGGTCATCCTGACGGCGGGCCGGCTCGGAAGCGCGCTCGCCGCCCGCCCGCATCTCGCGCTCTGGCCGCAGCGGCTGATGGGTGCGGTCTTCGGAGCCCTGGCGCTGCGGCTCGCGCTGGCCTCGCGGGATTGAGGCTCAGGCCGTCGCCGCCGCAACGCCGAGCAGCAGCGCCACCGCCGCCGACAGGCCGAGCCGCAGCCGGCCATACCATTCCGGCGCGACCTCGCGGCAGTAGAGGCCGTAGTCCAGCAGCCCGAGCAGGATGAAGGCGACGCAGAGCGTCCACAGCGCCGCGCCCGGGGCCAGCAGCGTGGCGCCCCAGCCGATCAGCGCCGGCACCACCGCGATGATGAAGTCCCGCCGCTGCGTCGCCTCGCTCTCATAGCCGATGGCGATGCCCCAGCGCACGCCGCCGAGGAAGGAGAGGATCGCGACTCCGTAGACGATCAGCGCCTGGGCCAGCCGCTCACCGCCGCCGATGCCCGGCACGGCAAAACCGGCCGCGAGCCCGGCCGTGCAGGCCAGGAACGGGATGACCCCGGCCGCGCCGAGCGCGAGGGCGGCGGAGGGGATGGTCTTCTCGCTGGACATGGATCGCCTTGCGACTGCGGACGGGAACTCCCCGCTCGCATAGCTGTTTTTGCCGCCGCCTCAACCCCCGGCGCCCGCGCGGGGCCGAAAGGTCGCAGGCGCCTCAGCCCGCCAGCGGGCCGAGCGCGGCGCCGATCTCCGCCCGCACCACCAGATCGGCGATGGCGTCGAGCTCCGTCGGCTCGCGGTTGACGATGATCAGCGTCGCCTCCCGGCGCTTGGCGATGACCGGCAGCGTCGCCGCCGGATAGACCACGAGCGAGGACCCGAGCACGAGGAAAAGCTCAGCCTCCAGAGCCAGTTGCTGGGCCCGGATCATCTTGTCCTGCGGCATCGCCTGGCCGAAGGAGATCGTCGCGGATTTCACCGGCCCGCCGCAGGCGGCACAGTCCGGCGGCTCGCCCGTCGCCTCGAAGGTAGGGCGGATCTCGGCCAGTTCGTGCCGGCGGCCGCAGGCGAGGCAGCTCGCATAGGTGCCGTTGCCATGCAGCTCGATCACCCGGTCGTCGGGGACGCCGGAGGCCTGGTGCAGCCCGTCGATGTTCTGGGTGATGATCGCGGGCGCCCGGCCCTGCCCGACCATCTGGGCCAGCGCGCGATGCCCGGCATTGGGCGCGGCGCCGGCGTAATGATCGTCCATCGCGAATTTGCGCCGCCAGGCTTCGGCTCGGGCGTCGCGGCTCTTGACGAAGGCTTGGAAGGGAATCGGCTTGTTGACCATCCAGGGCGAGCCCGCCGTCCGGAAATCCGGGACGCCCGATTCGGTCGAGATGCCCGCCCCCGTGAAGGCGACGATGCTGCCGGCGGCGTCCAGCATCGCATGCAGCGTCTCAATGGCGTCCTGCGTCCCGTCCGGCATGCGTGCTCCGCTCTCGTCCTTCACGCCTGATGATATGGGTTTCAATATGCGGCGGCCAAGCGCGCAAGCGCTCTCCCTCCCCCCGCTTGCGGTGGGAAGGGAGTAGGCAGCGGCAGCTCGCGCGAACATGCCGGTCAATGCCGCGACGATTGACGCAGGGCCGGCCGCGTCCCAAAGCTGCCGGCCATGGCCGACATGACGCTCCCCGCCCTGAACCCCGACCTCCTCGACACCGGAACCCCGCCGATCCCGCAGGCGCAGGCGTGGGCGCGCGCCTATGACGGGCGCTCGGGCCCGCTGGTCGACCTCTCGCAGGCGGTGCCGGGTTCACCCCCGCCGGCCGCACTGCTGGAACGGCTGGCGCAGGCCGCCGCCTCGCCCGACGCCACGCGCTACGGCCCGATCACCGGCGACATGGCCCTGCGCGAAGCCTATGCGGCCGAGATCGCGCGGGTTTACGGCGCCCCCTTCAAGCCGGGCGAGGTCGCCATCACCTCGGGCTGCAACCAGGCCTTCGTCATGACGATGATGGCGGTGGCGCGGGCCGGCCAGAACGTGCTGCTGCCGACGCCCTGGTACTTCAATCACGAGATGACGCTGCGCATGCTCGGCATCGAGGCGCGCCCGCTGCCCTGCGATCCGGCCGCCGGCTTCGTGCCCGATGTCGCCGCGGCCGAGGCGCTGATCGACGCTGGCACGCGTGCCATCGTGCTGGTGACGCCGAATAATCCGACCGGCGCGATCTATCCGCCCGCCACCATCGCCGCCTTCGCCGAGCTCTGCGCGCGGCGCGGGCTCTGGCTGGTGCTCGACGAAACCTATCGCGATTTCCTCCCCGCCGGCGCTGCCGCCCCGCATGAGGTCTTCGCGACAACGCCCTGGCAGGACTCCGTGATCGGCCTCTACAGCTTCTCGAAGGCCTATGCCGTGCCGGGCTGGCGGCTGGGCGCGATCACGGCCGGCGAAGCCGTGATGGCTGAGATCGCCAAGGTGCTCGACTGCGTCCAGATCAGCCCGGTGCGGGCCGGTCAGGCGGCCGTGACCTGGGGCATCGACGGCATCCGCGATTGGCGCGAGGCCAACCGCACCGAGATCAACGCCCGCGCCGCGCTCTTCCGCGAGGCGATGGCACCACTCAACGACTGGCGCTTGCTCGCGGCGGGCGCCTATTTCGCCTATGTCGCGCACCCCTTCCCGGGCGTGCCGGCGGCGGAAGTGGTCCGAGCACTGGTTCAGGAGCGCGGCGTTCTCGCCTTGCCCGGCCCCTATTTCGGCCCGGGCCAGGAGCGGCATCTGCGCATCGCCATCGCCAATGTCGCCGCGGACCGGATCGGCGCGCTGAGCGAGCGCCTGCGCGGCTTTACGCTCTAGCCCCCGTCATGGCGAGGAGCGCAGCGACGAAGCAATCCAGGGGGACGTCGAGCGCGCGGCTCTGGATGGCTTCGCTTCGCTCGCAATGACGGGGAGCGGCCTCTCGCTGAGCATCACCGCAGCAGTGCCGCATAGCGATCGCGATAGGCCCAAACCAGCAGCGACCCCAGCACCACCAGGATCACCGCCACGGGCAGTCCTTGCGGATTGAGCACCAGGTGGAACAGCACGATCACCGTCATCACCGGCGCGATCAGCGCAAGCCCCAGCGCCGGCGCGATATTGCCCAGCAGGCTGAGAGCGCCGACGAGGTTGACCGTCTTCAGCAGCGGCCAGAGGAAGCCCGAAGCCTGCAGCGCCTCCTCGAAGGCGACACCGCGGGTGCTGGTCGGCGGATGGATCAGATGCGTGCCGGTGGCCAGCCACCAGAAGCCGTCGACGGCGGAGACGAGGAAGAGCAGCCCCAGCAGGACGCGCGGAACGGTGACGACAAGCAGGGTCTTCATGATAGGCCTGGGCAAAGCAATGCACCGGGGCGGGTTGCGCCGGTTTCCCCTCTTGGTCCTTTTGCAGTCTGATTCGGTTCAAGCCGTCCCACAAAAAAGCCGGGCGCGAGCCCGGCTTGATCGTCAATATCCGCAGGTCACGGGCAGAACCAGATCGCCCCGACCGTGATGCAGCCACGGTTGCGCCAGTTGCCTGGCCTTGCGCCATAGCGGCGATAGCCGGGCGGCGGGGCGCGGAATCGGGCACCGGGTGCGTAGCGCGGTCGTGGCCCGTGGCGCCGCATATAAGGGCCGCGGTGGTCGCGGCGATAACGGCGGTGATCGCGATACTGCGCCTGCTCTGCCACCGGCGGAATCTGCTGCAGCAGTCCGGAGGCCGAGGACGAGGCGAGAGGCGACGCCGAAGCGGGCGCCGCAACGGAGAGGCCGGCTGCGAAGATTGCTGCTGCGAGAGCGTGGCGGATCATGTCGTCCCTTCCTTCACGTTGATCGGAAGAAACGATCGAAGTCGCGCTATGGTTCCGGCCGGAACAATCCCGCCGGGCCGAGCCCTCACATGGTCGCGCCGATCTGCCAGGGTACGAACTCGGCGTCGCCATAGCCCATTTCCTCGGACTTGGACTTCTCGCCCGAGGCGACCTTCAGCAGATAGTCGAAGATTTCCTGGCCCTTTTCCTCCAGCGTCACGCCGTCGAGGACATCGCCGCAATTGATGTCCATGTCGTCGGTCTGCTTGAGATACATCGGCGTGTTGGTGGCGAGCTTGATCGAGGGCGTCGGCTTGCAGCCATAGGCCGAGCCGCGCCCGGTCGTGAAGGCGAGGATGTTCGCCCCGCCCGCCACCTGCCCGGTCGCCGAGACGGGGTCGTAGCCGGGCGTGTCCATATAGACGAAGCCCTTGGAGCGCACCGGCTCGGCATAGTGGTAGACGGCGGCCAGCGTCTTGGTGCCGCCCTTGGCGGCGGCGCCCAGCGACTTCTCCAGGATGGTGGTCAGCCCGCCCGCCTTGTTGCCGGGCGACGGGTTGTTGTTCATGTCCATGCGGGCACGCGCCGTGTAGTCCTCCCACCACTTGATGATGCCGACGAGCTTCTCGCCAGTCTCGCGGTTGGCGGCGCGGCGGGTGAGCAGATGCTCGGCGCCGTAGATCTCCGGCGTCTCGGAGAGGATGGCCGTGCCGCCATGCTCGACCAGGATGTCGACCGCCTTGCCCAGCGCCGGGTTGGCGGTAATGCCGGAATAGCCGTCCGAGCCGCCGCATTGCAGGGCAAGCATCAGCTCGGAAGCCGGCACGGTTTCGCGCCGCGCCCGGTCCGCGATCGGCAGCATCACCTTGAGCGCCTCGATTCCCGCCGCGACCGCCTTGCGGGTGCCGCCGGTCTCCTGGATCGTCAGCGTGCGGAAGACGTCGCTCTCCTCAACGCCATAGGCGTCCTTCATCCGCTTGATCTGGAAGCCCTCGCAGCCCAGCCCGACGACGAGCACAGCGGCCATGTTGGGGTTGCAGGCATAGCCCCAGGTGGTGCGCTTCAGCACCTCGAAGCTCTCGCCATTGTAGTCGATGCCGCAGCCCGTGCCGTGGGTCAGCGCGATGACGCCATCGACATTGGGATAATCGGCGAGCAGTCCGGAGCGCTTGACCTCCTCGGCCATGAAGCGCGCGGCCGAGGCCGAGCAGTTCACCGAGGTCAGGATGCCCACATAATTGCGCGTGCCGGCCTTGCCATTGGCGCGGCGGAAGCCCTCGAAGGTCGCCTGCTGCTCGATCGGAAGGACGAATTCGGGCTTCGCCTCGGCGCAGAAGGCATAGTCGCGCTCGAAGGCATGGAAGCCGGTGTTGTGCTCATGCACCCATTCGCCGGGCGGAATGTCGACGGTGGCAAAGCCGATGATCTGGCCGAACTTCCGGATCGGCTCGCCGATGGCGATGACGCTCAGTGCCAGCTTGTGCCCGCGCGGAATGCGCTTCAGCGCCGTCACGCCCGCGGCCGTCACGCCGATATCGATCGGATCGACCGCGACGGCGACATTGTCGCTGGCGTTCAGCCTGAGGGTACGCGGCGGAATGGCTTTGTCGAGCATCGGAGAAACCACTGGCTTGCAGGCCGCGGCGGGCGCGGCGACGGGCAAGACATGCGCTTCCTCGCGCCAGTTTTCAATCGGTTCAAAACAACCATCGCCACGGCGCGACCCGCCGCGGCGGATGTCCGGCTCGGCTCGGAATCACCGAGACGGGGCTAGCCACCGCTGAACTTGGCGAAGTAGGTCACACTGCCGAGCCCCTCGAAATGCGCGTCGCAGGTCAAGAGATCGGCGCCGCGGTCCAAGGCCGTTGCGTAGACGATCGCATCGGCAGTCGAGAGCCGGTGCCGGGCGCAGAGTTCAGCCGCCAGCAAGGCCAGTCGGGTATCGAGCGCGACGACGACGCACATCTGGCTGAAGGCGATGACTTGATCAGCCTTGTCCTCACCGACCTCGCGGACGAGCCATTTGCCGAGTTCGAGTTGAACGATGGTCGGGACCAGCCAATCCTCGCGCGGCGGCAGCCAGGATTCCAGGGTTTGGCCCGTCGGCGATGCGATCAGCCACTCGATCCAGGCCGACGTGTCGACCAGCCGCATCAGGCCCGATCGCTGCGATCACGAAAATCAGCCGGGTTGGCCCCTTTGGCCAGCCCCTTCAAATCTCCCGGCGACGGCACAGGGACCAGCAGGACGCCCGTGCCCTTCGGCACAAAGGCGAACTCTTGGCCCGCCTTCCAATGGCGCGCCTGTCGGACAGCTTTCGGGATCGAGATCTGGAACGTCGCGGAAAGGGTTGCGGTGTCGGACATGATCGCATTCCCTCATCGATCGATGGGAAGCCAGAGGTAACAGGAAACCCCGTTCGCCGAAAGCATGACGCCGCTCGCGCAGGCGTCCGCCGGCTTGTTCGGCGCCCAAAGACGAAAAAACCCGGCCTCACGGCCGGGCTTTCATTCAGCGGTGAGGCCTGGCGCCGCGAGCGGGCGGCGCCGGTTCAGCTCACTTGGTGGCCGGAACGGCCTTGGCGACGATGCCCTCGAACGGCTTGTAGGCGTCCTTGGCGATCGAGGCGTAGAGCTCGCCCATCTTCGTCATCTGGGCGACGGCGCCCTCGAAGGCCGTCTTGACGTAGTCGGTCTGGATCTCGATGGCCTTGTCCAGGGTCTTGACGCCGGCCAGCTTCTCGAGCGTGGCGGTGCCGGTCTCGAAGGACTTCTTGGCGTAGTCGGTGGCCTCGACGGCGAGCGTCTGCACGCCCTTGGAGGTGGCGCCGAAAGCCTTCAGGGCGGCGTCGACGTTCTCTTTGGAGGCCTTCTGGATGGTCTCGAACTGCTGGATCATGTTTCTTCCCTCGGCACGCATGCCGCCTCTTGCTGACGAGCCACAAGGGCCCGGGTCTGTCGCCCCTGGGTCAGATGAAAAAGGGTTCACCACCGGGACCGCCCTCATATTGTGCACCGCAACATGAATGTCAAGGTCGTGCTGCAATGCACGGAGCGCGTGACGGCGCCGCTCGCCGCGGCGGCGAAATAGCCGGCATTTTAACGGCTCCGTAACCGCACGCTCCTAACCTCCTCAACTGTATCCCATATGCCACGTCGCGTGACGCCGGCTGTGGGGAACGAGAGTTCCGGTTGAGGCGGGTTGCATGGCTTTCAGTTGCGTTGGGTCCCGACGCGTGCGTTCGCGCGCGCTGGTGGCAATGATCGGCATCGTCGCGATTGCGGTCGCGGCCGTCGCCTCTCCCGCCGAGGCGGCGCGCAAGAAGAAGCGCCCTGCCGGTGGCGGCTATGCCCCGCCCTATGCGGCGATGGTCGTCGATGCGCGCACTGGCCGTACGCTGCACGCGGTCAACGAGGACGCCCCCCGCATCCCGGCCTCGATCACCAAGGTCATGACGCTCTATGTGCTGTTCGAGCAGATGGAGCGCGGCCGCTTCAACATGAATTCGGAGCTGACGGTCTCGGGTCATGCCGCCCGTCAGGAGCCCTCCAAGATCGGCTTCGCCCCCGGCGAGACCATTTCCGTGCGCGACGCGATCCTCGCCCTGATCACCAAGTCGGCGAACGACGTGGCGATGGCGGTGGCCGAAAATGTCGGCGGTTCCGAGGACGAGTTCGCCCGCATGATGACGGCCCGCGCCCGCTCGCTCGGCATGGCCCGGACCACCTTCTACAACCCGCACGGTCTGCCCCACAGCCCGCCGAACATGACCACGGCGCGCGACCTCACCATCCTCGCCCGCGCCATCCAGGAGCGCTTCCCGCGCTACTACCCGATGTTCTCGACGCGGGTGTTCAACTATGCCGGCGGCGCCTATCGCAACCACAACAAGCTGCTCGGCCGCATCGAGGGCGTCGACGGCATCAAGACCGGCTACACCCGCCTCTCCGGCTTCAATTTGATGACCTCGGCAAAGGCCGATGGCCGCCATGTCGTCTCGGTCGTGCTCGGCGGGCGCTCCGGCGCCGCGCGCGACAAGATCATGGCCGACCTCGTCGTCGCCACCCTGCCCAGGGCCGCGACCAGCGGTCGCGCCTCGACCATGGTCGCAGAAGCGCCCGAGCCCGAGCCGCGTCCGCAAGAGCGCGCCCAGGAGCGCGCGCCTGAGCGCCAGCGTCCCGCGGCGCCGGTCGTTGCGGCGGCCCTCGAAGCAAGGCCGCTGCCGGTGCCGCGCCCCCGGGCCGAACCGGAAGCCCCCGCCCCGCTCCCGATCGCCGCGCGCGCCTATGCCCCCGTCCCGACCACGACTCCGGTCGCGCCGCCACGCCCGCTCACCGCAGGCGTCCGTCAGCCCCTGCAGATTTCGGGGATGCGCCCGGTCACCGCCACCACGACGCCGCCGGCGATGCGCTGGTCGATCGGTGCCCCTGCAGCCGACGGCAAGATCCTGCGCCCGCCGGCCAATGTCGACGTCACATCCTCGATCGCGAAGGTCGCCGAGCCGGCCGAAGTCCCGGCCGCGCCGGTCGCCGTCGCCGCGGCTCCCGCCGAGAAGGCTCACGAGGCCGGCGTGACCGCCATCGCAAAGGCCGTGGACAAGACGGTCGAAAAGGCGCCCGAGCCCGTCCGCACGGCCGAGGCTCGCCCTGCCGCGGCGACCGGCAAATGGCTGATTCAGCTCGGCGCCACGGACGACGAGGCGAAGGCTCGCGAGATCCTGGTCCGCGCTCGCGCCAAGGCCGCCGGACCGCTGGCCGAGGTCACCGCCGTGACCGAGAAGGTCGAGAAGGGCGGAGCCACGCTGTTTCGGGCCCGCTTCGCCGGCTTCGACGATTCCAAGGATGCCCAGAACGCCTGCGCCCGGCTGAAGCGCGACGGCTTCGCCTGCTTCGCCACCCGCGGTTGACGGACAAGGACAAGGAAAAGGAACGCTGGCATGTCGTACTCAACCTCCTCCCTCTTCCCGGCTGGCTCCTCACTTCAGAAGGACGTCCTTGGCCTGGTTGACGCGAGCGGCAAGACCGCTGGTGCCCCCGGCATCCGGGTGGATGCGCTTCATCAGGGCGCGATGGGCTTCGCGGATCGCCTCCTCGCCCGACCCCGGCTGAAGCCCCAGGATCTCGTAGGCCTCCTGATGCGACATCGCGCCCGTGCCCGGCGCGCGGCCCTGCCCCGCGTCGCGGTGACGATCAGCGTCTTCACGCCAGCCGGGCGACCGGCGGTCGAGATAAGCCTCTAGCAGCCGGGCGCCCTCGGGATCCTGCGCCAGGCAGTCGCCCATCAGCAGGCCGATCTCGGCCAGCGACAGATCGTCGAGGCTGCGGCCGGCGAAGCGCCCGGCGCTGACCGTCCCGGTCATGCCGCCGCTGTCATGATCGAGTTCCATCGCCAGAAGCGGCGAGGCGACCCGCGAACGCGCTCCCGGCGTCTCGGTGGACGACGCCTCCCAGGGAAAGCGGATGCCGCCGGGCCCGGTCGCGCTCCAGCCGAGCAGCCAGGCGCCGATGCCGCCGACGAAGATCGCCATGTCGAGCCGGCCGCGCATCATCAGCAGAGCGGCGATGCCGAGCGACAGCAAGCCGCCGCCGCCCTTGACCGCCTTGGCCAGCATTCGCGGATTGGTGCTCGCGAAGAGCTTCGACAGCCACCAGATCAGCAGGACGGCGCCGATCCCGTAAAGCAGCGTCACCGGCGTCCTCCTTCCATCGATCCCAGGAGCCCGCGCACGGCCGGGCTGCCGGCGGCGAGCTTCAGCATCGCCTCGCGCCCGCCCGCCGCATAGGCCGCGGCCCCCCGCAGGAGATCGAGCAGCGAATCGGGCGCGGCGGCGTCGAAGCGGGCATGGGCACCGCCGGTCAGCCGCGCCAGGGTGGCGAAGGCCGCGCTCGCGGCGGGGTCGTGCCCCTCCTGGAACAGGAAGCCGCGGATGCCGCGCAGGCCGAGCTCGCCCGCAAGCCCGGCGAGCGCATCGACCTCCTCCTCCATCGCATCGCCGACGAAGACGAAGGCCCGGATCGGGACGCTGCGCGCCTCGTCGCGGACATGCTTCAGGACGCGGGCGATCTGCGTCTGGCCGCCCTGGCAGGCGATGCCCGACATCAGCCCGTTCAGCCGGCGTGGCTCACCGACCCAGCCCGAGGCGCGGCATTCGGCCAGCCCGCGGAAATAGACCAGTTGCACGGCGAGCCCGCCGCTCGTCGCCGCGACCTCGAACATCTTCGCCTGCAGCGAGCAGGCGAGGTCCCAGGTCGGCTGGCGGCTCATCGTGGCGTCGAGCGCGAAGACGAGCCGTCCCGCCTGGCCCGTCGCCAGCGGCGCGAGCTGCTTCGCCGCGCCGAGGAAGCGGTCGATCTCGCCGGGCGCCGAACGGCCCGCCGCCACGTTCGCGCCCGCCCGCTTCTCCAACGCCTTGTCGCTCTTGTCCGTCATGGCCCTGATATTGGCGGTTTACCGGACATTTGCTACCCGTCCCCCGGCGACAGTTCACCCGCTGCACAGCCCATTGACGAAAGAGGCGCCATGACCGGGATCGCGATCTTCGAGACCGTCTCCGCGATGCGGCAGGCCGTGGCCGGCTGGCATGCCACCGGCGAGACGGTCGGCCTCGTGCCGACGATGGGCGCGCTGCATGAAGGCCATATCGCGCTCGTCCGGGAAGCGCAGCGGCGGGCGAAGCGCGTCATCGTCACGATCTTCGTCAATCCGACGCAGTTCGCCCCGCATGAGGACTTCAAGAAATATCCGCGCACCTTCGACGACGACTGCGCCAAACTGGTCGCCGCCGGCGCCGATGCGGTGTTCTTTCCCGCCGTCGAGGCGATGTACCCGCCCGGATTCGCCACCCGCGTGCTGCTGCTCGGCCCGGCCGCCGTCGGCCTCGACGACCGCTTCCGGCCGACACATTTCGAGGGCGTCGCGACAATCTGCTGCAAGCTCTTCACCCAGTCGCGCGCCGATCTCGCGGTCTTCGGCGAAAAGGACTACCAGCAGCTCAAGGTCGTCACCCGCATGGCGGCCGATCTTGACCTCGGCATCGAGATCGTGCCGCTGCCGACCTTCCGCGAGGCGGACGGCCTCGCCATGTCCTCGCGCAACCGCTACCTCTCGCCGCAGGACCGCGCGCTCGCGCCCTTGCTGCACACGGTGATGCAGGCGCTGGCCGTCCGCATCCGCAACCGCGAGGACCTCTTCCGCGCCGTCGGCGAGGCCCAGACCGAGATCATCTCGGCCGGCTTCGAACTCGATTATCTCGAGGCCCGCCATGCCGACACGCTGGCCCCGGTGACCTCGCTCGCCGACGGGCCGATCCGGATTCTGGTCGCGGCGCGGCTCGGCGCGACGCGGCTGATCGACAACATCGCCGTGTGAAGTAGGCAGCGGCGCGGGCCTGAGCCATCAGGCGCTGTTTCATCCGATCCTCTTCACGAGCCGCAGCATGGCGGTTATCCCTGACGGAGGCTCGCCTGGACGCAGGCTCGCCTTGGACTGGCTCGACACGGAGTTCGTGATGCGGATCTGGATGATGGCCCTGGGCCTGCTGCTGGCGGTCGCGACCCCGGTACGGGCCGAGCAGTCCCTGATCGTGCTCGACGCCTCGGGCTCGATGTGGGGCCGGATCGACGGCAAGCCCAAGCTCGAGATCGCCCGCGAGGCGCTGAAAACCGTCCTGAGCGGGATGGCGCCTGACAAAGAGATCGGCCTGCTCGCCTATGGCCACCGCGAAAAGGGCAATTGCTCCGACATCGAGCTGGTGGTGCCGCCGGGCCGGAACAAGGCAGGAGCCATCAATGAGACGGCTGCCAAACTGCGCTTCCTAGGCAAGACGCCGCTGACCGAAGCCGTCCGGCAGGCCGCCGTCGCACTGCGCTACACGGAGGAAAAGGCGACCGTCATCCTGATCACCGACGGGATCGAGACCTGCCAGGCCGACCCCTGTGCGCTGGGAGCCGAACTCGCCAAGGCGGGCGTCGGCTTCACCGCGCATGTCGTGGGCTTCGACCTGTCGCGCGAGGACGGCCGCAAGGTCGCCTGCCTCGCCGAGCAGACCGGGGGCCGCTACATCGCGGCCGGCAACGCCGCGCAGCTGCAGGATGCGCTGAAGACCACCGTCGGCGGCACGGTCCGCCCCGCCGCGGCGCAGGCGGTCAAACGGCCGGCGGCGACGGTCCGGACCAGCGCGAAGCCGAGCATTGGCCAGAGCTTCGCCGCGGACTGGACCGGCCCAGGCGGCGCTAGCGACTATCTCGACATCGTCCCGGCCGGGAGCAAGGGCTTCGATGCCGAGCTGTCTTATGTCTATGTCGAGGCCGGCAAGGCCGCCACCCTGCGCGCCCCCGGCCGGCCCGGGAGCTACGAGCTGCGCTATGTCTGGTCGGGCCCCGACGGCCGGCATGCGCTCGCGTCGGCGCGCCTCGAGGTGGCCGATGCCCCCTATGCGCTCGAGGCCCCCGCCAGCGTCGCGGCCGGCACGGGCTTCGACGTGTCCTGGAAGGGTCCCGGCCAGCCGGGCGACTATGTCGACCTCGTCCGCCGCGGACATACGGCCGCCGATGGGGAGATCGCCTATGCCTATCTCGACAGCGGCAATCCCGTCCGTCTGAAGGCTCCCGGCGAGGCCGGCTCCTACCAGCTGCGCTACATCCTCGCCGCGCCGGACGGGCGCAAGGCGCTGGTCGCCATCCCGCTGGAGGTCACGCCCTCCGTGGCGACGCTCGCCTTCCCACCCGATGCGGTCGCCGGCTCGACGATCTCGGTCCATTGGCGCGGTCCCGGCGCCGCGGGAGACTATGTCGACCTGGTGCGGCAGGGGCATCGCGACACCTCCGGCGAGCTCGCCTATGCCTATGTCGAACAATCCGAGGATCAGGAAACCGTGGCACTGCGGGCGCCCGGCGCGCCCGGCGCCTACCGCATCCGCTATGTCCTCGCGGCGGCCGGAGGGCACAAGATCCTGGCCGAGGTGCCGCTGACAGTCCGGGCCGCCACGGCCAGCCTCGAGGCCCCCGCGAGTGTTCGGCGCGGCGAAGACTTTGCCGTGTCCTGGCAGGGTCCCAATGGCGAGGGCGATTATGTCGATCTCGTCCCGGCCGGCTCCCGCGAGACTAGCGGCGAACTCGCCTATGTCTATACCGAAAGGGGTTCGGACGGCCGGCTTGCAGCGCCCGACAAGCCGGGGCGCTACGACATCCGCTACATCCTGAAGGCAGGCGACGGCGTCAGCGTGCTGGCGAGGCGGAGCATCGAGGTCCGCTGAGCGGCCAGGGTCCACCCCCGTCCTGATCTGCACGGCATCGCCGGGATCGAGCGGCGCCTAGAGCAGCCCCAGCTCCGCCAGTTCCCGCCGCAGCGCCTCCGGCATCGCACCGAGATCGCCGCTGCGGCCATCGATGTCGCGCGGCGCGTCCTTGGCGGCGAGGTAGCGCCAGCCCTGGAACGGCCGGCACGGGCGTGGCTCCAGCGGCACGACGACCGGCTCCAGCACGAGATGGCAGCGGCCGATGCCGTCGCCATCGGTGAAGGGCCGCACCGCCAGCAGCTTCTGCCGCGCGCTGATCTGGCCCTTGATCACCCAGTAGAGCGAGCCGCCATCGAGCAGTTCGTCGAGGCGCTTGGGCACCATGCGGGTGGTGTGGATCTGCTCGGCCGTCCGGCCCAGCCGCCGCTCCAGCGTCAGCCGCTCCTCGATCCAGTCCTCGAGATCGCCGATCGAGTCGGCGCCGACGCAGAGTTTGAGGAGATGGAGAGCCATGGCCGGCAATCTAGTCCGGCCGCCGCAACCGGACCAGCGCAAGCGGCGTTGCTCTCCACAGCTGCGCTGGGCCAGACTGCCGACGCGACCTCGGGCCGCAGGGCACACGGAACTGAACGGAGCATGTCATGCGTGGGTTGTCGGACAAGGCCTTTCTCGTCACCGGCTCCTCGAACGGAATCGGTCGCGCCATGGCGGAGCGGCTCATCGCCGAGGGCGCCAAGGTCCTGGTTCACGGCCTTGACCAGGCAGAGGTCGACGCCACCTGCCGCGAACTGGGACCGGCCACGCGAGGCGCCTCGGGCGACCTCGCCGATCCCGCGACGGCGCAGGCGCTCGTCGATGCGACCATGGCGGCCTTTGGCCGCATCGACGGCCTCGTCAACAATGCCGGCATCTATCCGCGCGGCGTGATCGGCGAGACCACGGCCGCGTTCTTCGACCACATGTTCGCCGTCAACACGCGTGCCCCGCTGCTTTGCGCCGAGGCGGCGATCCGCGCCTTCCGCGCGCAGGGCTCGGCCGGCACGATCGTCACCGTCGGCTCGCTCAACGCCTGGTGCGGGCTTTCCAACCTGACCGTCTATTCGATGTCCAAGGGCGCGCTGATGACGATGACGCGCAACCTCGCCGACGCGCTGGGGCCCGAGCGCATCCGGGTCAACCAGCTCAATGTCGGCTGGACCTTCACCGCCAATGAGGACGCGACCCAGCAGCGCGAGGGCCGCAAGCCCGGTTGGGAGAACGAGGTCCCGCTAAGGCAGGCGCCGAGCGGCCGCATCATGCAGCCCGACGAGATCGCGGCGCATACGGCCTTCTGGCTGTCGGAGGAGAGCGCACCGGTCTCCGGCCAGATCTACGAGGTCGAGCAGTTCCCGGTCGTCGGGCGGCTGGGGTAGCGCAGGAACAGCGCCATGCTCGGGCTTGACCCGAGGATCTCTGGGACGAGATTCTCGGGTCTGTGCTTCGCACCGCCCGAGAATGACGCCACCTCTCAATCCCCGAGCACCACGACCTTCGCGCCTTCCGCCACCTGCGCGCCCGGCGCGGCGCCGATCTCGCTGACCGTGCCGTCGCGCGGGGCGGTCAGGACATGCTCCATCTTCATCGCCTCGACGATGGCGAGCCGCTGGCCCTTCACAACCGCGTCGCCAGCGGCGACGAACAGCGCGATCAGCTTGCCGTGCATCGGCGCCTTGATGACACCGCCCGAACCCGCCGCCGCATCGAGATCGACGCTGAACGGATCGAACAGGGACACGGCCGTCTGCCGGCCGCGATGCAGCGCCAGCCAGGTGCCGCGCTCGCCCTCGGCCAAGGAGATTTCGTGTTCGCCCTCGCCCATCTCATGCCCGGGCAGGCTGACGCGGGCGCCGTCCTCATGCCACTCGATCTGCGCCTCGACCCGCTCGCCATCGACCAGCAGCGGCAGCCCGAGCGCCGGCCGTGGCATCAGCGAGAAGGCATCCGCCACGAGCCAGGGCGAGCGCGCCTCGCCATCGGCCCGCTCGGCCGCCTGCATCACCACCGTGACCTCCCGCTCCTCCTCGAGCTGGAGCGCCGCCGCCGCGACCGCCGCCGCATCGAGCGGCTGCGGCTCGGCCCCGAGCGCCGACATGTTGCGCTCGATGAAGCCGGTGTCGAAGGGCCCCTCGCGGAAGCCGGGAGCCTCCGTCAGCGCCTTGAGGAAGGCAAGATTGGTCCGCGGCCCGGCGACGACGGTGTCGGCCAGCGCAGCCCCCAGCCGGTCCAGCGCCTCACTCCGCGTCGCGCCATGGGCGATGACCTTGGCGATCATCGGATCATAGAACGGCGTCACCGTGTCGCCGGCCTCGACGCCGGTGTCGATGCGGATGCCCTCGGCCTCCGGGAACTGCAGCGCCCAGAGCTTGCCGGTGGACGGCAGGAAGCCCTTCTCCGGATCCTCGGCATAAAGCCGCGCCTCGACGGCATGGCCTGTCGCGGTGACATCCGCCTGGGAGAAGCCGAGCGGCTCGCCGGCGGCGACCTTCAATTGCAGTTCGACCAGATCGAGCCCCGTGATCGCTTCCGTCACCGGGTGCTCGACCTGCAGCCGGGTGTTCATTTCCATGAAATAGAAGCGGTCGGCGCGCAGGCCCTCGCGCCCGTCGGCGATGAACTCGACCGTGCCAGCCCCGACATAGCCGACCGCTTTCGCCGCTTCGGTGGCGGCCTTGCCCATGGCCGCGCGGACCTCGTCGGTCATGCCCGGCGCCGGCGCCTCCTCGATCACCTTCTGGTGGCGGCGCTGGAGCGAGCAGTCGCGCTCGAAGAGGTGGACGACGTTGCCATGGCTGTCTCCGAAGACCTGGATTTCGACATGGCGCGGCGAGAGCACATATTTCTCAACCAGCACGCGCCCGTCGCCGAAGGCGCTCTGGCCCTCGCGCTGGGCGCTTGTCAGCGCGTCCGCGAAATCCTCCGGGCGCTCAACCTTCTTCATGCCCTTGCCGCCGCCACCGGCGACCGCCTTGATCAGCACGGGATAGCCGATCCGCTGCGCCTCCATGGCCAGGAAGTCGACGCCCTGCTCGGCGCCGTGATAGCCCGGCACCACCGGCACATTGGCCTTCTCGACCAGCGCCTTGGCGGCATCCTTCAATCCCATGGCGCGGATCGCGGAGGCCGGGGGCCCGACGAAGACGATGCCGGCCTGTGCGCAGGCCTCGGCGAAGTCAGCATTCTCGGAAAGAAAACCGTAGCCCGGATGGATGCAGGCCGCGCCCACCTTCTTGGCGACGGCGAGGATCGTGCCTGCGTCGAGATAGCTCTCGCGGGCCGGTGCCGGGCCGATCCGGTAGGCCTCGTCGGCCATCTGCACGAAGAGCGCCTCCGCATCGGCGTCGGAGTAAACCGCAATGGTGCGCAGACCCAGGCGCCTGGCCGTGCGAATGACGCGGCAGGCGATCTCGCCGCGATTGGCGATCAGGATGGAGGGCAGCTTCTCGGCGATCGACATCGGCAACGTCCCGGACGGCATGGCGCGGCAGCGTGCCGCCTTTATAGCCCGGCTGCCGGGGCTGTCGCCGCCTTGTTCTGCACAGGCGCCTCGGCAGGCTTCGGGCGGAGCGACCGCCAGATCGCCCAGCTCGCCTGGAAGCATAAGCCCGCGACGAAGAGGTCGAACAGATATTCCGGCCAGCGCACGGGGGCGACGCGGGCCGCGAGCCCGAGCAGGGCGAAGCCCGTCGTCGAAATCACGTCGTTGCGCGAGGACAGCCAGGTCGCCTTGATCACCGGGTTGGCCTCGCCCCGGAAACGCCACAGCACCGCGACGATCAGCACGGCGATGACCACCGCGCTGCCGGCGGAGAAGCCGAGCGCCCAGACCTCGATCGGCCGCGGCGTCATGATCTTGGCGGCGAGGTCGTAGAGCGTGTGCAGGCCGGCCAGCGCCATGACTGCGCCGATCGCCATGGCCGCCAGCCGCTCGGCCCGGGCATCGCGGCCGAAGACGATGGCGGCGATGCCGTAGAGCGCGACATCGTAGACCCAGTCGACGCCGTCTTTGAACAGCTGGGCATTGCCGACCGCCAGCGCCCAGGCGACGACGCCGGTGGCGAAGACGAGGATGCCGAGCGCGATGCCCCAGATGGTCAGGGTATAGGCGCGTGCGGTTTTGGCCTCGACCGGGAGATGCTCACTCATGCGTCAAAAAACCACCGCGTCATCCTGGACAAGCCGCGGCACGCGGCGCAGCTCCGGGATCCATCATAGAGCGCTGAGCCCTACGATGGATCCCGGGACTTCGCTGCGCGAAGCCCAGGATGACGATGCGGATTCGGCAACCGGGTGCAAACGGCCTGCCCTCTCACCCGCGCCCGACGAAGGGCGCGGTCGTCGCCATCACCGTGACGAAGAGCACATTCGCTTCCGGCGGCAGGCTCGCCATGTGCAGGACGGTCGTGGCGACATTGTCGACGTCCATGACGGCCTCGACCTTGATCGAGCCATCCGCCTGCGGCACGCCCGTGGTCATCTTGCGGGCCATCTCGGTCAGCGCGTTGCCGATGTCGACCTGGCCGACGGCGATGCCGTATTTTCGCCCGTCGAGCGAGGCGGTCTTGGTCAGGCCGGTGATGGCGTGCTTGGTCGCGGTGTAGGCGACCGAGTTCGGCCGCGGCGCATGGGCCGAGATCGAGCCGTTGTTGATGATGCGGCCGCCCTGGGGCACCTGGTCGCGCATCGCCTTGAAAGCCTCCTGCGTGCACAGGAAGGGGCCGGTCAGGTTGGTGTCGACGACCTTCTGCCAGTCCTCCAGCGAGAGGTCTTCCAGCATGATGCCGCCCGGCGCGTTGACACCGGCATTGTTGAACAGCACATCGACGCGGCCGAAGGCGGCGGTCGTCTTGGCGAAGAGCGCCTGAACCGAGGCCTTGTCGGTGACATCGGTCGGCACCGCCAGCGCCCGCTCCGACGCGACGCCCGACAGCGCGATCGTTTCCTCGAGCGCATCGGCCCGGCGACCGGCCAGCACGGTGCGGTAGCCGTCCTTCAGGAAGGCGAGCGCCACCGCCCGCCCGACGCCCGATCCGGCTCCGGTGATGATGGCGACCTTGTCATGGGCGGGCGTGCTGGCGGCGGGCATGGCGAATCCTCTGGTTTCTTGCCGGTTCAACCGTTTCAAATCCGGTGACCGCCAGCATAGCAGCGTGCTGCATACAGGGAACTGCGATTCGCGCAGGCGCCTTGCGCGGCCAGGGCGCGGGGGTCGCTCCGGCCTATCCCGCGATCGCCTGCTTGGGGTCGATCCAGGGGCAGTTCACGGCGGTCTGCGGCTGCTCGACGGGGCGGCCGACGAGATAGCCCTGGAAGGAATCGATGCCGAGCGACAAAAGCGCCGCCGCTTGCGCCTCGGTTTCCACCCCCTCGGCCACAATCTGCAGGTCGAAGCGCCTGGCGATCAGCGCGGCGCCCTCGATCACCGAGCGCGAGCGGCCGTCGATGTCGGCGATGAAGGACTTGTCGATCTTGATCTGCCGCATCGGGAAATCGCGCAGCCGCGCCAGCGACGAATAGCCCGTGCCGAAATCATCGACGGCGAGGCAGATCCCGAGCGCGTCGAGCTGTGTCAGCACCGCGAGGATCTGCGCGTCGTCGGCGGGCAGGAACACCGATTCGGTGACCTCGAGATGCAGCCATTTGGCCGCGAGCTGATGGCGATCGAGCGCATGGCGGACGATGTCGACGAATTCGGGCTGCGAGAGCTGCCGCACCGAGCAATTGACCGCGACGGCGGCGCGAACGCCGCCCCCCTGCCAGCGCGCCGCCGCGGCACAGGCCCGGTCCAGGACCCAGGCCCCGAGCATCGCGATCTGGTTGCTCTCCTCCGCGATCGGGATGAACTCGTCGGGCGCCAGGGTGCCCAGCGTCGGGTGGTTCCAGCGCAGCAGCGCCTCGAACCCATGCAGGTCTCCGGTCGCGGCCGCGACGATGGGCTGGAAGGCCAGCCAGAACTGATCCTGCTTCAGCCCCGGCGCGATGTCGTCGGCGATGCGCTCGCGGCGCTGCAGGGCGACCGCGAGCGAGTGATCGTAGCGCAGCGGCGAGGCGCAGTTCTGCCGCTTGGCCTCGGCCGCCGCGAGATCGGCCGCCCAGATCAGCTCCTCGAGGCTTTGCCCGTCGGCCGGGCGACTGGCGACGCCGATGCTGGCACCGACGTCGAGCGTCTGCCCGTAGAAGACGAAAGCCGTGCGGAACAGGCTCTCCAGCCCGTCGACGACCGGGACCTCGCCGAGCGAAGCCGGCATCACCACCACGAGTTCGTCACCGCCCCAGCGCGCGATCATCGCCTCCTTGGGCAGACGGGTCAGGAGGCGCGTCGCGACCTCCCGCAGCACATAGTCGCCCGCCTCGTGGCCGAGCGTGTCGTTGATCCGCTTGAAGCGGTTCAGATCGAGGAAATAGGCCCGCATGGGCTCGCCGGCGGCGATCCGCTCGAACTGTTCGGTCAGGCCGCGGCGGTTGAGGAGGCCCGTGAGCAGATCGTGAGAGGCCTGGTGCTCAAGCGTCTCGGTGCGCTCGCGCACCTTGTTCTCCAGCGTCTGGTTGGCGTCCAGGATCTCCGCCATCAGCTCGTTGTTGCGCTGCCCGAGCTGGACCGACTGCAGCAGCAGCACGCGATTGGCGCGATGCCCGACGATCATCACGCCCGCGAAGATCAGCCCGAGGACGCCGATCACCGATTCCTGCCCCGGCAGCGTCATCAGGCGCACGGATCCGGGAACCATCAGGAGGGCGATGTAGAGTGGCCCGATCCGGCCGAAGGGCGCCAGGATGCCGACGGCACCGGCCGCCATGCCGGCGAAGACGATACTGGCACTGTAGCGGACCAGCGGGTCCGGCGTGGTGAGCAGCAGCCAGGCCAGGACGGCCCAGCAGCCTGCCGAGGCCAGCATACCGAGCCCTGCGGTCAGGATCTGGCGTTGCGGCGGGATCGTGTCCCGCGGCGCGGTCCCCACCATGTGATGGATGGCGATCCGCACGAGCGACACGGCCGCCACGAAGGCGAGCCACCACCACACCCACGAGATGCCGGCGGACCACGCCAGCAGGGTCACCGCCAGCGCCGCCGCGAAATTGACGAACAGCGCCGGCAGATAGTTGCGGCGCACGATCGGGAGAAGCGCGGCGGCGACCTGACCCGACGGTTGCGAGGGCGCGGGAGGATACGAAGTCAACCGGCTCGTCCAGTCTGAGAGACTCACACGTGTAAGTCACTCATACACGACAATCGGCCTCCAAACGCAAACATCGCGCACAGAATGGTCCGGAGGCTGCGATCCTACTGCGCCGGGGTCCAGTTCACGGTCTTGCAGAGCACGCCGATGATGCAGCCGCGCGTCGAGAGACCGTCGGGCTTGACCGTCAGCGTCATCGCAAAGCGGCGGTTGCGCTTGGGATCGAAGGCTTCGCCCTTCAGGCTGTCGGCACCCTCGGGCTTCAGCGTCAGCACCAGCCGGTCGCCGACCTCCTCGCCGCCGCTCGTGTCCTTGATCCAGACATTGGTCGCGCAGATGTTGCTGCCGCAGGGCGCGATGCGCACGCGCGCATTGCCGTCGTCGCGCAACCAGACGCCGCTCGGATCGGCACTGTTGGCCAGCGCCGGCAGCACCGGGGCGATCGACAGGCCAAGGGCGATCAGCATCGTCTTCCGCATCATGGCGTCCTCTCCAATCGTTTCGGTCCCTGAATACGCGGCAGGAGCGCCGCCGGTTTCACGATCACGCGCAATGTGATCCCGCCGGCATCTGGGGGCGTAACCGTCACACAGCAACTCGGAGAGCCACCTTGAAAACCCTCCTGACGGCCTATGCAGCCGCCGCCCTCGCCTTTCTCGCGGTCGATGCGGTCTGGCTCTCGACCATGGCCGATCTGATGTACCGCCCGCTGCTGGGCGATCTTCTGGCCCCGAGCTTCCGGCTCGCGCCCGCCATCCTGTTTTATGTGATCTACATCGCCGGCATCGTCTTCTTCGCGATCCGCCCCGCTTTGGCGACCGGCCGGCTGGCGACGGCGGCGCTGCACGGCGCAGCGCTGGGTTTCGTCGCCTACGGCACCTATGACCTGACCAATCATGCGACGCTGCGTGACTGGCCGGCGATCATCACCGTCGCCGACATGATCTGGGGCACGGTGCTGACGGCGAGCGCCTCAGTCGCGGGCTTTGCCGCTGCCCGGCGCTTTGGCTGAGGCGGCGGTCTCCGCTTCCGCCAGAAGGGTCGAGAAGGAGAGCGCGGTGAAGGCGGTCAGCCCTCCCGCGCTCATCATGTTGAGGCGCAGCAGGGCGGCGTATTGCGCTTCGCTGTAGCGATGGAATGGCGCACCGTAAGCGCCGTGCAGAACGAAATAGGCGAGGAAACACACCCCCACCAGCGGGAAGGCAGCGATCCAGCGCTCATGCGGCCGGAAGATCAGCAGCGCCAGGACCGCACACGGCACGAGGAAGATTTCGACACCCGAGGCGACGCCGAAGACCTTGGCCGAGAGCAGCGTGTTGGCAATCCCGGCGATCGGCAGCATCGCCCGCCCGATCAGCGTGTTCCAGCGCGACAATGCCGGCACCGCCAGGAAGAACGGCGTCGACAGGAAGGTCCAGGCGGTCGGGCCGATCTCGGGCCCGACCGTCCAGTAGACATAGAGCGGATAGAAGGGCTGGTTGGAGGCGACCAGCAGGGCGAAGAAATTCGCCGTGGCGACGCGCGGATCGGGATGATGCGCATAGGCCTTGAGCGCGGCCATGACGTCCTGGAACCGGGCGATGAGGGACATGTTCTGCAGCTTCGTGCGAGGGGCGATGCCGCATCTACGCCCCCCGCGGCGGCTTGGGTCACAGCCTCGGGCGTTGCCTACATCCGGAAGACGCCGAACTTCGTCTCCGGCACCGGCGCGTTGAGGCAGGCCGAGAAGGCCAGCGCCAGCACGCGGCGCGTCTCGGAGGGCAGGATGATGCCGTCGTCCCAGAGCCGCGCCGTCGCATAATAGGGCGAGCCCTCGGCCTCGATCTTGTCGCGGATCGGCTTCTTGAACGCCTCCTCCTCCTCGGCGCTCCAGCTCTTGACGTCCGCCTCGATATTGTCGCGGCGTACCGTCGCCAGCACGCTGGAGGCCTGCTCGTGCCCCATCACCGAGACGCGGGAATTGGGCCAGGAGAACAGGAAGCGCGGCGAATAGGCCCGCCCGCACATGCCGTAATTGCCCGCGCCGAACGAGCCGCCGACCAGCACGGTGATCTTGGGCACCCGTGCCGAGGCGACCGCCGTGACGAGCTTGGCCCCGTCCTTGGCGATGCCGCGGGTCTCGACATCGCGGCCGACCATGAAGCCCGTGATGTTCTGCAGGAACAGCAGCGGGATGCGCCGCTGGCAGCACAGCTCGATGAAATGCGCGCCCTTCAGCGCGCTCTCCGAGAACAGGATGCCGTTGTTGCCGATGATGCCGACGGGGATGCCATGGATGCGGGCGAAGCCGGTGACCAGCGTCGTGCCGTAGAGCTTCTTGAACTCGTCGAATTCCGAGCCATCGACGAGCCGGGCGATGACCTCGCGCATGTCGTACTGCTTCTTGAGATCGGTCGGCACGACGGCCTCGAGCTCGGCGGGATCGTAGAGCGGCTCGACGGCCTCCGCGATGTCGATGTCGGGCCGCTTCACGCTGTTGAGGTTGCCGGCGATGCGCCGCGCGATGGCGAGCGCATGAGTGTCGTCGCCGGCATAATGGTCGGCGACGCCCGAGAGTCGCGCATGGACGTCGGCGCCGCCGAGATCCTCGGCGCTCACCACCTCGCCGGTGGCCGCCTTCACCAGCGGCGGGCCGCCCAGGAAGATCGTGCCCTGCTGCTTGACGATCACCGTTTCGTCCGACATCGCCGGCACATAGGCGCCGCCCGCGGTGCAGGAGCCCATCACCACGGCAATCTGGGGGATCCCCTCCGCCGAGAGCGTCGCCTGGTTGTAGAAGATTCGGCCGAAATGCTCGCGGTCGGGAAAGACCTCGGTCTGGTGCGGCAGGTTCGCTCCCCCTGAATCGACCAGATAGAGGCAGGGCAGCCGGTTCTCGCGCGCGATTTCCTGCGCCCGCAGATGCTTTTTCACCGTCATCGGGTAGTAGGTGCCGCCCTTGATGGTGGCGTCGTTGCACACGACCATCACCTCGCGCCCGGCGACGCGGCCGATGCCGGCGATCATGCCGGCGCCATGCACGTCGCCCTCATACATGCCGAAGGCGGCGAGCGAGCCGATCTCGAGGAAGGGCGAGCCGGGGTCGAGCAGGCGCAGCACGCGCTCCCGCGGCAACAGCTTGCCGCGCGCGACATGGCGCTCGCGCGAGCGCTCGTTGCCCCCGAGCGCCGCGGTGGCGCGCCGCTCCATCAACTCGCCCCGCAGGCCGGACCAGGCTTCGGCATTGGCCCGCGCATCGGCCGAAGCCAGATCGACCTTGCTCTCGATGACCGGCACGGCGCGCTCTCCCAGGCGAAGACATCCTCGCCGGGTTATGGCGCGGACCGCCGCAAACGCCAACCGCCGGGATGCTCACAGGGGATGGTCGGAATCCCCCATGCCCGGCAGCGCCCTAGTCGGCGCTGCGGTTGATCGAGCCCGTCACCGTCGGACCGGCGACGGCGCCGATCGCGCCGCCGGCCACCGCGCCGATCGGACCCAGAACGATGGCGCCCGCGCCCGCCCCTGCGGCGGCGCCGGCAATACGCTTGTCGGTGGTGGTGCAGGCCGCAAGGCTGGCCGCGAGCGCAGCCGCGAGCATGAATCGCGTCATGGCCGTCCGTCTCCTTCGTCCGTTTCCGAAGGGGCAGGATCGCCGGGGATGGTCAACGCGGGGTAAACGCCCCCGGGCGCCACCAGCGGCCTCAGACCGTCGGCCCGAAAATCCGCTCGAACGACGCCCGCAGCGAAACGTCGACATCGTCCATCGTCACGGGGAGCCCGAGATCGACCAGCGAGGTGACGCCGTGCCGGGTGACGCCGCAGGGCACGATCCCGTCGAAATGGCCGAGCTGCGGCTCGACATTGAGCGAGATGCCGTGGAACGAGACCCAGCGGCGCACGCGGATGCCGATGGCGGCGATCTTGTCCTCGGCATCGGCCGCCTTCTCGGGCCGCCGCACCCAGACGCCGACGCGGTCCTCCCGACGCTCGCCCCGGACGTTGAAGGCGTCGAGCGTGGCGATCAGCCAGGCCTCGAGCGCCGCGACGAAGCGCCGGAGATCCGGCTCGCGCCGCTTCAGGTCGAGCATGACATAGGCCACGCGCTGGCCGGGGCCGTGATAGGTGTACTGACCACCGCGCCCGCTGCGATGCACCGGGAATCGCTCCGGCGCGATCAGGTCCTCGTCCTTGGCCGAGGTACCCGCCGTGTAGAGCGGCGGGTGCTCCACGAGCCAGACCCGCTCGGGGGCGAGACCGTCGGCGATCAGCGCGGCGCGATGCTCCATCTCGGCCACGGCCTCGTCATAGCCGACGAGCCCCTCCGCCACGAGCCATTCGACCGGCGGCGAGCCGGCGGCGGGCCAGAACATTTCGGGGAGCGCCTCGCGCGTCTTCACTGCGCATTAACCCTGTTGCGACCAACTTCGGAAGGAAGCGGCGGCGAGCCTCATGCTCCCTGCCGGAGCAACAGGCAAGTTTGGTTGTTCGTATTCTGAAGTAGGGTTCCGGAGGCACGACTTGAAGGCCGATCTCGATCTCGTCCCCGTCGAACTGACGGTCGTGCTGGGTTCCGCGCGGATGCCGATCTACAAGCTGCTGCGGATGGGCCGCGGCGCCATCATCGAGCTCAACGCCAGTGAGACCGACGAGGTCCAGATCCTCGCCAACAACCATCCCTTCGCCAAGGGCATCGTCGTGGTCAGCGGCCAGAAGATCTCCGTCGAGATCACCCAGATGCTGAAGCGCCCGACGGTCTACACGCTCCAGACCGTGGCGGCGGCCTGATCGCCTTTTCCTGCGCATGGCCCTTGTGGCGACGGATTCGATTTGCTAGACCCGCGCCGCTCCGGAGTTCACCGCCACGGCGGGACGCTTCGACGCCGCGGTCATGGCGGAATTGGTAGACGCACTACCTTGAGGTGGTAGCGGGGAGACCCGTGGAGGTTCGAGTCCTCTTGACCGCACCAGATTGGGGCCCAGGCCCGGCGAACGGCGATCCGCGAGGATCGCCGTTCGCGTTTCGGGTCCCGCTCGCCCTTTTCGCCGCAATCGCGCCCTGTTGCATTGCAACGACGCCGGGCCGCTGACACAAGGACGGCAGGCGCCGCGCCGAGTCCGGTTGGGCCGAACCTGTTTCCCGCAGCACGGAGCGCCCCATGACGGACACCGAGAACGCTGCCGTCGAATCGCCCGAGCGCCCGATCCGCGACGAGGACGGCGCGATCGATTCCCGCCTCGTCGAGCAGGTCTCGCAGGCGCTGCTGCTCTCCGACCTGACGACGCTGCGTGCCGTCGTCGCCGACATGCACGAGGCCGATCTCGGCGCGCTGCTCGAGGCGCTCGACGCCGAGGAGCGGACGCGGCTGATCTCGCTGCTCGGCCGCGACTTCGACTTCACCGCGCTGACCGAGGTCGACGATGCGGTCCGCGAGGAAATCCTCGAGACGCTTTCGGCCGAAACGGTCGCAGAAGGCGTGCGCGACCTCGACACCGACGACGCGGTCTACATCCTCGAGGACCTCGACGAGGCCGACAAGCAGGAGGTGCTCGACCGGCTCACCCCGGCCGAGCGCATCGTCCTGCAGCAGGGCCTCGATTATCCCGAAGGCAGCGCCGGCCGGCGCATGCAGAGCGAGATCCTCGCCGTTCCCGCCTTCTGGACGGTCGGCCAGACGATCGACCATCTGCGCCAGACCGAGGATCTGCCCGAGCGCTTCTTCGAGATTCTCGTCGCGGACCCGGCGCATCACTTCGTCGGCTCGGTGCCGCTCGACCGGCTGCTGCGGACGCGGCGCCCGGTCGAAATCGCGACCCTGGTCGAGGAAGACAGCCGGGTGGTCAAGGCGACCGACGACATCGAGGACGTGGCGCGCCTGTTCCAGCGCTACAACCTGATCGCCGTTCCGGTCATCGACGAGGCCTCGCGGCTGGTCGGCGTCATCACCGTCGACGACATCGTCGACGTGATCGAGGAGGCGGCCGACGACGACGTCAAGCAGCTCGGCGGCGTCAACGCCGACGAGGAACTCTCGGACCCGGTGCGCCAGATCGCGCGCAGCCGCTTCAGCTGGCTTTTCGTCAACCTCTTCACATCCTTCCTCGCGGCGGCGGTGATGAGCCTGTTCGAGGCACAGCTCTCCCAGGTCGTGGCGCTCGCCATCCTGGCGCCGGTGGTTGCGAGCCAGGGCGGCAATGCCGCGACGCAGACGATGACGGTCGCCGTGCGCGCGCTGGCGACGCAGCAGCTCGGCGGCTGGAACCTGCGCCGCTTCTTCACCCGCGAGATGATCGTCGGGCTGATCAACGGCGTCGGCTTCGCGCTGATCACCGGCCTCGTCGCGGCGCTCTGGTTCGGCAGCCAGGGGCTCGGCGTCGTCATCGCCATCGCCATGGTGGTCAACCTGCTGGCGGCGGCCATGGCCGGGGTCCTGATCCCCGTCCTGCTCAACCGCTACGCGATCGACCCCGCCGTCGCCTCCGGAACTTTCGTCACGACGGTGACCGATGTGGTCGGCTTCTTCTCGTTCCTGGGCATCGCGGCGATCTGGCTCGCCCATGCCTGAGCGCGACCCGGATCGTTAGCGTAAACGGCCCGTCAAGCTTTCTCCTCAATCTTGCGGCACATGGATCCTCGCCGCATGACCCCATTCAAGCCCGCATTCCTCCTCGCCACCGCCGCGCTGGTCGTGCTCGGCGGCTGCGTCGCCATGGAGGGGCATTATCCGGCCAAGGGCGATGCGCGCCCCCATCCGGGCGTCGCGGCAGCCCATCGCTACCCGATCCACGGCATCGACATCTCGCGCTGGCAGGGCGACATCGACTGGACGGCCGTGAAGGGCGCCGGTACCCGCTTCGTCTTCATGAAAGCGACGGAAGGCGGCGACCACATCGACCCCGCCTTCCAGCGCAACTGGGAGGGCGCGCGCCGCGCCGGCATTCCCCGCGGCGCCTACCACTTCGTCTACTGGTGCCGCCCGGCGCATGAGCAGGCGCTCTGGTTCAAGCAGCACATCCCCAACGATCCCGACGCGCTGCCGCCTGTGCTCGACGTCGAATGGAACGGGCATTCGAGAAGCTGCCCGAAGAAGATCGACCGCAACCTGGCGCTGGAGAAGATCCAGCTGATGCTGACCGAGCTCGAGCAGCTCACCGGCAAGAAGCCGATCATCTACACCGACATCACCTTCCACAAGGACGTGCTGGAAGGCCAGTTCGACGACTATCCCTACTGGATCCGCTCGACCGCGGCCCTGCCCGAGACGCGCTACGTCAACCGGCCCTGGGAGTTCTGGCAGTTCACCACGACGGGCCGCGTCCCCGGCATCAAGGGCGACGTCGACCGCAACGCCTTCTTCGGCAACGAGGACGAATTCGTCGGCTGGCGGACCGGCGCGTACGACATCGGCACGCGCCAGTGGAAGCGGCAGCGCCCGGTCCCGCCGCAGCCGAGCCCGGGCCCCGAGCGGCCACCCGCGCCCTCGCCCGCCATCGCCGCGATCCCGGGTGCCGTCTCGCCCGTCTCCTCGGCCTTCGAGCCGGTCGACGACGGAGTCGCCGACGACGAGTGACCTGCCGCGCCCCTCGCCGGTTAACCAAAGCTGAAACAAGCGCAGCGCATTCGATCCAGTTCTAACCGGCCCTTAACCACGGCCTCGCCATCTCGGAGGGCGAGCCAGGAGAAGGAGCAGCCGGTGCGATCGACGATGTGGAAGCGGGTGGCCCTCCCGGCCGTCCTTGCCGGCCTGTTCGCCGTCCTCACCGGGCCCGCCGAGGCTCTCTATCCCAAGAAGGGCGATGCCTCCCCGCATCACGGCGTCCGCGACGCCCGCCGCCAGTCGATCCAGGGCATCGACGTCTCGCGCTGGCAGGGCGAGATCGACTGGGAGAAGGTCAAGGACGCCGGCACCCGCTTCGTCTTCATGAAGGCGACCGAAGGCGGCGACCATCTCGATCCGAACTTCCGGCGGAACTGGGCCGGCGCCAGGAAGGCCGGCATCGCGCGCAGCGCCTATCACTTCGTCTGGTGGTGCCGCCCGGCCCGCGAGCAAGTGCGCTGGTTCAAGCGCCACATTCCGCGCGATCCCGACGCCCTGCCCCCCGTCCTCGACGTCGAGTGGCAGCACGGCTCGCAATGCAATCGCAAGGTCTCACGCGATGACGCGCTGGACAAGATCCGCATCATGCTCGCCGCCCTGCACGAGCACACCGGCAAGAAGCCGATCATCTACACCGACATCAACTTCCACGAGGACATCCTCGAGGGCGAGTTCAACGACTACCCCTATTGGCTGCGCTCGACGGCGGCGCCGCTGAAGCATCGCTACAAGCGCGAGCAATGGGAGTTCTGGCAGTTCACCACCACGGGCCGCGTCCCTGGCATCACCGGCGACGTCGACCGCAACGCCTTCTTCGGCAGCGAGCGCGAATTCGCCGCCTGGCGCGAAGGCCGCTTCGACATCGGGACGCGGCGCTGGCGCGGCGGAGAGCCGAAGGTCGCCGGCCGCAAGCCGCCCGCGGCCGCGGCCGGCTCGCGCGCCCCGCAGGCCGCCGGTGGTACGCCGCTGCGACTGCCACCCGCCCGCATCCCGCAGCGCACGGCCAGCGTCGACTGATCCGGCAACCCGGCGTCGCACCGTCATCGAACCGTCATCGAGCGGGCGCAGGCCTCGTGCTGTCCCTCGCACGCAATGTCCCGTTTCGATCATGAGCCTCAACGCCGCCCGCCCCGACGCGCAGTCCAGCCTCGGCATCATCTGGGCCTACCGCTTCGATCCCGAGGGCGTGCCGACCCTGATCGAGCGGAGCTCCGTCCCGGAGGTGACCCCGGACACCGGCTTCGTCTGGATCCATCTCGATCTCGTCCACAGCCGCGCCAAGGACTGGATCACCCAGCAGCCCTGGCTGCCGGCGGCAGCCGAGGACATGTTCGTCTCGCCCGAGAGTCATCAGCGGCTGGACCACTCCTCCGGTCTCGTATGGGGCGTCTCCCACGACCTCGTCCGCGACGTCGCCGCCGATTCCGACATGGTCGGGCCGCTCTACTGGATCGTCGGCGAGCGCCTGCTGCTGACCGGCCGGCGCGAAGCCCTGCAGTCGATCCGCCTCGCCGCCGACGCGCTCAGCCGCGGTGAGACCGTGGAGAGCCCGGTTCTGCTCTTCGAACTGATCATCGAATACATCATCGACGACGTCGCCCGGGCGGTGGTGCGGCTGATGGACGAGACCGACGATGTCGAGGACCATGTTCTGGCGGATCGCTTCGACGACGCGCCCGCCCGCGTCGGTGCGGTCCGGCGCATGGCGGTGCGCCTGCACCGCCAGCTCGGCGGCCTGCACCTGCTGTTCCGCCGCTTCTCGGAGACCAATTCGGGACGCAAATCGCCCGACGAGGTCAAGGCCGCCGCCGCGCGCCTGCTCCAGCGCATCGACGGGCTGCACCACGACGTCCAGTCGGTGCAGGACCGCGCCCGCCTGCTGCAGGACGAGATGTCCGCCCGCACGGCCAGCCAGACCAACCGCCAGCTCTACGTCCTGTCGATCCTGACGGCGCTGTTCATGCCGGCGACCTTCATCACCGGCCTGTTCGGCATCAATGTGAAGGGCCTGCCCTGGATGGAGAACGATCTCGGCGCGCTCTTCGTGGCGCTGACCTGCCTGTCCGCCGCCGGGCTCACGCTGATCCTGCTGCGCCGCCGGGGGGTGATCGGCGGCTGACGGGCACCCACGCCCCCCGCATCGATGCCCAACCCGCTACGCGCGCCCGCGCGCTGACTTGGGCGCCAGCCGCGCTATAAGTCGGGAAACGCCGGGCGCCGTCGCCGCGCCGGCCCCTCGGGAGGTCCACCATGCTCGCCAATGCGCCCCGCCCCTTCAATTTCGACCTCGGCGAGACCGCCGACGCTATCCGCGACACCGTCCACGCCTTCGCGCAGGAGAAGATCGCCCCACGCGCCCAGGAGATCGACCAGACGAACCAGTTCCCGCGCGATCTCTGGCCGCAGATGGGCGCGCTCGGCCTGCACGGCATCACGGTGAAGGAGGAGGATGGCGGCGCGGGGCTGGGCTATCTCGAGCATGTCGTGGCGATCGAGGAGGTCTCGCGCGCCTCGGCCTCGGTCGGCTTGTCCTACGGTGCCCACAGCAATCTCTGCGTCAACCAGATCGCCCGCAACGGCAACGCCGCGCAGAAGGCGAAATACCTGCCCAAGCTGATCTCGGGCGAGCATGTCGGGGCGCTCGCCATGTCCGAGCCCGGCGCCGGCTCCGACGTCGTCTCGATGAAGACCAGGGCGGTGAAGCAAGGCGACCGCTACGTCATCACCGGCAACAAGATGTGGATCACCAACGGGCCGATCGCCGAGACGCTGGTGGTCTACGCCAAGACCGATCCCGAGGCCGGATCGAAGGGCATCACCGCCTTCCTGATCGAGAAGGGCATGAAGGGCTTCTCGACCCATCAGAAGCTCGACAAGCTCGGCATGCGCGGCTCCGACACCTGCGAACTCGTCTTCGAGGATTGCGAGGTGCCCGAGGAGAACGTGCTGGGCAGCGTCGGGCGTGGCGTCAACGTGCTGATGTCGGGGCTCGACTATGAGCGTGTCGTGCTGGCGGCCGGGCCGCTCGGCATCATGCAGGCGGCGCTCGACGTGGTCATGCCCTATGTCCATGAGCGCAAGCAGTTCGGCCAGGCCATCGGCGAGTTCCAGCTCGTCCAGGGCAAGATCGCCGACATGTATGTGATGATGAACGCCTGCAAGGCTTATGTGTATTCCGTCGCCAAGGCCTGCGACCGCGGCGAGACGACCCGCGAGGACGCCGCCGGCGCCATCCTGATCGCGGCCGAGAAGGCGACCCAGATCGCGCTCGACGCCATCCAGCTGCTCGGCGGCAATGGCTACATCAACGACTACCCGACCGGGCGCCTGCTGCGTGACGCCAAGCTCTACGAGATCGGCGCCGGCACGAGCGAGATTCGGCGGATGCTGATCGGGCGGGAGCTGTTCCAGAAGACGAAGTAGGGACGAAGCCGCGAGGAAGGCGAAAGGCGCGGGGAACCCCTCTCCTGTAAGGAGAGGGGCAGGGGTGAGGTGTCGGCCCCTGGACACCGCTGCCGTAACCTCACCGCGGCCTGCCCCGCGCCTGACTGGTCCTACGGCCTACACCTCACCCTGCCCTCTCCTTACAGGAGAGGGTTCCGCGTCGCGGTTCCGGAGCGCGTCTGAATGCCCCTCTACTTCGCATACGGCCTCAACATGGACCCTGCCGGCATGGCGCAGCGCTGCCCGCGCTCGAAGCCGCTCGGGCTGGCCCGCCTGCCGCGCCACCGCTTCCTCGTGACCACGGATGGCTACGCGTCCGTCGTCCGCGACCCGCGCGAGGAGGTGCATGGCGTGCTCTGGGATTGCGCGCTCGGCGACATCCGCACGCTCGACAAGTTCGAGGACCTCGCCAGCGGGCTCTATGTCAAGATCAGCCAGCCGGTGATCGTGCCCGGCGGGGCCAAGCGCGCTCTGGTCTATATCGGCCGCTCGGGCGATCCCGGCCGGCCCAAGCCGGGCTATATGGAAACCGTCATCGCCGCGGCGAAACACTGGGCCTTGCCAGAGAGTTATGTAGCCGGCTTGAATCGCTTTCTGAGCAAGCCGAATCTGGATGTGAAGACGCTGGTTCCGGATGCGAGCGAACTGCCGCCGGGCCCGGTCGCTGGTGTCAGGCCGCGCGCGCTGGCGCCGAAATAGAGCCTCGCCCTATTTCCACAGCAGCGCCGCGAGCCGGACCGCGATCACCAGCAGGAAGCCGGCGATGATCGTCCCGACGATGCGGTGACGCTTCGCCCGGTCGGGAAACTGCCGGTTGAACAGGCGGCCCAGCGGCTTGCGGAACAGGAAGGCGACGACCAGCAGGACGACGACGACATTGACCGGGCTCACGGGGTCGCCTTCGCAGCCGGATCGCCGGGCTCGGCGGCGTCGAAGGGCGCGCCGGCCTTCTTCCAGGCGCCGAAGCCGCCCGCGACATGCGCCACGGGCTTCAGCCCCATCTCCTGAGCCGCCTTGGCCGCCAGCGCCGAGCGCCAGCCGCCGGCGCAGAAGAAGACGAAGCGCTTGTCCTGCTGGAAGACCGGCTTGGCATAGGGGCTCTCGGGATCGATCCAGAACTCGAGCATGCCGCGCGGGCAGTGGAAGGCGCCGGGCATCCGCCCTTCCCGCTCCAGTTCGCGCGGATCGCGCAGATCGACGAAGACGACGTCGTCGCGCCCGAGCAGCGCCTGTGCGTCGGCAACGCCCAGCGTCTCGATCACGGCCTCGGCTTCCGCCAGCAGCGCCTTGTAGCCCTTGGTGATGGTCTGCGGCACGGCCGGCCTCCCTCTCGAACGGGCGGCACCGTGGCCATTGCCGCCGCCGGCGTCAATCGCGCCTTGCCGCGCCAGCGCCCGCGCCGCACTGTGCGCGCCGGAGATGGCCATGATCGGATTCGGAACCCTCGACATCATCGGTGCCGCCTTCTTCGCGGCGGCGTGGATCGGCTACCATTTCGCCGTGGAGATGGGCCCGCATGCCGGCAAGAGCCTGAACATGCGGATGAACCTGCGCCGCGCCCGCTGGATTCGCGAATCGATGGGGCGCGACAACCGCATCGTCGACACGCAGATCATGAACGGCCTGCAGAACGGCACGGCCTTCTTCGCCTCGACCTCGCTGATCGCAATCGGCGGCACGCTGACCCTGCTGCAATCGACCGACCGCGTCGTCGCGCTGTTCTCGGACCTGCCCTTCGGCGGGGTGCCGACGCGCGCCGTCTGGGAGCTGAAGGTCATCGGGCTCGCCCTGATCTTCGGCTACGCCTTCTTCAAGTTCGCGTGGAGCTACCGGCTGTTCAACTACTGCGTCATCCTGCTGGGCTCGCTGCCTCCGGCCAAGAACCATGATCCGGAGGATGCGCAGCGCGCCGTCCACGAGACGATCGAGATGAACATCGCCGGTGGGCGCCACTTCAACCGCGGCCAGCGCGCCTTCTTCTTCGCGCTCGCCTATATGGGCTGGTTCCTCGGGCCCACGACCTTCATCCTCTTCACCGGCGCCGTGCTGATCGCGATGTACCGGCGCCAATTCGCCTCCGATGCCGCCCGCGTCTTCCGCTATCCCGATATGACGCAGGCCAAGTCCGAGCCATGAAGAAACCCGAACCATGACGAAACCCGACGAGAGCGAGCTGGAAGCCACGCTGCTGGCGCTGACGGCGCAGCGCGGCGAAGGCCGCACGATCTGCCCCTCGGAAGCCGCGCGCGCGCTCGGCGGCGACCATCCCGACGGCTGGGGCCCGCTGATGCAGCCGATCCGCCGCACCGCGGTGCGGCTGATGAAGGAGGGCAAGCTCGTCATCACCCGCAAGGGCCGCCCGGTCGATCCCGACGATTTCCGCGGCGTCTACCGGCTTCGGCTCCCGGAGGGCGAGTAGCCCCTCACGGCCCCGGAAACAGCGCGTCGGTATAGCCGGCAAGGCGATAGGCGACGAGCCCGACCCACTCCTTGAAGCCGTCATCGGCGATCATCAGCCCGCGCGGCGCGCGCCCCGAGACGCGCACGAATTCTGAGGCCTGCTCCTCGGTCAGGTAGTCGACCGGAAAGGCCTCCACCGCGAAGCCCGCCTTTCTGAACACGCCCATCGAGCGCGGCATGTGCCAGGCCGAGGTCACCAAGAGCCAGCGCTCGCCGGGCTTCGGATCGACCAGCTGCCTGGTGAAGAGCGCATTCTCTCTTGTGTTGCGGGACTTGTCCTCGAGCAGGATCCGCTCGCGCGGCAGGCCGAGCCCCTCGAACAGCACGCTCGCGCCGTCCGATTCGGTCTTGGTCACCGGCGAGATCAGATTGGCGGCGCCGCCGGTGAAGACGATCTTCGCCTGCGGATGCAGGCGCGCGAGCTCGACCGCCTTGGTCATCCGCGCCGCGGCGCTGGTCAGCACCACGTCGCCGCGGGCGACGCCGATCGCCCCGCCCAGGATGATGATCCCTGTGACGGGCCCCTTCTCGGCCGGCTGCTGCGGGAAGCGGTTCTCCAGCGGCCACATCACCAGCCGCGGCAGCGGGCTGAATGCCATCAGCGCCAGAAAGCACAGCGACACCACGCCGAGCCAGCGCGCCGCCCTCGCGAAGCGGGTGAAGGCGAGCAGCGCCGCCAGCAGCGCCAGCAGAATGGAGAGGTTCACCGGCGACAGGACGAACCAGACCACCTTGGAGAGAACGAAGAACATGGGCGGCCTTCGGGCTGCGGCGTTGACGTGCTTCTAGCCGGCGAAAGCTGACGGCGCGTGAACGCCGCTCAGCGGATGATCTGCGGCGGCTGGGAGGGGCGGCGCGCCGGCGCCTGCGGACGGGAGGCGCGCTCCAGTTCCAGCACCCGGGCCGCCACCTCGCGCAGCTCGCAGCCGGCCTGCCGACCGGGCTGGAGGGCCTCGCGCTGGGTCGCGGCATAGAAGGCGCATTTCTGCGCGACATAGCCTTCCCAGGACATCTGCAGCGCTACGAGGCGGCTGCGCTGGCCGGCATCGAGCGGCCGCCCGCTCTGCTGCACGGCCAGGACCAGCTTCTCGCGCCAGACCGCTTCCTCGCGCCGGGCACAGCCGGCCTCCGCCGCCCGCCGGTCGCCCGTTGCCGTAACGACGCAAGCCACAGCGATGGAGCCGATGCAGGCGGGCGCGGCCCCGCTATTGGTCCGCAGGCAGGAGGCGAGCCGGGCCCGGTCGGCCGCCAGCGTGGGGCCGGTCTGGGCGGCGGCGGGCGCGGCCGCGCAGAGGATGAGGCCGAGGGCGAGACCAATCGAGCGCATGGCGGCCATTGTGCCCGCGACCGCGCCGCGATCAAGCCACCCGCCGGTCACCTTCATGCGACCGGCAGCACGAGCGCCGGCGCGGCCGCCGGGCGCGCGGCCAGTATCTTGTACCAGCGCTCGACCTGCGGCCGCGCGATCCGCTCGACCGGCATGTTCAGCCAGCGATGTGCCCCGCAGCCGACGACGATATCGGCCATGCCGAAGCGCTCGCCGCCGAGGAAGCTGCGGTCCGTGAGATGCTGGTCGAGGATCGACATCAGCGCCTCGGCCTTGGCGACGCCGGCCGCGACCGTTTCGGGAGCGGTGTATTCGGGCACCTTGCGCACCAGCCCCCACAGCACCGGCATCAGCGCCGGCTGCAGGGCGGACTGCATCCAGTCGAGCCAGCGATCGGCATCGGCCCGGCGCGCCGGGTCCTCCTCCCAGATCCAGCCCGCGCCGTAGCGCGCGGCGAGATAGCGCACGATGCTGTTGGACTCCCAGATGCAGACGTCGCCGTCTTCCAGCACCGGGATCTGGGCATTGGGGTTCTTCGCCAGGAACATCGGCTCGCGCAGCCCGCCGAACGGCCCGCCGCAATCGATCCGCTCGAAGCTCTGCCCGACCTCGCCGGCCGCCCAGACGACCTTCTGGACATTGATGGAGCTGATCCGCCCCCAGATCGTCAGCATGTCAGATGGTCTCCGTCTCGCGTGTGGCCGCAGCTTGCTCACACAGCGTCATTCCGGACAAGCCGCGCCAGCGGCGCTGCTCCGGCATCCACCGGCGGGCTTGTCTGGGACGGCAGCGCTCTGCGACGGATTCCGGGTCTTCGCTGCGCTCGCCCGGAATGACGGCGCCGGAGCGCACGGACGCGAGCGTCGCTGCGACCCGCCTCAGGCGAATTCCATGATCACCGCGTCGACCGCCAGCGAATCGCCCTCCTTCGCCAGGATCTTGGCGACGGTGGCGTCCTTCTCGGCGCGCAGCACATTCTCCATCTTCATGGCCTCGACCATGCACAGCGCCTCGCCGGCCTTGACCTCCTGGCCCACAGTGACCGAGATCGCCTTGACCACGCCCGGCATCGGGCAGAGCAGCACCTTGCCGGTATCGGCCGCGACCTTCACCGGCATCAGCGCGGCGAGTTCCGCCTCGCGCGGCGTGCGCACCACGGCATCCGCATAGGCGCCGGCATGGCCGAGCGCGAAACCGTTCGCAATCGGGCGGATCTGCGCGGCGATGGCGATGCCGTCGAGCGTTCCCTGCCAGACCGGCTGACCCGGCCGCCACTCGCTCGCGACCGTGACGCTGCGGGCACCGAAATCGATGACGACCGCCCCGCCCTGCTCGCCGACCTGCCCCTCGAAGCGCTCAGCCCCGATCAGCACGACGCGCGTCCGGTCGAAGGCGACGCGGCGCCAGCCCTCCATCTGCGCGCTGACCGCGCGCTTGCGCTGGTTGAGCTTGTGGTCGCAGGCGATCGCGATCGCCGCCAGGCGCAGCGCGATCTCGCCCTCGGGCGCCGGCAGGGAAAAGCCCTCGGGAAACTCCTCGGCGATGAAGCCGGTCGAGAGATTGCCGGCGATCCAGCGCGGATGGTGCATCAGCGCCGAGACGAAGGGGATGTTGTGACGGATGCCGTCGATGGCGAAGGCATCGAGCGCGCGCCCCTGCGCCGCGATCGCTGCCTCGCGCGTCGGCGCATGGGTGACGAGCTTGGCGATCATCGGGTCGTAATAGATCGAGATCTCGCCGCCCTCGTAGACGCCGGTGTCGTTGCGCACGACCGCGTCGCCGTCGGGCCCCTCGACCGGCGGGCGATAGGTCACCAGCCGTCCCGTCGAGGGCAGGAAGTTGCGCGTCGGATCCTCGGCATAGACGCGGCTCTCGACTGCCCAGCCGTTCAGCTTCACCTCGGCCTGGCTGAGCCGCAGCTTCTCGCCATAGGCGACGCGGATCATCTCCTCGACGAGGTCGATCCCGGTGATCATCTCCGTCACCGGGTGCTCGACCTGAAGCCGGGTGTTCATCTCGAGGAAGAAGAAGGACCTGTCCTGGCCGGCGACGAACTCGACCGTGCCGGCGGAATCGTAGTTCACCGCCTTGGCGAGCGCGACCGCTTGCTCGCCCATCTTGCGGCGCGTCGCCTCGTCCAGCAGCGGCGACGGCGCCTCCTCGACGACCTTCTGGTTGCGCCGCTGGATCGAGCATTCGCGCTCGCCGAGATAGATGACGTTGCCGTGCTTGTCGCCCAGCACCTGGATCTCGATATGGCGGGGATCGACGATGAACTTCTCGACGAAGACGCGGTCGTCGCCGAAGGAGGACGCGGCTTCCGACTTGGCGCGGGCGAAGCCCTCCGCCACCTCTCCGGCCGAATGGGCGATGCGCATGCCCTTGCCGCCGCCGCCGGCGGACGCCTTGATCATCACGGGATAGCCGATCTCGTCGGCAATGGTGACGGCATGCTCGGGGCTCTCGATGATGCCGAGAAAGCCCGGCACCGTCGAAACATTCGCCGCGGCCGCCGCCTTCTTGGATTCGATCTTGTCGCCCATCGCCGCGATCGCGCCGGGATTGGGGCCGATGAAGACGAGGCCGTTATCCTTCAACGCCTGAGCGAAGGCCTCGCGCTCGGACAGGAAACCATAGCCGGGATGGACGGCTTCAGCACCGGTCTGCTTGCAGGCCGCGATGATCTTCTCGATCACGAGATAGGACTGGGCGGCGGGGGCCGAGCCGATATGCACGGCCTCGTCGGCGATCTCGACATGAAGCGCGTCGCGGTCCGCATCCGAATAGACCGCGACCGTCTTGATGCCCATGCGCCGCGCCGTCTTGATGACTCGGCAGGCGATCTCGCCGCGGTTCGCGATCAGGATCTTCGAGAACATGCGTGGCGCCTCCCCCGGCCGTCGACGAGTCCAGGGCATGCCGGGGTCCGATGCTCCGAACCGGTTTCCTGCAGCATGCCCTCGCGCCCAGTTAGAGCATGTCCGGCAAAACCGGCTACCGGTTTTTCGCACAGCCCCGAAGCACGAAACCCGGACCGGTGAGCCATGCGGCACGCCGATCCGGGTCTCGGATGTAGGGGACACCGCCCCCGCCGTCCACCAATGCGAAAGTCGGTGTCGGGCGGGTGTGAAGCGACGGGCTCAGCTCGCCAGCAGCACGCGCTCGGGCCAGGCCGGCATCGCCTTGGCATGGCCCTTGTCGAGGGCGAAGCCGATCAGGGCCTCGTCGCAGCGCTCGGCCTCGCGCACGATCTCGAAGGCGATGCGCCGGGCGGTGGCGGTCGGACCCTCGCCGGCCGAGAGCGTCGTCACCAGCCAATGCGCCTTGTCGCGGTCGATCACGCCGGTCGGGCGGTTCTGCCAGACGGCGAAGTCGACGACGACCGCGATCAGAACGTCCCCGAAGGCCTCGCAGCGCTGGGGCACCGCCCGATCCAGCGCCACGAGGACATCGATGACGTCGCGGGTCAGGATGCAGTCCGCCAAGATGTCACGCTGAAGAACAGCGACGTCCTCGTCAGTGATCGTCAGACGATCCATCACCTGGTCGACGAATTCGCGAAGCTCATGACCCATCATTGTTCGACCCCTGTCCGGCGTTGTTTTTTGCCGGTCCGTTCCTGTTGTAGGAACACCATGGATCGATACCCGCCAGCAGGTGGTTAACAGCCAAACCTGAACGTGCGTTCAGGTTAAACGGCTCTGAGCGGATGTGGTTGCGGGGATGTTACTGGACGGTGGCGCATCCGGCACTGACGGCCATGTAGAGCCGTCAGTCTCGGGCGAGGCGAAGCGCAGATCCGGGACTCTCGCGGTGGGAACGCGGGTTTCCGAGGTGCTCGGGTCAAGCCCGAGCATGGCGGCCTAAGTCAGACCGGCTCACCGACAGCCGCGGCTTCTGGAAGCCCCAGCACGCCCGGCAGGTCGGTCGAGCGGTCGAGCACATGCCGCGCGCCGAGCGCGACCAGCGTCGCCACCGGCTGGAAGCCCCAGGACACCGCAACGGGGATCACGCCGGCCGCCACAGCCATCTCGATGTCGAACGAGGCGTCGCCGACCATCGCAGTGCGCGAGGGCTGCGCACCGGTCTCCTGCATCGCCCGCAGGATCATGCCCGGATGCGGCTTGGAGGGCGCATCATCGGCGGTCTGGATCGTGGCGAAAAGGCCCTGCCAGCCATGCCGCTCGACGATGTACTCGGCGCCGCGCCGGGATTTGCCGGTGGCGATGCCGAGCTGGACGCCCGGCATCCCCGCCAGCGCGGCCAGCGTCTCGGAGACCCCGGGGAAGAGCGGCTCGTCGAGCGCGGCATCGGCCTGCGCCTGCAGCCGCATCGCCCCGAACACCTCCTTGTAGGTCGCCGCCAGCGCCGCATCGGGGGCGTGCAGCCCGCCCAGCCGCATCAGCGCGATGTCGAGCGTCAGCCCGACCACGCCGAGCCCCGCCTCGCGGCCGGGATGGGCGAGCCCGTGCCGCGCGAAGGTCTCGTGCTGCGCGGCGAGCAGGATCGCCTCGGAGTTGATCAGAGTGCCGTCGAGGTCGAAGAGGATGAGGTCCATGGCGGCGCTGTAGCCCGGATCGCGCGCGCGATCCACCGGCGCCGACGCCGCCCTGCCCCGCAGCGACCGCTCAGGAACGCGCCTCGCGCGCGCAGGCATCCACCGCCTTGCGCAGCTCGTCGCCGTCGAGCCCCTTGCCGCGCGCATCCTTGCGGCATTCGGCGCGCTGGGCGAGGTCCGGGCGCTTCTCGTTGAAGCAGGCGACGAGCGCGGCGGTGCGCGTCGAGCCGGTCAACCCGCGCGCATCGACATCCGTCTTGCAGGCCGCCCGCGCCGCCACCGCGGTCGGCTTGCCGTCGCGGGTGACGCCGTCGCGCGCATAGAGCTGCACGCCGGGAAACTTCGCCTGGATGCAGTCGCGCATCGCCGCGCGCAGATCCTCGCCCGACAGCGCGACATGTTCGGCGAGACAATCCTGCCGCGCCCTGGCGCGCTCGGCGCGTGGCACCGGCTCGTCGGCGGGGGCGGCCGCGACGCGGGCCGGCGCGGGAGCCGGGCTCTGCGCCAGCGCAGGAACGGACAGGGATACGGAAGCGGTGAAAGCGAGGCCAGCCAGCAGGAACGCGCAACGGATCATCGGAGCACCAGCGTCGGAGGGATGGGAACAAAAAGAAAACACATTTCGTTTTGTTCCGCAATCGTTCTCTTTCGCCCTGCAGCGCTCACTCGTCCGGCGCGTCCACGATCGGGTCGTAGGGCGCGTCGTCGAAGCCGAGCAGGTTCCAGGACTGGCGCATATGCGGGGGCAGCGGCGCGCTGACGTCGATCGTGCCCTTGCCGCGCGGATGCGGCACGACGATGCGCCGCGCCAGCAGATGCAGCTTGTTCTGAATGCCGCCGGGCAGCTCCCAGTTCTGGATGTTGAAATATTTCGGGTCGCCCACGATCGGGTGGCCGATATGGGCGGCATGCGCGCGCAGCTGGTGCGTGCGCCCGGTCACCGGCTTGAGCGAGAGCCAGCCGAGCTTCTGCGCCGCGGTCTCGACCACGGCGTAATAGGTGACGGCATGCATCGCGCCGTCCTCGCCATGCTTGGCCACGGCCATGCGCTGGTCGCCGTCATAGGCCTCCTCGCGGGCGAGATAGGTCGAGATCCGGCCCTGGCGCACGCGCGGCACGCCCGCCACCAGCGCCCAGTAGACCTTGCGGGCCGAGCGCGAGCGGAAGGTCTTGGCCAGGGTCGCCGCCGCGAAGCGCGACTTGGCGATGACGAGGCAGCCCGCCGTGTCCTTGTCGAGCCGGTGGACCAGGCGCGGCTTCTGCCCGCTCTTGTCGGTCAGCACGTCGAGCATCTGGTCGACATGGCGTGTCGTGCCCGAGCCGCCCTGAACGGCGAGCCCCGCCGGCTTGTTGAGGACGATCACGTCCTCGTCCTCGTAGAGCGTGATCGAGCGCAAGAACTCCAGCGTGTCGCCATCGGCCTTGGCCGAGCGCGGGCGGCTCTCCTGCGGCTCGAGCTTGAGTGGCGGGATCCGGACCGTCTGCCCCTCCTCCAGCCGGTCCTTGCTGTCGGCGCGCTTGCCGTTGACGCGCAACTCGCCCTTCCGGACGATGCGCTGGATGTGGCTGAACGAGAGCTGCGGGAAACGGCTTTCGAGGAAGCGGTCGATCCGCATCTCGTTCTCGTCGGCGGTGACCATGAGCTGCTGCACGCCGGTGGCGAGCACCTGCGCCGTCTCCGCCTTCACCTCGGCGCGCGTCGGCGTGTCGCTCACCGGCGCGCGGCGGGCGGCGGCGGGCTTGCCGGCCGGCCGCGGGGCGGTCGGTGCGGCAGGCTGCCGCGGCCCGGCCGCGCGGGGCGCGGGATGATGCGGCTTGGGGTTGCGCGTCGGCGTGGTGTTGACCTCCGCCTCCTCGCGCTCGGGCCGGGCGCGGGCCGAGGCCTGCGCCGAGCGGCGGGCGTCATGGCTCGGGCGCTTGGCCTTGGCCCCGAGCCCGCGGGGGGCGCCTGACGCCGGCGGCCGTCCGCCGCGCCTGGGACCCACCCCCGCGCCCTTGCCGCCGCCTGCTTTGCCGCCACCCGCTTTGCCACCGGTTCTCATGACAGGCTCCGGACGAGTGCGAGGCCGGCGAGCAGAGCCGCCAGCGAGAGGATGACGGAGCCGAGCACATAGGCCACTGCCAGCCCGGTCTCGCCGCGCTCCCAGAGCAGCACGGCGTCGAGCGAGAAGGCCGAGAAGGTGGTGAAGCCGCCGAGGATGCCGGTCGTCAGGAACAGCCTGGCATGCTGCGACCAGCCGGCCTGCGTCCTGAAAGCGAGCCAGCCCGCGATCAGCCCCATCAGCGCCGAGCCGAGGATGTTGATCAGCAGGGTGCCGCCGGGAAAGCCGGTGCCGAACCAGCGCGGCGAGACGAGGTTGATGCCGTGCCGCATCACGCCGCCGAGGCCGGCGCCGAAAAAGACGAGGAGCGTGGAGGTCATCGCCCTGCAATAGCCAGCGCATCGCCTGCGCACAAACGAAATCGGGCTCTTGCCGGGTGGCCGCCAAGCTGAAAGGTGTAGCGGCGGCGTCTTGACGCTGGGGCCGGGGGGGCGACGTAACGACATGCGCGAGGGGGCCGGGGCAACGGCTTGTGGCGGCGGCTTCGCGGCTGGACGCAGGGGGCGCGCCTTCCTGCTGGCGCTTGCCGTCTCCTGTATCGCGCTCGCGGCCGCGCAGGCCGCCCCGCCCCGCCCGCTCCCGGCCAGCGCCCCGCAATTCGCCCGCAGCTGCATCATCAAGCCGCCCGACATCGCCCCGCTCTTCCCAGCCGCCGAGGAGGCCAGCGCCGCTGCCGCGCCGGACGCCGAGGACGACACCGATGACGACGCGGACGACGATGACGACGACGATGACGCGGACGACGATGCTGACGATGACGACGACGTCCCCGGCCTGATCCTGCCGGGCTCGAGCACCTGCCTCGCCGTCTCCGGCAGCGTCACCGCCGGGCTGCAATATGACAGCTACCGCATTCCCCGCGCCGGCAATGCGGCCCCCCCGCCCGCCTATTCCTGGCCGACCAGCACCTCGCTGCGGATCGAGACCGCCCATGACCTCGCCTCGGGCCTGCGCATCGGCTCGGCCGTCGAGATGTCAATGCGGCCGGGCACCGACCAGCCCGACAGCATGACGCTCGACGAGGCCATCGTCACGGTCGGGACGATGACCTTCGGCCTGACCGGCACGTTCTTCAGCTTCTGGACCGGCGACGAATTCGCCTTCAGCGCCCGGCTGCCGGGCCGCAATGTCGGGCTGATCGGCTGGCAGCGCGACCTGACCGAACGCTGGAACCTCGCGCTCTCGGTCGAGGACCCGACGCTGGCGACGACCGCGACCATCCCCGTGGTCAAGGGCCGCGTGCCCGACGGCGTCGCGCGCCTGACCTACACCCAGGGCGGGCTGACGCTGCACATGGCCGGCGCGCTGCGCGACGTGCCGGGCTCGGTGCCCAAGCTCGGCCGCGCCGGCATCATCGGCGCGACCTATGAGCTGCCGATCCTGGGCCGCCCCGGCGAGATCACGGCGCAGCTCGCCGGCGCGGTCGACGCCCCCGCCTATATCGGCTCCTCGCTCGATGCGACCATCGTCAGCCAGGTCCTGACCAGCGCCGATTCCAGCCGCGGCTTCTCGGGCGTGCTGGCGGCGCGGCGCGAATGGACCGACGAACTCGCCAGCAACCTCTTCGTCAGCCGCTACCAGCTCACCCTGCCGCTGACCAATGCCGCCAAGGGCAAGCTGAAGATCGACCGCGCCAGCGCCAATCTGGTCTGGACCCCGGTGGAGGGCCTCAAGGCCGGGATCGAGGGCTCGGTCGCCTGGACCCGCGTCGCCATCGCCGACCGCGTCCTGCCGCTGACGCTGGGCGGCCGCCAGCTCTCGGCCCAGCTCTTCATCGAGCGCTCGTTCTGAGGGGCGGCAAAGTCTCTGCGGAACCGTGCCGCTTGGAGACGCCAGCCCTCATCCTGAGGAGCCGCCAAGCGGCGTCTCGAAGGAGGCTCCAGGAGGCTCCGGAACCCTCAGCACCATCCTTCGAGACGCGCTTCTGACGAAGCGCTCCTCAGGATGAGGGCTGAGGCTGGCTTGGCCCCGCCCCTACCCCTTCGACCCGCGCCGCAGCAGCGGATGCACATCGAGCTCGAAGGCGATGGTCAGGAGGATGAAGACCAGCCCGATCGCGAAGGCGACGACCCAATAGGCGACATCATCCTCCGAGACGAACCAGCCCGCGATCAGCGAGGGCACGATCAGGAGAGCGCGGGCGATGAGCGAGATCATAAGCGAGGCACCGGCACGGCCCGGGGATGGGCGCGCGGGTGAGGATAGGCCGGCAGGGGCGCGCGGCTTTGTTCTCGATCAAGGTATCCGAGCCGCTTCTCAGCCCTCCCCCCGCTCCAGCCTCAGCTTCTCCCAATACTCCAGCCTTTTCCGGATATCGCGCTCGAAGCCGCGCTCCGGCGGGTCGTAGAACATCTGCCGGCCCAGCGCGTCGGGCCAGTAGTCCTGGCCGGAGAAGGCGTCGGGTGCGTCGTGGTCGTAGGCGTAGTCCGCACCGTAGCCTTCCTGCTTCATCAGCTTGGTCGGCGCGTTCAGGATCGTCTTGGGCGGCATCAGCGAACCGCGCTCGGCAGCGACGCGGCGGGCGGCCTTGTAGGCCTTGTAGGCGGCGTTCGATTTCGGCGCGGTCGCCAGATAGATCACCGTGTTGGCGAGCGCGAGCTCCCCCTCCGGCGAGCCGAGCTGCTCATAGGTCTCGGCGGCGGCGCGGGCATGGACCAGCGCCTGGGGATCGGCGAGCCCGATATCCTCGACCGCCATCCGCACCAGCCGCCGGGCCAGGAAGCGCGGGTCCTCGCCGGCATCGAGCATGCGGGCGAAATAATAGAGCGCGGCATCCGGGTCCGAGCCGCGGATCGTCTTGTGCAGGGCCGAGATCAGGTTGTAGTGGCCGTCCTGCGCCTTGTCGTAGATCGGCGCCCGGCGCTGGATCACCTCGGCCAGCCCCGCCTCGTCGAAGATCTCGCCCGGCCGTGCCGCGCGCCAGAGCTCCTCGGCCAGCGTCAGCACGGCGCGCCCGTCGCCATCGGCGAAGCGGGCGAGTGCGAGCTTCGCCTCCGGCGTCAGCGGCAGCTCGCGCTTTTCCAGCAGCTCGGCGCGGCCGAGCAGGAACAGGAGCGAGCCCTCGTCGAGCGACTTGAAGGTCAGCACCCGGGCGCGCGACAAAAGCGCGGCGTTCAGCGCAAAGGATGGGTTCTCGGTCGTCGCACCAACCAGCGTGATCGTGCCGTCCTCCATCACGGGGAGGAAGGCGTCGAGCTGGGCCCGGTTGAAGCGGTGGATTTCGTCGACGAAGAGCAGGGTGCCCTTACCGCCGAGCCGGTGGCCCCGCGCCTGCTCGAAGACCTTCTTGAGGTCGGCGATGCCGGAGAAGATCGCGCTGATCTGCTCGAAGCCGAGATCGACCTGCCCCGCCAGCAGCCGCGCGACCGTGGTCTTGCCGGTGCCGGGCGGCCCCCAGAAGATCAGGCTGCCGAGCGAGCCCGACTGCACCAGCCGCGTCAGCGCGCCCTCGGGCCCGGTGAGATGCTCCTGGCCGGCGACCTCGCCGAGCGTCGTCGGCCGCAGCCGGTCGGCGAGCGGGCGCGGCCCGGCCTTGTCGAGCCCCGAGGCAGCGAAGAGATCGCTCATACCCGCCTCATCCTGTCATTCCGGGGCGCCGCAGAGCGGCGAACCCGGAACCCACGACCGGGCTGAGCCCCACCGATGCTCATGGGAACGCTCACCCGGTCGTGGGTTCCGGGTTCAGGCCTTCGGCCTGCCCCGGAATGACAGAGATTGTAGCTCACTCCGGGGGGAGCTTCGCTCATCCCGGAAACACCGAGGTCACGCTCTGGCCGCCGCGCGAGATCGTCACCTCCCAGGCGCGCTGGCGCTCCCTCAGCGCCGCCTCGACATCGCGCGAGCGCGTCATCGCCTCGCCGTTCAGCGCCTGGATGATGTCGCCCTTGCGGAATCCGACGCGGGCCGCCGTGCTGCCCTCCTCGATTTCGGCGACGACGACGCCCTCGGTGCCGGCGTCGATCGCGAGTTCCTCGGCCAGCGCCGGCGAGAGGTTCATCACGGTGATGCCCGACAGCGGCGTGCGCCCCGCCAGCGTCACCGGCTCGCGCGGCCGCAGCTCGGGCGCCGGCACCAGCTTCACCGGCAGCACGAGGCGCTTGCCGGAGCGCAGCACGGTCAGCGTCGCCACACCGCCGAGCGGGCGCGTCGCGAAGCGGTAGCCGAAGGATTCGGGATCGTCGACGGCAAAGCCGTCGACCGCGAGGATCACGTCGGAGCGGCGCAGCCCCCCCTCCGCCGCCGGGCCCTTGTCGACGACACCCGCCACGACCGAGCCGGCCGGCCGGTCGAGACCGAGCCCGTCGGCGACATCGGGCGTCAGCGCCTGCAGCCTTGCGCCGAACCAGGGCCGGCGTACCGTCGTGGCACCCGTCCGGGCGCTCTCGACGACGACGCGCACCATCGCGGCGGGAATGGCGAAGCCGATGCCGTGGCTGCCGCCGGAGCGCGAGAAGATCGCCGTGTTGATGCCGATGACGCGACCCTGCATGTCGACCAGCGCGCCGCCGGAATTGCCGGGGTTGATCGCGGCGTCGGTCTGGATGAAGGACTGCGCGTCGCCGACGCCGATCTGCGTGCGCGCCAGCGCCGAGACGATGCCCTGCGTCACGGTCTGGCCGACGCCGAACGGGTTGCCGATCGCCAGCACGATGTCGCCGATCTCGACCCTGTCGGAATCGGCGAGTTCGATCGCGACGAGATCCCTGGCGTTCTTGAGCTTGAGCACGGCGAGATCGGTGCGCGGATCGCGCAGCAGGATCGTCGCCTCGACCTCGCGCTTGTCGGCGAAGGCGACCTTAACCTCGCTCATGCCCTCGATGACGTGGTTGTTGGTGACGACGAGCCCGCTCGCATCGACCACGACGCCCGAGCCGAGCGAGCGCTGCACCCGCTCCTGCGGCACGCCGAAGCCCCGGTCGCCGAAGAAGCGCCGGAAGAAGGGATCGTCCATGAACGGGTTGCGCGGCTGCTTCTCGACCCGCGCGCCATAGACGTTGACGACCGCAGCCGCGCTCTTCTTGACCACCCCGGCGAAGGACAGGGAGATCTCCTGACGCGACTCCGGCACCTGCCGGAGCGGCGTCTGCGCCAGCGCAGGCGCAGAGGCCAGCGACGATGCCGTCAGCGCCGCCGCGAGGAGTGCCCCGCGGGTGATGGTGGCCTTGCGCTGCATCTGGCGTCTCCTCTGCGACCGGCACGACTCACCTCGAGAGATAGGCCGATGGCGGGGCGATTTCCAGCAGGACGGCCGGCAGCGCCATCAACGCCCGGAAACCTGGATTGCCCTCGCCAACGAAAAAAGGGCGACCCGAAGGCCGCCCTTTCAAATCGACTGGACTAAGGAAAACCCTCAGGCCGCCTCGTCTTCCGCCGTGAAGACCGGGCCGGAATCCTTGCCCTTGGCCTCGACGTCGCGATCGACGAACTCGATCACGGCGAGCGGAGCGTTGTCGCCGAAGCGGAAGCCCGCCTTCATGATGCGCAGATAGCCGCCATTGCGCTCCTTGTAGCGGGGCCCGAGCACCGCGAAGAGCTTGCCGACCAGGGCGACGTCCTTGATCTGCGCGATCGCCTGGCGGCGGGCATGCAGGTCGCCGCGCTTGGCGAGCGTGATCAGCTTCTCGACGACCGGACGCAGGTCCTTGGCCTTCGGCAGCGTGGTCGTGATCTGCTCGTGCTTGATCAGGGCCTGGGACATGTTGGCGAACATCGCCTTGCGGTGCTCGACCGAGCGGTTGAAACGACGACCGCGAAAACCGTGACGCATTGTTTGGCTCCTTGGTTGATTTACGGCCGCCGTGCCACGGTACGGCCGTTCTTTATGCTCCGGCGCTCAGGGCCGGGCGGGGAAACGGCGCGGAAGCGAGCCCGCGCCGGTGGGATCAGTAGTGCTCCTCGAAGCGCTTTGCGAGCTCTTCGATGTTCTCCGGCGGCCAGCCGGTGACGTCCATGCCGAGATGCAGGCCCATGGTGGCGAGGACCTCCTTGATCTCGTTCAGCGACTTGCGGCCGAAGTTCGGGGTGCGCAGCATCTCGCCCTCCGACTTCTGGATGAGGTCGCCGATATAGACGATGTTGTCGTTCTTCAGGCAGTTCGCCGAACGCACCGACAGCTCGAGCTCGTCGACCTTCTTGAGCAGCGCCGGGTTGAAGGGCAGCTGCGGCGCGGTCGAGACGGCCTCTTCCTTGCGCGGCTCCTCGAAGGTGATGAAGACGGCGAGCTGGTCCTGCAGGATGCGGGCGGCGAGCGCCAGCGCGTCCTCAGGGGTCACCGAGCCATTGGTCTCGATGTTCAGGGTCAGCATGTCACGGTCGAGGTTCTGGCCCTCGCGGGTGTTCTCGACGCGGTAGGAGACCTTCTTGACCGGCGAGTACAGGCTGTCGACCGGAATCAGGCCGATCGGCGCGTCCTCGGGGCGGTTCTGCTCGGAGGGGACGTAGCCCTTGCCGGTGTTGACCGTGAACTCCATGCGAATCTCGGAGCCTTCGTCCAGCGTGCAGAGCACGAGGTCGGGGTTCAGGATCGAGACGTCGCCGACGGTGTTGATGTCGCCGGCGGTGACGGTGCCCGGGCCGGTCTTGCGCAGGGTCATGCGCTTGGGGCCCTCGCCCTGCATCTTGACCGCGATCGCCTTGATGTTGAGGACGATGTCGGTGACGTCCTCACGCACGCCGGGGATCGAGGAGAATTCGTGCAGCACGCCGTCGATCTGGACGGCGGTCACGGCCGCGCCCTGCAGCGAGGAGAGCAGCACGCGACGCAGCGCGTTGCCGAGCGTCATGCCGAAGCCGCGCTCCAGCGGACGCGCGACGACGGTGGCCTGACGCTTCGGATCGTCGCCGACCTTGATTTCGAGCTTGTTGGGCTTTGACAGATCCTGCCAGTTCTTGCTGATCACGACCGCACTCCTGGTGCTTGAATTCAATGGCGGCGGCGGGCCGCCCCGGACAGGCGCCCGCCGGTGCGGGCGCCTCGAAGCACGAACGTCAGACGCGACGACGCTTGCGCGGACGGCAGCCGTTATGCGGGATCGGCGTCACGTCGCGGATCGAGGTCACGGTGAAGCCCGCGGCCTGCAGCGCGCGGAGGGCGGACTCACGACCCGAACCCGGGCCGGTGACCTCGACCTCGAGGGTGCGCATGCCGTGCTCGGCGGCCTTGCGGGCGGCGTCCTCGGCGGCGACCTGCGCGGCGTAGGGGGTCGACTTGCGCGAGCCCTTGAAGCCCATCGTGCCGGCCGACGACCACGAGATCGTGTTGCCCTGCGCGTCGGTGATGGTGATCATGGTGTTGTTGAACGAGGCGTTCACATGGGCGACGCCGGAGACGATGTTCTTGCGTTCGCGGCGGCGAACGCGCTGGGCTTCCTTGGCCATAGTCTTTTCTCTTGTCCTTCAGGCGCGCCCGTGATGCCAGGCGCTGGGGATGCCGCCCGCCCCGAGGGGGTCAGGCGGCGCAAAGCAGCGGGTCGGTCACCCGGCCCGCCGAAATCACTTCTTCTTGCCGGCGATCGGCTTCGCCTTGCCCTTGCGGGTGCGGGCGTTGGTGTGGGTGCGCTGGCCGCGGACCGGCAGCGAGCGGCGATGGCGCAGGCCGCGATAGCAGCCCAGATCCATCAGGCGCTTGATGTTCATCGAGACTTCGCGGCGCAGGTCGCCCTCGACGAGATAGTCGCGGTCGATCGTCTCGCGGATCTGGAGAACCTCGGCGTCGGTCAGCTGGTTGACGCGACGCTCGGCGACGATGCCGACCTTGTCGCAGATTTCCTGGGCCTTGGCGGCGCCGATGCCGTGGATGTACTGCAGGCCGATGACGACGCGCTTGTTGGTCGGAATGTTGACGCCGGCAATACGTGCCATGACGATCTCTCCATGTCGGCCGGCAGACGCCCAGTGGCGCGCCAGCGGTTTAAAGATGCCTCGCGCCGGTGGAGGCCGGCCCCTGCGAAGCGTTGAACCCGTTCCATGCGGGAATGCGACGTCGCCCCTTCTCGCGAAGGTAACGGCATCGCTGTCATGAAACCGGAAGTCGGGTCGTTAGTCGTTCGGCCACGCCGAGTCAACCCGGCGAAGCCAAGATTCATGCCAGCGGCGAAACAGCCGGGATCAGTGTCCCACCAGCGCCTTCTCGATCGCAGCCGTCACATCGTCGACAGACTGCATGCCGTCGATCTCGATGACCTGGCCGCGCTTCGCGTAATAGGGCGAGACGACCGCCGTGTCGCGGTTATAGGCCTCGAGCCGGGTCTTGAAGACCTCCGGGTCGTCGTCCTTGCGGACCGGTTGCCCGGCCGCCCTCGCCTCTTCGGCGCGCTTGACGATGCGGTCGACGAGCTTGCTCTGGTCGACTTTGAGCTCCAGCACCGTATCGAGTTCGAGATGCTTGGAGGCGAGCATGGCGTCGAGCGCCTCGGCCTGGGCGAGCGTGCGCGGAAAGCCGTCGAGGATGAAGCCCTTCTTGCAGTCGGGCTCCTCGATCCGGTCGGAGACGATCCCGATGACGATCTCGTCCGAGACGAGGCCGCCGGCATCCATCACCGTCTTGGCCTTGACGCCGACCGGCGTCTGGGCCGCGACGGCGGCGCGCAGCATGTCGCCCGTCGACAGTTGCGGAATGCCGTGCTTCGCGACGATGCGCGCAGCCTGAGTGCCCTTCCCCGCCCCCGGCGGCCCCAGGAAGATCAGTCGCATCAGCGTTTCGCTCCTCGCAGCTTGGCCTTCTTGACCAGCCCCTCATACTGATGGGCCAGCAGGTGCCCGTGAACTTGCGCCACGGTATCCATCGTCGTCGTCACCACGATGAGCAGCGAGGTGCCGCCCAGGAGGATGATCGGTATCTGGGCATAGGTGATCATGAACTCCGGGATAAGGCAGACGATAGTCAAATAGCCGGCACCCAGCACGGTGATCCGCGTCAGCACCCGGTCGATATGCTCGGCCGTGCGCTCGCCGGGACGGATGCCCGGCATGAAGCCGCCATGCTTCTTGAGGTTGTCCGCCGTCTCCGTCGGGTTGAACACGATCGCGGTGTAGAAGAAGCAGAAGAAGATGATCAGCGCCGCATAGAGGATCATGAACAGCGGCCGGCCATGGGCGAGATAGGTCGCCATCGTCGCCATGAAGCCCGTGCCGCCGGCCGCCTGCGAGAAGCTCGCGATCGTCGTCGGCAGCAGCAGCAGCGAGGAGGCGAAGATCGGCGGGATCACGCCGGCGGTGTTCAGTTTCAGCGGCAGGAACGAGGTCTGACCCTCATACATCCGGTTGCCGACCTGGCGCTTGGGATAGTTGATCAGCAGCCGGCGCTGGGCGCGCTCCATGAACACGCAGAACGCGATGACGCAGATCGCCATCACCAGGATCAGCAGCAGCAGGCCGGTGGAGATCGCGCCCTGGCGGCCGAGCTCCAGCGTCTGCGCGAGCTGGGACGGGAACTCCGCGATGATGCCGGCGAAGATGATCATCGACGTGCCGTTGCCGATGCCGCGGCTGGTGATCTGCTCGCCGAGCCAGAGCAGGAACATCGTGCCGCCGACGAGCGTGATCGTGGTCGACAGCAGGAAGAACGGCCCGGGCTCCAGCACGAGATTGCCCGAACCCTGCAGGCCGACGCCGATGCCATAGGCCTGGAACACGGCGAGCACGAGGGTGAGGTAGCGCGTGTACTGGTTGAGGACCTTGCGGCCCTGCTCGCCCTCCTTCTTCAGCGCCTCGAAGGTCGGGACGACGCTGGAGAGGAGCTGGATGATGATCGAGGCCGAGATATACGGCATGATCGCCAGCGCAAAGATGGCGAGACGGCCGACCGCGCCGCCCGAAAACATGTTGAACAGGCCGAGAACGCCCGTCTGGGTCTGCTTGAACAGATCCGCAACCGCATCGGGGTTCATGCCCGGCAGCGGGATATAGGTGCCGATCCGGTAGATGATCAGCGCACCGAGCGTGAACCAGATCCGCTTCTTCAGCTCGTCCGCCTTTGCGAACGCGCCGAAGTTCAGGTTTGAAGCCAGCTGTTCAGCTGCCGATGCCATGCGTTCGGTCCTTGGTCTTCAGATCCATGGGCACGATGGACTGCGCCCGGTCAAACAGTCGAACGGCGGCCAGGGCTTCTGGCCCGGCCGCCGTTCGCGAGTTGTCATGTAAGCGCTCGGCTCACGCCTGTGAAGCGGCAGCCAGGATCTTGATCGAACCGCCGGCCTTCTCGATCGCGGCGACGGCCGATTTCGACGCGCCGGCGACCTCGAAGGCGAGCTTCGTGGTGAGCTCGCCGACGCCGAGGATCTTCACGCCGTCCTTGGCCTGGTGCGTGATCACGCCCGCGGCGACCAGCGCCTCGACAGTGACGGCGCCCTTGGCGTCGAGCTTGCCCGCTTCCACCGCCTGCTGGATGCGACCGAGATTGACCTCGTTCAGCTCCTTGGCGAACAGGTTGGTGAAGCCGCGCTTGGGCAGGCGACGATACAGCGGCATCTGGCCGCCCTCGAAGCCCTTCACGGCGACGCCGGCACGGGCCTTCTGACCCTTGACGCCACGGCCACCGGTCTTGCCCTTGCCCGAGCCGATGCCACGGCCGACGCGGATGCGCGACTTGTGCGCGCCTTCGTTGTCACGGATCTCGTTGAGTTTCATCGAACGATCTCCCTCACTTCGCATCGACGACGCGCACGAGGTGCCTGACCTTGTCGATCATGCCCCGCACGGCCGGCGTGTCGACCAGGGTCGACTGACGGCGGATCTTGTTGAGGCCGAGACCGATCAGGGTCTGGCGCTGAGACGCCTCGCGGCGGATCGGGCTACCGATCTGCTCGATGACGACGGTCTTGGTGTCGGACTTTGCCATGGTCGCCCCCTCACGCTTCAGCGGCGGCGTCGGCACCCGCATCGCGGCGACGCGTCTGCAGGGCGGAAACCTTGAGGTTGCGGCGAGCGGCGACGCCGCGCGGGCTGTCCTCGTTCTTCAGCGCATCGAAGGTCGCGCGGACGAGGTTGTACGGGTTCGAGGAGCCGAGCGACTTCGACACCACGTCCTGCATGCCGACCGCCTCGAAGACGGCGCGCATCGGGCCACCGGCGATGATGCCGGTACCGGCCGGGGCAGCGCGCAGCACGACCTTGCCGGCGCCATGACGGCCCTGGACATCGTGATGGAGCGTGCGACCCTCGCGCAGCGGGATGCGGACCAGTCCGCGCTTGGCGGCTTCCGTCGCCTTGCGGATGGCCTCGGGCACTTCGCGGGCCTTGCCGTGGCCGAAGCCGACGCGGCCCTTCTGGTCGCCGACGACGACGAGCGCGGCGAAGCCGAAGCGACGCCCGCCCTTCACCACCTTGGCGACGCGGTTGATGTGGACCAGACGGTCCACGAATTCCGAATCGCGCTCTTCGCGATCGCGGTCACGAGGCTCTCTCGCCATTGTCTTTCCTCTTACTTGCGCGGCCGCCGGATCCAAGTCCCGCGCCGCTCGCTCGAGCGTTCCTGGTGGAACGACGTCTCAGAAAATGAAGGCCCGGCGCCCCGCCACGCCGCAAAGCGTGGTCGAGCGCCGGAAATCCGAACTCAGAAGTTCAGGCCGCCCTCGCGGGCCGCATCGGCCAGCGCCTTGACGCGGCCATGATACATGTAGGAGCCGCGGTCGAAGACCACGTCCTTCACGCCGGCCTTGACCGCACGCTCTGCGACGAGCTTGCCGATCGTGGCGGCGGCCTCGACATTCGCGCCCGACTTGAGGTCGGTGCGGATGTCCTTGTCCAGGCTCGAGGCCGAAGCGAGGGTGACCCCCTTCACGTCGTCGATGACCTGGGCATAGATCTGCTTGCCGGTGCGGTGCACCGACAGGCGGGCGCGGCCATTGGCGACGGCCTTGATCGCGCGGCGGACGCGGGCCTTGCGGCGCGCAGTGTTCTCTGTCTGCTTGCTCATGGCCCTTACTTCTTCTTCCCTTCCTTGCGGAAGATGAATTCGCCCGCGTACTTCACGCCCTTGCCCTTATAGGGCTCGGGGCCGCGATAGTCGCGGATCTCGGCGGCGGTCTGGCCGACCACCTGCTTGTCGATGCCGGTGATGACGATTTCGGTCGGCTTCGGCGTGACGATCGCGACCCCTTCCGGGATCGGATAGTCGATGTCGTGGCTGTAGCCGAGCGACAGCTTGAGCACCTTGCCGGTGACGGCGGCCTTGTAGCCGACGCCGTTGATCTCGAGCTTCTTCTCGAAGCCGGCGGTCGTGCCGACGACGAGATTGGCGATGCGGGCGCGCGAGGTGCCCCAGAGCGAGCGCGCGCGCTTGCTCTGCGAACGCGGCTGAACCGCGATCTCGCCATTCTCCATGGCGACCGAAACGTCGTCGGGAACCAGGAAGGAGAGTTCCCCCTTGGCGCCCTTGACCTTGACGAGCTGCCCGGCGACGTTGGCGGTGACGCCAGCGGGAACCGGAACAGGCTTCTTACCGATACGAGACATTGGATTTCTCCTGAAAACGAGCGGCGCGAAAGGTCAGAAGACCTTGCAAAGCACTTCGCCGCCCACGTTCTGCTCGCGGGCAAGGTGATCGGGCATCACACCCTTCGGGGTCGAGATGATGGTCACGCCAAGGCCGTCGGCCACGCGGGGCATCGTCTCCACCGAAGAATAGACGCGGCGGCCGGGCTTCGACACGCGCGAGATCGACCGGATGACCGGCTGTCCCTCGTGGTACTTCAGCTCGATGTCGAACTCGGTCCGGCCGTTGCCGAACTCGGTCTGGGTGTAGCCGCGGATGTAGCCTTCGGCCTGAAGCACGTCGAGCACGCGGGCCCGCAGCTTCGAGCCCGGCGTCGAAACGCGGGACTTGCGCCGCATCTGCGCATTGCGGATGCGGGTCAGCATATCGCCGAGCGGATCAATGATCGCCATGATGCGTCCTCCTCACCAGCTCGACTTGACGAGGCCGGGAACCAGCCCCTTGTTGCCGAGCTCGCGCAGCGCAACGCGCGACATCTTCAGCTTGCGGTAGAAGGCGCGCGGACGGCCCGTTACCTCGCAGCGGTTGCGCACCCGGTTCGGAGCCGAGTTGCGCGGCAGTTCGGCCAGCTTCAGGCGAGCGAGGAAACGCTCGTCCATGGACTGGCTGTCGTCATTGGCGATCTCAAGCAACCGGGCGCGGCGGCCGGCGAACTTCTTCACCAGTTCCTTGCGGCGGTTGTTGTTCTCGACGGAGCTCTTCTTAGCCATCGATCTCTCCTGGTTTCCGCGTATGAACGCTTGAGTTCACTGCCGGAACGGGAAGTTGAAGTGCTTGAGCAGGGCGCGTGCCTCGTCGTCCGACTTCGCAGTCGTGCAGACGATCACGTCCATGCCCCAGACCTGGTCGACCTTGTCGTAGTTGATCTCGGGGAACACGATGTGCTCCTTGATCCCGAGCGCAAAATTGCCGCGCCCGTCGAACGACTTCGGGTTCAGGCCGCGGAAGTCACGCACGCGCGGGAGGGCGATGGTGACCAGACGGTCGACGAACTCGAACATCTTGGTCTTGCGCAGCGTGACCTTGCAGCCCACCGCCATGTTCTCGCGCAGCTTGAAGCCGGCGATCGCGAGGCGGGACTTGGTGATGACCGGCTTCTGGCCGGCGATCAGCGCGAGGTCGCCGGCGGCGTTGTCGACCTTCTTGCGGTCGGCGGTCGCTTCGCCAACGCCCATGTTGATAACGACCTTCTCGATGGTCGGCACTTCCATGGCGTTCTTGTAGCCGAACTCGGCGATCATCGCCGGACGGACGACGTCCTCGTAATGCTTCTTCATGCGCGGCGTGAGAGCCGCCTGCTGGTTCTCAGCCATCGATCAGATCCCCCGAACGCTTGGCGAAACGGACCTTGCGGCCATCGTCCAGAACCTTGAAGCCGACGCGGGTCGGCTTGCCGTCCTTGGGATCGGCCACGGCGAGATTCGACAGGTCGATGGTGGCCTCCTTGGAGATGATGCCGCCCTCGGACTGAGCCGATGCCTTGGTGTGCTTCTTGACGAGCATGACGCCACGCACCACGGCGCGCGCATCCTTCGGCATGACCTGGAGCACTTCGCCGGCCTTGCCCTTGTCACGGCCGGCCAGCACGACGACCTTGTCGCCCTTCTTGATCTTCGCAGCCATCACAGCACCTCAGGCGCAAGCGAGATGATCTTCATGTGGTTCTTCGCGCGCAGCTCGCGCGGGACCGGTCCGAAGATGCGGGTGCCCACGGGCTCTTTCTGGTTGTTGATCAGAACGGCCGCGTTGCGGTCGAACCGGATCACGGAGCCGTCCGGGCGCTTGACGTCCTTGGCGGTGCGAACGACGACCGCCTTCATGACGTCGCCCTTCTTCACGCGACCGCGCGGGATGGCTTCCTTGATCGAAACAACGATGATGTCGCCGATGCGCGCATAGCGCCGCTTCGACCCGCCGAGAACCTTGATGCACATCACGCGACGGGCGCCGGAATTATCCGCGACCTCGAGATTAGTCTGCACCTGGATCATGGCCTTGATCCTTCCAGTGTATCAGCGCGGTTTCCCGGATGCACCAGCGCGTCCGGGACTACGACTGACGGGGGTCGATCGCCCCCTGGCCTCAAAACAAAGCATGATCCGCAAAAGTGGAGCCCACCTTTGCGGCGAAACATGCCCGACTACCTATTCCGCCGCCCCGCCCCCGATATGATTCGGGCAGCGGCAGCCGCGTTGACCTACGCCTTGGGAGCGTTGTCGAGCACAACCCAGCTTTTCAGCTTGGAAATCGGCTTGGACTCCTCGATCCAGACCTGATCCCCGACCTTGGCCACCTCCGCCTCATCATGGGCGTGATAGTTTTTGGTGCGGCGAACCGTCTTCTTGAGGAGAGGGTGCGTATAGCGCCGCTCGACCTTGACCACAACAGTTTTGTTCTGCTTGTCGCTGACGACGACGCCCTGCAGCACGCGCTTCGGCATTGTCTAACTCCTCAGGCGCTCGCCGCCACGGTCTTCGACCGCTGCAGCGTCTTAATGCGGGCGATGTCCTTGCGGACCTCGGTCACCCGGGCGGTGTTCTCGAGCTGGCCGGTGGCCTTCTGGAAGCGCAGGTTGAACTGCTCCTTCTTCAGCTTGAGCAGCTCGTCCTGAAGCAGGTCGGTGCTCATGGCCTTCAGGTCGGACAGGCGTTGCGAAGCTTTCATCTCGTCCTCCCTTCTTACTCGGCGATGCGCTGGATGAAGCGCGTCTTGATCGGCAGCTTGGCGGCGCCCAGGCGCATGGCCTCGCGGGCCGTCTCTTCCGGCACGCCGTCGATCTCGAACATGATCCGGCCCGGCTTGACCTTGGCTGCCCAGAATTCAGGCGCGCCCTTGCCCTTGCCCATGCGGACTTCGGTCGGCTTCTTCGACACCGGCACGTCCGGGAAGATCCGGATCCAGACACGGCCGGCGCGCTTCATGGCACGGGTGATCGCGCGGCGGGCCGCCTCGATCTGCCGGGCGGTGACCCGCTCCGGCTCCTGGGCCTTGAGGCCGAACTGGCCGAAGTTCAAATCCGTGCCGCCCTTGGCGACGCCGGAGATGCGTCCCTTGAACTGCTTGCGGAATTTCGTCTTCTTAGGTTGCAACATGGCTCTTCTCGATCAGCCTTATGCATGCTCGCGACGATGGCCACCGCCGGAACGGCCGCCCTCGTCTGCCATGCGCTTGTCCTGGGCCATCGGGTCGTGTTCGAGGATCTCGCCCTTGAAGATCCAGACCTTGATGCCGCACGTGCCGTAGGTGGTGAAGGCGGTACCGACACCATAGTCCACATCGGCGCGCAGCGTGTGCAGCGGCACCCGCCCCTCGCGATACCACTCGAGGCGCGCGATTTCGGCGCCGCCGAGACGGCCCGAGCAGTTGATGCGGATGCCCTCGGCGCCCAGGCGCATGGCCGACTGCACGGCGCGCTTCATGGCGCGACGGAAGGCGACGCGGCGCTCGAGCTGCTGCGCGATCGAGTCGGCGACCAGCGTGGCGTCGATCTCGGGCTTGCGCACCTCGACGATGTTGATCGTCACGTCGGCCTTGGTGAGCTTCATCACCGACTTGCGCAGCTTCTCGATATCGGCGCCCTTCTTGCCGATCACCACGCCCGGACGCGCCGAGTGAATGGTGACGCGGCACTTCTTGTGCGGGCGCTCGATGATGATCTTGGAGATCGCGGCCTGCTTCAGCATCTTCATGAGGGAGGCGCGGATCGCCATGTCCTCATGCAGAAGCTTGCCGTACTCGCCCTTCTGCGCGAACCAGCGGGAATCCCAGGTCCGGTTGATGCCGAGGCGAAGCCCGATCGGATTGATTTTCTGACCCATCGTTCTCTCCTCAGGCCTTCGCAGCCTGGACTTCGCGCACCACGATCGTGATGTTGGCGAACGGCTTCAGGATGCGGGCGCCACGACCGCGGGCGCGGGCATGGAAGCGCTTCATCACGAGCGCCTTGCCGACGAAGGCCTGGGCCACGACGAGGTCGTCGACGTCGAGATCATGATTGTTCTCGGCGTTGGCGATCGCGCTCTGCAGGCACTTGCGCACGTCCAGCGAAATCCGCTTGCGCGAAAACTCGAGGTCGGCGAGCGCCGTAGCGACCTTCTTGCCTCGGATCAGCTGGGCGACGAGGTTGAGCTTCTGCGGCGAGACGCGAAGGTTGCGGGCGACCGCGACGGCTTCGTTCTCGGGCAGCGCACGGGGGGCGGATGCTTTACCCATGGCTTACTTCCTCTTCGCCTTCTTGTCGGCGGCATGGCCGTGGAAGGTGCGCGTCGGCGAGAACTCGCCGAACTTGTGGCCCACCATTTCCTCGGACACGTTCACCGGCACATGCTTGTGGCCGTTGTAGACGCCGAACGTCAGACCGACGAACTGCGGAAGGATCGTGGAGCGACGGCTCCAGATCTTGATGACCTCGGACCGGGCCGCCGAACGGGCGACCTCGGCCTTTTTCAGAAGGTATCCGTCGACAAACGGACCTTTCCAAAGCGAACGCGCCATGACGGACCTCAGTTCTTCTTCTTGCGGGCGTGACGGCTCGACACGATGAACGTATCGGTCCGCTTGTTCGAGCGGGTCTTCTTGCCCTTGGTCGGGAGACCCCAGGGCGTGACCGGATGACGGCCACCCGAGGTGCGGCCTTCGCCGCCGCCATGGGGATGGTCGACCGGGTTCATCGAGACACCGCGGTTATGCGGGCGACGGCCGAGCCAGCGCGAGCGACCCGCCTTGCCGTCGTTCCGGTTCATGTGGTCGGGGTTCGAGACCGCGCCCACGGTAGCATAGCACAGGCCGCTGATCAGGCGCTGCTCGCCCGAGTTCAGGCGGACGATGACGTAGCCCTGGTCGCGACCGACGATCTGGGCGTAGTTGCCGGCCGAACGGGCCAGCTGACCACCCTTGCCGATCTTCAGCTCGACATTGTGGACGATCGTGCCGATCGGCAGCGAGCCCATCGGGGCGGCATTGCCGGGCTTCACGTCGACCGACGGGCCGGACACGACGCTGTCGCCGACGGCGAGGCGCTGCGGGGCCAGGATGTAGGCCTGCTCGCCGTCGCTGTACTTGATCAGCGCGATGAACGCCGTGCGGTTGGGATCATACTCCAGCCGCTCGACGACGGCCGGAATGCCGTCCTTGCCGCGACGCTTGAAGTCGATCAGGCGCAGCGTCCGCTTGTGTCCACCGCCGCGGAAGCGGACGGTGATGCGGCCGAGATTGTTGCGGCCGCCGGAGGACGACTTGCCCTCCGTCAGCACCTTCAGCGGCTTGCCCTTGTAGAGCTCGCTGCGGTCGACGATCACGAGCTGGCGAAGGCTCGGCGTGACCGGCTTGAAATGCTTCAAAGCCATGTTTGCGATCCTTCCTTAAAGGCCCGTGGTCACGTCGATGGAGTGACCTTCCTCGAGGGTCACGACCGCCTTCTTGACGTCGGCGCGCTGGCCGAGACGGCCGCGGAAGACCTTCATCTTGCCCTCGGTGACGAGCGTGTTGACGCTCTTCACCTTGACATCGAACAGCTTCTCGATCGCCGCCTTGATCTGCGGCTTCGTCGCGGTCTTGGCGACCTTGAAGACGACCTTGTTGTGCTCGGAGAGCATCGTCGCCTTCTCGGTGATCACCGGCCCACGAATGACGTCGTAATGGCGCGGGTCCATGGTCTTGGCCTGGCTCATGTGAAGCGCGCCTCCAGCGCATCGACAGCCGCGCGCGTCAGGACGAGCTTGTCGCGGCGCAGGATGTCATAAACGTTGATGCCCTGGATCGGCAGGACGTCGACATTCGGGATCGAACGCGCCGCCAGGCCGAAATTCACGTCGATCTCGGCACCGCCGATCACGAGCGCGCTGGACAGCTCCATCTTGCCGAAATGGCCGAGCAGGAGCTTGGTCTTCGGCTCGGAGAGCTTGGCGTCATCGAGGATGATGATGCCGCCATCCTTGGCCTTGGCCGAGAGCGCGTGGCGAAGGGCCAGCGCACGGACCTTCTTGGGCAGGTCGTGGGCATGGTCGCGCACGACCGGACCGAAGGCCTTGCCGCCGCCGCGGAACTGCGGAGCGGACGCCGCGCCGTGACGGGCGCCACCGGTGCCCTTCTGCTTGTAGATCTTCTTGCGGGTGCGGTCGACTTCCGACCGGCCCTTCGACTTGTGCGTGCCGGCGCGGCGCTTGGCGAGCTGATAGCGCACCATGCGGGCCAGGATGTCGGCGCGCGGCTCGAGGCCGAAGATCGCGTCCGAGAGCTCGACCGAACCGGCCGAGCCACCTTCGAGGGTGGTGATATCGAGCTTCATCACGCGTTCTCCTCAACCGTCTCGGCTGCGGGAGCCGGCGCATCGCCGCCATTCAGCTTGAACTTGCCCGGAAGCGGAGCATCCTTGGGCAGAGCGCGCTTGATCGCGTCGCGGACATGGATCCAGCCGCCGGCATGACCGGGAACGGCGCCCTCGACCAGGATCAGGCCGCGCTCGACATCCGTCTGGACGACGCGCAGGTTCTGAGTGGTGACGCGCTCGGTGCCGAGATGGCCGGGCATCTTCTTGTTCTTGAAGGTCTTGCCAGGGTCCTGACGACCGCCGGTCGAACCGATCGAGCGGTGAGAGACCGAGACGCCGTGGGTGGCGCGCAGACCGCCGAAGTTCCAGCGCTTCATGCCGCCGGCGAAGCCCTTGCCGAGCGTCGTGCCGCTGACATCGACGAACTGGCCGACGACGAAGTGGTCGGCCGTCAGTTCGGCGCCGACCGGGATCAGCGCATCGTCGCTGACGCGGAATTCGACGACCTTGCGCTTGGGCTCGACCTTGGCGACGGCGAAATGGCCGCGCTCGGCCTTCGAGACATTCTTGACCTTGGCCGTGCCCGTGCCGAGCTGAACGGCGACATAGCCGTTCTTCTCGATCGTGCGGTGAGCGACGACCTGGCAGTTATCGAGCTTCAGCACGGTGACCGGGATATGTTCGCCGGCATCGGTGAAGATGCGGGTCATCCCGACTTTCTGTGCAATCACACCGGAACGCATCGGTGCATACCTTCCCTTGGGGTCATACTCATCCAGCCAAAACGCTGGAGGCAGAGGACCCGGCTAAAACGGATCAGAGCTTGATTTCGACGTCGACGCCGGCGGCGAGATCGAGCTTCATGAGGGCGTCGACCGTCTGCGGGGTCGGGTCGACGATGTCGAGAACCCGCTTGTGGGTCCGCATTTCGAACTGCTCGCGCGACTTCTTGTCGATGTGCGGCGAGCGGTTGACCGTGAACTTCTCGATGAGCGTGGGCAGCGGGATGGGGCCGCGGACCTGGGCGCCCGTCCTCTTCGCGGTCGACACGATCTCGCGCGTCGAGGCGTCGAGAATGCGATGGTCGAACGCCTTGAGGCGGATCCGGATGTTCTGACCGTTCATGGTCTTATCTTCCTCGTGACGTGAAAGGGCGGAGGCCCGGCAGGGCCTGCGCCCTCACGAAAACGCTGTTCAAGCGATGATGCTGGCGACGACGCCGGCGCCGACGGTGCGGCCGCCTTCGCGGATGGCGAAGCGCAGCTTCTCCTCCATCGCGATCGGCACGATCAGGTGCACTTCCATGGCGATGTTGTCGCCCGGCATCACCATCTCCGTGCCTTCCGGCAGATGCACCACGCCCGTCACGTCCGTCGTGCGGAAGTAGAACTGCGGGCGGTAGTTGGTGAAGAACGGCGTGTGGCGACCGCCCTCCTCCTTGGTCAGGATGTAGGCCTCGGCCTTGAACTTCGTGTGCGGCTTCACGGAACCCGGCTTGCACAGGATCTGCCCGCGCTCGACGTCCTCACGCTTCGTGCCGCGCAGCAGCGCGCCGATGTTGTCGCCCGCCTGGCCCTGGTCCAGCAGCTTGCGGAACATCTCGACGCCCGTGACCGTCGTCTTGACCGTGTCCTTCAGGCCGACGATCTCGATTTCCTCGCCGACCTTGACGATGCCGCGCTCGACGCGACCCGTCACCACCGTGCCGCGACCCGAGATCGAGAACACGTCCTCGACCGGCATCAGGAACGGCAGGTCCAGCGGACGCGCCGGCTGCGGGATGTAGTCGTCCACCGTCTTCATCAGCGCGATGATCGCGTCATGGCCGATCGCCTTGTCGCCATTGTCCAGCGCAACCTTCGCCGAACCCTTGGTGATCGGGATGTCGTCGCCGGGGAAGTCGTACTTCGACAGAAGCTCGCGGATCTCCATCTCGACCAGCTCGAGAAGCTCCGCGTCGTCGACGAGATCGACCTTGTTCATGAACACCACCAGCGCGGGAACGCCGACCTGGCGCGCCAGCAGGATGTGCTCGCGGGTCTGCGGCATCGGGCCGTCGGCCGCCGACACAACCAGGATCGCGCCGTCCATCTGCGCCGCGCCCGTGATCATGTTCTTCACATAGTCGGCGTGGCCGGGGCAGTCGACGTGAGCATAGTGACGCGCAGCCGTCTCGTACTCCACATGCGCCGTCGAGATCGTGATCCCGCGCGCCTTCTCCTCCGGAGCCTTGTCGATCTGGTCATACGCCGTGAACGACGCCCCACCCGACTCCGCCAGAACCTTCGTGATCGCAGCCGTCAAAGACGTCTTGCCATGGTCAACGTGACCAATCGTTCCAATGTTGCAATGCGGCTTCGTGCGAGCGAATTTCTCTTTGGCCATCGTAGCCTCCGTCAGTCAAATCGTTGTTGCGTTAAAGCAGGTCGGGCTCGTGATCAGGCGTATTTGGCCTGAACCTCGGCGGCGACCGCCGACGGAACCTGCTCGTAATGGTCGAACTGCATGGTGTAGTTGGCTCGCCCCTGGCTGAAGGAGCGCAGCTGGTTGACGTAGCCGAACATGTTGGCCAGCGGCACCATCGCATTGATGACGACCGCGTTGCCGCGCATGTCCTGGCCCTGGATCTGGCCGCGGCGGGAGTTCAGGTCGCCGATGACCGAGCCGGTGTAGTCTTCCGGGGTCACGACCTCGACCTTCATGATCGGCTCGAGCAGCACGGAGCCGCCCTTCTGCAGACCTTCGCGAAGGCCGGCCCGCGAGGCAATTTCGAAGGCCAGAGCCGACGAGTCGACCTCGTGGAAGGCGCCGTCGACCAGCGAGACCTTGACGTCAACGACCGGGAAGCCGGCGAGCACGCCCGACGAGATGACCGAGTTCAGGCCCTTCTCGACGCCCGGGATGTATTCCTTCGGAACCGTGCCGCCGACGACCTTCGACTCGAACTCGAAGCCCTTGCCGGTCTCGTTGGGCTCAATCACCAGCTTGACGCGGGCGAACTGGCCCGTACCGCCGGTCTGCTTCTTGTGGGTGTAGTCGACCTCGACCTTCTTGGTCAGCGTCTCGCGATAGGCCACCTGGGGCGCGCCGATGTTGGCGTCAACCTTGTAGGTCCGGCGCAGGATGTCGACCTTGATGTCGAGATGCAGCTCGCCCATGCCCTTGAGAATGGTCTGGCCGCTCTCCTGGTCGGTCGAGACGCGGAAAGACGGATCCTCGTTGGCGAGCTTGGCAAGCGCGAGGCCGAGCTTCTCCTGGTCGGCCTTGGACTTCGGCTCGATCGCGATCGTGATGACCGGCTCGGGGAATTCCATGCGCTCGAGGATGACCGCCTTCAGGGGGTCGCACAGCGTGTCGCCGGTGCGGACATCCTTGAGGCCGGCCAGGGCGACGATGTCACCGGCAAAAGCCTCCTTGATGTCCTCGCGGTTGTTCGCGTGCATCAGCAGCATGCGGCCGACACGCTCTTTCTTGTCGCGGGTCGAGTTGACCACGCCCTGGCCGGTCTCGACCTTGCCGGAATAGACGCGGCAGAAGGTGATCGTGCCGACGAAGGGGTCGTCCATGATCTTGAAGGCGAGCATGGCGAACGGAGCTTCGTCCGTCGGCTCGCGGGTGATCGGCTCCTCGGTCTTGAAATCGAGGCCTTCAACCGCGCCGCGATCGACCGGCGACGGCAGGAAGTCGACGACCGCGTCGAGAAGCGGCTGAACGCCCTTGTTCTTGAAGGCCGAACCGCAGAGCACGGGGTGGAAGGCGCGACGCTGCACAGCGGTGCGGACGAGACGACGAAGCGTCTCGGCATCCGGCTCCACGCCATCGAGATAGGCTTCCATCGCCGCATCGTCCATGTCGACGGCGGCTTCGATCAGCTTGCCACGATACTCGGTCGCCTTGGCGAGGAGATCGGCAGGAATGTCCTTCTCTTCGAAGGACGCACCCAGCGCTTCGCCGTTCCAGACGATCGCCTTCATCTTGATCAGGTCGATGACGCCGGCGAAATCCGACTCAGCGCCGATCGGGATCTGCAGGCAGACGGGCTTGCCGGCGACGCGATCGATGATGTCCTGGACGCAGCGATAGAAATCGGCTCCGGTCTTGTCCATCTTGTTGACGAACACGACGCGCGGCACGTCATACTTGTCGGCCTGGCGCCAGACGGTCTCGGTCTGGGGCTCGACGCCCTGGTTGCCGTCGAGCACGCAGACGGCACCGTCCAGCACGCGCAGCGAACGCTCAACCTCGATGGTGAAGTCGACGTGGCCGGGCGTGTCGATGATGTTCAGGCGATGGTCGCGCCACAGGCAGGTCGTTGCGGCAGAGGTGATCGTGATGCCACGCTCCTGCTCCTGCGTCATCCAGTCCATGGTCGCAGCGCCGTCATGGACTTCGCCGATCTTGTGCGACTTGCCCGTGTAGAACAGGATGCGCTCGGTCGTCGTCGTCTTGCCGGCATCGATGTGGGCCATGATGCCGAAGTTGCGATAACGGTCGATGGGATGGGAGCGGGCCATGGGAATGCTCTCGTCTTTCCAGAGGGTCGCGGACGATTACCAGCGATAATGCGAGAAGGCGCGGTTGGCTTCCGCCATCCGGTGCGTGTCTTCACGCTTCTTGACCGCGTTGCCACGGTTGCTGGCCGCATCCATCAGCTCCGAAGAGAGACGCTCGACCATGGTCTTGTCGTTGCGGCCGCGGGCGGCCGTGATCAGCCAGCGGATCGCCAGCGCCTGACGGCGCTCGGTGCGAACCTCGACCGGAACCTGATAGGTGGCGCCGCCGACGCGACGCGAACGCACCTCGATCGCCGGAGCGACGTTTTCCAACGCGCTCTTGAAGACGGCGAGCGGGTCGCTCTTCATCTTGGCCTCGATGATGTCGAAGGCGCCGTAGACGATCCGCTCGGCGGTCGACTTCTTGCCCTCGTACATGACCGAGTTCATGAACTTGGTCACGATCACGTCGTGGAACTTCGGATCGGGAATGATCTCGCGCTTTTCGGCGCTATGGCGGCGGGACATCGTCTAGTCTCCGGTCAAATCTTCAACGCTGCGAACCGGCTGGGCTTTCGCCCCGCCGATCGGGCAGAACTCACTTCGGACGCTTGGCGCCGTACTTCGAACGGCGCTGCTTGCGGTTCTTGACGCCCTGGGTGTCGAGCACGCCGCGCAGGATGTGGTAGCGCACGCCGGGAAGGTCCTTGACGCGGCCGCCGCGGATCATGACCACGGAGTGCTCCTGGAGGTTGTGCCCCTCGCCCGGGATGTAGCCGATCACTTCGAAGCCGTTGGTCAGGCGCACCTTGGCGACCTTGCGGAGCGCCGAGTTCGGCTTCTTCGGGGTCGTCGTATAGACGCGGGTGCACACGCCACGCTTCTGCGGGCAGGACTCCAGCGCCGGAGCGGTGTTGCGCGCCTTGACGGGCGAACGCGGCTTGCGAATGAGCTGGCTGATTGTCGGCATTCTGGCCTCTCGCTCCCATTGAGCGTTTGGAAATCGCTAAATCCGTGGCCCAGTCCGACTGTAGCCATGACACGAACGAAGCCGCGCCATCGGCTCCCGGTAAAGGAGGCCTCAGGCGCGTTCGCCAGCAGAGGAACACGGATCGCTCCGCGTTCATGCAACCTGCCATGTCGTCAATCGACGCTGGAATTCCGGTGGAGTTTCGGTCGCGAAATTCGCCAGCAACAAAGGCTTAAGGCGACATACGTGTCCGACAACCACCGACAGTGGCGCGCTTATGACTCGGGGACAGATTCGCGTCAAGCCCGAATATCGCGAAAGCCCCCGCCCGGGCGGCCTTCGCCGGCGGTCGGCGCGCGAACGCGCAGCAAGGCGCCCCGATCCGGCGCCACCACGGAGGCTATTCCCTCCCATGCGGGCCCGACAAGCCCGCGGGCGGGCTGTGTCCACACCGGCGCACGGGTGACCGCCCATGAAAAAGGGCCGCCCCGAAGGACGGCCCTGATCCGATGACCGTTGGTCGGCCGGCTTACTCGGCGGCAGGCAGCGCCGCCTCGACAGCCTTGGCGGCGCTGGCCGCGGCCTTGGCCGCCGCATCCGCCTTCTGGCCGACGATCAGATCGTCGCGACGCGTGGCCACCTGCTTGATGCGGGCAACCTGGGCGCCGGTGCCGGCCGGGATCAGCGAGCCGACGATGACGTTCTCCTTGAGGCCTTCCAGCGTGTCGTACTTGCCGTTGACCGCCGCCTCGGTGAGGACGCGTGTGGTCTCCTGGAACGACGCCGCCGAGATGAAGGAGCGGGTCTGCAAGCTCGCCTTGGTGATGCCCAGCAGCACGGGGACGCCGGATGCGGGCTTCTTGCCCTCCTCCGCCATCTTCGCATTGATCTCCTGCAGCTCGATCCGGTCGACCTGGTCGCCGGTCAGGATGTCGGTGTCGCCACCATCCGTGATCTCGACCTTCTGCAGCATCTGCCGGACGATGACCTCGATGTGCTTGTCGTTGATGCCGACGCCCTGGAGGCGATAGACCTCCTGGATCTCGTTCACCAGATAAGCCGCCAGCTCCTCGACGCCCTTGATCGCCAGGATGTCGTGCGGGGCCGGGTTGCCGTCGAGGATGTAGTCGCCCGTCTCCACGACGTCGCCGTCCTGAAGATGGATGTGCTTGCCCTTCGGGATCAGATACTCGAGCCCCTCGGAGCCGTCATGCGGGGTGAGCGTGACGCGACGCTTGTTCTTGTAGTCCTTGCCGAAGCCGATCACGCCCGACTTCTCGGCGATGATCGCGGCGTCCTTCGGACGCCGGGCCTCGAACAGCTCCGCCACCCGCGGCAGACCGCCGGTGATGTCGCGGGTCTTGGCCGAGTCGGTCGAGACACGGGCCAGCACGTCGCCGGCCTTGATCGAGGCGCCGGGCTCCATCGAGATGATGCCCTCCACCGGCAGGATGTAGCGGGCCTCGCCACCACGGGCGAGCTTGGCCACCTTGCCGTCCGGGCCGTGCACGGTCAGAGCCGGACGCAGGTCCGAAGTCCGCGCCGAGCCGCGCCAGTCGATGACGACGCGCTTGGAGATGCCCGTCGCCTCGTCGGTCGTCTCGGTGATCGACATGCCGTCGACCAGGTCCTCGTAACCGACGGTGCCGTCGACCTCGGCCAGGATCGGGCGGGAATAGGGGTCCCACTCGATCAGGCGCTGGCCGCGCTTGACCTTGTCGCCTTCGTCGACCCGCAGCTTCGAGCCGAACTGGACGCGATGGACCGCGCGCTCGGCGCCGTCCGGCCCGACGATGACGATGGCGATGTTGCGCGCCATCGCGATCAGGTCGCCGTCGGAGTTGCGGGCGAGGTTGCGGTTGCGGATCTTGACCGTGCCTTCGAAGTTCGACTCCGTGAAGGACTGGTCGGCGATCGTGGCCGCGCCGCCGATGTGGAAGGTGCGCATGGTGAGCTGCGTACCCGGCTCGCCGATCGACTGCGCCGCGATGACGCCGACGGCCTCGCCCATGTTGACGGGCGTGCCGCGGGCCAGATCGCGGCCATAGCAGGTCGCGCAGACGCCGTTCTTGGTGGCGCAGGTCAGCACCGAGCGGATCTTCACCTCCTGGACCCCGGCGGCGTTGATCTTCTCGATATGGCTTTCCTCGATCATGGTGCCCTTCGGCACGAGGATGTTGCCGTCGATATCCGTCACGTCCTCGGCCGCGGAGCGACCCAGGATGCGGATGCCGAGCGAAGCCACGACCTGGCCGGCGTCGATGATGGCGCGCATCTTGATGCCGCTCTCCGAACCGCAATCGGTCTCGGAGATGATGGCATCCTGCGCCACGTCGACGAGGCGGCGGGTCAGATAGCCGGAGTTGGCCGTCTTCAGCGCCGTATCGGCCAGGCCCTTGCGGGCGCCGTGGGTCGAGTTGAAGTACTCGAGAACGTCGAGGCCTTCCTTGAAGTTCGAGATGATGGGCAATTCAATGATCTCGCCCGAGGGCTTGGCCATCAGGCCGCGCATCGCCGCGAGCTGCTTCATCTGCGCCGGCGAACCGCGCGCACCCGAATGGCTCATCATGTAGATCGAGTTGATCGGCAGATCGCGACCGTCCTTGTCCTTCTTCACGGTCGAGATGCGCAGCATCATCTCCTGCGCGAGCTTGTCGGAGCACTTCGCCCAGGCGTCGACGACCTTGTTGTACTTCTCACCCTGGGTGATCAGGCCGTCCTGGTACTGCTGCTCGTAATCCTTGGCGAGCGCACGCGTGGTGTCGACGATCTCCCACTTGTTCTCCGGCACGACCATGTCGTCCTTGCCGAAGGAGATGCCGGCCTTGAAGGCGTGGGTGAAGCCCAGCGACATGATGCGGTCGCAGAAGATCACCGACTCCTTCTGACCGCAGCCGCGATAGACGGCGTCGATCATCCCGGAAATCTCCTTCTTCGTCATCAGGCGGTTGCTGACGTCGAAGGTCATGGCCGGGTGCTTGGGCAGGGCGGTCGAGAGGATCACGCGGCCCGGCGTGGTGTCGTAGATCTTGGTGTAGTCCTTGCCGTCGGCGCCGACGCCGGTCCAGCGGTATTTGATCTTCGAATGCAGCGTCACGACCTTCTCGTGCAGCGCGTATTCGAGTTCGCCGAAGTCACCGAAGATCTTGCCCTGGCCCGGCTCGCCGTCCGAGACGATCGAGAGGTAGTACAGGCCCAGCACGATGTCCTGCGACGGCACGATGATCGGCAGGCCGTTCGCCGGGTGCAGGATGTTGTTGGTCGACATCATCAGCACGCGCGCTTCCAGCTGCGCTTCCAGCGACAGCGGGACGTGCACGGCCATCTGGTCGCCGTCGAAGTCGGCGTTGAACGCGGCGCAGACCAGCGGATGCAGCTGGATCGCCTTGCCCTCGATCAGCGTCGGCTCGAAGGCCTGGATGCCCAGGCGGTGCAGCGTCGGCGCGCGGTTCAGCATCACCGGATGCTCGCGGATGACCTCGTCCAGGATGTCCCAGACCTCGGGCTTCTCCTTCTCGACGAGCTTCTTGGCCTGCTTGACCGTGGTCGAGTAGCCCTTGGCGTCGAGGCGCGCATAGATGAACGGCTTGAACAGCTCGAGCGCCATCTTCTTGGGCAGGCCGCACTGGTGCAGCTTGAGCTCCGGACCGACGACGATGACCGAGCGGCCCGAATAGTCGACGCGCTTGCCGAGCAGGTTCTGGCGGAAGCGGCCCTGCTTGCCCTTCAGCATGTCGGCGAGCGACTTCAGCGGGCGCTTGTTGGCACCCGTGATGACGCGGCCGCGACGGCCGTTGTCGAACAGCGCATCGACCAATTCCTGCAGCATCCGCTTTTCGTTGCGGATGATGATGTCGGGCGCGCGCAGCTCGATCAGCCGCTTCAGGCGGTTGTTGCGGTTGATGACGCGGCGATAGAGATCGTTCAGGTCGGAGGTCGCGAAGCGGCCGCCGTCGAGCGGAACGAGCGGGCGCAGATCGGGCGGGATCACCGGGATGATGGTCATGACCATCCATTCCGGCTTGTTGCCCGACTGCTGGAACGCCTCGATGATCTTGAGGCGCTTCATCAGCTTCTTGGGCTTCAGCTCCGACGTCGTCGTCGCGATCTCATGCTTGAGATCGGCGTTGATCTGGTCGAGGTCGAGCGCGCGCAGCATCTCGCGGATCGCTTCCGCGCCGATCATGGCGGTGAAGGTGTCGGCGCCATACTCTTCCTGGCAGCGGACATACTCTTCTTCCGAGAGCAGCTGGCGATCCTTGAGCGGGGTCAGGCCCGGCTCGATGACCACATACGACTCGAAATAGAGGATGCGCTCGAGGTCCTTGAGCGGCATGTCCATGAGCAGGCCGATGCGCGAGGGCAGCGACTTCAGGAACCAGATATGCGCAACCGGGGCGGCGAGCTCGATATGGCCCATGCGCTCGCGCCGGACGCGCGCCAGCGTCACCTCGACGCCGCACTTCTCGCAGATGACGCCCTTGAACTTCATGCGCTTGTACTTGCCGCACAGGCACTCGTAGTCCTTGATCGGCCCGAAGATGCGGGCACAGAACAGGCCGTCGCGCTCGGGCTTGAACGTCCGGTAATTGATGGTCTCAGGCTTTTTGATCTCGCCATAGGACCAGGACAGGATCTTTTCCGGTGACGCGATCGAGATCTTGATCGCGTCGAAAGCCTGCTGCACCGGCTGCTGGCCGAAAAGGTTCATGACCTCTTGCTTCATCGCCCATCTCCTGCCGCCGGCGGGGGTGAAAACCGCCCTGCCCGGCCTGTATCGTCATCCGCCTGCGGCGTGAGTGCCGCAGGCCCTGTCTGTTCGAACCGGCGCAGCGTGAGGCTGCGCCGCGCGGCTTACTCGGCCGCTTCGGCCGGCGGCAACTCGCCCGGCTTGACCTTGTTGCTGACCAGCTCGACGTTGAGGCCGAGCGAGCGCATCTCCTTGACAAGAACGTTGAAGCTCTCGGGGATGCCCGCCTCGAAGTTGTCCTCGCCGCGCACGATCGACTCGTAGACCTTGGTGCGGCCCGCGACGTCGTCCGACTTCACCGTCAGCATTTCCTGCAGCGTGTAGGCGGCGCCATAGGCTTCGAGCGCCCACACCTCCATCTCGCCGAAGCGCTGACCGCCGAACTGCGCCTTGCCGCCCAGCGGCTGCTGGGTGACGAGCGAGTACGGGCCGATCGAGCGCGCATGGATCTTGTCATCGACCAGGTGATGCAGCTTCAGCATGTAGATGTAGCCCATCGTCACCTTGCGGTCGAAAGGCTCACCGGTGCGCCCGTCATAGAGCGTCGACTGGCCCGAGGAATGCAGACCCGCCTGCTCCAGCAGCCGCTCGATATCGGCCTCCTTGGCGCCGTTGAACACCGGTGTCGCCATCGGCACGCCGCGGCGCAGGTTCTGCCCCATCTCCACGAGCTCGGCCTCGTCCATCGAGGCGATGATCTCGTTGTCCTCGTAGACGGCTTCGAACGAAGCGCGCAGCGCCTTGTAGTCGCTCGACTTCTTGTAGGCGTCGAGCGCCGCGCCGATCTGCTTGCCGAGACCGGCGGCAGCCCAGCCCAGATGGGTCTCGAGGATCTGCCCGACATTCATGCGCGACGGCACACCGAGCGGGTTGAGCACGATGTCGGCATGAGTGCCGTCCTCGAGGAACGGCATGTCCTCGGCAGCTACGATGCGCGAGACCACGCCCTTGTTGCCGTGACGGCCGGCCATCTTGTCACCCGGCTGGATCTTGCGCTTCACCGCGACGAAGACCTTGACCATCTTCATCACGCCCGGAGGCAGCTCGTCACCGCGCTGCAGCTTCTCGACCTTGTCGAGGAAGCGCTGCTCGAGGCGCTTCTTCGACTCGTCGTACTGCTTCCGCATCGCCTCGATCTCGGTCATCAGGGCGTCGTCGCCGGTGGCGAACAGCCACCACTGCGAGCGCGGGAACTCGGTCATGCCCTCGCGGGTGATGACCGTGTCCTTCTTGAAGCCCTTGGGGCCGGCGAGGCCGGTCTTGCCGGTCAGGATATCGGCCAGACGCGCGAAGGTGTTGCGGTCCAGGATCGCCTGCTCGTCGTCGCGGTCCTTGGCGAGACGCTCGATCTCCTCGCGCTCGATAGCCTGGGCGCGCTCGTCCTTGTCGACGCCGTGGCGGTTGAACACCCGCACCTCGACGATCGTCCCCTGAACGCCCGGGGGCACCCGCAGCGAGGTGTCGCGGACGTCGGAGGCCTTCTCGCCGAAGATGGCGCGCAGCAGCTTCTCTTCCGGCGTCATCGGGCTTTCGCCCTTCGGCGTGATCTTGCCGACGAGGATGTCGCCAGCCGCCACTTCCGCACCGATATAAACGATGCCGGCTTCGTCGAGATTCTTCAGCGCCTCTTCCGAGACGTTGGGAATGTCGCGCGTGATTTCCTCGGGCCCGAGCTTGGTGTCGCGGGCCATGACCTCGAATTCCTCGATATGGATCGAGGTGAAGACGTCTTCCGAGACGATCTTCTCCGAGAGCAGGATCGAGTCCTCGAAGTTGTAGCCGTTCCACGGCATGAACGCGACGAGCACGTTGCGGCCGAGCGCGAGCTCGCCGAACTCTGTCGACGGGCCGTCGGCGACGATGTCACCCTTCTTGATGATATCGCCGACGCGCACCAGCGGCCGCTGCGTGATGCAGGTCGACTGGTTCGAGCGCTGGAACTTCTGCAGCCGGTAGATGTCGACGCCCGGCTTCGTCGGGTCCATCTCGTCCGAAGCGCGGATGACGATACGCGTGGCGTCGACCTGGTCGACGATGCCGGCGCGGCGGGCCGCGATCGCGGCGCCCGAGTCACGGGCGACGACGGCTTCCATGCCGGTGCCGACGAAGGGCGCGTCGGCACGAACCAGCGGCACCGCCTGGCGCTGCATGTTCGAGCCCATCAGCGCGCGGTTGGCGTCGTCGTTCTCGAGGAACGGGATCAGCGCCGCGGCGACCGAAACCAGCTGCTTGGGCGAGACGTCCTGGAAGTCGACCTTGTCGACCGGCGTGACGATCACTTCACCGGCGCGGCGGCAGACGATCAGGTCGTCGGTCAGACGGCCCTCCTTGTCGACGGCGGCATTGGCCTGGGCGACATTGTACTTCGCCTCCTCCATGGCCGAGAGATAGATGATCTCGTCGGTCTGCTTGCCGTCACGGATGCGGCGATAGGGGCTCTCGATGAAGCCGTACTTGTTCACCCGCGCGAAGGTGGCGAGCGAGTTGATCAGGCCGATATTCGGGCCTTCCGGCGTCTCAATGGGGCAGATGCGGCCGTAATGGGTCGGGTGCACGTCGCGCACCTCGAAGCCGGCGCGCTCACGGGTCAGACCACCCGGGCCAAGCGCCGAAAGACGACGCTTGTGCGTGACTTCCGAGAGCGGGTTCGTCTGGTCCATGAACTGCGACAGCTGCGACGAGCCGAAGAATTCGCGCACGGCGGCAGCCGCGGGCTTCGCGTTGATCAGGTCCTGCGGCATCACCGTGTCGATATCGACCGACGACATGCGCTCCTTGATGGCGCGCTCCATGCGCAGCAGGCCCAGGCGGTACTGGTTCTCCATCAGCTCGCCGACCGAGCGGACGCGGCGGTTGCCGAGATGGTCGATGTCGTCGATCTCGCCCTTGCCGTCGCGCAGGTCGACCAGCGCCTTGACGACCGCGAAGATGTCCTCCTTGCGGAGAATCCGGACGGTGTCCTCGGCGTCGAGGTCGAGACGCATGTTCATCTTGACGCGGCCGACGGCCGAGAGGTCGTAGCGCTCCGAGTCGAAGAAGAGCGACTGGAACATGTTCTCCGCGGTCTCGAGCGTCGGCGGCTCGCCGGGACGCATGACGCGGTAAATGTCGAACAGCGCCTCTTCGCGGCGCGAGTTCTTGTCCACGGTCAGCGTGTTGCGGATATAGGGACCGACCGTGATGTGGTCGATGTCGAGCACCGTGAGCTCGGTGTAGCCCTTGGCGATCAGGTCGACGAGGTTGCCCTTCATCTCGCCGGTCTTGGCCTCAGCGGCCATGGTCAGCTCTTCGCCGGCCTCGGCATGCACTTCGCCGGTCTCGGGATCGACGATGTCCTCGGCGATGTACTGGCCGACGAGATCCTCGTCGGTCGCGCGCAGGAACTTCAGGCCCTTCTCGGCGAGCTGGCGGGCGGTCCGGGCGACGAGCTTCTTGCCGGCCTCGACCACGACCTCGCCGGTGTCGGCGTCGATCAGGTCGACGGTCGCCTTGAAGCCCTTCATGCGCTCGGCGTCGTAGGGAACGCGCCAGCCCTTGTCGTCGCGGACATAGGTGATGTGGTTGTAGAAGCGGCTGAGGATCTCCTCGCCGTCCATGCCGAGCGCAAACAGCAGCGACGTGACGGGGATCTTACGCTTCCGGTCGATGCGCGCGTAGACGATGTCCTTCGCGTCGAACTCGATGTCGAGCCACGAGCCACGATAGGGAATGATGCGGGCGGCGAACAGCAGCTTGCCCGAGGAATGGGTCTTGCCCTTGTCGTGGTCGAAGAACACACCCGGCGAACGGTGCATCTGCGAGACGATGACGCGCTCGGTGCCGTTGACGATGAAGGTGCCGTTGTCCGTCATGAGCGGCATGTCGCCCATGTAGACATCCTGCTCCTTGATGTCCTTGACCGACTTCGCCTGCGTGTCGGGATCGATATCGAACACGATCAGGCGCAGCGTCACCTTGAGCGGCGCCGAGAAGGTCATGCCGCGCTGACGGCACTCGTCGACGTCGTATTTCGGCGGCTCGAAGGTGTACTTGACGAATTCGAGCAGCGAGGCGCCCGAGAAATCGCCGATCGGGAAGACCGACTTGAAGACCGACTGCAGGCCCTCGTCGCCACGACCGCCCTTCGGCTCGTCGATCATCAGGAACTGGTCGTAGGACGCCTTCTGAACCTCGATGAGGTTCGGCATCTGCGCCACTTCCTTGAGTTTCCCGAAGAACTTGCGGACGCGCCTGCGGCCCTGGAGCGAATTGACCATCTTGTTCCTCGCAATCTCTACGGACGGCTCACCCGGAGGTCCGGGGGGTGGCGGCCGGGCCGCCGGGTGAGCCGTTCGGCGCATCATCGCGCCGACATCATCCGAAACACGCCATCCGCAACCAAGGGTTGCTTTAAGCGCCTGACTCATCGTTTTCGCATCGACTTGCGGAAACGACGCGACAGCCCCGGAGGCGGATGCCCGCCCCGGGACTGTCTGGTGTTGACTACGGTCGGACCGGCATCATGCCGGCCCTGCTCACTTGAGCTCGACCTTGGCGCCGACGGCCTCGAGCTGCTTCTTGAGCTTCTCGGCCTCGTCCTTGCCGACCGACTCCTTGACGGGCTTCGGCGCGGCTTCGACCAGGTCCTTGGCTTCCTTGAGGCCCAGGCCGGTGATGGCGCGGACTTCCTTGATCACCTCGATCTTCTTGTCGCCGGCGGCGGCAAGAACGACGGTGAACTCGGTCTGCTCTTCGGCAGCGGCGGCCGGAGCGGCGCCGGCGGGGCCAGCGGCCACGGCGACGGCGGCAGCGGCGGAGACGCCCCACTTCTCTTCGAGCATCTTGGCGAGGTCGGCCGCCTCGAGGACGGTCAGCGAGGAGAGCTCGTCGACGAGCTTGGTCAGATCAGCCATTGTAGGCTCCTATATAGGTAAGAGGTTCGAACGATATCAGGGGTAACTGGCCTGGATCAGGCCGCATCCTTGTCGGCATATGCCTGGAACACGCGCGCCAGCTTGGCAGCCGGTGCGGTCGAGAGCTGGGCGATCTTCGTTGCCGGGGCCTGCAGGAGGCCGAGCAGCTTGGCGCGCAGTTCGTCGAGCGAGGGCATCGTGGCCAGAGCCTTGACGCCATCGGGGTTCAGGGCGGTCTTGCCCATCGCGCCGCCGAGGATGACGAGCTTGTCGTTCTCCTTGGCGAAAGCGGTGGCGACCTTCGGCGCCGCGACCGGATCGTTGGAATAGGCGATCAGGGTGGGACCCGTCAGCAGGTTGCTGATGGACGCGACGTCGGTGCCTTCAAGAGCGATCTTGGCCAGCCGGTTCTTTGCGACCTTCACGGTGGCGCCATTGGCCTTCATCTCGCGACGAAGCTTCTGGAACTGGGCCACCGTCAAACCCGCATAGTGGGCCACGACGACGACCGAGGTGTTCGCAAACACCGCGTTCAGCGTCGCGACGGCATCTGTCTTTGCCGCTTTATCCACTGGGCTCTCTCCGGTAGGCGGCAGGCCTGTAAGGGCTCGCCGCCGGTTGCACTGCCGCTCCTTCGAAGCCCCGGTTGACACCGGTGCATCGTCGGAGCGACGCTCAGTGCCCTGTCCCCTCTCCGGCGCGAGGCCGTGATCGGGCGAGATGGTTCGAACCGTCTTCGGGGTCTCGCGACCCCCTTCGAGCTCTTGCACCGTCTATGCAGGCCTCTTGGCGAAATTATGCCCTCGGGCGGAAGCCCTCGACGCACCTGCAGTCTCAGACAGGACTGGGCGATTCGGGTCCGACGATCGCTCGCCGCACCCCAAACACCCATCTTTCGGCGGCGAACCGCCGAAAAACGCGAAACAGACCCCTGCGCGACGAGCACGCCGGAGCCCACATCACTTATGGAAACAGGCGGGCGTCATAGCGCCTTCGTCTGCCTCTGCCAAGTGGCATCCTGCGGAACTCCGCAAGGGAGACTCCGCGTCCGGCCGCCGTCTCCGGGGCCGGGACGCTTCGGACGGCGCGGGGCCGGCCGAAGCGCGCAGCGGCATCAGCCGCCGAGAACCGTGTTCGGCTCGATCTTGACGCCCGGACCCATCGTCGAGGAGATCGCGACGCGCTGGATATAGGTGCCCTTGGCGCCGGCCGGCTTCGCCTTGGCGACGGAGTCGGCGAAGGCCTTGATGTTCTCTGCCAGCTTCTCGGCCGAGAACGAGACCTTGCCGACGGCGGCATGCACGATGCCGGCCTTCTCGACGCGGAACTCGACCGAACCGCCCTTGGACGCCGCGACCGCGGTCGTCAGGTCCATGGTGACCGTGCCGACCTTCGGGTTCGGCATCAGGCCGCGCGGGCCCAGCACCTTACCGAGACGGCCGACCAGCGGCATCATGTCCGGGGTCGCGATGCAGCGATCGAAGTCGATCGTGCCCTTCTGGACGATCTCGACCAGGTCCTCCGCACCGACGATGTCGGCGCCGGCCTTCTTGGCCTCCTCGGCCTTGGCGCCGCGGGCGAACACGGCGACACGCAGGACGCGGCCCGAGCCGTTCGGCAGGTTGCAGACGCCGCGAACCATCTGGTCGGCGTGACGCGGATCGACGCCCAGATTCATCGAGACCTCGACGGTCTCGTCGAACTTGGCGGTCGCCCGCTCCTTCACCAGGCCGACGGCCTCGGTCAGGGGGTACAGCTTGGTGCGGTCGATGCCTTCACGGCCCTTGACCACGCGCTTTCCGATATGTGCCATCTTCGCCCCCTCAGCCCACGACTTCCAGGCCCATCGACCGGGCGGAGCCCTTGATCATGGACGCTGCGGATTCGACGCTGTCGCAGTTGAGATCGGCCATCTTCTTCTCGGCGATCTCGTTGATCTGCGCGGCGGTGACCTTGCCGACATTGCCGCCGCGGCCCGGGGTCTTGGAACCCGAGGTCAGGCCGGCGGCCTTCTTCAGCCAGTACGAGACCGGCGGCTGCTTCATCTCGAAGGTGAAGGAGCGGTCCTGATACGCGGTGATGATCACCGGGATCGGCATGCCCTTCTCCATCTGCGCGGTCTTCGCATTGAAGGCCTTGCAGAATTCCATGATGTTGAGGCCGCGTTGACCCAGCGCCGGACCGATCGGCGGCGACGGATTGGCCGCGCCCGCCGGAACCTGAAGCTTCACGTAGCCCGTGATCTTCTTCGCCATGATGGCTGCTCCTGCCGCCTGCCCCGATGCCGATCGGAACGACGACGTCCCGCCCGCGGATCAGATCCGCCCGGGGTCGGGATGTTGCAGAGCGTGGTGCGGCAGGGTGATCCGGCTGGCGACCGGCATGCCTCCCACGCAAGTGAGGTGGGGCCTATGGCACAGAAGGCCGCGGAGGGGAAGCCCCGTTCATGCCTTCAGGCGCACCGCGCCTGGTTCGCGCGCCGGTACCACCGCGCTCGATATAGGCACCGAGCGCGATCCCGAGATGGATGGCGACGCAGCCCAGCAGCAGGAAGGCCAGGATGGCGTGGCTGCGGAACAGCCATGCCGCATGGCCGGCCCCCTCCGGCCAGATCGCCGGCAGCGACCAGCCGGCATAGATCCCCAGCGCCCCGAAATCGGAGATGCCCGCCCAGCCCAGCAGCGGCACGCCCAGCAGGCCGAGATAGAGCAGCCCATGGACCCAGTGGCTGCCGGCACCGCGGCTCCAGCGCCCCTGCCACTGCGCGATGGCCCGATAGCCGAGCCTGAGCAGCACCAGCGCCAGCGCGCAGACGCCCGCCGTCTTGTGGAAGGTGTAGAGCGCGTCGGCAATCGCGCCCTCGCCGAACTGCTTCATCAGGACCCCGGTGATGAACATCATCAGGACCAGGATGGCCATCAGCCAGTGCAGCGCCCGTGAGATGGGCGGCAAGGGGCGCCGTGGCGAGGCGGGAGGGGCAAGGCGCTGGTCCTGCCCGTCGATGCCGGCGGTGATGGTCATGCGATGGCCTGTCGGGTTTGAGCGATGTAGCCGGCCACGGCTTCGCGCAGCGCTGCTGCCTGATGATCCAAATCGGCGGAGGCGAGCGTCACCGTCTCGCCCGTCTGCCGCCAGTTCTCGACCATCGCCGCCACCTGGCGCACCTGATCGGCGGCGGAGCGGACATCCTCGGCCGTCTGCGCCGTGCTGGCGCGGATCTCCTGTGAACTGTGCTGCTGACGCATCGCAAGCCCCGCGATCGCCGCGGCGGCACGGTCGACCTCGGCCACCGACGCGACCAGCGACCCGACGCGCGTCGCCATGCCGTCGGCCGCCGAGCGGACCGCGGCAAGCCCCTGGCGGACCTCGTCCGTGGCGCTCGCGGTGCGGCAGGCCAGCTGCTTCACCTCGGTGGCCACAACGGCGAAGCCGCGGCCCGATTCGCCGGCATGGGCGGCCTCGATCGCCGCGTTGAGGGCGAGCAGGTTCGTCTGGCCCGCGACGAGGCTGATGATGTCCATGACGCGGTCGATGCCCTGGACGGCCTCGGCGAGCGCGACGCTGTCTTCGGACGCGGCGGCCACGCTCGCTTTGGCAACCTCCACCACGCGCGACGTCGACTGGGCCTCCGAGGCCGTATGGGCCAGGAGCGACGATACCTCCGAGATCGAATGGGCGACGACATCGACATGGGACGAGGCGCGGGCGGACGACTGAGCCGCGGCGCCGGCATGCTCGTCGACGAAACGCGAGAGCCCGGCCAGATCGCCGGACGCATGCGACATCCGCGCGGCATGGGTCTCCAGGGCGACGGCGATCTCGGCGATGCGCGCCTGGAACGTCGCGGCCTGGGCCTGCAATTGCTCCTGACGCTGGACCTCGGCCGACAGTGAGGACAGCTTGACCTGCGATTCCTCCTGCTGGCTGCGCTCATGGCGCAGATGGGCCAGTAGCGCCCGGCCTAGCATTCCGACCTCGTCGCGGCGCAGCGCCACGCGTTGCAGCCAGATCCGACCGTCCTCCCCTGGCGTCAGCACCCGGGCCATGCCCACGATCGGGCGCACCAGCCAGCGGTACTCGAACGAAACCGCCAGGATGCCCACGAACAGACCGAGGAGCGAGAGCAGGATCGCGTTCTGCCGGGCGTTGCCGAGATGATAGGCGAGGCGTCCGCTCGTGGCGGCAAGGCTGTCGGCGATGGCTTGGCTCAGAGCTTCCCGGGCGGCAGCGACCCGATCGATGGCCGGTTGCAGATGGCCATCGCCACCCGCCTGCAGACGCAGGAATCCCGCTAGCGCCTCGGCGGCCTCTTCCGCCTTGCGCCCCACCTGACCATTGACCGACGATGCGATCTGCCGGGAGACGGCCAGCAATTCCTGGGGAGCGGCCGGGTCAGCGCCGCTACCCGCTGCGCCTGTCAGCAGAAATCGCCGATAGGCCCCTTCGCTGCGCGCGATCTGGCCGGCGGCATCGGTATGCTGCGCGATCTCACGCGAGAATCCGTCCAGCCGCAGCGAGCCGATGACTTCGGAGGCGGCAAAAAGGCTGGCCAGAAGTCCAAGCAGGAGGCCCCACAAGGCTAGGCGCTGATCGACGGTGGCCTTGAAGCTCTTGGGAAACATGCGTCCATGCCAGATGATGGGCATGGACGCTGCGTCAATCAGATTTCAGGACAGTTAACGTCTCGTCACTTGAACGACGAGACTGGATCGTCGCAGCCCCAGCCGGGCTGCCTCAGAGCTTCTCCACCTGGCCGTATTCGAGCTCGACCGGTGTGGCGCGGCCGAAGATCGAGACCGCGACCTTGAGGCGGGCGCGGCCATGGTCGACGTCCTCGACGACGCCATTGAACGAGGCGAACGGACCGTCCGCGACCTTCACCTGCTCGCCGATCTCGAAGACGATCGTCGGCTTCGGCCGCTCGACGCCTTCCGCGACCTGGCCCTTGATGCGCATCGCCTCGCTCTCGGGGATCGGCATCGGCTTGGCCTTGTCGGCCCCGAGGAAGCCGGTGACCTTCGGCGTGTTCTTGATGAGGTGGTAGACCTCATCGGTCATTTCGCATTTCACCAGCACATAGCCGGGGAAGAACTTGCGCTCGGCTTCGACCTTGCGGCCGCGGCGGACCTCGACGACCTTCTCGGTCGGGACCAGCACCTCGTCGAACTTGTCGGCGAGATTGCGCTGCGCCGCCTGGTCGCGGATCGACTGCGCGACCTTGTTCTCGAAGTTCGAATAGGCGTGGACGATGTACCAGCGGGTGCTCACGTGTCTGATTCCGTTCAACGGGCGCCGAGGATGAGGCCGAGCGACCAGCGGATGATGGTGTCGGTGAAGAAGAAGAACAGGCTGGAGACGACCACCATCAGCAGCACGAGGCCGGTGGTGATCAGCGTCTCGCGCCGCGACGGCCACGTCACCTTGGACGCTTCGTTGCGCACGTCCTGCAGGAAGCTGAAGGGGCTGCTCTTGGCCATGGGTCACCTCGGGTTCCGCGCCGGCACCCGGCTCTCGCCCGCGCCGATTCGGCCGTCCTGAAACATTCGCGGCGCGGGGCTCAGGGAGCCGCGCGCCGTCGTGAGAAGGCTTCTACAACGCCCCGCGGCGTTCGCCAAGAGGTTTTGCCGGCTGCCTGAGGGCGGGCCCCGAACCTGGTCACGACCCGGCGCGGCCGCGACACGCGAGTGCGCCACACCGGTTTGTTCCAAGACAGGAAGCCGACCGAGGGCGCGCTGGGCGCCGAATTGTCCCCACCCCGGTCGATGGAAGGGAACTGGCAGGGGCGGTAGGGCTCGAACCTACGACAACCGGTTTTGGAGACCGGTACTCTACCAACTGAGCTACACCCCTGTAGTCGCGGTTCCTTTGCCCCAACCGGCTTGGCTTTTCAAGTCGAAAAACAACGCGGACGGTGAGGCCGTCACAGAAAAGGGCGGCGTTTCCGCCGCCCCCTCAAAGCTTTGCAGCGATCGCTTGAATCAAGCGATGATGCTGGCGACGACGCCGGCGCCGACGGTGCGGCCGCCTTCGCGGATGGCGAAGCGCAGCTTCTCCTCCATCGCGATCGGCACGATCAGGTGCACTTCCATGGCGATGTTGTCGCCCGGCATCACCATCTCCGTGCCTTCCGGCAGATGCACCACGCCCGTCACGTCCGTCGTGCGGAAGTAGAACTGCGGGCGGTAGTTGGTGAAGAACGGCGTGTGGCGACCGCCCTCCTCCTTGGTCAGGATGTAGGCCTCGGCCTTGAACTTCGTGTGCGGCTTCACGGAACCCGGCTTGCACAGGATCTGCCCGCGCTCGACGTCCTCGCGCTTCGTGCCGCGCAGCAGCGCGCCGATGTTGTCGCCCGCCTGGCCCTGGTCCAGCAGCTTGCGGAACATCTCGACGCCCGTGACCGTCGTCTTGACCGTGTCCTTCAGGCCGACGATCTCGATTTCCTCGCCGACCTTGACGATGCCGCGCTCGACGCGACCCGTCACCACCGTGCCGCGGCCCGAGATCGAGAACACGTCCTCGACCGGCATCAGGAACGGCAGGTCCAGCGGACGCGCCGGCTGCGGGATGTAGTCGTCGACCGTCTTCATCAGCGCGATGATCGCGTCATGGCCGATCGCCTTGTCGCCATTGTCCAGCGCAACCTTCGCCGAACCCTTGGTGATCGGGATGTCGTCGCCGGGGAAGTCGTACTTCGACAGAAGCTCGCGGATCTCCATCTCGACCAGCTCGAGAAGCTCGGCGTCGTCGACGAGATCGACCTTGTTCATGAACACCACCAGCGCGGGAACGCCGACCTGGCGCGCCAGCAGGATGTGCTCGCGGGTCTGCGGCATCGGGCCGTCGGCCGCCGACACCACCAGGATCGCGCCGTCCATCTGCGCCGCGCCCGTGATCATGTTCTTCACATAGTCGGCGTGGCCGGGGCAGTCGACGTGAGCATAGTGACGCGCAGCCGTCTCGTACTCCACATGCGCCGTCGAGATCGTGATCCCGCGCGCCTTCTCCTCCGGAGCCTTGTCGATCTGGTCATACGCCGTGAACGACGCGCCGCCCGACTCCGCCAGAACCTTCGTGATCGCAGCCGTCAAAGACGTCTTGCCATGGTCAACGTGACCAATCGTTCCAATGTTGCAATGCGGCTTCGTGCGAGCGAATTTCTCTTTGGCCATGACACCCTGTTTCCTGACACCGGCCCTGCGAGGCCTTCCGAAAGCGCGGTCGCATTAGGGTGTTTTGACGCGCGATGCAAGGTTGGCTGCGTGGCGGGGCCGTTCAGGCGCCCGCGACACCGAACACCCGGCGATAGCGCGCCACCGCCTCGCCCTCGCCGGAGACCTTCTCGGGGTTGTCGGAGAGCTTCACCGCCGGTCGGCCATTCGCCTTCGTGACCTTGCAGACCAGCGACATCGGGTCGAGCGCGCGCGAACCGTCGGGCAGGCAGCCGACGAGATCATTGGTGAGGTCCGTGCCCCAGCCGAAGGCCATGCGGACCTTGCCGTCGAAGTGCCGGTAGACCCGTTCGATCGCATCCACGTCGAGCCCGTCCGAGAAGACCAGCAGCTTCTCGCGCGGATCGCGCCCCCGCGCCCTCCACCAGGCCATGATCGCCTCGCCCGCCTCGATCGGCGGCGCCGAATCCGGGCGAAAGCCGGTCCAGTCCGCGACCCAGTCGGGCGCATGGCGCAGGAAACCGCTTGTCCCGAAGGCGTCCGGCAGGGCGATCAGCAGATTGCCGCCATAGACCTGGCGCCATTCGTCGAGCACGCGATAGGGTGCGCGCAACAGCTCCGCGTCGCTCTCGGCCAGCGCCGCCAGCACCATCGGCAGCTCATGGGCGTTGGTGCCGATCGCCTCGAGATCGCCGTCCATCGCCAGCAGCACGTTCGATGTGCCGCTGAACTTCGGCCCCAGCCCCTCCTTCAGCGCCTCGACGCACCAGCGCTGCCAGAGATGGCCATGGCGCCGGCGCGTGCCGAAATCGGAGAGCCTGAGGTTGGGCAGCGCCTGCAGCCGCTCGACCTTGTCCCACATCTTCGCCTTGGCGCGGGCATAGAGCACATCGAGCGCGAAGCGCTTCTGCCCGACCATGACGCGCCGCGCCCGCAGCTCGTTGATGATCGCCAGCGCCGGCACCTCCCACATCGTCGTGTGCGTCCAGGGCCCCTCGAAATGCAGCTCGTACTGCCCGTCGACCCGGCGCAGCTCGTAGTCCGGCAGCTGGAAATCGGCGAGCCAGGCGAGGAACTCCGGCGAGAACATCTGGCGCTTGCCGTAGAACGAGTTGCCGGCGAGCCAGATCAGCTCCTTCTTGGAGAAGCGCACCGAGCGCGCATGGTTGAGCTGCGCGCGCAGTTCCGCCTCGTCGACGATGTCGGCGAGGCGGATGTGCTTGGAACGGTTGATCAGCGAGAAGGTGACCTCCACCTGCGGATGGAAGGCGCGGATCATCTGCAGCATCAGCAGCTTGTAGAAATCCGTGTCGAGCAGGCTGCGGATGATCGGATCGAGCCGCCAGCCATGATTGTAGGTCCGCGTCGCGATATCGGTGACGGTCATGGCGGCGTGGAATCCAGAGCGTTTTCGGCCGGAGCCGGTGGGAACAAGACGTGACCTGGCCATCTGAGGGCTCTCCGGTCTCCCGCGCAAGCCGGGACGGCGGGCCGCAGTCTCGTCGCGTTGACACATCAGGTGATCTCGGCAAGGAGCAGCCTGTGCCGACGGCGGCATTCGGGGCCAGCCAGCCCGCCGAATGGAGCGGAGTCGAGAGCAACAAGGCCTGATCTGCGCATGAGCGAGACGGAAACCACCTACGACCTTGCCGTCATCGGCGGCGGCATCAATGGCTGCGGCATCGCCCGCGACGCGGCGGGGCGCGGCGCCTCCGTCGTCCTCTTCGAGAAGGACGACCTCGCCGGCGCCACCTCCTCCGCCTCGACCAAGCTGATCCATGGCGGGCTGCGCTATCTCGAGCATTACGAGTTCCGGCTGGTGCGCGAGGCGCTGATGGAGCGCGAACGGCTCTGGGCGATGGCCCCGCACATCATCTGGCCGCTGCGCTTCGTCTTGCCGCATCACAAGGGGCTGCGCCCGGCCTGGCTGTTGCGGCTCGGCCTGTTCCTCTACGACCATATCGGCGGCCGCAAGAAACTGCCGGCGACTCGCACGCTCAACCTCTCCCGCGACGCCGCCGGCCGACCGCTCAAGGACGATGGCGCCACCGCCTTCGAGTATTCCGATTGCTGGGTCGAGGATTCACGCCTCGTCGTGCTCAACGCCATGGACGCCGCAGCCAAGGGCGCCGCGATCCACACCCGCAGCCGCGTCGTCTCGGCCGACCGCGAGGGCGGCTTCTGGCGCATCACCGCGGAGACCAACGACGCCCGCCGCAGCGTGCTGGCAAAGGCGCTGGTCAATGCGGCCGGCCCCTGGGTCGGCGACGTGCTCGGCGGCGTCGTCCGCTCCAACACGAAGGCCGCCGTCCGCATGGTCCAGGGCAGCCATATCGTCGTGCCCCGGCTCTACGAGCACGACCGCTGCTACATCTTCCAGAACGCCGACGGGCGCATCATTTTCGCGATCCCCTATGAGCGCGACTTCACCCTGATCGGCACGACCGACCGCGACTATCGCGGCAATCCCGCCGACGCGAAGGCGACGCCCGAGGAGATCGACTATCTCTGCGCCGCCGCGAGCGAGTATTTCCGCGAGCCGGTGACCCCGGCTTCCGTCGTCTGGACCTACTCCGGCGTGCGGCCGCTCTATGACGACGGCGCCAGCAAGGCGCAGGAGGCGACGCGCGACTATGTGCTGACCCTCGACGCGCCGCAGGGCCAGGCGCCGCTGCTCTCCGTCTTCGGCGGCAAGATCACGACCTATCGCCGCCTCGCCGAATCCGCGCTGGAGAAGCTCGGCCCCCATGCCGCCTGGGCGGCGCGCCCGAGCTGGACGGTCACCGGCACGCTGCCGGGCGGCGATTTCCCGGTCGAGGGCTATGGAGCGCAGGTCGATGCGCTGGCTGCCGCCCATCCCTGGCTCGCCCGCCCGACGCTGGCGCGGCTGGTCCGCGCCTATGGCACCAGGGCGCGCGAGATCCTCCAGGGCGCTGGCAGCGAGGCCGATCTCGGCCGCCATTTTGGTGCCGATCTCTATGAGCGCGAGGTCCGCTACCTGATGCGGGCGGAATGGGCGAAGCAGGCGGCCGACGTGCTCTGGCGCCGCAGCAAGCTGGGCCTGCGCCTCTCGACGGCCGAGCACGAGGCGCTGGAGGCCTTCATGGCGGAGGCGGCGGCCGCCTGAGCCGTTGCGAGCCACGCCAACCCGTCATCCTGGACAAGCGGCGAAGCCGCGCAGGCCGGGATCCATCATCGGGCGACGTCCTGCCCGATGATGGATCCCGGTCGACCTTCGGTCGCCCAGGATGACGGCACAAGGTCAACGGCAGGATTGTCAGCCCTCACCGCACCCCCGCCGGCAGCGAGGGCTGTGACAGGCGGTTGCCCACTTCGATGAACTTCAGCGGGTTGGTCGCTTCGCCCGCCAGCCGCGTCTCGTAATGCAGATGCGGCCCGGTCGAACGCCCGGTCGAGCCCAGCCGGCCGATGATGGCGCCGGGCGGGACGATCTGGTCCGGTTTCACGTCGAAGGCGCTGAGATGCGCGTAGCGGGTGGTGAGCCCGTTGCCATGGTCGAGCTCGACGAGATTCCCGTAGCCGCCTGCCACCTCGGCCCGCAGCACCTTGCCGGCACCCGTGGCACGGATGGGCGTGCCCGTCTCGCCGCGAAAATCCATGCCGGAATGCATCGCCGCCGCGCCCGTGAAGGGGTCGGTGCGCATGCCGAAATTGCTGGTCGTGCTGTCGTCGCCCTCGAGCGGGCGGCGCAGCGGTACGATCTGCGCCAGTTCGCGCCAGCGTCCGAAAGTCGCCTGCGCCTCGCCGAGTTGCAGCACACGATGCTCGAAGCTGCCGGCGCGCATCGTCACCGAGAGCGGGATCAGCGGCCCGCCCATCGCCTGTCGCGCGGGGGGCAGCCGGACCTTGCCGACATCGAGCCCGAGATCGGCGAGTGCTGCCCTCACCTCCTGCACCCGGCCGGCGAGCCGCAGGCCCAGTGCCGAAACCTGCTGCCCTTGAGCCTGGTCGATCCGGTCGAGTGATTGCTGGAACAGCGCGATGCGTTCGATCAGTGGCAAGGTCTCCTCCGCCCGCAGCGCCACGGCCACCAAGCGCTTCTGCGGGGCGACGACTGCGGGGTTGATGCGATCGAGAATGTTGCCCTGAAAGGGGTCGACCGCCGCGAGCCCGCCGGCCCCGCCCGGCGCCTGGGCGCCGCTGTTGGGCAGGACGGGCGCGACCGCCTGGCCGGTCAGCGTGCCCAAAAGGTTCTGCCGCGCCTCGAGCTCGATCTGCCGCGCGATCAGATCGGCGAGCTGGTCGTCGGCACCGCCCTCGCGCGGAGCAGTGCCCGGCGCGCGTTGCGTCGCGATCGAACTGACCAGCCGCCGCGTCAGCACCCGCATGCGCTCGTCATAGCTCGCCTTCAGCACCTGCTGTTCCTGCTGGAGCGCCGCCACCACCGCCTTCTCCTGGTGGAGCAGCCAGGTCGCGACGCCACCCCAGGCGATGCCGAGGATGGCCGCCAGCAGCACCAGGATGCGGCCGAGCCGCCCCACGCGCGAGGGTCTACGGCGCCGGGGCGCCGAGCCATCCGACGCATCGTGCTGCCGCTCGGCCCTGCCTTCGGAGCCCGACCGGCTCTTCAGCCGCGCTGGTTGCAACATCCGCCGCCCTCTCCCTGCCGATGCTCTGCCACCAGGGACGATAGCGCACTTTCACGGTCGGTCGCGACCAGGCCGGAGCGGGCCCGGAAACCGCTCACGACACGGCGTAGGCGAAGGCGCCGTTCTCGACCGAAACCTTCGCCTCCGTCAGCGGCTTCTTCTCGAGCTGGAGGCCGAGGATCGCGCGAGAGAGCGCCGGCAGCATCGAGTTGGTGACGATATTGTCGATCATGCGCCCGCCGGAATCGGGGTCATTGCACTGGGCGACGATGTGGGCGACCACCGCGTCATCATAGACGAAAGCGGCCTCGTGATTGTCGCGGATCCGCTTGCCGATGCGGCCGAGCTGCAGCCGCACGATGCCGCCGAGCATCTCGGGCGAGAGCGGGTAATAAGGGATCGTCACCAGGCGCCCGATCAGGGCCGGCGGGAACACCTTGAGCAGCGCCGGCCGCAGCGCCACCGCGATCGACTCCGGGTCGGCGCGCTGCGCCGGGTCGGAGGCCATCGCCATGATCTCGTCGGTGCCGACATTCGAGGTCAGGATGATCAGCGTGTTCTTGAAGTCGATGCGCCGACCCGTGCCGTCCTCCATCACGCCCTTGTCGAAGACCTGGAAGAACAGCTCGTGGACGTCCGGATGCGCCTTCTCGATCTCGTCGAGCAGGACGACCGAATAGGGCTTGCGCCGCACGGCCTCCGTCAGCCGCCCGCCCTCGCCATAGCCAACATAGCCGGGAGGCGCGCCCTTCAGCGTCGAGACGGTGTGCGCCTCCTGGAACTCGGACATGTTGATGGTGATGACGTTCTGCTCGCCGCCATAGAGCTGCTCGGCCAGCGCCAGCGCCGTCTCGGTCTTGCCGACGCCCGACGGGCCGCAGAGCATGAAGACGCCGATCGGCTTGTTGGGATTGTCGAGCTTGGCGCGGTTGGTTTCGATGCGGCGCGCGATCATCGCCAGTCCGTGATCCTGGCCGACGACGCGCTTGTTCAGCGTCTCCGCCAGCTTCAGCACGGTCTCGATCTCGTCGGCGACCATGCGGCCGACGGGAATCCCGGTCCAGTCGGAGACCACCGAGGCGACCGACTGCTCGTCGACATGGGCGTAGATCATGCGCTGCGCCGGGTCGATCTCCGACAGCGCCGCGAACTTCGCCGCCAGCGCCTCGCGCGCCGCGGCCGGGTCCGGCGTCTCGGCCGGGGGCGGTGCTTCCGCGCCCGCCGCCTCGGCCGCGACCTGCTGGGCGACGTCGGCCTTGGGATCGGCGGCCGCGGCAGCCGTCTCGGCGAGCTTCGCCCGCAGCGCCTTGATCTCCTCGACGATGGCGAGCTCGCTCGCCCAGGCCGCTTCGAGCCCAGCGAGCTTGCTCTCGCCTTCGGCGGTCTCGACCTCGATCTCGGCCAGGCGCTTGGCGGTGTCGCCGCCGAGATCCTGGTCGGCCGTCAGCGCCGCCTTCTCCTGCGCCAGCGCGGCGATGGCGACGCGCGCATCCTCGATCGCGGCCGGCGTCGCGCTCTGGCTGATTGCGACGCGGGCGCAGGCGGTGTCGAGCAGGCTGACCGCCTTGTCGGGCAGCTGGCGGGCCGGGATGTAGCGATGCGACAGCGTCACCGCGGCGACTATCGCGGCGTCCGAGATGCGCACCTTGTGGTGCTTCTCCATCGGGGCAATCAGCCCGCGCAGCATGGTGCAGCAGCGCGCCACATCCGGCTCGTCGACATTGACCGGCTGGAAGCGCCGGGTCAGCGCCGGGTCCTTCTCGAAATACTGCCGGTATTCCGACCAGGTCGTCGCGGCGATGGTCCGCAGCGTGCCGCGCGCCAGCGCGGGCTTGAGCAGATTGGCGGCATCGCCCGTGCCGGCCGCCCCGCCCGCGCCGATCAGCGTATGCGCCTCGTCGATGAACAGGATCACCGGCGTCGGTGAGGACTGCACCTCGTCGATGACGGAGCGCAGGCGCTGCTCGAACTCGCCCTTCATCGAGGCACCCGCCTGCATCAGGCCGATGTCGAGCGCGCAGACGCGCACGCCCTTGAGCGGCGGCGGCACGTCACCGGAGGCGACGCGCTGAGCGAAGCCCTCGGCGATCGCGGTCTTGCCCACGCCGGCCTCGCCGGTGAGGATCGGGTTGTTCTGGCGCCTGCGCATCAGCACGTCGATGACCTGGCGGATCTCGTCGTCGCGGCCGAGGATCGGGTCCATCGTGCCCGTGCGGGCCTTGGCTGTCAGATCCTGCGAGAAGCGGTCGAGCGCGGTCGTCCCCTTGGCGCCCTCGGCCTGTTCGGCGCCGGGCGTGCCGGCCGCGCGCAGACCAGAGCCGTCCATCGGCCGCAGGTTCTCCTCCTCCGAGGCCTCCCAGATCTTGGCGTGGCCGGCGGCGAGTTCGTCGACCGGAATCTTGCCGAACTCCTTGGAGATGCCCGTCAGGACGCGGCGCAGGTCGTTCGACTTCAGGATCGCCACCAGCACATGGCCGGTGCGGATCTGTGTCTCGCCGAAGAACAGGGTCGCGTAGTGCCAGCCGCGGTCGAGCCCGTCGACGATGCTGTTGGCGACGCCCGGCATCTCCGTCTCGTTCTTGCGGAAGCCCTCCATGACACCGCCGATGTCCGTGGCGAGCCTGCCCATGTCGAGCCCGTAATGCTGCGCCGTCAGGCCGATATCGGTCGCCGGCCGCAGCAGGATCTGGGCGAGCCAATGGGCCAGCTCGACATTGCGGTTGCCGGCGCTTTTGGCCCGCCGCAACGCCTGGATGAAGGCTTCATAGCCGACCCGGTTGAGCTTGCCTGTGACGGCTTCGAGACTGATGTCGGCCATGATGGTCTCCTCGGACGTCAGGATGTTCGGGTGTTGGGTTGTGAACGCGCCCGGCTGCGTTGCTCGCGCAGGCGCTCGGCGGGGTGGAAACGGGCATCGCGCCGCAGGGCGCCGGGCGGGGCATCCCAGTTCGGCGACATCCAGCTCGTCCAGCCGAGCTGGCCGAACTGCCCCAGCCGTGCCGGCTTGACATGCCCGACCGGGAGCGCCAGCTCGACATCCCACTCGAAGGGCTCGCCCAGATGAAAAAAGACGGCGTCCGCCAGCTTCTCGCAGCGGTCGCCGCTGGGCAGGAAGCGCGAGAACTCATCGAGATCGCGCGCGACGATGCAGATCCGGAACTTGTCCTCGACGCTGTAGACGCTGGCGCCGAGCAGCGCGTCGCCGCCGAGCGTGCAATGCCGACTGCCGAGCCGCGTCCGGTCGGCCGGATCGAAGACCAGCCGCATGCCGACAAACTGCTCGATCTCGACCTGCGCCTTGAACAGCCCGGCCAGCAGCCCGCGCAGCCGCGAGGCCGACTTCGCCTGGGCGCCGATCAGCCCGGCATGGGCGAGCTTCTCCGCATCGGGCACGCTGTCGCGGTTGAGATAGGGCGCCGAGCCCAGCCCGATCTGGCTGCCGACATAGGCCGCAAAACGGTCCCGCTCCGGCCGGTCGTGCTGCGCCACGGGCCGCGAATCCGCCCAGGCCCGGAAGAAGAGCTGCAGGAAGCGGTGGTTGAAGATGTCGAGGAAGCGCGGAAAGGCATCGTCGCGCGCGAGCTGCCAGTGATAGCTCTCCTCGGTCGTGGCCAGCGGCAGCGCACCCTGCGGCCCGAGCAGGCCGAGGAACTTGACGAGGAGGCGCAGGCGCCCCTGCCCGTCCCGGTCGGCCTGGGCGATGGTCGAGGCCGCGAAATCAAGATAGGCCGGCTCGCCGAGCGCGACATATTCGTCCCGCCGCGCTGCGACCGCGCCGATCCGCCCGCGCTCCGGAAAGCTGCGTTCCAGCCGGCGCATGACCGCATAGAAATCGAAGCGCCAGGGCTCGTCCTGGAGCTGCTCCGCATAGCTCGGCTCGCGCTGCAGGGAGGCGCTGTCGGTCACAGGATCCGCCTCGATCCGGCGCGCGGCGGCCAGCGCATCACCTCGCCGCGCTCGACGGTGCGGATCACCGTCTGGGTGAAATGGTTCATCGCCGCATATTCGGCGAAGAAGCGGTCGAGGACAGCCCCGAGCAGGAAGACGCCCGAACCCTCGAAGGCCTTCTCGTCGAGCACGACGGTGATCTCGAGTCCGCGCGCCGCGCCCGTGCCCGCGCGCTGCGGAAAGCGCCGCACGACCGGGCGGCTGTCGACGCTCTTGATGCCGCGAATGCGCCGCTCGGTGGCGCTGTCGGCGAGGTCGGCAAAGAGCGAGAGCAGCTCGCGCAGCGCCTCCGCATTCGCGCCGGCCCCGCGCTGGACGAGGCCGAGATGGTTGAGGCTGAGCAGGTTGATCAGCCGCCAGGTGACGACGCCCGTGCTCGCCGTTTCCGAGCGCAGCCGCAACTGCGAGACGATCGGCTCGCGCGGCGGCGTCGGCCCCGACAGGCAGGCGACGTCGAGCGCGACATTGTCGATCAGCCGGAAATCGGCGCCGCCCTCGCCGGTGGGCAGATGTTCCGGCAGATGCCGGTTCGAGCAGAGCGCCCGCACGCTGAGTTCCGCCACCGAGGTCGCGTCGGTCACGCCCGCCGGCTCGACCAGCGAGATGAACATGTCCGTGCCGGTGTAGTCCGATGACCGGCCGAGCCGCCGCTCGGCGGCGGAGCGGCGCCGTGACAGCCGGCGCTGGGTGTAGAGCAGCCCATGCGTCGGCGAGGCGCCCTCCGGCGAGGAATAGAGCGGATGCACCGGCTGCTTCTCCCGCCCGCCGACATAATGGGCGTGAACGGAGAGAATGCTGTGCGGTTCGTAGTCGAGCTGCCGGCTGCGGTCGGGCACGACATGGAACTCGTGCTGATTGGTCTTGACCGGCATGCGGTCGAGCGTCTTTTCGAACAGGTTGATCGCCGGCGCCGCGTAGAGCCCGAACATCGGCTTCTGCACCGCCGCGGCCAGCCGGATGTTCACCTCGTCGAAGACGAAGATCACGTCGACGGCCTTCGCCGTCAGCTTCGGCATGATCCGCGCCAGCCCGTCGAGCCGGAAGCCGAGGAACTTGCGCGGGAACCAGAACATCTCGCGCAGCAAATCGAAGCCGCGGAAGACCCGCGTGTCGCCGGGCAGCAGCGCCTCGTCCTCGCCGAAGCCCAGCTGCTCCAGCGAAACCCCGTCGGCCGGCGTGATCACGGGATCGCCGAACTCGTCGAGATGGCGGAAATAGATGCCGACGCAATCGGAGAAGAGCTGCTCGTAGAGTGCCACAGCATCGGCCTCGGCCCCGAGCAGATGGACGGTCAGGTCCTTGCAGCGGCAGCCGGAAAACCAGCTCGTCGGCGTCTTCAGCGCCTGCGCCGCCGTCGGCTCCTGCTCGGGATCGCTCATGGTCCGGTGGACCAGCGACAGCCGCAGCCCCGACAGCGCGCGCCGGTCGGTTGAGAGTCCCAGCGCCTGCAACGGGCCCGGCGCGGGAATGTACTCGGCCGCCGCGATGTCGAAGGGCCAGAGCGTCACCGCCGCCCCGAGCCGGTAGCGGCAGGCGACGCGGCGCTCGCGTTCGAGATAGGTCGCGTCGAGATAGGCGCCGCGCGGGATCGTCATCCCCTCGCGCAGGCCCGGATCCGAAAAGGGCGGGCGGATGCCGGCGAGCAGCGCCGACGGCGTCGGCGCGAGATAGTTCGGCAGCAGCTGCTCGATCAGATTGTTGGTGAACTCGGGAAACTCGTGCTTCAGCTTGAGCTGGACACGCGCCGCCAGGAAGGCCGCGCCCTCCAGCAGGCCCCCCACCATCGGGTCCATCCGGTCGCCGACGAGCCCGCCCAGCCTTTCGGCAATGCCCGGATACTCTTCCGCGAACTCCTTCGAGTGCTCCATGAAGAGGCGGAGCTCTTGATTGTAGAGATCGAGAAACTCCTGGTGCATCGCCCTATCGGCTCCTGATCGCCATCTTGCCCGTGTCGAGCTCGAGATCGGCGACGAACTCGACGGGCACGTTGAGCGGCTCGCAGTTGAGATCGGCCTGGACCAGGAAGCGGACCTTGAGCTCGGCGCTGTCGAGCGAATGATCGCGCTCGACCGAGATCGAGTTGCGGATCAACCGCGGCTCATAGCCGAGCAGTGCAGCGACCATATCCTCCGCGATCAGATCGACCCGGTGCTCGTCGATCGAGCGGCTCGTCAGATCGGGGAAGCCATGGTTCAGGATCGACTTGCGGACATGCTCGTGGCGCGACAGATCGACTGAGGAGCCCAGATTGATCGTGTTGACGAGGGCGTCGAGATCAACCGCGATCTCGCGGCGCAGCTTCGGCTCGGTGATCGCGGCTCGGGGCGCGGCCCGACGCTGGGCGATCACCCGCTCGCCGCCGGCATCGCGCAGATCGAGCGACACCTTCGCATCCTTTTCCAGATGCGCCTCGCGGAAGGCGAACATCAGGGGCGGGCGCAGTCGCTTCTTCGTCAGCGTGCCGTTCATGGTACCCCGTGCAGCATGACGCTCGCACACCCTGTCGATGCCCTGGACACGCACGATGGCCGTTGCGGAACGCGTCCGCAACGGCCACCGCGACACGGCAAACCGGGAGCCCGGTCCACCGCCGTTTTCACACGGCGTTCTTCTTCAGGTCCCAGGTCATGGTGACCGGAGCGTCGAGCGAGCCGTCCTTCTTCTGCGGCTTGTACTCGTACTTGACCTTGGCGTAGTTCAGCGAGAACTGATCCGTCGGCACACTGGCGCCGCCGGCCGCGTCACCGGACTGATAGCTCGACACCAGCAGGTCCTCGAGGGTGATCGTGTAGTATTCCTGCTGCTGCTCGCCCTGCTTGCGGACATGCAGCACCGCCTTCTTGATGTGCTTGCCGTTGGCGCAGGAGAGCGCGAGGTTCGGCGAGGCCTTGCTGACGGCCGCGGTGAAGTGGATGTCCTGGAAGCTGGCCTTGGCGGCGCCGCCGCCGGCGCCGGCCGCATGCGAGCCCGCATTGCTGACGCCCCACGAGAACGAGTCGACCTCGATCATGTTCTCGAGTTTCTTGTCCTGGCTTTCGCCCTTGATGCCGTCGATTTCGAGAATGAAGTCGGTAGCCATGGTGATCTCCTTTGGTTGAGAATGAGGGGAAACACGGTCGGAAAACCCGGATACTGGACAAAGTTCTCCTGTGCGCCCGGTCGCAAAGGACACGGGCGCCTGGGACTTTCTCGGCTGACGTCACCGGCTGGTCAGGTGACGGTCAGGTCTTGGGAGCTGGCAGGCGCGAGACCAGGCTCAGGCCGATATCCATGCCCTCGAGCTGGAAATGCGGCCGGAGATAGAACTTGGCCGAGTAGTAGCCGGGGTTCTCCTCGTCCTCGAAGACATCGATGCGCGCATCGGAGAGCGGGCGCCGCGCCTTCGTCTCTTCGCTGGAATTGACCGGATCGCCGTCGACATAGTCGGTGATCCATTCCTGCAGCCAGCGCCGCAGCGGCTCCTTTTCCTTGTAGGAGCCGACCTTGTCGCGGACCATGCACTTCAGGTAGTGCGCAAACCGCGAAACCGCGAACATATAGGGCAGCCGTGCCGACAGGTTGTCCGACGCTGTCGCCGCCACCCCGTCCGGGCCCGAGAACGCCTTGGGCTTGTACAGCGACTGGGCGCCGATGAAGGCGGCCTTGTCGGTGTTCTTGCGGTGGATCAGCGGGATCAGGCCGGACTTGGCCAGTTCCGCCTCGCGCCGGTCGCTGATGGCGATCTCGGTCGGGCATTTCAGGTCGACGCCGCCGTCATCGGTCGGGAAGGTATGGGTCGGCAGGTTGACAACCTCACCGCCGGACTGGACGCCCCGGATGCGCGTGCACCAGCCATATTCCTTGTAGGCCCGGTTGATGTTGACGGCCATCGCATAGGCCGCGTTCATCCAGGCGTATTTCTCGCCCGTGTGACCGTCGGTCTCCTCCTCAAAGGCGAATTCCTCGACCGGCTCCGACTTGGCGCCGTAGGGAACCCGCGACAGCACCCGCGGCAGGCACAGGCCGACATAGCGGGAGTCGGCCGCGTCGCGCAGGCCCTTCCAGGCCGCGTAGTCGGGCGTGTCGAAGACCTTGCTCAGATCGCGCGGGTTCGACAGTTCCGTCCAGGTATCCATGCCCATCAGCGTCGGGTCCGCCCCGGCGAAGAAGGGGGCATGGGCCGCCGCCGCCACCTTGGACAGGTCGCGCAGCAGCTGCACGTCCGTGGCCACATGGCTGAAGTGATAGTCGCCGATCAGGCAGCCGAAGGGCTGGCCGCCGAGCTGGCCGAACTCCTGCTCATAGACCTGCTTGAACAGCGGGCTCTGGTCCCAGCGCGCGCCGGGATAGGTCTTCAGGTTCCGATACAGCTCGTTCTTCGAGACGTTCATCACCTTGATCTTTAGCTGCGCGTCGGTCTCCGAATTGAAGACCAGATAGTTCAGCCCGCGCCAGGCGCTCTCGATCTTCTGGAACTCCGGTGCGTGCAGCACCTCGTTCATCTGCTCGGTCAGCTTGGCGTCGAGCCGCGCGATCATCTCCTCGATCGTGTCGAGCACGTCGTTCTTGATCAGCGTCGAGTCCGCCAGCGCCTGGTTGACCAGGGTCGCGATGCCGGCCTCGACCTCGGTCGCGGCACGTTCGGTCTTCGGCTTGAAGCTCTGCTTCAGGACCGAGGCGAAATCCTCGACGTCGCGCGTCTCGGCGACTGAGCCGGGCTGCTGGGATTGTGTTTCCGCTGCCATTGCCGCCTCGCTCACTTGGTCTCTTCGGCCGGGGTGCCGTCGGCAGGCTTGTCGCCAAGCTTGTCCTTCAGCGCGGCCATCAGCTGCGGATCGGCCAGCAGCGCCTTGATCTGGTCGCTCGCGGCCATTTTGCCGTCCATGAAGCGCACCAGATTGGCAAGCTGTTCGCGCGCCTCCAGCAGCTTGGCCATCGCCGGAATCTGCCGGGCGACGGAGGCCGGGTTGAAGTCGTCGAACTTGGAGAACTTCAGCGCGACCGAGAGCTTGTCGCCGCCGTCACCGAGCTTGTTGGGAACCGCGAAGGCGACGCCCGGCTCGATCGCAGCCATGCGCTGGTCGAAATTGTCCATGTCGAAATCGAGGAACTTGCGCTGCGAGATCTCCGCCTTCTCGATGCCGGAGGCATTGCCCGAGAGATCGGCCATCACCCCCATGACGAAGGGCAGCTCGACCTTCTGCTCGGCATTGTAGGGGTCCTCATAGGTGATGTGGACCCGCGGCGGCCTGTTGCGGCGAATGAACTTTTGACCTGAATCTCCGGCCATGTTGTCAGCCCCTCTGCAGTTGCGTCACGCCGATGTAACGCGACACCGTAACCGTTCTTGCCGTCTATCGATATAGTCGCGTGAGCCCCGCGGAGGGTTCAAGCGAATAAAACAGAAAGCGCTAATTCTCCGCCTCAGGCATCGTCGCCACCTCCGGCAGGATGCTGCCGAGCAGAGCCAAGAAGTCCTGCTGCGCCAGCGCACAGGCCTTGTCCATCAGCAGGGGCGTCGGATGCGACGGCTCGACCTGGCGGTAGAAGGCCGCCACCGCCCGCATCCCAGCCACCGCGTCGGCGCGGCTGGCGACAGAAAGGGCCGGCGGCTCGGCCGGCGAGGTCGCCCCGGCCACCTCACCGTCGTCCTCACCGTCGCCGAGTGCCTCGGTTTCCTCGAAGGTCTCCTCCTCCGACGTGTCGTAGGAGGTCTCTTCGGAGCCGCCGTCTTCCGCAGGCCCCTCCGGGGCGCCCAGGCGTTCGAGCGGCAGCCGGAACCGGGTCCGGTCGCCGACTTCGAGCACGGCCTGGCCGACATGCTCCGGAAACATGATCTGAATGACCTCGATCAAGGACTTGCCGATCAGTTGCTGCGCCTGGCCGATCAGGAGGACCGCCGGGCTGGAAGGTTCCATGCGGCGAAAGTAGCCGAGGCAGGCCGCCAGCGTATCCTTCACTTGAAGGATGTTGCCGCAGGCCCCTGGCGCGACAGTGGAATGGCCTGCCGGAGCGGCCTCGCCCGGCGCCGGACCCGCCACCGCCTGGTGGTCGGGGACGCGCCGCGCCACCGCCGCATCGAGGAAGGCGACGATCTGATCGACGAGCGCAGACAGGCGCGGAAAGCTGAGCGCATGATCGGCCCCCACCTTTTCCAGCCAGATCGCACGGATGCCCGCGAGCGCTTCCTTGATCGCGCCAACCCGCGCCAGCGCGGCGGTCAGGTCGTCGATGTCGAGATCGCCCAGCGCCGCCTGGATCATGCCCTGGTCGGGATGCTGCTCGCCCTCGACCAGCTTGGTCTCGCCCGTGGCGACGAGCTGGCTGCGGAAGGCGAAGGGGCCGAGCCGCCGGCTTGTGAAAAGCGGCGCATGCTGCAGCGGCAGAACCACGGTCGGCAGTTCGTCGAGGCTCTGCAGCGCGACCTCGCGCATGACGAAATCGCCGTCCATGGCGCGCGGATGCACCGCCTCCCAGTGCTGCGCGAGGAGCGCTGCGATGGTCGATAGGCAGTCCGCGAAACCCGGCACGTCGCGGTTGAGGATCGCGAGCTTGCCGCCCAGCACCAGCGCCCTGAGGTCGCGCGAGCGGTTCAGCAGCTTGCCGAGATCGGAAAAGGCGGCGGGAAACTCGATGCTGCTGCGGTCGAACGCGACCTGCCGCCCGTCATCGTCGCGGCGGAAATACTGCGCCGGCAGCGCGACCTCGAGCCGCGCCGTGACGTTCATGAAGTCGGTATCGTCCTCGAGGTCCGGCCCGCAGGGATCGTCGTCGGAGATCGCCTTCGCGAACTCAGCGAAATTCAAAGACGCCATCGCCCTCACCGGTTACGCAGGTGGCGGCTCGGCCGCCGGGTGGCTTGCGGGAGGGGCTCCCCAGCCCCGCTCATTCCGTCCGCAGCCGGGTCTCGACCCGGCGGTTCTCGCCGGCGAAGGGATCGGCCACGACAGGTTTGGTCTGGCCGTAACCGCGCGCCTCGAGCTTGGCCGTGTCGACGCCGCGTTCGCGCAGATAGCGCACCACCGCCTGGGCCCGTCGCTCCGAGAGGTCGAGATTGTAGGAGGGCGTGCCGGTCGCATCCGTATGGCCCTCGACGACGAAGCGGCTGGCGCCGAGCTGCGGCGTCTTCAGCGCCTTGGCGAACTCGTCGAGATTGACGCGCGCATCGGGCTCCAGAACGTCGGAATTGTACTTGAAGCGCACGACGAGATCGAAGGCCGCCGCCGCGGCGGGTTTCACCGCATGGCCCGCCTTGTTGCAGTCGGCCTCGGTTCCGATGCACAGCCCGCGGGTCGCGCTGACGGGCGGCGGCGCCGGATTGAAATGCTTGACGATGTCGTCCGCCTTGTAGGTCTGCGCCTGCGCGACCGGCGAATGAACGCCGTAAAGACAGGCGGCGAGGACGGCGATGGCTGTAATCGCGGGTTGCTTGCGCATGGTCCCCCTCCCGTTTAGCTTCGCGCGTGCGATCGAAGATTGACGGCGCACACCATGACTCGCGCCATCCGCCACGTCAATAATAAAATAGCATCTAGAACCACGGGGTTTCGTTGATGAACGCCGATCTTCGACAGCTGAAAAGAACCGCGTCGTTTACGACGCCTTTGGGTCAAGATGTTTTAACACTGACACAATTCGAAGCCTCTGAGGGCTTGAGCGAACTCTTTACTTTTCAGGTTGAGGCCAGAAGCACGACTGAAAATGCCGATCTGCAGAGCATCATGAGCCAGAAATGCTCCATCACGATGACGCTCAAGAACGGCAGCGAGCGGATCTTCAACGGCACGCTGGTCGACGCGCAATGGGTCGGCAAGGAGCACGATCTGCATCAGTATCGGTTCACGCTGCGGCCATGGCTCTGGCTCCTGTCCCAGCGGGCCGACTGCCGCATCTTCAAGAACAAGACGGCGATCGAGATCATCAAGCAGATCTTCGCCAAGGAGGAGAGCGCGAGCTTCGAGGACCGCACCAGCGATCGGCTCGCCCCGATCGACTACTGCGTCCAGTACCGGGAGACCGATCTCGACTTCGTCCTGCGGCTGATGGAGCAGTATGGAATCTACTATTATTTCAAGCATGTCGACGGCGACCACAAGCTGGTGCTCGCGGATTCGCGCTCCTCGCACGACCCCGTCCAGGCCACCGCCCAGCCGACCTTCGCGGGGGCCGGGACGTCCTATCCGGTGATGCCGCCGAGCAGCCGGATGCCGCGCCATATCGAGCACATGACGCATTGGTCGACGATGCGCCGGCTGCGCACCGGCAAGATCGAGCTGAAGGATTACGACTTCCAGCAATCGGGTTCCGATCTGACGGCGCGCGCCGAGGCCGGCTTCGACAAGGCCAAGTCCTATGAGGCCTATGACTACCCGCGCAGCTACATCAAGCGCGACGAGGGCGAGCATTTCGCCCGCGTCAGGGCCCAGGCCGAGCAGGCGCCGGACGACAGGCGCCACGCCGCCGGCGATGCGCCGAGCCTGTTCCCCGGCGCCCTGATGACGCTTTCGGACCATGCCACGGCGTCCGAGAACATCGAATATCTCGTCGTGCGCTGCAGCCATGCCTTCGGCGGCCAGAGCTACCGCTCCGGCAGCGGCGACGAGACGTTCTACAGCGGCTCCTACGAGTTCCAGAAGAGCGACCGCCGCTTCCGCGCCCCGCTCCTGACCCCGCGGCCCACCGTCTACGGACCGCACACCGCCAAGGTGGTCGGCGAGCGGAACGAAGGCGAGGAAGGCGACATCGACGTCGACGAGTTCGGCCGGATCTATCTGCGCTTCCACTGGGATCGCGAGGACGGCTCGACCTCCTGCCGCACCCGCGTCGCGCAGATGTGGTCGGGCAAGAACTGGGGCGGACAGGTCATCCCGCGCATCGGCCAGGAGGTCGTGGTCGAGTTCCTCGAGGGCAATCCCGACCTGCCGCTGGTCACCGGCACAGTCGTCAACGACCAGCACAAGCCGCCCTACAGCCTGCCCGACAACAAGACGCAGTCCGGCCTGAAGTCGGAGTCGACCGACGGCGCCGGCTTCGCCGACTGCTACAACGAGATCAAGTTCGAGGACCGCAAGGGCCAGGAAGTCTTCAGCATGCAGGCCGAGAAGGACCATGAGGTCCTGGTCAAGAACAAGGAGACGCGCGAGATCGGCCCCAACTACGGCGACGGCGGCTATTCCCGCGAGACGACGCTGAAGAACGGCAACGACAAGCTCCATGTCCAGAACGGCAAGCTCGACATCGAAGCCCAGACCGAGATCAACCTCAAGGTGGGCCAGAGCACGATCAAGATGCTGCCCACGAGCATCGAGATCTCCTCGCCCACGATCACCATCAAGAGCGTGGCCAAGACCGAGGTGCTGAGCGACGCCATGGTCATCGTCAACGGCGCCCTCGTGAAGATCAACTGAGAGTCGATGACGCGTCTGCGCTTCAGCACCGCCCGGGAGGTGTTCGAGACCTTCCCCTCCGCCGGCAAGGTCATCGCGACCAGGCCGGCGGTGGAGCATCCGCTGGCCTTTCTCAGGCGCCTCGCGCAGGGGCCGGCCCCGGCCGAGGCGATCTCCTACTGTGCCTATGTGCTGCCCCGCCGCGAGGCCGTCTGGTGGGCGGCACAGTCCCTGCGCGCGATGCTTGCCCCCGGCACCGCACCCGATGACGGGCTCGCGGCGGCCGAGGCCTGGGTTCGCGATCCGCGCGACGAGACCCGGCGCGCGGCTCTCGCCGTGGCCGATACCGCCGATCCGGCGCAGCCCGGCACCTGGGTCGCCTTCGCGGCCGGCTACTCCGGCGGCAGCATGGTCGAGGGGCACGCCGTGCCCTGCCCGCCGGACCTCACCGCCAAGATGGCGCGCATCGCCGTCCTGACCGCGCTCGGCCAAAAGAGCGGCCGCGATCACAAGGCCGCATTGCGCAATTGTGTCGAAGCATGCATTCGATTGGCCGATGACGACGGCAAGCCCGCCTCCTGAGCACCGCCCGCGCGAGACGGCGGCCGCCTCCGCGCCGCGCCCGGATTCCCCGCCATGCCCCTGACGCTGACGATCGAGAACGAGACCGCCCTGCCCGATGGCGGCCCGCTGACTGTCACCCTCACCGGCAGCCGAGGGCTCGACATCGGGCGCGACCAGCATCTCGACTGGTGCCTGCCGGACCCGACGCGCGCCATTTCGGGCCGCCACTGCGAGGTGCGCTTCCGCGATGGTGACTACTGGCTGCGCGACGTCTCGACCAACGGCACCTATGCCAACGGCTCCAGCCAGCGCGTGCAGTCGCCTTACCGCCTCCAGCATGGCGACCGGCTCGAGATCGGCCATTATGTCATCGCCGTCGCCATCGACGAGGGCACCCGCGCCGAACCCGAGGACACCCCGGTGCAGGCGCCCGCTCCCGATCCGGACTCGCTCTGGTCGGCCAGCGGCGACGTCGCGCCGCCGATCCCGCGCCGGGACCTGCTGCCGCCGAGCCGGCACCGCCCCGTCCATGACGGCTTCATCGACTGGGCCACCGACATTCCGACGCCCACCGCCCCCGCCGCGCCCGCAGCGCCGCCCCCGGTCGCATCCCTTCCGTCGGCGGACGACTTCGCCTGGGCGCCCTATCAGGCGCCGCCGGTCGCCCCCGAGATGCCGCCGGCGCCGATTCCGACGCCGCGCCGACCCCTGACGGCCGACCTGCCGCCCGGCGACGCCTGGAGCGATACCCCGGCCATGCCGGCAGCGCCGATCGCGCCGCCGCCGCCGCTCGAGCCTCCGCCCGCCGCCGCGCCCTTCGCGGCGTCCCCCCCGCCCGCCATGGCGCCCGCCGGCATGCCCGCCATCTCGCCGGCCGAATTCGTGCAGCGCTTCGCCAAGGGGGCGGGCCTGTCGACGAACGACCTCGGCTGGCAGGACCCCGGCGCCTTCGCCGAGCAACTCGGCGGGCTGATGCGCCTCGTCGCGGTCGAGCTGAAGCAGTTGCTCGCGGCCCGCGCCGAGAGCAAGCGAATCGCGCGCAGCGCCAACCAGACCATGATCCAGGCGCAGGACAACAACCCGCTGAAATTCTCGCCGACGGTGGACGACGCCCTGCAGCTCATCTTCGGCCGGCCCAAGAGCGGTTATCTCAGCGCGCAGAAGGCCTTCGACGAGAGCTTCAAGGACCTCAAGGCCCATCAGATCAAGACCTACTCGGCCATGCAGCACGCGCTGCGCATGCTGGTCGAGGATCTCGATCCCCAGGCCATCGCCGAGAGCATGGCGCAGGAGCGCGGTCTCGATTCCCTGCTCGGCTCGCGCAAGGCCAAGATGTGGGACGCCTATGTCGCCCGCTGGGACGCCAAGACCGCCCCCTACGAGGACGGACTGGTCGACGCCTTCATGCTCTATTTTGCCGAGTGCTACGACCGCGGCGGGAAGTAGCTGCGGCCTCTCTCGTCATTGCGAGCGAAGCGAAGCAATCCAGAGGACGTCGAACTCGACGGCTCCTGGATGGCTTCGTCGCTCCGCTCCTCGCAATGACGGCAGAGCAAACACGAATCAGGCGGCTTTCTTCGCCGCCACCGCCGTGATCTCGATGTCGTGGCCGGGCGAGGCGAGCTTCGCCTCGACGGTGGCGCGCGCCGGCGCGGTGCCCTTCGGCACCCAGGCGTCCCAAACCTCGTTCATCTCGGCGATCTTCGCGATGTCGGTGAGGAAGATCTGGACGCTCAGGATGCGGCTCTTGTCGCTGCCGGCGGCCTCGAGCGTCTCCTCCAGCAGCGCCAGGACCTCGGTGGTCTGCTCGCCGAGCGATCGGCCTTCGGTCTTTTCGGCGACATGGCCGGCGAGGAAGACGATGCCGTTGAAGATCGCGGCATCGCACCAGCGCTGCGTCACTCCGATGCGGTCGATGGTCATGGTTGGTGTCCTGGGCTGGAGTGGGGCGCGACGAGCCGCGCGCCGCCCCTCCTAGCCGAGGCGCAGCCGCCCGTCAGCCGCCGATGATCACCGTCGTCATCCCCATCGTGATCTTGTTGGGCGGCCCGACCGCCTCGATGATCGTATCGCCCACCCGGCAGGCCGCGAGCGCGTTGATCAGCACGGTCTTCGACCCGTCGACCACAACGCCGGGACCATGCGGCGGTGCCGGCAGCAGCGTCAGGCAGTTGTGGATGTCGGCCCCGGCCGCAGCCCCCGTGATCATCGACCCCATGCCGGCCGCAGCGGTCGCCTTGGCGGTTTCCTCGGCCGTCTTCGCGGCCGGCGCACCCGGTGTGCCCGAAGCCGCCGCTGAAGCCGCTTCCGCCGTGGCGATGGCGGCGTCGGAGACTTTTCGCGCCGCCTGGATCGCTGCGGCCGCTGCCGCCGAGACGCCGCGCCAGGCCGGCATTCCGCCGATCAGGACATTGGGGCTTCCCGGCCCCGGCTGGAGCACGCCCGGCAGGGGATGGGCCACCATATCGAGAACGCGGGCAGCGGGACCTTTCGGCATCGGGGGCTCCTCTCGGCCTTCATGTCAGCGACTCTGCTGGACTGCCGGGAAACGCGCAACCGCGCATCCTTCAAGTCAATGACGGCAGGGCCTTCGCGCCGCCCTAGCATTCGCTTGGTGACGCTTGTCGGCGACCTGTATAAGGTCCCCGGCATGCCCTTGAGTGAGCGAGAGCCGGATGTCGTGGTACAGCAAGGTCGTCTGGTCGGAAGGGCTGTTCCTCAGGCCGCACCACTTCCAGCAGAGCGACCGGTATCTTGAGAATCTGCTGGAAAACCGCGTCCGGCACGTCACCCCTTATCCGTGGGGATTCTCGGTGCTGGAGATCGACCGCGACCTCGCCCAGCAGAGCCGCATCGGGCTGCGCCGCGCCGTCGGCGTGATGCCGGACGGCACGCCTTTCGCGATGCCCGACAACAGCCCCCTGCCCGCCGCCATCGAGGTGCCGGAGAACGCCGCCGGCCAGATCGTCTGGCTCTCGCTGCCGCTGGCCTCCCCCAATACCCGCGAGGTCGAGGACGCGCTGAGCGGCAGCGCCAGCCGCTATGTCCCGGCCACCGAGATGCTGATCGATTCCACCGCCTCGCTGCGCATCGAGGAGGAGATCGACGTCGCCCATCCGCGCCTGAGCCTGGAGCTGCGCAAGACGGCGAAGGCCGGCTATGTCGGCCTGGCGCTCGGTCGCGTCCTCGAGGTGCGCGACCGCGCCATCCTGTTCGACGAGAAATTCGCCCCGCCCGTCCTCGTCTGCTCGGCCTATCCGGTGATCGAGGGCTGGCTCGACCGGGTCATCGGCTGGATCGACAACAAGCTCGAGGAACTCGCCCGCTATGCCGCCGACCCGACGGCCGGAGGCGGCCTGCAGAGCGCCGACTATTTCATGCTGCAGCTCTTGAACCGGCAGATCCCGCAGCTGCGCCATCTGCGCCAGTCGCGCTACGTCCATCCCGAGCGGCTGTTCGAGAGCTTCCTGGGGCTGGCCGGCGAACTCGCGACCTTCACCACCGCCGAGCGCCGCGCCCGCGACTACCCGGCCTATGACCATGACGATCTCGAGGCCTGCTTCACGCCATTGGTGCGCGATATCCAGGACTTCCTCTCCGCCAATCTCGGCCGCCGGGCGATCCGGCTCGAGATCACCGAGCGCGCACCCAACGCCTTCATGTCGACGATTCGCGACCGCAGCTTGGTCCGCAACGCGACGCTGGTTCTGGAGGTCGCGGCGCGCCGGCCGCTGACCGAGATCCAGGCCCAGTTCCCGCAGCTCTTCAAGGTCGGCCCCAACACCAAGATGAACGAGATCGTCCATGCCCATCTGCCGGGCATCAGCCTCGTCCATCTGCCGACGCCGCCGCCGCAGATCCGCGCGCTGACCGACCATGTCTATTTCTATCTCGACCGGACCTCGCCGCTCTGGCCGGAATTCTCGACCGCGAGTTCGATCGGGATGCATTTCTCCGGTGACTGGCCCGATCTCGAACTCGAACTCTGGGCCGTGCTCGAGGGACGGCGATGAGCGATCCCGGTTCGCCGTCCGATCCGTTCGGCCGTTCCGATCGGACCATCATCAGGCCCAACCCGGCCGGACGCCGCGCGCCCCTGCCCTCCCGCCCGGCCACGCCGGCGGCGCCAACCCCCTATGCCCCGCCCGCCGCTGCCTCGCCCGGCGTTCCTGGCGGCGGTGACGACTGGATCTCGGCCTCCCAGCCGGCCCCGCCGCGCCCGGCGCCGCCGCCCGGACCTGCCGCCGGACCGCTGCCGGGCCGCGACCAGCTCCTGACGCCCAACGCCAACCCGCTGCTGCGCGCCGCCTCGCCCCTGCTGCTGCTGCTCGGCCGCTTGCGCTCGCAGCTCAGCAGCGCCCCGCTCGCGCAGTTGCTCGGGCAGGTCACCGAAACGATCGAGGCCTTCGAGCACGAGGTCCGCGCCGCGGGCGCCTCCGCCGAGCAGACGCGAACCGCCAAATACGTCCTCTGCGCAGCGGCCGACGACATCGTCCAGAACATCCCCGGCGAGGACCGGCATGTCTGGACCCAGTACAGCATGCTCTCGAAGTTCTTCGGCGAGCGTGTCGGCGGCGTGCGCTTCTTCGAGGAGCTCGACCGCGCCAAGGCCGACCCGTCCGTCAATTACGACCTGCTCGAACTGATGCATGCCTGCCTGGCGCTGGGCTTCCAGGGCATCCACCGCACCTCGGCCGGTGGCGCCGCCAATCTCCAGATGATCCAGCGCAACCTGTTCGAGACGCTGCGTCGGGTGAAGCAGCCCGACCCCGAGCTCTCGCCGCGCTGGCGCGGGCAGGCCGTCGCCTCGCAGGTGGCGCGCTTCAGGGTTCCGGTCTGGTCGGTGGCGGCGCTCGCCGGCGTCGCCGTGCTCGGTCTCTATTTCGTGTTCCGCTTCCTGCTCTCGGGGAATGCGGAGGCGGCCGCGACCGCCATGCTCTCGGTCCATCCCAAGGGCGAGCTCGGCCTCGTCCGCAAGGTCTTCTCGGCCCCGCCCCCGCCCCTCCCGCCGCCACCCGTGCCGCCCAAGGTCTGCGGCGCGGTGCAGCCGCCGATCGTCTGCCAGGTCACGCCGAACGTCATCATCGTCCGGCTCGTCGACATCACCCTGTTCGAGCCGGGCCAGGCGGCCGTGCGCGCCGAGTTCAAGCCGCTGATCGAGCGGATCGCGAGCGTGCTGGAAAGCGAGGGCGGCGCCGTCAAGGTCATCGGCCATACCGACAATGTGCCGATCCGCACCGCCCGCTTCGCCTCCAACCTGCTGCTCTCCCAGGCGCGCGCCAAGGCCGTGGGCGACCTGCTGCAGACCAAGCTGAGCAAGCCGGACCGCATCAGCGTCGAGGGCAAGGGCGCCGACGTGCCGATCGCGCCCAACACCACCCGCGAAGGACGTGCCAAGAACCGGCGCGTCGAAATCCTGATCCAGCGGCAAGGCTGAGGAGGGCGCCAGCTCATGAACCTCGCCACCTGGCTCCGGATCGCCGCCATCACGCTCGGAGCGCTGGCTCTCGGCCTGCTCGTCTGGTTCGGCGCGCCGTTCCTTGCCGTCGGCGAGGTCCGCCCGTTCGACTCGGTCTGGGTGCGGCTGCCGATCGTTCTGCTGCTGGCGCTCGGCGCGCTGGCCTGGATCGCGCTGATCGTGATCCGCCGGCGTCGCGCCACCGCCGCGCTCACCGAGGCGCTGGAACAGCAGCAGGAGGCGACCGGCGACGGCGCCGCGCTCTCCGCCTCGATGCGCGACGCGCTGGCGACGCTGCGGCGTGCGCGCGGTAAGGATGGCGGCGACTATCTCTACGACCTGCCCTGGTACGTCATCATCGGCCCGCCCGGCGCCGGCAAGACCACAGCGCTGGTCAATTCCGGGCTGAAGTTCCCGCTCGCCCGCGGCGGCGCGGCGCCCGCCGCGATCGCCGGCGTCGGCGGCACCCGCTATTGCGACTGGTGGTTTGCCGAGGAGGCCGTGCTGATCGACACGGCCGGCCGCTACACCACGCAGGATACCGACGCGAAGGCCGAGAAGGCGAGCTGGCTTGCCTTCCTCGATCTGCTCAAGACCCACCGCCCCCGCCAGCCGATCAACGGTGTCATGGTGGCGATCAGCGTCGAGGATCTGCTGACGTCGAGCCCCGAGGAGATCGCCGCCCACGCCGACGCGATCCGCAACCGGCTGCTGGAGCTGAACGAGCGGCTGAAGGTCGACTTCCCGGTCTATGCCGTCTTCACCAAGGCCGACCTGATCGCCGGCTTCAACGAGTATTTCGGCGGGCTCTCCGAGCCGCAGCGCCGGATGGTCTGGGGACACACCTTCCAGACCGGCGACAAGACCCGCAACATGATCGGCGATGTCGCGCCCGAATATGATGCGCTCATCGAGCGGCTGAACGAGCGCCTCCCCGACCGACTGCAGGACGAGGCCAACCCGACCGCGCGCGCCCAGATCTTCGGCTTCCCGAGCCAGATGGCAACGCTGAAGCGCTCGATCACCGATTTCCTCGGCCGCGTCTTCGAGCCGACGCGCTATCACGCCAATGCGACGCTGCGCGGCTTCTACTTCACCTCCGGCACGCAGGAGGGGACGCCGATCGACCAGCTGATCGGCGCACTCTCGCGCAATTTCGGCAGCAGCCACGCCAGCGCCGGCGCCTATTCCGGCCGCGGCAAGAGCTATTTCCTGACCGACCTGATCCAGAAGGTCATCATCGGCGAGGCCGGCTGGGTCTCGACCGATCTCGGCGCCGCTCGTCGCTCGACCCTGCTGCGGGCCGCCGGCTTCGCCACGGTGGCACTGGTCTCGCTCGCCGCGCTCGGCCTGTGGTGGACGAGCTTCTCGCGCAACAGCGACCTGATCACCGCGACCAATTACGGCCTCTCCGACTACCGCTCCAGCGCCGCCCCTGTGCTGCAGGAGACGACGATCTCCGAGCGCAATTTCAGCCGCATCCTGCCGCTGCTGCACAAGCTGCGTCACCTGCCGACCGGTTATGCGACCCGCGAGGAGCCGACGCCGGCCGCCGCCACCTTCGGGCTGAGCCAGCGCGCGCGCCTTCAGAATGCAGCCGAGCTCACCTATCAGCAGGCGCTGGAGCGGATGCTGCGCTCGCGCATCATCTTCCGGCTCGAGGAGCAGCTCGAGGCGAACCAGGCCAATCCCGGCTTCGTCTACGAGGCGCTCAAGGTCTACATGATGGTCGGCGGCCAGGCGAAGCTCGATCGCGACCTCGTCATCGCCTGGATGCGTCTGGACTGGGCCGAGAACCTCTTTCCCGGCGCCGCCAACGCCAAGGGCCGCGAGGCGCTCGAGGAGCATCTCGTCGCGATGCTCGATCTCGACGACGGCGAGGCCGAGCCGCTGGTCAAGCTCAACCAGTCGCTGATCGAGAACAGCCAGCGCACGCTGCGGCGCCTCAGCATCGCGGAGCGCGCCTATGAGCTCTTGCGCACCCAGGCCCGCGCGCAGAGCCAGAAGGACTGGGTCGCGGCCCGGCGTGGCGGCTCGGACGTGCGCCTGGCCTTCGAAGGCGTTGGCGGCGAGGATCTCGACGCGGTCCGCGTGCCCTATTTCTACACCTATGACGGCTTCCAGAACGCCTTCGTCGACCGCCTCGGCGACATCGGCGACCGGATCGAGAAGGAGCGCTGGGTACTGGGCGAGAATGTCGACCAGCAGGCGATCATCTCGCAATACGCCACGCTCTTCCAGGACCTGCTCAAGCTCTACAGCCGCGATTTCGTCGCCTCCTGGCAGCGCACCCTGGCGCGGCTGAAGCTGCGCCCGCTCAATGCCGACAAGCCGCAATATGTCGCGCTCAGTGCCATGGCGGCACCGACCTCGCCCTTCAAGCAGATCCTCGAATCCGTGCGCGACGAGACGCAACTCACCAAGGAGCGCGCCTCCCCCCGCAAGGCGGCTGCAGCAGCCGCGACCGATGTTCTGGAGAAGCGCGCGAGCGAGGCGCTGAGCCGGCTCGGTACCAATCTCCCGCTCAGCGCGCCGGGTGTCGAGCGCGTCCTCGGCGGCGGCGGCAACGAGGCGCTCGGCGCCGATATCGAGGCGCAGTTCAAGCCCTTCCATGTCCTCGTCGAGGGCGATCTCGGGCGCCGCCCGGTCGACCAGCTCCTGCAGGTCTTGTCCGAGATCAACCAGAACCTCGCCACCGCCGCGACCAACCCCGCCCAGGCCGCGGCTGCGAACGCAGCGCTCGTGCCCCTGATCGCGACGCTGCGCGCCAATTCATCGCGCTATCCCGCTCCTTTCGGCGCGATGGTCGTCTCGGCCGTCAACGATTTCGAAGGCGATGCCACCGGCGCCACCGTCGCCCTGCTGCGCCAGGCGCTGGGCGATCAGGTCAGCCGTGTCTGCACGGAGATCCTGACCAACCGCTATCCCTTCGTGAAGGGCAGCGCGCGCGAGGTGCCGCTGGCCGATTTCGCCCGCCTCTTCGCGCCCGGCGGCATCATGGACAAGTTCTACAAGGAGCGGCTCGAACCCTATGTCGACAGCTCCAAGGCGCAGTGGAGCTGGCGCGCAGACAGTCGCGTCGCCCGCTCGCTCTCGGCGACGACTTTGCGCGAGTTCCAGCGCGCCAGCGAGATCCGGGAGGCCTTCTTCCCAACGGGGGGCAACCTGCCCTCCTTCCAGATGATCGTGGTGCCGACCGCGCTCTCGGCCGACGCCGCCAGCGCCAAACTCGAGATCAACGGCTTCACCGTGGCGAGCCAGCAGGGCGTCAACACGCCCGCCCCCGTGATGTGGCCCGGCGCCGGCATCGGCCGCACCGCAATCACGCTGACGCTGGGCGGCGCCAGCGGCGGCGGCGTCTTCGGCGGCGGCTTCTTCTCGTCCGGACCGAGCGCGCCCTCCGGCGAGGTCAAGCTGTTCGAGCGCGACGGCGTCTGGTCCTTCTTCCGCCTGCTCGACACCGGCTCGGTCCTGCGCCAGGGCGACAATGTCGGGCTGACGCTGGCGGCGGGCGGGCGCCAGGTCGGCTACCAGTTCGGCGTCGGCTCGCTGAAGAACCCGCTGATCCTGCCCGCTTTGCGGGAGATCCGCTGCCCGTCGGGGATCTGAGGCGATGAGCTGCGGCCTGTTCGGGAAGCTGCCGGCCAAGCGCGACTTCATCGCGGTCAATGCGCCGGCCGCCTTCCTCAAGGTTTACGAGACCTGGCTTCAGGGCGGCCTGACCGCGAGCCGGCTCGCGCTGGCCGGCCGCTGGCAGGAGGCCTTCCTCAACGTACCGATCTGGCGCTTCTGGCTCGGACAGGGGCTGTGCGGGCAGGCCGTCGCGGGCGCGTTCATGCCTTCCGTCGACGGCGTCGGCCGCTATTTCCCGCTGACGGTCTTCGCCCTGGCCCAGCCCGGCGGCGCGATCCCGCATCCGGAGCTCGATCCGCAGGATGCCTGGTATGCCGGCATCGAGGACTTCCTGCTGCGGGCTCTCGATCCGGAGGCGAGCTTCGAGGCCGTCTCGGAGCGCCTGTCGCGGCTGGCCATCCCCAACGACGCGCTGCTCGCGCCGCCGCCGCAGGACATGGTACGCCTCTCGGACGGGACCATCGTCACCGCGCTGGACGCGGCGGGCTTCCCCGCCCGGCTCGCCGCCCTGCGCGTCGAGAATCATGCCCGCGCCTATGCCCATTCGACCTGTTTCTGGACCGTCGGCGGCGACAACTTCGAGCCGCTCGCCCTGGTCGGGCACGGACTGCCCGATCCCTATCTCTTCGCCGGCCTGCTAACCGGCCATTTCGATGCGTTCCTCGAACCGGGGCGGGCCGTGTCATGAGCGATCTCAGCCAGAATCCCAGCCAGACCGCAGCGGCCTTCGAGACCGGCGCCGTCAGCCACGTCGGGCGCATCCGCAGCGCCAACGAGGACAATCTCGTCGTCCGGCCCGAATTCGGCATCTGGGCGGTCGCCGACGGCATGGGCGGCCATGAGAACGGCGCGCTCGCCAGCGCCACGGTGGCCGCCGCGATCGAGAGCATCGGCCAGACCCGGTCGGCGCCCGATCTGCTGGCCCGGCTGGAGAGCGGCGTGCTGCAGGCCAATGCTGAACTGCGCCGCCACATCGCGGAGGGCAACGGCGCGGCAATGGGCTCGACACTCGCCGTCCTGCTCGTCCACGAGCGTCACTTCGCCTGCGTCTGGTGTGGCGACAGCCGCATCTACCTCATCCGTGCCGGCCAGATCCTGCAGATCTCGCGCGACCACACCGAGGTCCAGGATCTGGTCGAGCGTGGCGTCATGACGGCTGCGGAGGCCCGGCTCTCGCCGCGCCGCCATGTCATCACCCGCGCCATCGGCGTCCACGACGTGCCCGAACTCGACCTCGACAGCGGCGAGATCGAGGATGGCGACGTCTTCGTCCTCTGCTCCGACGGCCTGACCGAGCATGTCGCGGAGCCCGAGATCCTGGAAGCGGTCGAGGAGGCCGGGGCGCAGCAGGCTTGCAACGCCCTGCTGGCGCTGACCCTGCAGCGCGGTGCGCGCGACAACGTTACGGTGATCATCATGCGCTATAGCCGCAGGGACGACCGGACGACCCGGTGGATGCCGAACCGGCGCATGCAGGAGACCGACACGCCATGAGCGACTCCGAGCGCACCGTCTTCGCGCCCCGCGCCGGCGCCGTCTCCGTCGGGACCACCCTGAACGGCATCTACGAGGTCGAGCGGCTGATCGCCGTCGGCGGCATGGGCGAGGTCTACAAGGGCCGCGCCATCCAGACAGGCGACGCGGTGGCGATCAAGATGATCCGCCCCGAACTGGCGCGCGACGAGGCGGCGCTCGCCCTGTTCCGGCGCGAGGCCGCCGCTCTGCACAACCTCTACAACGAGGCCATCGTCCGCTATTACGTCTTCACCATCGATCCGGGGACGCAGTCGCCCTATCTGGCGATGGAGTTCGTCGACGGCCAGCCGCTGTCGGAGCGCATCAAGGAGGCGCCGCTGAGCCTCGACGAGGTGGACGTGCTGCGCCGGCGCATCGGACCGGGCCTCCACGCCGCCCATCTTCTCGGCATCGTCCACCGCGACGTCTCGCCGGACAACATCATCCTTCCGGGCGGCAGCGTCGCCCGTGCCAAGATCATCGATTTCGGCATCGCCCGCTCCAGCATCCTCGGCGAAGGCACGGTCATCGGCTCGGGCTTCGCCGGCAAGTACAACTATGTCTCGCCCGAGCAGCTCGGCCTCTATGGTGGCGACGTCACCGGGCGCTCCGACATGTACAGCTTCGGCCTCGTCCTGGCCGAGGCGCTGACCGGCAAACCGCTCGACATGGGTGGCAGCCAGGTCCAGATCCTCGAGAAGCGCCGTCGCCTGCCCGATCTCTCGGGCATCGACGCCCGCATGCGCCCGCTCTTGGCCCGCATGCTCGCCGCCGACCCGGCCGAGCGCTTCGCCGACATGTCGGAGGTCGCCGCCTGGCAACCGCCGGCGCCGACCGCCAAGGCCGTTTCCGGCAAATCCCCGCTGCGCGCCGTCGCCGGCATCGCAGCGCTCGCCCTGCTGGCGGGCGGCGGCTTCTATGGCTGGACCCTGCTGAACGACGAGCCGCCGCGCGGCAGCACCCAGCCACCGGTTCTCAACGAAACCCGCAGCGATCCGCCGGCCCAGGCCCAGGCCCAGACACCGAACCCGGCCCAGGCCCAGAACCGGGTGCCGGAACTGGTCGAGCCGCCCGCCGTACCGACCCCCGCCGTGGTGGCCCAGCCGCCGGCGACCCAGACGCCCGCCATCGCCGCGCCTGCGCTGACCGAGCCTCCGGCCGCACCACCCCAGCCGCAGCCACAACCGCAGCCCACGCAGCCCTCCCCGCCGCGTCCCGAACCGCAGATCGCCGTCGTCGCCCCGCCACCGATTACGCCCCCGGCACGGCCCGATCCGCGCATGCCGCAGCCCACGGTGACCGAGCCGGTGCGGCCACCGGCGACACCGGCCGTGCCGCCGGCCGCGCAACCGCGCCCGGAGACACCGGCGGCCGCGACGGGGCGCAGCGACCCGGCTCAGGTCGCGGTCGCACAGCCGCCCCGCCCGCCGCTCGAACGCATCCAGCGCTATATCGCGACCTATGACGGCGGCCCGTGCTTTTTCCTCTGGCCGACGGAGCTGACCGCGACGCGCGCGGTTCTGGAAGGCTTCGGAAACCGCACCGAGCCCTTCGTCGCCTTCGACAGCGCCTTCAAGGCGGCGCAGGGCTTCGAGGCGCAGATCCATCTGCGGCCGATCACGGCCGCACAATGCCCGATGGCGGATTTCCTGCGCACCCTCGGCGACAATATCGACCGCACGCCGCGGCTCCAGATCAACGCCTTCAACATGAAGAGCGGCGACGTGCTGAGCGGGACCATCGACAATGACGGCGGCCGCAATGTCGCTGTGGTGCTGATCGGCGACGACGGGCTGGTGTACAATCTCGGCAGCTATCTGCGCCGTGACGGCCGCCGCGCCACCTTCAACCTGAAGCTGGAATCGGCGGGGGGCGGGCCGCGGCCCCAGACTGTGCTGACCTTCGTCAGCACGGCGCCGCTGCCGGCGCTGTCGGGCCCCAACCCCACCCCCTCGACGGACTTTTTCGCCAGCCTCCAGCAGGATGTCCTGCGCCTGGGCGAGCCGCTCGGGTTGGGCGTGCGCTATTTCCGGATCGACTGAGCGGAGGCGCCGAGCCTCCTCAGTCGGCCTCGCGGTAGAGCACGCCCCATTCGTCCTGCCAGAGCCCCTGCGGATCCGCGACGACGATCGGCGCGCGGATCTCGTTGGCGAGCCGCACCGCGGCCCGGAAGGCATCGACCGGCGGCATCGGGTCGCTCAGGAAGTCGTTGACGAGATGCCCGCCGGCCAGTTCGGCCGGGCAGGAAATCTGGCCATGGGTCTCGCCGTCGCCGGCGCTCAGGCTGAGCGTGATCGCATCCGGCTGCGGTTCGTCCACCTGCTCGAAACGGTTGGCCGCCATCGGTCTAGTCTCCTCTGCGGTTCGGGCGGGCCGGCGGCCGCGCCCGTCTACTTCTTCGCGCGCCCGGCCTGCTGAGGAGCGGCGGGACGCACCGTCTTGTAGCGGTCGAGCCTGACCTTGATCATCTCGTTGAACTTGCGATGGACCTCGGAGACCGAGAGCGTCTTGGTTTCGCCCCCGGCCTCGGCATAGAAGATCGGCCGGTTGGCCTGGGCCGGCCGCGGCAGCAGATCGGCCGCCTTGACATCCGGCTTTTCCTCCATCGTCTCGATGAAGGTCTGGGCGGCGTCGGGCCCGAGGAAGTGGATCAGGTAGATCTCGCCGCCGGTGAGGTGGCGGCCCATCGCCTTCTCCAGCCGCAGCGTGTCACGCTTCAGCATCTCGCCGGCCAGCAGGGCCGAGAGATAGGGCTCGCGCCTGAGATCGAGAATGCGCTGGCGCTCGGCCGCATCCGCGACGAAGAACTGCCGCCCGTTGCGGCCGATCAGCTTCGCCTCGGCCGCCAGCCCGTGCTTCGCCCCGAATTCGCTGACGACGCCGAGCCAGGTCTGCTCGATGAACTGGTAGAGCCCCGTGGCCGACGACGTCTTGGCCTGGACCGACGTCGAGAACGACGATTCCTTGTCGGCGACGGCCATCAGCAGCGTCGGGTCGGCGCCCACCACCTTGCCGGCGCGCACGATCGTCTCGACCAGATGCCGCCGGATCCGGATCGGCCCGAAGGTCAGCAACTGCTCGGGATCGCCGCCGGTCGTGATCGGCGCCTGCGGAATCCGCGAACGCTGGCCCGGCGTGGCCTGGCCCGGAGACAGCTTCGGCGGCACCAGCAGGATGTTGGCCGGCGGCAGCGTCAGCGGCACGACAGGGATCTCCGGCGGGCTGTACGCCTGTTCCTTGATCGCCGCCAGGCTGGGATCGGCCTTGAGCGCGAACTCGGTCGCCTCGCGCGCCGCCTCCAGATCGCTTTCGACCGAGGACAGGATCAGCGAGGGCCGGGCCGCCGTCTGGAGCGCCGGAGCGCTCATGATCGCGACCATCTCGGGGTCGGGTGGCGCCTCCGGCTGCCGCAGCTTGACGAGCGCGATGCCGAGCACCGCCGCGGCGAGGCAGGTGACCCCCGCCACGAGCGCAATCATCGTCGCCCGGCCCGAACCTCCCGCACCGGGCACAGGCGCCACGGCTGCACGGGATGGCGATGCGCCCTCTGCTCCGGCAGTGATCGAAGCCGGCCCGGGCGGAACCGGAGCCGCCGGCGCGGCGTCGCCGACCACACGCCGGCGCAGCGCCATGAACCAGTCCGCGCCCTGGGTTTCCAGCGTCGCGAGGTCGCTGATCAGCCGGCGCGCGGTCAGCCCCGGCACGCCCGCCTCGCGCTCGACCGCAGTGGCCGCTCCCTTCGGACCCTGCTCGGCACTCATCCGCAGCGCAAAAAACCAGAGCTGCAGCGGCGTGCGGCGGTTGTCGAGCGCGGTGCTGGCTCCGGGCTGGACCAGGTAGTTGCAATGCTCGCAGGCGAACGCGCGCAGCTTGACCCGGGGCTGAAAATGGCTCGGACGGCCGCAGGCGGCGCAGGTCAGCTGCGTGCCGCCATGACGCGCGCGCATCAGCGCGTCGAGGCAGGCCTCCTCGGGAAACACGGCCTGGAACTGCTTGAAGCGTTCACCCATCGGCCCTCACCCGGCCGGCCCTCCGCCTCGGCCGCAGCGCCGGCGAAAGGCTGCCGACCCATTCTGCCGCTGCGTCAGCATAGGCAACGGTGCTGGCGGCGACAATCGCCGTCGCGCCGCTCAAGGATGAAGCAGGCCGAGCCGCGCCACATCCTTCAGATGCGTGGCCACCTGCTCCGCCGTCGCGCACCGCGGCACATCCGCGACCTCGGCTCCCGCGGCATGGATTTCGTCGAGGAACGCGTTGAGATCCGCCAGCAGCATCTCGGGCGTCCGCGAACCGTCCAGCAGACTGACGAATTTGCGCCCGACAATCCCATCCAGGGCCACCGTGCGATGGCGCAGATTGGCGACCTCCCGCGAGGTCTGTGCCTGCCAGCGCGCCACCACGCTGGCGCGCGGCCGCTCGGCCACCGCCGTCGTCAGCGGCGGCGGCTCCAGTTTGATGTCGAGCAGTCCGGCCTTGAAGATGGCGATCAGCGCATCCTCGAGGCGGGCGAGCTGCCCGGCCAGATCCGGCTCGAGCGCCGCGCCGACATCGGCCACCGCCTGGCTGACGAGCGTGTCGAAGGCGATGCTGCCCGGCCAGGCCTGGCTCAGGCGCCGCAGCGCCGCCTTGCACAGATGAAGATCGACGGAGAGCCGCACGCCACCCTCGAACTCGAACCGGTCGATGCCCGGCCTGGCCTCCTCGTCCCCGCCCGGCTCGACCAGCGTCGCATGCGCGGCAACATGGTAGGGCGCGAGCGAACCCCGGCCGATGGTGCGCCGCAGCGGGATTCCCTCGCGGCACAGCAGCGTCTCGCGGAAGGCGCGGCCGATCAGCAGGTCGAGCGTCTGTTCCCTCAACGCCCCCTGTTCGGCGGGAATGGCCGCGAGCATCGCCTGGGCCGGGCCCTTCGCCGCTGCGAACATGTTGGGAAAGGAGGCTTCGGCCAGGAACTGCAACCCGTGCCGTTGCGCCGCGTCGAGCACCTCATGCAGCGCGAAGGGCCGCGCAATCGGGTTGAGATCGTCGTGGTAGAGGACATTGTCGGGCGTATCTGCCAACTGGGTCAGGCGCTGCCGCAGAGCCGCCCCATGGAAGGTCTCGCCATCGCTCGCCGCGGCGAAGGCCGCGAGCGCGGCGCGCGCCACGCGCACCCGCTCGGTCGGCTCGGTGATGTCGCGCGTGGCGTAGAGCATCACGTCGCGGGCGAGATCGCGCAGGCGGCAGCCCGGCAGCGCGTTGTAGCTGATATAGGCGATGCCCTGCGGCGCCAGCAATCCGCCGATGAGGGCCATGATCGCCTCGCGCACCGCATCCGGCACCCAGGAATAGACCCCGTGGACGAGGATGTAGTCGAAGCTGCCGAGCTCCGGCCCGACCGCGAGAATATCGCGGTGGTGGAAGACGATGTTCTCCAGGCCGATCTCCGCCGTCGCCCGCTTCGCCTCCGCGATCGCGCTGCCGCTGAGATCGATGCCGACGAAGCGGCTCTCGCGGTGCTGCGCGGCCATCGGGATCAGGTTGCCGCCGCGGCCGCAGCCCAGCTCCAAAACCCGCATCGCATGCGAAGGCGCCGCCTGCATGCCGTGGAAATGCGCAATCGTCGCAAGTCTGGCCGGATACGTCTGCTCGAAGGCGTGGCCTGGATAGGCGACCGCGTCATAGGGATTGGTCGCCATGTCGTTCATGCCCGCCGCCTGTTCCCGGACGTCGCCTAGCCCGGAGCCGCATCGGACCCCGGACAGCGGCGAAGCGCCTCATCCATTCGAAGGAGCCGACGCCCGCCCGGACCTGAAAAGACCGCGGCGCCGGATGGATGGCGCCAGCGGGCCTGGATCCGTGCGCTCAGCAGCCGATGACCTTGAACTCCACCCGCCGGTCGAGCGCGTCGCTCGCATCGTCCTTGCCGGTGCCGACCAGATTGTCGCGGAAGCCGCGCCCGCTCGCAATCATCCGGCTGCGGCCATCGGGCATTCCGGTCAGCAGCAGGTCCATGATGAACTGCGCCCGCAGCACCGAGAGCCGTTCGTTCAGGGATGGCGGCCCCGTGCGCGAGGTGTGCCCGACGATCTCGAGGCAGGCGTTCTTCTGGCGCACGCGCGTCGCGATCTGGCTCAGCCACATCGGATAGGGCTCGGTGGTCTGCGGATTGTCGATGAACTGCGTCGAGCCCGGCCGGAACAGCAGCCGGACCGACAGTTGTTCGGTGCTCAGCCCATAATCGACCAGATCGCCGAAGGCATCGACCGCGTCGTCACGGCGCCCCAGTTTCGCATTGGCGAGGTAGGTGCCGATGCGCACGCGATGCTGGTCGCCACCGGGCAGCTTGCGCGCCGTGCGGTAGAAGGCGAGTGCCTCGCGAAAGCGCTGCGCCTCATATTCGGCAATGCCGTCCTGGATCAGCGCATTCGCCGGCAGCCGGTCGACATAGGCCGGATCCAGCCGACCGCCCATCGGCGTGCCCTGGCAGGTCTTCACATAGGCATCCGTGGCCTGGTCCTTCGCCCAGACCGGGACGTCGCGGAAATAGGGCGTCGGCGTGACGTCGACATCGTCGGGCGTCGCACGGGCCACGCCCTTGCCGACCACGCTGCGCGAGGCGAGATCGGCCAGGCTCAGGCAGATTCGGAACGCGTCGGGCGGGCTCTCGTTGCCGGCCTGGCTGATCGCGGTGAAGGTCCCGACGAGCACGACCGGATTGCGCGCCAGCACCTCGGGCGTGAAGGGCTGCACGACGAAGCGCGGATGGGCGGTCCGGACGATTTCGACGAGCCTCTGCTGCATCGCGCGCGTCGCGACCGATTGCGAGCCCGACGCGGCGTCGATGAGCGGGTCGATCACCAGCTCGATGCGGTCGCCCGTGATCGCAGCCTTGCCGAAGAGTTCGGTCGCGGCCCGCTGCAGCGCCTCGGGGAACGGCACGGGCACCGGTGCCGCAGCCTGGGCCCAGGCCGGCGTCGGAAGGACGGCCAGGGGCGCCATCGCCAGGACGATCCGCGCCAGGACGAGCCGAGCCAGTCGCAGCAGCACGGCTCGACTACGGGAGTGGGCGCGGACGGGCGATCTCACCGGCACAATTGCAATTGCTCCTTGGCCTGCGCCGTCAGCTCGCCGAGTTGCGCCCGCAGCAGGATCTCGCTGCAGGTCGAGGCACTCGGCCGCGTCGTCGGGGCCCGGGCCGCCTGCGGCCGCGCGACAGGTGCGATCGTGCTCGCGGCCGGCTCCGCTGCGGGGCGCCCGGTCAGCGAGCGCTCGGGCCCCGGCGTCGGCGCGTCCAGCGAGAGGCTCGGCTGCACCGGGACCGACATGGTCAGCGTGCCCATCCGCGCCGCCATCGCCTGCTCCATCAGCAGCCGCTCATCGGCAAGCCGCTTCTTCTCGGTTTCGAGCGAGGCCAGTTCGCGGTCCCGCCGCGAGACCTCCTCGGCGAGGCGCTCGCGCTCGGCCTGCTCGCGCGCCGGCGGGATCGCGACCGGCCGCACCGTCCCTGCTGAGGGAGAGGCAGGCGACCGCGCCGCGGGTGGCGGGGCAATCGTCGGCGAGGCCTCGCTCTGGCGCTTGGCGAGGTCGGTCGCGGCCTGCTGGCGCACCCGCTCGGCCCGCTCGACACGCTCCAGCAGGGCGCGCTCGCGCGCGGCGAATTCGCGGGCGAGTTGGTCGCGCTCCTTCACCTCGTCGGCGCGGCGCTCCAGAAGGTCGAGCCGCGTACGGGCGTCGATGGTGAAGAAGCTGGTCGGATAGCGGCGAATGAAGTCGTGATAGACCGCCGAATCCTCGCTCGTCCGGATCCGCCCCCAGACGTCGCTGTCGGTCTCGGCGCGGTTCAGGTAGAAATCGCCCAGCAGCGACAAAGACAGCTCCGGTGTCTGGCGCCCGTTGGTCGCGTCGTAGACGCTCTTCTGGACCCGTCGGAACACGGTCGCGACCTCGACGCCCGGCTGGTCGATCTCGCGCACCAGCGCAGCCGTAAAGGGGCTGTTGCGGCCGGTCCCGTCGGCAGCGACGTCGTTGGCCTGGGTGGCATAGGCGATCACCATGCCCTGCGCCCGCGCGACGGGGGCGAGGCCAGTGCCGACGGAGAAGCTGCGCGTGCCCTGGCGCTTGGCGAGTTGCGTCACGAACGGGTTGTTGCGGCAGGCGTCGAGCACCATGATCTTGACGCCGCGCGAGAAGTTCAGCGCCGTCACCACGTCGTTCAGCCGCGTCGTCTCGTACTGGACGCCGATCTCGTCCTCGACCCGCGCCTCGACCGGCACGAGATAATTCTCGCCGTTGAACTGCAGCCCGTGCCCGGCATAGTAGAACATCGCGGCATCGGCATCCTGCGCCAGACGCGCGAACCGGGTTACCGCCTGGTCCATGCCGCGCTTGTCGAGATCGACGCCATCCACCACCTCGAAGCCGACCTTGCGCAGCGCGGCCACCATGTCGCGCGCGTCATTGACCGTGTTGGGCAGGACGGGCGCATTGGCATAGCTCGAATTGCCGATCACCAGCGCGACACGACGCTCCGTCGTCGCAGCAGCAGGCAGCGCCAGCCACAGCAATGCGAGACCCATCAGCAAAGGCAGCCGGGTGATCGGGAGCATGAGGTCCTTCAGGTCCTTCGTCCGAGCAATCTAGCGGAGCGGCCGCCGGAAATCCAGACGCCGAGGCCGTGCGGCCGCAGATCTGGTACATGCAAACCGTTGAGGAAAAGGCTATTTGGCTTGCCCGAAGACGCCGCCGCTGGTAGATTTTTGACGCTGGGGAGCGAGGGAGAACAGGGCCGGTGCACAGGTTTCGGCTCGGCATGATATCGGCGCTCCTGACGCTGGCCGTCGTCGCTGCGGCATTTGTTCCTGCCGCGTCCGCCCAGGAGGCGGCCCGGCCGCGAAGCAAGGCCCCGGCCGATGCCCGGCTCGATTTCGTCGATATCGCCGATGGAGCGCGCCTGCCGGGCAAATTCCTGGTCCGTTTCGCACTGTCGGGCATGGAGGTCGTCCCCGCCGGGCAACCGCAACCCAATGCCGGGCATCACCATATCCTGATCGACACCGAACTGCCGCCGCTCGACCAGCCGATCCCGAGTGATTTCAACCACCTCCATCTCGGCAGCGGTCAGACCGAGATCGAGGTCGTGCTGCCGGCGGGCCGCCATACGCTGCAGTTGCTCTTCGCCGATCACGATCACGTGCCCCATGACCCGCCCGTGATGTCGCAGCGGATCACCATCGATGTCGGCGAGGGACCTGACGAGAAGGCGCGGACCGCTTCCTCGCCCGGCGCCCGGGTCTTTTTCGTCGACCTCGTCGACGGGGCGACGATCCCGACACGCTCGATCATCCGCTTCGGCGCCGACGGCGTGGCACTGTCGCCGGCCGGGACGCCGCATCCCAATGGCGGCCATCACCATTTGCTGATCGACACCGCACTGCCGCCGCTCAACCACGAGATCCCGAGCGACTTCAACCATGTCCATTTCGGGCGCGGTCAGACCGAGGCCGAGATCACGCTGCCGCCGGGCGAGCATACCTTGCAGTTGCTGCTCGGCGACCACGACCATGTCCCCCATGACCCGCCGCTGATGTCTCCGCGCATCCGGGTGCGCGTCGTCGAGGGTGACCAGCTGGCCTCGGTGACGCAGCCGACGGCCCGGCCGGACGGAAAGCCCGCGCTGACCCCCGCCCCGCCGGACGCCGCCGTCTATTTCATCTACCCGCGCAACGGCGACGTGATCTTCCCGACCACCACGGTCCGCTTCGGGCTGCGCAACATGGGCGTGGCGCCCGCCGGCGTCGCCAAGCCCAACACCGGGCACCACCACCTGATCGTCAACGCGCCGACGCCGCCGCTCGACGAGGCGATTCCGGCCGATCTCAATCACATCCATCTCGGCGGTGGACAGACCGAGCGACGCATCACCCTGCCCCGCGGCGAACACACGCTGCAGCTGATCTTCACCGACGAGAACCATGTGCCGCATGATCCGCCGATTCTGTCGGAGCGCATCCGGGTGACGGTGGCGCCCGGTGGCAAACGCCCGGAGAAGCGGCGATGACCCCCTGCCGCCGATCCCGCCGGAGCCTCGCCGCCCTGCTGGCCGCGAGTGCCGTGATCGCCGCGCTGCCGGCCCTCGCGCAGTCGGGCTCCGGCCGGCAGCCCGCGCCGAAGGGGGCGGAGGTCTATTTTCACTATCCCCTGGACGGGTTGCGGGTGCCCGAGCGCTTCACCGTTCGCATGGGGTTGAAGGAGATGGGCCTCGCGCCCGCCGGCACGGACTGGTCCAACACCGGCCATCACCATCTCCTGATCGACACGGAGCCCGGTCCGCCCGACCAGCCCATTCCCTCCGATTACAACAACATCCATCTCGGCAACGGGCAGAGCGAAGTGGTGGTGACGCTGCCCAAGGGCCGGCACACCTTGCAGCTCCTGCTGGGAGACCATAACCACGTCCCGCATGATCCTCCCGTGATGTCGCGCAAGATCACGGTCTATGTGCGCTGAGGCGGCGCGATGCGGTCGGGAGGATTTGGGAGGCAGATGAGGAACGGCATGTTCTGGTTGCGCGGCCTGGCTCTGGCGGTCTGCGTCTCGCTGCTGTCGGCCGCGCCGGGCTTCGCCCAGTCGGGCGAGCCCGAGCCTGCGCGCGTCGGCCTCGTCATCGGCAACGGCGCCTACCCGCTTTCGCCCGTGGCCGGCGCCACCGCCGATGCCCGCGCCGTGGCCCAGGCGCTGCGCGAGGGCGGCTTCGACGTCGTCACCGCGGAGGACGCGAGCGGCCCCGCCCTGCAGGACGCGATCGCCGCCTTCTCCGCCAGGCTGCGCCGCGGCGCCCAGGCGGTGGTGTTCTATGCTGGCCATGCGGTGCAGCAGCGCGGGCGCAACTTCCTCGTTCCGGTTGATCCGCGGCTGCGCTCCCCGGCCGAGATCGGCCAGGCGGCGATCGATCTGGACCTGCTCCTCGACGCGCTGATCGTGGCGCGGCCGGCCAGCGCCCTCGTCGTCCTCGATGCCAGCCGCGACAATCCCTGGCAGGCCGATCTCGCCGGCCCGTCCAAGGGCCTGCTCGCCATCGACCGGATGGAGGCGATCAGCGTCATGTTCACCACGGCGCCGGGCCGCACCGTCGCCGACCGCGGCAACCCGGCCGTGGACGAATGGGTCAAGGCGATCCGCACGCCCGGCCTCGACATGCAGGCCGCGCTCGCCCGCACCCGCGACGCCGTCGCCCGGCAGACCCGCCGCGCCCAGCAGATCTGGATCTCTTCCGAGCCGCCGACCGGCCTGATCGTTACGCCGGTGGCCCGCCCGGCGCAGATCGCGCAGACCAACCGCGCCGTCATCCCGCTGCCGCCGCCGGAATCCCCCGCGGCCCGGCAGGACGCCTATGAACTCTCCTTCTGGGAATCGATCCGCTCCAGCGAGAACCCGGCCGAGTACCGCGCCTATCTCGACGCCTATCCCGACGGGCGCTTCGCCGCGCTGGCCCGCACCCGCGAGCAGCAATTCGCGGCGCGGCAGAATGCCTCCGCCACGCTGCCCGCGCCGACGCCCCGGCCGCCGCCGCCTGTAGCGTCTCTGCGCGAGCCACCGCGCACCCCCGCCCCGCCGCCCGCCGCCGCCACGGCCCGCACGCTGCGCGATTGCGACGACTGCCCGGAACTGGTGGCGATTCGCCCCGGCAGCTTCGAGATGGGCGCCAACGAGCTCTACGAATTCGAGAAGCCGGTTCATACCGTAACGATCCGTACCGGCTTCCACATCGGCGTGCGCGAGGTCACCTTCGACGAGTGGGACGCCTGCGTCGACCAGGGCGGCTGCAGCCACCGGCCCAACGATCGCGGGCTGGGCCGCGGCAAGCGCCCGGTGACGGACATCCACTGGAACGACGCCAACGCCTATCTCGCCTGGCTCTCGGCCCGGACCGGCAAGCGCTACCGCCTGCCGAGCGAGGCGGAATGGGAATATGCCGCGCGCGGCGGCACGACCACGACCTATCCCTGGGGCGCGACCCTGGTGAAGGAGCGCGCCAACTGCGTCGGCTGCAACGAGCCGACGCGCCGGCAGGCGGTCGAGACCGGGCAGTTCCCGGCCAACGGCTTCGGGCTCTACGACATGGCCGGCAACGCCGCCGAATGGGTCGCCGATTGCTGGAGCGACAGCTACCGCGCCACCCCGCGCGACGGCAGCGCCTTCACCGCGCCGGGCTGCCGCGAGCGCGTGCTGCGCGGCGGTTCCTTCAACAACGATCCGCGCTATCTGCGCTCGGCCGCCCGCTTCAAATACGAGGCCGATGTGCGCTTCTTCACCAACGGCTTCCGGGTCGTCAGGGAGCCCTAGAACCGGCGTCGCGGAACCACAGGCGCAGCGGAATGGGCTGCTCGCCGCCGCAGGCGACGAAGCTGTGGCGCTCCTGCGAGAGCGTGCCGGAGAAGCGGCAGGAGGCGCCGGCCAGCGTCATCTCGGCGCTGTAGCGCTGGCCGCTCAGGGTCAGGCGGATCTGGCCGCTCTTCTCCGGCGTCTCGCCGGGCCCGCAGACGGCGTTGTGCTTCATCAGCAGCGGGCCTGACAGGACCGGTGTCCCCGAACGCCCTGCCCGCTCCTGCGCGAGCGTCGCGGTCACATCCCATTCGCCGAGATAGCCGAACTTTCCGACGAGGTCGCGCGCCGGGGCCTCGACCCCGAAACCGATCAGGCACAGCACCGCCAGACAACCCCGGATCAAGCGCGTCATGCTCCTCTTGCTGGGGCAAAGCCTAGCATGGCGACGCGATGCGACAAGGCTTGCGCGAGGCAGCGGCGGCATCGGACGGATAATGGGAAAGAAGCTGGAGCGGGTACCGGGAATCGAACCCGGGTATTCAGCTTGGAAGGCTGCTGCTCTACCATTGAGCTACACCCGCGCTGCCCTCGAAATTCCCCAGCGGCGGCCAGAAGTCAACCCGTCGCGAGTGCCGGTCTGCCGCTTTCCGACGAGGGTGTGGAGGGCGCCTGCGCCTCCCCGCGGAAATAGCCGAGCAGCCGCAGCGCGTTGAGCGTGACCAGCACGGTTCCGCCGGTGTCGGCGAGGATCGCGACCCACAGGCCCGTCGCGCCGATGACGGTGGTGACGAGGAACAGCGCCTTCAGGCCGAGCGCCAGCGCGATGTTCTGGCGGATATTGGCCATCGTTACTCGCGCCAGCCCGATCAGCGCCGGCACGTCGCCGACGCGGTCATGCAGCAGCGCCGCATCGGCGGCCTCGATCGCGACGCGCGTGCCCGAGCCCATGGCGATGCCGACCTGCGCGCTGGCCAGCGCCGGCGCGTCGTTGATGCCGTCACCGACCATGGCGACTCGTCCGCCGCGAGCGAGCTCGGCCACCGCCTTCGCCTTGTCGGCCGGCAGCATCCCGGCGGTGACCGCGACGCCGAGCGCCTCCCCGACCGCTGCCGCCGCGCGCGGATTGTCGCCGGTCAGCATCAGCGGGCGGATGCCCATGGCATTGAGCCGACCCATCGCCGCCGCAGCATCCGGCCGCGGCTCGTCGCGCAGCGCGAGCAGCCCCACGGCCCGCGCCGCGCTGACCACGACGACGACGGTCTTGCCCTCGCCTTCGAGCCGGTCGATCGCCGCCAGGGCCACTTCCGGCAGGGGCGCCCAGGCGGCGGCGTGGCGCGGCGCACCGACGAAGACGGCCGCCTCCCCGATCGTCCCGGCCATGCCCTTGCCCGGCACGGCCGCGACATCTTCTGCCGCGACGAGGGTCACCGCCTCCGCCTCGGCCCGCGCAACGATGGCCGCCGCCAGCGGATGGCTCGAGCGCCGCTCGACCGCCGCCGCCAGCGCCAGGACCTGAGACTCGGCCGCTTCCAGCGCCACGACATCGGTGACGACGGGGCGGCCGATCGTCAGCGTGCCCGTCTTGTCGAAGGCGACGGTGTCGACACCCGCCAGCGCCTCGATCACCGCCCCGCCCTTGATCAGGAGCCCGCGCCGCGCCGCCGTGGCGAGGCTGGAGGCGATCGCGGCGGGAACCGAGATCACCAGCGCACAGGGGCAGCCGATCAGCAGCAGGGCGAGCCCGCGATAGATCCACTCGCCCCAGGCACCGCCCGCGACCAGCGGCGGCAGCACCGCCACCAGCAGCGACAGCCCGACGATGAAGGGCATGTAAATCCGCGAGAAGCGGTCGATGAAGCGCTCCGTCGGCGCCTTGGCGTCCTGCGCCTCGGCGACCAGCGCGACGATGCGCGCGATCATCGTGTCCTGCGCCGCCCGGCCGACACGGACAGTCAATGCGGCCTCATGATTGACCGTGCCGGCGAAAACCTCCGAACCCGGCTCCTTCGCCTTGGGCATCGATTCACCGGTGATCGGCGCCTCGTCGACGCTGGAGCTGCCCGTCAGCACGGTGCCGTCGGCCGGGATGCGGTCGCCCGGCCGCACCAGCACGGTCTGGCCGATGCGCAGGGTCTCGGCCGCCACCTCGCGGACGGTGCCTCCCTCCTCGAGCCAGGCGGTCTGCGGCACCAGGGCGGCGAGCGAACGGATGCCGGAGCGCGCCTTCTCGGCAGCGACACCCTCCAGAACCTCGCCGACGGCAAACAGGAAGACGACGATCGCCGCCTCCTCCGCAGCGCCGATGACGAGCGCGCCGGCCACCGCGATCGTCATCAGCATCTCGATCGTGAAAGGCGCGCCGGCCCGTGCCGAGACGATGGCCCGGCGCGCCACCGGAGCCGCCGCGATCAGGCCCGCCGTGATGAAGAGCGGGTCGTGCCAGCCCGGCGCGAGCACGCTGACGAGATAGGCCAGCGCGACCAGCGCGCCCGAGGCGATGGCCAGCCGCCCCTTGGCCTGGCGCCACCAGGCGGCCGGCGCCTCGCGCCGCAGCGATGGGACTTGCGACGCCACGAGCCGGCTCGGCTTGTAGCCCAGCGTCGCGATGCGGCTCTCGATCGCGTCGGGCCGGGTCAGGCCCTCGTCGAGGCGCAGCGCCAGGGTTTCCTTGGTGACGGAAATGCGGATGTCGGAGACGCCCGGCAGCCGCTCCAGCGCCGCGCGGAGGGTCTGGGCGCAGTTGCCGCAATCCATGCCGTGCACCTGCCAGAGCAGCGCGCCCGGCTCATGCTCCGGCAATGCTTCGGCCGCTCGCCCGGTCTCCGCATGCGCGTGGTCGTGATCGTGATCATGGCCGCAGCCCGGGACGTGGCGATGCGGGGCGATCGCGGCAGCGGCGGTGGGCGGCGCATGGTCATGGCCGCCGCAGCAGGCGGACCCGCAGGAGACCGGCGCCGCAGCAACGGCGTCAGGGACCTTCGGGGCGAGAGCGGAATCGGTTTGGGACATGGGGCACCGGGCGTCGTGAATCGCGAACCGGCGAGACCATAGTTCCTGTAGCCACTAGAGGTTCAAGCGCCTTTTTCAACCGCGCTCAGGCGGCGGCCGCAGCCCGGCCATGCGCCGCAAGCGGCGGCCGGAAACCGCGCAGCCGCAGCGCATTGGCGACGACGCTGACGCTGGAGAGCGCCATGGCGAGGCCGGCCACCATCGGCGACATCAGGATGCCGAAGGCCGGATAGAGCACCCCGGCCGCGACCGGGATCAGCACCGCATTGTAGCCGAAGGCCCAGAACAGGTTCTCGGCGATGTTGCGCAGCGTCGCCCGCGACAGCGCCACCGCATTCGCCACATTGCGCAGATCGCCCGACATCAGCACGACGTCGGCGCTCTCGATCGCGATGTCCGTGCCAGTGCCGATGGCGAGCCCGACATCGGCCTTGGCCAGCGCCGGCGCATCGTTGATCCCGTCGCCGACGAAGGCGACGCGGGCGCCCTGCGCCTGCAGCCGCTCGATCACCGCGACCTTGCCGGCGGGCAGCACCTCGGCCACGACCTCGTCGACCGGGAGACCGCGCGCGATCGCCTCGGCGGTGCGCCGGTTGTCGCCGGTGATCATCACGATCCGCAGGCCCTGCGCCCGCAGCGCCTCGAGCGCTTCGCGGCTGGTCTCCTTGACCGGGTCGGAGACGGCGAGGATGGCGGCAAGCCGCCCGTCGATCGCGGCATAGAGCGGCGACTTGCCTTCGCCTCCGAGCCGCGCCGCCGTGGCGGCGAAGGGAGACAGGTCGATGCCCGCCCTGGCCAGCAGCCGGTCGGCCCCGACCAGCAGCGCCCGCCCCTCGACGGTGGCCGTGACGCCATAACCCGGCTCGGCGGCGAAGGCGGCAGGCTCGGGCAGGATTTCGCCGCCCTCCCCGGCCGCCGCGACGATGGCCTGCGCGATCGGATGCTCCGAGCGCGTCTCGACCGCCGCCACCAGCCGCAGAACCTCGTCACGCGCGAAGCCCTCGGTGACCTCGACATCGGTCAGCTCGGGCTTGCCCCGCGTGATCGTCCCGGTCTTGTCGAGCGCCACGACCGTGACGTCGCGCAGGGCCTGCAGCGCCTCGCCGCGCCGGAACAGCACGCCCATCTGCGCGGCCTTGCCGGTGCCGACCATGATCGAGGTCGGCGTCGCTAGCCCCATCGCGCAGGGGCAGGCGATGATCAGCACGGCGACCGCATTGACGATCGCCAGCGACAGCGCCGGGCTCGGCCCGAAGACCAGCCAGACCCCGAAGGTCAGCAGCGCGGCGGCCATGACGGCGGGCACGAACCACATCGTCACCTTGTCGACCAGCGCCTGGATCGGCAGCTTCGAGGCCTGAGCCGCCTCCATGGTCCGGACGATTCCCGCCAGAAGCGTGTCCGCGCCGATGCGCGTCGCGCGGAAGCGGAAGGCGCCGGTCCCGTTGACCGTGCCGCCGATCACCGTGGCGCCGACCTCCTTCTCCACCGGGATCGGCTCGCCGGTCAGCATGGATTCGTCGACGAAGGAGGAGCCCTCCAGCACCTCGCCATCGACCGGCAGCCGCTCGCCGGGGCGCATCAGCACGATGTCGCCGGGCCGCACCTGCGCGACGGCCACCTCCTGCTCGCGGCCCTCGCGCAGCACCAGAGCCGTCTTCGCCTGCAGCTTCAAAAGCTGGCGGATCGCATCCCCGGTCTGGCCCTTGGCCCGGGCCTCGGCATAGCGGCCGAGCAGGATCAGCGTGACGATGACCGCGCCGGCCTCGAAATAGGTGTGGTCGAGCCCGGCCGGCAGCAGCGCGGGCGCAAAGGTTGAGACGACCGAATAGAGATAGGCCGTCGTCGTGCCCAGCATGACGAGCGAGTTCATGTCGGGCGCGCCACGCAGCAGCGCCGGCCCACCCTTCCGGTAGAACTGCAGCCCCGGCCCGAACTGCACCAGGCTCGCCAGCAGGAACGACAGGATGCGCAGATTGCCCGCGCCAAAACTCTCCGCCAGCGCGTGATGCAGCGTGTCGGAGAGATGCGAGCCCATCTCGATCAAGACGATCGGCAGCGTCGCCAGCGCGGCCAGGGTCAGGTCGCGGCGCAGCCCCGCCAGTTCGGCCTCGCGCCGCGCGCTGTCGCGATCGGCCTGGACGCCGGCCTCCCGTACAAGCTCGGCCGGATAGCCGGCCTTAGCCAGAGCCGCCGTGATCGCCGCCACCGTGCCCTGCCCTCCGACATGGCGCGCATGGGCGCGGCCCGTAGCGAGGTTGACGTTGCCCTCCAGCACGCCGGGCACGGAAAGCAGCGCCCGCTCGACCCGCCCGACGCATGAGGCGCAGCTCATCCCCACGACGGAAAAATCGGTCTCGTCCTCCTGCGGCGTGTAGCCGGCCGCCCGGATCGCCGCCAGGACGGGCGCCGCCTCGGCGTTCGCGTCGAGCCCGACGCTCGCCCGCTGCGTCGCCAGATTGACGGACGCCTCGCGGACGCCCGGCACGGCTATGATCGCCTTCTCGACGCGCCCGACGCAGGAGGCGCAGCTCATCCCCTCGACGGGGATCGCAAGCGTCGTCGCGCCGTCCGGCTTGCGGAGATCGGTCAGGGTCATCGGCTCAGGCTCCGGCTGTCGCGTCAGAGCCGGAGATGGGGCTTCCCATCATGGGAAGGTCAAGGGGCGAGCGACGGATAATCCGTCAGGTGATGCGGCGCACGCTGGCGGCGATCTCCTCCGGCTCGAACAGCCGCTTCCAATCCGGCTTCAGGATCGTGTCCTTGCCGAAGACGATCGCCTTGTTGCAGGCGTCCGAGAACACGCCCTGCACCTGCTGGAAGGTTACGGCGGCGAGGATGTTCATATGACCGAGCAGGAAGTCGCGCGCCGCCTCGCGCGGGACGCCGCGGGCGATCGCCTCCTCCATGGCCTCGCGCATCGCGTCGAGCAGCGTGGCGCAGACGGTCTCCGACAGGCCTGGCTCCAGGATCGCCATCTGCTCGACCGTGACGCGGTGCGAGCGCATCACCGGCGCCCAGATCGCCCGCGCGACCTCCTCGCCCAGCGCGTAATGCTCTTCCGGACCCTGCATCAGCGCGTTGACGATGTGCTGCTTCGCCGCGATCCCGCCGAAATGGTCGGCCTTGGCGGCCGGGTCGGTCTCGTCGTTGAAGATCGGCGGGTGGCAGGGATGGGTGACGAAATAGGTGATGTCGGCCCGCTCCGGCAGATGCCCGGCATGCGGGGCGGCCGCGTCGAGGATCACCACGATCGTGCCCGAGGCCAGCTTAGGCAGCAGCGTCGTCGCCACCGCGCCGACATGGGTGTCCGGAACGGCCAGCACCACCACCTCCGCCCCTGCGATCGCCTCCTCGGCCTCGAGGCAATCGAGCCCGAAGGCGGCGTGCACCCGCTCCTGCCCGGCCGGGCTGACCTCGACCGGCCGCATGGTGAAACGCGAGGCCGCGAGATTGCGGCCGAGCCGCATCCCCATCTTGCCGCCGGCACCGAATAGAGCCACCACCGTCATCGTTACCTCCCCAAACTGGTATGATGAGTTCGTCCCATACCGAAGGCTGGTGGTCAATCTGGTCGGATGACATGATGATAATGTCCCGTTCCCCAGCGAAGCAGGCCCCGTGACGACCGAACCGATCCCCCGCCGCAAGCTGCATCAAGAGGTCCTCGACCGGCTGATCGCCCGCATCAGCTCGGGTGAGTTCCCGCCGGGCGCACAATTGCCCTCCGAACGCGAGCTGATGGACGCCTATGGCGTCGGCCGGCCTTCGATCCGCGAGGCGCTGCAGCAGCTGGAGCGCTCCGGCATCATCGGCATCAGCCATGGCGAGCGCGCCCGCGTGCTGCTGCCGACCGCCGAAGCGGTCGTCGCGCAGATGACCGAACCCGCACGCTTCCTGTTGAGCGTCGATCCCGATGCGCTGGACCACCTCAAGGAGGCGCGCATCCTGCTCGAAGCCGGCGTGGCAAGACTAGCGGCCGAGCGCGCCGACCCGGCCGACCTCGTCTTGCTGCGCCAGCGGCTCGACGAGCACCGGGCCGCCGGGCTCGACGACTTCCTCAGCCGCGACATCGCCTTTCATCGCCAGATCGCGGTGATGAGCGGCAACCCGGTCTTTCCCGCCGCGGTCGAGGCGATGCTGACCTGGCTCGGCGCGTCCTATGTCACGCTGGTGCGCGCTCCGGGCGCCGAACGCCTGACGCTGGCGGAGCACCAGCGCATCCATGACGCGATCGCGGCGGGAGACGGCGACGCCGCGGCACGGGCGATGACGGACCATCTCAGCCGGGCGAATGCGCTGTATCGCAGCCTCGCCGCGCCCGCCGCGGCGGCAGATCACAGCTGAGGCGCATCTCGGGCGATCAGCACCGCCCGTTCAGCCTTGGGTTTCAGCGGAGCGGCGGCGCATAGAGCACGCCGCCCATGCTCCAGAGTTGGTTGAGCCCGCGCGGGATGGCGAGCTTGGAGCCGGTCCCGAGATTGCGCTCATAGATCTCGGCGTAATTGCCGCCCGCCCGCACGGCCTTGACCGCCCAGTCGGGATCGAGCCCCAGCGCCTTGCCGAACCCACCCTCGGCGCCGGTGAAGCGGCGCACATCGGGCTTCTGCGAGGCCAGCGCGGCCGGAAGGGTGCTGGAGGAGATGCCCAGTTCCTCGGCGTTGATCAGGGCGAAGTTGACCCATTTCACCACCGTGAACCAGGCGAAATCGTCGCTGCGCACCACCGGCCCGAGCGGCTCCTTGGAGATCACGTCCGGCAGGACGATCGCGTCGCTTGGCTTGGCCAGCCTGAGCCTCTCGCCATAGAGCGCCGACTGGTCGCGGGTGAGGACGTCGCACTGCCCGGTCTCAAAGGCCTTGAAGGCCTCGGCTGAACTGCCGAAGGGCTTTTCCTCATAGGTCAGCGAGTTCGCCCGGAAGAAATCGGCGAGATTGGCCTGCGAGGTCGTGCCCGTCTCGACGCAGATCTTCGCCTTGTCGAGGGCCAGCGCCCCGTCGACGCCGAGCGCCCGCTTCGCCAGGAAGCCCTGCCCGTCATGATAGGTGATGCCGGCGAAGGCGAGGCCGAGTTCCGCCTCGCGCCCGAGCGTCCAGGTCGAGTTGCGCGAGAGCAGGTCGACCTTCGCCGCCTTGAGCGCGTCGAAGCGCTCGCTGGCCGAGAGCGGCGTGAAGCTGACCTTCTGCGGATCGCCCAGCACGGCGGCCGCCAGCGCCCGGCAGAAATCGACGTCGAAGCCCGACCACGTCCCCTGCGCGTCCTTGGCGGAAAAGCCGTTCAGCCCCTCGCTGACGCCGCAATGGAGGACCCCGCGCTGCTTGACCGTCGCCAGCGTGTTGGCCGCAGCCGGCAGTGCGAGCGCCGCTGTGGACGCGACCGCGGCGACAATCCCGAGCGTGAACCGGCGAAGCGATGAGACCTGCGACATGACGTTCCCCCTGGGCCTGTAGTCTCGGCGCACCCGCGCGCTACAGCGTCGCCTGATGACGGATGATCACCTTGGTCCCGAGCGGCACCCGCTCGTAGAGATCCGCGATGTCGCCATTGGCGAGACGGAAGCAGCCGGAGGAAATCGCCTCGCCGATCGTCTCGGGCTGGTTGGTGCCGTGGATGCGAAACACCGTCGAGCCGAGATAGAGCGCGCGTGCGCCCATCGGATTGCCGGGGCCGCCCGCCATGAAACGCGGCAGATAGGGCTGCCGCTGCAGCATCTCCGGCGGCGGCCGCCAGTCCGGCCATTCCGCCTTGCGGCTGACCTGCACCAGGCCCGACCACTGGAAGCCCTCGCGGCCGACACCGATGCCGTAGCGCAGCGCCCGGCCATTGCCCTGGACGACATAGAGGAAGCGCTCGGCCGAATGGATGACGACGGTGCCGGGCGCCTCGTTCGATCGGAACAGCACCATCTGGCGGGCGTAGGGCCCTTCCGTGATGCTGACCTCCTCGGTGGAGACCCGGCCCGGCTCGTCGCCGATATCCATCGTCTGCTGGACGGCGGCGGGCGGGCGCGGCTGGGCCAGGCCCGGCTGCGACAAGGCGAACAAGGCCGCCAACACCGCGGCGCTGCGCAGCAGGCGGACCGAAAGCGTGGTCGATGTCGTCATGAGCGGCCTCCTTCCGTCAGCGGCAGCGTACATAGATGAAGGTGCCGTAGCGGCGATGCGCGTCGGGATCGACGAAGCGCATCACCAGCATCGAGTCGGTCGCGGACAGGATCTCGCGGTCCTGGAGATCGCCGGGCGGCGCCTCGAAGCCGAGGAAGTTGCGCCCGCCGGGCCCGCCCTTGAGCTTGAGTTCGTAGAGCTTCGCGTCGTCGGCGACATGCATCATCACGCCGTCGCGCGGCCCCTTGCTGATGACATAGGGCTGGTTGCAGGCGGCCTTGGCCTGTGCCTCCGTGCGCTGGCGATCCTTCTCGTTGTGGAAGGAGGCGATGCCCCATCGCCCGATCACCGTGTCGACGCTGATCGTGCTCGGCGCCGCCGCCGAGGCGACGACCTGCGCCTGCGGCGCCCGAGGCTCGTCGGCACCCGACAGGCAGCCGCCGAGCCCTGCGGCGAGCACCAGGGCGGCGCTGGTGGACAGGGGCGAAAGCCGCCATCTGTTCTTGACGTTGCTGGTCACCATCCCCCGCTCCGCTCTGATCCCGACACTGTGCCGGCCCGGCCGTTACGGAAGTAGGACATGGTTTCGGCACGAGGGCAATCGCCCTCTGCACGCCAGGGCGACCGGCTACGGTCTCGCGACTCACGCCAACCGCACCGAGCGCCCCTCGTCGCAACGGTCTCTTCGTCCTCTCACGGACGGCGCGGCAGGAACCGGTGGCCGGCCGAAGCGAAACGGGTCACCCGGCAGAATCTGCCTGGTCCATAGGAAGAATTTTACCACATAAGTCCATGAAAATAATCAATTATTGTTGATTTTACCGCGCCTGGTTCCGCGCCCTCGCCCGTTTCAGTCAAAGACGCCGCGCCCAGGCACTCCGGCCTGAATGTGGTTTCTGGAGGTTTCCAAGCGATGAGCAGCCAGGCATCCCGTCTCGATTTCGTGCCAGACACGAGGGGCGCGCCCATCACCCTGCTGCTCAGCCACGAGGCGGCACGGCCAAAGGTGCTGGAAAGGCTGGAAGGCCGCAGGCCGATGGACCGCGACGACGAACTGCTGGAACTGATCACGCAGGGCGACGAGGGCGCCTTCCGCGAACTGGTCGAGCGGCATGTCGACCGCGCCTATGCTCTGGCGCTGCGCATCCTGCGCAACGGCGCCGATGCCGAGGACGTCGTCCAGGACACGCTGCTGAAGGCAGCTTTGCCGATTACGCCGCGAAGATCGTCGCAGGCGTGGCCGCTGCTGCGGAGAGCAGCACCACGGCGCTGGAGACCGGCGAGAGCGCGCAACAGTCGCTCGCGGACTCGCTGGCCTCCCTGTCCGGCGTCAATCTCGACGAGGAAACCGCGAAGCTCTCCGAACTGGAGCAGCAATATGCGGTCGCCGCCCAGCTTCTGGAAACGCTCAACACCATGTTCGACACGCTGCTGCAGGTCGCGGCGTCGGCCTGACGCAGCGGCGGCGCGAGGAGACGGACCCGATGATCACCCGCGTCGCGACCTTCGCCATGAGCGAACGCATGCTGGAAGCCTCGCTGCGCACCCAGTCCAGGATGAGCGAGGCCCAGCTCCAGCAGGCCTCCGGCTCCGTCTCGACCGATTATGGCGGGCTGGGCCGCTCGGCCGGCACGCTGGTCAGCCTCGAAGTCTCGCTGGCGCGCTCGAAGAGCCAGGCGAGCGCCGCCGAGGAGGCGGGCAGCCGCGTCCAGGTGATGTCCGATGCCGTCGGCGCGATGAGCGAGCTGTTGTCGAGCTTCCGCTCCAGCCTGTCTTCGGCGATCAGCGCAGGCGGCGACGACACGACGCTGGCGGCCACCGCCCAGAGTCTGCTGGAGGAGTTCGCGGGCCTGCTCAACACCCGGTTCGAGGGGCGCTATCTCTTCGCCGGTAGCGACACCGGCACCGCCCCCGTCGACCTCTCGGCCTATGCGGCGACCGACGTGGCGACGCAGGACACGACCTATTACCAGGGCAACGCCGTGAAGGGCTCGGTCGTGCTCTCCCCGGAGCGCACGCTGACCTATGGCGTCACGGGAGACGCCACCGCCTTCGAGCAGGCGATGCGCGCGCTCGGCGCCGTCGCCAACGCCACCACCCCGCCAGACACGGCGGCGCTGCAGGCGATCTCGGAGCTGACGGTGGACGCGATCGACGCGCTCGCCGCGGTGCAGGGCAAACTCTCGGTCGACGCGGCCAGGCTCGAACGCAGTGTGGCCGCGCAAGCCGACCACCAGGATACGACCACGAGCCTGATCGCCGCCACCAACGGCGCCGACGTGACCGCGCTCGCCGTCGCGCTTTCGTCCTACGAGACGCAGTTGCAGGCCTCCTACGCCGCGCTGGCGAAGGTGCAGTCGCTCAACCTCATGGATTATCTGAACTGAGGCCGGGTCGGCCGGTTCCCGCGACCGGCTCGGTGCCGCTTCGGGCCGTCATGGTCGCTCGGCTCGGGCAACCGGCCGATCCCCTGCGGCGCCGCGCGACAGCACCAACGGAAGCGGGAACGGCGACATAGCGGCAGGAAGCGGCTTCGAATTTGGCCCTTGTCAGGCTCCCGTCACACGAGCGCCTGGACCTGGATCTCGACGAGGATGTTCTCGGCGGCCAGACGCGACTCGACGGTCGCGCGCGCCGGCGGCTGCGACGGGTCGACCCAGGCTTCCCAGGCTGCGTTCATCTCGGCGAAGGTCGCGATGTCCTTGAGCCAGATATTGGCGACGACGATGCGGGTCTTGTCGGTCCCGGCGAGCGCCAGATAGCCGTCGATCTGCGCGAGGATGTCGGCCGTCTGCTCCTTGACCCCGCCGCTGCGGTCCTTGGCGGTCAGGCCGGACAGAAAGGCGAAGCCGTTGGCGACGAGGACCTTGCTCAGCCGTCCGGTGATTTCATGGCGCGTGATCATGCGGGCTCCTCGGGGAAAAGCGGGGGGTGGCGAAGGTCCGGCGCCTGTGTCCGCGATCCGGGCGCCAATGGCAATGCGCAACCGTCAGCGCGCGCCCATGAGGTCGGCCGCACGCTCGCCCACCATCATCGCGGGCGCATTGGTGTTGCCTGAGGGAATCGTCGGGAAGATCGAGGCATCGGCGACGCGCAGGCCTTCCAGTCCGTGGACCCGCAATTGCGGATCGACGACGGAGTCGGCGGGGTCGGGACCCATGCGGCAGGTTCCGCAGGGGTGGAAGACCGAATAGGCCTGCTGGCGGATCGACTGGAGCAGAGCCGCATCGTCTGCGCAGTGCGGTCCAGGCTTGATCTCGCTCTCGATCAGGGCGGCGAAACTCGGCGTCGCCGCGAGCCGGCGCAGGAAGCGGGCGCCGGCGAGGATGTCGACGACGTCGCGCGGGTCGGACAGATAGTTCGGCGCGATCTCGGGGGCGACGCGGGGGTCGGGCGAGCGGATCGCGACATGGCCGCGGCTGTGGGGCCGGCAGGGCGAGACGCTGGTGCTGAAGCCGGGAAAGGGATCGGGCTTCATCAGCGCCCGCACGCCGGGCAGAGCGCGTTCATAGCTCAGCGGCGAGAAATAGAGCTGCATGTCGGGCCGGTCGAGGTCTGACCGGGTTTTCAGATAGCCGCCGCCCTGGTTGACGCTCAGCGAGAGCGGGCCACGCCGCTGCAGGAGATAGGTCAGCGCCATGCCGATGCGGCCGGGCCAGGACAGAAGATCCTCGTTCAGGCTCGGACGTCGGGACCGGTAGACATGGTCGTAGCAGAGATGATCCTGCAGATGCCGGCCGACGGCCGGCAGCGCCTGCACGGTCGCAATGCCGTGCCGGGCGAGCGCGTCCGGCGCGCCGATGCCCGAGAGTTGCAGGAGTTGGGGTGAGTTGATCGCACCGGCGGCGACGACGATCTCGCTCTGGGCCCGGTATCTCACGCGCTCCGCGCCGCGCCAGCCCTCGACCGCCACGGCGCGCTTCCCCTCGAACAGGATCCGCGAAACGAGGATGCCGGTGTCGACCTTGACGCGCCCGCTCCGGCGAGCCGGGTGCAGATAGGCGCGGGCCGCGGATTCGCGCAGGCCGCCGCGTGTGGTGATCTGGTAGATGCCGGCGCCTTCACTGGTTTCGCCGTTCAGGTCCGGGTTGAAGGGCAGCCCCGCCTCCTGCGCCGCCTGGACGAAGAGCGGCGTCAGGGGATGCACGGCCTTCGAGATGTCTTCCACATGCAGCGGGCCGCCGGCGCCATGCCAGGCCGAGGCGCCAAGCGCGTGGTCCTCCATGCGGCGATAGGTGGCGAGCACGTCGGGCCAGCCCCAGCCGGGATTGCCCATGCGCTCCCAGCCGTCGAAATCTTCGGCCTGGCCGCGCATATAGACCATGGCGTTGATGGCGCTCGACCCTCCGACGACCTTGCCACGTGGCTGGTAGATTTCCCGCTCGGCCAGGCCGGGCTGGGGTTCCGTCCGGTACATCCAGTTGAGGCGCGGGTGGTAGAAGGTTTTGCCGTAGCCGATCGGCAGGTGGAGCCAGGGGTTCAGGTCGCGCGGGCCGGCCTCCAGCACGAGGATGCGGTCGCGGCCGGACAGAGCCAGACGCCCGGCCAGCGCACAACCGGCCGAACCGGCGCCGATGACGATGACGTCCCACTCCTCCAAGGCAAACTCCCTGCCGGCTTCGATCGGTTGCGGCGTACAGGCTGTAGGGTGAATTGGGCTCGTCACGAAGGGCCGTTCTGTGCGGCTCACCAGTCCAATTTCCGTCGGGGTTCAGCGCGCCGCGAGATCGTCGACCGCCTGCCGCAGGCCGGCGACACCGGCCAGGATCTGCGCTTGCGTGAAGCCGCTGAAGCCGAGGACGAGGCCGTCGCGCGCAACCGGCTCCAGGCCGAAGCGGCTGATCGGCGCGACCGTGATGCCCCGTTCCGCGGCGGCTCGGGTCAACGCGACGGCGTCGAGCCCCTCGCGCAGATAGGCGATGGTGTGCATGCCCGTATGGGTCGGAACCACCTCGAGAATTCCGCGCAGATGCGTGGCGGCCGCCTCCAGCAGCGCCTGGTGGCGCTCCTGGTAGAGCTTGCGCATGCGCCGGACATGGGTGGCGAAATGGCCCTCGACGATGAAGTCGGCGACGATGCCCTGCAGCGCGGTCGGCACGCCCGGCGAATAGGCGTCGAGGCAGATGCCGATCTGCCCGGCGAGTTGCGGAGGCGCCACCAGGAAGCCAAGGCGCAGCGACGGGAACAATGTCTTCGAGAAGGTGCCGACATAGATCACCCGACCGGTGAGGTCGATGCTGGTCAGCGTCGCCATCGGCGCGCCCTGAAAGCAGAATTCGCCGTCCCAATCGTCCTCGATGATCCAGGCCGCGCTCGCCTGGGCCGCTTCGAGCAAAGCGAGGCGACGCTCGAGGCTCATCTTGGCGCCGAGCGGCTGCTGATGGGCGGGCGTGACGAAGGCGAGCTTGAAATCCGGCGCGCGGCGCAGCCCTTCCTCGACGACGAGCCCGGACTCGTCGACCGGCACCGGCACGATGTCAGCCCCCGACAGGATCAGGCTGTTTCGGGCGCCGATGGCGCCGGGGTTCTCAAACCAGACCTTGTCGCCCGGGTTGATCAGCGTCGCCGCGAGGAGCTGGAAGGCCTGCTGGGCGCCTGCGACGATGAAGATCTGCTGCCATTCGCAGGCGATGCCCCGGTTGAGGCGCAGATGGGCGGCGATCGCCTGCCGTAGCACCGCCTCGCCATGGGGGTCGGGATAGCCCAGCACCTGCTGGCGCGCCCTGCGCCAGTGCCGGCCGGACAGCTTGGCCCATTGCGCCATCGGGAAGGCATCGAAGGCCGGCATCGCCGTGGTGAAGGCGCGCGGCTGGTGCGGCAGGCGCGCGCCGAACAGCTTCGAGGCGGAGTCCATCGCCTGGGCCAGCCGCACCTTCGCCGTCGGCACGGCCACCGCGGCGGCGGCCGGCGCCGGCCGCTCGCTCGCCAGCGCCTGGCTGACATAGGTGCCGGCGCCGACACGCGTCTCGACCAGCCCCTCAGCCGCGAGCCGCTCGAAGCTCTCGACGATCGTGGTGCGCGCGACACCGAACTCGTGCGCCAGCGTGCGTGTCGCCGGCAGGCGCTCGCCGACCTTGAGCGCGCCGCTCAGGATAAGCTCGCGCAGGCCCACGCAGATCTGCACGCTCAGCCCATGCGTCCCCTCCCGGTCCAGCACGATCGACTGCAGCAGGACGCCTTCCTCACGCTTGACCATGCCGGCTCCGGTGGGCGCGCCCTGAGGATTGGACTGCCGCTTTGATCAGAATGGACCTTGGGTTCAGTCCAATTCAAGCCCCCTCTCCGGACATGCCGGAGGCCGCAATCGCGCGGCATCGCGGCGTCAGCATTGGCAGTGGCTATGAAGATCACGCGGCTCGAAAGCTTCACCACGGTGGATGTCGGCTTCGTCCGCGTGACCTGCGAGGATGGCAGCCAGGGCTGGGGGCAGCTCTCGCCCTATAATGCGGACATCACCGCCACCGTCTTCCACCGCCAGGTCGCGCGCTGGGCGATCGGTGAGGATGCGCTCGCCATCGACGAACTCGTTGCCACCATCGGCGAGCGCGAACACAAGTTCCCAGGCTCCTATCTCTGCCGCGCCCTGACCGGGCTCGACACGGCCTTGTGGGACTGGCGCGGGCGGCGGGAGCGCAAAAGCGTCTGCGAGTTGCTCGGCGGCACGCCGCGGCCCTTCCCGGTCTACGCCTCCAGCATGAAGCGCGGCGAGATCACGCCGGAGGCGGAGGCGCAGCGTCTCGCCCGCCTGCGCGACGCCCATGGCTTCCGCGCCTTCAAGTTCCGGGTCGGGCGCGAATGCGGCCGCGACCGGGACGAATGGCCGGGCCGCACCGACGCCATCGTCCCGCAGGTGCGCGCGGCGCTGGGGGCGGATGCGACGCTGCTGGTCGACGCCAACAGCGGCTATTCGCCGGCCAGGGCGATCGCGGTCGGCCGCATGCTGCAGGACCATGGCGTCGTGCATTTCGAGGAGCCCTGCCCCTATTGGGAACATGGCTGGACGCGCGAGGTCCGCGAGGCGCTCGATCTCGACGTCACCGGCGGCGAGCAGGACTGCGACCTCGCGGTGTGGCGGGCGATGATCGAGGGCCGCGTCGTCGACGTGGTGCAACCCGACATCTGCTATATCGGCGGCGTCGGGCGCATGCTGACCGTGGCGCGCTGGGCGGCAGAGGCCGGACTGCCGGTGACGCCGCATTCGGCCAACCAGTCGATGGTGACGGTCTTCACGCTGCATGTCATGGGTGCGCTCGCCAATGCGGGGCCCTATGTCGAGTTCTCGATCGAGGGGCCCGACTATTATCCCTGGGAGCAGGGCCTGCTGCGAAACCCGCCCACGGCCAGGGACGGCATGGTCGCAATTCCCTCCGAGCCCGGCTGGGGCGTCGAGATCGAGCCGTCCTGGCTCGAGCGGGCCGACTACCAAGTGACCGAGGTCGCAACGTGAGCTTCGACCGGGCGGAACTGGTCGCGGAGGCGCGGCGGAGCGGCACGCTGGCGGGGCTGCCGTCCGAGCATTTCATCGACGGGCGCTTCGTGGCCTCGATCTCGGGCGCGAAGATGGAGAGCTTCGACCCCGGCCGCGGGGTGCCGTTTGCGACTTTCGCTGCCGGTTCTGCCGAGGATGTCGCGCGGGCGGTGGCGGCGGCGCGGGCGGCCTTGTCGGGGCCCTGGTCACGCCTGACACCGGCGGCGCGGGGTGAGATCCTGATGCGGGCGAGCCATCTGCTGCGCGAGCGGGCCGCGCGCTTCGCCGTCGTGGAGACGCTCGATTCCGGCAAGCTTCTGGCCGAATCCGAGGGCGATGTCGGGGGCGTCGTCCGCTGCCTCGCCTATTACGCCGGGGCCGCCGACAAGCTGCAGGGCGACAGCGTGCCGCTCGGGCCGGACCATCTGGGCGTGACGTTCGAGGAGCCGGTCGGCGTGGTCGCGCAGATCGTGCCCTGGAACTATCCGCTTTCGACTGCGGCCCGCGGCATCGCGCCGGCGCTGGCCGCCGGCTGCACGCTCGTCGTCAAGCCGGCCGAGCAGACGCCGTTCACGACGCTGATGCTGGCGGAGCTGCTGCACGAGGCGGGGCTACCGGCGGGCGTTCTCAACGTCGTCGCCGGAACGGGTTCGGAGGCCGGCACCGCGCTCGTCGGCCATCCGGGCATTGACCACATCACCTTCACCGGCTCGGTCGCGACCGGCCAGCGCGTGATGCGGGCGGCGGCCGAGCATGTGACGCGGCTGCAGCTCGAACTCGGCGGCAAGTCCCCGGTCGTCCTGATGGCCGACTGCGAGATCGAGGCGGCCATCGAGGGCGTGATCGGCGCGATCTACGAGAATGCCGGCCAGATCTGCTCGGCCGGCTCCCGGCTGATCGTGGAACAGACGATCGCGCAGGAGGTGCTGGACCGGCTCGTCGCACGCGTCGAAACCATGACGCTCGGGCATGGCCTGAGCGAGGCGCAGATCGGGCCGATCAATTCGCCCCTGCAGTTGGCGCGCATCGACGCCCATGTCGAACGGGCGCGCGCCGTCGGCAACCGCATCCTGACCGGCGGCGGCATCGTTCCCGACGCCGAGTGCGGCGGAGGCTGGTTCTACCGGCCGACCATCATCCTCGCTGATGGCCTCGACGATCCGCCGGTACAGGAGGAGATCTTCGGGCCGGTCCTGACCGTCCAGATCGTCAGAGGGCTGGACGAGGCGATCGTCGCCGCCAATGCGACGGCCTATGCCCTCGTCGCCGGCATCTACACGCGCGACCATGCCAGCGCCTGGCGCTTCGCCCGGGCGGTCGATGCGGGCCAGGTCTACATCAACGAGTTCTTCGCCGGCGGTGTCGCCATGCCCTTCGGCGGCAACCGGAAATCGGGTTTCGGCCGGGCCAAGGGCATGGCGGGCTTGCGCAGCTACTGCAAGCTCAAGAGTGTGGTGGCGCGGCTCTGATGCGGCCGGGAGGATACGACCGTATGTCGAGCGATCTGTTCAGCGCCGATTTCAAGGCGGCGCCCTATTGGTGGGATGGCGTGCCGCGCCCCGATTTGCCGGCTTCGGACCCGCCAAAGCAGGTCGATGTCGTCATCGTCGGCTCGGGCTACACCGGTCTCCAGGCGGCGCTCCAGATCGCGCGCGGCGGCCGCAGCACGGTGGTGCTCGACGCCGAGGCTGCCGGCTTCGGCTGCAGCACGCGCAATGGCGGCCAGATCTCGACGAGCATCAAGCCGGGCCTGGCGGAGCTGACCCGCCGCCATGGCGAGGCCAAGGCGGTCGCGATCCTCCAGGAGGGCCGGCGCTCGCTGACATGGCTCGGCGAATTCGTTCGCGACGAGGGCATCGACTGCGATTTCGGCGTGGTCGGGCGGTTTCACGCCGCCCATTCGCCGGGGCAGTACGAGGAACTGGCGCGTACCGTCGCGAACCAGCCGAAGGGTCTCGAGGTCGCCTGCCACGTCGTGCCGCGGGCCGAGCAGCACAGCGAGATCGGCTCGGACCTCTATCATGGCGGTGCGATCTTCGCCGAGCACGCCTCGATCGACCCGGCTCGCTACCATCAGGGGCTGCTGGAGCGCGTCCTGGCCGCCGGGGCGCAGCTGGTGCCGTTCTGCCCGGCAACCGCCATTGCGCGCACGGGTCAGGGCTTTCGGGTCGAGACGCCGCGCGGGACCATCGCCGCGCGCGACGTCGTCATCGCCACCAACGGCTACACCGGCCCGCTCACCGGCTGGATGCGCCGCCGTGTCATCCCGATCGGCAGCTATGTGATCGCGACCGAGGCGCTCGACCCGGCCCTCGTGGACAGGCTCATTCCGCGCAACCGCATCGTCAGCGACACCCGCAAGGTCGTGTATTACTACCGCGCCTCGCCCGATCGCCGCCGCATCCTGTTCGGCGGGCGTGTCTCGCTGAGCGAGACCGATCCGCGCCGCAGCGGGCCGAAACTCCATGCCGATCTCGCCGGGATCTTTCCCGAACTGGCGAGGACGCGCATCAGCCATTCCTGGTGCGGCTTCGTCGCCTACACCTTCGACGAACTGGCGCATATCGGCCGCCATGACGGCATGAACTACGCGATGGGCTATTGCGGCTCGGGGGTGGGCATGGCGAGCTATCTCGGCATGCGGCTGGGCCAGCAGGTGCTCGGCTTGGCGGAGGGAGCGACCGCCTTCGACGATCTGCCGTTCCAGACGCGGCCTTTCTACGGCGGCAACCCCTGGTTTCTGGCGCCGTCCGTGCTGTTCTACCGCTGGCGCGACCGGCTGGCGCGCTGATCGCGGCGGATTGGCCTTCCCGAATTCTCAGAATGGACCTTATGGGCAGACCAATTCCAACAAACTCTCCAGCGTGACAGAGGTGGGACGGGGCGCTGCGGCGACCTTCCGACTGCCGATGCAAACTGTGTCGTTCAGATCAGGAGACATGACATGCCCCAGCCGATCCTGCCGTCGCGATCGACCCTCGTCCTTCTCCTCAGCCTGGCCGGCGCGATGCCGGCCTTCGCACAGGAACTCACCGTCGTCTCCTTCGGCGGTTCCTATCAGGAAGCGCAGAGCAAGGCGCTGTTCGTGCCCGCCGCCAAGAAGCTCGGCATCAAGCTCAAGGAAGAGACCTATAGCGGCATCGCCGATCTGCGCCTCAAGGTGAAGGCCGGCGCCGTGACCTGGGACATCGTCGCCAGCGGCTCGGGCAGCGCGGCGCGCGCCGGTTCCGAGGGTATCCTCGAGAAACTGGACTACAAGGTCATCGACACCTCGAACTTCATTCCCGGCACGGCGCAGGATTACTGTGTCGGTGGCGATGTGTTCTCGACGGTGCTGGCCTGGAACACCAAGACCTACGGCCAGAACGGGCCGCAGAGCTGGGCCGATTTCTGGGATGTGAAGAAGTTTCCCGGCAAGCGCTCTTACCGCAAGGGCGTTGCCGGCGCGCTGGAGCCGGCCCTGATGGCCGACGGCGTCCCGCCGGAGAAGGTCTATGAGGTTCTGTCGCAGCCCGGCGGCATCGACCGCGCGATCAAGAAGATCCGCGAGCTGAAGCCGCATGTCGCGGTGTGGTGGGCATCCGGCGCCCAGCACGCCCAGCTCATGAAGGACGGCGAGGTCGACATGGTCACCGGCTGGAACGGGCGCTTCGACGTCGCCGCCAAGGACGGGGCGAAAGTCGCCTACACCTTCAACCAGGGCCTGCTCGACTATGACTGCTACGGCATCGCCAAGGGCGCACCGAACAAGGATCTGGCGATGAAGTTCCTCGCCGAGATCAGCAAGCCGGAATATCAGGCCGAGTTCACCAAATACATCACCTACGGCCCGACCAACAAGAAAGCCTACGATCTCGGCCTGATCGAGGCGGCCTATGCCAAGACCCTGCCGTCCCATCCCGACAATGCCGCCAAGCAGCTGCCGGTTGACCTCGCCTGGTACACCAAGTTCGAGGCGCAGGCTTCGGCCGCCTACCAGAACATGCTGACCGAATGAGGCAGGCGGCCGATCAAGGGGAGCCGATGGCGATGTCCGCCGCGGCTTCCCCCGCTCCCGCGATGGGCAATGCTCTGCCCATCGCCGTCCGGCGCCTGAGCAAGGCCTATGGCGCCGTAACCGTGCTCGACGAGGTCGATCTCGACGTCCGGCCCGGCGAGTTCCTGACCCTTTTGGGGCCCTCGGGCTCGGGCAAGACCACCCTGCTGATGGCGATCGCCGGCTTCCTGCGCCCCGACAGGGGCAGCATCCGCTTCGGCGAGCGCGAAGTCGTCCGGCTGGCGCCGCACAAGCGCGAAATCGGCATGGTCTTCCAGAACTATGCGCTGTTCCCGCATATGAGCGTGGCCCGCAATATCGGCTTTCCGTTGCGGCTGCGACGCGTGCCGGCTTCCGAGATCACAAGGCGCGTCGAGGCCGCGCTGGAGATGTTCCAGCTCGGCGGCTATGGCGAGCGCAGCATCACCCAGCTTTCGGGCGGCCAGCGCCAGCGCGTCGCGCTGGCCCGCGCCATCGTCTTCGAGCCGCGCATCATCCTGATGGACGAGCCGCTGTCGGCGCTCGACAAGCAGTTGCGCGAGCGCATGCAGATCGAGCTGCGGCAGCTCCATGACCGGCTTGGCACCACCACCGTCTACGTCACGCATGACCAGCGCGAGGCGCTGACCATGTCGGACCGCATCGCCGTGCTCGACCGCGGCAAGATCGCCCGGATTGATGCACCGCGGGCGATCTATGACCATCCGGGCAGCCGCTTCGTGGCGGAGTTCATCGGGGAATCCTCGTTCCTCGACGTCGATGTCGCGGACGGCATCTGCCGTGCGGCGGGGTCCGTCATCCGGGCGCCGCAGGTTCCGGTGGCGCAGGGACGCTGCGTGATGATGCTGCGGCCCGAGCGGCTGCGCATTCTGGACGGCAGCGAGAGCGAGGCGATGAACCGCTTCGACGGCAAGGTCCTGAGCGCGATCTATCAGGGCGACACGCTGCTGCTGCAGATCGTGCTGACCGATGGCAGCCCGGTGACCCTGCGCATGGCGACGCGCGGCGACGACGCGCCCCCGCCCGCCCGCGGCTCGCCCATCGCGGTCGGCATTGCGGTCGGCGACACGGTCCTGCTCGCCGATGAAGCGAAGGCAAAGGCGTGATGGCGGCCTCGCTCGACCTCGCCCGGGACCAGGGAGGCGACTTCCACGCCGCGGCGCTTCGGCGGGACCATTGGCGCGAAAGGCTGGGGCTGGCGGCGCTGGCGGCGCCGGCGCTGCTGCTCGTCGGCGTCATGGTGCTGCTGCCTGTGGGCTGGCTGTTCGGCCTGTCCTTCCAGGATGATGCGGGCGCGCCAAGCCTCGAGCATTACCGGCGCATGCTGGCCGAACCCTCCTATGGCCGGACCTTCCGCACCACCTTCGAGATCAGCCTCGCGACCACGCTCATCTGCATCCTGCTCGGCTATCCCCTCGCCTATTTCCTGTCGCAGCTGCCGCGGCGCGCGGCCAATCTCTGCATGATCGCGGTGCTGCTGCCGTTCTGGACCTCGCTTCTGGTGCGCACCTATGCCTGGCTGGTGCTGCTGCAGCGCAGCGGGCTGATCAACAGCTGGGGGATGCAGCTCGGCCTCTGGAGCGAGCCGCTGCAACTCGTCCACAATGTCGGCGGCACGCTGATCGGCATGGTCCACATCATGCTGCCCTTCCTCGTCCTGCCGCTCTACAGCACGATGCGGGCGATCGACCGCGACCTGCTGCGCGCCGCCTCCAGCCTCGGCTCGACGCCGGCCCACGGCTTCTGGACCGTGTTCTTTCCGCTGTCGCTGCCGGGGCTCGCCGCCGGCTCGGCGCTAGTCTTCGTGTTGTCGCTGGGCTTCTACGTGACGCCGGCCATGCTCGGGGGCGGCAAGGTGACGATGGTCTCGAACCGCATCGCCAACGACATCGAGCTGTTCTTCAACTGGGGCGCGGCGAGCGCGCTCGGCGTCGTGCTGCTGGTGATCACGCTCATCGTCCTCATGCTGGCGGCGCGGCTCTCGCGCGGCGCCGGCCTGTTCGGCGGAGGGCATTGAGCATGGGCTGGCTCGACCGTGCCGCCAGCGACACGCAGATCACGCATCGCTCGCGGCTCTGGCTCTACGCCGTCGGCGTTCTGGTCCTGGCGTTCCTCGCCCTGCCGACGCTGATCGTGATCCCGATGTCGTTCTCCCACTCGCAGTATCTCGAGTTTCCGCCACGGCAATGGTCGCTGCGCTGGTACGACGCCTATTTCTCCTCGCGAAGCTGGATGGCGGCGACGGCGACCTCGCTCAAGGCGGGAATCTGCACGGCCCTGCTGGCGACGCCGGTCGGCACGCTCGCCGCCTATGGCCTGCACGTCTCGCGGCTGCGTTTCGCCGGCGTCGCGATCCTGGCGCTGCTGACGCCGACCATCGTCCCGGTCATCCTCGTCGGCATCGCGCTCTTCTACGCCTTCGTGCAGTTGAAGATGGTCAACTCCTTCCTCGGGATCGTGCTCGCGCATACGATCCTGGCGGTGCCGATCGTGATGATGATCGTGGGCTCCGCCCTGAAGAGCTTCGATCTCGACCAGGAGCGCGTCGCGCGCAGCCTCGGCGCGACGCGGACGCAGGCCTTCGTCCAGGTGACGATGCCGCAGATCCGCTTCGCCATCGTGACCTCGGCGCTGCTGTCGTTCCTCACCTCCTTCGACGAGGTGGTGGTCTCGCTCTTCGTCTCGGGCGGGGACAACTCGACGCTGACGCGCGCGATGTTCATGGCCCTGCGCGACCAGATCGACCCGACCATCGCGGCGATCTCGACGATCATGATCGTGATCACCTCGCTGCTGCTGGCGGCGTCACAATGGCTCGGAAAGGGCGGTGATTCCGCGCGCGGCTGATGGAGGCCGGCTGTAGAGCCTGCCCGAAGCGTCGGCATCTTCGACCTGCCGGGGGGCAGGCGCCCGATCGAGGCGCCTGCGGCTGCCGGCCTCGCGGCCTCCCCGGACAAGCCCGTGCGCGTCTCGGGCAGCGGAGATGAGGTACCGCGCCACCGTCGCCGGCCGACCGGCTGCGGAGCATGTGCGTCGCGTTCAGGCGCCCCCTGCACCTTCCGCCGCAGCCCCCTGCCATCCCTGCAAAGCGCGCCAGTCCGGCTCGAGTTGCGCGAAGCGCTTCAGGCTGAACGACGTGATGTCGGCGAAGCCGCAGGCGCCCTCCACCACCAGATCCCGGATCGCGCGCCCGCTCGCGGGCGAGAGGCCGAAGCCGACGCTCGACAGCGTCGCCACGACGACGTTCGCCTGCGTATCGAGCCGGTCGATCACGGGCCGCCCGTCGGGCGTGTTCTCGATGACGCCGGCCCAGGAGCGGATGACGCGCGCATGCGCCGCCTTGGGGAACAGCTCCGCCAGTCGCCGCGCCATGGGGCCCATCAGCGGCGTCGTCGGCTTGGCGGGGGTGGCGTTGCCCTCGATCTCCAGCCATTCATGCGGTCCGCCGCCATAGGCGAGGTTGCCCCGCAGCGTCTGGCGGCCATAGAGCCCGTTCCCGTCGACGCCACCATAGGGCATCAGCGGAAGCGGCTCGGTGACGATCATCTCGCAGCGTGCGGACGCGACCGGCACGGCCTGGCCGAGCAGGCCTGAGAGAACGCCCGTCTGGGGCCCGGCGGCGAGCACGAGATGGTCGCAGGCGATGAAGCCACGCTGCGTTTCCACACCGGTGACGCGGCCCCCTTCCGTCCGGAAGCCCGAGACGGCGCAATGCTGCATCAGGCGACCGCCATGGTCCTGCAGCGCCCAGGCATAGGCCTGGAGCGTGCGATGGGGATTGGCGTGGCCGCCGAAACGGTAGAAATAGCCGCCGATCATCGTGTCGCCGGCCAGCGGCACCAGCTCCTTGATCTGTCGGACGTCCAGCACGTCGGATTGGAAGCCCTGGCGCGCGGCGTTGCGCAGGGCCCGGCCATAGAGGGCCATCTGCGCCTCGCTGGCGGCGAGCCGGATCCGGCCGGCGCTGAACTCGGTCGGATAGCCCAGCAACTCGTCCATCTGCGGCCAGAGCCGCTGCTCTTCGACGAACAGCGGCGAATGGTGGTGCGAGCAGCCGCCGCCATTGCGGCCGGACGCTTCCCAGCCGATCATGCCCTTGTCGATGACGAGGACATCGATGCCCTCGCGCGCCAGCCACCAGCCGGCCGACAGCCCCGTCACGCCACCGCCGACGATGACGACCGAGGCTCCCTTGGGCCGCTCCTGCGATGTTTCAGTCATCTGCTTCACGGCCCGCCTCACTCGCTCGCGACCGGCCCGGCGGCATCGTTGCCCGCAACCGTGTAGAGCGCCGGCACTTCCCAGAACGGGCGCCATTGCGCGTGCATGCCGAACCAGGTGTCCCAATGCTCGGCCTGCTCGGGTGCCTCGGGGATCTGGCCCGCGACCGAAAGCGGCAAGGGCCGGACGGGAGCCCGGTAGCTTGCCAGCGGGATCGACGACAGCGGCACCGCGGCGCTCAGGGCCAGCAGGGCCGCAACCTGTTCCCGGCAACGGCGGCCCTGGCAGGGGCCCATCCCGGCCCGGGTGAGCCGCTTGACCTGATCGGGGTTGGGCGGCTCGGCACCCAGCAGGGCCGACAGCGAACGGTCATTGCGGCGCTCGTCCTGCCAGCCGAGATAGCGCGGCGGCCGGACCTCCAGGATCTCGCGCGCCGTGACCTCCTCGCACTGGCAGACGACGACCTCTCCCCGCGCCTCGAGAACGCTCGCCCGCACCCAGGCGAGCCGGTAGGCGCCGACGTCGCATTCGGGAACACCGGGAAGCGCGCCTGCAGCAACGGCACCGCCATCGTCGATCCCGCAATCACGGACGATGGCCGCAGCCGCGCGCCGGCCCTCGGCCTCGGCCACGCCGCGATCGCGCGACTTGCCCGGCCAGAGGCCGGCGCTGTCGCCGACGGCAAAAATGTTGCGCAGGCTGGTGCGCTGGTCGCCATCGACGAACGGCGCATAGCCGCCCCGTTCCGGCTGGAAAGCGATACGGCAGCCGAGCGCGTCGAGCAGATCGACGACCGGCGTTGCCCCCACCGCCAGCACGATACCGTCGCAGGCGAGGCTGCGTTCGGGTCCAAACGCCCTGCCCTGCGCATCGATCCCGACGACCATCGCCGCCTCGACCCGATCGCGCCCGCCGGCCTCGCGGACGACATGGCGCGTCAGCATCTCCGTGCCACCCGATCTCAGATCCTCGGCAAGTTCGGGGGAGCCCATCATCTCATTGGCCTGCTCGACGACCGCCGCGATGACATGGCCGGCCTCGCGCAGCGCCAGTGCCGCTGTCAGCGCCTCGGTCGAGGAGCCGAGCATCACGATGCGGCGCGGTTCCAGCGCTCCATAACGGCCGGCCAGCGCGAGGGCTGCTGTGGCCCCGAGGACGCCCGGCTTCTCCCACCCCGGAAAGGCGAGGCCCATGTCGCGGCGGCCGGCAGCGACGATCACATGCTGCGCGGCGAGCATCCAGCAGCGCTCATCGTCGTTGAGGCCGGCGACCGTGCCCGGCAACCAGCCGAGGCTCGGACCATTGCTGTAGAGGCCCCAGCAGGCCGTGCCGAGCCTCAGATCGACCCCGGCCTCGAAAGCGGCCTCGATCAGCGGTTCGGAGGCGATGAAGGCTTCCATCATGGCGTTGCGGTTGCGCGCCTGCGCCGACATGGCCTGGCCGAAATGCAGCGGCACCTCGTCGCCCATCGTCTTGAACGAAATCGGGTTTTCATCGACGAGGACGACCGACAGGCCCCGCTCGGCCGCCTCGATCGCCGCAGCGAGCCCCGCAGGCCCGGCCCCGATGACGAGGATCTGGGTGCGCTCCGCGACGGGGAGGTCCTTGCCGGCGACGGATTTCGGATCCTGCGGTGCCATGGCGTCTCGCGTTGCTCCAGGGTGACGAAAGTGTTTCGCGTCGTGGCTCGCGCCGTTTGCCGGTCCGCGACAGCCTCATGCCGATCTGCGACAGGCGCGGGCCCGTCAGAGAACCTTGTCGAGAAAAGCCCGCGTGCGCTCTTCGCGGGCCGCACCGAACAGATCGGCGGGCGGGCCGTGCTCGACGATCACCCCGCCATCGGTGAAATAGACATGGTCGGCGACCTCCCGGGCGAAGCCCATCTCGTGGGTGACGAGGATGCAGGTCATGCCCTCGGCCGCGAGATGCTGGATCGTCACCAGAACCTCCTTCTTCGTTTCGGGATCGAGCGCGGCGGTGACCTCGTCGAAGAGCATGACCTTCGGGTTCATGGCGAGCGACCGGGCGATGGCGACCCGCTGCTGCTGCCCGCCCGACAATTCGCCCGGATAGGTCGCCAGCTTGTCCGAAAGCCCGACCTTGGCGAGCAGCATGCGCGCCCGCGCCTCGACTTCCGCCTTGTCCTGCTTCAGCACGTGCAGCGGCGCCATCATGACGTTCTGCAGCGCGTTCTTGTGGGGGAAGAGATTATACTGCTGGAAGACGATCCCGACATCGCGTCGTAGCGCGAGTTTGTCGAGGGCGGGATCGTTGACCTCCCGGCCAGCGACGCTGATCGAGCCGCGGCTGATCGGCACCAGCGCGTTGATGCAGCGCAGCAGCGTCGATTTTCCCGAGCCGGACGGGCCGATGATGCAGACCGTCTCGCCACGTCTGACCGTCAGCGCGACGTCCTTCAGCACCTTCAGCGCGCCGAAGGACTTCTCGACACCCTCGACGATGACGACGGGCTCGCCCAGTTGATGCCGGCTTGCCATGGTCTTTAGGCCTTCACGTTGAAGCGGCGCTCGAGGGACAGCGTCGCCCGCGCGATCGGATAGCAATAGGCGAAGAACATCAGCAGCAGCAGCAGATACATCGGGATCATCAGTTCCGGCCGGCTCTCGGCGACCAGGGCCGCCCGGGTGATCGTCAGGCCGTCCTGGATGCCGACGACCGAGATCAGCGTCGTGGCCATGGTCAGGATGGCGTAGAGGTTCATCCAGGGCGGGATCATCCGCTTGAACGCCTGCGGCAGGATGATCATCCACATCGTCTGGCGGCGGGTGAACGCGAGCGATTCCGCCGATTCCCACTGGCCCGACGGAATCGAGCGGATGCCGCCACGGACGATCTCGGAGACATTGGCGGCGACCGGCAGCGCCAGGCCGATGATCGCCTTGATCCAGGCGGGGAAGGCGATGGTCAGGCCGAGGACGCTGAACTCGAACGGCAGCAGGAACATCGCGTAGAAGAGCAGCACGAGCCAGGGCGCGTTGCGGAAGAACTGCGTCAGCCCCCAGGCGGCGCCGCGAACCGGCGCGACGACGGACACCTGCGCGATGCCGACGAGGACGCCGACCACCGTGCCCAGCGCCATGGAGAGGAAGCTGATCAGGATGTTGAACAGGAAGCCCTGGAAGATCAGCGGCGCCCAGCGCATGAGCACGGCCGCTGCGCTTTCGCCGGCGGGCCGCGCCGTCACCTGCGCCAACGCGAGCGACGCCCCGAACAGAAGGGCGAAACAGGCCAGGGTCGCGCCGCCCAGCAGGATGGGGGCGGCCAGCCCCGACGGCGCGATGCCCGCCGGGCTCCGATAGGGCAGCAGCACAGGCAGATCGGTCGAGGACGCCCTCATGTCGAGTAGCCCGGAATGCGCATGGCCCTCTCCCAGCGCCCCATCACGAAGACCAGGATCGCCACCAGCAGCACATAGGTGATGAGCAGCACGTTCATCATCTCGCGGACGTTGAAGCTCTCGGACCAGATCTGCGAGGCGGCGTAGAGCAACTCCGGCACCCCGATGGCGTAGGCCAGCGTCGTCGTCTTCACCAGGTTGATCAGGTTGTTGTTCAGCGCCGGCAGGCAGATGCGAAAGGCCAGCGGCATCACGACGTGAATGTAGAGTTGCAGCCGCGTGTAGCCGAGCGACTCGGCCGCCTCGACCGTCGTCGATGGCACGGCCTCGATGCCGGCCCTGAAGATCTCGACGTTGAAGGCGCCCGCGAAGAGCGAAAAGGCGATGATCGCCCAGCCGGTGCCCGAGACCAGCGGCGAGCGCCCGCCGAACCCGTCCGAGACGGTCGGCAGCAGGGTCGCGACCGCAAAATAGAAGAACGACAGCTGCACCAGAGGCGGCGTGTTGCGGAAGAACTGGACATAGCCGCGCACCAGCAGTCGCGCGAGGCGCGACCGGCTGCCTGCCAGCCAGACGCCGAGCAGGCCCAGCGCCAGCGAGGCGGCAATCGCGACGACGCAGATATAGCTCGTCGTCCACAGCCCGGTCAGGAACCGGCCCCGGTCGAAGGCGTCGTAGAAGACCGAGAAGTTCAGTCCCTGCGTTTCGTTCAGGCGCTCGAAATAGGCAGCGATCATCGTGAGGAATCCTGAAGACGAGCCGTCATGGTCGGGCTTGACCCGACCATCTCGTTAACCAGCGCCTTTTCCGTCCCCAGATTCTCGGATCTCCGCTGCGCTGCGTCCGAGAATGACGTGTAAACTACGACGCTGACTTCAGTTTCTTGTTGGTCTCGATCAGGTAAGGGCTCTGCTTGATCCCCCATTTCTTCTCGAGTTCGAGCAGCTTGCCGCTCTTGTGCCAATCGACCGACATCTCCTTGAGCAGCTTGCCGAAGGGGCCCGCCATATCCTCCAGCCGGATGCCGATGGCCCAGAGCTGCGGATCCTCCGACACCAGCGGCATCTCGTAATTGGCCCATTTCGGGTCGCCACCCGACAACGTCGAGACGATCAGCGTGTCGTCGAACAGAAAGGCGACGCAGTTGTTGCCAGCCAGCGCGTTCAGAGCGTCGGGGACGGACGGAAATACGACCAGTTCGGGCGCATACATCTGTGTCACGCGGCGATTGTAATAGGCGCCCTGCACGCCGCAGACCTTGCGCCCCTTCAGATCGGTCCAGGACTTCAGCCCAGCGCTCTTGGGCGCCAGAACATTGGTCGCGCCGGCATAGTAGTTCGGCTCGACCATGCCGACGATCTTGCGGCGCTCCGCCGTGTCGCCCATCGTCGCCAGCACCATGTCGATCCGGCCCTGGCGGAGAAATTCCATGCGGTTGGCGGCGATGACCGGCAGCATCTCCAGCTTCACGCCGAGCTTGTCGGCGACAGCCTGAGCGAGGTCGATCTCCAGCCCGACGATTTTGCCGGACGGCTCGAGGAAGCCCCAGGGCTTGTAGTCGTTCTTGACGCCAACGGTCAGGACGCCCTTCTCCTTGATCTTGGCGACGGTGTCCTGAGCGAGAGCCGGCAGAGCGGAGAGACCGGCTGCGCAGGCCAGTGCGATAGCAAGCAGGCGTTTCATGGCTGTTCGTTCCCCGTTTTCGTTGATCCCTTAAGGTTCGCGGGCGGGCCGGGGACGAATTGTCGCAGAGCGACGGTTTTTTGACGTTCAGCGCCAAACCGGGTCGGCCGACGGCGTGCGTTCGGTGCGCGGTGCATGGCCGAAGCGGGTGCGGTAGGCGCGGGAAAAATGGCTGGCACTGGCGAAACCGCAAGCCAAAGCGATCTCCAGCACCGAGAGTGTCGTCTGACGCAAGAGATCCCGCGACCGATCGAGCCTCAGCCCGAGATAATGCTCGCCGAGCGAGCGACCGAGATGCAGCCGGAACAACCGTTCGAGCTGACGCAGGGAGACGCCGGCCGTGCGCGCCAGTTCCTCCCGGCCGACCGGATTCTCCAGGCTCTGTTCCATCCGGCCGACGACGCGCAGCAGCGGCGCGTGACTGATGCCCAGCCGCTCGCGCAAGGGCATGCGCTGGGGGCCGGCGCCCTCGCGTACATGAGTCTGGAGGAACCACTCGCTCACCGCGAGCGCCAGCTCGCTGCCATGATCGCGGGCAATGACCGCATGCATCATGTCGAGCGGCGCGGTGCCGCCGCTACAGGTCAGGCGGTCGCGGTCGATCTCGTAGAGCGAGCGACGCAGGTCGAGCTCGGGATAGTCCTCCAGGAAGGCCGGAGCATGTTCCCAGTGAATGGTGAAGCGATAGCCCGACAGCACATTGGCCCGCGCCAGGACATAGGGCCCGCCCGAGACGCCGCCGAGCCGGACGCCGCGCCGGGCCAGTTGCCGCAGCCAGGAAAAAGTCGGGCCATGCTGGAAGGCGGCGGGATTGCCCCCGGCGCAGACGACGACATAGTCGAAGCGGGCCTCCTCCCCCAGGCCGCAATCGGCCTGGATGCTGACGCCGTTCGAAGCCGGAGCGGGGCGGCCGTCTATCGAGACATGGCTCCAGCGGTAGAGGTCGCGGCCCGAGAGCCGGTTGGCGGCCCGCAAGGGTTCGATCGCCGAGGCATAGGCCAGAAGGGCAAAATCCGGGATCAACAGAAAGCCGACATGGGTCGGCCGCTCACTGTCGCTCACGATCAATCGGGCGTCGCTGTCGGTCATGTTGACGAGCCTATGTCCGGCAATCTCGGCGACACAAGGCTCATCTCGCAACAGGCCCGCGAGGGAGCGATGTCCGCCTTGATCACTCTGGATGTCGACCGGATCGCCGATGCGCTATTCCATCTTTTCCCTGGCCGCGCAGACGCTGAGAGGCCATCGCGGCTGGACGCCCGCCTGGCGCGACGCCGCGCCCAAGCCCGCCTATGATGTCCTGGTCATCGGCGGCGGCGGTCACGGCCTCGCGACAGCCTATTACCTGGCCAGCCAGCACGGCATCACCAATGTCGCGGTGATCGAGAAAGGCTATATCGGCTCGGGCAATGTCGGGCGAAACACCACGATCATCCGCTCGAACTACCTGCTGCCCGGCAACACGCCCTTCTACGAATTGTCGCTCAAGCTCTGGGAGGGGCTGGAGCAGGACATCAATTACAACGCCATGGTCAGCCAGCGTGGCGTGCTGAACCTCTATCATTCCGACGCCCAGCGCGACGCCTTCGCCCGTCGCGGCAATGCGATGCGGCTGGCGGGCGTCGATGCCGAACTGCTCGACCGCGAGCAGGTCCGGGCGATGGTGCCCTTCCTCGACTACGGCAATGGCCGCTTCCCGATCCAGGGCGGGCTCCTGCAGAAGCGCGGCGGCTCGGTGCGCCACGACGCCGTCGCCTGGGGCTATGCCCGCGCCGCCGACCGGCGCGGCGTCGACATCATCCAGAACTGCGAGGTCACCGGGCTGTCGATCGAGAACGGCCGCATCACCGGCGTCGAGACCACGCGCGGCCCGATCCGCGCCGGAAAGGTGGCGCTCGCCGTCGCCGGCAACTCGTCGCGCCTGGCCGCCATGGCCGGGATGCGCCTGCCGATCGAGAGCCATGTGCTGCAGGCCTTTGTCTCCGAGGGCCTCAAGCCACTGATCGACACGGTCGTCACCTATGGCGCGGGCCATTTCTACATCAGCCAGTCCGACAAGGGCGGGCTGGTCTTCGGCGGCGACATCGACGGCTACAACTCCTACGCCCAGCGCGGCAACCTGCCGGTGATCGAGGACGTGATGGAATCGGCCATGGCGCTGTGGCCCGGCCTCGGTCGCGTCCGGATGCTGCGGCACTGGGGCGGCGTCATGGACATGTCGATGGACGGCTCGCCGATCATCGATCACACCCCGGTCGAAGGGCTCTATCTCAACGCCGGCTGGTGCTATGGCGGCTTCAAGGCGACGCCGGCCTCAGGCTTCTGCTTCGCGCATCTGATCGCCCGCGACACGCCGCATGAGGTCGCGACCGCCTACCGGCTCGATCGCTTCGCGACAGGGCATGTGATCGACGAAAAGGGCGCCGGCGCCCAGCCCAACCTGCATTGACCGGGCACAGGACTCATCCATGCGCATCGCCTGCCCCCATTGCGGCTCCCGCGACGTCCAGGAATTCGCTTATCTTGGAGACGCCGCACCGCGTCGCCCCGACGGGATGGAGGCAACCGCAGCCGCCATGGTCGACTATGTCCACCAGCGCGACAATCCGGCCGGCTCGCATCGCGAACTCTGGTATCACGCAGCCGGCTGCCATGCCTGGCTGGTCGTGACCCGCGACACGCGCACGCACGCCATCGACGCCGTCGAGACGATGGCTCAGGCCAGAGCCGGAGCTTCGGCATGAGCGCCTCGACGCAGCCCTTCCGCCGGGGCGATGGCGGTCTGATCGACCGTAGCCGGCCGCTTTCGTTCCGCTTCGACGGCCGCAGCCATCAGGGCTTCGAGGGCGATACGCTGGCGTCGGCGCTGCTGGCCAACGGCGTCAGGCTTGTCGGCCGGTCGTTCAAATATCACCGTCCGCGCGGCATCCTCTCGGCTGGACCCGAGGAGCCCAACGCGCTGGTCGAGCTGAGATCGGGCGCGCGGCGCGAGCCCAACACCCGCGCCACCGTGGTGGAGCTCTTCCACGGCCTCGAAGCCCGCAGCCAGAACCGCTGGCCCTCGCTCGCCTTCGACCTGCTCTCGGTGAATTCGCTGCTGGGCCCGGCCCTGCAGGCGGGGTTCTACTACAAGACCTTCATGTGGCCGGCCTCCTTCTGGGAGAGGCTGTACGAGCCGCTGATCCGCCGCGCCGCCGGGCTCGGCCGCGCGGCCGGGCTGGAGGACCCCGACCATTACGAGAAGGCCTTCGCCTTCTGCGACGTCCTGATCATCGGCGGCGGGCCGGCGGGCATCGCTGCGGCCCTGGAGGCTGGTCGCAGTGGCGCCCGCGTCATCATCTGCGACGAGGACAGCCGCCTCGGCGGCAGGCTCCTGGCCGAGCGGCGCGAGATCGACGGGCAGCCGGCGGTGGACTGGCTGAGAGACGCGCTGGCGGAGCTTGCGAGCCTGCCGGATGTCACGATCATGCCGCGCAGCACGGTCTTCGGCGTCTACGACCACGGCGTCTACGGCGTCGTCGAGCGGGTGTCAGACCATCTCGCGGTGCCGCTTCCGCATCAGGCCCGGCAGCGCAGCTGGCGCATCACGGCGCGACGCGCCGTTCTGGCGGCAGGCGCGATCGAGCGGCCGATCGTCTTTGCCGGCAACGATACGCCGGGCGTCATGCTGGCCGGTGCCGTGAGGAGCTATCTCAACCGCTTCGGCGTGCTGCCGGGGCGTGAGGCCGTCGTCTTCACCACAGGCGACGATGGCTGGGCGACGGCGCGCGATCTCGCGGCCGCGGGCGCACGCGTGGCGGCGGTCGTCGATCCCCGCACCGACCCGGATCCCGGCTTGATTGCGCTCGCCGCGCAGATCGGCGCCCGTGTTTTCGCGGGCAGCGTCGTCTGCCGCGCATCGGACGGACGGTCGCTGAGCTCCATTGACATCCGCGACGCCTCCGGACGCGAGCAGACGATCGCCTGCGATCTGGTCGCCGTCTCGAACGGCTGGAACCCGACGCTGCACCTGACCTCCCACCAGAATACACGACCTGTCTGGGACGAGGCGATCCAGGCCTTCGTGCCAGGCACGATGCCCGTCGGACTGAGCGTCGCCGGCAGCGCGGCCGGGCGGTTCTCGCTGGCCGAGGCCTTGGTGGACGGTGCGAGGTTGGGCCGCGAGGCCGCTGCCGACATTGGCTTCGACAGCGCTGCGGAGCCGGCGACGCCCATAACCGATCCCGAGGGTTTCGCTTTGTCGCCGGTCTGGCGGGTCAAGGGTGGAAAGGGCAAGGCCTTCGTCGATTTCCAGAACGACGTCACCGACGCGGACATCGAACTCGCCGCCCGCGAGGGTTTCCGGCCGGTGGAGCATCTCAAGCGCTACACCACGCTCGGGATGGCGACGGACCAGGGCAAGACCTCCAACATCGCCGGGCTGGCGATCATGGCCGAGCAGACCGGCCAGACGATCCCGCAGACCGGCACGACCATCTTCCGTCCGCCCTATACGCCGGTCGCCATCGGGGCCCTCGCGGGCCATCATCGCGGCCGCGACTTCAGGCCGACCCGGCTGAGCCCCACCCATTCCTGGTCGCAGAAGCAGGGGGCAGTCTTCATCGAGGCCGGCGCCTGGATGCGGGCGCAGTATTATCCCCACCCAGGCGAAACCGACTGGCTGACCAGCGTCAACCGCGAGGTGCTTGCCGTCCGCAACGGGGTGGGACTCTGCGACGTCTCCACCCTCGGCAAGATCGACATCCAGGGGGCGGATGCCGCCGACTTCCTCGAGCGCGTCTACTGCAACGGCTTCAAGGCCTTGCCGGTCGGCAAGGCGCGCTACGGGCTGATGCTGCGCGAAGACGGCTTCGTCATGGATGACGGTACGACGTCGCGGCTGGCGCAGACGCATTTCCTGATGACCACCACCACCGCCAATGCCGGCAAGGTGATGCAGCATCTCGAATTCTGCCATCAGGTCCTGTGGCCCGATCTCGATGTGCACATGGTGTCGGTCTCCGAGCAGTGGGCGCAGGCCGCCATCGCCGGCCCCAAGGCGCGTCTGGTTCTGCAGGGCGTCGTCGACGCCGAACACGACCTCTCGAACGAGGCCTTCCCCTATCTGGCGGCGCGGGCGCTCACGGTCGGCGGCGGCCTGCCAGCGCGGCTGTTCCGGATCTCGTTTTCGGGCGAGCTCGCCTATGAGCTCGCGGTCCCCGCCGGCTATGGCGAGGCGATGATGGGGGCCCTGATGGCAGCCGGCACCGCCCATGGCATCACGCCCTATGGTACCGAGGCGCTCGGCGTGATGCGGATCGAGAAGGGCCATGTCGCCGGCAACGAACTCAGCGGCCAGACCACGGCGCGCGACCTCGGGCTCGGCAAGATGATGTCGTCGAAGAAGGACTATCTCGGGCGGCTGATGGCCCAGCGCCCGGCGCTCATCGAGGCCGATCGCCCTCGCCTCGTCGGGTTCAAGCCGGTGGATCCGACACAGCGCCTGCGGGCCGGCGCCCATTTCATCGGGACGGGAAAACCGGCGACGATGCACCATGACGAAGGCTACATAACCTCGGTCGCCTATTCGCCCGTGCTCGGGCACTGGATCGGCCTCGGCCTGCTCAGGAACGGGCCTGAGCGCCTGGGTGAACGCGTCCGCGCCGTCGACCCGGTGCGCAATGGCGATGTCGAGATCGAGATCTGCTCGCCCGTCTTCGTCGACCCGGAAGGAACGCGTCTCCATGGCTGAGATCGGCATGGCATGGACAGCGCGCGGCGCCTGGACGGGAATCGCCGCGGCGGGTGCGTTCGGCGCCCTCCAAGACGGCGTCAGGGTGCAACTGCGTGAAGGACTGGGCATCGCCAGCCTGATCGCCGGCCGGGAGCAGGAGCCCGCGCTCGAACGCGCGCTGGAGAGCCGCTATGGCCTCAGCCTGCCGACAGGTCCCGCGGCCGTCTCGTCGGCGAGCCACACACTGCTCTGGTCGGGGCCCGGACAATGGCTTCTGCTGGCAGCCTCCGGCGCGGGCTTTGCCGAAGACTGCGCCGGCTTGGCGGGGCTGGCCGCCGTGGCGGAGCAGAGCGACGGACGCGCTGTGCTGTCGCTCTCCGGAACCATGGTTCGCCAGACCCTGGCCAAGGGCTGCATGGTCGATCTGCACCCCCGGGCCTTTCCCGTCGGAATGACGGCTCTGACCAGCATCGCCTATGTCAATATCCAGCTCTGGCGCGCCGAGGACGGGCCGGAGGGCGCCGTCTACGAGGTCATGGTTCCCCGGAGCATGGCGGGAAGCTTCTGGTCGTGGTTTTCGGCCTCGGCCGCAGAGTTCGGCTGCGCGATCACGGTCAGCCGAGACTGACCGACACGCGTCTTCCCGCAGCGCCGCAGGTTCGGGATTTCGTCGGCCATCGGGGTCCCCCGCCGATCCGCCGACGCCGAGACACCTCGGCCCTACCGCAGGGCTCACGACCGCGGTCCACGTCACCGATGCGAAGCGGCCCCATGACACGTCCCGGCTTCGACAACCGCAAATGCCATCCTCGTCGAACCGCGCGGGTTTCGGCAGGAAGGTTGGGAAAGGCAGTTTCGGGAGCGTATCGCGGGTCGCCGACACCGGCCGAGGGCGGTTCGCCGTTCGGATAGGGGGTGGTGGAGCAAGGAGGATAAATCTGCGAACACATATGTTATTGAAATCTCTATTTAATTGCCGCTGGATTTTTTCATTCCTCTACGGGCGCGGCTACACATTCAGTCGAGGCAGCGCGGACGTCGAGCTCAGGGTAGAATCGCGGTGATACGATTTTCGATACGCATCGTCGGCACTCCGAGCGCTGCGACCCCGATCTCTGTCTAGATCGGCGCGTGGTTGGGCATGTCTTTACGATAGAGTTTGGAAATCGTCTCATTCACGAGCTGAGGAAAGCCTCCGTTATGATAGGAATTGACGCGCCCGACGTGCTCCCAACCAATACCTGCGGCAGCCAGCGTCCGTTCGACTTTTTGAAATCACTACGCTATCTAGTCTTCGATCGATTCGGGAGTTTAACAGTCGTAATCCCAACCACCCTGCCCGGAGGTCCATGACCGACGCGCGGCTTCCCGGCGTCCTAACATCTAAAGATTTCCTCGTCGCAGAGGCGATCCAAGCGCGGGCGTGGATCGCGCCAAAGCTAAGCTAGGGGATAACACGCGTTTTCGCCTTGGGCTTAGGGGGCGCAGCCGCTGCGGTTTCGTGATCGATCGCTTCTTTATTTAGGCGCTGTTCCTTCAGCTTCGCGGTATTGTCGTCGCGCTCCTGCGCCGCGGTATTCGGCTTCAGACACATTGCGGTTTCGGGACAGCGACCGCGTCTGCGTCCTGAGGAAGGCTTTATCGGCGCTTCTACGAGGTCCGCAAGCCGAAATACAGCGATCACCCTCGCATCTGATGTTTAGCGTCCCTCAGGCGACGTACGACCCCGTGCTGCAAGCCCCGTGGGACGACGCCGTGCGCGAGGCGCTGGACGCGATCCCCGAGAGGATGGCGCCGGAGCTCCAGTCCGCGCTGGCCTACATGGCCGCGACGGGGAGGCGCTGACCATGCACGAGGTCAACGCGCACGACAGTTCACATGTGAACGATCCAATTAAAGGCGATCGGAAGCCCCTCTGGAATTCGGATGGGGTAATTGCTCATGGCGATCTCAACGTGGCTGTTATCGCGTCTATGGCAATCGAGGATCGTTCGCATGTGAACGAACCCGAATGCCAACCTATGAGTGCCATGATCGCACAGTGCGTATCGGTGATCGACCCCACCCCTTTGAGGGCATCAAAGGTCGGTCGAGGTGCAATAGAAGCCCTATGGGGACCCCACGGCCCCCCTATGACGTGCGAGGAGGCATTTGCACCCGGTTCGTCGCTACTTACAAGAAGTTTTCCGGACCCCCACATTTGAAATCCAGACAAGCCATTGTTTCAACGGCGTATTCCCGCTGAACGGATGCGACTTTCGGAGCCCTCAGCCATGAATTAACCCCGCATCTCGATACCCGAATACCACGGTATGATTACGTTAAGGGCCTCGTCGTGGACGTGTCGACGCTCGCGAAGCTCACCGGTTTCGACCGTGGGACCATCGCGGATTGGATCGCGAAGATCGACATGCCGACGCTCGCCGGCGGGTCGGCGGGTCGGCGGGTCGGCGGGCGAGTCGTATGTCATCTCATTGCGCGCCTTCCTCTTAACAGCGGTATGAAGCAGATAGCCACTTACCCCTCGGCTGCTGCCCTGACGCCGAATGTGTTCACGCGACCGTCAGGGTAGCAAGAAATACCGGCAGCTCTACTCAATCCTCAGTTTGCGAACTGTTGAATCGGTATGGATGTGGTATGGGACGACAATCCTCCCTGTAGCGGCGATCCATCCAGAAAGCGTAGAATGTCGCGCGCCGCCGCGAGTGCAATATCTCGCCTCACCAAGTCAACAGCCGAGCCAAGATGCGGCGTCAAGATTGTATGCGGATGCTCAAGTAGCCGTTGCTCAATTCGATTCGGGCGATCCGCTCGCGCCCAATCTTCCAGTTCAAATACGTCCGCTGCATATCCGCCGAGGTGGCCGGCTTCGAGAGCGTCGGCGACTGCAGTTTCATCGACGAGTGAGCCTCGGGCTGGGTTGATAAGCAGTGCGCCCGGTTTCATCCGCGCAATTGCTTCCCCGTTGATTATGTGGAAGGAATTTTCGACGAGTGGCAGAGCAAGAACCACATAGTCACTCTCGGAGAGCAGTTGTAGAAGATTCCGCCGCAAAAGTCCGGCCGTATCTTCTTTTGCAGGTGAAAGCGGTCGCACATCGCTGTACAAGAGGCGGCAGCGGAAGGCACGGAGTCGGTGGGCGATGGCTTGCCCGACGGCTCCGATGCCGATGATTCCGACTGAAGCTCCGTCAAGGCCAGAGCCGTAAAGGATCGGGCGCCATCCCGCGAAGGTGCCCTCACGGATTTTTCGATCGCCTTGAAGCAAATTGCGGCCGAGTGAGATCATAAGTCCAATCGTCAGTTCGGCAGTCGGTGCGGTCAACAAGTCAGGGACGATGCTCACCGCGACACCGCTGCGGCGACATGCGACAAGATCGAAGTTGTCGGCTCCCTTAAGAGCGCATGCGATGACGCGCAACTCGGGGCATTGCGCGAGAAACGCTTCGTCGACATGGTCAGTCATAAACGCGACCATTGCATCCGCCTCCCTGGCACGCGAAACAAGCTCGTGTCGCGTCCAAGGTTCGCGTGCGCTGTTAAATTCGACTGGGCCTCGTGTTCGCAGCAGGTCCAGCACTTCCGGATGTACCCAATTGGTAACTACTGTTTTACGTGCCATATATTTTTCTTCCAATGTCTTGGTGGTCGGCCACATGTGTAGCAGTCGTAAGGCTTCGATCGATTCGTTTGGATGAAGGACCGACGAAAGCCGTTCGATCGCGGCGTGTCGGAGTCCGATTTGGTATTGGTCGACTCACCTAGACTAGTCGGCGCTTCCCATGCAGAATGTGGCAAAGAGGCGCGACAGCGATGACTGCGGACTGTCTTTCGAAATGCCTATGAACAGGCTTTTGAAGACGTTTGCTTCCTCGAAGTCGATAGCCACAAGGGTTCCGAGCTTCACTTCGTCGGCGATCGCACATGCGAGCACAATGGAAACGCCCAGATTGGCCTTGACTGCTTCCTTGACGGCTGCAGTGCTGCCTAGCTGACGCCGAACCTTGAGCTTGTCGAGGTCGTTGCCGAAGAGCGTACGCAGAATTCGTCCGGTACCGGAGCCTGGCTCGCCGCCAATTATGGGAAACTTCAGTAGTTCTTCCTTGCGGATCAGTGGGCGCTGCGCGAGTGGATGCTCTGGAGGTGCTATGATGACGAGTTTCTCACGGCGCCAGCTATGCCATTCCACAGATGGTTGATCTTCTGACCATTCGGTCATGATCATATCGGCTTCACCGGACAGGAGTGCATCCACAGCTTGCCGATTGCTGGCGATCATCAAGTCGACAGAGCCGTCGCGACCACGTTGTTTCTCAAAGCCGGCAATGGCGCGCGGAGCCAGGAAGACGCCGACATTGCCGCTTGCCCAGACCACAATTTGACGCTCTTCGATTACCTCCCGCACGCGCTCGGAAGTGGCAACCAGGGAGCGAGCCTGAGGTAGAAATAGTGCTCCGTGCCGGGTTGGAAATGCACGAGCCCTGTTCCTTACGATAAGGGGAACGCCAAAAAACTCCTCAAGCTTGCGCAACTGCTGCGAAACAGCGGGCTGCGAACAGGATAAGCGCATCGCGGCTGATTGGATGCCGCCTTCGTCAACGATGGCGAGAAAGGTCTGGACCTGAGCCAGATTAAACATGCTGCAGCACCCATCATGTGTTGGTTTGTTATCTTTTCGGCGCGTTTGCCGGCGTTTCGGGCGACGCAAACAGACTGAGACAGGTCGCCGTGCGCCAACCATTAGGATAATTGGTACATGGAATGAAACGCAAGTAGCAATTGTAGATCCAATGGCTTTAACGCCTCTGAATAAGCGCATATCTCCAAATATCTTTTGTATTTCAGATACTTATGGATTTAGCTAATAATTCTTCATCATCACAAAATATGATCGTCATCATGATGTCATTTAAGAATGTGATTTAGATAGCGGTGCAGGTTCGATCTCAAAAGGCATGTGCCCGGATGAGGCGGAAAGAGCCTACCGCTTCGACACAACTTATTTCAGGAGGACTATATGGTTACTCGTCGCCGTTTCGCGGCTCTCGCCGCCACTTCAGTTGCTGCTGCTACTCTCGGTCTTTCTTCGGGTAGAGCGTTTGGTCAGGAGAAGCGCAATGGCAAGCTTCACTTGCGGTTTGCAATTGCTCCGTTGCGTCCAACGCCGGCGATCACCATCAAGGAATTCGAGCCGATGTTCCGCTATATTGCGGAGCAGCTTGATGCCACCTACGAGCTGGTGAGTCCCGAAAGCTGGGCTGCCATCTCCGTCGCAATGATGAATGGCCATGTGGATGTTGGCTGGCTTGGACCATGGGGCTACGTCTTGGCCCATCACCGCGGCGGTACGGAAGTGATCGCCACTGCCAAGTATCGGGGCAAGCCGTTCTACCGCGCCATCATCGAAGGCCGTCCAGGCCTGCCGATCAAAGATTTCCCGAATGACGCGAAGGGCATGAAGCTGTCGCTGAGCGATCAGGGTAATACGTCCGGCTGGCTTATCCCCTACGCGCACATGGTGAAGAGCGGGATCGATCCGAAGGAATTCTTCCAGCTTCGCGAAGGCGCAACGTTCGGCAACAATGTGTCCATGATCCAGCAGGGGCTGATCGACCTCGGCTCGAACATGGATCGCGGTCGCAATGGTATGATCGAAGCCGGCGAGATGGATCCGAGCAAGGTTTCCGTCTACTGGACATCCAGCGACTTGCCGAACGACGCCATCTGCGTCCAAAAGGGCTTTGACCCAGTGTTGAAACAGAAAATCAGCGACATTCTCGTGGGCCTTTCGGAAGAGAAGGCGCAGTCGCTCATGGGCAGCGGATATAACGGCTTCGTCCGCGCAACGAACAAGGACTACGCGATCATCGAGGAGGCTGGTCGCCTGACCGGTAAGCTTCGTACCTGATTGAAGCAGGATGGGCGGACCATACGGGTCCGCCGATCTCCTCCACGCGCGCACGCGGCGACGGCGCGTAGCCCTATCTACAATCGTTAAGCCGACGAACAAGCGCACATGCTCGTGAGTGCTTGGTGCTATCTGGCTTATGGAGATGTCGATGATCATCGAAAGCTTCACGAACAAACGCTATACTGAGCCGGGCAACATCATACTCTCCTGGCGCAATGGCTGCCGTGCACTTATTTTTGTAATCGTGTCGTTGTTTTTTGCGGTATGTTTTTCCGTCGTCAATATTGATTTCTACAAGCTTTCGACCGGACTACCCAAGTTGGCTTCATGGTTCGTGCAGATGTTTCCGCCGGATCTGCGGGACATCAATCACGTGTTGCGTGATGCGTTCCAAACGCTCGCGATGGCGACTGTTGGCACCTTCGCTGCTCTCTTGATTTGCATCCCGCTCACACCGCTTGCTGCACGCAATACGACGCCAAACATGGTCGTCTATCGGTTTGTGCGAGCTGTGCTTGGGTGTTTGCGTGGAACTGAGATCCTTGTTTTTGCTTTGATCTTTGTTGCCGCCGTTGGCTTCGGTCCGTTCACGGGCGTACTTGCCATCACGTTTAATATGATCGGCGCACTCGGCAAACTGCTCACTGAAGCCATCGAGCCGGCCGATCCCGGTCCGATTGAAGCGATCCAGCTGACTGGAGCAGGTCCTGTGAAGACGTTCCGCTACGCGCTGTTACCTGACGTCTGGCCGAACATGATCTCGGCTACACTCTACATTTGGGAATTCAATGTCCGCGCCTCGACTGTTCTAGGTATCGTTGGCGCAGGCGGCATCGGCCAGACCCTGAAAGACTCGATCGATCTGCTCGACTTCCCAAAAATGCTGACCGTCCTCGGCGTGATCCTAGCGATGGTGATCGTGATCGACACCCTGAGCTCCTGGCTTCGCCGCCTGGTTCTCAGCCCTCACCCCGGGAGTAATTCCCGGTTGCGCGCTCCTGAGCGCATCGCCAACACATGATGATTATCCAAGGACTACGATCATGAAGGCTGTCGCGCCCGTAACTCTCGCTGACTGTCGAGAGGTCGATACGAAAGGTTCGGAATTTATTATCTTGAAGGACCTCTGCAAGTCCTTCAATGGACGCACGGTGCTTGATAATATACGCTGCTCGATCCCGAAGGGGCAGTTCGTTGTGCTGCTTGGCCCAAGTGGCGGCGGAAAGTCGACACTGTTCCGCTGCCTTACCCGGTTGATCGAGCCGGATAGCGGGTCAATCACGGTAGACGGGACCGACGTAACTTCGCTTAGTCCGCGTAATCTGAATCTGTTTCGTCGCAAAATCGGCTTCGTATTCCAGCAGTTCAATCTCGTAAAGCGGTTTAATGCGATCGATAACGTTCTTGCGGCTCGGCTTAGCTATAATTCGCTCGCAAGAGTTATTCTACGATGCTTCAAGCAGAAGGACCGGCAACTCGCGCTCGCCTGCCTCGATAGCGTGGGGCTGCTTGAGCAGGCGTATCAGCGCGCTGAGGAACTTTCCGGCGGGCAGCAGCAGCGTGTAGCCATTGCACGCGCATTCGCTCAGCAAGGCGATCTAATACTCGCTGACGAACCTATCTCCAGCCTTGATCCGCAATCGTCCGAGAATGTACTTCAGATCCTGCAGCGTGCTGCAAGGGATCGTGGCTTATCAGTGCTGTGCAGTCTACATCAAGTGGATCTTGCTGTGCGATATGCTGATAGCATTGTTGCGCTGAAAGACGGACGTGTGTTGTTCAATGGTCGATCCCAGGACTTTACGCTCGAAATACGTGAGGAACTCTATCGTGCATCGCAAGCTTGAACGTCGTAAAGATTTTTCAGGGCGGCCAGCTGGTGGAGATGTGGCGGAAATCGGCTTGATCGATAGTGCGCTCGTTAGATTGGGCGTTTCACGCGATTGCCTGCTAGAAGTCATGCTCGATATTCGCGACAAAAGAGGAAGTGTGACTGAAGCCGGGCTTCTGCATCTGGCCGGCCGACTTCGGCTAAACGTTGCTGAGGTCTATGAAGTTGCGACATCCTATCCTGCTGTAAATTACGGCAGCACCGAGTCATATCGGACTGAGGCAGATAGCTGCGGTGATTTGGTTTGCGCGTTGCTCAGGGATGTTACGAACAGTCAAAGTTACGCTAGACCCGGCGTCTGCCGCGGGCGGTGTGACCGAGCGAGTCGCGGAGATTCGGGACGAGTGTTTGACGAGTTTCGCGCTGCGGGTGGTTATTCGATTGTCGAGCAGCTGCGTCAGGAACCGTTGCTGAAAGATCGAATTCTTCAAGATATAGGCCGCGGCCATGCTGTTGGACGAGCGGGTAATTTTTTTCCCGTCGGGCGTAAATGGCAAAGTACTATCGCGGCAAGCGGCAAACCGGTTGTTATTGTCAATGCTAATGAGGGCGAGCTCGCGACTTTCAAGGATCGCTACATTCTTGAGAGCGATCCGCATGGCGTGCTGGAGGCGGCGTTAGTCGCTGCACTAGTTATCGGGGCCAACCAGATCTTCGTCTATTTAAGAGATGATTATGTGCATCTGCACACAGTTTTGCGCCGGGCTATTGACGACGTAGTCGCCTCAGGGCTCGCAGATGGACGTCAGATCGATCTGCGGCGCAGCGGCGGTGCCTATATATGCGGTGAGGAAACAGCGTTGATTGCCAGCCTTGAGGGACGCCCACCGCGGCCACGAGAGCGACCGCCCTATCCGACAGAGCACGGATATCATAACCGGCCGACACTAGTTCACAACGTCGAGACATTCTATCGGCTTCGCGGAATATGGGGTGCTGCTTTTGAACCGACAGTACCTGTTACGGGACTGCTGGCTCCAGATGCGGCGCTTTTTAGCGTGTCAGGTCGGGTCAGACAGCCTGGACCGAAGCTCGTCCATGGATTGCCGACGCTCGCCGCACTGATCGATGAGGCAGGCGGCATTTGCGATGGTGACGAACTCGGCGGCATCGTCATTGGCGGCGCTGCCGGGACGATTGTATCTGCCGAACTTTGCCATGCTTCGTTGCAGGATCTCCTTGCGTCAGGTCTGCGTCTGGGCACCGGCAGCGCCATTGTCTTCAATCGGAATGATGACACCGGTTGGATCGCAGCGCGGATGGCGGGCTTCCTGGCACGTGAAAGTTGTGGGCAATGCAGCCCGTGCCGGGTCGGGACGACCAAAATGGCGCGGGCCCTTTCGGATGGTTCACTTGATAACGCGGCGCTTGACGATCTCTCCGTTGCGATGAGTGAGGCATCTATCTGCGGCCTCGGCCGCAGCGCAGGAAAATTCCTTGCACGGGTGATCCATACGGCGCCGGAGAGGCAGCGATGAGTGTGTTCGAAATTGAAGTTGACGGCAGGACGATTACAGCCAAGTTCGGCCAGAGCGTTCTCGAAGCTGCGCTTGCGGCGGGGGTGGATATGCCGCATCTATGCGCCTGCACACGCGAAGGCTACCAGCCGATTGGCACATGTCGGACCTGCCTCGTCGAACTGGACGGGGATGATGAACTGGTGCCGGCGTGTCGACAGAGCGCTGCGCCGGGACTGAAGGTCAATTCGGATAGTGTCCGCGCGCGACGCACCAGACGGGCTGTCGTCGAGTTGCTGGCGTCGGAAATGAGCAAGGAGGCGACGCAGCGGCATCCGGACGGTTTGTTCCATCGCCTCGTGCAACGCGTCGAGGCAGATGCATCGCGGTTTGGCCACCGTCCGGCAAGTGCGGATGTCGATCGCAAGCATCCAGCGATCACGGTCGATTCGGACGCGTGCATCCGTTGCGGCAAGTGCCGCGCGGCCTGTCAGGATGTGCAAGTCAATGGCGTGATCGCGCTCGCCGGTCGCGGAGACGGCATTCACGTTGCGTTCGATACTGGCCTGCCGATGGGAGACAGCAGTTGCGTATCATGCGGAGAATGCGCGCAGGTGTGTCCGACCGGCGCCCTTTCATATTCCGTGCTTTCTACAATTAATGCTCCGCCGCCGATCGAACATGTGGGGGAGACGGTATGCCCTTTCTGCAGTGTCGGATGTCGTGTCGATCTTCATGTTGCAGAAGATCGAATTGTCTATGCCGAGGGTGCGGATGGCCCGGCAAATCATGGTCGGCTTTGCGTGAAGGGCCGATTTGGCTTCAGTTACCTACGTCATCCTGACCGGCTAACGACCCCTCTCATCAGGCGCGATGACGCCCCTAAGGTGGCGTCTCACAATCTGAGGGGCAGGGAGGTGCTCGATCTGTTCCGGCCGGCTTCGTGGGACGAGGCGCTTGACCATGCTGCGCGAGGATTCAGATCATTGCGCGAAAGTCGCGGCGGTGACGTCCTCGCGGTCCTGGGATCGGCGAAGGGAACGAACGAAGCCGCTTATGTCCTGCAGAAGCTGGCGCGTACCGGCTTCGGGACCAACCACGTCGATCATTGCACCCGGCTATGCGCTTCGGTGCCGCCGCTTGCGGAGGCAACTGGCTTCTCGGCCGTCACAATTCCAATCGAACAGATAGCACAGGCTAATGTCGCGCTGATTGTGGGGTCTAACCCGGAGACCAATCACCCCGTCGCAGCTTCGTATATGAAAAATGCGATCCGGCGCGGCACAAAGCTGATCTTGATCGATCCATACTGTCAATCGATGGTGCGCCTTGCGACCCTGCACCTCCAACTGCGGCCGGGGACCGACGTGGCCCTGCTCTCGGCCATGACGCGGCTGGTCATTACTGAAGGTCTGTATGATAGGCAGTTTGTGAATGAGCGCCTGGAGGGCTTTGACGAACTGGTTCAGCGCGTCGTGCCTTACACGCCGGACGTGGCCGAGCGCATCTGCGGTGTCCCCGCAGCGATGATCGCTGAGGCGGCGCGGATGTTCGCGAATGCTCCAGCCGCGATGACGTTCTGGGGCATGGGCGCATCGCAACACGTGCATGGTGCCGATAATATCCGCGCGACCATCGCGTTTGCAATGGTGTGCGGGCAGGTTGGGCGGCCAGGCGCGGGGCTCCATCCGCTGCGTGGGCAGAATAATGTGCAGGGATCCTGTGACGCCGGGCTGATGCCGAATTATTTCCCGGGTTATCGATCGCTTAAGGATACGACCCAGCGAAACGACTTCAGTAATCGGTGGTCAGCCGAGCTTCCCGAAGAGAAGGGGCTCACGGTTGTCGAAATCGTTGACGCGATCCGCTGCGACAGGATCAAGGGGCTGTATGTCGTCGGCGGCAATCCTGCGATGGCCAACCCCGATCTCGCTGCTACGAGAGAGGCGCTTGCCCGGCTTGATCATCTCGTGGTTCAAGATATTTTTACAACCGAAACGACAGCCTTCGCGGATGTTATTCTTCCGGCAGCAGCTCTCGCGGAAAGCGCGGGAACGGTCACCAATACGGATCGCATCATTCAGGTAATTGAACCTGCGCTTCCGCCGCCGGGCGACGCACGCGAGGACTGGGCTATTGTGTGTGGCATGGCGTCCCAGCTAGGGCTACCCTGGGCTAGGATGTCCCTGGAAGCCACCTTTAACGAGATGGCTGCGATGGTGCCGATGCTCAATGGTTTCAACTGGCGATGGCTCAAAAACGAGCGCTGCGCACGCTATCCAATCAAAGCAAAGGATCCGGGCCAGGGAATCCAGCCGGCTTCCGCTCTTACGACGTCGCATGACAGTCTCTTTGCCACAGACTTTCCTCGCGGAAATCGGGCGCAACTGGCAGCACTGGACGGCAACCGAACGAGCGAATTGCCAGATGGTCGATTTCCGCTCACGCTCGTGACTGGTCGACTTCGAGAGCACTGGCATACGGGGTCGATGACACGGCGTGCAGCGATACTTGACGCTTTAAGTCCCGAAGCCCTGGTGCACATAAACCCGAAGGACTTTGAGCGCTTTGATCTTGCCTCGGATCGCTTCATCCGCGTCGAGACACGCCGCGGCTCTGTTTCGGTTCGTCCGTTGTCCGACAGGCGGATTCAGGAGGGCGTAATCTGGCTACCAATGTCGTTCTTCGAAGCAGCCGCTAACGAACTGACAATCAGCAAGCTGGACGACTATACCCGCGTCCCGGCGTATAAATTCTGCGCGGCCAGGGTGGTGGATAGCAGATGACTAATACCAACGGCCGCTGAGGCTGACTCACTAGGGTCAGGACCCATTGATATGGGAGGCGCGATCTGATTCAGGTTCCGTGAGGAGACTGAGGATGAGCGACCTTTACTGGCTGACGGATGAGCAGATGGAGCGTCTGCGGCCGTATTTCCCCAAGAGCCACGGCAAGCCGCGCGTTGATGATCGGCGGGTGTTGAGCGGTATCGTTTTCGTCAATCGCAATGGGTTGCGCTGGCGGGACGCGCCCAGGGAGTATGGTCCAGCCAAAACGCTCTACAACCGGTGGAAGCGGTGGGGCGAGATGGTAACCATGCGGCGTAGGCCGCAGTGCGTCTACGTCGGGTCGTTGGATCGCGAGAGCAGGTCGGGATTGGCCTTGTAGATTTCGACGAGGCCCTTGAGCGTTTCGATGCCGAAGTCAGTGAACGCCATGACGCTGTCGTCACCTGGTCCGTAGACCCAGATTACGCCGCCCTCCGGGTCCATTTCATTGGCGACGTCCCACAGCCAGTCCTCGTCCTCGCCGAGCATTTCGGCGACCCGGGTGATGATATGGACATGGTGGACCTTGTTGACCTGCAAGGTCAGGCTGCCGCGGCCGACAACGCGGATGGCTGGCGCATCCAGTTCCACGGCAACAACTCGTCGATCCGATGAGCCGGGTGCGTCGCGATCCTGGCGAGCACATCGGCGAGCCAGGCCTGGGGATCGACATCGTTCATCTTGGCGGTGACGATGAGGCTATACATGGCGGCAGCGCGTTGACCGCCCCGGTCCGACCCGCAGAACAGCCATGATTTTCGTCCCAAAGCGATGCCGCGCAGCGCGCGTTCGGCGGCATTGTTCGACAAGCACACCCGCCCGTCGTCCAAGAACAGCGTGAAGGCCGCCCAACGCTTGAGGATATAGTCGATGGCCCTGGCGAGATCATGGCCGCGGGAGAGCTTGGCTCGCTGCTCGCGCATGTAGACCGCAAGCGCATCGACCAGCGGCTTGCTCAGCTCCTGGCGTACCGTCTGGCGCTCCTGCGCAGTCCTGCCGTTGATCGGCCGCTCGATCTCGAACAGGGCATCGATGCGGCGCACGACCTCGATCGCGATGGGAGAGAGCGCGATCGTCTTCTTGCCCGATGCCTGCCGCCGGGCATTCTCCGCGAGATCGGCCATGGCGAAGAACGGGCGCCTGGCGTGATGGCATGGATGCCCCCGCTCGCCCGACGTCGCGCTTCATGCGACGCTGGTAAAGGGGGCTCCGAGCAGAGGAGAGCGCCATGCCGAACAAAATCGCCCGCATTGGGCTCGATATCGCCAAGTCCGTGTTCCAGGTCCATGCCGCCGATCAAGAAGGACGGGTTGTGTTACGCCGTCGGCTCAAACGTGACGAGGTCGAGCCCTTTTTCCGCAGCTTGCCGCCCTGTCAGGTTGGCCTCGAGGCCTGTCCAGGCGCACATCACTGGGGTCGCCTCCTCGCCGCGATGGGCCATGATGCGAGGCTGCTGCCGGCGCAATATGTGCGACCGTTCGTCAAAACCAACAAGAACGACGCCGCCGATGCCGAGGCAATCTGTGAGGCGATGACACGACCGACCATGCGCTTCGTGCCGATCAAGAGCGTGGCGCAGCAGGAGGTCCTCATGCTCCACCGGGTTCGCGATCAGCTCATGCGGCAGCGCACCCAGCTCATCAATGCCATCCGCGGTCATCTTGCTGAGCTCGGACTGGTTGGACCGGAGCGCGCCCACAATATCGGCGTGCTGACGGTGATCATCGAAGACGAAGCCGACGAGCGCGTGCCGTCGCTGGCGCGCCGGGCGCTGCGTCACCTCGTGGCCGAGTTGCGATCGGTCGGCGAGAAGCTGGCACGTATTGATGAGGATCTCGGACATGTTGCGCGCAACGTCGAGGCCTGCCGCCGGCTCACCGCCATTCCGGGGGTGGGCGTCATCACCGCCACGGCGGTCGTCGCCTCGATCGGCGATCCGGCGCAGTTCAAGTCGGGGCGCCATTTCTCTGCCTGGCTCGGACTCGTGCCCAGGCAAAACTCGAACCGGTGGTGTCGATAAGCTCGGCGGCATCAGTAAACGGGGCGACGGCTACCTGCGGCGCCTGCTGATCCACGGCAGCCGATCCGTCATGCGCTGGCGAGGCAAACGCTGGCAGTGGCTGGCGAAGCTGAGGGCGCGACGGCCCGCGAACGTGGCGGCGGTGGCAATCGCCAACAAGACCGCGCGCACGATCTGGGCCATGCTGCGCTACGACGAGGCGTACGGCGCGCCGCAACCGCGACGGGCCTGACCGCGGTCCGGCGATCTTCGCCGGGCGGCGGCCTGCGGACGCGAGGGTAGACTCGCGCATGATGGCAAGACCGGGCGCACCGGAGCCAGACGAACCCGCTGGGTGCATCGAGCTTTGAGCTCGCGGCGCGTGATTGGGAACTGGCTTGCGGATGAACCATCAAGGCCGGCGACGCAGGGTGCGCCGCCAAGACAGGCCGGATAGATGACCGCAGCCGCAGGTTTACGCCAAAGTGCACGAAAAACCCTTGCCAGAGCGGGGGCATCCATAGATGAACCCAGCACCCTGCTTCCAAAATCCGCCCCGGACTTCGCCCAGTGTCCAGCGACATTCGGAACTGACCCCTTTCCGTCATGAAGAACTGACCCCCATGCCGTTTGCCCTTCAGGCGGTTGCGGGTTGATGCGTCGCAGTGGCCTTTTGCAAAAGGCCACTGCGACGCTTTTCGCGGAGCCGATAGCTGTCTCCGCGGATGGTGATGACGTGGCTGTGGTGGAGCAGCCGATCGAGGATGGCAGTCGCGACGACGGGATCGCCGAAGACCGAGCCCCATTCTCCGACGGCCCGGTTGGAGGTCACGAGCATGGCGCCGCGCTCGTAGCGGCGGCTGACGAGCTGGAAGAACAGATGCGCGGCGTCGGGCTCGAACGGCAGATAGCCGAGCTCGTCAACAATCAGCAGTTTCGGCTTGGCGTAGTGGGTGAGCTTTTCCTCGAGCCGCCCTTCGCCGTGGGCCTTGGCCAGTTGCGCGACCAGCGTCGTCGCCGGCGTGAACAGGACCGAGTAGCCGGTGACGATGGCTTCGCGCCCGAGCGCGACAGCCAGATGGGTCTTGCCCACGCCGGGCGGGCCCAGGAGCAGCACCGCCTCGCCATTGGCGATGAAGCGACCCGTCGCGATCTCGCGGATCTGTGCCTTGTCGAGGGAAGGCTGGGCCCCGAAGTCGAAGCCGGTGAGGTCGCGCACGAAGGGGAAGCGCGCCAGGCCGAAGGACATGTCGATCCGGCGCTGGTCGCGGCGCGCGACCTCGCGCTCGCAGAACAGCGTCAGCGCCTCCCGGATCGTGAGTTCGCGGCGGCCGGCCTCGTCGATCAGGCTGTCGAGTTGATCGCGCAGCGCCGTCAGCTTCAACCGGCCGAGCAAGGCGGTCAGGTGATCATGGTCGTTCATCAGAAGCCTCCCCCGACAACCGCCTCATACTCCGCCAGCGGACGCAGCAACGCAGCCGGCGCTGGCGGCGATCTCGGCGGGGCCAGATGAGCCGGCCGCTCGCGCGTTCCCACGAGCCCGGCCAGATGGGCATCATCGACAATCCGGCCATGGCGCCCCTTCAACTCGGCATGGACGGCCACCTCGCGTCCGCCATGGTGGATACGCACGATCTCGTTGCCGACGGTGACCCGGACGCGCTCGCCGATCAGCCGCCACGGCACCGAATAGGCATTGCCGTCGATCGCCACCGCGCAATCGGCGCCGACGCTGCGCATCAGATCGCGATGCGTCGTGAACGGCGGAACGCCCCTCACGGGCTTGAGGGCCCCGGCCTCCTCGCGCAGGAAGCGATCGATCGGTGCCTCGCCGGTCGTGCCATGAACACGCAGATCGGCGATGTCGCGCGTCCAGGCGTCCAGATGCGCCTCCATCGCGGCCCAGCTGGCGAAGCGTCGGCCGGCAATGGCGTTCCTCTTCACATAGCCGACACCACGCTCGTCCTTACCCTTTGTGCGCGCCCGATACGGCGCACAGGCTCTGATGCGAAAACCCCAATGCTTCGCGAAGGCATGCAGCCTGGGATGAAGAACGACCTCCCGGCTCGATGGATCATGGTGCAAAACGAGCGCGCGGGCATTGTCGAGCAGCACTTCGCGCGCAATGCCGCCGAAGGCCTGGAATGTGCTCTCCATCCCGGTAAACCAACTCTCCTGCTTCTCGTGTCCGAAGGCGCGGACATGAAGCCGGCGCGAATAACCCAGCGTCGCGACAAAGAAGAAAACCTTGGTCGCGACACCGGCGATCTCGACGCGACGCTCACCGAAGTCGATCTGCAGCTGCTCGCCGGGCGGCGTCTCGAACCGAACCGTCGCCCGCGCCTCGGCGACCAACTCCCGGCGCAGCGGCGCCACCGTGCGCTCGACCGTGCGCAGGCTGACATGGATGTCCTTCTCCTGCGCCAGTTCCTGGCGGATCACATCGGCGTTCCCGCGGTGGCGCCGGAATCGCTCGGCCAACCAATCCGACAGACCATCCAGCTTCTTCGAGCGCGACGGCGTCACACAAGCTCGCCAATCGCCGTATCTCAGCCAGCGCTTCACCGTGTTCTTCGAGCAGCCAAGCTCGGCCGCGATCCGCTTCGCGCCCCACCCCAACCCCTTCAGACGCACCATCGCCGACACGTCGTCCGGCGTCTTCATCTCGTCCCTCCGCGGCAAACCCAACCGCGGCGAACTCTGAACCTCTTGCTCTTCCATGCCGACCTCCTCTCCAGAGGGGTCAGTTCCTCATGGCGTCAGGGGGGCAGTTTGTCGTGTCGCCTGACACCCAGGCAGATAGAGCTGCCGATAGCCATCGGAGGCGTCGGCTTGGAACAGCCCGGCATAGCCGGCGAGATGGGTCTGTGGATGCTCGCCCCTGCGGTCGCGGGAGTAATAGAACGCCGCCGCCGGCGGCGATGTCCCACCAAACGGCCTGTCATCGCGGACGTAGACCCAACATCGTCCCGTATCGGTCTTGCCTTTGGCCAGAACCGGCACGGTCGTGTCGTCGCCATGCAGGCGTTCGGCCGCCATGACATGCGCTTCGACCCGCCTCAAAATCGGATCGAGGGCCGCGCAGCCCGACCCCACGGCGTCGGCCATGGTCGAGAGGCTGACCGGAACGCCTTCCAGGGCATAGCGCTCGGCCTGTCGGTTCAAGGGCTGATACTGGCCGAACTTCTCGAACAGGATCATCGCCAGCAGGTTGGCGCCGGCCCATCCACGGGGGATCACGTGGAAGGGCGCCGGCGCCTGGCTGACCTTCTCGCAATCCCGGCAGGTGAACTTCTCCCGCACGGTTTCGATCACCTTCCATTGGCGCGGGATCGCTTCCAGGGTCCGGGTGACATCCTCGCCCAGCTTGCGCAGCCGATTGCCGCCACAGCAGTCGCAGGCCGTCGGTGGGTCGATGACCACGCGCTCGCGCGGCAGGTGATCGGGGAAGGTATTCCGCTCGGGGCGCTTGCGGGTGAACCCCGCCACAAGCGTCGCCTTGGCAACGGCCAGCTCCGCAGCCAGCTCATCTTCCGTGGCACTCGCTTCCAGTTCCTCGAACTGCAGCGCCAGCTGGTCGATGAGGCGCTCCGAGCGCTCGGAGCGAGGGCCGTAGATCTGCCGCTCCAGCTTGGCGATCCGCAGCTTCTGATGGGCGATCAGGGCCAGGTCTTCGGACGCCTTCGCACGCGCCACCGCCAGTTCGGCGGCCACGTCGCGCATCCTCGCGCGCTCGATCGTCAACGCCGCCTTCAGCGCGTCGATATCGTCGGGCAGGTCGGCAAAAGCGGCGGCCATGACCATGAGTGAATCATGAATCGCGCCCGCTGACTCCTAAAAAATGAAGCGTCCCGACCTTACCCGGCGCTGCTTGGTCGCCATGTGTACCGAGGGTTTCGCCAGTCGATGCCGTCGAGCATATAGGCCAGCTGCGCCGCCGAGATCGCGACCACGCCCTCCGTCGGCGACGGCCAGATGAAGCGGCCCTTTTCCAGCCGCTTCGCATAAAGCGACATGCCCAGGCCGTCATTCCAAAGGATCTTGACCAGGTCGCCACGGGCGCCTCTGAAGACGTACAAGTCGCCAGCGTGCGGGTCGCGACCCAGTGCTTCCTGAACCTGAAGGGCCAGCCCTGTCATACCGCGGCGCATGTCCGTCCGGCCCATGGACAGCCACACCCGGACGCCAGACGGAACCGGGATCATCGGCGCTCCAGGGCGTCAACGATGCGACGCAGCGCCTTGCCATCAATACCGGCGTCGACCCGGATGCGGTAGCCACGCGGCAGCTCGATTTCCACCCGACCGGCATCAGACGCAACCGAGCTGGGCTTCTCGTGCTTCTCAGCCTGCTCACCGGTGATCGTGATCGGCAGCAGAGAAGGCCCGCCCGCCCCGGGCTCGGCCAACAATCCATCGCGATACAGCCGGCGCCAGATGAAAAGAAGGTTCGTGTTGACGTCATAGCGCCGCGCAATCACCGACACCGACGCTCCGGGTTCCAAAGAAGCCGCGACGATCTCCCGCTTCTGCGCGTCGCTCGCATTGCCTCGCCCGAAATGCTCCTTGATGGTCGATCGTTGCCTCATCTGATCTGCTCCCTATCGGGCACGGCTGTCGGGGGCGACGATGAGGCGGGTGAGCATGGCGACGCGCGATGAATTGCTGACGGCGCTGACGGGTCGCTATCAAAGTAGCAGGCGTCAGGAGAAGGGCCGCATCCTCGACGAGTTCGCAGCCATGACGGGCCACCATCGCAAGCACGCTATGCGACTTCTGCGGGCGGGAGCGTGCGATCGTCGGAACGGTCCGCGACCGCATCGGCGGCTTTACGACGACGCGGTACGCGAGGCGCTGATCGTGCTTTGGGAAGCGTCCGATCGCATCTGCGGCAAGCGGTTGAAGGCGCTGATTCCGACGCTCGTGCCGGCGATGGAGCGTCATGGTCATCTCGATCTGTCGCCTGCGATCCGTGCCGCGCTTCTCGCTGTCAGTGCGGCGACGATCGACCGCGCGCTTCGCCTGCAGCGTGAGCGAGCCGGCGCCAGCCCACGTCGGCGCTCCTCGCCTTCGGCGCTTCGCCGCTCCATTCCGGTTCGTACTTTCGCTGACTGGGGCGATCCGCCGCCGGGATACATCGAGGCCGACCTCGTGGCCCATTCTGGCCCCACCGCGGCGGGCTCCTTCGTGCAGACGCTGGTGCTGACGGACATCGCTACGGGCTGGACCGAATGCGCGCCGTTAATCGTGCGCGAGCAGATGGTGCTCATCGGCGTGCTCGACCAATTGCGGGCGATGATGCCGTTCCCGCTTCTGGGGTTCGACGTCGACAACGACACCGTATTCATGAACGAGACCGTGCGGGATTATTGCCGTGACGCAGGCATCACGCTCACCCGCTGCCGGCCGTATCGAAAAAACGATCAGGCCCATATCGAGCAGAAGAACGGCGCTGTGGTGCGTCGCATTGTGGGTTATCGTCGCCTGGAGGGGATGGAAGCCGCGCGCGAGCTGGCGCGCCTTTACGCGACGACACGGCTGTTCGTGAACGCCTTCCAGCCCTCGTTCAAGCTGATAGAGAAGGACCGGGACGGCGCCAGGGTACGCAAGCGCTACCATCCGCCGATGACGCCTTGCGATCGACTTCTACGGGATCCGCACACAAGCGAGGAGACCCGCCGCCAAGTCGAAATATTGCGCGCTGATCTCGATCCCGTGCGGCTGCTGGCCGAAATACGGGAACAGCAGAGGACGTTGGTGGCGATCGCCGATGGTACCGCCGCCAGCGGGGTGAGGGCGGCACCCGTTCCGATCGATGCATTCCTTGCGGGGTTGCGCGTAGCCTGGCAAACGGGCGAGGTTCGCCCGACAGCTCAGAACAAGCCGAAGCAGAAACGCGGTCGACGCCGTCCTGACCCTCTCGCTGCCGTCAGCAATGAGCTGCAAGCATGGTTCGAGGCCGATCCATCACGCTCGGGCGGCGAACTTCTGGCGAGGCTCCAGACCGTCCATCCCGGCCGTTATCCTGACGCCCTGCTTCGGACCGTTCAGCGTCGATTAAAAAGCTGGCGCAGCGCGATGGCCACCGCGCTGGTCTTCGGGATGCCCGTAGCCGAGGGCCAGGCCGGCACACCCTCGGGAGTATTTAGGTGAGGCAAACGCCGCCGAGTTCGGGAACAAAACCGAATGAGGCTATACGTAGTCCCATCCTGATTGTCGCGCGGCAACAAGCGCCGATACAGAAGCCGCAACCGCATCGAGATCATGTTCGGCCGCCTCAAGGACTGGCGCAGCGTCGCAACCCGATACGACCGATGCCCAACGGTCTTCTTCTCCGCCATCGCACTCGCAGCCACCGTAATTTTCTGGCTCTGATCAACGAGTCCTGACCCTAGCTCGCCGACACTTGGTGGCCCTGACCGCGCAATCTATCGTATTCGGTCCCGGCATATCATCACAATACACAGCGTGCGCGAGGCTAAAATCTATCTTGATGGGACTCGCGCAAATCAAACCTATCGCCTCAGTTCGACCGACGAGGAGTGGCCGAAGAGGCCCTTATCTCTGCTTCGAGTTCCATCTCGAGACGGCTGCGGTCGGCATCTGCAACCTCTTTGGCGACACGCTTCGACAGCTCGGCCAACATCTCCTTCAACGATTCATCTCCTTCCAGGACATCATCGTAAAGATCCAACATCTCCTCGCTGGTCGCGACGGCGGTCAGGTAGGTCGAGACCATCACGGCTTCCGACACTGCGATGTGTCCAACGCCGCGGTGATAGCCCAGCCGCAGAATGGCATGGGCGCCCGCGCTGACCATTTCCCGAACTTGCGCGTTTGTCAGCTGGCCATGCGGCTCCCTGCTCTCCTGAGCGTCCTGGATTTTCCTACAACGAACACTCTGTTGGGATCTCGCCGGCCGCTGAAAGCGATTTAGCCTGGTCATTTTTCACCTCTTGCTATCATTGGTTGCCGAAGTCATCGCACCGCTGGGCGGCCAGACGCTTGCCGATGCCCCGTTGCTCGTGTTGAAAGTGGCGACGATCGTCCGCGATCAGGCCACTTGCACTCGAAAGTTCGATGTCCACTCTCCCCGACGTAGCGACAATCGACTGGTTCGAGCTGGGCCAGATTGTCCGCGAAGCGCTGAAAACGACACGTTTCGGTGCCAAGCGGAGTGTGTACGCGGCGTTTGCCGAAGGCCGGAACGTGGGCATTCAAGCCGTACAGCGTTCGGTCAGCTCGGCCGAGTTCCTGACCGACTTCGTCGAGGATATCGATCCCAAGCTCGCCTTGGACCTGCGGGCGCAGCCGCTTCAGGCTGTCCTGACGCTGGCGAAGTGGTCCAACTACGGCCCGGATGATGCCATCAAGGCTGGAAGGCGATTGATCGACAGGAAGCTCACGGTTCAAGAGCTCGAAAGCGAGGAGCGAACTGCCAGGCTGTCGGGTGAGCATGTCGTCGGCGCTTCGCCGGCGGACCGGCGGAAGTTCCACACCGGTCAGATCGCAAAGCTTGTTCGATCCGAATATGGTCCTGACTGGACGCTGGCCTGGGCCGCTCGCGGCTGGTCCCCAGTCGGCTTCAAGAGCTTGCGCCTGCCCGGCCCTCTCGGCGTATTCACCAGCATACCGGGACTGCAACTGGGTTTCGTGTCGAATTCGACCCAGCTGCCCCTCCTCGCCGCAGTCGAGATCCGCCTCGACGACCCGGCTAGGCAGCAATACGTCTCGCTGTCGAACCTGTTTGCTTTGATCGGCTATGCCGCGATCGGCTACCATGTCGCCTGCTTCGCCTCTTCCGCCACGACCGTCGAGATCATGGAAGACGCCTTGCGGAAGATCGAGGCTCCCAATGGGACCGTCCTCGAGCGGATCAGGATCTTTCTTTACGCCTGAAAGCGACCGCAGATCACAATCCAATCGTGTGTCTGCGCTCCCGGTCTGAGCGGGCACGATCAGCGACTTGTCGGGCTGACAGCGGCCGTAGAGCACAATCACTTCTCCGCCTGATCCAGCCGAGAGCCCATCTGGCCCGCGTGACTGGCCATCACCTTGTCGAAGTCGTCCAGGCTCACATCCATCTGAACAACGTCCATGCCTTCAGGCAGAGGGCTCGCCGAAGTGCGGCGGTCAGGTTGTTCGGAGCTGCCAACCCATGCGGCTCCAGCTTCCCAGACCGCGTCTGCCGAGGCGTTCTCTTCAACCGCCACGCCCTTCCCCTCGTCTCCCTCGTCATCGGCGTGGTGGTCATTCGGACCGCCACCGCTTTTGTCACCCGCTTTAGCACGGGGACGAGAGGCCTTCAGCGCGCCACTATCGCACTCGGTCTTGAGGCGCGTGTACACGGCCTCGGCGTTCGCACGCTCCTCGGAGGTGCACGCCCCCGCCCTGGCCTTGACATACTCCTCGACGAAATCCCGCGGCTGCCAGCCGGAGGAGTATGCCCTCGCGATCGCACGGCCCTGCTGGCGCCGGACTGTGTCGAGGTTGAGCCAGGGCGGCTCGGCTGCGAGGATCGCGGCCAACGCGGCTGCGCTCGCCTTCTTGTCGATGCTGACGTTCTGCGTGTCGATCGGCTTGGCCATTCTGGCAACTCCAACTGATGAGACGACAGCCTAGCAAATTCGACGCGGGAAGTCGACTCATCCTGTCGAGGCGTGCTAAAAGAAGTGAAGGAATACCAAACGCATTACGCACCGCGGTGCTGACGAATTACTGGCGCGCTTCGGCGCCCCCCTATCTAAATCACTGAAATCATTAGCAGCCCTGGAGGCAAACGACATGGCCAGCAAGCGCGAATTCAGGGTCAAGCTCGAAAGCGACGTCGCCGATCTGGTCGAGGAGATCGCTCGCCGCAAGCGCAGTTCTGTATCGGACGTGATCGGTGACTCGCTGCGGCGGGAGCTGCTGGACAAGCCGCGTCTGGGAGCCCTGATTGCCTCCCTGGAGGATCGCACCGGCCAGTTTGCGGCGATCGAGCGCTCGCTCGGCATCATCGCCGATTTCGTTGTCGATCAGGCCAGCGCGTCCGGGGCTGCCTGAGCCATGCCGAAAAGCGGAGCCACAATGTATTTCGAGACGGCTTCCTGTCTCGCCAAGCTGGCGACGCCTGGCAGCGCAGACGTGCGGATACCGCTGGCCACGAGCAGCTTCGCCACCACCAACGCCGCGGTTCGAAATGGCTTTCCCAAAACGGCGGCTCTGCCATGAGCTGCGTAGCCATTGCGTCGGTAGGGTACTATCAGCGCCAGGCCGATCAGACCGCGCGCGAATTGGCGGCCTTCGCCTCGGGTGTGGATGCCGATCTGCTGCGGACGGCACGGTCAAACTACTACGACAATGGTACCGCAGGCGCGACTGAGCTCTCGATCGACGGGGCGTTCGGCACCTTCGCGGTCCTACAAAGAGACCTTGAGCTGGTCACCGCCAGCGGCAAGACGGGGGTCGATCCGTTCCGCGACCTCATCGACGGCGCGCCCGCGCACCCCGATGTCGTGCGCGCTCTCGCTGCCGGGCGCGACCCAGGCACACGGAAAATTCTCGTCGAAACCACCCATCACAGCCGGGTCGCTGGCTATGATCTGCAGCTCTCGGCGCCAAAATCTGTCAGCATCCTTGCTTTACTCGGCTCTGAGGAGATCCGCCGTTCGATCATCCGAGCCCATGACCGGGCAATCCGCGCAGTCCTCGACTACATCGCGCGCGAGGGACTGTTTCAGTGTCGCACCGGTAAGGGCGGAGCGCACCGGAGCGGCGCGCGGAAACTCGTCGCCACTCTCTATCGACACTACACCTCGCGGAAAAACGACCCGCAGCTGCACACCCACTGCGTCCTTTTCAACGTCGCAATACGCGAGGACGGCACGATCGGCGGGATAGACAACCTCCAGATCAAGCGGTTCGGCGGCGCCATTGAGGCGCTATATCGATGCGAACTGGCAGCAGGGCTTCGCCAGAGCCTCCATATCGAAGTGGTCCACCACGAGCGCAACTTCGAGATTGCCGGGTTCGACAGGGCGTTGGTCGAAGCATTCTCCAAGCGCCGGCTAGATATCCTGGCGGTTGCAGCTGCCGAGCAGTTCTCAACCGCTATGGATCGTGGCGCCGCGCAACGCGCTTCCTATAAGACACGACCCCGGAAGGATGACAGTCTGGACTTGGCGACGCTGCAACGACACTGGATTGCAGAGCTTGCGGCATTCGGCCTGACACCGGACAGCCTCGTGGACCGGGTACGCGCGAGTTCGGAAGCCGTCAGGTTGATGCGTTCAAGGGCCGAATTCGACCGTGATGCCGATCGTCGCACGCGCATGGCCGAGCTGATTCAGAAGAATGTTATCGTGACGCAACCACACCTGTTGCGCATCTGCGCCGAGGCAGGCCAGATCGACATGACGCTCGAACAGGCCCTTTCGTCGGCGCAAACGGTCGCAGATTCACTCGTTAGACTGCCAACCACTACAGACAGCCCGCCGCTTTACCTCGATTCCATCGCCATCAAGTTAGAGCACGCGATGCTGAAGTCGGCGCATTCGTGCGTTGGCCGGTGGCAGCCACCTCCCGACATCGCCATCCAGGCAGCAATCGAGGCGGCCAAAAGTCTGTCACAGGAACAGGCTGACGCCGTTCGCTGGGTGCTCCGCGGAGACGGCATCGTCTGCCTGGAGGGTTCGGCGGGATCCGGAAAGAGCCGATCCTGTAGCGTCGTCGTCGATGCCTTGGAGGCGTCCGGCTTCGAGGTGACGGTGCTATCTCCGAGCTGGCGCGCCACTGATGTCGTGCGTCGCGAGACCGGTGTGCTCTCGGAACGCGCCATGGCGCTACAGGGTTTCTCACTGGCTTTGGCGAACGGGAGCCAGAAACTGACGTCCCAGTCAGTCATCCTGATCGATGAGGCAGGGATGGCCGGCCTCGTCGACGTCTCCATCCTCGTCGAGGCAGTCGCACAAGCTGGCGCCAAAGCCATTTTCGTGGGCGACACGCGTCAACTCCAGCCTGTCTCGGCAGGCGCGCCGATGTCGGCACTGGCGAAATTGCTTGGATCTCAACGCATCAACACGATCAAACGCCAACGCGAACCCTGGATGCAGGAAGCCTCGATGGCCATGGCGGCCGGTGATGGCGCGCGCGGAATTGAAGCTTATTTCGAACGGGGCGCGATCCGACCCCATGCGTCGCGCGCCCACACGCTCGTTGCCGCCATGCTCGACTATGTCGAAGGCCTGCCACAGGACGAGCCCGAACGGCTGATACGTGCAGGCGAACCGTCCCGGATCCTCCTCGCCGACTGGAACAAGGATGTCGCCGATCTGAACATGTTGGTGCGCGGGACGATGGTGGCGAGAGGGCTGATCGCGCCGGACGGTGTCACGTTTGACGCCATTCCCCGCGGCGGCCGCAACGATCGTAAGCCGGTCCCACTCACGCTGGCCGCCCATGACCGGATTATCTTCGGCGAGCGGATTAGGGTCGATGACATCACCGTATTCAATTCTGATCTGGCTACCGTGACCGACGTTCGACACGGTAGCAAAGAGCCGATCCTTTCCATCCGTCTCGATCGCCGTGCGGACGATGGTAGCATCATCGCCTTCAGCGCGCCGATCAGTCGGCTCGTAAGGCCGCGTAGAGAACCCGGCTCGGCGCCGGCACCCAGGATCCAGCACGCTCACTGCCTTACATGCCACGCGGCACAGGGCATGACGGTCGACAGCGTCGTCATCGCGAACCTGCGCGGGATGGCTGCGGAGGACACCTATGTCGCAATGACACGGCACCGGGACACCGTGACAATGCATCTCGATGAGCAGCGGATCATCGACAACACGACGCCGGCGAGGATCGACTTGTCTCGAGCCGGGACGCTACGGACCGCCGAGGATAGTGACATCGGGGTCCCACCGAACGATCCTGAACTGCATGACGCGGTCCACGCGCGCAGGCGAGATGCCCTCGTCTTGCAGTCACTGAAGCGCGAAGCAAGCCGCCGCAACAGCAAGACATCCCCATCCGACTATGTTCCGGATCTCGATCACTGGTTGAAAAGCTCCGATCCTGTCAGATCCCTTCAGCTTGGACTCAAGCCCGCGGCGATGGACGTCCAGATCCGTGAACGTATGGTCGTTCGGCAGACAAGACCTCAATCTCGAACATATTCCTTTGCCGATCCTCTCGCATTCACGCCGGAAGAGGCGGCGATAGTCTCGCGCCAATCCGTTCCCGACCTGCTCCTTGGCAAGCTCGACTGCCGCGAAATCCCGGTCCCAGCCGAAACTGGGAACAGCACAACGCGCATGTTCGAGCATAGCAAAACCGGTGTTAGGGTGGCACTGGGCAAGGCAGACGCGATCGTCTGGGCCTCTGAAGCGCCAACTACAGAGGCTCTGCCAACCTCGGAACCGCAGTTGGTCAAGATCGTCATGGCTCTGGCCAAGGCGACGATCACCCAGGCCCGGCGCCTCATCCGCACCGTGTGCGCCATCTGGCAAGACAACCCGCTCGCCGCCGCCGCCCGTCGCGCAGCGGCACGACGTGCGGCGTCGACATCACCTTACCCGTCCGCGCCTTCCATTGTAGCGGCTCGCATGACGGCAACCGGCGCCAGCGTGACGGAGGAGGAGCTGATCGCCGAGCAAGCGCTGGAGGATGACGAACGGTCCATTGCAAGGCACCGTTCAGTCCGACACAGGCTACGCCAATCCCTGCAATCGGTCGCTCCCGTGCGAACCAACACTATGGTCATCGCGATTTCGGAAGAGGAGATTCTCGCCGAGCAGGCGCAGCGGGACAACGAACGCACGGTTGCCAGACACCGTTCGGCTCGGCACAGGTTGCGCCAATCCCTGCGATCGGCCCTTCCAGCTCGAACGATGGGCTCACTAATCACGGCTTCGGAAGAGGAGGTTCTCGCCGAACAGGCGCGGCAGGATGACGAGCGGACGGTGATACGCCACCGGTCGGCCAGGCAGGGGCTGCGCCAAACCCTGCGAGCTCCCGAGGTCGAAGGAGCGAGACGTGTCGCGCCAATCGCCATGGATGAGCCGGACCGACTGCCCTCCCCTGCAATCCAACCTGAGCAAGTCGAGGCCAAGCAAGCTCCGTCCACAGGCGCAGATACCACTCGCCTCGATCACCTTGGCCAGAACGAAATGGCGCAAGACCGCTCGAGCGCGGTGCCCGACGACCCGGCGGATAGACATCGGATTGCGGGGCGGCCGGTCGCGACCGCATCCGACAAGCAGCCGGCACCAATATCCCCCGCCACCACGGCACCCGCTCCGCCACCGCTGGGAAATCCCGCCACTCAAAACCGGGGTTCATGGGCTCACCGGAGTAAGAAGCTGGTTCAGCCGGTCACGAGGTTGCTCATCGGACTTCTCGACAAGCCCATTCCCGATACAGCACCGGAATCAACGAAAGATAGCCCGCCCACATTGACAGCGGAGAACGCTGCCAACCAACGCGTACGATCACAGGCCGCTGTCGACGCAACCGTCGGCTCTCATGGCATGGCCGATAGTGGCGCGCTCGTGCAAAAGCCCGAGCCCCCGCCCCGCGCTGCACCGGCGCGCGGACCGGGTGTTGGCGCTGCTGCGAAGCAGCCCCTTCCCAACGATGGCGTCTCCCCTTCAGGCCTGACTGCGCCGGCAAACCCCGGTGCATCGGCCACCAAAAGCCGTAGCCATCCTCAACGTCGATCACCATTTCCAGGACTCGACCCAGACAAAATGGTTATTCGGGAGTACGATGGATTCTTAAATGAAATCAGAAGGAGCGACACCAAAGCATCGACATCGGGCGCCGCTTCGGCCGCAATTGCCACGAAGCCCGGTATTTCCAAGAGCAATCTTGAGCAGTCCGCGGCGGAGGAAAACCAGCCTGCCACTCACGACGTCAATTCAAAGCGCGAGGGGCCAGATTTCGTCTAGAGGCACTATCGCATGAACTGCGGCGGCGACGCTTCCGAGTTCATCGCCTCCTGGGGCGAATTTACGCGGTCGCAATCCTCGTCTTGGGAATCGGGGCCTTCTGGCTGGCGATCACTACACAGTCGGGACCTGCCGCCGCACTGGGCTTCGCCACGCTTGCGATCGCCTGGGTCGGCAAGACGTCGGTCGGAGTTTTCCGTGTTTTGCGTTGGCGATATCGAACTGTTTGCGGGACAAACTCATCGTCAGCATAGATAACGTCGCGTCTAAAGCGGTCTGCCGCTCGGTGCTATCCGGCAAGCCGGAAGCCTTCACAGACGCGCCGGCGGGCGAGAAGGCCCTTCAGTACCTGTGCAGGGTCAAGACGGTTCGCTAGTGATGACCACACCGCCTCGCGGGGCGACGCTTGAAACATTCAGAGATCGTGTCGCGAGCCACGTCCGGCAGGGTGTCCAGCCCGGCCAAACGGGCGGCGTCGTCGTCCCTAAGCTCGCGGCCCACCCGATCAATGCGGGGATCGGAGCCGTTGTGAGTGTCAAAGAAGTACAGGGGCATGTTTGCCCTCCCGCCCGCGCGTTTTAGACGGACTACAGATTCACGCGCGCAAGTTCGCGCCGATGTCGTTCTGGAGGTCGGGAACGGGCCAAAATCGCTGGCAGGTCGTCCGGGCGAGATGCGCCATTGGACTAAGCCGCTCTCGCGGCAGGCGCTGCGGCGCGGTCATCGCTGAGATTTCGCCTGTGAGGCGCTGCAGCCGAGGATTTGGGGGTCGTTTCCCCTGATCTTCGGAGGCCTCCATGATCGATCCCGTCACCGTCACTCCTCTCCGCCAGCGGATGATCGAGGACATGACCATCCGCCGGTTCGGCGAGCATACGCAGCGCGACTATGTCCGGCAGGTGCGAGAGTTCACGGCCTTCCTTGGGTTGCCGCCGGACCGGGCCGAGCCCGAGGATCTACGGCGCTATCAGCTACACATGGCTTCGCTCGGCGCCAGCTACGCGCGGATGAACCTGGCCTGCACGGCCCTGCGCTTCTTCTTCCACGTCACGCTGGGCCGGACCGGCTTTGGTGACCGCATGGCGCGGATCCCAACGCCCGATCGCCTGCCGGTGGTTCTGGACACGCAGGAGGTGGCGCTGCTGTTGGCGCATGCGCGGAGCCTGAAGGACCACGCCGCGCCATCGCCTATGGCTGCGGCCTGCGCGTCTCGGAGATCGCCAACCTCAAGGTCACCGACATCGACAGCGCCCGCATGCTGATCCGGGTCGAGCAGGGCAAGGGCCGCAAGGACCGCTATGTCATGCTCGCGCCCGACCTGCTCGATCTGCTGCGGCAGTGGTGGCGGGTGAAGCGGCCGCGCGGCTGGCTCTTCCCCGGCCAGCAGCCGGGCCAGCCGATCACGACGCGCCAGCTAAACCGGGCCTGCCATGCTGCAGCCGAGGCAGCCAAGCTCGGCAAGCGGGTGTCAATGCACACGCTCAGGCACAGCTTCGCCTGTGTTTCGGCGTGCAAGTTTGACCCCGTAAGGCGGGGGATCGGCATCCAACTTTGACCCCCTTGAGCCGGTTTCGGTGAGACTGCCCGTTTTGGTTTCAGACGGGCGGGCGGGGGATGAAGGGCGTGGATACGATTGCGCGGATCCGGCGCGAGTTTTCGGTCCGAGGGAAGACGATCAAGGAGATTGTCCGCGAGCTTCACGTCTCGCGGAACACGGTGCGCAAGGTGCTGCGCTCGGGCGCAACGTCGTTCGAGTACGAGCGGACGGTTCAGCCGCAGCCGAAGATTGGGCCCTGGCGTCCGGATCTGGACCGGCTGCTGATGATCAACAAAGGCAAGCCGGCGCGTGAGCGGCTGACGCTGATCCGGATCTTCGAGGAGCTGCGGGGCCGCGGTTACGAGGGCAGCTATGACGCCGTTCGCCGCTACGCGCGGGGTTGGCGCCGCGAGCAGTCGGCGGTCACCGCCGATGCCTATGTCCCGCTGAGCTTCGCGCCCGGTGAAGCCTACCAGTTCGACTGGAGCCACGAGATCGTCGTCGTCAACGGCGCGACGACCAAGGTGAAGGTCGCCCATCTGCGGCTCTGTCATTCGCGCATGCTGTTCGTGCGGGCCTACCCCCGCGAGAGCCAGGAGATGGTCTTCGACGCCCACGACCGGGGCTTCGCCTTCTTCAAGGGCGCCTGCACGCGCGGCATCTACGACAACATGAAGACGGCGGTGGAGACCATCTTCGTCGGCAAGGAGCGGGCCTATAACCGGCGCTTCCTGCAGATGTGCAGCCACTACCTGGTCGACCCCGTCGCCTGCACGCCGGCCTCTGGCTGGGAGAAGGGTCAGGTCGAGAACCAGGTCGGCCTCGTGCGCGAGCGCTTCTTCGCGCCCAGGCTCAGGGTCAAGAACTATGACGAGCTGAACGCCTGGCTGATGGATCAGGCGATCAGCTATGCCAAGGCGCATCGCCATCCCGAGCGACGCGACGTGACGATCTGGGAGGCCTTCGAAGCCGAGCGGCCGAGTCTCGTTCCCTATGTCGGGCGCTTCGACGGCTTCCATGCGTTGCCGGCAGCGGTGTCGAAGACCTGCCTGGTCCGCTTCGACAACAACAGGTACTCGGTCGCAGCCAGCGCGATCGGCCGGCCCGTCGAGATCCGCGCCTATGCCGATCGGATCGAGCTGCGTCAGGACGGTCGCATCGTCGGAGAGCACGCCCGTTCCTACGGCCGCGATCAGACGACCTTCGATCCCTGGCACTATGTTCCGGTGCTGGCCCGCAAGCCGGGCGCCCTGCGCAATGGAGCGCCCTTCAAGGACTGGATCCTTCCGGCTGCACTCAACCGGGTGCGTCGGAAGTTGGCGGCGGCGCAGGATGGTGACCGGCAGATGGTCGATATCCTGACCACGGTGCTGAGCGACGGCTTGCCGGCGGTCGAAGCCGCCTGCGCCGAGGCATTGAAGCAGGGCGTGCATTCGGCCGACGTCATTCTCAACATCCTGGCCCGGCGCCGGGAGCCGGCAGCCGCGATCACCATCATGACGCCCGATGCGCTGCGCCTGCGCCATGAGCCCGCCGCCGATTGCGCCCGATACGACAGCCTCAGGAGAGCCGTGTGATGGAACGCTCGGAGATTCTCGCCACCATGGGCGAGCTCAAGCTGTATGGCATGAAGGCCGCCTTCGACGAGATCATCACCACGGCGGTGAAGCGCCAGCACGAGCCCCAGCGCATCGTCGGCGACCTGCTCTCAGCCGAGATCGCCGAGAAGCAGGCGCGCTCGATCAAGTACCAGATCACCATCGCCAAGCTGCCGCTCGCCAAGGATGTCGGCGACTTCGTCTTCGACGGCACGCCGCTCAACGAGACGCTCGTCCGCGACCTGGCCGGCGGCAACTTCATCGCCCATCAGCGCAATGTCGTCCTCGTCGGCGGCACGGGGACCGGCAAGACTCATCTCGCCATCGCGATCGCCCGCGCTTGCATCCGTGCCGGCGCACGGGGGCGCTTCTTCAACGTCGTCGATCTCGTCAACAAGCTCGAGGCCGAGGCTCGCGCCGGCCGGCAGGGTCGCATGGCCGACTATCTCTCGCGGATGGACTTCATCGTCCTCGACGAACTCGGCTACCTGCCCTTCGCCCAGTCCGGCGGCCAGCTGCTGTTCCACCTGATCAGCAAGCTCTACGAACAGAGCTCCGTCATCGTCACCACCAACCTCGCCTTCGGCGAATGGCCTTCCGTCTTCGGCGACGCCAAGATGACCACCGCGCTCCTCGACCGGCTGACCCATCACTGCGACATCGTCGAGACCGGCAACGAGAGCTGGCGCTTCAAGAACAGGCTCTGAGCCACGCGCCGCCTGCGATCCGGAGCCGGCGCGGCTGCGCAACCCAAACCAGCTCCGCCGCGCCGCCTCCTCACCGTCTCAACCCTCAAGGGGTCAAGATTGGACGCCGATCGGGGGGCAATATTGCGCGCCGTTTGACAGGCGATCGTCACGGCGCAGATTCGCCGTTCGATCAGGTCGGTCATCAATCGGCGGAGCCGCTGCGGCATTTGCCCATGGTTGGTGGCTATGCCGCTCCCAAGAAGGCGGAGTTCGTAGGCCTCAGGCCCGCAGTAGTCGAGGCAAGCGGCAACCGCCTCCCGGTACCGACGTTGAGCGTCCGGTTCCTCCGGCTCCACGAACCTTGCTAGGTCGGTCCATCCGGGTCGCTCTAGCCCCTCGGCAAACCACTTCATGGTCTGCTCTGGTTCTTGTGCCACGGAGATCAGAATACGCCGGCCGGTGCTGCGCAGGTTCAGCGCCGTCCAAAGGATGTTAAGTTGGTTGAAACGGTCCAGGCTGTGTCGGACCACGGCCGGAAGCTGAGGCATCGCGGGAATGCGCAGGGGAAGATAGACCGCGGCATCACGACCGCGCACGTACAGCGGAACGCCGTTCATGAGGTCCAGCTGAATGCGCGGTGGCTGGTTCGCTGTCGCTTCGAGGCTACCAATTAACTGCCGCGTGCTGCGGTAGTTGACTCCCACGGCCGACGCGTCGGCGCGACCTTCCATCCATCGCGCGACCGGTGCGGCTGCGCTGCCAGCGACTGCTGTGAGAGCGATGCGGGTGACCTCGGGTTTCAGCGCCAACATGCGAGAAACTAACGATTCGAGTCGCATTGACCGGCTGCCATGCTCGGCGAGCCGGGCAAGGCTTTGGGCGTCGACGTCGGCGACAACTTGGTGGGCCTCATCGATGATCAATAGTTTCAGGCGCCCGATGAGGATCGGTCCGAGGTAGCGCATCAGCGCGTCGGCCTTTTCCACCGTGGCGATTAGGACGGTGGGTTCGCCTGCGGTCAGCCAGTAGTCGGTGATGCCCCAGTCGGCACCGCCATAGAGTCCTGTGATAGCCAAGTCACGGCCAAGTTCCGCCGTCAGCTTGGCTTCAACCTCGCCAGCGAGGGCGCGGGAAGGCACCAGATACAACGCCAGTGGCGCAGGATCGACAATGTCTCGCTCCGCGAGCAGCAGTTCCTTGATTAGTGCAAGGTTGGCCACGAGCGTCTTGCCCGAACCAGTCGGGGTGCAGAGTGCGAAGGACGAGGCCTGAGCCAGCTTTTCGAGCCCGTGGATCTGAGAAGTCCAAAGCACGCCACGGCCTCGGGCAAACTGTTCCCTGGCAAAAGCCCGCAGGCGAGGCGCCATCGCGGGCGCCGCCAGCGATAGTCGTTCGACGCGTGGATACAGGCTGGCCGACGAAAAGCGCTCAACCGTGGCCTGCAGTAATGAAAGGAGCGTCCAGACGTCTTCGCAGACCGATCGAACGGCGAGGTCTTTGAGGCCAGCGAACTTCCGGCGGGCGAGCGTCAGTCTCTCGTCGTTGCCGCACCGCAGGGCATCGGAAGCCAGGCCGATAGCCCGAACCAGCTCTACGACGAGATACCATGCTACGCGATCCTCTGCGTCTTCGCCCAAAAGAAACGTGGAGCCGTGACGTGTCGTCAGCTCCGGATGGCGGGCCCAAAAATCGGACGCCTGTCGAAGAGTCTCGTCGAAGTCGGCCTGGAAGAACGCAGCGTAGAGACGGCCCTGCCCACCCTCCGGCAACACCTCGACGCCCTCGAGATCGCCCGCATCCCGCTCGGGATCAGCCTCCCGCTTCCCCTCATCATCGTCGCGCGGCTCCGGTTGGTTAGCCACCAAGCCGAAATCCAGGTCGCCGGCTTGACCCCGCGTAACGGCCTGGCGGAGGACGCTTGCGGCCATCGCCGGCAGCTCGCCTAGCTGGTAGGCGCCGGCCGCCAGCAATGCTACCGGCAGCAGTCCCTTGAGCGGGTCATCCGCCCGGGCCAGCCATTCGAACAACTCGCCAGCCCGGCGATAGCATTCGATGGCAGACGCCGACTTCTCGCCTTCGATCTCGTTGAACAGCTCTGCGGCATGAAGCAAGCGGCGGGCATCCGCCAGCTGTTCGCGGGACTCTAAATCCGACCAGCGGATGGGCGGCACTTGCCAGGAATGCTGCAAGCATCGGACGAACAGGCGGGCCTGTTCGGGCGTCAGCGCATTGGCTTGCCCCAGCTCACGCCGGATGCTCTCGGCCACTTCAAGTCGCTCGGTTTCCAGCGCCATTAGATACCAGCCCAGAGGCTGTCGTAGAGCTGGTCGATGAGGGTGTCTCCATCCTGAAGAATTACTTCGACCACCTGCAGAGGGTTGCCGGCGGTGTAGTCGGCCGGGGCGGCATCGGCCGGCAGTAACGAAGTGCCGGGCTGGTGTTTTTTGGCCGCATTGCCGCTGATCATCACCAGATCGGTGCGCGGGATGACAATCGGGCCGCGCAGGATGAGGGCCCGATCCAAGGACAAGATGGCAGCCGCGTATCCTTGAGGGTCGCGCTCCTTCAGGATCGATTGGAGTTGGCGCAGTCCATCGGGCGCGGCGAGTTCACGATTGAGGCCGTACCAGATGCCCAATCCTGACCGCTTTTTACCGCCAGCGCCATCATCTTCCCATTGGCCATGCATCAGCGTTTCAACTTCGCCGGGCGTTAGCGACTTGCGCCACTTCGCCTCCCCCGCCAAGAAACGTACGACGAGGCCATTTCCATCAAGGCAGATCGCAATGAAGTCGTTGCCGTGGCGACCGTGAAGCTGCCGCTGGCGTGCCGGATCCCGCGCGAGTGCGAACACGTACTTTCGGGCATCTGCGTGATGTCGGAAGAGGAAGACGGGGATGGTCCAATTCTGGTCCCCCAAGAAGGAATATCGCTCCGTGACAAGACCGCATAGGACTTCGCCAAAGAGCCCTCGTCGGGCGGTTAGAGGCAGACATGCCGGATACTGGGCGTGAGCGCCGGGATCGCCAGCGTCGGGGTGAAGGTCGAGGCCTGCGTCTCCGTGAAAGGCCTCCCGGGCATCGAGGTGCGCGGACTCAAAATATGGGCGAAGCTGGGCAGGATCAATCGGCGCCTGCTGCTCGAGGAGCAAATGGCCGTAGTTGCCATCGACTTGGTTGGTTTCGTTGAGCCAGGCGGCCATGGCGGCGCTTGGAGGCGGGCAAGTGTGCATGGATCGCTCTTAGTCAACCGCTGCGGCCGTTCGAATGCGGCTAGGCGGGCGACTGATCTTTCTTCAGCTACGCCTAGAAAAGCCTTAGGTGTTGGCGGAAAGGGTCGTCGTCGCCAAGCGTTACGTCCATCAAAATCTGCATCATTTGCGTGAAGGGATCTGCACCGCTCCGCTTCATGGCGAGTTCCTATAGCGAGGGGCCGCCAAATTGAACCAATCCACCGCTGCGGTGTAGAGGCTTTCGAGCAAGGCCTAGCCGCAGAGGAGCCCGTCAGCCAATCGGATTTTTCTGCATAGAGTGTCAGGAAAAACTGGCGCCATGGTTAAGTCTGATCAGTGGTGACGAAGGACCTTCCCAACGTCCAGGACAAGGCCAGCTACGGCTGACTGGCGTCTTCATCGCACCGCCCAGGAGCAGACCTTCAACAGGTCAGCAATGGGCCAATTTGTCCGTTTGCTACGGAAGATCGGTGCGCTCGATCTCAAGGGCGGAGGTCCGAAGTATCGATCGTCGTGAGCGGGAGAAGCGAGGAAGCGGAACCCATTAGGGGTCACCCCCGGAAAAAGTGCCCATGGAGCGGGCCCCCGGGTCCGCGCTCTTATGGACTAAAAGATGATGAACAAGAATTTTGCCGGCGGCGACGAGGCGCTGCCGGAGGACAGCGAGATGAGGTTGTACGCGAGGGCCTATGCGTCCCCGCAGAGTGCCGATGCCCTCTTCCTCAAATGGGAAACCGCCCATGCGCATGCGATGCTGTTGGGCAAGGTGCCCGAGCGCATCTTCAGCGACCATGGCCTCAACGGCCGGCAGCTGGCCGAAGGCGCGAGGATCGCGGCGCGCCGGATGGCGCTGCTGATGGCTGAGGCCCCCACGCAGCTGCGCGAGGTACTAGCCCTGAAGGTCCATGCTTATGAAGCCATGGGTCAGCTCGAGGGCGAGATCGTACGCTCGCACGCCGTCGTCATGATCGAGAGGGCGATGAAGGCCGACGCCGAGCACCTGAACATCGTGCTCATGCCGCTCAACCAGCCCTTCGGCCGGACGCAGTGATCGCCATGGGATTCCTGTACTTCGATTTGGAGGCGTCCGGACTCGGTCCCTGCGTCGATATGCCGCTGCAAGCGGCGTTCGTCCAGACCGACGCCGATCACCGTGTCCGGCGCGAGCTGACGCTGCGCTGCCGCTTGCCCGTGCATGTCGTGCCGTCGCCGGATGCGCTGCTCATCACCGGCATCACACCGGCGATGCTGGAACACCAGCCGCTGAGCCATCTCGAGATGATGGCGCAGATCGCCCGCCTCCTCGCCGATTGCAAGCCTACTATGTTAGTCGGCTACAATAATATTCGGTTCGACGATGAGATGGTTCGGCAGTCGTTCTTCCAGACGCTGCTTCCGCCTTACGCCGCCTCGATGACAGGTCACGGCCGACTGGACGTGCTGACGAGCCTGCGCGCGATCGTGATGGTCGAACCGGAGGCCGTCGTGATCCCGCGCGATGCCGCCGGCAAGGCCGTGCTCAAGCTCGGCGAGGTGTGTAGGGCGAATGGAATCGCGCTCAGCCAGGACGACGCCCATGACGCCCTCGCCGATGTCAGGGCAACCCGCGAGCTGTTCATGCTCTTGCTCGACCGGGCGCCGACGACAATGGCGACGATGCTCGGTCATGCCAAGAAATCAGGCCCGATCGCCCTGATGGAACCGGGAGAGCCGCTGATCCTGGGCGGAACCTCCCGCCTGACGCCGGTGCTGCCCACGATTGGCTCTCCGACCAATCCCAATGCCCGGGTCTGCATCGACCTCAGTCTGGACCCGGTCGGGTTCATCGACCTGGCCGCCCCGGACCTGCTCGTCCGGATCCGGTCGAACCGCTCGCCGATCCGGCAGGTGAAGACGAACGCCATGCCCATCCTGTTCGCCTGGCACCAGGCCGCCCATGCCCTTGTCGATCCCGAACCCGGTGATGTCTATCGCGATCGGGCCAGGGCGGTGTGGGCGCACCCGACATTCCTTCGTCAGCTCGCCCTCGCGCTCGAGGTCCAGTACGCCGATCGCGAGGCATCGCCCTGGCCCGAAGCGCAGCTTTATTCGGGCGGCTTCGTCTTGGACGCCGATGTCGCCGCCTGCCGGCGCTTCCACGAGATCGAGTGGAAGTTCCGGGAGCATCACGCCACTTGGCATATCCGCGACCCGAGGCTGCGAAGCCTGGCGCTCCGGCAGATTTTCCTGAACGCGCCGGAGGCACTCTCGCCCGAGGCTTGGCGCCGGGGCCAGGACTGGATGCGGCACCGCCTCACGACGGAGGACGAGGTGCCATGGCTGACCATCCCCAAGGCGCTGACGCGCTGCGACGAACTGGCCGCGACGATCGAGCCTGGCTCGCTGGCCGCCCTCGATGAGATCAGGGCCTGGCTCCTGCAGCGCCGCGATGCGCTGCCACAAGGGGTGGAGGACATACCCGTCCTGGCGGCCTCCTGAGGATCTTCCGCAGACGATGAAGACAGGAAGGGCGCGGCCGCGAGGTTTGCGCCCTTTTCTCATGACGGGGCACGGGAACGGCTCGAGAAGGGCGAGACGAGGAATTGGCGAGGCGAAGGGGAACACACCCCCGGGAACTCAGGCCGACAATCCAGGACGATCATATCATGACCAAATCTCATCGCGAGCGGGCGCCAGCGACCCTACGCGACCTCAGGATCGACAGGACCCTGCGTCCCGTCATCGACGAACTCGCCGCAGTGACGTTGAGCGCGCCGACTCTGCGCGACTATGCCGGATTCCTCTCCCATCTGCCGGCCATCGTCGCGATGACCACGCGCGCATTCCAGCACGCCCAGGAGCACGAGCGCTTCATCGCGCTGACCGACGGCAGCGACCCCGACATCTTCTTCCGGCATGTCGGCCAGCTCCACGCTGTCGTCCGCCTCAACTCCGTCGCAAGCATTGCTGTGGCGCTGATCCCTGCCCGGAGCGGCGCAGACCGCCATGCCCGGCGCGAGCAGGGCCACGCCATGCTTCGCAGGCTCGAGCAACCGGAAACCAACGAACTTCGTGAGGTCATCGAGATCGCCTTCGAGCTCGGCGACATCGACGCCGAAGAGGTCACTTCGGACATTCTCTCCTACATCAGCCGGCTGCTCGGGACGGGCGCCAAGAGCAAAGCCACCATCCACCAGCTGGAGGAGCGCGGAACGCTGCTGGCCTATCTCGAGGCCCAGCCGGATATCGACACGCTGGTTCGCGAAGCGCAGCATCATGACGCGATGGCCGGCCGCTTCAGGACCAGCCTGCGTCGCCGCGACCTCTCGCCGGAGGACAGGGGGCTGACGGGTGCGGCGGCTGAGGGTGCGACCCTGCAGCGCCACATCGCGCTCGCGCGGCTGGCGCTTGCGACGCACCTGCCCGACCGCGATGCCGCCCTCGAGCACGTCTACGCGGCGATCAACGAGGCGCCGCCGCAGGCTGCGGCAACGCTGATCCTGGCGATCTCCGTTGGCGACCGGCTCCGCGATATGGCGGCAGCCCATCCACCTCGCGGCTAGATCGGGTTCTCACCGAGCCTTGAGACCGACAGGCGGCGCCGCGAGGCGTCGCCTGTCTTCCGTTCGAGCCGCGCGCGTGGAGGGCCGGACCGGCTACCCCGCGACAGGACGCTCCCGTCGCGGAACGTAGGACGCAACCAGACATGACCACCCATCGACGCAAGGGCTCGCCAGAACGCCGTGTTTATAAACCGGCTGACGTGGAGAACCTGGTGCTCGCAACGGAAGAGTCGCCTTTTGCAATGGAGCCGCCAGCCGAGGCTTCCATCCCCGAGCCCGCTGTCGACATCGTCTCTTCCATCCCTGTCTTCGACCACGCGGCTGTCATCCGGCAGATCGAGCTGATGATCGGGCGCCGTTGGTATGGCGACCGCGAAGAGTATCTCGGCTCGCCGCTGCCGAGCTTCTCGGAGTCCGACCAGCTCCGCTTCGACCGCTTGGTCGCGCTCTACCATGATTCTCAGGAGGGTCGCCGACCCCAACTGTTCGGCACCGACGGGATAGTTGCCGCCCTGACGCAGACGCGCCGGCTTTGCCCGGGCTTCGAGGCGGTGATCGACCTCGTCATCCGCGCCACGCTCCTGTCCAAACGCACGGGCACGCCGCTCTTCGTCCCGCCGATCCTGCTGTTGGGCCCGCCCGGCACAGGCAAGACGCATGCAAGCCAGCTGATCGCCCGCGCGCTTGGGACCGAGATCCACGCGATCAGCTGCGCCACAAACAGCGACGCACAGGCGTTGGTCGTCGGTCACCCGACGTCGTGGAAGGCAGCGCACATGGGGCAGCTGACCGAGGCCATGGCCATGGGATCGACGGCCCAGCCGGTCGTCCTGCTCGATGAGGTCGACAAGCTCTCTACCCACTCCTCGGAGAAGCCCTACCATACCCTCCTGACCGTCCTCGAAGGCGAGACCAGCCGCGCGCTGATGGACGAATTTGTCAGGGTGCCGTTCGATCTGTCGGGCGTGGTCTTCGTCGCCACGGCCAATGATGTCGATGCGCTGCCGGACTTCATCATCGACCGGCTGACGGTGTTCACCATCGCCCAGCCGCGTGACGAGGCGCTTCTTGCCGTCGCCGGGCTGATCGCCGCCAACATCGTCGCCGAGCTGCGCGGCTGCGTCGCCAAGCCCACGCAGGACGTGCTGCGTCGGGCCGCGAGGCAAAATCCGCGCCGCCTCGGCAAGCTGTTGCGTGTGGCGTTCGGCTTCGCCGCCGCTGACGGGCGCGACGCGCTCACTCTCGGCGACATCGTCGCGGCCGAGACGCTTGTCGCCGGCGCGGCGCAGGCGCGGCCGATCGGCTTCCTCGCCGCGAGGGGCGAACGGGACCGAGCCGGTCAGTAGCCGGCTGCATCACAGTCCCGGTGAAGAGACCCAAGACCGACGAACCAGGGGAAATCGAAGGACGCAGGCTCTGGGAAAAGAACCCCCAGGGACCTGTGCACGACCAGAAGCAAAGAAAGCTCAAGACCATGTCGACCAAGAAGACCTCGGACCGGATCGGCCGCCCGATCCAGCCTGCCCATTCCGCCGCCGCTGTCACGAAGTGGTACCCGACCGACTGGGAGCACATCGGCGGCGATGGCATCGCCGCCCTTCCGGCCGATGCCTTCAGCCAGTCGCGCTTCGCCGAAGCCTACCAGGCGGGGTACCGCGTCAACGTCTACGTTGGCGCCTGCGGCCAGAGCTACGCGACGCCGGGCGTCCGCACCGGTCTCCTCGGCGTCGCCCGGGATCTCCAGTTGCCGATCTACAAAGTGTCCTCGACACAGTGCGCCGATCCCCGTGATCGCCTCAGGGCGATGAATGCGGACCGCTACGGATCGTACCGCCAGACGTCCGCGGGGCCGATCAACGACCTCGGCTTCAACGCGTGGATGCTGCAGCAGATCCTTCCAACCCGAGCACCCAAGGCTGGTGCGCCGATCGAGCTGCAGCCGCGCGCGATCTCTGTCGTTCTCCCGCACGACCTCCCGGCCCGCGAGTTCGACAAGCGGCTCCACGCCGCGATGGAGAACGCCTCCCTCAACGGGTGGCTGGTCTCGCCAGCGGGAACGGCGCACTGCGCGCTGCTCGGCCTTGCGCCGAAGGATGCGCAGCGCGCCACGGTATATCGCTTCGGGCGCGCGACGCGGATCTCGCCCGCCGACGAGCTCTACCTCTTCCGCCCTCGTGGCGAGGACGCCGATCGGTTGCTCACCATCATCGAGCAGATCCTCTTCCAGCACGTCACCGGCATCGCGCCCGCCGCCTGCCAGAGCTGGGCGAGCCCGAGCCAGCATGCGCTGCGGCATCAGACCAAATCCGTAAGCCCGCAGACGGCCGTGGCCTGATCGCTCGCGCCGGGCGCCACCGCCGCGCCCGGCTCCTCCTCGCATCCTCATCCATCATCGATCCAGAGACAGACATGACCACCGCCAGCAGCCATTCCAGCCCGATCTCCCTGCACCACATCGCCTTCGACAACACGATCCGTCCCGTGGTCGGCGAGCTCGCCGCGTTGAGCCTCACGAGCCCGAGCGACCACGACTATGCCGGGTTCATCCGCAACAGCCCCTCGCTCGTCGCCATCGCCGCGCGCTGCACCCAGCGCACCGCCGAGCTCGAGCGCTTCATCGAGCTGGCGCAGGTGTCCGCCCCTTACCTCGTCCGCGATCACGTCGCGACGCCGCATGCCCTGGCCATCCTGAACGAGGAGGCGACGCTCGCGCTCGCGCTGCTGCCGGCCCGTACGGCTGCTGATCGGCACGCGCAGCGCGAGCATGGCTTTGCCCTCCTCCGGGCGGTCAAGGAACTCGATGACTCGACGCTCGAACCGATCGCCCGGGCGGCGTTCGGGATCGAAACCCTCTCGGCGATCGCAGCCGGGGCCGTCGCTACGAACGCGCTCGCCCACGCCGTGTCGCGTTCTCGCGAGTTGGCCTCGGCTCAGAGCGCTGCGACCGCTCATCGCCTCGAGGACGCGTCATCTCTGCGCGCCTTCGTCGTGCAGGTCCCGGACTTCGAGGCCCTTTACCGCGACGTCGGGCTTCACTCCCGGGCCGCCACGCGGCTGGCGGCGATGCTCGTGGACGGCGACCTCGCACGCCAGCCGCATGACGACATCGCCATGGCGCTCGAGGGCGCGCAGCTCCAGACCCGGATCGCGCTCCTTCGCATCGCGGTCGCTCCGGCTCACGCCGAAATCGAGTGCTGGTCCAGGCTTGCCGGTGACGTCATCCCGCACCCGACGCCGCGTCTTGCAGCAACGCTGACGCTGGCCCGGAAAATGGGCGAATCCCTGCGCGAGATGCTCGCGGCGCATCCTCTCGCCTGAGCACCCGATAGAACCACGACAGGAAGGGGCGCCCTGCTGCGGGGCGCCCTTTTGGCTTGAGAGGCAGGAGATGCAGCCGACTGGTTGTCACCCCCAAAACAGGACTTTTTTTCAAATGACCAACAAACTCGAGTTCCAGGCCGTACCGCAGGATGATCGCGAGATCCGCGAGCACGCCGATCCGATCACGGCGATCCTCGCCCGGCTTCATGACGACCCCGCGATCGCCGACATGGTAGCGCTGCGTCAGTCGAGGCCGGACCTGCGCGATGCCGCCGTCAAGGCAGAGGCCCATCGCAGCGCCTATGGCTGGAGCGCCAGCCAGGACGGCGTCGGCGCGCTCGAACGCATCGCCCTGCTCACCATCGCCGGCGCGCATGCGATGATCGTCGCGATCTTCCCTGTCGAGAGCATTGACGACGTCGACGCCAAGGTCGCCATGGAGCCGACCCGGAAATGGCTTGAAAGCTGGCAGGGCACTGGTGACTTCCTGCGCGGTCGCATCGCTCAGGCCGCCTTCAGTCCGGGTCAGCTCGCCGTGCCGCGCCAGCCCGACGTCTCCGACCGGGAGAGTGCCCTCTACCCCTGGCCCGTCAGTGGGTTCGACCTCGAGGCCGAAGTCGCGAGCCTTCCCAACCGTGAAATCTACACGCCCGCGCAGCTGCCCGTGCTGGCTGCCTTCGCGGCTGAGGGGCTCGACATGAGGGCCGTGCTGGAGAAAGCGCGCGACTACTTCGCCGCGGCTGATCGCCTCTTCGCGGAAGCGCTTCGTCCCAGCCCGTCCATGCATCGGACGCGGCTCGCGGCCGAGGGCGCACTCATCGCTGGCTACCTTGCATGTGCCCAGATCGCGGTCTGGCCGGCGCGGCGCGGGACCGGGGATCGCGACGCCAAGCTCGCGGTGCAGGAACTCATCAATGGGCGGGCCAGGACGGCCGATCCGCTGCATATGCAAGCCGCGATCCGGCATGGGTTCACCTTCACGTCGATCGTTTCGCGGGGCGCCCCGGATCTGTTCTTCGGCGTCAAGCTCGGCGAGTGGGTCGGAAACGTTTAATTCCGGACCTGCCCAATTGCCATGGGCGCCCACTTGGCACGCCATGACTGGATATTGCCCTCGATCGGCTCAAGAGCCGACAGGGGGCAACAGCGTTCTCGATCTTCACTGTATCGGTTGGCCGCCTTGTCGGCATCGTCGAGCGCATCATCCACGACGCCGTCATGCCGGGCCGGTGCGGCAGTCAGCATGGCTGGCGCTGCCGCAGCCAGCGGTGACGGCTGCGACGAATAAGGTGGGCGTGGGCCCCGTAGACCGCGCCCACTTCAAACAGAGACCCTCGCCGCATATGTCGGCCGCGAACACGTCGCAATCGATACCGGCGTGGCAGATGTTACTGATGTTGCCAGTGTTACACCCTCAACGGCATAGCGCAGCTCAAGCGGCCCTCGCGATTGCTGTGTATCGCCCGCGACCAGCCTTCTGTATCTCGCCACGCTCGTTCATCCGGGAAAGCATCGTTCGAATAGACGATGATGTCTGCCCGAGCGCTATGGCGATGGCGGACGGAGACATAGGATCGCCGCTTCCCTGGAGCAACGAGATAATGCGGTCCCTCTCCTGATAAAGGCTAACGGGCTCGGCATGTTTCACGACGCGCCAACACATCGCGCCCGTGTCGAAGGCGACGGACTCGCTGACATCTTCGATGTCCCTCCCGCGCGCATACAAGCGGGTTCCGGCTCGTCCTCGATCGAGCATCACGATCGTGTCGGCGGAGCCGGTAAAACCTGTCGAGCCGGTGATGCGTTCGAAAGGATCGCCACCCGATCCTGTCTTTCGGAGATGATGCACGAGAACGATGGCAATCCCGCGGTTGCGCGCCAGAGCCTGCAGCGGCGCGAGATCCTGGTAATCACGCTGGTAGCTGTTGCCCTGACGGCCTGCTTGGCTCCTGAATTTTTCGAAGACGTCGATGATCACGAGGCGGGGGTTGGTGGCCTCGGCGACCCAACATCTCAACAGATCGACCCCGCCTTCGTCGGCACGTGGCCAATCGGTCTTGAAGAATAGCCCTCGTGGCCAAGCAGGCCCCCTGCCCAGCATCTGCTCCAGGCGCATCTGCAAGCGACGATCGCTATCCTCAAGGCCGAGGTAAAGCACTTCTCCCTTCGGGCACATGCGCTCGCCAAGGCAACCCACGCCTCGTGAGACAGACAAAGCCATGTCGAGGCTGAGCCAAGATTTGCCCGCTTTGGGTAAGCCTGCAAGAATTGTCAACCCCGTTGGAACGAGGCCCTGCACGACGAAATCGAGCGGCTCGAATACGATTTTCTTGAGCTGATGGGCGCTGAACGGTGAGCTCGGCGCGGCTGCTTGCGGCGAGCTCAGATCACGATCTCCGCGGGCCGTCGTGCCCCTCGCCGGAATGGATAAGTTGTCATTGCCTTCCAACTGAGCAGAGGGAGGCGATCCGGCGCCCTGCCCGCTAGCGTTATCCTGCAAACCGCTCATTCGACCGCTCCAACGACGTTCAGATCGTGGATGGCAGGAGTAAAGTCCGCATCCGGGAGTTCATTAAAATGGGAAACAAAATGGTGATCCAGATATCCACAGTGATCAGCGGTCAATGATATCTAGTGAGAGGCTTGCGTTCTGACGAATGCGACTACCATGACCATAAATCGTAAAATTTTATAGAATAAAGTATCTTTCCATTAATATTATTACCAACAACCGATCCTTTATTGCTTTCAAGGGCGAGGGCGAACGGGGGGCGTAGCCGCAAAATCGTATATGGTTTGTTCTCTGATTCGGCCTGATTTCGCCTTGAAAGGACACGTCATGACCAAATTCTGGAAGCGGCATCCCTACCTCGCGCCCAAGGAAATCCGCAGCAGAGCTCCGGCCGGTGACTTCATCAAAGTTCAGATCAATCCATCTGATCCCGGCCCCACCAATCCTTTCAAAGGCGGAGTAGCGGGCGCACCTCACCACACCGACCTTGAAAATGAGCTGCGCGCCGTCCAAGCGATCCAGATCGCCGACCTCGACGTTCTGGCCCAGGCCAGGGCCGATGCCATAGCCGTGCGCAATGAGATAAAAAAAAATCGTCCGGAGGCCTCGCCTTCCACAGTCGAGCTTTTGAAGGGGATCTACGTGGGTCCTGCGAATGAAGACACGCTGCTCCCCGATGGCCGCTCCCTATCGAAGAAGCGCGAGGCTAAAGTTCCTCCGACCCATCAAGGCTATCTTCTGACGAACCAGGCTCGATGCCTGGCCTCTAATAACGATATCGAAGGGCTTGACCGGCTCATCCAGCGCCAAAAAGCCAATATCGCCCTGGTCGGACGGGCTCGAGTTGCTGCAGCGGCAGGGCCGAGCGGGCTCCGTGCTATCATGAAGCAGGTGAATAATGGTAGCCGTCCCAGCGACGAGAACATGTCGAAGAGGATAATCGACAGTCCACCTGTCATGCGGATCACCGAAATGGCCAAGCTGTCTCGCATCACCGGCATCGTGGCATCCCGTATCTGGGTCCAGTATCATGGCGAACCCGGCAAGATCGACTATTATCGGCTTTTCGAACTCGCCGTTTTTGCTGGCCAGCTGGAGCGAGGCGAGCCTGCGCACCTACGCTGGGAGGTCGCGCGCTATCTCCTTCAAGAGCTGTATAGCCCCAGCGCCGGCAACATCCTGAAGGTGATCTGCTTTCCCAACGTCAGGAAAGTGAAATTCGCGCTCAGGTCGATCTACGATAGCATCGACGCATCCTACGGGCTCGCCGGACTCACGGGCGAGTTGATCCTCTGCCATCAGCAAGGCCAGAGCAAAACATTCCAAGCGCCGTGAACTAAAGCAGAATCCAACAATTTTGACCTCTTCCGATTAGATCCGTGGCGGCCTCGGGTCTCGCCAGTCAGCCTCTCCCTGGATCGGGGAGAGCGACGTGGTTACGGGTCGAAAACATCAACACCAGCGAGCGGAACTGGCGCCACGGCGCCTGGACCAGCCTGGCGTTGCTTCGACCTCCACCTACTCGAGCCCGCCGGTCGCGAAGGGATCTTCGCGAGCTGACGACCAACTTCGGGAGGTCATCCTCGAGAAGATCGATCCGGCTGACATCTCGACAGCTGAGCTCGATGTCCTGGAGCGATATTTCGACGACGTGATCGATGCGATCCTTCGTCGCGCTTCCAGCAAGTCCCTTTCGCATGACGGTTCAAGCAAAAACCCGACGAAAGGAAACGATAATGACCGAAGATGAGCTCAAGCGCACCTGGTATGTGTCGCGTCATGGCTACGAACGCGACTTCCTGACTTTCGTCTGGTGGGGCCGCGCCTTCAACGGGGAGGACGCCATCGCGCGGGGCGCGGCCCTCATGTCGGCTATCTGGAAGCTGCTGCGCCGGACGCTCAAAGCGCCCGAGATACCGATCCCCGACGGGTACCTCTATCAGTACCATCAGGACGAGATCGACTGCTTCGATGGCCGCGGCTATCGCATGCTGATCGACCCCAGCGTGATGTCGTCGATTGCGAAGGGAAGCGAGGCGGGCAGCGCCGACAGGCTCGACGTCAACTTGCTGGAGGTCCTGATCAAGCAGTTGGCCTGGTCAGATGAGACCGTTAGGCACCATGCGCTCAACATCGGCTCCGTGAAGATCCACGCCGAGTGGGTGCGTCAGGACGGTGAGGTCACGCTCGAGTTCTGGATGGTTGACCATAACAGCCGGATCTTCCTCGACGTCTCCGAGTTCACGGCCACGACGTTCCTTCTGATGCTGGCCCACGCCTGCGGTGCGCGGGGCCGCAAGAACTATTTCAAGTCGGTTGATTTCGTGCTCGACAGGTCGGACTTTATGATGCCGCAGGCGCGCCCTCCTCAGCACGCGGGGTGCATGCCCGACTTGCTGCCGGGCTATTTCGACCGGGCTGACCTGCCGGAGCTCAAGCTGCAGTACCAAGCTATCATTTCCAGGTAGAGAGGACAGATCAGGCGGCGAGCCGCGCTCGCCGCCTTTTGACCCAAGGACTGAAGATGCCTCGTAGGATCCGACGCCCCAGCAATGTCCCAATCGCGCCACCGGCAGCCTGCCGTGTGGTTTTGTACATTCGCGTATCCACTGACCGGCAAGCGGAAAACCGCCTATCTCTAGAGGAACAGCGGTCGCAAATGCTGGACTACTGCGCACGACACGGCTGGAATATTGTTGAGACGTACTGCGACGCTGGCGAGAGCGCGAGTTCTCTCAATCGCCCCGAGCTTCAGAAGATGCTCGCGCGCTGTCAGGACGGCACGCGCTCGGTAGACGCTGTTCTCGTGCACTCAATCTCGCGCGGCTTCCGCAAGGTCTTTGACCAGGAAAAGACGGTTCTTGAACTGGCAGCACATGGCGTCGCCGTTAGGAGCATGTCTGAAAACATCACCGATCCCCAAAGCGGTGAATTCGTCCGGCTGATGCTCGGCATCGCCAATCAGATGAAATCCAATGACGCGAAGATCGGCACGATGCGCGGCATGACAGCCACGGCCAAACTAGGCTTCTCGAATGGTGGCGTAGCCCCGCTCGGCTATCGTTCAGCCGATGCCGAGCAGATCGGGCGGGCGGTCAAGCGCAAGCTCGTCATCGATCCTGTCGAGGCTGAGATCGTGCGCCTCGTCTTCCAGCTCGCCACGTCGGGCGATGGAACGTCCGGCCGATTGGGCGTGCGCTCCATCGCTGAGCACCTCAACATGTCTGGGTACCGGACGCGGCGCGGTAACGAGTTCTATTCCAGCACCATCCATGAGATGCTGACGCGCGAGGCCTACACCGGCACGCGGCCGTGGAATACCTTCGACAAGAATGGCGTTCAGAAGGCGGACGACCAGATCGTTGAATACGCTGTCCCTCAGATCATAGCACCTGAGGTTTTCGACGCGGCGCAGCTTCTCCTGGCAGAGCGCCAGCCCTCGATCCGCGGTCCCCGCCTCGATGCGGCCCCGTCGCTCTTTGGCGGCCTGATCCGCTGCGGTTGTTGCGGCAAAGCGATGACGCCATCGAGCGGCACTTCTCAGAATGGAGGCCGTTACGGCTATTACCGATGCGCACGCGCCATCAACAAGGGCGCTGCTGCCTGCCAGCTGGGCAAACCAGTGCGCCGCGAGGAATCGGAACAGCGCGTGATGGCAGCCGTCGTTGCTTGGCTTGTCACGCCTGATCGCATCGCCAGCATCTTGACTGCACTTCAAGCCCGCCAGGCTGGACGGCAGACGTCAGTCCATCGGCGGGTCTCTGAGCTTCAACAGGAAGCCGCAGACGCGGAGAAAGCCCTCAGCAATCTCTATCGTGGCATTGAGAGTGGCATCCTCGACGCCGCCGAGCTCTCTCTGCAAAGTCGGTTCCGCGATCTTCGCAACCGACGAGATTTATCCAAGGCCGCGCTCGAACGCCTTCAGGCCAGCCTTGCCACGCAACCGGTATTTGACGCCGCCGTCATCCAAGAGTTCGTCGCTGCTCTGTCCGAGCGGCTCACCAACGGGCCGATCGAGGCCCGCAAGGCATGGCTCGGAGCCATCGTCGACGTCATCATCGTCGAGCCGAAAAAAATCCGCGTTGTTGGCAAGAACGACAACTTCGAAAAGACCTTGCGCAACCACGCCGCTGGTCGCGGCGTGGTTCGCAGTTCTGTTCGGGAATGGTGGGGGAAGCAGGACTCGAACCTGCGAAGGCATAGCCAGCGGATTTACAGTCCGCCCCCTTTGCCGCTCGGGACATTCCCCCGCCCGCGCCGCTTGCGGCGAGGCCGCAGGCGTCTCTCTCGTGTCACTGCTGTGACGGCGACAGGCGCGGCCGGACTTATGGTGACCGGGCCGCCCCCTGTCAACGCCAAAAAGCCGCCTGCCGCTCGGGCATGGCGAACAGCCCCCTCGATTTCCCGGCTGGTCAAGCCGTTGATGTCATGTCAGGGCATGCGGCAGCACCGCAGGAGAACCGTCATGCCAGCCCCGTTCCGCCCCAAACCGGATCGCGATCGGCCGCGCCGCGAGGGTCCGCGCGGCGACGGCCCGCGCCAGACCAGTCCGCGGCGTGCCGACGGCACCCTGCACCACCGCCCCGGTGATATCGACGAGGCGGTGCTCTACGGCGTGCACCCGGTGATCGAGGCCCTGCGCAATCCCGAGCGCCGCCACCGCCGCCTGCTCGCCACGGAGAACGGCCTCAAGCGCCTGCAGGAGGAGGTCGGCGACCTGCCGCTCGAACCCGAGATCGTGCGCCCGTCCGAGATCGACCGGCTGCTCACCCCCGATTCGGTGCATCAGGGGCTCTACCTGGTTTGCGATCCCCTGCCCTCGCTTGATCTCGACAGCCTGCCCGACGACGCCATCGTGCTGGCGCTCGACCAGATCACCGATCCGCACAATGTCGGCGCCATCCTGCGCTCGGCCGCGGCCTTCGGCGCCGCGGCGGTGATCGTCACCATCCGCCACTCTCCGGCGGCGACGGGCGTGCTCGCCAAGTCGGCCTCCGGCGCGCTCGAGCATGTCCCGCTGATCGCCGTGCGCAATCTCGGCGACGCGCTCGCCGAACTCGGCAAGCGCGGCTTCCAGCGCATCGGCTTCGATTCGGATGGCGAGGCCGCTTTCGAGGACGTCGCCCTGACGCGCCCGCTCGTCATGGTGATGGGCGCCGAGGGCAAGGGGCTGCGCCAGCGCTCGCGCGAACTCTGCGATCAGGTCGCGCGGCTGGAGGTGCCGGGCGCCATCACCAGCCTCAACGTCTCCAACGCCACCGCGATCGCGCTCTACGCAGCCAGCCGGCGCCGCTGAGCCGGCCCGGCCTCAGCGGCCGGGCACGATCAGCAGCAGCGCGCCCGTCTCGGCATGGGCGAAGCGCGTGCGCCGGCCCTGCCGCGGCTCGGGATCGCTGATCCGGATCACGCGGGTCGCCGGGCGGTCGCGCCGCCCCTCCAGCCGGTAGAGCGTCGGTTCCGGCGTCGGCGCGCGGGCAATGCCCATCCGCACCGGCATATGCTCGAAGGACTGGCGGTCGACAGGGCGCGGCGCATCGAGGGCGTGGGAGGAGATGCCGCCGGACGGGCCGCCCCAGGCACCCGGATAGCCCACCGCGGCCAGCGGGCCGCGTCCGAAGCGGCGGCCATGGCCATCGCGGAAACGTCCGGCATCGGTGCGGACCCAGCGCTCGCGGGTCAGGCGCTGGTGCACGGCTGCACCGCGTTGGACGTTCGGAGCGGCGGTCGCGAGAGGTTTGGTCGCCGGCCCTGCGGCCTGGGCCGAACCCCACCCACCGGGCAGGCAAAGGCCCATCATCATCAGGCCGAGACAGATCGTCGTGGCGCGCATCATGGCGCTCCTCCTCATCCGCATCCTCAGGCCTCCGCCACCGACTATAGGCAGATCGTCCTGTGGCGAAAGCGGATTCGTCGCCTCTGCGTCCCCCCTTGGGACGCGCCGCCCCCACGCGCGATGCCTTTCCACGACGCGCCGGCCGCCCCCTGAGACGATCGTCGTACGACGAACTGTGCAAGACCAAGTGCTTGATTGAACTTGAAATTTTCCGCGCGCATTGCTGTCGCCGACGGACTGCCGAGCCTCTGGTTTCGCCTCCGCCGAAGCCGAAATCACGTCGAACAAGGACGGTGGGCAGTCAGGCAGCGCGGAATCGTCCCGCTGCCCTGGACCTCGCAGGGAGAATCGCCATGAGCATGGCAGCGAACGTATCGGGGGCGAAGACGGCGCCACGCCCCATGACGAAGGAAGAGAAGCGCGTCATTCTCGCATCGTCGCTCGGCACCGTCTTCGAATGGTACGATTTCTACCTCTACGGCTCGCTCGCCGTGATGATCGGCGCGCATTTCTTCTCGGCCTTCGACCCCAACACCCGCGCCATCTTCGCGCTGCTCGCCTTCGCCGCCGGCTTCCTGGTCCGCCCCTTCGGCGCGCTGTTCTTCGGTCGCCTGGGTGACCTGATCGGCCGCAAATACACCTTCCTCGTCACCATCGTGATCATGGGCGCCTCGACCTTCCTGGTCGGCCTGCTGCCCAGCTACGCCACGATCGGCTGGGCGGCTCCCGTCATCCTGATCGCGCTGCGCATGCTGCAGGGCCTGGCGCTCGGCGGCGAGTATGGCGGTGCGGCGGTCTATGTCGCCGAGCATGCCCCTCCCGGCCGCCGCGGCTTCTACACCTCCTGGATCCAGACCACCGCGACGCTCGGGCTGCTTCTGTCGCTGCTCGTCATCCTGGTCATCCGCGTCAACATGGGCGAGGCCGATTTCGCCGCCTGGGGCTGGCGCATTCCGTTCCTGCTCTCGATCTTCCTGCTCGCCATCTCGGTCTGGATCCGGCTCCAGATGCAGGAATCCCCCGCCTTCAAGAAGATGAAGGAAGAGGGCACGGGCTCGAAGGCACCGCTCACCGAGGCCTTTGGCCAGTGGAAGAACGCCCGCATCGCGCTGATCGCGCTGTTCGGCCTGACCATGGGCCAGGCGGTCGTCTGGTACACCGGCCAGTTCTACGCTCTGTTCTTCATCCAGAGCATCCTGAAGGTCGATCTCTACTCGGCGAACGTGCTGATCGCCTGGGCCCTGATCGTCGGCACCGGCGGCTTCATCTTCTTCGGCTCGCTCTCGGACCGGATCGGCCGCAAGCCCGTCATCCTGGCCGGCTGCCTGATCGCGGCGCTGACCTATTTCCCGCTGTTCGGCGCCCTGACCAAGGCCGCCAATCCGGGCCTCGCCGCCGCGCATGAGAACGTCAAGGTCCAGGTCGTCGCCGACCCGGCCACCTGCGGCTCGGTGTTCGACCCGGTCGGCATCCGCACCTTCACCGCGCCCTGCGACGTCGCCCGCCGCACGCTGGCCACCCAGGCCATCGTCTACACCCAGGCTCCGGCGCCCGCGGGCACCCCGGCCAAGGTCACCATCAACGGCAAGGATCTCGCCATCGACGCGACCTTCGCCGCCACCATCGCCAAGGAAGCGGTCGCCGCCGGCTACCCGGCCCCGGGCGATGCGCGCATCGTCAGGACCGGCTTCTTCAGCGCCCTGTTCAGCGCGCAGTCGCTGACGGTCATCGGCATCCTGACCATCCTCATCATCTACGTGACGATGGTCTACGGCCCGGTCGCTGCGGCGCTGGTCGAGCTCTTCCCGACCCGCATCCGCTACACCGGCATGTCGCTGCCCTACCATATCGGCAATGGCTGGTTCGGCGGCCTGCTGCCGGCGACCGCCTTCGCCATGGTGGCCGGCACCGGCGACATCTATTACGGCCTCTGGTACCCGATCGTCTTCGCCCTCGCGACCTTCGTGATCGGCATGCTGCTCGTGCCCGAGACCAAGGACCGCGACATCACCACCCACGAGAATTGAGCGACGCTCGCCTCTCGACGACACCCGGGCCCCGCCTCACCCAGGCGGGGCCTTTTTGCCTGTAGCGGCTGAAGGCCTGCCGAGCTTCATGCGCCGGCCCAAGGCAGGGGCGCGCGCGCTGCAAAGGACGGTGTCTGATCTGCCCCGTCGGCGGAGCGACCAGGCGCGTTAAGACTGAGGCTTGCCGACCAAGGTGAACCGAACGCCGCCAGGGTCGAAATGGAGGCTGCCCTCACCCTCGAAATATGCGGCCACGATCCGCTCGATCAACCGGGAACCGAAGCCTCGATTGGCGGGCGCGGTCACAGCTGGCCCATCGCTCTCAAACCACTCGAAGACGAAGGCGCCGCTGGGCCTTGCCCATCTGATCCTGACGCGGCCATTCTCATTGGACAGGGCACCGTACTTGATGGCGTTGGTCGTCAGTTCATGGATCGCCAACGACAATCCGAGAGCTTCCTGAGGTCTCAGTGTGTCGGGAGCTCCGCCGACATCGATCCGGTGCCTGGCGTGCTGATGCGGCAAGATCGCCGCATCGACGACCTCTTGGACCTGAGCCTCCGTAAATTCGGTCTGCGTGAGGATATCCTGCGCCCTCGCCAACGCCTCCAGCCGTGCGCTGATGGCCCTCTGGCCTTCCTCAATGGAAGCAGCGTTGCGTAGGGTTTGGCTGACGATGGCCTGGACCATCGCCAACGTGTTCTTCATCCGGTGGGCGAGCTCCAAATTGAGCAACCGCTGTGCTTCCTCAGCGGTCTTCGCCAGCGTTATGTCGGATGCGGCCCCCATCCAGCTTGAGACGGCACCGGTCTCGTCGAACATCGGGACGGCTCTGGACTGTGCCCATCCGACCGTGCCGTCAACGCGGTTGACCTTGTGCTCGATATTGTAGGTATCCCGTTGCTCGATCGCGCGATTGATCTCGGCGCGAACGAGATCCTGATGCTCTTTGGGAATGTACTGCTCGAACCAGTTGCTGTTGCCGCTTTCCGTATCCGGGATGAATCCGCCGCCTTGGAGCTGATGCAGAACGCTCCAGTCCCCATTCAGCCGATAGCGAACTTCGGACGACGAACGGATCAGCGCGTCAAGCAGGGCGGTCGATTCCTTCAATTCCCGACGGCTTGACTCGCGCAGGGACTCCAACTGCGCATCCTGCTCAGCACAACGTGCAATGAGCTTGGCGATCTCTGCCAGATCGTTCTCAGGGGTCGTATTGTCTGGCAAGACGCCGTTGCTTTCACGCAAAAATCGATGTCTTGATCATACCTGCCTGGCATTCGGGTGTCGACATGCCGTGCAGTGTTTCGCTGTGCGCGCTGTCCGTCGCGTACTCAAGTTCTCGGCGTCGCTGTTAGCCGGCACATAACTGGATCGTCAGTGCGGAGTGTGCGGCGACGAGACCGGCACCACGCCAGGGAAATCGGCTGTTCAGGAAGAGAACCCAACGCTCTCGAGGCACCATTGGCTCCGTGCCTTTTCCAGGGTTGCCTCGGGGCCGCTTCGCTCCTAGAAGCGCCCCAGGGGCCGGCGTAGCACAGCGGTAGTGCAGCGGTTTTGTAAACCGAAGGTCGGGAGTTCGATCCTCTCCGCCGGCACCATTCGGGCCCGTTGCCCGCTCCGCGAAGCCTGGGCATGCACCCCACGCAGCGGATCGGCCTTGGTCGGGCCTCCATCTTGCGTAACGCAGACCCGACGGCTCGCAGCGACGATCGCTCCGACCTCCCCGCTCGAAACCAGGCCTGCATGCACCGCCCCGAACATCTGCTCGCTCTCGCCGATCGCTGCGAAGCCGCGCGCAAGCCCGACCGCACCCTCGACGCCGACATCTACGAGGCGCTGGGCTTCAATGTCCGGCGCAAGCCGAGCCATCTGGTCGGTCGCCGCACCCCGCCGGGCGGCATCTATCAGGAAGGCGCGCTGTGGAAGACGCTGGGCACGGTCAGCGCCAATATCGACGTCGCTGTTGGTCTGCTCCGGCAGAAGGCGCCCGACTGGCGCTGGAGCCTGCAATCCATGGCCGTCGACGAGACCGCGACGTTCCAGGCGCTGGTGGCCGAGTGCCAGGCGAGCGGGACCATCGGCGCGCTCACGCTCTGTGCCGCGATGCTGCGCGCCTTTGCCGGCCGCCGCGCCGTCGCCCCTGCGCGGGCCGAGGGTGAGCGCGGCTGACGGCGAACGCCGCCCTCACGAAAACTTGACCCCGTCGATGCCCTTGCGACAGCGCTCCGCCGTTGAACCGCGGCCGCCGCCCGCTAGGGTCCGACACCGGCTCCGCCCGAGCCGAGGGAGACAACAACCATGACCGACCTCCATCTGTCGCGCCGCGGCGTGATCGCCGGTGCGGGCGCCCTCGCCGCAGCCGCCACATTCGACCTGCCCGGGCTCGGCCCGGCCCATGCCCAAGGAGCTCCCGTGAACCAGGCCCCCGGATTCTATCGCTACAAGGTCGGCGACATCACGGTCACCGCCATCAATGACGGCTTCGCCCGCCGTCCGCTCGAGGGCTTCGTTCGCAACGCCGAGCTGGCCGACGTGAAGAAGGCGATGGAGCAGGCCTTCCTGCCCGCCGACGCCCTGCCGATCTCCTTCACCACCCTCGTCATCCAGAGCGGCGGCAAGACCACCCTGATCGACACCGGCAACGGCGATTCCGGCGCCCCGACCTCGGGCGCCTGGGGCGCCAATTTCAAGGCCGCCGGCTTCGACCCCAAGGATGTCTCGACCGTCGTGTTCAGCCATTTCCACGGCGACCACATCAACGGCTTCCGTCTCAAGAACGGGACCGCGATGTTCCCGAATGCCGAAGTCATGGTGCCTGCCGCCGAATGGGCGTTCTGGATGGACGACGCCAAGATGGGCGCCGCGCCCGAGGCCATGAAGGGCGCCTTCGGCAATGTTCGGCGCGTCTTCGCGCCCATCGCCAAGGATGTGAAGCAGTTCGAGGCCGGCAAGGAAATCCTGCCCGGAATCACCTCCGTCGCGGCCTATGGCCATACGCCGGGCCACACCACCTTCGCCGTCGCCTCGGGCGGCAAGTCGCTGATGGTGATGTCGGACACCACCAACCACCCCGCCCTGTTCGTGCGCAATCCCGACTGGTCGGCCGTGTTCGACATGGACGGGCCGCAGGCTGCGGCCACCCGCCGCAAGCTGCTCGACATGGTCGCCGCCGACAGGATGCAGGTCGCCTTCTACCATGCGCCCTTCCCCGCCACCGGCCACATCGCCAAGTCCGGCAACGGCTTCGAGATGGTGCCGGTGCAGTGGAGCACCGCGATCTGAGATCGCGACGACGAAGCGAGGCTAGCGAGGCCGGGGGAAACCCCGGCCTTTTTCGTGCCCGGCAATTCTGGACCTCGCCCGCTCGCGATCCGGACGCCGCCTGTGCTAAGGCGGGCCTGCGCCGCCGCGGCGCACTGCCTTCAGGACCCGTGATGCCCGAGCGCTTCCAGGCCATCTCCTTCGTCGCCAGCGACACGCCGGAGGCGCAGGCCGCATTGGCGAAACTGACAGGGCGTTACGGCAATGCCGATACCGCGGCCGCCGACGTGATCGTGGCGCTGGGTGGCGACGGGCTGATGCTGCAGACGCTCCACCGCTTCATCGGCACGGGCACGCCGATCTACGGCATGAACCGCGGCTCCGTCGGCTTCCTGATGAACGAGTTCCGCGAGCGCGGCCTGCGCAAGCGCCTGACCGAGGCGCAGCGCAGCGTCGTCCACCCGCTCTCGATGCGCGCCGTCGACGCCGACGGCACGGAGGTGCGGGCCGAGGCCATCAACGAGGTCTCGCTGCTGCGCCGCTCCTACCAGGCCGCCAAGCTCAGGATCTCGATCGACGGCCAGGTCCGGCTCGACGAGCTCGTCGCCGACGGCGTGCTGCTGGCGACGCCCGCCGGCTCCACCGCCTACAATCTCTCCGCCAACGGCCCGATCCTGCCGCTCGACGCCCCCCTGCTGGCGCTGACGCCGATCTCGGCCTTCCGCCCCCGCCGCTGGCGCGGCGCGCTGCTGCCGGACCATGCCAAGGTCACGATCGAAGTGCTGGAGGCCGCCAAGCGCCCGGTCAGCGCAGTAGCCGATCATGTCCAGATCGACAATGTCCTGCGCGTCGAGATCGAGATCGATCGCGATGTCGATCTCGTCATGCTCCACGACCCCGGCCACAGCCTCGACGAGCGGATCTTGCGGGAGCAGTTCGGGTATTGAGGGTCTCGGCCCGGGAAGCGATGGCCGCGGCGGCCGCGGCGGTCTAGCCTGCATCGACCCAGACAGCCCCGAGGACCTCTGCGCCATGAACCGAGACGGGATCACCGAGGCCGCGACCGACCTCGGCAAGGCCAGCTTCATGGCGACCTTCGGACGGCTGCCGGACAATTTCAGCCTTCTGTCCGAGCATGCGCCGGGCGCCTTCGCCGGCTACGGCCTGATCCGCGCCGCGATCATGCGCGACCGGGACGAGGGCGGCGCGCTCGACCTCAAGACCAAGGAACTGATCTTCGCCCTGCTCGACACGTTGATCGGCCAGAAGAACGGCGCCAGGAACCACGCGGCCGCCGCGATGAAACTCGGACTGACCCTGCCCGAACTGGCCGAGGGGCTGGTCCAGGTCATCATGGCCGGCGGCATCACCACCTGGAACGAGACCGGTGCCGACGTGATGCGCCACTGCGTTCAGCTCGAGGCACAGCGAACGGCGGAAACCGGCGAGACCTGATCCGCTCACAGAGAATGGCCCGCGCAGCGCCAGCATTGCCTAGGCCAGCCTGCAATGTTATATTCAGATATAACTGAAGGAAGCAGCCATGCACACGACCAATCTGCGCAAGGTCGGCGGCTCGATCATGCTCGCCGTCCCGCCGGCCCTGCTCGACGTCTTGCGCCTCTCCGCCGGCGCCAAGGTCGGACTGGCCGTCGACAATGGCCGCCTGGTCGTCGAGCCGCAGGCCAGACCCCGTTACACCATGGCCGAACTGCTCGCGGCCTCCGATTATTCGCGACAGCAGCCGTCCAGCGAGCGCGAATGGGTCGATGCGCCGGCCGCCGGTGAAGAGCTGCTGTGAAGCGCGGCGATGTCTACATGGTCGACCTCGAGCCGACCCACGGACGCGAACAGCGCGGGCATCGGCCGGTCGTCATCGTCTCGCCGAATGCGTTCAACCAGGCGACTCAACTGCCGGTCGTCGCGCCGATCACGAACGGCGGTGACTTCGCCCGTCGCATCGGCTTTGCGGTTCCGTTGGAGGGAACCAGCACCACTGGGGTAATCCGCTGTGACCAGCCCCGCGTGCTCGACCTCAAGGCCCGCAACGGCCGCAGGATCGAGACCCTGCCGCCAGAGATCATGGACGAGGTGCTGGCGCGCCTCGTGACGCTCTTCGAGTGAAAGCCCTGCATCCCTGACCCGCGCGCCGCGCGCCCCGTGTCGGGCGGGCTCAGGCCGCCTGGCGGATGTCGCCGATCTCGAGTTCGACCAGCAGCGCCGGGTCGGCCTCGACGAGATAGGCGAAGGCGGCGTCGTCGGCGAGGCTGTCGGCCATGGCTCTGGCTTCCTCGCGCGCCGCCTCGGCATCCATGCGGCGCAGCAGGCCCATCAGCGCATGGGCTTCCGATCCATCGAGCGCCTCGCAGGCGATCAGCACCTCGCGCAGCAGGGGGCGGTCGATGCCACGCCCGCTGCCCCCGGCATCGAAGCCGCGCGCATTCAGCGCCATGATCGCCGCCGTGAAGGCCGGCTGCAGCGAGTCGGGCAAGCCCGCCTTGCGATAGAGCGCCTTCAGCCCGGCGCCGCGCCGGTCACGCAGGAGAGCGCCGACACGGCCCGTCGGCAGGCCCGACAGCGCCACGAAGGCGGCCTCCGCCAGCGCCGGCTCGCCCGACAGCAGCGAACGCAGCATCAGGCCGGGCGTCAGGCGGCCATGGGCGCGCAGAACCTCGACGATGGCCGGTGCATCGCTGTCCTCGCCGCCGGCCGCGAGCGCGACCGCGACGCGCTCGGTCGATTCCCGCGCCAGCCGGGCGCTGCGCTCCGGCGTCAGCCAGCCGCAGCCGGTGACGAAGCTCGCCAGCGCGTCGGAGACCCGGGCGACGATCGCCTGGCGCAGCCCGGCCGGCAGATCGGCACGGGCCAGCAGCGCCTCGCGCAGAGGCCCGCAATCGCCGGCGCGCTCGACCATGCGCTCCAGCGAGAAATCGGGAATGTCGGCCGTGCGGTTGCCGGCGAGCGTCACCAGCGCCTCCTCGCAGCCGACCTCGGCCAGCGCGGCGCAGACCCCCGCGGAGAGCTGTGGGCGCAGCGCGATCGCCTTCTGCGCGAGCATGTCGCCGATCGCGGCCGCATCGACCAGATCGGCTTCGCTCAACACTGGCGAATGCGCCAGCACCAGCGCGGCGACATCGCTCTGATCGGCGATCAGCCCGAGCACGAGATTGCGCGGCGCACGCGGCGAGGACGCCATTTCCTCCGCGATGGCACGGCGCACCCGGGGCGAGGGATCGTCGATGAGCGAGATCAGCGCGGTCTCGGCTTCGGCCCGATCCTCCTCGGCCATGCCGGAGCGCAGATAGGCCCCGGCCAGGGCAGCGGCGCCGCTGGCGCGCTCCTCGGCATTGGCGGTGCGGGCCCAGAGCAGGAAGCGACGGACGATCATCGGGCGTTCCGCTGGATCATGAAGGCGGAGAGATCGAGCGGCGCCCGGCGGGTTCGCACGGCACTGCGCTCCTGGACGGCCGGCGTCGGCTGCGTCAGCTCAACCGGTCGCGACGGCGGCAGCGGCGCCTGGACGGCCCGTGCCGAGGCCGCCGCATTGGCGGCGGCCGCATCGGCCGCCGTCGGCGCGACGGCGGTGGCGTCCGACTTCGTCTGCCGCGGGAAGAAGCGGTCGGCGGCATCGAGCGACGCGGTTCGCCCGGCATCGCCACGCGGGGTCGACCAGAGATTGGCGACAGCCTGCGACACCGGCGCCCGCGAGCCCTCCGTCGAGAACAGCCCAATCAGCCCCTTGGCGCGGCCCGGCGCGAGCGCGGCGGCGATCTCGGCGGGCTTGTCGCCGCCCTGGGTCGCAGGCGTCTGGGTGACGGTCGCAGAAGCGGCGAGCTGGGTGTTGGCATGGCTGGCCGCCAGCACGCCATAGACCTCCTGGGCGCTGCGCGCCCGGCCGGCCTTGTCGAAGAAGATGCCGCGATTGGCGGCGGCCGCCTCGGGGAAATCCCTGGCGGCGGCGCGGGTCGGATCGGCTGCGGCGGTCTTGATCAGGTCGGAGGCGCCGCGCGCGCCCAGAACATGGGCCATGTAGAGCTCGCCCGCATGCGGCTGGCGGCCGAGGGCCCCGGCGAGTTGCTCGCGGTTCTTCTGGGTCAGCGCGCCGGCCATCACGGCGGCGACCTGCGGGTCCTTGCGCAGCTCCAGGATTTTCTCGCGCGCCACCGGATCGGCGACGGTCAGCCGCCCGCCGCCCGTCTCGCTGATCGCGTCGGCATAGCCGGAGAGCCCCTGCTTGGGCCCCTCCTGCTTGACCATCGAGAGCCAGGTCTGCTCGATGAACTGGAACAGACCCGTCGCGCTCGAGGTCTTCGCCTTGGCGTCGGGCTCGAGTGAGGATTCGCGCTGGGCGGTCTTCAGCAGATAGTCGAACCCCGCCCCGGTCTTGGCCGCGCCGTCGCGGATGGCGCTCACCACCGGGTTCGCCGGCTGGGTCTCGCGCGTCTGCGGAGTGGTGAACAGGAACATCGGAACTCTCGGGCGCACCCGCCGCCGGCGGCCGCCGCAGGACGCTGCGGCGCGGTCTGGAGAGTGGCCCGGTTATGGTAAGCGAAGCGTTAATCGCGACGCATCGCCACCGCGTCGCGGTGCGGGATCGGGGGCGCCCCTTCGCCAGCGTGATGCGCTAGAGTACCGGAATCGACCGGGGCATGGAGACGCCAGGATGCCAGAGCTGAAGCGCCACAAGCGCGGCGGAATCTATTTCGAGGATTTCGAGGTCGGCGCCGTCATCGAGCACGGCCTGACGCGCACCGTCACGCAGATGGACAACATGCTGTTCTCCAACATGACGCTGAACCCGCAACCCCTTCACATCGATGCGCATTTCTGTGCGACCGAGACGGAATGGGGCCAGCCGCTGATGAACTCCCTGTTCACGCTCGGGCTGATGATCGGCATCTCCGTGAACGACACCACGGTGGGCACCACCATCGGCAATCTCGGCATGACCGACGTCACCTTCCCGGCGCCACTCTTCGAGGGCGACACGATCAACGTCACGACCGAGATCGTGGCCAAGCGCGAATCGCGCTCGCGGCCGGACGCCGGCATCGTCGAGTTCCACCACCGCGCCTACAAGCAGGACGGCACGCTGGTGGCGCAATGCCGCCGCCAGGCCTTCATGCGCCGGCACCCCGCCCCCGTCGCTCTGGACGTCTGACCCCGATGCGCTCGCTTCTCTTTGTTCCAGGCGACAGCCCCCGCAAGCAGCAGAAGGGCCTCGCCAGCGGCACCGATGCGCTGATCCTCGACCTCGAGGATTCGGTCGCACTCGACGCCAAGCCGCAGGCGCGCGAGGTCACCCGCGCCTTCCTCGCCGAGGCGCGCGCCTTGCCCCGCCGTCCGCGGCTGATCGTCCGTGTCAACGCGCTGACGACAGGCCTGACCGAGGCCGATCTCGACGCGGTCATGCCGGGCGCGCCGGATGCGATCATGTTGCCCAAATCCGAGAGCGGCAGCGATGCCGGGCATCTCGCCGCCAAGATCGCGGTGCGCGAGGCGGAATGCGACCTGCCCGACGGCGGCACCCGGATCATCCCGATCGCCACCGAAACCGGCAAGGGCATCTTCGGCCTCGGCAGCTATGCCGGCGCGACCCACCGGCTCGAAGCCCTGACCTGGGGCGCGGAGGATCTGTCGGCCGATCTCGGCGCCGAGACCAATCGTCTGCGGAATGGCCACTACACCGATCCCTACCGGCTCGCCCGCTCGCTGACGCTGTTTGCGGCGGCCTCCGCCCAGGTCGATGCGATCGACACCGTCTTCACCGCCTTCCGCGATGCCGAGGGCTTCCGGACCGAGTGCCTGGCGGCGCGGCGCGACGGCTTCACCGGCAAGATGGCAATCCATCCCGACCAGGTCTCGACGATCAACGAGGTCTTCTCGCCCTCGCCCGAGGCTCTCGCCCGGGCGCAGGCGATCATCGCGCTGTTCGAGGCCAATCCCGGCGTCGGCGTGATCGGGCTGGATGGCGAAATGCTCGATCGTCCCCATCTGATCAGGGCGCAGCGCCTCGCCGCACGCGCTCGCAAAGCAGATCAATGAACCGCTGGAGGCGATTCGAATGACTCAGGTTTTCGAGGTTTCGGGCATGCATTGCGGCGGCTGCCTGTCGCGTGTGCAAACGGCCGCCGAGAAGCTCGCCCCCGGCACCACCGTGACGCTGGAACCGCCCCGGCTGACCCTGCCGCAGGGCTCTGCACTCGATGCCGCGGCCATCAACGCAGCGCTGGCCCCGCTCGGCGATTATCGCGTGAAACCGGCGGCCTGATTGGGCGTCACGCTAGCCCGACACGTCATTGCGAGCGCCGCGAAGCAATCCAGGGGGGACGTCGAGCGCTGCCGCCCCTGGATTGCTTCGTCGCTGTCGCTCCTCGCAATGACGATGAGCGGCGTCGCCGCCCCTCAGCCGCCCGGCGGGCGCTGGATCGAGAACAGGTGGTCGACCTCGGCATAGTCGGCATAGCCGCAGCGCGCCACCGGGTGCGCCGCGGCGGTGTCGAAGCGGCCGTCGCGGATGAAGGCGTCGTCCATGAAGATGCCGACGACCTGGCCCAGCACCATCCAGCGCTCGACGCTGACGCCATCGAGATCGACCAGTTGCTGCACCGAGAGCAACTTGCATTCGAGCGCGGCCGGGCTGCCGGCCACGCGCGGCGGCTTCACGAAGCGCGACGGCGCCATTTCCAGCCCGGCATGGCCGTATTCGCTGGTGCCGCGCGGCAGCGGCGCCGAGGTCAGGTTCATCGCGCCGACCAGCGCCTTGGTCACCATCGAGCAGGTGAACTCGCCCGTCTCCTCGATGAAGGCGATCGCATCCTTCTTGCCCTCGGATGAGAACATCACGATGTGGGGCCGTGTCGAGACGGCGTTGAAATAGCTGTAGGGCGAGAGATTGACCTCGCCCTTGGCGCTCAGCGCCGTGATCCAGCCGATCGGGCGCGGCGTCACGATCGCCTTGAACGGGTCGTGCGGCAGGCCGTGATCCTGCGCGGCGGGCGAGTAGATCATGGCATCACGCTCCGTAATGGCTGACGATGTCGGCCAGCACCGGCCGCTCGCGATCGGCCGGCACCGAGGCCGCCGTGCCCAGATGGATGAAGCCGGCAATGCGCTCCTCCGCCTCAAGCCCGAAGGCGGTCAGCACGCTGCGGTCGAAGGCAAACCAGTTGGTCAGCCAGCAGCCGCCGAAGCCCATCGCCTGTGCGGCGACGAGCATCGACATGCAGACGGCGCCGGCCGTCAGTTCCTGTTCCCATTGCGGAATCTTCACATGGGGCGCGGCCCGCGACACCACGGCGACGATCACCGGCGCCTGCAGCAGGCGGTTGCGCTCGAAGGCGACCTGCTCCGGCTTGGCGTCGGGATTGCGGTTCTGGAAGGCCTGCGCCACCACCTCGGCCGCCTTCTCGCGGGCACCGCCCGAGAAGACGATGAAGCGCCAGGGCACCAGCTTGCCATGGTCGGGCACGCGCGAGGCGATGGTGAGCAGTTGCTCGAGCTGCCCGCCGTCGGGGCCGGGCGCGGCGAGGAATTGCGGAGGCACCGATCGGCGCAGCTTGAGCAGGGAGAGCGTATCGGTCATGAAGCATCCGGAATGCGAGGAACCCGACCAGACCTAGTCGCTCGCCATGATCGCGACAAGCGAGCCTGCTGAGACATGGGCGCAAGGGTACCGAGGGCTGGGATCATGTTTGAATTCGAGGGGTTCGAGAGACGCCGCCGCCTGGCCATCGGCCTGCTCGCGGCCGCGCTGACGCTGCCGCTCGGCGCCGTCCGCGCGCAGGCCCCCGCGACGCCCGACCCTCTTCCGGTGCCAGCTCCCGCGCCGGCTCCGACGATCGGCGGGACGCTCGATCCGACCCCTGTCCAGCCCGGCCCGGCTCCGTCAACCCGGCAGGCCGCCCTGCGCGTCACCGCGCAGTTCGCCGGCGACCGCAGGCCGATCGGCTCCGGGCTGGTCTGGCGCGTTCTCAGCGAGTCGGCCGACGGCTCGCCGCCACGCATCGTTGCGCGCTCATCCGAGCCCGAGCCCGCCTTCTCGCTCGATCCCGGCACCTATCTGCTGCATGCGGCCTATGGCTTCGCCAGCGGCACCAAGCGGGTGACGCTCGGCCCGCTGGGGCTGCGCGAACAGGTGCCGATCAGCGCCGGCGGCCTGTCGCTCGCGGGCTCGATCGGCGATGCACCGATTCCCCCGGCCCAGCTCGCCTTCCAGGTCTTCGTGCCGCTCCAGGGCAATTCGGAGGGACGGCTCGTCACCAATGCGCGCGGTGGCGAGCTGATCCGGCTGCCGGAGGGCACCTATCACGTCGTCTCGACCTATGGTGATTCCAACGCCATCCAGCGGGCGGATGTGAAGGTCGAATCCGGCAAGATCACCGATGCCACGCTGCATCACCGGGCCGCACGCGTGACGCTGAAGCTCGTCGCGGCGGCAGGCGGCGAGGCCTTCGCCGGGACCGCCTTCAGCGTGCTGACGCCGGGCGGCGACGTCATCCGAGAGGCGATCGGCGCCTTTCCGCAGGTGATCCTGGCCGAGGGCGACTATGTCCTGATCGCGCGGCAGGAGGGCCAGGTCTTCTCGCGGGACTTCAAGGTTGAGTCCGGTCTCGACCGCGACATCGAGGTGCTGGCGCGCTGACGCCGGCCGGCGGCCCCGATCAGTTGGTGGGTCGCGGCGCCGCCGGGCGCTCGAGGCGCAGGCCGGTCAGCGCGGCCGCCACGCCGTCGGCGATGCGGATGGCAAGGCAGCGATAGCCGGCCTCGACCAGTTCCGTGCCGTCCATCCCGATCAGCTCTTCCGAGGTGAAGCGGCGCGACTGCGCCCATTCCCGCATCATGGCGTAGCGCGGGAAGACCGGAACCGAAAACTCCGCCGCGACCGTCTTCAGCACGCCGCGGTAATCGTCGTAGTGCGGATAGCGGCCCGCGCGCGTCAGCCAGGGCAGATCCATCATGACGAGATCGATGCCGGCCGCCTGCACCTTCCTGATCCCCTTCTTGAGGATCTTGGCGAGCTTGTCCTCGCCGATATGGTTCACCACGTCGGCCGCCACCGTCTGCCAGATCACCAGAGCCGGTGCCTGGTCGAACACGTCGGTCTCCATCCGGGACACCATGTCGTAGGCGCTCTGTCCGCCGACCCCCCGGTTGATGACGCGGATCTCGGCCTGCGGCAGGCGCCGGCGCAACTCGTCCTGCAGCACCGCCGGATAGCTCTTCTCGTCGGTCGAGGCCCCGGCCCCCGCCGTCGTCGACGAGCCGATCGTGACGATGGTGAGCTGCCCGGTCTCCCGCAGGGACTGCGCCGCGCGCGGCAGTGAGGGCTGGAACCGCTGCGACGCCGCTCCCGCACGGCAGCGCTGGTCGGCGGCATGGGCCAGGGCCATGGGCCCCGCCGATGCCGGTGCGAGCGACGCGAACAGGCTCAGTGCGACTGCGGCGAAACCTGTCGCGCGGGCGCGGCCGAAGAACCGCCGGAGAGCGTGAGCGACTGGTACCACGTCAGGAACATCCCCAACCCGACGAGAAGTGTAACGCCGGCCAGGCAGACCAGCAACTGCGGGCCGACAGCGAACCCGGTCTCGGCCATGACGATCTGCCCCGCGATCGACAGCACCGTCCCGGCACAGAAGACATCGAGCGAATGCTTGCCGACGATCGCCAGCGTCCGCCCCGCCGCGAAGCGCAGCAGACCCGCCCCCGCCGGCAGCCAGCGCATCGCCAGCCAGGCCAGCGCCGCGACATGCAGCAGGCGGCTCCAGGCGAGATGGGTCTTGTCGGAGCCGAGCTGGACCGAGTCGAACCAGTCGTTGAACAGGGCGAGGCCGGTCGGGTTGCCGGACGCGCTCTTGGCCAGATAGGCGAAGACGAGAAAGCCGACCGCGAGCGCGTCGACGCTGCGCAGGCGCGGCAGGGCGACGCCCCTCAGCATCGCGAGGCCGACGATGATGCCGAGCAGGAAGGTGACCTGCCAGGCGAAGGGGTTGAAGAACCAGCCCGCCGCATGGACGTTCGGGAAGTTCAGCCCGAATGCGAGCGCCGTCTGCCAGACCGCCAGCGAGACCAGAAGCGCGCCCAGCGGGCTGAGCCGGACCGCGCGATACAGCAGCGGGAACAGCCCCAGCAGCACGATGTAGAGCGGCAGGATGTCGAGATAGGAGGGCTGGTAGCGCAGCGTCAGCACGTCGATCAGCGCCGCCAGCGTATCGCTGAAGAAGGGCTGGATGTTGATGGCTTCGATGTAGAGCGGGTTCTGCGTCCGCGTCACGGCCGCCGCCACGACGCCGCAGACGACGATGAACAGCGCGATATGGGCGATGTAGAGCGTCCACAGCCGCGCCCCGATCTTGAGCGCACCGACGGCCAGCCCGCGCCGCTCGATCAGGCTGCCATAGGCCAGCGTGGCCGAGATGCCGGCCAGCAGCACGAAGGCGTCCGCCCCGTCCGAGAAGCCGAAATTATGCGGCATCCAGGCCGCGACGACATTGCCCGGCATGTGGTTGATGAAGATGACCAGCAGCGCCAGTCCGCGGATCACGTCGATCCGCGCATCCCGCCCCGCCGTCGCGGGCAAACCGCCCGGGCCTTGGCCCAGGAGCAGAAAGCGCGAGAGGGCAGAAGACGGCTGCACCGGCGAGATCCGACCATCGACGAGGGAACAGGGCGAACGCGCGGCCGGCGCTGCGGGTTCCCCCGACATGAACAAGCGCGCCGACTTCGTTCATGTGGCGTTCATAAAACTCGCAGGGTTAAGGGTCACTAAACATCGCATCACAACCCTGTGTGAGCGATGCGAGCGCGCGTGTGCGGCGGTGTCTGCGAGAGCGCTGCGCCACCATAAAGCGCCTCAGTAGGGCGCCTCGGCATGGACCAGTTGGCCGTCGATCAGCAGGCGCTTGATCGCGGCCGTTCCGTCGGCCGCGATGGCGGCGACGACCTCGATGCGGGCGCGCGACGTCGTCTCGATCCGGCGGCCCTGGCCCTGCGGCACGAAATAACTCTCCAGCCCGTAGGCGACGCGCAGGCGCCCCACGCCGGCGGCGCAGTCGGTCTGCCCCGCCTCGTTCAGCGCGCAGGCGCCGGTGGAGAGAACACGCCCGGCGATCACGACCTCGCCGTCGCCTGCAGCGGGACGGGTCGTCGCCACGGCCTTCGCCTGAGCGAAGCCCTCCGCGTCGCGCGTCAGCGTCACGAAGACGGTGTCGTCCCGCCGCACCCCCGTCGCGCCGCCAGGACCCGGTGTCACGGTGCTGATCGGATAGGCGAGCACGACATAGTCGCCCCGGAACAGGTCGCGCGGATCGACCGGCACCGTCCGCAGCCGCACTTCCGTGCCATGGCGCAGGATCGAGGCCCGGCTCTCGACCAGCGCCAACAGCCCGCCGCAGAGCAGGAGCATCGCGGCCAGCACCCGCCCGATGAGCGGGACCCGCCCCAGCAGTGCGTCCGCGTTGACCAGCCTCATGACGCGCCCTCCCCGGTCGGACGGACGAGCCGCGCGAACAGCCGCCGCGCGCCGCTGGCGAGGCCGAGCAACACGCCACCCGCCACCAGGAAGAACAGCGACTGGTTGAGCAGCGTGCCGATCGTCTGCCAGAGCAGGATGAGGATGGCGAGGCCGAACATACCCGAACCCGCCAGCGTCAGCCGCCTGACCCCGCCGGTCACGCCCGCCACGACCAGCGCGATCGCCGATGCCAGCACGAGGCTCGCCACCATGACCTTGCCCGGCAGACCGACGGCCAGCCCGCTCCAGAACACCAGCGGCACGACGAGGCCGAGGATCAGCGACAGCGCCAGCGGCCAGGCGAAACGCCGGTCGCGGGCGAGCCCGGCGCAGGCGGCGATCGCGGCCAGCGCCACGGCATAGGCCGCATAATTCGCCCACAGGGCCCGCCCCCCACGCGAGCCATGTGCATCGAGGATGCGGATCAGTTCGAGATCGAGCATCAGCACGAAGCCGAACAGACCCCAGGGCAGGCAGCAACCCAGCAGCGCAGGACCGCCGCGGTCAAGCGCGATGGCCCCCAGCGCGACGAAGGCGGCCGCGACGGCAAGCCCATAGGCGAGCAGTCCGTAATCGAAGCCGCGGGCGATCCAGTCTCCCGGCAGCACCGCCAGCCACAAGCCCAGCGCCAGCACGGCGAGGTGGTGAACCAGCCGGTTGCTGCGGTTCACGGCAAGCCAAAGCGCCGGCAGGTAGATCAGGAAGAACGGCAGGTGGATGGCGCCCTGGTTCCCCTGCCAGCGCCCGCCGCTCCAGGCGCAGAGCGCGACGAAGGTCACGACCAGCGCCCCGTTCGAGCCCATCAGGAAGGCGACGGAAAGCCCGCCGAGCGCCACCATCAGGGCCCCCGCCGGCCAGTCGGCGGGCAGATGGTACATCTGGCCGATCAGCGCGATGCCGGCGGCAAAGATCAGCACGCCGCAGGTCGCCGCCGCGTCGGCCCCGGAGGCGGAACCCCGGCGCTCCAGCCGCGCCGCGATCCCCAGCGCACCGACGACGCCGGCCAGGATCAGCGCGAGCTTCACCAGCCGCGGCATCGCCTCCCAGTTGGCGGCGACGAAGGCGGAAACGCTGGCGGCGATCAGCAAGCCACCAAACAGGCCGAGCAGCGCCGGCAGCCGGAAGCCGCCCTCCGTGGCGAGCGAGCGGCGAATGGTACCGGCGGCTTCCGCCGTCACCAGCCCCTCGCCGACCCAGCGAGTCAGATCGGCCTCGAGCCGCTTGTGATAGGACCCCGTCAGCATGGGCGGCAATCTGGCATGGGAGGGTGACGTCTGGCGATAGGGCGCCAGCCGTCATTGCGAGCGCAGCGAAGCAATCCAGCGCCGCGCGGGCCTCTGGATTGCTTCGTCGCGACGCTCCTCGCAATGACGATCAGCCGGCAGCTTTCGCCGCCCGCACCGCCTTCACCCGCTTCAGATCCGGCGGCGTCGCCTCGTCGAGCATCGCCTCCAGCATCGCGTCGAGGCTCATCACCGTCTGCGCCTGGCTGCCGAGGCGGCGCACGGTCACGGTCCGCTCCTCGGCCTCGCGCTTGCCGACAGCCAGGATCACCGGGACCTTGGCCAGCGAGTGCTCGCGCACCTTGTAGGAGATCTTCTCGTTGCGCAGGTCGGCGCGGGCCCGCAGGCCGGCCGAGAGACAGGCCATGGTCACGTCCTCGGCATAGGCATCCGCCTCGGAGGTGATCGGGCAGACCAGGATCTGCTCGGGCGCCAGCCAGAGCGGGAAATGCCCGGCGAAGTTCTCGATCAGGATGCCGGTGAAGCGCTCCAGCGAACCGCAGATGGCGCGGTGAACCATCACCGGCTGCTTCTTCTCGCCATCGGCGCCGATATAGAAGGCCCCGAACCGCTCCGGCAGGTTGAAGTCGACCTGCGTCGTGCCGCACTGCCAGTCGCGGCCGATGGCGTCTCGAAGCACATATTCGAACTTCGGACCGTAGAAGGCGCCCTCGCCCAGATTGATCTCGGTCTTGATCCGCCCGCCCGACTGCGCCGCGATCTCGATCAGGACGCGGTTCATCACATCCTCGGCGTGGTCCCAGAGCGCGTCCGAGCCGACGCGCTTCTCGGGCCGCGTCGAGAGCTTGATGACGAGATCGTCGGTGAAGCCGAAATCCTCGTAGACCGACAGGATCAGGTCATTGATCTTCAGGCACTCGGCCGCGAGCTGGTCCTCGGTGCAGAAGATATGCGCGTCGTCCTGAGTGAAGCCGCGCACGCGCATCAGCCCGTGCAGCGCACCCGAGGGCTCGTAGCGATGCACAGCGCCGAATTCCGCCAGCCGGATCGGCAGATCGCGGTAACTCTTCAGACCGTGCTTGAAGATCTGCACATGGCCGGGGCAGTTCATCGGCTTCAGCGCGAAGACCTTCTGGTCCTTCGTCGCATCGTTGGGGTTCTCGAAGGCCGAGGCCGACTTCACCGCGAACATGTTGTCCTGGTACCAGCCCCAGTGGCCCGACGTCTCCCAGAGCGACTTGTCGAGAATCTGCGGCGCGTTGACCTCCTCGTAGTCGGCGGCCAGCCGGCGGCGCATATAGGTCAGGATCTCCTGGAACAGCCGCCAGCCCTTGGAGTGCCAGAACACGACGCCCGGCCCCTCCTCCTGGAAGTGGAACAGGTTCATCTCGCGGCCGAGCTTGCGGTGGTCGCGCTTCTCCGCCTCCTCGATCTGCTTGAGATGGGCGTCGAGCTCTTCCTGCTTGGCGAAGGCCGTGCCGTAGATGCGCGTCAGCATGGCGTTGTTGCTGTCGCCACGCCAATAGGCACCGGCCACCTTCATCAGCTTGAAGGCGGTGCCGACCTTGCCGACCGAGGTCATGTGCGGACCGCGGCAGAGGTCGATCCACTCGCCCTGCCTGTACATCTTCAGCGTCTGGTCTGCCGGAATCGCATCGACGAGCTCGACCTTGTAGGCCTCGCCCTTCTCCGCGAAGAACGCTTTCGCCTTGTCGCGGCTCCACTCGTCCTTGGTGAAGGGCGCATCCCTGGCAATGATTTCCCGCATCTTCTTCTCGATGACCGGCAGGTCGTCGGGCGTAAAGGGCTCGTTGCGAGCGAAATCATAGAAGAAGCCGCCCTCGATCACCGGGCCGATCGTCACCTGCGTGCCGGGCCAGAGCGCCTGCACGGCTTCCGCGAGCACATGGGCGCAGTCGTGCCGGATCAACTCGAGCGCGCGCGGATCCTCGCGCGTCAGGAACTCGATCTTCGAGTCCTTCGCGATCGGATCGGCGAGATCGACGACCACGCCGTCGATGGCCATGGCGACGGTGCGCTTCAGCAGGGAGGGGGAAATGCCGCCGGCAATCTCCTTTCCGGTGATGCCGGAGGGAAATTCGCGCTGTGCGCCATCGGGAAAGGTCAGGGAGATCGTCATCGATCGTCGCTCCTGCTCACTCGGGGATACGAACCCCGTAAGACAAGGCCGGATACTGGGAAGAGCTGGACCAGGGCTGGACCGGCGCGGCGCTGTCCGTATCCGGGGGAGGACAGCGCCGGGAACGCCCCGCCTATACGAGCGCGCAGTGGCAGGCAATCGGGACGGCCACCGAAAACGCCGCAGCTGCGCGAGTGGCACCTGTCCGTTTCGTCATGATCCTCTCATCGGCCGGCAAAGCGCGATCCGCACAATCGCCAAGGTTGCGCCACCGCTTCGCCACAGGAGATCCCGCCATGCCGCCCATCCGTGCCGCCCTCTGCGCCGCCCTCGCCAGCCTCGTCCTCGCCACCGCCGCCGCGCCATCGCAGGCGCAGGACCGCAACGCGATGCGTGAGGCCTGCGGGCCGGACGCCGCCCGCCTCTGCCCCGGCGTGAAGCCGGGCGGCGGCCGCATCCTCGCCTGCTTCAAGGAGAAGGCGGCCGATCTGTCGCCGGGCTGCCGGAGCGCCCTGCAGCAGGCCCAGGCCCAGCGCTGACCGTGGCCTCATCATCCTCGGCCGGCGGCGCGTTCACCCCGCGCCAGCGGCCATAGGACCAGGGCCGGTACCAGGCGGCATCGGGCGGCAACTCCTCGCAGACGAGGTCGATACCGTTCGTGCCGAGCGGGGTGCAGCGGCAGATTCGCGCCACGCCGATCCAGCCGCCGCGCCAGAGCCCGAAACGCTGGATCGCCTCGTCGGTATAGGCCGAGCAGCTCGGCCAGTGCCGGCAGTGGCGCCCGACCAGCAGCGAGAGGCTCAGCTGGTAGCCGCGGATCGCCCAGTGCGCGGCGCGCCGCGGCGCCCGCTTGACAGAGGCGGCCTGCGCGAAAAGACGTGACAAGCGCTGCTGCGATGCCATTTCATCCCGCTCGTCACCCAAGCCGAGATTCGCCATGTATCGCCCCGTTTCGCGACCCCGTTCCAATCGCCTGGGAGCCGCCGCGCTGGGGCTCGCGCTGGCGCTTTTGCTGATGCCGGCCCCGGCGGACGCCCAGCAGCGCACCAGCCTGCTCTGGCTCGAACCCGGCAAGGTCGACCTCGCGACGCTGATCGGCCTGCCGCCGGCGATGAACTCGCCCGAGCAGAAGCGGGAATTCGACGAGGTGCTGCAGATCACGCTGAACCGCACGGCCGAGCGCGAGCAGGCGGCGATCGCCGACCAGTACCAGACGCTCGCGCGCTTCCTCGAGGGCGCCGACATCCCCTTCGCCGGCAACGAGCACCGCGAGGTCCGCCTGCTCTACCGCGAAGCGCAGATCGAGATGGGCATCGTGCTCCTCGGCGTCCGCCGCCTGACCAACCGGCAACGACCCTTCACGGTCTGGAACAAGGTGCGGGTCAAGCCCTGCCCGGGCGGACGCCCGGAAGGAACCTCCTTCCCCGCCGGCCATGCCGCGACCGCGGCCCTCTATGCCGAACTCCTGAGCGTCGCGGTGCCGGAAATGGCCGCCCGTCTCGAGGAGCGCGTCAAGGACTATGGCGAGAGCCGTCTCGTCTGTGGCTTCCATTACCGCAGCGACCTCGCGGCGGGGGACAAGGCCGGCCGCGCCGTCGCCAAGGCGCTGCTCGCCGACCGCGCCTTCAGGGCGCGCTTCGACGAGACCAGCGCCGAGACCCGGCTGGCGCTCGGCCTGAAGTGAGCCGGCGCGCAGCCGCTCACGCGACCGCGGCGGCCTGGCGCCGCTGCTCGATCTGGCCGATCGCCTCCACCACCGCGTCGAAGGTCAGCAGCGTCGAGGCGTGGCGCGCCTTGTAGTCGCGCACCGGCACCAGCACCGAGAGATCGGCCCATTTGCCCTCGGGCGGCTCGGCCTGGTCCTTCAGGATGGCGCGGGCCTGCTCGCGGACCCGGCGCAACTCCTCCGCCGTCGAACCCACCACATGCCGCGCCATGATCGAGGACGAGGCCTGGCCCAGCGCGCAGGCCTTCACCTCATGGCCGAAGCCGGTGACGACGTCGCCCTCCATGGTGAGATCGACGGTCACGGTCGACCCGCAGAGGCGCGAATGCGCCTTGGCCGTCGCGTCCGGCTGCGGCAGCCGGTCCAGCAGCGGGATGTTCGCGGCGAGTTCGAGGATGCGCTTGTTGTAGACGTCGCTCAACATATCGTGCTCTCCACCGGCTCTGGAGTGACCGGCGCCCGACGCCAATATAGGGTTGATGCTCGCTCAGGGGGAGAGCATCCGCAGTCGCGCCAAGCCTCAGCGAAAAAAAACGCGTCGTCGTGCCGGCCGCGTGGTCCAACCGGGATCGCGCGACGTATCGGGATCACCAAAACGGGAGGCGCCACATGAACCCTGTGGTTAAGTCCTTGTCGGTCGAGCGGGCTCTGGGGCCCTCCGCGGACAAGTTTCTGATCAAGCAGCCGACGCAGGAACAGGCGGAGGAGGCCGTGCGCACCCTCCTGCTCTGGGCCGGGGACGACCCGTCCCGCGAAGGTCTCCAGGACACGCCGCGGCGCGTGGCCAAGGCCTACAAGGAATTCTACAAGGGCTATGAGGAGGATGCGGCCGAGATTCTCGACCGCGTCTTCGAGGAGGTCGAAGGCTATCGCGACATGGTCCTCGTGCGCGACATCCCGTTCTACTCCCATTGCGAGCACCACATGGTGCCTTTCGTCGGCAAGGCCCATATCGGCTACTACCCGGCCAAGGGCGTCGTCGGCCTGTCCAAGCTCGCGCGCGTCGTCGATGTCTATGCCCGGCGCCTGCAGACGCAGGAAACCATGACGGCCCAGATCGCGGATGTGATCGACCGCGTGCTCGCGCCGCGCGGCGTCGCCGTCCTGATCGAGGCCGAGCACATGTGCATGTCGATGCGCGGCGTGCAGAAGCAGGGCTCCTCGACCATGACGACGCGCTACACCGGCCTCTTCAACGAGCCGGCCGAACAGGTGCGCTTCTTCACCATGGTGAAGTCGCCGGGCCTCTGACCAGCAGGCGCGCGGCACCATCGCGCGCCTGCCGTTCCACCCCCTAGTTGCGGCCAGCCATCACGCCGCCATCGACGTCGTGGATCGCGCCCGTCGTCCAGCCAGCCCGCTCCGACAGCAGAAACGCGATATGGGCCGCGACGTCGGCCGCCCGACCGACCCGGCCAATCGGATGGAACGCATCGAATCCGCCGGTCAGCGTCGCCTCGATCGCTTCGGGCTCGATGAAAGCACCGTAGATCGGCGTGACGACGACCGCCGGTGACACGGCGTTCACACGGATGTTCAGGCCCGCCAGTTCCATCGCGAGATGCTGCGTCAGGGCGTGGAGGCCCGCTTTCGCCATAGAATAGGCTGAGGACGGCGTGGCCTTGACGGCCTGTCGCGCCCACATCGAGCCGATCATGACGATCGCACCGCCTCCATGAGACGCCATGTTGCGGGCCACCGCCTGCGTCACGAAATAGAACGCCCTGTTGAGCGCGTGATAGCGGTCGAAATCCGCGCCGGTATGCTCCAGGAACGGCTTCGGGAAGAAATAGCCGGCAGCATTGACCAACTGATCGATATGGCGTCCGTCGCCATCAATCCGACGGATCAATCCATCCACGGCAGCGGCATCGTAGAGGTCCGCTTCGATCGTTTCGACGGCGCCACCGCTGTCCTTTTCGATTTGCTTTCGCGCGATCGCGAGCTTGGCGGGATCACGGCCAACGAGGGCAATGGTTCTGCCCTCGGCAGCGAGCAGCGTTGCTGTCGCGAGGCCCATTCCGGATGACCCGCCAACGACCAGGCTCAACGAACGTCCCATGATAAACTCCCTTGATAAATCTATCTATCGATAGATAGACATCCGAGCCTAGATAGTTGAGATCGTGCGCGTCAAGCCTTATCTATCGACTGATAGAGAGGCTGATATGATCGAGACATCCGCGCGCGAACAGATTCTGGACGCTGCCGAAAAGCGGGCGCGGATGACCGGCTATCACGGCTTCAGCTTTCGCGACGTCGCTGACGACGTCGGCATCAAAAGCTCAAGCGTGCATTACCATTTCCCGACCAAGGGCGATCTCTGCGAGGCCTTGGCGCGACGCTATACCGTGCGGGCGGTCGATCGGCTGGGCGATCCCCGGAGCCTGGCGCCCGGCGAAGGTCCGGAGCGCGTCGCAGCCCTGTTTCGCGATGCCCTGCTGATCGAGGACCGGATGTGTCTTTGCGGGTTGTTTGGTTCGCAACGCGACGCTTTGCCGACGCAGGTCGCCACGACCGTGGCTGCATTTTTCCAGATGATCCTGGATTATCTCGATGCGGCGCCCAAGGCGTCGCGAGGCAGCCAGAACCCGGCGGCCTTGCTGGCCCGTCTTGAGGGAGCGCTCATTCTGGCACGGACGCTGAACAATCCGAGCCTGTTCGAGGACGCGCTCAGGGAGCCCGCAGCCTGAGCCTTGGCGCCCGCGTCCCCGCCTCGCCGACCAAGACCGCCTGATGACACGCAACACCCGCCGAATGAGACACCGATGAACGCTTTCCCCGTCCTCGACACCAAGCAGGCCCTCGAGGAGGGCACCACCTTCGCCCCGCGCTTCGACGCCAACGGGCTCGTGACCTGTGTCACCACCGATGCGGCCACCGGCGAACTGCTGATGGTCGCGCATATGAACGCCGACGCGCTGGCCCGTTCGATCGAGACCGGCGAGGCCTGGTACTGGTCGCGCTCGCGGGGCGAACTCTGGCACAAGGGCGCGACCTCCGGCCAGATCCAGACCATCGTCGAGATGCGGGTCGATTGCGACCAGGACGCGCTTTGGCTGAAGGTCCAGGTCGCCGGCGATGGCGGCTGCTGCCACACCGGGCGCCGTTCCTGCTTCTACCGGGTGCAGCCGCTGCGCGAGGAGGCCGACGCCCCGCTGCGCTTCGCCTGACGCCGGGATGGCGCCGCCGTCACGCGGCGGACACGAAGCACTGGCAGGCGATTTGCCTCACCGTCGCCGGGGCGAGGGTGGCAGGGATCCGACCCATGAGCGATGCCGGCATGTCGAAGGTCAACGGGAACGGCCGGCCGAAGATCGGCCTCGCGCTCGGAGGCGGCGCCGCGCGCGGCTGGGCCCATATCGGCGTGCTGCAGGTCCTGACCGAGGCGGGACTGCAGCCGGACGTGATCGCCGGCACCTCGATCGGCGCCGTCGTCGGCGGCTGCTTCGCCGCCGGCAAGTTGGCCGAACTCACCGATTTCGCCACGGGCCTTACCAAGCGCCGCGTCGTCGGCCTGATGGATTTCCACATCGGCGGTGCCGGGCTGATCGGCGGCGGGCGGCTCAGGCGGCTGCTGGAACGCGATCTGACGGGCCTGCGAATCGAGGACCTGTCGACGCGCTTCGTCGCGATCGCCACCGAACTCGGCACCGGCCACGAGATCTGGCTGACGCAGGGCACGCTGGTCGACGCGCTCGGCGCCTCCTATGCGCTGCCGGGCGTGTTCGATCCGGTCAAGCTCGGCGGCCGCTGGCTGATGGACGGCGCGCTGGTCAATCCCGTGCCGGTGACGGCGGCGCGCGCGCTCGGCGCCGACATCGTGATCTGCGTCAACCTGAACAGCGATCTCGCCGGCCGGGGCACCATCATCCAGAACCATGCGGCCGAGCCCGACCCGGAGATCGTCCCCGAACTCGACGTCCGCCCGACCTCGCGCTGGCTCGGCGGCATCACAGGCGCCGCCCGGCGCGTGCGCGGCCTCGTCGGCCGGCAGGGCGAAGCGAGACCGGGACTCGCCGGCGTGATGATCGACGCCTTCAACATCACGCAGGACCGGATCTCGCGCTCGCGTCTGGCGGGCGACCCGCCAGACGTCATGGTCGGCCCCAGGCTCGGTCGCACCGGCCTGTTCGACTTCCACCGCGCGCAGGAGACGATCGAACTCGGCCGGCAGGCCACGCTGCGTTGCCTCGACGACATCGAGACGGCCATCGCCGGCAGCCGTCTCTCCCCCTGAGGCGGGGTCGTCTCAGGCCATGGCGATATAGTCCCGCATCGCCCGGCTCTCGGCTTCGATCGCCGCGACGCGGTGCTTGACCACGTCGCCGATCGAGACGAGGCCGACGACGCGGCCGGCTTCCACCACCGGCACATGCCGGAAACGGCCCGAGGTCATGATCTCCATCAGCTCGTCGACGCTGGTCTGGGCCCGGCAGGTCACGACCTTGGCCGTCATCACCCGCGAGACCGGGCTGTCCAGCGCGGCCGCCCCGCTCTCCCCGAGCGCCCGGATGATATCGCGCTCGGATAGGATGCCGACCAGCGCACCGTCCGCACCCATCACCACGACGGCGCCGATCCGCTTCTCGCTCAGTGTCTTCACGGCCTCGCCCAGCGTGCGATGCGGCTGGACGGAGATGACCTCGCGTCCCTTGTCCCCCAGAAGCTGCTCGACATTCATGGCGTCGTCCTCCTTGCGGTGGCGCCGTTGCCCGGCGCGCGGGTTCGTCCTGTTCCCGCCATCCGCGCCGAACTCGACCGCCCGGCAAGACCGCGGGAACGCTGCGAAGACCGCGAGTGTGGGCGAAGACGGGGGCGCAGGCAAGGCGAGCGCGGGGCCGGCTCAGCGCCGCGATGCACCCCGGTCAAACAGGGGAAACAGCAGGAGCCCGACGAGGAATCCGCCGATATGCGCCTCCCAGGCGATGCTCGTCTCCTCCCCCAGGATCGGCACCAGCCCCGCCCCGAACAGGATGTTCGTCGCGAACCAGATCACGATGAAGAGCATGGCGCGCGAATTGCGCCAGAGCTCGCCCAGCGGTTCGGCGGGAATCGCCCGCACCACCGCATCGTCGGCGAGGGAGCCGAAGCGTAAGCCCGGCGCGAAGACGAAGCGGATCGCCGCCGCCGTCGCCCCCGACACCGCCGCCGAGGCCCCGACCAACGGCAGCACGTCGAGCTCGCGGGCGAACCAGTGCAGCAGCGCGCCGCCGATCGTCGACAGGCCCATCAGGCTGAGGAAGCGGCCGCTCCCGAGCCGGCGCGCCACGGGGCTGCCGAAGGCCGCGAGCCAGACGACATTGGTGATCAGATGCACCCAGGACCCGTGCAGCAGGCCATAGGTCAGCAGGTTCCAGAGCCTCGGCCCGCCATCGGCCAGCAGCAGCCGCACCAGTTGCAGCCGGTCGGCCAGATTCTGCCCCGCCGCCGAACTCGCCACGGCGGAGACCATCTCCTCGAGTCGGTCGGGTGCGAGCCAGAGGCTCAGCCGCGCCGGAACGAAGGCGAACCAGGACAGAAGGACGTAGTCGTCATAGGCCGACAGCAGCTCACGCCCGCCCTGGATCAGGGCGAGGAGCGCAGTCAGCCAGACGATGACGGCCGGGAGATTGAGGATCGGCTCGCGCTGGACGGGGGCGGGATGGCCGGGAGCAGGATGGGACATGTGTTCCAACCCTTGCCGAAGCCGCCGCCGCTGGCAAGCGAGGGCGGTAGGCGCCGATGAAAAAAGGGGAGCGGCCTCGCGCCGCTCCCCTCGCCCCGGCTGATCGGGCGCGAGCCGAGCGGCTCGGCGCCACGGTCACATCCCCGCCGGCCCCTCCGTCTGCGGGGCGAAACCGCCTCGCGAAAACAGACAATTTGATAATCATTTTAGGCGGTTATCCACAATCGAAAGGTCTTGTTAACCCTAACGCACCGTTTACCCGAACTCCGACCGGCCGGCATGGCAAGACGGCATGGCGCCTGCGTCCTTCACCGACCGAAGGGCCGATTCGTCCCGCCTCCTGACGGTTCTGCGCCATCGCGGGACGGCGGGTCGGCAGTGGCGGCGGCCGGCAGCACTGGATACCGGAATGAAGAACACAAGCACCCGCCTCGTCTTCGAGTACTGGGACGCTCTCCGCGGAGAGCGTTCGGCACCCGAGCGCGGCGAAATCGAGCCGGGCGCCCTGCGCCATGCGCTCGCCGATACCTTCGTCCTGGAGAATGAACCGATCGGACCTGTCTTCAGGCTTGCGGGCACGCGGCTCTGCGCGCTGCTCGGCCACGAGTTGCGCGGCCGCGCCTTCACCGCGCTCTGGTCAGACGTCGAATCGCAGGCCGAGATGCGCCGCCTCGCCCAGACGGTGATGGACGAGTCAGCCGGCGCAGTGGCCGGCCTGACCGGCGAAACCCGCACCGGCGCACCGGTCTATCTCGAACTCCTGCTGCTGCCCCTGCGCTATCGCGGCCGCACCCATGCCCGCATGCTCGGCGCCCTGTCGGCCGCGGCAACGCCGGAATGGCTCGGCCTCGACACCATCGAGTCGATGCGGATGATCTCGCTGCGCATGCTCTGGCCCGGCCTGGCGCCGCGCCAGCAGACCCCGGTGCCGGCACGCGGGCACCCGCCGAAATTCATGGTCCTTCCGGGCGGCCGCGCCTGACGGACACACCATGCGTTAACCAGATCGCTTATAGGATCGGCCCGAAAGCAGGCTGACCCTTTGATGTTGAGCGCCCTACAACCGCCCCGGACGGCTGCACGCACTGCCGAGCGCAGGCGCCATCATCGTATGAAGGTGGTCCTTCTGGGCCGCTACATGCTGCCCAACCGCATGGAATATCCCTGCCAGTCGATCGACATCTCGCCTGGCGGCGTGCATCTGGCCGCCCCCGCCCGGGCCAACCCCGGCGAGCGCGTCATCGTCTATCTCGAACATCTCGGCCGCATCGAGGGCACCTGCGTGCGCACCACGATGGAAGGCTTCGCGATGACGATCACCGCGACCAGCCGCAAGCGCGAGAAATTCACTGCCCAGTTGACCTGGCTCGCCAATCGCGAGGAACTCGGGCTGCCCGAGGATCGCCGCCACGAGCGCATCGTGCCGCGCAATCCGCGCGCCGTGGTGGCACTCGATGACGGCACGGAGCATGTCGTTCGCCTCATCGACATCTCGCTCTCCGGCACCGCCTTCACCAGTGATCTCGACCTGCCGATGAACACGCCGCTGCGGATCGGTTCGACGCCCGCCAAGATCGTCCGCCGCTTCGACGGCGGCTATGCGGCCGAATTCCGCTTCCCCCTCTCGGCCGACCTGCTCGACGAAAACCTCGAGCTCTGACGCAAGACCACCGCGCCGCCGCTGCCGCCGCCTTCGGCACGAACCCTGCTTGCGCCGGCTAACCGCAGCCGCCATAGCCTGTGGCTTCCGAAACGCTGCGCCGGCCGGGCATGCCCTACAAGCTGATCATCTTCGACTTCGACGGAACGCTGGCGGACACCTTCCCCTGGTTCACGGGCGTGCTGAACGATGTCGCGGCGCGCTACCGCTTCCGCCGGGTCGAGGCGGACGAGGTCGAGGGGCTGCGCGGCCTCAGCGCGCGGCAACTTCTCGTCCATCTCGGCATTCCTGCCTGGAAGCTGCCCTTCATCGCCCGCCACATGCGCCGTCTCGCCACCGATGACGGCGAGCCCGCGCCGATCTTCCCGGGCAGCGACGCGATGCTGCGCGACCTGCACCAGGCCGGCCTCATCCTTGCCATCGTCAGTTCCAACACCGAGCGCAACATCCGCCGCGCTCTGGGACCCGAACTGGCGGGGCTGTTCAGCCATTATGCCTGCGGTGCCGGCCTGTTCGGCAAGGCCGGCAAATTTCGCCAGATCGCCAGGCGGGCGGGCATCGAGCACGAGGACTGCCTGTGCGTCGGCGATGAGATCAGGGATTTCGAGGCCGCATCCGACGCCGGGATGGCCTTCGGGGCCGCCACCTGGGGCTTCACCAGCGCCGCTGCCCTGCAGGCCCTCGGTCCGGCCTTCCTGTTCACACGCATCGAAGAGATCGAGGCACGACGGCTCGTCGAGGCCGCTCCGCCCGAACGGCCCGAAGGAGCCGTCCGCCGCAAGGCCCACCTGCCACGCATGGTTAAGCAGATCGCACCCGAGGCCGATCGATAATTAACAGCCGCTGAATCGATCCCGACAATTTGCGAACGACGGCTTTCACGACGATTTAGACTAAGTTCTCTTACCCGGAGACAGCGACGAATTCACTAGAATTGTTCGCTTTCATTTCAAGTCAAATCCATGAGCCGGCGGCATCGTCTTCCCCAGGGACCAGAAAGGGGACGACATGCCTTCGAAGACCACAAAGACCCTCGGCGCTGCTTTTGCCTTGCTGCTCGTGACCGTCAGCGCATCGGGCGCATCCGCTCAGACCGCCGGCGTTCCGATCGCGAGCCTTCCGGCCGCGGCCTCCGGCGACGCCAGGGCACCCTATGCCTGGAATGACCTCTGCCGCCGCACCCCGGCCGAATGCCGGGTCGATCTGCGCGAAGCCGAGGTCGTCGAGATGACACCGAAGCTCTGGAAGACGATCCTGGCGGTGAACACCCGGGTGAACCGCGAGATCGAGGCGATCACCGACGAGGATCACTGGGGCGTCGTCGATCGCTGGGATCTGCCCACGGACGGCAAGGGCGACTGCGAGGATTTCGCGCTGCTGAAGCGCAAGCGCCTGGCCGAAGCCGGTGTCCCGCGCCGCGCCATGGTGATGACCGTGGTGATCGACGAGGAGAACGCGGGCCACGCCGTGATGATGATCCGGACCGACCGCGGCGACTTCATCCTCGACAACAAGCGCAACGCCGTCCTGCCCTGGAGCCAGACCGGCTACGTCTACGTCAAGCGCGAGTCGCAGATGCGGACGGGCTGGACCTCGCTCGGCGGCGCGCAGACCTCCACGGTCGCATCCGTGCGCTGAGGCGACGAATTCGAGCGGCGACGATGTCGATCGGAACGGGACCTTCCGTTCCGCATAGGCGGCGAGACTTGGTCACGTCCCCACCCACCCCGTCCCCAAGGCCGGGTTTCGCCAAGGGCCGGCTCCTTCCCCGGGGGCCGGCCCGCTTCGTTTCCGGCGGGACGGCTCAGTCGAGTCGCACGAGCCCTGCCGCGAATTGCTTCCAGCGGGCCGCATAGCCGCGCGCAGAGGCGGTGATGCCCGCGGCCGCGGCCTCGTCCAGCGTGCGGATGGCCTTCGCCGGCGCCCCGACGATCAGCGAATTGTCCGGGAATTTCTTGCCCTCGGTGACCAGCGCGTTGGCACCGACGAGGCTGTTGCGGCCGATCTTCGCGCCGTTCAGCACCGTCGCGCCCATGCCGACCAGGCTGTTCTCGCCGATCACGCAGCCATGCAGAATCGCCCGATGGCCGATCGTGCAGTTTTCGCCGACGACGAGCGGAAAGCCCATGTCGGTGTGCAGGACGCAGCCCTCCTGAATGTTGCTGCCGGCCCGGATCTCGATCCATTCATTGTCGCCGCGCAGCACGGCACCGAACCAGATCCCGACATCGACGCCGAGCCGAACCCGCCCGATCACATGGGCATCGGGCGCCAGCCACCACTGCCCGTCACCGGGCGTCTCGGGCGATTGTCCGTCGAGGGCATAGAGAGGCATGACCGCTGTCCTTCCGCGCTGGAGCGCCGTCAGGAGTGGCCGCGGGCTGCCTCCGCCGTCAAGAGGCGAACGCGTGCAGCAGGTCGAGCACGACCCGGCCGGAGAAGATGCTCCAGACCGAGGCGATCATGCTGGCGATCATCACGAACACGATCGGCCGCCCCTCGATCCGCCGGCCGCGCACCGTATTGCGCAGGATCAGGAAGGGCGCGCTGAACACCACCACCGGCACGCTCGCCACCGCAAACAGTCCGCCGGCCTGGAGCAGGCGGAAATCGGCGCGCTGCGCGGTGAAGAGTTCGAAGGCCGAGGCCAGCAGCCCCGCGAATGCGAAGCCGACGACCAGCGCCTTCAGCACTTCCATGGCGGAGGGATCGATCGTCAAGGAAGTCTGCTCCGGCGGCCGCGACGCCGGAACAGTGCCTCATGGTTTACGAAGTGTGAAGAAAAGGCTGAAGCAGTGGTTAACACCGCCGCCGGCGCCGCGACCGGCATGGTTTACGTCACGTTAACGGGCAGATGCTTGAGTGGCGACACAGCCAGACGGAACCGGACGTGACCGCCTATCATCCCCAGGATCCCGCCGTCGATCGCACGCAGCCGGCCCAGGCCGCAGCCGCGCTCGCCGGGGCCGTGCGCAACCGGCTGAAGCGCCCGCCCCCGCCGCTGCCGCGCGCCGATGGTGCACTGCTCAAGGCCGCCGCCGCGATCATGCTGCTCGGCGCGCTGGCCACGGGGCTCGCGCTCTATCTCGGCCATCGCGAGGTCCCCGCCGAGCCGGTGATCCAGCCCGCCCGGATCGGCGGTGTCTCGCTGCTGGTGCCGCAGAACCTCACCGGCGCCGAGCCCGACGACACCAGCCGACTCGTCGGCATGGTCCGGCTCCGGCTCGACTGGCCGAGCCTCGGCCCGGCCCAGACCGGCCCGAACGCGCTGCAGCACCGCCAGCGCCTGCTGGTGACGCTGAGCCCGCCCGACAAGGTCAACGATCCGCAGACGCAGCTCTCGGTCTATGCCCGCTTTTTGACGCCGACCGTCTGGTCGAATCCCGGCGGGCTCGTGGTGCGCGGCTTCCGCAAGGGCTCGCCCTATGAGGGCGAGGAGCTTTATGTCTCGGTGCCCGACGGGCGCGGTTTCGCCGCCCGCTGCCCGCTCGACGGCATCAAGGCCGATCCCGCCAGGCCCGATCTCGACGAGCCCTGCCGGGTCACCTTCAAGCACCGCGGGATGGATGTGAACATCCGCTTCCCCCGCGCCATCATCGCCGACTGGGAGCTGATGCTCGGCGGCGTCCGCCGCACCATCGACGGCCTGATCCGCTGACGGTCGTCCGCAACGCGCGGCAACACCCCGTCATCCCGGACAAGCGGCGAAGACGCGCTGATCCGGGATCCATCGTCGTGCGAAGACGGAGCCGGTGATGTCTGCCCCTTTCGATTCCGTGGCGGGGGCGATCCACGATCCGAGGGCTGGCGTCGTCTCGGCGGCGCGAGCCCGGACGGAAGGATCAATCCTCGAGATCGACGTCCAGGATCGCCATCGTGAAATTGAACGAGCGGTCGCCGTCCTCGTCGTCGACATGGATGATGCCGATGAACTCGTCGGCGAGATAGACCTCGGCCGAATCGTTCTTCTTCATCCGCGCCCGCACGCTGATGCCGTGATTGTTGAAGGTGCGCCGCAGATAGCCCTCGAGCTTGGCGAGTTCGGTCTTGTCCATGGGACGGGTCCTTTCGAAGTGGCCGGACGGATGCCATGGCCCGCCGGTGAGGGCAAGCCGCTCCGTCGCCTTTGCCGGTGCGTCGGCGGCCGCAACCTGGACGCTCTCGCTGAGCCAGGACCCACGCCGGAAATCAGAATCAGGAGATGGCGGGACATGCCGTCACCCGCGGATGTCCCGCGGCAGGATCCCGAGCGTCGCCCGTAACGAGCGCGCCATCTGGGCCGCGCCATCGAATCCAGCGGCGACCGCGGCCTCCCCGACGGAGCGCCCCGACTTCAAGGCCTCGACCGCGGCTCGGCATCGCAAATCCAGCAGGTAACGATAGGGCGTGCGGCCGGTCGTCGCGCGGAAACACCGGATGAAGTGGAACTTGCTCATGCCGAGGACACCGGCCATCTCCTCGAGACGGATGTCTCGGGCGATGTTCTCCCGAAGGTATTCTTCGACCCGCCTGATCTCGGTCAGCTCCAGTTTGCGATCCGCGCGGGCGGGCGGCTCGCTGGCGGACTGGAGGCTGGCAAAGGTGGCGACCGCAACCTGCCCGAGCGACTCGACGAGAAGCTCCTTGAACGGCAGCGTCCCGTGCAGAACCTCGTTGAGCTGCGTGAACACGCGCAGCAGCGCCGGTGACTGGAAATAGATCGCCGGCCGGCTCCAGCACGCCTCCGTCAGCAGCGGCTCCGGAACGGCATCGGGCTCGATATAGAGGGCGGTAAAGGCCTGGGGACGACCCGTCGGCTTGCACCAGCCCTCGACCGCGATCCCTGCGGGAACAAAGGTTAGCGTCTGCCGCAGATCACGACCGCGTCTCGGCTTTTCGCCCTCGACGCGCATCAGGCCGTCGTGGAAGACGAGATCGTGGAACGCGACGTAATGCCGGTCGCTCGTCATCGAGAATTCGTAGTCGACCGGGTTCCGCGTCTCGACATGCTCGACCATGCAATCGCTGGTTTCGGCATGCGACCGCAGAACCCTGGTGCGGCGCTTCAGCGTCAGATCGATGTTTTTGGGTTGTGCCACGCGCCAGTATTGCCCAGTGCGCCCTGCGAATGAGAGGCCAATTGCAAGATCAGATTTCAGCGGCGACGCCGTCGGTGTCAAGCGAAGATGACACATCTGAGACCAGACTGCGTCGCATGTGACCGCGATTTATCAAGCCGCTCGGGGCAAACAGCCGCGAAAACACGATCGAGCCCCCGCTTGAGTCAGTCCGCATAGCCCGAATACTGTGGCGCGGCGCGGTTGATTTCAAATGTATCCATGTATTACAGCAGCAACATCGGCAGCATGGGCTGCATGACGTAAACGCATCGTGCTAAAAGTGCTCGCATTTACCTAAATTTAAAGCTGCGATTCTAACGTTGCGGCAGGCGACGAAACTGATCCCCCTCATTTCGGACCTCATGACAAAAATTGCGGCGCCTTGGACTGACGCCCGCCGGGAGAAAACACGATGTCGATTCGCGATCTGATGAACAGGGGCGCGCATGCCGCAGAGGCCGCCGCCATCAGGCGCACCCAAGCGGTGATCGAATTCGATCCCTCGGGCAAGATCCTGGGGGCGAACGACCTCTTCCTGCAGACGATCGGCTATGGGCTGGGCGAGATCGAGGGTCAGCATCACGCGATGTTCGTCGAAGCCGGCGAGCGGGCCAGCCCGGAGTACCAGGCGTTTTGGCCACGCCTGGCGGCGGGCGAGGCGATCCAGGCGCAGTTCCTCCGCATCGGCAAGGGCGGCCGGCGCCTCTGGCTGCAGGCCATCTACACGCCGGTCATGGACCAGGGCGGCAAGGTGAAGAAGGTGGTCAAGTTCGCCACCGACATCACCGCCCACAAGACCGCCATCGCCAATATGGAGGGCCAACTCGCCGCCATCAACAAGGCCCAGGCCGTGATCGAGTTCGATCTCACCGGCAAGATCCTGCACGCCAACGCCAACTTCCTGGCCGTGACCGGATACAGCCTCGGAGAGATCGTCGGGCAGCACCACCGCATCTTCGTGGCCGAGGAGGAGCGCAGCGCCGCCGCCTACGGGCAGTTCTGGGAGAAGCTGCGCCGCGGCGACTATGAAGAGGGCCGCTATCGCCGCATCGGCAAGGGCGGCAAGGCCATCTGGATCCAGGCCAGCTACAACCCGATCCTCGACGCCATGGGAGCCCCCATGAAGGTGGTGAAATACGCCACCGACATCACGGCCAGCAAGGAAGACGAGGAGCAGACGGAATTCGCCATCGCCGAGGTCGGCACGGTCGTCCAGGCGGCGAAGGACCGTGACCTGACGCGGCGGATCGCACTCCAGAAGCTGAATCCCAAGAATGTCGAGCTCTGCGAGGGCGTGAACGAGCTCGTCGACACGCTGGCGAGCCTCGTCGGCCAGGTCGCCGTCGCGGCCCAGGGCATCGACACGGCCGCCAAGGAAATCTCCATGGGCGCCGACGATCTGTCGAAGCGGACCGAGGAACAGGCCTCCAGCCTCGAGGAGACGGCGGCGACCACCGAGGAACTGGCCGCCAGCGTCAAGGCTTCGGCCAACAACGCCCGCGCAGCGGCCAACCTCGCCTCGGAGGCGACCGCAGCCGCGCAATCCGGCGGCGACATCGCCGGAGAAGCCGTCAACGCGATGGCGCGCATCGAGGATGCCTCGCAGAAGATCCAGGCGATCACCCGCGTCATCGACGACATCGCCTTCCAGACCAACCTCCTGGCGCTGAACGCCGCAGTCGAGGCCGCGCGCGCCGGCGATGCGGGCAAGGGCTTCGCCGTCGTGGCGAGCGAGGTCCGCACCCTCGCCCAGCGCTCCGGCGAGGCCGCCAAGGACATCTCGGCGCTGATCTCCTCCTCGAATGCGGAGGTCGGCGAGGGCGTCAAGCTCGTGCGCAAGGCCGGCGAATCCCTGACCGTCATCCTCGACGCCTCGCAGAAGGTCGCCTCGACGATCGCGGATATCTCTTCGGCCGGCGGCGAACAGGCCAATGGCATCGACGAGATGAGCCAGACGGTGGCGCATCTCGACGAGATGACCCAGTCCAATGCGGCCCTGGCGGAGGAAAGCGCCGCCTCGGCCAACGCCCTGGCCGATCGCATCGCCCAGCTCAACCAGCTCGTGGCGGGCTACCGCACCGAGGCGGGTGGTTCCGTCGCGGCCGCGAGCGCGACCGGTCTGCAGCGCCAGCTCCAGTCCGCCTTCGCGCAGCCCCGTGCCGCCCGGCCGGCAACGCCCCCCGCCGCGCGCCCGGCACAGCCCCCGATGAAAAAGGCCGTCAACGCCCACGCCTCCTCCGGCTGGGACGAGTTCTGAGCGAAGGCCTGGCGGGGCCCGGGCACGCGCCCGGCCTCCGGGGACGAGGAAGCACCGAACCGCGGGGAACCTTCACCCTTGTGGGGCGGGGCCGGAACCGCGACGCCTCTTCCCTTCTCCCGGATGGGAGAAGGTGGCGCGGAGCGCCGGATGAGGGCCCGCCATCTCCGCAAAAGGCACCACGGCTCCGTCTCGCTTCAGTAAGGAGCGGCAGTCCCTCACCCCTGCCCCTCTCCCATCCGGGAGAGGGGTTCCTCGCGCTTCATTACGACAGGGCACGACCAATCCCCGCCCGCCTTCCAGCGGCGGTTGATGACGAGGGGCAGCGGAGCGCCGCGAGGCGCGTAGCAGTAAATCCGCATCCATTGAGCCAGGATGCGGCGCGGATGGATTGAGCCACCCGCCGCACGCCCCGTGGCGCTCCGCTTGTCGGGGATTTTGGGCTCCGGGCCGCGCTTATCGGGTCGAAAGCCATCCTCCGCCGCGAGCCCTTTCGACGCCAGTGCCCCTCATCGGGTTCAGCTCTAACCGACGATCGCAGGCCGCGACGGCGCAGGCCCGGTCATGGCCTGTCCTCGCCATGGGGCCGACCATGAACAAGAAGCCTGCGACTGCGCATTCGTTATTTCGCGGAAGCGGTCATCGTCCCAAGGGCCGTGCTCTTGGCGGCATGCGAACACCCCCGCGGCAAAAGTGCTGCGATCGCGGGTGATTTCGACGCCACTTGAAGCCTGATCACCGACAGTGCGAAGCGGATCGAGTTAATTCTGGCGGATGCGTCCTGATACTCTTGCTTACGTCAGAGCGCGAAATGACTTTGAACACACGGCACAAAAAGACCGGCGCTCAGCGCCGCGTTCACTATCCAGATTACCGTCAAAGCAATTGACTTGTTTAAAATTCGGCTCTCAGTTTGAGCAGCTCAAGATGCCGACCCCGGGGTACGCCGTGAACGCAAATGCAGGAAGCTTCTCCCCACCGCCGCACCCTCTGGATCAGCAGTGGTACGTAGCCGAGAATGGCCAAACAATCGGCCCTATGCCGGGAGTGCAGCTGAAAGAGCTGATTTCCAAGGATCAGGTCATACCAACGGCCATCGCGGCTGACTCACGGGGGTCTTTTCGGCGGCTCGTTTCGCTGATTCCATGTGCGCGAGGAGGATTCGCGCCATGGCTGCTGCGGTGAAGCTTCGAACGGACTACTCGGCCCTCGACCTGCGTCGGCTTGCGGCGGGGTCGAGGCACGCCAACCAGAGCCGCCGGCTTCTGTCGCTGGCGGCGGTTCTCGACGGTATGGATCGGGAGCAGGCCGCGCGGATCGGCGGCATGGATCGCCAGACGCTGCGCGACTGGGTTCACCGGTTCAACGAAGGCGGCCCCGACGGGCTGAAGGACATTCGTTCCAAGGGACATCCGCCCAGGCTCTCGACCGATCAGCTCGCCGCCTTGGCGGCCATCGTCGAGACGGGCCCCGACCGGGCCGTCAATGGCGTGGTGCGCTGGCGGCGCATCGACCTGCAGAAGGTCGTTCGTGAGCGCTTCGGCGTTGATTATCACGAGCGCACGATCGGGAAGCTTCTGAAGCAGATCGGCTTTTCCCACATCAGCGCGCGCCCGCACCACCCGGCGCAGGACGCGCGCGTGATCGAGGCGTTCAAAAAAACTTCGCGGTGACGCTGGGGGCCCATCTCGCCCATGTGCCGAAGCGCAAGCCGATCGAACTCTGGTTCCAGGACGAAGCCCGCATCGGCCAGAAGAACGGCCTGGTCCGGCAATGGGCCAGGCGCGGAACCAGGCCGCGCCAGCCCGCCGACCAGCGCTACGAGAGCGCCTATCTGTTCGGGGCGATCTGCCCGGCCCGCGGCGTCGGCGCGGCGCTCGCCATGCCCTTCGCCGATACCCACGCCATGCAGGCCCATCTCGACGAGATCGCCAGGACGGTCGCGAAGGGCGCCCATGCCGTCCTACTGCTCGATCGCGCCGGATGGCACACCACGGCCAAGCTCGTCGTGCCGAAAAACATCTCGCTGATCTTCCTGCCCTCGCGCTCGCCCGAACTGAACCCGGTCGAGAACATCTGGCAGTATCTGCGCGCGAACTGGCTCTCAAACCGCGTCTTCGACACCTACGACGACATCATCGACGCCGCCTGCGACGCGTGGAACCGCCTCGTCGATCAGCCCAGGACCATCACATCCATCGGGAGGCGTGAATGGGCGCATATCGGTCAGGAATGAGGGCCGTTGGTATCACACCGAAAACACTGGTTTGCGTCGTCGGTGCCACTGAATGGACCGAAGCCGGATCAGTGCCGTTTCTCGCCGGAATGTTCGCGGAGCGGGCTCCGCCGCTGCCGCCGATGGCGACGGCGCTTCCGCCAGCACCGACCGCAGACGTCCGGATCACCCAAAACCAAGGCCAATACGGCGGCTATCCTCAGCCGGCGACTGCCGGCAACGTTCGCTATGCTGGATTCTGGATTAGGACCGGCGCCTACCTGCTCGACGTCGTCTTCCTCTTCTTGCTGATGATCATCCCGGTGACCATTGTCATCATGATTACTGGCGATCCGAATTCGGGACTCGGCACAATCGTGACACTCTTCGTGGGCATTTGCTATTACGTGGTCCCCGTGTCCGGCCCAACGCAAGCTACATGGGGCAAGCAGATGGTCGGGCTGAAAATCATCCGAGTCGATGGGGCGCCAGTCAGTGGAGGCTTGGCCTTCGGCCGGTACCTCTCCTACATCATCTCCGGCATCCCATTCGGTATCGGCTTTTTCATGGTTGGCTGGACCAACCAGAAGAAGGGATTGCACGACATGATCTGCGGCACCCGCGTCATTCATAAGGCCTGACCGGTGAGCGACACGCCCCCACTGCCAGCTCCGATCGGCGGCAACAGCAATGTCCCGCTGCCTCCGCCCCATCCGCTCGATGGGGAGTGGTTCATCTATCTCGAGGGCAAGAACTACGGGCCCTACACAGGCCACACCCTCAAGACCTTCCTCTCAGAAGGCCGCATTGACGACAAGACGAGCGTCTGTGCAGTCGGAAAATCGGATTGGATTACCGCATCGAAAGACGCAGTGCTGGGTCCGCTCTTTCGCGCGCGGCCGCCCGCCGTCGGGTCGGCCTCATCACTCGTGCACAGCGTCCCAAGTGCCTCGGCGGCTGGAAGTGGGGCAGAGGGCCAAATACGGAATGATGGCGGCACGGTGGTGCAGATCACCCAGCATTTCGGACCGGGGCCCGGCTATAACCCGGAACTCTATGCCGAGATGGGTCCGAAGAGCCCCGGGCTCGCTCTCCTGCTCTCGTTCTTCATCCCTGGCATCGGCCAGATGTACAACGGCCAAGTTGGCAAAGGCATCGTCATGCTGCTGCTGTGCGCCGTCCTGTGGCTGGTGCTGCTGGGCTGGATTATCTGGATCTGGGCTATGATCGACGCCTACTCGTCAGCCAAGGCTGTGAACATCATGTTCCACCAGAGAGCAGCCCGGCAGTGGCCCAATCCGTAGCGCAGCCACCACCGCCTCCTACGCTTTGCAGGCAATGCGGCGCCCCGCTTGCCCGGCAAGCCATTGTCTGTCGGGAATGCGGCTGCGTACTCCTCATTGAGGATTCCTCGGCTGTCGTAATCTCGGCGATCGGCGTTACCCGCCGCCGTGCGCGCAGCACGCTGCGGTTGATCTTTACCAACAGGTTCGCCCTTCTCTGGCTCCTGGCGCTAGTTCCATTCGTGATGGTGACGCCTTTCGCCGTCCTTGCCTATTGCGCCTTTATGATCCTGAGGCCGGGTTCCGGTCTAACGCCAAGAGACATGCTGCATCTGGCGATCATAGGAGGTGTGGCGCTGATCAATCTGAAGCTCAGCTACGACTTCAGCCACGACACGATCTCCGCCGCCTCGATCTGGGTCGCCCAATGGCGGGACTGGCTTTTCAACCTCCGGCCGCTCGACCGAAACCCCTCAATTCGAAGCGCCTAAAGCGAACCGAAGCAGACGCCCCTTGCAGGCGGCGTCGATCTCCAGTTGCTGGCGCCAACGTAACGATCCGAGAATTCAGCAAGGCTTGGATTCAACACCGATACCGATCGCAGCACGGTTTAGGACCGCCGAAAGGATCGGCTAGATGTAAGCGGTGTTCTCAGGCCACGGCCTTGAGCGGCAGTTTGGCGTAGGCCCAAGGCAGCAGATCGTCGAGCTGGCTTTGCGGGTGGCCGGCGACGATACGGGCGATGACGTCGGCGAGGTAGGCTTGCGGATCGACGCCGTTGAGCTTGGAGGTCTCCACGAGCGAGGCGACGACTGCCCAGTGCTCGGCGCCGCCATCGGATCCGGCAAAGAGCGCGTTCTTGCGGTTCAAAGCGATCGGTCGGATCGCGCGCTCGACCACGTTGGAGTCGATCTCGACGCGGCCGTCGTCGAGGAAGCGTGAGAGACCGGCCCAGCGCGAGAGCGCGTAGCGGATGGCCTCGGCAAGCTTGCTCTTCTGGCTGACGAGGCCGAGCTTGTCCTTGAGCCACGGCTCCAGCGCCGCGACAATGGGGCGGCTCCTGGCCTGCCGGGCGGCGCAGCGTTCCTCGGCCAAGCAGCCTTTGATGTCGGCCTCGACCTGATAGAGCGTCGCGATGCGCGCGAGCGCTTCCGTGGCGATTGGCGCGGGGCCACCTTGCGCGAGATCGTAGAACTTGCGCCGGACGTGTGACCAGCAGAAGGCCAGGCTCACGGCATTCCTCTCGGCCAGCGCCTTGTAGCCGGCGTAGCCGTCGACCTGGAGCACGCCGGTGAAGCCTTGAAGATGCCGGATCGGCTGGTCAGCCTTGCGGTCGGGCGCATAGAGATAGGCCACGCCAGGAGGGTCTGCGCCGCCCCAGGGCCGTTCGTCACGGGCGTAGGCAAAGAGCTGGCCGGTCTTGGTCCGGCCGCGGCCGGGATCGAGCACCGGCGCCGTCGTCTCGTCGGCGAAGAGCTTGGTCGATGCCTTCAGCCGCTCGAACAAGCGCTCATGGACCGGCCGTAGGAGGAAGGCTGCCTTGCCGACCCAGTCAGCCAGGGTCGAGCGGTCCAGGTTCACGCCCTGCCGGCCATAGATCTGGGCCTGGCGGTAAAGCGGCAGGTGGTCGGCGTATTTGGCGACCAGAACATGGGCCACCGTTGCCTCGGTCGGGATGCCGCCCTCGACGAGCCGGGCGGGTGCCGGCGCCTGCACCACGACCTCCTCGCAGGCCCGGCAGGCGTATTTCGGCCGACGGGTCACGATCACGCGGAACTGGGCGGGGACGATGTCGAGACGCTCGGAGACATCCTCGCCCATCGCATGCAGCTCGCCCCGGCAGCACGGGCAGGTCTTGTCCTGGACGTCGACGATCTGCTCAACCCGCAGCAGGTGCGCCGGCAGTGCTCCACGGTTGGCGCGGCGTTTCCTGGCCCGGTCGGCATGCTTGACGGGATCAGCCGCTTCCTCGCCCGCGAGGGCCTCGGCCTCGATCTGCTCGGCCTCCTCGAGCCCGAGCAGGAGCTGATCGAGCGGCAGGCTCTCGGCTCGGCGCCCGAAGCGATGACGCTGCAACTCCTTGATGATCTGACGCAGCCGCTCGTTCTCGGCGCGCTCTTCCGCCAGCATCGCCCGAAGCGCGATCGGATCGCTGGTCAGTGGGTTGGCCGCGTTGTTCACGAAGCCGATTCAATCATGGATTACAGTGGCTTGCCAGTCTGGAACGATCAACTTGCCGCGACGGGGACCCGTGTCTCGCGCCGTTCATGCACCCGTCGCCAGTCGAGGCCTTCGAGCAACGCCTGAAGCTGTGCCGCTGTCAGTCGCACGACGCCGTCGGCGATGGCGGGCCACTGGAACTTGCCGTCTTCCAGCCTCTTCGAGAACAGGCAGACGCCCGTTCCATCGAAGTAGACCAGCTTGATCCGGTCGGCGCGCCGCGCCCGGAACACATAGACCGCGCCCGAGAACGGATCGGCGCCCATGTTCTCGCGCACCAGCGCGGCCAGGCCCTCCGCGCCCTTGCGGAAGTCGACCGGCTTCGTCGCGATCATGACGCGGACCGCGCCGGTCGGGCCGATCACGCGCCGCCCTTCAGCGCGCCGATCACCGCGGCAATCGTCTTGGGGCTCGCACCGGTTCCGACACGCACCACGACGCCGTCAATCTCGATCTCGATCCCGCCGCTCGGCCTGGCGACAGTGCGACGACGACGCGTGGTCGGCTGCCTCACGGTCTCGGGTTCGCAACGAACTGCATCGACCACCGCGGGCACGAACATGGGCGATGATGCCGGCTCTGGTGCTCGCCGCAAAAGACGCCGCCAGCCGAAAAGCTGCTGCGGAGACAAGGCATGGCGGCGCGCAATCGCGCTCACCGTCGCGCCCGGCTCGTAGCTCTCCGCCACGATCCTTGCCTTGTCGTCGTCCGACCAATCTCGTCGGCGCCCGGTCCCAGTGAAGACCTCGAACCGCCGAACCGGCTCGTCGTCGCTGGATTTAAGCGTAAGCTCTGAAATCGTCATGTGTCGAAGCCCTCAGGGGCCTCAAACATCGGCGCTCAGACCGCTCAAGCAAAGGTGCCAGCGGGACATCGCTTACGGCTAGATTCGGGCTGCTTCATCTGCAGCTATGACAAGCCGGTCGCCGGCGAGGGCATGCACGACGAAGCCGACCAAAGACTGTTCTATGTTCAACTGTAGTCGCGACCGGGAGAGTTTGCCACTCGCCGCCTATAGCGCCGAACCGCCAGCGGTGCGCTGCAACGTCATCTGCAGCGCTCGGTTAGGGACCGACGAAATCGCGATGGTCGAACCAGCTTGGAGCGCGCTGAACCGATGCGCTTTGCCACCCTCACTCATCAAGGCTTTGCGTAATCAGAACCTGATACGCGCTAGAGCAATGTTCCCAAAGCCGCAGAAAGGGCATCTCGGGCACGCGGCACACCGGAGGATCTACCCCCGAAACAGGACGTTCGGGGAGTCAGGAATTCTCCCCTCACCGCATGAAATGCAGCCCCCGGAACCTCCCCCGGAACGCCGTGACATCCCGCGCGATCGCCTCCGCCGGGCGCGAGCCATTCAGACCCTCGGCGATGTAAGCAGCGAGTTCGGGCATGTCGGCCGGGGTCATGCCGAAGCGGACGATTTCGGGGGTGCCGAGCCGCAGACCGTTGACGTCTCCCGCCACCTCCGGCAGCGGCAGGCCGATGCCGCAGCTCAGGATGTTGATGGCGCGCAGCTTATGCGCCGCCGCCTGGCCGCCGCCATAGGCATGGGCCTCGATCGCGAACTGGTGCGAGGTGGTGATGCCGCGCTCGCGCGCATAGACCGGGATCTGCCGCTCGCAGAGCGCCTCGCCCAGAGCCTTGGCGGTGGCGGCCATCATCTGCGCGTAATCGCGGCCATGGGCCTTCCAGTCGAGCAGCGTGATCGCCAGCGAAGCCGATTTCGCCGCGTCGAAATTCGCCGTCAGCCCGGGATAGGCGATGGCGTCGAGCCGCTCCGCGATGGCGGCGTCATTGGTGACGATCAGCCCCGAGGGCGGGCCGCCGAGGCTTTTGTAGGTGCTCATCGTCATCAGATGGGCGCCCTCCTCCAGCGGCTGCTGCCAGGCCTGGCCGGCGATCATCCCCGACATATGGGCGGCGTCGAACAGCACGAGCGCGCCGATTTCGTCGGCGATCGCGCGGATTTCGCGGATCGGATGCGGGAACAGGTTCAGGCTCGCGCCGATGGTAATCATCTTCGGCTTCAGCCGCCGCGCATCCGCGCGCAGCTGCGCGACATCGACGGTGTAGTTCGTCGCGTCGACCGGCGCCGGATGGGTGACGATGCCGTAGAGCCCGGCCGCGCCGGCGCCGTGATGCGTGACATGCCCGCCGATCGAGGGCGGCGGCGCGATGATGCAGTCACCGGGCCTGGCCGCGACCATGAAGGCGTAGAGATTGGCGATGGCGCCCGAGGGCACGCGGATCTCGGCATATTTGGCGCCGAAGACCTCGGCCGCGAGCTCGGCGGCGATGATCTCGATCTGCTCGATCGCCTCCAGCCCCATCTCGTATTTCTCGCCGGGATAGCCGAGCGAGGGCCTGGCGCCGAGACCCGAGGCCAGCGCCGCTTCGGCGCGCGGGTTCATCACATTGGTCGCGGGGTTGAGGTTGAAGCAGTCGCGCTCGTGGATGTTGCGGTTTTCCGTCGTCAGCGCCGAAAGCCTGGCCTCGATCGCGTCGAGCGGCTGGCCGCTGACACCGCCGGCGATCTCGAGCACGTAATCCTCGCTCGCGGCGGGAACCCAGTCGCGCCTGCCCAGTGCCGTCATCGCCATTCTCCCGCCCCGCCGGGGCCTGCCTGAAACCTCACGCATAGGAGCGGTTTGCGCGGGCCGGCGCAAACGAGTATTCGTCGCCGGTAGGCGGAGAAAATCTCAGCCTCCCGCCGGACGCTCCCATGGCCATCAAGCCGCCCCGCCCCCGCCTGCCCTCGCTCAAGGCGCTGCGCGCTTTTGAGGCGGCTGCGCGTCTGGAAAGCTTCACCGAGGCCGCCGCCGAGCTCGGCGTCACGCCCGGCGCGGTGACCCAGCAGATCCGCCAGCTCGAGGTCGCTTTGGGGCTTTCGCTGTTCCGCCGGCTGCCGCAGGGCGTGGTGCCGACGACCGCCGCGCGCGAGGTCCTGCCCCGGCTGACGCGCGGCTTCGACATCCTCGCCCAGGCCGCCCAGAGCCTGCGCGAGAGCGAGAGCCAGCGCGCGCTCACCATCGCCGCCTTACCTTGCATCGCCCAGCTCTGGCTCTCGCCGCGCCTGCCGGCCCTGCAGCGCGCCTGGCCGGATCTGCAGGTCTCGATTTCGGCGATGGAGGCCCCGCCCGATCCGCGCCGCGAGCCGCATGATCTCTCGATCTTCTATCGCGAGCCGGGCTCAGGCCCGCAGGCGCTGACGCTGCCCGGCGAGGATGCGATCCTGCCGGTCTGCGCGCCCGCGCTGGCGGAACGCCTCGGCTCACCCGCCGATCTCGCCGGCCAGACGCTGCTGTACGACGCCGTCTGGCAAAGCGACTGGTCGCGCTGGCTCGCTCATGCCGGGGCGCCGCGCCACCTCGATGCGACGCGGGGCCCGCGCTTCTCGCTCTACAGCCTGGCGCTGGACGCGGCGCTGACCGGCTCGGGCGTGCTGATGGGGCGGCTCTCGCTGGTGGCGCCGCTGCTCGCGCAAGGGCGGCTGGTCGCGCCGCTCCAGCCGCCGCTGCCGCTCAGCGAGCGGCTGACCGTGGCACCCGCGACCGCGGAGCGCCCGCATCCGCGCCAGGCCGAGATCGCCGCCTGGCTGGTCGCGCAGGGCTGAGGCCGCAGGCCGCGCGGCTCAGATGTCGGCGCCGCAATCGCCGCCGAGGATCTGGTCCATCGAGCGCGACGGCTCGGCACAGCCCGCCTCGCCGACCACCTTGGCCGGCACGCCCGCGACCGTCTTGTTGCGCGGCACGCTCGCCAGCACGACCGAGCCAGCCGCGACGCGCGAGCACTGGCCGACCTCGATATTGCCGAGGATCTTGGCACCGGCGCCGAGCAGCACGCCCTTGCGGATCTTGGGGTGGCGGTCGCCGCCCTGCTTGCCGGTGCCGCCCAGCGTGACGCTGTGCAGCATCGAGACGTCGTCCTCGATCACCGCCGTCTCGCCGACGACGAGCCCGGTGGCATGGTCGAGGAAGATGCCCTTGCCGATGCGCGCGGCGGGGTTGATGTCGGTCTGGAAGACCTCCGAGGCGCGGCCCTGCAGATAGAGCGCGAAGTCGCGCCGCTCCTGCTGCCAGAGCCAATGCGCCAACCGGTGGCATTGCAGCGCGTGGAAGCCCTTGAAGAACAGCACCGGCTCGAGCACGCGGTAGCAGGCCGGGTCGCGATCGAGCACCGCGACGACGTCGGCGCGCATGCCGGGCCCCACCGTGGCGTCGGCGGCGAGCGCCTCGGCGAAGGCCTGCTCGATCAGATCGGCCGGCACGGCGGGATGGCCGAGCCGCGCCGCGACGCGGTGGCTGACGGCGGCCTCGAAGCCCGGCTGATTCAGCACGGAGGCGAGGATCAGGCTGCCCAGCGCCGGCTCGGCGGCGAGCGCAGCCTCGGCCTCGCGGCGCAGGCGCGACCAGACGGGGTCGAGCCGTTCGAGCCCGCTCGCGGGGTCGCGGGCTTCTGCGACGGAGCGTCCTGACGACATGGTTGCTCTCCGGAGAGGGTCGTTCGGCGAGGCCGATCCTAGCACCCGAGGCGGCATCGACGCCAAAGCTGTTTGAGGGCGATGGGCCGCCCGCATGTGGGGCGCCGGATTCGGTTTGTCAAAATTGTTCCGCAAACGCTTGTCGGAAGAGGGTTTTCGAACCGTCTCCCCGCGACCTCACAAACGCGACAGGAAGTCGAGCACCGCCTGCTTGTGGGTCTTGTCGCCGACGGCGAGGTTGTGGTCGCGCCCCAGGATGTCGAAGGCCTCCGCGCCGGGGATGAGCCGCGCCAGCGCCGGGCCCGAGCCCGCGATGTCGTCCGTCGTGCCGACGCTGACGAGGGTCGGCACGGCGATGCGGCCGACCTCGGCCTCGCTCAGCGTCTGCCGCGAGCCGCGGATGCAGGCGGCGAGCGCCTTGAGATCGCTCTTCGTCGCCTCGGCGAAGGCGCGGAACATCCGCTGCATCGGGTCGGTCAGCCCATCGAGCGAGGGCGCCTCCATGGCGTCCGCAATCCCGAGCGGCAGGCCGACGCCCTCGACGAGATGGATGCCGAGCCCGCCGAGCAGCAGCGCGGTCAGCCGCTGCGGATGCGCCAGCGCCAGATGGGCGGAGATGCGCGCGCCCATCGAATAGCCCATCACCGCTGCGCGCGGGATGGCGAGATGGTCCATCAGCCGCCGCACATCCTCGGCCATGATCTGGGAGGAATAGCTGGCCGGATCGTAGAGCTTCTGGCTCTGGCCATGGCCGCGATTGTCGAGCGCGACGACGCGGTAGCCGGCATGGGTCAGCGTCTTCGTCCACTGGGTGTTGACCCAGTTGACCATGTGGCTGGAGCCGAAGCCATGGACCAGCATAACCGTCTCGTGCCGGTCGACATCGCCGGTGGGCGCGAGATCGATGAAGGCGAGGTTGACGCCGTCGGATGAGAAGCTCTGCATGGCAGTCCGTTACCGTCGCGGGAAGTGGGCTCTCCCATGCCATCAACGCCCCGCTTTGGGTAGCGGTCGCGCCGCAGCCTGCCTATGAAGGCCGGCATGAGCGTCGTTCCTCCCTTCGCTGCCGCCCCCTCGCCGCGCCTGCGGCTGGAGGTCGTCGACCTCGCCCGGGGCCTCGCGCTTCTGGCGATGTTCGTCTTCCATTTCGCCTATGATCTTTCCTATTTCGGGGTGATCGAGACGCATGTCCCCTCCGATCCCGGCTGGCGCTGGTTCGCCAGGCTGATCGCCGGCTCCTTCCTGACGCTGGTCGGAATCAGCCTCGTGCTGGCCACCCGGAACGGCCTGAATCGCCACGCCTTCCTGAAGCGCCTCGCGATGGTCGCGGGCGCCGCCACGCTGGTGACGCTCGCGACGTTCTTCGCGATGCCGCGCAGCTTCATCTTCTTCGGCATCCTGCATCATGTCGCGCTCGGCAGTGTGCTCGCTCTGCCCTTCCTGCGCTTGCCGGCTGGCGCCGTGGCGGTCGCTGCGGTCGTCGCCTTCGCCCTGCCGGTCCTCGTCGCCCATCCGCTGCTTGATGCGCCCTGGCTCGCCTGGCTCGGCTTCTCGCGCGCGCCGATCGTGACGGCGGATTTCGTGCCGATCTTCCCCTGGTTCGGCTGCGTGCTCTCAGGGATGGTGCTGGCGCGGCTCGCTTTGCCGCGCCTCATCGGCAGCCGCCTCGCCGCCTGGCGCCCGGCCTCGCTGCCGGCCCGGATCGTCGCCTGGGGCGGGCGCCACAGCCTGTTGGTCTATCTCGTCCATCAGCCGGTCTTCATCGGCGCGCTGATGCTGGCCCTGCAGCTGTCCCCCTCGCCGCCCGCCTCGCAGGAGCGCGGCTTCATGCTGTCCTGCCAGAGCAGCTGCGCCGCAGGCCCCGCTCGGCGCGGAAGCCTGCGAGCGGCTCTGCGTCTGCACGGCTGATTCGCTGAAGCGGGAGGGGCTGTGGGCAGCGACGCTGGCGGACCGGCTCGACGAGGCCGGGCGCGGGCGCGTCACCGAGCTCGCCCAGGCCTGCCTGCGCCCGGCGGCACCGCGCTGAGACAATCGCGCACTGGCGCGCAGCCGTCCGGCGCGGTAGTTTGCAGCCACATCACGAAGCAAGAGCGACGATCATGGCCGATCACGGCATTCCGCATTTCCACAACGACAAGGGCGTCGCCGTCATCCATGTCGGTGCGCGCGAATTCATGTGCGTCGGTGCCAAGCCGCCTTTCGACCATCCGCATGTCTATCTCGACATGGGCGCCGACCATGAGATCGTCTGCCCCTATTGCTCGACGCTCTACAAATTCGACGCGACCCTGAAGGCCGGGACCTGCTCGCCACCCGAATGCGCCCATCACGAGACGGCGCAGGCCGCCTGACGGCGCTCTTGCCCTGAGCCGGCCGCCCCGGCGGCCCTGGGGCGCGCCTCGCAAAGGCGGCGGCCGTCCCGCCTCGACGACGAAGGCCTGAGCCCAGTGCCCGCTCCCCATGTTCTGATCGCCGGCGCCGGCATCGGCGGGCTCACCGCGGCGCTGGCGCTGGCCCGCCGCGGCATCGGCGTCACCGTGGTCGAGAAGCGCACAGGCTTCGGCGAACTCGGCGCCGGGCTGCAGATCAGCCCGAATTCCGGACGGGTGCTGGACGGGCTCGACCTGACCCTGCCGCTCAAGCGCGTCGCCGTCTCCTCGCATGGCCTGGCGGTCCGGCGCTGGCGCGACGGCCGCGCGCTGCTGGAGATGCCGTCCCATCCCGAACGGCTGGCGACGCCCTACCGGCTGCTCAAGCGCAGCGACCTGCACACCGTGCTGCTCGATGCCGCCCGCACCATGCCCAACATCCGGCTCGTCGTCGGCCGCGGCCTCGAGAGCGTGACGCAGGAGGCCGACGGCGTCTCGACCACCCTGACCGGTGCCAGCGGACAGTCGGAGCGCGTGTCGGGCCTCGCCCTGATCGGCGCCGACGGGCTCTGGTCGCGCATGCGCGATGCCGTCGGCGACACCTCGCCTCCGGTCTACACCGGCTTCGAGGCCTGGCGCGCACTGGCGCCGCCCGCGGAGCGCGGCCCGGCGCGGGTCCAGCTCCATCTCGGCGACGGCCGCCACGCCGTGCATTACCCGGTCGCGGCCGGGCGCGAGACCAATCTCGTCATCATCCGCCGCAGCCCGGAGGCCCGCGAAGGCTGGTCGCGCGAGGGCGATCCGCGTCTGCCGGCCAGCACCGTCGCCCAGGCCTCGCAGGGTCTGCGCGATCTCGTCGCCGCGGCCTCGGGCTGGCAGGTCTGGTCGTTGTTCGACCGCAAACCGGCGGCGATGGCGCAGGGCCGCATCGCGCTTCTGGGCGATGCGGCCCATCCCGTGCTGCCCTTCCTCGCCCAGGGCGCCTCGCTGGCGATCGAGGATGCGGCGGTGCTGGCACGGCTCCTGGCCAAGGCGCTGGAGACGGACGGGCCGCAAGCCGTTCCCGCCGCCCTGTCCGCCTATGCCACGGCTCGCGCCGCCCGCGTGGCCCGTGTCCAGGAGGCGAGCCGCGGCAACGGCCGCAACTTCCATCTCGGCTGGCCGCTCGCCATCGGACGCGACCTCGCGCTCCGCCATCTCGGCGCCGAGGGTCTGGGCCGGCGCTATGCCTGGCTCTATGACTGGCAGGATAGCGCCCGCGACGGTGGCTGAACCGGGGCGACGGGTGATCTCGCCTTCGCCGCAATTCGCACCTAGCTTGGGGATGAACCGAGGACCGAAAGCAGATGATCCGGGTCAATTTCTCCGAGCAGATCGGCGGTCGCGCCACAACGATGCCGCGCTGGGCCGCCTGGCTGGCGATGGCCGCGAGCCTCGTGATCGGCGTCGTGCTCTTCCTGCTGGCCGCCAGCCTGGCGCTGATCCTGCTGCCGGTTGCGGCGGTAGCCGGCGCGATCGCGATCTGGCGCCTGCGCAGCCGCATGAAGGCGGCCGGCTTTGGCGCGCCCGGCGCCTTCTCCGAGCGCCCGCCCTCGCCCGCGCGCGGCGAGATCGTCGATGCCGAGTACCGGATCATCGACTCCGGCGAGCCCCCGCGCCGCTGAGCGCAGCCGCTCAGGCCGGCAGACGGGTCAGAAGCACACCAGCCGCCGCGCAGGCGGCGAGTGTCGGGATCATCCCGACCTTGAGGCGCAGCATCGCGACCATGGCGCCGGCGCTGAGCAGCGCCGCGCGCCAGTCGAGCGACGCCAGCACCGGCCAGTCCGGCGAGAGCCCGAACAGGGCGACCGGGCGGACCTCCCTGAACAGCACATGCAGGCCGAACCAGAGCGCGAGGTTTATGATCACGCCGACCACGGCGGCCGTGATCGCGCCCAGCGCTGCTGAAAGCGCCTTGTTGCCGCGCAGCGCCTCGACATAGGGGCCGCCGAGGAAGATCCACAGGAAGCAGGGCGTAAAAGTCACCCACAGCGTCAGAAGCGCGCCCAGGCTCCCCGCCAGCAGCGGCGAAAGCTCTCCCGCGGCGCGGTGACCGGCGAGAAACCCGACGAATTGCAGCACCAGGATCAGCGGCCCCGGCGTCGTCTCGGCGAGGCCGAGCCCGTCGATCATCTCACCGGGTCGCAGCCAGCCATGGGTCTCGACCGCCGCCTGCGCGACATAGGCCAGCACCGCATAGGCGCCGCCGAAGGTGACGACCGCCATGGTGCTGAAGAAGCGGCCGAGCTGCGTCCAGGCGCTCTCTCCCCCGGTCAGCAGCCAGAGCGCGAGCACGGGGCCGAGCCAGAGCGGCAGCCAGATCGCCAGCGTCCGCAGCGCGCGGCCGGTCGAAGGCCGGACATGATCGAGCTCGCCGCGCGCAAACAGCGCGTCGACGACGCCCGTGACGGCGGTCCCGGCCTTGGCCTGGGCGGCCTGCCCGCCGAAAACGCGGGGCAGCCAGCGGTGTCCCGCCCAGCCGATCAGCCCGGCCGCCAGAATGATCGCCGGAAACGGCACCTTGAACAGGAAGATCGCGAGGAAGGCGGCGATCGCGAGCGCCACCATCGCCCGGTTCTTCAGGGCCCGGCGGCTGATCCTCAGGCCGGCCTCGACCACCACGGCGAGCACCGCCGCCTTGATGCCGAAGAACAGCCCGTCGACGAGCGGCACCTCGCGGTAGAGCACGTAGAGGATGCTCAGGCCCAGCATCACGGCCGCACCGGGCAGGATGAAGAGCAGCCCGGCGATCAGCCCGCCGAGAGTCCGGTGCATCAGCCAGCCGATATAGACGGCGAGTTGCTGCGCCTCGGGGCCCGGCAAAAGCATGCAGTAGTTCAGCGCGTGCAGGAACCGCTCCTCGCCGATCCAGCGGCGATCCTCGACCAATTCCTTGTGCATCAGCGCGATCTGCCCGGCCGGCCCGCCGAAGGAGAGCAGGCCGATGCGGGCCCAGACGCGTGTCGCCTCCGCCAGCGTCGGCAGCTTGGCCGGGGCCGCGGTGTCGTTGTCGGGAGGGAGGGTGGTCACAGTGTCGGCCCTTTGGCAGCGCCGGCCGCGGCGGGCCAATTATGGGTTTCCTCGCTGGCATCCCGGCACCAGCGATACATCGCGTCGTAGAGCAGCATGCCGGCGTCGAGCTGGGCGAGATCGTCCCTGAACATGCGCGAGAGGCCGAGCGATGCGGCCAGAAATCCGGCGGCCTCGGGCACGGTCTCCAGGGTCGCGGTATCGGCCGCGCGGACGATCGCCGCGAGCCGGTCGAGCGCCGGCGTCGCGAGCCCGAATTCCTCGATCATGACGTCGAAGCTGCAGCATTCGCCGCGGTGGCTCCAGAACACGCCCTCGATGTCGAAGGGCGTCGCCGCGAAGCGCTCGGCCACCGCGGCGACCTCCGAGGGCGAAACGAACAGGAAGACGGCGTGCCGGTCGACGAAACGCCGGATCAGCCAGGGGCAGGCGATCCGGTCGACCTTCGGCCGCGTCCGCGTGACCCAGACGCTGCGGCCGGCGGCATCGCGCGGCGGCAGCGCCGCGCTGCGCAGCAGGAGGCCGCCCGCGTCGCGCCAGGCCTCGAAGCCGCCCGCGAGGTTTTCGGCGGCGACGCCGTGGTGGCGCAGCCAGGCCGCGACACCCTCGCTGAGCTTCAGGCCGCGCTGGCAGGACACGACCACGCGCTGCCCGGCATAGGCGTTCGCCCAGACGCTGACATCGGTGTGGGAGCGGCTGTCCGAGCCCGGCAGCCGGCGCGGATCGGCCGCGACATCGTCGGGGATCCGGACATCGATGATGACGGGCGCATCGGGCAGGCCGACAAGCTTCGACAACGGGGCAGCGCTGATCGAGATGTTGGAAGACATGGGCGTCCATCCTGAAGCTGAGGATATTGGACGCGAGCCTTGGGCCGAAGCCTCACGGGGTCGTCGCGGTGAACCCCTAGCCAGACTTAAACCATGCACCGCTGCCGAACGTCAAACATGGCAAGTCCAGATCAGTCGATCCGGCTGACCAGGATCTTGTCGATGCGGCGACCGTCGAGATCGACGACCTCGAAGCGCCAATGCCCCTTCTCGAAGACCTCGCCAACGACCGGCAGATGGTTGAGCTCGGCCAGGATGAAGCCGGCGACCGTCTGGAAATCGGCGTCGCGCGGAATGTGGATACCGAGTTCGTGCGAGAATTCGTCGACCTGCATCCAGCCCGCCACCAGCCAGGAGCCGTCGGCGCGGGTGACGATCGGCGGCTCATCCTGTTCCTCTTCCTGGAAGGCGCCAATGATCGCCTCCAGCACATCGCCCGGCGTGATGATGCCTTCGAAATGCCCGTATTCGTCGAAGACGAGCGCCATATGGACGCGTGACGACCGGATTTCGCGCAGCACCTGCAGGGCTCCGGCCGTGTCCATCACCACCGGCGCCTCGCTGACCAGCCCGCGCAGTTCATGCGTGCCGCCATCGGAGAGGAAGTCGATCAACTCCTTGACCACGACGACGCCGATGATCGAATCCGACTCGCCGTCCTGGACCGGCAGGCGCGAGCGCCGCGTGGCGCGTAGCTGCGCGCGAATCTCGTCGGCGCTGTCGGTCAGGTCGATGACCTCGACCTCGCGGCGCGGCGTCATCAGCGCGCGCGCCGACCGGTCGGCGAGGCGCATGACGCCCGTGATCATCTCGCGCTCGTCGCGCTCCAGCACGCCGGCCGTCTCGGCCTCGGCGATGATGGTGCGGACCTCCTCCTCGGTGACCCTCTCCTCCGACTCGCCCTTCTGTCCGAGCAAGGCCAGCACCGCCCGCCCCGAAATATCGAGCAGGAAGACCAGCGGCGCGCCGACCTTCGAAAGCAGCAGCATCGCCGGCGCGACGCGCGCCGCCACCCGCTCGGGATCGCGCAGCGCGATCTGCTTGGGCACGAGCTCGCCGATGATCAGCGAGAGATAGGTGATCGCCACGACGACGAGGCCGACGCCGAACCCATCCGAAACCACCCGCGAGAACCCCTGCCCGATCAGCCACTCCGACAGCCGCGCGCCGAGCGTGGCGCCCGAAAAGGCGCCCGACAGCACGCCGACCAGGGTGATGCCGATCTGGACGGTCGAGAGGAAGCGGCCGGGATTGTCGGCCAAGCGCAGCGCCGTTGCGGCGCCCTTGCTGCCCTGATCGCTGAGAACCCTGAGGCGGGCGGGACGGGAGGAGACAACCGCGAGCTCGGACATGGCGAGCAGACCGTTGATGACGGTCAGGGCCACGACGATCAGAATTTCGGTTAACAAAACCAGTCCGTATCATGCAGAGCCGCAGCGATGGCGGCCTGCTTCCTCGCCCCTTATAGCGGATGTTGCGCCTCTGGCGATGGTTCGGACCGATTTTTTTAAAAAGGGCCTTGTGATGACGCAGACGAGGCCGAGCCCCTGGGAACCCGCCGCCGCAGTAGCCGAAGCCGACCGCCGCCTCCATGCGCCGGCGGCGGCGCGCAACCGCGACGCGATCCGCGACACGCTGCGCTCCCTTCTGCCGGAAAGCGGCCTCGTCCTCGAGATCGCCAGCGGCTCGGGCGAGCACATCGTCCATTTCGCAGAAGCTATGCCGGCTCTGCGCTTCCTGCCGAGCGATCCGGCGCCAGAGGCCCTGGCGAGCATCGCCGCCTGGACCGCGCAGTCTGGCCGCGAGAACGTCCTGCCGCCGCGGCGGATCGACGCCGCGGATCCCGCCTGGCCGGCGACCCTGCCGCCCGGCGAGACGCCGGGGGCGATCCTCTGCATCAACATGATCCACATCGCGCCGTGGACGGCGACGGAAGGGCTGTTCCGCGGCGCGGGCGCCCTGCTCCCGACGGGCGCGCAGCTGATCCTCTACGGCCCCTTCCGCCGCCCCGGCCGCCCGCTCGAGCCCGGCAACGCCGCCTTCGACGAGAGCCTGCGCGAACGGGACCCGGCTTTCGGCCTGCGCGACCTCGGCGAGGTCACGGCGCTGGCATCGACGGCGGGGTTCGGCGAGCCCAAGGTGATCGAGATGCCCGCGAACAATCTGACGGTGGTGTTCGGGAAACAGGCAGAGCGCTGAAATGGCGACGACCGAGGTGGTGCGGACGGCGGGGATCGAACCCGCATAGCCTCGCGGCTGAGAGATTTTAAGTCTCTTGCGTCTACCAGTTTCGCCACGTCCGCCTGAGGCAGAGCGGTAGCGGCGCGGACGCCGCCGCGCAAGCGCTGCAAGCACGCAACCAAGGCGTTCGCTCGAAGCCGGGGCTCGTCCCCTTCCCCCCGCTTGCGGTGGGGAAGGGTGAGGGATGGGGGGCCGCAAAGCAGGTTTCGCCCTAGGCTTGAGCAGACCGCCGAGCGGAACTGCCCCCCACCCCGGCCCTCCCCACCGCAAGCGGGGGGAGGGTAAGGCTCAGTTCCGCCGCGCCGGCTTGTACCATTCGACGCCGTCGGGATCGACATAGAGGCCCGGCGCGACGTTCGAGCCGATCGGCTTCTCCTGCATCGGCACGCGCACCGTGTCGTCGCGGTCGCCGCGCTTGACGTAAGGCGCCCCGCTCTGCGGAGCGTTCCCGCCATGGCCGCGCGAGGCCGCGAGCCCGATCGTGCCCTGGCGCCCGGCGACCTTGTCCTGCAACTCGCTGACGCTGCGCCCGGCGAAGGCGACGTGCCCGCCGCCCTCGATCACCGGGAAGGCCCGGCGGGCGGCGCCCTCCCCGGTCACCCGCACCCCGGTGAAGCGCGGCACATAGGTCGCCCCGCCTTTGCCGAAGCTCTCCCAGCCGCCGGTCGCGATCATCTGCGCGCCGCAGCGCTTGTGGCTGCGCTCGCACAGCGCCCGCGAGGCGTAGCGCGGCGCCTTCTGCTCGAATTCGGCGCGGGCGTTGCGATAGGCGAACTCGCACTGCTCCGCCGTCAGGATGCCGCCGGCGATGCACTCGTCGCGGCGCTCATAGACGGCGCCGCGCTCCTGCGCCGCGAGATCGCCCGGGGCGAGGAACAGCAGCGGCGAAAGCGCCGCGGCGCGCAGGGCCCCGAGCAGGGGAGCGGCGGAACTGAGCAGAATCATGGGCCGCAGCAACAGCATGATTGTGGCTTTACAGAAGCGAGCGTCGCGAGCGGGCGAGTTCGAGCGTCGCGCCATAATCGATCTTGCCATTGCCGAGGACGGGAATCGAGTTCGTCACCAGGATGGCGCGCGGCACCCAGAGTTCCGGGAAGCCCTGCACTTTCGCCGTCTCCTGCAGCACGCTGCGCTCGGCATTGGGCTTCTCGGTGACGAGGACGAGCTGCTCGCCCTTGCGGGCGTCGGGCAGCGCCACCACGACATGGTTGAAGTCCGGCCAGAGCCCGGACACCATCGATTCGACCGCCGCGAGCGACACCATCTCGCCGCCGAGCTTGGCGAAGCGCTTCGCCCGGCCCTTGATGACGACGAAGCCGTCATCGAGCGTGACGATGTCGCCAGTGTCGTGCCAGCCGCCCTCCGGCGGCACGAGCACGCCCGGCCGGTCGGCACTGAGATAGCCGGCCATGATGTTGGGGCCGCGCACACAGAGCTTGCCGCCCTCATGGATGCCCTCGACCGGCTCCAGCCGCGCTTCGATGCCCGGCAGCAGCCGCCCGACGCTGCCCTCGCGTGTCGCCAGCGGCGTGTTGCAGGCGAGCACCGGCGAGCATTCCGTGCAGCCATAGCCTTCGAGGATCGTGGTGCCGTAGGGCTCCCACATCCGCCGCGTCTCGGGCTTCACCCGCTCCGCCCCGGCGACCACATAGCGCACGCTCTTGAGGTCGTTGGGATCGGCCGCGCGCGCATACCCTTGCAAAAATGTGTCCGTCGCGAACAGGAAGGTGCAGCCGGTCTCGCCGATCAGCTTCGGCACCTGCTTGTAGTGCAGCGGGCTCGGATAGAGCACGACCTTCATGCCCGAGAGCAGCGGCATCAGCATGCCCGCCGTTAGCCCGAAGGAGTGGAAGGCCGGCAGCGGGTTCATGACGATGTCGCGCTCGGACAGGAAGCCGGCAGCGAGCGCGAAGATCTGCCGCGCATTCGAGACGAGATTGGCGTGGCTCAGCACCACGCCCTTCGGCTTGCCCTCGGTGCCGGAGGTGAACAGGATCACCGCCGCCTCGTCCGGCGCGGCGGCGTATGAGCGATGGACGAAGCGCGGCGCGAGGCTCGCCAGCGCCCCCAGGGCCTTGTCGAGGCTGGTGATCTCCTTGCGGACGTCTTCGAGATAGATGACCCGCCTGTTCTCGCCGAGCGCCTCGAGTTCGTCCTCGAGCTTGGCCTGGTCGACGAAGCGCCGCGAGGTGACGATCGTCTTCAGCTCGGCGAGTTCGCCCGCCGCCCGCAGATTCTTGACGCCGGCGGTGAAGTTCAAGAGCGCCGGCACGCGGCCGAAGGCCGACAGCCCAAACAGCGTCACCGCCAGCGCCTGCACATTCGGTAGCAGCACGCCGACATGCTCCTTCGGCTGCGTGAAGCCCGCGAGCTTGCGCCCGAGCACGAGCGCGCCGAGCACGAGGTTGCCATAGCTCAGCGGCTTGCGCTCGGCATCCTCGACCGCGACGCGGCCCTTGCCATGGCGCGAAACCGCCTGCAGCAGGGCCTGGAACAGGGTGATCCTTGCGCCCGCCGCATCGAAGACGGGCAGGTCTCGTTCGGTGTCGGCCATGCTTGGCTCGGCTCCCGGCTGGCGTTTCCTCTCAGCCTAGGTAAGCCGATATCCTGAGGATGCAACGACGATCGAAGCCCGAACTCGCCGTCACTGCGAGCAAAAGCGAAGCAATCCAGATCCCGCAGCGCTCGACGTCCCCCCTGGATTGCTTCGTCGCGACGCTCCTCGCAATGACGGATGCCGCCAGGTTTGAATCCCTATCCGAAGGCGCCGATCTCGTGCTGGATCGCGCCGGAGATCTCGCGCAGCAGTTCGAACAGCCCCTGCATCGGCGTGATCACGTCGCGGTGCAGCGCCTCATAGGTGCCGGTTTCGCGCGGGCCCGGCGGCTCGCCGAAATCGAGCCCGATGGTCGGGTCGGGCCGCAGCGGGAAGATGTCGGCGAGCAGCGCGAGGCAGGCGGGCACGTCGAGCCGCAGCAGCCGCTCGACCAGCACCTCGCGGGTGATACCGGCATGGGGCCGGAAATCCGGGATGTGGCTCGCCCGCAGCCAGATGCCGTGCATCGCCGCCAGCCGCAGCGCATGCAGCGCCACCAGCCGCGCGGGCATCTCCGGCACGTCCGGCGCCGCCGCCTTCAGCTTCAGCGCATCCGAGGAGAGCCGCCAGAACAGGCTGCGCAGCGAAGGCGCGAGATCGAGCCGCGACAATGCCTCGCCGACGGCGAGCAGTTCGTCGCGGCGTCCCTCGCGCAGCGTGCGCCGCGCCCGGTCGAACCAGCTGCCGGGGTCGAGCGAGTCGAGATAGGCGCGCAGCACGTCGAGATCGCTGGCGGCGAGCGCGTGCTCCGCCAGCCGATAGGCCCGGTCGAAGCGATCGGAGCGCTCGCGCATCGCGTTGAACAGATCGGGCGCGCGCGCCGCCGCCTGGCCGATGCCGTGGACGCTGTTGGCGAGCCAGCCGAGCTGCTGCAGGATCGCGTTGTTGGGGATGGCGCGCAGTTCGCGCGGATGGCGGATGCGCGTCGGCCCGCCGGCATCGCTCTGGCGCGCGGCCGGGCGCGAGCCGGTCTTGTCGAGCAGCGAGGGGCCGAAGGTGCCGATCAGCGCGGCATAGCCGGGGTCGTCGACCAGCGTCGTCATCTCCTCGCGCACGGTCTGGAAGAACTCGCTGGCGAAATCGGGCTCGTCATAGATCGGGTCGGCGACGTCCTCGGCCACCGGCACCAGCACCGCCTCCGCGATGCGCCCGACGGTCGCCGCCGCCAGAAGCGGCGTGCCGAACATCAGATAGCCGTCGCTGCCCTGAAAGCTGGTCTCGCGCACCGTGCGCAGGCCGGCCTTGGCGAAGGCGGCGCGCGCCCAGGCGGGTTCGAGATAGGCCAGCCGGTCGGCGAGGCTTCCGGGATGAGCGCCCCGCCCGGCGGATTCGCCATGGGTGTCGAAAATCACCAGCTCGACCTCGGCGAGATCGTAGCGGCGCAGCAGCTCGCAGATGCGGATGCGCAGCCGCTCGATCCAGAAGGTCGCGGCGACCTGCCCGATATAGCGGCCGGAATCGGAATAGCCGAACTGGACGCAGAAGCGGCCATGGCGCTTGAGATAGGCGCGGAAATGCGGGCTGCGCAGCGCCTCGTCGATGATGCGCGGCCCCTGCTCCAGCGCGTCTTCGGTCTCGAAGAGCGGCGAGATCTCGACCCGGTCGGCGATGCCGAAGCGGGTGGCGAGCCAGAGCGCGCAGAGCAGCGTGTAGCCGGTCTCCGTCTCGGCGACGAGAAACCGCACCGCCTTGGTGCCATCCACATGCTTCACGATCTGCGCGATCGTCATCAGCATCCGCGTCGCCGAGGCGCGCTCGGCCGCCAGAGCGCCGAAATCGACCGCAATCGGCGCGACCTTGGCCAGCAGCCCGTTCACCGCCGAGAGGAAGGCGCGCCGCTGCGCCGGCTGCGTCGGCTCCTCGTCGAGCGGGATCACGCCGCGCATGGCGTTGTGGAGCTGCGAGGCGTTGAGCCGGAAATGCGGCAGCGCAATCGAGACGCCATGGGCGACGCAGCCGGCCTTGACCAGGCACAGCGCCATCGTCGTGTCATCATCGGCAGAGAGCGCGATGGCTTCATCCAACACCGCAATAAGTCCCGACGCCTCCGGCAGCGCCGCCTCGCGCTCGTTGACCAGCGACAGAGCGAAGGCCCGCAGCGCCGGCAGATCGGGCTGCGTCGTGATCGGCGGCGCCAGCGCCAGCTGCCGCTCGACCGCCGCCAGCGCCGTGCCGACCAGCTCGCGCACGGCAGCGGTTGCCGGCACAGCCGGAAGCTTTTCCAGGATGCGCGCGAACTGGCCCTGCTTCGATTCCAGCCGGTAGCGCAGCGTGTCCCACCAGCCGATATCGGTGCGCCCGTCGGTGTCGCAGCCGACCCAGGAGGCGAGGATGACCGGGCACGGCGCCAGGCCGTGCCAGCGCTCGGGCGCGAGCCCCTGCGCCGCCCGCAGCAGCGCGGCGTTCAGCCGGTCGATCGCGTCGCGGGCATGGCGCACGGCGTAGCGCGCCTGCTCGAACTCGTCCTGCAGCGTGATCCGCCCATCGGGCCGGAAGGACAGCGCCGCATCGTCGATTACCGCCTCGCCACCCGCCTCCCCGCTGGCCTCAGCGGCGAGGGCATGGGCGAGCCTGCGGCTCATGCCGAAGGTCGGATGCGCCGTGAAGACGGCCGCGAAGCGCAGCCGCTCCACCGCCTCGCGATAGGCGGCCAGCGGATCGGCCGCGCCGGACGCAGCCTCCGCGAGCGTTCCGGCGAGCGTGGCGAAGGCGCCCTCGCCATCGCCGTCGAGCCCGACATAGGCCGCCAGCCGCCCTGCCCGCTGCCGCAGCGCCTCCCGCCCCAGCCGCCGCACGAGCCCGCAGGCCGCCTCGACATCGAGCTCGCCGCGGTCCATGCGCCGCGTCAGCCACAGCGTCACGCGCAGGACCGGATTGCCGAACGGGTCCTCGCGGGCATCGGCCCGCGCCTGGGTGATCTCGTCCAGCAGCCGCGCCGCCAGCGCCGCCTCGTCCGCGATAGAGCCTTCGACCCCGTCATTCATCGCGCGTCCTCCCGGATTCGGCCGAGGCAAGTTTCAGACCGGAACGGCACCGCGGCGCAAGGCGGCCCGGCATGGCTCTTGCTGGCAGAACCGACGCATCTTGCCGGCCTGGCCCGGCATGCGATGCTCGCCTGCGCCAGAGCGCCCATGCCTTGCCGGAGATGCCGATGCACGCCCTGTCCGCCGCCGGTCTGCCCGAGCCTGACACGACTGCCGCCTCGATCGTCCTGCCGGCCCGGCCCGAGCCGCTACGGCTGGACACCGCGAAAACCGCGCTGATCGTCGTCGACATGCAGAACGCCTATGCCTCGCCCGGCGGCTATATCGACATCGCCGGCTTCGACATCACCGGAACGCCCGCCGTGATCCGACAGGTCGCCCTCGCCGCCGAGGCCGCCCGCCGCGCCGGCATCCCGGTGATCTTCCTGCAGAATGGCTGGGACGCGGGCTATCGCGAGGCCGGCGGGCCGGGCTCTCCGAACTGGCACAAGTCGAATGCGCTGAAGACGATGCGCCGCAAGCCCGAGCTCGACGGCAAGCTGTTGGCCAAGGGCGGCTGGGACTACGCCATCGTCGATGCGCTGACGCCGCAGCCGGGCGACATCGTCGTGCCCAAGCCGCGCTACAGCGTCTTCTTCAACACCAACATCGACAGCCTGCTGCGGGTGCGGGGCATCCGCAATCTCGTCTTCACCGGCATCGCCACCAATGTCTGTGTCGAATCCTCGCTGCGCGATGCCTTCCATCTCGAATATTTCAGCGTCGTTCTGGAAGACGCCACCCATGCTGCCGGGCCGGACTTCGCCCAGAAGGCCGCGCTCTACAACATCGAGACCTTCTTCGGCTGGGTCTCAACCGTCGCCGATTTCGCCGGCGCGGTCGGCCAGCAACCGCCCGCCTGAGCCTGAAACACCCCGCGCCGCCCCGCCTGCCCGAAAGCGAGCCCGCCATGCCTGCCGTCGACACCCAAGCCTTCCTGCGCGATCTCTACGAGCTGCGCGGCATCGGCACCTTCAAGACCGGCGTCCACCGCCCGACCTATTCGCGGGAGGACATGGAAGCCCGCCGCTGGCTGATGGCCAAGCTGACCGAGTGCGGGCTCGAGGCCTCGATCGACGGCATCGGCAATGTCTATGGCCGCCATCCCGGCCCCGGCCCGCATCTGCTCGTCGGCAGCCATATCGAATCGCAGAACGAGGCCGGCTGGCTCGACGGCGCGCTCGGCGTCGTCGCCGGCATCGCGCTCGCCCGCGCGAGCCTCCCGGTCGATGTCTGCGCCTTCGCCGACGAGGAAGGCCATTTCAGCCTCAGCCTGCCCGGCAGCCGCTCGATGATCGGCGATCTGACCGAGGAGGCCATCGACGGCGCCCGCAACCGCACCGACGGCACACCGCTGCGCGACGCCCTGCGCGCCGCCGGACTCGAGGGCCTGCCGCGCCGACAGCTCGAGATCGGCCGCTACAAGGGCTATTATGAGATGCATATCGAGCAGGGCACGCAGCTCGAAGAGGCGGGCCTGCGGCTCGGCGTCGTCACCGGGATCGTCGCGATCTGGCAATGGCGCATCATCGTCGAGGGCCAGCAGGACCATGCCGGCGGCACCACCATGGCCGAGCGGAAGGATGCGGGCCTGAGCGCGGTCAGGCTGCTGGCGGCGATCGACGCCGAGTTCCCGCGTCTCGTCGGCGAGCGCACGACCTGGACCACCGGCCGCTTCCGCCTCGAGCCCGATGCGCCCAACATCATTCCCGGCCGGGCCGAGATCCTGTTCCAGTTCCGCGACGTCTCGGTGGCCGTGCTGGAGCGGCTGGAGGCGGGGCTCAGGTCGCTGGTGCAGGAGGCCAACCGCCGCGAGCGCTGCAGGATCACGCTCTCCTCCGTCTCGAAGGCGGTGCCGGCGCTCTGCGATCCCGCGATGATGCAGGCCCTTTCCGAGGCCGCCGAGGCCCTCGCGCCCGGCGCCTGGCAGACCATGCCCTCGGGTGCCGGCCACGACGCGCAGGTCATCGCCCGCACAATGCCCGCCTCGATGCTGTTCGTGCCCTCGATCGGCGGCATCTCGCATCACTGGAGCGAGGACACGAAGGACGAGGACCTCGCTTTGGGTGTCCAGGTCCTGCACGGCGCGGCGGAGCGATTTCTGGCAGGGTAGACTGCACCGAGCGCAGGGTTGCTTCGGCGCCGAAGCCCCTTGCCCGGCGAAGGCGGGCCAAGCATAGGAGCGGACGCACGCCGGAGCGTGTCTCCGGCCCCGTGCCTTGCGAAAGCCCCTCGTGTCAGACCTCGCCTCTCCCGACCCGGCCGCCTCCGCGCGCCGCCGCCTCTGGCTCGGCATCGGCTGCGGGCTTCTGACCAGCCTGATCTGGGGCGTCCAGTCCGTGGTCTCGCGCCAGTCGGTGGCGGATGGGCTGAGCGCGGCCGATGTCACCATCCTGCGCTTCGTCGTGGCGTCACTCATCCTTCTGCCGCTCGCGCGGCGGCGGATGCGGCCCTTTCCGGTCGGAGCGCTCGGCTGGCGGCGCGCGCTGATCCTGACCGCGCTGGCCGGCGCGCCCTATGCCCTCGTTCTGGTCGGCGGCGCCACCTTCGCCCCGGCGCTGCACGCCTCGGTCATCGTGCCCGGCCTGATCCCGGTGATGACGGTGGCGCTGGCCTTCCTCGTGCTGGGCGAGAGGCCGGGTCCGCTGCGGCTGCTCGGGCTCGCTCTGGTGCTGGCCGGCATCGGCGCCTTCGGCTGGCAGGCCTTCGGGGAATCGGGCGCAGGGGCCGGCGCCTGGGTCGGCGATCTCTTTTTCGTCGCCAATGCGGTGATGTGGTCGGTCTTCGGGCTACTCGCCCTGCGCTGGCGGACGGACGCGATCGACGTCACCATCGCGACCTGCCTGCTCTCGCTGCTGTTGCTGCCGGTCTTCGCCCTGACCATGCCGATTCGGCTCGGCGAGGCCGCCTGGCCGGCGATCGCGCTGCAGGCGGTGTATCAGGGCGCGCTGGTCGGCGTCGGCGCGCTGTTTCTCTACACCAAATCGGTCGAGTGGCTCGGCGCCTCGCGGGCGACCCTGTTCCTGCCGCTCAACCCGGTCGTCACCGCGCTCGCCGCGATCCTGCTGCTCGGCGAGTACCCCTCCGCCATCGAGATCGCCGGCATGGTGCTGGTGATCGCCGGCATGAGCGTGGCGCTGCGGGCCCGCTGACCGGCGCCGGCCATGGAAGGCTGCCCCGCGCGGGCGCGCCGTTCAGCCTTCGTCGGCAGCGAGGGTGTCGCGCTCGAGATAGCGCGTGACGTAGAGATCCCGGGTCAGTTGCAGCGAGAGCGCGGCGATGGGCGTGGCGAGAGCCAGGCCGAGCAGGCCGAAAAGGGTTGCGAAGGCCAATTGCAGGGCAATCACCAGCACCGGCGGCAGCGAGACCTTTTGCTTCTGCAGGATGGGCGTGATCACATAGCTCTCGAGCGCCTGAACCGTGACATAGACCCCCAGGACCATCAGCACGGTGTTCATGCCCTGGGGCACCGCCAGGAGCAGGCCCGGAGCAGCCGCCAGGACCGGCCCGACATTGGGAATGAAGGCGAGCAACCCCGCGATCAGGCCCAGCACCAGCGCCAGCGGGATGCCGATCAGCCACAGGCCGAGCCCGGTCAGCACGCCCACCACGGCCATTGCGATCGACTGCGCGACGAGCCAGTTCTGCAGCGTGTCGACGCTGCGGGCGAGGACGATCTTGGCGTCCGCCCGGCCCGACGGCGCGATCAGCTTAAGAAACCCTTGGCGATAGGTCCTAGGATCGGCCGCGCCGTAAAGCGCGATGAACAGAAGCAGGACGATGTTGCCCAGCGTGCCGAAGACAGAACCGACCGCCTGCGTGGCCACGCCGCCCGCCTCGAAAGACCAGAGATCGCTCGGACTGAGCTGTTCGAGCGCCCTGCGCCCGGATTCGTACTCCTTGATCCACGCCATCACGCTGTCGACCGCCGCGGGCACCTCGCGCCAGAGTTCGTCGAACTGATGCAGGACGGCCGGCGCGATCGCGACCCCGCCCCCGGCGAGCAGCAGCACGAGGCCCAGCAGGAAGAGGGCCACGCCCCAGCCGGGGGCGATGGAGAGCAGCCGGCCGATGCGAACGCCGCAGGACCTGAACAGGATCGCGAGCAAGAGACCCGCGAAGACGATCAGCAGCGTCGTCGGCAGGAACACGAGTAGCAGAGCCAGGACGCCGAACAGGACGCCGATCGACACCGGGCCGCGCCGCCAGTTGATCGAAGGGGCGGGAGCCTGGCGCGGCTCGGAGCGCTCGGTCATCGCTGTCACGGGTCCACCGGTGTGAGGTCATGAGACCGAGACGGGCTCGGCGAGGTCAATCGGGCGAAGTGATCCATCGGGCGAAGTGGAAGCTTCGCCTGATCGTCTTCCCGACGTTCAACGCACCGATCGTCGCTTTGTGCCTTGCCAGGGCGGCAATCCGTGGGAGCGCGGGCCGCGGCGGTGCGAAAGCCCGCCCTTGCGAAGGCCTTCTCAGTGCCGGCCGATCCAGCGGCGGACGCGGCCGCGATAGGCCAGCCAGGCCGGGCCGAAGACGGCTTCGAGATGCGCCTCCTCGCGTGCGATGGCGAGTTTCAGAACCAGGAACGCGGCGACGAGCCCGGTCACGATCAGCCAGAGATTGCCGAAGCCGAGGCCGGCCCCGACCATCATCAGGGTGTTGCCGAGATAGATCGGGTTGCGGCTGATCGCGAAGGGCCCGCTCTCGACCAGCGCGGTCGCAGCGCGATGCGGCAGGATGTTGGCGCGGGCGCGGGCCATCGTCGCCATGGCGGAGAGATCGAAGCCGGCCCCGACCGCCAGCAGCGCCCAGCCGACGGGGCCGAGCCAGCCCGCAAGCGCGCCGTCGGGCGCAGGATAGGGCAGTGGCAGCAGCCTCTGCAGCACCATCGCGACGAGAATGGCCGCGCCGTAGAGCAGAGGCGGCCAGGGTATGCGGTTGGGCCGGTCCGTCGCTGTGTCGATCATCGCGATCTCCTCGAGACGGTGGCGGCCGGCCCACCCTCAGCCCAGGTGGCCCTCAGCCCTTGTGATCCTTGGCGATGGGCTCGACATAAGCCAGCCCCATGTCCCAGGGGAAATAGATCCAGGTGTCCTGGCTGACCTCCGTGACGAAGGTGTCGACGGTGGGCACGCCGGCGGGCTTGGCGTAGACCGTGGCGAAATGCGCGTTCGGCAGCATTTCGCGCACGACACGGGCCGTCTTGCCGGTGTCGGTGAGGTCGTCGACGACGAGCACCCCCCGGCCCTTGCCGTCGCCGATCGCCTTGATCGAGGGGGCGACGTCCTTGAGCACCTTGAGCTCGGTCTGGTTCTTGTAGTCGTGATAGCTGGCGACGCAGACCGTCTCGATCAGGCGCAGGCCCAGCTCCCGGCAGATGATCGCCGCCGGCACCAGCCCGCCGCGCGTGATGCAGACGATCGCCTCGAAAGGCCCCTTCTCCGCGAGCCGCCAGGCGAGCGCCCGGGCGTCACGGTGGAACTGGTCCCAGGAAACGGGGAAAGCCTTGTTGGAGGTCGGCTCGGCCATGGCGCGGAGGCTCCGGATCGGTACGGGCGCGAACGGCCCTTCAGCCCGTGGCAAAACCCTATCGGCGCGCCGCTGGCAAGAGGCGACGCGCCGTTCGTCCCCGCAAAAGCCCTTGCGTCAGGCGCCGAGCTTCGCCTGCTCGGCCGCGATCATCGCCTTCACGGCCTCCATCGCAACCGCCAGCGCGTCGGGGTCGCGCGAGCGCACGACGACATTGGTGTCCGGCCCCGTCTCCGAGAAGAACGGATAGGAGCCGATCGAGACGTCCGGATGAGCCTTGGCGACCTCGGCCAGCGCCGTGCCGATATCGCCCTCGCGCAGACCGGCGCGGACCGTGTCGGACAGGATCTTCACCCCCGTCTGCAGCGTCGGGGCGACCACATCGAGCATGGCCTGCATGATCGAGGGCACGCCCGCCATCACATGGACGTTGCCGATCTTGAAGCCCGGCGCCTTCGACACCGAATTGGCGATGAGGTCGGCCCCGGCGGGAATCCGCGCCATCCGCAGCCGCGCCTCGTTGAGCTGGTCGGGCGGGAAGCGCTCGGCCAGCATCGCGATGGCGCGCGGATCATGGTCGATCGAGACGCCGAAGGCCGCCGCCACCGAATCGGCGGTGATGTCGTCATGGGTCGGGCCGATGCCGCCGGTCGTGAAGATGTAGGTGTAGCGCGCCCGCAGCGCGTTCAGCGCGGCGACGATCTCCTCCTGCACGTCCGGGACGATCCGGACCTCGCGCAGCTCGATGCCGATATTCGTCAGATACTCGGCGATGTAGCCGATGTTCTTGTCCTTGGTCCGGCCCGACAGGATCTCGTCGCCGATGACCAGGATCGCGGCGGTCACGCTGACCGGGGATGATGTCGTCTCGCTCGTGGTCATGCCCGGCTCCTGGCTGCGGCGCGAGGCGCGCTCCGCCTCCTGGCGCCGCTACTGCTAGGGCTTTGCCGGCGCCGGCTCAAGCGGCGCCTTCGCCGCGCCTTCAGCCGCCGATCACAGTCTGTTCGGCCGGCGTATGCGGGCGCTCGAAGACGAGATTGAGCCGCGTCTGCGCGAGCAGCGTGTAGCCGCTGCGCTCGAGCAGGGCGGCGAGGTCGCTCTGCCAGCGCTGGCGCGAATCCTCGATGACGATCAGCCCCGGCCAGAGGCTCTGCGGCGCGTCGCGCAGGAAGGGCTCGAGGATCAGGTCCTCCGCGCCCTCGACATCGAGCTTGATCGCGTCGAGGCGCTCATAGCCCTCGTTCTGGACCAGCGCGAGCAGCGTCATGGCGGGAACCCGCACCGTGCTGCCGGCGCTCGAGCGCAGGATGCGCACGCTCGATTCGCCGCGATTGGTCGGGTCGAGGAAGAGCGTCAGCTCGCCCGGCTTGTCGGCGAGCGCGCAGGCCACCGCCTTGATCGTGCCGAACGGGTTCTGGGCGATGTTGAAGGCCAGCCGGGCGAAGACTTCGGGCTGGGGCTCGACCGCGACGATGCGTGCACTCGGCCCGGCCTTGGCGGCGACGAAGAGCGAATACGCGCCGATATTGGCGCCGATGTCGATGAAGCGGAAGCCGTCGCGCAGGCGCGAGGCCAGGATGTCGCGCTCGACGGGATCGAAATATTGCGGCGTGAACAGCACCCGCTTCTCGCAGACATTGCCGTCCGGATACAGCCGCATGCGCGCGCCCAGCGACTCGATGTCGACCGGGCGCCCCGCGAGCGAGCGCAGGCCGAGCCGGCGCAGGGCATAGGCGAACTTGCGGCCGAAGAAGCTGTCGGACGCACAGCGCGTCCAGGCGATGAGGCGCGACAAGCCGCGCGGCGGTGCGAAGGCGCCGTAAGGCTTGTCCTCCGCCTGTGAATGATCGATGCTGGCCATGCTGCCCGCCTGATACACGCGCGCGGCCAGTGACGCCAGCCGGCGCGACACGCCGAGGGTCAAAGCGACGTGAAGACGACGGGACGAGCCGCCTTGCGCCGTCCGCCAAACGCAATAGATAGGCCCGGCGAGGAGTTGTCCGGCGAACATGACCTTTGACGAGACACTGGGCCGGTCGCGGCACCGCGAGCCGGCCATCAAGATTCACGGCGCGGACGCCTTCGCGGCCATGCATAAGGCCGGCCGTCTGACGGCCGAGGGCCTCGACATGCTCGGCTCCTACGTCAAGCCCGGCGTCACCACCCAGCGTCTCGACGACCTCGCCTTCCAGTTCGCGCGCGACAACGGCGCCTACCCCGCCACGTTGTTCTATCGCGGCTACACCAAGTCGATCTGCACCTCGATCAACCATGTCGTCTGCCATGGCATTCCCGACGACAAGCCGCTGCGCGACGGCGATATCCTCAACATCGACTACACGCTGATCGTCGATGGCTGGCACGGCGATTCGAGCCGGATGTACGGCGTCGGCGCGATCTCGCGGAAGGCCGAGCGCCTGGTCGAGATCACCTATGAGAGCCTCATGCGCGGCATCAAGGCGGTGCGCGCCGGCGCCACCACCGGCGATATCGGCTTCGCCATCCAGCGCTATGCCGAGGCCGAGCGCTGCTCGGTGGTCAGGGATTTCTGCGGCCACGGCGTCGGCCGCAATTTCCACGACGCCCCCAACATCCTGCATTACGGCTCGCCGGGCGAAGGCCCGCAGCTGAAGCCGGGGATGATCTTCACCATCGAGCCGATGATCAATCTCGGCAAGGCCGGGGTGAAGGTGCTCTCCGACGGCTGGACCGCGGTGACGCGGGACCGCTCGCTCTCCGCCCAGTTCGAGCACACGATCGGCGTGACCGAGACCGGCTGCGAGATCTTCACGCTCTCGCCGTCGGGACGGGACAACCCGCTGGCCGCCGGCTAAGCCGGGCCGACCTCAGGAACCGATCGCCTGCTCGAAGGCCGCGGCGAAACGCTTGGTCGCGTTCTCGCGCGCATGCAGTTCGTCGAACCAATCGTCGGCATGGGCCTTCTTCCTGAGATCGACGTAGATGACGGCGCCGCTGGACCCGTCGGCAAACTGCTTCAGCCGACTGTTGAAGGCATCGATCATCACCTTGATCACGGCCTTGCACAGAGGGGCCTTGTAGACCGGATCGAGCCCGCGGAAGGTCATCGCATTCCCGAGCCAGTGTCCGTTCTGCTGCGGGATCACGTAGTCGTAGCCGTGTATGACCAACTTCGTCTTTGGCAACTCGCGCACGACGATCTTCAGCAACTCCCGATAGTGCCCCATGACGCGATCGAGCGCGTCCACGAACAGGTCGTTGATGTACCACGACGCGTCGCTGGGATCGGCGTGGCCGACATCGAATTGCCTCAGGAAGAGCTCGAGTTTGCCGCCGCCGACGATGTCGTTGCCACCACCCGAAAACAGGAAATGCTTGAAGGCCTTGGTTCGCAACGGCTTCACGAATTGCTTGGCGGCAATCATGCCTTCGAGCGTGTCGCCCCATTGCGCCAGCGTGACGACCGCATGCCGCTCTCCCAGGAAATCGACCAGCGTTCGCGGGTAGATGAAGGGAAGATCGAACCAGGAGTCGCCCTCGGCGAGAATGGTGGCGCCCGCCTCGGCCGCAGCGATCGCCTCGCCGCTCGTAACGGCCTTTCGCGCGAAGAACGGGCCGGGCACGGCGTGGCGCAGGGTAGCGGAGCTGCGACCAATGTCTCGCGCCAGTGCGGACGCCAGAACACTGGCCGAGCCCCGCAGTGCGGTCACATTGACGGTTTTGGGATTGAACCGGACCGCCGGCTCGAACGGCGTGCCGGCAGCATCGTCCGGCAGAAAGTAGCGTCCGGCGGCTTCGGCTGTCAGCGTCCCGGCTTCGGCTTGGGCAAGCAACTGTGATAGTGAGAGCTTCACGACCATCTCAATCCCTCCGGATTGTGCTTTCCAACGATCAAATCAGACGCTGCGAAACGTGTCAAAAAGAAAGAATGCCGACGGAGAACACAACCAGGAGCCGCATTATCTCGGCCATCGCGAGCGGCTGCGCACCCGCTTTCAGGAGGCGGGCGCCGACACCCTGCCCGATTACGAACTGCTCGAACTGCTGCTCTTCCGCTCGATCCCGCAGCGCGACGTCAAGCCGCTCGCCAAGGAGCTGATCGCGCGCTTCGGCTCCTTCGCCGAGGTGCTCGGTGCCCCGGCGGCACGGCTGACCGAGGTCAAGGGCATCGGCGAGGGCGTCGCGCTCGATCTGAAGGTGGTCGAGGCAGCCCTGCAGCGCATGGCCAGGGGTGCCGTCACGCGGCGCACCGTGCTGTCCTCCTGGTCTGCGGTGCTCGACTACTGCCGCACGACCATGGCCTTCGCCGAGCGCGAGCAGTTCCGGCTGCTCTTCCTCGACAAGAAGAACGCCGTCATCGCCGACGAGGTGCAGCAGACCGGCACGGTCGACCACACCCCGGTCTACCCGCGCGAGGTCGTGAGGCGCGCCCTTGAACTCTCCGCCTCGGCGATCATCCTGGTCCACAACCACCCCTCGGGCGACCCGACGCCCTCGGCCGCCGACGTCAAGATGACCCGCGAACTCGTTGATATCGCGAAGCCCTTGGGCATCGCGATCCACGACCACGTCATCGTCGGCCGCGACGGCCATGCGAGCTTCCGCGGGCTGGGGCTGATCTAGGCCCCGCCTTCGCCGCCCCTCGGGCGGCGCTGGCGTCAGGCGACGCGGGCGGAATAGCGATTGACCAGCGAGCGCAGGCGCGGCGGAAAATCCGGGCGGCGGGTCAGGTTCAGGAGATTGCCGTAGACCGGCTCGTAGAACTCCACCACATATTGGTTGAGGTAGAAAATCATGCAGACCCCGGAACTCCCGTCGGCGCGCTGATATCCGGGCCTGTCGTTGGGCATGCGATCGATACAGCCATCGCCCCGCCGCTTGGGGTCCATGTCGTTCATCCACAGCTGGACACCCGCAAGAACCATCCGACTTCTGGCGCTCTGATGGGTTGGGCGCAATTGCTGCATGGTACTCGCTAAAAACGAGTTTGCAGGACCTCGAAATGCACGTCGTGCCGTGTTACCGGAGCTGCGCCACAAATGTAATCCCGCTGTCGTTCAAGGAAGTGACATGCTTCACACCCACATTCCGACGTCTTACGATATCGAAAAGATCGCAGCCGTCCGTGCGACGCCGGCCCTTTCTATCTATCTGCGGACGACACCGGTGACGCAAGATGCGAAGAGTGACCGCATTGCGTTGAAGAATCTGCTGAAAACCGCGCTTGATGAGATGACAGCGGCTGGTATCGACAAACGCAGCATTGCGCCCATCGAGAGCTATGTCACTGACCTAATCGATGATGATGATTTTTGGGCCACGCAAGCCAACAGTCTCGCGATCTTCGCGACACCCGAACGCTTGTTCACCTATCAACTCGGCAACCATGTGACCAATCTCGCTGAGGTGTCAGACAGATTTCACCTGAAGCCGTTGCTGCGCGCCGTCACTTTTCCGCACCATGCCTATGTTCTTGCGATCAGCATGGGTGCAGTGCGGTTAATCGAGGTTACCGCGGACAGTGCGCCGCGAGAGGTTACCGTGCCTGGCCTACCCAAAAGCATGGCGGACGCACTTGGCCGGCGTAGCCATCTGGAACGCTCCGGTGATATGAGCAGTGCCGGGGAAGGCAGTGAGAATGCTTTGCTTACACGGTATAGCCGCGCGGTCGACAAGGCCCTAAATCCCGTGCTCACGGGTCGCCAGCGTCCTCTCATCGTGGCTGCAGCCGAGCCCCTTGCCTCGGTGTTCCGCCACGTCTCCAGCTACCACAACATCGCAGCTGAAGTGATCCCCGGAAGCGCCGACCATACCCCGGACCATGAACTGGCCAGCGCCGCGCGCGCGGTGCTCGATACCCTCTACGCTGGGGAAATCGCGGCCTTCGCTGATCTATACGCCCGGCGGGCGCGGCAGGATCGCGCGACCGCCGACATTGCCAAGGCTGCGGCAGCGGCCACCCATGGTGCCATCGATACGTTGATCGTGGATATGGATGCGGTCATTTCAGGCTCGATTGACGACGACGGCGTCGTCACATTCGACAAAGCGCCGGACGCCAAGAACTATGGTGTGGTCGATGAGATCGCGCGCCGGACCATGCAGGCCGGCGGCCGGGTGATTGCCGCGCGGCGTGATAACATTCCAGAAAAAGCTGATCTCGCCGCGATCCTCCGCTACGCCTTCTGACAATGAAGCGTCACCGTCAGCATGTTCTGGCGGTGACGTTTAGCAGGTCAAGGAAAAAGGCTCTTCTCATGGGGAGCTTGGCGTGATTCCGTCGTCTTGAGAGATGACGGAGTGGTTAGATGCGCGGTTCGGCCGATAACGCCGGGCTGGGTCTTTCCCGAGCATTGTCGGTAGTTTCTGAGCTGGACACCCGCAAAAACCTATCGGGGTGCCCGACAAGCTACGTCACCTACGAATTTGATTCCGCTCTGTTCTCGTTCTGATTCTGTGGCGTTCATGGCACCTCGGGCAGTTTGCGAGGACGCCGAAGGTTTTTGCGGGTGTCCAGCTCGAACATCTTGATCCGCGCCTTCGTCTTCGGCCCGATGATGCCGTCGGTCGCGAGAAGCTGCCTGGCTCGCTCGCCGAACTGCCGGCGCTCGGCCGCAACCAACTCATGCGAGATCCAGAGGTTGAGATAGTATTGGACCAGGGTGACGTCGTCGCGATTATTGGCTCGGCCCGGGCCGACGCCCATCGTCACCGTGAAGAAGATCTGATCGTCACCGAAATCGAGAATCTTTGCCATCGTCGTTGTCCCTGCCCGCCCCTGCGAACCGCCTGGTTTCATGACGCTAGGGAACGGAGACGAGCGGCGCTGTTCCCGGCGGGACAGGCCCGTTTGAGCGTCGCCGGCATTTGCGCAAGGATTAGGCAACAGGCGGCGCACCCCTGACCATCGGCCCCCTTTCCGAACGCCTGCGAATGCGCATAGGCTGCTGAAAATGGGGAAAGAAGGCTGCATGGTCGCGTTCGACGAGATGACGGGGACGGAGGGCGACGTCCGGCAGGCCTATACGGCGCTGGACCGCTGGCTGAAGGAAGCGCCGCCGGAGATGCTGGCGCTGCGGCGCAGCCAGGCCGAACTCTTCTTCCGCCGCATCGGCATCACCTTCGCCGTCTATGGCGACGAGGAATCGACCGAGCGCCTGATCCCTTTCGACATCATCCCGCGCGTGCTCACCAAGCCGGAATGGACCAAGCTCGAGGCCGGCCTGCGCCAGCGGGTCACCGCGCTCAACATGTTCCTGGCCGATGTCTACGGCCCCAAGGAATGCATCAAGGCCGGCATCATCCCGGCCGACCTGGTCTATCGCAACGCCTGCTACCAGCTCGAAATGGTCGATTTCCAGGTGCCGCACGGCATCTACTGCCACATCGCCGGCATCGACATCGTCCGCGTCGATGCAGACACCTTCTATGTGCTGGAGGACAATGCCCGCACGCCGTCCGGCGTCTCCTACATGATGGAGAACCGCGAGGTGATGCTGCGGCTCTTCCCGGAGCTCTTCGCCACGCATCGCGTCGCGCCGGTCGACAACTATCCCGATCAGCTGCTGGCGACGCTGCGTTCGGTGGCGCCGCGCAGCGCGTCGTCAGACCCCAACATCTGCCTGCTGACGCCGGGCCAGTTCAACTCGGCCTTCTACGAGCACTCCTTCCTGGCCGACAAGCTCGGCGTCGAGCTGGTCGAGGGCTCGGACCTGCTGGTCAAGGACGACGTGGTCTACATGCGCACCACGCAGGGGCCCAAGCGCGTCGACGTCATCTACCGCCGCATCGACGACGACTTCATCGACCCGCTGGTCTTCCGCAGCGACTCGGTGCTCGGCGTTCCCGGGCTGATCGGCGCCTACAAGGCCGGCAACGTCACGCTCGCCAATGCGGTCGGCACCGGCGTCGCCGACGACAAGGCGGTCTACAGCTACATGCCCGAGATCGTGAAGTTCTTCACCGGCGAGGAGCCGATCCTGAAGAATGTACCGACCTGGCGCTGCCGCGAGCCGGAAGCCAACGCCTATGTGCTCGACAATCTCGAGCAGCTCGTCGTCAAGGAGGTCAACGGCTCGGGCGGCTACGGCATGCTGGTCGGCCCCCACGCCAACAAGGCGCAGATCGAGACCTTCCGCCGCAAGCTCAAGGCGAGCCCCGAAGGCTTCATCGCCCAGCCGACGCTGGCGCTCTCGACCTGCCCGACCTTCGTCGCCTCCGGCGTGGCTCCGCGCCATGTCGATCTGCGGCCCTATGTGCTGTCGGGCGCCAACGGCATCTCCTGCGTGCCGGGCGGCCTGACCCGCGTCGCCCTCAAGGAAGGCTCCCTCGTCGTGAACTCCAGCCAGGGCGGTGGCACCAAGGACACCTGGGTGCTCGATGCCTGATCTCGGCACCGGCTCCCTGTTCCACCGACCTGTCGATTCCTCCCGCCTCGTCGCCAGAAGGCCCGATCTGACTATGCTCTCGCGCACCGCCGACAGCCTCTACTGGGTCTCCCGCTACGTCGAGCGGGCGGAATACCTCGCCCGCATCCTCGACGCCACGATGCGCCTCTCCAACCTGCCCTCCTCCTATGGCGGCGCCGGCAGCGAATGGCAGAGCGCGGTCGCCACCGCAGGCTGCGACGAGGCCTTCGCCCAGGCCTATGGCGAGGCCAATGAGCGCAATGTCTGCGACTTCCTGACCTTCAACCCCGACAACCCCTCCTCGATCCGCAACTGCCTCGCGCTCGCCCGCTCCAATGCGCGCGGCGTCCGCACCGCGCTGACCTCGGAGATGTGGGATGCGCTCAACGGGGCCTGGCTGGAGCTGCAGCGCTTCGAGAAGAAGCGCATGGACCGCGAGGAGTTCGCCCGCTTCCTCGACTGGGTGAAGAACGTCTCGCTCGTCTTCGACGGCTCGGCCTACCGCACCATGCTGCGCGACGACGGCTACTGGTTCTCGCGGCTCGGCGTCTATGTCGAGCGCGCCGACAACACCGCCCGCATCCTCGACGTGAAGTACCATGTGCTGCTGCCGGCCAACGAGCAGGTCGGCGGGTCGCTCGACTATTTCCAGTGGACCACCGTGCTGCGCGAGGTCTCGGCGCTCACCGCGTATCACTGGGTCTATCGCGAGGCGGTGAAGCCGCTGCTGATCGCCGACCTCCTGATCCTCAACCGGCGCATGCCGCGCTCGCTGGCCGCCTGCTACGAGAACATCTCGCGCTTCCTCGACCTGCTCGGCGATTCCTATGGCCGCCAGGGCCCGGCCCAGCGCCAGGCGCGCAAGACGCTCGCCAATCTCTCGAGCACCAGCATCGACGACGTCTTCCAGCACGGGCTGCACGAATTCATCGAGGACTTCATCACCGAGAACAACCGGCTCGGCGGCACCATTTTCGAGCAGTACCTGCAGTGAACGGCCACAGCCGCCCGTCTCCGGGCGGCTGCGGCGACTGAGACCTCCGAAGACAGCAAAGCCCGACGCCTCCAGTTGCGATTGCCATGCGGATCAGGATTTCCCACACGATCGCCTACGTCTATGCCGAGCCGGCGCGGCATATCACGCAGATCCTGCGGCTGACCCCGCGCGACCATGATGGCCAGCACGTGATGAACTGGCGCATCGAGCCGACCATCGACGGGCGGCTGCGCGCGACGCAGGACCCCTTCGGCAACATCGTCCACACCTTCTCGGCCGACGGCCCGATCGCCGAGATGGCGATCCAGGTCGAGGGGCTGATCGAGACCACCGATCTCGCCGGCATCGTCCGCGGCGTCACCGAGCGCGTTCCGGTCGAGGTCTTCCGCCGCGACACGCTGCTGACGATGCGCGACGCGGCGCTCGCCGCCTTTGCGGAGGATGTCACCCGCGCGGCCGAAACGCCGCTGTCGAAGATGCATGCGCTGATGGACGCCCTGCACGAGACGCTGCCCTGCGTCGAAACCGGGCAGCGCACCGGCCTCGGCGCCGCCGCCGCCTTCGCCGCCGGGGAGAGCATCCCGCAGGACATGGCCCATGTCTTCATGACCTGCGCCCGCCAGCTCGACGTCCCGGCCCGCTACATCTCCGGCTATGTCGCCCAGTCCGACACCCTCCCCCATGCCAACGGCGCCCATGCCTGGGCGGAGGTCCATCTCGACGGCTATGGCTGGATCGGCTTCGACCCCGCCAACGGCCTGTGCCCGATCGACACTCATGTCCGCGTCGCGGCCGGGCTCGATTTCGCGGACGCGGCTCCCGTGCGCGGGGCGCGCAAGGGCGGCGATGGCGAGGCGCTCGCCGTGCGGGTCAGCGCCCGCAACGCCGACGGGCGCGCCGCGAACCAATAGCTCGCGCGCGCGGACAGCGAGGTCCGCCCGCGGCCTCATGGCTGGCGGGGCGTCCGGCGATGTGCGACGACAGCGCCACCCGCTTTCGCCAGACCAGGATCACCCCTTTGACCTATTGCGCCGGAATCCTCGTTCAGGACGGGCTCGTCATGATCGCCGATACCCGCACCAATGCGGGGCTCGACGACATCTCGACCTTCCGCAAGCTGCATGTCTTCTCCTGGCCGGGCGACCGCACCTTCGGGCTGATGACAGCCGGCAACCTCTCGGTCACACAGTCCGTGGTCAGCCTGCTGCATGAGGGACTGCCCAATCCGGAAACCGGCGAGAGCGACACCCTGCAGGGCGCGACCTCGATGTTCCGGGCGGCCCAGCTCGTCGGTCGCGCCATCCGCCATGTCAGGGCCGAGGACGGCCCGGCGCTGAAGGAAGCCGGCGTGAAGTTCGACGTCTCGATGCTGTTCGGCGGGCAGATCCGGGGCCAGCCGATGCGTCTGTTCATGATCTATGGCGCCGGCAATTTCATCGAATGCGGCATGGACGCGCCCTTCCTGCAGATCGGCGAGCACAAATACGGCAAACCGATCCTCAACCGTGCCATCACCTTCAAGACCCATCTCTACGATGCGCTCAAGGTCGGGCTGATCTCGATGGACTCGACGATGCGCTCCAATCTCGGCGTCGGGCTGCCCATCGATCTGCTCGTGATGCGCCGCGACGCCGACGAACCGGAACTGACCCGCCGCATCGAGGCGGGAGAACCCTACTTCCATGATCTGCGCGAACGCTGGTCGGCGGCGCTTCGCGCGGCCCATACGGCGATCCCCAGACCGCCCTACGAGCCCGCGAAGGATTGAGAAAGACCCGCCGAGATAGCTCGACGATGCTCAGATGCGTCAACGGGATATCAAGACATCCCTGCGATGGTTCGGCTCAACTTGGCCGCTCCAGGACCTCTGATGTCGTCGCCTTCCGTCGGAAAATTGACCAACGCCGACGCATCCGCCCGGATGCTGAGGAGTTCGGTCGCGACATTGGGCTGCGCTTTCATCATGGTGATGGCGGCGGCCGTCGCCGTCGTCCTCGCGATCACCAGTGACGCAAACCGCCTCGAGGCCGAGCGGCAGCGCGACCGCATCGACGCCGCGATCGAGAGCCAGGTCCGCCTGCGCGAACTCCGCTTCCAGAGCCTGACAGCCGCAGGCGATCTGCAGGTGCCCTTTGCCGGCCATGATCCGCTGGGCGCGCTGCAGGCGACGCTGGGGCGCCTCGGCAGCCGCTTTCTGGAATTCGACGGCGCCTATGTCGTCGGCGCCTCTGGCATCGTCTTCGCCGGGATCGAGGGGGACAGTCCCTCGGGGCAGACCGGCTATGAGGGACTGAGACATTTCAGCCCGGCGCTTCCCGGAGGCTCGAAGATCGAGCCGGCGCTGCGCAAGCTGCCCGACCTGCGCGGCGGGCCGGGCATGACGTCCTGGTCTCTGACCCATGACGGCTTCGACACCATCAGCGTGATGATGATGGAGGTGCCCGCGCGTCCGGGTTCGCTTGCGCACCTGCTGGGCCCCATCCGGATCGTCGGCTATCGCCGGGTCACCAGCACCATGCTGGCCGAGCTGTCGCATCGCTATCGGGTTGCCAATATTCGCATCGTCAGCGAGATGCCGGCCGATCCTCTGTCCCGGCGCGCGATTCCGGCCCCCGATGGCGGCGTGCGGGCCTGGCTCAGCTGGACTCCCGAGCGGCCGGGCGACGCGATGCTGCGCCAGTTCGTCTGGGCTCTTTCGGGCGTCGGCATTCTCTTCGCCGGCATCTTCGCCTTCGTCGTGCAGAGGCTGCGCGGCGCGGCGCAGCAGATCGCCATCCGCGAAAGCCAGATCCAGCGCCTCGCCGGCCAGGACGAGCTGTCGCTCCTGCCCAACCGCCGCACCTTCGACCTCCGCCTGGACCAGGAACTCGCGCACAGCGCCCGCAGCGGCAAGGGCCTGGCGGTCATGCTGATCGACCTCGATCGCTTCAAGGCGGTGAACGACACTTATGGCCACACCGCCGGCGACGAGTTGATCCGGCAGGTCGCCCAGCGGCTCTCCCGGCTGGTCCGGAGCGGCGACACGGTCGCGCGCATCGGCGGCGACGAATTCGGCATCATCCAGACCCATGCCAACTTCCCCGCCGGCTGCGCCGCGCTCGGGGAGCGCATCCTGGAGGCCCTCACCGAGCCCTTCGTGATCATGGGCGTGGCGACGACGATCGGCTGCTCGATCGGCATCGCGCTCGCCCCCGAGGATGCGACGGATCGCGAGGTCCTGCTGCGGCTGGCCGACACCGCGCTCTACCAATCGAAGAACGGCGGCCGCAACCGCTACTCCTTCTTCGAGGCGCAGATGAACCGCACGCTGGCCCTCAAGCGCATGGTCGAGGAGGATCTGCGCCGCGCCATCGAGAACGACGAATTGCTGCTGCATTACCAGCCGCAGGTCTCCGTCGACGGCGCCACCATCGTCGGCGTCGAGGCGCTGGTGCGCTGGAACCATCCCGAGCACGGCATGGTGCCGCCCTCCGAGTTCATCGGCATCGCCGAGGAGCGGGGCCTGATCGTGCCGCTGAGCGAATGGGTGCTGCGCCAGGCCTGCAAGGAGGCGAAGCGCTGGGAGGGCATCCGCCTCGCCGTCAACGTCTCGCCGATCCAGTTCCGCCACAAGGACTTCGTCGCCAACGTCATCCGCGTCCTCGACGAGACGGGCTTCGATCCGAGCCGGCTCGAGCTCGAACTGACCGAAGGCGTGGTCGTCGACGATGCCGACGCCGCCGAGGCCGCGATGATGGATCTGCGCGCGCACGGAGTCTGCCTGGCGCTGGACGATTTCGGCACCGGCTATTCGAGCCTGATCTATCTGCGGCGCTTCGCCTTCGACAAGATCAAGATCGACCGCTCCTTCCTGGAATACATGGAGACGACGGGCGAATCCGCGATCCTCGTCCACTCGATCGCCCATCTCGGCCGCGCGCTCGGCCTGCGGGTCTGCGCCGAGGGCGTCGAGACCGCCGAGCAGCACCGCTTCCTGCAGGCCATCGGCTGCCACGAGCTGCAGGGCTTCCTGTTCTCGAAGGGCGTCCCGGCCGAGGAGATCGACGCCCTGCTTTCGCGCGAAAAGCCCTTCGCCACCGTTCTGGCCGCCGCCTGAGAACGACACCCGGCCCAGGCGCGACCGGGTTCAGAACAACAGCCCGTGGATCCCGCTGAAGATCGCATAGGCGAAGCCGGCACTCAGCACGAGCCCGACGGCACCGAACGCCGCACCCGCGATGATCAGCAGGCCGTCGCGCTCGACCAGGCCGAGCCCGACGAGGCAGACCGCGAGGCCGAGCGGGATCTGCCCGATGAAGGGGGCGGCGACGACGAGCCCGAGCGCCAGCACCAGGATCAGGAGCCCGATCACGGGGATGGCATAGCGGCTGCCGAGCACGGTCAGCCTCGGCCGCGAGATCCGCTCCAGCCGGACCAGCAGCGGCACCGCCCGGTCCACCGCCCGCGTCAGCACCGGCTTGCCGATGCTGCGTGACAGCAGCGCGGGCGGCAGCCAGGGAATGACGCGGCCCGTCAGCATCTGAATGGCGACGAAGATCAGGACGAGGCCGCAGACCAGCGGGATCGGCGGCGGCATCGGCAGACAGTTCGGCAGGCCGAGCAGCACGACGAGCAGAGCATAGGCGCGGTCCTTCAGCGCGGCGACGATCGAACCGATCGCGATGCGGTCCCCCGGCAGCGCCGCCAGCGCCGTCAGAATCCCGGAGGTGCGTAGGGGTGATGACAAGAGACCGGGCCGGGCCGTGGCAGGACCAGCGGCCTAGCACGCGGCGCGCGCCGTCAACAAGCGGGGCCGACGCGGGAGCTCAATGCAGGGTCAGCACGCCGTCGATGTTGACGATCTCGGCCGGGCGGATCAGCCGCGAATGTGCGACCGTCACCGAATGCAGCGGCCCCTCCAGTTCGCGTTCCCAGAAATCGAGGAAGTCGCGCAGCACCGGAAAGCGCGGCGCCAGATCGTAGTTCTGCCAGATATAACTCTGCAGCACATGGCGGTGATCCGGCATCCGGTACAGGATCGTCGCGGTCGTCAGACCATATCCCGCCAATTGGCGCATGAAGTCCGTCGTGATCATCTGCCTCTCCCCTCGTCGGTGAACGCTGAAAGCTGAGCCGGATCCGATCCCCAGGCTGCGCCCGCTTGGTTAATAAAAACTTGCAAGTCCAGGTTGCAGCTGTTGCAATCATCCCGGCGCCGCCTGGCGGGCCGCGCCCGTCCGGGATGTGCGTGCGTGGCGTATGCAGGGTCGATCGCGGGGAGCGCGATGCTGGCCGCCGTCCTGACGGCGGGGCTGGCCGGAGGCGCTGTCGCGCAGGAGGCCGAAACCGAGGGCGAGGCGGAGGAGCGCGCGGCTCTCTCCACCGTCCTGTTCGGCTCCCTCGAGGCCGGCCCGGCCAAGACCTTCGTTTCGCTCGGCATGAAGAAGGCGCTGACCGGCGCCCTCGCCGGCAGCGGTTTCCGCATGCTGCTCAAGGTCGGCGGCGCACAGGAGCAGGCGCAGCGGCAGCGCCCGCACGGCCTGGCCTACAAGAGCGAGTCGCAGGCGCTGATCGGCTATGAATGGCGCATCGGCGACAGCTTCCTGTCGCTCTATGCCGGCTCCGACTACGAGGGTGAGCAGCGTGAGGAGCCACGTGCCACCGTCACCACCCACCGTTATGGCGCGCGACTGCAGGGCGACCTCTGGATGACGCCGGTGCCGGGCATGATGCTGCACGCCAGCGCCTATGCCTCGACGCTCGACGGAAGGCTCTGGGGCCGCGCCGCGCCCGGCTGGCTGTTGCCGCGGGGATGGCTGTCGCAGGATGTCTATGCCGGACCGGAGGTCGAGGCCTACCGTGCCCGCGACTACACCAAGCTGAGACTCGGCCTGCACCTGACGGGCCTGCGCCTGTTCGGCGTCGTCTGGCGCCTCTCGGGTGGCTGGCAACGCACGAGCGACCGCCCGTCCGAAGCCTATGCCACGCTGGGCGTCCACTGGCTGCGCTGAAGCGCGCCCGCCCTACCCCTTTGTGCGCAGCGACGAGCGCCCGCCATCGACCCCGACGATCTGGCCGGTGATCCAGGAGGCCTCGTCGCTCACGAGCAGCGCGGCGAGCGGCGCGATATCCGCCGGCTCGCCCAGGCGCTGCAGCGGGTGCAGATCGGCGATCGCCTTCGCCATCGCCTCGTTGCCGGTGAGCGCGGCGGCGAGCGGCGTGCGGGTCAGCGAGGGCGCGATGCAGTTCACCCGGATGCGCGGCGCGAGTTCGGCCGCGAGCGCCAGCGTCAGCCCCTCGATCGCACCCTTCGCCATCGCGACCGAGGCATGGGCCGCGAAGCCCTGCGCGACCGCCACCGTCGAGAACAGCACGATGCCGGCCGTCCCCTCCGCCTGCTTCAGATGCGGCAGCGCCGCCTGAATCGCTTTCACAGCGCCGAGCGCGTTGACACTGAAATCCTTGAGGAAATCGGCTTCGGTCAGGCGCGCGACCGGCTTCAGGTTGATGGTGCCGACGGCATAGACCAGCCCCTTCAGCGCGCCGCCGCCGGAGGCTTCCTGAGTGGCCCGGGCAAAGGTCTCGGGTTCACCGACATCGCCCGCGGTGAAGCCCCCGCCGAGTTCCCCGGCCAGCGCCTCGAGCCGGGCGGCATCGCGCCCGACCAGATGCACGCCGAGCCCCTTGGCCCGGATAGCGCGCGCCACGGCGGAGCCGATGCCGCCGCTGCCGCCATAGATCAGGATCGTGTCGCTCATGCCGCTGCTCCAGAAAAGCCTGTCGACCGTATACGTCCGCACAGTCCCCTCTGGACCAGCGCAGCCGGAGCATCCCCACATGCCCAAGCCGATCCGCAAGGGCGACCTGCCCCAAAAGCCCTGTCAGGGCTGCGGCCGCCCCTTTGCCTGGCGCAAGAAATGGGCGCGGGTCTGGGACGAGGTGAAATACTGCTCCGAGCGCTGCCGACGGGAGCGGAGGCCGCAGCCGCGTCAGGACGCGATGGCTGGCGCGATGTCGGTGCGGCTGAAGTCATTTCCGACAAACAGCAGCGGACAATCATAGCGCTTGGCAACGGCGTAGGCGAAACAGTCCCCAAAGTTCAGATTGGCGGCATCACGGTCTCTTCCCCATCGCGCATGGGCTTGGGCGACGCGTCTGGCCTCGGCCGCGTCGACCGGGATGACCTCGAGATCAAGCTCCGTCAGCAGGTGATCCATGGCCTCGCCAAGACCGCGATGCTGGGCAACCAGCAAGGCTTCTGACAGCGTCCCGGCGGAAATGAGAACGCGGCCACCGGTTTCGAGGCACTCCTGGCAGCGATCGGAAGCCGCCTCCCCCAACAGGATCGCGAGCAAGGCTGAGGTGTCGATGACGATCAATGCGGCAGCCCATCCTCGCCATAGAGGAAGTCCTGGCTGCGGGCAGCGTCGGGACCGGGCAGTGCCGTCCGGCTCGCCATCGCTCGCGCTTCCTCGATGATCCGCCTTCGCTGCGCCGGCGCCAGAGTTTGGCGAATGGCGACAAGCCTGACCGCGGGCTGCCCGTGGCGGGTCAGAACCACATCCTCGCCCGCCTCGGCCCGCCTGACCAGTTCGGTCAGTTGCCCCTTCGCTTCGCTCACCGCGACATTGGTGGACATGACCCGACCTCCCTGAAGCATCCGCTACAAATTAGACCATCTATTGGTCCAATTCAAGCTGTCACTGCCCGATCGCCGCCAGCGCCTCGGGCGTGTCGATGTCGAGCGCGATAGCGGGGTCGTCCAGCGGCACCTCGACGATCTGCTCACCCGCCGCGTCGAGCAGGCGACGCGCTCCCTGGTCGCCGGTGAGCTGTGCCACCTCCGCAAACAAGGCACGCGCCAGCAGCACCGGGTTGCCGCGCTGGCCGAGTAGCGTCGGCACCACGGCCTTCGCCTCGCCTTGTTCGGCGAAAACCTGCGCCAGCCGGTCGATCACCTGCGGTGTCACGTTGGGCATGTCGCCGAGCGAGACCACGACGCCCGCCGCCGCCTCCGGCAGCGCAGCGAGACCGACGCGGACGGAGCTGGAGAGCCCGCTGGCGAAATCGGGATTGTGGACGAGCGTGACATCGAGCCCGGCGAGCGCGGCCGCGACCTCCTCCCGCTGATGCCCGGTGACGACGATCACCGGGCTGGCGACCGAAAGGAGCTGCGCCTCGACGGCGTGGCGCAGCATCGGCTGGCCGCGCACCGGCTCCAGCAGCTTGTTGCGCGCGCCCATCCGCGTCGAACGGCCCGCGGCCAGCACCAGTCCGGCGACCGGCGCGGCCTCCAGCAGGGCCGGCGCCCGCGGCTGCGGCCGCGAGACGATCTCCATCAGGAGGCCACCAACCCCCATGCGCTGGATGTCGGCGCGGCCGACGGGGATGCCGGCGAGGCAGCGCTGCAGCACCCAGTCGAAGCCGTTCTCCTTCGGCGAGCGCGCACAGCCCGGCGCGCCGATCACCGGCTTGCCGCCGATCTCGCCGATCAGCAGCAGATTACCGGGATCGACCGGCATGCCCAAATGCTCGATCCGGCCCCCCGCCGCCAGCAGGGCCTGCGGAATCACGTCGCGCCGGTCGGTGATCGCGGACGCCCCAAACACGACGACGAGGTCCGAGTCTTGCGCCTGCGCCGCGATCTCCTGCGCCAGCGGCGCCTCCAGATGCGGCACGCGCCGGTCGGCTGCGATCGTCGCCTGCGCGGGGGCGAGCCGCTCGGCCATCACCCGCAGCGTCTTGTCGACGACGGAGGGCTTCAGCCCCGGCAGCAGCGTCGAGATCACCGCCACGCGCAGCTTCTTGTAGGGCGCGACCGCCAGTGGCTTCAGACCCTCCAGCGCGGCGAGCGCCTGCTCGACCTGCACGGCGGGCAGGCCATAGGGAATGATCTTGACCGTTCCGACCATCTCGCCCGCGACGACCGCCTTCATCGCGGGGAGCGTCGCCAGCGTGATGGCCTCGTCGATCCGGTTGAGCCCGTCGATCGCAGCGGTATCGATGGTGAGCACGCCCGCCGCCGCGGCGAAGAGGTTGACCCGGCCGGTAAAGGCGGCCTCGGTCACGATGCCGCGTCCGGCGAGTGCGGTCGCCAGCCGCGTCGCGGCCTCGTTCTCGCCGATGTCGCCGGCCTCAAGCCGCACCGCGACGAGCTCGCCGAGCCCCGCCTCGGCAAGCCGGGCGACATCCTCAGCCGTCAGCGTCGCCCCCTTCCTCACGACGAGGCCGCCCGCGCGCACCGTGTGGGCAGCGATGCAGCCTTCCGCATCAGTGACGCGAACGGGGCCGAACTTCATGCCGACGCCCGGCGCGGTCCGCGCAGCGTCGAAACAATCTCGCCGAGGATGGCGAGCGCGATCTCGGCCGGCGAGACGGCCCCGATGTCGAGCCCGATCGGCGCATGGATGCGCTGCGTTGCGGCCGCGTCGAAACCCGCCGCCGCGAGGCGTTCGAGCCGGCGCCCATGCGTCTTCCGGCTTCCGAGCGCGCCGATATAGAAGCAGTCCGAGCGCAGCGCCGCCTCCAGCGCCGGGTCGTCGATCTTGGGATCATGCGTCAGCGCGACGAAGGCGGTGTAGCCGTCTAGCCCCAAGCTCGCCAGTGCCTCATCCGGCCAGTCGGTCAGCAGCCGCACGCCGGGGAAGCGCTCCGGCGTGGCGAAGGCCGTGCGCGGATCGACGATGACGAGGTCGAGATCGAGCAGCTGCGCCATCGGCGCCATCGCCTGCGAAATGTGGACCGCGCCGGTGACGATGACGCGCGGAGGCGGCGCCTGCACGGTGAGGAAGAACGACCTCCCCTCCGCCTCGATCATGGCGCTCTTGGCCATGCGCAGTTGCTTGTCGAGGGCCTCTGCAAGCCGATCGCCGGAGATGTCGGCAGCCTTGACCAGCCGCTGAGCCCCGGTGGCGACATCGGTAACCAGGATGGTCGCGCGCCGCGCCGCGCGCTCGGCGTTCAGCGTCGAAAGGGTCGCCAGATCCATCGCCTCAGCCCTTGTCCGTCGCGAGCTTCACGCCGAGCCCGATCATCAGCGAACCGCCGATCCAGCGGCCAAAGGCGAAACCGGCCTTGGTCTGCTTCATTCGCCTGACGACGGCGGACGCGCCCAGCACGGTGACGAAATCGGCCGAGGAGAAGGCGAAATTGACGATGGTGCCCAGGATCAGGAACTGCACCCAGACCGGGAAGGATGCGGCGGGATCGACGAATTGCGGCAGGAGCGCGATGAAGAACAGCGCGACCTTGGGGTTCAGCACCTCGACGATCAGCGAATCGATCAGGGCGCGCTTGACCGTCTTGGGCGGGACGACGGGCGCGTCGGCGGCCGCAAGCCGTGAGCGGATCATGCCGATGCCGAGCCAGACGAGATAGAAGGCGCCGGCCATCTTCACCGCGAAATAGAGCTCCGGCACGTGCTTGAACACGGCCGAGAGGCCGAAGGCGGCGGCGAAGACATGCAGGTAGCAGCCGAGATGGATGCCCAGCATCGCCATGAAGCCGGCCTTGCGGCCATGCGAGATCGTCTGCGCCGCCGTGTAGAGCAGCGCCGGTCCGGGGAAATAGGCGACGAGGATTGTCAGCGTCGCGAAGGCCAGCAGCGTATCCCAGGAGGCCATCAGTTCACCTTTTCGACATAGACCCGGATGCGCCCGCCACAGGAAAGCCCGACCTTCCAGGCCGTCTCGTCGGCGACACCGAATTCCAGCGTGCGCGGCTGGCCCTGCGCGATGACGTCGACCGCCTCATCGACCACGGCTCCCTCGACGCAGCCGCCGGAGACCGAGCCGAGGAAATTGCCCTCCCCGTCGATGACGAGATGCGAGCCGACCGGCCGCGGCGCCGAGCCCCAGGTCTCGATCACGGTGGCGAGCGCGACGGAGCGGCCGTCGCGCGCCCAGGCCTCGGCAGTGGCGAGGATGTCGGTGTCGGTGCTGATCATGGTTCTTGATCCCCATTCGGACATGGCGGTGAACAGCCGGACCGCGCCCTGTCTCATCCTAGCCGAAGCGGCCGCCGCAGGCGCGTCAACTTAAGCATGGCCGCCGCCGCTTGCGAGCCTGCGCCGCGCATGGCACCCGGGCCGTCTCAACCGCGCCACGCGCTCCCGCTATCCCTCAGACAGGGGGACAGACAAACGGCATGGACGGCATCATCTTTCTGCACGGCATCGCGCGCAGCGCCAGCTCTCTGGCGGTTCTCGAAAAGACGCTTCGCGCCGACGGCTATGCGACGCTCAACCTCGACTATCCGGCCCGCAGCCGCTGTATCGCCGACATCGTCGAGGCCATCCAGGCGGAGATTGCGCGCTTCGCGGAGAGCTGCCCCGGCCGGCTCCATTTCGTCACCCATTCGATGGGTGGCCTCGTCGCCCGTGCCTTCATCGCCCGCCATCGCCCGCAGCGGCTCGGCCATGTCGTGATGCTGGCCCCGCCCAATGAGGGCAGCGAGATCGCCGATCTGCTCGGCGGCAACCTGCTCTATCGCGCCTTCTTCGGCCCGGCCGGCGCGGAGCTGGTGACGAAGCGGTCGGAGGCGCTCTGCGAGGTCCTGGGCCGCGTCGATTATCCGCTCGGCGTCATCGCCGGCGACCGCTCGCTCGATCCGGTGGGCTGGCTGCTGCTGCCCGGCGCCAATGACGGGCGGGTCTCGGTCGAACGCACCCGCGTCGCCGGCATGGCCGACCACATCGTCATCCACGGCACCCATACGCTGATCATGAACAACCCCGAGGCGATCGCGCAGGTCCGGCATTTCCTGAAGCACGGGCGCTTCGCGCGTGCAGAGGGGGAATCCAAAGCAATTCGCAGTCAGGCCGAACATCGATCATCGGACCCGGCAACCGCGACCGATACCCCTCCCCCTTGTGGGGAGGGGAAGGGGTGGGGGTCGAAAAGCCAGGGCGATCCCTGAAACACAGGGCCCTATCGCGACTGCCGGGTCGGCTTTTCCATCCCCCGCTCGCCAAGCGGCAAGACCCCCACCCCTGCCCCTCCCCACAAGGGGGAGGGGTTTTCGTGGCGGCTCTCGCGCGTCCAGCTGAATCGGAAAAGCCCTTACCCTGCCTTCTTCAGCCACAACCGCGGATCGCTCGCCCGGTCCGCCTCCGGTGACAAGGCTGCGCAGAGATCGGCCATGGCCGCGAGATTGTGGATCGGCCGGAAGGAATCGACATGCGGCAGCATCGCCCGGATGCCGCTGGCGCGCGCCTCGAACCCGTCGAAGCGCAGGAGCGGGTTGAGCCAGACCAGTTGCCGGCAGGAGCGGTGCAGCCGGTCCATCTCGAAGGGCAGTTCGCCGTCGAGATGGCGCTCCAGCCCGTCGGTGAAGAGCAGGACGATCGCCCCGCCCCCGAGCACGCGGCGCGACCAGACCCGGTTGAAGGCGTGCAGCGCCGTCGAGATGCGCGTGCCGCCCTCCCAGTCCGGCGCGGCCTTCCCCGCCAGCGCCAGCGCCTCGTCGGGGTCGCGGGCGCGCAGCGAGCGGGTGATGTTGGTCAGCCGCGTGCCGAAGACGAAGGAATGCACGCGCCGTCGCTTCTCCGTCACCGCATGCAGGAAATGCAGGAAGATGCGCGAGTACTCCGCCATCGAACCGGAGATGTCGACCAGCGCCACGATCGGCGGATGCACCTGCGCCCGCTCCCGGAAGGCGAGCTCGATGCTGCCACCGCCGCCGCGCAGCGAGCGCCGGAAGGTCCGGCGCGGGTCGATCCGCGCCCCTCGCGCCGCCGGCTCGAACCGCCGCGTCGCGACGAGATCATCCGGCAGCCGCAGATCGGCGATCAGCTTCTTGGCGCGGGCGATCTCGGCCGCGCTCATCTGGGCGAAGTCGCGCGATTTCAGCGTCTCGCGGTCGGAGACCGTCAGCCGCGCCGTCAACTCGGTCAGCTCAACCGGTGCCTCCTCCTCCTCGCGCTTGGGCGGGGCGAAGGCCTCGGCCGCACGCAGCGCGCCCGCCTCCTCCTTCTGCGGCGCCGAGTCGGCACCGGGCGAGACCGGCGACATCTGCGCCATGATCTTCTCGATCAGGTTGCGCCGCCGCCAGAACAGCCGGAAGGCCTGGTCGTAGACGGCGCTGTCCTCGTGACGCTTCACGAAGATCGCATGCAGCGCCCAGTAGACGTCCTCGCGCCCGCCCAGCGCCCCCGCGCCCAGGGCCTCGACCGCCTCCACCACCGCGCCGGGCCCCACACGCAACCCCGCAATCCGCAGCGCGCGGGCGAAATAGGCGACGTTTTCCGGGAGTTTGCCGGTCATGGCTGGCGCGTTACCTCCCTCCAGACCTCATTCTGAGGAGCGGGCGAAAGCCCGCGTCTCGAAGGATGGTTCAGGAGGCTCGCGAACCATCTGGAGCATCCTTCGAGACGCCGCGTGCCGCGGCTCCTCAGGATGAGGGCCGGGATGACCCTCAAGGCCCCATCTCGGTCATGAACACCTTCTGGACGATCTGCCACTTGCTATCGACCTTCAGGAAGGAGAGCAGGTCGGTGAAATAGCGCGGCGGCATCTGGCATTTCACCTTCACCAGCGCCAGCGTCGGCCCGACGAGGTCGATTGTCAGGATATGGTCACCGCGCACCATGCCGGCCGCCTTGGGCGAGGGCCGCTCGCGCACGGCCTTCAGCCACTCGTCGCGCGGCACGATCTTGATCGTGCCGTCCTCCTGCGCCGTGGTCAGCGCCGAGGTCGGGTGGAAGGCATGCTCCAGCTTGGCGACGTCGCCCTCGTAGAGACCGTTCAGATAGGTCCAGGTGACGGCTTCGATCGCCCTGAGATCATTGTACATGGTCGCTCCTCCGGCTGCCGTATGGGACACTCGTTGTCTAGTCGCGCCGCCTTGCGCGATCCTTGATCTGCCGCAGGCGCAAGGCGCTCAGCCGCGGGCCTCGCTCTTGGCCTGGTCCAGCAGCTCCTTGACCTTAGAGCCCTGCATCGCCTGGATGTCGTCCTGATATTTGAGCAGGGCCCCGAGCGTGTCGGACACCAGAGCCGGGTCGAGCGCCACCGCATCGAGTTCGACGAGCGCGGTCGCCCAATCCAGCGTCTCGGCGACGCCGGGCGCCTTGAACAACTCCTCCTTGCGGATCGCCTGCACGAAGCTCACCACCTGCTTGGCGAGCTTCGCCGGGGCCTGGGGCGCGCGCGCCTTGAGGATGGCGAGTTCGCGGGCGGCGTCGGGATAGCCGACCCAGTGGTAGAGACAGCGGCGCTTGAGCGCGTCATGGATCTCGCGCGTGCGGTTGGACGTCAGGATCACGATCGGCGGCTCGGCCGCCTTCACGGTCCCGAGCTCGGGAATCGTCACCTGCGAATCCGCGAGCACCTCGAGCAGGAAGGCCTCGAAGGCCTCGTCGGTGCGATCCAATTCGTCGATCAGCAGGATCGGCGCGCCGCCCTCTTGCGGCTCCAGCGCCTGCAGCAGCGGCCGCTTGATCAGGTAACGCTCCGAGAAGATGTCGCCTTCAAGCCGCTCGCGGTCGCCACTCGCGCCGCCGGCTTCCGCGAGCCGGATCGCCATCATCTGGCCGGCATAGTTCCACTCATAGACGGCTGACGCCAGATCAAGCCCCTCATAGCATTGCAGCCGGATCAGCTTGCGCCCGAGCGCGGCCGAGAGAACCTTGGCGATCTCGGTCTTGCCGGTGCCGGCTTCGCCCTCCAGCAGCAGCGGGCGCTTCATCCGCAGCGCCAGGAACAGCACGGTCGCCAGCGCCCGGTCGGCGACATAGCCGCCGCCCTGCAGCAGCGCGAGGGTCTCGTCGATGGAGGTCGGGAGCGAGGCAGTCCGGCGATCGTTCATGTCAAATCCTGGCGCGCATCTCTGTCATCACCGCGCCGTGGCGGCCGATCCATTGTGGACCGACCCTATACCCCAAACCCGACAGGGAGACGATCGATGACGAACGCAGAAGCCATCACCGCCTTCGCCGACCTGCTCAAGCGCGGCGAGCATGAGGCCGCCGCCGAGCGTTTCAACGCCGCCGACATCGTCAGCATCGAGGCGATGGACGGCCCCATGGCGCGGGTCGAGGGCCGCGCTGCCGTCAAGGCCAAGAGCGACTGGTGGTATTCCGCTCACGAAGTCCATGCGGCCGAGGCCTTCGGCCCCTATCGCAACGGCGACCAGTTCGTCATGCGCTTTTCCATCGACGTGACGGTGAAGGAGACCGGCGAGCGCGTCCGGATGGACGAGGCCGGTCTCTATACGATGCGCGACGGGCTGATCGTCGAGGAGCGGTTCTTCTACTGAACCGCTCTCACTTGCCCGTCGCCTGCGCGACCGCCTGCTTCGCCATCACCCCGATCAGATGGGCGCGATAATCGGCGTCAGCATGCATGTCGGCATTGATGCCCTCGGCGGAGGCCTTCAGCCCGTCGAGGGACTTCGGCGCGAAGCGGGCCCCGAGCACCGCTTCCGCCTCCGGCCAGCGAAAGACGCCCCCCTCGCCAGCGCCCGTCACCGCGACGCGGATCTCGCTGCCGCGCTTGGCGACGAAGACGCCGACCAGCGCATAGCGCGAGGCCGGGTTGCGGAACTTGGCGTAGCCCGCCTTGGAGACGACCGGGAACACCACCTTGGTGATGATCTCGCCCTCTTCCAGCGCCGTCTCGTAGAGGCCGGTGAAGAAGTCGTCGGCCTCGATCTTGCGCTTGTTGGTCACGATCGTCGCGCCCAGCGCCAGGCAGGCGGCCGGGTAATCGGCGGCGGGATCATTGTTGGCGACGGAGCCGCCGATCGTGCCGCGATGGCGCACATGCGGATCACCGATATGCGAGGCGAGATAGGCCAGCCCCGGGATCGCCTCCTGCACGATGGCAGAAGCCGCGACCTCGGCATGGGTCGACATCGCGCCGACATGGAGCGTGCGGCCCTTGCGGACGATGCCCTTGAGGTCGCCGCAGCCGCCGAGATCGACGAGCGCGGCGGGTGAGGCCAGCCGCTGCTTCATCGTCGGCAGCAGCGTATGCCCGCCGGCGAGGATCTTGGCGTCCTCCTTCTTGGCGAGCAGGCCGGCGGCCTGACGGGCCGAGCCGGGGCGGTGATAGGTGAAGGCGTACATGGGTATGATCCCTTGCTGAAATCCGCGGGCGTCGTCCCGGCCGCATTGCTGCGGAGGACCGGGACGACGAAGATCGGTTACTCGGCTGCCATGCGCGTGATGCTCTTTTGCGCCGCGCGCCAGACCGCCTGGGGCGTCGCCGGCATGGCGATGTCCTCATGGCCGAGCGCGTCGGTGATGGCGTTGATGACGGCGGGCGGAGCGGCGATGGCGCCGGCCTCGCCGCAGCCCTTGATTCCCAGCGGGTTGGACGGGCAGGCCGTCACTGTCATGCCGACCTCGAAGGAGGGCAGATCGTCGGCGCGCGGCATGCAGTAGTCCATGAAGCTCGCGGTCACGAGCTGGCCGTCGCTGTTGTATTTCGCGCCTTCGAGCAGCGCCTGGCCGACGCCCTGGGCGATGCCGCCATGGACCTGGCCCTCGACGATCATCGGGTTGATGACGTTGCCGAAATCATCCACCGCCGCCCAGCGCTCGATCTTCGTGACGCCGGTCTGCGGGTCGATCTCGACCTCGCAGATATGGACGCCCGCCGGGAAGGTGAAGTTGGTCGGGTCGTAGAACGCCCCCTCCTTCAGCCCGGGCTCGAGATCCTGCCCGTTGAACTTGTGGGCGATATAGGCCTGCAGCGCGCAGGAGCCGAAATCGAGCTTGCGGTCGGTGCCCTTCACCGAGAAATGCCCGTCCGCGAAGTCGATATCGGCCTCGTCGGCCTCCAGCACATAGGCCGCGACCTTCTTGCCCTTGGCGATGACCTTGTCGACCGCCTTGAAGATCGCGGACATGCCGACCGCACCCGAGCGCGAGCCATAGGTGCCCATGCCCATCTGCACCTTGTCGGTGTCGCCATGGATGATCGAGACGTTCTCGATCGGGATGCCGAGCTTGCCGGAGACGAGCTGGGCGAAGGTCGTCTCATGACCCTGGCCATGGCTGTGCGAACCGGTCAGCACCTCGACGGTGCCGACGGGGTTGACCCGAACCTCCGCCGATTCCCACAGGCCAACGCCGGCGCCGAGCGAACCGACCGCCGCCGAGGGCGCGATGCCGCAGGCCTCGATATAGGAGGAGAAGCCGATGCCGCGCAGCTTGCCGTTGCGGGCGGATTCGCGCTTGCGCCTGCCGATGCCCTTGTAGTCGATGATCTCCAGCGCCTTCTTCAGCGCCGCGCCGTAATTGCCGGCGTCGTACATCATGATGACCGGCGTCTGGTGCGGGAACTTCTTGATGTAGTTCTGCATCCGGAACTTCGCCGGGTCCTTGCCGAGCTCGCGGGCCGCGACCTCGACCAGCCGCTCGACCACGAAGGTCGCCTCCGGCCGCCCCGCCCCGCGATAGGCGTCGACGGGTGCGGTATTGGTGTAGACGGCGTCGACCTCGGCATAGATCGCCGGGATGTCGTAGGAGCCCGAGAGCAGCGGCGCATAGAGATAGGTCGGCACCGAGGAGGAGAAGGTCGAGAGATAGGCGCCGAGATTGGCCGTGGTCTTGACCCGCAGCGCCGTGATCTTCCCGTCGGCATCGGTGGCGAGTTCGGCATGGGTGACGTGGTCGCGGCCATGCGCGTCCGAGAGGAAGGCTTCCGTGCGGTCGGAGTTCCACTTCACCGGCCGGCCGACCTTCTTCGCCGCCCAGACACAGACCGTCTCCTCGGCATAGATGAAGATCTTCGAGCCGAAGCCGCCGCCGACATCGGGAGCGACGACGCGCAGCTTGTTCTCCGGCGCGATGCCGATGAAGGCCGAGAGCACGAGCCGCGCCACATGCGGGTTCTGGCTGGTGGTGTAGAGGGTGAAGATGCCCTCTCCGTCATCGTAATCGCCGACGGCCGCACGCGGCTCCATCGGGTTCGGCACGAGCCGGTTGTTGACGATGTCGAGCTTCGTGACATGCTTGGCCGCGCGGAAGGCGGCCTCCGTCTCGTCCTTGTTGCCGAGATGCCAGTTGAACACGGTGTTGTCGGGTGCTTCCGCATGGACGACCGTTTGCGCCCCCGCCGCGCTGGCGGTGTCGACCACGGCTGGAAGCACCTCGTAATCGACCAGGATCGCCTCGGAGGCGTCGCGCGCCTGAGCCAGCGTCTCGGCAACGATCACGCAGACATGGTCGCCGACATAGCGGACCTTGCCCTGCGCGAGCGCGGGATGGGCGCCGGCGCGCATCGGCGAGCCGTCCTTGTTGTGGATCATCCAGCCACAGATCAGCCCGCCGACCTTGTCGGCGGCGAGATCGTCCCCGGTGAAGATGCCGAGCACGCCCGGCATTGCGGCCGCCGCCTTCGTGTCGACCGACTTGATCGTGGCATGGGCGTGCGGGGAGCGCAGGAAATAGGCATGGGCCTGGCCCGGCCGGTTGATGTCGTCGGTATAGCGGCCCTGGCCGGTGATGAAGCGGTGGTCTTCCTTGCGCCGCACCGAGGCGCCGATTCCGGTAGCCGTCATGGTGTTGTCCCTCCTCAGCGCGCCTCTGACGGGCACGTCTCGATCTCAGATGAAGGCCCGCGCGGAATGGCGCGAGCCCCGTCCTCTCACGCGTGATCCTTCACTCGGCGGCCTGGCGCGGCGGCTCCTTCTTGTCCATCCCCTGCCCGGCCATGGCCTCGGCGCCGGCCGCGACGGCCTTGACGATGTTGTGGTAGCCCGTGCAGCGGCAGATGTTGCCGTCGAGATCCTCGCGGATCGTCTTCTCGTCGAGTTCGTGGCCGCGGCGGTTCACGATGTCGACCGCGGACATGATCATGCCCGGCGTGCAGAACCCGCATTGCAGGCCATGATGCTCGCGGAAGGCCTCCTGCATCGGGTGCAGCCCGCCCTCGCCGGCCAGCCCCTCGATGGTGGTGATGCTGGCGCCCTCGAGCGAGACGGCGAGCACGGTGCAGGCCTTGGCCGCCTTGCCGTCGATATGGACGACGCAGGCGCCGCACTGGCTGGTGTCGCAGCCGACATGGGTGCCGGTCAGCCGCAGGTTCTCGCGCAGAAACTGCACCAGCAGCGTGCGCGGATCGATCGTCCCGGTGACCGGTTTCCCGTTCACCGTCATGGATACGCTCGCCATCGTCTTCCTCCTTCGCCCGGGTCTGGCGCCCGGCTGGTGATGTCAGCCGTTGCTGTCCGCAATGCAGCGCCCCGCACCAGCGAGGGCTTTTCCTTGGAACAGCTATAAACCGAGTGTGGACCCGGGTTTTTGCGCGGTCAAGCCGAAGCGCTCGTCGCAGGTGCCCGCGATTCGGATCGAAATCCCGCCGATTTGCCGGCTCACGCAACGGCAGCACGCACGACCACACCGCCGGGTGGCAGACCGTGCGAATTACGCGTTTTTTAATGATGGGCGACTAGCGTTTCAAAAAACAAGAGGAAACGCGCCGGTGCCGACAGCGTCCCCGCTCTCCACGGCCGATCAGATTCACAGCCGCCTGCGCGCCATCGGCTATGGCAAGCCGGAGCGGGCGCGCCTCGCGCGCTACACGGCGGCCGTGGAAAGGCTCGCGGGCCCAATCGTCGAGCAGGATTTCGACCGCGCTCTGGTCATTCGCCCGGATGTGGCGAAGACGCTGGGTCCCGTCGATGCGCAACTGCGCAAGCGAGAGAAGCACCATCTGCGGCTGCTCTTCGAGGGACGTTTCGACGAGGACTATGTCGCCTCGGCGGAGGCTCTCTGCCGCCTCGAGATCGAGGCCGGGATCGGCCCCAAGCCGCGGGTCTCGATCGGCATGGCGCTGCTGCAGCAGCTCGGCCGGATGCACCGATATCGCCAATTGTTCAGGTCGCGGCTGTTCGCGCAGGACCTGTTCGTGGTCGAGCGCGTGCTCGTCTTCGACATCACCACCGCCATCACCATCGGCGACGAGATCCGCGCCGGCGAGGCCAGCCTCCGGGCCGTGGCCCTCGACGAGGCCGCCGAGACGCTGCGGCACCGCATGGGCGGGCTCGAGGCCAGCATCGGCGGCGCCGTCGAGCAGTTCGTCGCCACCGCCAGCGAGACCGCTCGCGCGACCGGCTTCATCAAGGATGTGCTGGGCGACGTCGCCGGCGCCTCGATCCTCGTGCGCGAGAAATCGCTGCAGACCGCCGCCGCGACCGAGGAAATGTCCGCCAATATCGCCGAGATCGGCCAGCGCGCCCATACCAGCCTCGTCGTCGCCCAACGCGCCGTCTCCGATGCCGGGCAGATGAACGCGGCGGTGGCCCGGCTGCAGGAAGTGACCGCGAGCATCGGCACCGTGGTCGGGCTGATCGCCGACATCGCGGCGCAGACGAACCTGCTCGCCCTCAACGCCACCATCGAGGCGGCCCGCGCCGGCGAGGCCGGCCGCGGCTTCGCCGTCGTCGCCTCCGAGGTGAAATCGCTGGCGACGCAGACGGCCAACGCCACCGGCGACATCGCCGGCCAGATCGCCGAACTGGCCGCGAGCGCCGAAGCCTGCAGCACTCATGCGCTCTCGATCGCCGGGACCATCGGCGAGATCAGGCTGGATTCGCAGGCGATTTCCGAAGCGGTCTCGCAGCAGAGCGCGGTCACGGCTGCGATCGCACAGGATGCCGCGGCCGTGGCGCAGAGTTCGGACAACGCCATCGAGCGGGCCAACGCCGTCAGCCGGAGCCTGGACGAGACCGCCCGCGCGCTGGACCGGGCCAATGCCGCGGCGGCGGACATCGCGATGCAGGTCGGCGCGGCGGAGGCCACCGTCGGCGCCGCGCTCGTCTACCTGCGCAAGGTCTCCTGAGCGCAAGCCGCCCTTGCCGGCGCGGGCGCCGACGCGCGCTCAGCCCTCGCTGACCGCCTTGGCGAAATTGGCGAAGAACTCGTCGGCGAGCTTCTTGGAGACCGAATCGATCAGCCGCGAGCCGAGCTGCATCAGCTTGCCGCCGACCTGCGCCTCGACATCGTAGCGCAGCACGGTCTGGCCGCCCTCGGCGTCGCTCAGCGCGACCTTCGCCCCACCCTTGGCGAAGCCCGCGATGCCGCCCTCGCCCTCGCCCTGGATGCGGTAGCCGTTGGGCGGGTCGAGATCGACGAGCTCAACCTTGCCCTTGAAGCTCGCCTTCACCGGCCCGAGCTTGACCTTCACCACCGCCGAGAAGTGCGTGTCGTCATCCTTGTTGAGCTGCTCGCAGCCGGGAATGCAGGCCTTCAGCACCTCGGGATCGTTGAGTTTGGCCCAGACCACGTCCTTGCCGGCGGGCAACGTGACCTCGCCATTCATCGTCATCGCCATGGCGTTTCTCCCCCGGATCGTGCCGCGCTCTCTGCCGGCGGCTGTTGCAGCCTGGCATGCCCCAAGTCTACCCTGCCCCGCAATCGATCCAGGGCCGGCGCGCCTATCCATGAGCGAAAAGCGCCGGCCGGCACAAGGGCGACCTGTACGAGGGGATGACGTGTGACCACCGGACCCGACCGCTGCATGGCGCGCGCTTCACCATGACCGGCAGCCCCTCGGGCCTCTTCGGCGAACTCTTCGTCGATGGCGAGATGGCTTCGGCGATGAGCGATCGGGCGCTCCTGCATGGCATGCTTGGCTTCGAGGCCATGCTCGCGAGCGCGTTGGAAGCCGAATCGATCGCGCCGCCAGGCACGGCGGATCTCGTCACCGCGCAATGCGACCCCGACCTCTACGACATCGCCGAGATCGGGCGGGCCGCGACGCTGGCCGGCAATCCCGCGATCCCGTTGGTGAAGGCGCTGACCGCACGCGTTGCCGCGGTCGCCCCGGAACAGGCCAAATGGGTTCATTTCGGCGCGACCAGCCAGGATGTGATCGATTCCGGCCATGTCCACGTCCTCGGCTGCGGGTTGAGGCTCATCGATCTGCGGCTTGGTCGCTTGGTTCAGGCGATGCGGGCCTTGGCGGAGGCGCATCGCGCGACGCCCATGATCGGCCGCACCTTCCTGCAACAGGCGGTCCCGATCACCTTCGGCGTCAAGACCGCGCTGTGGCTGGACCCGTTGCTGGAGAGCCGGCACGTGCTGCACGACATGCTGGCCGCGCCGATCGTCCAGTTGGCCGGCGCCGCCGGCACACTGGCCGCGCTCGGCGACGACGGTGACCGCGTTCACGCGCGGTTTGTCGCGCTGACGCGCGGCGCAGAACCCTCGCTCACCCCCTGGCATGCGCAACGTCACCGCATCGCCCGCCTGGCGGCCGAACTGGGCATCCTCACCGGCAATCTCGGCAAGATCGCCCGCGATGTCGGATTGATGGCGCAGACCGAGATCGGCGAAGTCGCCGAGCCCGAAGCGCCCGGCAAGGGCGGCTCCTCCGCCATGCCGCACAAACGCAATCCGGTGCTCTGCACCCTGATCCTCGCAGCGGCCCAGCGCGCGCCCGGCCTCGTCGCCACCATGCTGTCGGCGCTGCCGCACGAGCATGAGCGCGCGCTCGGCGGCTGGCATGTCGAGTGGCCGACGCTTCCCGAGCTCTTCAAGGTCGCGGGGTCCGCGCTGGCCCGGACGATCACGTTGATCGAGGGACTTCAGGTCTTCCCGGAGCGCATGCGCGCCCATATCGACCTGACCCAGGGTCTCGTGATGTCGGAGCGGGTCTCGCTGGCGCTGGCCGCGACGCTGGGCAAGGCGCAGGCGCACCACCTCCTGGACGAGGCGAGCCGGGCCTGTGTCGCGCAGAATCGGCATCTGCGCGATGTGCTGGCCGCCATGCCGGCCGTCACCGAGCATCTGACCGCCGAGGCACTGGCCGCTCTGTTCGATCCCACGACCTATCGCGGCGCCAGCGACGCGATCATTGACCGCATCCTCGATCGTTACGAACGCGAGCACGAATTCATGGCCACCCATGCTTGAACTGACCCCGCAGCAGCGCGCCATCGCGGCCGGCACGGACGGCGCCGCCATGGCGCTGCGCATTGTCGCGGAGGCCGCCCGGCTGATGGGCGCGCCGCGGCTCATCCCGGTGGCGTCGGCCCATATCGACGGGGCGCTCTATCACGGCGATTCCGGCACGCTCTTCGCCGAGCGCCTGGTCGAGGGCGGCGCCCGGGTCGCCATCCGCGCGACCCTGAATGTCGGTGCGCTGGCACCCGCCGGCTGCGCCGCGATCCGGCTGCCGCCGCATGAGCGCGACATGGCCGCCCGCATGATGCGCGCCTATGAGGCGATGGGCTGCGAGCCGTCCTGGACCTGCGCGCCCTACCAGGCCGGCCACCGCCCGGCCAAGGGCACGGACGTCGCCTGGGGCGAGTCCAACGCGGTGGTCTTCTGCAACTCCGTGCTCGGCGCCCGCACCAACCGCTATGGCGATTTCCTCGACATCGCCTGCGCCATCGCCGGCGTCGCCCCCGATTACGGGCTGCACCGCCCAGAGAACCGCATCGCGACGCTGCTGATCGACGCCACCGGCCTGAGCCACGAATTACGCGCCTCGGATGTGTTCTACCCCGTGCTCGGCACCCTGCTCGGCCGCACCGCCGGCACCGCGATCGCCGTCATCGACGGCCTGCAGGGCTGCACCACGGAAGACCGGCTCAAGGCGCTCGGCGCAGCCTCCGCCTCGGCCGGCGGCGTCGGGCTGTTCCATGTCGCGGGCGTGACGCCGGAGGCGCCCGACGCCGCGACCGCGCTCGGCGGGCTGCCGCCGCGCGAGACGCTCGTCCTGACGCCCGCGATCGTGCAGAAGGCGCTGGCGGGCCTCTCGACGGCCGGCCAGACCGAGCGCATCGACGCGGTGGCGGTCGGTTCGCCGCATCTGTCGCTGCCGGAGATCGACGAGATCGAGCACAGGCTCGCCGGCCGAAGGCTCGCCGCCCCCCTCTACGCCAACACCGGCCGCCATGTGCTGAAGCCGCTGGAGGCGCAAGGCCGCCGCGCCGCGCTGGAGCAGGCCGGTGTGGTCTTCGTCGTCGACACCTGCGTCGTCGTCACGCCGATCCTGCCCGAGATCGACGGCGCCGTGCTGATGACGAATTCCGGCAAATTCGCCCATTACGCCCCGGGCACCACCGGCTATGCCGTCACCTATGGTTCGCTCGGCGAATGCGTCGAGAGCGCGGTGGCCGGCCGCCTCGTCAGGGAGGAACGGGCATGGGCCTGACCACGCAGATCCTGCTGCCGGGCCAGGCCACCGCCGGCCCCTGCCTCGCTCTGACCGCCCCGATCAGCTTCTGGGGCGGCGTCGATCCGCGCTCGGGCACGATCATCGACCAGCGCCATCCCCAGTGCGGGCTGAGCGTCGCGGGCACGATCCTGGCCCTGCCGGGCACGATCGGCTCCTCCTCCGCCTCGGCCGTGCTGCTCGAACTGGTCCATGCCGGCAAGGCGCCCGCCGCGATCCTGATGGACGCGCCTGACGCCATCCTGCTGCTCGGGCTCGTGGTCGCGCGCGAGATGGGCTGGACGACGCCGCCGGCCCTGCGCCTGGCCGCACCCGATCAGGTGCCACTCGCCGGCCGCAGCGTCGCCATCGCCGCCGACGGCACCATCTCCGTTCAGTAACCCCGCTCACGAGACCAGGGACACCATTCCGATGCCGATCGAAACCCTAGCGGGCGAACCCTTCAACATCCGCTTCGACGGGCCGGCCGACGCGCCCGTGCTGATGCTGTCGAATTCGCTCGGCACCAATCTCTCGATGTGGGACCCGCAGATTCCCGAGTGGTCGAAGCGCTTCCGCGTGCTGCGCTACGATTCGCGCGGGCATGGCCTTTCCGTCGCAACCGACACGTCCTTCGGGATCGACCGGCTGGGCCGCGACGCGCTTGCGATCCTCGACCATTTCGGCATCGAGCGGGCGCATTGGTGCGGCGTCTCGAAGGGCGGCATGGTCGGCCAATGGCTCGCGACGAATGCCCGCGAGCGGATGGGCCGCCTCGTGCTCGCCAACACCGCCGCCCATATGGGCCCGTCCTCGCTCTGGGACGACCGGATCGCGACAGCGCGCGGCCAGGGGATGGAGGCCCTGGTCGAGGGCGTGCTCGCACGCTGGTTCAGCCCGCGCTTCCGCGAGACCGAGGCCGCGACCGTCGCGCGGGTCGGCACGATGCTGACCACGACGCCGGCGATCGGCTACGCCACCTGCTGCGCCGCGATCCGCGACATGGACCAGCGCGAGACGATCCGAAGCGTCACCAATCCCGTCCTCGTCGTCATCGGCACGGTCGACCCGGCGACACCGCCGGCGGCCGGCCACCTGATCGCGCAGGCCATCCCCGGTGCCCGCACGGTTGAGCTCGACGCCGCGCATCTCTCCAATCTCGAACAGCCGGAAGCGTTCACAAAGGCCGTGCAGGATTTCCTGACGGGCTGACGCCCCCCTCAACGTTGTCAAAGGCGCACATCATCTGCGCCGTCATTCCGGAGCTCCGCTTCGCTCCGTCCGGAATGACGGCGCAGGATCGCAACCATCCTCGAACCCTGCCTCAAGGAGCCGCCCATGGACGACGAGACCCGCTACGCCGAGGGCATGACCACGCGCCGCGCCGTGCTCGGCGCGGCTTACGTCGACAAGGCCAGTTCCGGCCTGACCGACTTCAACGGCGAATGGCAGGAGTTCATCACCCGCACCGCTTGGAACGACATCTGGAACCGGCCGGGCCTGCCCCGGCGCGAGCGCTCGATCATCGTGCTGGCGATCGCCGCCTCGCTCGGCGCCTGGGGCGAGTTCCGCATCCATGTCCGCGGCGCGCTGAACAATGGGCTCACCCGTGACGACATCAAGGAGGTGCTGATGCAGACGGCGATCTATGCCGGCGTGCCGGCCGCCAACCACGCCTTCAAGGAAGCCGCAAGCGTCTTCGCCGAGATCGAGGCGGAGGCCGCGAAGGGGTGAGCGGCAGAGGCCACGGAGCCCCATCGTCATTGCGAGCGCAGCGAAGCAGTCCAGAGCCCCCGTGCTCGACGACCCCTGGATTGCTTCGCTGCGCTCGCAATGACGGGAAACAGACCCCAGAACTCTCGCGGCAGCGTTTCCCTCGGCGCTAGACCGCCTGAAAGCTGCGCTGCCGATAGATCAGGCTGCTGCCGGGCGCCGCCGCCGCGCCGCCCAAGCCCACCACCTCCCCGATCAGGATCCGATGCGTCGCGACATCCTGGATCGCGGTGAGCCGGCAGTCGAAGGCCGCCACCGCATCCGACAGGACCGGTGCACCGGTGACGAGCGCCCGCCAGTCGCGGCTGGCGAAGCGCGCCTCGCCCTCGATCCCGCGCCGGCTGGCGAAGATCTCGGCCAGGTCGAGCGCATCGCCCGGCAGGGTGTTGATGCAGAACAGTCCAGCGGCCTCGATCACGGCCAGCGTCCGGCTCGGCCGCGCGATGCAGACCAGCACCGTCGGCGGCGAATCCGAGACGGAGGCGACGGCGGTCGCGGTCAGCCCGGCACGGCCCTCCGGCCCCCGGGTCGTGACGACGTGGACGGCGCTGGCGACACGCGACATCGCATCGCGGAAAGATACGGCCTCGGGGATCGCCCGCGGCAAGGGATGGAGCGCTTCGGTCATCGGAATCCGGCAGGCCCTACACGGGCGGAACGCTCGACATGTAGAGCCTCGCGCCCGGGATTGCCAGTTTGGGCGGCCCGCGACGCGGGCGCGCAGGCGCGGCGGGCCGGCAGCGAAACATATATCAAGGGGTCTGCTGCGCCTTCGCTGGCTTTCAGTCGCGCTCGAGCGTCGCCAGCAGCCCGCTGCGCAGATGAGCCATCAGCGCGTCGCTCGCGACCATCGCCGCCGCCGGATCGGCCGTCGCCAGGGCCTGCGCGAAGGCGACATGGTGGCCCGCCGCCGGCAGCAGGTCGTCGCGCCGCTCGAAATGATACCACGCCCGCCGGATCAGGGCCTGCAGCGGCTCCACTGCGCGCGTCGCATAGGGGCTGCGGGCCGCGGCGGCAACCTCCGCGTCGAGCTCCTTGTCGAGCCGCATATAGGCGTTGGCGTCGCCCTCGAGCGCGGCGGCACGCATCGCCCTCGCCTTCTCGACGATGGCGATGCGCTCGCGGGGGCTGGCCCGCCGCGCCGCATCGCCGGCGATCAGACGCTCCAGCACCTCGCGCGCATCGAGCGCCGCCATGATGTCGATGGCGTTGATGCCGGCCACGACGACGCCCTTGCGCGGCAGGACCTCGACCAGCCCCTGCTGCGCCAGGCGGATCAGGGCCTCGCGCACCGGTGTGCGCCCGACGCCGACCATGTCGATCAGTTGCGCTTCGGTCAGGACCGCACCCGGCCGCAGGGAGAGGGTCACGATCGCCTCCTCCAGCCGCCGATAGGCGATCTCGGTCAGGCTGAGGGCCGGCTGGGGCGCGGCCACGTGATCGTCATAGGCATCGGCTTCCAAGACGGATCTCAGGCTCATCCGGCCTCTCCCAGCGCACCCATCCGGATTGACGCACCGCGAACCCTTGATATATCAATTGAGTCGCCGCGCATCAGTGCCACCATGCAATCTGCAGGCGAAACAGGCTCTCGCGCAAGTCGCATTCTGCCGAAAGGCGCCCCGCGGGCAAGGCGGCGCGCAAAGGCCCTCGACCTGCGCTGAAGACCGATGCAGAACGGAACCGTCAAGGGCGTGGCCGCGCCCGTCGAGGCCCCGGCCGCAGCGGAGAGTGTGATGGCCTTCACCTGCACGATTCCCGCCTCCCCGACGGTCCAGCAGGACGACGAGACCCTTCGCATCACCCGCTGGGATTTCGAGCCCGGCGCCGTCACCGGCTGGCACAGCCATGGCTGGCCGTATTTCGTCGTGATGCTGGTCGCCGGCACGCTGCGCATCCATGACGGCACCAAGACCACCGACGTTCCCCTCGCCGAAGGCCAGGCCTATATGCGCCCCGCCGGGATCGAACACGACGTCATGAATGCCTCGGACCACCCGATCGCCTTCGTCGAGATCGAGGTGAAGCGGCCGGGCGCGCTCGCGGAACTGTCGCTGCCATGACGAGCCAGCCATGAAGATCGCCATCGTCGGAGCCGGCATCGTCGGCTGCGCCATCGCCCACGCCCTACTGGATGAAGGGCATGAGGTCCTGATTCTCGACAAGGAGGGGGCGGGCTTCGGTCCCTCGCGCGGCAATGCCGGCTGGATGGCCCATACCGACATCCTGCCGATCGCCAGCCCCAGGATTCTGAGGCAGGTGCCCAAATTCCTGCTCGATCCGCTGGGGCCACTGGCGATCCGCCCCGCCTATTTCCCCAAGCTCCTGCCCTGGCTGCTGCGCTTCGTGCTCGCAGCGCGGCCGGAGGCCTATGAGAAGTCGATCCAGGGCATCGGCGCGCTGCAGCAGCGCGCGCTTCCGGCCTGGACGGCGCGGGCGAAACGGGCCGGGCTCGAGCCGCATATCCACCACAAGGGCGGTCTCTACGCCTTCACCGACCGAGGCGCTTTCGAGGAGGCGGCGGGAGTCGCCCGGCGCCAGGCGGAGTTCGGCATCCGGGTCGAGATGGTCGGCCCCGAGGAGCTGCGCCAGTTCGAGCCGGCCCTGAAGGACGCCTTCGTCGGTGCCGCTTTCCACCCCGACACCGCCCATATCAGAGATCCCCTCGCCCTGACGCTGGCGCTGTTCGAGACGGCCCTTGCGCGCGGCGCCACCTTCGAGAAGGCGCAGATCACCACCATCTCGACCGGCGAACGCCCCGCCCTGATCGGCGCCGACGGCTTCCAGCGCGTCGTCGACCGGGCGATCGTCGCCGCCGGGGCCTGGTCGAAGCCGCTGGCGACGGCGCTCGGCGACAAGGTGCCGCTCGACACCGAACGCGGCTACAATGTCAGCTTCCCGGGCGTGACCGGGCTGACGACGCGTCCGATCGGCTTCGAGGGCCACGGCTTCGTCATGACGCCGCTGGAGAGCGGCCTGCGCATCGGCGGCGCGGTCGAGTTCGGCGGGCTGGAGGCGGCCCCCAACCACGCGCGCACGAAAATCCTCTACGACAAGGCGAGCCGTTTCGTGGACGGCCTCCCGGCCTTCGAGACCGGCACGCTCTGGATGGGTTTCAGGCCCTCCATGCCCAACTCGCTGCCGGTGATCGGCGCCGCCAGCCGCAACCCGCATGTCGTCTATGCCTTCGGCCACGGCCATTACGGCATGACGCAGGCCACCGTCACCGCCGACTGCGTCGCCGCGCTGGTCGCAGGTCGCCAGACACCGCTCAACCTCGCCCCCTTCAGCCCGCGGCGCTTCTGAATCCATCCGCCAACCGACCGAGCCAAGCCGATGAGCACCCACACTTTTTTCTGTGTCGACGGCCACACCTGCGGCAACCCGGTGCGCATGGTCGCGGGCGGCGCCCCGCCGCTCAAGGGCGCCAACATGGTCGAGAAGCGGGCGCATTTCCTGGCGGAGTATGACTGGATCCGCACCGGCCTGATGTTCGAGCCGCGCGGCCACGACGTCATGTCGGGCTCGATCCTCTATCCGCCGACGCGCGACGACGCCGACATCGCCTTCCTCTTCATCGAGACCTCGGGCTGCCTGCCGATGTGCGGCCACGGCACCATCGGCACGGTGACGATGGCGCTGGAACGCGGGCTCGTCACACCACGCGAGGAGGGCGTGCTGAAGATCGACACCCCGGCCGGGCTGGTGACGGCGCGCTACACCCGCAATGGCGACTATGTCGACAATGTCCGCATCACCAACATCGCCTCCTATCTCCACGCCACCGGGCTCTCGGCCGAGATCGAGGAACTCGGCGAGGTCACGGTCGATGTCGCCTATGGCGGCAATTTCTACGCGATCATCGATCCGCAGGACGCCTTCCGCGACATTGCCGACATCAACCCGTCCGACATCCAGCGCTGGAGCCCGAAGCTGCGCGCCGCGCTGAACGCGAAGTACGAATTCGTCCACCCCGAGAACCCGGCGATCAACGGGCTCTCCCACATCCTCTGGACCGGCGCGCCGACCAAGCCCGAGGCCCATGCCCGCAACGCCGTGTTCTACGGCGACAAGGCGATCGACCGCTCGCCCTGCGGCACCGGCACCTCATCGCGCATGGCGCAATGGGCGGCGCAGGGAAAGCTCCAGGTCGGCGACGACTTCGTCCATGAGAGCATCATCGGCACGATGTTCCGCGGGCGGGTCGAAGCCACCGCGCAGGTCGGCCCCTTCGAGGGCATCATCCCCTCGATCGAGGGCTGGGCCCGCATGACCGGCTACAACACGATCTTCATCGACGATCGCGACCCGCTCGCCCACGGATTCCTGGTGACGGATCGCGCCTGACACGGCCGGGCGGCGCCTTTTGCCGCCCGCTTTTGATCCCGCGGCACGGGTCTCGGCGCCGGCTCAACGGCCGACGCCCGCACCACGGCGTTGCCCCAGACACAATCATCTTGCGTGAAATCCCCGCGCCGCCGCACAGGCTGCTGCCCAATTGCGAGGCATTCGGCCGCAGATTGCTTTTGACAGTTTTATGGCCGGGCGCGATTGTCCAAACTGCAAGGCGTTGGTAGCTCTGCATGGTGATCGCATCCCGCATGCGTCGGTGTCATGCCGACCCAAGAGAACGGGAGCGGATTCGAGGGGTATGCGTCGCCGATGGAAGTGTTCCTTCAGCAGCTCATCAATGGGCTGACCCTGGGGTCGATCTACGGCCTCATCGCCATCGGCTACACGATGGTCTTCGGTATCATCGGCATGGTGAACTTCGCCCATGGCGACATCTTCATGCTCTCGGCCTTCATCGCGCTGATCTTCTTCATGCTGATCGCCTCCTGGTTCGGGGCCGGACTGATCGTGGTCGCGCTGATCGTCGTGCTGGTGCTGGCGATGTTCTTCACCTCGCTCTGGAACTGGGCGATCGAGCGTGTCGCCTACCGCCCCTTGCGCGGCTCCTTCCGCCTCGCCCCGCTGATCTCGGCGATCGGCATGTCGATCTTCCTGATGAACTTCGTCCAGGTCGTGCAGGGCCCGCGCAACAAGTCGACGCCGCCGATGCTCAACAAGTCGATCACGCTGATCGAGAGCGCGACCTATTCGGTCCAGATCTCCTACAAGCAGATCGTCATCATCGTGACGACCGCGCTGCTGCTCGCCGCCTTCTGGTACATCGTGCAGAAGACGCCGCTCGGCCGCGCCCAGCGCGCCTGCGAGCAGGACCGCAAGATGGCCGCGCTGCTCGGCATCGACGTCGACCGCACGATCTCGATCACCTTCATCATGGGCGCGGCGCTCGCAGCCGTCGCAGGCGTGATGTATCTCGTCCTCTACGGCGTGGTCAGCTTCAATGACGGCTTCATCCCCGGGGTGAAGGCCTTCACCGCGGCCGTGCTCGGCGGCATCGGCTCCCTGCCGGGCGCCGTCATCGGCGGCCTGCTGATCGGGCTGATCGAGGTGATGTGGTCGGCCTATTTCACCATCGACTACAAGGACGTCGCCGCCTTCTGCATCCTGGCGATCGTGCTGGTCTTCATGCCCTCGGGCCTGCTCGGCCGTCCCGAAGTCGAGAAGGTCTGAAGCCATGGCCACGCCCGCGACCAAACCCGCAGCCCCCGCCGCGTCGCAGCGCGACTGGCACGCCGCCTTCAAGGAGGCCGGCTTCGCCGCCCTCGTCACCTTCGGACTGTGCATCCCGATCATCGCCTGGGGCACCCGCCAGAACATGGACAACGTCCTGGTTCTGGACCCGCGCTGGGACGCGGTCGCCTGGGCGGTCGCCATCGTCTTCGTCGGCCGCTTCGTCATCGCGCTGCGCCAGCAGACCAAGGCGAGCCGCCAGTCGCTGGTGCGCTTCCTGCCGCAGGGGACCGCCGCCTTCTTCCAGCGCCATTCGCGCAAGTTCTCGCTCTTCGGCCTGGGCTTCCTCGTCACCTTCCCGATCATCGCGATCAACCTGGCGGGCTGGGGCGGCGCGCTGAAGTGGATCGACAATTTCGGCATCCAGATCCTGATCTACGTCATGCTCGGCTGGGGGCTGAACATCGTCGTCGGCCTCGCCGGCCTGCTCGATCTCGGCTACGTCGCCTTCTATGCCGTCGGCGCCTATTCCTACGCCCTGCTGGCAAAGAATTTCGGCCTGTCCTTCTGGATCCTACTGCCGCTGTCGGGCATCCTTGCCGCCTTCTGGGGCATGCTGCTCGGCTTCCCCGTGCTGCGCCTGCGCGGCGACTATCTGGCGATCGTGACGCTCGCCTTCGGCGAGATCATCCGCCTCGTCCTCATCAACTGGGTCGATTTCTCCGGCGGCTATGCCGGCATCTCCGGCATCCCGCGTCCGACCTTCTTCGGCATCCCCTTCAACGCCAATGACGACGGCTTCGCCGCCGTGTTCGGGCTCGAATTCACCCCGCTCTACCGCACGATCTTCCTCTACTATCTGATCCTGGCGCTCGCTCTGCTGACCGCCTTCGTGACGCTGCGCCTGCGCCGCCTGCCGGTCGGCCGCGCCTGGGAGGCGCTGCGCGAGGACGAGATCGCCTGCCGTTCGCTCGGCATCAACACGACCTCGACCAAGCTCACCGCCTTCTCGATCGGCGCCATGTTCGGCGGCTTCGCCGGCGCCTTCTTCTCGGCTCGTCAGGGGTTCATCTCGCCGGAATCCTTCGTCTTCATGGAATCGGCGATCATCCTGGCGATCGTGGTGCTCGGCGGCATGGGCTCGCTCTGGGGCTGCGCCATCGCCGCGATCGCCATGATCGGCGGCACCGAACTGCTGCGCGAGCTGGACTGGCTGAAGGCGGTGTTCGGCAATGATTTCGACCCGACCAAGTACCGCATGCTGATCTTCGGCCTCGCCATGGTGCTGATCATGATCTGGAAGCCGCGCGGCCTGATCTCGACGCGCGAACCCACCGCCTTCCTGAAGGAGAAGAAGGCGATCTCCTCCGACATGGTCCAGGAGGGGCACGGCTGATGGCGACCGCTCCCGCCCCGACCGCGGCCCACGGCCGCCCGCTGCTCCAGGTCGAGCACGTCACCATGCGCTTCGGCGGCCTCACCGCCGTCAACGACCTCTCCTTCGAGGCGCGCAAGGGCGACATCACGGCACTGATCGGCCCCAACGGCGCCGGCAAGACCACCGTCTTCAACTGCATCACAGGCTTCTACAAGCCAACCGAAGGCATGATGACGCTCACCCAGGACTCCGGCGCGAGTTACCTGCTCGAGCGCATGCCGGACTTCCAGATCAGCTGGAAGGCCAAGGTCGCCCGCACCTTCCAGAACATCCGCCTCTTTGGCGGCATGACCGTGCTCGAGAACCTGCTGGTGGCGCAGCACAACCCCCTGATGATTGCCTCGGGCTATACCTTCCTCGGCGTGCTCGGCATCGGCGGCTACAAGGCCCGCGAGAACGAGGCGATCGAGAAGGCCAAGTTCTGGCTGGAGAAGATCAACCTGATCGACCGCGCCGACGACCCCGCCGCCGACCTGCCCTATGGCGACCAGCGCCGCCTCGAGATCGCGCGCGCCATGTGCACCGACCCGGTCCTGCTCTGCCTCGACGAGCCGGCGGCCGGCCTCAACCCGCGCGAGAGCCATGACCTCAACACGCTGCTGCTCTCGATCCGCCAGGACATCGGCACCGCGCTCCTGCTCATCGAACACGACATGTCGGTGGTGATGGAGATCTCGGACCATGTCGTGGTGCTCGACTACGGCACCAAGATCGCCGACGGCACCCCGACGGAGGTCCAGGCCGATCCAAAGGTGATCGCAGCCTATCTCGGCGTCGACGACGACGAGGTCGAGGCCGCCGAAGCGGAGGTCGGAATCGCGTGACCGAAGCCATCCTGCAGACCGAGAACCCCGCCGCTTTGGCTACGCAGCCACAAGGCCAGCCGCTGCTCAGCGTGCGCGGCGTGAAGACCTATTACGGCAAGATCATCGCCCTCAAGGGCGTGGACATGGACGTCCACCAGGGCGAGATCGTCACGCTGATCGGCGCCAACGGCGCCGGCAAGTCGACGCTGATGATGACGATCTTCGGCAACCCGCAGGCCCGCGAGGGCACGATCACCTATGAAGGCCGCGACATCACGAAGATGCCGAGCCATCTGATCGCGCGCCTGGGTATCGCTCAATCTCCCGAGGGAAGACGCATCTTCCCGCGCATGACCGTGTTCGAGAACCTCCAGATGGGGGCGGCACTGCGCGACCTCTCGCATTTCGATGAGGATCTGGAAAAGATCTGCACCCTCTTCCCGCGCATCCGCGAGCGCCTGCAGCAGCGCGGCGGCACGCTGTCGGGCGGCGAGCAGCAGATGGTGGCGATCGCCCGCGCCCTGATGGCCCGCCCGAAGCTGCTGCTGCTGGACGAGCCCTCGCTCGGCCTCGCCCCGCTGATCGTCAAGCAGATCTTCGAGGCGATCCGCGAACTCAACCGGACGCAGGGGCTGACCGTCTTCCTCGTCGAGCAGAATGCCTTCCACGCGCTCAAGCTCGCCCATCGCGGCTATGTCATGGTCAACGGCGTCGTCACCATGAGCGGTTCCGGCAAGGACCTGCTCGCCGATCCGCAGGTTCGCGCCGCCTATCTCGAAGGCGGGAGGCACTGACATGCAGGGCATCCTCTATGAAGAACCGACGGTCTGGCTCTTCCTGCTGGTCACGGTGGTCATGGGCGGCTGGCTCGCCTGGATGACCGGCCGCGCCCTGGCGCTGACCTGGAAGCCGACCTACCAGCTGGTGCTCTACGTCCTCGTGCTTGGACTGGTCGTGCGCTTCATCCACTTCGCCCTGTTCGAGGCGACGCTGCTGACGCTGCACTACTACTTCGTGGACACCGTCATCCTGATGGGCTTCGCGTTCGCCGGCTGGCGCTACCACCGCGCCAGGCAGATGACGACGCAGTATCGCTGGCTCTTCGAGCGCACCGGCCCCTTCGGCTGGAAGCCTCGGCCCGGCGTTGAAAACAAAGGCGAAATGGCCTGAAAAGGCGGCGAGCTTGACGCGTGACAGACCGTGGAAAACGCGCAAGACTGCGTGCCACGGTGACATCCGCGCCGAGACGGGCGAGCAATGACCGCCCGTTCATGACGACAATACAGGGGAGTCTCATCTCATGAAGAAACTGCTGTTGAGCAGCATCGCGCTCGGCGCGGTCCTCGCCTTCTCCGGCGTGGCAAACGCCCAGATCAAGCTCGGCGTCGCCGGCCCGATCACCGGCCCCAACGCCGCCTTCGGCGCCCAGCTCAAGAACGGGACGGAGCAGGCCGTCGAGGACATCAACGCCGCCGGCGGCATCCTCGGCCAGAAGCTCGTGCTCTCGGTCGGCGACGACGTCTCCGATCCCAAGCAGGGCGTCTCGGTCGCCAACAAGTTCGTCGGCGACGGCGTCAAATGGGTCGTCGGCCACTTCAACTCCGGCGTCGTCATGCCGGCGTCGGAAGTCTATGCCGAGAACGGCATCCTGATGATCTCGCCTTCGGCCACCAACCCGAAGATCACCGAGCGCGGCCTCTGGAACGTCTTCCGCACCTGCGGCCGCGACGACCAGCAGGGCGAGGTCGCGGCGGCCTACATCGCCAAGAACTTCAAGGACAAGAAGATCGCCGTCATCCACGACAAGACCACCTATGGCCAGGGCCTCGCCGACGAGACCCGCAAGGGCCTGACCAAGGCCGGCATCAAGGACGTGCTCTATGAAGGCGTGAACGCCGGTGAGAAGGACTTCTCGGCGCTGATCTCGAAGATCAAGTCGGTCGGCGCCGACTTCGTCTACTGGGGCGGCCTGCACACCGAAGGCGGCCTGATCGTGCGCCAGATGCGCGACCAGGGCGTCAAGGCGGTCATGATCTCCGGCGACGGCATCACCACCGACGAGTTCGCCACGATCGGCGGCCCCGGCGTCGAAGGCACGCTGATGACCTTCCCGCCCGATCCGCAGAAGCGCCCGGAAGCCGCCGCGGTGATCAAGAAGTTCGCGGCCAAGAACTTCAAGCCCGAGGCCTACACCCTGTACAGCTACGCCGCCGTGCAGATCATGGCCGAAGGCGCCAAGCGCGCGAACTCGGTCGATCCCAAGAAGGTCGCCGCGGCCCTGCGCGGCAGCGCCCCGGTCAAGACCGTCATCGGCGACATCGCCTTCGACAAGAAGGGCGACATCACCCGCCCCGACTACACCATGTACACCTGGAAGAAGGGCGCCGACGGCAAGATCACCTATGTCGAGAATTGATCTCGACGGCTGATCGCCCGACGGGCTGAAACGAGACCGCCCCGGTGAGAGCCGGGGCGGTTTTGTTTTGGGGGAAGGCCGCATCAAATCTCGGAAACACACCGTCATCCTGGACGGGCGGCGCAGCCGCGCAGATCCGGGATCCATCATAGGGCAACGACCAGCCCTGTGATGGATCCCGGTCTCCGCTTCGCTCCGCCCAGGATGACGGAGCGAACTTGGCAGCCCCTACCCCTGAATCGGTTTCTGCGGAACCGCCGTCAAGCTCCTGAGAAAGCCCGCGAAACGCAGCAGGCCGTCTGGCCAGGGGCCATGCCCGGAGTCGGTGTTGAGATGCCCGCTCTCGCCGGCATCGACGAACTCCGCGCCCCAGGCGTCAGCCAGTTCGCGCGCCTCCTCCGGCGTGCAATAGGGGTCGTTGCTGCTGGCGATCAGCACGCTGCGGAAGGGCAGCAGGGCGCGGCGGTGCGCGGCGAAGGCCGGCGTCATGCCCGGCAGCTCGCGCTTGGCGCGCTCGGCCGCGGGCGCCACCAGGAAGGCCCCGGTCACCTCGCCTGCGTGCAGATGTTCGGCCGCATGCGCGATCGCGCTGACGCCGCAGGAATGCCCGACCAGCACGACCGGCCGTGTCGCCGCCCGCACCGCCTGAACGATGCGCTCCGCCCAGAGCCGCGACGGCGCATCCCAGTCCTCCTGCTCGACCACCCGCGCGGTCGAGAGCTTGGCGACCCAGCGGCTCTGCCAGTGATCGGGCCCGGAGCCGGACCAGCCGGGGACGATGAGGATGTCGGTGTCGGAGGTTTTCATGTGTTTAGACGGCCCGGCCCGTCTCCGGCTCAGGGTGCTTCGCTGAAACTGACACAGGGGTCCGCTCTGGCACGAAGGTCGCGACAATTTTGCCGCGTCGCGACACGGCCATGGTCTCGCCGCGCTCCACCCGGTCGAGCAGTTCGCGCCAGCGCCTGCGTGCCTCCGTTACGGTCATTTGCATGGTCACAACTGTAAGGACCGCGCGCTCGGGACTCAATCAACCCTCCCCGAACACCCGGGCGAAGATCGTGTCGACATGCTTGAAATGGTAGCCCTCGTCGAACATCGCCTCGAGCTCGGCGGCTGACAGCCGGGCCGTGACCTCGGCGTCCTTCTTGAGGTTGGTGAGGAAATCCTCGCCGTGCTCCCAGGTCCGCATCGCGTTGCGCTGGACGAGCGAATAGCTCTCCTCGCGGCTGGCGCCGGCCTGCGTCAGCGCGAGCAGCACGCGCTGCGAATTGTGCAGGCCGCCGAGCTTGTCGAGGTTCTTGCGCATGTTCTGCGGATAGATCAGCAGCTTGTCGATCACACCGGTCAGCCGCGCCAGCGCGAAATCCAGCGTCACGGTGGCGTCGGGACCGATCATGCGCTCGACGCTAGAATGCGAGATGTCGCGCTCATGCCAGAGCGCGACGTTCTCCAGCGCGGGGACGACCATGCCGCGCACGAGACGGGCAAGGCCCGTCAGGTTCTCGGTCAGCACAGGGTTGCGCTTGTGCGGCATCGCCGAGGAACCCTTCTGCCCAGCTGAGAAGAACTCCTCCGCCTCATAGACCTCGGTGCGCTGCAGATGCCGGATCTCGGTCGCCAGCCGCTCGACGCTGGACGCGACGACGCCCAGCGTGGCGAAATACATCGCGTGCCGGTCGCGCGGGATCACCTGCGTCGAGACCGGCTCGACGGTGAGCCCCATCTTGTCGGCGACATAGGCTTCCACGCTCGGGTCGATATTGGCAAACGTGCCGACGGCCCCCGAAATCGCGCAGGTCGCGATCTCCGCACGCGCCGCCACGAGCCGGGCGCGGCAGCGGTCGAACTCGGCATAGGCTTGGGCGAGCTTGAGCCCGAAGGTCACCGGCTCGGCATGGATGCCGTGCGAGCGGCCGATCGTCGGAGTGAACTTGTGCTCGAAGGCGCGGCGCTTGATGGCGGCCAGCAGCGCATCGACATCGGCAATGAGGATGTCGGTGGCGCGCGCGAGCTGCACCGAGAGCGTCGTGTCGAGGATGTCCGAGGAGGTCATGCCCTGGTGGACGAAGCGCGCCTCGGGGCCGACGATCTCGGCCAGATGCGTCAGGAAGGCGATGACGTCATGCTTGGTGACGCGCTCGATCTCGTCGATGCGGGCGACGTCGAAGGTGGCGTCCTTGGCCTTGGCCCAGATCGTCGCGGCGGCCTCCTTCGGCACGACGCCGAGCTCGGCCAGCTTGTCGGTGGCATGCGCCTCGATCTCGAACCAGATCTTGAACCGGGTCTGCGGCTCCCAGATGGCGACCATCTCGGGGCGGGAATAGCGCGGGATCATCGTCTCGTCCTTGTCATCACACGAGCCCTCATCCTGAGGAGCGCTCAGCAGGAGCGCGTCTCGAAGGATGCTCCAGAAGGCGCCCCCTGGAGCATCCTTCGAGACGCCGCTGCGCGGCTCCTCAGGATGAGGGCAGACCTACAATCTCAAACCCACTCCCCGCGCGCAGCTTCGGCCGCCTTGCGGATCGCGGCGATATTGCCGGCATAGGCGGCCGGACCGCCCTTGAACACGGCCGAGCCCGCCACGAAGACGTCGGCCCCGGCCTTCGCCGCCAGCGGCGCGGTCTCGACCGTCGCCCCACCGTCGATCTCCAGCGAAATCGGCCGCTCGCCAATCAGCGCCCGGACCTGCGCGATCTTCGGCAGCACGGAATGGATGAAGCTCTGCCCACCGAAGCCGGGATTGACCGTCATCAGCAGGATCAGGTTGAGATCGTCCAGCAGCGGCTCGACCATGGCGGCCGGCGTGCCGGGATTGAGCACGATGCCCGCCTGCTTGCCCTGCGCCTTGATCGCCTGCAGCGTGCGGTGCGGATGCGGGCCGGCCTCAACATGAAACGAGATCAGGTCGGCGCCGGCCTTAGCGAAGGCTTCGACATAAGGATCGACCGGCGCGATCATCAGATGCACGTCGAAGAACTTGGTCGTGTGCGGGCGGATCGCCTTCAGCACATCGGGCCCGAAGGTGATGTTGGGCACGAAATGCCCGTCCATCACGTCGCAATGGATCCAGTCGGCGCCGGCAGCATCGATCGCACGCACCTCCTCGCCGAGCTTGGCGAAGTCGGCCGAGAGGATCGAGGGGGCGATGCGGATGGGGGCGCTCATGCCGCGCGGTTTAAAGCATGGACCCGGCGAAGGGAATTGCGGATTCGAGGCCCCGGCCCCGCGACGGCGGAAAGCTCAGCGCTGCGCGACGGGCACCGACAGCCGCCGATCGGCTTCCGCGATCTCGTCTGCCACCTGCGCGAAGGCCGGTCGCTCGCGCAGCCTCGAGAACCAGCCCGACAGGCCGGGATGCCCGGCGAAGGACGGCCCGCCCAGCCGCCGGCCGAAGAGCAGCCCCATGAACAGGGCGATGTCGGCGGCACAGAGCCTGGGCCCGAAGAACGCCCGCCCCGCCAGCCGCTCCTCCAGCCGCGCGTGATGACCGGCGAGCGTCTCTTCCGCGATCAGCGCATCCGCCTCCTGCGCCGCCCGCAGCGCCGGGTCGGCTGGGCGCGGGCCGGTGCGGTGCATCAGGGGCTTTAGCGCCTGCAGCAGGATCTCGTCGGCGAAGAGTTCGTCGAGCCGGCAGCGGGCGCGCTCGGCCGGGCTGCGCGGGTAGAGCGGGATCTCGGGATAGGCCTCGTCGAGATATTCGAGGATCACGGTCGAATCGTAGAGTACGAGCCCGGCATCGTTCAACACCGGCACCTGCCCCTTGGGATTGAGCGCCAGCACCTCCGGATGCTTCGGGTCATATCCGGTCGCCTGGTTGAAGGGGACCATCACCCGCTCGAAGGGCAGCCCCTTTTCGCGCAGCGCGATCTCGACCTTGCGGGCGAACAGGCTGAGCGGGCCGCTGTAGAGGGTGATCATGGGGCAACTCCGATGGAACGGAGAAACCCTCGCAAGGTCGCCCGTCAGGCCCCGTCAGCAGCCGCCTCCTCCCGGCGGATGCGCCCCGCGAAGCCGCTCAGCAGCCAGGGCATCAGATAGATCGGGAACTGCGCCAGCGCGAAGAACAGGAAGGTTGAGGGCGGCACGCCGGCCCCGAGCGCGGCGACGATCATGCCCATGTTGCGCTGGCCTGCGCCATAGCCGACCATGAAACGTTCCGAGCGGCGCAGGAAGCGCAAGGCGAGATAGCTGACGACCAGCCCGATGATCGAGACGGCGAAGGCGCAGGCGAGGAAGAAGCCGACGCGCGCCGGGTCATCGAAGGCCGCCTGCGTGACGCCGTCCATCGCCGCGATGGCGAAGGTGAAATACATCAGCACGCCGAAGCCATCGAGATTGGCCTTCATCGCCTTGATGCGGACCATGCCGAGCGCCCATCGCAGGATCGCGGCCGCCGCCATGCCGCCGCCGACGAAGAGCAGCAGCCGCAGCATCAGCGCCCAGCGGTTGAGCGGCACGGCGGCGCCCGCCAGCAGTTCCACCAGCATCGGCGCGACGACGGGGCTCGCCACCGTGGTGATGATGACGCCGGCGATGATCAGCGACGGCTCGAACCCGTAGATCAGTGCGACCGCGGGAGAGGACATGATCGGCGGCGCGGCGGCCAGGATGGCGAGCCCCAGCAGCAGGCCGGGGTCGATGGCGTCTCGCCCCACGATCAGGAAGGCCCCGCCGATGACAACGACGGGCGCCGCCACCATCCACAGGCAGGTCAGGGTGAGCTTGCCCGGGCTGCGCAGCAGCCCCGCGATGATCGCCACATCCGCGCGCATGAAGACGATGGTGGTGAAGCAGAAGATCGTCACCGGCAGCAGCGGGCGCGCGGCCGCCGAGAATTGCGGCAGCGCCAGCCCGAGAAAGATCGACAGTGCGAACCCTTGCGTGCCGTAGCGCCCGAGCCAGGCGAGGCCGGCGGCCAGTGAAGCGGCGGTGCGCATGAGCATGAGAGGCTTGAGACTCGAGAACGGCCGGAAGGACGCCGACACTGGCCGATCGAGGCGCCCGCGTCACCCGCCGCCGCGACAGCCCCGCCCTGCGCCGGCAGAAAATTGCGCCGCCGACCCACTTTGCCGGCTTTGGCCGGGACAGATGCAGGCGATGGCGCAAATCTTGCGAAACTTGCGGCGCAACCGCGCAAAAACCCACCGCGACGCTGACACCGCGTCACAAACGGCTATTTTCAAGCGGGTTGTGCGGTCAGGAGCGGGTCATGGCGACGGATACGATCGTTCTCGGGGCAGGCATCGTCGGGATTTCGGTGGCGCTGCACCTGCAGAAAGCGGGCCGCTCGGTCCTGCTCGTCGACAAGCGCGCGCCGGGCGAGGAAACGAGCTACGGCAATGCCGGCCTGATCCAGCGCGAGGGCGTCTACCCCTACGGCTTCCCGCATGATTTCGGCGCGCTGATCCGCTACGCGATGAACAACACCATCGACGCGCATTACCACTGGAGCGCCATCCCCAAGCTCGCGCCCTTCCTCTGGTCCTACTGGATGCACTCGCGCGCTTCCCAGCACGAGGCGATCGCGCAGAAATACGCCACCCTGATCGAGCATTGCGTCAGCGAGCACGACGCCCTCGCCCAGGAGGCTGGCGCGACCGGCCTGCTGCGCCGCAATGGCTGGATGAAGGTGTTCCGCACCACGGCCCAGCAGGATGAGCGCCTGGCCGAGGCGGCGCGCTGGAAGCGCGATTTCGGGTTGAACTACAGGCCGCTCGACATGGCGACGCTGAAAGCCGAGGAGCCCCATCTCGATCATGACAGCCTCATCGGCGGCCTGCACTGGACCGACCCGGTCACGGTGATCGACCCGCTCGGCCTGTCCAAGGCCTATGTCGCGCGCTTCGAGGCACTGGGCGGCAGGCTCGCGCTCGGCGATGCCGGCACGCTCGCCCAGGACGGCGCGGAGTGGACGGTGAAGCTGGCAGACGGCACCACGGCCAAGGCCCGCGACGTCGTCGTGGCGCTCGGCCCCTGGGCCGACGTGCTGTCGCGCAAGCTCGGCTACAACCTGCCGCTGGCGGTCAAGCGCGGCTACCACATGCACTACAAGCCGCAAGGCAACGCGGTGCTCAATCACCCGGTGCTCGACACCGAGCGCGGCTATTTCCTGGCGCCGATGCAGCAGGGCATCCGCCTGACGACCGGCGCCGAATTTGCCGACCGCGATGCCGCCCCGACCCCGGTCCAGCTCGCCCGCGCCGAGCCGATCGCCCGCACCCTGTTCCCACTGGGCGAGCGGATCGATCCCGAGCCCTGGCTCGGCCGCCGCCCCTGCACGCCCGACATGATGCCGATCATCGGCCCGGCGCCGAAGCACAAGGGCCTCTGGTTCTCCTTCGGCCATGCCCATCACGGCCTGACGCTGGCCGCCGTCACCGGCCGCATGATCGCGGAGATGGTCACGGGCCAGAAGGTCTTCGTCGATCCGACGCCGTTTGCTCCGGCGCGCTTCGCCTGAAGCGGGACGTCAGCTGACGAGCGGCATCGGCTCGATCAGCACCTCCGCGAGCCCGCGGCCGGCCAGCGCGATCCGCAGCGGGCCGGTGATGCCCGCGCCTGCGGTGAAGACCGCGACCGCCTCATGCCCGCCCGCCCGCTCGGCGGCGGCATCGGCCCCGAGCAACTGCCCGACGCGCCGCGCGATCGCCGGCGCCGGGTCGATCCACTCGACCGGCCAGGGCGCGACGCGCCGCATCGGCTCCAGCAGCAGCGGGTAATGCGTGCAGGACAGCGTCACCACATCGGTGCGGCGCCCGCCCCGCTCGACGAAGCAGGGCGCGATCTCGGCAGCGATGGCGTCGTCCGCCACCCGCTCGCCCTTCAAGGCGGCCTCAGCCAGCGCGGCGAGCCCCGTCGCGCCGACCAGCGTCACGTCGCAGCCGCCGGCATAGGTCGAAACCAGCCCGCGCGTGTAGTCACGCGCAACCGTGCCGGGCGTCGCCAGCACCGAGATCAGGCCCGAGCGCGTCGCGGCGGCGGCCGGCTTGATCGCCGGCACGGTGCCGACGAAGGGAATGGCGAAACGCGCCCGCAATGCCGGCAGCACCAGCGTCGAGGCCGTGTTGCAGGCGATCACCACGAGATCGGGGTGGTGCCGGTCGACCAGCCGCTCCATCACGGCCAGCACGCGGGCAACCAGCGCCCCCTCCTCCAGCCGGCCATAGGGAAAGCCGGCATCGTCGGCGGCATAGACGATGTCGGCGCCGCGGCAGGCCTCGGTCACGCGCGCCAGCACGGTCAGCCCGCCCAGCCCGGAATCGAAGACGAGGATGGTCGGCACCGGCCGCGCCAGCACGGCGGGACGATGCGTGGTTCCGGCCAGAAGATCGACCTGCATGCGCGAGCGGCCCGGGAGCGTGACGAAGGCGGCGATTCCGCCAGAGCCCGGTTAAGGGACCGTCAAGAAACCGGAAACGGCGCCCGACCAATTTAGTTGACTCAGTCCATCATCCTGAGCGTGATGGAGAGCGGAGGGCTGCCATGTCCGATCTCGCCCACGCCGTCTCGGCGCTGCGCCGCTTCAACCGCTTCCACACCCGCCTCGTCGGCGCGCTCGGCGGCAGCTTGCTCGGCTCGGGCTTCACCCTGACCGAAGCGCGCGTGCTCTATGAAATCGCCACGCGCGACGGCTGGCGCGCGGGCGACCTGGCGAAGGAACTCGGGCTCGACCCCGCCTATCTCTCCCGCATCCTGAAGCGTTTCGCGGCGGAAGGCTGGCTGCTGCGCGCGCGCTCGGCCTCGGACGGTCGCGCCCTGAGCTTGCACCTGAGCGCGGCCGGGCGCGCCGTCTTCGCACCCCTCGACGAGGCCTCGCAGGCCGAAGCCGCCGGGCGGCTGCGCGCGCTCGACGAAACGCAGCGCGCCCGTCTGGTGGCGGCGCTGACCGAGGCCGAGACGCTTCTCTCGGGCGCCTCGGCAGCGCAGGACCCGGCGCCCGTCATCCGCCCTCACCGCCCCGGCGACATCGGCTGGGTGATCGGCGCCCATGGCCGGATCTATGCGGAGGATTATGGCTGGGACATCCAATTCGAGGCCTTCGTCGCCGAGATCGCGGCGCGCTTCCTGCGCGAATTCCGCCCCGGCCTGGAACAGGGGCTGATCGCCGAGCGCGACGGGCAGATCCTCGGCTCGGCCTTCGTGATGCGCGAGAGCGACGAGACCGCGAAGCTGCGCATGGTCATCGTCGACCGGCCGGGGCGCGGCCTCGGCCTCGGCAAGGCGCTGGTGCGCGAGGCGATTCGCTTCGCACGGGCGGCCGGCTACCGGCGCATGCAGCTCTGGACCAACGACATCCTGCATGCGGCCCGCGCGATTTATGTCGCGGAAGGCTTCAAGCTGATCGCCGAAGAGAAGCATCACTCCTTCGGCCAGGACCTCGTCGGGCAGAACTGGGAGCTGGTGCTGTAATTCGCGGTTCACGGCCGTCACGCCCCGGCGTCATTGCGAGCGCAGCGAAGCAATCCAGAACCGTCTCGCTCGACGTCGCCCCTGGATTGCTTCGCTGCGCTCGCAATGACGGTGAGGATTGCCCCGCCTCAGGCCTTGATCCGCGCGACGGCCGCAGCGGCCGCGCGCCCCGCCAACGTCGCGCCACCGACGGTCATGGCACCGCCGCCGGCCGTGGCCTCGCCGGCAATGAAGAGGCGCCCGCCAATCGGCTCGGCCAGATGCTCGCGCGCTGCCTCCCGGCCCGGCAGGCAGACCGAATAGGAGCCGTGTGAGAACGGGTCGGTCCACCAGGCCGGGAAGGAGATGCCCGTCACCGCCTTGCGGATATCGGAGCCGATCATCGACGAGAGCAGCGTCGTCAGATGGTCGCGCGCTGCGGCGGGCCCCGCGGCGGAGAGTTCGCGCGCATGGTCGCCTCCGCAGAAGGCGACGATCAGATCCTTGCCTTCGGGAAACAGGTCGAAATTGATCAGCCGCTTCGGCGAGCCGGCCTCGAGAAAGCTTGTGCCCGGGGTTATGCCGAAGCGCTCGCCCTCGACCTTCAGCGCGATCTTGGTCAGCGCCCCCATGCCGATCCCGTCGAGCGCGTCGCGGGTGCGGGCCGGCAGTTCGGGCGTGAAGCGGATCGCGCCGGCCTTGAGCACGCCGACCGGCACAGTCACGATGCAGGCCTGCGCGCGCAGCGTGCCCGACGGCGTCGTCACGCTCACGCCCGGCCCGTCCCAGCGGATTTCGCTCACGGGCTGGTTCAGGCGGATATCCAGTCCGGCGCCATGTCGCGCGACGAGGTTGCCATAGCCCGAGGGCACGACGAGGTCCTCGCCCGCCCAGAGGCGCTGATAGTCACGCGCCGAGATGCGCTCCGATTCCTCGCCGATCGAGAGCAGTAGCCCCGACGAGGCGATCGGCGCCAGATCGGGGCCGAGATCGCCGAGCAGGTCGCGGATCGAGACGTCGCGTTTCGCGAGATCGACCGTCTCCAGCCGCCGGTCGATCTGGCCGAAGGCACCGCGCCGCCTCTGCCGGTCGGCATCGCCCATCGGCTGCCCGCCGGAAAAGACGCGAAATCCGCCGCCCCAGGATTCGCTGGGTGTTTCGACGCCGAGATCGCGGGCGATCTGGACCCAGGGGTTGCGCTCGGCCCAGTGGATGAACATGGCGCCGGCGTCATAGGCCGGCCCGAGCGAGGCGTCGGTGAAGGCCCGTCCGCCGACGCGGTCCCGCGCCTCGAGCACGATCGCCCGGCGGCCGGCCGCCTTGAGCTGATGCGCCGCCGCAATGCCGGCAGCCCCGGCCCCGATGACGATCACATCGGCCTCGGCCGCGTGGCCGCTCCCCAGCGGCAGCGCCAGCGACGCCGCCATCGCAGCAGATCCTGTCAACATGGTCCGGCGGTCGAGCATGGTGGGAGAGCGTTCCGGTTCAGGCGCTCATGTTGGGACCCTGCCGCTGCGTTGCAACAGGAACATGTCGGCTCCGGCCTCCGGAGTGTTCACGAGATCGGGAGCCCGCTGCGCGCCCCGCCGCCGGCACGCATCGCTTCTTTAGAACAATGTAAAAAGAAGGTTTCATTGGAGTGATTGCACGAATGTGTCTTCGCCGCATCGGGTTATGTTCTTTGCATGGCGAATGATTGACAGTCTTCGACTCCGTAAATAACCGATGAGAGCCTTATCGAGCGTATAAGGCCTTGTTTATATTCATTTTAAACTCTGTGACGCGGCGGCCTTCGGCCGTTTGCGGCAGCAAGGGCGGGTCAAGGCGATGGGGATGCATTCAGGCGGGCTGCGCGAGGGCGTGGCGCTGGGAACTCTGGTGGTGATGCTGCTGGCGACGCCGGCGCTGGCGCAGCAGCAAGCGCGCAGCCGCACCGCGCCGGTCGCCCCGACGGCGGAAGCGCCGGTCGTGCTCGACCAGATCACCGTCGAGGGCGCCGCGCCGGGCCAGACGCTCGTCGCCGGCCCGACCACGACGCGCACGACGCGTGAGCAGCTCGACCGCCAGCAGGTCCAGAGCCTGAGCGAACTCGCAACCCGCGTCGAGGCGGGCATCACCTTCAACCGACAGAACAACAGCCTCAACATCCGCGGCCTCGACGGGGCGCGCGTGCTGACGACGGTGGACGGCATCCGCCAACCCTTCCTGATCGACACGCGCCTGAACCGCGGCGGCACCACCGCCTTCGACTTCGACTCGCTCTCGACGCTCGATCTGCTGCGCGGCCCCAGCGGCGGCAGCACGATCGGCGCCGGCTCGCTCGGCGGCGTGCTGGCGGTGCGCACGCTCGATCCAGAGGACATCATCCGCAACGGCCGCAACGTCGGCGCGCTGGCCAAGACCGGGTTCGACAGCACCGACCGGGCCGTCTTCGGCAGCGCGGCGGGGGCCGCGCGCTGGAACAACACCTGGGCCCTGATCCAGGGCGGCTTCCGCAATGGTCACGAGACCGACAATGGCGGCAGCGTCAAGACGATCGGCGCCGCCCGCACCGAGCCCAATCCGCGCGATTTCGACCAGTACAGCTTCCTCGCCAAGATCTATCAGTATTCCAACGACCAGGCGCACCGCTTCGGCCTGACCGCCGAGACCTTCAAGCGCTCGGACCGGATTTCCAACCGCGACAACTCGGTCTCGCTCACCGGCAATTACCGCCCCGGCGCCTATCGCACCGGCGAGGACGTCCAGCGCGACCGCGTCTCGCTGAGCTACGACTACAAGCTGCCGGGCTCCTTCTTCGACGAGGCCCATGCCCTCGCCTACTGGCAGCGGCTGAAGCGCAACGACCTCACCACCGCTTATCGCTACACCAGCATCGTCGGCCCCTATGGCCGCAACAACGAGAACGAAGAGAACGCCTACGGCTTCAACGGCCACGTTATCAAGAGCTTCAAAACCGGCATGCTCTCGCACAAGGTGATCGCCGGCACCGAGCTGCGGATGTCGAGCCTGGAGCAGTACAGCGCCGGCTACGACGCCTGCCCGGCCCGTCCGGCGACCGGCCGCTACACGGGCGCCTTCACCACCTGCAACAACATCCCCACCAACCAGTCCGAACAGCCCAAGGTCGATGGGCGGCTCGCCGGCTTCTACATTCAGGACGAGATCGGCCTGCTCGACAACCGCCTGCGCATCACCCCCGGCCTGCGCTACGACTGGTACGAGGAGAAGCCGCAAGACACGCCGGCCTATACCAACAGCGCCTCGCGCCCGACCGGCCTGCCCGCCGCCTCGAGCAACTCGGCCTGGTCGCCGCGCATCCGGCTCGAATACGAGGTGCTGAAGAATACGCCCTGGTTCAAGGACGTCACCGTCTTCGCGCAATGGGCCAAGACCTTCCGCGCGCCGACCGCCAACGAGCTCTATGGCCGCTTCGGCTCGCCGACGACCTATCTGCGGACCGGCAACCCGAATCTGCGGCCCGAGATCGGCAACGGCATCGATGTCGGCCTGCGCTTCGGCGACAAGGCCTTCGGCGGCTCGCTGACCTATTTCCACACCAACTACCGCAACTTCATCGACACCTATCAGGTCCAGGCGGCCGGCGTCGGTGGGCTCTATTTCCAGGGCGGCATCACCGGTTACCGCAATGTCACGCGGGCCGAGATCCAGGGCGTCGAGGCCAACCTGCAATACGCCTTCGCGCCGAACTGGCTGGTGCGCGGCTCCTTCGCCTACACCCGCGGCCAGAACAAGGACGACAACACCTTCCTGAACTCGATCCCGCCGATGCAGGGCATCATTGCCGTTGCCTATGGAACCGACCGCTGGGGCGCCGAGGTCTCGACCAAGCTCGCCAGCAAGCGCGACGACGTGTCCACCTCGGGCACGGATACGGGCTTCAAGGCGCCGGGCTATGCGATCTTCAACGCGACCGCCTGGTGGAAGCCGCTGCCGCAGGTCGCCGACCTCGAGCTGCAGGTCGGCGTCTACAACATCTTCGACCGCAAGTACTGGGACGCGGTGAACGTGCCGCTCTCGCGGCCCCAGGCGCGCGACTACTACTCCGAGCCCGGCCGCACGGTGAAGGCGACGATGAAGTACCAGTTCTGACGCGCCTGCGGATTCGAGACCCCGGACACGTCGCCGGCCGGCCCTTCGGGGCCGGCCGTTGTCGTTTGGGGCTGCAAGATCGGCGGCTTACTCCCCCTCGCCCGGCTTCGGCGCACGCAGCCTTCGCGGCCCCTCGGTCAGCGACTTGAACACGCCGCGCAGCGTCCGCGCCTCCTGCTCGGTCATCGCCAGCCGATGCAGGATGTCGCGCAGATTGGCGGTCATGATCTGCTTCTTGCCGGGCGGGAAGAAGCCGCAGAGGTTGAGTTCGCCTTCGAGATAGTCGAACATCGACAAAACCGTCGCACGCGTCGCCGGCGGCGAGGCATTGCTCTCGCGGAAGGGCGGCTCGCCGCCGGTCGCCTTGAACCACTCATAGCCGACGAGCAGCACCGCCTGGGCGAGGTTGAGCGAGGCGAAGGCCGGGTTGACCGGAAAGGTCAGGATCGCGTCGGCAAAGGAGATCTCCTCATTCGTCAGCCCGATCCGCTCGCGCCCGAACAGGATGCCGACGCGCTCGTCCTGCGCGATCCGCCCTGCGATCGGCGGCATCGCCTCGGCCGGCGTCAGCACGCGCTTCATCTGGCCGCGCTCGCGCGCTGTCGTCGCCAGCACGAAGTTGAGATCGGCGATCGCCTCCGCCGCGGTCGGGAAGAGCCGGGCGTTCTCCAGGATATGCGTCGCGCCGGACGCCGCCGAGGTCGCGCCCTTCTTCAGGCCGCCGCCGCTCGGCCAGCCGTCGCGCGGCGCCACCAGCCGCATCTCGGAGAGGCCGAAATTCGCCATGGCGCGCGCGCACATGCCGATATTCTCGGCCATCTGCGGCTCGACCAGGATGATGACCGGGGCCGGAGCCGTGGCAGGGGGGCGCGTGCGGTCGGTGCCGGAACCGGTCATGCTCTGTCTCGTCGTCGCCCGCGGGGTGCAGGCCTTGACCGCGGCCATCGCGCCAAGCGGGCGCGCGGTCAAGCTCTGCCCGTCATGGTCGGGCTCGCACGAGCTCCCTCCCCCCGCTTGCGGTGGGGAGGGCCGGGGTGGGGGGCAGTGCCGCTCGGCGCGACGATCGAGGATAGAGGCCCGGCTTTGCGCCCCCCCATCCCTCACCCTTCCCCACCGCAAGCGGGGGGAAGGGGACGCGCCTTCCTGTTTATGGACGGGTTGCCGACGCAGCCCTCAGCCCGCCGCCGCCTCGACCGCCCGCAGCACTCGCAGCGTGTTGCCGCCGGCGAGCTTTTCGAGATCGGCTTCAGACCAGCCGCGCCGGATCAGCTCCGCCACCAGCGCCGGGAAGACGCTGGTATCCTCCAGCCCGTCGGGGTTGATCCAGCCGAAGAAATCCGAACCGATGCCGACATGGTCGTGGCCGATGCGCTGGCTAAGATAGTCGAGATGGTCGCAATATTGCGCCAGCGTCGCCTTCGGCTTGGGCCCCGCCTTGGCGGCGAGATCGGCCTCGACCTTGTTGTGGTCGACCCCTTCCGGCGACTTGCCGTACTGGTCCTTGGCGGGCTTGTGCCAGTCGCGCGAGGCCTGGCTGATGAAGTCCGGCACGAAGGTCGCCATCACCACCCCGCCATTGCCGGCGACCCGGTTGAGCACGTCGTCAGGCACGTTGCGGGGATGGTCGCAGAGCGAGAACGCGTTGGAATGCGACCAGACGACGGGCGCCCGCGTCACGTCGAGCGTGTCATGCATCACCTTGGGCGAGACATGGGCGAGGTCGACGACCATGCCGAGTGTGTTCATCCGGCCGATCACCTGCTTGCCGAAGGCGCTGAGCCCGTTGTTGCGGGGCGCGTCGGTGGCGGAATCGCACCAGTCATGGCTGTCATTGTGGCACAGCGTCATCAGCCGCACGCCGAGGTCGAAATAAGCGTCGAGCGCGTCGATCTCGCCGTCGAGCGCCGTGCCGTTCTCGATCGTCATGAACAGCGCGATCCGACCCTCCGCCTTGGCGGCGAGCACATCGGCGGCGCTGAGACCGGGGCGGAAGGCGTCGGCATGACGCTTGAGGATGTCGCGCATCAGCGCGATCTGCGCGAGCGCGAAGCCGGCCGGGTTGCGCTGCTTGGGCGGGACATAGGCCGCGAAGAACTGTGCCGCGAGCTTGCCCGCCTGCATGCGCGGGATGTCGGTGTCGCCCTTCTCATGGACCTTGGTCAGATCGTAGAGGCCGACATCGCCCTTCGCCGTGCGGTCGATCCGGATGACATAGGGCAGGTCGTTATGCCCGTCGATCAGCGGCGCGCGGTCGAGCAGCGCGAGCGCCGCGGCATAGGCATTGTCCTGGACGGGCGGTTTGGCGAGGGCCATGGCGGTACCTTCAGTCGGAATCGAACGGGCGCGATCGTGGCAGGTCGCAAGCCCCCGCGCGAGGCCGCCGCGCGCAGGGGCGTTATGTATGAGGATACGCGAGGCTGACACCACCCTCCCCGTCATCCTGGACTTCGCGCAGCGAAGGCCGGGATCCATCGAAGGGCGCCGAGGCCTCCGATGGATCCCGGTCGACCTGCGGTCGCCCAGGATGACGCGCGAGGGAGGCTGGGGGTGGCGGGAGGACAGCACCGCCCGCCCCTCCCGGTTTGACAAACGCCGCCGCAAATGGTTCTAAGCCGGCGTCGCGCGGGCCCAAAAGGCCCGCGTGGCTTTTTCCGCACCCGTGATCCGCTTTCTTCGGAAGCCGGATCTGTCGCTCCCGCCCCATGCGGGAGAGCAGGAGGGCGCGGTCCTCAACTCGCGAACTCACGAGGACACGCGATATGTCGAAGCGCCATGAGGCGAAATACAAGATTGACCGTCGCCTCGGTCAGAACATCTGGGGCCGCCCGAAGTCCCCGGTCAACCGTCGTGAATACGGCCCCGGCCAGCACGGCCAGCGCCGCAAGGGCAAGCCGTCCGACTTCGGCACGCAGCTGCGCGCCAAGCAGAAGCTGAAGGGCTATTACGGCTCGATCTCCGAGAAGCAGTTCCGCCGCTACTACGCCGAGGCGATCCGCCTGAAGGGCGACTCGGGCGAGAACCTGATCGGCCTGCTCGAGCGCCGCCTGGACGCCGTGATCTATCGCGCCAAGTTCGTCCCGACGGTCTTCGCCGCTCGTCAGTTCGTCAACCACGGCCACATCACGGTCAACGGCAAGCGCGTCAACATCGCTTCCTACCAGGTCAAGCCGGGTGACGTCGTCGCGGTCAAGGAGAGCTCCCGCCAGCTCGCCATCGTGCTCGAATTGGCCCAGCTCGCCGAGCGCGACGTGCCGGATTATCTCGACGTCGACCACGGCAAGTCGACCGCCACCTACACCCGCACGCCGACGCTGACGGACGTGCCCTATGCGGTGCAGATGGAACCGAACCTGGTCATCGAGTTCTACTCGCGCTGATCGAACGGAGGCGGGCCGCAGGGCCCGTTTGCCGGAGCATTTGGGGGGATGGCGAGCAATCGCCGTCCCCTTTTGCTTTTGCAGGCGGGCCTTCGGCACACTTTCGGCTTGGCTGCTGAGCCTTTGCTCCGGCCGTCATACGCTCCCGATGCACAGCTCTCGAAACTGCGTAGGCTACTGATCTCTAATCAGATGGCCTTGCCGTCCAATCGCTGGCGTTGGACGTGAGCGAGATGATTTTGATCATCGAAGCCTTGAAGCAGTTTGAGGCAGTAGAAGCGAAGCTCGCCAAATTCGACAACGATCTCGCCCCCCATTTTCCTGTCGTACCCTGTTGGTGAACCCGCACGACCGAGGTGTCGATCATTTGGTGGGTTCATCCTTCTTCGCTTTCTGGACACTCCCTGCAATTACTTCTGGAGAAACGGGAATGGTCAGTGGGAGACCTGCGATGTTATGGGCAACTCTCACTGCAATCTCTTCTTGGATGAGGTTGAGCATTTCGGGCGGTATCGGATCGTCTCCCGCAAAACCATAGCGAGCGCAAACGCGGTCTACGATCCGGCCAACAGCGCGCGCTCCTATGATGCGATAGTATGACTCCATCATCGCGACGGAGCGGCGACGGTATTCGTCGGTCTCGAAGCTCGGCACTGCCAGCCAATCCGCGTCCAGAAGACTTCCAACTTCATCTGGCTTGTCGGACCAGATTTTCGGATCAAGCGGATTGTTGGCGAGACTGACGGCTTTACAGGGGTGCGCCCTACCTTCCGCAAGCACGACCTGAAACCCAAGGAGGTTGTAGACGGTAAAGTGCCCTACGACCTTGCCACGCGCGTCGCTGGTTACACCGACGAAGTTAAACAGCGGACCGTACGCTTTTTCGACCTCGTCCGCGCGGGTTAACGGGCGGCTATCTAAAAAGGTTCTCGCACTCAGAAAATCCGCGCTTCCATTGCGGATGAAACTACGGACCTCATCATACTCCGGTTTCTGCGCCTCCTCATTCCCGAGCTTTCTTCCCCACAGCAGCAAGCAGGCTTTCGCAACCGCCCGCATGGCACCCTCGCCGCCCAATGAGTATTTGTGACTGATTATGCCGGGCCGATCCTGAGTATCGGTGAACTGAGCCCCGGCAAGTTGCTCGCGCAGTCTATCCTCCGCGATCCCCGTCTTTGCCACGATATGTGGGATGACTGCTTCTAGGTCGTGTGGACAAACGGGATTCCAAAATCAGCTGATGTCTGATTCAACGCTGCTCTTTGAGGAGGGCAGCGGTGCTTCGCGGGTTGATGAGCGACGCGGAATGGGCGTTCTTCGCGCCTTTCCTGATTGAGAACCGGACGCAGGGCGGGCGGCGGCCGCTGGACCATCGGCGGGTGCTCGACGGCGTATTATATGTGACGCGCACGGGTGTGCCATGGCGTGACTTGCCGCCCGAGTTCGGCAACTGGAACTCGGTCCACCGGCAGTATCGACGCTGGACCGAGGCTGGCGTCTGGGACGTGATGCTGGCGGCGCTATCCGACAGCGAAGCCTCTGACAACACGCTGCAAATGATCGATTCCACCATTGTCCGGGTGCATCAGCACGGCGCCGGCGGAAGGGGGGGATTCAGAGAAACTGTATTGGCCGTTCGCGCGGTGGGCTCACGACCAAGGTTCATACCAGAGCGAATGCGGAAGGGTTGGCGGTCGGCTTCCACGTGACGCCCGGCCAGGCCTCCGACATGACGGCCTACGACGATCTCATGGCGGAGGACGCGCCACTGCCAGAGGCGATGCTCGGCGACAAGGGCTATGACAGCGACGCTATCAGATCCGATCTCGAACGACGCGGCATCGACCCGGTGATCCCGACCAAGTCGAACCGAAGGGTGCAGCGGACGATCGACAAGGCGGCCTACGCCATGCGCAATCGCATCGAGCGCTTCTTCAACAAGATCAAGCACTCACGCCGCGTGGCGACCCGCTACGACAAGCTCGCGTCCAGCTTCCTCGGGTTCGTGCAACTCGCAACAATCCGATGCTGGATCAGGTTTGTCCACACGACCTAGTTCATCCAAGCTCTGGACGTTAATCGCCACACGGAACTGCCCCCCACCCAACTCCTCAACGGTGAATGGCCTTCCCGCCAACGTGACCCTGCCGTTGCCTAGCAGGTTGATCTTTCGGTTTCCTGCTTGGACTTTGTAGAGGGATGGGGCATCTCGGCCGTCTCCTGAGACCATCTCAAATAGGTTGCGGACTAAAGTGAACTGCTCGGCTAGTTCCCGGTCAATCGTGCCGCCAAGCTGATTGTTGCACGTCGCGCAGGACAGCGTTTTAGTCTTCGCTTTCCCGCCAAAGGCATTGAGCAGAATATGCTCCCAACTCTCCCGGCCCTGAAGGGGCTCTCGGCAGAAAATGCAGTGCAGGCTGTTTCTCACTAACGCCCCCTGCCAAGGAACATAAAAAGAACATTAGACCGGGCTGGAGTCAATACAGGTGACGGTGTCGATCACCGAGCGCAACTGTGTCCCGTATCAGCTCGCGGGGGGGGCAGGCCTGTTCAGCTCTTGAGGCTGCCCAACGACCTTCTGACGCTCCTCTGCCGCTGGACCTGCTACTAGCGGATCTGAAGAATCCGCGAGTGCTACTGACGCCCCATCCCTGTTGCAGCCCCCACCCCGCCAGTCCATGGTTGGAACAACTCCAACCTGAGGCGGTCCCCGCATGCTCCTGCTGATTCTCGGCCTCGTCCTGTTCCTCGGCATGCACGCCGTCACGATGAAGCGCGATCTCCGCGCGCGGCTGATCGAGCGGTTTGGCGCCGGCGGCTACAAGGGGCTGTATTCGGCCGTCTCGATCATCGGCTTTGGGCTGCTGATCTATGGCTACGGGCTGCAGCGTGCGGCCGGCTATACGGTCGTCTGGGAGCCGCCGGTCTGGACGCGGCATCTGGCGCTCCTGCTCAACCTGCCGATCTTCATCCTGCTCGCCATCGGCAAGCGGCCCTCCTGGCTGCTGTCGCGCGTCAAGCATCCGATGCTGCTGGCGGTGAAGATCTGGGCCACCGCGCATCTCCTCGCCAATGGCGATCTCGGCAGCATGCTGCTGTTCGGCGGCTTCCTCGCCTGGGCGGTGATGGCGCGCATCTCGGTCAAGCGTCGGCCGGAGGAGATCGCGCGCTTGGCGGCGATAGGCACGGTCGCCTTCGGCCGCCGCGACGTCATCGCGATCGCCGCGGGGCTCGTGCTCTATGTCGTCTTCGCGCTCTGGCTCCACCCGCTGCTGATCGGCGTGTCGGTCACCGGCCGCTGAGGCCAAAGGCCGCCGGGCACGGGCGCGGGCGCAGCCCGTGCCTCACAGATGCGAGCCGACCTCGTCGCGGAAATAATAGCAGCCGAGCCCCAGGCAGCCGATCAGGATCGACAGCGCATAGGGGCCGAAGAGGCTCGCGACGAAGACGAGGCCGATGAAGCCCCGCATTCCCCAGATCAACCATGGTGTCTTCATGGCCCAACCCTTGTTTCCGGATCACTGCCAAAACGTAAACGGAAACACATGAATCCAAGTTGAATGGATAGGGTAAATCGCCGTTTTGGCTTTGTTCCCAGCGCGTTAGGGGTTGAGGCGGATTTGCGGCGGGGCCCCAGAAAAGCCGCTTGCGGCCGTCTGCCGCAGGGGTAACCCTAGGCGTCCCACCCACGGGAATCAGCGACGATGACGAAGACCCTTCTGGCCGCTCTGGCCCTCATTTCCATGACCAGCTTCGCCCAGGCCCAGAGCTGCGCCGTCCAGGCCGGCGACAAGAAACTGGCCGGCGCCGCCAAGACCAGCTTCCTGACCAAATGCGAGAAGGACGCCACCGCCGCCTGCGACAAGCAGGCCGCCGACCGGAAGCTCGCCGGCGCGGCCAAGACGAGCTTCACCAAGAAATGCGTCACCGATTCGGTCGGCAGCTGAGCCCGGCGCCGGCCCATGAAAAAGGGGCGGCTCTCGCGAGCCGCCCCGGTTCTCTGCATCGCCGACCGGATCAGCCGCGGCGGTCACCGTGATCGCCACGCTCCCAGCGCGGCCCGCGCTCGCCGTCATGATGGCCGCGGCCACCGCGATGGCCCTCCATCCGGTCGTCCATGCCGCCATGCATGCGCTCATGCATCGCCCGCATCATGCCGCGGCCCTCGGCCATGGCCTCGCGCACGGCGCGGCGCGCCACGGTCTTCTGCTCGTCGCTGAGCGTCACCCAGAGCGGGCGCACGGCGTCGGCCAGTTCCTTGGAGCGGGTGGCGCGCTCGCCGGCGCGGCCGGACATCATGTCGAGCTTCTCCATCATGTCGGCATGGCGGAAGGTTTCGCGCTGCTCGCGCATCGCCGACCAGCCGGAGCGGCGCTCCTCGGCGCGCTTCTTGATCACGCCCTCGACCGTGTCGAACAGCGCGACCTGCTCGGGCTTGAGCTTCATGTCGGTGCGCAGCTTGGCCAAGCGCTCGTTCAGGCGCTCCTGCATCCGCTCGGCGCGCTGCTCGCGCCACTCGGCGCGGCGCTGCTCGCGGCTCTCATAGCGGTCGCTGCGCTCATGGCGCTCGCTGCGTTCCTGGCGCGGGCCGTCGCGCTCGCCGCCGGCGGGCGGAACCGGCTGCGGCTGGGCGACGGCAAGGCCCGCTGCCAGGGCCGCGATGGAGGAGGCTGCGATCAGGGCGAAAGGTTTCATGCGGTATCTCCCGAGTCGTGGGCGAAGGGAACAGTCGCTGAGCGGGTCTCGAAGCCGTGTCGCGATGAGGGTGACCATGGGCCGCTCGCGCTGTCCTTGCGATGGCGCAATCATGAACTCTCGGTAATGTAACGCTGCGGCCCCGCCGTCGTTCCCCGCTCCCGCCACCCTGCCGTCCGAGCCGCCGCCCATGCGCAATCTGATCACCGATGTCCGCGGCCTCCTCGTCGGCCAGGCGCATGATCCCGGCGCAGCCACCGGCGTCACGGTTGCTCTGTTCGAGCGACCGACGGTGGCCTCCGTCGCGATTCTCGGCGGGGCGCCGGGCGTCCGCGACACCGCTTTGCTCGAGCCGGAGATGACCGTCGAGCATGTCGACGCGATCGTGCTCTCGGGCGGCTCGGCCTGGGGGCTGGCGGCGGCCGACGGCGTGATGGCCCATCTCGCGAGCCAGGGCCGCGGTTTTCCCGTGGGAGCTTTGCGCGTGCCGATCGTGCCGCAGGCGATCCTGTTCGACCTCGCCAATGGCGGCGCGAAGCCCTGGGCGGCGGGCGACGGCGAGGCACCCTATCGCGAGCTTGGCCGGCGTGCGGCCGCCGATGCCGGCCTTGACATCGCGCTCGGCACCGCCGGTGCCGGCTTCGGCGCCACGACCAAGACGCTCAAGGGCGGGCTCGGTTCGGCCAGTGCGCGCGCGGCCACCGGCCATGTCGTCGGCGCGTTGGTCGCGGTCAATGCGGTCGGCTCGGCGACGATCGGCGACGGCCCCCATTTCTGGGCCGCGCCCTATGAGCAAGACGGCGAGTTCGGCGGGCTCGGCTTTCCGGCCGCGATCACGCCTGACGATCTGGTGCTGCGCTACAAGGGCGGCGCCGGGCGCAACACCACCATCGCGCTGGTCGCCACCGATGCCGTGCTGACAAAGGCCCAGTGCAAGCGGCTGGCGCTCGCCGCCCATGACGGGCTTGCCCGCGCCCTGCGGCCGAGCCATGGCGCGCTCGACGGCGACATCGTCTTCGCCGCAGCGACCGGCCACAGCGGCGCCCCCTCCGACGCCTTCGCCCTGACCGAGCTCTGCACGACGGCCGCCGACGTGCTGGCCCGCGCCGTGGCGCGCGGCGTCCATGCCGCCACCGCCCTGCCCTTTCAAGCGGCGAAACCCGCCTGGCGCGACCGTTTCAGCGGCTGACCGCGCCGGCAAGCCGTGCTAGAGCGCGGCCCATGTCGACCGATGATTTCCTCGCCCGCTTCGGCGCTGCCGGCCAGCGCCAGCCCGATCCCGTCGCCGCCGCCCAGAAGGCGATGCGCAACGCCCTGCCGAGCCGCTTCTACGAGCACGCCGCCGTGCTCGAGCGCGACGGGCTGTTCCATGTCGCGCTCGACGGCCGCACCGCCCGCACCCCGGCCCGCAACCCGCTGGCGGTGGCCTCCCGTCCCGTCGCGGACGCGCTCGCCGCCGAATGGGACGCACCGAGCGACAGGATCGATCCCGCCCGCATGCCGCTGACGCGGCTGGTCAATTCGGCGCTGGACGGTGTCGCCGACCAGCACGAGGCCGTGCGCGCCGAGATCGTCCGCTATGCCGGCTCCGACGCGCTCTGCTACCGTGCCGGCGAACCGCAGGAACTCGTCGCGCTGCAGGACAAGATCTGGGAGCCGATCCGCCACGCGGTGGAGGCGAAGATCGGCGCGCGCTTCATCCTGGCGCAGGGGATCGTCTTCGCAGAGCAGCCGCCGACCACGCTCGAGGCGGTGGCCCGCCATGTCGCCGCCATCCCCGCCCCCGTCGCGCTGGCGGGCGCCCACAACGTCATGACGCTGACCGGCTCGACCCTGCTGATGCTGGCGCTCCATTTCGGCCTGCGCGACGCCGACGCGATCTGGGCCGCCGCCCATTGCGACGAGGACTACCAGATCGGCATCTGGGGCCAGGACGAGGACGCCGCCGAGCGCCGCGCCATCCGGCGGACGGAGTATGACGCAGCGGTGCTGCTGCTGCGGCACGGCTGACCAAGCCATGCCGGACGCGGCCTTGGCGTGAAGCTTGCTCGCCCTGCGCGGCCGGACGAACCGGCGCGCCGGAGACCCTCGCCATGCTGCCAGTCCACCACATGATCGCGGGTGGTCCCCGTCCGGTCGCGCCCTTCTCCCATGCCGTCGAGGCCGATGGCTGGGTCTTCGTCACCGGGCAGATGCCGACCGATCCGGCCGCCCCCGACGCGGCCCTGCCCGAGGGCATTGCGGCGCAGACCCGCCGCGTGATGGACAATCTGGTCATCGTGCTGGAAGGGCTCGGCCTGGGTCTCGCCAATGTCACCATGGCGCGCGTCTACCTGACCGAGTTCCACCGCGATTATGCACAGATGAATGCAGCCTATGCCGCGTATTTCCCCGAAGACCAGCGCCCGGCCCGCACCTGCATCGGCGTCTCCGGGCTCGCCCTGCATGCACTCGTCGAGATCGATCTCGTCGCGCGGCGGCCCTGAGGCCGGCCCGCCGCCTTGGCCGAAAGCCGCAACCCGCCCTGATGGACTCGCGGGGCGCCGGCGCTTAATTCCTTGAGCACGACATCGTTCGTCGGCTGCGGGACGCATATCGCCATGAAAGACATTCTCGAACAGCTCGAAGACCGTCGCGAGGGTGCCCGCCACGGCGGCGGCGCCAAGCGCGTCGCGGCCCAGCACGGCAAGGGCAAGCTGACCGCCCGCGAGCGCATCGAGCTCCTGCTCGACAAGGACTCCTTCGAGGAGTTCGACATGTTCGTGCAGCATCGCTGCGTCGATTTCGGCATGGAGAAGGCCGAGAAGATCCCCGGCGACGGCGTCGTCACCGGCTGGGGCACGGTCAATGGCCGCACCGTCTTCGTCTTCTCCAAGGACTTCACCGTCTTCGGCGGCTCGCTCTCGGAGACCCACGCCCAGAAGATCGTCAAGATCCAGGACATGGCGCTGAAAATGCGCGCGCCCATCGTCGGACTGTTCGACGCCGGCGGCGCCCGCATCCAGGAGGGCGTGGCGGCGCTCGGCGGCTATGGCGAGGTCTTCAAGCGCAATGTCGCGGCATCCGGCGTCATCCCGCAGATCTCGGTGATCATGGGTCCCTGCGCCGGCGGCGACGTCTATTCCCCGGCGATGACCGACTTCATCTTCATGGTCCGCGACACCTCCTACATGTTCGTCACCGGCCCCGACGTGGTGAAGACCGTCACCAACGAGACCGTGACCTCCGAGGAACTCGGCGGCGCCAAGGTCCACACCTCGAAATCCTCGGTCGCCGACGGCGCCTTCGAGAACGATGTCGAGGCGCTGCTGCAGGTGCGCCGCCTGCTCGATTTCCTCCCCGCCAACAACACCGTCGGCGTGCCGGAATGGCCGAGCTTCGACGTGCCCGACCGGGTCGACATGAGCCTCGACACGCTGGTGCCGGACAACCCCAACAAGCCCTACGACATCAAGGAGCTGATCCTGAAGACGCTCGACGAGGGCGATTTCTTCGAGATCCAGGCGGCCTATGCCGGCAACATCGTCACCGGCTTCGGCCGCATCGAGGGCCGTACCGTCGGCGTCGTCGCCAATCAGCCGATGGTGCTGGCCGGCGTGCTCGATTCAGACGCCTCGCGCAAGGCCGCCCGCTTCGTGCGCTATTGCGATGCCTTCGAGATCCCGATCGTCACCTTCGTCGATGTGCCCGGCTTCCTGCCGGGCACCGCGCAGGAATATGGCGGCCTGATCAAGCACGGCGCCAAGCTGCTCTACGCCTACAGCGAATGCACCGTGCCGCTGGTCACCGTGATCACCCGCAAGGCGTTCGGCGGCGCCTATGACGTGATGGCATCCAAGCATATCGGCGCCGACGTCAACTACGCCTGGCCGACCGCCCAGATCGCCGTCATGGGCGCCAAGGGCGCCGTCGAGATCATCTTCCGCGGCATGGACGCGGATGGCATCGCCGCCAAGACGAAAGAGTATGAGGACCGCTTCATGTCCCCCTTCGTCGCGGCCGAGCGCGGCTATGTCGACGAAGTCATCCTGCCGCATTCGACGCGGCGGCGAATCGCGCGGGCGCTCGCCATGCTCAGGACGAAGAGCGTCGAGCGGCCCTGGCGGAAGCACGACAATATTCCGTTGTAGGAGGTTGGTCGGGGCCTCGTCAGCACCATGGCGCGGCTTCCCGCGCATGGTCGCGCCATCGACGGCGTATTGACGTTGTAGTTACACCCACTTAAACTGAAGAGATGTCGAAAGCCCGATCCAGTGCCGATGAGGCGGTCGATGTCGTGGTCGCGGACAGGGGTTCGCACCCTGATCCGAAGGGGAGCATCAATCTCCGGATCGAAGCGAAGACCCGCCAGTTGATCGACGACGCCGCGGCTGTCCTGGGCAAGACCCGGACGGAATTCATGATCGAGAGCGCGCGTCAGCAAGCGATCGACGTCCTCCTCGACCAGCGGCTGTTTCTGCTCGATGCGGAGCGTTACGCCGCTTTCATGGACGTGCTGGACAATCCGCCCGCACCGGGTCCGAAGCTGCGGTCCCTGCTGCGACGCGTGCCGGCATGGCGCAGCTAGACGACGCCGAGGGCCCGGCCGAGCCATCCCTGTCGGCGCCAGTCCCGCTGACCCGCGAGCATGACCTGTCCGATTTCGATTGCGGCGACCCTGCCCTCGACGACTGGCTGCAGCGTCGTGCTTTGCAGAACGAAAGCCGGTTCTCGCGCACCTACGTCGTCTGCGACGGCAACACAGTCGTCGCCTATGTCTGCATTTCGGCCGGAGCCGTCGAACGCGCCGCCGCTCCCGGCAAGGTCAGACGCAATGCGCCCGACACGATTCCGGTGTCGCTGATCGGCCGGCTGGCTGTCAGCCGCGCTTATGCCGGGAAAGGCCTCGGCGCAGATTTGCTTTCGGACGCACTGCGTCGGATCGCCATCGCGTCGCAAAGCATCGGGATCGGCGCCGTGATGGTCCATGCGAAGGATGATGCGGCCAAGGCATTCTATCTGCGCTGTGCGGAATTTCTCGCATATCCGGAAGACAGCCGGACGCTGTTCCTTCCGATCGAAACCGTGGTCGCGGCCTTTCCATCGGAACAGCCCCGGACATGACAGCCCCTTCATAATCGGTTAACCGGGCGCGTCCCTCCTTGCGCCCGGCCCGATGCTCTTCAATTCCTTCGCCTTCCTCCTCGCCTTCCTGCCGCTGGCGCTCGGCCTGCACTGGCTGGTCGAGCGTTTTGCGCCGGTTGGGCGGCTGCCGCTGCTGCTGGTGCTGTCGCTGGCCTTCTACGCCTATTGGGACTGGCGCTTCCTGCCGCTGCTGATGGCCTCGATCCTGGTCAACTGGCTGGTGGCGGAGGGCTTCCAGAAGACGCGCTCGGGCGCGCTGATCACGGCTGCCATCGTCGCCAACCTGCTCGTGCTGGCGCTGTTCAAATACTTCAACTTCTTCGGCGATCTCGCTGCGCTGATCCCGGGTCTGCCGGCGCCGAAGCTCGATCTGGCGCTGCCGCTGGGCATCTCCTTCTTCACCTTCCACCACGTCATGTACCTGACCGATCTGCGCCGCGGCCAGGCGCCGCGCTATGATCTCGTCCGCTACGGGCTCTACATCGCCTTCTTCCCGCAGGTGCTGGCGGGGCCGCTGGTGCGCTGGCGCGAGATCATGCACCAGTTCGACGAGCGCCCCTATCAGCGTCCCGACGCCGCCGAGCGCTTCGGCCGCGGGCTTTTGCTGCTCACCGCCGGCCTCGCCAAGAAGGTGCTGATCGGCGATCCGCTGGCCGAGTACGCCAATCCGGTCTTCGCCGCGGCGGCCGCCGGCAAGGTGGTCTCGGTGGTGGAGGCCTGGCAGGCGACGCTGGCCTTCACCTTCCAGATCTATTTCGACTTCTCCGGCTACACCGACATGGCGCTCGGCCTGGCCCTGCTGCTCGGCATCGTGCTCCCGCAGAATTTCGAGACGCCCTACCGCTCGACCAGCATCCAGGATTTCTGGCGGCGCTGGCACATGACGCTGTCGCGCTTCCTGCGCGACTATCTCTACATCGCGCTCGGCGGCTCGCGGCACGGCCTGCCCCGGCAGGTCTGGGCGCTGTTTGCGACGATGGCGCTGGGCGGGCTCTGGCACGGCGCCGGCCTGACCTTCGTCGCCTGGGGCGCCGCCCATGGGCTGGCGCTGACCGTCGCGCTGTTCTGGCGCCGCGCCGGCTGGCCGATGCCACCGCTGCTCGGCTGGCTGTTGACCTTCCTGTTCGTCGCACTCTGCTGGGTGCTGTTCCGCGCGACCAGCTTCGAGGCGGCGATGACGATCTACAAGGGGCTCTTCGGCTTCGCCCCGCTCGGCACCGGCTTCAAATGGCGGGCGCTGCTGCCGGCCGCCGCCTTTGCGATCATCGGGCCGACCGCCTGGGCGCTGGTCCACCGGCTCGCCCCGTCGCGCTGGCTTGCCGTGGCGGCGGGCGTGCTGTTCGTCCTCATCCTCTTCAAGATCGGCGAAGACGCCAATTATGAGTTCATCTACTTCCAGTTCTGAGCCGGCCGGCCGGACGGACGGCACGCAGGCCGCGAGCGAAGCCCGCTGGGCAGGTTTCGCGCGCGCCTTCGCCGTCACGGCGCTGGCGGCGCTGCTCGGCACACTGACGCTGGCGTGGATGCTAGACCCCTACGACACCGGCAACACGCCGCTCTCGCTGCGCGACGGCGTGCGCCCGCAAGGCCCCCGCACCGCCGCCGCCAGCCGCGGCCGCGATCCTGCCTTTCAGGGCGCGATCTTCGGCAATTCCCATGTCCAGCTGCTCTCGCCCGAGCGGCTTCAGGCGGCGACCGGCATCCCCTTCGTCTCGCTCATCGCACCGGCCTCGGGCCCCAAGGAGGGGCTGGTCCTGATCGACTGGTATCTGCGCCACCGCCGCGAGCCGGCGCGCGCCGTCATCGTCGGCATCGACGATCTCTGGTGCACGGCCGACCCGGCGATGCCCAACGCCAAGCCCTTCCCCTTCTGGCTCTACAGCCGCGACCGTGCCGAATATCTCGTCGGCCTGTTGCGCTTCGACGTGCTGGAGGAGTTCCAGCGCCGCATCGTCTATCTTGTCACCGGCCGCGGCGAGCGCGCCCGGCCGGACGGCTACTGGGACTACGAGCCCAATATTGGCATGGGCTACGACCGCGACCCGGCCAAGCGGATGGAACTGGAGCAGCCGGGTCCGAGCGGCGGCGGCAATGCGAGCGGCCCCTTTCCCGCCGTGCAGGCTCTGGAGGCCCTGATGCAGGCGGCGGCCGACACGCCGCTGATCCTCCTGCGCCCTCCGGTCTATCGCAGCCTGCTGCCGGTGCCCGGCAGCGCAGAGGCCGCCGCTGAGGCCGGCTGCCGCGGCGCCTTCGCTGCGCTCGCCGCGCGCAGGCCCCTCACCACGCTGATCGACTGGCGCCGCGACCGGCCGGAACTGCACGATCCGAATCAGTTCTTCGACCGCAGCCATTACCGCCAGCCGATCGCGCGTCTGATCGAGGTCGACATCGCCGCCGCCTTGAAGGCGATGCGCTGACGAGAGCGCCCCGCCAGCGGCTTCCGGCTCTCCGCAACGGCCGAAACCGCCCGGCCGGACCGCCAAAACCCGCCCCGCTGAAGAACGCGCGAGCGGCTCCCAATCCGATTGTGAGCGCCACCCGGCATCGCTATAAGGGCGCCAAATCGGCGGCCCTCCCACGGCAATGTCGGTGGGCGCCGGGGAACGACAACCAGAGAGTGCGCCTATGTCGAAGCAGATCATCCTCGACGCGGACTACAAGCCCAGCGACGACGAACCGTTCATGAACGACCGGCAGCGCGAGTATTTCCGGGGTAAGCTGCTCGCCTGGAAGGACGAGATCCTGAAGGAGGCGCGAGAGACCCTGGTGACGCTGCAGAGCGAGAGCGAGAACCACCCGGACATCGCCGACAGGGCCTCCTCGGAAACCGATCGCGCCATCGAGCTGCGCGCCCGTGACCGCCAGCGCAAGCTGATCGCCAAGATTGAAGCTGCGATCGCCCGCATCGACGACAACACCTATGGCTATTGTGAGGAGACCGGCGAGCCGATCTCGCTCAAGCGGCTCGAGGCCCGGCCGATCGCGACGCTCTCGCTGGAAGCCCAGGAGCGCCACGAGCGCAACGAGCGCGTCTTCCGCGACGATTGACGCGGCCGCTGCGCGACACCCGCGACCGAGCCCCGCCCGTCAGGAACGGGGCTTTTTCATGGATCGCACCGCGCCGGGACCGGGACCGGCTATCCTCGCCGCCCCGGCCCGGTCTATGATGCCTTTGGGGAAACGGCAGACGCAGCGATGCGTCGTTCCGGCGGCGGGGGATGAGCGTCATGTTGCGTCGATTCGTACGGTCAGGCCTGGCCGCAGTTCTGGCCGTCGGCCTCGGCGCCTGCGCCGGCGATGTCCGTGGCGTGCTCGTGCCGGTGACCAACCCCTCCGCCGATTCCAGCCGCGTCACCATGCTGGTCGCCACCACCCGCGCGCCAGACCCCGATGCCGGGCTGCTGTTCTCCGGCGAGCGCGGCACGCCGACCTTCGCCGAGATCACCGTCTCCCTGCCCGCCGAGGGGCGCCGCAAGGTCGGCGAGGTGCAGTGGCCAAAGGCCCTGCCCGGCAACCCGGAGACCGATTTCGTCACGCTCAAGGTCGAGAAGCTCAACCAGAAGGGCGCCGTCTCCCGCTTCAACAAGGCGGTGCAGAAAGTGCCCAAGCGCCGCGTCATGGTCTTCATCCACGGCTTCAACAACCGCTTCGAGGACGCCGTCTACCGCTTCGCCCAGATCGTCCACGACTCCAAGGCCCAGGTCGTCCCGATCCTGTTCACCTGGCCCTCGCGCGGCTCCGTCTTCGCCTATGGCTATGACCGCGAGAGCGGCAACTACTCCCGCCGCGCGCTGGAGAACCTGTTCCAGGCGCTGGCGCGCGATCCCGCCGTCGGCGAGGTCTCGGTGCTCGCCCATTCGATGGGCAACTGGGTGACGATGGAGGCCCTGCGCGAGATGTCGATCCGCAACGGCACGATCTCGCCCAAGATCGCCAATGTCATGCTCGCGGCGCCTGATGTCGATGTCGACGTCTTCCGCACCCAGATCGCCGACATGGAAGGCCGCCGCCCGAAATTCACCCTCTTCGTCTCGCAGGACGACCGGGCGCTGGCCGTCTCGCGCCGGGTCTGGGGCAGCACGGCGCGCCTGGGCGCGATCGATCCCGAAGCCGAGCCTTGGCGCTCGCAGCTCGAAAAGGCCGGTATGACCGTGCTGAACCTGACCTCGCTGCGTTCCGGCGACCGGCTCAACCACGGCAAGTTCGCCGAAAGCCCCGAGGTGGTGAAGCTCATCGGCACGCGGCTGATCGAAGGCCAGCCGATCACCGACACCCGCGTCGGGCTCGGCGAGAAGGTGATGCAGGTCACAGCCGGCACCGCCCATGCGGTCGGCTCCGTCGCCGGGCTGGCGATCTCGGCCCCGGTCGCGATCGTCGATCCCCACACCCGCCGCAACTTCGCCGACAAGACCGACGCCGTCGGCCAGGCCCTGCGCGACGTCGGCGAGCATGTGGCGAGCGAGTGAGGCTCAGCCGGCCGGCACCTCGCCGGAGCGGGGCTCGTGGATCGGGCAGCCATTCTGGCGCGACCGCAGATCCTTCGACATCGCATAGGTCTGCCGGCGCGCGCGGTTGATGCCGCCGAGCGGCTCATGCGCCGCCAGTGCGTGCCAGACCGAGAAGGACATCCCGTCGTCGATCGCCGCCGAACGCGCCTCGCTCCAGGAGTCCTGCGGCTCGACCGCGACCCGCGCGACGGTGACGAAGGGGCTCACCTCCTCCGGCCAGACCACCGAGGCATCCTCGATCGGCATGGTGTCGGCATCGGTGCGCAGCTGCACCCGTAACTCCCAGACGCCGCCCTGCGCATGGAAATGATCGATCAGGCTGTCGCGGATGCCGTTGGGGCGGCCGGTCACGTCGAGCGCGGCATCGGTCAGCCGCGCGAGTTCGTCAGAAGCCGGCGCCAGCGAGAACTTCGCGACATGGTCGCCAAAGCGGAAGGGCGTCTGCGCGTAATAGGTCTCGCCCAGCGGGTTCGTCATCGGATGCCCGCCCATCGACTTCAGCGTCGCGCTCTCGCCACCGACGGCTTCGATCACCTTCTCAATTCCGCGCGCCGCCGCCGAAAAGGTCTTCTTCAGCGCCGGCACGCGATCGGTGGTCTTGGCGAGCAGCGACAGGCTCCTGGCGAAGCTGGCCGGGTCCGGAGCCAGGAAGGCGGGGCCGTTGACCATGACGAAGTCCTGCGTCGGCGCCTCCTCGGGCGCCAGATGCGCGCCCTCGACCCCGATCACCTTCAGTGCCAGCCCGCGCGGCACCGTCACGCTGTCGTCGAGAATGTCGCCGGGATTGGTGGACAGGCGCAGGATCGCCTCATGGCGGCCGGGCGTCGCGAAGAGCCCCTGGGCATAGGGCCCGGGCAGCCCGTCCAGGACCGTGAACGTCCCGACCAGCAGCGCATGGCTCTTGGCGTGGACGGTCCGCAGGCCGTGGCCGCCATGGGCGAAGGTGGTCTCGCCGATCATCCGCAGCGACGCTTCGAGATCGCGGATTGTCTGCGCCTCGTCGGGCGCCGGCTGTTCCAGCTCGGGATGATAGGGAAGCGGTGCGAGGATCGGCTTCATCGGGCACTCCGAAAGGGCGGTGGTTCCTCAACCGCCTTTCGGGACGGCTTGTTCCCGCAGCCCCTCTCCGCCGGGGCCGCCGACACAGGGCTCGGCTCATGCAAACGGCCCCGCCCGGAGGGGCGGGGCCGCGAGAGCCGTGGACGGGGATTACGGCTTGGCCGGCGCGTTGGCCGCGCCACCGGCCGGCACGCGGTTGGACGGCGCGCCGACCTTGGTGCCATCGGCATTCGTCATCGCGCCCGGCTGGGTTGACGGGGGCACGGTCGCGCCGCCCGCCTTGGGCACGGGCGCAGGATTGCGGGTCCCGGTGTTGCTGGGGTTGTTCACCGGCGGCTGCGTCGACTGGGCGGCGACGACCATCGGAGCCAGGGCGAGAGCGCTGGCAAGCGTCAAGGTCTTGAGAATCATGGGCTTCATCTCCTTCTCTGCGGTTGTTGGGTGTCCCTTACCCAACCGCTGTCGGTCCGGAGAGTTCCCACAATTCCCGCCTGCCCCTGCGACCGTCTGACCCGCAGCGCGCCTGAGCGGCCCGCACCGCACGCCAAATCCCCGCTTGCGCAGGCACGCAGGCGCCATCAACGAGGGGCAGCGGAGCGCCGCGAGGCGCGTAACCTGAAATCCGCATCCGTTGAGCCAGGATGCGGCGCGGATGGATTGAGCCACCATCCGCACGCCCCGTGGCGCTCCGCTTGTCGGCGATTTCGGACCTCGGGCCGCGCTTATCGGGTCGAAGGCCAGCCTCTGCCGCGAGCCCTCGGGCGCCAGTTCCCCTCATCGGGTTGTCGCGCCGTCCGGCATGGGACGAAGGCGTGATGCCCAAGACCGTTCCAGCGAGTTCCTCGCACAGGGGCCGTAGTACCCCCAGGGCGGTGCCCCGAAGCCTCCCGAGTGCGGGGTGCAAACCCGCCCGCAGGCGCCGCGCTCCTCCCCACCAACGGCACACCTCCGGATGGCTGCCCCTCAGGGATGAGGTGGTGGCAGAGTAAGGGCGGTGTAGGAGACGGGGATAAGTTCGCTGGGAGCCGTGCCCCCGGTCGCGTTCATGTTGGGCACCCAAGTCGTCAACTTTCGCCCATTGCTGACATCAAGGACTTCCGCTTTCGGGCACGCACGACCTTTGGTTCAATCCATTGCGGCATTCGATGGCGAGGAACCTTGCAATTTACGGAGGGAGTCTAACGGAAATCGCGGAACTGCGCAGTCAGAAGGCGTACAGAGCGCCAAATGCTATGCTCGTCATTCCGAGCCATGTGGGTCATATGCATCAACGATATTGCTCATGTTCTTTTTTTGTTCTAGGATAAGCATAATGGCAGATACCTCTTCAATTGAATGGACGGACGCGACGTGGAACCCGATCTCGGGTTGCACGAAGATTACGGCCGGCTGCGATCTTTGCTACGCGGAACGCTTCGCGGAGCGTTTTCGCGGCGTGCCCGGGCATCCGTTTGAAAACGGCTTCGATTTGACGCTGAAGCCCGAACGCCTGCTGCAACCCTTCCAGTGGCGGCGTCCACGACGCATCTTTGTGAATTCGATGAGCGATCTCTTCCACAAGGAGATCCCGACCGCCTTCATCGACGCGGTGTTCGACACCATGGAGAAGGCGAACTGGCACACCTACCAAGTGCTGACGAAGCGCAGTTCGCTTCTCGTTCGCTATCTGCGCCTTCGCTACGGAGCTGGGAAGGCCCCTTCGCATATCTGGCTCGGTGTATCGGTCGAGGATGCGCAGAACACGGTGCGTCTGAAACACCTCAAAGCCGCACAAGCGAGCATCAAGTTCGTATCGTTCGAGCCCTTGCTAGCGTCGGTCGGTCTGGTGGACCTCACCGGCATCGATTGGGCGATCGTCGGCGGAGAAAGCGGACCGAAGGCGCGCCCCATGGACGAGGAATGGGCGCTTGAGATTCGCGACCAATGCCTTCGAGACGGAGTCGCGTTCTTCTTCAAACAATGGGGTGGCGTCCACTCGAAGGCGGGCGGGCGGCTACTGAAAGGGCGCGAGTGGAGCCAGTATCCTAAGGTTCCGACGCCCGTGCAGATCGAGGCGTGATCGATGACGGAGCCCGCGAATCCCTACCTCGATCGGGAGCAAACACGGGCCAAGCACTTTATCCTGAGACGCTATCTGCAAGCGCTCGCCCACAAGGTGCTGCACTTCTCGGACATCGCCTATATCGACGGCTTCTCCGGTCCCTGGCAGTCGGAAACGGCGGACTTCTCCGACACCTCCTTCATGATCGCGATCGATGTCCTCAAGGATGCCCAGCGGCGCGTCGAGGAAAACACGGGCCAGCGGCGAACGATCCGGTGCTACTTTTCCGAGACGGACCGCACGGCATTCTCAAAACTCCAGGCGGCGGTCGCGCCCCATCACAACCCGTCTCAGGGCTTTGAAATCCGGACCTTCCACGGCCCTTTCGAGGACGCGGTTAGCGACATCCGCGGCTTTATTGGTTCAGCTCTGCCGCTGGTGTTTATCGATCCGACCGGATGGACGGGATATCCCTTCGACAAGATCGCACCACTCTTCGACCGCCGGAAATGCGAGGTGGTCATCAATTTCATGTACAGCTTCGTGAGCCGGTTCATCGAACATCCCGATGAACGGATCATCGCCTCACTCGACCCTATCCGTGGCGGCCCCGGCTGGAAAGAGAGGCTCGATCCGACCTTGCTCAAGGGGCTCGCCGTCGAGAAGCTTTTTCGCGAGACGTTGCGCAGGATAGGGTCATTCGCCCATGTCGTCTCGACCTGCATCGACAAGAGCACGGAGGATCGGCCGCATTTCTTCTTGGCTTATGGGACCAAGGACCCAGCCGGCTTGAAGGTGTTCCGTGAGATCGAATGGCAGGCTTTGCGCGAGCATGCTCGGAACCGCGCTGCGGCGAAGGATCGCAAACGTGAGCTGAAGTCCGGCACGGCTGACTTGTTTGGCGATCATGATGCGGATGTCAGCGAGGCCAGCGTCGACGATCTGGTCAAGCTGCAGAAACTGCGCGCCAAAGAGCGCTTGATCGAGCTCCTCCGACTCAAAGGCCCCCAGCGCTTCGAGCAGCTCCTCGGTGTGCTTCTAGAAGAGTTTATGATTCGCGAGACAGATCTGAAGAACATCTGCTTGGATTTGGAAAAGGCCGGCCACATTGATCGTACTTGGGGTCCGGGCAATCGCAAGCCTGACGTGGGAACAGAGATCCGATTAAATCTAGCATAAGCACCATGCGGTCATGGCCTTATTACATCGAAAAGCCCTGATCGGCCATCGTGGCTTTTATCGCGAAGGCCTGCTGCCGGCTGCTCCTTAAGGGGCCGCCGCTGGCGCACTGAAGCCTCCCCCCCCCGCAAAAAACCCCGCCTCGGGAGAAGGCGGGGTTTTCTGTCGGCCGCTCGCCCTGAATGCCGGGGAGCGTGGCGGGACGGCCGGTGGGGTGGCGGCTCGGGAGAGACCGCCTGCCGGCGGGCGCGGGAAGATGCGGGGAGCGTTCCGCGCCGGCCGGGATGGGGAAACGGGTCGGTGAGATCCTTCGTGAGGGGCTTGGGACCGTCATCCCGGGCTTGCCCCGGGATCGGCGCTGCTTCGCAGCTTGTCCGGGATGACGGCGCGGTTTCGTTTCCAGGCGGCAGGCGCCCTAGAACGGCAGCAGGATGTCCATCACCTGCTGGCCGTAGCGCGGCTGCTGGACGTCGGTGATCTGGCCGCGGCCGCCATAGGCGATGCGGGCCTGAGCGATCTTGGTCGATTCGATCGTGTTGTCGCTCTCGATGTCCTCGGGCCGGATCACCCCGGCGACGATCAGCTCGCGCACCTCGAAATTCACCCTGATCTCCTGCTTGCCCTCGATCACCAGGTTGCCGTTGGGCAGCGTCTGCGTGACGACCGCGGCGACGTTGGTCGCCAGCGTCTCGGAGCGGTTGACCGAGCCCGCGCCCTCGCTCGAGGCGGCGGAATCGAGCTTGAGCAGCGAGCCGGCGCTGGCGCCGTCCGGCAGGAACTTGTCGAGCTTGTTCTCGAAGCCGAAGGCGTTGTCGGCGCCGACATCCTCGCCGTTCTTGCGGCTGCGCTTGGTCGTGTTGTTGAGCTGCGCCTTGTCGGTGACCTTGACCTTGACGGTGACGAGATCGCCGACGAGCCTCGCCCGCTGGTCCTTGAAGAAGGCGCGGGAACCCGTGCGCCAGAGCGAGTTCGGCGCGAAGGAGGCGTGCTCCATCGCCGGCATCGGCATCTGCACGGGCTTGTAGCCCTTCGTCGCCGTCGGGTCCTCGATCGGCGAGAGCGCGGGCGCGGCGCCGACATTGGCGAGCCGGTCGGCGGCGCCGCAGGCGCTGAGCGAGACGCCCAGCAGCAGCAGGCCGGCGAGGCGGGCCCCCGTGCGGAGTTTGGTGCGGGGGGTGGGGTTCGACAGGATGGTCATGGCACTCGTCCGGTTTCCGGAGAACATCAGGGGGCGCTGGCGACGCGGCCGGCGGAGGCGGCCTGGATCGAGATCCGGCCGGGCCCGCTCACCGTGCCGTGCAGCACGCGCTTGGACTGGGGGTTGGTGACGCTGACGACGTCGCCCATCGCGCCGGCCTCTCCGGCCCGGCCGCGCATGGTGATGGTCAGCCCGCGGGATTCGTAGACCAGCGTGACGAGATCGCCCTTGGCGACGATCTCCTCGCGGCGCAGATCGCCGCCCCGCAGCGGCGCGCCGGCCATCAGCGCCCGGGTCGCGACCTTGTCGATGGCGACGCGCGGGTCGCCGATCAGGTCGTTCATCTGGCCTTCGCGCGGGCGGCGCTCGACCAGGACATCGGCCTTGTCCAGCGTCTCGCCGCGGGCAATCGCGCGTCGCGGCACCACGACCTCGATGGTCTCGACGAGCTGGCCGGCAATGCGGATCGGCTTCAGGCGCAGCGCCATGCTGCCGGGGACTGAGACCCGCGCCTGAAGGCGCCGGGTGCGGGCATCATAGGCGAGATCGGTCACCACGGCCTCGCCCGTCAGTTCGGGCTCGACCGAAATCGACGGCGCGCCGCCGTCGATGGTCAGGGCAAAGGCGCGGGCATCGACGCCGTAGCGCTCCTGCAGCCCGGTCTTCACGGCCTCCTCGATGTCCGACGCCATGATCCGCCGCGCCGCGCGGGTGACGACGACCTGCGCCTGGCCGGCGCTCTCGAGCTCGGCGACGGAGGCGATGATGCCGGCCCCGCGCGCCGCCTCGACGATGCGCGCGACCTGAATCGTGCCGGTCTCGCCCAGCGCAGGCGCCCGGAAGGCGGGAATCGCGGCCGCCTCGGGGGGAAGCCCGGCGATCAGGTCGCCGAAGGAAACGAGATCACGCGACAAGGTGAGGTCGGAGCGCAGCTGCAGGCGGCGCGGCTGGACCGGCACCGCCGCGACGGGTGCCGGGCCGGAGCCGGTCGCCAGCGCGGCGACCGCGATTCCCGGACGGGCCGGAGACGGAGCCTGCGCGGCGGCGGACTGGGCGCCGATGAGCAGCGCGGCGGCGAGCGAGAGGTGGAGGGTGGTGCGGGTCATGAGCGTCAGCCTCCCGATCAGCCGCGGAACATCGAAGTCGTCGCCGACATCATCTGGTCGGCGGCGGTGATGACTTTGGAGTTCATCTCGTAGGCGCGCTGCGCCGCGATCAGCGAGGACAGTTCGGTGACCGCCTGGACGTTGCCCTCTTCGAGATAGTTCTGCTGCAGCGTGCCGAAGCCCTCGCCGCCGCCGAAGCCGTCGATCGGCTGGCCCGAGGCCGCCGTCTCGATGAACAGGTTGTCGCCGATCGATTCCAGGCCGACCTTGTTGACGAAGCGCACGAGCTGGATCTGGCCGATCTGCTGCGGCGCCGCCTGGCCCGGCAGCGACACCTCGACCGTGCCCTGCGCGTTGATGCTGACGCTGGTGGCGTTGTTGGGGACCGTGATGCCCGGCTCGACCTGGTAGCCGTCGCGGGTGACGAGCTGGCCCTGGGAATCGAGGTCGAAGGAGCCGTCGCGGGTGTAGGTCGTGCGGCCGTCGGGCATGCGGACGCGGAAGAAGCCCTCACCCCGGATGGCGAGATCGTACTGCTTCTCGGTCGAGGACAGGTTGCCCTGCGTCATCACGCGGCCGGTCGAGACCGTCTTGACGCCGGAGCCGACGAAGGTGCCGGCGGGAACCTGCGTGTTCTGGTCCGAGGTCGCCGTGCCGGCGCGCCGGAAGTTCTCGTAGAGCAGGTCCTGGAAATGGACGCGCTGGCGCTTGTAGCCGGTGGTGCGGACGTTGGCGATGTTGTTGGAGATGACCTGGACGTTGAGTTCCTGGGCCATCATGCCGGTGGCGGCGGTCTGAAGGGCGCGCATGGCTTAAGGTTCCTGTCCCTGATCAGGCCTGCTGGTCGGCCAGGCGCGAGATCGCCTTGCTGCGCAGCTCGTCGGCCTTCGACAGCATGTTGGCGACGTTCTGATAGGAGCGCTGGACCTCCATCAGGCGGGTCATCTCGATCACGGCCTTGACGTTCGAGCGCTCGACCGCGCCGGGCTCGAGCCGGGCCTCGGGCCCCGCCGGCAGCGGCGGCGTGGCCGAAGCGAACAGGTTGGCCCCTTCGCTGCTGAGCAGGCGGGCATCGGCGAAGCGCACCATGCGCAGCTTGCCGCTCTGGCCCTGGTCGGTGGAGACCGTGCCGTCGGGCGCGATCCGCGGGTTGCTGTCGGACGCGCCGAAGCTGATCGGCCCGCCATCGCCCAGGACCGGCTGGCCCGATTGCGTCACGAGCTGGCCCTGGGCGTTGATGTCGAGCGAGCCGGCGCGGGTGTAGCGGTCTCCGCCCGGCGTCTGCACGACCAGGAAGACATCGCCGCGCAGCGCCACGTCGAGCGGGTTGCCCGTGCGCTCGACCGCACCCTGCGACAGGTCGATCGGCGTGCCCTTGTCGACGACGAAGGACAAAGGCTTGTCGGCCGGCTTGAAGCTGTCGGCGCTGGCCTTGGGCATGACGAATTCGTTGAAACGCGCCGAGCGCGCCTTGAAGCCGTTCGTGCTGACATTCGCCATGTTGTTGGCGATGACATCCAGCTCTCGCCTCAGAGCCATCTGACGCGACAGGCCGACGAGAAGCGCGTTCTCCACGGCATGATCTCCCGATACTCGTTCCGCGGCCGTTTCGACGCTCCCCAGCGCAGCGGCCACACCATTGGTCCGCAAGCGCCATGCCAGCGTGGTTAATGGTGATAAAGCACTGTTTTTGCTGGCCATTCATGATGTCCGGCATCGCGTCCTACCGTGCAGACAGCGTCCGGCCGGCAAGATCGACCCGGCAGATTCTGCCCTCCTTAACGACGCGTTAACCGTGACTGTTCAGGGTGTTCCCTGAGGTCCGCACAGGCGTGCGGCCGTCGCGAATCCGGGGCAGGCAGGCGATGGCGAAGAAGCCCAAGACCGACGAGGACGGCGCGCCCGCCGAGGGCGCGGCCGAAGGCGGCGGCGGCAAGAGCAAGAAGAAGCTGATCATCATCGTCGCCGGCGTCTTGCTGCTGGCGGGCGCCGGTGGCGGCGGCTGGTTCTTCTTTCTGAAGAAGCCCTCGGCCGAGCAGATCGCCGCGGCCGAGGCGGCGAAGAACGCCAAGAAGCCGGTCGCCTTCATCGAGATGAAGGACATGATCATCGGCATCACCGGCGGCCCCCAGCAGGAGCGCCAGCCGATGATCAAGATCAAGGTCGTGCTCGAGACCGCAGACGCCAAGATCTCCGACGAGATCAAGCCGCTGCTGCCGCGGGTCGAGGACGCCTTCCAGGTCTTCATGCGCGAGTTGCGGCCCTCCGACCTCGAAGGCTCGGCCGGCATGTACCGCCTGAAGGAAGAACTGCTGCGCCGCGTCAACGTCACGGTCTTCCCGGCCAAGATCGACGCGGTGCTGTTCAAGGAACTGCTGATCCAGTGACCCGGCCGAGCCGGAGTCCAATGACGGAAGCGACGACAGTCCCATGAGCACGAGCGATCGCGACAACGCCGGCGCGCCCCCCAAGGACGAGCCCCTGAGCCCGGAGAGCATGGCGGCCGAATGGGCCACCATGCCCGAGCCGGTCGAGGAGGAAGGCGAGCCGGAAGGCGGTACCGACCGCCTGATGAGCCAAGAAGAAATCGACACGATGCTCGGTTTCTCGCTCGGCGACGACAAGAACGAGCGCAACGGCATTCAGGCGATCGTCGATTCCGGCTCGGTCTCCTATGAACGCCTGCCGATGCTCGAAATCATCTTCGAGCGTCTCGTCCGCCTGCTCACCACCAGCCTGCGCAACTTCTTCACGGACAACGTCGAGGTCACGCTGGAGAGCATCCGCTCGGTGCGCTTCGGCGACTATGTCAACTCGATCTCCCAGCCGGCGATGCTCTCGGTCTTCAAGGCCGAGGAATGGGACAATTTCGGTCTGGTCACGATCGAATCGGCCCTGATGTACTCGATCATGGACACGATGTTCGGCGGCAAGCGCGGCCAGCCGGCGCCGCGTGTCGACGGGCGGCCCTTCACCTCGATCGAGATCCGGCTGATCCGCCGCGTCATATCGCTGGTTCTCGGCGATGCCGAGGCGGCCTTCAAGCCGCTCTCGCCGGTGACCTTCACCATCGACCGCATCGAGTCGAACCCCCGCTTCGTCTCGATCTCGCGCCCCGCCAACGCCGCGATCCGCGTCGAGCTGAAGTTCGACATGGAAGGCCGCGGCGGCGCCCTCCACATCATCCTGCCCTATGCCACGATCGAGCCGATCCGCGATCTGCTGCTCGAAAGCTTCATGGGTGAGAAGCTCGGGCGCGATCCGATCTGGGAGAACCACCTCGCGACCGAGGTCTGGCAGACCGAGGTTCCGGTGACCTGCGTGCTGCACGAGGCGCAGATGCCGCTGAAGCGGATGATGAAGCTCGAGATCGGCGACACGCTGATGTTCGATGCCCGCCCCGATTCCTTCGTCTCGCTGCGTTGCGGCGACTTCGTCGTGACCGACGGTCGCATCGGCCGGGTCGACGACAAGATCGCGGTCCAGGTCGTCACCCCGCTGCGGCGCTCCAAGACGACCATCGCCGCCTTCGACTCCAACCAGCACGGCCAGAACTCCTGATAGGCGTATTCAGATGACGATCACCCTCATCGCCGACGTGCTGGTCGCCAGCCTTCTCGTCGCCACCATCATCACCTGCTACGTGCTGACAAAGCGCATCGAGCGCCTGAAGGCCGACGAAGCCGGCATGCGCCAGACGGTGGGCGCCCTGATCGCCGCCACCGACACCGCCGAACGCGCCATCGCCGGGCTCAAGAACACGCTCGGCGACTGCGACCGCACCCTGGCCGAGCGGCTGCAGACCGCCGAGCGCTATGCGGCCGATCTCGCCGCCCAGATCGAGGCAGGGCAGGACGTGATGGACCGCATCGGCCAGATCGTCAGCGCCGCGGCGCTGGTCGCGCCGAAGGCGCCCGAGGCCCCCGCCCCCGTCGAGCCGGCTCCGGTCGCGCGGCTGGCGAGCGCCGCCCAGTCCGCCGCCGCCATCCGCGCCCGCGCCGCGCGCCGGCTCGAGGGCCACGCCGCGTGATCGAACGGCCCCGCCTGCTTCCGGCCGTCATCCTCGGCGCCATGGGTCTCCTGGCGCTGAAGCTGCTTGCCTGGACGTCGGAGCCCTACCCCGGAAAGATCCCGGCCAGTTCCCCGTTTCTCGCCTCCGACACCACGGCCAAGCCCCCCGCCAAGCCTGCGGAGCGCGCCAAGCCCGAGGAGCCGGCCAAACCGGACAAGGAGGTCTGGGCCCTGGCCAAAGTCATCGCCCACGCCCATTCGCCCGACCTCCCCCTGCTCGACCCCGAGACGACGGGCTCGGTCGACAAGCCCGATGCCAAGAAGGACGCGGAAAAGGCCGAGGCCGAGGCCAAGGAGGAGGCCGCCCGCGCTGCCAACCCGCTGAACAAGGCCGGCATCATCAACGGCGTGGCAGCCCCGACCTCGCCGGCCGAGAAGGCATTGCTGGAGCGACTGGGCGCGCGCCGCGAGGAGATCGAGTCCCGCATGCGCGAGCTCGAGATGCGCGAGCGGCTGCTCGACACCGCCGAGAAGAAGCTCGACAGCCGTGTCGGCGATCTCAAGGACCTCGAGACCAAGGCCGGCCTCGGCGGAGCCCCCAAGCCCGCGGGCGAAGAGGCCAAGGCGATCAAGAACCTCGTGATCATGTACGAGGCGATGAAACCCAAGGATGCCGCCCGCGTCTTCGATCGTCTCGGTCTGGACGTGCTGGTGCCGGTCGTCCAGCAGATGAACCCGCGCAAGATGTCCGAGGTCCTGGCCGCGATGGCGCCCGACCGGGCCGAAAAGCTGACGGTGGCGCTCGCGACGATGGCCCGCACACCGGTCGCGGCCGGCCCGTCGCTGGACGCCGCCGCCCTCCCCGGCACCGAACTGCCGGCGATCGCTCCCGCTCCGCGGCGGCGCTGATCCGCCGCACCGGGCGCGCGCGCCTTTAACCCCGCATTATCCTTGACACGCTAGCGTCCGGCGATCGGGGCGGGCTGTCCGGCCGGCTCCGACCATGTCGTGTTGCGTGAGTGTCCGGCTTTGCGTCTCCCGCGTTCCCTCGCCTTCGGCATCGGCCTTACGGCCCTCGCCGCCGCCGCCGGCCTCGGCGCGCCGGCGCTCGCGGCGAACGCGACCCTGCGCGGCGACGTCATGCAGCCTGGCTTCGGCCGCCTGTCGCTGACCTTCGATGAACCGACGCCGACGCGCATTCGCGTTTCCAACGGCGTGCTGGTGGTGGCCTTCGGCACGAGCGTCAAAGTCGATGTAGCCCGGATCGCGCGCGAACTGCCGGCCTATGTCTCCATAGCCCGGGTCGATCCGGACGGGCGCGGCCTGCGGCTCGCCCTGACCCGGCCCTATCGCGCCAATCTGATCGAGGCGGGCGAGCGCGCCTTCATCGATCTGCTGCCCGAGAACTGGCAGGGCCTGATGCCCGGCCCGCCGCCCGAGGTCCTCGCGGAGATCAGCGAGCGGCTCCGCGTCGCCGAGGCCAAGGCCCGCGAGGCTGCCCGTGCCGCCCTGCAGTCGCGCAAGGCGCTCGGCCTGAGCAGCGCCAGCCTGCCGACGCTGGAGCGCCTGATCTTCGACGTGACGCCGGAGACGACTCTCAAGCCGGAGCTGGCCGACGGCGAGCTGAAGCTGACCTTCGACCGGCCGATGACGGTCGATCCTGCCGCCATCCGCAACGCCCTCCCCGACGGCGTCGGCCTGCGCAACCACGAGACGACCGCCGACGCCACGAAGCTCGCCCTGAAGGTGCCGAAGGACTGGAAGGTCCGCAGCTTCCGCGACGAGGACGGGCTGCTGCTCGATCTGCTGAAGCCCGCCCCGCCCCCGGCTGCGACGCTGGCCCAGCCTGCCGGCCCTGACCCCGAGCCGGCGCCGACGCCGACGCCGGCCGCGGCGGCTCCCGCACCGGTCGAGAATGCCCCTGCTCCGGCGCAGGCGGCTCCGGCTGCCCCCGCACCCGCCGCTGTCGTCGCGCCGCTGGTCGATCCCGAGCCTCAGCCGGTCAAGATCGTGGCCAACGGCACGAAGCTCGATTTCCGCTTCCCCCGCCGGACCGGTGCGGCCGGCTTCGTCGAGGGAGGCCTGGCGACACTGGCCTTCGACACGCGCGACACCATCGACCCCGCGGATCTGAAAGGCCTGCTGCCGCAGATCATCGAGGATGCGACGGTCACCCGCGAGGGCCGTGTCGTGCTGGTGCGGCTGCGCCTTGCCGGACAGCCCCTGACCCGGCTCTTCGACGACGCCACGACCTGGTCGCTCGCCTTCGGCGAACAGGGCGGCAAGCCGGCGGAGCCGCTGGCGCCGGCCCGGACGATTGACGACCAGGGCCACACCGTCGTCGCGGTGCCCCTGCGCGGCATGACCGGCGTCCACTGGCTGGAAGCCGGTCCCTCCGGGCTCCCGATGGCCGTGGCGACGGCGACCGGTCCTGTCCGGGTCACCGCGAAGCCCTACCAGTTCGTCGAGTTCGGCCTGGCGCCGACCGTTCACGGTGTCGTCGTCATCCCCCGGGCCGACGACGTTCTCGTGCGGGCCGGCACGGAGCAGGTTCGCATCGGGCGCAGCGGCGGCCTGACCGTCTCGCTGGACGTGGCCGCCCCAGACACCACCGCCGAGGCGAAGGCCGCGGAAGCTCGCACTCCTCTGCTCGACCCGGAGCAGTGGAACAAGCTGGTCGTCGGCACGGTGCGCGAGCAGGAGCGCGAGCTGATGCGCGAGATCGCGGGCGCGTCGCGCGCCCGCAAATCGGAAACGCGCCTGACACTGGCCCGCTTCTACGCCGCCAACGGCCTCCTGCCGGAAGCCAAGGGCCCGCTCCTCGCCGGCATGGCGGACGATCCCGCGCTGCGGACCAACCGCGAGGCCCTGTTCCTCAAGGGTCTCATCGCCGCCCGCATGCACCGCCATAAGGACGCCCTCGCCGCCTTCGACGCACCGGCGATCAAGGACGACCCCGAGACCGGGCTCTGGCGCGCGTTGGTCGATCAGAGGCGCGGTCTCCATGCTCCGGCCCTGGCCGGCTTCCGTCGCGGCGATGCGATACTCAATGACTATCCCGTCGACCTCCAGGCCGAGTTGCGGCTCGCCAAGGCGCGTTCCGCCCTGGCGTTGCAGGACATGGCCGTCGCCGAACGCGAGATCGGGCTCCTCGGGGCGTTGCCGCACGACGCGGTCGACCAGGAGGAACTCGCCCTGCTGCGGGCCATGCTGGACGATGCCGCGGGCCGGCCCGACAACGCGCTCGCCGGCTACAAGCCGCTCTTCGAGGCGCGCAGCCGGCCCGTCGCGGCGGAGGCGCAGCTTCGCGCGGTCAAGCTCGTCCAGGCGGAAAAGCGCGCCGATATCGGGCCCGACGAGATCCTGGCGCGGCTGGAGACGGTGTCGATCATCTGGCGGGGCGGCGAGCTCGAGATCGAATCCCTCGCCGAGCTCAGCCGGCTCTATGCCGATGGGCAGCGCTGGCGCGACGCGTTCCAGGTGGCACGGCGCGCGAGCGAAACCTTCCCGGATCATCCGCTCACGCGGCGCATGCAGGACGAGACGGCCCAGCGCTTCGCCGAGCTGTTCACCGGCTCCGGCCTCGACAAGCTGCCACGCATCGAGGCGCTGGCGCTGTTCTACGACTTCAAGGAGTTCCTGCCGATCGGCCGGCGCGGCGACGAGATCACGCGGCTTCTCGCCGACCGCCTGATCGGCCTCGACCTGCTCGACCAGGCCAGCGAGATCCTGCGCTACCAGATCGAGCGGCGCCTCAGCGGCGCGGCCCGCTCGACCGTCGCGGCGCGTCTGGCCATGGTCAGCCTGATGAACGGCAAGCCCGCCGACGCGATCCGCGCCATCAGCACGACACGCCTCGTCGAGCTGCCCGCCGACGTCAAGCGCGCCCGCCTCCTGCTCGAGGCCAAGGCCCTGTCGGATCTCTCGCGCACCGACCAGGCGCTCGATCTGCTGGAGGTCGAGCAGGGCCCAGAGATCGACCGTCTGCGCGCCGACATCTACTGGACCGGGCGGCGCTGGCGCGAGGCCGGTGAATCGCATGAGCGCATCCTCAGCGAGAGCTGGCGCGGCGAGACACCTCTGACCGACAGCCAGCGGGCCGATGTGATGCGGGCCGCCATCTCCTATGTCATGGCCGAAGAGGGACTTTCCCTCGACCGGCTGCGCAGCAAGTTCGCGACCAAGATGGCGCAGAGCACCGATGCGCGGACCTTCGCCTTCGTCACCGGGGCCAACCGCACCAAATCGGCCGACATTCGCGAAATGGCCCGCGCCGCCGCAGCCGCCGGCGCCGACACCCTGTCGGACTTCATGCAGGCCTATCGCGAGCGCTACCCGGCCTATTCCGCAGCGCCGCGCCAGAAGAAGCCGGAAGCCGCGGCCGAGCCGCCGGCGCCCGAGGCGCCGCCCGCGCCGACACCGGCTGCAGCGGGCGCGCCGCCCGCCGGAACGCCGCCGGCTCCCGGGCGGAGCTGAGACGGAGTCCGCCCCTCAGCCGCCGTAACTCTTCACGAGCGAGCCTGCGACCAGCCCCCAGCCGTCGACGAGCACGAAGAAGATCAGCTTGAACGGCAGCGCCACCGTCACCGGCGGCAGCATCATCATGCCCACCGACATCAGGATCGAGGCCACCACGAGGTCGATGATCAGGAAGGGTACGAACAGCAGGAAGCCGATCTCGAAGGCGCGCCGCAGCTCCGAGATCATGAAGGCCGGCACCAGCACGTGGATCTGCACCTCCTCCGGCGTCGCCGGCGGCGGTTCGCGCGACATCTCCATGAACAGCGCCAGATCCTTCTCGCGGACATGGCGCAGCATGAAGGTCTTGAAGGGGATGACGCCGCGGTTATAGGCCTCGGCCGGCTGGATCTGGCCCGCCACCAGCGGCGCCACCGCGGTGCTGTAGGCTTCACGCAGCGTCGGCGCCATGACGAAGCCGGTAAGGAACACCGCCAGCCCGATGATCACGGCGTTGGGTGGCGCCGTCTGCGTGCCCAGCGCCGAGCGCAGCAGCGACAGCACCACGACGATGCGCGTGAACGACGTCACCATGATCAGGATCGACGGCGCCAGCGAGAGCACCGTGATGACCGCGATGAGCTGCAGCGCGCGCTCGGCCACGCCCCCGCCCTGGCCGAGATCGAGCGAGAGTGTCTGCGCCAGCGCCGGCCCTGCGGGGACGGCCAGCAGCATCGCCCACAGGACGAGCCTGCCGGTCACGGCGCGCGGGCTCCGCACGCAGCGGCGCCATCTCGCAGAGAAGCAGATCATGGTCCCGCACACGGCCGTGGTTGCGCCCGAATCAACCCGTCGGGCTGCGCCACGCTAGAGCCGGCCTCGCCGCGCCAGCAACGGGCGCGGCGGCGTCAGAGTGCCGCGTGCGCGCGAAACCTGTTGATCGCGAGGCTCAGGACTTCGCCTTGGGATCGCGGCCCAGCAGCCGCGCGAACTCGGCCTCGATCGCATCGACCGAGAAGGGGTCGATCGTCTTGGGCTCGGCCTCGGGCGCCGGCTGGGACTCGGGCTGCGGCTTGGGCTCGGCCTCGGCAGCCGGCTCGGGCCTGGCCGGTGGCGCGACGGGCGCGCTCGCCTCGGCCCGCTCCTCGGGCGTCTCCGGCTCGTGCAGGTCGATCTCGGGGGCAGCCGCCGACGCGGGCTCGGGGGCCGGCGGGAGCGGACTGGCGGCGGGGGAGGCCGGCGGCGGTTTCGGCGGTTCGGCCGCCTTGGCGGGCTCGACGGGCTTGGGAGGCTCGACCGGCTTCGGGGCCTCGACCGGCTTCTGGGGCTCTGCCGCCTTGGGCGGCTCGGGCGGGGCGACCGCAGCGGCGGGCTTCGGCACGAGGCGCTCGGGCTTCAGGCCCAGCGCCATCTCCAGTTCCGCCTCGACATCGAGCGGCACAATCCGCGTCGACATCGGCGCGGATACGGGCTCCGGAGCCGGCACGACCACCGGCGGGGCCTCGCTCCTGACCGGTGCGGGCGCCGGCTCGGCCGGCTTCACCACGGGCTCCGGCGCGGGTGGCGAGATCGGAGGGGCGACCATGCTGGGTGATGGCCCCGGCCGCACCGCCGAGAACGGACGCTTCAGCGCCTCGTCGAGCTGGCGGGCCATGTCGTCGAGCTCGACCGCGCTGGCGACGGGGGCCGGCGCATGGTCGCGCGCGAAATTCGGCGGCTGCACCGAGGGTGCGGCCGCCATGGGCGCAGGGGCCGGAGGTTCAGACGCTCGCGGTTCGGACGAAGGCGCGGAGGACGTCGCCGCCTGCGCCAGCGCGGCCGCGCCGAGCACCGCGGCACCGCCCGCTGCGGCCGCGACCGCGGCTTCCGCCGCCGTCGGCGACAGGCGCGAGGGCACGCGCGGCGGCGGGTCAGGGAAGGCGGGCGCCTGCGCCACCGGGGCCGGCGGCGCAGCACGGCGCGGGTCCTCGGCCGGCTCGCGCGGCTCGGGCGGGATCAGCGTGTCGAAGGGCAGCGGCCGGTCGGGCAGGCCGAGATCCGGCTGGACCGGCATCGCCGCCCGGCCGCCGCTGCGCACGATGTTGGTTTCGACGACCACGTCGGAGGCGCCGCCGATCATCACCAGATGCTCGACATTGTCGCGGCGGATCAGCACGAGCTGGCGCTGGCGGTCGAGGTCGTGGATGTCGACCACGCCGAGCCGCGGCTGCCGGGCGCGTCCCCCGCCCTGCCCCTTGATGCGCAGCCGGCCGTCCTTGATCTGCCGCGCGAACAGGCCCAGCAGCACCAGCAGGACGAGAATGACGCCGAAGGCGATGACCCACTTCTGCGCGGTCGGGAGATCGAAGCCAAACAAGCTCTGCAAGGTCTGCCTCATAAGCGACGGCGGGGCCGGGTCCCGGTTGCCGGAATCCACCCGATGTTGAACACGCTGGCTATAGCATAGCGCCCGCGCTTTCAGGAAACATGGTGAATCCGTGGTTAACCGGTTGCTCGAAACCCGGGGTCTTTAACCGCTCGTTAACCATGCGCCCGGCAAGATTTACCCAGTGCAGCGGCCTCGTGCCGGCAATGGGAGGGCGACGGTCATGGCGAATTCGGCCCTGGGCACAGGCGGAAACCTGATGCAGGCGCTCAAGACGCGCATGCATTTCCACCAGTCGCGCCAGAAGGTGCTGGCCGAGAACGTCGCCAATGCCGACAGCCCCGGCTTCCGGCCGATGGACGTGAAGGCGCCGGTGATCAGCGCGGGTGGCGCCGGCGGCGTCTCCGGCGTCTCGCTGGCGCGCACCAGCGAGGGGCATATGGGGATCGGCGGCCGCAGCGACGGCTTCGACAGCGCCCGCGCCCGCCGCTTCGAGACGACGCCCAGCGGCAACGCGGTCAATCTCGAGGACGAAATGATGAAGGTCGCCCAGAACCAGTCGGACTACCAGTTCGCCGCCTCGCTCTACAGCAAGGGCCTCGGGCTGATGAAGATCGCGATCGGCAAGGGGCGCTGACGCCGTCGGGTCCCGCAAGGGCGCCCGCGTCGTGGACCAGGGAGAACGGACGACATGGATCTTCTCAAGAGCATCGCGGTGGCGACGTCGGGGCTGCGCAGCCAGTCCGGCCGCATGCGCGTCATCGCCGAGAACGTCGCCAACGCCGATTCCGGACCGGAGCGCGCCGGGGCCGACCCCTATCGCCGCAAGATCCCGACCTTCCAGCGCCGCTTCGATCGCGAACTCGAGGCGCAGGTGGTCGATATGGGTCGCGTCCAGCGCGACCAGAGCGCCTTTCGGGTCAAGTACGAGCCGGGCAACCCGACGGCCGACGCCGCCGGCAATGTCCGCATGCCCAACGTCAACTCGCTGATCGAGACGATGGACATGCGCGAGGCCCAGCGCAGCTACGAGGCCAACCTCAACCTGATCTCGTCGACGCGCCGGATGATCCAGCGCACCATCGACATCCTGCGCGCCTGAAGGAAAAGACCGTCATGGCCACGCCCAGTTTCGCCGCCGGTGCCTATGCCTCGATCCAGGGGATGGGCGCGGGCAATCTGCTCCGCAAGCCGCAGACCGCCTCGGGCTCCGAGAGCGGCAGCGCCGATTTCGCCTCCATGATCGGCAAGGCGCTCGAGGCCACCGCCGATGCCGGCCGGCGCTCGGACGCGCAGGCGGCCTCCGTCGCCGCCGGCCGCGCCGACGTGGTCGACGTCGTCACCGCCGTCGCCGAGAGCGAGGCCGCGATCGAGACGCTGGTCGCCGTGCGCGACCGCGTCATCGCGGCCTATGAAGAAATCATGCGGATGCCGGTCTGAGCCGGGCGATCAGGACGACATCAATGACATCCGGAGCCATTCTCGACGTCGCCCGCGACGGCATCATGGTCTTTCTCAAGGCCGGGGGACCGCTGATGATGGTGGCCCTCATCGTCGGCCTCGCCGTCTCGCTCATCCAGGCCCTGACGCAGATCCAGGAGCAGACGCTCGTCTACGTCCCGAAGATCCTGGCCGTCTTTGCCGCGCTGATGCTGTTTCTGCCGTTCATGGGCGACGCGCTGGCGGGTTATATGGGGCGGGTTGCCGTCCGAATCGCCACGGGCGAATGAGCCTGCCGCTGCCGTGCCTCGCCCTCCCCGGCGGCCCGGCCCCGCGGCGCCCCGACTGGCGACGAGGGCGAGGCGGCACGATGCAGATCGCGATCCTGCCCGAGATCAGCGCCGTCTTCGTGCTCGTCTTCGCGCGGGTGGGCACGCTGGTGATGCTGATGCCGGGCATCGGCGAGCGCTTCATCTTCTCGCGCGCGCGGCTCTCGCTGGCCTTCTTCATTGCCCTGATGATGGTGCCGATGGCCCGCCCTCAGCTCAACCTGCCGCCCGACATGCCCGGTGTCTTCGGCCTCCTGGTCGGCGAGATCCTGATCGGGCTCGTCATCGGCGTCTGCGCCCGCCTCGTCATGGCCGCCCTTCAGACGGCCGGCACGCTGGTGGCGCAGACCATGGGGCTGGGCTTCGCGATGACGGTCGATCCCACCGGCGGCACCCAGAACCCCTCGATCGGCAACCTGCTCACCATGCTCGGCATCACGCTGATCCTGACAAGCGACCTGCATCACCTCGCTATCGTCGCGATCCATGAGAGCTATCGCGTGTTGCCGCCGGGGGCCCTGCCGCCGGTCGACGACGTGATGACCCTGGCCGTGCGCGCTGCCGCGCAGGGCTTCGCGCTGGCGGTGCAGATCTCGGCGCCCTTCATCGTCTTCGGCCTGCTGTTCAATCTCGGGCTCGGCGTGCTCGCCCGCATGATGCCGCAGCTCCAGGTCTTCTTCCTCGCGGTCCCAGCCTCGATTCTCGGCGGCATGCTCGTCTTCTTCGCCGTGATCGGCGTGATGATGAGCGTCTTCCTGGGCGAACTCGGCGGCTTCCTGCGCCAGTTCACCGGGAGTTGAGCGCCGATGTCCGAGGAGGCCGACAAGGAAGACAGGACAGAGGAGCCGACCCAGCGAAAGCTGGAGCAGGCGGCCGAGAAGGGCGACATTCCCCGATCGCAGGAGATCGGCACCTTCTTCGTGCTCTGCGGCTTCACCCTGGCGCTGCTGGTCGGCGCCGGCTGGGCCGCCCAAGACAGCGCGCTCTCGCTGCGCGCCTTCCTGATGAACGCCCATCAGGTACCCTCCGACGGCTCGGCCTTCGCCAATGTGGCCAAGCAGGGCGTGATGACCGGCTTCGCCGCGCTCGGCCTGCCCTTCGCCTTCATCCTCGTCGCGGCGCTGGTGGGCGCGCTGGTCCAGCACAAGCCGCTTTGGACCCTCGACCCGCTGATGCCGAAATTCAGCCGGATCTCGCCCATGGCCGGCGCCAAGCGCATGTTCGGCAAGGAGGCCTGGGTCAATTTCGCCAAGGGCCTGGCCAAGACCGGGCTGGTCGGCGCCGTGCTCTGGATCACGCTCTGGAACGAGCACGACCGGCTCGAGGGTTTCGCGCAGATGAACGTCGCGGCGCTGCTGCCGGCAACGCTCGTGCTGGCGATCAAGCTGATGGCGGCGGCACTCGCGCTCTTCGCCGTCGTCGCGCTCGGCGACTTCGTCTGGCAGCGCTTCTCCTGGCACCAGCGCCAGAGGATGACCCGGCAGGAGCTCAAGGACGAATACAAGAACTCGGAAGGCAATCCCGAGGTCAAGGCCAAGCTGCGCCAGATCCGGATGCAGCGCGTCCGCAAGCGCATGATGGCGCAGGTGCCCAAGGCGACCGTGATCATCACCAACCCGACCCACTACGCCGTCGCGCTGCAATACGAGCCCGGCATGGCCGCCCCGCTCTGTCTCGCCAAGGGCGTCGATGCGCTGGCGCTGAAGATCCGCGAGGTCGCCGGCGAGCACGAGGTCCCGATCGTCGAGAACGTGCCCCTGGCGCGCGCGCTTTACGCCAGCGTCGACATCGACGAAGAAATTCCTGTCGAACACTACCAGGCGGTGGCGGAAGTCATCGGATACGTCTTGCGCCTGAAGCGCCGCCGCGCCTAACTCGCCGGGAAGCCTCGACGGTCGCCATCGGGCCGGCGCGTCGCCAAAGGGACGGACCACACCGCAATGGGCGGCACCACGACTGCGATCGATCGCTCCGACAAGCCGGGCCATATCGGCATCATCCTGCTGGTGGCGGGGCTGCTCGTCGGCTCGGCGATCGCGCTCGGCTTCATCGCCAACGAATGGGCGCAGCCGCTCATACTGGGGCTGCTCGCCTTGCTCTCGGTCGTCGGCGTCTTCGGCCTCTTCGCCTTCGCCATCGGGCTCGTGCAGTTCTCAGGCCGCGCCGCCCGCAACGACCTCACCAAGGCGATCGTCGACCGGGCCGACGAGGGCGTCGTCGTCACAGAGGGCGAGACGGCGATCGTCTACGCCAACGAGGCCTATCTGGCGCTGGCCGGCGCGCGCGGCGCCAGCGATCTGCGCCCGGTCGGCAGCCTCTTCACCGGGCGCGCCGAGGTCTCGGAGGCGATCTACCGCCTCGCCACCGCCGCGCGCGAGAGCCGCAAGCTCGTCGAGGAAGTCCGGCTCGAGCCGGCGCTGGGCGGCCGCGGCGCCGTCGGCTGGTACCGCATCAAGGTCTCGCCGCTGCGCCGCGACGGGCGGCCCGCCACGCTCTGGTCGGTCGCCGACGTCACGCCCGAGCGCGAGCGCCAGGAGAACGCCTTCCAGGAACTCCAGCACGCGATCGACTATCTCGACCATGCGCCGGCCGGCTTCGTCTCGATCGATGCCGACGGCGAGGTCTCCTATCTCAATGCGACGCTCTCCGGCTGGCTCGATTTCGACCTCGCCCGCTTCGGCTCGGGGGGCTTGCATCTCGACGACATCGCGACGCCGGCCGCCGCCGCGCTCGTCCAGGCCATCCGCGGCCATGCCGGCGACGTGCGCGTCGAGGTGCTCGACGTCGATCTCAAGCGCCGCAACGGCGCCCCCCTCCCCGTGCGCCTGCACCACCAGGTCGCCTTCGGCAGCGACGGTCGCGCCGGCCCCTCGCGCACGCTCGTCCTCAACCGCGCCCCGGGCGAGGCCGGCACCGACGGTGGCAGCGAGGCCGAGATCCGCTTCGCCCGCTTCTTCCACTCGACGCCGATGGCGATCGCCACCGTCGACCGCAACGGCGCGATCCTGCGCGCCAACGCCGCCTTCGCCCGCCTGACCCCGACCGGGCCGCAGCCCGCCACGATCCTCGATCTCGTCGCGCCGGGCGGCGGGCTCGACCGGGCGCTGACCGAGGCGATGGAGGGCCGTTCCGAAATCACCCCGCTCGACCTGACGCTCGCCGCCGACGAGACCCGCTCGGCGCGGCTCTATCTCTCCCCCGTCGCCGCGACCGAGGACGGTGACGGCGAGCGCGCCATCATCTACGCGCTGGAGACCACTGCCGAGCGCAAGCTCAAGGACAACATCGACCAGGCCCAGAAGATGCAGGCCGTCGGCCAGCTCGCCGGCGGCATCGCGCACGATTTCAACAACGTGCTGCAGGTCATCATCAACGCCTCGGAGTTCCTGCTGGCGAGCCACCGCCCGACGGACCCCTCCTTCCCCGACATCATGCAGATCAAGCAGAACGCCTACCGCGCCGCGGCGCTGGTGCGGCAGCTGCTCGCCTTCTCGCGCCGCCAGACGCTGCGCCCGCAGGTGCTGGAGCTCGGCGACGTGCTCTCCGACCTCTCGCTGATGCTGAAGCGCGTCGTCGCCGACAAGGTCACGCTCGATGTCCGCCAGGGCCGCGACCTCTGGCCGGTCAAGGCAGATCTCGGCCAGCTCGAGCAGGTCATCGTCAACCTCGCCGTCAACGCCCGCGACGCCATGGCCGATGGCGGCAAGCTCACCGTGCGCACCCGCAATGTCGAGCGCGCCGACTGCGCGACCTTCGCCCATGCCGCCCTGCCCGCGGACGACTACGTCCTGCTCGAGGTCGAGGACACCGGCACCGGCATCGCGCCCGAGCATCTCGACAAGATCTTCGAGCCCTTCTTCACCACCAAGGAGGTCGGCAAGGGCACGGGCCTGGGCCTCTCCATGGTCTATGGCATCGTCAAGCAGACCGGCGGCTTCGTCTTCTGCGACTCGGTCGTCGGGCGCGGCACGATCTTCCGCATCTTCCTGCCCCGTCATGTTCCCAGCGAGGAGGAGATCGCCGCCGAGGCCGCGGTCAAGGAGGCGCCCAAGAAGGTCGCCGCCGACCACACCGGCGCCGGCGTCATCCTGCTGGTCGAGGACGAGGACGCGGTCCGCGCGCTCAACGCCCGCATGCTGGTCTCGCGCGGCTACACCGTCCACGAGGCCGCCTCGGGCGTCGAGGCGCTCGACATCTTCCTCGCCCATGACGGCCAGATCGACCTCGTCGTCTCCGACGTGGTGATGCCCGAGATGGACGGCCCGACGCTGCTCGGCGAGCTGCGCCAGCGCAACCCCAACACCAAGGTCGTCTTCGTCTCCGGCTATGCCGAGGAAGCCTTCCGCAAGAACCTGCCCGAGGGCGAGGATTTCCAGTTCCTGCCGAAACCCTTCACGATGAAGCAGCTCGTGGAGACGGTGAAGGCGGCGATGGGCTAGCGCTCAGCCGAGCGCATCCGCCAGTGAGGGCCGGCTGTTGCCGTCCCGCCCGATGATCGCCGGCGCCGCCAGCATCGCGTTCAGCACCGCCTCCTGCGTCGCCTCGGCCGCGGCACGGAACGGTCCGTCGATCCGGCTTTCGTTGAGCATCGCCATCGGCAGGATGTCCGCCGCCTCGTGATGGGCGATGCGTCCCGCCGTGCTGAAGGCCACCGCGATGTCGCCGCTGCCATGGCCCCAGAAGGCGCCGAGCCGCGCCAGACCCGCGCCGCAGCGGCGCGCCACCCGGGTCAGCTGCCGTGACTCCAGCGGCAGGTCGGTCGCCAGCACGATGATGACCGAGCCGCGCTCGGGCGTGGAAGGCGTCGGCACCGGCGGCACGGGCCGGCGCCCGTCCGGCAGAACGAGATCGCCGGCCACGCCGAAATTCGCCAGCACGAGCACGCCCAGGGTAAAATCCCGGCCATCCAGCCGCATCAGGCGTGACGCCGTGCCGATGCCGCCCTTGAACCCGAAGGCGCTCATGCCCGAGCCGGCGCCGACCGACCCTTCGGCCACCGGCCCGCCCGCCCCGGCCTCGAGCGCCGCAAACGCATCGGCCTCGGTCAGGGCCCGCGCGCGGATATCCGACAGGAACCCGTCATTGCACTCCAGCACCAGCGGATTGACCGTGCCGGTCTCGCGTCCGATCTCGGGATTGGCGGCCAGCGCCCGGCTGACCAGCGCGTCGAGCCCGACACCGACCGAAAAGGTGTTGCCGAGCAGGATCGGCGTCTCGATCTGGCCGAGCTCGGCGAGCTGCACCAGCCCGGCGCTCTTGCCGAAGCCGTTGATGACGTCGCAGCCCGCGCGCAGCTTGTCGCGGAAGAGATCGCCCTCATGCGGCAGCACCGCCGTGAAGCCTGTGAGAACGTTTCCTTCGCGCAGGCTGCAATGGCCGACGCGCACGCCGGCGACATCGGTGATCGCGTTCAGCGGCCCCGGCGGCAGCGTGCCGCAGATCAGCCCGAAATCGCGTGCGCGCCTGCCCATGCCGACATTCCTCCGTCCTCGGAACCGCTGCCATCCGCGCCCCGCCGTCGCCAGCCATAACCCTTCCTGCCACCTCCTGTCAGCAGGCCCGTAATGAGAACAGAAAAAGAACTTGCGAACCAGAACAAACCATGACCATCCTACGCCATCGGCGCGGATTGAGATGTCCCCGCGCCCCTGCCATAAGGAGCGCGAGTCGTGAGTTCAGGCGAATCTGAAACTGGTGGAAGGGTCCTCGATGGACAAGGCCAAGGCGCTGGATGCGGCGCTCTCGCAGATCGAGCGCGCCTTCGGCAAGGGCTCGATCATGCGCCTGGGCAAGAACCAGCAGGCGATCGAGATCGAGACGATTTCGACCGGCTCGCTCGGGCTGGACATCGCGCTCGGCGTCGGCGGCCTGCCGCGCGGCCGCGTCATCGAGATCTACGGCCCGGAATCCTCCGGCAAGACCACGCTCGCTCTGCACACCATCGCCGAAGCCCAGAAGAAGGGCGGCGTCTGCGCCTTCGTCGACGCCGAGCACGCGCTCGATCCGGTCTATGCCCGCAAGCTCGGCGTCAATCTCGACGACCTGCTGATCTCCCAGCCCGACACCGGCGAGCAGGCGCTCGAGATCACCGACACCCTCGTCCGCTCCGGCGCGATCGACGTGCTGGTCGTCGATTCGGTCGCAGCCCTCACCCCGCGCGCCGAGATCGAGGGCGAGATGGGCGATGTCCAGCCCGGCCTGCAGGCCCGCCTGATGAGCCAGGCGCTGCGCAAGCTCACCGCGTCGATCTCGCGCTCGAACTGCATGGTCATCTTCATCAACCAGATCCGGATGAAGATCGGCGTGATGTACGGCTCCCCGGAGACGACGACCGGCGGCAACGCGCTGAAGTTCTACGCCTCCGTGCGCCTCGACATCCGCCGCGTCTCGACGCTGAAGGAGCGTGACGAGGCCACCGGCAACCAGGTCCGCGTCAAGGTCGTCAAGAACAAGGTCGCGCCGCCCTTCAAGCAGGTCGAGTTCGACATCATGTTCGGCGAGGGCATCTCCAAGGTCGGCGAACTCGTCGATCTCGGCGTCAAGGCCGGCATGGTCGAGAAGTCCGGCGCCTGGTTCTCCTTCGACAGCCAGCGCCTCGGCCAGGGCCGCGAGAACGCCAAGACCTTCCTCAAGGCCAATCCCGAGATGGCTGCCAAGATCGAGGCGACGATCCGCCAGAACTCCGGCCTCGTCGCCGAGCGTATCCTCGACCAAGCGACCCCGACGGCCGACGATCTCGACGAGGGCGAGGCCTGAGCGGACACTCTCACCAAGCGTCATGCTCGGGCTTGACCCGGGCATCTCCTGCCAAGAGATTCTCGGGTCAAGCCCGAGAATGACGGCGCAGGACAACGGGCGGCCCTCGGGCCGCCCGTTGTCGTTTGGGCTCAACGCCTTGCGCTCTTCACTCTCTCGACAGCGGCAAGCCGCCTCACTAGAACGCTTGAAACCGCCGGCCCTGCCCGGAGGGCAGCCCGATAGCCAAGAGTTCGAACAGCGATGAGCGGCGTCAACGAAATCCGGTCCACCTTCCTCGACTATTTCAAGGGCCAGGGCCATGAGGTGGTGGCGTCGAGCCCGCTCGTGCCGCGCAACGACCCGACGCTGATGTTCGCCAATTCGGGCATGGTGCAGTTCAAGAACGTCTTCACCGGCCAGGAGAAGCGTCCTTACGTTCGTGCCACCACCGCGCAGAAATGTGTCCGCGCCGGCGGCAAGCACAACGACCTCGACAATGTCGGCTACACGGCCCGCCACCACACCTTCTTCGAGATGCTGGGGAACTTCTCCTTCGGCGACTATTTCAAGGAACAGGCGATCGAACACGCCTGGACCCTGGTCACGCGCGAATACGGCCTGCCCAAGGAGAAGCTGACCGTCACGGTCTATTCCGAGGACGACGAGGCCCATGGCCTCTGGAAGAAGATCGCGGGCCTCTCCGACTCAAAGATCATCCGCATCCCGACCTCGGACAATTTCTGGCGCATGGGCGACACCGGCCCCTGCGGCCCCTGCTCCGAGATCTTCTACGATCATGGCGACCACATCCCCGGCGGCCCGCCCGGCTCGCCCGACGAGGACGGCGACCGCTTCATCGAGATCTGGAACCTCGTCTTCATGCAGTATGAGGAGGCGGCGGGCGGCGTCCGCACCGACCTGCCCCGACCCTCGATCGACACCGGCATGGGGCTGGAGCGCATCGCCGCCGTGCTCCAGGGCACGCATGACAACTATGCCATCGACCTCTTCGCGGCGCTGATCTCCGCCATCGCCGACCTCACCAACGTGCCCTCCGACGGGCCGATGAAGGCGAGCCACCGCGTCATTGCCGACCATCTGCGCTGCTCGGCCTTCCTGATCGCCGATGGCGTGCTGCCCTCGAACGAGGGCCGCGGCTATGTGCTGCGCCGGATCATGCGCCGAGGCATGCGCCATGCGCAGCTGCTCGGCGCGCGGGACCCGCTGCTGCACAAGCTCGTGCCGGTTCTGATACGCGAGATGGGCCGCGCCTATCCCGAATTGCTGCGCGCCGAGGCCCTGATCTCCGAGACGCTGCAGCTCGAGGAAACCCGCTTCCGCACCACGCTCGCCCGCGGCCTGACCCTGCTCGACGACGCCGCCAAGGACCTGACCGCCGGCCAGAGCCTGAAGGGCGAGGTCGCCTTCACGCTCTACGACACCTATGGCTTCCCGCTCGACCTGACGCAGGATGCGCTGCGGGCCCGCGGCGTCACCGTCGATACGGAGGGCTTCGACGCCGCCATGCAGCAGCAGAAGGCCAAGGCGCGCGCCGCCTGGGCCGGCACCGGCGAGGCCGCGACCGAGAAGCTCTGGTTCCCCCTGCGCGACAAGCTCGGCGCCACCGAATTCCTCGGCTACGACACCGAGACCGCCGAAGGCGTGATCACCGCGCTGATCCGGGACAATACCGAGGTCGAGACGCTCGCCGCCGGCGAGACCGGGCTGATGATCGTCAACCAGACCCCGTTCTATGCTGAATCCGGCGGCCAGGTCGGCGATGCCGGTACGGTCCGCGGCGCGGGCTTCCTCGCCACCGTCGGCGATGTCCAGAAAAAGCTCGGCGACGTCTTCGCCCATGCGGTGACCGTCAAGGATGGCGTGCTGAAGCGCGGCGCCGCCGTCGAGCTGACGGTCGACCATGCCCGCCGCACCGCGATCCGCGCCAATCACTCCGCCACCCATCTGCTGCACGAGGCGCTGCGTCTCGTGCTGGGCGATCATGTCGCGCAGAAGGGCTCGCTGGTCTCGCCCGATCGGCTGCGCTTCGATTTCTCGCATCCCAAGCCGATCTCGGATGAGGAACTGCGCGAGGTTGAGGAGATCGCCAACGCCATCGTGCTCAGGAACGAGCCGGTCTCGACGAGGCTGATGAGCGTCGACGAGGCCATCGCCTCGGGCGCCCGCGCGCTGTTCGGCGAGAAATACGGCGACGAGGTCCGCGTCGTCTCGATGGGCACCAACGCCACCGGCCGCGCCTATTCGGTCGAGCTCTGCGGCGGCACCCATGCCGGTCGCACCGGCGATATCGGCCTCGTCAGCGTGGTCGGCGAGAGCGCGGTCGCCGCCGGCGTGCGCCGTCTCGAGGCGATGACCGGCAACGGCGCCCGCCTGCGGCTCAACACCGAGTCGCGCCTGCTCGACGGGCTCGCCAGCCTGCTCAAGGTGCCCGCGCACGAGGCCGGGAACCGTCTCACCGCGTTGATCGAGGAGCGCCGCAAGCTCGAGCGCGAGCTGTCGGAGGCCCGCAAGAAGCTCGCCATGGGCGGCGGCGGCGAAGCGCAGGACCCGGTCCAGGAGATCGCCGGCACGAAGCTCTTGGCGCGCGCCATCAGCGGCGTCGAGATGAAGGATCTGAAGAGCCTCGCCGACGAGGCCAAGACCCGCATCGGCTCCGGCGTCGTCGCCATCGTCGGCGTCGCCGAGGACGGCAAGGCCGGCGTCGTCGTCGGCGTGACGCCGGACCTGACCGAGCGGTTCGACGCGGTCGCACTGGTGCGCGCGGCCTCCGAGGCGCTCGGCGGCAAGGGCGGCGGCGGACGCCGCGACATGGCCCAGGCCGGCGGCCCCGATGGCGACAAGGCGCAGGCCGCGCTCGACGCCGTCGCCGGCGCGATGGGCTGAAGCCGCCATGGACGCCGCCGCCTCTGCGATGGGATGGCGGCGCCGGGTGCATCTCTGGTTCGACCATGGCGCGGGGGACGACCCTGTCGCCACCGCGATCCATCGCGGGCTCATCCTGCTGATCTGCGCGAACGTCGCGGCGATCGTGCTGGAATCGGTCCCCGACATCGCGGCGCGCTTCGGCCCGGCTTTCGCGGCGCTGGAAGCGGTCTCGCTCGTCCTGTTCACGCTGGAATATGTCGCACGCCTCTGGGTCGCCCCCGAGCATATGCGCTACCGGACGCTGCCCGCGGCGAAGGCCCGGCTGGCCTATGCCCTGTCGCCGCCTGCGATCATAGACCTGCTGGCGACATTGCCGCTTCTCTTCGCGGTCTTCGGCTTCAGCCATCTGCGGGTCCTGCTGCTGCTGCGGCTGCTGCGCTTCTTCAAGCTCGGCCGCTATTCGCCGGGCATGGCCTCGCTCGCCGCCGCGCTCCACGCCGAGCGCAAGGCGCTCTTCGCCTGCTTCGTCGTGCTGATGGGCGTGATGCTGATGACGGCGAGCCTGATGCATCTCGTCGAGCACGAGGCCCAGCCCGACAAGCTCGGCACCATCCCCGACGCGATGTGGTGGGCGATCATCACGCTGACCACGGTGGGCTATGGCGACGTCTCGCCGATCACGGCGGCGGGCAAGGCGGTGGCCGCCGTCACGGCCGTGCTCGGCCTGGTCATGCTGGCGCTGCCGGTCGGCATCGTCGCCACCGCCTTCGCGCAGGAGATCCACCGCCGCGAATTCGTGGTGACCTGGAGCATGATCGCGCGCGTGCCATTATTCGGCCAACTCGATGCGGTCGAGATCGCGGAGGTGATGCAGTTCCTGCGCGCCCGCACCGTGCGCAACGGCGTCGTCGTCGCGCATGAGGGCGATCCGCTGCAGGCGCTCTATTTCGTCGCCAGCGGCGAGGTCGAGCTCGCCTTGCCGGAGGGAAAGACGATTCTGGACGAAGGCCATTTCTTCGGCGCGCTGACGCTGGACGACGTCGCGATCACCAGCCATGCCTCGGGCGTCAATGCCGCGGTCGCCACTGCGCCGACCAAGCTCCTCGTGCTCGACCAGATCGACTTCAAGGCGCTGACCGCGCGCAGCCCGAAACTCGCCGCCCATATCCGCAAGCTGGCGCGCGGCACATGAGCCCGCGCCGTCTCGTCCTGCTGGCGGCAGTCCTCCTGCCGCTGGCAGCCCTGTCGTCGGCCAGCGCCCAGTCGCAGGCCTCCCGCAAGCCGCCGCAACCCACCGGGCCCACCCTGTCCGCCTCGCAGCGGGTGATGGCCGGCTCACCGCTGACTGTCCTGACCACCCGTGCACCGGAGGGGTCGCGGCTCGCCATCGCCCGCCCGACCGACCCGCCCGCGACCGCCATCGTCGTGGTGCCGCTGCGCGCCCGCCCCTCGGCCAGCCTGCCCACGCCGGGCGAGGCCGGCGCCTATGAGCTGCGCCTGACCCGCGACCAGGATGGCGCCCCCGTCATCCTGCTGCGCCAGCCGCTCGTCACCACGCCGCCCGAGGCGACGCTGGCCGCACCGGCCCGCATCGGCCGCGGCCAGGCCCTGCCGGTGCGCGGCATCGGCCCCAATGGCGAGCGCGACCGCGTCGTGCTGGTCCCCGTCGGCGCCGCCCCCGCGGTGGAAGGCCCATCCTTCTTCCCGCAGGAAAACGTCGAGGCGACGCTGGACGGTCCCGACCAGCCCGGCACCTATGAGCTGCGCTATGTGATGGACGCCCCCGTCAGCGGCCTGCGCGTGTTGGCGACGCGGGCGGTCAGCGTGGAGTGAGGGCGGGGGCAGTCGCCCGTCATTGTCACCGCGCGAACCACCGCTTGTCATTCCGGGGCTTCGCGCCAGCGAAGAGCCCGGAACCCATGACCACCGCGCTTGACGATGAGCAGCGCGGTGTCGGCACCCGACCCATTGACCAGCGCTATCGCCGCGGGTGGCGGAGTCGGGACCTGACAGTCATATCAATGGCCCTCAATCCTGACCGACATGGAACCATTCGCGCATCCCGATGTGTGTGATGGTCGTGGGCTGTGCAACGATACGGGTCTAAGGCGTCGTGTGCGGGCGGCAAGGATGGGGCGGGCGCGGGACGAAAGATCTGTTCACACTAGTCTTATCTGTCGCGATGTTAATGCTGTCGGCCGCACGGATCTCCGCTCAGCCGTGGCCGACCTTGCCGGATGGAAGCCTGGTTCTGACCATCCAGGGCGATCGCGTGATCCTCCCTGCGCCGATGTTGCAGCATCCGAACCGTGTGACTTTCCACAAAATTCCAACCATCGCATTCAGCGCCGGAGGCACGAATCTGGCAACTGTGATCGCCAATCCCGATCGCTTCCGTCCCTTGCTCGATAACAACATCGGCGGAGTAAGCGTCAGTTTCAACATTGGGCAGTTGTGGGGGCGCGACCCGGATCAGGAAGCCGATGCCGACCTCATTCGTCAGCAGCTTTGGCTCGGCGCATTCGAGATTGGGACACAGTACGACACGCACGGTATGAGCCGGGAGATGTGGCAAAACCGGCGATGCGCGCGATCTTCGATTTGGGAGGGGTGGTACGAATTCCGAAACTTCTCACATGTTCTGCCAGAAGGCGCCCGCACCGGCAATGAACGGCGTATTTTCCAAATTTGTGCCGGTCAATTTATCATTTCCTACACTGTTCCAGTGCGCTGGTTTCCCCGCGAGCGCCTGCCGGAGCTGCATGATCGTCTCGTCGCCTTCTTCGCGGCGATGCTTCCAGATTCTCGGCTTGAGGTTTTCCCATGAGCGTCATTATCACAGACGCCGGCTGATAGTGCCGGCAACTGGCAGGCGCTGCGTCGGGAGATGGGCTGAGCATCCGCTAATGGTGGAACAGCTTCGAAGTGGGCGAACAAATGAGCGCGAGCAGGATCGGCGCATGCAGCACCTTGTGGAATGGCGGCTGACGCCGCCGGTCAGACGCACAGCGCGCCCGATCGATTGATCAGGGGCCGCTTTCGACCTCCAAGCTTCGAGCGGGCATAACCTCGCTCCCTTATCCCCGCAACACCGCCCACCCCTATCCTCCCCGCGCTGCACCCGACCAAGGGGGCTGTCGCGAGGCGTCGTGCGGCCGGGTGTGGTGGCGGGTTTCGGGAGGCGTCGCCGTCGCGGGCGGGGGCTCCCGGAGGTTGAGCGGCAGTAAGTCCCCTCGTCAGGGACGATCGGCCGTGACGCCCAAAATCCCCGCGCGCGGAGCCGGGCGGCGCGAGATCGGCGCTGCATCGACCTCGACATCGACATTCGACATCGGCACGCGGCTCTGGTCCGCGCGCCACCCGACTCCGCGCATCCCCTTTCGGGGGAATTGGTGCGAAACCCCGCGGCTTTCGGCCGGTCGGGGGGTTTGGTGCGCAGCGTCGATGATATTCCCCGGAACCACCCCCGTCGTACCCCTACGAGCTCGGCCGTCTTGAGGATTGATGCTTGGGGGTGAGAATGTGTCTGTATGGACGTCTATACAGGCACACCGATCAGTCGGCTTGAGATCGTTGAGCGGGGCGGTCGGCGGCGCTTCAGCGATGAAGCGAAACTGCGGATCGTTGAGGAGAGCTATTCGGGTCGGCGACTGGGCTCGGCGACGGCGCGCAAGTACGCGATCACGCGCTCGCAGTTGAACGATTGGCGCGATGCCGCACGTGCCGGTCGGCTTGGTCCCGCTTCAAGCGCTGGGTTCATTCCGGCTGTGATCGTGCCGGAGGTGACGGCGACGACCAGCCCGCTGCCGGTGGATGGCAGCCGGATCGAGATCGTGACGTCGAACGGGCGGCGTGTCGTCGTCGACGGAAGGGTTGATGTTGATACGCTGCTTCGTATCATACGCGGCCTGGAGACGCTGCGATGATCCCGGTCCCGCCGGGGGTGAGGGTCTGGCTTGCGACGGGTTACACCGACATGCGCCGTGGCTTTCCGGGCCTGTCGCTGCAGGTTCAGGAAGTGCTTAGCCGTGATCCGCTGAGCGGGCATCTGTTCTGTTTCCGAGGGCGCCGCGGCGATCTTTTGAAGGTGATCTGGCATGATGGCCAAGGGGCCTGCCTGTTCACCAAACGGCTGGAGCGGGGACGCTTTTTGTGGCCGAGTCCGGCGGATGGGGCAGTGACGATCTCTACGGCTCAGCTCGGCTATCTTTTGTCGGGAATCGATTGGCGTAGCCCCCAGGAAACTTGGCGTCCGACGCGGGTCGGCTAGGATTTGCCTTTGAAATCGCAGGCTAAATCTGATTCACTGGCTTCGTGATGGTGAAGCCGGACGATCTTCCTTCGGACCTCGCGAGTGCCTTGGCGGCGCTGCGGGCCGAACGCGAGGCGCGGTTGCAGGCCGAGGCGGTGGCCGCCAGCGCGCAGGCGAAACTCTCGGACACCGAGGCGTTGATCGCGCATCTGCAGCTGATGATCGAGAAGCTGAAGCGCGAGAAATACGGCCAGCGTTCCGAACGCACGGCACGGCTGATCGAGCAGATGGAGCTTCAGCTCGACGAACTCGTGACCGCGGCGAGCGAGGACGAGCTTATCGCCGCCGCCGCGGCGACGAAGAGCGGGACCGTGCGCGCCTTCACGCGCAAGCGGCCGGTGCGCAAACCTTGGCCCGAGGACATCGAGCGCGAGCGGATCATCATCGATCCACCCTCTGCCTGCGCCTGCTGCGGGGGATCGCGGCTGTCGAAGCTGGGCGAGGACGTGACGCAGACGCTGGAAGAAATCCCGCGCCGCTTCAAACTGATCGAGACGGTGCGCGAGAAGTTCAGCTGCCGGGATTGCGGGAAGGTCAGCCAGCCGCCGGCGCCGTTCCATGCGACGCCGCGCGGCTTCATCGGCCCGCAACTGCTGGCGACGATCCTCTTCGACAAGTTCGGCATGCACGCTCCGCTCAACCGTCAGAGCACGCGCTTCAAGGCCGAGGGGATCGACCTGCCGCTGTCGACGCTGGCCGACCAGGTCGGCCACGGCACCTTCGCCCTGAAGCCGGTCTTCGATCTGATCGAGGCCCATGTGCTGGCGGCCGAGCGCCTTCATGGCGACGACACGACGGTCCCGATCCTGGCGAAGGGCAAATGCGCGACCGGGCGGATCTGGACTTATGTCCGCGATGATGGCCCCTTCGCCGGACCTGCGCCGCCGGCGGCGGTGTATTACGCCTCAAGCGATCGCCGCGGCGAGCACCCTCAAAAGCATCTGGCCGGGTTCGCCGGCATCCTTCAGTGCGACTGTTACAATGGCTTCGAGCCGCTGTTCGACCCGCAGCGGAAGGAACAGCCGATCACGCCGGCCTTTTGCTTCGCCCATGCCCGGCGCGGCTTCTTCGAGCTGGCCGACATCGCGAAAAAGGCCCGCGATGGCGTGAAGGGAAAGCCGGTCTCCCCGGTCGCCCTGGCGGCGGTGAAACGCCTCGACGCGCTGTTCGAGATCGAGCGCGCGATCAACGGGCGCAGTGCCGAGGAGCGGCGGGCAGTGCGGCAGGAGAAGAGCAAGCCGCTTCTCGACGAGATGCATGCCTGGCTGCTGCATGAGCGAGAGACACTCTCGCGCTCCGCCGAGGTCCTGAAGCCGATCAACTACATGCTCAAGCGCTGGGCCGACTTCGCCCGCTTCCTCGACGACGGCAGGATCTGCCTCAGCAACAACGCGGCCGAAAGAGCGCTACGAGGCATCGCTCTGGGGCGGCGCAACTGGACCTTCGCCGGCAGCCAGCGCGGCGCCGACCGCGCCGCCGTCATGCTCACGCTCATCGCCACGGCTCGCCTCAACGACGTCGATCCGAAAGCCTGGCTCGCCGACGTCCTGGCGCGCATCGCCGATCTGCCCGTCTCATGTCTGCACGAACTGCTGCCGTGGCAGTGGCGCCTCCTGCGCGAAGCCGAAAAGCCCGCAGATCAGAAGGCCGCCTGAACTTCACGTGCCGCCATCATAGCCCCCGTGGCCCTCGCGCGAAGGCTTCCGTCATGCGGCCCTCCTCGTATGCGTACCCCCCGTCATCCTGGGCGGCCGCAGGCCGACCGGGATCCATCATAGGGCGCTGTCCAGCACTAGGATGGATCCCGGCCTGCGCCGCGTGCCGCGGCTTGGCCAGGATGACGGCGTGGAGGAAATGGGGTTATCCGCCCCAAGCGCGACATCGTCCCGGGCGCAGCGCAGCGGAGACCCGGGACCCATTCCGGAACCTCGATCGGAAAGGCTCCGGAATGGATCCCGGATCGGCGCGGCTACGCCGCTTGTCCGGGATGACACGCATGAGAGGGACACAGCCACCCCACAAAAAAGCCCGCCCGTCACCGGCCGGGCTCCTGTCGTCGCGAATGGCTCGCCCGCTCAGGCGGCCATGGCCTTCTTCATGTTCTCGCTGACCTTCTCGAGGAAGCCGGTGGTCGAGAGCCACTTCTGCTCGGCGCCGACCAGCAGGGCCAGATCCTTGGTCATGTCGCCGGCCTCGACCGTGTCGACGGTCACCTTCTCCAGCAGCGTCGCGAACTTCGCCAGCTCGGCATTGCCGTCGAGCTTGGCGCGGTGGGCGAGCCCGCGGGTCCAGGCGAAGATCGAGGCAATCGAGTTCGTCGAGGTCTCCTTGCCCTTCTGATGCTCGCGATAGTGGCGCGTCACCGTGCCATGCGCGGCCTCGGCCTCGACGGTCTTGCCGTCCGGCGTCATCAGCACCGAGGTCATCAGGCCGAGCGAGCCGAAGCCCTGCGCCACCGTGTCGGACTGCACGTCGCCATCATAGTTCTTGCAGGCCCAGACATAGCCGCCCGACCACTTCATCGCCGAGGCGACCATGTCGTCGATCAGGCGGTGCTCATAGGTGATGCCGGCAGCGTCGAACTGCGCCTTGAACTCGGCCTGGTAGATCTCCTCGAAGATGTCCTTGAAGCGCCCGTCATAGGTCTTGAGGATGGTGTTCTTGGTCGAGAGATAGACCGGGTATTTGCGGATCAGGCCGTAGTTCAGCGACGCCCGGGCAAAATCGCGGATCGACTCGTCGAGATTGTACATCGCCATGGCGACGCCGGCGTCCGGGGCCTTGAAGACCTCCTTCTCGATCACCGCGCCGTCCTCGCCGACGAACTTGATCGACAGCGTGCCCTTGCCGGGGAACTTGAAGTCGGTGGCGCGGTACTGGTCGCCATAGGCGTGACGGCCGATCACGATCGGCTGGGTCCAGCCGGGAACGAGGCGCGGCACGTTCTTGCAGATGATCGGCTCGCGGAAGATCACGCCGCCGAGGATGTTGCGGATCGTGCCGTTGGGGCTCTTCCACATCGACTTGAGGTTGAATTCCTTCACGCGGCCTTCATCGGGCGTGATCGTCGCGCATTTCACGGCGACGCCGTGCTTCTTGGTGGCGTTGGCGGCGTCGATCGTCACCTGGTCGTCGGTGGCGTCGCGGTTCTCGACCGAGAGGTCGTAATAGTCGAGCTCGAGGTCGAGATAGGGGAAGATCAGCGTGTCCTTGATCTTCTGCCAGATGATGCGGGTCATCTCGTCGCCGTCCATGTCGACGACCGGGTTGGCGACCTTGATCTTGCTCATGTGAAACGACCCCTGCTGCTGGCCAGACGTGAAGCTCTCCAGACTGCGGCATGGGCGCCGCAGGCGGTTGGCCGCTTCCTAGAACATCGGCCCGCAAAGGGAAATGCGGTTTTCGGCTAAGCCGGCGCAAAAGCGCGCCACTCCGGGCGGCGCCCATGTGGCAAGCGCGGCTTTCGCGCAACGCCGGGCAGCCGATCGCGAACCGCCCCATCCTCGCCGCAAAATCGTCCGGATCGGCCCCGAGCCTCGCGCGCTCGCCACCCCCGGAATCCGGAAGACCGCCTTGCCCATGCCTTCGCTCCCGTCACAGTCTGCTCTCGCCTCGCCCCCGCGCCCCCTCGCGCTGGCCGCGCTCCTGCTGCTGGCCACTTCGCCCGCAGCCCGGGCGCAGGCTCCCGCCGAGGAACCGGCGCAGATGCTGGACGCCGCCTTCGGAGAGGAGGCTGAGACGAGCCTGTTTGCGCCGATCCCGCGCTGGGAGGCGACGGCGCCGGAGCCTGCGCCGGAGGTCCCGGGCTATCTGACGCCCGGCTCGCCCCGCCGCAGCGCGGGCCGCAACCCGCTCGCCCGGCCGGAGATCGCCGCGACGCCGATCCGCCGCGGGCTGGCGCCGGGCGCAGGCCCGCTGCCGGCCGCGACCGAGCGCGCCGTCGGCATGAAGCTCGGCGCCGACCAGCTCTCGCTCTCGACCGAGATCGTCACCGGCCAGGGCGGCTGGCAGCGCCACGACACGCGGCTGGGTTGGAACGTGACCCGGGGGGCCGATGCCGACAGCGACATCGTCTGGAGCGCAGCCGCAGGCGGCAACCTGCCCGCGGCCGGCACCGTCGAGCAGACCGGCGAGGCCGTGCTCGGCTACCGTTTGCGCCCGCACGACATCGTCACGCTGACGACCGAGATCGCGCTCGCCGGCCGCTATACCTTCGCCGCGCAGAACGGCCTCGCCGGCAGCCTGACGCCGCGGGTGAAGGTCGTCGCCGACCTGACGCAGCCGTTGGCGACGCCCTGGCGCACCACGCTCAACCTCAGCCTCGGCCGGCAGGTACCGATGGTCGGCCGCGACCTGCAGACCAACGGCACCGCCCTGCTCAGGCTGGAACTGCCGACGCCCTGAAATGCAGGGCGGGCGCCCTTCCCGTCCAGCCGGCGCCCCGGTAGTCTCGGGCCCATGACAACCGACGCGCCTTCTTCCACACCCCGCTTCGCCCTCGTCACCGGCGGCACCCGCGGCATCGGCCAGGGTGCCGCGCTCGCGCTGGCGGCGGCCGGCTACGAGATCCTCGCCACCGGCCTGACCGAGGACGAGGTCGCGGCCGCACCGCCCCACCCCGCGATCCGCCATGCCCGGCTCGACGTCACCAGGGACGACGAGGTCGCCGCCCTCGTGGCCGCCTGCCCGCGGCTCGACGCGCTGGTGAATTGCGCCGGCATGATCCAGCGCGGCGGCAAGGAATTCGAGATCGAGGCCTTCCGCCTGACGGTCGAGGTCAACCTCACCGGCACGATGCGGATGTGCCTCGCGGCGAAGGACAAGCTCGCCGCGAGCCGCGGCGCGATCGTCAACATCGCCTCGATGCTGACCTTCCATGGCTCGGCCTATGCCCCGGGCTACTCGGCGTCCAAGGGCGCGATCGGCCAGCTCACCAAGTCGCTGGCCGCCGCTTGGGCGGGCGACGGCATCCGCGTCAACGCGGTCGCGCCGGGCTGGATCGCGACCGAGCTGACGCGGCCGCTGGTCGAGGACGCGGCCCGCTCGGCGCCGATCCTGGCGCGCACGCCGATGAACCGCTGGGGCCAGCCCGGCGATGTCGGCGGCGCCATCGCCTTCCTGCTCTCGGATGCGGCCGCCTTCATCACCGGCACGATCCTGCCGGTCGACGGCGGCTATCTGGCGGTCTGAACGGCGGCCAAAAAACGCAACCGGCACAAGACGATGCCGGGCACATCTGAATCGGTTCGGCAACGACGGTTCAGCCACCATCCAACGGGAGAAACGCGATGAACAAGGTCAGCCCCATTCCGGTCGCCGCCAGCGACGCCGAGCGCTGGACGCCCTATCGCCATCCGCAGCCGAAGGATTCCCCGCCCGAGCTGATCGTGCCCAACGTCATCCCGGAGGATGAGCGCGTCTGGGTGCCGGTCGACGACAATGTCTGGTTCCGACCCCTCTGCCTCAGCGTGACCCGCGGCTACTGGATGAACCTGCTGCGTGTGCGCCGCTCCGGCGTGCTCTCGCGCCACCGCCACCCCCAGCCGGTCCATGGCTATGTGCTGAAGGGCAAATGGCGCTACCTTGAGCATGACTGGGTCGCGACCGAAGGGTCTTACGTCTACGAGGCGCCGGGCGAAACGCATACGCTGGTGGTCGATCCCGACACCGAGGAGATGATCACCATGTTCCAGGTCAATGGCGCGATGATCTATGTCGACCCCGACGGCAAATGCCTCGGCTATGACGATGTCTTCACGCGGCTCGACAAATGCCGCGCGCATTACGCCAGCAACGGGCTCGGCGCGGAGTATGCGGATCAGTTCATAAGGTAGGCATCGCTCGCACGTCATTCTCGGGCGAAGCGAAGCGCAGACCCGAGAATCTCAGGACAAGAGGGCTCTGGTTTCCGAGATGGTCGGGGCAAGCCCGACCATGACGCCCTCGCCTACCGCCCGAGCTTGGCCAGTTCCACCGCGGCTCGCAATTCGATATGCGCCAGCACATCGTCGAGGCGCGGGTCGTCGGTCGCCTCGCGGCGTTGGGCGAGATTGGCCCGGATCTGCTCGAGTTCGGAGAGGTTGACGCGGCCTGAGAGCAGCGCCGCCTTGAGCCGGTCGAGCCCGTCGAGCAGGTCGTGGCCGCGTTTGGCCTGGCGCTTCTTGCGCTCCTGCGGCTCCTCATAGGCCTGGACCGCCAGCAGCGTGTCGAGCGGGCCCGACGCGGCGATCCCGGCGCTGCGGGCGCTGGCTGCGCCCTCCTTGGTCGGCAATGTGAAGGCGGCGCCGCCCGAGCGCCGCGCCGTCCCGGCCGGGCCGACATTGGAGATGGGTGCGCGCTGGTCGATCCGGATCATGGTCGCCTCGCGATATCGGTCATGCCAAAACCCTCGCGCCGGCATGGTTAACAACCGGTAAACCACCCGGCAGAAACTGCCGCCCCGGCAGGATCGGCCGGCATCCGTAGCGTGGCCTCACCCTGCGCCGAATTCCCAAACAACTGATAAATCAGTGTTTTCAATTTGTCGCGGTCTGGCATGGGGATCGCAGGGTCGAAGGCGACCGCTTTTCTCCAGCCGGTGAGACCATGTTTCGCAAAGCCGCCCTGACCTCCCTGGTGACGCCGCTCGCCGCGCTGCTGGCGCTCGGCCTCGCCATGGCCGCCAGCCCGGCCCACGCGCTCTCCCGGATCAAGGACCTCGCCTCGGTCGAGGGTGTCCGCTCCAACCAGATTCTCGGCTACGGCATCGTCGTCGGCCTCAACGGCACCGGCGACACGCTCAACAACGCCCCCTTCACCAAGCAGTCGCTGACGGCCATGCTGGAGCGGCTGGGCGTCAACACGCGCGGCGCCAACATGCGCACTGCCAACGTCGCCGCGGTGATGGTAACCGCCAACCTGCCGCCCTTCGCCACCCAGGGCACGCGCATCGACGTCACCGTCTCGGCGCTGGGCGACGCCAAGTCGCTGCAGGGCGGCACGCTGCTGGTGACGCCGCTGCTGGGCGCCGACGGCGAAGTCTATGCGGTCTCGCAGGGGCCGGTCGCGATCGCCGGCTTCTCGGCCGAGGGCGACGCCAGCAAGATCACCCGCGGCGTGCCCACTGTCGGCCGCATCGCCAATGGCGGCGTGGTCGAGCGCGAGATCGACTTCGCGCTGAACAAGCTCAAGACGCTGCGGCTGTCGCTGCGCAACCCCGACTTCACCACCGCGCGCCGCATGGCCGCCGCGATCAACGACTTCCTCGGCGGCGACGCAGCCGAGCCGACCGACCCCTCGACCGTGGTGCTGCAGATCCCGCCGCGCTTCCAGGGCAACATGATCCGGATGCTCACCGACATCGAGCAGCTGCGCATCGAGCCCGACCAGCTCGCCCGCATCGTGATCGACGAGCGCTCCGGCATCATCGTCATGGGCCGGGACGTGCGGGTGTCGACTGTGGCGGTGGCGCAGGGGAACCTGACCGTCACCATCACCGAACAGCCCCAGGTCAGCCAGCCCGGGCCTCTGGCCAATGGCGAGACGGTGGTCACGCCGCGCACCAATGTGAAGGTCGACACCGGCGGCGGCAACAAGCTCGCCCTCGTCCGCGAGAGCGTGACGCTGGCCGAGCTCGTCGACGGGCTGAACGCGCTCGGCATCGGGCCGCGCGACCTGATCTCCATTCTCCAGGCCATCAAGGCGTCCGGCGCCCTCCAGGCCGAAATCGAGGTGATGTGATGAGCCCGACCCTTGCCCTGCCTGCCGCCAAGCTCGGCCTCAACCTCGCCGGAAGCCTGGTCAACGGGCTTTCCAACGCCCTCGACCCGGCCAAGGCGAAGGCGAAGAAGCAGGCCGACGATTTCGAGACGATGTTCCTCGAGCAGGTGACGCAGCAGCTCACCGCAGCCCCATCCGGCAGCGAGGGCCCGCTCGGCGAGAACGGCATCGGCGGCGACGTCTACAAGTCGCAGCTCACCCAGGAATACGCCAAGCAGATCCAGAAGGCCGGCGGCATCGGCCTCTCCGACAGCATCCTGCGCGATCTCCTGCGCGTGCAGGAGCAATCCGGCGCGGCTCAGTCCTTCGGAGCCTGACGAATGTCGTTCGCCAGACGCGTTCTCGACGAACGGCCACGCATCGCGACGGCGCTGGAAGCCAGGGCGCTGGTCGAGAGCGTGCTCGAGGCGCTGGCGGCCCTGTCGCATCTGGTCGGCGAGGAAACCGAACTGGTCCGCGCCGGGCGGCTGCCCGAGGCGCTGACACGCGAGCCGCGCAAGACCGAACTGGCCGGCATCTACATGCGTGGCGTCGAGCAGGTGAAGCTCAATGCGGTGGCGCTGGCGCGTTTCGTGCCCGACCAGGTCCAGCGCCTCAAGGCGTCGCACGGCGCCTTCCAGACGCTGATCGAGACCAACCAGATCGTGCTCGCCACCGCGCGCGCCGTCTCGGAATCGATCATCCGCGACCTCGCCGCCGATGCGAACCGCCCGAACCGCGCGGCCGGCTATGGCCCCACCGCCACCGTCGGGGCCGGCGCCTTCGCGCGGCCCAATGCCGGGCCACTGATGGTCTCGCGCCGCCTCTGAGGCGGCTGCAACGGGACCTCTCAATATTTACCTAATTTCTTGACGTCGGATTCAAGTTTATCTGCCAGCGTGGGCAGGTTCGGACAGCTCTATGCGGTCCGGGCGAACGGTCGATGGCGGTCTGCGCCGCCACACCGCGACTCCAGAAGGAGTGGGCCATGGATTTCGGCAATGCGCCCCGCACGGCGCCCATCGGAGGCCTTCCCGTCGTCCCTCGCAACGAGGTGGTCGCGACGCAAGGCAGCGTCTCGGTCGATCTGCCGCCCGAGCGGACGGTCCAGTCCGCCCAGGCGGGCGAGGCCGTCAAGCTCGATCTGCGCGCCCAGGAGCAGAGCGCCCAGGACCGTGCCAGCCTGGCCCGCGACCAACAGACCCGCGCCGCCTTCGAGCGGCGCAGTGCCGACGGACAGCAGCGGGAACGCCAGGCCGAGCGGGATCTGGACACCGCCGTCGAGCGGCGCATCGTGATCGAGCCGCGCACCCGCGCCATCGTGATGCAGCAGCGCGACCGCGAGACCGGCGAAACGATCTCGCAGCTGCCCGACGAAACCATGCTGAAGCTGCGCATCTATTCCCGCGAGCTCGCCGACCGCGCCCGCGATACGGAGGAACAACCGGCGACCCCACAGGTCGAGCGCATCGCCTGACGGGGCCGGCTTCGGCCGCCCTCCCCGCCATCCTGACCAGACAGCAAAACGCCCGCCTCGCGCGGGCGTCTTGCTGTCTGGAGCCTGCCGGCGGCCGGCGCACGACCGGTAACGCCTCGTTCACCATGTTTTCGGGCCCGCCGCCGATACGCGGCATTGGACCGCCGAAATTTACCTCCTGTTACGGGGTGCCGCCCGATGGTCCACCCGTCGCGGCCAGAATGATCGCGACTGCCAGAAGGCACCAAACCAGAAGGGTTTATCACCATGGCCACTGCCATTTCGAACGGCGTTCGTTCCTCGCTCGCCTCGCTCCAGACCATCACCAGCCAGGCCGCCGCCGTTCAGAACCGTCTCGCCACCGGCAAGAAGGTCAACACGGCCGTCGACAATCCGGTCAACTTCTTCACCGCCCAGTCGCTGAACAACCGTTCGGACCAGCTCAAGGGTCTGCTCGACGGCATCTCCAACGGCATCCAGACGGTGCAGGCGGCGTCCAAGGGCATCGACGGCATCACCAAGCTGGTCGGTTCGCTTCAGTCCACCGTCAAGCAGGCGCAGGCCGACGCGGCTCAGAACCGCCCGACCGTCGTCGGCACGGGCACGACCCTGGCCACCGCCGGCGAAGCCGCGCTGACCAGCAAGAGCCTGAAGGATATCGCTCTCGACAAGCGCGTCGGCAGCGCCGGCGACACCACCGTCGCCACCGCCACCGCCAGCTCCGCGGGTGACCTCGGCGTCGACACCACCGCGACCCCGGCCCTGAACATCCAGATCGTCACCAACCCGGCCGCGGCGACCTCCACGACCAACATCTCGGTCGCCCTGACCGCCAACACGACCGTCCGTGACGTCGTGAACGCGATCAACACCTCGGGTGTCGCCACCGCCTTCGTCGACGAGAAGGGCCTGCTCAACGTCAAGGGCAACGGCTCGGAGCAGCTCGGCGTCGGTATCGGCGTCGGCGCTGACGCCGCTACGGCCACCACGGCCTCGGCGACCGGCACGTCGAACACCGCCTTCGGCCTCGCCGCCACCGACCGCACGACCGGTGTCGCCTCCTCCGGCATCACCTCGTCCACGCGTTCGAACCTGATCGAGCAGTACAACACGCTGCGCACGCAGATCGACTCGCTGGCCAAGGATGCGGGCTTCAACGGCGTCAACCTGCTGCAGGGCGACAAGGTCTCGATCGCCTTCAACGAAAAGGGCGGCGCCAACCAGACCAAGCTCGACATCCAGGGCACCAGCCTGACCGCCGACAACATCGGCATCCAGCAGGCCGGCAACGCCCAGGTCGCCGGGACGATCAACTTCCAGAACGACTCCGATCTGGAAAAGGCCACCACGGCCCTGACGAGCGCCCTCACCTCGCTGAAGTCGCTCTCCTCGACCTTCGGTGCCAACCTGTCGGTCGCCCAGACCCGCCAGGACTTCACCAAGGACCTGGCCGACGTCCTCTCAACCGGTGCCGCCAACCTGGTGAACGCCGACGCCAACGAGGAAGCCGCGAACCTGCTCTCGCTGCAGACCCGCCAGCAGCTGTCCCAGACCGCTCTGTCGCTGTCCTCGCAGTCCGACCAGGCCGTCCTGCGTCTGTTCTGATCCTTCGTCCGCAGAATGCGGGCAGCCCACAGGATGTGGGCCGAAGACAAGAAGGCGGCGGAGCCCAGGCTCCGCCGCCTTTTTCCGTTCGTGAACGTCGTCGGCGCCGCATTAACGGTTTGTTATCCTTAACGGGGAATTATCGGCCATCACCGCACGAGCGCAGAATCGCGCTTCAGGGGACCGAAGATGGCGAACACGATTCTTTCCAGTGGCGTGCGCAACAACCTGCTCACGCTCCAGAAGACGACGAGCGAACAGGCCGTCCTGCAGAACCGCCTCGCGACGGGCCGCAAGGTCAATTCGGCCATCGACAACCCGGTCAACTTCTTCACGGCCCAGTCGCTCAACGACCGCGGCAGCCAGCTGAGCGGCCTGCTCGACGGCATCTCGAACGGCATCCAGACGATTCAGGCAGCCTCCAAGGGCATCGACGGGATCACCAAGCTGGTCCAGTCGCTGCAGTCGACGGTCAAGCAGGCCCAGGCCGACGCGGCCCAGAACCGCCCGACGGTCATCGGCACCGGCACGGCGCTCGCCGGCCCGGCCGAAACCCAGGCGACCAACAAGAGCCTGAAGGACATCGCGCTCGACAAGCGCATCGGCAGCGCCGGCGACACCACGGTGACGGCGGCCACCGCCGGCGCGGCGGGCGACCTCGGCATCGACGTCACCGCGACGCCGGCCCTGAACATCCAGATCACCACCGGCCCGGTCGGCGCGCCGACCTCGACCACCAATATCGGCGTCACCCTGACCGCCAACACCACGGTCCGCGACGTCGTCAACGCGATCAACGCGTCGGGCGTCGCCACCGCCTTCGTCGACGAGAAGGGCCTGCTCAACGTCAAGGGCATCGGTTCCGAGACGCTCGGCGTCGGCATCGGCGCGGGCGCCGACGCGGCTGCGGCGACCACCGCCTCCTCCACCGGTGCCCAGAGCGCCGCCTTCGGCCTGAACGCCACCGACCGCACGACCGGCATCGCCTCCTCCGGCGTCACCTCGGCGGTGCGCTCGAACCTGATTCAGCAGTTCAACGATCTGCGCACGCAGATCGATCAGCTCGCCAAGGATTCGAGCTTCAACGGCATCAATCTCCTGGCCGGCGACCGTCTCTCGATTGCCTTCAACGAGAAGGCCGGCACGAACCAGACCAAGCTCGACATTCAGGGCACCAACCTGACCGCCGAGAATCTCGGCATCCCGCAGGCGATCAACACGCAGCTCGCCGGCTTCTTCAACTTCCAGAACGACCTCGACCTCGAAAAGGCCACCGGCTCGCTCTCGAATGCGCTGACCTCGCTGCGCTCGCTGGCCTCGACCTTCGGCTCGAACCTCTCGGTCGCGCAGACCCGGCAGGACTTCACCAAGGAGATGGTCAACACCCTGACCACCGGCGCTGACAACCTCGTGCTCGCCGACTCCAACGAGGAAGGCGCCAAGCTGCTCGCCCTCAACACCCGCCAGCAGCTCTCGCAGACCGCGCTCTCGCTCGCCTCGCAGGCCGACCAGAGCGTGCTGCGGCTCTTCAGCTAACCGTCCGGGGGCGAAAGCCCCCTCCTCTCCAGCCAGAAGGCAGGATCGTCATGGCCCTCAAGGTCGAACTCAAGCCCCGCGAGCGCATCATCATCGGCCAGGTGGTGATCCGCAACGACGAGCAGCGGACCCGCTTCTTCATCGAGGGCGACGCGCCGATCCTGCGCGAGAAGGACATTCTCACCCCCGCCACCGCCGACAGCCCGGCGAAGAAGATCTATCTCGCCATCCAGCTCATGTATCTGGCGCAGGACCCGATGTACCAGCACCAGGTCTATTTCGAGCTGGTGCGCGACTTCGTCCAGGCCGCGCCGAGCTCTCTGCCGCATATTCACGAGATCAATAACCGCATCTTAAGCAGCGACCTCTACAAAGCTCTCAAGGCAGCCAAGAAGCTGATCGCTTACGAAGCGGAACTCATTGAGAATGCAACACGGGTTTAGCGCTTACGCCTCCGCCTCGCGGGCCAACCAGGCCGTCGTTTCCCCTCGCGAACTCGAAGCCTCGCTCCTGATCAAGGCCGCCGTCCGCCTCCAGGCGATCCATGACGACTGGACGCTCGCCGACCGCGATCTCGATGACGCGCTCAACTACAATCGCAAGCTCTGGACGCTGCTGGTCTCGGCCGTCATCGCCGAGGACAACCCCCTGCCCGTCGGCATCAAGACCAACATCCTGAGCCTCGCGAACTTCATCTTCAACCAGACCTTCAAGGTCGCGGCGAACCCGACCCGCGAGGGCCTGCCCGTCCTGGTCAGCATCAACCGCGACATCGCCGCCGGGCTGCGCGGCCGCTGAGGCGCCGCTCCCGCAAGCCCCGAAACGCCGAAGGGCGCCACCGCGCAAAGGTGGCGCCCTTTCTCGTGTGGCGGCCGGTCAGAGATAGTTGGTCAGGGTCAGCTTGGAGAGGATCGCGGTCGTCTCGTAGCTCGCCTGGAGCTGCGTCTGCAGCGACAGGATCTGCACCGCCACCTCCTCCCGGGAGACCGTCTCGACGCTCGACAGCGTCGTGCCGAGATAGTTCTTGGTGCTTTCGTGGCGCTCTTTCGCCCGCGCCAGGGCGGTCTGGGCCGAGCCGAACTCGGTGATGATTTCCGCCGGCTTCTGGGCGCCGTTGCCGAAGGCCAGGCGGTCGCTGACGCGCGCCGTCATCGCCTCGTAGCGCGCCTGCGAGTTGGCGTCGGTGGCCGGGAAGCTCTCCACCGCCATGATCGCGAACTGCGCCAGCCCAATGCGGAAGGCCTCCTCATTGGCGCGCGCGCCGGTACCGACGATCTGGCCCTTGTCGACCTGCACCGAGGCGGTGCTGCGGGCCGGGTCGGTGCCGTCGTCGCCCTTGTACCAGATCACCGTATTGGTCGCGGTGCCGGCGGCAGGCGCGACCGTCGCCGTGTCGTAGGGCGGACCCGGCACCCGCAGCGGCGGGTTGGTCGCGGTGCCCGCGAAGAAATTGCGCGCCGCCACCTGCGAAGAGGCGGCCGAAAGCGTCGTCGCGGCCTCCTTGCCCAGCGCGGCGGTGATCGAGGCGCGCAGATTGGCGGCCGTCGCATTGACGTCGGCGCCGATCTCGAAGCCGTCGCTGGCCGGGCCGGTCGTGCCGGTGGCCCGCGCGGTCAGCACGATCTCCTCCGTCGTGCCGTCGGGCAGGGTGAGCTGGACGCGCAGCGTGTCGCCCGCTGTCGGCTGACTCGCGACGGTGACGGTGAGGTCGGCCGGCGGCCCCGCGGTGAAGGCCGGCGTCAGCGCGGCCGAGGAGCTGGTGGCCCCGGCCAGTTTGAAGCCGTAGCCATGGACCGGCGCCTCGTCGGCGATCGTCGCCGTCGCGGCGGCCCCGCCGGTGGTCAGGCGTCCGAGCCCGGCGACGCCGAGATCGGCCTGGCGGCGCTCGTCGATCAGCTGGCGCAGGCCCGCGCGGCCGGCGCCATCGCCCTCGATGATCTCGGTGTAGCCCAGCGTCGGCTCGACATCGGAGGTCTTGCCGGAGAACAGGTAGCGGCCATTGACCTGGGTGTTGAGCAGGTCGAGCGTCTGCTTGAACTTCTCCTCGGCCAGCACCTGCGGGGCCGAGCGGCCCGTCGAGCTCGGAATATAGGTGTTGGAGCGCGTGTCGTTGAGCGTCTCGTTGGTCAGCTTGGCGTAGTTCTCGACCGCCTTCGAGGAGAGCTGGAGGTTGACGTCGCTGCGCGTGATCCCTTCCAGCCAGGAATCGAGGGTGGTGATCTTGGCGTTGAGGTCGAGGCTGGTGCGCCGGTCCATGCCGAGATCGCCATAGCTCTCGGCGCGCTGCTGCGTTGCGAGCTGGCGCTCGAGATCGGTGAGTTCGGTGCGGGTCGAGACCAGGCGGTTCGGCGTCGCCGCGCGATAGGCCCCGGAGCCGTAGCTGGTGATGGTCATGGCGCGCTCACACTCTCATCAGCACGTCCATCATCTCCTTGACCGTGGAGATGATGCGGGCATTGGCGGCATAGGCGTTCTGCAGCTCGATCAGCGTCGCCATTTCCTGGTCGACGCTGACCTGCGCGGTCTCCTGGAAGCGGCTCTGCACGGCGGCGAGCGCGATCTGCTGCCCCTCGTCGAGGCGTTTGGAGGTTTCGACCGCCTGGCCCTGGGTCGAGACGACGCGCTGGACGAGGCCGGAGACGGTGACGCTCGTCGTCGCGGTCGAGCCGTCGATGCCGAGCCGGTTGGTGACGGCCCGCTGGCTGCTCGTGAGCCGGTCGAGCAGCAGCTTGGGCCGCGTCGTGTCGCCCTGGGCGGTCGTCGGCTCATAGGCGACGAGCCTGGAGCGGTCGGCCACCAGCGCCTGGTTGAGCTGGATGCGCCCGGCGAAGCCCAGCGTCTGCGAGCCGCTGTCATAGGAGCCGGTGAAGACGCCGCCACTGGCGCCGCTATCGACGAAGAAGGGCAGTTCCGCGCTGCCGCCGACGGAGGACAGCGTCGTGGCGGTCGGTCGGGCGGTCAGCGCCTTGACGTCGCGCGTTCCGGCTGCCCCGTCATCGACGATGCGCAGCACCGAGCCGGTGTTGGAGACGGTGAAGCCGCCGCCGAGCGCCGCCTGCATCTGCGCGGCGACGGACGCCGGACCGCCCGAATAGTCGATGCCGATCACGCGGTTGTTGGCATCGCCGCCGGCGGAAGCCGGCAGCGGCAGCGACGCCGCCGAGTCGACGCGCACGAAGGTGAAGCGCTGCGTCGCGCCACCCGGCGTCACCGCATAGTCGAGCGTCACCTTGTTGCCGGCCTGCAGCCCGGTGAGATCGACCTCGAAGCCGGTGGCGGCGCCGGCGGTGACGGCGGTGCCGGCGATCTCGCGGTCCGACAGCGCGCTGGCGAGCTGCGCGGCGATCTCGTCGAGCTGGGTCTGAGCCTGCACCAGCGTCGTGTCGCGCATCTCGATCAGCGCGGCGATCTCGCCGGAGCGGAAGGTCTTGTTGGCGATCGCGTCGAGCGAGCCGCCCGTCGTGTTCGACATGGTGATCGTGCCGACGCCGCGCAGCGCCGGATCGCTGCTCCACTGGTCGTCGGGCGTGAGCCCCGAACGGGCGTCGAAGCTGAACACGACGGAGGGGCGCCCGTCGAAGATCTGCGTGCCGCCGCTGGTGACGATGCTCGTCGACCCGCGGGCGTCCTCGCTCGTCTTGATGTCCATGTACTGCGACAGATCCGAGAGGATCAGGTCGCGCTGGTCCTTGAGATTGGCGAGCGCGGGGTCGTTCGGCGACCCGACGATCCGCGCGTTGACCGTCGTCAGCGCGCCGAGCAGGTCATTGATCTTGTTGACGCCGGCGGCGATGCCGCTCTCGGCCTGCGAGCGCAGGCTCTGCACGCCGTTGGACAGGGTGTTCAGCCGGCTGGCGAGCTGCGTCGCCGAATCCAGCACCGAGGTCCGCAGGCTGTAGGACGACGGGTCGTTCTGCAGGGCCTGCAGCGCCGAGGTGAAGCCGTTGTAGATCGTGTCGAGCGCCGTCGAACTGCCGGGCGCGCCATAGAGCTTGTCGACGCTGGCGAGCATGTCGGCGCGCGTCGAGGTGTAGGCGGCCCCCGCCGATTCCTGCCAGAGCTGGTGCTGGACGATCTTGTCGAGCAGCCGCTGGACCTGCGTGCTCTGGGTGCCGACGGTCTGGCCGCTCAGGCTGTCCGAGGTCGAGACGACGCGGCGCACATAGCCGGCCGTGCCCGCATTGGCGACGTTCTGCGAGACGACGCCGATGCCGACCTGGGTGGCGTTCAGCCCCGAGATCGCCGTGTTGAGGGAGGTGCTCAGACCCATCGTCGGCTCCTGTCGTGCCGCGCGGCCCTCCTGGACCGCGCCTCATCCGTCCCGAAAGCCGTCAGCGGATGATGCTGAAGACGTCGCGCAGCATCTCCTGCGCGGTGGTGATCACCTTGGTGTTGGCCGAATAGGCCTGCTGGGTGACGATCATCTTCGAGAATTCGTCGGCGATGTCGGTGTTCGACTGCTCGATATTGCCGCCGATGAGCTGCGAGGTACCCAGCCCGATGATCGGCGGGCCGGATTCGATCGTCTCCTCGAAGGCGCCGCCGTCGAGCCGCTTCAGCGCGTTGTCGGCGTTGAAGCGGGCGACCGAGAGCTGCGCCAGCGCCACGACCTGGCCGTTGCTGAAGGTGCCGATCACCTGCCCGTCGGCCGAGACCGAGGTGCGGTCGAGCGTGCCGGCGGTATAGCCGTCCTGCCGGATCGAGCGGGCGTCGATCTGGCCGCTGACGTCGCCATTCTGGGTCAGGCCGTTGCCGCCGGTGGTGACCTGGACGCCGGTGATCGTCGTCCCCGCGATCGTCATCGTCGGCAGGGTGATGTTGCCGGTCGCCGGCGCGGTGAGCTGGCCGGTCGGGCCGAAGGTGACGCTGATATTGGCGTTGCGATAGGCCGTCGCGCCACCCGTCGCGCCGGTGTTCTCGGCGACGAACAGATTCCAGGTGTCGACCGTCGGCGTGGTGGAGGCATTGATGGTCTTGGCCCAGCGCAGCTCGACGCTCGTCGCCTTGCCGAGCGAGTCGTAGACGGTGACGGAGCCGCCCGGGATCGACTGGTTGAGGAAGCTCGTGATCTCGCTGCCGATGACGATGCCGGTGCCGCCTTCGGTCGTCGACAGCGGGTTGCTGGTGAAGCCCGCAGGGTTCAGGAGCTCCGAGCCCGCCACCGTGGGGTTGGAATTGGCGTTGTTCGTGCCGGGTTTCGCGGGAATGTTCGCGCGATACTCGATCGAGGTCGTCGCCTTGGCCGGGAACTGCTCCTTGGTGATGCGCAGCACCTCCGGCTGGGTGCCGATGAGCTGACCGGTGACCGTGTCGATCTTCAGGCCCTTGAGATAGTAGCCGGCTCCGTTGACGAGATAGCCATTGGCGTCGAAATCGAAATCGCCACGGCGCGTATAGAGGTTGCTGTTGGAGAACTGGGTGTTGCTGCCGAGCCCGCTCAGGCGCTGGTCGACGACGAAGAAGCCGTCGCCGTTGATCGCGGCGTTGGTGTCGATGCGGGTCGCCGTCAGGTCGCCCTGGATCGAGTTCGTCGCCTGGCTGTAGGCCGTCACCGAGCCGGAGAGTTGGCGGTTCAGCGCCGAATCCGGCACCAGATCGGAGAAGGTCGTATCGACCCGCTTGAAGCCGGCGGTGCGGGAATTCGCAATGTTGCCGGAGATGTTCTCGAGCGCATAGGACTGCGCCTGCATCCCCGAAACCGCGGTCGTCAACGCACTGAAAACACCCATGGAACCCTCACCTCGACCGGCGCCCTCATCGGGCGGCCCTCAACTGTCGGGGCGATCACTGCACGCCATGTGCCACGGCGCGGGGCCTGATTTCTCAGGGACTTGGATGGTTTCGGGAGTGTTTCCGAGCGTTTTCAGCCGGGTCAAATCGGCCCTCGCCCGGCAGATTCTGCCGAGGCGAGCCGGCCGCGGTTGCCGCTCACGGCCTGCCCGGTTCCGCGGTGCCGCCCCAGGATCCGAGATCGCCGGCGACGTCGCCCAGCGTCGGCGGCGCGGCTTCCACGAAGGGCAGCGGCCGGCACACCGCCAGCGCGGCGAGACCGATGCGCGCCGTCAGCAAGCCGTTCAGGACGCCCTCGCCGAGCTTGGCCGAAAGCCGCGCCGCCAGCCCCTGCCCCACCACCTGCTGGATCACGGCGTCGCCCGCCGCGATGCCGCCGGTGACGACGAGATGGCCGAGCACCTGCCGGGCGAGCCGCAGCAGCCCGAGCGTGCCGGGCCGTCCGGCATAGATGCCGGCGATCGTCCGCAGCAGCCGCGCGCAGGCGACGAGCACGAAGACGATGTCGATCAGCGCGCGCGGGCTCACCGCCGTGACGAGCGAGACGCGCCGCGCCGCCTGGGCGATCTGCGCCTGTGCCAGCGCGTCGAGCGGCACCATCAGGCTGCGCTCGGCGACCGTCAGCACGTCGCGGGCGGCAAAGAGCTGCGGCAGGCTGTCGGCGAGCTGTGCGCGACCCTTGGCCGTCTCCGCCCGTGACCCGTAGAGCGCCGTGAGCTCGGCCGCAACGGCCCGGGCTTCGTCGACGTTGGCCTCCGTCAGCGCCGCGGTCGCCCGCAGCCGCAGCGCCTCGACCTTGCGCTCGCGCAGGATGTCGCGGATCACGCGCCCGAGCATGACGGCGAGCGCCAGCGCGGCCAGGCCGGCGCAGGCCAGCGCCGCATAGCCCAGCACCGGGCTCTGGCTCATCAGCCAGGCGATGGTCTGCTCGGCCCAGACCCCGAAGGCGAGCGCGAGAAAACCCGACAGCCCGGCGACGAAGAGCCCGCCCCAGGACCAGCGCCGCTTCACGGGCGCGACGGCAGCCGGCTCGACGACGTCGATCGGCTCGCTCTCGGGCAGGATGGCGACGTCGCCCCGGCTCACGACCGGGTCGAGGCCCCCTTCCGGTCTGGCAGGATCGAGACGGATCGCGCGGGGCGCCTTGCTCATGCCAGCCTGTCTCCGATCAGGAACTCCAGGGCGCGGTCGAGCCGGATCTGCGGCGGCGGCTTGGTGCGTCCGCCCGCATCGGGCGCGACCAGAGGCGGCCGGAAGCGCGGCGCCCGGATCTGCCAGCTCGCGGCGGGATCGAACACGGCCTCGGGCCGCTCCGGCAATTCGCCCGGAAAAATCGCCGCCTCGCTCAGGCCGTCGAAGACCTCGCCATCGACGCTCTCGCCCGCCTCCGGCACGCCGGCGATGGCCGGCAACTCCTCGCGCCCCTGCTTGATGCGGACCTCGCGCGTCGCCCGCACGGCGGCCAGCGCCATCGACTCGACCCGCGCGCCCGCGCCCTGGGCGCGCGAGGCCGCCCGCGCGACGAGATGGGACATCACCGCCGCCAGCCGGTCATGACTGCCGTGATGGACATGATCGGCCTTGGTCGCGGCAAAGAGCACGCGCTCGATGCGCGGCGCAAACAGGCTCGACAGCCAGGAATTGCGCCCGACCTGGAAGGCGGCGAGCGCCTGGCCGAGCGCGGTTTCGAGATCGGCCAGGGCCGGCGCCCCGGCATCGAGCGCGGCGAGCACGTCGACCAGCACGATCTGCCGGTCGAGCCTCGCGAAATGGTCGCGGAAGAACGGCGCCACGACGACGCGCTTATAGGCCTCGAACCGCTCCGCCATCAGTCCGGCCAGCGTGCCGGGTTGAGGCTCCGTGTCGGCGCCGAGATCGAGCGGCGCGAAGGTCAGGGCCGGCGAGCCCTCGAGGTCGCCCGGCATCAGGAAGCGCCCCGGCGGCGTCACCGCCACGGCCTCGGGATCGGCCCGCAGCCGCGCCAGATAGGCCTTGAACAGGTCGCTCGCGGCCTCCGCCGCCATCTCGTCGGGCGCACCCGACGGATCACGCCCCGGCAAATCGGCGAGCCAGGCCGCCGCCGCCTCGCGGCGATGCGCCTTGCGGGCGTCGCCCACGGCCTGGCGCGACCAGCTCTTGTAGTCCTGCCCGATCAGGGCGAGGTCGAGCAGCCATTCGCCGGGATAGTCGACGATGTCGAGCGTGAGCGTCGCCGGCCCCTTGAACCAGCCGGCGGCGCGCTCATAGTCGATCTCGACGCGCAGCTCCGAAATCCGCCGCGTCGAGTCCGGCCAGCGCCGCTCCGGCCCCGTAAGCGAGGCCCGGTGGGCCTCATAGGGGAAGCGCGGCACCTCCGGATCGGGCTGCGGCACCAGCCGCACGCGGGCGATGCGCCCCTCGCTCGCCGCCTTCAGCACCGGCAGAGCGGCGCCCTCGATCAGGTTCTGGATCAGCGCGGTGGTGAAGACGGTCTTGCCCGAGCGCGACAGCCCGGTGACGCCGAGCCGCAACCGCGGCTTCGCCATGCCGAGAAGGGAATCGCCGAAGGCCAGCGCCGCGTTGCGCGCCTCGTCGAGATAGGAGCGCTCGCTCACGATGCGGACCGGCTCACTCGTCCGGACCTTCGCCCAGCGAGGCCGGCGTCACGAAACGGTCGAGCCGTCCGCCGCGTGCCGCGACGTCGCGCCAGTCATCGACCGCGAAGTCGAGCACGGCGAGCCCGCAGGTCGGGTATTTCTGGCTCATGCGCGAAGCCGCATAGCGGTCGCCATGCCCGGTCAGCAGCGCCGCCAGTTCCTCGAAGCCGGGATTGTGGCCGATCATCAGCAGCGTCCGCACCACCGGCTCGGTTTCCTGCACCACCTCGAGCAGGCGCTGCGTCTCGGCCTCGTAGATGCGCGGCTCGTGCTGCACCGCCGGCTTCTCCGGCAGCATCGGCGCGACGAGCTGCCAGGTCTCCTGCGTCCGGCGCGCCGGCGAAACCAGCACGAGGTCCGGCAGCAGCAGCTCCTCGGCGAGATAGCGCCCCATCACGGGTGCGGCCTCGCGCCCCCGCGTGGCGAGCGGCCGCTCGCGATCGGCCACGCCTTCGGGCCAGTTGGACTTCGCATGGCGGAGGAGCATCAGGCGGCGCATGTCCGCCATCTAACCATCGTGGCCGCGATTTGCGAGAGCCGCGTCGGGCGCCAGCGCCGCGCCGAGCAGGCGCATCAGGCGCTGCGAGAACAGGTCGAGCATCGCCTCGCCCCCGTCCTCGCACACGAGAAAATCGAACTGGCCGTCGATCAGCAGCGTCGTGAAACCATGGGTCACCGACCAGGCCAGCAGGATTTCGGCGAAATCCGCCGCCTTGGCGGTCTCCGACGGCAGCGGGCCCGGCGGCGGCGCGGCCAGCCCGGCGCGATGGGCGCGCGTCTCCGCGACCAGGATGCCGAAGGCCCGCGCCCCGGCGCGCTGCATCTCGGGATCCTCCTTGTCGAGCTCCCGGCGCCCGAACACGACGCGGAAACGGCCCGGCCGGGCGAGCGCGGTCTCCAGATAGGCCCGGCAGATCGCCGCGAGCCGGCTGCCGCCCGCGGCGCTCGCCCGCGCCGCGGCTGCGTCCATCGCATCGGAGAGATCGTCGAAGCCGAGCGTCGCGACCGCCGTCAGGAGCCCGGCGAGATTGCCGAAATGATGCGCCGGCGCCGCCGCCGAGACACCCGCCCGCCGCGCGCATTCGCGCAGCGTGAAGCCGCCGACGCCCCGCTCGGCGAGCACGGCCTCGGCCGCGTCGATCATCGCCTGGCGCAGATCGCCATGGTGATAGCCGTCGCGCCCCGCCCCCCGCTTTTCCGCCATGCCGTCGGCCTCCTGCGGCCGCAGCCGCTTATCTTGACAGCATCAAGATACCGCCTTACGCCAGAGGAGCAACTTGACACTGTATAGATAGGAGATGGTGATGGGCCCGCTCGACCTCGATGCCGCCTTCTCCGCAGCCGGCGCGCTGGCGATGATGGGCTGGGCGAGCCTGATCCTGCTGCCGCGCTGGCGCGGCCTTTCCGTCCGGCTGGCCGGCCTCGTCATCCCCGCCATCCTGTCGCTCGGCTATGCCGTCCTCATCCTCATGCATTGGCAGGGGGCCAGCGGCGGCTTCGGCTCGCTCGATCAGGTCGCTGCGCTTTTCGGCTCCCGCCCCCTGCTGCTGGCCGGCTGGGTCCACTACCTCGCCTTCGACCTCCTCGTCGGGACCTGGGTGCTGCGGCGCTCGCAGGAGCAGGCCATCGCGCATGGCCTGATCGTGCCGGTCCTGCTGCTGACCTTCCTGTTCGGCCCGCTCGGCTGGCTCGCCTATCTCTGGCTGGAGGCGAGCATCCGCAGCGGCCGCGAGGACCGGATCGCACGGCTGCAGGCGCGCCTGCCGGCCTGGCTGCGGGCGCTGGAGATCGAGCCGCGCCTGGCCGCCGCCGCCTTCGCCATGCTCCTCCTGGCGCTGCCGCTGGCGCTGGCCTGGGCGCTCAACCCGCGCCTGTTCGAGGGCGTCAGCACCTGGATCAAGCCGCTCAAATTCGCGCTCTCGGCGGCGCTGTTCCTGCTGACGCTGGCACTGTTTTCGCCCCTCGCCGGCGAGCGCTTTCGCGCCAGCCTGGCCGGGCGCTACCTGATCTGGCCGGTGATCGTGCCGCTGATCGGCGAGGTGCTCTACATCGCCTGGCGGGCCTCGCGGGTCGAGGCCTCGCATTACAACACCGACAGCGCGCTCGGCGCCGCGCTCTACAGCCTGATGGCGGTGGGCGCGGTCATGTTCACGGCGGCGCCCGCCGTGCTGGCCTATGGGCTCGCCCGCCGCGACGCGGTGGCGATGCCCGAGGTGCTGCGCTGGTCGCTGGTCGGCGGGTTGGTGCTGACGGCGGTGCTCGGCATCGTCAGCGGCTTTGCCATGGGCGGCAGCCCCAGCGGGCATTATGTCGGGGCCGTGCCGCCGGACCATGCCACGCTTCCGTTCCTGGGCTGGTCGCTCGAGGTCGGCGATCTGCGCCTGCCGCATTTCCTCGGCCTGCACGCGCTGCAGTTCGTCCCGCTCTTCGGGCTGCTGGTCTGGCGACTGACGCCGGCGGCGCGACCCGGCCTGCTCGCCGTCGCAGCCTTCACGACCGTCTATGCGGCGGTGACGCTCACAGCGCTGGCCGCCGCGCTCGGCGGGCGGCCCCTTCTGGGCTGGGCCTGAAGCCTGCGCCCGAGCCTGCGACGGCTGCAGGCGCGAGGATCAGTCCTGCTTGAGGCTGCCGCGCAGGCCGCGGCTCTCCGGCATGAGCGAGGCGAAGCGCAGATCGAGCGCCTCTGGGCTGGCCGACGCCGTCTTCCGGGTCAGGCCGAGATCCATCGGCCGGCCGGGCGGCAGCGGCGCGGTCACGAGCACATTCGCCGCCAGGACAACCGGCTCGACGGCGGCCGGCGCCGGCACGAAGGCCAGCGGCGCGGCGGCAAACGAAGTCGGCACGGACGAAGCGCTCGTGGTGAGCGGCGTGGACACGGAGGCGAGCTGGTAGGTCGGCTCCTCGCTGCGGCGACGCTCGGGCCGCTCGCCCTTCACATAGAAGGCGTTGCCGCCGGCCACCGTGACGTAATGCATGTTGGCATAGGAGAAGCGCAGGCCGGCCATGTGGAAATGCTTGGCGTTCCCTACCGCCTCGTTGCGCTGGCCGGCGAGGATCGCCTCGGCGGCGGCCTCGACCCGCGGCAGGTCGCGGGCAGCCATGGAGCGGCTCAGCACGCCCGGCGCGAATTGCCGCGGGGCACCGACGACGCTGCAGATGGTGTCCGGATAGCGCGGCGACTCGACCCGGTTGAGAACGACGGTGCCGACGCCGAGCAGACCGCTGTCGCTCGAGCGGTTCGATTCGAAATACATCGCGCGGACGAGGCAGTCCCTCTCGCGCGGATCGGCCTTGGCCAGTTCGATCGCCTGCTTGCGCTTCTCGTGAGGCTTGGTGGCGGTCGTAGTCGGCTTCGTCGCGGCGGTTTCGACCGGCGAAACGCTGCAGGCGCCGAGCGCCGGGGCGGCCAGGACCATCAGCAGCGGGATCGCCTTGTGGCGGTAGCAGCGGAGAGAGCCCGCGGAGCGGACGGCTTCGGCAGCGATCATCTCGGCAGCAGTTTTGGCGCGCATCGAGCAGCGGCCTCCTGATTTCGGGCAACGGGCCACCGCAGCCGGCAGCCCCTCGTCACCGGCAAGGAACGCCCAACGTCTTAACAGAAAGTGAAGGACGGGAGGAAGAGGCAAGGGCGCGAGGCAGCGGACGGCGGTTCCATCGCGCCATCAACCGGCGTCGTCGACCTCGTCGGGTTCTTCGCCCGGCTCATAGCGAAGCAGGTCTCCCGGCTGGCATTGCAGCACGGAGCAGATGCGCGAGAGCGTGTCGAAACGCATGCCGCGCACCTTCCCAGACTTGAGCTGCGACACCTGCTGCTCGGTCAGCCCGATGCGCTGGGCGAGTTCCTTCGACCGCATCTTGCGGCGCGCGAGCATGATATCGAGTTCGACGATGACGGGCATCGGGCCGACTTACACGAAACTCTGATTCTCGTCCGACAGGCGGATCGCCTCCCGCAGCACATGGCCGAAGGCGATCAGCGCCGCGCCCGCGGCCATGGCGGCGAAGACACAGGGATCGAGCGTGATCGCCAGATGCTTCTGCCCCGGCGGGTTGTCGATGGTCATGGCGATGCTCTGCAGGGCCCGCACCACGGGGGTGGCGGCGCCGCAGGCCACCAGGAGCCAGCCTACGCGCAGCAGCGAAGCCGCATTCTCGTCGACGAGGACCCTGCCCTCGCCGAAGGCGCGAAACAGCGTCCCCAGCCGCAGCATCGCCAGAACGAAGAGCAGCGCGGGAATCCAGGCGAGACCGAACGCGGCCCAGTAGCCCCTCGGCGAAGGCGCGATCAGGGCGTCCCGTAGCCCGATCGTGCTGCGGGCATGCTGGAAGAGCGCATCGGCATCGGTCCAGAGCCAGATCAGGCCGAAGACCATCAGCGCCCCGGCGGCATAGCTGAAACCACGGGCCCAGAGACTGACCTTGCGCAGGCGCATGGCGGCATCGGGGGGAAACGTCGCAGCGGATTGAAACGGCATCGCCATAATGATTTCCTCGATTGACAAAATTAAAGTAAGAGGCGAATTATTTCTCGTCAATCACAAATCTGAAGAGCCCCCTTCGATGCGTCTCGCTCCTCTCGCCGGCCTCCTGCTCGCCAGCCTCGTAGCCGGCTGCGGCCATGTTCCACTGGCATCCCTGCCGAAGCTCTCGAAGATCGACATTCGCACGACGGAGTTGTCGCAGTTGCGCGCCGGGATCAGCCTGCCGGCCGACGTCCGCCCCCTGCCCGGCGGCGTCACCATGACCATCATCGCCATGTCCAAGGATGGTGGGCGCCATGAGCGCAAGGCCGTGCTGGAGGAGGTGCGCGACGCGGCGGAACTCGCATCCCTGCCGGTTCTCGTGAAGCCGGGACGACGCTTCACGCTGTTCAAGCTCAGCGCAGCCGATGTCGGCCGGCTGGGCGCGTTCCGTGAGGAGATGTTCGCCGGGCCGCACAATAACGGCAACCGCGGCAGCCTCTCGCTCGGCGCGGACAAGGCCTGCCGAACCGGAGACCTCTCCACCAGACCGATCACCATGACCGGCTATCTCAGAACGTCAGAAACGCAGGACTATGTCCTGCTGATGCGCGATTTCGACCTGACTGCGGCGGCCCGCGCGATCGATCCCAAGATCGACCTCGCGACCGCGATCCCGCCCTGCGAAGCTCTGCCGACCGGCGCCGTCACCGTCCCTCGCGCCGGGTCATGAAGGCCAGTTTCTCGAACAGGGAGACATCCTGCTCGTTCTTCAGCAGCGCGCCGTGCAGCGGCGGGATCAGCTTGCGGTGATCGCGCTCGCGCAGCATTTCCGGCGTCATCTCGTCGGCCACGAGGAGCTTCAGCCAGTCGAGCAGCTCCGAGGTCGAGGGCTTCTTCTTCAGGCCGGGCACCTCGCGCACCTCGAAGAACAGCTTCAGCGCCTCCTCCATCAGCCGCTTCTTGATGCCGGGGAAATGCACCTCGACGATGGCCTGCATCGTCTGCGCGTCGGGAAAGCGGATATAATGGAAGAAGCAGCGGCGCAGAAAGGCGTCGGGCAGCTCCTTCTCGTTGTTGGAGGTGATGATGATCACCGGCCGCTGCTCTGCCCGCACCGTTTCGCCGGTCTCGTAGACATGGAACTCCATGCGGTCGAGTTCGAGCAGGAGGTCGTTGGGGAACTCGATATCGGCCTTGTCGATCTCGTCGATCAGCAGCACCGGCCGCACCGGGGCGACGAAGGCCTCCCAGAGCTTGCCGCGCCGGATGTAGTGGGAGATGTCCGAGACGCGGGGGTCGCCGAGCTGGCTGTCGCGCAGGCGGCTGACCGCGTCGTACTCGTAGAGGCCCTGCTGCGCCTTGGTCGTCGACTTGACGTGCCAGGTGATCAGCGGCGCGCCGAGCGCAGCCGCGATCTCCTCGGCCAGCACGGTCTTGCCCGTGCCGGGCTCGCCCTTCACCAGAAGCGGCCGCTCCAGCCGGATCGCGGCATTGACGGCGACCGTCAGGTCCTCCGTGGCAACATAGTTCTCGGTGCCGGTGAAACGCATGGGCAGGCCTTCTTCAGCGGGGGCGCCGGACGCTAGCCCGGAAGCGCCCGGCAGGAAACCGCCTCGCATCGGCCCCGGGCAAGCCGGCCCTGCTAAGGTTCCAGCCGCAAAAGCAAATTGCGCCTCCATGCTGCGCCGCAGCGGTTGTGTCGGCGGAGCCGAAACCGCACAGTCCGCTCGTCCTCATTCCTCCCGCGAATCGCAAGGCGTTCCCCTTGGCCGCGACCGTCGACCCTTCCGTCTACAAGGACGCTGCCGTGGTGCTCGCGACGGCGGGCGTCATCGTGCCCTTCGCCAAGAGCTTCAAGATCAACTCGGTCGTCGCCTTCATGGCCTGCGGCGCGCTGCTCGGACCCTTCGGCCTCGGCGGCCTGGTCTCCTCGATCCCGCTGCTCAGCACGATCACCGTCTCGAGCCCGGAGGCGCTCGCCGGACCGGCCGAACTCGGCGTCGCCTTCCTCCTGTTCGTGATCGGGCTCGAGCTCTCCTTCGAACGCCTCAAGACCATGCGGCGCCTCGTCTTCGGGCTCGGCCTCGGACAGATCGCCCTCTCGGCGGCGGCGATCGGGGGCGTCGCCTTCGCGCTGGGACAGCCGACTACGGCGGCACTGATCATCGGCTTCGGCCTCGCCTTGTCCTCGACCGCTATGGTCGTGGAACTGCTCTCGTCCAAGAAGCGGATGACCTCCTCGGCCGGCCGCGCCAGCTTCGCCGTGCTGATCTGCCAGGACATCGCGGTCGTGCCCCTGCTCTTCCTGGTCAGCGTGCTCGGCGCGCAGGAGGGCGGCGGCTCGCTGCTGGCCGGCCTCGCCCAGGCGCTGATCCAGGCCTTCGCCGCCATCGCCGCGATCGTGCTCGTCGGTGGCCGCGCGTTGCGGCCGCTCTTCCGCCTGGTTGCCTCGACCGATTCCTCCGAAAGCTTCATGGCGGCGACGCTGCTGATCGCGCTCGGCACCGGGATGATCGCCGCCGCCGCCGGGCTCTCGATGGGGCTGGGTGCCTTCATCGCCGGCCTGCTGCTGGCGGAGACCGAGTACCGCCGCGCCATCGAGGTCACGATCGAGCCGTTCAAATCGCTGCTGATCGGCGTCTTTTTCCTCACCGTCGGCATGGGCGTGAACCCGGCCGAACTCGCCGCCCAACCCTTTGCCATCCTCGGCATCGCGGTGGGCCTCTTCGCTGCGAAGTCGCTGCTCGTCTTCGGCCTCGCCCGCTTCCTGAAGCTGTCGAAAGCGACCGCGCTCGAAACCGCGATCATGCTCGGGCCGGGTGGCGAATTCGCCTTCGTCCTGCTCAACGGCGCGGTCGCGGCGAAGCTGCTGGATCAGGCGCCCGCGAGTCTCGTTCTCGCCGGGGTCTCCCTGACCATGATCGCCCTGCCGCTGCTCGCCCGCCTGGCCCGCAGCCTGGCGCGGACGCTTGCCGTTCCGGTGGCCCTGCCGGACGAGGCCCAGATCCTGCCGCCCGATGACCATTCGGCCCGCGCCATCGTCGTCGGCGGCGGGCGCGTCGGCCAGCTCGTCGGCAGCATGCTGGAGGAGCACGGCAAGCCCTATATCGTCATCGATGCGGACCCGGGCCTGATCGCCGCGCAGCGCCGTGCCGGGCGGCCGGCCTTCTATGGCGACGCGACCCGGGCGGATTTCCTGCGCCTGTGCGGCATCGACGAGGCGACGGCGCTGATCGTCACGATCGACAATCCCCGCGCCGTCGACGCCACCGTCCTGGCGGCGCGCGAGCTGCGGCCGGACCTCGTCATCGTCGCGCGGGCCCGCGACGCCGATCATGCCCGCCATCTCTACAAGATCGGCGTCAACGACGCGGTGCCGGAGACGATCGAGGCCAGCCTCCAGCTCTCGGAAGCCGCCCTCGTCGGGATCGGCGTGCCCGTGGGGTTCGTGATCGCCTCGATCCACGAGCGGCGCGACGGCTTCCGCGCCCAGCTCAAGCCGTCAGACGGCGCGGCTCCCGGCCTTCCAAGGCACAAGCGTTCGCGAAGGCTTTGAGGTCGGGGGCGCCCTGAGGCCGCGCGACCCGGCGGATATGGCCGTAGAACTGCGCCGCACTCGCCTGCCAGCCATGGCGCGCCGCGAGATCGAGGCAGGTCTCGCGCGGGATGCGCAGCGCCTGCAGCGCCGCCGCCCGCAGATCCTCGTTGAGTACCGCCGCGCCGCTGCCGGCGAAAACGTCCATCGGCCCCTGCACGGGAAAGGCCGCGACCGGCAGGCCGCTGGCGACAGCCTCCAGCAGCACGATGCCGAACGTGTCGGTGAGGCTCGGGAACACGAACACGTCCGACGAGGCGTAGATCGCGGCCAGATCCTCGCCCTCGCGCGTGCCCAGGAAGGTCGCATCCGGATAGGCCCGCTGCAGATCCGCCCGTGCCGGCCCGTCGCCGACCACAACCTTGCTGCCCGGCAGCCGCAGCGACAGGAAGGCGTCGAGATTCTTCTCGACCGCGACCCGGCCGACGCTGAGGAAGATCGGACGCGGCAGATCGAGCACGCTCTGCGGCCGGGGATGGAACAGCGAAAGATCGACGCCGCGCCCCCAACGCACGATGTTCTCAAACCCATGCTGGCGCAGTTCGGCCTCGACCGTCGCTGTGGAGACCATCACCGCCGCGGCCGGGCCATGAAACCGCCGCAGGAAGCCGTAGCTCCAGCTTTCGGGGATCGGCCAGCGCGCCGCGACATATTGCGGGAAGCGCGTGTGATAGCTCGTGGTGAACTGCCGCTTCTGGGCCAGGCACACCGCCCGGGTCAGCCAGCCGATCGGCCCCTCGGTGGCGATGTGGATATGGTCGGGGCCGAAATCGGCGATGCGCTCGGCGATCGCCCGCTGCGTCGCCAGCGCGATGCGGATGTCGGGATAGCTCGGCAGGCCGATCTGGCGGAAGCCCTCCGGGGTCAGCATCCGCGCCGTCACGCCGAAATCGGGCGCCGCCTCCGCCATCCGCTCCAGCGAGCGGACCACGCCATTGATCTGCGGGCGCCAGGCGTCCGTCGCGATCATGACGCGCATCATCAGGCTGCCTCGACCAGCGCCGGTACGGTCTGCGGACGCGCCGGGACGACGACCGGGACGGCGGCCTGCCCCTTGAGGCGCCCCTGCGGCCAGCGGATCATCTCGAAGCGCCCGTCATGATGCTCGACCACCGCCGTGCAGCTTTCGACCCAGTCGCCCGTGTTGATGTAGGTCAGCCCCTCGATCTCGCGGAAGGCGGCGTGGTGGATATGCCCGCAGACCACGCCGTCGGCCTGGTGCCGGCGCGCCTCGGCGGCCAGGCAGACCTCGAACTCGCCGATGTAGTTGACCGCGTTCTTGACCTTGTTCTTGGCCCAGGCGGAGAGCGACCAGTGCGGCAGGTTGAGCAGCCGCCGCACCCGGTTGACCACCGCGTTCGAGGCCAGCGCCAGCGTGTAGGCCCAGTCCCCCAGCAGGGCGAGCCATTTGGCGTTGCGCACCACGAGGTCGAACAGGTCGCCATGGATGACGAGCAGGCGCTTGCCGTCGGCCGTCTCGTGGATGACCTCGTCGACCAGCGTGATGCCGCCGAACTGCAGCCCGGTGAAGTCACGCAGGAAGTCGTCATGGTTGCCCGTGACGTAGGTCAGCTTCGAGCCCTTGCGCACCTTGCGCAGCAGCTTCTGGATGACGTCGTTATGCGACTGCGGGAAATACCAGCCGCTCTTCAGCCGCCAGCCGTCGATGATGTCGCCCACCAGATAGATATGCGGCGCGTCATAAGCGCGGAGAAATTCGAGAACCAGATCTGCCTGCGCCCCGCGGGTGCCCAGGTGGAGATCCGAGATGAAGATGCTGCGAACCTGCTTCGCGTCGTCCTCGTCGCCCATGCCACCCGGCCCGTTCTGTTGCGATGCGTCCGGCATGTGTCTGATTTGCGTTGCGCTTTGATGACGGGCCCTCCGATCCGTGGTCTGTCTGCCGCTCGATGACAAAAGCCTCCGGAGGAATGCGATGGATCTGGGAATTTCGGGCCGTACGGCCATTGTCTGTGCCTCCAGCAAAGGGCTCGGCCGCGGCTGCGCCCAGGCGCTGGCCGAGGCCGGCTGCACCGTCGTCATCAATGGACGCGACGGCTCGACGCTCGAGGCGACGGCGAGCCAGATCCGCTCCAGCACCGGCGCGACCGTGATTCCCGTCGTCGCCGACGTCTCGACCCGCGCCGGGCAGGACGCACTGCTCGCCGCCGCCCCCGAACCCGACATTCTGATCAACAACAATGGCGGCCCTCCGCCGAAACCGTTTCGCGATGTGTCGCGCGAGGCGCTTCTCGAAGGCGTCGTCCAGAACATGGCGACGCCGCTCGAACTGGTGCAGCGCGTCGTCGATGGCATGATCGCCCGGCGTTTCGGCCGCATCGTCAACATCACCTCGGCGAGCGTTCTGACTCCGCTGCCGGGGCTCGACGTCTCCTCGGCGGCCCGCGCCGGGCTCACCGCCTTCCTCTCGGGCGTGGCGCGCGAGGTCGCTCATGCCAATGTCACGATCAACAACGTACTCCCGGGAATGTTCGACACCGACCGGCTGAAGGGCGGGCTGACCAAGATGGCGGCGATGAAGGGGGTCAGCATCGAGGAGATGGCGCAGGCCCGCCGCGCCGACGTGCCGGCCGGTCGGTTCGGCGAGGCCGACGAGTTCGGCCGGCTCTGCGCCTTCCTCGCCAGCGCCCATGCCGGCTACATCACCGGCCAGAACATCCTGATCGACGGCGGGGCGTTCCGGGGGAGCTTCTGAGGTCGGCGGCCTCAACCCTCAGCCCTCACCCTGAGGAGCCGCGAAGCGGCGTCTCGAAGGAAGCTCCAGTGGGCACCTCCTGAAACATCCTTCGAGACGCGCTCCTATGGAGCGCTCCTCATGATGAGGGCTGAGGGGAACCGAGGCAGAGGGGGCGGGAACACCCGCCCTCCCATGAACAGCCTGACGGGGTTGCAGGCTCGGCGCTTTGAAGCCCGGTCTGGACGTGGTCTAAACAGACGACTCGCGGCACCGCCGCCGCCACTTCTCCTCCCACCGCGCCGGTCCCTTGTCCCCGCTTCTCGGCATCAGCCTGAAACTGCTCTCGGCGCTGGCCTTCACGCTGATGTCGGCCGCCATCAAGCACATGTCGTCGCGCTACCCGACCGGGGAACTGGTCTTCTTCCGCTCCTTCTTCGCGCTGATTCCGCTGCTGATCTGGCTCGCCTGGCGCTCCGAACTGCCGGGTGCGCTGAAGACGCGCAATCTGCGCGGCCATCTCAAGCGCGGCGTCATCGGCTCGACCGGCATGTTCTGCGGCTTCGCGGCGCTGCAGTTCCTGCCGCTCTCGGATGCGGTCGCGCTCGGCTATGCCGCGCCGCTCGGCGTCGTCGTGCTGGCGGCGCTGGTGCTGAAGGAGCGCGTCCGGATCTATCGCTGGAGTGCAGTGACCGTTGGCTTCGTCGGCGTCCTGATCATGCTCTCGCCCCATCTCTCGGCCGGCGCGCTGAGCCAGGGCTTCCAGGCCGGCCCGGCGCTCGGCGCGGCGCTCGGCCTGGCCGGCGCGTTCTGCTCGGCCTTCGCCTCGATCGAGGTGCGCCTGCTGACCAAGACGGAAAGCACCGGCGCGATCGTCTTCTATTTCATGCTGCTGACCAGCGCGCTCGGCCTGATCACGCTCGCCTTCGGCTGGCGCATGCCGGACCTGACGGAAGCCGCCATGCTGGTGGCGATCGGCGTCCTCGGCGGCTTCGGCCAGATTCTCCTGGTCCAGGCCTATCGCTTCGGCGACGCCTCGCTGATCGCGCCCTTCGAATACTCGACCATGATCTGGGCCGTGCTGATCGGCTGGTTCGTCTTCGGCGAATGGCCGGTCTGGACCATCCTGGTCGGGGCGACGATCGTCATCGCCTCGGGAATCTACGTCATCCTGCGCGAGCAGCGGCTGGGCGTGCTCAAGCGCGAGCAGCGCGAGATCAGCTCAAGCCGCCCCACCTGAGCCGCGCGCCGGTTTCGCACCGCAGCAGCGGCTTGCCCCGCACGACCGCAGCGGGCATTGTCCGGTCAGACAAACATTTTCGTTCGATCGTGCAAACGATCCGACAGACAAGGCAGGCCGATCCTCATGGGTATCGAGACGAAAGAGCGTGGCGGACGCGAGTTCGAATCCGGGGCTCACGTCGTCTCGGGGCAACTCGGCAAGACGATCCAGCGCCTGCGCAAGGCCTATAACTTCTCGCTGTCGGAGCTCGCCGAGCAGTCCGGCGTCGCCAAGTCGATCATCAGCCAGATCGAACGCAATGAGACCAACCCGACGCTGGCGACGATCTGGCGGCTGTCCCAGGCGCTCGACATCTCGATCGAGCGCGTGCTTTCCAGCGGCGAGGAAGAGCCCTTCATCGAGAAGACCGCCCGCGCCGACACGCCGATCCTGGTCTCCGAGGACGGCAAGCTGAAGCTCGCCATCGTCGGCTGGATCAAGACCGTCGAATGGCTGCAATGGTACGATGTCCAGTCCGAGCCCGGCGGCGAACTCGATTCCGAAGGGCACCAGCGCGGCTCGATCGAGTCGCTCTCGGTCACCTCCGGCGAGTTCGAGGTCGAGGTCGGCGACATCATCCAGCGTGCCAAGGCCGGCGAAACCCTGCGCTACCGCTGCGACCGCCGCCACGTCGTGCGCTGCGTCGGCGACGGGCCCGGCACGGCGATGATGGTCTGCATCCTCAAGGCGGCGGTGATGGAATAGGCAAGGGTTTCGGTCAGCGATGGGAGTTCAGTTCCGACCGCACCGTGCCGCACCTTGTTGCCGCCCCAACCTGAGCGCATATTGATCACCGATTGATCAACCGTTGCAGGATTTGCGACATGACACTTGCCTTGGAGCTGACGGCGACGAGCTTCCGCGAGGCAGGAGAGCCTTATCTCTCGGCACGCCGCGTCTCGGAAAGGCTTGGGCTGCCGCTGACGGACATCGCCGCGATGACCGGGGTCGCGCGCACCACGCTCACAGCCAAATCGGGCCGGCGCCGTGTCGATGCCGCCCTGAGCCCACTGGTCCGGATCATCGCCATGGCCGCTGAAATGGCGGGAGACGAGGGCCGCGCCGCCATCTGGTTCAAGCATCAGCCCCTTCCCGGATGGGGCGGCAAAACCGCCTATGACCTCGTACGCGAGGGCAAGAGCGACCGGGTTCTCGACTATCTCGAATCGGTCCGCGCGGGTGTCTATTCCTGAGCCCGGCGCGGCGGCGGACTGGGTCCTGTGGCGGGCCTATGTGCCGCGCTGGTCCCATCTGCCGCTCTCGGGAGACGGAGCCGCGCGCTATGGCGGCCGCTGGAACGCCGTCGGACAGCCATGCCTCTATGCCGCCTGCGAGATGTCGACCGCCTGGGCGGAGTACAATCAGGGCCTGACCCAGCATCCGGCCCTGATCGCCATGCTGGAGGTTTTCGGCGCCCGTCTCTTCGATCTGACCCTGCCGGAAAACCTCGCGACCATCGGCCTGACAACGGCGATCCACCCGACCGCCTGGCGTCTTGAAAGCGACGCCGGACACGTGCCGCCCACTCACCGGCTCGCCGCGCGCCTGCAGGCCGCAACTTGGGACGGCGTCGTCTATCCGTCCTTCATGTCGCCGGGCGGGCGCTGTGTCGCGCTCTGGCGTTGGAACGAGGCAGACGCTCCCCGGGTACACGTGATCGACCCCGAGCAGCGACTCCCGAAAACGCCCGATTCATGGCCGCCGCGAGGATAACGCTCTCCCGCGTCACCCGCCCGTCTTCACCGGCCGCGGCGGGCCCTGCACCGCCGGCAGCGACTTCAGATACTCCGCCATCGCCTGGCGGTCGGCCTCGGGCAGTTGCGCCGTGTTGCGCACCACCGCCGCCATCGTGCCGCCGACACTGTCGAATTCGGGCGTGAAACCGCTCTTCAGCAATTCGGCGATCTCGCTTTTCGACCATTTGCCGAGCCCCTCAGGCGTCTGGGTGATGTTGGGAACGAAGCCGCGGCCCTCCGGATCCGGGCCGCCGGCGAAGCGGGTCGCCTGGACGATGGCGCCGAGCGCGTTGCGGTTGGAGTGGCACTCGGCGCAATGGCCCGGTCCGTTCACCAGATAGGCGCCCCGGTTCCACTCCTCGCTCTTCGTCGGGTCGGGCTGGAACGCCGCGCCTTCGAAGAACAGGAGCTTCCAGCCGCCGACGATGCGACGGATGTTGAAGGGGAACGGCAACTCATGGGCCGCCGCCCGGCCCTCGACGGCAGCGAGCGTCCGGATATAGGCGAAGAGATCGGCCAGCGCCTTGGGCGGCATCAGCCGGTAGGAGGTGTAGGGAAAGGCCGGATAGTAGTGCTGCCCCTGCGGCGAGACGCCGGCCGCCATCGCGTCGACGAAGTCCTGCACGCCCCAATTGCCGATGCCGTCCCGGGTATGGGGCGAGATGTTGGGGGCGTGGAACGTCCCGAAGGGCGATTCGAGCGCCAGCCCGCCACCGAGCCTCAGCTTGTCGTCCTGGTTCGGGGTGGCGTGGCAGGAAGCGCAGCCACCGGCCGCGAACAGGATGCGCCCGTTCTCGAGGTCGGGCACGCCCAGCGTGCCGATCTCGGGCGACGGCGAGACGACGCGGGGGTCGGTGAGCAGGTAGAAGCCGCCCAGTCCCACAGCCGCCAGCAGCACGAGCGTGACCAGCAGACGGCGAAGGCGCAGCATCTTGAAGCTCCATGGCAGACGACGGACCCGCACCGCAGCGGAGGCTGCGGCGCGCGCATGTCAGCACAACGTGCCGGAAGCCGGAAGGCTCCATCGGTCGGCCCGAGACTGAGGTCGACCGACCGCCGCCGGGACCGGCGTCACTTCTTGATGCGGTAGACCTCGTGGCAGCTGCCGCAGTTCTTGGTCGCGTTGCCGAAAGCCGTGCGGAAGGCGGCGACGTCGGCCGCCGTGCCGATGGCGGCGGCATCGGTCTCGAACTTGACGAAGGCCGCCTTGAAGCCGGCCTGGTCCTCCCAGATCTTCGGGGCCGCGGTGGTCTCGCCGCCGGTCTTCGATGAGACGGGATAGAGCCCCGGCATCTTCTTGGCCGAGTCGATATAGGCCTTGGCGATGGCCTGCGCCTTCGCCGCCTCGAAAGGCGCCTCGCCCTTGGCGATCGCCGCGCCGTCGCGGGTGGCCGCACCGACGGCCTTCATCGTATTGCGGCGTTCGGTGATCGGGTCGGACTGGGCGAGGACAGCGGTGACGCCCAGTCCCAGAACGGCAGCGACGGCGATGGTGCGGATCATGGTGCTTCCCTGAAGGCTTCGGTGGCCGGAATGGCGCCGATTGGAACCATTCCAGATCAACCGATCCCGCTGTCGGCGCCAAGTGCCATTCGCGTGAGCAGTCTTGCGCCAGCGCAAGCCTGCCCTTGCGTCAGAGCCGATACCCTGCTTCCTTCAGCGCGTTGAACACCTTCAGCGGCGTCGCCGGCATGTCGATGGCCTTGATGCCCGCGGCGCGGTCGAGCGCGTCGACCATCGCGTTCATCACCGCCGGGCACGCGCCGATCGCACCGGCCTCACCCGCCCCCTTCACGCCCAGCGCATTCGTGACGCAGCGGACATTGCGAGTCTCGAAATGGAAGTTGGGGATGTCGATCGCCCGCGGCAGCGCATAGTCCATGAAGGTCGCCGTCAGCATCTGGCCCGAGGAGTCGAAGCGGATCTCCTCCATCAGCGCCTGGCCGATGCCCTGCGCCGCGCCGCCATGGACCTGGCCCTGCAGCATGATCGGGTTCAGCGTCATGCCGAAATCGTCGACGACCACGTAGTTGACGATCTCGGTCGCGCCGGTCTGCGGGTCGATCTCGAGCTCGCAGACATGGGTGCCGTTCGGATAGGTCGCCTCCGGCGGCTGCCAGCTCTGATGCACCCGCAGCATCTCCGTGGTGGCGCCGGGCAGCGCCGCGATGGCCGCGAGGTCGAGTGCCTTGTCGGTACCGACGACGCGCACGGCCCCGTCGATGATCTCGAGATCGCCGATGCCGGCCTCGAGCTTCTCGGAGGCGAGCTGCTTCAGGTTGTCCGAGAGGATCGCGGTCGCCTTGTCGAGCGCCGCGCCGCCGACGGGGATCGAGCGCGAGCCGCCGGTGCCCGACCCGGTCTCGACCTTGTCGGTATCGCCCTGGATCACCCGGATGCGGTCCATCGGGATGTCGAGATGCTGCGAAACGAGCTGCGAATAGGCCGTCTCGTGCCCCTGCCCGTTCGACTGCGTGCCGATCAGCACGGTGACCATCCCGTCCTTCTCGAGGATCACGGTCGAGCTCTCGGGGCCGCCGCCGCCGCAGGCCTCGATATAGCTGGCCATGCCGATGCCGCGGATCTTGCCGGCCTTGTTGGCGGCGCGCAGCCGGGCCTTGAAGCCCTTCCAGTCCGCCACCTCCATGGCGCGGCGCATATGGCCCTCGAACTCGCCGGAATCATAGACCGGCCCGGTCTGGGTCTTGTGCGGCATCTCGCTCGGCTTGACGAAGTTGAGCGCGCGCACGGCATCGGGCGTCTTGCCCGTCTCGCGGGCGATCGCATCGACCAGCCGCTCGATCAGATAGGCGGCCTCGGGGCGCCCAGCGCCGCGATAGGCGTCGACCGCCATGGTGTTGGTCAGGATGCCGCGGAAGCGCACATGCACGGCCGGAATGCTGTAGCAACCCGGCGTCATCGTCGTGCCGACCCAGGGGATGAAGGGCCCGTATTGCGAGAGATAAGCGCCCATCTCGGCGGCGAGATCGACCTTCAGGGCGATGAACTTGCCGCGCTTGTCGAGCGCCATCGTCGCGGTGGCGAGATTGGCCCGGCCATGGGTGTCGGCGAGGAAATGCTCAGTGCGGTCGGCGACCCAGCGGACGGGGCGCTTGAGCGTCTCCGCCGCGACCATGGTCAGCGGGTATTCGCGATACATGAAGATCTTGGTGCCGAAGCCGCCGCCGACATCCGGCGTCACCACCCGGATGCGCGAGGGATCGACCTTGAGAATGCTCTTGGCCAGGATGTCGCGCGTGCCATGGCTGCCCTGGCTGCCGAGCGTCAGCGTCCAGCGCTTGGTCGCCTTGTCGTATTCGGCGATGCAGGCACGCGTCTCCATATAATTGGAGGCGAGCCGGTTGTTGACGATGGTGACGGCGACGGTGCGGTCCGCCTTGGCGAAGGCGGCATCCGTCTTGGCCTTGTCGCCCTGCTCCGCCTCGAAGGCGACATTGCCCGGCCGGTCGGGCCAGATCTGCGGCGCCTTGGGATCGAGCGCCTCCTCGATGCCCGTGACCGAGGGCAGGCTCTCCCATTCGATCTCGATCGCCTCGGCGGCGTCGCGCGCCTGGTCGAGCGTCTCGGCGACGATGAAGGCGACCGCCTCACCGACATGGCGGACGGTGTCGGTGGGCAGCACGGGCACGGGCAGCGGCGTCACCGGCTCGCCCGAGATCGTCTTGATCAGCCCCTTGCAGGGCAGATCGCCGAGATGGGCGACGTCCTCGCCCGTCAGGATCAGCTTGACGCCCTTCATGCGCCGCGCCGTCTCCTTGTCGCGGATCTTGAAGGTGGCATGGGCGTATTGCGAGCGCAGGACGAAGCCATGCAGCGCGCCCTCGACGGCAGTGTCGTCGGTGTAACGGCCGGCGCCCGTGGTCAGGCGCTGGTCCTCGACGCGGCGAACCGGCTGTCCGAATCCGAATTTCATGGGGCGCATGGTCGAAAGTCCCTCAGATTGGTCGAATGAAACACTGGCCCAGGACGGAGCTGACGTCAGCCCCGGCAAGGAGCGTGCCGCGATGCGCGGCGCGCAAGACGGCAGGTGCGCTCAGGTCGAGACCGGCTCGCCCCGCATCGCCCAGTCGCGGAAACCGCCGAGGTAATGGCTGTCGACGTCGAGCCCGGCCGACTGCGCGAATTCGAGCGCCCGCAGCGAGCGCACGCCGGCGGCGCAGGACAGCACCAGCCGCTTGCCCGGCTCGTTGGGCAAATCGGCGGGGTCGAACCGTGACAGCGGACGGGAAACCGAGCCGGGAATATGCCCGGCGGCGAATTCATGCGGCTCGCGGACGTCGACGAGGAGGATGGAGCCGTCGGCGAGGCCGGCCTTGATGTCGTCGATGTCGAGATCGTTCACGGTCACGGGCAGGCTCCGGCGCGGTCAATCCAGCAGCTTCACCAGATAGAGGCTGAGCGCCGGAAATGCCACCACCAAGCCCAGCCGCAGGACATCCGCCGCCACGAAGGGCAGCACGCCGCGATAGATCCGCGTCACCGGCACGTCGCGCGCCAGCGACGCCACGACGAACACGTTGAGGCCGATGGGCGGGCAGGTCATACCGATGCCGACGACGATCAGGACGAGGATGCCGAACCAGATCGCGACATCGTCGGCCGGCATGCCGAAATCCAGCGCCGTCACGATCGGAAAGAACACCGGCAGCGTCAGCAGGATCATTGCCAGCTCGTCCATCACCCCGCCGAGCACGATGTAGAACAAGAGCAGCCCGATCAGGACAGTGTAGGGAGCCCAGCCGGAGGCGGCGATCATCTCCGCCGCCGCCGTCGGCACCTGCGTCAGCGCCAGGAAGGCGTTGAAGACCTCCGCCCCGAGCAGAATCGCGAAGATCATCGCAGAGGTCTCCGCCGTCTGCAGGATGGCCTGGCGGACAGCGGTGGGCGTCAGGGTGCGACGCACGAGGCCGATGACCAGCATGACAAAGGCACCGACCGAGGCGCCCTCCGTCGGCGTGAACACGCCGCCATAGATGCCGCCGACGACGATGACCGCGACCAGCAGCGCCGGAATCACGCCGAGCAGCGGCCGCACCCGGTCGGCCCAGGCCACGCGCGGCTGCGCTGGCCCCCAGTCCGGATGGCGCCGCGTCATCAGGGCGATCGTCACGCAGTAGAAGGCGGCGGCCAGCAGGCCCGGGATCAGCGCCGCCTTGAACAGCTTGGCGATGTTCTGCTCGGTCGAGATCGCATAGACCACGAGGATGACCGAGGGCGGGATCAGGATGCCCAGCGTGCCGCCGACGGCGATCACCCCGCAGGAGAAGCCGGGATCGTAGCGGTAGCGCCGCAGTTCCGGCAGCGCCGCGCGCGAGAAGGTCGCGGTCGTCGCCACCGCCGAGCCGCAGATCGCCCCGAAGCCGGTGCAGGCGCCGATCACCGCCATGCCCAGCCCCCCGCGGCGATGGCCGACCACGGCCGACGCCGCCTTGAACAGGTCGCCCGCCAGCCCCGAGCGCTCGGCGAAAGCCCCCATCAGCACGAAGAGCGGGATCACCGAGAGCGTGTAGTTGGCGAAGATCTGGTAGGGCGTGGTGCGGATATAGTTCAGGAACGGGTCGAGCCCGTTGAGCTGGATGTAGCCGACGCCGCCGACGAGCATCATGGCCAGCCCGATCGGCAGCCGCAGCGCCATCAGCGCCAGCATCACCGAGAACCCCGTGACGGCCATCGCGAAGCCGCTCACGCAGGGGCCCTCGCGAGCCGCACGGCGCTGACGACCGCGCAGGCGGCCACCAGCGCCGCCAGCGCCGCACAGGCACCGATCGGCAGATAGCTCGGGATCTGCAGGACCATGGTGTTTTCGCCCGTCGCGAAGGCCGCGCGGGCGCCGACGGCGAGCCGCCAGGCGATCAGCGCCATCACCAGCGCGTAGACGAGGTCCCAGCCCGCATCGATGCGCCGCTGCCAGCGCTCGGGCAGCTTCAGCGTGAAGGTGTCGACGAAGATGTTGCCGCGGCGCAGCTGGCACCAGGGCAGGAAGCAGAAGGCGGCGAGCGCGGTGGCCATCTGCACCAGCTCAAAATCGCCCGGCACGCCCGCGCTGCCGACGAGGTCGGAGCGTAGCGTCACGCTGATCACCACCGTGACCGAAAGCGTGATCAGCAGCACCCCGCCCAGCAGCGCAACACTCTGCACCACGCGCTCGAACGCCGATGGCGCGGCCTCCCCCCGATCGCGCGCCATCGTCCCGGTCACGCCGCCTTGTCGTGCTTGGCGATCGCGGCCTTGGCGTCGGCGAGCAGCTTGTCGCCGTCGAGGCCCTTCTCCTTGGTCGACTTCAGCCACGCCTCGATCACGGGTTCCGTGGTCTTGCGCCAGCGCGCGGCCTCGGCCTCCTCGATCACCGTAATGGTGTTGCCACGCTTGCGCACCATGTCGGAGACGACGATGGCCTGCTCGTCCCAGACCTTGCCGGCCATGCCCGCCGCGGCCGCGCCGGAATTGCGGTCGATGATCGCCTTCAGATCGGGCGCCAGCGCCGCGTACTTCGCCTTGTTCATCGCGAGGATGAAGGTCGCGACATAGAAGGTCGGCGAGCCCGGGATCTCGGTGTGGAACTTCACCAGTTCCTGCACCTTGACCGAGGGCACCACCTCCCAGGGGATGACGGCGCCGTCGATGACGCGCTGCGCCAGCGATTCCGGCACCTGCGGCACCGGCATGCCGATGGCGTTGGCGCCGAGCGCCTTCAACGCCTCACCTGCCAGCCGCGTCGGGAAGCGCAGCTTCAGGCCCTTGAGGTCCTCCATCGTCTTGATCTGCTTGTTGGCGTGGATCAGGCCGTGATCATGCGTCCACAGGCAGATCGGGTGCACGTCCTTCAGCTCGGCGGCGAGGTTCTGCTGCGCGTACTCGGTCAGCGCGAGCGAGTTCACCAAGGCCCGCTTGTTGGCGACGAAGGGCAGCTCGAAGGCCTCGAGCCCAGTGAAGCGGCCCGGCGTATAGCCCGGCAGCGTCCAGACGAGGTCGGCCACGCCGTCGCGCGCCTGGTCGAAGAGCTGCGGCGGCGTGCCGCCGAGCTGCATCGACGGAAAAATGTCGATCTTGATGCGGCCGTTCGACTCCGCCGCGACCTTGTCGGCCCAGGGCTTGAGGAACTTGGCATGGCCGACGGCCACCGGCGGCAGGAAATGGTGCATCTTCAGCGTCACCTCCTGCGCATCGGCACGGGTGGCGCGCAGCACGGCCGGCGCGGCGACGGCCGTTCCGGCCCCTATCAGAAATCGGCGGCGATCGAACGTCATGACTTCCCTCCCGAGGATGTCGCCTGCTTCTCTGCGCCGCCCCGGCGGGACGGGCGCATGACAGTGTCTTCAACTTAGCACGACCGGCGGCGAGTCTGGGCCATCGGCCCGCGCGCTTCTGGATCGCGAGAGATCGTTGCCGACGCAACCAAATCCGTCAAGGTCCCGACCGGCCGCCAGGACCCGCGGGGCGTGAAAAAACCGCGCCCCGGAAGGCGCGGTCGTGACGAGACACTGCGGCGCACTCAGGCCTGCGGCGGGATCCGCAAAACCCAGCCGGGCTGGATCAGATCCGGATTCTTCACAGGCGGCGTATTCGCCTTGACGATGTCGTTGTATTTCGCGCCCTGGCCCTTGCCGTAATGCTCCTCGGCGATCTTCCAGAGCGTGTCGCCCTTCTTCACCGTGTAGAACACCGCCGCCGGCACCTCCTTGGTCACCGCGAGTTCGGATTCGACGGTGGCGATGCCGACGGTGTTGCCGAGCGCGAGGATGATCTTCTCGGCCTCCTCGGTCGACATCGCCTTGCCGGTGACCTTCACCTTGTCGCCGTCGACCGTGATCGCGACGTCGGAGGGCAGGCCGTGGCCGGCGAGTTCCTTCTGCAGCGCGTCGGGCGTCGCCGCCTTGGCCGAGCCGAAGATCTTGGCTCCGGCATCCTTGATGAAACTGAACAGGCCCATGCGTTTCCTCCATCCGTTGGGCCCCCATCAAGCCCAACTGCGGTGACATGTTCAAGGCGGCTGTGCCGCAGCCAGTGCTTTTCGCGGGGGATGCCGTAGCGGGAGCCCAGATCATCAGCGCAGAAGAATGCAGAAGGGGGCTTTCCCCGGCCCGCAGCGACTGTCACAAGCGCGCAAAACCGCCAACAGGAGCTTCCCGATGCTGACCCTCGCCCAGGCCCAGACGATCCTGGCCACCGCCCTTGCCCATGCCCAGGGCGCCGGCTTCAAGCCGCTGGCCATCGCCATCCTCGACGCCCGCGGTGCGCAGAAGCTCTTCGCCGCGCAGGACGGCACCAGCCTGAAGCGCGGCCAGATCGCGCTGGGCAAGGCCCATGGCGCCGTCGCCATGGGCGTCGGCTCGCGCGCTCTGCACAAGATGGCGCTTGAGCGCCCCTATTTCGTCGAGGCGGCGACCCACGCCGTCGGCGGCTCGCTCGTGCCGGTTCCAGGTGGCGTGCTGATTCGCGATGCGGGCGGAGCGCTGCTCGGCGCGATCGGCATCTCGGGCGACACCTCCGACAATGACGAGGCCGCGGCCTTGGCCGGCATCGCCGCCGCAGGCCTCGTCGGCGACACCGGCGCCTGAGAAGGCACCGACGCGGCCCGGATCAGTGGGCCAGCGCTGACGACACCGTCTCGCGGCCCGTCGGCGCCGCGGGGCCGAGCCTGAACGAGTCACGCACCTGCTGGGACGGGCCGGCGAGCATAGAAGGCAGCAGCGAGCCGCCATCGGCGACCAGCGGCTCGTCCTTCAACGGCGGCAGCGGCAGCAGATCCTCGCCCTCCTCCAAGGGGGCCGGGCTCACGCGCTCGCGCAGTTCGGCCAGTGCGCCTTCGAGCGGCCTGAAGCTGAACGTCACCTTGTGGCGCCCGGCCGGAACCTGGACGGCCCGGAACAGGACATTGGCCTTCAGGATGTCGGTCTCCACCCCGTCGATCTCGGCCCGCCACCAGGGATGCCAGATGTCGTTGAGCACGACGAAACCTGCGATGGGTGCCGTGACCTCGATCTCAACCTCCGTGTTCTCGTAGCGGCTCAGCCGGATCTCGGCCTTGGCCAGGGCCGGCCCCTCGGTCATGGGAAGCGGCGGCTCGGCGTCGAGCAGGACGGATTGCTGGGGTTCGACCTCCGGCCAGCGGCCGCTCTGCTTCATCGCCTCGAAATCCGCCATTTCCCAGCCGCCGACGAACTGCACCCTCGGCAGGGCGCGCGGGTTCTCGTAGACATAGCCTTCCCTCGTCCGCGCGATCAGCTTGAGGTCGCCGTCACGCAGAGCGTGGTCGACCTGCTCGATCGGCACCGGCGAGGCGATGTAGCGAAGCCCCAGCAGATTGGCGAGGCGGCAGCGATAGGAGGGAAACAGCGGCGTGAACTTGCGCTGGTCGGGCCCGGCGATGGTGTCGCGCGTGCCGACAGCCTCTGAGAAATCCGCCAGCCGCAGCGGGTTGTAGCCGAGCGTATGGTCGAAGCCATGGACCATGCCGGCATTGGGCCATTCGAAGCCCATGCCGAGCAGTTCCACCCGGTCGCGCCGCAGCGAGCCCGCCGGCTGGGCCGTCAGCCGCTTCAGCACCTGCACCGTCTCGTTACGGGTGTCGGGGCGCAGCACGTCATAGAGATCAGGCGCCAGGGCGGTCGATTCATTGGGCCCATTGTTGACCCCGAGATCGGCCGCCACGACGCCGGTGACCAGCATCGCCGCCGCCAGCGGGCCAAACCCGCTCCGCATGTGGCGCAGTCCATAAAGCAGAGCCAGCGCGGCTGCGAACCAGACCATCGCCAGCGCCACGGGTTTCAGCGCCTCGGCCAGCCGTCCTTGCTCCGCGGACAGCAGCAGCGCAGCGGCACCCAGGACGATGACGAGCCCGCCGCCCCAGAGCAGGTCGCGCTTCGTCAGCCCGAACTGCGGCTCGCTGAACAGCCGATGCAGCATATAGCCCGACAGGACCGCGCCGAGTGCGCCGATCAGGAAGGTGGCATCGGCCGGCCGGCGGAAGGCGTCGATGCCCGGCAGATAATGATAGAAAGCGGCGAAGGCGGGCGTGTAGCGGCCGAGCGCGAATAGCACCATCAAGCCGAACAGGATCGTGAGGCTGCGGATGCCCCGGTCCCAGAGCCAGCCGCGGCTCAGCCCCGGCACGATCAGCAGCAGCGCCGGCAGCGCCCCGAAATAGACCTGCCCCATGTTCTGCGACAGGAACAGTTCGTTGGCGTTCCAGTGCGGGCTGTAGGGGCCCCAGAAGTCGACCTTGCCGTCATGGGCGCCGAACAGATCCGCGACGAAGGCGGTCAGCAGCGAGGCCGGGTGCAGCGACCCCCGCCCTGCTTCGACCAGATCGACCGCGGGCCGCGTCGTCGCCTCGGCGAAGAGCCAGGTCCAGAGCAGCGGCAGCGCCACGACGCCGAGGCCGACCACCGCCGCCAGGGAACCCGGCAGGAGGCTGGCGCGCAGCGCCGGCCAGCCGCCGGACAGCCAGTGCGCCACCACCACGCCGATCAGGATATAGGCTCCCAGCAGCGCGACCTGGTCGGGCTCGACCATCATCAGCCCGGCGGCTAAGCCCGCCACCGCCCCGGCGACGAGCGAACCGCGCTGTAGCATCCGCAGGGTCAGCCACAGCGCGATCGCGAAGAAGGCGAGGCTGGCGATCTGCCCGACATGCTGCACCCGCCAGGCCGCCGAGGCACCGAAGGCGAAGACGAGCGCCGCTAGCAGGCCGCCGGCCGGGTGCCAGCTCCGGTCGCGGAAGATCATCATGACGGCCAGACCGCCGGCCAGCAGATGGGCGAGCACATAGGCATCGACGGCGCGGAAGCTCGGCGCCGGCGACAGCAGGGCCAGCAGGATCGCGGGGGAAAAGATCAGCGACTGGGGGTCGGCCACCTGAGGCGAGCCGCCGAAGACGTTGTGAGTCCAGAACGGAGACTGCCCCGAATGCAGCGCATTCGCGAGAAACTGAATCTGCGCCTGGAAATGCGCCTTGGCGTCGAACGGGATGGTGACCGCGCCCGACAGCCAGGGCCAGCACAGCACCACCCAGACACAGATGAAAGCCACAGCCGCCAGCCCGTAGCCGGCGAGCCTTTTCGAATGCGCGTCCAACGGACCCCCCGGTCCCATCTTCATGCCGGAGGCTCCCGGATCGGGAGCCAGAGCCCAGCCTGTCAGGGGCCGGACCATGCGCAGGAGCAGGTGAACCGAAACTGAATGACATCACGCAGCCGTGATCGCGGCTGCGCGCAGCGTCAGGAAAATCTTGCAGCGATCGTCGACTCAGCGCCCTCGCGCCAGCCATTGCGCCAGCACGCGCCGCTCTTCGGCCGTCATCCCCGAGAGGTTGTTGGGCGGCATCGCATGGGTCATCACCGCCTGGACGCGGATCGCTCGGGCATGGGCCGCGATCATCTCCGGCTCATGCAGGAGGACGCCCTTGGGCGGAATCTGGATGCCGGGCCAGGTGGGCTCGGGCGCATGGCACATGGCGCAGCGCCCGGTGACGATATTGGCGACGGCCTCCGGCGGCGGCTGCAGCCCAGCCAGCATCACCGGCTTCACGTCAGGCAGCGGTGCAAGACCGAGCCGCTCGCGCCCGCCGGGCGACGACGCCATCGCGACCCAGAAGGCGAGCCAGAGCGCCACCAGCGCCACCGCCCAGGTCCACCACGGCGATTTCGCATGGTCGGCATGGCGGATGTTGAAGAAATGCCGGATCAGCGCGCCCGCCACGATGATCAGCGCCACCAGCACCGGGATGACCGCCGAATTGGCATAGGTGACCGGATAGTGGTTCGACAGCATCAGGAACAGCACCGGCAGGGTGATGTAGTTGTTGTGCAGTGAGCGCTGCTTGGCCGCCTTGCCGTATTTCGGGGCCGGCTTCTCGCCGGCCGTCAGCGCCGCGATGACCTTCCGCTGGCCCGGCATGATGTTGAAGAAGACATTGGCGGTCATGATCGTCGCCATCAGCGCGCCGGTGTGGATCAGCGCGCCACGCCCGGAAAAGACCGAAGCAAACGCCCAGCTCGCCACGACCACATAGGAAAAGCCGAGCACCCCGAGCACGACGTCGTTGCGCCCGAGCGGCGAGCGGCACAGCCAGTCATAGAACAGCCAGCCGAAGACCAGGGCCAGGATGCCGATGGCACCCGCGGCCGGGGGCGAGAGCTGCATCACCGCCGGGTCGATCAGATAGAGCTCCGACTGCGCGTAATAGACCCAGACAAGCAGGAAGAAGCCCGAGATCCAGGTCCAGTAGGCCTGCCATTTGTGCCAGGTCAGCTCGGCCGGCATCACGGCGGGCGCGACCAGGTATTTCCGCATCTCGTAGAAGCCGCCGCCATGGACCTGCCACGCCCGGCCGCCCTCGCCCGGCGGAATGTCGGCCGCGGGACGCAAGGACGCGTCGAGGTGGATGAAGAAGAAGGACGAGCCGATCCAGGCGATCGCCGTGATCACATGCAGCCAGCGCAGCAGCATGCCGCCCCATTCCATCAGATAGGCGTCGAGCATCGCCGCGGTGGTCCCCTCATCAGGCGCGCAGGACGATGGACTTCGCCCGCGCCGAAGTTACGGTTGGCGCGAGGCGGCATGCAAGCGCGGCGCCGCGCGCGGCGAGATAGAAGGCGGGAAGGACGGCATGGCGGGACTGACGACCCATATCCTCGATACCCATGGTGGCGTCCCGGCCGCAGGCGTGGCGGTGACGCTTCGCCGCGTCACGGACGGCAAAGCCGAAACCCTGGCGACCACCGTGACCAATGCCGATGGCCGCACCGACGCACCGCTGCTGACGCCCGAGGCGACGCAGCCCGGCCTCTATGAGCTCGACTTCGCGATCGGCCCCTATTTCCGCGGCCGCGGCGTCGCCCTGCCCGACCCCGCCTTCCTCGAGACCGTGACGGTGCGCTTCGGCATCGCCGACACCAGCCGGCACTGGCATGTGCCGCTCAACTGCTCGCCCTATGGCTATACGACCTATCGCGGGAGCTGACGGCCGTCGTCATTGCGAGCGCAGCGAAGCAATCCAGAGCCAAAGGCCAGACGGCCCCTGGATGGCTTCGCTTCGCTCGCCATGACGGTACGCAACTTGCTTATCGATCAACAGCTTACGTTCCCAACCTGAATCACTTTGCGAGCGCCGTCCGCCATGACCGACACTGCCTATCCGCGCGACCTGAAGGGCTATGGCCGCACTCCGCCGCATCCGCGCTGGCCTCGCGGCGCCCGCATCGCCGTGCAGTTCGTGATCAATTACGAGGAGGGCGGCGAGAACAACATCCTGCATGGGGATGCGGCCTCCGAGGCCTTCCTGTCCGAGATCGTCGGCGCCGCGCCGTGGCCCGGCCAGCGCCACATGAACATGGAGTCGATCTACGAATACGGCTCGCGCGCCGGCTACTGGCGGCTCTGGCGGATGTTCACCGAGAGGAACATGCCGGTGACCGTGTTCGCCATCGCCAGCGCGCTCAAACGCTATCCCGAGATCGCGTCCTCGATGCAGGAGGCTGGCTGGGAGATCGCCACCCATGGCCTGAAATGGATCGACTACCGCGACGTGCCCGCCGAGAAGGAGCGCGCCGACATCCTCGAGGCCATCGCCATCCAGCGCGAGATCACCGGCGAGCGCCCGCTCGGCTTCTACCAGGGTCGTTCCTCGGAGCGCACGACGCCCCTGATGATGGACGAAGGCGGCTTCCTCTACACCGCCGACAGCTATGCCGACGAACTGCCCTACTGGCTCGAGGGCCCGAAGGGGCCGCAGCTCGCCGTGCCCTACACGCTCGACGCCAACGACATGCGCTTCGCCACGCCGCAGGGCTTCAACAGCGGCGACCAGTTCTTCGCCTATCTCAGGGACTCCTTCGACCTGCTCTATGCCGAGGGCGAGACGGCGCCGAAGATGATGTCGATCGGCCTGCATTGCCGCCTCGTCGGCCGGCCGGGCCGGGCGGCTGCACTGGCGCGCTTCCTCGATCATGTGCAGAGCCATGACGATGTCTGGGTCGCGACGCGGCTCGACATCGCCCGCCACTGGGTCCGCCACCACCCGCCGGCCGGTGGCTATCGCCCGTCCGCCGTGCCCAAAGCACTCTTCGTCGAGGTCTTCGGGCGGATCTGGGAGAATGCGCCCTGGATCGCCGAGGCCACATTCGACGCCGGGATCACGCCCGCCCATGACGATGCCGCAACCCTTCATGCGGCGATGGCGACGGTGATGCGCGCCGCCCCGCGCGACAAGCTGAAGGCGCTGCTGCTCGGCCACCCCGACCTCGCCGGCAAGCTCGCGGCGGCCGGCGAGATGACTGAAGAATCGATCGGCGAGCAGGCCTCCGCCGGGCTCGACCGCCTCACGCCCAGCGAGCGCGCCCGCTTCACGCAACTGAACGACGCCTACAAGGCGCGCTTCGGCATCCCCTTCATCATGGCGGTGGCCGGCGCCAGCAAGGACGCGATCCTGGCGGCCTTCGAGACGCGGCTGCAGAGCGCGCCGGAGGTCGAGTTCGAGACCGCGCTGGGGCAGGTCGAGCGCATCTCGCTGCTGCGGCTGAAGGAGATCATGCGGTAAGGCGCAAGCGCCTGGATACCCTTGAGCGGTCTGAATGAGAGCGCGTGGTCATCCCGGACCAGCGGCGAAGCCGCGCCGATCCGGGATCCATTCCTGAGCCTATCCGGAAATGGTCAGGCATGGATCCCGGGTCTTCGCTTCGCTGCGCCCGGGATGACGATGAGCGTGGGGCATCTCAACGCGCCCTCTACAACCCGCTCACCAGATGCCCACCATCGACGGCGACCACCGCCCCGGTCATGTGGCGCCCCGCCTCAGAACAGAGCAGCAGCAGCGGCCCATCGAGATCGGCGGGGTCGCCGATGCGACGGGTGGGGATGCGCTTGGTTAGCACCTGCCCGGCCTCGCTGTCGAAGAACTCGCGGTTGATGTCGGTGACGATGTAGCCCGGCGCCAGCGCGTTCACCCGGATGCCGTGGCGCGCCCATTCCAGCGCCAGTCCCTTGGTCATCTGGATCAGCCCGGCCTTGGAGACGGCATAGGGCACGACGCGAGTCATCACCCGCTCGCCCAGGATCGAGGCGATGTTGACGATCGCGCCGCCGCCCGGCTGCTTCATCATGACCTGCGCCGCCGCCTGGGCCGCGAAGAAGCAGCCCTTCAGGTTGACGTCGAGCTGCGCATCCCATTGCGCCTCGGTGACTGAGATCGCGGCTTCCGTCTCGCCAATGCCGGCATTGTTGATGAGCACGTCGAGCCCGCCGAGCAGCCGCGCCGCCTCCGCCACACCCGCCTGGATCGACGGCACCGAGGCGACGTCGAGGACGAGCGGCATCACCTGTCCCGGCAGCGCCGCGCAGTCCGCCGCCAGTTCCTCCAGCCGCTCGACCCGGCGCGCTGCTGCGACGACCTGCGCGCCCTGCCCGGCCAGAAGCCGCACGAAATGCGCGCCCAGCCCCGACGAGGCGCCGGTCACCAAGACACGCTTGCCCTTCAGATCCTCGCCCATTCGATCCTCGTCTCGTTTCCGCTGAGGGGACACCGGGAGGAGCACCGGGTCAATCGCTCAAGCGACTGACGCTCGGACGCGTCAGTGTCCCCACGCCGTCATCCCGGGCGACCGCAGGGAGACCCGGGATGACTCGCGGAAATTCGCAGCGGATGCCCGACGTCGCTCCGACCGCCTAAGCCGCCCTCATCTCCGGCACGAGCAACCCCACGCGGCCCAGATCGGCGCGGAAGCGGGCCGTCTCGCGCTCGCGCGCCTCCTCATCTGGCAGGCGCAGCAGATAGGAGGGGTGGACGGTCGCCAGCAGCGCCGTGCCGTCCTCCAGCACGAGATCGCGCTCGCGCATCGAGGCGAGCGAGCCGCTATGCCCGGTCAGGGCGTGCAGAGCAGTTGCGCCCAGCGCCACGACGAGCCGCGGCTTCACGTAGTCCCGCTCCAGTCCGAGCCAGAAGCGGCAGGCCGCGATCTCCCCGGCATTGGGCCGCTCATGGATGCGCCGTTTGCCGCGCACCGTGAATTTGAAGTGCTTCACCGCATTGGTGACATAGGCGCGGCTGCGGTCGAGCCCGGCCTCCCCCATCACACGGTCGAAGACCTGGCCGGCGGGGCCCACGAAGGGCGTCCCCGCCAGATCCTCCTGATCGCCCGGCTGCTCGCCGACGAACATCACCGGCGCCGCCAGCGGCCCCTCGCCGAACACGGTCTGCGTCGCATGCTGGCAAAGCCCGCAGCGCGAACAATCCTTCGCAGCTTGCCGCGCCTGCTCCCAGGAGGCGGGTGCCTCGGTCGAGCCCGGCGTGGCATCCCGAAGGCGTTGCATCTGCCGCAGATGCCGCTCCGGGGGCAGGGTCGGGGCCTTCTCCACCATCTCCTCCGCGCGCCGACCGGCCTGCGCGATCAGCGGCGCGATGAGTTCGGCCTCGGGGAGGTTCCGCCAGTATTTCTCCGGCATCTCCGCCTTCATGGCTTTGATCTTGAGGCGGGCGGGATTGAAGATGTTGGCGTAATAGGTCCGCCAGTAGGTCTCCATCGCGTCATCATCGGGCGCGTCAGCGCGCGAGGCGCCCTCCCCCAGATGCAGCGTCGCGCCATCCCAGTGGAGCGAGCGCAGCGGCGTCAGGATCGACCAGCGCATCGCCGCGAAGCGTTCGACGAAGAAGCGCGAGACCCGCTCGACGATATGGTGCTCCGGCTCGAACCAGGCGACAAAGGCCTCCCCGCCATCGGGGCCGACGACCTCGCGGAAACGGACGAAGGCAGTCATCTTGTGCAGGTCCCGCCGCACCGACTTGGCCATCGCCCGGGTGCGATGGACCTCGTCGTCGGTGACGACATGCAGCAATGTCGGCTCGCGCTGGAGCCGCAGCAGCAGCCGGTAGAGCAGATCGAAGCGGCCGCCGTCGCGGTGGCAGACGACCGCCTGCGCCAACTCGACGAACTCCCGCGGCACGCGCAGCTCCGCCCCGTTCGCCGTCACCGGCGGCGGCTCGGCCAACCCAGAAAAGAGCCCGGAGGCGTCGGCCCCGACCTGCCAGTCGATCTGCGCCGGCGCGACATCCGCCATAGCCAGAGCACGCGCCTGTCGCCGCCAGCCGTCGAAATCGGCCGGGTGGTCGATACGCGCCAGAATGCCGGCCTGCGCCATGGCGGGCCTCACAACAGCGCGAGCTGCTGGGGCTTGGGCGCCAGATGCTGCTTCAGCCGCTCGCTGTCGAGCACGGCGCCCGGCCGCCAGCCCTCGGCGACGATGAAATGGCGCAGGGTCGTCATCGAGCGCGCGATCTTGCCAACATCCTCCAGGCGTAGCCGCCGGAATCGCCGCGTCTCCAGAATGCGCCCCACGCTCTTGGTACCGAGCCCGGGCACGCGCAGCAGGGTCTCGCGGTCGGCCCGGTTGACGTCCACCGGAAAGCGCGCGCGGTGCCGCAGCGCCCAGGCGAGCTTGGGGTCGATGGCGAGATCGAGCATCCCGCCCGCGCCGTCGTCGAGGATTTCGCCGACCTCGAAGCCGTAGAACCGCGTCAGCCAGTCGGCCTGGTAGAGCCGGTGCTCGCGCAGCAACGGCGGCTCCGACAGCGGCAACTGGCGGCTGGCGTCGGGGATCGGGCTGAAGGCGGAGTAATAGACCCGTCGCAGCCCGAACGAGCCGTAAAGCTGGGCGCTGCGCTGCAGGATCGTGGCATCGCTCGCGCCGTCGGCGCCGACGATCATCTGCGTGCTCTGCCCGGCCGGGGAGAAGGCCGGCGCACGCCGCGACTTCGCGCGCTCCGCCTTGCCTTCGTCGATCCTGAGCTTCAGGCCGCCCATGGCGGCACTGATCTCGCGCGGCCGCTTCTCGGGAGCGAAGCGCTCCAGCGACACCTCGGTGGGCAATTCGACATTGATCGAGACGCGGTCGGCATAGAGCCCGGCCTGCGCCACGAGATCGGCATTGGCGCTGGGAATGAGCTTGAGATGGATATAGCCGCGAAAGCCATGGACCTCGCGCAGCGTCTGGGCGACCCGCACGAGTTCGCCCATCGTGTAGTCCGGCGAACGGATGATGCCCGAGGAGAGGAACAGCCCCTCGATATAGTTGCGCTTGTAGAAGTTCAGCGTGAGGTCGACGACCTCCTCCACCGTGAAGCGCGCGCGCCGGACATTGCTCGACGAGCGGTTGATGCAGAAGGCGCAATCATAGCTGCAGTAATTGGTCAGCAGGATCTTCAGAAGCGAGATGCAGCGGCCGTCCGGCGCGTAGGAATGGCAGATGCCCGACCCCGTGGTCGAGCCGAGCCCACCTTTCAGCGAGTTGCGCTTCGTCGTGCTGCTGGAGGCGCAGGAGGCGTCGTATTTCGCCGCGTCGCTCAGGATCTCGAGCTTCTCCATCACCGTCAGCTGTGCCACGCCCAAGCCTCTTTGTTCACTCTTCGTTCTAGATAGAGCGACGTTCGACGCGATGCCAGAGACCGATCGTCGCGGGCCGCCTTCGGAACAAGCGCTGAGACTGCGCGTTGGGGCGGCACCTCATTCCAAGGAGTCCCTGATGTTCCGGATCCTGCTTCTCGTCGCCGTCATCCTGATCGGCTACGATGCCATCGCCCATCAGGGCAGCTACACCCGCAGCGCCTGGGCGAGCGTCGTCGGCCTGACCGACTCCGCCGTGACCAGCGCCAAACAGCTGGGCCAGGAAACCCGGGAGGAGCCCGCCCCCATCCGCCCGTGAGGGCGAGCACGTCATGATGCGCTGCAACAGTTTCGTCTGGACTTGAGGGGGGCTTGCTCCGAAAGTCCCTTCAGTCCAACAGCAGGGATATCAGCGCTTGACCGAGACCGCCTCCACCGCCACCCGCCCTGCCGACGCTGACGGGCGGGTCGAGGCCCTCAAGGCCGAGATTCTCAGGAAGCTCACCTACTCGCTCGGCAAGAACGCCTCCGTCGCACAGCCGCATGACTGGCTGACCGCCGGAATCCTGGCGGCGCGGGACCAGATCGTCGATGTCTGGCACCGTTCGACGCGCGAGAGCTACGAGACCGGACGCAAGCGCGTCTATTATCTCTCGCTGGAGTTCCTGATCGGCCGCTCGCTCGGCGATGCGCTCAACAATCTCGGCCTCACCGGGGCGATGGCGCAGGCGATGGCAGAGCTCGGTGTCGATCTGTCGGCCATCGAGATGATCGAGCCCGACGCGGCGCTCGGCAATGGCGGCCTCGGCCGCCTCGCGGCCTGCTATCTCGAGGCCATGGCCTCGACCGGCGTCCCGGCGCTGGGCTACGGCATCCGCTACGACCATGGCCTGTTCAAGCAGCGCATCGACGGCGGCAAGCAGATCGAGGTGCCCGAGGATTGGCTCTCCTTCCGCAACCCCTGGGAATTCGAGCGCCGCGAGGCCTCCTACAAGATCGGCTTCGGCGGCTCGCTGACGGCAACGCAGAAGCCCGGCGAAGTGTTCTGGGAGCCGGAGGAAACTGTCTTCGCCGTCGCCTATGATACACCGGTCGTCGGCTGGCGCGGCCGGGACGCGACGACGCTGCGGCTCTGGCGCGCGCGCGCCATGCACCCGCTCTCGCTCGACGCCTTCAACCAGGGCGACATCGTCGGCGCGGTCGCCGAGCGCAACCGCGCCGAGGCGATCTCCAAGGTGCTCTACCCCAATGATTCCACGCCGGCGGGGCAGGAATTGCGGCTGCGGCAGGAGTTCTTCTTCACCTCAGCCTCGCTGCAGGATCTGGTGCGCCGGCATTACCGCCAGTTCGGGAAGCTCGACGATCTCGCCGACAAGGTCGCGATCCAGCTCAACGACACCCACCCCTCCCTCGCCGTCCCCGAACTGATGCGCCTGCTCGTCGACGAGCATGGTCTGCCCTGGGAAGAGGCCTGGACGATCACCTGCGCCACCATCTCCTACACCAACCACACGCTCCTGCCCGAGGCGCTGGAGACCTGGCCGGTGGCGCTGATGGAGCGGGTTCTGCCGCGCCACATGCAGATCATCTTCGGCATCAATGCCCGCTTCCTCGAGGAGGTCCGGCGCTCCAGCGGCGGCGAGAGCGTCGACCTCTCGGCGATCTCGCTGATCGACGAGCATCATGGCCGGCGGGTGCGCATGGCTCATCTCGCCTTCGTCGGCTCGCACACCGTCAACGGCGTCTCGGCCCTGCATTCCAAGCTGATGGAGCAGACCGTCTTCGCGCCGCTGAACGCGATCTTCCCCGGGCGCATCACCAACGTCACCAATGGCATCACGCCACGGCGCTGGCTCTTCGGCGCCAATCCCGGCCTGACCAGGCTGCTGCAGGAGGTCTGCGGCGACGATCTGACCGACCAGATCGGGAATATCCACCGCCTCGCCGCCCACACCGGCGACGCTGCGTTGCACCAGCGCCTCGCCGCGATCCGGCGCGAGAACAAGCTGAAGCTGGCGAAGATCATCCGGCAGGAGACCGGTGTGACGGTCGATCCCGATGCGCTCTTCGACGTCCAGATCAAGCGCATCCACGAATACAAGCGCCAGTTGCTCAACATCCTCGAGACGATCGCGCTCTACGACGCGATCCGCTCCGAGCCCTATCGCGACTGGGCGCCCCGGGTGAAGATCTTCGCCGGAAAGGCCGCTTCCAACTACGGCACCGCCAAGTCGATCATCAACCTGATCAACGACGTCGCCGTCGTCGTGAACAACGACATCACCACCCGTGACCGGCTCAAGGTGGTCTTCCTGCCGAACTACAATGTCAGCGCCGCCGAGCTGATTATCCCGGCCGCCGACGTCTCCGAGCAGATCTCGACCGCCGGCATGGAAGCGTCGGGCACCGGCAACATGAAGTTCGCCCTCAATGGCGCGATCACCATCGGCACGCTCGACGGCGCCAACATCGAGATCGGCGAGCGCGTCGGTGCCGACAACATCGTCATCTTCGGCATGACGGCCGAGGAGGTCGAGGCCGCCAAGCGCAATCCCCGCCCGACGAGCGAGGTCATCGCCGCCACGCCCCATCTCGAAGGCGTGCTCGATGCGGTGGCGTCAGGAGCCTATTCGCCGCGCGAGCGCGACCGCTATCTCGGCCTCGTCGAGGGCCTGCGCGCCAATGACTGGTTCATGGTGCTCAACGATTTCGAGAGCTACCGCCAGGCGCAGCGCCGCATCGATTCACTCTGGGCCGATCAGGACCAGTGGTGGCGCATGTCGGTGACCAACACCGCCCATTGCGGCTGGTTCAGCGCCGACCGCGCGATTGGCGAATATGCCCAGCGGATCTGGAACATCCCGACCGCGCCGGACACCGCGGCCGGAGGCTGAGGCTGGTGCCGATGCCAGCTCTGGTTGCCTGCCCGCTGCCCGCGCGCCTCGGCGCGGTCGCGGGCGAGCACGGCATCACCGTCGCTGTCTTCTCCCGCCATGCCGAGCGCATCGACCTCTGCCTCTTCGACGAGGCTGGCGAGGGCGAGGTCGCCCGCCTGCCCCTGCCCTGCCGCAGCGGCGACATTCATCACGGCGGGTTGCTTGGCGTGACGGCAGGGCTGCGCTACGGCCTGCGCGTCGAAGGCCCCTGGCAGCCCGAAAACGGCCACCGCTTCGATCCCTCGAAACTGCTGGTCGACCCCTATGCGACGCGGATCGACCGGCCCTTCCGCTGGGATCCAAGGCTGGCTGAGCGCGGCACCGACACCGCCGATCTCGTGCCGCGCGGCATCGTCGGCGGCGCACAGCCTGTCGCAGCGGGAGCGCCGGACCGGGCTCCCGCCTTCATCTACGAACTCGCGGTGAAGTCCTTCACGATGCGCCACCCGGCGGTGCCGGAACGCATCAGGGGCACGCTGGCCGCGCTCCGCGAGCCCGCCGTGATCGACCACATCCGCGGCCTCGGCGTCAGCCATGTCGAGCTGATGCCGGTCGCGGCCTGGATGGACGAGCGCCATTTGCCGCCGCTCGGCCTCGCCAATGCCTGGGGCTACAACCCCGTCAATTTTGTCGCGCTCGACCCGCGGCTCGCACCGGGCGGCGAGGCCGATTTCGCCCGTCTTTGCGCAACCTATGCCCAGGCCGGCATCGGCATCATCCTCGACATCGTCCTGAACCACACCGCCGAGAGCGACGAATTCGGCGCCACCATCTGCCTGCGCGGACTCGACAACGCCGTCTACTACCGCCACGCCACCGACGATCCCGGCCGGCTGATCAACGACACCGGCTGCGGCCATACGCTGGCGCTCGACCGGGCGCCGGTCGTCCGCATGGCGATGGACGCGCTGCGGCATTGGCGCCGCCTCGGTGTCGCCGGCTTCCGCTTCGATCTCGGCACGGTGATGGGCCGCTCGGATACGGGCTACTCGCTGGATGCGCCGCTCTTCGCAGCGATCGGGCAGGACCCCGACCTGTCGCGCGCCATCCTGATCGCCGAGCCCTGGGACATGGGGCCGGGCGGCTATCGTCTCGGCGAATTTCCCGCCCCCTTCGCCGAATGGAACGGCCGCTACCGCGACGATGTCCGCCGCTTCTGGCGCGGCGATCCCGCCCTGGCGGGGGCGCTGGCGACGCGGCTGGCCGGCTCGGCCGATCTCTATGCGCCGACCCATCGCGGGCCGCAGGCGAGCATCAACTTCATCGCCGCCCATGACGGCTTCACTTCGGCCGATCTCGTCGCCTACGAGGCCAAGCACAACGAGGCCAATGGCGAGGACAACCGCGACGGCGAGAACCAGAACCACAGCTGGAACAACGGCATCGAGGGGCCGACTGACGACGCGGCGATCCTGGCCGCGCGCTTGCGCGACAGCCGCGCCTTGCTGGCGACCTTGTTCCTGTCGCGCGGGGTGCCGATGCTGACCGCCGGCGACGAACTGGGCCGGACGCAACACGGCAACAACAACGCCTACTGCCAGGACAACGCGGCCTTCTGGCTCGACTGGGAGGGGGCGAATCACGACCTCGCCGCTTTCGTGGCAGAGCTGTCGGCATTGCGGGCGGAGCACCCGTTCCTGTCCGCTTCGACCTTCCTGACCGGAACCGGCGAGCCTCCCGATGCCCGCTGGCTGAAACCCGACGGGACGCCGATCGCCGACGACGAATGGGGCCGGCTGGACACGCTTTGCCTGATGTTGAACGGTGTTGGTGAATCCCTGCTGATCGCCATCAATCGCAGCCGGGCCGATGTCGCTATCGCCTTGCCCAACGGCTTGCCTCAGCCGTGGCAGCGACTGCTCTGCTCGGCAGCCGAGGACGGCGAAGGGGTCCTGCCCGCCCGCAGCGTCAGTCTCTTCGGCAGGCGATCCTGAGAGCGCGATAAGCCTTCAGCCGGTCTTCCGGCGCGCATCGACATAGCTCGCCAGCACGGCGCTGATCCGGCTCTGATAGCCCTTGCCGGTCGCCCGGAAATGGCTGAGCACCCGCCGCGGCAGCCGCAGCGTGATCTGCTCCGTCCCTTCCGGCTCGACGATCTCGGCGTCGTCCCAGAAGCCAGGCGGAACAAGGCCCGCATCGGGATCTTCGGCAGCCCGGCGCGCGATCTCCTCGTCGGTCATGGCCTTCAACTCCGCGGACAGGCGCGGAGCCTCAGGCAGATCGTCAAGGCTCTCGTAACGCACGAGCTTCTCGGGCCTGTTCGTATCGCTGTCGTTCACGTTGGCCTGCCTTCCACGCCGAGATGATGCGGATGTCGTCGCCCCGATCCGTCAGGACGACGCACAGGATTTCACCATCATACAGGCCCAGCGCCCGCTGCCGGATTTCCCCGTATTCGCGCCGCTGATCGACGGTGAGGACGACGAACCCGCGAAAGATCTGCGCCGCCTGCAGGAACGAGAGCCCGTGCTTGGCCTCATTGGCCTTGCTCTTCGCCTCGTCCCATTGGAAGCCCATGGACAATTGTAGCTACAGATGCAGCTACTCGCAATCGCTCACATCAGCACGATCAGCGAGCGTGGCGACAGGGTCAGTTCCGCATCCGCCTTGAGCCCCTTGCGGCCCTCGTCGGACCCCGGCCCCGTGTCGGTGTCGAGCACCACCGACCACGATCCCTTTTTCACCCGCGGCGGAATCTTGAAGGGAACGTCGCCGTCGAAGGCATTGAAAAGAATCAGGGCTTCGTCGCCGCCCTGCTCGACATCGGGCATGTGCATCAGGAGCCCGATGGCGCGCAGGCCCTCATCGTCCCAGTGCTCTTCCTGCTGGTCGCCGCCGGCCGGATTGACCCAGCGCAGCAGGCAGCCGTCGCGGAAGGAGGCGCGCCGGAAGATCGGGTGCTCCGCCCGCAGTTGCGTCACGCGCTGGACGAAGCGGGTCAAGGCGTGGTCGCGCTCGGTCAGTTCTTCCCAGCGCATCCAGGCGATCTCGTTGTCCTGGCAGTAGACGTTGTTGTTGCCGCGGTTGGAATGGCCGTGCTCGTCGCCCGCCAGCAGCATCGGCGTGCCATGCGAGAGCAGCAGCGTCGCCAGCAGGTTGCGCTTCTGGCGCTCGCGGGCCGCGAGAATGCCCTTGTCCTGCGTCGGCCCCTCGACCCCGAAATTGAAGGACAGGTTGTGGCCGTGGCCGTCCTTGTTGTCCTCGCCATTCGCCTGGTTGTGCTTCTCGTTGTAGGAGACGAGATCGGCCAGCGTGAAGCCGTCATGGGCGGTGAGGAAGTTGACGCCGGCCCAGGGCCGCCGCCCCCGCAGGTCGTAGATGTCGCCCGAGCCGGTGACCCGCGCGGCGAGGTCGCGCACGATGCCGGGCTCACCCACCCAGTAGGCGCGGGTGGTGTCGCGATACTTGTCGTTCCACTCGCCCCAGCCGGGCGGGAAGCCGCCGACCTGATAGCCGCCGGGCCCGATGTCCCAGGGCTCGCCGACGAGCTTCACCTTGCGCAGCACCGGGTCCTGGCCGATCGCGTCGAAGAAGCCGCCGCGCTGGTCGAAGCCGTGCGGCTCGCGTCCGAGGATAGTGCCGAGATCGAAGCGGAAGCCGTCCACCTCCATGACCTCGACCCAGTAGCGCAGCGAATCGAGGATCATCTGCAGCACGCGCGGATGGCTGGTGTTGACGGTGTTCCCGGTGCCGGTGTCGTTGATGTAGAAGCGCGGCTCGTCCGGCATCGTCCGGTAATAGGCGAAGTTGTCGATGCCCTTGAAGGAGAGCGTCGGCCCCATCTCGTTGCCTTCGGCGGTGTGGTTGTAGACCACGTCGAGGATGACCTCGAGCCCGGCATCATGGAACTTGCGCACCATGTCGCGGAAGGAGGAGAGCCGCGCCTTGCCCTCATAGCGCTGCATCGGCGCGAAGAAGCCGATCGTGTTGTAGCCCCAGTAATTGGTCAGGTTCTTGGCGGCGAGATGGTGGTCGTCGAGATAGGCATGGACCGGCAGAAGCTCGACCGCGGTGACGCCGAGGCTCTTGATGTAGTCGATGATCGCCGTCTCGCCGAGGCCGTCGAAGGTGCCGCGCAAATCCTGCGGCACCGCCGGATGCAGCTTGGTGAAGCCGCGGACATGGGTCTCGTAGAAAACCGTCCGGTCCCAGGGGATGTTGGGCCGCGCCGGCGGATGGGGGTCGGCGCGCCAGTCGCAGACGACGCATTTGGGCATGAAGGGCGCACTGTCGAGTTCGCTGAAGGTCAGATCCTTCTCGCCCTCGGCGCCGACCACATAGCCGTAATGGGCGTCGTTCCAGTCGACCGAGCCCGCATACTCCCTGGCATAGGGGTCGAGCAGCAGCTTGTTGGGATTGAAGCGGTGACCCTCCTCCGGCGCGAAGCGGCCATGGACGCGGTAGCCGTAGCGCTGCCCAGGCTTCACCCCCGGGAGATAGCCGTGCCAGATCTCGTTGGTGTACTCCGGCAACGTGATCCGCACGGTCTCGGTCTCGCCGCTCTCATCGAAGAGGCAGAGTTCGACACGGTCGGCGTGGGCGGAGAAGATCGCGAAATTGGTGCCTTCGCCGTCATGGACGGCTCCCAGATCGGTGCTGTCGCCCGCCTGGACGTCGAATTGGGTGGCCTTGCCGTCGGACATGAGATCCCCTGAGCGGATCAGGCCGGACAGCTGCCGGCGGCATCATGCCGCCCCACGAGCCGTCACATCTTCGTCGCCAACCTGCCGCAGACCGGTCAACGTGAGCGAGCCGGAGCGGTTCCGAAAGCCGGCCTCTAATTTGCATATAATTTTGGCAGTGCACCGGGAACCTTGCACCGCCGGAATCGTTGAGGATCACAGCTGCCTGGGGAACGCGACATGGCCGAGACGCTGAAGGAACCAGGGACCGACGGCCCCTCAACCTCGGGCCATGCGCTGACCTATGCGCCGGTCGTCAAGGACGGCCTGCCCGACGCCGCGGCCAAGCTCCCCGGCTCGACCAGGCTGCTCTTCGTCACTTCGGAAATGGGCGATTTCATCAAGGCCGGTGGCCTCGGCGAGGTCTCAACCGCCCTGCCGCGACAGCTGCGCACGCTTTGCGACGTCCGCGTCCTGCTCCCAGGCTTTCGCCAGGTGCGCGCCGCGCGCCCCGCCATGGACATCGTCCGCGAGATGCCGCGCACGGCCGGGCTGCCGCCCTGGTCGCTCGGCCGCTTTCGCACGGCCGACGGGCTGACGATCTATGCAGTGCTCTGCGACGAACTCTACGATCGCGAGGGCTCGCCATACGGGCCCTTCTCGGGCGGCGACTTCCCCGACAACGACATCCGCTTCGCGCGCCTGTCCCTGGCCGCGGCCGAGATCGCGGCCGGCGAGGCCGATCCGAACTGGAAGCCCGACGTCGTCCACGTCAACGACTGGCCCTCCGCGCTCGCGCCCGGCTACATGCGCTGGAAGGGGCTCGTCACGCCCTCGATCCTGACCATCCACAACCTCGCCTATCAGGGGCTCTACCAGCCCAGCCGCATGGCGGCGCTCGGGATCCCCGACCTCGCCTTCTCGATCAACGGCGCCGAATTCCACGGCAAGATCTCCTTCCTCAAGGGCGGAATCTACTACGCCTCGCACGTCACCACGGTCAGCGAGACCTACGCCCGCGAGATCACCACCGCCGAGCATGGCTGCGGCCTGGACGGCCTGCTCCGGCTGCGCATGGACGAGGGCCGCCTGACCGGCATCGTCAACGGCATCGACGACAGCTGGACGTCGCCGGTCGCCGACGCAGCGCGAGGCATCCGCCTGTGGAAGCGCCGCAGCGCCGCCGACATCCGCAAGAGCTTCGAGCTGCCGCCCTCGCGCGGGCCGCTCTTCTCGATCATTTCCCGCCTCGTCCACCAGAAGGGGATCGACCTCTCGATCGAGGCCGCAGAGACCATCATCGGCAATGGCGGCCAGCTCGTCGTGACGGGCCGGGGAGAACCTCGGCTGGAGGACGCCATCGAGCGCCTGGCGCGCCGACACCCGCAGGCCGTGGCGGCGCGGATCGGCTTCGACGACGCGGAAGCGCGGCGCATCTTCGCCGCCAGCGATTTCCTGCTGATGCCCTCGCGCTTCGAGCCCTGCGGGCTGAGCCAGATGTACGCCCAGCGCTCCGGCGCCCTGCCCATTGCCTACCGCACCGGCGGGCTGGTCGACACGATCGAGGACGGACAGTCGGGCTTCCTGTTCTCCTCGCTAACGGGGGCCGGCCTGTCCTCCGCCGTGACACGCGCCTTCGACGCCTTCCGCTCCAAGGCGGCCTTCCTGCAGATGCGCCAGCACGCCATGGCGAAGCGCTTCGACTGGAGCCGGCCGACGGATCGCTACGCGGATGTCTATGCGAGGGCGCTGGCGGCCTGATCCACTCGGGGCTGGTGCCGACCAGCCCGAATGCCCCGGACCGATGCCGTCTGTCCTCGACGCCGCTCCGTCGAAACCGCCTCGGAATGACGGCTCGGCTCCGCCAGACGGCAAAAGCCGGCGCGTCCAAGGACGGCCGGTCTGAAACCTGATGATGCCGATCCTACTTCTTCGACAGGGCGGGCTTCGCCTGCGTCGAGGCGGCCTTGGCTGGACTCTTCGCAGCAGGCTTGGCTCGTGCCGTTTCGCTCGTCTTGGCGGCTGCGGCCTTGCCCTTGGCGGGGGGCGCGGCCTTCGCGGCAACCTTGGCCGGCGGCTTCGCCTTGGCGCCAGGCTCATTGCCGCCGCTGGCGGCCACCCGCTCTTCCGCCATCCGCCAGTGCTGGGCGTCGCGGCCCTGCGGTTTGCCTTCCGCCTCCCAGATGGCGTAGGCCACGTCGCGGATGGTCTGCTCCCGGCTCATTCGGCATCCTCCCTCTGAACTGCCCGCATTGCAGTGCGACAACCATGCCGGCTGCCGATGGTTCCCTTGCCCTTGGAGGGCGGCGGGAATCGCCGGAGAATGCAGGCCGTGGCGCGGAACGCGGGCGGGCTTCGCTGCGTTGCATCATTAACGATTCCCCGCCGGCGGTGGAGTCGCTTTCGCGATGGAGCCTGACCGAATGACGCGCCCGATGCCGCCCAGACTGCCCAGCCTGCCCGGGCGCGTCATCGAGCAGCTGAAAGAGGGACGCCATCCCGATCCCTTCGCCATCCTTGGCCGCCATCGCGTCGAGGACATCGCCCTGGTGCGTGCCTTCCTGCCGGGCGCGAACTACGTCGAACTGGTGACCGGCGAGGGTGAGTCGCGGCGCGCCGTGCCGATGATCGACGCCGGCGGCGGCCTCCATGAGGCGCCCTGCCCCGACGACGGCCCCTATCGGATTCGCACCGCATGGCCGGGCGGCATCACCGAGACGGCCGACCCCTACAGCTTCGGCCTGCTGCTCTCCGACGACGATCTCCATCTCGCTGCAGAGGGGCGCCATTTCGATCTCGCGACGCGGCTGGGCGCCAATCTGCGCGAGATCGACGGGATTGCCGGCGTACTCTTCGCCGTCTGGGCGCCGAATGCAGCTCATGTTGCGGTCGTCGGCGACTTCAACGGCTGGAACGCGACCCGCCACCCCATGCGCAGCCGGTCCGGCGCCGGCATCTGGGAGCTGTTCATCCCCGGCGTCGAAGCCGGGGCGGTCTACAAATATGCGCTGGTTTCCGGCACGGGCGAGGCCCTGCCCTGGAAGGCCGACCCGCTGGCGAGGCGGACCGAACTGCCGCCGCGCACCGGCTCGGTCGTCGCCGAGGCGCCCGCCTTCGCCTGGACCGACGAGGACTGGCTGAAGGCCCGCGAGAGCGCCGATCCGATCACGGCACCGATGACCACCTACGAGGTCCATGTCGGCTCCTGGCTGCGGACCGAATGGGGGCAGATGGGCTCCTGGGACGAGGCGAGCGAGCGCCTGATCCCCTACCTCCAGCATATGGGCTTCAGCCATGTCGAGCTGATGCCGATCACCGAGCATCCCTTCGGCGGTTCCTGGGGCTACCAACCGCTCGCCCTCTTTGCCCCGACGGCGCGGCTGGGCCCTCCCGAGGCCTTCGCCCGCTTCGTCGACCGCTGCCACGGCGCCGGCATCGGCGTGATCCTCGACTGGGTGCCGGCGCATTTCCCCTCCGACGAGCACGGGCTCGCCCGCTTCGACGGCACGGCGCTCTATGAGCACGAGGATCCACGCCAGGGCTTCCACATCGACTGGAACACGCTGATCTACAATGTCGGGCGCAGCGAGGTGCGCGGTTTCCTGATCGCGTCCGCCCTGTTCTGGATCGAGACCTTCCATCTCGACGGCCTGCGCGTCGATGCCGTCGCCTCGATGCTCTACCGCGACTACAGCCGCAAGGCGGGCGAATGGGTTCCAAATCATCTCGGCGGCCGCGAGAACCTCGAGGCCGTCGGTTTCTTCCAGGAGCTCAACACGCTGGTCGGTGCGCGCGGCCGGGGGGCCGTCACCATCGCCGAGGAATCGACCGCCTGGCCGGGCGTGACGCGGCCGGTCCACCATGGCGGGCTCGGCTTCCACTTCAAATGGAACATGGGCTGGATGCACGACACGCTGCGCTACATCGCGCACGACCCCATCCATCGCGGCTATCACGGCGACGACGTCACCTTCGGCCTGATCTACGCCTTTTCGGAGAACTTCGTGCTGCCGATCTCCCATGACGAGGTCGTGCACGGGAAGGGCTCACTGATCTCGCGCATGCCGGGCGATGACTGGCAGCGCTTCGCCAATCTGCGGCTCTACCTCGCGATGATGTGGGCCCATCCGGGCAAGAAGCTGCTCTTCATGGGCTGCGAATTCGGCGCGCAGGACGAATGGTCAGTCGACGCCCCCTTCCCCTGGCCGCACCCCTTCGACGAGCGCCGACAGGGCGTCTCGCGGCTGGTGCGCGATCTCAACGCGCTCTACCGCGCCACGCCCGCCCTGCACCGGCTCGACCATGCTCCGGAGGGCTTCGCCTGGATCGTTGCCGACGACAGCACCAACGCCGTCTTCGCCTTCAGCCGGGCGAGCGCGCGCGGCTCCGCCGAGTTGCTGGTCGTTGCCAATATGACGCCGGTTCCGCGGGAAAATTACCGCATCGGCGTGCCCCGTGCCGGGCGCTGGCGCGAGCTCCTCAACAGCGATGCTCAGATCTATGGCGGCTCGAGGACCGGCAATGGCGGCGCGATCGAGACGCAAGGCCTTGCGGCCCATGGCAGCGCACAGAGCCTCTCCCTGACGCTGCCGCCGCTCGGCCTGCTTGTTCTGGAGCATGACGGGCAGACGGCCCAGCCCGGCCCGCGCCTGGGCGACGGCAGCGGATCATGACCCGCTGCCTTGCCGACACCCCGATCCGACCGACCAGCAAGCGGAGCCCCGCATGAGCGACGACATTCTCCGCCAACTCGCCGTCAAGGCCGGGATCGCCCCGCGCTGGACCGAGCAGAACGGGGCGGAGCGCGAGGTCTCAGCCCAGAGCCTGCGCTTCATCCTGCAGGCGCTCGGCCTGCCGGCCGGCACCGACGCGGACCTGCGCCAGTCACTCGCGACTGTGGAGGCGGGGGCGAACCTCTCCGCCCAGTCCCGCTTCACCACGGCCCGCACCGGGCAGACCGTCGTGCTGCCGATCGCGGCCCAGGCGGGAAGCCCGGTCGAACTGACGCTCGATGGCGGGACGCGCCGCACCGTGCGCTCCGAGGAGGGCTATGACGGCTCGCTGACCCTGCCGGCCTTCGACCGGCCCGGCTATCACACGGTCCATCGCGATGATGGTGATTTCATCATCGCGACGGCGCCCGAACGCTGCATCACCTTCGCCGATCTCAACGGCGGACAGGCTGGCTTCGGCCTCGCCGCCCAGATCTACTCCCTGCGCTCGCCGCAGGACGGCGGCATCGGCAACTTCGCCGGCGTCGCGGCGCTGGGACGAGCGGCCGCTGCGCGCGGGGCCGATGCGCTGGCGATCAGCCCGGTCCATGCGCTCTATGGCGCCTCGCCCGAGCATTTCAGCCCCTATTCGCCCTCGACCCGTCTCTTCTACAACCCGCTCCACGCCGATCCCGCCGCCTTGCTGCCCGAGGGGATGCTGCGCGAGGTGATCGCGCGCGAGGGTCTGGGCGAGGAGATGCACCGGCTCGCGACGCTCCAACAGATCGACTGGCCGGCCGCAACGGCACTGCGCCAGCGGCTGCTGCGCGCCCTGTTCGAGGCGCTGCGCGCCAAGGATGGCAGCGGCGGCGCGGCCCGCGCGGCACTGGACCGGGCGCTGACGGAGGCTTCGCCGCTGCTGCGCTCCCACGCCGTGTTCGAGGTGCTGCACACCGCCCAGTTGCAGCGAAACCCGCAGGCCTGGAGCTGGCGCTCCTGGGACGCGCCCTTCCGCGACCCCGACGGGCCGGCCGTCGCGGCCTTTGCGGCCGAGCACGCCGCGGAGGTCGACTACCAGATCTTCCTGCAATGGCTCACCGCCTCCTCCTATGGCGCCGCCCAGAGCGCCTGCCGCGAGGCGGGCATGAAGGTCGGACTGATCGCCGATCTCGCCATCGGCATGGACGCGTCGGGCAGCCATGCCTGGAGCCGCCAGCACGAGGTGCTCGGCGGCCTCAGCGTCGGTGCCCCGCCCGACTACTATGCCGCCGAGGGGCAGAGCTGGGGCCTGACCACCTTCTCGCCGCGAGGGCTGGCGGCGAGCGGCTTTTCGCCCTTCATCGAGACGCTGCGGGCGAGCCTGCGCCATGTCGGCGGCATCCGCATCGACCATGTCATGGGGCTCAGCCGGCTCTGGCTGGTGCCGGAGGGCGCATCCGCGCTGGACGGCGCCTATGTCGCCTTCCCCTCCGAGACGCTGTTCCGGCTCGTCGCGCTCGAAATCCTGGCGCCACGGCGCCATCGTCATCGGCGAGGATCTCGGCACCCTCCCCGACGGTTTCCGCGACGATCTGCGCCGGCAGGGTGTGGCGGGGCTGCGCGTGCTGCGCTTCGAGAGGACCGATCACGGCTACATTGCCCCCGAGCATTGGGACGCCGGCGCCGTCGCCCTCACCACAACCCATGACCTCGTCCCCACCGCCGGCTGGTGGGCCGGCAGCGATCTGGACCCGACCGAGGACGGTGTCGACCATGAGGGCATCCGCGCCTGGGACCGCGGCCTGCTCTGGGGCGCCTTCCAGCAGGCGGGCGTCGCCGAGGGCGAACGCCCGGCGCCGGAGGACACCGACCCGGTGGTCGATGCCGCGATCCGCTTCATCGCCCGCACGCCCTGTACGCTGAAGCTGCTGCCGATCGAGGATGCGCTCGGCATCCGCACGCAGCCGAACGTGCCGGGCACCACGACCGAAAAGCCGAACTGGCGCCACCGGCTCGACGGCGAGGCCGCTACGCTCTTGGACGACGATCGCGTCAGGCGGCGCCTCGCGGACCTCGGGCCGCCGCGTTCGAAGGGCTGAACGGCACCGTCATTGCGAGGAGCGCTGCGACGACGCAATCCAGGAGGACTGGGCAGACCGTTCGACCCAGTCCTCCTGGATTGCTTCGCTGCGCTCGCAATGACGGGGTCTAACCCCTTCCCTCGACGATGCCCGCGATCGCCTCGAGCATGCGCGTGTCGTCGCCAGCCAGCCCCTCCATCGCCGCCATGCGCGCGATCACCGTGCTGGCCACCGCCTCCTCCACCGTGTCCTCGGCATAGGCGTAGAAGATCGTCGCATGCTGGCCGTCACGGTGGCAGCGCCCCTCGATCTGCTGCAGCTGGATCGCGCTGTGGCGCATGTCGTGGATGACGAGCGAGCGCTCGCGCTCACCGCCCGGCATCTCGCCGCGATGCAGCGAGATCGACTCCGTGACGGTGAAGATCACGGCGTCGAGCTGCCCGGTCTGGAAAGACAGCCGTGTCTCTTCGTTCTGCAGGCCGCTGCGCTCACCGTTGATCTCGCCGACGCGCCAGCCACGCCCGCGCAGCGCATCGGCCAGCATCGCGCTGGTCTCCAGAAAGGCGACGGAGACCGCGACCTGTTCGTCATTGCCGAGCAGATCGTCGCAGAAATCGACCGTGCCTTGGATGCGCAGCAGGCTCGCCTTCTGGCGGAAGCGCAGATCGGCCGCCCAGCCCTGCGGCTTGCGCGTCGAGCCGCCGGCGAGCCCCAGCTCCCGACGGAACTCCCGCCAGGTCGCCTCGTAGAGCTTGCGCGCGGCGGCATCCAGCGCAACGGGGGCGAGCTCGCGCTGCACCTCGGGCCAGCCGGCGATCTCCTCCGGCCGCCGCCGAAGGCCGATCGCGCGGGGGCCGCGATAGAGCAGGCCCGCCATCCGTGCCCGGTCGGCCTCGTTGGGCTCCCAGCTCCAGTTCTTCCAGCGCCCCCTCGCCTTGCCCATTTTCAGCCGCTTCATCAGCTGGCGGAAGCCGTCGAGATCCGCGCTCGGCATGTCGGCCGCGCGCGCCAACAGCGGCCCGAGATAGGAGAGTTCGTGCGGCGACTGGCCGGCGGTTGCGCTCATAAAGATCGTGAAGGAGGCGGCAGCGGCCATCTGCCGGCAGACCAGCCCCTGCTGGGAATTAGGATTGCGGATGCGGTGCGCCTCGTCGATCACGAGCAGCGGCCAGATGCGTTTGGGGACGCCGAGCTTGGCCAGCTCGTTGTTCTTGGCCCGCACCGAGCGCTTCTTCGAATCCGGCGGCGGCGCCAGCAGCGATTTCGTCTTCTCGAAATTCATCAGCGTGACGCGCTTCGGCGGCAGGCCCGACAGCGCCATGGTGCGCCGCCATTGCGGGATCGCGCCCTTGGGGCAGATCACCAGGATCTCGTCCTCCGGCATGGCCGAGAGCGCCAGCCAGGCCGAGAGCGTCTTGCCGAGCCCCGTTAGGTCGCCGAGCAGGAAGCCGGGCGCGCCCGCCGAGCGCGCCGCCAGGATCGCCGCACAGGCGACACGCTGGTGATCATGGGGCACCATCAGCCGCTCCGCGTCCGTCATCGGGCGCACATCCGTCGCGCGCCATCGCCGGTGGCCAATTCCTGCATGGGCATGCCAGTATCAAGGCGTCGCGGTCCCGGCAACGGGACCGCCCTTGTCCAGCGGCCTTACAGACAGCGAGCTTCCATGACCCGCGCCCAAGCCATCGCGCATGCGCAAGACTATTTCGACTCCGGCGCCTTCAAGAGCGACCTTGCCCGCCTCATCGCGATACCGACCGAGAGCCAGAACCCGGACCGGGCGCCGGTCCTGACGGAGTATCTCGAGCGCGAGATGCGCCCGCTCTTCGAGGAGCTCGGCTTCGAGTGCCGGATCCTGCACCACCCCAAGGCCAAGGGCCCCTTCCTCTTCGCCCAGCGCATCGAGGATGAGAGCCTGCCGACGATCTTCGGCTACGGCCATGGCGATGTCATCCGCGGCCTCGACGCGCAGTGGAGCGAGGGCCTCTCGCCCTGGACGCTGACCGAGCGCGACGGCCGCTGGTATGGCCGCGGCGTCGTCGACAACAAGGGCCAGCATGTCATCAACATCAATGCCTTACGCGCCGTTCTTGAATCACGCGGCAAGCTCGGCTTCAACGCCAAATATCTGATCGAGATGGGCGAGGAATCCGGTTCGCCCGGCCTGCGCGAGCTCTGCGCCGACCAGACCGAGCTGTTCAAATCCGACGTGCTGATCGCCTCGGACGGACCGCGGCTCAATGCCGAGCGGCCGACCGTGTTCCTGGGCGCGCGCGGCGTCATCACCTTCGACCTCTCGATCGTCGCCCGCGACGGTGGCCATCACTCCGGCAACTGGGGCGGCATTCTCTCCGATCCCGCGATCCAGCTCGCCCACGCCATCGCCTCGATCACCTCCCCGACTGGCCAGATCCGCATCCACGAATGGGTGCCGCGCGAACTGCCGCCCGCCGTGCGCGAGGCGGTGGCCGACTGCGTCATCGATGGAGGCCCCGATGGCCCGGTGATCGACCCGGGCTGGGGCGAGCCCGATCTGTCGCCGGCCGAACAGGTCTTCGGCTGGTGCTCCTTCGACGTGCTGGCGATGAAGTCGGGCGTGCCGGAGACGCCAGTGAACGCCGTGCCCCCGAGCGCCTGGGCGCGCTGCGCGCTGCGCTTCGTCGTCGGCATCGACCCGACCGACGTGGTGCCGGCGCTGCGCCGCCATCTCGACCGCCACGGATTCAAGATGGTCGAGATCGTCATGCCGGGCGCCGAGCGCTTCGGGGCGACGCGGCTCGACCCCGAGGATGACTGGGTGCGCTTCACCATCGCCTCGATCGCGCGCAGCACCAACAAGAAGCCGGCGCTGCTGCCCAATCTCGGCGGCTCTCTGCCCAACGACATCTTCGCCGAAATCCTCGGCCTGAAGACGATTTGGGTGCCGCACTCCTATCCCGGCTGCTCGCAGCACGCGCCCGACGAGCATCTGCCCGTCGAACTCGCACGCGAAGCCCTTGGGCTGATGGCCGGGCTCTACTGGGACATCGGGTCGGGGCAAGCCCCGTCGGTGTAGGCCCTATTCCAGCGGCTGGCGCGGACCCCTGTCCGGCGGCATGTCGTAGGGTGTCGCCGGCGGCGCCTCGGGCGGGGCGTTCGGCGGCAGCTCCTGAGGGGGTTCGGTCGGAATGCCCTGCGGCGCCTCGTCGGGCGGCATCTCAACCGGCGGGGCCGGTGGCACCTCGTTCGGCGTCAGCGGCGGCGCCTCCGGTGGCGGGGTCGGAATGGCCGGCGTGCTGCCCGGATCGGCCTGTGCCTGAAAGAAATCGCTCATGCGTCGCTCCTCGCTTCGCGGGAACAACGCATCATCGCCAGCAAGGTTCGGCCGCGGCCCGATCATCCCCGAACGAAAACGACGCCGGCTCGCACCGGCGTCGTGTCCAGCAGTCGGTGGTTCGTGCCGCTTATTTGAATGATGGCGGCGCGTTGAGATCGAGACCGGGCAACCCGCCCCCCGTCCCCATTCCGGGGATCTGGATCGAGTCGAACTGCTTGTCGATCGCCTTCTGATCGAGCTGCACTGCGCTGCCCTTGTAGTGCATCACCATCTGCGGGAGGAACACGACCATCGCGACCATGATGCACTGGATCACCACGAAGGGCACGGCCCCCCAGTAGATTTCAGTCGTCTTGACCGGTTCCATGCGCTTGCTGGTGACCTTGTCGATATAGCTCTGCGCCGGCGCCACTGACCGTAAATAGAACAAGGCGAACCCGAAGGGCGGCGTCAGGAACGAGGTCTGCATGTTGACCGAGAGGATGACACCGAACCAGATCAGATCGATGCCCAGTTTCTCGGCGGCAGGCCCCATCAGCGGCACGATGATGAAGGCGAGTTCGAAGAAATCGAGGAAGAAGCCGAGAATGAAGACCGTCAGGTTGACGACGATCAGGAAGCCCGCCTGCCCGCCGGGCAGGGACGTCAGCAGGTGCTCGACCCAGATATGGCCATTGACGCCATAGAAGGTCAGCCCGAAGACGCGCGCCCCGACGAGGATCATCAGCACGAAGGCCGACAGCTTGGCCGTCGACTCGGTCGCCTGCTTGATGATGCCGAAGTTGAAGCGGCGCTTCTCCCCCGTCAGATACCGCTTCACGCCGGCCAGCAACAACGCGCCGGCCGCGCCCATCGCGCCGCCTTCCGTCGGGGTGGCGACGCCGATGAAGATCGTGCCGAGCACGAGGAAGATCAGCGCCAGCGGCGGAACCATCACGAAGGTCGTCTGTTCGGCGATGTTGGAGATCAGCCGTTTGCCGGTGAACCGCTCGACCAGGCTGACGAACAGCGCATAGACGCTGCCGAAGGCGATCGCCTCGGACACGACGGCCAGCACCGGATGCTCGGTCTCGCGCAGATAATACCAGCCGAACCCGAACACGCCCGTCGCGATCAGGGTCACATACCAGTACTTGGCGCCAAACCAGCAATTCAGCAGCGCGCACAGGAACGCGACCATGACGGTCACCGACATCGCCAGGATCATGAAGTCGGCCATGCCGGTGACGTTCGTCTGGCTCATGACGTGATAAGAGACCAGGGCGGAGAACAGGGTCAGGATGCCGAGCTGGACCACCCCACGCGAGCCGTCAGGCTCGCGAAAGCCGACATCCTCCTTCGGCAGCCCGGGGGCGACCGCCGGGTTGAACATCGAATAGATGAACACCCACACGGCATACATCAGGGTCAGCAGAATGCCGGGCAGGAAAGCGCCCTGATACATGTCGCCGACCGAGCGGCCGAGCTGGTCGGCCATGACGATCAGCACGAGCGAGGGCGGGATGATCTGCGCCAGCGTGCCGGAGGCGAGGATCACGCCGCTCGCGAGGCGCCGGTCATAGCCGTAACGCAGCATGATCGGCAGCGAGATCAGGCCCATCGAGATCACCGAGGCCGCGACGACGCCGGTGGTCGCGGCGAGCAGCGCGCCGACGAAGATCACGGCATAGGCCAGGCCGCCGCGGATGGTGCCGAACAGCTGGCCGATCGTGTCGAGCAGATCCTCCGCCATGCCGGAGCGTTCGAGAACCAGCCCCATGAAGGTGAAGAAGGGGATCGCCAGCAGCGTCTCGTTGTTCATGGTCCCGAAGACGCGCTCGGGCAGCGCCTGCAGGAAATTCGGCTGGAACAGGCCCAGTTCAATGCCGACCAGCGCGAACACCAGTCCATTGGCCGCCAGGGCGAAGGCAACCGGGTAGCCCAGCAGCAGGAAACCGACCAACGCCGCGAACATCACGGGCGCCATGTTGGTGCGCAGGAAGTCGCCGAGACCGGCGGCCTGGGCTTCGCCCGTGTGCAGGCCGAAAAAGGCGACGAGCGTCAGTGCGAGCAGCAGGCCGGCAAGACGGGACAGATGGATGACGGTCATGAGGGGGTTCCGGACGTCTCTCGAATGGCTCACGGAGCCACCCCTTGCTGCTTGGCCTGCTCGAGAAGACGGTGCGCCTCGGCTTCCGCGGCGGCGGCGTGCCCGCGCAGCGTCTCGTCATCTTCCAGATGCCCGCGCATGATCGCGATCTGCTTGATGATCTCGGAGATGCCCTGGATCGCCAGCATCACGAAGCCGATGATGACGAGGCCCTTGGCCGGCCATTGCGGCAGGCCGCCGGCCGAGAGCGACTGCTCGTTGACGGCATAGGAACGCGTGAAGAACGGCCAGGAATGGTAGATCATCAGCAGGCAGAACGGCATCAGGAACAGCATGTGGCCCAGCAGGTCGACCCAGCGCTGCACCGCTTTGGGGAACATGCTGCTGACGATATCGATGCGGATGTGCTCCTTCACCTTGAGCGTCCAGGCGGCGCACATCAGGAAGACCGCGCCGAACAGCATCCATTGCAGCTCCAGCCAGGCATTGGAGGAGACATTGAAGACCTTGCGGATAATCGCGTTGATCGCGGCCACCAGCACGGCGACCAGAATCAGCCAGGCGATCTTCTTGCCGATCTGCGTGTTGACCGCGTCGATGACACTGCTGATCCGGAGTAAACCCTTCACGTCGGTGCTCCCAGTTCCCGTGCGGCGCCTTGTTCTGCAAGCAGGCCCCGTCCGCGTTTCGGTTATAGGAAGGCCCTGCCGCGCACAAGCACTCACGCGGCTCGCGGGCGGAGCGACCTGCGCCGATTATCGGCAGTGTCCCACCTCATCTCTAGGCACGGCGCAAAGCTGCGGAACGCGCTTCAGCCGGAAGCGGTGGTGTCCAATAGCGTGGTTTAGCTGAGGGAATCGACCGAACATGAGCGCGACGAACGATGGACCCTTGGCATTCCCAAGCGGCACTTTCTGCAGCCAAGCCGATGGCGAGTTGCAGCCAACTGGGCCAAGATGCCGAGTGTCGATCAGCGGGATTCGTCCGCGACGCCAGCAGGGTAAGACACGGTGATGGAGGTTCGCTGGTTTGGTCGGCTTCTTAAACGAACCGTCGCTGTTCTGGCAGTCGTCGCGGTCGCCCTGATCACCCTCAGGATTTATGATTCCGAGCGCGGCGCCCCGCTCGAACCCTGGCACACCTACATCCCCACCGAGCTTTCGGTCGCCGAACTCGATCGTAGCGACTGGCGCGCCTATCTCGCCGCCGAGAATGCGGCCTTCGCCGCGATCCGCCGCGAGGTGACGCAGAAGCTCGATGCCGACGATCGCGTGCCGGTGAACCGCTATTTCGACGGCAGCCCGATCTACCCCGCCCGCTTCGCGCAGGACTGGAACCGCTCCTATGTGCTGCAGCCGGACGGGCCGCCGAAGGGTGCGGCCGTCTTCCTGCACGGGCTGACGGATTCCCCCTACAGCCTGCGCCATGTCGCGCGGCAGTACCGGGAGCGCGGCTTCGTCGCCGTGGCGCCTCGCCTGCCCGGCCACGGCACCGTCCCGGCGGGGCTGACCGAGATCGAGTGGCAGGACTGGCTGGCGGCGACCCGGCTGGCGGTGCGCGAGGCCCGCCGTCTCGCGGGCCCGACCGCGCCGCTGCATCTGGTCGGCTTTTCGAATGGCGGCGCTCTCGCCTTGATGCACGCGCTCGAGGCGCTGGAGGATAACAAGCTGCCGCGGGCGGACCGGCTCGTTCTGATCTCGCCGATGGTCGGAATCACCGCCTTTGCCCGCTTCGCGGGGCTCGCCGCCCTGCCCGCGATCCTGCCGGCCTTCGCCAAGGCGGCCTGGCTCAGCGTCCTGCCCGAGTTCAACCCGTTCAAGTACAACTCCTTTCCGGTCAACGGCGCGCGCCAGTCCCATCTGCTGACGGCGGCGCTGCAGCAGACGATCCTCAGGCAGTCGCGGGAAGGCCGGCTGAAGGATCTGCCGCCGCTGATCACCTTCCAGTCGGTGATGGACTTCACCGTCTCGACGCGCGCGATCATCACCTCGCTCTATGCCCATCTGCCGGCCAATGGCAGCGAACTCGTGCTGTTCGACCTCAACCGCAACGCCAAGTTCGGCCCGCTCTTGAACAGCTCCGCCGACACGCTGCTCGGCCGCATGCTGCCGCCGACGCCACGGAATTTCCGGCTCTCGGTCATCACCAATGCGAGCCCGGATGCGAGCGAGGTCGTCGAGCGCGTGACCGAGGCCGGCGCCAGCGAGGAGAGGGAACGGCCGCTGGGCCTTTCCTTCCCGCGCGACGTGTTCTCGCTATCGCATGTCGCGCTGCCGTTTCCGCTGACGGACGGGCTCTACGGCATGACGCCGGATCCGACTGACGATTTCGGCATCCAGCTCGGCTCGGTGGCGGCGCGCGGCGAGCGCGGCACGCTGATCGTCAATCTCGACGCGCTGCTGCGCATGTCGTCGAACCCGTTCTACCCCTACCTGCTCGCCCGCATCGACGAGCGGCTGGGAGGGCCGCTTGGGGCTGCGGCGGCGGAGAAGGCGCTGGAGTAACCTCCGTCGTCATTGCGAGCGCAGCGAAGCAATCCAGAGGGTTTCGCTCGACGTCCCCCTGGATTGCTTCGCTGCGCTCGCAATGACGTTGGGGCGGACACCGCCCCCTCAGAACCGCCAGATCAGCGGCACGTAGAACACCGCCATGACGAAGAACCAGATCATCAGCGGCAGGCCGAGCTTCCAGTAGTCGCCGAAGGCGTAGCCGCCCGGCCCCATCACCATCAGATTGGTCGAGGTCGCGATCGGCGTCATGAAGGAGGCCGAACCGGCGATGCACAGGCTCATCAGGATCGGCCGGGGCGAGACGCCCATGCTGGTGGCGGCCGCCATCGCGATCGGGATCACAAGCATGGTGGTCGCCGTGTTGCTCATGATCTGTCCGAGGCAGGCGGTGAGCAGGAACAGACCGGCGAGAAAGACCGTCGGCCCGCCACTGCCGGTCAGCGCCACGAGCTGGCGCGCAACGAGATCGGCCGCGCCCGACTGCACCATCGCGATCGAGAGCGGCATCATCGCGCCGATCAGGATGATCGTGGTCCAGTGAATGGCGCGATAGGCCTCCTCGACCGAGAGGATGCCGGCGCCGATCAGCGCGAGCGCGCAGATGAGCGCGGCGACCGCGGGCGGCACGAGGCCCGTCGCCAGCAGCAGGACCAGCGCGCCGAGCGCAGCCAGCGCGACGCCGGCGCCCGCCCCCATTGGCACGGCCTGGCGGCGGACGAGATCGGGCGAATCGACGACCAGCACGTCGGCATCCGCCAGCCGCAGGTCGAGCGCCTTCCAGCTGCCCTTGAGCAGCACCGTATCGCCGGCCCGCAGAAGCGGGTCCGCCGGATCGAGATCGACGCCGCCGCGCTGGACCGCGAGCACGATCAGGTCACCGCCCTCGGTCGTCATACCGGGATGCACCGCCTTGCCGATGAAGGCCGAGCGCGGCGGGATCACCACCTCGGCCAGCCCCGTTCTGCGGTTGAGCAGCGCACCGGCCGCGTCGCCGTCGTCAGTGTCGTCGCGCGGCGCGAGATGCGAGGCCGCGCAGAGCCGGGCGACCGCCCCTGCCTCGCCCTTGACCAGAAGGTAGTCGCCCTCGCGGATCGGCTGATCCCCGCGCGCGATGCCGGATGGTCCGGCCTGAACGCTGACGAGATCGATCGCGCCCTCCTGCTGGGACAGGGCCAGCGCGGCGGGGAGCTTGCCGATCAGATCCGAACTCGCCCGCACCCGCAGATGGAAGAAGCCGTCGGTGAGGCCGTAGTGCTCGACCAGGGTCTGCGCGTGCTGGCTGAAATCGGCGGGCAGTCGCGCATTGCCCTGCGCTGGCAGCAGGCGCTTGCCCAGGAGCAGGATGATCAGCATCGTTCCCGCCAGCAGCGGCAGGCCGACGAGCGCGAACTCGGCGAAGCCGAAGCCGGGCAGGCCGTTGTCCTCCAGCGCCTCGGAGACGAGGATGTTCTTGGGTGCGCCGGTCAGCAGGATGTTGGCGCCGGCATGGGCGGAGAAGGCGAGCGGCATCAAGAGCAGCGTCGGCGATTGCCGCAGCCGGATCGCCGCGAGCACCACGACCGGCATCAGCGCCGCGACCGCGCCGCCGCCGCTGATCAGCGCGGTGAGCGCGCCCGCCGCGGCCATGATGATCACGAGCAGGCGGTTCTTGCTCTCGCCGGCCTTCGCGATCAGGATCTGCCCGGCCCAGGCGGTGACGCCGGTCTTGTCGAGCGCCGCGCTGACGATGAACAGGCTGGCGACGAACATCACCGCGCGGTCGCCGAAGCCGGCCATCGCCTGTTCCAGCGTGACGCCCCCCAGCGCCCAGAGCGACAGCGCCGCCCCGATCGCGACCACGACCACCGGCAGCCGGTTCCAGGCGAAGAACGCGATCGTCACCGCAACGACGAGGGCTGTGCTTTCGATGGCGTTCACGAGGGCGCGTCCAGGGCTTTGCAGCGGGTGGCCGGTCGGCCGAGCATGAGTTATGCGGCCATCAGGAAGCCGCCGCCAAGCCAGATGACGAGTGCCAGCAGCACGAGCCCGGCCACGGGCCAGAGCCGCAGTTGCCCGTCGAGCCGTTCGATCGCGGCCGGCAGGCGGGCGAGACGCGGGGCCTGCCGCTCGGCCAGTACCAGAATGTCGCCCTCCGGGACGCGGCCAGCCAGTCCCGCGAAGCGTTTCGCGGCCATGAAGACCACCACGCCCAACATCATCGGCCAGACGAGCTTCCAGAGCGAAGGGAGGCTCCAGGCGCTGGCGAGCGTGCCGCCCGACAGGCTCGGGTAAAGCCACCAGGGGATGAGGAGCGATGCGGCGGCGATGGCAAGCCACGGCACGGTTTCGCCCGGCGGGGCGTTCGATGGCGGGTTGTCTGCCGTCTCGCTGACCATGACGGCGATGAAATGCAGCATCAGCAGCGTGCTGCCGGCGGCCGCGAGCGAGACTGCGATGCTGAGCAGGCCGTAGCCCAGCATCGGCTTGACCGCGAGCTTGGCGAGCGCGCCGCTGGTCAGGGGCAGGCCGGCGAGGCTGAGCGCCAGCAGCCCGGTCAGCAGCAGCACGGGAAGCCGGCGCGCTCCGCCGGTCGCGAAGGCGACGCCGACCGCGAGGAACAGCCCGCCCTTCACCAGCGTGTGATGCAGGCCGTAATAGGCAGCCAGACCCGGCGCAGACGCATCGCCCGCCGCCAGCCCGGCGCCGAGGATGGCCGCGACGAGGCCCATCTGGCTGACGGTCGAATAGGCCAGGATCGTCTTGGGGCGCCGCTGCACCACGCCGAGCGCCGCGCCGCCATAGGCCGTCAGGATGCCGGCGGTGGCGAGCACCGCGCCCCAGGCCGGCAGCGGGGCCTCGAACGGCAGGAAGCGGATCAACCCGATCACGCCGGCCTTGACCAGCACGCCGCTGAGCACCGCCGAGGCCGGCATCGGCGCGGCCGGATGGGCGAGCGGCAGCCAGACATGCAGCGGAATCAGCCCCATCTTGAGGGCGAAGCCCAGCATCAGCAGCGCGATGATTCCGTCGCGCATCGGCGAGCCCGGCAGCGCCGCCACCGCGTCGCGGATCAGCGGGTTGGGATCGGGCTGTCCGGCCGCCAGCATAACGAAGGCAAAGAGCAGGAAGGCCTCGCCCAGCAGCGCCAGCACCATGTAGACGAGGCCGGCCCGCCTCGCCGCGTCGGTCTGCTCATGCGCGACCAGCCCATAGGCCGAGAGGCTCGCCAGCGTGAACAACAGGTAGAAGCCGGCGATGTCGGCGACGATGAGGACACCGAGGCTGCCCGCCAGTGTCAGCAGCCACCAGAAGCAGAACCCCGTCAGCCCGGGCTTGCCGCGCAGATAGGAGGCGGCATAGGCCCCCGCCGTGCTCCAGAGCAGTGCCGCGCCACCGAGCAGGATCGCGCCGGGCTGGTCGAGCGCCAGCGCCATCCGGAACGGCACGGAGAAGGCGATGGCCGTGCCGGCCGGCAGGAGCCCCGCCGCCAGCAGCGCCGGCAGGGGCGCGAGCCAGAGCAGCCCCGGCACGCGGGCCCGGACGACGCGCGACAGGCAGGCGGCCGCCAGCGCCAGCGGTGCGATCAGCGCGGTGGCCAGCAGCAGCCCGGCGGCACTGGCTGCCGCACTCATGGCGACACCGCCAGCGCAATGTCGGGCCGGCCGATCTGCAGCAGGCCGAAGGGGGCGAGCGGCAGGAAGCCGAGCGCCACGGCCAGCACCGCCAGGACCAGCGGGACGAGCTCGAGCCGCAGCGGGATGGGCTTGCGCAGTTGCAGCGGTTCGGCCGGCGTCGCCAGAGCCCGGTCCATGACGCGGAAGACATAACCGCCGGCAAGCAGCCCGCCAGCGAGGATCGTCAGCGCCAGCCAGAGATGCCCGCCGATCGCGGCGGCCGTCAGCAGCAGGCATTTCGCAATGAAGCCGCCACTCGGCGGGATGCCCATCAGCGACAGCCCGGCGAGCCCGAAGGTCGTGGCGGTCAGCGGCAGGACGCGGCCGAAGCCGCCGAGATCGCGGATGCGGTCATGCCCGACGGCTTCGGCGACGATGCCCGCCGCCATGAACATCGCCGCCTTGGCGAGTGCATGCGAAGTCAGCTGCAGCGCCCCGCCGGTCCAGGCGATCGTTCCCCAGGGCGCGGTCCCGTCGCCAACGCCGGCCAGCGGAAAGACGATGAAGAGATAGCCGATCTGCGCCACGGTCGAATAGGCGATCATCAGCTTCAGCCGCTCCTGCCGCAGTGCCATGACGCTGCAGAACAGGATCGAGGCCGCGCCGAGAACCGCCAGCACCTGCCCCGCGACGGCGGCTGCGCCCGGTGGGGCGATGTCGGCGACGAGCCGCAGGATCAGGAAGACGGGCGCCTTGATCACCAGCGCCGAGAGCACCGCGCTGGCGGCGGCCGGCGCCCCGGCATGGGCGGGTGGCAGCCACAGATGCAGCGGAAACAGCGCCGCCTTGGCAAGCAGGCCGGGGATCATCAGCGCCAGCGCGATCCCCATCGCCGGGCCGTGATGGCTCGCGCTCGCGATCAGGCGGATGTCGAGCGTGCCATAGGCGCCGTACAGGAGCCCGGCGCCGAGCAGATAGAGCATCGAGCCGAGCAGCGCGAACATCAGGTAGCGCAGGGCAGCGGCCATCGTCTCGCCGCGGCCGTCCAGGCAGACCAGCGGCACGGCGGCGAAGGTCAGGAGTTCGAGCGCGACATAGAGGTTGAATAGATCCTGCGAGACGAAGACGAGGTTGAGCCCGCTCCACAGCCCCATCAGCAGCGTCCAGAAACTCGTCGCCAGGCGCCCGTCGGCTGTTGCGAGGTCGAGCCCGAAGAGTTCGCGCGCGAACAGCCCTGTCGCCGCCATGACGACCGCGGTGACGACCAGCATCATCACCGACAGCCCATCGGCGCGCAGCGCAATGCCGAGCGGCGGCTGCCAGTTGCCGAGCACATAGATCAGGGCGGCCTGGCTGCGGACCAGCTGGAGGCCGGCGGCAAGCGCCACGACGACGCCGAGCGCCAGCGCGATCAGCGCCACCACACGGGTGTGGCGCGGGCCGAGCACCAGCATCACCAGCGCGGCCGCAGCCGGCAGCATGACGGCCAGCACCAGCAGCAGGCCGCCCGATGTCGCCGCATAGGCCGGCGTCATGTGTCGCTCCGCGGCGGCGGCGTCGCCGGCGCCGCCGCGTCGAGCGTCGCGCTCCCGGTCAGCGACGCCAGGCGCCGCAGCAGCGCCACCGCCAGCGCGGTTGCCGCGAAGGCGACGACGATGCCGGTGATCACCATGGCCTGCGGCACCGGATCGCCCCCGAGCCCCATCGCCGCGCCGCGGCGCGCGACCGCGCCGAAGACGAGGAAGATGCCGGCGCCGAGGATGTTGAAGCCGATGATCCGGCGCAGCAGATCGGGATGGCTGACGATGCAAAACAGCCCGATGCCGACGAGCGCGGCGCCGCACAGGCCAAATAGCGACGCCGATGTCAGGGCCAGCGCACTCATGGTGCGGGCGCCTTGTCCGGCGGGCCGGCGACGAGCAGGGCGAGCGTGCCGGCGATCGACAGCGTCAGCGCCGCCTCGATACCGACGATCAGCGGCTTGGCGATGGCCTCCGGATAGGACAGGAACCCCTGCGCGACCGCGACGCCGAGGAAGCCGACCAGCACGAACAGCGCCGGCCCGCCCGCGAGCATGACCCGCAGCGCCCTCGCCTGCGTCGGTGGTGCCGGGTGCAGGCCGGCCAGCATCACGAGCAGCGCCATCGCGGCCAGGATGGTGCCGGCCTGGAACGTCCCGCCGGGAAGGTCGGCCCCGACCCAGACCTGATAGACCGCGATCAGCACACCGAAGGGCGGCAGCACCCGCGCCAGAAAAACCAGCGGCTCCGGGATGATCGCCGGGCGCAGCTGCGAGGCCCCGCCCCAGGCGTCGTCGCGGCTCAATGACCAGACACCGACGAGCGCGAGGATCAGCACGATCTTCTCCAGGAGCGTGTCGATGGCGCGGTAGGCCAGCAGCACGGCGGTGACGGGGTTGCCGAGCCCCGTCGTCTCCAAAGACGCGACCGCCTGATGCGCGAGGCTCGGCGCCGGCCGGGGAAAAGCGAGCACGACCGCAGCCAGCGCCAGGGTGACGAGGCCGCAGGCGATCGCCGGCGCGAGCCAGCGCCGCGGTTCGGCCCGGCCCCCCGCCTCGGGACGGATTTCGCGCGCGAGATGGGCGTGGGCGCGCAGCAGGAGCATGCCGGTCAGGCCGCCGCCGATCGCAGCCTCGGTCAGCGCGACATCGACGGAAGCGAGCCGCGCCCAGCCGATGCCGAGCAGCAGGCCGAAGGCGATGAAGGCGAGGATCGCGCCGCGGCCGTCGCGGGTGACGACGACATGCAGCGCCAGCGCGATCAACCCGGCGACCAGCGCGATGTCGAAGAGGAGGCTCATGCCTACGGCTTCCGGCGCGCGGCGATGCCGGCGATCAGCTGGCTCGCGGTCGCGGCCGAGAGCTGCGCCAGAAGCCAGATGCAGACGAGCTTGACCCCGCCCATCAGGCTCGCCTGCTGCGGCAGCAGTCCGAGCACGATCAGGCCGAGCCCGAGATTGTCGGCCTTGCTCAGCGCGTGCAGCCGGCTGAGCGTGTCGGGAAAGCGCAGCAGCCCGAGCGTTCCCGCCAGGAACAGGATGGCGCCGGCGACGACGCAGACCAGCGTGAAGGCCTCCGCCAGCCCCATCACGCGGGCTCGTCGGGTTTCGCGGCGTCTCTGGGGGGCTCGCCCTCCCCCAGCGTGAAGGCCGCACAGGAGAACGCCGACAGCAGGACCAGCAGCAGCGCGACATCGGCCAGCGCCGGCTGCGCGGTGGCCGCACCGAGCAGCAGCAGCGTGGCGGCGCCGCCGGTCCCCAGCAACTGTACCGCCATCAGCTTCTCGATCGCGATCGCGGAGCGCAGCACGATCGCCAGCCCTGCGGCGCTGGCCAGCAGGACGAAGAGCGCAATGAATGTCAGGCTCTCAGGCACCGGAGCGACCTCCCGGCAGGATGCGCAGGAACGCCGCCTCGTCGGCGGCGAGTTCGGCCGTGACGGGTCCCTCGCTGTCGAGGCAGTGCACCTGCATCTCGCCGCTCGCCACGCAGGACACCGGCAGCTTGCCCGGCTGGAGGCTCATCACCGCGCAGAGCGCGCCCTGCGCCATGCCCGGCCGCAGGCTGGCGCGGTAGGTCACGATGCCCGGCTTCATCGCGATGCGCCGGGCAAAGGCGCGCCGGGCGACGTCGAGCCCGGCCACCACCGCCTGCGGCAGGAAGCGCAGGACGAAGCGGACGAGCCCCATCGCCGACAGCCGGCTCTCCGGCGGCCAGAGCGGGATGCTGGCCCAGGTTGCGGCGGCCGCCGCGATGAGGCCGACCGGCCAATCCTTGGGGGCCGCGCCGATCAGGACGAGCCAGAGCCCAAAGAAGAGCAGGCCGCGTCCCAGCAGGCCGGGCCACGATTGGGCTTGGCGTGGTGATGCCGGCGCGGTCATGACGGGGAGAACCTGTCGGCCGGCGCGCAGCGCCGCGATTCAAGCCTGCGCGAACGGCGCGCCAAAGACGAAGCGCGAAGAAGACGAGCCGCTCCACTGCACGAAGACGATTTTTGTCTTTGCGTCTTCATGGAAAAACGCGATCTCTTGCTTGATTGCGCAGTATCATCTTGCAAATCGTTCTGCTGTCAGGCTAGCATCCGGGGTTCGGGCGGGCATCTGCCGCCTGTCTCAGTTCTGTGCCCGCCGTCCCATTTTCGGGTGGGCCTTTTCGGGTCGCATCGATGGTTGCTGAGCGTCGTCTGGAAGCGCCCGCCCTCTCGCCGGGCTGCAGCGCGGATCGTGCCGTGTCTCGCTTGACGGCGCCGCGCCGATGCTGATCGAACCGCGCGGCGGCGACGCCGAGGACGACGCCAGCAGCACCAAGACGCATTCGCTGCTCGCCATCGCCGGCACGCTTCTGGGCGAGATCAACCTGCCGAAGCTCGCCCTCGCCTGGATCATCCTGGCGCTGGTGCCCGGCATTCTGCTCGGCGTCGCGCCGCTGGTGGTGACCGCCTGGTATGACGATGTCGCCGACCGTATCCTGGCGCTGGCCGGCATCGGGCCGTTCCTCCTGCTGGGACTTGTCGCCGCGATCGGCTGGTTCGGCCTGCGGCCGCTGCTGCGCGCCGTCGAGCGCAGCTTCTGGTCGCTGATTTCGCTGGCTGTCCAGCCCGGCTATGTGCTCGCCCGCGAGGGGCTGCGCCATCTCGCCGAGCGCTTTCTCTCCGTGGATGCGAGCGAGGACAGCCGCGCGCGGTTGCGGGGGCTGACAGCCTTCGCCGCGGGTGCCGGTGCTGCGCTCGTCGCGTTGGCGATCACGGCGTCCGTCTGGCCGGCGACGCGCTGGTCCGGCGAGCTCGCCGATCTCGCCTACCCCTTGCGGCTGGTGCGGCCGGCGCTGGCCAACACCATCGCCGTGATGAGCGTCTATTTCGCCGGGGCCGCGCTACTCTGGGGCATTGCCGACGGAACGATGAGCCAGCCGCGCGGGATCGGGAAATTCGACGAGGCCGCCTCATCCGACAGGATCTGGCGGGTGGCGCATCTGTCGGACATCCATGTCGTCGGCGAGCGCTACGGCTTCCGCATCGAGAGCGGCCGCGCCGGGCCGCGCGGCAATGATCGCCTGCACCTCGCACTGGAGCGGCTGGCCGCAATCCATGCCACCACGCCGCTCGATCTCGTGCTGATCACCGGCGACATGACCGATGCCGGCCGCTCAGCCGAATGGGCTGAGTTCCTCGACGCGCTCGCCCGCCATCCCGACCTCGCCGCGCTGACGCTGATCCTGCCCGGCAATCACGACGTCAACATCGTCGACCGGGCCAATCCGGCGCGGCTCGAGCTGCCCGGCAGCCCGGGCAAGCGCCTGCGCCAGATGCGGACGCTCTCGGTGACGGAAGCCGTGCAGGGCGCGCGCGTCCATGTCGTCGACAAGACGGCGGGCCAGATCGGCCAGACGCTCTCGGAGCGGCTGGCGCCGCATCGCGCCGCGATCGCGGCCTTCGCCGATTCAGGGGGCTTGCGCCTGTCGCGGGGGCTGTCGGCGATCTGGGAGGCATCCTTCCCGATGGTGCTGCCGCCGATCGAGCCGGATGGCCTCGGCGTCGTGCTGCTGAATTCGAATGCGGAGACGCATTTCTCCTTCACCAACGCGCTCGGCCTCGTCGCGGAGGAGGACATGCAGGCGATGCTGGCGGCGCTGGCGCAGTATCCTCGCGCGCGCTTCATCATCGCGCTGCATCACCACCCGGTCGAGTATCCGCAACAGGCCAAGGCCTTCTCGGAGCGGATCGGCACGGCGCTGATCAATGGCAGCCGCTTCGTGCGCCTGCTGAAGCCGCAGGCGCACCGGCTCGTGGCGATGCATGGCCACCGCCATATCGACTGGATCGGCCGCTGCGGCCCGCTGCGCATCGTCTCGGCGCCCTCCCCGGTGATGGAAGCGACGAATGACCAGCCGACCGCCTTCTACATCCACCGGCTCGGCGCACGCGCGGATGGCGGGCTGGCGCTGATGGCACCGGAGCGGATCGAGATCGGGCCCGCCGCTGGCGCTTGAAGCGATCCCTTCGTCATTGCGAGCGCAGCGAAGCAATCCAGGGGACGTCGCGCGAGCCCTTCTGGATTGCTTCGCTGCGCTCGCAATGACGAGGGGGCTGAGCGTAGGCGTCCCTCAGACCTTGATGACGTCGTTGGCCGGGACCGGCTCGGCGGCGCCCGAGCCGAACAGCTCCGCGACCCAGAGGCTCGCCGGGTGCTGGGCGCAGAAGGTCAAGAGCGCGATGGTGACGGGCACGCCGATGAAGGCTCCGAACACGCCCCAGAGATAGGCCCAGAAGAACACCGCGAACAGCACCAGCGTCGGCGACATCGAAAGCGCGCTGCCGGCGACGCGGGGCTCGATATAGCTGCCGACGACAAACTGGATCAGGTTCAGGCAGGCGAAGACCGCGACCACCGCCTGCCAGGAGCCGAACTGCGTCATGGCGAACAGGGTCGGGAAGACGGTCGCGACCAGCGGCCCGAGGAAGGGGATGTAGTTCAGCGAGAAGGCGATGAAGCCCCACTCCGCCGCCAGTGGCAGCCCGACGGCCGTGGCGAAGCCCCAGACCAGCACGCCGGTGATCAGGCTCATCACGGTCCGCACCAGCATGTAGCGATGCAGCTTGGCGGCGGTCTCTATGCTGCCGCGCAGCAGCACGTCGCCGACGAGGCGGTTGCGCATGCCCTTGAGCTTGCGTCCGAAATCCTCGACCTCGAGCAGGCCGAGGATGACATAGACCAGCACCACCAGCCAGAAGCTCATCGTGGTGTTGAGCCGGCCGCTGATCGTCTGCGCCATGCGCAGCATCCAGGCGACGTTGAAATTCTCGGCCCAAAGCCCGGTCACGGCGATGCCATGGCCTTCGAGCCAGAGCGTCGCCTGGTCGTAGAGCTGCTGGAACCGCGTGGCATCGGCCGCGATCCAGCGCCCGACGCGGCCGAAGGCCCAGACGATCAGCGATCCGAAGGCGACGAAGGCCAGCACCATCACGACGATGCTGATCGCCAGCGCCAGCATGCGCGGCAGGAAGCCCTGCAGGCTGCGCTGCAGCGGCCAGACCAGCGCGATGATGAACAGGGCGAACGCGACGGGGGCGAAGACCGAACTGGCGACCGACAGGGCCGCGACCACGAGAATGATCGCGATCAGGACCTGCGCGCCCTGGTGAATCCTGCCACTCGTCATTCCGCTCACACGCCCTGCGTCAGTTCATCAAGGTCGAGCGTCGAGCGCTGGCCGATATCGTCCCTGTGCGCGCGGTAGAAGGCTTCAGCCGACTGCCGCCCCTCCGCCCGCAGCATGGTCAGGAACTCCCATTCCGCGTTGAGCTTCGAGGAGTAGCCGAGCTCCGCCATCCTGTCGCTGGTGACGCGGTGGAGCCGCATCCCGGCCCAGCGCGCGCCTTCGCGGTCCTTCGGATTGGCACTGTTGCGCAGCAGCGCCATCATCCTGAGTTCCTTCAGCAGGACGCTGTTGAACGAGACCTCGTTCAACCGGTTCAGGATGTCGCGCGCGGTGGTCGGCGTGCCCGGCCGCTCGACCGGGTTGATCTGGACGAGGATGGTGTCGAGCGCCTCGCTCTCCTGGATCAGCGGCGTCATCGTCGGGTTGCCGGAATAGCCGCCGTCCCAGTAGCCGTCCCCGTCGATCTCGATCGCCTGGAACAGGGTCGGCAGGCAGGCGGAGGCCAGCAGCACCTGCGGCGTGATCTCGGCGTTGCGGAAGACGCGGCCCCGGCCGGTGCGCACATTGGTGGCGGTGACGAAGAGCTTGATCGGGCCTGCCGCCAGCGCCTCGAAGTCGATCACCTCGGCCAGGATGTCGGCGAGCGGGTTCGCCCCGCCGGGATTGAGGCTGTAGGGCGAGACGACGCGGGACATCAGGTCCATCGCGACGAAGAGCGGCGAGTTGTCGAGCGTCCAGCGCCCGAGCAGGACATCGAGCGGGCTGCGCTGGAACGGGCTGAAGCGCGCCGCCTCCGAGGTCTTGCGCCAGAACCCCTCCAGCGCCTGCCGCGCGCCCTCGCGGCCGCCAGTGGCGAAGCCCGAGGCCAGGACGGCGGCGTTCATCGCGCCGGCCGAGGTGCCCGAAATCGCGCTGATCGTCAGCCAGTCTTCCTCGAGGATGCGGTCGAGCACGCCCCAGGTGAAGGCGCCATGCGCGCCGCCGCCCTGCAGCGCCAGGTCGATGATGAGCGGGGTGCGGCCATCGCTGCGCGCGACCGCGGCTGCCTTGCCCGGCGTCTTCGGAACCTTGCTCACTTGATACTCCAGCAGCGTTGCATCACGGCCCGATCATGTCGATTTCACCAGTCCGGAAAAACCGGCCACCGCCAGCAGGCTCAGCGCCCAGCCGACGATCGCCTGGACATAGAAATAGCTGATCGCGACCCGCCCGTGACGGCCGACCGGATTGGGCCGCCAGAAGGATTTCTGCCCGAGATCGAGCACGGGCAACAGCGTGTCGAGCGAATAGAACCACGGATTGAACTCGGGATAGCTCGAAGCCTCGCCCTGCTCGCGATAGCAGGCGAGTTGCGTCTGGCCCGGCGCGGCGCGCCCTGCCGCGGCCTGCGGCGGCGCGCCAAGGAGCCTTTGCTGGGTGCGCTCAACCCCGCAGAGCGTCCATTCCGGCGCGCGCAGTACGACGGCGCTGTTGGGCTTGAACCCACCGGCCCGCTCCGCCATCCCGAAGATGCCGACGCCGACGAGCCAGAACAGGATCAGCCAGACGAAGGCGAACAGCGGCTGGCGGCCATAGACCAGCGTGGCGGCGAGGAAGCCGTCCGTCACGGTCAGCGCCGCACGCCAGAGCGGGCTCTTCGCCCGCGCCCGCCGCGCCCGTCGCTGCAGCCGCTCCTTGACGATCAGAACGGCGCGCGCATCCTCGCCATGGCCCATCTCGCGAAAGACCGCGGCGAGCTGCTCATAGGGCTGCGGCCAGAAATCCTCGCCCCAGCGTTCCGGCGCCTGGCGGGAGAGCCAGTCGAGCCGGCTCGCCGCGTCGACCGGCGCGGCGATGAAGGCGCCATAGCGGCAGCGGTTGAGCAGCAGATCCCCGGGCGCGGGCCAGGATGAAACCTCGTCGTGGATGGTGCCGATCGAGGCGCCGGTCATCGACAGGGCTCCGGCGACGGAGGCGTCGCCCCGCAGGAAGAAGGCGCCCTTGATGGCACAGCGGCTGATGTCGAGCGCCATCGCGCCGGGATGGGCCAGCCTCGCGCCGCTGGCATCGAGGTCGCCGCCGATCACCGCTGCGACGAGCCTGACCTCGCCTGCGACCCCGGCCTTGCGCAGCACGACGCTGCCGCCGATCTCGACCTCCGTGCCATCCATCGCGAGGCTTTCGACGCCCTCGATCACCGCGCCCGAGCTATCGAGATCGGCAGCGATCCGCGCGCCGGCGATGGCGAGGCCGCCGCGCAGCGTCGCCCCTCGGAGCAAGAGGTTGCGCAGCTCGATCGCGCTGGCGTCGATCGCAGGGCCGCCGGCGACGCGAACCGTCGCGCCGTCGCATTCGAAGTTTCCGCCGAAGCGCGACTGCGCCACGTTGATCTCGCCCGTCACCTGCGCGCCGCGCAGATAGACCCCTCCACGCGCCTCCAGCCGTTCGGCCTCGAGACCAGGCAGCGAGGAGCCGTCCAGAAACAGCCGGTTGATGATCGCCGCGCGCAGGATCGGCGTCGCCTCGAAATGGCAGTCGATCAGGCCGATGTCGCGGAAGACATGACAGGCTTCGAGATCGAGCGTGTCGACGATCCAGGCGCCGGTGATGCGGATGCCCTTCTCATGCGGCCGACAACCCGGTTCGCCGCCGAGCATAAGGAACCGCAGGAAGGCGGCCCTGACGACGCGGCTCGGGTCCGGCGCGGTCGGCCGGCTGCCGTCGCCGAGCCGGTCATATGTGCCGCTGAGCAGGCGGGCGACGACCTCCTCCTCGGCCGGGAGCAGCGGCTGGAAGTCGGCGAGCCGGGCGGTCGCGAGCGCCCATTGCGCCCGCTCCGCCATGGGGCCGCCCACCCCGGGCGCGATCATGTCGTGGCCGGCGCTACCGTCTCGCCGGGGGCCGCGGCGGCGAGCGCCTCGCGCAGCGCCGCTTCCTTGGTCTCGTCGAAGGAGGTGCTCATCAGCGTGCCGCCGCTGCCGCGCAGATCCGCCAGCACCTTGTCGGTCGTCATCTTGCGGATCAGCAGGAACAGCCCGGCGGTATTGGGCTGCAGCGCAGCGGCCGCGTCCTTCATGAACTGGTCGTTGATGCCGACATCGGTCAACTTGCCGCCCAGCGCACCCGACGCCGCACCCAGCGCGGTGCCCAGCAGCGGCGCCATGAAGATGAAGCCGATCAGCGTGCCCCACAGCGCGCCCGAGGCCGCGCCGGTCGTGGTCAGGTTGATCAGCTGGTTGAGCTTGATCTGCCCGGCCTCGTCCTTGACCACGACGACGGCGTCGCCGAGCTCGATCAGATATTCGCGCTGCATCGCCAGGACCTTCTGGCGGACCTCCTCGGCCTTCTGCTCGGTCGGGAAGGCGATGAAGACCAGATCGCTCATGGGAGATGTCCTTGGGTTGAAAGGGGGTCGCCGCGCCGCCGGCGGTCGATATCAGCCCGGCGTCCTGGCGGCGGCGCTTGCCGCGCTGCGAGCGGCAGGCAATGGCGTGACGCGCTGGCCCGGATGCAGCGCCTGCACGCCGGCGGCGACGATCGTTTCGCCCGGCGCGAGGCCCTGCGACACGACGACGTGGTCGGGATCGAAGCGCAGGATGTCGATCGGCCGCAGGCTGACCGTCGAGGTCTTGGGATCGACGATCCAGACTGCAGCTCCGCGGCCGGAGGTCGTCAGCGCCTTCGCCGGGATCGACATGATCCGCGCCGATGTGGTCTCGACCGAGCCGACCACCGTCGAGCCCAGCCGCATCGCCTCGGGGGGATCCTGCAGCCCGACCCGGACCTGGAAGGTGCGGGTGACCGGATCGGCCTGTGGGGCGATCTCGCGGATGCGCCCGCTGGCGCTGATCCCCGGCGCCTCGGCGAGCACGACGCGGACGAGCGGATCGCCCGTCTTGCCCTCGAGCACCCGCGCCGGCACGGCGAAGACCGCATCGCGACCATCCTCGCGGGCGATCTGGAGGATCGGCTGCCCGGGCTGGACGACCTCGCCGGGCTCGGCGCTGCGCACCGTCACGACGCCGGCGACATCGGCGCGCAGATCGGTGAAGCCGAGCCGGTCGCGGGCCTGTTCGAGCTGCGCCTCGGCGTTCTCGAGCGCGGCTTGCGCGGTTTCCTGCGCCTTCTGCGCGGCATCGAAGCGCGGACGCGTGGTGAAGCCCTGCCCCATCAGCCGCTCCTGCCGCTCGAAGGTGCTGCGTGCGGTCACGACCTCGCCGCGCGCGGCCTCCAGCGCCGCCTCGGCGGCCGCGACGGCGTTGGTCTCGATCGTCCGGTCGAGCCTCGCGACAATCTGGCCGGGCGCGACGCGGTCCCCGACATTGACCGGCCGCTCGGCGATCCGGCCGGCGATCCGGAAGGCGAGCGACACCGTCTTCTCGGCCTGGATCTCGCCGGAGAGCTCGACCCCCGCGGTGAGCAGGCTCGCCTCGACCTTGACGACCTGAACGGGACGGCCGGCCTGGGGCGGCGCCTTTTCGGCACGGTCGCAGCCCGCGAGCGCGAGCAGCAGCGGCAGGCCGCAGAGCGGCAGGAGCGGCCGCGTGCGACGGAACAAGGCGCGTCTCGCTGACGGAGGACGGGTCATCGCGCAGCCGCTCCCACTGTGTCGGGCGCAGCGCCCTGCGCCGGTTCGGCGCCGGGCGATGGCCCCCTGAAGACGGTGACGTAGAGCACCGGCAGCAGGACGAGCGTCAGCACCGTCGCAACCAGGAGCCCGCCCATGATCGCGAAGGCCATCGGCCCCCAGAACACGGTCGGCGCGATCGGGATCATGCCCAGCACGGTCGAGACCGCGGTCAGCATGATCGGGCGGAAGCGCGTCGAGGCGGCGTCGAGCGCGGCCTGGGTGATGCTCTTGCCGGCCGCGCGCTCGGATTCGATCTGGCCGATCAGGATGACCGCGTTCTTGGTGATGATGCCGATCAGGGCGAGCACGCCGAGCAGGGCGACGAAGCCGAGCGGCTTGCCGGACAAAAGCAGCGCGCCGACCACGCCGATCATGCCCAGCGGCGCGATGCTGATGACGATGGCGAACAGCTTGAAGCTGCGCAGCTCCGCCATCAGCACCGTGAACATGATCAGCAGCATCACCGGCACCACGGCGATGACCGAGGCCTGCGATTTCGCGCTCTCCTCGACGGTACCGCCGGTGGCGATGTCGTAGGCGGGCGGCAGCGTCTTTCTGAGCGCCTCGACGCCGGGCTGCAGCGCGCTCACGACCGTCTCGGGCAGCACGCCGGGCTTGATGTCGGCGGCCACCGTCAGCGTCGGCACGCGGTCGCGGCGCCAGATCAGCGGCGCGTCGAGATCGTAGCTGAAGGTGACGAACTGCGAGAGCGGCACGGAGCGCCCGCCGGGCAGCGCCACCTGCATGGTGCGCAGCGTGTCGAGCGAGATGCGGTCTGACCCTTGCGCCCGCACGACGACGTCGACGAGGTAGATGTCGTCGCGCAGCTGGGTGACCACGGTTCCCGAGACGACCGTGTTCACGATCGCGGCGAGGGCCTGCGAGCTCAGGCCGAGGCGGCGCGCCTCGTCCTGATCGACCCGCAGCCGCAATTCGCGCGAAGGCTCGATCCAGTCGAAATTGACCTGGTCGGTGTGCGGATTGGCCGCCACGACCTGCGCCAGCTTCATCGCGATGCCGCGGACCTCGGCGATGTCGGGGCCCGTCACGCGGTACTGCACCGGCCAGCCGACCGGGGGACCGAGCTCGAGCGGATAGACCCGCGCGATCAGGTTCGGGAATTCGGTGGCCAGCCGCGCCTCCAGCTTCTTCTGCAGACGGTCGCGGGCGGCGACGTCCTTGGCGACGATCACCGCCTGGTTGAAGAAGTCGTTCGGCAGCTGCGCGTTCAGGGGCAGGTAGAAGCGGATCGCGCCGCGCCCGACATAGGTGCTCCAGCGCGCCACGTCGGGATCGTCCTTCAGCGCCGCGTCGAAGCGCTTCACCAGCGCCTCGCTGGCATAGATCGAGGCGTTCTGCGGCAGCGTCATGTCGACCAGCAGCTCGGTCCGGTCGGAGGCCGGGAAGAACTGCCGCGGCACCAGCGGCAGCGCCAGCATCGACGCCGCAAACAGGCCGATGGTGACGGCGATCGTCAGCCAGCGCACCCGGATCGCTCCCGAGAGCATGGCCCGGAAGCCCTGCTCGATCCGTCCGGGACCCGCCGCCTGCCCAGAGGATTTCGGCGCCACGAGCAGCGCCATGCCGAGCACGGGCGCGAAGATCACGGCGACGAACCAGGAGACGACGAGCGCGATGCTGACCACCGCGAAGAGCGAGAAGGTGTATTCGCCGGCCGAGCTGGCGGCGAAACCGATCGGCACGAAGCCGGCGATGGTCACCAGCGTGCCCGCGAACATCGCGACCGCGTATTTCTCGAAGGCGAAGGTCGCGGCCTTGGCTTTCTCGTCGCCGGCGGCGAGGCGCGTCACCATGGCGTCCGTCGTCGTCATGGCGTCGTCGACGAGCAGCGCGAGCGCGATGATCAGCGCGCCCAGCGAGATGCGCTGCATGTCGATGCCGATGACGTTCATCACCGCGAAGACGACGGCCAGCGTCAGCGGGATCGAGAGCGCCACCACCAGACCCGGCCGCACGCCGAGGCTGATGAAGCTGATCACGAGGATGATCGCCACCGCCTGCCAGAGCGAGCTCATGAAGTCGGCGATCGCCTCGTCGACCGTCACCGACTGGTCTGCGACCAGCCGCGGCTCGATGCCGACCGGCAGATCAGCCGTGATCTCCGCCATCGCCTTCTTGATGTTGGCGCCCAGCGCCAGGATGTCGCCGCCCTCGCGCATGGCGATGCCGAGGCCGATCGAAGCCTGACCGTTGACCCGGAACATCGGCTGCGGCGGGTCGGCAAAGCCGCGCTTGACGGTGGCGATGTCGGCCAGGCGCACCATGCGGTCGCCGACGGGAAAGTTGATCTCGAGCAGATCGGCTTCCGACTGGAAGGCGCCCGAGACGCGAATCGAGAACTTCTCGTCCTGCGTCTGGACCACGCCGGCCGGGCGCACGACGTTCTGGGCCTGCAGGGCGCCGAGCAGAGCCGAGCGCTCGATCCCGAGATTGGCGAGTTCGCGCACCGAGAACTCGATGAAAATGCGCTCGTCCTGCGCGCCGATGACCTCGATCTTCGAGACATCGGGGACGAGCAGCAGACGCGAGCGGGCCGCCTCGACATGGTCGCGCAACTCCCGGCCCGTGAACCCGTCGGCGGTGAAACCGTAGATGATGCCGAAGGTGTCGCCGAAGCGGTCGTTGAAGAAAGGGCCGATCGTGCCGGCCGGGAGGGTGTGGCGGACGTCGGCGACGAGGTTGCGGACCTTGAACCAGGTCTCCTGGACCGCATGGGCCGGGACGTCCTGCTTCAGATTGACGAAGATCGTCGTCCGACCCGGCGTGGTGAAGCTGCGGACGAAATCGAGCCCCGGCGTCTCCTCGATCTGGCGCTCGAGACGCTCGGTGACCTGGCTGAGCGTGTCCTCCATCGTCGCGCCCGGCCAGGCGGCGACGACCACCATCGACTTGATGACGAAGGCCGGATCCTCGTTGCGGCCGAGCTTGACGAAGGCGAAGACACCGGCGGCCACCGCCACGATCATGAGATAGATCACGACCGAGCGGCTCTTCAGGGCCCATTCGGAAAGATTGAAGCTCATCGTGCCTCGGTCCCGGACAGGCGCACGCGCTGCCCTTCCTTGAGGAGGTTGGCGCCCGCGGTGACGACGATGTCGCCGATCGCCAGCCCCTTGGCGACGATCGCGGTGGCGGGGTCGCGCGAGACCAGCTCGAGCTTGCGCAGCGAGACGGTCAGCGCCGTCGGATCGACGACCCAGACCCCGGTGGCCTGTTCGCGCTCGGTCAGCGCCGTCGCCGGGATGGCCACGCCCGAGGCCTCGCCGCCGCGGATCGAGCCCGACACCGTGGTGCCGAGCCGGAAGGCGGACGGCGGGTCCGTCAGGCCGACGCGGACACGGAAGGTCCGCGTGACCGGATCGGCCTGCGGCGCCACCTCGCGGACATGGCCCCGCACGCTGACGGAGGGGTCGCTGGCCAGCGCGACATGGACCGTGGCGTCGGCGGGGATGGCGCGGATCGAGTCCGCCGGTACCGCGAAGACGGCGTCGCGGCCGTCCCGCCGGGCGAGCTGGACGATCATGCGGCCGGCCGCGACGACCTCGGCCGGCTCGGCGCCGACCCGCGTGACGACGCCCGGCGCATCGGCCTTCAGGGTGGTGAAGGCGACGATGTCCTCCGCCGTCCGCACGCGGGCGCGGGCCGCCTCAACCTGGGCGCGCGCCGCGGTGCGCCCCTGCTCGGCCGCCTCGAAATCGGCCTGGGTGGTGATGCCGCGCGCCAGGAGATGCTCCTGCCGCTGATGCTGGTTCTCCGCCTTGCGCAGCGCGCCCTCGGCGGCCGTCAGCGCCGCCCGCGCCGCCCGCAGGTCATTGAGTTCGTTCTCCGGATCGAGCCGGGCGACGACCTGCCCCTCGGCCACCGTCGCCCCGACGCCGACGAGGCGCTCCGCCAGGCGCCCTCCGATGCGGAAGGAGAGCGACGCCTGATCCTGCGCCTCGACATGACCGCTGAAGCCGAGATCGGCCAGCTGGCGCGGCGCCTCGACGGTGGTGGTGCGCACCGTCCGGATCACCGGCCCGGGCGCGGTTTCCCCCTCGCGCTGGCAGCCCGCGGCCACGATAAGCAGAAGGACGACCGCAACGGCGCCGCCGCCTCGGCGGAGCTTGTCGTCACGACGTTCCGAGCCGTCTTGCCGGTGGGGCTTTCGCATCAGTCGTTCACTCGCATCGCGACTGTCCGTTGCACGCAGGAGACGAGGACTGCCTCCCAGGGCACCCGGCGAGCGCCATCGCGCCCCGTTTCCGAGCATTGGTTGGGAAGCTAGCAACACCATCACGGGGCCGGATCAGCCCAGAATCCCAAATCTGGGCTGTTCATCCCATTCTCCCCGCCGCGCTCGCAGTGGATACAGACCGGGCGCTCGGCGCGACGCGCGCCCTGGTGCGCAGGGCCGGGGCTGGTAACGTCCTGATCAGACGGTTGCGACCGTTCGCGCCACCGGCTCGGGCTGCAGCCATATTGCCGCCGGAAGGCGCGGCTGAAGGTGGAGTGGTCGCGAAAGCCGACGCGGCTGGCGATGGCGTGAACCGAGAGCGGCTCGCCGGGGGTGGTGAGATCGCGCCGCGCCTGCAGCAGGCGCTCGCGGTTGATGAAATGCGCGACACCGCCGTCCCCGTCGAGGAGGCGGTAGAGCTTCGAGCGTGACATCGCCAGCAGCCGGCCGAGCTGTGGCGGGCCGAACTCGGGCGAGCCCATATGGCGCTGCACGATCTGGCGCGCGCGTTCCACCGTGCCCGACGACGTCGATGGCGCGGTCGCCGCGAGGGACCGTCCGGCGGGCGCGATGCAGGCCTCGACAAGGGCGCGCACTGCGACGGCCAGGCTCCTTGCCTGGTCGTCGCCGAACGGGCGGGACTGGCCGGCGAGCTGGCGCATGAAGCCGGCCAGCAGCGCTCCGGGGCCGGCTTCGGTCTCGAGCGTCTGCACCGGGCCCGCGGCGCCGGCACCCTCCAGCCAACCTCTTGGCAGCAGCAGCAGGAGCCGTTCTTCGGCGCTGCCGAACCGGCGTGCCGACTGCTCCAGCGCGGCCAGGGCGAGACCGGCATGGGGTGAAACGAACAGCGTCTGAGAGACGTCGGCCGCCGCGCCGCCCAGCAGGGCGACGCAACCCTGGTGCTTGAACCGCGGGCCGCGCTGCGCGCCGGCCGAGGATGGGCCCATGGAGCGGACGTCGCGGATCAGGGTGGCATCGCCGAACCGCCATTCGCTCGCGGCGCGTGGCTCCGGGGACAACCAGGATGCCGGCTGCGCGGGAAGCGCGCCGGTGGCCGCCAGAATCCAGGTCCGCTGCTGCGGCGCGGCATCGCCCTGCGCAACCGTGATCGGCGAAAGGACGGGTCCCGCCGTGAAGGGGGGTCGAGGGCTTTTCGACAGGGCCATGGTCGCCTCCGTGAGTGCGGATTGTTGCGTGCGGCTTGTCTTCCGAGCGTCCCGTTCAGATCCTAGTCCGGGGTATCCTCCGTGTTTTGATGTCGCTCAATTGTCTCGACACGATTGGCCATGGTCAAGAAACCCTGCGTCACTCGCGGCGTGTCGTGGCGGCGTCGAAGACGCGGATTGGCGCGGTGATCAGGAGACCGGCAGCTGAGCCCACCGTCTCCAGCGCCGTTCCGGTACCCGTGACGTCCGAATCCGTGATGACCTGCCCCTCGATCAGGCGGTTGCCGATCAATCGCACGATCTCCGGGCTCGAGGCGTAGGTGTCGTGGTTGACCCGGTCGCCGGCCTTGATCGCACTGATGTCGATCACGGTGATGCCCTTGAGATCGCCCAGTTGCGACTGGTAGTCCTCTCGGGACAGGTCGATCGCTCCCAGCCGGGTCGCGCCGCGGGCCAGGAACTGCGAGAGCTGCAGCGCGCGGTCGTTCTGTGAGGCGAAGATCGTGATCTGCGGACGGCGCGGACCCATATCCTCGATCTGACGCCGGAAGACCCCGACATCGAGATCGGGCGACGCCAGGATGACGTTGTTGATCTTGGCCGGGATACCGCCGTTCTTCAGCGCGACCTGCTTGAGCGCCTCGACGGCCAGCCAGGCTCCCATCGAATGGGCCAGCACGACGACCTCGCCGACAGCGGGGCTCTTCGTCGCCATCATCAGGACCTCGGCGAGATCGGAGCGCGAATAGGACGCGTTGTCGAGGTCGAGCCGGTAGTCGAGCAGGCGCCCGCGCGACGGCCAGGAGAACAGGATCGGCGCGGCATTGGCGTCCGAATCATGGGCGAGCTGCGCGAAGCGGAAGACGGCCCGGTCGAAGGGCGTGTTGAAGCCGTGCACGAAGATGAAGGCGCGCCGCTTTTGACCGCCGGCCGAGGCGAACCAGCGCGGCAGATCGGATTTCTGCAGCGACGTCGACGCGCTGACGGTGAAGTCCGTCTCCGGATTGCCGGGCACCGTCCGCGGAACCTGGATCGTGCCGGGCTCCCGGTTCCGCGGGATCGAGACGACGATGTTGCTGAAGGAGACGCCCCTACCCCGCTCGCCGTCATAGAGCACGCCGGGCTCGTCCGAGACCGCCCGCGTCGTCGCGGTGAGCATGTCGAGCTTGTCGGTGTTCGGGATCGGAGCGACGGTCTGGAGCAGGCCGCGCGGTGCGGAGGCGCAGCCCGCCAGCAGCAGGCCGGTGGCGAGGATCGCGGCGATGCGTGCCGGTGCCGGGACGCTGCGTCGCGTCGTCGGTTGCTGTTCCGGCATGAGGCAAAACTCCGAACTCTTCGTCGACCGGGCGGAACGTCCCGCCGGACACGTCGCATGCGTCCGGAACGGTTCCGGCCGTGCTGACCGGGCTCGCAACCCGTTCATGACGCTGCGGTATTGAAGCGACGTAACGGTTGGAAGACAAGCCTCGCCGCCCTGCTTTCGTCACAAAGCGATCAGCCGGCCACAGTCTCGCCCGCTTCCCGCCATTTTGGGACAGCCGGCCCAAGCTTTGGGATTCTGGGCCGATGCCCTACCGGCTCATCCCACTAAGTTCGCCCTCTAGCCTTCGCGCGGGACTTTGTCCCGCCGAACGGGTCGTTGTCGCCGGGGCCACGCTCCGGCCCGGGAGGAAAGCCAAGATGGCGATCGAGAGCACCGCACCCAAGACCACGATGCAGCGCTTCCTCGACGGCGTCGAGAAGGTCGGCAACATGGTGCCGCACCCGGTGGTGATCTTCCTGATCCTGATCGGCATCGTCATCGTGCTCTCGGCCGTCTTCAGCCTGTTCGGCGCGCAGGTGTCCTATGAGCGGATCAATCCCGAGACCCACGAGATCGAGAAGGCGTCGACGGCGATCCGGAGCCTTCTCAATGCGGAGGGCATCCGGTTCATCTACTCCTCGCTGGTCCCGAACTTCATGGCCTTCACCGCCGTGGGCCTGATGATCGCCGCCATGATCGGCGCGGGCGTCGCGGAAGAATCGGGGCTTGTCACCGCGCTCATCCGCAAGCTGGTGATCATCTCGCCGCCGGCGGCGCTGACCTACATCCTGGCTTTCGTCGCGATCACCGCGAGCATCGCGGCCGATGCGGGCTATCTGGTGCTGATTCCGCTGGCCGGCATCGCCTATCTGGCCGTCGGTCGAAACCCGATGGCGGGTCTCGCGCTAGGCTTCGCGGGCGTGGCCGGCGCATTCACCGTCAACATGCTGATCAAGCCGCTCGACGCGGTGCTCGTCGAGTTCACCAACGACGCCGCCCGTCTCGTCGACCCCGCCCGCACCATCGGCCTGGCCTCGAACGTCTGGTTCTCGTTCGCGTCGGTCATCGTTCTGACGATGACCATCGCGTTCATCACGGACAAGGTCGTCGGCCCGAGGCTCGGCCCCTATGATCGCACGAAGGCGGCGGAGGGAACGACGACGGACCAGGCGGCGCTGTTGTCCGAAGCGGAATCGCGCGGCCTGCGCTTCGCCGGCTTCGGTCTGCTCGGGCTGATTGCCGTGTTCCTGCTGCTCACCGTTCCCGCGGGTGCGCCCCTGCGCAATCCGACGACCGGAGAACTGATCGGCAATTCACCGTTCATGAACGGGCTGATCGCCCTGATCATGCTGATCTTCCTGACCAGCGGCTGGTGCTACGGCATCGGGGCCGGGACGGTGCGCACGCTGACGGAGGTCATCGCGGCCATCGAGAAATCGATCAAGGGCCTCGGCGGCACGATCTTCCTGTTCTTCATTCTCAGCCAGTTCGTCGCCTACTTCACCTACACGAACATGGGCACGGTGATGGCGCTCAGCCTCGCCGGGGTGCTGCAGTCGGCCAATATCGGCGCGCTGCCGCTGCTGCTCGGCTTCATCGTCGTCGTCGCCATCATCGATCTGCTGCTGACCGGGGCCATCGCCAAATGGGCGATCTTCGCGCCCGTCTTCGTGCCGCTGCTGATGAAGCTGGGCGTCGAGCCCGAAGCGGTGCTCTCGGCCTACCGCATCGGCGACAGCCCGATGAACATGATCACGCCGCTCAACGCCTATTTCGCCATGGTCGTCGGCCTGATGCAGAAATACGACCGCAACGCCGGTGTCGGCACCGTGGTGGCGCTGATGCTGCCCTATCTGGCCGGCATGTTCCTGGTGTGGACCGCCCTCTTCGTGATCTGGAAAACGCTGGGATTGCCCTGGGGCCTGTGAGCCGTCGCGTCGAACCCTGAAAAACAAGCCAGGCCCGGTCGTCACAACGGGCCCTCAACTTGGATGGATGTCATGAGCACAGCCAGCATTCCCCTCGATGTCGAGGCGGCGATCGACCATCTGATGAACTTCCTCTCGGTCGAAGGCGTCACCGGAGAGGAGGCCGCGATCGCGGCCGCCGTCAGCGAGGCGCTGATCAAGATCGGCGTGCCGGCTTCCGCGATCCGCTATGACGACGTCAACAGCCGCATCCCGCTGCCGACACAGACCGGCAATCTGATCGTCGAATTGCCTGGCACGAAGCCGGGGCCCCGCCTGCTGTTCTCGACCCATCTCGACACCGTGCCCCTCTGCGCCGGTGCCAAGCCGCGGCGCGAGGGCGACCGCATCGTCTCCGATGGCACGACGGCACTCGGCGGCGACGCCCGCACCGGCGTCGCGCTGCTCGTCGTGGTGGCCGAGACGCTGCTCAAGAACAACCTGCCCCATCCGCCGATCACGCTGCTGTTCACCGTGCGCGAGGAGAGTGGCCTGCATGGCGCCCGCGAGCTGAACCCCGCGGACCTCAAGAGCCCGGCGATGTGCATCAATGTCGACGGCCAGCTCGCCTCCGAGCTGATCATCGGCGCCGTCGGCCAGGAGAACTGGGAGGTCGAGATCACCGGCCGTGCCTCCCATGCCGGCGTCGCGCCGGACAAGGGCATCTCGGCGACCATGGTCGGCGCCATCGGCCTGACGGAAGCCCGCGCCGCCGGCTGGTTCGGCAAGGTCGTCAAGGGCGAGGCCTTCGGCAGCAGCAATATCGGCATCTTCGGCGGCCGGGACGGCAAGCCTGCCGGTGACGCCACCAACGTCGTCACCGACTACGCCTTCCTCAAGGGCGAGGCGCGCAGTCCGGAACTCAGCTTCGCCACCCAGATCGTCGACGGATTCGAGGCCGCCTTCGCCAAGGCCAAGGCTGCGGTGACCGACCATGAGGGCGCGACTGCCGAAGTCGTCTTCAAGCGCGCGGCGGCCTACCCGCCCTTCCGTCTGGACCAGGATTCGCCGGTCGTGAAGCGCGCCACGCGTGCGCTCGGGATGCTCGGTATGGAGCCGACCTACATCTTCTCGAATGGCGGGCTCGACGCGAACTGGCTCGACAAGGCCGGGGTGCCGACCATCACCATCGGCGCCGGCCAGGCCGAGATCCACACGATCAAGGAGTTCGTGAGGCTCGACGAATACGAGAAGGGCTGCCGGCTCGGCATCCTGATGGCGACGCTCGAAGACTGAAGGACCGCTCGGGCGGTCGCCCGGTCGATGAAGGCCCAACGAGGAGCTGACGCGTGAGCCCCATTGCCTACACCGCCCTGATCATCGCCGCGGCCGTCATCCTGTTTGTCACGAACAGGGTTCCGGTCGTGCTGGTGGCGATGGGCACGGCACTCTCGCTCTGGGCGACGGGCGTCCTGACCCTTCCGCAAGCGTTGGGCGGGCTCGGCGACCCGGCGGTCATCTTCATCGCCGCGCTGTTCGTGGTGTCGTCCGGCCTCGAGGTTACCGGCGTCACCGCCTGGGCCGGGCAGCTGCTGATCAAGGGTGCGGGCGAGGAAAGCCGCACCCGCCTGCTCTTGCTCACTATGGGGCTCGTCTCGCTGCTCACGGCGCTGATCAGCGTCAACGGCGCGGTGGCGGCGCTTCTGCCGGTCGTCGTCGTCATCGCGGTGCGGCTCAAGCGCAACTCCTCTCAGCTGCTGATGCCGCTGGTCTTTGCCGCCCATGCCGGCTCGATGCTCGCGTTGACCGGCACGCCGGTGAACGTCCTTGTCTCGGAAGCCGCGTCGGATGCCGGCGTCGGCGGCTTCGGCTTCTTCGAGTTCGCGCTCGCCGGCATTCCGCTGCTCGCAGGCTCGATGGCGATCATGATCCTGTTTGGCCAGAAGCTCCTGCCGGAGCGCAATGGCGCGACCATGCCGGCCGATTTCAGCCGCCATGCCAAGACGCTGGTCGAGCAATACGGGCTGGCGACCGGCATCTACCAACTGCGCGTGCGCGCGACCTGCCCCTATGTCGGGCAGCCCGCGGCCTCGATCGACCTCACCGCCTTCCCCGGCCTCCAGCTCGTCGCCATCCAGGAAGGCGACAGCGCCGGCCCCTTACGTCGCAATGCCATCGCCGAGGGCGACCATGTCCTGCTGCGCGGCGATGCCGAGGCGGCGGCCACCTTTGCCGCGACGATGCATCTGGCCTTCCGCGACGAGAGCGCGACGACCGGCGAAGGCGAGGAGACGCTGTTCAACAAGCGCTCCGGACTTGCCGAGGTGGTCATCCCGCCACGCTCGGGCCTGATCGGACAGAGCGTGTTCCCGGGCATGGTGACCGAGAGCGGCGACCTGATCATCCTCGCGGTGCAGCGCTCGGGCAACGAGATCGCTGCCGGCAACGCGACCAGCGAGGCGGGCGGCGTGGTGCTGCAGGCCGGCGACACGATGCTGCTGCAAGGCACCTGGAAGGCGCTCGACACCCATCTCGACGACCCCGACGTGCTGGTCGTCAGCTCGCCGGAGCTGGTGCGGCGCCAGGCGGTGCCGATGGGACCGGGCGCCAAGCAGGCCGTCGTCATCCTGTTCGGCATGGTTCTGCTGCTGGCCACCGGCATCGTGCCGCCGGCCGTGGCGGGCCTGCTCGCCGCCGGCGCCATCATCCTGACCGGCATCATGACGGTGGAGCAGTCCTATCGCGCGATCAGCTGGACCACCGTGATCCTGGTCGGCGCGATGATGCCGCTCTCGACGGCGATGGTCGAGACGGGCGCGGCCAAGCTGCTGGCAGAGCGGCTCGTGTTGATGGTCGGCGATGCCGGGCCGATGGCATTGCTGGCGGGCCTCTTCATCCTGACGGCGGTGATGGGGCAGCTCATCAGCAACACCGCCACCGCGCTGATCGTGATCCCGATCGGCGTCGCGGCCGCCGCCAGCATGGGCATCTCGCCCAAGCCGGTGCTGATGAGCACGGCAGTCGCGGCGGCCGGCGCCTTCCTGACCCCGATCGCCACCCCGACCAATCTCATGGTCATGGGACCCGGCGGCTACGCCTTCAGCGACTACTGGAAGCTCGGCCTGCCCCTGCTGATCTGGTTCTTCATCGTGGCGGTCTTCATCGTGCCGCTGATCTGGCGGTTCTGAGGGGCGGGCCAACCTCTCCACCTCATGCAGGGAAGGACATGACGATGTGGGTTCGAGCGATCATTCTGGCCTCCGGGCTGGGCCTTGCTGCCCTCTGCGCACCCGGGGCCGCCGCGGCACCGGTCGCCTCGTCGCCAGGCCTCACCGCCGAGAGCGGAGCCGAACCGGCCAACTGGCATCGCCGCCGCTGCTGGTGGGAGACGCGGCGCTTCCGCGACCATCGCGGCCGCTGGCAGACGCGCCGGGTCCAGGTCTGCCGTCGCTGGTGAGCGGTCACCCAAGAGCGCTGGTGACAGGCGGGCTGCCGCCCGGGTGCAGGAGCCCGCTGCCGTAGAGGTCGCCGAATACTCGCACTTCCCGAACGCTGCGTCCGCGGGACAACGTAGCGCGTGTCGCTTCCATGCCCGCCATGTTACTCTTCGGCATTGAACGTGCCGGGGGGCCTCATGATTCCAGTCCGCTTCACGACGACGGACCTGCCCATTCGGGAGCAGTTCGATGCGTGGCAGGGCTGGTTCGACGGCGTCTTCGACATCGCCCTGAACGAGGCCGAGGCCGGATTCGCCGCGAGCAGCGTGGTCTGGACGCTGGACGAATTCGGCCTCAGCCACGTCAAGGCCCCTGCCCTCACCGCGATGCGCGGCACGGCCCTGCTGCGCGCGAACCCGATCGACCATTGGGTGATCACGCTCGGCCATCGCCGGACGGTGGGATCGGGCGGCGGCGGCCTCATCCTCGACGTGCCGGGGTCGGTGCCCTATGTCGCCTCGCTCGGCCGCGAACTCGTCAGCCAGAGATCGAGCGACGAGCGGCTTCAGCTGTACCTGCCGCGCGACAGCTTTCGCGAGCTCGCGCCACTGCTCGACGCGGCACAGGCACAGGCCCTCGACACGCCGCTGGGCCGGCTCCTGGGTGACTATATCAGCCTGCTCCAGCGCAGTTTCGGCGAGCTCGAGGCGGCGGACATGCCGCGCCTGACCAATGCGGTTCGCGCCATGGTACTGGCCTGTGCCGGCCCCTCTGCGGACCGGCTCGACCTTGCCTCCAGCCAGATCAATGTGACCCGGCGCGAAAAGGTCCGGCAGTTCATCGACCGGAACCTGCGTGAGCCGCGGCTCGACGCGACGATGCTCTGCCGCGAGGTCGGGATGTCGCGCACGCAACTTTACCGCCTCTTCCAGGACGATGGCGGTGTCGCCCGCTACATCAGGCACCGGCGCCTGTTGCGCGGTTATGCCGATCTCTCCGACAGCACCAACGGCGCCAGCATCAACGCCATCGCCGATGCGCTGTGCTTCGAGGATGCATCCAGCTTCAGCCGCGCCTTCAAGCAGGAGTTCGGCCTCAACCCGCGCGATGTCCGCGCGGCCGCGGTGGCGGGGCAGTCCATTGGGGTCAGGCGTGAGACGCCCATGGGGGACTCCCCGACCACACTGAAGGAGTGCCTTCTCCGTTTCTGATCGGTTCCGCGATCGCGACCACCATCGCCGGCGCCGGTGAAGGTGGTCTGCTGCGCAGACCGTCGATTGAGGCAACTCAATATCTTCCCCGTCAAGGGACGAGGGATTGGTTTTTCAGAGCCTCCGGTGGTCGGTCGACATCCCCTGCACACCACGTGCGTTGCGGACATACTTCGCAGGCACCAGAGGACTGCCTTTGGGATTCGTGGCTGGAGATCGAGGATGTGACGCTGCGGCTTATCTAGCCGAGCTGCGATCGAAGGCCGCGGTTGGCGCGCCTGAAGACAGTTTTCGTCGGGGATTGGGGCCTACGCGCTCCGAAAAATCTGAACATCTGTGGCCCAGATGTGACCTGGGGCCAATGTGACCCAGGATCGGCAGATTATCGAACGTCGTAAGTGCCCGATCTCATTAGGAGTTCGTGGTGGGTGATGTAGGGCTCGAACCTACGACCCGCTGATTAAGAGTCAGCTGCTCTACCAACTGAGCTAATCACCCATACGCCACGAAGCGCAAGCCGTTCTGCGGCCAAGGCCGCGTCAGGCAGGCCGGCGATGTAGCAAAGCCCCCCGCCCCTGTCCACCCGTCTGCGACAGAAATATGCGAGCTCCGCAGCGCAGCCGCCGCGGGCTCTGACGAAGCGGTTAACGCCCCTGCTCAGTCAGCCTTGCGGTTCAGCAGGTGATAGAGTGCGATCGCGCCGAAGGTCGCGGTGCCGATGCCACCGAGCTCGAAGCCGAAGATCGGCAGCTTGAGATCGCCCGCGCCCAGAATCAGTGCGGTCGCGACCGTCAGCAGGTTCTTCGGCTGCGCGAAATCGACCTTGCTCTCGACCCAGATGCGCCCCGCCGTGGCCGCGATCAGGCCGAAGACCACGACCGCGAGCCCGCCGAGCACGGCCACGGGGATCGTGCCGATGACGGCGCCGAACTTCGGCGAGAAGCCCAGCACCAGCGCGATGATGCCGGCAGCCACGAAGACCAGCGTCGAATAGACCCGCGTCACCGCCATGACGCCCATGTTCTCGGCATAGGTCGTCACGCCGGTGCCGCCGCCCGAGCCCGCGATCATGGTGGCGACGCCGTCGGCCATGAAGGCGCGGCCGATCAGCGGGTCGAGATTGCGCCCGGTCATCACCGCGATGCCCTTGATGTGCCCGAGATTCTCCGCGACCAGGATGATCGCGACCGGCGCGATCAGCCCGATCGCCCGACCGTCGAACACCGGCGCGACGAAATTGGGCAGGCCGAACCAGGCGGCCGCCGCGACACGGCCGAAATCGACCGGCGGCGCGCCGAAGCTCGCGGCCGTCAGCGCATAGACGACATAAGCCATCAGCCCGCCGATCAGGATCGGCAGGCGCTGGGCCAGCCCGCGGCTGTAGACCGCCACCACCGCGACGGTGACGACGGTGAACAGCGCGATCCATTTCGTATAGGCGCTGGCCGAGATCATGTTCATGGCCACGCCGGTGAGATTGAGACCGATCGCGGCCACCACCGCTCCCGTCACCACCGGCGGCAGCAGCTTCTCGATCCAGGCCGTGCCGACCGCCTGAACCAGCAGCCCGATCGCGGCATAGAGCGCGCCGCAAGCGATGATTCCCCCCAGCGCGACGCCGATGTTTGGGTTGGGACCGGAGCCGGCATAGCCCGTAGCGGCGATCACCACGCCGATGAAGGCGAAGGAGGAGCCGAGATAGCTCGGCAGCTGGCCGCGCGTCACGATGAAGAACAGGAGCGTCGCCACGCCCGAGAAGAAGATCGCCACATTCGGGTCGAACCCCATCAGGATCGGCGCCAGCGCGGTCGCGCCGAACATGGCGACGACATGCTGCAGGCCGGCGATGACGGTCTGGCCGACCGGCATCCGCTCGTCGGGCATGACGGCGCCGGAGGTCTTCAGGGTCCAGTTCGGGAAATAGCCCATGGCGATCGTCTCCAGCTGAGCGGCTCGGCACCGCATCGCCTGAAGCGATGACAGGCAAGGATCGCGCCCGCCAAGCCGGCCCCGAGGACGCATCCACAGGATTCGCAGATGGGCTCAGCCCGCGAGCCGCTGGGCCACCGAGGCCGCAAACGCGTTGACGCTGCGCGCCAGTTCGTCGGCGACATTGCCGACCGACGTGGAGCGGGCATTCATTTCCTCCACCGAGGCGCCGACCCGCTGAACGGCACTGAAGCTCTGCGCGACGATGTCCAGCGCCGTCTCGACCTCGCCGGAGGTGCTCTGGGCATCCTGTGCCATGGCCTCGGTGACGGCGAACTGCTCACCGAGCGCCCTCGCAATCGCGGAGGCGACGTCGGCCATGCCCGTGACGGAACCATCGATCCGGGCGATCGAGCCGACGCAGCGCTGCGTCGCCTCGCGGATCGCGTCGATGCGCGCCGCGATCGTGCCGGTGGCGCTCGTGGTCTGGGCCGAGAGGTCCTTGACCTCGCTGGCGACGATGGCGAAGCCGCGCCCGGCCTCGCCTGCGCGGGCGGCCTCGATCGTGGCGTTGAGGGCGAGCAGATTGGTCTGCGCCGCGATGTCGGAGATCAGGTTGACGACCGACCCGATCTCGCCGACGAGCCCGGCCAGGCTTTCGATGGTCTGCCGCGCCTCTGCGGCGGCTGTGACGGCCTGCTGCGCGATGTCGGCGCCCTCGCGCGTGCTGCGGTCGATCTCGCCGATCGATTGCCGGAGCTGTTCGGTCGCGACCACGGTCTGCAGGACGGCCTCGCGCACGCGCCCGAGACTCTCGCGGCTCTCCGTCATGCTGAGGCCGGCGCTGCGCGAGACATGGGCGCTGTCGGCCGCGACCTTGCTGAGCGTGCCCGACGCTTGCGTCGCGGCCTCGGACACCTCGCCGACCCGACTGCGAAAGCCCTCGGTCAGGGTCTCGATCTCGGCCCCGCGGCAGACCGCCTGAGCCTCCTGCTTCAGGTAGACGACCTCCATCGCGCAGACGAAATCCACCATCAGGAGTTCGACGACCCTCCTGCAATCATCGGCGGCGGCGCGCCCCGAAAAGCGGCGCCGCCGGCCGATCTCGGGGAAGGCTGCGCGCACGGCTGCCAGGATCATCACGGCATGGGCGCGGGCCCCGAACGGCGTACTGGCCTCGGCCGTCACGGCCTCGCCGAGAGACCTAAGATAGGCATCATCGAATACGGCATCGAATACAGCGGCGCCATGCGCCGCCAGGGCCGGCTCGAGCACATGCCGATACCGCACGGCGGCATCGCTCATGCGGTGATGCTGAGCCAGCCGGTCGAAATGCAGCCCGACGCCCGGCGCCAGCCTCGGCTTGACCACGGGACTGAGGCTGCGCATCAGCCGCAGCGTCGCCTCGTCGATTCCCATCACCGGGAAGCGCGACTGGGGCGACCCTGACCGCAACGCAGCTGCCGGATCCGGCGGTTTGTCGTCGGTCGAACTCATGGCCGCGACGGTAGGCCAGTATGGTTAACGTATCGTCAGCGACACGCACCGCCGCCACGGCCGTGCCAGCGTCTCACCCCGCCGCGGCCTGGGCATGCAGGCGCGAGCCCTTGGCCATCAGCTTGTTGAGCGCGACGAGATAGGCCTTGGCGGAGGAGACCAGCGTGTCGGGATCGGCGCCGCGGCCGGTCACCGACGAGCCATCATGGGTCAGCCGGACGGTCACCTCGGCCTGCGCGTCGGTGCCCTGCGTGACGGCATGGACGTCGTAGAGTTCCAGCGTCGCCTCATGCGGCACGATGGCCTTGATCGCATTGAAGATCGCGTCGACCGGCCCGTTCCCCTCGACCTCCTCGGTGACGAAGCGGCCCTCGACGTCGAGCTTCATCGTCGCGCGCTGCGGCCCGCGCGTGCCGGCCATCACCGTCAGCGAGACCAGCTTCACCCGGTCATGGGCGGAGGCGAGGTTCTCGTCGACCAGCGCCTCGATATCCTCGTCATAGACGTGCTTCTTGCGGTCGGCGAGCGCCTTGAAGCGGGTGAAGGCGTCCTCCATCTGGTTCTCGCCCAGATCGTAGCCCATGTCCTTGAGCTTCGAGCGGAAGGCGGCGCGGCCGGAATGCTTGCCCATCACCAGCGAGGTCTTGGTCACCCCGACCGAGGCCGGGGTCATGATCTCGTAGGTGGTCTGGTTCTTCAGCATGCCGTCCTGGTGGATGCCGCTCTCATGGGCGAAGGCGTTCCGCCCGACGATCGCCTTGTTGTACTGCACCGGGAAGGCGCAGGCGCTGGAGACGGCGCGCGACGCCTTCATCAGCAGCGTCGAGTCGATGCCGGTGTCATAGGGCAGCACATCGCCGCGCACGCGCAGCGCCATCACCAGCTCTTCCAGCGCGGCATTGCCGGCGCGCTCGCCGATGCCGTTGATCGTGCATTCGACCTGGCGCGCACCGCCCTCGATGCCGGCGATCGAGTTGGCGACAGCCAGCCCCAGATCATTGTGGCAATGCACCGAGAAGATCGCCTTGTCGGCATTGGGCACGCGCTCGCGCACCTGGCGGAACATCGCGCGGTATTCGTCCGGCGTGGCGTAGCCGACCGTGTCGGGCAGGTTGATCGTGGTGGCGCCGGCACGGATCGCGGCCTCGGTGGCGCGGCAGAGATAGTCGATCGGGGTGCGGGTGGCGTCCATCGCCGACCACTCGACATCCTCGACCAGGTTGCGCGCCTGGGCGACGGTCTTCGTGATGATCTCCAGCACCTCCTCCTGCGACTTGCGCATCTGGTGCTCGAGATGGATCGGCGAGGTCGAGACGAAGGTGTGGATGCGCGGCTTGCCCGCATGGCGCACCGCCTCGCCGGCCCGCGCGATGTCGCCGGAGATGGCGCGGGCCAAGCCTGCGATGGTCGAGCGCTTGCTGCGCCGCGCGATCTCGGAGACCGCCTCGAAATCACCGTCGGAGGCGATCGGGAAGCCGGCCTCGATGATGTCGACGCCCATCGCGTCCAGCATCTCGGCGACCTCGAGCTTTTCCTCGAAGGTCATGGTGGCGCCGGGGCACTGCTCGCCGTCGCGCAGCGTGGTGTCGAAGATCAGCACGCGGTCTTTGGTGGAAGCTGGCGTCGAAGAGCCGTTGCCGTTGGTCGTTTCGGTCATGGTCGTGGTCCTGAAAGAGCTGGCGCCGCTCTCGTCGGATGCAGGCGCCTCAGATCGGGAAGGTCGTTCTCGTCACTCCCCTGAGCGCCCAGGCATGCATGCCCGGCCGGCCCTCAGGGGCGGCTAAGGAGAAGAAGCAGGCCGAGGCAGGAGACGGGACGCGCGCGCAGGCCTGCGATCCGCGCAGCGGCGCGGCCGGAAGGCGAAGCGGGGGCGAACGTCTGGACCAAGCGGAATCCTCGAAGACCGTGGAACGATGTAGCCGAAAACGGGAGCCGCGCGCAAGCATATGTCGCCGGCGCCGGCGAGATTGGGAGCCCGGCACGGGTGCCCCTATCATCAGGACCGGGCGCGTGGGCCGGCGAGTCGGCGCGGCGGGGGATGCGGGCGATGATGACCTATAACCGCTGGGCGATCGGCCTGGCCTTCTGCCTGTCGGGGCTCGCCGGCTATATCGACACGATCGGCTTCATCAGCCTCGGCGGCTTCTTCGTCTCCTTCATGAGCGGCAACACCACGAGGCTCGGCATCGAGCTTGCCGGGCTGCACACAGGCGGCATCGCCACGGCCGCGCTGATCCTCGTCCTCTTCGTCCTCGGCGTGATCTGCGGCTCGGTCGCCGGCCATTTCGGCGGCCGGCGGCGCAAGTCGGCCGTGCTCTGGGTGGTGGCGCTGGCGCTCGCCGTCGCCGCGAGCCTCGACCAGATCGGCCTCAGCTTCGCCGGCGCCGCCATGCTCGCCTTCGCCATGGGCGCGGAGAACGGCGTCTTCCAGCGCGACGGCGAGGTCACCATCGCGCTGACCTACATGACCGGGACGCTGGTGAAGATGGGCCAGCGCCTGGCGGGCGCCCTGCTCGGCGGACCGAAACTCGCCTGGGTCCGCCATTTCGTGCTCTGGATCGGCCTGCTGACCGGCTGCATCAACGGCGCCATCGCGCATTACCTCGTCGGCCAAGGCGCGGTCTGGCTGGCCGCGCTGGCAGCTGCGATCTTCGCGGTCGCCCTGCCCTTCCTGCCGCTGGACGATTGAGCGCACCGCAGGGCCTCAGCTCAGCCCTCATCCTGAGGAGCCGCGAACGCGGCGTCTCGAAGGATGCTCCAGAGGATGCCGGAGCCTCATGGACCATCCTTCGAGACGCGATCTTCTGGATCGCTCCTCAGGATGAGGGCTGTGGGGACCGATAGCCGACGCCGAGCCCACCGCTTTGCCCGCCCGCGGGAATCGGTCATTCTCGCGCTCACCCGATGCCGGAGCCCGCCATGCGCGCCTTTGTTCTGCCCCTCGCCGCCCTCGCCTTCGGTCTCGCCGCCTGCCAGACGCCCGCGCCGAGCACGCCACCGGCCCCCTCGCCCGAGCAGGCGGCCACTGGCGTCACGCCCAACACCTTCCGCATGCCCACGGGCACGGGCTGCTCCGGCGAGGTCGAGCGCTTCCAGGCTGTGATGGACAACGATCTTGCCACCGGCCACACCACCAAGGGCGTGCATACGCGAGTGTCGGCCGAGATTTCGACGGCCCGCTCAACCTGCGCCGCCGGCAACGAGGGCGGCGCGATCAGCCAGATCCGCGCGACGAAGGCGCGGTTCGGCTATCCTGGATAACAGGTTCGCTGCAGAACCTCCGCGTCATCCCGGACAAGCCGCGAAGCGGCGCCGCTCCGGGATCCATCGGAGAGTGGGACATCGCCCTATGATGGATCCCGGGACGACCTGCGGTCGCCCGGGATGACGGCGCGTGTCCTCGCGCGGCCGGAGAGGCCCTACGCCGCCAGCCCCCGCTTCTCCAGCAGCGCATCCGGCGTCGGCAGCCTGCCGCGGAACAGCCTGTAGGCCTCCGCCGCGTCGCGCGTGTCGCCGGCGGAATAGATGTAGCGCTTCAGCTTGCCCGCCAGCTCCGGAGAAAACACGTCGCCGGTCTCCAGGAAGGCGTTGAAGGCGTCGGCGTCCATCACCTCCGACCAGAGATAGCTGTAATAGCCGGCCGAATAGCCGTCGCCCGAGAAGACATGGGTGAAATGCGGCGTGCGGTGGCGCATCACCATGCCCTCGGGCATGCCGAGCCTTGCAAGCTCGGCCTTCTCGAAGGCCAGCGCATCGATCTCGCCGGGATTCTCCAGCGAATGGAAGGCGAGGTCGACCAGCGCGGATGAGGTGTATTCCACCGTGGCGCAGCCCTGGTTGAAGGTCTGGGCGCGCTTGATCGTCTCGATCAGCGCCTCGGGAATCGGCTCAGCCGTTTCGGCGTGCAGGCAATAGCTCTGCATCACCTCCTTGGTCAGGAACCAGTGCTCGTAGAGCTGCGAGGGCAGTTCGACGAAATCGCGCGACACCGAAGTGCCGGCCAGGGACCCGTAGGTGACATCCGACAGCAGCCCGTGCAGCGCATGGCCGAATTCGTGGAAGAGCGTGCGCGCATCGTCGATCGAGAGCAGCGCGGGCTTGCCCTCCGCCGGCTTGGCGAAGTTGCAGACATTGACGATGATCGGGCGAACCTCGCCGCCGAGCCGGCGCTGGCCGCGGAAGGCGCTCATCCAGGCGCCCGAGCGCTTCGAGGCGCGCGCGAAATAGTCGCCGATGAACAGGCCGATATGCCGGCCGGTCGCGCTCTCCGTCACCTCCCAGATCCGGACATCGGGGTGATAACCCGCCAGATCGGCTCGCGCCGCGAAGGACAGGCCGAACAGCCGGCCGGCGACGTCGAAGGCGGCCGCGATGATCCGGTCGAGCTGGAGATAGGGCTTCAGCACGGCTTCATCGAGCGCATAGGTCTGCTGGCGCACCTTCTCGGAATAGTAACGCCAGTCGGAGGGGCGGATCGCGCCGTTTTCGCCTTCCGCCTGCGCCAGCGCGGCGAGATCGGCGGCCTCCTGCGCCGCGCGCGCCTTGGCCGGCGTCCAGACCAGCTCGAGCAGCTCGCGGACATTCTCCGGCGTCTTGGCCATGGTGTCGTCGAGCTTGAAATGCGCGAAGGTGGCATAGCCGAGGAGCTTCGCCTTTTCGGCCCGCAGCTTGACCATCTCGGCCACGATCGCGCGATTGTCGCTGTCATTGCCGTTCTCGCCGCGCCTGCCCCAGGCGGCGAAGGCCTGCTCGCGCAGGTCACGCCGCGTCGAGAAGGTCAGGAAGGGTTCGATCACCGAGCGCGACAGCGTCACCGCATGCTGGCCGGGATAGCCGCGATCCGCCGCCGACCGCGCCATCGCGGCGAGCAGGAAGGGCGGCAGGCCGTCGAGCCCCGCCTCGTCTTCGATCATCAGGGCGTAGGAGGATTCGTCCTTCAGCACGTTCTGGCTGAACTGGGTGCCCAAGCCCGCCAGCCGCTCATTGATCGCCGCCAGCCGCGCCTTGTCCTCAGGCCCGAGCTGCGCGCCCGAGCGGATGAAGCCGCGATGCGTGCGCTCCAGCAGCCGCATCTGTTCGGAATCGAGGCCGAGCGTCTCGCGCTTCTTGAACACCTCATCGACCCGCGCGAACAGCGCGGGGTCCATCATGATCGCCGACCAGTGCCGCGAGGTCAGCGGCGAGAGCGCGCGCTCGATCGCCTGCAGCGCCTCGTTCGTGTCGGCCCCCGCCAGATTGTAGAACACGCCGCCGACGCGAGAGAGGGCGCGGCCGGCGCGCTCCAGCGCCTCGATCGTGTTGGCGAAGTCCGGCGCCGCCGGATCGGCCACGATTGCGGCCATCTCGTCCTTGTGCTTGGCGAGCGCCGCCTCGAAGGCCGGCTGGATATGCTCGGGCCTGATCGCCGTGAAGGGCGGCAGGCCGAAGGGCGTGTCCCAGCGCGCGGCGAAGGGGTTGTCGGCCGGGAGCGGCAGCGCCTCGGGCACAGAGGCTTCGGACGAAACGGAGGCGGGCGCGGTCATGGCATCGCTTTCGGCTGACGGAGGCGGAGGGATCGGAGGCCCGATCAGTCCTGCGCGAAGATATGGCTGAGATAGGGCTTCATGAAGAGCGCCATCTTGTGGCGGTCGCAATCAGCGGCGTTGCGCAGGATCACGATGTCGTCGAGTTCCTGCTCCGCAAGGCGTTCCATCCGCGACAGCATCAGCGCGCGCGCCGCCTCGGCCGGCAGGTCGATGGTGAGCGGGCGCATGAAAGCGACGCGGCCGGGCGAGAACACGGCATGCCAGCCCTCCCCGACCCGCACCTCGGCCTCCGTCAGCCCAGTCTCCTCGGCCAGTTCGCGCAGCACGCTGCCAGCGAGATCGACGGTACCGTCGGCGCGCACATCGCTGCAATCCGGCGTGCCGGCAGCGAAATAAACCATGCCGCCATTGGCGGTGTGCCCCCCCATCCGCCCGCAGAGGAAGGCGCCGTCGGCGGCCCGCAGTGCGCCCATGGCGAAGCCGTTGCGCAGCGCCGGCCCCGGATGGCCGGCATCGCGCCAGGTCATGAAGGAGGCATAATCGGTCTCGAAATAGCGCGCCTGGAACACGTCGTTAATGATCGCCGCGCGGTGCTGCAGCAGGATTCGGCCGTTGAACATGGCGGGCTTGTCGGCGCTGATCCTGGCCCAATGCGCCGCGATCTGCGCCTCGTTCTCGCGGGCGAAGGCCCAGTCATAGGGCTCGATCCGGGCTTCGATCCGGTCCAGCGCGGCGATGTGCCCGTCCGGAAAGCGTTCGATGTCGTTGGTCTCCAGACTCGCGGCGTCGGTCACAGCAGCACGCCCTCGCTGATGACGACGGCCGAGCCACCAATCCGCGCAGAGACCAGCGCGCCACCCGCCACCGTCAGCTCCAGCGTGATCTGCGAGGGCCGGCCCATCTCGTAGCCCTGCTCGATGACGAAGCGGTGCTCGCCATCCCCGGGCTTGTCGAAGGCCATGATGGCGCCCGCGAAGGCCGCCGAAGCGCCGCCCGTCGCCGGATCCTCGACGATGCCCGCCCCCGGCCAGAACATGCGGGCGTGATAATGATGCCCCGCCGCCACCGTCTCCCGACAATAGACCAAGGCGTTCGGATGGGCGGCGGGCGTCATCACGGCGTCCCAGCGTCCGAGATCGAGCGCGATCGCGCCGATCGCGGCGAGATCGGCCACCGGCACCATGGTGAAGGGCACGCCGGCGGAGAACACGGCCGGGCGGTGGCCGGGCAGGCCGATGCGGGCGGGCTCGAGCCCGAGCACCGCGGCGATCTCGGCGGCGGCGGGCGCGGCCTCGCCCTCCTGCGGCAGGCGCGGCAGGGTGAAGGTCGCCTGCCCCGCGCGCTCTCCACTCACCGAGACGGCGCAGGGCACGCGGCCGATCGGCTCCTCCAGCACCAGGATGTCGGCGCCGCGGCCCTCGGCCTTGTCGCGCAGCGCCAGCAGCACGGCGGTGCCGACGGTCGGGTGCCCGGCGAAGGGCAGTTCACGGCCTGGCGTGAAGATGCGCAGAGCGGCGCGGTGTCCGGCCTCCGCGGGCGGCTGCACGAACACCGTCTCCGACAGGTTGAACTCACGCGCGATCGCCTGCATCGCCGCCGTGTCGAGCCCGTCCGCGTCGAGCACCACCGCCAGCGGGTTGCCGGCATGGGGCGTAGCGGTGAAGACGTCGAGCGTGACGAAGCGGCGGGCCATGGCTGTCAGTTCCTCGGAATGGTCAGGTCGATCGTCAGAGGACAGTGGTCAGAGGCCTTGGGCCGGTCCCAGCCGACGCGCGGATAGCGGTCGGCCGCGGTCGCCAGCCGCGCCATCGAGCGGTCGGGCTCGCGCGGATCGAGCGGCACGCGATAGGGCAGACCGCGCCGGATCATCTGCAGCGCCGGATGCGGATTGGCCGCAGCCAGCGCCGGCGAGAGCAGGATATGGTCGAGCGGCATATGCGTCTCGACCAGCTGCTCGCGCGCCTCCGACCAGTAGCGGCGGAAATGCGTCCAGCGCTCATGCGCGGGCAGCGTCTCCATCGGGTCGATGGCGAAGTTGTCGAGCAGCGGCTCGATGCCGCTCTCGCCCTCGTCGATCCGCTCGGCCAGCGGCCCCAGCCCGTAGCGATAGGCGTTGAGGTCGCCCAGCACGATCCAGTTGGCCTCGCGCCAGCCCTCGCCGAAGCGCTGCTTGATCAGCCCTTTCACCGCCCGCGCCTCGGCCCGGCGCACCGGCAGCGTCGCCACCCGCCCGTCGTCGCGGCCATTGCTCATCGATTTGAAGTGGCAGCCGAACAAAGCGAGGCTGCGGTCGCCGAAGTCGAGCTCGACCTGCAGGCAGTCGCGCGCGAAGACCTTGCCGTCGGGTCCGATCCCGAGCGCGGCGAGATCGCGGTCATGCACGCCAGCCGCCGCAAAGCTGAGATCCTTGTAGGAGCGCACGCTCACCCGCTGCGGCGCCAGCAGATCGCGCCGCGCCGCGAAGCCGATGTCGATATTGCGGCGGTCGTTGCCGTCCAGCAGCGTGAAATGGCCGTAGCGGTGGTCGGCGATGCGGTGGACGTAGTTGGCGAAAAAGGCCTGCAGGCTCGCCAGCGAATCGACCTCCTGCAGCATCCAGAGATCGGCCTTCGCCTCCGCCAAAGCGAGCGCCGTCATCTGGCGCTTGTCGTCCTCCAGCGCCACCGCCAGCGAACGCTCGACCGCGTTGCGCTCGTCGACGCGGGGGAAATGGAACAGCGACATGGCGGGCGCCGTGTCGCCGCGTTCGCCTGAGGAAAAGCGATGGCGCGTCAGCAGGTTCTCGACATTGAAGGTGCCGACGCGCAGTTTCATGGCGTCAAACTCTGACGGTCGCGCGAGGACCCACACCGTCATCCCGGATCAGCGGCGAAGCCGCGCCACTCCGGGATCCATCATAGAGCTCCGGAGCCCTCCGATGGATCCCGGGGCAAGCCCGGGATGACGCCAAGGTTCCGAGCAAGATCGGCATGCTCTACAGCTTCTCGGGCACGAACTGGTGCGTCGGCGTGACGAACTCGTCCTGCGCCGCCACCGTCAGAATCTCGCGCGAACCTGCTTCCTTCGTGCGCTTGAGCAGGCCGTAGACCGAGCCCGCGGCCCTGGCCAGCGCGGCGGCGGCCGAATCCTCACGCAGGTAGTGCACGAAGAACAGCGCCGCGATCGCGTCCCCCGCGCCGTTGACGCTGACGTCGAGCTTGGGCGTGCGGACGCGGAAGGCGCCCTTCGCATCGGCCGCCATCAGGTCGATCGAGTTGGCCGGCGTCTCGTCGGTGACGAGCGAGGTGACGAGCACGACCTTCGGCCCGGCATCGCGCAGCGCCTCGACCGCGCGATGCGCATCCGCGATCGTGCGGATCTCGATATCGGTCAGCAGTTCGAGCTCGAACTGGTTGGGCGTGACGATGTCGGCCGCCGGCACCGCCTGCTCGCGCATGAACTCAGGGATGCCCGGCCGCACGAAGACGCCGCGCCCGACATCGCCCATCACCGGGTCGCAGCAATAGACCGCCTTCGGATTGGCCGCCCGGACGCGCTCCACCGCCGAGAGGATGGCATGGCCGATATCGGCCGAGCCCATATAACCCGAGAGCAGGCCGGTGCAGGATGGCAGCACGCCGCGCTCGGCGATGCCCTCCATCACCTCGTCGATCATCCCGCCGTCGAAGACGCGGCCCTTCCAGGCGCCGTAGCCGGTGTGGTTGGAGAACTGCACGGTATGGATCGGCCAGACCTCGACGCCCAGTCGCTGCATGGGGAAGACGGCGGAGGCGTTGCCGACATGTCCATAGGCGACATGCGACTGGATCGAGAGGATGTTCATGAGCGTCTCGGCAGTGTCTGGGGGCGCAAGCTCTAGCCGCTCGCGCGGCCGGACCGCAAATCGAAAGCGGTCATGGCCGCCATCACCAAAGCTCAGGCCGCACTCAGCCTCGCGACGCCGGCCGTGTCGGCGAACTGCGTCACGCTGGCGATCTTGCCCTCGGTGATGGTGAAAATGTCGACGATCTCGAACGGGGCGCTGCGGCCGCTCGGCTTGCAGGCGACATCGGCCCGCCAGTGCAGGATCGCCCGGTCGCCATCGACGGTGAGGCCGAGTTCCTCGACATTGCTGAAGACATAGGTCGCGATCAGCCCAGCCATCTGCTCGCGCACGGCCTCGAGGCCGTCGGGCTGGCGGAAGGCCTCGGCGGCGGCGGGCCCGCCGACGAGCCGATAGCAGCATTGCGGGTGGAAGAAAGCCATCAGCGCGTCGAGATCGCCGCGGTGGCGCGCGGCATAGGCATCGCGGATCAGGGCCTTGCTGGCGTGTTCGTCGGCCATGCCACCTCTCCCAGCATCAGGAGCCGCACTGTCGCGCCGGGGGCCTCGCAAGTCCAGCGCGGAAACGCGCCGACCCCGGCCCGCGACGACGGGCTGGAGCCGGCAACAGGCGATCCAGGCGGTCGGTCAGCTGCCGACGGCCGCCTTCTTCGCGAACGTGTCGATGAAGGTCTTGCTCAGATCGACATTCGATTTCGCCATTTCGGGATCGAGCAGCTTGAGCGCGTCATACATGCTCTTCATGGCAGCCGGTGTCGCGATGCCGGTGCGCGAATAGCTCTCGAGCGAGTTCTTGACCGAACGCAGATAGAGCGGCTTGTCGCCGAGATGGTATTCCGCCGGCACAAGATCAGCGACATCCTCGGGCTTGGCGGTCTCCAGCCATTTCAGCGCCTTGACTAAGGCGTTGACCAGCTTCTGCGTCGTGACCGGGTTCTTCTCGGCGAAATCGCCCTTGAGATAGAGCACGGCCGCCGGATTCGAGCCGCCGAACAGGGCCTTGGTGCCGGCCTCGGTGCGGGTGTCGATCAGCGCGACGACATCGCCATCGGCCTCGAGCTTCGAGGTCACGGGGTCGAGATGGGAGATGATGTCGACCTGCTTCTGCTTCATCGCCGCCACCGCGCTGGCGCCGGCGCCGACGCCGATGATCGGCGCGTCGCTGGCCTTCAGCCCGGCCTTGACCATGGCGTATTGCGCCGTCAGCGCCGTCGAGGAGCCCGGCGCGGTGACGCCGATCTTCAGCCCCTTGAAATCGGCCGCCGACTTGACCTTGTCCGCGAGGTCCTTGCGGACCGAGATGGTGATGCCGGGGAAACGCCCGAGCTCGACCACGGCGCGTACGTCCTGCCCCTTCGCCTGCATGCGGATGGTGTGCTCATAGGCGCCGGTGACGACGTCGACCGAGCCGCCGATCAGGGCCTGCAGCGACTTCGCGCCACCCCCGAAATCGTTGATCGTGACGTTGAGCCCCTGCTCCTTGAAGAAGCCCTTCCGCTCGGCGACCGTCAGCGGCAGGTAGTACAGCAGCGCCTTGCCGCCCACGCCCAAGGTGACATCGGGCTTCTCGGCTGCCTGCGCGAAGGCGCCCTGAGGGGCGAGGCCGAGTGCAGTGGACAGGGCGAACGCAGCCAGCGCCGCGCGGCGTGAAATCGTCATGGGTGTTCCTCCGGTTGACCTGATGGGCGCCTCTCGCGGGCGCGTTGGGATCGAAGATAGGCGAGGTCCGTGCAAACGGGCAAGAACCGCGTCATTGCCGCTGTGGCGGTCGCTTCAGCCTCACGTCGTCGTCGTCGAACTCTGCCCCGGCCGCCAGACCAGGAGCCGCTTCTCGACCATGGTGACGAGGGAATCGATCGCGATCACGAAGATCGTCAGGATCAGCATGCCCGAGAACACGCCGGTGACATCGAAGACGCTCTCGGCCTCGTGAATCTTGTAGCCGAGCCCCGCGGAGGAGCCGAGATACTCGCCGACGACCGCGCCGATCAGCGCGAAGCCGACCGAAGTGTGCAGGGACGAGAACATCCAGGTCAGCGCCGACGGCCAATAGACGTGGCGGAAGAGCTGGCGTTCGTTCATGCCGAGCATGCGGGCATTCGCCAGCACCGTCGGCGAGACCTCGCGCACGCCCTGGTAGACGTTGAAGAAGACAATGAAGAACACCAGCGTAAAGCCGAGCGCGACCTTCGACCAGATGCCCAGCCCGAACCAGAGCGCGAAGATCGGCGCCAGCACGACACGCGGCAGTGCGTTGGCGGCCTTGATATAGGGGTCGAACACCGCCGCCAGCAGTTGCTGCCGCGCGAAGACGAAGCCGAAAAAGATGCCGGCCGCCGAGCCGATGACGAAGGCCAGCACCGTCTCGGTCAGCGTGATGCCGATATGCCAGTAGATCTCGGTCCCCGTCAGCTGGGTCCAGGTCCGGCCGATGACGGCCGCGGGCGTCGAGAAGAAGAACTGGATCGTCTTGACCTCGCCCATGATCGGATAGGCGGTGACGACATGCCAGATCAGCAGCGCGACGACCATCACCATCGCCTGCAGGAACAGAAGCTTGGCGCGCTTCATGGCGTCGCTCCTTCGAGCAGTTCCCTGCCTTCGCCCATCGCATAAGCTTTCTGCACCTCGACGCGCAGAGAGGCCCAGATGTCGCGGTGGATCTCGTGGAAGGCCTTCTCCAGCCGGATCTCGGCGATGTCGCGCGGGCGCGGCAGGGGCACGCGATAATCGGCGACGATGCCCGCCGCCGGCCCCGCCGACATCACCACGACGCGGTCCGAGAGCGCGATCGCCTCCTCCAGATCATGCGTGACGAAGATCAGCGCCTTGCGGTCGCGCGACCAGAGATCGAGCAGGAGGTTGCCCATGATCTGCCGCGTCTGCGCATCGAGCGGCCCGAAGGGCTCGTCCATCAGCAGGATCTCGGGATTGCGGATCAGGACCTGCGCCAGCGCCACGCGCTTGCGCTGCCCGCCCGACAGCATGTGCGGGTAGCGATCGACGAAGGCCCGCAGGCCCACTCGCACCAGCCAGTCCCGGGCGCGCTTGTCGGCCTCGGCGTCCGACACGCCCATCGGCTCGAGCGCGACCTTGACGTTGTCGAGTGCGGTCTTCCACGGCATCAGCGCATCGGCCTGGAACAGATAGCCGGCCCGGCGGTTCAGGCCCGACAGGGACTCGCCGAAGATCTCGACCGTGCCGGCGGAGGGTGTCAGCAGCCCCGCCGCCGCGTTCAGCAGGGTCGATTTTCCGCAGCCCGTCGGGCCGACCACCGAGACGAACTCGCCCGCGGCCACGGAGAGGTCGATTCCCGTCACCGCCTGATAGCGGTGGCCGCCTTCGAGATGGAAGGTGATGTCGAGACCGCCCAGCGCGACGGCCGGCGCCGCGGCGGTCTGAGACAATGCGGATGCGCCCGCCGATTCATGCGGGTGGTTTGGCAACGCCATGAAGTCCGTTTCCTCGTCGACGCCGGGCGCTCTTCTCGGCGCCGCGCCAGCGCGTGAGCCCTGTTCGACGGACAGATTAGGCGAAGGCCTCGCGAAGGCAAACCCCGCCGACGCCCCCACAGCGACGAAGCGTTTGACCAAGGCCGAAAAGCGGTTGCGCTGCCGCGGCGTCGCAGCGATAAGCCGCGGGCCCTCAACCCGCATCCCGGAACGGACATGGCCCAACTCGAACTGTGGATGGCGGCGCTCGTCGAATTCATGCGCGCCAATCAGGAATGGGCGATCCCGATCGTCTTCCTGATCGCGTTCTGCGAATGCGTCGCGCTTCTGTCCTGGCTCGTGCCCGCGACGGTGTTCTTCACCGCCTTCGGGGCCGTCGCAGGCGCGTCGGGCCTCAATTTGGGCCCAATCGCACTCGCGGCCGCCGCGGGCGCCGGTTTCGGCTTCTGGCTTTCCTACTGGGCAGGCCAGATCCTGGGACCGCGTGTCGACGACTACTGGCCCTTCCGCAACAATCCGCAGATGCTGGAGCGCGGCCACGTCTTCTTCGAGAAATGGGGCGTCGCCAGCATCCTGATCGGCCATTTCTTCGGGCCGCTGCGAGCGGTGGTCGCGATCGTCGCCGGCATCGTCAAGATGCCGTTCTGGCCGTTCCAGATCGCCAACTGGCTGGCCTCGCTCGCCTGGGGCTTCAGCCTGATCTATGGCGGCGGCACCCTCGCCGAAATGGCCAAGCAGGGCAGCCTGTTCTGGCGTTGAGCGCAGACCTCTTCAGGCCATCCCCAGAACCACCGCCAGCAAGAGAGCCATGCACAGAAGCAGCCCGATCCTGGCGGCAATCGGGCTGTGAAGAACCTTGGACATCGTCATCGCGACCTCCCGTTCCGGCGTCCGGAGCTGTCGGCGCCTCGTGCAGTTCTCACAACCCTGCCAGAGCGTGCCGCCTCAGGCGATCCACTCGACCGCGAACCAGGCGACCACCGCCAGCACCAGGCCACCGATCAGCACCATCAGGACGGGCGCGCCGAGAAAGCCCTGGCGTCCCTCGACCGGCGTTTCGACGGCCGGACTGGCATTGCTGTGGTCGTCGGCGCGCATGGGCGGCACGGCATCGCCACCGGAGAGATCTGCGCCCTGCGCCTTGGCGCGTTGTTCCACATCGCTGCTCATATCGCTCTCCTCGAAGGCGTCGGTTCAGCCCGGGATCAGGGCGATGAAGGTGTTGAACAGGAGCGCCAGCGCGGAGCCGCCGATCACGGCCGTCAGGATGAGTCCGTCCTCGGCCGGCTCGCGCGACGCGGCCCGCGCCTCGGGCTGATGGCTACGCTCGTGGGGGAGCCCTCGCTCGGCGCCGTTCCTGTCCAGTCCCATCGCTCGCTCTCCCATTGATCCGTCGCAGAGGCAACGCACGCCTGCCCCCCCGGTTCCGGGGAGCATCGAGGACGAGGGCGGAGGTATGAGAAAAGGCGGGAGCATCGCTGCGCCCGCCTCCTGTCCCGGCAAGCCGAAACGCTTTGAGTTCAGCGGCTTGCTGCAAGAACCTGAATCGGTCTGGCAGCCCCCTGAATCGGATCGGGAAGCGCCCTCTCGCGAGGGCGCAGACCGAACCGGATCAGTTCTTGGTCTTGTCGACCAGCGCCTTGGCCTTGATCCAGGGCATCATGTCGCGGAGCTTGGCGCCGACCTCCTCGATGGGATGAGCGGCGTAGCGGGCGCGCGTCGCCTTGAACGAGGTCTGGTTGACCTTGTTCTCCAGCATCCAGTCGCGGGTGAACTTGCCCGACTGGATGTCGGTCAGCACGCGCTTCATCTCAGCCTTGGTCTCGGGCGTGATGATCCGCGGGCCGGTGACGTACTCGCCATATTCGGCCGTGTTCGAGATCGAGTAGTTCATGTTCGCGATGCCGCCCTCATAGATCAGGTCGACGATCAGCTTCACTTCGTGGAGGCACTCGAAATAGGCCATCTCGGGAGCGTAGCCCGCTTCCGTCAGCGTCTCGTAGCCGGCCTTGATCAGCTCGACGAGGCCGCCGCAGAGGACGACCTGCTCGCCGAACAGGTCGGTCTCGCACTCTTCCTTGAAGGTGGTCTCGATGATGCCGGCGCGGCCGCCGCCATTGGCGCTGGCATAGGACAGGCCGAGGTCATGGGCGTTGCCGGTGGCGTCCTGATGGATCGCGATCAGGGTCGGCACGCCGCCGCCGCGCTGATACTCGGAGCGCACGGTGTGGCCGGGGCCCTTGGGGGCGACCATCAGCACGTCGAGGTCCTTGCGCGGCTCGATCAGGTTGAAATGCACGTTGAGGCCGTGCGCGAACAGGAGGGCTGCGCCCTGCTTCATGTTGGCGTGCAGCTCGTCGCGATAGATGTCGCCCTGCAACTCGTCGGGGGTCAGCATCATCATGATGTCGGAGACCTTGGCGGCCTCGGACGGGGTCATCACCGTGAAGCCGGCCTCCTCGGCCTTCTTGCGGGTGGCGGAGCCGGCCTTCAGCGCGATGACGACGTCCTTGACGCCGGAATCGCGCAGGTTCAGCGCATGGGCATGGCCCTGGGAGCCGTAGCCGACGATGCAGACCTTCTTGCCCTTGATCAGGTTGATGTCGGCATCACGATCGTAATAGACGCGCATGTGAGTGGTCCTTCCTTGGGTGGTCTGGGTGGTTTCTTCAGGCTCGCCGGGCGGTTGTCGGCCGTCCGTAAAGGGTGAGGAACTGGTCGGTCGCCCGGGTGGCGTCGCGCGCGATCTCGTCTTGGGCGAAGGTCAGGCCGTCGCCGAGCAGCAGGCGAATCTGCACGTCCCGGCCGACGAGGCCGAAAAAGGTGCGAAACGCCGTCTCCGAATCGTCAAAGGCCAAAAGTCCCGCCTCGCGGCCAGCCTCCAGCACCGGCCGCAGCCGCTCGCCGATGGCGAAGCGGCCATTCGCCAGCACGATTCCGCCGAGATTGCTCTTGCGCGAGGCCGCATGGCCGATCGCCAGCCGATTGAGCGCGATCGAGGTGGGGCTCGAAATCACGGTGAGCCAGGTTTCGGCGAAGCCCTTCAGGCTGTCGCGCAGCGTCGCGATGTCGAGCGTCGGGCGGTCATAGCGGCCGGCTCGCACCCGCGCCGCCTGCCAGCGCACGGTCGCGGCCAGAAGCCCGTCGCGGTCGCCGAACCACTTGTAGAGCGTCTCCTTCGAGCAGCTCGCCCGGCGGGCCACCGCCGTCATGGTGAGCTGGTCCCCCTCCTCCACCATCAGCGACAGCACGGCGTCGAGCACGGCCTGCTGCCGGGCCGTGGGCTCGTCCGTCTCTGTCAGGGGAGGCGTCGTCGTCATGCGTTCTGAGAGACCGGCGAAAGAGTACCGTACGTTACGGTTCGGCTCTCTAGCGCGACCTCGCGGCCGGCGCAAGCAGCTTCGTTCTGCTCAGCAACGGCGGTGCGGCCTAGCCTCCACCCGCCTGCTGGGTCGCGATGCGCTGCAGGAAGATCGCGGCGACCGTCAGCACGAATCCCGCCCACCAGAGCGGCGAGCGCAGACTGGACCCGCTGCCCCGGGCCTCCGCCGGCGCGGCCCCCCGCAGGCGCTGCAGGATCGGCCAGGCGAAACAGGCGAAGCCCGCGATGCCGAGGCCGAGCGCGATCTGTTCGAGGGTCATGATTGCGATGTTTCGGTCACGGGGATGATGTTCATATACGCTGCGACGCGATGTCTGACACGCAGAGTCACCGCTTCGGGGAGCCTGCCGACAAGGCGCAGCTTGCGAAAATCACGATCGATCATGCGGGCCTGATCGGTCAGCACGAAACCGTGCACGACGCAGCCCGCCGGGATTTCGACTTTCGTCGGCCAAGGCTGAGAGTTGGATGTAATGGGGCAGATCAGGATGCGTGACGAGAACTGGTGGAGCGAGTCGTCGGACAAGACGATGACGGGTCGCCGACCAGCCTGCTCCGAACCGAGGACAGGATCGAGATCGACCCAGTAGACCTCGCCAGGCTCAGGATGCCCGCTTGCGCGGATTGTAGTCGTCATAGATCACCTCGGAGCCCACATCGGGTCCCCAATCCACGTCGTCGCGAGGCGCATTCTCGATACCGCCGAGACGTCGGGCTTCCTCGATCATCCATTCCAGCGTCACCGGGAAAGGTTCAGGCCGACCCGGCGGATACGCTGTCTCGCCGGTGCCATCGAGAGGCACCAGCTTGAGCTTGCCATCCTCCACCGACACATCGACCGTCATCCCCGGCTTCAGGCCGAGTTGCTCCACCACGGCCTTGGGCAACCGCACCGCGGTGCTGTTGCCCCATTTGGCGACCTGGACTTTCATGGCCCGCCTCCCTGCCCGGATATCCGTAACACCGCGCCTGGATATCCGCAAAGGCTACATCGCCTCGGGGCCGCGGCTCATCGCGGCGATGCCGGTACGCGAAACCTCCGTCAGCCCCACCGCCGTCATAAGCTTGATGAAGCGCTCGATTTCCTCGGTCGTGCCGGTCAGTTCGAAGACGAAGGAGGTCAGCGAGGCGTCGAGCGTGCGCGCCCCGAAGGCCGCCGCCAGTCGCATCGCCTCGACGCGGTGGTCGCCCTTGCCGACGACCTTGACCAGGGCGAGTTCGCGCTCCAGCGCCTCGCCCTGCAGCGTCAGGTCGACGACGCGATGGACGGGCACGAGCCGGTTGAGATGGGCCTTGATCTGGTCGATCACGGCCGCGGTCCCGGAGGTCACGACGGTGATGCGCGAGAGATGCTTCTCGTGCTCGGTCTCAGAGACGGTGAGGCTCTCGATGTTGTAGCCGCGGCCGGAGAAGAGGCCGGCGATGCGTGCCAGCACGCCCGGCTCGTTGTCGACGATCACGGCCAGGGTGTGCCGGGCGACCGGCTGGGCGACGGGAGCGTTGGGATAATGCGACGACGTGTTCATGGAGAGACCCGACTGCGGCTGAGAAAGGAACGGTGATCGGTGAGGACCGGCTCGTTTGCCTCGTCCTCGGCGATGATCCAGGGCTCGGCGAAGGCGGCCATCCGCCAGGAAGTGTAGCCCTTGGTGGCCTGCACGGCGTCGCAATAGGCGCCGCAGACGTCGTCCAGCCGGATACCGTAGCCGGTGAAGCGAGCCGTGACCGGCGCGAACATGGCGTCAGCCGCCGAAAACGCGCCGAACAGGAAAGGCCCACCGGCGCCGAAACGCGCCCGCGCCTCGTTCCAGATCGCGGCGATGCGGGCCACGTCGGCGGCGACCTTCGGGCCGCGATCGCGCCGCGGGTGGACCCAGGCGAGGTTCATCGGGCAGGCGCCGCGCAGGGCCTGGAAACCGGCATGCATCTCCGCCGCGATCGAGCGCGCCATCGCCTTCGCCGCCGGGTCGCGCGGCCAGATCGCGAGATCGGGGCGCGTATCGGCGACATGGTCCATGATCGCCAGCGATTCCCAGACCCGGATATCGCCGTCGATCAGCGCCGGCACCTTGCCCGCCGGGGTGAAGGCGGAGATCGCCCGCTTCCATTCGGGATCGTCGAAGGTCTGGCCGAACGGGATCAGCACCTCCTCGAAGGGAATGCCGAACTCGGTCAGCAGCAGCCAGGGCCGCAGCGACCAGGAGGAGTGGTTCTTGTTGGCGATGACGAGTTTCATGCCGCCTGGCTTTCTGCCGCCAGGGCGAAGTCGAGCGCGGCCTCGACATGGAGCGCGGTGGTGTCGAACACCGGCAGGGCGAGATCCTCCTGCCCGATCAAGAGCCCGATCTCGGTGCAGCCGAGGATCACGCCATCGGCGCCCTGCGCCGCCGCCTCCGCGATGATCGCGAGATAGCGCGCCTTGGAAGCCGGCTCGATGCGCCCGCGGCAGAGCTCCTCATAGATGACACGGTGGATCTCGGTCCGTTGCGCATCCTCGGGCACCATCGCCTCGATCCCGAAGGCGGCGAGCCGCCCGAGATAGAAACGCTGCTCCATCGTGAAGCGCGTCGCCAGCAGCAGCGGCCGGCGGACGCCCCGGCGCTTCACAGCCTTGGCGGTGACGTCGGCGAGATGCAGGAAGGGGACGCGCGTCGCGGCGGTGATGCGGTCGGCCACCTTGTGCATGGTGTTGGTGCACAGGACGAGGCACCCGGCCCCTGCCCGCTCCAGCCGCAGCGCGCTCTCCGCCAGAACGTCGCCGGCGGCATCCCAGTCGCCCTTCGCCTGCATCTCCGCGATCTCGGAAAAGTCGAGCGAGTGCAGCAGGATGTCGGCCGAGTGCAGGCCGCCCCGGCGTGCCCGCACGCCCTCGTTCAGCAGCCGGTAATAGACGGCCGTCGATTCCCAGCTCATTCCGCCGATCAGGCCGATCGTGGTCATGGTCATATCCCCTCAGCCCTCATCCTGAGGAGCGGGCGCAAGCCCGCGTCTCGAAGGATGATCCAGATGTCTCCCGAGCCTCGTGAAGCATCCTTCGAGACGCGCCTGCGGCGCTCCTCAGGATGAGGTCTGAGAGAAACTAGCCCCGTCACACCAGCTGCTTGCCCTTGGCGTCGATGATCTCGCCGGTGTCGCCCTCGAAATCAGGCAGGATCATCTCGTTATGCGCCTTGCCCGACGGGATCATCGGGAAGCAGTTCTCCTGCTTGGCGACGAGGCAGTCGAAGATCACGGGCTTCGGCGTCTCGATCATCTCCATGATCGCGTCGTCGAGCGAGGCCGGGTCCGAGCAGCGGATGCCGTGGCCACCATAGGCCTCGGCCAGCTTCACGAAATCGGGCAGGGATTCCGAATAGCTCTCGGAATAGCGCCCGCCATGCAGGAGTTCCTGCCACTGGCGCACCATGCCCATGTATTCGTTGTTCAGGATGAAGATCTTGACCGGCAGCCGGTACTGCACCGCCGTCGACATCTCCTGCATGTTCATCAGGATCGACGCCTCGCCGGCGATGTCGATCACCAGCGCCTTGGGATGCTTCATCTGCACGCCGATGGCGGCCGGCAGGCCGTAGCCCATCGTACCCAGGCCGCCCGAGGTCATCCAGCGGTTGGGCTCCTCGAAGCGGTAATACTGCGCCGCCCACATCTGGTGCTGGCCGACCTCGGTCGTGATGTAGGTGTCGCGGTTCTTGGTCAGCTCATAGAGCCGCTCGATCGCGTATTGCGGCTTGATAACCGATCCGGACTGCTTGTAGGCGAGGCTCTGGCGGGCCCGCCAGCCGTCGATCTGTGTCCACCAGGCGGTCAACGCGGTCTTGTCGATCTGCGGGCTGGTCTCGCGCCAGACGCGGACCATGTCCTCGAGCACATGGGCGCAGTCGCCGACGATGCCGATGTCGACCTTGACCGTCTTGTTGATCGAGGATGGATCGATGTCGACATGGATCTTCCGCGAGCGCGGCGAGAAGCCGTCGAGACGGCCGGTGATCCGGTCATCGAAGCGCGCGCCGATGTTGATCATGACGTCGCAGTCATGCATCGCGAGATTGGCCTCGTAGGTCCCGTGCATGCCGAGCATGCCGAGCCACTGCTTGTCGGCGGCAGGATAAGCGCCAAGCCCCATCAACGTCGAGGTCACCGGGAAACCGGTCAGCCGCACGAGTTCCCGCAGCAGCGCCGAAGCGTGCGGGCCGGCATTGATGACGCCGCCGCCGGTGTAGAACACCGGCTTCTTCGCGCTCGCCATCAGCGCGACGGCCGCCTTGATCTTGTTCAGGTCGCCCTTGACGGTCGGACGGTAGGTCTTGTGCTGGTTGTCGCGCGGGCGGCTGTAGAGCCCACTCGCGAACTGGATGTCCTTGGGAATGTCGATGACGACGGGGCCGGGGCGGCCATTCGCCGCGACATAGAACGCCTCGTGCAGGATCCGCGGCAAATCCGCGATGCTCTTCACCAGGTAGTTGTGCTTGGTGCAGGAGCGCGTGATGCCGACCGTGTCGCATTCCTGGAACGCGTCTGACCCGATCAGATGCGTCGGCACCTGGCCGGTGATGACGACGAGCGGGATCGAATCCAGCAGCGCGTCGGTCAGCCCGGTGACCGCGTTGGTCGCGCCGGGGCCGGAGGTGACAAGGACGCAGCCGACCTTGCCGGCCGTCGAGCGCGCATAGCCCTCGGCCGCGTGGACGGCGCCCTGCTCGTGGCGGACGAGGACATGCTTGACCTTGTCCTGCTGGAACAGCGCGTCATAGATCGGCAGCACGGCGCCTCCGGGATAGCCGAACAGATGTTCGACACCCTGATCCTGAAGCGCGCGGACGACCATTTCGGCACCGGTCATCATCTCGCTCATAACGGTCTCCTGCGGCAGTTCGGTGGACAACGAGGTCGGAAAGCGGGCAATAAAAAAGGCCCGCGAGGGGCCTGGACGTGCGCTGGCGTCGGGAAGACGCGGCTCTTGCGAGAACCGGCCCCTACCAGCGCACCCCTACGATAATAAGCTTGCGCATGGCGCCTCGACCCTTTGCAGATGTTGCGGGACGCTAGACGAGGCGGGCCGCCGGGTCAAGCGTCCTGCGGTGCCGTATCGGCAGGCCTCGGCGCTGCGAAAAAGACGATGGCATCCCGGAACACTTTCTCAACCCGCGGTTGGTAGCGTTCGGTCAGGCGGTCCGAGAGAGGCCATGTACCAAGAAGTCCATACCGACCATATCGCCGCGAGAGCGAACGCGCCCGAGATCGGCCAGCTGCTGCAGCGCTTCGAAGCCTGCGCGCGCGGCCCTTCGGGCGTCTCGTTCGAGCAGTTCCGCGACGAGGTCATGCCGCGCTTCGGCGACGACCTGATGGTGCTGACGCCGACCGGAGACGGCGACTACGCCTTCAGCCATTACGGGCGCGAGATCGTCCGCTATGTCGGCGCGAGCCGTCTGCGCGAGCGCGTCTCGGCGATGACCGGGCAGGTCGCGGCCTTCACCATCACCTGCTGCGACCGCACACTCGCCGAGGGCCGCGCCACCTACACCGTGCACCGGTCGCTCGCGAGCGTGCGCGTGTGCCTCTGGGAGCGGCTGCTGATGCCGGCGACCGCAGCGGACGGCAGCGCCCGCCTCATCGTCTTCTCTCGTCCGCTGCAATTCCACGAGGAACTGCTCACGGCCGTTCTCGACACCTCGCCCTCGGGCATCGTCGCCCTGCGCGCTTTCCGAGACCCGGCGGGCCAACTCGAGCGCCTGGCCGTCATCACCGCCAATCGCCAGGCAGCTGCAATGGCCGGACATCCGGACGCCGAGCTGCTGGACCTCGACGCCAGGCTCGCCCTGCCCTTCCTCGCAGATCCACAGGTCTGGCAGCGCTGCCTCTTCGCGCTCGACCTGCGACGGCCCGACCGGATCGAGACCTCATGGAGCGCCGATGGCCGGACCGTCTGGCTGCAGATCGCCGTCGCGCCGCTGGGCGACGGGCTGGTCATGACCATCAGCGACATCTCGGAACTCGTCGTCGCGAACCAGACGCTGCAGAGCCGTGCCGCGACGCTCGCCCTCGAGGTCAGCCGCGAACGCGCGACGCGCCGCGCCCTCTCGGAGGAGATGGGGCACCGCGACGAGCGCGAGGAGGAACTGCGCCGGCTGGCCGAGACCGACCCGCTGACGGCACTGCTCAACCGCCGCTCCTTCACCGAAAAGGCCGTACGAGCCATCCAGGCCAGCGACGACGGCGGCGCGGACGTCTCGCTGATCATCGTCGACATCGACCATTTCAAGGCCGTGAACGACTGCCATGGCCATCTCGCGGGCGATGCGGTGATCCGCGCCTTCGCCGATCTGCTGCTCGGCCAGGTCCGGATGGAGCGCGATCTGGTTGGGCGCTTCGGCGGCGAGGAGTTCGCCATGCTGCTGCCCAGTGCCGATCTCGAAGCGGCGCTGCGCGTTGCGCTGCGCATTCAGGAGGTGTTGGCCTCCCGTCTCCTGCCCGTCTCGGAAACGCTGGCACTGCCCGTCACCGCGAGCCTCGGCGTCGCCTGCCGCCAGCGCGGCGAGACCCTGTCCGACCTGATCGCCCGCGCCGACAAGGCGCTCTACCGCGCCAAGCATGACGGACGCCGCTGCATCCGCCTCGCCGACCCCGATCTCGTGGTCGCCGCCTGAGCCCTCAGGCGGCGGGAGCGAGTTCGCGCAGGGCCCGTTCCAGCGCGGCCTCCGGCGCCACCGCATGCCAGTCCGCCATCTGGTGCCGGAACCAGGTGACCTGCCGCTTGGCATAGGCCCGCGTATCGGCCTGGCCCCGTGCGACCGCCTCATCAAGCCCGATCGCACCGTCGAGATGGGCGATCAGCCCGGGCACGCCATGAGCCCGCATCACCGGCAGCAGCGGGTTGAGCCGGCGCGCCCGCAGCGCCGCCACCTCCTCCAGCGCGCCTTGCGCCATCATCGCCTCGAAGCGCGCATCGATCCGGCGGCGGACCTCCTCGCGCTCGGGGCTGACGAAGAGCTTCAGCAGGGGCCGTCCGTCGAGCGGCCCCGGCCGGCGCTCGCCCTGGAAGCTCGCCAGCGAGCGCCCGGTCGCGATCTTCACCTCCAGCGCCCGCATGATCCGCATCCGGTCGCTGGGGCGCAGCCGCTCCCCCATCACGGGGTTGAGCGAGCAGAGTTCGGCATGCAGGCAGCCGGTCTCCTGCCCGGCCACACGTTCGCGGAAAGCGGTGCGGACGGCCTCGGGGACAGGGGGAATGGCGGAGAACCCCTCGGTCAGCGCCTTGAAATAGAGCCCCGTGCCGCCGACGATGACCGGCAGCGAGCCGCTCTGTGCCAACTCGGCCAGCACCGCGGCGACATCGGCCGCGTAGCGCATCGCCGAATGGTTCACGGCACCGTCGACATGGCCATAGAGCCGGTGCGGCACCACCGCTTCCTCCTCCGCCGTCGGGCGGGCGGACAGCGTCCGCAGATCGGCATAGACCTGCATCGAGTCGGCGTTGACGACGGTACCGCCGCACTGGCGCGCGATCGCGACCGCCAGCGCCGACTTGCCGCTCGCGGTCGGACCTGCGATGAGCACGGCCCTGATCCCCTCCGCTGCTCCGTTCACCTGATCCGGCCCTTCACATGCTCGTCGCGACACTGGTTTCCGCCCATGGACAGGCCCTGCTCGACGACGCCCTGCTGAAGCGCATCGCCGCCCTGCCCGGCGCGCAGCGCACGCAGCGCCTCGACGGCGAGATCGCGGCCGACCTCTTCGCGGAAGCCGGCGATGCGCGCAAGCTCGAAGCCGATCTGCGGCCGCTCCTCGACGGCGCGCCGGTCGACATCGTCGTGCAGCCGGCCGCGACGCGCCGCAAGGCGCTGTTCCTCGCCGACATGGATTCGACCATGATCGGGCAGGAATGCATCGACGAACTCGCCGCCTATGTCGGGCTGAAGGAGAAGGTCTCGGGCATCACCGAGCGCGCCATGCGCGGCGAGATCGCCTTCGAGCCGGCACTGCGCGAACGCGTCGCGCTGCTCAAGGGCGTGCCGCTCTCGGTCGTGGCCGAGATCATCCGTGAGCGCATTACGCTGACGCCGGGCGGGCGCGAACTCGTCATGACCATGCGCCGCCAGGGCGGCTACACCGCGCTGGTCTCGGGCGGCTTCACCGTCTTCACCGGCCCGATCAGCGCGACCATCGGCTTCGACGAGCACCGCTCGAACACCCTGCTCGCGCAGGACGGGGTCCTGATCGGCGAGGTCTCCGAGCCGATCCTCGGCAAGCAGGCCAAGCTCGACGCGCTGGTCGAACTGCGCACGCAGCACGCACTTTCGCCCGCGCAAACGCTGGCCGTCGGCGACGGCGCCAACGACCTCGCCATGCTCGGAGAGGCCGGTCTCGGCGTCGCCTTCCGCGCCAAGCCGGCGGTCGCGGCCGCCGCCCATGCGCGGCTCGACCATGCCGATCTGACCGCGCTGCTCTATGCGCAGGGCTATACGGGCACCGAGATCGTCCGGACCTAATCCACGATGAACAGCTTCGCGCCCGTCCGGGTCCGCGAGCGATGCGCCTCGGCGCCGTCGGCGACCTGGTAGGTCATGCCGGCCTTGAGCGGCATCACCCGCCCATCCGCCAGCGTCGTTTCCATCTCGCCCTCGAGGCAGAGGATGATGTGACCCTTGGAGCACCAGTGGTCGGCCTCGTAGCCGGGGCTGTACTCGACCATCCGCACCCGGATCCGGTTCTCGGCCGGGCCGAAGAACTGCACGCGCCAGATCGCCTCGCCGACATCGCCGGCATGACGCTCGGTCGGCACCGTCGACCAGTCGGTGGTGACGAAGGGAATGTCGCTCAGTTTCATCGCAGGCTCTCCGGAGGCGTGCCGCCACCCTGCCAGCGCGCACGGGCCGGCACCAATGCCGATCGGTCATCCCCACCATCACGGCGACGCCGGCCCATGAAACCGGCCCACGAAAAAGGGCGGCCTCGCGGCCGCCCCGGCATCAGATCGACGAAAGCGTCGCTCAGTTCATCGCCACGGCGACGAAGCGGACCTCGCCTTGGGGGTTGGAGACCAGCAGAAGGGCCGACTTTTTGCCCTCCTTCTTCAGCGCGTCGAGGCGCTTGGTCACGTCTTCCGGCGAGTTCACCGGCTCCTGGCCGATCTCGACGATCAGCTCGCCGACCTGCACGCGCTTGTCGGCGGCGTTGGAGTTCGGGTCGACCTTGGTGACCACGACGCCCTTGACGCCCTCCTTGATCGAGTAGCGCTTGCGCAACTCCTCGGTCTGCGGCGAGAACTCGAGGCCGAGCGCGGTGGTGACGGCGGGCTTGGCGGGCTCGGACGGCGTGCGCGCCGAAGCCGCCTGGACCTTCTCGCCATCCTCGAGGCGGCCGAGCTTGACCGTCTTCACCTCTTCCTTGCCCTTGCGCATGATCGTGACCGGCACGTCCTTGCCGACCGGGGTCGCGGCAACGATGCGCGGCAGGTCGCGCGAATCCTTGACCTCCTTGCCGTCGAACTTGGTGATCACGTCGCCGACATCGAGGCCGGCCGGCTTGCCGGGGCCCTTCTCGTCGACGCCGGCGACGAGCGCGCCGCGCGCCGAGCCCAGGCCGAGAGCCTCGGCGGTGGCGTCGTCGACGCTCTGGATGCGGACGCCGAGCCAGCCGCGGCGGGTCTCGCCGAACTCCTTGAGCTGGTCGACGATCGACGTCGCCAGCGAGGACGGCACGGCAAAGCCGATGCCGACCGAGCCGCCCGTCGGCGACAGGATCGCCGTGTTGATGCCGATGACCTCGCCGGCCATGTTGAACAGCGGCCCGCCCGAATTGCCCTTGTTGATGGCCGCGTCGGTCTGGATGTAGGTGTCGTAGGGACCCTGCTGGATGTCGCGGTTGCGCGCCGAGACGATGCCCGACGAGACCGAACCGCCGAGCCCGAACGGATTGCCGATCGCCATCACGGGATCGCCGATGCGCATCTTGTCGGAATCGCCGAACTTCACCGCCGGCAGCGGCTTGTCGTGCTTCACGCGCAGGACCGCGAGATCGACCTTGGCGTCCTTGCCGACGACCTCGGCCTTGAGCCGCAGGCCGCTGTTGAAGATCACTGTGATCTCATTGGCGTCGCCGATGACGTGGTTGTTGGTGACGACGAGGCCCGAACCGTCGATCACGAAGCCCGATCCGGCGGATTGCGAACGTCGCTGCTGCGGTGCCTGACCCTGGCCCTGCCCCTGCTGGCCCTGGCCGCGGCGGTTGAAGAACTCCTCGAACAGGTCGCCGAAGGGCGTGTCCGGGCCGAGTTGCGGAATCTGCGGCAGCGTGCGCCCGCGGGTTTCGCTGGTCGTCACGGCAGCGATGTTGACCACCGCCGGCATGACCCGCTCGGCGAGATCCGCCAGCGACACCTGACCCTGCAGGATTGGCGCAGAGGCGGTTTGTGCCGGAGCCAGCACGGGCGACATCAGCAGCGAAAACACGCCCACACCGGCGGCGAGCGCGATGCGCCGCGAGGCGGGCACAAGGGGTGCGGAAGCCGAGAGGGGTTTGGTTGCCATCAGTGTCCTCGTGAAGAAAATCCGGCCGAGTCGCCCGGCACGGGAGCCATATCTTCAATTGAACCGCGAAATGCGGCGGAAGGTCGACACACGATCATGCGACCGGCAGCAATGCTCTCAGGTCGGCGCCGCGTCAGGCTTAATTCAACCGCGGACGAACCAGACCAGCAAGACCCCGACCACGGCCGAGCCGATGCCGATCAGCCGCATGGTCTCCGGCGGCGTCTCGGAGGCGCTTCGCAGCGCCTCCTTGGCGAGGTGGGGCACCGCTGCGAACAGGATGCCCTCGATCGCGAAAACGAGGCCCAGCGCCGCAACGAAATCCCACATGCGCGGCGCCGGACGGGATCAGGGACGGGCCGGGGCCGGCGTCGCTGGCGGCAGCGTCGGCTGGGCGTCGTTGCGGGGCGCGTTCGGACCATTGAAGAACCGGAAGAACGGCGAATCCGGAGACAGGACCATGCGCGTGTCACCCGCCTTGATGCTGGCTTCATAGGCCTGCATCGAGCGATAGAACGCGAAGAACTCCTGATCCTTCCCGAAGGCCTCGGCGAAGACGCGGTTGCGTTCGCCTTCGCCCTGGCCGCGGATCTCGTCGGACTGACGCTGGGCTTCGGCCACGATCACGGTGGAATCCCTGTCCGCACGGGCCCGGATCTCCTGGGCCTGCTGGGCACCGAGAGCGCGCGCTTCCGCCGCCTCGCGCTGACGCTCCGTCTGCATCCGCTGGAACACCGCAGCCGAGTTGGCGGCCGGCAGATCGACCCGGCGCAGCCGGACATCGACCACCGTCATGCCGAAGCGTGCGGCCTCGCGGTTCACCTCGTCGCGGATACGGATCATCAGCCGCGCCCGGTCGTTGCGGACCATCGAGATGAAGCTGGCCTCGGCCAGCACCGACCGGACGGTACCGTTCACGATCGAGGCGAGCTGCGAATTCGCCCGCGGGATGTTGTTGACCGCCTGGTAGAAGCGCAGCGGATCGGAGATGCGATAGCGCGTGAAGGCATCGACCACGAGACGCTTCTGGTCCGAGGCGATGATTTCCTGCGCCGGCAGGTCGAGATCGAGGATTCGGTTGTCGAGCAGGGTGACCTGCTCGAACGGCGCCGGCAGCTTGAAGTAGAGGCCGGGCGCGGTGACGACGCTGCGGACCGCGCCGAAGCGCAGCACGAGGGCCGATTGCGTCTGCTGGACCACGAAGGTCATGGCGTAGAAGACGACCGCCGCGATGCCGAGGACGACGAGAAGGCCGATGCGGATGATGCCACTGTTCATCGGACCGCTCCCGTCTGGGGGGCGCCCGGAGCGGGGCGCCTCTGCTGCAACTGGTCGAGCGGCAGATAGGGCACGACGCCCTGCCCGCTCGCCGTGCCGTCGAGGATGATCTTGTCGGTGCCGCCGAGAACGCGCTCCATCGTTTCGAGGAAGAGGCGCTCGCGGGTCACCGCCGGCGCCAGCTTGTACTGCTCGTAGACCGCGTTGAAGCGGCTCGCCTGGCCGAGCGCCTCGGCCACGGTCTGCTCCTTGAAGGCTTCCGCCGACTGGAGGAGCTGGGCCGCACGACCGCGCGATTCCGGCACGACCCGGTTGGCATAGGTCTCCGCCTCGTTGCGCAGACGCTCCTGGTCGGCGCGCGCCGCCTGGACGTCGCGGAACGCGTCGATGACCTGCTGCGGCGGATCGACCTTCTGCAGCTGCACGAGGCGAATCTGCACGCCGGCATTGTAGCCGTTCAACGTCTCCTGCATGAGCTGGCGCACTTCGGTCTCGATCGCGGCGCGGTCGGTCGTCAGCACGGGCTGGATGTTGCGCCGGCCGATGACCTCGCGCATGGCGCTCTCGGCGACGGCCTTCACGGTGCCCGGCGGGTCCTGGATGTTGAAGACGTAGTTCTCGGGCGCGGCCGGGTCGATCTGCCACTGCACGATCACGTCGATGTCGACGATGTTCTCGTCGCCGGTGAGCATCAGGCTCTCTTCGATCACGTCCGACTGGCGCGAGGCGCGCACGGACTCGACGGTGCGGAAGCCGACCTCGGTCGTGATGACATTGGTCACCTGCGGCTTGATCACGCTGCCGATCGGATAGGGCCAGTTGTAGTTGAGGCCTTCGCCGGTCTTGCCGATGAACTGGCCGAAGCGCAGATTCAGGCCGACCTCGTTCGGGCGGACGATGTACCAGCCCGTGAGGAGCCAGATCACCACCAGCGCGAGCAGGCCGAAGATCAGGCCGCGCCCGCCGAGATTGCCACCCGGCATCATGTTGCGCAGGCGCTCCTGGCTGCGGCGCAGGATATCCTCGAGATCGGGCGGGCCGCTATTGCTGCCGCCACCGGAGCCACCGCCCCAGGGGCCGCCGCCGCCACCGCCGCCGCCGCCACCGCCGCCGCCGCTACCCCCGCGCTGGCCCCAGGGTCCGCCCCCGTTATTGCCACCGCCGCTCTGGTTGCTCCAAGGCATACTCGCGCCGTTCCCTTCCTATGCCGCTCGCTCGCCATAGGCGATCGGCGGTCACTTGTCAGCGCTCCCCAGCCGGAGCGTTCTGCGCTGACTTGGGCATGGGCCATGGATTCGTCAACGACGCAAGGTCTTCATCGTGAACGGAAAGCGGCTCAGGCCCGGCGGCGAAAGGTCGCGAAAGTGAAGGGTTGCTCGTCATCGGGGCTGGCCGGATGGCTTTCGCGTCCATCCGCGGCGAAGGCGGAACGGTCCCACTCGGGAAACACGGCATCGCCCGCCGGCGCCGCGTGGACGAAGGTGAGCTCTAGCCGGTCGGCCAGCGGCAGCACCTGCCGATAGACCTCCGCCCCGCCGGCGACCGTGACGCTGTCGGCTCCCATCTCTGCCCCCACCTGCTGTGCCAGAGCCAGCGCAGCATCGAGATCGGCAGCGGTGCGGACGCCCTCGGGGCGGAAGGCGGGATCGCGGGTCAGGACGATCGTTTCGCGTCCGGGCAACGGCTTGCCGATGGAGAGGAAGGTCTTGCGGCCCATCAGCACGGGGCGGCCGAGCGTCAGGCTGCGGAAGCGTCGCAGATCGGTCTTCAGCCGCCAGATCAGGCGGTTGTCGTCGCCGATGACGCCATTATCGGCCACGGCCGCGACGAGCACGACGGGAAGCGAAGCCATCGCTCAGCCCTGCCCCGCCAGCCGCACCAGCGCCTCGCCGTCGAGCCGCTTCACCGTCCATTCGTCCTGCGCCTTGGCGCCCAGCGAGCGATAGAACACGCGCGAGGGTTCGTTCCAGTTCAGCACCCACCAAGCGAGCCGCGGCAGGCCTTCGTCGATGCAGCGCTTCGCCAGCCCCGCCATCAGCGCCTTGCCGATGCCGTGGCCGCGAAACTGCGGGTGCACGAAGAGATCCTCGAGCCAGATGCCGTGGCGGCCCGAAAAGGTTGAGTAGGTGTAGAACCAGACGGAAAAGCCCGCCGGCTCGCCGTTCCATTCGGCGATGTCGCAGAAGGCTCTTGGGTTCTCGCCGAAGAGCGCAGCCGCGATCTCGGCCTGCGTCGCGACGACATGGTCGGCGAGCTTCTCGTATTCGGCGAGCGCCCTGATGAAATCGAGCACGAGGCCGGCCTCGTCGGGCCGGGCGGGGCGGATGGTGAGGGTCATACAGCGATCGGAGCCTTGATGCCGGGATGCGGGTCGTAGCCCTCGATGGTGATGTCGGCGAACTGGAAATCCTCCAGCCGCGTCACGGCCGGGTTGAGCGCGAGCTTCGGCAGCGGCCTGAACTCCCGCGTCAGCTGCAGCTTCGCCTGGTCGAGATGATTCACATAGAGATGCGTGTCGCCGAAGGAATGCACGAACTCCCCGACGCCCAGACCCGTCACCTGCGCCACCATATGTGTCAGCAGCGCATAGCTCGCGATGTTGAAGGGCACGCCGAGGAAGACGTCGGCCGAGCGCTGGTAGAGCTGGCAGGACAGTTTTCCATCGGCCACGAAGAACTGGAACAGGCAGTGGCAGGGCGCCAGCGCCATCTTGGGAATGTCGGCGGGGTTCCAGGCCGAGACGATCAGCCGGCGCGAATCCGGATTGCGCCGGATCTCGTTCACTAGCCAGGCGATCTGGTCGATCGTCGTCCCATCCGGCGCCGGCCATGAGCGCCATTGCCGGCCATAGACCGGGCCGAGATCGCCCTTCTCGTCGGCCCATTCGTCCCAGATCGTGACGCCGTTCTCCTGCAGGTAGCGCACATTGGTGTCGCCGCGCAGGAACCAGATCAGCTCGTGGATGATCGACTTCAGGTGCAGCTTCTTGGTCGTGACGAGCGGGAAGCCCTCGCTCAGATCGAAGCGCATCTGGTGGCCGAACACGGCCAGCGTGCCGGTGCCGGTGCGGTCGTCCTTGCGGACGCCCTCGTCCAGGACGCGTCGGAGCAGGTCGTGATACTGGTGCATGAGCGAATCTCGATCGAAACGGCGCCACCATAGCCGCAGGCCGCGGCGCTGGCGCGGTCGGCCCGGCCGCCTTCCCCTGTTTTCTCGCGCTCGATCATCGCAACCCACCGCGCCAGCCGATGACAGGGGCCGAAGCCGAGCTGAGCCCGCTCACGCGATTGCGAGGGGAGTTGAGCGGCGCAGCCCTTTGCCGCGCGCCGCCCGCCACCATCTCCTGCCCGAGAGCAGAAACGAGGAGATGACGATGATACGATCGCGCCGCGCCTGGCCGGCTCTGGTTCTCATGGCCTGTGTCGGCGTCTCGCTGTCGTGCCTCCCTGAAGGGGCGGGTGCCCTGCCCGCCGGGAGCGGCTCAGACCCCGCCGGTGTGGGCGCGCACACCGGACAGGAGACGGGAAAGATCTCGGAGGCCTCGGCCCGGCGGATCGCCTGGGGCTCGGGCATCGACCATATCGAGGATGTCATCCTCGCCGATGGCCGCTGGCAGGTCGCGGGCCGGGACCGCAGCGGCACCGAAATCACCGTCGACATCCATGTCCGCGACGGCCGCGTGCTGGACCAGACCGGGCTTCTCGCAAATTAAGCCTCCTGGCGTGCATCGGCTCTTTCCCCCGCCCTCTGCAGTCCCTATATTGAGCTTGCCGGTCGCAAGTCCGGCTATGGCGATAAACGAGCGTCGGAATAAGCTTTTCGGACCCGGGGGCGGTACCCGGCGCCTCCACCACAGCCCTGCGGCGCGAGCCATGGGGCGGCCTGCGGGATCTTGGACCGCGGGCTTGCCAGGCCACCGAGTGGCAGGGTTGCGGCGGGGGCGAAATAGGATCGACGAGAGTGTAAAGGCCGTTCTTTTGCCCGGTATGGTTCCGCCGTTATAGGGCTAACGCATAGTTGCCAACGACAACAATGCTCGGGTTGCTGTCGCCGCGTAAGCGGTGCTGGTTCCCAAACCTAAGTCCTTCCGTTTAGCGACGTAAGGCGGGGCCCGGAGGCGCCTGGCAACAGAAGCCTCCACTTCATTCGATGCCTGGCCGGCTGCTGCCGCGGGATGCTGGAAGCGGAAACCTCGACCCGATGTCCAAGGACGTTCTTCGCTACGATCTGATGGTGCAGGACGCGCTGAAGGGCGTGGTGCGCAAGATTCTATCGGAGGCGGGGCGCGACGGTCTGCCCGGCGACCACCATTTCTACGTGACCTTCCGCACCGGCGCGCCCGGCGTACGCGTCTCGCAGCGCCTGCGCGACAAGCATCCCGACGAGATGACGATCGTCCTCCAGCACCAGTTCTGGGATCTGAGCGTCAGCGAGCATGCCTTCGAGGTCGGCCTGTCCTTCTCGAACGTGCCCGAGCGGCTGCTGATCCCCTTCGACGCGATCACCACCTTCTTCGACCCCTCCGTCCAGTTCGGCCTGAAATTCGAGACCCAGGACACCGAGGGCGCCTCCGCCAATGATGCCGCCGCCACGCCGCGGCCGCGCGGGGCGGGCTCGGAGCCGAGCGAATCGCCACCCGCGACCCTCGCCCTCCCCGCCAAGGCGACGCCGGCTGGCGTCCCCGCGATCAAGGCGCGCGGCGAGGCTCCGGCCAAGGGCGGATCGAAGATCGCCAAGCCTCAGGCCGAGGAACCCGCCGCCGAGGCGACGGAAGCCGCGCCCGATGACGGCGGCGGCGCCCAGGTCGTGAGCCTCGACGCCTTCCGCAAGAAAACCTGATCGGCCCCGCGAGCCCACCCCGACCACAGCAACGGGCTCGTCCTTCGGCGCATCGCCGCCCCGGCAGCCCTCGCAGAGCAGGCTGCCCATGTCCGACACCCGCACCGAAACCGATTCCTTCGGCCCGATCGCCGTCCCCGCGGACCGCTACTGGGGCGCGCAGACGCAGCGCTCGCTCGAGAATTTCCGCATCGGCGGCGAGCGCGAGCGCATGCCCCTGCCGCTCGTCCACGCCCTGGTGCTGGTCAAGAAGACCGCCGCCCATGTCAACGCCCGCCTCGGGCTGATCGACCAGCGCGTCGCCGGCGCCATCGGCCAGGCGGCCGACGAGGCGCTGTCGGGCCAGTTCGACGGCCATTTCCCGCTGGTGATTTGGCAGACCGGGTCCGGCACGCAGACCAACATGAACGTCAACGAGGTGCTGGCGAACCGGGCCAACGAGCTTCTCGGCGTGGGGCTCGGCGCCAAGAGCCCGGTCCACCCCAACGACCACGTCAATCGCGGCCAGTCCTCCAACGATTGCTTCCCCACCGCGATGCACATCGCGGCCGCGCTCGAGATCACGCGCTCGCTGCTGCCGGCCCTGCGCGCGCTCGAAAAGGCGCTGGCGAACAAGGCGGCGGCCTTCAAGGATCTGGTCAAGATCGGGCGCACCCATCTCCAGGATGCGACGCCCGTCACGCTCGGCCAGGAATTCTCCGGCTATGCGATGCAGCTCCATCTCGGCATAAGTCGGATCGAGGCGTCGCTCGGCGGGCTCCATGCGCTGGCCCAGGGCGGCACCGCCGTCGGCACCGGCCTCAACACGCATCCCGATTTCGCCGCCCTCTTCGCCCGCGAGGTCGCGGCCCTGACCGGCGTGCCCTTCCGCAGCGCCGAGAACAAGTTCGAGGCGCTGGCGAGCCATGGCGCGCTCGCCGCCGCCCATGGTGCGCTCGCGGCGCTCGCCGCCGACCTGTTCAAGATCGCCAACGACATCCGCCTGATGGGCTCAGGCCCGCGCTCGGGCCTCGGCGAGATCAGCCTCCCCGAGAACGAGCCCGGCTCCTCGATCATGCCCGGCAAGGTCAACCCGACCCAGGCCGAGGCGCTGACCATGGTCGCGGCGCAGGTCATGGGCAACCAGACCACGATCGGCTTCGCCGCCAGCCAGGGCCATTTCGAGCTGAACGTCTTCAAGCCGGTGATCGCCGCCGCCTTCCTGCAGTCGGTGAGGCTGTTGACCGACGCAGCCGACAGCTTCCGCACCAACTGCGTGGAGGGCATCGTCGCCAATGAGGACCAGCTCCGGGAACTGCTGTCGCGCTCGCTGATGCTGGTGACGGCACTGGCGCCTGCCATCGGCTATGACGGCGCAGCCGGCATCGCCAAGGCGGCCCATCACAACGGCACGACCCTGCGCGAGGAAGCGCTGCGCGCCGGTGTCGCCGCCGACCTGTTCGACGCCACCGTCAGGCCCGAGCTGATGCTCGGCCCGGCCTGAGCGGGCGCCCGCCATGGCCGAGATCGTCAATCTGCGCCGGGCCCGCAAGCAGCGCGCGCGGCAGGAGGCGGAGCAGCAGGCGCAGCAGAACCGCATCGCCTTCGGCCGGACCAAGGCGGAGCGAAGCCTGACGCAGGCCGAGCGCGACAAGGCCGGCCGCACGCTGGACGGGCACCGCCTCGCTCCACCCGATGACGAGCCGACGCCGTGAGCGCGGAGCGCAAGCGCTCGCTGACCGTCGCCGGCCACCGCACCAGCGTCTCGCTGGAAGAACCTTTCTGGGAGTCGCTGAAGGAGATCGCCGCCGCGCAGGGACTGACCGTGGCGGGCCTGATCGCCGCGATCGACCAAAGCCGCGAGGGCGTCAACCTCTCCTCGGCGCTGCGCCTGCACGTGCTCGCGCATTATCGCCGGCTCGCGGCTGGACCCGAGGCCTGAAGGCGCAAAGCCAGCGGCAAGCCACTGCAGGGTTCCCCGAAAACCTGTTTCCGCGCAGCAGCTTGCTGGCGTCGCCTGAATCGATGCCGCAATGCCCTGATTCAGTCTGCGAGGTCGGCGCTCAACCCGGCGGGACGCCGCGCGAGAGCGGCCGTGGCACGGACTGGATGTCCACCGGCGGCGCCAGCGGCGGCGCGGGCTGCAGCACGGGGTCGGGGAAATTGGCCCGCGGCGCCGTGGGCAGGATCAGCGGCCCGGGCTGCGTCTGCGGTGTCGCGGCACGCTCTGCAGCGGCCCGCTCGGCGGCGGCCCGCTCGGCAGCCGCACGCGCCCGCGCGGCCCGCTCCTCCGCCTCGATGCGACGGCGCATCTCCTGCTCCATCCGGGCCTGCTCGGCCCGGCGCAGCTCTTCCGCACGTCGCTCCTCGACGAGGCGGCGGGCCTCCTCGGCCCGGCGTTCCTCCTCGGCGCGCTTTTCCTCGGCCAGACGGCGCTCCTCCTCCGCCTTCAGGAACTCGGCGAGCTTGCGCGCATTTTCGCGCATCTCGCGCTCCGCCCGCAGACGCCGGGAATGGGCCGCGCGCTCGCGGGCATCGGCCTCGAACGCCTCGACGCGCTCGATCTCGCGCGCCAGCGCCCGCGCCGCCACCATGTTGGAGAGCGCATTCACATCCGTCTCCCGCCGCGGCGCGGCGAGCGGCCCGCGCCAGGCGACGCCGACCTGCGGCGCATCGGCTGGCCAGCCCTTGGGCAGCGCCCCCAGCGGCCTGAGGCCGAGGCGCAGATCGAGCGTCAGCGCCCGCAGATCGACGATGCCGCTCGCCTCCGTCCGCAGCCCGTCGCGCTCAAAGGTCAGCGGCTGCAGCCGCACCAGCCCGCCGGCCAGCGTAAACGGCACGGTGACGCTGCCGAGCGCCCAGCCGTCACGGTCGAGCGCCTCCGACAGGCGCTGCTGCAGCCGGGCCGCATCGCTTTCGGACGCATCCTCCCCCGTCGTCGCGATGATCCGCGCATAGGCCGCGGGGTCGAAACGGCTGAGGCGTGCCTCCGCGAAGGTCAGGGCGCCGGCTCCACCGAGTCCGGCGATCAGCCGCGCCGGGCTCTCGCCCGAGCCGCCCGCCTCAACCTGGCCGGACACCTTGCCGCCGAGGCCGCCGCCCGTGAGCGGCGCGAGATCGACGCCTTCGAGCGTCACGCGGCCCGACAGCTGCGCCAACCCGCCCTCGCGCCGGGTCGTGAACCGGCCGCCGACACGGCCGCCGCCATAATCGGCGGTGAAATCGTCAAGCCGCAGACCGTCCTGATCCGCACGCAGAGAAAACCGCGCGTCACGCAGGATGACGCCGTCCGTCGCGGTCACCGCGCCGGCCTCGATCGCGAGATCGAATTCGGGCAGGCTCGCCGGCGGGCCGAAGCGCGCCGTCGACCAGGTCGAAGGCCCCGACGGGCCGGCCCCCAGCGCCGCGCCCAGCAACCCGCGCAGATCGACCGTCGGCAGGGCGAGGCGGCCGGAAAGCCCGCCGCCCTCGCGCGCCAGGACGAGTGTGCCCTTGGCCGTGGCGCCGGCCAGGTTGAACACCGCCTCGTCGAACGTAACCGCTTCCGGCGTGACGGCGAGGCGGGCATGGGCATCGACGAGCCCGTCCGGCAGCAAACGCGCGGCGCCGTCGGGCAGGATCTGGCCCGGCCCTTCGGCCTGGAGCGTCAGCCGCGAGCCGGCCGAACCGTCCCGCTCCAGCACCATGGACAGGCCCGGGCCGGCCAGCGTGGCGGCAAGCCTCGCGGCATTCTGCTCCAGCACCAGCTCGCCCGGGCCGGTCTGGCGCGGCGCTGGCAGCCCGAACGCCTGGAAGGCCTGACGACGGTCGGCCAGGTCGAAACGCAGGCGGGCACCGGTCCAGCGGCCGCCGCCGTCGAGCCGCCCGGTCAGGGAGAGCCGCCCGGCCTGCGCCGAACCATCAAGGACGAGGCCGGTCTCTCCACTCGGCGCCCGGGTCAGGCGAAAGCCCGCATCGAGCCGCGACAGCCCGTCGCCGACGCGGCCGAGCACAGGCCGCGCCGCCTCGGGGACAAGGGGACCGGCCAGGGCCGCGAGCGTCTCGAAGCGCGGCGCCCGGATGCGACCCGCGATCTCGCCGCCCTCTGCGAGCAGCGCGCCAGAGCCTGAGACATTGACGCCGCCGAAACCGTCGATCGCCAGGCGGCTGAGGCGCCAGACAGCCCCCTCCCGGCGCAGATCGAGACTGGCCGAACCCGGCGGCGCATTGCGGAAGCGGGCCTGCGTCAGGCTGAGGTCGAGCGCGAGATCACGCGTGCCGATCAGCCTGGCGAAGCTCGTCCCCGGTGGCAGCGTGTTGAGGTCGAACCCGTTCAGCACCGCCTTCGCGGCGAGCCGCTGCGGCGTGACGTCGCCCGAGAGGTCGAGCCGCACGCCGGAGGAGCCCGTCACCATGAGCCGCTGCAGGCCGACGCGCCCGCCATCCCAGGCGCCGACCGCCTCGGCGTCGATCTGGCCGAGCGCCGCGACGAGATCGGCCAGCGCCGGGTCGAGCCCGGCCCGGGCGAGAACGAGCGCGATCCGCCGCGAATCGTCGGCCTTGAGATTGAGCCGCCCGGCCACGCCGTCGCGATCGGCCGCCCCGCTCGCCCCCAGCAGGGCGCCCGCGACGCGCACCGATGCGGTGGCCTCGGAGAGACCATGGCCGTCCAGCCGGCCGCGCAGGCCAAGAGCAGAGAAATCCTCGCCCCGCCAGATCAACTGGTCGAGGTCGAGCGAGAAGTCGAGACGTCCCGGCAGCGTCTGCAGCACGCGCTCGAAGCCGGACCGCGCGGCCAGCGCCTCGGCCAGGGCATCCGCATCCAGCCGCCGCGCCCGCAGGGCGAGCGAGCCCGTCCCCGTCGCCGGCAGGAACTGCCCCTCGCCCTCCAGCCGCGCCGCACCACCGGCGATGTCGATGACCAGGCCGGCGACATCGAGCTGGCGAGCGCCGCCCGTGACCTTGCCGGACAGCGCCATGGCGCCCCCGGGCGACAGCGTGAAGGCTCCGTCGAGACCAGGCGCCGCCCCGCCCCCCGGCAGCAGGAAGCTGCCGTCGAAGCTCAGCTGGATGTCCTGCCCCGTCACGAAGGCCTTGGCCCGCAGCCTCCCGTCGGGCTCCATCGCGCCGGTGGTGACGCGCACGGACGCACCGGCGGCCTCGCCCTCGATCCGCCAGGGACCCGCCAGCGTCACCGCCGAGATGTCCGCGGCGATCGGCCCGATGGCGATGGGTTCGCGGTCCGCCTCGCGCCAGATCAGTACCGAACGGCCGACGGAGAGGCGGTCGAGGCTGGTCTGTGTCGGCAGGCCGGAGCCCGTGCGGGCCGGCAGGCGCAGCGCGCCGGCCTCGTCGAGCGCCACGACCACCGTCGCACCCTCGGCCCGCGCATCGGCGATGCGGAATTCGCCGCGCATCAGGGCCGACAGCGCGAGCTCGACGGTCAGCGTCTCGACCACGGCCCGGCTCGCCTGCGCGTCTTCACCACCGAAGCGGACGTCCTGGATCGTCAGCCGCGGCGAGGGCAGCAACCGCAGGCCGATGCCGCCGCCGATCCGGGTCTCGACGCCCAGCGCGCTCGCCAGCCGCTCCTCGAAATGCGGCCGGTAGCCACGCCAGTCGACGAAGCCGGGCCCCACCAGCGCGGCGAGCAGCGCCAGCACCAGCAGGCCGGCCAGAACTGTCAGGGTCTCACGCAACGTCCGGCATTGTCCTCGTCGTGGGAGAGCGCACCGCGATGATGCAGGCAAGGATCATGCAGGCAAGTCGCGGCGAGATCACGACAATTCGGGCGCACCCGCGTGATTGTCGCAGCCTTGTCCGATGCCGGGCCCTCAGAGCAGGACGATCTTGCCGGGGTTGAGGATGTTCTGCGGATCGAGCGCACGCTTCAGCGTGCGCATGACGGCCAAGGCCGGCGCGCCATGCTCGGCTTCGAGATACTTGATCTTCTTCTGGCCGACGCCGTGCTCGCCGGTGCAGGTGCCGCCCATGGCCAGCGCGCGCTTGACCAGCCGGTCGAGGAAGCCCTGGACGCGGGCCACCTCGTCGGGATCGGCCAGATCGAGCAGCGGTTGGGTGTGGAAATTGCCGTCGCCGACATGGCCGGCGATCGGCGCGATCAGCCCGGTCGCCTCGATGTCGCGCTTGGTCTCCTCGACGCACTCGGCCAGCTGCGAGATCGGCACGCAGACATCGGTCGCCAGCGTGTCGGCGCCCGGTCGAAGCGCGCGTCCCGCCCAGTAGCCGTTGTGCCGGGCTTCCCAGAGCCGCGTCCGATCCTCGGCCTTGGTCGCCCAGTCGAAGGCGCCGCCGCCATTCTCGGCCGAGATCTCGCCGAAGCGTTCCGACTGCTCCTTCACCCAGGCCTCGGTGCCGTGGAACTCGACGAACAGCATCGGCGTCTCCGGCAGGCCGAGCTTGGAATGCAGGTTGAAGCCCTTGATCATGACCTCGTCGAGCAGCTCGATGCGCGCCACCGGAATGCCGGTCTGGATCGTCATGATGGCGGTGTCACAGGCCGCCTTGATCGACGGGAACGGGCAGACGCCCGCCGCGATCGCCTCGGGGATGCCGTGCAGCTTCAGCGTGATCTCGGTGATGATGCCGAGCGTGCCTTCGGAGCCGACCAGCAGGCGGGTCAGGTCATAGCCGGCCGAGGTCTTGCGGGCCCGCGTCGAGGTCTTGACGATCGAGCCGTCCGCCATCACCGCCGTCAGGGCCAGGACATTGTCCTTCATCGTGCCGTAGCGGACCGCATTGGTGCCCGAGGCCCGCGTCGCCGCCATGCCGCCGATCGAGGCGTCGGCGCCGGGATCGATCGGGAACATCAGCCCCATGTCGCGCAGATGCTCGTTCAGCTCCTTGCGGGTGACGCCGGCTTCGACGAGGCAGTCGAGATCCTCGGCATGCACCGCGATGATGCGCTTCATCTGGCTCAGATCGACGCAGACGCCGCCATAGGGCGCGTTGACATGGCCCTCCAGCGAGGTGCCGGTGCCGAAGGCGATGACCGGAACCCCGTGTCGCGCGCAGAGCGTCACGATCTCGGAGACCTCCTGCGTGTCGTGGGGATACACAACCGCATCCGGCGGCTGGTTGGGGATCCAGGTCAGCGTGTGCCCGTGCTGCTGGCGCACGGCGAGGCTGGTCACCAGCCGGTTGCCGAAGGACGCCGCCAGAGCCTGCGTCACGGCCGTAATGGCATCCGCCGACGGCGGCAGCGTCGCAACGGGTGCGAATGCGGGTGCTTCTTGGAGGGCTGTGGCGGGAAAGCTCATTGTCAACATCCAACGCTGGAGTTTACATTTGAAACAAGTCGGCATCGCAGATCGTTACGATGTCGTCAGGCATCCGGACCGATCATCCGCCATCCCGAACCGGGCCGGCGGAAAGGTCCTGATGCAGTAGGATAGACCATCGCCGCAGGCAACGGGCTGGCCCGATCCTGCGCTGCCGGTGCGGCCACCATGCGCCCGCCGCGGGATGAGGCCGGCCATGCCTGCGGGAGACGCGGTTTTGAAGGAAGGGAGGCGGCCATGAAACACGACATCCGCGCTCCGGCGCTGTTCTTTGCGCCCTTCGTCTCCTCGGCGATGCGGGTCGAGCCGCAATGGATCGATTATAACGGCCATCTCAACATGGCCTATTATCACGTGCTCTTCGACCGTGCGGTCGACGAGGTGTTCTCCCTCGTCGGCCTCAACCGCGACTATGTCGATAGCCGCCACGCCTCGACCTTCACCGCCGAGTGCCACATCCTCTACAAGCGCGAGCTGACCGAGAGCGATCAGGTCCGCGTCACCGCCCAGCTCATCGCCTTCGACGACAAGCGGCTGCATTATTATCTCGAGATGCGGCACGCGACCGAAGGCTGGCTCGCAGCAACCAGCGAGAACCTCTCGCTCCATGTCGACCTGACGAGCCGCAAGGTCTGCCCATTCCCCGCCGACATCCTCGCCAACATCGCCCTGATGAAGGCCTCCCACAGCATGATGCCGCTGCCGGCCACCATCGGCCGCATCATCGGCATGCCCGAGAAGACCGCCATCACGGTCGAGAGCATGACCGGCGAACGCGAGACCGAGACGCGGCACTGAGGCGCGCAAGCCGCAGCGAGGGGCGATAGTTCCGCGCTCAGTCGGGATCGGGAATGCACAGGATCTGCCCGCAGGCCTTGCAATGCACCGCATCGGGCTCGTGGCGCTGCAGGCCGCAGCGCGGGCAGGGATAGGTTACCTTCGCGGGCCGGAAGATTGCCTGCGCGAGGCGCACGAACAGCGAGATGCCGATGATCATCACGGCGATCGAGGTGAGCTTGCCGGCCGTTCCTGGCAGGGTGATGTCGCCGAAGCCGGTCGTGGTCATCGTGGTCACGGTGAAATAGAAGGCGTCGACATAGCCTTCGATCCCCGGCCGCCCGGTGAAGAAGAAGCTGTAGATGAAGCCGGTGACGACGAAGAGGAAGGTCGTCAGGTTGATCACAGCCCGCGCCGCGTCTTCACGGTCACGGAAGCGGGTGCGCCGCCATTGCTGCCAGATCACGCCGCGCTTCGACAGCGTCCAGAGCCGCAGGATCCGCAGAAAGCCGAAATTGTCGAGCCAGGTCGGAACCAGCAGCGTCGCGAGGATGACGAGGTCTAGCAGCATCGTCGGCTGCCGCAGCAGCCGCGGGATATTCGAGGCCGCCAGCATCCGCGTCACGATCTCCGCGGCGAGGATCGCCGCCACGGAATAGTCGATCCAGAGAAAAGCCGGCCGATCGCGGATCAGCGGTGTCGCGATGAAGAAGGCGATGATGACGATGTCGATGACCGTCGTCGCGAGTTGGAAGCGCAAGGCGGCCGGCGAGCGCCCGTGATAGAGCTGCCGGAGCCGGTCGCGCAGGCCGCCGGGGGCGTCGGGCGCATCGCAGGGAGGCATTCCGCTCATGAGGCCGCGCTATCACGCGACTGTCAGGGCGTCCAGCGCAAGCGTGATTGGCGACGAGGCACACTCCGTTCTAGTTTGCCGGCAAGGACAAGAAAACAGGGGAGCGGACGCCATGGTCAGGGCGATCTGGAACGACACCGTCATTGCCGAGTCGGACGACACCATCGTCATCGAGGGCAACCACTACTTCCCGGAATTCGCTCTCCGCGACGCCTTCTTCAAGCCGAGCGAGACGACCAGCGTCTGCGGCTGGAAGGGGCTGGCGAACTACCGCTCGATCGTGGTGGACGGAAAAGAGAACCGCGACGCCGCCTGGTACTACGCCGATCCCAAGCCCGCCGCCGCCGATATCCGCGGCCGCGTCGCCTTCTGGAAGGGCGTTCAGGTCGCCTGAGCCGGGTTCAGGCGGCCCGCCTGAGCACCGCGAGCGCGGCATAGCCGCCATGGAGCGAGGTCGCGCGCAGCGTCGCGCCGGACTCGACCGCGGCGTCAGCGAGCACCTGTGCCAGCTCGCGGCGCGGCGTGACGTGGAACAGCGCCAGCCAGCGGTTCAGCACCGCGCTGAACGGGCGCGGCAGCTCGCGCTGGTCACCGAAATCGACGATGTGCAGTTCGCCGCCCGGCGCGAGACGCCGCAGCGCCTCCTCGACCACGCCCTGCCAGGGCGGGATCATCGACAGTGCGTAGGAAATCACGATCCGGTCGAAACCGGCCCGGCCGAACAGCGCCTGCGGCTCGAAATCCGTGGCATCGGCCTGGGCGAGCCCGATCCGATCCGTCAGGCCGGCGCGCGCAACCGAGCGCCGCGCCGTCTCCAGCATCGCAGAGGAAACATCCAGGCCGAAGCAGGCCCGTCCGGGATAGGCCTGCGCGATCCGCACCAGGTTGCGGCCGGTGCCGCAGCCGATCTCCAGCACGCTGCCCGCCTCCGGCGGCGCGAGGTCGGTGATCAGCCGGTCGCGCCCGAGCAGGTAGAATTTGCGGCTGGCGTCGTAGATGTGCCGCTGATGGCGGTAGATCGCGTCCATCAGGCCGGCCGCATCACCGGCGGGCGCGAGCGAGCTCACGCCACTGCCTCCGGCCGCACATAGAGGTGGAAGCCGCCATAGATTGCCGAGCGGTCGCGGGCACACAGCGCCCGGCTCGTTTCCTCCTCATAGCGCCATTGCTCGAGGATTTCGGCCGGCACGCGCCCCGGCAGCAGACGCTCGTCGGCGGCGGTGCGGAAGATCACCCGCGCACCCGGCCGGGCCGTCCGGGTGATCTGCGTCCACAGCGCCGTCAGATCGGCGTCGCTCATCCAGTCCTGCGCGTCGAGCAGGACATAGGCGTCGCAGCTCTTGGCGGGCTGCGCCTCGAGGAAGGCAGTGATCGCGCTCTGGTGATAGGAAACGCGGCTCGCCCGCGCCCTGACGCGCTCGAAATGCGTCCGCTGCAGATAGGGCGGCAGCGCCGCATCCTCCGCCGGCTCGTAGCCGCGCCCGAACGCCTGGCGGGCGAAGTAGTTGGTCTTCAGGTCGAAGCCGCAGGCCAGCCGCTCGAGCCGGTCGCGCAGCGCGCCGCGGATGCCGTCGGCCCCGTCGGCGGCGAGCGCCTTGTACTGGGCCGGCGGAATGCCGAGCCCGTAGAGCGAGGCCGGCTGGCGGATCAGCCAGCGCACGAAGGGCTTGTCGAAGACCGGCGCCAGATGCCGCTCGAACAGCACGCGCTGCTCGGCGAGATCGCGCGCCTCCAGCATCCTGCGGGGATCGCAGCCGAGCGCCCGCCCGAGCAGATGGCCGGCCCCGATGAAGCGGCCGAGCAGCCCGAAGCGATAGACGTTGCGCGCGAACATGCCGATGCGGCGTCGCCCGTCGAGCCCCCGGCCCTCCCAGTAGCTGCGCGAGGTCGCATCGAGATGCGGCGCGATCTCGCGGTCGTAGAGGGTCACGTTCTCCCGCGACTGCGCCTGCCCGAAGAAGCGCAGGAACGCGTCATGCCGCGTCATCCGCGCCAGCGCCTCAAGCTTGAGCTTGCCGAGCGCGATATGGGCGCCGTTGAGGTCGATCGCGCTGATCTTCGTCGGGTCCGCCGTCAGATAGGACAGCACGTTGCACGAACCGGACGCGATGGCGACGACATGATCGTCGGGCTTCAGCGCCAGCGCCTCCATGTCGACGACCGGGTCCTCCCAGATCTGGGGATAGACCAGACCCGAAAAGGCGAGCGTGAACATCCGTTCCAGCAGGCCCGCCTTGGAGAGAGGCTTGTTGCGGTGAACCGCCGTCGTCAGCCCCATGCTGGTCGTGCGCCGCACCGCACGGGCCGTCTGTGTCGCCTGATCCGTCACCGGCCCCTCGCTCGCCATCCCTCGATGGCGAGCCGACTAGTGGAGTCGCATGACGCTTGGGTGACGCTGCGAACAGACGCGTTACTGCGCCGTGACGCCGGCCGCCTTGATCACCGGCGTCCATTTGTCGACCTCGGCGCGGACATGGGCGCCGAGCGCCGCCGAACTCTGGCCGGCATCGTCGGGGATGATGCAGCCGAGCTCCAGCAGCCTCGTCCGGACGCCTGCATCTGCGAGCGCCGCACGCCCGGCGGCATTGAGCCGGTCGACGATCTCCTTCGGCGTATCCTTGGGCGCGAAGATCGCGTTCCAGCCGACAGCCTGGAACTCGGGCAGGCCCCCCTCGGTGCTGGTCGGCACGTCCTTGGCGACGGCGAGCCGGTTCGGCGTCGCGACGACATAGGTCTTGAGCTGGGTGAGCTGCGGAACGATGCCGACGGTCTGGTCGCAGACATAGTCGAGTTGCTTGGCGAGCAGCGCGTTCATCGCGGGGCCGGAGCCACGGAACGGCACATGCTGGACCGGCGCCTTGATCAGATGGTGGAAGAACACGCAGGTCAGATGCGAGGTCGAGCCGACGCCGCCATGGCCGTAATTATACTTGGACGGGTTGGCCTTCAGCAGCGCGATGAACTCCGGCAGCGTATTGGCCGGAAAGTCCTTATGGGCCGAGATCAGCATCGGCGTGCCCGCCGTGTTGATGATGGGGGCGAAATCGGTGCGCGGGTCATAGGCCAGGTTCGGATAGAGCCCGACAGAAGCCGAGTGGGTCCCGAGATTGCCCATCATGATCGTGTAGCCGTCCGGCGTCGCCCGGGCGACGCGCAGCGAGCCGGTGGTGCCCCCGGCGCCGGCGACGTTCTCGACCACGATCGACTGGCCGAGCGTGCGGCTCATATGGTCGGAGACGATCCGCGCGATGACGTCGGTCGGCCCGCCCGCGGCGAAGGGCACGACCAGCGTGATCGACCGTGCGGGATAGGTCTGCGCGGCCGCGGGGGCAGCGGCCATGGCGAAAGCGGCCCCGAGGGCCAGGATCAGGCGACGCATCATTTCCTCCGTGAGTTGAAGCCGCGTTGGCCGCGGTCTGGGCTGGGTTTGGACGGGATAGGTCTCACATGTGCCGCAGGCCGACACTCTCGATCAGCGGCAGCAATTCGTCGCGCGCGCGGATACGGTGCCGGCGCGCCGCCTCGCGGGCGAGGCCCGGCAGGCCGCGCCGGATCGCGTCGCTGGTGTCGCGATGCTCGGCCTCGGAAGCCGGCAGACGCGGCCGCAGACGCAGGGTCAGCATCCGCGCGCGGTGCGACTGGTCGTTGACCGTCTGGATGATCCGCGCGAAGCGGCCATTGCCGCAGCGTTCGACCAAGAGCCGGTGGAAGGCCTCGTCGGCATGCCCCCAGCCGGCGAGGTCGCCGGCGGCGAGAGCCCGCCCCATGTCGCCGGTGGCCCGGTCGAGATCCTCGGCCAGCGCGAGGCGCGCCGCCTCCGGCAGCCGCGCCGACAGCTCGGCCGCGCCGGCCTCGATCGCGATCAGCACCTCGTAGATCTCGGCGATGTCGTGCGGGGCGAGCGCGCAGATCAGGATGCCGCGCTTGGGCAGGATGCGGACGAGCCCCTCCTCCTGCAGCCGCAGCGCCGCCTCGTGCACAGGCGTACGGCTCATGCCGAGCCGCAGCGCCAGCTCGCCGGCCGAGGCCTGGTAGCCGGGCGCGAACACGCTTTCGCGGATCGCATGCTTCAGCGCGCCATAAGCGGCGTCGACGAGGCTCGCACCCCGCTCCCCCGCTGGCTCGACCGGCTTGCCGCGCAGCACCATCCCACATCCTCCGTCGGTATGACTAACAGCTTCCATGGAAGCTGCAATGGATTCTTGACTTGCAGCGACTTCGTTCGCAAAGACGGTGCGGAACAGGTTCCGAGGAGAGACGCGTCATGAAGACCCATCGCATCGCCGCCATCCCGGGAGACGGCATCGGCGTCGAGGTCATTGCGGCCGGCATCGAGGTGCTGGAAGCCCTGGCGCGCCGCGACGGCTCGTTCGGCTTCGCCTTCGATCATTTCGACTGGGGCTCGGACTACTACAAGCGCACCGGGCTGATGATGCCGGCCGACGGGCGCGACCAGATCAAGGACCATGACGCGATCTTCTTCGGCGCGGTCGGCGCGCCCGACGTGCCCGACCATGTCACGCTCTGGGGCCTGCGCCTGGCGATCTGCCAGCCTTTCGACCAATACGCCAATGTCCGCCCGACCCGGGTCCTGCCCGGCATCACCTCGCCTTTGCGCCACGTCTCCGGCCCGGAGCTCGACTGGGTGATCGTGCGCGAGAACTCGGAAGGCGAATATGCCGGTGTCGGCGGGCGCGTTCACAAGGGTTTCCCCGAGGAGGTCGCCACCGATGTCTCGATGATGACGCGCACCGGCGTCGCCCGCATCATGCGCTACGCCTTCAGGCTGGCGCAGGCGCGGCCGCGCAAGCTGCTCACCGTTGTCACCAAGTCGAATGCCCAGCGCCACGCCATGGTGATGTGGGACGAGATCGCCGCCAAGGTCGCAACGGAGTTTCCCGATGTGACCTGGGACAAGATGCTGGTCGACGCCATGACCATGCGCATGGTGATCAAGCCCGGCAGCCTCGACACCATCGTCGCGACCAACCTCCATGCCGACATCCTGTCGGACCTCGCCGCCGCGCTCGCCGGCTCGCTCGGCATCGCGCCGACGGCCAATCTCAACCCCGAACGCGTGTTCCCCTCGATGTTCGAGCCGATCCATGGCTCGGCCTTCGACATCGCGGGCAAGGGCATCGCCAACCCGATCGGCACCTTCTGGACGGCGACGATGATGCTCGATCATCTCGGCGAGGCCGGAGCTTCGGCCCGGCTGATGCGGGCGATCGAGCGGGTGACGGCCGACCCGGCCTTCCACACGCCCGATCTCGGCGGCAAGGCGACGACGCGGGCAGTCACGGACGCGGTCATCGCCGCGATCGCCGGCGACAACGCCTGAGCCGTCAACGGCATCGTGACCCTGCCGGGCGCCCGGCGCTGCTGACAACCGGGCTCCTACTCCCCATATCCTTCGCGAACGGATGACACTGGAACACGCGAAAGGGAGAGCGGGAATGGGACTGATGAGCATCTTCGGCGGCAGCCAGGCGCCCCAGGAGCACTTCCCCTACGAGCTGAGCGACGCCGAATGGCGGGCCAAGCTGACGTCCGAGCAGTACCACGTGCTGCGCGGCCACGGCACGGAGCGCCCCGGATCCTGCGCCCTGAACCACGAGAAGCGCCCCGGCACCTTCTCTTGCGCCGGCTGCGACCAGCCGCTCTTCCGCAACCTCACCAAGTTCGAGAGCGGCACCGGCTGGCCGAGCTTCAACGAGCCGCTGGAGGGCGCCGTCGGCACCACCGAGGATCGCAAGTTCGGCATGCTCCGCACCGAGGTCCACTGCGCCAATTGCGGCGGCCATCTCGGCCATGTCTTTCCCGACGGCCCCCCGCCCACAGGCCTGCGCTACTGCATCAACGGCGTCGCGATGAACTTCGAACCCGCCGACGGCTCGCAGGTCTGAGATGGGGACGCGCCGCACCCTCCTCGCCGGACTCGCCGTGGCTGCAGGGCTCGGCCTGTCATCACCCGGCCTCGCCCAGCAGCCCGCCAGTCCCGCGACCGCCACGGCGATCTTCGCCGGCGGCTGCTTCTGGTGCATGGAGCCGCCCTTCGACGCGCTGCCCGGCGTGATCTCCACGACCTCCGGCTACACCAGCGGCCACACCGTCGACCCGACCTACAAGGAGGTCTCGGCCGGCAAGACCGGGCACACCGAGGCGGTGAAGATCGTCTACGACCCGGCGAAGGTCTCCTACGGCAAGCTGCTGCAGGTCTTCTGGCGCAACCACGATCCGCTGACCGCCAATGCCCAGTTTTGCGACAGGGGCAGCCAGTATCGCGCGGGCATCTATTACGGCTCGGAGCAGGAAAAGGCGCAGGCCGAGGCCTCGAAGGCCGAACTCGAGAAGTCGGGCCGGTTCAAATCCAGGATCACGACCGAGATCGTCGCGCAGACGAGCTTCTATCCGGCCGAAGACTATCATCAGGATTATTATCTGAACAACCCGATCCGCTACAAGATCTACCGCGGCGGTTGCGGCCGCGACAGCCGTCTCAGGGAGCTCTGGGGTGCGGAGGCCGGCGGCGGGCAGTCCTGACGACGCAGCTCAGGGCGGGGTTCAGCGCCCGGTCGGCACCTCGACAAAATAGACCGCCCGGTTGGCCGGCGTGCCCGCATGCAGGCAGACCACCCGCGCCCGGCGCTTGCCCCCTCCATCCTCGATCGCCGCGAAGGCGATGTATTCGGTCGCGACATGCTGCCCGCCGATCTTCTTGTCGAAGCGGTTCTCGATCAGGCTGTCGCCGCGCTCGATCCGCACCGCTTTCAGCGTGCCGCCGTCGCGCTTCGACTCGGCCAAGGCGAAGCGCTCGCAATCGGCCAGCGGATCGGGGGCCGGGCGCGTCTGGGCACCGGCCGCCAGCGGCGCAGCCAGCAGGACAAGGGCGGCGAGGCTCAGCAGTTTTGTCATGGAACGGCGCATGGGGTCCTCGTTTGGCTCAGTCCGACTGATGCCGCAGGCCGGCCCACGCGCCAAGCCGGCTCGCCATGGCCGAATGTCGCGGCGCGAGGGCGCAATCGCGACCGCCTGCCCCTATATTGACCGTGAACGAATCACGCACGAGCAGCGCCGATCTTGTCAGACCACAGCATCACCTCCGCCCCCCTGCCCCGCCCCGGCGGCCTCGCCGCGCGCGCCCAGGCCGCGCCGGCGGCTGGCTATCTCGCCGGGCTGAACCCGGAGCAGCGCCAGGCGGTCGAGGCGACCGACGGCCCCGTGCTGGTGCTGGCCGGTGCCGGCACCGGCAAGACCCGCGTGCTGACAACCCGCATCGCCCATCTGATCGCGACCAACCGCGCCTTCCCCTCGCAGATCCTCTCGGTGACCTTCACCAACAAGGCCGCGCGCGAGATGAAGGAGCGCATCGGCCATCTCGTCGGGGCGGTCGCCGAGGGCATGCCCTGGCTCGGCACCTTCCACTCGATCTCGGCCAAGATCCTGCGCCGCCACGCCGAGCTGCTCGATCTGCGCAGCGACTTCACCATCCTCGACACCGACGATCAGATCCGCCTGATGAAGCAGGTGATCCAGGCCGAGGGCATCGACGAGAAGCGCTGGCCGGCGCGCATGCTTTCCGGCTTCATCGATTCCTGGAAGAACCGCGGGCTCGCGCCCAAGGACGTCGCGCCGGGCGAGGCTGCCGTCTTCGCCAATGGCAAGGGCGGCAAGCTCTACGCCGCTTATCAGGACCGGCTGAAGACGCTGAATGCCGTCGATTTCGGCGATCTGCTGCTGCACTGCCTGACGCTGTTCCGCGAGCATGCCGATGTGCTCAGCCTCTATCACGAGCGCTTCCGCTACATCCTCGTCGACGAGTATCAGGACACCAACACGGCGCAGTATCTCTGGCTGCGCCTGCTCGCCCAGGGCCGCCGCAACATCGCCTGCGTCGGTGACGACGACCAGTCGATCTATGGCTGGCGCGGCGCCGAGGTCGACAACATCCTGCGCTTCGAGCACGATTTTCCCGGCGCGACCGTCATCCGGCTGGAGCGCAACTACCGCTCGACCGGCCACATCCTCGCCACCGCCTCCAAGTTGATCGCCCGCAACGAGACGCGGCTGGGCAAGACGCTGCGCACCGAAGACGAACTCGGCGAGAAGGTCACCATCACCGGCGCCTGGGACAGCCAGGAAGAGGCGAGGCTGATCACCGACGAGATCGAGGCGATGCAGTCGAAAGGCGACAACCTCGCCGAGATCGCCGTGCTGGTCCGCATCTCCGCCCAGATGCGCGAACTGGAGGAACGCTTCGTCCAGACCGGCGTGCCCTATCGCGTCATCGGCGGCCCGCGCTTCTACGAGCGCGCCGAGATCCGCGACGCCATGGCCTATCTGCGCTGCGTGGTGTCGCCGACCGACGATCTCGCCTTCGAGCGCATCGTCAACCAGCCCAAGCGCGGCCTGGGCGACGCCACCATCCAGATCCTGCACAACCACGCCCGCGCCAGCCAGCTCTCGCTGCTGCAATCGGCCCGCGCCATCGTCGAGAGCGACGAGCTCAAGCCGAAGGCGCGCACGAGCCTGCGCGAACTGGTCGAGGCCTTCGGCCGCTGGTCGAAGCGCGCCGAGCACATGCCGCAGGGCGAGCTCGCCGAACTCGTGCTGGAGGAGAGCGGCTATACCGAGATGTGGCAGAAGGACCGCTCGGCCGATGCTGCCGGCCGTCTCGAAAACCTCAAGGAGCTCGTCCGCTACCTCGACGAATTCCCCGATTTGCCTGCCTTTCTGGAATATGTCGCGTTGGTGATGGATACAGACCGAGGTGACGATACGGGTCGCGTCTCGATCATGACGCTGCACGGCGCCAAGGGGCTGGAGTTCGACACGGTCTTCCTGCCCGGCTGGGAGGAAGGGCTGTTCCCTAACCAGCGCGCCCTCGACGAGAGCGGCCGCGCCGGGCTGGAGGAAGAACGCCGCCTCGCCCATGTCGGCCTGACGCGCGCCCGCAAGCGGCTGAAACTCTATTTCGCCTCGAACCGCCGTATCCATGGCCTCTGGCAGTCGAGCCTGCCCTCGCGCTTCATCGACGAACTGCCCGAGGAGCATGTCGAAGTCGTCCAGGCGGCGTCGAACTACTCGCAGGGCGGCTATGGCGCCTCGCGCTTCGACCGGATGGAGAGCTTCGGCTCCTCCTACAACACGCCGGGCTGGCAGCGCGCCCAGGAGAACAAGGCGCGCGGCGGCTCGGGCTTCTCGGAAAGCGGCAGCGGCTTCGGCGGCAGCAGCTTCGGCAACAACCGCCAGCGCGGCCCCCTGCTGATCGAGGGCGAACTCACCGCCAAATCCTCGGGGACATCGGCCTACGACACCGGCGCCCGCGTCTTCCACGTCAAGTTCGGCCCCGGCTCGGTGGCCTCCGTCGACGGCAACAAGCTGACGGTCGATTTCGACAAGGCCGGGCGGAAGATGGTGCTTGACTCGTTCGTACAATCAACATCCTGAAGCTTCTGGATCAGCTTTTTATACAGCGCAGCGAATTTCTATAATTTTCATTCGGTTAGCGACCAAAGGAACGCGAAACAGCGAATCAATTCAAGAACTACCAATATCAACGATTTAAAAAAGCACGCATTTACAGCACGTTAGAAGAATTCCGTGGACACGTCCGCTCGTTTTGAGCGAAGCAATACAAATGCATGTAAATAGTTGGGTGCTTCTCCGTTAACCCGAGGCACCCATGCTCAACAATAGCAGCGACATCATTCGCCGCCTCGAACGCGAAGGCTGGCGGTGCGTGCGCACTACGGACTCGCACCACGTCTTTAACCCGCATTTCCCAGATAGCCGCGCCAATTCATGACGAAGACCGAAGATTATGATATAAGAATCAATGTGTTGTAGGTGTTTGGAGCGGCTGGTCATGGAGGTTGTGACGGGTGAACTGGAAACGGGCAATCTGCGGGTCGCTTTCGACCGCCGCCTCAAGCTGGAGTTCCATGGATCACGGGTCACGTCGGATGCCGGGTTGCTCGCCTTCCGGGAACTGGACGATGCCCTTGGCTTGACCGAGATAGCTGGGCAAGTGCTGGCCGACTTGAGGACCGGCAAGAACAATCGCCACACCCTGACGGCGCAATTCCGGCAATCGGTGTTCGGCCGCCTTGCCGGGTACGAGGATGTCAATGACGCCGACCGCCTGGGCCATGACCCGGCGATGCGCTGGATCGTTGGCGGCAGGGCAGAGACCAAGGAGGCAGCGTCGACTAGCCAGATGGGGCGCTTCGAGACCGAGGTGCTGACCGGCAAGGCCAACCTAGCCGCCCTGGCGGACCTGTCGGGGACGTGGATTGACGCCGTTCATGCCCGCCGCCCGACGAATGTCGTGGTGCTCGACATGGACTCGAGCGTCAGCCCAACCTACGGCAAGCAGGAAGGCGCCGCTTACAACGGCCACTTTGGCTGCACCTGCTACCACCCGCTGTTCGTCTTCAACCAGTTCGGCGATCTGGAGCGGGCCAAGCTGCGTTCCGGCAACGTCCACAGCGCCGACGACTTGCGTTCGGTGCTGGAACCCGTGGTGGCGCGCTATCGGGACAGGACCAAGCGGCGGTTCTTCCGCGGCGATGCCGCCTTCGCCCTGCCCGACCTGTACGACTACCTGGAAGCCGAAGGCTACAAATACACCATCCGCCTCAAGGCCAATGCCGTTCTTCAGGGCCACATCGCCTACCTGCTAAAGCGCCCCATCGGACGCCCGCCCATGCATGTCCAGCGGTTCCATGCCAGCTTCAGCTATCGGGCCGGATCGTGGAGCCGGAAACGGCGCGTGGTCGCCAAGGTGGAATGGCATCCCGGCGAACTCTATCCCCGTGTCGGGTTCATCGTCACCAACCTGACCCGGCCCGCGAACCGCATCGTCGCCTTCTACAACCAGCGCGGCACGGCGGAGCAGTGGATCAAAGAAGGCAAGAACGCGGTGAAGTGGACGCGGCTGTCCTGCGGCACGATGAAGGCCAACGCCGTGCGGCTCCAGCTTCACGCCCTGGCCTACAACCTGTGCAACTTCCTGCGCACGCTCGCACTGCCGGAGGAGATGGAATGCTGGTCGCTGACCACGATCCGCGAGAAGGTGGTGAAGATCGGCGCGAAGGTGATTGCCCACGCGCGCTACGCCGTCTTCCAGATGGCCGAAGTGGCTGCGCCCCGTCACTTGTTCCGGCGCATCCTCGACATGATCGACGATTTGCGGCGAAGAGAACCAACGCCATGCTGACGGCTGGAAGCGGTCGTACGACGCAGGCGACAGGTGAAGTCCGCCCTCACTGTGGCAAAATCAGCAAGAAACGCACAACTGGGGCGTGGTATCGCGGTCTGAACGCGATTCTGCTGCGACGGACGTTGTCGTTACGCGCTTCCCGCTTCAAAGAGGACCAAAGCTGGGCTATTCTGCCGTCAATCGGAGCCGGAAGGGCCGCCTATCTGGGAAATATCGGCTATATCGTCCGACTCGATACCGGCGAATTCGTCGCTAAGTTCAAGTCCGGCAACATTTGCTACACCACGCCGCTGATCAGCCATGGTCGGGTCTTCTGCGGCTCGGGCGACAAGTACCTCTACGTCATTGATCTCGATAGCTTGTCGCTCGTCGAAAAGCTCTATTGCGGCTCGCGTCTCTATAGCTCGCCGCGTTTGAATAACGGCGTCGTCGGATTGGGCAGCAATGGCGGGATCTATCGCGAGATCGATCCGCTGACGCTCGCGCCGCAAACCTATCTGCAGGTGCCGGATGCAATCACGAATGCGGTCAGCATGACTCAGGATAGGGAAATTGTATATGTGCCAACATATAGGGGCGATGTATTTGCGTTCAGACAAACAATTTGAACTCGAGCTCAGCTAAAATATTAGCTCAAAGATTGCGATATTTGGGACAACATGAAATGCGAGTTACAAAAATATTAGATTATATTTTTTTTATTGATGTAGTTATTTTCGTTATTACTAATTTAGTCCTCGCATATTCGCTTCGCAATCTGGATAGAGGTAGGAGGAATCTTTTTGTTTATATGGGCGAGTGTTTTTCAGCTACTGTAGTTAGTAAAGATTATGATGCGCCTGTACGCTCGGCAATTTTTAAGTCAAGGGCTATAAGTTTCACCTTGTTTGCATGTATTGTCGTGTCACAAATCGCTCCGATTATTTGGCTCAATATGAGGTGATCAGATGTCTGATGATCGTGTAATGGGTAGTGGAATCACGGTCTCGGGCGGTTTCATTGTTGGAGGCTCGTTCGAATTTGGGACATTTAGCTTTAAAAAGCCGGGCGTCCGTGACATCATCACTGTGCCGCATCCGAAGAAGAATTTCGGTCCCGGCCTCGTGTTGACGATCTACAAGCAGGCAGGCTGGCCCCGCGACTGACATGACCCACTACGTCGCCATCATCGAGGACGCAGGGCCCGACTTCGCCGTCGGCGTCTGGTTTCCCGATCTGCCAGGCTGTTTCTCTGCCGGAGACACCCTCGATGAGGCGCTGGCGAATGCGCCGGAGGCGGTCGCGCTGTGGTTTGAAGACATCGAGGAAGAAGGCCGCGCCATTCCCCGCGCCCGCACCCCGAGCGAACTCAAGGCCGATCCGGAAATAGCGGCCGACATCGCGAAACATGTCATCGCGCTGATTCCCGCACCGGATGTCGCGTTACAACCAGCCGCCAAATAGCACGCAGGAACCTCCCGTCATCCCGGATAAGCCGCGAAAGCGGCGCCGATCCGGGATCCATTCCGGAGCCTTTCCGAGAAAAGTTCCGGCATGGATCCCGGGTCTTCGCTTCGCTGCGCCCAGGATGACGTGGCATTTTCTCTTTGAAGGCTCAGCCCCCTCACCGCCCCTCTCGCGCCTTGAACGCCGCCCGCGCCGCCTCGACCTGCGCGTGATAGGTCTCCGCCCAGACCCAGACCCCGCAGAAGGCCGCCGTCAGTTCGCGGCCGATCTCCGTCATCGTGTAGTCGACATGCGGCGGGATCACCGGGTGGACCTTGCGGGTGATCAGCCCGTCGCACTCCATCTGCCGCAGCGTCTTGGTCAGCATCTTCTGGCTGATGCCGCCGACGATCCGGCCGAGCTGGCGGAAGCGCAGCGTGCCATGCTCCTCCAGCGCCTCCAGGATCAGCATGGTCCATTTGTCGGCGACCTGACCGATCACGTCCCGCACCAGCGCCTCGACCTGCGGACTGACCTCCGGATGGATCAGCCGGCCCTGCTCGCGCATCGCCTCCACGGCCTCGCGGATCATCTGCATGCGACGCTCTCCTTTGGGTGCCTATGGCACTTTCAGGTGCCTTCTTTCGATTGGAGAGCATCGGCCCTAGCTGTGTCGGACGCAACCGAGAAAGGGCCTTGCGATGAACATCACCGGAAACACCATCCTCATCACCGGCGGCGGCAGCGGCATCGGCCGCGCCCTGGCCGAAGCGCTGCATGCGAAGGGCAACACCGTCATCATCGCCGGCCGCCGCGAGCGCGTGCTCGACGAAGTCACCCAGGCCAATCCCGGCATGGCATCGATGCTGCTCGACATTCAGGACAAGGCCGACATCGCAGCCTTCGCCCGTGAGGCCGTCACGCGCTTTCCGGGCCTGAATGTCGTCATCAACAATGCCGGCATCATGCGGCCGGAAACACAGATCGACATCGCCATCGCCGAGGAGACGATCGCGACCAATCTGCTCGGCCCGATCCGGCTCACGGCGGCACTGCTGCCGCATTTGCTGGCACAGCCGCGAGCCTCCGTCGTCACCGTCTCCTCGGGCCTCGCCTTCGTGCCGCTGGCGGCGACCCCGACCTATTCCGCCACCAAGGCGGCGATCCATTCCTGGTCGATGGCGCTGCGCCATCAGCTTAAGGACACCTCGGTCGAGGTCGTCGAGATCGCCCCGCCCTATGTCCAGACCGAGCTGCTCGGCCCGCAGCAGGCGACCGACCCCGACGCCATGCCGCTCGCCGACTTCACCGCCGAGGTGATGGCGCTGCTCGAAGCCGCGCCTGCGGATGGCGAGATCATCGTCGAGCGTTGCAAGCCGCTGCGCTTCGCCGAGCGGGACGGGCAGACGCAGACACTGTTCCGCGCCCTGGCCGCGCGCGACCACTGAAGACGGACGAGACCTTGTGGACGCGCATGACAACCGCGCCCACGCCTGCTATCCCGCCGCCATGCGCGAAGGCCTCCTCCCCTCCACGGTCGCGACCGTCCTCGAACTCTCGACCAGCGGCGAGAAGGCGCGCGCGCTGACCGAGCTGCTCGGCGAGGTCTTCGACCCCACCGAAACCGCGATCTCGGCTTTCGAGATCGAGACCGGCGTTACCACGCTGTCGCTGAACGCGCCGTGGAAGGTTGAGATCTACTTTGCGGTTCATCCCGACGAGGAGGCCGTGCGCGACATGCTGCGGCCGATCGTCGGCGATGTCATCGACACCACGCCCTTCGAGACGGTCAATCAGCAGGACTGGGTCGCCGCCAGCCTGGATGGGCTGAAGCCCGTCCGCGCCGGCCGCGTCCTCGTCCATGGCGATCATGACCGCGACGCGGTGCGGATCAACGATATCGGCATCGAGATCCCCGCCGCGCTCGCCTTCGGCACGGGCCATCACGGCACCACGGCCGGCTGCCTGCTCGCGCTCGACGCCGAACTGAAGCGCCGCCGCCCGCGAAACGCGATCGATGTCGGAACTGGCACCGGAATCCTGGCGCTGGCACTCGCCAAGCAGACCAAGCGCAAGGTCGTCGCCGGCGATATCGACGCCATCGCGGTCGAGGTCGCCGCGCACAACGCCCGCGTCAACCACGCGCCCCATGCGCTGGATCTCTATGTCGCGCCGGGCTTGCGCCATGCCAGGGCGAACCGGCCGGGCCATTTCGACCTCGTCTTCGCCAACATCCTGGCGGGTCCCCTGAAGCGCCTCGCCCCCTCAATCGCGCGGGTGCTGTCGGATGACGGCACGGTGATCCTCTCGGGCCTGCTCGCCATGGACGTCGCCGGCGTCGTCTCGACCTACCGGCACCAGGGGCTCTATCTCGCCCGCCAGTCGCTGCGCGAAGGCTGGGCGACGCTGGTCATGAAAAAAGGCGGCGCAGCCCCGAGGCCACGCCACCTTCGATAATCCTCCAGCCGCGCGACCTTGTGTCGGGTCGCGGACTGCCGATCCTTCGCCAGGCTGAGCCGAATGGCGCGGCGTTCGAGAACCGGAGCGGAGCGGACATATCGTCCGTGAGCACCGGAAGCGCAGAACGTCGCGTCAGGCGGCCAGCATCGCGAAGGATCGCGATCAGAAGCCGATATGGCCGTACTTGGCCTCGGCTTCCGCCTGCATGGAGCGGGCGTCGTGCCAGACGGCGGAGGCGAACTTCACGGCGTCGACGATGCTCTCGTAGACATGCTTGATGATGGCGATCATGGTTTGCGTCCTTGAAAGGCGCCGGGTGACCGGCGCAGAAATCGGGAAGGCTCCGGCGCGTCATGCGCCGGACGGGGCGCGGCTCACCGGTTGAACGGCAGGGCCTCATCGGTCGCCAGCGAGGTGGCGGACACGCCGCCGAGCATCAGGCCGGCCTCGTTGATGCGGAAGCTGTGGGCACGCAGCTCACGCAGGGCGGAGCGGCGGCGGCTCTCGATCATCGCGGCGTAGAAACGCTGCCAGAATCCGGGGCCTTCCGAGGCCGCCGCGGTCTTCTTGACCTCGGTGGCGGGCAGGACGGCGGTGTTGTTCAGCACATAGGTCATAGGGATCCATCTCCTCAATCGAAACGAAGGACAGTCCCGGTCGCTTCCTCGTTCTCTTATGCGACCAAAGTGGTACGTCTTCGCATCTGCGAAAAGAGGATTTCGCAGATGCGAGATATGCGCCCAACGCATACGAGGGGCGGGTTTTCGTTAATGATTGACGAATTCGCATAGCGAAGTGGCAGACGCCTGCTTTTGCGGCGGCTTTTTTAGACGGCGTCGCGCATCGCGCAGCGCCATTTCGACTCGCCATCGCCGCCGGCACCCGCAACGATGACGCAAAGCCAACCGGACCCCGCCGATGCCCGAATCGCCTGCCCTGCTCACCTGCCGCTTCCAGAACTTCTCCGAGCCGACCGACCCCTCCCAGGTCGCGCCGCGCGTAGCGGCGCTGCGGCAGGAACTCGCAAGGCAGGGCTTAACGGGCTTCATCGTGCCGCGCGCCGACGAGCACCAGGGCGAGTATGTCCCCGCCCATATGGCCCGCCTGGCCTGGCTGACCGGCTTCACCGGCTCGGCCGGCAACGCGATCATCCTCGCCGACCGGGCAGCGCTGGTCGTCGACGGCCGCTACACCATCCAGTCCCAGGAGCAGACCGATACCGCCATCGTCACCCCGACCCGCATGGAGGAGATGCCGCTCAACCGCTGGATCGAGCAGAACCTGCCCGTCGGCGGACGGCTCGGCTACGATCCCTGGCTGCACACGGTCGACGGCGTCGCGAAGCTGGAGAAGGCAACGGCCATGGCCGGCGGCAGCCTCGTTGCGGTCTCGCAGAACCCGGTCGACGCGATCTGGAGCGACAGGCCGGCGCCCCCCGCCGCGCCCGTGAAGGCGCATCGCGCCGATTTCGCCGGGGAGGACGCCGCCGGCAAGCTCGCCCGCATCCAGGAGGCGCTGGCGAAGGCAAAGGTCGATGCGCTCGTCGTCTCGGACCCGCATGCGCTGGCCTGGACCTTCAACATCCGCGGCGGCGATGTCGAGCACACGCCGCTGCCGCTTGGCTATGCCATCGTCCAGCGCGAGGGCCGGCCGACCGTTTTCCTGGCGCCGGAGAAGATCACCAACGAGGCGGGAGACGCCATCGGCGCCGTCGGCGAGACCGCGCCGCCCGCTGCTCTCACGACACAGCTCGCGGCGCTGGGCGCGGCCGGCGCGAAGGTCAGGCTGGACGCGACGACGGCCGCCGCGGCACTCGCTACGCTGATCCGCGATTCAGGCGGCACGCCCGATGCCGGCACGGACCCGATCGCGCTGATGAAGGCCCGCAAGAACGAGGCTGAACTCGCCGGCGCCCGCGCCGCCCACCTCCGCGACGGCGCCGCGATGGTGCGCTTCCTGTCATGGCTGGCGCGCGAGGCGCCCAAGGGCGGGCTGACCGAGATCGACGCGGTCGCGGCGCTCGAGGCCGAGCGGCTGAAGACCGGGCTGCTCAAGGACGTGTCCTTCACCACCATTGCCGGGGCCGGCCCCAACGCGGCCCTGCCGCATTACCGCGTCACGGAAGCGAGCAACCGGCGCATCGAGCCCGGCATCCTGCTGGTCGATTCCGGCGGGCAATATGAGGACGGCACCACCGACATCACCCGCACCATGGCGATCGGCGAGCCCAGCGCCGAAATGCGGGACCGCTACACCCGCGTGCTGAAGGGCCATATCGCGATCTCGCGCGCGGTTTTCGTCAAGGGCACCTCGGGCGCCCAGCTCGATGCGCTGGCGCGGCTGCCGCTCTGGCAGGCGGGGTTCGATTTCGACCATGGCACCGGCCACGGCGTCGGCAGCTATCTCTCGGTGCATGAGGGGCCGCAGCGCATCTCCAAGCTCGGCACGACGCCGCTGGAGCCCGGCATGATCCTTTCCAACGAACCCGGCTACTACAAGGAAGGCCATTACGGCATCCGCATCGAGAACCTCATCGTTGTCGAGCAGCGGGCCATCCCGGGCGGCGAGCGCACCATCTACGGCTTCGAGACCATCACCTGGTGCCCCTATGAGCGCGCGCTGATCGACCGCGCCCTGCTCGACGCCGGCGAGATCGCCTGGATCGACGCCTATCACGCTCAGGTCTGGGGTAAGCTCGCGGATCTGGTCGAGGGCGAGGCGAAGGCGTGGCTGGAAAGGGCCTGCCTGCCGCTGTGAGCGAAGATCGGAATTGACACAACCTTAGGTAGTATTATCGTCCCTGTCATTCTCGGGCGGGGGCGACCATGACCAGGCATTTCCTATCGATCGCATGCGGACTTCTGGCGGCAGGTTGCGCGACACCGCCGCAACCGGATCTCCCAGGAGGAACAGGCGGGCGCGAGCTTCGACCCGCCCGCGCGGGCATCAATGTCGGCTCGCTCTATTTCGCCCGCGAGAAGGCGACCGAGGACCGGTCCCGCCCGGTCAACCTGGAGCGTCTCTGCGAGGTCGATCTGGCGCGATATGCCGTGCTGCCTGTCGACGCCAGACAGTCGGACGTCGATCTGAGCTTCAAGCTCGAGGCCAGCGGCGCTGTCAGCGGCATCAAGAACATCTTCGTCAATCTCGGCCTCAGCGGCAATTTCAGCGACCATTTCGAGTACAAGCTGACCAATGTCGTCGATCGCAGCATCAGCTATCAGGAGGCCGAGACGCTCTTCGCAGACCGGGCCTTCAAGCGCGATTGCAGCCACTGGCGCCAGAACATCTCGCGCGAGAACTGGGCGCGCTACCAGGTCCTCTCGCTCAAGACCGGCGACATCGTGCTGCGGCAGAAGACGGACAGCGGCTCCTCCGCCGACATCAAGGCCAAGATCGCCGTCGCGGAGCCGCAGCTCAAGGCCGCCCTGTCGCGCAGCTACAACCTCGCCGTGAGTGGACAGGGCATGGTGATCGCGGTCAACACCATCATCCGCGACTGAGTCAGGCCAGCGCCCGCAACGCCACCACCGCCGCGACACCGACCGCCACCACGCCGAGCAGCGGCAGGCGCGTGGCGGCGAGCGCGGCCAGCAGCGCGGCGACCGTCTCCGGCCAGCCAGTGGCGAGCGCGCTCGGCGCGATGACGGCGACGAGCACGGCCGGCGGGATCGCATCGAAGGCGGCCTGGGCGCGCGGCGAAAGCTGGAGCCGTCCGGCAAGCGCGAGCCCGGCCAGGCGGGTCGCATAGGTCGCGATCGCCATGCCGAGGATGGCGAGCAGATTGTGCGGGTCGAGCGTCATGGGCGGGCCTCCGGCGCGGGCTCGGCGTCCACGCCCGAGCCAGCCGCGAACCACGCGGCGGCGAGCCCGCACAACGCGCCCGCCAGCACATGCCAGGGCGGCCCGATCAGCCCGTAGGTCAGCGCCGAGGCGAACCCTGCCGCAGCAACCGTCCAGAACGTCACCCGCCCCTTCCAGAAGGCGGCGACCAGCGCAATGAACAGCGCCGTGAAGGCGAAATCGGCCCCGAAGCGGCGCGGATCGCCCAGCGCGGCACCAACCACGGCGCCGAGCGTCGAGGTCGCGCACCAGCAGGCGACGAAGGGCACCACCATCCCGAACCAGTAGGCCGGCGTCAGTTTGTGGGTGCGCGCCCGCTTCTCGGCCAGCGCCCAGTTCTCGTCGGCCATGTAATAGAGCCCGAGCGCCGTCTGCCCGCGCGAGAAGCCCGCGAGCTTCGGCACCAGCGAGGCGCTCATCAGCACATGGCGGGCATTGATCAGCAGCGTCGAGAACACGATCGCACCGATCGGCGCCGGCGTCGCCCAGAGCTCGACCGCCGCGAATTGCGCCCCGCCGGCGAAGACCAGCGCGCCCATCACCAGCGTCTCCAGCGGAGACAGGCCCTTGCCGGCCGCAAGCGCCCCGAAGAGCAGCGCGATCGGCACCGCCGCGAGCATGGCGGGCGCGATGTCGCGCAGGCCCCGACGGGCATCGTCGCGCAAGGTGGACATCGTGATGGGCCTTCAGGAGAGATGGGCGGCGCGGAAGGCGCCGGGCGTCACGCCGAGCCGCGCCTTGAAGGCGCGGGTGAGATGGGCCTGGTCGCAGAAGCCGGTGGCGACCGCGACCGCGCCGGGCGCCTCGCCCCGCCGCAGCCGCTCGCGCGCCCGCCTGACCCGGACATCGACGAGGAAGGCATGCGGCGTCAGTCCGGTCTCAGCCCGGAAGGCGCGGATCAGGTGATGCCGCGGCAGGCCGGCCACGGCGCCGATCTCGGCGAGCGAGAGGTCCTCGTCATGCCGGGCCTCGATCAGCGCCCGCGCGCGATCGACCGGGCCGGGTTCGCGCCCGATCGGGCGCGGGCCGAGATCGGCATGGCGCACCAGCATCGCGGCATAGGCCCGCAGCAGCGCCTCCTCGCCAGCGAGCGCATCCGCCCCCTCCTCCAGCAGCCGGTGCGCGGCGGCGAACTGCGCCGCTCCCTCGGGGTCGTGCACCACCGGCTCGCGGAAGAAGGGGGTGCCGGCGCTCTCGCGCCCGGTCAGCGAAGCCGCCAGCTCCTGCATCAGATCGAGCCCGGGATAGCTCATCCGGTAGCGATAGCCGCCCTCGCTCGGCGCCCCGTCATGGACGTCGAGCGGCTGGTTCATCACGAGATCGCCGGGCCCGGCATAGAGCCTCCGGCCGCGCGCATGCCAGATTTCGCAGCCGGTCAGGATCGTCCCGATCGCATAGGTGTCATGGGCATGGGGGGCATAGGCATGGGTGCGGAAGGTCGCCGCCAGGAACTCCAGTCCGTCGAAGCGGCGCGCGGCGAAGAGATGCGCCCGCTCGCCGGTCTTCAGCGGCGTCTCGGCCAGCGCCTGTTCCTGCGTGATCAGATCCATGGCGCGAGGTTAAACCCGATCGCGCCGGGGCCGTCTTGAAGAAAAGTGATCGGGCGCATCAGCCTGGGCGATCGGCCGGACGGGCCGATGGCGAAGGCCTCAGCCACCGACGAGCTCGAACCAGCCGGCCTCGTCGATCACTTCGACGCCATGCTTTTGCGCATCCTTCAGCTTCGAGCCCGCGCCCGGCCCCGCCACCAGCAGGTCGGTCTTGGAGGACACCGAGCCCGCCACCTTGGCCCCGAGCCGCTCGGCCATCGCCTTGGCCTCGTCACGCGTCATGCGCTCGAGCGCGCCGGTGAAGACCACGATCTTGCCGGCGACAGGACTGGCGGACGCGACGGCCTCGAGTGGCTGTGGCGTCACCTGCGCCAGCAGCCGGTCGAGCAACTCCTCATTGTGCGGCTCGCCGAAGAAATCGGTCAGCGCCTCGACCACGGTGGGCCCGACGCCATCGATCGCGTCGAGCTCCTGCCGTTCCGGCGAGGCCGGGTCGGCCGCCGCCAGCCCGGCCGCCCGCAGCGCCTCGAAGGAGCCGTAATGGCGTGCCAGCAGGCGGGCATTGGTTTCGCCGATATGACGGATGCCGAGCCCGAAGATGAAGCGGTTGAGCGGCGGCGTCCGGCGCTCCTCGATCGCGGCGAAGAGCTTGGCGACGCTCTGGGCGCCGAAGCCTTCCTTGTCCTTGAGCTTCTTGAGATTGGCAGCGTCGCGCGCAGCGAGCGTGAAGATGTCGGCCGGTTCCTTCACCGGCAGGTCGGGGTCGCCGTGGAAGAACTCGATCTGCTTGTCGCCGAGCCCGTCGATGTCGAGCGCGTCGCGCGAGACGAAATGCTTCAGCCGCTCGACCGCCTGCGCCGGGCAGATCAGCCCGCCGGTGCAGCGGCGCACCGCATCCTCCTTGCCCGAGCGCGGATTGATCTCCCGCGTCGCATGGCTGCCGCAGGCCGGGCAGAGCGTCGGAAAGGCGTAAGACTTGGCATCCGCCGGCCGCTTGCTCAGATCGACCGCCGCCACGCGCGGGATCACGTCGCCGGCGCGCTTCACCGTCACCGTGTCGCCGACGCGGATGTCGGGCGGCTCGCCGTCGCGGATCCGCTCGCCCTTGGAGTCGTAGCCGCGGATATAGTCCTCATTGTGCAGCGTCGCATTGGTGACGACGACGCCGCCGACCGTCACCGGCCGCAGGCGCGCCACCGGCGACAGCGCGCCCGTGCGCCCGACCTGGATCTCGATCGCCTCCAGCACGGTCGTGGCCAACTCGGCCGGGAATTTGTGCGCGATCGCCCAGCGCGGCGCCCGCGAGACGAAGCCGAGCCGCGCCTGCAAGCCGAGATCGTCGACCTTGTAGACCACGCCGTCGATGTCGTAGCCGAGCGAAGCGCGCTGGCTCTCGATCAGCCGGTAATGCGCGAGCAGCGCCTCGACGCTCTCGCAGCGCTTCATCAGCGGATTGGTGCGGAAGCCCCAGCGCCCGAAGGCCTCGACGACGCCCGATTGCGTCGGCGCCGGCAGCTCCGGCATCTCGCCCCAGGCATAGGCGAAGAAGCGCAGCGGCCGCGAGGCGGTGATCGTGGCGTCGAGCTGGCGCAGCGAGCCAGCCGCCGCATTGCGCGGATTGGCGAATTCGGGAAGCCCCTTCTCGCGCTGGCGCTCGTTGATGCCGGCGAAATCGGCATGGCCCAGATAGACCTCGCCGCGCACCTCGGCGATTTCCGGAAGGTCAGGCCCGGCCAGAACCTGCGGGATCTCGCCGATCGTGCGGGCGTTGACCGTGACGTCCTCGCCCTCCTCGCCATCGCCGCGCGTCGCGGCATGCACGAGCGCGCCCTTCTCATAGCGCAGCGAGAGCGACAGCCCGTCGATCTTGGGCTCGGCGGTGAAGGCGATCGGCTCTTCGTCCTTGCGGCCGAGGAAGCGGTGCACCCGCTGCACGAACTCGGCCACCGCCTCGTCGGTGAAGGCGTTGTCGAGCGAGAGCATCGGCACGCGGTGGCGAATCTTGGCGAACTTGCCTGACGCCTTGGCGCCGACCTGGACGCTGGCCGACGAGGCCGCCTTCAGCGCCGGAAACGCCGCCTCGATCGCCTCCAGCCGTCGCCGCATTGCATCGAAGGTCGCGTCGTCCATCTCCGGCGCGTCGTTCTGGTGATAGGCGATGTTGGCCGCCTCCACCGCCTCAGCCAGCCGCCTGTGCTCGGCGCGGGCCTGGCGGGAGGTCAGTTCGGCGACGGGGATGGGTTCGGGCGCGCTCATGGTCCCTCATTAGGCGAGAAGCCGGCGTCGTGGGAAGGCAGGATGAAAGCCGCCGTTCCCGCATTCGTGTTCGCGCCGCCTGCGACAGGGCTGACCTTTTCGGCTATCCTTCCTCAGCTGGGAATTGGAAGCTCGACGCCTTCAGGCCGTTGACCCAAGCTCGCGTCAAAGGGCTGCAAGGCGAACCGGGCCACAACCGGGAGACACGCCATGGCCAATCTCGACACCCATCTGCACAGCGTCCCACGCGAGGGTGCGCCTGTCCTGCCGCGCGTCAACACCATCACCACCCGCGACCTGCGTGAGGCGTTGAGGCTGGGCTGGGAGGATTTCAAGGCGCAGCCGAGCCACCTCGCCTTCGTCGCCCTGATGTATCCCATCATCGGCGTGCTGCTGGCGCAGGCGACGGTGAGCTTCAACGTCTTTCCGCTGCTCTTCCCGCTGCTCGGCGGTTTCGCCTTGCTCGGGCCCTTCGCGGCGATCGCGCTCTATGAGATCAGCCGGCGGCGCGAGCGCCATCTCGATTCGGGCTGGGAGCACGCCTTCGCCCTGCTGCGCTCGCCGGCGATCGGCCAGATCCTGCTTTTGGGCGCGATGCTGACCGGGCTGTTCCTCGCCTGGCTGGCCTGTGCCTGGTTCATCTACAAGGGTCTGCTCGGCCTGCCGGCGGACGTCTCGACGCTGGACTTCCTGCGCGCCGTCTTCACCACCGGCGGCGGCTGGACGATGATCGTCGTCGGCAATGCGGTCGGGCTGCTCTTCGCGATCGTCGCCTTCTCGATCTCGGTGGTGTCCTTCCCGCACATCATCGACCGGCGGGTCGACGTCGCCACGGCGGTGCGCACCTCGCTCGCCGCGGTCGAGCGCAACCCGCGCGTGATGACGGTCTGGGGTCTGATGGTCACGGGGCTGCTGGTGCTCGGCTGCCTGCCGCTGCTCGTGGGCCTGATCGTGGTCATGCCGGTCCTCGGCCATGCCAGTTGGCATCTCTACCGCAAGGTCGTGGAGGGCTGACAGCCTGCCCCGGCTGACGCTGCGGTCGCCACCCGTCGCGCGAAAGCGGGAACTTTCGCGCGAAGACGCGGTTCACTGCCCATCATCGACCTGGCGGCGGGCGCAGCGCCCTGCCGCCCTACCGGGGGCAGTTCCATGAACAGCATCATCTACATCATCGGCCTGATCGTCGTCGTCCTGGCTATCCTGTCCTTCCTCGGCCTGCGCTAAGGAAGTCAGGAGGCGCCGGGCGAGCCGGCGCCGGCCGCCTCAGCGCGGCTTCTTGCCCTTGAACGGCGCCTTGCCCGCAAAGGACTTGCCGGCGCCCGACTTGCCGGCGCCAAAGGGCTTCGGCGCATAGGGCTTCTTCTCGCCATAGGGCTTGTCGCCGGCCGGCTTGTCGAAGCGGGGCTTCGGCCCCGAACGGAACGAAACGTTCGGGTCCGACAGGGCGTCGCGGTCGCTGCGCACCGGGTCATAGGTCTTGGCGGCGCCGAAGGGCTTGGATTTGCCCTCATAGGCCTTCTTCTTGCCCTCATAGGGCTTCTTTTCGCCGCCCTCGTAGGGCTTGGCCTCGGGCCTGGCCTCGTAGGGCTTCGGCTCGTAGGTCTTCTTGGCGTAGGGCTTCTTGTCCCCGCCCTCATAGGGCTTCTTCTCGTACGGCTTCTTTTCGTAGGGCTTCTTCTCGTAAGCCCGGGGCGGACGCGCATCGCCGTCGCGCTCGGGCTTGGCATAGGGCGCGGGCGCATGGCTCGCCTTCTCGGCGAAGGGCTTGGCCGGGCGGCGCTCGTCCTCGCCGGTCACCGGCTCGATCACGATCTTGTCGCGGTCGACGGCCTTCGCCAGCTCGTAGAAGCGCTCGGCGACATCGGCGTCGATCTCGACCTTGGTTTCCTTGTCGAAGATGCGGATCGCGCCGACCTCGTCGCGGGTGATCTTGCCGCGTCGGCAGATCATCGGAAGCAGCTGGCGCGGATCGGCGCCATCCTTGCGGCCGACGCTCAGGCGGAACCAGACGGTGTCGCCGCGCGGCCCCGATTTGAGGCGCGGTGCGTCCGAACGCGGGCTGTCCTCGCGGTTCTCGCCGAAACGAGCCCCCTCGCGCGGCGCATAATCCTCACGCGCCCGGGCCGGACGACGCTCGTCGCGGGCGAAGTTCGGGTCCCCGACCTCCTCGGAGGCCGGCAGGCGGGCGCGATAAATCCGCACCAGCGCGGCCGCGATCTCGTTGACCGAGCGGCCGGCGATCAGGGCCTCGACCATCGCGGCGTCGACCTCGCCGGGCTCGCCGGTCAGGATCGGGTCGTTGAGCAGCCGCTCCTTGTCGAGGACACGGATTTCGTCCTGCGTCGGCGGGCCGGCCCAGACGGCCTCGACCTTGGCCTCGGCCAGCAGCATCTCCGCCTTGCGGCGGCGCGACGGCGGCACCAGCAGCACGCTCGTGCCCTTGTTGCCGGCGCGCCCTGTGCGGCCAGAGCGGTGCTGCATCACCTCGGGGTCGTTGGGCAGTTCGGCATGGATGACCAGCGTCAGCCCCGGCAGATCGATGCCGCGCGCGGCGACGTCGGTGGCGACGCAGACGCGCGCCCGGCCGTCGCGCAGCGCCTGCAGCGCCGAATTGCGCTCGCTCTGCGAGAGTTCGCCCGAGAGGGCCACGGCCGAGAAGCCGCGCTCCAGCAGGATCGCCTCGAGATGGCGCACCGCATTGCGGGTGTTGCAGAACACCAGCGAGCATGGCGAATCATGGAAGCGCAGCAGGTTGACCACCGCGAGCTCGGCTTCCTTCGGATAGACCCGGATCGCGCGATACTCGATGTCGGCATGGCCGCCGGGCGTGGCCGCGACCTCGATGCGCAGCGCATCGTTCTGGTAGCTCTTGGCGAGCTGGATGATCGCCTTGGGCAGCGTCGCCGAGAACAGCAGGCTCTGGCGCTCGGCCGGCGTGGTCTTCAGGATGAATTCGAGATCGTCCCGGAAGCCGAGATCGAGCATCTCGTCGGCCTCGTCGAGCACGACGGCCTTCAGCGCCGAGACATCGAGGCGATGGCGCTCGATATGGTCGCGCAGGCGGCCGGGCGTGCCGACGACGACATGGGCGCCCTCGTCGAGCAGCGCGGCCTCGCGGCGCGGGTCCATGCCGCCGACGCAGGCGATGATACGGGCATTGGCGTGCTTGTAGAGCCAAGCGAGTTCGCGCTGGACCTGCAACGCGAGTTCGCGCGTCGGCGCGATGATCAGGGCGAGCGGCTTGGCCGCACGGCCGAAGGCCTCGGCCTCGCCGAGCAGGGTCGCGCCGATGGCGAGCCCATAGGCAACGGTCTTGCCCGAGCCGGTCTGCGACGAGACCAGAAGGTCGCGCCCGGCGGCGGACGGCTCCAGCACGGCGCTCTGCACCGGCGTCGGTTCGGAATAGTTGCGTTCGGCGAGCGCGCGCGCGAGCGGCGCACTCGAGGTCAGAAAGGACATGGGACAGAGGGCCTAGGGTTACGGCGCGGAATCGGAATGACGGCGCAGGATGTCGGCGACGGGCGCAGGGCGCAGCCATCGATTGCGGGGCTCATAGCGCAAATGGCGACGGAAAGAAACCGGGATGGCAATCGCAGCCTTAAAGGATACGCCCCACACTCCAAATGCGCCGTCATTCCGGACAAGCCGCGCCAGCGGCACCGCTCCGGAATCCATCGAAGAGCGCAGCGACCGACGATGGATTCCGGGCCTTCGCTTCGCTCGCCCGGAATGACGGAGCGGGGTTGATCGGCTTGCCCTTGACGACTCAGGCCCGTCGCGCGATCCCGCCGCCGCTTGCGGAGAGAACGATGCGGATGCGGTGGGCGATTGTGGCGGGGATCTGGATGGCGAGCGCGCAGGCTCACGCCCAGGACGGCGCGCAGATGATGACGCTGGCCGAGGTCAAGCAGCGCCGCGCCGAACTCGCGGGGCTCTTCATCCGCGTCGAGAACGTCACCGTCTCCGGCTTCGGCATGGCCCGCGGCGGCCTCGCCCAGGACGCCAGCGGCACGGTGCGCCTGGACGATGCCGGCATGCCGCAGGACACCATCACCTATCTCGAACGCCATTGCGCCAGGCCCGGCGCGAAGGCCAGCGCCGCCGCGCCGGCCGGGTGCCGCGGCGCACTGGAGTTCACGGTCGCCTCAGTGCAGGGCGCCTTCACCATCAGCGACGCGCAGTTCATCCCGCAGAACTGAGGCACATGGCGACCGTCCGGCGTCGCGCCTTGCCAAGGCGCGACGCCCTGCGCTGTGATCGGGGTCCCACGGAACAGGGACGGCTCTCATGGATCAGCAGACACGGCGCTTCGGTCTCTACGATGTCTCGATCCTGCACGACGGCTTCTACGAGGCCCCGATCGACGTGCTGACGCACGCCTCCGGCACCGCCGCGCGCGACGGCGCCATCGCCGCATGGGGCCGGCCGACATTGCGGATTGTCGTGAACTGCTTCGTCCTGCGCGGGCCAGGCGGCATCATCCTCGTCGATGCGGGGACCGGCACCTCCTGGGGCGAGGCCTATGGCCATGCCCGCACCGGCCTCGAGGCGCTCGGCGTGACGCGCGAGAGCGTCGATCGCGTGCTGATCACCCATCTCCATGGCGACCACGCGCTCGGCCTGTTCGATGGCGAGGCGCCCTATTTCCCGAACGCACGCATCCTCGTTCCGGCCCCGGAGCTCGGCTTTTTCACCGACGCAGACAAGCGCCTGAGCACGCCCGAAAACCGCCGCGGCGGCTTCGCCATCGCCGAGACGCTGCTGCGTCTCTACCCCGACCGCGTCGACGCCATCAGCGACGTCGATGACGTCCTCCCGGGCGTGACCCTGATCCCGCTGCCCGGCCATACCCACGGCCAGAGCGGCTACCTGATCGAGAATGGCGGGCGCGACCTGCTGCTCTGGGGCGATGCGGTGCATCTCGAAACGCTGCAGGCGGCCGATCCCGAGGTCGGCCTCGTCTTCGATTTCGATGGCGCGGTCGCGGTCGCGACGCGTCGCGACATCCTCGGGCGGGCGAGCGACCTCGCCTGGATCGTCTCCGGAGGCCATGTCGAGGGCTTCAAGACGGTCAGGCGCGCCGGCAACGCCTTCGAACTGGTGCCCGCCGCCTGAACGGGGACTTAGCCCCTGACGCCTGCCGCCTCCAGAAGCCGCCCGGCGGCTGCCCTCGCCTCTTCGGTGATGCTCGCGCCGGCCAGCATGCGGGCGATCTCCTCGCGGCGCGCCTCGTCCGCGAGCCCCGTCACCCGTGTCACGGTGCGCGCGGCGGCATCACCCGGCAGCGCCGATTTGGCGATCAGGAAATGCTGGGCCGCCTTGGCGGCGACCTGCGGCGCATGCGTCACCGAGATCACCTGGACCTTGCCGGCGAGCCGCGCCAGCCGCTCGCCGATGGCGTCCGCGACCGCGCCGCCGACCCCGGTGTCGATCTCGTCGAAGACCAGCGTCGGGGCCGAGCCGCGCTCGGCCAGCACGACCTTCAGCGCCAGCATGAAGCGCGAGAGCTCGCCGCCCGACGCCACCTTCATCATCGGGCCGGGCCGCGTGCCGGGATTGGTTTCGACCCAGAACTCGACTCGGTCGAAGCCCTCCGGGCCCCGCGCCGTCTCGTCGCTGTCGATTCTCGTGATGAAGCGGGCGCGGTCCAGCTTCAGCGGCGGCAGTTCGGCCTTCACGGCCGCGTCGAGCTTCGCCGCCGCCTTCTGGCGCGCGGCGGAGAGCTTGCCCGCGAGCCCGACATAGGCTGCCTCGGCCCGGACGAGATCCTCTTCCAGCCGGCCGAGCGAAATCTCGCTGTCGTCGAGGGCGGTGAGATCGGCCGCCATGCTCTGCGCCAGCGGCACCAGCCCCTCGACCGGCACGTCGTATTTGCGCGCAGCCCCGCGCAGCGCGAAGAGCCGCTCCTCGACGCGCTCCTGCTCGCGCGGATCGTATTCGGCGGCACGCATCCCGGCGGCCAGCGCCTCGCCCGCCTCCTCCAGCGCGACGATCGCGGTGTTGAGCGCAGCCAGCGAGGGGTCGATCAGCGAAGGCGCCTGTCCGGCCCGGCGTTCGAGGCGACGCAGCACGGCCGAAAGGGCGGCGATGGGGGAGCCCTGCCCGGCGACCGCCTCATGCGCGTCGATCAGGTCGCGGGCGACCTTCTCGGCCTGCATCATGCCCTGGCGCTGCGCGGCGAGCGCCTCCTCCTCGCCGGGCTTCGGCGCGAGCTTGCCGAGTTCGGCGACGGCATGGCGCAGGAAATCCGCCTCCTTGCGCGCCGCCTCGACGCGCATGCGCTGCGCCTGCAGCGCTTGGCGCGCGCGCTTGAGCGTCTCGCTGGCGGTAATGACTGACTCCGCCTGCGCCTCCAGCCCGGCGAAACCGTCCAGGATCAGGCGATGCTGCGCCGGGTCGGTCAGCGCGCGGTCGTCATGCTGGCCATGAATCTCGACGATCGCGGCGCCGATCATCCTGAGAATCTGCACGCTGACGGGCTGGTCGTTGACGAAGGCGCGCGTGCGCCCATCGGCATATTGCACGCGGCGCAGGATCAGATCGCCGTCGGTGTCGATTTCCTGCGCCTGGGCCAGCTTGCGCGCTTGATGGCCGCCCGGCAGGTCGAAGACCGCGCTGACCTGGCCTTGCGTCTCGCCATGGCGCACGAGGCCGCCATCGCCGCGCCCACCCAGCGCCAGCGCGAACCCGTCGAGCAAAATCGACTTGCCGGCGCCGGTCTCGCCCGTGAGCACACTCAGGCCGTCACGAAACGTCAGGTCGAGACGGTCGATCAGGACGATGTCGCGTATCGACAGTTGGACCAGCATGGCACTCAGCGCAGGCTCAGGAAGCGGGGCATGCGCAGACGACCCTCATGGCCGGCGAAACTAGCTCCGCCCGCCGAGCCCGACGATACCGGTGACCGCGCGCGTGAAGCCCTGGAAGGCGCGGCTGATATAAGAGCCGCGATCCTCGCGCGGCTGCAGGCCGCCGCTCTCGAGCAGCACATAGGCGTCCTTGTACCAGGGGCTGTCCGGGAAATTGTGGCCCAGCACAGCAGCGGCGGTCTGCGCCTCGTTGGTGATTCCCAGCGCCATATAGGCTTCGGTGAGGCGCATCAGCGCCTCCTCGACATGCCGGGTGGTCTGGTACTTGATGATGACCTCGCGGAAGCGGTTCACCGCGCCGGTAAAATTGCGCTTCTCGAGATAGAAGCGCCCGACATTCATTTCCTTGCCGGCGAGCTGGTCGCGCGCGACCAGGAGCCTCTCCTTGGCGTCCAGAACGTATTCCGAGTTGGGATAGCGCTGGATGAGCTGTTCGAAAGCGGCGATGGCGAGTTGCGTCCGCTCCTGGTCGCGCGTCGCGTCCGGGATCTGGTTGTAGTAGGACATCGCCATCAGATACTGCGCATAGGCCGCATCGGGGCTGGCCGGGTTCTGGGCGATGAAGCGCTTGGAGGCGGTGATCGTCTCCTCCCACTTCGAGGCCTGGTAGTTCGTGTAGGCCGCGAGGATCAGCCCCTTGCGGGCATAGGGCGAGAACGGCGCGCTCTTGTCGATCTCGTCGAACTTCTTCGAGGCGCCCTCGCTGTCGCCGTTCTGCAGGCGCGCGAGCCCCTCGTTGTAGAGCCTGTCGGCGGGAACGATCTCCTTGACCTCGGGCTTGTAGACCTCGGGCCGATCAAAGGGATTGAGCGATGAGACGGTGTCGCAGCCGCCGAGCAGCAGGGCGGCGCCGAGCGCGAGGACCGGGCCCTTCGCCATCGATCCGGCGCGCTTGGATGTCGGGTTCTTCAGCCGCATGACGCTCACGTCGTCCGTCCTCTTGTCATCGTCCCCGCATCGCTGGGGATGCATGCCTTACCTCAGACGCCGATGGCGCGCCACTGCCGAAAGCAAGCGCCCACGGCGGCAGCGACGTCTATTCGACAGAAAACCGGCAACAGGAAGGCGCGCGAGCGCGAAAGGCTCAGTGCACGTCCGGCGCGAAGGCCGCAGGCGCAGCGGCGGCCATCTGAACGGCCCGCGGCGCGGCATAGACCGGCTCGGCCTCGACGATGGCGTAATTGGCGCGATCGGCGAAGAGCGCCTCCAGAATCCGCACATTCATGCGGTGACCGCCGCAATAGGAGCGGAACTCGCCGATGATCGGATAGCCCGCCAGCGCGAGGTCGCCGATGGCGTCCAGGACCTTGTGGCGAACGAATTCGTCGCCGTAACGCAGCCCCTCGGGATTGATGACCTTGTCGTCGCCGACGGCGACCGTGTTATCGAGCGAGGCGCCCAGCGCGAAGCCCGCCTTCCAGAGCTGCTCGACGTCGCGCATGAAGCCGAAGGTGCGGGCGCGGGAAATCTCCTGCGCATAAGCCGAGGCCTCGAGGTCGAACACCTTGCGCTGCCGACCGATCACCGTGGTGTCGAAGTCGATCTCGACATCGAGACGGAACCCGCTCTTGGCCGGCAACAGCTCGGCGAAGGCACGGCCGTGCTCGACCCGCACCGGCTGCAGAATGCGCAGGTAACGGCGCGGCGACGAGAGCCCGACCAGACCGGTGGCCTCGATCGCGGCGACGAATTCGGCGGCGCTGCCGTCCATGATCGGCATTTCCGGCCCGTCGATCTCGACCAGCACGTTGTCGAGGCCGAGACCGGCGCAGGCCGACATCAGATGTTCGATGGTCGCGACGGAGGCCGAAGCCCGGTCCCCAATGACGGTGCACAGCTCGGTCGCGCTGACCTTTGTGTGCTTGGCATGGATCAGCTGGGCGGGCGCGTCTTCGAGGCCCTGCCGCAGGAACACGATTCCGGAATTGGCGCTGGAGGGCTTGAGGCAGATCGTGGCAGGAGCTCCGGAGTGAACGCCGATCCCGGTCAGGGTCACGGGGGCTCGCAGGGTCGTCTGCCGATCGAAGCTCATTCCGGTATCCAATCCTGATCGCGAACGACGCCGTTTCATCGGGGATGGTCCCCGCCGGGGCAGTTCGTCTGCGATGCGTCCTGAGTCCAGGAACGGGCGAGGCCCGCCTCCTGTCTGTCGTGGTGCAGCCGCAACATAAGCTTTCCGAGCATGGTCACAAAATCACGCTTTCTTTCGCTCTGTTACAGGACGCAGCAACGCGCAGAGAGGACCTATCAGGCTGAAATCATTATCGTTTTCGACAAGGGAAATCCCGGCGCGCGGGAGGCGCGCCGGGACGATGTGACAGCCCGTGCGAACCGGGAGGACGCTCAGTTGGCCTGCCGGCGCAGGAAGGCCGGGATCTCGAGATGATCCTCCTCGCTGGTCCGATTCGGGGCGGCGCGGCCGAGCGGGTCGAGCTGACCCTGGGCCGGTCGGGCGACCGGCGCTGCCGGGCGGCGCATATACTCGGCATGAGCCGCGCTCGGAGCCTGCGGCATCGCCGGGGGCTGCGGCGCCTGGCGCACCGCGGCCGGCGGGGCCTCGGCCGCCTCCTCCTCCTTGCGACCGAACCCGACCGAGGCGAGGCGCTGCATCAGCGACATGCGCTTCTGGTCCGCGGTGCTGGGCGGCGGCGGCGCGGCCTGGGCGCCGCGATGGGCGGCGATCTGGGCCTGCGCCGGGATCGGCAGATCCTCGACGCGGGGCATGCGGGTCGGACGCACCACCGAACGCTCCGGCATCGGCGGGATGAAACTCTCTTCGAGCATCGGCGCGGGCTCGGGCTGACGCACGGGCTCGGGCGCCGCGGTGGCCATCACCGGGCGGGGCTGCGCCGGGGCGATGCGGATATCCTCCGACAGGCTGTGCGGCGCAGTGTCGATCGCATGCGGCATCCGCATCTCGAGCGGCGCTTCGGGCGCAACCGGCGCCGGCGCCGGGGCAGCCTGGCGCGCCGGGGTCGCGGTGCGCAGGCGGGCCTCGGCCTTCAGGCGCTCGGCGACCTGGGCAATGCGCGCCTCGGTCTCGTCCATCTCGGCCTGCGAGGTCACCGGCTTGTCGATGCCCGTCGCCACGACGGAAACACGCACGATGCCTTCCAGCGCCTCGTCGAAGGTCGCGCCGACGATGATGTTGGCCTCGGAGTCGACCTCCTCGCGGATGCGGGTGGCGGCCTCGTCGACCTCGTAGAGCTTCATGTCGCGCCCACCGGTGATCGAGATCAGCAAGCCGCGCGCGCCCTTCATCGAGACGTCGTCGAGCAGCGGGTTGTTGATCGCGGCCTGGGCCGCGTTCAGCGCGCGCTTGTCGCCCTGCGCCTCACCGGTGCCCATCATCGCCTTGCCCATGCCGCGCATCACGGCGCGGACGTCGGCGAAGTCGAGATTGATCAGGCCGGGGCGGACCATCAGGTCGGTGATGCAGGCGACGCCGGAGTAGAGCACCTGGTCGGCCATGCCGAAGGCGTCGGCGAAGCCGGTGGTTTCGTTGGCGACCCGGAACAGGTTCTGGTTGGGGATGACGATCAGCGTGTCGACCGCCTCGTTCAGCTCGCTGATGCCGGCTTCCGCCATGCGCATGCGGCGATGGCCCTCGAACTGGAACGGCTTGGTGACGACGCCCACCGTCAGGATGCCCATGTCGCGGGCGACGCGGGCGATGGCGGGGGCCGCACCGGTGCCGGTGCCGCCGCCCATGCCGGCGGTGATGAAGACCATGTGGGCGCCGGCGAGATGATCGCGAATCTCGTCGATCACCTCCTCGGCGGCCGCGCGGCCGACCTCGGGCTGGGAGCCGGCGCCGAGACCCTCGGTCACCTGCAGGCCCATCTGGATGATGCGCGAGGCCCGCGACAGCGCGAGCGCCTGGGCATCCGTGTTGGCAACCACGAAATCGACGCCGTCGAGACCGGCCTCGATCATGTTGTTGACCGCATTGCCCCCGGCGCCACCGACGCCGAACACGGTGATCCGGGGCTTGAGTTCCCGGATGTCCGGGGCTTGCAGATTCATCGCCATGGTTGCCTCTTTTGATCCCTTGTCCGGCGCCTGGCGGGAGCCGTCCCGATTGCTACATTCGACGCCGTGGCTCGCCCGCCGCGCGGGCTCGCCGGTACTCACTCTGCTTTCGAACGGAGGGCCGTGACGGCCTTCCGCTCAGAAACTCTCCTTCAGCCACCGCCCGACGCGGGAAAAATACCCGTCGGTTCCCGTGGCGAAATAAGCCGCGCCCGCGCGGGGCTCGAAATGCTCGACATGGGCCACCTGCGGGTAGACCAGCAGGCCGACCGCCGCCGCGAAGGCCGGCCCCTTGCCGGCTTCGGGCAGGCCCTTGATGCCGAGCGGCCGGCCCGTGCGGACCTGACCGCCGAGAATGCGCCGCGCCACCTCGGGAAGGCCGGTGAGCTGGCAGGCGCCGCCCGTCAGCACGACGCGGCGCCCGGCCTGGGCGGAGAAGCCGGCCTGGGTCAGGCGGTCGCGCACCAGTTCGAGAATTTCCTCGACGCGCGGCTTGATGATCCGCACCAGCTGCGACTTCGGCAGATGGTTGGGCGTGTCGCGCTCGTCGTCGTCGACCTGCGGCACGGAGATCATGTCGCGCTCGTCGGAGGCGCTGGAAATGCAGGAGCCGTGCAGCGTCTTCAGCCGCTCCGCGGCCGCGACGCGGGTCGAGAGTCCGCGCGCCACGTCCATGGTGATGTGGTTGCCGCCGACCGCGATCGCGTCGGCATGCATCAGGTGGCCGCCCGAGAAGACGCCGAGGCTGGTGGTGCCGCCACCCATGTCGACCACGACCACGCCCATCTCGGCCTCGTCGTCGACGAGCACCGACAGACCCGACGCATAGGGGGTCGCGACCACCGCCTCGACCTCGAGATGGCAGCGTTCGACCGCCAGCATGACGTTGCGCGCGGCGGAGGCCTCGCTGGCGACGACATGCATGTCGACCGAGAGCTTGCCGCCGATCAGCCCGCGCGGATCGAGCACGCCCGGCACGCCGTCCAGCGCATAGCCGGTCGGAAGGGCATGGAGCACGGCCTTGCCGGGCCGCAGCGCATGGGTGGCGGCATGGGCGAGCACGCGCTTGACGTCGCCGTCGCCGACCGAGCCTGCGCGCAGATCGACGCTGGCCGCGTAATGCTGCGAGGCGAGGCGCCCGCCGGTCAGGTTGACGATGACCGACTGGACCTCGACCTTGGCCATGCGCTCGGCGGCGTCGACCGAGGCGCGGATCGCCTTCTCGGCGCTTTCGAGATCGATGATCGCGCCGCCCTTGAGGCCGAGCGAGCGCTGATGGCCGATGCCGATGATGCGCGCGACATGGGTGCGGCCGCGCAGCCGCTCATTGGCCTCGGCCGGGTTCAGCTCGGCGATCAGGCAGACGACCTTGCTCGTGCCGATGTCGAGAATCGACAACGTCGCGCTCTTGCGCGACGAGAGCGGACGCATCCGCGGCGTCAGGCCCTGGGAGGTGACGTGGTTCATGCTTCGCCTCCCTTTTTCTTGGTCTTGCTCTTGAGCTGTTCGGTGCGGGCGGCGGCGCCCTCTTCCGTCAGCCTCATGACGACCCGGTCGGGCTGGCGCAGGTCGATCGCCAGCAGATCCTTCTCGAAGATCCGGTAATCGGCCTGGAGAGCCGCCAGCCTCTTCACCGCCGCGGCCGGCTCCGCCTCGGGGAGGCGCACATCCATGCCGTTGTCGAGCTTCAGATTCCAGCGCCGGCCGGCCACCAGCGTCGCCGCGCGGATATGCGGGGCGATCGGGCCGGCCTCGCTGCGCAGCGCGAGATATTCGCGGGCGCGGTTGTTGGCGTCGACGCCGACGACCAGCGGAAGATGGGCGAAGCGCCCGTCATCCATCTTGTCGATCACCGTCCCATCGGCGGCGATCACGTAAAGCTCGCCCTTCACCTGCCACAACGCGAAGGGTTCGCGCTCGACCAGCGTGATCGCGACCTCGCCCGGATAGAGTTTGCGGACGGTGGCCTCGCGGATCAGGGGAGCGGATTCGAGTCGCTTGCGCGCCTGGTCGGCGTCGAAGAAGGGCAGCGAGATCTTCGGGTCGATGCCGGCGGCGACCAGAACCTCGACTTCCGAGAGTTCGGCGATGCCCGAGATGGTGACGCGGTCGATTCCCAAGCCGACGAGGCGGGCCAGCATGTGGTGTGGCTCGCCATAATTGTCACGCAGCGTCTCGACATGCCCCCCCAGCAGCGTCCCGGCCCCGATGCTCAGACCCAGGAAGCCGAACGTCAGCCAGGTGCCCAGCCGGCGCGGCAGGCGCTGCGCCAGCGGCACGGCGACTGCACTGCGGCGCGAACGGCGCAGCCAGCGCCCCTGCCGCTCGCCGACGAGCAGCTGCGGCCCGGGAGCCGGGACCGGCAGACGCGCGGCGGCAACCGCCACCGTTGTCTTGACCGATCGAGGGAGGCGTCCTCCACCATCCATGTGACGCGTTCACCGAAGTTGAGCCCGCATGGGCAGCCAGGCGGCGCTGGGCCGATTCGGTCACGCCGGGCCGTCCGGAGCCTAGCCGCAGGGATGAAACACGCTGTTTCGCGGCCCTGGCGGAGATCGGTTCTGAAGACGTCCCGGCACCCGATTGCTTGATGCGCCGTTAACGTCCACTCTTCGATCTGCTGGTAAATTTTTGGTAAAGGTTGCGCCCGGGAGATGGGATCGCGCGTGGATTCTTCGCGGTCCGGACGCCCGGCCCAGCGATGGGCCGGAGCGGCTCTCAGGCGACGCCGATCCGCTTGATCTCCCATTGCAGCTCGAAGCCGGAATGGTCCTTCACCCGGCGCCGCACCTCTTCGCCGAGGCCCTCGACATCGGCCGCGCTCGCCCCGCCGGTGTTGATCAGGAAGTTGCAGTGCATCTCCGAGACCTGCGCCCCGCCCATCCGCAGGCCCCGGCAGCCGGCGGCGTCGATCAGCTGCCAGGCCTTGCCGCCGGGCGGGTTCTTGAAGGTCGAGCCGCCGGTGCGTTCCCGGATCGGCTGCGCCGCCTCGCGGGCCGCGGTGACACGGTCCATCTCGGCCTGGATTGCAGCCCGGTCCCCTGGCCGCCCCTGGAACAGCGCCGAGGTGAAGATGATGTCCTGCGTGTCGGCGCCGCTGCTGCGATAGGAGAAGCCCATCTCGGCATGGGAGAGCGTGACGAGCGTTCCGGCCCGCGTCACGCCGCGCGCCTCGACCAGCACGTCGGTCGTCTCGCCGCCATGGGCGCCGGCATTCATCCGCAGCGCCCCGCCGATGCAGCCGGGAATGCCGCGGTAGAAGGCGAGCCCGTCGAGCGCCGCATCGGCTGCCGCCCGCGCCAGCTTGACATCCGGCACCGCAGCCCCAGCCCGCAGCCGGTCGCCGGGTTCGAGCGCAATCTCGCCGAAGGCCTTGCCACCGAGCCGGATCACCAGCCCCGGAATGCCGCCGTCGCGGACGATCAGATTCGAGCCGAGCCCGACCACCGTCAGCGGGATCTCCGGCGGAAGGCCCGACAGGAGATGCGCGAGATCGGTCTCGTCGGCAGGCGTGAACAGCACCTGGGCCGGTCCGCCGACCCGAAACCAGGTCAGCGGCGCCATCTCGGCATTGAGCAGCAGACGGCCGCGCAACTCGGGGGCCGCGGCGCGGAGGGCCGGGGTGATATCCTCGAAGCTCATGCCGCGGGCTTTGGCGGCGCAAACGCGGCCAGTTCGCCCGGAAGGGCGTAGGCCCATTGCGTGATGTTGCCGGCGCCGAGCAGCACGACATAGTCGCCGGGCCCCGCCACCTCGGCCACCATGCCGGCGAGCCTGTCGGGGCTCTCCAGCGGCAGGGCGTGGCGATGGCCGCGCGCCTTGATGCCGGAGACCAGCGAATCGCGGTCGGCGCCTGCGATCGGGGCCTCGCCCGCCGCATAGGTGTCGGCCACGATCACCGTGTCGGCGTCGTTGAAGCAGGCGGCGAAATCGTCGAACAGGCTGGCGAGCCGCGTATAGCGATGCGGCTGCACGATCGCGACGACCTTGCCCTTGGTCGAGGCGCGCGCCGCCTTGAGCACGGCCGCGATCTCGACCGGGTGATGGCCGTAATCGTCGAAGATCAGGGCGCCATTCCACTCCCCGGTCTTGGTGAAGCGGCGCTTCACGCCGCCGAAGCCGGCGAGCGCGGCGCGGATGCGCTCGACGGGAATGCCGAGATCATAAGCCACCGCGATCGCCGCCGTGGCGTTGAGCGCGTTGTGATGGCCGGGCATCGGCATGATCAGATCGCGTACGACCTCGTCGCGGCCGCGCTTGCGATCGCGGATCAGCAGCGTGAACTTCGCCTGCCCGCCCGAGAGATCGATGTCGATCAGCCGGAAGTCGGCCTGGGGATTTTCGCCATAGGTGACGACGCGGCGGTCCTCGATCTGCCCGACGAGGCCCTGCACGGTGGGATGGTCGATGCACATCACCGCGAAGCCGTAGAAGGGCAGGTTCTCGACAAAGCTGCGGAAGGCGGCCTTGATCGCGTCGAAAGTGCCGAAATGGTCGAGATGCTCGGGGTCGATATTGGTGACGATGGCGACATCCGCCGGCAGCTTCAGGAAAGTGCCGTCGGATTCGTCGGCCTCGACCACCATCCAGTCGCTCTCGCCCATGCGGGCATTGGTGCCATAGGCGTTGATGATGCCGCCATTGATCACGGTCGGGTCGAGCCCTCCCTTCTCCAGCAGCGTCGCGACGAGCGAGGTCGTCGTCGTCTTGCCATGCGTGCCGGCGATCGCGATGCAGCTCTTCAGCCGCATCAGTTCGGCCAGCATCTCGGCCCGGCGCACCACCGGCAGGCGCTTCTCGCGGGCGGCGACGAGTTCGGGATTGTCGCGCTTGATCGCGGTCGAGACCACGACGACCTCGGCCTCGCCGAGATTGTCCGCCTTGTGCCCGACAAAGGTGGTGATGCCCTTCTCGGCGAGGCGCTTGACGTTGGCGCCGTCCGAGGCGTCGGAGCCCTGCACCTTGTAGCCGAGATTGTGCAGCACCTCGGCGATGCCGGACATGCCGATGCCGCCGATCCCGACGAAGTGAATGGAGCCGAGCTTCGGCGGCAGCTTCATGATGCGGCGATCCTTGGTGAGGTTAGAAGCCGGCGACGTCCGTGACGACGGCGGCGAGTCGATCCGCGGCGTCGGCGATTCCGGCGCTCTTCGCGCTCTCGGCCATGACCGTCAAGTCCGACGGCTGCTGCATCAGCCTGGAGAGCTCGCCCGCCAGCCAGCGCGGCGTGAAATCCGGCTGCAGCACCCGGATGGCGGCACCGCGCTTCTCCAGGAAGGCGGCATTGGCCGCCTGGTCCTGGTCGAGCGAGCCCGGCAGCGGCACGAGGATGGCGGGACGACCGATCACGGTGAGTTCTGCGACCGTCGAGGCGCCGGAGCGGCCGATCACCAGATGGGCCTTCGCCATCCGGCCCGGAAGGTCCTTGAAGAAGGGCGCGATCTCGGCCCTGACGCCGAGGCTCTCATAGATCCCGCTGACGCGGCCATCGTCCTCGGCACGGGCCTGCTGGGTGATGACCAGCCGCGCCCGCTCGGCGGGAGCCAGCAGCTGGATCGCGGGCGGCAGGATATCGGCCATGACGCGCGCGCCCTGGCTGCCGCCGAAGACCAGGAGGTTGAACGCTCCTACGCCCGGCCCGGAATAGGGCGAGGCCGCCGCCACCACGGCCGGGCGCACCGGGTTGCCGACATGGCGGCATTTCGCGCTGGCCTTGGCGGTGAGGCCGCCCACCTCCGCGAATCCCGTCGCGATCGCGTCGACCCAGCCCGAGAGGAAGCGGTTGGCCCGCCCGATCACGGCGTTCTGCTCATGGACGAGCGTCTTCACCCCGCCCAGCGCCGCACCCAGCACGGGCGGCACGGTCGGATAGCCGCCGAAGCCGACGACCAGCCCCGGCTTGAGGTCCCTGACGATCCGGCGCGCCGCGAACACGCCTTTGGCGACCTCCATGGCGACACGGATCTTGCCGGAGAGCGGCAGACCGGACGGCGTCGCCGACGGCACGGGAATGACCGCGTCCGCCGGAAAATCCCCGGCGAATTCGGCCCCGCGCGGATCGGTCATCAGCACGACCCGGATGCCCTTGGCCCGCAAGGCGTGGCTCAGGGCCTCGGCCGGGAAGAGATGGCCGCCCGTACCGCCGGCTGCGAGAATGACGAGCTTGGCCTGTCCCATCGCGTCAGTTCCTGAAACGACCGAAATCGACGGCGCGCGGTCGTTTGCGCGTCAAGGCCAGCAGGAATCCCGTCCCGATCGCCAGCGAGATCAGCGACGAGCCGCCATAGGAGATGAACGGCAGGGTCATGCCCTTGGCCGGCATCATGTGCAGGTTGACCATCATGTTGATCGCGGCCTGGATGCCGAAGAGCAGCGCGAGACCGGTTACGGCCAGCCGGATGAACGGGTCCTCGGCCTTCTGCGCGACGAAGAGCGCCCGCAGCACGATCAGCGCGAACAGCATCACCAGCAGGATGCAGACGACGATGCCGAATTCCTCGGCCGTCACCGCAAAGATGAAGTCGGTATGCGCGTCGGGCAGGATTCGCTTCACGGTGCCCTCGCCCGGGCCTTTCCCGAGCCAGCCCCCCTGCGCGAAGCTTTCGAGCGCCGTGTCGATCTGGAAGGTGTCGCCGGAGCCCTTGTCCATGAAGCGCTCGATGCGGGCGCGCACATGCGGCACGAGTTGGTAGGCGATCAGGATGCCGACGGCCCCGGCCCCGCCCAGCCCCAGCACCCAGAACCAGTGCAGACCCGCAACGAAGAACAGCCCGGCCCAGACCAGCGTGACGAGCATGGTCTGGCCGAAATCCGGTTGCAGTACGAGCGGCGCGATCGTCGCCGGCAGCAGCAGGAAAGCGATCCAGGTGCCCGGCAGATCGGGCCGTCGCGTGCCCTCGGCGAAGGCCCATGCGGCGAGGACGACGAAGGCCGGCTTGAGGAACTCGGAGGGCTGGATCGACCCGATCGGCCCCAGCGTGAGCCAGCGCCGCGCCCCCTTGACCTCGACGCCGAGATAGAGCGTCGCCACCACCATGGCGAGCGAGACGGTGAAGATCAGCAGGGCCAGCCGCCGGACCTGGCGTGGCGTCAGGAAGGAGACGCCGACGAAGATCGCCAGGGCCAGGACGAGATAGGCCGCCTGACGGTTGACGAAGTGGAAGGTGGACAGCCCGAGGCGCTCCGCCACAGGTGGCCCGCCCGCCATCAGCAGCACGACGCCGGAAACCATCAGCGCGACGAGGGCGCTCAGGATGACGCGGTCGATCGACCACCACCAGCGGCCGCTGAGAGAAGGTTCGGCGCGCGAGACCATAAGAGGCTCCAGGACAGGCGCGGAGCGGGCCGAGACCCGCTCCCAATCCGAATCACTCTGTCAATGAAGAGTTAACGGAATGATTCCGAAGCCCGCTCCGGGCTATTGCAGATCGCCGAAAGCCTGCTTCAGCCGGTCGACCGCCTCGGCCACGACGGCGCGCGGCGTCGCCAGGTTGAAGCGCAGGAAGGACGCACCGCCCTTGCCGAAGCTCGGGCCGTGATTGGCGGCGATCAGCGCCTGCTTCTCGATGCGGGCCGTGAACTCGGAGGGCGCCATGCCGGTGCCCGTAAAGTCGATCCAGGCGAGATAGGTCGCCTCCAGCGGCATCGCCCGCACGCCGGGGATCGCTCCGACTCCCTCCTCGAACAACCGGCGGTTGCCATCGAGATAGGCGACCAGCTGATCGACCCAGGCGGCGCCGTCCGGTCTGTAGGCCGCGGTCGCCATCATCATGCCGAAGGAATTCGGCGAGACGCCCGCGGCGTTGATCGCCGCCGCCAGCGGCGCCCGCAGCGCCTTGTCGGGCACGATGATGTTGCCGACATGGCAGCCGGCGATGTTGAAGGTCTTGGTCGTGGCGGTCATCATCACCAGCCGGTCCATGATCTCCGGCGCCGCCAGCGCCATCACCATGTGCTTGTGGCCGGGCATGACGAGATCGTGGTGGATCTCGTCGGAAACCAGGATCAGGTCGTGGCGGACGCAGAACTCCGCGATCGCGCGCAGTTCCTCGCGAGTCCAGACGCGCCCGCCGGGATTGTGCGGCGAGCAGAGCACGAACATGCGCTCCTGGCCGGTCATCATCGCGTCCCAGGCGGCGATGTCGAGGACATAGCGGTCGTTCTCGATCGCGAGCTGGCATTCGACCACCTGCCGACCCGCCGCGGAGATCACGCGGGCGAAGGCATGATAGACCGGCGTCATCAGCACGACGCCGTCACCGGGCTTCGTATAGGCGGCCACGCACAGCGCCGTGCCGTTGACGAGCCCGTTCACGGTGAAGATCGAGGCCGGCTCGACCTCCCAGCCATGGCGGCTCTGCATCCACCAGCGGATCGCCTCGTGATTGGCCTTGCTGTCGCCGAAATAGCCGTAGAGCCCATGGGCCGCCATGCCCTCGAGCGCCGCCTGCACACAGGCCGGGGGCCGGAAATCCATGTCGGCGACCCACATGGCGATGCCCTCCGAGGCCGGCACGCCATAGAGGGGCTCCATCATGTCCCATTTCGAGGAATGGGTGCCGCGGCGGTCGATCCGCTCGTCGAAATTCGGGGCGTTGCTCATCATCGGTCCTCAATCGCAGGGCGGGACCGGCCGGCCGGACGCGCCCGTCAGACATGTCGCTTTCGCGGCGCGCCGGCCAGTTGCGCAGCGGATGGCCGCCATGCCCCAGCGGCGCGCCGGCGGCGCCGAAAGCCTAGCGCGCGCCGAACGGCTCGAAGCCCGGCAGCGCCTTGACCAGCGCCCGGAAGGCATCGCCCCGCACCTCGAAATTCGGGAACTGGTCGAACGAGGCGCAGGCCGGCGACAGCAGAACAGCGATCTCGCCCTGCCCGCCATGCGCGAGCGCATCCTGCGTCGCCTGCGCGACGGCTACGTCGAGCGTGCCGCTGCGCTCGTAAGTGACGCGGCCATCCGCCTCGAAGGTCGCCGCGAAGAGGTCGCTCGCCGCACCGATCAGATAGGCCCGGGCGATGTTGGGGAAATAGCGGCGTAGCGACTCGATGCCGCCCTCCTTGGCCTTGCCGCCGAGGATCCAGAAGATGTCGCGGAAGGACGTCAGCGCCTTCTCGGTCGAATCCGCATTGGTCGCCTTGGAATCATTGATGAAGACGACGCGGCCGATGCGGCCGATCTCCTCCATGCGATGCGCCAGTCCGGGATAGCTGGCGAAGCCCGCCGCGATCTCCGGCGCCGTCAGGCCCAGCGCGAAACAGGCGGCGAAGGCGGCCGCCGCATTCTGCGCGTTGTGCGAGCCGCGCAGCGAGCCGATCCCGGCGAGATTGGCGACGATGCGCGGCTTGCCGTCGAGCACCTGGACGATCCGCGTCTCCAGCGAGCCGGCATTGGCGGTCACGCCCGCGAAGACGCCGTCATCCAGCGGCTGCTCGCCGCTGATCTTGACCACGGGCCGCCCCGAGGCCGCACGCCGCCGCGCCATCTGCTTCGACGGCTCGTCATCGACCCCGATCACCGCGATGTCGGCCGCGGCGACCAACCGCTCCTTGATCGCCCCGTATTGCTCGAAGGTCCCGTGCCGGTTGAGATGATCCGGCGTCAGGTTCATCTGGATGCCGACGCTCGGCGCCATCGAAGGTGCGAGGTCGATCTGGTAGCTGGAGCATTCGATGACGTGGATGCGGCCGTCGGCCGGTGGCTGCAGCGCCAGCACGGCCGTGCCGATATTGCCGCCCATCTGGACGTCGCGGCCGGCGGCCTGCAGCACATGGGCGATCAGGGCCGTCGTCGTCGACTTGCCGTTTGTGCCGGTGATGCAGACGACCGGTGCGGCCGGCGCGATCGCCGCCCGCTCGCGGAAAAACAGCTCGATGTCGCCGATGATCTCGATCCCGGCCGCCTGGGCCTTCTCGACCGTCCAGTGCGGGGCGGGATGGGTGAGCGGCACGCCCGGCGCCAGGATCAGGCTGTCGAAACGCGACCAGTCGGCCGCCTCGAGGTCGGCGACCGGGATGCCCTTCCCCGCCGCCTTCTCGCGGCTCGCGGGATTGTCGTCGAAGGCCTCGACCTGCGCCCCGCCGGCGATCAGCGCCAGCGCGGTGGCGAGCCCCGAGCCGCCGAGCCCGAACAGCGCGACGCGCCTGCCGGCAAAACAGGTGACGGGTGTCATCTCAGCGCAGCTTCAGCGTCGACAGGCCGATCAGCGCCAGCACCACGGAGATGATCCAGAAGCGGATCACGACCTGCGGCTCGGTCCAGCCCAGCTTCTCGAAATGGTGGTGGATCGGCGCCATCAGGAAGACGCGCTTGCCCGTGCGCTTGTAGACGAAGACCTGGATGATTACCGAGAGCGCCTCGATCACGAAGAGCCCGCCGACGATCGCCAGCACGATCTCGTGCTTGGTCGCGACGGCGACGACGCCAAGCAGGCCGCCCAGGCCGAGCGAGCCGGTATCGCCCATGAAGATCTGCGCCGGCGGCGCGTTGAACCAGAGGAAGCCGATGCCGGCGCCGATCACCGCGCCGCAGACCACCGCGAGTTCGCCGGCGCCGGGCACGTGATGGATCTGCAGGTAGTTAGCGAAGATCGCGTTTCCGGTCAGGTAGGAGATGAAGCCGAAGGTCGCCGCCGCGATCATCACCGGAACGATGGCGAGGCCATCGAGCCCGTCGGTGAGGTTCACCGCATTGCCGGCGCCGACGACGACGAAGGCCGTGACGATCGGGAAGAAGATCCCGAGCGGGATCACGAGTTCTTTCAGGAAGGGCATGGCGAAGCCCGATGCGATCGCGGGCGGGCCGAGTTGCATAACCACCCAGCAGGCGAAGAGGGCGATCGCCATCTCGAGGCCCAGGCGCGCCTTGCCCGAGAAGCCCTTGTGGGACTGCTTCGTCACCTTGAGATAGTCGTCATAGAAGCCGATCGCGCCGTAGCTGACCGTCACGCCGAGCACGACCCAGACATAAGGGTTGCGCAGATTGCCCCAGAGCAATGTCGCCACCAGCAGCCCGCCCAGGATCATCAGCCCGCCCATGGTCGGCGTGCCGCGCTTGGCGAGATGGGATTCCGGCCCGTCGGTTCGGATCGGCTGGCCCTTGCCCTGCTTGATCCGCAGCCAGGAGATCGCGGCGGGGCCGAAGAAGAAGACCACGAGCAGCGCCGTCGCGGTCGCGCCGCCGGCCCGGAAGGTGATGTACCGGAAGACGTTCAGGATCGGGAACGTGCCCGAGAAGTCGGCGAGCCAGACGAGCATTGTTGTTGCGGTCTCTTGTTCTAGTCTTCAGCCGAGGAGGCGGGAAAACGTATGGTCAGCGCCTTGACGATCGGCCCCATGCGCGAACCGAGCGACCCCTTGATCATGATGACGTCGCCGGACCGCACAGTGTCCAGCACGAGCGGTTCGAGCCCGCTCGCCTGGGCGGCATAAGCCCCCCGCAGGGTCGAAGGCAAGCTGTCATAGAGCCCGCGCATCAGCGGGCCGCAGGCGAACACGCTGTCGATGCCGTTGGCCGTGATCGCCGGCGCCAGCCCCTTGTGCAGGTCGGGACCCGTCGGCCCGAGTTCCAGCATGTCGCCCAGCACGGCGATCCGCCGCCCGCGCCCGGCGACCGGGATACGGCCGAGATTCTCGATCGCCGCCTTCACCGAGGCCGGATTGCCGTTGTAGCTCTCGTCGATCAGCGTGAAGGGGCCGCCGGGCGCCTCGAGCCGCTGCTGCGCCCCGCGCCCCGCCGGCGGACGCAGGTCGCCGAGCGCCAGCGCCGCCAGCGCGAGATCGGCGCCCAGCGCCTGCGCAGCCGCCAGCACGGCGAGCGAATTGATCACGATGTGCTTGCCGGGGCTGCCAATCCGATAGGTGATCGGCTGCCCCATCACCACCGCATCGACGGTCGACACGTCGGAGCGCAGCGCGCAGGAGATCAGCCTGACATCGGCATCGACGCTTTCGCCGAAGCGGATCACGCGCCCGGCCCGGCCGGCCTTGGCGATGCGCTCCAGGAGATCGGCCTGGGGGATGTCGCCATTAAAGATGGCGGTCCCGCCGGGCTCCAGTTCCCAGAAGACCCCGGCTTTCTCCTCCGCGATCCCTTCAAGTGATGAGAACGCCGCAAGGTGGACCGGCTGGATCGTCGTGATGATCGAGACCTGCGGCCGCACCAGCTTCGCCAGCGGGAGGATCTCGCCGGGATGGTTCATGCCGATCTCGTAGACGGCGTAGGCGACGTCCCGCGGCGTCCGGCACAAGGTCAGCGGCACGCCCCAATGGTTGTTGTAGGAGGCGACCGGCGCATGCGTCTTGCCCTGCCGCGACAGGACGAGCCGCAGCGCCTCCTTGGTGCCGGTCTTGCCGACGGAGCCGGTGACCGCGACCACACCGGCCTTCAGCTCCGCCCGGCGGACGCTGCCGGCCCGCTCCATCGCCTTGAGCACGTCGGGCACGATGGCGAGCGCGCCTCGGCCGGCGAACTGCTCCGCATGGGCCTCGTCGACCACGACGAGCGCCGCGCCCTTTTCCAGGGCGGCAGCGACGAAGTCGTGCCCGTTGCGGGCTTCGCCGGTGATGGCGAAGAAGGCGTCGCCCGGCTCCAGCGTGCGGGTGTCGATCGAGATGCCCGTGACGGCACTCGGGACGGCGCCATCGGCCCGCGCACCCAGCGCCGCGACCAGTTCGTCTCCGCTCCAGAGAGGGGCGCTCATCCTGCGATCTCCGCGATAGCCGTCCGCACCACGTCTTGGTCGGAGAAGGGATAGGTCCGGTCGCCGATGATCTGGCCGGTTTCATGGCCCTTTCCGGCCACGACCAAAACATCGCCCGGCATCAACATGGCCACGGCGGCCCGGATCGCCTCGGCCCGGTCGCCGATCTCGCGCAGCTTCGGCGAGGCCGCCATTACCTGCGCCCGGATCGCGGCGGGGTCCTCGCTGCGCGGATTATCGTCGGTGACGATGGCGATGTCGGCCTTCTCGGCAGCGATCGCCCCCATCACCGGCCGCTTGCCAGTGTCGCGGTCGCCACCACAGCCGAAGACGCAGATCAGGCGCCCAGTCGCATAGCCGCGCAGGGTTGAGAGCACGGCCGCCAGCGCATCGGGCTTGTGAGCGTAATCCACGACCACCAGACCGCCATTGGCCTCGCCGACGCGCTCCAGCCGACCGGCGACACCGGTCAGTCCTGCGATCGCCTGCAGCGCGCGCTCGGTGTCGTCGCCGGTGGCGATGGCGAGTGCGGCGGCCACCAGCGCGTTGCCCGCCATGAAGTCGCCGACCAGCGGCAGCGTCACCCGATGCTCGCGCCCTTCGACCGCCACAGTCAGCCGCTGTGAAAAACCTTCGCGGACGCTCTCGACGAGCCGGATGGTCTCGCCCTTGCGGCCGATGCCGATCAGCCGGTGTCCTGCGGCAAGGGCCGCATCGGCGGCCTCCTGCGCATAGGGCTCGTCGCGATTGATCACGACAGGCGCCCCCTTGGGAAGCAGCGTCCAGAGCCGCAGCTTGGCGGCGAGGTAGTCGGCCACCGTCGGATGGTAGTCGAGATGGTCGCGCCCCAGATTCAGGAAGGCGCCGGCAGCGAGCCTGACCCCGTCGAGCCGGTGCTGGTCGAGCCCGTGCGAGGAGGCTTCCATGGCGAGATGCGTCACACCTTCCCCGGCCAGCCGGTTGAGCGAGGCGTGCAGCGAGATCGGGTCCGGCGTCGTGAGCGAGCCGTAATCGGCGCCCCTCGCGGTGACGATGCCGATGGTGCCGAGGCTTGCCGACTGATGGCCGAGCGACTGGAAGATCTGCCGGGTGAAATCGGCCACCGAGGATTTGCCGCTGGTGCCGGTGACCGCGACGATGGTCCGGGGCTGGCGCGGATGGATTTGCGCGGCGGCGAGCGACAGCGCGAGACGCGGCTCGGCGACCTCGGCGAAGGCGACGGCCGGGTCGAGCCCTTCCGGGCGTGGCCCGCCCGAGACGACAGCGATGGCCCCCTTGCCGACGGCATCCGCAATGAAGCGCGCGCCATCCGCCTTGGCACCGGCGAGCGCGACGAAGACGTCGCCCGGCGCCACCTTGCGGCTGTCGAAGGCGAGGCCTGCGACCCGCCGCGACCCGCCGGCGGCGAAGGCGCCCGGAAACAGGCGGCCGAGTGTGAGGGCTTCTGTCATGATCGCTCGCTAGCGTGGAGCCCGGCCCGCGGCAAGCGTCAGCGCGAACCCCATGCGCCCAGCCGCGCCATCAGCGGGAAGGGTGACACCGGCGGCTCGAAGCGCGGCGGCAGGCCCAGGATCGGCGCGGTCCGCTCGATCACCTTGCCGGTGGTGATGCCGGCATTCCAGGCGGCGGTCGAATAGCCGCCGCTCTCGGCATAGCCCTTCGGCTCATCATAGATGGCCAGGAACAAGTATTTGGGCTTGTCGGAGGGCGCGATCGCGGTGAAGGTCGTGAAGTTGCGGTTCTTGGCGTAGCGGCCGTTGATGACCTTTTCGGCCGTGCCGGTCTTGCCGCCGACGAAGTAGCCCGCGACATCCGCTTTTCGGGCCGAGCCCTTCTCGCCATTGAGGCGCATGATGAAGCGCATCGCCTCGGAGGTTTCGGGCTTGATCACCCGCACGCCGCTGCGCTTGGCCTCCTCTTCCGTCCGCTTCAGGAAGGTCGGCGTGATCAGCGTACCGCCATTGACCAGCGCGCCCACCGCCGCCATCGCCTGGAGCGGCGCGACGGCGAGGCCGTGGCCGAAGGCGATCGTGGCCGTGTTGATCTCGCCCCAGCGCTGCGGAACGATCGGCGCCGCGCTCTCCGGCAGTTCCGTCGTCATCCGGTCGAGTTGCATCATCTTGCGTAGGAAGGCCTTGTGCCCCTCCACGCCGACGGCGAGCGCCATCTTGATCGAGCCCATATTGGACGAGTGCAGGAAGACCTCCGGCACGGTCAGGGTCCGGCCCGTCCCGTGATACTCCTTGATCACCTGCCGGCCGAACCGCATCATGCCGCCGGCTGTCGAATAGCTCGAATTGATGTTGGCCTTGCCGGAATCGAGCGCCATCGCGATGGTCAGCGCCTTGAAGGTCGAGCCCATCTCGTAGACGCCGACATTCATCCGGTTGATCCGGTCCTTCTCCAGCGCATCGACCGGGTTGCCGGGGTCGAAATCCGGCAGCGACACCAGCGCGATCATTTCGCCGGTGTTGACGTCCATGATCGCGCCCGCGGCGGCGATGGCCCGATATTTCTCGATGCCCTTGGCGAGTTCGTCGCGCAGGGCGTGCTGGACGCGGAGGTCGATCGACAGCGCCATCGGCTTGAGATCGGATGATTCCGTCGCCAGGCCCGCGCCGTTCAGGTCCTGCAGACCCTGCGAGTCGATGTATTTCTCGATGCCGGCGATGCCGACATTGTCGACATTGGCGAAGCCGAGCACATGGGCGGCCGCCGTCCCGTTGGGATAGACCCGCTTGTTCTCGGGCACGAAGCCGACGCCGGGAATGCCGAGCCGATGGACCTCGGCCTGCTGGCGGGGCGTGATTTCGCGCTTGACCCAGACGAAGCCCTTCTTGGTGCCGAGCTTGTCGCGCAGATCCTTGGCGTCGAGATCGGGCAGGACGGCGGTGAGCAGTTCCGTGGCCTCGTCCTTGTCGAGGATCTTCCGCGGTTCGGCGAAGACGGAGACGGTGCGGATATCGGTCGCCATCACCTCGCCGTTGCGATCGACGATGTCGGGCCGCGCGGCCGAGATCGCGGTCGAGGTGGCGCGGCGCAGGCCGACCTGCTCGTTGGGCAGCGTCGCGAGCATGACGAGGCGCCCCGTGATCGCGAGGAACAGCACCGAGAAGCCGAGGATCACCAGGCCGACGCGCGGCTGGCTCTTCTCGCCGCTCATGCGGAAGACGTCCCTCAGCGCACCGAGACGATGCCGGGGCGCGGCATCCGCCGCGCTCTCGGCCACGGCCTCGGCGGCCTTCGTCGCGGTCTCGCTCATGGGCGGCCTCCCGGCGTCGTGGCGCTCGGCTTGCGGTCCCTCGGGGTCTCGGTGGGAAGTCCGAGGCCGAGATCCTCGAGCTTGCGGCCGATGGCGTCGACCTTCGGTCCGCGAAGGGGCACGTCGGACATGCGCACCACCTGCGTCACCGAGAAGGGCTGCAGGTCGAGATGCCGCTCCGCCAGAGCCTGCAACCGGTCGGGGCGGTTGAGGAACTGCCATTCGGCCTTCAGCACCGCGATCGCATCGCGCTCGCGGTGGATCTTCATGCGGATTTTCTGGACCTGCTCGGCCTCGAGCGTGGTCTCGTACTTGATCGTGTAGGCGTAGAAGGCCGAGGAGACGAGCGCGCCGATCGCGACGACATGCAGCAGCTTGATCATGCGCGGGGCCTCCGGCGAGGCTGCGGCTCGGGCAGGCCGGCCAGCGCGACGAGATCGGGATCGGCCGGGCGCGGGGGCGCTTCGTTGCGCGCCGCCGCCCGCAGCTTGGCCGAGCGCGCGCGCGGATTGAGCCGCATTTCGGCCTCCGACGGCGCAACGGGACCGCGGCTGACCAGGCTGAAGGTCGGCTGGGACGCAGCCACCACCGGCGCATGGCGCGAGCCCGCCGGAGCGCGGCCCGATCGCTCGGCCAGGAACTGCTTGACGATGCGATCCTCGAGCGAATGGAAGGTCACGACCACGAGCCGCCCGCCCGGCGCCAAGACTTCCTCGGCTGCATGCAGCGCACGCACCAGCTCGCCCAGCTCATCGTTGACCGCGATCCGCAGCGACTGGAACACGCGCGTCGCCGGATGCGCCCCGCCGGGCTCCGCCCAGACGATGCCGGCGACGAGTTCGGCAAGTTGCTTCGTCGTCGTCAGCGGGGCCTTGCGACGGGCCTCGATGATCGCGCGCGCCACGGCGCGGGAACGCCGCTCCTCGCCATAGTGATAGAAGATGTCGGCGAGGACGCCCTCCTCCGCCCCGTTGACGAGATCGGCGGCGCTGCGGCCCTCGCGGCCCATCCGCATGTCGAGCGGGCCGTCGAAGCGGAAGGAGAAGCCGCGCTCGGCCTGGTCGATCTGCATGGAGGACACGCCGATGTCGAGCACGATGCCGTCGAGCGGCACGCGCCCGAAGCGCTGCGCCTCCTCCGCCAGTTCACCGAAGCAGGCCTGCGCCAGCGTCAGCCGGCCGTCCATCTCGGCGACGAGCCCCGCGCCTCCGGTGATCGCAGTCGGATCCCGGTCGAGCGCGAGCAGGCTGGCATCCGGCGCGGCCTCGAGAATCGCGCGGGCATAGCCCCCAGCCCCGAAGGTTCCGTCGAGATAGCGCCCGCCCGGCCGCGGCGCGAGCGCGCTCAGCACCTCCGCGAGCAGCACTGGCACATGCGGTGCGCCGGTCTCGGCAGGCCCCTCGGCCCGTTGTCCGCGCGTCTGCGAGCGCCCCGGCATCAGCTCGCGCCTCCGGTAACCGGAGGCGCGACGCTCAGCGCCCGCTTGACGTCGCGCAGCTTCGCCTTGGCCGCTTCGAGATGCGTCCGGAACCGCTCCGGTTCCCAGATCTGGAATTTGTGGCCATGCCCGACGAAGGTCACCGTATCGGTGACCCCCGTATGAGCCCGCAGCGCCTCGCTCAGCATGATGCGGCCCTCCGGGTCCACTTTCAGCACCTCCGAGGTGCCGTTCAGCGCCGTCGACAGCGATTCCCACTCCTCCGAGAAGGGCGAGAAGCGCGCCAGGATGTCGTCGATCGTCCGGCGCAGGGCGTGCCCGCCGGCATCGAAAGCCGCGAGTTCCAGCGCGGGATGAACATAAAGGCCCTCGTAGCCGTCCTTCGCCAGGACGGCGCGGAAGCTCGAGGGAATGGAGACGCGGCCCTTCGCATCGAGCCGATTGGTGAAATTCGAGACGAAGCGGTCCGTCAACGCCGCCTCCCGGCCTGCTCTTCACCCGGGCGCCGGCCGGCGCGCTGCGCGGGGCGGTAGCCCCCCGTCGAGGCAGGCAAAGGACGGCCTTGGACCAGTTTCCGCGCGGCACACGGACCCTGGTCTGACGGCTGCCTGCCGGCCTCGACGGGATGATTTGGGATAGCATGGGCCTTTATGGGCGTCAACGGAATCGGGTTACCGCAGCGGGTGCTGTCAGGTCCTGGCGGCATCACAGCCCGGTAAGGTTAAGTATCCGTAACCACGCGCGATTCCGTCGCGTCCGAGCGCCGGAAGCTCGGTGCCGCCTCCCCCGAGCCCCGCAAAAAAGTTGTCCTGCGTTCATCCTGACGTGGCGGCCGCAAGCAGCGCCTTCGCGCCTTGCGACAGGCTGGGCGGCCGAATTCCCGCAGTGGTTGAGCGCGACACGGGGAGGCTCAGTTTCGGCAGATACCTGCGGGCAGGAGAAGCCAGCCGGCACCTCGCAGTTCAGGGCGTGATCGGAACCTTTGGTCATCCCAGCGCTTGCCACAGCGCGCTCTGCAAGGCGGCCGGCATCGCGGCGTTGATCGAGGACAGGCGAAACCGCCAATCACGCCGTCATCAAGGAGCGATTTAATCGTTGACAATTTAATTGTGCACGACCTAAATCACACGGACGACATCAGAGCCGCAGACGCCTGTCTCCCGGCCGAACAGCGAAGGAACGCGACATGAAGATCCTCTACACCGCCCACGGCTCCGCCACCGGCGGCCGCGAAGGCAAGGCCTCGACCGACACCGGCAACATCGCGGTCGTGCTCAACACGCCCAAGGAGATGGGCGGCAGCGGCGGCGAGGGCACCAATCCCGAGCAGCTCTTTTCGATGGGCTACTCGGCCTGCTTCCTCGGCGCGCTCAAATTCGTCGCCGGCAAGGAGAAGGTGAAGATCCCCGACGATGCGAAGGTGAGCGCCGATGTCGGCATCGGCCCGCGCGACGACGGCGGCGGTTTCGGCCTCGAGGTGACGCTGACCATCTCGGTGCCGGGCGTCGACAAGGCCGTCGTCGAGGATCTCGTCCAGAAGGCCCACATCGTGTGCCCCTATTCGCACGCGACCAAGGGCAACATCGACGTCGATCTAAAGGTGGCGTGACGCCGAAGGGGCTCGCAGGGGCTCGACGCAATTCGCTCCGGCGAGTCGGATGGAGCGATGTTCGAGAACCGGAGCGGAGCGGACATCTGGTCCGTGAGCACCGGAAGCGCAGGACATCGCTTCAGCCGGCCGCGGGAGTAGAATTGCCAGTCGGCCTGTAAGCCGGGTTCTGGATGGCCGGAGGATCGCTCCCCCGGCGTGACGGCCATTCCTCTGGGACGCGCATTGCTGCGCGCCTCGAGCAACCAACCCGGACGACCAGGCCCGGAAAAGGCCCCTCCCCGCTCGCGCGAAAAGCATCGTCCCTATTCGGTTTTGCTCCCGGTGGGGCTTGCCATGCCGTCCCCGTTGCCGGGTCCGCGGTGCGCTCTTACCGCACCTTTTCACCCTTACCTGCGAGCCGAGGCACGCAGGCGGTTCGATCTCTGTGGCGCTGTCCCTGGGGTCGCCCCCGCCGGACGTTATCCGGCACCGTTTTTCCGTGGAGCCCGGACTTTCCTCCCCCACGAGAACCTGCGTTCCCACGAGAGCGGCCGTCCGGCCGACTGGCGGGAGGGCTAGTGCGCGCTCCCGGCGGCTGCGTCAAGGCGAGCGGACGGAAACCAGACGGGTTGTTCAGTTGCTGGCGGTCATGGTGCGGACCTTGGCGCAATAGGTCCGGTTGGCGCCGCTCATGCGCGTCGCCATATGCCCGCTCTGATACTTCATGACGGTTCGGCAGGTGTCGCCACCGGCGGCGCGGTAGGCCATCGCGAGGTATTTCATCGCGTAGCGGGCGTTGGTCTCCGGATCGAGCAGCCCACCGGCCCCGCCGGTATAGCCCATGCCCCGCGCCGTCTGGTGACGGATCTGCATGAGGCCGTAATTGCCGGCATTGGCGGCGCGGGGGTTGTAGCGACTCTCGATCCGCACCACCGCATCCGCCAGCGAGAAGGGCACGCCATTGGCCGCCGCATGGCGCGCGACCAATGCCTTGAGACCCTCCGAACCGGCCGGAGCGGCCAGGGCGCCGCGCACCGGCTTCATCTTCGACTCCTTACGGCCCTCGGCCGGCGCGACCGCTACCTCCGGCTTGGTCTCGCCCGCCGCTTCAGCCGCCTTCTCCCGCTTGATCTCCGCCTCCCGGACGATGAACGCCAGAGCGCCGGTCTCGTCATTGACCTGGGCCCGGGCCGGCTGAAGCGATGCGAGGCAAATCGCGAGGACGGCGAGAGCGCCGCTGGAGGTATACCGCATGATCGACTGAACCTTTACTGCCACCTATTGGCTGGAAGACGCAGTTCAGTGATCAGTAAATGTGACGAGAATCTGTTCGCAAGGTCGCAAATTGGATTGATTTTGCCTCTCAGAGTAAGGATCTACACGATCTTACTGACAAGTATTGATCATGTAAAAACCGCCCCCCGACACTTCGCGGTCCCGAGCCGGCTGTGTATTGACGCGGCCCGGGAACTTCCCGCCCGATTTTCGCCTCATTTACGGTTTGCGACCTGATAACGCAGCGAGTCGGCCCCACACCGGGGCTGTCGGCGCAAACGCGTTCTGGTTATGGTCACCCGGTCAGCACCGCGCCGGGAGTCGCCTGCACCATGGTATCGTCATTCTGGGGGCTGCTGGGCGGCGGCGGCCTCGGCCTCGTGCTCGGCGGCCCCCTCGGCGCCCTTCTCGGCGCGCTCGCGGGCCATATGCTGGTCGATCGCGAAGGCGCCCCCTTCGGCGCGGCGCCGCGCGAACTCGTCTTCACCACTGGCCTCGTCGCGCTCGCCGCCAAGATGGCGCGCTCGGACGGCGTGGTGACGCGCGACGAGGTCGCCGCCTTCCGGCGGATCGTCGCCGTCCCGCCCGAGCAGCAGGCGCGCATCGAGATGCTGTTCGACCTGGCCAAGCAGACCAGCGCCGGGTTCGAAGCCTATGCCGGGCAAATCGCCGAGAGCTTTCGCGACGAGCCAGCCCTGCTCGAGGACGTGCTCGACGGGCTCTTCCTGATCGCCGCCGCCGATGGTGCGATCCACCAGGACGAGCATGCCTATCTGCGCGACGTGGCCACGATCTTCGGCATCGACGAGGCCGATTTCGCCCGCATCGAGGCCCGCCATGTGCGCCGCGCCGACGATCCCTATCTCGTCCTGGGCGCAAGCCGCGAAATGTCGGACGACGAGATCAAGCGGCACTACCGAAGGCTCGTGGCCGAGAACCACCCCGATCGCGAGATCGCCCGCGGCCTGCCCGAAGAAGCGGTTGCCATCGCCACGAGGCGCCTGGCCGCGATCAACGCCGCCTGGGACCGGATCGAGCGCGAACGCGGCCTGCGGGCGCGGCTGACGAGCAACCCCGCATGAGCCGCGACGCCACCCCCGACAGCCGCTTCGCCGCCAAGGTCTTCCCCTCCCCCAATCATGGCGAACGCAAGGGCGGGGCCGCCGGACAGGAGGGCGGCCCGACCGAGGGCGCCCCCCGCCGGCCGGACATGCTGATCCTGCACTACACCGGCATGCGCGACGCCGGCGAAGCCCTGCAATGGCTCTGCAACCCGGTCTCGCAGGTCTCCTCGCACTACTTCGTCTTCGAGAACGGCCACACGCTGCAGCTCGTGCCGGAAGCGCGCCGCGCCTGGCATGCCGGCGCCTCGCATTGGGCCGGCGAGAGCGACATCAACTCCTGCTCGATCGGCATCGAGATCGCCAATCCCGGCCATCCCGGCGGCCTGCCCGATTTCCCGCAAGAGCAGATCGCCGCCACGCTGAACCTCTGCCGCGACATCTGCGAGCGCTGGGCCATTCCGCCCGAGCGTGTGCTCGCCCATTCCGACATCGCACCGGGACGCAAGATCGACCCCGGCGAGAAATTCCCCTGGCGCCATTTCGCACAAGGCGGCGTCGGCCTCTGGAGCGAACCCGCCCCGATCCGCAGCGGCCGCTTCTTCGCCCGCGGCGATGGCGGCCAGCCGGTCGAGGCGCTGCAGGCGATGTTTGCCATGTTCGGCTACGGCGTCACCGTCGACGGCGTCTATGACGAGGAACTGGAAGCGGTCGTCGCCGCCTTCCAGCGCCACTGGCGCCCCGAAAAGGTGGATGGCGTCGCCGACGCTTCCACCATCACGACGCTGCGGGATCTGCTGGCGGCGACGCAGGCCGCGCGGACGGGGTGATAAAGGCGTGGGTCTTGTAATATCTGGGTTTGGGTCCGCTCTCGACCGAGGCTGTGTAAAAACGCGCTGAACGCTGCGGCTTGGCTGGTGGGCAACGCGAGCGCGGGGCGAGGCCGACGTCAGGCCCGGATCGCCTCTATCAGCGGCCCTACGCCCAGGATGGCGATCACCCGCTTGAGATTATAGGCCAGGACATGGAGGCCGATCTCAGTCTTCACATTGGGCAGGCGCTTCGTCAGGAAGTGCGTCGATCCCATCCAGGCTTTGATCGTGCCGAAGGGGTGCTCGACGTGCCGCCTTCGCATGCGCATGGCCCCAGGCGTCAGGTCCATCCGCCGCTGAAGGGCGTCGATGAGCGCCTCGTGCTCCCAGCGGGTCACGCGTCGCTCGATGCTGGGTGTGCACAGAGCCTTGAGGGCGCAGGTCTGGCAACTGGCGCGATCCCAGTAACGGTGGAGCGTCATGCCCCGCTCGACCGTGGTCATATGGCGCGGCAGCAGTGCGCCGGAGGGACAGCGATAGACGTCCTGCTCGGGCAGATAGACGAAGTCTTGCTTGCCGAACCGGCCGTCGGCCTTGGCGCCCGAGGTGAGCGGCTTGGGCAGATAGGGCGTCACGCCCAGGGCGTCGCAGGAGCGGATCTCCTCGCCCGAGAAGTAGCCGCGGTGGGACTGTCAGGATTTCCGTGTGCGGGCGGCCATAATGGATCCGATGGAGGTTCCCGATGGCACGACGCAAAGCCCCCCGCATTCCTGACGCGCTTTTGGACCAGTTGTTGGCTGGCGCCGAGCCCAAGACGGCTTTCGACCCCAATGGCCTGCTCGACGATCTGAAGAAAGCCTTCGCCGAGCGGGCCCTGAACGCCGAGATGGATCACCATCTGGCGGGAGATGAGGCCGGCAACAGCCGCAACGGCTACGGCCGCAAGACGGTGACGACCGACACTGGCCGGATCGAGCTGGAGATTCCGCGCGATCGGCAGGCGACGTTCGATCCGCAGCTGATCGCCAAGTATCAGCGCCGCTTTCCCGGCTTCGACGACAAGATCGTCTCGATGTATGCCCGGGGCATGAGCGCCCCGCGAGATCGTCGGGCATCTGCGCGAGCTCTATGGGATCGAGGTCTCGCCCGATCTGATCAGCGCCGTCACCGATGCCGTGCTCGACGAGATCGCGGCCTGGCAGGTGAGGCCGCTGGAGCCGGTCTATCCGCTGGTCTTCTTCGATGCTCTGCGCGTCAAGATCCGCGACGAGGGCGTCGTCCGCAACAAGGCCGTCCACATCGCGCTCGGCGTCCGTGCCGACGGCGCCAAGGAGATCCTGGGTCTCTGGCTGGAGCAGAACGAGGGTGCGAAGTTCTGGCTGCGCGTCATGAACGAACTCCGAAACCGCGGCGTCGATGATATCCTGCTGGCCGTCGTCGATGGCCTGAAGGGCTTCCCTGACGCGATCCGCGCCGTCTTTGCCGAGGCCATGGTTCAGACCTGCATCGTTCATCTGCTGCGCCACAGCCTGGACTTCGTCTCCTACAAGGACCGCAAGCTCGTTGCCGCAGCGTTGAAGGAGATCTACCGCGCCATCGATGCCGCCGCCGGCGAGGCGGCGCTCAGCGCCTTCGAGGAGGGGCATTGGGGCCGCCGCTATCCGGCGATCGCCCAGAGCTGGCGGCGCGCCTGGAGCGAGGTCGTGCCGTTCTACGCCTTCCCGGCCGACGTTCGTCGCATCCTCTACACCACCAACGCGATCGAGGCGCTGAACGCCAAACTGCGCCGGGCCGTGCGCGCCCGAGGCCACTTCCCGACCGACGAGGCTGCGATGAAGCTCCTCTTCCTCGTCTTGAACCGCTCGGAAAAGGAGTGGAAGATGGGGCCTCGTGAATGGGTGATGGCCAAGGCTCAGTTCGCCGTCATCTTCGGCGAGCGCTTCACTAGGGCCATGGCGGCCTGATGTTCAACCCGCCGCCCGCACACGGAAATCCTGACAATCCCAGCCGCGGTCGGCCAGCGCATCGAGCTTTGCCACGCCCATGGCGTCCTTGGCCTTCGCGGCCATGGCCGCGAGCTGTTCGCGGTCGCTGCCGGTCATGACCACGTCGTGGGCGACGATCAGGTGATGCTCGGCCTCCACCGCAGACTGGACATTATAGCCGACGATCCCGCTGCCGCGCCCGCTGGTGGCCATCGAGCGAGCGTCCGGATCGGTCAGCGAGACTTGGCCATCGGGTGCGGCTTCGACCCGTGCCTCCATCGCCTGAAGCATCTTCATCTGCTCGCGCAGCCGCTCGACCTTCTCCTTCAGTCGGCCCGAGCGCGCCTCGGCGGCCTCGCCTTCCTGGCGGTCGGCCGTGTCGAGGTCCCGCAGGTAACCGGCGATATGCTCGGCGACTTGCTCCAAGCGCTTCTTGAGCTTGTTGGCCGTGAAGTTCTTGTCGCGGCTGTTCACCGCCTTGAACTTGCTGCCGTCAATGGCGACCAGGGCGCTCTCGAACAGACCGATCTGACGGCATAACACCACGAACTGCGCGCAGGCGGCCTGGATCGCCGGGCCATTATCCTTCCGGAAGTCCGCGATCGTCTTGTGGTCGGGCGCAAGCCTCCCCGTCAGCCACATCAACTCGACATTGCGCCCAGCCTCGCGCTCCAGCCGGCGGCTGGACTGCACCTTGTGCAGGTAGCCGTAGACGTAGAGCTTGAGCAGCGTTGCAGGATGGTAGGCCGGACGTCCTGTCGGCGCCGGCGTCACGCCTTCAAAACCCAGGGCGCCCAGGTCAAGGTCGTCGACGAACACGTCCACAACCCGCACCGGGTTATCCTCGGCCACGTAGTCGTCCAGGCAATCGGGAAGCAGCGTCGGCTGCCGACGGTCGCAACCCTCCATGAAGCCGCTCAAATCCACCTCCCGACTGCAACGTCGGGATTCTAGCCAATCCGGAGAGTTTTCACACAGCCTCGACCCGTTGCAGACGTAAGCCACCGTCATTCATAAGCTTGGCTCCGTAAGCGGACCACCTTGTATGAGCCAGCCACCGCTATCGGTTATACAAATTGCGCTCGATTGTGGCACAAGATTACTGACGGAAAATATGGCCGCCAGCTTACCTAGTGATGGAGGAATGGGATGCGAAGCGGGATGGCCGTGACCTGCCACTAAGATGTCATCCAGCGGCGATTCACAATGTAATTTTTCGACCCCGCCCGGCCCTAGCGGTACGACGAGAAAACGCATAAGGGCCTATCCCGGCCAACCAGCACGGGATAGGCATTTTCAGATTAGGAGCTGCCCGAAGGCATTACTTGCACTTGCCGGTTTGCTTGTTAAAAACTTTTGGTTTCGTGCACGAGATTGTAGAGCCGCCACCTGGACCCCAACCAGTATCAGACTTGCAATTTTTTCCTTGGGCGTCACAATTGACCGCCACCGTTCTGGTCGAAAGCTTGGCAGAGGCCGAGCCGGCTGAAAGCACAAGGCTCACGCCAATGGCCAATGCAAATCCAACCAAAGTGAGTTTCTTCATGGTATCCTCCCTACATGATGCCGGGCAGCCAAAATAACCGCCTGTACATTCATAGCTTCTACAGCGCCCCACAAAACTGATCCGAGAGCTCCAATATTAGAGCCGACTCGCTGGTTTCACCGCAGTTGCGTTCGGCACACATGTAGTATAGCGCCTATTGTGTGTATTTGTGTTAACCATTTCATGCTCCAGGCCAATGTAAACCGATATTTGAACCGCGCCGGGTTTGTCGGAGGCTCCAACTCCTGAGAAAGTGGAGCCATGACGAGCAAGACAACGAACAAGTTTTCGCGTGAGGTGCGTGCCCGCGCGGTTCGGATGTTGCTGGACCACGAGGGCGAGTATCCGTCCCGCTGGGCGGCGATCATGTCGATTGCGGGGAATATCGGCTGCACGGCGCAGACGCTGAATGAGTGGGTGAAGAAGGCCAAGGTCGACAGCGGCCGGAAGCCCGGTCTGACGACGGACATGGCGGCGAAGCTCAAGGCCCTGGAGCGCGAGAACCGGGAGCTTCGACAGGCGAACGAGATACTGCGCAAAGCATCGGCGTATTTTACCCAGGCCCCTTTCGGCGAATGCGCGCATTCGCCTGTCGGGTGAGAGGAACTCGACCGCCTGTTCAAGCGATGATCGCTTTCATCGACGATCACCGTCAGGTCCATGGGGTCGAGCCGATCTGCAGAGTGCTGCCGATCGCCCCCTCGACCTATCATGCCAATGTCGCCAAGCGCGCCGATCCCGAGAAGCTGTCAGTGAGGGCGAAGCGGGATATCGCCCTGCAGCCCGAGATCGCCCGCGTCTTCGCCGAGAACTTCGAGGTTTACGGCGTGAGGAAGGTCTGGCGGCAGATGGTGCGAGAACGCTTCGTTATCGCTCGCTGCACCGTGGCGCGACTGATGCGCGGCATGGGCCTGCAAGGCGTCATCCGTGGAAAGCCTATGCGCACCACGGTGCAGGACAAGGCGGCGCCGTGCCCGCTCGATCATGTGAACCGGGTCTTCCATGCTCCTGCGCCGAACATGCTTTGGCTCTCCGACTTCACCGATGTCAGTATCTGGTCGGGCTTCGTCTATGTCGCCTTCGTCATCGACGCCTATGCCCGCCGTATCGTCGGCTGGCGCGTGTCGCGGACTGCGCACGCCGGCTTCGTGCTCGACGGCGTCTATGACGAGAAGCTGGAAGCGGTGGTCGCCGCCTTCCAGCGCCACTGGCGCCCCGAAAAGATCGACGGCGTCGCCGACGCCTCGACGATCACGACGCTGCGGGATCTGCTGGCGGCGACGCAGGGGGGAAGGACGGGGTGACGGCCTAGTGCGGGTCTTGCCGGATGTGGGCTTGGGTCAGCCTCGAGCCGTTTCGGACCATCAGCGAGTCAGCTCTTTGCCGATTGCGCATTTGGCTGTGTCGAGCATCTGACGCGGGATTCCCAACGAGAGGCAAACTGAGTTGACGCAGAAGAGGTGATTGGGGAAGCCGAGCATTCGGCGCGCCTGATTGCCCGCCACAATCGAATGTCGGTGTTGCGAGGTTACGCTGAGCCAGCGATTAGCTGACTGTGCAGTAGAGAGCGTGGAGAACATGATTATTTCGGAAATTCATCGGCTCGCGGCGCTGGACAATGGTGAGTTGTGCGCCTCCATGTGGCGCGCGCATGGGCTTGGCGTCGAGTTCAAAGACGGCTTCGTTGCGTGCTTGGGAACGCCGCCGCGATTCTACCCGAATATAGTCACGATAGACGCAACGATCGATCCACTCGACCAGGCTCAGTCGATCTCCGAGCGGGCGGCGCACGTCTCGGGTCCATTCTTTGTCAAGGATAGCTTCCAGGCGCTCGCGCTGGAGAGCGTGGGCTTTGAGCCGCTGTTCGATGCGTCTTGGATCTACCGGCCCGCCGGATTGGCGCCGGGAGTGACGCGGCTCAAATGGCGTCGTGTGACGGAAGCTGCGGTGTTGAGGCATTGGGAGTCGGCCTGGAGCACAGGCGCTGACCAACTTCCGCTCTTCGTGCCAAGGTTCCTAGCAGGCCCAGCGGTAACAATGTTGGCCGGGTGGGCGGATGATAAAATCGAGGCCGGGTGCGTCATCACAATAGCGGGTGGCGTGGCTGGTATCAGCAACGTATTCGGCGAAGCTCCAGAGACGATCGGCGCCGCGGCCACTATGTTCTGCGACTTTGATTTGGTCGGCTACGAGAGCGGCGATGCGTTGGCGGCTGCGCTGGACGCGGGTTTCCAAGTGGTCGGTGATCTGATGGTCTGGCAACGCTGCTAGAGAGTCGAGGGCCGCAATGTCAGCTTCAAAGTCCGTTGTGCGCGCCTCGCTGGGAGCGGCTTCTGACCCACAGCAGCCTTGCGCATTTGCCGGCAGCGCCTCTATGAAGTAAGGATTTATCCTTACTTCCAAACGTCGGAGCATCCCGTGACAACCCTCGTTTACGAGCGCAGCAAGATCACCGCGAAGGGGCAGACCACGGTCCCCAAGGCCGTGCGTCAGGCGCTGGGGGTGAGCTATGGCGGCGAGATCGCCTATGTCGTCGACGAGGGCGGCCGGGTCAGCCTCGTGGCGGCGCAGGAGGAGACGGACCCCGTCATCGACGGGTTCCTCGCGTTCCTCGCGCGGGACATGGCCGAGAACCCTGCCCATCTCACCGCCTTCCCCACCGCCCTCGCGGAGCGGATGACCGCGCTCACGGCCGGAATGAACGTCGATCTCGATGAAGAGATCGACGGGGATGTGACGCTCTGAGCCATGATCGTCAACGGCTGGACGATCTTCGCCCATCCTCTCCTGCTCGATCAGCTCGAGCGGGCGACGTCCGCCGTCGAAGCCGCCAAGGCGGCCGACCCGGTGGGCTTTCAGGGGACCGCGCAGGCGAAGCTCCTTGCGGCGCTCGCCAAGCTCCTCTTCGAGACGGTCCCCGCCGATCCGACCCGGCCGGAATACCGTCAGGGCGACACGCTCGGCGCCGCCCGGAAGCACTGGTTCCGGGCCAAGTTCGGCAATGGCCGCTTCCGGCTGTTCTTCCGCTTCGACAGCAAGACGAAAATCATCATCTTCGCCTGGGTGAACGACGAAACCACCTTGCGGACCTATGGCGCGAAGACGGACGCCTATCGCGTCTTCAAGGGCATGCTCGACAAGGGCAACCCGCCCGACGATTGGAAGGATTTGCTCGCCGCGGCCTCGGCGAATGCCGCCATCGAGCGGATCGGGAAAGACATACCCCGCGAAGGAAGGGCATAGGTCGAAGGTTGAGGATTGCCTCGACCCGGCACGATGCTCGCCACGATACCATCGTCGACTTTCGCGACGAAAAGCCGCTTGAGCCGCACCCTGCGTCATAGCCTAGACCGATCTTCAGGAGGCTCCGATGAAGATGGCAAGGCGCAATGACGAGGTCCTGCTGGCTGCGAACGAGTGTGCCGCCCGCATCGGCCTGACCGTGCGGGCCTTGCGCCTCTACGAGCAGAGGGGCCTGATCCGCCCGCGGCGGACCGCCAAGGGCTGGCGGGTCTACGGCGCGAGCGAGATCGCCCGCCTCCATGAAATCCTCGCCCTGAAACTCCTCGGACTGAGCCTCTCCAGCATCACCACGCTGCTGGCGGGCAAGACGGCCGATCTCGACGGCACGCTGGCCCTGCAGCATGCGGCGCTGACCGAGCAACGGGCGCGCCTCGACCGTGGGCTGGCGCTCGTCGCCACCGCGCGCGCCGCCCTCGCGGAAGGCCAGGCCGTCTCGACGGAGGACCTCATCAAACTGGCAAAGGAGGCCAACATGACCCAGGCGACGACGGACGACATCGCATGGCGGCGCTACGAGCAGGCGAGACCCAGGACGGCCGTCCCGGTCGATCCTCTGCTCCTCGAACGATACGCCGGCAACTATCGCTACGAAGGAGGGCCGGTCTTCGAGGTCACGAGCAGGGATGGCCGGCTGTTTATTCGCGATCCGGGTGACGATGTCCCGATCGAAATGTTCGCCGAAAACGAGACGACATTCTTCTGGAAGGCTGCGCCCGCGCAGGTCTCCTTCATCAAAGGAAAGGATGGCCTCCCCGCGGAGCTGATCCTACACAACAACGGCCATGAGCGCAGAGCGGCGCGCATCGATCCTGACGAAGCCCGCGACGCCGCCGCCGCCCTCGCCCGCCGCGTCGAAAACCAGCTCCCGCATCCGGAGAGCGAAGCCATGCTGCGTCATCTGATTGCGGAGTACCAGGCTGGCCGACCCTGTGTCGAGCGAATGACGGCGGAGCTGGCGGAAGCCGTGCGCGAACAGTTCGACCGCGCCCATGCCAAGCTCTCCGCCAAAGGGACCTTGCAAACGCTGCTGTTCCGCGGTGTCGGGCCGGCGGGGCACGATGTCTACCGCGCCGTATTCGCGAAGGGAGCGTTCACCTTCCGCATCGCCTGGTCGGATCAGGGGCGGATCATCGGGCTGCGCTTTCGCCCGTCCCTTTGAGGCACCGAACTAGCAACGTGGCGGCAACATTGCCAGAGTTTAACTCGCTGGTCGCGTGCCGTTCTGGCATGTTGCGGCGGCTGAAGGACGTCGGCCCTGCCGACGCAACGATGGGGACAGACTTGCGCAAGTGGTTGATCGGAACAGGTGTCGTGGCCGTGCTCGCGGCCGGCGGCTACTGGGCGTGGCGTCCGGCCGGCGGTCCCTCCAGCGAGGCGGCCTACCGGACGGCCCCGATCGACCGCGGCCAGATCACCGCCGCCGTGCGCGCCACCGGCACGCTGACGCCGATGACGACCGTGCTGGTCGGCTCGCAGCTGTCCGGCCAGATCGTCGAGATCCTCGCCGACTACAATTCCCAGGTGAAGGCCGGCCAGGTCGTCGCGCGGCTCAACAGCGACCAGATCAGGACCCGCCGCGACGCCGCGCAGGCCGATGTGATGCAGGCGCGGGCCGATCTCCTGGTCAAGCGCGCCCAACTCGACCGCGCCCGCTCGACACGGCTCAAGGCCAACTCGACCGTCAGGGATCTCGAAGCCCAGCGAGACCGCGTCGCCGCGCAGCTCGCCGACGCGAAGCGCACCTTCGCGCGCCAGACCGAGCTGTTCAGCCGCGGCGCCGGCTCGCAGCAGACGCTCGACACAGCCCGCACGCAGCTCGAGGTCCAGACCGCCACGCTCGCCTCCAGCGAGGCGCAGATCGCCTCGGCCAAGGCCGAGCTCAACGGGCTCGACGCCGATATCCTGCTCGCGGAAGGGCAGGTGAAATCCGGCGAGGCGATGATCGCGCAGCGCGAGGCCAAGCTGAAGGACATCCTGATCGACCTCGAGCGCACCGACATCCGCTCGCCCGTCGATGGCGTCGTCGTGCAGCGCCAGGTCGATCTCGGCCAGACCGTCGCCGCCTCGCTCTCGACGCCGACCCTGTTCCAGATCGCGCAGGACCTGCGCACGATCGACATCTACGCCAATGTCGACGAGGCCGATGTCGGCAGGCTGAAGGCCGGGCAGCCGGCGAGCTTCACCGTCAACGCCTATCCCAACCGCACCTTCGAGGGTCGCGTCGAGATGGTCAGGCTCGGCGCGCAGACGATCCAGAACGTCGTCACCTATACCGGCGTGATCCGGGTCGAGAATGCCGACATGGCGCTGCTGCCGGGCATGACCGCCAATCTCCAGGTCGTGACGGAGGACCGCCGCGACGTGCTGCGCATTGCCAACGCGGCGCTGCGCTTCCGTCCCGCCGGCGCCGGCGCGCTCAGCCCCGCGCCCGCAACGCCGGGCGCTGCCGCCGTCGCGCAGGGCGCCGCGGCCGGGCGCGGCGCCGCCCAGGCGATGGCATTGCGCGAACGCATCGAGACCGAGTTGCAGCCGACGCCGGAGCAGAAGCAGGCGATCGCCACGATCATGCAGGAGCGCCGCGCCGGCTTTCGCGAGGCCATGGCAGGGCTGACCGAGGAGGAGCGCCGCGCCGTCTTCCGCAAGGCGCGCGCCGACATGATCGCCAAGATCGCCGCCGTGCTCGATCCAGAGCGCAAGGCGAAGTTCGAGGCGATGATGCAGGGGGGACGCACCGCGCCGCAGCAGGGCACACCCGGCCGCGTCTATGTGCTCGACGATGACGGCCGCCCGCGCGCGGTGCCGGTCATGCTCGGCCCGACCGACGGCGCCTATACCGAGCTGCTCTCCGGCGACCTGCAGGAAGGCCAGGCGGTGGTCATCGGCGGCGGGCCGCGCCCGTCCGCCGCCGCCCAGTCAACGCCCGCCCGTCCGCCGACGCGCGGCGGCCCGCCCCGGCTGTTCTGATGGCGATTGCGAAAGCGCCCGCCCTGCCCTGTCGGTCCGGAGCGTCGCGCAGCGGCGAACCCGGAATGACGAGAGGGAGCATGCGATGCCCCTGATCGAAGCCCGCGACCTCTCCCGCGTCTACGACCTGGATTCCGGCCGCGTCACCGCGCTCGACCGCGTCTCGCTCGACATCGAGGCGGGCGACCTCGTCGCCGTGATGGGCCCCTCCGGCTCGGGCAAATCCACCTTCATGAACCTGATCGGCTGCCTCGACCGGCCGAGCGGCGGGCATTACCGGCTCGACGGCGTCGCGGTCGAGACGCTCGGCAGCGATGGCCTCGCGGAATTGCGCAACCGCAAGCTCGGCTTCGTCTTCCAGCAGTTCAACCTGCTGCCGCGCGTCGACGCCTGCGCCAATGTCGAGTTGCCGATGGTCTATGCCGGGGCCGACCGCAAGACGCGGCGCCAGCGCGCGCTCGCCGCGCTCGGCCGCGTCGGCTTGGGCGAGCGCGCCCATCACCGCCCGATGCAGCTCTCCGGCGGCCAGCAGCAGCGCGTCGCCATCGCCCGCGCGCTCGTCAACAAGCCACGCCTGCTGCTGGCCGACGAGCCGACCGGTGCGCTCGACAGCCGCACCGCGCTGGAGATCCTCGCGCTGTTCCAGGACCTCAACCGCGAGGGAGTCACCGTCGTCCTCGTCACCCATGACGCCGAGGTGGCGCGCCACGCCCGCCGGGTCATCCGCTTCCGCGACGGACGGCTCCTCAGCGACACGCGACAGGAGGCGGCCGACGCCCGCGCCGCGCTGATGGCTCTCGATACGCAGACGGCGGCTCCGGAACCCGTGCCGGAGACCGCCGCATGAGCCTTCTCGAAGCCATCCGCTCCGCCCTGTCGGCCATCGGCGCCAATGCGCTGCGGTCGGCCCTGACGATGCTCGGCATCATCATCGGCGTCGCCGCCGTCATCGCGATGGTCGCCATCGGCTCGGGCGCCCGCGAGCGCGTGACCTCGCAGATCAAGTCGCTCGGCGCCAATCTCGCCATCGTCCAGTCTGGCAATGTCACGCAGGGCGGCGCCAGGCTCGGCGCCGGCGCCTCCTCGACGCTGACCGACGAGGATGCGAGCGCCATCGCCAAGGAAGTCGACGGCGTGCTGGCCGCAGCCCCCGTCATCGTCACCCGCGCCCAGGCCGTCTTCGGCGGCGCCAACTGGTCGACGCAGATCACAGCGACCGATCTCGACTTCTTCACCGCCCGCGAATGGGATGTCGGCGAGGGCCGCCTGTTCGAACCGGAGGAACTGCGCCGCGGCGAGATCGTCGCCATCATCGGCCAGACGGTGGCGCGCAATCTCTTCGGCGAGCAGAACCCGCTCGAACAGCAGTTCCGCATCCGCAACGTGCCCTTCAAGGTCATCGGCGTCATGGCGCCCAAGGGCCAGTCGGCGCTCGGCCAGGATCAGGACGACGTCATCTTCGTGCCGCTCGACACCGGCCGGCGCCGCATCGTCGGCCGCAACTATGCCCGCGACCGCTCGGTCCAGACCATCATGGTCAAGTTCGCCAGCGAGGATGCGATCGCGCCGGGCATCGAGCAGACCGGCGCCCTGCTGCGTCAGCGCCACCGCCTGATGGCTGACCAGGAGGACGATTTCATCGTCCGCAACCTGACCGAGATCGCCAACACCGCGACACAGGCCGCCAACACGCTGTCCTGGCTGCTGGCGGCGGTGGCGGGCGTCTCGCTGCTGGTCGGCGGCATCGGCATCATGAACATCATGCTGGTCTCGGTGACGGAGCGCACGCGCGAGATCGGCCTGCGGCTCGCGGTCGGCGCGCGCCAGCGCGATATCCTGGCCCAGTTCCTGATCGAGGCGACGACGCTCGCCACGATCGGCGGGGCGGTGGGCATCGCGCTCGGCATCGGCTCGGCGCTCACGATTGCGCGAATAGCCGGCTGGCCGTCGGTCGTGTCCTTAGAGACGATCGCGGTCGCCGTCGGCGTTTCGGGGCTGATCGGCGTGTTTTTCGGGTTTTACCCCGCCCGGCAAGCGGCGCGCCTCGATCCGATCGAGGCGCTGCGCCGGGAGTGAAGGGCCTCTCTTTTGCCGAGTGCGGAAAGGGGCGTTTAACCCGACGCCTCTAACGTGATCGTCGAGATGCCTGCCCCCTGAGGGGATTTCCCACTTGATGCTCGACACGACCCTCGCCAAGCACACCGGCAATCCCGCAGGACTCTATCAGGAGGCCCTTTCGGGACCGGGCGGCGCGTGGTCATGCGATCTCATACCAACGGCCCTCATTCCTGACCGATATGCGCCCATTCACGCCTCCCGATGGATGTGATGGTCCTGGGCTGATCGACGAGGCGGTTCCACGCGTCGCAGGCGGCGTCGATGATGTCGTCGTAGGTGTCGAAGACGCGGTTTGAGAGCCAGTTCGCGCGCAGATACTGCCAGATGTTCTCGACCGGGTTCAGTTCGGGCGAGCGCGAGGGCAGGAAGATCAGCGAGATGTTTTTCGGCACGACGAGCTTGGCCGTGGTGTGCCATCCGGCGCGATCGAGCAGTAGGACGGCATGGGCGCCCTTCGCGACCGTCCTGGCGATCTCGTCGAGATGGGCCTGCATGGCGTGGGTATCGGCGAAGGGCATGGCGAGCGCCGCGCCGACGCCGCGGGCCGGGCAGATCGCCCCGAACAGATAGGCGCTCTCGTAGCGCTGGTCGGCGGGCTGGCGCGGCCTGGTTCCGCGCCTGGCCCATTGCCGGACCAGGCCGTTCTTCTGGCCGATGCGGGCTTCGTCCTGGAACCAGAGTTCGATCGGCTTGCGCTTCGGCACATGGGCGAGATGGGCCCCCAGCGTCACCGCGAAGTTTTTTTGAACGCCTCGATCACGCGCGCGTCCTGCGCCGGGTGGTGCGGGCGCGCGCTGATGTGGGAAAAGCCGATCTGCTTCAGAAGCTTCCCGATCGTGCGCTCGTGATAATCAACGCCGAAGCGCTCACGAACGACCTTCTGCAGGTCGATGCGCCGCCAGCGCACCACGCCATTGACGGCCCGGTCGGGGCCCGTCTCGACGATGGCCGCCAAGGCGGCGAGCTGATCGGTCGAGAGCCTGGGCGGATGTCCCTTGGAACGAATGTCCTTCAGCCCGTCGGGGCCGCCTTCGTTGAACCGGTGAACCCAGTCGCGCAGCGTCTGGCGATCCATGCCGCCGATCCGCGCGGCCTGCTCCCGATCCATACCGTCGAGAACCGCCGCCAGCGACAGAAGCCGGCGGCTCTGGTTGGCGTGCCTCGACCCCGCCGCAAGCCGACGCAGGTCGAGGGCCGAGTAGTCCGTTCGAAGCTTCACCGCAGCAGCCATGGCGCGAATCCTCCTCGCGCACATGGAATCAGCGAAACGAGCCGCCGAAAAGACCCCCGTGAGTCAGCCGCGATGGCCGTTGGTATCAAGACCGAAATCGTGACCTGGACCGACGGCGTCTACGACCTGTTCGGCATCCAGCGCGGCCTGACATTGCACCGCTCGATGACGCTCGACGTCTACCAGAGCCAGAGCCGCAGCGAGATGGATCGTCAGCGGGCCGCCGCGATCCACAGCGGCAAGGGCTTCGTGCTGGATTGCCAGCTTCGCTCGGGCGGCCGCAGCCGCTGGATGCGCCTGCGCGTCGGTGTCGGGTTCGACCAGGGCCGGGCGATCCGGGTCTTCGGCTCCAAGCAGGACGTCACGGCCGAAAAGAAGATGTGGGACGGTCTTGTCACCGTCGCGGGTCACGACCCGCTGAGCGGGCTGACGAACCGGCGCGCCTTCGAGGAGGCCACGCGCGAACTCAGCCGCTACGCCGATGGCCAGCACGGCTTTGCCCTCGCCGTGCTGTCGATCGACGATTTCGAGACGCTCCGGGCCCGCCACGACCATGACGGCGCGCTGGACTGTCTGCGCTGCCTGGGCGAGCGGCTCGCGCGGCAGTTTCCCGATGCGATCCTCGTCTCCCGGATCGGCGGGGCCGAATTCGCCCTCCTGCTGCGCATCGGCGCCGCTGGAATGCTCGAGGCCACGCTCGGCAGTGCCCATCGCCTGCTGGCCCGCCCAATCCCGCACGGCAGCGGGGCGGTCGAACTCGGCCTGTCGGTCGGCGCGGCCCTGCTCAAGCCGTCTCACCGCGACGACCCGAAGCGGCTTTTCGCCGAGGCCGATTCCGCGCTTTACGTCGCGCGGGCGGCGGGCAGCAACTGCGTGCGTGTCTTTGACGGCATGATCGCGCGGCCGGTACCGGCCGCGCGCACCGAACTGAAGGGGCTCAGCCCTTCACGCTCCTGACCACGTCGGCGACATTGGCGCCGAAGGCCTCGGCCGTCTTCAGATCGCCGGGGATCATCTCGTCGACGCCGGCATCGGAGGGCGAGACCACCAGCAGACCCTGATAGCCACCGAGATTGTTGAGGTCGTCGCGGGTGCTCGCCTTGGCGTTGGACGGATGCATGCCCGTGCCGGTCCAGAGCATCTTGTGCTGGGCGGCGAGCAGAGCGAGATAGGCGATGGTCGAGCCCTTGTCGCCGTTCAGCGTCGCGGAATTGGTGAAGCCGGCCGCGATCTTGCCCTTCCAGTCCATCGTGTACCAGGGCTTGCTGGAGGCGTCGGCGAACTTTTTGAACTGCCAGGAGACGGTGCCCATATAGGTCGGCGAGCCGAAGACGATGGCATCCGCCGCCTTCAGCGTGGCCCAGGCGGCCTCCGGCAGGTTGCCGTCGGCATCGATAGCGACCAGATCGACGCTGGCGCCCGTGCCGCGCGCGCCCTTGGCGACATGCTCGGCGACCCTGGCCGTATGGCCGTAGCCGGAATGGAAAACGATCGCGATCTGGGTCATGGGTGCCTCCTGAGGAACGGTCCGTAGGGTGGCGTGAAGATGTTGCAGCGCAGAGACGGCTTCAATGGCCGTGCGATTGCAGCCGCGCAGGCTCGGGATGGCGCCGGCGCAATGCCGGCCGCGGGTCAGCCGAGCGGCCGGACGAAAACGACGTTCTCGTCGAGCGAGCGACCGGTCTCGCGCCAGCCATGCCGGCGATAGAAGCGCTCCGCCCTCGTCCCCGCGCCGGTGGTGAGATGGGCCTGAACGATGCCGGCCGACGCCAGCGCGGCCAGCGCTGCATCGAGCAGCGCGCGGCCATGGCCCTGCCCCTCATGGGCCGGATCTACGAACAGCGCCCAGATTAGCCCCGTCTGGGGATTGGCGCAGGTGAAGCCGGCGATCTCGCCATCGGCTTCCGACACCAGGAAAATCGCCTGGTCGCAATACCAGGCGACCTCGGCCTCGGTCACCCGCGAGGGATCCGACAGCACATTCTCAAGGACGCCCATGCGGATCGCATGGATGCGCGGCTGGTCGGCCGGCTTCGCCTTGCGGATCACGGGCGAGGCTGCGGTCATCCGCGCTTGCGGACGAACTCGGTGCGCAGAACGAGGCCGCGGATGGTCTCGTGACGGCAGTCGATCTCCTCGGGATCGTCGGTGAGGCGGATCGAGCGGATGACCGTGCCCTGCTTCAGCGTCTGGCCGGCGCCCTTGACCTTCAGGTCCTTGATCAGGACGACGGAATCGCCATCGGCCAGCGTGTTGCCGGCGGCATCGCGCACGACGACGCCGTCCGGCGCGGCCGCCGCAGCCATCTCGGAGGCCGGGCGCCACTCGCCCGTCACCTCGTCATAGACGTAGTCGTCGTCAGCCATGTCAGGTCCGTTCCGTTTATGAGGTCGGGCCAGACGGCCCCTGCGGGGCTATACGCCGCCACGCCCTCATTCAACAAGAGCGGACTGTGAAACCCGCGACAGCCGGGAGCCCTACTCCGCCGCCTCGAGACGGTAGCTCGCAGGCTCGTAGTTGAGGATCGGCGCCAGCCAGCGCTCGACCTCGTGGATCGGCATGCCCTTGCGGGCGGCATAGTCCTCGACCTGGTCGCGCTCGACCTTGGCGACGCCGAAGTAATAGGCGTCGGGATGGGCGAGATAGAGCCCCGACACGGAGGAGCCGGGCCACATCGCGAAGCTCTCGGTCAGCTTCACGCCGACGCGCGACTCCGCCTTCAGCAGCTCGAACAGGGTCGCCTTCTCGGTGTGGTCGGGCTGGGCGGGATAGCCCGGCGCCGGGCGGATGCCGCGATACTCCTCGCGGATCAGGTCCTCGTTGGCGAGGCTCTCATCGGGCGCGTAGCCCCAATAGTCCCTGCGCACGAGCTGGTGCATGCGCTCGGCGAAGGCCTCGGCGAAGCGGTCCGCCAGCGCCTTGACCATGATCGAACGGTAATCGTCGTTGTCGCGCGCGAACCGCTCGGAAATGCGCTCTTCCTCGGCGCCGGCCGTCACCACGAAGGCACCGATATAGTCGGGCCGGTCGATGCCTTCCGGCGCGACGAAATCCGCGATGCACATGTTCGGCTTGCCGTCGCGCTTGGAGAGCTGCTGACGCAGGCCGTGCAGCGTCGCCAGCCGCTCCGCCCGGCTTTCGCCGGTGTAGAGCGCGATGTCGTCGCCGACCGCATTGGCCGGCCAGAAGCCGATCACCGCCTTCGGGTTGAACCAGCGCTCCTCGACGATGCGCTTCAGCATCGCCTGCGCATCGTCCCACAGCGCGCGCGCCGCCGGGCCCTGCTTCTCGTCCTCGAGGATGGCGGGGAAGCGCCCCTTCATCTCCCAGGTCTGGAAAAAGGGGGTCCAGTCGATCAGCGGGACGAGGTCGGCGAGATCATAGGTGCGGAAGGTCCGCGTCCCCAGGAAGCTGGGCTTGGGCGGCTGATAGGCGCTCCAGTCGGCCTTGAAGGCGTTGGCGCGGGCCTTGGCCAGCGGCAGCCGCTGCTTGTCGGCCTCCGAACGGCGATGCGCGGCGGACACCTTGGCGTATTCCGCCCGGATGCCTTCGACATAGGCCGGCTTCTGATCGCGCGACAGCAGGCTCGACACCACGCCGACCGCCCGCGAGGCGTCGGTGACATAGACCGTCTGGCCCTTCTCATAGGCCGGGTGGATCTTCACGGCGGTGTGGACGCGGCTAGTCGTCGCCCCGCCGATCAGCAGGGGAATGTCGAAACCCTCGCGCTCCATCTCGGAGGCGACCGTCACCATCTCGTCGAGCGAGGGCGTGATCAGCCCCGACAGACCGATGATGTCGACCTTCTCCTTGCGCGCGACGTCGAGGATCTTCTGGGTCGGCACCATGACGCCGAGATCGATGACCTCGTAATTGTTGCACTGGAGCACGACGCCGACGATGTTCTTGCCGATGTCGTGGACATCGCCCTTCACCGTCGCCATCAGCACCTTGCCGGCGGCCGAGCGCTGCGAACCGCCGTTGAGGCGCTTCTCCTCCTCCATGAAGGGCATCAGATAGGCGACCGCCTGCTTCATCACGCGGGCCGACTTCACCACCTGCGGCAGGAACATCTTGCCCGCGCCGAACAGGTCGCCGACGACGTTCATGCCGGCCATCAGCGGGCCTTCGATCACATGCAGCGGCTTCTCCGCCTGCTGGCGCGCCTCCTCGACATCGACGTCGATGAAGGCGGTGATGCCGTTGACCAGCGCATATTCCAGCCGCTTTTCGACCGGGTTCTCGCGCCAGGCCATGTCCTTGCCGGAGAAGGACACCGAGCCGTCGCCCTTGAAGCGCGGCGCCGCATCGAGCAGCCGCTCGGTCGCGTCCTTGCGGCGGTTGAGGACGACATCCTCGCAGAGCTCGCGCAGCTCGGGGTCGAGATCGTCATAGGAGCCGAGCTGGCCCGCATTGACGATGCCCATATCCATGCCGACCTTGATGGCGTGGTAGAGGAAGACCGAGTGCATCGCCTCGCGGACCTTCTCGTTGCCGCGGAACGAGAAGGACAGGTTCGAGACGCCGCCCGAGATATGGGCGTGCGGCAGGGTCTCGCGGATCGTCTTGGTCGCCTCGATGAAGTCGTTGCCGTAGTTGTCGTGCTCCTCGATGCCCGTCGCCACGGCGAAGACGTTGGGGTCGAAGATGATGTCCTCGGGCGGGAAGCCGATCTGCTCGGTCAGGAGCTTGTAGGCGCGCGTGCAGATCTCGATCTTGCGCTGGTAGGTATCGGCCTGGCCGGTCTCGTCGAAGGCCATCACCACCACGGCCGCGCCGTAATTGCGGCAGATCCGGGCCTGCTCCAGGAAGGCCTCCTCGCCCTCCTTCATCGAAATCGAGTTGACGATCGGCTTGCCCTGGATCGTCTTCAGGCCGGCCTCGATCACCGGGAACTTCGACGAGTCGACCATGATCGGCACGCGCGAGATGTCCGGCTCCGAGGCGACGAGGTTGCAGAACTCGGTCATCGCGGCCTGCGAGTCGAGCAGGCCCTCGTCCATGTTGATGTCGATGACCTGCGCGCCATTGGCGACCTGGTCGCGGGCGACGTCGAGCGCCGCGGCATAGTCGCCATTGGTGATCAGCTTGCGGAACTTGGCCGAGCCGGTGACGTTGGTGCGCTCGCCGACATTGACGAAGGGGATCGTCTCGTCGAGCGTGAAGGGCTCCAGACCGGCGAGTCGAAGATAGCGCTTGATCTCCGGCACCTGGCGCGGCGCCTTGCCGGCCACCGCCTGCGCGATCGCCGCGATATGCCCCGGCGTCGTGCCGCAGCAACCACCGACGACATTGACGAGGCCGGCATCGGCGAATTCGGCCAGCATGGCCGCCGTCGCCTCGGGGCTCTCGTCATACATCCCGAATTCGTTGGGCAGGCCGGCGTTCGGATAGGCGCAGATCAGCGTGTCGGCGACGCGCGACAGGTCCTTGATATGGGCGCGCATCTCGCGCGCGCCGAGCGCGCAGTTGAGGCCTATCGTCAGCGGCGCGGCATGGCGCACCGCGTTCCAGAAGGCTTCCGTCGTCTGGCCCGACAGCGTGCGCCCGGACAGGTCGGTGATCGTGCCGGAGATCATCACCGGGAGACGGATGCCACGCTCGCGATAGACGTTCTCGATCGCGACGATCGCCGCCTTGGCGTTGAGGGTGTCGAAGATTGTCTCGACCAGGATGATCTCGGACCCGCCGTCGATCAGCCCGCGCACCTGCTCGGCATAGGAGTCGCGCACCTGGTCGAAGGTCACAGCCCGGAAGCCGGGGTTGTTGACGTCCGGCGAGATCGACAGCGTGCGGTTGGTCGGGCCGATCGCGCCGGCGACATAGCGGCGGCGGCCATCGGCCTTCTGCGCGATCGCCGCAGCTTCGCGGGCGAGCTTCGCCGACACCACGTTCAGCTCATAGGCCAGCGCCTCCATGCCGTAATCGGCCTGGGCGATCTGGGTCGAGGAAAAGGTGTTGGTCTCGACGATGTCGGCACCCGCCGTGAAATAGGCGAGGTGGATGTCGCGGATCGCGTCCGGCTGGGTCAGCACCAGCAGGTCGTTGTTGCCTTTGAGATCGTGGTTCCAGCCCTTGAAGCGCTCGCCCCGGAAATCCGCTTCGGAGAACTTCTGGTTCTGGATCTGCGTCCCCATGGCACCGTCGAGCACCAGGATGCGCTCGGATGCGGATTGGCGCAGCGCGCGCTCGATCTCGGCGCCGTCGACGGGGGTGGGCTGGAAGTCTGACATCGTCACGCTTTCATCGAACCCGGATCAGCTCGAACAATCCTCAGCCCTCATCCTGAGGAGCACTTCGCAGAAGTGCGTCTCGAAGGACGCTCCAGATGGTTCCGGAGCTTCCTGGACCATCCTTCGAGACGCCGCCTGTTGCGGCTCCTCAGGATGAGGGCTCGTTAAAAATCACTCCGCCGCCACAGCCTGCGCTGCCACCTTCTCAGGCTTCACCCCGGCGAGATGGCAGATCGCATAGACCAGATCGGCTTTATTCATCGTGTAGAAGTGCAGGTCGCCGACGCCGCGGTCGATCAGGTCCAGCACCTGCTCGGCGCAGACCGCTGCCGCGACGAGCCGGCGCGTCGCGGCATCCTCCTCCAGACCCTCAAATCGATCGGCGAGCCATTGCGGCACGCTCGCTCCCGTCTTGCGGGCGAAATTGGCGGTCTGCTTGAAGTTCTGGACGGGCACGATGCCGGGCAGGATCGGGATGTCGATCCCGGCGGCACGGACCTTGTCGAGATAGCGGAAATAGACGTCGTTATCGAAGAAGAACTGGGTGATGGCGCGCGTCGCCCCGGCATCGACCTTCATCTTCAGCGCGTCGATGTCGGCCTCCAGCGAGGCCGCTTCCGGATGCTTCTCCGGATAGGCCGAAACCGTAACCTCGAAATCGCCGATGCGCTTCAGGCCCGCCACCAGATCCGAGGTCTGGTGATAGCCCTGCGGATGCGGCTCGTAGACCGTGCCGAGCCCTCCCGCCGGATCGCCGCGCAGCGCCACGACATGGCGCACGCCGGCCTCCCAATAGCCGCGGATGACCTCGTCGACCTCGTCGCGGGAGGCGGAGACGCAGGTGAGATGCGCCGCCGGCTTCAGGCCGGTCTCCTCGACCATGCGCTTGACGGTGGCGTGGGTGCGTTCGCGCGTCGAGCCGCCGGCGCCATAGGTCACCGAGACGAAGGACGGCCCCAGCGGCTCGAGTCGGCGCACGCTCTCCCAGAGCGAGACCTCCATCTCAGCCGTCTTGGGCGGGAAGAACTCGAAAGAAATCTTCGGGCGGCGGGAGCCATGCCGGCTCGGGCGGAACGCGTTCATCAGGCTACCTCTAGATTGGTCTGTCGCGGCATCGGGTCGGACTGCACGCGCCGGTCGCAGCCCCGCCACAGCATGACCGGCAACTGGCCGGAGCCGCCGCCGGCCAGCTTGATTTCTTCGGAGAGATCGCAGGCCAGCCCGCTCTCGGCAAACCAGCCGGCGATCTGGGCGCGCGAGAAGCCGAGCCGGCGATGGGCATGCTCGGTCCGCAGGAACTCCATCTCGTGCGGCGCGAAATCGACCACGATCAGCCGCCCGCCCGGCGCCAGCATCGCGGCCGCCTCGCGCACGGCGCGGCCGGGATCGTCGAGGAAGTGCAGCACCTGGTGGATCACCACGAGATCGAAGCTGCCGCGCGGGAACGGCAGCGCATAGATATCGCCCTGCCGCAGTTCGACCCGCGCCAGGCCCGCCTTCTCGAGATTGGCACGCGCCACGGCGAGCATGGCGTGGTTGGCGTCGACGCCGACCGCCCGTCCGAACTTCGGCGCGATGCGCTCGAGCATCCGCCCCGTCCCGGTGCCGAGGTCGAGCAGACTGCCGGGCGTGCCCTTCCCGACGGCGGCTTCGACAGCGGCCTCGACCGCCTCGTCGGGAACATGCAGCGAGCGCAGCCGGTCCCAGTCGCGCGCGACGCTGGCAAAATAGGATTGAGCGGCCTCCGCGCGCGTGCCGCGAACCGCGGCCAGCCTTTCGCGATCAGCCGCCAGCACCGGGTCCGACCGGTCGAGCCAGGCGGCGAGCGAGGCCGCGAACGCCCCGCCGGCGCCGGTTTCGTCCAGACGAAAGAAGGCCCAGGCGCCCTCACGCGCGCGCCGCACCAGCCCCGCCTCGGCCAGCAGCTTGAGATGGCGCGAGATCCGCGGCTGCGACTGCCCGAGGATGTCGGTCAGGTCGGAGACCGACAACTCGCCTTCCGACAGCAGCGCCAGGATGCGCAGCCGCGTCTCCTCCCCCGCGGCGCGCAGCGCAGCGAGCAGGACGTCGGAAGCGAGCGTGGTCGGCAGGCGCAATCGGGAACTCCGCAACAGTATCCAAAAAGATATAAAGATATGTTTATGTCACCTCCTGCCGGGACGCAAGATCATTCTGCTCCCGGGGCGGCCAGCGTCATCCCCCGCAGCGCCTCGAACAGCCGCGGATCGCCCGATTGCGCCACGTTGAAGCGCATGAAGCCGGCCGCACTCTGCGACAGGCTGTAGACATTGCCAGGCGCGAGAACGATGTCCTGCGCCAGCAAACGCTGCGCGATGACCGCGGAATCCACGCCGTCCGGCAGCCGGCACCATAGGAACATGCCGCCGCGTGGCTCCAGCCAAGGCTCGATGCCGATCGCTCGCAGCCGCGCCGCGGTTTCGCCCATGGCGCGCGCGAGCCTCGCCCGCAGCCCGTCCATGTGCCGGCGGTAGCTGCCGTCCGTCAGCACGCCCAGCACCAGTTCCGCGGCCAGCCGCCCCGTCCCGAAGGAGGCGGCGATCTTCAGATCGATCAGCCCTTCGATCCAGTCCCGCCGGGCGGCGATATAGCCGCAGCGCACCGAGGCCGAGAGCGACTTCGAGAAGCTGCCGATCTGGACGACCCGCTCCAGCCCGTCGAAGGCCGCCAGACGCGGCGCCGGCTCCGGCTCGAAATCGGCGAAGATGTCGTCCTCGACGATGGTCAGTCCTGATGCCTCGGACAGCTTGAGGACGCGGTGCGCGACGACCGGCGAGAGGCTCGCCCCGGTCGGGTTGTGCAGGCCGGAATTGGTGACGTAGAGCCGCGGCTGGTGCTCGGCCAGAACCTCCTCGAAGGCTGCGAGATCGGGCCCGTTGGGCCCATAGGGAACGCCGACGATCCGCACGCGATGGGCCCGCAGCAGGGCATGGAAGTTGAAATAGCAGGGATCATCGACCAGCACGGTATCGCCGGGTTCGACGAGGAGGCTGCAGACGAGATCGAGCGCCTGCGTGCCGGATTCGGTCAGCAGGATCTGGTCGGGCGCGGCCTCGACGCCATGGCCCGCCAGCCGGCGCGACAGCAACTGCCGCAGCGGCGCAAGCCCCAGCGGCGTGCCGTAATCCGCGAGAGTCTCGGCCGGGGCACGGGACAGCGCGCGCAGCGCCCGGCGCAGGCTCTCCTGCGGCAGCCAGTCCGCCGGCAGCCAGCCGCAGCCCGGCTTCAGCACCGCCTCGCCCGCGTCGAGCGACTGCCGCGACACCCAGAACGGATCGACCTCCCGCTCCAGCCGCGGCCCGAGATCGGCCGGCGAAAACGGCGGCGCATGGCCGGCGACATAGAATCCTGAGCCGCGGCGGGCCTCGATCACCCCCTCAGCCGCGAGCCTGTCATAGGCCTCCACGACCGTGGACTTCGACACCGCCATCGTCCCGGCCAGGGCCCGGATCGACGGCAGCCGCGCGCCCGGCGCCAGCATCCGGCCGGCAATGCGCTGCCGGATGGCGGCCATCACCGCCCCCACCCGGGTCCCCTCCGCTCCGGCGAGCGCATGCACCCTCTCAACCTGTCCTGATCCTGTCATCAGGACAGTTTGTCCCAATTGTACTGTTCTGTCTCTGGCGAAACGGGTCCGGCCCGGCGCTCTGCTTTCGGCTTCGCGATCGGAGTTCGCCCATGCTCGACGACAGGACCAGCGGCTGGATCAACGGCCTGATCGGGGTGGTGATCTTCGCCGGCTCCCTGCCGGCGACGCGGGTCGCGGTCGCCGATTTCGACCCAGTCTTCCTGACGCTCGCCCGCGCCGCCATCGCAGGCCTGCTCGGGCTCGCCTTGCTGCTCCTCTTTGGCGAGAAGCGGCCGCTGCGGGCCGACCTCATGCCGCTGCTGGTCGTCTCGCTCTGCGTCGTCATCGGCTTCCCTCTGCTGACCGCGCTGGCGCTGCGGCACGTTACCGCGGCGCACTCGATCGTCTTCATCGGGCTGCTGCCGCTTACGACCGCGCTCTTCGGCGTACTGCGCGGCGGCGAGCGGCTCCGCCCGGCCTTCTGGCTGCTGTCGGGCCTCGGCAGCGCGCTGGTCGTCGGCTTCGCCCTGACGCAGGGCTTCGCCGCCGCACCGACCGGAGACCTGCTGATGCTCGCGGCGATTGTCGTCTGCGGGCTCGGCTATGCCGAGGGCGCGAGACTCTCGCGCCGCCTCGGCGGCTGGCAGGTGATTTCCTGGGCGCTGCTGCTGGCGCTCCCCGTCACAGCCGGCGCCGCATGGGTGCTGCGCCCTGACGATCTGGCGGCGACGGGCACGCCCGCCTGGCTCGGCCTCGCCTATGTCTCGCTCTTCAGCATGCTGATCGGCTTCGTCTTCTGGTATCGCGGGCTCGCTCAGGGCGGCATCGCGGCGGTCGGGCAGTTGCAGTTGCTGCAGCCCTTCTTCGGCCTCGCGCTGGCCGGGCTGCTGCTCGGCGAGACGGTCACCTGGCCGATGCTCGCCGCTTCGGCCGCCGTGGCGGCCTGCGTCGCCGCAGCCCGGCGCTTCGCCCGCTAGCGCACGGCGCCCCTCACCGTCACAGGCGGGATCACGACGACGGCATCGTCCACTGCAACGGTGCCGGGCAGATCGACGCTCAGCACGAGCCCGCGCAGCGCAGCGGCCGCCTTCACGAAGCGGGCTGCGAGATCGCTGCGCCCCGTCGCCGCGGCGACCGCGGCCCCAGCCCTGCGGCAGGGCCGGTTGTAGGCCTCCACCCGCAGGACCGCGCTGCCGTCGAAACGGCCCGTTCCGCCCCAGCCGCCGCCAATCGCGAGCCGGCTGCCCGGCGCGATCGCGGACAAGGCCACCAGACCCTCGACGAGAAGATTGCCGCCCAGCCATTCGGGCGGAAGCACCGGCAGGTCGAGCCCGCGGGCGATGGCGGCGAGTTCGGTGGGGCAGAGCACCGACACCTGTCGGTCGTTGCGAAGGGTCAGGCCACGCGGCAACCAGGCCTCGCGCGGCCCGGAACGACGGCTCAAGCCGGCATGAAGGTCGCCGCTAATGCCGGCTTCGTCGAGAACCAGCGTCTCAACAGCCTGCGTCACGAACGCATGCCCCGACGAAGGGGTGCCCGTCGCAGCGAACACGCCGGCGACGCGGCCGATGGGGCGCGCTTCTTTCACGCCGGCGGCATGCTGCTCGCAGCCGGCGCTGTCAACCAGTCCAGCCGGTCACATCAGTTGCAGCGAGCCCGCCGCCGTCTTGCCGCGTTCGGTTTTGAGTTCGAACGAGACTTTCTGCCCCTCGGTCAGCGTCATCAGCCCCGCTTCCTTAACGGCAGTGATGTGAACGAACACATCCTTGCCGCCATCCGAAGGCTGAATGAAGCCAAAGCCTTTCTCAGTATTGAACCACTTGACGGTCCCGGTCGCCATCGCCGCATCCTTTGAAGCCAAAGCGTCGCAGCGGCCAGCAGATGATTGTCCCCCGATAGCCGCAGCAACAAGGATTGACCGAAAAAGCTTGCTTGTCGAGAGCAAAGCGCGAGCGGCTAAAGCCTCCCGGATCAAGACTTGGTCAACATCACCTGCGTCATGACCGAGGTTTGCGACGAGCCACCCAGATATATCTCGACCGGACCAGGCTCGACCACGTAGCGGCCCACATCGTCATGCGCACCGAGGCGGCTGCCCTCGAGCCGGAACGTCACCGTCCGCGTCTCGCCGGCGCGCAGCATCGGCTTGTCGAAGGCCTTGAGCTGGCGCACGGGCCGGGAGCGGCTCGCAACCGTCTGGCGAATATAGAGTTGTACCACCTCCTGCCCGTCGCGCGGGCCGGTATTGGTGACGTCGACCGAGACCTCGACGGCCCCGTCCAGCCTCAGGTTCGGCTTCGAGACCCGCGCATTGGCATAGGTGAAGCGGGTGTAGGACAGGCCGTGACCGAAGGGGTAGAGCGGCTCGTTGGCCTCGTCGATGAAGATCGACTCATAGCGCTGCCGGATGGTCTGCGGCCGCCCCGTCGGCAGATGATCGTAATAGACCGGGATCTGCCCGACCGAGCGCGGGAAGCTCATCGGCACCCGGCCCGACGGATTGACCTTGCCGGTCAGGATGTCGGCGATGGCCGTGCGCCCTTCCGTGCCGCCATGGAAAGTCTGCAGGATGGCCGCGACATGGGCATCGGCCCAGGTCAGGACGAGCGGGCGCCCGGTCGCCAGAACCAGCACGACCGGCTTGCCGGTGGCCACCAGCGCTTCCAGCAGCGGCTGCTGCACGCCCGGCAGGTTGAGCTTGGTGCGCGAGGCGCCCTCCCCCATGAACTCGCAATCCTCGCCCAGCATGGCGACCACGAGATCGCTCGCCTCAGCGGCGCGGATCGCGGCCTCCTTGTCGGCGAACTCGGTACCGCAGGCCTTGGTGAAGGCGGGCTCGTAGGTGACCGAGACATCCGCCGGCAGGCGCTCCTTCAGCGCCTCGGGCAGGGGCTGTACGACGCGCCGGCCGAGGCCGGCCGGGTCCGTCCAGACACGCTCGTCCTCGGGCCGCGCCATCGCCCCGATCACCGCGATGGACTTCACCGACGACCGGATCGGCAGGATGTCGCAGGCATTCTTGACCAGCATCGCGCCTTCCTGCGCAGCCCGCAGCGCCACATCGCGCGCGCCCTGCGTCTGCATCAGCGCCGGCGCAGCCGTGGGGTCGACATCGGGGCGGTCGAACAGGCCGAGATGGAACTTGACGCGCAACACCCGCCGCACCGCCTCGTCGAGAGCCTTCACCGGCACGCGCCCGGAATTCACCTCGGCGGCGAGGTGCTTGTGGTAGACGTCGCCCATCATGTCCATGTCGATGCCGGCGAGCAGCGCCTTGCGCGCGGCCTCGGCATCGTCCCTGGCGATGCCGTGCAGGCGCAACTCAGTGATCGAGCCGAAATCCGAGGTGACGAAGCCCCGGAAGCCCCATTGGCCGCGCAGCAAGTCCGTCAGCATGCCCTTATGGGCTGTCGCCGGCATGCCGTTCAGCGCGTTGAAGGCCGCCATCGCGGTCATCGAGCCCGCATCGAAGGAGGCCTTGAAGGGCGGCAGATGCAGGTCGAAGAGCTGGCTCGTCGGGATCCAGGTCGAATTGTAGTCGCGCCCGGCCTCGCCCGCGCCATAGCCGACGAAGTGCTTGACCGAGGTCGCGACCCCGCCGCGCTGGTAGCCGCGCGTGCGCGCCGCCGCGACGACGGACGCCAGATGCACATCCTCGCCCGCGCCCTCGAGCACGCGGCCCCAGCGCGGGTCGCGCGACATGTCGACCATTGGCGCGAAGGTCCAGTTGATGCCGGCCGCGGAAGCCTCGCGGCCGGTCCAGTAGGCGGCCTGCTCGATCAGCGCCGGGTTCCAGCTCGCGGCCTGGCCGAGCGGCAGCGGGAAATAGGTCGAGAAGCCGTGGACGGCGTCGAGCCCGATGATCAGCGGGATCCTCAGCCGGCTCTTGCGCACCGCCTTCTGCACCGCCAGCACCTCGGCCGGGACGACGAAGTTCATCACCGCGCCCATGCGGCCGGACCGGACCTGGCTCATGTCGAAGCGATCCCCGCGCCCCGACAGATGCAGCTGGCCGACCTTTTCCTCCAGCGTCATCCGCGCCAGCAGCGCATCGATGCGCCGCTCGATCGCGGTGGCCTCGCGCCCGGTCTTCCAGGCGACGGGCGTCGCCGTCGGGATGGCTGTCGTCTGGGCGGGGGCGACGGTCGGAGCCGCCGGCAGGAGGAGGCCGAGGACGAGGAGTGAGGCGGCGAGCCGCGGGATCATGAAGCGCATCTTTCGGCAGGAGACCGGGTGGGGCGGACGGCGGGACAGGTGACGAATACCGAGCGCCGCCCTACAGGAAGGACCGTGGCGGCTCAACTGCGCGGAATTCTGCCCACGCTGGCTCGCCCATTGCATCGCCAGAACCGCCTGAACGCCGCCTGAATCGGACACGTCGCCATGTCGCAGACCACCGCCCCCCTCGCCTCGTCGACGGAGCGGCACCGGCTCTATGAGGACGCTCTGGCGATCCTGCTGGGCACGCTGATGGTCTCGATCGGCATCGCCCTCTTCGCCAAGGCGATGATCATGACCGGCGGCGCTGCGGGGCTCGCGCTGCTGCTGCAATATGCGACCGGGCTCGAATTCGGCCTGCTCTTCTCGGCGGTCAACCTGCCCTTCTACTGGCTCGCCTTCCGCCGCATGGGCCTGCCCTTCACCCTGCGCACCTTCGTCGCGGTCGGGCTGGTCTCGCTGCTGGTCCAGGCGACGCCGCTCTGGCTCGACATCGCCCGCGTGCAGCCGCTTTATGCCGCGCTCGCCGGCGGCAGCATCATGGGGTTGGGGCTGCTGGCGCTCGCCCGCCACCGCACCGCCATCGGCGGGGTCAACATCCTGGCCCTTTACCTGCAGGAAAAGCGCGGCTGGCGCGCCGGCTGGGTGCAGCTGGCCATCGATGTGGCCATCTTTCTCGGCGCGGCCTTCGTCCTGCCGCCTGACCGGCTGGCGATCTCGCTGGTCGGCACGCTCGTGCTCAATGCGGTGCTCGGCATGAACCACAAGCCAGGGCGCTACAGGGGCGTGTCCTGAGCGTCGCAGGGCACCGGTCTTGCGCGCCGTCGCGGCTCATGCCAGTCACGCCGACGGTGCCCAAAACGCGACGAGGCTCGACACCATGGCCCAGCCCCTGACCATCGAAGATCTGCGCCTGCTGGCGAAGCGCCGTGTGCCGCGCATGTTCTACGACTACGCCGATTCCGGCGCCTGGACGGAGGGCACCTACCGCGCCAACGAAACCGACTTCGCCAAGGTCAAGCTGCGCCAGCGCGTCGCGGTCGACATGACCGATCGCACGCTGGAATCGACCATGATCGGCGAGAAGGTCGCGATGCCCGTCGCGCTTGCCCCCACCGGCATGACCGGGATGCAGCATCCCGATGGCGAGATCCTCGCCGCCAAGGCCGCCGCCAAGGCGGGCGTGCCCTTCACCCTCTCGACCATGAGCATCTGCTCGATCGAGGACATCGCCAACCATGTCGGCAACCCGTTCTGGTTCCAGCTCTACGTCATGAAGGACCGCGATTTCAGCGCGCGGCTGATCGAGCGGGCCAAGCGCGCCGGCGTCTCGGCGCTCGTGCTGACGCTCGACCTGCAGATCCTCGGCCAGCGCCACAAGGACATCCGCAACGGCCTCTCCGCCCCGCCGAAGCCGACGCTCGCCAATCTGATCAACCTGGCATTCAAGCCGCGCTGGTGCCTGAAGATGCTCGACACGCCGCGGCGCAGCTTCGGCAACATCGTCGGCCATGTCTCGGGCGTCGCCGACATGTCTTCCCTCTCCTCCTGGACAGCCGACCAGTTCGATCCGAAGCTCGACTGGGACGACGTCAAGCGGATCAAGGACCAATGGGGCGGCAAGCTCATCATCAAGGGCATCCTCGATCCCGAAGATGCTGAGATGGCCGCCCAGAGCGGTGCCGACGCGCTGATCGTCTCCAACCATGGCGGCCGCCAGCTCGACGGCGCGCTCTCCTCGATCGAGGCGCTGCCGGCCATCGTCGACCAGGTCGGCAACCGCATCGAGGTGCATTTCGACGGCGGCATCCGCTCGGGCCAGGACGTCATCAAGGCGCTCGCGCTCGGCGCCCACGGCACCTATATCGGCCGCGCCTTCCTCTATGGACTGGGCGCGATGGGCGAAGCCGGCGTCACCCGCTGCCTCGACATCATCCGCAAGGAACTCGACGTCACCATGGCGCTCTGCGGCCTGCGCGACATCAAGGCGGTCGACGAGAAGATCCTCGTCGGCGGCCTCGAGGGGGCGATGAAGCGGCTGGCGGCGGCGGTCTGAAGCGGAAACGGCTGCGGGGGCGCCAGCGCCCCCGCTTCCTTCGGTTCGCTTGAGGCTGCTCAGGCCTTGAGGAAGGCGAGCATGTCCTGGTTCAGGCGGTCCTTGTGGGTCTCGGAGAGGCCGTGCGGTGCGCCCTCATAGACCTTCAGGATCGCGCTCGGCAGCAGCCGCTTCACGGCGCGCGCGGTCGCCTCGATCGGGACGATCTGGTCGTCGTCGCCATGGACGATCAGCGTCGGCCGGTCGACCTTCTTCAGATCCGCGACGAAATCGGTCTCCGAGAACGCCCTGATCGAGTCATAGGTGTTCTTGAAGCCGGCCTGCATGCCCTGCGCATACCAGGCCTCGATCGCGCCCTGGCTCGCCTTGGCGCCGGGGCGGTTGTAGCCGAAGAATGGGCCCGACGCGATGTCGCGGAAGAGCTGGCCACGGTCGGCGAGGAAGCCCTTGCGGATTCCGTCGAAGACCTCCAGCGGCACGCCATCGGGGTTTGAGGGCTTGCGCAGCATGATCGGCGTCACCGCGGCGATGAAGCCGACCTTCGCGACGCGACCCGTTCCGTGGCGGCCGACATAGCGCGCCACCTCGCCGCCGCCGGTGGAGAAGCCGAAGGCCGAAACGTTCTTCAGGTCGAGCGCCTCGATCACCTCCGCCAGATCGTCGGCGTAGTGATCCATGTCGTTGCCGTCCCAGACCTGGCTGGAGCGGCCATGGCCGCGCCGGTCGTGGCTGATGACCCGGAAGCCGTTATTGGCGAGGAAGAAGGCCTGGTTCTCCCAGCTGTCGGAGGACAGCGGCCAGCCATGGCTGAGCGTCACGACCGGGCCGTCCTTCGGGCCCCAGTCCTTGAAGTACAGCCGGACGCCTTCTCGGGTCACGACATGGTCGCCATCGACGATCGGCTTGCGGCCGCGCGGGGCAGTCTTCTTCGCGCTTGTGGACTGGGCGGCGGCCTCACTCTTCGGCAGGGACACGGCGGTGGCGGTGACGGCAGCGAGCGCGATGCCGGTCAGCAGGTCGCGGCGGGCGGGGCTGTTGGCAGCGGCTTCGGTGGGGTTCGACATGATATCGTCTCCTTCTGGTTCGGGTGGCCCGGCGGAGGACCGTCGGCCGATCTTTAAATCGTTATCGATTAGATCGTGAGCGATTTAATATAAGCGACTCGACCAGCTGTCAATCCCTTGCGATTGGATCGCGTGCGATTATTTTAGGACGACCCCGAGGAGATGCCGATGACCGCCCCTGCCCCGCCATCCGATCCGAAGCTCGACGACTTCCTCTGCTTCGCGCTCTATTCCGCCAGCCATGCCTTCAACCGGCTCTACAAGCCGCTGCTCGACGAGCTCGGCCTGACCTACCCGCAATATCTGGTGATGGTGACGCTGTGGGAACGCGACGACCGCACCGTCGGCGAGATCGGCGAGCAACTCTTCCTCGAGTCGAACACGCTGACGCCGCTGCTGAAGCGGATGGAGGCGGCGGGGCTGGTCTCGCGCAGCCGCGACCCGGCCGACGAACGCCAGGTCCGCCTGCGCCTGACCGGCGATGGCCGCGCCCTGCTCGACAAGGCCCGCCGCGTCCCGCCCTGCGTGCTCGAGGCAACCGGGCTGACCGCCGATGAGGCCCGCAGCCTCACCGGCCAGATCGGCGCGCTGCGGACGCGACTGGCGGCGGCGGAGTGAGACCAGATCGCCCGTACTCGACAGCCCGGTCATTCTGACGTTAAGTCATCGATGTCCGCAGCCAGACCGGGACCCCGGCCATGAGCATCAGCGCATCGGTAGGCATCGGTGGCACCAACCTGAAAGCCGACGCGCAGATCGTGCAGTCGCTGCTGAACCCCCACGCGGCTGTGATGGGCCTGCCGCTGCTGGTCGTCGACGGCATTTGCGGCGTCAGGACCAAGGCGGCGATCCAGCGTTACCAGCAGGTCGTGATGAAGGTCGCCAAGCCCGACGGCCTGGTCGAGCCGGGCAAGGCGACGATCACCTCACTGCTGGCCGCGGCGCCCATGGCGGGCGAGGTCACGGCCGCGCGCACGGTGGTGAAGCTGACCGTGGGCCATTTCAAGAAGGTGGCCAAGGTCATCGACCCCGCCGACGGCACCCTGCAGGATGCCTATACGGCCTTCGACTATGCGATGCCCAACAAGGGGTCCCGCTTAGTCGGCGGGAAGCACGCCGTCGCGGTTCCCAATGTGATCACCGTCTCGCCCAATGCGAAGATGCGGATCGGCGCCGTCATGACCGCCGGGCTGCTCGCCCATGAACAGTTCCACTATGATGTCGGCTTCGTCGCCGCCCGTGCCTTCGCCCATCAGCTGACGATCGCGCGCGCGCCCTCGCTGGCGGCGCTGATCGCCGACTATGCGCAGCTCGAGCAACTGCATCTTCAGACGCGGGTGGGCCTGATCCAGCACCGATACGACCTCGACACAGCCCACGGCACCAACGCGCATTACCAGAAGATCTGGCTCAACCGCATGGCCGCCTGCATCGCGAACCCGAAGGCCAATCAGATCGGCGGCTTCTGGCTCTGATCGGACAAGCGGGTCGGCGGGGCGCAGCGGCGCCCCGCGCGAGCCCTCAGCGCGAGAACTTCTTGTACTGGATGCGCTTGGGGATCGTGGAGTCGATACCCAGCCGACGCTTCTTGTCTTCCTCGTAATCGGCGAAGTTGCCCTCGAACCATTCGACATGGCTGTCGCCCTCGAAGGCGAGGATATGGGTCGCGATCCGGTCGAGGAACCAGCGATCATGGCTGATGATCACGGCGCAGCCGGCATAATCCTCCAGCGCCTCCTCCAGCGCCCGCAGCGTGTCGACGTCGAGATCGTTGGTCGGCTCGTCGAGCAGGAGGACGTTGGAGCCGGCCTTCAGCATCTTGGCGAGATGGACGCGATTGCGCTCGCCGCCTGAGAGCGAGCCGACCTTCTTCTGCTGGTCGCCGCCCTTGAAGTTGAAGGTCGAGCAATAGGCGCGCGAGTTGATCTCGCGCTTTCCGAGATAGAGGATGTCGTTGCCGCCCGAGATCTCCTCCCAGACGTTCTTCTTGTCGTCGAGCGAGTCGCGGCTCTGGTCGACATAGCCGAGGGTGACGCTCTCGCCGATCTTGATCGTGCCGGCATCGGGCTTGTCCTGCCCCGTGATCATCCGGAACAGCGTCGTCTTGCCGGCGCCGTTGGGGCCGATCACGCCGACGATGCCACCCGGCGGCAGCTTGAAGGTCAGCCCGTCGATCAGGAGCTTGTCCTGGAAGCCCTTCGAGATATCCTCGAAATCGACGACGTTGTTGCCCAGCCGCTCGGCGATCGGGATGACGATCTGCGCGGTGTCGGGCCCTTTGTTGTTGGCCTTCTGGACGAGTTCGTCATAGCGCTGGATGCGCGCCTTGCTCTTGGCCTGCCGGGCCTTGGGTGAGGCCGAGATCCACTCCTGCTCGCGCTCCAGCGTCTTCTGGCGGGAGACGTCCTCGCGGTTCTCCTGGGCGAGGCGCTTCTGCTTCTGCACCGACCAGGCCGAGTAGTTGCCCTCATAGGGGATGCCCTGGCCGCGATCGAGCTCGAGGATCCAGCTGGTGACGTTGTCGAGGAAGTAGCGATCGTGGGTCACGATCAGGATCGCGCCCGGATAGGTGCGCAGGTGACCTTCCAGCCAGGCGGTCGTCTCGGCGTCCAGATGGTTGGTCGGCTCGTCGAGCAGCAGCAGCTCCGGCTGCTCCAGCAGGAGCTTGCAGAGCGCGACGCGGCGGCGCTCGCCGCCCGAGAGCTTGGCGACCTCCCAGTCGTCGGGCGGGCAGCGCAGCGCGTCCATCGCCTGGTCGACCTTCGAGTCCAGATCCCACAGCCCCTTGGCCTCGATCTCGTCCTGCAGCGCCGTCATCTCGTCGGCGGTCTCGTCCGAGTAGTTCATGGCGAGCTCGTTGTAGCGGTCGAGCACGGCCTTCTGCGGCGCGACGCCGAGCATGACGTTGTCGCGGACGTTCAGCGTCTCGTCGAGCTTGGGCTCCTGCGGCAGGTAGCCGACGCGCGCCCCCTCGGCGACCCAGGCTTCGCCGGTCCATTCCTTGTCGTAGCCGGCCATGATCTTGAGCAGCGTCGACTTGCCCGCGCCGTTGACGCCGAGCACGCCGATCTTGGCGTCAGGATAGAAGGACAGGTGGATGTCCTTGAGAACCTGCTTGCCGCCCGGATAGGTCTTCGACAGGCCGCGCATATGGTAGATGAACTGGCGGGACATGGGCGTGCGGGCTCCGCTGGCGGACTGAGGGTCGCAAGGGTCGGGAAATCTGGCGCGTATGTAGCGAGACACGCCGCCAGCCGCAACCGGCATGCCGGCCCGGGCGCCGCGATTGCGCCAGCGCGCCTCCCCTGAATAATGCTCTCTCGGACATGCGGGCGAGGCTGATCGGACATGACGCGAAACCCGGGCGACGCCACCATCGAGCTGCGCCTCGCCAACGGCGCCCAGCTGTTCAACACGCTCGATCCCTTCCCCTTCAGCGAGGGCGACATCTCGGCCGAGGCCGAGCGCTATATCGTCGAATGGGCGCAGGAACTGCCGAAGGACGCCCCCATCGCCATCACCATCCACCTGCCGGCAGCGGAGATCGCGGGCCCGCCCGGACCCGACCTCGCGACCGCGCTGACGGGCTGGTTCGCCGCCAAGGCGCGATCCGAGGGGCACGCCCTGCGCGAGCATTTCCGCGACGGGCGGCGCGCCTTCCTGATCGGCTTCGCCGGACTCGCTCTCTGCCTCGCCATCAGCTTCGCGCTCACCAGATCCTTCGACGGGCCCTTCGCCCGCATCGTCCAGGAGAGCCTCGTCATCATCGGTTGGGTGGTGATCTGGCGCCCGGCCGAGATGTTCCTCTACGACTGGCTGCCGCTGCTGCGCCGCCAGCGGCTCTACCGACGCCTGGCCGAAGCGCGCGTCACGGTCCGGATCGCGGCTGGCGACTGACCCCGCTCGCCTCCGACAGTTCGGCGAATTGGGCCAGGAAGCGCATGAACCGTTTCGTGTGGCCTGAGCCCCCGGCCGCACGCTCCGCCAATTGCACGACCACAAGCCCTCGCGTAGGCAGCACCGCGATGAACTGGCCGCCAAACCCGGCAGCGAACCCCGCCCCCGGCCCGAAGCGCCCGGCGGGCAACGTCCACCACAGACAGCCATAACCCAGATCGCCCCGATCCGTGGCGGAATAGGGCGAGAGTGTTTGGGATATCCACGCGGCGGGGATGATCTGGCGTCCACCCCAGCGTCCGCGATCAAGGACGAGTTGGCCGAACCGGGCCGCATCGCGCGCCGTCAGCTTGAACGGATAGGCCTCATGCCGAGATTGCGGAACGCGCACAGACCGACCGTCCTTGGCGTCGAAGTCCTCCATGCCGATGGGCCGTGCGATGCGCTTGGCGAAGCTGGCGAAGATGTCCTCGCCGGTCTGCTGGCGATAGATCGTGCCGAGAACGTTGAAATCCCAGTTGTTGTAGAACCAGAAGGTCCCTGCGGCATGGCTGCCGCGTTCCGGGCGCTTGGCGCGCATGTCGGCGGTTTCATGGGCAGCCGGGTGATAAACGCCAGAGCGCGCCCGCAGGAGATCCATCACGCTCGCCTGCTTCTCGGCGTTCGTGAGAGCGGGGGGCACGTCGTCGATGTGGAGTTGGGCGAGCGTCGCCGATGGATCGACCCGGGCCTCGGCGATGGCGATGCCGTAGAGCGCGCCGAGCAGGCTCTTGCGAACCGAGGCGACATCCACCTTGCGTCGCTCGTCACCGAGGCTGACCAGGCGCCGACCATTCCGCAAGACGATCAGCGCCGTCAGGCCCTCGGCGCGAAACTGCGCAGCAGCGAGCGCGGCGCCTTGATCGGCTGCGGGGCTCACCTGACCGGAGGAGGTCGTCGCAAGCCAGGGCAGAACGCAGAGACCACACAGAATCCGGCGCGTGAGGAATCCTTGTATCATTGCCGGTGCCCGCAGCTCTTTTCACGACCTGTCTTGCGAGCGCTTTCAGGGCGTAATGATGACATGAGCAGGGTACCCGTCTGAACACCGAACACTGTATGCAGCATATCTTGATAGGCCCGGGATTTGCGGTCTAATCTCCCCGCTGGACCAGCCGGACCAATCCGGCGGCCATCCCTGGGGAGGGACCATGAAGACCATCATCAAGGCTGCGCTCGGCGCGGCCGCCCTGCTCTCTGTCGCCGGCCCGTCCTGGGCCTTTCCGGATCGTCCGGTCCAACTCATCGTGCCCTGGGCCGCCGGCGGCGGCATGGACGCCGTGATGCGCATCTTCGCCGCCGGTTACGAGGCCGAGCTCAAGCAGCCGGTCAATGTCGTCAACCGCACCGGCGGCGGCGGCCTGACCGGCCACACCGCGATCGCCAACGCCACGGCCGACGGCTACACGGTCGGCGGCATCAGCCCCGAGATCTCCTTCTTCAAGACGCTCGGCCTCGGCGACATCACCATCGACAGTGTCGATTCCTTCTCGCGCGTCTCGCTCATCCCGGCCGGCGTCACGGTCAAGGCTGACAGCCCGATCAAGACGGCAGCCGACTACATCAAGGCGGTCAAGGAAAATCCGAAGGGCACCTTCATGGCCTCGGGCACCGGCGTCGGCGGTTCCTGGCACATCGCCTCGGGCGGCCTGCTGAAATCGGCGGGCATCGCGCCCGACGCCGTGCGCTGGGTGCCGAGCAATGGCGGCGCGCCTGCCCTGCAGGACCTCGCCTCCGGTGGCATCAGCGTCTTCACCGGCTCGCCGATCGAGGCCAAGGCGATGCTCGACGCCGGCCGCGTGCGCACCATCCTGCTGATGACCGAGGAGCGCCATCCGAACTTCCCGGACGTGCCGAGCGCCAAGGAGGCCGGGCTGAGCTGGACCTACCAGAACTGGTTTGCGCTCTCGGCACCCAAGGGCGTCCCGGCCGACCGGCGCAAGATCCTGTTCGAGGCGGCCGAGCGCACCATGCAGCGCCCCGAGGTCCGCAAGGCGATGGCTGATCGCGGCATCACCCCGGTCTGGGACAAGCCCGGCGAGTTCGCCGTCTACGCCAAGACCTTCACCGAGCGCGGCGTCAGCGTCCTCAAGGATCTCGGCCTCGCCAAGCAGTAACCAGGCCGATCCGCCGGGGCGTCTTCACAAACGCGCCATCGGCGGCGGCGGCGCCTTCCCTTCGGCCCGGACCATGCATCACACTTGGCCGGGCCGAAGGTCGGGAGAACGGCGATGCGGGGAACCACGAGGTCCTGGACAGCGATCCGCGACGGGCTCATCGCCCTGGCCGCAACGGTTCTGCTCCTGCCCCCGGCCGCCCGCGCCCAATCCGACGAGCCGGGCTGCCGGCCCGAGATGGCCTCGCTGCGGCTTCCCATCCATCGCGCCAACCTGACGCTGGCCGCCCTCGGCAGGGACGAGGCGCGCATCACCTTCGTCGGCCACGCCACCTTCCTGATCGAGACGCCGGCGGGGGTGAAGGTCGCGACCGACTACAACGACTATGTCCGGCCGCAGGTGACGCCCGATGTCGCCACGATGAACAAGGCCCACTCGACGCACCATTCGCGCAACCCCGATCCCGGCATCAAGCAGGTCCTGCCGGGCTGGGACCCGACCGGCCGCGGCGCCGCCAGGCACGACGTGACCTTGGCCGATCTGCGTGTGCGCAACGTGCCGACCAACATCCGCTCCTATTCGGGCTCGACCGATTTCGACGGCAATTCGATCTTCGTCTTCGAGATCGGCGAGCTCTGCATCGCCCATCTCGGCCATCTGCATCACCCGCTGGAGCCCGGCCATCTGCGCGCGCTCGGCCGTGTCGACGTCGTGCTCTTCCCGGTCGATGGCAGCTACACGCTGGATCAGGAGGGCATGCTCGAGGTGCTGAAGTCGCTGCAGGCGCGGGTGATGATCCCGATGCACTTCTTCGGGGGTGCCACGCTCAGCCGTTTCCTCGCCCGCTCGCAGGACAACTGGCCGATCGAGCGGCGCGATCAGCCGGTGCTGACCGTCAGCAAGGCCGGGCTTCCCGCTCGCCCGACCATGATCGTGCTGCCGGGGAACTGAGGCAGCCCGTCGACGCTCACATGTCGCCGAGATCGTCCGGCACGTTGCCGTGGATCTTGCCGGCGGTCTTCGGCTTGGTCAGCGGTGCCGGCACCGGCGCATTGCCGCGGATCAGACTCGTCCCGGCATAGATGTCGCTGGCGACCTGGAGGTCGAGGCGCTCCGCGTCGCGCCGGCGGACATCCTCGGCGATCTCGGCCGCCTCCGGCTCGGGCACGCCCATGCCGAGCAGCACCGCCGTGCCGAAGGCCATCGCGGATTCGAAGGTCTCGCGGATCTGGTAGTCGACGCCGGCGCGGATCAGGTCCATCGCATGGCCGCGATCATAGGCGCGCACGAACAGCTTGGCATGCGGGAACGCCTCCTGCGCGACGGCAACGATGCGGTTGCTGGTTTCGCGGTCGTCGACGCAGACCAGGATCGCCTCGGCGCGCTCGGCCCCGGATGCGTGCAGGATCTCGGGGCGCGTGCCGTCGCCGTAGTGAACCTTGAAGCCGAAGCCGGCGGCCGCCTGGATCAGTTCGACATCGACCTCGATGATCGAGACGCTGAAACCCCGGGCCAGCAGCGCCTGCGAGGCGACCTGGCCGAAACGACCGAAGCCGATGACCAGCGCACGGCCGTTGAGACCGTCGGCGAGGTCGACCCCATCGAGCGAGGTCTCCTCCGGCGGCAGGAAGCGGTCGAGCGCGAGCACCAGCAGCGGCGTCAGCGCCATGGAGAGGATCACCGTGGCGCTCGCCACCGCATTGGTCTGGGCGTCGAAGATGCCGGCCGCCGCCGCCGCCGAATAGAGCACGAAGGCGAACTCGCCGCCTTGCGAGAACAGCGCGACCCGGGTCACCGCCTCCCGCGTCCGCGAGCCCGAGACCTTGGCGACGATGAAGATGCCGAGCGCCTTGACGCTCATGAAGGCGACAACCGCGAAACCGATCAGCACCCAGTTCCGCGCGATCACGCCAAGATCGAGCGACATGCCCACCGCGAGGAAGAAGAGCCCGAGCAGGATGCCGCGGAACGGCTCGATGTCGGCCTCGAGCTGATGCCGGAAGCTCGATTCCGACAGCAGCACGCCGGCGAGGAAGGCGCCCATCGCCATAGACAGCCCGCTGAGCTGCATCGTCAGCGCCGAGCCGAGCACGACCAGCAGCGCGGCAGCGGTCATCACCTCCCGCGCATGGGCCAGCGCCAACAGACGGAACATCGGGTTGAGCAGATAGCGGCCGGCGACGACGAGCCCTGCGACGGCCGCCGCCGCGATGCCGACCGAGAGCCAGCCATTGCTCTGCGTCCCCGTCACGGGCGCAAGCAGCGCCACCACGGCCAGGAGCGGCACGATCGCGAGGTCCTCGAGCAGCAGGATCGAGACCGCCTGCTGGCCCTGCGGGGTCGAGCTCTCGCCGCGCTCGTTCAGCATCTGCATGACCACGGCGGTGGACGACAGGACGAAACCCATGCCGGCGATGAAGGCGGCCGGCAGGGGGAGGCCATAGGCGTATCCGACGACGGTCAGCAGCGTGCCGCAGAGCGCGACCTGCGCCACGCCGAGGCCGAAGATTTCACGACGCAGATTCCACAGCCGCGAGGGCTGCATTTCGAGCCCGATGATGAACAGGAACATCACCACGCCGAGCTCGGCGACATGCAGCACGGATTCGGGATTGGGAAACAGGCCGACGCCATAGGGCCCGATGGCGAGGCCGGCGGTGAAATACCCCAGCACCGAGCCGAGCCCGAGCCGCCGGAACAGCGGCACGGCGACCACGCCGGCACCCAGCAGGCTCACCACCTTGATGAGATCGCCGGTGAGACCCTCGGCTGCCATCTATCCGCCCTCCCAGAACGGCGCCGCCCGCCCGGCGCAACCGGGCTCAGTTAGGTGCGCTGCAGCGACAAGGCAAATGCCGCGCCGCCCGATCACGCAGCCGTGCGCGCCGGCCGCCCCTCGATCGGATAGGCGGGGTCGTTGTAGCCCGGCGTCGAGGGATGCCCGGTCGGTACCAGACCGTCGATCAGCGCCTCGTCCTCGGGCGTGAAGGTGACGTCGAGTGCGGCCAGATAGGCCTGCCACTGCTCCAGCGTGCGCGGGCCGGCGATGGCGGCCGTCAGGAGGCGGTTGTTGAGCACCCAGCCGACCGCGAACTGGATCGGCGTCATGCCGCGCGCAGCGGCATGCTGTTTGATCGTCTGGGCGATGACGAGGCTCTCCTGCCGCCATTCGGTCTGCAGGATGCGCTTGTCGCCGCGCGCCGCGCGCGTGCCCTGCTGCGGTGTCTCGCCCGGCTCGTACTTCCCGGTGAGCACGCCGCGCGCCAGCGGCGAATAGGAGGCGACGCCGAGCCCGTAATAGCCGCAGGCCGGCAGATGCTCGACCTCCGGCATTCGGTTCATTGCATTGTAATAGGGCTGGCTGACGACCGGCCGGTCGATGCCGAGTTCGTCGCAGAGGCGGCAGATCTCGGCGACCCGCCAGGAGCGGTAGTTCGAGACGCCGAAATGCCGGATCTTGCCCTGCCGCACGAGATCCCCGATCGCGCGGACCGTCTCCGCCAGCGGCGTGGCGAGGTCCTCCTTGTGGAGGTAGTAGATGTCGATGAATTCGGTGCCGAGCCGGCGCAGGCTGTCGTCGCACGCCTGGAGCACCCATTTGCGCGAGAGCCCGGCGCGGTTCGGCCCCTCGCCGATCGCATTGGCGACCTTGGTCGCCAGCACCCAGTCGTGCCGGTGGGCGGCGATGGCCCGCCCGGTGATCTCCTCGGAGCGACCCTCCGTGTAGGCGTCCGCCGTATCGATGAAGTTGATCCCGACATCGCGGGCGTGGTCGACGATCGCGCGCGAGGCGACTTCGTCGGTGGCACCGCCGAACATCATCGTGCCCAGGCAGATCGGCGAGACTCTCAGGCCCGAGCGCCCGAGCTGGCGGTATTCCATCGACACATCCCCTGCAATCGGCGGGCTGCGCCCCGCACGCGTCCGATCCGTCCGGCAAACCTGCCCCAGCCCCGCCCGTCGCGCCAGCCATCCGCGCGCAGGCGCCCCCTGCAGGCCGCGCCATCCCGGGTCCGGCGCCCGCCCTGGAACGCCTAACCGCAAGGAAATGCTTAAGCTTTGATGTCAGGCTGACCGCGTCGCCATCACGGCCGGAGCCGATGAATCCCGCCACGCTCGCCCACAGCCAGACGCTGGCCACCCTGCTGCAGGCGCTCGCGCCCGCCTCCGGCCTCGTCGCGGGCCGGACGGTGGAAGCGCGCCTGCTCGCAATCGCCGGCGACGGCACCGCGACCGCGCAGCTCGGCCAGGAAACCGTCTCGCTCGTGCTCGCCGGCCCCGCCGCCCGTCAATCCGCGCTGCAACCGGGCGCGACTTTGGTCCTGAAGCTCGACCCGGGCCCCTCCGGCGCGGCCAGCGGAAGCCTGACGGCGACGCTGGTCGAGGTCCGCCCGCCGACGCCCGAGCAGGCCCGTGCCGCCATGGCGACGGCCCAGTCGATGCTACCGCCCGGGGCGGCCAACGCGGCGCCCGGCAAAACGGCACCTGCCCAGCCCGCGCCGACGTCATCCACCTCCACACAGGCTTTAACCCTGGCGATGCCGGGCCAACCGCCGGCCCCTGCCGCACGGCCGACAGGCCCCGCCGCGCCGCCGACGGCGCTGGGCACCGCCATGGCCGCCGCCACGCCCGGCCCGGGGCCGATGGCCGGTCCGATCCCGAGCGCAGCGGCAGCGCCCGCGAACCCCGAGGCGATGTCCGGATCGAACCGTCCCGTGGCCGCACGCGCCGATCCCGCCGCGGGTGCGGCCTCGCCACGCGCCATGGCCGGGCCTCTGCTCGGCCCCGCCCTGGCACGACAGGATTCGCTGGCGCCGCTCCTGGCCAATCTGCGCGCCGTCGCCAATGGGGCCGTCGCGCTGCCGCGGCCGCTGCTGGCGCTGGCCGATCGCGTCATGGCCCGCGCGCTGCCGGTCGAGCGCAAGGCGTTGACCGGGCCGGCCCTCCAGGCGGCGGTGCAGACCTCCGGGCTCTTCCTCGAGGCCAACCGGGCGCAGGGCGCGCCGGCCCGGCCGCAGGCGGACCTCAAGGGAGCGCTCCAGACCCTTCGCGACCATCTCCTGCCGCTCGTCCAGTCGGCCTCGGCGCCCGAGGCCGGCAGGGCCGGCAGCCTGCCCTCATCCTCGGCCGGACCGGCGCAGCTCCCCGGCGGGGATCTCACGGCGAAGCCCGCCCCGCCCCGCCGCGACGGCGCGCCGGTGCCGCAGCCGATCGCCGAGCCCACCCTCTCCACTGGCGACAAGCCGCTCACGATCGTCGGCACCCTGCTGGAGCAGACGGACGCCGCGATCGACCGCATCACGCTGTCGCAATACGCCTCCCTCCCGGCCGAGGGCACGCGGCCCGAGGCGCAACAGAGCCAGCGCTGGCTCACCGAGATCCCCCTCGCCTTTCACCAGGGTGCGGCGATGCTGCCGCTCCAGATCGAACGCGAGCCGCCCCGGCGCGAGGTCGATGCCGCGGCCGGCCCGCTCTGGCGCGTCCGCTTCGCGCTCGATGTCGAGCCGCTCGGCCCGCTTCAGGGCGTCGTCACCCTGCAGGGCCGCAGCGTCGGCATCACGCTCTGGGCCGAACGGGAGGACACCAGCCGGCTCCTGCGCGGCGCCTCGCCCGGCCTCGAGGCCGCCCTGGCGGATGCACGGTTCGAGAACCGCTCCATCGACATTCATACCGGCCAGCCGCGCATCGCCCAGCCCACCGCCGGGCAGTTCCTGGACCGGATGTCATGACCAGCCCCCCCGCCCCGCCTCCCGCCCGCCCCCCGGCGCGGCAGATCGCCATCGCGCTCGAATATGACGGGCAGAACGCGCCCCGCGTCACTGCCAAGGGCCGCGGCGAACTGGCCGAGCGCATCATCGAGACCGGCCGCGCGCATGGCGTCGCGATCGAGGAGAACGCAGTGCTGGCGCAGGCGCTCTCGGCGGTCGAACTCGACGACCAGATCCCGGAGGAGCTCTATCGCGCGACGGCGCAGGTCATCGCCTTCGTGCTTTCGCTGCGCGGCGAGGTCGGCCGATACCGGCGCGAGGGCGGTTCGGTTTGACCTCCGGCATCGTCGTCAGGCGCGTCAGGGCCGCCGATTACGGAGCGTACGGCGCACGCTTCGCCGCGCTGGCCGCACGGTCGCGCGAGCCCAATCCGCATATGTCGCCGGCGGCGGTCAGCGCCGCCCGCGTCGTTGTGCCGGAGGACCGGATCGTGATCCTCGCCGCCTGGCTCAGCGAAGCACTGGGGTCCGAGCGGCTGGCAGGTCTCTGGGCGCTGCGGCGCAAGCGTGACTGGCGCACCGGCTTCGCAGCCGCCCTGACCGCCCCGCTCCTGCCGCTCTACGAAGTCACCTCGCTGCCGGTGCTCGATCCCGACCATGCCGAGGACGTCGCGCAGGCGATGCTGCGCCATATCCTCGCGGCCGGCGACCTGCCCCGCACGCTGTCGCTGCCGCTGCTGCCGCTGGAAGGGCCGGCCTTCGCGGCGCTGAGCGAGGCCTGCCGCGCCACGGGCAGCCGCCTCTCCACCAGCGAGCGCTGGCAGCGCCCGGTGATGGTGGCGCAGCCGGGCGACGACGCCGAGCGCTACCTACGCCGCGCGCTGGGCCAGAGCTACAAGAAGCGGATGCAGCAGTTTCGCGCCATCGCGCGACACGGCACGGTGAGCTTCGAGCGCCTCAGGGGCCCCGCCGCACGGGACGCCATGCCGGATTTCCTGGCGCTGGAGGCGGCGGGCTGGAAGGGCGAGGCGGGCACCGCCATCGCCCGCCTCCCCCAGGCCGGAGCCTATTTCGACAGCCTCGCCACGCAATACGCCGCCAGCGACGCCCTACAGCTCGACATATTGCGGCTCGACGGCCGCCCCCTCGCGATGGGCCTGCTGATCGAGAGCGCCGGCACCCGCCACTTCCTCAAAATCGCCTATGACGAGGCGCAGGCGCGCCACTCCCCCGGCCGGGCCCTGACGATCGCCATGCTGCAGGCGGACTTCGCCGGCACGCCTCCGGCGCTCTTCGACAGCGGCGCTGGCGACGGGGTCGACGCCGGCACCTATGTCTGGGGCGAGCGCCGGGCGATGGGCAACGTCCTGATCCGCCTCGGCGAGCCTGAGCCGGGCCTGCCCGAGGGCGCCGCCCGCCTGCGCCAGGGCCTGCGCGCGCTCCGTACCCGCCTGCAGCGGAAGCGGGCGAAAACGGTGGCGTGAGCCGCCGCGATCGGCCACATCTGCGCTCGACCAGAGCGGAGGGCACGACATGGACGGCGGCATCAGGATCGGCATCGTCACGGTTTCGGACCGCGCCTCGGCCGGGATCTATGAGGACGAGGGCGGCCCCGCCATCAAAGCCTATTTCGCAAAGGCGTTAAGCTCGCCCTGGATGCCCGTCGCCCGCGTCATCCCCGACGACCGCGCCTTGATCGCAAAGACCCTGATCGAACTGGCGGACCAGGAGGGCTGCTGCCTGATCGTCACGACGGGTGGGACCGGCCCCGCCCCTCGCGACGTCACGCCCGAGGCGACGGAGGATGTCGTCGAGAAGCCGATGCCGGGCTTCGGCGAGCTGATGCGGCAGGTCAGCCTCGCCAAGGTGCCGACCGCGATCCTCTCGCGCCAGACCGCCGGCATCCGCGGCCGCTGCCTGATCGTCAACCTGCCGGGCCGCCCGCGCGCCATCGCCGAGTGCCTCGACGCGGTGATGCCGGCGGTCCCCTACTGCATCGACCTGATCGAGGGCCCCTATCTCGAAACCGACCCCGCGGTGATCCTGGCCTTCCGGCCCGGCCAGAAGCCCAAGGGCTGAAAGCCCGACGCTGCGGACGCCGCGCTCGCACGCAGGGCCCGCATGCAGGGACGAGGGTGCAAAGCGCGTCGCGATCCGTCATCATCCGCCCCGAGCGCCGGTCACGGCGCCGATCACACGCCGGTCGAGAAGAGCCGGCATCGGGAGGATGACGATGAAACGCCGCGACATGCTCGCCGGCCTCGCCGCGACGTCGGCCGGGGCCCTTCTGACCGGACCGTCCCGCGCCCAGGCGCCCTGGCCCTCGCGCCCCATCACCCTGGTCGTGCCTTTTCCGCCCGGCGGCCAGGCCGATCTCGCAGCGAGGCCGATCGCCCAGGCGCTCGAGAAACTGCTGAAGACCGCCGTCGTCGTCGACAACCGCGGCGGAGCCGGCGGGGCCATCGGCAATGCCGCCGTCGCCCGCGCCGAGCCGGATGGCTACACCCTGCTGATGACGCTCTCGTCGCTGGCTGTGCTGCCGGAATCGGCGCGCCTCTTCGCCCGCACTCCGCCCTACGAGGTTGCGCAACTGGCGCCGGTCGCGCGGGTGCTGGCCGACCCGACGCTGCTGGCCGTTCCCGCCGCCTCGCCCTGGAAGACGCTGAAGGACTTCGTCGAGGACGCCAAGGCGCGCCCGGGCACGATCCCCTACGGCTCGTCGGGTTCCTACGGCACGCTGCATGTGGCGATGGAGATGTTCGCCGCCTCCGCGGGTCTGAAGCTGCTGCACGTGCCCTATCGCGGTGCCGGCCCCGCTCTGACCGACCTGCTCTCCGGCCAGATCCGGGCGCTGGCCTCGGCGCCCGGCGTCCTGAAGCCCCATGTCGACTCCGGCGCGTTGCGCGTGCTCGCCAATTGGGGGGCAAGCCGGATTCCGAGCTTCCCCGACCTGCCGACCTTCAAGGAGCTCGGCTATGCCGATGTCGAGTTCTACATCTGGGCCGGGCTGTTCACCCCGCGCAACCTGCCCGAGCCCGTCGCCACCCGCATCCGCGAAGGCATGCGCAGCGCCATGGCCGACCCGGAGGTGCGGCAGATCTTCGAGAAGGCGGGCAGCCCGCCGGCCTATCAGGACACGCCCGACTTCACCCGCTTCGTCGAGGCCGACAGCGCCCGCCTGATCGAGGCGACGCGCAAGATCGGCAAGGTGGATTGAGGACAAACGCCAGCGTCAGCCCTCGCGCTGCGCCAGCCACTCGGCATAGGTGCCGCGCGTCAGATCGAAGCGGTCGTTCTGGCGCGCATAGCCGTCGCCGAACATCCGCCCGACCGGCTTGTAATCGTCGATGCTGACGCGCAGCGTCGCGGGATCGACGAGGCCCTCGCGGGCATGGATGCGAACGACCTCGCCGATCAGCATCTCGCGCGTCGGCGAGAACACCAGCGACATCGTCTTGCGGCATTCCAGCGCGAAGGGCGCTTCCGCGATATGCGGCACGCCGACCGAGACACCGGGATTGAGCGAGAGCCCCGCCGCGTCGATCTCGCTGATCTCGGGCGGGAAATCGACCGCGCAGATGTTCATCGCCTCGGCCAGCCCTTCATCGACGAGGTTGACGACGAATTCGCCGGCCGCGGCGATGTTGCGCGTCGTGTCCTTGGGGTTGTTGCCCGGCCTGTGCTGCAGGCCGAGCACGATCAGCGCCGGGTCCTCGGAGAAGACGTTGAAGAAGCTGAAGGGCGCGGCATTCACCACCCCGTCCGGCGACAGGCTGGTCACGAGCGCGATCGGGCGCGGCGTGACGCTGGCGCAGAGCAGCTTGTAGCGGTCGCGCGGGGCGAGGTCGGAAAAGGCGACGGTGAAGGCGCTCATCGGTTCACTCCGGCTCGACCACGCCGACCTGGCCGGTGATCGGCCCGTAATGCTCGATCCGCCGGTGCATCTTGAAATCGAAGATCGTCTGCTTGCCGAAGCGGGTGTCGTCGAGATCGCAGGCGTGGACGATGAGGCCGTCGGCCTCGCCCTCGAGCTCGGCGACGATCTCGCCGTCCGGGTTCACGATCAGCGTGCCGCCCATCAGATGGTGGCCGTCCTCGCTGCCGGCCTTGGCGACCGCCACGACCCAGCAGGAGTTCTGGTAGGCGCCCGCCTGCACCGACAGGCGATGATGGAACAGGCGCTGCGCCATCCCCTCCTTCGCCTTGTGCCCGTTGACCGAGGGCGTGTTGAAGCCGAGCACGATCATCTCGACGCCCTGCAACCCCATCACGCGATAGGTCTCGGGCCAGCGGCGGTCATTGCAGATGCACATGCCCATCAGGCCGCCCATCGTCCGCCAGACCGGGAAGCCGAGGTCGCCGGGCTCGAAATAGCGCTTCTCGAGATGCTGATGCGCCCGCGTCGGGTCGTACTCGACATGCCCCGGCAGATGGATCTTGCGGTACTTGCCGACGATGGCGCCGCTCTTGTCGACCAGGATCGAGCTGTTGAAATGCTGCCTTTCCGGCGTCAGCTCGGCATAGCCGAAGCTCATGCCCATGCCATGCGCGCGGGCCCGGTCGAACAGCGGCTGCACCGCCGGATTGGGCATGGCGGCCTCGAACCAGGCATCGGCCTCGGCGCGATCCTCATGATACCAGCGCGGGAAGAAGGTCGTCAGAGCGAGTTCAGGATAGACGATGAGGTCCGCGCCCTGCGCTTTCGCCTCGTCCATCAGCGCCAGCATGCGCGCGACCACCTGCTCCCGTGTCTCGGCCTTCTGGATCGGCCCGAGCTGGGCGGCGGCGACGGTCACGATGCGGGACATGGAAAACCTCGGCGGCAGGCGGGGATTACGACGCGGCTTAGCGAAATCGGTGCCAGCCGCCTATCCCGCGCCCATGTCCGCGGCGCTCGCCACGCCTGCGCTGTCAGCCTGCCTGCAGCTCCTGGCCGATCGCCCGCACCAGCTGCGGCCCGATCGGATCGGTGATCGAGGAATACCCGCCGAGCAATTCGCCGGAGCGGCCGACGAGGTATTTGTGGAAGTTCCAGCGCGGCGTCTCGGTCGGGCGCTGCGCGGCCGCCCAGCGATAGAACGGGTGCGCCTCGGGGCCTCGGACCACCGTCTTCTCGGCGAAGGCGTAGGTCGCACCATGGGTCTGCCGCGCGGCCTCGGCGATGGCGGCGCCCTCCAGCGGCTCCTGCCCGCCGAAATCATTGCTGGGCACGGCGATCAGCATCAGGCCGCGCGCGCGATAGCGCTGCCAGAGCTGCTCCAGCGAAGCGAACTGCCCCGCGAAACCGCAATTCGTCGCCGTGTTGACGATCAGCACCGGCCGCCCGCGGTAATCGGCCAGCGAAAACCGCCCGCCGCCGACCCGCGCGAAGGTGAGGCTGGACGCCGAAGGCACGCCCTGCGCAAGGGCCGGGCCTGCCACCGCCGGCAGCGCGCAGGCGCCCGCCAGCCATCCCAGAACGTCTCGACGCCGCACTGTCATGACACGATCCCTCCTGGCTGCCGGTGGGCCGCCCCCTCCGGATCACGCGATCATGCCATCTACGACGTCGATCCCGAAATGGATGTGCCCCGCGGCCTTCCGGCGCGGGGCACATCTCGAACACTAATCCGGATGCGGCGCGAAGCCCGCGCCGGCGCGGCTCAGTTGCTCAGCGACAGCACCTTCTTCACGCGCACCTCGAGATCGCGCAGCTCATAGGGCTTCACGACGTAATGGTCGGCGCCGTTCGACGTCGCCTCGTCCATCTTGTCGACCGAGCGCTCGGAGGTCGCCATGATGATCTTGATCTGGTTGAGCTCCGGCACCGAGCGGATGGCGCGCAGCAGGTCGATGCCGCTCATGCCGTCCATGTTCCAGTCCAGAAGCAGCAGATCATAGCGCTTGGTCTGCATCTTCATCAGCGCTTCGCGCGCATTCTCGGCCTCGTCGATGTCCTGAAACTCGATCTGCTTCAGGAAATACGTCGCGAGGCCGCGCATGCTCTTCTGGTCGTCGACCACGAGGATCCTGTACTCGCTTCTCGCCTTCATCACGATCTCCTTATGCGGTCCGCAGGTGCGACCGCTCGCCGAGCAGGTTGCTGACCGCAGCTCCGATCTGGTCGAGCGCGACAACCCGGTCGGCGGCACCGATTTCGAATGCCGCTTTCGGCATCCCGTTTACCACGCAGGTTTCCCCACTTTGGATTAACGTCTCCGCCCCCGCTTTGCGCATGGCTAACAAACCCTCAGCGCCATCGCGCCCCATGCCGGTCAGCAGGATGCCGATAGCGTTCGCGCCGAGGCTGCGCGCGACGGAGTGGAACATGACGTCGACGGAGGGGGAATGTCCGCTGACCAGCGGCCCCTCGCGCAACATGCAGACGAACTCGCCGCGCCGCTCCTCGATCTCGAGATGGCGCGGCCCGCCCGGCGCGACCACGGCCATGCCGGGCTTGAGCCTGTCGCCGTCGCTGGCCTCGCGCACGTCGAGCCCTGTCGCCGTCGCCAGCCGCGCCGCGAACTTCGCCGTATAGCCCGGCGGCATGTGCTGGACGACCGCGATCGGGAGGCGCAGATGCGCCAGATCACGCATCACCACCTGCACCGCCGGCACGCCGCCGGTCGAGGCGCCGATGGCGATGAAGGAGGCCTTGCCGCCCATCCGGGCGGGCTCCCGCGGGGCCGCCACGCGCACCGGCGCGCTCTCGCGCCGGGAGGCGAACATCCGCCGGCTGGCGGAGGCGCGCTGCAACGCGCCCACCAGATGCTTCATGAAGCTCTCGAGCGTATGCGTCGTGCCGTCGGGCTTCTCGATGAAGTCGATCGCGCCGAGTTCGAGCGCCTGGATCGTGTTGTCGGCGCCGGGCCCGCCGAAGGCCGAGACGATCAGCACGGGCAGCGGGTCCTGCTTGAGCACCCGCGCCAGAAGCTTGAGTCCATGGCGACCGGGCAGTTCGAGATCGAGCGTGACGACGTCCGGGCGCAGTTCCTGGATCTTGTCCCAGCCTTCCTCGGCGCTGCCGGCGATGCCGATCACCTTGAAGCCCGGAGCTCCGTCGATGATCTGCGTCATCAGCTTCTGCATCAGGACGGAATCGTCGACGACCAGGACCTTGACCGGGTTGGCGGCGGAGGGAGTACCGATCGGCATCACCAGACCTCCACTTCACCGGCCACAGGCTGGGTCTTGAGCCGGTTGAGATAGGCGACTTCCTGCTGGTGGTCGGGATCGCGCGCCGTCGACTGGACGTGCTGGACCCAGGCCCGCCCCGTGGAGGGCTGGTAGTGAATGCGCCGCGAGCGCGTGCCCCCGACATCCTTGGAAACGACCGGGATGCCCTCGCGGTTGAGGAACTCGGTCACGAACGCGATGTTGCCGTCGCCGATCGCCAGCATGGTCGCTCCCGAGAGGACACGCGCACCGCCGAACACCTTGGCCTCGAGATTGCCGCGCCTCGCCCCGCGCTTCAACAGCCCGTTGATCAGAACCTCCATCGCTGTGTCGCCATAGCGCTCGCCGGCGCTGGCGTCGGAGGCGCCGTTGTTCTTCGGCAGAAGGAAATGGTTGAGCCCGCCGACGCCGGCCTGCGGGTCGCGCATGCACACGGAGATGCAGGAGCCCAGGACGGTGGCGACGATCTCGTCCTTGGCGGCCGTGATCTCATGCTCGCCCGGAGCGACCGTGATGATCGTGGCCTCGAAGCGCGGGTCGAAATAGCGGCGGGAGGAACGCGCGACGCTCATGGCAGTCTCTCATAGATCGTGCGGCCGATCAGCCGGAGTTGAGGGTGGGGCTGGGGCAGCGATTCCGAATGGCCGAGATAGAGGAAGCCACCAGGCGCGAGCAGCGTGACGAAACGGTCGAGGATCGAGGCCTTGGTCTGCGTGTCGAAATAGATGAAGACGTTGCGGCAGAAGATCACGTCGAAGGGTCCGCTCATCGGCCAGCGTTCGATCAGGTTGAGCCGCTTGAAGGAGATCATCCGGCGCAGATCGTCGCTGATGCGGGCTTCGCCGCGGCCGGAATTCTCCAGCTTGAGCAGCGGCTTGACGTCGGACGGCAGGCGGTCGAACTGATCCGGCGAATAGACCGCGGCCTCGGCCTTGGCGAGGATGTCGGTGTCGATGTCGGTCGCCAGGATCTTGAAGTCGACGTCGCTGCGGTTGCCGACGACGTCGCGCGAGACTGCGGCAATGCTGTAGGGCTCTTCGCCAGAGGAGGCCGCCGAGCACCAGATCCGGATCCGTCCGCGCCGCCCGGCGCGCTCCTGCACCAGCCGCGGCAGGACATCCTTGCGCAGATGGTCGAAATGGTGCCGCTCGCGGAAGAACGAGGTGTGGTTCGTCGTCACCGCGTTGATCAGCTCGGGGATCTCGTCGGCCGCCTGCGGCGTCTTCAGATAAGCGCAGTATTCCGCCACAGAATTGAGGCCAAGCGCCTTGACGCGCCGTGCCAGCCGCCCGCGCGTCATGGCTTCCTTGTGCTCGCGGATAACGATGCCGGCATGCTCGTAGACGAGCTTGGAGATGAAGCCCATGTCGTCACGCGTCAGCGTAACGTCGGCCAGCTGCGGTTGAGCGAGGGCTGCACTGGATCTCGACATGGCCACTAGAACTCCGCCCAGTCATCGGCACGTCCGCCGCCGGCGACACGCCGACGGGGCTCCTGCCAGGTTTTCGTCGCCGATTCGGGCCGGCGGACGTCGTTGTTTTTCGGAACGGGACGGGCCGCCGCCACCGGCGTCGGGACACGCACGGCCCTAGCCGGCTCGGCCGCGCCGCGCGTCGCGACGGGCGCCACGGACCCCTCGGCCCGGAAGAAGGAGACCAGCCGCCGCAGCGTCGCGATCTCATCCATCAGCTCGGTCGCGGAGGTCGCGCTCTGCTCCGCCAGCGCCGAGTTCTGCTGCGTGGTCTCGTCCATCTGGGCGATCGCGCGGCTCATTTCCTCGATGCCATGGGCCTGCTCGGCGGCGGCCTGCGAAATCTCGACGATCGTGGTCGAGACCTTGCCGGTCGCCTCGACGATCCGCTCCAGCGCATCGCCCGTCGAGCGGACGCAGCGCACACCCTCGCCGACCTGCTCGTTGGAGCTGACGATCAGCCCCTTGATGTCCTTGGCCGCCTGCCCCGAGCGCTGCGCCAGCGCGCGCACCTCGGAGGCCACCACGGCGAAGCCGCGGCCGGCATCCCCCGCCCGTGCCGCCTCGACCGCGGCGTTGAGGGCGAGCAGGTTGGTCTGGAAGGCGATGTCGTCGATCACGGAGACGATCTCGGAAATCCTCACCGACGAGGTCTCGATCCGCTCGATCGCCCCGACCGCCTGCGCCACGACCGTCTTGCCGTCCTGCGCCACGCCCATCGCCTCGTTGGCGAGATCGGTGGCGACGCGCGAGCGGCCGGCGCTGTGCTTCACCGAGGCCGCCAGCTGTTCGGTCGTCGCCGCGGTTTCCTCGAGATTGGCGGCCGTCTGCTCGGTGCGCTCGGCGAGATCGCCGGCCCCCGAGTCGATCTCCGATGCGGCGCGGGCAACATGGCCGGCCGTGCCCTGGATCGTCGCGACGGTCTCGGACAGGTGGGACAAGGCGTCGTTGAGACTGTTCTTCAGCTCGGCGAGGCGCCCGCGATAATCGCCGCACATGCGTCGCGTCAGATCGCCTTCGGCCAACCCGTCCACGACGTGGGCGAACTCGCCGACGGCGCCTTCGACCACCGCGTTGATCTGATTCATGCCCTCGGCGATGCGCTGCAGCCCGTCGGGCTTTCCCGCCACCGGAACGCGGCGCGAGAAATCGCCCTCGACAGCGGCTGCCACCATGTCGGCGACCTCTGCGGCGGCCGCCAGTTCGTCGGTCAACTCGACCCATTCGACGGCGGTGCCGAGCCGGCGGCCGTTGGCCTGCGTCACCGGCGACAACGAGAGCGAGACCGTGCGGCGCCCGAGCGCGAAGCGGATCGCCTGGGGGCCGACCGTCTGCACCCCGGCCCGCGCCTGGACGCTCTCCATGACGCGGCCGAGCATGTCCTTGGCCGAGCAGCCCGGAAAGGCGATGCGGAAATCCTCCTGGGCCTCGCCGAAGAAGCGCAGCAGCGAGGCGTTGACATAGACCACGCGCCCCTCCGCGTCGCAGACCATCACATTGGTGCGGCAGCCGTCGAGCGCGGCGCGAATGCGCGCGGCCTCTTCGCCGGATTCGTGCAGGCTCTTCAGGGACCGGGCCAGATCACCGATCGCATCGCCGCGTTCGATCCCGGCTACAGCGACGTCTTCACCCGCCTGCAGCTGCGCGACAGCCTCGCGCAAGCGCCGCAGCGGAGACTGGATATGACGGCCGGCCATCCAGGTGCAGACGCCGACGACACACAGGCCCGCTGCGCCGAGGCTGCTGAGCGAGATCGCGTCGAGGCGGCCGAGGGCGGCCTGGTAGGAGAGGCTGCCGGCCGCACCGGCCGCCACCGCGACGGTGGCGGCGAGCAGGAGCGGCAGTTCGAAGCCGTTGCGTGTTGATGGACCGAGGGCGCTGCCCATTTCTGATGTCGTTTCTTGCTCGGCCCGCGCTTCCAGCAACGCCACTCCTCGGGCCCGTCTTTGTTGAGTCGTTCAGCTCGCGCGGGCGACCTTTGCCACCTGGCCCTCGACGCCGCCGTCGCGGATGACCGCCGCGAGGTTGAGCAGGGCGACGATGTCTGTGTCGAGCAGCACGAGGCCCTCGATCAGGCCGTGTTCGTCGCGCTCGAGATCGGGCGCCGGGCGAACCGCGCTGACCGGCACGTCGACGATGTCGGAAACCGAATCGACGAGGAGGCCGGCGACCTTGTCCTCGATGTCGACGACGACGATCACATGGGTGGCCGTGGCGTTGGTGGTGCCAAGCCCGATCGAGGTGCGCAGGTCGTAGACCGCCAGGATCACACCGCGCAGATTGAGCACGCCGCGGACATGCGGAGCCGCATGCGGCAGCGGGGTCGTGGCCTGCCAGCCCTTGATCTCGCGGACCATGCCGACATCGATGCCGAAGGTGCGATCACCGACCTTGAAGGTGACGATCCGGCGCGCCGCCGATTCCGGCTGCGCCGACGAGAAATGCTTTTCGCCGAGTTGCAGGGTCATTGGATTATCCAGCCAGTTTCAGTTCGGTTGCGGGAGGACGCTCGCCGGATGCGGCGAGGCGCAGCATGGAGTCGACATCGAGGATGAGCGCGACGAGGCCGTCGCCCAGAATGGTGGCGGCAGACGCGCCGTGGACCGTGCCGTAATTGCCTTCGAGGCTCTTCACGACCACCTGCTGCTGTCCGAGGATCTCGTCGACGGCGATGCCGACATTGTCGCCGCGCTCGGTCTCCGCGATGATGATGATGTTCTCGTTGCGGGTGCCCGAAGAGCCCATCACGGCACCGAGACGATGCAGCGGCGTGATCTCGCCACGCCAGCGCAGGACCTCCTGGCCGAAAGTGAGATGCTCGATCGGCGTCGAGGCGAGGTGCTGCGTCTCGATCACGCTGGCGATCGGGATGACGTAGCGGTCCGACCCGCAGCGGATGACCATGCCTTCGAGGACGGCGAGCGTCAGCGGCAGGGCCAGCGTGAACTTGCAGCCTCGGCCGGGCTCGGAGTCGACGCTGATGCGGCCGCCCAGGGATTCGACGTTCCGGCGGACCACGTCCATGCCGACGCCGCGGCCCGAGACGTCGCTGATCACCTCGGCCGTCGACAGACCGGCGGCGAAGATGAGTTGATCGATCTCCTCCGGAGCCAGCCTCTCGTCGGCCCCGACCAGACCGCGGGACTTCGCCTTCGCCAGCAGCTTCTCGCGGCCGATGCCGCGGCCGTCATCGGTGACCGAGATGACGATGCGCCCGGCGCGATGCTCGGCGATCAGCTTGATCGTGCCTTCCGGGCTCTTGCCGGCGGCAATGCGGTCTTCCGGTGTCTCCAGCCCGTGATCCATCGAGTTGCGGATCATGTGGGTCAGCGGATCGGCCAGTTCCTCGATGATCGTCTTGTCGACCTCGGTGTTCTCGCCCTCCAGCACCAGGCGCACTTCCTTGCCCAGCGTCTGGGCGAGTTCGCGAACGAGGCGCGGCATGCGCTGGAACACGGCTTTCACCGGCTGCGCGCGCACAGCCATGACATGGTCCTGGAGTTCGCGGGTCTGGCGCGAGAGCGTTAGGATGCCTTCGGCGGTCTTGGCGTAGACGTCGTAGGGCAGCGAGCGGACGCATTCGACCAGCATGGACTGGGTGATGACGATCTCGCCGACCAGGTTCATCAGCTTGTCGATGCGGTCGAGGTCGACGCGCACGCTGACGGCGGTGCGCTGGCGCGCAGCGGCCGCGTCGTTGGCGGGCGCACGCGGCGCGGCCTTGGCGGGCGGAGCCTCGACCACGGCGGCCGGGGGCGCCACCGGCGCGGCAGCGGCAGGCTGGATGTCGGGCGTCGCCACGGCCGCCGAGGCTGGCCCGAGCTTGGCGAGGATGGCGGACAGATCGGCCGCGACCGAGCCGGAGACCTCGCCGCTGGCGGCCGGCGAAGCCGCAGGGGCCGGCGCAGGCGCCGCCGCGGGCTCATTGGCGGTTTCGGCCAGGACCTCGATCTGGAATTCCTCGGTCGCCAGCGTGAAGTCGAAGCGGCTGCAGATCTCCTCGACCGACAGCTCGGTACGCATCGTCACGACGAAGCGCATGAAGCAGTCGGAGACGTCGATGGTCTCGAGCGAGGGCACATGGCTGAGATCGCAGGCGATCGAGACGATGTCGTCGGCCGGAAGCGAGGCAAACACGACGCGCGGCTCGATCACCCGGCGGAACAGGTCCGCCTCGGGGGCGATGCGCAGGATCACGTCGCGGCCCGGCTTGCTGGCGGCGGCCTTGGCCGGCTCGTCGTCCCAGCCCGAATCGGGTCCGGAGGTCTTGGCCTCCACCATCGCCAACAAATTGCCGAGTGCGGCAACGCCGGGCGGCTCATCCTTGGCAGTTGCGGGGGCGGGGGCGGGGGCGGGCGGGGGCGGCGCAGGCGGCGCGGCAGCCGCGACCGGCGCTTCGCCGGGGGCCTTGCCGACCTGCTCGAGCGCCTCGAGGAGATCGGGGCGGGGCCGGGCCGGCTCGTCGTTGCGGGCCGCCGAAACAAGGTCGGCCACCGCATCCGAGCAGCGCAGGAACAGGGTGAAGGGTGCATCCTCGATCGCCACGCGGCCCGACCTCAGATGGTCGAGCGAGGCCTCGAAGACATGCGCGAACGCCACGAGTTCGGTGCAGCCGAAGGCGCCGGCGCCACCCTTGATCGAGTGGATCGCCCGGAAGGCAGCGTTGACATCCTCAGGATCCGTCGAGCCTTCGTCCAGCGCCTGCAGTCGCAGCTCGAGCGCCCCCAGGAGCTCTTCGCATTCCTGGAAGAAAGTCTGTTTGAGTTCCGCCAACGGATCCATGGACGCAAGCCTCAGTTCTGGTAGCGGGCGACGAGGCCGAGCAGGGTGTTCGGCTCGAACGGCTTGACCATCCAGGCGCTGGCACCGGCGCGGCGGCCCTCCGCCTTGATCTCGGCACCGTTCTCGGTGGTCAGCACGATGATCGGCGTGTTCTGCCCGGCAGGGCGGGCACGGCAGGCGCGGGTAAACTCGATTCCGTCCATCAGCGGCATGTTGAGGTCGGTGATGACGAGATCGGGCTTGAACTGGTCGAACTTGGCCAGACCGTCCTCGCCGTTTTCCGCCTCGGCCACCTCATGGCCGGCATTGCGCAAAGTCAGGCTGAGCAGACTGAGCAGGGTTTTGGTATCGTCGATCGCGAGAATGCGCATTCAAATCACTCCAGAACGAGAGCGCTGTGAGCGGGATCGAAACCGATCGCCCGCAGGGATTCGCGGCATTCTGCGGAAGCCGCCTTGAGCGAGACCGACAGACCGCGCGCCTTGGCGCTGGTCGCGGCGGAATGCAGCAACTGGACCCAGAGGCTGGGCAGCGGCCCGGCTTCGGCACATTCGACGGCGATGCTCTCCTTCTGCTCCAGCGCGACAAGCAGCTGGTTGCGGAAGGTGGCCGCTTCGGAGCGGCCGAGGAACGTCGGAAGGGAAACGGTGATGACCATGAGACACGACCCAGGATTGCGCCACTCATCATCGCGTCCGACTGGTAAAAATTTCCCTAACCGCACGACGTAGCGTCAACTTTTTAGGCATGGCGGTGGTGGCAGCCGCGTTTTGGGGGCGCCAGACCGGCGGTTTGCAGCCCCTTCACCGCGCTCCGGAGCCTAGTCCGTCAGAACATGCTGTTGCTGATCGCACGCGGGACCAGGGTGATGCTGCCGCTCGCCTCGCGGTACTTGCGAGGTATGTTGATGATCCCCGAGAGGTGCAGCCAGAGGTTGTTGGGCGAGATCGGCTTGGTGATGATCTCGTGCGCGCCGAGCTTCGCCGCCTGGAGGACCGAGCGCCGGTCCGGCTTCTCCATCATCACCAGCACGGGTGCCTTGGCGAAGGGCGAGGTCTTGAAGGAGCGAATGGCGGCGAGACACTTGGTGCTGCCGTTATCGGGCATGTCCCAGTCGAGGATCACGATGTTGGGCTGCTTCTGGATGAACATCGTCGCAGCGGAGGGAAGATCGGACGCCTCGAAGATGCGATGCAACTGCGCCTGATACAGCATCGTCCGGATGATGCGCCGGTAATGCGGGCTCGGATCGATCAGGAGCACCGAAAGATTGGGAAATGACGGCGCGATATGCATGGCGCGGGGCCCAACGACTTAACTCAACTGAAACTGACGTCACACAGGTAGAAGGCCGGTCCGGTCGCTAGACGTTGAGGCCGAAGCGAAAGCCGCCCCAGTGGCGGCCCTTGACCATGATCGGGGCCGACAGGTCCTCCATCACGAGGAACTGACCGCCACCCATGTCGCGCCGGTAGGTCTGCAGCAGGAACGGCTTGCGGTTGCGCGCCGCCGCTAGGCCGGTCCGGTCGTCGAAGATCCGGCGGTTTCGGCAGTTGGCGTTGTTCCACACCGGGTCATTCCCCTGGGGATGGGAATATTTGACGTTGTGCGTCGGCAGGAAGCCGTTGCGGTCGACAGCCGCGCAGAACACGATCCGGCGGTTGGACGCCAGCAACGGCTCCTGGATCGGCGGAAGCAGGCGGTCGCACAGCTTGACGAACCGCGTCATGTGCTGGACCGGGTCGCTGCCAGGGATGGGCTGGTAGCCCTCGTCGAAGAGATCGGTCAGCGACAGCTCGCCCCGGTCCAGCGCCTGCTCGAACAGCCCGCCGATACGGGCGGCGGTTTCCATGGCCGTGGCGATCAGCTCCGACTGGGCGGTGCGGACGCCCGACGCCGCGATCGCACCGAGGATGCCCTCGCTGATCGCAACGAGCGTCTCGGCGCGCTGGGAGGCCTTGTCGAGGTTTTCGCTGGAATGGTCGACGCCGTCGACGAGGGCCCGAAGGTCCTCCCCGACCTTGGCGAAGGCGATGGCGTTGTCCCGGGTCGGATTGGAGATCGCGTCGATCTCGCCGATCAGCTCGACGACGCCGCGGCTGAAGCTGTCGAGTTCGCCGACCTGCTGCGCAATCGACTGGCTCTCGTCGCTGGCCCGCCGGGCCGTCAGGGCGTTCTCCTCGCTCTTGCTCGCCAGCAGGTCGACCGAGTTCACCAGCGCATCGAGCTGCTTGGAGCTGAGCGCGGTGGCATCGCGCGTCTGCTCGGCGAGATGCTTCACCGCAGCGGCGATCACCGCGAAGCCGCGGCCGGCGGCCCCGCTGCGGGCCGCCTCGACGCCGGCATTGATCGAGAGCAGCTGGATTTCGCGGGTGATCGCCTGGATCGCATCGCTGGAGGCCCGCACCTTGTGCGCATCCGCGACAGCCTGGGCGAGAGCCTGAGAGATCGACTGGGCCCCCTGCGAGAGGGCCTCGATGTCGGACTGCGCCGAATTCAGCCCGAGCCTGACGGAACCCGTGACCCGCTCCAGCCCGTTGCGGACGGTCGACGCGGTCGTCTGAGCCCCCTCGGCCGCCTGCTGGATGGCGCGGTTCGCCCGCGACACCTGGTCGACGGCGGCGACGACGCGGTGCAGACCCTGGGTCTGCCCGTCGAGCTGACGGGTCACGTCGCCGATGCGTCCGGAGATGTCGGTGATCTCCGCTCCGAGCTTGCCGAACCGCTCGGCGATATCCCGCACGGCCGCGGCCGCGGCGCTGTCCGCCGGGAGATCCTCATTGGCCGGCACAGGAGCAACTCGCGCGAGCGCATGCATGGTCGTCGGGTCCTTTTCGGGCCTCAGCAATCCTGTGAGACCTTAAGGAAACGCGGTAAACCGAGCGTTAATGCAACCTCCGGGCGTATCCGGGGCGCAGCGATGCCGGCGCGACGTCCGGCTCTGCACTGTCCATCTCGGGAACCGTACCGGCCGGGGATTCGTATATGCTGTGCATCCGTGAACGCGGCTCCCGCATAACGTGGGGGCAAGTCTGATGCCGAAACCGCTCATGGAGGAATCCCGATGACCATCACCCACAACGCTTCCCGGCGCACGCTCCTGGGCTTCGGGGCCGCCGCCCTCGCCATGGCCGCCGCGCCCCGCGTCTGGGCTCAGGCCGCCGCGCCCGCGGCGCCGGCCGGCCCCTTCTCCCTGCCCAAGCGCGCTTACGAGGCGGCCGCGCTGGAGCCGCATATCGACGCCACGACGATGGACATCCACTACACCCGCCATCACGCGTCCTTCGTCACCGCGCTCAACAACGCCGCCAAGGACCATGGCGTCCTCGCCTCCAAGCCGATCAACGAACTCCTCGGCGACATCGGCGCGTTGCCGGAAGCCGTGCGGGTTCCGATCCGCAACGCCGGCGGCGGCCACGCCAACCACAGCATGTTCTGGGAGATCATGGGCCCGGGCGCCGGTGGCACGCCGACCGGAGACGTCGCGGCCGCGATCACCAAGGACCTTGGAGGCTTCGACAAGTTCAAGACCGATTTCGAGGCGGCGGGCCTGCGCGTCTTCGGCTCGGGCTGGGTGTTCGTCACGGTCGACAAGGCCGGCAAGCTCGCCCTGCTCGCCAAGCCCAACCAGGACAGCCCGCTGATGGACAAGCGCATGGTCCTCATGGGCAACGACGTCTGGGAGCACGCCTATTATCTGAAGTACCAGAACCGCCGCGCCGAGTACCTCAAGAGCTGGTGGAACGTGGTCAATTGGGCGAAGGTCAACGAGCGTTACGCCGCCGCCAAGGCCGGCAAGCTGACCGTCTGATCGGTCGGATCACCGCGAGAATGGCGATACCCGGCCCCTAGGCCGGGTATCGTCGTTTTGGTCTTGGGCAGCCCCGGCCCTGCGCCCTTGCGTCGACGGGTCGGCCGGCCTAATTTAGAATTATTCTAAATTATGAGGCCCCCTATGCTCTCTCGTTTTTCCCTTCCGGGTTTCGGCGGCAAGCGTCGCTTCGACGAACTCTCCGAGAAGGAGGTCCTGGCCCTGGCGATTGCGTCGGAGGAGGAGGATGGCCGCATCTACGCGATCTACGCGCAGAAGCTGCGGACGGCCTACCCGGCATCGGCTGCGGTCTTCGACGGCATGGCAACCGAGGAGAACGGCCACCGCGAACGCCTGCTCGCCCTCTACCAGCAGCGCTTCGGCGACGTCGTCCTGCCGATCCGGCGCGAGCATGTCGCGGATTTCTATGCCCGCAAGCCGGTCTGGCTGGTCGAGAACCTCGGTCTCGACCAGATCCGGGCCGAAGCCGAAGATATGGAGCGCCGGGCCAGCGACTTCTACGTCGCAGCCGCCGGTCGCTCGACCGATGTCGAGACCCGCAAGCTCCTGGGAACGCTGGCCGCCGCCGAGGCCGCCCACCAGGCGAGGGCGCAGGGGCTCACGGCAGAGCATCTCGACGGCGAGGCGCGCACCAGCGAGGATGACGCCGCCAAGCGCCAGTTCGTGCTGACCTGGGTCCAGCCCGGCCTCGCCGGCTTGATGGACGGCTCGGTCTCGACGCTCGCCCCGATCTTCGCCACCGCCTTCGCGACGCAGGACCCCCACACCACCTTCCTGATCGGCCTCTCGGCCTCGGTCGGCGCCGGCATCTCGATGGGCTTCACCGAGGCCGCCCATGACGACGGCAAGCTCTCGGGCCGCGGCGCGCCCTGGAAACGTGGCCTGGCCTCGGGCGTGATGACGACGCTGGGCGGGCTCGGCCATGCCCTGCCCTATCTGATCCCGCATTTCTGGACCGCGACCACGGTGGCGCTGATTGTCGTCTTCGTCGAACTCTGGGCGATCGTCTGGATCCAGAACCGCTTCATGGAGACGCCCTTCCTGCGCGCCGCCTTCCAGATCATTCTGGGCGGCGGGCTGGTGCTGGCGGCGGGTATCCTGATCGGCGGGGCGTAGTGGCACGTCATGCTCGGGCTTGCCCCGAGCATCTCTTGCAAACGGAGACACCTCGTTCGGCAAGAGTTTCTCGGGTCCGCGCAGGCGCGGCCCGAGGATGACGACCTAGCCCAGCACCGGCGCCCTCGCCTCGCACACCCCCTCCTGCTGGAGCACGAAGGCCGCCCGCAGGCAGAGATCCTCGCGCCAGGGCGCAGCGATGATCTGAACGCCGATCGGCAGCCCGTCGCCGAAGACCGGCACGGCCGCGACCGGCAGGCCGATCGCCGAGATCGGCTGGGTGAACAGCCCGAGATTGGGCCGCAGCGGCACGGTCTCGCCGCGCAGCTTGAGCGTCTTCTGCCCGACGAGCGGCGCCGGACAGGGCGTGGCCGGCGCGATGATCAGGTCGACATCGGCGAACACCCGCATCATCGTGTCGTGAAACCAGCGCCGCGCGCGCTGCGCCTGAACATACCAGGCCGCCGGGAGCATCGCCCCGGCCAGAAAGCGGTCGCGGGTCTCGGGGTCGAAATCATCCGCCCGCTCCCGCAGCCGGTCGAGATGGAAGGTCGCGCTCTCGCTGTTGGTGATCAGGAAGGCGGCTGCGCGGGCGATCGCTGCGCCCTCCAGCGCGAAGCTCCGTGTCGCGCCCAGCGCCTGCGCCACCTGCGCCACGGCGGCAGTCGCCTCCGGCATGCCGTCGGTCGCGAAATGCCCGCCCGCCACCGCGATCCGCAAACCACCGATGCCCGCCTGCAGCGACGGCAGTGTCGGTTCGACCGGCCGCTGCGCGCAGGCCGGATCATACGAATCCGGCCCCTGCAGCGCGTCATAGGCGGTCGCCAGATCGGTGACGTCGCGCGCGAAGGGGCCGAGATGGTCTAGCGAATCGCAAAACGGGAAGCTGCGCGAGCGCGGCAGCCGGCCATAGCTCGGCTTCAGGCCGAAGACGCCGCAGAGCGAACTCGGCACGCGGATCGAGCCATTGGTGTCGGAGCCGAGCGAAAGCGGGCTGAAACCCGCCGCCGTCGCCGCGCCCGAGCCGGAGGAGGAACCGCCAGCCATGCGCGCCGTGTCATGCGGGTTGCGGCAGGGCCCGTCATGGGCGTTCTCGCCGGTGAAGTCGTAGGCGTATTCGCCCATGTTGAGCCCGCCGAGCAGCACGGCGCCGGCCGCCGTCAGCCGCTCGACCAGCACCGCGTCGCGCGCCGCCGGTGCCCGCTCGCGATTGATCTTCGAGCCCGCCCGCGTGGGCAGCCCCGCAATGTCGAACAGGTTCTTGGCCGCGAAGGGCACGCCCGCCAGCGGCCCGAGCGGCGCACCGGTGGCGCGGGCGGCATCGACCGCGCGGGCCTGCGCCAGCGCCCGCTCGGCGGTGATATCGGTGAAGGCGTTGATGGCGGAATCGAGCGCCGCGATGCGGGCGAGGAAGGCTTCGGTGACGGCCAGGGCCGTGACCTCCCCCTCCCGAACGTGCGCCGCGATGCGATGGGCCGGCGCGAAGACATCGACAGTCACGCGGTCACCTCCGGCACGCCCGGCCGAAACACCGCGGCGAGTTCGAGCGAGGCCTCGTCGAGCGGCGCGGCGCGGACGATCTCGGCCATGCCATGAGCGATGGTCAGGAATTGCAGCACCACCGGCCGCTGCGCCTCCGTGATCGTCAGCCCCAGCACCGGCGCCATCGCATCGCAATGGAGCGCGGCGTCGAACGCCGTCTTGGGGTGGGTCTCGTTCACGCCGCCGGCTCCCATCGATTTTCGCCCCCTTGCCGCGGGGGTTCGGCTGTCGCCCCGGAGAGCGCGGCCAGCACCTCCGTCGTCGTCGAAACCCAGCCGAAGATTCCGCCCTGGGCCGCGATCATCGCCAGGCCCACCTCGTGGAACTCCGGGAAATAGGAGGCGCAGGCATCGCCCAGCACGAGGCAGCGATAGCCCCGGTCGTTCGCCTCGCGCACGGTGGTGTGGACGCAGACCTCGGTGGTGACGCCGGTCACCATCAGCGTCTCGATGGCGCGATTGCGCAGCATCAGCTCGAGATCGGTCTGGTAGAAGGCGCCCTTGCCCGGCTTGTCGATCACCGGCTCGCCGGGCAGCGGCGCAAGCGCAGGAATGATCTCGTGCCCCGCCTCGCCGCGGATCAGGATGCGCCCCATCGGCCCGCAGGCGCCGATGCGCTTGTCGGCCGGACCGCGCAGGACCTTGGCCGGCGGCGCGTCGGCGAGGTCGGGCCGGTGGCCTTCGCGGGTGTGGATCACCAGCATGCCGGCCGCCCGCGCCGCCGCCAGGATCGCCCGGCAGGGCTCGACCGCCGCCATCAGCCGGGAGACGTCATTGCCGAGCGCAGCCCCGAAGCCGCCGGGCTCGAGGAAGTCGCGCTGCATGTCGATGATGATCAGGGCGGTGCGCGCCATGTCGACGCCGAGCGGAAAGGGCCGGGCAGGAATTTCGATGCGGCTCACGGCGCGGCGCCCCCGATCGCGGATCTGCGGAACGGGCTTTGCAAGGCGCGTGCCTGACAGCGAGCGAGCACCAGAGCGGAATCAGATCATGAGAAGCGCGGCCGAACCCCTTGCCGGAACGGGGAAATCCCGGCGATCCGAAATCTGAGCCAAAACCGCCTCGGCCCGCCGCAGTCGCCAGGGCGGAGGACGAGCGCGTTCGTTGCATAATCCTTGCATGCAACTCCTTGAGTTTTGCCTAATCGATAGGCGCCACGAAAGAGGGCCCCGTGACGACCCTGAGCAGCCTGCTCGCCGCCCATCTCGATGGCAGCGCCACCATCCCGCAGACCATCGCCGCCTGCTATGCCCGCCACCGCGCCCATGGCGACGCGGCGATCTTCATCGGGCTGCGGCCGCAAGCCGAGGTGCTGGCGGAGGCTGAGGCCCTGCAGGCGGAAGGGCCGCGCGGCCGCGCGCTCTGGGGCATCCCCGTCGCGGTGAAGGACAACATCGACGTCGCCGGCCTGCCCACCACCGCGGCCTGCCCCGCCTTCGCCTATGAGCCGGAATGCGACGCAACCGTCGTCGCGCGGCTGCGGGCGGCGGGCGCCATCGTCATCGGCAAGACCAATCTCGACCAGTTCGCCACTGGCCTGAACGGCTCCCGTTCGCCCTATGGCGTGCCGCGCAATGCGCTCCGTGCCGATCTCGTCCCCGGCGGCTCCAGCTCTGGCTCTGCCAGCGCGGTCGCGGCCGGCATCGTGCCGGTGGCGCTGGGCACCGACACGGCCGGCTCGGGCCGCGTGCCGGCGGGCCTGCAGAACCTTGTCGGCCTCAAGCCCAGCCTCGGGCTGGTTTCCACGGCGGGCGTCGTGCCGGCCTGCCGCACGCTGGACTGCGTCTCTGTCTTTGCGCTCACCGTCGAGGATGCGTGGACGGCGCTGTCCGTTGCAGCAGGCCCCGACGCTGGTGATCCCTGGTCCCGCGCCCTGCCGCTGGGCCGGCCGGGCGCCGTGCCGCCAAAGCTGCGGATCGCCGTCCCCCGCCCGGAGGATCTCGATGTCGCGGGCGATGCTGCGGCGGCCGCGAGCTTCGCAGCCGCGGTCGAGCGCGCCAAAACCCTCGGCGCCGAGATCGTCCCGCTCGACATGGGCCCGTTCTACGAGACCGCGCGCCTGCTCTATGAGGGGCCCTGGGTCGCCGAGCGCTACCTGACGATCCGCGATCTGCTCGCGAAGGACCCCGAGGCGATCCTGCCCGTGATCCGCCAGGTCGTCGCGGGGCGGCCTTTGCCCGACGCGGCCGAGACCTTCGCCGCGCGCTACCGCGTCGCCGAACTCGCGTTGGTGGCCAAAGCGGCGATGAAGGGCATCGACGCGCTGATGGTGCCGACCGCGCCCCGCCCGGTGACGCTGGCCGAGATGGCGGCCGACCCCATCGGGGCCAATTCGCTGCTCGGGCGCTACACCAATTTCGTCAATCTGCTCGATCTCTGCGCGCTCGCCATCCCCGCCAGCCTGGCAGCCAACGGCACGGCGGCGGGCGTGACGCTGATCGCCCTGGCCGGGCACGATGCCGTGCTCGCGGGCATCGGGCAGGCGCTCCACGCCGCCGCCGGGCTGCCATTGGGCGCAACCGGCCTGCCCCATCCCACGGTGACACCGGCGCCGGTGCGAGCTGCGCCAGACGCCATCGAGATCGCCGTCGTCGGCGCGCATCTTTCCGGCATGCCGCTGAACCGCGAACTGACGGACCGGGGCGGCACCTTCCTGCGGGCGACCACGACCACCGCGGACTACCGCCTCTTCGCTCTGCCGGGCGGCCCGCCGGCGCGACCGGGGCTGACCCGTGTCGGGGCGGGTGGCGCCGCCATCGCGCTCGAGGTCTGGTCGCTGCCGGCGGAGGGCTTCGGCCGCTTCGTCGCCGGCATCCCCTCCCCGCTCGGCATCGGCACGTTGGCGCTGGCCGACGGCACGACCGTCAAGGGCTTCCTCTGCGAGACCATCGCCACGGAAGGCGCGCGAGACGTCACGGAGTTCGGCGGCTGGCGGGCCTTCGTGGCGGCGCAGGCGAAGGCGGGGTGACGGCAGAGCGGGACTTCGCCGAACAGTGCGCATGTGATAAGATCACCTGTAGTCACCGTCGGAGGTCGCGATGAAGGAAGTCCAGTTGCGGGAGGCGAAGGCGTCCCTCTCCGCTCTCGTCGACCGCGCCGTCGCCGGCGAGCCCGCGCTCATCACCCGGCATGGGCGGAAGGAAGCGGTCGTGCTGTCTTTCGCCGAGTACCAGCGGCTCGCCAACGTACCGAGTTTTGAGGAGCTGCTGGCCGCCTTTCCAGGCGAGCCTGGCGATATTCCCGATCGGGATCGGTCTCCGCCGCGCGATTTCGCATTCTGATGTACCTGCTCGACACCGACATGCTTTCGGCGTCGGCTCCGACCAAGGCCCAGCCACACGACACGTGGCTGGAATGGCAGGCTCGGGCCAAGGGACGGCTTTTTCTGTCCGCGATCACGGTCGCTGAGGTGGAGGGCGGCATCTGCGCATGCTTACGTCGTGGCGCGACCACCAAAGCACTCCGCCTACGGCAGTGGATCGATGCGATGGCGCATCTCTACGACGGACGTATTCTGCCGTTCGATCTCAATGTCGCCCATGCCGCGGGGCCGTTGCTCGATCGGGCTCGCGCTCACGGGACGGGGTTCGCCGACATTGCAATCGCCGCCACGGCAGCGGCACACGGTCTGATCGTCTTGACCGGCAACGAGAGACACTTTCGCCCCCTCGAGATCGCCTGCATCAATCCCTTGCAGAAGCTCCCGCCGCTGTGAGCCGGCCTGCCCTCAACGCATATCCGCATAACTGCGGAACGCATCCCTGACGATGCCGATATGGGCCCGCATCGCCTGCTGGGCGCCGGGCTGGTCGCCGCGCAGGATCGCCTGAACGATCAGGTCATGCTCGCGATAGGAGCCGCCGAGGCGGCCCGTGGCGCGAAACTGGGCGCGACGGAAGGGTGCGACGCGGATGCGCGTCATCAGGGTCAGTTCGGCGAGATAGCTGTTATGCGAGCCGGCATAGATCGCGGCGTGAAAGGCCTCGTTCTTCTCGTGATAGCTCGCCGGGTCGCCCTCATGGACGAGCAGACGCAGCGCCTCGTGCAGGGCTTCCAGCGCCCGCCGCTCGGGCACGGTCATGTTGCGGGCGGCGAGCCCGGCGCAGAGCGCCTCCAGCTCCGCCATCGCCTCGAACATGTCGTTCAGCTGGCTCGGCGTCGGCAGCGCCACCACCGCGCCGCGATGCGGCCTGACGCTGACCAGCCCCGAAGCCGAGAGCTGGCGGATCGCCTCGCGCACCGGCGTGCGCGACACGCCGAAGCGGGTCGCGATCTCCTGTTCGTCCAGCGGCGTCCCGGGCTCGAGCTGCCCGGAGACGATCGCATCGGAGAGCTGCAGCCGCAGCGCCTCGGTGCGCGTCACCGGCGCCGTGGCGGGCCTTAGCGTTCGGACGGGAGCGGAACCTGGCTGCATGACCCTGTCGCCGTCGGAGGAAGGTGGGGCGGGAGGAGCAAGGGCATGCGCGGTCTCCCGTCGCCGCTCACTCGGCAATGGCACTGACATGGGCGGCGACGACGCGCCAGCCCTCGGGGAACTTGACCCAGGTCTGGCTCTGGCGGCCGATCTTGCCCGCCATGCTCTCGCGCCGGAACAGCGTGTTGGCCGTGGCGAAGGCGTCGCCATAGGTGGTGATGACGGTGCGCTCGATCGTGCGCGTCAGCCCGGCGGACGGGCGCGCCGCGCGGAAAGCCGCAATCTCGCTGAACCCATAGAGATTTTCGCCGATGCCATAGCGGATCGTCTCGGGCGCATCCTTGAAGCAGGCATCCAGCACCGCGACGTCGTTTGCGTTCAACGCCTTCTCATAGACCATGAAAGCGGCCTCGACTTCGGCGACGACGGCGGGATCATTGAGGATCATGAGGAGTTTCTCGACTGCGTTCTTCATTGAACCTTGGCGTCATTCTCGGGCGGAGCGAAGCATAGACCCGAGAATCTCTGGCAGGAGATGCTCGGGTCAAGCCCGAGCATGACGCTCCAAACCGTGTCCGCGAATGACATTCACAATCACGCCGGCGGATGGGGAATCGCCGTCAGCAGTTCCTTGGTATAGTCCGCCTTCGGGTCGCCGAGCACCTCCTCAGCCGTGCCCTGCTCGACGATGGCGCCGGTCTTCATCACGATCACCCGGTCGCAGAGCAGGCGCACCACGTTAAGATCATGCGAGACGAAGAGATAGCTCATCCCGAGCCGCTCCTTCAGCTCCTGCAGCAGGTTGAGCACCACCGCCTGGACCGAGACGTCGAGCGCCGCCGTCGGCTCGTCGAGGATGACGAGGTCGGGCTCCAGCGCGATCGCCCGGGCGATGCCGACACGCGCCTTCTGCCCGCCCGAGAGCTGGTGCGGGAAGCGGTCGATCAGCTCGACCGGCAGCCCGACCAGCCGCGCCAGCTCCTCGCAGCGCGCCCGCAACGCGTCGCGCCCCGAAATCCCGCCCATCCGCAGGATCGGGTCGGCGATGGCGCGCTCCGCCGTGAAGCGCGGATTGAGGCTGTCGGTCGGGTCCTGGAAGACCATTTGGATGCGCCGCCGATAGAGCGAAGCGGCAAACTGCTTGGCGGGAATCGCACCGATATCCGTGCCGTCGAACAGGATCGAGCCGCTGGTCTTGTCGATCAGCCGCGTAATCATCATCGAGGTCGTCGACTTGCCGCAGCCGGACTCGCCGACGAGCCCGAGGGTCTCGCCCTTCGCCACGCTGAAGCTGATGCCGTCGACCGCGCGGAACGGCGCTTTCGGCTCCTCGGCCTTGCCCATCAGCTTCGCGAAGAGCGAGCCGCTCGGGGGCCGCGGATATTCCTTCACGAGGTTCTCGACCCGCATCAGCGGAGGAGCATCGGGCGCCGGCACGGCCTTCGCAGCAGCCGGCTGTGCGGCCGGTCCCTTCAGCGCATCGGGCAGCAGATCGCGCAGGCTCATGCCGATGCGCGGCGTCGCCTGCATCAGCTTGCGGGTATAGGCGTGCTGGGGATTGCGGAAGATCTCGCTGGCCTTCGCCGTCTCGACGACGTTGCCCTTCTCCATCACCACGACCTTGTCGCAATAGGCGGCCGCCAGCCCGAGGTCATGGGTGATCAGGATGGTCGACATGCCACGCTCGCGCGTGAGCTCGACGATCAAATCCATCACCGCCTTCTGGGTGGTGACATCGAGCCCGGTGGTCGGCTCGTCGGCGATCAGCAGCTGCGGCTGGCAGGCGAGCGCGAGCGCGATCACGACGCGCTGGCACATGCCGCCCGACAGCTCGAACGGATAGGCGTCGTAGCGCTCCTCCGGCCGCGCGATCCTCACCTTGGCAAGCGCCTCGATCGCCTTCTCCCTGGCCGTCGCTCGCGTCGCCTGGACATGTTCGAGCAGCACGTCCTCGATCTGCTTGCCGACCTTGCGGATCGGGTTCAGCGCCGCGCGCGGGTTCTGGAAGATCATCGAGATTTCGCGCCCGCGGATGTCGCGCATCTGCGCTTCGCTGGCCGCAACGAGATCCACGCCCGAGAACGCGATCGAGCCCTCGGCGACCTTGCCGGCCCGGTCGAGAATCCGCACCACGGCATAGGAGGTCACCGACTTGCCGGAGCCGGATTCACCGACGATCGCGACCGTCTCGCCTTTGGCGACGCTGACGTCGATCGCCTTGACCGCCTGCACCGTCCCGCGACGCGTGGCGAACTCGACGGTAAGGTTCTTGATGTCGAGGAGTGGGGGAGAGGTCATGGGCGGACATCTCCGTCATGCTCGGGCTTGACCCGAGCATCTCTTGCCGGAGATTCCCGGCTCTCCGCTGCGCTCCGGCCGGGAATGACGGCCTGCTGTACCCGAGCCATCATCAATTCCTCCGCTGCGGATCGACGAGGTCGCGCACGCCGTCGCCGAGCAGGTTGAAGCAGAACACCGCCGTCATCAGCGCCAGCCCCGGGAAGAAGGCGATCCACCATTCGCCCGAGACGATGAAGCTTGCGCCCTCGGCGACCATGATCCCCCATTCCGGGGTGGGCGGGCGCACGCCGAGCCCGATGAAGGAGAGGCCCGCCGCATTCAGGATGGCGTAGCCCATGGTCAGCGACATCTGCACCGCCATGATCGGCATGATGTTGGGCACGATCTGCGTCAGCAGCAGCCGCCAGTCGGAATTGCCGGAGAGGCGCGCTGCCTGGACGAAGCCGGCCTCGCGGCGGACATTCGCCTCGGCCCGGGCGACGCGGGCATAGAGCGGGAAATTGATGATCGCGGTGGCGATGACGATGTTGGTGACGCTGTTGCCGAGCGCAGCCACGATGCCCATCGCCAGCACGAAGAGCGGGAAGGCCATGATCGTGTCGGCGAGGCGCCCGACGACCTTGTCGACCCAGCCGCCATAGAAGCCGGCCATCACGCCCGCGAGCCCGCCCATCGCGAAGACGAGCGCCACCGAACAGACCGCGATGGCGAAGTCGAGCCGCGTCGCCACGATCACCCGGCTGAAGATGTCGCGCCCGAGCTGGTCGGTCCCGAACCAGTGCCGCGCGCTCGGGGCCTGCAGGGCAGAGTTGGTGTTGCTGGCGAGCGGGTCGTAGGGGACAAGCGAAGGACCGAGGATCGCTGCCAGCAGGATCAGCGCGAAGAGCCCGAAGGCGAGCCCCGTCACCGGGTTCTCGGAGACGATGTGGCGGGCATGGGCCAGCAGGCTGGTCGAGGGCGGCGCCTCGAAGCGCAGTGCGGGAGCAGAGGCGGGATCGATCTTGGTCATGTCGTTCATGCCCTCAGCCCTCCAGCCGGACGCGGGGATCGATGACGCCGTAGAGCACGTCGATCATCAGGTTCAACGCGACGTAGAGGATCGCCATCGTCAGAACGAAGCCCTGGATCGGCGCATAGTCGGAGGCGATCAGCGCCTCGACCGCATAGGAGCCGACGCCCGGCCAGGCGAAGACCTTCTCGACCAGCACATTGGCGCCGAGCAGGAAGGAGAACACCATGCCGAGCGTGGTGACGACCGGCAGCATCGCGTTGCGAAAGGCATAGGTGCCGATGACCTTGCGGCTGGAGAGCCCACTGGCGCGCGCGGTCCGCACGAAATCGGCGCCGAGCACGGCGAGCATCGAGGCCCGCGTCATCCGCGTGATCGGGGCCAGCGAGAAGATCGCTAGCGTGATCGCCGGCAGCGCGATCTGCGCCAGCGCGGCGCGTAAGGTCTCGCCATCGCGCGCCAGCAGCGAATCCACCAGGTAGAGCCCGGTGATGCGGGCGGGCTCCGAGGCGAAGACGTCGAGCCGCCCCAGCGGCGCCGGCGCCCAGCCCAGGATGAAGTAGAACACATAGACCAGCAGCAGCCCGGTGAAGAACACCGGCAGCGAGACGCCCGCCGTCGCCACGATGCGGCAGAGATGATCGATCCAGGAGCCCTGGCGGACGGCCGCGAGCACGCCGAGCGGCAGCGCCACCGACATCGCCAGCAAGAGCCCCGCCAGCGTCAGTTCGGCCGAGGCCGGCAGCCGCGCCGCGAGATCGGCCGTCACCGGCTGGCCGGTGGTCAGCGACATGCCGAGATCGCCCTTCACCAGGGCGGTGACGTAAGCGACGAACTGCACCGGCAGGGGCCGGTCGAGCCCGAGCTTGCTTCGGATCTCGATGATCGCCTCCGGCGATGCGGCCGGACCGGCGAAGTACGCCGCCGTATCGCCCGGCAGCACCCGCGTCAGCAGGAAGGTGACGATGATGACGCCGATCACCGAAGGGATCGTCGTCATCAGGCGCTGGCCGATCAGGCGAAGCATGGTTGAGTTTCCTTATCCAACCGCGTCGTCATTCTCGGGCGGAGCGCAGCGCAGACCCGAGAATCTCCGGGGAGAGATGCTCGGGTCGAGCCCGAGCATGACGCGCGGGGCTCGTCGGCGCCCGCGCGTCTGTGGCCATCAGAGTCACACGCCCTTGGTCAGGTAGCGGAAGTCCGGCTCGCGGCAGGGCTGGAACTGGTAGCCGCCGATCGACTTCTGCAGCGCGACGTCGTGGGTCGGCTGGTTGATCGGCACCATCGGCACCTCGGCATTGATCAGCTTGATGAAGTCGATGACGTTGGCGTCGTAGGAGGCCTTGTCGGGGGCGAAGCGGGCGGCGTCGACGAGCTTGTCCAGCGCCGGGTTCTGGTAGGCGGCGATGTTGAAGATCGAATTGTTGCCGTGCATCGTCCAGAACAGGTAGTAATCCGGATAGTCGAGCCAGCCCGCGAAGCGGTTGAGCACCATCGGATTGGTCTTCTTGGCGATCTCGGTGCGGAAATTGGCGCCCGGCACCTTGTTGATCTCGACGGTGATGCCGATCTGCGCCAGCGCCTCCTTCATCAGCACCGCCATCGGCTCGGCGACGGTCGCGTTGCCGGCGTCGAAATACAGCGTCGTCGAGAACGGGCCGCCGGCGGCATCGACCAGCGCCTTCGCCTTGGCGACGTCGGTCGTGTAGGGGAAGGGTTGCGGCCAGGCGACCTTCGGGGTTGTGCCACCCGCCATCGAGACGCCACGGCCGAAGAGCGAGGCCTGCAGGATCTTGTCGTAGGGCATGACCCAGGCGACGGCCTGGCGCAGGCGCACATCCTTGAACGGGCCGACCTGCGTGTTGAGATAGCAGCCCCAGACACCGTTGGGGATGGGCACGCCGACGACGTTGATCTTGCCGCCGTCGAGCAGGTCCTTGAAGTCCTTCGGCGGCAGCCCGTAGGACACGTCGGCATCCCCGCGCTCGATCAGCGCCCGACGGGTTGAGGGCGAGGCGATGTCGCGTGCGATGATGCGGCGCAGCTGCGGCAGCTTCCCGCAGGCCCAGGCGTCGTTGCGGACATAGATCGTCTCGACGCCCGGCTTCCAGCTCTCGACCTTGTAGGCGCCGGAGCCGGCGATGTTGTTCTTCAGATATTCCTTCGCCCATGGATCGCCGCCGCTGTTGGCGATGGCGAGCTCGGAGTCGAAGACGAAGGGAATGGTGACCGCCAGGTTGGGCAGCGTCATCTTGTCCTTGCGGACGAAATCGATGCGGAAGGTCTTGTCGTCGACGGCGACGAACTGCTCGGGCTTCTCCAGCGAGCCGGCGTTCATCTGCGTGGTGGCGAAGCCGCCGATCGAGACGGCGCGGTCCATCGACCACTTCACGTCCTTGGCGGTCACCGGCCGGCCGGAATGGAACTTGGCGTCGCGCAGCTTGAAGGTCGCGCTCATGCCGTCCGAGGCGACCTGGTAGCTCTCGGCGAGTTCGCCTTCGAGTTCGCCCATCGCAACCTGATGACCGCCCCCGCCCGGGATCGGAACCGGCTTGAAGCGCAGCAGGCGATCATAGCAGTTCAGCGAGACGCCATTGACCGGCTGCGACGAGCCGATCCCCTGCATGTCCAGACTGTTGGGCCCGTATTCCTGCACGAGCAGCAACGTCTCGTTGCGGCTCGGCGCCTGGGCCTGGGCACTGCCCTTGGCCACGAAGGGAGCAGCGAGGCCTGCGGCCAGGGCGGTGCGGCGCGTGATCATCGGGGTCTGTCCTCGGTTGGCAGGCTGGTGAAGGAACGGAACACGCCGTTTCGCTAGCAGGGAGCGTGCCAATTCCGATGGCCTGTGATTCCAAGGGCTTCGGGCCGATCACCGCCGTCGCCCTGCCTGCCTTGCATGCCATTGTATGCACGACGGCAGATGATGATGAATTTATAGGCAAAATTGTCACCGCCTCCTGACCAGGCTTAACTGTTCGTTCAGAAGTCGGCTCGGTCGCCTGCGCACCGGCTCACGCCCCCTTGCGTCGCGGCGAATCCGCCTGTGGAGTTGCCTCGCCCGCGACACCGGGCCGGAGTGAAGCGGATGCGCGCGCGTCAGATCGAAGTCTTCCGGATGGTGATGCGCTGCGGCACGCTCACCAGCGCCGCCGAAGCCTTGAACGTCTCGCAGCCGGCGCTCAGCCAGATCCTGCTCCACACCGAGGACGAGCTCGGCTTCAAGCTGTTCCAGCGGGTCAAGGGCCGGCTGATCCCGACCCCGGAGGCCGAGGATCTCTACCCCGAGGTCGAACGCCTGTTCGGCGACCTCGAGGCCCTGCGCTGCCGCGCCCGCGACCTTCGCCACGGCAAGGCCGGCATCGTCAGGCTTGCCGCCTCCGCCCCGCCTTCGCTTTCGGTCGTGCCGGAGGCGCTGCGCCATTTCCGCAGCGCTCACCCCGCCTTGCGGGTGCTCTCCTATGTCGTACCGGCCGAGATCATCATGCGCATGCTCGACGACGGCCAGGCCGGACTCGGCGTCGCCATGACCGACGAGCCGATGGCGGGGATCGACACCGAGATCATCGGGCGGACGCGGATGGTCTGCGTCCTGCCCGCGGGCCATGAACTGGCGGAAAAGGCGTCGATCGCCGCCGCCGACCTGCAGGACGAGACGCTGATCTCCTACCGCGCCACCTCCCTGCAGGGGCGGTTGCTGCGTGAGGCCTTCGGCCGCGAGGGGCTGGTTTTCCAGCCGGAAATGGAGATCGACGTCTCGATCATCGGGCTCGCCTTCGTCCAGCAGGGGCTCGGGGTCGCGGTGGTGGACGGTCTCCTGCCCTGGCACAGCTTTCCCGGCCTCGTGACCCGGCCCTTCCTGCCCGAGGTCTCACTGCCGCTGTGCCTGCTGACCAGCGCGCGCCGCCCGCTCTCGCGCAGCCACGATCTCCTGCGCGCCCATCTGCGCACCGCCTGCCGCGAGCTCGGCCTGGCAGCGGCCGATGTCGACCATAAGCCTGCCTTATGAAGCGGGGTGGCCTTGCTCTTTGACGGCGAGGCGGGCGCGACCCGACACTGCCGCGCACTCCACGGACAGGCACATCATGAGCTGGCGTATCGGCGTCGACATCGGCGGCACCTTCATCGACTTCTGTGCCCTCGAGACCGGCACCGACCGTGTCGAGACCATCAAGGTCCTGACCACGCCGGACGAACCGGGCAAGGAACTGCTCGACGGGCTGCGCCTGCTGCAGGAGCGCCACGGCATCGCACCCGGGGAGGTCGTCTCTTTCGTTCACGGCACCACGGTCGGCATCAACACCATCATCCAGCGCAAGGGCAGCCGGCTCGCGCTGATCACGACGGCGGGCTTCGAGGACGTCATCGAGCTCGCCCGGCTGCGCATGCCCGAGATGTACTCGCTGTTCTGCGCCAGGCCCGAGCAGCTGATCCCGCGCGACCGCATCCATGGCGTCCGCCAGCGCCAGCTCGCCAGCGGCGAGATCGCCGCGCCGCTCGACACCGACGGGCTCGCCGCCGCCGTGGTCGCGATCCGCGCCAAGGGCGTCGACGGCGTCATCGTCTCCTTCCTCCATGCCTATCGCAATGGTGCCCATGAGGCGCAGGCCAAGGCGCTGATCGCGAAGCTTGCGCCGGAGCTTTTCGTCTTCACCACCAGCGAGGTCTGGCCGGTGATCCGCGAATATGAGCGGACGACCACCGCGATCCTGAACGGCTATGTCCATCCACGCGTGGCGGGCTATCTGACCGCGCTGGAGGAGGCGCTCGCCTTGCGCGGCGTGCCGGCAGCGCCCATGCTGACCAAGTCGAACGGCGGCATCATGAACGCCCCCACCGGCAAGCGCGCCTGCGTCAACATGCTGCTCTCGGGCACGGCGTCGGGCGTCATCGGCGCAGCCTGGCTGGCCGAGCAGGCCGGAGTTGGCAACGTGCTGACGCTCGACATCGGCGGCACCAGCGCCGACCTCGCGCTCATCATCGACGGCCAGCCGCAATTCGGCACCGGCGAAGTCGTCGGCGACTTCCCGCTCTTCCTTCCCAGCGTCTCCGTGACCTCGATCGGCAGCGGCGGCGGCTCGATCGCCTGGGCGGATGATTTCGGCGTGCTCAAGGTCGGCCCCGAAAGCGCCGGCTCGACGCCGGGCCCCGCCTGCTATGGCCGTGGCGGCACCCGCGCCACCGTCACCGACGCCATGGCGGCGAGCGGCTTCCTCGGCCACACCCCCCTCGCCTATGACCAGATCGGCATGGACCGCGCCCGCGCCGACGCGGTCATCGGCGACCTCTCCGCGAAGCTCGGCCAGACGCCCCAGGCCACCGCCGAAGCGATCATCGCGGTTGCGGTCTCCGAGATGTTCGTCGAGGTCAACAAGCTCGTCGCGCGCTATGGCGTCGATCTGCGCGATTTCACGCTGATGCCCTTCGGCGGCGCGGGGCCGATGCTCGGCTGCTTCCTGGCGCGCGAGCTCGGCATCCCGCGCGTGCTGGTGCCGCACCGGCCGGGCGTCGTCAGCGCGCTCGGCGGGCTGATCGCCGATGTGAAGGGCGACTTCATCCAGACCGTCTTCGCCGCCGCCGTGCCGGATGCGCTGCCGCTGCTGCGCGCGGCGCTGGCGCGGCTGAAGGCGGACGGGCTGGCCTGGATCCGGCAGGACCAGGGCTTCGACGGCCCCGTGGTCGAAGCCTTGAGCGCCGACATGCGCTATCACGGCCAGTCATTCGAGATCGAGGTGCCGCTCGAGGAGGCCTGGCTGCGCGACGGCGACCTCGCCGCCATGACGGCCGCCTTCCACAGCCAGCATCTCGCCATCTACGATTTCAACGACGTCGGTGCCGAGGTGCAGATCGTCAATCTGCGCCTGGTCGTCAGCGGCGCGACGCCGCGTCCCCGCCCCGCCCCGGCGGCGGACCAGCCGGCGGCGATGGCGATGCCCGCGCGCCGGATCGAGGTCTGGCTCGACGGTGCCACCCGCGAGGTCGATCTCCACCACCGCGATGCCCTGCGCAACGGCCACCGCTTTTCGGGCCCGGCCGTCGTCGCCCAGCAGGACACGACGATCTGCATCCCCGAAGGCTTCGATGCGCAGGTCGATGCCCGCCTCAACCTCCACCTCATCCTGCGCAGCGAGGCCTGATCATGGTCGACAAGATCACCTTGCAGGTTCTGGCCAACCACTGCCGGGCGGCGGCCGAGAACATGGCCTACACGCTCTACCGCACGGCCCACTCGACCTTCGTCAAGGAGACCGAGGACTTCACCGTGATGGTGATGGACCGGACCGGCCGCGTCGTCGCCGTGCCGATGGATCTGGGCGCGACCTGGTATCCTGGGATGAACTACAACCGCGCGATCGACCTCGTCGACGAATACCGGCCCGGCGACATCGCCTTCACCAACGACCCCTATAGCGGCTACCTCGCCACCCATGCGCCCGACACGCATCTGTGGAAACCGATCTTCCACGAGGGCGAGATCGTCTGTTTCGTCGGCGGCCATGTCCACAACACCGACATGGGCGGCGCGGTGCCGGCCTCGCTCTCCCGCTCGCTGACGGAGATTCACCAGGAGGGCATCCGCTTCCCGCCGATGACGCTGATGCGCGACGGCGCCTTCGACGAGACGATCCTGCGGATCATGACGATGAACGTCCGCAAGCCCGCCCTCAACATGGGCGACCTGAAGGCGCTCGCCGGCGCGCTCAACACCGGCGAGCGCAAGATCCTGGCGATGGTCAGGAAGTTCGGCGCCAAGGGCTTCATGGACGGCCTCGACGGGCTGATGGACTATGCCGAGCATCAGGCCCGCGACATCCTGCGCGGGATGCCGGACGGCGAATACGTCTTCGCCGACTATGCCGACGAGGACGGCGTCGACGGCAACCCCTGCCGCCTGAAGCTGACGCTGACGATCAGGGGCGACGAGGCGATCCTCGATTTCACCGGCTCGGACCCGCAGCTCGGCTCCTCGCTCAACGTGCCGACCGGTTCCGACCCGCGCCACACCCTGCTGCTCGTCGGCGTCTACTACGTCCTCTACACGCTCAACCCGCAGATTCTGCTCAACTCCGGGCTGACCCGGCCCTTCACCTGCATCGCGCCCGAAGGCACGGTGCTGAACCCGACCTTCCCGGCCGCCGTCGGCATGCGCAGCCTGACCTGCGCGAGGCTGCGGAGCCTGGTCTTCGGCGCCTTCAGTCTCGCGGTGCCCGAGCGCATGCCCGCCGCACCGGCGGGGTCGAGTTCCATCGTCAACGTCATGACCACCGACGAACGCACCCATCGCAGCGTCATCGCCGCGATCAACCCGGTCGTCGGCGGCGGCGGCGGCATGCCCCATCGCGACGGCACCAACGGCTCGGGCGCGGACGCCGCCTATCTCAAGAACACGCCGATCGAGATCACCGAGACGGAGGTGCCGATCCAGTTCACCCGCTACGGCCTGCTGCCCGATTCCGGCGGCCCCGGCCGCTGGCGCGGCGGGCTCGCCACCGTGATGGAGTTCAAGGTCTTCTCGCCGAATTCGCGCATCACCGTGCGCAACCGCGACCGCTCGATCTTCCGCCCCTGGGGCACGCTCGGCGGACTTTCGGCCGAAACCTCGAACTTCATCATCAACCCCGGCGCGGCCGGCGAGCGCATCCTCGGCAACACCGACATCGCCATCGCCGAGCCGGGCGACGTCATCCACATCCATTCGCCGGGCGGCGGCGGGCGCGGCTGCCCGCTGGAGCGCGAGCCGGAGCGGGTGCGGCTCGATGTCGAGCGCGGCTATGTCGGGGTGGACGCGGCGAAGGCCCGCTACGGCGTGGTGATCACGGACGGCGTCGTCGATGCCGAGGCGACGGCGGCCCTGCGCGCAACCCTACGCAAGGACGTCCACACCACCCATTTCCACTTCGGCCCGGAGCGCGACGCCTTCGAGCAACTCTGGACGGCGCAGAACTACGATGCCCTGACGCGTCTGCTCGCGGCCCTGCCGGTCCATTGGCGCTTCTTCGTCAAGACCAAGCTCTTCGCCGCGATGCGCGAGGCGGAGAGTGGCGGCGACGTGGAGGCGGCCTTCACCGCCGTGCGGCGCGACTATCCGCAGGTGCCTGAGGTCGTCTGAGCCGCGCCGTCATTGCGAGCGCAGCGAAGCAATCCAGGAGCCGCCGAGCGATCGCGTCTGGATTGCTTCGCTGCGCTCGCAATGACGCGGAAAGGCCGCGCCAAACTCCTGACCGTTACGACAGGCTCACGGGGTCGCCAGCCCGAATCTCGCCCGGCACGACCACGTCGCAATAGATCCCGAAATTGCGCTCGTAGCGCTTCACGATCGTTCGCAGCAGCTCGACGTCGAGCGGCAGCCCCTCCTGCTCGAGGGTGATGAAGCCGCAGCGCCCGCAGGGCTCGCGCCCCTGCAGCACGACATCGCCGATGCGGATCTCCCGGCCGATCCAACCCTGTTCCGGCATCGGATCGGGTTCGTCCGGCCAGTCGACGACGAGGCTGGGGCGGAAGCGGCGCTCGTCGATCACGCTATCGGGATGGTCGCGCCCGAGGCTGCGCATGGCGGCCGTGGTGACGATGTGGAGCGGTGCATGCTCGTAGCGCGGCCGGAAGCCCGCGCCGGAAACGGGATCGAAGGGCTTCAGCAACGGCCGGAACCCGAAAATCGCCGACAGCGCCTCAATCGTTTCCGGCTCGTCGGGGACCGCCCAGCTCTCGCCATCGGCGGAGATCGCGACGCCCTCGCCAGTGAAACGGGCATGGCCGCGCGGCACCTGGATGAAGTGCTTCTCGCGGCCGGGCGAGGCGATCCGCCCCGTCTGCGCGTCGAGCAGCCCCCAGATGCGATCGCCCAGAATGCCCGACGGGCCGAGCGGCGCCCGCTCCAGCCGCTCCCCGCCCATCGAACTGACCGGATAGCGCCAGAGCGACGCGACCGATCCCGTCACGGCAATCCCCGTCACGGCAAGTCCATGCGCGGGTCGAGCGCGTCGCGCAGGCCGTCGCCGACGAAATTGAAACTCGTCACCGCCAGCGTGATCGCCGCGCCGGGGATGATGGCGAGCCAGGGCGCGCTCGTGAGGTAGCTCTGCGCGTTCTCCAGCATGTTGCCCCAGCTCGGCGTCGGCGGCTGGATGCCGTAGCCGAGGAAGGAGATGTAGCTCTCGGCCAGGATCGCATGAGCGACGTTCAGCGTGGCCGCGACCACGATCGGCGCGATCGCATTGGGCAGGAGTTCGCGCACCATGATGCGCATGTTGCTCGAGCCCATCGCCACCGCGGCCTGCGCGAATTCCCGCGTCCGCAGCGAGCGGATCTGGGCTTCGACGACGCGCGCGACCTCCATCCAGGAGGTCATCGCGATCAGCATGACGATCGACGGCACGGAGGGCTGGATCAGCGCCGATATCGCCAGCAGCAGGAAGATCGTCGGGAAGCACAGCATCGCGTCGACGAAGCGCATCAGCGCCGCCCCGATCACGCCCTCATAGAAGCCCGCCGCGACGCCGACCGCGATGCCGATGCCCATCGCCAGCACCATCGCGCAGAAGCCGACGGCCAGCGAGATCCGCCCCGCCATCAGGAGCCGGGCGAGGACGTCGCGCCCGAGCGGATCGGTGCCGAGGACATGCGACCCTGCGAAGGGCGGCGCGAAGCGCTGGCGGATGTCGATGAAGGTGTCGCTGTAGGGCAGGAGCCACGGCCCGATCACGCAGGCGAGCGTCATCAGGATGATCGTCACGGCCCCGAAGACCGCGAGCTTGTGGCGCCGGAAGCGGCGCATGCCGCGTCCGTTCCAGAAACCCTCCGCGCGGATGGGAAGGGCGTCGAGGGTCGGCTCGAGGCTCATCGGCCGCTCCTCGCAATGCGGGGATCGGCGACGCCGTAGAGCAGGTCGGCGAGCAGGCTGCCGAGCAGCACCATCACGGCGGTGAACATCAGGATACCCATCACCACCGGATAGTCGCGGTAGCTGATCGAATCGAGGAAGAGCCGTCCCATGCCGGGCCAGGTGAACACGGTCTCGGTGACGAGTGCGCCCGACAGCAGCGAGGGCACATGCAGCCCGGTGATCGTGATCATCGGCAACAGCGCGTTGCGCAGCACATGCGTCATCAGGATGCGCCGCTCCGGCACGCCCTTGGCCCGCGCCGTGCGGACGAAATCCTGGTTGATCACGTCGAGCATCGAGGAGCGCATGTAGCGGCTCCAGACGGCGGTCGAGACCAGCGCCAGCACGATGCAGGGCCCGACCAGATGGTGCAGCCGGTTCAGGAAGGAGCCATCGCCGATGGTGAAGCGGTTGCCCGAGGGCAGCCAACCGAGCCCGACCGAGAAGACATAGATCACGACGAGCCCGAACCAGAAGGTCGGGATCGACAGCGCGATCATCGTGCCGATCGTGGCGATGCTGTCGAACAGCGAATAGCGCTTCACCGCGCCGATGATGCCGATCCAGGCGCCGATCAGCATGGCGAGCAGGGTCGACGAGACCATCAGCTCGAGCGTCGGCCCGAGATGGCCGGCGATGATGTGCAGCACCGGCTGCTGGTCGCGATAGGAGCGCCCCCAGTCGCCGCTCAGCATGCGCCAGAGCCACTCGGCATACTGAACCGGCAGGGGCCGGTTCAGTCCCAGTTGCTCGGCGATCCGGTCGAGATCGGCCTGGGTCATGTCGCCGCCTTCGGCGAATTGCGACATCGGCCCACCCGGAGCCAGATGCAGGATCGCGAAGCCGATCATCGAGACGATGAACAGCAGCAGGATGGCCTGCATCAGCCTCTGCAGAAGGAACCCGCTCATGGCGAAAACGAACTCATGGCGCGTCGGTCCGGGCGGGTGCGCATCATGGTCTCAGCGCGCCCAGTACCAGCTGCCCATGTTCCAAGTATTCTGGCGGGCATTGACGTTGGGTTCGTAGCCGATCAGCCCCTCCTTGTAGCCCTCAACCGGCGCGTACTGGTAGATCGGCAGGATCGGCAGTTCCTCGCGCACCAGTTCCTGCAGCTTGAAGTAGATCTCCTTGCGCTTGGCCTGGTCGAAGGTTTCCTGGCCGGCCTTCATCAGCTTGTCGGCCTCGGCGTTCTGCCACTGCATCTGGTTGGCGCCGGCGCCGCTCTTGGCGGGAATCGCGTCCGAACCGAAGCGGTGCGCCGGATCGGGGTCGATCACGGTGCGGAAGGCGGTGCCGACGATCAGCGAGTCGAATTTGGAGCGGGTGTAGAACTCGCCCCAGATCACCGCCGCCGGCATGTTGTTGATCGTCATCTTGACGCCGACCTGGGCCCAGTCCTGCATCATCAGTTGCTGGCACTGTTCGCGCAGGGCCGCGCCCGTCGTGGTGGACACCGCGAATTCCAGCGGAACGCCGTTCTTCATGCGCGTGCCCGAGCCGGAGCGCTTCCAGCCGGCGTCGTCGAGGATCTTGTTGGCCAGCGCGAGATCGTAGGTCTGCTTCGGCAGATTCGGATTGTAGGCCCAGGATTCCTGTGGCGCGAAGGACTCGGTCGGCGTGTGCAGGCCGTAATAGATGATGTCGATGATCGCCTGCTTGTTGATCGAGGCGTAGAGCGCCTGGCGCACTGCCTTTTCCTTCAGGACCGGGTGCTCCAGATTCGGCATCAGGATCTCGAGCGAGGCGCTCGGGATTTTCACGACCTTGCGGCCCGGCAGCTTCACCGCCTCGGCATAGAAATTGGCCGGAATGCCCGTGCCGATGATCAGGTCGACCTGCCCGGTGCGGAACTGGGCGTAAAGCGCGGTGCGGTCGGGGACATATTTGAGGACGGCGCGCTCCAGATACGGGCCCTTGCCGTGGAACTTCTCGTTGGCGACGAGCTGGATGTTGTCGCCGGGCGTGCGCGTGCCCCATTTGAACGGGCCGGTGCCCACCGGCGCGCCGTTGAAAGGCGCCGTATTGGGGTCGGCCGCCTTTTCCAGAATGTGCTTGGGCACGATGTAGGTGTTGGAGAGCAGCGCCAGATAGGGCGCATAGGCCTTCTCCATCCGCCAGGAGATCTCCCGCGGGCCGGTGACCTTGATGTCCTTGACCAGCGCATGGCCGACGCGGGTACGGCTCTTGAAGCCCGGCGCGACGATCAGCTCGAGCGTGTACTTCACGTCCTCGGCGGTGAAGGGCGTGCCGTCATGCCAGGTCACGCCCTCGCGCAGCTTGACCTTCCAGGCCAGGCCGCCCTCCGAGATGCCGCCATTGGCCTCGCTCGGGATCTCGACGGCGAGGTCGGGGATCAGGTTGCCCTGGGGATCGGCCACCCAGAGCGTGTTGAAGATCTGCATCCAGACCGTCTCGTCGACCTCGATGCCCGGCATCAGCGGGTTGAACGCGGTCGGCTCCTGCGACAGGCCGACAACGACCTGTCCCGTCGGCTTGGCCGGCGGCGGCGGCGCGGGCTTGGTCTGGGCGCGGGCGCTGCCCACGCCCGAGGCCGCGAGCAGGCCGCCAGCGCCGAGCGCGAGCAGGTCGCGGCGGTGAATCGCGGGCATCGGGAAAGCGGACGTCACGCTGCCGTCGGAATTCTTTGTCATCGGAAACCCCTCGTTATGAGCGATGAGCCTGCCTTTGCGGCAAGCACTCGCGGTTGGCCGATTGTCGGCCTTCCCTTCACGCTAGGCGACGTCGGCGGTATCGAACACCGATGATCTCGGACAGGTGCACAGATTATGCCGTTTGACGGCACGCCTTTGGCATAGGCTTCTGCCGTGATGCGGTGCTATCGAGGCCCCGTTTCCGGTTTCTGCCGAAGGACTGCCGCAGCCATGTCGCCCCCGGTCACCCGCATCCACAGCGACGAAACGCTGCCTCAATCCGTCGACGTCGTGGTCATCGGCGGCGGTGTCGCCGGCATCACCGCCGCCTATAACCTCGCCAAGAAGGGCCACTCCGTCGCGGTGGTCGAGAAGGGCTATGTCGCGGGCGAGCAGTCGAGCCGCAATTGGGGCTGGTGCCGCCAGCAGAACCGGGACCTGCGCGAATTGCCCCTCGCCCAGCGCGCGCTGGAAATGTGGAAGGGCATGAACGAGGAGCTCGGCGCCGAGACCGGCTTCCGCCACACCGGCCTCGTCTATGTCACGACCAAACCGTCCGATCTCGCGGCCTGGTCCGGCTGGATCGACAAGGCCCGCGAGATGCAGATGCACAGCCGCGTGCTCTCCGCCGCCGAGGCCAAAGAGATGTCGCCGGGCTCGACCGAAAACTGGATCGGCGGCGTGCATTCCCCCAGTGACGGCAAGGCCGAGCCCGCGCTGGCCGTGCCGGCCTTCGCGGAAGCCACGCGCAAGCTCGGCGTCACCATCCACCAGGACTGCGCGGCACGCGGCCTCGAAACCACGGCAGGGCGTGTCTCGGCGGTCGTCACCGAGAAGGGCACGATCAGGACCAGCAGCGTGCTCGTCGCCGGCGGCGTCTGGACCTCGATGTTCTGCCGCCATCACGGCATCGACATGCCGATGGCGGGCGTCCAGTCGACCTCCTTCTTCACCGCCCCCATCGACGGCCCCGACATCACGCAGGGCGGCATCTCGACGCCGGACGTGACCTTCCGGCGCCGGCTCGACGGCGGCTACACGATCGGCATCAGTGGCCGCGGCCTGCTGCGGCTGAGCCCACAGGGGATGATGTATGCCAAGCCGTTCTGGCGCACCTTCAAGAAGCGCCACAAGCTTCTGACGATCACCGCGGACAAGACCTTCTTCGCCGGGCCGGAGGCGCTGATGCGCTGGAGCAATGACAGCGTCTCCCCCTTCGAGCGGATGCGCACCTTCGATCCGCCGCCGCAGGAGAAGCTGATCTCGTTCGCGCTGAAGCGCATCGCCGAAATCTATCCGCAGCTCGCCAACGTGAAAATCGTCCAGAAATATGGCGGGCTGATCGATTTCACGCCCGACTGGGTGCCGGTGATCTCTCCCATCGACAAGCTGCCCGGCCTCTATGTTTCGGCCGGCTTCAGCGGCCACGGCTTCGGCGTCGGCCCGGCAGCGGGCAAGCTCGCGGCTGATCTCATCGCCGGCGACGCCCCCATCGTCGATCCCCACCCCTATCGCTACAGCCGCCTCGTCGACGGCACCGATCTGGGCGAACCCGGGCTGATGTGAGCGGGGCGAGGAGGACCGCTGCCCCGGCATGGATTTCGCGGGCACGCAGCGGTAAGCCGGACGCCTGACTTCATCGGGAGAGACGATCATGCTGCGGACCGTGCAAGGCTGCGCCGAGGCGCTTGCGAGCGGCGCCACCACGGCGCGCACGCTGGTCGAGGATTGCCTGGCGACCATCGCCGATCCGGCCGGCGAGGGCGCCCGTGCCTTCATCTCCGTAGCGGCCGACGCAGCCCGTGCCTGCGCCGATGCCCATGACGCCCTGCGCCGGGCCGGGCGCGCGCCCTCGCCCTATGCCGGCATCCCCTTCGCGGTGAAAGATCTGTTCGACGTCGCCGGAGAGGTCACGACGGCGGGTTCGCGCGCGCTCGCCGGCGCCGCCCCGGCGAAAACCCACGCCCCGACGATCGCGCGCATGCTGGCGGCGGGCTTCATTCCCGTCGGCCGCACCAACATGACCGAGTTCGCCTATTCCGGCATCGGCGCCAACCCGCATTACGGCACGCCGCTCAGCCCCTGGGACCGTTCCTCCGCCCGCATCCCCGGCGGCTCCTCCTCCGGCTCGGCAGTCGCGGTGGCGGACGGCATGGCGGTGGTTGCGCTCGGCAGCGACACCGGCGGCTCCTGCCGCATCCCCGCCGCGCTCTGCGGCATCGTCGGCTACAAGCCGACCGCCAGCCGCGTGCCCCTCGACGGCGTCGTGCCCCTCTCCGGCAGCCTCGATTCGCTCGGGCCGCTCGGCGCCAGCGTATCCTGCTGCGCCATCGTCGATGCGGTACTCGCCGGAGAAACCCCTTCGTTGCCGATACCGCGCCCGCTCGCGGGGCTGCGCCTCGCGATTCCCCGCGAGATCATGCGCGACGGCATGGACGCGACCGTCGCCACCACCTTCGAGCGCGCGGTCGCGACGCTGGCGGCGCAGGGCGCGCGGATCACGGAGGTCTCGTTCTCGCCCCTGCTCGACATCGCGCCTGCAATGACCCGCGGCGGCTTCACCGGCCCGGAATCCTATGACTGGCATCGTGATCTTCTCGCCGCGAAGGGCGCGCTCTACGATCAGCGCGTGCGCAGCCGCATCGAGGCTGGCGCGACCATGACGGCGGCCGACTATGTCGCCCTGACCGCGGCACGCCGTCGCATCGTCGCGGCGATGGACGCGCTGACCGCCCCTTTCGACGCGCTGCTGATGCCGACCTGCCCGATCGTGGCGCCGCGCATCGCGGAACTGGCCGAGGACGCGGAGTATTACCGTCTCAACGCGCTTCTGCTGCGCAATCCGAGCCTCGGCAACTTCCTCGACCGCTGCTCCATCAGCCTGCCCTGCAACCGCCCCGGCGAGGCTCCCGTCGGGCTGATGCTGATGGGCGAGACCGGGGGCGACGCGACACTCTTCGCCGTTGCGGCCGCCATTGAGGCGGCTTTGGCCGCCTGATGCGAAAATGATCCAAGGCAGCGGCGCTCAACGCCGCTAGTGGTCCGGCCTGGATCTGCCGGAGACACGCCATGAGCCCCACGATCAAGCCCATCGCCAGCGACGGCGCCCTGCCCGCGCAGGCCGATGTCGTCGTCATCGGCGGCGGCATCGTCGGTACGGCAGCGGCCTATTTCCTGGCGAAGCGCGGCCGCTCGGTGGCGCTCGTCGAGAAGGGCGTCGTTGGCGGCGAGCAATCGAGCCGCAACTGGGGATGGTGCCGCCAGCAGAACCGCGATGCGCGCGAACTCCCGCTCGCCATGCGCTCCATGGAGTTGTGGGACCGTTTAGCCAGCGAGATCGGCGAGGATCCGGGCTTCCGCCGCTGCGGGCTGGTCTATGCCAGCAATGACGCCGCGCAAATCGCCCAATGGGAGCGCTGGCGCGAAACGGCGACGCAGTTCGGCGTCGAGACGCGAATGCTGACCGGGCCGGAAGCCTCCGCCATGACGGCGGGCACCGGCCGCAACTGGCTCGGCGGCGTGCATTCGGTGACCGACGGCAAGGCCGAGCCGGCGCTCGCCGCACCGGTCCTGGCGCTCGGCGCCCGCCAGCATGGCGCGACCATCCATCAGGGCTGCGCCGCGCGCGGGCTCGACATTGCCAACGGCACTGTCACCGGCGTCGTAACCGAGACAGGCACGATCCGCACCCAGTCGGTTATTCTCGCTGGCGGCGCCTGGGCCTCGGGTTTCTGCCGCCATCACGGCGTCCTCTTCCCGCAGGCCAGCATCCGCGTCACCAGCCTGCGCACGGAGATCGCGCCCGCCTGGCTGGAGGCGTTCTACACGCCTGAGATCGCCCTGACGCGCCGCCTCGACGGCAGCTACACCATCGCGATCAGTGGCAAGGGCACGCTCGAGCTGACACCGCAGGGCATCCGCTTCGCCCGCCAGTTCATGCCGATGTTCGTCAAGCGGCTGAAGGCCGTCGAATTCGGCATCGGCTCCTCCTTCTTCAGCGGGCCGGAGGCGCTGGGCAACTGGACGCTGGACGAGGAAACCCCGTTCGAGCGCATCCGCGTGCTCGACCCCGCCCCCAGCCGCAAGGCGATCGCGACACTGCTGGAGCGCGCACATTCGCTGGTGCCGACGCTGCGCAGCGTCGCGGTGCGGGAGAGCTGGGGCAGCTATATCGACTCGACGCCCGATGCGGTGCCGGTGATCTCGCCGACCGTGGGGCTGAAGGGCCTCGTCCTGGCCGCCGGCCTCAGCGGCCATGGCTTCGGGCTCGGCCCCGGCGCCGGCCATCTCGCCGCCGATCTCGCCACCGGCGACACCCCGATCGTCGACCCCCGCCCCTTCCGCCATGCCCGCCTCCTCGACGGGTCGCAGGGCGAGGTCGGCGAGTTCTGACGCGCCCACCGGCGGCGTGGCAATCCATGCTGCCGATGCCGGATTGATCGGCAGATTCTTGGGCCGCCGGCCCGCAAATCCGCGCCCGCCCCTGCCCCCTGCCGCTAGTCTCGGCTCATCGGCGGCGATGTCCGCCCCTCCGACAGAGCGAGCGCGGACCATGACCACCTGGCGGCCGAAATTCATCACCTTCGACTGCTACGGCACCCTGATCTATTTCGAGATGGGTCCCGCCGCGCGGCGGGTCTACGGGGCGCGCCTGTCGCCTGCGCAGATGGACGCCTTCGTCGACGACTTCAGCAGCTATCGACTCGACGAGGTGCTCGGCCCCTGGAAACCCTATCAGGACGTCGTGCGGAACGCGGTCGAGCGGACCTGCAAGCTCAACGGCTTCGCCTATGATCCCGCCGACGCACAAAAAATCATCGACGAGATTCCTGGCTGGGGCCCGCATCCCGACGTGCCGGCCGGCCTCGCCAAGGTCGCCAGGGAAATTCCCCTCGTCATCCTCTCGAACTCGATGACCGACCTGATCCCGCATTCGGTCGCCAGGCTCGGCGCGCCCTTCCATGCCGCCTACACGGCGCAGGAGGCCCAGGCCTACAAGCCCCGCATGCAGGCCTTCGAATATATGTTCGATCAACTCGGCTGCGGGCCGCAGGATGTGATGCACTGCTCGTCGAGCTTCCGCTACGACCTGATGACGGCCCATGACATGAAGATCGGCCGGCGCGTCTTCGTCAATCGCGGCCATGAGCCGCCCAATCCCTATTACGGCTACAGCGAGATCAGCGGCATCGACGGGCTCCCCGGCCTCGTCGGGCTCTGAAACGATGGCCGATTTCGCGCCGGACTCGGTCGCCTTTGCGACCGGCCACTATATCGGCGGCGAGGTCGTCCAGGCGGGCGAGCGCATCGACGTCGCTCGCCCTTCGGACGGCGCGACTTACGCCGATCTGCCGATCGCCGACGCCGCCATCGTCGACCGCGCCGTCACCAATGCGACGAAGGCGGTCGCGGCGAGCGGCTGGGCGACGCAGCCGCCGCGCGAGCGCGCCCGCGCGATGCGGCGCTGGGCCGATCTGATCGAGGAGCACGCCGTCGCACTCGGCCGGCTCGAGGCTGTGGGCTCGACCCGGCCGATCGCGCAGGCGGTTACCGGCGACGTCGCCAGCGTCGCCGAAGGCATCCGCTTCTTCTCGGAATGGGCCGACAAGCTCGGCGGCGAGGTCGCGGCCACCCGCCAGGACCATCTCGGCCTGATAGTCGCGGAGCCCTATGGCGTCGTCGGCGCGATCACGCCCTGGAACTTCCCGCTCAGCATGGCCTCCTGGAAGGTCGGCCCGGCGCTGGCCGCCGGCAACGCCATCGTGCTCAAGCCCTCGGAGCTGACGCCCTTCTCGACCGTGCGGCTGGCGGAACTCGCCGTGGAAGCCGGCATCCCTGCCGGCATCTTCAACGTCGTGCAGGGCAATGGCGTCGTCACCGGCGATGCACTCTCTCGCCATCCCGGCCTCGCCAAGCTCTCTTTCACCGGCTCGACCCGCACCGGGATCGCGGTGATGAAGGCCGCCGCCGAAACCGGCATCAAGCCGGTGACGCTGGAACTCGGCGGGAAGAGCCCGCAGCTCGTCTTCGCCGACGCCGATCTGGACAAGGCCGCCGCCTGCATCGCCGGCTCCCTGCTCGCCAATGCCGGCCAGGCCTGCGTCGCCGGTTCGCGGCTGATCGTCCAGCGTTCCGTGATGGACGAACTGGTGGCACGGCTGAAGGCGCGGCTCGCCACGGTTGCGCCGGGCCCGACCTGGAAGGCCGCAACGGGCTATGCGCCGATCATTTCGGAGACGCAGGCAAGGCGCATCGACGACATCCTCGCGCGCAGCCGCCTTCAGGGCGCGGAATGCCTGCTCGGCGGGGCGCGGATCGAGGGCCATGGTGGCGCGTTCTACCAGCCGACCCTGCTCGCCGGCGTGACCGCGCAGACGGCAGCCGTGCGCGAGGAGATCTTCGGCCCGGTCCTGACGATCCAGGCCTTCGACGACGAGGCCGAGGGGCTGAGCCTCGCCGATCATCCCGAATACGGGCTCGCGGCGGGCGTCTACACCGCCGATCTCGGCCGCGGCCTGCGCGCGATGCGGGCGCTCAAGGCCGGTACCGTCTGGATCAACCGCTACAGCCGCACGCTCGACTTCATCCTGCCGACGGGCGGCTACAAGAGCTCCGGCATCGGCAAGGACCTCGGCCGCCAGGCGGTCGAGGCCAATCTGCGCCACAAGACGGTGCTGATCGACATTGGCGGGTGAGCCAGCGTCGGCGCACGCACAGCCCTCATCCTGAGGAGCCACGCAGCGGCGTCTCGAAGGATGGTCTAGAGGGTTCGCGAGCCCCCTGAATCATCCTTCGAGACGCGGGCTTTCGCCCGCTCCTCAGGATGAGGGCTGAGGGCCGGCAGGATCGGCCTCAGTGCCGCCAGTCCTGATAGCGGTAGTACATTCCGACGAAGGGCAGGAACCAGGGCGGGCCGAAATGGCCGGGCACCACCGGCCAGTCGAGCCCGGCGAGCGGGTTGGCCGCGGTTTCACCACCCATCACCCGGGCCATGATCTGCCCCATATGCACCGACATCTGCGTGCCGTGGCCGCTATAGCCGGTGGCGTAGAACACGCCGTCGCGCTCGCCGGCGCGCGGCAGGCGGTCGGCGGTCATGTCGACGAGCCCGCCCCAGCAATAATCGATCCGCGTCTGCGCGAGCTGTGGGAACAGCTCGAGCATCCGCGCCTTCAGGATGGCGCCGCTTTTGGCGTCAGAAGAGGGGCTCGACAGCGCGAAGCGCGCCCGGCCTCCGAAGATCAGGCGGTTGTCCGGCGTCAGCCGGAAGTAGTTGCCGATGTTCATCGTCGTCGTTGCCGTGCGGCGCGTCGGCATGATCGAGACCGCGAGATTGTCCGACAGCGGCTCGGTCGCGATGATGAAGCTGCCGACCGGCACGATCCGCCGACGCAGCCAGGCGAAAGGTCCCTGCCGCGAGGCGCCGGTCGCCAGCAGCACCTGCTTGGCTTCCAGCGACCCGCGCGTCGTGACGACGCGATGCGCCTGCCCGGCGATCCGCTGGAGCGACGTCACCGCGGCGCCTTCATGAATCTGGGCCCCCGCCCGGGCCGCGGCCTCCGCCAGACCCACGCCGAAGCGGCCCATATGCATATGGGCGCTGCGCGGGAAGACGAGCCCGCCATGGAAGCCCAAGGACCCGATCTCGCTCTGGACCTCGCCCGGCGCCACCACCTCGAGGTCGGGCTCGACGGTGGACTTGAGCAGATCGGCGCTCTTCTGCAGTTTGGCGAAATGCCCGGGCTTGGCCGCGAGCTTGATCTTGCCGGTGCGGGTGAAGTCGCAGTCGATCGCCTCCTCCTTCACCAGCGCCTCGACCGTGTCGACGCCATCGTCGAAGACGCGATACAGCGCGCTCGCCCGCTCGATGCCGATCTGCGCCGCGAGGCCGCCGAGGTCATGCGCCAGGCCGTTGTTGCAGTGTCCGCCATTGCGGCCAGAGGCCTCGCCGACCACGCGGCCGGCCTCCAGCACGGCGACGCGCGCACCCGCCTTCGCCAGGCTGCGCGCGGCCGACAGGCCGGTGAAGCCACCGCCGATCACCGCGACATCGACTTGCCCCTCGACCGGCTCCGTCGAGCCCGAAGTGAAGCGCGGCGCGGAGGCCAGCCAATAGGGTTCGAGCTTCATCTCGGATCGGCCTCGATCGGGAGCGGGCCGGGCCGGCGCCCGCGCGCAGGCGCGACGGGCCGCCGTACCGGGGCGGAGAACACGCAGCTTGCACGACCCTAACCTGCTGTATTGTATGAATTATGCTATTCCCGAGTGGCCTCGGCGGCCCTATGATCGGCGACTTCCCGTGAGGCACAGGCCTTGGCTTACAGAACGGCAAAGCGCCGGCTCGGCTACGAGATCGCCATCCGGCCGATGGCGGAGGCCGATCTCGACCAGCTGCATCAACTCTCGATCGGCGTCGGCTGGCCGCATCGCCCCGAGGACTGGCGGCTCGTCATCGGACTCGGCCACGGCATCGTCGCCTGCGACGCGATCGGCCGGGTGCTGGGCTCGGCGATGTGGTGGCCCTTCGGCGAGAGCTTCGCAACCGTCGGCATGGTCATCACCTCGCCGCGCCTGCAGGCCCAGGGGGCCGGCCGCGAGCTGATGGACATGATCTTCGCGCAGTCGGGCACGCGCGACCTGCGCCTCAACTCCACCAAGGCCGGCTACCGGCTTTACCGCTCGCTCGGCTTCGAGCCGGTCGGCCGCGTCTTCCAGCATCAGGGCAAGGCGCTGCCGCCTCCTGCCCCCGTCGCCGCCCTGCCCGGCCTGCGCCCGGTGGCCCCGACCGATCTCGACGCGCTCGCCGCCCTCGACGCAAGCGCCTATGGCGCCGACCGGCATCAGGCCCTCGCCGCGCTGCTCTCGACCTCGGTGGGCACGCTCGTGGAGTGCGACGGTGCGGTCGTCGGCTTCGCCCTCTGCCGCCCCTTCGGCCGCGGCCATGTCGTCGGGCCCATCGTGGCGGAGGATGACGCGATGGCGATCGCGCTGCTCACGCCGCATGTCGAGGCCCATCAGGGCGAATTCCTGCGTGTCGACACCGCGCAGGAGCAGGGCGCCTTCGGAGCCTTCCTCGAATCCTGCGGCCTGACGATCTTCGACACGGTCACCCCGATGATCCGCGGAAGGGCCCACGGCCCCACCGGCCCCGCACGCATCTTCGGGCTGGTCAACCAGGCGCTGGGCTGAATCCAGCCGTCATTGCGAGCATAGCGAAGCAATCCAGAGTCGCCCGCCCGACGTCCCCCTGGATTGCTTCGCTGCGCTCGCAATGACGGGTCAGGGACCCGCGTCGCTCATACGTCGAAGAGAACCGGCAGCGGATAACCCGGCTTCTGGATCGGCGACTTGATCACGACATAGCTGAAGTATTTGGAGATGCCGATGTTGCGGTTGAGCAGGGTCTCGATCAGCGACTGGTAATGCGTCAGCCCGCGCGTGACGAACTTGACGAGATAGTCGTAGCCGCCGCTGACCATGTGGCACTCCACCACCTCGTCGACCCGGCGCAGGGCCGTCTCGAAGCGGATGAAATACTCCTTGGTGTGGTCGGCCAGCGTCACCTCGGTGAAGACGGTGATCGTCTCGCCGAGCTTCTGCAGGTTGATCGTCGCGCCATAGCCGGAGATGAACCCCGCCTGCTCCAGCCGCTTGACGCGCAGCAGGCAGGGACTCGGCGAAAGGCCGACCGCATCGGCCAGATTGACGTTGGTGATCCGGCTGTTGTTCTGCAGCTCGATCAGGATCTTCATGTCGATGCGGTCGAGCCGCACGCCCGGTGTCACGTCGAAAGCCTCACCCCACCCCCGGCGCGCAGCCCCTCGCGGAGCCGCCGCCGTCGCGTCAACCTAGACCGTCGGCGCCTCCGGGCAAAGCAAGGATCGCGCCGCCTCAGGCCGCCTTTGCGGGCGCAAGAGCCGCCTGCACCTCGGGCAGATCGAGCATGTCGTCGAGCGTCTGGCGCAGGCGCGAGACGATCAGGTCGATCTCGCTCTCGCTGCAGCAGAGCGGCGGCGCCAGCCCGATGATGTCGTCGGCGAAGGCGCGGAAGATCACGCCATTGGCATAGCCACGGGCGAAGAGATGATCGGCCAGCCTGACGCTGCGCGGCAGCTTGTCCTTGCTCGCCTTGTCGGCGACGAGCTCGATCCCGGCCAGAAGCCCGCGCGCCCGCACTTCGCCGACCAGCGGATGATCGGCCAGAGTGGCGAGCTTCTTTTCGAAATAGGCGCCGACGCGCTGGCCGTTGGCCAGGATGCCGCCCTCGTCGTAGAGCCGGAGCACTTCGAGCGCGACCGCCGCCGAGACCGGATGGCCGGAATAGGTCTGGCCATGGCCGATGGGGCCGCCCTCCGGGGCATTGTCCTTGATGCCGCGATAGATCTTTTCGCCGATCGCCAGCGCGCCCAGCGGGGCGTAGCCCGAGGTCAGCCCCTTCGCCATCGTCATCAGATCCGGCACCACACCCTCCCCCTCGCAGGCGAACATGGGCCCCGTCCGGCCGAAGCCGGTGATGACCTCGTCGGCGAGGAACAGGATGTCGAGCTCAGTGGCCGTGTCGCGCATCGCCTTGAGCCAGCCCCTCGGCGGCACGATCACGCCACCCGAGCCGACCACGGGCTCGCAGAAGAAGGCGGCGACATTCTCCGCACCCAGTTCCGCCACCTTGGCCCGCAGCGAGGCGACGCTGGCTTCGATCACCGAGGCGTCGTCGGAGCCGGTCGGATTGCGATAGGCGTAAGGCGCGGCGACATAGTGCCGGACATGCGCCGGGAAATCGAAGTTCGCATGGAAGGCCGGCAGCGCGGTGACGCCGGCCCCGGTCGAGCTCGAGCCGTGATAGCCGCGCTCCAGCGAGAGGATCGCCTTCTTCGTCGGCCGCCCGGTGACGTTGTAGTAAAACTGGATCAGCCGCAGCGCCCCGTCGATCGCATCCGAGCCGCCGAGCGAGAAATAGATGTGGTTGAGATCGCCCGGCAGGAGTTCGGCGAGCTTGGCCGCCAGCCGGATCGCGGGCTCGCTGCCGAAGGAGAAATAGCCGGTCGCATAGGGCAGCTCGCGCATCTGCGCGGCTGCGGCCTCGACGATGCTCTCATGGCCGTAGCCGACATTGACGCACCACAGGCCGGCGAAGCCGTCGATCAGCTCATGCCCTTCCGAATCCGTGATGAAGGCGCCCTTGGCCGACTTCATGATGGTGACGCCGCGCTTCTCGTGCCCGGCCCAGTTGGCGACCGGGTGGACCCAATGGAGGCGGTCGAGCGCTTCGAGCGAATTGACGGTCATGGCGGGCTCCTGCGGCGCAGATCGGTGGTGGTTTGACAGGGTTCAGGCGGCGCTCTGGAGCGAGGTCTCGCCCCCCGGTCGCCGGCGCGGCATCCCGCCCATCTCGCGCAGATAGCGTCCGGGCGTGATGCCGCAGATATTCTTGAAATGGCGCGAGAAATGGCTCTGGTCGAAGAAGCCGGCCTCGGACGCCGCCTGCGCCATCGGCACGCCGTCGCGCAGCAGCCGCTTCGCATAGCCGATCCGGCGATGGCAGATGTAGCGGTGCGGCGTCAGCCCGACCTGGCGGCGGAACACCGTCACGAAGCGGCAAACGCTCAGGCCCGCCAGCGCCGCGAGATCCTCGAGATAGATCGCATCGGTGAAATGGCGTTCGATATGACGCAGCGCGCGCCGGATCCCGTGGCTGGCGGGCTGCGCGGACATCGTCATCCCGCTTTCGTGCAGGGCGGGCTCGACCGGGGCTGGCTCGTGCATGGACCTCTTCGACCTCCGCGGATGGATCAACCATCCTGCGCAGAGGTTAGAACGGCCCCGGAAGCCGTCGGCGCGGCCTTCGGCTCCGCGCGTGACACGACCTGCCCATTTCGCCGCCTCGCGCAGCAGATCGTGCTTCGCCTTTGGGAAGGCGGCTGAGAGCCTCAGTAGCCGCGCTGTCGGTCGACCGCTCCCAGCAGCGGCTCGCCCGCCTTGTGGCGGCGCAGGTTTTCCAGCACGAGGTCCACCGCCGTCTCGGGCTGCGTCATGCTGGCGATATGCGGGGTCAGCAGCACGCGCGGATGGCTCCAGAGGGGATGGCCCGGCGTCAGCGGCTCGGGCGTGCAGACGTCCAGCACCGCGGCCGAGATCTGGCCGCTGTCGAGCGCCGCCAGCAGCGCCTCCTGGTCGAGATGACCGCCACGGCCGACATTCACCAGCCGCGCGCCCTTCGGCAGTTGCGCGAAGAGCTCGGCGCCGAGCATGCCGCGCGTCTCATCCGTCAGCGGCAGCAGGCAGACGAGGATGTCGGTCCGGCCCAGGAAATCCGGCAGGCTCTCCGTGCCCGCAAAACAGGTCACGCCCTCGATCTCGCGCCCGGAGCGACTCCAGCCGGCGACCTGGAAACCGAGCGTGCGCAGCATGCGGCAGCAGGCCTCGCCGAGCATGCCCAGCCCGAGCACCCCGACCCGCCGCGTCGCAGCGGGGCGCACGCGGATCTGCTGCCAGATCTCGGCGCGCTGCTGGCCGACATAGTCGATCAGATCCCGATGCAGGCCGAGCACGGCCATCGAGACATACTCGACCATGCCGTCGACGATGCCGGTCTCGACCATACGCGCCACCGGCAGGTCCGGCGGCAGCTTCGACAGGTCGAGATGATCGACCCCGGCGCCCGAGGACATGAGCAGCTCGAGATTGGGGAAGCGCTCGGCCAGATCGTCCGGCGGCATCCAGGCGACGAAATAGCGGATTTCGGCCGGGTCGCCGATGTCGGGCCAGATCCGGAAGGAGAGGTCCGGCGCCTTCTCGGCGAGGATCTTGGCCCATTCGGCGCCGCGCGCGGGGTCCGACTTGTAGAGCAGTGCCATCGTCTTCCCTTCAGCCCAGCGCCTGGCTGGCGAGCGTGTAGCGGCTGACCGGGCCCGCAGGCCGGGGGAGGTTGCCGCGCACCATGCTGTTGACGCCATCGACCGGCTTCAGGCCAGCTCCCGTCAGCAGATCGACGAGCGGCGAGCCGTCCTCGACATCCACCCGCACGAACTGCCCCTGCCTCGCCTGCAAGCCATGCGCCAGCAGCGCCCGCGCATCGGCGAGGTCCGCGGCCACCACGGGTCCGATTACGAGGCCCCGACCGAAGCGGCGCACCATGCTGAAGCCTGCGGCCTCGCCGCCGCGCATCAGCACGGTCCCCTCGCCCGCCTCCAGCACCGCCCGCAGCAGCGGCCCGCGCGGCAGGCCGGTGGCCGCCTGGTCAAGCTGTTCCAGCACCGGCAGATCGGCCAGCGCAGCCGGGCGGAGCGTGGCGCCATTGGCGAGAGCGAGGATGGGATCGGCGCCGACCTCGCCCTGATACTGGCGGATCGCCCCGCAGAGGACGAAGCCGAGCTTTTCATAGAGCGGTTGGCCGGCGACAGTGGCGTTCAACAATAGCGATCGCCCTTCGGCCTGTGACAGCAAGGACTGCATCAGCCGCCGCCCGAGGCCGCCGCCCTGATGCTCCGGCGACACGATGATCATGCCGAGCGTCGCATGATGCTCGCCATAGGGCCACCATAGCGCGGTCGCCACAACCTCTTCGCCGACCGTCGCGACGACGCCGCGACCGAGCCCGATCGCCATCGCCCAGTCCTCGGCCCGGTGGGGCCAGCCGACCGCACGGGCAAGGCCGGCACCGGCGGCGGCATCGGCCGGCGCGATATCGCGCAGCAGAGCCGCTTCCCGGATCAACGTATCGCCCATCAGCCGACGCTCTCCTGAACGACGTAGACCTTCGCCACATGGACGCGGCTGGTCCAGGCGCAGGGCGCGCCCTGCGGCACGAAGACGGTCTCGCCTTGCGCCACGGTGACGACGGTGCCGTCCGCGATGGTGAGATCGACCGCGCCTTCGAGAATGTGCATCAGCTCGGCCAGGCGGTGCGGCCGCGAGATCCGCGCATAGGGCGTCGAATCCCACAGGCCGGCGCGCAGCTGCACGGCCTCGTCGGTGAAGACGTTGTGGCTGCGGCATTGCGGCGCCGGGCCGAGCAGGACCTCCGGTGCCGGCGGCGTCGAGGGCGACAGAGGCAGATTCCGGGTGATCAGCGTCGCACCCGGCAGCGCGCAGGCGCCGGCGATCTGCGCATGGAAGGCGAAGAAGGTGCCCGGCGCCGCCTCGACACGCAATTTCGTGCCGCGCCCGATCACCACCGCCGCGTGAGCCCCGACGGTGAGCGCGGGCGCACCCTCGACCGACAGCGTGAGCGCGCCCGCCAGCACGACCAGCGTCTCCGTATGCGGGAAAGCGTCGATCTCGACGGCGCCGGCGAAGGCCGCCCGCCCGGCTGCCGCGGCGTCCGACCGCCAGACGACCTCGCGGCCCGCCGCGAAGGGATCGGCCGGACCGAGCCCCTGACCCGCGGTAGAAGCGGGCGGCGCGGAGACGGCGCGGTGGAGCATCACGAGGGCGGGAGTCGTCATGGGCGGGGCGGTCCGTCGCTGTCGTTTCGGAGCGTCCAGCCGCTAAGGCAATCCGTCGTCGCGGGATTGCACTATCTTTTCGATCCCGCTGCTAAACGGCGCGGCTGTAGCGCCGCGCCGGCTGGTCGATATGCGCGTCGAACGCCGAGGCGACCTTGCGCACCAGGAGCCGCGCCCGGTCCGGCATGCGGATGACGGCGCCGTCGCGCTGCACCATCCCGTCCTGCACCAGCGGCGCGAGCCGGGCGAACGACGGCGCCAGCTCCTCCGGATCGGCACCATGGCGCGCGCAGACCGCCTCGACATCGACCGAAAGGTCGCACATCAGCCGCTCGATCAGATCCGCCCGCAGCCGGTCGTCGTCGCTGAGCCGGTAGCCGCGCACCGTCGCCAGCCCTCCCTCGCGGACGCGCTCGCCATAGCGGCCGGTGACCACCTCGTTCTGGACATAGCCCTGCGGCAGCCGCCCGATCGCGGAGGCGCCGAAGCCGATCAGAGCCTCGCAGCCATCGGTGGTGTAGCCCTGGAAATTGCGCCGCAGCTGCCCGCTGCCGAGCGCCTGCGCCATCTCGTCCCCGGGTCGGGCGAAATGATCGAGACCGATGCGCACATACCCGGCCGCGACGAGGTGCTGCGCCATCGCCTCCGCCTGCTCGTGACGTGCCGCGCCATCGGGCAGATCCGCCAGCGCGATCCGCTGCTGGTGCTTTTTGAAGTCCGGCACATGGGCATAGCCGAAGATCGAGAACCGGTCCGGCGCCATCGCCAGGCAATGCTCGACCGTCTCGATGCAGGAGGCTGTGCTCTGCCGCGGTAGTCCGTAGATCAGATCGAGATTGACCCCGCCGATGCCGGCTTCGCGCAGTTGCGCGATGACCGCGGCGGTCCGGTCGACGCTCTGGACCCGGTTGATCGCGCGCTGGACGTCCGGATCGAAGCTCTGCACACCGAGGCTGGCGCGGTTGACCCCGGCCTCGCGCAGCGCCTCGACCATCGCCGGCGACAGATGGCGCGGGTCGATCTCGACCGCGATCTCGGCGTCACGATGCAGGCAGAAGTGCTCCCGCAGCAGTGCGATGAGATCGACGAAATCCTTCGGCGCCAGGATGGTCGGCGTGCCGCCGCCGAAATGGACATGGCGGACGTCGAGCGGTGTCGTCAGACGTGCCGCGACCGCTTCGATCTCCTGCCGCAGCACGGCGAGATAGGCGCCGATTGGTGGGTCGCGCAGCGCCACCGTCGTGTGGCAGCCGCAATACCAGCACATCGACCGGCAGAACGGGACATGCAGATAGAGTGAGCCCTTCGCATCGGAGGGCAGCGACGAAAGCCAGTCGCCGTAGCAATCGCCGTCGACATCGCCCGCAAAGTGCGGTGCCGTCGGATAGCTCGTGTAGCGTGGCAGGCGTTCGTCGAGATAGGTCGTCCCAGGCGCTTGCACGGCCGTTTCCCCCTGTGCCGGTCGACCGGCTCGGCGAAGAAACATAAGCGGTACCGCGCGCCCGTCTTTGCGCTAGAGCAAGTCGCGTCGCCGGCTCAGCGACTCAGACGAGCCCGCCGTCCACATGCAGCGTCTGGCCGGTGATGTAGGAGGCTTCCGTCGAGGCGAGGAAGGCGATCGCGGCCGCAACCTCCTCCGGAAGGCCGCGCCTCCCGATCGGGATGATCGCCTCCATCCGGGCGATCGCCTCGGCGGCGAGCTTGCTGCCCTTGCCCTCGTCCTTGCGGATCAGCCCAGGCGCGACCGCGTTCACCGTGATGCCGTCGGGCGCCAGCTCATGCGCCATCAGGCGGACCGTCGTCTCCAGCGCCGCGCGGCTGGCGGCGGTGGCGGCGAAGGGCTGCATGTCGGTGCGCAGCGCATGGGCGGTGAAGGAGGACGTCGCGACGATGCGCCCGCTGCCGCTTGCCTTGAGCAGGGGCCGCGCCAGCCGGGCCAGCCGCAGCAGCACGACGACCGAATCCTCGACGGCGCCGCGCAGCTCCGCTTCCGCCAGATCCATGATGCCGCCCTTGCGGGCATGCCCCGCCACGGCCGCGATGGCATCGAGCCGGCCGAAGCGTTCATCGGCCAGCGCCACCGCGCGCTCCACCGTCGAAGCCTCGGCGATGTCGCCCAGCAGGGTGACGACGACGGCGCCCGATTCCGCCGCCGCGGCCGCGACCGCCGCGAGCCCGGCCTCGTTCGAGCCCGTATGCAGCACGAGCCCGACGCCGGGCCGGGCCAGCCGCAGCGCTGTCGCCCGGCCGATGCCGCTCGCCGCGCCGGTGATGAGATGGACGCGCTCGGGAGACACCATCGGCAGAAGAGACCTTTGCTGCGGTCGCAAGACCAGATTTGCAGTCCAGAAGGTGTATGAATGGCCAGGACGGACCGATCTGAAAGCAATTATATGATTGAAATTGCTTTGTAAATTTGCGGCGACAAATGAGGTGCGTAGCAAGAGCACGCTACCGGACGCGACGTCGAGATCGATGCCGCGCAGCGCCGGGTGGCTGCCGAAGCGCTTGCCGATTGCGTTCCCGTTCGTCAGCCGCAATCGCGACGCCCCGCTCTTCGCGGGCTTCCTGTCGGTGGTCCGGGAGAAACTCGCCGCCCATCACCCGAAGCCCGCGGAGGACGCAGGCCCGCCGCCCTGGCCGGATGATCGCGTTGGCTCGCGGCGGCGTTGGCTAGATCTCCCGGGCGTCGAGCGCCCTGTAGAGCGGCAGGGCCAGCGGCGCGATCCTGCGAACGACGTTCCGCATCGGCTGGGCCTTCGGCTGTGACAGCGGCAGGCCCAGCGTCGAGAGCGGCACACCTTGCGTCGCCTGCGCCAGTTCGCGCCCCAGCGAAATCGAGAGCGCCACCGCCCGCCCGTTGCAGCCGACCCAGCCGAAGCCATTGGGTCCCAGTTGGTGGATGCGCGGATAGCCCGGCACCTGGGGCTTAAGGACATCATCCGGCGTCATGCCGATATAGCCGGACCAGACGTAATCGAAGGAGACCTCGCCCAACTGGGGCCAGAGCCGCTTCAGCCGCTCGGCGACGGGCCCCCGCAAATTGTCGCCGCCGGCGCCCGGAAACACCGCCGCCCCGCCCGTCACCAGCCGGTTGCGCGCGTCCCAGCGGGCGAAATAGAGCTCGCGATGGGTATCCGACATCGCCTGACGGCCGGGAATGATCGTCTTGGCGATGTTGTCGCTGATCGGCTTTGTCGCCATCTGCCAGGACAGAACGGGGATGACTTCCGCAGCGATGTCGGGGGCGAGCCCGCTTTCGAATTCGTCGGTATAGGCGTTGGTCGCCAGCACCAGCGCGCGCGCCGTCACCGAGCCCGTCGCGGTCTTCACCAACCAGCGATCACCCTGGCGCGTCATGCTGGCGACGGGCGAGCGCGCATAAATCACCGCCCCCAGCTTCAGCGCGACCTCGGCCAGCCCGCGCGCCAGCGCCAGCGGGTTGATATGGCCGCCGGTCCGGTTCCAGAAGCCGCCAAACCAGGCCTCGGAGCCGGTCATCTGCGCGGTGGCCGCCCGATCGAGCAGTTCGACAGGCGCACCGATCGTCGACCATTCGCGCACGCGCTTCTCGGCCAGCCTGAAACGGCCGGGCGAATGCACCGGCTGAACCCAGCCCGCCTGCTCGGCCTCGGCGGCAATGTCGTATTTGCGGATCGTGTCAAAGAGATACTGTGCGCTGTCGCGCAGCACCGCGTTGAAGCGCTCGCCCGCCTCGCCATGCCTTGCGACCATGGCGGAGGGATCATGCCCCGCCAGCGTCGGGATGACCTGGCCGTTGTTGCGCCCCGAGGCACCCCAGCCAGGCTCGGCCGCCTCGACCACGACGACCTCGACACCGGCCTCGCGCAGATGGATCGCGGTGGAAAGCCCGGTGAAGCCGGCGCCGATCACCACCACATCGGCCTGAACATCGCCATTCAGCTCCGCAAGAACCGGACCGGCGGGCGCGGTCGCGGCCCAGAGCGAAGGCGGCCAGGTGACGGAGGCTAAGGCGGACATGGGCTGATCATCCAGACGCGAAGCGGGAGAGCAGCGTCCGCTCGGCGGGCGCCACGCCGGCCATCCTTGCCCCCTGCCGCCGTCGAGGCAAGAGGAGGCCTTCTCGGGCAACGCAGAAGCGAAGACAGATTTTCTCTGTCGGCGCCGCCATGCGAACAGGTTCGTTCGAATTTCGCAATATATCATTCGATGCTTGGAATATTCATCCCCGCCCCGTTATGTTTGCAGTGCAGCGGGGGGCTGCCCGCAGGGAGCGATCGGGCGATTGCGCCCCGGCAGCGCTTCGGGTGAACTTCCTCTCCTGTCGGCTTTTTCGACCAAAGGCGTCCCATGTCTCTCAAGCACATCCTCGGCCTTGACCATGTCATGGTGACCGTGCGCGATCTCGATGCCGCCGCGGCGGGCTGGAAGCGCCTCGGCTTCACGGTATCGCCGCGCGGGACGCATTCGCCGCATCTCGGCTCCGGCAACTACACGATCATGTTCGGCGAGGATTATCTCGAACTGCTTGGGATCATCACCGAGACCGAGCACAACCAGCCGATGCGCGACTTTCTGAAGACGCGCGAGGGCGTCGAGCGCGTCGCCTTCACAACCAGCGACGCGGCTGCGGGGGTTCTCGAACTTCAGGAGCGCGGCATCGACGCAGACGGCCCGGTGCATTTCGGCCGGCCCGTGGAACTGCCCGATGGCGGCGTCGGCGAAGCGAAGTTCAACGTGTTCCGCTGGCCTCTGTCTGAAGACCCCGGCGGTATCCGCATCTTCGCCTGCCAGCATCTGACCCGCGACACCGTCTGGATTCCCGCGCTGCAGAGCCACGCCAACGGCGCGCGACGGATCATCCGCCTCGAAGTCCTCTCGGCCGATCCGAAGGCCGCAGCGGCGCATCTCGGCCGCCTGATCGACGAAACTGCGCAGTCCGATGGCGATGGCTGGTCTGTGCCGACCGGCGGCAACCGGGCCGACATTTTGTTCTATGACGCCGCCGGCTTCGCCCGCCGCTACCCGGACACGGTCCGGAAGGGGGCGGCGAGTGGGGGTGCGGTGGCGCTGATTCTGGCGAGCGACGATCTCGAAGGCGCGAAGGCGGCCCTCGGCCCGCTCGCAGAGGCTCACGACGGCGCGCTCAGCGTTCCCGCCCAGGCCGCCAACGGCATCATCGTCAGCTTTCTGCCGCTATAGCCATCACGCCCGCTTTTTGGGCAGCGGCGCCGTTGACGCCTGTGGCCGCCGCCCGCATCGTTTCCCCAACGTGACCGCAGGACCGAGGATCTTCCCATGGACATGACCCGCCGCGCCGCGCTTCTGACCAGCGCCGCCATCGCTTCCAGCGTTGCCTTCCCGATGCGTTCGCTCTTCGCCCAGGAGACGCCGCGCAAGGGCGGGGTTTTCACCGTCCATTACGGCGCCGAACAGCGCCAGCTAAACCCGAGCCTCCAGGCCTCGACCGGCGTCTACATCATCGGCGGCAAGATCCAGGAACAGCTCGTCGATCTCGACGCCGCGGGCAAGCCCGTCGGCGTGCTGGCGACGAGCTGGGAGGCCGCGCCCGACGGCAAGACCATCACCTTCAAGCTGCGCGACGGCGTGAAATGGCATGACGGCAAGCCGTTCACATCTGCCGACGTGCAGTTCACGGCCATGGAGATGTGGAAGAAGATCCTCAACTACGGCACCACGCTGCAGCTCTTCCTCACCGCCGTCGACACGCCCGATCCGCTCACCGCGATCTTCCGCTACGAGCGGCCGATGCCGCTGAACCTGCTGCTGCGCGCTTTGCCCGATCTCGGTTATGTCTCGCCGCGCCACGTCTACGAGGGCAAGGGCGAGATCCGTCAGAACCCGGCCAATCTCGCGCCCATCGGCACCGGCCCGTTCAAGTTCGTCACCTATGAGCGCGGCCAGCACGTCATCGCCGACCGCAATCCCGACTACTGGCGTCCCAATGCGCCCCATCTCGACCGCATCGTCTGGCGCGTCGTCACCGACAGGGCCGCTGCCGCCGCGCAGATGGAAGCCGGCCAGATCCATTACAGCCCGTTCTCCGGTCTGACGATCTCGGACGCCGCACGGCTCGGCAAGGATCCGCGCTTCATCGTCTCGACCAAGGGCAACGAGGGCAATGCCCGCACCAACACGATCGAGTTTAACTTCCGCCGCAAGGAACTGGCCGATATCCGCGTCCGCCGCGCCATCGCGCATGCGCTCGACATCCCCTTCTTCATCGAGAACTTCCTCGGCGACTTCGCCAAGCGCGGCACGGGACCGGTCCCTTCGGTCTCCACCGACTTCTACCCGGCCGACAACGGCCCGCAGTACCCCTTCGACAAGAAGCGCGCCGCAGCCCTCCTCGACGAGGCCGGCTTCAAGGCCGGCGCGGGCGGAACCCGCTTCAGCCTGCGCCTCCTCCCGGCGCCCTGGGGCGAGGACATCTCCCTCTTCGCCACCTTCATCCAGCAGTCGCTGGCGGAGGTCGGGATCAAGGTCGAGGTCGTCAGGACCGATGGCGGCGGCTTCCTGAAGCAGGTCTATGACGAGCACGCCTTCGACCTCGCCACCGGCTGGCACCAGTACCGCAATGACCCGGCCGTCTCGACGACCGTGTGGTATCGCTCGGGCCAGCCCAAGGGTGCGCCCTGGACCAACCAGTGGGGCTGGACCGACGCGACGATGGACAAGATCATCGACGACGCGGCAACCGAGGTCGATGCGACCAAGCGCAAGGCGCTCTATGGCGAGTTTGTCCGACGCGCTAACACCGAACTGCCGATCTGGACGCCGATCGAGCAGATCTTCCTGACGGCGATCAGCGCCAAGGCGCGCAACCACTCCAACACGCCGCGCTGGGGCTCGAGCTCCTGGCACGATCTGTGGTTGGCGGAGTGAACGACCTCGATTTCGCCGAACTGCTGAGCTGATGCGCATCCTGACCCTCGCGGGGCGGCGTCTGGCCGCCTCGATCCCGACCCTGCTGCTGATCCTGATCGGGGTCTTCGTCCTGCTGCAGTTCGCGCCGGGCGACACGGTCGATGCGCTGATGGCCCAGATGGGCGGGGGCGATGCCGAGACCGCCCGGCAGCTACGCCAGTATTACGGCCTCGACGTCTCCGCCTGGGCCCAGCTCGGCAACTACCTCTGGCGGCTGATGCGGCTCGATCTCGGCTTCTCGGCGATCTACGGCAAGCCGGTCGCGACCGTCATTGCCGAGCGCCTGCCCGCGACGATCCTGCTGATGACGGCGTCGCTCTCGCTCGCCTTCTTCTTCGGGCTGATCTTCGGCGTCATCGCCGCGCGCGGCGTCAACCGCTGGCCCGATACGCTCATCTCCACACTGGGCCTCGTCTTCTACGCCATGCCGACCTTCTGGTTCGGCCTGATGGCGATTGTCGTCTTCGCGATCTACCTGCAATGGCTGCCGGCCGGCGGCTTCGAGGACATCACGGTCGGCCTCACCGGCTTCGCGCGCACCCTCGACATCGCCAGCCACCTCGTCCTGCCGACGCTGACGCTCGGCCTCTTCTACATGGCGATCTATCTGCGCATCATGCGCGGCTCGATGCTGGAGGTGCTGACGCTCGATTTCGTCCGCACGGCGCGCGCCAAGGGCATGGACGAGACCCGCGTCGTGGTCCGCCACGTCCTGCGCAACGCGCTCCTGCCGATGGTGACGCTGATCGGCCTGCAGGCCGGCACGATGCTCGGTGGCTCAGTCGTCGTCGAGAGCGTGTTCTCGCTGCCGGGGCTCGGGCGCCTCGCCTATGAATCGGTGATCCAGCGCGACCTCAACACGCTGCTCGGCATCGTCTTCGTCTCGGCGCTGCTCGTCATCACCGTCAATTTCATCGTCGACCTGCTCTACGCCCGGCTCGACCCGCGCATCACCACGGGGAGCTGACGCAATGTCCTTCCTGAAACTGTATTTCCGCAGCCCGCCTGCGATCATCGGGCTGCTGCTCCTGATCCTCGTGCTCGCCATGGCGATCAGCGCCGACTGGTTCTACCCGCGCGATCCCCTGGCGCTGGCGGGGCGGCCGCTGATCTGGCCTTTCAGCAATCCTCGCTTCCTGCTCGGCACCGACAATTCCGGCCGCGACATCGCCGCCCAGATCTTCCACGGCGCGCGCATCTCGCTGCTGATAGGCCTCGTCGCCACGCTGATCTCGGTCGGGATCGGCATCACCATCGGTGCTGTTGCCGGCTATTACGGCGACTGGGTCGACACCGCCCTGATGCGCGTGACCGAAGCCTTCCAGACCCTGCCGAACTTCATCCTGCTGCTTGTCCTCGTCGCCGTCTTCGGTTCGACCATCACGACCGTCACCGTCGCGATCGGTATCGTCTCCTGGCCGGCCTCGGCGCGGCTGACGCGGGCCGAGTTCCTGTCCCTGCGCAACCGCGAATTCGTGCAGGCCGGGCGCACGCTCGGCCTGCGCGACGTGAAGCTGATCTTCGGCGAGATCCTGCCCAACGCCCTCCCCCCGGTGATCGTCTATGCCAGCGTCGTCATGGCGATCGCGATCCTGCTCGAGAGCGCGCTGGCCTTCCTCAAGCTGTCGGACCCCAACGTCGCCTCCTGGGGCAATCTGATCGGCGCCGGGCGCGACGTGCTGCGGGTGCAATGGTACGTCTCCGCCATTCCCGGCGTCGCCATCCTCGTCACGGTGCTCGCCGTCTCGCTCGTCGGGCAGGGGATGAACGATGCGCTGAACCCGAGGCTGAAGGGCCGATGAGCGCCATCCTCAACCTCGACGCGGTCAGCGTCAGTCTGCCCAGAAACGCCGACCGCCCCCATGCGATGAGCGAGGTCTCGCTATCGCTTTCCGCCAACGAGTTCCTCTGCGTCGTCGGCGAATCCGGCTCCGGCAAGTCGATGACGGCCAATGCCGTGATGCGGCTGCTGCCGCCGGGCGTCGCCATCGATGGCGGGCGCATCCTGTTCGAGGGGCGCGATCTCGCAGGCCTGAGCGAGCCGCAGATGCGCAAGGTCCGCGGCGCCGGCATCGCCATGATCTTCCAGGAGCCGATGACGGCGCTGAACCCGCTGCGCACCATCGGCGACCAGATCGGCGAGATGTTCCAGCTCCACACCGATCTCGGCAAGGCTGAGATCAGGGACAAGGTCCAGGCTCTGCTCGAAGAGGTGCGGATCCCCGACCCCGTCGCGGCGGCCAAAGCCTATCCGCACGAGCTCTCCGGCGGTCAGCGCCAGCGCGCCATGATCGCCATGGCGCTCGCGCTCGACCCCAGGGTGCTGATCGCCGACGAGCCGACGACCGCGCTCGACGTCACCACCCAGGCCCAGATCCTCAACCTGATCCGAGACCTGCAGAAGCGCAAGGGCACCGCCGTCCTGTTCATCACCCATGATTTCGGCGTCGTCGCTGAGATCGCCGACCGCGTCGCGGTGATGAGCCAGGGCCGCGTCGTCGAGCAGGGCACGGCGGAAGCGGTGCTCGGCAACCCGCAGCATCCCTATACCAAGCAGCTCATCGCCGCCGTCCCGCCGCTGAAGGCCCCTGCCCCGCGCGAACTCGCGACCGAGATCATCCTCGCGGCCGAGCACGTCTCCAAGACCTATCGCACCGGCGGCTTCCTCGGCCGCGGCCAGCGCGTGACCCATGCCGTGCGCGACGTCTCGCTGACGCTGCCGAAGGGCGCGACCCTCGGCATCGTCGGCGAATCCGGCTCGGGCAAATCGACGCTGGCGCGCTGCCTGGTGCGCCTGATCGACCCCGAGAGCGGCGCCATCCGCATCGGCGGCACCGATATCGCCAGCCTCTCCAAGTCCGAACTGCGCGCCGAGACGCGCCATATCCAGATGGTCTTCCAGGACCCCTTCGCCTCGCTCAACCCGCGCCGCAAGGCGGGCGACGCCGTCGCACAGGGGCTGATCGTCCACGGCACGCCGCGCGCCGAGGCGCTGGCGCGGGCGCGCGAGCTCTTCGCGCTGGTTGGGCTCGATCCCTCCGCGATCGACCGCTACCCGCATGAATTCTCCGGCGGCCAGCGCCAGCGTATCGGCCTGGCGCGCGCGCTGGCGCTGGAGCCGCGCGTGCTGGTCGCCGACGAGCCGGTCTCGGCGCTCGACGTCTCCGTGCAGGCGCAGGTGCTCAAGCTGCTCGCCGACTTGCGCCAGCGCCTCGGCCTCTCGATCGTCTTCATCACCCATGACCTGCGCGTCGCCGCCCAGGTCTGCGACCTCGTCGCGGTGATGAAGAACGGCGAGGTCGTCGAAGCCGGTCCGATCGGACAGGTCTTCGGCGCGCCGCAACACGCCTACACTCAGGCTCTGCTCGACTCGATTCCCGGCCGAGGCTTCGGATTGCGCATGCCGGATTCCTGACCTCGATCGCATCGGCGCGGGCACCGGACAGAGCCGGCCGATGACGCGCCCTCAGCGGCGCCGCCATCCCGATGCCACCGCCACGACACCCTCAATCCCCATCCGAGACGGCTTGGAGCTACGCCAGAACGACCCGATCGGGTCGATCGCGGGCCCTCTGATCGGAAGTGGTGGGCCGGGCCGGACTCGAACCGGCACCGGCGCTGTTATGAGCAGCGAGCTCTAACCATTGAGCTACCGGCCCATGCCCCGCGTAGCATCGCGCCCGAGCCGGCCGCAAGCGTCATGCGAAGCCTCCCCGCACAAAGCCGAAGGCCCCGCCATCTGTGGGATGGCGGGGCCTTCTGGTGTCGTGGGGTGCGGCGTGGCCGCTCAGGCGGCTTCGGCCATCGCATGGGCCTTGTCGGAGCCGTGGCCTTGCCGGAAGCGGAAGCGGGCGATGTGTTCGCTCAGCGCGCGGGTCTGCTCGTCGGTCAGCGCCAGCGCGGCGTTGGTCTCCTCGACCAGGGCTGCGTTCTGATGCGCCATCGAGCCGATGCCGTCGATCTCGGTGTTGATCGCCGAGACGTCGCTGGCCTGGCTCCTGGCCGTCTGCGAAATACCGTTCATCAGCCCCGTCAGGTCGTTCACCGAGGCGACGATCGCCTCGAACATCTGGGCGGTTTCCTCGACCAGGCCGACGCCGACCTTGACATCGCCATGCGCCGCCTCGACCAGCTTCTTGACGTCGTTGGAGGCATCGGCCGAGCGCTTGGCCAGGCTGCGGACCTCGGTCGCGACGACCGCGAAGCCGCGGCCGCTGTCGCCGGCGCGGGCCGCCTCGACGGCCGCGTTCAGCGCCAGCAGATTGGTCTGGAAGGCGATCTCGTCGATCATCGCGATCACCTCGGAGATCTTGTCCGAGGAGGTGCGGATGCGCTGCATCGCCTCGAGCGCGGATGCCACGACCTTCTCGCCCTGCTGCGCCTGGCTCTCGGCGCCCTCGGCCATGCCCGTCGCCTGGGCCGCCTCGCTCGCCGTCTTCTTCACCGTCCCGGCGAAGGCGCCGAGCTGGTTGGTCGCCATCGAGACGGCGTTGCTCTCCTCGCTGGTGCGCTCGGCCAGATCCGTGACGCCGTCGAGGATCTCGGTCGTGGCGCTGCGCACCGCCGCGACCGTCTCCGACAGCTTGGCGAGCGTGCTCTCGAACTCCTCGGCGAGCGCGTTGGTGCCGTTCTTCAGCTCGGCGAAGGCGCCCTGATACATCCCCTCGATGCGGGTCGAGAGATGCCCCGCCGAGAGTTCGGCGAGCACGTCGCAGGTTTCGGACAGGCCGCCCTGCACCGTCTCGAGCAGTTCGTTGACCGAGCCCGCCAGCGCGTTCAGCTCGGCGTCGGCAAAGTTCGCCTCGACACGGCGGCTGAAATCGCCGGCCGCAGCGGCCGCCACGACCTCGCCGAAGGCGGCGCCGAGTTCCGCCATCATCGCGCGGCGCTGGTCCTGGGCCCGTGCGTCGTCCTCGATCTTGGCGGCCTCGGCCGCGCGCAGCGCCACCGCATTGTCGCGGAACAGCAGCACGCTCTTCGAGATGTCCGAGATCTCGTCATTGCCCTTCGTCTCGACAACCGTCTCCAGAGCCCCGTCGGCGATCGCCCGCGTCGCAGCCCAAAGCCGGTTCAGACGCCCGATGATCGCAGGACGGACGTAGAAGAGCGAGAGCGACAGGGCGATCAGCAGCGAGCCGATGCCGATGGCGCCCAGCCACTTCTCGCTCTGCTGGATCAGGCTCGCCGTCGAAGCACTGGCGGCAACGGCCTCGCCGCGCGCCCCCTCGACCAGTTTCTCGACCTGGCCGCGCAGGGTCGCGGCGGCCTTGTCGACCGTCTTCAACGTCGTGGCAATCTCGCCGAGCGTCGTCAGGTCGCGCTCCCGCATCTCGACGATGCCCGAACGCCCCTCACCCATCTTGATCACGGCCTCGACGACCTGGGTCCGGAAGGCGTTGGAGGACGCGGCCTCGGCAGCCTGGAGCTCCATACGGATACGCATGGCGGTGGCCTTGAAGCGCTCGCGGGCGATGTCGAGACGCGCCTTGTCGGGGACCTGAGCCGTCTCGCGCAGCATGCCCATCAGCTCGTTGACCTGGGCCTCCAGCTTGCGGGCGAAATCGAAAACCGGGAAGTCGCGGTCGTTCAGCGTCTTCATCGCGGCGTCGAGCTGCTCGCCCGACAGGCCCTTGATGCTCTCGATGCCCATGGTGACGTTGAAACGGGCCTCATCGGCCTCGGAGCCGACGACGCCGCTGAACACGCGGCCCGCCTTGCCGAGATTCTCCAGCAGACCGTTCATCGCGGCCGCGTTGCGCATCCGGGCGCCGGTGAGGTCGTTGATCTCGTTGATTGTGCGCGAGAGTTCGTCGACCGCCTGCTGGGTCGGCTTCATGTCGAGCCCGCTGAGGGTCGCGATCCGGCGAATCAGGTCGAACTGGCGGGCCTCGATCCGATCGAGCTCGTTGGTCAGGGCCGCGCGCTGCTGGACGTTCTCGACATCCATGAAGCGCGGTGCCAGCGCCGTCGAAAGCGTCGCCGCCTGCGACAGCTCGAGCGCGAGCTCGACCATCGGCATCTTCCGGCCGGCCATGTCCTGAACCGTCTGGTCGACGCGGCCGAAGGACAGCCACGCGACAGCCGACGCCACGATCGTCAGCGCGGTCATCAACCCCACGGCTGCGTAAATCCGCGCGGCGATGCCGACGCGGAGCGGTTTGCGCTGGCGGGGGGGTTTGCAGGCCTTCGTCATCGATCGCTCTCCGAATGCAACGCGACATCTTGAACGACGAAGCTGGTGCGAGGCCTTTGGAAGTCTCCGACCGAGGCTGCCAAACGCAAGACCTGCCATCAGCACCGCGACATTCGGCAACCGAAGACGAGCCCCCGAACCGCTCCGCGCCTCGACTGTCGATAGGCGGGAACCTTGTTCAAACGACAAATCGTCCGGATGCGCTTAAAGAACGTTTAAGCTTGCGGATTCTTTTGAATCACTCGCCCTGGACCCCGATTCAGCTTCCGTTAGGGAATGTCGTCCGGTTTTTTGCTGGGCACAACGGAATTGTCCCGGACGCGGGGGGCCTTTTTTCGCGTTCCTGCGAGCCGGCGGGGCCCAAAAAGCCGAAGGCCCCGCCATCTGTGGGATGGCGGGGCCTTCTGGTGTCGTGGGGTGCGGCGTGGCCGCTCAGGCGGCTTCGGCCATCGCGTGGGCCTTGTCGGAGCCGTGGCCTTCCCGGAAGCGGAAGCGGGCGATGTGTTCGCTCAGCGCGCGCGTCTGCTCGTCGGTCAGCGCCAGCGCGGCGTTGGTCTCCTCGACCAGGGCTGCGTTCTGATGCGCCATCGAGCCGATGCCGTCGATCTCGGTGTTGATCGCCGAGACGTCGCTGGCCTGGCTCCTGGCCGTCTGCGAGATGCCGTTCATCAGCCCCGTCAGGTCGTTCACCGAGGAGACGATGGCCTCGAACATCTGGGCGGTCTCCTCGACCAGCCCGACACCGACCTTGACGTCGCCATGCGCCGCCTCGACCAGCTTCTTGACGTCGTTGGAGGCATCGGCCGAGCGCTTGGCCAGGCTGCGGACCTCGGTCGCCACGACCGCGAAGCCCCGCCCGCTGTCGCCGGCGCGGGCCGCCTCGACGGCCGCGTTCAGCGCCAGCAGATTGGTCTGGAAGGCGATCTCGTCGATCATCGCGATCACCTCGGAGATCTTGTCCGAGGAGGTGCGGATGCGCTGCATCGCCTCGAGCGCGGATGCCACGACCTTCTCGCCCTGCTGCGCCTGGCTCTCGGCGCCCTCGGCCATGCCCGTCGCCTGGGCCGCCTCGCTCGCCGTCTTCTTCACCGTCCCGGCGAAGGCGCCGAGCTGGTTGGTCGCCATCGAGACAGCGTTGCTCTCCTCGCTCGTGCGCTCGGCGAGATCCGTGACGCCGTCGAGGATCTCGGTCGTGGCGCTGCGCACCGCCGCGACCGTCTCGGACAGCTTGGCGAGCGTGCTTTCGAACTCCTCGGCGAGCGCGTTGGTGCCGCTCTTCAGCTCGGCGAAGGCGCCCTGATACATCCCCTCGATGCGTGTCGAGAGATGCCCCGCCGAGAGCTCGGCGAGCACGTCGCAGGTCTCGGACAGGCCGCCCTGCACCGTCTCCAGCAGTTCGTTGACCGAGCCCGCCAGCGCGTTCAGCTCGGCGTCGGCAAAGTTCGCCTCGACACGGCGGCTGAAATCGCCGGCCGCAGCGGCCGCCACGACCTCGCCGAAGGCGGCGCCGAGTTCCGCCATCATCGCGCGGCGCTGGTCCTGGGCCCGTGCGTCGTCCTCGATCTTGGCGGCCTCGGCCGCGCGCAGCGCCACCGCATTGTCGCGGAACAGCAGCACGCTCTTCGAGATGTCCGAGATCTCGTCATTGCCCTTCGTCTCGACAACCGTCTCCAGAGCCCCGTCGGCGATCGCCCGCGTCGCAGCCCAAAGCCGGTTCAGACGCCCGATGATCGCAGGACGGACGTAGAGCAGGGCCAGCACGAGCGCGATCAGCAGCGAGCCGACGCCGATGGCGCCCAGCCACATCTTGCTCCGCTCGATCAGATTCGCTGTCGAGGCATTCGCCGCGACCGCACCGGAGCGAGCCGATGTGACGAGCTTGTCGATTTCCGCGCGCATCACGGCCGCGGCCTGGTCGATGTCGAGGACACGGGCATTGATCGCAGCCTGCGTTTCGAGATCGCGCTGGCGGAGCGCGACCACGCCGCGCGGCCCTTCGCCCAGGGCGATGACCGCGTCGATCACGCGGGTCCGCGCCTCGTTTGGCTTGATCTTGTCGGCGGCCGCCATGTCCTTCTCGATCCGCAGCACGACCGCATTGAGACGTTCGCGCGCGAGCCCCAGATGCGACTGGTCCGCGATCTGGCCGGCCTCGCGCAGGAGCCCGATCAACTCGTTGACCTGTGCTTCGAGCTTGCGCGCGAGATCGAAGGCCGGGAACTCGACGTCGTTGACGGCCTTCAGGGCTTCGTCGAGCTGCGCGCCCTCCAGGCCCTTGACGCTCTCGATGCCGAGCACGACGTTGAACTGGCGCTCATCGGCCTCGCCGCCGACCACCTTGACGAAGTCTTCGCGCACCTTGTTCAACTGCTCGACGGCGGCGGCCATCTGCGCGGCATTGCGCAGGCGCGTTCCGGTCAGGTCGTTGATGTCGTTGATCCGCAGCGAGAGATCGTCGATCGCCTTCTGAACCGGCTTCATGTCGACACCGCCGATCTTGCCGACCGCCCGGACCAGTTCGAACTGCCTGGCCTCGATCGTATCCAGCTCCGTGGTCAGGCGAGAGCGCTGCTGCACGGTCTGGACATTCATGAAGCGCGGCGCCAGTGCGGTCGACTGCGTGCCCACCTGGGACAGTTCGAGCACGAGTTCGACGGTGGGCATCTTGTGCTCAACCATCTCGCCGACCGTGGCATTGATCCGATCATAGGACAGCCAGGCCACCGCGGAGGCGACGATCGTCAGCGTGGTCAATGCGCCGAGCGCAGCATAGATGCGCGCGGCGATGCCGATGCGCAGCGGCGCGCGCAGGCGCGCCGGTGTCTTGGCCTTCGTCATGTCACTCTCCGGAGTACGACGCGGAAGATGCAGCTCAGGCGGACAGCGAACCGACCGACTTGAACGTGCCGTCCGTTCCGATGACCGTCAGGTAGACGTCGTCGGAACCGCGATTGTCATTGGGGCCGAAGGTCATCTTGAAGCCGCCGAAATCAAAGGAGCCGTTGGTCAGCGCCGCCATCAGGGCCTTGCGGGTCGGGTCCTTGCCGGCCTTTTCCAGAGCGGCGACGACGGTGCGACCGACGAGATAGCCCTCCAGCGAAACGAAGCCCGGCTTCTTATTCTTGGCGTCGCTGGCGGCGAGCGCGGCCTGATAGGCCTTGACCACCGGGATCGAGGTGTCGGTCGGAAGCGGCACGACCTGCGTGACGTAGACCCCCGCGCCGGCATCGCCGAGTTCGGCCGCCAGCGCGTCCGAGCCGACGAAGGAGATGTTCATGAACACCGGCGTGAACTTCACCTGCTTGCACAGCTTGATGAACTCGGCGCAGGGCTTGTAGGGGCCGACCATCACCACGGCTTCCGGATTGGCCTTGCGGATTTCGAGCAGGGCGGACCGGACCGCGACCGTGTTCCGCTCGAAGGTCCCTTCGGCGACGAGGCTCATCTTGCGCGCGTCCATCGCCTTCTTGACGCCGGCGAGGCCGGCCCGGCCGAACGCGTCGTCCTGATAGAAGATCGCGATCTTGGAGAAGCCCTTGTCCTTGACGAGCCGCTCGATCCAGACCTCGGTCTCCTGGAAGTAGGAGGCGCGTACATTGACGACATGCGGCAGATAGGGATCGCGCAGGCCTTCGGCGCCGGTGAAGGCGCCGATGAAGGGCAGGCCGGCCTCCTTGGCGATCGGGTGGGCGGCCATCGCCGTCGGCGTGCCCACCGGACCGACGAGCGCGAAGACCTCCTTGGCGATCAGCGCCTTGGTCGCATCGATCGACTTGCCGGGCTCGTAACCGTCATCTTGCGTCAGAAGCTCGATCTTGCGCCCCCCGACGCCACCCTTGGCGTTGGCCTCGGCGAAGGCGGCGGTGAGGCCATCGCGCATGCCCAGGCCCAGCGCGCTGGCGGGCCCCTCGAACACGGCCGCCTGGCCGAGCACGATCTTGTCGGCGAAGACGCCGGTTTCGGCGAAGGCGCGGCCCGGCAGGAGCGAGGCGGCGGAGGCGCAGGCAAGGCCAGTCAGGACATCACGACGATGGATCATGAAAGGATTCCCCCAATAATTCTTCTTCAGTGGTCAGTCGGGTTAGGCCAGCCGACCGGAAGAATGCGGGGAAGGCACCTAACGAAGGGTTAAGTGACTGGATTATTCTGAATCAGTCGCGATTCCGAGGATTCAGCGTTCGTTAGCGTTTGGCGATCTGTTGGCGCGGCTCATGCGAGCCGGGTGAAACGCCGGCAAGATCATCGCACAGAGACCGTCAGATCTTGAGCCGGATCGTCAAGGGCATCATGACGTTACGGCACGCGCTCACCGGCCCAACCCCGAAGCCATGCCATTCGGCCTCAGCCGAGCCCGCGGCGCACGCTAGGCGGGTTGGGCAGGTTGGGGCACGGGACGCGGCCGCCCCTCCTCGTCGATCGCGACGAAGGTGAAGGTCGCGTCCGTGACCTTCTCGTGGATCATGGTGCGGAAGCGCCGGGCCCAGGCCTCGACATGGATCTTCATCGAGGTCCGGCCGACGGACTCGACCTCGGTATAGACGCTGAGGACGTCGCCGACCTTGACCGGCCTGATGAAGGTCATCGCATCGACCGCGATGGTGACGACGCGCCCCTGCGCCCGGTCGACCCCGGCGATGCCGCCGGCCGCGTCCATGCGCGACATCACCCAGCCGCCGAAGATGTCGCCATTCGCATTGGTGTCGGCCGGCATCGCATTGATGCGCACCGTCAGGTTGCCGCGCGGCGCCTCGTCCTGCGCCACGCCCGCTTCTCTCGTCATCCCCTCGGCCCCCATCAATTCTCCGCCCATTGGAGCATGCGCCGCGGCGCCTGCGCCAGATGGAGCGGACGAGGGTACGGGATGCCCGGCTCAGGCCGCGCCGAGTTCCTTGCGCACCAGCGCCGCCCCGGCCGACAGGGCCGCGAGCTTGCCGTAGGCGACCTCCGACGTCATCGGCGCCATGCCGCAATTGGTGCAGGGGAAGAGCTTCTCGGGCGCCACGAAGGCGAGTGCGGCGCGGATCGTGGCCGCGACCTCCTCGGGCGTCTCGATCGTGTTGGAGGCGACGTCGATGGCGCCCGCCAGCACGTCCTTGCCGTCGAGCAGCCTGATCAGGTCGAGCGGCACCTTCGAGTTGCGGCACTCCAGCGAGACCTGCTGGATCGAGCTCTTCGCGATCGCCGGGAAGGTCTGCTCGTAGTGGCGCCACTCCTCGCCGAGCGTCGCCTTCCAGTCGATATTGGCCTTGATGCCGTAGCCGTAGCAGATGTGGACGGCGGTGGTCGCGGTCAGCCCATGCGCGGCGCGCTCCAGGCAGGCGATGCCCCAGTCCGGCACCTCCTTCATGTAGACGTTGAAGGCGGGCTCATCGAACTGGATGACGTCGACGCCGAGCGCCTGCAGCTCATGCGCCTCCTCGTTCAGCACGGCGGCAAACGCCATGGCGAGGTCCTCGCGGCGGCCGTAATGCTCGTCGGCGATGGTGTCGACAATCGTCATCGGGCCCGGCAGCGTGAACTTCAGCTTGCGCGTGGTGTGGGCGCGCGCGGCCTGCGCCTCCATGCTGTGCACCGGCCCCTTGCGGCGGATCGCGCCGGTGACCGTCGGCACCTCCGCCTCGTAGCGGTTGTTGCGGATGCCCATGATCGTCTTCTTGTCGAAGTCGATGCCGTCGAGATTGGCCAGGAAGCCGTGGACGAAATGCACCCGCGCCTGCTCGCCGTCGCCGACGATGTCGATGCCGGCATCCTCCTGCAGCTTCACCGCCAGGATCGTCGCGTCGCGCCGGCCCTCCTGCAGCGCCACGCCCTCCAGCTTCCACGGCGCCCAGAGCCGCTCGGACTCGGCGAGCCAGGTCGGCTTGGGCAGGCTGCCGGCGATGGTGGTGCGAAGCATGGAGGTTTCCTTTGGTTATGGTTGCGCCGACATCGACTGCAGGGGGCGTCGCCGTCAAGTCAGACGATCGGGTCTGCGACACAGCTGCCAAGATCACAGCAACCAAGTGTCAGCTGGCTTGGCCAGTCGCGAGCCCTGACGGCGTCGCAGCGATGATGCTCAGGCGGCGACGAGAGGCGCCAGTTCGGCATAGGCCTCCGCCTTGGCGACCTGTTCGCGCGTGAGATCGTAGCTGTTCTGGAGATTGAGCCAGAAGCCCGCCGAGGCGCCGAGCACCCGCTCCAGCCTGAGGGCCGTATCCGCCGTCATGCCGGTTTCGGCCCTCAGGAGCTTGGTGACCCGTGTGGGGGGGACCTTCATGGCACGCGCCAAGGCCCGGGCCGAGATTCCCATCGGCTCGAGGAACTCATGCTGCAGCATTGCTCCCGGATGGGTCGTGATGCGCGTCATCATGCGCTCTCCCTCAATGGTAGTCCGTGATCTCGATCGCGTGAGCCTGTGCCCCGTCCCATTCGAAACAGATCCGGTATTGATCGTTGATCCGGATGCTCCACTGGCCCGCGCGATCGCCCTTCAGCGCTTCGAGGCGGTTGCCCGGCGGCACGCGGAGATCGTCCAGGCGCGTGATGTTCATGACGCGATCGAGCTTTCGCAGCGCGATCGCCTCGAAGCCGCGCCAGCGGGGATGGCAAATCCCATCCTCGTAAAGAGCCAGCGTATGCTTGTCGGCGATCCGCTTCATCCGAACTGTTTCATATCATGAAACAGAAATGGCGAACAACACCTGTCCGGAACGTGATCCGGCCTCAGACCGCCGCCGTCGCAGCGGGTCCTTCCGGCCGCCGCCTGGCCCGCATCATCAGCCAGCACACCACCGTGAGGTTGACGAGGTTCCAGGCCAGCCCGTTGAGGAAGGCGGCGCGATAGGAGGCAAAGGCGTCGAAGATCGCGCCCGAGACATAGCCGCCGACCGCCATGCCGAGAATGGTGGAGGACATCACGAGGCCGATCCGCACGCCAGCCTCCCGCGCCGGCAGGTATTCCCGGATGATCACCGCATACATCGGCACGATGCCGCCCTGGAACAGGCCGAAGATGCCGGTGACGATGAAGAGCGAGGTCAGCCCGTCGAACCAGAGATAGAGGAAGAGCGCCAGCCCCTGCATCAGCGAACCCAGCGCCAGCGTCGCCGTGCCGCCGATGCGGTCGGCGACGAAGCCCGATGCGATGCGGCTGATGATGCCGAGTGCCAGCATCAGCGAGAGCATCTCGGCGCCACGCGCAACGCCGTAACCCAGATCGCTGCAATAGGCGACGATATGCACCTGCGGCATCGCCATGGCGACGCAGCATGAGAAACCCGCGATCGCCAGCAGCCACTGCAACTGGCTGGCCGAGAGTCCGAGATCGCCGCGCGCGTTCGTGCTCGCCGCCTCCTGCGCCGCGATGCTCGCCGCCGATGGCCGGCGGCGGAAGAACGGCGCGAGCGGCAGCATGATCGCCATCACCGCAAGCCCGATGCCGATATGGGTCGCGCGCCAGCCATGGCTGGCGACGCCCCAGGTGATGACCTGCGGCCAGATCACCCCCGCCAGATAGCTGCCCGAGGCTCCGAAGACGACGGCGAGCCCGCGATGCTTGCGGAACCAGTGCGAGAGATCCGCGATCAGCGGCGAGAAGCCGGCCCCGCCACCGACGCCGATCAGGAAGAGATGGACGAGCGCGAACTGCCAGAGCGATTGCGCCATCCCGGCGAGGATGTAGCCGCTGCCCAGCAGCAGCGCGCCGCCGACGATCGGCACGATGATGCCGTAGCGGTCGGCGATGCGGCCCATGGCGATATTGCCGAAGCCGAAGCCGAGCATGACGCAGGTATAGGGCAAGGAGGCGCCGGCCCGCAGCGTGCCGAACTCGGTCTGCACCGAGGGCAGCACCACGACGACGGACCAGGTGCCGACGCAGGCCGCCGTGCCGATTAGCAGCGAGACGGCCAGGCGCAGCCAGGCATAGGAGGAGTCGGGCGCGTAGCGGGTTTCGTCGGTGACCATGTTTCCTCGGCGCGCCGGCTCTGGGGCCAGACGTTCTTGACCGAGGATTAGGCAGGGCGCAGCGTCTCGGCAAGCGCGCCCCAAGCAGGGTGGCGCGGCGTCGATGTGTGCGCGCCCCTGCCCGAAACGAAGAAGCCTTCGCCTGGCGGCGAAGGCTCCAGCAGAGCAGTTGTCGATCGTGATCAGGCGGCGCGGCGCTCGTGGCGGCCTTCGTTGATCTCTTCGATGATCTTGGCGAAGAAAGCCGGCAGGTCGTCGGGCTTGCGCGAGGTGACGACGCCCTTGTCGGTCACGACCTCGCTGTCCTCCCACTGCGCGCCGGCATTGATCATGTCCTGCTTGATCGTGTTGTACGACGTCAGGCGGCGGCCCTTGGCGATGCCGGTGTCGATCAGCAGCCAGGGCGCATGGCAGACGGCGGCGACGACCTTGCCCTGCTCGAAGAAGCGCTTGATCAGCGTCAGCGCTTCGGGCGTGCCGCGCAGCGTGTCGGGGTTCATCTGCCCGCCGGGCAGCACGATGGCGTCGTAAGTCTCGGCGCTGACCTCGGCGAGGGTCTTGTCGACCTTGACCGCGCGGCCCCAGTCCTTCTGGTCCCAGCCGGTGATTTCGCCGCCCTCAGGCGCGACGATATGCACGGTCGCGCCGGCTTCCTTCAGCTTGGCATGCGGGACATCGAGTTCCGACTGTTCGAAGCCGTTGGTGGCGAGGATGAGGATGGTCTTGCCAGAAAGCGAGCTCATGAAGAGCCTCGGTGTTCGGGTTGAGGGTGATGACCCGACAACCCGCACCGGCAACGACCGTTCCTGCGGTCTTGCGTCGCTCCCCGCCGGGCAGCTACCGGAAAACGCTTTCGCCCGCCTGATCGACCAGCTGCTGGCCCTTGACCAGCGTGAAATCGACGGCCTCGTCCTTGCCAGGGAAACGGTCCGCCCGGACGAAGCGGTGGCTCTTCATTTCGCCATCGATCGTCTTCTCGACGACGCCGCAGAGCTGCCACTGGCCGCCCTCCTGATAGGGCGTGGCATGGATGGTGAATCCGTTGTGCTCGATGGTCTTGAGCGGGCCGGCCGGAGCCGCGTCAACCGGCTTGCGGCCACCGAACAGGGATTTCAGGAACGACATCGGGCTTTTCCTCCGGAGCGGGTGCGCGGCCGCAGGGAGAACTAACCGTACCGCACCGCCCTGCCAAGGCGCGCGACGACGCGGCCGCGCTCAGGCGAGGTGCAGCACCACCTCGCGGCGATGCGGCCGGGCGCGATGCTCGAACAGATAGATCCCCTGCCAGGTGCCGAGCGCGAGCCGCCCGCCCATCACCGGGATCGAGAGCGAAACGGGTGTCAGCGCCGCCTTGAGATGGGCGGGCATGTCGTCGGGCCCCTCGGCGCGGTGGACGAGATAATCCATCGCCGGATCGTCGGCGGAGGGCACGAGCCGGCGGAAGAAAGCGTCGAGATCGACACGCACGTCGGGGTCGGCATTCTCCTGGATCAGCAACGAGCAGGAGGTGTGACGCACGAAAACCGTCAGCAGCCCGGTCGCGATGCCCGCCCCCGCGACAAAGGCGGCTGCCTCGCGCGTGAACTCATAGAGGCCCGGCCCGCGCGTCGTGATCGCCAGCAGCGTCTGCGCCGCCATCTCAGCGCTCGGTGACGGCGAGCCTGGCGCCCAGCGCCACGAAGGCGGCTGCGAAGCCGCGCCGCAGCCAGGCCATCACCGCCGGCCGCGTCACCACCCTGTCGCGCATCGCTGCCGCGAAGAGGCCATAGAGCGCGAAGACCACGAAGGTCATCGCCATGAACACGCCGGACAGCTCGAGCATGCGCGCCAGTGGCGCCTTTTCGCCGGCCGCGATGAACTGCGGCAGGAAGGCGACGAAGAAGATCGAGAGCTTGGGGTTGAGCACGTTGATCGCGACGCCGTCGCGCAGCACCCGCCAGGCCGAGCGCGGATCGGCCTTCGCATCGACGGCGAGCGCGCCATGCTCCCGCAGCGTCTGCCAGGCCATGAACAAGAGATAGGCGACGCCGGCATATTTCACGACCGCGAAGGCGAGCGCGCTGGCGTGCAGCAGCGCCGCCAGCCCCAGCATCGCCGCCAAGAGATGCGGCACGATGCCGAGCGTGCAGGCGAAGGCGGCAAGCAGGCTCGCGCGCGAGCCCCGGGTGAGCCCCGCGGCGATGGTGTAGATCGCGCCCGTCCCCGGCGAGGCGACGACGATGAGCGAGGTCAGCAGGAATTCGGGCGACATGGGACGAGCCTCCGCGGAGCAGCGGCCAGCAAGCCGCAAGCCGCTGCCGGGATCAAGCCCGCCTCGCCACCCGTCCACCCTGGTGACAAAACTTAGGCATTGACCTAAGTGTTGTTCTACGCTTGGATCGCCCCATGTCCGCGACGCTCCCCACCCTCGACGACGCCTTCCGCGCCCTGGCCGATCCGACCCGGCGCGCGGTGGTGCAGGCGCTGGGGCGGGGGCCGGCCTCGGTCAGCGAACTCGCCCGGCCCTTCGAGATGGCGCTGCCGAGCTTCCTCCAGCACCTCAGGGTCCTGGAGGAGAGCGGGCTCGTCACCACGGCGAAATCCGGGCGCGTGCGCACCTGCTCCCTGCGCCGTGAACCTCTCGCCGCCGCCGAAACCTGGCTGGAGGCGCAGCGCAGCCTCTGGACGCAGCGCCTCGACCAGCTCGACGCCTTCGTCCTGCACCTGAAAAACGACGAGGAACGCCCATGACGACCCTGCCCGCAGCCGCCTTCGACCCGGCGCTGGATCTCGAACTCAGGCGCGAGGTCGCGGTACCGCCGCATCTGGTCTGGCGCGCCTGGACCGAGCCGGCCCTGCTCACGCAGTGGTTCACGCCCGCCCCCTGGCGCACCACGCATTGCGAGATCGACCTGCGCCCCGGCGGCCAATTCCGCACCGTGATGGAGGGTCCCAACGGCGAAAAGAACGACAGCACCGGCTGCTTTCTCTTTGTGGTTCCGGAGACGCTGCTGGTCTTCACCGACGCGCTCGGGCCCGGCTACCGCCCGCTGGGCTCCGGCTTCATGACCGCCTCGATCGAAATCGAGCCGACGACGACCGGAACGCTCTACACGGCCCGCGCCCTGCACAAGGACGAGGCCGGCCGCAAGCAGCACGAGGAGATGGGCTTCCAGCAGGGCTGGGGCACCGCGCTCGACCAGCTGGTGGCGCTGGTGAAGGGGATGTGACGACCACAATCCCTTTCACGAACAAGAAAGCCGGCCTCGCGGCCGGCTTTTTCGTCAATTGTCCAGGAAGCTCCGCAGCTTCCGGCTCCGGCTCGGATGCTTCAGCTTGCGGAGCGCCTTCGCCTCGATCTGGCGGATGCGCTCGCGGGTGACGCTGAATTGCTGGCCGACCTCTTCGAGCGTGTGGTCGGTGTTCATGCCGATGCCGAAGCGCATGCGCAGCACGCGCTCCTCGCGCGGGGTGAGTGACGCCAGCACGCGCGTCGTGGTCTCGCGCAGGTTCGACTGGATCGCGGCGTCGATCGGCAGGATCGCGTTCTTGTCCTCGATGAAGTCGCCGAGATGGCTGTCTTCCTCGTCGCCGATCGGAGTCTCCAGCGAGATCGGCTCCTTGGCGATCTTGAGGACCTTGCGCACCTTCTCCAGCGGCATGGCGAGCTTCTCGGCCAGTTCCTCCGGCGTCGGCTCGCGGCCGATCTCGTGCAGCATCTGACGCGAGGTCCGCACGATCTTGTTGATCGTCTCGATCATGTGGACGGGGATGCGGATCGTGCGCGCTTGGTCGGCGATCGAGCGGGTGATCGCTTGGCGGATCCACCATGTCGCGTAGGTGGAGAACTTGTAGCCCCGGCGGTACTCGAACTTGTCGACCGCCTTCATCAGGCCGATATTGCCTTCCTGGATCAGGTTGAGGAACTGCAGGCCGCGATTGGTGTATTTCTTGGCGATCGAGATCACGAGGCGAAGATTGGCCTCGATCATCTCCTTCTTCGCCTGCCGCGCCTCGCGCTCGCCCTTCTGGACCATGAGCACGATCTTGCGGAATTCCTGGATCTCCAGGCCGGTCTCGGAGGCCAGCGTGTGGATGTCCTCGCGCAGGCTCTTGATCCGCTCCAGCTCTGACCCGACGAACTCGCGCCAGCCGCGCGAGCCGAGCTTGGAGACGCGCAGGATCCACTTGGGATCGAGCTCGCCGCCGACATGCTGCTTGAGGAAGTCCTCGCGGCCGACGCCATAGCTCTCGGCCAGACGCAGCAGGCGCGTCTCATGTCCGATCAGGCGCTTGTTGATGTCGTAGAGCTGCTCGACCAGTGCCTCGATGCGGTTGTTGTTGAGCGAGAGCGACTTCACCGCGGTGATGATGTCGTCCTTGAGCTTCTTGTATTTGCGGTCCTGCGACGGCGAGAGCTTGGTGTTCTCCAGCCGGTTTGCGATGTCCTGGTCCTGCAGGCGGCGCAGCTTCTTGTAGTTGTCGGCGATCGAATCGAAGGTCTCGAGCACGCGCGGCTTGAGCTCGGCCTCCATGGCCGAGAGCGAGACGTTGTTCTCCATGTCGTCGTCGTCGAGATCGGGCGGCAGCTCGCCTTCGGGCGTCTCGCCCTCGGCGGCCGGAGCGGCCTCCGCCTCGCCGCCCTCGCCCGCGACCTGGGCCGGGTTCTTGCCGTCAGGGCCGGCATAGGTCGCTTCGAGGTCGATGATGTCGCGCAGCAGAACCTTGGCTTCGTTCAGCTCGTCGCGCCAGATGATGATCGCCTGGAAGGTCAGCGGGCTCTCGCAGAGCCCCGCGATCATCGCCTCGCGCCCGGCCTCGATGCGCTTGGCGATCGCGATCTCGCCCTCGCGGGAGAGCAGCTCGACCGAACCCATCTCGCGCAGATACATCCGCACCGGGTCATCGGTGCGCTCGGTCGGCTCGAGATTGCGCTTGGTCTCGACCGGCAGGGCCGAGCGCGAGGCGTCGACCAGATCGCCGCCCTCCGGCTCTTCCTCGTCGGCGCCATTGGTGCCGGTGCGGGCCGCGGCGCGTTCCTCGCCGGAGGCTTCCGGGTCCTCGTTGTCGACGACGTTGATGCCCTGCTCGCTGAGCTGGCCGAGAACATCCTCGATCTGCTCGGAGGAGAACTCCTCCGAAGGCAGCACCTCGTTCAGTTCGTCATAGGTCACATAGCCGCGCTTCTTGGCGAGCTTGATCATGCGCCTGACGGCCTGATCCGTCAGATCGAGCAACGGACCGTCGGAGGTCGGGGGGCTTCCGGCGTGGCCTGGTCGGCCTTGTCCCGTTCGCTCGTTTTCGTCGCCATCAACAGCGCTCCGCACTCTCAGGCCGCCACGGCTCGGAAGAAGCCATTTGCGGACGCATAAAAGGGCGGCGCGGCCGCAGGTCCGGCGCGCTCACCCCACCCAAATCACACAGGCGAGATGGCACCGCTCATCCTTGATGAACCGTAAACCAAACCCCGCCGACGCGCAGACCTGACCAGAAGGACCCGTGGAACTCCCTCAATCCTCGGACATCGCCTCCGTCCCCTCGATCGTCTCGAGGCGAGCCTTGACGTCCTTGATCCAGGCGAAATTGGCTTCGGTCGCTTCGTCAGCCAATGCACGCTCGGCTGCCTTCAACTCGCTATGTAGCGTCCGCGCGCGATGATGCAAGACGATGGCCTGACGAATCGAGTCGAAAACCGATTCCGGATCAGCGGCTTGCGCCAGTTTCAGCCGCTCCGCCGGCCCCGTCACCGCCATCAATTGCGCCTGCGCCTCCCTGACGCGCGGCTGTTCCAGCCTGTTCGCCAGCGCCTCCTCGTCGAGCACGCCCTCCATCGCGGCGTCGAGCAGCGCCTGGCGGAAGCGCTCGGCGGCGGGGCCGTCGAGCGACAGATCGGCGATCTCGTCGGCGCAGCGCAGGATCAGCGCGGGATGGCTCGCCAGAGCGAGCAGGATGAAGGCCTCGCGGGTGTCCTCGCCGCGGCCGCGCGCCATGATCTTGGTCCGAGTCAGCTGGCTCGAGGCCTTCAGCGGCCCCACCGACCAGGGCGAGGGCTGCGGGAATCCGCCGCGGCCGCCGCGCGCCGCTCCGCCCCCCTGCCCCCGCCCGCGCGGGTAGCCGCCCTCACGCCGCTCGGCGCGCGCCGGCGCCGCGCTGGCGAAGAGCTGCGCCAGCCGTTCGTCCATCTCGCGGCGGTAATGCTTGCGCGTCGTCTCGTCGCGGATCCGACCGAGCGGCTCCTTCAGCCGCCGCTCGAAGGCGGCACGGCGCTCAGGCGTATCGAGCGGCCCGGCCTCGACCTCCCGCGTCCACAGCATGTCGACCAGCGGCCGCGCCGCGCCCAGAACCTCGGCGATGGCCGCCTTCCCGCCTGAACGCGCCAGGTCGTCGGGGTCCTGCCCCTCGGGCAGCAGCGCGAAAGAGAGCGACTTCCCAGGCTCGAGCAGCGGCAGGGCGATGTCGATGGCGCGGCTCGCAGCCTTCCGGCCAGCCTTGTCACCGTCGAGGCAGATCACAGGCTCGTCGGCCATGCGCCAGAGCAGCGTGAGCTGGTCCTCGGTCAGGGCCGTGCCAAGCGGCGCGACCGTCTGCGGGAAGCCGGCGAGCGCCATGGCGATCACGTCGACATAGCCCTCGACCACGATCGCCTGCCCGGTGTCGTGGGCGGCCTTGCGGGCATTGTGGTGGTTGAAGAGGAGCGAGCCCTTGTGAAAGAGCGGCGTCTCCGGCGAGTTGAGATATTTCGCCGAGACCTCCGCGCTCATCGCCCGCCCGCCAAAGGCGACGACACGCCCCCGCGAGTCATGGATCGGGAACATGATGCGGTCGCGGAAGCGGTCATAGGGCACGGCGATCTCCTCGCCATGCACGAGCAGCCCGGCCTCCATCATCAGTTCGGCAGACACGCCCTTCCCCGCGAGATGGTCGCGCAGCGCGAAGCGGTCGGCCGGGCCATAGCCTAGGCGGAAACGTGTGCGCGCCTCACCGTCGAGCCCGCGCGAGGCGAGATAGCGCCGCGCGTGACCACCGCGATCGCCCATCAGCTCGGACTCGAAGTAGCGCGCGGCCAGTTCCACGACCTCGTGCAGCCCCTTGCGCCGCTCCTCCTGGACCTGTGCTTCCTGCGTGATCTTCGGCAGAGTCACGCCGGCTTCGGCCGCCAGCTTCTCGACCGCCTCGGGAAAGGACAGCCCTTCCGTCTCCATCACGAATTTGAAGATGTCGCCGTTCTTGCCCGACGAAAAATCGAAGAACGAGGCCTTCTGGTCGTTGACGAAGAAGGACGGCGTCTTTTCCGCATTGAAGGGCGAGAGCCCCTTCCATTCGCGTCCCGCCTTCGCCAGGCGCACGCGCTTGCCCACAACCGCCGAGACCGGCAGCCGCGCCTTGATCTCTTCGAGAAGGGAGGGCGGGAACTTCATTGCTTCCTATGTGAGCGCGAGCCCGGCGAAAGCCAATCGCGGATCTTGCCGGAGCCCGGTTTGTTGGCGCTATCCACAGCACCGTGATAAAGAAAATCCGCCGGAAGGAAGAAAGCCATGGCGCTGAACATCAAGGATCCGGAGACGGAAAAGGCCGTGCGGACGCTGGCAAAGCGCCGCGGCCTCAGCCTGACCGAAGCCGTGCGTCAGGCTGTCAGCAGCGAACTCGGCAAGGACGAATTGTCGGAGGACGAGAAGGCGCAGCGCGTGGCAGCGGCGATGGCGCGGATGGAAGCGCTCTACAAAAAATACGACATCAAGCCGACCGAGCGCTCGATGACCCGCGACGAGATCGACGAGATCCTCGGTTACGATGAAAACGGTCTGTGGTCGTGATGGTCATCGACACATCCGCGGTCGTTGCTTGCCTGGCCGGCGAAGCCGACGCCACTGAGTTCACCAAGAAAATCGCGCTGGCCGAACGTCGAATCATGTCGAGCGTCAACCTACTGGAGGCAAGGCTCGTTCTGGTTTTCTCGAAGAGAATTCCAGCCGCAATCGTCGATGACTTCGTGACGAACGAACGCATCGACATCGTCCCCTTCGACGAAGCCCTCTCCCATGTCGCCTTCCAGGCCTATCGCCGCTTCGGCAAGGGCCGGCATCCCGCGAAGCTCAACATGGGCGATTGCGCGGCCTATGCTCTAGCGCAGAGCCGCGGCTGGCCGCTGCTGTTCAAGGGCGATGATTTCGCGCAGACGGATATCGAGCGGGCGTGAGCCCGCTCGACCGGCCACGACTCACCCAGCGAGGGCGGCCTTCACCAGCCCGCTCGCCTTGCCGAAATCCATCTGGCCGGCGAATTTGGCGCGCAGGATCGCGATGACCTTGCCCATGTCCTTGACCGAGGCGGCGCCACTTTCGGCGACTGCGGCCGCGATGGCAGCCTGAACCTCGTCGTCGGACATCTGCTTGGGCATATAGGAGGCGATCACCTCGACCTCGGCGCGCTCGCCGGCGGCGAGCTCGGGGCGGCCGTTGGCGTCGTAGATCGCAATCGATTCCTGGCGCTGCTTGATCATCTTCTGCAGCAGGGCAAGCAGCTCGTCGGGCGTCGTCTCTGGCTTGCCGAGCCCGCGCGCCTCGATGTCCTTGTCCTTCAGCGCCGAGGTGATCATCCGGATCGTCGAGACCTTGCCCTTGTCCCCGGCCTTCATCGCTTCCTTGAGGTCGGCCGTGAAGCGCTCGCGCAGGCTGGTCATACAGGTATTCCTTCGTTGTGCAGCGGGCTTCGCACCCGCGTCGATTGACGGCATGGGAGCGCGTCTTTAAGGCTCGCGCTCCAGACGCGGACAGCGAAACCCGCTGCCGCCCATGCATTGCCGCAAGCCAGCGCGGCCTGGACCGAGACATAGACATGACCGCACACGAAGGAAACCCCGCCACGGGCGGCTGGAGCGAACCGCGCGCGACCGCCTTGCTGGTCCTCGCCGACGGCACGGTGCTGGAAGGCTTCGGGCTGGGCGCCACCGGCGAGGCCCCCGGCGAGGTCTGCTTCAACACGGCGATGACGGGCTATCAGGAAATCCTGACCGACCCTTCCTATGCCGGCCAGATCGTCACCTTCACCTTCCCCCATATCGGCAATGTCGGCGTCAATGACGACGACACCGAAACAGTCAACGCCGCCGCCTCGTCGGGCGTGCGCGGCATCGTGCTCCACGCCGCCATCACCGAGCCCTCGAACTGGCGCGCGAGCCGCCATTTCGATGCCTGGCTCAAGGCGCGCAACATCGTCGGCATCTGCGGCGTCGACACCCGCGCGCTGACCGCCCTGATCCGCGACAACGGCATGCCCAACGCGATCCTCGCCCACGCCCCCGACGGCGTCTTCGACATTCCGCGGCTCCAGAAGCTCGCCGCCGAACTGCCCGACATGGCGGGCCTCGACCTCGTGCCGATGGTCACCTCATCCCAGCGCTACGACTGGGATGAGACGCCCTGGCAGTGGCCCGCCGGCTACGGCAAGCGCGACGGCGCCGCCCACAAGGTCGTCGCGATCGATTACGGCGTGAAACGCAACATCCTGCGCCTGCTCTCCAAGGCCGGCTGCGACGTCACCGTCGTGCCTTCGACAGCTTCGGCGGAGGAGATCCTGGCGCTGCAGCCGGACGGCATCTTCCTCTCCAACGGCCCGGGCGACCCGGCCGCAACGGGCGAATACGCCGTCCCCGTGATCAGGGAACTGCTGGAGAAGAAAGTCCCGACCTTCGGCATCTGCCTCGGCCATCAGATGCTGGCGCTCGCCGTCGGCGGCCAGACCATGAAGATGAAGCAGGGCCATCACGGCGCCAACCACCCGGTGCAGGACAAGACGACCGGCAAGGTCGAGATCGTCTCGATGAATCACGGCTTCGCAGTCGATCCCGCCTCGCTGCCGGCGCATGCGGTCGAGACCCATGTCTCGCTCTTCGACGGCTCCAACAGCGGCTTTGCCCTGACCGACCGCCCGGCCTTCAGCGTCCAGCACCACCCGGAAGCCTCGCCCGGCCCGCAGGACAGCCACTATTTGTTCAAGCGCTTCGTCGAGATGATGGACGCGGACAAGACGAAGGCCTGACCGCGCCCGCGCTCAGCCTCTGAAAGCCGGGATCCGCCATGCCGCGTCTGCCCATGATCTGCCTGTGTTTGTCGTGTTCGATTTCGACAGCGCCGGCCTTCGCCCAGTCGCTCTGCGACGAGATGTGGGCCGAACGCAACGCGATCTATTTCGACGCCGGATACTGCTTCAAGACGGCCCGCGCCAAGGCGGCTTTCGGTGACAATGCCGACTGTCGGTACGAGACGCTGGCGGATGTGCCTCTGACGGCGCGCAATCGCCCCGACATCGCCGAGATCCAGCAGCGCGAGCGCAAGTCAGGCTGCCCGCGCTGAGCCACCTCGGGCAACTTCGCCTCCGCCCCTGGTTGACAGTCCAGCTTTGCTGCTTTTGAAGGGCGCCATGACCTCAGCGACCTGCCTCGCCCGGACCTATTACGCCCCGTCCTCATAAGGAGGGTCGCATTCTCATGCTTCAACCGCCGCGCTGGCGGTTGAACTCAGGCAGTCACCCGGCATCGCGGCCCCCTCCAGGGAACCCGACCATGCCACGCCAGCGCAAATCCTTCTCCTCCCTCGGCCTGCTCGGCTTCGGCGCCTTCGGGCAGCTGATGGCGCGCCACCTCCAGCCGCATCTTCGCCTCGTCGTCTGCGATCCCGCCACGCCGCCACGGCCCGATCCTTCGGGCAAGGGGCTCGTGCCGGGCGACATCGCGGCCGTGGCGGCCTGCGACATCGTCGTGCTCGCCGTCCCGGTCGACGCGATGGCACAGGCGATCGCGAGCCTGCGCCCGCATCTGCGCGCCGGCACTATCGTGCTGGATGTCGGTTCGGTGAAGATCGAGCCCGCCCGCCTGCTGCTGGAGGGATTGCCAGAGCAGGTCGAGATCATCGGCACGCATCCGCTCTTCGGCCCGCAGAGCGCGCGCGACGGGCTGGCAGGCCTGAAGATCGCGCTCTGTCCGATCCGCGGCGACAGCGTCCGGCGGATCGCCGCCTTCCTGCGCCGGAATTTCGCCCTCGACGTGATCCTGACCACGCCGGACGCGCATGACCGCGACATGGCGCTGGTCCAGGGCCTGACCCATCTCGTCGCCAAGATCCTCGTCCGCATGGAGCCGGTGCCGCGCCGGATGACGACGCGCAGTTTCGAGCTGCTGATGCAGGCGACCGAGATGGTGCGCCACGACGCGCCCGGCGTCTTCCTGGCGATCGAGCAGGCGAACCCGCATGCGCGCGCCGTGCGGGAGCGATTCTTCGCTCATGCCCAGGCGCTGACCCACGCGCTGGAGCGACACGATCACCCCGAACCCGCATGCGCCTGTAGCGATGAACCGGAACCCGGCTCTTCCGCACCGGGCCATCCTGCCCTATTGCAGCGCAATATCATCCCTGAGCGTCACGCGAAAACATGATCCGTCTCGAAAACATCGGCAAGCAGAACGGCCAGCAGATCGTCTTCATCGAGGCCTCGGCCTCGCTCCTGAAAGGCGAGAAGGTCGGCCTCGTCGGCCCCAACGGTGCCGGCAAGACCACCCTGTTCCGGATGATCACCGGGCAGGAGCAGCCCGACGAGGGCATGGTTCAGGTCGATCGCGGCATCACCATCGGCTATTTCAGCCAGGATGTCGGCGAGATGCAGGGCATGAGCGCGGTCGCCGCCGTGATGGAGGGCGCCGGCCCCGTCAGCGCCGTGGCGGCGGAATTGCGCGAGCTCGAGACGGCGATGGGCGACCCCGACCGCGCCGACGAGATGGACGAGATCATCACCCGCTATGGCGAGGTCCAGGGGCGCTTCGAGGAGCTCGACGGCTATGCGCTCGATGGCCGCGCCCGCGAGGTCCTCGACGGTCTCGGCTTCAGCCAGGAGATGATGGAGGGCGATGTCGGCGCACTCTCGGGCGGCTGGAAGATGCGCGTCGCGCTCGCCCGCATCCTGCTGATGCGCCCCGATGCGATGCTGCTCGACGAGCCCTCCAACCATCTCAACCTCGAGAGCCTGATCTGGCTGGAATCCTTCCTCAAGGGCTATGAGGGCGCGCTGCTGATGACCTCGCACGACCGCGAGTTCATGAACCGCATCGTCGGCAAGATCGTCGAGATCGATGCCGGCGCGCTGACCTCCTATTCCGGCAATTACGAATTCTACCAGCAGCAGCGCGCCCTCGCCGAGAAGCAGCAGCAGGCGCAGTTCGAGCGCCAGCAGGCCATGCTCGCCAAGGAGGTCGCCTTCATCGAGCGCTTCAAGGCGCGCGCCTCCCACGCCGCCCAGGTGCAGAGCCGCGTCAAGAAGCTCGACAAGATCGAGAAGGTCGAGCCGCCCAAGCGCCGCCAGACCGTCTCCTTCGATTTCCCGCCCGCCCCGCGCTCGGGCGAGGACGTCGTCACGCTCAAGGGCGTCGACAAGCGCTATGGCAGCCGCACCATCTACGAGGCGCTCGACTTCCAGATCCGCCGCAGGGAGCGCTGGTGCGTGATGGGCGTCAACGGCGCCGGCAAGTCGACGCTGCTGAAGCTGGTCACCGGCTCGACCGAGCCCGATTCCGGCAGTGTCTCGCTCGGCGGCTCGATCAAGCTCGGCTATTTCGCCCAGCACGCGATGGAGGTGCTGGACGGCGACCGCACCATCTTCCAGTCGCTGGAAGACCGCTTCCCGCAGGCCGGCCAGGGTTCGCTGCGTGCGCTCGCCGGCTGCTTCGGCTTCTCCGGCGACGATGTCGAGAAGCGCTGCCGCGTCCTCTCGGGCGGCGAGAAGGCCCGCCTCGTGATGGCGCTGATGCTCTACGACCCGCCGAATTTCCTCGTTCTCGACGAGCCGACCAACCATTTGGACATCGCGACCAAGGAAATGCTGATCAATGCGCTGGCGCAGTACGAGGGCACCATGCTCTTCGTCAGCCACGACCGGCATTTCCTCGCCGCGCTCTCCAACCGCACGCTGGAGCTGACGCCCGACGGCGTCCACACCTTCGGCGGCGGCTACACCGAATACGTCGCCCGTACCGGCCAGGAGGCGCCGGGCCTGCGGAGTTAGCGACGTCGGCGGGCAAGGCTGTGCTCTGGATGCTCTTGCCCTCCGTCATTGCGAGGAGCGTCAGCGACGAAGCAATCCAGGAGCGGGCGCGCTCGACGTCCTCTGGATTGCTTCGCTTCGCTCGCAATGACGGTCTGCCTTGGGGCAGAAGCGTCGCGGAATGACGACGCGATTCAGATCAAGGGGCGGGTCGGCCCGACGCGCTAAACACCCGGCCTGACGATCAGCCGCGAGCCCCCATGACCGACAATCCCCTCACCCGGCCCGGCGCCGCCCACCCCGCCATCACCGAGGCGATGATTGCGACGCTGGTCGCGCGCTTCTACGAGCGGGCGCGCGAGGACGCGGTGATCGGCCCGGTCTTCATGGGCGCGGTCGCGGATTGGGACGAGCACATCGCCAACATCGCCGATTTCTGGAGTTCGGTGATGCTGCGCACCGGGCGTTATCACGGCCGCCCGATGCGCCCGCATCTGATCCTGCCGCTGGAACCGCAACATTTCGACCGCTGGCTCAGCCTCTTCGAGGAGACGGCAGCGGAGGTCTGCGGCGAGCCGGAGATCGCCAACGAGTTCATCATCCGCGCACGCCGCATCGCCGACTCATTCGAAATGGGCCGGGCCTCGGTCACCGGCGCGATCGCCCGCCCGCGCCACAGCCGGGGCTGAGCCTCAGCGTCTTGCCGCAATGACGCGCACCGTGATGGAATGAGGCATGGACGCGCCCCTCATCCGCCTGCTCGGTCCCGCCGACGCCGCCGCCTATCGCGCCCTGCGCCTCCAGGCCTTGCGTGACCACCCCGAAGCCTTCGGTGCGAGCCATGAGGACGAGGCAGCCCGCAGCCTCGACATGACCGCCAGGCGCCTCGATGGCGGGCCATGGAACTGCGTCTTCGGCGCCTTTGCCGGAGAAAGCCTCATCGGAACGGCCGGCTTCATCGTGCCGGACCGATCGCCGAAATCCCGTCACAAGGGCCTGCTCGTCGGCGTCCATGTCGCGCCGGCCCATCGCGGCCATGGCCTTGGCCGCGCACTGGTCAAGGCCGTCATCGACCATGCGCGCGCCCATGTCGTGCTGCTGCAGGCCGCCGTGGGCGTCGCCAATGCGCCGGCGCTGCGGCTCTATGAGAGCCTCGGCTTCCAGCGCTACGGGCGGGAGGACAAGGCACTGCTCGTCGACGGCGTCTTCATCGACGAGGCGCTGATCGTGCTGGATTTTTCGTCCGATGCCTGATCGCTGCCGGAGCTTGTCTGCGGCATCCCTCAGCCCTCATCCTGAGGAGCCATTCCGTGAGGAATGGCGTCTCGAAGGATGTTCAAGAGGTTCTGGAGCCTGCTGGAACATCCTTCGAGACGCGCCTGCGGCGCTCCTCAGGATGAGGTTGAGGGCTGAGCGCCCTTCAAAACCCTCGCGCCGCCAGCGCCTTCTCGTCGTCCTGGATGTAGTCCCGGATGACCGGCACCGCGCTCTTGTGCGGGCCGAGCAGCAGCTGGAACACCATGTCGCCGCCGATGTCGAAGGAGATCGAGCAGGCGCAGAGATAAAACTCCCACATCCGCGCGAAGCGCTCGCCCATCATCGCGACGACCTGCGGCCGCTGCGCCATGAAGCGCTCGCGCCAGGCTTCAAGCGTCCAGTGGTAGTGCCGGCGCCAGAACTCGCAGTCGGAATGCCAGAGCCCGGTCTGCTCGACCGCCGCGAACACCTCCGACAGTGCCGGCGCATAGCCGCCGGGGAAGATGTACTTGTCGAAGAACGGACCCGTGAAACCCGGCGGGCCGACGCGGCCGATGCAATGGACCAGCGCGATGCCGTCCGGCGTCAGCAAATCACGGATCTTTTCGAAATATTCGAGGTAATGCGCGACGCCGACATGCTCCATCATGCCGACGGAGACGATCCGGTCGAAGGTGCCGCCAAGCTCGCGATAGTCCTTGTTGACGAAGCTCACCGCGTCGCCGACGCCGGCTGCATCCGCGCGCTTCTGGGCCGCGGCCATCTGGTCGGGCGAGACGTTGAGTCCGGTGACCTTCGCCCCGCAGGCCTTGGCGAGGTAGATCGCGAGTTCGCCCCAGCCCGAGCCGATGTCGAGGACCGTCATCCCCGGTTCGATCTTCAGCTTGGCGGCAATGTGGCGCAGCTTCGCCTTCTGCGCATTCTCCAGCCCGACCTCCGGCGAATGCCAATAAGCGCAGGAATAGGTCATCGTCTCGTCGAGCCAGAGCCGGTAGAAATCGGTCGGGATGTCGTAGTGGTGCTTGACCTTCTTGCCGGCGACGCCGAGCGGGTTGTGCATCCGGAAGCGCCGAATCTTGAAACGCACAGAGCGAATCAGCTTCTGGATCGGGTGCTTGCGCAGCTCCTTGCGCTGCAACCAGAACAGCGTCAGCAGGTCGTGGATCGTGCCTTCCTCGAAGTCGATCCGCCCATCCATATAGCCCTCGGCGAGCGCCAGTTCCGGATTGAGGAAGAGCTCACGCTCGATCCGGTCGTCATGGAAGCGCACGGTGACGGAGGGTACCGTCTTGACGGCGCCAGCAAAGCGCAGTTCGCCGGGCCCTGGCCCGAAGATGTGGCGCGTTTCGTCCGGCGTGATCACCGTCAGGCGCCCCATCCTGACGAAACGCTTCAGCAAACGCGGTAGCAACAACATCGCAGCCCTCACCCCGCGCCAATTTAGAGCATGTCGAAGCTGTCGAGGAAACCTCCGGCAACCAAACAGCAACGTCAGCCTCGCTCCATCCCGATCCGGCAGGATGCCTCCACAAATCGAAGGGAGCGGGCGCAACGGAATGGACAAGCGGTTTTCGAAGCGCTGGCGCTCGCATCTGCGGATGGCGAAGCTGTTCGACCGCTCGCAGCGCTTCCTCGTCGAATGCCGCATCCTCGATCTCTCGGCGACGGGGGCACGCCTGAAACCCCAGAGCGACCGGCCGCTGCCGCTCGAACTGCATCTGCAGGACGAGGTGATGGAGGTCTCGAAGCGCGCCACCATCGTCTGGATCCAGCGCGGCGAGATCGGCATCCGCTTCGCGCCCGATCCCGAGGCCGGTTGAGCCTCGTGCCATGACCGCACGCACGACTCGGGGGATCGGGACGGCTCGGGGAACCCCGGACGGCCAGGCGCGTTCACCGGCACGAGGACGCCCCTGCCGCCTGACGGGACAACGATGGACGACGACCGCATCACCCGCATCGCCCGCGCGCTCTGCCGCTCGGCCCGAATCGATCCCGATGGCATCCTGCCGGGTGAAGGCGCCGATCCGGAACTCCTGCGCCACGATGTGCGCGGCCAGGTCGGCGGCCGCGAAGTCCCGGCCTGGACGATGTTCCGCGGCGCCGCGCTGACCTTCATCCAGGCCCATGAGGATCGAGTCGTCGCGCCGCTCTGATATTCCCCCGCGCTTGCTAAGCGGGTCGCCGGCGGCATAGTGCTCGCCTCTCGCGCGGAGGCAGCCGCGCATCCTGGCGGAACGGCGAAGCATGTCCTGGCGCGATTTCTGGAACGGCGAACACGCGATCTATGTCTCGCCACGCCACAAGACGCTGCATTACCGCCAGATCGCGACCGACCTGATCGGCCATATCCCCGCGCCCGACGCCGTCGTGCTCAACCATGGCTGCGGCGAGGCGCTCGACGCCGGCCGCGTCGCCGGAAATTGCGGCAAGCTCTATCTCTGCGAGGCCGCGCCCAGCGTGCGCGACAAGCTGCGCGCCATGCTCGGCGGCAAGGCGAACGTCGCCGTGGTCTCGCCCGAGGAGGTCGAGGCTCTGCCCGACGCAACCCTCGATCTCGTCGTCGCCAACTCGCTGATCCAGTACCTCTCGCGCGACGAACTCGTCGCTCTGCTCGCCACCTGGCGCGGCAAGCTCAAGCCGGGCGGCAAACTCGTCGTCGCCGACATCATCCCGCCCGATGTCAGCCCGCTGACCGACGCCTCGCAGCTCCTCGCCTTCGCCTGGCGCGGCGGGTTCCTCACGGCGGCGCTGGCCGGGCTTGTCCGCACCGCCTTCTCGGACTACCGCAAGCTGCGGGCGCAATACGGCCTCTCAACCTACCGCATTGACGAGATTGCCGGGCTGATCACAGCCGCCGGCTTCGAGGACGCGACGCCCGCGAAGAATTTCGGCCACAACCCGCATCGGCTGACTCTGGTCGCGCGCAAGGCGGGTTAGGTCGGAGCGCCGCCACTACACTCATGAGGAGACGTCCGATGCATATCGGCTTGATCGGCGGAATCGGTGTCGCGGCGACAGTGGTCTACTACCAGCGCCTCGTGGCGGCGGCGGCCGAACGCGGCGTCTCAAAGCTCGATCTCACCATCGTTCACGGCGAGATCCAGGAGCTGATCCGCAACAATCTCGCAGATCACAGGGCCGAGCAGGCAAAAGCCTTCGTTCCCCTGGTCGAACGCCTGAACCATGCGGGATGCGATTGCGTGGCCCTGTCCTCGCTCGGTGCGCATTTCTGCCTGGATGACCTGGTGGCGCTCTCGCCCTTGCCGATCGTGTCCGCCGTCGCTCCGCTCGATGCCTTTTTCGTCGGGAAGGGCATCAGGCGGATCGGGCTCCTGGGAACGCGGGTGGTCATGCGGACCCGGCTTTATGGCCAGCTTGCGCGCACGGAGGCGATCGCGCTCGATGACGAGATCGAACTCCTCGGCCAAGCCTATCAGGACATTGCCGTCGCGGGTGTCTGCACACCGGCACCGCGGGAACTGTTCCTCGAGGCCGGGAAGCGCATGATCGTGGCGGGCGCCGACGCGATCGTTCTGGCGGGAACCGACCTCAACCTGGCGTTCGACGGGCAGAGCCCAGGCTATCCGGTCATCGACGCGCTGGATGTCCATGTCGCGCTCCTGGCTGATCTCGCTGCCGGGCGGATCTCCCTGGATCACCTGCCGTCATAGGCGGCGCCCGAACTGCCCGCTGGGTCGGCCAATCCGAAGGCGCGCGCCTCGGACGAGAACACCTCACGATGCCCATGCTGACGACCCGGATCGCCAGCTCGGGCAGGCCGCCGACGCCGCGAACAGGTGCTTCAGGCGCATGACCGCCAGATCGCAAGCGACCTGATCGGTCATATCCCCGCCTCCGACGCCGTGGTGCTCAACCATGGCTGCGGCGAGGCGCTCGATGCCGGCCGCGTCGCCGCCGCCTGCGGAAAACGCTTTCTCTGCGAAGCCGCGCCCAGTGCCCGCGAGAAGCCGCGCGCGATGCTGGGTGGCAAGCCGAACGTCGCCGTGGTCTCGCCCGAGGAGGTCGAGGCGCTGCCCGACGCAACCCTCGATCTCGTCGTCGCCAATTCGCTGATCCAGTATCTCTCGCGCGACGAACACGTCGCCCTGCTCGCCACCTGGCGCGGCAAGCTCAAGCCGGGCGGCGAACTCATCGTCGCCGACATCATCCCACCCGATGTCAGCCCGCTGACCGACGCCTCGCAGCTCCTCGCCTTCGCCTGGCGCGGCGGGTTCCTGACCGCGGCGCTGGCGGGCCTCGTGCGCACTTCTCGGACTATCGCAAGCTCAGGGCCCAGTACGGCCTCTCAACCTACCGGGCCGAGAAGATCACCGCGCTGATCGCCGAAGCCGGCTATGACGGGATCGAACGCCAGCCGAATTTGGCGACAACCCGCACCGGATGACATTCGCGGCGCGCAATCCAGCCTGACACCCAATGAGGACTGGCTGCGGTTCAAGCCGTCTACGGAATCCGCCAGGAGGTGCCACGTGCCACGGGAAGCGAAGGCGTGCAGGTCATGTCGCGACCTCGGCTGGCATCGCGCTTTGCTCGGCACGATAGGCCTGCGGGACGACAAAAACCTCGTCGGCCCGAGCATAGCCGCCGTCCTTCACCTCCTCGATCAGCACCATCGTATGCGGCCGGGCCGCCTCGGAGAAATATTCGACGAGCAGGTCCGTGACGCGATGGACGATCTGCTCCTTCTGGGCCAGGCTGAGTGCGGCTTCCGGGGTCTTGATGTTGACGAATGGCATCTTGCTGTTCTTTCAGGTTGGGGGCGGTTGGCGTGCATCAGAAAAGGGCGGTTGCCGCAGCTGTGAGGGCGTCAGAGGCGCGCCGCTGTAGCGCCCGTGCGTCGGCTAGAACCGCCATACTGCGGGAACCCAAGCATAGCCGCCGTCGATCTTCAGCATGCGGCCGAGCCCCGGGAACGGGTAGTGGAAGCCGAGAACCAGCATTTGCTCCGCCGCGGCGCGGTCGAATATCCGTCTGCGCGCAGCCAGCGCCGCCTCTTTGTCCCGGTCGGGGCCGGGGCGCCACGGGCGGTCGATGTTGACGACGGGGTGGTAAGCGAGGTCCGCCGTCAGCAGCAGTTGATCGCTTCCGGAATGGACGAGAAATGCGACCATGCCGGGTGTGTGCCCCCCGGCGGCGAGGGTGGTGAGGCCGGGAACGATCTCGCGGCCAGGCTCGTAGAGTTCGATCGTCGCGGCAACGGGCTCCAGACTCCGCTTGATCGCCGCGCCAAACCGGGTCCGGAAATCCGCAGGCACCGGCATGTAGGACAGATCGGGCTCGCCTTTGACGAAGAAGTCCCAATCGGCCTTCGGTGCGAAGACCGTGGCCCGGGGGAAGGCCCTGCCGCCATCGGCTCCCCGCAGATTGCCGACATGGTCGGGATGGGTGTGCGAGACGACGATCACGTCGATGTCGCCCGGCGTCAGGCCGATGCCGGCGAGATGGGCGAAGAGGCGGCCGCCATTGGAACCCATCGTCCCCCCTGCGCCCGCTTCGAGCAGGATGCGTCGACCGCCGGTCTCGATCAGGAGCGTGTTCAGGTTCAAGGTGAGGTGGTCGGTCGGGAGGAAGGCGCGCCGCAGCACGGTCTGCAGATCCGCCTCCGGAGCGTCGCTGGCATAGATTCGCGGCGGCCCGCCGATCACGCCATCGCTCAGCACCGTCGCGCGGATGTCGCCGACACGAAAGTGATAGAAGCCGGCATTGGCGGCGGTACCCGTCGGCGTTTGAGCGCTGGCGCGACCGGCGCCCGGTGGCCCCAGCATGAGGCCGGCGCTGCCGCTCGCTGCGGACAGCATGATCGTTCGGCGGTTGAGGGTCGGTCGGATCATCGTCATCCCGTTTCGGTCGTGGCCAAGTCTTGCTGGCACAGGATGACAGCGCCGCGGCGCGCGCATAAGCTTCCCAGACGCGACCAGCTTGATAAGGCCTGCCTTGCAATGAGCCCGCTCCGACTCGACAATCTGGAGGTCTTCGCCACGATCATCCGCTGCGGTGGATTTCGGGCCGCGGCGCGCGAGCGGCGGGTCTCGTCCTCGGCGCTGAGCCAGACCGTGACGACGCTGGAGGAGGCCCTGGGCATCCGGCTTCTGAACCGCACGACGCGCAGCGTCGCGCCGACCGAGGCGGGAGCCCGCCTCCTCGCAAGGCTCGCGCCGGCCCTGGACGACATCCGGGAGGCGCTGGAAGACCTCAACCAGTTGCGCGACACTCCCTCGGGCCTGATCCGCATCAACGCGCCTGCCCCCGCCGTGGAGCATGTTCTGTGCCCGCTCGTGTTCGATTTCATGCACCGCTATCCCGATGTGAAGGTCGAGATCGTCAGCGACGCCGCCCTCATCGACATCGTCGAGCGGGGCTTCGACGCGGGCGTGCGCTTCGGCCGGCAGCTGGCCCAGGACATGATCGCCACGCCCCTGGGCCCGCCCCTGCGCTACGCCATCGTCTGCTCGCCCGCCTATCGCGACGCCCGCGGAACGCCGCTGAGCCCGCAGGACCTGATCGGCCATGATTGCATCCGCCGCCGTTTCCCCGGCGGGTCGTTGGCCACCTGGGAGTTCGAGAAGGATGGGGAGGCCTTGTCGATTGCGCCCGAGGCGCGGCTGACGCTGGGCTCGGCCCATCAGGAGGTGCAGGCCGCGTTGGCGGGCCAAGGCATCGCCCATGTCTTCGATACCTATGCCAAGCCCTATCTCGACGATGGGCAGCTGATCGAACTGATGCGGGACTGGAGCCCGCGGCTCCCGAGCTGGTTTCTCTATTACCCCAACCGGCGGCACCCCAGCGCGGCCATGCGGGCCTTTCTCGCCCACGTCAAAGCCCAGGCCTGAACAGCCTCGCGGGCTACGGCCTCACCCCGACCGGTCGGCGAACGAAAAGAACTTGTGCCCCAGGAACGAGAACACCATCACGAATCCGGTGGTAACGAACTGCATCGGCAGATAGGGCAGGGCCAGCCGCGTCACGAACAGGTGCATCAGCGCCCACGTCAGCCCGAACCCGCCGACGGCGATCAGGCCGAAGCGCCAGCTCGCCTGGGCGTGGCTGCGGGTCGCCTCGAAGGTCATCCAGCGGTTCAGCGTGTAGGAGACCACGGCCCCGACGACGAAGCCCGCCAGGGTCGCCGGCACCGGATCGACCTGCGCGAGCTCGACCAGCGCGACCAGCACACCGTAATGCGCGACAGCGGTGAGCCCGCCGGCAAGCACATAGGCCAGGAGCTGGCGGGTCTGGCGGGGGTAGCGGCGCAGCGGCATCGTGCCTCCTTACAGGCTTTGCCCCAACGAAGCCTGAACAGCGTTCGCGCCGCAGCAGGCTGTGTGCTCGCGCGCTTTCCGCTTCCCTGCGCCGCTCCTCCCCTCTATAGCGAGCGCCTAGCATTCATCTCAGGCGCTCGCACCGGCCCGCTCTCGTGATCGGACGGCAGCGAGTGCGCGCGCCTGCCTCAAGACGAAGTCGAGCCCCATGCCCAAGCGCACAGACATCAAGACCATCCTGATCATCGGCGCCGGCCCCATCATCATCGGCCAGGCCTGCGAGTTCGACTATTCCGGCACGCAGGCCGTGAAGACGCTGAAGGCCGAGGGCTACCGCATCGTCCTGGTTAATTCGAACCCGGCCACGATCATGACCGATCCCGAGCTGGCGGATGCGACCTATGTCGAGCCGATCACGCCCGAGATCGTCGCCAAGATCATCGAGAAGGAGCGCAACGTGCTCCCCGGCGGCTTCGCCCTGCTGCCGACCATGGGCGGGCAGACCGCTCTGAACTGCGCCCTCTCCCTCAACCAGAAGACGATTCCGCAGCCCGACGGCAGCAAGATCAGCGTGCTCGAGAAGTTCGACGTCGAGATGATCGGCGCCACCGCCGAAGCCATCGACAAGGCCGAGGATCGCGAGCTGTTCCGCGAGGCGATGACCAAGATCGGACTCGACACCCCGCGCTCGCACCATGTCAAGAATCTCGGCCAGGCGCTGACCGCGCTGGAGGATATCGGCCTGCCGGCGATCATCCGCCCGTCCTTCACCATGGGCGGCACCGGCGGCGGCATCGCCTACAACAAGGGCGAGTTCATCGAGATCTGCGAGCGCGGCTTCGACGCCTCCCCGACCAGCGAAATCCTCATCGAGGAGAGCGTGCTCGGCTGGAAGGAGTACGAGATGGAGGTCGTTCGCGACAGGAACGACAACTGCATCATCGTCTGCTCGATCGAGAACCTCAACCCGATGGGGGTTCACACCGGCGATTCGATCACGGTCGCGCCCGCGCTGACGCTGACCGACAAGGAATACCAGATCATGCGCGACGCCTCGCTCGCGGTCCTGCGCGAGATCGGTGTCGAGACCGGCGGCTCGAACGTGCAGTTCGCGGTCGATCCCGAGACTGGCCGGATGATCGTCATCGAGATGAACCCGCGCGTCTCGCGCTCCTCGGCGCTGGCCTCCAAGGCGACCGGCTTCCCGATCGCCAAGGTCGCGGCGCGTCTGGCCGTCGGCTACACGCTCGACGAGATCGAGAACGACATCACCGGCGGCGCGACCCCGGCCTCCTTCGAGCCGACGATCGACTATGTCGTCACCAAGATCCCTCGCTTCGCCTTCGAGAAGTTCCCCGGCGCCGAGCCGACGCTGACCACCGCGATGAAGTCGGTCGGCGAATCCATGGCGATCGGCCGCACCTTCCAGGAAAGCTTGCAGAAGGCGCTGCGCTCGCTGGAGACCGGGCTCGACGGCCTCGACGAGATCGAGGTCGAGGGCATGGGCAAGGGCGACGACAAGAACGCGATCAAGGCCGCGCTCTCGACGCCGACGCCCGACCGCATCCTCCAGGTCGCGCAGGCGATGCGCTTCGGCTTCACCGACGCGCAGGTCCATGAGAGCTGCAAGATCGATCCCTGGTTCCTCGAGCAGATGCGCGGCATCGTCGACACCGAGGAGAAGATTCGGCAGTTCGGCCTGCCGCAGACGCCGGGCGCCTTCCGGCAGGTCAAGGCGATGGGCTTCTCCGACAAGCGGCTCGCCGCCGTCGCCGGCAGGACCGAGGCCGAGGTGCGGGCGCTGCGGCGTTCGCTCGCCGTGCGCCCGGTCTACAAGCGCATCGACACCTGCGCCGCCGAATTCGCCTCGCCCACGGCCTATATGTACTCAACCTATGCCATGCCCTTCGCCGGCCAGGCCGCCGACGAGGCCAAGCCGACGGACCGCAAGAAGGTCGTCATCCTCGGCGGCGGTCCCAACCGCATCGGCCAGGGCATCGAGTTCGACTATTGCTGCTGCCATGCCTGCTATGCGCTGAAGGATGCCGGCTACGAGACCATCATGGTCAACTGCAACCCGGAGACGGTGTCGACCGACTACGACACCTCCGACCGGCTCTATTTCGAGCCGCTGACCGCCGAGGACGTGCTCGAGATCCTCGAGACCGAGAGGCAGAACGGCACGCTGCACGGCGTCATCGTCCAGTTCGGCGGGCAGACCCCGCTCAAGCTGGCGAACGCGCTCGAAGAGGCCGGCATCCCGATCCTCGGCACCTCACCCGACGCAATCGACCTCGCCGAGGATCGCGACCGCTTCAAGCGCCTGCTCGACAAGCTGCAGCTCAAGCAGCCCAAGAACGGCATCGCCTATTCGGTCGAGCAGGCCCGCATGATCGTGGCCGAACTCGGCCTGCCCTTCGTCGTGCGCCCGTCCTATGTGCTCGGCGGCCGCGCCATGGCGATCATCCGCGACGAGGCGATGTTCGAGGATTATCTGCTCGGCACCCTGCCCTCGCTGATCCCCTCCGAGGTCAAGGCCAAATACCCCAACGACAAGACCGGCCAGATCAACACGGTGCTCGGCAAGAACCCGCTGCTGTTCGACCGCTATCTGTCGGACGCGATCGAGGTCGATGTCGACTGCCTGGCCGACGGCAAGGACGCCTTCATCGCCGGCATCATGGAGCATATCGAGGAGGCCGGCATCCATTCCGGCGACTCGGCCTGCTCGCTGCCGCCGCGCTCGCTGTCGCCCGAGACCATCGCCGAACTGGAGCGCCAGACGCGCGCCATGGCGCTGGCGCTCGATGTCGGCGGGCTGATGAACGTCCAGTATGCGATCAAGGACGGCGAGATCTATGTGCTCGAGGTCAACCCGCGCGCCTCGCGCACGGTGCCCTTCGTCGCCAAGGTCGTCGGCATCCCCGTCGCCAAGATCGCGGCCCGCATCATGGCCGGCGAGAGCTTGGCGAGCTTCGGCCTGAAGGCGCAGACGCTCGGCCATGTCGGCGTCAAGGAGGCGGTGTTCCCCTTCGCCCGCTTCCCCGGCGTCGACGTGCTGCTCGGCCCGGAAATGCGCTCTACCGGCGAGGTCATCGGGCTGGACCGCTCCTTCGACATCGCTTTCGCCAAGAGCCAGCTCGGCGCCGGCTCGAAGGTGCCGGTCAAGGGCACGGTCTTCGTCTCGGTGCGCGACGAGGACAAGCCACGCATCGTCGAGAGCGTCCGCATGCTGGCCGATCTCGGCTTCCGCGTGCTGGCGACCGGCGGCACCCTGCGCCTCCTCCAGGAGGAGGGCATCGCGGCCGCCAAGATCAACAAGGTGCTGGAAGGCCGTCCGCACGTCGTCGACGCGATCAAGAACGGCGAAATCCAGCTCGTCTTCAACACCACGGACGGCCCGCAGGCGCTGGCGGATTCCCGTTCGCTCCGCCGAACGGCCCTCTTGCACAAGGTTCCCTATTATACCACCTTGGCCGGAGCGATCGCGGCGGCGGAAGGCATCAAGGCCTACTGCAGCGGCGATCTCGAGGTGAGGTCGCTGCAATCCTACTTCGTGAACGCTGCCTGAGGGCGGGGCGCCGACGAAGTTTTATAAACGACGAGAAGCGGGGCGCAGGCGGCCAGAAAGCCGCCGGCGGGCACCCGCTTTCGGATGATGGGACGAGACGATGGAAAAGGTTCCGATGACCCCCGGCGGCTTCGCCGCTCTGGAGGCCGAACTCAAGGACCGCCAGCAGGTCCAGCGCCAGCGCATCATCGCAGCGATCTCGGAGGCCCGCGCCCATGGCGATCTCTCGGAGAACGCCGAGTATCATGCCGCCAAGGAAGCGCAGGCGCTCAATGAGGGCCGCATCCAGGAGCTCGAATCCCTGATCGGCCGGGCCGACATCATCGACGTCGCGAAGCTCGCCGGCAGCGACACGATCAAGTTCGGCGCCACCGTCAAGCTGATCGACGACGACACCGAGGAAGAGAAGAGCTACCAGATCGTCGGCGAGCCTGAATCGGACGTGAAGTCCGGCAAGGTTTCGATCGGCTCGCCGATCGCGCGCGCGCTGATCGGCAAGAAGGTCGGCGATTCCGTGCAGGTCAACACGCCCGGCGGCGGCAAGTCCTACGAGGTCGTCAGCGTCGACTTCCGCTAGCCGCGGCCGCGTCAGTGCCGGCAGCACGCCTGAAACCTTGGCGTGGCCGGCTCGCGACACCACATGGATGGGCGACATCTGGGAGCATCAGCCATGACGACCCGCCGCTCATTGATCCTGCAGGCCATGGCCGGCGCGATGCTCGCCGCGACCGGTCCCGCGCTGGCGCAGGCGAGGACCGTCGGCGCGATCCGCGTCGACACCGCCCGCCTTGCAGCGCAGGGCTGGGGTCCGCGATCGCAGGAGATCAAGCGCGACCTCGAGCGCCAGCTCGCGACCACGCTCGCCCCGATGATCCGCCGGGGCGGACCGGTTCTCACAGTCACCGTCAAGGGCGTCTGGCTGGCGAGCTGGGCCGGCGGCGGTGGCAAGTTTAGCGCCGGCGGCGCCAGCATGGACAATTTCGATGCCGACTACGTTCTGACCGGTCCGCGCGGCGAGGTTCTGGGCCAATGGACGATCCTGTCCACCATAGGCTCGGATTCTGGCGGCGCCTGGTATCGGCCCGATGTCGATCAGCGCCGCGTCGCCGCGTTGATCGAGAACAACGCCCTCTGGATCAGGCGCTATCTCGGCGGTTGAGCCGGGTTCCTGATCTGAAAGGCGGTCTTCCCCCGCTGGAAGCCGCAGGCTTCATAGAAGCCGAGCACTGCCGGATCGGAGCGGCCCGTCATCAGCATGACCTTGTAGCAGTCCAGCGCGAAGGCATGGGCGACGGCCGCGCGGACGACGGCCTTGCCGAGACCGCGCCCGCGCAGCGCGGCGGCGCTGACCACGTTCTCGATCAGCGCAAACGGCCTTTGATCGCGCGTCAGGTTCGGCACGACGATCAGGACGCAGGTCGCCACAACGGCACCTTCGAACTCGGCCACATGAACGCTCATCATGTCGCTCGACAGCATGCGGTTCCAGGTCGCCTCGGCCGCCACGGCGTCGGGCAGAAGGTCCCCCGGGCTCAACTGCGCGTAGAGCGAGAGAATGGCGGGGAGATCGGCCGCGCCGGCCCGACGAACGGCGGACATCACCTCACGCGAACGGCACGATCGGCTCGTCCTTGACCCGGTCGAGCGCCAGTGCCGTGCGGACATTGCGGACATTGGGCAGGCCCGTCAGCTCGCCGACGAAGTCCTGGAAGGCCTTCAGGTCCGGCGCCACGCATTTCAGCATGAAATCGATATCGCCGGAGAGTTTCCAGCACTCGCGCACCGCGGCCCACCCCCGGATCCGCGCCTGGAACACCTCGAGATCGGCCTCGGCCTGGCTCGCCAGATGGACGAAGGCGAAACAGACCACCTCGAAGCCGAGCTTGCCCTCGTCGAGCTGTGCCCGGTAACCGGTGATCAGCCCCGCTTCCTCCAGCGCCCGCACGCGGCGCAGGCAGGGCGGCGGGGAGATGCCGACCCGGCTCGCCAGCTCGACATTGGTCATCCGCCCGTCCCCCTGCAATTCGCGCAGGATCGCCAGGTCGATATCGTCGAGTTTGGAGCGCACGAGGGGTCCCGGATCAAGGTTGCGCTGGTGTAGACGCAGCGTCTTGGCGATACAAGGCACGTGCCGTGCCGAAGCCGGCGAGCCACCGCAGGAGCCTGCCTTGCAAGCCGACCCCACTCCGACCGTCTGGGTGCTGACCGACGGCAAGGCCGGCGACCAGGTCCAGTGCCTGGGCGTCGCCGAGCGGCTGGGCGTCACCCCCGAGATCCGGCGGATCGCGCCGCGAAAACCCTTCGCCTGGCTGATGCCGCGCGGCCCGATCGACCCGCGCGAGGCTCCCGACCGGCCCGGCAGCCCGATCCGCCCGCCCTTCCCGGACATCGTCATCGCCTCGGGGCGCCGTGCGATCGCCTATGTCCGGGCGGTGAAGAAGGCCTCGAACGGCGCCACCTTCACCGTCATCCTGAAGGATCCGCGCACGGGCGCGGGCTCGGCCGACTTCCTCTGGGTCGCCGAGCACGACCGCCTGCGCGGCGAGAACGTCCTGGTCACGACGACCTCCCCGCACGGCCTGGCGCCGCAGCGCCTGGAGGCGGCGCGCCGCGCCCCGCCCGCCGCCATCGCTGCCCTGCCCACCCCGCGCGCCGCGATCCTCGTCGGCGGGGACAGCCGCCATCACCGCTTCAGGCCCGAAGACATCGCTCGCTTCGCCGAGGGGCTCGAGGCGCTCGCGCGCTCGGGCGTCGCTTTGATGGGCTCGCGCTCGCGCCGCACCTCGCCGGCACTTGACGCCGCCGTCGCCGCCGTCTTCGCCCGCCATGGGGGCTGGTGGTGGGACGGCACCGGCGAGAACCCCTATGTCGCGTTGCTCGCCCATGCCGACGCCATCGTCACGACGGCGGATTCGACCAACATGATCGGCGAGGCGACAGCGACCGGCGCCCCGATCCTGGTGTTCGAGCCGCATGGCGGGCACGGCAAGCTGGCGAAATTCCTCGAGTCGCTGAAGCGGCAGGGCATGGTCCATCACTTCGAGGGGCGGCTGGCGGGCGAGCGCTATGCGCCGGTCGATTCGACGCAAGCGATCGCCGACGCCGTCCGCCAGCGTTGGCTTATGCACAGGCAGCAGCTGCGCCTCGCCTGATCTTGAAAGCCCGTGCGCTTGCATCGTCGATCCGGCGGCGTATGTCGGGAGGGCAAGCAAGAGGAATTCAACATGGCCCACACCCATGCCCGCGTGATGATCGTCGGTTCAGGCCCGGCCGGCTACACCGCCGCGATCTACGCCGCCCGCGCCCTGCTCGAGCCGGTGCTGATTTCGGGGATGCAGGCCGGTGGCCAGCTGATGATCACCACGGACGTCGAGAATTATCCGGGCTTCGCCGACGTCATCCAGGGCCCCTGGCTGATGGAGCAGATGCGCGCCCAGGCCGAGCACATGGGCACGCGCATGGTCTCCGACCACATCGCCCGCGTCGATCTCTCGCAGCGTCCCTTCCGCCTTTGGGGCGACGGCGACGCGACCTATTCCTGCGACGCGCTGATCATCGCCACCGGCGCCCAGGCGAAATGGCTCGGCCTGCCCTCCGAACAGGCCTTCCAGGGCTTCGGCGTCTCGGCCTGCGCCACCTGCGACGGCTTCTTCTTCCGCAACAAGGAGGTTGCGGTCGTCGGCGGAGGCAACACCGCGGTCGAAGAGGCGCTGTATCTCGCCAACCTCGCCAGCAAGGTCACGCTGGTCCACCGCCGCGATACGCTGCGCGCCGAGAAGGTGATGCAGGATCGGCTGTTCAAGCATCCGAAGGTCGAGGTCGTCTGGGATTCCGAGGTGGCGGAGATCTGCGGCGGGACGCAGCCTCCCAACGTCACCCATCTGCGCCTGCGCAACCTGAAGACCGGCGTCGAGCGCGACCTGAAGGCCGACGGCGTCTTCATCGCCATCGGCCACAAGCCGGCGACCGAGCTCTTCGCCGGGCAGCTCGCCATGAACGAGACCGGCTATCTCGACGTCGAGCCGGGCACCAGCCGCACCAACATCGCGGGCGTCTTCGCCGCCGGGGACGTCACCGACGAGCATTATCGCCAGGCCGTGACGGCCGCCGGCATGGGCTGCATGGCTGCCCTCGATGCCGAGCGCTGGTTGCAGGCGACCGAACTGGAACAACTCAGGGCGGCCGAATAGGCGGCCCTGTTTCAACTCATCACGAAAATTGATCGTCTTTGTAACCAAATTCAGGGTGAAAAGAACGCCGTGATGCGACAGGGGCGTTGACGTTCCAAGATTTTAGCCTCCAACATGCGCCTAACGCATAACGGGGGAAGCGCGGTGGATTGGGACCGCATCAGGATTTTTTATACCGTCGCCGAGTCCGGCAGCTTCACCAAAGCTGGCGATGTTCTCGGGCTGAGCCAATCCGCCGTCAGCCGCCAGATCGGCGCGCTGGAGCGCGAACTGCGCGCGCCGCTGTTCCACCGCCACACCCGCGGGCTGATCCTGACCGAGCAGGGTGAACTGCTCTGGCGCGCGGCGCGCGAGATGACGCAGCGCCTCGAGCGGACGCGGGCCCAGCTCTCGGAAACCCGCGAGCACCCCTCCGGCGAGCTCAAGGTCACGGCCACCCGCGGTCTCGGCGGCCATTGGCTGACCCCGCGCCTGGCAGAGTTCCTCGACCTCTACCCCGACATCAAGGTCGATCTCATCCTCACCGATGAGGAACTCAACCTGTCGATGCGCGAGGCCGACATCGCCATTCGCCTGCGCCAACCGCAGCAGCCGGACCTGATCCAGCGCAAGCTCTTCACCGTCCATTTCCACGTCTACGGTTCGCCGGCCTATGTGAAGCGCTTCGGCGAGCCCAAGTCCCATGAGGATCTGGACAACCACCGCATCCTCTCCTTCGGTGGCACCTCGCCGTCCTATTTGACGGCGGTGCACTGGCTCGGTTCGCTGGGTCGCGATCAGCGCAATCCCCGCCCGATCCACCTCACCGTCAACAACATCACCGCGATGAAGCGGGCCGTCGATTCCGGCGCCGGCATCGCCGTGCTCCCCGACTACCTGATCGAGACGGGCTCGCCGCTGGTGCAGTTGATGCGCGAGACCGAGATGCCTCAGCTCGAGAGCTATCTGGTCTATCCGGAAGAGATGAAGTCGGTCGCGCGTGTGCAGGTCTTCCGCGACTTCCTGATCCAGAAGGCCCAGCGCTGGACCTACTGACCGACGCCGCCACCCGCTGATTCGCTTAGTGCCGGGCGTTCCCAACGCCCGGCACGTCTCGTTGGTGCCCCCGGCCGCCGCAATGTTATGCTGCGCTGCAGCAATGGATTGACGATCTCTTGCCCTAACGGCAAGCTCCGGCTGCGCTGCGTGCATATTTATCAATGATTTAGGCTCAAATTGCGCCATATGATCGCGGTTCATGCAATCTGCGCATGGCGGACCCAATCAATGCTGCATTGCAAAAAGGCAGATGGCGACCGATATAGCAGTCACGGTTGTTCGGAACGGGCTCTGCTATCTCCTCCCGGCATCGAGTTCGTTTCAGCCGTTCCCCTCTGAGATGTTTGGCGTTTGAGCCGGATGTTTCAAACTTCAAAGGCCGGCTCCCTCACGGGACGCCGGCCCTTTTTTTGGCTGCGGCGCGCGGGCCGCGGCCGGCGGTGGATCAGGCCGCCAGTTTCCCGACCAGCCCGGCGAACCTGTCCATGAAGCCTTGCAGGAAGCCGCGCGTCGCCTCGACCGTGACGGTACCGGCCTCGTCGACCAGGCCTTCCTTCCAGGTGATGAACATCTGGCCGCCCATCACCAGCGCCCCCTGGTTGCCGAGGATGTCGCGCAGATGCTGCTGGGCGCAGGCGGTGCCGACGCCGCCGGGGCTGGTGCCGATGATGGCGGCGGGCTTGCCGCCCCAGACGCCCTTGCCCGAGGGACGCGAAGCCCAGTCGATCGCGTTCTTCAGCACGGCGGGGATCGAGCGGTTGTGCTCCGGCGTGACGACCAGCACGGCATCGGCCTCCGCGATCGCCTCCTTCAGTCGCGTCGCGCTCTCCGGCCATGCCTCGCCCTCGAGATCCTGATTGTACATCGGCAGGTCGTCGATGTGCGCGAAGCTCGCCGCGAAGCTCCCCTCGCCGAGCTTCGCCAGCGCCTGCGCCAGCTTGCGGTTAATCGACGCCTTGCGGTTGCTGCCGACGATGATGGCGAGCTTGAAGGGGGCCATGAAGGGGAACTCCTCAGTTGTGGTGCGGAAAGGGTCTGTGAGAGCAGGCAACGCGCAGCGGCCCCGCCGCGTTCATCCCGCCGCCCGTGAAGGCCGCGCCGCCAGCGGCAGGGCCTCGAAGAGGCCCGGCGCCGCGTCCGTGCGCGCCTTCTCGATGGTCAGGAGGCGCAGCTTGGTCTCGACGCCCCCCTCGGCCGAGAAGCCGCCGGTCCGGCCGCCGGCCGCGAGCACGCGGTGGCAGGGTACGATGATCGGCACCGGATTGCGGCCGAGCGCGACGCCGACGGCCCGCGCCGCCCCGGGCTGGCCGAGCCGGGCCGCAACCGCGCCATAGGTCATCGTCTCGCCGGGCGGAATGCTCAGGGCGACCTCGTAGACGCGCCGCTCGAAGGCGGGGACTGCATCGAGATCGACAGGCAGATGCGAGAGATCGCGCGCCTCACCGTCCAGCAGCGCCACGATCTCCGTGATGGCCGCCGCGATGAAGGCGGGCGGCGGCGCCTCGACGGCTCGCGGGAACCGCCGCGCCAGCCGCCGGCAGGCCGTGTCCTCGTCGGGCTCGGGGAGTTGCGCGCCGATGATGCGGTCGCCCCGCCAGACCAGGGCGCAACGGCCGATCGGTGTCGGGAAGAGGCAAAAGGACGGCATGGCGCCATCCTAGGCCATCGCCGGCCGCGCCGTCACCCGCTCACATGAACAGCTTTTCGCCGTCCAGCCCCTTGTAGAGCCCGGCGACCTGCTCCTCATAGCCATTGTAGAGCAGCGTCGGCCGGCGGTCGCGCGAGCCGAGCAGCTGCTCGCTGGCCTGGGTCCAGCGCGGATGCGGCACGGCCGGGTTCACATTGGCCCAGAAGCCGTATTCGGCAGGCTGCAGCCCCTCCCAGAAGGTCTTGGGCCGCTCCGCCACGAAGCTGATCTTGGTGATCGATTTCACCGACTTGAACCCGTATTTCCACGGCACGATCAGCCGCACCGGGGCGCCATGCTGGCTCGGGATCGGCTTGCCATAGATGCCCGTCACCAGCAGCGGCAGCTCGTTCGTCGCCTCCGCGATGGTCAACCCCTCGGTATAGGGCCACGGATACCAGCGGGCCGACTGGCCCGGCGCCATGCGCGGGTTGAGGAAGGTTTCGAAGCGGATGTATTTCGCACCCGACAGCGGCCGGGCGAGATCGACGAAGGCCTTGAGCGGGATGCCCGTCCACGGCACCGCCATCGACCAGCTCTCGACGCAGCGGAAACGGTAGAGCCGCTCTTCCAGCGGCAGCTTGCGCACGAGATCGTCGAAGCCGATCTCGAAGGGCTTCTCGACCATGCCGTCGATCGCGATGGTCCAGGGCCGGCTCACCAGCCGCTTCGACGCCGCGACGATGTCCTTGGACGTGCCGAACTCGTAGAAATTGTTGTAGCTCGACGCCAGCGCCTCGTCGGTCACCGCCCGGTCGAGCGTGTAGGCGGCGTTGCGCTTGGCGGGGTAGAGATCGAGCGTCGGATCGGCGCCCTGGGCGGCGGCGCCCCCCGGACGCGCAGCGCCCGCGATCAGGCCGGCCCCGCCCGCCATGAAGGCGCGGCGGTTGAAGAACACCGCTTCCGGCGTCGCCTCGCTCTCGGGAATGGACCAGCTCGGACGGTTCTTGATCAGCATCGGACCGGCATCGCTCCGTTTCGGATGCCGCCACTCTAGCGCATGGCCGGACGCCGCACGCAATTCACGAGGGGGAGAGGTGCCACTTGGCCGCGACGTCTTGATTTCGTCATTGCGAGGAGCACAGCGACGAAGCAATCCAGACGTTCAGGGCACTGTCCTGGATTGCTTCGCTCCGCTCGCAATGACGAGGCGCCCTCAGCCGCGCGCCTCCAGCGCCTTGACGATGGCCTGCCCCATCTCGCTGGTCGAGACGGCATTGGCGCCCGGCGCGGCGATGTCCTTGGTGCGGGTGCCGGAGCCGAGAACGTCGGCAATCGCGCCTTCGAGCCGGTCGGCCGCCTCGATCGCGCCGAAGGAGTAGCGCAGTGCCATGGCAAACGAGCCGATCATCGCGATCGGGTTCGCCAGCCCCTTGCCGGCGATGTCCGGCGCCGAGCCATGGACCGGCTCGTAGAGCGCCTTGCGCTTGCCGGTGGCCGGGTCCTCGGCGCCGAGCGAGGCCGATGGCAGCATGCCGAGCGAGCCGGTCAGCATCGCCGCCACGTCCGAGAGGATGTCGCCGAAGAGGTTATCGGTGACGATGACGTCGTACTGCTTGGGCCAGCGCACCAGCTGCATCGCGCAGTTGTCGGCGAGCACATGCTCGAGCTCGACATCGGCGTAGTCCTTGGCATGCAGCGCGGTGACCGTCTGCTTCCAGAGCACGCCGGTCTTCATGACGTTGTGCTTCTCGGCCGAGGAGACCTTGTTGCGGCGCGTGCGCGCCAGCTCGAAGGCAACGCGGCAGATCCGGTCGATCTCCGGGGTGGTGTAGAGCTGCGTGTCGATGCCGCGCTTGGAGCCGTCCTCCAGTGTCACGATCTCCTTGGGCTCGCCGAAATAGACGCCGCCGGTGAGCTCGCGCACGATCAGGATATCGAGGCCTTCCACGACCTCCGGCTTCAGCGAGGAGGCCGAGGCCAGCGCCGGATAGCAGATCGCCGGCCGCAGGTTCGCGAACAGGCCGAGATCCTTGCGCAGGCGCAAAAGCCCGGCCTCCGGGCGGTGCTGATAGGGCACATTCGCCCATTTCGGGCCGCCGACGGCGCCGAAGAGCACGGCGTCGGCCTGCTGGGCGAGCTTCATGTCGCCTTCAGAGATCGCCTGCTTGTGCGCGTCATAGGCGGCGCCGCCGACGAGGCCCTTCTCGATCTCGAAGGAGGCGAGCCCCTGCTTGCCGAACCAGGAGACGATCTGCTCGACCTGCCCCATCACCTCGGGGCCGATGCCGTCGCCGGGGAGCATCAGGAGCTTGTGGGTCGCCATGGTCGTCGCCTCGCCGTTTCTTGAACCTGCAATGGCGGCTGATTAGGGCGCACGCCCCCCGCATGCAAGCGGCGCGGACGCCATGTCAGGGCCGCGCCAGCCGCGCGGTCACCTCGATCTCGACCTTCATCTCGGGCTTCAGCAGCCCGGCCACGACATAGATGCCCGCTGCCGGGCGCACCTCGCGGAAAACCTCGCCGCAGACGGCGAGCACCGGCTCGCAATAAGCCCGGTCGGTGACGAAATACTGCGCCCGCACCACGCCCGCGAGCGAGGCGCCCGCCTCCGTCAGCACCGCATCCAGCGTCCGGAAAATGTTACGTGCCTGCTCGGCCGCATCCTCCGGCAGGGTCATGGTGACATAGTCATAGCCGGTCGTGCCGGACACGAAGACGAGATCGCCGTCGATCACGGCCCGCGAATAGCCGAAGGCGGTCTCGAAGGGCGAGCCGGTGGAAATCAGGCGGCGGGACATGCGAGGGGGTCTCGGGGGTCTGGTGGATGCGTGCGGCTCAAGCAGTCGGAACGATCAGTTCGACGGTTGGAAAATAAGTCCGGTAGCGCTTGGGGTCGCGGGTCAGCAATGGGATATTCTCGACCAGAGCATGAGCGCCGATGAAAAAATCCGGCAGCACGCCCGTCCGCGTTCCGCCGGATTCTCGATATGACTTGAAGGCTTTTCCCGCGAGGAACAGCGCCTCGCGCGGGATGGGTGCGAGAATGACATCGACCGACCTCAAGACGGCATCCGTGTCTGCGGTGCTTTCGAGACCCACGGAAAGCTCGGCATAAACGATGTCATCGACGATCAGCACACCTTCAGACAGCGCGCGTTCGAGTGCCATCAAGGACGGCGTCATCCACGCCGGGCTCATCGTCACGACGTCCAGGAGAACGTTCGTGTCGACCAGTGTGGTCAATCTTCGCCTCGGGTCATCGCCATGATTTCGTCGGTGGTCATGTTCGTTTTCAGCGTGCCCGCCAGACGTTTCAGCGCAGCGATGCGCTCGGCCACGTCGACGGTTTTGCGGAGGGACACCTGGCCATCTTCGGTGAACGCAAAATCGACCATGCTCCCCGCCGTGAGCCCCAGGCGCTCGCGAACAGCGCGGGGAATCGTGATCGTGACCTGTCCAGCCTCGTCCATGACCGTGCTCATAGGCGCGCCCTCCACGACCCGATCCATAGCACTTCCGGGCCGTGCGCTAAAGCGTGGGCCTCACACCCGCCCGCTCTTCAGCGCGCGCAGCACTTTCTCGCCCGGCCGTCCGGTCGGGGGCATGCCGATCCTGGCCTCGACATCCCGGATCGCCGCGCGCGTCAGCGAGCCGACGGCGCCGTCCGGCTCACCGACATTGTAGCCGCGCGCAATCAGGAGCCGCTGCAATTCGCGGCGCTGCTCGCGCGACAGGGGCAGATCGTCGGTCGGCCACTCGCCCTGCACGCCCGGCCGGCCGCGCAACCGGTCGGAGAGCAGCGAGATCGCCAGCGCGTAGGAGTCGGCGCCGTTGTAGCTGAAAGCCGCGTCGTAGTTCTTGAAGACGAGGAAGGCGGGGCCGTTGCGGCCCGCCGGCATCAGGAGCCCGGCATTGCCCGTGCCGTTGAGCGCCGAGCCGTCGAACTTGACGATCCCCTGCCCCGCCCAATGCGACAGCGGGCGCTTGGGGTTTCGCCCCGTCGAGCCGCCATAGCCGCGCGGCACCCGGACCTCGTAGCCCCAGGTCGCGCCGGTGACCCAGCCCGCCTTGTCCATGAAGTTGGCGGTCGAATGCAGGGCATCGGGAATCGAATCGACGAGGTCGCGCCGCCCGTCGCCGTCGCCGTCCACGGCGAGCCGCAGATAGGTCGAGGGGATGAACTGGGTGTGGCCGAAGGCGCCGGCCCAGGAGCCGAACAGCCGCTCGGGGCGCAGATCGCCGCGCTGGATGATCTGCAGCGTCGCCAGCAATTCGCCCTTGAAGAAGGCGTTGCGGCGCGGCGCCAGGCACGCCCCCGTGGAAAGCGCCTGCACCAGCGGCCAGCGCCCCTTGGCCTTGCCGAAATCGCTCTCGACGCCCCAGACGGCGGCGATGGTGTGACGGTCGACGCCGAAGCGCCGCTCGGCCGCCGCCAGCGTCGAGGCGTGCTGGCGCATCATCGCGCGCCCCTCCGCGACCTTCTCCTCGTCGACCAGCGTGCCCAGATAGTCCCAGATCGGCGTCTTGAACTCCGGCTGGTTGTTCATCGCCTCGATGATCTTCATGTCCGGCTCGACGCCGGCCATGGCGCGGTCGAAGGTGGCCCCCGACACGCCCTTGGCCGCGGCATCGCTGCGCAAGCCGGACAGGCAGGAGGAAAAACCGCCCTGCGCCGAAGCGGCGGAGGCGACGAGGACGAGGGGCAGGGCCAGGATCGTTGTGCGCATGGTCTCCACCGAATTGCAGGAATGACGCAAAACTAGGGCGAGGCGGTTAAGAGAGGTTAACCATCGCCAGGGCAGCGCGGGCCGGCGAATCCCGCTATGAGGGCGCCAGCCCCCGCCGGAACCCGCCATGTCGCCCGCCTCGATCGAACTCCTCGGCTTCACTGCCGCCGCGCTCACCAGCCTGTGCTGGCTGCCCCAGGCCTGGCGCACCATCCGCACCCGCGACACGAAGGCCATCTCGCTGTGGACCCAGTCGCTCTTTGCTGCCGGGACGGCGCTCTGGCTGACCTACGGTCTCCACATCGGGTCCTGGCCGGTCGTCATCGCCAATGCGCTGACGCTCTGCCTCGTGCTGCTGATCCTGTCGATGAAGCTGCGCTTCGGCTGAGCCGGGGCATCGGCCGAACGAACCGGAAGCCGGGCGTTCCCGGCCACGCCTCGGAAGAACCGCGATGCCCTCCCTCACCACCGCCCATGTCCTGCCGGTCGTCCTGCTGATCGGCTCCAATGTCTTCATGACCTTCGCCTGGTATGGCCATCTCAGCTACAAGAGCACGGCGATCGGGCTCGCGATCCTGGCGAGCTGGATGATCGCACTGCCGGAATACATGCTGGCGGTGCCGGCCAACCGGATCGGCTCGGCCGTCTATTCCACCGCCGAGCTCAAGACGATGCAGGAGGTCATCACCCTCCTGGTCTTCGCCGGTTTCTCGGTGTTCTGGCTCAAGGAGAGCCTGACCTGGAATCACGCCATCGGCTTCGCGCTGATCGCAGCCGGCGCCTTCTTCATCTTCCACGCCAAGAGCTGATCCGGGAGCAGACGCGGATCCGCGCCGATCCCGGGGTGACAGCGCTCTGCCGCATCGTCACAGTGGCATCATGGATCAGCCAGCCACGCCCGCCCTCCCCTTCTCCGGCCACGACGCGGTCGAGGCCTATCTCGCCTCGGGCTACGACCAGGTCGTCGGCATGTCCTCGCGCTTCGCCGCCGCGATCTGCGCGCGGCTGCTGCGGCTGCAATCCGAGGAAGGGGTGCGTGGCCCGATCGCCGAAATCGGCGCCTTCGAGGGCCGCTTCTTCATCGCCCTCGCCCATGCGCTGAACGAAGGCGAAATCGCGCTGGCGCTGGACATCTTCTCCTGGCCCGACCCCGGCGTCGAGCAGCGCTTCGAGGCCAATTGCGCCCGCCATGGCATTGGCCCGGAGCGCCGCCGCACGATCAAGGGCGATGCCGGCGCGATGGCGCCCGCAGACCTCATCGCAAAGGCCGGCGGCGTCCCCTTGCGCTTCATCCATATCGACGGAGAGCATTCCCGCGCCGCACTCGGCCGCGACCTCGCGCTGGCCACCGCCTGCCTCGCCGAGGGCGGGCTGATCGTTCTCGACGACATGCTCCACCCCGGCTACCCGACGCTGATGGTGGCGGTGCAGGCCTATCTCGAAGCCAATCCCGACATCGTGCCGCTCTGCGTCATCGACCGCGAGACCATCGTCGGCGCGACCAAATTCGTGCTCTGCCGGCGCGCCTGGTTCGAGCGCTACCAGTCCCGCCTGCTGGAGATCTTCAAGGACTTCATCTGGCCGCTGGGCGCCGATTTCGAGCCGCATTGGTGCCTGGTGCTGGCGCAGGACACACGGCTGGCGGAGATTGTATGACGCCAGGCTGTGGTTACTCTGCGGCTGTCACGCCCCCGGCCAAAATGCCCTCGACGATCTCCTGAACGTTCAGTGCATCGGTCAGCGTCGCGAGATGGTGCACTTCCCCCCGCGTCAGCCGGACCACCCCCTCGATCTGGCGCCTGAGCGCGATCGGCCGCGCCTCCACCTGCGACAGGGCATCGGCTGCGCGCTGCCACGTTCCGTCGGGCAGGCGGCGTTCGGCGATGGACCAGTCGCAGAGCCGGACGGCGCCCTTGTCGCCTTCCAGCATCCAGATGTTGTGATCATCCTTCGACGTGCTGCCGACGCTGCCCTTGAGGTCGACCGGGATGTCGCCGGCCATCAGCGTCGCCTCGATCGAGCGCTCCGACTGGCCGGCCTCCGGAAACGCCGCGCGCCCGGAGAGACCGTGAAGCGGACCGAACAGCCTGCGGCTCAGGAAGAGGAAATGCGACACGACCTCCCGGGTGAAGCCGCCCTGTTGCCGCCCGTCCAGCCAGGCGGCGGCATCGGCCTGCCACGACCGGGGCCAGGTCGCGAAGGCGACCTCGATCGTGACGCGCGACACCGTGCCGACGGCACCCTGCGCGATCCAGTCCATCAGCGTGGCGACCGCAAGCGAGGAAGCGAAGGGAAAATTGACGGCCCCTCTGTTTCCGGCCTCTGCCACGAAGGCGCGCGCATCCTCGACATCGACCGCCAAAGGCTTCTCGCAGAACACGCTCTTTCCGGCTGCGATCGCGGCCCGGGCGTGACCGAGATGGAACGCGGGCGGCGAAGCGATGTAGACGCAGTCGCTGGCGGCGATGATCGCCGCGGCATCGGCCAGGCGCGGAACCTGCGGAAAGGCCGCCGCCATGCGTGCCATCGCCGAAGGCGCCGGATCCCAGACGCCGCCGACCGTCACCAGCGGCGGAGACTGATCCAGAATGGCGCTCAGCAGGCGCTCGCCCATGATGCCTGCGCCGATGATCCCGATCGAGAGAGTGCCGTCCTGCATCGCGTGAGATTCCCAGCCCTGAGCCGGACAGCGCGGTAGCAGGTTTCGGGACGGCGCACGAGCGCCAGTGGCGCCCCACCGCCGCATGCCTTCCCCGCCATCACCGAAGGCTCGGAGGGCTTGGCCCTGCAGCCCTCCGCCGCTACTTCGCCGGCCGGACGCGCAGCAGCTTCCCGTCGGGCGCGTCGCTCAGCAGGTAGAGGAACCCGTCCGGCCCCTGCTGAACGTCGCGGATGCGTTCGCCCACCCCCTCGAGCAGCCGCTCCTGTCCGGTCACGGCCTCACCCTGCGTCGAGAGCCGAACCAGCATCTGCCCGGCGAGCCCGCCGAAGACGAGCGCACTACTCCAATCCGGCCATACGGCGCCGTCCTGGCGGGTCAGCCCCGAGGCGCGATCGACGATCAATGTCGAACAAGGGCCACTTCTCCCCGGCTTGGCCTTCCCATCGCCGATCCGGCCGGCGCGCCCTGCCCGTCAGATCGCCATGTTGGCGCTCTTGATCACCGCAGCCCAGCGCTTGGACTCTGCGCGCATCATCTCGGCAAAGGCAGCCGGTTCGTTTCCGATCGGCTCAGCCCCTTCGTTGCGCAGGCGCGCCTTGATCGTGTCGCTGGTGATTGTGCTCACGGTGGAGGCGCGAAGAGCCTTGATGACGGGTTCCGGCGTGCCCTTTGGAACAACAAGCCCGTACCAAGCCGTCGCTCGATAGTCCGGCCAACCGAGTTCCGCCACGGTGGGGGTGTCGGGAAATAGCTTGGTGCGCTGCGGGCTCGTGACCGCCAGCAACCGGACCGCCTTGCCTTCGATCAGACCGAGCACGGAGGGAACGGTCGTGACCATGAAGTCCGTTTGTCCGGCGAGGAGGTCGGTCAGAGCCGGGCCGGCACCGCGATAGGGAACGTGGACCGCCTCAAACCCGGTGGTTCTGGCGAGCAACACGGTGGCGAGATGGCTCGCCGAGCCATTTCCAGCCGAGCCATAGGTGAGCTTGCCGCCGTTTTTCTGCGCGTGCTCGACCAGGTCACGTGCGGTCTGGAATGGCGACTTCGGCGCGACGACCAGTGCGAGCGGCGCATCGGCAATCAAGGTCACTGGATCGAAGGCTGTCAGCGGATCGACTTTGACATTCTTGTACAGGTGCGGGTTGACCACCATCGGCCCCTGGTTCGCGAGCAGGACCGTGTAGCCATCCGGGGGCGAAGACGCGGCCTGCGCCGTGATGAGGTTGCCACCGGCTGATCCGTTGTTCTCGACGACCAGCGACTGACCGAGCCTTTCACCGATGCCCTGCGCGACGAGGCGCGCGATCGCATCCGTGCCGCCGCCGGCCGCATAAGGGACCAGGAGCTTCATCGGCCGCGAAGGAAAGGGCGCCTGGGACCAGGCGATCGTGCTGAGCGCACTGCTGGCCCCCAGGGAGGCGGCGCCGAGGAGCAGGGTCCGGCGCGTCAGATTCGTCGTCATTCGTTCCTCCCGATTCAGGGCGACTGACGGCCCCGTTGTGAGGATTGCTATCGACTCAAACGACCGTTTTTGGAAATGCGATAATTTTGCAGATTGATGCAATTTACACATCAATCTCTACGGGCGCGCCTCCGGATTTTCACTCCATGTGTGGATCAGCATGTCTCTGAAGCGTTGGGCAGCGGGTGCCAGACGCGCCTTTCGGCGCTCGACCAGACCGATGGTGCGCGACACCGAGGGCGTGCCGATGACCTTGGTCGCGATGACGGGGTGGTCTCGCGGCGGTGTTGCGAGCCGCGGCAGCACCGACACGCCGAGGCCGCGCTCGACCAGCCCGAGCGACGTCGTCAGATGGTTGACCTCGAACTTGAAGGTCAGTCCGATACCCTCCTTCGCCAGAGCGCTTTCCAGGATCATGCGATTGCCGCTGGCGCGGCTGACTCCGATCAGCGTCTGGTCGGCGAGGTCTTTCCAGGCCAGTTCCTTGCGGGCGGCCAGGGGGTGGTCGCGCCGGCATGCGAGCACGAAAGGATCCTCGACGAGCGGGGTGAAGACCAGATCGGGGTCTGAACTGCCGAGAAGATTGATACCGAACTCGGCTTCCCCGCGAGCAACGCTCTCGAGCCCGTCATTCGCCGACAGGTCGAGGATCCGGAACCGGATCAGCGGATAGGTCGCGCTGAACGACTCGATGGCGCGCGGCAGGAAGTAGAAGGCAGCGGTCGGGACGCAGGCGATGGTGACCTGTCCCGACTGTCGGCCGGCGACGTCGGTGATGCCGAGCAGGGATTCCTCGAATTCGTCGAGCAGGCGGCGCGCGAGCGGCGCGAAGGATCGGCCCACGCTCGTGGGGCTGACCCTTCGCGTCGTTCGCTCCAGCAACGGCGCCCCCACCGCCACTTCGAGGGCCTGGACGCGGCGCGACAGAGCGGGCTGCGAGATGTTGAGCATCTCGGCCGCTTTGTGGAAGCCGCCCAGTTCGAGAACGGCGAGAAAGGCTCGGATATCGAGAAGCTCGAAATTGATGCGCATTCCATATCAATGATCGAAATCTTTGCATTTCACAACATGATCGGGGTGGTGGATACGGCTCTCCAGACACGGCCAATCGCGGCGTCAGCCGCGGGGAAGAGCCTCCATGGCAATCCAGCTTCGCATCCCCTGCACCCTCATGCGTGGCGGCACCTCACGCGGGCCGGTCTTTCTGGCAACCGACCTCCCTGTGGATACCGGCCTGCGCGACGAGGTGCTGCTGTCGATCCTCGGGTCAGGCAACGAACTTCAGATCAACGGGCTCGGCGGCGGCAATCCCCTGACGAGCAAGGTCGCCATCGTCGGGCCGCCGACACATCCCGACGCCGATGTCGACTATCTTTTCGCTCAAGTGAAAGTGGTCGAGCGCGTGGTCGACACCTCGCCAAACTGCGGCAACATGCTGTCGACCGTCGGCCCTTTCGCCATCGAGAAGGGGCTCGTCGCGGGCCAGGCGGGTCACACGCGCGTCGTGATCCACAACGTCAACACGGGGCAGCTCGTCGCCGCCACGGTGCAGACTCCCAACGGGAAGCCAGTCTATGACGGCGATACCGTGATCGACGGCGTGCCCGGAAGCGGGGCCCCGGTCGAACTCGAGTTTCTGGGCGTCGCTGGCGCCAAGACGGGAAAGCTGCTGCCGACGGGGGCCGCCATCGATCTCATCGAGGGGGTCGAGGTCTCCTGCATCGATGCGGCCATGCCGCTGGTCGTGATCGAAGCCGCCGCACTCGGTAAGACGGGGAGCGAGACGCCGGCCGAACTCGACGCAGACCGCGCGTTCATGGCTCGCCTGGAGCACATCCGGCGGAGGGCGGGCCGGTTGATGGGGCTGGGCGATGTCTCAGATCTGGTCATTCCCAAACCGGTGCTGATCGGACGACCGCAGAAGGGTGGCACCATCACGGCGCGCTATTTCATGCCGCACGCCTGCCACAAGGCCTTCGCCGTCACCGGTGCCGTCGGACTCGGCACGGCCTGCGGAACGCCCGGGACGCTGGCGCATCGCCTCGTCGGGGATGCCGGCCTTCCGCGGCGCGTGGTCATCGAGCATCCGTCAGGACGCATCGAGGTCGCGATCGACCGACGCGGACGCGCAGCCACCGCGGCCGTGCTCAGAACGACCAAGCCGATTCTGGAGGGCATCGCCTTCGCCCAGGTTCAGGACCGCCCGGTCACCCTGGCCGCCTGACATGACGGCGCCTTGAGCAGGGCCTCCAAAGCAGGCCGGTCGCGGCAAGCAGACCGCTGGCGCTGGCCATGAGAGGGAAAGCACGCGACGAAAGCCGCCGGCATGACTGCGATGCTGTGAGCCGCTGCGATCAGGGCACGCGATGCGATCATCATGTACTGATGATCGATTTCCGTGCTGGAAAGCGTGAGCATTACCGCGCCGGCCGGACCCGCAGCAGCTTCCCGTCGGGCGCGTCGCTCAGCAGGTACAAAAACCCGTCCGGCCCCTGGCGCACGTCGCGGATGCGTTCACCGAGCCCCTCGAGCAGCCGCTCCTGACCGGTCACGGCCTCGCCCTGCGTCGAGAGCCGAACCAGCATCTGCCCGGCGAGCCCGCCGACGAAGAGCGAGTTCTTCCAGGCCGGCCAGACGGCGCCGGTGTAGAAAGCAGCGCCCGAGGGGGCGATCGAGGGGTCCCAGTAGAACAGCGGCGGCTCCATGCCGGCCTTGGCCGTCCCCTCGCCGATCCTGGCGCCGGAATAGTCGATGCCGAAGGTGACGACCGGCCAGCCGTAATTGCGGCCGGCCTTGGGCGTGTTGACCTCGTCGCCGCCACGCGCGCCATGCTCGGCCGTCCAGAGCTGGCCGGTCTCGGGGTGCAGCGCCGCGCCCTGGACATTGCGATGGCCGATCGACCAGATCTCCGGCTGCCAGCCCTCGACCCTGGGGTTGTCGGCCGGCGCACCGCCCTCGGGGGCGATCCGCATGATCTTGCCGATATGATTGCCGGGGTTCTGCGCCTGGTCGCGCTGGCCGTAGCGGTCGCCGACCGTAACGAAGAGCGAGCCAGTCCGGTCAAAGACCAGCCGAGAGCCGAAATGCAGATTGCTGGAGACCGTCGGCATCTGCTGGAAGATCACCTTGGTGCCCTCCAGCGCCGTGCCGCGCTCGTTGAGGCGGGCGCGGGCGACGCTCGTGCCGCTGCCCCCCGCCCGCGGCTCGGCGAAGGAGAGGTAGATCGTCCGGTTCTGCGCGAAGCCGGGGTCGATGACGATGTCGAGCAGACCGCCCTGCCCGCGTCCCGAGACATTGGGCACGCCGGTGATCGGCGCAGACAGCTTGCCGTCCGCTCCGACCAGCCGCAGCCGTCCCGGCCGCTCCGTCACCAGCATGCGCCCGTCCGGCAGGAAGGCGAGCCCCCAGGGATGCTCGAGCCCGCCCGCCACCGTCTCCACCGTGAGGTCGCCCGCGCTCGACCGGACACGCTGCTGGGCCCCCGCCTCCGGAAGAGCGATCAGCATCGCCGCCGCGACAGTGAACAGCAAAAAGCAGGCTTGCCGGCGCATCGTCATCTCCTGATCGGACCCTTGGCTCACAGATAGGGACAACCGCCCGGCAGGCCAGTCGGTTGCGGGCCCGTCACGGCGAATTGAAGCGGCGGGTTCCGCCAGCGTCAGGGCGCAGGCAGCCGGCCGACGGTCACGACGCCACCCTGATCGTCCCGCTTCAGCACCACCATTTCGCCGGAAGCCGGAAACACGCCAGTCAGCGCGGTGATGTTGACCTGATGCGTCACCATCAGCACCAGCCCACCATCCGCGGGCAGCGCGGCGAGGCGCCTCCGCAGCGCAGCGGTGGCGCCCTCGCGTTCGCCGGGGCGTCCGAAGAAGGAATTCAGCGCCGTCGGCTCGTCCTCGACAGGGGCAAGCGCCATCAGCGCGGCCGTCTCGCGCGCCCTGCACCACTGGCTGGTCAGCACCAGCGCCACCGGGACGGCACGGCGACGGAATTCCGCTCCGAGGCGGCGGGACTGCTCACGCCCACGCTCGCCGAGATTGCGCTGCGTCGCGCAGTCGCCGATGCGGAACCCGGCCGGATCGCCGGTCCCGGGCGCATCGGCATGGCGCATCAGCGCGACATGGCCGGGTTTCGCGAGCAGCGCCCAGACCCGCTCGCGATCCACCTCGATGGCTGCGACGGCGCCGGGCCAGAGCGCCGGCAGCAGCAGGAGAGCGAGAACGAAGCGTCTTCCGAACCCTGCTGCGGCCATGCCGACTCCGTCTGTCCAGGCTACTCCGGCTTCACCCCGGCCGCCTTGATGATGTTTTCCCAAGTCGCGATTTCCTGAAGGTGATAGGGCCGGAAGGCGGCCGGGTCACGTAACCTCATCGTGAAGCCGAGCTTCAGGATCGCCTCGCTCACGGCGGGCTTCGCCAGCGAGGCGAGGATCGCCTTGGACAGTGTCGCCAGCACCGGGGCGGGCGTCGCGGCCGGCGCGAAGAAGGCGGCCCAGGAATCGGCGTCGGCATCGGCGATGCCCTGTTCGCGCAGGGTCGGGATGTCCTTGGCGCGCGGATTGCGCTCGGGGCTCGCGAGCGCGATCGCGCGCAGCGTGCCGGCATTGATCTGCGCGAGCACGCTCGGCAGCGTCGAATTGGCGATGTCGATGCGCCCGGCGATGATCTCCTGCACCAGCGGCGCCGCGCCGCGGAACGGCACATGCGTCATCTTGATGCCGGTGCGCGCCATGAACAGTTCCATGGCGAGATGCGAGCCCGAGCCGACACCAGTCGAGCCATAGTTGAGCTTGCCCGGATCGGCCTTGGCGAGCGCGACCAACTCCTTGATGTCCTTGGCCGGCAGGTCCTTGCGCACCACGAAGGCGTGCTCAAAGGCGCCGACGCCGGCCAGCGGCGCGAAATCCTTGACCGCGTCATAGCCAGGCTCCTTCAGCAGGAACATGTTGTTGCCATGCGTCTGGTTGTTGCCGAAGACGATGGTGTGGCCATCGGGATCGGCCTTGGCCACGGCCCGCGTGCCGACGGCGCCCGAGGCGCCGGCGCGGTTGTCGACGACGACGTTCTGGCCGATCGAGGTCGACAGGTCCTGCGCGACGAAGCGCGCGATCGCATCGGTGGGGCCGCCCGCCGGATAAGGCACGACGAGCGTGATCGGCCTGGTCGGGAAGCTCTGCGCCCGCACGACGGACGGAGCGAGGACGGTACCGGCCAGCAGGCCGAGCGTGAAACGGCGGGTCAACGACATCAGAAATCCTCCCGGAGCGGCCCGATTGAGCACAGGCTTGGCCGGAAGCCATAGAACATTCGGCGCCGGAGGGAAATGCCGCGATCGGATGAAGCCGCCGCGAAATCAAGGGCCTAGCCGGCAACGCCGCCGGCCGCGAAGCCCGCCCGCTTCAGCCGCTGGATGGAAAGGTCGAGCGCCTGCAGGAAGGCCGAGCGGTCGCGCGCCGAAAATGGCTTCGGTCCGCCCGTCGCCGTCCCCATCGCGCGCAGGTCCTCCATCATGTCGCGCGTCGCCAGCGCCATGCCGATCGAGGCCTCGGTGAAGGGCTTGCCGGTCGGGCCGATGACCTCGGCGCCGGCCTTGATGCAGCGGTCTGCGAGCGGGATGTCGGAGGTGACGACGATCGCGCCCCGGGCGACGCGCTCGGCGATCCAGTCGTCGGCCGCATCGAAGCCCCCCGAGACGATGACGCGCTCGATCCAGGGTTCGCGCGGCAGCATCATGAAGCTGTTGGCGACGACGAAGACATGCAGGCGGTGGCGACTGGCGACCTTGAAGATCTCGTCCTTCACCGGGCAGGCATCGGCATCGACATAGATCGCGATCGGCGGGGAAGCGGTCATGGCCGCCTGCGCATCGCAGGGACGCACGCGTCGCGCAAGGCCGAAACCGCCACAGAAGGACCGGTGCCTGGCGTTCGGCGAGAAAGCGCGTGCGCCGGCCGCCGGTCTGGCCTAGAGTCGATCTCTGCTTCGACATGACGAGCCCCGGCCTCTGCCGGGCCGGCCGCGGCAGGCGAAAGCCGCCGCATGATCGATTCCATCTTCATCGCCCATCGCGATCCAGGCCAAGCCTGACCTAAAGCCCGAGATCCACCGGGGGCGCGATCCCGCACCCTCAGACCCGAGGAGACCGACCATGGCAAAAGGCGAACAGCGCGGAAACCGCGAAGCCAAGAAGCCGAAGAAGGACAAGCCCAAGGCAGAGGCGGCGGCGCCCGCGACCTTCGCGGCAGCCGTAGCGCGCGCCGCGGGACCGAAAAAGAAATGATCCGCTTCAGAACCATCGACCCGGCCGAACAGGCCAGGGCCGACGAAAAGGCGGCCGCGGCGAAGCCCGCAGCCGCCACCCCCGCGCAACCCGAACCGGCCGAAGACGGACAAGCCCCGGACGATGCGGCCCCCGACACCTCGGCCCCCAAAGCCAAGGGCCTGACCCGCAAGACGCCGCTGCGGGCCAAGAAGCCGGACACATCCGGGCTGTTCCGGGACTGAGAGCACCGGGACCGAGACGGCGCTCCCCGAGCGGCGCGCCGCCGATGGCTCACGCCTCCGTCACCTCGTCGGTCCAGACCCTGAAGCCGGTCAGCGTATTGGGCCCGAACGTTGTCGCGATGGCGACGTCGGCCGCATCGCGACCGCGCGCGATCAGCACGCGGCCGATGCGCGGCTCGTTGTTGCGCGGATCGAACATCTGCCAGCCGCCGTCGAGATAGGCCTCGAAAGACGCCGCGAAATCGCCGGGCGGCCAGGGCTGCGGGGTGCCGATGTCGCCGAGATAGCAGGTGCAGTAGCGCGCCGGGATGTTCATCGCCCGGCAGAACGCGATGGCGAGATGGGCGTAGTCGCGGCAGACGCCCCGCCCTTCCGCATAGGCGTCCGAAGCCGAGCGGGTCACGCTGGCGTCGTTGTAGTTGAAGGCGATGCGCTGGTTGACGAAGTCGCAGATTGCCTGGACGCGTGGCGCGCCGGGCTGCGTTTGGCCGAAGAGTTGCCAGGCGAGATCAAGCAGCCGGTCTGAATCGCAGAAGCGGCTCGCCAGCAGGAAGACGATGGCCTCTTCCGGCAGATGCTCGACCGGCACCTGCCCCGCGCTGCGATCGAAGGCTTCCGGCAGGCCGCTGTCCTGGATGATCGCATCGGCTGTGATCCGCATCGCGCCCTTCGGCGCCACCAGCCGGGTGCACCAGTTGCCGAAGCCGTCGCGATAGGCGCTGACCGGAACGGAAGGGCTGAAGCGGATGTAATCGGGAGTCTGGAGGTCCGACACCCGGCTGAAATGCACGTTCAGCATCAGGATCATCGGCGTGGGTTGCGGAAAATCGTAATCGAGTTCGTAGCCGATTCTGAGTTTCACGGAGTTGCTTTCCGCGCGCCGCGGGCGCGCTGGTGATGAGTGGCCCCTCAGCCAATCACCTCACTATGCATGTTTCCGGCCAGTCCGGCGCGGCGAAACGCGGGCCGGACCGGTTCAGTTGTTGGGCACGATCGGTCGCATCGCATCCTCCACCTCCTTCCTGATGCTGTCCCACATGAAGGGAGGCCGCGCCTGTCTGCCCGAAGGCTGCGCCGGCGTATCGAGCCAGGCCGGGCGGCGCGGGCACAGCGAGGTCATGCTGTGGACCGATTCGGCGGGCAGCGCCGGCCGCGTTGCGTTGTAGTCGGTGCGCCGGTGCGTCCACGCCGCCTCGACATAGGCAATCTCCTCCTTTTCCGCCCCGACATCGCTGTCGACGGGATAATTCAGTGCGGGATCGGACAGGATGATCGCGACCTCGGCGATGGCGTAGAGACCACTGGGCGAGCTGGTGCGTCCCGTATCCCAGCTATGGCGTCGACCGCCGCCGATCAGCGCCGGCCCCGACAGACCGACCTCGCGCTTGTCGAGCGCATAGACGAAGCGCTCGGCACGGGGCGGCAGCGGCGGCTTGAACGCGTCTGGAAACGCCTTCCGATGCGCCTCTATCCCAGGGAGATTGAGGGGCGGGCGCGGCGGAATCGTCTTCTGCGACAGCAGCACGGCCTTGCTGGCGCGCATCACCGCGTGCATCGCCATCATGCGTCCCACCATGTCCGGCCCGGCGACCTTCTGGACGGCGTCGATGCGCTCTTTCAGCACGCGCTCGAAACAGTCCTCCGGCAGCGTCACGTTGCGGCAACCGCCATCGCCACGACCACCCTCGCGCATGACGCGGCCGATCAGCGCGCGGAACGCGGTCTGATCGTAGGAGCCCAGCGCGCAGGTCTCGGCGATCTCGGGTCTGTTGGTGCCGGACGTGACGAAGCGATACCACAGGTTGATCGCGAGGGCGCCGCCGACGACAACGGCCAGCAGGAGCGGCCCGTAGGCCCAATCCGGAAGGCGACGCCAGAGTTCCACGAGACGGCTCATCGCTCCCTCTCGGCAGTGGCGCGAAGCGGCGACCGGCCAGCGCGACGCCTGCGACGTGAATCTCCGCGACCATGCTGTCGACAGGACATTCGCGCCATTCACAGGCGCCATCAAGGAGTTTGGCTTGCGATGCCGGCTCGCGAGTCCTAAACCACGCGCGCGCCCGCCGCGGCGTGCCCTCGTCCGAGATCCGGAGAACCTCCCATGGCCTTCCTTGCCGACGCCCTGAAGCGCGTGAAGCCGTCTGCGACCATCACCATCACGCAGAAGGCGCGCGACTTGAAAGCGCAGGGCAAGGACGTGATCTCGCTCTCCGTCGGCGAGCCCGATTTCGATACGCCGGACAACATCAAGGAGGCGGCGATCGCCGCCATCCGTCGCGGCGAGACCAAGTACACCCCCGTCTCCGGCATCCCGCAGCTGCGCGAGGCGGTCGCCCGCAAGTTCAAGCGCGAGAACGGGCTCGACTACAAGCCGAGCCAGACCATTGTTTCGACCGGCGGCAAGCATGTCATCTACAACGCCCTGCTCGCCACGCTGAACCCCGGCGACGAGGTCATCTGCGTCTCGCCCTACTGGGTCTCCTATCCCGAGATGGTCGCGCTCTGCGGCGGCACCGCGACCTTCGCCGAGACGAAGATCGAGAACGAGTTCAAGCTCCAGCCGGAAGAGCTCGAGCGCGCGATCACGCCCAAGACCAAGTGGGTCATCCTGAACTCGCCGTCGAACCCCTCGGGCGCCGCCTATAGCCGCGCCGAGATGAAGAAGCTCACCGACGTGCTGATGCGCCACCCCCATGTCTGGGTGCTCACCGACGACATGTATGAACACCTCGTCTATGGCGAGTTCGAGTTCGTCACCCCGGCCCAGGTCGAGCCCGGCCTCTACGAGCGCACGCTGACCATGAACGGCGTCTCGAAGTCCTACGCCATGACCGGCTGGCGCATCGGCTATGCGGCCGGCCCGCAGCACCTGATGAACGCCATGGACCTCGTCCAGGGCCAGCAGACCTCGGGCACCTCGGCGATCTCGCAATGGGCCGCCGTCGAGGCGCTGGACGGTCCGCAGGACCACCTGCCCGTCTTCAAGAAGGCCTTCGAGCGCCGCCGCGACCTCGTCGTCTCCATGCTCAACCAGACCCGCGGCCTCGTCTGCCCCAAGCCCGAGGGCGCCTTCTACGTCTATCCCGACTGCTCGGCCCTGATCGGCAAGACCATGCCCAACGGCAAGGTCATCGAGACCGACGAGGACTTGGTCATGGGCATCCTGGAGACGGAAGCGGTCGCAGCCGTGCACGGCTCCTCCTTCGGCCTGGGCCCCAACTTCCGCATCTCCTACGCCACCTCGGACGAGAAGCTGGAAGAAGCCTGCCGCCGCATCCAGCGCTTCTGCGCCGAACTGCGCTGAGCGAGACCGTCATTGCGAGCGCAGCGAAGCAATCCAGTGAGTGTCGCGCGACGGCCCCTGGATTGCTTCGTCGCTGACGCTCCTCGCAATGACGTAGATACCACCTTGAATCGCCGCATCCTCATCGCGGGAGCGGCGATTTTTCTATTGCCTAGCCGGTCGCAGGCGCAGGCACCGACCACCCTGACGGCGCGCGAAGCTCACGACGCCGCCCGCGCAGGCACCCTTCTCTTCATCGACATCCGCACGCCCGAGGAGTGGCGCGACACCGGCATCCCCCAGGGCGCTATCGCGCTCGACGCCGAGGCATCCGCCTTCGAGGTCAGGCTCGCCGGCCTGCGGCTGGACCATCGCGGCAAGCGAATCGCCCTGATCGACCGCAGCGGCGGACTCGCGGCTGCGACCCGAGCCAAGCTTGCCGGCCGCGGGTTCAGCGACATTCTGGCGGTCCGTGGCGGCATGCTGGGTCCCGGCGGCTGGCTGGCCGAGAAGCTGCCGGTGGCGGCTTATCCCTGACGGCGCCGTGATGCTCGGGCTTGACCCGAGCATCACGCACACGGCTCAGCCGCCGCTCTGATCCTTCAGCAAATCCGGCCGCCTCTCCCGCGTGATCCGCTCCGCTTCCGCCCGCCGCCACTTGGCGATGCGGGCATGGTCGCCCGAGAGCAGCGCCTCGGGCAGGCCCCGGCCTTCCCATTCGCGCGGGCGGGTGTAGTGCGGATATTCGAGCAGGCCATTCTCGAAGCTCTCGTCCTCGCCGGACAGTTCCTTGCCCATCACGCCGGGGATCAGCCGCACGCAGGCGTCGAGCAGGACCAGCGCCGCCATCTCGCCGCCCGAGAGGATGTAGTCGCCGATCGAGACCTCGGTCAGTCCCCGCCCCTCGATCACGCGCTCATCGACACCCTCGAAGCGCCCGCAGACGATGACGACGCCCTCGCCTCCGACCCAGCCGCGCACCTCGCGCTGCGACAGCGGCCGCCCGCGCGGCGACATCAGCAGCCTCGGGCGCGTGTCTTCGGCGGGAACGGCGGCATCGATCGCCGCGCCCAGCACGTCGCAGCGCAGCACCATGCCCGCGCCGCCGCCGGCCGGGTTGTCGTCGACATTGCGGTGCCGGCCGATGCCGTGGTCGCGGATCTGGTGCGTCTCCAGCGACCACAGCCCGCGACGCAGCGCTTCGCCGGCCAGCGACACGCCGAGCGGCCCGGGGAACATCTCCGGATAGAGGGTGAGGACGGAGGCGCGGAACGGCATATGGGAGCCTGGCTGATATCAGGACAAAACGCGACGTCATTCCGGGCGAGCGAAGCGAAGTCCCGGAATCCATCGTAAGGCGCGACGATGCCCTAGGATGGATTCCGGAGCGGCGCGGCTTCGCCGCTTGTCCGGAATGACGCAGTGCTTGTGGACAAAGGAATCAGTTCGAACCGAAGCGCAGCGCCGGCAGCCGGTCCAGCGCGTTGAAGTCCGTCGCGGAGGCGACGACGTTGTCATAGGCAGCGAAGCCCTCCGCACCGAGCATGGTCAGCATGGCGACGGCCCGCATGCCGGCCCGCCGCGCCGCCTCGACGCCGTTGGGGGCGTCCTCGAAGACGAGGCAGGTCTCCGGCGCCACGCCCATGCGGCGCGCCGCCTCGACGAACATGTCCGGATGGGGCTTGCCGCGGAAGCCCTGCGAGGGCGAGATCACCGTCGCGAATTCGGCCCGCAGGCCGAGCGTATCGAGCACCAGCGCGATGTTCTCGGGCGGCGCGGCCGAGGCCACCGCCATCGGGACGCCGAAGCTGCGGGCGCGCGCCATCAGCGGCAGCAGGCCCGGCAGCGGCGCGACATGAGGCCGGTAGGTCTCGCGGTAGAGCGCCTCCTTGGCCTCGCCCAGCCGGGCGATCTCGTCCGGAGCGGCTTCGGGAAAATAGGGTCCGACGATCTCGCCGACCGCCATCCCGGCAGTGGTCCGGAAAAAAGCCGGCCGGTCGAAGGGCAGGCCGTGCTCGCGGTGCCAGCTCTCCCAGGCGTCGTCATGGAAGCGCATATTGTCGACGATGGTGCCGTCCATGTCGAAGATCAGCGCGCCGGCCGGCCGGTCCCAGGCGTTTGACTCAGTCTTCATCGTCGGCCTCGAACAGCCCTTCGGGCGGAACCGCCTCGATGCGCCGGGCGGCGATGTCGATGCGCGGCGCGAAGGCCTTGGTGAAGGGCATCAGCACGGAGCGGCCATCCAGCAGCAGAATGTCGAGCAGATCGCCCGCGCCGTAATTGGCGACGGTGGTGACCGTCCCCAAGACCACGCCATCGGGACCGACGACCGCGCAGCCGATCAGATCGGCCTGCAGGAACTCGTCCTCATCCTCGGGCGCCGGGATCTTGTCGCGGGACACGAAGAGGTTGACGCCGTTGAGGCTCTCGGCAGCCTCGCGGCTGGTGATGCCCTTGAGGCGGGCGACCACGACCTCCTTGGCCGGGCGGATCTCGGCGATCTCGAAGCGCCGGCCCTTCTCGTCGGTCAGCGGGCCGTAATCAGCGATGGCCAGCGGATCGCCGGTGAAGGCCTTGATCCGGACCTCGCCCTTGATGCCATGCGCGGCGCCGATGACGCCGAGCAGGATGAGCTTGTCGTCGCTCATCGATAACACGCAGGGAGCGCGACCATACTCCCTCCCCCCGCTTGCGGTGGGGAGGGCTGGGGTGGGGGGCAGTGCCGCTCGGCGTCACGTCGAAGGATGGGGCTCGGGCTTTGCGCCCCCCCATCCCTAACCCTTCCCCACCGCAAGCGGGGGGAAGGGAACGAGCCCCACCCCGTCACTCTCACGCCTCGGCTTCAGCCGGGGCCGCGGACTTGGCCGCGTTCTTCTCGGCGCGCTCCTTGGCCTTCTCGCCGGGAACAGCCTTGTTGGGGTTGTTGCGGACGGGGCGCTTGGCGAGGCCGGCGGCGTCGAGGAAGCGCAGCACGCGGTCGGTCGGCTGGGCGCCCTTCGAGAGCCACTCCTTGGCCTTCTCGACGTCGAGCACGACGCGCTCCGGCGAATCCTTCGCCTTCATCGGATCATAGGAGCCGATCTTCTCGATGAAGCGGCCATCGCGCGGCGAGCGGGCATCGGCGACGACGATGCGGTAATACGGGCGCTTCTTGGCGCCGCCACGGGTCAGGCGGATCTTGAGGGACATTCGCGTCTTTCCTTGGGTTTTGAACGGGTAAGCGTTGCGGTGGAAATCAGGGCTTGTTGTCGTCGACCAGCTGGTCGATCGCGGCCCAGGGATCGTCCTTCATGCCTGTCGAGGTGAAGATCTCGAGATCGATCGAGCCGTCTTCCAGCACGTCGATCTCCCAGTATTCACCCGGCGCATGCACGAGGAAGGAGAAGGCGTCGTCGCGATAGGACGACGTCTCATAGGACAGGTTGGCGTCGTCGAGACGCGCCTTGACCTGCTTGAACACGTCGAACATGCCGACGCGCATTTCGGTGGGCTTGGTCACTTCTTCTTGCCTCCGAAGGGGTTGGAGCCCCCCAGCCCCGGAAGTCCGCTGCCCAGCCCCGGCAGCTTCGGCATCATCCCGGCCGGCGGCGTCACGCCCTTGGGCAGCCCCGGGAAGCCGCCCGGAGGCAGCCCCGGCATGCCGCCGCCCGCACCGAGCTGCTTCTGCAGTTCGGCGAGTTGCGCCGGATCCATCTTCGAGGGATCGGGCATGCCGGGCGGCAGGCCGCCCATGCCGCCGCCGATGCCGAACATCTGGCCGAGCTTGCCGAGCATGCCGCCCTTCTGTTTGCTCATCGCCTTCATCATGTCGGCCATGCCGCGATGCATCTTGAGCAGCTTGTTGATCGCCTCCGGCGAGGTTCCGGAGCCGGCGGCGATGCGCTTCTTGCGGCTGTTCTTGAGCAGGTCGGGGTTCTTGCGCTCGGCCGGCGTCATCGAATCGATGATCGCGATCTGGCGCTTGATCATCTTGTCGTTGACGCCCGAATTGGCGAGCTGGCCCTGCATCTGCTTCATGCCGGGCAGCATGCCCATCACGCCGCCCAGCCCGCCCATCTTCTCCATCTGCTGGAGCTGCATGCGCATGTCGGCGAGGTCGAAATTGCCCTTGGCGAGGCGCTGCGCCAGCGCCTGGGCCTTGTCGGCATCGACCGTCTCGGCCGCGCGCTCGACCAGGCTGACGATGTCGCCCATGCCGAGGATGCGGTTGGCGACGCGCGAGGGGTGGAAATCCTCCAGCGCGTCGATCTTCTCGCCCGTGCCGACGAGCTTGATCGGCTTGCCGGTGACGGCGCGCATCGAGAGCGCCGCGCCGCCGCGGGAATCGCCGTCCATGCGGGTCAGCACGATGCCGGTCAGCCCGACGCGGGCATCAAAAGCGCGCGCCGTGTTGACCGCGTCCTGGCCGGTCAGCGCGTCGGCGACGAGCAGCACCTCGTGGGGGTTGGTCGCCGCCTTAACCTCGGCGACCTCCGCCATCAGCGTGTCGTCGAGCGTGACGCGGCCGGCGGTGTCGAGCATCACCACGTCGTAGCCGCCGAGACGGGCGGCCTCGATCGCACGCCTGGCGATCTGCACGGCCGACTGGCCGGCGACGATCGGCAGCGTCTCGACGCCGACCTGCTTGCCGAGGATGGCGAGTTGCTCCATCGCGGCCGGGCGGCGCGTGTCGAGCGAGGCCATCAGGACGCGCTTCTTGCTGCGGTCGGTCAGGCGCTTGGCGATCTTGGCGGTCGAGGTCGTCTTGCCCGAGCCCTGCAGACCGACCATCAGGATCGGCACCGGCGGCACGGCGTCGAAGGTGATGCCCTCGCCATCGCCGCCGAGCATGTCGATCAGCGCGTCGTTGACGATCTTGATGACCTGCTGACCGGGCGTGACCGACTTCAGCACCTCGGCGCCGACGGCCCGCTCGCGAACCTTGTCGGTGAAGCTGCGCACGACCTCGAGCGCGACGTCGGCCTCGAGCAGCGCCTTGCGCACCTCGCGCAGCGCGGCGTTGACGTCCTCCTCGGTCAGCGAACCCCTGCGGGTCAGCCCCGAGAGGATGCCTGATAGCCTGTCGCTCAGAGTGCCGAACATGCGGACCTGCTTGCTTGCCTTCAGGGACCGACCGCGCGAAGCCTCATCGCCAAACGGTTGCGCGCCCGAGGGCGCGGACGCGCTGTCGGGCGTTGACCTCCGGGCTCATGATGCCGCGAGGCGGCCCGGTCGGCGGATGCGGTCTCGACGATGTCGGCGAAACGGATGGCGCGGTTAAAGCGGCAGATTGTGGCGAAAGTCAAGGTTGACCGGGTCGCAGCAGCAATCTCGCCATGATGGGCCGCTAGCGCCGCATCCTCCGAAGCGATGCCGGACCCATCCTCGCCCATGCGCCCTCTCCTCGCCGCCGCCCTCGCCCTCCTCGCCGCCGGCTGCGCCGGCGAGCCGCGCCGCGAGACGCCGCTCGATCCGCGCGCCACCGCCCGCCTGGCGGCGGTCATCCTCGATCACGCCGAGGCCGGCCGCATCTTCAACGCCTATCGCGCCAGCCAGGGCCTCGGGCCCGTCAGACTCGATCCCACACTGACGGCCATGGCCCAGCGCCAGGCCGATGCCATGGCGCGCGCCAACGCGCTCTCGCATGACGCCGCCGGCAATTTCGCCGCGCGCGTCCATGCCGCCGGCCTCGACGCCGCCCGCGCGGCAGAGAATCTCGGCGGCGGCTACTATTCGACGACAGAAGCCTTCGCCGGCTGGCGCGCCTCGTCGGGCCATGATGCCAATCTGCGGATGAAGGAGGCCACCCGCTTCGGCATCGCGCTCGCGAAGGACCTGCAGACGCGCTACCGCGCCTGGTGGGCGCTGGTCGTGGCGGGCGAACCGGAGAAGCGCGTCGAGATGTCGGCCGGGCCCGTCGGCTGGTTCGGTTCGAACCGGCCGCCGCGCTGACTCCGACGGCGGAGCGATGGCGATGATAGTTAGCAAACTCACCAGCAAGGCACGGACGACGATCCCTCAAGCGGTCCGCGAAGCGTTGAGTCTTCGGGATGGTGATCACATCGCCTATGCGGTCGAGCGGGATCGCGCCGTCATCACGAAGGCATGCGAGATGCAGACCGAACCGCCTTTAGCGACCTTTCACGAATGGAGCAGTGAAGCGGACTGCAAGGCCTATAGAGGTTTGTGAGCAAAACGACGTCGTCTGAATTAGCTCCCTTTACAAACCGCTGCAGCTGGGGATGGCTCGCCCGACGCCATCGGGGACACAGCTTCATGACCTTCGAAACCTGGGCCGCCTTCGCCGCCGCCACCGCCGTGCTGCTGGTCATTCCCGGCCCGACGATCCTGCTCGTCGTCTCCTATGCGCTCGGCCAGGGCTGGCGCACGGCGCTGCCGACGGCGGCCGGCGTCGCGCTGGGCGACTTCACCGCGATGACGCTCTCCATGCTCGGCGTCGGCGCGCTGCTGGCGACCTCGGCCACCGTCTTCACCGTGCTGAAATGGGCGGGCGCGGCCTATCTCGTCTGGCTCGGCGTCAAGCTCTTCCGCGCCGGCGGCACGCTCGACGCCAGCCCGCGCGAGGATGCCGTCTCGTCGCTGAAGATGCTCGGCCATGCCTGGCTGGTCACGGCGCTGAACCCCAAGAGCCTCACTTTCTTCGTCGCCTTCCTGCCGCAGTTCCTCGATCCGAAGGCCGATTTCTGGACGCAGATGCTGATCTTCGAGGCGACCTTCGTGACACTCGCCGCCGCCAACGCCTTCGGCTACGCGCTCATCGCCTCCCGCGCCCGCGCCGTCGTCAGCAGCCCGCGCGCCATCCGAGCCATCAACCGGACCGGCGGGACCCTGCTGATCGGGGCCGGCATCGCGACGGTGGCGATGCGGACCGGCACGCGCTGAAGGGCAGACGATCATGACGGCCCGCGACACCGCCACGCTCGATTTCTATGCCGCCGAGGCCCAGGCCTATGCGGGCCGCTCCCGCGAAGCCGAGCATGCCCGCATCGCCGATTTCGCCGCGGCGATACCACCCGGCGCTCGCGTGCTGGAATTGGGCTGCGGCGGCGGTCACGACAGCGTCGCGCTGCTCGATCGCGGCCTCGACCTCGTCGTAACCGACGGCTCGCCGGAACTGGCCGAGCAGGCGAGTAGGCGTCTCGGCCGGCCGGTCGAGGTGCTGCTCTTCGAGCATATCGACGCGGTCGAGGCCTTTGACGGTGTCTGGGCCAATGCCTGCCTGCTGCATGTGCCCCGCACAGCGCTGCCGGCGATCCTGGCGCGTATTCACAGGGCGCTGAAGCCCGGCGGACTGTTCTATGCCAGTTTCAAGGCGGGCACGGACGAGGGGCGCGACCGTTTTGGCCGCTACTTCAACTATCCCTCGCCGGACTGGTTGCGGTCCGCCTACGGTGCTGCAGGCTGGCTGAGCCTCGTCATCGTCGAGACAACGGGCGGTGGCTATGATGGCGAGCCGACACCCTGGCTGCATGTCACGGCGGTCAAGCGACCGTGAACGGTGCCGGCTTGACCCGCGGCGGCGCGAACCCACCTCTTGCGGTATGAACCGCCGCAAGCTCCTCACCTATCTCGGCCTCCCCGCGCTGCTTGGCACGAGCAGCGCGGCCTGGGCCTCGATCTCGCGCTCGCGCAACCCCTATTATCAGGGCCCCGTGACCGAGAACTTCAACGGTGTCGTCTTCACCGACGGCCGGCCCGTGACCAAGGGGCTCGCCGACGTTCTGAAATGGCAGACCTCAAGGCGTGATCGCGAGGCTTTTCCCGAGAGCTATCCCGCCCCGCCGCAGGACCGACCGCCTGCCCGCGTCGAGGGTGTCCGCATCGTCCATCTCGGTCATGCCTCGTTCCTGTACCAGATCGGCGGGCTCAATCTGCTGATCGACCCGGTCTACTCGCTGCGCGCCAGCCCGCTCTCCTTCATCGGTCCGCGCCGCGTCAACGAGCCGGGCGTGGCCTTCGCCGACCTGCCGCGCATCGACGCCGTCCTGATTACGCATAATCACTACGACCATCTCGATATCGAGACGCTGGCGCGGCTGCATGAGCGCGACGCGCCGCGCATGATCATGCCGCTCGGCAACGACACCATCGTCAGGGCCCGCGTCCCGGAGGCGCGTGCCGAGGCGCATGACTGGTCGACGCGCCTGGTGCTGTCGGAGACCGTCGCGGTCACCTTGGTGCCGAGCTACCACTGGTCGGCGCGTGGCGCCTTCGACCGGCGCATGGCGCTGTGGTGCTCCTTCGTGCTGGAAGGAGGCGGCACCCGCATCTTCCACATCGGCGACACCGGCTACCACGACGGCTCGCTCTATCGCCGCCTCGGTGCCGAATTGGGACCCTTCCGTCTCGCCGTCCTGCCGATCGGCGCTTTTGAGCCCCGCTGGTTCATGCGCGACAACCACATGAACCCGGAGGAGGCGGTGCAGGTCATGCTGGCGCTGCGCGCCGAGGCAGCGCTCGGGCACCACTGGGGCACCTTCCAGCTCACCGACGAGGGCATCGAGCGCCCGCCGGCAGCGCTCGCCGCGGCATTGGCGGCCGCCGGCGTCGCCGAAGAACGATTCAGGCCAATGCGGCCGGGATTGAGCTGGCAGGTCTGAAACGGCGCTCGCGATCAGCGCGGCTGGACATAGACGTTGATCTCGAGATTCGGGTCGGCCGGATCGGCGAGATCCCCGACATATTCCTCGAGGAATGCGTCCTTCACGCTGATCGCCTTCGCTTCGAGATAGGCCGTGATCGTCTCATAGGTCGAGTCGATGTCGTCATAGGGCGCGACATGGACGAAGCGCAGCGACGGTCCGGCCGGCGTCAGCCCCGGCCGTACGCCATCGCCGAATGTCGCATTGCGCTCGCCCTCGGGCGCCGGCCCGACCGGCAGCATCGCCTCGTAGCGGAAGCCGTTGTCGTCGGTCTCCAGAAACAGCGTCAACGGCCGCCCGGCGATCGGCAGGCGCGCGCGCTCCGCCTCCTGGCGCAACACGCGAAAGCTCTCGGCCAGCCGCTTGAAGCCTTCATCCCAGCTCGCGGCGCCGGAGAGTTTCAGAACGGGCTTGGCGACCAGCAGAACCTCGTCCACGTCGCTCTGGTCGCCGCGTTTCCCCGCGAGGGTCGCATTGGGGTCGAGCACGCCCGTCTGCTGCTGCAGGCTCGGCGGCTGCACGGGCTGGATGGGGCCGGGCGCGGGCAGGGTCGGCGGCGGCTGCACCGGCTGCGGCTCCAGCGGCATCTGCGGTGTCGGGGCCGGCTGGACGGGCTCGGGCGTCAGCGGGCGCGGCGGCGCCGGCGCGGGCTGGACCGGCTGCGGGCCGGGAACGGGCTCGGGCACGGCGGCAGGTGGCGTCGGCGCGGGAGTGGGTTGCACTTGGGCAGGCACCGCCGCCCCCGGCGGCGGAGCGAGCGGCGCCGATTCCACGGCGCTCGGAGGCGCCACGCGTGTCTGGGCTGAGGCAAGACTGCCGACGCTCAGGAAGGCGGCCAGCGTCCCGACGGCAATACGGCGATGCTGCATCGTCAAAGGTCCTGCCTGGAACGGCGCCAAAATCGACTCGCGCTCTTGCGGCGCAATATGGAACATCCACTTACGCCAGGAAATCATCGCGAGGGTGGCTTTTTCACGTCGCCTCCCTCATAGACCCGCAATCCCATGGGATATGTGACGGTATGAACGCCCTCGCCCATCGTCGGTTCCTGAAAATGAACGGTCTCGGCAACGAGATCACCGTGCTCGATCTGCGTGGCACGACGCTGCGCGTCGGCGAGCGCGACGCACGCGCCATCGCGGCCGAGCCGCGCGCGCATTTTGACCAGCTCATGGTCCTGCACGATCCCGTCACGCCCGGTACCGACGCCTTTGTCCGGATCTACAACACCGACGGCTCCGAGGCCGGCGCCTGCGGCAACGGCACGCGCTGCGTCGCCTGGGCCATGCTGGCCGACCCCTTGATGGGCGGTGCCGGCAAGACCGCGCTGACGCTGCAGACCAAGGCCGGGCTGCTGCCGGCCAGGCGCGACAGCGATCTCGTCTTCACCGTCGACATGGGCGCGCCCCGGCTCGACTGGGAGGACATCCCGCTGGCCGAGCCCTTCCACGACACCGCGCATTTCGAGCTTCAGATCGGCCCGATCGACGATCCGATCCTGCACACGCCCTGCGCGGTCAACATGGGCAATCCCCACGCCGTCTTCTTCGTCGACGATCCCTACCGCTTCAATCTCGAGCAGATCGGCCCCCTGCTCGAGAACCACCCGATCTTCCCCGACCGCGCCAACATCGAGCTCGCCGCCGTCACCGCGCCCGACCATATCGTGCTGCGCGTCTGGGAGCGCGGCGCCGGCATCACCCGCGCCTGCGGCTCGGGCGCCTGCGCGGCCCTCGTCGCCGCCGTGCGCCGCGAGCTCAGCGCCCGCAAGGCCGTGGTCAGCCTGCCCGGCGGCGACCTCGCCATCGAATGGCGGCAGAGCGACGGCCACGTCCTGATGACCGGCCCGGTCGAATTCGAATGGGAGGGCACGCTCGCCCCCGAACTGTTCGAGACCGCCGCCTGATGACCCTCGAGGTCGTCACCTTCGGCTGCCGCCTCAACATCGTCGAGGGCGAGGCGCTCCGGCGTCAGGCGCAAGCCGCGGGCCTCTCCGACCTCGCCGTGGTCAACGCCTGCGCCGTGACGTCGGAGGCCACCCGGCAGGCCCGCCAGGCGGTCCGCCGGCTCCATCGCGAGCAGCCGGGCCGGCCCGTCATCGTCACCGGCTGCGCCGCCCAGATCGAGCCGCAGCGCTTCGCGCAGATGCCCGAAGCCGCCCGCGTCATCGGCAATGCCGAAAAGCTCGAGCCATCGACCTGGACAACCCTCGCCCGCTCGAACAGCCTCGGCGCCACTGAGGCCGATCCGCGCGACAAGATCGCCGTCGGCGACATCATGGCGCGCACGCGGCTGGCGCCGGTCGAAGCCGGCCGCGCCGCCCGGCAGACGCGCGGCTTCGTGCAGGTCCAGAACGGCTGCGACCATCGCTGCACCTTCTGCATCATCCCCTTCGGCCGGGGGAATTCGCGCTCGCTCGCGCCCGAGGCCGTGCTGGCGCAGTGCCGCGAACTGCTGGAGGACGGCGCGCGCGAGATCGTCCTGACCGGCGTCGACCTGACGAGCTATGGCCGCGACCTCGCGCAGGCGCCGCTGCTCGGGCGGCTGGTGCGCCTGATCCTGCGCGAACTGCCGGAGCTGCCGCGCCTGCGCCTGTCCTCGATCGATGCTGTCGAGGCCGACGACGATCTGCGTGAGGCACTCGCCACCGAGCCGCGGCTGATGCCACATCTGCATCTCTCGCTCCAGGCCGGCGACGACCTGATCCTGAAGCGCATGAAGCGCCGCCACGGCCGCGACGACGCGATCCGCTTCTGCGCCGAGATCCGCTCCTTGCGGCCCGACATCGCCTTCGGCGCCGATCTCATCGCCGGCTTCCCGACCGAGGACGACGCCATGTTTGCCCGCTCGCTCGACCTGATCGGCGAATGCGGGCTGAGCTATGTCCATGTCTTTCCCTATTCCAGCCGCCCCGGCACGCCCGCCGCCCGGATGCCGCAGCTTCCGGGACCGGTCGTCTCGGAGCGTGCGGCCCGGCTGCGTGAGGCCGCAAGCGCAGCCCATGCCGCCCATCTCACCGCCCGCCTCGGCCGGCCGCTGACGGTTCTGACCGAGCGCGGCAACACCGGCCGCGCCCCGGACTTCACGCTGGTGCGCTTCCGGAGGGAGACCGCACCGGGCGAGATCCTCTCGGTCTCGGCGCAGGCCGCAGACGCGCGCGCCCTGATCGCCGCCTGAGGGCTCAGGCCGAAAGCGCGACACCTTCGACGCGCTGAACCTGATTGTTGCAGTAGCCGCGCGGATTCCAGACGATCTCGAGCGGCTGGACATGCCCCTGCACATCGCGGGCCTGAGCGAGGACGGACATGGCTCCAGACTGCGCGACGACGAGGTCCGCACTGAAGCGCCGCCAGGCGAAGGGCCCCTCGCCATCCTCAAGCTCTGCATCCTGCCAGCTCACGCCGCCATCGCCGGAGACGCGGACACTCGCGAGCGGGATCGCCCCGCTCCAGCCGAATCCTGCGACCGTCAGTCTCTCGCCGCAGGTCGCGCTAAAGCCGTCCAGCGGCGTCGTGATCAGCGACTTCACCGGCATGTCGGTGATCACGGCGAAAAGGCTCGGATCGAGCGGCTCGCCGGGAGCGACCGGCGCCGTCGGCAGGCGGTAATTCGTCCCGCCCATCTTCTCGCCGTCATGCTCGCAGGCGCGCAATTCGACCCGGTCGAGCCATTTCTGCCAGGCCGAGCCCGGGAAACCGGGCGCCACGATCCGCAGCGGCCCGCCATGCAGCCGCGGCAGTGGCTCTCCGTTCATCGCGAAGGCGATCAGCGTCTCGGGGCTCAGCGCCTTGGCGATCGGCAGCCCGCGCGACAGCGCCGGCCGCGACGGGTCGGAGATCAGCCGGTCCGGCGCGTACTGCCCCGTATAGACTGCCGTCTCCCGCACGCCGGCATCAGCGAGCACATCCGCCAGCCGCACCCCGGTCCAGCGCGCGCAGCCGACGGCGCCCAGCCGCCAGGGCAGCCCATCGGTCGCCGGCGAGAATTGCGAGCGGCCATTGCCGGCGCATTCCAGCACGGCAGTGAGCGTCACCGTCTCGAAGCGGGCCCGCAGCGCGGCGATCGTCCAGCGCGTCGGCCGCTCGACCTCCCCGTCGATCGTCAGCGTCCAGTCCACCTCGTCAGCGATCGAGGGCACGGTGCCGTTATTGCGGATGAAGAATGTGTCGACCGGGGTGATCGGATCGACCAGCAGATCGAGGCCGGGCTCGGCGTTGAGCGCCGCATCGTCATGGATGTGCAGCCCCGGCTTGAGCTGGCGCAGCAGCGCTTCGTCGATCAGGGGATGCGGCAAGCGGCAATTCTCCAGGGACGCGGGGTGCGTCGGAGCACCCCGCGCGATGGAGACGAGATTAGCCCAGCCCCGCGGCGAAGGCGATGGCCCCCAGGCCTCAGCCCTTGCCGGCGACCTCCTCGCGCAGCGCCCGGCGCAGCACCTTGCCGACATTGGTCTTCGGCAGGCTCTCGCGGAAGAAGATCTGCTTGGGCACCTTGTAGCCGGTCAGACTCTCCTTGCAGAAGGCGCGCAGCTCGTCGGCCGTCAGCGCATCATCCTTGCGCACGACGAAGGCGGTGACCGCCTCGCCGGAATGCTCGTCGGGCAGGCCGATCACGGCCGATTCGAGCACGCCCGGATGCATCGCGATCACGTCCTCGACCTCGTTGGGATAGACGTTGAAGCCGGAGACCAGCACCATGTCCTTCATCCGGTCGACGATGCGGACCTGCCCGTCGGGCTGCATCACCCCGATGTCGCCGCTGCGGAAATAGCCATCCTCCGACATCACCTTGGCGGTCTCGTCGGGCCGGTTCCAGTAGCCCACCATGACCTGCGGACCGCGGATGCAGATCTCGCCGGATTCGCCGATCGGCAGGTCGTGGCCTTCGGCGTCGCGGATCGCGATTTCGGTCGAGGGCAGCGGAAAGCCGACCGTGCCGGTGAACTCGGCGATATCGGTCCGGTTGATCGAGGCGACGGGGGAGGTTTCAGAGAGGCCGTAGCCCTCGATGATCGGGCGCCCGGTGACCGACTTCCAGTGCTTGGCCACCGCGGCCTGGGTCGCCATGCCGCCCGAGACGGCAAAGCGCAGCTCGTCGAAATTCACCTGCGCGAATTCGGGATGATTGGCGAGCGCGTTGTAGAGCGTGTTGACGCCGGAGATCAGCGTGAAGCGGCTCGCCTTCAGCGTCTTGACGAAGCCGGCGATGTCGCGCGGATTGGCGATCAGCAGCCCCTTGGCGCCGATCCGCAGCATGAACAGGCAGCAGCAGGTCAGCGCGAAGATGTGGTAGAGCGGCAGCGCGGTGACCATGACGTGCTGGTAGTCGCTGCGGCCGAGCGGCGGCTCCAGCGCCCAGCCGAGCCAGAGCCCGCATTGCTCGACATTGGAGGCGACGTTGCGGTGCGACAGCGTCGCGCCCTTGGCGACGCCGGTCGTCCCGCCGGTGTATTGCAGGAAGGCGACGTCGTCGGGCGTCACGGTCACCGGCGCCATCGCGTCGGAGCCCGCCAGAACCGTCGCCAGCGGCACGAAGCCCGGAAGGTTGAAGGGCTTGACCACCTTCTTGATGCGCCGGGCGACGAAATTGACGATATGCCCCTTGAAGCCCATCAGGTCGCCGGCGGTGGCGACCACCACCGTCTCGACCTTGAGCTGCGGCTTCGCCTCCTCAACCACATGGGCGAAGTTCTCGATCACGACCAGTACACGGGCGCCCGAATCATTGAGCTGATGGGCGAGCTCGCGCGCCGTATAGAGCGGGTTGACGTTGACGACGGTGTATCCACCGAGCAGCGCGCCGAAGATCGTCGCCGGATAGGCCAGGATGTTGGGCATCATCAACGCGATGCGGTCACCCTTGCGATAGCCCTGCGCCTGGAGCCAGGCGGCAAAGGCCCGCGCGGCCCTGCCGGTCTCGGCGAAGCTGATCGACTTGCCGAAGCTCTCGAAGGCCGGGCGAGCCCCGTAGGTCTCGCAGGCGCGGCCGATCAGATCCGCCAGCGTGCCGGGATCGCCGATCTCGGGCGGCACGGCCGGGGGGTAGTGGGCGAGCCACGGGCGCGGCTCGGGCTTCGCCTGGGTGGCGGCAGTCGCGTTCATCGTCGTCCTCCCCGTCGCCCGGCTTTCACCCGCGCGGCGGGCAGCCGATGCCGTTTTTCAAGCCCTTACACTGCGGAACAGCGGGGGCGGGCGCAAGGCCCGGAGCATTGCTTATCCGCAGAAAAGTTCATATGTAAACTGAATTGATGTCGCCAGAGCGTTCGGCGGCGTCAGGCTCGGGTTCGACCTGAGCATTGCGGGACGAGAGAAGCACCGGAAGCGCGGGGAACCCCTCTCCCAAAGGGAGAGGTGCAGGGGAGAGGGGAAGGCCGCTGGACCAGCGGACCGCCACCCTCACCGCGGCTGCGGGCAGGGTGTAACTCACGCGTCCAGGGGCCGACACCTCTCCCCTACCCCTCTCACTGATCTCGGGCCTGCCCGAGATCAGCACTCAGAGTTTCGAGGTCGGCAACAGCCGCCTTCGATGCGGGAGAGGGGTTCCCGCGCTCTTCGCTGTCAGCGCGCGGAACACTCCCCCTCAGCCGTAAACGCAGCGAAAGCCGATATAGACCGCCGTGAAATCCGCCGCCTTCCACTGCGGGGCTTCGCTGCGGGTCTGGGCCGGGCCGTACCACCAGGAGCCGCCGGCGGTGAGCGCGTCGCTGCCGCGCCGGTCGGCGAGCCATTCCCAGAGATTGCCACCCATGTCGTTAAGGCCGTTGACGCCGCGCCGCGTCGCCCCAGTGGGAGCGTGACGCTCCCAGACGTCCCCGGCGGCGGGGTCGGTGCCGGCGAGATTCATGCCTGCGGGCTGGTCGCCAACGGGGAAGGGATAGGTGCGACCCCGCTCGAAGCCGTCGCTCGGGGCGGCCCGGCGCTCGGTGAAGGCGGCCTCGCGCCATTCGGCGAGCGTCGGCAGGCGTCCGCCTTTCGCCGCGCAATAGTCGCGCGCCTCGAACCAGGTCAGATGCGCCGCCGGATCCGTCGGCTGCGCTGGCTTGCCCGAGGGGCTGCGATAACTCCAGCCCGGCCGGCGCTGCCAGCCGCCGAGATATTCATGCCCGCCGCCCTCGCGCTCGGCCGCCGTCTGCAGGCCGCGCGCGGCGGCATGACGCGCGAAGGCCTCGACCGTGACCTCTGTCGCGTCGATCGCAAAGCCGCTGATCGGCACCGCGCCTTCGGGTGCCGCGCCCTGCGCCGTGCCTGCCAGCACCAGCCCGATCAGCCCCGCCCATCGCCAGCCCTGCACCATCTGCATCCCCCTCCCGTCGCGGAGCGGATGATGCAAGCGGACCTCTGCGCCGCAAGCCGCGCATCGCCGCACCCACGCGGATGTGAAGGAGAGCTTGGCGCTCACCGATTCCGCCGCTCCCCCCGCAGCGTCGCGAGCCCGATCCCGACCGCGTCGAACCCGCCATCGACCGCCAGAATCTGGCCGGTGATGTAGCTCGCCTGGTCGCTGCACAGGAAGAAGATCGACGCCGCCAGCTCCTCCTCCAGCCCGTAGCGGGCGAGCGGGATCGCGTCGCGGTAATCGGCGCGGATTTCGGCCGAATGCACCGCCTTGGCCATGGCCGTGTCGACCGGGCCGGGCGCGACCGCGTTGACCCGGATGCCGAGCGAGGCGAGCTCGGCCGCCTGCTGCTTGGTGAGATGGGCGAGCGCGGCCTTCGAGGTGCCGTAGGCGACGCGCAGCGTCGAGGCGCGCAGCCCCGAGATCGAGGTGATGTTGACGATGGCGCCGCCGCCGGTCTCGGCCATCAGCGGGGCGGCGAGCTGCGTCATCAGGAAGGGGCCGGTGAGGTTGACCGCCATGACGCGGTTCCACTCGGCGAGCGTCGTCTCCAGCAGCGGCTTGAACACCGCCGTGCCGGCATTGTTGACGAGCGCATCGAGCCGCCCGAAGCGGGCGGTCAGCGCCGCGAAGGCCGCCTCGACCGCATCGGGATCGGAGACGTCGCAGGGCAGCGCCAGCGTCTCCTCCGGCCGGCCGAGCGCGGCGACGGCTTGCGCCAGCAGATCGGCCTCGATGTCGAGCAGGCCGACCTTCCAGCCCTCCTCGAGGAAGCGCTGGGCGGTGGCGAGCCCGATGCCGCGCGCGGCGCCGGTGACGAGGGCGACATTGATGCTGTCCTGAGGCATGATGCGTTTCGACCCGGTTTCTGTCAGTCTGGTTGACGACAGCCTATGCATTGCGGCGCATGCGTCGCCAAGCCGGACCGGCGCGCGCCGGCGGGTGGGCGGCGCGTTTCGAGAGCCGCTCGACAAGCCACGCCATCTCCTGTATGGCCCGCGCACTCAACTGAAAACAGCGTGCCGAACGCCCGCGCAGCCAAGCGCGACAACGGCAATTGGAGAGACCCGTGAACATCATCGAACAGCTCGATCAGGAGCAGATCGCCAAGCTCAGCGAAGGCCGCGAAATCCCGCACTTCCAGCCCGGCGACACCGTGCAGGTCAACGTCAAGGTCAAGGAAGGCGAGCGCAGCCGCGTCCAGGCCTATGAGGGCGTCTGCATCGCTCGCAATGGCGGCGGCCTGAACCAGAGCTTCACCGTCCGCAAGATCAGCTATGGCGAGGGCGTAGAGCGCGTGTTCCCGCTGTTCTCGCCGAACCTCGATTCCATCAAGGTCGTCCGCAAGGGCAAGGTGCGCCGCGCCAAGCTCTATTATCTGCGCGATCGCCGCGGCAAGTCGGCCCGCATCGCCGAGCGCGTCGAGGCCCGGCCGCCCAAGGGTGCGAAGGCCGACGCCAAGTAAGATTTCGCTTCAGGCGAGAGAGTTTGGAAACGCGGTCCTTCGGGGCCGCGTTTTTTCATTGAAGTGGCCCTGGGACGCCCTGGCAGCCCGTCATCCTGGCGCGAGTGAAGCGAAGCGCCGGGATCCATCATGAGGCTCCGCGGTGCCCTATGATGGATCCCGGCCGACCTGCGGTCGCCCAGGATGACGCCGGGTGCGCGGAATCACCGCCTACTCCTGCCCACCAAAGGTCATGTCGCGCCGCGCCGTCAGGATGCTGATGGAATAGCCGGCGACGACGTCGACCAGCGCCATCAGCGTGATGATCAGGAATGTGCCGGTGCCAAAGCCCGGCACCAGCAGGAAACCGATGAAGCACGCGATGAAGACCAGCATCGACAGACCGTGATTGAGGATCGAGCTCGATTTGGCGCTGGTCGCGTTCATGATCTCGAAGAACAACACGATCGTCGAGAGTGCCAGCAGGAGCTCGCTGACGGTCAGCGAAAAGCGCGTTGCCGAGGGCAGGTGGAAGGCCGCCACCTCCGTGGTCAGCGCAACGCCGCTCACCGCGACGGTGAGGCCATAGGCGCCGACCGCCAGCACCATGAAGGGGAAAAACCGCAGCATCTCGTCACCCATGCGTTGCCGCCGCGCCGTGCGCCGCGTCGGTTGCCTGCATAGCAGCGCAAGACTGAGGACGCACGCCGCCCGGCACGCGGCGCCACGACGATGAGACCTTCGTTTTGCGCCCCCCTTCCCCGCTTTGCCTTCGTTGCCGCCGCAGTCTGGAACTGTTAGAACCGGCTCATGACGAAGCGCCCCGCGAGTGAGCATGGCCGGCTTTGCGTGGTTCGCCGCGAGGCGAACCTGCGCCGCATGCCCACGACGCAGGGTTTCGCGGCCCTGCACGACCATGCCCGCCTGCCCTGGCGCTTCTTCGGCCGCTTCACCGCCTCGATCGCCGCAGGCCTTAGCCGCGCCTGAGACCCGCGCCGCGCGCGGGCGACAGGCGAATGCGTTCTGCGAGCCGGCTTCCCGCAGCCGGCCCTTTCCACGATCCCATCGATCTCACGCCACCGAGGCTCCAGCGCCATGACCGCGACGTCCGCACCCCGCACCCTCTACGACAAGATCTTCGACGACCACATCGTCGACCGGCAGGAGGACGGCACCTGCCTGCTCTATATCGACCGCCACCTCGTCCATGAGGTGACCAGCCCGCAGGCCTTCGAGGGGCTGCGCATGACCGGCCGCAAGGTCCGCGCGCCGCACAAGACGCTGGCCGTCGTCGACCACAACATCCCCACCACCGATCGCTCCAAGGGCATCGCGGAGGAAGAAAGCCGCATCCAGGTCGAGGCGCTCGCGAAGAACGCCAAGGAATTCGGCGTCGAGTATTTCAACGAACTCGATATCCGCCAGGGCATCGTCCACATCGTCGGCCCCGAGCAGGGCTTCACCCTGCCCGGCACCACCATCGTCTGCGGCGATAGCCACACCTCGACGCATGGCGCCTTCGGGGCGCTGGCCCATGGCATCGGCACCTCGGAGGTCGAGCATGTGCTGGCCACCCAGACGCTGATCCAGAAGAAGGCCAAGAACATGCTCGTCCAGGTGGACGGCACGCTGACCAAGGGCGTCACCGCCAAGGACATCACGCTGGCCATCATCGGCGAGATCGGCACGGCCGGCGGCACCGGCTCGGTCATCGAATATGCCGGCGACGCCATCCGCGCGCTCTCGATGGAGGGCCGCATGACGCTGTGCAACATGTCGATCGAGGGCGGCGCGCGCGCCGGCATGGTCGCCCCCGACGAGAAGGCCTACGCCTATCTGAAGGGCCGCCCCAAGGCGCCGCAGGGCGCCGCCTGGGACGAGGCCCTGCGCTACTGGGAGACCCTCTACACCGACGAGGGCGCGCATTTCGACCGCATCGTGAAGCTCGACGCCAACAACCTGCCGCCGATCGTCTCCTGGGGAACGAGCCCTGAGGATGTGATCTCGGTCGCGGGCAGCGTGCCCGATCCGGCGCTGATCGAGGACGAGACCAAGCGCACCTCCAAGCAGCGCGCACTCGACTATATGGGCCTGACCGCCGGCACCAAGATGACCGAGATCCCGCTCGACGTGATCTGGATCGGCTCCTGCACCAATGGCCGCATCGAGGATCTGCGCGCAGTCGCCAAGATCGTCGAGGGCAAGAAGATCGCGGGCTCGCTCGACTACGCCATGATCGTCCCGGGCTCAGGGCTCGTGAAGCAGCAGGCCGAGGCCGAGGGGCTGGACAAGATCTTCCTCGCCGCCGGCTTCGAATGGCGCGAGCCGGGCTGCTCGATGTGCCTGGGCATGAACCCCGACCAGCTCAAGCCGGGCCAGCGCGCCGCCTCGACCTCGAACCGCAATTTCGAGGGCCGCCAGGGCTTCAAGGGCCGCACCCATCTCGTCTCGCCGCAGATGGCGGCGGCGGCAGCGCTCGTCGGGCGATTTGTCGATGTGAGGCAGTTGGGGTAGCAGCGTGTCGATAGCAATCTCGACAGACACCTGCGACGAGTTGCAGTGGCGCAAGCTGCGGGAGCACGATCTTGCTCTCGCAGAACGCTTCATGATCGGCCTTGGCATTAGAAAGTCACGAAGAAATAATATTCTAAATTCCCTTGCCTCATATGAAATGACGATAAAGGGCTATGATTTCATACTATCGATTATAAGCCATTCGATAAAGGATAATACTACGGATTTTTATTGGATGGACGAAGGCTTTACGCTTTATTTGCGCGAAGACACGTTCGCTTGGAGCGATTTTGCTACGCGGACGCAAAGCGGAGGCCGAATTCGTTACGTTAATAACCTAATGCCCGATCGGCATAATATAAAGCACGCCGACATACACCAGTTCTGTAAGACGATGGAGAATTTTCTATTTGTTTTAGAGAAGATTAGTGGCCATTCTCCATACCAAGCCGGATCAAAGAAACGACCAACACTCGCAGAGTCAATTCGCTACGTCGAACAATTCCTAAATCACAACGAGAAAGATATACTATCGCACTTCCGTAATTTTAGGAATTTTATCTCACATTCGCCCGATCAGATCGAAGATTGCCTCTACAGAGGCGTTGCTTTGTCTACTTGCCACCGCAGGAAAATCAAATTCGACGGACGCACATTTTCATTCCTTGACGACATGGCTGTGATCACAAAGAAATTAATCAATATCTTTCGTAAAAAACAAGCAACTCAGATTGACAAAGCGAAATTCCTTAAGCGAATTCAGATGATTGAAAAATTTACGATGTTTGATGGCAAATACAGACTAGCCATGAAACGGGATACATCAGAGAGGACGCCGCCAAGAACATCGGAATCCGACCAAGACGAAGTGATTATTAGAGCGGATTACAGCATAAATCATGTTGGATTCTGGATATCTGATGGCCGTTTCATTTCGTTGCCAAAACGTTGGTATCCGAGATTAATGGAAGCCAATTCAGATGATTTGAGCAATTGGCACGTGACGGAGGATGGCATGGCGATCAGTTGGCCAGCCTTGCAGCAGGAGATTAGGCTTACAGATATTGTCGCAGGCCGCGCCGCTCCCGGTGTCGTGAAATGAGCCAGCCCCCCCGCGAATCCGCCCGCGCCGCCGAGGCGCAAGCCGCGCTCGACCGCGTCAAGCGCGACAGCGAAAGCCTGCTCGGCTCGTCCATGGGCCGGGCGGCGGATCATTTCGGTGCCAAGGATGCCCCCGAGGGCGACCAGGTCGAGCTCTGGGGCCGGCGTATCGGCAGATCCCTGTCGCTTCTCGGCGTCGTCGTGCTCGCCTGGTGGCTGGGCCATCAATTGAAGGTCTGGTGATGGGCAGCGTTCCCGCCATCCGCGCCGCAACGAACCCGGCCGAGATCGACTGGGACGGCACCCGCGCGCCCTCGATCGAGGCCTTCGAGGTGCTGGCGCAGGCCGCCTTCGACCGGCTGCCCGACGAGTTCCGCGCGCTCTGCAGCGACGTGATCTTCAACGTTACCGAGTTTCCCGAGGACGACGTCTGCAAGGAGCTCGAGGCCGAGAGCCCCTTCGACATCCTCGGCCTCTTCACGGGCATCGGCCTGCCGCAGCAGGGCTATGCCCCGCAGACCGGCCAGATGCCCAACACGATCCATCTCTACCGCCGCCCGATCCTCGACTACTGGGCCGAGCACGACGAGACGCTGGGCCACATCGTCACCCATGTGCTCGTCCACGAGATCGGCCACCATTTCGGCTTCTCGGATGAGGATCTGGAAGCCATCGAACGCGCCGCGGAATGACCGGCGAAACCCACAAAGCAGCAAGGACCGACCGCTCATGCAGCCCTTCACCACCCTGACCTCGACGCCCGCGCCGCTGAAGGTGATCAATGTCGACACCGACATGATCATCCCCAAGCAGTACCTCAAGACGATCAAGCGCACGGGTCTCGGCACCGCGCTGTTCTCGGAGATGCGCTACAAGGAGGACGGCTCGGAGAACCCCGATTTCGTGCTCAACCAGTCGGCCTATCGCAAGTCGGAGATTCTGGTCGCCGGCGACAATTTCGGCTGCGGCTCCTCGCGCGAGCATGCCCCCTGGGCGCTGCTCGACTTCGGCATCCGCTGCGTGATCTCGACGTCTTTCGCCGACATCTTCTACAACAACTGCTTCAAGAACGGCATCCTGCCGATCGTGGTCAGCCCCGAGGACCTCGAGAAGCTGTTCGACGACGCCGATCGCGGCTCCAACGCGACGCTGACGGTCGATCTCGAGAAGCAGCAGATCACCGGCCCCGATGGCGGCACGGTCAGCTTCGACATCGACCCCTTCCGCAAGCACTGCCTGATGAACGGCCTCGACGATATCGGCCTGACCATGGAGAAGGCGCCGAAGATCGAGGCCTTCGAGGAGAAGCTGAAGGCGCGCGCCTGGGCTTGAGGCGCTCCGTCATTCTCGGGCGCGGCGACGCCGCGACCCGAGAATCTCGTGCAGGAGATGCTCGGGTCTTCGCCCGAGCATGACGGCTCTTACCCCACCAGCCCGCTCATCGGCCCAATCCCGCCGCTGCCCGGAAACACCTTTTCCGCCAGCACCGGCCCGGGAATCCCGAACAGATCCGCGACCACGCCCTTCGCCACGGCGCGGATGTCGGTCGTCGGCTTCAGGTCGCGCTTCTCGTGGAGCTGCTCCAGCTTCAGTCCCGGCCAGTCGACGATCATCCGCCCGCCCTTGACGGCGCCGCCGACCAGGAAGGCGACCGTGCCGGTGCCGTGATCGGTGCCGACGGTGCCGTTGACCCGGGCGGTACGGCCGAACTCGGTGACGACCATCACCACCGTGTCCTTCCAGACCGGCTTCAGGCCCTGCTCGAAGGTTGCCAGCGCGCCGTCGAGCCCGCCCAGCAGCTGCGCCAGCCGGCCCTTGGCGCCGCCTTCATTGGCATGCGTGTCCCAGCCCTCGAAGGCCAGCGCTGCGATCCGCGGCCCGTCATCGGCGCCGACCAGCGCCGCGGCGCCCTCGGCGATGCGCTTCATGCCCTCCGCGCTGTCGGGCCCGCCGCCGCCCCTCGCCTCGCCGCTCATGCCCTGGCGCCGGGCGATCTCCTCAGTGAGCTTCGCCTGGGCGAGCGCGCGGGCGAGGCCCGGATCACGCTGCCCGTAGAGATCCTCCAGCCGCTGGATCAGATCGGCGCCGGCGCGGGCCATGCGCGGCGGCGCCCAGCCCAGCACCGGCGCCTCGCCGCGCACCACCAGCGGCGGCACCACACCGACGCCGAGCACGCCCTTGCGCGAGATGCCTTCCCCGGCCGGAAGGTTGGCGATCAGCCGGTTGAGCCAGCCGCTCTCGGTCTTGCCGGGACCGCCCTGCCCGCTCTCCAGCACATCCTGCCCGTCGAAATGCGAGCGCTCGCGATACCCTGTCGCCGCCGCGTGGACGACCGAGGCCTGGCCCGCGGCATAAAGCCGGGCGAGGTTCGGCATCGCCGGATGAAGATAGAAGAAGCCGTCGAGCGGCAGCGCCGCATCGGGGCCGTCCTTCGTCAACGCGATGCCCTCGCGCAGGCCCGCATAATCGGGGTCGCCGAGCGGCGGCACGGCCGAGAGCCCGTCCAGCGCCCCGCGCAGCACCACCAGCAGAAAGCGCGGATCGCGGGCGCCCGCCGCCGCATAGGCGAATTTCGGTACGAAGGACCAGGCGAACAGCGCCCCCGCCGCGCCCAGCACGGCGCGGCGCGACGGCGTCATTCGTTCGCAATCGTCGTCGTCATCGAGCATCGGACTCACCTCCGCTGGAATTCGGGCGAAAGCAGCAGCAGCGCCAGCGCCTGCGGCTTGCTGTCGGCACGCGCCACGGCCTGCCGCGTCTCGGGCGAGAGCCGCGGCCCCAGGATGTCCTCGGTCAGCGCGCGGGGATCGGGCACGCTGGCCGCCGCCTGGCGCCCCCAGCCGGCCGCGACGTCGATGCGGGTCTTGATCCCCTCCGGCGAGGCCCAGGCCTCATTGCCGTCGGGATAGCCGTTCGGGCCGGCAGGCTGCCAGAAAGGCTGGCCCATCGCGTTGAGCGGGCCGAGGATCGGGCCAAACTCGGCCTTGCGCCCAAGCGCGCGGCAGGCCGCCAGCAGAAACTCCTGCGGCGAGCGGATCTTGGTCGGCTCGGCGCCCCAGGCCGCATCCGACTCGATCAGCGCCCGCGACACCGCGGCGAGATCGCCCTCGGTCTTCCTGAACACGGCCGAAAGCTCGCGCACCAGCGCCGACGGCGGCTCGTCCGCGACGAAATGCCGGACGAGCTTGATCGCGATGAAATCCGCCGTGGCGGGATGGCGGGCGAGGTCGGTCAGCGCCGCCAAGCCCTTCTCCTTGCCCGGCTGGCCATAGGGCTTGCCGAGCAGCACCGGTGCGCCGGGCTCGTGCAGCCCGGCATTGAAGGCGAAAGAGCCGGGAAAGCCCAGAACCGCCTCGCGGCCGACCACCGTCCAGCCCGTGATGATCCGCGCGAGATTGGTGACGTCGACCTGGGCATAACCGCCGGAGACCCCGAGCGTATGCAATTCGAGAATCTCGCGGGCGAGGTTTTCGTTCAGCCCGCGCCCGCGCCGCTTGCCGGCCGGCGAGGACGGGCCGATCGAGAGCCGGTTGTCGAGGAACTCCAGCATCGCCGGGTGGCTCTCGGCCGCCACCAGCATGTCCTCGAAACGGCCGAAGACATGCGGGCGGATCGCCTCGCGCTCATAGGCGCCGGCCATGATCCGCGTCATGTTGCTCTTGGTGGCGCCAATGCAGAAATGGTTCGACCAGAACTGGACGAGCCGTTCGCCGAAACCGGTCTCGGCCTCGAGCGCGAGCCGCACCCGCGCCACGACCTCGTCGCGATAGGTCCGGTAGGGCAGCGCCGGCTCGTTGGCCGGCTTGGGCTGCGGCATCTGATTTTGCGTAGGCGCTGCCGCAGCGACCTGCTGCCCTGCGGCGGGGCTCGCCTCGCGCGCCGCCCGCTCGGCATCCGCGAAGGCATAGAGCGCCGCCCCGATCTCGACCGTACCGGAAAAGGGCAGCCCCGTCGGCTGCGGCAGCACGCGCCGCTTGATCTCGGCCAGCAGGCGTTCGCGCGCCGTGCCGCGAATCTCAGAGGCCTGGCCGAAGCCGAAGCCCATGCCGAACCGCTGCAACCCCACGCTCTCGCTTCGCAACACGCTCGGGCTCGCCATGCGTCGCCTCCGGTCGGATGATCGCGGCGACAAGCTAGACCCTCAATCGTGGCGAAAGCCAGAAGGCTGACGGGACAAAGCGAGGCTTAGTCGGCGTGATCGCCCGCAGCACGCGGAGAACGCGACGAATTGCTCAATAATGAAGCCACCGCCCCGATCGGGGCGGTGGCCTTGTCGGGGCTGAAAAAGGCGGCCGTCGTCACATCGCCTGCAGCACCGCGACGTCGCGGACGGCGCCGCTGATGCCGGCGATCTTGCCGACCATCGTCGCCTTGCCGGAGGCCAGATCGACCTTGTGCAGGGCGCCGTCGGCGACCAGCCAGCCGGTGTTGCCGCCATCCGCGCCGGTCTGGATGTCGAAGGCGATCGACTTCGGCATGGTGCCGAGCTTGCCGACCGCGCCGAGCACGCCGTCATTCGGCGGCGCCTGCTTCAGCAACGCGCCGATCTTGCCGTCGATGTCGTAGAGCGTCGTCTCCTTGGTGCCCTTGACGGAATTGGTGTAGGCGCCGGCGACGACCATCGGCGTCTCGCCCTTGTGCATGTCGCCCTCGGCGAATTTCAGCGTCCCGTCGACCACGACCTTTCCGTCATCGACATTGACGCGATAGTTCGTGCCGTCGGCGCCCATCACACGCAGGCGGTCTGCCGCCGGGTTGAAATCGACGGTGGCCATCGTCGAAGCCGACAGCACCTTGTCCATCTTCGACTTCATCGTCGCCTTGCCGGCGGTATCGACCGTGTAGATCGTGCCGTCCGTGGACAGCGCATAGAGCATGCCGTCGGCGGGGCGAACATCGATGCCGGCGATCCTGCCGGCGATGCCGGTGACCTTCATCGACTTTCCGGCCTTCTGCGTGGCGGTGTCGATCATGGTCAGGGTGTCGTCGCCGGTGAGCGCGGCGAGCATGGCGGCCTGGGCCGAGTGGGAGGCTGCGAACGAGGCGCCGAGGATGGTCGAGGCGATCAGCGCGATGCGGCGGGCGTGGTTGAGACGGGGCGTCCGGGTCATGTCGTTGTCCTCCGATTGCTGTAGAGGTACCGCTCCGGCCATCAGGGCCGCGGCACTCGCAGCGGTTATCCAGGACGTCCGGCAATGGATGCAGATTGAAAAATAAAGACAAACTCCGCATCCGGGACGGAACCGCGCGCTTAACCCAAGGTTGGCATCAGGCCTTGGGTGAACGCCTGATGGAACGGGGATGGTGGGGGACATCGCGTTGACGCACACGGCGGGAGAAATCGAGGCGGCCCTGCTGGCCTGCGCCGCGGGAGATAAATCTGCGCTCCGGCGCATCTATGATGCCGAGTCACCGCGTATGATCGGTGTCGCACAGCGTTTGCTGAAGCGTCGCGCCTTGGCCGAGGAAGCGGTGCAGGATGCCTTCGTCCTGATCTGGCGGCACGCCGCGCGCTTCGATCCGCAGCGCGGTGCCGGTCTGACCTGGATCTATGCGATCCTGCGCAACCGCTCGCTCTCGATCCTGCGCGACGAGAAGCGGACGGAAACGAGCGATGCCCCGCTCGGCGAGGAGGCGGCCAGTGAAGAGGACGATCCCGAGACCGTGATGTCGAAACTGTCCGACGCCAAGGCGCTGCACGCCTGCCTGGAGACACTGCCGCCACAGCGGCGCGGGCTCGTGCTGCTCGCCTTCGTCCAGGGCCTGACCCATGGCGAAATCGCCGGCAAGCTCGGCCTGCCGATCGGCAGCGTGAAATCCTGGATCCGGCGCTCGCTGATCGCCCTGAAGGAGTGCCTCGGATGAGCCCCTCCCCCGACGATGCCCAGGAGCGCGATGCGCTCGCGGGCGAATATGTGCTCGGCCTCGTCGAAGGCGCCGATCGCGAGCGACTCGAGCAGCGCCTCGCGCGCGAGCCGGCATTGGCGGCGAGCGTCGAAAGCTGGCGCGGCCACCTCGCGGCCATCGACGCCACGGCCCGGCCGATCCCGCCCTCGCCCGGCCTGTGGCCGCGCATCGAAGCCGAGATCGCCGCGATCCTGCCCGCCGCCGAACGCGGCCGCGCCAAGGCGATGAAGGCCGGCAATACGCTCGGCGACTGGTGGAACAGCCTGTTCATCTGGCGCGGCGCAGCGTTTGCCGGCGCCCTCGCCGCGATCCTGCTCGCCATCGGCCTCAACGGTGCGCTCGACCGCGCCAAACGCCAGCCGCTGATGGTGGCCGTGCTGCTGACGGACGCCAATGTCGCGGCGGCCGTCGTCAATACCTATCCCGACGGCCGCGTCGAGATGGTGCCGCTGCAGAACATCGCGGTGCCCGCGGGCATGGCCCTGGAGATCTGGACGCTCTGGGACCGCGCCGTCGGGCCCCGCTCGGTCGGCCTGATCGACCGCGCCCGCACCACGCCGCTGCGCCTCGACCAGCTGCCGCTGGGGACCAACCAGCTCTTCGAGATCACGATCGAACCGGCCACCGGCTCGCCGACGGGGAGGCCGACGGGGCCGATCGTCGCGAAGGGGACGACCTCGCAGGCTTTGTAGCTCGGGCGCCCGATCTAAACCGTCATCCTGGCCGGAGCGAAGCGGAGGCCGGGATCCATCATCGGGCTCGCCGACGCGCTATGATGGATCCCGGGCCGACCTTCGGCCGCCCCAGGATGACGCGCCGGTTCAGGCGATCCAACTCAAACCACCACGGTGATCGTCTCCGCTGCCCGCGTCAGCCCGGTATAGAGCCACCGCGCCCGGTGCTCCCTGAACGCGAAGCTCTCGTCGAACAGCACGATGTCGTTCCACTGCGATCCTTGCGCCTTGTGGACGGTGAGCGCGTAGCCGAAGGTGAACTCGTCGGTGTGCTTGCGCAGCTCCCAGGGGATCTCCTCCTCCGTCCCGTCGAAGAAGTTCGGCAGAACCGAGACCTTGACCGGCTTGGCGTTGGGATCGTCCTCCGGCGTCACCCGCATGGTGACGAGCCCCTTCTTCGAGGTCTTGAGCTCCTGCACGATCCAGGAGCCGCCATTGAGCAGCCCCTTGCTCTTGTCGTTGCGCAGGCAGACGAGCTTTTCGCCCGCCACCGGCACGGTCTCGGTGCGGCCCATGATCTGCCGCATGCGGGCATTGTAGTTGCGCCGTGTCTTGTTCAGGCCGACGAGGACCTGGTCGGCGCTCATCACCAGTTGCGGATCGACCTCGCTGCGCCGGATCACGCGGCTCCGGCCGTAGTCGCCGACATCCAGCCGCCCGCCCCCGCGGATGGTCATCGACATCCGCACGATCGGGTTGTCGGCGGCCTGGCGGTGAACCTCGGTCAGCATGATGTCGGGCTCGACCTCGGTGAAGAAGCCGCCGCCCTTGACGGGAGGAAGCTGCGCCGGGTCGCCCAGCACCAGAACCGGCGTGCCGAAGGAGAGCAGGTCGCGGCCGAGATCCTCGTCGACCATCGAGCATTCGTCGATGATGATCAGCTTGGCCTTGGCCGCGGCGCTCTCGCGGTTGAGCACGAAGGTCGGGCTCTCCTCGTCGACACCGCGCGAGCGGTAGATCAGCGAATGGATCGTCTGCGCGCCGACGCAGCCCTTGTTGCGCAGCACGAGCGCGGCCTTGCCGGTGAAGGCGGCAAAGGCGACCTCGCCGTCGACGGCCTCGGCGATGTGGCGCGCCAGCGTGGTCTTGCCCGTGCCGGCATAGCCGAACAGGCGGAAGAGCTGCGGCTCGCCGGCCTGCAGCCAGCGCGCGACGGCGCTCAGCGCGGCATCCTGTTGCGGGGACCAGCTCATGCGGCGATGCGGCAAAGGGAAATCATGCCGCAGATGGGGACGAGTCGCGCCGCGATGGCAAGCGCGAAGGCGTCGGCCGCTCAGGCCGCGCGCAGGCGGCGCACGAAATCCAGCGCCTCGCGCTGCAGGCTGCCGATGCGCTCGTCGAGCGCCCCGGCACTCGCCGCGCCCATATCGGCCTGGGCCACGCTCTGCGCATTGGCGATGGCGATCTCCGACATCGCGCCGGCCGATGTCCCCGTGACCTCCGAGATGCGGGCGACGGTCTCTCCGAGCGAACCGAGCAGCTCGGTCTGCGACCCGACCATGGTCGAGATCTCGGCGCTGGTCTGCTCGACCGCGCCGACGCTGGCCGCGATCGCCGAGATCGCGCCGGCCGCATGCGACAGCGCCTCGTCGACCAGCGAGATCCGGCCGACGATCTGACCCGTCGCGACCGCCGTCTGGCCCGCCAGTTCCTTGACCTCGTTCGCGACGACGGCAAAGCCCCGGCCATGGGCCCCGGCGCGGGCCGCCTCGATGGTGGCGTTCAGGGCCAGCAGATTGGTCTGGCGCGCGATCGCCTCGATCATGCCCACGACATCACGGATTTGGGCGGCGTTGTCGGTCAGGCGCTCGACCAGTGCGCTGGTCCCGGCGGCCTCCTGCGTGGCGGCGGTCGCCATCACCGAGACCCGGCGGACTTCGGCGTTGATCTGGCCGATCACCTGTTCGAGCCGCAGCGCCGCCTCGGTGCTGGCCTGAGCGTCCGCGCCGGCACCGCTGACCGACGAGGCGGCGGTCTCGGCACTGCGTGACACCTGATGCACGCGCACTGCCGAATCCTGCAGGGCGACGCGGAGGATCTCGCTCGACCCCGCGATCTCCGCGAGCAGCCTGCCGAGCCGCTGCTCGAATTCATCGGCGATCCGGTGCAGTTCGCGCGTCCGCTCCTGGCGGGTCTGCTGGGCGAGATCGGCCTCGGCCTCGCGCGTCACCAGCGTGGCGCGGACCTCGCTCAGGGCCCGCACCGTCCGGGCGAGCTGCCCGATCTCGTCCGCCCGGCCCTGATGGGGCACCTCGATCAGCGTGTTCGACGTGCTGGCGCGCGCGATCGCGGCCATCAGATCGCGCAGAGGCCGCGTCAGATGGGCGCCGAGCAGCAGGAACGCGGCAGACCCGCCTGCGAGCGGCAGCAGCAGCGCGATCACGATGGTTCGGATGCGGACGATATCGGAAAGGTCGGCCGCCCTCCGGGTCGCGTCGCGGGCCATCTGCCCGAGTTCGTCGCGCATCGCCGACGTTGTCACAATGATCTGGCGGACATTCTCCCGCGCGGCGTCGGCTCCCGCCTCCACCAACGCCGCCTTGACGGAGATGCTCCGGCCGATCTCGACGATATCGCGCTGAAAGGACATGAAGGTCCTGAGGCTCGGGTTGAGCGTCGGATTGGCCTCCCGCATCGCGGCCGGCAGCGACGCCATCAGGCTCTCGCGGGCGGAATCGACCAGCCCGATCGCGCCGTCGAGTTGGTCGAGCACGGCTTCGATCTCGCGTGCGGTCGCCCCCTCCTCGAAGCGGCTGAGCAGCGAGGCATAGGTGACACGGTTCGTCAGCAGTGCCGCACGGTTGGCGAGTTCGAGCTTCTCGATCCCCTCCTTGTCGATCTGCCGGACCGCGTCGAACCCCCGCACCGCGCTGACCACGCCGAGCGCGCTGGCGACACTCAGGAGGGCAATGAGCAGGGTGATCTTGGCCGTCAGTCCCAGTCTACGCATCGTCGCAGGCCACCATCGCAAAAGCTGGCGCCTATCTCGCAGCTGCGAACGAACAAGCCGTTAACGGCACCGACAAAATCAATTGAATCAACAGATTAGCCGGTTATCGAAGCGAGCATGGAGCTTCGCTAGAGCACGCCGTGGCGCTCGAAAACCGCGCGCAGGCTCGCTCCGGCCAGCAGTTCATCGCGCGTCGTGTCCTCCGCCTCGATCTTGGAGAGAGCGAGCATCACCGCCTCCCGAAACAGGCGCTTGGGCACCACGACGACCCCATCGGCATCGCCGAAGATGAAATCGCCCGGCTCGACCCGCGCACCGGCGACTTCGACCGGCTCGTCCTTGGCCATCATCTCGGCCCGGCCCTTGGTGTCGAGCGGGCCGATGCCGCCGTGGAAGAGCGGAAAGTTCAGCTCGCGGATCCGACGCACATCGCGCACCAGACCATCGGTCAGGCAGCCGGCCGCGCCTCGCACCATCGAGGCCGTGGTCAGCAACTCGCCCCACGGCGCGATCCGGTCCGTCGGACCATCGCAAGCCAGCACGGCGATCTCGCCCGGTGCGAGACTGTCGATCAGGTCCATCTCGAGGGCATAGGGATTGTGGCCTTCGGGAAAGTGATAGCGCTTCATGTAGAGGCCGGTGCGGGCGAAGCCGCACAGGATGCTGGCCTCGTCGAGAGGCCTGACGAAGGGCTTCAGCGCCTGGTTCGGCGAGCCGAGCTGGTCCAGCACATCCGAGAGCACCGCCGAATAGAGCTTCGCCTTGAGCATCTCGACATCGAATAGTCCCGCGAGATCCGACATCCCGTTCCCTCCAGAGCCGATCGGCTTCGATCGCGCCACTGACCGGGCGCGTGCGATCGCACAGTGCTGCAGAGCCGGGGCCTGGTCCAGCCTCCTCGCCCGGCAACCGGACGGGCTGCGCCCTTCAGGCCCGGAGGGTCACCAGGGAATCGTCTCGCCCTGCCAGGTCCGGAAGCTGTTGGTCTGCGCCATCCCAGACGCATCGATCGTCGCGATGAGCCCGGCCGCGCTCTCCGAGGGCGCGATATCGGCCCCGCCGCCGCCCATATCGGTGCGGACCCAGCCGGGATGGAACAGGAGTTGCGCGATGCTGCGCTCGCGCACCGCATTGCCGAACACCACCATGGTCATGTTCACCGCCGCCTTCGACGAGCGATAGGCCAGCGAACCCGAGGGGTTCAGCCCGATCGAGCCCATGCGGCTGGTGATGGTGGCGATCTTGCGGCCGCTGCCCGCCTCGATGTTCGGCAGGAGGGCCTGCGAAACCCGCAGCGGCCCGTAGACATTGACCTCGAAGACCTCGCGCCAGATGTCGAAATCCATCGCGAGGGCGCTCTCGGCGCCGCGCGGGCCGTGGATACCGGCATTGTTGACGAGGACGTCGATCGGCCGGCCGTCGAGTGCAGCCTTCGCCGCCGCGACGCTCTCATCGGAGGTGACGTCGAGTTCGAGCGGCACCAGCGCGGCCGGATGCGCGGCCGACAGTTCCGCCAGCGCCCCACCCCAGGGATTGCGCGCCGCCGCCACGACATGGTCGCCGCGCCGCAGCAGTTCCATCGTCAGCGCGAGGCCGATGCCGCGATTGGCACCGGTGATCATCCAGGTCTGGGGCATGGGGTGGCTCCGGGTTGAGCCTTCCGTTCTAGGCGAGACGCGGCGCCCTTGGAACGCCGGCCGTGCAGGGCGGCCCAGCGGTGGCGAGTGAGGCCAGACATGATTTGATGAATATCTATTTCCAGACTATGAATATTCAACCGGGAGGAAGGATCATGCCGCTCTACATCCGCGATGACGAGGTCGACGAACTGGCGACCAGGCTCCAGCGTCTGACCGGCACACCGACCAAGACCCAGGTCGTGCGCCAGGCCCTCGAGCGGGAGATCAGCCGGCTCGAAGCCGCCCGGCCGCTCGGCGAACGGATCGCCAAAAGCATGGCCATCGCCGATGCGATGGGATCGGGTCGGAGCGATTTCGACATGAAGGCGTTCACCGACGAGATGTGGGAAACATGACCTATCTCGACGCCTCCGTGATCGTCGCCATTCTCGGGCGTGAGAGCGACCGCGAGCATCTGCTGGCGGGGCTGGAGGCATCGCCGCGCCCTTTTCTCGTGTCGCCGCCCGGCGTTTTCGAAGCGGTCATCTCTCTGGCGGCGAAGAAGGCGCGGGATTCGCACAAGGTCCTCGATGCCGGTCTGATCACCGCAGCCCAGAGCAGCGTCGTGCAGTTCATCGCCGATATCGGCGCCACGGAGGTGACCGTCACCCCTGCCATCGGGCAGGCCGCGATCGAAGCGGCCAAGCGCTACGGCCGCGCCGTCGGCAACCCCGCGGCGCTGAATTTCGGCGATTGCTTCGCCTATGCCTGCGCCAAGGAGCATGGCGCGGCTTTGCTCTACAAAGGGAGCGATTTTGCTCAGACCGATCTGGCCTGAGCATTGCCGAGCCGCAGCCGCTTACCCCTTCGGCTTGCCGTACCCACCCGCCGTCGGCGTGATCACCGTCACCGCCTCGCCGGCCTGGAGCAGCGTTTGGTCGCAAGGCTTGAGCTCCTCGACCGCGCCCGACAGACGCCGCACCATCGTCGTGCCGAGCTGCCCCGGCTCGCCGCCCTTCACGCCGAAGGGACGGACCTTGCGGTGCGAGGCCAGGATCGCGCAGTCCATCGTCTTGCGGAAGCGGATCGTGCGGCTGGTGCCGTCGCCGGCGTTCCACTCGCCGCGCCCGCCCGAGCCGGCGCGGATGTGGAAATCCTCCAGCACCACCGGAAAGCGCGTCTCCAGGATTTCCGGATCGGTCAGGCGCGAATTGGTCATGTGCACATGCACGCCCGACGTGCCGTGGAAGCCCGGCCCGGCCGGGGAGCCCGAGCAGATCGTCTCGTAATACTGGTATTCGTCATTGCCGAAGGTGAGGTTGTTCATCGTCCCTTGAGAGGACGACATCGCCTCCAGCGCTCCGAACAGGGTGTTCGTCACGGCCTGGGAGACCTCGACATTGCCCGCCACGACCGCTGCCGGATAGCGCGGCGAGAGCATCGAGCCCTCGGGGATGACGATCTTGATCGGCCGCAGGCACCCGGCATTCATCGGGATCGCATCGTCGACCATGACCCGGAAGACATAGAGCACGGCCGCCCGCGTCACAGGCGCCGGCGCGTTGAAGTTGTCGGGCCGCTGCGGCGAGGTGCCGGTGAAGTCGACGGTGGCCTCGCGCTTGTCGCGGTCGATGCTGATCTTGACCTTGATCGCGCAGCCCTGGTCCATCGGATAGGTGAATTCGGCATCGTGCAGCTTGGTCAGCAAGCGCGCGACGCTCTCGGCCGCATTGTCCTGAACATGGCCCATATAGGCCTGCACCACGTCGAGCCCGAAGGAGGCGATCATCTTCTTCAACTCGGCGACGCCCTTGGCGTTGGCCGCGATCTGCGCTTTCAGGTCGTTGACGTTCTGCACGACGTTGCGCACCGGATAGCGCGCGCCGGTCAGGATCGAGACCAGTTCGTCCTCGCAGAAGCGGCCCTGATCGACGATCTTGAAGTTGTCGATATAGACGCCTTCCTCCTCGATCACGGTGGCCAGCGGTGACATCGAGCCCGGCGCGGTGCCGCCGACATCGGCATGGTGGCCGCGGCTGGCGACCCAGAACAGGATCTGCTCTTCCGCCTCGTCGAAGACCGGCGTGCAGACCGTGATGTCGGGCAGATGCGTGCCGCCATTATAGGGGGCGTTCAGGCAGTAGACGTCGCCTGGGCGGATGACCGGGTTGTTCTTGATGACGGTCTCGACGGACTTGTCCATCGAGCCCAGATGCACCGGCATATGCGGCGCGTTGGCCACCAGCGCCGCGCTCTGGTCGAAGACCGCGCAGGAGAAGTCGAGCCGCTCCTTGATGTTCACCGAATACGCGGTGTTCTGAAGCGTCACGCCCATCTGCTCGGCGATCGACATGAACAGGTTGTTGAAGATCTCCAGCATCACCGGATCGGCCTTCGTGCCGATCGCGGCGTTCTGGACCAGCGCCTTGGAGCGCACCAGCACGAGATGGTCCTTGGCCGTGAGCCTGGCGCTCCAGCCCTCCTCGACCACGACGGTCTGGTTCGGCTCGATGATGATGGCCGGCCCCGAGACGCCCTGGCCGGGCTGCATCGCCTCGCGCCGGACGATTTGCGCCTCGTGCCACTGCGCCTTGGAGAAGACGCGCGTCGTCTCGGCCACAGCGGGCTCGCCCGCGGTTTCGGGCGCGGAAGCCTCCTCGAACTTGGCGCCGCCGCCGATCGCCTCGACCTCGACCGCCTCGATCACCAGTGCCTTGGCCTCGTCCATGAAGCCGAAGCGGGCCTTGTGGGCGGCCTGGAACGCCGCCTTCATCGCGTCGGGCGTCCCGGCCGCAACGGCAATCGCGGTGTCGGTGCCGGCATAGCGGACATGGGCGCGGGTCAGGATCGCGATGTCGCCGTCGGGCACGCCTTGGCCCGACACCTCGGCCCGGGTCTCGGACGCGAGCCCGGCTGCGGCTGCCTCGACCGCCGCCTGGGCGGCGCCGTCGAGCGGCACGTCGAGCGCCGCCGTGCGCGTCGAGCGGATTTCGGCCAGGCCCATGCCATAGGCCGAGAGCAGGCCGGAGAACGGGTGCAGCAGCACGGTCTTGATGCCGAGCGCGTCGGCCACGAGGCAGGCATGCTGCCCGCCGGCGCCGCCAAACGAGTTCAGCGCATAGCGGGTGATGTCATAGCCGCGCTGGACCGAGATCTTCTTGATCGCCTCGGCCATGTTGGCGACCGCGATCTGGATGAAACCGTCGGCGACCTGCTCAGGCGAGCGCCCGTCCCCGACCTGCGCGGCCAGCGCCGCGAACTTCGCCCTGACAGCCTCGACATCGAGCGGCTGGTCGCGCTTCTCGCCGAAGATCGGCGGAAAATAGTCCGGGATCAGCTTGCCGACCATGACGTTGGCGTCGGTCACCGCGAGCGGCCCGCCGCGGCGATAGGCGGCCGGGCCCGGATTGGCGCCGGCCGAATCCGGCCCGACGCGGAAGCGCGCGCCGTCATAATGCAGGATCGAGCCGCCACCGGCCGCAACCGTGTGGATCAGCATCATCGGCGCGCGCATCCGAACGCCCGCCACCTCCGTCTCGAAGGCGCGCTCATATTCGCCGTCGAAATGGGCGACATCGGTCGAGGTGCCGCCCATGTCGAAGCCGATGACCTTGTCGAAGCCGGCCGAGCGCCCGGTCTCGGCGAGGCCAACGACGCCGCCGGCCGGGCCGGACAGGATCGCATCCTTGCCCTGGAAGAGTTCGGCGGCGGTGAGCCCGCCCGAGGACATCATGAACATCAGCCGCGCGCCGGTGCGGGCGAGGTTGAGTTCCTCCGAAACCTGCTGCACATAGCGGCCGAGGATCGGCGAGAGATAGGCATCGACCACGGTGGTGTCGCCACGGCCGACCAGCTTGATCAGCGGCGAGACCTCATGGCTGACCGAGACCTGCGGGAAGCCGATCTCGCGGGCGATCCTGGCCGCGACCTGCTCATGGGCCGGATAGCGATAGGCATGCATGAAAGCGACCGCCACCGCACGGAAGCCGGCGTCGAACTGCGCCTGCAACGCCGCGCGGATCGCCGCCTCGTCGGGCACGTGCTCGATCACGCCGTCGGCGAGCACGCGCTCGTCGATCTCGACCACCGCCTCGTAGAGCTGCTCGGGCTTGATGATCTCCTTGGCGAAGATGTCCGGCCGCGCCTGGTAGCCGATCCGCAGCGCGTCGCGAAACCCCTTGGTCGTCACCAGCAGCGTCCGGTCGCCCTTGCGCTCGAGCAGGGCGTTCGTCGCCACCGTCGTGCCCATGCGGACCTCGCCGACCAGCCCGGCCGGGATCGCCTCGCCCGCCTTCAGGCCGAGATGGTCGCGGATTCCCTGCACCGCCGCGTCGCGATAGGCGCCGGGATTTTCCGAGAGCAGCTTCCTGGCGTGAAGTTTGCCTGAGGGATCGCGGCCGATCACATCCGTGAAGGTGCCGCCCCGATCGATCCAGAAGTCCCAGCGCGACGACATCCCACATCCTCCCGTTCGGCGACCAGGCAGCGTCGCTGACGTTTCATCGATAAATTGTCGATGTGTTGTTGACAAGCTGGATTCGGGCGGTACGATCACGATTGTGACCGAAAAAGGGCGAGGGGCCAGCGGTCGCGAGCGGAGGATGCAATGACGGGAACTCTCCTGGCAACCGCGAAGGCGCGTTGCGTCATCCGCCGAGGGGCGCCGCGATGATCCGCCGGGCCCTCGACCTGCTCTATCTGACGGCGGGATATATCGCCGGCGTTTTCCTGATCGTAATCTTCGGCCTGATGATGCTGCTGTCGGTCGGTCGCGACATCAACTTCAACGTCCCTTCCGGCGATGACTTCGCCGGCTGGGCTTTCGCGGCGATGGCCTTTTTCGGCCTGGCGCATACCTTCAAGAGGGGCGAGATGATCCGGGTGGGGCTCCTGATCGAGCGCCTGCACGGGCGGGCCCGGCAAGCGGCGGAACTGTTTTCGCTCACCGTGGCGGCGCTCTTCATTGGCTTCTTCACCTGGCAGACCGGCAAGCTCGCCTACGACTCCTGGCAGTATTTCGACATGTCCACCGGTGTCGTCTCGGTGCCGCTCTGGATGCCGCAGCTCTCGCTCGTTCTGGGACTTGGAACGTTGCTGATCGCCATCCTCGACGAATTCATCATCGTGCTGCGGACGGGACGCCCCACCTATGAACCCGATCCGCCGAAATCCGTGGAAGAGTTGGTGGAGCGCGTCGCTCAGGGCGGAGGCGTCTGAACCATGAGCCTTCCCGTTCTCGCGCTCGTCCTGCTGGGCTTCCTCGTCCTCGTTCTCGCCAGCGGCGTCTGGATCGCGGTCGGCCTCGGCCTCGTCGGCCTCCTGGCGATGTGGCTCGTCACCGACGTGCCGATCGGCCAGGTGCTCGCGACCACGGTGTGGAGTTCCGCCAGCGGCTGGACGCTGACGGCGCTGCCGCTCTTCATCTGGATGGGCGAAATCCTGTTCCGGACGCGCCTCTCCGAACAGATGTTCCAGGGGCTGTCGCCCTGGCTGCAATGGCTGCCGGGACGCCTGATCCACACCAACATCATCGGCTGCGGTATCTTTGCCGCGGTCTCCGGATCCTCGGCCGCGACCGTCGCGACGATCGGCAAGATCTCGCTGCCGGAGCTGAAGAAGCGGGGCTATGACGAGAAGCTGAGCCTCGGCACCCTCGCCGGCTCCGGCACGCTCGGCCTGCTGATCCCGCCGTCGATCCCGATGGTGGTCTACGCCGTCACCGCCAACGTCTCGGTGCTGCAGGTCTTCCTCGGCGGCTTCCTGCCCGGCCTGCTGATCATGGCGCTCTATATGGGCTACGTCATCATCTGGTCGCTGCTCAACCCGGACAAGACGCCGCCGCGCGACCCCGCGCTGCCGTTCTTCGAGAAGCTGCGGCAGTCCGCCAAGCTGATGCCCTGTCTTCTCCTGATCGCGGCGGTGTTCCTGGCGCTCATCCTGGGCTTCGCGACGGCGACCGAATGCGCGGCCTGGGGCGTATCCGGCGCCCTTTTCCTCGCCTGGTGGAGCGGGACGCTGACCTGGAAGACGCTCTTCGAGAGCATCATGAGCGCCACCCGGCTCACCTGCATGATCATGCTGATCCTGGCCGGAGCCGCCTTCTGCACCGCCGCGATGGCCTATACCGGCATTCCGATGGCCCTGGCCGAATGGGTCAAGGGCATGGAACTCTCGACGCACATGCTCGTGCTGGCACTGACGGTGATGTACATCATCCTCGGCTGCCTGATCGACGGCATCTCGATGATCGTGCTGACGGCGGTCATCGTCCTGCCGATGGTCAAGGAGGCCGGCTTCGACCTCGTCTGGTTCGGCGTCTATCTCGTCATCCATGTCGAGATGGCGCAGATCACCCCGCCGGTCGGCTTCAACCTGTTCGTGCTGCAGAACATGAGCGGAAAGGACACCTGGACGATTGCAAAGGCGGCGCTGCCGTTCTTTCTTCTGCTCAATGTCGCCGTCTTCATCATCACGACCTTTCCGCAGATCGTGCTCTACCTGCCCAAGCTCGCTTTCCCGGACTGATCCGTTTCTCGTTTAGGCAACCAAGCAAAAAGAGAGGGAATGACACCATGACCAACCGCAGGATCTTCACGGCCGCCGCCTTCGCCTTCGGCGTCAGCGCGCTCGCCTTCGCCGCGCCCGCCGCGGCGCAGACCAAATGGAACCTCCCGGCCGCCTATCCGGTCGACAACCCGCACAGCGTGAACCTGATCCAGTTCGGCAAGGAGGTCGAAGCCGCGACCGGTGGCAAGCTCGCCATCACCGTCCATCCCGGCGCCTCGCTGTTCAAGGCGCCCGAGATCAAGCGCGCCGTCCAGAGCGGCCAGGCCCAGATGGGCGAGGTCCTGATCTCGATCCACGAGAACGAGGACCCGATCTTCGGCATCGACGTGGTGCCCTTCCTGGCAACCTCCTTCCCGGAGGCCAAGAAGCTCTATGCCGCCTCCAAGGCCGCCGTGGAGAAGAAGCTCGATGCCCAGGGCATCAAGCTCCTGTTCATGGTCCCCTGGGCGCCGCAGGGCGTCTACACCAAGAAGGAGATCAACACGATCGACGACATGAAGGGCCTCAAGTGGCGCTCCTACAATGTCGGCACATCGCGTCTCGGCGACCTGCTCGGCATGCAGTCCGTCACCATCCAGGCCGCGGAATTGCCGCAGGCGCTGGCGACCGGTGTCGTCAACTCCTTCATGTCCTCGGGCGGCACCGGCTATGACTCCAAGGTCTGGGAGTCGCTGACCCATTTCTACGATACCCAGGCCTGGATCCCGAAGAACGCCACCTTCGTCAACAAGGCCGCTTTCAACGGCCTCGACAAGGCGACGCAGGAGGCGATCCTCAAGGCCGCCGTGACCGCCGAGGCGCGCGGCTGGAAGATGTGGGAGGAGAAGGCCGGCTGGTATCTCGACCAGCTCAAGGCCAAGGGCATGAAGGTCCAGGCGCCGAGCCCCGCGCTCGCCGCCGGCTTCAAAAAGGCCGGCGACACGCTGACCGCCGACTGGCTGAAGAAGGCCGGCGCCGACGGCCAGGCGATCGTCGACGCCTACAAGAAGATGTGACGAACCACGTCAGGGTCGGGCTTGCCCCGACCCTCTCCTGCAGGGGTTTCTCGGGTCGGCGCTCCTGCGCCGCCCGAGAATGACGGGCTCTTCAATCATGCCAGAACTCAAGCCCCCGCCCGACGAACTCGGCCCGATCGTCTCCTCCGGCCATCTGGCCGCGGGCGCGATGCCGGCGCTGTCGGAATTCGAATTCGCGATGAACATGACGGTGCATGCGTTCCAGCGTTGGATGGTGCGCTGCGTCGCGGCATCTGGCGTGCCCGACCTGTCGCCGCTCGACGTGCTGGTGCTGCACAACGTCAACCACCGCGCCAAACCCAAGCGCCTGGCGGATATCTGCCTCGTCCTCAACATCGAGGACACGCATCTGGTGAACTACGCTTTGAAGAAGCTGGAGCGTTTGAAGCTTCTGAAATCCGGCCGCAAGGGCAAGGAAAAGACGGTCACGGTCACGCCCGCCGGCGAGGAGGCCTGCCGGCGCTACGCCCAGATCCGCGAGCAATTGCTGGTGAAGTCGGTGCTCTCGACCGGGCTCGACCCGAAGCGGCTCTCCGAGATCGCCGCCGCGATGCGCTCGCTGTCGGGCCAGTACGACCAAGCCGCCCGCGCCGCCGCGAGCCTTTGACCCGCTGACGGCTCAGGCCGCCGCCTCTTCCTCCGCGATGCGCATCGTCACGCGCGTGCCGCGCGGCTGCTGCGCGTATTCGATCCCCGTCCCGAGGCTTCGCGCCATCGCGCCGACGATCTTGCCGCCGAGACCGGTGCCCGTCGCCCGCCCCTGTCCGGACCAGCCGACCCCGTCATCGGCGACCACGAGGATGGTCGAGCCATCGCTCTCCCGCGCAAGGGACACCCTGATCTCCCCGGTTCCCTCGGGATAGGCGTATTTGATCGCATTGGTGACGAGTTCCGTCACGATCATCCCGATCGAGACGGCCCTGTCCGGCTTCATCTGGATCGGCACCGCCTCGAAACGGACGTCGGGCGTCCGCCCGGCCGACGACATCGAATGCCCGAGTTCCCGCACCAGCGTGTCGAGATAGGCCGCGAGATCGACCGTCCGCACGTCGTCGGAGGTGTAGAGGCTGCGATGGAGATTGCCGATCGCGGTGATGCGCGCCTGCGTCTCGGCCAGCGCCGCCCGGGCGCCGGCATCCTGCACCGACGAGGCCTGCATCCGCACCAGCGAGGAGACCAGCGACAGGCTGTTGGCGACGCGATGGTTGACCTCCGCCAGCAGCACGATGGCCCGGTCGCGCGCCGCCCGGACCTCGCGCTCGGCCTCTTCCTTGGCCCGCATCAGCCGGGCCCGCTCGACCGACTGCTCCAGCGCCGCGGTCAGGAGAATCTCGAAATCCTCGCCGATCGTTTTGACGACGTAGTCGACCGCACCGGCCTTGAGCCCCTGCACCGCGATGGCGAGTTCCGACGAGGCCGTGACGTAGACCACCGGCGGCGCCCCCTCAACCTCGGCGAGTTGCGCGAGGAGGTTGAGCCCGAGACTGGTCCCGAGGTCGTGGTTGAGGATCACCGCGTCGACGCCGCCCGCCCTGATGCGCGCCAGCCCCGCTTCGGCATGGCCGACATGCTCGACCGCATAGCCCTTGCGCGCGAGGATGCGCTGCACGAGCCGGCCCAGCGCCGGGTCGTCATCGATATACAGGACGGTCAGTTGCCGAGGGGACATCGACGGGTCACGGGCCGCAGTCACGGGGTTTCCGGCACCTGCATGACCGAGAAAAACAGCCCGAGCTGTCGGATCGCATTGGCGAAGCCGTCATAGTTGACCGGCTTGGTGATGTAGACATTGGCGCCGAGATCGTAGCAGCGCTGGATTTCGCGGCTGTCGTCGGTGGTGGTGAGCACGACCACGGGCGAGCGCTTGGTGTGGGCGTTGGCCTTGACCTTCTCGAGGATGTCGACGCCGCCCATGTCCGGCAGGTTGAGGTCGAGCAGGATCAGGAGCTGGCGCCCGGAGCTGACCATGCCCGAGCCATCGGGGCCGAACAGATAGGCCAGCGCCTCGGTGCCGTTGGTGAAGGGGATGATCTCGTTGTTAACACCGGCGCGCCGGATGTTCTTTTCGATCAGCCGCGCGTGGCCTTCGTCATCCTCGATCATCACGATCGACACGGGTTTCGCATGGGTCATGGCTGGTGGCTCCGCTTCACGCTCCGCAGATCGGCCGGCAGCAGGACCGTGAAGGTCGTTCCCACGCCGAACTCCGACCGGACGGTGATGTCTCCGCCGAGGTTGCGCACGAGCGTGCGCACATGCGCAAGCCCGATCCCCTCGCCGGGTGTATTTTGTGTTCCCGACCGGCGGAACAGCTCGAAAATCCGCTCATGGTCGCCAGCCGCGATGCCGCGGCCATTGTCCTCGATCTCGATCGCGACCCAGCCCGGCTGCGGGATGAGCGTGCGCGCGACGATCTGCAGGGGCCGGTCGGGCGCGCGATACTTGATGGCGTTGTCGAGCAGGTTGCCGATGATCTGGTCGAGCGAGAAGCGGTCGCTGACGATGCGGTCGATCTTCGCCTCGATGGCGATGCCGCCGCCCGTCTCGCTGGCCTGATGGTGCACGGCCGCCGCGGCCGCCTCCAGCAGCGCATCCAGCATGACCCGCTCGGGCTTCAGCGCCCGGCTGCCCTCGCGCGAGATCTTGAGAATGGCGTTGATCAGCCCGTCCATCTTCCGCGTCGAGGAGCGGATGAAGTCCAGCGCCTCGGGCGCGTCGGTCTTCAGCGCGGTCTCGGCATCGGCCTTCAACCCAGCGGCCTTGTCCTCCTCGGCGTCGAGATAGGCCTCGATCGGCTTGAGGGTTTCCTCCAGCTCGCTGGTGAAGCCCATGATGTTGACCAGAGGCGCGCGCAAATCATGCGTGACGATATAGGCGAAGCGCTGGATTTCCTGATTGGCCTTGACCAGCGCGTCGGTGCGTTCGCGCACGCGCTCCTCGAGACCGGCGTTGAGCCCCTCGAGCTCGCGCCGCGCTCCGACGATCTCGTTGGTATAGCCCAGGATCGTCCAGGCGGCGGCGGCGGCGAGCCCGAGGATCACCATGGCCCCGAGGATGGTGCCCCAGCGCAGGCGTGAGGCTGCCGTCTCCTGGGTCGAGATGGCTTCCAGGAGCCGTGTCTCGGACCGTTCGAGGATGCTGGCGAAGCCGGCCCTCGCCTCGTCCATCAGAGTCTTGCCACGGCCGTTGAGCACGATCGCGAGCGCGGCTTCGAAATCGCCGCGTTGAGCCGCCCGCACGCTGTCGGTCACCTCCGCCATCTTGGCATCGATCGCCGCGCGCAGCCGCTCCACGTCGGGCATCATGTCAGGCTCGTCCGAGACAGCCTGGCTCAGCCTCCGGAAGAGCTCCTGATAACGCGCCACGGCATCGACATAGGGAGCGAGATAGGCCGAATCCCGCGTCAGCAGGTAACCGCGCTGGCCCGTCTCGGCGTCCTGCACCAGAGACATGAGATCGGCCGAGGCACTGCGCACCTCGCGAGTCTCGACCACCTGCGCGAAGGAGCGCTCGGAAGCCAGGGTCAGCCAGAGCGAACCGGCGACGATCGCGATGAGGGCCGCGATGCCCGCCAGCAGGATCAGCAGGTTGGTGCGCCGGAAAAGGGCTTGCGAGATCGGCATGAAGTGTCCGGAGTTCAGGCTCGTCCCGATGCCTGTTTACGCCTGAATCCGCAAGATGAAATGACACGTCACGGGATCAAGTCCTGCGCATCCTGCAGTCGGAGCGGCGAAACGACTGTAAGGAAGCGCGTCGACATTTGACGTAAAGGCAGATGCCACGACATCAAGCAGAACAGCAGCCGAAAACGGCTTCCCGTTGGAATAACATCCATGGGCTCGCTCTTTTGCGGAAAAGTCGAAGCTTTCTACATTTGAATTGAGACAATTTTAAACCGATGGCGCTAGCACCGATCAAACAGGTGGCAGAGTGATCTTTTGGGAGCCGCCCGTCACGAAGCCTACCGGCCGGCGACCCGCGGCCTGATCGGAGCCGGGGTCCGTGTGGCGACCGATCGCGCGCTCGGGGGCAGACATATGAAGATCATGATCGTCGACGACAACCGCACCTATCTGACGGTGTTGCGCGGCGTCGTGAACAACATCGGCGGCCACCACATCTCCGTCTTCTCCAACCCGCTCGACGCGCTCGAGGCGGCAGGGAGCATCGAATTCGACCTCGTGCTGGTCGACTACCTGATGCCGGAGATGGACGGTGTCAGCTTCATCCGCGCGCTGCGGCAGCTGCCCAACCATCACGACCAGCCCATCGTCATGGTCACCACCACCGAGCAGCGCGAGACGCGGATCGCCGCCCTCGATGCGGGCGCGACCGATTTCCTGCGCAAGCCGATCGAGCCCGTCGAACTGCGCGTGCGCGTCCAGAACCTGCTCGGCCTGCGCGAGGCCCAGACGGCGATGCGCGACAAGGCGGCCTGGCTGGCCAAGGAGGTCCGCCAGGCGACGCAGGATCTGATCGAGAGCCAGCGCGACATGGCGCGGCGGCTTTCGCGGGCGATCGACTGCCGCGACGGCCACACCGGCGACCATGTGGCGCGCATGGCGGCGCTGTGCCGGATCATCGCCGAGGGGCTCGGCCTCGACGCGGAGCAGTGCGAAACCATCCATGCCGCCGCCCCGATGCACGATGTCGGCAAGATCGGCATTCCCGACTTCATCCTGCAGAAACCGGGCCGCCTCACCGACGAGGAGATGGCGGTGATGCGCACCCATGTCACCATCGGGGAGGCTATCCTCGCCGATGGACGATCCGCGCTGATGCGCTGCGCCGAGCGCATAGCATCCACCCATCACGAGCGCTGGGACGGCAAGGGCTATCCGCGCGGGCTGGCCGGAAAGCAAATCCCTATCGAGGGGCGCATCGCCGCCGTGGCGGATGTGTTCGAGGCCCTCTGCGCCAACCGAATCTACCGGCCCGGCCGGCCGCCGGAAGATGCCCGCCAGTTCATCCTCGCGGGGTCCGGCCGCCATTTCGACCCCGCCTGCGTCGCCGCCTTCGAAGCCCGCTGGAGCGAGATTCTCGCTTTGATCAACGCCACATCGGACCCGCTGACGCCCGCCATCGCGCTCGCCAGCTGACCCCGCAATCATCGGCAGGAGCCCCCATCATGCTGACCCGCTTCGCCTTCCTCTGCATCGCCTGGCTCGGCTTGGCCGGTTGGGCCGCCGCCGCCGAGATCGCCGCCCCCAAGGGGCCGGTGATCCTCACCGTCTCCGGCAAGATCGCCAACCGCAACGCGCCCGAGGGTGCCACCTTCGACGCCGCCATGCTGGAGGCCCTGCCCAGGCGCACGACCACGGCGAGCACGCCGTGGTATCCGCAGAAGACGCAGTTCGAGGGGCCGCTCGGCGCGGCGCTGCTGGACCTGGTCGGCGCGAGCGGCACCGTCCTCAAGGTGACGGCGCTCAACGACTATGCCGTCGAGATTCCGCTCGCCGATCTCCGCAAATGGCCGGTGATCCTCGCCACCAAGATCAACGGCAAGCCGATCTCGGTGCGCGAGAAGGGGCCGATCTTCGTGATCTACCCCTTCGACGAAGACTCCTCGCTCTACAACGAACTCTATTTCGGCCGTTCGGCCTGGCAGGTCAAAACGATCGAAGTGCGCTGAAACACAGGCAGGATCAAAGCGCACCGGCATGGAGAGACGCCCCAACCCGAACCGGCTGAACAATTTCGGGATACTGGCTCTGCTGGGGGTCAGTCTACTGCTCGGCGCCGTCGTCATGGCGACCTTCTCGGCGCTCGGCACCCGCCACCGGGCGACCGAGGAGAGCGTCCGCGAGGACGTCGTCTGGGCGGCCTATCAGCTGGATCGCGAGGTCAAGAAACTCGGCACCGTTGTGCGCGACCTGAAGGACGGGTTCAGCGCGAAACTGCGTGCCGACGTCACGCTGCGCTACGATATCCTCTACAGCCGGACCACGGTGCTCACGAGCGACCATTACCGGAAGAAGTTCGGACAGGACCCCGACATCATCACGCTGGCACAGGACGCGCGCGAGCGCATCCTGCGGATAGCGCCCCTGGTCGATGCGCTGGAGAGTTCCAGCCCACCGACGCAGCCAATCCTGGCCTTGCTGGGCGAGCTCGCGCCTCTGGCGCAACTCACCGAACGACTTCTCAACGTCACCAATCTCGCGCAGTCGCGCATCCGGGTGCAGGACCGCGGTGAGCTGACCGCGGCCTATGAGCAGCTCGGCCACGCCATGACGGCCCTGATCGGCTCGCTCGCGCTGATCGTGGTCTATCTCGGCGTCCAGCTCTACCATATCCGCATCGCCCGGCGCCGTTTCGAGCGGCTCAGCATCGAGAACGCCGAGGCGGCCGAGCGCGCCGAGGCCGGCGCCCGCGCCAAGTCGATCTTCCTCGCGACGATGAGCCACGAGATCCGCACGCCGCTGAACGGCATCATCGGCATGGTCGACATCATGCGGGATTCGGCCATGACCTCGGCCCAGCGCGAAAGGCTCGCCGTCATCGGTGATTGCAGCGACACGCTGCTGGCGCTGATCGACGACATCCTCGACTATTCCAAGCTCGAATCCGGCGCGGTCGATTTCGAGATCAAGTCCTTCGACCTCGCCGAGGTCTGTTCCACCGTCGCCAATGTGATGGGCCGGCGCGCCGAGGACAAAGGCATCGTACTGCATGTCCAGCACCCGCCCGCAATGATCACGACGGATCCGACACGCCTGCGCCAGCTTCTGTTCAACCTCGTCGGCAACGCCGTGAAGTTCACCGACACCGGCTGGGTCAGGTTGGTGTGCAGCATCGAAGCCGGCAACCGGCTGCGCGTCGAAGTCGAGGATACCGGCATCGGCATCCCCGAAGAGGCACGCGAGCGCCTGTTCCAGGATTTCAGCCAGCTCGACGTCACCATCAACCGCCGCTTCGGCGGCACCGGTCTGGGTCTGGCGATCTGCCGGCGGCTGATCGGCTCGCTGGGAGGCGAGATCGGCGTGTCCTCGCGCGAGGAGCGCGGCACGCGCTTCTGGTTCACACTGCCCGTCGGGCCTGTCTCCAAGCCGCAGCCAGCTTCGGAGCTCGCTCCGCCAACCGTCACGCCGGATCGTTTCGTCGGCCGCGTGCTCGTCGCCGAAGACAACCCGATCAACTTCGCCGTCGCCAGCGAATTGCTGCAGCGCCTCGGACTCGAGGTCGATCACGCACCGGACGGCCGGATCGCCGCCCATCTGGCGGGCGCCACGGCCTATGATCTCATCCTGATGGACATGCAGATGCCGCTGATGAGCGGCCTCGAAGCCACCCGCGCCATCCGCGAGCAAGGGTTGCGCGATCTGCCGATCGTCGGCCTCACCGCCAATGCCTTCGCCAGCGACCGGGAGGCCTGCCTGGCCGCCGGCATGAGCGATTTCGTCGCCAAGCCGATCAACCGCGCGAAGATGACGGGCATTCTCGCCAAATGGCTGCCGGAGGGCGGGCGGACCGTTGCGCGCGCCCCTGCCCCGGGGCATGTGGACCCCGCCCCGGCCGACGACGGACAGGCCCTCGTCGACCATGGCATCCGGGGCGCGCTGGCCCGCGAGATCGGGACCGATCTGCTCGACGAGCTGACGCGCCAGTTCTGGCCCGATGCGACCCGCTCGACGGCCGAGGCGGCCCGGGCGGTGCAGACAGGCGAAACCGATGTCGCCCTGCGCGAGCTGCACACCCTGAAGGGCGTCGCCGGCACGCTCGGTTTCCGCGCGTTCGAGGCGGACGCACGAGCCGCCGAAGCCGCTCTCCGCTCCGGCCGTGACGCCGACGTCACCGCCCTGCAGACCGCACTGCTGCGCACCATGCTGGCGCTGGGGGCCGGCGGCCCGGGCGAGGTCGCTTCTCAGGACCCAGAGACGATGCGGGCCGCTGGCTGAGCAGCGCCCGCCCGCAGGTCACCTAGACCGCCACGTCCTTCTGCATCTCCGCATACGCCGCCATCAGCGGCTCATGCACCGACCAGAACGGTCCTGGCGCCCGGCCGACCAGTTGATCCTCGAGCAGGCCGAGATGCAGGTGCCAGCCGCTGGAGACCATCGCCATGCGGTGCTTCGTCGCCAGCCTGCGGTGGATCAGCACGAGCCGGACCTCCTCGCCCACCGGTGTCAGCGCGATCTCGACATCGGAATCGGGGTCGCCCATCCCGACCCAGTTGAAGGCCAGACGGTGCGGAGGCTCATAGACGGTGACGGTGCCGCTCATCAGGGCGCCCTCGTCGTTCATCTTGCGGGCGCTCTCGGGTGGCGCCTCCTGCGTGATGCGGGAATGCTTGAAGAACAGGTCGATCCTGCCGCCGGCCCGCGACTCCGTCTCGCCACCGCAGAACCAGGTCGCGCGCTTCTCGTCTTCGACCAGATAGGCCCAGACCCGCTCGATCGGCCCCGGCAGCAGGCGCTCGAAGCGCACCGCCCCGCTCTCCAGCACCTCGCCATAGGTCTTCTTGTCCGCCTGCTGTACCTGCGTCTGCATCACGCCTCCTCGCCCGGATCGGGCTTTCGTAGCGCGGCCTCGAGAGCCGCCAGCCTGTCGGGCCAGAAGGCGCGCACGCGCCGTACCCATTGCTCGAAGCCGTCGATGCCGTCTGGATCCAGCGCATAGATGCGCCGCTGGCCTGCGACCGTGACCCGGACCAGCCCGGCCTCGCGCAGCGCCTTGAGGTGCTGCGAGATCGCCGGTGCCGACATCGTGAATCGCTCCCCGATCTCCCCGGCCGAGAGTTCACCCTCCGCGAGCATCTCGACGATGCGGCGGCGGGTGGGGTCGGCGAGCGCGGTGAAGGCGTCCATGGGTCGATGATTCCGTCATTACTTAATTAAGTCAAGACAAAATTATTGTGCGGTGCTTTGCGTCTGCCTCGCCTGCGAGGCGGGCGCTTGCCCATCGCGACGCGCTCCGTCAAAGCGATGCACTCCAGATCGATCCTCCGCCAGGCGAACCGTTCCGCATGCCCACCCGCAACGCCACCCTCGCCGGAATCGGCATGATGCTGCTGGGCATCCTGATGTTCTCCCTGAACGACGTGATGGGGAAATGGCTGGTCGCGACCTATACGGTCGGGCAGGTGCTGCTGCTGCGCAGCGCGGCCGCCCTCGTCGTCCTTGCCCCCTTCATCGTCAGGCAGGGCCTGATGCGCACGCTTCGCCCGCCCAGGCCCCGGCTCCAGCTCCTGCGTGTCGCCCTCGGCGCCAGCAAATCGGCGCTGTTCTACGCGGCGGTGGTCTATCTGCCGCTCGCCGACACCATGACGATCTGGATGGCGGCTCCGGTCTGGGCCGTCGTCTTCGCGGCCCTGCTGCTCGGCGAGAAGGTCGATCTGCCGCGCTGGCTCGCCGTGGCGATCGGCTTCGTCGGTGTCGTGGTGGCGCTCAACCCGACGGGCGCGAGCCTGAGCTGGCCGGCACTGATCGCCGTGCTCGGCAGCATCCTCTTCGCGCTCCTGATGATCGCCGGCCGCTATCTGCGCGAGACGCCCGACGTCACGCTCGTCGGCCTGCAGACCTTCGGCACGCTGCTCATCGGCCTGGCGCTCCTGCCCTTCGGCTGGGTCCCGCCGACGCCGCGCGACTTCGTGCTGCTGAGCCTGCTCGGCATCGTCGCCATGGTCGCGCATCTGTGCGTCACGCGCTCCCTCAAGCTGGCGGAAGCCTCGGTGGTGGCGCCCTATCAGTATACGCTGATCGTCTGGGCGCTGATCTTCGGCTGGCTCGTCTTCGACGACTGGCCGACGCCCGCGATGCTGGCGGGCGCAGCCCTGATCGTGGCCGCCGGGCTTGCGCTCATGCTTCTCGAACGCCGGGCGAGCCCGGCCCGACCCGTGCTCGATACGCCCTGACCGAGCACCCTGTCTTCACGCGAACGGCGAAGGATCCTCAGATGGCCCTGATCACCTACCTCACCTCCGTCAAGTTCGGCTTTGGCGAAATCGACGGCATCGCGGCCGATCTGGCCGGGCTCGGCGTCGGCAAGCCGCTGATCATCGCCGACAAGGGCATCGTCGCGGCCGGCCTCGTCGCGAAGGTGCAGGCGCTGGCCCCCGCGCTCGCCGGCGCCCCCGTCTTCGACGGCACGCCGACCAACCCGACGGAGGAGGCCGTCGAGGCCGCGCTCGAGCTTTACCGGCAGCACGCTTGCGACGGGCTCGTCGCCATCGGCGGCGGCTCGCCGATCGACCTCGCCAAGGGGGTCGCGCTGCTGGCCACCCATGCCGGTCCGCTCGAGACCTATGCCGCGATCCTCGGCGGCATTCCGAAGGTCACCGCGGCCGTCGCCCCCGTGATCGCCATTCCCACGACCTCGGGCACCGGCAGCGAGGTCGGCCGCGCGGCGCTGATCACCCTGAAGGACGGCCGCAAGCTCGGCTTCATCTCGCCGCATCTGATCCCGCGCCTGGCGATCTGCGACCCCGAACTGACGCTCGGCCTGCCGGCCTGGCTCACGGCCGCCACCGGAATGGACGCCGTCACCCACTGCATCGAGACGTATCTCAGCCCGCGCGAGAATCCGCCGGCCGAGGCGATCGCGCTGGACGGGCTCAAGCGCGCCATCGGCTTCATCGAGCGCGCGGTGAAGGACGGGAGCGACCGCGAGGCCCGCAAGGAGATGATGATGGCCGCGCTCCAGGGCGGCCTGACCTTCCAGAAGGGGCTGGGCGCCGTGCACGCGCTGTCCCACCCGCTCGGCGGGCTGAAGGAGGTCTCGCTGCATCACGGCACGCTCAATGCCGTGCTGCTGCCCGCCGTGCTGCGCTTCAACGCGCCCGACGCCCAGGCGAAATATGCCGAGATCCGCAGGGTGCTCGGCCTGCCCGCCGAAACCGACCTCGCCGACTGGATCGCGGCTCTCGTCGCCCGCCTCGGCATGCCCGGTAGCCTCTCCGCTATGGGCCTGCCGCATGGTGTCATTCCCGCCATCGCCGAGGCCGCGACCAAGGACCATTCGAGCGCGACCAACCCGCGCGCGGCGACGGCGGCGGACTACGCCGCGATGCTGGAGGCCTCGTTCTGAGGACACGGCGTCATGGCCGGGCTTGACCCGGCCATCTCGGGACGAAGGGGCTCCAGCGCCTCATCCGGCCAGAGCTTCTCGGGTCTGCGCTTCGCTCCGCCCGAGAATGACGGCGCAGCCATCTCTCAGTACAGCCGCGTCCGGTAGGCCTCTTCGAGATTGGCCTCCGCCTCCGCGACGCCGACGGCCTTCGTCTGCTCCGCCATGATCCGGCCGAGCGAGGGGAAGCGGCTGCGTTCGAACCGGCTCGCCGGATCCCAGAGTTTCGAGCGGATCAGCGCCTTGCCGCAATGGAAGAAGGCCTCCTCGACGGCGACCAACAGGCCGAGCGTCGGCGTCCGCTCCTGCACGGTCGCGGGTTCCAGCAGCGCCGCGTCGCGGGTCAGCCGCGCGCGGCCGTTGACCCGCAACGTCTCGGCGATGCCCGGCACCATGAAGATCAGCCCGACGCCCGGCGAGGCCAGTACATTGCCGAAGCTGTCGACCCCGTTGTTGCCGCGCCGGTCGGGAATGAACAGCGTCCGCTCGTCCACCACCTCGACGAAGCCCGGCGCATCTCCGCGCGGGCTGGCATCCGCCCGCCCCTCGCCGTCCGAGGTCGCCAGCACGAGGAAGGGTGAGAGCGCGATGAAGTCGCGGCAATGCCCGTCGAGCCGGTCGAGCACCTTGCGTTCGGCCAGCGGATTGACCGGCCCCATATGAGCCCGCAGCGCGCCGGGCTCGGCGATGATCGTCTCCTCGGAGTTGCCGTCCGTCGTCATCGCATCCTCCTGATCGGTCTCGCCGCCACTGTCCCCGATCCGGGACGCTCAGGCCAGCGGCCCGGCCGCGCGTCGGCCATTCCCCCGCATCCGGCGACGGATCGAAAAGCCACAGCCCGCGCCGGGATGGCCCGCCCAGGCGCCGGCGCCTTGACCCTGCCAACGGCCCCCGCCATCGTGCGCCATCATTTCCGCCCCTCGACGAGGCTGACCTCCATGCGCCGCGCCCTGCTGCGAACCGCCCTCGCATCCCTCGCCGTCCTGACGGCCGCCGCCTCGGCCGAGGCCTCGGGCCGCCGCATGGTCCATCCGGCCGACCGCGCCGAAAACCGCACCGTCCCGCTGACCGGTGCGCTGCCCGCCTGCGACGATCCGGCGGTTCTCGGCGAGATCACCAGCTGGTTCAACTCGCGCGAGGCCAAGTTCTGGGGCCCGCTTCAGGCCGTGGCCTATGACCGGATCAGGCCGATCGGCTTCCGGCCGCTCGGCGACGATTTCATTCCCCGCCGCTTCTGCACCGGCCGGATGGCCCTCAACAACGGGACGCTGCATCGCGTCGATTACTCGGTGCGCGAAAATCTCGGCCTGTTCGGCTGGACCTGGAACGTCAACTGGTGCGTCAGCGGGCTCGACCGGCATCGCAGCTACGCGCCCGACTGCAAGATGGCGCGGCCCTGAACCGGCATCGCCGCCGATGAACCTCCTGCGATTCGCACTCGCGCTGCCGTTGCTGGCGGGCCTGCTCGGCGAGGCCGTGGCGCAGCCGCGTAACGACCGGGGCGGCCAACCGGGCGATTTCGACTTCTATGTCCTCGCCCTATCCTGGTCGCCGGGCTTCTGCGAACTCGACGGCGGCCGCGATCGCAACCGCGAGCAATGCGCCGAGGGGGCAGGCCTTGGCTTCGTCGTGCACGGCCTCTGGCCGCAGAACGAGCGCGGCTATCCCAGTGAATGCGGCCCGTCCGGCCGCACGCCCTCGCGCATCGCGCTCGACCAGGCGAAGGGGCTGTTTCCGAGCGAGGGGCTCGCCCGCCACCAGTGGCGCAAGCACGGCACCTGCTCCGGCTCCAGCCCGACCGACTATTTCGCCGATACGCGCCGGGCGCGCGAGAAGATCGCGATTCCTCCGGCCCTGGCCAGGGCCGGGCGCGAGCAGAACTGGACCGCGATCGACATCGAGCGCGCCTTCGTCGACGCCAATCCGGGCCTGCGCACCGACATGATGTCGGTCGCGTGCCGACGTGGCGTGCTGCAGGAGGTTCGGATCTGCTTGAGCAAGGATCTGCGGAATTTCCGCATGTGCCAGGAGGTCGATCGCTCCGGCTGCCGCACGCGCGACATCACCGTGCCGGCGCCGCGCTGACAGCGGCCGCAAAGCCGCGTATGAGCGCGGCATGAATTACCGCCACGGCTTCCATGCCGGCAATTTCGCCGACGTCCTCAAGCATGTCGTGCTGATGCGCGTCCTCACGCATCTGAACGCCAAGGAGACGCCCTACCGCGTCGTCGACACCCATGCCGGCGCCGGGCGCTACGACCTCGGCTCGGACGAAGCGCTGCGGACCCATGAATGGAAGGACGGCGTCGCGCGAATCGACCGCTCGCCGCTGGCGCCGGCCGTCGAAGCGCTTCTGAAGCCCTGGCGCGATGCCGTGTCGGGTGCCCGCGCGCTTTATGGACCCGAAGCCTATCCGGGCTCTCCCTGGCTATGCCGCCATGCGATGCGCCCCGATGACCGGCTGATCGCAGCCGAACTCCACCCGCCGACCCACAAGAAGCTGGTCCAGGCGATCAGCCGCGACGAGCGCTGCAAGGCGCTGGCGATCGACGGCTGGAACGCCCTGCGCGGCAACGTCCCGCCCAAGGAGCGGCGCGGGCTGGTGCTGATCGACCCGCCCTTCGAAGAAAAGGACGAGTTCGCCACACTAGAGGCCGAGCTGACCGCCGCCCATCGCAAATGGCCGACGGGCATCTATGCACTCTGGTACCCGGTCAAGGACAAACTCGCCGTGGCCAATCTGCTGGCGGGGATCAACCAGGCCGGCATCGGCCGTCTGCTGCGGTTGGAGATCGACGTTGACCGCCCCGATGCCGCCGGCGGCTTGAGTGCCACCGGGATGCTGATCGTCAACCCGCCCTGGCGGCTCGCCGAGGAGGCGCGCATCCTGCTGCCGGCCCTGACGGAACGCCTCGCCCAGGGGCCGCAGCCGCGCTATCTATGCGAGCCGATCCGTCCGGACGGCTGACACGCCAGCATTTCCGAGGCCTTGCCGATGCTCGTTCTCCGTTCCTCCCCCGCCTCCCCCTTCGGCCGCAAGGTCAAGATGGCCGCCGCCGAACTCGGGCTGCGCGACCGCATCGAGATCGTCGTCGCAGACACCAACGACCCGGCCGAGCCGCTGCGCCAGCAGAACCCGCTCGGCAAGATTCCGACGTTGGTGCTGGAAGACGGCATGACGCTGTTCGATTCGCGCGTCATCGTCGACTATCTCGACCATCTCGCTGGCGGCGACCGGCTGATCCCGGCCGGCGAGGCGCGATTCGCCCAGTTGCGCCTTCAGGCCCTGGCCGACGGCCTCTGCGATGCCGCGCTGCTCCAGGTCTATGAAACCCGCTTCCGCCCGGAAGAGGGCCGCAACGCTGCCTGGGTCGCCAACCAGGCCGGCAAGGTCGCGCGCGCGCTCGCCGCGCTCGAAGCCGCCCCGCCCAGCTATCCCGACCGTCCGCGTATTGGCGAGATGGCGCTGGCCTGCGCACTCGGCTATCTCAACCTGCGCTTCGCCGGCAACTGGCGAGCGGATCATCCCCGGCTCGTCGCCTGGCTCGACACCTTCGCCGCCAAGGTCCCCTCGTTCGAGGCCACCCGCTTCAAGGGGTGAGGCAGGGCCGAACCATCATCGACGGAAGAACTGGCCGGGGCGTCTTGCGCGCTCGGCCAGCAATCCGCTGCCGGCGCGACAAGACCGCGCGCCTTGGCCTCGTCCGCGGCATTCGCAACAGTTGGCAACAAAAAACCCGGTGGCCGAGGCCACCGGGTTCTTTTTGATCCCCGTCAGGGGAAGCAGACTAGAACTTGTAGTTCAGGCCGGCGCGGACGACGGAGAAGTCGGTGCCGACCTTCACGCCCGAGTTGAACACGCTCTTCTCGCCGAGGTCGACGTAGAGGTACTCGACCTTGGCGGTCCAGTTGTTGGTGAAGGCGTACTCGAGACCGCCGCCGACAGCGTAGCCGCCGGTGTGGCTGTTATCCGAGGAGCCGAGGCCAGCGATCGAGGTCTTCACGTTGCCGTAAGCCCAACCACCGGTGATGTAGGGCATGAACCGGTCGAAGGCGAAGCCGACGCGGCCACGAACCGTACCGAAATACTCGGTCTTGATGCGGTCACCAAAGCCATTGCTGGCCTTCAGATCAGCGCCCTGGATGTCGGCCTCGACGCCGAGGACGATCTGGCCGATCTGGTAGTTGTAGCCGATCTGGCCACCGCCGATGAAGCCGTCGACGTCGCCGATCGAGACCGTGCGGGCCAGGGCGAAGGTGCCGGCGTTCACATTGCCGAAGCCGTAGCCAGCGTTGGCACCGACGTAGAAGCCGGTCCAGGTGAAGACGGGGGCGTAGACCGGGGCGACGACCGGGCCCTTGCGGGACGGCAGGTCGGCGGCGGAGGCAGCGCCGGCAGCGACGAGGCCGATCGCCGCAACGCTCGAAAGCAGGAACTTCTTCATGGTGGTACTCCTAGTCGTCGCTTCGCCGGTTGCCCCGGCGGGTGATGTCGATGAACCGGTTATAAGACCTGTTCGGGGTTTTGTCTGTTGCGTCGGAAGCACATCTGCCTCACAGACCACGGCGAAATTGCGGCACGAATGGGATGACTGCGGCGATTGTATAAACGCACGTTAACGACTGTTAAAGCATGCCTAATGGTGAATCGAATACTAACAAGTTCGTGAGCACTCACGTAACCTTGTGCGTGAAACGCGGACGGCCACGCAGGGTTCCCAATGTCGCCACAATTTTTGCCGCCGTGCTTGCGGCTCCCGGTGACGCGTGCTTAAGCCGAACCAGTCAGCCAGAACGGAATCCGGGTGCCGCTCCTCTCCATCTTCATCATCGCGCGCGACGAGGCAGACCGGATCGAGCGGACGATCAAGGCGGTGCGCAGCCTCAGCGACGATATCGTCCTGGTCGATTCGGGCTCGACGGACGGCACCCAGGAGATCGCCGCACGCCTGGGCGCCCGCGTGATCTTCAACAGCTGGCCCGGATACGGCCAGCAGAAGCGCTTCGCCGAGGATCAGTGCCGGAACGACTGGCTGCTCAACATCGACGCCGACGAAGTCGTCCCGCCCGATCTCGCCGCCGAGATCGCGGCCCTGTTCACAGGCTCAGGCCCGGCCGCCGACGCCTACAGGATTCGCATCGCGGAGATCTTTCCGGGCGAGCCGGCGCCGCATCCTTTCGCCTATGCGCTCGCCCCGGTCCGGCTCTACCGAAAGGACAGGGGCCGCTACTCCCCCTCCCCCGTGCACGACCGTGTCGATCTTTTTCCCGGCGCTCGCGTCGCCCGGCTGAAGGGCACGGTGCATCACTACTCCGTGCGTTCGCTCGGGGAGCAGATGACCAAGCTCAACAGCTACAGCGACGCCCAGGCCGACGATCTCGATCGGCGAGGCCAGTCGCTTTCGGTGTTTCGCCTCGCCGTCGAATTCCCCGCCAATTTCATCAAGGCCTATATCGGGCGGCGCCACGCCCTGCGCGGCGTCTACGGCTTCATGACCGCGATGAACTACGCCTTCTATCGCTATCTGCGCGTGGCGAAGCACTGGGAGCGGCGGCTCCAGCGGCGCGCGGGCGAGCAACAGACGCAGACTCCGCCAGAGGCACGGGAGCGGCCAGATGGCTGAGGTCGCACTGGTTACGGGCGGCGCGCGCCGCATCGGCCGCGCCATCGTCGAATGCCTCGCGGCGAACGGCTATGCCGTCGCGATCCATTGCGGCAGCGCGCGCGACGAGGCCGATGCGCTGGCGGCGAGGATCATAGGGGATGGTGGCCGCGCTGCGGTTCTGGTCGCCGATCTCGTTGATCCCAATGCGGTCGCCGCCCTGATGCCGGCAGCGGAGGCCGCGCTCGGCCCCGTGACGCTGCTCGTCAACAACGCCTCCAGCTTCCTCGTCGACGAGGTCACGACCATCGACGTGGCGACCTGGAATCGTCAGTTCTCGATCAATCTGCGCGCGCCTTCGGTGCTGGCCGGAGCGCTGGCGAACCGGCTCCCGGAAGGACGCGAGGGCGCCATCGTCAACATCATCGACCAGCGCGTCTGGAAGCTGACGCCGCAATACTACTCCTACACCCTGACCAAGGCCGCGCTTCTGACGGCGACCACGACGATGGCGCAGGCGCTCGCGCCGCGTATCCGCGTCAACGCGGTCGGACCCGGCCCCACCCTGCCCAACCCCCATGATGGTCCCGAAGCGATGGATCAGGAGGCCGCGGGCACGTTGCTTCGCCACAGGATCGACCCAAGCGAGATCGCGGAAGCCGTGCTCTACCTCGCCCGCGCCCGTTCGGTCACCGGCCAGATGATCGCGGTTGATGCCGGGCAGCATCTTGGCTGGCGCACGCCCGACATCGTCGGCTGACGCCGGCGATCAGGCGGCCGGGTCCGGTCGATAAGGCGCGCGGCCGCTGGCGAGCGCGCTGTCGAGCAGTTCGAGCCGGTCCTGCCCCCAGAACACCTCGCCGTCGAGCACATAGCTCGGCGCGCCGAAGACGCCGGCCGCGATCGCCGCCGCGATCGTGCCCTCATAGGTCCCGACCACCGCCTCGCTCTCGGCCGCGAGCGCCAATGCCTGCGCATCGAAGCCGCAGGACTGGGCCACCCGGGCGACTGCACCAGCCTGCGTCATGTCCTCGTCGCGGGACCAGACACCGGCCATGACCTCTCCCATGAAGAGACCTGGATCCCCGCCAGCCGCGACGATCGCGATCAGGAAGCGGTCGGCGGGCGAAGGGTCGAACGGAAAATGCTTCGGCTGCAGCACGAGCTTCACGCCGCGCCGCTCGCGCCAGCGCTGCAGATCCATCAGCCGGTAGCGCTGGCGCACCGGATGACGCTTCGGCAGCGGCAACCCGCCTGTCTCGTCGAAGACCGCCCGCAGCGGCACCGGCCGATAGACGATCCGGCAGTCGTGCCGCGCCGCAATCTCGAGGAAGGTCGCATGGCCAAGATAGGTCCAGGGCGAATGCAGCGAGAAATAGTAGTCGATGGTGCGGGGCATGGGCGTCTTTCGGTTGTGCGGCGGCATGCCAATCAGCGACCTTGGCAGGCAGCTATTCAAACTACATGATCATCGAAAGGGAATGGGCAGACATTTCGAACCGAAGGGATTTGACATGGCTCGATCGAGGCGGTCACCCGGAGAGATCAACAGGAATGGACAACTTCTGGTCGCCATGACCGATGAGCCGGGCACGGACCACATGCAGTACATCTGGCTCGTCGCCTGTTTGCGCGGCCGCTCAGCTGAGACCGAGTGCGGGCACTTCTACGGTTCGAACGGGTCAGATTTCTTTCAACAGAAATGTCCGCGTTGCCAGGGCGGTCAGCCGGGACCTTCGATAGAAGCCCTCAGGCTCGACAAAGACCGATTGGCGACCATCATGAACGTGGCATTCAGCGCCGCCTTGGTCGAAGGCGAGGCCAGCGGCCCAGCCGAAGATTTCGACATCGAGAGCTTCCTGGCCGAGCGGCGCACAGCCGCCATCAAACCAGCGTGATCGCCGAGATCAGCCGCCCGTAATCCGGCTCGCCGCGATGGGTCGTCCGGCGATAGCTGAAGAAGCGCTCCTCGTCGCCATAGGTGCACAGCGACAGGTCGACGAAACGCCCGATTCCGGCCTCCTGCGCCCGCAGGCCGATGAAGGCCGGCAGGTCGAACATCGCATGGGCGGCGCGCTCGGAGGCCGTGAAGAAACGCGCATAGGTCGCGTTCTCCGCCTTGAAGCGCTCGACGAATTCGGGCCCGACCTCATAGGCGGCGGCACTGATCGTCGGCCCGAGCACGGCGACGATGCGCTCGCGGCGCGCGCCGAGCTTCTCCATCGCCGTTACGGTTGAGGCGACGACGCCCCCGAAGGCGCCCTTCCAGCCCGCATGGGCCGCGCCGACGACGCGCGCCTCGCTGTCGGCGAACAGGATCGGCCCGCAATCGGCGCTGGAGACACCGAGCGCCACGCCCGGCGCCGTCGTCACCATGGCGTCCGCCCTGGGCCGCTCGGCCGGCCATGGCCCCGTCACCACCTCCACATCGGCGGAATGCACCTGATAGAGGCTGACCAGATGCGTCGGCTCGACCGCCAGATACGCCGCCATGCGCCGGCGGTTCTCGACGATCGCCGCCGGATCGTCGGCCGACCCCAGCCCGCCATTCAGCGAGGCGTAGATGCCGGTGGAGACGCCGCCCTCCCGCGTGAAGAAGGCGTGGCGGATGCCGGGCTCGGCGGCGAGATCGGGGGAGGTGATGAACATCATATCGTCCGGTTTCAGTGAGCGGTGCCGCGCATCTCAGCCCTGCTCTGGCAGGCGATGAAGGTCAAATCCGGGCAGCGGCGGCAAGTCCGGATGGGAGAGGGCCAGAACCTTGAACAGATCGCCCATGCCGGTGGCGCCGCGCTCCGTCAGGCGATCGAAGGCCGCGCTGATCGCCTGCACTTGGTCCGGCCTCGCCTTCGCCAAGAGCGTCTGAGCCCGCTCGGCGAGGCCCAGCGCCAGCAGAAAATCCGCTTGCCGGACCGGTCCATGGGTCGCGGCGCCCGCCCGCAGCCCCGCCTGCGCCATCCGGGCAAAATCGACATGCACGGTCAGATCGGCCTCGCCGGGCTCCTCCAGCGAATCGACGAAAGCGTGCCGGCGCATCGCCTGCAGCGTGTCGCCGAAGCCCGACCGCAGCGAGCCATAGTCGATGAAGAGCGCCCCGCCGCCCTGACGCGCGACGTGCGATGCGACGCCCGACACCAGGGACAGGGCCGCCAGCGGCTGCTCCAGGATGGCACCAGGCGGCGCCGTCGCGGGCCCCGTCTCATCGGAGGCAGTCGCGGCCAGCCCAAAGGCGAGGCGCCCCTGCCCGTCAAGCCCGACGAGGCGCTCGCGCCAGCCCTGTTCCGTCATCACGAACTGGTCGAGCGGCAGCGCATCGAGCAATTCATTGGCGACGATGATCGCGGGCCCATACAGCGCCGTCTCGACCCTCTCATGCCAGACCGGCTCCGCCTTTCCGGCGAGCGCCGCAGCCTGGATCTCGCGCAGCACCGGGCTGGTCTCAACCAGATGCACCGCCGCCGCCTCCCGGAAGCCCGGCAGGATCCGCGTCGCGCGCAGCATGTCGGCCATCAGCGTGCCGCGGCCCGGGCCGATCTCGATCAGGGCGAAGCGCGAAGGCTGACCCATCGCCTGCCAGAGATGGGCGGCCCAGAGCCCGATCATCTCGCCGAACATCTGGCTGATCTCGGGCGCGGTGGTGAAGTCGCCTGCCGCGCCCAAGGGGTCGCGCGTCATGTAGTAGCCATATCGCGGATGGCCCAGGCAAAGCGCCATGAAGCGCGAGACCGGAAGCGGGCCCTCTTCCGCGATCAGGCGGACCAGTTCCGCCTTCAGCGCGCTCACGCAGGCCTCGACCGGGAGCGCAGCGCGAGAACGAGCCCGGCAGCAAACAGCGGCAGCGACAGCAGCATGCCCATGGTGATCCCGCCCGAGAGCGCATCGACCGAGGCCCCGAACAGGAAGCCGAGTTGCGGATCGGGCTCGCGGAAGAACTCGCAGACAATGCGGGCAACGGCATAGCCCATGCCGAACACGCCGGCGACGAGGCCGGGCCGCTTCAGCCCGCCGGCCCGCACCAGCAGCGCCAGCAGGATGAACAGCAACAGCCCCTCGCCCAGCGCCTCGTAGAGCTGGCTCGGATGGCGCGGCAACGGCCCGCCGCCCGGAAACACCATCGCCCAGGGCACATCCGGCGCGGGCCGGCCCCAGAGCTCGGCATTGATGAAATTGGCGATGCGCCCGAGGAACAGCCCGATCGGCACCACCGCCGCGGCGAGATCGAACACTGACAGCGCCGGGTAGCCGCGACGGCGCGCGAACAGCCACAACCCCAGCGTCGCGCCGATCAACCCGCCATGGAAGGACATGCCGCCCTGCCAGATCGCGAGGATGTCCTGCGGCCGCTCGAGATAGCGCGCCAGATCGTAGAACAGCACGAAGCCGAGCCGCCCACCGAGCACGACGCCGAGCGCGACGAAGAGCAGCATGTCATCGAGTTCGTCGACCTTGGGCCGGGCGCGCCCGGCCCAGAGCGGCTCGGCCGCGACCAGCCGGCGCGCATACCACCAGCCGCCGAGCAGGCCGACGACATAGGCCAAGCCGTACCATTTGACCGAGAGCGGCCCGAGCTGCAGCGCGACCGGGTCGATCACCGGGAAGGCGATGGCGAAGGTTGGCATGAGCGAGGTCCGGTTGACGGGCGGGTGGTGATGGCCACTGCAATGCGACGAGGTCAAGAGGGGTGGCCGCGCTTTGCTTTCGAGATTTGATGGCATCGCCATCACGGTGATATCATCGCATCTCAAAAGGGAGGCTCGCCATGCCGTCAGTCACCGTTCGCAAGCTGTCCGACGAGACGCACCGGGCGCTTAAAATCCGGGCCGCGCGCCATGGCCGCAGCACCGAAGCCGAGATCCGTCATATCCTCGACGCCGCGGTCAATCCGGCGCCCCGCATCAAGCTCGGCTCGTTGCTCGCCGAGATCGGGCAGAGCGTCGGCGGCGTTGATCTCGACATTACGCGCGACAAAACCATCGGCGAGCCGGTCAGCTTCGAATGATCCTCCTGGACACGAATGTCGTTTCGGAGCCCCTCAAGCCACGCCCTGAACCCGCGGTCTTGCGTTGGCTCGATGCACAGCCCTTCGAAACGCTTTTCCTGCCGGCGGTCGGGCTCGCGGAACTGATGTTCGGCGTGGCCGTGCTGCCGGCAGGACGCCGCCAGCGCGCCCTCCAGACGCAGCTTGAGCAACGGGTCCTGGCGGTTTTCGAGCAGCGCATTCTGCCGTTCGATGCCGCTGCCGCCACGGCCCACGCGCAGCTGCGCGTTGACGCGAAGAGCCGCGGCCTCGCAATCTCCATCGTCGACGGCTACATCGCCGCCATCGCGCTCGCCCACCGCCTGACCGTGGCGACGCGCGACACCGCGCCCTTCGCGGCAGCGGGCCTGGCGGTGATCAACCCCTGGACCGCCTGACCCGCGCCATCATAGCTTCACGATCAGCTTCCCGAAATTGCCGCCCTCGAGCAGCCCGATGAGGGCCTCGGGCGCCCGTTCCAGCCCCTCGACGATGTCTTCCTTGAATTTCACGGCGCCGCTGGCGATCCATGCCGCCATATCGCGCTCGAAATCAGGGCGCTGGGCGATGAATTCGCGCTGGATGAAGCCGCGGATCAGCAGGCTCTTGGACAGGATCTGCCGCATCAGTACGGGCAGGCGGTCGGGCCCCTCGAACTCGCCGGTGGCGTTGTACTGCGAAACCAGCCCGCAGACCGGGATGCGCGCGCAGGTGTTGAGCAGCGGGAACACCCCGTCCCAGACCTTGCCGCCGACATTCTCGAAATAGACGTCGATGCCATCCGGGCAGGCTGCCGCCAGCTGCGCCGCGAAATCCGGCGCGCGATGGTCGATCACGGCGTCGAAGCCGAAGGTCTCCCGCACGACCGCGCATTTCTCAGGTCCGCCGGCGATGCCGACGGCGCGCGCCCCGTTGATCCGTGCAATCTGCCCGACCGCCGAACCGACCGGGCCGCTGGCGGCCGCGACGACGACCGTCTCACCCGGTTTGGGCTGGCCGATCGTCAGCAGGCCCGCATAGGCGGTGAAGCCCGGCATACCCAACACGCCGAGCGCCGTGGTGACGGGGGCGGCAGCCGGATCGAGCTTGCGCAGCTGCTCGCCCTTCGCCAGCGCATGCGACTGCCAGCCGGAATGGGACAGCACGATGTCGCCCGCTGCAAAGTTCGGATGGCGGCTCTCCAGCACCGCGGCGACCGTGCCGCCCTCCATGACGGCGCCGATCTCGGTCGGCGCGGCATAGCTCTTCGCCGCGCTCATCCGCCCGCGCATATAAGGATCGAGCGAGAGATAGAGGACCTTCAGCAGCACCTCGCCCTCGCCAGGCGTCGGGATTGGCGCCCGCTCCAGCCGAAAGTTGTCCGGCGCAGGGCGCCCGTCGGGGCGCGAGGCCAGGGCAATGCGCAGATGATCGGCTTTGGGCACGGGGGACATCCTGAATGGAGAATGGCGGGGGCGTTGCCGATGATATGGGAACGCCCCGCCCCCAAGGACAGCGCCGGGGATCGCTTTAAGGCCCCGACAGGTGCGTTATGAATCTGATTCGACCGATCCGCCGCGCCCCGCTTCGCCACGCGCCGTCAGACGCTCGAAGGCGGAGGGTCGGCCGCGAGCCTGCCAGGCCGCGATGAGGGCCGTGGCGTTTCGTTCCGGTGCGATCAGGCTATCGACCTCGAAATCGTAGAGGCAGTAGTCATGGATCTGGAAGAAATCGCGCCGGGCATCGCCGACGGGTCGGTCGCCGCGCGCCAGCTCCCGCCGCTCCAGCTCCGCCAGATCGCAATGCACGCCGACGAAAAAGACGTCCTGTCCCGCGAGAATACCGACCAGCCGGTGCAGCCAGGCTTCGCTTTCCATGATGTGCTCGACGATCAGGTTGTTGCCCGCGCGCAGATAGGCCAGCAGCGACTGCTCGAAACCGATGAAGAACGGTTCGCGCATCGCGCGCCAGGCGAACTCGCCGCTCCTGATCCGGGCCGAGGGCAGCACGCCGGAATCACGCAGATGATCGATCGAGATATGCCAGAAGGGCCGGTCGATCACCGCCTGAACCGCTCTCGCGAGCGACGACTTGCCGCTCGACGACGCGCCGTTGAGCAGGATCATCTGCCCGGCGGGCACCTCATTCTCAGCCGACATCGCCCCTCACTCCCCTCTCGACTGCAGGGGTACGCTCCTGACATGACGAAACGCCTCGCGCATCCTACATGCGAGGCATGAATCGCGAACCGACCCAGCACCCGCCCGAAGAGGACCTGCCGGACACCGGGGCCAGGCCCGAGCCCGAGGCCGAGGAGGCCCTGCCGACCCCGGCGCTCGATCTCGGCGAGACCGCGCCGGGCGCGCTGAAGGCCGGCATCGAGGTCATCGCGGGCTTTGCCAAGCATCTGCCCAACAAGCCCGGCGTCTACCGCATGTTCGATGCAGCCGGCGAGGTGCTCTATGTCGGCAAGGCCAAGAACCTGAAGAACCGGGTGACGGCCTATGCGCGCGGCATGGCCCACACCAATGCGGTCGCGCGCATGATCGCCGAGACGGCGAACATGGAATTCGTCACCACGGGGACGGAAACCGAGGCGCTGCTGCTCGAATCCAACCTGATCAAGCAGCTGCGGCCGCGCTACAATGTGCTGCTGCGCGACGACAAGAGCTTCCCCTACATCCTGCTGAGCGGCGACCACGAGGCGCCGCAGATCGCGAAGCACAGGGGCTCGCGCCAGCGCAAGGGCGATTATTTCGGCCCCTTCGCCTCGGTCTGGGCGGTGGAGCGGACGATCGACGCGCTGCAGAAGGCGTTCCTGCTGCGCTCCTGCACCGATTCCTTCTATGAGAACCGCACGCGCCCCTGCCTGCTCTTCCAGATCAAGCGCTGCGCCGGCCCCTGCACCGGCGAGATCGCGATTCCCGACTATCAGGCGCTGGCCTCCCAGGCGCGCGACTTCCTCTCGGGCCGCTCCTCCAACGTCAAGCAGCTGCTCTCGACCCGGATGCAGGAGGCGGCCGCGGAACTCGAATTCGAGAAGGCGGCGCGCTATCGCGACCGGCTCGCGGCGCTCTCGGCCGTGCAGGCCGGTCAGGACATCAACACGCAGGGCGTCGAGGAGGCGGATGTCTTCGCCATCGACGAGCAGGCCGGGCAGTTCTGCGTCGAGATCTTCTTCTTCCGCAACAAGCAGAACTGGGGCAACCGCGCGATCTTCCCGCGCGCCGACCGCAGCCTGACGCCGGACGAGGTTCTGGCCTCGGTCGTCACCCAGTTCTACGACGACAAGCCGCCGCCGCGCCTCGTGCTGCTCTCGCATGAACTGGCTGAGATGGATTTGATCACGCAGGCGCTCTCCGCCCGCGCCGGCCGCAAGGTCGAGGTGGCCAATCCCAAGCGCGGCGAGCGCGTCGATCTGATCGAGATGGCGCGCAAGAACGCCCGCGAGGCGCTCTCGCGCAAGCTCGCCGACAATGCCGGCCAGAGCTCGCTGCTGGCCGCACTGGGCGCAGCCTTCGGCCTGGCGAGGCCGCCGCGCCGCGTCGAAGTCTACGACAACTCGCACATCATGGGCACGAACGCCGTCGGCGGCATGGTCGTTGCAGGCCGGGACGGCTTCATGAAGAGCCATTACCGCACCTTCAACATCTCCACCGACACCATCGCCGGCGACGATTTCGGCATGATGCGCGAGGTGCTGCAGCGGCGGTTCGCGCGGCTGGCGAAGGAGGCGGGCACCGCGACCGGCTCTCCTCCCCCCTGTGGGGAGGAGTTGGAGGTGGGGGTCGCGCCGCTCGGCGAGCCCTCACCAGGCGGCACCACACCCATCCCTCTCCCTTCCCCCCAAGGGGGAAGGGAAGAGCCCGCCTCGGCGACCGCCGACCCCGACGACGACAGCTTCCCCGCCCGCCCCGACCTCGTCATCGTCGATGGCGGCAAGGGCCAGTTCGCCGCGGCGCAGAAGATCATGGCCGAGCTCGGGGCCGCCGACATCCCGCTCGTCGCGATCGCCAAGGGCGAGGACCGCAACGCCATGCGGGAGACCTTCCACATGGTGGGCCGCGAGCCCTTCAAGCTGCAGCCGCGCGATCCGGCGCTCTACTTCATCCAGCGCCTGCGCGACGAGGCCCACCGCTTCGCCATCGGCACGCACCGGGCGCGGCGCAAGAAGGACACGATGAAGAACCCGCTCGACGAGATTCCCGGCATCGGCCCATCGCGCAAGCGGGCCCTGCTTTTGCATTTCGGAACGGTCAAGGCGATCAAGCGCGCCAAGCTCGACGACCTGATGCGGACGCCGGGCGTGAATGCGGCCACGGCCAAGGCCGTGCATGATTATTTTCACGATGGCTGACGAACACTGGCATTGTCGCCGCATTGCGTGTTGACGCTGTCACAACCACGCTGCTTTGGTGATTTCCGTGACGATTCTTCCAGATGCCATGCGGCGGCGCGGGCCTTGGTCCCTGCCGAACCTGCTCACCTACGGCCGGATCCTGGCGATCCCGGCACTTGTCGGGCTGTTGTTCTGGCCGAAGGACGACTGGGTCCGCTGGATCGCGCTCGCGGTCTATGTCGCCGCCGCCGTCACCGACTATCTCGACGGCTGGATCGCCAGGGCCTGGAGCCAGCAATCCGCTATCGGCCGCATGCTCGATCCGATCGCCGACAAGCTGCTCGTCTGCGCGCTCCTGCTGATGCTCGTCCACACCGAGACGATCAAGGGCTGGGCGATCTGGGCGGCCATCGTCATCCTTTGCCGCGAGATTCTGGTCTCGGGTCTGCGTGAATTCCTCGCCGATCTGAAGGTCAGCGTCCCCGTCAGCAAGGTCGCGAAGTGGAAGACGACGGCGCAGCTGCTCGCGCTCGGCTTTCTCGTGGCCGGCCCGGCGGGCGACACCGTCCTGCCCTACAACACGCAGATCGGCATCGTCATGCTCTGGGTCGCCGCGGCGCTGACGATCTACACCGGCTGGGACTATTTCAACGCCGGCATCCGCCACATGGTCGACGAGGACTTGCGCGGCTCATGACGCAGTCTCCCGACACGACGGCGCCCGCCGTGCAGACACGAACCGTCAGGCTGATCTATTTCGCCTGGGTGCGCGAGCGCGTCGGCCAGGCCGAGGAGCTGGTCGTTCTGCCCGACGACGTCGCCACCGTGCTCAACCTCGTGCGCTGGCTGAAGGCCCGCGACGAGGGCTACGCCGCCGCCTTTGCCGACGAGACGCTGGTGCGCGCCGCCGTCAACCAGACCCATGTCAAGCCGGGCGCGAGCCTGGAAGGCGCCCGCGAGATCGCCTTCTTCCCGCCGATGACAGGCGGGTGAGATGACGGCCCCCCTGTCATTCCGGGGCGTGCCGAAGGCGCGAACCCGGAACTCACGACCGGGCTCAACCCGTGACATGGCGCCTTCATGGCTCACCCGGTCATGGGTTCCGGGTTCCGCGCTGCGCGCGGCCCCGGACAGACAGAGGCCGGCATGACCCCGACGATCCGCATCCAGCGGGAGGATTTCGACCTCGCGGCCGAGATCACCGCGCTCTCGGCTGGCCGGCGCGACATCGGCGCGGTGGTCAGCTTCACCGGCCTCTGCCGCGACGAAGGCGGAACGCTGGCTGCGCTCGAACTCGAACATTATCCCGGCATGGCCGAGGCCGAGATCGCCCGCGTCGCCGACGAGGCCACTGCGCGCTGGCCGCTGCTCGGTCTTCTCGCGATCCACCGCTACGGCCGCGTGGCGCCGGGCGAGCAGATCGTGCTGGTGATCGCAACTTCAGCCCATCGCCGCGCCGCTTTTGAAGCCGCCGATTTCATGATGGACTACCTCAAGACCCGTGCCCCGTTCTGGAAGCGCGAGCATCTCGCCGACGGCACGACGGGCGGCTGGGTCGAGGCGAAGGGGGAGGATGACGATGCGGCGCGGCGCTGGGAGTAAGGGTGCGCTGGCCGCGCTCGGGCTGATGCTCACCATGGCGACCCCGGCGCAGGCGCAGATCGGACCGATCAAGACCTTCCGCGACTGGGTGGCGGGTTGCGACAATACGAAATCCTGCACGGCGCTGTCGCTGCCCAACGAGACCGACGACGAGATCGCCTTCCTGCGGCTGGACCGTCCGGCCGGCCCCGAGGGCGCCCCGACCCTGGCGCTGAAGCTGCGCGCCCAGAAGCTGAAGAAGAACTTCACCATCGCTCTGGCCCTGGATGGGGCGCCCTTCCCTGCTGGCGGGCAGCCTCTGCAGGCCACCAGCGTCGACGGTGAGGTCGCCGAGATCGCCATCCCGGCCGCGACGGCCGAGGCCCTGATCACGGCGGCGCGCAAGGCAACGACGCTGACGGCGTCGATCGAGGCTTCGACGCTCAACGTGTCGCTCGCCGGCTCGGTCGCGGCCATGCTCTGGATCGACGAGCGGCAGGGCCGGCTGAACACGCCGGGCGCCCTGATCCGCAAGGGCACGACCGGTTCGGCGCCGGCCGCGCCGCCCTTGCCGGTCATCGCCAGCCGCCCGGCCTCGGGCAAGCCGCCATCCAAGGCGGAAGCGGCGGCCCTGACCAAGGCGATGCGGGCCGAAATCAACCGCCGCGAACCCGATTCCTGCGAGGATATGCCGGACGGCTTCACCGACACCGACGGCGCCTGGGCCCTGGATGGCACGCTCCGGCTCGTTGCCGTCGCCTGCTCGCGCGGAGCCTACAATGTCTCGAGCCAGTTCTGGCTCGTCACCGGGCGCGACGTGGCCAAGGCCAGACCGGCCCCCTTGGAGGGGGCCACGGGCAAGGCGGCCAGCGACCTGATCAATGCCGATTTCGATCCGAAGACCGGCCAGATCAGCTTTTACGCCAAGGCCCGCGGCCTGGGCGATTGCGGCAGCTCGGGCTCCTATGGCTGGAACGGCCAGCGCTTCGCAGTTCTCCAGTGGAGCGAGATGAGCGAGTGCCGCCTTCTCCCCGGCGACGACTGGATCACGCTGTTCCGGAGCGCGGAGAGATGACTCCCCGCAACCTCCTCGTCATCCCGGACGCAGCGAAGCGGATATCCGGGATCCATCGGAGGGCGAAGTCTGTCTAAGGACTGCGCTTTGCGATGGATCCCGGGGCAAGCCCGGGATGACGCCCGCGTTTCTGCCGGGCGTCAGGGGGCTGCCGCGAGAGGCGCTCAAGCCGCCTTCGACTTCGGCCGCACGGCGTCGGAGTAATCCTCCATGATCACCTTGCCCATATTGCCGGTGAGGAAGGAGTAGGGACCGATCTCCGACACCAGCGTCACCTCTGCCGCCGAGCCGGTGATGAAGCACTCGCTGAAGCCCTCCAGCTCCTCCGGCCGGATGCGGCGCTCGACCACCTCGAAACCGCGCTGGCGGCAGAGATCGATCACCGACTGGCGGGTGATGCCGTTCAGGAAGCGGTCGGCCAGCGGGGTGTGGATCACGCCGTCCTTGATGAAGAAGATGTTGGCGCCGGTGCATTCGGCGACATGGCCTTCCCAGTCCAGCATCATCGCATCGGCATAGCCGGCGCGCTCCGCCTTGTGCTTGGAGAGCGAGCAGATCATGTAGAGCCCCGCCGCCTTGGCATGAACCGGCGCGCAGGCCGGGTCCGGCCGGCGATAGGCGGCCACATCGAGACGCACGCCCTTCAGCTTCTGCGCCATGTCGAACATGCTCGGCCACTCCCAGACCGCGATGGCGGTGTGGATCGTGTTGTTGATGCCGGAGACCGCCATCATCTCCGAGCCGCGCCAGGCGACCGGGCGGAGATAGGCGTCCTTCAGCCCGTTCTCCTTGAGGCAGAGTTCCTTGGCGGCGTCGAGTTCGGCGACCGACCAGGGAATCGTGAAATCCATGATCTCGGCCGACTTGTGGAAGCGCTGCGAGTGCTCGGTGCCCTTGTAGATCACGCCGTCATAGGCGCGCTCGCCTTCGAACACGCAGGAACCGTAATGCAGCCCATGGGTCAGTACGTGGATCTTCGCGTCCTTCCACGGCACGAGCTTGCCGTCGAACCAGATGACTCCGTCGCGCTGGTCGAAAGGAATGACTGACATGGGGTGCTCCTCTTGGCACGTCCGGTCCGGTTGATCCGCTGGCACCCCGAGCACCGTCACCATGGCGGGCCGGGGCGAAGACCGGAATGATACTGCGCTGCAACATCGTCTTGCGACATATTCCGTCGTCAGGCGCGCTTGACCGGTAATCTTCCGTCTGAGATATGTCAACATCACTGACATAATTCGCAGGACGGATTCGATGCCGCAGACGCAGGCCCGGTCCACGCCCGCCGCCGCTCCCGCACCGGATGCGACGGTCCCCTACGACCTGATCGAACTGCTCTTCTTCGCCTATCGCGACTTTGTCGGCGGCCCCGACCTGATCCTCGCCGAATACGGCTTCGGCCGGGCCCATCACCGCGTGCTGCATTTCGTCCTGCGCCGGCCGGGGCTGACCATCGCCGAATTGCTCGACATCCTGAAGATCACCAAGCAGAGCCTCAACCGCGTCCTCAAGGAACTGGTCGAGACCGGCTTTGTCGAGCAGCGCACCGGCGTGCAGGACAAGCGCCAGCGTCATCTCCATGCCACGGCCGCGGGGCAGGATCTCGCCTTGCGGCTGGTCAGGCTGCAGGCCCAGCGCATCCAGGCGGCGCTCGCCGATCTCGCGCCGGAGGCGGCCGAGACCGTCGCGCAATACCTCGCGGGGTTGATCGATCCCTCCGAACGCCACAAGGTGCAGGGCTTCCTCGCCGCGCCGCGGTGAGGCCCACGGCATCAGCCCAAGGCGCAAGAGACAATCAAGGCGGACACCACATGGCCGCACAGCCGGCGCGAAAGCCCCTCCCCGACGAGGCGCCCCACATCCTCGTGGTCGATGACGACCGCCGCCTGCGCGACCTGCTGGCGCGCTTCCTCGGCGACAACGGCTACCGGGTCACCACCGCGGCCAATGCCGCCGACGCCGACCAGCGCCTGGCGCGGCTGGTCTTCGACGCCATCGTCCTCGACATCATGATGCCCGGCGAGAACGGCTTCGACTTCGCCCGCCGCTTCCGCACCGACTCGGCCGTGCCGATCCTGATGCTGACCGCCCGCGCCGACGGCAAGGACCGCATCAACGGCCTCGAGATCGGCGTCGACGACTACCTCGCCAAGCCCTTCGAGCCGCGCGAACTGCTGCTGCGCCTCGGCAACATCCTCAAGCGCACCATGGCCACCGAGCCGGCGCAGGCGGCCAGGCCCGATTTCGTCCGCTTCGGGCCCTTCCTCTACGGGCTCTCCCGCGGCGAACTGCGCAAGGGCGAGGAGCCCGTCCGCCTGACCGAGCGCGAGCGCGAGATCCTGACCGCCTTGGCGGAGCGCGCCGGCGAGGTCGTGCCGCGCGAGGAATTGGCCGCCCAGGGCACGGCCGCCAATGACCGCACCGTCGACGTCCAGATGAACCGGCTGCGCCGCAAGATCGAGCGCGACCCGGCCGATCCGCTCTATCTCCAGACCGTGCGCGGCGTCGGCTATCGCCTCGTGACCGACCGGACGTGACGCCCGCCCAGCCCGGCAGGTGTCGCAGGGGCGTGGCGCAATTCATGACAGCGGGCTGGGCGCGCCTGGGAACGGCGATCGCGCGCGCGCGGACCGGCGCCAACAACCAGCTGAAACCCTGGCTCAAGATCGCCGGCCGGCCGCTTCACGCCATCGCCCGCTATGCCCCCAAGGGGCTCTATCCGCGCGCGCTCGTCATCGTCATCGCCCCCGTCGTGCTGCTGCAGTCGGTCATCGCCTATGTCTTCATGGAGCGGCACTGGCAGACCGTGACGCAGCGCCTGTCCTCGGCCGTCTCGGCCGACATCGCCGCGATGATCGACGTCTATGAGAGCTATCCGCAGGATGCCGACACCAGCGTGCTCTCGCGCATCGCGGCCGAGCGGCTGGGCATGGACATCGACATCATCCCCGATTCCGACCTGCCGCCGCCGGGTCCGCGCCCCTTCTTCTCGCTGCTCGACAGCGCGCTCTCGGCCGAGCTCGCCCAGCAGGTCGCCCGCCCCTTCTGGCTCGACACGGTCGGCCGCTCCAGCCTGATCGAGATCCGCATCAAGCTCGACAAGGACGTGATGCGCATCCTGACGCGGCGGAACTCGGCTTACGCCAGCAACAGCCACATCTTCCTGCTCTGGATGCTCGGCACCTCGCTGATCCTGCTGACCATCGCAGTCCTGTTCCTGCGCAACCAGATCCGCCCGATCCTCAAGCTTGCCGATGCGGCCGAGGCCTTCGGCAAGGGCCGCGACGCCGAGTTCCGCCCGCGCGGCGCCCGAGAGGTCCGTCGCGCCGGCAACGCCTTCATCGAGATGAAGCGTCGCGTCGAGCGCGCGGTCGGCGAGCGCACGACCATGCTCAACGGCGTCAGCCATGATCTGCGCACCATCCTGACCCGCTTCAAGCTCTCGCTCGCCTTGCTCGAGCGCTCCTCCGAGATCGAGGCGCTGGAGAAGGATGTCGACGAGATGGCCCGCATGCTCGAGGATTACCTCGCCTTCGCCCGCGGCGACGCCGGCGAGACGGCCGTCGAGACCGACATCCGCGGCCTCCTGGAGGAGTTGAAATCGGACGCCGAGCGCCAGGGCCACCAGACCGAACTGACCGTGGTCGGAGACCCGCTGGTCGTGGTCCGGCCCGATGCCTTCCGCCGCCTGATGACGAACCTCGTCTCCAACGCTGCGCGCTATGGCGACCGCATCGCCATCCGCGCCACCCATGACGCGCGCTACCTGATCGTGATGATCGACGATGACGGCCCCGGCATCCCGCAGGACCAGCGCGAGGAGGTCTTCCGCCCCTTCTTCCGCCTCGACGAGGCCCGCAACGTCGATTCCGGCGGCACGGGCTTAGGGCTCGCCATCGCCCGCGACATCGCCCGCGCCCATGGCGGCGACATCATGCTGGCGGATTCACCGCTGGGGGGGTTGCGGGCGACGGTGCGGCTGCCGGTGTGATGACAAAATTGACAACTGTTAATTGACAGACTACAACTCGTCATGATCGTCAGCATTCGCCACAAAGGTCTCAAGCGCCTTTATGAGAGTGACGATCGACGGGGTTTGAACCCGCAGCATGCAGGCAAGATCGCCTTGGTTCTGGGTGTGCTCGACGTGGCCAGCACGATCGACGAAATCAACATTCCCAGTTTTCGGCTGCATCCCCTCACCGGGGACCTCAAAGGGTTCTGGTCGGTGACGGTACGCGCCAATTGGCGCATCATATTCCGCTTTGAAGACGGGAATGTCTTCGATCTCGATCTGGTCGACTATCATTGACGAGGCTGCGACATGGCGATGCTGAACCCACCTCATCCAGGGTTGCTGCTCCATGAGGAATTGCTCGACCGCGGCCTGACAGTGGCTCAGGCGGCGACGGGTCTCGGCGTCACGCGCCAGCAGTTGCACAAGGTGATCAAGGGCCAAAGCGCGGTCAGCCCGGAAATGGCCCTGCGCCTGGAAAAGGGTATCGGCAGCCGTGCCGATCTCTGGCTCAAGATGCAGATGGCTTTCGACCTTGCCCGGGTCCGGGCGCGCGAAGCGGACATCGATGTGAGGCCGCTGGCGGGATCGGTCGTCTGAACGCGCCGGCGCGTCAGAACAACCGCCCGCCCTTCGGCACCTCAAGCCCCGGCCCGATCAGCACGACCTCGCCCTGCTCGTCGGGCACGCCGAGCGTCAGCACCTCGGACATGAACTTGCCGATCTGGCGCGGCGGGAAGTTCACCACCGCCAGAACCTGCCGGCCCGGCAGGTCCTCGCAGGTGTAGTGCTTCGTGATCTGCGCCGAGGACTTCTTCAGGCCGATCGTCCCGCCGAAATCGATCACCAGCTTGATCGCGGGCTTGCGCGCCTCCGGATAGGGCGAGGCCTCGACGATCGTGCCGACGCGGATGTCGACCTTCAGGAAATCGTCGAAGCCGATCGTCGCGGCCAGAGCGGCGCTGTCGGAGGGGCCGCTCAAAACTCGGCCCATCCCTTGTCATGCGCGCTCATGTCGGACTTGCGCGCCGCACCGCCGCCGCCGGCCGCGGCAGCGACGGGCCGGGCCACAGGCCGGGCGACCGGGGGCGCGGACTTGCGCGGTGCGGGCGCCGGCGCGACAGCCGCCTGCATCGTGCGGGCCATCGCCTTCAAGCCGGCGACATCGCCGCCGAGCTGGAAGCGCGCGACCAGCGCGGCCAGGCGGTCGGCCTCCTGCGAGAGCGAATGCGCGGCGGCGGTCGACTGCTCGGCCATGGCGGCGTTCTGCTGGGTCGACTGATCCATCTCGCCGACCGCGGTGTTGACCTCCTGCAGACCCGAGGCCTGCTCCTGCGCGGCGCTGGCGATCTCGGAGACGAGGCCCGTGGCGCGAGTGATCTCCTGGGCCATGCGCTGCAGCGCACTGCCGGTCTGGCCGACCAGGGCGACGCCCTTCTCGACCTCGCTGTTGGAGGCGGCGATCAGTTCCTTGATCTCCTTGGCGGCTTCCGCCGAGCGCTGGGCGAGCGCCCGCACCTCGGAGGCGACCACCGCGAAGCCCTTGCCGGCATCGCCGGCGCGCGCGGCCTCGACGCTGGCGTTCAGCGCCAGCAGATTGGTCTGGAAGGCGATCTCGTCGATCACGCCGACGATCTGCGAGATCTCCTCGGCGGATTTCTCGATGCCGCCCATCGCCACCACGGCGTCGCGCACGATCGCGGTCGACTGCTCGGCCTCGGCCTTGACCTGCGTCGTCGCCTGATTGGCCTGGCGCGCGCTCTCGGCCGTCTGCCGCACGGTCGCAGTGAGCTCGTCGAGCGCGGTCGCGGTCTCCTCGACGGAAGCCGCCTGCTGCTCGGTGCGCCCGGCGAGGTCGTCGGCAGCCTGGCTGATCTCGATCGAGCCCGACTTCATGCTCTCGGTGTTGGTCGCGATCTGCCGCATCGTCTCCTGCAGCTTGCCGATCGCGGCGTTGAAGTCGTCGCGCAGCTTGGCGTAGTCGGAGCCGAAATTCTCGTTGATGCGGTAGGTCAGGTCGCCCTCGGCCAGATGCTCCAGGCCGGTGCCGAGCGCCGCGACGACGCCCTCCTGCGTCCGGGAGAGCTCGGCCCGCTCGGCCTCGCTGCGTCGGCGCTGGCCGTCGGCCGCATCGCGATGTTCTGCAGCCTCCTGCTCGACGCGCACCTTGTCGGCCTCCATGGCGTCCTTCGCCACGGCGGCGTCGCGGAAGATCACGAGGGCCCGCGCCATCGAGCCGATCTCGTCGGGCCGGTCCTGATGGGCGATGGCGGTCTGGAGATTGCCCGCGGCGAGCGCGTTCATCGTGCCCGACAGTGAGGTCAGCATGCCGTTGGCGCGGCGGCTCAGGACGATGACGAGGCCGAACATGAGCAGGCCCAGCGGCACCAGCACCTTGGCGACGTCGATGGTCATGCGCAGGAAAGCCGCGTCGACGTCATGGACATGCAGACCGGTGCCGATCAGCCACTGCCACTTCGGCACCGACATGACGTAGGAGATCTTGAGGGATGCTTCCTTGTCGCCCGGCTTGGTCCAGTCGTAGTCGATGTAACCGGCGCCCTTGTCCCGGGCAAGCTTGATCATGTCCTGCACGAAGAAGCGCCCCTTGGCGTCCTTCAACGGGGTCATGTCGGTCGTCTCGATCTTCTTGTTGGCATGCGAGACGCTGATGCCGTTGAAGCCGATGACGAAATAATAGTTGCCGCCATCGAAGCGCGCGCTGGCCAGGGCGTCGAGCGCCATCTTCTTGGCCTCGGCCTCTGGCAGCTCGCCCTTCTCGGCCCGCGCGAGGAAGCTGTTCACCGTCGTCGTGGCGGCTTCGACCGCGTTCTTCACCTCGGCGCGTTTGAGTTCCATCATGTCGTCGCGCGCCATGTAGAGCGCGAGTCCGGCGCTGGTGACGGACATCACGACAGCGAGTCCTGCGATCAGCGCGAAGGAGCGGCTGATCGACAAGGTGGCGAGCTTCTTCAGCGACATGCGCATGACCCCTGCGAAACGAGATTCGCAAGAGTCGCAAGAAATGGCTAATACACGCTTAACGTTAAGCGCGCCGCACCCGCTTTGTTAACCTTGTCTCAGATCGCCGGGGCGAAATCCTCACCCGTCCGGCGCAGGCTCTCGTCGGAGCGCTCGCGCCGCCGCGCGCCGGGCCGCCGTCCCGAGCACAGCGCCCGGGCCAGCCCGCGCAGCGGCGCCGTCAGCCGGTGAACATCCTCGACGCGGGCCATGACCGAACCCGCCGTCTTCAGCTCGCGGTCGAGTCGCGCCATGGTCCGCGACAGTTCCGGCTCGTCATCGTCCAGCCAGACCTCGCTGACTCGCGCCATCAGCAGAACGGCGCCCTGCACCCGCACCGGACCCAGAGCATCCTCGGTGCGGATGCCGGCCGAGGCCAGCATATAGCGCCAGGAATTCACCGCGCCTCGATTGAGCGCAGCCATGGTCAGCGGGTCACGCCGGATCACCGGTGCGATGCGGCGAAGCCCCACCTTGTAGGGCGCCAGCGCATCGAGCCGCCGCATCACCAGGTCGAACAGGCGCTCGCGCACCGGCTCGGCGGCAAGATCGTCGGAGGTGTCGGCGAGCACGGCCTCGTCGACGAGGCGGGTCAGGCCGCCCAGCATGGCGAGCTTCGAGGGGAACAGGCCTCGCAGCTTGGCGAGCGGCAGCCCCGCCTCGGCCGCGATGTCGCCGAGCTCGATCTCGTCCCAGGGATGCGTGGCGGCCAGGCGCATCAGCGCCTCGACGGCCTGCTTGCGCGGATCGACCGGCGGCTCGACCGGAGCAGCAGCGGATGTGGGGGGCAGCGGAGCGCGGGCCATGGCGGTTCTCCTTCGCGACGGTTGTCAGGAGAAGCTAGGCTGCGATCGCGGCCTATGAAAGGCCGATCAGCCCGAAAGCTCCCCGGCGCGACGTTTGGCGGCAGCCACGGTCTCGACCACCAGCGGCTCCAGCGCCCCCATCAGCACGGACAATCCGGCCGCCGTGGTCCCCGCCGGCGAGGTCACGTTCTGGCGCAGGGTCGCGGGCGACAGCGGCGACTGATGGAGCAGTTCGCCCGCCCCCTCGATCGTCGCCCGCGCCAGGCGCTCGGCGATGTCGGCGGGCAGACCGGCCGCCTTGCCGGCCGCGGCAAGGCACTCGACCAGATGGAAGACATAGGCCGGCCCCGAGCCCGACACCGCCGTGACGGCGTCGATCAGCCCCTCGTCCTCGAGCCATTCCACCGTGCCGATGCTGCGCAGCAGGGCATCGGCCATCGCGCGCTGGGCGCCGGTGACGCCGCGGCCCGCCGCCGCGCCCGTGGCGCCGCGCTGCACCGAGGCCGGCAGGTTGGGCATGGCCCGGATCATCGCGGTGGCGTTGGGCAGCCGCGCCGACAGATCCGACAAAGTCTTGCCGGCAAGGATCGAGATCAGCAGCGTCTCGGGGCCGATCAGCGCCTGCACCGCGGGAGCCGCCGTGTCGAGCATCTGCGGCTTGGTCGCCAGCACCAGCACCTCGACGGAGGTCAGCGAGGCCGGATCGGGATTGATCGCCATGCCCTTCGCCGCGGCGAGGCCGACCAGCTCGTCGGAGGGGTGGGGGTCGAACAGGCTGATGCCGGCCGGGTTCATGCCGATCCGCAGCCAGCCCTCCAGCATCGCGCCACCCATCTTGCCGGCGCCGAGAAGAACGAGGGAGGTCGGCAGGGGGCTGGACATGGCGGATTCTCGCGGCTCTCGGGGATGGGCGTCATTCTCGGGCTCGTCCCGAGAATCTCAAGACCGGAAGTCTCCGGTTGGAGATGGTCGGGTCAAGCCCGACCATGACGCGCTGCTCCCTGCCCGGGTCAAGCCCGGGCATGACGATCCGCGAAACTCACGCCTCTCCGACGGTCTCCAGCATCGAGCCTTCGAGCCCTTCGCGGGCCGTCTTGCCGGCCCAGACGACGAACTGGAAGGCCTGGAAATAGCGCTCGCAGGCGTCGATGGCCGCCTTGATCAGCGCCGCCGCCTGCTCGTCCGTCGGCTCGGCCCCGCCCGAGAGCAGCAGGGCGTGGCGGTACATCACCACGTTCTCCGAGCTCCACAGGTCGAAATGGCCGAGCCAGAGCTGCTCGTTGACGAGGCTGACCAGTTGCAGCACCTCGCCGCGCCGCCTCTCCGGCACCTTCAGATCGAAGGCGCAGGCGACATGGATCGCCTCGACCTCCTCCAGCCAGGTGATCGCGACGTGATAGTCCGACCAGCCGCCGGTGACCGCGACCGACAACTCGTCATCGCTGTCGCGGTCGAAGCTCCAGTTGTTGAGGGCGGCGAGCCGCTCAATCAGGTTGAGGGGGTTGGAGGGCCGATCGAGTTCGCCGTCCAGTTCGAGATCCATCATGCCCTTGGGTCCAACTGCCGGACGCCGCGGAGGGCGCGGTCCGGCGCGTTCGAGAACGGGAACACGGCGACGGGAAAACTGAAGGAACGCAACCCACAGGCGCAGCGCCGGCGGGAGACCGGGTGCAACGCTTCGTCCAACCCAGCCTAAGCGGCTGGACTGACGAATCAATTTCTCCACCGACGTTAGCGCAGGGCGTATGACACTCCCAACACGATGTGACGCTCGGCGGATTCGGGGGGAGGCTCAATCCCCATGGCGGCCTGTCCACAGCACATGGCTGTGGATGCCGGCGCCGCCGGCGCGGCGCCCAACCGGATGTGGGGCTGCGCGCCCGAATCTCTCGTCGGGAACGCGGGGTCAGGCCTTGGCGTCGGATGCCGGCTGGGCCGCGGCCTCGAGCGCGGCGAGGCGGGCCGCCAACCGGTCGTTCTCCTCGCGGGCGAGGACGGCCATCTCGCGCACCGCCTCGAACTCCTCGCGGGTCACCACATCGAGGTCCCGCAGCAGGCGCTCGATCTGCGTCTTCACGACGGTCTCGACCTCGCGACGCATGCCCTGGGCTGCGCCGGCGGCGTCGGTGGCGAGGCGGGCGATGTCGTCGAGGATACGGCTGCTGGTCGTGACCATGGGGGCTCTCCGGACAAAGGCCCGTCGGGGCCGGCTTCACCGCTATATGGGGGAGGACGAGGCCTCCCGCAATCGGACGGAGCGCCACGGGCCGCCCCCCCCGAAAGGCCCGTCTGGACCTGCGGTGCGCATCGGCCTAGAAAGGCCGCACAGGGACTGTAAAAACACTCCAACACGTCAGCGACCAAAGACAAGCGGGAGGCGTCATGATCGTTCGTTTCAGCGGCCCCGTCCTCGGGGTGGTCGCCGCACTCGCGCTCGCGGGCTGCCAGGAAACCACCACCGCCGCACGCCCCCGGGTGGACGCACCGGGCGTTCCGGTCTCGGTCCAGAGCATTTCCGGCGCGCCCGATTCGGTGACGACGCGCTTCGCCGGCCTGCTCGGCGAGGCCGCCGCCGAGCGGCGCATGGAGATCGTGCCCGGCGACAAGCCGGCCCGCTTCCGCGTCCGCGGCTATCTCACCGCCCAGCCGACCGAGGACGGGCAGACCGCGCTCGCCTTCGTCTGGGACGTCTATGACGAGAGCAAGAAGCGCGCGCAGCGAGTCCAGGGCGAAAGCCTCGGCCGCCGGGGCGGCGGGTCCGATCCCTGGTCGGGCATCGACCAGACCGTCGTCGCCAAGGCCGCAGCCGAATCGATGGATGCGATCGCGAGCTTCCTGGTGACGACGCCGGCCGTGGAGGCCGTTTTGCCGGCCGACAAGGCCAAGACCGCCACCGCCAAGCAGGCCGGCAACGCAGCGAAGACGGCGGGCACTGCCACGAGCGGCCGCAGGCTCTGATCGAAGCCGTCCGGGCGGGGCCGCAAGGCGAACGCGTCTGCGTCGATTTGGCAACCATTGCACACGGCTTTCGCAGTGCAGCGGTCGACTCACCGTCACACCGCTGTTAAGAGCGCTGCCATCAGGGCCGGCCGTGCGCCGGCCATCCAGCCCCGTTCCAAATGGTGCGCCACGGCATGCCCTCTTCGTTCAAAGTCGTCGCCGGCAATTCCAACCGGCCGCTTGCGGAAGCCATCTGCACCCATCTCGGCATCCCTCTCACCAAGGCGTCGGTACGTCGTTTCGCCGACATGGAGGTCTTCGTCGAGATTCAGGAGAATGTGCGCGGACAGGACGTCTTCATCATCCAGTCCACCTCCTTCCCGACCAATGACCACCTGATGGAGCTGCTGATCATCACCGATGCGCTGCGCCGCTCCTCGGCGCGTCGCATCACGGCGGTGATTCCCTATTTCGGCTACGCCCGGCAGGATCGTCGCGCTTCGGGCCGCACGCCGATCTCGGCCAAGCTCGTCGCCAACCTGATCACTCATGCCGGCGTCGACCGGGTGCTGACGCTCGATCTCCATGCCGGGCAGATTCAGGGCTTCTTCGACATCCCGACCGACAACCTCTTCGGCGCCCCCCTGATGTCGCGCGACATCAAGGAGCGGCTCGACTACAAGAACGCCATGGTCGTATCGCCGGACGTCGGCGGCGTGGTGCGTGCGCGCGCGCTGGCCAAGCGCATCGACGCGCCGCTCGCTATCGTCGACAAGCGCCGCGACCGGCCCGGTGAATCCGAGGTGATGAACATCATCGGCTCGGTCGAGGGCCGCTCCTGCATCCTGCTCGACGACATCGTCGATTCCGGCGGTACGCTGGTGAACGCGGCCGAGGCGCTGCTCGACCAGGGCGCCCGCGAGGTCTACGCCTACATCACCCATGGCGTGCTCTCGGGCGGCGCCGTGGCGCGCATCGCCAATTCCAAGCTGAAGGAACTGGTGATCACCGATTCGATCATGCCCACCGAGGCGGTGAAGGTGGCGCGCAACATCCGCGTCCTCTCGATCGCGCAGCTGATGGGCGAGGCGATCGAGCGCACGGCGCAGGAAACCAGCGTCTCCAGCCTGTTCGACTAAGGCGGGTCGAATGCCGACCTCTCCCGTCATTGCGAGCGTAGCGAAGCAATCCAGCAGGCTCGCGCAGTCGCTCTGGATTGCTTCGCTGCGCTCGCAATGACGGCTAGTGCACCCATGACTTCCCGCGCCATCGTTCTGTTCTCGGGCGGGCAGGATTCCACCGTCGCCCTCGCCTGGGCCCTCGAGCGTTTCGACGTGGTGGAGACCGTCGGCTTCGACTATGGCCAGCGTCACCGCGTCGAGCTCGACTGCCGTACCACGATCCGGAAAGCCCTGCCCGCACTCTCGCCGCACTATGCGCAGCGCCTCGGTGCCGATCACATGGTCGATCTCGCCGCGCTCGGCGCGATCTCCGAGACGGCGCTGACCCGCGATACCGAAATCGCCTTCGCCGAGACGGGGCTTCCCACAACCTTCGTCCCCGGCCGCAACCTGATCTTCCTGACCTTCGCCGCGGCGCTGGCCTATCGCCGCGGCGCCAAGCACATCGTGCTCGGCGTCTGCGAGACCGACTATTCCGGCTATCCCGACTGCCGCGACGACACGATCAAGGCGATGCAGGTCGCGCTCGGCCTCGGACTAGACCGCCGGCTCGTGCTGCACACGCCGCTGATGTGGCGCGACAAGGCGCAGACCTTCGCCCTGGCCCGTGCGCTCGGCGGCGAGGCACTGCTCGATCTGGTGGTCGAGCAGAGCCATAGCTGCTATCTCGGCGACCGTTCGACCCGGCACCCCTGGGGCTATGGCTGCGGCGGCTGCCCCGCCTGCGAGCTGCGGGCCAAAGGCTATGCCGCCTATCTGATTGCTCCCGACGACAGCGGACCTTCCCATGACTCTTGACCGTCAGCGCCGGATCGAAGGGCTCGTCGCCCTCGTCCTCTTCGCCCTGACCATTCCCGCCGCGAACTGGCTGATCGGCAATGCCGGCACCGTCTGCGTGCCCAACGGCCCCTGCCTCGTTCCGGTCTGGCCCGGCATCAAGGCCCCCAGCGGCGTGCTGATGATCGGGCTGGCGCTGGTGCTGCGCGACATCGTCCAGCGCCGTCTGGGCACGGCCGCCGGCCTCGGCGCCATCGCGGTCGGCGCCGCGATCTCCGGCTTTGTCGCGCCGACGGCGATCGTCGTCGCCTCGGTGGCCGCCTTCCTGCTTTCCGAGCTTGCGGATTTCGCCGTCTATACGCCGCTGCAGAAGCGCCGCTTCGTCACGGCGGTGGTCGCATCGAGCCTGATCGGGCTCGTCGTTGACAGCGTCGTCTTCCTGCAACTCGCCTTCGGCAGCCTCGATTTCCTCAGCGGCCAGATCATCGGCAAGGCCTGGATGGTGCTGCTCGCCCTGCCCCTGATGCATCTGCTCCGCCGTCGCGACGAGCGGCTGGGGCTGGTGGCCGCCTGAGGTTCGGCGCGGTCGCGCGCCAAAAATCTGGCCCCGAAGCCACACAACGGGGTCTTTTTCCGAGATCGTAGCCCGGTCCGAACAATTTGAGCCAACGCCGCAACGCCGGCTTCACGGCGAGGTGCGATACCTGCCGCTTCGTCACACGGGGCCGGCAATGCACGAAGACCGTTCGTCGGAACGCCTGCAAGCGCTGCAGAACGAGATCCTGGTGTCCATCGCCCGGGGTGAGGCGCTCTGCACCGTCATGGAACGCCTGTGCCTGCGCGTCGAAGCGATCGCTCCGGGCGTCATCTGTTCCGTTCTGGCGCTGGACGAGGAGCGGCGCCTGGTCTCGCTCGCCACGCCGTCCCTCCCGGCCTCCTACGCGGCCGCCGTGACGGGGGTCGAGGTCGGCCCGCGCGTCGGCTCCTGCGGCACCGCGATCCACCGGGGCGAGCCCGTCTGCGTCACCGACATTGCCAGCGACCCGCTGTGGCAGGGTTTCGAGGATCTCGTGCTGCCGCTCGGCCTTCGAGCCTGCTGGTCCAGCCCCATCAAGGCGCGCGATGGGCGCGTCGTCGGCAGTTTCGCCTTCTACTACGACCAGCCGCGCGGCCCCGACGAACTCGAGCGCCAGATCGTCGAGACCTGCGTCCATCTCTGCGCGATCGCGATCGAGCACGAGGAGGTTCGTTCGCACAATCATCGGCTGGCCTATTACGATACGCTGACGGCGCTCCCGAACCGGGCGAGCTTCAACGAGGCGATCGCGCGTCTGACCGCCGCGACGCCGCTCGATTTCGGCCTGATGCTGATCGACATCGATCACCTGAAGGTCGTCAACGACACGATGGGTCATGCCGCAGGCGACGCGCTCATCGCGACGGTGGGAATCCGGATCCAGTCCGTGGCTGGCGAGGCCGTGGCCTATCGCATCGGCGGCGACGAGTTCGCCGTGATCCTGCCGCGAGGAACGACGGCGGCGCAGATGCGGGCGACCGCCTGCGCCATCCTCGCTGCGATGGCACCCCCGCTCGATCACGACGGACACGGCATCATGCCGAGCGTCACCATCGGCGCCGCCCTGGCGGGCGAGGATGGCGAAGATGGCGTCACGCTGCGCCAGAACGCCGATTTTGCGCTCTACCATGCCAAGGAGACCCGTCGCGGCGGCTATGTCCGCTTCAAGGACGGGCTGCGGACCTCGATGACGCGACGTCTGCAGATCAAGCGCGACGTCGATGTCGCCCTGACCGAGGGCCGGATCATTCCCTATTACCAGCCGGTCCTGCGGATCGACACCGACGAGATCGTCGGTCTGGAGGCGCTTGCCCGCATGCGCTTGCCGGATGGGCGCGTCGCCTCCGCCGTCGAATTCCAGGAGGCGATGGCCGATCCAAAGGTGGCCCATCGCATCACCGGGCAGATGCTGAACGCCGTGGCCGCCGACATGGCGGCCTGGCAGAGCGCCGGCATCCCGTTCCAGCATGTCGGCATGAACGTGACCTCCGCCGACTTCCAGAAAGGGGATCTGGTCCAGCGCATCGTGCGGGCCATGGAGCGCACCGGCGTGTCGCCCCGGCATCTGGTGGTCGAGATTACCGAGCAGGTCTTTATGGGCCGGAGCAAGGACGGCGTCGCCCGCACGATCGCGGCGCTGCGCGAGCGCGGCATCTGCGTGGCGCTCGACGATTTCGGCACCGGATTTGCCTCCCTCACCCATCTGCTCGATTTCCCCGTCGACATCATCAAGATCGACCGCTCCTTCATCGCCGCCGCCCAGACCAGCACCAAGAGCAGCGTCATCGTCGAGGCGATGGTCGGGATCGCCCACCGGCTCGGCATGCGGATCATCACCGAGGGGATCGAGACGCAGGCCCAGGCCGAATGGCTCCAATCCATGGGCTGTCGGCTCGGCCAGGGCTTCCTCTATGCCCAGGCCCTGCCGGCTGGCATCGTCGGGGAGCTTCTGCAGCGCTTCGGCGCCAAGCCCGACAGGGCGGCAGCCCGGCTCCGGGGCGTCACCGCCTCCGCCGCCTGACGCATCGCGGGCTTGAGATCGCCGCCCTTTTCGCTTATGAGCCTGCCAGCGTCCGACTGACACCCTTGGAGGCACGGACGCCGAACCGCAAAGAGGCCGCCTGCTGGCGGCCTTGTCTTTTCAAGCAAGGATTCAAAACCATGACCGCCGTGAAGCAAATCGAGGCTTCGGCGCGCGCACAGGTCGGCAAGGGGGCCGCCCGTGCAGTTCGTCGTCAAGGCCAGACACCCGCCGTCATCTATGGCGGTGGCGCCGCTCCCGAAGCCATCGCGCTCGACGCCAACAAGACCCGCCTCCTGATCTATGGCGGCCATTTCCTGACCACGCTGTTCGAAATCAGCGTCGACGGCAAGAAGCAGCGCGTGATCCCGCGCGACTACCAGCTCGACCCGGTCAAGGACTTCCCGATCCATGTCGACTTCCTGCGCGTCGCCGCGGGCCAGACGGTGACGGTTGAGGTTCCGATCCATGTCGTCGGCCAGGAGTTGAGCCCCGGCGTGAAGAACGGCGGCCTGGTGCAGATCGTCGAGCACTCGCTCGAGATCACGGTCGAGCCGGAGCACATCCCGGAGGCCTTCGAGGTCTCGGTGGCCGGGCTCCAGATCGGCGACGCCCTCGAGGCGAGCGTGATCAAGCTGCCGAAGGGCGCCAAGCTCACGGTCGGCTCGGACGCCACCATCGTCACCATCGTTCCGCCGATGGTTGAAGAGGCCGACGAAGCTGCCGAGGCCGAGGCCGCGAAGGCCTGATCGGGCTTTTTCGTCCGGCATCTCGCCATCACAGACAATGCGAACGGCCGGGGCTTCCCGGCCGTTTTGCCGTGAGGGACGACCATCGTCATGCTGATCTTCGCAGGGCTCGGCAATCCCGGCGCGCGCTATGCCCGCAACCGGCACAATATCGGCTTCATGGCGCTGGACGCCATCGCACGCACGCATCGCGCCTCGCCATGGCGCGGCCGCTTCCAGGCCGAGGCCTGCGAGGCGACGATCGGCACCGAGAAGGTCGTGCTGCTCAAGCCGCAGACCTACATGAACGAATCCGGCCGCGCGATCGGCGAGGCGGCGCGCTTCTTCAAGGTCGCGCCCGCCGACGTCATCGTCTTCCACGACGAACTCGACCTCGCCCCGGCCAAGCTGCGCGTGAAACTCGGCGGCGGCAATGCCGGCCATAACGGCCTGCGCTCGACCACAGCCGCGATCGGCAACGACTACCGCCGGGTCCGCATGGGCATCGGCCATCCCGGCCTGAAGGAGCTCGTCCACGCCTATGTGCTGAACGATTTCGGCAAGGCGGAGGGGCCCTGGGTCGAGGATCTCTGCACCGCCTGCGCCGACAACGCCGAGCTTCTGGCGAAGCACGACGACGCCGGCTTTCAGAACAAGGTGCATCTCTTCATGGAGGCGCACGGCCACGGCGCCGTGAAGCGGCTGGGCGAGAAGGCCGGCGACTGAGACGACTCAGTAGGGCAGTTGCGCTCCGGGCTTGGCGATCGTCACGCGGCTGGCCGAATGGTCGCCCTCATCGGCCCATTGCATCGCGCTCATGATCACCTGCGCCCCCGGCTTAAGCTCGCTCGCTTCGGCTGGCGCCGCCTCTGTGGTGTTGTTTCGGGCGGGATCGTCAGCGTCCATCTTGCGCCAAAGGATATCAGACCGCCACGGACGTTCGTACGGCCGACCACAGCCCGGATCATTGACACGAAAACACGGAAACACGATGTTGGACTGCCGCGAGGTTGGTATGAGATGAAGAATTTGACGGTGACACTTCCTGACGAGACGCTGTCGCGCCTGCGCGTGGCAGCGGCGCGGGAAGGCAAGAGCATGTCCAAATTCGTGACCGAACTGCTCGAACGGCGCGTTGGCCGGACGATCAGCCAGCGCGAAGCGCTCGACAGGTTCCTCGCCGGGCCTCCTCTGCCGCTGTCGGACGAAAACGGCAAACTCCCTTCCCGGACCGAATTGTATGACGAGCACCTTCTTTCTCGACACGAACGTGCTGATCTACAGCCGGGATCCGGGCGCGAGGCAGAAGCAGGATCGGTCGCGGATGTGGCTGAACGCTCTGATCGAGACTAAGCCGCCGGTGATCAACCTGCAGGTCATCAACGAGTTCTGCCACGTCGCGCTGCGTAAGCTTCCGCATCTCGATGTGGAAACCGTGAGAGCCGACGCCGAAGGCCTGAGGATTTGGGGCGACACGCCCATCGATCACGAGACACTGACGGACGCCTGGCAGATCCGCGAGGCAGCAGGCTATCAATGGTTCGATTGCGTGCTACTCGCCGCTGCGCAGAATTTGGGGTGTTCCCACTTCCTCAGTGAAGACATGCGGCATGGTCACGTCGTAAACGGCATCACGATCGTCAATCCGTTCATCGCCCTCCCCGGCGATTTCATACTTCGAGACTGAAAGACCACCATGGGTTTCAAATGCGGTATCGTCGGCCTGCCGAATGTCGGCAAGTCGACCCTCTTCAACGCGCTGACGCAGACGGCGGCCGCCCAGGCCGCGAACTACCCGTTCTGCACCATCGAGCCCAATGTCGGCGACGTCGCGGTGCCTGATCCCCGGCTGGAGAAGCTCGCCGCCATCGCGGGCTCCAAGGAGATCATCCCGACGCGGCTGACCTTCGTCGACATCGCCGGCCTCGTCCGCGGCGCCTCGAAGGGCGAAGGGCTGGGCAACCAGTTCCTCGCCAACATCCGGGAATGCGACGCCATCGCCCATGTCGTGCGCTGCTTCGAGGACGGCGACATCACCCATGTCGAGGGCAAGGTCGCGCCGATCAACGACATCGAGATCATCGAGACCGAGCTGATGCTGGCTGATCTCGAAAGCCTCGAGAAGCGCGTCCTGCCGCTGGAGAAGAAGGCCAAGACCGGCGACAAGGAGGCCAAGGAACTCGCCGAGCTGATGAACCGCTGCCTCGTGCTGCTGCGCGAGGGCAAGCCCGCCCGCCTCGTCCAGGTCGCCGCCGACGAGCGCAAGGCCTTCGAGACGCTCGGCCTGCTCTCCTCCAAGCCGGTCCTCTATGTCTGCAATGTCGAGGAGGCCGCCGCCGACAAGGGCAACGCCTTCTCGGAAGCTGTGAAGGCCCGAGCGGCGGAAGAGAACGCCGTCGCCGTCGTCGTCTCCGCCAAGATCGAGAGCGAGATCGCCGTCCTACCGGCCGCCGACCAGAAGGACTATCTCGAGGCCGTCGGCCTGGAGGAACCGGGCCTGAACCGCGTCATCCGCGCCGGCTACGCCCTGCTCCACCTCGTCACCTATTTCACGGTCGGACCGAAGGAGGCGCGCGCCTGGACCATCGAGAAGGGCACCAAGGGTCCCGCCGCCGCCGGCGTGATCCATAGCGACTTCGAGAAGGGCTATATCCGCGCCGAGACGATCGCCTATGACGACTACATTGCCCACAAGGGCGAGAGCGGCGCCCGCGAGGCCGGCAAATTCCGGCTCGAAGGCAAGGAATACGTCGTCGCCGACGGCGACGTGCTGCATTTCCGCTTCGCCAACTGAGCGGGCGCTGGGCGCGATGCTGTTTTTCGAGGATTTCATCGTCGGCGAGACGGTGCCGATGGGCAGCCTCGCGGTCTCGGAAGGAGACATCGTCGCCTTCGCCTCGCGATTCGATGCGCAGGACTTCCACGTCGATCCGCACAAGGCAAAGGCGAGCTTCGTCGGCACGCTGATCGCCTCGGGCTGGCACAGTTGCTCGCTGCTGATGCGGCTGATGGCGCAGAGCTTCCTGCTCAACTCCTCAGGGATGGGCGCACCCGGCATCGAGGAGGTGAAATGGCTGCGCCCGGTCCAGCCGGGCGACGTGCTGCACGGCCGCCGCACCGTTACCGAGATCAAGCCCTCGCGCTCGCGCCCGGCGATGAGCCTCGTGCGTTTCAAGCTCGAGCTGCTCAACCAGCGCGACGAGCCGGTGCTGGAGCAGGTCAACTGGATCATGTTCGGCCGGCGCGGCGTCGCCGCCCTGCAGCCGGCGGGCGACTGGCTGGCCCATCCGCCGCTCTATGTCCCGCCCCCCTCGCCCGCCCCGATCGAGCCGCCGGCCGAGCCGACGCCCGCCGCGCGCTTCTTCGAGGACATCGTGATCGGCGACCGCTTCGAGCTCGGCAGCACCGTCTTCACCGCCGACGAGATCATCGCCTTCGCGCGCGCCTTCGATCCGCAGCCCTTCCACATGGACGCGGCGGCGGCGGCGGCATCCTCCTTCGGCCGGCTCGCGGCTTCAGGCTGGCACACGGCCTCGGTCTGGATGGCGACCATGGTCACGCATCGCCGCCGCCAGCTCGCCGCTTTTGGAGAGGGCCGCGCGCCGCGGCTGGGGCCCTCACCGGGCTTCAAGAACCTGCGCTGGACGCGGCCCGTCTTCGCCGGAGACCGCATCACCTACCATTCCGAGGTCACCGACAAGCGCGCCAGCACCTCGCGCCCGCAATGGGGTCTGTTCTTCCACCGCAACACCGGTGTGAACCAGAACGGCGAAGAGGTCTTCAGCTTCGACGGCTGCGTTTTCGTCGAGCGCCTGCCGGGCTGAGCGAGCCGCCCTGCTTCCTTCGCCGGTGCCCCGCGCAACGGTGGCGCTTTTGAGCGCGGGCCTCACCCTGTAGGCAAGGCGCGCGAGGTGGCCGCAGAGCCGCCGGCGAGACATCTCCGGGAGGAGCGCATCGTGGCGGCAGCCCGCATCTTCAGCACGACCCAGATGGCGGCGCGCGCCCGCAAGCGCCTGCCCCGCGCGGTCTACGACTTCATCGAGGGCGGCGCCGGCGCCGAACAGGCGGTGGCCCGCAACCGGGCGCGCTTCGGCGAGATCGCGCTGATGCCGCAGGCCCTGCGCGACTGCGCCGCCGCCCATACCGAGGTCACGCTGTTCGGCCGCCGCTATGCCGCGCCCTTCGGCGTCGCGCCCATGGGCTTCGCCGATCTCGTTTGCCCCGGCACCGACCGCGCGCTCGCCGCCGCGGCCAGGGCACAGAACGTCCCCTACACCCTCTCCACCGCCGCAACGACCTCGATCGAGACCATCGCCGGCATCGCCCAGGACAATCTCTGGTTCCAGCTCTATCCGGGCGCCGACGAGACCATCGCCGCCGGGCTGATGCAGCGGGCGCTCGCGGCCGGCGTGACGACGCTCGTCGTCACCATCGACATCCCCGTGCCGGCGAGGCGCGTGCGCGACCTCACCAACGGCCTCGCCATCCCGTTGAAGCCCTCGCTCGCCACCATCCTCGACGTCGCGCGCCATCCCGGCTGGCTCTGGCGGGCCGCGCGCGGCGAACGGCCGGGCATGGCGAACTTCGTCGAGAACAAGGGGTCGCTGAGCGGCCTCGCCCATGCCGAGTTCGTCGCCCGCCAGCTCTCCTGCCCCGGCCTCGACTGGGCGCGCATCGAGGCGATCCGCAAGGCCTGGCCGCATCACCTCGTCATCAAGGGCATCCTCAACCCGCAGGACGCGCTGATGGCCGAGCGCATCGGCGCCGATGGCGTCGTCGTCTCCAACCATGGCGGGCGTCAGCTCGATTCCGCGCCGTCTTCGATCGAGGTGCTGCCGCGCATCCGCGAGGCCTGCGGCGACCGGCTGGCCCTGATTCTCGACAGCGGCGTGCGTACCGGCGACGACATCGCCCGCAGCCTCGCTTCGGGCGCCGATTTCGTCCTGCTCGGGCGGCCCTTCCTGTTTGCGGTCGCCGCGCTCGGGCTGTCCGACGGCCCAAAGGCGATCATCGACATCCTGCGGGCGGAACTCCTCAACACGCAGATCCATCTCGGCTGCGCCGAGCCCACAGAGCTCGGCAGCGACCATCTCTGGCCCAGGCAGGGAGCCAACCGATGACCATCGCGATCATGGGGGCCGGCGGCGTCGGCTGCTACTACGGCGCCATGCTGGCCCGCGCCGGCCATGGCGTGACGCTGATCGCCCGGCCCCCGCATGTCCAAGCGATCGAGCGGCACGGCCTCGTCTTCGAGGCTCGGGGAACGACCGAGAGGCTTGCGGTCACAGCCACGACCGAGGCCTCCGGCATCGCCGAGGCCGACATCGTGCTGTTCTGCGTGAAGTCGGGCGATACAGAAGAGGCCGGCCGCGCCATCGCACCCCACCTTGCCACAGACGCCACGATCCTCAGCCTGCAAAACGGCGTCGACAATGCGCAACGCCTGCAGACGGTGCTCGGCCGGCCCGTCGTTCCGGCGGCCGTCTATGTCGCGGTCGAGATGCCCGGCCCCGGCCATGTCCGCCATCACGGGCGCGGCGAACTGGTGATCGGCCCGGGCGCGACCAGCGCGGCCATCGCCGAGCGGTTCGGCCGGGCCGGCATCCCCACCGAGGTCTCGGAAAGCGTCATCGGCGCGCTCTGGACCAAGCTGATCGTCAACTGCGCCTACAACGCCCTCTCCGCCATCCCGCAGCTTCCCTATGGCCGGATGATCGCGATCGAGGGCGTGCGCGCCAGCATGGCCGACATCGTCGCCGAATGCCGTGCGGTGGCGCAGGCCGCCGGCATCGCCATCGGCCCCGAAATCCTCGACACCGTCCTGGCACTCGCCCCGGCCATGCCGGCGCAATCCTCATCGACGGCGCAGGACCTCGCCCGCGGCAAGCACACCGAGATCGACCACCTCAACGGCTATGTCGTGCGCACCGGCGAGCGGCTCGGCATTGCGACGCCGGCCAACCGCCTGCTGACGGTGATGGTCAAGCTGATGGAGGAGCGTGCCGGCGCGTGAGGCAGGCCCCTCGGTCGCCGGGCCGTCATGCGCGCATGCGCGTTGTCCCCTCAGCCTCCACCATGCCAAGCTTCCGCTGCGCCAGCGACGGCGCCACAAGAAAAGACGGTTAGGAAACGACACCCATGAAGCGCAGATTGTTCTTGAAGGGCGCCGGCATCGGCGCCGCGGCCGGCATTGCGTCCCCCGCGATCGCCCAGAGCACGCCCACCGTGACATGGCGCCTGGCGTCGAGCTATCCGAAGTCGCTGGAGACGCTCTACGGCGCCTGCACCCATTTTTCGGAAGCGGTCTCGGCCGTCACCGACGGCAAGTTCAAGATCCAGGTCTTCGCGGCCGGCGAGATCGTGCCCGCTCTCCAGGTGGCCGATGCCGTCACCAACGGCACCGTCGAGATGGGCCATTCCGGCTCCTATTTCTACATCGGCAAGGACACCGCCTTCGCCTTCGGCACGGTCATTCCCTGGGGCCCCAACAGCCGCCAGATGCAGGCCTGGCTGTTCCATGCCGGTGGCCTCGAACTGCTCAACGAGTTCTACTCGAAGTTCAACATCTACAACCTGCCGGCCGGCAACACCGGCGCGCAGATGGGCGGCTGGTTCCGCAAGGAGATTAAGTCGGCGGCCGATCTCCAGGGCCTGAAGATGCGCATCGGCGGTCTCGGCGGCAACGTCCTGCAGAAGATGGGCGTGGTGCCGCAGCAGCTCGGCGCCGGCGACATCTACCCGGCGCTGGAACGCGGCGTGCTCGATGCGGTCGAGTTCGTCGGCCCCTATGACGACGAGAAGCTCGGCTTCGCCCGCGTCGCGCCCTATTACTACTATCCCGGCTTCTGGGACGGCTGCGCGGAACTGAGCTTCTTCATCAATCTGGAGAAGTGGAACAGCCTGCCCCCGACCTATCAGAAGGTGCTCAAGACCTGCGCGATGGCCTCCGGCCACGACATGCAGGCAAAATACGATGCGCTCAACCCGCCGGCCCTCAAGCGGCTGATCGCCGGTGGCGCGCAGCTGCGCCCGCTGCCCAACGACATCCTGCGGGCCAGCTACAAGCACACCAAGGATCTCTACGCCGAGATGTCGGCCGCCAACCCGATCTTCAAGAAGATCTACGACCACCTCTGGGCCTTCCAGCAGGACAGCACCCGCTTCTGGCAGATCTCCGACCTCTCCTTCGACCTGATGTCGGCGACGGCGCTGCAGCAACGCTGGCAGGACGGCTGAGACAGCCTGACACACTCCAGCGCAGATCCGGAGACGCTCGTTACGGGCGCCTCCGGACGGCAGCCTCCAGCCTCGGCGGAACGACGCGGCTTGGCCGCGTCATCACCCGGCCCAACTCGGATGGCGCTGCGACAGAACTTTGCCTGATACGATTGGATATTGAACATTTTATCCAATTGACAATCCTGCGGTTTGGAGGCCTTCTCCACACGGGGCCTGCGGGGCCCGTTGAATCCGGATAGCCATGTGGTCGCGCCCCAGTCCATCCGCTCGCGAAGGCCGCTGCTGCGTCAGACCGTCACCGGCGCCACGGTGGCCGAGCTGCGCCGCCGCATCCTCTCCGGGGCCGTCGCCGCCGGCGAGGCGCTGCGGCAGGACGCGCTGGCCCGCGAGTTCGGCATCAGCCGCATCCCCCTGCGCGAGGCCTTCCATCAGCTCGCGGCGGAAGGTCTGGTCACGCTGCATCCGCATCGCGGCGCGGTCGTCACGGCGCTCTCGGCCGCCGACATCGCCGAGCTCTTCGATTTGCGCGCCATGCTGGAGCCCGATCTGATCCGCCGTGCGGTCCCGTTGCTGAACGCCGCCGATTTCAAGCAGGCTGAAACGATCCTGGCCGACTATGCTGCCGCGATCGGTCGGGGCGATCTCGAAGCCTATGGCGAACTGAATCGCGAGTATCACCTCTCGCTCTACCGGGCTTCCGGCCGTGGCCAGACGCTCGAGCTGGTACGCGTCCTGCTCGCCAACACCGACCGCTACACCCGTGTCCAGCTCTCCATGTCCGAAGGCGCCACCGCCCGTGCCAAGCGAGAGCACGCCGCGCTTCTCGATTTCTGCCGGGCGGGCGACGCGGAAGGCGCGGCGCAGCTGACGCATGACCATGTCCTGGCCGTCCGCGAAGACCTGCTGCATCTGCTGGAGCCGGACGAGGCCGACATCACCCTTCCCCAGGCTCCAGCTGCCTGACTTTCACGACTGACCGGCGAGGACTGCGGATCATGACGATCGGAGTGGGCGGATCGAGCTTCGAGGCGGAACTCGCCAAAATGAAGCCGATGACGGACGGCGTCGAGCCGATCGCGGTCGGTGAGTTCAAGCAGCGCATCGCCAAGGCCCAGACACTGATGCGCGAGCAGGGTCTCCAGGCGCTCTACCTCGATACCTCGACGAGCCTGGCTTATTTCACTGGTATCCAGCTCGGCCTGAGCGAGCGGCTGCATGGCGCGGTGATCGCTGTCGAGGGCGAGATCGCCTATCTCAGCCCCGCCTTCGAGGAGCCGAAGACGCGCGAATACATGAAGTTCGGCGACGATGTCCGCTGCTGGGAAGAGCATGAGGACCCGACCGAACTCGTCGTCGAGACCATCCGCAGCATGGGCTATGAGAGCGGCCAGGTCGGCCTCAACCCGCAGACCCCGTTCTTTATCGCCGACGGACTGCGCAAGGCGGGCAACCGCTTCACCTTCACGCAGGGAAGCTCGATCACCGCGACCTGCCGCCAGCTCAAATCGGCGGCCGAAATCGCCCTGATCCAGCGCGCCATGGACATCACCATGGAGGTCCATCGCGCCGCCGCCCGCACCCTGCAGGTCGGCGTGACCACCGCGCAGGTCAAGGATTTCCTCGGCCAGGCCCACCGCAAGCTCGGGATGAGCACCTCCTTCGGCGCCGCGCAGTTCGGCGAGGCGACAGCCTATCCGCATGGCGTGCCCCATGAGCAGACGCTGCAGGATGGCGACATGGTGCTCATCGACATGGGAACCAAGGTCGGTGGCTACTGCTCCGACATCACCCGGACCTATGTCTTCGGCGAGCCGACGCAGCGCCAGCGCGAGATCTGGAACCTCGAAAAGAAGGCGCAGCTCGCCGGCTTCGCCGCTGCCCAGCTCGGCGCTCCCTGCGAGAACGTCGATTTCGGCGCCCGCGGCGTGATCGAGGCGGCCGGCTACGGCCCCGGTTACAAGGTCCCCGGCCTGCCGCACCGCACCGGCCATGGGCTCGGCCTCGACATCCATGAGGAGGCCTACATGGTGAAGGGCAACAAGACCCCCCTGCAGGTCGGCATGTGCTTCTCGATCGAGCCGATGATGTGCATCTACGGCGAGTTCGGCGTGCGCCTCGAGGACATCGCCTACATGGCCGAGGACGGCGCGCGCTGGTTCACCCAGCCCGCCCACACCGTCGACGACCCCTTCGCCTACGAAGCCTGACCCCGCCGGTCTCCGAAACCTGAACGACGCAAGAAACCGCCAAGGAAACGTTCAATGGCCTCAAACATCTTCTCCGGGACGATTCCCGCCCTCATGACGCCGTGCAAGGCGGATCGAAGCCCCGATTTCGATGCCCTCGTCCGCAAGGGCAAGGAACTCGTCGAGGCCGGCATGTCGGCGGTGGTCTATTGCGGCTCGATGGGCGACTGGCCGCTGCTGACCGACGAGCAGCGCATGGAAGGCGTCGCCCGCCTGTGCCAGGCCGGCGTGCCCGTCATCGTCGGCACCGGCGCCCAGAACACGCAGCGCGCCGCCGCCTTCGCCGCCCATGGCAAACGCGTCGGTGCCAAAGGTCTGATGGTGATCCCGCGCGTGCTCTCGCGCGGCCCCTCGGCATCCGCGCAGGCGGCGCATTTCGGCGCCATTCTGGAGGCCGCCGACGGCCTGCCGGCGGTGATCTACAACAGCCCCTATTACGGCTTCGAGACCCGCGCCGAGCTGTTCTTCAAGCTGCGCGAGAGCTACTCCAACCTGATCGGCTTCAAGGAATTCGGCGGCGCCAAGAGCCTGACCTACGCGGCCGAGAACATCACCGGCCAGTCGGAGGACATCACGCTGATGGTCGGCGTCGACACCCAGGTCTTCCACGGCTTCGTCAATTGCGGCGCCAGCGGCGCGATCACCGGCATCGGCAACGTCCTGCCCAGGCCGGTGCTGCACCTCGTCTCGCTCTGCGAGAAGGCCGCCACAGGCGATGTCACGGCGCGCGCCAAGGCGCTCGAACTGGACGGCGCGCTCGGCGTGCTGTCGAGCTTCGACGAGGGGCCGGACCTGGTTCTGTTCTACAAATACCTGATGGTGCTGGAGGGCAGCCCCGAATACGAGCTGCACTTCAACGCCTCCGACAGCCTGACCGAGGGCCAGAAGCACTACGCCAGCACCCAGCTCGCGCTGTTCAAGCGCTGGTATGCGGAGTGGGCGAAGGGCTGACGCTCATCGATCGCTGCGTGATGGGGCATCACGCGCGGGTCATCATCCCGGACGAGTTGGGAAGCGGCACCGCTCCGGGTTGACGCCCCCAGAGGCTTGGTCAGCCGACCTTGCCGTAACCCGCGAACTTCGCGCTCACCCGCGCCATCTCGGCCTCGTCGAGGATGACAGGCTCAAGCCCCGCGGCGAGAATGTCGAGATACTGGCCGGCCAGGTTCTCGACCTCGGCCACGATCTGGTGCGCCCCGGCGAGGGAGGCGCCGAGCGCGATGACGCCGTGATTGGCGAGCAGCACCGCCTTGCGTCCCTCCAGTGCCCGCACCGCATTGTCCGCCAGTTCGGGCGTGCCGAAGGTCGCGTAATCGGCACAGCGGATATCGGAACCGCCGCAGAGCGCGATCATGTAGTGGAACGCTGGGATGCCACGACGGGTGCAAGACAGGGCTGTGGCGCGCGGCGAGTGGGTATGGACGATCGCCTGCGCCTCGGGCCGGGCCCGGTAGATCGCGGCGTGGAAGGGCCATTCCGAGGACGGCTTGCGCGCGCCCGACAATACCGCGCCCTCGAGCGACAGCTCGATCAGATCCTCCGGCGTCGTCTGCGCATAGGGCAGGCCCGAGGGCGTGATCAGGAAACCGGCTTCCGTCCGGGCCGAGACATTGCCCGATTTCGATGGGCAAAAGCCCGCCTTGTCGATCGCCTGCGCCACAGTGACGATGCCGGCGCCGAGTTCGTTCCTGGTCATGATCTCGTCCTGCTCACGCGGTGCGCCGCCCGGCCCGTTCCGGAAACAGCCGCGCCAGCCCCTCAGCGCTGGCCTCGCAGACACCACGCTCGGTGATCAGTCCGGTCACGAGCCGGGCCGGAGTGACGTCGAAGGCGGGGTTCGCCGCAGGGCTGCCCGGCGCGACCACGCGGAACGAATGCACCTCGCCGTCCTCCGCCAGCCCGGAGAGATGGGTGACCTCCCGTGCCGCGCGCTCCTCGATCGGAATGTCGCGCAGGCCATCGGACAGGCTCCAGTCGATCGTCGGCGAGGGCAGCGCGACATAGAAGGGCACGCCGTTATCGCGCGCGGCCAGCGCCTTGAGATAGGTCCCGATCTTGTTGGCGACGTCGCCACTGGCCGTCGTCCGATCGGTTCCGACGATCACCATATCGACCTGGCCGCGCTGCATCAGATGCCCGCCCGCATTGTCCGCGATCACCGTATGCGGCACGCCATGGCCGCCGAGTTCGTAAGCCGTCAGCGCGGCGCCCTGGTTGCGCGGCCGTGTCTCATCGACCCAGACATGGACGGGAATTCCGGCGTCATACGCGAGATAGATCGGCGCCAGCGCCGTGCCCCAGTCGACGGTCGCGAGCCAGCCGGCATTGCAATGGGTCAGGATGTTGACGGTGGCCCCATCGGCCTTTTCCGCCGCGATCGAGCGGATCACGCCCAGCCCATGCTCGCCGATGGCGCGGCAGAGCGCGACATCCTCGTCGCAGAGCGCGGCGGCCTCGGCATAGGCGGCCTCAACCCGCTGCGCCTCCGGCAGCGGCGCCAGCCGTGTGCGCAGCCGCGCCAGCGCCCAGTGCAGGTTGACCGCCGTCGGCCGCGTCGCGCCGAGCAGGGCGAGTGTCGCCTCCAGCGCCGTGTCGGAGGCATCGGCCCGCATCGCCAGCGCCACGCCATAGGCCGCCGTCGCCCCGATCAGCGGCGCGCCGCGCACGACCATGCTGCGGATCGCCTCCGACGCCGCCTCGGCCGAGGACAGGGTCACCGTCTCGAACCGGAAAGGCAGCCGCGTCTGGTCGATGACGCAGACGCGCCAGCCATCGGGCGCGAGCCAGATCGTGCGGTAGGTCTGTCCGTTGATCTTCATGCGCGCGTCAATGCCCGCCGAAGGAGACAAGCGTGCGAACGGGCACGCCGAGCCGCCGCACCCGGTCGGCGCCACCGAGATCGGGCAGATCGACGATGAAGCAGGCGGCGACCACCTCCGCCCCCAGCCGCGAGAGCAGGTTCACCGCGCCTTCGGCTGTCCCGCCCGTGGCGATCAGATCGTCGACCAGCAGCACGCGCTCGCCCGACGACACCGCATCCTTGTGGACCTCGATCTCGTCGGTCCCGTATTCCAGCTCATAGGTGACACTGACCGTCTCGTGCGGCAGCTTGCCCTTCTTGCGCACCGGCACGAAGCCGGCCGAGAGTTGGTGTGCCACCGCGCCGCCCAGGATGAAGCCCCGCGCCTCGATGCCGGCGATCTTGGCGATCTTCAGACCGGCAAAGGGCTGCACCAGCTCGTCGACGGCACGGCGGAAGGCGCGGGCATCGCCCAGCAGCGTGGTGATGTCGCGAAAGACGATGCCCGGCTTGGGATAGTCGGGGATGGCGCGGATGCTGTCGGCAAGGTTCATCGCAGTCAGGCCGCTTTCAGGAGGCGCCCCGCCACGGCGTCGAGCTTGGCGAGGAGGGCCGCGTCGCGCATGTCGGGCGCGGTGATGAGGGCGTTGTCGAGCGCGTTGTGGGAGCCGACCGGACAGGGCACGCGCTCCTGCGGGAAATCGGCAGCCAGCCGCGCCACCAGCCGCTTCGCCTTGTCGGCATTGTCGTGCAGCACCTTGACCACGGAGGCGACGTCGACCGGCCCGTGCTCCTCATGCCAGCAGTCGTAGTCGGTGACCATCGCGACCGTCGCATAGGTGATCTCGGCCTCGCGGGCGAGCTTGGCCTCCGGCATCGCCGTCATTCCGATCAGATCGTAGCCGAGCGTCTTGTAGGTGATCGATTCCGCGTAGGTCGAGAATTGCGGCCCCTCCATCGTCACCAGCGTGCCGCCGCGCACGAAGGGCAGCCCCTCCGCGGTCGCGGCCTCCGCGATCAGCCCCTGCAGGGCAGGGCCGACCGGATGAGCGACGGAGACATGGGCGACGCAGCCCCGCCCGAAGAAGGAGGAGGCCCGCCCGCTGGTGCGGTCGACGAACTGGTCGACCAGCACGAACAGGCCGGGATAGAGTTCCGCCTTGTAGGAACCGCAGGCCGAAAGCGAGACGAGGTCGGTGACGCCGGCCCGTTTCATCACGTCGATATTGGCGCGATAGTTGATCTCCGAGGGCGGGATCGCGTGGCCGCGACCATGGCGCGGCAGGAAGACGATCCGGGTGTCGCCCATCCGGCCGATCCGCAGCACGTCGGACGGCTCGCCCCAGGGACTTTCGATGCGCTCCTCGCGCAGGTCGCTCAGCCCCGGCAGGTCGTAGATGCCAGACCCGCCGATGATTCCCAGAACCGCTGCGCTCATGTCGATGTCCTTCCTGACCGGGCGGGACTGTGCCGTGCGGTCCTCCCGGCATCAAGCGTGGGAGCATCGCGATCCGTGGCAGCGTCCAAGAAATGGTGGCACCCAAGAAAAAAGGCCCCGTCGCCGGGGCCTCGTTTCGATGGCGGTGTTCTTCAGTGCGCCGGCGTGCCGTCGGGCATGCGCGACCAGACCTTCTTCTTCGTGTAGTAAAGCAGCCCGCCGAAGATCAGCAGAAACAGCATCACCTGCAGGCCGAGACGCTTGCGCGCCTCGAGGTGAGGCTCGGCTGCCCACATCAGGAAGGCCGTGACGTCCTTGGCGTATTGCTGGGCCGTCTCCGGCACCTGCGGCTGCCCGTCGGCTCCCTTGGGGAACTCGACCTGGCCGTCGTTCAGCACGTTCGGCATCGCGATCAGATGGCCCGGCATATAGGTGTTGTAGTACTGGCCCGGCAGCAGCGTCACGCCTTCCGGCGGCGGATCCTTGTAGCCCGTCAGCAGGGCGGCGATGTAGTCCGGCCCCTGCTCCTGATACTGGCTGAAGATGTCGATGACGAAACGCGGGAAGCCGCGCTCATAGGTCCGCGCCTTCGCCAGCACCGACAGATCGGGCGGATAGGCGCCGCCATTGGCGGCGCGGGCAGCCTGCTCGTTGGGAAACGGTGCGGGGAACGGGTCGGCGGCGCGGCCCGGCCGCTCGAACATCTCGCCCGACTCGTTGGGGCCGTCCTTGATCTGGTAGGTCGCCGCCAGCGCCGTGACCTGGCCGGGCGAGAATTCCGGCCCGCCGGGCTGCGACAGGTTGCGGAACTTCAGCAGCGAGGCGCTGTGGCAGCCCGCGCAGACCTCCTTGTAGACCTTGTAGCCACGCTGAAGCTGGGCGCGGTCGAAGGTGCCGAAGGGGCCGGAGAACGACCAGCTCAGCTCCGGCGGAATGACGCGTTCACCGGCCGCTTGGGCGGTCAGCGGCAGGGCGGCGAGCAGGAGGCCGAAGGTGGCCGAGCGAATCGAGAGAGTGATCATGATTCGTCTCAGCCCTTGGCGTTGGGTTCGGCGGCGACGGCAGTGCCCATGCGCGCACCCGATCCGCCCTGCATGGCGCCGAGCACGGAGTCGGCGATCGAGTTCGGCAGCGCCTTGGGCCGTTCGAACAGGCCGACGACGAACAGAGCGACGAAGTAGCCGAAATACAGGACGGTGAAGATCTGCGAGGCGATGACGTAGCCGCCCTCCGCCGGCATGGCACCGAGCCAGCCGAGCCCGATGCAGACCACGACGAAGGCCCAGAAGAGCTGGCGGGCGATCGGCCGGTAGCTCATCGACTTGATCTTGGAGCTGTCGAGCCAGGGCAGAAAGGCCAGCACGACGATCGCCGCGCCCATCGCGATGACGCCGCCGAGCTTGTCGGGCACCGCACGCAGGATCGCGTAGAACGGCAGGAAGTACCATTCGGGCACGATATGGGCCGGCGTCACGGCCGGATTGGCAGGGATGTAGTTGTCGGCATGGCCCATGAAATTGGGCGTGTAGAACACAAAGTAGGAGAACACGAAGATGAAGCACACCATCGCGAACACGTCCTTGACCGTCGCATAGGGTGTGAACGGCACCGTGTCCTTGGCGACGTTCTTCACCTCGACGCCGGTGGGGTTGTTCTGGCCGACATGATGCAGCGCCCAGACATGGAGGATGACCACGCCGAAGATCATGAAGGGCAGCAGGTAGTGCAGCGAGAAGAAGCGGTTCAGCGTCGGGTTGTCGACCGAGAAGCCGCCCCACAGGAAGGTCACGATCGTCTCGCCGACGATCGGAAGCGCCGAGAACAGGCTGGTGATGACGGTCGCACCCCAGAACGACATCTGGCCCCAGGGCAGCACATAACCCATGAAGGCGGTTGCCATCATCAGCAGCAGGATGACGACGCCGAGGATCCAGAGCACCTCTCGGGGGGCCTTGTAGGAGCCGTAGTAGAGCCCGCGGAAGATGTGGATGTAGACGGCGAGGAAGAACATCGAGGCGCCGTTGGAGTGCAGATAGCGCAGCAGCCAGCCATAGTTCACGTCGCGCATGATGTGCTCGACGGAGTTGAACGCCATCGTCGAATGCGGCGTGTAATGCATCGCCAGGATGATGCCGGTGACGATCTGCGCCACCAGCATGAACATGAGGATGCCGCCGAAGGTCCAGAAATAGTTCAGGTTGCGCGGCACCGGATAGGAAACCGCCGAATCATGCGCCAGGCGGATGATCGGCAGGCGCGCATCGAGCCAGCGTTCGAAACCTGTCTTCGGGACGTAGGAGCTGTGACCACTCATGCGGATTGCCTCGGGGCTGTCTCTTACAGGCGGGTTCGGGCCGAGCGCGTGGCTCAGCCGATCCGGATCTTGGTGTCTTCGGTGAAGGCGTAGGGCGGGATCGGCAGGTTGAGAGGCGCAGGCCCCCTGCGGATGCGGCCCGAGGAATCATAGTGCGAGCCGTGGCAGGGGCAGAACCAGCCGTCGAAATCGCCCTTCGGATCGCCGGGATTGTTGCCGAGCGGCACGCAGCCGAGATGGGTGCAGTTGCCGTACACGACCAGGAACTGCTCGTGGCCCTCCTTGACGCGGGCCTGGTCGGCCTGCGGATCGGGCAGCGAGGCGACGTTGACCGCGCGGGCCTCGTCGATTTCCTTCTTGGTGCGGTGACGCACGAAGATCAGCTTGCCGCGCCAGAACAGCTTGATCGCCTGGCCTTCCGCGATGGGGGCGAGGTCGAGGTCGATCGGCGCGCCAGCGGCGACCGTCTGGGCGTCGGGCGCGAGCTGGCTCACCAGCGGCACCATCACCGCGCCGAGGCCGACGGCACCGGCGGCACCGGTCGCGAGCATGAGGAAATCGCGGCGGGTGGATTCGGTCGGTTTCGTATCGGTCGCGTTCGCCACGATCCAATCCTCTACAACGTCAGTCGAGCTTTGGAAAAACTCGAAATTGCAAGCCTGCGCCGTATCTACGGGCGCGTCGTCACGGCCGCAATGCGGCGGCGCGTCACTGCCGCGCTCTTTGGCATGCAGATTGGACGAAGTCTACTGTTGCAAGAGCCCTGCCGGTGCATGGCGCATCCTCGACAGACGAGCCTCAGGCCGGCAGCGTTTCCGGGTCGGCGGCGGCGAGAAACCCGCCCGACTGGCGCGCCCAAAGCCGGCCATAGAGCCCGCCCCGCGACACCAGCTCCGCATGGCTGCCGATATCGACGATCCGCCCGCGGTCGAGCACGACCAGCCGGTCCAGCGCGGCGATCGTCGACAGCCGATGCGCGATCGCGATAACCGTCTTGCCCTGCATCAGCGCGGTGAGCTGCTCCTGGATTGCGGCCTCGACCTCGGAATCGAGGGCCGAGGTCGCCTCGTCGAGGATCAGGATCGGCGCATCCTTCAGCAGCACGCGCGCGATGGCGATGCGCTGGCGCTGGCCGCCGGAGAGCTTCACGCCGCGCTCGCCGACGCGCGAATCGAAACCGTGGCGTCCGTCCTGGTCGCTCAGCCCCACGACGAACTCATGGGCCGAGGCCTGGCGGGCCGCCTGAGCGATCTCCTCGGCCGTCGAGCCGACCCGCCCATAGGCGATGTTGTCGCCGATCGAGCGATGCAGCAGGGAATTGTCCTGCGTGACCATCCCGATCTGCGCGCGCAGCGAATCCTGGGTCACATGGGCGATGTCCTGCCCGTCGACCAGGATGCGCCCGCCTTCGAGCGGGTAGAGCCGCAGCAGCAGGTTCACCAGCGTCGACTTGCCGGCGCCGGAGGGCCCGACGAGGCCGATCTTCTCGCCCGGCCTGATCGTGAGATCGAGCCCCTCGAACAGGCCGCCGCTCTTGCCGTAGTTGAAGCGGACCTTGTCGAACTGGATGCCACCCTGCTCGACCCGCAGCGGCACTGCGTCGGCCGCATCGGGCAGGTCGTGCGGCTTGGCGATCGTCTCCATGCTCTCCTGCACCGCACCGATGTTCTCGAACACCCCGCGCACGAGATGGATCAGCCAGCTCGACATCTGGACGAGGCGCAGCACCAGGCCGATCGAGGCCGCCACGGCGCCGGGCGTCATCGCGCCATGGCTCCAGAGCCAGAGGCTGAGCCAGGCGGTGACGACCACGAGCAGGCTGTTCATCGTCTGCAGGATGACGCTGACGCCGGTGATCAGCCGCGACAGGTTGAGGAAGGCCGCGTTCCAGCGCGACAGCGATTCGCGCACGGCCGAGCGCTCGGCATCGGCGCGCGCGAACAGCTTCACCGTCAGGATATTGGTGTAGGCGTCGACGATGCGCCCCGTGGTCGACGAGCGCCCGAGCGAATTGGCCTCCGAGCGGCTCTTGGCGCGCGGCACGAAATAGATCAGCAGCACGACATAGGCCGCGAGCCAGACCAGCACCGGCAGCGCCAGCCACAGCGAGGTCGCGCCGAAGAAGCCGATCGCGACCGTGGCGAAGATCAGCGCGTACCAGAGATCGTCGATGACCTCGATGGTGGCGCCGCGGATCGACTGGCCGGCCTGGATCACGCGGGCGGAGAGGCGCCCGGCGAAGTCGTTCTGGAAATAGCCGAGCGCATGGCCCAGCGTGTAGACATGGTTGCGCCAGCGGATCTGGTTGGTGATCTGCGGCACCACGACCTGATCGACGATGGCGTGGTTGGCGAAATAGACCAGCGGCCGCACCACGACCACGAGAAAGGCCGCTCCCGCCAGCAGCCAGCCATGATCGCGAAAGATCGTCTCCGGCGACTGCGTCGCCAGAAGATCGACGAACCAGCCGACCATCAGATACATCGCCGCTTCGATGCCGCTGAAGCCGAGCCCCGTCAGCATGACGAGGACGAGCCAGCCCTTCACCCCCTTGATGTGGTGCCACATGAACGGCCAGACGCCGCGCGGCGGCGTCTCCCGTTCGTCGAAGGGCGCGAAGACGTCGATGCGGCTCTCGAGCCAGCGGAACAGCGGGGTGAACATGTCCGCCCTCCTCTGGACCGGCATGGCGACGAAATCGGGGCAGGGCCCGGGGGCGGATCCGACCGGGAGCCGCGCATATGGCGTGCAGGCGCGACAATTGCCAGCCGTGCCGACGCATGCCCCCGCCCGGCCTACGGCTTGACGCATCTCCCGCCGTCATCCCATGACAGGACACGATGACGGCGACGGACGAAGCAGCATCTCCGAGGGGCCGGGCGCCGCTGCGCCTGGCGCTCTACCAGCCCGACATTCCCCAGAACACCGGCACGATGATCCGCATGGCCGCCTGCCTCGGCGTCGCCGTCGACATCGTCGAGCCCGCCGCCTTCGACGTCTCCGACCGGCATTTTCGCCGCTCCGGCATGGATTATCTCGAACGCGCGGCCGTGACCCGCCACGCCTCCTTCGCCGCCTTCGACCGCTGGCGCCGGCAGGCGGGGCACCGCCTGATCCTGGCCGAGACAGACGGGCGCACCCGCCATCTCGATATCGCCTTCTCGCCCGGCGACATCGTCATGGTCGGCCGTGAATCGGCCGGCGTGGCGCCCGAGGTCTATGCGGCCGCCGATGCGGTGGTCCATGTCCCGATGCTCGAAGGCCTGCGCTCCCTCAACGTCGCGATTGCGGCCGCCCTGGTTCTGGGCGAAGCCTTGCGTCAGGTCGGCGGCTTCGTCCCGGCGGCCGGGGACGAAGACCGACAACAAGAAGCGCATCCAGGGTGAGGAGACGGGGATGACTGACCACAAGGCCGCTACCGTGGCGCCGAGCAACCCCGCGGCGATGGCGCTGGCCGAGGCGATGAAGCCGCGCGCGAAAGCCTGGTTCGAGACGCTGCGGGACCGCATCTGCGCTGCCTTCGAGGCGATCGAGGCTGAGGCGACCGGCCCCTTCCCGCCCGAGACGGACGCGCCCGGCCGCTTCGTCCGCACGCCCTGGCAGCGCAACAACCATGACGGCGCGCCGGGCGGCGGCGGCGTCATGTCGATGATGAGCGGGCGCGTCTTCGAGAAGGTCGGCGTCCATGTTTCGACCGTTTACGGCACTTTCCAGCCCGAATTCGCCGGGCAGATTCCCGGCGCGGCGGAGGATCCGCGCTTCCACGCCACGGGCATCTCGCTGATCGCCCATCCCTGGAACCCGCACGCCCCGACCGTGCACATGAACACGCGCTTCGTCGTCACCACCAAGCCCTGGTTCGGTGGCGGCGCCGACCTCACCCCCGTGCTGGTCGCGCGGCGCAACCAGGACGATCCCGATGCCATCGCCTTCCACGCCGCGATGCGCGATCCCTGCGAACGCCATGCGCCGATCGCCGACTACCCCCGCTTCAAGGCCTGGTGCGACGAGTATTTCCACCTGAAGCATCGCGACGAGCCGCGCGGCATCGGCGGCATCTTCTACGACTATGTCTGGTCGGGCGATCCGGACGGCGACCTTTCCTTCACCCAGGCCGTGGGCGAGGCTTTCCTCAATGCCTATCCGCCGATCCTGCGCGCCAACATGGGCAAGCCCTGGAGCGCCGCCGAGCGCGAGGAGCAGCAGATCCGCCGCGGACGCTATGTCGAGTTCAACCTGCTCTACGACCGCGGCACGATCTTCGGCCTGCGCACAGGCGGCAATGTCGACTCGATCCTCTCCTCCATGCCGCCGACGGTGCGCTGGCCCTGAGCGAGGGCTGCTTCAGTCGGCCGCTGGTCCCGGGCGCGTCGACCGAAGGGCCTCATCCAGAAACCGCCATTGCGCGGATTCGTCGGGAGGGGCGCCCCCCTCGAGCCAGGTGTGCCGCGCCGCCGCCAGCACCTGCCCCACCCGAGGTCCGGCCGGCACACCCAGCGCGATCACGTCCCGCCCCGTCGGCAGAAAGGGCGGCGTGCGGGCCAGTTCGGCGATCATCGCCTGAGCCCGCCCGGCAGCCTCCGCGCCCCGCCCGGCCAGCAGCACGAGCCCGGCCGCCGTCGCGTCCTGCCCGATCCGATGAGCGAGATGGCGCAGTTGCGCCAGGGTCGCGGGCTTGTCCCGGCCCGACACCCCCTCCAGCGCCAGCGCGATCCGCTCGATCCGGTCGAACTCCTCATTGGAAAGGCGAAGCTCCTCGCGCAGCCGCAGCGCGTCCTCCCGCACACCAACGGCGAGGGCCGCCAGCCGGAAGGCGGGATAAATGCCCTCGCCTCCGCCCTCAGTCACCGCCTCGAAACGGGCCAGATGCGGCACGCGGCCGATCATCGGCACCAGCAGCCCGGCTTCGGCCATGACCCGCAGCGCAGCGGCCGCGCCGGGCGCCACCAGCAGCTTCATCAGTTCGGCCCGGACGCGTTCGCGCGACAGCCCCGCCAGCCCGCCCCGCCCCGCGATGCAGGCGCGGACGCCGTCGGCATCCGGCGAACCGGCCCCATAGCGGGCGTGAAAGCGGAAGAAGCGCAGGATCCGCAGATAATCCTCGCGGATGCGCGTCCCCGCATCGCCGATGAAGCGGATGCGCCGCGCGGCGAGATCGGCGAGCCCGCCGCAGGGATCGTGGACGGCGCCGAGCCGGTCGAGCGAGAGCGCATTGACCGTGAAATCGCGCCGCCGCGCATCGGCGACGAAATCGCGCCCGAAGCGGACCGTCGCGCGCCGGCCATCGGTCTCGACATCCTCGCGCAGCGTCGTCACCTCGCAGGCGATCCCGTCCGCGACGAGGGTCACCGTGCCGTGCTCGATCCCCGTCGGCACGGCCTTGAACCCGGCGAGCCGGCCACGCCGCATCGTGTTCTCGGGCAGCGCGGTCGTCGCCAGATCGACATCGCCGATCGGTTCGCCGAGCAGGGCGTCGCGCACCGCGCCCCCGACGATGCGGGTTTCCTCACCCTCGCCGTTGAGCGCTTCCAGCAGCCGGGAGAGCGATGGCCGCGCCAGCAGGGCGGCGATCCGCCCCTCGGAAGAGGTCATTTGAAGCGGCCGGGCACCAATTGCCCGTTCTCCATATGCGGCGGCTCATAGGCGCCGGTGGCGCGCGGCGCGGTCCAGCCGCCATAGGCGACGAGCGCGATCGACAGCAGCAACCCGACGATAGCAAGCCAGAACAGGTGCCGGCTCCAGTGCTCGACATCGAGCGGGTTGCGCCGTTTGACGATGAGGTAGCCGGCGAAGATGCAGAAAGGCAGGACGAAGAGAAGCACCTCTTCGATGATCGAGCGCAGCATGGCCTTGATCGTCCAGTCCGGTTCAGCCGGAGAGCCGCTCGTAGAGATTGCGGATCATGCCGGCGGTGGCACCCCAGATATAGCGATCCCCGAACGGGATCGCATAGTAGGTGCGGTAAAGCCCCTGCCATTCCCGGCCCTCGCGCCGGTGATTGGCAGGGTCGAGCAGAAAGGAGAGCGGCGTCTCGAAGGCGTCGTCGACCTCGTGGGCGTTCAAGGTCAGGGTGAACGGCGGCTCGAGCAGGGCGACCACCGGCACGATACGGTAGCCCGTCCCCGTCAGATAGGCATCGAGGAAGCCGAGCGTGCGAACGCGTTCCCGCGGCAGCCCGATCTCCTCCTCCGCTTCGCGCAGCGCCGTCACAACCGGCGAGCCGTCCACGGCATCGACCCTGCCGCCGGGAAAGGCCACCTGTGCCGAATGACTGCGCAGCGTCGCCGCCCGCTGCGTCAGAATGACCGTCGGCCCCTCGGGCCGCGGCACGATGCCGATCAACACCGCCGCGGCAACGGCCGCCCTCTCGTCCGGCGGCGGGACGGGGTGCGGCTGGTGGTCGTGGTCGCCGCGCGGCCGCGCGATCACGTCGCCCAGTTGCGGCGGCTCCAGCCGCAGCCGGCGTTGAGCCAGTTCGGCGAATTCGTCGACCGTCAAATCAAGAGCCTGCATCACAACCCGTCGATCTCGCCCGCCGGAACGGCCGGATGGAACAGCCCGCCCGCGGCCACGCCGAACTGCGCCAGACCCTCCACCTCGCGAACCTCCCCCAGCGCCAGCAGATCATAGGTCAGCGCGCGCGTGAGCCGGGCCCAGAGGTTGCGACGCACATGGACATAGGGCTTCAGCCCGTCTCCCGCCGCCTCCCGCTCGAAGCGAATCGGATGCTCCGGACCCACCTTCACGAGATCGTCGACCTGCGTGCGAAAGGCGATCGCGCGGGCCTCGCCCTCGCCCTCCACCGCCATCTCCACGGCCTGGAAGGGTGCATCCTCGACCGTGATGCCGAGCTTTTCCACCGGGGTCACGAGAACGTAATCATCGCCGTCCCGCCGCAGGACCGAGGCAAACAGCTTGACCAGAGCCGGCCGACCGATGGGCGTTCCGAGATAGAACCAGGTACCGTCGGCCGCGATCCGCATGTCGATATCGCCGCAGAAAGCGGGGTTCCAGCGCTCGACTGGGGGGATCCCGCGCGCCTTCCCGCCCTGCAGCGCCGCGACCAGCCGCTCCATCGCGCCGCCGCTGTCGCTCATGAGAGTCTCTGCCGGTGCTGCCTGCGGCATCGTGGTTACATCATCGCCTCTGCCTTGAACTCCACATAATCGTGAAGCCGTGTTCTGTGCACCGCGTCATTCCGCCCTTGAGCCGGCATGGCGCCCCGTCCACAGTCAACGGCTCAGGCCGTTGCGGGTTGCGGGACAGCGGATGGCGCGGAGCCGAGGGTGAAGGAGATCGATATGGTGGCGCAAGTCCAGGCTCTGGAAGCCAACCCCCCCGTCAGCCTGGATACCGGCATCGTCGAGGCTGCGGAAGCCGCGCTCGGCGCGATCGGCGCCGCCCGCAACGAAATCGGCCGGGTCATCTTCGGCCAGCAGAAGGTCGTCGATCTCTCGCTGATCACCCTGCTCGCGGGCGGCCATGGCCTGCTGGTCGGCGTGCCCGGCCTCGCCAAGACCAAGCTGGTCGAGGCGATGGGCACGGTGCTCGGCATGAGCGCACGCCGCGTCCAGTTCACGCCCGACCTGATGCCCTCCGACATCCTGGGCTCCGAGGTGCTCGACGAGAGCGCCGACGGGAAGCGCCATTTCCGCTTCATCAAGGGCCCGGTCTTCGCCCAGCTCCTGATGGCCGACGAGATCAACCGCGCCTCGCCGCGCACCCAGTCGGCGCTGCTGCAGGCGATGCAGGAGCACCACGTCACCGTCGGCGGCGAGCGCTACGACCTGCCCGCCCCCTTCCATGTGCTGGCGACCCAGAACCCGATCGAGCAGGAGGGCACCTATCCGCTGCCCGAGGCGCAGCTCAACCGCTTCCTGCTCGAGATCGACGTCGCCTATCCCGACCGCGAGGCCGAGCGCCGCATCCTGATGGAGACCACCGGCGCCTCCGAACACAAGCCGGCCCAGGCGATGACGGCCGAGACCCTGATGTCGACGCAGCGGCTGGTGCGCCGCCTGCCGGTCGGCGACGCCGTCGTCGACGCGATCCTCGATCTCGTCCGCTCCGCCCGCCCCGGCGAGGGCAGCGACGCCGCGATCACCGACAAGCTTTCCTGGGGCCCGGGCCCGCGCGCCAGCCAGTCGCTGACGCTGGCCTGCCGCGCCCGCGCGCTGGTCGAAGGCCGCCTCGCGCCCTCGATCGACGATGTCGTGGCGCTCGCCGTCCCGGTGCTCAAGCACCGCGTCGCGCTGACCTTCGCCGCCCGCGCCGATGGCGAGACGGTCGAGGGCATCATCGGCAAGCTCGTCGAGCGGCTGGGATAGGGGCGGACAGGGATGCTGCGCACGCGCGTTCTCGGATCGGCCGAACGCCAGCCCGCGAGGCCGGTCGTCACCGCCTCGCTCGATCTGGCGGCGCGCCTGCCTCGGCTGATCCTCGAGGCGCGGCGCGTCTCCGCCAGCCTGCACGGCATCCACGGGCGCCGCCGGGCGGGCCCGGGCGAGACCTTCTGGCAGTACCGCCCGCTCGTCACCGGCGAATCCTCCTCCCGCATCGACTGGCGCCGCTCGGCCCGTGACGGCCACCTCTTCGTCCGCGAACGCGAATGGGAGGCCTCCCACGCGATCTGGCTCTGGATCGACCGCTCCGCCTCGATGGGCTTCGCCTCCAGCCTCGCCATGGCCTCGAAGTTCGATCGCGCACTGATCGCGGGCTTCGCCCTCGCAGAGACCCTGGTCGATGGCGGCGAGCGCGTCGGCCATCTCGGGCTGACGCGGGCGCTGGCCTCGCGCCGCATCGTCGAGACGCTGGCCCAGGCCATCCTCGCCGATGCCAAGGGAGCCGATCTCGATCTGCCGCCGGACGGGCCGCTGCCGCGCCTGGCCGATGCGATCATCATCACGGACGGGCTTTCGCCAGCCGATTCGCTCGCGCGCCGCATCGCCACCCTCGCCTCCTCCGGCGCCCGCGGCCATGTCCTGCTGATCGCGGACCCGATCGAGGAGACCTTCCCCTTCACCGGGCAGGCCGAGCTCTTCGATCTTGAGGACGGGCTCTCGTTGCGCGTCGGCGATGCCGGCTCCTGGGGTGCCGAATACCGCCAGCGGCTGGAAGCCCATCGCGATGCAATCCGGGAGGCCTGCCGAAAGGCCGGCTGGACGCTGACCCTGCACCGCACCGACCGGCCCGCGAGCGAAGGCGTGCTGCGGGTCGCGAGCCTCGTCGCGGCAGCGCGCGGAAGCGGGAGATAGCCGGTGCTGAACGCGCTCCCCCTCGCCTTCTCCGCCCCGCTCGCGCTGGCCGCGCTCGCGCTGCTGCCCGCGCTCTGGCTGATCCTGCGGGTCACGCCGCCGCGGCCGCGCCGCATCGACTTTCCGCCGCTCAAGATCATGGCCGACCTCGTCGCCAAGCGCGAGATGCCGGCCCATACGCCGTGGTGGCTGCTGGCGCTGCGCATGCTGGTCGCGGCTCTGGCGATTCTCGCTGTGGCCGGCCCGGTCTGGAACCCGCCCCGCGAGGCCGGGCCGCTGCAGGGCCCGATGCTGCTGCTGATCGACAACGGCTTCGGCGCCGCCACCGACTGGCCGGAGCGCCTGCTGGTCGCCGAATCCCGCGTTGCCGCCGCCGCACGCGAAGGCCGCCCTGTCGCGCTCGTCGGCCTGGCGGAAAACCCAGCCGAGATCGCGCTGTTTGAGCCGCGCGCCGCCCTCGACCGCCTGCGCGCGCTCGCCCTGCAGCCGCATGCGCCCGACCGGGGCGCTCACCTGCCGCGCATCGAGAATTTCCTGCGCAGCGCCCCGGAGGCCGAAATCGTCTGGGTGGCCGACGGGCTTTCGGTCTCCGACGACGCCGCCTTCCTTGCCCGGCTGAGGCAGGAGGCCGGCGCCGGGCGCCTCTCGATCCATGCCGCCCCCGTCGCCCAGCTCGCTCTGGCCGCACCCGAGAATCTCGCCGGGGCGCTGGCGGTCAAGGTGCTGCGGCCGACCGCCAGCGCCGCCGCCAGCGGCCTCGTGCGCGCGCTCGACCTTAAGGGTCTGCCGCTTGGCGATGCGCCCTTCGTCTTCGAGGGCTCCGCTCTGCAGACCACCGCCCGTCTGACCCTGCCGATCGAGGTTCGCAATGCGGTCTCGCGGCTCGAAATCGTCGGCGAGCGCAGCGCCGGCGCGGTCGCCCTGCTCGACGACCGGTCCAAGCGCCGCCGCGTCGGCATCGTCTCGGGCGCGACGACCGACACGGCACAACCGCTGCTCTCGCCGACCTACTACGTCTCGCGGGCGCTTTCGCCCTTCGCCGAGATCAGGGAGCCGCGCCCGGGTTCGACCGACCCGGTCGGTGAATTGCTGGAGCAGAACCTCTCGGTGCTGGTGCTGGCCGATATCGGCGCGCTCGATCCCGAGACAGCGGGCAAGATCAACGATTTCATCCAGCGCGGCGGCGTGCTGCTGCGCTTCGCCGGCGCGCGCCTGGCTGCCGCCTCCGACGAGCTCACGCCGGTGCGCCTGCGCCGCGGCGGGCGCACGTTGGGCGGCGGGCTCTCCTGGGAAACGCCGCGCAAGCTCGCCGCTTTCACCCGCGAGAGCCCCTTCTTCGGCGTGCCGATCAGTGACGATGTCCGCGTCAGCCGCCAGATCCTGGCGGAGCCGGAAGCCGATCTGTCGCGCAAGACCTGGGCGGCGCTGGAGGACGGCACGCCCGTCGTCACCGGCGAGCGCCGCGGCGACGGCATGATCGCGATGATGCATGTCACGGCCGACACGACCTGGTCGAACCTGCCGCTGTCGGGCCTCTTCGTCGAAATGCTCAGGAAGATCGTCGGCCTCGCTGGCACCGGCCCGGCCGAGCCCCAGGGAGAGGATGCCCGCGTGGAGACGCTCTCGCCGACCCGCGTGCTCGACGGCACTGGCAGCTTCCGCAGCCCGCCCGCCACGGCCCAGCCGGTCGCACGCAGCTTCACCGGCCGCGCCACGCTCGCCCATCCGCCCGGCATCTACGGCCCCGCCGACGGCTCGCTCGCGGTCAACACGCTCAACCCGACCGACACACTGCACGCGATCGACCTCGCCGCGCTGGGCGTGGCTGTTCTGCCGGTCGACAAGCCGGTCGCGCTCGACATTCGCCCGCAGCTTCTCGTTCTGGCGCTGCTGCTGCTGGTCGCCGACACGCTGGCGACGCTCTGGCTCGGCGGCCGCCTGAACTTCGCCCGCCGGGCCCGCCGCGCCGCACCCGCCGCCATCCTCCTGGCGCTGGCGCTGGGCGGCGGCACGCTCCTGCCGGAGCCGGCTCAGGCCCAGACGCCTGCGTCGACGCCGGCTCCGGACCAGCGCCCGCCGATCCCGCGCGAGCTTTTCGCCGCCGGAGCGGTCACCCGCCTCGCCTATGTCGTCACCGGGGACCGCGCGGTCGACGAGATGTCGAAGGCCGGGCTCGCCGGGCTCAACGTCGTGCTCGGCGCGCGCACCGCGCTCGAACCGGGCGAGGCCGTCGGCGTCAACGCCGACCGCGACGAACTCGCTTTCTTTCCGGTGCTCTATTGGCCGATCGTCTCCGGACGGCCGATCCCCTCCTCGGAGACGCTGCGCAAGCTAGAGGCCTATATGAAGGGCGGCGGGCTGGTGATCTTCGACACCCGCGACGCGATGAGCGCACGTCCGGGCGGCGGCACCACCCCCGAGGGTGACCAGCTCCGGCGCATGCTGCAGACGCTCGACATTCCCGAGCTCGAGCCGATCCCGCGCGACCACGTCCTGACCAAGACCTTCTACATCCTCGACGGCTTCGTCGGGCGCTATGACAGCGGCACGACCTGGGTCGAGATCCTGCCACCGGCCGGCGCCGACGGTCGCCGCCCGGCGCGGGCCGGCGACAACGTCTCGCCCATCGTCATCACCTCCAACGACCTCGCCTCGGCCTGGGCCGTCAACCGCCGCGGCGAGCCGCTCGTGCCGCTTTCCGGCTCCGATCCGCGCCAGCGCGAAATGGCGCTGCGGGCCGGCGTCAACCTCGTGATGTACGCCCTCACCGGCAACTACAAGGCCGACCAGGTCCATGTCCCGGCCCTGCTCGAAAGGCTGGGCCAGTGAGGCGCACTCGAACCGTGCAATGGCTGCGGGGGCGTAGCGACAGGACCTTGATCTGATGTGGAGCCTCTCCTTCGCGCCGCTCGTCCCGCTGCCGCTGCTGATCGGCCTCGCCGTTCTGGCGGCGCTGGCGGCGGGTGCGGCGATCGTGCTCGCCGGCAGGAGCGCGATCCTGCGCGCGCTCGCCCTCGTCGTGCTGACCCTGACGCTGGCCGACCCCTCCCTCGTCTTCGAGGACCGCGAGCCGGTGAAGGACGTCGTCTCCGTCGTCATGGACCGCTCCGCCTCGAACCGCCTGAGCGACCGCTCCGCCCAGTCCCAGGCCGCCCAGGCCGAGATCGAGCGACAGCTGCGCGGCATCGGCAATGTCGAGTCGCGCATCGTCGAGGTCCGCGACGCGCAGGGTTCGGGTGACGGCACGAGGCTTTTCGAGGCGCTGGCCGCCAGCCTCGCCGACGTGCCCTCCGAGCGCGTGGCCGGCGCCATCGTCGTCACCGACGGCCTCGCCCATGACACGCCGCCGACGGCGGAGGCGCTCGGCCTGCGGGCTCCGCTGCACGTGCTGACCACGGGCCGCGAGCGCGAGATCGACCGCCGGATCGTGCTGGTGGATTCACCCCGCTTCGGCATCGTCGGCAAGGACCAGACGGTACGGCTGCGCGTGCTCGAGAAGGGCGGTCCCGGTCGCGCCGCCCTGACGGTGCGGCGCGACGGCGAGATCATCGCCCGCCGCGAGGTCGTGGTCGGCCAGACCGTGTCGCTGCCGGTCCGCATCGACCGCGGCGGCCCCAATGTCGTCGAGATCGAAGCGGCCCCGCTCGACAACGAGCTGACGCTCGCCAACAACCGCGCCGTCATCACCATCGAAGGCGTGCGCGACAAGCTGCGCGTGCTGCTGGTCTCCGGCGAGCCGCATCCGGGCGAGCGCACCTGGCGCAACCTGCTCAAGGCCGACGCCAATATCGACCTCGTGCATTTCACCATCCTGCGCCCGCCGGAGAAGCAGGACGGCACGCCGATCAACGAACTCTCGCTGATCGCCTTCCCGACGCGCGAGCTGTTCCAGGTCAAGATCAAGGAATTCGACCTGATCATCTTCGACCGCTACGCCAACCAGTCGATCCTGCCGCTGGTCTATTTCGACAACATCGTCCGCTATGTCCGCGAGGGCGGCGCGCTGCTGATCGCCGCCGGTCCGGAATATGCCGGTGCCCAGTCGCTGGCCCGCACGCCACTCGGCCAGATCCTGCCGGCCCTGCCGGACGGTTCGGTGATCGACGAGGCCTATCGCGCCCGCGTCAGCGAGCCCGGCCGGCGCCATCCGGTGACGCGCGACCTGCCGGGCTCGGAGGTCGAGCCGCCGCAATGGGGTGAATGGCTGCGCATGGTCGGCGCCCGTGCCCGCACCGGCTCGCCGGTGATGACCGGCCCGGGTGAGCGCCCGCTGCTGATGCTGGCGCGCGAGCAGAAGGGCCGCGTCGCGCTCTTCCTGTCGGACCATGCCTGGCTCTGGGCGCGCGGTTTCCGCGACGGCGGTCCCCATCTCAACCTGCTGCGCCGCCTCGGCCACTGGCTGATGAAGGAGCCCGATCTGGAGGAGGAGGCCCTGCGCGCCGTCTCGCGCAGCGGCACTATCGAGGTCGAGCGCCAGACGCTGGGCGACAACCCGGCCCCCGTCGTGGTCACCGGCCCCGACGGTCAGTCCCGCTCCATCCCGCTCGAGCCCGGTCGCCCCGGCCTGTTCACGGCCCGGATCCCGACCAGCGAGTTCGGTCTGCACCGGATCGCAGGCGACAACCTCACCGCCTTCGCCAGCGTTGGCCCGGAGAACCCGCGCGAACTGATGGAGGTCGTCAGCGATCCCGCCCAGCTTAGCACGCTGGCCGAGGCGACGGGCGGCTCGTCGCGCCGCATCGGCCAGGAGGGTGGCTCGGACGTCACCGTGCCGCGCATCGTGCCGGTGCGATCGGGCAGCCAGTTCGCGGGCTCGGACTGGATCGGCCTGCGCATCAGCGATTCCGGCATCGTGCGCGGCGTCCAGATCTCGCCGCTCTTCGTCGGTCTGATCGGGCTGGCGCTTCTGTTCGGGGCCCTCGTCGCGGGCTGGCTCGGCGAAAGCGGCCGGCGCTTCAACCGCAAGCCCGACGCGGCGGCCTAAAGATCAGGCGCGTCATGGTCGGGCTTGACCCGACCATCTCGGAAACCAGAATTTCCGTGTCATGAGATTCTCGGGTCAAGCCCGAGAATGACGATGTGGCAAGCCTCATGCGCCTGGCTTGATCGTCGTCACCGCGCCGCGCCGCTCCACCAGCACGCCCTCGGCCAGTTCCAGCGCCAGGAACCGCGCCGGATCGGCCGGGCCGGGCAGCACGAGCTGGCCCGGCGGAATGACCCTGAAGCCGAAGCGGGCGTAATAGGGCGCGTCCCCCACCAGCAGGATGAGGTCGTGCCCGTCGGCGCGCGCGGCCTCGATCGAGCGGTTCATCAGCGCAGCCCCGATGCCCCTTCCCTCGAAGGCGGGATCGACGGTGAGAGGCCCCAGCATCAGCGCGGCATGGCCACCGGCCGCAACCGGCGTCACCCGGATCGAGCCGACGAGGAAGGTGCCGACATGCGCCGCGAAGGTCAGCGCCGGATCGGGCGGCACGCCCTCGCGCAGGCGGAAGGCGGTGCGCGCGAAGCGCCCGGGCCCGAAGGCGCGCTCATGCAGCCGCTCGATCGCGGCGGCATCGGCGGGAAGCTCATGGCGAATGGTCAGGGGAAGCGAAGTCATGACGGCGTCAAACCTGCGGACGGGCAGAGGCGGGGCATGTTAGGGCGGGGTCCGCGCGCGGCGCGGCCCTGCCAGAAGCGCGTTCAGCGCGCCGGTCGTCGCAGGAGGGAGGTCGGGAGCCCGTTCGTCATGGTGGCGGCGCTGTAGCAGAGCACCGGGCGGCCGTCCATCGGCAGGTTTCACCACTCCGCCGAGGGCGTTGAGCTCCCCGCGATCTCGGCCAGCCTCCTCCGCGTCCCCGGCGTCAGCCCCTGCGGCAGCGCGTCGAGCGGAAAGAATGCGGCCTCCGCGATCTCCAGATCGGGCTTCTTGGCCGCGTCGACCACGAAATCCCTGACGACATAGAGCGCCACATGATCGCGCCGCGAGATCTTGCGGTTGAAGTAGACGCCGAACAGCGTGGCCGGCCCCGACAGGCTGATCCGGGCCTCCTCCGCCAACTCGCGCGCCAGCGCCTCAACCATCGGCTCGCCGACCTCAACCCCGCCTCCCGGCAATTGCCAGCCCGGCGTATAGGTGTGCCGGACTAGGAAGACCTCGCCCCGGTCGTTCAGAACCGCCGCGCGCACGCCCAGCGTCATGCCGCGCATCAGCCGGAAATAGACATGCAGCAGGCGGATCTGCAGGCGCTGGAGCCGCGTCAGGGTGCTGTCCGAGCCCTGCTCCGCGCCGGTCTGCGCTCGTCCGCTCACGCATGGCCTCCAATCGTTACCGAATTGTATATGCAAATTACGCATGACGGACCCCCGTCCTGCGGTCTCAAGCGTCACAAACGCGCCGCAAACCGGGCCGATATCCCAGCCTCATTGCTGGGGAATACCGACATGCTTCTCTCTTTCATCATCGCGTTCTTTCGCGCCAAGCCCGCCTTCGTCTGGCAGCCCGCCCTGACGCTGACCGATTCGCGCATCGTCTCCGAACTGACCGGCGCCGCAAACTGAACCATTCGCACCATCCGCGCACGCGAAAGCGTGCGGCACGGGTGGCTTGACGATGGCTTGGCCGCAAGGCTAGCGCAGGGCGTGTTCAAGCTCGCGCACCTGTCCGATCCGCATCTCGGCCCGCTCGCGGGTTTTTCGCTGCATCAGCTCTTCGGCAAGCGGGCGACCGGTTACGTCAACTGGCGCCGCAAGCGCCGGCACGCCCATGACATGGATATCCTGGCGCTGATCGTCGCGGATATCCGCGCGCAGATGCCGGATCATATCGCCTGCACCGGCGACGTCTCCCATATCGGCCTGCCCAACGAGTTCAAGACGGCCGTCGCCTTCCTCGACGAACTCGGTCCGCGCGAGGCCGTGAGCTTCGTGCCGGGCAACCACGATGCCTATGCGCGCTCCTCCCTGAAGGCGCTGGCCCATCATCTCGGGCCATGGGTCGCAAGCGACGACGGCAGCGTCGGCTATCCCTGGTATCGCCGCCGCGGCCCCGTCGCGCTGATCGGGCTCAACACCGGCGTGCCCACCCTGCCCCTGATGGCGACCGGCAGGGTCGGCCGCGACCAGATCGCCAAGGCGGAGATCCTGCTCAACCGCGCCCGCGACGAGGGGCTGATCCGCGTCGTGCTGATCCACCACCCGCCCTATGTCGGCGGCGCACGCCGCTCGCGCGAGCTGGTCGATGCCGCCGCCTTCGAGGCCATGCTCGCCCGCAAGGGTGCCGATCTCGTCATCCACGGCCACAATCACCGCTTCTCGCTGGCCTGGCGCCCGGGGCAAGGCCGCGACGTGCCGATCGTCGGCGTGCCCTCGGCCTCGATCGGCCCACTCGGCCATGGCGAACTGGCGGGCTGGCATCTGTTCAAGATCGAAGGCGATGGGCGCGACCCGCACATCGCCTTCGAGCAGCGCGGCTTCGAGCTCGACGGCACCGTGATGCGGCGACAGGAGATCGCGCTTCACACCAAGCCGGTGTGACGAGACGCGTCATTTTCGTGCGACGCAGAGCGCTGACCCGAGAATCCCGTGACGGGTTTCACTGGTTTACGAGATGCCCGGGTCCGCGCAGGGCGCGGCCCGGGCATGACACGACATCTCAGATGCAGCGACCGCCATCGACGGCCAGCACCGTCCCCGTCACCATCTCCGCATCGTCCGAGCAGAGATAAAGCGCGGCATTCGCCATATCCTGGGGTGTCGAGAGCCGGCCCCAGGGAATCGAGGCGCGAAACTGCGCGCGCTTTTCGGGCGTGTCCTCGCCCATGAAGGTCGCCAGCAGCGGCGTCTCGCCCGCGACGGGCGCGATCGCGTTGACGCGGATGCGGTCCGGCGCGAGCTCCACCGCCATCGACTTCGACAGCAGGTTCACCGCGCCCTTGGAGCCGTTGTACCAGGTCAGGCCCGGTCGGGGTCGTACACCGGCGGTCGAGCCGATGTTGAGGATCACGCCGCCGCCATGCTCGCGGAAATGCGGCACCGTCGCCTTCGTCATCAGGTAGATCGACTTCACATTGACGGCGAAGACCCGGTCGAACTCTTCCTCCGTCACCTCGGTCATCGGCATGTTGCGATGCGTCGTGCCGGCATTGTTGACGACGATGTCGAGCGGCCCGAGCTTGGCGATGACACGGGCCACGGCCTTCTCGACGCTCTTGGCCTTGCCGACGTCGCAGGTCACGGCGAAGGCCCGGCGGCCGATCGCCTGCGCGGCCTCCTTGGCCTTGTCGCCGTTGAGGTCGAGCAGCGCCACCCGCGCGCCCTCGCGCACGAAGGTCTCGGCGATGCCGAAGCCGAACCCCTGCGCCGCGCCGGTGACCAGCGCCGTCTTGCCCTTCAGTCTCATCGTCGTTCCCCTGCCAGCAGGCCGCGCGTCGCGACCGTTACGCGCCGATCTCCTCGCGGAGCATCTCCAGTTCCAGCCAGCGCTCCTCGAGCCCGGCGATCTCGCGGGTCACCTCCTCGAGCCGGGTCGTGGCCTTGGCGAAGAGCTTCGGGTCGCGCGTGTAGAGATCGCCGGCGAGCGCCTGGTTGAGCTTGGCGGCCTCCGCCTGCAGCACCGCGATCGTCTTCGGCAGCGTCTCCAGAGCGTGCTTCTCGTTGAAGGAGAGCTTGCGCTTCGAGGTCGGGGCGGCTGGCGAGATCGGCGCGGCAACCGCCGGTTCCGCCGCCGGGGCGCCCGCCTTGGGGGCCACCCTGACCTTCGCACCGACGCCGCGCCCGCGCTGGGCGAGCATGTCGGTGTAGCCGCCGGCGAACTCCGTCCAGACGCCGTCGCCATCCGAGATCAACGTCGCCGAGACGACGCGGTCGATGAAGTCGCGGTCATGGCTGACCAGCAGCACCGTGCCCTTGTAGTCGGCCAGCAGTTCCTGCAGCAGGTCGAGCGTCTCGAGGTCGAGATCGTTGGTCGGCTCGTCCAGCACCAGCATGTTGGAGGGCTTGGCGAGTGCACGGGCCAGCATCAGCCGGCCGCGCTCGCCACCCGACAGCGCGCCGACCGGCGTGCGCCGCTGCAGCGGCTGGAACAGGAAGTCCTTCATATAGGCGATGACATGGCGCGGCGTGTCGCCGACCATGACCTGGTCCGAGCCGCCGCCCGTCAGCGCATCGCCCAGCGGCGTCGCCGGATCGAGGCTCTCGCGGCGCTGGTCGAGCGTCACCATCTCCAGCGAGACGCCGAGCTTCACCGTGCCGGAATCGGGCGCGAGCTGGCCTGTGAGCAGGTTGATCAGAGTCGTCTTGCCGGCGCCGTTGGGGCCGACGATGCCGATCCGGTCGCCGCGCGCGACGCGCAGCGACAGATCCTTGATCACGACATTCGAGCCATAGGCCTTGGAGACGTTGAGCGCCTCGATCACCAGCTTGCCCGAGGTCTGCGCCTCGCTCGCCTCCAGCTTGACGCTGCCGACGGCGAAACGCGCGGTGCGGCGCTGCTCGCGCAGGCCGTGGAGTTCGCCCAGACGGCGCTGGTTGCGGGTGCGCCGGGCGCTGACGCCATAGCGCAGCCAGTCCTCCTCGCGGGCGATCTTGCGATCGAGCTTGTGGCGGTCGAGCTCTTCCTGGGCGAGGACCTCGTCGCGCCAGGCCTCGAACTCGCCGAAGCCCCGGTCCATGCGCCGGGTCAGGCCGCGGTCGAGCCAGATCGTCGCCCGCGAGAGATTGGTCAGGAAGCGCCGGTCATGGCTGATCAGGACCATGGCGGAGCGCAGCGATTTCAGCTCCTGTTCGAGCCATTCGATCACCGGCAGGTCGAGATGGTTGGTCGGCTCGTCGAGCAGAAGGATGTCGGGCTCCGGCGCCAGCACGCGCGCCAGCGCCGCACGACGCGACTCGCCGCCCGACATCGTCGCCGGATCCTCCTCGCCGGTGAGGCCGAGTTCCTCGATCAGATACTGCGCGCGATAGGCGTCGTCACCCGGCCCCAGCCCCGCCTCGACATAGGCGAGCGAGGTCTTGTAGCCGCTGAAATCCGGCTCTTGCGGCAGATAGCGCACGGTGCAGCCCGGCTGGACGAAGCGCTCCGCCTTGTCGGGATCGACGAGGCCGGCCGCGATTTTCAGCAGGGTCGACTTGCCCGAGCCGTTGCGGCCGACGAGGCAGACGCGTTCGCCGGCCGAGACCGCGATCTCGGCCGCTTCCAGCAGCGGTTGTCCGCCGAAGGTGAGCGCGACGTCGCGCAGATGCAGCAAGGGGGCCATGGCTTATCCGTGAAGGGAGATGGATGGCGGGATAGACCGGCAGCCCCCCGATGTCACGCCCGCAGGCCCTGGCACGGTGCTTGCCCCGCCCGGCGCACTTGCTAACCTCGCAGTCGCACAGGACGAAGAGAGCCACGATGTCTCGCCAGCGCCCCATCGGAATCGGCCACAATGGCGGGCCACCGCTCAAGGAGCGCAGGCGCCGTTCCGAGACCGGAACGGGCCGGATCGGCCGCTTCTTCGACTGGCGCTTCGCCCACCGCAAAGCGTGGAAGAAGCCGCGCGACATCGCCCTGCGGCGCGAAGACAACGCGCAGGCGCTCGGCCTGACCTATGAAGAGTACTCGCTCGAGATCATGGAGCGCGGCTACCATCCCCAAGCCGAGCATGTCCAGGCGATCAAGGCCAGGCGGGCGGAGCGGCGTCGCGCCGGCGGTGTCGTCGGTCAATCGCTGAAGGGCCGCCTCGACTGAAGGCGGGGCTCAGGCGCCGGTCCAGCGCCGCAGCGTGCGCGTCACCGGGACTTCGAACAGCTTGTGAACCAGAAGCGCCGCGATGACCGCACCGGTCAGGGCGGTCGCGACGAAAAGGCCGGGCTCGAACAGCCCGAGCCGCGCGAAGATTTCGCGAAGGCCCCTGATCACGAAGGGGTGGACGAGATAGAGCGCATAGGAGGCATCGCCGATCCGGGCGAGCGCTATCGTCAGCACTGAAGGCGCGGCCGGCTCGCGGGACCCGGTGACCGCAGCCAGGACCATCAGCGCAGCAGCAAAGCCGTGCATCGCCAGGTCGCGCCAGGGGCCGGCCACCAGCGGCAGGTGCCGGCCGAACAGCAGCAGGCCCAGCGCCGCGGCGAGAAGACTCAAGCGCATCCCTTGGCCCAGCTGCAAGCCACGCCGATGCAGCAGCGCGATCCCCATGCCAGCCGCGAATTCGAGCACGATCGGCTGGCCCCAGAAGCCGAAAGGCAGCGGCAGCGGGCCCAGCGCAACGGTGGCACCAACGAGGATCGCCAGCGCGAGCGTCACCGCGGGCACCACGAGGGGCCGCGGCAGGGCGAGCGCCATGCCGAACAGCGCGTAGAACAGCATCTCGTAGTTCAGCGTCCAGCCGAGCGAATAGACCGGCTGCACCAGCCCGCTGGACGAGACAGCGGGCCAGAACAGATAAGAGGCCATGATCTGCCCGACGCTCGGCGCCGCCGAGTTGAGCGTTGCAGGCAGCGCCAGAGCGATCAGCAGGAACAGCGTCGTCGCCGCCCAGTAGAGCGGCACGATTCGGACCAGCCGCCGCTTCAGGAACAGCCTCGGCGCGCCCGGCCGGTCGAACAGCGAGGCAGAGGCATGCACCATGATGAAGCCGGAGACGACGAAGAAGATGTCGACGCCCGCCATCCAGGGCAGCAGATCGCTGCCGGCGAAGGGCTGCCCCGCCAGCCGCGCCAGCACCGCGGCGTCGGGCTGGACGTGATGCACGGCCACCATGAAGGCGGCGAGCGCCCGCAGAACCTGAATCGGGAGGATGGCAGACAAGGCGGGGCGAGCCGTCCGTTAGGGCCCGCCGGACGGCGCGCCGTCGTCAGCCAAACCACAAGCGTGCGGGATCGTCGAGGCCGAAGCGCGCCGGCGCGGCGGCGATCGCGGCCATGCCGCGCTCGGCGCAGTCGTGGGCGGTGATGACATGCAGCGAGAATCGCGCGGCGAGATCCTCCATCGGCGGCTTGGCCGAAAAGACGGTCGCGATCGCGCCCCGCTCGGCCAGCGGCAGCAGGCGCGGCACGATCCCGCCCGAGAGATAAACGCCACCAGTCGCCTTGAAGGCGAGCGCGAGATCGCCGGCGACCCGGGCGAGCAGCCGCCAGAAGCAGATGACGGCCATCAGCGCGGCGGGTTCCCCGTCGAGCGCCAGGGTCGTCACATCCGCGGCGCTGACATCGGGCTCGCGCAGGCCAGAACTGTCGGCAACGGCGCGGTGGAAGCGAACCAGACCGTCGCCGCTGAGCAGCGATTCAACCGTGACGCGCGGCAGCCCGGCAGCCAGCGCCGGCCAGATCTTCTCCTCGGTCGGGTCCTCTGGGCCGATGCCGATATGCCCCGCTTCGGTCGGCACCAGCACGCTGCGCCCGGCGCGCGTGACGAGGGCGGCAGCGCCGAAGCCGGTGCCCGGCCCCAGCACGAGCCGCGTGCCACCGGCTTCCGGCTCTCCCGCCACCAGCGTCGTCACGTCCCCGGCTCCGAGCACGGCGAGCGAAGCGGCCTGCGCCTCGAAATCATTGACGAGGAGCCCCTGCTCCAGCCCCAGCGCCCGGCCGAGGCCGGGGCCGTCGAAGGTCCAGTTCGCGTTGGTCAGCCGTGCGGTGCGCCCTTCGAGCGGACCGGCCACGGCGAGGATCGCGGAGCGCGGGCGCTGGGCGAGAGTCGCCAGCACGCTCTCCAACGCGGCTTCGGGCGTGGCCTGGCTGCCGGTCGCGATGCGGGCAAGATGAACGGGCTGGGCGCCCGCCTGCTCGATCAGCGAAAGACGGCAATTGGTCCCGCCGATGTCGGCGACCAGGACCGGCCAGGCGAAGGGCGGCATCACGCCACGTCCAGCGGATCGGGCCGCAGGTCGTGCCGGCGATAGGGCGCAAACCAGCCGAGCCCCTCGAGCGTGCCCGCGCGCGGCCGGTATTCGCAGCCGACGAAGCCGTCATAGCCGAGCTCGTCGAGCAGCGCGAAGAGCTGCGGATAATCGGGCCCCTGGTCGTCCGGCTCGTGGCGGCCATTGGCGCTCGCGATCTGGACATGGCCGACGAGCGGGAACAGCGCCTTCAGCCGGCCGGCCACGTCGCCATGGATCAGCTCGCAGTGATACATGTCGAACTGCAGCCTGACATTGTCCCGCCCGCACTCGCGGACATAGGCCCCGGCCCGGTCGAAATCGTTCAGGAAATAGCCCGGCATGTCCTTGCCGTTGATCGGCTCGAGCAGAAGCTCGATCCCGTGCGGGGCCAGCGCATCGGCAGCATGGGCGAGCGAGGCGCGATAGGTCGCCTGCGCCTTCGCATCGTCGGGATCGGCGAGGCCCGCCATCATGTGCAGACGCTTGACGCCGGTCTCATGGGCATAGACCAGCGCCGTCTCGACGCCGGCCCGGAACTCGTCCTCGCGGCCGGCCAGCGCCGCGATGCCGCGCTCGCCCTTGGCGAAATCGCCTGGCGGCAGATTGAACAGCGCCTGCTCGAGATGCCCGCCGGCCAGGGCCAATCCGACCTGCTCGGCCGGATGCTCATAGGGGAACAGGAATTCCACAGCTTCGAAACCGGCATCCGACGCCGCCTTGAAGCGGTCGAGGAAGGCCCATTCGTTGAACATCATCGACAGATTGGCGGCGAAGCGAGGCATGACGATCCCGGAGGTTGACGATCTCAGGCGAAGCTAGCGCGCTGCGCGGCCCGCGTCATGCCGCAACGCGGCATCGCCGCGATGCGTTCCCTGTCGAGGCGCGACCGCTCTATTTCTTCTCGGCCCGGGCCGGCGGGTTCGGGTCCTTGGAGAAATTGCGGAACACCATGTCGGGCGAGGAGGTGTTGTGGCGCGAATGCGTGGTCCGCCCCATCCAGATATCGGTCGCCTTGCCGCTGGTGAACGGCATCAGCGGCTCCTCGCGCCAGCCCTTGGCGCCGGGCTCGCGGATGGCGATGCGGGCCACGTCGTTGTTGAACTCGGTGACATACATCGAGCGCAGGGCAACGAAGGCATTGCCGCCGCCGACCGGCCGGTCGAGCACGACGTCGAGCACCATCCGGTTCTCGTCGACGCTGTCGAGCTTCAGCGTGCCGGAGGAGCCGTCCCTGAAGCTCATCTTGAACGAGACCGTCTTCGGGTCGAACTCGATCTCGCGGATGTTGACGACCGGGCGGGCGCCGTCCTGCACGATCGGGCCGACCAGGAAGGACGAGCCATAGGCGGTGGCCGGCAGCGGCGCGGGCGGCATCGGCCGGGCGCGCCAGTAGCCATCCTGAGGATAGACCACGAGCAGTTCGTGCGAGCGGTCCTTGCCCAGCTTCCAGAGCTGGACGAGATGCAGGCCCTTCTCGACGCGGTCACCGACTTTGAACGTCGTCTCGGACGGCCGCCAGAAGGTCGGGAAGGTGTAGCCGACGAGCCAGTACTCGATGCTCTCGTAGAAGGTGACGCGGCGCGGCGGCGTCACGGCGGCGAAGACGGGGTCGCCCGTCATGTCGCAGGCTGTCCAGTCCGCATCCCAGTTGTCGCGCATCAGCCCGGCGATATAGGCCGGATGCGCGGCCTCGATCTGGAAGCGCCGCACCTCGGGCGAGATCGCCTTGATGGTGACGTTGTCCTTCTCGGCGCAGAGCACCGGCTCGGACTCGTTCCTGACCTCCACCGCCACGTCGCTGGCGGCGAGAGCCGGTGCCGCGGACAGGGCCAGGGCAATGAGGGCAAGGCGGAGGCGGTTCGCGCGCATCGTGATCGGGTCTCAGTTCTGCAGGAGGGCGTAGACATCGCCCGAATTCGCGGAATGGGGAAGGTCCCGCAGATAGCAGCCCATCGCCTCGGCGCTGGCGAAGGCCCCCAGTTCGAGCTGCTGGCTTTCGCCGAGCGCGACATTGAAGCGATACGGCCCCAGCGTTTCCAGCAGGGCGAGGCAGGCCTCGGCCACGTCGCGCTGGATCGTCGTGAATTCGAAGGAGATCACCGGCACGGGTCGCGTCAGCCCCGCGAGTACATGGGCCTCGAAACCCTCGACGTCGATCTTGAGCAGGGCGGGCAGGCCGTACCGGGCGATCAGCGCGTCGAGTGTGGTGCTGGGCACCTCGATCTCGCGGTCCCAGACCTGCTCCTGCCAGCCATCCGCCCCGCTGGCAGCCCCGATGAAGGCGTCGGACGCGGTCGAAACCGTCGGATTGGCGCTGTTGATCCGCAGCCGCACGACGCCCTCGGCGTCGCCACAGGCGGCCTCGACGAGGGTCACCTGCGGGTCGCGGCCATGGATCAGCCGCAGCGCGCGCGCCGGGCCGGGCTGCGGCTCGAGCGCGACCACGCGCGCGCCCAGCCGACGGAAGCAGGAGATCCGGTCTCCGACATGCGCGCCGATGTCGAAAGCAAGCTCGCCGGGCTTGAGGAAGCGGCCATAGAGCGCATCCATGGCGCCGTTGCGGGACTTGTCGCCGTGGTAGACGCGCAGCGACCGGCCGATGGCCCGCGCCGTACCGGGTGCGTGGAGAGCGGCAGTCATGAACGGGCCTTAGCGCGGATCGCCTGCAGCACCGGCGGCGGGTCGAAATCCTCGGGGATGCCGCAGAGCCCCTGCCGCGCGAACCAGGCTCCAAGCGCGGGCAGGGCCGTCGCCATCGCGAAGGGTATCGCCAGCAGGTAGCCGGCCGTCAGCGGCAGCGACCAGAGCAGCACCGTCGGCGAGATCACCGCCAGCGTGCCGAACAGATAGACCGCGAAGAGCAGATGCGGCCATAGCCCGGCGAAGGCTGTCGCCAGCGAGAGCGCATGGGCGTCACGCGCCTGCCCGCCCCAGCCGATGCGTGACCGCCCGAACAGCAGCCCGATCATGAACAGGGTCGTGCGGAAGCTCGACACCGCACCCTGCAGAAAGGCGAAGACGACCTCGATCGCCGCCGACGCCACGAAGCGCAGCCGCCCGCCATAGCTGCGGGCACCGCCCGGAGCGAGCAGGATGTCCGCGAAGCCCGCGAGCTTCGGCGAGAGGTACATTCCCAGGAAGAGCAGATAAAGCCCCGCCGCCAGCCCGGCGGGATAATCGGCGAGCCCGCGGTCCTCGATGACCTTCAGCGGCAGCAGCGCGATCATCAGCGTCCAGGCCGGCAGGCCGAGGAACATCAGGATCGCCCAGAACAGCTGGAAGCGGCTCATCGGCAGCAGGCCGGGAATATCCATCAGCTTGAGGTACTGCAGATTGCCGAGGCACCAGCGCAGGTCGCGCTTGGCGAAGTCGAGCATGGTCGGCGGGTTTTCCTCCCAGCTGCCACCCTCGACCGGCAGCACGCGAACCTCGTAGCCGGCCCGGCGCATCAGCGTCGCCTCGACCTGGTCATGGCTCATCACCGCCCCGCCCAGCGGCGGGCGCCCCGGCAGCACCGGCAGATGGCAGCCATCGCGGAAGGGGGCGATGCGGACGAGGGCGTTGTGCCCCCAGAACGGGCCGCAATCGCCGATCCACCAGGCGGACCCCATCGTGTAGGGGCGCATGCCCTGGCGCATGCCGAACTGGAAGATGCGCGCGAACGCCGACTGGCTCGGCATGCCGACGACGAGGCTCTGCAGGATGCCGAGCTTCGGATAGGCCTGCATCATCCGCGTCAGCTTCACGATCGCCTCGCCCGACATCACGCTATCGGCGTCAAGCGGCAGCATGAGTTCGTAGTCGGCGCCCCAGCGCTCGCAGAAATCACGGACATTGCCGGCCTTGAAGCCGGCATTGTCGGTGCGGCGGCGATAGGTGATGCGGCCGTCCTCGCCCGCCTCCTGCTGCCATACGGCGGCAAGCCGCTCCTCGGCGGCCGCGACCTCGGGATCGTTGGTGTCGGACAGCACGAAAAAGTCGTACCACCCGCCCTCGCCCGTCGCGTCGAGGCTCTGCTTGACCACGCGCAAGCGGGCGAAGGCGCGCGCCGGGTCCTCATTGCGCAGCGTCATCAGGATGGCCGTGCGGACCGTGTTCGGCGTCGGCAGATCGCCAGCGGCCGCGAAGGGGGCGACCCGCTCGAGCCCGTCCTTCACGCCATGCAGCAGCCAGAAGCCGAGCACCGCGTTCCAGAAGCCCAGCACCGTCCAGGGCGCTCCGAACAGGAAGGCGACGAAGATGGCGCCGTCCGCAAATGTCCAGCCGCCCGTGCCGAGAACCTGCGCCAGCCCGGAAAGAAGCACCGCCAGCGTCGCCAGATTGAGGCCGAGCACCAGCCAGCGGCGGCGCGACAACACCGCCCTGTCCTGCAATCCGGCAGGGGTCGTCCCCGCCGCGGGCAGCGGCATGGGGGCGATGGTGAGGCCTTGCGCCGCCGGCTGGAACGTGGTCGGAGCGGGACGCTGGTTCATGGCTGTCTCTGTCATGCGAGCGATCGTGGCGAGGCGGACGAAGCGGAGCGGGTGGGGAAGGCCGAAGACATGACGCCGAACGATGCAGCCGGGGAGCTAAAGCCGGCATTTCCGTCCGGCGCAAGCGCCCAGGCGACGGCCCTCTGGTATGTGAGCCCGCGTGAATGCGCCCTGAACGCCGAGGCGCTTCCGGCGCCCTCTATGGGCGACTGCCTCGTCCGCACGATCTGGAGCGGCGTCAGCCGCGGAACTGAACGCCTCGTCTGCGAGGGACGCGTGCCCGAGGCCGAATATGAGCGCATGCGGGCGCCCTTCCAGCAGGGCAATTTTCCCTTCCCCGTGAAATACGGCTACTGCGCCGTCGGCGTGGTGGAGGTGGGCCCCGCCGACAGGCTGGGACAGACCGTCTTCTGCCTGCATCCGCATCAGGACCGTTTCGTCGCGCCCGCCGATCGGCTCACTCCGGTCCCGCCGCAGGTGCCGGCCCGCCGTGCCATCCTCGCCGCCAATATGGAAACAGCGCTGAACGCCCATTGGGACGCCGGCTCCGGCCCGGCCGACCGCATCGTCGTGGTCGGCGGCGGCGTGCTCGGCCTGCTCGTGGCGTGGCTCGCGGCGCGCCTGCCCGGTGCGCAGGTGACACTGGTCGATGTCGAGCCCGCCCGCGCGCAACTCGCGCGCCATCTCGGCTTCGGCTTCGCCTTGCCGGCCGACGCGCCCACCGACGCCGACCTCGTCTTCCATGCCAGCGCCTCGGCTGGTGGCCTCGCCACCGCGATCGCGGCCGCCGGTTTCGAGGCTCGCATCGTCGAGCTGAGCTGGTATGGCGAGGGCACGGTGGCCGCCCCGCTCGGTGGTGCATTTCATGCCAGGCGGTTGCAGCTCGTCTCGACCCAGGTCGGCGGCATCGCACCCTCGCGGCGCCCGCGATGGGACTACGCCCGCCGGTCGGCCGCCGCCATGGCGCTGCTCGCCGACGACCGGCTCGACGCGCTGATCAGCGAAGACATCCCTTTCAGACAGGCAGCGGAACGCCTGCCTTCGGTGCTCGCGCACACATGGCATGGCCTGACGGCCGCCATCTGCTATTGAACGCGCCATGACTGCGCCTCGCTCGCATCCCCGCCCCGCGCTCGTACCCGAGCTATGCATCACTGCATTGCCCGCGAGCCTCGCCTTCTGGCGCGACCTGCTCGGCTTCCGCGTCCTCTACGACCGGCCCGAGCAGGGCTTCGCGGCGATCGAGCGCGACGGCGTCGAGTTCATGCTGGAGGAATACGAGACGGGCCCCTCGGAGCGCTGTTGGGACACCGGCGCGCGCGAAAAGCCCTATGGCCGCGGCATCAACTTCGAGATCACGGTCGTCGATGTCGCCCCTGTCCTCACAGCTCTGCAGCAGGCCGCATGGCCGCTCTTCTTCGGCCCCGAGGAACGCTGGTACAGGATCAGCGACACCGAAGAGACCGGCGTCCATCAATTCCTGGTACAGGACCCGGACGGCTATCTGCTGCGGTTTTCGCAGTCGCTCGGCCGCAGATCCCGCCCCGACTGACATCGATCCCACCGCCTGAAGGAACGCCCATGTTCTCCGTCGAAGTCCGCGACCGCATCATGATCGGCCATTCCCTGCCCGATCCCTTTTTCGGCCCTGCCCAGAACATGCACGGGGCGACCTTCGTCGTCGACGTCGCCTTCTTCCGGCCGACGCTGACGAAGCAGAACGTGGTCGTCGACATCGGCGCCGCGCTCGACGTGCTGAACAAGACGCTGAAGCCGCTGAACTACCAGAACCTCGACACGCTGCCGCAGTTTGCCGGCGTGCTGACGACGACCGAGTTCCTCTGCAAATACGTCTTCGACGCGATGGCGGCGGCGGCGAAATCCGGCGCGCTCGGGCAGGATGGCGCGGGGCTCGCACGCATCCGCGTGACGCTGCACGAGACGGATCTCGCCCGGGCCACCTATGAGGGCACGCTCGCGTGAGCGCCATCGCCTTCGCCATCCCCGGCGACATCGACCTGCCGACCGGGGGCTACGCCTATGACCGGCGGCTGCTGGCGGAATGGCGCGCGATCGGCATCCCGGCGCAGCACATCGCCCTGCCCGGCTCCTTCCCCTTCCCCACCGAAGGCGATCTTCACGAAACCGGCCGGGCTCTCCTGCAGCGGCCCTATGACGACACGCTGCTGATCGACGGGCTGGCCTATGGCGCCTTTCCCGAAGGGATCGCCGCAGGCCTCGCCGGGCGCGTCGTCGCCCTCATCCATCATCCGCTCGGGCTCGAGACGGGGCACGCCCCGGAGATCGCCGAGGCTCTGCTCGCCCGCGAGGCGGCGGCGCTGCGCTATGCGCGTGCGGTGGTGACGACCAGCCCGGCGACAAAGCGGCTGCTGGTCTCCGATTTCGGCGTCCCCGAGGCGCGCATCGCCATCGCGCTGCCCGGCGTCGATCCCGCGCCACGCGCCACGGGCTCGGCGGAGGATCAGCCCCTGCACCTTCTGGCCGTGGGCTCGGTCGTCCCGCGCAAGGGCTACCGCGTCCTTGTCGAAGCCCTCTCCGGCCTGCGCGGGCGCGACTGGCGGCTGACCATCGTCGGCGCGACCGACCGCGCACCGGAGACGACGCGCGACCTCATCGCCGCGATCGCGGCCGCGGATCTGGGCGGGCGGATCGACCTTCTCGGCGCCATCCCGGACGCCGCGCTGGCGGAGGCCTATGCCCGTGCCGACCTCTTCGTGATGCCCTCGCTCTTCGAGGGCTACGGCATGGTGCTGACCGAGGCGCTGGCGCGCGGCCTGCCGATCCTCTGCACGACCGGTGGCGCCGCGGCCGAGACCGCCCCCGACGATGCCGCGCTGAAAGTGGCGCCGGGCGACGTGACGGCCCTTGCCAAGGCCCTGGCAAGCCTGATTGATGCGCCGGCTCGGCGCCGGGCGATGGCCGATGCGGCCTGGGCGGCCGCCGATGCCTTGCCACGCTGGCGCGACACGGCGGCGATCGTCGCTGGCGTGTGTCTGCCCGGCTTCGGGCAAAAGGGGGATTGATGGCCGGATTTTCTCCCGAATGGCTGGGCCTGCGCGAGCCGGCCGATCACGCCGCCCGCAATCCGCAGGTGCTCGGGGCCGTGGGCGCGCATTTCGCCGGCCGCAGTTCCCTCACGGTCGTCGATCTCGGTTGCGGTGCCGGCTCCAATCTGCGCGGCAGCTATGCCGCCCTGCCGGCGCGCCAGCACTGGACGCTGGTCGATCTCGACGAGCGCCTGCTCGCCGCCACCCGGCAGACGCTGTCGGCCTGGGCCGACGAAGCCCGCGAGCAGGGCGAGGAACTCGTCCTGACCAAGGGCGACCACCTGATCACCGTCGACACCCGCCAGGCCGATCTAAACACCGATCTCGAATGGGTCCTCGGCTGGCAGCCGGATCTCGTCACCGCCGCCGCGCTGTTCGACCTCACCTCCCGACGCTGGCTCGAACGCTTCGTCGCGGGCCTGACCAGCCTGCGCCTGCCGCTCTATACGGTGCTGACCTATGACGGCCGCGAGATCTGGCAGCCGCCCCACCCCGCCGATGCTCCGATTCTGGCCGCGTTCAAGCACCATCAGCGCGGCGACAAGGGCTTCGGGCCGGCCGCCGGCCCCGAGGCCACGGACGTGATGGCGGAGGCCTTCCGCAAGTCAGGCTTCGCGGTTTCGATCGGCGACAGCGCCTGGCGTCTCGATGCGCGCAGCGGCGATCTGGCGCAGGTGCTGGCAAAGGGCATCGCCGAGGCCGTCCTGGAAACCGGCCAGGTCGATCCCGCCACCGTCGCCGATTGGCTCGCGGCCAAGGCGGGCGAGGCCACGGCGCTGGTCGGGCATCACGATCTCTGGGCGCGGCCGGTCTGAGACGGGCGCTAGCGCGGCCCGAGGCCCGGCAGCATCCGCCTGAGCACGCCGTCCTTGCGGATCAGATGGTGGTAGAGCGCGGCGCCGATATGGGCGCAGACGAGCAGCCCCATCGCCATGGCCAGGGTGCCATGGATGTTCAGGACCCTGCCGGCGAGATCCTGGTCCGGCGAGGCGATGGCGGGTAGGCTGAACAGGCCAAACACCTTGAGCGACGGGTAGAGCGAGATGCCGAGCCACCCAAGCAGGGGAACGATCAGCAGCAGCCCGTAGAGCAGCCAGTGGACCAGATGCGAGCCGGCCTTCTGCCACCAGAGCAGCGTCGGCTCGTCGGGCGGCGCGCCCTTGATCAGGCGATAGGCCAGCCGCCCGGCGACCAGCCAGAGGACGAGGAAGCCGAGCAGCTTGTGGGCGCTGTACATCGCGTCCGTCAGCCCATCCCAGATATTCAGCGTGTTGCCGCGATAGGTCATGGCGAGGCCTGCGGGGATCATCACCAGCACCGCGGCGGCGGTGACCCAGTGCATATGGCGCGCGGCGGCGCTGTAGACGGGAGCCGGGTTCGGCTCGCGGTTCGCCTGCGTCATCTTCGCCTCCCCATTCCCTGCCGCTCGTGACGCCGGCTTCGACATTCATCCCGCGTTCAAAGTCGCGCTCCTATATGCCTTGCTGCGACAGGGCCTGTCACGCGATTGCATGACGTCACGGGTCGGATCGCGTGAAATCGATGCGCAATGGAACTGCCGTCACCTAAAGCACGTTTGATGGAAATCTGTGCAGCTCTGATCTATATCGCCGTGGTGCCCGTAACAGCCTAACCCAACGCCGGGCGCGCGCTCTCGCAGCCGGCCCATTCTGACGGACAATCCGATGCTTCAGTCGCGTACGCTGTTCGGACGCCCGCTCGAGACGAGCCTCGTGGCGGTAGACCGGGCCATTGCCGAGTTTCGCGCCGGGCGACCCGTGCTGTTGCGCGCGGGCCAGCGGCTCGCCTTGGCCCTGTCCGCCGAGTTGGCCGACGAGGATCTGGTGGCGCGGCTCGATGCGCTGGCCGCCGGCAAGGCCCATCTCGTCCTCACCCCGGCGCGGCTGCGCCGGCTGGGTTCCAAGAGCCGCGCAGAGACCGGCATCCTCGCCATGCCGACGCTGGATCTCGTTCGCATCGAGATGCTGGCGCTGAAGATCGACGGCAAGGTCGATGCGCCCGTTGCGCCCGCGTCCGATCTCGACGACGCCGCTCTCGAACTGGCGCGGCTCTCGCTCGTGCTGCCGGCGACCATGATCGTGCCCGTCACGCCCGAGCAGATCGCCGGCGAGCCTCTGATCGAGGTCGCGATCGAGTCGATCAACGCTTACCGCGCCGCCCAGGCCGCGACGCTTGCCATCGTCGGCCGCGCGCCGGTGCCGCTCGAGGGCGCCGCCGAGACCGAGTTCGTCGTCTTCCGCGGCGGCGAGGGCCTGCGTGACCAGGTCGCGATCATCGTCGGCAGCCCCGATCTTACGGCCGCCGTGCCGGTGCGCCTGCATTCGGCCTGCCTGACGGGGGACCTGTTCGGCTCGCTGAAATGTGACTGCGGCGACCAGCTGCGCGAGACCGTGCAGTGGATGGCCGAGAACGAGGGCGGTATCCTGCTCTATCTCGACCAGGAGGGCCGCGGCAACGGCATCTCCAACAAGATGCGCGCCTACAAGCTGCAGAGCCAGGGCTGGGACACCTATGACGCCGACGAGGTGCTCGGCTTCGATCTCGACCAGCGCCAGTTCGACTTCGCCGCGACGATGCTGAAGCAGCTCGGCGTCACCCGCGTCACCGCGCTGACCAACAACCCATTGAAGGTCGGCGCGATCAAGGCGGCCGGCGTCGAGGTCGTCGGCACGCAGCGCGTGCTCGGGCGCCCCAATGTCCACAATGTCCGCTACCTCGCCTCCAAGCGCGACCGCGCCGGCCATTCGATCGACATGGACGCGCTGATGGCGCGGGCCGCGCCGAAGGATTGAGCTGAGCCGGGGCTGGCCCCACGGCCGGCGTGCCGGACATGTCGGAAGGGCTTGAACGCGATGCCGACTTCGGGCACCGCAGCCTGATGTCGCCCCTGCCGCGCCCGCACTCCGACGTCCCAGCTGCACCCTGGCCCCTCGCCCGGGTCGCCGGCCTCGTCGTCCTCGCCTGGATCGCCCTGTCCTGGCCCTGGCTGTCCGGCATCGTCACCATCCCCTGGGATGCCAAGGCGCATTTCCAGCCCCAGCTCCAGTTCCTGGCGGAAGCCTGGCACAGCGGCCGCTCGCCCTTCTGGACGCCCTACGTCTTCGCCGGATCGCCGCAAATCGCCGATCCGCAGTCGCTGATCTTCTCCCCGCCCTTCGCTCTGATCGCCGCGCTCGAGCCTGTCCCCGGCTTCCGGCTCGGCGACGGAGCGGTGCTCGGCACCCTGCTGGCGGGCGCGCTCGCCTTCGTCGTCATCTTCCACGACCGCGACTGGCACCCGGCCGGGGCGGTCGTCGCAGCGCTCGCCTTCGCCTTCGGGGCGGCAGCCGCCTGGCGCATCCAGCATATCGGCCAGGTCCTGAGCCTCGGCTACTTCGCCATCACGCTCGCGCTGATCGCGCGTGCGCTGGAACGCGGATCGATCGCCTATGGCTTCGCGGCCGGCATCGTCGCGGGTTTCATGGTGCTGGGGCGCGACCAGGTCGCGCTGCTCGGCGTCTATGTGCTGGCCGGGCTCGTGCTCGCCGCCATCGCCATGGCGCGCCAGCCCTGGCGGGCACTGAAGACGAGCCTGCTCCCTCTGCTCGCGGGCGGGGTCGGGGCCCTGCTGGTCGCGACGGTGCCGATCCTGCTGACCGCCATCCTCGCGGAGGGCTCCAACCGCCCCACCATCGACCTCGTCGGCGCCGGCAAGGGCTCGCTGCATCCGGCCGCCCTGCTGACAGGGCTCTTCGCCAATCTCTTCGGTGCAGCCGGCCCGCTGGAGAATTTCTGGGGCGCGCCGAGCCCCGCCTTCGAGGCCCGCTTTGGGCCCCAGGACCTCTACCTCGCCCGCAACATGAGCCAGCTCTATCTCGGGCTGATCCCGATGGGGCTGATCCTGACCATCGGAATCGTCCGCGGCGCGCTGCTGCGCCGCGAGATCGTCGCGCTGAGTATCGCGGCCCTGCTCGTCCTGATCTTCGCGCTCGGCCGCTTCACCCCGGGCTTCCGCCTGCTGTTCGAGCTTCCCGGCGTGTCCTTCTACCGCCGCCCGGCCGACGCGCTCTTCATCCTCGGCGCGCTCTTGGCCCTGCTCGGCGGCTATCTCACCCATCTGGTCATGACCGATGCCGCGCCGCGCGCCCGGCCCTGGCAGCGCGTTGTCGAGGTCGCGATCTTCGCGGGTGCGCTCGCCCTCGCGCTCTGGCTCGCCTGGACGGTGGGGCGTCTCTGGGTGGCGACTGTTCCGCTGGTCACCGCGCTGCTCTGCGGCGTGCTGGCGATCGGCGCTCTCGTCGCGGCGCGCGGCTTTGCCCTGCGAGGCGCCGGGCTGGCGGCGGCGATCGTGCTGGCCGCGACCCTGACCATCGACCTCTCGGTCAACAATGGTCCCAGCGAATCCACCGCCCTGCCCGCGCAGGATTACGACGTGCTGCGTGCCGACAGCACCAACGAGACCATAGCCCTGCTCAAGAGCGAGACCGCCGCCACCGCCGGCCCCGACCGGCGCGACCGCATCGAACTCGCCGGCATCGGCTTCCACTGGCCCAATGCCAGCCTCGTCCACCGGCTCGACAACACGCTCGGCTACAACCCGCTGCGGCTCGGGATCTACAGCAAGGCCACCGGCGCGGGCGATCATGTCGCTTTGCCCGACCAGCGCACGTTCTCAGCCCTGATGCCGGGCTACCGCTCGCTGCTGGCCGACATGCTCGGCCTGCGCTTCATCGCCACCGGCGTGCCCGTCGAGCAGATCGACAAGGCGCTCAAGCCCGGCGACCTGACCCTGATCGCCCGCACGCCCGACGCCTATGTCTATGAGAACCCGCGCGCCTTGCCCCGTGTGCTGCTCGTGACCAAGGCCGAGACCGCCGATTTCGACGCGATCCTCGCCACCGGCCAATGGCCTGAAGGATTCGACCCGCGCCGGACCGTGCTGCTCGACCGCCCCCTGCCGCCGCTCCCGCGCGACCCGCTGGCGACCGGCCGGCCTGCGGGCGCGGCAGCTCCCGCAGGCGCGACCGAACCCGGCCAGAGCCCGGCCGGCAGCGTCCGCATCACCGATTACGGCACGACCGACGTGACGTTGCGGGTCGAGGCGCCCCAGGGCGGCTATGTCGTGCTCAACGATGTCTGGCACCCCTGGTGGCAGGTCGAGATCGACGGCGCCCCGGCCGAGATCCTGCGCGCCAACGTCCTGTTCAGGGCCGTCGCCGTCCCGCCGGGCCGCTCGACGGTGCGCTTCGTGTTCAAACCGTTCCGGGGGCTGTTCCAGGATCTCGGGAAGCGGCTCCGGGCGGGGAAGGCCCAGGTCGCAGGCTAGTCCCAACGCGCGATGCTCCCTGCCTCGCCACCGGTCCGCCCCGCAGGCTTGAATGGCTCTTTCGGCAGGCTAGAGTTGAGGGCTCACGGTCGTCGGCACGGACGTGTTGTGCGGGGCCGGCGGCGCCCGGTCCGGACTGACGGCCCATCGGGAGACCAGCTTGGCGATCAGGGAACAAACCGCCTCGCCAGCCGCCAGCAGTATGAGCGGGCGCGTCGTCATGTTTCTCCGGGCGCTCGCCGTGATGGTTGTGGCCGTCCTCGGCGACGCAGGTCGTGGTTTTGCGCAGTCGCCCGCGAGCGTCGACGAGTCCGGCCGGCTCGAGAGCATCGAGATCCGGATCGCCAATCCATCGCCGGATGCCGCATTGAACAGCCGCGTCATCGACCGCATCCGCGTCGGCCTCGGTGCCTTCACCGGCGACCACTTCTCGCGAACGATCGCCGAGTTCAACCTGGCGAAAGCCCGCCGGGCGTCGCCGATCACACAGACGACGCTGCAGGTCTCGCCCGGCCCCACCGGCGGTGTCTCGGTCACGATCATCGCCACACTCGGTTCCGCGGCGGCGACCGCGGCCGGCCGCGGTGCGCTGATCAGCGGGACGATCAGCGATCTCCCCGTGCTCGTCGATCGCGACGGAACCTTCGTGAAGGCTCGCCTGGAAGGCGTGTCGATGTACTACGGCAACAAGAACGCCTGGTATGGTCAGGAGCAGCGTCTGCTGTCGGGCAATCCCCTGGTCAAGGGCCGCAGCGCAGGGCGCGCCTACAGCGACTGGACGGAAGGATACGTCCATACCGGCCTCTATGGCATTACGCCGCTGAACGACAACATCAGCGTCTATGCCGGCCTCAGCGGCATCTACAGCGCCTCCATCGGCCAGGAGTTGTTCACCGACCGGACGCGGGGGCACTTCGGCGTCGAGGATGCCTATGTCGGCGTGGTCGGCGGGACCACCACGACCCAGGGCGACCGCCTCGTCCTCAACGCCTCGGTCGGCCGCCAGCGCTTCGGTGTCGGCGATGGCTTCCTGATCGCCAACACGGCCTCGAACGGCAGCGCGCGCGGCGCCCTGCAGTCCAACCCGCGATGGGCGGCTGACCGCCTGGCGCTGGTCCAGGCGCGCTACAACAACACCAAGATCGAAGCCTTCGACCTCGATCCAGACGAATTGCCGCTGGTGGACTCCAGGACACGGATCACGGGCGTCAACCTCGAGACACGCCTGCGCGGCGATCTCGATGTCGGCGCGATGTATCTCTACGTCCCGCAGTCGAATTTTCAGTATTTCACCCTGTCCGACACCTTCAGCCGCAAGGGACTGCAGGTTTACAACGGCCGCTTCCGCTGGCAGCCGAACCCCGCCGGCGCCGGGCCCTTTCTGGCGGGCGAAGCCGCGCTCCAGCGCAACGAGCGGATCAACATGCGCGCCACCGGCGTGACGGCCGAGATCGGCTACAGCTTCGCCGACACCCTGCCCTGGTCGCCGACCCTCTCCTATCGCTATGCGGCGTTCTCCGGGGACAACCCGTCGACCTCGCGGTTTGAACGCTGGGACCCGCTGCTGTCTGGCGACAATGGCGAGCGCTGGGTCCAGGGCATCAATCACTTCAAGGTTTTCCAGAACAGCAACCTGCAGACCCACCGTCTGCAGCTGCGTCTGCGCCCCCACGGGCAGGTCGAGATCGTGCCCCAGATCTGGGTTTTCCTGTCGGAGAGCGCGAGGAATCTCGGCGGCAATCCGGCCTTCTCGTTCCTCAGCGGCAAATATCTCGGATACGAGGCCAATCTGACGATGAAATGGTTCATTTCGCCGCAATGGATGCTGCAGGGCCATGTGGCGGCGACCTTTCCGAGCTCGACGGTCGACAGGACCATCGGCGCGCGGGCCGAGCCCTGGATCAGCACAATGGCTTTCCTCAGAGCCAGTTTTTGACACGCAGCAGCGGGGGACCACGATGGAACGTCGAGACATGATCAAGGGCATGGTCGTGGCGGCCGGCTCGGCGGCCACCTTGGCCGCGGGCCAGGTTGCCTCGCCTTCACCGGCCCAGGCGCAGGCCAGGGGCGTCGGCGTCAAGGACATCACGCCGACGGACGACGAGTACTTCATCCCCGACCGCTTCAAGGGCAAGACCCTGCTCGTAACGGGGTGCGCGCGCGGGATGGGGGCGGCGGCGGCCCTCCGCGCCGCGCGGGAAGGAGCGTCCGTTGTCGGGGTCGACTGGATCGAGGATCTCGGACGGGCGACGATCGAGCGGATCAAGGCCCGCGGCGGCCAGGCGACCTTCCTTCACGGCGACATTGCCGAGTCCGCCGTCTGCGAGCGGATGGTCAGGATCGCGGTCGAGAACTACGGCAAGCTCGACATGGCCCTCAACAATGCCGGCGTCATGGACGGCGTGTTCTCGGGGGACGCACCCGACTATCCAAGGCAGCGCGAGCTTATCTTCGCGCCGCTCCATGAGGCGAGCGATGCCTACTTTGACAATGTCCTGCGCACCAACACGACCGGCATGTTCCGCTCCCTGCGGGCCGAACTCAAGCAGATGGTGGCCCAGGGCACGGGCGGCGCGATCGTCAATGTCGGTTCGATCGCCGGGATGACCGGACTGGCCGGAAACCCCGCCTATGTCGCCAGCAAGCACGCCGTCAACGGGCTGACGCGGAACGCGGCCATCGACTATGCGCCCTATGGCATCCGCGTGAACTCGGTCAACATGGCCGCGACCGACACGCCGATGGTCGAACGCGCGGGGATTCTCGTGGCGGAAGCGGCCAGGGCCTCCTCCGGTGTCGGCATGGGCCGCATCAAGATCGACAGCCTCCTGTCCTACACGGACTCGCGCAAGCGGCCCTCGACGGTCGCCGAGCAGGTGTCGGTCATGCTGTTCCTGCTGTCGGCAGAAGCGTCCAACCTCACGGGAGGCCTCTACGCGACCGATGGTGGCTGGACGGCCTACTGAGCGCGCCAGCCGTTGTCCCGACGCATACGACAATTCGGCCGGCAAAATGCCGGCCTGACGAAAGCGTCTGTCTGCGAAGCCCCACGTCGACGGGTCTGCCACTCACCCCAGCGCCGCCATCGCCGCGACCGGCTTCACCGGGTGCCCCGCCAGCACGGCCTCCAGCCCCGCCGGATCGAGCACCCCGTCGCGCAACGTCTCGTCGCGGTGGATGCCCCCGGCGATGAACAGGCTGTCGAAGCCCATCAGTCGCGCGCCGGCGAGATCGGTGCGGACCGCGTCGCCGATCACCAGAACCTTCGCGGGATCGGCCGGATGGCCGCCGCGCGCCGAGCGGGCCGCCTCCAGAGCCAGGTCATAGGCCGGGCGATAGGGCTTGCCGGCATAGGCGACGCTGCCGCCCAGTTCCTCATAGATGAGGGCGAGCGAGCCGGCGCAGGGCAGAAGATCATGCCCGACATGGACGACGAGATCGGGATTCCCGCAGATGAAGGGCAGCCCCCGCGCCGCAAAGCGCTCCAGCAGCGGGCGGTACTGCTCCGGCTGCTCGGTGCGATAGTCATTGAGCTCGGTGGCGACGACGAGATCGGCCTCGTCCTCGGAGACCAGTTCGACATCGGCGCAGTCGAAGACGGCGCGATCGCTCTGCCAGCCGATATGGAAGATCTTGCGGTGGTGGCTCTCGGCGATGAGCGAGCGGGTGACGTCGCCCGAGGTGATCAGCCGGTCCCAGGCTTTGCGCGGCACCCGCTTCTTGTCGAGCAGTTCGGCCACCTGCTCGGAGGGGCTCGGCGCATTCGAGAGCAGCACCACAGCGCCGCCCTGCTCGCGATAGCGCGTCAGCGCCTCGCAGGCCGGCGGTAGCGCCCAGACACCGTCATGCACCACGCCCCAGACATCGCTGATCAGCACGTCATAGCGGGCGAGCAGCGCGCCCGCCGTTTCCAGAATCTTGACGGCCATTACGTTGCCTTCTTCGCTTCGATCATGATGATTTAACAAGGAAACACCGCGTCATCCTGGACAAGCCGCGAAGCGGCGCAGCTCCGGGATCCATCATAGGGCTCCGACTGCACTCTAGGATGGATCCCGGGACGACCTTCGGTCGCCCAGGATGGCGGCGGGGTCCCGAGGTCAACGGGCAGCTTCGAGAGCCATCCGCGCCTCGACATCGGCGCGGCGCGGCAGGGGCGCCACCGCGCTGAAGCCCTGGGTGGACAGGGCCGCGGCCACATTGGCGTAGGCTCCGGCGGCAAAAGCGTTGCCGGTACGGATGTATTCGGCGAGGAAGGCCCCGTCATAGCAGTCGCCGGCGCCCGTGGCGTCGATCGCATCGACCTTGATCGGCACCAGCCGCTCGCGGCGCTCCGGCGTCGCGACCAGCGAGCCCTCATGGCCGAGTGTCAGCGCGACGATCTTCGCGCCCAGCCGCAGATAGAAATCGGCGATGGCGTCGGCATCGCTCAGCCCGGTGAGCTGCGTCGCGTCGTCATAGCCCGGCAGCACGATGTCGGCCATGCCGCAGGCCGCGTTGATGATCGCCTTCGCCCGGGTCAGCGGCCAGAGCTTGAGGCGCAGATTGGTGTCGTAGGCCGTGATCACGCCGGCCTCGCGCGCGATCGCGAAAGCCTCGAACACCGCGTCGCAGGCCGAGGCCGAGATCGCCTGGCTGATGCCCGACGCCTGCACAATCCTCACTGATGTGATCAGCTCGCGTGGAATGTCGCGCGGCCCCATCAGGCTCGCGGCCGAGCCGGCGCGCAGATAGGAGAAGACATGGCCCGACGGCCCGTGATCGACGAAATAGAGCCCCGTCGGTGCGCTTTGATGCGTCGTGACATGGCTGTCGTCGACGCCTTCGCGGCGCCAGAGATCGCGGATCGAGCGGCCCGCCATATCGTCGCCGAGCGCACTGAGATAGGCCGTCTTCGCACCCTGGCGCGCGGCGGCGACGGCGCAATTCGAGGTGTCGCCGCCATGGCCGAACTGAAACGCGCCGCTGTCGGCGCGGGTGGCGTTGAATTCGCCCAGCGGCTCGCCGATGCAGAGGAGATCGTAGCGGGTGTCAGTCACTGGGCGAAGACCATCTCGTTGGAAGCAGGGCGACCGAAGCGCAGGCGCGCCTTCCTAGAGCATCATCGCGGCAGGGGGAACGGCGTTTGCAGGGGAAAGCGCGCTACTCGGCCGCTTCCTGCTGCGGCGGCAGGTTCATCAGCCGCTCGGCGACCGCCATGATCTCGCGCCGCAGCGCGGCGTTGGCCTCCGGGTCGGGCGCAGGCGCCGCGGCGCCTGCCTTGCGCGCCGCGGCCGCCTCGCGCTTCAGCCGCGCGCGCTCGGCCCGCGATTGCTCGAGCGCGCCCTGAAGGGTCTGGAGCTCGGCATGAACCGTCTCGATCTGCTCGTCCCGAGCCCGCAGATCCGCACGCAATGTCGCAATCTCCCGGGCTGACTCTTCGGACCGCGCTTCCCCTGCCGAGCGCGCCTCGGCGAGTTCGTGTGCGAGCGCCTGCTTCGCCTCGCGCTCCGCGGCATGGGTCGCGATCTCCTGCGCCAGCTGCGTCTCGATGCGTGCGGCCTCGACGCCGGCCGCCACGGAGCGGGCATCCGCCGCCGCGAGCCCCGCTTCCGCCTGGGCCGTCCGCGCCGCGAGCGCGTCCGCCCGCAGGCGCTCGCTGTCGCGATCCTCGGTCATCGCCGCGAGCGCGGCCTGGCTCGCGGCATGGTCCCGCTCCTTCGCGGCCAGCCTGTCGGTGAGATCCGTCGCCTTGGCCTCGAGCACCATGATCTTCGTCCGGTCCTCGACCTGCGCCACGCGAATCTGGTCGTAATCCTGCCGCAGCCGGGCGAGTTCCCCGTCGCGCTCGGCCAGCAGCGCCTGGGTCCGTCCCAGCGTCTCCCGCTCGCCGGCCAGTTCGGCCTCGCGCGCGGCGAGGTCGGCACTGGTCCCGGTCAGCGAGCCGCGCGTCTCCGACAGGTCCCGCTCGATGCTCGCGAGGTCGGCGAGGCGCTGTTCGAGCGTGGCCCTCGTCTCGGCCAGCGTCGCGCTCTCCGTCGCCAGGGCCGCCTGGGTCTGTGCCAGCACGCCGCGCGTCTCGTCGAGATCGCCTTCGAGACCGGCGATCCGCCCGTCGCGCGCGCTGACCACGTTCTCGAGTTCACCGATCCTCATGTCGCGGCGGCCGAGGTCCTGCATCGCAGACGCCTTGGCAGCGAAGCTGCGCTCCACCTCCTGCTCCAGCGTGCGGGCGCGCAGGGCCAGTTCGGCGCGCAGATGGTCGCGATCGGCCGCGATCTCGGCGAGAGAGAGCGGGAAGGCCGCCTCCGCCCGCTTGCGCGCCAGCCGGTCGGCGCGCCGGTTGAGGGCCGGCACGATCGACAGCGCGAGCAGGCTGGCGCACAGGAAGCCGAGCGCGACGAGCATGACAGCTTCGATCAAGACGAGCGGCTCCACAAACGGGGGAGTGTCAGATTACGGCAATGCGCCCGAAACGGGAAATCGGATTTCCTAACGGCAGCACGCAGCCGCGCTCAGAAGGGGTTCCAGGTCGCCTGCGGCGTGAATTTGAGATAGCCGAGATTGACGCCGAGCCGCCAGCCGACCCCGGTCCGGATCGGCACCACCGTGACGCCCTCCGCCGCCAGCGCTGTGAAACCGAAGCCGCCAATGAAATAGGCCGAGCCATCGACGCCGACGAAGCGCTGATACAGCGCATCGACCGTCGGCAGCCCATAGACCAGCATCATCGTCCGTGAGCCCTCGCCGCCAAAATCGAAGCCGACCGAGGGGCCCTGCCAGAACACCTTGCGGTCGCCGGCGTTGCGGGTGAACAGCGTGCCCTCGCCATAGCGCAGGCCTCCGACGAAGGCGCCCGCCGCCTCCTGGCCGAGCACATAGCCATTGGGCTCGCCCCAGCGACGGACCGCCTCCTCGACCGTCAGCGCCAGGCCGCGCGAGATATTGCCGAAGAACTGGTGGCCGGAGCTGACGAGTTCGTTCTGAGAAAAGGAGCGGCTCTGGCCATAGGATTGTTGCGCGAGCGCAGGGCCGGCGAGCGGCCCGGCCGCGATGCCGGCACCGGCCAGGGCGAGGCTCCCCTTGATCAGGCTGCGACGGGTCGTGGTCATGGGATACGATCTCCGGGTGGGGGCTTGTCGCGCAGTCGGGGCGCGGGGCCTTGATCTCGGGTCTCCGGCCGGCCACGCGGCCGGCGGTGCGGGAACGGGCCTCACCGGGCCGGGCGCCATCAACGGAAAAACAACCGTCTCGCTCGATCCGGTGCAATGCGAACCAATTCGGTAACCAGTCTGATACCCCCGAAAGCGTATCCAACCCGTGAAGACGCCAGCCAGGGGGCAGGTCCACCGGCAGCGACGGAGGTGAGGATTTGCCGGTGATGAAGGCTGGAACAAGGCAGGGTCGCAGCGCCCTGTCATCGAAGGTCGCCGATCGTGCGGGCGTGATCGTCCGCATGGCGGGGGGGCTCGCGCTGCTCGCGCTGCTCGCACTGCCCGATCAGGCCATAGCCGGCACGGCCGGACTGCCTGCGGGGCTGCCGGAACTGCCCTCCCTGAGCGAAAGCGTCCAACATGACGCAAGGTCCGGCCTCGCGCTGAACGGCTACGATCCCGTGGCCTACCGGCTCGAAGGTCATGCCGTGGCGGGCGACCGGGACTATGAGATCGTGCACGGGGGCGCCGTCTGGCGCTTCGTCTCGGCGGCCAATCGCGCGGCCTTCCGCGACGCGCCGGAGATCTATGCACCCGCCTTTGCCGGGTTCGATGCCTCCGCCGTGGCTCAGGGCCGCGTCGTCGAGACAGACCCGCAGCAGTTCGCCATCATCGGATCGCGCCTGTTCCTGTTCAGGACGGCCGAAAACCGCAAGCGCTTCGTCGCCGACAGCACGCTGCAGCAGATGGCGGACGGCCAGTGGGCGAGCGTCTCGCAGACCCTGACCCGCTGACCGGGCTCCGTTCGCCGCAACCTCAGGACGTGGCGGCGGCGAGCGCACGCCGCGCCAGCGCCTCGCTCGACGCGGCGACGAAGGGCGGGTTGCGATAGCCCCGCTCGACGCAGCCATAGCGCGGAACCTGCCCGTCGAGCGTTAGCACGATGCCGCCCGCCGCGCACAGGATACAGTCCCCGGCGGCAATGTCCCACTCCATCGTCTGGCCGCCGCGGATGTGGAGATCGGCCTCGCCCGCCGCGATCAGCCCGAACTTGACCGCCGACGACATGGGACATGTGCTGGCTGACTGCAGCGCGTCCGAGACGCTCTCGCTCAGCGCGTCACCATGAAAGCGGCTGACCAGCGTCGTCGGGCCCGCCTCCGGTAGGGGCCGCACAGCAATGCGACGTTCCGCGCCGCATGTCGTTCCGTCGGAAGCGGTGTTCTGAGCGAAGGCGCCGAGACCGGCGAACCAGACCCGGCCGCTCGCCGGAGCCGCGATCGCGCCCGCGACCGGCCGGTGCCCCTGGATCAGGGCGATCGCGACGCAGTAGCTGTCGCCGCCGGCCAGGAATTCGCGCGTGCCGTCGAGCGGATCGAGCAGGATGAACAGCGCAGCCGGGGCCACGGCCGCCACGCTTTCCTCGCTGACGACGGGAATTCCGGGCAGCAGACGCGCCAGGGCCCTCTTGGCGGTGTGATCGGCCGCCATGTCGGCGGAACAGACGGGCGAGCCATCGGGCTTGATCCTGACGTCGCGCGCCGCGCGCATCGCCAGCAGCACGGCGCCGCTCAGGCGGGCGGCTTCCGCGAGACGCCGGGCGAGGTCGTCGCGGTCGGCAAGCCTCGGCTCGGCCGAAATACCGTCCTCTTGTTTCGCGGGCCGGGGGGTGGTCACGGCTGCGCGTCCTCCGCTGCACCCGGCCGGAAACCGGGACTTAACCACATCAAAACCAAGATACCACCATATCAGGGGTAACGGCGCATCGTTCACCCCTCGCGCCACGCAGCCATGTTCCCAGGACAAGCCCCATGACCGCCATCTCGCTCGAGCCGCTCGATCTGGCCGCGCTCCTCTGCAGCCGCGTCTGCCATGACGTGATCAGCCCGGTCGGGGCCATTGTCAACGCGCTGGAGGTTCTCGAGGAAGATGATCCCTCGATGCGCGACTTTGCCCTCGAACTGATCAAGAAGAGCGCCCGCAACGCATCGGCCCGCCTTCAGTTCGCGCGTCTCGCCTTCGGCGCCGCCGGCTCGGCGGGAGCCATGATCGATCTGGGCGATGCCGGCAACGTCGCAAACGGCTTCCTCAACGACGAGAAGCTCTCGCTCGACTGGGAGGCACCGCGTGCCCTTCTGCCGAAGAACCAGGTCAAGCTCCTGCTGAACCTGCTCGTGCTGGCGGCCCAGGCGGTTCCGCGCGGCGGCAAGCTGACCTCGCGTGCCACCGTCGAGGGCGAACAGGGCAGCTTCGTCATCACGGCAGCCGGTTCCCATGCCCGCATCCCCGCCCATGTCGAGGACCTGATCGCCGGCCGCTCCGACACCGGCACGATCGACGCCCATGCGGTGCAGCCGCTTTATACGGGGATGGTCGCGCGCGCCGCCGGCATGACGATCGGCTTCGCCATCGAGGGCGACACGGTCACGATCACGGCCCGCAAGTCCGACTGAGACCGGCCGATCAGATCGGCGCGTCTTTCGCGCCGATCTCAACTGATCATAAACCCTTCTGCTGCTTAGCTGTCGTCGTGTGTTGTCGCGTTGAGTGGTGGTCCCCTGCATGGACGACTTGCTGCAAGAGTTCCTGACCGAGACGGGCGAAAATCTCGACACCGTCGATCGGGAACTCGTGCGCTTCGAGCAGGAGCCCAATAACGGCGATATCCTGCGCAACATCTTCCGGCTGGTTCACACCGTCAAAGGCACCTGCGGCTTCATCGGCCTGCCGCGGCTGGAGGCGCTGACCCACGCCGCTGAAAACCTGATCGGGCAGTTCCGCGACGGCGCCACGGTCAGCGCCATCGCGGTCACGGCCGTTCTCGAGACGATCGACCGGGTCAAGGACATCCTCTCCGAGCTGGCGGAAAAGGGCGAGGAACCCGCCGGCAATGACGAGAACCTGATCCGCGAGCTCGGCATCCTCGCCGATCACGCCCGCTCCGAACTGCTGCGGAAAGCTGCGGCGGAGCCAGGTGCACCCGATCCCGTCGCTGCCTATCTCGCACGCCACTCGGGGCCGAGCGCCCTGCCTCCGGCGGAGGAAGGGCTCGATCTCGTCTTCCGCAGCGCGCCGGGTCCGCAGCGCGGAGCCGACGGGCGCATCGAGCGGGCGGATGCGGCCGCCGCACCCGAGGAGGCCGGCCCGCGCGAGCCACGTCCGACCGGCCCGGCCACGCTGCGCGTCAATGTCGACACCATCGAGCATCTGATGACGATGGTGTCCGAGCTGGTGCTGACACGCAATCAGCTCCTCGAAATCTCGCGCAAGCAGGACGACAACGGCCTGAAAGGCCCGCTCCAGCGCCTGTCGCTGATCACGGCGGAACTGCAGGACGGCGTCATGAAGACGCGGATGCAGCCGATCGGCAACGCCTGGTCGAAACTGCCCCGGATCGTCCGCGATCTCGGTGCCGAACTCGGCAAGCGCATCGAGCTGATCACCGAAGGTGCCGACACCGAACTCGACCGCCAGATCCTCGACCTGATCAAGGACCCTCTGATCCACATGGTGCGCAACTGCGCCGACCATGCGATCGAGCTCCCTGCCGAACGCCGCGCTGCCGGCAAGCCGGAGCAGGGGACGATCCGGCTCGCCGCCTATCACGAGGGCGGTTCGGTGACGATCGCCATCGCCGACGATGGGCGCGGCCTCGACTTCGAGCGCATCCGCAGCCGGGCGATCCGGCAGGGATTGGCCAGCGAGACCGAAATCGAGCGCATGAGCGATGCGCAGATCAGCCGCTTCATCTTCCATCCCGGCTTCTCGACGGCCGACAGCATCACCGCGATCTCGGGCCGGGGTGTCGGGATGGATGTGGTCAAGGTCAATGTGGACGCCGTGGGCGGCCTGATCGACATCATCAGCAAGCCCGGTCTCGGCACGACGATCAAGATCAAGATCCCGTTGACGCTGGCGATCGTCGCCGCGCTGATCGTGGTGGCGGGCGAGCAGCGTTTCGCCATTCCCCAGATCGTGGTCCGCGAGCTCGTGCGCGTCAAATCGGGCGCAGATCATCGCATCGAGAACATCAATGGGGCGCCGATCCTTCGGTTACGCGGACGGCTGCTGCCCGTGATCGCGCTCTCGGCGCTGATGGGCACGGCTGAGCCCTCCTTTGAGGACGGCTTCATCGTCGTCACGCAGATCGGCGAGCGGCAGTTCGGCATCCTCGTCGACGGCGTCTTCCACACCGAGGAAATCGTCGTCAAACCGATGTCGAGCAAGCTGCGGCACATCCCGCTCTTCTCCGGCAACACCATCCTGGGCGACGGCGCCGTCGTGCTGATCGTCGACCCCAACGGCGTCGCTGGCCTCGTCGGCGGCACCGGGGCGGGCGACGCTTTCAGCGTCGAGGCGTCGACCTTCCTCGCCGCCGCCGTCGAAAAGACGACGATGCTCGTTTTCCGGACCGGGGCCGAGGGCGTCCGGGCGGTGTCGCTGTCGCTCGTGACCCGGCTCGAAGAGGTCGATGCCGCGCTGTTCGAGCATGGCAGTGGCCGCACGCTGCTGCATTATCGCAACCGCCTGGTTCCGGTCGTGCCCGTCGGCGAGACGCAGTTGCGCGCCGAGGGGTTGCAGCCGCTCGTCATCATCAGCGAAGGGGACATGACCGTTGCGCTCGCCGTCGACGCGATCGTCGACATCGTCGATGAGGTTCTCGATATCGAGATGGCGGCCGTGCAGGATCGCGGCATCGTCGGCTCGGCCATGATCCGCGGCCGTGCCACCGACATCATCGACCTCGCGCACTATCTGCCGATCCACGAGCGCGGCTGGCGCACGAGCGCCGCCACCCCGGGCAGCCTTTCGACGGCAGCGCAGATCGTCCTCGTCGAACCCTCGAGCTTCCTGCGCGAGATGCTGACCCCGGTCCTGAAGGCCTCCGGCCACCGCGTCGCCTTCGCGGCCGATTTCGCGGCCGCCCATCAGATCATCGCTGCGGGACCGGCCGCCATCCTCCTCGTCGACCTCGACGGGGACATCGACGCGGCCTTCGCCTTTGCCGAAGACGTGCGCGCCGGCGAGCACGGGCATCGCCTGCGCCTGATCGGCATGACCACGCTCGTCACACCCGATCTCCATATGCGCGCCGGCCAGGCCAGGCTCGACGAGGTCGTCGCCAAGTTCGACAGGCGCGCCCTGCTCGCCGAACTGGCCGAGCGGCGGCCCGGCATGAGGGACGCGGCATGACGCTTCATGAGACCAACGCGAGCGACGACAGCGAGCGTCGCATGGTTGCCGAACCCGCGGCGCCAGGCTTCGATTCGCTCGACTACGTCACCGTGATGATCGGCGACCAGATCCTGGGCCTGCCGATCGGACGGGTGCACGACGTCTTCATCACCAACCGCATCACGCTCGTGCCGCGCGCACCCTCCGAGATCATCGGGCTCCTCAATCTGCGCGGTCGGATCGTCACCGCGATCTGCCTGCGCCGGCGGCTGGGCCGCCCGGTCACCCTCAGGCAAGATCGAGAAGGCAAGACGGAGCTGGTGGCCGTCGGCATCGACCATGAGGGCGAGGCCTATGCCCTGATCGTCGATGCCGTGGGAGAGGTGATGCGGCTGGATCAATCGACCTTCGAACCCGTGCCGGTCCATCTCGACCGCGCCTGGGCGGCGTTGGCGACGGGGGTGCACCGCCTGGATGAACGCCTGCTCGTCGTCCTAGACGTCGACGCGCTCCTCGCAATCGAGCTGGATGCCGCGGCCTGACGCGCCTCGGCACCAATCTGGAGATTGATCATGAAATACTGTCTCGTCGTCGACGACTCCGCGGTGATCCGCAAGGTCGCGCGACGCATCCTCGAGGGCCTGCAGTTCCGCATTGCGGAGGCCGAGGACGGCGCGCGCGCGATCGACGCCTGCAAGGGCGAGATGCCCGACGCGGTGCTGCTGGATTGGAACATGCCGATCATGGACGGCTACGACTTCCTGCGAACGCTGCGGCAGATGCCGGGCGGCCGGCGCCCGAAGGTTGTCTTCTGCACGACGGAAAATGACATCGCGCACATCGCGCGCGCCATGCATGCGGGCGCCGACGAATACATCATGAAGCCCTTCGACAAGGAGATCGTCGCCTCCAAGTTCCATCAGGTCGGGCTGCTGTGATCATGCGCACGCCAGCGCCCGACGGTACGCACCGGCCCATGGCCGACGTCGCCGCCGGCGTAGGCGCACCATGCCGGCGGATCTGCGACGCATGACCAGATTGTCCCCTTCCGGCACGGCGGGCGCCCCCAGGCACAAGACGGTGGTCATCGCCGACGACTCCGTGGTGGTCCGGGGCCTGTTCGCGCGCTGGCTCGGGGAAAGCGGCCAGTTTCATCTGGTCGCAGTCGCCGGCGACGGAGAGACCGCCGTGGCACATGCGGGACGCTTCAAGCCCGACGTCATGGTGCTCGATCTCGACATGCCGGGCGTGGACGGCGCCACCGCCCTGCCCCAGATCCTGAAGGAAAGCCCTCATACGGGCGTGCTGCTGGCGACGACGCTCAACGAGCGAAACACCCGCATCGCTCTCGAGTGCATGACCAAGGGCGCGATGGATGTCGTCTCGAAGCCGGACAGCCGCAACGGACTGACGCTCTCGCTGGAGTTCCGCAGCGAATTCCTGCTCAAGCTCGGGAATGTCGCGCAGGCGCGCGCCAAGCCCGGCGCCCTGCCGGTCGACGTCGAACTCGATTTCATCCCCGGCGGAAATGCCGGCCTGCGCCAGCTGGTCTCGGTCGTCCCGCGCTATCTGGTCATCGGCGCCTCGACCGGCGGACCCAGAGCTGTGGCCCGGGTGCTGTTCGACATCGGCGACGCGCTGCATGATCTGACGACGATCGTGGTTCAGCACATGCCGCCGGTGTTCACGGCCTCCTTCGCCGAGCAGATCTCGAGCTATATCGGCATTCCCGCCCGCGAGCCCTTCGATGGCGAGCGGCTTGTGCGCGGCACGATCTATGTCGCGCCCGGCGGCCGGCATCTCGGCATCGATCGACGGCTCGGTCACATCACCGCCAGCATCGACGACGGCCCCCCCGTGCGCTTCTGCCGCCCGGCCGTCGACGTGCTGTTCAACGACGCAGCCCGGCATCTCGGCCCTTCGGCCCTGGGCCTCGTGCTCACCGGAATGGGCGCCGACGGCACCGAGGGCGCCGGGGCCCTGCGCCGTGCCGGCGCGGCGGTCATTGCCCAGGACGAGCAGAGCAGCACGATCTGGGGCATGCCGGGCTCGATCGTCCGGGCACAACACGCCAGCGCGGTCATCGCTCTCGAAGACATCGGAGCGGCAATCCGCGGGCTGGTCCGCACAGGTCAGCCGTCGTGACCGACGCCGATTTCAATTTCCTGCGGCTGCTGCTGCATCTGCGTTCGGGGCTCTCGCTGAGTCCGGAAAAACGCTATCTCGCCGAAAGCCGCCTCGGCATCCTCTGCCGACGCCGCAACATTGCCGACATTGGGACGCTGATCCAGAAGCTGCGGCCGGGCCACGACGCCGCGCTCGAGCACGCCGTCATCGAAGCGATGACGACGAACGAGACGCTGTTCTTTCGCGACCACACGCCGTTTGATCTGTTCCGGGACGTCATCCTGCCCGAACGGATCGCAGCGAACGCCGCGACGCGCAGCCTGCGAATCTGGTGCGCGGCCGTCTCAACCGGCCAGGAAGCCTATTCGTTGGCGATGATCCTCGACGAGATGGCCCCGCGGCTGTCGGGCTGGAAGATCCAGATCGTCGGAACCGATATCTCCGGGGAGGTGCTCGAACGCGCCCGCACCGGCCTCTACAGCCAGTTCGAGATCCAGCGCGGTCTGCCGATCCAGATGCTGCTCAAGCATTTCAACCAGGAGGGCGACCGCTGGCGGATTTCGGAGCGCCTGCGCGCGATGGTGGACCTCAGGCAGCACAACCTGCTCGAGCCCAACAGCCATCTCGGTCAGTTCGACATCATCTTCTGCCGCAACGTCCTGATCTATTTCGACGTGCAGACCAAGGCGCGTGTCCTCGAAGCGCTCGCCCCGCGGCTGGCCCCGCAGGGAGCCCTGTTCCTGGGTGCGGCCGAAACCGTGATCGGAATCTCGACGACGATCCTGCCCGACCGGCAGCATCGCGGCGTCTATCGCGGCCAGAACTGCATCCACGCCCAGCCGGCCGGCATGAGCTTGCCGCGGGAGCCCCTTCGCGCCCTCGCGGGCACCAAATCCTGATCAAGCGAAGCGGACCTCGCGCCGCCTGGACGCCCCAAACAAAAACCCCGCCTCGCGGCGGGGTCCCCGTCAACCTGTCGTGTACATCCGACGATCAGGCTGTCTTCTCGTCTACAGGCGGAACGTGACCGGCGTGTGACGCCGCCGTTCCACCCGGAATTCAGGCCGGGATGCGATCCTCGGCTTCGGACGGCTCGCGCAGCACATAGCCGCGGCCCCAGACCGTCTCGATGTAGTTCTTGCCGTCGGACGCGTTGGCGAGCTTCTTGCGCAGCTTGCAGATGAACACGTCGATGATCTTGAGTTCGGGCTCGTCCATGCCGCCATAGAGATGGTTGAGGAACATCTCCTTGGTCAGCGTCGTGCCCTTGCGGAGCGAGAGCAGCTCCAGCATCTGGTATTCCTTGCCCGTCAGATGGACGCGGGCGGCATCGACCTCGACCGTCTTGGTGTCGAGATTGACGACCAGGTCGCCGGTCGTGATGACCGACTGGGCGTGGCCCTTCGAGCGGCGGACGATGGCGTGGATGCGGGCGACCAGCTCGTCCTTGTGGAAGGGCTTGGTCAGGTAGTCGTCGGCGCCGAAGCCCAGGCCCTTCACCTTGTCCTCGATGCCGGCGAGGCCCGACAGGATCAGGATCGGCGTCTTGACCTTCGCCACGCGCAAGCTGCGGAGAACCTCGTAGCCGGACATGTCGGGCAGGTTGAGGTTGAGCAGGATGATGTCGTAATCATAGAGCTTGCCGAGATCGACGCCCTCTTCGCCGAGATCCGTCGTATAGACGTTGAAGCTCTCGGATTTGAGCATCAGCTCGATCGACTGGGCGGTCGCGCTATCGTCCTCGATCAGCAGAACCCGCATGTCCACGTCCCCAATTTCGCCCGCAGGCAAGCCGATCGTTCCGCCCGAACCCGAACGGCCCTGAGCGAGAAGGCGCTTGCCCGATGAAACGCCACGCGACACGCTACGGGCACAATGGTTAACAAACCGTGATTCCCGTGCGCAAGCGGTTCCTGGGTGAAGGGCGACGATCCTTGTCGGAGTGAGTCGAATTTGACACGGATCGTTTCGCTATTCGCCCGCGAAATGCGCTTTCGCGGAGACGGCCTCGTGGAACCGGGACGAAAGACCCCTGCACCGCGACGCAGCCTCGAAAGACAGTGTTAATCACTCGGCTTAATGAAGGGTAAACGCGGCCGCTCGCTTGCAGCCTTTCACCCGGGGCCGTCTCAGGAGGAGCGGTCCTGCAGATACAGGCCCGCAAGATAGCCCGAGCCCAGCGCCAGCAGATTCCCGGCGAAGATGAAGAAGCTGAAGATGTCGACGTCGCTGAAGATCACCCAGCTCGCAAAAAGCAGCAGGATCGCCAGGATCAGCATGATCGCGCGGTATACGGCATCATACATGAGCCCGGCGCCCACGCCGAGGGTGAACAGCGCCAGTGCGAGGATCATCGAACGGTCCCGTTTCAGACCGCTCCGGCCTAGGCGTCCGCCCCTTTCCGCCCTGTTCTCTGTCCACAGACAATCCGATTCAAATTGGCGCCATCTCCGGGCCGCCGCCCGACGGGCGACGGCCGCAGGGAGGCCGTCATGAATAGCCCCGCCCAGGGTCACGATCGCCTGTCGGGCCTCGCCGCCACGATCGCAGGGCTCGACCCCGTCACGGTCTATGGCCGCGTCATCGCGGTGCGCGGCCTGCTGGTCGAGATCGCCGGCCCGATCGGGGCGATGAGCCTCGGCGGGCGCATCGGCATCGAGATCGCGCCCGGCAGCCGCGTCCCCTGCGAGGTCATCGGCTTCTCCGGCGACAAGGCGCTGGTCATGCCCTATGGCGGGCTCGACGGGGTGCGCCGCGGCTGCCCGGCCTATATCGACAAGGCGGCGCCCGGCCTGAAGCCGACGCCGGCCTGGCTCGGCCGCGTCGTCGACGCGCTCGGCCGCCCTGTCGATGGCGGCCCGCCTCTGCCGCAGGGCGAGGCGCTCTACACCTTCCGCAACGACCCGCCGCCGGCCCATTCGCGCCGCCGCGTCGGCCGCCCGCTCGATCTCGGCGTGCGCGCGCTCAACGCCTTCCTGACCTGCTGCCTCGGCCAGCGCATGGGCATCTTCGCCGGTTCCGGCGTCGGCAAGTCGGTGCTGCTGTCGATGCTGGCGCGCTATGCCCGCGCCGACGTCAACGTCATCGGCCTCGTCGGCGAGCGCGGCCGCGAGGTCCAGGAGTTCCTCCAGGACGATCTCGGCCCCGAGGGCCTGGCGCGCTCGGTGGTCGTCGTCGCCACATCCGACGAGCCGGCGCTGATGCGCAAGCAGGCCGCCCTGACCACGTTGACCATCGCCGAATATTTCCGCGACCAGGGCCTGCAGGTCATGTGCCTGATGGATTCAGTCACGCGTTTCGCCATGGCGATGCGCGAGATCGGCCTGGCGGCCGGCGAGCCGCCGACCACCAAGGGCTATACGCCGACCGTCTTCGCCGAACTGCCGCGCCTGCTCGAGCGGGCCGGCCCCGGCGTCGGCGACGGCGCCATCACCGGCCTCTTCACCGTCCTCGTCGATGGCGGCGACCATGACGAGCCCGTCGCCGACGCGGTGCGCGGCATCCTCGACGGGCATATCGTGATGGAGCGCTCCATCGCCGAGCGCGGCCGCTTCCCGGCGATCAACGTGCTGAAATCGGTCTCGCGCACCATGCCGCGCTCCTGCGATCCGGCCTTCTACCCGGTCGTGCAGAAGGCGCGCGCGACGCTCGCGACCTATGCCGACATGGAGGAACTGATCCGGCTTGGCGCCTACCGGCAGGGCGCCTCCCCCGAAGTCGACGAGGCGATCCGCCTCAACCCCGCGCTGGAGGCCTTCCTGAAACAGGCCAAGGACGAGGCCACCCCGCTGCCGGAATGCTATGCCCGCCTCGCCGCGATCATGAACGGCTGAGGTCGCGGCCCTGCGCCAGCAGGCGCAACAGCGCGACCATCGCGACGACCGCAAACAGCTGGATCACGGCGGCGCCGATCAAGGCGAGGTCGCGCCCGAACTGCGCGATCATCGCCGCGAAGAGCAGCGGCGCGGCGGCGAAGGCGAGATTCTGCGGCACGGTCAGCCGGCCCATCAGGCCGCCGAAGCCGTCGCGGCCGAACAATGCGAGCGGCAGCGTCGCCCGCGCGACCGAGATCACGCCCATCGCCGCGCTGAAGCTGACGACGAAGACGGTGGCGGCGAGCGCCGTCCCCGGCGCAATCACCAGCACCAGGCAGGCGAGCGGCCCGAGCACCAGCCCCGCCAGCGCCGTCCACTCGACCGGCAGCCGGTCGCCGAGCGTCGCGTCGACGAGCCGCGCCAGCAGCGTCGCCGGCCCGCTCAGCGCCGCGATGCCGACGGCCTCCGTCGGCCCGATGCCGGCATCGCGCAACAGGTCGATCAGATGCAGCGGCAGCCCCCAGGAGACCAGCCCGCTCGCCGAGAACACGACCGCCACCAGCCAGAAGGCGGCGCGGCGATGCGCGGGCGGCAGCCGCTCCTCGTCCCGCTCCGCCGCCGGCGCCCCCGCCGGGGACGCCACGCCGGAGGGGCGCTTGCGCGGAACCGCGAGATAGATCGGCAGCACGATGACGATCTGCAGCGCGGCGAAGATCAGACAGGTCGTGCGCCAGCCCCCCTGCGCCACGAGCCAGGCCGTCAGCGGCCAGAACAGGGCCGAGGAGAGGCCCGTCGCCAGCATCATCAGCCCGATCACCCGGCGCGCTCGCGCTCCCATCAGCTGCGCGATGGTGACGCCGCCGACATTGGCCAGCGACAGGGCATGCCCGATGCCGATCACCACCCAGGCGGCGAGATAGCTCACCGGCCCCTGCGCGAGGCCGAGCAGGACGAGCCCGAGTGCACATGCCAGCGCGCCGCAGCCCATCGCCCCGCGCGTGCCCGCGCGGTCGAGATGGCGGCCGACCGCCGGCGCCAGCGCCGCGCCCGTCAGCAGCAGCAGCGTGATCCCGCCGAAAACGAAGGTCACGTCGAGCGAAAGATCACGCTGGATGTCGCGCGCCAGCACCGAGAGCGCATAGAAGGTCGAGCCCCAGCCGATGATCCGCGTGACGACGAGGCCGGCAATCAGCGGGCCGTGCTCGGGAAGGCGCGGAAAGGCGGGCAAGGCGGGCAATCCCGGAGGCAGGCGGCGGGGCGCGGGAGCGGCCCGGACACCCCGCTACTAGCCCCTGCCGCCGTCATGCGTCAGCAGCGGCCACGCGACCGCGCCATGCAGCGAATGCGAGGCTTTCCGGTAAGGAACGGTCAACCTCCTTGCGCCATTGTCCTTTTCGTCTCGCGGCCAGGAGTTCCGGGCACGCGCCGAGGGGTCGGCGTTGGCCCATGCGTGATCAGGAGTTGGAAACGACATGAAGTCGCGAGACACATTGCTGCGTCTCAAGCGCTTCCAGGTGGACGAAAAGCGTCGCCGGGTAAGCCAGATCGAGATGATGATCGCGGATTTTCACCGCATGGCGAGCGATCTGGACCGCGAGATCCAGAGCGAGGAATCCCGGGCCGGCATCTCCGACCCCGCCCATTTCGCCTATCCGACCTATGCCAAGGCGGCGCTGGGCCGCCGCGACAATCTCCGCCAGTCCGCCGACAACCTGAAGGGTCAGCTCGAGGAGGCCAAGGCCGAACTCCAGGAGGCCTTCGAGGACATGAAGAAGGTCGAAATCCTCGACGACCGCGAGAAGGCGACCGAGCGCGCCGCCGAAGCCGCCCGCGACCAGGCGATGATGGACTCGATCGGCCTGCGCCCGAGGGCGTGAATGGCGGGTTGAGGTTGTGGATTTGAAAGGCCCGCCGGGATGTCCGGCGGGCTTTTTCCGTTCGTCCGGCCCAGAGCGGGCGAGAGACGAACTAGGGCAGCCATCCGCTGACGAAGCGTAATCCGCCACGAGGCGCATGCGTCCCATGTCGCAGCCTGATCTGTTTCACCCTCATGGAGAATGTTAGCCTGGGATCTGCGAGGGGAGACGGCAAAATGGCCAATGATCGGGTTGCAGGGATCGCCGTTTCGCTGGTCCTGCTCGCTGCCCCTGCTGCGGCCCAGCAGATTTTTTCTCAGGAGCCTGCCAAGGGGCAGATCCGTGCGGGACAGAAGGTACTCGTCGACAACGGCCGATGCCCGCGTGGCCACCTTCTTGAAGTCACCGGAGGCACAAATCCGGGGCTCAGGGGCAGGCATGGGCAGTCGACAGAACGGTCGCGGCGCTGCATCCCGCGGACATAGCCAGCGAGAAGCCAGCGTCGGGTTAGCAGAACGGGTTGGCTACCGACGTCAGCGGCGCGCGTCCCGCGTCGTTCCGCTGCGCCACCATTGTGAAGGCCCTACCCGATCACCGGATGATGCGGCGCGCAATCCCGGCGCATCTGCCCCTTGAGCCGCGGATCGTCATCGATCTCCACCCCCCGCTTGAACACCGAAAACCCCGAGCGCTGGTAGAATTCCGGCGCAGCGGGGTGGTCGAGCGTGCAGGTGTGGACCCAGAAGCGGGCGATCGGCTTGCCCCAGGCCAGCGCCAGCGCCCGGTTCATCAGCCAGCGCCCGGCGCCCTGGCCGAGCACCGCCTCGTCGAGGCCGAAGAAGGCGAGTTCCGCCTCGCCCGCCACCCGGAAGTCCAGTTCGAGCAGGCCCTGATCGGCGCCCTCGCGGCGGACCATGTAGGTTTCGACATTCGCGTCGCCGAGGATCGCCGCGACCTCGGCCCGTGGCTTGACCAGCCGGCTGAACCACATCCAGCGCTCGCCCAGCCGCCGGTACATGGCGAGATAGCGGTCGAGTTCGTCGGCGCCGATGCGCTCCAGCGCAAATCCCTCCAGCCCCGGCGGGTCGGGCCGCTCGGGCGGCCGCGCCCGCATCTCCAGCGAGGTGACGATGGCGGCGATCTTGCCGGGCGGCAGGTCGGTGGTGCCGGTGAGGCTGATGGTCAGGGTCTGGGTCATGTCGGCCTGGTCGGTGAAGCGGCATTCGGCGGCCGGCCGGATTCGGCTGGCGCCCTGCCCCGATCATGACATGATCGGGGCGGAGACATCACCTCATGACGAAGCGGCATCAGCGGGCAGGGACGGGCGGGCGCGGCCTCGCGCTGGCGCGGCTCGCGGTTGCGCTCGCGATCATGCTGCTCGCCGTGCTGCCCCATGCGACGCTGGCGGCGGGCCATGCGATGCCCGCGACCGGCCACGCCCGGCCGCACCCTGCCGCCGCCGCGGAGCCGACGCCCTGCCATGGGGAGGCCGGCCATCACGACACCGCGCCGGCCGCGCCCGGGCAGGCCATGCCCTCCTGCTGCATCCTCGGCTGCGGGCTCCTGGCCCAGGCTCCTGCCCTGCCCATGGCCAGCGATCCGGCCGGCTGGCGCAGTCTCGCCCCCGTGACGGTGGCCGCGAAACCGGAGCGGACGCCCGAACCGGCGGAACGCCCGCCGCGACGCAACCCGGCCTGAATCCTTCCGCCCTTTTTCGTTTCCAGGGAGCCGCGCGCCCGGCCAGCGCGCCGCCGCGGCCTCCCGTCTTCATCCAGGACCAGCCATGACAGGTTCCGTTTCCACCCGCCTCGCCCTCGGGCTCGTCGCCGCGCTCGCGCTCGGCGGCACCGCCCTCGCCCAGCAGCATCACGGCCACGGCTCCCATGCCGGCCACGGCGCGCCCGCCACGAAGGCGGGCGACAGCGCCGCCGTCGCTGCCTACAAGGCCGCCAATGCGAAGATGCACAAGGACATGGACATCGCCTTCAGCGGTGATGTCGACGCCGATTTCGTGCGCGGCATGATCCCGCATCACCAGGGCGCGATCGACATGGCCAGGGTCATCCTCGCCCATGGCAAGGACCCCGCCCTGAAGAAGCTCGCGACCGGCATCATCGCCGAACAGGAGAAGGAGATCGCGATGATGCGCGACTGGCTGAAGGCCAACGGCAAATAGCGAGCGACGAGGCGGCAGGCGGCGGCGACGCCGCTTGCCCTTCCCCCGGCCCGCTGGCACACAGGCTGCACCGACGGCTCTGCGCCGCCCGTCTCGCCTCGTCCCACGCCCCTCGCAGCCCGCGGGTCTCATGAAACGCTATCTCGATTATCTGTGGCCGCTGATCGGGCTCGTCGCGGTCGTCTGGTCCGTCGACCTGCTCTGGGACAAGCTCAAGACCGAGGCCGGGACCGATGCCGCCATCGAGGCGCTGCTGGCGCAGGGCGGCTTCTGGGACAATCTGGGCATCGTCGCCGGCCGCATCGGCCAGAAGATCGCTGTGATCCCCACCGAGGCCTTCTTTCACGCCGCGCTCGCCACCCTCGTCGCCTATGCGGCGCTCGCCTGGTACGACCGCATCGCCCTGCTGCATCTGGGCAAGGAGAAGGGCATCTCCTGGCTCTACATCTCCGTCTGTTCCTTCGTCACCTACGCGCTCTCGCACAACATCGGCGCCTCGGTGTTTTCCGGCGGCATGGTGCGCTTTCGCGCCTACACCGCCAAGGGCCTCACCGTCGGCGAGGTCGCGGTGCTCGTCGCGCTGTGCTCCTTCACCTTCGCCTTCGGGACGATCCTGCTGATGGGCCTCGTCCTGCTCTACGAGCCCGAGATCCTGCGCCCGCTCGGGCGGCTGTCGCCCTGGTTCGCGATCGGCGACAACGGCGCAAGGCTGATCGGCGTCGCCATGCTCGGCTTCGTCGCGCTCTACACCATCGGCTCCTGGCTGAAGTTCAGGCCGTTCCGGCTGGGCAAGCTCGAGATCATCTATCCGCGCTTGCCGATCGTCTTCCGGCAATATCTCGCCGCCCCGATCGAGCTCGCCGGCGCCGCCGGCATCATCTATTTCGCGCTGCCCGAGCAGGGCAATCCGGGCTTCATGATCGTGCTCGGCGCCTTCCTGCTCTCCTTCTCGGCCGGGCTGCTCAGCCAGGTGCCGGGCGGGGTCGGCGTGATGGAGGCGGTGTTCCTGGCGGTGATGCCGGGCATGCCGGCACCGGCCGTCTTCGCCGCGCTGCTGGTCTGGCGGATGTTCTACCTGATCATCCCGCTGGTGATCTCGCTGCCGGTCGTGCTGGCCTTCGAGCGTGCCCAGCTCAAGCGCAACACCCGGATCGCCCCGCCGCCATAGCATCGGCCCGAAAGGCGGCAACCGGTTTTCAGGGGAGGCCGATGCGCGAGAAAGCCTGTCAGCGCCGCAGCGCGATCGCGGCGGCGGCGAACATCAGCACCGCGCCGACCCCTTCCGCCCAGCCGAAGGGTTCGTCCAGCACGACGATGCCGGCCGCGACCGCGATCACCGGGCTGACGAAGGCATAGAGCCCGGCGCGGAACGCGCCCCAGTCGCGCAGAAGCCGCAGATAGACTGTGTACCCCACCAGCGATCCGGCGACGATGATGAAGCCCAGCGCCTGCGCCGTCGGCCACGACACCAGCGCCGCGAGGTGGCCCAGCGTCACCGGCTCGATCAGCAGCGACAGTGCCACCAGCCCCACCGCCCCGATGGTCGATTGCCAGCCCGCCAGCGCCAATGTCGGGATCGATGGTGCGATCGCCCGCGTCAGCACGGCGCCAGTGCAATAGGACAGCGTCCCGAGTGCGACCGAGGCAAGCCCCCAGAGTTCGAGGGGATCGCGTGCCGCCTTATTGAGGCCTTCCGCCGCCCGCGTCCAGAACAGGAAGCAGAGACCGAAGAGCCCGAGGCCGACGGCGAGGACCTGCCGGCCCGTGATGCGCGTGCCCTCGACCAACCGGCTCGCCAGCAGCGACCAGATCGGGATCGAAGAGAGGTTCACGATGGCGGCGAGCCCCGACGGGGCATGGGCCGTGCCCCAGAATACGAGGGCGTAGCAGGCGGTGTTCACCAGCATCGCCGTGCCCAGGAGGCGCCACCGGGCGTCGGCAGGCACGCGCAGGGCATCGCGCCCGGCCCAGAGCAGCAGCAAGGGGCCGGCGATGACGAAGCGGGCGGCGGCGAAAAAGATCGGCGGCACATGCTCCGCCGCGATTTTCACCGGCAGAAAGGTGAGCCCCCAGACGAGGCACATGGCGGCGAAGAACAGGGCGTTTCGGGACATCAGGCCGGCTTAGCCACGGCCCGCGGGGCTGACCATTGCGCCACCGGCATCGGCGCCCCGTGGAAACGGACGGCGGCGCCCGCTCAGACCGTGCCGACCGTCTTCAGCCGGACGCGCGGGTGGATCTCGGCTTGCGACAGCACCGGCGTCTCGCGGCGGAAGCGCTCGATGATCTGGCGCACGAAGGGCCGGGCCATGCCGGAGGTGACGAGCGCCGGCATCTCGCCCATGCGGGCCGCATCCTCGAACTTGTCGCGCACCTGGTGGACGAACTCCTGCAGGCGCGAGGGCTGCATGGCGAGATGGCGCTCCTCGCCCTGGCCGATGATGGATTCGGCGAAGACGCTCTCCCAGGCCGGCGAGAGCGTGATGATCGGCAGATGGCCCTGGGGGTTCGAGAACTGGGCACAGATCTGGCGGGCGAGGCGCATGCGGACATGCTCGGCGATGTCGCGCGGGTTCTTCAGCCCGCCGGCCGCCTCGGCGATGCCCTCGACGATGGTGGCGAGGTCGCGGATCGAGATGCGCTCGGAGAGCAGGATCTGCAGCACGCGCTGGATGCCCGTCGTCGAGATCTGGCTCGGCACGATTTCCTTGAGCAGGTCGGCATGGTCCTTCGGCAGCTCGCGCAGCAGCTTCTGGACCTCGCCATGCGAGAGCAACTCCGGCATGTGCGACTTCAGCACCTCGGTCAGATGCGTCGAGATCACGGTTGCCGCGTCCACCACCGTGTAGCCGCGCAGCTGCGCCTCGTCCTGTAGCGCACCGTCGATCCAGGTCGCCGGCAGGCCGAAGGTCGGCTCCAGCACATTGTGGCCGGGCAGGTTCACGCTGCCGCCCATCGGGTCCATCGCCATGTACTGGCCGGCATAGACGAGGCCGTGCCCGGCATCGATCTCCTTGATCTTGATGTAGTAGTGGTTCGCCTCGAGCTGGACGTTGTCGACGATGCGCACTGCCGGCATGACGAAGCCGAGCTCGGCGGCGAGCTGGCGGCGCAGCGCGCGGACCTGGTCGGTCAGCCGGTCCTGTCCGCCGGCCGAATTGACCAGCGGCAGCAGGCCGTAGCCGATCTCGATCTTCAGTTCGTCGAGCTTGAGCAGATCGTTGAGGGTCTCCTCCTTCGGCGTCCCGTCGGCCTGCAGCGGCGAGGCCGCCTCGGCCGCCTCGGCGACTTCGGTCTCCTTGGCCTTGGCCAGCCGCCCGAAATGGCGCGCGAGCCAGGCCGAGCCGAGAGCCAGCGCCATGAAGGGCAGCATCGGGATGCCGGGCAGGACGGCGATCAGCGCCATCACCGCCGCCGACATGCCGAGCGCCTTCGGATAGCCCGAGAGCTGCTTGCCGAGCGCCTTGTCGGCCGCGCCGCGCACGCCGGATTTCGAGACGAGCAGGCCCGCCGCCGTCGAGACGATCAGAGCCGGGATCTGGCTGACGAGGCCGTCGCCGACCGTCAGCTGGGTGTAGTTGCGGGCCGCGTCGCCGAAGCTCATGCCCTGCTGCGCGACGCCGATGATGATGCCGCCGAGGACATTGATGAAGGTGATCAGCAGGCCGGCGATGGCGTCGCCGCGCACGAACTTCGAGGCGCCGTCCATAGAGCCGAAGAAGTTCGCCTCGTCCTCCAGCGCCTTGCGCCGGGTCTTGGCGACCTCCTGGTCGATCAGCCCCGCCGAGAGATCGGCATCGATCGCCATCTGCTTGCCAGGCATCGCGTCGAGCGCGAAACGGGCCGCGACCTCCGCGATGCGGCCCGAGCCCTTCGTGATGACGACGAAATTGACGATGATCAGGATGGTGAAGACGATCACCCCGATCACGAAATTGCCGCCCATCACGAAGTTGCCGAAGGCCTCGATGACATGGCCGGCAGCGGCGCCGCCCTCATGGCCATGGGCCAGGATCAGCCGTGTCGAGGCGAGGTTCAGCGACAGCCTGAGCATCGTGACGATCAGCAGGACGGTCGGGAAAGCCGAGAACTCCAGCGGCTCCTCGATGAACAGCGCCGTCATCAGCACGAGCACCGACAGGATGATCGAAAGCGCCAGCAGCAGATCGAGCAGCACCCCCGGCAGCGGGAAGATGAGCACCACCAGGATGCCCATGACGCCAATCGCCAGGAACAGGTCCGGACGATTGAGGAGCTTCCCCATCGCCCCGCGGCTCATGTCGAAGCCGCCGCCTCCGCCTGCCGTCACATCGGTCATCGACCAGCCTGCTCCCAGCGCGGACGCCCACGCACAACCCGGCAATTCTTGCCGGGCTTATGGTGAACGAGTGGTTAAGGCGCGCAAAGAAACTCGTCCCGGAACCCTTTCCTGAACAGACCGTTAGTGAAGGGCCGCGTTGTGGCCCCATTCGGCTCGCCCACTCGGAACGGGGTGGATGGACTGGTCTGATCGACCACAGATACTGGAGACTGACTTTGGATAGACGTTCATTCGTGATGAGCCTTTTCGGTGGCCTGGCTGCCGCGAGCCTGGGTGGCATTGCCCTCTCCCATGCGGCGGGGCCGGAAGTCCCGGCGACGGCGGGCGACCTCGATGCCGCCATGAAGGCAGGGCTGGACAAGGCCGATGCGGACTTCAGCCAGGTGGTCGTTCGTGAACGCGTCGTCCGCCGTCGCGGTCCCTATCGGCGCCCGGTCGTGCGCGAGCGTGTCATCTTGAGGCGCCGTCCGCGGCGCTACCGCCGCCCGGTCGTGATCCGGCGCCGCGTCATCGTGCGCTGAGGCATCGGGGCGACGGCTCGCGCCGTCGCCCTTCTTGCATCCGGAGGAAGCCGCCGGCATGACCTCGCCAGCCCCGCTCCCGAGACAGTCCGACACGCCCACGCTGGCGACCCGAATCCCGGCAAGGCTGGACCGCCTGCCCTGGTCGCCTTTCCATACGCTCGTGGTGGTGGCGCTCGGCGTCACCTGGATCCTCGACGGGCTGGAGGTGACGCTCGCCGGCTCCGTCGCGGGAGCGCTGAAGGAAAGCCCGGCGCTGCGCTTCACCAACACCGAGATCGGGATGGCCGGCGCCGCCTACATCGCCGGAGCGGTCCTGGGAGCCCTGTTCTTCGGCTGGCTGACCGACCGGCTCGGCCGCAAAAAGCTCTTCACGATCACGGTGCTGGTCTATCTCGCGGCGACGGCGGCGACGGCCTTCTCCTGGAATTTCTGGAGCTTCATCATCTTCCGGTTCTTCACCGGCATGGGCATCGGCGGCGAGTACACCGCGATCAATTCGACCATCCAGGAACTGGTCCCGGCCCGGGTGCGCGGCTGGGTCGACCTCGTCATCAACGGCTCCTTCTGGATCGGTGCGGCGCTCGGCGCGATCGGCGCCATCGTCCTGCTCAACCCCGCCGTGATCGATCCCGAGATCGGCTGGCGGCTGGCCTTTTTCATCGGCTCGGCGCTGGGCCTGATCATCCTCGTGCTGCGACAGTGGATCCCCGAAAGTCCGCGCTGGCTCATCGGCCATGGCCGCGTCGACGAGGCCGAGGCCATCGTTGCGGCGATCGAGGCTCGCGCGGGTGTGACGCACCAGCCGCAGGAAGATCTCGCGGTGACCCATCTGCGGCCGCGACGCGTGACGCCGCTGCGCGAGGTCTTCAATGTGCTCTTCATGGTCCACCGGCAGCGGTCGCTCGTCGGCCTGGCGCTGATGGTGTCGCAGGCCTTCTTCTACAACGCGATTTTCTTCACCTACGCCCTCATCCTGACGGACTTCTACCAAGTCCCGGCCCAGGCGATCGGCTGGTTCATCCTGCCCTTCGCCGCCGGCAACTTCCTCGGTCCGCTGATCCTCGGGCGCCTCTTCGACACCGTGGGGCGCCGCATCATGATCGCAACGACCTATGCGCTCTCGGGCGTTCTGCTGACGGGAACGGGCTATCTGTTCTGGCAGGACCTGCTGACCGCACAGCAGCTCACCCTGTGCTGGAGCGTCGTGTTCTTCTTCGCCTCGGCCGCGGCGAGCTCGGCCTATCTGACGGTGAGCGAGACCTTCCCCGTCGAGATGCGGGCGCTGGCCATCGCCGCCTTCTATGCCGTTGGGACCGGTGCCGGCGGCGTCGCGGGCCCCTGGCTGTTCGGCGTCCTCATCGACACCGGTTCGCGGGCCAGCGTCTTCGGCGGCTATCTGTTCGGGGCCGTCCTGATGATCGCGGCCGCCGTCGTCGCCGCCCGCTACGCGATCAGGGCCGAACGCCAGCCGCTCGAACGCGTGGCCCGTCCGCTCAACGCCGTCGATTGAGGGCCGACGAACGTTCGGACGGATCGACGGCTTTCATCCCAAACGGAACAAACATCATTCGAATGCATTATCCCAAACCGCCGCTTTGGCCCTAGGATGACGGGGATGATGTGGTGAGCAACTCTCGGAGGATGTCGTGGACAGACGTTCGTTTCTGGTGACACTGATCGGCGGCATCGCCGCCGCGAGCCTCGGCGGCATGGCCGTCGCGGAGGCAGCGCAGCCCAAGGCAGCGCCCGCTCCCGGCCCGGCCACAGCTCCCGAAAGCGAGGCGGTCACGGCCGAGATGGCCGACGCGCTGGACAAGAGCGAGGCCGATTTCAGCCAGTACTATTACTACCGCCGCCGCCCCCGTTATGTTGCGCGGCCGCGCTATTACCGCCGTCCCCCGGTCTATTATCGCCCGCGGGCCTATTACCGGCCGCGCCCGTACTATCGCCGCCGCTACTGGTAGGACGCCGCCTCCCGGACCGGGCGCGTCGTTCACACAGCGTTGACGCGCGCCTGGCCGGGTTCGGCGACGGCGATGCCCGCCGAGGTGTATTCGCTGAGCTTGTTGCGCAGCGTGCGGATCGAGATTCCCAGGATCTTGGCCGCATGCGTCCGGTTGCCCAGGCAATGGTCGAGCGTGTCGAGGATCAGCTCGCGCTCGACATCGGCGACCGTGTGGCCGACGAGCGAGCGGGTGACGGCCTCCGCCGTCTGCGCGGCGCGCGCCGCGCTGTCACGCCCTGACGCGGGGCCCAGCGTCTCGCCCTCCGGAGTTAGCACGGCCTCGGCACCGATCTCGCCGCCCTGCGCCAGCAGCACTGCGCGGTGGATCGTGTTCTCCAGTTCGCGGACGTTGCCGCGCCAGCCGTTGGACAACAGCAGCCTGCGCGCATCGGCGGCGATCGGTCGGACAGGCACGCCGTTGAGTTCTGCATATTTCCGGGCAAAGTGATCGGCCAGGGCGAGGATGTCGCCCGGCCGCTCGCGCAGCGCCGGCAGTCGCAGATGCACGACGTTGAGGCGGTAGAACAGGTCTTCCCGGAACGAGCCCTCGCGCACGGCATCGCCGAGATTGCGGTTCGAGGTGGCGATGATTCGCAGATCGACCTTGACCGGCGTCGTGCCGCCTACGCGGTCGATCATCCGTTCCTGCAGCGCGCGAAGCAGCTTGGCCTGGAGCCGGACATCCATCTCCGAAATTTCGTCGAGCAGCAGCGTGCCGCCATTGGCCTCCTCGAACTTGCCGATGCGGCGCGCGATCGCGCCGGTGAAGGCACCCTTCTCATGGCCGAACAGCTCGGATTCCAGCAGGTTGTCGGGGATCGCCGCGCAGTTGACTGCGACGAAGGGCTTGTCCTTGCGCAGCGACTTCTGGTGCAGGTGACGCGCGATCACCTCTTTGCCGGTGCCGCTCTCCCCGGTCACGAGCACCGGCGCATCCGAGCGTGCGACCTGGGCCGCGAGTTGCACCACGCGCTCCATCGCCGGATCCTTCCAGATCAGGCTCGACTGGTCGGCGGCAACGGCTTCCAGCACGGCCGCGATCAGCTCGGGATCGGGCGGCAGCGGCACGTATTCGCGCGCGCCGGCCTGGATCGCCGCGACGGCGGCCCGGGCATCTGTCGAGGTGCCGCAGGCCACGATCGGGGTGCGGATGCGTTCGGCCTCCAGCGCGGCGACGAACTGCGCCACCGGCAGCGTGACCTCGACCATCAACAGATCCGCGCCCTTGGCGCGCAGCACCGCCAGCGTTTGCTCGAGCCCCTCCGTATGGGTGACGTTGGCGCCGTGCGCGATCGCGATCTTGGCAGCCGCGATGAGTTGTCCCTTGAGACCGCCGGCAATGATGAGGCGCATGGCTCAGGCCCTTTTGCGTGGAGATTTGGCGAGCAGACCGGCCATTACCGGTCCGCCTTGATGATCTCGGTCATGGTCACGCCGAGGCGATCCTCGACGACCACGACCTCGCCGCGCGCGACGAGGCGTTCGTTGACGAAGATGTCGATCGCCTCGCCGACGCGCCGGTCGAGTTCGAGAACGGCGCCGGGCACGATCTGGAGCAGATCGCCGATCGCGATCTTGGACGACCCCAGCACGGCCGAGACGTTGACCGGCACGTCGAAGACCTGCTCGAGGTCCTCGGCCGTCTTGACCGGGATCGGCCCCGACCGCGCCACCGAAGCGTCGTTGTTGTCGAAGGACAGGTCCGCCGGGTTCAGCGGCGGCAGCTTGAGGTCGTTGTCGGCGCTCATCGCTCAATCCTCACTGCGCGGGCGGCCGGAAGCTGGGGAAAGCGGTCGCGACCGCCTGATCCACCAGCAGCTTCAGCCGCTCCGCCTCGATGACGAAACCGCCATCGGCCCATTCGATGCGCCCGTCCTCGGGCGCGATGTCCGGTTCGCCCAGAACCACCAGGCGGCCCGCAAAACCCATTTCCTGCGCCAGCCGCTTGACCAGGCCTTCCGCCGCCTCGACGGCGGCGTCATTGACCCGCATGACCAGATGCGGCGCCTGCCGCGCCTGCGCCAGGCATTCCCGCAAGCCGTTCTCGAGCGCCGCGAGGGGGCGCTCGTCGAGGGCGGCCCCAGCCAGCGCCTTCGCCGCGACGATGGCGACATAGGCGGCCCTCGCCTCGACCTCCGCCGCATGCGCGGCCTCCTGCGTGACGAGCCGCTCGGCCGAGCGGGCCAGCTGCGCGAGCAGCCCGTTCAGCTGGTGCTCCGCGTCCCGGCGGCCTTCCTCGCGGCCGATCGCGAGCCCCTCGGCACGCGCAGCCGCGACCTCGGCCTCGCCGGCGGCGCGCCGTCCGCCTTCCCGAAAATCCGTTCCGAACGTGAAACGTGTGGCTGTGCTCATCGTCAATAAACCAACTCGTCTTCCGCATTGCCCTTGGAGAGGACGATTTCACCTTTGTCGGCGAGTTCCTTGGTCAGCGTGACCAGCTTCGTCTGCGCCTCGTCGACCTCCTTGAGACGCAGCGGCCCGAGGCCCTGAATGTCATCCTGCATGTTCTTGACCGCGCGCTGGGACATCGCGCTGAAGAAGAAGTCCCGCATGGTTTCGCTCGCGCCCTTGAGCGCGCGGGTCAGCGTGTCCTTGTCGACCTGGCGCATCAGCGTCTGCAGCCCAGCAGGATCGAGCTTGGCGAGATCCTCGAACGTGAACATGAGGGCCCGGATGCGGGCGGCCGAATCCTGGTTGGACACGTCCAGGGCCGAGAGGAAGCGCATCTCGGTCTGGCGATCGAAGCCGTTGAAGATTTCGGCCATCATCTCATGCGGGTCGCGGCGGCGCGTCTGTGTCAGCGTCGCGACGAACTCGGTGCGCAGCGTGTTCTCGATATGGTCGAGCGCTTCCTTCTGGACCGATTCCAGCCGCAGCATCCGCCCGACGACCTCGATCGACAGATCGTTGGGAAGGTTGCGCAACACATTGGCCGAGTGCTCGGGACGGATCTTGGAGAGAATCACGGCGATCGTCTGCGGGTACTCGTTCTTCAGGAAGTTGGCGAGCACCACGGCGTCGATATTGCCGAGCTTCTGCCACATGTTGCGGCCGGCCGGACCGCGGATCTCCTCCATGATCATGGCGACCTGGTCGCCGGGCAGGATCTTCTCGAGCAGCGAGATCGTCCGGTCGAAGGAGCCGGTGACGGCGCCGGCGCTGGACAGCTTGCCGACGAAATCCAGCATCAGCCGCTCGACATCGTCGGCATCGACCGTGCCGAGTTCCGCCATGGCGCGGGTGATGATGCGGATTTCCTCGTCGTCGAACTCCGACCAGATCTTCTTGCCGTGATCTTCGCCGAGCACGAGCAGGATGACCGCGGCCCGCTGCGGGCCGGTCATCTCATCGATATTGGTGACGCCGAGGCCACCGCCTTCGATGGAGCCGTCGCGATTGGCGAGGGAGCGCGATTCAGCCATGGCTCAATGCCCCGTCATGCCGCGGCTTTTTCATGGATCCAGGTCCGTAGCACCGCGACGCTGTCCGCCGGGTTCTGGGAAACCATCTGGCCGATCTTCTCGACCGACTGCGCCTTGAGCTGCCCCTTGAACTGGGCGACGGCCAGCATGCGTTCCGAGGGCAGCTCCACGTTGAGCGGATCGCCGTCGGCGCTGGGAAGCGCGCGCGACGCGGCCGGATCACCGTTCGTTTCGGCGGGAATCATCGCGACGCCGTTGCGGATGATCATGGGCCCGCCCCGCGCGGCCGCCCCGGGATCCGGCGCCAGGATCTGCTTCAGCAGCGGCCGCACGACCACCATCAGCACGATCAGCGTCAGCAGGGCGATCACGCCGATCTCGGCGAAGCGGATCACGTCCTCCTTGGTGATGGAGAGCAGTTGCTGCATCAGGGTCTGCTCGACGAGATCGGTCACCGTCGGCGGCGCCTCGGCGAAGCGCAGATTGACGACCTCGAGCTTGTCGCCACGGGCCTCGTCGAAGCCGGCCGCTGTGCGCACCAGCTGGCCGATCCGTTCGAGATCCTCGTTGCTGCGCGGCTGATAGGTCACCTCGCCATTGGCGCCGCGGGTATAGGTGCCGTCGACGAGCACGGCGACCGACAGGCGCTTGACGCGTCCGCCCTCCAGGACCTCCGTGCGGGTCGTGCGGGAGATCTCGTAATTGACGACCTCCTCGTTCTTCTGGGAGTTGTCCCGCGGCGCGTTGCCGCCCTGGCCCGGCTGGGCGCCGGGCAGTTCGTTGCCGACGGTGACCGCGCCGCCGCCCTCGGAGGTGGTCGAGGCTTCCGTGCGGTTCTGGCTGGAGCGGACGACGCGGCTCTCGGGATCGAAGGTCTCGGAGCGGCTCTCGATGCGGTTGACGTCGAGCGCCGCCGAGACCTGCACGCGGGCACGTCCATGACCGACGATGCTGGCGACGATATCCTCGATCTGGAGCTTGAGCCGGCGTTCGATGCCGACCTGACGCTCCTCGATGCCGAGTCCCGCAATGCCATTGTCCGACTGCGCGCCGTCGGCCAGCAGGCGCCCGCGCTCGTCGACGATCGAGACCCGCTCGGGCTTCAGCCCGTCGACGGCGGATGAGACGAGATGGCGGATCGCGCGCACCTGCGCGGCATCGAGCTCTCCAGCCAGCTTGAGCGCGATCGAGGCGCGCGGTGGCTCGCGGTCACGCTCGAACAGGCGCTTCTCCGGAATCACGAGATGCACGCGTGCGGCCTGGACCCGGCTGATCGAGCGGATGGTGCGCGACAGCTCCCCCTCGAGCGCACGCATGTGGTTGATGTTCTGGACGAAGCTGGTCGAGGAAAAGGCGTCGCCCTTGTCGAAGATCTCGTAGCCGACGCCGCCGCCGGCCGGAATCCCCTTGCTGGCGAGGTCGAGCCGCAGCCGCGCGACGGTTGCCTTGTCGACGAGAATGGTCTGGCCGTCGCCGCGCAGCTCGTATTTGACGCCGCGCGTGTCGAGATCCTTCAGGATGGCGCTGACGTCCGACGAGTTCAGGTCCGAGAACAGCACCCCCATGGTCGGCTGGGACATGCGCAGCATGACGAAGCCGAAGAACCCGACCAGCGCGAGCGTGACCGCCAGCATGGCCGCCAGGCGGGCTGACCCGAAACGCGAGAACTGTTCGACGATGCCGCTCACGCCGCTATCCGTTTCACAAAGCCGTCCTGCCCGCTTCTGATCGCGGGTCACTAGGCAAGTTTTTCCCGGTGCGTGGTTAGCGCCCGGTTAATTTTTGCCGGGCGGCCGTTAAAGATTGTGGGCAAGCCCCGTGCTCGCACCCGCGGACGGCGGTCATCCGCAACGCAAAAGGCGCCGGTCCGGAGACCGACGCCTGTCTGAATCTGGCAATGGTGGCAGCGCCTACTGCCGGTAATGCTGGATGCGTGTGGTCCGCAGCCCCGCCAGACCGTGCTGGTCGATCGACATCTGCCAGCTGAGGAACTCATCCACCGTGAGGGTGTACCGCTGGCAGGCTTCTTCGAGGCTGAGCAGGCCGCCGCGCACCGCGGCGACGACCTCGGCCTTGCGCCGGATCACCCAGCGGCGGGTATTCATCGGAGGGAGGTCCGCGATCGTCAGCGGACTTCCGTCCGGTCCGATCACGTATTTCACCCGCGGTCGCAAAGGCTCGCTCATGGTACACTCACACAACTCAACAGAGCTACTTGTGATGAGCATAGGGCCACCGCTTTAAGAATTGCCTAAGGCGAAAGCGCTGGGTTTCGGCATCGGTGATTCGCTCTTCACTGCGCCCGGACGACGCTCTTGACCTTGTCGATCGGCACGCTGATCGAGCCGATCTTCAGGGTCGGGATCGATCCGGTGAAGTCGACGCCATCGACCACGCCGCTGATCTTGGTCGCGGCCGTCATGGCGGCGCCCGTCGTGTCCTTCGCATCGACCGTGATGGTGTATTCGCCATCGGCCGCCTTCTGCGCCGTCGAGGTCGTGCCGTCCCAGCTATAGGTCTGGTCGCCTGCGGTCAGCGTCTTGGTCAGTGTCTGGACGACGCTGCCCTTCGAATCCTTGATCGTGATCGTCGCGACGCCGCCGCGCGGCACGTTGACCTGCCATTCGGCCTTGCCTTTCTCCAGGCGCGTCGTCGCTCCATCGGAGGTGATCGTCGCGCCGATGAAGCCCACCGCGTTCGTCGCCGTGCCCGCCGCATTCAGGCTGAGCAGCGAGGTCAGCGTCTCATTGGTCTTCAACTGCTGCTCGACGCCGGCAAACTGGACGAGTTGTTGCGTGAACTGATTGGTGTCGAGCGGATCGAGCGGCGACTGGTTCTTGAGCTGCGTCGTCAGCAGCGTCAGGAACTGGTCGAAATTCTCGGCGATCGCGGCGCCGCCGGAAACGGTGCTGGCACTGCTGGTTGAGCTGGTGCTGGTCGAGCTGGTGGTGCTGGAGACGGCCATGGCGCTCCTCCTTGGATCAGACGCTCATGTCCACGCCGCCGAGCCGCACGAAGCGGCGCAGGGGCGCGGATGACGTCACGATGGGGGTGTCTTCGGTAGAATTGGCGTTGCTCCCGGACCCGCGGGGGCGTTGGGGCGCCTCGTCCTGCTGCCGCGGCTGACGGAAGCCGGACTGGTCGGAGGGATCGCGCAGGCTGATGTCGACTCCGGCGTCGGAAGGCTTCAGCCCCGCCTGCTCGAAGGCGCGCTCGAGCGTGCGCGCATCGCGCTGCAGCAGATGCAGCGTCTCGACGCGGTCCACGACCATCTTCGCGCTCACCTCTCCGGCGTCGGAGATCGAGAGCGTGACATCGACGCGGCCGAGCTCACCCGGATCCAGCCGGATGTCGAACTGGCGCGCTCCGGCCAGGGCCTTGAGCCCGATCTCGATCGGCAGCACATGCAGCGGGGTCGGCGGGCCTTCCGCCGCCGTCTGGCCCTGCGGCTGGCTGGACGGAGCGACGATCGGGTCCGCAATGGTCATCAGGCGCAGCGGATCGGGCCGGGCCGCGCCCTGCTGGGGCTGCACCGATGCATCGATGGCATTCAGCAGTTGTTCGAACCGCTCTGCCGACTTGGTCTCGGTCCCGGCGACGGGCTGGGGCGCGGCGCCGCCTTCGCTCTTGGCCAGCTTGTCGAGACCTTCGCCCGGAGTCTGCGGGAGGGCGTCGGCCTTCGGCGCAGCGCCGGTCTCGGCCGCCACCAGCGACAGCTGGGATTGTGCCGGGGCGCCCGGCCGCGTCGGCGTGGGCGCGACAGCATCCGCGGACGCGCCGGACTCCGCGGTCTCGGCACCGGCCTGGGCGGCGATGCCGCTGGCTGCGGTGCCGGCCGCGGTGAGGGCCACCGCCGCGGCAAGGGCGGCCGCATCGGCCTGTTTCGTCTGCTTCTGTTCCTCGCCGACGGCCGCCGTGCCGGCCGCCGTCGCGGCGGGAAACTCGGGCGTGACGGGCGCTGGAACAAGCTGCGGCAACACCGGCACGGGCGTCGGCACGGCGGCGTCGGCCGCAGTGGCCGTGGCGCTCTCGCTGGCCTTGGCCTCCTCGCCGCCCTCCGTGGCGCCTGCGGCCTTCGTCTTGACCGTCGGCATCGGCAACATCTCGCCGGCGACCAGCGAGGGATCGACCTGCGGGGTCGGCTGCGCCTGGCTCTCGCCCTCGGCGGCGGCCGCGATGGTGACGAGCGCGGCGATGTCGAGCTTCGGCGCTTTCGGCCCGCTCGACAGCAGGACCTCGGGGGTTGCGGCGACGGGCTTGCCGGGCTCGGCGAGCGACGGCTTGGCGGGCGCCGTCTTCGCGTCCGGCTCCGCTGCGGCGGTCTCGTTGGAGGCAGCGGTCTCGTCGGAGGCAGCGATCCTGGCGCGGCTCTCGGCCTCGGCCTTGGTTCGCGGGTTTTGATCGTCAGCGGCGCGCTGCGTCTCCGATGTTTCGCGGGCGGCCTGATCCGCCGCAGCCGCCGTATCACGGCGGGCTTCGCGGCTCGCCGTCCGCGTGTCCGCGACCGGCTCGTCCGGCGGCAGGGCGAAGCTTTCCCGCGCCGCATCGGCGTCGCGATCGGCCATGCGCCGACGCGCAGCCGCGCCGTCGGCGGGAGGGGGGGAACTCGACAGGGGCTGTATCGACATCGTCTCGTCCGCAACACGGGCGCAGAACGCCCCTGCGGCTCTCACAGCAATGCCTGGGCCACGACCGCAATCAATGAAATCAGAGTGTTAGAGGCAACAAAGCCGATCGGCCGCGGCAAGATCGGCCGCATCGGGGCCTCCGGGCGGCAGCTTTTGCCCATCGCGGCTGGCCGCGCCGCGCCAAAACCGGTATAGAGCCCGCGTCTCGCCTCCCCCGCCGCAGGACCGCCCCGCTTTCCATGACCGCGCCCCGCAACTCCCTCGACATCGCCAAGCCGCCCGCGGCCACGCGCGTCGTCGCGGCGATGTCGGGCGGCGTCGATTCCTCGGTGGTGGCCGCCCTGCTGAAGCGCGAGGGCTATGACGTCGTCGGCGTGACGCTGCAGCTCTACGACCATGGCGCCGCCGTCCACCGCGCCGGGGCCTGCTGCGCCGGGCAGGACATCCATGACGCGCGCCGCGTCGCCGAGCAGATCGGCATCCCCCATTACGTCCTCGATTACGAGAACCGCTTCCGCGACGCCGTGATCGAGCGCTTTGCCGAGAGCTATCTCGCCGGCGAGACTCCGATCCCCTGCGTCGAGTGCAACCGCACGGTGAAGTTCCAGGACCTGCTCGGGCTCGCCCGCGAACTCGGGGCCGACGCGCTGGCGACCGGCCATTACGTCGTTGGCCGCGAGCTGGCCGATGGCCGTCGCGGCCTGTTCCGCGCCGCCGATGCCAACCGCGACCAGAGCTATTTCCTCTATGCGACGACGCAGGAGCAGCTCGATCTGCTGCGCTTCCCGCTCGGCAGCATCGACAAGGCGCAGACCCGCGCGCTCGCCGCCGAACTCGGCCTCGGCATCGCCGACAAGCCCGACAGCCAGGACATCTGCTTCGTCCCCAATGGCCGCTATGCCGACGTCATCGAGCGGCTGAAGCCGGGCGCGGCGCGGCCGGGCGAAATCGTCCATCTCGACGGCCGGGTGCTCGGCCGCCATGAGGGCGTGCTGCGCTTCACCGTCGGCCAGCGCAAGGGCCTGGGCCTGAGCACGCCCGAGCCGCTCTATGTCCTGCGGCTCGACGCCGACGAGGCCCGCGTCATCGTCGGCCCGCGCGAGGCGCTCAATGTCCGCGAGGTCCGGCTGCGCGATCTCAACTGGCTCGGCGAGACTGCGCTTGAGTCCCTGCCGTCGGAAGGCCTCGATGTCGCCGTGCGCGTGCGCTCGACGCGCCCCCCGCGCGAGGCGCGCCTGCTGCGCGACGCGGCCGGGCTCAAGGTCGAACTCGCCACCGATGAGGAGGGCGTCTCGCCCGGCCAGGCCTGCGTGATCTATGCCGATGCCGGCCCCGGCGCCCGCGTGCTCGGCGGCGGCACCATCATCCGCCCCGAATTGCGGATGCCGCAGGCGAAGGCCACCGCCGACCTCGCCCTCTCCTGACGCCGGCCGCCCGGCTCCTCTTCGTCCATCCCGCTCGCGAGCCGCTCCATGCCGGTGCCAGACCATCTCGAAAGCCAGAAGCGCGTCTATGCCATCTGGGCGCGCATCTATGACCGGATCTACCAGAACCTGCTGGCCGGGCCGCAGCGCGAGGCCGTGGCCGCGGCTTGCGCCTGCGGGCCCGACATCCTCGAGATCGGCGTCGGCACGGGCCTGACCCTGCCCTATTTCACCCCGGGCTCGCGCGTCGTCGGCGCCGATCTTTCGCTCGACATGCTGAAAGTGGCCAACCGCAAGGTCGCCAGCCAGGGCCTCTCGCATGTGCGCGGGCTGATGGTGATGGACGCCTGCCGGCTCGGTTTCGCCGACGAGGCCTTCGATGCGGTGACCGCGCAGTTCGTCATCACCCTCGTACCCGACCCCGAACAGGCGCTGACCGAGATGGACCGCGTGCTGAAGCCCGGCGGCGAGATCGTGATCTCCAGCCGCCTCGTCGACGATGGCGGGCCTTTTGCCGCGCTCTGGTCGGCACTCGCGCCGCTCGCCCGCGCCGTCGGCTGGAGCTCGGACTTCAAGGTCAGCCGCCTCACCGGCTGGGCCGCGCGCACCGGGCGCTACGAGACCACCCATGTCGGCTCGGGCTATTTCAAGGTGGTGCGGCTGCGCAAGCTCGCCTCCGCCGGCTCCGCGACCGCAACGGCCTGACCGCGCGGGAACCGGCGAGCCGAGGCTTGACGAGCCCCAGTCCGCCCCCCTATATCGCGGCCTCCGGCGAACGGCGGCCTTCGGGCGGGCCGGTCATTGGGGCGGGGTAGCTCAGCTGGTTAGAGCAGCGGAATCATAATCCGCGTGTCGGGGGTTCAAGTCCCTCTCCCGCTACCAACGGATCTTCCAGGATCCACGTCGTGAGAGTTCTGACCTCCGATCCATCCATCCGGCTCTCCTGATCTCCGTATCGGGTCCGAGGCCGGGCAGAGGGTTGAGCGATGTGCAACCTCTACAGCCACACCCGCAATGTCGAGGCGATGCGCAAGCTCTTCGCCACCTTCGACGTGGCCGCACAGATCGTTCCGCAGCCCGGCATCTTTCCCGACTATGCCGCGCCCGTCATCCGCAACGAGGGCGGGACGCCGACGCTGGCGATGACGCGCTGGGGCATGCCCTCGCCCGCCTTCGCGCTGGAAGGCAGGAAGACCGACCCCGGCGTCACCAATGTGCGCAACACCAAGAGCCCGCACTGGCGCCGCTGGCTCGGCATCGAGAACCGCTGCCTCGTGCCCTTCACCGCCTTCAGCGAGTTCAACAGGGCCGAGGGCGGCGACATCTGGTTCGCCTTCGGCGAGGACCGCCCCACGGCCTTCTTCGCCGGTATCTGGACGCCGCAATGGACCAGCGCGCGCAAGCTGAAGGAGGGCCCGGTTTCGGCCGATCTCTACGCCTTCCTCACCACCGACCCCAATGCCGAGGTCAAGGCGATCCACCCCAAGGCCATGCCCGTCATCCTGACCACGCCGGAGGCCTGCGAAGCCTGGATGACCGCGCCCTGGGAGCGGGCGGCCGCGCTCCAGCGTCCCCTGCCCGATGGCGCGCTGCGGATCGTCGCGCGCGGAGTGAAGCAGGATGGCGGCTAGCTGATCCCTCGGTCGATCCCTCTCCCCCGCACCACACCGCGCCTTGACGCACCCGGCTCCTTTCGGCCTTCTCGCGCACCTCCCCCTCCGGACGCCCCATGACAGCCCCTGCCGACACCACCTGGACCGTTCCCGCCACCGACGCCGCGCCGCTGGAGAGCATCCGCTTCCACGGCCTGCAGGCGGGGCCGAAGCTGCTCGTGCTCGGCGCCGTGCATGGCAATGAGAGCTGCGGCCCCAAGGCGATCGCGCGCATCGTCGACGATTGCCGGGCCGGCCGGCTGCTGATCGCGCGCGGCGAGATCACCTTCGTGCCCGTGACCAACCCCAAGGCCTATCGCCAGAACACGCGCGAGGGCGACCGCAATCTCAACCGGGACCTGCGCGAGCGGCTGCAGCCGCTCGACAACGAGGACCGGATCGGCCGCAGGCTCTGCGCCCTGCTGCGCGAGCACGAGGTGCTGCTCGATGTGCATTCCTTCCGCGGCGAGGGCGAGCCCTTCGTCTTCTTCGGGCCGGAGGACAACACCGGCCCGCTCGAGCCCTTCCGCCACGGCGCGGCGGAGCTCGCGTTGGCCGCATGCCTCGGGGTTCCCGTCGCGATCCATGGCTGGCTCGACAACTACGTCCAGATCATCGCCGCGCGCGAGCGTCTGAACCTGCCGCCGCTCGCCGTCACCGAGGGCTTCGGCACGACCGAGTTCATGCGCTTTGCCGGCGGCTATGGCGTGACGCTGGAATGCGGGCAGCATGACGACCCGGCTTCCGTCGAGATCGGCTATGCCGCCATCCGCAACACGCTTGCCCATCTCGGCCTGATCGACGCGCCCGCCCCTGCGCCGGCGCTTGCCTCGGTGATCCAGATGACCGAGGTGGTGATCTGCGAGGCCGAAGGCGACCGGGTGGCGCAGGGCTGGAAGACCGGTGACCGCGTGCCGGCCGGGGCGCTGCTCGCGACGCGCGCCGATGGCCGCGCCGTGACCGCACCCAGCGACGGCTTCGTCATCTTCCCGAGCGCCACGGCCAAGCCCGGCGAGCCGATCTGCCATTTCGGCGTGGCGAGCCCGCGCCGGCCGCTCTGAGCGCGCCTTTAGAGGCAGTTCACCCAGAGAACCCGCGTCTCGCCCGCCGCCGCATTGGCGAAGCGGTGCGGCCGCGAGGACAGGAAGCGGAAGCTGTCGCCCTCCTGCAGCGTCCAGCTCTCCTGCTCGACGCTGAGGCTCATCGCGCCGCTCATCACCAGCCCGGCTTCCTCGCCACCATGGGTGTAGAGCTCGTCGCCCGTGCTGGCACCCGGCTCCATCTCGACCAGATAGAGGCTGAGCTTGGCGCCCTCGCTATGAGGGGTCAGCATCTGCTTGCGGATGCCGGAGCGCCAGAGCTTCAACTCGCTGCGCCCGGCCGCGCGCACGATTGTCGCGGTCTGGGACGAAGCCCCCTCGCCGCCCCTCGGGAAGAGATCGCCGATGCCCACCCCCAGCGCATCCGCCATGCTGACCAGCGCCCGCAGCGTCGGCGAGGACTTGCCGCGCTCGATCTGGCTGAGGAACCCGATCGAGAGATTGGTCCGCGTCGACAAATCGATGAGCGAGAGGCGGCGCTCGCGGCGCAGGCGGCGCAGGCCGGCCCCGATCTCCTGATCGACTTCCGGGCGGGACGGCGGGGCGGCAGGGCTGCTCATGAAGGCTCCATTCGTCGCCGTTATTTCATGCACGTGAAATCGCTTGCCGACAAGTTTGTCCTATGCTCGTATCTTCACGCAGGTGAAAATCCTGCGACCGCGTCACGCAGGCGCACACTCAGAGGATATCGCCATGGAACGTCGGACCTTTCTGTCGATGCTGGCAGGCAGCGCGCTTGCCGGCGGCCTGAGCCCGGCCTGGGCGCAGGCGGTTCTCAAGGTCGGCTCGACGCCGACGGGCAGCCCCTTCACCTTCCTCGACACCAAGACCAACACCATCGAAGGCGTGATGGTCGACCTGATCAAGGCGATCGCCGCCGTCTCCGACTTCAAGGTCGCGGTCGAGGGCATGCAGTTCTCGACGCTGATCCCGTCGCTCACCGGCAACAAGGTCGATATCGTCGCCGCCGCGATGTACATCACCCCGGTCCGCAAGGAGGTGATCGACTTCTCGGACCCGATCTACACCTATGGCGAGGGCCTGATCGTGCCGGCCACCGACACGAAGGACTATGTCGCGCTGGAGGACCTGAAGGGCAAGACGATCGGCGTGCAGATCGGCACGGCCTATGTCGACAAGCTGCAGAGCTCGGGCCTGTTCTCGGAGGTGAAGCTCTACAAGACGCTGCCCGACATCCTCGCCGACGTGAACGCCGCCCGCGTCCAGGCCGCTGTCTTCGACCTGCCGATCATCGCCTACAACCTCTCGCAGGGCCAGTTCCCGCGCGTGCGCATCGTCAAGACCTACAAGCCGGTGATCTCGGGCTCCGTCGGCATCGGCGTGCGCAAGACGGATGGCGAACTGCTGAAGAAGATCAATGCCGGCCTCGCCAAGCTCAAGGCCGACGGCACGGTCGACAAGATCCTGGCCAAGTGGGGGCTCGCCTGAGCGCCGGTCGGGTTCTCCCGCACGAACCACACCGTCATCCCGGACGCAGCGAAGCGAAGCTCCGGGATCCATCGTAGGGCATTGTTGCATCCTATGATGGATCCCGGATCGGCGTCGCTTCGCGACTTGTCCGGGATGACGGGCTGAGGTTCACACGTTTCTGACTGCCTGCCTTAGACGCCAAGAACCGCATGCAAACCTTCCTGCGCGACGCCACCCAGTTCCTGCCGCTTCTCCTGCAGGGCGTGAAGTTCACGATCATCGTCGCGCTGGGCTCGCTCGCGCTCTCGACCGTGCTCGGCCTGGTCTGGGCGCTGATGCGCGTGTCGGGCATCGGCTGGCTGGCGACGACCGCCAAGATCGTCGTCAACACACTGCGCGGCATCCCGATCCTGGTGCAGCTCTTCTACATCTACTTCGTGCTGCCCGAGTTCGGCATCGCGCTGACGGCGCTGCAGGCGGCGATTATCGGGCTCGGCATCGCCTATTCGGCCTATCAGTCCGAGAACTTCCGCGCCGGCATCGAGGCGATCGACCACGGCCAGATCGAGGCCGCGCAGTCGATCGGCATGGGCTGGGGCCTGACCATGCGCCGGGTGATCCTGCCGCAGGCGATCCGCCTCGTTTTGCCACCCTATGGCAACATCATGGTGATGATGCTGAAGGATTCCTCGCAGGCCTCGACCATCACGGTGGCTGAACTCACGCTGCAGGGCACGCTGATCGCCTCCTCCACCTTCAAGAACATGACCGTCTACACGCTGGTCGCCCTGCTCTATCTGGCGATGTGCCTGCCGCTGATGGGGCTGGTGAGCTGGCTCGAACGCCGCTTCGGCAAGGGGGCCAGGCGATGACCGGGCATGCGATGGCGGGCGCGCCGATGATCGAGATCACCGGCGTCACCAAGAGCTTCGGCTCGTTTCCGGTGCTCAAGGGCATCACGGCGAGCGTCGCCAGGGGCGAAGTCGTCTGCCTGATCGGACCGTCCGGCTCCGGCAAGTCGACGATCCTGCGCTGCATCAACGGGCTCGAATCCTATGATGGCGGCGCGATCACGATCGACGGCGAACGCGTCGAGCGCGACAAGCCCTCGATCGTCGGCATCCGCACCGCGATGGCGATGGTGTTCCAGCGCTTCAACCTGTTCCCCCACCGCACCGCGCTGGAGAACGTCGTCGAGGGGCCGATCTTCGTGAAGAAGGAGCCGGCGGCACAGGCGATGGCGCGTGGGCGCGAACTGCTCGATCGTGTCGGCCTCGGCAACAAGATGGACGCCTATCCCGGGCAGTTGTCCGGCGGACAGATGCAGCGCGTCGCCATCGCGCGGGCGCTCTGCATGCAGCCCAAGGCGATCCTCTTCGACGAGCCGACTTCGGCGCTCGACCCCGAACTCGTCGGCGAGGTCCTGCAGGTGATGAAGAGCCTGGCCGAGGAGGGCATGACCATGCTCGTCGTCACCCATGAGATGGGCTTCGCCCGCGAGGTCGCCGACCGCGTGCTCTTCCTCGACGGCGGCGTCATCGTCGAGCAGGGCCCGTCGCGCGAGGTGCTGAGCGCGCCGACCCATCCGCGCACGCAGGATTTCCTGCGCCGCGTGCTGCGTCCGATCTGAGGAGCAAGCCCCGTGGCCGAACCCTTCCCGCTCGCCCCCTCGCTCTGGTTCGCGACCGCGCCGGCCGCAGCGCCAACACCGCCGCTGGCGCAGGACGTCAGCGCCGATGTCTGCGTGATCGGCGCCGGCTTCGCCGGACTGTCGACCGCGCTGCATCTGGCGGAGGCCGGCGTCTCCGTCGTGGTGCTCGAGGCGCATGAGCCCGGCTGGGGCGGCTCGGGCCGCAATGGCGGGCAGGTCATCCCCGGCATCAAATATGATCCGAGCGAAATCCTCGCCAAGTTCGGTCCCGTCGCGGGCGAGGCGCTGATCGGCTTCGTCGGCTCGACCGCCGATCTCGTCTTCGACCTGATCGCGAAACACGAAATGGACGTGCCGCACAAGCGCGCCGGCTGGATTCAAGGTGCGCATACCCCGGCCATGGTCGAGACGGTCAAGCGCCGTGCCGCCGAATGGCAGGCGCGCGGCGTCGATGCCGCCTTCCTCGACCAGGACGCCGCCGCCCGCCTGCTCGGCACGGATCGCTATCTCGCCGGCTGGGTAGACCGGCGCGCCGGCGGCGTGCAGCCGCTGGCCTATGCCCGCGGCCTGGCGAAGGCGGCCATCGCGGCCGGCGCCGCCATCCACGGCCAGAGCAAGGTCGTCTCGCTCACGCGCAGTGGATCGACCTGGACGGTGCGCACGGCCCAGGGCGCTACCGTCAAGGCGCCGCGCGTCGTCGTCGCCACCAATGGCTACACCGGCGACCTGATCCCGAAGCTGCGCCAGACCGTGATCCGGCCGAACTCCTTCATCGTCGCGACACAACCGCTGTCAGACAATGTCGCCGGCACGATCCTGCCCGAGGGACAGGTCACCTCCGACACGCGGCAATTGCTGCTCTACTTCCGCAAGGACCATCAGAACCGCCTGCTGATGGGCGGGCGCGGCCCGTTCCGCGAGCCGAGGGACGCCGCCGACTGGGCTCATCTCGAGCGCGTCGTCGGCAAGATGTATCCGCAGGCGAAGGGCGTGCCCTTCGACTTCCGCTGGTGCGGGCGGGTGGCGCTGACGCGCGATTTCCTGCCGCATCTGCACGAGCCGGAGCCCGGCCTGCTCGTCGACATCGGCTGCATGGGCCGCGGCGTCGGGCTGCAGAGCGCCATGGGCAAGGCGATGGCCGGCTATATCGCCACCGGCGACAAGGGCCGCCTGCCCTTCCCGGTCGTGCCGATCAGCCCGCTGCCCCTGCACGCGCTGAACGCGCTCTACGTCTCGGCCATCATCGCCTGGTACCGCCTCACCGATGGCGGCATGAAGGACAAGGCGGCCTGAGCACCGGCGGCGGGTATCCCCGCCACCGGCTCCAATCTCTCAGACGCAGCGCCCGCCATCGACGGCCAGCACGCTGCCGGTCACCATCTCGGATTCGTCGGAGCACAGGAACAGCGCGGCATTGGCGATGTCCTGCGGCGTCGAGAACCGGCCCCAGGGGATCGTCGCGGTGAAGGCCTTGCGCTTCTCCGGCGTGTCCTCGCCCATGAAGGTCGCCAGCAGCGGCGTCTCGCCGGCAACCGGCGCGATCGCGTTGACGCGGATGCGGTCCGGCGCCAGTTCCACCGCCATCGACTTCGACAGCAGGTTCACCGCGCCCTTGGAGCCGTTGTACCAGGTCAGGCCCGGCCGGGGCCGTACACCGGCGGTGGAGCCGATGTTGAGGATCACGCCGCCGCCATGCTCGCGGAAATGCGGCACCGTCGCCTTCGCCATCAGATAGATCGACTTGACGTTGACGTCGAAGACGCGGTCGAACTCCTCCTCACTGACGTCGAGCATGGGCTGGTTGCGGTGGCTGATGCCGGCGTTGTTGACGACGATGTCGAGCCGCCCGACCTTGGCGATGACTCGCGCCACGGCCTTCTCGACGCTCTTGCCCTTGCCGACGTCGCAGGTCACGGCGAAAGCCCGGCGGCCGATCGCCTGCGCGGCCTCCTTGGCCTTGTCGCCGTTGAGGTTGAGCAGCGCCACCCGCGCGCCCTCGCGAACGAAGGTCTCGGCGATGCCGAAGCCGAACCCCTGCGCCGCGCCGGTGATCAGCGCCGTCTTGCCCTTCAGTCTCATGATCTGTCCTCGGTCTTCCTGGGAATGCCATGTTTTTGGGAACGCCATCTTTGGCCGGGCCCGATGCCCGCGGCCAATGCGATTTGGCGATCCCGCTCAGACGGAAATGCTATGGCCGCGCATTCGCGCGCCCGCATGCTCCCCGCTTATGCCGGGGATCGCGAAACGATCTTTGACAGGCCCCGCCATTTGCGGCCCGATGGCGGCAACGACACAAGCCTGCCGAGGAACGCCTTCATGAAGATCCGCGCCGCCGTGCTGAACGCCAGCCCCGTCTCCGCCCCTTACGCGCAGAGCCGGCCGCTCTCGATCGAGGAGGTTCGAGCTCGCCCCGCCGGGTCCGGGCGAGGTGCTGGTTCGGGTCCGCGCCGCCGGTCTCTGCCACTCCGACCTGTCGGTGATCGACGGCAACCGCCCGCGCCCCGTGCCGATGGTGCTGGGCCATGAGGCGGCAGGCGAGGTCGTCGAGCCCGGCCCCGGCATCCAGGATCTGAAGAAGGGCGACCGCGTCATCATGGTCTTCGTGCCCTCCTGCGGCCATTGCTCGCCCTGCGCCGAAGGCCGCCCGGCGCTCTGCGAGCCCGGCAATGCCGCCAACGGCATCGGCGAGCTGATCGGCGGTGGTCGCCGGCTCTCGGCCCATGGCCAGCCGGTGCACCACCATGTCGGCGTCTCTGCCTTCGCCGAATACGCCGTGATCTCGCGCCACTCGCTGGTGAAGCTCGAGGCCGACATTCCCCACGAGATTGCCGCGCTCTTCGGCTGCGCGGTGCTGACCGGCGTCGGCGCGGCAGTTAACACCGCCAAGGTGCGGGCCGGTGAGACGGTCGCCGTCGTCGGCCTCGGCGGCGTTGGCTTGAGCGCGCTGATGGGCGCCGCCGCCTGCGGCGCTTCCCGGGTCATCGCGGTCGACCTCTCGGAGGAGAAGCTCGCGATCGCGCGCGATCTCGGCGCGACCGACACCTTCAACGCGGGCGATCCAGGCGTCATCGAGGCAATCCGCGCCGCGACCAAAGGCGGCGTCGACCACGGGCTGGAGATGGCCGGCTCGGTCAAGGCGCTCGACCTCGCCTACCAGATCACGCGGCGCGGCGGCACGACCACGACGGCGGGCCTCGCCAACCCCGCCCATACCCTGTCGCTGGCCCCCGTGCGCCTCGTCGGCGAGGAGCGGACACTGAAGGGCTCTTACGTCGGCTCCTGCATCCCGATGCGCGACATCCCCCGCTTCGTCGACCTCTATCTGCGCGGGAAGCTGCCGGTGGACAAACTGATGACGAGCCAAAGCGGCCTCGACGGCATCAACGAGGGCTTCGACGCCCTCAATGAAGGCCGCACCATCCGGCACGTCATCATGATGTGAGGTTTGTCATTCCGGGGCGCGCCAACGGCGCGAACCCGGAACCCACGACCGGGTGAGCCCGTCATTGCGCCGATTGACGTCCGACCCAGTCGTGGGTTCCGGGTTCAGCGCTGCGCGCTGCCCCGGAATGACAGTTCTCACCCGTGCTTGTGCACGATCGTCTTGGTCACCGCGAACTCCTCCAGCGCGGCGAAGCCCTTTTCGCGGCCATGGCCGGATTTGCCGGTGCCCCCAAAAGGCAGCTCGATGCCGCCGCCGGCGCCATAGCCATTGATGAAGACCTGGCCGGCGCGGACCTTCTTGGCGACGCGCTGCTGGCGCCCGCCATCCTTGGTCCAGACCGCCGCGACGAGCCCGTATTCGGTCGAGTTCGCGAGCTTGATCGCGTCTGCCTCATCGCTGAAGGGGAAGGCGGCGAGCACCGGGCCGAACACCTCCTCCTGCTCCAGCCGGTTGCCGCGTGGCACCTTCCCGAACAGCGTCGGCGTCACGTAAAAACCGCCATTGGGCACGCCCTGCGCGATCTGCCCCTCGGCGATGACCGGGATGCCGGCCTCGCGGGCCTGATCGATGAAGCTCTGCACCCGGCCACGCTGCTTGGCGTTGATCACCGGGCCGCAATCGAGGTCCATCTCCGGCGTGCCGGCGCGCAGCTTGGTGAACTCCTTGGCGACCGCCCCCATGAAGTCGTCATAGACGTGGCTTTGCACCAGCACGCGCGAGCCGGCCGAGCAGGTCTGCCCGGTGTTCTGGACGATCGCCTTGCAGACGATCGGCACGGCGGCGTCGAAATCGGCATCGTCGAAGACAATCTGGGGCGACTTGCCGCCGAGTTCCAGCGTGCAAGGGATCAGATGCTCGGCGCAGGCGTGCTGCACCATCTTGCCGACCTCGGGCGAGCCGGTGAAGGACATGAAGTCGACGCCGCGATGGGCCGAGAGAGCCGCGCCCGCCTCATGCCCGCGGCCGGTGACGATGTTGATCGCACCGTCGGGGAAGCCGACCTCGGAGGCCAGCACCGCCAGCCGCAACGCCGTCTGGCAGGCCTCCTCGGCCGGCTTCAGCACGACCGCATTGCCCATGGCGAGCGCCGCAGTCAGCGACCGCCCGAACATCTGCGCCGGGTAGTTCCAGGGCAGGATATGGCCGGTGACGCCATGCGGCTCATGGATGACGTTGACGCTGTAGCCGTTGAGAAACGGCACGATGTGGCCGTGCACCTTGTCGGCGGCACCGCCATAGAATTCGAAATAGCGGGCGGTCGCCTCGATATCGGCCCGGGCCTGCGCCATCGGCTTGCCGGTGTCCTGCGCCTCGGTGCGGGCGAGTTCGTCGAAATTGTCGAGCACCTTGAGACCGAGCTTGGCGATCAGCCGGCCGCGCTCGGCCGCCGTCAGCTTGCCCCAGGCGCCCTCATAGGCCGCGCGCGCCGCCTTCACCGCATCGTCGATGTCCTCGGCCGTGCCGCAGGCGATCCGGGTGAACTCCTCGCCGGTGGCGGGCGCCAGCACGGCCATGGTCTCGCCGCCGCGGCCCGCCACATGGCGGCCGTTGATGAAGTGCTGGGTCATAGGTTTCTCCTAACTCGACAACGAGTGCTTGATCTCAAAATCGCATCGTCATCCCGGGCTTCGCGCAGCGAAGTCCGGGATCCATCGGAGAGCGCTGGAGCCCTCCGATGGATCCCGGAGCGGCGCCGCTTGCGCGGCTTGTCCAGGATGACGGTGTGTTCCGTCTGCGACCTAATGCAGCCCCGCCGCTTCGAGCGAACTTGCCGCCAGGCCGCCAGCCACCTCCGTGACTTCGCCGCGCTCGATCGCATAGGCACGCTCGGCGAAGCTGCGCAGCAGACTGGGATTGGATTCGGTGATGAGCAACGCGATCTCGGGATGGCTGTCGCGCAGCGCACGCAGGGCAGTCGCGTAACGCTGCGCCAGCACCGGCGCGAGGCCCTGGAAGGGCTCGTCGAGCAGGATGATGCGCTGCCCCACCATCAGCGCCCGCGCCAGTGCCGCCATTTTGCCCTGACCGCCCGAAAGGCCAGCGGCCGCACGATGGCGCAGATCGGCCAGTTCCGGCAGCACCTGGTAGATCCCCTCCAATCGCCTGGCGATCTCGGCGCCCGGCACCTTCATCACCTCGGCCGGCAAGCGGATGTTCTCCTCGATCGAGAAACTGGAGAACAGCCGCCGGTCCTCCGGCGCATAGCCGATCCCGAGCCGCGGCCGCTCATGCGGCGGGATCGTCAGGATCGGCCGGCCGTCGAAGGCGATGGTGCCCTCCGTCACGGTCATGAAGCCCATGATCGCGCGCAGCAGGCTGGTCTTGCCCGCGCCGTTGCGGCCGATCAGCGCCACCGTCGCGCCCTCAGCCAGCGCGAAATCGACCTTGCGCAGCACCTGCACGCCTTCGATGACGGCAGACAGTCCCCTGATCTCCAGCATGGCTAAACTCCCACCCCGATCACGGTTTCGCGCACCTCGGGATGATTGAGGATCTCGTCGGGCGTGCCTTCCAGTGCGATGCGCCCGCCCGACCAGACCGCGACGCGGCTGGCGTAGCGCGCGACCACGTCCATGTCGTGCTCGACGAAGATCGCGGTCGTGGCGCGAGCATCGAGCGCGCGCGTCAGCGTGTCCATCACCTGGAACTTCTCGGAGCTGGAGACGCCCGAGGTCGGCTCGTCCATGAAGATCAGCTTCGGGTCGAGCGCCAGCGCCACCGCGATGTCGATGAGCTTGCGCATGCCCTCCGGCAGCTCCCGCACGAGCCGTTCGGCAGTGTCGCGCAGGCCGACACTGTCGAGCAGCGCCGTCATCTCCACGCGCTTGGGGTGGCGGTCGAGCCGCAGGAAGGGCGACCATGTGCCCTCGCGCGCGCTCAACGCCAGCAGCAGGTTCTCCATCACCGTGTTGTCGGTGAAGAGCTGCGGGATCTGGAAGGAGCGGCCGATGCCACGCCGCGCGATCGTGCGCGGCGACAGCCCCGTCACATCCTGCCCCGCGAAGACGACGCGGCCCGATTGCGGTTTCAGATAGCCGGTGCAGAGGTTGATGAAGGTGGTCTTGCCGGCGCCGTTGGGGCCGATGATGGCGATGCGCTCATTGGCCCGCACCTTCAGGCTCGCGCCATTGGCGGCCAGCACGCCGCCGAAACGCAGTTCCAGGTCGCGCGCCTCGAGGATGAACTCGCTCATCGCCCGCCCTCCTCGCCAGAGCTCGCGGCGGCCGGGCGCTTGCGGCCCGCGATCAGCCCGTAGAGCCCGCTCGGCGCGAAGAAGATGATCACCAGCAGCATCACGCCGAGCACCGCATGCCAGGTCTCCGGCGCATGCACGGCCGCATAACCGCGGATGATCTGGAACATCAGCGCGCCCAGGAAGGGTCCCGCCACGCCGCCGACGCCACCGAGGATCGCGATGAAGACGAACTCGCCCGAGCGCACCCAATAGGCCAGCTCCGGCGTGACATGGCCCGAGACCAGCGCGATGATCGCGCCGCCCAAGCCCGCCAGCAGCCCCGAGAGCAGATAGGCGCCGTAGAGCACCTTGCGGCTGGAGACGCCGAGATATTCCAGCCGCGTCTCGTTCGACTTGATCGCCTCCAGCGCCTTGCCGCCAGGCGAGACGAGATAGCGCGCGACCCCGAGCGCCGCGACCACCGCCAGCGCCAGGGTGATGTAGAACATCCAGAACTCGAAGGTCTCGCGATCGAGCGTCATGCCCGCCAGCGTCGGCCGCGGCACGCGCTTGCCGTCGGCGCCGCCGGTGATCGAGAACAGCTTCTCCAAAAGCGAGAAGAACACCATCGAGATGGCCAAGTTGAGCATGCCGAAGAAGATCGCGCGGTAGCGCACGATGAAGAGCCCGACGACCGCGGCGACAAGGCCCGAGGCCGCGGTGGCGATCGGCACCAGCAGCAGCACCTCGTGTCCGAAGCTCGCGGCCGCCATGAAGGCGACGACATAAGCCGACAAGGCGAAGAACAGCCCATGGCCGAAGGAGACTTGGCCCGCCCGCAGCAACACGAGGATGCCGAGCGCCGCCAGCCCCTCGCAGAGCGCGACGGTGAGAATGACCGTCGCCCAGGGCGAGATCACGGGAAAGACGATGAGCGCGATCAGCAGCGCCGCGCCGATGAGATATTGGCGCGCCATCAGACTTTCCTCGTCTGCAGCGTGGTGAACAGCCCTTCCGGCTTGATCAGCAGCACCGCGACCATGATCAGATAAGGGATCAGCACGTCGAATTCCGGCGCAAAATAAACCGCCGCCGAGCGTCCCAGCCCGATCATCAGGGCAGCCACCGCCGCGCCCTCGATCCGCCCCAGCCCGGCCGTGGCCGCCACCGCGAAGGACAGCACGATCATCCCCGAGCCGATGCCCGGCGTCAGCGAGGTCGTGGCCGAGGACAGAGCTCCGCCCAGCGCCGCCAGCGAGGCCCCGATCATGAAGGTGAAGAGATAGATCCGCGTCGCATTGATGCCCATCGCCATCGCCGCCTCGCGGTCCTGGGTCACCGCGACGATCGCGCGCCCGAAGGCGGTCCGGCGCAGGAAGAGCCGCAGGCCCACCAGAACGGCCAGCGCCACCAGCGGGATCAGGATGAGCTGGTATCGGGTGTAATAGATGCCGAAGACCTCGACCGTGCCGAGCCAGTTCATCGGCGCATTGGCGAAGAGCGGCTGCGTGCCGAAGACGACCTTCTGCGCATCCTCCAGGATCATGAAGACCGCGAAAGTCACGAGGAGTTGCAGCACCTCCTCCTTGCCGTAGATCCGCCGCAGCAGCAGCGCCTCGACCAGCCCGCCGACGACGACGCCGACGAGGATGGCGGAGATCAGGAACAGTGGGAAGGCAAGCCAGGTCGGCAGACCCATCCCGGCCGCCGCCAGCACGGCGCTCGCCGCGACATAGGCGCCGATCGCGTAGAACGAGCCATGGGCGACATTCAGCACGCCGAGCACACCGAAGATCAGCGACAGCCCGACCGCCACCAGGAACAGCAGCGAGCCATAGGCGAGGCCGTCGAGCGCGGCGAGGAAGAGCATTTCAGGAGGCATGGCCATCCGATTCTGGATTGCGATCAACCGTTCCGCGTCATCCCGGACGCAGCGAAGCGGAGATCCGGGATCCATCGTAGAGCGCGGTGCCCTCCGATGGATCCCGGAGCTGCGCCGCTACGCGGCTTGTCCGGGATGACGGCGGCGGATGCGGCTGGTTCGATTACTTCGAATAGTCGAAGGTCTCGATCGACTTGTCGGCGACCATCTCGGGCTTGATCTTGGAGAACCAGTCGAGCGACTTCTGGCCGACCGGCGTGGTCACCAGCTTGCCGGGATAGAGCGCCATCTTGTCGTAGACGGCGAAGGGGTATTCCGCCACGCGCTTGGTGGTGCCGAGCAGCTGGTCCTCGAGGCCCTGATGGTCCGAACGGATGGTGATCGTCCCGGTCAGCGACTTGAACTCCAGCCCCTCGAAGGCGGCGATGACCTGCTCCTTGGTCGGCCACTTGCCGCCATTGGCGGCGCTGGCCTTCTCATAGGCCTTGGTGAGGCCGGTGACGGCCTGGTTCATGTGGAAGGTCGGATAGATCGGATAGACGTTGGTCTTGTCCTTGTACTTCTTCACGAAATTCTGCATCTCGGCCGAGTTCTTGTGCTTGGGATGCAGGAAGTAGTGGTCGCCGCGGCCGCCGACGATAACGCCTTCGGGCATCACCGCGCCCAGGCGCTCCATCGAGCTTTCGGCGAGCGGGAGCACGAAAGTCGACTGCTTCAGGAGCCCGCGCGCGGCGGCCTGCTGGACGAAGGTGTCGAGATCGCCGCCCCAGGAGGTCGAGAGCACGACATCGGGCCGCAGCGCCGAAAGGCGCGTGATCTCGGTCGAGAAATCCGGCGCGCCGAATTTCGGGAACAGCTCGGCGACGATCTTGACGTCAGGCTTCAGCGCCTTCAGCCCGGCCTGGAACAGCGCCCAGGACTCACGCCCCCAGGCATAGTCCTGGTTGACCACCGCGATCGTCTTGAAGTCCGGCTTGGTCTTCATCAGGTAGAGCAGCGTCGCCATCATCTCGGCGCCGGCATGACCCTGGGTGCGGACCGAATACTTCCACTTGCCCTCCTCGAAGATGGTCTGCGTGCCGCAATCCCACATCACATTGACGACCTTGAGGTCCTCGGCGACGGGGGCGAGCGCGTTGCAGGAGCCCGACGAGATCGCGCCGAACATCACCTGCGCGCCCTGGTCCTGCACGACGCGGCGATATTCCGAGATCAGCTGGTTGGTGCCGGCGCCCTCGTCGACATAAACAGGCTTCACCGGCACGCCGAGGATGCCGCCCTTGGCATTGAGCTCCTCGATGAACAGATCGGCGGCATTCCGTCCCGGGACGCCGAAGACCGAGGCCGGCCCGGACAGGAAGGTCGCGATGCCGACGACCAGTTCCTTCGGCTTGTCCTGCGCCTGCGCCGGCAGCGCCATCAGCGCTCCCAGGGCGAATGCGGCTACGGCTGATCTCTTGGTGCTCATCGTGACCTCTCCCTGAATGGTTTCTGGAGCGCGCTCTTGGGTGGCACGCTGCCTGGAGCGCAGAGGGGTGCATGGGCGATCCGGCAGGACAAGTAGGATAAAACGATGAGGGCCATAGCGATAATCTATGGAGATCGCCGCACAGCGAGGATTTCGCTATGGCCCTCATCGCAAAACCCTATTTGACTTGGCCCCGGCTTCGACGGCCCGTCTGCGGTTGTGATGGGCAAGGCGAACCGCCGGAACGACGATGAACGCGCTCGAAGGAATTCTGGTGGTGGCGCTGGAGCAGGCGGTGGCCGTGCCGACCGCGACCTGCAAGCTCGCCGATGCCGGCGCGCGCGTGATCAAGCTGGAGCGCGCGGAAGGCGACTTCGCCCGCGGCTATGACGACTATGCGAAAGGCCTGTCCTCCTATTTCGTCTGGCTGAACCGGGGCAAGGAATCCTGCCGCGTCGATCTCAAGCAGGCCGATGACCGCGCCATGGTCGAGGCCATGCTGGGCCAAGCCGATGTCTTCATCCAGAACCTCGCACCGGGTGCCACCGGCCGGCTCGGCCTCGGCGCGGCCGAGCTGCGTGCACGCTATCCCCGCCTGATCACCTGCGACGTCTCGGGCTATGCGCCGGGCACGCCGCACCACACCCGCAAGGCCTACGACCTGCTGGTCCAGGCGGAATCCGGCCTCGCCGCCATCACCGGCACGCAAGCCTCGGGGCCGTCGCGGATCGGCGTCTCGATCGCCGACATCGCCACCGGCCAGGCCGCCTATGCCGCGATCCTGGAGGCGCTGCTGCGCCGCGCGAAGACCGGCGAGGGCTCCGCGATCCAGCTCTCGCTGTTCGACACGCTCGGCGACCTGATGAACGTGCCTTATCTGACGCGGCGCTATGGCGGCATCGAGCCACCGCGGCTGGGCCTCGCCCACCCCTCCATCGCTCCCTATGGGGTTTTCTCCACGGCCGATGGGGATGTGCTGATCTCGATCCAGAGCGAGCGCGAATGGCGGATCCTCGCCCGCGAGGTCCTGGGCAGCGCGGCGCTCGCCGAGGACGCCCGCTTCGCTACCAATGTCCTGCGGGTGCGGCAGCGCGAGACGGTGGATCGCGAGGTTCAGGCCCTGCTCGCGACGCGATCCTTCGCCGAGGTCACCGCCGCGCTCGATCGCTATGCCATCGCCTATGGCACCGTCTCCAGCGTCGGCGACCTGATCACCCACCCCGCCGCGACCGCGCTGGCCACGCCAACGCCGTCGGGCCCCGTCGAGGTCCTCGCCCCGCCGGCCATCGTCGACGGACAGCGCGTGACGATGCGCCCCGTGCCGGCGCTCGGCCAGCATGATGACGCGCTGCGGGCGGAATTCGGCGACCAATCCCGTCTCTCACGAACCCCACCGTCATCCCGGACAAGCGGCGAAGCCGCGCAGATCCGGGATCCATCGTAGAGCGAACGCTCTGGGCCGTATGCGCCCTACGATGGATCCCGGAGCTCCGCTTCGCTGCGTCCGGGATGACGCAGAGGTTGATCGAGCCCGACAGCAGAACAAGCGACGCCATGCAGCACCCGTCAGACCATGCCGAGATTCGCGACGCCGTCGCCCGCCTCTGTGCCGGCTTCCCCGGCGAGTACTGGCGCAAGCTCGACCGCGAAATGGCCTATCCGACCGAGTTCGTCGCGGCGCTCACGCAAAGCGGCTTCCTCTCGGCGCTGATCCCGGAGGCCTATGGCGGCGCCGGCCTGACGCTGTCGGCGGCCAGCGTCATCATGGAGGAGATCCAGCGCCAGGGCTGCAATGGCGGCGCCTGCCATGCCCAGATGTATGTCATGGGCACGGTGCTGCGCCACGGTTCGGAGGCGCAGAAGCAGGCCTGGCTGCCGCGTGTCGCCTCGGGCGAGCTGCGCCTGCAGGCCTTCGGGGTCACCGAGCCGACCAGCGGGACGGACACCACCGCGCTGCGCACCACCGCGAAGCGCGAAGGCGACCATTACATCGTCAACGGCCAGAAGATCTGGACGAGCCGCGCCGCGCAATCGGACCTGATGCTGCTGCTGGCGCGCACCACCCCGCGCGACCAGGTCGCCAAGCGCACCGACGGGCTCTCGGTCTTCCTGCTCGACATGCGCGAGGCGCTCAAGAGCGGGCTCACCATCCGGCCGATCCGGACGATGATGAACCACGCCACCACCGAGGTCTTCTTCGACAATGTCCGCATCCCCGCCGAGAACCTCGTCGGCGAGGAGGGCAAGGGCTTCCGCTACATCCTCTCGGGCATGAACGCCGAGCGCATCCTGATCGCGGCCGAATGCGTCGGCGACGCAAAATGGTTCATCGAGAAGGCCTCGGCCTATGCCAAAGAGCGCCAGGTCTTCGGCCGACCGATCGGCCAGAACCAGGGCATCCAGTTCCCGATCGCCAAGGCCTACGCCAACATGCGCGCCGCCGAGTTGATGGTGCGCGAGGCGGTGCTGCTCTACGAGGCCGGCGAGAATGCCGGCGCGGAGGCGAACATGGCCAAGATGCTGGCGGCGGACGCCTCCTTCGAAGCGGCGAATGCCTGCATCCAGACCCATGGCGGCTTCGGCTTCGCCGAGGAATACGACATCGAGCGCAAGTTCAGGGAGACGCGGCTCTACCAGGTGGCGCCGATATCGACCAATCTGATCCTGTCCTATCTCGCGGAGCATGTGCTGGGCATGCCGCGCTCCTACTGAAGCCACACGTCATGCTCGGGCTCGACCCGAGCATCTCCTGCCAGAGTTTCTCGGGTCTCCGCTCCGCTGCGCCCGAGAATGACGCCCCGGGAAAAGCACATGGACATCGACCATCTCCGCCGCTGGATCGGCAGGACGGAAGAGGCCTCCGACGTTGTCACGCCGCGCCTGATCGAGAGCTATGCGGCCACCTTCACGCCCCATCTCGCGCCCGGCCCAGAAGGCGAGGCGCCGCTGGCGCTGCACTGGTGCCTGGCGCCGCCGATCGCGCCGATGAACGCGCTCGGCCCCGATGGCCACCCGGCGAAGGGCGATTTCCTGCCGCCCGTGCCGCTGCCACGGCGGATGTGGGCGGGCGGGCGCCTCGAGGCGCTGGCGCCGCTGCGCGAGGGCGATCTCGTCACGCGCCGCTCGACCATCGGCGACGTCACCGCCAAGGAAGGCCGCAGCGGCGCGCTCTGCTTCGTCGCCGTCCATCACGAGGTCTCGACCCCGCGCGGGCTCGCGCTCCGCGAGCGCCACGACATCGTCTACCGCGAGGCCACGAACCTGCAGACCGCAACGCCCACCGCCACGGCCGAGCCGGAGCCGGCCGATCTCGTCTGGGAGGTCGAAGCCAGCCCGACCCTGCTCTTCCGCTACTCGGCGCTGACCTTCAACGGCCACCGCATCCATTACGACCAGCCCTATGCGACCACTGATGAAGGCTATGCCGGGCTCGTCGTCCACGGCCCGATCCAGGCGACGCTGATGCTCAACATCGCGGCCACGCTGGCGGGGACGACGACGCTGGCGCTCGACTATCGCGGCCTGAGCCCGCTGATCGCCGGGGTTCGCTTTCTCGTCAAAGCCCGGCGCAATGTCGACGGCAGCATCCGGACCTGGACGGAAGGCGGCGATGGACGCCTGCGGATGGAAGGGTCGGCGCGTTCGCTTTAGGCGGGGCGTCGCCAGCCTCAGCTATACAGTGTCGGCGGCCCGCCATCCTGTCCCAGCGTCGCCGTCCAGGTTTCGTCGGTGACGAGGCCGCGCAGGATCTCCCAGGAGAGCTGGCCGATCGCGCGCGCCGCCGCCGGCATCGGCCGCTCGGTCGAATAGGCGAGGTAGACCTTGCGGTAGAGCGTCGGGCGCTCGAGCGGCCAGGACCGGAACAGCCCAGCCTTCTCCTGCGCCGCCACCGCCATCCGCGGCAGGATGCTGTAGCCGAAGCCCTGCTCCACCAGCCGCTTGATCTGGCTGTAGGATTCGATCTCGATCGCCGGCTGGATGGTCGCCCCGGCCGAGGCCGCCGCCTCGTCGATCTGGTCGCGCAGACCATGCCCGATGCCGGGCAGGATCAGGTCGAGCGCTGCCGCATCGGCCATCGCCACCGCCTGCCCCGCCGGCGCCGGCGCACCCGCCACTCCCGGGGCGCAGAACAGGCAGAGCTCCTCGGTCAGGACATGGTGGATGCCGAGCCCCTTGGGATCGGAGGTTGAGTAGATCATCGCCAGATCGACCTCGCCGCGGCGCAGCCAGTCGAGCACAAAGCCGCTCATCGCCTCGGCGATTCGGATGCGGATCGCCGGATAGCGCTCGCGCGCCGCCTGGATCAGCGGCACGCTGAACTGCTCGCTGACCGTTCCCGGAAGGCCGATCCGGACCTCGCCGCCCGGCAGTTCGGCCTCGCCACGCACGGCCTCGCGCAGCGCCCCGAATTCGGCCAGGATGATGTGCGCCCGGGCCAGCAGCCGCTCGCCGGCCTCCGTCGGCAGCACGCCGCGCGTGCCGCGATGCAGCAGCGCCACGCCGAGTTCGTCCTCCATATGGCGCAGATGCTGGCTCAGCGCCGGCTGCGCCACGCGCAGCTTGGTGGCGGCCTTCGAGAACGAGCCCTGCTCGACGATGGCCGCGAAATAGCGGAGCTGCCGTAGATCCATCGCCGTCTGGGTCTCCTCAAGGCCTGCGGCGAGCCGCATGCCTGCATAACGGCGCAGGGCGGCCGTGACCAGCGATGCCCGCCCCTCCCACCAGCTTTGCCTTATGGCCGCTAGAGCGAACCGGTATTGGCCCGGCCCCCGACGCAGGTGCATCGTCGTGCCCGGAGCCGAGGGCGTGGCGACCGCCTCCCTCGTGCACACCCAAGAGCACAGGCCGCAAAGCCGGCCCCCACCGCCATCAGGAGGACATGCCATGTCGAACGACCCGTTCCGTCTGCCGTCGGCGAGCCGCCGCGGCTTCCTGGGCGCAGCCGCCGCCCTCGCCGCCACCGGTGGAAGCCTGCCATTGATCGGCCCGGCGGCGGCCAAGGCGCCGCTGTCGAAGACGCAGCCCGCCTATTTCTACCGCTTCATGCTCGGCACAGCCGAGGTCACCGTCGTCTCAGACGGGCCGCTGCCGCTCGGCGACCCCGGCACGAGCTTCCTCGGCGTGCCCAAGGACACCGTCTACGGCATGCTGGAGAGCAGCTTCCTGCCCAAGGACAATGTCGTCCTCGAGCAGAACATCCCGATCGTGAATTTCGGCGACCGGCTCGTCATGTTCGACACCGGCATGGGCTTCTCGAAGATGTTCGGTCCGACGACGGGTCGTCTCGCCAAGAGCATGCAGGAAGCCGGCATCAAGCCCGCCGACATCGACGACATCGTCGTCAGCCATGCCCATATCGACCATATCGGCGGCATCTGCAGCGCCGACGGCAAGCCGCTCTTTCCCAACGCCCGCATCCATATCAGCCAGATCGACTTCGATTTCTGGACCGACGAGGGCAAGCTCGGCTCGCCGCTCAAGGCATTTGTCGAGCATGCCCGCGCCAATCTGATGCCGGTGCGCGACCGCATCGTCTTCTTCAAGGACCAGCAGGAATTCCTGCCCGGCGTGCAGGCGATCGCGGCGCCCGGCCACACCGCTGGCCACCACATCTTCAAGGTCGCCTCGGCCGGAAAATCCTTCGTCTTCCTCGGCGACCTGACCCACCACGCCGTGCTGCTGACCGAGAACCCGCGGCTGGAGTTCGCCTATGACAGCGACCCCAAGCAGGCGGTGCAGTCGCGCGTTCGGCTCCTGACGATGCTGGCGCAGGAGAAAACGCCGGTGATGTCCTATCACTTCGCCTGGCCGGGCTTCGGCAACCTCGCCAAGGCGGGCGAAGGCTTCCGCTATTACCCGGCGCCGATGCAGTTGATCCCGGTCTGAACGCGATCAGGCGCCCGCATCGCTCGCGCCTGGCGGGCCATAGCCCGGCAGGCGCGACACCACCCCGGTCACGGGCCGAAGATGCTCGTCGAGGACGGCGCGCGCCCGCCCCTCGTCGAAGGCCCGCAGCGCCGCGATGAAGTCGCGGTGCTCGACGCGGATTCGCTCGATCCGACCTGGATCCACCGCCAGCGCCCGCATCGCGACGCGCTGCTGCCGTGCCCCCAGCGACTGGTAGAGTTCCGACAGCACCTCGTTGCCGAGCGCCTGCACCATCCCGAAATGGAACTCGCGGTTGAGTTCGACACGGGCGAAATGGTCGCTGCCGGCGATCGCGTCGAGCCGATCGAGGATCGCCTCCATCCTCTCGGGCAGCACGATCCTCTCCCTGCAGATCCGGGCGACCGCATAGCCCTCGATCATGCGGCGCGTCTCGTAGAGATCGGCCAGTTCCTGCGCCGTGACCTGCCTCACCAGCGCGCCCCGGCGCGGCAGCAGGTCGATGAAACGCTCCGCCTCGAGCCGGTGGAACGCCTCGCGGACCGGCGTCCGCGACACGCCCATCACGGAGGAGATCGCCTCCTCCTCGACGAAGGAGCCTCCGGCATAGACGCCGCGCAGGATCTGCTCGCGGACATGCGCATAGACCCGCTCGCGAGCCGGCCGGCTCTCCGCATCTTGCTCCTGGGGCGGCGTCATCATGTTCAAAGTCGGGCGTCCCTCGTCCGGGCATGTCGATGCGGCAACTCTAGGCGCTTCGCGGCCAGACATCAAAAATCCCCCACGTATACATGACGCATGGCCGACATGCGTTGCCGGACTGGCGTCGCGCGCCCGATGGCGCTCTTCTTGCCAGACGAGGGCTGCCGGACAGACGCCACAAGGCGCGCGGCGATGACGACCACAGCGAGGAGAAAGCCGATGACGATCTCACGCCGCACGATGCTGGCCGCCGGGCTGGCCGCGCCTTTCGCGAGCCTGCCGCTGCTCACCCGCCCGGCCAGCGCGCAGCGCGCGGCCGGCATCCTCCGCTATGGCCTCTCAGCCTACCCGCCCAATCTCCAGCCCTGGGTCTCGACCGGCGCCTCGGCCGGCACGGTCAAGATGCTGATCCACCGCAGCCTGGTCTCCTACGGCCCCAATGGTGAGCTGCGCGGCGAACTGGCGACCTCCTGGTCGCGCGACGGCGACGGCGCCTGGGTCTTCAAGCTCAGGCCCGGCTGCGTCTTCCACAATGGCGATCCGGTCACTGCAGAGGACGTCAAGTGGTCGATCGAGCAGATCGCCAGCGAGAAATCGACCGCCTATATGCGCAGCCAGTTCCAGAGCGTCGAGCGCATCGAGATCCCCGACCCGGGCACGATCCGCCTGGTCACCAAGACACCCCTGGCGACGCTGCCGAACTGGTTCGGCAACTACAACACCTTCATCCTCTCGCGGAAATCGACGCCGGCCGAGCCGATCGGCGCCGGCCCCTTCCGGCTGGTCGGCCAGGAGCGCGGCTCCTCGGTCGAGATCGCGGCCTTCGACAAATTCTACAAGCCCGGCATCCCAAAGCTGAAGGGCATCAAATTCGTCGTCTATGCCGACGAGAACCTGCGTTTCGCCGCCCTGCAATCGGGCGATGTCGACATGATCGAATACGTCCCCTGGCAGTCGATGGCGGCGGTCGAGGCCGATCCGCGCCTCAAGCTCGACACCCAGCAGGGGCCGTTCATGGACGTGCTCTTCAACGGCACCAAGCCGCCTTTCAACGATCCGCGCGTGCGCCGCGCCGTCGCCCATGCGGTGCGACGCGAGGACATCGTCAAGGTTGCCTTCTTCGGCCGCGGCAAGCCGCTCGAGGGGCTGCCGATCGTCGAGGGCACGCCCTGGTGGGACAAGGACCTCGCGCATGGCTGGAACTACGACCCCGCCCGCGCCAAGGCGTTGCTAACCGAGGCCGGATTCGGCAACGGCTTCCAGACCACACTGCTCGCGACGGCGCAGTTCGGCATGCACAAGGACACCGCCGAGATCGTCCAGCAGCATCTCGCTGCCATCGGCATCCAGTGCGAACTGCAGTTGCCCGACTGGTCGACCCGCGTGGCCCGCGGCTCGAAGGGCCAGTACGACATGGCGATCCACGGCGTCTCCTCGGACAATAACGACCCCGACGGGCTGACGGTCGTTCTCGACACCTCGCTCTCGCCGAGCCATGGCCGCTCCTTCCGCGTCGACGCCCCGCGCACCATCGCCGCCCTCGCCAAGGGCCGCGCCGAGTTCGACCAGGCCAAGCGCGTCGAGATCTACAAGGAGATGCAGCGGGCAGCGCTCGAGGAGGTGCCGCTCGTCGGCCTCGCCTGGCGCTCGCAGGGATACGGCATGGACAAGGGCGTGATGGGCTTCACCAACCTGCCCGGCGCGCTGTCCAACTCCTCCGGCAACATGCTCGAAGAGACCTATTTCGGATGAGCGCGACCTGGCTGGCGCGCAAGCTGACGGTCGTCGCAGGGCTAGCCTGGCTCGTCGCGACGATCGTCTTCCTGGCGCTGCACATGGTGCCCGGCGACCCCGCCGAGCTCCTGCTCTCGACGGGCGGCGTCTCGCCCGACCCGGCCTCCGTCGCCGAACTGCGCGAGAAGCTGGGTCTCGAGCGGCCGCTCTTCGTGCAATACGCCGCCTTCATCAGTGGGCTGCTGCGCGGCGATCTCGGCACCTCTCTCATCGACGACTATCCGGTGATCAGCGAGATCGCGCTGCGTCTGCCGCGCACGCTGGAGCTGATCGCGGCCGGCAGCGTCATCGCCATCCTGATCGGCGTGCCGGCGGGCGTCTTCGCCGCGCTCGATCGCGGTGGCGCCTTCGACCGCGCCGCTTCTGGCGTCACTGCGCTGCTGCTGGCCGTGCCGGTCTTCGTGCTGGGCACGCTGCTCGTGCTGCTCTTCGCGCAGACGCTGCGAATCATGCCCGCCGGTGGCTTCGTGCCCTTCGCGCAGGACCCGGTGCAGCATCTGAAGCTGCTGATCCTGCCCGCCATTGCCATCGCCAAGGGGCTGGCCGCCGTTCTGTTCAGGATGACGCGCGCGGCGATGCTGGACGCGCTCGCCAACGACTATGTCCGCACCGCCCGCGCCAAGGGCCTCTCGCCCACCCGCGTCATCGTCGTGCATGTCCTACGCAACGCGCTGAACCCGGTCGTCACCGTGCTCGGCCTGCAGATGGGCACGCTGCTCGGCGGCACGGTGCTGGTCGAATACGTCTTCAACTGGCCGGGAATGTCGACGCCGCTGCTGCGCGCGGTCGAGGGCCGCGACTATCCCATGGTGGTCGGCATCGTGCTGACGATCTCGGTGCTGTTCCTGCTGCTCAACCTCTTGGTCGAACTCGTCCACGCCTGGCTCGACCCGCGGGTGGCGCACGCATGAGCGGCAACCGGCATCTGAAGCGCCTCTGGCTGCCCGGCGGCTTCGTCGCCCTGATCGCGCTGGCGGCCCTCTGCGCGCCGCTGTTCCCTCTGCCCGACCCGATCCGCCAGGACGTCGCCAACCGGCTCGCCGGCCCGATGGCGGGCTCCTGGCTCGGCCGCGACGAGTTCGGACGGGATGTGCTCTCGCGCCTGCTCTGGGGCGCCCGCACCAGCCTGGGCGTGGCCTTCATCTCCGCCCTGACGGCCGGCGCCATCGGCGTGCTGCTCGGCCTGATCGGCGGCTGGGGGAAGGGCGCCGCGGCCTTTCTCTCGGTGCGCAGCATGGACATCGTGCTCTGCTTCCCACCGATCCTTCTGGCTCTTTTGGTGGTGACCCTGCTCGGCCCGGGCGCTGCGACGCTGATCCTCGTGCTCTCGGTGCTCTATCTGCCGGGCTTCGCCCGCGTCACCCATGTCGAGGTCGTTGCGGTCAAGAATCGGGACTATGTCGAGGCGACGCGCGCGCTCGGCGCGAGGCCCGCCTATCTCTTGCTGCGCACCGTGCTGCCCAACATCGCCGGGCCGATCCTGGTCCAGCTCTCGCTCGCGGTCGCCGCCGCCGTCGTGCTGGAGAGCGGGCTCTCCTTCCTTGGTCTCGGCGTCGTCCCGCCCGCCCCCTCCTGGGGGCTGATGATCCGCGGCGCCCGCGCCACCATGGAGCAGGCGCCGCTGCTGCTGGTCTGGCCCTGCGCGGCGCTGACGCTCACCATCCTCGCCATGAACCTGCTCTGCGACGGCCTGCGCGACGCGCTCGACCCGCGCACCGCCGGCCGTTGAACCACCACCGAAACCTGCAAGGACACAGTCCCATGGCTGCCAAGACCGACCCCCTCGTCCATATGGGCACGATCACCGGGGGCGAGGCCCGCGAGATCCTGGCCGAAAACCCCGTCATCCTCCTGCCGATGGGGAGCCATGAGGATCAGGGCCCGCACGCCCCGATGGGCGACTATCTGCTGGCCGAGAAGATCGCCGAGCTCGCCGCCCTCCGCGCCACCAAGGCCGGCACGCGCACGCTGGTCGCGCCCGTCCTGCCCTTCGGCGGGGCCGACTGGTTCGGCCCGATGACCGGTGGCATCGCGATCTCGCAGGCGACACTGACCGCCGTGATCGCCGAAATGGTGGATTCGCTGCATCGCAACGGCCTGACCCGGATCATCGTCATCAACGGCCATGGCGGCAATGTCGGGCCGATCTCGGAGGTGGCGCGCGAACTTTATCAGCGAGACGGCATCGTGCTGCCGAGCCTTTACCTCTGGCGCATCGGCTACGGCCTGCTGCCGGGCATCCTCGGCGGGGCCGACAAGGCCGCCGCCGTCGCCGGCCACGGTGCCGACCCGCTGACCTCGATCGGCCTGCACCTCTTCCCCGAGCTGATCCGCAAGGATCTGATCCCCGACGCCAAGCCGCTGAAGCGCGACCCGGTCCTCAACCTGCCCTTCACCGGGCTGGGCCTTGCGAGCTTCGACGGCCACGAGGTCGCGATGCCCAACGAATATGACGAGACCTACAATCTCGGCGTCGCCAAGGGCGATCCACGCCTCTGCTCCGCCGAGACCGGCGCCGCGCTGACCGAGAAGCTGACCGACATCTGCGCCCGCTTCATCGCGCATTTCGCCAGCAAGGTCGAAGCCTGATCCTGACGCCGCCGCGCCATGCCGCGGCGGCTCGCCCTGCCTAGCCGTTCATCCTTGACCCGGGAGGTTACCATGCCGACACGCCGCCGCCTTCTCCAGACCGGCCTCGCCACCATCGCCATGCCCTCCGTGCTGCGGGCCCAGGGCCTGAGCGGGCAGATCACGCTGATGTCCTATAGCGGCATCTTCCAGGACAACTACACCAAGGCCGTGGTCGAGCCCTTCCTCGCCGCCAATCCTGGTGTGAAGGTGACTTATGCGCCGGGCGGAACCTCGGCCCAGATGGTCGGCTCGGTGCGGGCGCAGAAGGCCGATCCGCAGGTCGACGTCGTCATCATGGATGTGACGACCTCGAGCATCGGCAACATCGAGGGCCTGTTCGAGAAGCTGACCCCGGCGGAATTCCCGGTGCTCGAGGAGCTGGCGCCCGAGGCGCGCGCGGCCGGCGGCGAGTTCGGCCCGGCGGTCACCTTCGACCACCTCGTGCTGGTCTACGACGCCCAGAACCTGAAGCCCCCCATCACGAAACTGGCGGATCTCTGGCGCCCGGATCTGAAGGGCCAGCTCGCGCTCTCGGCCCCGCCGAACATCCAGGGCCTCGCCCTCACCGCCATGGTCGAGAAGATGGAGGGTGGCGACCATCGCAAGTCGATCGACGCCGCGATGAGGAAGCTCAAGGAACTCGCCCCCTCGGTGAACACCTTCGAGCCCAATCCCGACGGGTACTCGCTGATCCTCAATGGCGTGGTAAAGGTCGCGACCGGATGGAACGCCCGCTCGCAGCTCTATGGCGACCAGTCCAACGGCAAGCTCGGCACGCTGCTGCCGCCCGAGGGCTCGGTCTTCCAGATCAACACGATCAATCTCACAGCCGGCTCGAAGAACCGCGCGGCCGCCGCCGCCTTCGTGAAGCACGCCCTGTCCCAGCCGGCGCAGAAGGCCTTCACCGAGCGGATGTTCTACGCGCCCACCAATGCGAAGGCGCAGATCGACCCCAAGGCGATGGCGCGCACCGCCGCGGCGCCGGAAAGCCGCGCCAACATGATTCCGCTGAACTGGAACGACATCCTCAAGGTCCGCGATCAGTGGAACAACCGCTGGCGCCGCGAAGTGATTTCGGCCGCACGGTGAGCCGTGCACGCGGCGTCATGCTCGCCCTTGTGGCGAGCATCAACGTCTTGGACACCGCGGTCGCTGAAGAAAGACTTCGATGGTCGGGACAAGCCCGACCACGACGGAACAGCCCGGAATGTCTGTATCATGAGCTATCTCGAACTGGCCGGCCTGCAGAAGCGGTACGGCGCTTCCGTCGCGGTCGATGACGTCTCGCTGTCGGTGGCGAAGGGCGAATCCGTCGCCCTGCTCGGCCCCTCCGGCTGCGGCAAGACCACGACCCTGCGCATGCTGGCCGGGCTGATCGCGCCCGACCGCGGCACGATCAGCGTCGACGGCACCGAGATCACGAAGCTTCCGGCGCACAAGCGCAACATGGGCTACGTCTTCCAGTCCTACGCGCTGTTTCCGCATCTCTCGGTCGCTCGCAACGTCGCCTTCGGGCTGGAGGAGCGCGGCGTCGCCAGGGCCGAGATCGCCCGGCAGGTCGCGGAAGGCCTGGCCATGGTCCGGCTCGGCCATCTCGGCGAGCGGCGCCCGCGAGAGCTCTCCGGAGGCCAGCAGCAGCGCGTCGCGCTGGCCCGCTCGCTGGTGATCCGCCCGACCGTCCTGCTGCTCGACGAGTCCCTGTCCAATCTCGACGCCAAGCTGCGCGACGCGATGCGCCACGAGATCCGCTCGATCCAGCGCTCGCTCGGCATCACCACCCTCTTCGTCACCCACGATCAGGTCGAGGCACTGACGATGTGCGACCGCATCGCCGTGATGAACCGCGGCCGCATCGCCCAGATCGGCACGGCCGAGGATATCTACGAGCGTCCCACGACGCGCTTCGTCGCCGAATTCGTCGGCAGGATGAACGCGCTCGCCGCCACGCGTGACGGCGACGGCAAGGTCCTGCTCTGGGGCGGGCGCCAGCCGCTCGCCGCCCCGCCCCACGGCGAGTTCGATCTCTTCGTGCGGCCGCAGCGCATGCGGCTCGTCGCGCCGTCCGAAGCCATCGGCGAGGCGAGCCTGCGCGTCGCAGGCCGCGTCCTGCGCAGCGTCTTCGTCGGCGATCATGTCGAGGTCCTGGTCGAGGGCAAGGGCGGGCAGCTCACGGTCGAGATGCCCTCTGGTACCGCGCTCCCGGCCGAAGGCGACGAGGTCGCCGTGGTCTGGCCGGCCGACAACAGCCTCGCCTTCGCCCGCGAGGCGGCATGACCGGCGCGCTCCGCCTGCCGCTGCTGCTGGTCCCCGCGGGCCTCTTCGTCCTGGCGATTTACGCCTGGCCGACGCTGCTGCTGCTGCGCAACGGCTTCAACGAGGTCGGGCCGACCGGCGCGATGGTCGAGGCCTGGTCGCTGAAGACGGCGGCCGACACCTTCGCGGACGGCTTCACCTTCGAGCTGACGCTGAACTCGCTGCAGCTCTCGCTGAGCGCGACGGCGATCGCGCTCGCTTTGTCCTATCCACTCTCGCTCTTCCTCTTCCGCACGGAGTCCCGCTTCCGCGGCCTGCTCGCCGTCGTCGCGATCATGCCCATGCTGATCTCGAGCGTGGTGCGCGTCTTCGGCTGGCTCGCCATCCTCGGCGACCGCGGGCTCGTCAACGGCATGCTGCAATCGCTGGGGCTGATTTCGGCACCGCTGCGGCTCGTCTTCAACTGGACCGGCGTCACCATCGGCCTGGCCGAGAGCATCATGCCCTATATGATCCTGGCGCTGCTCGCCGGCTTCGGCCAGCTCGACCGCACGCTGGAGGAGGCCGCCCGCTCGCTCGGGGCCTCGTCCTGGCGCACCTTCTGGAGGGTGACGCTGCCGCTCAGCCTGCCCGCGCTCGCGCTCGCCGCGGGACTCGGCTTCATCCTCTCCATGTCGGCCTACATCACGCCGAAGCTGCTGGGCGGTGGGCGCGTCTTCGTGCTGGCGACAGAGATCTTCGAGCAGGCGACGACCAACACCAACTGGCCGGTCGCGGCCGTGCTGGCGATCTATACGCTTGGCCTGCTCCTGCTGCTGCTCGTCCTCTCCAATCTGCTGGCGCGGGGGCTGAGGCGATGAACGGCGCCGGTCCCGTCCTCTCCACCCTCGCGGCCATTGTCTACGCGCTGATCCTGGCGCCGATCATCGTCGTCGTGATGCTCGCCTTCTCGGCCGACAACTTCATCCTGTTCCCGCCCTCGGGCTATTCCCTGCGCTGGTTTGAGGCGCTGAGCGCGCATGCGCCGCTGCTCTCGGCGCTGGGGCTGAGCCTGCAGGTCGCCAGTGTCGTCACGCTGCTGTCGCTCGCGATCGGCGTGCCCGCGGCGCTGGCCCTGGCCAAGGGCACGTTCCACGGGAAGGAAGCGCTGACCGGCTTCTTCCTGGCGCCGCTGCTGCTGCCGACGCTGATCACCGGCCTCGCTCTGCTCTTGTTCTTCACGCCGCTGCGGCTGACGGCGACGCTGCCGGGGCTCGTCCTCGGCCATATGACGGTGACGGTGCCCTTCGTCATCCGCATGATGACCACGGCGCTCGCGAACCTGCCTCATGACATCGAGGCCGCCGCCGCGACGCTCGGCGCCACGCCCTGGCGCGTCGTTCGGCGCGTGACGCTGCCGCTGGCGACGCCGGGTTTGATCGCCTGCGCCTGCCTGTCCTTCCTGCTGTCCTTCGACGAGACGGTGATCTCGCTCTTCATCTCCGGCCCGCGCGCATCGACGCTGCCCGTCGAGATGGTGCGCTATGTCGAGGGCCGGACCGACCCGCTGATCGCCGCCCTCTCCGTCGTCCTCATCATCGCCACGCTGATCATCGTGGTCGCGGTCGAGCGCCTCGTCGGCGTCGCCCGCGCCGTCGGCAAATAGGAGACCATCATGCCCGACTACCGTATCGCCCCGATGCCGGAACAGCTCCCGGCCGCCCTCGTCGCGAAACTGCTCAAGGTCGAGACCGCGACCATCGGGCACTCGCAGCATTGGGGCTTCATGGATCGCGGCATCCAGCCGCTCCTGCGGACCAAGCGGATCGCCGCCGCAGCGGTGACGCTCGCCATCCCCGGCCAGGATTCGACGCTGCTGCACCACACGCTCGGCCTGCTGCGGCCCGGCGACATCCTCGTCGTCGACCGGCTCGGCGACGACAAGCATGCCTGCTGGGGCGGCGGCGTCACGGTCGCGGCCAAGGCGGCCGGCGCGGTCGGCGGCATCGTCGACGGCCCCTGCACGGACCTGACCGAGATCCAGGACAGCGACTTCCCGATGTGGTGCCGCGGCATGTCCCCGATCACGACGCGGCTCTACAATCTCGGCGGCACGCTCAACCTGCCGATCTCCTGCGGCAATGTGCCGGTCAAGGCCGGCGACGTCATCCTCGCCGACGAATCCGGCGTGCTGGTGCTGCCGCGCGACGAGGCGGAGGCGATCGCCGACGCCGCCATCGCCCGGCAGGAGCGCGGCGAGCGCACGCAGGATCGCGTCCGCAAGGGCGAGAAGCTGGGTGACATTTCCGGCGCGACGAAGATGGTGCTCGACGCGCTGGCGCAGCAGGCCGGCTGAGGAAACGCCCCATCATGACCGCCACCGCCCGCGCGCCCCGCATCACCCCCTTCACCTGCGACAAGAGGCCGGCGACGGGCTCGCGCGGCATGGTCGTCACCAATCATCCGCTCGCCTCGGCGGCGGGCACGCAGATGCTGCTGGCGGGGGGCAACGCGATCGATGCGGCGGTCGCCGCGCTCTTCGCGCTGACGGTGGTCGAGCCGATGATGGTCGGGATCCTCGGCGGCGGGCTCGCCCATATCCGCATGGCCGACGGCCGCCATGTCGTGCTCGACGGACTCTCGACCGCGCCGCGGCGCGCCACGCCGGACATGTATGACTGCCTCTCCGACGAGATCGGCAAGCAGCGCGACGTGCGCGACCGCGAGAACGTCGTCGGCCCCAAGGCCGTCGCGGTGCCCGGCGCGCTCGCCGGCTGGTGCGAGGCCCTCGCCCGCTTCGGCACGCTGCCGCTCGCCGACGTCCTGCAGCCGGCCATCGCGCTGGCCGGCCGCGGTTTCACGGTCACGCCCTATCTCTCCAACTGCATCGCCGACAATGTCTCCGATCTGTCCCGCGACCCGGGCCTTTCGGCGCTGTTTTTGCGCGACGGTGCGGCCCTGCCTGCTGGCACGAGGCTGGTCCAGAGCGACTACGCCAAAAGCCTGACCCTGATCGCCGAGACCGGCCCCGCCGCGCTCTATGGCGGCCCGCTCGGCACCGCCCTGACCGATTTCATGGCGGCCCATGGCGGGCTGATCGGCCAAGACGATCTCGCCGCCTATCGTGTCGAGACGCGCGAGCCGATCCGCGGCAGCTATCGCGGCCACGAGATCCTGGGGCCGCCACCGCCGGCCTCCTCGGGCGTGCACATCGCGCAGATGCTCAACATTCTCGAGGGCTACGACATCGGCGCGCTCGGCTTCGGCTCGCCGGACGCGATCCATCTCCTGGCCGAGGCGCTGAAGATCGCCTTCGCCGACCGGGCCGTCGCCACCGCCGATCCCGCCTTCGTCGAGGTGCCGGTCGACCGGCTGATCGACAAGGCCTATGCCGACGAACGCCGCGCCCTGATCGAGATGGACCGCGCCAAGAGCTGGACGGCTGGTCTCTCGGGCGGTGAATCGGCCGACACCACCCATGTCACGGTCGCCGATGCGGACGGCAATGTCGTCACCGCGACGCAGACCATCAACGGCCTCTTCGGCGCCTGCACCCAGATTCCCGGCACGGGGATGCTGGCCAACAACTACATGTTCAATTTCGACCCGCATCCCGGCCGCGCGCTCTCGATCGCGCCTGGCAAGCGCGTCTTCACCTCCATGGCGCCGATGATCGTGCTGAGGGAGGGCAAGCTCGCCTTCGCGCTCGGCCTGCCCGGGGCGCTGCGCATCTTCCCCTCGGCACTGCAGGCGATCGTCAACCTGATCGATCACGGCATGAGCCTGCAGGAGGCGGTCGAGGCGCCGCGCATCTGGACCGAAGGCGGCGTGCTCGAACTGGAAGAGGCCTTTCCCGAGACGGTGGCAGACGCGCTGCGCGCGCGCGGTCACCGCATCGTCCGGATGCCGCGCATCGCCGGCGGCATGAACGCCATCCGCTTCGACGCCGACGGCACGCTGACCGGCGCCGCCTGCTGGCGCGCCGACGGTACGCCCGTCGCGGTCTCGGGCGGCCTCGCCCGCGCCGGCGCCCGCTTCACGATCTGACAACGGAACCAGACGATGACCGAGACCATCTGCCTCCTCGACATGACCACGCCGGCGCGCGCCGAGAAGCTGCGCGCCCTGCTGCCGCCGGGCTTCGTGCTGACCCATGGCACCGCCCGCGGCGACGAGCACATGAAGGAGATCATCGCGCAGGCCGACTACGCCATCTCCGGCCAGGTCGCCGTCTCCGGCGACGTCCTGCGCGCCGGCAAGAAGCTGAAGCTGCTGCACAAATGGGGCGTCGGCTACGACAACATCGACATCGCCACCGCCCGGGAACTCGGCATCAAGGTCGCCCGGACGACGGGCAGCAACGCGCTTCCCGTCGCCGAATTCGCGCTCGGGCTGATGATCTCGGCCCTGCGCTATATCGGCTACGGCCACGCCGAACTGAAGAAGGGGCATTGGAGCACCGGCAGCCTGCCGGGCGAGACCTTCATGCTCTCGGGCAAGACGGTCGGCCTCATCGGCTTCGGCGCGATCGGCCAGAACGTCGCCAGGCTGCTCCGGGGCTTCGGCTGCACCATCCTCTACAGCAAGCGCCAGCCCCTGACGGCAGAGGAGGAGGCCACCCTCGGCGTCCGCCATGCCACCCTGGACGAGATCCTGACCCAGGCGGACATCGTCTCGCTGCACTGCCCGCTGACGCCCGAGACCACCAATCTGATCGGCCGCGAAGCCTTCGCGAGGATGAAGAAGACGGCTGTGCTCATCAACGTCGCGCGGGGCGGCGTCGTCGACGAATCGGCGCTGGTCACTGCGCTGCGCGCGCGAGAGATCGCCGGCGCGGCGATGGACGTCTACGCGATCGAGCCGCTGCCGGCCGACAGCGAATTGCTGACGCTCGACAATCTGGTGGTCACGCCGCATCTCGCCGCGATGGCCGCGGACAATTTCGCCCCCACCGTCTCGCGCATGTTCGCCAACATCGCCCATGTTTCGCGCGGCGAGCCGGTGCCCGCCAAGGACCTCGTCGTCTGAAGCTGCGACACCCCGTCCCGCGGGTCCCTTGATATGCATCAAAGCCCGCGGGTGCCGCCCCCTCTAAGCCTCGGCCATGACAGCGTGCGCGAAGAGCGCCGCGGGGTGAGCAGGGGCTGGGCATGGCGACGACGGGCAATCCGATCCGACAGGCGACGATAGGCGAGTTGACGGGCATCGCGCTCGCCGCGGTATCCTTCCTGGGGCTGCTGCTGATCGCCGCGAAGACTGACCATGGCGCCTACGCCTTCCATGCCGCAGTCGGCATGGCGGCGGCCCTCGCCACGGTCTTTCTCATCGGCAACCGCTGCTTCAAGCCGGGCACCGGGCCCGCGCCGCAGGAGATCGACGGCCGGCCCAACTACAACATGGACCCGGTCAAGTTCGGCACCCTTGCCGCGATGTTCTGGGGCATCGCCGGCTTCACGGTCGGGCTGATCATCGCGCTCCAGCTCGCCTTTCCGGTGCTGAACTTCGATCTGCCCTGGATCAATTTCGGACGCCTGCGCCCGCTGCACACTTCGGCGGTGATCTTCGCCTTCGGCGGCAACGTGCTGATCGCGACCTCCTTCTACGTCGTCCAGCGCACCTCGCGCGCAAGGCTGGCGGGTGATCTGTCGCCCTGGTTCGTGGTGCTGGGCTACAACCTGTTCATCGTCATCGCCGGCACGGGCTACCTGCTCGGCATCACCCAGGGCAAGGAATACGCCGAGCCGGAATGGTATGCCGATCTCTGGCTGACGATCGTCTGGGTCGTCTATCTGCTGGTCTTCCTGCTGACGCTGGCGAAGCGCAAGGAACCCCACATCTATGTGGCGAACTGGTTCTACCTCGCCTTCATCGTCACCATCGCGGTCCTGCATCTCGGCAACAACCTGGCGCTGCCGGTCTCGATCTTCTCGCCGAAGTCCTACATCGTCTGGTCGGGTGTCCAGGATGCCATGTTCCAGTGGTGGTACGGCCATAACGCGGTCGGCTTCTTCCTCACCGCCGGCTTCCTCGCGATCATGTACTACTTCGTGCCCAAGCGCGCGAACCGGCCGGTCTACAGCTACCGGCTCTCGATCATCCACTTCTGGGCGCTGATCTTCATCTATATCTGGGCCGGCCCCCACCATCTGCACTACACCGCCCTGCCCGACTGGGCGCAGACGCTCGGCATGACCTTCTCGATCATGCTCTGGATGCCCTCCTGGGGCGGCATGATCAACGGAATCATGACGCTTTCGGGGGCCTGGGACAAGCTGCGCACCGACCCCGTGCTGCGCCTGATGGTCGTCTCGCTCGCCTTCTACGGCATGTCGACCTTCGAGGGCCCGCTGATGTCGATCAAGGCGGTCAACTCGCTCTCGCACTACACCGACTGGACCATCGGCCACGTCCATTCCGGCGCGCTCGGCTGGGTCGCCTACATCTCCTTCGGCGCAATCTATTGCCTCGTGCCCTGGCTCTGGAACCGCAAGGAGCTGTATTCGCTCAAGCTGGTGAACTGGCATTTCTGGATCTCGACGCTCGGCATCGTGCTCTACATTTCGGCGATGTGGGTCTCGGGCATCCTCCAGGGCCTGATGTGGCGCGCCTACACCTCGCTCGGCTTCCTCGAATACTCCTTCATCGAGACGGTCGCGGCGATGCACCCCTTCTACGTCATCCGCGCGCTCGGCGGCGCGCTCTTCCTGGCCGGCGCGCTGATCATGGTCTTCAACGTCTGGATGACCATCACCAGCGGCGAGCCGGAGAGCGCCCAGGACAACGCCCCGCTGCAGCCCCGCCTCGTGCCGGCCGAGTAAGGACCGCTCTCATGACCACCATCGAAACCAAACCCCCGCGCAAGTCGCTCTGGTCCAAGCACAAGATCTTCGAGACCAACTCCATCATCCTGATCATCGGCGTCCTGCTGGTGATCTCGGTCGGCGGTCTGGTCGAGATCGCTCCGCTCTTCTACCTGAAGAACACGATCGAGAAGGTTCAGGGCATGCGGCCCTACACGCCGCTCGAGCTGGCCGGACGCGCCATCTATGTCCGCGAGGGCTGCTACAACTGCCACAGCCAGATGATCCGGCCGCTGCGCGACGAGGTCGAGCGCTACGGGCATTACTCGCTGGCGGCCGAGTCCATGTACGACAAGCCCTTCCAATGGGGCTCGAAGCGCACGGGGCCGGACCTCGCCCGCGTCGGTGGCAAGTATTCGGACGAATGGCAGCGCGCCCATCTCGTCGATCCGCGTGCGCTCGTGCCGCAGTCGATCATGCCCGGCTACCCCTTCCTGACCAAGACCGAACTGAAGTTCGACGCCATCGCCGACGAGCTGCGCGCCAATCGCGGCGGCGGCGTGCCCTACACCGACGAGATGATCGCCCAGGCCGCGAGTGACCTGCGCGCCCAGGCGACGCCGGACCATCCCAAGCAGGGCGAACTCGAAGCGCGCTACCCGAAGGCCCAGGCCCGCGATTTCGACGGCGACCCGGCCCGCATCACCGAGGCCGACGCGCTGATCGCCTATCTCCAGGTGCTCGGCACGCTCGTCGACTTCAAGCTCTACGACAACAAAGCCAACATCCGCTGAGCGAGGGGACCATGGACACGACCTATCAGTGGCTCGCGCGCTTCGCGCAATCCGCCGGCCTTCTCTACTTCGTCGGAATCTTTCTCGCCGTCTGCGTCTACGCCTTCTGGCCGGCCAACCGGGCCCGGTTCGAGGAGGCGGCCCGCACCCCGCTGCAGGACGACTGAATCATGGCTCAGCATCAGGACCACCACGAGGTGGACGCCCATACCGGAGTGTCCACGACCGGCCATGAATGGGACGGGATCCGTGAACTCAACACGCCGCTGCCGCGCTGGTGGCTCGGCATCTTCTACGCCACGATCGTCTGGTCCGTGGGCTACTGGGTCGTCTACCCGGCCTGGCCGCTGATCACCACGACGACCCAGGGCGTGATCGGCTACGCCTCACGCAACGACATCGCCCGGGATCTCGCTTTGCTGCAGCAGCAGCGCGCCGGCCAGGCGGCCGGGCTGACCGAGGCGTCGCTCGAGCAGATCAAGGCCGATCCCTCGCTCTTCCGCATCGCCATGGCGCAGGGCAAGGCCGCCTTTGGCGACAACTGCGCGGCCTGCCACGGCGTCGGCGGCGGCGGAGCCAAGGGCTACCCCAACCTCAACGACGACGAATGGCTCTGGGGCGGCACGCTCGACGAGATCCATCAGACCCTTCAGCATGGCATCCGCGTCGCCGGCAACGCCGACACGCGCATCAGCCAGATGCCGGCCTTCGGCAAGGACGGCGTTCTGAAGCCGGCCGAAATCCGCGTCGTCGCCAACCATGTCCGCGCGCTTGCCGGCCTGCCGACGGAACAGGGCGCGGACCTGGCCAAGGGACCGGAGCTGTTCGCCACCAACTGCGCCGCCTGCCATGGCGACGACGGCAAGGGCAACAAGGAGATGGGCGCGCCCAACCTGACCGACGCGATCTCGCTCTACGGCATGGACATGGCCTCGCTCACCGAGACCATCACCAACAGCCGCGGCGGCGTGATGCCGGCCTGGAGCCAGCGCCTCGACCCCACGACGGTGAAGGCCCTGACCCTCTACGTCCACTCGCTCGGAGGGGGCCAGTAGTCATGGCCATCCAGGAGACGGAGCTCGGCGACCTGCCGCTCTTTGCGGCGACGAAGAAGGTCTATCCGCAAAGCGTGTCCGGTCCGTACCGGCGCGCCAAGTGGCTGATCCTCGGGCTCTGTCTCGGCGTGTACTACCTGTTGCCCTTCCTGCGCTGGGACCGCGGGCCGAACCTGCCCAACCAGGCGGTTCTGGCCGACATCGCCAATGCGCGGTTCTACTTTTTCTTCATCGAGATCTGGCCGCAGGAGGTCTATTACTTCACCGGCCTGCTCATCATGGCCGCCTTCGTGCTGTTCATGATGAACGCGGTCGCCGGTCGGGTCTGGTGCGGCTATCTCTGCCCGCAGACCGTCTGGACCGATCTCTTCCTGACGGTGGAGCGCTTTTTCGAAGGCGACCGGCGCGAGCGCATCAAGCTCGACGAAGGTCCCTGGACTGCCAGCAAGGTCTGGCGAAAGACGGCCAAGCACTTTGTCTGGCTGATGATCGCCTGGTGGACCGGCGGCGCCTGGGTGCTCTACTTCGCCGACGCGCCGACGCTGGTGCGCGACCTCGCGACGCTCCAGGCCCCGTTCACGGCCTATGCCTTCATCGCGATCCTGACCTTCACGACCTATGCGCTGGCCGGCATCATGCGCGAGCAGGTTTGCAAGTACATGTGCCCCTGGCCGCGCATCCAGGCCGCTCTCACCGACGACGACGCCCTGAACGTCACCTATCGCTATGACCGCGGCGATCCGCGGGTCTCGGTGAAGCAGGCCGAGCGGCTGCGCGCTCAGGGCGAACCGGCGGGCGACTGCGTCGACTGCCGCCAATGCGTCGCCGTCTGCCCGACCGGCATCGACATCCGCGACGGCGCCCAGCTCGACTGCATCCAGTGCGGCCTGTGCATCGACGCCTGCGACAACGTCATGGAGAAGATCAGCCGCCCCAAGGGGCTGATCGCCTATGAAACCGACGACAACGTCAAGCGCCGTATCGCCGGCGAGAAGCCGATCTACAACCCGCTGCGCCTGCGCACGATGATCTACGCGGCGCTGATCCTCGTGGTCGGCGGCGCCATGGTCTTCCAGCTCGCGACGCGCCGCACGATCGAGATGTCCGTGCTGCACGACCGCTCGCCGCTCTTCGTCCGTCTGAGCGACGGCTCGATCCGCAACGCCTATACCATCCGCATCCTGAACAAGCGGCCCGACGAACGCCCCGTCGCGCTGACGGTGCATGGCCTGCCGGGCGTCCGGATCGAGGCGGTCGGCGTCGCCGCCACAGCGGATCTGCGCCCGGTCGTCTCGGTCGCGCCCGACTCGTCGCGGGAGGTGCGCGTCCTCGTCACCCTGCCGCCCGACATCCGCCCCGAGAAGACGCAGGTCATCACCTTCACCGCCGCCGATCTCTTCGCCGGCGAGATGGTGACCGCGACCGACCATTTCATCGCGCCCTGAGGGGGCACGCCATGTCCTGCTGTGGAGCCTTCATCATGCCCGTGGACCTGACAGCGCCGGTTCGTCCGCGCAGCGACCAGCCCTTCCGTCTCAGCGGCCGCATGGTGCTGGGCGCGCTGATCGGCTTCTTCCTGGTCGTGGCCGGGGTGAACGCCGTGATGATGACCATCGCGATCACCACCATGCCCGGCGTCGACGTGAAGAGCGCCTATGAGACGAGCCAGCGCTTCAACGGCGAGATCGCCCGCATGCAGGCGCAGGAGCAGCGCGGCTGGCAGGCGAGCGCGCAAATCCGCCGGTCGGGAGCCGATGCCGTGGTGACGCTGTCGCTGCGCGACAACGCGGGCGCGCCGGTCACCGGCCTTCTCGTCGAGGCGCGGCTCGAACATCCCGCCGCCCGTCGCGAGGATCATGCGGCGCCATTGAACGAAGGCTCCGCCGGCGACTACACCGCCACCATCCCGGAGGTTCACGGCGGCCGCTGGACGCTCGCCGTCCAGGCCGCTCGGGGCACCGAAACGGTCTTCGTTTCGCGCAGCCGCGTCGTGTTGAAGGACTGAGCCGACATGGCCACGCAGCAGGACCTCTCCGTCTTCGTCCGTCATGGCGAAGGCGGCGTCGCGGGCATGGAGCTGGCGGTCGAGGGCATTCGCTGCGCCGGCTGCATGCACGCCATCGAGAGCGGGCTGGCGAAGGACGCGTCCATCCTCAAGGCGCGCGTCAATCTCGCCCTGAAGCGGGTCACCGTCGAGTGGAAGGAGGGTGCGCTGCGGCCGGAAGGCGTCATCGACCGTCTGGCCGCGCTCGGCTTCAAGGCCTATCCCTTCCTCCCCTCCTCCGAGCGCGACAGCGTCACGCAGGAAGAGCGGCGGCTGCTGCGCTACCTCGCCGTGGCGGGCTTTGCCGCCATGAACATCATGCTGCTCTCGGTCTCGGTCTGGTCCGGAGCCAATGGCGACATCACACCGGTCACGCGCGACTTTTTCCACTGGCTTTCGGCCCTGATCGCCCTGCCGACGGCGGCCTATGCCGGGCGCCCCTTCTTCGAGAGTGCGCTGCGGGCCCTGCGGGCCGGCGGCGTCAACATGGACGTCCCGATCACGCTCGGCATCGTGCTCGCGCTCGGCATGTCCGTCGTCGAGACCGCCAACCATTCCCAGCACGCCTATTTCGACGGCGCGGTGATGCTGATCTTCTTCCTGCTGATCGGCCGCTATCTCGACCAGATGATGCGCCGGCGCACGCGCGACCTCGCCGGCAATCTCGCCGCGCTCAAGGCCGAGACCGCGACGCGGCTGATGCCGGACGGCACCACCGTCACCCTGCCGATCGCCGCGATCGCGCCGGGCGATCTCGTCCTCGTCCAGCCCGGCGAGCGCGTCTGCGTCGACGGCCGTGTCGAGAGCGGCCGCTCGGAGATCGACCGCAGCCTCGTCACCGGGGAGACCGACCCCGCCCCGATCGCCACCGGCGGCCAGGTCCATGCCGGCACGATGAACCTGTCGGGTGCGCTGACGGTCCGCGTCGAGGCGGCCGGCACCGGCACGCTGCTCGACGAGATCGACAAGCTGATGGCCCAGGCCGTCGAGAGCCGCTCGCGCTATGTGCGCCTCTCGGATCGCGCCGCGCGGCTCTATGCGCCACTCGTCCATGCCACGGCGCTGGCCACGCTGGTCGGCTGGATCGTCTTCGGCCTCGCCTGGCAGCAGGCGCTGATCATCGCCATCACCGTGCTGATCATCACCTGCCCCTGCGCGCTGGGACTGGCGATTCCCGCCGTTCAGGTCGTCGCCGCCTCGGCGCTGTTCCGCCGCCAGGTGATGCTGAAGGAGGGCGACGCGCTGGAGCGGCTGGCCGAGGCCGACCTCGTCGTGTTCGACAAGACCGGCACCCTGACGCTGCCCGAGCCCGATCTCCTGAATGCGGATGCGATCGGCCCCGACATCCTGCGGGCGGCCGCCTCGCTCGCCGCCGCCAGCCGCCACCCCCTCGCCCAGGCGATCGGGCGCGCCGCCGGCAGCCCCGCCCCCTGCGCCGAGACGCAGGAGCATCGGGGTCTGGGCATCGCGGCGATCGTCGAGGGCGAGGAGATGCGGCTGGGCAGCCCCGCCTTCTGCGAGGCCGAGGCGCTTGCCGCGGAGGCTGGCGCCCGCTTCCCCACCGCCTCGCTCATCGCCTGGCGGCATGGCGACCGGCGCGCCGTCTTCGCCGTCGGCCAGAAGCTGCGCCCCGATGCCCGCGCCTGCGTCGAAAACCTGCGCCGCCTCGGCCTCGAGCCGGTGATCCTCTCCGGCGACCGCGAGGCGGCCGTCGCCGCCGTCGCCCATGATCTCGGCATCGCCGACTGGCGCTCGGGCCTGCGGCCCGACGAGAAGCTGCACGCGCTCGACGATCTCGCCAAGCGTGGCCGGAAGGTGCTGATGGTCGGCGACGGTCTCAACGATGCTCCTGCCCTGGCGAAGGCCCATGTCTCGATCTCGCCGATCAGCGCGACCCACCTCGCCCAGGCCGCGGCCGACATCGTCTTCCTCGGCGACAGCCTCGCCCCCGTGGCGACCAGCCTCACCATCGCCCGCAAGGCGCGCACGCTCATGGTCGAGAACCTCTGGTTCGCCGTGCTCTACAACGCCATCGCCGTCCCCATCGCCATCGCCGGCCTGGCGACCCCGCTGGTCGCCGCTGCTGCCATGTCGGGCTCGTCGCTGGTGGTGACGCTCAACGCGCTGCGCGCAGCCCACCGGCCGGCCGCGGCGACAGAGGAGGCCGCGTCATGAACATTCTCGTCGTGCTGTTCCCGCTGGCGCTGGGCATGGGCCTGGCCGGGCTCGGGGCCTTCTTCTGGTGCATGCGCACAGGCCAATATGCCGACATCGAGGGTTCGGCCTGGCGCGTGCTGCAGGATGACGACCTCGGGCTCGAAGCGGATGTGCTGGAGGACAGGCTCGACGAGACGCCCGCCCCGTCGCCGGCCGCGGAACGCAGCGCCCGTTCATTGACACAAGGCGCGATCTGAAACATGGGGTGACCCCACGGAGACCGTGATCGGGCACGGGCTCCGCCCTCTCCTGACCGGGCGGAACGGGCGTCATGACCACGGTTTCAACCCGCCGCGTCCTGCTCACCGGCGCGGCCGGCTTCGTCGGTTTCCATGTCACGCAGGCGCTGCTGGCGCGCGGCATCGCCGTGCTCGGCATCGACAACCTGACGCCCTATTACGATCCCGCCCTAAAGCAGGCCCGGCTCGACCGGCTCCTGCCTCAGGAAGGGTTCAGCTTCGAGCCGATCGACATCGCCGACCATGACGCGCTGACGGGCGCCTTTTCACGCTTCGCGCCTGACGTCGTGATCCATCTCGCGGCGCAGGCCGGCGTGCGCTACTCGCTCGACAATCCCCGCGCCTACGCCCACTCCAATCTCGACGGCTTCCTCTCGGTGCTGGAAGCCTGCAGGCACCACCCGGTCGCCCACCTCGTCTACGCCTCGTCGAGCTCGGTCTATGGCGCCAACGCCAAGGTGCCCTTCAGCGAGCACGACGGGGCCGACCATCCGGTCTCGCTCTACGCCGCGACCAAGCGCGCCAACGAGCTGATGGCCCACAGCTATGCGCAGCTCTACGGCATCCCTGCGACCGGCCTGCGCTTCTTTACCGTCTACGGCCCCTGGGGCCGGCCGGACATGGCCTATTTCAAGTTCACCAAGGCGATCCTCGAAGGCCGGCCGATCGACGTCTATGCCGAGGCAGAGATGAGCCGGGACTTCACTTATGTCGACGACATCAGCGAGGCGATCGTGCGGCTGGCCGCCCTGCCGCCCGCCCCGGGCGGGGCCGGCGCCGGCCAGGACCCCGCCACGGCGGACGCGCCCTGGCGGATCTACAACATCGGCAATCACACGCCCGTCCGCCTCGACCGCTTCATCGCGGTGATCGAGGCCGTCTGCGGCAAGTCCGCGATCAAGCGCCATCTGCCGATGCAGCCCGGCGACGTGCGGGCGACCTATGCCGATGTGTCGGACCTGATGGCGCGCGTCGACTTCAGCCCCGATACGCCAATCGAGACCGGCATCGCCCGCTTCGTCGCGTGGTATCGCGACTTCTACGGCCCCCCCGTTAGCTGATCAGCCGCCGACGAGCTGGCGGGAGAAGCGCGCCACGGATTCGTCCAGTCGGCGGGCCGATCCGTCGACGCCCGCGGCGGCGTCCGAAACCTGCCGGCCATTGTCCATGGTCAGGGCGGCGTCGGCGGCGACGAGATCGATCGCACCGGCGGCGCGCTGCGTCTCGCGGACCGCGCGTGTCAGCAGGTCGACCATGGTCCGGATCGCCTCGGCCTGCTGGTCGACCGCCAGCACGATCCCGCCTGTCGCGCCGACGATCGCATCCGTGGAGACGCTGATGTTCATGACGGCCGCCAGCGAGCGCTCCGTCGAGGCCCTCACCTCCTCGATCCGCTCCGCGATTTCCTGCGTCGCCGCTTCCGTGCGCTCGGCCAGGTTCTTCACCTCGGTCGCGACAACGGCGAAGCCGCGCCCCGCGACACCGGCACGGGCCGCCTCGATCGTCGCGTTCAGCGCAAGCAGATTGGTCTGGGCGGCGATCTCCCGGATCAGGGCCGAGACCTCGCCGATGTCCCTCACCGAGCGGGTCAACTGCTCCTTGATCGCGACCGACGCCGCCACATCGGACGCGGCCGTCCGCACCAGCTGCGTCGTCCGGTCCGCTTCGGCGCGGATCAGCGAGATGGTGTCGGTCAGCCGGTGCGAGCAGGATTCGACCGAGGCGATGTCGCGGCTGGCTTCGCCGACCTGCGTCAAAAGCCCGCCGAGCTTGTCCTGCGAGCGCTGGGAAATCGAGACGAGTTGCTCCGCCGCACCGTTCATGTGGTCGACCGACTGGAAGACCGGTTGCAGGATCGCACCGATCTCGTGCCGGAATGCCTCCGCCTGCCGCTCAACCTCTTCGCGACGCGCCTCCTCGACTCCGGCCTGGGCCTTCGCCTCCTGCCCGAGAGCCTGGGCGCTGCTGATGGCACGGACCCGGTCGATGAAGAGTTGCGCCATGCTGCGCAGCGACACCAGCATCACCGAGCCATAGATCGCCTGGAAGGTCAGGTTCTCCAGCATGTGATCGCCCGGCGACAGCGCGATGTGGATCACGCGTGCGCCGAGGATGATCCCCGCGAAGAGCAGCGCCGCCGACGGCATGCTCGCCATGGTGAAGGTCCCGGCGCAGACGAGGCCGGCGAGCAGCGTCGCGGTCAGCACCTCCATCTCCGGGACGGCGGTGGGATTGAAGACGACGGCCATGACCACCCAGGGCAGCGCCATCAGGGCGGAATCGATCAGGATCTTGTCGTTGAACTTGATCGAGGGTGCGTCCTCGCGGGCACGCTCCCTGATGCGGGTGATGCGCAGGATGCCGAGGACGCCGATCGCGACCACTGCGGAACTCCAGAGCAGCGGGAACCAGAGCCAGCCATGGATCATCGCCGTGATCGCGACCAGGACGGCGGACAGGAGATTGGAGAGCAGAATCGGCGGCAGCACGCGCCCGAACTGCTCGCCTTGCGCCTTCCGCAGAGCCGCCGCATCGCTGTCGTCGAGCCGGGTCATGCCCAACCGGCGGTTGACCCAGGCGTTGTAGCGCGCCGGCCATGAGGCTCTCACCGTGAGGGCTGTCGACGCCGGCTTCATCACATTCACACTCGACACCCGCGAGCAGGGGCAAGCAGGAAAACTCGCAGAGAGGTCTCAAGCATCCGTTAACGATAACGTTGAGGAAGCTGCGCCCAGGTATGGGACAGGCTGCTTGGCCCGCGGCGGCGGTCAGGACCAGCCGGGCCGCCAGGCTGCGAACTCGGCCTTGGTCTGTTCGTTCGCCGGATAGAGGCCAAACAGGCCCTGCCCGCCGCGAACGCGCTCGGCGACGAAGTCCTCATAGGCCGTCTGCTCATAGACCTCGGGCGCGATCTCGTTGGCGAGATGGGCGGGGATGACGCAGACGCCCTCGCTGTCGCCGACGATGATGTCGCCGGGATAGACCGCGACGTCCCCGCAGGCGATCGGCGCATTGATGTCGAGCGCATGATGCCGGATCAGGTTGGTCGGCGCGCTCGGACGGTTGTGATAGGCCGGGATCGCCATGCCGGCGATCTCGGGACTGTCGCGAAATCCGCCGTCGGTGACGATGCCGGCGACACCGCGCTGCATCAGCCGCGACACCAGAATCCCGCCGGCGGACGCCGCGCGCGGATCCTTGCGTGAGTCGATCACCATGACATGGCCGGGCGGACAATCCTCGACAGCGCGGCGCTGGGGATGCTGCGTCCCCTCGAAGGTGCCGAGATGGTCGAGGTCCTCCCGCGCCGGGATGTAGCGCAGCGTGAACGCCTCGCCGACCATGCTCTCCGCCTTCTGGCTGAGCGGCCGCACGTCCTGGATGAAGACGTTGCGGAAGCCGCGCTTGAACAGCGCCGTCGTCAGCGTCGCGGTCGAGACCCGCTTCAGCTTCTTGCGGTTGTCGTCGGTAAGGGTGGTCAATGTCATCGCGGCGCTATCCGGTTCTCGTGACGCAGTGGACGTGGGAAGGGCGTCATTCTCGGGCTTGACCCGAGAATCTCGGGACCAGATCGCTGGTTTCTGAGATGGTCGGGTCAAGCCCGACCATGACGCTGGCTTATTCGATCACTCGATCCGGACATTCGCCTTCTTGGCCACGTCGGCCCAGCGCTTGGTCTCCGCGGCAATATGGGCCGTGAACTGCTCCTGGCTGGAGCCCACGGGATCGACGCCGAGCTTCTTCATCTGGTCGATGACGGCCGGCTCGCGCATGATCGCCTGAACCTCGGTCGAGAGCTTGGCGACGATCTCCTTCGGCACGCCGGACGGCGCGAAGAAGCCGTGCCAGGACGCGGCCGAATAGCCCGGGATGAACTCGGCCAGTGCCGGCAGGTCCTTGGCGACGGCGAGCCGCTCGGGCGTGGCGGTCGCGAGCGCCCGGATCTTGCCGGCCTCGACATGCGGCCAGGCGATCGTGATGTTGTCGAAGGTGATCTGGATCTGGCCCGAGAGCAGGTCCTGCGTCACCTGCCCGCTCGAGCGATAGGGCACATGCACCATGTCGGTGCCGGTCGAAACCTTGAACAGTTCGGCCGCCATATGCGTCGAGGTGCCCGCCCCCGAGGAGCCGAAGGAATACTTGTTGGGGTTCTTCTTCAGCAGGTCGATCAGCTCCGGCACCGTCTTCACCGGCAGGTCGATATTGACCATCAGGATGTTCGGCACGCTCGCCACCTGCGAGATCGGGGCGAAGTCCTTGACGTGGTCGAAGGGCATCTTCGCATAGACACCGGGATTGATCGCATGGGTCGAGACCGTGCCCATCGTCAGCGTGTAGCCGTCGGGCGTCGCCCGCGCGGCGGCCGCGACACCCGTGTTGCCGCCGGCGCCGGGCCGGTTCTCGACGATGAACTTGCCGCCGAGCCGCGCGCCAAGGCGATCGGCCAGCACGCGTCCCAGCAGGTCGGTCGTGCCGCCGGCGGCGAAGGGGACGATGATCGTCACCACCTTGCTGCCAGGATAGTCGCTCTGCGCCAGCGCGGCCGGAGCGGCCAGCAGGCAAGCGGCGGCCAGCGCGGCCCTGCGTGTCATCGTCATCGGTCTTCCTCCCATTGCATCAAAGAGCCGGCGGGGTTCGCCGGCGCGGTCCGTTGTCGGATCCTTGTCGACTCCGATAGCACAGGATTCCAGATTTGAAATCTGAAATTTCAGACTTGCTGTGGCTTGTCCTTTATGGTGAGTGATGCCGTGATGAAGCCGACACCCCGCCGCCGGCGAAGGCGGATTCGCGGGTGCCGGCTTCGGAAACTGGACGCGAGATGCCGCAGACCCTGACCATCGAACCCGTCGCCCCTCATCTGCTGCGCTCGCTGCGCGAGCATGTGCATGAGCGGCTGCGCCGGGCGATCGTCGCGGGGCGCTTCCGCAATGGCGAGCGTCTGAACGAGCGGCATCTGGCCGAGATGCTGGGCGTCAGCACCACGCCGGTGAAGGACGCCATCCGCAAGCTCGAGAGCGAGGGGCTGGTGCGCACCGAGGCGCGCCGCGGCGTCTTCGTCGAGTTTTCCGCCCGCCAGGCGCTGGAAATGGCACTGGGGCGCGCCGCGCTCGAAAGCGTCATGACCCATATCGCCGCCAACCGCCTCGGCGACGCCGACATCGCCGAGATCGGCCGCCTGATCGAGGAAATGGCCCATGCGACGCAGCACAGCGCGCTGGAGGATCTCGTCACCCTGAACGAGGCCTATCACGGCGCGATCCACCGAATCTCGGGCTGCGGCTATCTCGAGCGCCGGCTCGACGGGCAGCGCATGTACGACCACGCGCAGCGCATCGCCCTGCTCTCGGAACCCTCCGAGCGCGGCCAGGGCTTCGAGGAACATCGCTCCATCTACGAGGCGCTGCGGGCGCGCGATCCCGCGCTCGCCGAACAGAGAATGCGCCGCCACATCGTCCGCTCGGCAAAGGCCCATGTGCGGCAGGTGTTCGGCGCCGACGCGGAAGGGCTGGACTATGACGAGTGATAAAATCCGCGGTGCTTTGCGCGGCATTTCGGGCGTGCATGTCACCGCCTGGGGCGCCGATGGCGAGGCCGACTGGGCGGTGACGGGTAAGATCGTCGCCCGCATCGCCGCGGCCGGCATCCACAACATCGTCTCCACCGGCAACACCGGCGAATTCTACCCGATGACATCCGACGAGGTCGTGCGCAGCCACGCCGTCGCCGCCGAGGCCGCCGCCGGCAAGGCGCTGGTCACGGCCGGCATCGGCCGGTCCTTGCGGGAAGCGATCTCGACCGGCCGGCTCGCGGCCAAGGCCGGCTGCGACGCGGTGATGGTGCATCACCCGCTCGACCCCTTCGCCGCGCCCCAGTCGCAGGCGGACTATATCCTTGCCATCGCCGAGGCGCTGACGCTGCCGCTGGTCGCCTATATCCGCTCGGATGCGATCGGCGTGAAGGATCTGGTGCGCGTCGCGACCCATCCCAATGTCGCCGGCGTGAAGTTCGCCTCGACCAACATGATGCTGCTGTCCGAATGCGTCCGCGCCACGCAAGGCACCTCCGCCAACTGGATCTGCGGCCTCGCCGAGGGCTGGGCCGCGCCCTTCTACGCGCTGGGCGCCCGCGGCTTCACCTCCGGCCTGATCAATGTCGCCCCGGAACGCTCGCTGGCGGTTTGGCGCGCGCTTGAAAAGGGCGACTACGCCGCCGCCCGCATCGAGGTCGACGCCATCGCCGGCTTCGAGACGCTGCGCACCAAATACGGCAACGGCGCCAACGTCACCGTCGTCAAGGAAGCGCTCGGCCTGCTCGGCACGAATGTCGGCCCCGTCCGCCTGCCCGGCCTGCCGGAGCTCAACGCCGAGGAGAAGGCGCAGCTGCGCGCCATCGTCTCCGGCTGGAGCGCCCAGCGCGCGGCGGCGGAGTAATCCCGTTTCACCACCCTCCCCGTCATCCCGGACAAGCCGCGAAGCGGCGTAGCTCCGGGATCCATCGGAGGGCGAACCGCTCTACGATGGATCCCGGGTCTGCGCTTCGCTTGCCCGGGATGACGCAGAGGTTCGAGAGCAAAAAGAACAAGCCGAGGAAACGCCGATGTCGCCCCATCCCCGCAAGACGCCCGAGACCCTGCGCTCGAAGCGCTGGTTCGGCGCCAGCGATCTGCGCTCCTTCGGGCACCGCTCGCGGGCGCTGCAGATGGGCTTCGCGCATGAGGAGTTCATGGGCAAGCCGGTCATCGGCATCATCAACACCTGGTCCGAGATCAACCCCTGCCACACCCACCTGCGCGACCGGGCGGATGCGGTGAAGCGCGCGGTCTGGGCGAGCGGAGGCTTTCCGGTCGAGATCCCCGTGATGTCGGTCTCGGAGCAGTACCAGAAGCCGACCACCATGCTCTATCGCAACTTCCTGGCAATGGAGACGGAGGAATCGATCCGCTCCCACCCGCTCGACGGCGCGGTGCTGCTCGGCGGCTGCGACAAGTCCACGCCGGCCCTGATCATGGGCGCCTGCAGCGCCGGGCTGCCCTTCATCTTCGTGCCGGCCGGGCCGATGCTGCGCGGCAACTGGGCCGGCAAGGTGCTGGGCTCGGGCGCCGACGTCTGGAAGTACTGGGCCGAGAAGGAAGCAGGCCTCATCACCGACGACCAGTGGAAGGACATGGAGAGCGGCATCGCCCGCTCGCATGGCACCTGCATGGTGATGGGCACCGCCGCGACCATGATGAGCCATGCCGAGGTGCTGGGCCTGACCCTGCCCGGCGCCTCCGCCATCCCCGCCGCCGACGCGGCCCATCCCCGCATGGCGGCGGCGTCAGGCAAGCGCATCGTCGAGATGGTCTGGGAGGATCTGACGCCCGACCGCATCCTCAGCCGCAAGAGCTTCGAGAATGCGCTCACCGTGCACATGGCGGTGGCGGGCTCGACCAACGCCATCATCCACCTGATCGCCATGGCCGGGCGCGCCGGCGTTTCGCTGACGCCGGATGATTTCGACGCCTTCTCGCGGACCGTCCCGGTCATCGCCAATCTGCGCCCGTCCGGCGAATTCCTGATGGAGGATTTCTTCTATGCCGGCGGGCTCCCGGCGCTGCTGAAGCAATTGGAGAGCAAGCTCCACACCGATGCGATGACGGTGACCGGCAAGCCGATCTCGGAGACCATCGCGCTTGCGACCGTCTATGACGACAACGTCATCCGCCCGCTCGACAACGCCGTCACGACTGCCAACGGTCTCGCCGTGCTCAAGGGCAACATCGCCCCCGATGGCTGCGTCATCAAGCCCTCCGCCGCCGAGCCGCGCCTGCTGAAGCATTCCGGCCCCGCGCTGGTCTTCGAGGATTACGATGCGATGATGAAGGCGGTGAATGACGAGGCGCTCGACGTCACGCCCGACCACATCATGGTGCTGAAGAACTGCGGTCCCGTCGGCGGCCCCGGCATGCCGGAATGGGGCATGATGCCGATCCCGAAGAAGCTCCTGAAGCAGGGCGTGCGTGACATGCTGCGCATCTCGGACGCCCGCATGTCGGGCACCAGCTACGGCGCCTGCGTGCTGCATGTCGCGCCGGAAGCCTATATCCGCGGGCCGCTCGCCGCCGTGCAGACCGGCGACGTCATCAGCGTCGATGTCGAGGCGCGCAGCATCTCGGTCGCCCTGACCGAGGCGGAGATCGCCGCGCGCCTCGCCGCCTGGACGCCGCCCGACCGCGACTATCCCCGCGGCTGGGGCAAGATGTCGGCCGCCCATATCCGCCAGGCCGACAAGGGCTGCGACTTCGATTATCTCGAGGGCACGGCGAAGATTCCCGAGCCGGAGATTCATTGAAAGCCGTCATCAACCTGTCAACGCCGCTGACCAGTTTGCCGCTCCCGTGAGGAGGGGAAGCCATGGTCACGCGTCGTCATCTGCTCGCCGGCGGCATTGCCGCGCCGGCCCTGTTGCCCCGGCTGGTCCGGGCGCAGAGCGATACGCGGCCGGTCCTGCGCGTCGCCGTGCAGGCTCTGCCGCCGACGCTGGAGCCGCTCGAGTCGATCTCGAATGTCGGCTTGCGGGTCTCCTACAACGTCTTCGACACGCTCTGGCGCCGCGACTTCCTGGGTGAGGCGGCCGAAGGCGGGCAGAAGCTCGTGCCGCATCTCGCCACATCGCTGCGCCAGCGCGACCCGCTGACCTGGGAGGTCAAGCTCCGACAGGGCGTGCGGATGCATGACGAGACCGTGCTGAGCGCCGACGACGTGCTCTCCACCTTCTCGCCGGAGCGCATGTACGGGGCTCAGGTTCAGCACCATGAGGGACGCGTCAATTTCGGCCATCTCGCTTCGGTCGAGGCGGAATCGCGCGACACCGTCATCCTGCGCACGAAGACGCCCGATGTGGTGATGCCGCAGCGCCTGGCCGCCTATGGCGGCTGGATCCATTCGGCCAAGGCCTATGGCGAGCACGGCATCGCCGGCCTGCGTCAGAAGCCGGTCGGCAGCGGGCCCTACCGCGTCGCCGCTTTCCAGCGCGATCAGCGCGCCGTTCTCGAAAGCCATGACGACTACTGGATGGGGCGCCCCAAGGCCCGGCAGATCGTCTTCACCGTCGTCCCCGACGCATCGAGCCGGCTGGCCGGGCTGCAGGCCGGCGACTTCGATCTGGTCACCAATCTGCTGCCCGAGCAGGCGCAGACACTCTCGGGCAACAGGACGTTCGAGGCCGTCGATGTGCCCTTGGAATTCGCCCACATCCTCTACTACGACACGCGCAACCCGGTCCTTCGGGATGCGCGTGTTCGTCAGGCCCTGAACTACGCCGTCGATTACGAAACGCTCGGCCAGTCGCTCTGGGGAGCCAGCTTCAAGCGCATGGCGGCGCTGCAGACGCCCTCCTTCGGCCCGCTCTACGACGGCAACCGCCGCGGCTTCACCCATGACCCCGAGCGCGCGCGCCAGCTGCTGCGCCAGGCGGGGTACAAGGGGGAGGAGATCGTGATCCGGATCACGCCGGGCTACTATCTGCAGATGCTGCTCGCCGTGCAGGTCATTCAGCAGATGTGGGAGGCCGTCGGCGTCAAGAGCCGCCTCGAGACGATGGAAAACCTGGCGCAGCTGGTCAATCCGGGCGCCGATGTCCGGCCGACCTCGGTCGCCTTCCGCTTTCCCGATCCGCTCGGCGGCGGGCTGCTGGTGCACCTGTCGAAGGACTATTTCCTGCAGAAATCGGGCTTCTGGCAGCCGACGGCCTTCAATGCCATCAGCGACGAACTGCGCCTCGCGACCGACCCGGCCGAGCGCAAACGGCTCTGGCTGCGTCTCATGGATGAGTACGAGGCGGAGGCTCCGGCGCTCATCCTCTATCCGGTGCGCGAATACTTCGCCAAGCGCCGCAGCGTGAAATGGACGCACTACCCGCTCTATTACATGGACTTCCGCTCCTTCAACCTGGACTTCGCCTGAGGCCGGCATGACCCGCATCATCATCCTGTCCGACCCACATCTCTCGCCGACGCACGGCTTCTTCTGGGAGAACTGGCTTCTGGTGCGCGATGCCGCCGCGCGGATCGAGGCCGCCTGCACCATCGTCAACGGCGATCTCTGCATCGACGGCCCCGACAGCGACGCCGAGATGGAATTCGCGGCAGAGGCCCTTCGCGCGTTGCCGGGCACCGTTCTGCCGCTGCCCGGCAATCACGATGTCGGCGACGAGCCTCCCGGCCAGGACGTCAGGCAGCTGATCGACGAACCTCGCCTTGCCCGCTGGGACCGCTTCATCGGAGCCGACCGCTGGCGCCATGATCTCGATGGCTGGACCCTGCTCGGCGTCAACGCCCAGCTCTTCGGCTCGGGCCTGGCGCGCGAGACCGAGCAGACCGACTGGCTCGACGCGGCGCTCGCCGACAGCCGGGGCCAGCGCATCGCGCTCATCCTGCACAAGCCTCTGTTCATCGAGCAGGCCGACGAAGCCGATCCGACCATCGGGTCGATGGGCCTCGCGCCCCGGCGCGACCTGATGCGACGGCTGGCGGGCGCCGACACCCGGCTGATCGTCAGCGGCCATCTCCACACCCACCGCGACCGCGTCGTCGAGGGCATCCGCCATCTCTGGGTGCCGTCCTGCGCCTTCGCCGGCAGCCATGGCTATCCGGACGATCCGGCCTGCGGCTTCCTGACGCTCGACCTCGACGGCGACACCGTAACGACCGCGGCGATCCGCCCGCAGGGACTGGTCTCGCATGACCTGGCCGCCATCAAGCAGCACGGCCGCTACAAATTCCTGCGCGAGATGCCGCCCTGCGCGCCGGAGCTCGGAAGCGCGACGCAACTGGCATTGGAGCAGGCGAGCCGCTAGCCTCAAACCCGACAGCGAGGGCAGGACCGCCGGCGCGATGGAACCCAGCATGATTGACGCGCCGGCCAACCCGCCCTCCCTCTCCTGGCAGGACGCCTTCGAGACGCCGACGAACTCGCAGATCGAGCAGGAGCGCTGGGTGCTGGCGATGTGCGGCGGCCGCCGTGGCGGGCGCTTCGCCGAGATCGGTGCCTTCGACGGGGTGCTGCACAGCAACACCTGCTTCCTCGAAGCCGACCATGGCTGGAGCGGTGTGCTGGTCGAGCCCAACCCGATCCTTTTCGCCAGGCTCACAGCCAGCCGCAAGGCCGCCTGCCTGGAGCGGGCCGTCCATCGCGAGGGCGGGCAGTTCCTGTCCTTCGTCCCCTCGCAGGAAATCGGCACACTCGCCGAATACGCCGAGTCGGACGGCTATGCCGAGCACAGGCGCCAGGCGATCAGCGAGAACGGACTGATCACCGTCGAGACCATGACCTTCGACCAGATGGACCAAGCCGACGGACAGGCGGGCTCGGGCTTCGACTATGTCTCGCTCGACACGGAAGGCTCGGAACTCGACATCCTCCGCACGATCGACCTCTCCCGCCACGCCATTGCCCTCTTCACCATCGAGCACAATTTCGTCGAGCCGCGCCGCGAGACGATGCGCGTTCTGCTGGCGGAGGCCGGCTACCAGCGGCTGAATGTCGGCTTCGACGACTGGTACTGGCACGAGGGCCATCTGCGGGTGCGCAATGGCGGGACGCTGCCGGACATCGCCGCCATCAACGCGCATGTGAAGAGCATCTATCAAGACTGACGAGGACGCTCCTTCACAGCTCCGCGTCGAAGGCGATGCTGCCGAAACTGGCCTGCACCCGGCCGGCGGCCGAGGCCGTCACCGAAGCGCGCGCCTCGCGGCGGGAGAGCACTATCAGCGCCGGACTTCCACCCGCGACATTCACCGTGCCCGAGACGGCGAAGGCGGCGCTCGGCGTCGCCCGCATTCTGGCCGGCAGCATCAGGGTCTGGCCCACCGCGCCGCCCGCGGCCTGATAGGCATCGAGCGCAATCGCGCTTTCTGGCCGCCAGAAATAGCGGGCGCAGAGCAGCTCCTCGAGCGTCGCCGGGCGCGCCGCCCAAGTGCTGGCGCGGCGCCCGATCTCCAGCTTGATCCGGCGCAGCGTCACGGCAGGCCCGGCCGGCGTCAGACTGACCGAGAGCGCGCCGGTATCGCCGGCCGCCGGCGTCAGCTTCACGCTGCGCCGGCCCGTCCCCGCGGCAATCGAACCCGAGACGCTGCCGACGGTCACCGAGAGCGCCCCACCCGACAGCCCCTCGACCGACAGCGTCAGCGGCAGGCCGGCGAAGGACGAGAGCCCCCACAGCGCCGGCTCGACCGGCTGCACGAGCGCCCCGGCACTGAGGGTGAGGTCATAACCCGCCACGGCGAGCGTCGCGCCCACCGGGCCGGCCTTCCAGCGGTCGAAGCCATAGATGCCCGCGGCCAGCGCGCCGCCGGCGAAGCCGCGCTGGTTGATCTGGAGATCGCCATTGAGCAGGAGATTGCCGCCGCTCGCCCAGGGTGTCGCCGGCAGCGAGACCTCGCCGGTTGCCGCGTCGATCACCAGGGCCTCGGCCCAGGCCGATCCATCCACGCTCACCTTGCAATGCAGATCGTCGTCACCCGCGAGGCCGATCTCGGCGCGGCCCGAATAGCCGTCCTGAAACAGCAGACTCGCCGTCTCGCCGGCGACCGCCTTGTTGAGCTTGAGCTGGTGCCCGGCACCGTCATGGTTGAACAGGCTCGCCGGCGCCTGCACCACGAAGCGCGTCGTGACGTCGGCGGTGCCGTTCACGCCCCATAGGCTGGCGCCGAGGCTGCTGAGCGGGCTGTCGCGCCGCCATTCGCTGCCGGTCCAGAGATGGTGCTCGCTCTCATCAGTGACCCAGGCCTGCCAGCCTGGGCGCGGCACCAGGAAGGTCCAGCCGCCATCCTCGAACAGCGCGATCTGGTCGGTGCGGCCGGCGAAGGCGCCCGTCGCGCCGGGCGGGATGATGAAGGCGGAAAGCTCGGTCGGCACCGCCGGCGGCGTGCCCTGCGAGCAGCTGTCGACGGTGAGATGCACCAGCGCGTCGAGCCGCGTCAGGGCGTCGTTATGGGTGACGTGCTTCTGCGCCTGCCCGGCAGCGAGCAGGGGCAGGAAAAGCCGCGGCGTTGCGGTCATGGAGCCTCGCGGGGTCGGGCGCCGCCTCGGCGCCGGGGGATGCGAAGCCCAGCATCGCTTCCCGTACAGGCACCGGGGATAAACCCCCTCGCCTATCCCCGCGTCGCTGCCCTGTCAGAACACCCGCGGCCTCAACCCGGCATAGAACCAGCTGATCATCGAGAAGATGTCGTGGACCGGCCGCCCGGTCGCCGCCTGCACGGCCGCGGCATAGGGCGGCATGTTGGTGCATTCGAGCACGATCGCGCCCACCTCCGGATGCCGCGCCACCAGATCGAGCGCCGCATCGACGACGTCCTGCCGCGCCAGATCGACATCCATGTCGTCCTTCTCGGCCTTGATCAGCACCCGGAAGAACTCGCGGCCGCCCTCCGTCCCGGCGACCGGCGTGTCGAGCGGCACGCCCGCCTTCTCCAGATGCGCGGGCGTCAGGCTCCCCGCGGAGACCGTGACGACGCCGACCCGCTGGCCAGGCGGCAGCGTTGCTTGCACCCAAGGCACCTGCATCAGCGAGGAGGTCGCGACCGGCACGCCGACGGCCGCCGCGAGCTCGCGTTGGAACAGCGAAAGGAATCCGCAATTGGTGGTGATCGCCTCCGCACCGAGCCGCACCAGATCCTGCGCGGCGGCGATGAAGTCCGGCAGCAGGCCGTCGGCGCCCCGTAGCACGACCTTGTCGGGGCTCGCCCCGCCGACCACGCGGTAGAGCACCGGGAAGGGCCAGGTGCCGCCATTCCCCATGTCGCCGAGAATGCGCGGGAAGCGCGCCTCCAGCATCAGGATACCGAGCGGCGCGCCATAGATCGCCTTGCCGCCACGCGCGATGCGTGGCCCCTGCGATGGTTCCGAAGCGATCGTCATGGCAGGTCCCCGCGTCATGATGGCGACGCAGAACTAGCCCCGCGCAACGCCCGCGCCAAGGCGGCGGCGGCCCGCTCGGTATGTCGGCCCGACATGGCGCGCGAGGGTGACGCTGCGGTGCAACAGGCGTATGGGTGGGCTCGGGCGCCGGCAACGAGCGCGCCCGTGAGGGTTGAACGTGCATCATCGGCTGGCACAGGGCTGCGTCGTCCCTCTCGGCCGGGATTGCCTGACCTGCGAGACGCGTCCCCACAGCATCTGCGCGGCCCTGCCGGAGGGCGACCTCCTCAACCTGCAGGCCCTCTCAACCTCCGTCCACTTCGCCACGCGTGAAATGCTGATGGTCCAGGGCCAGCCCGCAGGGAGCGTCTACACCATCACCTGCGGCTGCGCCCGCCTCTACACCCTGCTGCCGGACGGACGCCGCCAGATCGTCGGCTTCGCGCTGCCCGGGGATTTCATCGGCCTGTCGCTGGCGCAGACCGCCGGCTTTTCCGCCGACGCGATCGGGCCCGTCGTGGCCTGCGCCTTTCCCCGCGCCGGCTTCTCGCAGTTCGTCGATGCCAGGCCCGCGCTGCTGCGGCGCCTGCATGAGCAGGCGAGCCATGAACTCTCCCTGGCGCAGGAGCAGCTCATGCTGCTCGGCCGCCGCAACGCGCAGGAGCGGATCGTCTGCTTCCTGCTCGGGCTACAGCAACGCTTCGCCCGCATCGGCCGCGCGTCCGTCACCGTGCCCCTGCCGATGGGCCGGCAGGACATCGCCGATTGTCTCGGCCTGACGATCGAGACGGTGAGCCGGACGCTGACCCGGCTGTCGCGGGATCGCATGATCCTGCTGGTGCCGGACGGTGTGCGGCTCCTGAACGCCGAGCGCCTCGCCGCCATCGCAGCCGGCTGAGCGGCGCGCACAGCGCCGCGACCGCTGTTCCAGAACGGATCAGCCCGGCACGCGCCCGTCGCGCAAGACGTCCCGGCTGACCGAGAAACCAACGCGTTTCCGCACTTCAGCCGACGGAACAGCCCATTTTGGCGCGTTCTCCTGCGGTATACCGCTTGCGCTGCCACCGCCGAGACCAGCCCGAGAGCGAGGATCTGTGCCGCTGCCGCACAACTCGCCCGGGCTTCGGCGGAGGCGACGAACCGGATGAGCGTCAACGACATCGGCCTGGCCGCCTATGCGGCCCGCGAGGGGCGCGCCCGCGCCTGGCGCCACTGGCTCTGGCTGGTGACCGCCGCGACCGACGCGGCGACCGTCGCCTTGATGGTGGGGCTGGTGTCGCTGGCCTATCACCTGCCGGTCTATGGCGATCCGCGGGCCGACCAGGTGACCCTCGAACTCGCCCTGATGCTGGCCGCGATCTTCGTCTTCGTGAACGCGACGCGCGGCCGCTACCAGCTGTCCAACTATCTCTCGACCAAGGGGCAGATCGCCTCCGCCTTCGCGGTCTGGAACCTGACCATGGTGGCCTTCGTCGCCATCCTGTTCCTGGCCAAGATCGCCGACCACTATTCGCGCGGCGTCGTCCTCGCCAGCTACCTCGCCGGCATCCCGGTCATCGCGCTCGCCCGCTCGGCGATGGTGCGGACGATCTCGATCGGCAGCAAGACCGGCCGCATCACCAGCGAGCGCGTCTTCCTGATCGGCCGCGAGCCCGACGTCATGTCCTTCGTCTCGCGTCACCAGCCCTGGAACGTCGGTTTCGCCATCGTCGACGTCGCCTTCCTGCGCAGCAACGACGCCCGCCGGATCAACGACCCCGCCGCCGCGCTGGCCGCGGATCTCGCGAGCGCGGTGGCGAACTGCCGGGCCAAGCAGCCGGACTCCGTCTTCATCGCCCTGCCCTGGTCGGATCAGGAGACCATCGATGCCTGCATCGACGCCTTCATGAACCTGCCGGTGGCGATCCATCTGACGCCCGAGCGGATCATGGACCGCTTCGACCGGCCGCTCATCATGCGCACCGGCAGCCTGACCAGCCTGCGGCTCAACCGGCCGCCGCTTTCGGCGCTGGAGATCGCCCTGAAGCGGGGCTTCGATCTCGTCGCCGCCGCGCTCATCCTGGTGCTGTGCGCACCTTTACTCCTGCTCGTGGCCGCGCTGATCCGGCTCGACTCGCCAGGCCCGGTGCTGTTCCGCCAGCGACGCTACGGCTTCAACCAGCAGGCCTTCCGGATCTTCAAGTTCCGGACCATGACGACCACCGACGACGGCGCCGTCATCGTCCAGGCGAGGCGCGACGATCCGCGCGTCACGCGCATCGGCCGCATCCTGCGCCGTTACAACCTCGACGAGCTGCCGCAGCTCCTCAATGTGCTCGCGGGGCAGATGTCGCTGGTCGGGCCTCGCCCCCATGCGCTCGCCCATGACCGCGAGTTCGAACGCAAGATCGCGCTCTATGCCCGGCGCCACAACGTCAAGCCGGGCATCACCGGCTGGGCGCAGGTCCACGGGCTGCGCGGCGAGACCGACACCGACGACAAGATGGCCAAGCGCGTCGCCTACGACCACTGGTACATCGACAACTGGTCGATCTGGCTCGACATCGCGATCCTGCTCAGAACGGTGCTGAGCCGGAAGGCCTTCATGAACGCACGGTGAGAGATCTTACGAGACAATAGAGCTATCGAGCAGACGCCAATCGGCAAGCCTCTCCCCAGCGACCATCAGACGGTCATACCATCCGTCACCATAGGCAACGGCGGTGCCCGCACCGTCCCGCCCGAGAAAAACTGTGCTCCGGCTGGCCGGCGGGGTTCCGCTGTCAGTCGCCACGACGGCGCCGTTGCGGGCGACCGAGCGCCCGGTTCCGTCGAAGGCGCAGGCGGCGGCGTAGCTGCTGTTGCGCAGATCGGCCCCCGCCGCCGTCGCGAGCTGGCCCGAGCCGTCCATCAGCACGGAGAGCCGGTTCGACTGGGCGCGCAGCAGCGACGAGGTGCCGTTGACGCCGACGATGCGGGCCGCGTTGCGCTCGAGCCTCTGGCCGCGCACCACGATGGTCGCGGCACTGCGTTGCAGCAGCGCCTCCAGCACGGGCGACAATTCGGCCGTTTCCGCCGCCCGGCTCACTGCGGCGTCCGCGGTCGCGATGTAAGGCGAGGCGAAGCTGTTGGCCTCGAGCTGGGCGAGGCGGACATCGCCGTTGAGCGTCAGGGTGAGTGTGCCCGCTGCCGGGGTGAAGACGAGCGACACGCGGCTTGCGGCCCCCAGCCCCATCAGTGGCCCCGCGCTCGAAGCCCCCGAAAGCGCGATGCTGCCCGTACCCGTGAAGGAGAGCGCATGGCTCTGTGCGCTCACCACGACGCTCTGGCTGGCGGGCGCGGCGCTGTTCAAGAGCAGATTGGCGCAGGCGCCGTTGAGCGCGAGCTGGCGGCGCCCGTTCGTCCAGTCGAAGCGCGGCTCGTCGGCGGCGAGGTCGGCCTGCAGGTCGCCTTGCGCATCGAGATAGGTGCGCGCCGGCCCCGAGCTGCAGGTGAAGGCGATCAGCTCGGCAAAGCTCGCCGCGCGCTTGACCCGCAGCGCCGCGACGCTCGCCCCGGCGATGTCGGCGAGCGGCACGGTGGTGATCGCATAGCGGTCGGCGCCGAAATCGGCGATCGCCGCGAAGTCCCCATAGGCCGGCGCCTCGAACCAGGCGCGCTTGCCCGTGGGCGTGAGACGCGGCAGATCGAACGGGTCGCGCCGGCGGCGCGTCAGGGAGACGGGCTGTGCGACCATGGTCAGCCCCAATATTCCAGCGAGCCCTTGCAGGCATTCGCCGCCCTCAGGCACAGATGCGTCGCGGACGGCGGCAGGCGCCGGACGCCCGGATTGAGCGCGCTGCCGCTGCCATCCGTCGCCGTCGCCGCGGGCAGGGTCAGCGCGGTGTCGACCAGACCCGCCTTCACCCGGACATCGCCGTCGAAGGACAGCGAGACGAAACGCGCCCCCTCCGGCACGGCGACGCGCAGCAGCGTGTCGGCCGCCAGCACGATGTCGTGCACGGTGTCGGAGAATTGCGGCGCCTGCGCCAGCCGCCCCGCATTCAGCGGAAACTCTTCATGGAAGGAAAGCATGGTCTGGCCCCTCGCTGGTTGACGAAGGGCCAGATTAGGCCGGCCCCAAGGGGCCGGGGATAAGCGGTTGGATGGTTACGGATACCTCTGTGAAGCCAAATCAGCAGCACTCAAACCGCTCAGGCGGCGTCCCGCTTGCCTTTAAACGCGGGGGGTGATGCAGTTCGGCCGACATCGACATAGGTGAAGCCCTTGGCGCGGACCTGCTCGGCCCGGTAGACGTTGCGCAAATCGACGAGGACCGGTGCGGCCATGGCGACCTTGACGCGGTCGAAATCAAGCGCGCGGAAGATGTTCCACTCGGTCACGATCACCGCGGCATGGGCACCGTCGACGCACTCATAGGCGTCGTTGCAGTAGTTGACGCCGTCCGGCAGCATCGCCCTGGCCTGCTCCATCCCCTCCGGATCGAAGGCGCGGATGGTGGCGCCGCCATCCTGCAGCGCCGTCACGATCGACAGCGACGGCGCGTCACGCATGTCGTCCGTGTTCGGCTTGAAGGTCAAACCGAGCACGGCGATCGTCTTGCCGCGGACCGAGCCGCCGCAGGCGGCGACGACCTTCTTCGCCATGGCCCGCTTGCGCAGGTCGTTGACCGAGACGACGGCCTCGACGATCCGCGACGGGGTGCCGTAGTCCTGCGCCGTCTTGATCAGAGCCAGCGTGTCCTTCGGAAAGCAGGAGCCGCCATAGCCGGGGCCGGCATGCAGAAACTTGCTGCCGATGCGGTTGTCGAGCCCCATGCCGCGGGCGACGTCCTGCACATTGGCGCCGACCTGCTCGCACAGATCCGCCATTTCGTTGATGAAGGTGATCTTCGTCGCCAGGAAGGCATTGGCCGCGTATTTCGTCAGCTCGGCGGTGCGCCGGCTGGTGTTCAGAATCGGCGCGCTGTTCAGGTAGAGCGGCCGGTAGACATCGGCCATCAGCGCCTGGGCACGCAGATCGTCCGTGCCGATGACGATGCGGTCCGGGCGCTTGAAATCGTCGATGGCCGCGCCCTCGCGCAGGAACTCCGGATTGGACACGACGGCGAAGTCGGCATCGGGACGCAGCTCGCGGATGATCCGCTCGACCTCGTCGCCGGTCCCGACCGGAACGGTCGATTTGGTGACGATGACGGTGTAGCCGTCGAGCGACTGGGCGATCTCGCGCGCCGCCGCATAGACATAGGACAGGTCGGCGAAGCCGTCGCCGCGCCGCGACGGCGTGCCCACCGCGATGAAGACCGCATCGGCCTTGGCGACCGGCCCGGCCAGATCGGTGGTGAAGGACAGCCGGCCCGCATCGGAATTGCTGCGCACCAGCTCAGAGAGGCCGGGCTCGAAGATCGGGATCTCGCCCTGCTTCAGCGCCGCGATCTTGCTCTCCACCTTATCGACGCAGACGACCTCGTGCCCGAAATCCGCGAAACATGCGCCGGACACCAGCCCGACATAACCTGATCCGACCATGACGATCTTCATCGGAGACTCCCTGCCGACGTGCCGAACTAGCGTAATCCGACCGATAGCATCCGTGACCGCCGAGACAAAATCTGTCGTGATCTATCAGGGAAACAGAGCCCGCGGGACAAGGCTTTGGCGGTCAGAGCCTAGCGTAAGCGTCCTCGATCCGGATGATGTCGTCCTCGCCGGTATAGCTGCCGACCTGGACCTCGATCAGCTCGAGTTCGATCTTGCCGGGATTGCACAGCCGATGCGTGCAGCCGATCGGCAGATAGATCGAACTCGTTCTCGTGAATGTGGCTGATGCTGCCGTCCAGCGTGACCTCGGCCGTGCCGCGCACCACGACCCAGTGCTCGGAACGGTGGAAGTGTTTCTGCAGGCTGAGCTTGGCACCGGGCTTCACATTGATGCGCTTCACCTGGAAACGGGAGCCGATGTCGATCCGCTGATACCAGCCCCAGGGGCGATAGATCCGCAGATGCTCGGTCGCCTCGGGGCGGCCCTGCTGCTTCAGCGTCTCGACCAACTGCTTCACATGCGGCGCCGCCGACTTGGACGCCACCAGCACCGCGTCGCGCGTCGCGACAACCACCATGTCGGTCAGCCCGATCGTGGTCAGCAGCATGTCATCGCTGCGCAAGAGCGAATTGGTCGTGTCGAGCGCGACCACCGGGCCGCGCAGCACGTTGCCGGCGCCGTCCTTGTCCATCACCTCATGGATCGAGTCCCAGGCACCGATGTCCGACCAGTCGAAACCGGCCGCGATCACCCCGGCATGCTGTGTCTTCTCCATCACGGCATAGTCGATCGAGATCCGCGGCGCCTGACTGAAAGCGCGGCCGTCCAGGCGGATGAAGTCGAGATCGGTGGTCGCACCGTCCAGCGCCTCGCGTGCCGCCGCGATCACATCGGGGGCGAAGCGGGTCAGTTCCTCGATCATCGTCGGGGCGGCGAAAACGAAGTTCCCGCTGTTCCACAGGAAGCCCTGGTCAAGATAGCCCTGCGCCGTCGCGGCATCGGGTTTCTCGACGAAGCGCTTCAGCCGCTTCGTCCGGGAATCCCCGAGAGCCTCGCCCGCCTCGATATAGCCATAGGCCACCGACGGCGCCGTCGGTACGATTCCGAGCGTCACGATCAGCCCCGTGGCGGCGAACTTCGCCGCCGCGAGGGCGTCGGCCCGGAAAGCGGGTGCGTCTTCCACGACATGGTCCGCCGCCAGGGCGACGGCCACGGCATCGGGTGCGACGCGGCTCGCAAGCAGGGCTCCGACCGCGATGGCGGCGGCGGAATCGCGCCGCTCCGGCTCGAGCACGATCTGACCCTCGACACCCACCGCCTGCATCTGCTCGGCGACAATGAAGCGGAACTCGTGATTGGTGATCACGATCGGCGGCAGGAAGGGAGTGCCCTTCACCCGCAGCAGGGTCGCCTGGAAGGTCGACAGGTCATCCTCCAGCAGAGCGATGAACTGCTTGGGCATCGAATCCCGCGACAGGGGCCAAAGTCGCGTTCCGGCCCCGCCTGCCATGATCACTGGAACAATCAACGTCATCTCGACAACTCTCTCCCGGTCGCCCGAGAGCCCGCCAAAAGCTTGGAATTCCTACGTCACAGGGACATCCGCACATCCCGGTCCTATATGGCCCGAACGCCCGAAGCCATCGCATCCCCTTTCGGACATTAAGAATGGGTTAACCACGCGCAGTTGACCGTTTGGTGTCGGTTGCTCTGCCGCCGGAGGTGCGCCATCCCGTCATGAGGTCCCTCGCAAACACCTGGCCTCCAGCACCGCGTCATGCTGCAACCGGAGTTGCAGCCGAGACAGGCCCTACCTCCTCGAGGCCAGCCGTCAGGATCGGGTCGACGCAGATCCTTGAAGCCTTGGGCATGCCTTGCGCCTCCCTCGCGATCGAGCGGCTGACGAAGGTCTTGTAGCCAAGCCAGGACCCGATGACGCGCGCACACCCCCCGCACGAAACCGGTGCTTCATCCGCAACCATGGCAGGGATGATGATTGAGGGGGAACCGCATTCACACGCAGTGAATTGTCCCAGGACGGGCGTTCCGGTCATGATCGACTCCCGTTGCAGGCTCATGGCGAAGCGAGGAGCAATATCGGGGCCAACCAGCCCTATCCACTCGACACGGTGGCGATCGACGGCTCCAGAGGACGCTTCGCCGGCCTCAGCCGTCTGAGCGCCGTGGGTTCGCGGCGATCTCGGCCGCCATGCGCACGAGGTAACGGCCATAGTCGCTTTTCGCGAGGCGGCCCCCCAGAGCCTCCAACTGTGCGACCTCGATCCAGCCGCGCCGGCAGGCGATCTCCTCCGGGCAGGCGATGCGCAGGTCCTGCCGGCCCTCGAGGGTCCGGACGAACTCGCCGGCCTGCAGCAGGCTGTCAGGCGTCCCGGTGTCGAGCCAGGCGAAACCGCGCCCCATGCGCTCGACCGAGAGTTGGTCGCGTTCCAGATAAATGCGGTTCACATCGGTGATCTCGAGTTCCCCGCGAGCCGACGGCTCGAGCGACGCGGCGATCTCAACCACCTGCGCGTCATAGAAATAGAGGCCCGTCACTGCCCAGTTCGAGCGCGGGACCTTCGGCTTCTCCTCGATGGAGGTCGCCTTCCCGTCGGCGCCGAAGCTGACGACGCCATAGCGCTCGGCATCTCTCACCTGATAGGCGAAGACCGTCGCGCCCGCTTTGCATCGGCGCGCACGCTTCATCAGCTCGGGCAGGCCGTGCCCGTAGAACAGGTTGTCGCCCAAGATCAGCGCCGACGGACCGCCGGCCACGAACTCGGCCCCGATCAGATAGGCCTGCGCCAGCCCGCCCGGATGCGGCTGCTCGGCATAGCTCAGCGACAGGCCCCACTCCGATCCGTCGCCGAGCAGGCGCTGGAAATGCGGCAGATCCGTCGGGGTCGAGATGATCAGGATCTCGCGAATGTCCGCCAGCATCAGCGTCGTCAGCGGATAATAAATCATCGGCTTGTCATAGACCGGAAGCAGTTGCTTCGAAACCGCCAGCGTCATCGGGTGCAGCCGCGTGCCGGAACCGCCGGCGAGAATGATGCCCTTCATGAAATCGGCCCCGTTTCTTCGCTTTTGAGCAGCCTGGTCACGCAGGCGGTGGCGGCCCCGCGCCAATGCGGGAGTCTGATGCCGTGAGTGGCCGCGAGCTTTGCACCGTCCAGCCGCGAATTGGCCGGCCGACGCGCCGGCGTCGGATAGTCGGCGGTGGCGATGCGGCGCACCCGGACCGGGCGGCGCCCGGCCGCCGCGGCCTCGGAGAACACCGCCTCTGCCAGTTCGGCCCAATTCGCCTCGCCCTGCGCCGCCATGTGGAAGACGCCGCGCAGAGCCTGATCGGCAGGCGAGCCGACGAGGTTCCGCGCCACGGCCAAAACGGCATCCGCAATGTCCAGTGCGGAGGTCGGGCAACCGGTCTGGTCGTAGACGACGGACACCTCCTCGCGCTCCCCGCCGAGTCTCAGCATGGTCCGGACGAAGTTTGTCCCGAACGGGCTGTAGACCCAGGCGGTGCGCAGGATCGCATGATCGGGCGTGGCCGCCGCCACGGCCCGCTCGCCGGCGAGCTTGCTGCGTCCATAGGCCGAAATCGGCCCGGTCGCATCGTCCTCGCGATAGGGCCGCTCGAGCGAGCCGTCGAAAACATAGTCGGTCGACAACTGAATGAGCGGGACGCCGAGCCCGCGCGCCGCAACCGCCACCGCCCCGGCCCCGACCGCATTGACGGCGAAGGCCCGCGCCTCTTCTGTTTCCGCCCGGTCCACCGCGGTGAAAGCGGCCGCATGGACCACGACATGGGGGCGCGCGGCCGCCAAGGCTGGAGCGATCGTCTCGGGGCGCTCCAGATCGAATTCCGGCCGTCCGACGGCCAGCAGAACGTCACCCTGATCGGCCGCCCGCTCCGCGAGTGCCCGCGCGACCTGACCTGCGCGCCCGGAGACGACGACCCTCACGCGAAATACCGCGGCAGTTCGGCGAGGCGGGGGTGTCGGCGGTCCTTGTCGGACAGGATCAGCCTCTCGGGCGGCAGCCCCCAGTCGATCCCTATCGCAGGATCGTCGAAGGCTACGCCCCGGTCATGCTCGGGGGCATAGGGGGCGCTGACCTTGTAGAGCACCTCGGTGTCGGGCTCGAGCGTGACGAAACCATGCGCGAAACCGGCCGGCACGAGCAATTGCCGCCAGTTCTCCGCCGAGAGTTCCACTGTAACGAATCGGCCGAAATCCGGCGAAGAGGCGCGGATATCGACCGCGACGTCGAGGATGCGCCCGCGCGGCACCCGCACCAGCTTGTCCTGGGCGAAGGGAGGCGCCTGGAAATGCAGACCGCGCAGCGTGCCAACCGCGGCCGAGAGCGAATGATTGTCCTGGATGAAGTCGAGCTTGATGCCCGCCTCGGCGAAGGCCGAGCGGCTATAGGTCTCGGAGAAGAAGCCGCGATGATCACCGAACCTCTTCGGCTGGATGATCTTCACATCCGGCAGCGCGGTCGGCTCGACAAGCAGCATGCTCACTGTTCTCCCGGCAGACCGACCACCGCAGCCGTTCCCAGCCGCTCGCCGCGATAGACGCCGGAGCGGATGTCGCCCCACCAGTTCTGATGGGCCAGATACCATTCCACGGTCAGGCGCAAGCCACTGGCGAAGTCGCGGCGCGGGCTCCATCCGAGCTCGCGGCCGATCCTGCCCGCATCGATGGCGTAGCGCGCATCATGCCCGGGCCTGTCCGCGACATGCGTGATCAGCCGGTCATGCGGACCTGCGGGATCGGGCCGCATCTCGTCGAGCAGCGCGCAGATCGCGGCGACGACCTGCTGGTTCGACATCTCCGCCGAGCCGCCAATGGCGTAGGTCTCGCCCGGCTTGCCCCTCTCGGCGACGAGCAGCAGCGCCTCGGCATGGTCCTCGACATAGAGCCAGTCGCGCACGTTCAGCCCGTTGCCATAGATCGGCAGGGGCTTGCCCTCGATCCCGTTGATGATCATCAGCGGGATCAGCTTTTCCGGGAAGTGGTAAGGCCCGTAATTGTTCGAGCAATTGGTGATGAGCGTCGGCAGGCCGTAGGTGTGGTGCCAGGCCCGCACCAGATGGTCGGAAGCGGCCTTTGAGGCCGAGTAGGGCGAGGTCGGCGCATAAGCCGTCGCCTCGTCGAACAGGCCCTCAGGACCCAGCGAGCCGAACACCTCGTCGGTGGAGACGTGATGGAACCGGAAGCGCGCCCGCCGCTCGCCGGTCAGGCCGCGCCAATGCCTCAGCGCCTCCTGCAGCAAGACGAAGCTGCCGACGATGTTGGTGTCGATGAAGGCCGATGGTCCGTCGATCGAGCGGTCGACATGGCTCTCGGCTGCCAGATGCAGCACGATGTCAGGATCGACCTCGGCGAAGATCGCCCGCATCCGCTCGCCATCGGCGATGTCCGCCTTCTCGAAGCGGAAGCGCGGATCGGCGGCGACCGGCGCCAGCGAGGCGAGATTGCCGGCATAGGTCAGCTTGTCGACGACGCAGACGCTATGGCCGGTTTGCGCGATCAGCCTGCGTGTGACGGCCGAGCCGATGAACCCCGCACCGCCGGTAACCAGAAACCGCAAAGACGCCGGCAATACCGTTCTCGCTCCCGTTGGACGCGCGCATATAGGGCGCGCGGGCCCTCAGCGTAAACCCCGTGGCCCGGCCCGCCTCGGCTCAGCGGCCCTGCCATTGCGGCGGCCGCTTGCCAAGAAAGGCCTCCATGCCTTCGCGGAAATCGGCGCTGGTGTAGCACATCACCACGAGGTCCTCGCCGCCTTCGGCAGGCACCGACGCGTTGACGAGCCGGCGCAGCGCCTCCTTCGTGGCCCGCATCGTCAGCGGCGCGTGGCCGGCGATGGTCGCGGCCAGCTCGCGGGCGCGGCTCAACAGCGCTGCGTGATCGGCGAGGACCTCGCTGTAGAGGCCGATGCGCTGGCCCTCCTCCGCCTCGATCAGCCGTGCCGTGAAGACGATGTCCTTGACGCGGGCCGGCCCGAGTAGGGCCGACAGCCGGGCGTAATTGGCCGTCGACAGGCAGTTGCCCAGCGTCCGCGCGATCGGGAAGCCGAAGCGCGCGGACGCCGTCGCGATGCGGATGTCGCAGGCGCAGGCGATGCTGGCGCCGCCGCCCGTCACCGCCCCGGCGATCGCCGCGACAAGCGGGATCGGGGAGCATTCGATCGCCGTGAGCACGCGCTCGATCTTCTCTTCATAGCCCAGCGCGTCCTGCGGCGAGGCGAAGCTGCGGAACTGCGCGATGTCCGTCCCGGCCGCGAAGGCCCGGTCGCCGGCCCCGGTGATGATCAGCACCCTGGGGGCGCCATGCGCCGCCGGGTCGGCACAGATCGCCGCCACCCGCTCATACATCGAAAAGGTCAGAGCATTGCGCGCCTGGGGGCGGTTCAGCGTGATCGTGCCGATCCCGTCGTCCACCGCGTAGAGCATCTCATCGTCCATGCGCTCGCTTCCATGGCGGCCGGGGGAGCGGGACTATCCGGTCAGGCCTCCACTGCGTCAACGGCGGTGGCCCCCGTCGCGAAGTCACGCCCCGGCGCCGCCTCGATCAGGGCCCGCGTATAGGCATGAGCCGGCGCGGAGAACACCTGCAAGGTCGCGCCCTGCTCGACGATCACCCCCTTCTCCATCACCACGATCCGGTCGCAGATCTGGGCCGCCACCCGCAAATCGTGGGTGATGAACAGGATCGCCAGGTTGAAGCGCTCCTGGACATCGGCGAGCAGGGCCAGCACCTGCTTCTGGACGGAGACGTCGAGCGCCGAGACCGCCTCGTCCGCGATCAGGATCTCCGGCTCCATCGCCAGCGCCCTGGCGATCGCGATGCGCTGGCGCTGACCGCCGGAGAACTGGTGCGGATAGCGCTCGAGCGCATTCGGCTGTAGCCCGACCAAACCCATCAGGTCGCGCGCCCGCTGCAGCGCATCCGGCTCGCTCAGGCCGAAATTCATCGGCCCCTCGATGATCGAAGCGCCCACGGTCCGGCGCGGGTTGAGCGACCGGAACGGATCCTGGAACACGACCTGGATCTTGCGGCGATAGGACCGCAGCCGCCGCTCGGGCAGTGGCGCGATGTCGATGTCGGGCACCAGGATGGAGCCGACGCTGGGCGGCATCAGCCGCGCGATGCAGCGCGCCACCGTGGTCTTGCCGGAGCCGGACTCGCCGACGATGCCGACCGTCTCGCCCCGCCGGACGCGGATCGCGACGTCCTTCGCCGCATGCACGACCCGCTCCTTCCGGAACAGCGCCTTGGAGCTGTAGGTCTTGCCGAGCCCCACGGTCTCCAGCGCCAGCGGCCCGAGCACCGGCTTGCGCTGCGCCGGCTTCAGGCTCGGCACCGCCCCAATCAGCATCTGCGTGTAGGGGTGCTGCGGCCGGGTCAGGATGTCGGCTGCTGGGCCCTGCTCGACGACGCGGCCCTTTTCCATCACCACGACGCGGTCGGCGATCTCGGCGACGACACCGAAATCATGGGTGATGAAGAGCACGCCCGTGCCGCGTCGGCTCTGCATGTCCTTGATCAGCTTGAGGATCTGCGCCTGCGTGGTGACGTCGAGCGCCGTCGTCGGCTCGTCGGCGATCAGCAGGGCGGGATCGAGGATCAGCGCGGCGGCGATCATCACGCGCTGGCGCTGCCCACCGGAAATCTGGTGGGGATAGGAAGCGTGCATCCGCTCCGGTTCGGGCAGGCGCATCGACTCCAGCATGGCGAGCACCTGCGCGCGCCGCTCGGCGGGGCCGAGAGAGGTGTGGATGCGCAGCACCTCCTCGATCTGGTCGCCGATGGTCAGCACCGGATTGAGCGCCGTCATCGGCTCCTGGAAGATCATCGCCATCCGGTCGCCGCGCAGCGCGCGCAGCCGCTGCGGCGTTGCCGCCAGCACATCCTCGCCCTCCAGGCGGATCGCGCCCGCCACCGGCTTCAGCGCCTTGGCGAGCAGCCCCATCACCGAGAAGGCGGTGACGGATTTGCCCGAGCCCGATTCCCCGACGACGCAGACGATCTCGCCGGCGCCGACGCTGAGCGAGACGTCCTCAACCGCGAAGGCGCGATCGCCGCCGCCGGGCAAAGCGATGCTCAGCCCCGCGATCTCCAGGACGGGTGTCTGTCCCTCGCTCATCGGCCGGCCATCTTGGGGTCGAGGGTGTCGCGCAGGCCGTCACCCAGCATGTTGACCGCCAGCACCGTCAGGGCGAGGAAGATGCCCGGATAGAGGATGTTGTGCGGGAAGACGCGGAAGAGGTTGCGCCCCTCGGCCATGATGTTGCCCCAGGTCGGAATCTCCGGGGGTATGCCGATGCCGAGGAAGGACAGGATCGCCTCGACCAGGATCGCCGAGGCCGCGATGAACGTGCCCTGCACGATCAGCGGCGCGATCGTGTTGGGTAGGATGTGTCGCACCATCAGCTTGGGCAGCCGCGTCCCGGCCATGATGGCGGCCTCGACATAGGGCTCCTCGCGCACCGACAGCACGATCGAGCGCACGACCCGCACCACGCGCGGGATCTCCGGCACGATGATCGCGATGATCACCGATACCAGTCCGCTGCGGAACAGCGAGACCACGGCGATGGCGAGCAGGATGCCGGGAATCGCCATCAACCCGTCCATGAACCGCATGATGATGCCGTCGAGCGGGCGCACATAGCCGGCGACGAGGCCGATCACGAGCCCGATCGCGATCGCGAAGGACGCGACGGAGACCGCGATCAGCAGCGAGACGCGCGCCCCGTAGACGACGCGGCTGTAGACGTCCCGGCCCAGCGAATCCGTTCCCATCCGGTGCTTGAACACCGTCGCGGTGCCGTCGTCGGCGCGGATCGTCCGCTCGAAGCCGGGCAGGCGGTTGCGGGTGCTCGGATTGATGGCGGTGGGATCGAGCGTGCCCAGCCACGGCGCGAACAGGCCGATCATGGTCATCAGCAGCAGGACCGTGCCGCCGATGGCGACCACCGGGTTGCGCACGAGCCGCTTCATCACGGTGCGGGCCGGCGTCGCCGGCTCGGCCGCGGCCGGTGCGAGGAGGGTCGGCTCGGTGCTCAATAGCGGATCCTCGGGTCGAACAGGCTGTAGGCGAGGTCGATCAGCAGGTTGATTCCGACATAGACGCCCGAGAACAGGAGGATCACCGCCTGGATGGTGGGGTAGTCGCGGGCCAGGACCGCATCGACCGTCAGCCGGCCGAGACCGGGGATCGAATAGACGCTCTCGGTGACCACCACCCCGCCGATCAGGAGCGCGATGCCGATGCCGACGACAGTGACGATCGGCACCGCCGCGTTCTTGAGCGCGTGGCGGAACAGGATCTTGCGCTCGACCTGCCCCTTGGCGCGGGCGGTGCGGATATAGTCCTCGTTCAGCACCTCGAGCACGCTCGCCCGCGTCATCCGAGCGATCAGCGCGATGTAGATCACCGACAGCGTCACCGCCGGCAGCACCAGCCGCTGCAGGAATCCGCCGAACCCGCTCGACAGCGGCTGGTAGCCCTGGACCGGGAACCAGCCCAGCGTGATCGCGAAGACGTAGATCAGCGCATAGCCGATCACGAAGACCGGCACCGAGAACCCCAGCACCGAGAAACCCATCACGATCCGGTCGATCCAGGAGCCGTGCTTGTAGGCCGCGAGCACGCCAAGCGGAATGGCGACGCTGATCGCGATCAGCATCGTCGCGAAGGCGAGCGACAGCGTCGGCTCGATGCGCCCGATGATCAGCTCGCCGATCGGCTTCTTGAAGAAGAAGCTCTCGCCGAGCTCGCCCTGCAGCAGGTTTCCGGCCCAGATCAGGAACTGGGTCAGGATCGGCTGGTCGAGGCCGAGGCGATTGCGGATCAGCGCGATCTGCTCGGTGTTCGCGTTGTCGCCGGCGATCACCGCCGCCGGGTCGCCCGGCGTCAGGCGCAGCATCAGGAAGACCAGGACCGCGACGATCACCAGCACGGGGATCGTCGCCAGCAGGCGTCGCAGGATGTAGCCGAGCATCAGCGCCGGGTCCGGCCGATCAGCGTCGCCACCTCACTTCTTCTCGACGTTCCAGAACACCGGCGCCGGCGCGGTCAGGATGCCGGTGACGTTCGTCCGCGTCGCGATCGGCACGTTGTACTGGCCGAGATGGACATGGGTGACGACCTCGCGCCAGCGCATCTGGACCGCTTCCGCGATCGTCTTCTGCTTGGCCGGATCGGGCTCGCGGGCGAAATCGTCACGCAGCTTCTCCATCTGAGCGTCGCAGGGCCAGCCGAAGGCCGCCTTGTCGCAGCTCGCATTGAAGAAGCCCGCCATGACCGGGTTGAGGATGTCGGCCGAGACCCAGGAGGTCTGCATCACGTTCCAGCCGCCCTTGTCGATCGGGTCCTTGCGGACACGGCGAGACACCACGGTCTGCCAGTCGGAGGACTGCATGTCGACCTTGAAGCCGCCCTTCTCGAGCAATTGCTTGGCGACGGGCCCGAGATTGGTCAGAGACTGCAGGTCGGTGGAGTGCAGCAGCACGATCGGCTTGCCGTCATAGCCGGCTTCCTTCAGCAGCTCCTGCGACTTCTTGAAGTTCGATTCCAGCAGCCCGTCCATCCCCTTCTCGGAGGCGAGCTGCGTGCCGCAGACGAACATCGCCTTGCAGGGCTTGTAATAGTCGGGATTGCCGACCGTCGCCTCGAGGAAGTCCTTCTGGTTCAGCGCATAGGTCACGGCCTGGCGCACCTTCGGATTGTCGAAGGGCGGCTGCGTATGGTTGAAGCGCATCGTGTACTGCAGGCCGAGTGGATTGTAGTTCCACAGCTTGATGCTCTTGTCGCCGGCGAGCAGCGGGATCAGGTCGAAGGCCGGCTGTTCGACCATGTCGATCTCGCCCGCCAGCAGCGCGTTGACCGCCTGCTGCTGGTCGGACACCGCGAGCCACTCGACACGATCGACCTTCGCGACCTTGCCACCGGCGAGGCCCGATGCCGGCTCGGCGCGCGGCTTGTAGTCCTTGAACTTCGTGTAGACGATCTTGTCGCCCGGCTTCCATTCGTCGGTCTTCAGCACGAACGGGCCAGACCCGATGAATTCCGAGATCTGCGTGTTGGGGTCGGTCTTCGCGACGCGCTCGGGCATCATGAAGGGCACGTTCGACGACGGCTTGCCGAGGCCGAAGATCAGCAGGCCGGTCGGCGACTTCAGCTTCACCGTGAAGCTCTTGGCGTCGTCGGCGGTGATCGTGTCGACGAAGGTCATCATCTTCTGGCCGACGGGGTCCTTCGCCGACCAGCGCCTGATCGAGGCGATGCAGTCTGCAGAGGTGACGGGCTTGCCGTCATGCCAGAGCAGCCCGTCCCGGAGGGTGAATTTGTAGGTCAGCTTGTCCGGCGATTCGGTGAAGCTCTCGACCATCTGCGGCTTGATGTTGCCGGCCTCGTCCATCGAGAACAGCGTGTCGTAGATCATGTAGCCGTGGTTGCGGACGATATAGGCCGTGGTCCAGATAGGATCGACGATCTTCACGTCCGAATGCATGACGATCTTCAGGGTCTGCGCCTGCGCCAGCGAAGTGCCGACGACGATTGCGCAGGCGGCCACCAAAGTCTTCAAACGCCCTGCCATGGTGCTTTCCCCTTCAACTGTCGTGCGCGTTCGGCGCATCGCGATCTATGCAGGCCCCGTGCCACCGGGAGGGCCCATGCTCGCCCGGCATCCTCACGCGGTCAACCGCGCCAGCAGGCCGGCCATCAGCCGCGTCCGCTGCAGCAGGCTGCCCACCTCGATATGCTCGTCCAGCGTATGATAGCCCGCTCCGAGCAGGCCGAGCCCGTCCAGCGACGCGATGCCCTCGGCGCCAGTGAAATTGGCGTCCGAGCCCCCGCCGGCCGAGTCGTGCTCGAGGCTCCAGCCCAGTTCCTGGGCCACCTCGCGGGCGAGGCCGAACAGCTTCAGCGTCGCCTCGCTGGGCTCCCAGACCGGGCGGGTGACGCCGCGCGTGACCGCGAATCGCGTGCCGTCGGCGTTCTGCACGCCGAGCGCCAGCATCCGCTCGACTCCGCGGTCGAGATCGGCCTGCCGCTTCGCCATGCTGAGCGCCTCGGCCCGGCAGGTCGTCGGCACGCAATTGACCCATTGCCCGCCCTGGATCACGCCGACGCTGAAGGTGCAGTCGTCACCCGTCATCGCCTCGATCGCGAGCAGTTGCTGCGCCATCATGCTGATCGCCGAACGCCCGTTCTTGAGCTGGGAGCCGGCATGGCTCGGCCGCCCCTCGGCCAGCAGGTTGAAGCGTGCGATCGCATAGCGTCCCGTGACGACGCCGTTGCCAGGCCGCCCTGGCTCGGGAACCAGGATGAAGCGGTGCCGGCGCGCCTGCTCCATGATCAGGTCGCGTGTGCCGGGACTGCCGATCTCCTCGTCGCTCGTGAAGAGCACGCTGACCGGCAGCGGCGTCTCGATGCCCGCCTTGGCCAACGCGATGATCGCCTGCAGCCCGGCATAGGCGCCGCCCTTCATATCGAGGATGCCCGGCCCGTAGCAGCGCCAGCCATCGCGCCGGAAGGGCAGTGTCTTCAGCGTGCCGACCGGATGCACCGTGTCGAGATGCGACATCATCAGAATGCCGGGCTCGCCCTGTCGCGGATGGGGAAAGTCGCCGCGCAGGCAGTCGCCGAGCCCCGCCGGGCCGGGAAAGCGCGTGACGACGGCGCCGGCCGCAGCCAGTTCGCTCGCCGCAAAATCCATCATCCGATTGACAGCCGCGACGTCGAAGGTCGGGCTTTCGCATTCGATCCAGGGCCGAAGGCCCGCGAGCAGGGCATCGAGATCGAGAGGCAGATCGGCGGGATTCATGCGGGGCGCCTTCAGGTTTTGCTGCGCGTTTCGACGAGGCGCGCCAGCAGGCTCGCCCCGATCGGCAGGATGCCGTCATCGAGCACGAAGGCCGGGTTGTGGACGGGCACGCTGCCCGCATGGCCGACCCAGGCATAGGCGCCGGGCACCACGCGCAGCATGTCGGCGAAATCCTCGCTGCCCATCACCGGCTTCGGCTCGGTCAAGACGTTGCCGGCGCCGACGATTTCGGCGGCGACCGCCGCGGTCGCGACCGCCTGCTCGGGATGGTTCACCAGCACGTCGAAGATGCCGCGGATGTCGATATCGACCTGCACGCCGAAGGTCGCCGCCATGCCGGCGCAGATCTCGCGCATGCGCTCGCGGATCAGCTTGGCGATGTCGGGCGAGAAGGTCCGCACCGTGCCGGCCAGCACGGCCTCCTCCGGGATTACGTTATAGGCCGAGCCGGCGTGGATCTGCGTGATCGAGAGCACGGCGGCCTCGCGCGGATCGGCATTGCGGCTGACGATCGTCTGCAGCGCCGCCGCCAGCGAGATCGCGACGATGACCGGGTCGCGCCCGACATGGGGCATGGCGCCATGGCTGCCCTTGCCGGTGATCTTGATGTCGAAGAAATCCGCACCCGCCATCGCCGGACCGGGAAAAACCGCGATCTGTCCGGGGTCGAGATTGGGCGCGTTGTGGAGGCCGTAGATCTCATCGCAGGGAAAACGCTCGAACAAATTGTCGGCGAGCATGGCCCGCGCCCCGCCGAGCCCCTCCTCGGCTGGCTGGAACACGAAGATCGCCGTGCCCGAAAAGCCGCGGTTCTCGGCGAGGTAACGCGCTGCACCGAGCAGCATGGTGGTGTGCCCGTCATGGCCGCAGGCATGCATCCGGCCGGGAATGGTCGAGCGCCAGGGCAGGTTGGTGATCTCGTCCATCGGCAGCGCGTCCATGTCGGCGCGCAGGCCGATGCGCCGACCCGGCCCACCCGTGCCTTCGAGGATACCGACCACGCCTGTGCCGCCGATGCCACGATGCACCTCGATGCCCCAGGCCGTCAGCTTCTCGGCGACGATGCCGGAGGTGCGGACCTCCTCAAAACCGATCTCGGGATGGGCGTGGAGATCGCGGCGGATGGCGACGAGTTCGTCCGTGAAGGCCTCGATTGCGGTCAGGGCAGGCATGGGAAGTAACTCCGGGAGGATTGGGGGCGGTCAGCCGAAGACGGGGCCGAGCGGCGCGGTGCGCAGACCCGGACGCAGATGCTTCCAGGGCAGCACGGAGGGATCGACCGGCATCGGGCCGGGCGCAGCACAGACCAGGATGGAATGCGCGATCGGCTCGAAATCGGCGCGGAAATGCACGGAGCTTTTGTTCACGAGGATCGCCTGCTCGGTCGGCTCGATGCCGACCTGCCGGTACATCGCCTGGTCTGCCATCTGCGCCTTGCGCGAAGCGACGACGATGCGGACCCCGCCGATCCGCAGCGCGGCACAGGGCCCAAGATTCATCCGCGATCCCCCGAAGAAGGGGCCCGGCGCGACGAAGCGTCCGTCCGACAGCTGCTCGACGACGAACTCGCCCTCCAGCGGCACATCGCCGGGAATGCCGGACTTGGCACCGAGCGCAGCCCGGATCGTCGCCCCGACGCCCGCCTCATGCGCCTGGCGCGCCACCTCGGGATCGACGATCAGCCCGATCGCGGCCCGCTGTGCGCCGTTGCGGACGAGCGCGCGCGCCATCCCCATCGTGTCGGAATCGCCGCCCGCACCGGGATTGTCCTGCGTGTCGGCGATGACGATCGGCTTCGTCGCGCCGCTCGCCAGCCCCATCGCTTCCAGAACACCCGCATCGGGATCGAAGACCTTGCCGTTGAACGCCGCCTCGCTGGCCATGACACGCGCAGCGACCGCATCGGCCGCCCGGTCGGCGTCCTCTTGCGTCGCGCCATAGGCGACGACGGTCGGCCCGCAATCGGCGAAATCGGCGGCCGGGAAGCCAGGCAGGAAGGACAGCGTCGGCACGCTCTCGCCCTCCAATGCCGCGAGTTCGGCATAGATCGTCGCGCACGGCTCCATCGCCGTCGCCTGCCAGGCAATCGGGATCAGATAGGGGATCTGCCGGAAGGCCTTGGCGTCACGCTTCGCCGTGCCGATCAGCCGCGCGAGATAGGTTGTCGCGCGGCTCCCCGTCAGGGCCATGTCGACATGGGGGTAGGTCCGGTAGGCGACGAGCGCATCGGCGCTGTCGACCATCAGCTGCGTGACATTGCCATGCAGGTCGAGACTGGCGACCAGCGGCACGTCCGGGCCGATCGCGGCGCGCACCCGCCGCAGCGTCTCGCCCTCCCCGTCTGGAAAGCCTTCCGCCACCATGGCGCCGTGCAGATCGAGATAGACGCCGTCCAGCGGCAGCGCCGCCGTGATAGCCTCGACCAGCTCGCTCAGCAGCGTCTCGAAGGCCTCCGCCGTGACATGGGCGGAGGGGCTGGCGGCGCACCACAAGGTCGGCACCATCTCCCAGCCCAGCCCCCGCGCCGTCTCGACGAAGCCCGACGCGCCGACATTGACGTTGCGGACAGCCTCGAACACGGCCTCGCCCCGCGCCAGCGACGGCCAGCCGCCCCCTTGGACGAAGGCGTCGAGGCCCGCCTTGCTCGGTGCGAAAGTGTTGGTCTCGTGCAGGAATCCGCCGAAGGCGATGCGTGGCGACATGGGGGTAGGCTCCGGCTCGGCGACGAACCGGTGCAGGTCATCACGCCGGACGACCGCCTACAAGGCCGAAAACGAGCCGGCTGCCTTTCAAAAAGGCAGAGCTGGCCTGCGTCCCGTCACTTCTCCACGAAGGCGCGCTCGACCACATAGGTCGCCGGCGTCGAGCTCGAGCCCTCGACGAAGCCGCGCCCCTCGAGCTGGGCCTTCATGTCGGCCAGCATCGCCGGGCTGCCGCAGAGCATGACGCGGTCATGCGCGGCATCGGCCATCGGCAGGCCGAGCGAGGTAAACCAGGCCTCCGAAGCGAAGAGCTCCGTCACGCGCCCGCGATTGGGGTAGTCTTCGCGGGTGACGGTCGGGTGATAGATCAGCTGGGCCGAGACCATCTCGCCGATCAGTTCGTCGGCCGGCAGGTCCTTGCGGATGAAGCTCTCATAGGCCAGCTCCGAGACCAGTCGCACGCCATGGATCAGGACGATCTTCTCGAAGCGCTCATAGGTCGTGGGATCGCGGATCAGGCTCATGAAGGGCGCGAGCCCCGTACCGGTGGAGAGGAAATACAGGTTGCGGCCGGGCACCAGATTGTCGTGCAGCAGCGTGCCGGTGGCCTTGCGGCCGATCAGGATTTCGTCGCCGGGAACGATCTTCTGCAGCCGCGAGGTCAGCGGCCCGTCCGGCACCTTGATGCTGAGGAATTCGAGCTCCTCGTCGTAAGGAGCGCAGGCCATGCTGTAGGCGCGCAGCAGCGGCCGCCCCTCGACCATCAGGCCGATCATCGCGAACTGGCCGGCCTCGAAGCGGAAGGCGGGATTGCGGGTGGTGCGGAAGCTGAACAGCGTGTCGTTCCAGTGATGGACCGACAGCACCTTCTCGACAAACTGGTTGCTCATGCTCGCGTCTTCCGTCCAGCCGTTGCGTTCCGCATCGCGGGGCGTGGCCGTCGGGCGATGCGCGGCCACTCCTCTTCGAAGCCGGCGCGGAAGGCAAGCCGTTCCCTGCCTGCGTTGGCGCCATCTTTGCGCAAGCGGCTTGCAGATCGCGCGGCACCGCGCCGGAGGCAAGGCCCTCCCGACCCCGCCCGAACGGGTCGCCCCGGCGCGAAACCTCCGCTATGTCGGATGATCGCCGCACCGAGAGAGCGAGCGAGACCGGAGCGACCATGACCATCCGCGCCCAGCTGATCGAACGCTTCCTCCGCTATGTCGCGATCGAGAGCCAGAGCGACGCCAAGGCGACCACGCTGCCGAGCACGCCTGGCCAGCAGCGCCTCGCCGATCTGCTGGCCGGGGAACTGCGCGCGCTCGGCCTCGCCGACGTCGTCGTCGACGACCACGCCACCGTCACGGCGGTGAAGCGCGGCAACCGTCCGGGCGCTCCGCGGATCGGCTTCATCGCCCATCTCGACACCGTCGATGCCGGGCTGTCCCCGGTCATCCGTCCGCAGGTGCTGCGCTTCGAGGGCGAAGATCTCTGCCTCAACCGCGAGCAGGACATCTGGCTGCGTGTGGCGGATCATCCCGAGATCGCGCGCTGGAGCGGCGCCGACATCCTGTTCGGCGACGGCACCAGTGTGCTGGGAGCCGACAACAAGGCCGCCATCGCCATCGTCATGACGCTGCTGGCGACGCTCGGCCCGGACGACGGCCATGGCGACGTCGCCATCGCCTTCGTCCCCGACGAGGAGATCGGCCTGCGCGGCGCCAAGGCGCTCGATCTCGCGCGTTTCCCCTGCGACTTCGCCTATACGATCGACTGCTGCGAGGTCGGCGAGGTCGTGATCGAGAACTTCAACGCGGCAGGGGGCGAGATCGTCTTCACCGGCGTCAGCGCCCACCCGATGTCGGCCAAGGGCGTGATGGTCAATCCGCTGCTGATGGCGCATGACTACATCGCCGCCTTCGACCGGGCCGAGACCCCGGAGCACACCGAGGGCCGCGAAGGCTATGTCTGGTTCATCGAGCTAACGGCCCATGCCAGCCAGGCGCATCTCAAGCTCGCCATCCGCGACTTCGACCGGGAGAGCTTCGCCAGCCGCAAGCGACGCGTCGCCGAGGTCGCCGACGCGATCGCCGCCCGCTATCCGACGGGGCGTGTCTCCTGCAGCGTCACCGACACCTACGGCAACATCTCCGACAGCCTGGGCGATGATCGTCGCAGCGTCGATCAGCTGCTGGCGGCGATGCGGAGCCTCGGTATCGAGCCCAGGCTGATCCCCATGCGCGGCGGCACGGACGGCGCGGCGCTGGCGGCGCGGGGCCTGCCCACCCCGAACTTCTTCACCGGCGCCTACAACTTTCACTCGCGCTTCGAATTCCTGCCGATTCCCGCCTTCGAAACCGCGTTCGCGGTCGCGCGGGCCCTTTGCCGGGAGCCGGTGTCAACGGCGCCTCTCAGCTGAGGCTGCGACCGAACCCGGCGGACCAGGGCTCTCCGGCGACGGGCTCGTCGGCGAAGCCGGCGACATAGGCGGCGCAGGACGCCTCGGCGGCCGTTGCCGCGCCGCGGCGATCGGCCAGCCGCCGCAGCAGGCCGATCTTCAGCGGGCAGGAGCCGGCGCCAGCCATGCCCGAGGCCTCTGCGAGGTCGCAGAGGCAGGTCGTGCAGGGCAGTGCCGGCCGCAGGCCGCCTGGGCTCGGAGAAAGTCCGCTGCTGAGGCTCATCGATTGGGTGTCCGGGCGGGCGCACACATCGCCGACCCGAACCTGCAACGAAAAGCCTCACCACCGCGTTAACCCAGCCGGAGGGTTCTGCCCGATACAACGGCATTTTAACCACAGCGGGCGATGCTCCCGAAATCGTAGCCCTCAGGGACGAAACATGCCCACTAAATCCTCCCATCGGGTGATCGATCAGGGATTGCGCGACGAGGTCTACGTATCGCTGGTCCGCTCGCTCTATGCCGATCCGCGCACGCTGATCGTCGGCTCGAGCGGGACGGTTCTGGCCGCCTTCGTCTCGGGCGCGATGACGGGTCACCCCGTCTTCTATGGCTGCGCCTGCGTCCTCCTCGCTCTCGCGCTGATCCGCGCCACCGATGTCGCCCAGTTCCGGGCTGCAGCCAAGCGGATCCGCGACCCGCACGAGGCGACCCGCTGGGAAATCCGCTACACCGTATTCTCCTCCGCCTATGTCTTCGTCTTGGGTCTGTGGTCCTTCCTGACCTTCGCGCTGCACGCCAGCCCCCCGGTCCAGATCCTCGCCTTCTCGATGACGCTGGCGAACATGATCGGCGTGGCCGGCCGCAATTACGGCAGCCGCATGCTGGTCATGACGCAGTTGAGCTGTGCGGGCGTGCCGCTGCTCGCGGGTCTCACGCTCGGCGGCAACAGTCATTACGCGATCGTCGCCTGCGTGCTCGGGCCCTTCCTGCTCAGCTTCAAGACCATCGCCGACAAGCTGCGGGCGACGCTGACGACGGCCGTCGTCTCCGCCAAGCATGAGCGCCTGCTCGCGGCCCGCCTGGAGGCCGCACTCGACAACATGGCGCACGGCCTCTGCATGTTCGATCGCAACGGCATGCTCTCGCTGGTCAACAGCCGCCTGCCGGCGATCGTCGGCCTGCCCGTCGGCCTGGGGGAGCCTGGCCGCAGCATCGGTCGTTTTCTGGTCCGCTGCCAGCGCGCGGGCCTGATCGGCCGTACCCAGCTTCGCAGCCTCGTCCTCGCCGCCCAACTCGCCCTGCGCGATCACAGCGAGGCGCGGCTGACCGCCACGCTCGCCAATGGTCATATCCTCGAGCTGACCTTTCGCACATCCGGCGCCACGGGCACTGTGGTCGTGATCGAGGACATCACCGAACAGCGCCAGCAGGAGGACACGATCCGCCAGCTCGCACTCTACGACCCGCTGACCAGCCTGCCCAATCGCAGCCTGCTGAAGGCGCATCTCCAGTCGCTGATCGGGGACGCCGGCAAGAGCTTCGCGATCCTGTTCATCGATCTCGACCACTTCAAGAAGGTCAACGACACGCTGGGCCACCCCTGCGGCGACGCGCTGCTGGTCGAGGTGGCGCGGCGTCTCACGGCGCTTCTCGACGGCGCCTCGCTGATCGCCCGTCTCGGCGGCGACGAGTTCGTCGTCGTGATCCCGGATGTGATCGACCGCGCCGCGCTGGAAAAGATCACAACGCGGGTCAGCACCAGCCTGCTGCAGCCCTACGAGATCGAGGGCAACGCCATCGTCAGCAGCGCGAGCATGGGCATCGCCATCAGCCCCGACGACGGCCGCGACCCCGACATCGTCATCCGCAACGCCGATCTTGCGCTGTATGATGCGAAATCGAGCGGCCGTGCCTGCGCGCGCTTCTACGACAGCAGCATGATCGAGGTGGCGCGCGCTCGCCGCATCGTCGAACTGGACCTGCGCGAGGCGCTGGCCGAGGACCAGTTCGAACTGTTCTACCAGCCGATCGTCGCCATCAGCACCGGCCGGATCACCAGTTGTGAGGCGCTGCTGCGCTGGCGCCATCCCGAACGCGGCATCGTCGCCCCCGGCGACTTCATCGGCATCGCCGAGGAGGTCGGCCTGATCACGCAGATCGGCCGGGTCGTGCTCGACAAGGCCTGTCGCGAGGCGATGTTGTGGCCCGACTGCGTGTCGGTGGCGGTCAACATCTCGGCCATCCATTTCCGCGGCGAAGCGATCATCGAGGACGTCGCCGGAGCGCTCGAGCGCAGCGGCCTCGACGGGTCGCGTCTCGTCATCGAACTGACCGAGTCGGCCCTGATGCAGGACGATGCGCAGGCGCTGGCGATCCTGATGCGCTTGCGGAAGATGGGGGTCCGGATCGCGCTGGACGACTTCGGCACGGGCTATTCCAGCCTCAGCTATCTGCAGTCCTTCCCCCTGCAGAAGATCAAGATCGACCGCTCCTTCGTCTCCGGCGGACGGGAGACGCAGAAGGACCAGACGCTGCTCGTCGGCATCGCACGCCTGTGCAAGGAGCTCGGGCTCACCGTGGTGGCCGAGGGTGTGGAGACGGCCGAGCAGCTCGACAACCTCGCCAAGATGGGGGCGATCGACGAGGTTCAGGGCTATCTGCTGGCCCGTCCGCAGGCGACACCGCTGGTGCGAGATCTGATCACCGCCTTCGCCGCGCGCTCTCTGACGGCGAAGGTCGAGCGGCTGCCACTGCGGCGGAGCGTCCGCTGAAATCGCCGCCGGTCGCGAGACCGCGAGGACGACCGTCACATCTTCGTCGCAGTGGCGCGAAATCTGTTTCGAACGACGTAGCGGCAGGCTGAAACTTGTGCAGCCCGCGCCTTGACGCGTCGCTGATCGCACGACGATGGTTAATTCCAGTTAACCATCACCGGTCGCATCATGGTCCAAGCCGTCGCTCACCAGGGATCGTCCTTGAACGATCGTGTCATGCGGGCGCTCGAGCGGATCGATTATCGCCCGGCCCTGTCGCACGAGGACCGGGAGCAGGTCTTCAACCTGCGATACCGGGCCTATCTGCGCGAGGGCGTGATCGCCGCCAGCGAGGACGAGCGGTTCACCGATCCCGTCGACGAACAGCCCAACTGTCTGATCTTCGGCGTCTATGCCGATGGCGAACTGGCCGGTGCGATCCGGCTCAGCATCTCCATTCCCGGCCTGCCCCAGATCCCGACGGCGCACGTATTTCCCGACACCGTTCTACCCCAGATCGAGGCCGGGCGCATGCTCGTGGACCCGACACGCTTCGTGGCCGATGCGCGCTGGTCGCGCGAACTCCCGGAACTGGCCTATCTGACACTGCGTTTGCCCTGGCTCGCCATGGAGCAGTTCGAAGCGGACGTGATGCTCGCCGCCGTCCGCCCCGAGCACTACCCGTTCTATCGCCGCCTCTGGGGCAATACCGTGGTCAGCCCGCCGCGGCTGTATCCCGGCCTCGCCAAGCCCGTCATGCTGTCACAGCTCGACTATCCCAAGGCCGTCTCGCGCGTCGAAGCGCTCTACCCCTTCTTTCAGGCCCGCGAAGACGAACGCGCGGCGATCTTCGGCGCGTGTCCCCTGGCCTGGCTGCCGGCGGCGGCCGCCCATCTGGCGCAGCCCATTCGAACCTGAACGCAGGCGGACCCGTTCGGTTCCGCGCACAGTTGCGAACCGCACCTGCAAAAAACGGATTTCCTCCGCTTCCGCCGATGCTCTAGAAGATGTCCGCTTCGACGCCTCCCGGCGCGACGCTCGTGCCCGCGTCGGCGCGACGAGCCCTGACGAGCGGAATTTCATGCCCGACCCAGCACCGGTTCCGCCGTTTCTCCAGGGCGAGGGCGAACTCGCGGCGCTGATCCGCGCATTCGAATGGTCTGCAACCAGCCTCGGCCCGATCGCGCAATGGCCTGCGGCGGTGACGTCGATCGTCGGCATGATTCTGCGCTCGCCCCTGCCGATCGTGACCCTCTGGGGCGAGCCCGGCATCATGATCTACAACGACGCCTATTCCGGCTTCGCGGGTGCGCGCCACCCCGCCTTGCTGGGGTCGGAGGTCCGCAAGGGCTGGCCCGAGGTGGCCGACTTCAACGACCATGTCGTCCGCACCGTCTTCGGCGAGGGTCGGACCCTGTCCTACAAGGATCAGGAACTGACGCTGAACCGCGGCATGGGGCCGGCTCAGGTCTGGATGAACCTCGACTACTCACCCCTCCTCGGGGAGGGCGGCAGGCCGCTCGGCGTCATCGCCATCGTGGTGGAAACAACCGAAAAGGTCCGTGCCGACCGGCAACTGCGCGACGAACGCCTTCGCCTCCAGCAGATGTACGAGCAGGCGCCGTCCTTCATGGCGATGCTGGAAGGGCCGGAGCATCGCTTCACCCTCGTCAACGAGGCCTATCAGCAGTTGGTGGGCCATCGCGAGGTGCTCGGCCGGACCGTGGCCGAGGCGATGCCCGATGCCGTCGAGCAAGGCTATCTGCGCATCCTCGACGAGGTGTTCGACAGCGGCCAGGCCTATCGGACGGCGGGCGCACGCTTCGTCCTGCAGCCATCCGACGGCAGCGCCCCCCAGACGCGGTTCGTCGACTTCGTCTTCCAGCCAATCACTGACGCCACCGGGACCGTCACGGGTATCTTCGTCGACGGCATCGACGTGACGGAGCGCATCCTCGCGCAGGAAGCGATCCGCACGAGCGAGGCGCAGTTCCGCGGCTTCGCTCAGGCGATGCCCAACCATGTCTGGACGGCGCCTGCGAACGGCCTGCTCGACTGGTTCAACGAGCGTGTCGCCGAATACAGCGGCCGCGAACCGCAGGAACTGCTCGGCGCGCGCTGGCTCGACATCGTCCACCCCGATGACCGCGAGATGGCGGTCGCGCAATGGCAGGAGGCCCTCGCTTCGGGCGAGGCCTACCAGACCGAATTCCGCATTCGCAATGCGGCCGGCCAGGACCGCTGGCATCTCGTGCGGGCCGTGCCGATCCATGGCGAAGCCGGCGAGATCATCCGCTGGATCGGCACGAACACCGACATCCACGAGCAGAAGCTGGCGGAGGTCGAGACAGCGCGCGATCGCGACCGGCTCTGGACGCTGTCGCAGGAGCTGATGCTCGTTTGCGATTACGAGGGCGTCATCACGGCGGTGAACCCCTCGGCGGAACGGCTGCTGGGCTGGAGCGAGTGCGACATGGTGGGCCAGTCGCTCGCCACCTTCATCCACCCCGACGACCTCGCCCGGACCATTGCCGAGCTCGGCAGGCTGTCGCAGGGGGCGACCACGCTCGCCTTCGAGAACCGCTATCGCTCGAAGACGGGCGACTATCGCCTGCTCGACTGGACGGCAGTGCCCGATGCAGGCCGCATCCATGCGATCGGCCGCGACATCACCGAGGAACGGCGCGCCACCCGCGATCGCGACCGGATCTGGAACCTGTCGCCGGTCCTGAAGGTCGTCGCGACACGGGATGGCATCATCGCGGCCGCCAACCCGACCTTCAACAAGGTGCTCGGCTGGCTGCCGGAAGAGACCGTCGGGCGCAGCATCGTCGACTTCGTCGAGCCCGCCGATCGCGAAGCCGCCAAGGCCCGGCTGGCGCGCGTCGCCAACGGGTCTTCAATCATGAGTTCGGAGAGCGTGCTCCTGACCCGGGACGGCGAGCGACGCCGCATTGCCTGGACCAGCGTGCCCGACGGCGAGACGATCTATGCCTTCGGCCGCGACATCACCGCCGAGACCGAGGCCGCCGCCGCCCTGGCCAGCAGTGAGGCGGCGCTGCGTCAGGCCCAGAAGATGGAGGCCATCGGCCAGCTCACCGGAGGCGTCGCGCACGACTTCAACAATCTGCTGCAGGTCGTCAGCGGCAATCTGCAGCTCCTCGCGCGCGACATCGCCGGCAACGAGCAGGCGGAGCGCCGCATCCGCAACGCCATGGAGGGCGTCGCCCGCGGCTCGCGCCTCGCCTCGCAGTTGCTCGCCTTCGGCCGGCGCCAGCCCCTGGCTCCGAAGGTCCTCAACCTCGGCAAGCTCATCCGCGGGATGGACGAGATGCTCAGGCGCGCTCTCGGCGAAACCGTCGAGATCGAGAGCGTGGTGGCGGGCGGCCTCTGGAACACGATCGTCGACCCCGGCAATGTCGAGAACGCGCTGCTCAACCTCGCGATCAACGCCCGCGACGCGATGAACGGCAGCGGCAAACTCACCATCGAGGCCGGCAACGCGACCCTCGACAGCGCCTATGCCCGCGCCCACCCCGATGTCACGCCAGGGCGCTACGTGATGCTGGCGGTGACCGATACCGGTGTCGGCATTCCGCCCGACATCATCGACAAGGTCTTCGACCCCTTCTTCAGCACCAAACCCGAGGGCAAGGGCACGGGCCTCGGCCTGTCGATGGTCTATGGCTTCGTCAAGCAGTCCGGCGGTCACGTGAAGATATACAGCGAGCCCGGCGAGGGCACGACGATCCGCCTCTATCTCCCACGCTCGGTCGAGGCGGAGGAGGATCTCACCTCCCACGACAGCGGCCCCGTGACCGGTGGCGCGGAGACCATCCTCGTCGTCGAGGACGACCGGGGCGTACGCGAGACGGTGATCGAGACGCTGGCGGATCTGGGCTACCGCGTCCTGCAGGCGCCCGACGCGAAATCGGCGCTGGCCATCGTCGAGAGCGGTATCCCGATCGACCTTCTCTTCACCGACGTGGTGATGCCGGGGCCGATGAAGAGCACCGAGCTCGCTCGCCGGGCGGTGGAGCGGCTGCCGAACATCAAGGTCCTGTTCACCTCCGGCTACACCGAGAACTCGATCGTCCATGAAGGGCGGCTGGACGAGGGCGTCGAGCTCCTGAGCAAGCCCTATTCGCTCGAGCAGCTGGCCCGGAAGGTGCGCCACCAGTTCGCCAATGCCGAGCAGCGCCGGCAGGCGCTCGAGGCTCCTCCCTCGACGCAGCCCGTGGCGGCGCCGGAGCGCAAGCTGACGATCCTGCTCTGCGAGGACGATGCGCTGATCGCGATGGCCACGGTCGACATGATCGAGGATCTCGGCCATGCGGTCATCGAGACGGGCACGGCGCGCGATGCGCTCGCCATGCTGGAGCAGACCGAGGTCGACCTTTTGCTGACCGATGTGGGCCTGCCCGACATGCCGGGCACGGCCCTCGTGGAGAAGGCCCGCGCGCTACGGCCGACATTGCCGGTGATCTTCGCCACCGGGCACTCGCGGGTCGAGGGGGCGGAGACGAATGACCAGACCGCTCTGGTGGTGAAGCCCTATCAGTCCTGGGACATCGCGGCCGCCATCGCCAAGGTCGTCGGAGCCCGCACCGGCGGCTGAGGCACCGGCACCGGGCCTCAGGCCGCGGCCGCGTCGCCCGGCGCGTCCTTGAGGGTGATGGCGAACAGCCCGACATCGGTCGCCGCGCTGCGGAACCCGCCCTCGCAATAGCAGAGGTAGAATTCCCAGAGCCGGCGGAAGGGCTCGTCGAACCCCAGCGGCCCGATCGACTGCCATTGGACCAGGAAGCGCCGGCGCCACTCCTGCAAGGTCAGCGCGTAGCTCTCGCCGAAGCTGAAGCGCTCGGCGAGATCCAGACCGGCCGCGGCGATCTGTTCGCGCATCGCGCTCGGCGAGGGCAGCAGCCCGCCGGGGAAGATGTAATGCTGGATGAAGTCCGCGCCGCTGGCATAGGAGGCGAAGCGGCTGTCCTCGATGGTGATGGCCTGCAGCACGATGCGCCCATCCGGCTTCAGGCAGTCGCGGAGCGTCGCGAAATAGCTCGGCCAGAATTCGCGGCCGACGGCCTCGATCATCTCGATCGAGACGATGCGGTCGAATTGCCCGGTCGTGTCGCGGTAGTCCTGCAGCCTCAGATCGACCCGGTCAGACAGGCCCGCCGCCGCGATCCGCTCCCGTGCATAGGCGAGTTGCGACGGCGACAGCGTGATGCCCGTGACATGGCAGCCTTCGCGCGCGAGCCGCTCGGCCAGGGCGCCCCAGCCGCAGCCGATCTCCAGCACGCGCTCGCCGCCCTTGAGCTGCAGCCGCTCGACGATGAGGTCGAGCTTGGCGGCCTGCGCCTCCTCGAGAGTCTGCCCCGGCTGGGTATAGAGCGCAGAGGAATAGGTCATGCTCTCGTCGAGCCACTGGGCATAGAAGGCATTGCCCAGGTCGTAATGCGCCGTGATGTTGCGCTTGCTGCCGCGGCGCGTATTGGCGCGGCCGAGATGCAGCATCCGTGTCACGGCGCGTGCGGGCCAGGTTCCCGAGATCAGCGCGCGCAGGGTGTGGTCGTTCACCGCCGCGAGCTCGATCACGGCCGTCATGTCGGGGCTGCTGAAATCACCGTCGCAATAGGCGCGCGCAAAGCCGATGTCACTTTGCAGGACGAGCCGGCGGATCGCCCGCCAGCGCTTCAAGACGATGACGGCCTCTGGTCCGGGCTCGGGTGCCTGCTGCACCAGGACAGAGCCGTCGGGCGTGACCACCGTCAACCGGCCCCGGGCCAGAAGCGCCATCAGCTTCGCCAGGAAGGCCCGAGACAGCCCGAGGCTCCAGTCGTGGCTCGGCCGGTCCAGGGTGCGCTGATGCGTCTCTCTCGTCGTCATGCTCTGAGACCAACCCTTCTGGAACGCGACCCCGATCTGGGCGTTGGTCGCAGGCGGAAGACCGCTGCGCCCCCGCCTTCGTTTGGGGCTTTCCATTCCATACGCTGCAACCAAGCAAACAGATTTGCCGCGGCAGCGTCCAGTGAGGCCCCTCGCCAGGGCCGGGCGATCCGTCGCGCGGCCGGCGTCGTAAGGCTTCGTCGTCAGCCGGAGAACGTCATGACTTTCATCGCTGGTTATTTCGTCTTCCTGCTCGTCTTCGGCGTCATCGACGTGATCTGGCTGTCGGTGATGGCCGGCCGTCTCTATCGGCCGCCCCTGGGCGAGATCCTTCTCGAGAAGATCCGCTGGGCGCCGGCACTGCTGTTTTATTTCGCCTTCCCGGCCGGCCTGATCCACTTCGCCCTCATGCCGGCACTGCAGGCCGGTTCGGCGATGGCAGCCTTCGTCAATGGCGGGCTGCTCGGCCTGCTCGCCTACGGGACCTACGACCTGACGAACTACGCCACCTTGCGGCCCTGGACACTGAAGATCACGATTGCCGACCTGATCTACGGCACGGTCGTTGCCGGCATCTCGACGCTCGGCGCCTATGCCGGCGTCCTGACGATGCGCGGCTGGGGCTGGCTCTAGGCCGGCCGCAGCCGGTAGTGGCCGACGCCCCAGGACTCGCCGGCGGCGTAGCCGAACAGACCGCTCGTCGCGAGGAAGAAGAGGCGCCAGCGGCGCCGCCACAATGCGGCGTCCGGGCCGTAGACCTCGGCGAGGATCGGATCGATCACTGATAGGTTGCGGTCGAAATTGCTCAGCCAGTCATCGGCGGTCCGCCGGTAATGCTCGCCGCTCCAGTGCCATTCCTGCTCGACCGCGAACAACTCGGGAAAGCCGTGGACGATCGTGCGGCTCGGCATCAGACCGCCGGTGAAGAAATGCTGGGCGATCCAGTCCGACTTGTCGTCGATGTCGAAGCGATAGCACGCCGTGCGATGCGTGAAGACGTGCAGGAAGAGCCGTCCCTCCGGCTTCAGCCAGCCCCGGGCGCGTGACAGGAGCTCCGTCCAGTTGGCCATGTGCTCGAACATCTCGACAGAGACGATCCGGTCGAACCCGCCCTCGCAGGCGAAGCTGTTCATGTCGGCGGTGACGATCCGCAGATTGCTCAGCCCGCGCGCCGCGATCTCGCCTTCGATGAAGGCCCGCTGCGAGGCCGAGTTCGAGACCGAGACGATCTCGGCTCGCGGCAGCCGCTCGGCCATGAACAGCGAGAGCGAGCCCCAGCCGCAGCCCAGTTCGAGGATGCGCTGCCCGTCCGCCAGATCGGCATGCGCGAGCGTCAACTCGAGCGCCCTGACCTCGGCCTCGTCGAGCGTCGTCTGCGCCGTCTCGTAATAGCAGGACGAGTATTTGCGCCTGGCCCCGAGCACCGCCTGGAAGAAGGCGGCCGGGACCTCGTAGTGCTGCTGGTTGGCGGCGTCGGCGTGCTGGGCGATCGGATAGGCCGCCATCTCCCGGATAAAGGCGCTGTCCGGCTGGACGTCGGCCTGCCGCAGCCGGCGATCCGTCCGGCCGACCAGCGTTGCGATGCCGGCGCGGGTCACGACATCGGGCAGTGGCAGCTTTTCGCCCCAGGTTCCGAGATTCTGGAGAACGCCCATCGCTTCAGGCCTCTTTGGCGGCGGGCGGCCAGGGCAGCAGCGCGCTCGTGCGGCGCTGGTAGGCACGGTAGGCCTCGCCATGCTTGGCGACCATGTGTTCCTCCAGAGGCGGAATGCCGGAGATCTTGGTGAGGAGCAGCGTCATCGCCAGCGGCGCCAGCACGGCGACGAAACCATAAGCATAGCCGGAGAGCGCGATCGCGATCACCGGATAGGCGGCCCACAGCACGCATTCGAAGAAGTAGTTCGGGTGCCGCGACCAGGCCCACAGCCCCGTATCGCAGATCTTGCCCTTGTTGGCCGGATTGCCCGCAAAGGCGCGCAGCTGACGGTCGGCCACGGCCCCGCCACCGACGCCGACCGCGAAGATCAGCACGCCGATCAGGTCCTGCAGCCCGAGCCCCGGAGCCGGGTTGTGCGCCGCCAGCACGATGGCGATGGCGAGCGGCGAGCTGGCCAAGGCCTGCATCATCATGAAGCGGAACATCTGGCGGTCCTTGTCGGCCCCCCAGTCGCGCTTCAGCTTGGCGTAGCGCGGATCGTCCGAGATGCCGCGCGTGCGGGAGGCAACATGCAGGCCAAGCCGCAGCGCCCAGGCCGCGGCGAGCGCAGCCACGAGCAGGCGCCGCGACATCGGCCCGTCCCCGAACGGAAGCAGCGCGGCGACCACGCCCGTCGTCCCAAGCCCGAAGGTCCAGATCGCGTCGACCCAGCCGGAATTGCCGGTGCGCCGTTCGACCAGCCAGGCGGTCGTCATCGCGGCGGCCATGAGAGCCGCGACGGTCGCCAGCGCTAGGACGAAGGAGCCGAAGGTCACAGCCGCACCAGCGGTTGCAGCAGGCGTCCGAGCCAGCCGCGGAACCTCACCTCTCCCGTCAGGGCGACAATGCAGGTGCAGCCCTCGACGGCGTCGACCCGCGGGTGATGCTCGTGGTTCTCGTTCGCCTCGTCGAAGTCGCCGCGGCCGAACCGGCCATATTCATGCTCATAGGCGCCGGCGAGAATCGTCGTCCACTCGTTGCCGGTGTGGCGATGCTCGGGCAGCCAGATGCCGGGCGCGGCGCGCAACATGAAGACCCGCGCCTGTGCGCCGGGCACATGGACGCGCCGCATCGCCACGCCCCGGCCGATCGGATGCCAGCGGCCGAGTTCGTAGGGCTGCAGCACCTGCGGCAATCCGGCCTCGACCGCGCGGACCGGAACCGGCACCGGCGCCTCGCCTGGCTCGCGATCGAGCCGGGCCAAAGCATCCTCCGCCGAGGTCAGCATCGGCACGGCCTCGCCTTGCGCCAATACGCCGCCGCCGACGGCCTCGATCTCGCGAAGCGCCTTGGCCGAGGCGGCGTTGATTTCCAGATGCGCGGCGACGACGAGCGACATGCCCTCATCCAAGCGGCCGGCGGAAAATCCGGCCAAGGTTTCGTCCGACGCGAGATGCCGGGCGTTCATCGCAGATCCTCCAGATGCCGGCGCAGATGCGCCATCGCGAGCCGCAGTCGCGATTTCACCGTCCCGAGGGGGATCGAAAGCCTTTGGGCGACATCCTGATGGCTGAACCCCTCGAGGAACGCGAGTTCCACGACCCGGTATTGTTCTTTGGACAACCCCTTGAGTGCCACACGCACCCGGGAGTCCCGCTCCGACCCGGAGAGCACCGCATCGGGCTGCTCCGGACCCTCTTCCTCTTCGAGAATCTCATAGACCTGCGACAGCCGCGAACGCTTTTCGCGGCGGGCATGGTCGATCCTGAGATTGCGCGCGATCGTCGCGATCCAGGTGCTGGCCCCGGCCTTGGCCGGGTCGAACAGGGCGGCCTTGCGCCACACCGTCATCAGCGTTTCCTGGGCCAGTTCCTCTGCCAGATCGGGGGGCGTGCCACCGCGCATCAGCAGGCCCTTCACGCGCGGCGCGAAATGCTCGAACAGCTGCGCGAAGGCGCGCCGGTCGGCAGATGACGCGATGGCCTGAACGAGAGCGTCTGCATCCATGGGAACGCTGGTCGAACCTCTCCGCACCCCGGCCGGAGCCGGAGGTCGTGTCGTGCTGGCTGTCTCGGACGTTGCGAACATGACCGCTTTACGCAGCCGGCCCGCATCTGGATCAGAGCACCGTCAACTCAACCGCCCTCCGCGAATGGAAGCCGGCTGTCAGACCGGCTAGCACCTGTCGCCGTCCTCATAAAGACTGAACCGAAGCCGGGAGCCGTTCGTACCCGTGACGAAACATCGCGACACAGGTCGGTTCATGCACGGCTCCCTCCATAAACGCCTCGAGATCGCAGTCGTCGGCTCCGGCATCGCCGGACTGTCCTCGGCCTGGCTGCTGTCGCAGGCCCATGACGTCACGCTCTACGAAAGCGCGACGCGCCTCGGCGGCCATGCCAACACCGTCGACGTTCCCCAGACGAGCGGGGCCAGCGTGGCGGTGGACACCGGCTTCATCGTCTACAACGAGGCGACCTATCCGAACTTCAAGGCGCTGATGGCCCATCTCGGCGTGGCGACGAAGGCGACCGAGATGTCCTTTGCCGTCTCGCTCGACGAGGGGCGCCTCGAATACAGCGGCACCAGCCTGTCGGGCCTGTTCGCCCAGCGCCGCAATCTGCTCAGCCCGCGCTTCTGGTCGATGCTGAGCGACCTTCGACGCTTCTACTCGCAGGCGACGCAGGATGCGCTGGCCCAGTCCCCCAGCAGCCAGTCGCTCGGCGACTATCTCGATGCCGGCCGCTATGGCGTGCCCTTCCGCGAGGATCACCTCCTGCCCATGGCGGCGGCGATCTGGTCGGCCCCCTGCAATGAGATCCTGGCCTATCCCGCGGCCGCCTTCATCCGCTTCCACCACAATCACGGCCTGCTGAAGCTGACCAACCGGCCGGTCTGGCGCACTGTCGAGGGGGGCAGCCGCTCCTATGTCGAGAAACTGCGGGCCGCCTTTTCCGGAGAGGTCTGCGCCGGCAACGCCGTGCGCAGCGTCGCGCGCACGGCCGATGGCGTCATGCTGGAAACGGCCGAGGGCGCGCGACGGAGCTTCGACCATGTCGTGATCGCAGCCCATGCCGACCAGGCCCTGGCGATGCTGTCCGACCCCTCGGCGGAGGAACGGGCCCTGCTCGGCGCCTTCCGCTACAGCCGCAACCGGGCCATCCTGCACAGCGACACAACCCTGATGCCACGCCGCCGCAGTGCCTGGGCGAGCTGGAACCATCTCGGCGACCGGGCGGCCCCCGACGCGCCCTGCGCGGTGACCTACTGGATGAACCGTCTGCAGGGCCTCGAGACCGAGAAGCCGCTCTTCGTGACGCTGAACCCGCCCCGCGATCTGGCGCCCGAGACCGTCCTGCGCGACGAGATGTATGAGCACCCGATCTTCGACGGACCGGCGCTGGCCGCGCAGGAGCACCTCTGGTCGCTCCAGGGCGGCCGCAACACCTGGTTCTGCGGCGCCCATTTCGGCTCCGGCTTTCATGAGGACGGACTTCAGGCGGGCCTGGCGGTGGCCGAGGACCTCGGCGGCGTGCGCCGGCCCTGGAACGTCGCCGAGGAATCCGGCAGGATCGTCCGCACGCCGCTCGCCACGGCTCTGGAACAGGCAGCATGATCGGCCAGGCCGCCTCCGCACTCTATGTCGGCATCGTCCGGCATCTGCGGACGCGGCCGCGCGCACACAAGCTCGCCTATCGCGTCTTCTGGATGCTGCTCGACCTCGACGAGGTCGACACGCTCGCGGGACGTCTGCGCTGGTTCTCGCGCAACCGTTTCAACCTCTACGCCTTTCGCGACGCGGATTATGGCGACCGCAGCGGCGCACCGCTCCGGCCGCAGATCGAGGCCCTGCTCAGGCAGGCCGGACTCGAGCCCGATGGCGGGCCGCTGCGCCTGCTGACGATGCCGCGCATCCTCGGCTATGCCTTCAACCCGCTCAGCACCTGGTTCTGCCACCGCCGCGACGGCGAGCTGATGGCGATCGTCTACGAGGTCCACAACACCTTCGGCGAGACGCACAGCTATGTCGCGCCCGCCGCGGGCGAGGCCCGCATGGTGGCTCAGGAGGCCGAGAAGCGCTTCCATGTCTCGCCCTTCATGGGGCTGGACATGCATTATCGCTTCCACGTCGTCCCGCCGGGCGAGACGATGTCCGTCTCGATCGACGGTTCCGATGCGAGCGGGCGCCTGATCGCCGCTACCATGAGCGGAAAGCGGCGTGACATCTCGGACAGCACCCTCCTGGGGCTCCTCGCGAGCCATCCGTTGCTGACCCTGAAGGTGACGCTCGCGATCCACTGGCACGCGCTGCGCCTGGTCCTGAAGCGGATCCCGTTCTTCCCCCATCCCGCACCCGTGGAGCCCAACGTCACGCTGGGCCGCGAGGCCCCCGCCGCCCCGTCCGCGGCCATCGGGTCCTCGCCGACGTGAAAAAGGCGCCAGCAGGCGCATCTCGCACCGGCTAGCGGTGGCGCTTCGCCTGCCAACGCTCGATCCGGTCGATGATCCACATCGTGAACCGGGCCATCGGCCGCCGCAGGAACGGCACGTCGGACGCAATCAGCATCAGGCCGAGCGGCAGCATCCAGACGCCCAACACCGGCAGGAATGAAAACACGCCACCCAGGATCAGGACGAGCCCGACCGGCAGCCGCGCCCAGCGCGACGCCGGGTGGCGCAGCCAGCGCAGCGATGACGCGACCCGGCCCGGCAGCAGGCGCTCCAGCCTCTTGAAGGCGGCGCGCAGTTGCTGCTGCGCGCTGGAGAGGGGCTGCGAGGAGCTCATGCCCCGTCCCCTCCGGTCATTGGTGTCTCGCTCATCACCGGGATGTCAGCACATCGGCGAATTCGGGGTGGCGGCGCGCCCAGGCGGCGACGAAGGAGCAGGCCGGCACGACCCGCCGTCCGCTCGCCCGCGCCTGCTCGAACAGGCCCCGCACCAGCAGCGAGCCGATGCCCTGGCCGTTGAAGGCGGGAGGGACTTCCGTATGCGTGACGATCAGCCTGTCCCCGTCGCGGCGATAGACGGCGAAGGCCTGTCCGCCGGGAAACGCCAGTTCGAAGCGCCCGGCCGTGGCATTCTCGACCACCGGACCGTCGGCGCCCTGCACCCTATCCATGAAAACCTCTGCTGCGACTGTGCCGACCTTATGTCGGTGCCACGTCGCCGGAGTTCAACCGGACAGGTCGATGCCGGTTCCGGTCAGGGCGATCGCCCGCCTGCCGAGCCGCGTCAGTGACGGGTGCCGCTGCTGAAGGCTCCGGTGCGGACCTTGTCGGCGAGCCCCTCGGCGAAGATCGCGGTCGCCTCCTCGCCATAGGTCTCGACGAGCGTGCGGAAGGCTGCAAACAGCGCGGCATGCGCCAGCGCGTCGCTGTCGAGCCCATCCTGCTGCGCTTCGGCGAAGGCGTCCTCGACATAGCCATAAGCGACGCGACGGGCGTCGTGGCTGTCATCGGTCGAGACGAGGTCAAGCGGCAGGTCGTCGGAGATGATGGACATGAAGGCGAGGACTCTACGGCTGGCTTTGATCGGCTTCTTGTCGCGCACCGCCCGCGCTGATGTCGCGAACTGTGCCAGTTTCGGCTCTCGATGACCGGGGCCGGACACACCGTAACCATAGGGCGTGCCAGAGCGGGACGCTACCACCCCCTTTAGGAAAGGTTAACGCGGCCGCGCGAATCCTCCGCAGGCAGGCAGTTCGCGCAGCGCTGTCACCTATCCGCCATAGCGGCCGGCCAGGGCCCGGGCGAGGCGCTCGCCTTCCCCAGCCAGCCGCGTCGACGCCTCCTGGCTGCCGTCGGTGCAGGCCCGGTGCGTCAGCGAATAGGCGCGGAAGCCGCGGTTATAGGCGCTGGTCAGCCGCTCGCGGCGCGCGGGCGTCCGCCCCTCCGCCTCGACCAGCGCCGCCATCCGGTCGCGCCAGTCCTGGGCCTCCTTGCCACCGCACAGCGTCCGCAGATAGGCGAGCGAGCCCATGATCTCGGCGAGCTTCAGCAATTGCGGCTCGTAGGGCGGCGGCGGCGGTTCGGGCGCAGGCGCAGGCTCGGCCGGCTTCGTGGCCGGCGGGGTGCGCTGCTGTGCGGGGGCGGCGCCCCAGGGCGCAGCCACCAGCAACGCGAGCAGGCCGAGTGCCGCCCGCCTCATGCGCCCTCCCCGGCCCGGAGCAGGATCGCTCTCGCCTGCCGCAGGACCTCTCCCAGGTCCCGCGTCGTCGGCAATCCGCCGAGCTTGAGCGGATCGGCCCACATCACGGCCCCGGCTTCGGGTCCGGGCTGCGGTTCGCCCGACAGCCATTCGCCGACGAAGGAGGCCACGACGAAGTGATGGGTGACGGCGCCCAGCGCGTCGCGCCCGAAGATCTCGACATGGCGGTTGAAGCCGACGATGCGCGCCCGGACGCCGACCTCTTCCTCCAGTTCGCGCAGGGCGGCCTGCTCCAGGGTCTCGCCGGCCTCGACCTTGCCGCCGGGCAGCGACCAGAGCCGGTCCGCCGGGGGCTTGGTGCGCGTCGCGAGCAGCACCTTGCCATCGCGGAACACGGCCACGGACGCCGCCAGAACCGGGCGCGCCGGGGCCTTGCCCGGCGCCGGAAAGCGGATGACCTGGCCGCCGTCGCCGCTCATCTCAGCCGGCCTGGATCATACGTGCTGGCCGCCGTTGATGTGCAGCTCCGCGCCGGTAACGTAGCTCGACCCATCCGTGCAGAGGAAATGGATCGCGCGGGCGACCTCCTCCGTCCGGCCGAGCCGCCCGAGCGGCAAGGTCGCGACGATCTTCTCGGTGCCGGGCGAGAGGATCGCGGTGTCGATCTCGCCCGGCGAGATCGAGTTCACGCGAATGCCGAGCGGGCCGAAATCGGAGGCCATCTCGCGCGTCAGGCTGGCCAGCGCCGCCTTCGAGGTCGCATAGGCGGCTCCCGCAAAGGGGTGGACGCGCGATCCCGCGATCGAGGTGACGTTGACGATCGTGCCCTTGGCCACCGTCAGTTCGTCGAGCAGGCCGCGCGCCAGCATGATCGGCGCGAAGAAATTGACCTGGAAGACCTTGTGCCAGTCGTTGAAGGAGGTCGTCGCCGCGCCCAGCCTGGCGCCCTTGGGCCCCTTCGGCGAGATGCCGGCATTGTTCACCAGCGCGTTGAGCTTGCCGCCCTCGGCCGCCAGCCGGCGCTTGATCTCGGCGATGCCGCGCATCGTGTCCTCGGGGTCGCCGAGATCGATCTGGACATGATCGTCGGCGCCCGACGGCCAGGGGCACTTGTCGGAGAAGGCCTGGCGCGAGCAGGACAGGATGCGCCAGCCCGCCATGGCGAACTGCATCACCGTGGCATGGCCGATGCCGCGGCTGGCCCCCGTGAGCAGCATCACGGGCCGCTTGCCGGGCTCGGTCTTGGGAAAGTCGAATTTCGGCATCGCCATCGGACTATCGATCCTCAAGGGTAAAGGCGGGCGCGCGCCCAGGGCTCGCCGACCTGGGCGCGACGGAAGACGACGCGATCGTGCAGACGGAAGGCCCCGTCCCGCCAGAACTCGAGATAGACCGGGCTGATGCGGAAGCCGGTCCAGTGCGGCGGGCGCGGGATCGTGCCGACGCCGAATTTCGCCGCCTGGATCGCGACCGCCTTCTCCAGGGCGAAACGGCTCTCCAGCGGGCGCGACTGCTGCGAGGCCCAGGCGCCGATGCGGCTGTCGCGCGGGCGCGACTGGAAATAGGCGTCGGCCATCTCGTCGCTGACGACCGTCACGGCACCGCGAATGCGGACCTGCCGGCGCAGGCTCTTCCAGTGGAACAGCAGCGCCGCCTTGGGCTGGGCCAGCAGTTCCTCGCCCTTCTGGCTCTGGGTGTTGGTGTAGAAGACGAAATCCTCGCCGTCGCGCCCGTTGAGCAGCACCATCCGGCTGTTGGGCATGCCCTCCGCATCGACCGTCGAGAGCGCCATCGCGTTCGGATCGTTCGGCTCGCTCTTCTTGGCCTCCGCAAACCAGGTCTCGAACAGCGCGAACGGGTCCTGTTCCTGGGTGAAGTCACCGCTCGTTAACTGTTCCACGTTCTAATCCTCGGCGAATGAAGCACTGCGTTTGGGCGAGCGCGAGCGGTGATACCGGACCTGACCGAGCGACTATATAGGACAGGCCGGCGGCCGTCCCAAAGCCTTCCGCAGCGCAGCCGCGTCATGCGCATCCGCAGCCTTGGTGCGGCCCTTATTCTGGCCCTGGCCGGTGCCGGCTGCTCGGTGTCCTTTCCCATTCTGGGGCTGTCGAGCAAGGCCGAGGACGAGATCGTCACGACCTCCTCGGTTTTGCCCGCGCGCGGCGCCAGCAGGCCGGGCGCCCTCGCCTCGCTGACCTCCGAACTCGGCCCCGAAGATCTGCGCCGCGCCGAAGGCGCGATGGCGGTCGCGCTCGACCCGCAGGGCAACGGCGCCGCCGTCTCCTGGGACAATCCCCAGAGTGGCGTGAAGGGTTCCTTCATTCCCGTCGGCGGCCCCTTCCTGCGGGCCGACGAAATCTGCCGCGCCTTCATCGCCCAGGTCCAGACCCAGACGAAACCCGCGAAGCTGCAGGGCACGGCCTGCCGGCCTTCGGGCGGCGAATGGGCCGTCAAGGACGTCGCTCCCTGGAAGGGCACGGGCTGATCGCCTGAGGCGCCATCGATCTGCCGCGCCGGCTGTTGCACTCAGGCCACACCATTCCCAGATAAGGCTCGACGATCAGGCTGGCCTCCGGCGCGTGTCCCGGCGGGCCGGTCGCCAGTGCCACATGGGGTTCATCGATGCGCGACCCGTATCAGATTCTGGGCGTCGCCCGCACGGCGAGCGAGGCGGAGATCAAGAAGGCCTATCGCCGCCGTGCCAAGGATCTGCATCCCGACCGCAACCAGGACGATCCGAAGGCGCAGGACCGCTTCGCGGAACTCAACGGCGCCTATGAGATCCTGGGCGACGAGACCAAGCGCAAGCAGTTCGACCGCGGCGAGATCGATGGCGAGGGCAAGCCGAAATTCTCCGGCTTCGAGGGCATGGGCGCGGGCCGCGGCGGCCGGGCCGGCGGCTTCGAGTTCAACTTCGGCCAGGGCGGCGGCAGCAACCCCTTCGGCGCCGGTGGCGGCGCCGGCGCGGGTTTCGATCCCTCCGACATCTTCGGCTCGCTGTTCGGGGACGCCGCGCGCCGGGCGGGTCGAACCCGTGGCGAGGCCCCCAAGCCGCCGGAACAGAGCTTCACGCTGGAGGTGACGCTGGCCCAGGCCGCGACCGGCGCGACGCGCCGCGTGCGGCTGCCGAGCGGCCGCGAGGTCGAGGTCACGATCCCCGAGGGCGTCGCCGACGGCAAGGTCATGCGCCTGCGCGGACTCGGCCCGACCGACCCGTTCTCGGGCCAGGCCGGCGACGTGCTGATGACGATCAAGGTCAAGCCGGATTCGCGCTTCACCGTCGAGGGCAACGACCTGCGGATTCGTGTTCCCGTCCCGCTGGCGCGCGCCGTTCTCGGCGGCGAGGTGCATGTGCCGACGCTCACCGGTGCGGTCGAGATGAAGATTCCGCCTCTGACCGGCACCACCCGGTCCTTCCGCCTGCGTGGCAAGGGCCTCAAGGGCGAGGGCGAGACGGTCGGCGATCTGTTCGTTTCGATCGATATCGAGATGCCGGAGAGCGATGCCGAGTTGCTGGCGTTGATGAAGGCCCGCACGCCGTGAGCCCTCGGCTTCCGGCAAAGCCGGTTCCCACTGGCGCCGCCATGCTCTAAGAGACGGCCTCGTCTTTTCCAGTTTGCGGGTTCCCGATGCCTGATTCCAACGCCCTCGCCCGGCCGACCGCCAATCTCCTCAAGGGCAAGCGCGGCCTCGTCATGGGCGTCGCCAACAACCGCTCGATCGCCTGGGGCATCGCCAAGGCCGCAGCCGACGCCGGCGCCGAGCTCGCCTTCACCTATCAGGGCGACGCGCTGAAGAAGCGCGTCGAGCCGCTCGCCAAGGAGCTGGGCGGCCATGTCGTGGGCCATTGCGACGTCACCGATTCCGCCTCGATCGACGCCGTCTTCGCCGAGGTCGAGAAGCTCTGGGGCAAGCTAGACTTCGTCGTCCACTGCATCGCCTTCTCCGACAAGGACGAGTTGACCGGCCGCTATGTCGAGACCACGGAAGCGAACTTCACCAAGTCGCTGCTGATCTCCTGCTACTCCTTCACCGCCGTCACCCAGCGCGCCGAGAAGCTGATGACCGATGGCGGCTCCATGCTGACGCTGACCTATTACGGCGCCGAGAAGTGGATGCCGCATTACAACGTCATGGGCGTCGCGAAGGCTGCGCTGGAGTCGAGCGTGCAGTACCTCGCCGCCGATCTCGGCCCCTCGAAGATCCGCGTCAACGCGATCTCGGCCGGGCCGATCAAGACGCTCGCGGCGTCGGGCATCGGCGATTTCCGCTACATCCTGCGCTGGAACGAGTACAACTCGCCGCTCCGCCGCACCGTGACGATCGAGGAAGTCGGCGAGACCGCCGTGTTCCTCGTCTCCGACATGTCGCGCGGCATCACCGGCGAGATCCTGCATGTCGACGCCGGATACCATGTCGTCGGCATGAAGGTGCCGACGGCGCCGGACATCACGCTCGACAAGGCCGAGTGAGGCGAAGCTAGACCACCGGCATCATCCGCAGCCGCTCCGTCGCGGCCGGGTCCCGGCGGATGGTCTCGTCGATGACCTCCTCTAGGAGGTCGGCGACCGATCGCCCCCCGATCACCAGCCCCGGCGCGATCTCCGCGAGCGGCGCCAGCACGAAGGCGCGTTCCGCGATCCGCGGATGCGGAACTTGCAGCCCCGGCTCGTCGATCACCTGCCCGCCATAGGTCAGGATGTCGATGTCGAGCGTGCGCGGCCCCCAGCGTTCGCGCCGCTCCCGGCCGCCCTCGCGTTCGAGAGCAAGGCACAAATCCAGCAATGCCCGCGCCGGCAGATCCGTCTCGACCAGAACGGCCATGTTGAGAAATTCCGGCTGGTCGAGCTTGCCCCAGGGTGCCGTGCGATAGACGCTGGACGGGCGGACCCGCGCGACCGCCTCATGCCTCTCCAGCCGCCGCAGCACCGTCGCGAAGGCCACCACCGGATCGCCCAGATTGCCGCCAAGGCCGAGCGCGGCCTCAGCCTTCACGCGCGAAACTCAGCTTGATGCCGACGCTGGCGAGCGTCGCATGGATCGGCGGCGTCGGCTTGCGCAGCGTCACCTCGATGCGGGTCACGGGCGGAAACCGCTCCAGCACCGCCAGCGCAACGGCGCGGGCGGCCGCCTCCAGCAGATTGAAGCGGCGCGTGGTGAAGACCTCCGTCACCACGCCAACCACAGTGCCGTAGTTGACGGTGTCGGCCAGCGCATCGCTCACCGAGGAGGGCCTCAGGTCGGTTTCCAGCGCGAGGTCCAGCACGAAGCGCTGCCCCAGCCGCTCCTCCTCCGAGAAGAAGCCGTGATAGGCGTAGATATCGAGCTTCTCGATCAGGATGACGCCGGTTTCGCTCACGCGCTGGGCTCCGAAGACTGTGACAGGGCGGCCCAGACTTTGAACGCCTGCACATGAGGAGCGATGTCATGGGCGCGGATGATGGCCGCTCCTTGCGTCGCTCCATAGAGATGGGCGGCGACGCTGCCGGCGACACGCTCGGCGGGGACACTCTGGCCGGTGACGACGCCGATCACCGATTTCCGCGAGGCGCCCAGCAGGACCGGGCAGCCGAGGCTCTCGAGCTTTGCCAGTTCGCGGATCAGCCGCAGCGACTGCTCCGGCGTCTTGCCGAACAGCCCGATGCCGGGATCGACCACGATCTGCTCGCGCGGGACGCCGGCCTCCAGCGCGATCGCGATAGAGCGTTCGAGGAAGCGCAGCACGTCGGACAGGATGTCGAGCCCGGGATCGGTCGTCTCGCGGTTGTGCATCAGGATGATCGGTGCGCCATGACGCGCCGCAACGCCGGCGATGGCCGGGTCGCGCTGCGCGCCCCAGACGTCGTTGACGATCGAGACGCCCGCCGTCAGCGCCGCCTCCGCCACCTCGGCCTTCCAGCTGTCGATCGACAGCGGCGTTCCGACCCGCTCGCGCAGGCCGTCGATGACCGGCAGCACCCGTCCGAGTTCGGTGGCGGCATCGAGCGGGGCATGGCCGGGCCGCGTCGATTCCCCGCCGACATCGACGATGTCGGCGCCCTCCTCCACCAGCCTCACGCCATGCGCGATCGCTTGCTCGGCATTCTGCAGCATCCCGCCATCGGAGAAGGAATCGGGCGTGATGTTGACGATCCCCATCAGCAGGGGGCGGTCATTCAGGGCGAGCCTGCGACCATCGGGCAATGTCAGGGCCGGCGGCATGAAGCGGGGTCCGAAGGAAGCGGAGGCCCGCCTATAGACCGTCGGCTGCGGCAGGCCAAACGAAACGCTTGCCCGCGGCCATGGCTGCGACGCATGGCCCCGCGCCCGCCGGATGCTTTGACCTCGCGGCCGGCAACGTGCAGAAGCCCGCCATGGTCCCGATCACGCTCCCGCACCGGCTCATCCTCATCCGCCACGGCGAGACCGACTGGAATCGCGAAGGCCGTCTCCAGGGCGGCCAGGACATTCCCCTGAACGATCTCGGACGCCGGCAGGCCGCTGAGGCTGCGGAGCGGTTGCGGACCCTGGCACCCGGCTTCGCCGCGCTGGATTATATCGGCTCCCCCATGCAGCGGGCGCGCGAGACGATGGACATCCTGCGCGCCACGCTCGGGCTGGAGGCTGGCGCCTACCGCACCGACGACCGGTTGAAGGAACTCACCTTCGGCAGCTGGGAGGGCTACACCTGGCGCGACATCCGCAAGGCCGAGCGCGAGCAGGCGCAGCTGCGCGAGCGCGACAAGTGGAGCTTCGTGCCGCCGGGCGGCGAGAGCTACGGCATGCTGGCAGAACGCATCCGGCCGGTGCTGGAAGCACTGTCGCGCGAGACGGTGATCGTCAGCCATGGCGGCGTCGCCCGCGCCGTCCTCGCCCTCGTCGGCGCGGTGCCGCCGGCCAAGGCCTCGATGGTCGAGATCTGGCAGGGCAAGATTCTCGTGGTCACCGGCCGCCGCGCCGACTGGATCTGACTCAGACCAGCGGCTGCGTCTCGACGATCTCGATGCCGAAGCCGCCCAGTCCGACGAATGAGCGCGACGACGAGGCGAGGTTGATGATGGAGCGCACCCCGAGATCGCGCAGGATCTGCGCGCCGAGCCCGACCTCGCGCCATTGCTGGGAGCGCTGGGCTTCGGCCCCCTCCTCCACCGGCTTGATCGGCACACCGGCCGAACCGTCGCGGAGATAGACCAGCACCCCGCGCCCATCCTGCTGGAAACGCCGCAACGCGCACTGGATCGCGCTCGCGCCGCCCAGCACATCGGCCACGACATCGGCCCGGTGCAGCCGGGCGGGAACACGCTCTCCGTCACCGATCTTCCCGGCAACGAAAGCGAAGTGCTGCGTGTCGTCGAAGGGCGTGACGTAGACATGGCCGGTCATCTCGCCGAAGGCGGTCTTGACCGGGAAGGAGTGCACCCGCTCGACCAGCTTCTCGCGCGACTGGCGATAGGCGATGAGGTCCGCCACCGTGATCTGCTTCAAACCATGCTTTTCGGCGAAGGCCGCAATCTGAGGACCCTTCATCACCGTGCCGTCGTCATTGGCCAGTTCGCAGATGACGCCGACCGGCGGCAGCTCGGCGAGCTTGCACAGATCGACCGCGGCCTCGGTATGGCCCGAGCGCATCAGCACCCCGCCCTCCTTGGCGATCAGCGGAAAGACATGGCCCGGCCTGACGAAATCGCCCGCGCCCATGTTGCCGTTCGCCAGCGCCCGCACGGTGTTGCAGCGCTGCTCGGCCGAGATGCCCGTCGTCAGCCCGTGCTTGACGTCGACCGTGACGGTGAAGGCCGTGCCCAGCGGCGCGTCGTTGGAGGACACCATCGGGTCGAGCCGCAGGCGCCGGGCTTCGGATGCGGTCAGGGGCGCGCAGACGATGCCGCAGGTGTTGCGGATGATGAAGGCCATCTTCTCCGGCGTGCACAGCGAAGCGGCAACGATCAGGTCGCCCTCGTTCTCGCGATCGTCGTCATCGGTCACGATGACGATCTCGCCGCGGGCGAAGGCCTCGATGGTGGCAGTAATGTTGGTGGGCATGGTGGCCTCGCGCGGCCTGACGAGGCCGAGGAAATCATTGGGGGTGACGGCGCCGCCGGTCGCGGCGGCGATGCGCTCGGCGCTCTCGCGCGAAATCCAGGCGCTCTGGTCGTTGCAGAGCGCCGTCACGCTGGCCGGCGACAGGCCGACCAATCGCGCGAAGGCGCTGCGGCCGATCTTGTTCTGCGTGAGCCAGGCGTCGAGCTTCATCGCGCTAAGCTAAGGCAGCAACCCTTCATCCGCAATGAAGCAGCTACGCAATTTCAGTATGACTGAAATGCAAGCGAGGCCTCACGTATCGTCAGGGGCCGGCTGGCCATCACTCCTGGAACGGCCAGCGCGGCTCGACCACGCCGACCTGCGCCCGATGCCGCAGGAAATGATCGGCCAGCACGCAGGCGACCATCGCCTCGCCCACAGGCACCGCACGGATACCGACGCAGGGGTCGTGTCGCCCCTTGGTGAACATCTCGGCCTCGCCGCCGCTGCGCGTCACGGTCGCCCGCGTCGCCAGGATCGACGAGGTCGGCTTGACCGCGAAGCGCGCCACGATCGGCTGCCCCGTCGAGATTCCGCCGAGGATGCCGCCGGCATGGTTGGACAGGAAGAGCGGCCGCCCGTCATTGCCCGCCCGCATCTCGTCGGCGTTCTCCTCGCCGGAGAGTTCCGCCGCCGCGAAGCCGTCGCCGATCTCGACGCCCTTCACCGCATTGATGCTCATCAGCGCAGCCGCGATCTCGGCGTCGAGCTTGCCATAGATCGGCGCGCCCAGGCCCGCCGGCATGCCCTCCGCCACGATCTCCAGCACGGCGCCCGTCGACGAGCCCGACTTGCGGACACCGTCGAGATAGCCCTCGAAAAGCTGGGCCGCTTTGGCGTCCGGGCAGAAGAACGGGTTATTGGCTATCTCATTCCAGTCCCAGTTGGCGCGGTCGATCTTGTGAGGCCCCATCTGCACCAGAGCCCCGCGCACGATCAGGCCCGGCACGACCTTGCGCGCAATCGCGCCCGCCGCCACCCGCATCGCCGTCTCGCGCGCCGAGGAGCGCCCGCCGCCGCGATAGTCGCGGATGCCGTATTTCACGTCATAGGTGAAATCGGCGTGTCCCGGCCGGTACTTGTCCTTGATCTCGGAATAATCCTTCGAGCGCTGGTCGACATTGTCGATCATCAGGCCGATCGAGGTGCCGGTCGTGACCTGCACCCCGTCGCTCTCCCGCGCGAAGACGCCCGAGACAATGCGGACCTGATCGGGCTCCTGGCGCTGCGTGGTGAAGCGCGACTGGCCGGGCCTGCGCCGGTTGAGATCGCCCTGGATGTCGGCCTCGCTCAGCGGGATCAGCGGCGGGCAGCCATCGACCACGCAGCCGATGGCCGGCCCATGGCTCTCGCCGAAGGTCGTGACGCGGAAGAGATGGCCGAAGGAGTTGTGGGACATGGAAACCTGCACAGAAATCCGTGCAGGCTCATAGTCCCGGGCAGGACTGGCGGTCAAACGCCATGCTGCCGATCAATGGCCCGCGGGCGCCCCCGCCGGCACGGCCGGTGCGCCCTCCCAGCACGTATGCGCCGGCAGGTTCTCGCCCTTCATGATGACGGTGAGCAGGCCGATCTGCGCGAAATCCCCGACGCGGGTGTCGTAGAGCACCGTCGCCGCCGCCCCGACGCAGACGCCCTTGCCGAGATGCACCCGGCCGACCTTCATGACGCGGTCCTCGTAGAGATGCGTCTGCAGCGCGGAATGGGCGTTGATCTGGCAGAAATCGCCGACGGTGACGCAGTCGAACTCGGTGATGTCGGTCATGTCCATCCAGACGCCCCGGCCGAACTTGGCGCCGAACAGCCGCAGGAACCAGGGCAGGAACGGCGTGCCGCGCAGATACTCGAACAGCACTTTCCCGCCGAGGCCTGAATAGAGAACCGCGATGGACTCCGTCCGCATCGCCCACCACGACCACATCGGCTTCATCAGCGGCTTGTAGACGCCCATCATCAGCCATTTGATCGCGACGCAGATCAGCGCCTGTGCCACGGCGATGAGCACGGCGACCGCCATGAAGGACAGGACGAGCCCGAGCCAGTCGCGCTGGTTGATCCGCTCCTGCAGGACGAGATCGACCGCGATCGTGCCGAAGGTGATGAACAGCATGGCCGGGAAGGAGGTGTGAAGCGCCTCGAAGACGCCGCGCAGCGTCTGCTTCTGCCAGGACGGCCGATAGGTCCAGTCCGCCCCGAGATCGACCTTCTGCCGGTTCGGCAACTGGATCGGCGGCGAGCCGAACCAGGTGTCGCCCGGCTGCATGCGCTCATTGGCGGGCGGCTTCGACTTGATGCCGATCAGCACGCGGTCGGGGATCTGCGCGCCCGGCGGCACGACCGCGTCGTTGCCGACGAAGACCTGATCTCCGGTGCGGGTCATGTCGAGGCGCATATAGCCGCGCCGCATGTCCTCGTCGCCGAAGACGACCTCGTCGGCGATGAAGTTGCCGGCACCGATGCCGGTCACGTCGTAGCGACCCGACAGATTGGTTGAGATTTCCGAGCCCTTGCCGATCGCCGCGCCCATCATCCGGTACCAGGCCCGCATATAGATCGTCGCAAACAGCGAGGAGAGCGTCTCGAGCGTCACCTCCGTCGCCAGGCCCACCGTCCATTTGCGGGCGAAGAACGCGGAATGGATCGAATAGGACCCTGACGACACGCGCGGCAGGATCGCCCAGCGCAGCGCGGCGATCAGGAACACCGTCAGCGTGACCAGCCCGATCGCGGTCGGCCAGGTCAGGAGCGGCAGATACCAGAGATAGCTGATCTCCGACCAGGTCGCGATCCAGTCGTCGATCTTGTCGAACAGCATGAAGGCCGGGAAGATCGGCAGCAGACTCACCGGCGGCAGCACGACAAGCATCAGGATGTAGAAGGCCGTCATCCCGGCCCGTCGACGGGGGCTCGCTTCGGCCTGCGGCGGCAGGGCCGCCAGATCGACCATCCCGATCTTGCGCCCCGGCGAACCGTCCCAGATCTCGGCTTCGCCGACCTGTCCGCCGATCGGCACGGTCGTCAGGTCGAGCAATTCGGCATGGTCGGAGACGACACAGTCATGACCGAAGACCACGGAGGACCCGGCATAGACATCCTTGCCGATGGTGATCCGGCCGATGACCAGCTTGTCGCCGATCGCCTCGGCATTGGCGAAGGTCGTCTTGGCGCCCAGCGAGGAGCCGTCTCCGATGCTAACCAGGTCGACCGCGCCCGCCTCGTAATCGGAGATGATCACGTCGCGACCGACCTTGGCGCCGAGCAGCCGCCAGTAGACGCGCATGACAGGCGTCGACTGCAGCCATTTCAGATGGACCAGGCCAGCGATGCGGGACGCGAACCACCAGCGGAAGTAATAGACGCCCCAGAGCGGATAGACGCCGGGCTTCGTCCGCCCCAGCACCAGCCACTTCAGCGCGATGGCGATGAAACCCGTGACGATCGTGATAGCGACATAGACGCCCAGCAGCGCGATGACCTGCCCGGCCAGCGGCAGATCCTCGCCCGACAGCAGCATGTAGGTGACGAAGATGCCGAGCCACTGCGTCGTGGCAAGGCCGATGATGACCGGAAGGACGGCCGCCTGCGCAAGACCACAGAGGAAGCGGCGCAGGAGGGGCGGCGGCGTGAAGGAGAGGTCTTGCGCCTCCGCGATCCCGCGCCCGTCGAGCAGCGCGGCCATGCCGCGCAGCGTGCGCGCACCATACACGTCCTGAAGCGTGATGCCGGCATAGGACGGGTTCTCGCGGACGATCGAGATGAAGCGCGCCGCCAGGAGCGAATGCCCGCCGAGATCGACGAAGAAGTCGGCCTCCAGCGGCAGGCTCGATGCGCCCAGCACGCGCTTGGCGGCCTCCAGCAGCGCGGCCTCGGTGGCGTTGCGCGGCGGCTCCTGCTCGCCCTGCGCGCTCGGCGCCGTCAGCGGCGCCGCCTTCAGCATCCGCCGGTCGACCTTGCCGGAGACCATGCGCGGCAGCGAGCCGACCGCCTCGAAATGCGCCGGCACCATATAGGGCGGCAGCTTGTCGCGCAGCGCCGCACGCAGCACGGCACCATCCACGGCGACGCCCGGCTCGGCCACGACGAAGGCGACGAGACGTTCGATCTCGTCATCGGTCCGCATCACCACGGCCGCCTGATTGACGCCGGGCTCCTCGGCCAGTTTCGATTCGATCTCGCCCAACTCGACGCGGAAGCCGCGGATCTTGATCTGGTCGTCGATGCGTCCGTGAAAGACGATGTTGCCGGCCTCGTCGATGCTGACCGCATCGCCCGAGCGGTAGAGCACCGGGTCGTCGGCTCCGAAGGGCTGCCCGAACGGGTTGGCGATGAATTTCTCGGCCGTCAGCTCGGGCCGGCCGTGATAGCCGCTGGCCACGCCCGGGCCGCCGATCAGGAGTTCGCCCTGCTCGCCGGGGCTCACGAGCGCCATCGCCTCATTGACGACATAGGCCGTGTAGTTGGGGATCGGCCGGCCGATGGTCACCGTCTCGCCCGGTAGGACCTCCGCCGCCGTCGCCACCACCGTCGCCTCTGTCGGCCCGTAGGTGTTGAGGATACGTCGGCCCGGCCGGGACCATTTCTGCACGGTCGCCGGCGGCAGCGCCTCGCCGCCGAGCAGGATCAGCTTCAGCGAGGGCACGTCTTCGGGCAGGATGCCGAGCAGCGTCGGCACCGTGTCGATCACGGTGACGCCGGCCTGCGTCAGGATCGCCGGCAGATTCTCGGCATCGCCCATCATCTCCGGCGAGGCCACGAACAGCGTCGCACCGGCGAGATAGGGCGTCCAGATCTCCTCCATCGACAGGTCGAAGGCGACCGAGGCCCCCTGGAAGACGACGTCGTCGGGGCCGATCCCGTAGAGCGCGTTCCCTGAGCGCAGGAAATGGCAGATGTTGAGATGGCTGATGACGATCGCCTTCGGCGTTCCCGTCGAGCCGGAGGTGTAGATCAGATAGGCCGGGTGTTCGCGCGTCAGCCCGGCCGCCCGGGCGGGCATCGGATGCCCGTCATCGCCCTGCGCCAGCGCCTCAGGCGTCCAGACGTTGCGTTCGGTGGCGGCGGCGCGGCCGCTCCAGGCCGCGCAGGTCACGATGCCCTTCGCCTGGGCGTCGGCGAGACAGATCGCGATGCGCTCGACCGGCGCCTCGGCGTCGAACGGAATCCACGCCGCGCCTGCGCGCGTGATCGCGATCTGCGCGATCAGCAGGTCGATGCCGCGGGGCATCCACAGTCCGACGAGATCGCCCGGCCCGACCCCCTGAAGCGCGAGCCCGCGCGCCTGCCGGCCCGCTTGCGCCCAGACCTCGTCATAGCTCAGCCGGCGGGTGCCATCGACGAGGGCGGGATGCCCCCCACGGCGTTCGACGGTGGCGGCCAGGATTTCACCCAGCACCTCGTCGCGCAGCAGATCGGGACGCTTCTCGCCCGCCATCATGGCGACGACGGTCGGGTTTGCCTGGTCTGCCGTTCCCGGCAGCATGGTCATGTCGTTCATCGCGCCCCGCTGCGCGCAGCCGACCGGTCTCGCGAAGCGACGCGTCCTGGCGCCCTCCCCGGTCCGATGCAGCCGTCACGCACCTCGTTCTTGTTGGAAAACGCGCGACCCGACGCCGTTTTCCCAGTCGATTCCCCCGGCCGGGCGAGTGCCGCAACGTGCCCCCGCACTAGCACGGTTCTCCTGCCCACGCACCTCTGAACCCATGATGAACGCCCCTCACCGGCCCGGTGCAGCGCGGCGTCACCCGCGCATCAGTGCCATGACATGCGCGGCCACGGACCGCGACAACCCCTCCAGGTCGTAGCCGCCCTCCAGCACCGAGACGATGCGCCCGCCGCAACGTCGGTCCGCGATCTCCATCAGCTGCTGCGTCGCCCAGGCGAAGTCGGTCTCCTTGAGGTTGAGATTGGCGAGCGGGTCGCGCCAATGGGCATCGAACCCGGCCGAAATGATAATGAGATCGGGCGCAAATGCGTCGATGCGCGGCAGCAGCACGCTGTCCATCGCCTCGCGGAAAGCGTCGGACCCGTCTCCCGCGCTCAGCGGCGCGTTGACGATCGTGCCATGGGCTCCCCGCTCGGACAGGGCACCGGTGCCCGGATAGAGCGGCATCTCGTGGCTCGAGGCGTAGAGCACGCTCGGATCGCTCCAGAAGATCTCCTGGGTGCCGTTGCCGTGATGGACGTCCCAGTCGATGATCGCGACGCGCTCCGCGCCATGGGCGCGCTGCGCATGCCGCGCCGCGATCGCCGCCTGGTTGAAGAAGCAAAACCCCATCGCCTTGACGCTCTCGGCATGGTGGCCCGGCGGCCTCGTGGCACTGAAGGCGTTGGCGACGCGTCGCGTCATCACCTCGTCCACGGCCTGCACCGCACCGCCGACGCCATGCATCACAGCACCGACCGTCCCCGGCGACATCATCGTGTCGGCGTCGAACGGCACGAGCCCGCTGGCCGGCGAAGCGGCCAGCACCGACTCGACGAAGTCGTGCGGATGGCAGAGGCCGATCTGCTCGAGCGTGCCCTGCGGGGCGGTCTCGCGAATCAGCGGTGCGAACCGTTCGCTTTCCAACGCGGCCTCGACCGCCCGGATGCGATCGGGCCGCTCCGGGTGGCCGGGTGGCGTCTCATGCGCCAGACTGGACGGGTGGGTGATCAGCAAGGTCGTCACGGCGGGGCGCTTTCGGACTGGCGGGCGGAGAAAGCGTGACCATACGGCCACGGTGCGGGGCGAAAAGCAGGGTGGGCGCTTCCTGCGCGGAACCCAAATTGCACGCCCCCCGTTTCCGGCCTAGAGCAAGTCTCGTTCGGTCGTGCCGCCCCTGCAGCCGGTGGATACCAAGCGTTAACCCTGAATTCATCATAAGGATGGCTTGCAGGCCGTCTGGTGGACGTCATGAAACAGACCGTGATCCTCGCGTTGGCGATGTCGACCCTGCTGGGGGCGTGCCAGTACAAGAGCGTCAACGCGCCGGCTCTGTCGTCACGCGATGCCGAGTACATCGCGCTGGTGCCGAAATTCGAACACCACCTGACGCACCTTCCCTATGAGATTACCGATCCCACCGGCCAGGCGCCCGGCACGATCGTCGTCGATACCCGGGAGAAGTATCTCTATTACGTCCTGCCGAACAAGAAGGCGATCCGCTATGGCGTCGCCACCGGCGACGAGGCCTTCGGCTGGACCGGCGAGGCGATCGTGCAGCGCAAGGCGGAGTGGCCGCGCTGGACGCCGCCCGCCGAGATGATCGCACGCTGGCCGCACCTCGCTCCGCGCGCCGGCGGCATGGAAGGCGGCCCGGACAATCCACTCGGCGCCCGCGCCCTGTACCTCTACCAGAACGGCCGCGACACGCTCTACCGCATCCACGGCACCAACGAGCCGGAGACGATCGGCCGCTCCGCCTCCTCCGGCTGCATCCGGATGCGCAACATCGACGTGATCGACCTGTTCAACCGCGTGCCCAACGGCACCAAGGTCATCGTCACCTGAAGCCGGGGCCGGCGCGCGCCGCTCACCCCAGTTCGATCAGCACGATCTCGGGCGGAATCCCGAACCGGATCGGCAACTGGCTCGTGCCGATGCCGGCCGACACGACGAGATCGCGCCCTCCCTCTCGGACATGGCCATAGGCGTAGCGGTTGCCGTAGCGCGACGGCACGATCGGCGCCCAGCCCAGGAACCGGACCTGTCCGCCATGGGTGTGGCCCGACAAGGTCAGCGTCACCCGGTCGGGCATGCGGGCGAAGACGTCCGGCTCATGCGCCATCAGGATCACCGGCGCCCCGTCATCGGCGATCTGCGCCATCGTGCCGGCCAGATCGTCGATCCCGTGCGGGCGCCCGCGCAGCCGCGGCAGGAAGGCGATCTGATCGCCGAGGCCGGCCAGCCAGAGCGGGCCTGCCTGAGTGGACAGCCGCAAGGCGCGGTTCTCCAGCACCGGGATGCCGGCGCGCTCGAGGGCCTGGCCGACCTGGGTCGGGCCGGCCCGCAGCGCCTGCGTCGGCTCGTCATGCCACCAGTCGTGATTGCCGAGGATGGCGAAGACGCCGTTGCGGGCCTCGAGCTTCGCGAGTTCGGCCGCCCAGTCCGCCATGGCGGGGTCCGAGGCGACGCGCCGCCGGCTGGCGACGAAATCGCCGAGCAGCAGCGTGAGGTCGGGCTCGAGCGCATTCGTGGCGGCGACGAGTTCGGAGACGCGGGCGAGCGGCACGTGCAGCGATCCGACATGCAGGTCCGAAAGCACTGCCAGCCGCAGCCTGCGTCCCTCGGGCCAACCGCGCGGCGTCAACCGGTAGCGCGTGATGACCTGGCGCCCAGGCTCCCAGATCGCAGCATAGGCGCCCGTCCCCGTCACGGCCAAAAAAAGACCGGCGAGTGTCCGAAGGACGCTGCGCCGGTCAAGCATGGAGGGTCTCGAAGAAGTCTCGAAGGTCAGTCGTCGAAGCCATTACGAAGGACACCGGCAAGCCGGGATGGTGCATCCTTCGTACGGTGATCCAACGCAGCCGGAGCACGCCTTGTTCCAGCCGCCAGTGCGGGAAGCGCGATGGGCTTGAACCAGGACGCATAGGCCTCCCGGGCATGGGCATCGTGGAAACTCGCATGGGCGGGAATCGGGCGGCGGGGTTGGGACGGGCTCGTCATGGGGTCCGACTGGGTTGGCTGCGATGTGGCGACGGGTCCGTCGCCACATCGCAAGCTGACCTCAGATCGGGACTCCAAAACGGCATGATCGTGATGCGTTCGCGGCGTTTTGTGTCGCAACGTCACATTGCGCCACAATCGTGAACGACCTGCATCGCACGCGCGGCACCGAAGTGCCGCTTCCGCATCAGGCCGCGAGCAGACCTTCCGCCTTGGCCCAGGCGAGCGTCTTGTCGAGGGCGCGCTCGTAGCGGTTGAACATCTCCTCGATCTCCGCCTCCTTCATGATCAGCGGCGGGCAGAAGGCCACCCGGTCGCCCATGGCGCGCAGGATCAGGCCCTCCTGCTGCGCGAAGAAGACCGATTTCGGTCCGACGCCCTTCTTGATCTCGAAGGAAGCCTTGGTCGCCTTGTCCCTGACCAGCTCGACGCCGCCGATCAGGCCGACGCCGCGCGCCTCGCCGACAAGCGGATGCTCCTCGAGCTTGGTCAGCCGGCGCAGGAAGGTCGGCGAGACGCTGCGGACATGCTCGACGATCTTGTCGCGCTGGTAGATCTCCAGCGTCTTGACCGCGATCGCGCAGCCGACCGGATGGCCGGCATAGGTGTTGCCGTGGCCGAAGGTCCCGATCTTGCGGCTCTGGTCGACGAGGACCTCGTAGACCCGCTCGTTCATCATCACCGCGCTGAGCGGGAAATAGGCCGAGGTGATCTGCTTGGCGCAGGAGAGCGTGTCGGCGGCCAGACCATAGGTGGTCGTGCCGAACATGTTGCCGGTCCGCCCGAAGCCGGTGATGACCTCGTCGGCGATGAACAGGATGTCGTACTTCGCCAGGACCGCGTTGATCTTCTCGAAATAGCCCGCCGGCGGCGTCATCGCCCCGCCCGCGCCCATCACCGGCTCGGCGATGAAGGCGGCGACGGTGTCGGGGCCCTCGCGCAGGATCATCTCCTCCAGTTCGGCGGCCATGCGCGAGGAGAAATCCTGCTCGCTCTCGCCCGGCTCGGCGAAGCGGTAATGGTGCGGGCAGGAGGTGTGGAGAATGCCGGGCAGCGGCAGGTCGAAATCGATATGGTTGTTGGGCAGGCCGGTCAGCGAGGCCGAGGCGACGGTGACGCCGTGATAGCCTTTCAGCCGCGAGATGATCTTCTTCTTCTGCGGTCTGCCGAGCGCGTTGTTCATGTACCAGACGATCTTGATCTGGGTGTCGTTGGCGTCCGATCCGGAGGCGCCGTAGAACACCTTCGAGATCGGCACCGGCGCGATCTCCTTCAGCTTCTCCGCCAGTTCGATCGCCGGGTCGTGGCTGCGCCCGCCGAAGATGTGCTGGAAGGGCAGCTTCTTCATCTGCTCATAGGCGGTCTCGATCAGCTCCTGGTTGGAGTAGCCGAGCGCGGTGCACCAGAGCCCCGCCATGCCCTCCAGATACTCCTTGCCGGCGCTGTCGTAGACATAGACGCCCTTGCCGCTCTCGAGCACGAGCGGACCCGTCTCGCGATGCGTCGCGAGGTTCGTATAGGGATGGACGAGGGTCTCGATGTCCCGGACGGCGAGGTTGGACAGCATCGTGCGGTTCCCCTGATGCGAGTGGCGTCTCCCGTCACCATAGACTGCGGCCGGCGCAAGCTCTCAGCGATTTTATCGCAACCCGACGCAGACTCTGCCGCAGGGCCGTGCTTGCCAGCGCCATCCGCCCTCGCCATGCTGATGCGGCGCCGGCCGTCGCCCGGCGGCCGGACGGAAATGATGACGAGCCTGATCGCGCCCGGCCGCAGTTGCGGCACCTGTACGCTGTGCTGCAAGGTCTATGACGTCCCGGCGGCCGGCGCGACCGCAGGCAACTGGTGCCCCAATTGCCTTCCGGGCCGTGGCTGCAAGATCTACGACGCACGTCCGCAGCAATGCCGCGATTTCCTCTGCCTATGGATGACGCAGGATTTCCTCGGCCCGGAGTGGAAGCCCGAGAAGGCCCGTTTCGTCCTGACGATGGACGCAGCGACCCGCTGGCTCTTCGTGCAGGCCGATCCCGGGGCCGCACAGGCCTGGCGCAAGGAGCCCTATCTCGAACAGTTGCGGCGTTGGGCCGTGGCCGGCAAACGGCCGGTGATCGTTTTCGTGCGCAGGCACGCGACGGCGTTGACCGCGAGCGGAGAGATGCTTCTCGGCGAGGTCGCGGCGCATGAGCGTCTCGTGCTGCGCGATGAGCCTGGCGGCAGCCAGATCGTGGCGAAGATCAGCCCGGCTCCATAGCGCTCGAGGCCGGTTTCAGCCGGCCATCCGGTCCTCGTCGGCGGCCCTCGCCAGATCGCGCCAGGCCAGCACCAGCCGGTCGAGCTCCGCCAGGTCCTGCTCCGGCAGCTTCCCGAGCGTCTGCGCCACGAAGTCGCGCTGCGCCCTGATGCCGTCCTCCGCCAGCCTTCGCCCCTCCGGCGTCAGATGCATGGCATAGGAGCGCCGGTCTCCGGCGATGGCGCGCCGCTCGACGAGGCCCGCCTGCACCAGCCGGTCGACCAGACCCGAGACATTGCCTTTGGTGACGTAGAGCCGCTCCGCCAACTCGTTCTGGCTGATGCCCTCGCGCTCCGTCAGCGTCGACAGCAGATCGAATTGCGGGATCGACAGGCCCAGCGCCCTGATCCGGCCGGTCATCTGGCCGAGCATGCGCTGGTGCAACCGCATGAACCGGAACCAGACGCGGTCCGGCTCGGTCGCATCGGCACGCGGCACTGTCTTCAAATCCGGCACGTTCTGGGCCCCCGTCACGATGGATCACGCCTAAACCATCTCGGCGGGACAGGCGAGCCCGGTTGTTCCGCGCGAAACAGGCAAATGCCGAAGCGTCATGCGAGCCTTCTGCCCATCGCTTCCTGAGCAGCGGGACAGACCCATGTATGTCGCAGCGGAACTGGCCGAATTCTACCGCAAGAATTTCAGCGAACCGAACCGGCATGTCCAAGCCAAGGCCTGGATCGAGGCCAATCCCGACAATTTCGCCGTCGTGCTGATGGCGACGATGAACGCCACCATGGAGGACATTTCGATGGCGCCGATCCGCGTCCCCGAGATGCTCGCGCTGGACATGATGCAACTGGGGACCGGTGCGGCCGAAGGCAGCAAGCTCGGCATTGCCGAGGACGTCTTGCGTCTTCTCAGCGTCACCCCCGTCGGCCGGGTCGTTCGGGGAACCGGCAACCTGATGATCCCCTTCGTCGGCGGCGTAACCCAGCGAGTATCAAATGTCGCAATCTGGCGGCGGATCAGGGGCGGCGTCTGCGGCCTCATCGCGGCAGCGCAGGCCATGCAGCGGACGGGAAGCTCCATCGTCGTTCCGCTTGCGGAAATCGCCAAGAAAACCGGCCGCCCGCTCGACGCCATTTCGCGCAAGGGGATGACCATCATCGAGATCGGCAAGGCTCTCCGGAGCCTGGGCGCTCATGTCAGCGCGACGTCGGGTCGCCACATCCGGACATGGCATGACCTGGCGACTCATGCGCGAGGCGTCGATGGCGTCACGATCGCTTTCCTCGACGGCACCACCAGTCTGGGCGAGCCGGTCGGCCACTTCATTGTCGTCGGGCGAAGCGGTGGCGGCAGCGTCCGGATCTTCGATCGCGCCGGCGTCTTTTCGAGTCTCGACGACCTCGCCCGGCGCTATGGCGTGAATTTCCGCCTCACGAACGAGCCGATTCTGGACATCGGCAACTGGGCGCTCGATCCTGCTCTGGCGAACCAGTTGGACCGGCTCGGCCCGCTCGGCGCCGTGGTCGTGCGCGCGGCCGCCATGATCACCCTGAGTCCCTCGGTATCCGTCGCCAAGCTGCAGGCCGATTTCGACGCCTTCCTTGCGGACCGGGATGCCGGCCCGCTGCCGCAGAACCCTTCGCCGGGCTCTCCGCCGGCTTCGGACGTGCTGGCGATGCACTATGTCCCGGCTCAGGGCGCGATGCTTTCCAAGGTCTCGCTGAGCTATTACGGCACCTATCACATGTGGCCACTGATCTGGGATGCCAACCGCGAGCTGATCGGCCCCAACCCCAACCGCGTGCCGAAGGACATTTATCTCAGGATCCTGAAGCCGCATGTCTACAGCGCGGCCCAGATCGCCGAGGCGAAGCGTCGCTCGCTGAACTGGAAATCCTTCAACTGAGCCTGCCGCCCCGCGGCTACCGAATCACCCGCGGATGGCCCGGGGCGGCTTGCCTTCCCGCGCCGGGAATTGCACCACTGGCCCATGCATCGCCGTCTCGTCTTCGAGGAGCCTGTCTCGCGTGCCGCGCTCTGGAGCCGGCGCCTGGCCTGGTTCGCGCTGGCGGTGCTGGTGCTCGCGCTGCTCGTCTTCCGCAGCGGCGAGCCGACGCTGGAAGGCCTCGCGCCCGTCGTCGCCGCCTATGGCGTCGCCCTGCTGGCGCTCCTGTTGTCGCTGATGGCCTTCGCCCGCATCTGGCAGTCGGGCCACCGCGGAGTCGGCATGGCGGCCGGCGCCTTCCTGATGGGCGTGCTGATGCTGGTGCCGGCCGCCTATGTCGTCTTCAGGCTCGTCACCCTGCCGGCCCTGGCCGACATCTCGACCGATATCGACGATCCGCCGGCCTTCAGCCGCTCGCGCGTGGCGCTGGACGCCCGCGCCGGGCGGGTGCCGCCCGACGTTCCCGCCGAGCGCCGGCGCCTTCAGCGCCGGGCCTATCCCAAGACGGTGCCGATCGTGCTCGAGGTCCCTGCCGAGACAGCCTTCGACATCGCCCGCCGCGCCGCCATCGCCCGCGGCTGGCAGGTTCTGGAGGCGACGCGCCCCGGTGGCCGCAGCGGCGCCGGGCGAATCGAGGCGGTGGCGCGCTCGCGCTTGCTGCGGATGGCTGAGGACATCACCATCCGCATCCGCCCGCGCGCCGACGGCAGCCGCATCGACATCCGCTCGGCCTCCCGCCTGGGCCCCCATGATCTCGGCGTCAACGCGGGCCGGATCGCCGCCTTCGCCGAGGAGGTCGAACTGCTGGTCGAATCGCGCTGAGCCTCAGGCGGGGCGGTAGCGACTGCCGAGCCCCGGCACCGCCTCGTCGCAGGTGACGATCCCGCGCATCACGAGATCCTCGAGCTGCGCCAGCACGGAAAGGCCCGCGGCAGCGTGCAGCGCCGCAGGCAGCCCCTGATAGATCGGCGGCACCATCGCGGAAATGCGCTCGTCCCCGGCCCGCAGGCGGCCGAGGATCGCCGCCTCGCGCTGCCGGCGGTGCTGCACCAGCCCGCGCAGGAAGCGCTGCGGCTCGGTCACCGGCCCGCCATGGCCCGGCCGGTAGAGCGCGTGCTCCATCGCGCGCAGCTTCTCGACCGAGGCCATATAGGCCGCCATCGAGCCGTCGGGCGGGGCGACGATGGTGGTCGACCACGCCATGACATGGTCGCCGGAGAACAGCGTCTCCTCCTCGGGCAGTGCGAAGGCGAGATGGTTGGCGGTGTGGCCCGGCGTCTCGATCGCGGCCAGGGTCCAGCCCGGCCCCGTCACGGCGTCGGCCTCGGCCATCAGCCGGTCCGGCGCGTGCTCGGAATCGGCAGCGGCGTCGAGGCGCGTCGCTTCGCCCGCAGCGAGTTCGCGGAAGGGACGGTGCGGCCCGCAGCCGACGATCGGGGCGCCTGTCGCCGCCTTCAGCGCCCGCGCGCCGGGCGAATGATCGCGATGGGTATGCGTGACGACGATATGGCTCACCGTCTCGCCGGAGACCGCCGCGAGCAGCCCCGCCAGATGCGCCCCGTCCTCCGGCCCCGGATCGATGATCGCGACTTTGCCCTGCCCGACGATGTAGCTGCAGGTGCCGGTGAAGGTCATCGGCCCACCATTGCCGGCGATCAGGCGCCTGACCAAGGGCGACAGCTGCACCACCTCGCCGGGAGGAGCCGTCGCGCTGCGGTCGAATTCGATGTCGTCGCTCATGCCTGTTTCCGCAGGGCCACCTGGCAAGCCTGCGCGGGCCGCGCGGCTTGTGGGGCTTTGCCGCATTTTCTATAGACGGAAAAGCCGGCCGCGCAGCGCGGCCATCGCAGACAGGACGACTTGCCCATGGCGCAGATGCTTCCCCTCCAGGCTCCGACGCTGGCCCATGCGGCCCTGCCCGCCGTCTCCGGCCCGCGCGCCGCACTGCTGCGCAACATCGCGCTCGCCGTCGTCGGCAGCCTGCTCCTCGTCCTCGCAGCCAAGATCAAGGTGCCGTTCTGGCCGGTGCCGATGACGCTGCAGACCCTGGTGGTCTTCGGCGTCGGCGCGGCTTACGGCTCGCGGCTCGGCGCCGCCACCGTCGCGCTCTACATCGCCTATGGCCTCGCCGGCCTGCCGGTCTTCACCAACACGCCGCCGGTCGCCGCCGGCCCGCTCTACCTCGTCGGCCCGACGGGCGGCTTTCTTGTGGGCTTCGTCGCCGCCGCAGCCATCGCCGGCTGGGCCGCCATGCGCGGTGCCTCGCTGCCGCGCCTCGTCGGCGGCCTCGTCGTCGCCGAAGTCGTGATGATGGCGCTGGGCTTCGGCTGGCTGGCGCTCGGCGCCCAGATGGCTGCCGGCACCACCGGCATCGGCTTCGCCAAGGCCTTCGCCTTCGGCGTGCAGCCCTTTATCCTGGGTGATCTGCTCAAGCTCGCTCTGGTCGCCTGCCTCGCCCGCGCCGGCTGGTCGGTCCTGCAGCGTCGCGGCTGAACGATCCGCAGCGACGAGACGATCGAGGCTGGGCGCGAGCCCGGCCTTTTTCATATCTGCCCGGTTTCCTGCCCGCCTGATTCGGTGGGAGACGCTCAGCCCTGCGGCGTCGAACTCGTGCAGGTCTTCTGCTCCGGCCCGGTGAAGAAGGGGCCGAGATTGCCGCATTTGTCGCAGCCCGCGAGCAGGGTCGCGAGGCCGAGGATGCCGAGGAGTTGAAAAGCGCGCTTCATGATGATGCCCGTGATGCTGTCGGGCGTTTCTAGAGCCTCGCCGGGCAATTGACCATCACCGGCGTGAGGCCCCCGCGCCTCGGCTCTTGCCGCCTCTACCGGGTGCGGCGATCATCCTCGGGAAGCGGACGCCTCGGAGACGACCATGATCGCACGCCTCCTCATCATCGGATGGGCTGCCCTGACGATGGCGCCCGGCCTCCCGGCCCATGCCCAGGACCGGACCGTGCCGGTCCGGTTCCAGCCCGGCGCGACCGCCGCGACGGTCAAGGGCGCGATCCGGGGTGACCGGGGAATCAACTACACCTTCGAGACCGTCGCCGGGCAGACGCTGCAGTTGCTGTTCACGCCGTCGAACCGATCCTGCTACGTCAACGTCTATGCGCCGGGCTCGGACGAGGCGGTCCATATCGGCTCGGTCGCCGGCAACGAATTCGGACAGACGGCGACGCGGGCGGGGACCTATCGCGCGCAGGTCTATCTGATGAGGAACGCGGCCCGCCGCAACGAGACCTGCCGCCACACGCTGTCGATCGAGATCACCGGCACTCCGGGCGGGAGCAGTGCCGGCATGTCCGACGCGATGCTCCGGGACCGCTGCCGGGCCGAGGCCGCGCCGATGTACGGCGTTGCCCCGCGCCGGATCGCCCTCGCGTCACGCATCGCGACCTCGGCCGAAGGCGGCCTTCAGATCGACGGCACGGTCGACAAGGGGCGCGAGGGCGTCAAGAAGCTGCGCTGTCTCTTCACGCGCGAACGCGGCTTCGACCGCGTGATGGCGATGACGCCGGACGGGCGCTGACGGCCGCCGGGGGCCGGCGCCAAAGAAAAAGGCCCGTGAGGGCCTGTCTCCGAACGTCTTGCGATGTCCCGGGAAATTTTGGTCGGAGTGGCAGGATTTGAACCTGCGACCCCCTCGTCCCGAACGAGGTGCTCTACCAGGCTGAGCCACACTCCGATTGACTGGTGGCGGGCTTATAGCCAGCGCCGCGCCGCGGCGCAACAGGCGTCGCGCGAATGCGTGACGAATTATCCGCAGGCCCTCCCCGCGCTGCCGCCGCGGCCTCTGGCAGAGGCGCTCTCGCGACGATCTGGCCGGTTGCGCGCGCCCCCGCCGCGTTCTAGAAGGCGCGGCGCGTTGGGGCGTCGCCAAGCGGTAAGGCAGCGGTTTTTGGTACCGCCATGCGGAGGTTCGAATCCTCCCGCCCCAGCCAGTTTCCTCCAAGCCGCAGACAGTGATGGCAGGACGCGCAACCAGGCGGCTCCGCCATGGCCGCCGGCCAGACGGTCGCGCGATCGCCTGTCGCGTCAGGGCCGTCGTCAAGCGTGTCGATCAGCCCCGTCTGCGCTCAACCAGGCCCGCTGGGGACGCGACCACCCGCACCGCGCCATAGATCCTCCGCCGCTTCGCTCAGCCGCGCGGCCGACCGGAACAGCCGGATCTCGACCGGGATGTCGAAGCGTTCCGATCCGGCCCGGACGAGGCGGCCACGGCCCAGATCCTCGGCCGCGAGCGTCAGCGGCAACCAGGCGACGCCATGTCCGTCGCGTGCCATCGTCGCCAGCGTCGCGGCGAGATGGGATGTCACGCCGGTCACGGTGGCGCCGATCTCGAGCCCGCCGCAGGCCGCGATGATCCGCCCGAGGCCGGAGGCCTGGCTGTAGCCGAGATAGCGGGTCGGCTGCGCGGCCGTGCCGGGCAGCGCCCATCGCGGCCCGCCGCTTTCGGTCGGCGCGCAGAGCGGCACGAGCACGTCATCGCCGACGCGCAGGCTGGGGAACCGGTCGGCCGCGAGGGGCGGGGCGGCGGCCTCATGGACGTGGCAGAGCAGGAACTGGACCTCGCCCGAGAGCATCTGCTGCTCGCACGCCGCCATGCTGTCCGAGATCAGATTGATCGGGCCGAGCGCCTGCGACCGCATCACCCGCCGGATCCAGCTCGGGAAAAAGGTGAAGGACAGGGCATGGGTCGCAGCGATCGCGAGCGCGGTGGTCTTCCGTTCGCCGACCGCGCGCGTTTCGCGCCTGGCCCGGTTGAGAAGGCCCAGAAGGTCCCGGGCATGAGGCTGAAAGGACTTGCCCGCCGCCGTCAGGCGCGCGCCTTGCGGCCCTCGCTCGAACAACGCCGTCCCGATCCACACCTCCAGCGCGCGAATCCTGCGGCTGAAGGCGGGTTGCGTGATGTTGCGGACGTCGGCGGCCCGCGAGAAGCTTCGGTGTTCCGCCAAAGCCTCGAAATCCGACAGCCAATCGTAATCCATCCCGATGCCGTTCGCGCATGGCCAAAACCGAACTTGGCATTGGCCTCGGCGGCACGTCCAGCCTTAAGCAGGGTTTGCAGCGAGCCCGACCCCGCCACACAGGCGCAGGACGATGCCGAACCGGCATGCTGATACCAGGGAGGAACGCGATGCGGATCGTCGATGTCTGCGAGGTCACCAAGCCGATCGCCTCGCCTATCCGCAACGCCTATATCGACTTCTCGAAGATGACGGCGAGCCTCGTCGCCGTCGTCACCGATGTCGAGCGCGACGGCCGGCGGGTCGTCGGCTACGGCTTCAACTCCAATGGCCGCTACGGACAGGGCGGCCTGATCCGCGAGCGCTTCCGCGACCGGCTGCTCCAGGCGGAGCCGAAGAGCGTCCTCAACGCAGCCGGTGACAATCTCTGCCCGCACAGGCTCTGGGCGGCGATGATGGTCAATGAGAAGCCGGGCGGCCATGGCGAGCGCTCGGTCGCGGTCGGAACGTTGGACATGGCGATCTGGGACGCGACGGCGAAGATCGCCGGCCAGCCGCTGTTCCGGATGCTGGCGCAGCAGAAGGGCCGCGAGGCCGACCCGCGGGTCTTCGTCTATGCCGCCGGCGGCTATTACTATCCCGGCAAGGACGACGCCCAGCTGCGGGCCGAGATGCGCAGCTATCTCGACCGCGGCTACACGGTCGTGAAGATGAAGATCGGCGGCGCCTCGATCGGCGAGGACCAGCGCCGGATCGAGGCGGTTCTCGCCGAGATCGGCTCCCGGGCGCGGCTCGCGGTCGATGCCAATGGCCGCTTCGATCTGAAGACCGGCATCGCCTATGCCGAGATGCTGCGCCAGTATCCGCTGTTCTGGTACGAGGAGGCCGGCGATCCCCTCGACTACGCGCTCCAGGCGGCGCTGTCGGAGTTCTATCCGGCACCGATGGCGACGGGCGAGAACCTGTTCTCGCATCAGGATGCCCGTAATCTCCTCCGCTACGGGGGAATGCGCCCCGACCGCGACTATCTCCAGTTCGACTGTGCGTTGTCCTATGGGCTCGTCGAATATCTGCGCACGCTCGATGTGCTCGCCCAGTTCGGCTGGTCGCCCGCGCGCTGCATCCCGCATGGCGGCCACCAGATGTCGCTCAACATCGCGGCAGGGCTCGGTCTCGGGGGGAACGAGAGCTATCCCGACCTGTTCCAGCCCTATGGCGGGTTTCCCGACGGTGTCAGGGTCGAGGACGGCCACATCGTCATGCCCGAACTCCCAGGCATCGGCTTCGAGGGCAAAAGCGACCTCATCAAGGTGATGCGCGAACTCGCCGAATAGATCGCGCCAGCGCCGGCGCCTTGGCCTGTGCCCGGCGCTCTGGCCGCCGCTATCAACGAGCCGGTCACCGACGCCGGGTTCCGTCACGATGGAAGCGCCTCGTGCCGGTCTTCGGCACGGCTGCTGCTCCGCCCTGTCTCGGCCTCGGCTGGCCAATAGCGGCCGCGCCGCCCGGATCCCCGGTAACCATGCCGAGCGCGCACCGGGGCGGTCTCTTGACCTTCCCCCTTGGGAAGCTTCATTTCTTCGCGCACCTCCCGAATCGGCGTCTCGACGTGATTGCATTGGACATCCCGGCCAAGCTGCTGAAGGCGATCGCCCTGGTCGCCCTGCTGTCGCTTGCCTGGGCCATGCCAGCGAATGCGCATGCCGGTCACGGCGCGGCGCCCAGGGCCGTCGCGCCAGCGGCCGAGCCCAGGCCACACGATGCGCGCTCGCCGATCGCCGCCTCTCCGCGCGCGGCCGAGGCGGCTGCCCCCTGCGAGCCGGTGGCGACCGGCATGCCGGTTACGCCGGGCTGCCCGCAAGACGAGGGTGCGCAGGGCCGCAGCTGCTGCGGCACGATCTGCACCGTCGCCGCGATCGAGTACGACGCCATGTCGCTTCCGCTGCGGACCCCTCACGGGATCCGACCCGGCTTGCCGCCGGAGCAGACGAATCCCGTCCAAGTGCCAAGCCTCGACGCGAGACCTCCACGAACCATCGACATCGCTTGAGCGTCGGCCGGCTTTTCAGCCGCGCCGCCGGATGGTCATGCCGATCGTGATGGGTTCGTTTCATGTTTTCGTTCGTCCGCAGCCTCGCACGCTGCCTCATGGCGCCTTTGGCGCTGGCTTCCCTCCTGTCCGTTGCCCCGCTCGCGGCCCATGAGGGCCACGACCATGGCGCCCCGCCCGCTCCCGTCCCCACGGCGGGCTCGCCGCGGATCGCGCTGCATTCCGACGCCTATGAGCTCGTCGGCATCCTGCGCGGCGACCGGCTGACGCTGTTTCTCGACCGCTATGCCGGCAACGCCCCCGTCACCGATGCCGGCATCGTCGTCACGATCGGCACCGGGGCGGATGTTGAGGCGACACCGACGCCGGAGGGGACCTACGTCGTGGCCTCGGACCGGCTCGTCGGCGCAGGCCCGCTAGAGCTCGTCTTCGCCATCACCCATCCCGGCGGCGACGACCTCCTGATCGGAACACTGGACCGCCCGGCCGCCCCCGCCCCGGCGGCCGGCGCTCAGGCGGGATCGAGCCAGGCCTCCGCTCAGGCGGCGAGCGTCGTCATCGCGGGCCGGCCAGTGCCGGTCCTGTACCTGGCCATGGGCGCGGCGCTGGCTGTCGGGCTCCTGCTCGGCGCCGCCATCCGCCGCTCGCGCCCGGCCCTGTCCCTGACCGGCCTCGTCCTTCTGGGGCTGATCGCGGGGACGGGCCTGGCGAGCGCCCATGAGGGCCATGATCATGGCGAGGCCGCCAAGGCGGCACCGCCCGCCGGCGATACCCCCCGCCGTCTCGCGGATGGGTCGGTCTTCGCGCCGAAGCCGACGCAGCGGCTGCTGGAGATCCGCACTCAGGTCACGAAGACCGAGGAAGCCCGCAAGACCCTGGCCCTGGTCGGCCGCGTGATCGCGGACCCCAACCGGTCGGGCCAGGTCCAGAGCATCACCGGTGGCCGGATCGTCGCGCCCGAGAGCGGCCTGCCGCGTCTGGGCCAGATCGTCCGGCGCGGCGATATCCTGGCCACCGTCGAGCAGGCCGTGCCGCAGGCCGACCGCACCACCATCGCCGAGCGTGTCGGCGAGATCGAGCAGCAGATCGCCATGGTCGAGGCGAAGCTGAAGCGCTCGCGCGGCCTGGCCGAGCGCGCCATCGCGCCGCAAAGCCAGGTCATCGATTTCGAGATCGAACTCGCCGGCCTGATGCGGCGGCGCGAGATCGTCGGACGGATCCGGATCGAGCCCGAACTGCTGCGCGCGCCACTCGACGGCGTGGTCTCGGCGGTGCGGGTCGTCGCGGGTCAGGTCGTCGGCTCGCAGGACGTCCTGTTCCAGATCGTCGATCCCGCGGGGATGTGGGTCGAGGCCCTGTCCTATGGCGATGTCGATCTCTCGCAGCTCGACGGCGCCTCGGTCCTGCTGCCCGGCGGCAAGCCGCTCAACCTGTCCTTCCGGGGCACCGGACGGGCGCTGCAGCAGCAGGCGACGCTGGTGCACTTCGCCGTCGAGGACCCGCCCGCCACGGTCGCGATCGGCCAGCCCGTGCGGGTGACGGCCCGCAACGGCGCCAGCGTCAGCGGCATCATCCTGCCGCGCGACGCCGTCGTGCGCGGCGGCAATGGCGAGGCCCTGGTCTGGCGCCATACCGATCCCGAGCGCTTCGAGCCCAGGCCTGTCCGCACCGAACCGTTCGACGCGACAAGGCTGGTGGTCCGCTCAGGCGTCGCGCCGGGCGAACGCATCGTCGTCCGCGGCGCCGAACATCTCAACCAGATCCGCTGAGACGAGGGCGCGATGTTCAACCTCCTCGTCTCGGCCAGCCTGCGCAACCGGCTCTTCGTCATCGCCGCCGCGCTCGTGCTCATGGCCTATGGCAGCTATGTGCTGCCGCGCGTCCCCGTCGACGTCTTCCCCGATCTCAACCGCCCGACCGTGACCCTGATGACGGAGGCCGAGGGGCTCGCCCCGCAGGAGGTCGAGCAGCTCGTCACCTATCCGCTGGAAACGGCGATGAACGGCATGCCCGGCGTGCTGCGCGTGCGCTCCGTCTCGGGCGTCGGGCTCTCGATCACCTATGTCGAGTTCGACTGGGGCACCGATATCTACCGGTCGCGCCAGCTCGTCGCCGAGCGGCTGTCGCTGGTGCGCGAGCAGCTGCCGCGCGGCGTCAACCCGCAGATGGGCCCGGTCTCCTCGATCATGGGCGAGATCATGCTGGTCGCGGTGACGGCCGACCGGGCCTCCCCGATGGAGGTCCGCGAGATCGCCGACTTCATCATCCGGCCGCAGATCCTGAACATTGCCGGTGTCTCGCAGGTCATCCCGATGGGCGGCGAGGTCCGCCAGTACCGGATCACGCCCGACATCGCGGCCATGCAAGCACTGGATGTCTCGCCCGAACAGATCGAGGCGGCGGTGACGCGTTTCGGCACCAACACCGGCGGCGGCTTTATCGACCAGCAGGGGCGCGAATACCTGATCCGCAATGTCGGGCTGACGCAGCGGCTGGAGGATCTGCGCAACACCGTCCTGCTGCAGCGACAGGGCCAGCCGATCCTGCTGCACCAGGTCGCGGGCGTCGACTTCGCGGCCCGGGTCAAGCGCGGCGACGCCGGCTACCAGGGCAAGCCTGCGGTGATCATCGGCATCCAGAAGCAGCCGGAAGCCGACACCGTGGCGCTGACGCGCCAGGTCGAGACGGCACTGGCCGAGATCCAGAAGACGCTGCCCGCCGGCATCTCCGCGACGAACGTCCAGTTCCGGCAGGCGAGTTTCATCGAGACCTCGATCGCCAATGTCGAGCGCGTGCTGCTGGAGGCTGCGGGCGTCGTCGCCGTCATCCTGCTGCTCTTCCTGATGAATGTCCGCGCGACCCTGATCTCGCTGACGGCGATCCCGGTCTCGATCCTGACGACGGTGCTGGTCTTCCAGGCCTTCGGACTGACCATCAACACGATGACGCTGGGCGGGCTCGCCATCGCGATCGGCGAACTGGTCGACGATGCCGTCGTGGATGTGGAGAACATCCTGCGGCGGCTGAAGCAGAACCGGGAGAGCGCCGCGCCCAGGCCCGTGCTGGCGGTCATTGCGGCGGCCTCGCAGGAGGTCCGTTCCGGCATCGTCTACGCCACCGCGATCATCATCCTGGTCTTCATCCCGCTCTTTGCCCTGTCGGGCATCGAGGGGCGGCTCTTCGCGCCGCTCGGCATCGCCTACATCGTCTCGATCCTGGCCTCGCTGATCGTCGCGGTCACGCTGACCCCGGTGATGGCCTATTACCTGTTGTCGCGCGCTCCCAGCGGCCATGAGCGCGACTCCTTCGTGGTTCGCCATCTCAAGCGGGGTAATGCGGCGCTGCTGCGCTTCGCTTTCGAGACCCGCGCGCTGCTGGTCACCCTCGTCGGCATCGGCGTGGCGCTGGCCGTCTACGGCGCGACGCTCTTGCCGCGAACCTTCCTGCCGCCCTTCAACGAGGGCACGCTGGTGGTCTCGCTGCAATACAACCCGGGCATCTCGCTGGCCGAGAGCCACCGCCTCGGGCTCCTCGCCGAACAGCTCGTCCTGAAGGTTCCGGAGGTAAAGTCGATCGGCCGCCGCACCGGCCGCGCCGAGCTCGACGAGCACGCGGAAGGCGTCCATTCCTCGGAGGTCGACATCGATCTCCATCGCTCGGACAGGCCCAAGGAAGCGGTCCACGCCGAGATCCGCGCGGCGCTGAGCGTGCTGCCGGTCTCGGTCAATATCGGCCAGCCGATCAGCCACCGGCTCGACCACATGCTCTCGGGCGTGCGCGCCCAGATCGCGCTCAAAATCTATGGCGAGGATCTCGACACCATCCGCAGCCTCGCCGAAACGCTGCGCGAGCGGCTCGCATCCGTGCCCGGCCTCGTCGATCTCCAGATCGAGCGGCAGGTCCGCATTCCGCAGCTGCGCATCGACGTCGACCACGACAAAGCGGCGCTCTACGGGCTGACGCCGGCCAGCGTCACCCAGGCGCTGGAGACGCTCTCCAACGGCCGCACCGTCTCGCAGATCGTCGACGGCAACCGCCGCTTCGACGTCGTGCTGCGGCTTTCGGATCAGGACCGCTCGACGACCGGGCTCGAGGATCTGCTGATCGCGACGCCCGGTGGCCACATCCCCTTGCGCCTGATCGCCTCGGTCTCCGAGACCGACGGCCCCAACCAGATCCAGCGCGAGAACGGCCAGCGCCGCATCGCGGTCTACGGCAACGGCGACGGCCGGCGCGACATGGCGGCGATCATCGCCGACATCCGCGGGATCGTCGCGCAGACGCCGCTGCCACAGGGCTATGTCACGCGCCTGGAGGGCACCTTCCAGGCGCAGGAGGAGGCGACGCTGCGGATCGGGCTGCTCAGCCTGGTGTCGCTGGCGCTGATCTTCGTGGTGCTGTTCACGCGCTACCAGTCGGCGGTGCTGGCGCTGATCATCATGGGCAACATCCCGCTCGCGCTGATCGGCAGCGTCGTGGCGCTACACCTCGCCGGGCAGCCGCTCTCGGTCGCCTCGATGGTCGGCTTCATCACGCTCGCCGGCATCTCGGCGCGCAACGGCATCCTCAAGGTCTCGCACTACATCAACCTGACCCTCTACGAGGGCGAGCGCTTCGGCCGAGACCTCGTCATCCGCGGCAGCCTGGAGAGGCTGACCCCCGTGCTGATGACGGCGCTCTCGGCCGGGCTCGCGCTGATCCCGCTGCTCTACGGCGCCGACCAGCCCGGCCGCGAGATCCTGCACCCGGTCGCGGTCACGATCTTCGGCGGGCTGATCTCGGCGACGATCATCGACACGGTGCTGACGCCCGTCCTGTTCCTGACCTTCGGCCGCAAGCCGCTGGACCGCATCGTCGCCAGCCGCATGGCGAGCGAGGGCGGCTCATCGCCCCAGGAAGCCTTCTGAACCGTCCAAGGAGACCAGCCATGCTCAACCGGATCACCGCGCTTGCCTTTCTCGGCCTCGTCTCTGGCGCTTCGGCCCATGAACTGTCGAAGGGCCCCAATGGCGGCCCGCTCGTCGACATCGCCGGGCACCATATCGAGATGGTCGCGAAGGGAACCGAGCTCGTCCTCTACCTGACGGACGCCGTCGACAAGCCCCTGTCATCGGCGGGAACGAAGGCCGCGCGCGCCATCGTTCAGGACGCCGGCAAGACCACGACGGTGCCGCTCAGCGCCGCCGAGCCCAACAAACTGGTGGGAAGGCTCGCCCAGCCGCTGGGAACGGGCGCGCGGATCGTGATTTCCGCCACGCTCGCGGACGGCCACGCGCTGCAGGCGCGCTTCACCAACAACTGACCCCCGAAGAAGGGATGGCCCCTGACGCTTTCAACACTCATGACACGTTCGGTACTGACGCAGCGCCGACGCTGACGCCCTTGTCGAGCGCGCGCCGATAGGCCAGCCGTTCGGCCTCATCGACGAGGAAGGGGAACACGGCGCGATCCAGGTCGCACGCCCGGCGCGCTCGCCCAGGCGCGGACCTGTGGCGGCGAGGCGCCGCCGCCGATGTCGGCAAGGGGGCGTCTGTGCCCAGACCGGTCAGCCCGATCATGTCGAGTGACGGCGGTGGTCCTTTAACCGCGACCACTCGATATCGCCTTCATGAGGAGCGGTGCGAGCGACGTCATCACGCTCGCGATGAAACCACCTCGACGATCCGGCCGTCGCGCAGATGGACCATGCGGTCGAGGCGCGAAAAAATCTTCTCGTCATGCGTCACGACGATGACCGCAGCGTCTCGTTCGATCGCGACCTGCTTCATCAGATCGATGACGATGGCGGCTCGTTCCGAATCGAGCGCCGCAGTCGGCTCGTCGGCGAGGATGATCCGGGGCTCGTTGGCGAGCGCGCGTGCGATGGCCACGCGCTGGGCCTCGCCGCCCGATAGCTTGGAGGGAAGCGCATCGGCGCGGTGGTCGACCTGCAGATAGCCGAGCAGTTCCATGGCGCGCGCCTTGGCCCGCTCGGGGCTCTCGCCCATCAGGGTGCGAACGATCGCCACGTTCTCCCAGGCCGAGAGGAACGGCAGCAGGTTGTGGAACTGGAAGATGAACCCGATCGTCTCGAGCCTCAGCCGCCTGAGATCGCCGATCAGCCATTTGCCGTCGAAGATCGCGCGACCATCGAGACGGATTGCGCCGGAATCGGGCTCCGTGATGCAGCCGATGCAGTTGAGCAGCGTGCTCTTGCCGGACCCGGAGGGGCCGATCAGGCCCACCACCTCGCCGGTCCCGATCGTCAGATCGATGTCGATCAGTGCTGGCACCTTCGTCGCCCCAGTGCCGAAGGTCTTCGAGAGGCGGGCGATTTCGACGACAGGTCTCGGCGCGACGGCGGGTGTTGGCGCGGTGGTCATATCAGCCTCCGAGCGCCGAGGCTGGATCGATCTTCAGCGCCGAGCGCACCCCAAAGATGCTGGCGATGAGACAAACCATGATGATGATGCAGAGCAGGATCGCCGTGTCGGAGGTCTCCAGCACCACGCGTCGCGGGAAGTAGTCCTTGGCCAGGCGGATCAGGGTCGCGCCGATGGCGAAGCCCACCAGCCCCATCGCCAGCGCCTGCTGCAGGATCAGCGAGACGATGACGCGATCGGGCGCACCGATGAGCTTGAGCGTCGCGATCGCCTTCTTCTTGTCCATGGTCATCGTGTAGACGATCAGTCCGATCACCACCGTCGAGACGACCAGCAGGATCACCGCGAACAGGCCCAGTTGCCGCCTTGCGCGCTCGATCACCGAGCGCGTCAGAATCTCCTCCTGCTGGGCGGCCGTCATCGCGGTCAGATGTTTCCAGCGGGCGATCGAGCCGATGACGCCGTCCGACGAGGCATCGGGGCGCATGCGCACGATGATGGCGCTGACCAGGTCGCTCGAACCACCGGCCGGCGCGTCGCGGGCCATCTCCCGCCTGACCGCCGAGGGATCGAACTGCCACTGGACGATCTGGGCGTCGCGCAGGGTCATCATCAGCACCGGATCGCCTCCCGAACTGGTGGCGTTCGCGGTCAGGCCGACGACGGTGAAATCGTCGCGGCCGATGCGGATTCGTTCGCCGAGTGCGAGGCCGGTCTTGCGATCGGCCACCACTTCGGAGCGCGACTTCAGGATGGCGCGGCCTTCCTCGATTGCGACCTCGCTGCCAGGCCGCCCGATCTGGGCGCCGACGATGAAGACGCGCAGGTTCGTGCCGCGATAGGGAAACTCGACGGTCTGGTAGACGACCGCGCCGGCCGCCGCCACGCCGGCATGGACGGCGATGGCATCGCGCGTGTCGCGCGGCAGGCGCGAACTCTCGGCGAAAGGCCCCCGCTTGCCCGCTTCGACGACCCAGGCATCGGCCGCGGCACTGCGGACCAGGCCGAGCGCCTCGGCAACCAGCCCGCGATAGATGCCGACCATGCCCATGACGACGCCCAGCAACAGGCTGAGGCCGACGCAGGTGAGGATGAACCGTCCAAGACCATGCTGGACATCGCGCCAGGCGAGGTTCATCGGGGGCTTTCGGAGGCCACCGCCCTGCGCCCGACCTTGAAGCCATCATCGGGCACGGAGACCACCGCGCGTGCATCGGCGGGCAGGCCGTCGACGATCAGCACGCGACCGTCGAGCAGCCGGTCTCCGAGAGCGACGAGACGCCGATGGAGCTTGCCGTCCTCGACCGTCCAGATCATGCCCGCACGACCATCGAAGCCGCTCACGGCACGTAAGGGAACGAACAGACCCTCCGGGACGACCCGCTTGATGATCTCGATCTCGGCCTGCTCGCCGAGATAGCGGCCCTGATGTTCCGGCTCACAGGTCAGGCAGCGCACATAGACCCGGCGCTCCTCGGTGACGCGGTCGTTCTCCTGGTCGATCCGGACGATCTGCGCCTCGACGACGGTGTTCATCTCGGAGCGCAGCCGGACCAGCGCCTTTTGCCCGATCGCGAGTCCGCCGGATACGGCCTCGTCGATGAAGGCACGGACCCAGACCGAATGGGGTTCGATGATCGTGAAGACGACCTCCCCGACACCGGCGACAGCGCCGGCCTCCTTCAGGCGGGACAGAATGCGCGCGCGATAAGGCGCAATGAGCCGGTGCTGGTCGAGCAGCACCTGTTCGATCGTCAGCGCCGCGGCGACGTCATCACGGGCCGCTTCGGCCACGCGGACCTCCGCCTTGGCAACGGCGAGATCGGCCTGGGCGAGCGTCTCGTTGGTCTGGGCTTCGTCGGCCTGCTCGCGCGAGACGCTGCCGCGATCGACGAGCGACTGGCGGCGCTGGTTCACCAGCACCCGCTGCTGAAGATTAGCCTCCGACCGCTGCAACAGTGCCTGCGCCTTGGCGAGAGCCGCCTGCGCCTGGAGCTTCGCCACCTCCGCCTTGGCGACACGGGCGCGCTGGGAACTGTCCTCGAGAGTCGCCAGCACCGTGCCAGCCGGAACGATCTCGCCCTGGTCGGCCGAGAGCTGCACGATCCTGCCCCCGACCTGGAAGCCGATCCGGGACAGCACCTGCGCTTCGACGCTGCCCAGTCCGAAGACCCGGATTTCGACATCACGCTCGACCCGCGCGACGTCGACGGTGACGGGGCTCAACGTGCGGACATAGAGAATGCCGGCCATCGCCATCGCGACGAGGATCAGAACGGCCGGCAGCGCGATGCGCTTGGACATGGACGGTTTCGATCCCAGATCGGCGCAACGTGCCGGAAAGACTCTCCCGCCAGTCCTTATCATCGCGGCCGCACCTGCATTGCGTTTCGTCAATCACCGGCAAAACAATCATGTTTCGCTCGGCGAGAGGATCCGAGGCGGAGGGAGTGGCGCCGCCATCGGCGACGGCACGGTTCGACCAAGGGCAACGGGAGAAGATCGTCTCAGGCGATCCAGGCCTTGAGCCGCGCCTTCACCGGCGAAAATGGGGGCGAGCGCAGCAAACATGATCGCGATCATGTTCGAGGACGCTGCGGCATGCGAAGCGTCTCTCAAACAAGGAAGACATCATGATCCGCGCACTTGCCCTCGTCGCCTCGCTCGCCCCGGCCGCCGCGCTGGCGCAATCTCATGCCGGTCAGTCCCATGCCGGCCATGCGTCGCCCCCGGCCCAGCAGATGGGTCAGCAGCATGGCGCCGCAGCCGCCGCGCCGGTTCAGCCCGGACAGGGCGCTTTCGCGGCCATCCAGGAGATCGTCGAAATCCTGGAGGCCGATCCGAAGACCGATTGGTCGAAGGTCAATATGGAGGCGCTCCGGCAGCATCTGGCGGATATGAGCGCCGTCACGCTTCAATCCGAGGTCAAGGCCGAGCCCATCGACGGCGGGATGATGTTCACCGTGACGGGGGCGCCGCCGGTGAGGGACGCCATTCGCCGCATGGCGCTCGCTCACGCTGCCACGATGAACGACGCCGGTGGCTGGCAGTTTGCGGCGGCACAGGTCGAGGGTGGGGCGACCATGGCGATCAAGGTTCCGGCCGCCGACCTCGCCAGGCTGCAGGGGCTGGGTTTCATCGGCGTCATGACACGCGGCATGCATCATCAGCAGCACCACCTGATGATCGCGCGCGGCGCCAACCCGCACCATTGAGCGTGTCGTGCGCTGCGCGCCCCCCGCTCCTGGCGCCGTAGCGCCCATGGGCCAGATGGGGATGGGTGAGATGGACGCAGGCACGATGAGCATGAATTCAAGGCGGGCCATGAGGAAACGATGATGCCCGCACCTTGGGACGTCGCCTCGACGAAGGAATTCAAGCGCGCCGACATCGACATGAAGATGAGGCACGACATGGCCCTCCCTTACGCCGGCAACGCCGACGTCGACTGCCGCACCAGCAAAGGGTCCCGCATCATCAGGGGGCGGTCGATATGACCAAGGTCGTGCTGGCTCACGCCAATGACGAGACCAGCGAGACGCTCGCCGCCGAGATCATCAAGGACCACGAGCGCGAGATCACCCAGATGCGTCACTGGCCCAGCAAGGACGTGCCGAAGTGATGCGTGCCCTGCCGGCATGTCCCCGACGCGGCCCCCAAAAAAAGCGATTGAGATGCCGCCAACCCAATGCAAGCGGCAACTGTCGTACCGCCGCGCCGTGGAGGCGTGTTGCACGATGTGAACAATTCGTGCAGCGTAAATTATGACGCAATGTGAGATTCATTGAATAACTTCAGACGCTTGCAGGTTGGCGACTCTGGCTGCGCATCCTCCTACCCAGCCAGCGCCCGCACATTCGCGCGCGCGGGCGAGCGATGTGCTAGCCTTCGCGCCTCTGCCTGCGGGCTCCGGATACGGCCGATGAATGCGATGGATGGCTTGGGTCTCGCGGGCTTCGTCGTTGCCTGTGTGGTGGCGGCGAGTTCGGGCGCGATCTTCAAGCCCGGCGCCTGGTATGAAGGGCTGGCCAAGCCCTGGTGGCGACCGCCTAACTGGCTGTTCCCGCCGGCCTGGACGTTGCTCTATTGCATGATCGCGGCATCGGGCTGGCTGGTCTGGCGCAAGGCGGGCTTCACCGGCGCGGGGCTGCCGCTGACGGTCTACGGCCTGCAACTCGTGCTGAACGCGATGTGGTCGGGGATGTTCTTCGGCCTGCGCCGGATGGACCTCGCCTTCGTCAATGTCTGCGCGCTCTGGCTCTCGATCGCCGCGCTGATCGTCCTGTTTGCGCCGATCGATTCGCTCGCCGCCTGGCTGCTCGTCCCCTATCTCGTTTGGGTGAGCTTTGCCGCCTTCCTGAACTTTACGGTCTGGCGGATGAACCCCGACGCATCGCCCCGGAACAGCGCCGCTTAGGCGCCGACATATTTGAAATGGGCGCCGACGCTGCGGTAGGACGCTTCGAGCACATCGACACCACCGGCGAGCCGCAGCGCTTCGGCGGTCACGAGGCCGAGCTCGACGGCCTCCCGGCCCGGGCGCTCGTCATGGGCCGTGATGCGCTTGCCGCCGTCGAATGAGGTGATCTGCGCGTGCAGATGGAGCCTGTCGCCCTGCCAGGTCGCGCTTGCGCCCACGGGCAGGCTGCAGCCGGCGCCCAGCGCATGCAGCATCGCCCGCTCGCAATCGACCTCGGCGCGCGCCTTGGGGTCCTCGATGTCCTTGAGCATGGCGAGGATCGTCGGATTGTCGTCCCGCGCCTGCACGCCGAGCGCGCCCTGCCCGATCGCATAGGGAAACAGGATCGGGTTGAGCAGCTCCGAGGTCGCGCCTTCGAGGCCGAGCCGCTGCAGCCCGGCCTGGGCCAGGATGACCGCGTCCAGCCCGTCATCACCGTTGATCTTGGCCAGGCGCGGACCGACATTGCCGCGGATCGGCACCACCTCGACATCGGGCCGCAGGCTCAGGATCTGCGAGCGCCGGCGCAGCGAGCCAGTGCCGACGCGCGCGCCCTGGCGCAGATCGGCCAGCGTCGAGCCGCAGAGCACGTCGCGCGGATCGACCCGCTCCGGCACCGCCGCCAGCACCAGCCCCTCGCGCAGCGTCGTCGGCAGATCCTTGAGCGAATGCACGACGATGTCGACCTCGCCCGAGGTCAGCTGGTCCTCATGCTCGGTCGAGAACACGCCGATGATGCCGAACTGGTGGAATTCGGAAACGCGGTCCTTGTCGGCGATCGTTGCGATCGGGTGGAGCGAGAACTCCGTGTCGGGATGCTTCGCCTTGATCAGCGAGGCGATGTAGTTCGTCTGCGCGATGGCGAGGGGGCTGCGGCGCGTACCGATTTTCAAAAGCATGGACGATTGACCTAAGCCTGGGCCCGAAGGGCGCCCTCGTGAACGATCGAAGTCTCTATCAGCCGAGCAAGTCGCCGAGGCAACGTCAACTGCTTTCCCGTCCCGGACGGCACCGTCATCGCGCCACCAGCGGGAAGGTCGCGGCGATCGCCCAGGCGAAGGCGAAGGCATTGGCGATGCCGGCCATGAAGGGATGGCCGGAGCGCCGGAACGCCCAGGCGCTGAACAGCCCGTAGACGAGGAAGAACAGCACGATCACCGGGACGATGATCAGCAGGAAGAACAGCCGCTGGAAATCGAGCGCGACCGCCAGTCCGAGCGAGACCAGAAAGGCGAGCTTCGAGGCGAGGAACGCTCCACGCGCCGCCCCCTCCCCGCGCGTCAGCCATTCATCGGCGAGGAAATAGATCAGCGTGCCGGCCAGCGTCGCGGCAAAGAGCGGCAGGCGATGGCCGGCCGGCACGAACGCCGTCACGAAACTGTGGACGGGCCAGGCAAGCGCGACGAGCCCGAACAGCATCAGCGCCAGCGTTCCGCCGGCCAGCGCGCCCCGCGACACGGTTGAACTTGGAGAGGTCCGCCCGCGCTGGATGAAGGCGATGCAAAGCGCCGTGAGGGCGCCATAGGCGGCGAAATGCACGGCGAGATAGTCGCCGACGATGACCGGCAGGAAATTCGTCGGCACGAAGCGCAGCAGGACAGGCGTGAGCAGAGCCGGCAGAACCAGCGGCAGCGCGATCCGCCGCCAGCCCAGCCCCGCACCCACCGGCGGCGCCGCCACGCGTGGCAGCAGCGCCGAGAGCGGCCAGGCCAGCACAACAACGCCGGCGAGCAGCAGCAGGATCCAGACGCCCCGGCCGTCGAGATCGGGGCTCGTCGCAGTCGGCCGGCCGAAGCTGGCATCGAGCCAGGCCAGCGCCTCGCGCAGGTTCGCCTCGTTGTAGAGCACGCCGACATGCTCGGCCCGGGGGCTGACGGCGGCGCGCCTGGCGGTGCCCCCTGCGATATCGCCATAGGTGACGCCCGGCTCGGGCGAGGCCGGCGCGGAGACCAGCCCGACCGCGCGCAGCGCCTCGCGCCGCAGGCCCCCCTCCCATTCCCCGGCGATGACCAGCAGGTTGCGCGGGCTCGTCGCCGTGACGGCGGGCGAGAACATCGAAACCGCCACCGTCGCCGCGACATCGGCCCGGCTCAGGGCGACGCGCACGATAATGTCGGTCGCCATCGAGTGGCCGAGCAGAGCGAGCCGCCCGTCACCCAGCCCTTTGGCAAGGTCGACGACGCGCGCGGTTTCCTCAACCAGCCGGCGCGTCGCACCGTCCTCCCGGGAGATGTTGCCCGTGAGCGGCCTCGGATTGGCGCCATGGCCGGCGAAATCGAAGGTCACCGCGACATAGCCGCCACGCGCGAGCGTGACCGCGAAGGGCTGCATCAACTGCTGCGAGCCGGCGAAACCATGCGCGATCACGACGACCGGGGCTGTCCCCGTGCGGTCGACCGGGCGGAACACCGTCATCGGCGTGCCCTCCGCCGTCATCGACTCGGTGGTGACGCCGCGCCGCGCATCCTGCAACTGCGACAGGGCGACACCGATCGCGACGACGGCGAGGCCTCCGAGCAGAAGCTGGATCCATCCCAGGGCAGGCCGGCCCGGCTCGCGCCCCGTCATGCCGCGCGCACGCCCAACGCCTCAAAAGCCCGCGGGCAGGCTGCGCACCGCGACCGCGCTCGCCATCATGCCGAAGACGAAGAGCGGCACGCCGAAGCCGCTGTAGAACAGCGCCTTGCCGACCGGATCGCGCAGGAAGCGGGCCATCAGCACGAGCTGCCCCGCCAGAAAGGCGCCGACCACGACAGCCTCGATCGGCCGCTGCCAGTGCAGCAGCAGCGCGATGACGACGAACTGCGGCGCGGCCATGATCGCGCAGGCGACGCGCGCCGCGCCCTGCGCCCCGAGCTGGACCGGCAGCGAGGCGATGCCCATCTGCCGGTCGCCCTCCATCGCCTTGAAGTCGTTGAGCGTCATGATGCCGTGGGCGCCGAGGCTGTAGAGCAGCCCCAGCGTCAGCACCGGCCAGGACGGGAGCGCGCCGCCGAGCATCACCGCAGCCCCCGTCACCCAGGCGAGCCCCTCATAGGAAAAGCCGCAAGCGGCGTTGCCGAGCCAGCCATTGCGCTTCAGCCGGAAGGGCGGCGCGCTGTAGGCCCAGGCCAGGAACAGGCCGAGGCAGGTTGCGATCAGCACCCAGGAGCCGAGCAGCGATGCCACCGCCAGCGACAGCCCGGTCCAGATCATCGCGATGTAAAGCCCCCAGCGCCCGGGAATCCGGCCCGAGGGGATCGGCCGGTGCGGCTCGTTGATCGCATCGACATCGCGATCATACCAATCGTTGATCGCCTGGCTCATCGCGCAGACCAGCGGGCCTGCGAGAACAATGCCCAACAGCGCGACGACGGGATTGTCAGCGATCGACACGCCCGACGACACCACGCCGCAGGCGAAGGCCCACATCGGAGGGAACCAGGTGATCGGCTTGAGCAGTTCGAGGACGGCCGATGGCGCGGGATAGGCCACGGGCCCCGTGCCGGGCCTGAACGTGGCGCCGGTCTCGCTCATGCCGCCGCCTCCATGCCGATGCCTTCGAGCCGGTCCTCCAACTCGTCGCCGGCCTGCTGCAGCGCCGCCAGCGTCGCCGCATCGGGCTGCCAATATTGGCGCTGCTGCGCCTCGATCAGCCGGTTGGCCAGCTTGGCGGAGGCCGTCGGATTGAGCGCCGCGAGCCGCTCGCGCATGGCGGGGTCGAGCAGATAGGTCTCGGTCAGCTTCTGGTAGACCCAGGGCTCGACCTGGCCCGTCGTCGCCGACCAGCCCATCGTGTTGGTGACATGGGTCTCGATCTGCCGCACGCCCTCATAGCCGTGCTTGAGCATGCCCTCGTACCATTTCGGATTTAGCATGCGGGTGCGCGTCTCCAGCGAGACCTGCTCGGAGAGCGTGCGCACCGTGCCCTCGCCGCGGGTCTGGTCGCCGATATAGACCGGTGTCGAGACACCGCCCCGCGCCCGCCGCACCGCCCGGCTGATGCCGCCCAGCGTGTCGAAGTAGTTGTCGACCGTGGTGACGCCGAGTTCGACCGAATCGAGATTCTGATAGGCGAGTTCGACGCCGCCGAGCACGCTCTTCAGGAGGTCGGGCTGCTGCACCGCCCGCCCGCCCCGGCCATAGGCGAAGCCCTTGCGGCGCGTATAGGTCTCGGCCAGTTCGTCCTCGTCCTGCCAGCGGCCGCTCTCGACGAGATTATTGACGTTGGAGCCATAGGCGCCCTCGGCATTGCCGAAGACCCGCAGCGACGCCGTCTCCAGATCGCAGCCATGCTCCGCCTGATAGTCCAGCGCGTGCTTGCGCACGAAGTTCCGCTCCGGCGGCTCGTCGGCTGATGCCGCGAGGAAGGCGGCTTCCGCCAGCAGCCTGATCTGCAGCGGCAGGAGATCGCGGAAGATGCCCGACAGCGACATCACCACGTCGATGCGCGGGCGCTGAAGTTGGTCCTGCGGGATCAGTTGCGCGCCGGCGAGCCGGCCATAGCCGTCGAAGCGCGGCGCGGCCCCCATCAGCGCCAGTGCCTGGGCGATCGGCGCGCCTTCCGTCTTGAGGTTGTCGGTGCCCCATAGCACCAGCGCGACGGTCTCGGGCAGCGGGTTGCCGTCCGCCAGATGTCGGTCGAGCAGCCGCGCGGCCTGCTTCGCACCATCCTGCACCGCATAGGCGCTGGGGATGCGGAACGGGTCGAACCCGTGCAGATTGCGCCCGGTCGGGAGCACGGCCGGCGTCCGCAGCAGGTCGCCTCCGGGTGCCGGGCGGATGAAGCGCCCGTCCAGCCCGCGCATCAGGCCCTGGATCTCATGATCCTCAGCCAGGAGCGCATCGGCGGCCGCCAATTCGGTCAGCATCGCCAGCATCGGGCCCTGCGGCTCGAGACCCTGCGCCTTCAGCGCCCGCTCGGGGCTCAGGCCCGAGACGAGATCGCCGATCAGCCCCCGGTCGGGCCGCTGGCCATGGCTCGATTCCGCCATCGCCAGCAGCATGTCGATGCGCTCTTCCAACGACAGCGGCTCGCCGACGACATGCAGCCCGTGCGGGATCAGCGTGTATTCCAATTCCAGCACCGTCTCGGTCAGCCGGGCGATGCGCGGCTGCAGCTCCTGTCGGCTCCAGGCCGGCTCGGCGGGCGCAAGATCGAGCGCGGCCGCCTGGGCCTGGACCAGCACAGCGAGTTCGTCCCGTTCGCGCATCTCGTCCGGCGCCAGGCCGCGCCAGCGGTCGAGCGAGCCCTTGAGTTCGATCAGCCCGCGATAGAGCCCGGCCGAAGCCACCGGCGGCGTCAGATAGCTGATCAGCGTCGCCGCCCCGCGCCGCTTGGCGATCGCGCCCTCGGAGGGGTTGTTCGAGGCGTAGAGATAGATGTTGGGCAGATCGCCGATCAGCCGGTCCGGCCAGCACTGGGCCGAAAGTCCGCTCTGCTTGCCGGGCATGAATTCGAGCGCGCCATGGGTGCCGAAATGCAGCACGGCATGGGCGCCGAAATCCTCGCGCATCCAGCGATAGAAGGCCGAGAAGGCATGCGTCGGCGCAAAGCCCTTCTCAAAGAGCAGGCGCATCGGGTCGCCCTCATAGCCGAAGCTCGGCTGGATGCCGACGAAGACATTCCCGAAGCGCTCGCCGAGCACGAAGATCGAGGAGCCGTCGCTCTGCTGGCGGCCGGGAGCCGGGCCCCACTGCGCCTCGATCTCGGAGAGCCAGCGCTCGCGCCGGATATGCTCGCCCGCGCCGATCCGGACATGCACATTCGCCATCGCGCCATAGCGCGAGGCATTGCCCTCGATGATCGCCTGGCGCAGCGCATCGACGCTGTCGGGAACCGCGACGCTGTAGCCCTCGGCCCGCATCGCCAGCAGCGTCCGGTGCAGCGATTCGAACACCGAGAGATAGGCCGCCGTGCCGGTGTTGCCGGCATTGGGCGGGAAATTGAACAGCACGATGCCGACCTTGCGTTCGGCCCGGGCCGAGCGCCGCAGCGCCACCAGCTTCTCGGTCCGTGCCGCCAGCACCTCGGCGCGCTCGGCGCAGACATGCATGTCGCGCTGGCCTTCGCTGGGCGGGAACTGGCAGGCGCGGCTGCAGCCGGTGCAGTGCCCGGCGTTTTCCGTGCGCCCGCCGAAGATGATCGGCCCGGTCGCGCCGTCGAGCTCGGGAATCGCGACCATGATGGTCGATTCGACCGGGAGGAGCCCGCGATCCGACGGGCCCCACTGGTCGAGCGTCTGGAACTCGGCCGGGTGCGCGGCGAGATAGGGCACGTCGAGCCGCGCCAGAACCTCCTGCGCGGCGTGTGAATCATTATAGGCCGGACCGCCGACGAGCGAGAAGCCGGTCAACGAGACCAGCGCGTCGATGACCGGGCGGCCGTTCCGGAAGAAGAAGGCGTCGATCGCCTCGCGCGCATCGAGCCCGGTCGCGAAGACCGGAAGGACGTTGAGACCGCGCGCCTCGAACGCCCGGATCACGCCGTCGTAATGGGCTGAATTCCCGGCGAGCACATAGGAGCGCAGGACGAGCAACCCGACCGTGCCCTTGGCCCCCGCTCCGATCGGCAAAGACTGCGCATCGGCGCTGACGCGGCCGGGCATGGCGGGGTGATAGACGCCGGTTTCGGGATAGGCGACCGGTTTGCCGACCTTCAGCGTGCCACGCAGCACGCGCCTTTCGCCGTCGGCATAGCGATCGACGAGGAAGCGCACGAGATTGGCGATGTTCTCTTCCGAGCCCGCGAGCCAGTATTGCAGCGTCAGGAAATAGGCGCGCACATCCTGTGCCGTGCCGGGGATGAAGCGCAGGATCTGCGGCAGCCGGCGCAGCATCTTCATCTGGCTGGCGCCGCCACCGGCCGCCTTGCCCTTGTTGCCGCGCAGCCGCTTGAGCAGCGCCATCGGGCCGCTCGACGGGCCGTCCATCTTGAAGCGGCCCAGCCGGGTCATTTTGGTGACCTCGCCGGCCGACATGATGCAGACCATGGCGTCGCAGGAATCCCGCCGCGCCTGCAGCGCCGGCAGCAACGGGAGGAAATGATCCTCCATGAACAGCATCGTGTTGATCACGATATCGGCGCCGGCAATCGCCTCTAGACAGCGAGCGAGCGTGCGCGGATCGGCAGACCATTCGGACGCCGCGTGGACGCTGAGTTCCAGGCCCGGCAGATCCCGCTTCAGCGACAGATGCGCCCGGGCCGTCGCGCTGGCGACATGGGTATCCATGGTGACGATGACGACGCGGATCCGCGTCGCAGCGCCGCCAGGGACCTCGGCCCGGGAAGGGGCGGCCATGTCACAGCCCCTTCATCGGCAGGGCCTCGGCCGGATCGCCGTCGCGGCCGCGCGCTCCGCTGGTCGCCGGCGACATGCGCCATCCCAGCAGTCGGCGGGTCGGACAGGCATGGAGCGCGTCGTAGAGCGGCTCGCGGGCCGGGGCGGATCGCACAGCCGCTGACGGGCGGGAGGGAGAGAGCTTCGCATTCGAACCGCGTCGCGACGCGGGCTGGGTCAGTTCTGCGTGAAACGTCATCGGCGACGCCTCCTGCCGACGCCGTCAACCGGGTGGCGGTTGCGCTCGTGGCCAACCAAGGCTCGCTCCGCGGAAGCGACATGTCAAGTTTGATTGACGCTTTTAGATCGATGATTTGTATATTTCACTTTACATCGTTTCGATGTGCGCTACCGTTCTGGAAACGGAACAGACGTGCGGATGACAGTCTCCGGCACCGCGTGGAAGGCGCGCGCCGGCATCCCTCACGATCGAGCCATCCGACGCGGACCGCTTGGCTGCGGTTCTCATATCCGTCCCGGGTGGAGTGTCAGGATCATGCCGACCTTGCCGGATGCCGTTCGCGACTCGGCGGGTGGCTCGCAGGTCTCCTGCATCGCTCCGGTCCAGGGACATCGCAGATGACGACGGTGCCGGTCTCGTCCGGTTCCGATGCAGCTCACACACATGCAGGCCGTCAACACGGAACGGGCCTTCGTCGCCATGTCTTCTGCTCCGCCCCGGGACCAGACTGCGCAACCACAGGCCGCCGGCTGGCCCGGCGGTCTGTCGGCCTTCGTGCGGGAGATCATCGCATCGGCAGCCGACGTCGCGCTGCTGCTCGATCCCGCCGGCGTGATCGTCGCGGCGATCGGCGACGGCGAAGCCTGGGTCGGCCGCAGCTTCCCCGATGTGGTCTCGCCCGACAGCAGGGCCAAGGCGGCGGGTCTGGTCGGCGACGATCCGGCGTCCGAAACGGCAGCCAGCGAGATCAACCACCCGGGCCCCGACGGCACGCAGCGGTCGTTTCGCTACCACCGCGTGAGCGACGGCGGCAGCGGCCTGCGCTGCCTGATCGGGCGCGACCTCTTCCGCGTCGCCGCCCTCCAGAACCGGCTCCTGGAAGCCCAGCAGGCAATGGAGCGCGAATATGCCCGGCTGCGGCTGTCCGAGACGCGCTACCGAATCATCTTCCACTCCTCCCCCGAGCCGATCCTGATCGCAGACGCCGCGAGCCTGAGACTGATCGAGGCCAATCCCGCCGCGCTGGCCGAACTCGACCTGCAGCCGGACCGCCTCGGCCGGATCACGCTGCCCTCCCTGTTCTCCCCGATGAGCGGCGATGCGCTGGAAACCATGCTCGCCTCGGCGCGCCATTCCGGCGTCGCGGGAGAGGTCGAGGTGTCGCGGCCCGGCACCGCGCGCAAGACCGCAATCCGCGCCATCGCCTTTCGCCAGGACAACGCGATGCATCTGCTGGTGCGTCTGCGCCCGCCCGAGACGGATGCGGTCGCGCTCGGCGCGGACGCCTCGCTGCGACATGTCCATGGGATGGTCGAGCAGACACCCGACGGCTGCGTCATCATGAGCCCCGAGCGCATCGTCCTGCATGCCAACCGGGCCTTTCTCGAACTGGCGCAGCTGGCCTCGCGCCACCAGGCGATCGGCGAGCCGCTGGACCGCTGGCTCGGGCGGCCCGGCATCGATCTGCCGCTGATCCAGGGCACGCTCAGCGATCACGGCGTCATCCGGAACTTCCCCACGATCGTGCGCGGTGCCTTCGGCGGCGTCGAGGCGGTCGAGTTGTCGGCGGTCACGGCCTGGGCCGGTGATTCCGGCTCGATCGGGCTGATCATCCGAAGCAAGGGCGCGCAGGCCGCCTCGCCCCAGCAGCGCGGCCCCGCCCTGCCCCGCTCGGTCGAGCAGTTGGCGCAACTCGTCGGCAATGTGCCGCTGAAGGACATCGTGCGCGAGACGAGCGACGTCATCGAACGACTCTGCATCGAGTCGGCGCTGGATCTGAGCCGGAACAACCGCGCCGCCTCGGCGCAGATGCTCGGCCTCAGCCGCCAGAGCTTCTATGCCAAGCTGCGTCGCCACGGCCTCGGCGATCTCGCCGACCAGGACGAACAGCTCTGAGCCGCGCGCGAAGCCTCAGCCGGCCGCGGAACCGCGCCGCAGCCTGAGCACGAGATCGGCCACATGGGCGAGGCCACCGAAGCTCAGCGCCGCCAGCGTCAGACGCGGATCGGCTCCGGCGAGGCCGGTGCGCAACGCCAGCAGCAGGCCGAGCCCCGACAGAACGGTCGGCAGCAGCGCCAGGCTCCCGCCCCGCCGCCGGGCGAGCGCGATCAGCACCAGCTCGACCACGATCACCGCCAGCGCCAGATCGACGACGCTTCCGAGCGGGAAGCCGGCCATCAGCGCGCCATGCCCAGCAAATGGCTGAGATCGTTGAAGAACACGCGAACGTGGGCCATGAACTTGCCGCGCACGAGCTGCTTGTTCATGTAGGATTCCCAGGTCAGCTTCTGGACGTCGGGATTGCGGCAGAGCTTGACGAACTGCTCGCGGCGCCGGTCGCTGCGGTACCAGATCCGCTGCATCAGGCCGAGAATCCAGAACACCCGGCCGTGATCGGCCATGAAGCGCTTGCGGGCCGTGGACAACGCGCGCGCATCGCCGGTCTTCAGCGCGAGCTGGACGGCCTCGCCCGCCAGCCGCCCGCCCAGCATGGCGTAGTAGATGCCTTCGCCCGAGGCGGGCGCGACGACGCCGGCCGCATCCCCGGCCAGCAGCACGTCGCGGCCATTGTCCCATTTCCGCAGCGGCTTCATCGGGATCGGCGCGCCCTCGCGCCGGATCGTCTCGGCGCCCTCGAGGCCCGCCTCGCGCCGCAGCACGCCGACGGCATCTTTCAGCGAGAAGCCCTTGTGCGCGCTGCCGGTTCCGATGCTCGCCGTCTCGCCATGGGGGAAGATCCAGCCGTAGAAGTCCGGCGAGATCCGCCCCTGATAGACGACGTCGCAGCGCTTCGCGTCATAGCCGGTGCCGGCCTGGGGCGGCACGCGGACGATCTCGTGATAGGCGAAGACGAAGGGCGGCCGCTTGCTGCCGGGCATCGCGGCGCGGGCCAGGGGGGAATTGGCGCCGTCCGCGCCGATCACCATCCGCGCCCGCAGGCTCAGCGGCGCCTCGCCCTCCCGGGGCCGCAGATGCAGCCGCGCCGTCCCGTCGGGATCGCGCTCGAAGCGTTCGAAGGTCCCGGTGATGCGCCGGGCGCCGGAGAGGGCGGCGCGCTCGCGCAGCCACTCGTCGAAGGGCTCGCGATCGACCATGCCGACATAGCCGTCGTCGATGGGCATATCGACGCTGGTCTGCGACGGCGCGACCATGCGGGCACAGGCGATGCGCGCGACGATCTGCGACGGCGGGATGGCGAAGTCGCGGATGGCGCGGGGCGGGATTGCGCCGCCGCAGGGCTTGATCCGCCCGGCCCGGTCGATCAGCACGACGCTGTGTCCCGCACAGGCCAGATCATGGGCCGCGGTCGCACCCGCCGGTCCGCCGCCGATGACGGCGACGTCATAAGTCATCTCCGGATCGTCACGCAGAGGCGGCAGGGCCTGGTTCATCGCGTTCACCCTGGGTTGGGAAGGAGCAGTCCGTCCGTGTCTTTCCGCGCGCGGCGGTCGCGCTCGGTCGCCTGCCGTGCCACGGCCAGCGCGAGCCCCGCCGCCACCACGAAGAGCAGCGCCTCGGCGGCGAAGACGGCGGCATAGGCCGCCGCCGGCGTGGCGGCGAGGTGCCGCGCGAGGTCGGTCGCAGCCGCGCCGCACAGCCCGCCGAGCCCGAAGGCGACGCCTTGCGCCGCGCCCCACAGGCCCATGCGGACGCCCTGCCGCTCTGGCTTGCCCTGGCCGACCAGGCGCATCATCGAGCCGATCGCCGCGACCGCATAGGCGCCGTTGGCGAGGCCGAGCGCGAACACCGTCGCGCGCAGCGGGAAATCCGTGCCCGCGAAGGCGGACATCGCGAGGCCGGTCAGCGCCAGCGCCGAGGCGAGGCAGCCGCCGACCGCCCAGAGGCGCAGGGAGCCCGCGCGCGAGCCCCCCAGTGTCGTCACCACCGCGACCAGCACCATGCCGGCGAGGACACCGCCGTTCTGGACCCCGGCGAGCCTTGTGCTCTCGCCCGGCGTGAAGCCGAAGACAGTGCCCGCGAAGGGTTCGAGGATGAGATCCTGCGCGCTGTAGGCGATCATCGAGACGAAGATGAAGATGGCGAAGAGCCGGGCCTGCGGCTCGTCCCAGACCTCGCGCAGCGCCACGCGGAAGCTCGTGTCGACGGGCGCGGTCCTGTCGGGAACGGCGGCGGCGCCCTCGCCCTCGACGCCGCGGACCGCCAGCACCGTGATCGCCAGCGCCAGCGCGCTGACGACGCCGGACACGGCCACCAGGCGCCCCGTCGAGAACGGGTCGAGCACATGGCCGACGAGCCCCGCGGTCACGATGAAGCCCGCGATCATCATCACCCAGACGACGGTCGCCGCCGCCGGGCGCCTCGCATCGGCGACCCGGCGCGAGAGCAGGATCAGCAGGCAGGTTCCGCTCGCGCCGACGCCCATGCCGATCGCCGCGAAAGACGCCGCCGCGAGCAGGACGCCGAGCCAGAAGGCGGTCTCCATCAAAGCCGTCGCCGCCGCGGCGCCGAAGCCGCCGAGCGCCAGCACCGCCATGCCGCCGGTGATCCAGGGGGTCAGCCGCCCGCCGACATCGGAGCCATGGCCCCAGCGCGGCCGCAGGATCTGCACCGCGTAATGCAGCGCGACGAGCAGGCCCGGAAGAATGGCGGGAAGCGCCAGCTCCACCACCATGACCCGGTTGATGGTCGATGTGGTCAGCACGACGATCGCGCCGATCGCGGTCTGGACCAGCCCGAGGCGCATGATGCCGAGCCAACCCAGCGGCGCCGTCATCGCTCGGCTCCGTGGGGCAGCCCGGCCGGGCGAGGGCCGCTGGCCTGCCGACAATCCGGGGAGGATGGATGAAACCGCGTCATGACGGGAGGCTAGGCGCAGCCCCACAGATCGTCAATCAAAACTGACAGATCGAAGCTCGATATGTGTCAGATTTTTTGGACAGTCCAGCGATCAATTCAGATCGCTGCCGTCACCGTCGCCATCGTCGAGATCGCCCAGGCCGTGGCGGCGCAGCTTCGCGTAGAAGCTCTGCCGGCTGAGGCCGAGCATGTTCGCGGCGGAGGCGCGGTTGTCCTTGCTCAGTTCCAGCGCCGCCTCGATGCAGAGCTTCTCGATGACGTCGGTGGTCTCGCGCACGAGTTCGCGCAGCGACACCCGCCCGACCAGATCCGTCAAATCCTCGACGGAACGGGGGAGCAGCCGACCGCGCTGCCCGGCCATCGCGTTGCGAACGCCGAGGCTGCGGATGACGAAGCCGTAGGACGGGCTGCTGCCGCTCAGCGCGGGAACGGCGGAGAGCTCGACCTCCTCGACCGTCCCGAACTGGCCGCGCATGATCGTGTTGAAGTTGCGCACGACGCCGTGTTCCGTCAGCGTCACCATGAGGAGCTGCAGGTCGATCCCGGGCCGGCCGAGCCAGCGGTCGAGCGGCTCGCCGAGCGCCTGATGCTTGCTCGAAAGCTGGGCGAGATCGAGGAAGGCCCGGTTGGCCTCGAGCACCTTCAAATCCGGGCTGATCACGACGAACCCGTCGGGCAACTGCTCCAGCACGCCAAGGATTCGGCTCTCGGCGGCGGCAGTGGCCGTGCTCGCATCGGTGAGCGGCGTCAGCCGGATCAACAGATAGGCCGCGTTGTCCTGGCGGAAGGACGAGGCCATGGCCCGGAAGCGCTTTGCCCCCGAGGCGAGTGCGATTTCCGTCTCGTCGGCACGCCCGGTGGCCTGCACGGCCCGCAGCATCCCCTGCAGGGCTTCGCCGCTCTGTGGCGCGAGGCCGGCCAGGATCGAGGTGTTGGCGAGCTTTTCGACCGGCAGTTCGAGCTGCTGCTGCGCGGCGGGATTGGCCTCGACCACGCGGTACTGCGCCGCCTCGACGATCACGACGGGCTCGGAGGTGAGGTGAAACAGCATGCGATAGCGGGTTTCCGCCATCCGGAGCCGCGCATATTCGCGCTCCATCGCCTGCTGCGCCTCGACCAGCTGCTGCTGGAGATTGGCGAGGTTGCGCAGGTCGCGCCCCAGCGCGACGATCGTGCCATCCGCACCGACCTGCATCGCCGAATAGCGGACAGGCACATCGACGCCACCCTCCGTCGGGTGGTTCAGCTCGCGGAACTGGATGGTGGTCTCGCTTCCGGCATTCTCGATCAGGTTGAGGACCTTCGGCCGGCTTTCGAGAGAGACGATATCGGTCCAGTTGCGGCCGATCCAGTCCCGATGCCCCTCGCGCCGCAGATCCTCCGTCCCGAGCGAGACGTCGCGGATGACGCCGTCGCGGTCCATGACGAGGGCGATGTCGCAGGCTGCGGTGATCAGGCTCCCCGCCACTTCGGGCGCAAGCCGCCCGAGCCATCCCGACTGACCCTTGAAACCGAGCGTAGGAGCCTGGGGAGCGAAGACGTTCATCACGACGAGTACCCGGGTCCTGCCTGTGAGGGGCGGTGGAACGGCCTTGAGCAGATAATGGTGTACCCGATCTTCAACAAGACATCTTTTTCGTCTCGAGCATCCAATCGACACGATTGACGGCTTCCGCTGCGTCGCGCGCGCCGAAATCGGCCCCCAGCGAAACGGCAAGATCCGGATCGGACACGAACAGGTTCCCGCCGAGCATGACCTTGACGGACGGGTTCAGCGAGGCCGTGCGAACCGCCTTGACCACGGCGGCCACGCCGGCCGCCGACACCTCGCCACTGGCCGACAAGCCCACCAGGTCGAACCATTCGGTCCGGACATGCTCGATCAGGATCGGCTTCGACGGCAGGAATTCGGACTGCACATGCCAGCCGGCCCGGCGGAAGAACTCCTCGACCACCGCGAGTCCGAAGGTGTGCTGCTCGCCAGGCACGACGGCGAGCAGCACCCGCCCGCGCTCCACGAGTGGGGTGGGACTGACCTCGAAAGCCGGTCCATAGACCCGCAGCAATTGCTGCAGCCGCGACAGCCCGACGGTGACGTCGACGAAGGTGCAGCGGTCCTGCTCCCACAGCACGCCGAGATGGCGCGCCGTCGCCGAGAGAACGCTCGTGATCACGGCCTCCGCCGAGAGGCCGCGGTCACGCAGCCCGTCGAGATGCGCGCGCGCCGCGCTCAAGGGCTTGTGCACGATCATGTCGGCGAAGGCGGCGACGTCGGCATCCGAGATCGCGATCGGCCCCTCGGCCTCCACCGTCGGCCTCACCGCGCCCGGCCCGCGATGCGCGAGCATCAGGCGCGGGATGATCTCCGTCTCGATCGTGCGGGCGAGGTCGGAGCGCAGCCCCGGCTCGGGCCCGACCGCATCGAGGGGGCACCAGTCGACGCCCGGCAGATCGGGCAATCCGATTTTGTCTTCGGCATACGGCGTTCGCGCAGCCAGGAATCCGCGTCCCGAGTCAGGCATGAGGTCACCTCCCTCAGGCAACCGTCCGATCCAGCCAGGAACTCTGATGGTCCTGTTACGTAGTGGCCGCACCGCGGCCGACGGTCTGGAAGGCAGTTCCTTTGACCTATGTCAAAGAGTGAAGCACGACCTCCGCCGCTCCGCAATCGTGAAATTACTATCGCTCGAATGAATAAGCGCGGGAATTCAGTTGTAAAAACAACGAAGAGACCAGCAAAACCAAGCTGATCGACGTCCCGCACCGCAAGGTTGAGACTAGCGCGCCTGCGCGCTCGGCGCCACTCACGAAGCGGCGATTGCACCCTAGCCCGCCCGCCGGCACGTGTCCAATAGAAATGACAATGTCGCTCGATAAAGTGTCATGATGAGTTGACACCCGGATAAGCAGGCGCCAATCTCACAGCCATCGACGCCGCGGCTATCCGCCGACGGCGCAGCGGACCGGAGACGTCCGATGCCAGTTCGGGGCAGGAAACACAGCGCCACACCGCTCTACACGCCCGAGCAGCGCATGCGCCGCGACGCGTCGTCCTGGACCCTGGTTCAGGGCATCCTCGCCCCCCTGCAGTTCCTCGTCTTTCTGGTCAGCCTGGCGCTCGTGCTGCGCTATCTCGCCACCGGCGCGGGCTATGACGCGGCGAACCTGTCGATCATCCTCAAGACCCTGGTGCTCTACACCATCATGGTGACGGGGGCCCTCTGGGAGCGGGACGTCTTCGGCGTCTATCTCTTCGCGCCCGCCTTCTTCTGGGAGGACGCGGTCAGCTTCGTCGTGATCGCGCTGCACACGGCCTATCTCGTCGCCATCGTCACGGGATGGCTGACGCCGACAGAACAGATGCTGATCGCGCTCGCCGCCTACGCCACCTATGTCGTCAACGCCGCCCAGTTCCTGTTGAAGCTGCGCGCGGCCCGCCTGCAGGCGGCGGCCGCCCCCGGCGCGCTCGACGACCGGCTGGAGCTCGCATCATGAACGCGCCGCTCCTCGCCACGCCGGTTCCCGCCTCGGGCTGCGACGCCCCGCCGATCCTGCGCGAGCGCGGCCAGCGGGAGGTCTTCTGCGGCCTGACCGGGATCATGTGGCTGCACCGCAAGATCCAGGACGCCTTCTTCCTGATCGTCGGCTCGCGCACCTGCGCCCATCTGATGCAGTCGGCCGCCGGCGTGATGATCTTCGCCGAGCCGCGCTTCGCCACGGCGATCATCGAGGAGAAGGATCTCGCCGGTCTGGCCGACGCCAATGCCGAGCTCGACGCCGTCGTCGAGCGGCTGCTGGCGAGGCGGCCCGAAATCCGGATGCTCTTCCTGGTCGGCTCCTGCCCCTCCGAAGTGATCAAGCTCGATCTGTCGCGGGCGGCATTGCGGCTCGGCCAGCGCTTCACGCCGCAGGTCCGGGTGCTCAGCTATTCCGGCAGCGGCATCGAGACGACCTTCACCCAGGGCGAGGACGCCTGCCTGACTGCGCTCGTGCCGACCCTGCCGGCCGAACCCGCGGGCGCTGAGGCCTCGCTCCTGATCGTCGGCGTTCTGGCCGATGCGGTCGAGGACCAGTTCCGCCGACTCTTCGCCGCGATGGGCATCACCCGCCTCGCCTTCCTCCCCGCCCGTCGCGCCGCCGACATGCCGGCCGTCGGTGCGAACACCCGCTATCTGCTGGTCCAGCCCTTCCTGGGCGAGACGGCGCGCATGCTGGAAAACCGCGGCGCGACGCGGCTCGCCGCCCCCTTCCCGCTCGGCGCCGAAGGCACCACCGCCTGGCTGCGGGCAGCAGCCGACGCCTTCGGCGTTGCGGACGACGTCTTCGAGGCCGCCATCGCCGCCCCGCGCGAGCGCGCCGACAAGGCGCTGCAGCATTCGCGCCGGGCGTTGCGCGGCCGGCGGATCTTCTTCTTCCCCGACAGCCAGCTCGAGATCCCGATCGCCCGCTTCCTCGCCCGCGAACTGGAGATGGAGCTGGTCGAGGTCGGCACGCCCTACCTCCACAAGGAGCATCTCGCGGCGGACCTCGCACTGTTGCCGGCCGGCGTGCAGCTCAGCGAGGGCCAGGACGTCGACCGCCAGCTCGACCGCTGCCTGGCCGCGGCGCCCGACATCACGGTCTGCGGGCTCGGCCTCGCCAATCCGCTGGAGGCGCGGGGCCTGACGACGAAATGGGCGATCGAGCTCGTCTTCACCCCGATTCAGGGCTTCGAACAGGCCGGCGATCTCGCCGAGCTGTTCGCGCGGCCGCTGAACCGACGCGCGGCGCTGGAGGTGTAGCCATGCAGCTCACCGTCTGGACCTATGAAGGCCCCCCGCATGTCGGCGCGATGCGGATCGCGACCGCGATGACCGACGTGCATTACGTCCTGCATGCCCCCCAGGGCGACACCTATGCCGACCTGCTCTTCACCATGATCGAGCGGCGCGGTCAGCGCCCGCCCGTGACCTACACCACCTTCCAGGCGCGCGATCTCGGCGGCGACACGGCCGATCTGTTCCAGCGCGCCGCCCATGACACCTATGAGCGCTTCAAGCCGGCCGCCATGCTGGTCGGCGCCTCCTGCACCGGCGAGTTGATCCAGGACGATCCGGCCGGTCTGGCGCGCGCGCTCGGGCTGCCGATCCCGGTGATCCCGCTCGAGCTGCCCTCCTATCAGCGCAAGGAGAACTGGGGCGCGGCCGAGACCTTCTACCAGCTCGTGCGCACGCTGGCGGGCCCGCATATGCCGACCCCGGGCACCGCCCGCCCCGCCCGCGCGCCCGGCGAGCCGGCCCGCTGCAACATCCTCGGCGCCACCGCGCTCGGCTTCCGCCATCGCGACGACGTCCGCGCCGTCAAGGATCTGCTGGCGCGGCTTGGCGTCGAAGTGAATGTCGTCGCCCCCTGGCAGGCCGGCGCGGCCGACATCGCCCGGCTCGGCCAGGCCGATTTCAACGTCGTGCTCTATCCCGAAATCGCGGGGCTCGCCGCGCAATGGCTCAAGCGCGCCTTCGGCCAGCCGACCATCGCCACCGTGCCGATCGGCGTCGGCGCCACCCGCGACTTCATCACCGAGGTCGCCCGCCTCGCCGGCGTCGACGCCACCGCGGTCCTCGCCGACGAGACCTCGCGCCTACCCTGGTATTCGCGCTCGGTCGATTCGACCTACCTCACAGCCAAGCGCGTCTTCGTCTTCGGCGACGCGACGCACGCCATCGCCGCAGCCCGCATCGCCAGCGAGGAGCTCGGCTTCAAGGTCGTGGGCCTGGGCACCTATTCCCGCGAACGCGCCCGCGACGTCCGCGAGGCGGCCGGCCGGCTCGGGCTCGAGGCCCTGATCACCGAGGATTATCTCGAGGTCGAGGCGGCCTGCGCCGAGCTCCAGCCCGAGCTCGTGCTCGGCACGCAGATGGAACGCCACATCGCCAAGCGCTTGGGCATCCCCTGCGCAGTGATCTCGGCGCCGGTCCATGTCCAGGATTTCCCGGCGCGCTACTCGCCGCAGATGGGCTTCGAGGGCGCCAACGTCATCTTCGATTCCTGGGTCCATCCGCTGATGATGGGCCTCGAGGAACACCTGCTCGGCATGTTCCGCGACGATTTCGAGTTCCACGACGGCGCCGGCTCCTCGCATCTCGGACATGGGGCCAAGCCTGTCATTCCGGGACGGCGCGAAGCGCCGAACCCGGAACCCACGACCGGGCTCAACGCGGATGGCCGACAAGACGACAGGGCTCACCCCGACGTGGCTTCCGGGCTCGGCCCTGATGGGCCGCCCCGGAATGACAGCGGGACAGCCGACAGGCCGATCGTCCTCAGCTGGGCGCCCGATGCCGAACTCGAACTGAAGAAGATCCCGTTCTTCGTGCGCGGCAAGGCTCGGCGGAACACCGAGAAATTCGCAGGCGAACGCGGGATCAGCCCGATCACGGTGGAGACACTCTACGATGCCAAAGCCCATTTCGGCCGCTGATTTCGTCCCCACCATGCTGGCGATGGTCATGCTCGACCGCCGCCGCGCCCTGATGGGAGACGGCTGCGAATCCGCCGGCGACAGCCGCGCGGAGAGCGACGCAGCCGGCCCCGCGCCCCGACGCGCCGGCAGCCGGCGCCGGCGCAACCGCCGCGCCGAATGCGGCAGCGAGGCCACGCCATGACCGTCCTGTTCCAGCATCCGGGCCTCAAGGCCGACTACCGCGCCAAGACGCCCCCGCCTCCGGGCGAGGATGGCGAGGGCTCGGTCCAGGTCCAGATGGACCAGCTCATGGCCTGCGAGAGCGCCAAGGTCTTCGCCGTCTACGGCAAGGGCGGCATCGGCAAGTCGACGACCTCGTCCAACCTCTCCGTCGCGTTCTCGCGCATGGGCAAGCGGGTCCTGCAGATCGGCTGCGACCCCAAGCACGATTCCACCTTCACCCTGACCAAGAAGCTGATGCCGACCGTCATCGACGTGCTCGAGACGGTGAACTTCCACTCGGAGGAGCTGCGCGTCGAGGATTTCTGCTTCGAGGGTTATAATGGCGTCATGTGCATCGAGGCCGGCGGGCCGCCGGCCGGCACCGGCTGCGGCGGCTATGTCGTCGGCCAGACGGTGAAGCTGCTCAAGGAGCACCATCTGCTCGAGGACACCGACGTGGTGATCTTCGACGTGCTCGGCGACGTCGTCTGCGGCGGGTTCGCGGCGCCCCTCCAGCATGCCGAGCGGGCCGTCATCGTCACCGCCAACGACTTCGATTCGATCTTCGCGATGAACCGCATCGTCGCCGCCATCAAGGCCAAGTCGAAGAACTACGAGGTCCGCGTCGGCGGTGTCATCGCCAACCGTTCCGCCGGCACCGACGAGATCGACCGCTTCAACGCCGCCACCGGCCTGAAGCGCCTCGCCCACTTCCCCGATCTCGACGCCATCCGCCGCTCGCGGCTGAAGAAGGCGACGCTGTTCGAGATGGGCGACGCGCCCGAGGTCCTCGCCGTCCAGCGCGAATACATGAACCTCGCCGAGCAGCTCTGGGCCGGCGGGCCGGCACTCGATGCCCGCCCGATGAAGGATCGCGAGATCTTCGATTTCCTGGGGTACGAGTGATGGCAGACGCCAATTACCTCCAGCGTCGCAGCGAGTTGCAGACCTATTTCGACCGGACCGCGGTCGATGCCTGGGCGCGGCTGACGACGGACGCCCCCGTCAGCGGCATCCGCGCCACGGTGCGCGCCGGCCGCGACGCCATGCGCGCCAAGCTCCTCGCCTGGCTGCCTCAGGACATCCGCGGCGCCCGCATTCTCGACGCCGGCTGCGGCACCGGGGCGCTCGCCGTCGAATGCGCCCTGCGTGGCGCCCATGTCACCGCCATCGACCTCTCGCCGACGCTGGTCGCGCTGGCGCAGGACCGCAGCCCGCGCCAGCTCTGTGGCGGCTCGATCAGCTTCCGCACCGGCGACATGCTCGACCCGGCGCTCGGACGCTTCGACCATGTCGTCGCGATGGACTCGCTGATTCACTACAAGGCCGCCGACATCGTGGCCGCACTGGCCCGGCTGGCCGAGCGGACCAGCGGCTCCATGCTGGTCACCCATGCACCGCGCACACCCGCGCTGACGCTGATGCACTGGGCCGGCCTCGCCTTCCCGCGGGCCGACCGCGCGCCCGCGATCGAACCTGTCAGCACCCGCAGCCTCGCCACGGCCATCGCCGGTGAGCGCAACCTCTCGCCCTGGCGCGTCGGCCGCAGCGAGCGCGTCTCCAGCGCCTTCTACAAGTCCCAGGCCCTGGAGCTCGTCGCCCGATGAACCCGGTCTCGGCCGCCTTCGTAAAGGGTCTGACGCGGATCGGTCCGCGCTGGCTTCCCTTTGCCGATGCGGCCTCGCCGGAACTTCCCCTCGGCCGGATTCTGCGCCTCTCGCTTTTCCAGGTTTCGGTGGGGATGGCGACCGTCCTGCTGGTCGGCACGCTCAACCGGGTCATGATCGTCGAGTTGAACGTGCCCGCGACGCTCGTGGCGGCGATGGTCTGCCTGCCATTCCTGTTTGCCCCCTTGCGGGCGCTGATCGGCTACAAATCCGACACGCACCGCTCCGTGCTGGGTTGGCGGCGCGTGCCCTATGTCTGGTTCGGCTCGCTGCTGCAGTTTGGCGGGCTGGCGATCATGCCCTTCGCGCTTCTGGTTCTGTCCGGCGGCGGCGTCGGCCCGGTGATCTACGGCCAGATCGGCGCGGCACTGGCCTTCCTCCTCGTCGGCGCCGGGCTCCACACCACGCAGACCGCGGGGCTCGCACTCGCCACCGACCTCGCCACGCCCGCGACGCGGGCCCGCGTCGTCGCATTGCTCTATGTCACCTTGCTGGTCGGCATGGTCGCGAGCGGGGTGATCTTCGCGTGGCTGCTCACGGATTTTTCCCCGGTGCGCCTGATCCAGGTGATCCAGGGCGCCGCTGTCGCGACCATGGTGCTCAACGTCGTCGCGCTATGGAAGCAGGAAGCCCGCAATCCGGCCCGGACCGCCGCCGATATCGAGCGCCCGGCCTTCCGCACACTGTTCGGGCAGTTTATCGCGCGGCCGCGCGCGGCGCGCTTCCTCGTGGCGGTCGCGCTCGGCACGGCCGCCTTCAACATGCAGGACATCATCCTCGAGCCCTATGGCGCGCAGGTGCTGAAGCTCAGCGTCAGCGGCACGACGGTGCTGACCGCGCTGCTCGCGACCGGCGCGCTGGCGGCCTTCGCGCTCGCCGCCCGCACGTTGGCGGCTGGCGTGGATCCCTACCGCCTGGCCGGGCTTGGCCTCGTCTCGGGTCTCGTCGCCTTCCCGAGCGTGATCTTCGCCGGCGCGATCGACGCACCCGATCTGTTCCGCTGCGGCACGGTCCTGATCGGCTTCGGCGGCGGACTGTTTGCGGTGAGCACCCTGACGATCGCGATGGAACTCGAAGAGGGCGTCGACCACGGCCTCGCCGTTGGCATCTGGGGCGCGGTCCAGGCAAGCTCCGCCGGGATCGCGATTGCGCTCGGCGGTGGCATCAAGGACGGCGTCGAGGCGCTGGTCGGAGCCCGGGCGCTCGGTCCCGGCCTGTCGGATCCCTCGGTCGCCTACAGTGCCGTCTACCATCTCGAGGTCGCGCTCCTGTTTGCCACCCTCGTCGCCATCGGTCCGCTGGTGCGCAGTGCCGCAGCTGTGCGTCCGGTCCCATCAACCCGTTTCGGCCTCGCGGAATTTCCAGGCTGACCGGACACCCAGCCAAAGGCCTTGCAAGGAGGGCTCTCTGATGCGTGAGATCTTGGGTAACATGGACGTCGCTCAGATCGCGATCTGGCTGTTCTGGCTGTTCTTCGCCGGGCTGGTCATCTATCTGCGCCGCGAGGACCGACGCGAGGGCTATCCGCTCGAAGCCGACACGCATCCCGGCAAGATGCTGGCGCCGAGCCTGATCTTCTACCCGGCGCCGAAAACCTTCCGGCTCGCCAACGGTGCCAGCGTCAAGGCGCCCAGCGGACAACGCGACAGCCGTCCGGTCGCCGCGCAGCCCACGGCCAAGTTCCCGGGCGCGCCGCTGGCGCCCACCGGCGCCAGTCCGATGCTCGATTCGGTCGGCCCCGGCTCCTGGGCCGAGCGCGCCGATGCCCCGGAGATGACCTATGACAACCATCTCAAGATCGTCCCTGTCCGTGTCGCCACGGGCTATTCCTGCTCGGCCAAGGAAGATCCGCGCGGCTACGACGTCATTGGCGCCGACAGGAAGGTCGCGGGCAAAGTCGTCGATCTCTGGGTCGATCGCTCCGAGGCCCTGATCCGCTACTTCGAGGTCGCTCTGCCCAGCGGCCGCAGCGTTCTGCTGCCGGTCACCTTCTCCGACATCACGCGCGGCGCGAGACCCGGCATTGGCCGCATCAAGGTCGAGGCGCTGCTGGCGAGCCAGTTCGCCGACGTGCCCGCGACCCGCCAGCCCGATTCCGTCACGCGGCTCGAGGAGGAGAGGATCTGCGCCTACTACGGCGCCGGCACGCTCTACGCGACGCCCGACCGCGCGGAGCCGCTGCTATGAGCCACGACGATTTCGCCTTCGAGCCGATCCCAGGCCTGCCCGCCCGTCCCCCGGAGGGTGAGGCCATCCTCTGGCAGGGCGGGCCGGACTGGCGCGGCCTCGCCTGGCGCGCCTTCCATGTCCGCGAGGTCGCCTTCTATTTCGGCGCCCTCGTCGCCGCCCAGCCGGTCCTCGCGCTGATCCAGGGCACGCCGCTCGCCGCCACGCTGCTGCCGATGACCTGGATCGCTTTGGCGGGCAGCGTCGCCGCCGGCCTGCTCGCCGCGCTCGCCTGGCTCTCCGCCCGCGGCACCGTCTACACGATTACCAGCCGGCGGCTGGTGATGCGCTTCGGCATCGCCCTGCCGATGACGATCAACCTGCCCTTCGCGCTCGTGGCCGGAGCCAGCCTGAAGCTGCGTCGCAGCGGCCTGGGAGACATCCCGGTCGCCCTCGTCCCGGGGGAGCGTGTCTCCTACATCGTCATGTGGCCGCATGCGCGGCCCTGGCGCCTGGGGCGGCCGGAGCCGATGCTGCGGGATCTGCCGGAGGCAAAGCGCGCCGCCGACATCCTGGCCCGCGCCCTGTCGGTCCATTGCGGCGCCGCTGTCCCCGCACGCCTGCCGGTTGCGGACGCCGCCAATGACCACCGCCTGCCGCAGGGCATGGCGGCGGCGGGTTGAGGAGACCGGGACGATGAGCGACACCGCCCTTCCCCCGCAACCATCGGCCAGCCTGTCGCCACCGCGCTGGACGCTGGTCGGCATGGCCCTGCTGATGGTCGCGACGATCGCCATCGCCGGCTTCGCGCGCCAGACCGGCATCGGCGCCACCGGCATCCCGGACAGTCCGACCGTCGCCCGGGCCGATCTGCGCTTCGAGGACCGCGAGGACGGCTCCGTCCTGGTCCGTGACGGCTCAGGCCGGGCGCTCGCGACGATCGCCGTCGGCGCCGACGGCTTCATCCGTGGCACGATGCGCAGCCTGGCGCGCCAGCGCAAACAGGCCGGCCTGCCGCAGGACCTTGCCTTCCTCCTGGAGCGTCGCGAGAATGGCCGCCTGAGCCTGAGCGATCCCTCCACCGGCGCCCGGATCGAGCTCGACGCCTTCGGAAGCGGCAACGCCGCCACCTTCGCGCGCTTCCTGCCCCCTCGGGAGAACCGCTCATGACCGATTTCACTTTGACGGACAGAACCATGGCCGAGCCGAAGCAGTTCGACGTCGGCTGCACCATCGAGGTGTCCCACACCTTCGACAGCCTGCACGCCCACGTGACGCTCGACGGCGACGTCCGGATCCGCCCGGGCGACGAGGTCATCGTCCATGGCGAGCCGATCAAGGTTCCCTATGGCGAGGTCCAGACCTTCCGCCGCATTGCGACCGTCAAGCGCGCCGGCTGGCTCGAGCAGCTCTGGACCAGGATCACCGGCCGCGCCGAATTCATGGAGCTGCTCGAATTCAGCTTCTCGGAAAGGACCAAGCTATGACCGCTGCAACCCTTTCGGCCGGCGCGATGCGCGCGGCCCCCAACGAAGCCACCCGGATGGCCCAGCAGGACACCATGCTGACGCCGCGCTTCTACACCACCGATTTCGAAGAACTCGACAAGATCGACGTCACGCCGGTGCGCGCCGAATGGGACGTGCTGATCGCCGAGATGAAGAGCGACCCCAACAAGGGCCACTTCACCCGCAACGCCGACTGGAAGCTCGAGCTCGAGAAGATTCCCGAGCCGCTGCGCAAGGAGTTCATCGATTTCCTGGTGTCGTCGCTAACGGCGGAGTTCTCCGGCTGCGTCCTCTATGCCGAGATGCGCAAGCGCGGCACCAACCCCGACATCTGCGAGCTGTTCAAATACATGAGCCGCGACGAGGCCCGCCATGCCGGATTCATCAACGACGCGCTCAAGGAATTCAGCATCGGCGTCGATCTCGGCTTCCTGACGAAGGCCAAGAAATACACCTTCTTCAAGCCCAAGTTCATCTTCTACGCGACCTATCTCTCCGAGAAGATCGGCTATGCGCGCTACATCACCATCTTCCGGCACCTCGAGCGAAACCCCGACAAGTGCTTCCACCCGATCTTCAAATGGTTCCGCGAGTGGTGCAACGACGAGTTCCGCCATGGCGAGGCTTTCTCGCTCTTGATGCGGGCGAACCCGCATCTGCTCACCGGCGGCAACAAGCTCTGGGTGCGCTTCTTCCTGCTCGCCGTCTACGCGACGATGTATGTGCGCGACCATGTCCGGCCGGAGTTCCACAAGGCGCTCGACATCGACCCGACGGAGTATGATTTCGAGGTCTACCGCATCACCTCGGAAATCTCGCGCCAGGTCTTCCCGGTCGTCCTCGACACGGACAATCCGAAGTTCCGGGCCGGGCTCGAGCGCGTCCGCATCCTCGCCGGCAAGATCGCCGAGGCCTCCGAGCAGGGCGGCTTGGCCGCGCAGCTCCGGATGCGCGCCTATCAGGCCCAGGTCGGCTACGCCCTGCTGAAGCTTTATCTGCTGCCGACGATCAAGAACGAGATCCCCCGCACCAGCCGGCTCCAGCCGGCCTATTGAGGAGGCGGCATCTTGGTCACCTACGGGCTCCCGATCGTCGCGACACTGGTCGCCTGGTGGTTCTCCACCGGCGCGATCCTCTATCTCGACGGTCTGCCCAGGGCGACCTTCCGCTGGAGCCTGGCGGGCGCCACGCTCGCTGTGCTCGCCGCCTTCTGGGGACTGGCCGCCACGGCCGGCGACACCAGCGTCGCCGGCGCCTATCTCGCCGTGTTCTGTGCGCTCGTGGTCTGGGGCTGGAACGAGCTCGCCTTCCTGCTCGGCTATGTCGCCGGCACGACGCGGGAGCCCTGCGCCCCCGGCCTGCGCGGCTTCGCCCGCTTCGGAGCCGCGACCCGCGCCATCCTGCATCACGAGCTGGCGCTGCTCGCCTCGCTGGCGATCATCGCCGTCCTGACCGCCGACGGGGCGAACCTGTTCGGCCTCGCCACCTTCGCGCTGCTCTTCGCCATGCGCCTCTCGACCAAGCTCAACATCTATCTCGGCGTGCCCAACACCACGGTCGAGTTCCTGCCCGAGCACCTCGCCTATCTGAAGAGCTATTTCCGCCAGCGGCCGATGAACCTGCTGTTTCCGCTCTCGGTGACCGCCGCGACGCTGCTCAGCGCCTGGCTCGTGCACAGCGTCGTGCGGGCCGGGGATCCCTTCGCGATCACGGGCTTCGTCCTGCTGGCGACCTTCGCCGTGCTCGGCCTCGTCGAGCACTGGTTCCTGGTGCTGCCGCTGCCGGTCGCCGAGCTCTGGGCCTGGGGCCTGCGCTCGCGTGACGAAGCCGCCCATGCCGATCCCGCGCTCGCGCCCGCACGGGTCGCGACGCCGCTCCCTTCCGCCACCGGCCTCGCGACACCGCGCGCCGTTCCCCCGCCAACCCTCGTCGCATAGCGCGACAGCGCGCTCCCAGGAGGCCGCCGATGGACTACGAGATGTTCTTCCGCAAGGAACTCGACGGGCTCCACAAGGAAGGCCGCTATCGCGTCTTCGCCGATCTGGAGCGCAAGGCCGGGCAGTTTCCCCGCGCCACCTTCCATGGCACGGACGGCCCGCGTGACGTCACCGTCTGGTGCTCCAACGACTATCTCGGCATGGGCCAGAATCCCGACGTGCTCGCCGCGATGCATGGCGCGCTCGACGGCTGCGGCGCCGGCGCCGGCGGCACGCGCAACATCGGCGGCACCAACCACTACCATGTGCTGCTGGAGCGCGAGCTCGCCGACCTGCACGGCAAGGAAGCCGCGCTTCTCTTCAACTCCGGCTACATGTCGAACTGGGCCTCGCTCTCGACCTTCGCGGCGCGCATTCCCGACTGCGTGGTCCTGACCGATGGTCTCAACCACGCCTCGATGATCGAGGGGATCCGCCATTCGCGGGCCGACAAGGTCGTCTTCGCCCACAACGACCCCGACGATCTGCGCCGCAAGCTGCAGGCGATCGACCCGCGCCGGCCCAAGCTGCTCGCCTTCGAATCCGTCTACTCGATGGATGGCGACATCGCCCCGATCGCGGAATTCTGTGATCTCGCCGACGAGTTCGGCGCCATGACCTATATCGACGAGGTCCATGCGGTCGGCCTCTACGGGCCGCGCGGCGGCGGCGTCAGCGAGCGCGAGGGTCTCAGCCACCGGCTCGACGTGATCGAGGGCACGCTGGCCAAGGGCTTCGGCATCATGGGCGGCTACATCGCCGCCTCGGCCGCCACCTGCGACTTCATCCGCAGCTTCGCCTCGGGCTTCATCTTCTCGACCTCGCTGCCGCCGGCCCTGGCCGCCGGCGCGCTCGCCTCGGTGCGCCACCTCAAGGCGAGCCAGGCCGAGCGCGACGGCCAGCGCGATCGGGTCGCCGCCGTCCGGGCCGGGCTCGATGCCGCCGGCATCCCCCATCTGCCCAATCCCAGCCACATCGTCCCGGTGATGGTCGGCGATCCCGTGCTGTGCAAGCGCATCAGTGACGAACTGCTCGAGCGCTTCGACATTTATGTCCAGCCGATCAACTACCCGACCGTGCCGCGCGGCACCGAGCGGTTGCGGATTACCCCCTCGCCGCTTCACTCCGACGCCGATATCGCGGCCCTGGTCGGGGCGCTGACCGCGATCTGGCGCCAGGTCGGCCTGCGCCGCGCCGCCTGAGGCGATCCTCCACCGCAGACAGGAAAAGGCCGGGCCCAGCGCCCGGCCTTTTTCGTTGCCGCTCTATGCAAAAACCCTTGCGCGGCTGTGGCCCGCTGCGCGCGTCGCGCCCGGCCGAACCCGTGTTCCCGGCACGAAAAAGGGAGGCCGTTTCCGGCCTCCCAGGGATCGTCCGCTCGGTCGCGGTCGAGGATGGCGCGGGCAGGCTCAGGGCCGCGGCGGGGGCACCGGCGTCGCCGGCCACATGGTCGGGTCACTCGGGGCGAACTTGTGCTTGATCGCCCATTCGTACCAGTTGTCGACCGCTGTTCCGGTCAGCAGGATGCCGATGCCGCCGGTCACCGTCGTCAGCACGGCGAACCACCAGGCCCAGCGATGGATCGACTCCATCGTCGCATTGAAGCCCATCGTCCAGCGCCAGAACAGGGCGGCGCGCTCGGACGCCGTGCCACGGTCGACGATCTGCTCGATCTCGCGGTCGCCGCCATAGCGCGAGACGGCCAGGATCGTTGCGCCGTGCATGGCGAAGAGCAGCGCCGAGCCGTACAGGAACACGATCGAGAGCGCGTGGAAGGGGTTGTAGAAGAGGTTGCCGTAGCGCAGCGAGAAGTTCTGCGTCCAGTCGAGATGCGGGAAGACCCCGTAGGGGACCGCCTCGCTCCATGAGCCCATCAGCATCGGCCGGATGAAGCCGAGAACGAGCATTAGCCAGATGGCACCGGCGAAGGCCCAGGCGACATGCGTGCCCATGCCGAGCGCCCGGGCGCGATTATAGGTCCGCACCCACCACAGGAGGACAGACACGGTGAAGAAGAAGCCGGCGATGATGAACCAGCCGCCCTCCTTCAGAGGCACGAACGGACTGAACCCGTATTCCGGGCCGGGAGGCGCAAGCTGCAGCCAGAACAGTTCGCGGACGAAGCGAACCGGGTCCCAGTTCACCGAGGCCAGCATGTTGAAGCCGATGATCTCGAACGCGATAAGGCCGCAGATGAGCGAGGTCACCCCGGTCCAGCCGAGATAGATCGGGCCGATCTGGGCGTCGCCGATCATGCCGAACAGGTGGCTCACCCGTGTGGCGGTACCGCGGCGCGTGCCCCGCCCGGGAAGCGGGACGCCGAGATCGGGCGCGCCGTGGATCTGAACCCGGGTGAAGATGTTCTGATAGGTTGCCATCGCCTTGATCCTTGGAGAACCGGGCTGCGTCTGGGACGGGTTTGGTCTTGGACGGTTTGGTCTTGGGCCTGGCGCCTCCTCTCGGCGTCAGGCCGCATGGTCGGCCTCGGGCCGGCGCCTCAGCGCCAGATCGAGAAATGGCGCGACAGGTCCCACCACTCGGCCCAGCCCTCGCTCCAGTACGGGCCGCTGATGATGATGCAGACCGCGCTCCAGAACACCGCCGACAGCGCCAGGAAGAGACCGAGCCGGTGGATGCCGAGCGTGCCGATCGAATAGCCGATCGTGTCGCGGAAGAAGCTGTTCTCGTGCTCGGGCGTCTTGACCGGCTCGCCCCGCTTCGGGTTGGTCGCCGACAGGATCAGGGCGCCATGCAGCGAAAGCGCGAGCGTCGTGGTGAAGAAGAACGTCACCGCGATCATGTGGGCGGGATTATAGTGGAACTGGAGATACTGGTAGCCGACGTTGGAGACCCACTCGAGATGGCTGAAAATGCCATAGGGGAAACCATAGCCCCAGGCGCCGAGCAGGAACGGCCGGAAGATCACCAGCGTCACATAGGCCAGGATGGCGAAGCCGAAGGCGACGGGCACGTGATAGCCCATGCCGAGCTTGCGGCAGATCTCGACCTCGCGCAGGGCCCAGGAGATGAAGGAAGCCGTGGCGCAGATCGTGATGATCTGCCAGAGCCCGCCCTCGAGCATCGGGGCGAGGGACAGGCCATATTTGGGGTCCGGCGGCGCGATGTTGATCAGCCACGGATTCCAGGTCGGTCCCTGGCTGGCACCAAACAGGATCAGGGCCGTGCCGAGCCCCGCGAAGAAGACGGTCGCGATGCCGAAGAAGCCGACATAGAAGGGGCCGACCCAGAAATCGAACAGATCGCCGCCAATCAGCGTCCCGCCCCTGACCCGGTATTTTCTCTCGAAATTGAGCAATGCCATCGCGTGGCCCTCCCCGCAGCAGCGAGCGAAAACGATTTAGAATCATCGACAAAGATATGCGGAGCGAGGCGGGCGGACGTTGCCGAGCAAAGTCGGTCATCCGTCCGCCTCAGAGCTAGAAAGGCCTATTTCGGAGCAGCCGTCGACGCCAGCGGCGCGTTCAGCCAGCTTCCGTAGCGCGGCGTGCTAAGCTGAATCAGATGATTCAGCATCACCATGCCAAAAGCGAAAGTCGCGACAGCGATCAGCGTACGCCGCGGATCGAAGAGTAACCACATTCTCCACATCGTCCATTCTCCTTCATTGTTCAGACCGTCAGAACCACGGTCTCCACATCCAGATCAGCAGGTGCGCGACCGCGGATATAGCGACGAAACCCAGAGTTCCTTGCACGAAGAAGGAATGGAATTCTTTCGCTTCCGCTGCGGTCAATCCTGACAGCGTGTCTCTCTCTGCCATGATCAATCCTCTCCTTTGGCCTTGCGGCCGTTACCGCACGAAGCCGTGCGGCTGGCTGTCGGGCTTCGACCCCCGGCAGTTCCTCCCGCCCGAACCGGGCGAAAGCGCGTGACCTTCGCGTTCCGGGCTCAGCCCATGAACATGAAGGGAATGGTGGCGTTGGCCTGGGCGCGCGCCTCGGCGACGATCGACAGGCGCGGCCCACGGCCGGCCGGACGAACGACCCTCTGAACCAGCGCGACGACGAGGAAGAAAGGCATCGAAAGTGCGGTCAGCCGCCGGCACATGCGCCGGTCGGAGGCCAGCGACTTCACCCGCCGGACATGGTCCTGCTCGGAATGGCGCGCCGTGAACTGCATGGTCATTCGTCTCTCCTCCCCTCGGAAACGGTTCTGGTGCGGCCGTCTTGCCGCCGATGCTGGCTCGGTGCGCTCATGCGAAGGCTCCTTCGCGGCTGGCGACACGATCGACATGGTCGACCTGGACCCGGGCGGCGCCGGCCTGCCGGGCGCGGGCCTCGGCGGCATCGCGCAGGCGCTTGGCGGCGGAGATCCGCACCAGCACCGGCTGGCGCTCCAGGCAGTCCTCGAGCAGGGCTTTGGCCTCTTCCGACCAGGGCAGCTCGCGATGCAGGCGCGCGGGCGTCGCCTCGACGGCGTCCATCTGCGTGCCCAGCGGCAGGATGTGGAAGAGCGCGTCGAACAGCGCGTTGCAGACCTCCTGGACGAGGTAGGTCGCGCCCGCATAGCCCATGAACGGCGTGCCGGTGTGCCGGCGGATCACGGCGCCGGGGAAGGAGGCGGGGATGTAGATCCCGCGCCCGCCGGCTTCCGCCATGTACATGCGCTCGTTGAAGGAGCCGAACAGCACCAGCGGCGGCTTCTCCTTGAGCGAGGCGCGCACCGCATCGTTGTCGGATTTCTTCCCCGCGCAGCGCGAGGCCGAGAAGGTGCAGGGCAGCCCCATCTCGGTCTCGAGGAAGTGGCGGATGCCGCGCGCATAGGTCTCGTTGGCGACGATGGCGAAGGAGGCCGTGCCGAAGAAATCCTGCGTCACCGATCGCCACAGATCCCAGAGCGGCTTGATCGTCGTGTGCTTCTCGCGCTCGATGAAGGGCTCGGGGTCGAGCCCTAGCAGTTCGCCCAGCGAACGCAGGAAGGCGGTCGTCGAATGCAGCCCGATCGGCGCCTGCAGATAGGGCCGCTCGAGCGCCTCGCAGAGCAGCCGGCCATATTCGCGGTAGAGGCAGACATTGACCTCGGCATCGGCCAGCCGCTGCACCTGCGCGAGATGCGAGCCGAGCGGGAAGGTCATGTGGACCTCCGCGCCGATGCCCTCGATCAGGCGGCGCACCTCGGCGAGGTCGGAGGGCATGTTGAACATGCCATAGGCCGGGCCGATGATGTTGACCTTGGGCTTCGCGCCCTCCTTGCGGGGCTTGGCCTTGGGCACGATGCCGCGCTTGGCGCCGTACTCGCCCCAGAGCCAGAACAGCGCGCGGTCGGCGCATTGCCACTGGTCCTCGTCGATCGTGCGCGGCAGGAAGCGCTGGATGTTGGTGCCTTCCGGCGTCACGCCGCCGCCGATCATTTCGGCGATCGAGCCGGTGACGACCACGCTCGGCAGATGCGGATCGAGCACGGCATTGGCGCGCTTCATCGCGCCTTCCGTGCCGTGCTGGCCGAGTTCCTCTTCGCCGAGACCGGTCGTAACGATCGGCAGCTCATGCGGCGGCAGTGCGTCGGTGTAGTGCAGCACCGAGGTCACCGGCAGGTTCTCGCAGCCGACCGGGCCGTCGATGACGACCTGCAGGCCCTTGATGGCGCAGAAGACGTAGACCGCCCCCCAATAGCCCCCGGCCCGATCGTGATCCTGGATCAGCATCACGGAATCTCCTCGGCCGCCGCCTTCGCCTTGGCGGCGCGGCGGGCGAACTTCTCGCGGAAATCGGGATGCAGCTGCGGCGTCTCCTGCCAGATGCCGGCGGTATCGCCCTCGCCGACGCCGGCGAAGAAGGCCTTCATCGCGTCCATGCGGCCCTTGTTGCCGATGGCGGCGTTGACGACCTGGGCGAGCGAACCCGCGCCGGCGGGCCCGAAGAGCGGCCGCGCCGAGATCAGATTGGTGAAGTAGAGCGAGGGGATGCCGAGCTGCTTGGCCTTCTGCACCACCGGCGTGGTGCCGATCGCGAGATCGGGCTGGAACTCGGCCATCGCCGCCAGATCCTGCTCGAGCGTCGCGCGGAAATTCACCATCACACCGCGTGCCGCCAGCCACTCCCGGTCGGGCTCGGACCAGGGCGTGCGCGGGCAGGCGGTGCCGACATAGCGCAGATCGGCACCGCTCTCGACGAGCAGCCGCGCGACCAGAAGCTCCGAGCCCTCATAGCCCGACAGCGTGATCCGGCCGGTGATCGGCATCGCCGAGAGCGCGCCACGGATCGCCGGGACGAGCCGGTTCTGCGCCGCCTCGACCAGGGGCTTGGCCACGCCGCAGGCCTCGCCGATCGCCGAGAGCCAGGCGACCGTGCCCTCGACGCCGACCGGGCCGGAGCCGACGACGCTGCGCCCCGCCGCTTCGAACTCGCGGATGGAGGCCGTGTAGAAGGGGTGGATCGCCGCGACGACCGCGCAGTCGAGCGCCGCATAGAGCTCGCGCCATTCCCGCGTCGGCACGACCGGGCCGGCCGCCAGGCCCAGCGGCTCGAGCATCATGCCGATGCCGACGGGGTCGGCCGGGAACATCTCGCCGAGCAGGGTCACCGTCGGGCGTTCCGCCTTGCCGGCGCGCGGTGCCTGGACCGGGCCGGCTTCGGCCTCCTTGCGAGCATAAGCCAGCATGGCGCCCGCCAGCACGTCCTTGGCCTCGGCATGGGTCGGCACGCCGAACCCCGGCACGTCGATACCGATGATGCGGACGCCGTTGATCTCCTTGGGCAGGAGCCGCAGCGGCACGCCCGAGGCCGAGGGGACGCAGAGATTGGTGACGACGATGGTGTCGTAGAGCGCGGGGTCGGCCAGCTTGAACACCGCCTCGCGGATGTCCTCGAACAGCTTGCCCGTGACCAGCGTCTCGGAATTGAACGGCACATAGCCGACCGAGCGCCGCGCCCCGTAGAAATGCGAGGTGAAGGTCAGCCCGTAGACGCAGCAGGCCGAGCCCGACAGCACCGTCGCGGTGCGCCGCATCCGCAGGCCTACCCGCAGGGAGCCGAAGGCCGGGCACATGCTCTGCGGCTTGTCATGGGGCCCGACGGGGTAGTCCTTGGCGAAGCGCTCCAGCATCTCGGCATTGCCGGCCGCGGTGGCCGCGCTGCGCATCGCCTCCTGGCCGGAATGACAGCCCAGCCCGTCACCTTTCGTCGCCGCCGCATTGATCGCGGGGGCGGAGGCGGCGTCGGGAAGAGGCTGGTGCACGGTCATGATGCGCCTCAGACCTGGTCGTAGACGACTTCGAGGGTCGCCTTCTTGAGGGCGGAGGGGCCGCACATGTCTTCCAGCGTGGCAGGGACCAGAACGACGTCGCGGCCGGTGCTTTCGCTCGAGAACAGGGAGAGCAGCGCGTCCTGCGTCAGCGGCATCGGCCGCACCGGCGGCGCCTCGGAGACGTTGAGTCCCAGCTCCTCGAACAGCGGCGCCCAGACGTCGCCCGGCCGCCCGATGATCTCGTAATTGGCGCTCTTCTTGCGGATGTCGTCATTGGCGGGGATGGCGGCGAGAACCGGGATCCCGACCTTGTCGCAGAAGGCCTGGGCCTCGCCGGTGCCGTCATCCTTGTTGATGACCATGCCGGCCACGCCGACATTGCCGCCGAGCTTGCGGAAATACTCCACCGCCGAGCAGACATTGTTGGCGACGTAGAGGCTCTGCAGATCGTTGGAGCCGACGACGATGACCTTCTGGCACATGTCGCGGGCGATCGGCAGGCCGAAGCCGCCGCAGACCACGTCGCCGAGGAAATCAAGCAGGACGAAGTCGAAGCCCCAGTCGTGGAAGCCGAGCTTCTCCAGCAGCTCGAAGCCGTGGATGATGCCGCGCCCGCCGCAGCCGCGGCCGACCTCCGGCCCACCGAGTTCCATCGCGTAGACGCCGTCGCGCTTGAAGCAGACATCGCCGATCTTGACGTCCTCGCCCGCCGCCTTCTTGCGCGAGGAGGTCTCGATGATGGTCGGGCAGGCCTTGCCGCCGAAGAGCAGCGAAGTGGTGTCGGATTTCGGATCGCAGCCGATCAGCAGAACCTTCTTGCCCTGCTGGGCCATCATGTAGCTGAGATTGGCCAGCGTGAACGACTTGCCGATGCCGCCCTTGCCGTAGATCGCGATGATCTGCGTTTCCTTGGTCGGGGCGGTCGTGACGACCGCGTCCTGCGGCTGGGCAGCCTCGTCGCGCAGGCGGGCGGCCATGGCGGCGGCGGGCGAAGGAACGGGATTTCGGATCTGGATGTTCACGAGCAGGCACTCCAATCCAGGATCATCTTGAGGCAGGACGGATCGCTGAAAGCGGTGCGATAGGCGGCCGGCGCGTCATTCGCCGGGGCGCTGTGGGTGATCAGACCGTCCAGCGAGAGCCGTCCGTCGGCGATCAGCGCCATGACGATGTCGAGGTCGGCCTGGCGCCATTCGGCGGCGACGCGCAGACGCGCCTCGCGCATGAAGGCCGGCGGAAAGGCAAAGGAAATCGGCTGGTCGTAGAAGCCGGCGAGCACGATTTCGCCCTGCGGCGCCAGCCTCGCGATCAGCATGTCGAGGAGCGAGGCGTCGCCGCTGACGTCGCAGATCACGCGGTAGTCCTTGCGCGGATCGGCCTCGGCGGCGACGACCGCATAGCCCTGCGCCTGCGTCGCCCGCAGCGGGTTGCTTTCCCACACCACCGGCTGGCCGCCATGCGCGAGGACGAGCCGGGCGAGCAGACGCCCGAGCACGCCGTGGCCGATGATCAGTTCGGGAAGGGCGCCGCCGGCCAACGCATGCTGGGCCGTGGCCGCAAGCGCCAGCAGCACGCCGGACGGGCCGAGCGCCTCGGGGATCGGCACGGCCTTCGCCCCGGGCACGACGAGATGGGAAGAGGCGCCGCCAAACAGGCCGCGCGCCGCCTTGAAACCGCGGGAGCCGGGCACGAAGACGAGATCGCCGACGCTGCGCCCCGAGGCGTCGCCGGCCTGGATCACCCGGCCGACCGATTCGTAGCCCGGCACCAGCGGATAGCCCATGCCCGGAAAGGGCGGCATCCGGCCCGACCAGAGCAGGCGCTCGGTGCCGGTCGAAATCCCGCTCCACTGGGTGGCGACGACGACGTCCTCAGGGCCGGCGGCGACGAGCTCGAGCTGGCTCAGGACCAGATGCTCGGGCCTTTCGACGAGGACTGCCAGCGCATGCATCGGAGCACTTTCGAGGTCGGGGGAGGCGGCCGCTCTGGCCAGGCTCCGTCGCCTGAGTGTCAGGCTATCGGAACAAAGATATGTGTCAATCTTAAATTACACATCAGGTGTCATGCGACGCGGGCGGTCATGCCGCCGGTCAGCAGGGGCCGCCTTGTGCGCAGCGTCCGGATCTCGGTGAAGCCCGCCTCCTGGAGGAAAACCGTCAGTTCTGCGGGGCTGCGGGCGCGGCCGCTGCCCAGGGCCAGCAGGTAGAAAGCGAAATAGGCCTCAGCCATGCGCCGGGTTTCGGACGAACCCGCCATCGGCTCGGCGATCAGCAGCGTCCCACCCGGCGGCAGGCTGGCGCGAATCCGCGCCAGCAAGGCGCGCACCGCCGCGTCGTCGTGATCGTGCAGGACCCGCACCAGCGTCACCAGATCGGCGCCCTCGGGCAGCGAGTCGCGATGCATGTCGCCACCAAACGTGCTGGCGCGCGCGCCCAGCCCTTCCGCCTCGAAACGGGCCTGCGCCCGCGCCGCCACGGCCGGCAGGTCGAACAGCGTCAGCGCCGGCGCCTTCGCCTGGGCGGCCACGCGGATCAGGAAAGCGCCCTCTCCGCCACCGACATCGAGGATGCGGCGATGCTGCGCGAAATCGTAGGCTGCCAGGATGTCGTCGGCGACGAAATGCTGGGACTGCGCCATCAGGGCGCTATAGGCCGCCACCTCCGCGGGGGGCGCCGACGCCGGCTGGTCGGCGGTCGCATAGCCCCAGTAGCCCGACAGCGCGGTGGGCCGGCTCTCGCCCCGCAGCAGAGCGAGCGGATTGGCGAGATCGTCATAGAGCAGCCGGTGATGGGCGATCATGGCGCCGACACCGGGATTGCCGAGCAGCGCCGCGCCCAGCATGGCCAGCCCATAGCGTCCGCCGCTGCGACGCTCGACCAGGTCGAGCGCAGCCGCCGCTCCGAGCAGACGCTCGGTCGCGCTCTCGCTCATCGCGAGGCGCGGCGCCAGTTCGGCCACGCTGCGCGGCCCCGATTCGAGAATGCGGAACAGGTTGAGCTGGATACAGGCCTGCAGCACCTGCGCATAGACGAAGCCGGCGCAGAGATCGAACAGCGCCTGCGACTGGCGCTGCGCGATCGGCTTGGTGAGCGGAAAGGAGGCGGCGAAGCGCTGGAAGCGCGGGCTCGCCACCAGCCGGTTGCGCCATCCCGCCAGCCGGTCGGCCAGCGAGACCGGCCGGGCCGGTTCCACCACGGGGCCGGCGGCTGGGACCGAGGCCGGGCGCACGGTCAGGCCGCGCGGCGCTGCAGGCTCTCGGGCAGGAAGCTCTTGGCGGTGAGGCCGATCAGCGTTCCCAGATCCTGGCGGCCGGGGCAGGCCGGGATCGCGGCGATCGCCTCCAGCACGAGCGCGTCGAGATGCGCGATCGCCGGGCCGAGCCCATAGGCCGAGGCGTAGTTGGGGCGCAGATGCGCCGCATCCTGGCCGCAGGGCTTGCCGAGCTCCTGCGGCGTCGCAGCGACGTCGCGAATGTCGTCGGCGACCTGGAAGGCCTCGCCGAGCTTTTCCCCGAGCCAGCGCCAGTCCTGATGCGCGACGCCGGCCGCCGCGGCGCCCGCCATGGTCGCGCCGGCAAACAGCGCGCCCGTCTTGGCCTGATGGTAGAGCGCGCAGTCGATCGTCGCTTCCGATTCCCAGGCCTGCCCGGCGACGATGCCGCCGCGGCTGCCGACGGCGGCGCTGACGACCCGCACCAGGGTCGCCAGGCTCTGCGGCTGGCGGGCCGCGGCTTCGGCCAGCGTCTCGAAGGCGAGCACGATGAGCGCATCGCCGGCCAGCACCGCCAGCGGCTCGCCATAGGCCTTGTGGACCGAGGCTTTGCCGCGCCGCATCGCAGCGTCGTCGAAGCAGGGCAGATCGTCATGCACCAGCGAGGCGCAATGCAGGAACTCGATGGCGGCCGCCGCCGCATTCGCGATGCCGGGGTCCGGATCACCGCAGGCCCTCGCGACGGCCAGCGTCAGGCGTGGCCTGATCCGCGCCCCACCGGGGAACACCGCGTGGCGCATCGCCTGGGCGAGCAGCGGCGGACAGTTCTGCAGATGGGCGGCGGCGATGGCGGCGTCGAGGGTCTGTTCGATCCGTGTCCCGGTATCCATCACGATCCCCCTGTGAATGAACGTTCTTCCAAATTGACAGTTTATGTGTCAATAAGACTGGACAGTTGTGACCGTGAAGTCAACCCGCACGAGGCCGCCGCTTGGGCACCCCCCGCATCCTCGTCATCGGCGCCGGCATCGGTGGCCTGGTCTCCGCCCTCTTGCTGGCCGCGCGCGGCTGCGACGTCACCCTGGTCGAGAAGGCGGCCGCCCCCGGCGGCAAGATGCGCGAGGTCGCGGTCGGTGGCCGCAGGCTGGATGCCGGCCCGACCGTGATGACGATGCGCTGGGTCTTCGACCGCATCTTTGATGAGGTCGGCGAGGCGCTCAACCGCCATGTCACCTTGACGCCGGCCACGGTGCTGGCCCGACATGCCTGGAGCGAGACGGAGCGGCTCGATCTCTTCGCCGACCGGAGCGCCTCGGCGCAGGCCGTCGCCGCCTTCGCCGGGCCCGCCGAGGGCCGCAACTACCTCGCTTTTTGCGATCAGGCGCGCGGCATTCACGACGCGTTGAAAGACAGCTTCATGGCCCGCGAGCGACCGAGCATGCTCGGGCTGGTGCAGCACATGGGGCTGGGCGGCCTGCGCCAGCTCTGGGGCGCGAGCCCGTTCGGAACGCTGTGGGATGCGTTGGGCCAAGCGTTCCAGGATCAGCGCCTGCGCCAGCTCTTCGGGCGCTACGCCACCTATTGCGGCTCGTCGCCCTTCGCCGCGCCCGCGACGCTGATGCTGGTCGCCCATGTCGAGCAGGAGGGTGTCTGGCTGGTCGAGGGGGGCATGCACCGGCTCGCCCGAACCCTGTCCGACCTCGCCATGACGAAGGGCGCAAAGCTGCGTTACGGCGAAGCCGTCAGCGAGATCCTGATCGAGGGTGGTCGCGCGGCCGGCGTCCGCCTGGCCGGCGGCGAGACGCTGCGCGCCGACGCGGTCGTCAGCAATGCCGACGTCAACGCCATCGCCACCGGCCGCTTCGGCGAGGCCGCCGCCCGCTTCGCGACACCGACCAAGCCGGCCGAGCGCTCGCTGTCGGCGCTGACCTTTGCCGCGGTCGCGCAGACGAACGGCTTTCCGCTGCACCGGCACAACGTCTTCTTCTCGCGCGACTACGCGGCCGAGTTCGAGGCGATCTGCCGGCAGGGCCGCCTCCCCGAGGAGCCGACGATCTATGTCTGCGCGCAGGATCGCGACGAGGCGGGCGCCGCCCCGGCCGGGCCCGAGCGACTGCTCATCCTGGTCAACGCCCCGCCCTGCGGCGACCGCCCCGCCTTTCCGCCCGAGGAGATCGAGACATGCCTGCGCAGGAGCCTCGCCCGGATGGCGCATTGCGGATTGGAGATCGCGCTGCAGTGCGATGCGATGCTGACGACGCAGGCCAGCGACTGGGAGGCCCTGTTTCCGGCGACGGGCGGCGGCCTCTACGGCCGCTCGACCCATGGCGCGATGGCGAGCTTCAACCGGCCGGGCTCGCGCAGCCGGCTGCCGGGGCTCTACGGGACGGGGGGCAGCGTCCATCCGGGCCCGGGCGTGCCGATGGTGGCGCTCTCGGGGCTTTTGGCGGCGCAGAGCGTGGTCGCGGACCTCGCTTCGACGTCGCGGTCGCGCCCGGCGGCTATGTCTGGTGGTATGTCGACGCGCTGAGCGATGACGGCCGCTACGGGCTGAGCATCATCGCCTTCATCGGCAGCGTGTTCTCACCCTATTACGCCTGGGCACGGCGGCGCGGCATCGCCGACCCGCTCGACCATTGCGCCTTGAACGTCGGCCTCTACGGCCCCGGTGTACGGCGCTGGACGATGACCGAGCGCGGGCGGCGGCATGTCTCAGCCGCGACGGATCATTTCGCGATCGGCCCCAGCGCGCTGCAATGGGACGGACGAACCCTGACGATCGCGATCGACGAGGTCGGCACGCCCCTGCCGCGCCGGGTGCGCGGGACGGTTCGCGTCACGCCGCAGGCGATCACCGACCATGTCGTGACATTGAACCCCGAGGGCCATCATCGCTGGTGGCCGATCGCGCCGCTGGCCAGCGTCGAGGTCGCGCTGAGCGAGCCCGATCTGTGCTGGAGCGGCCCGGGCTATCTCGACATGAACCAGGGCGATGCGCCGCTCGCCGACGGCTTTCGCTCCTGGCACTGGTCGCGCGCGCCGACGCCCGACGGCGCGGCCGTGCTCTATGGCGGCACGCGCCGCGACGGCTCGACCTTCGATCTCGGCTGGCGCTTCGACGCCGACGGCCAGGCCAGCGCCATCCAGCCGGGCCCGACCGCCCCCCTGCCGAAAAGCGGCTGGCGCATCGCGCGCGAGACCCGCAGCGATCGCGGCCGGCCGGCCGCGCTGGTCGAGACGCTGGAGGACACGCCCTTCTATGCGCGCTCCGTGGTGCGGACCTCGCTCGGCGGCGAGAGCGTCACGGCCATGCATGAGAGCCTGTCGCTCGACCGCTTCGCCAGCCCGGTCGTCCAGGCGATGCTGCCCTTCAGGATGCCGCGGCGGAGTTAGGGTCGCGCGGCGGGCCCGCGGCGCTCTCGGCTGCGGCCTTGGCCGCATCCTTGGCCTTCTCGCGGCGCAGGTCCCAGAGCTGGTGGAAGCAGAAGCCGAAGCAAAGCCCGAACATCAACACCATCTCGACGACGATCAGCGTACTGGACGACATCGCGGCCTCCCGTCCCTCACGGACCCCTGACGGCGGAACGCTCGACCCGGCCGAGGCGCTCGAACATCTCGATCACCGCCGTGGTCCGTCCGATCGGATCCCACCATGGCACGGGCGCCGCCCGCAAGGGCGTGCGGGGTCCCTGCGACATCCTGGTCACAGCCGTGACCAGATAGGCCGTGGCCGGCAGGGCCGGCAGGCCGAGATGTCCGTCATCGCTGCTACCCCCCGCCAGCGCGCGGGCGAGGAGCCCGAGCTTGCGCCAGGCCGGCACCACGGCCCGCTGCGACACGCCGTCATGCCCGCGCCGCGCGACCTCCCGGCCGATCTCGGCATAGATCGAGCGCGCCGCGCGGATCCCCGACCGGCACGAGGCGGGGAGAGCCTCGATCCCGGCGTCGGCCCGGGCGTAGAGCCTGTCGGCCTCGGCCAGCAGCCGCGCCACGACGCCGCCCAGGGCCGGAGAGAAGCGCGGGTTGGCGAGAAACGCGTCGGGGTCGATGCCGGCCTCGCGCAGCCAGGACAGCGGCAGATAGACCCGCCCCATCGCCGCATCCGCCCCGACATCGCGGGCGATGTTGCTGAGCTGCATGGCCACGCCGAGATCGGCCGCCCGCGCCAGCACCTCCGGCGCGCGCCTCTCCATCAGCGTCGCCATCATCACGCCGACGGAACCCGCCACGCGCGCGCCATAGCCGCAAAGGTCGTCGAACGTTTCGTACCGCCGCCCCTGGGCATCCCAGGCCAGCCCCTCGATCAGCGCCAGCGTGACCTCCGGAGGCAGGCCGAAGCCGAGCACGGTCTCGGAAAAGGCGCGGTCGACCGGGTGCTCATGCGGCCGGCCGGCATGGGCGGCGATGACGCGCTGTTCCAGCAGCGCGATCGTCGCGGCATCGCCCGGCCCCTCGTCGATCGCATCGTCGGCGAGCCGGCAGAAGGCGTAGAGCGCAGTGGCCGCCCGGCGCGTCTCGCGCGGCAGCAGCAGCGCCGCGGCCCGAAAGGACTTGGAGCCGACGCGCAGGATCGCATCGCAGGCCGCCAGATCCGCCGACATCGGCGCAGGGGAACGCAGATCAGACCCGTTCTGTCGCATGAGGCACCACCATATCGAGAATTTTGGCCGAAGACAGGACGCCGGGCAGGCCGGCGCCGGGATGCGTGCCGGCGCCGACGAGATAGAGCCGGTCGAGCTCTTCGCTGAGATTGTGCGGCCGGAACCAGGCGCTTTGCAGCAGCCGCGGCTCCATCCCGAACGCCGCACCATGGGCGGAGAGCAGATCATCGCGGAAATCGGGCGGCGTCATCAGCCGGGAGGTGACGAGCGTCTCGCTCAGGCCCGGCAGCAACGTCGCCTCGAGCCGCTCCTGGATGCGAGCCCGGAACGGCTCGGCCTGCGTCGCCCAATCGGTGTCGCCCTGGAGGTTGGGCACCGGCACGAGCGCGTAGAACGCATCGCAGCCCTCCGGTGCGAGCCCGGGATCGGTCGCCGTCGGGCGGTGCAGGTAGAGGCTGAAATCCTCCGCCAGAACCTTGCGTTCGAAGATGTCGTCGATGAGCCCGCGGTAGCGCGGCCCGAACAGGATCGTGTGGTGCTCGATGTCGTCATAGCGACGGCGCGTGCCGAAATACCAGACCACGACACTCATCGAATAGCGCGCCCGCTGGAGCTTGGCGTCGCTCCAGCGCCGGCGCGGCTGCGCCTTCAGCAAGGTACCGTAGGTGTAGGTGGCGTCGGCATTGGAAACGACGATATCGGCGGCGATGACCTCGCCGTCCGAGAGCCTCACGCCGGTGGCCGCTCCCTTTGCCACGGTGATCTCCGCGACCTTCGCGCCGTAGCGCAGCGTCGCGCCCTGCCCTTCGAGCAGGCGCACGAGACCCTGCACCAGCGCGCCCGTGCCGCCATGGACGAAATGCACGCCGAACTTGCGCTCCAGATGGAGCACGAGGGCGTACATGGCCGTGGCTGAAAACGGATTGCCGCCGATGAACAGCGGGTGGAAGCTCAGCGCCGTCCGCAGCCGCTCGTCGCGGACATGGCGGGACGCGAAGCCATGGACACTGCGGTCGGCCCGCAGCCAGGCCATCGCCGGCATGGCCTTGAGCATGGCGGAAAGCGTGCTGAAGGGCACATGGGCGAGCTTTTCGAACGCGACCCGGTAGATCGCCTCGGCGTCCTTCAGGATGGTGCGGTAGCCGCTCAGATCGTCTGGCGCGAAAGCCGCGATCCGGGCCTGCATCGCCTCCTCGTCGCCACAGCAATCGAGGGTGGAGCCATCGTCGAAGACCAGGCGGTAGAACGGGTCGAGCGAGGTCAGCTTGACATCGTCCTCCATCCGCCGCCCGCACAGCGCCCAGAGCTCCTCGAACAGGAACGGCGCGGTGACGATCGTCGGCCCGGCATCGAAGGTGAAGCCGTCCTGCCGGAAGACGCGCGCCCGCCCGCCGGGCTGATCGAGCGCCTCCAGCACCGTGACGCGATAGCCCCGCGCGCCCAGCCGGATCGCGGCGGCGAGCCCGCCGAAGCCCGAGCCGATCACCACCGCATGCGGCCGGCGGTCGGGGGCCGGCGCGCGCGTCCCCGAACCCAGGCTCGGCGGGTGCAGTTCGGTCAGCATGCGATCACCTCCCTGTGGCGCAGCATCTCGGCCCCGATCAGAGCCGCGATGTCCGCCGGCTTCTCCTCATGGACGAGGTGGCCCGCGCCCGGCAGCGTCTCAATCCGCGCGTCCGGCAGGCGCCGCGCGACCTCGCGCGCATCGCCGGGCGGCACCGCCCGATCGCCCGCCCCGACCACCAACAGCACGGGCAGATCGAGCCTGCCGAAGCTCCGGCCCAGGGCCTCGAGATCCCAGTTCGCCATCATCCCGAGCGTCGAGGCGACGTGGACCCGGTTCGAGAACAGCCGCTGGTAGAGATCCTGCCCGCGCGCATCGAGCTGCGAGCCCATGCCTTCCAGGAGCTGGGTCACCGCCTCGGTGCTGCCCGCCCGCCAGGCGAAGAGGCGCGGCACCAGCGGGTTGAGCGCCAGCAGCCGGGCTACCGAGGGGAAGAGCTGCGAGGCCACGCCCTTGAAGGGCAGCAGCGCCCCGTTCAGGCTGATCAGGCAGGAGGGCGCGACCGCCCCGGTCAGCACCATCTGCATCGCGATGGCGGCGCCCGCGGAATGGCCGACGATCCCCTCCGGTTCGACCCCGAGCTTGCCGAGCAGCGCGGTGAGGCCGCGCGCCATCGCCGGCAGCGAGAGCCGGTCACGCTCGGGCGCCTCGGTGAAGCCGTGCCCCGGCAGATCCGGGGCGACGACATGGAAATCGCGTGCCAGCAGCGGCAGCAGGTCCCGCCAGGAATGGGTCGAGGCGCCCGTGCCGTGCAGGAGCAGCAGCGTCGGCCCCTGCCCCATCTCCTGCACATGCCAGGACAGGCCGCCCGCCTGGACGAAGCGGCTCGCTGCGCGATGCGGCCAGTCGCGCCCGTCCCGCGCCCAGGAGAGGGCGCCGGTCATCGGCCCGCCGCCAGGGCGAGGCCGACCGCCCGGCCGACGCCCGCCGCATCGGCCTGCGGCAGCGGCAGGTAGAGCCCGCCCATCGCCGCGGCGATGTCGGCCGCCTGCGGCTGGGGCTGCGGCGAGGTGTCGATCAGGATCGCGTTGAAGCCCTCGCCGCGCAGGCCCCGGGCAGCAGCCAGTGCGTCGGCTTGCGCCTGAGCCCGCCCCTGCCGCCCGGCGCGGTCGATATTGGCGCGGCCATCGGTCATGAAGACGAGCGCCGGCGTCCGGCCCTTGCGCCTGACGGCATCGGCCAGCGCGCAGGCGGCCTCGATCGCGGTCGCGAGCGGCGTCGCACCACCACCCGGCAGACCGGCCAGTGCCCGCTCGGCCGCGACCAGCGAACGCGTCGGCGACAGCACGATCTCGGCCTGGGCCTTGCGAAAGGCGATCAGCGCGACCTCGTCGCGCCGGACATAGCACTCCGCCAGCAGCAGCCTGACGGCGCCCTTCGCCTCGGCGAGCCGCTGCAGTGCCGAGGACCCCGAGGCGTCGACGATGAACAGCGTCGCGGTCTCGCTGCGCTGCTTGTAGCGCGCGATCCGGAAATCCTCGCGCCTGACGATCAGGCCGTTGCGGCCCGCCATCGCGGCTTCGCTGTGCCGCAGCCGCTGCCAGGGCGCCGCGGCGCGCAGCGTCTCAACCACATCGAGCCTGGCGCCGCCGCGCAGATCACCGGCCTTCGAGCCCACGACGCGGCCGCGCCGCGCCGCCTTCTGCAACTGCCCGGCCCGGCCGGCGGCGCGCGCCAGCGCCCGACCTCCCGCCGCCAGCAATTGCCCCAGCAGACCGGCGGGGATCGCGGCCTTCGCGGCGTCGAGAACCATCTCGTCGAGATCGCGCGGCGGGGCCGCCGCCTGCTCGTCGCTTTCGGAGGGCGGCGACTCCGGTTGCGGCTCCGATTCGGGCCCCGGCTCCTGGGCCTCGGCCTCCTCGCTCGGCGCCGGCAACTGTGTCGCGCGCGGCGCCAGCACGAGCGCGGCGGCGAGCGCCGCATCCTCGGGCGCGACCGCCTCGCGGCCCGACAGCGCGGCCACCAGCCGCGCCACCTTCACCGCCTGCAGCGCGGTGCGGGTCGAGCCGATGCCGAGCGCCAGCGCCGCCGTGCACAGGCAGGCGATCGTCTCGTCGTCGATCGTCGCGGCGACGCGGGCGCGCGCAGCGGCGATGCTCCCGGCGTCGAAGACGGGGGGCTCGATCTCGCGATGCGACAACGCGGTGAGGTCGAGCCGCAGCGCCAGCCGGTCGGTCAGGGCCGCGGCGGGGCGCTCATCGGCGGCGATGCCCTCGTCGAGGGCGACAACGGCAAAGCGGGTCGACACGGTCAGGGCGATGCCGTCGCGCTCAACCGTGACCGCGCCGGCATCGAGCACGGCGCAGAGCTTCGCCGCCGTCGCAGCCTCGACGCGCTCGGCCATGGCGACGATCAGGACGCCGCCATCGGCCTCCGCGAGCAGGCCGCGTTCCGCAACCGGGCGCCCCATCGCCAGCGTCGCGGTCAGATCGAGCCCGCCGAGCAGGCGCGCATCGCCGATGCCGGCCGGCATCCGCGAGCAGGGCGCCCCATAGCGCAAGGCCGCGAGGCGGGCGAGCCAGGCCTCCCGGACCGGCCCGGCCGGCGCACGCAGGGACACGCCGCCGATCGACGCACCATCCAGCGCCAGCAGCGCGGCCGCGATCTCGGCGAGCCGCCAGGGCGCCAGCACCGGAACCTCGGTCGCGCTGGCGCCGGGCGTGGTCATGGGCCGAAAACCTCGGCCAGCGCCCGCTCGACACGCACGGTCGAGCCGGCCTCGTCCAGCGGATTGCGGCGCAGCCGGTGGCGCAGCGCCATCGGCGCGACCGTCCGGATATGGCTGTCGAGGATCTCCTGCGCGCCTTCGAGCGCCGCGAGCGCGCGTGCTGCCCGCATCAGGGTCAGTTCGCCGCGCAGGCCGTCGGTGCCCAGATGCAGGCAGAGTTCCGCCACACGCGTCAGCGCGGCATCGGAGGTCTCGATCTGCGCCAGCCGCTTGCGCCCGGCGATCAGCCTCCGCCCGATCGCCTGGTCCGCCGCCTGCCATTGCGCGCAGAACCCCCGCGGGTCGCGGTCATAGGCGTCGCGGCGCTTCACCACCGCGATGCGAGTCGGCAGATCGACCGGTGTCGCGACCTCGACGGAGAGGCCGAACCGGTCGAGCAGCTGCGGACGCAGTTCGCCCTCTTCGGGATTGCCGCTGCCCACCAGCACGAAGCGCGCCGGATGGCGGATGCTCAGCCCCTCGCGCTCGACGACGTTCTCGCCGGAGGCGGCGACATCGAGCAGCACGTCGACGAGATGGTCCTCCAGCAGATTGGCCTCGTCGATATACAAGAACCCGCGGTTGGCCCGCGCGAGCAGGCCGGGCTGGAAGGCCTTCTCGCCGCTGGCCAGCGCCTTCTCCAGATCGAGCGCGCCGACGACGCGGTCCTCGGTCGCTCCCAGTGGCAGGTCGACCACCGGCACGGGGACGAGATGCGTCTTCTGGCCGCGAACCCCGGCGCGCGGCGCGGCCTGATAGGGGTCGCCGACGACCGCGCGCATCGGCGGCAGCAGGGCGGCCAGCGCCCGCACCGCCGTGGATTTGCCCGTGCCACGATCGCCGAAGATCAGCACGCCGCCGATGGTCGGGTCGATCGCCGCCAGCAGCAGGGCGCGCTTCATCTCCTCCTGGGCGACGATGGCGGAAAACGGAAACGGCGGCGCGCGCCCGTCGGCCGGCAGGGCCGAGGCACGCTTCGGCGCGCGCCGGGGCCGTTTGGCGATCGCGGCGGCCGACATCGCGAGGGAGGACCCGATCTCGCCGGACTCCGCCTCGCTTTCGCGGCGCAGACGCTGCCCGACGACATCCGCATGATCCAGGAGCCCGTCCATCGCCGTCTCTCCCCGTTTCAGGACGCCATCGCCTCGACCAGGCGCGGCGGCAGGCGGAACACCACCTCCTCGTCGACGCCCTCGAGCTCCCGCACCGTGACCGAGCGGAAGCCGCGCAGGCGATCGATCGCATCCTGGATCAGCCGCTCGGGCGCCGAGGCGCCGGCGGTGAAGCCGACCGTCTCGACCGCCTCGAACCAGGCCGGGTCGATCGCGTCTGGCCCCTCGATCAGATGGCTCGCGACGCCGGCGATCTCGCCGACCTCGCGCAACCGCGTCGTGTTGGAGGAGGAGCGCGAGCCGACGACGAGGATGAGGTCGCAATGCGGCGCCATCGCCTGCACCGCCGCCTGCCGGTTCTGGGTCGCGTAGCAGATGTTGCGGATGTCGGGGCCGACGATCGCCGGGAAGCGTGCGGTCAGCGCGACGATGACCTCGCGCGTATCCTGCACGCTCAGCGTCGTCTGGCTGATATAGGCCACTTTCTCTGGATCGGCGACGACCAGCCCGGCCACCTCGGCGGCCGTGGCGACGACATGGAGGCGCCCGTCGATCTGGCCGCGTGTGCCCTCGACCTCGGCATGGCCCTCATGGCCGATCAGCACGACGTCGTAGCCGAGCTGCGCGTAGCGCCGGCCCTGATTATGGACCTTCTGGACCAGAGGGCAGGTCGCGTCGATCACGTCGAGCCCGCGCGCCGCCGCCGCCGCCTCGACCCCGCGTGACACGCCATGGGCCGAGAAGATCGTCGTCGCACCCGCCGGAATCTGGTCGACCTCGCCGACGAAGACCGCCCCCTGCGCGCGCAGGCCCTCGACGACATGGGTGTTGTGGACGATCTCGTGGCGGACATAGACCGGCGCGCCCGCCTGCGCGATGGCGCGTTCGACGATCTCGACCGCCCGCACCACGCCGGCGCAGAAGCCACGCGGCTTGGCCAGAAGCACCGTCAGCGGGCGCTTGAAGGGCGTCACGGCATTCATGTCGAGGCCTCGTGCAGGGGAGCCGGCACCAGCCGCAAGGCCCCGGACCCCGCCACGGCGCTGCGCCGCGTGGCCGGTCGGCAGAGCCCTGCCGCCACCGCCACGATCGCATCCGCATCGAGCCCCGCCTGTGCATAGAGCCGCGCCTGGCTGTCCTGGTCCTGGAAGCGGTCCGGCAGCGTCAGCGTCTTGATCTTCAGCCCGGCCTCGAAGAGCCCGTCATCGGCCAGCGCATGCAGCACGAAGGAGCCGAAGCCGCCGACCGAGCCTTCTTCGACCGTGATCAGCGCCTCGTGATGCTGCGCCAGGCGCCGGATCAGCGCGCGGTCGAGCGGCTTGGCGAATCGGGCATCGGCGACCGTTGTCGACAGCCCCAGCGCGTCGAGCCGCTCCGCCGCCTCGAGGCATTCGCCCAGCCGCGTCCCGTAGGACAGGATGGCGATGCGCGTCCCTTCGCGCAGCACGCGCCCGCGGCCGATCTCCAGCGGCAAGCCGACATCCGGCAGCGAGACGCCGACGCCGTCACCGCGCGGATAACGCAGCGCGATCGGCCCCTCGTCGTGGGCGCAGGCCGTGGCGACCATATGCACGAGTTCGGCCTCGTCGGCCGCCGCCATCAGCACGAAGCCGGGCAGGCAGCCGAGATAGGCGGTGTCGAACGCCCCCGCATGGGTCGCGCCATCGGCGCCGACCAGCCCCGCCCGGTCGATCGCGAAGCGCACGGGCAGCTTCTGCAGGGCGACGTCGTGGACGATCTGGTCATAGGCGCGCTGCAGGAAGGTCGAGTAGATCGCGCAGACCGGCTTGAGGCCCTGGCAGGCGAGGCCGGCGGCGAAGGTCACCGCATGCTGCTCGGCGATGCCGACATCGAAGAAGCGGGAGGGATGGGCCTTGGCGAAGGCATCGAGCCCCGTGCCCGAGGGCATCGCGGCGGTGATCGCGACGATGCGCTCGTCGCGCGCCGCCTCGCGCAGCAGCGCCTGCGAGAACACCTTGGTGTAGGAGGGCGCGGCGGCCGTCGCCTTCTCCTGCTGCCCCGTCGCGACGTCGAAGCGGGCGACGGCATGGTACTTGTCCGCCGTCGCCTCGGCCGGGGCGTAGCCCTTGCCCTTCTGCGTCACGACATGAACCAGGATCGGCCCGTTCGGTGCGTCGCGGACATTGCGCAGCACCGGAATGAGATGGTCGAGATTGTGGCCGTCGATCGGACCGACATAGTAGAAGCCGAGCTGGTCGAAGAGCGTGCCGCCGGTGAGATAGCCGCGCGCATGCTCGACGGCGCGGGTGATCTTGGAATCGAGACCGCGCCCCAGCCGCCGCGTGAGCTGGCGGCCCTGGTCGCGCAGCGACAGATAGGTCTTGCCCGAGAGCAGCTTCGCCAGATGCGCCGACAGCGCCCCCACAGGCGGAGCGATCGACATGTCGTTGTCGTTCAGGATGACGATCAGCCGCTTGCCGAGCGCACCGGCATTGTTCATCGCCTCATAGGCCATGCCGGCCGACATCGCCCCGTCGCCGATCACGGCCACGACATGCCCGTCCTCGCCCTTGAGGTCGCGGGCGACGGCGAAGCCCAGCCCCGCCGAGATCGAGGTCGAGGTGTGGGCGGCGCCGAAGGGGTCGTACTCGCTTTCGTCGCGCTTGGTGAAGCCGGACAGTCCCCCGCCCTGCCGCAGCGTCCTGATGCGGTCCCGCCGGCCGGTGAGGATCTTGTGCGGATAGGCCTGGTGGCCGACATCCCAGATCAGCGTGTCGCGGGGGGTGTCGAAAAGGTGATGCAGCGCGACCGTGAGCTCGATCACCCCCAGCCCCGCCCCGAGATGGCCACCGGTGACGGCGACCGCATCGATCGTCTCGGCTCGCAGTTCGTCCGCCAGCTGCTTGAGCTGTTTGACCGAGAGACGGCGAAGATCGGCGGGAACGGTGACGTCGTCCAGAAGCGGGGTATCGGGCATTGAGGTCCCCTTCTCTCGCAGTCGCCAATATGTCAGCCTGGATTTACATATTGCTGTAAGGCTGACGATACACTACGAAGGAGTTGCACGACATGCAATCGCTTTGGTCGTGCTTTCTCACGATCGGCCGGCGACAGCCCGCAAGAGGCTCTGGACCTGAAAATTGCGAAAATGAAACCACCTGGGGGGGGGTGCGACGGTTACGGGCTTGCCCGCCATCCATCGTGCCCACATTATAACCGGAATAAGTCTGGAGAGGTTATCGCCATGAGACAGCTTGCCTACGCAGCCGCGGCCGCCGTCGTCGGCCTCCTGCCTGCCACGGCCCAGGCGCAGGACGCCGCTGCCGGAGAGAAGGTCTTCCTGCAATGCCGGACCTGCCACCAGGTCGGCGAAACCGCGAGGAACGCCGTCGGCCCCGTGCTGAACGGCATGTTCGACAACCGCAAGGCTGGAACCTGGCCCGGCTATACCTATTCGGCGGCCTACAAGTCGCTCGACAAGGTCTGGAGCGAAGAGAATTTCCGCGTCTACATCAAGGATCCGCGCGGCGTCACGCCGGGCACGAAGATGATCTATCCGGGCCTCAAGGACGATGCCCGGATCACCGATCTGATCGCCTATCTCAAGCAGTTCGGCCCGGACGGGAAGAAGAAGTAAGCGCGCGCCGCATCTCACGGAAGCTTGTCAGGCCCGCATTCGGCATCGGCCGGAAGCGGGCCTTTCTCATGGCGGACGTCAGGCCGCGAAGCTACCGATCCGGAACAGGTCGGCGGGGTTCGTGCTGCTCATGACCCGCAGCTCGGCTTCGCTGAATCCGTCCGTTTCCAGCAGCACGAGGAACTCGCGGAAGGCCTCAACCGGCGGCGGCAGCAGGTAGATGCCGGCGTCGCCCGAGACGATCGCTTTGTCGCCGGCCGCACGAATCTTAGGCGTCAAATCCTGCACGGTCTTGGACGGCGCGCGGTGCTTCTCCTGGTCGACATGGGTGAGGCCGACCTGCGTCGCATGGGTCAGGACGAAGAACGAGAACTCGCAATAGGCGCCCAGCGAAACCAGCGTCTCGATGGTCTTGATATCGTAGCCGCCGGCATGGGTGCGCACCCGCGCAGCCCCACGCTTCTTCGCCTCTTCCGCCAGCGCCACCGCCTCCCAGCCATCGACATGCCCGCAATCGAAAACGATGTCGCGCTCGGCACAGAGGTCGATGATCGCGGGCACCGGGTCGGGCACCTTGCCGCTCTCGTGGACCCCGAAAGCGGCCTCCAGATACAGCCCCGTGCGCCCCTCGCGCCGCGCCACCGCCTTGGTGTGATGCGTCGGCAGCGACAGGAAACGCGCGCCCGTGCCCGGCCCGTAGCCGTAGTCGACGGCATTGCGCGCCGCCTCATAGGTCACGCCGCCGGCGGTGGGCTGCATGATCAGCCCCCCGAAGATCTCAATGCCGAGATGGCCGAGCTCGGCGGCGGCGAGCGCGGCATAGCCTGACGAATTCATGAAATTGTCCATCAGTCCGATGGCGCGCATGCCCGCTGCAGCCGCCTGGCGCACCGATTCGAAGATGTTGGCGCTGCGCCCGTTGAGATGCGGGCAGGTGTGGACATGGCAATCCACCGCGCCCTTCAGGTAGTGCATGCCGTAGCTCATCGGGCTCTTCCTTCAGTGCCGCAGTTCTTCAGTGCCGCAGGATGCGGCGGACGAAATCGGAGCAGCGCTCGGTCTGCGGCGCATCGAAAATCTGCTGGGGCGGGCCGACCTCGACGACCTTGCCGTCGGCCATGAACACGACCTTGCTTGAGATCTCGCGGACGAAGCCCATCTCGTGGCTGACGATCAGCATGGTCATGCCTTCGGCGGCGAGCACGCGGATGGTGTCGAGCACCTCCGCGACGAGCTCGGGATCGAGCGCCGAGGTCACCTCGTCGAGCAGCAGGATCTCCGGCTTCAGTGCCAGCGCGCGGGCGATCGCGACGCGCTGCTGCTGGCCGCCGGAGAGCTCGTCCGGATAGGCCTCGATCCGGTGCGACAGCCCGACCTTCTCGAGCAGCGCGCGCGCCTCGCGCTCGACCTCGGCGGCGTCGCGCTTCTTCACGATCGTCGGCGCGATGGTGACATTGCGCAGCGCCGTCATGTTCTGGAACAGGTTGTATTGCTGGAACACGACCGCGAAGCGGTCGCGCACCTTCTTCAGCGCGGCTGCGCTGCCATAGTCGACCTGCGCGCCGGCGACATGGACAACCCCGGCATGGGGCTTCAGCAGCCCGGTCAGCACGCGCAGCAGCGTGCTCTTGCCCGAGCCGGAGGGGCCGATGATCGAGACGATCTCGCCGCGCTCCACCGACAGCGAAACATCCTGCAGGACCGGCGCCGTGCCGTAATTGGCGCTGAGCCTATCGATGACGAGATGGGGCAAGCCGGCGCTCCAGATGCGATGCGAACAGGTTCAGCGGATAGCAGAGGATGAAATACAGGATCAGGATCGTGCCGAAGCAGATCGCCGCCGAGAAACCCTTCTGGTTCAGGATCTTGGCGGCATAGGTCAGCTCGACCACGCCGATCTGCGAGGCGATCGAGGTGCTCTTCACCAGCCCGACCGAATAGGTCATCGAGGGCGGGATGATGATCGCCCAGGCCTGCGGCAGGATCACCCGGCGCAACGCGGTGAGCCCGCCCATGTTCATGGTCTCGGCCGCGTCCCACTGGTTCCTGTGCACGGCTTCCAGCCCCGCGCGGATGTTCTCGGCCGAGAAAGCCGAGGCCGAGAGCGCGACCGTGGTGGCGGCGACCGCGAACATGCTGGCGTCGAAGCCGGCGAGTTGGAAGGCGAAGAACACCACCATCAGCTTCACCAGGAAGGGGATGCGCCGGAAGATCTCGACATAGATCGTGGCGAACCAGCGCAGCGGCGCGAAGCCGACGATCCGCTCGTTGCGGAGAACCGCCAGCACGAAGCCGACGAGGAAGCCCAGTCCGCAGCCGACCAGCGAGAGGAGCGCCGTATAGGCGAAAGCCTGCCCCAGGAAGATCAGGTTGTAATAGCCGAAGAAGCGCGGCGCCTCCTCGATCAGCGAGGCCATCGGCAGCCCTCCGTCGTCGGACGATGCCGTTCCATCAGAAGACCTTGCCCTTGATGCGGAAGAAATAGCGCCCGACGGCGTAGAGCGCCCCGCTCGCGACCAGGGTCAGCGCGATGTAGTAGAGCGCCGCGATCGAGAAGATCTCGAAGGAGCGGAAGGTCTGGGCGTTGATGTTGTAGGTCCGCCCGGTCAGCTCCTCGACGCCAAAGATCGCCGCGATCGAGGTCGTCATCGTCAGGATGATGTACTGGTTCGACAGGGGCGGAAACAGCACCTTGCCGATATGCGGCAGCACCACGTAGCGGATGATCTGGATGCGCGAGAAGCCCAGCGTCTCCGCCGCCTCGATCTCCGCCTTGCGGATCGACCGGAACCCTGCCCGCTGGATCTCGGTGAGATAGGCGCCGGCATTGATCGCCATGCCCAGCAGCACGGCCTGGTAGGAGCCGAGCACGATGCCCCAGTCTGGCAACGCAAAATACAGAAAGAAGATCTGCACCAGGAGCGGCGTGTTGAGGAAGAACACGACATAGGCCTTCACCAGCCAGCGCAGCGGCCGCGGCCCGTATTCGAGCACCGAGGCGCAGACGAGCCCGATCGCCCAGCCGATCACGAAGGCGATCGCCGCCAGTTGCAGCGCCAGCCAGGCGCCGCCGGCGAGATAGCCGAGATAGGGCGTCACCTGCCCGTATTGGAGGGTGTAGGCCATCAGCAGGGCGCCGCCTTGTCCCCTTCCCCCCGCTTGCGGTGGGGAAGGGTTAGGGATGGGGGGGCGTGCAGGAAGAGTCTCGATGGTCGAGCCAAGCGGCACTGCCCCCCACCCCAGCCCTTCCCACCGCAAGCGGGGGGAGGGAGTGGCGTCGCGCCGATCACGGCGAAGCCGTCACACTGGGCTCCCGTACACGGCATCAGAAATACGGCGTGACGGGCACCTTGGTGTCCATCGGCTTGAGGAACCACTTCTCCCAGATCGCCTCGACCGTGCCGGCGGTGTGCAGCTCGTAGAGCGCGATGTTGAGCCAGTCGCGTAAGCCGTGATTGCCCTTGGCGACGCCGAAGCTCGAATAGGTGACGCCGTATTCCGGCGCCGGGATCACCTTCCACTTGATCGCCGGGAAGATCTTGAGCCGGTAGGCGACCGCGTCGATCCCGTCGAAGGAGGCATCGCCTCGTCCCTGCGCCAGCGCCCGGTCGCGATCGTTGTAGTTGTCCAGCAGGACGAGCTTGGCCTTGGGCAGGTTCTTCTGGATGAAGGGGATCGCGGTCGTCCCGCGCACCTGGATCAGCGTCACGCTCTCGCTGTTGAGGTCGGCGAGTTTCGTGAACGGCTTCGCGTCGGTGGTGACGATCCCGTAATTCTCCGAATGGATCGGCGCGGTGAAGTCGATCACCTTGGCGCGCTCGGAGGTACGACTCATCGCGCCCATGACGAGATCGACCTTGTCGGCCACGACGAAGGGGATGCGGTCGGGCGAACCGACCTGCACGAGCGTCAGCTTCACGCCCAGCTTGGCGGCCACCGCCTTCGCCAACTCCGGCTCGAAACCGTCGATCTCGTTCTTCTCGTTGAACAGGGCGCGCGGCGGCAGGGTCGGGTTGACCCCGACACGCAGCTCTCCCGCCCTCAGGATGTCATCGAGGGAGCGGGCCGAGGCCGGCGCGGTCGCGCCCAGTCCAAGGCAGGCAGCGAGCAGGCAGGCGAAGCGCGACATCGTCATTCAAGCCTCCTCAGAGAAGCGCCGCAGCGCGATCATTGTATACGTTTAGCATGCAATGAGGCCACCGCCCGGCGCGATTGTCAACGCGGGGCGCCGGCTTTTTCGACATGAGCGAGCGCAGCCTCCAGCCGGCGGTATTCCTCCGGCGGCAGCGGCGCGAAAGGCGGACGCACGGCATCGCAGGCGAGCCGCCCGAGGATCTTGAGGCAGGCCTTGAGGCGGGTGGTGGCACGCCCGCCCGGCGCCTCGCGATAGACCGCGCAGGCGAGCGGATAAATCGCATCGTGCCAGTGCCGGGCCGCGTCCCAGTCGCCGGCCTGCGCCGCCCGCCAGAGCGCGACCAGCGGCGCCGGCGTCACCGCCGCGAGGCTGACCTGGCTGCCCTCGGAGCCGATCAGATAGCTCGTCAGCAGATGCTCGTCGCCCGACCCCAGCACCGCGAGATCGGGCCGCAATCCCTTGGCGAGCCGGCGGTTGGCGTCATAGGTCGCGACCTCCCAGCTGCCCTCCTTGATGCCGCAGACCCGCGGCAGCGCCACCAGCCCCGCCAGCGTCGCGGGGTCATAGGGCATGGACCCTGCCCCCACCGGCGCCTGATAGAGCAGGAAGGGCAGGCCGCAGCCCGCCATCGCATGCCGGTGATGCAGCAGCGCCGAATCACGATCGCGAAACAGCCCCCAGGCATTGGGCGGAAACAGCAGGATGGCGTCGGCGCCGGCCTCCTCGGCGTCACCAGCATGCAGCGCCGCATCGAGGCTCGATTCCGCGTTGACGCCACTGGTCAGGAAGACGCCGGGCCCCAGCACCTCCCGGCAGATCGCGACGACGCGGCGCTTCTCCTCGCGCGTCAGCAGGAAGTTCTCGCCGGCATGGCCGTTGATCAGCAGCCCCTCGATGCCATCATGCCCCGCGACCGCGGCGACATGGTCGGCGAGCGCCTGCTCGTCCATCCGGAACGCTGGCGTCATCGGGCAGATCGTCGCCGCATGGATGCCGGTCAGGCGCGCGATGGCCGCCGTGACAAGGGCATCGGGTGCGAGGGCGGGATCAGACATGCTGTGGCTGTTCATCGGTGGCTCGGCCTGCATCGGCGGATGGATTGGGCGAGGCGGCCGGCGACGCCAGCAGCCGATCGATCGGGAAGAGTGGATCGGTGGGCGCCTGCTCGAGGATGCGCTGGGCGAGCAGCCGGGCGATGTAGGGGCCGCTGGTGTAGCCGGAGTGGACGCTGCCGCAGACATAGGCGTCGGGGATGCCCGGGATCGGCCCGGCCGCCGGCAGCGCATCGGCCGTCTCAGCCTCGAGCCCGGCCCAGGCGCGCGCCAGCCTGGCATTCCGCAGCGCGGGAATGGCATGGCAGGCGAGGCGCATATTGCCGATCAGGCTCTCGGGCACGAGCTCGACGCCGCCGCGCTCCCGGTCGCCCCGGCCCTGCCAGCCGCCGCCGATCACCACCGTGCCATGCGGGTACTGCTTGAGCGACAGAAGTCCGCTGGCGATGCCGACGACCGTGCGCATCACCGGCGCCACGCGCTCGGTCACCGCGAGCTGGTTGACCAGCACCTTGATGGGCAAGGCGATGCCGAGCCAGGCTGCCATCTCCTCGAGCCAGACCCCGCCGGCCAGCACGAGCCGCTTGGCCCGGACGAAACCGGCCGCGGTCTGCACGGCGAAGCCACCCTCCTCGCGCTCGACACCCGACACGGGCGTCTCCTCGCGCAGATCGACTCCGGCCTCGATCAGTGCGGCGCGATAGGCCTGCCCCGTCAGATAGGCATTGGCGTAGCCATCGACCTTGCAATGCCCGGCGAGCAGGACGCCTTCGCCCAGCCCCGGCTCGACCGCACGCGCGGCCGCTTCCGAGATCAGCTCGATCGGCGCGCCCGCCTCGCGCCGCTTGCCGGCGCGGAAGCTGAGCAGCTCGGCCTCGCGCGGCGTGAAGGCGAGCGAGAGCCCGTCGCAGACGACGACGCCGACATCATGACCGAGCCACTCCCGCGCCGAGGCCCACATCGCATGGGCCTTCAGCGCATAGGGGATCAGCGCCACCCGCGTCATCTGCATGGTCAGCGTGCCCGCATTCACGCCGGACGCCTCGCGGCACAGCGCCCCGCGCTCGAACAGCACGGTCTTCATGCCGGCCCGCGCACAGAACAGCGCCACCGTCGCGCCATGAATGCCGCCGCCGACGATGGCGAGATCGTAGGGCGCGCTCATAGCGGGGCCGGCGTCGGCACGGGGATGTCGGCATAGTCGAACTGGCCGAGCAGATCGGCCAGCGGCACCGGCCGCAGCGGCGGCCGCCCGGTCCAGTAGCCCGCCGCCTCGCGCGAGCCGACATGGCGGGCGAGCAGCGTCGCCGCCGTCTCGCCGCACATCCGGCCCTGGCAGGGGCCCATGCCGCAGCGGGTGAAATGTTTGAGCTGGTTGATCTCGCGCGCGCCGGCCATGATCGCGACCTCGATCTCGCCGCGGCGGACATCCTCGCAGCGGCAGATCACCGTCTCAGGCGCGATCGCCTCGACCATCGCCGGCCGCGCCCGCATCAGCCGGTTGATCGCCCCGGCGAAGACCAGCGCCTTGTCGAGCGCAGCACGCGCCTCCCCTGCTTCGCGGGCGAAGACATCATCCGGCAGCCGCCCCGCATCCTGCGCCGCGGCCAGCCCCGCGAGACGCCCCGACAGCCGCGCCGGTTCGGCACCCGCCACCGCTGCCCCGTCTCCGACGGCGTAGAGCCCGGCGACCGAGCAGCGCCCGAACGCGTCCCGCAGCGGCGTCCAGCCGCCCGCCTCCGGCGCGAAGCGGTGCTCCGCCCGCAGCAGCTTCGGGATCTCGCTGCCCGGCACCAGCCCATGGCCGATGGCGAGCGCATCCGCTTCGAACACGCGCGAGCGGCCGCCCGTCAGCCGCCCCTCCGCATCGACAGGCGCGACCGTCACCGCCTCGCAGGTCTCTCCGCCCGCGACGGCCGTGACGGCATGGCGAAACAGCACCGCCACGCGCGCCGCACCCAGCTTCAGCGCCCAGCCGACCCCCTGTCGCAGCAGATCCGGCCGGCTCGCCATCGCCGGCAGCGCCTTGAGCCAGTCAGCCGGCCCCGCCAGATCGACCACCGCCGCGACCGAGCCGCCACCGGCGACGATCTTGGCCGCGACCGCCGCGAGCAGCGGGCCGCAACCCGCCACCACCGTGCGCCGGCCCGGCACCATGCCCTGCGATTTCAGAAGGATTGTCGCCGCCGCGAGCCCGATCACGCCCGGCGTCGTCCAGCCCGGAAAGGGCACCAGCCGCTCATGCGCGCCGGTGGCGGCGACGAGACGCGGCGCGGTGAAACTCTCGCTACCCGCCGCCGTCACCGCATCGACGCGAAACGCGCCCGAGATCGACCAGACCCGCGCCCCACCCGTCCAGAGGACGCTGGAGGCCGCAACCGCCGCGCGCAACGCATCGCCGGCCGCATCGTCGGCGCCCCGCGCTGCCGCTGCGACGGAGAGGGGAGGCGGCGGCGCGCGGTAGACCTGACCGCCGGGCGCGTAGGCCTCGTCCAGCAGCACGACCTGAAGGCCGGCCTCGCTCGCGGCCAGCGCGGCTGCGGCGCCGGCCGGCCCGGCGCCCACGACGATGAGATCGGCTGGCGTCATCCTAGAGCGAGCCCTTGAGTTCGACGACGAGCCCGTCCTCGACGTGAACCTGGCAGGACTGGCGCAACACGCCGTCGACCTGCACCACGCATTCCTGGCAGACGCCCATGAAGCAATAGGCACCGCGCGGCGCGCCCTCGCGCGGGCTGTGCCGCAGCCGCGTGATACCGGCCGCCAGCAGCGCCGCCGCCAGGGTCTCGCCGCGATGGGCCATGACGCTGCGCCCCCCGACCGCCAGCGTCACGGCGTCACCCCGCCGGAAGGCGTCCTTCATCCGCAGAGCCGTCATCCGTCCGCTCGATTCCCCGTCCGCCGCAGCTTTACAAGAGCGACGCAGTGTATACAGTCCGTCGACAATCGGTGCAACATGCGCGGCCGTCAAGAGCCGGACATGGCCGCAGCCGAGGCGTTCAACCGACCAGTCTGAGGGGACTCCATGTTCAAGAAAATCGCACTCGGCCTCGCCGCGCTCCTGAGCGTCGCCAGTGCCGCCCTGCCCACCGCTGCGAGCGCCCGTTCGCTCGACGAGATCCTGAAGTCCGGCACGCTCAAGGTCGGCGTCAACCCGACGCTGCCGCCGCTGGCCAAGTTCGACGAGAAGAACCAGATCGTCGGCTTCGACGTCGATTTCGCTACCGAGATCGCCAAGATGCTGGGCGTGAAGCTGGAGATCGTGCAGACCGGCTCACCCGACCGCATCCCCTTCGTCGCCTCGGGCAAGATCGATCTCGTCATGGGCGCGATGACCCGCAATCCCGAGCGCGCCAAGGTCATCGACTTCACCGTGCCGGTTCACACCGAGGTCTTCGGCGTGCTGACGACCGAGGCCAAGCCCTACAAGGACTGGAAGGAACTCGACAGCCCGAGCGTTACCCTGATCCAGGTACGCGGCACCACGCCGGTCAAGTTCATCGAGGACAATCTCAAGCAGGCCAAGGTCACGCTGCTCGACAACTATCCCGATGCGGTGCGCGCGCTGGCGCAGGGCCGCGGCGACGCGATGATCGACGTGATCGACTTCGTCGGCGAACAGATGAACCGCTTCAAGGACGTCAAGTGGAAGGTCGTTGAGACGCCGGTCGACGTCTACTACTGCAGCTTCGGCCTCGCCAAGAATTCCACCGGCCTGAAGGACTGGCTCAACGTCGCCATCTTCGAGATGCACCGCCGCGGCAAGACCGACGCGCTCTGGGTCAAGTGGTTCGGCATCAAGATGCTCAACCCGACCGGCTTCACGCCGTATTTCTGAGGGCTTCCTCAACAAAACACGCCGTCATCCCGGACAAGCCGCGTCAGCGGCGCTGCTCCGGGATCCATCGTAGAGTGCAGTTCCCTACGATGGATCCCGGCGCTCCGCTTCGCTGCGGCCGGGATGACGACGCGATTGAACCAGCGTCCGAGACAGCCGGGCCATCCTCGACATGCCGCCGACCCGCCCTGCCGTCCCCGGCGAGATCCAGACCGTCTGCGGCCCGATTGCGCCGGCCGTTCTCGGCCCGACGCTGATGCACGAGCATCTGCTCTGTGACGTCACGCCGCCCGAACTCGCCGCGCAGGGCTTGCCCGAAGTCGAGATCACGCCCTGGAACGCCGCTGAGATCCGCTATCACTGGTGCCGGCATTACGGGAACCACATTCTCTCGGACGTGGCGGAGATGACGGAGGAGGTGCGGCTCTTCCGCGAGCGCGGCGGCCGCGCCATCGTCGAACTGACCATCGAGGGCATCAAACCCGATCCGCTGGGCCTGCGCGCGATGTCGCAGGCGACCGGCGTCGCCATCGTCGCCGGCTGCGGCGTCTATATCGAGAGCTTCGCCGGCGAGGCCCTGACCACCCGCTCGACCGACGACCTCGCTGCGCTGATGATCGGCAGCGTCCGTCACGGCCTCAACGGCAGCGACGTCCGCGCCGGCATCATCGGCGAGATCGGCATCAGCGATCCGCCCACTCCGGGAGAGTTGCGCGCCCTCACCGCCGCCGTCATCGCCCAGCGCGAGACCGGCGCCAGCATCAACGTCCATCCCGGCCGCGACCCCGCCTCGCCGCTCCAGGTGATCGAGCACGTCCGTGCGGCCGGTGGCGACGTGACGCGCCTGATCATCAGCCATCTCGATCGGACGTTCTCCACGCTGGATCAGGCGCTGGCGCTGGTCGCGACCGGCGCCGTCGCCGAATGGGATTTCTTCGGCATCGAATCCTCGCATTACCCCTTCGCCCCGATCGACCTGCCCAATGACGGCATGCGGCTGAACTGGATCGCCGGGCTCGTCGCGCGCGGCCATGGTGCGCAGGTGACGCTCTCGCAGGACATCTGCACCAAGACGCGGCTGTGCCGCCATGGCGGCCATGGCTATGGTCATCTGATCGAGAATGTGGTGCCGATGATGCGCCGCAAGGGATTCGACGAGGCCATGATCGACCAGTTCCTGATCGAGACGCCGCGCCGGCTGCTCACTCTTGTCTGAGGTCGTCGGGGACACCGCCGCACGCGCGAGGCGCGACATCCTCATCGGCGCCGCGCTGATGGTGGTGTCGACCTTCTGCTTCGTCAGCCTCGATTCGATCCTGAAGGCGCTGGCGGCGCGGCACGACGTGCTCTTCCTCGCCTGGGGCCGAAACCTGTTCCAGGTCGTCTATCTCGTCGCCGTCATGCCGCTCTTCGGTGCGCGCCGCATGCTGGTGACGCGCCACCCCGTGATCCAGCTCTGCCGCGGCGCGGCGCTGGTCGGCACCACGGTCTTTATCGTGCTGGCGCTGAAATCCATGCCGCTGGCCCAGACCTACGCCATCACCTTCTCGGCCCCGCTGATCGCGACCATCCTCGCCATGGTCTTCCTGAAGGAGCGCCCGTCGCTGAAACGCTGGGCGCTGATCCTGATCGGCTTTTGCGGCGTCATGGTCGCGCTGCAGCCGACGGCGCCGGGTGCCGGCGGCTTCCTCGTCTTTCCCCTCGCCATGGCACTGGCGAACGCCGGCTATCACGTCCTGACACGGGCGATCGCCGCCGACGAGGACCCGCTGGCGATGCTGTTCCAGGTCGGCTTCTTCGCGCTGCTGATCACCTCACTCGCCCTGCCCTGGTCCTGGTCACAGATGGAGCCCTGGGAGTGGGGCGTGCTGGCGGTGGGCGGCGCCTTCGGCACGCTTGCGCATCTTCTGCTGATCGAGGCCTTCCGGCGGGCGCCGACCGCAGTGATCTCGCCGATGATCTATTCGCAGATCATCGCCGCCTGCCTGATCGGCTATCTCGCCTTCGGCGAGGTCCCGACGCTGGCGACCCTGCTGGGCGCGGCGATCGTCGTCGCCAGCGGCGTGGCGCTGATCCGCTCGAGGGGTTGATCAGCCGATCCCGTCATTGCGAGCGAAGCGAAGCAATCCAGACGCTCTCTCGAGGCCCTGGATGGCGTCGTCGGCTCCGCCTCCTCGCAATGACGAAACATGGCTGAAGCGCAGATCGAGGGCAGCTCTCAGGAGATATTGTCGAGAGAGAAGCGCGACAGGCTCTTGATATGCGCCTGGGCTGCCTTGCGGGCGCGCTTGGGGTCCTCGGCCTCCAGCGCGACGACGATCTCGAGATGCTCGACCGCATCCTGCCCGACGCGGTCGGCGAGGCGGGCGATCTCGAACAGCCGCGTGGTGACGCGCAGCGAGCGGATCATCTGGCCCATCACGGCATTGCCGCAGCCGTCGATGTAGAGGCCGTGAACATTGTCGTCGGAGCGCCAGTGCGCGTCCGTGTGATAGGTCGTCGCCGCCATCAGCTCGTCGATCTCGCGATGGACCATGGCGAGCTTGGCCTGCGACAGCCGCCCCGCGGCGAGCGCCGCCGCCTCGCCCTCGAGCAGTTCGCGCACCTTCAGGCTCTGCAGATATTCGCCGAGATCGACATTGCGGACCATGAAGGAGCGGTTGGCGGCCTTCACCACCAGCCCCTCGCCTTCGAGCCGCTGCAGCGCCTCGCGCAGCGGCGTGCGCGAAATGCCGAGGATCTCGGCGAGCTTCGCCTCGACGATGACCTCCCCGCCCTTGAGCCGGCGCCCGCGCACCATGTCCGACACCGCCTTGTAGGCGAGGTTGGAGAGGTTGTAGCCGCCGGTCTGCTCGGGGGCCTCGCTCGGCTCGGTCAGGGTCATGCTGGAGTCTTCGTGCTCAGGTTGCAGGCCCGTCTTTGGACGAGCCGGCGCCGGCCATCAAGACCGGAGGCCGCGATCATCCTCATCTGTATCGCCCCGCAGGCTCGAATCCGGTCGGAAGCTGGCCAGCCGGCGCCGCCAGCGCCGAGCGCTCGCGCGCGACATGGCCGCCCTGCCCCGGCCTACCGACGAGTTCGCCGTCGCGCACCACGACCTGCCCGCGCAGGATCGTGGTCACCGGCCAGCCCGTGACCGCAATGCCCTCATAGGGTGTATAGTCGCTGCCATGGTGGAGCAGGGACTGGCTGATCGTCACCTCGCGCTGCGGGTCCCAGATCGCGATGTCGGCATCCATGCCGATCGCGATCGAGCCCTTCTTCGTCAGCCCATAGGTCTTCGCGTGATTGGTCGCCGAGAGCGCGACGAACTGGTTCAGCGTGATCCGTCCCTTGCCGACGCCCTCGGAGAACAGGATCGGCAGCCTTGTCTCGACGCCGGGAATGCCGTTGGGCACCCAGCGGAAGGAGGTCCTGCCCTTCGGGATCAGCTTGCCGGCCGGATCGTCGTAGCGGAACGGGCAATGGTCCGAGGAGAAGACGTTGAAGATGCCGTTCGACAGCCCTTCCCAGCAGGCCTGCTGGCTGGCGGTGTCGCGCGGCGGCGGCGAGCAGACATATTTCGCGCCCTCCATGTTGAGGCCGTCCATGTCCTTCTCGGTCAGCACGAGATATTGCGGGCAGGTCTCGCCATAAACCTTGAGGCCGCGCGAACGGGCCCGGGCGATCTCCTCCATCGCCTCGCGGTTCGAGACATGGACGATCATCACGGGAACATCGACGAGTTCGGCGAGCGAGATCGCGCGATGCGTCGCCTCACGCTCGACGGGGATCGGCCGCGAGGTGCCGTGGAATTTTGGCGCGATGTGCCCGCCCCGCTCCAGCCGGTCGGTCAGGAAGCGGATCGCGTCATAGTTCTCGGCATGGACCATGACGAGCGCGCCGGTCTCGCGCGCCACCGACATCACCTCGAGCATCTCGCGGTCGTTCAAAGCGAGCCCGTCATAGGTCATGAAGACCTTGAAGGAGGTGTAGCCGTCCTCGATCAGCGCCGGCAGGTCCTGCCCGAGCACCTGCTCGGTCGGCTCGGAGATGACGAGGTGGAAGGACACGTCGGTGTAGCAGCGCCCCTCCGCCAGCTTGTGATAATCCTTCACCGTCTCGCGCAGCGACGTGCCCTTCTCCTGCATGCAGAACGGCATCACCGTGGTGTTGCCGCCGAACGCCGCCGAGAGCGTGCCCGAGGCGAAATCGTCGGCCATGACGATGCCCTCGCCGCTCGGCTGGGCGATATGGACATGGCTGTCGATGCCGCCGGGCAGCACGAGGTGGCCGGTGGCGTCGATCGTCTCCTTCGCCGGGCCGAGATCATGCCCCATCGCCACGATTGTCCCGTCGCGCACGCCGATATCGCAGGAGAACGTGTCGGAGGCGGTGGCGACCGTGCCGCCGGCAATGACGAGATCGTAGCTCATGGACTGTTCCTGTCGGATCCCGCCCGCCACGAGCCGAAGCCCCCGACGGAATACAGAGTGTATGCAGCCCGCATTTTGATGGCTGGACCGTCGCGCTGCAAGCGCGAACATGGCGCCGCGTGCGATCGCGGCGCGGGCGACGGGCCCGGCCGACCCGGGGCGGAGGCCGGAGCCTGCGGCAAAGCCTAAGGCGTCACGTCCCGACCTTGGCGAGCACGTCGGCCCGCAGGAAGCGCTCGATGAACAGCATGAACAGCACCGAGGGCACCAGCAGGATCAGCGCCGTGATCGAGGCGACCTGGTAGTTGCCGCCCATCGCCGCGCTGTAAAGCAGCAGCGGCAGCGTCGTCACCTGCGGCACGCCGACGAAGAAGGTGCCGGTGAACTCGTCGAGCGATTCGAGGAACACGAAAATGCCGCTGGCGATGATTCCCGGCGCCGCCAGCGGCAGCGTTACGGTGAGGACGGCCCGCAGCGGCGAGGCGCCCATGTTGCGCGCCGCCAGTTCGAGATCCTTGTCGACCGCGGCAAAAGCCGCCGCCGCGATCCAGACCGAGAAGACCAGCCCATGGGCGGTGTGGACCAGCACCACCGCCAGGACCGTGCCGTTGATGCCGAGCTGGTAGAAGATCCGGGCGACGTTGATGTAGATCGCTACCGACGGAAACGCCTGCGGGAGCAGGAACATCAGCATGAACAGCGCCCGCATCGGCAGCCTCAAGCGCGCCAGCGCGTAGCCGGCGGGAATCGACAGCGCCAGCGCAAACAGCACCGTCAGCACCGCGATCCAGACGCTGGTGCCGAGCGAGGCCATGGCGTCGCCGGTCGGCCGGAAGACCTGCTCCCAATAGCGCGTGCCATAGGTCACGGGCAGCTTGTGGGGCGTGTACCAGCGCTCGGCCACAGACCAGAGCGCGAGGTTCAGGATCGGCCCGATCAGGACGAAGGCGAAGGCGGCAAGCAGGCTCGCGGCCAGCACCATCCGGGCAGAGGCGGCGAGACGGATCATCGCGGGGCCTCCTGCGAGAGGCCGCGCCGCAGATACAGGATCGCGGCGCCGGCGCTGATCAGATAGGTGATGACGCCGAGCGCATTGGCGGTGGCGTAGTCGCCATAGGCGTTGATGCGGAAGGCCATGTCGACGGTCAGCATGGTCGGCTGCGAGCCCGACACCATCAGCGGCACCGACAGCACCGAGAGCATCGTCACGAAGGAGAGCACGAGCGCCACCAGCAGCGTCTGCATGACCTGCGGCAGCGCCAGTTCGATCAGCACCCGCAGCCGCGAGGCGCCGAGATTGCGGCCGGCCTCCAGCGTCGCGCGGTCGATCGAGGCGAGCGCGCCCGCCAGCAGCAGCGCCACGAAGGGCGTCTGCTTCCAGACGAAGGTGGCGATGATGCCACGCCAGTCGAGATAGCTCACCGCCTGCAGCGGCTCCATCAGCCCCAACGAGACGAAGCTGTTGTTCATCAGCCCGTTCTTGGCGAGGAAGGTGCGCATGCACTGCGCCGCGACGATGAAGGGGATGAAGAGCGGCCAGCGATAGAGCGCCTTCAGCGTGCCGACGATGTAGCGGTTCTCGCCCAGCGTCAGCGTGCCGGCGATGACGATGGCGGCCAGCGCCGTCAGCGCGCAGGAGGTCAGCACGATCACCACCGTGAAGACCATGTCGGTCGAGTAGAGCTCGAACGCCTTGGCGAACCACTCCAGCGTGAACGCCCCGTCCTTGCTGAAGGCGGAGATCAGCGAGAAGCCGAGCGGATACAGAAACAGCGCCGCGACCAGCACGAGGCCGGGCGTGATCAGCAGCAGCGCCAGATGGCGTTGGGAGAGGCTCATTCCACTGCGCTTTTTTAAGGAGGAGCGGCCCGGCATCGTGCCGGGCCGACGTAAGGTGATCGAGAGGCGCGCCGCTGCTTCAAAACGCACCGTCATCCTGGGCTTGCCCCAGGATCCATCATAGAGAGCAGCGCCCTACGATGGATCCCGGAGCTCCGCTTCGCTGCGTCCGGGATGACGGTCGTGGTTCAGAGCACGAACACGACGCTCGCCGATCTCAGTTCGCGACCTTCTTCTCGTAACCCTCGAGGATGTCGTTGAAGTAGGGCGCGATCGGGAACGCCTTGCCGTTCTTGGCGAGGTCGGCCGGGGTCACGTCGACGAAGAGCTTGTCCCAGGCCGCCTTGTCGAGCTTGCCTTCGAGATGGCTGGCGTCGATGCCCGGATACCAGTTGAACTTCTTGACGATGCCGTCGGCCTGCACCTGCGGCGAGGTGGCGAGCGCGATGAAGGCCTCGGCCAGCTTCTTCTGCCCGGCCTTGGCCGGCACGGCGTAATACATCGGCTGGCCGGGCATGCCGGGCGAGATCAGCTTCAGCTTCATGTTCGGCGGCAGCTTGCCGTCGGCCTGCCAGGAATAGAACATGTCGACCCAGACCGGCCCCATCGCGATCTCGCCGCGGTTGAGCATGTCGAGCGTGCCGGCATTGCCGGGCGTGATCGTGACGTTCTTGTTGAACTCCTTCAGATCGGCGAAGGCCTTGTCCCAGGTCGTCTTGGTGGCCGCGTCATAGGGGCCCTTCATCAGCTTCTCGGCGTCGCCGCCGAAGGCATAGACCCAGCCGGCGACGAAGGAGACGCCCGACATGCCGCCCTTGATGCCGTTATAGCCGAACTGCTTGGGGTTCTTCTTGGCCCACTCCGCCAGTTCGGCGAAGGTCGAGGGCGGCGTCTTGACCATGGCGGCATTGTAGGCGAGCGCCGTCTGCGACTGGAACATCGGGATGACATAGCCCGAGACGTCGGTGCCCAGCGCGTTGCGGGCCGCCTCGCCGGTGGCGAGCTTGGCGGTCGGGACATTGGCCGTGTACTTGTCGAGCAGCCCGTCCTTGACCATCTGGCCGGCGGCCTTTTGGTGGATCACGACGACGTCGAAATCGGTCGTCGCCGAACCCTTCTGGGCGTCGAGCTTCTCGAAGATCTTCTGCGAACCGGAATCGCCGGCGCCGGTCCCGACCGAGACGACCTTCACGCCTGGGTTGGCCTTCTCGAACATCGGCCCGAGGAAGTCCTTGACGTAGTCGACCATGTTCTGGTCGCCGGCGGAGGCGACGTTGAGGGTCTGGGCGGAGAGCGGGGATGCCGCCATCAGCGCCGCGAGCGAGCAGGCAATCGTAAGGATGCGCATGGGAGACTCCAGGGTTGGGACGTCAGGCGGCAATCCCGGCCTCGGATGCCGGGAAGATGTGCAGGCGCTGCAGCGGGATGCGCAGGCCGATCGTGGTTCCGAGTTCGTGGCGGTCGGCGTCGTCGACCGTGATCTGGCGGCCGGCGGCCTCGATCCGGTAGCGGTAGACCCCGCCCGGATAGGCGCGCGCCGCGATGGTGCCGGGGACCAGCAGGTCCCCGCCCGCCGCCGCATCGCTGGCGTCGAGCCTCGCGACGTCGTCGCGGAAATAGGCGACAGCCTCGCCGGCCGGCAGCGCCTGGGCCGCCTCCGGCGCGAGCCGCGCCATCGCCGTGCCGGCGCTGACGGAGACGCCGCTCTCGGCGCGGGCGACCTGCAGCGGCAGCACGTTCTCCGCGCCCATGAAATTGGCGACGAAGGCGCTGGCCGGGCGGTCATAGACCTCTTCCGGCGTGCCCACCTGGGCGACGCGCCCCGCCTGCATGATCACCAGACGGTCGGCCATGGTCATGGCCTCCTCGCGGTCATGGGTGACATGGACCGCGGTCAGCCCGAGCCGCTGCTGGATCGAGCGGATCTCGTGGCGCATCACCATGCGGATCTTGGCGTCGAGATTGGAGAGCGGCTCGTCGAGCAGGAGGATGCCGGGGTCGATGGCGAGCGCCCGGCCGAGCGCGACGCGCTGGCGCTGCCCGCCCGAGAGCGCCGTGACCTTGCGGTCCTCATAGCCGGAGAGCCCGAGCATGGAGAGCAGCGCGCCAACCTTGGCCGCGATCTGCGCCTTGGGTACGCCACGCAGCTTCAGCCCGTAGCCCATGTTCTGCAGCACGCTCATATGCGGCCACAGCGCATAGGACTGGAACACCATCGCCATGCCGCGCTTCTCCGGCGGCAGCGGGGCGACGTCCTGCCCGCCGACCAGGATCGCCCCGGATTCGACCGGCACGAAGCCCGACAGCGCCCGCAGCAGCGTGGTCTTGCCGCAGCCCGAGGAGCCCAGCAGCGCGGTGAAGCTGCCCGGCTCGAAATCCAGGCTGACGCCATGCAGCACGCGCGTGCCGCCATAGGCGACCTTGAGGTCGCGCACGGCGATCGACGCGCCGCTGCGCGGCCCGTTGGGCAAGTCGGTCGGCACGATGCCATCTCCCTAGAACGCGCATTTTGCTCGGCTGTAATGGAATGGATCTTCCATTTCCGATACGCTTGGAGCAAACATAACGTCTGTGTCGGACCGTGTGCAATAGGTTTATGAAGCTCTGATGACAGCCCCGATCCACTCCCTCTGGCTGATGCCCTCGGTCGAAGACGGCGCCCTCCTCGCGGGCGTCCTCGCCGATCTCTCCGCCCGCCTCGGCACGCCGCTCTTCACGCCGCATCTGACCATCGCAGGCGATACCGACAGGCCGGTGACGCAGCTTGCGACCGAGATCGCGGCCGCCGCCGGCGAGGTCGCGGCTTTCTCCGGGGAGGTGCTGGGGATCGAGACGAGCGAGACTTTCTTCCGCTCCTTCTATGCGCGCTTTGCCATGTCGGCCCCGCTGGCCGCGCTCAAGCAGCGGCTCGACCCGCAGGCGCGCGAGCCCTTCCTGCCGCATGTCTCGCTGCTCTACGGCCCGGTCCCCGCCGGCCCGAAAGCGGAGGCCGCAGCCCAGGTCTCGACCGCGCTCACCGGCCGCCCGATCCGCTTCGACCGCCTCTGCATGGTGACGTCGGGCCAGGACGTCCCGATCGCCGACTGGCGCATCATCGAGACGGCGATGTTGGGCTGAGAGAACGCCCCGAGGCTGTCATTCCGGGGCTTCGCGTAGCGAAGAACCCGGAACCCACGACTGGGCGAACCCGCATCATGGCAGTTGCCTGGCGCTCACCCGGTCGTGGGTTCCGGGCTCAGGCCTTCGGCCTGCCCCGGAATGACGGCAGTGGTTCAATCGCGAACCCTCAGCCCCTTGGCAGCGCCTCCAGGAACCGCGCCGGCTCGCCCTGCGAGGGCGTCACGATCTCGGCTTCCCACGTCACCTTGCGGCCGCGCACGAAGGTGCCGACCGGCCAGCCGGTGACGGTGACACCGTCATAGGGCGTCCAGCCGCATTTCGAGGCGCCCCAGGCGTTGGTGATCGTCTCGCGCCGCTTCAGATCGACGATGGTGAGGTCGGCGTCGTAGCCCGCGGCGATGCGCCCCTTGCCCTCCATCCCGAAGATGCGTTGCGGCCCGTGGCTGGAGAGATCGACGAAGCGCTCGAGCGAAAGCCGGCCGGCATTCACATGGTCGAGCATGATCGGCACCAGCGTCTGCACGCCGGGCATGCCGGAATGGCTGGCGGGATAGGCGTGGTGCTTCTCCTCATGCGTATGCGGCGCATGGTCGGAGCCGAGCACGTCGACGATGCCCTGCTCCACCCCCCACCAGATGCGCTGGCGGTGGCTGTCGTCGCGGATCGGCGGGTTCATCTGGGCATAGGTGCCCAGCCGCTCGTAGCAGTCCGGCGCGACCAGCGTCAGATGGTTCGGCAGCACCTCGACCGTCGCGACATCCTTGTGGTCCTTGAGGAAAACCATCTCCTCACCGGTTGAGATGTGCAGGACATGCACCCGCGCACCCGTCTCATGCGCGATCCGCACCAGCCGCTGCGTGCAGGTCAGCGCGACTTCCGGCGAGCGCCAGACCGGGTGGCTCGCCGGGTCGCCGGTGACGCGCAGGCCCATCCGCTCGCGCAGCATGCCCTCGTCCTCGGAGTGGAAGGCGGCGCGCCGGCGCGTCTGGCGCAGGATGGCGGCGACGCCCTCGTCGTCCTCGACCAGAAGGTTACCGGTGGACGACCCCATGAACACCTTGATGCCGGCCGCGCCCGGCAGGCGCTCCAGCTCGGGAATATCCTTGACGTTTTCATGCGTGCCGCCGACCCAGAAGGCGAAGTCGCAATGCATGCGGTGCCGCCCGCGCGCGATCTTGTCCGCCAGCGCCGCTTCGCTCGTGGTCAAGGGATTGGTGTTCGGCATCTCGAAGACGCAGGTGACGCCGCCCAGCACCGCCGCGCGCGAGCCGCTCTCCAGATCCTCCTTGTGGTCGAGCCCCGGCTCGCGGAAATGCACTTGGCTGTCGATCACGCCGGGCAGGATGTGAAGCCCCGTGCAGTCCACCACCTCGCCGGCCGAGGCGCGCGAGAGATCGCCGAGCGCCATGATCTTGCCGCTGGTGATGCCGAGGTCGCGCTGCACGCGCCCGTCATGGTTCACCACCGTGCCGCCCTTGAGGATCACGTCGAACATCTGCGGCATGGCGGGTCTCCCGGTGGGTCTGCGATGAACGGCGATTAGCCGAAACGGCGGGCGCTGGCGAGTTGAGAACGCGCGCGAAGCCGCCTACCTATCGGGTCAATCGTCATTGCGAGCGAAGCGAAGCAATCCAGAAGCCGGGTGCTCTGCCGCTCTGGATTGCTTCGCTTCGCTCGCAATGACGGACACGCAGGAGACCACGCATGCCCGCCACCCATCTGATCGACCGCGGCGTCATCCGCGTCGCCGGCGAGGACGCCCGCCCCTTCCTGCAGAACCTCGTCACCAACGACCTGGACGCGGTGACGCCGGAACAGGCCGGCTATGGCGCGCTGCTGACACCCCAAGGCAAGATCATCTGCGATTTTCTCGTCGTCGCGGTCCCCGATGCGGAGGGCGGCGGCTTCCTGCTCGACACGCCCCTGCTCCAGACCGCCGACCTGATGAAACGCCTTAAGCTCTACAAGCTGCGCGCCAAGGTGACCCTCGAAGACCTCTCCGAGGCGACCGCCGTGATCGCCGCGACCGATGGCGGCGCGCTGCCAGCCGATTCAGGCCTCGTCTATGCCGATCCGCGCCTGCCGGGGCTGGGACAGCGCGCCCTGATCGATCGCGGCGGCGCCACCGAGATCGCGACCGCCCCCGCCGATGACTGGCACGCCCGCCGCGTCGCGCTCGGCATCCCCGAGGGCGGCCGCGATTTCGCCTATGGCGACGCCTTCCCGCATGAGGCGCTGCTCGACCAGACCGGCGGCGTCTCCTTCAGGAAGGGCTGCTATATCGGCCAGGAGGTGGTCTCGCGCATGCAGCATCGCGGCACCGCCCGCACCCGCGTCGTGCCGGTCGTCTTCGCGGACGGCATCGCGGCGGAAACCGGCGCGGAAGCCGTGGCCGGCGGCAAACCACTGGGCAAGATCGGCTCCGGCGCCAACGGCCGCGCGCTCGCTCTGCTCAGGCTCGACCGTGTCGCCGATGCGCTGGCGGCCGGCGAGTCCCTGCTCGGCGGCGGCATGGCCTTCACCCTGGCGAAGCCGGATTTCATCCGCTTCCCCTTCCCCGGCGAGGCGGGCTTTGGAGCCGCGGCATGAGCGACACGACCACCGCGAGCGAGGAGCGCATCGCCATCGCCGGGCCCGACGGTAAATTCCGCTGCCGCTGGCCGGGCACCGACCCGCTCTATCTCGCCTATCACGACACCGAATGGGGCGTGCCGGAATATGACTCCCGCGCGCTTTGGGAGAAGCTGATCCTCGACGGCTTCCAGGCCGGGCTGTCTTGGATCACCATCCTGCGGAAGCGCGACGCCTTCCGCGCCGGCTTCGCGAATTTCGATCCGGAACAGGTCGCGCGCTTCGCCGAAACGGACGTCCAGCGCCTGCTCGCCGACCCCGGCATCATCCGCCATCGCGGCAAGATCGAGGGCACGATCAAGAGCGCGCGCGCCTATCTCGCCATCAGCGAGCGCGAGCCCTTCGCCGATTTCCTCTGGAAGCATCTCGACGGCCGCGTCCTGCAGAACAATTTCCGCACGCAGGGCGAGGTGCCGACGCAGACGGCGATCTCCGAGGCGATGGCGAAGGACCTGAAGAAAGCCGGCTTCACCTTCTGCGGCCCGACCATCGTCTACGCCTTCATGCAGGCCTGCGGGCTGGTCAATGACCACCTCACCGGCTGCTTCCGCCGCGACGAATGCGCCGCCCTGGCGCGCGATGTGCGGGTGGCATGAGCGCCTCCACCGTCATTGCGAGCGCAGCGAAGCCATCCAGGAGGGCTCGCTCGACGTCCCCCTGGATGGCTTCGTCGCCAGCGCTCCTCGCCGTGACGGAAGCCGCCTGACCATGGCCCGTGCTCCCGCCCCGCCGCGCGCCTGGCAGCGCATGCTGTCGGGCCGCCGGCTCGACCTGCTCGACCCCTCCCCGCTCGATGTCGAGATCGAGGACATCGCCCATGGGCTCGCCCGCGTCGCGCGCTGGAACGGCCAGACCAAAGGACCGCACTCCTTCTCGGTCGCGCAGCACAGCCTGCTGGTCGAGGCGATCGCCGATCATCTCAACCCCGGCTGGTCGCAATCCTGGCGGCTGATGGCGCTGCTGCATGACGCGCCCGAATACGTCATCGGCGACATGATCTCGCCCTTCAAGGCCGTGATGGGCGACGCCTACAAGGCGGTGGAGACGCGCCTCCTCGGCGCCATCCATCTGCGCTTCGGGCTGCCGGCGGCGCCACCCACTCTGCTCAGGCGCAAGACCAAGGAGGCCGACACCATCGCCGCCTTCCTGGAGGCCACCGAACTCGCCGGCTTCTCGCGCGAGGAGGCGCTGCGCTATTTCGGCCGGCCGCAGGCGCTGCCGCGCGCGGTCACGGTCCTGCTGGACCCGCTCGACACGCAGGCCGCCCAGGACCTCTTCCTGGCGCGCTTCGCCACGCTCACTGCGTCAGGCGGATCTGGCTGATCTCGCGCGCGATCTGCTGGAACACCGGCGTGAGTTGCGAGGCGCTGCTGACCTCGTAATACATGCTCGGCGTGGTCGCGCAGTTCTGCAGCAGCGTGCGGTCGCCATTGATGACGCGCACCGTGTAGATGCGGATGCCGGCGTCCTTGGCGCTCTGGCAGGCGAGCCTGGTGCGCTCGTCGATCGCGCTGCCACTGGTCGTGAAGCGGTTCTGCGTGTTCTCGCCATCGGTCAGGAGGATCATGTATTTCTGCAGCCGCGGCGTGGAGAAGGGCTTGGCGCCGGTGAAGGGAACGCCCGGCGTCAGCGTCGCCATGCCCCAGTTCGCGCCGATCGTGACGTTGGTGTTGCCGACCGGGGTCATGCCGTTGATCGCGTTGGTCAGCGCCGTCCAGTCCGAGGTTAGCGGCGTGATCGGCGCCAGCGTCGAATACGCGCAGAAATCCGCCGGGTAGAGCGTGGCATAGGCCGAGACGGTCTCGTTGTCCTTGACGTCGTTGGGCTGGTCGCGGTCGCTGATGCAGCCGGTCCATGTCGACTTGGTGATGCTGACGGTGTTCGGAATCCAGTTGCCCCAGCGGTCGCGCGACCAGGTCGTCTTGCTCTGATCATAGCGCAGCCAGGATTCGTCCTTGAGATCGGTCGAGACCTTGATCTGGGTGGCGAAGGGCACGACCGAGATCCGGATCTGGTCCGTCGTCAGCGTCGCGTCCTTCATGATCTTGATGAGGTCGAGCGAGGCGGCTTTCAGCGCGTCCATCTTGCCGGACGAGGCCATCGAGCCGGTGTTGTCGAGCGCCAGCGCCAGCTCGATCGTGTTCGTGCCCCAGGTCGACTGCGAGGTGCTGGCGACCTGCATGTGGTCGTGCCCGATCAGCCGCGTCAGGCTGGTGTCGATCGAGAGATTGGCCGCCACGGAGATCGTCCGGGCCGTCCGGTCGATGGTGATGGCGGCGCTGGTGAAGCTCTTGGCGGCCTCACCGCTGAGATTGCTGGCGATCCACTTGTTGATCCGCTCGCGCAATTCGCTGTCGCTGAGCTTGGTCGCGTCGCGGGCCGCCATCAGCGCCGCGGAATCCACCGCCGCGTTCAGCATCTGGCGGGCATCCGTGGCCCGGGAATAGTCGATCGTGGCGCCGGTCAGGCCGATCACCGGCACCATGGCGAAGCTGAACATCACCATCACATTGCCGCGCTCTTCCGAGCAAAGCCGTCTCAGCCGCCGCATCATGGACCCGACTTTCATGGACTATCCCCCGATAATCAGCGCTCACGACACCCCCGCCCCCGTTGCGGCGGGCTGAATCCGATCGCTCGATTTGTCGGCATCGTCGGGTTTTGCGCGGGGGACCGGGACGGCACTGTCACAATCGTTAACGAATGCTGTCATCTTTTCGAAATCGGCAAAGGTCCTCGGCGCTTTTCGTCGTTTCGCGAAGGATCGTCTCGGGCGATAAGGGGCCAACGAGACCGTCAGCCGGAGCCCGCCATGACCCAAGCCTCCCTCACCCTGCCCAAGGGCGTCGTCGTCAAGGGCGCGCTCGCCACGCGCTATGACGAGGTTTTGAGCCATGACGCGCTCGCTTTCGTCGCCGATCTGCACCGCCGATTCAACGAGACGCGCAAGCGCCTGCTGGCGCTGCGCGCCGAGCGACAGAAGCGTTTTGACGCCGGCGAGACGCCGGACTTCCTGGCCGAGACCCGCCATATCCGCGAGGGCGACTGGACGGTCGCGCCCATCCCCGCCGATCTGCTCGACCGCCGCGTCGAGATCACCGGCCCGGTCGACCGCAAGATGATCGTCAATGCGCTCAACTGCGGCGCGAAGGTCTTCATGGCCGATTTCGAGGATGCCTCCTCGCCGGTCTGGGCCAACATGATCGAGGGCCAGATCAATCTGAAGGACCGCTGGGCCAACGCGATCGACTTCACCGATCCGACCACCGGCAAGGCCTACGCGCTGAAGCCCAACCCCGCCGTGCTGATCATCCGCCCGCGCGGCTGGCACCTGCCGGAGGCCCATATCGAGATCGACGGCGAGATCGCGTCGGGCTCGCTGGTCGATTTCGGGCTCTATCTCTTCCACAACGCCAAGGCCGCGCTCGCCGCAGGCTCGGGCCCCTATTTCTACCTGCCCAAGCTCGAGAGCCATCTCGAGGCCCGGCTCTGGAACGACGTCTTCGTCGCGGCGCAAGCCGCGCTCGGCCTGAAGACCGGCACGATCAAGGCCACCGTCCTGATCGAGACGCTGCCGGCCGCCTTCGAGATGGACGAGATCCTCTACGAACTGCGCGACCACATGGCCGGCCTCAACTGCGGCCGCTGGGACTACATCTTCTCCTTCATCAAGAAGCTCGCCCGCAACCCGGCCTTCGTCCTGCCCGACCGCTCGCAGGTCGTGATGACCAAGGCCTTCCTGAACGCCTATTCGCTGCTGCTGATCAAGACCTGCCACCGCCGCGGCGCCTTCGCCATGGGCGGCATGGCCGCCCAGATCCCGGTCAAGAACAACCCGGAGGCCAATGCGGCGGCCTTCGCCAAGGTCAAGGCCGACAAGGAGCGCGAGGCTGGCAACGGGCATGACGGCACCTGGGTCGCCCATCCCGACCTCGTCCCCGTCGCCATGGAGGTCTTCGACCGGCTGATGCCGCAGGCCAACCAGCTCGACAAGAAGCGCGAGGACGTCGCCGTCACCGCCAAGGACCTTCTCGAAGTCCATCAGGGCACGCGCACGGAAGAGGGCTTCCGCGAGAACATCCGCGTCGGCGTGCAGTATCTCGAAGCCTGGCTGCGCGGCCGCGGCGCCGTGCCGATCTACAACATGATGGAAGACGCCGCGACGGCCGAGATCAGCCGCGCCCAGATCTGGCAGTTCGTCAGCTACGGCGTCGAGGTCGACGGCACCACCAAGGTCACCCCCGATCTGTTCAAGCGCTGCCTCACCGAAGAGATGGCCCGCGTGAAGACCGAACTCGGCGCGGAGACCTACGACAAGGGCCGCTTCCCCGAGGCGATCGCGCTGTTCTCGGAGCTCTCGCTCGCGCCGCAGTTCGAGGATTTCCTGACCCTGCCGGCTTATGGGAAGCTGTGAGGGGCTGAGGCTCTGATGATCCGAGGGCGCCGCCGCGAGCTTTGTGGCTTAGTTTGATCTGCCGGGGGCCGGCAGGCGGCCCCCCGTTAGTCTTAAAACGCCTCGCCCATGATACGCGCGCAATGGGGCCGAATGGGACCTGACGCTCGATATTAGGACCCTCATGGGGAACGCCCCATGAGGGCAACCTTCAAAAGACGCCGGCGAAGCGCAAGATGTCGCTAATCTCGTTGATCACGCCACCGACCCCTGGTTTGACGTCAATGCCGTTGGCACGCACGGCGCCGTCATGCCGATGGTAAAGATAGCTCGACGGATCGTTCTTGATGAGGCCGATCACCGTTTCACAGACGATCCGGCTGCCAACCTCGCCGAGGCGTTCCCCATTCTGCTGCACCTGGGCCTCGCGCAACACATAGTACCAGAGCGGCGATCGGTGATGGAACGAGTAGGTCTCCAGCACATCACGGATGCCTGCATCCTCGCCATCGAGAATTTCGGCAGGCTTGAGCGCAAGGACGCCGAAAGCATCGGCCACCGCTTGGCCGATGGGGATCGACAAATTCTTGCTCCGCAAGAGGTTCGAGCGCGCAAGGTGGCCCAGCACCGGGTCGTCGGTCCGATTGCCGAGAGTTAGAGATCCAAGACCACGCGCAATCTTGGTGTCGAGCTTGCGTGTATGTTGTACGTTGGACCCGCCCCTTGCGAAGAAGTTCCAGTCGATCGTGAAAAGCTTCTTCAGTTGCTGAGATCCGTCGGGCGCCGCATCGAAGAACTGGTCCTTGCCAGCAAATCCGAGCATCTCATTGATCGGGACCAGCGGCGCAGCGGCATTCGCCTGGTATGAGGGCCTGATCATAGTGTGCGCAAATCGGAATCCGGCCACCGAAAATTCGAGAGGCATGAAGGAGCCGCCTTGGCCAGCGGCGTTGCCGAAGAAGCGGGGACCGTTGGCAAGCGTATCATCGACGATCAGTGGCTCGCACACTGTTTTCAGCCAGTCATGGACGACGACATACTGGAAGGCCCATGCGCACAACTGGCGGGCTCGGATATAATTCGCTGCAGCACTGCTGCCCGACTGAGCCGCGTGGACGGCGTTGTAGAACGCCATCATCGCATACTGGAGCTGGCTAAGATTGGGATTCTCGTCATTGCGACCATCGGGAATGATCGCGCTTCGCCCCGGTCCCCTCAGGACATCCCGCCGCCCCGCGTCTTGAAATAGCTTAAGTTTGAAGTTGGCATCGTAGAGCACCCGCGAGTTTGTCTGCGCCGGCTTCGGCCCCCCGAGCCCGGCAAGACCGGGGGCTTCGCCGAACACGCTGTCGAGATCGAAGCCGGGACGGCGACCGTTTCGGAGATTGGCCACGATGAAATCGGGGTCGAGCGGGTGGACCGGCTCGGCCCGGCCGACGCTGGTGACATTGCCTTCGCGGTCCGTGCGCGCGGTCGTATCGTGATCGATGAACTGGCCGAAATAGGTGTAAATGGCGGGTATCGCGGACTCGTGGGGGTCCGCCGGCGGCTCTAGGTCATCAGTGGCCATGGCGGTGCCCAAGGCCCGCAATCCGGTCGTACTTTCTTCCGAGTTCGGAACGAGACACAGTTTCGAACGTGCCGCCTCAGGAAAGAGATAGTCGAAACGGGTAGAAAAGAGAATCTCGTCTTCGCTGACAATGCCGTTCACGTGACTGATGCGCTCAAACATCTTACACCTCCAACAACGGGAATGAACAGGCCACACTATCGGATCAGAGCCGCACTGAGAGGGATAGGTCGCTAAAATTTAAATCGATTTAACAAATTGAATCCTTCAGCGCGCATTTCTCATTACTCTCTTTAAAATATACGGTCAACGCCGCACAAAACTGCTAGGGAGACGTTGAATTTATAGTCTATGAACATGAATATATAAGTATATTTTCCTAATATTTACGTAAAATCGAATCCGATGATGACTTTCTCTTGGCGACTGAATTTGGTGGCGCTGTGGCCACCGAGATGGGCGAAGGCCGCGCCAGAAGAGGGCCGCTGGGGCGCGCCCTCATCCCTGCCGTACCCTCTCCTTCCGAAGGGAGAAGGAGGCTGACTTATCCCCGGAGCAACATTCTCACCCTAAGATGCACCACCTCATCCCCGAGGGCCGCCATCCGGAAGGCACGCCGTTGGCGGGGATGGGCGCGGCGCCTGCGGCCAGCCTTGCAAGCAGGACTCGGGAGGCTTCGGGGCGCCGCCCTGGGGACACTAGGATCCCTGTGCGAGGAGCTCGCTGGACCGGTCGATGGCGTCAGGCCCTCGTCCCATGCCGGAGTAGACGCGACAACCCGATGAGGGGCACTGGCGTCGAAAGGGCTCGCGGCGGAGGCTGGCTTTCGACCCGATAAGCGCGGCCCGGAGTCAAAAATCGCCGACAGGCGGAGCGCCACGGGGCGTGCGGATGGTGGCTCAATCCATCCGCGCCGCATCCTGGCTCTAGGGATGCGGCTAGTCTACCCAACGCGCCTCGCGGCGCTCCGCTGCCCCTCGTTTGTGACGCCTGCGTGCGAGCGCGGGCGGGGAATTGCTGTGCGCGCTTGAGGTGAAGCGCGGGGAACCCTTCTCCCGGATGGGAGAAGGGCAGGGATGAGGGACTGCCGCTGATCATTGAAACGCGACGGAGCCGTGGCGCCTTCTGGCTGCATCGGCAGGCCCTCATCCAGCGCTCCGCGCCACCTTCTCGATCGTGTCCCTGATGGTGGTGTAGCTTCTTGGAGCCACCACGTTGCCGGCTTTGGCCGGGCTGGTCAGGCGGCCACGGCTGGCAGGCTGACGATGGGATCATCGCTGATCGGCGCGATGCTTTCCAGCGTGATGTAGCGGGCGCGCTGGACGGCCCATTCGTCGTTCTGTTCGAGCAGGATCGCGCCGACGAGCCTTGTGATGGCGGCCTCGTTGGGGAAGATGCCGACGACCTCAGTCCTGCGCTTGATCTCGCCGTTGAGGCGCTCCAGCGGGTTGGTTGAGTGCAGCTTGGCGCGGTGCTGCGTCGGGAAGGTCATGTAGGCGAGGACGTCGGTCTCGGCCGTGTCCATCAGGGCGGCGAGCTTGGGGACGGTCGGCCTGAGCTGGTCGGCGACCCTGCGCCATTGCTGGCTCGCAGCGGCCGCATCATCCTGGGCAAACGCCGTGGCGATGAAGGCAGAGACGACACGCCGCCCGGAGCGGCCGGCATGGGCGAGCGCGTTTCTCATGAAGTGAACCCGGCAGCGCTGCCAGGTCGCGGTGAGGACCTTCGAGACGGCCGCCTTGATGCCTTCATGGCTGTCGGAGACGACGAGCCTCACCCCGCGCAGGCCGCGCCGCGCCAGCTTGCGCAGGAAGGCGGTCCAGAAGGTCTCGGCCTCGGAAGGGCCGATATCCATGCCCAGAACCTCGCGCCGGCCGTCGCTGTTGACGGCGACGGCGACGATCACCGCCACCGAGACGATCCGGCCGGCCTGGCGCACCTTCACATAGGTTGCGTCGATCCAGAGATAGGGCCAGTCGCCCTCGATGGGACGATCGAGGAAAGCCTGGACTCGTTCGTCGATCTCCTCGCAGAGACGGCTGACCTGGCTCTTGGAGATGCCGCTCATGCCCATCGCCTTGACCAGGTCGTCGACCGAGCGGGTCGAGATGCCCTGGATGTAGGCCTCCTCGCCAATTGCTTCGCATTTGGCTGGGATCACCGCCGTCAGCGCCTTCTCGGCCATGCGGCGCGGCTCGAGGAAACCCGGGAAGTAGCTGCCCTTCCTCAGCTTGGGGATGCGCAGCTCCACCGTGCCGGCGCGCGTCTCCCAGTCTCGCTCGCGATAGCCGTTGCGCTGCGCCAGGCGCTCCGGGCTCTTCTCGCCAAAGCCGGCGCCGGTCAGGCCGCCGACCTCCAACTCCATCAGGCGCTGCGCGGCAAAGCCGATCATCTCGCGCAGAAGATCGGCGTCAGGGCTCTTCTCCAGCAGCCCGCGCAGGTTCATCATCTCGTCGGTCATCGGGGATCTCTCGGTTCAGGGTTGGATCTCGCAACCCAAACCTAACCGGCAATCGCCGATGACCACCCGCAGCTACACCACGCTGTGGGACACGACCGCCCGGAGTCGTCAAATCGCCGACAAGCGGAGCGCCACGGGGCGTGCGGATGGTGGCTCAATCCATCCGCGCCGCATCCTGGCTCAACGGATGCGGATTTCAGGCTACGCGCCTCGCGGCGCTCCGCTGCCCCTCGTTTGTGACGCCTGCGTGCGAGCGCGGGCGGGGAATTGCTGTGCGCGCTTGAGGTGAAGCGCGGGGAACCCTTCTCCCGGATGGGAGAAGGGCAGGGATGAGGGACTGCCGCTGATCATTGAAACGCGACGGAGCCGTGGCGCCTTCTGGCTGCATCGGCAGGCCCTCATCCAGCGCTCCGCGCCACCTTCTCCCATCCGGGAGAAGGGAAGAGGCGGCGCGGTTGCGGAGCCTCTCTCGTCCCGAGTTGCTCGGGGCGAGCCCGAGCATGACGCGCGTGAGGCGCGGGGAACCCCTCCCCCTTGTGGGGAGGGGGGTATCGCGTTGCGCTTCCGGAGCCTCTCCCGCGAGGGGAGAAGGGACGAGCGCTGCTGCCAACCCGCCCTCGAATCGGCTAGACCCACGCCATGATCCAGACCTTCCCCGCCCGCCTCGCCGAAGCCGTCGCGCGCTACCGCGCCGAGATCGCCGGCCCGCGCGAACATCTCTCGCTGCTGCGCTGGCAGATCGATCAAGGTCATGCGCTCGACTCGCGCGACACCTTCCCCGGCCATGTCACCACCAGCGCCTATGTGCTCTCGCCCGATCACAGCCGCATCCTGCTGATCGACCATGTCGTGATCGGCCGCTGGCTCCAGCCCGGGGGGCATTGGGAAGAAGCCGAGAGCTTCCACGCCTCCGCCGCGCGCGAGGCGCTGGAGGAGACCGGTGTGCAGGGGCTTCGCCTGCATCCCTGGCACGAGGGAACCGACCTGCCCTTCGTCATCGACAGCCACGACGTTCCAGGCAAGCCGGCCCGCGGCGAGCCGGCCCATATCCATCACGACCTGCAATATCTCTTTCTCGCCGATCCGGCGGCGCCGCTCGTCGCCCAGATCGAGGAGGTCCACGCCGCCGCCTGGAAGCAGCTGGCCGAACTCGCCGACATCGCCCCGCTCGGCCTGGCGCGGATCCGCAGCCTGACGCCGGTGGGCTGAGGCTGCGGCGCCGCGGCCGCGTTGACGGCTCAGGCCCGGCAACCTAGAACGGCGGGACGATACACCCCCCCAGTATCGGGGAGCCCATGCCGCACACGCCCGAAGAGAAGAAGCGCGCCGTGACGCGGCTCAAGCGCATCCGCGGCCAGGCCGATGCGCTGATCGCCGCCGTCGAGCGCGGCGAGCCCTGTGGCGCGCTGCTGCAGCAGCTGTCGGCCCTGCGCGGCGCCGCGACCGGGCTGATGGCGGAGGTGCTGGAAAGTCATCTGCGCGAGACGCTGATGGGCCAGACCTGCGGCGGCCACGACGACCGTGACCATGCACCGGCGAGCGAGCCGGCCGAGATCGGCGAGATCATGCGCGTGATCCGCCCCTATCTGAAATGACCCGAGAAACCGAGGAAGGAACCGCCCGATGAAGACCCGCGCCGCCGTCGCCTGGGAAGCCGGCAAGCCGCTCACCATCGAGACCATCGAGATCGGCGGCCCGAAGGCCGGCGAGGTGCTGGTCGAGGTCATGGCGACCGGCATCTGCCACACCGACGCCTACACGCTGTCGGGCCTGGATTCGGAAGGGAAATTCCCGGCGATCCTCGGCCATGAGGGCGCCGGCATCGTCCGCGAGGTCGGCGCCGGCGTGACCTCGCTGAAGCCCGGCGACCATGTCATCCCGCTCTACACGCCCGAATGCCGCAGCTGTAAATCCTGCCTCTCGCGCCGGACCAATCTCTGCACCTCGATCCGCTCGACGCAGGGCCAGGGCGTGATGCCCGACGGCACGAGCCGCTTCTCCTGCGATGGCGGCGAGGTGTTCCACTACATGGGCTGCTCGACCTTCGCGAACTTCACCGTCCTGCCCGAGATCGCACTCGCCAAGGTCCGCGAGGACGCACCCTTCGACAAGATCTGCTACATCGGCTGCGGCGTCACCACCGGCATCGGCGCGGTGATCTACACCGCCAAGGTCTGGCCGGGCGCCAATGTCGTGGTCTTCGGGCTGGGCGGCATCGGCCTCAACGTGATCCAGGGTGCCCGCATGGTCGGCGCCGACAAGATCATCGGCGTCGACATCAACCCGGCCAAGCAGGAGATGGCGCGCAAATTCGGCATGACCGACTTCATCAACCCGAAGGAGGTCGGCAACGACAAGGTCGTCCAGGCGATCGTCGATCTCACCGGCGGCGGTGCCGACTTCTCCTTCGACGCCACCGGCAACGTCAACGTCATGCGCCAGGCGCTGGAATGCTGCCATCGCGGCTGGGGCGAGTCGATCATCATCGGCGTCGCCGAGGCCGGCAAGGAGATCGCGACGCGCCCGTTCCAGCTCGTCACTGGCCGCGTCTGGAAGGGCACGGCTTTCGGCGGCGCGCGCGGCCGCACCGACGTGCCCAAGATCGTCGACTGGTACATGGAGGGCAAGATCAACATCGACGACCTGATCACCCACAAGCTCAGCCTCGACGAGATCAACCACGGCTTCGACCTGATGCATGAGGGCAAGTCGATCCGGAGCGTGGTGGTCTACTGAGGCCATCCGTCATTCTCGGGCGAAGCGCAGCGCAGACCCGAGAATCTCTGGCCGGAGGAGGAGCGCCTCTCCGCAGAGCACGCCTGCCCCATAAAAGGCACTGGTTTCCGAGATGGTCGGGTCAAGCCCGACCATGACGGCCACGACCAGAGCATAAGGAACACCCCATGGAACTCCTCTCGTCCTCGAAGGCCTTCGGCGGCTCGCAGCGCGTCTATCGCCACCAGAGCGAGGCTTGCGCCTGCCCGATGACCTTCGCGATCTTCCTGCCGCCGCAGAGCGAGGACGGGCCGGTGCCGCTGCTCTGGTATCTCTCGGGCCTGACCTGCACGCATCAGAACGTCATGGACAAGGGCGAGTACCGGGCTGCTGCCGCGGCCAATGGCATCGCCATCATCTGCCCCGATACCAGCCCCCGCGGCGAGCACGTGCCCGACGAGCCGGGCAACTGGCAGCTCGGCTCCGGCGCAGGGTTCTATCTCGACGCCACGCAGGCGCCCTACGACACGAACTACCGGATGGAGAGCTACATCCGCGACGAGCTGCCCGAGCTGGTCGCGCGGCATTTCCCGGTCGATATGGGCCGCCAGGGCATCTTCGGCCATTCCATGGGCGGCCATGGCGCGATCACGCTCGCGCTGAAAAACCCCGATCGCTACGCCTCCGTCTCCGCCTTCGCGCCGATCGCCCAGCCCTCGACCGCCGGCTGGTCGCGCCCGGCCTTCGAAAATTATCTCGGCCCCGACGAGAGCGCGTGGCGTCCCTACGATGCGACGCTGCTGATCGCCGACGGCCATCGGGTGAAGGATCTGCTGGTCGACCAGGGCACCGCCGACGGCTTCCTTGAGGAGGGCCTGCGGCCGCAGCTGCTCGAAATCGCCTGCGCCGCCGCCGGCATTCCGCTCGAGCTGCAGATGCGCGAGGGCTACGACCATTCCTACAACTTCATCTCGACCTTCATGGCCCAGCACATTGCCTGGCATGCGCAGCGGCTGACGAAGGCCTGAGCGGACGGCCTGCGGATTATTTTCGAACCGCCTGTCGAAACCGGCAGGGGCTGGACGTCATCATGGCAGCCGGGGGATGGTTCTCCGGCGTCAGTTGACGAGGAGTTCGCCCCATGCAGTACATGCTCATCTTCCGCGAGACGGACACCGAATTCGGCCTGCGCGACGATCCCGAAAAGGCTCCCGCCTATTGGGGCTCGTGGATGGCCTATGTCGGCGCGCTCAACCAGGCCGGCGTCGTGGTCAGCGGTGCCGGCCTGCAGCCGCCCCACACGGCCACCATGGTCCGCATGCGCGACGGCCGGCGGCAGGTGCAGGACGGCCCGCATCCCGACACCAAGGAGCAGCTCGGCGGCTATTTCGTCATCGACGTGCCCGACCTCGACGCCGCGCTCGACTGGGCGGCGCGCAGCCCGGCCTCGGCCTATGGCTCGACCGAGGTGCGCCCGGTGCTGCCGCCCCCGCCGCCGCCGGCCGGCTGATGGCCGGCGAGGCCGGTGCACATAAGGCGCGGATGGCGGCCGATCTCGCCGCCCGCGCCTCCTATGGCCGCCTGCTCTCGCTGCTGGCCCGGGACTGGCGCGATCTCGCGGCCGCCGAGGATGCGCTCGCCGAAGCCTTCCGGCTGGCGCTCGACCACTGGCCCTCCGACGGCGTCCCGGCCCGTCCGGACGCCTGGCTGCTGACGGCGGCGCGTCGCCAGCTGATCGACGGACGGCGCCGCCAGACCATCCGCGCCGCGGCGGAGCCGACCCTGACCCTGCTGGCGGAGCAGGATGCCAGCGCCGACGGCGCCGCCTTTCCCGATGAACGGCTCAAGCTGCTCTTCGTCTGTGCCCATCCGGCGATCGACGCCGCCGCCCGCGCACCGCTGATGCTGCAGGCCGTGCTGGGTCTCGATGCCGCCCGCATCGCCCAGGCCTTCCTGACCTCGCCCGCGGCGCTCGGGCAGCGCCTGGTGCGCGCCAAGGCCAAGATCCGCGATGCCCGCATCGCCTTTGTCATTCCCGAACAGGCCGAGTTGCCCGGGCGGCTCGATGCCGTGCTGCAGGCGATCTACGCCGCCTATGGCAGCGGCTGGGACGATATCGCCGGTGCCGATCCCCGGCGCCGCGGCCTCGCGGAGGAGGCGATCTGGCTCGCGCGGCTCGTGATCCAGCTCCTGCCCGAGGAGCCCGAGGCGCGTGGCCTGCTCGCGCTGATGCTGCATGGCGAGGCCAGGCGCGAGGCCCGCAGGGCGGCCGACGGCGCCTTCGTGCCGCTCGCCGAGCAGGACACGGCGCGCTGGTCGACCCCGCTTATCAAGGAGGCGGAAGCCGAACTGGCGCAGGCCGCCCGGCATGCGAGTTTGGGGCCGTTCCAGCTGGAGGCGGCGATCCAGTCCGTCCATGCCGCCCGGGCGGTGACGGGGCGCACCGACGCCACAGCCCTGGCCCGCCTCTATGAAGGGCTGGCCCGGCTCGCACCGACGACCGGCGTGCTCGTCAGCCGGGCCGCGGCACTGGCGGAGGCATCCCACCCGCAGGCCGGGCTCGCGGCCCTGGCCGAGCTGCCACCCTCTGACGTCCTGTCCTATCAGCCCTACTGGGCTCTCAAGGCTCATCTGCTGCGGCGGTCAGGACAGGACGGGGCTGCCCGGGACGCCTATGACCGCGCGATCGGCCTGAGCAGCGACCCGGCCGTGCGCGATTTCCTGATGCAGGCGTCTCGGCGCCCGCCGGACTGAACCTGGGCTTTCGAGAAGCGGGCGGCCGGCCTCACACCACCGCGGTCAGCCCGCCATCGACCATCAGCAGATGGCCGTTGACATAGTCGGATGCCGCCGACGACAGGAAGATCGCCGCGCCAACCAACTCTTTCGTCTCGCCCCAGCGCCCGGCCGGGGTGCGGTTGCAGACCCAGGCGGTGAAGGCTTCGTCCGCGATCAGCGCCTTGTTGATCTCGGTAGTGAAATAGCCGGGGCCGATCGCATTGGCCTGGATGTTGTGCTTGCCGAGCTCGGCGGCGAGCCCGCGCGTCATCATCTTCACCGCGCCCTTCGAGGCCGTGTAGGGGATGATCGTCGCGCGTCCGAGTTCGCTCATGACCGAGCCGATGCTGATGATCTTGCCGCGCTTGCGCGGCAGCATCCGCTTGGTCACAGCCTGGGTGACGTAGAACACCGAGTGCAGGTTGGTCGCCATCACCTGGTGCCAGCCCTCGACCGGGAACTCGTGGATCGGCGCGCGCTTCTGCATGCCGGCATTGTTGATGAGGATGTCGATCGGCCCGATCTCGGCCTCGATTGCAGCGACGCCCGCCTCGACAGCCGCCTGGTCGGTGACGTCGAAGGGCGCGACCGAGACCTTGCGGCCGGCCGCCGAAATCGCCTGCGCGGCGCGCTCGAGCTTTGCCCTGTCGCGTCCGTTCAGCACGACATGAGCGCCGGCTTCCGAGAGCCCTTCCGCCAGCGCCAGCCCGATGCCCTGGCCGGAGCCGGTGACGAGGGCGATCCTGCCCTCCAGACTGAACAGCGACAGAGACATGGCGGACCTCTCCAAGGGATCGCCGGCATCTTTCGAATTGCGCCGGCTCGGCGAAACTGGGTAAGCAGCTTTCAATCGATTAGACAATATCGGCGAGGCTGTCGGGCCTCCCTCAGCCCTCATCCAGAGGAGCCGCGCTCCTGCGGAGCGCTCCTCAGGATGAGGGCTGAGAAGAACGCCAACATCAGGGAAGAAGCCATGCGCGCCGTCGTCATCCACGCCGAAAAAGACCTCCGTGTCGACGAGGTCGCCACGGCTGAACCCGGTCCGCGGCAGGTCCGCGTCCGAATCGAGGCGGGCGGCATCTGCGGCTCGGACCTGCATTACTACCTGCATGGCGGCTTCGGCACGATCCGCGTGCGCGAGCCGCTGATCCTCGGCCACGAGATCGCGGGCCGGATCGAATGCGTCGGCGCCGAGGTCACGCGCGTCAAGGTGGGCGACCGCGTCGCGGTCAATCCCAGCCGCGCCTGCGGCCATTGCCGCTACTGCCAGATGGGCCAGCAGCAGCACTGCACGGACATGCTATTCTACGGCAGCGCCATGCGCTTCCCCCATGTCCAGGGCGGCTTCCGCGAGATGCTGGTGATCGAGGAGCGCCAGGCGGTCAAGGTCGCCGACCATGTCACCGCGGCCGAAGCCGCCTTCGCCGAGCCGCTCGCGGTTTGCCTCCATGCCGTCAAGCGGGCCGGCCCGCTGCTGGGCAAGCGCGTCCTCGTCACCGGCTCGGGGCCGATCGGCATCCTCACCATCATCGCGGCGAAGGCCGCCGGCGCGGCCGAGATCGTCGCCACCGACGTGGTCGACGGCCCCCTGCCGACGGCACTCAAGATGGGCGCCAGCCGCGCCATCAACGTCATGGCGGAGCCGGAGCGGCTGAAGGCCGAATACGGCGCCGAGAAGGGCGCATTCGACGTGATGTTCGAGGCCTCGGGCAATCAGCATGCGCTGACCGGCGCCTTCGACGTGGTGCGCTCCGGCGGCGTGATCGTGCAGATCGGCGTCGGCGGGAACTTCACCCTGCCGATGAACGTCGTCGTCGCCAAGGAGTTCGACCTGCGCGGCTCCTTCCGCTTCCACGAGGAGTTCGACTGGGCGGTGGCGATGATCGGCTCGAAGACGATCGACCTCTCGCCGCTGCTGACCGCGACGATCCCCGTCGAGCGCGCGATCGAGGCCTTCGACCTCGCCGCCGACAAGTCGAAGGCGATGAAGGTCCAGCTCGCCTTCGGGTGAAGTGAGCTTTCTCTCAGCCCTCATCTACGATCCGTCACAAATCGTGACGAGCCGGAAACCTATTCCCGCTATAAAACGCAGCCGAGCGGGCGCCTCGCCCGGTTGGACGGACACGACATGACACGCAAATATTTCGGGACCGACGGCATTCGCGGACGCGCCAATGGCGTGATCACGCCGGACCTCGCCCTCAAGGTCGGGCAGGCCACCGGCCTCGCCTTTCACCGCGGCTCGCACCGCCACCGCGTCGTGATCGGCAAGGACACGCGCCTCTCCGGCTACATGATCGAATATGCGATGGTCGCGGGCTTCACCTCGGTCGGCATGGACGTGATGCTGCTCGGCCCGATGCCGACGCCGGCGGTCGCCATGCTGACGCGCTCGATGCGCGCCGATCTCGGCGTGATGATCTCCGCCTCGCATAACGCCTATGAGGACAACGGCATCAAGCTGTTCGGTCCCGACGGCTACAAGCTGAGCGACGAGGTCGAGAGCGAGATCTCGGCTCTGATCGATTCCGATCTCTCGCCGCGCCTGTCGTCCTCGCCGACGCTGGGCCGCGCTAAGCGCATCGAGAGCGCCCATGCGCGCTACATCGAATTCGCCAAGCGCACCCTGCCGCGCAACATGGACCTGGACGGGCTGCGCATCGTCGTCGATTGCGCCAACGGCGCCGGCTACAAGGTCGCGCCCGAGGCGCTCTGGGAGCTGGGAGCCGAGGTCATCGCGATCGGCGTCGAGCCCGACGGCTTCAACATCAACAAGGATGTCGGCTCGACCGCGCCCGCGGCGCTGATCGCCAAGGTCCGCGAACTGCGCGCCGATATCGGCATCGCGCTCGATGGCGACGCCGACCGCGTGCTGATCGTCGATGAGCGCGGACAGGTCGTCGATGGCGACCAGCTCATGGCGGTCATTGCCCGCACCTGGCAGGAGGATGGCCGCCTGTCGCAGCCCGGCGTGGTCGCCACCGTGATGTCCAATCTCGGGCTCGAGCGCTATCTGGCGGCGCTGGGCCTCAGCCTCGCCCGCACGGCGGTCGGCGACCGCTATGTGCTGGAGCACATGCGCAGCCACGGCTTCAACCTCGGCGGCGAGCAGTCCGGCCACATCATCCTGTCGGATTTCGGCACGACCGGCGACGGCCTGGTCGCGGCGCTGCAATTGCTGGCGGCGGTCAAGCGGCAGGACAAGCCGGTCTCCGAGGTCTGCCACGCCTTCGAGCCGCTGCCGCAGATCCTCAAGAACGTGCGCTACGCCAATGGCAAGCCGCTCGAGAAGAAGCCCGTCGTCAGCGCCATCGAGGCGGCGCGGCAGATGCTGGGCGAGAGCGGCCGCCTCGTCATCCGCCCCTCCGGCACCGAGCCGGTGATCCGCGTCATGGCGGAGGGCGACGACCGCGACCTCGTGATGCGCGCCGTCGATGACATCGTCGACGCCGTGACGAAGGCCGCCGCCTAGAATTAGGTCGTCTGCCCTCCCCGTCATCCTGGACGAGCGGCACAGCCGCGCAGGCCGGGATCCATCATAGGGCACCGTTGCATTCAATGATGGATCCCGGTCGACCTACGGTCGCCCAGGATGACGGAGATGGCAGAGGCATCACCGGTGACGCTGCCCCGCATCCGATGCGTGTGCACCGACGCCAAGCGTCAACAGCCTCACCACCCACCCATTAACCTCTCGGCAAGTCTTCAGGCCCGCTTCAGACTTTTTTGAGGTTAATTCCTAAGGTTAAGTCTCGTTTAAGGAATTCCCGGCATCGTCTCCTCGTCGGTAACAAGCGTGGGCTGCGTATTCGGCGCCGCGCAAACTCGAGGGACACTGCCATGGGCAGCCTGAAAACTTTTGCGCTGGCAAGCGCCATGGCGCTCGGGGCGTCCGCCGCCGCTGCCGCCGATCTCGCCTACGCACCGCCCCCGCCGCCCCATGAGCCGCTCGGCCTCAAGGGCACGATCAGCAGCGGCTTCTATCTCCGCGGCGACGTCGGCGTCGGCTCGCAGTCCTATGACGAGCTGGACGTGAAGCTGAACAACGGCCCCGTCGCAGCCGCGGCCGGCGTCACCTCCTTCTCCACCGTCAAGCCGGATCGCGGCTTTGCCGCCTTCGCCGGCGTCGGTATCGGTTATCAGTTCAACAGCTATCTGCGCTTCGACCTGACCGGCGAATACCGTGGCGCTTCCTTCAACGGTCGCGATCAGCTCTCCTACAATTTCGGTGTCCCGACCAACCAGACCAATGTCTACCGCGCCGATGTCGCCACCTTCGTCGCGCTCGCCAACGCCTATATCGACCTCGGCACCTGGAACTGCCTGACGCCTTATCTCGGCTTCGGCATCGGCGTCGCCAACCATTCGGTCAGCGGCCTGACGGACCAGGGCGTCAACCAGGCGGTGGGCGCGGCTTTCGCCAACGCCTCCTACGCCTATGGCGACTCGGCCGACAAGACCAACTTCGCCTGGGCGCTGATGGCCGGCGTCTCCTACGACGTCACCTCCAATCTCAAGCTCGACATCGGCTATCGCTACCTGAACATGGGCGACGGTCCGACGATCGGCCTGCGCGGCGCCAACGGCCTGCTCGCCAACCCGAGCTCCTCGGTCCGCTTCAAGGGCATCGACAGCCACGACATCCGCATCGGCATGCGCTGGAACTTCAGCGACCCGAACTGCTGCGGCCCGGTCGAGAAGCCGATCGCCTACGCGCCGGCCCCGACCGTCCGCAAGTACTGAAGCGAGACAACGTTCCAATCGAGACGGCGCGGACCCCGGTCCGCGCCGTTTGCGTTTGGAAAGAGGGCAGCGCTCAGCGCAGCAGCGACGCGCCCGTCATCTCGGCCGGCTGGGGCACGCCGAGCAGCGCCAGCAGAGTCGGCGCGACATCGGCCAGGCGCCCGTCTGCCAACCCGGCGGCACCGCTGCCGATCACCATGACCGGGACGGGATTGGTGGTGTGGGCGGTATGCGGCGCCCCCGTCTCGGGATCCACCATCAGCTCGCAATTGCCATGATCGGCGGTGACGAGCAGCGTGCCCCCTGCGGCCGCGACCCCATCGGCGATGCGCCCGAGCCCTGCATCGACCGCCTCAACCGCCTTGATCGCAGCAGCCAGCACGCCGGTGTGGCCGACCATGTCGGGATTGGCGAAGTTCAGCACCACGAGATCGTAGCGGCCCGATGCGATCGCCTCGACGGCGCGCTCCGTCAGTTCGGGAGCCGACATCTCCGGCTGGAGATCATAGGTCGCGACCTTCGGCGAGGGCACCATCACCCGGTCCTCGCCGGTCAGCGCCGTCTCCTCGCCGCCATTGAAGAAATAGGTGACGTGCGGGTACTTCTCGGTTTCCGCCATGTGGATCTGGGTGAGACCCGCCTTTGAAACGGTTTCGCCGAGCCCGTTGGCCAGCGTCTGCGGCGAAAACAGCGCCGGCATCACCGCATCGAGTTCGGCGCCATAGGAGGTCATGCTGACCGCCTTCGCCAGGATCGGCCGGCGCGGCCTCGAAAAGCCGCCGAAGCCGGGCAGCAGCACAGCATCGAGGATCTCGCGGATGCGGTCGGAGCGGAAGTTGAAGCTCAACAGCCCGTCGCCGTCCTCGATGCCGGCATAGCTGCCGATCACGCTGGCCGGGATGAATTCGTCGGTGACGCCCTGAGCATAGGCAGCCTCGATCGCGGAGACGGTGTCGATGAATTCCGGCCCCTCGCCCAGCACCATGGCCCGCCAGGCGTGCTCGACACGCTCCCAGCGGTTGTCGCGATCCATGGCGTAGTAGCGGCCGGTCAGGCTGGCGATCACCGCCTGCGCCGGCAGGGCGGCGGCGAACTCGCGGACATAGCCGGCAGCCGAGCGCGGCGGCGTATCACGCCCGTCGGTGAAGATGTGGACCCTGACCGGGATGCCCTGCTCGACCAGCAGATGCGCCAGCGCCACCGCATGGTCCTGATGCGCATGCACGCCGCCGGGCGAGACCAAGCCGAGCAGATGGCACGCCCCGCCGCTCGCCTGGAGCGCGTCGACCAGCCCGCTCGCCGCCAGCGCCTGCGCCAGCGAGCCGTCCGCGATCGCCTGGTTGATCCGCGGCAGGTCCTGCATCACGACGCGGCCGGCGCCGAGATTGAGATGGCCGACCTCGGAGTTGCCCATCTGCCCGGGCGGCAGGCCGACATCGAGCCCCGAGGTCTTCAGGAAGGCATGGGGCGAGGCGGCCCAGAGCCGGTCGAAATGCGGCGTCGCGGCGAGGCGCACCGCATTGTTCTGCGCCTCCTCACGCCAGCCCCAGCCGTCGAGGATCATCAGCATGACGGGGCGCTTGGCGGCGGTGGCGGACATGACGACCTGTGAGAAACTGTGAAGCCCCGCTGTGCGGATAACATGCGCCGCAGCGCCATTGCGAGTGCTAAGAAGGCTGCAGGAAAGCCGTCGGGGGGAAGGCTCATGACGATCAAGGCCGTGGTCTTCGATGCCTATGGCACGCTCTTCGACGTGCAGTCGGTGGCCGGCATCACCGAAGCCGCTTTCCCCGGCCATGGCGAGACCATCACCCAGCTCTGGCGGTTGAAGCAGCTCGAATACACCTGGCTGCGCGGCCTGATGGGCGCCTATGCCGATTTCTGGGCCGTGACGCAGGATTCGCTGGCCTACACGCTGGAGGCGCTCGGCCTGTCCGCGACGCCGGATTTCGTCGCGAAGGTCGCGGAGGCCTATGACGCGCTGGCGCTCTATCCCGAGGCGCGCGCAGCGCTTGGGGAACTCGCCGGCCTGCGGCTCGCCATCTTCTCGAATGGCAGCCCGGCCATGCTCGGGCGCCTCGTCGCGCAGGCGGGGATCGGCGATCTCCTGGAGACAGTGATCAGCGTCGACGAGATCGGCGTCTACAAGCCCGATCCGCGCGGCTACGCCCATGTCGAGGCGCGCCTGGGCCTCGCGCGCAGCGAGATCCTGTTCGTCTCCTCCAACGGCTTCGACATCGCCGGCGCCCGGGCCCATGGCTTCCGCGTCGCACGGATCGCCCGCCTGCCGGAGGAAGCGCTGCGCCGCGATCTCGCCGCCGCCACGACGATCGGCCCGGCCCTGATGTTCAAGGCGCTGCGGCTGCGCCCCGAGCGTCTCGGCTTCGAGGCCGACGCGACCATTGCCCGGCTGACCGATCTCTCCGCCCTCCTGGCGCGGGGCGAGGACGCCTGGGGTCGCTGACGCCGTCGGTCCCGCCGGGCCGCCTCAGTCGGCGAGCACGAAGTCGAAGCGGCCGATCTGCCCGCCGGCCGCGGCCGTGACCTGCATCAGCAGGCTGTCATGGAAGATGCGGTCACGCTGGTTGGCCGCCCGCTCCTCGGGAAAATAGAGCTGCGTCGTCAGCAGGGGCCGGTTGCCGGCCTGCACCTTGACGTGGAAGTGCCGGGTCCGGCCGGGATAGAAGCCGGGAATGCGGGTGATGAACTGGTAGCGCCCCTGGGCATCGCTGAGCTGGTGGCCGCGAAAGCGATAGCCGGCATTGTCGTACTGCCCCTGCGTGTCGGCATGCCAGAGATCGACCAGCGCACCCGGCAGCGGCTGGCATTGCCGCGTCAGCACGAAGCCGGAGAGCACCAGCATCTCGCCCGGGCCGTCGCCGCGCAGGTCGCGCTTCAGCGGTGAGGACGGCGTGAAATAGGGCCCCTCCGTCTGGCGCCGCGTCCCGGAGGCCAGCGCCTCGCAGGCCGGCGTCGCCGGCAGCGCCTGCGCCTCCGCCAGCCCCGGCAAGGTCAGGCTGGCGAAGCCGAAGGCCGAGAGGCGGGCCGTGAGATGCCGGCGGGTGAGTTGGCTGGACGGTGGCGTCATCCGGAGGGTCCTCTGTCGATCCCGACGCGGCGGGCGCCGCACCTGCCAGAGGTGGCGAGCGCGGCAGCCCCGGCAAGCCACCCCTCACAGGGACGTGATCCTCCATGCCCGGGACGCCGTGGCCGGAACCGCCGGCGGCGGATATGCAGGAAGCCCGACAGCCGGAGGCCGCTCATGATCAAGTTCTACTACCACCCCTCGCCCAACCCGGCGAAGATCGCGCTCTTCCTCGAGGAGGCCGGCCTGCCCTATGAGCTGGTGCCGGTCGACACCCGCAAGGGCGACCAGTTCAAGCCCGAATTCCTGGCGATCAACCCCAACGCCAAGACGCCGGCGCTGACCGACGGCGACGCCACGATCTTCGACAGCAACGCGATCCTGCTCTATCTCGCCGAGAAGACCGGGCAGTTCCTCCCCGAGGACACACCCAAGGCGCGCGGCGAGATGCTCTCCTGGCTGATGTTCGTCGCCACCGGCATCGGCCCCTATTGCGGCCAGGCGGTGCATTTCAGCCGCTTCGCGCCCGAGAAGCTGCCCTACGCGATCAACCGCTACGCCCGCGAGGCCGAGCGTCACTGGGGGCTCATCGATGCGCAACTCGCCAAGGGGCCCTACATGCTCGGCGAGCGCTACACGCTGATCGACATGTCGGTCTGGGGCTGGGCGACGCGGCTCGGTTTCGCCGTCGGGGACCACTGGGCCGAGCTGTTCCCGCATGTGAAGCGTCATCTCGACGAAATCTCGGCGCGGCCCGCGGCCCAGCGCGCGACCGCGTTGAAGGACGCCTTCGCCTTCAAGACCGAGTTCGACGACGAGGCCCGCAGGATCCTGTTCCCGCAGAACGCCCATCTCGCCTGAGCGCCTCCCGCCGGCGCGGCCTCAGGCGCGCGCCGGCTCCTCGCCATCCCCGTCCTTCAGCGCCTCGAGCGGCGCATCCAGCGTGAAGACGAGGCCGGTCGGCAGATAGGCACTGTCCGCCCGCCCCTGCGCGGCGGTGAAGGTGCGCTGGATCAGCCGCGATCCGAAGCCGCGGCGCGAGGGTGGCACGACCGGCGGGCCTCCGCTTTCCTGCCAGCGCAGCCGGAACTGCGGCACCGCGTCGATCTCGTCGACGCGCCAGGACACGGCGACACGACCGGTCTCGTTCGACAGAGCGCCGTATTTGACCGCATTCGTCGCCAATTCGTGCAGAACGAGGGTCAGTGCCAGCGCGGCTCGCGGCCCGAGCACGACATCGGGCCCGCTGATCGCAAAGCGCGTCGGATCGCCCTGAATGCCGATGACGCTGTGGGCGACATCGTTCATCGCCGCATGGGCACGGGCGCCGTCGACGAGCAGGTCATGCGCCCGCGCCAGGGCCGAAAGCCTCGCCGTGAAGGTCTCGTTGGCGGCTTCCAGCGAGGTCGCGCCCCGCAGCGTCTGGGAGGCGATCGCCTGGATCATGGCGAGCGTGTTCTTCACGCGATGGGCCAGTTCCTGCATCAGCAGGCGCAGCTGGGCCTCGGTTTCCTTGCGCTCGGTGACGTCGATATGCGCCCCGATCAGCCGAAGCGGCCGCCCCTCCCCGTCGCGCTCGATCTGCGCCACCGCCGAGATCCAGCGCACCTCCCCGTCGGAGGGGCGGATGATGCGGTACTCCATCTGATAATCGGTCGCCGAGCCGGCGACGCTCTCGCGGAAATGGCTCTCGACCATCGCCCGCTCCTGCGGATGGATGCGCCGCACCCAGTCCTCATGGGTCTCGTGCGCGGCCTCCGGCGGCAGGCCGTGGACCAGCAGATATTCGGGCGAGCGCGTGTTGCGGAAACCATCCCGTAGATCGACCTCGAGCCCGCCGACCTTGCCGATCTTCTGGACCTGGGCGAGTTCCTGCTCGCGCCGGCGCAGCGCCTGCTCGGCGGCGTCGCGCGCGCGCTGCGCATGGATCAGCTTGGTCGTCTCGGTGACGACGGCGAGCACGCCGAGCACGCCGCCGTCATCGTCGAAGATCGGGCTGTAGTCGACATGGATCCAGACATCCTCCGCAACTCCGTTCCGATGGAGAACGAGCGGCAGGTCGCGGAAGGACAGGGGCTGGCCGCCGTCGAACACGGTCCCCATCACCTGGTCGTGAAGGTCCCGGACCTCGGGCCAGGCCTCGTGCAGCGCGCAGCCCAGGATGTCGGGATGCTTTGCGCCCGCGATGACGGCATAGGCGTCGTTGTAGAACAGGAGCCCTCCGGACCCCCAGAACATCACCATCGGCGTCTGCGTCGCCAGGACCATTTGCAGGGACGAGCGCAGCCGCGCCGGCCAGGCCGAGGCAGACCCCAGCGGCGTTTCCGCGCCGGTCCAGCGGCGCAGCATCGCGCCCACCTCACCGCCCCCGACCGGCCAGGATCGCTCGTTCATTCGTCTCCCCCGAGCCGGGCGGCAGGGCCGCGGCCAATCCATGCCGGACCATGGTGATGCCAGCCACGGATGGGCACGGCAAGCCCGCATGGCCCGCGCAGGACTAGCAGGCCCGCAGGCCCGCCCCTGCGTCAAATGACACGGGCGCCCGGCACCACCCTCCCCCCTGCGAAAGCAGTGGCAGGCGGCGGGGTTTCGCGGCAGTGTCGCCGGAACGATTCCGACCGGACGAACCGGCGGACGAGAGCCTGGAAGAGGGGCAGGAATGCCGACTGACATCGAGATCGCGCGCGCGGCCACCCTCCGGCCGATCGCGGACATCGCCGCACGTGCCGGCATTCCCGAAACCGCCATCGAGCCCCACGGCAAGTTCATTGCCAAGGTCGACACGCAGGCCATCCCCGATTTCGCGGGCAAGCCGGACGGCAAGCTGATCCTCGTCACCGCCATCAACCCGACCCCCGCCGGCGAGGGCAAGACGACGACCACGGTGGGCCTCGGCGACGGCCTCAGCCGCATCGGCAAGCGCTGCATGATCGCGCTGCGCGAGCCCTCGCTGGGCCCCTGCTTCGGCGTCAAGGGCGGCGCGGCTGGCGGCGGCCATGCCCAGATCGTCCCGATGGAGCAGATCAACCTGCATTTCACCGGCGATTTCCATGCCATCACCAGCGCGCACAACCTGCTCGCCGCGATGATCGACAACCATGTCTACTGGGGCAACGCGCTCGGCCTCGACACGCGCCACATCGCCTGGCGCCGCGTGATGGACATGAACGACCGCGCCCTGCGCCAGACGGTCTCCTCGCTCGGCGGCGCCAGCAACGGCTTCCCCCGGGAGGACGGCTTCGACATCACCGTCGCCTCCGAGATCATGGCGATCTTCTGCCTCGCGACCGATCTCGATGACCTCGAAGCCAGGCTCGGCCGCATCGTCGTCGGCCGCACCCGCGATAAGCGCCCCGTCACCGCCGCCGATCTGAAGGCGACCGGCGCGATGAGCGTCCTGCTCAAGGATGCGCTGATGCCCAATCTGGTGCAGACGCTGGAAGGCACGCCCGCCTTCGTCCATGGCGGCCCCTTCGCCAACATCGCCCATGGCTGCAACTCCGCCATCGCCACCCGTGCGGCGCTGAAGCTCGCCGACTACACGGTCACCGAAGCCGGCTTCGGCGCCGATCTCGGCGCCGAGAAGTTCTTCGACATCAAATGCCGCAAGACCGGGCTGAAGCCCGCCGCGGCCGTGATCGTCGCCACCGTGCGCGCGCTCAAGATGCATGGCGGCGCGGCGAAGGAGGCACTCGGAACCGAGGATCTCGCCGCGCTTCAGGCGGGTCTCGCCAATCTCGCCCGCCACGTCGGCAACATCCGGAAGTTCGGCGTGCCCCCGATCGTCGCGATCAACCATTTCACCAGCGACACCGAGGCCGAACACGCGCTGATCGCGAGCTATTGCCGCAACCATCTCGGCGTCGAGGCGGTGATCTGCCGGCACTGGGCGGACGGAGGTGCCGGAACGGAAGAACTGGCCCACAAGGTCGTCGCGCTGGCCGAGAGCGGCGAGGCCGATTTCGCGCCGCTCTATCCCGACGAGATGCCGCTCTGGCAGAAGCTCGAGACAGTGGCCCGCGAAATCTACGGGGCCGAGAGCATCTCCGGCGACGCGAAGGTCCGCGCCCGCTTCGCCGAGTTGGAGGCCGACGGCTACGGCCACCTTCCCGTCTGCGTCGCCAAGACCCAATACTCCTTCTCGGCGGATCCCACGCTGCGCGGCGCGCCGTCGGGCCACATCGTGCCGGTGCGCGAGGTCCGTCTTTCGGCCGGCGCCGGCTTCGTGGTCGCGATCTGCGGGGACATCATGACCATGCCGGGCCTGCCGCGCGTGCCCGCTGCCGAGCGCATCCACATCGACGCGCAGGGGCGCATCGAAGGACTGTTCTGACGCCGGCTGACGCAGCGCCTGCCCGCCGCCGGCGGGCCGGCAGATGCCGCCGACAGGTCTCCGGAGCGACCGCCACGCACGCTTCGGTCACCGCCGGTCTCAGGAGACGCCATGCCGTTGAGGTCAGCCGCTGCCGCCATGCGATTGCCGAAGGGCCTGCGTGGCCGGGTGCTGGCCTGGACGCTGGCCATTCTGGTCGCGATCGCGGTTCCGGCCGCCGGCGTCTTCATCTGGCTGGTGGACAGCAGCGTGGTCAAGCTCGGCACCCTTTTTGCCGAAAAGCAGATCCTGTTCGATCGCTATCGCGGCCTGGAATCGCTGATGCGCGAGGTCTCGCTGGCCGAGACGGTGGCCCGCTCACCGGCGATCCTGGACTGGGCGCGTGACGAGGCCGATCCCGTGAAGGCGCAGCGCGGCCTGGCCGAGCTCGAGCACTACCGCCTGTCGTTCAAGGACAGGAGCTACTTCGTGGTGCTCGACGGCTCCGGCAATTATTACTTCAACGACAAGGCCAACACCTACGAGAACGATCGCCTTCGTTACACGCTCTCGCGCGACAACCCCCGCGACGGCTGGTACTTCAAGACGATCGCGCAGGGTTCCGGCTGTCACCTCAACGTCGATCACGACGACAACATCAAGGTGACCAAGGTCTGGATCAACTGCATCATCCGTGATGGCGACCGCGCGCTCGGCATCATCGGCACCGGCGTCGATCTCAGCCAGTTCATCCGCGAGGTCGTCGATATCCCGCAGACCGGGGTGCACAGCATGTTCGTCGACCGCAACGGCGCCGTGCAGGCTCATCGCGACCCCAAGCTCGTCGACTTCCACAGCCTGACGAAGGACAGTAAGGCCAAGAAGACGATCTTCCTCCAGCTTGACCATGAGCGCGACCGCCACGCCCTGGCGGAGATGATGCAGCAGGTCGCCTCCGGCAGCGCGCTCGTCAGTTCCCGCTTCATGCAGATCGACGGCCACCGGGCGCTCGTCGGCGTCGGCTATCTCGACCGGCTCGGCTGGTTCAACGTCACCATCATGGATGTCGAAGCGATCATCGACCGCCGCCTGTTCCTGCCGATCGCGCTGCTCCTGGCGGCGATGCTCGTGGCGGCGGCGGCATTGATGACGCTGGCCTTCCAGCGTCGCGTGCTCGATCGGCTGGCGCGCGTCGAGGCGGATGTCGAGAAGGTCCAGTCGGGCCATTTCGACGAGGTGACCAGCGATGCCGCCGACGATGAGATCGGCCGGCTGTCGCGCGCCTTCCGCGGGATGGCCAGCGCCGTCCGCGACAACACCGATCGCCTCGAGGAGATGGTCCGCGACCGCACCCGCGACCTGGAGCGCCTCGCCCATCTCGACCCGCTGACCGGCATCTTCAACCGCCGGGGCTTTGAGCATGCCTTCGACATGGGCCAGAGCCGCGCCCGCCGCGCCGCGGCGCCGATGGGTCTGCTCCTGGTCGACATCGACCGCTTCAAGCCGATCAACGACAGCCACGGCCATCATGACGGCGATCGCGTCATCATCGCCGTCGTCGAGCGCCTGACCCGTCTGCTGCGTGGCTGCGATGTCTGCGCACGCTGGGGTGGGGACGAGTTCATCCTGCTGCTGGACGCGGGCGATCGGGCTTCGCTCTCGGCCGTCGCCACCAAGATCTGCGCCGCCATGCGGGCGCAGCAGGTGACGCTCGCCGACGGCAGCCTTCTGCCGGTCACCGTCAGCATCGGGGCGAGCCTCGTGCGGGAGGGGCAGAGCCTCGCCGACGCCGTCGGCCAGGCCGACCGGGCGCTGTATGCCGCCAAGCAGGGCGGCCGGGACACCTTCGTCCTTGATGACGACGCCTGGCAGAGCGAGTTGCACGCTGCGCCGCCCGTGTCCGGCTGAGACGCGCGCGGCGACGCCATCCAGCAAAAAAGGGCGCCCCCTGTCGGAGGCGCCCTTGCCGTTGTTTTCCAGCCGATCCCCTGCGGACCCGCGCGCCTCAGACCTGCGGCTGCGGCTCCAGCCCGGCATCGGGCTCGTCGCGCTTGCGGCCCTTGCCAGCGCTCGGGACGGCCGAGCCGCGCGGCGGCTGCGGCGTGTCGTCGAGATCGCGCACCGGGCGCTTGCCGGCAATCAGGTCGCGGATTTCCTCGCCGGTCAGCGTCTCGAACTCCAGCAGCGCCTCGGCCACCGCCACGAACTGCTCGTGATGGTCGGTGAGGATCTTCTTGGCATCCTGATAGCCCGTATCGACCAGCTTCTTGACTTCGGCGTCGATCTTCTGGGCGGTCGACTCCGAGATGTTCTGGCTGCGGCCCATCGACATGCCCAGGAAGACCTCTTCCTGGTTGTCACCATAGGCGACCATGCCGAGTTCGTCCGAATACCCCATCTGCGTGACCATGGCCTTGGCCATCTTGGTCGCCTGCTGGATGTCGCCCGTGGCACCCGAGGTCACGTTCTCGCGTCCGAAGGTCATCTCCTCCGCCACGCGCCCGCCCATGGCGACAGCGAGCTGCGAGGTGAACTCCTTGTACTTCATCGAGTAGCGGTCGCCCTCGGGCAGGAACTTGACCATGCCGAGCGCACGACCGCGCGGGATGATCGTGGCCTTGTGCACCGGGATGCCCGCCGGGACATAGAGGCCGACGATGGCGTGGCCGGCCTCGTGATAGGCGGTGAGCTTCTTCTCCTCCTCGGACATCGCCATGGATTTGCGCTCGGCGCCCATCATGACCTTGTCCTTGGCGTCCTCGAACTCGGCATGCGTGACCATGCGCTTGCCGCGACGCGCCGCCAGCAGCGCCGCCTCGTTGACCAGGTTCATCAGGTCCGCGCCCGAGAAGCCAGGCGTGCCGCGGGCGAGGATGCGCAGATCGACATCCGGCGCCATCGGCACCTTGCGGACATGGACGCGCAGGATCTTCTCGCGGCCGGCAACATCGGGGTTCGGCACGACGATCTGGCGGTCGAAGCGGCCCGGGCGCAGCAGAGCGGGGTCGAGCACGTCGGGCCGGTTGGTGGCCGCGATGATGATGACGCCCTCGTTCGGCTCGAAGCCGTCCATCTCAACGAGGAGCTGGTTCAGCGTCTGCTCGCGCTCGTCGTTGCCACCGCCGAGGCCGGCGCCGCGATGGCGTCCGACGGCGTCGATTTCGTCGATGAAGATGATGCAGGGCGAGTTCTTCTTCGCCTGCTCGAACATGTCGCGCACGCGGCTGGCGCCGACGCCGACGAACATCTCGACGAAGTCCGAGCCCGAGATCGTGAAGAACGGCACATTGGCTTCACCCGCCACGGCGCGCGCCGTCAGCGTCTTGCCGGTGCCGGGAGGGCCGACGAGCAGCACGCCGCGCGGGATACGCCCGCCCAGCCGCTGGAACTTCTGCGGATCGCGCAGGAACTCGACGATCTCGGTCAGGTCTTCCTTGGCCTCGTCGATGCCCGCGACATCGTCGAATGTGACGCGGCCATGCGCCTCGGTCAGGAGCTTGGCCTTGGACTTGCCGAAGCCCATCGCCCGGCCGGCCCCGTTCTGCATCTGGCGGGACATGAAGATCCACAGCCCGATGAAGATGACGAACGGCAGCGAATTGACCAGCAGCGCCATGAACCAGGGCGTGCCCTCGGAGGGAGCGCGGGCCGAAACCTGCACGCCCTTCTGCGCCAGCGTCTTCAGCAGGGCCGGATCGCCATAGGGCGCGTAGGTCACGAAGCTGCGACCATCCGAGAAAGTCCCGGAGATCTCCTGGCCGGCGACGACGACATTCGTGATCCGCCCGGCCTCCGACTCGTTGATGAGCTGGCTGTAGGGGATCTCGTTGATGTTGGCGCGCTGGCTCGGGCTCTGGAACAGCGTCACGAGCGCCAGCACCAGAAGGAAGATCACCACCCAGAGGGCGAAATTGCGGAAGTTCGGATTCATCATCTGTCCGATCAGGCCTGCCGGACCAACCGGAAGAGGCCGAGAGTTTGCAGCATCAATCTAGGTGCGGGCGAGCCCATTGCCAAGGGAAAGACATTTGAGCCCTTTCGCCTATGTTGCCGCAGGGTGAATGCCACGCCGGCGCGGGCGCTCTCGCCGCAGCGCCAGGGTGCCGTCGCGGGTAAGCACCAGCATGGCCCCGGCCAGGGTGCGCGTCACGGGCCGGCTCGCCCGAGCCGCCTCGCACAGAGCCGCGACACAGGTCTCGAGCCGCTCGAGCCGCACCGGGCTCTCCGCCTCGGCGCCCAGCCGCTCGAGCGCCGCGGCCACGACGCGCAGCACGATCTCGTCCGGCTCCTGCCGCAGCGCTGCGAAGTTCAGCCGCACCAGCGGTGCCTCGGTGGTCGGCAACAGCACCGCGCCCAGCACAGCCTGCGCCCGGGCGGCGGCCGCCTCGTCCAGCCGCGCCAGCCGACCCGCCAGCAGCGACAGGCGCTCGGCATCCAGCCCCTCCGCCGCCAGCAGCGGCATCAAGGCCCGCCAGCGCGCCCGCGCGAAGCGCGGATCGCCATTGCTGGGATCCTCGACGAAAGGCAGCCCGCGCGCCTGTGCGGTCGCGATCAGCCGGGCCTTGGGCACGGCCAGCAGCGGCCGAGCGAGAACCGCGCCGCCCCGCCTCACCCCCCCGCGCATGCCCGCGAGGCCTGACGGCCCGGAGCCCCGCGCCATCCGCATAAGCAGCGTCTCGGCCTGATCGTCGAGCGTATGCGCGGTCACCAGGACGGCCCCGCCGGCATTCTGCGCTTCGGCCGCGAGCAGGGCATAGCGCGCCCCGCGCGCCCGCTCCTGCAGCCGGCTGCGCGGCTTGTCGCCCTCCCAGTGCAGGATGCGATGCACCACGCCGAGGCCCGCACAGAGAGCGGCGACGCCCTGCGCCTCGTCGGCGGAGCTGGGACGCAGCCCGTGATCGACGGTCGCGGCGAGGAGGCATGGCCTGCCCGGCTCTCTCAACCAATCTGCCAGCAGGGCGAGCAGCGCGACGGAATCCGGTCCGCCGGACACGGCGACGAGGAGACGCGCTTCCCCCGCGAGGTCTTCGAAAAGCTCCGCCGCCTCGCGCGAGCCGACGGGCGGATGGTCGCTGCTGGACTGCTCGACCGCGCTCAAGCGCAGCCCGAGCGGCGGCGCTCGCGCTCGACGCCCTGGCGAACCGAGTTGGGCGCGGCGGGGTAGTCGACGCCGACCTTGGCATAGGTCGCGCAGGCCTGGTCGCGCGCACCGAGGCCGTTCAGCGCGATTCCCAGCCGCAGCAGGCTTTCGGGCGCCTTGGCCGACTTCGGCGCATCGCTGCTGACCTTCAGGAACTGCTCGGCCGCCTCGCGGTAGCGCTTGCGCTGGAGATAGCTCTCGCCCAGCCAATAGGTCGCATCGATGGCGAGCCGATCGCGCGGATAGCTCTGCAGGAACTGGCGGAAACCCATCTCGGCCTGCTCGTATTCCTTGCGCAGGATCGCGGCATAGGCGAGGTCGTAGGCCTCCTTGGCGGTGGCGGGGCCGCTGGCGGCAGCAACGCTCGGGCCGCGCGGTGCGGGCTGCGGCAGCGCGCCTGAGGGCACGCCGCGCGCGACGCCCTGCAGGTCGAGCGGGCCCTGGCCGGCCGTGTTCGCGTCCTCCTCGATGATGCCCCCGATGCCGCCATTGAGCGGGCGCGGCGCCCCGGCGGCGCCGACCTGCGTGTTCGGGTCGAAGGCGTCGCTGCGCCGCTGCGGGCGCTGGGCGCCGGCTGCCGGAGCGGCAGGCGCACGGCCACCAGCCTTCTCGTTCAGGCGGAACTCGACATCCTCCTGGAACTTGCGCAGCTGCTCGGTGAGCCGCCGGTTCTCGAACTGCAACTGCTCGATCTGCCCGGAGAGCTGGCGGATCTGGTTCTCCATCCGCGAGGTCCGCACCACCAGATCGGCGGCATCCTGCGCCGAGGCTGGCAGGCTCAGGCAGGAGACCGCTGTGCCGAGCGCCAGGGCGGCGAGGCAGGAGCGGAGCTTCCAGGCGGGAGCATGGATTGGCGACATCGGGAACGGACCGGGGTTTGAGAGATGAGCGTCGTATAACACGCCCTGACAACGGCCAAAATATGAAAAGGCCGGCACGTTCCCCTCAGGAAGGCGCCGGCCTCGTGGCCGATCCGGCAGGCTGTCTGCGTCAGACGCCGCCGGCGGCACCGTCGAGCACCGTCACCGAGCGACGGTTCTGCGACCAGCAGGAGATGTCGTTGCAGACCGCGACGGGGCGCTCCTTGCCATAGGAGACGATGCGCATGCGGTTGCCCTGGATGCCGCGCGAGGCGAGGTAGTCGCGCACGGTCTGGGCGCGGCGTGCCGAAAGCGAGAAGTTGTATTCGCGCGTGCCGCGCTCGTCGGCATGGCCCTCGACCACGAAGGTGTAGCGCGGGTAGCGTTGCAGCCAGGCCGACTGCTTGTCGAGCGTCGCGACCGCCGTCGGGGTTAGGTCGGTCGAATCGGTCTCGAAGAAGACGCGGTCGCCGACATTGACGACGAAGTCCTGGGCGCTGCCCGGGGTCGCCGCGCCACCGGCGCCGAAGCCGTCGGCGTTCTGGTTGTTGTTGGCGCAGGCGCCGAGCGCCAGCGAGGCGGCGATGGCGGCGGCGAAGCGGACGGCGCGGCCGCCGGCGAAGAGAGTGGCGAACATGGGGAGCTCCGGGGCGTTCGGTTTGTGCGAGGCGCGTCTCACGGACGGATGATGATCATTGGGGCTGGAATGCGCTTCATCGCATCAATGAAGCGTCAACCTAAACGAGACCTTGCCAGAACAAGGCGAAGTGGCGGCATTGCGGCGTAGGGTTAAGCAAATCTCACCAACGACCGGTTTCGGCGCGTTGTGGCGCATTTGCACCGGCCCTCAGCGCGCCGCCGTCAGCAGCGGCGACCAAGTCGGGTCGGAGGCGAAGGCCGGCGTCGGCACCGGCGCTTCGACGCGGCCGGTGATGTCCACCATGTAGAGCTTGCCGCCGGACTGCCCGCCCGGGTCGCGGAAGAACATCAGATACTGGCCGTTGGGCGCCCAGTTCGGCGCTTCGTTATGGAAGCCCTCGGTCAGCAGCCGCTCACCCGAGCCGTCCGGGCGCATCACGCCGATGGCGAACCCGCCACCGCCGCGCTTGGTGAAGGCGATCAGGTCGCCCCGCGGCGACCAGGACGGCTGCGAATAGGAGCCCTGGCCGAAGGACAGGCGCTTGCCCTCACCGCCGCCCGCGCCCATCAGATAAAGCTGCTGCGAGCCGCCGCGGTCGCTCTCGAAGACGATTTGCGTGCCATCCGGCGAATAGGAGGGCGAGGTATCGATCGCCCCGGTCGAGGTCAGCCGCATCGTGGTGCGAGAGCCGATATCGATCGCATAGAGATTGGCGTTGCCGCCCTGCTGCAGGCTGAGCGCGATGCGCGCACCGTTGGGCGCAAAGCGCGGGCTCGAGGTCATGTCGGGGAAATTGCCGACGATTTGGCGCTGGCCCGTCTCGATGTTGAGGACATGCACGCGCGGCTGCTCGCCGAGCCGTTGCGACATGTAGGTCACCTCCTGCGAAACCGGCGAATAGCGCGGCGTCACCACCGAGACGGAGCCGTCGGTCAGAAAGCGCACATTGGCGCCGTCCTGGTCCATGATCGCCAGGCGCTTGCGGCGGTTCTCTTTCGGGCCGGACTCGTCGACGAAGACGACGCGGGTGTCGAAGAAGCCGCCGACCCCGGTGATCTTGGTGTAGATCGCGTCCGAGATGATGTGGCCGACGCGGCGCGCATTGTTGGGGTCGGTGAAATACTGCTGGCCGTCGGTCTGCGTGCCGGTCGTCACGTCCCAGAGCCGGAACTCGGCCTTGATCCGCCCCGAGCCGTCGCGCGAGACCCGCCCCGTCACCAGCGCCTGCACACCCGCCGCCTTCCAGGAGCCGAACTCGGGTACAGCGTCGAAGGGCGGGTTCCTGTCGGGATGGCGCGCCTTGTCGATCGGCGCGAAATAGCCGCAGCGCTTCAGGTTGTTGCTGACCACGCCCGAGACCAGGACCCCGCCCTCGCCGCCGAAATCGGCGATCGCGATCGGCAGCGGCTGGAACGTGCCCCCGCGAAGATCGATGACGAGTTCGGCCCGGGCTGTCGCAGGCTTCAAGGATACCGCGGCGGGCACGAGCAGCGAGGCACCCGCCAGCGCCATCAGGCGCCGGCGCGTCGGCATGGCCGACAGGAGCGGAAGAGGATTGCGGTCGATCAGGGTCACAGCACGTCCCTTGCGTCGAAATTGACGATGACGTCGCGCCAGTCGTCGTAATAGGCGGCGAATTGAGCCGGAATGCGCAAAGGCGCGCAGCGGCGGGTGGCGGTCAGGGCCGAGCTGGCCGCGACGGAAAACAGCGGATCGGAGGAGGAGTTCACCACGCCGGGCTGCCCGAGCAGGGAGCCGTCCGCGGCGAGCTTCATGCGCACCTGCGGCACCACCGCCCCGCGCGCATTGGCGAGCGCGATCGGCACGTTCCAGCACTTCATCAGCTGGTCCTGGATGATGCCGATGAGCTGGCCGCGCAGCGAGGGGCTGAGCTTCTGCGAGGAGCCGCGCTCGGTTCCCAGCGAAGCCGTGCGGTTGACCTGGGGCGCGGCCGAGCCGGTGGATTGCGCCCGCTCCTTGGACTGCAGCAGCTTCGAGATGTCGCTCGGATTGAAGTTCTTGGCGATCTCCATCTCGCGCCTGGCCTTGGCCTCGGCCTCCTGCTTGGCCTTGGCGGCGGCGGCGATCTTGGCCTTGGCCTCGGCTTCGGCCTTTGCCTTGGCAGCGGCCTCCACCTTCTCCTTCGCGGCCTTCTCGGCCTCGGCCTTGGCCAGCGCCTCGGCCTTCGCCTTGGCGGCGGCTTCGGCACGGGCATTCGCCTCGGCTTCCGCCTTGGCCTTGGCCGCGGCCCTTGCGGCCTCCTCCGCCTGCTTCGCCTTGCTCGCGAGTTCGGCCTCTTCGGCAAGCTTCGCCAGTTCCTCGCGCTTCTGTTCGGCGATCTCGGCCGCGCTCGGCCCGCTCTTCTGCGGCGGCTGCTTGACCGGTTCCGGCGGCTTCACATCGGGCTTGGGCAGATTGGCCACCCGCGAGGGTGGCAGCGGCGCGGCGGCATTGTCCTCGGCGGTCTTGAGTTCGGCCGGGCGGCTCGGCGGCGCCGGCGCATCCTGCTTGGCCTCGCCCTCCTCTTTGCGCTCGACGATCTCGGCCTGGCGCTCGGCCCGCTGGAGCGGCTGCTCCTGCACCTTCTCGGCCTTGCGCTCGCCACGCGTGACCTGGTTCAGGGCGCTGGCGTCGACCATCTCGACGGCGATCGCCTCCTCGTTGTCCGGCAGCGGCGCAGGCGAGGAGAACGCAAGCAGCCCCGCGACGAGAAACGTCGCGTGGCCGAGCGCCGACACCACCATGCCCGGTTCGGAGGAGAGCTTCACCGTGTCCGAATCCTCGATTCCATCCTGATCAGCGGGCCGGCTCGGTGACGAGCGCGACCCGCTTGAATCCCGCCGAGGTGATCGTCGACATCACCGAGGCGACCCGGCCGTAATCCACCATCCGGTCGCCGCGAACATAGATGCGCTCGTCGAAGCCCTGCCTCGCCAGCCCCTGCAGCTTGGTGACGAGATCCGGCTCCAAAGTTGGCTGGTCCTGCAGGAAGATCTGGCCCTTGCCGTCGATGGCGATGGTGATCGGCTTCTGGTCGACATTGATCGGCTTGGCGCCGGTCTGCGGCAGGTCGAGCGGCACGCCCGTCGCGATCAGCGGCGCCGCGACCATGAAGATGATCAGCAGGACGAGCATGACGTCGATGAACGGCGTCATGTTGATCTCGGCGATGGCGCCGTGCCTGCGACTGCGGCGGCCGCGCCGGCCGCCGGACTTCGCCCCTGATGCTGCGGACATACCCATGGTTTCAGCCCCTCACGCCGCCAGCCGCTCGTCGATCTGCCGCGACAGGATCGCGGAGAACTCGTCGGCGAAGGCTTCCAGCCGGCTCGAGGCCTTGGCCACCTCGGACTGCAGCTTGTTGTAGGCCATCAGCGCGGGGATCGCGGCAAACAGGCCGATCGCGGTGGCAAACAGCGCCTCGGCAATGCCCGGCGCCACGACGGCAAGCGAGGAATTCTTGGAGACGGCGATGGCGGTGAAGGAGTGCATGATGCCCCAGACCGTGCCGAAAAGGCCGATGAACGGCGCGGCCGACGCGATCGTCGACAGCACCAGAAGCTTGGATTCGAGCCGCTCGGTTTCGCGCTGGATGGTGACGTCGAGCACCTTGTCGATGCGCTGCGACAGGCTGGCGACGGAGCGCCCGCCATTCTCGAAGGAGCGCTTCCATTCCCGCATCGCCGCGACGAACACGGCCGACATGTCGGAGACCGGCTTGGCGGCGAGTTCGCGGTAGAGCTCTTCCAGAGAGCGGCCCGACCAGAACACCTCCTCGAAGGCGTCCATCTCCTTGCGGGTGCGGCGGTAGAGCAACGTCTTGTCGATGATGATCGACCAGCACCAGATCGACGCGCCGATCAGGCCGAGCATCACGAGCTTGACGACGATGTGGGCGTGCCAGAACAGGGTCCAGAACGACATGTCGATCTGCGGCGCGGCCTGCGCGACGTCGGCGGGGTTCATCCTGTCATCCTCTTGCACGGGCGGCTCCGGCCGGTCGCCCGGCCAACGCCCCGCCACACGCGCCGCGAGCCTCCCCGCGACGCCGCCCGATTTGCGATCCGGGGAAATGCCGTGGCCCCTCAATCGCCTTTGAATCCGGCGAAAGATGGGCGCAAAGGGGGTTTCCTGCGAAACGCATGCGCGCGACCGAGTTAAGCCTCCAGCAAGGTTAATGCCGGGTATACGCATGACCGGCGCGGCGGCGGCGAACGGTCTCCGGACATGAAAGCGCCCGCCCCGGTTTCCCGGGACGGGCGCTTCGATTCGTGACCAGCGAGGGGAGCTTCAGCCGGCGCTGGCCTGCGGCTCGGGGTTGTCGCCGCGGCGGGCGGCCATGAACTGGTCGAACTCCGCCTTGTCGCGGGCCATGCGCAGCCGGCCCAGGAAGTCCTGGAACTCCTTCTGCTCGTCCTCAAGGCGCCGCAGCGTCTCGGCGCGGTATTCGTCGAAGGCGCGGTTGCCGCTGGACGGCCCGCCGCCCCAGCCGCCGCCGAAGCCGCCCTGACGGCCGCCCATGCGTTCCTTCAGGCGCTCCATCTTGCTCTGCAGACGATTCATCCTGTGTTCGTAGCGGTCGGCACCGCTCATTCCGCAACCCATGCGTCCACTCCAGAACAGAAAGGCCAGGGTCGCCAGACCCAGAGGCCAGAACACGACGAAGCCGAGAACCGCGAAGGCGATCCAGGCTCCCTTCCCATATTCATCGAGCTTCTCGACGATCGGCATTGGTCCCTCACCATGACAGAGCGTGAATGTAAATCACATTTACATAAATGGGGGACAGCGATCGGCTTGTCAAGATCGCACCGGCCGGACTTGCAGGCTCAGCCCTTGCCGCGACCGAGACCGAGCCCCTGCAGATAGATCAGCATGCCGGCCTCGAGCAGCTCGGCCGCCGACATCGGCAGCGGCCGCCGCCCACCATCGGCCCGGCCGAACAGCGCGGCGACGCCATGCGACATCGACCAGACATGCAGCGCCATCATCAGCGCCGGCGGGCGGTTGCCGGCGGGCAGTCGCGCGATCAGCGCCTCAGAGGCCGCGCGCAGATTCTGGAAGGCGCGGTCGGCCGCCGCGCGCAGTTCCGGGCTGGCATCGAGCGGCACGCCCGCTTCGAACATCGCCGCGTAATAGGCCGGCTCGTCATGGGCGAAGGCGAGATAGGCCCGGCCGAGCCGGTGAAAGGCGGCCTCGGGATCGGGGCGCCCCTGGTCCCAGGCCCGCGCCAGCGCCGCCTCGAAGACGACGAAGCCGCGCGTCGCGACATCGGCCAGAAGCTCGTCGCGATCGCGGAAATGCCGGTAGGGCGCGGCCGGGCTGACCCCAGCGAGGCGCGCGGCTTCGGCAAAGGTGAAGCCGTTGGGGCCTTTCTCGCGGATCAGGCCCAGCGCGGCCCGCACCAGTTCTTCCTTGAGGTTGCCATGGTGATAGCCGCGCGGAAGGGCCTCGGGCTTGTCGCGTTTCCAGCTCATGTGACGAGCGCTAACATGGCGCCGCGGGCGCGTCGATCAGCTCAATCCTCGATCCCCAGGCGCCGCCGCAAGCCGTCGGGAATGCGCCGCGCCCGGCCTCCGCCGACGCAGGCGACCTTGACCTGCGCCGTGACCAGCACGTCCTCGCCGCGCAGCACCCGCTGCTCGAGATCCATCGTCGCGCCACGCGCGGCGACCGAGCGCGTCTCGATCGTCAGCAGGTCGTCCATCACCGCGGGCTTCAGGAAATCGATCGTCATGCGGCGGACGGCGAAGCCCAGCGCCGTCTCGCCGTCGAACAATTCGCGCTGCTCGACCCCGAGCGCCCGAATCAGTTCCGTGCGACCGCGCTCCATGAAGCGCAGATAGGAGGCGTGGTAGACCACACCGGAGAAATCCGTGTCCTCGTAATAGACGCGGACGGTGAGGCTGTGGGAGGCGGTCATGGCAACGCGGGATGAGCGACGGGAGGGCGGAGCTTTAAAGCGCCCGGGAGCGGCCGCATAGGGGCAGCGGACGGTCCGCAGCCCCGGGAACACCACCGCGCGGTGAGTGTTGAGTCTGGAGCGCAGAACCACAAGAAAAGGACCGCCCGCATGTCGCTCTCGACCAAGCAATTGAAGCGCGTTCTCGACAAGGACGAATGGGACCTGATGGCGCGCACCCGCAGCCATGCCATCGGCGATGTGCCGGATGCGGACCTGCGCGATCTGGCGTCGGGTCTGCGCGGCCGCCGCGACAAGGCCCGCGACATCGCGCGCCGGCAGCGTCGCGAAATCCGTGGCAAGGTTGCGCCGCAGGGAGCAGCCGCCGCTTCGGACGATTCCGGCACCAAGGCCAAGGCCGATGCGCTCACCGTCGCCCTCAAGCGCGTCGGCGCCGAGCAGACCCGCCGGGCGGAGAAGCTGCGCCAGCCGAGCCAGCGTTCGCTCGCCCGCAAGGCCATGGCCATGAAGATGCGCAAGGAAGCGCTGAAGCGCCCGGCGACCCGCACCCCCGACGAAGGCATGCAGCCGATCGTCAACCGCAGGGCGGCACCATCCGGCGCCCTCGAGCATGCCGGCCAGCACCCGGCCATGCAGCGCGCCAAATTCGCGCGTTGAGCCGACCCTGTTTCAACGAGCCAGCCTCTGCGAGCGCTCAGCGCTTGCAGGGCTTTCTCATGAAGGAGCCGCACTCATAGGGCTGCGACAGCAGATCGCGCACCGCATAGTCCTGGCCCTCGACGCGGTTGACGATGTCGTCGATCTTCCAAGTCCCGCTTTCCTCGACCATGCGGAAGCGCACGCTGACCGGCTGCCTGAAGCTGCGGAAGGAGGCGGTGACGAGCGCCTTGCAGTTGGCCGGCTTCTCGGTGACCGTGACCTTGAGGTTCTTCACCTCGCCGTCCTGTCCGCTGAGGAAGGGGTCGGCCCCGAGATGTCCCATCTCGCCGGCTTCATCCTGGTAGAGCTCATCGCGCGCGAACAAGCCGGCGAGCGCGCGGCTCATCAGCCTGTCACGGTGCGGCTTCTGCCAGGGCGCCGGCTGCGCCGCGCCGCCGGAGCCAGCGAGTTGGCGGGTGGTGATGGCATAGGCCTCGCGCACCGGAGCCTCGGGACCGGCGGGGGCGGCGACGGCACCGGCTGAGAGCGTCGCGGCGATGCTCAAAGCGGCCGTTGCGACCAGCCATTGCGACACCGACCGTCTCGTTTGGTTCATATCGTTCAGCTCTCCATCAACGCGGCATAGTCCTGCCCGCCATACAGCACACGCACGATCCTGACGCGGTCTCCGAGGACGCGATAAGCGATCACGGCCCGGCGGTAGGGTAGAATGCGCAGTCCGGGCGAAAGGTCGGCCCGCTCGACACCCATCTCGGGAAAGAAGCGCAACTGCAGGCATTGGCGCTCGATCGCGGCCACCCATCGGCGCGCCGCCGGCAAATTGTCCCGGGCGATATAGCGAAGAATGGCCTCGAGGTCGGACCGTGCCCGTCCCGAATAGACCAGATCAAGCGGCATTCGGGCCTTGTCTCTGCAGCGACGCGGCAACGCGGTCGAGATGGTCCCGGATCTCGTCCGGCGTCACATCCGTCGGGTCCGCATCACCTTCGGCGATCTTGGCGCGCAATTCGTCGAGCGTCGCGGAGCGCGCCTGCTCGCGGGCGATCCAGGGAGCCATGGCGGCTCGCAGCACCTCCTCGGGGCTGGCGAAGTCGCCACTCTCGACCCGGGCCATTACCAGCTCCGCGATATCAGGGGGAAGCTTCACTGCCATCGCCCGGCCCTCCTGCCTGCGAAGATAAGGCCGTGGCGGCGATCCGCCAACTCACGCCTCCTCGTCCCCGAACAGCCCGAACTGCGCCGCCTCGCGGCTGGGCTCGGGCATGCCGAGATGCCGGAAGGCGTGCGGCGTCAGGATGCGGCCGCGGGGCGTGCGCTGAATGAAGCCCTGCTGGAGGAGGAAGGGTTCGATGATCTCCTCGATCGCGTCGCGCGGCTCCGAGAGCGAGGCGGCGATCGTCTCGATCCCGACCGGCCCGCCGCCGAAATTGATCGCCACCGTCGTGAGATAGCGCCGGTCCATCTGGTCGAGGCCGATCGGATCGACATCGAGCAGCTTCAGCGCCTTGTCGGCGACCTTGCGCGTCACGATGGCATCGCCGTCGACGATGGCGAAGTCGCGCACCCGCCGCAGCAGCCGCCCCGCAATGCGCGGCGTGCCGCGCGAGCGCTTGGCGATCTCGTTCGCGCCATCATCCGACATCGGCACGCCGAGCACCCGCGCCCCGCGCGCGACGATGCCCTGCAACTCCTCGACGGTGTAGAACTGCAAGCGGATCGGGATGCCGAAGCGGTCCCGCAGCGGCGTCGTCAGCAGGCCGGCGCGGGTGGTGGCGCCCACCAGCGTGAACTTCGGCAGGTCGATCTTCACCGAGCGGGCGGCGGGCCCCTCGCCGATGATCAGGTCGAGCTGGTAGTCCTCCATCGCCGGATAGAGGATTTCCTCGACCGCCGGGTTGAGCCGGTGGATCTCGTCGATGAAGAGCACGTCGCGCTCCTCAAGATTGGTGAGCTGCGCCGCGAGATCGCCGGCCTTGGCGATGACCGGCCCGGAGGTCGAGCGGAAATTGACGCCCAGTTCCCGCGCCACGATCTGCGCCAGCGTCGTCTTGCCGAGCCCGGGCGGGCCGACGAACAGCACATGGTCGAGCGCATCGCCGCGGCTCTTGGCCGCCTCGATGAAGACCTGGAGATTGGCCCGCGCCGCCGCCTGGCCGGTGAAATCCGACAGCGAGAGCGGCCGCAGCGACGACTCGGCGTCGTCGTCGCGCTTCTCGGCGGAGAGCAGGCCGGGGCGTTTGGTGTCGCTCACTTCGCCAGCTCCCGCAGGCCCAGCTTGATCAGCTGTGCCGTGCCGGCGCCCTCGCCCGCCTCACGCGCGGCGGCCGCGACCGCAGCCACGGCCTGAGCCTGCGGATAGCCGAGATTGCTCAGCGCCGAGACGGCGTCCGCCACCGGTTGCGGCAGCTTCCTGTCGGCGAGCGCGCCGGCGAGCTGCGCGACGCCCGGATCGACATGGCCGAAGGCCGGCGCCTTGTCCTTCAGCTCGGCGCAGAGGCGTTGCGCCAGCTTGGGGCCGACGCCGGGCGCGCGCGCCACCGCCGCCTTGTCGCCGGTGGCGATGGCGGTGGCCAGCGCGCCGGGCTCGAAGGTTGAGAGGATGGCGAGCGCGACCTTGGCGCCGACGCCCTGCACCATCTGCATCAGCCGGAACCAGTCCCGCTCATTGTCGGAGAGAAAGCCATAGAGCCGGATCGCATCCTCGCGCACATGCGTCTCGATCGACAGCACCGCCGCCTCGCCCGGCTTCGCCAGCCGCTGCAGCGTCCGCGACGAGCACTGCACGACATAGCCGACGCCCTGCACGTCGAGGATGACATGATCCTCGCCATAGGAATCGACGATCCCCTTGAGCTTCCCGATCATCGCGCCACACCTCTGCCCGTCATCCTGGGCTTCGCGCAGCGAAGTCCCGGAATCCATCCTAGAGCGCAGAAGCCCTTCGATGAATCCCGGATCTGCGCGGCTTCGCCGCTTATCCAGGATGACGCAGAGGATGTCGCAATCTGCCAGTGCGTCATGACCACGTGCTCACCCCACCCGCATCTGCGCGACCAGCGCGCGCATGCCGCGATGCTGGGCGTGGCAGATTGCCACCGCCAGCGCGTCCGACGCATCGGCCGAGCGCGTCTCCGCCTTGGGCAGCAGCACGCGGATCATCATCTGGACCTGTTTCTTGTCGGCATGGCCGACGCCGACCACCGTCTTCTTGACGAGGTTGGCGGCATACTCCGCCACATCCAGCCCCGCCAGTGCCGGCACGACCAGCGCGACGCCGCGCGCCTGGCCGAGCTTCAACGCCGATTGCGGATCGCGGTTGACGAAGGTCTCCTCGACCGCGACCTCGTCGGGCGCATGCGCGTGCACGACGCGGCTGAGCCCGTCATAGAGCTGGCGCAGCCGCTCCGCCAGCGACAGCCCGGCCTCGCTCTCGACGCAGCCGCAGGCGACGAAGCCGATCTTGCTGCCCTCCGAGACGATGACGCCCCAGCCCGTCTTCCGGAGGCCGGGATCGATGCCGAGAATGCGAATCGGTGGGTTCATGTCGGGCGCAGCCTAAACCTTGGACACGCTTTGTTCCATGTGGCGTCCTAAGGATTCCTTCCTCCTCCACACCGTCGATGAACGGCGCGCATCGGTCGCATCACAGCGACGGGGGTTGTCCCGGCGCCCGCTTGGCTGTTGGTGCGAGGCATAACGCCTCGCAAAACCCTGCGCTTCCCCTCGGACGGCATGACCGATCTCCTGGCCTTCCTGTTTCCCGCCGTCTCGGCGAGCGGGCTCGCCGTCCTGCTGCTGGCGACGCTGCTCGGCGGGCTCGTGCGCGGCTTCACCGGCTTCGGCTTCGCCATGGTGTTCATGCCGCTGGCCTCGATGGTGATCGGCCCGGTCGCGGCGCTCGCCCTGATCTGGTGCATCGACGCGCCCTTCGCCCTGCCGATCGCGCTGCGCAACGCCAAACACGCCGAATGGCGCGAGGTGGCGCCGCTGCTGCTGACCGCGACCCTGGCGCTGCCGGCCGGCATCTGGCTGCTGATCTGGCTCGACCGGGAGACGATGCGCTGGATCCTCGCCGGGCTGATCTTCGCCGCCGTGGCGCTGATGGCGTCGGGCTGGCGCTATCACGGCCGGCCGGGCGTGCCGCTTTCGCTCGGCGTCGGCGTTCTCTCGGGGCTGTTCAACGGCATGGCCTCGATCGGCGGCATGCCGCTCGCCGTGTTCTGGCTCGGCGCCCAGCGCAACGACCGCCACAAGACCCGCGCCAATCTGCAGACCTTCTTCGGCTGCTCGACGCTGATCTCAGGCACGGTGCTGTGGTGGAATGGTATTCTGACCGTGTCGGCGCTGCTGATGGCGCTGCCGCTCTTTGCCGCCTATGGCGCCGGCATGTGGGCCGGCACCCACGGCTTCCGCCTCGCCGACGAGGCCACCTTCCGCCGCATCGCCTATGCGGTGATCTTCCTGAGCGCGCTGGTCAGCCTGCCGCTGTGGGATGGGTTCGTGGGGCGGTAGGAGGCACCTCACCCGTCATTGCGAGCATAGCGAAGCAATCCAGGGGCAACACGCAATCCGTCTGGATTGCTTCGCTATGCTCGCAATGACGGTGAGGCACAATCCTCAGCCTAGCTTCGCCATCACCTCGTCGGAGATCTCGTAATTGGCGAAGACGTTCTGGACGTCGTCGTCATTGTCGAGCGCTTCCATCAGCCGCATCATCGACGCCGCCTTCTCCTCGTCGAGCGGGGCCGAGGTCGTCGGCCGCCAGACCGGCTTGGCCGAGGCCGGCGCTCCCAGCGCGGCTTCGAGCGCCTTCGACACCTCGTTCAGCGCATCGAAGGCGCACAGGATGGTGTGGCCGGTCTCGTCGGAGATGACGTCGTCGGCCCCGGCCTCGATCGCCGCCTCCATCAGCTTGTCGGCATCGCCGGCCTCCGGCGGATAGGCGATCTCGCCGACGCGGTTGAACATGAACGAGACCGAGTTGCTCTCGCCCATCGCACCGCCCGACTTGGTGAAGTAGGAGCGCACGGCCGATGCGGTGCGGTTGCGGTTGTCGGTCAGCGCCTCGACGATGACGGCCGCCCCGCCCGGGCCATAGCCCTCGTAGCGGACCTCGTCGTAGTTGTCGCCCTCGCCGCCGGCGGCCTTGTTGATGGCGCGCTGGATGTTGTCCTTGGGCATGTTCTCGGCGCGCGCGGCCAGCACCGCCATGCGCAGGCGCGGGTTCATCGCGGGGTCGGGCATGCCCATCTTGGCCGCGACGGTGATTTCGCGCCCGAGCTTCGAGAACAGCTTGGCCCGCACGGCATCCTGCTTGCCCTTGCGGTGCATGATGTTCTTGAACTGGGAATGACCGGCCATGGAACCCGAACCTCTGCTGCCTTTTCGTATTTCCGGCGCCGCCGGAAGGGCATCGAGCGTCCCCGGCGGGCAGACCGGCCTTATAGGCGCCGCCTTTGCCGCCGCGCAAGCGAGGGCACTCGCCGCTGACTGGGAATGTGTCGGCATTTGCCCGATCGCGGCAACCCGACGTTAAGTCATCGGGCTCCATACCAGAGACGCGACGGGCCGCTTTCGGCTCGTGCCAGCCTACCCTTCGGACACCGATGACCACCGACTCCAGCAAGCTCGTCGCAGAGCAGGAAGCACGCTTTCGCGCTTTCCAGATCGACGATGCGGACATCGCCGCCTTGCGCCCCTATGGCGACTTCGCCCGCTCCCGATTGCCCGCCCTCCTGGATGAGATGCAGAGCGCGCTCGCGCCCTGGCCCGAGACCGCGCGGGCCTTCGAGATCGCCGAGGTCAGGACGCTGCGGCTCGCGCATTGGACGAGGCTCGCCGCTGGCGAACTCAGGGACGGCTTTCTCGAGTCGGCCCATCGTCTCGCCTCCGCCTTCCACCGCCACGACGTGCCCGCCTATGGCATCGCCATCGATCATGCGCTCGTCACGCACCGGATCGGGACCGAGCTCGGGCTCGACCGGCAGGCCCTGCAGACGCTCGGCTGGTGGAAGAGCAGGGAGCGCAACCGGCGCATCGCCTCCCGCTCCGCCCTGAACAAGAGTGCCGCCTTCGATCTGGAACTGCTGCTGGAGACCTATGCCCGCATCCAGCATGAGGCGCGCGAGTTGACCCGCAGCGAGATCGACGGCTTCCAGGCCAGGGTGCGCCGGGTCGTGGACGCTGTCAGCAGCGGCGCCCGCCGGGTCGAGACGCTGGCGGCGACGATGAATGCGGTCGTCAAGGACACAGGCGGACAGGCCGTCATCGCGGCACGCGCGTCAGATGAAGCCTCGGTCAACGTCCAGAGCGTCGCCAGCGCGGCCGGAGAGCTGTCGGCATCGCTCAACCATGTCGCCGTCGAGGTGACGCGCGCTGCCAGCATGGCTCATAGCGCCAACGCGGCGGCGACCAAGACCGACGTCATCGTCAAGAGCCTGGCCGCCTCCGCCCAGACCATCGGCTCGATCGTCGAGATGATCCGCGACATCGCAGCCCAGACCAACCTGCTCGCCCTCAATGCGACGATCGAGGCGGCGCGCGCCGGTGAGGCCGGGCGGGGCTTCGCCGTCGTCGCCACCGAGGTCAAGCAGCTCTCGGCGCGCACCGCCCAGGCGACCGATGAGATCGCCGCCCAGGTGCCCGCCATGCAGTCGGCGACGCGCGAGGCCGTCGAGGCGATCGACAGCATCGTCGCCTTCGTCGGCCAGATGCACAACACCACCGCGACCGTCGCGAGCGCGCTCGAGCAGCAGCGCTGTGCCACGCAGGAGATCGCCCGCAGCGTCGATCTCGCGGCGGTGGGGACGCAGGAGGTCGCGCAGACCGTCTGCGGCGTCAGCGATCTGGCCGCCACGGCCGGCACCAGCGTCGGCGAGGTGCTCGCTCTCGCCGGCACGCTGGCCGAGGAGGCCGCGTCGCTCGCGGCCGCCTTCGAGGGCCTGGTGCAGCGCGCCAACGGCGCCTGAGGCGGCGACGGAAGAGGCTTCAGGCCTCGTCCCAGGGCGGCGCCGACGGCGCCAGATGCGGCCCGATCCGGACCGGAAACACCGCCTTGGCGAGCCCTGTCCCGTCGTCGATCTCGACCGCGAGGCCTGACAGCGTCCCCGGCCCGCTGGCGGCTTCCAGGCGGGCGCCCGGCGTCTTCTGCAGGAAGCGCCGGATCGGCTCGTCCTTCTGCATGCCGAGCACGGAATCATAGTCGCCGCACATGCCGGCATCGGAGAGATAGGCCGTGCCGCCCGGCAGGATGCGCGCATCGGCGGTGGGCACATGGGTGTGCGTACCGACCACCAAACTCGCGCGGCCGTCGAGAAAATAGCCCGCCGCCTGCTTCTCGCTGGTCGCTTCCGCATGAAAGTCGACGATCACCGCGTCCGCCACCTCGCCCAGCGGGCAGGCGGACAATTCCCGCTCGAGCGCCTGGAAAGGGTCGTCGAGCGCTTCCATGTAGATGCGGCCCATGACGTTGACGACCAGCACCCGCGCACCGTTGCGCGCCTCGATTACCGCCGCGCCGCGCCCGGGCGTGCCCTTGGGATAATTGGCCGGCCGCACCAGCCGGTCCTGCCGCTCGATGAAGACGAGCGCCTCGCGCTGGTCCCAGGAGTGGTTGCCGAGCGTCACCGCATCGGCACCCGCCGCCAACAGCTCGTCGCAGATCGCCTCGGTGATGCCGAAGCCGCCGGCGGCGTTCTCGCCATTGATGACGACGCAGTCGAGCTTCCACTGCTCGCGCAGCCGCGGCAGGCGCTCCTGCACCGCGACCCGCCCGGGGCGGCCAACGACATCACCGAGGAAGAGAAAGCGCATGGGAAGGGTCCGAAGGCGGAAGACGCTTCTCCGTCGCGCGAAAGCGGCCGGGAATCAACCGCGGCGGTTGGGAGCACGACTCTGGCCCGCACGCCTGCCGTCATTCCGGCCAAGCCGCAAAGCGGCGCCGCGCCGGAATCCATCATAGGGCAACGTCGCGTCTTACGATGGATTCCGGGTCTGCGCTTCGCTTGCCCGGAATAACGGTGAGGGGAGATTCGGTAAGGCGCCACTCACCCGCAGCGGATGGTCTCGCGCTCGGTGACGATCCAGTCGAGCCGCCGGTCATGCGGCTCGTCCGGCACGGCGTCGATCTCCTGCGCGGCATAGGCGATGCCGACGCTGATCACATCGCCCAGTTCAGCTAGCTTGGCGTCGTAATGCCCTTTGCCATAGCCGATGCGGTAGCCGCGTCGGTCGAAGGCGGCGAGCGGGACGATCAGGATGGAAGGAACGCTCTCGGGCTGGGCCGGGTCCGGCACCAAGGTGCCGAAGCCGCCGGGCACGATCGGCTCGTAAGGTGCCCAACGCCGGAAGAGCATGCGCTTGGCGACGATGGCGGGCAGGCAGAGCGGCAGGCTGCGCGCGTGCAGCGCTTCGAGAATCGGGCGGGGATCGGCCTCGGATCGCATCGGCCAATAGGCGGAGACGGGCCCTGCCGCATCGTCGAACACCGGCAGCGCCAGAGACCGCTCGGTGATCGCCTCGTCCCAGATCAGACGATCGTCGATCTCGAGCGCATCGCGCCGGGCCAGAGCCTGTTCGCGCAGCGCCGCCTTGCGGAGCGCGGGATCGTCGGGAGAAGGCCTGTCGGACATGGGAAAGTGCGGAGCCACCTCGGCCGTGGAGTTTCGATCCCGGGACACCTACAAAGTAGGTGGGCGCCGTGTGCTCGGGTCCAGGGACCCAAGCAGGGACAGCTCCCTAGGGAGTCGTATGGGCCCGGAAATACATACTCTCACGCACCAGACAGCCCCGCCACACCAATGTAGGCAAGACGCCGGCAAAGCGCCAGTGCCCGCGCGACGATAACGCTAGCCGGCGGCGCTCGGGATCAGGCTCCGGGCGATGCCCTCGATCCGCTCCGCGGCGGTCACCAGCGCCTCGGCGGCGCGGTCCTCGATTTCGCCGAGGCGGCGGTCGGCCGCTCCCGCATCGCCCTGCAGCGCCGCGAGTTCGGCTTCCAGCCGCGCCACGCGCCGCTGCAGCTCGGAGGCTTCGTCGGCCACCATCAGCGCCGCCATCACATGCAGGCGCATGTCGCCGATCTCGCCGAAGGCCTGGCGCATCTCCTGGATCTTGCCGTCATAGACGCGGGCGAGCCCCTCCAGATGCGGCTCTTCCCCCTCTCCGCAGGCCATGCGGTAGGCCTTGCCGGCGATGGTGACGTTGACTTGCGGCATGGCGCTCTCCGCTCAATGCTCCCGGGCGAGGCTGGCCGCGGCCGGCTCGCCTTCGTCATCCTCGCCGTCTTCGCGGCCGGGAGCTGAAGCCGGCTCCGGCCCGGCCTCGGCATCCGCCCGGGCGATCACGGCGCCGATCACGGTCATGGCGCGCTCGAGGCGCTGGTCGACATCGGCCGCGGCGGTCTCGACATCGCCGAGACGCGCCGTTGCGCCGTCCAGCTCGGCCGCCAGCCGCGCCCGGTCGTCCTGCATCAGCGCCAGCTCGGTTTCCAGATTGGCCCGGCCGCGCTCCGCCTCGACCCGTCGCCGCGCCGCGGCCTCGAGTTGCGCCAGCGCCCCGTCGAGGCGCGCCAGCGCATTGTCCAGCATCAGGCTCGCCATTTTCGCTCCCCCTTCAGATCGAAGCCGGCTCACACGATTCGGGACCCTAGACCAACTCGCTGGAAAACGTGAATCGCGCCGGGCCGGTATCCCCGTCAATGCCAAGGGGTTGGACGATCTTGTTCGTTCGCGCTTGCAGCGCGGACACGCTGCGACGCAGCGAAACCGGTCGATCGCCGGCCCCGCCGAATTGACACCCACCGAGCCCGCGGCCTAATCCGGGCCACCAGTCGAAACGACAGAGCGATCGCAAATCGGACCGTCCCGGCCTGCCGCATGTGCAGGATTTGGCCGCGGCCTCGTCCCCCCGCCAGACGGAGCCAGACATCACCATGACCACGATCGACCGTGCGCGGCACGACAAGCTCGCCAATGCCATCCGCGGCCTCGCCATGGACGGCGTCGAGCAGGCCAAATCCGGCCATCCCGGCCTGCCGATGGGCGCCGCCGACGTCGCCACCGTGCTCTTCACCCGCGTGATGAAGTATGACGCCGCCGATCCGCGCTGGCCCGACCGCGACCGTTTCGTGCTCTCCGCCGGCCACGGCTCGATGCTGCTCTACGCGCTGCTCTACCTCACCGGCACGCCGGGCATGGAGCTCGACGACCTCAAGAAGTTCCGCCAGCTCGAATCGAAGACCCCGGGTCACCCCGAGAACTTCATGACGCTCGGCGTCGAGACGACGACCGGCCCGCTCGGCCAGGGCCTCGCCACCGCCGTCGGCATGGCGATGGCCGAGCGCATGCTCGCCGCGGAATTCGGCCGGAAGGTCGTCGATCACTACACCTATGTGCTCGCCTCCGACGGCGACCTGATGGAGGGCATCAGCCACGAGGCGATCGCGCTCGCCGGCCACCAGAAGCTCAACAAGCTGATCGTGCTGTGGGACGACAACGGCATCTCGATCGACGGCCCGCTCTCGATCTCCGACAATGTCGATCAGGTTGCGCGCTTCAAGGCCTGCGGCTGGCGCGCCGAGCGCGTCGACGGGCATGACCCCGATGCCATCGAGGCCGCGATCCGCCGCGCCCAGAAGTCCAGCAAGCCGACCATGATCGCCTGCAAGACGATCATCGGCTTTGGCGCGCCGAAGAAGCAGGGCACCTCCAAGGCCCATGGCGAGGCGCTCGGCGCCGAGGAACTCGCTGCCGCCAAGAAGAACCTCGGCATCACCGGCGGCGCCTTCGAGGTCGCGGCGGACGTGCTGAAGGCCTGGCGCGAGGCCGGCAAGGCCGGCGCCAACGAGCACGCCAACTGGCGCAGCCGTTTCGGCCTGCTCTCCGATCGCAAGCGCGCCGAGTTCGAGCGCCGCCTCGCCCATGGCGTGCCGGCCAGGCTCGGCAAGGCGATCCTCGCCCACAAGAAGGCGCTGATCGCCGCGCCGCAGGCGGTCGCCACCCGCAAGGCCTCGGAGCTGGCGCTGGAGGCGATCACACCGGTCATGCCGGAGCTGGTGATGGGCTCGGCCGACCTGACCCCCTCCAACAACACCCGCACCAAGGCCGCCGAGGACTTCACGCCCAAGACCCCCAAGGGCCGCTATGTCCGCTACGGCATCCGCGAGCACGGCATGGCTGCGGCGATGAACGGCATCACCCTGCATGGTGGCTTTCGCACCGGCGGCGGCACCTTCCTGGTCTTCGCCGACTATGCCCGCCCCTCGATGCGCCTCGCCGCCCTGATGGGGCTGCCGATCGTCTACGTCATGACCCATGACTCGATCGGGCTGGGCGAGGACGGGCCGACGCACCAGCCGGTTGAGCAGATCGCGTCGCTGCGCTGCATGCCGAACATGCATGTCTTCCGCCCCGCGGACGCGATCGAGACGGCGGAAGCCTGGCAGTTCGCGCTCGAGAACACCAAGGGCCCCACGGTGCTCGCCCTCTCGCGCCAGAACCTGCCGCAGCTGCGCACCGACGCCACCGCCACCAACCGCTCGGCCAAGGGTGGCTACGAGCTTCTGGCCGCCGAGGGGGGCAAGGCGCAGGTCACGCTCTTCGCCTCGGGCTCCGAGGTCGAGATCGCGGTCGCGGCCCGCAAGCTCCTGGCCGAGAAGGGCGTGCGTGCGCGTGTCGTGTCGGTCCCGTCGCTGGAGCTGCTGCTGGCGCAGGACGAGGCCACCCGGGCGGCGATCATCGGCACGGCGCCGGTGAAGATCGCGATCGAGGCCGGCGTCCGCTTCGGCTGGGATGGCGTGATCGGCGACGACGGCGCCTTCGTCGGCATGTCGTCCTTCGGCGCCAGCGGCCCCTACAAGGAGGTCTACAAGCATTTCGGCATCACGCCGGAGGCGGTCGCCGATGCTGCAATGAAGCGCCACAACGGCTGACACCCTGCAAAACGGAGAGAAAGCGGCGCCGTTCCCCGCTTTCTCTCACGCAAACACTTGCTTTCGGTCACGCTTTGGCCGAATTGCCCGCGTGAATGGCGCGCAAGCGCCGCAGTTCGGCGAAGGAGAGGTTCGAGATGACGGTCAAGGTGGCGATCAACGGTTTCGGCCGCATCGGGCGCAACGTGCTGCGTGCGATCATCGAGTCCAAGCGCAAGGACATCGAGGTCGTCGCGATCAACGATCTCGGCCCGGTCGAGACCAACGCCCATCTCTTCCGCTTCGACAGCGTCCATGGCCGCTTCCCCGGCACGGTGACGGTCTCCGGCGACACGATCGATGTCGGCCGCGGCCCGATTAAGGTCACCGCTGTGCGCGATCCAAAGGACCTGCCGCACAAGGCGCTGGGCGTCGACATCGCGCTCGAATGCACCGGCATCTTCACCACCAAGGAGAAGGCCTCGGCCCATCTCGCCGCCGGCGCCAAGCGCGTGCTCGTCTCGGCTCCCTGCGACGGCGCCGATCTCACCGTCGTCTTCGGTGTCAACAACGGCGCGCTGACCAGCGACCACGTCGTCGTCTCGAACGCGTCCTGCACCACCAACTGCCTCGCGCCGGTTGTGCGCGTGCTTCATGACGCGGTGGGCATCGACAAGGGCTTCATGACCACGATCCACGCCTATACCGGCGACCAGCCGACGCTCGACACCATGCACAAGGATCTCTACCGCGGCCGCGCCGCCGCGCTCTCGATGATCCCGACCTCGACCGGCGCCGCCAAGGCGATCGGCCTCGTCATCCCCGAGCTCAAGGGCCGTCTCGACGGCTCCTCGGTGCGCGTGCCGACGCCCAACGTCTCGATGGTCGACTTCAAGTTCCTCGCCAAGCGCAAGACCACCGTCGAGAAGATCAACGACGCCATCCTCAAGGCGAGCAAGCGCGGTCCGCTCAAGGGCATTCTGGCCGTTACCGACCAGCCCAACGTCTCGATCGACTTCAACCACGACCCGGCCTCGTCGACCTTCGCGCTCGACCAGACCAAGGTCATGGACGACAAGTTCGTCAGCGTCGTCGCCTGGTACGACAACGAGTGGGGCTTCTCGAACCGCATGAGCGACACCGCCGTCGCCATGGGCAAGCTGCTCTGAGCTGACCTGCCCGACGGGCCGCGCCAGACCGGCGCGGCCCCGCTCCTGTCTCGAATCGAACGGAACGACCATGGCCAAGATCGAGCCGACCGTCGCATCGCCTGCCGACAACTCGATGCCGACCACCGTCACGCCCGCACCCGGCTACGGCGCGCCCGTGAGCATCGGCTCCTCCGCACCGGCCACCGAGGCCGCACCGGTGACGGAGCCGCGCCAGCTCGACCAGCTCTCCCGCATCGAGGAGAAGGCGGCCCGCATCGAGGAGAAGTTCGCCCGCTACGAGGCCGTGCTGACCCGCGCAGAGGCCTCGCTCGAGCGCAGCGCCCACAAGGTCGACGCCGCCGCCGGCACGATGGACTTCGCCGCCATCCGCGCCGAGATCGCAGCCCTGCGCGACCGCGTCGACGCGACCCCGCGCGCCGCCACGCTCTTCACAACCGCCATCGTCACCGCGGTCCTCACCGTGGTCCTGACCATCCTGGTGCTACGCTTCGGCGTGCCCGGCCTGATGCCGAGACTGCTGCCGTGACCGCCTTCAAGACCCTCGAAGACGCCGACCTCGCCGGCAAGCGCGCGCTGGTGCGCGTCGACCTCAACGTCCCGATGGAGGATGCCAAGGTCACCGACACAACCCGCATCGACCGCATCCTGCCGACGATCCGCGAGATCGCGGCCAAGGGCGCCAAGGTCATCCTGCTCGCCCATTTCGGCCGGCCCAAGGGCCCCGATGCCAAGAACAGCCTGAAGCAGGTCGTGCCGGCGCTGGCCCATGCGCTCGGCCAGCCCGTGACCTTTGTGGCGGACTGCATCGGCGACGACGTCGCAAAGGCGATCGCTGCCGCCAAGAACGGCGACGTCCTGCTGCTCGAGAACACCCGCTTCCACGCCGGCGACGAAAAGAACGACCCGGATTTCGTCAAGGCGCTCGCCGCCAATGGCGACCTCTACGTCAACGACGCCTTCTCGGCCGCTCATCGCGCCCACGCCTCGACGGAAGGGCTCGCCCATGTCCTGCCGGCCTATGCCGGCCGCGCCATGCAAGCGGAGTTGGAGGCGCTCTCGGCGGGCCTCGACAATCCCGCCCGCCCGGTCATGGCGATCGTCGGCGGCGCCAAGGTCTCGACCAAGCTCGATCTGCTCGGCAACCTCGTCAGGAAGGTCGACGTCCTCGCCATCGGCGGCGGCATGGCCAACACCTTCCTGGCTGCACGCGGCATCGACGTCGGCAAGTCGCTCTGCGAGCACGACCTCGTCGCCACCGCCCGCGAGATCGAGGCCAAGGCGAAGGAAGCCGGCTGCGAGATCCTGCTGCCGGTCGATGCGCTGGTCGCACGCGACTTCAAGGCCAACCCCGGCCACCGCGTCGTGCCGGTCGGTGATGTCGCGGCCGACGAGATGATCCTCGACGCCGGGCCGATGAGCGTCGCCGAGGTCGTGCTCAAGCTCGACCATGTGAAGACGCTGGTCTGGAACGGGCCTTTCGGCGCCTTCGAGCTGCCCCCCTTCGACACCGCCACCGTCACCGTCGCCAGGGCGGCTGCCGAGCGCGTCAAGGCGGGCAAGCTCGTCGCGGTCGCCGGCGGCGGCGACACGGTGTCGGCGATGAACCATGCCGGCGTGGCGGACGACCTGACTTACGTCTCGACCGCCGGCGGCGCCTTCCTGGAGTGGATGGAAGGCAAGCCGCTGCCGGGCGTCGAGGCGCTGCGGAAGGGCTGAACGGCCCTGCCGTTTGCAGCAGGGCTTGTTTATGCTATGTTCTCGTCGCTTTTCGGAGAGAGCGGCGATGAGCGAGAACGTCCAAACAGCGATGTTTGAGATCCTGAAGTCGATTCAGGGCAAATTGGCTGAGCACGACAGGCGCTTCGACGAGATCGGCGACCTTGTACGCAAACAGCGCCGCGACACCGCCGGCCTTCTGGTGATGGCCAAGGCCACGACCGGACAGTTCGCCGAGGACCTCGCCGCCGTCGAGGAGCGTGTTCGCGTTCTGGAAGCCCGCGGGCGCTGAATCCGATCCCAAATGCCGCTTTGGCTTTGCCATCCGGCCGGCGGCGCACTACATCCTCCCCATATCCATGCCTCAAGGGGAGTGCCAACGTGGCCCGTATCACGCTTCGCCAACTGCTCGACCATGCCGCCGAGAACGATTACGGCGTGCCCGCCTTCAACATCAACAACATGGAGCAGGCGCTGGCGATCATGGCGGCCGCGGACGCCACCGACGCGCCCGTCATCATCCAGGCCTCGCGTGGCGCGCGCTCCTACGCCAACGACATCATGCTCAAGCACATGATGGACGCGGTCACCGAGATCTACCCGCACATCCCCGTCTGTGTGCATCTCGACCACGGCAACGAGCCGGCGACCTGCATGACCGCGATCCAGGCCGGCTTCACCTCCGTCATGATGGACGGCTCGCTGAAGGCCGACGGCAAGACCCCGGGCGACTGGGACTACAATGTCGGCGTCACCCGCACCGTCACCGAAATGGCCCATCTCGGCGGCATCTCCGTCGAGGGCGAGCTCGGCGTGCTCGGCTCGCTGGAATCCGGCGAGGGCGAGAAGGAGGATGGCCACGGCTTCGAGGGCAAGCTCTCCCATGACCAGCTCCTGACCAATCCGGACGAGGCGGTGAAATTCGTCGCCGAGACCAAGGTCGATGCGCTCGCCATTGCCATGGGCACCTCGCATGGCGCCTACAAGTTCACCCGCAAGCCCGACGGCGCGATCCTGGCGATGCATGTCATCGAGGAGATCCACAAGAAGCTGCCGAGCATGCACCTCGTCATGCACGGCTCCTCTTCGGTGCCGCAGGACCTCCAGGACATCATCAACCAGTATGGCGGCAAGATGCCCCAGACCTGGGGCGTGCCGGTTGAGGAGATCCAGCGCGGCATCAAGCACGGCGTCCGCAAGATCAACATCGACACCGACAACCGCATGGCGATGACCGGCCAGATCCGGAAAATTCTCTCCGAGCATCCCGGCGAGTTCGATCCGCGCAAATATCTCAAGCCCGCCATGGAGGCGATGACGAAGCTCTGCAAGCAGCGCCTGCAGGAGTTCAACACCGCCGGCCAGGCCAGCAAGATCAAGCGCGTGCTGACCACCGCCGAGATGGCCAAGCGCTACGCCAAGGGCGATCTCGACCCGACCTTCGGCAAGGCGGCCTGAGTTCAATACCTCAAGGAAAGGTGCGGGAAGCCCCTCTCCCGCAAGGAGAGGGGTAGGGGAGAGGTGCTGGCCCCTGGACCAGTTGAGCGCGCAGCTTGCAGAAGAGCGCTGTTAGGTCCGGCCGCAGCGTCAAACCGCCGACCCCTCACCCTGTCCTCTCCCTACGGGAGAGGGTTCCCCGCGCTCGATCGTCCAGGCCACCGTAAAGCGACGCCAGCTCAAACCCCGATCTTCCCCCCGCCCTTGCGGGTAATCGCCACCACCGACGGCCGCACCGGCATGTCCGGCTTGAAGTCCGGCCAGCGCGTCGAGAGATCCTCGTAATAGGAGCGGCGACCGAACTCCGGCCAGTCCGGGCCATCATCGCCGGGGTGCTGCACCGCCACGAAGGCCGTGGTGTCGTCCGGCGTAAAGCAGGGGCCGCAGAGCTCGGCGCCATGCGGCACGCGGTAGAACAGCTTCGAGGTCCGGCGCGCGCCGCCCTCCGTGTCCACCGCCCAGAGCCCGTCGGTGCGCCCGGTCGCTTTCGGGCCGTTGCCGTCGGTCGAAACCCAGAGCCGCCCGGCGGAATCGACCACCGAATTGTCGGGCATGCCGAACCAGCCGCTCTTGGTCGTGTCGGTGGAGAAGGTCGCGCCGAGCTCTGCGACTGAAGGATCGCCGCATTTCAGCAGGATTTCCCAGCGACCCTTGTTCTGCGTGTGATCGCCGCCATCCTCGATGATCTCGATGATGTGGCCGAAGGCGTTCTTGGCTCGCGGATTGGCACCATCGACCTGTTCCTCGGTCCGGCGCGTATTGTTGGTCAGCATCACATAGACCTTGCCCGTCACCGGGTTGGGCGTGATGTCCTCGGGCCGGTCCATCTTGGTGGCGCCGAGCAGGTCGCCGGCGCGGCGGGTCTCGAGCAGCACATCGGCCTGGCTCTGGAAGCCGTTGGCGGCCGTCAGCGGGCCCTGTCCGAAGACGAGCGGCAGCCATTCGACCATGCCGTCCGCCGCGAATTTGGCGACGTAAAGCGTGCCGGAATCGAGCAGATCCAGATTGGCGGCGCGGTTGGCGGCGTCGAAGCGGCCCGCCGTGACGAACTTGTAGACGTAGTCGAAGCGCTCGTCGTCGCCGAGATAGACCACGACGCGGCCGTCCTTCGCCACGATCATGTCCGCGCCCTCATGCTTGAAGCGCCCGAGCGCCGTGCGCTTCTTCGGCACGGAGGTCGGATCGAACGGGTCGACCTCGACGACCCAGCCGAAGCGGTTGGGCTCGTTGGGCTCCTTGGAAACGTCGAACCGGTCCTCGAAACGGCCCCAGGCATAAGGCGAGGACGGGAGTGCGAGGCGCTTGTAATTCGCCTCCTCGCGATGCCCCTCCGGCAGCTTGCCGGAGAAATAGCCGTGGAAGTTCTCCTCGCCCGAGACGAAGGTGCCCCAGGGGGTCATCGCGCCGGCGCAGTTGTTGAGCGTGCCGAGAACCTTGCGGCCGGTGGCATCAGTGCCGGTCTTCACCCGGTCGGTTCCCGCGACGGGGCCCGAGAGCTGCATCTCTGTGGCGACCGTGATGCGCCGGTTGAGCTTCGAATCCCTCACCAGCGCCCATTGGCCGTCGGTGCGACGGATCTCGGCGACGGTCGCGCCATGCGCCATCGCCTCGATGCGGTAGCGCTCCGGCGTCGCATTCTTCAGCACCGGCTTGCCGTCCTTCATCTCGACCACGCCCGGGAACATCAGATGCGGGTTGGTGTATTCGTGATTGACGAAGAGCACGCCATGGGCGGACGGGTCGGCCGCGCCCGGCATCGGCAAATAGCCGACGAAGTCGTTGTTGTAGCCGAACTGCTTGGCCTGGGCCTCCGGCGTCTGTTTCGTCGGGTCGAAGGCGGGCGCATCGGCAGTGACCGGATCGCCCCAGCGCAGCAGCACCTGCGCGTCATAGCCCTCGGCGACATGATGGTCGGCATCGACGCCGGCCTCGACCTCCTTGAAGGCGAAGGCCGAGCCGCCGGCCTGGGCCCTCGCCGCATCGGCGGTGGCCAGCGCCACCGTGCCGACGGTCGCGGAGATCGCGGACACCGCCAGCGCCCCCTTCAGCAGCCCGCGGCGCGAGAAGCGTTGCGAGATCAACTCGCCCATCGTGGCGTTGTCGCTGAGGTTCTGCGGCTCGGCATCCTCATGCTCGAGCAGGCTGGCGCCGAAGGTCGATTCGTAGCGCGTTTCGTCGGTCATGGCTGCGGTCCTGGCGAAGGATCAGATTGGCATTGGACGAACTCCAGCGATAGACTGTCGCCGTGACGCGGCGGTGACGGCAGCCTTCCGGCAACGCACGCGGGACATGCCCATCGCCCGCGCAGCCCCTTCCGGTCGAAAGCTGTTTCTGGTTGAAGGAGCGCCCTTCCGCCGCGCAGGACCCGCATGTCCCTCGTCTTCTCAGCCTTCGTCGCAGTCTTCGTCGGCTTCGCCGCCTCGGTCGCGGTCGTGCTGGCGGCGGCGGAGTCGCTCGGCGCGACGCCCGCCCAGACCGTGTCCTGGGTCGCGGGGCTCGCGCTCGCCAAGGGCGCCGCCAGCCTCTGGCTCTCCTGGCGCCACCGCCTGCCGATCATCTGCGCCTGGTCGACGCCGGGCGCCGCGCTCATCGCCGCCAGCAGCGGGCTCGACATGGCCGCCGCCGTCGGCGCCTTCCTGCTCGCGGCCGCGCTGATGATGCTGACCGCCGCCTTCCGTCCGCTGGGAGCGTTGATCGAGAAGATCCCGATGCCGATCGCCGCCGCCATGCTCGCAGGCGTGATCTTCCGCTTCGTCGTCGCGGTCTTCGACGAGATGCGGGTGTCGCCCGGCCTCGTCCTGCCGCTACTGGCGGTGTTCCTGCTGGCGCGGCTGGTCAATCCCTTCCTCGGCGTCATCGCCGCGCTCGCGGCCGGCATCGTCCTCAGCTTCGCCGGCGGGCTGGCGACGTGGCCGGCGGGCGGGCTTGCCCTCTCCGGCCTCGAATTCGTCACACCACGCTTCGATACCGCCGCCATGCTCGGCATCGGCATCCCGCTCTATCTCGTCACCATGGCGGCGCAGAACCTGCCCGGCTTCGCCGTGCTCCGTGCGGCCGGCTACCAGCCGCCCGTGCCGGCCTGCCTCTTCGTCACGGGCCTGGCCTCTTTCCTCACCGCCCCCTTCGGCGCCCATATGGTCAACATGGCGGCGATATCAGCCTCGATCTGCACCGGGCCCGATACCCATCCCGATCCCGCGCAACGCTGGAAGGCCGGGATCGTCTACGGCCTCGCCTGGCTCGCCATCGCCGCGACCGCGGGGCTGCTGCTCGCCCTCATCCTCGCCATGCCCAAGGCGCTGATCGTCGCGGTCGCCGGCCTCGGCCTCGTCGGCTCGCTGACCGGCGCCCTGACGCAGGCGACCTCCTCGGACGGGCATCGCTTCGCCGCGGTCGTCACCTTCGCCGTCGCGGCCTCCAGCCTGGCTCTGTTCGGCGTCGGCTCGGCCTTCTGGAGCCTCGTTGCCGGCCTTGGAGTCTTGACATTGGACGCCATCGCGGGCCGTTTGCGCGCAAGATCATGACCACGACCTCTCCCCCCACCCGCCTGATGCTCGTCACCCCGCTCGTGGCGGATGCCGACGCGATGGCCTTCAGGCTCATGCAGGCCCAGGCCGGCGGCGACATCGCGGCCGTGCTGCTGCGGCTCGCGCCCGGCGACGAGCGCAGCCGCATCGAGCGTGTGAAACGCCTCGCCGGCCCGGTCCAGGCCGCCAATGTCGCGCTCGTCGTCGAGGACAGCGCCCTCGTCGCGACGCGCGGCGGGGCCGATGGCGTCCACCTGACCGGCGGGCCGGATGCGATCGCCGAGGCGCGCTCCAGCCTCAAGCGCGAGCGCATCATCGGCGCCGGCGGCCTGCGCGCCCGCCACGACGCCATGGATGTCGGCGAGGCCGGCGTCGACTACGTTCTCTTCGGCGAGCCCCGCCCGGACGGCTCGATGCCGCCGCTGCCGGCCGTGATCGAGCGCGCCGGCTGGTGGGCCGAGATCTTCCAGACGCCCTGCGTCGCCTATGCGCCCGACGCCGGCTCGGTCGCCGCGCTCGCCGAGACCGGGGCGGAGTTCATCGCGCTGGGCGACTGGGCCTTCGCGGAGGGCAGCGACATCCGCACCATCGTCGGCGAGGCCAACGAGGCCATCGCCGCCTGCGGGCTCCGCAGGGCCGCGGTGCGATGAGGCGCTGCCGCCGGGCCCTCGCCGGCCTGTTGCTGGCCGGCCTTGCATTCCCCCATCCCGCCGGGGCGGCCGAGCGCGACGCCGCCTATGCCGCCTACCAGACCGGCCATTACCGCCGCGCCTTGGCGGAAGCGCTGAAGCGCATCGAGGCCGACAGCAAGGACGCCGCGGCGATGACGCTGGTCGGCGAGATCTATCGCCAGGGGCTGGGCGTGCGGCCCGACCAGACGGTCGCCACCGAATGGTACGAGCGCGCCGCCGAGCGCGGCGACATCAACGCCGCCTATGCGCTCGCCGTCGCCCTGCTCGACACCACCGGCCCGCGGCGGGATCCGGACCGCGCCTCCGTCCTGATGCGCCGCGCGGCCGAGGCCGGCCATCCGGCTGCGAACTACAACCTCGCCCTCGCCTGGCTCGCCACCGGCCAGCCCGACGACGAGGCGCGTGCGATCAAGAGCCTCGGGATCGCGGCGAAGGGCGGGATCCCGGACGCGCTGCATGCGCTGGCGACCCTGGCGCGGCAGGGCCGCGGCATGCCCCGCAGCGACGAACAGGCCGCGCGCTGGATGGGCGAGGCTGCCGCGGCCGGCCACCTGCCCGCCGAGATCGAATATGCGATCATGCTGTTCAACGGCACCGGCGTTGCGGCCGACGAGACCGCGGCCGCGAAGCTGTTCCTGCGCGCTGCCGGCAAGGGCAACCCGATCGCGCAGAACCGCATCGCGCGGCTCTACCAGAGCGGGCGGGGCATTCCCCCCGACTCGATCGAGGCTGCCGCCTGGCATCTGGCGGCGCGGGCGCGGGGCCTCGACGATCCGGCCCTGGCCCAGCTCTTCGACCGCCTCAACCCCGAGCAGCAGGGCCGCGCCGCCCGGCTTGCCGCCGACCGCATCGAGGGCGCGGCCTTGACGTCGCCCTGACAGGCGAGCAAGTGACGGGCGAGTTTTTTCAAGCCCTCACCCCGAGCGCGCCCCCCGCCTCGGACCCCGGGCCCGCTGTCTGAACCGGATGCTCGCCTGCCGAGATCCGCCTGCTGCGCCGAAACGGCGCGAACGAGGTTACCGATGATCCGCTCCCCCCTGATGACCGTGATGACCGACGCCGTGATGAAGGCGTCCCGCTCGCTCAAGCGCGATTTCGGCGAGGTCGAGAACCTGCAGGTGCTGGCCAAGGGCCCGGGCGACTTCGTCTCGAAAGCCGACACCAAGGCGGAGGAGATCATCCGCGCCTCGCTGGAGAAGGCGAGGCCCGGCTACGGCTTCGTCATGGAGGAGGCCGGCAGCGTCGCCGGCACCGACGAGAGCAACCGCTGGCACATCGACCCGCTCGACGGCACGCACAACTTCCTGCGCGGCATCCCGCACTGGAACATCTCGGTGGCGCTGGAGCGCGACAACCAGTTCGTCGCCGGCGTGATCTACGACGCCGCCAAGGACGAGCTCTTCATCGCCGAGAAGGGCAAGGGCGCCTATGTCAACAACCGCCGCATGCGCGTCTCGGGCCGGCGTGAGCCGACCGAGATGCTCGTCGGCATGGGCGTGCCCCATATCGGCAAGGGCGGCCACCCGCTCTTCCTGCGCGAGCTCGGGACGGTGATGACCCGATTCTCCAACGCCCGCCGCATGGGCTGCGCCGCGCTCGACATCGCCTATGTCGCGGCCGGCCGCTTCGACGCCTATTGGGAGCGCGACCTGAACACCTGGGACTTCGCGGCCGGCGCGGTGATGATCCGCGAGGCGGGCGGAACCTTCGGCACGCTCGACGGCAAGCTGCCCACGATGGCGCGCGACATCATCTGTGGCAACGAGATCGGCGAGCAGGCCCTGCGCGCGGCGCTCAAGGCGGCCTGAGCCGAGGAGCATCGCGGCAACAGCCCGCGCTTAGGTCATATCTCCTTGATCTTTCGCGCTTGATCATCGCGGCATGGGAAGCGACAGTCCCACCCGTCACGGTGACGAACGGAAGATTAAGCATGGCGACTGAGGATCTGGCGGCCGAACGCGACGCGGCCGCGCCCCCGCGGGACGAGACGCGTTTCTCGCGGCCGCTGCGCTATGTCATCCGTGCCCTCGTCTTCCTCGCGCTGATCGGCTTCCTCGGCTTCATCCTCCAAGGCGGGCTGATCACCGCCTTCATGACCAATCCGGGCCTGAACGGCCTGATCCTCGGATCGCTCTTCGTCGGCGTGCTGATCGCGCTGCGCGAACTCTGGCGCATCCATGCCGAGGCCCGCGCCGCCACCCGACTCGCCGCCGACCCCGGCGCCGCCCAGATTCGCCGCGGCCAGGTCATCGCGCCGCTCGGCCCCGTCCTGGCCGCGCTCGACAGCCGCAGCCTCGCGCCCGCCCAGGCCGCGACGGTGCTCGAATCGGTCGCGGTGAGGCTCGATGACGGCCGCGAGGTGCTGCGCTATCTCGCCGGCCTGCTCGTCTTCCTCGGCCTGCTCGGCACCTTCTGGGGCCTGCTCGACACCGTGTCCTCGGTCGGCAACGTCATCAAGAGCCTGCGCACCGGCGCCGAGGCCGGCGTGCTCTTCGACGAGCTCAAGGCCGGCCTCGCCGCGCCGCTCGCCGGCATGGGCCTGTCCTTCTCCTCCTCGCTCTTCGGCATCGCCGGCTCACTGATCCTCGGCTTCCTCGAACTGCAGGTCGCCCAGGCGCAGAGGCGCTTCCGCAACGAGATGGAAAGCTGGCTCGGCACCCGCACCGGCGGTGCGAGCCTGCCCGGCCTCCAGCCGCTGGCGGGCGACCCGCTCGGTGACCGGCTCGACCGGCTCGGTGCAGCCATGGCCGAGAGCGGCGCCAACAACCGCGCCGCGACGCAGGCGCTCGCCAGTCTCGCCGAGGGCATCCAGGGGCTCGTCCAGCACATGCGCTCCGAGCAGCAGCTGATCCGTGATTGGGTCGAGGCCCAGGCCGCCCGTGAGAAGGACATGAAGCGTCTGCTCGAACGCCTCACCGCCGACAATGTGATGGAGCCCTGACGGCGATGGCCCTCTCCCGCTCCCATCGCCGCGACGAGGTCAATTTCTGGCCGGGCTTCGTCGACGCGCTCTCGACGATGCTGATCGGCATCGTCTTCCTGCTCTCGGTCTTCGTGCTCGGGCAGTTCTTCCTGTCGCAGGAGCTGACCGGCAAGGACACCGCCCTCGAGCGGCTGAACCAGCAGATCTCGGAGCTGACCGACCTGCTCGCGCTCGAGCGCGCCTCGAACCGCCAGGCGCAGGAGAGCCTGACGCTCCTGCAATCCTCGCTGACGCGCGAGCAGGCCGAGCGCAGCCGCATCCAGGACATGCTCGCCGCCCAGCCCGGCAACCAGGCGGCCCAGCTCGGCGAGGCGCAGAAGGCGCTCGATGCCGAAAGGCAGCTCTCTGCCCGCGCCCAGGCGACGGTGGAACTCGTCAACCAGCAGATCCTCGCCATGCGCCGGCAACTCGCCGCGCTGGAAGAGGCCCTGAGCGCCTCCGAGGCAAAGGACAAGGAGGCCCAGGCCCGCATCTCCGAGCTCGGCTCGCGGCTGAACGTGGCGCTGGCGCAGCGCGTCCAGGAACTGGCGCGCTACCGTTCGGACTTCTTCGGCCGCCTGCGCCAGGTGCTCGGCACGCGGCCCGACATCCGCGTCGTCGGCGACCGCTTTGTCTTCCAGTCCGAGGTCTTCTTCGATGCCGGCCAGGCCGTGCTCAAGCCCGAAGGACGCGGCGAACTCGACAAGCTCGGCGCCATCATCGCCGATCTCGGCCGCGAGATGCCGCCCGATCTGCCCTGGATCCTGCGCGTCGACGGCCACACCGACAACCGGCCGATCCGCTCGGCGCAGTTCCCGTCGAACTGGCATCTCTCGGCCGGCCGCGCCATCGCGGTCGTCGAATATCTGGTGAGCAAGGGCATCCCGGCCGATCGCATCGCTGCGACGGGCTTTGGCGACAACCAGCCGCTCGACGTCGCCAACACCGACGATGCCTGGCGCCGCAACCGCCGCATCGAGTTCAAGATCACCGAGCGGTGAGGCGCGTGACGGGAGGGCGGGCGATGGCGTGGATGGCCGTGATGCTGCTCGCCCTGTCGGCTGCGGCGACCAGCGCCCCCGCGCTGGCCGAGCCCCGCCGATCCGTGGTGGACGATTGCGCCGCCTGTCATGGCGAGGATGGCATCGCGCGCGACACCGAGGTGCCCCACCTCGCCGGCCAGAACGAGCGCTACCTCTTCAACCAGATGATGGCCTTCCGGAGCGGCAAGCGCGCGCATAAGGAGATGCGCTACATGGCCCGGCATATGAGCGTCCAGGAGATCGCGGCGCTCGCAGCCTATTACGCGGCGCTGCCGCCGCGCTGACCTGACCACCGCCGACCGGAGCCCGCCATGCCTTTCGCAGAGCCCGCCGACGCCGCCGCCCGCCGCTCCCGGCCGCTGACCATCTGCTACCCCGTCGAGAGCCTGCCGAAGCCCGACATGGCGCTGCTGTCGCGGGCACGCGAGCAGCTCACGAAGATCGACGAGATCATCGTCGCGCCGCGCGACGCGGAGGCCTTCGAGGTCCCGGCCGGCCACTTCTTCCGGATCGTGGGCGTCGACGGCCCGCAGGTCGGCGATCTCAACCTCTGGAACATCAACGACCTGTCCGAGCGCTTCTTCAGCGGCAAGACGCGCCAGCTCCACGCCACCCATGTCTCGACCGGCGACCGGCTCTGGAGCAGCCTGCCGTCCCTGCGGCCGCTCGCGACCATCACCCACGACACGCTCGCCTGGTACGGCATCGACGCCGATGGCGGCGCCGTCCATGACGTGATCGGCACGCGCTGCGACCCCTACACCAACCGCCTGCTGTCCGGCGGCGACTACCACCATTGCTGCCATTCGAACCTGACGCGGGCCCTCGCCAGGGCGAAGGGGCTGCCGGTCAGGGAGGCGGAGATGCATGTCCACGACGTGCTCAACGTCTTCATGTGCACCGGCTTCACCCGCGGCACGCATCAATACTTCATGAAGGCGAGCCCGGTGCGCCCGGGCGACTTCCTCGAGTTCTTCGCCGAGATCGACCTGCTCGGCGCGCTCTCCGCCTGCCCGGGCGGCGATTGCAGCACGACGCATTCCAGCGACGTCGCCGCCTGCTACCCGCTCAAGGTCGAGATCTTCCGCACCGAGCCGGAGCTGCTCACCGGCTGGACCTCGCCTCAGCCCAGTGCCTACCCGCGCACGCATGGGCTCTGAGCCCCCGGAACCGACCCGCAGCCCTCTTCGCGGACGCCCGAACGGCGGGTTTGACAAGGCTGCCCCGGCGGAAGTCAGATATGCGCGGGACTGAGTTTCGATGGGTGGGGGATTTTGATGAGGATGGTAGCCTTGGTGGCCTTCGCCGCCATGATGTCGGTCGGCACGCCGGCTCTCGCCCAGCAGCAGCAGACCGAGATTGTCTTCTGCAACAAGACCGGCTCGAAGATCTTCACCGCGCTGGCCCATGTCCCCCAGACGACCAGGAAATGGACGCTGACCGCCTGGCAGACGATTCCCGCCGGAGGCTGCAAGAGCGTCGCGCGCTGGAACACCGCGCTGTTCTACTATTATGCCGAGAAGGAGGGCCGGACCTATCACTGGCCGGGCAAATCCGGCGTCGACAAGACCTTCTGCGTGCCCTCCCGCGCCATCACCCGCGAGATCGTCGGCGGCACCTGCGCCTCTGGCGAACGCAGCGTCGGCTTCAAGGGCACGGTACCCAACGCAGGCAAGTACACGATCAACCTGACCTCCTGAGCGCGGGCCCTAAAGGCTGCGCTCACGCCGCCTCCAGACCGAACTGCAGCGCCGCCAGCCGCGCATAGAGCCCGCCGCGGGCCTTGAGTTCGGCATGCGTCCCCTCCTCGACGACGCGGCCGTCCTCCATCACCAGGGGTCCGTGGCGAGGATGCCGTCGGAGAAAGCCTCAATTGCCGATCATTGCGGCTTCGTAAACCGCGCAGCATCGCCTTTAGCGTTCGCCTTGACCCGGCATTAGAGCGACATCGCCTAAGAAGGAGATCGACCCTAGGGAGACCTCCGGCGATGGCTCTGCCGCTTTCCATTCCACTGCTGTTGGCAGGTCTGCTGGGCGTCATGGCCGCGCCTGCCTGGGCGCGCGGCCCAAATCTCTGCACGGTCGAGCGGATGGAGACCGATCCGGCCTCGGTGGAGGCCCCCTGCAGCGCACGCCTCGACACCGCCAAGCTCAGCCCCAAAGCGCAGGCCGAAGCCCTGCACATCCGTGGAAAGGGGCGCGACCGTACCGGCGCGGCACAACTCGCTCTTCAAGATTACGAAGCCGCAATCGTGCTGCAGCCGAAGAACGGCGACCTCTATGCCAGCAGGGCCAGCGCCCGTTTCAACCGTACCGATTTCGAAGGCGGCGTCGCCGATCTGCAAACCGCGCTCCAACTCGACGAACGGAATACGCGTGCCTTGGTCAGCATCGGGAATCTGATGATCGAGTCCGGCCAGCCCGATGGGCTCAAGCTGCTCGACAAGGCCCTCAGGATAGACCCGAAGCAACCTTTCGGGCTGCTTTTCCGGCTGCGAGCCTATGCGGAACTCGGTCGCTGGCAGGAGGCCTTCAAAGATGCCGACGCGCTGGTGGCCTTGCCGCGCAAGAGCCTCGACCGCGTCAGCTACCGCGGCCGCGACGGCCTGCCCGAAGATTTCCACATCGTCGCTCTGGAAGAGCGGGCGAAACTCTTCAATGCCCGCCGCCAAACCGCCGAAGCGGAGGCGGATCTGAACGCGGCCGTCGCCTACAAGGAAGGGCCTCAATCTTATCTTGCCCGGGGTACCTTTCTCTTCGGCAAGGTTGGCCGTGAAACCGATGCGCTGCGCGACTTTGACAGGCTGGTCGACACCCAATCGCATCGAGCCTGGTTCCATTCAGCCCGAGCCGAATTGTTGCTTCGCCTCAAGCGATCGACAGATGCCCTGGAAGCCTCAGAGCGAGCCATCGTCATCGACGATAGCGAGGGGGTAGCCTACGAAATCCGTGGGAACGCGCTGACGCAACTCGGGCGCTTCGACGAAGCCTTCGCCGATTTCACCACGGCCCTGGATCGCGACCCGTCGCTCATTCCAAAGCATCTCGACCGCCTCCAGATGGCCGGCTACTTCCCCAGTCGACAGCCTCCGACGGAGATGACGCCCCTGCTCCGGGACGCACTCAAGGCCTGTTCGCTCGATCCCCAGTGCCGGGAGCATTGACGGTCATGAAGCGCCTTGCCCTTCTGTCGCTGTTGCTCCTATCGGCCGCCTTGCCCTGCGCTGCGGCGAACGATGCTGGTTTGTCCGGACCTTTCCGCATGATGGGCGGAGCGACCTGCGACGCTGGCGGCCTCGCCCAGCACCAGGGCGCCTGCGATCCGCCCGCCCTGGACACGACCGGCCTTCCCGCCGCGACGGCGGCGGCCGCCCGTTTCGAGCGCGCGCGCAAGCTGCTCGCGCTCGTGCGGCTGGATGCGGCCAAGGAAGAACTCGGCAAGGCAATCGCGGCCGAGCCGACCGCCGTCGAAGCGCTGCATTTCCGCGCCCGCCTTTGGCTCAGCATGGGCGATCCCAAGGGCGCGCAACAGGATCTGGACGCGGCCATCAAGGCCGCTCCCGACAACGCCCTGGTCAGGAGTTCGCTCGCCTATCTGCATCTGCAGATGCGACGCTTGCCGGAGGCACTGCGCGAGATCGAGACCGCCTTGGCGGCGATGCCCGACGATCCGGACGCCCGCTGGATTCGTGCCTCGATCCTGATCGCCCTCGGCCAGAGCGACAAGGCGATCGCGGATCTCGACGTCGCCGTCCGCGACGCCGGCAATGTCAGGGCACGGGAAACCCGGGCCGCTCTGCATCTCCGGCAAAACCGCCTGGAAGCCGCGGTCGCGGATGCCGACCGCGTGCAGCAGGCGCGTCCCGAAGACCCGACCACGCTGACCATCCGCGTGCTTGCGAAGATCGGCGCCGGCAAGACCGACGAGGCGCTCGCTGACCTCGACAAGCTGATCGGCCCGCCGGGCGGGCCCTACCGAATGCCCGTGGAGTATCACGACTTCGGACGGCTGACCTATCAGCGGGCGATGCTGCTGGCGTCTGCCGGTCGCGGGGAGGATGCGATGAAGGACGTCGCCTATGTCCTCGACAAGGGCGGCATCAGGGCGATTCTCCGGCTTCAGATCTTCCTGCGCCACAATGGGATGCCCGATGTGGTCCTCGACGGACAGCGCTCATCCCAACTCGACGCTGCCGTCATGGCCTGTTTCGGCAACGCGGCCTGCGGACGCGGTCTGAGCCGGCCGCTGTGAACCGCCGCCCGGTCCACCTCTAAGCCGCCTCCAGCCCGAACTGCAGCGCCGCCAGCCGCGCATAGAGCCCGCCGCGGGCCTTGAGCTCGGCATGCGTCCCCTCCTCGACGACGCGGCCGTCCTCCATCACCAGGATGCGGTCGGCCGAGAGGATGGTGGCGAGGCGGTGCGCCACGACCAGTGTGGTGCGGCCCTTCATCAGCGCGTCGAGCGCATCCTGCACCGCCCGCTCGCTCTCGGAATCGAGCGCGCTCGTGGCCTCATCGAGCAGCAGGATCGGCGCGTCCTTCAGCACCGCCCGCGCGATCGCCAGCCGCTGCCGCTGCCCGCCCGAGAGCGTCACGCCGCGCTCGCCGACGACGGTGTCGTAGCCCTGTGGCAGCTCCCGGATGAAGCCGTCGGCCGCCGCCAGCCGCGCCGCCTCCTCAACCTGCGCCAGCGTCGCCTCGGGACGGCCATAGGCGATGTTGTCGCGCACCGAGACGCCGAACACGGTCGGCTCCTGCGGCACCAGCGCGAAGCGCTGCCGCCAGGCCTCGGGGTCGACCTGCGGCCCGGCCATGCCGTCGACCACGACGCGTCCGGCGGCCGGATCGTAGAAGCGCAGCGCCAGTTGCAGCACCGTGCTCTTGCCGGCGCCCGAGGGCCCGACCAGCGCCACCCGCTCGCCGGCCCGCACCGAGAAGGTGAGGTCCGACAGCGCCTGGACGCTGCGGCCGGGATAGCTGAAGGAGACGCCCTCGAAAGCGAGTTCGCCGCGCGCCGGCTCCGGCATCGGCGCCGGGTTCGGCGGGGCGGCGATGGCCGGCTTCAGGGCGAGGATCTCTCCCAGCCGCCCGGCCGCGCCAGCCGCCGCAGAGACGTCGCCATAGACCTCCGAAAGCTGGCCGAGCGAACTCGCCGCCAGCACGGCATAGAGCAGGAACTGCGACAGCCGCCCGCCGCTCATCCGCCCCTCGAAGACCTCCGTCGCGCCCGTCCACAGCACCCAGACCACGCTGGCGCTGACCAGGAAGATCGCGACGCCCGAGAGCAGCGCGCGCGAGGCCGTCGCGGCGCGCGAGGCGCCATAAGCCTCGTCCGAGGCCTGGCCGAAGCGGGTGGCCGTCTGTCGCGCCGCGCCGAAGGACTGCATGGTGCGGATCGCGCCCATCGCCTCCGAGGCGAAGGCGGAGGCGTCGGCGAGCCGGTCCTGCGCCGCCCGGGCGCGCCGGCGCACCGAGCGCCCGGAGAAGACCAGCGGCAGCACTATCAGCGGGATCGCGCCGATCACGATCGCCGCGAGTTGCGGGCTGGTCGCGATCATCAGCGAGAGCGCGCCGATCGTCATGATCACGTTGCGCAGCGCGATCGAGGCCGTCGAGCCGAAGGTCGACTTGATCTGCGTCGTGTCGGCGGTCAGCCGCGAGACTAGGTCGCCGGCCCGGCTCGAATCGAAGAAGGCGGGCTCCAGCCGCGTCAGATGCGCGAAGACGTCGGCGCGCAGATCGGCCACGATGCGCTCGCCCACCGTCATGACGAGGTAGAACCGCGCCGAGCTCGCCAGCGCCAGCACCGCGACCACGCCGATCAGCAGCACGAAATAGCTGTTGGCGAGCTGCTGCTCGCCGCCGGAGAAGCCGACATCGATCACCCGCCGCACCGCCACCGGCAGCGCCAGCGTCGCCGCCGAGGCGATGACGAGGGCCAGCAGCGCCAGCGCAATACGCTTGCGGTATCTCAGCGCATAGGGCCAGAAGGACGCCAGGGAGCGGAAGTCGGGCCGTGTTTTGGTGTTGTCTTTTTCGGCTGCGGGCACGCGTCTTTGTCCTGTTCTGCTTGCGCTGTCGGCCCGGCTGAGATATGTGCACGCGACTTCACGACAGGCTCATACGAATTTTTCGACGGGCCGGGCAGGCTTGCCTGCTTGTCGACCACGCCCGTTTTCGACGTTTGAGGATTTAGCCATGGCCAAGACCGGCATCCACCCCGACTACCACACCATCAAGGTCGTCATGACCAATGGCACGGAATACTTCACGCGTTCGACGCTCGGCAAGGAGGGCGATACGCTGAACCTCGACATCGACCCGACGACGCATCCGGCCTGGACCGGCGGCTCGCAGCAGATGCTCGACCGTGGCGGCCGCGTGTCGCGCTTCAATTCGCGCTTCTCCGCGATCGGCGCGCTCGGCAAGAAGTGATCTGCCGGCGGGTGCGCCCGCCCGCGCTGATCTGAATCAAGAACGGCCCGGTCTTTCGACCGGGCCGTTTCGTTTTGTGGCGGTGCTCGGCGCGGCGATCGGCCGCGCGGCGAAATCAGAGCGCGAGGCCGAGGCGGGCGTGCAGGCTGGCGAGCTGGTCCTGGACCGGATTGGCCTTCTCGGCCGGAGCGGCCGTGTTCATCTGGCCCTCGAGATGGCGGATGCGGGCCTGCAGCCGGAAGGAATGGGCAATGAGGTCGCTCAGGCCCTGCGGCAGGCGCTCCAGCTCGGCGGGCGTGCCCGACACGCCGGTCTCGGGGATGCGGACCTTGGCGTTCTCGGCGCGCGCCTGTTCGGCAGTCATCTCGCCCTCGGCGACGGCGCGCTGGACCAGGAGCCAGGAGGCGATCTGCATCAGCCGCGTCGTCAGCCGCATGCTTTCGGTCGCATAGCTGAGCGCGACCTCGCGCGGCAGCGCCGCGGATTGGGTGCGGCCCTCGCCGTCGAGATAGGCGGCGGTGTTCTCGACCAGCCCCATCCCCTCGCGGAACAGCACCATGAAGGCATCGGACTTCACGAAGCCGCGCGCGAAGGAGATCGCACCGTCTTCACTCGCAGTCTCGCGGATCAGCAGGTCGTTCATGGCCTTGTCTCCCATCGGCACAACGCCGTGTCCGCATGGCACACGTCACGGCTCATGCCGCCGTTGTCGCAAGGATAGCGCCGATGGGCAGGCGCCGCGCCGGTAACGTCCGGTTAACCTTAACGCGGGTAGAGACCATAAAAAAGAGCCGCCCGGAGGCGGCTCGAAGGTCAACAGGGAGGCGTCAAACAGAGCGGGCAGGAGCCACTCGCATCCAGACAAACTGGATGATATGATTCATACTTTGGAATCGTTAAGAGCCCCTTAACGCAGGCGCCTTCCGCCGCTTTTTCAGTCGGGTTTCCGGAAGAAGGCGTCGGCCGCGCTGCGCGAGGCGTCCTTCTTCGCCCGCGCCTCCGCCAGCCGCTCGATCTCGGCCTGGAGCGCCGCCACCCGCAGGTCGATTTCGGCCAGGGACAGCATCGACAGATCCTGCCCGATCTCGTGGACGGGCTTGGGCTTGGGCCGGTCATCATCGGAAAACAGCGACATCGGCGCCTCCCCTGCAAGATCGCCCGCGTGACGATCCCGGCAGATTACGTCCCGCGAGCGGCCCGCGCCACCGCTGCGGCGAGGCGTCTCGCCGGCTCTTTTTCTTGGACAGCCGCCCCCGCCTCCCCTATAAGCCGGCCATCCTGTTCATCGTCGATGATTTGGATGGCCGGCCGAAGAGGCCGGTCGGCGCCCGAGAGCTATTGTCCGCGACGTTGCCCCGGCAAAGCGCCGGATTCCGAGATTCCAGGAGACAGCCCGTGTCGTTACCTCCGCTGATGCCGAAAGCCACCGCGGTCTGGCTGGTCGAGAACACGTCCCTGACCTTCGAGCAGATCGCCGAGTTCTGCAAACTCCACCCGCTCGAGGTGCGCGGCATCGCCGATGGCGAGGTCGCGGCCGGCATCAAGGGGCTGGACCCGATCAACTCCGGGCAGCTCACCCGCGAGGAACTCGAGCGCGCCGCCGCCAACCCGGCCCATCACCTCAAGCTCGCCGAGCGCAAGGTGAAGGTGCCCGAGATGAAGAAGACGAAGGGGCCGCGCTACACCCCCGTCTCGAAGCGGCAGGACCGGCCCAACGCCATCCTCTGGCTGCTCCGCAACCATCCCGAGCTCAAGGACGCGCAGGTCATTCGCCTGATCGGCACGACCAAGTCGACGATCGCGCAGATCCGGGACCGCACCCACTGGAACGCGCAGACGCTCTCGCCGATCGACCCGGTCAGCCTCGGCCTGTGCTCGCAGATCGATCTCGACTTCGAAGTCGGCCGCGCCGCCAAGGACCGCCCGGCCATGATCGCCGAGATCGGCTCGACCCTGCTGCCGGCCGAGGAAACCACGGCGCCGGAGCCCGCACCGCTCAGCCAGACCTTCACCGACATGGGCAAGCCCAAGCGCGAGGAAGAGGCAGCGATCGACGTCGATTCCGTCTTCGCCAAGCTCAAGCAGATGAAGCGTCCGGTCGACGAGGACGACGAGGCCTGAGGCGTATGCGGCTTGCCGAGAACCGCTCGCGCTGACACCTTGCCGGAATGAGTGCCGGACTGGCCTTCACCTTTCTGGGAACCGGCGCGCCGCCTGTCAGCCTGCGGCGCGCCGGTCCCTCCCATCTCGTCGAGGCCGGCGGCTGCAAGCTGCTGATCGATTGCGGTTCGGGTGTCAGCCAGCGGCTTGTCGCGAGCGGCCATCGCGGCGCCGACATCGACCTGCTCATCGTCACCCACGAGCATTCCGACCACCTGGTCGATTTCTATCAGCTCGTCATCTCCTCCTGGCATCAAGGCCGCAACCGCCCCTGGCGCGTGCTGGCGCCGGCCCCCGCACTGGCCAATCTGCGGGACCAGTACGAGGCCTTCGCGCGCGAACGCCGCTTGCGCATCGCCTTCGAGCAGCGCCCGGACGCCAGCGGTCTCGATGTCGTCTTCGAGGAACTGCAGGAAGGGCCGGTCGCCGGACTCCAGGGCCTCTCGGTGACGGCGTTCCTGGTGGACCACAAGCCGGTGGAGCCGGCCTTCGGGCTGACGCTCGGCGACGGCACGAGCCGGATCGTTTTCTCCGGAGACACCCGCCTCACCCCGACGCTCGAGCAGGCCTCCGAGAACTGCGATCTGCTCGTCAGCGAAGTCTATGTCGAGAGCCAGATGCCGGTCGTCGCCGGCATCCGCACGGCCGCCACCGTTGCAGCCGTGAAGAGCTACCACATGACGCCGCAGGTGGTGGGCGATCTGGCACGCAGGAGCGGCGCCAGGGCGCTGGCGATCACGCACATCGTGCCGCCCGCTGCCGATACCGCGCTGGTCGCGGAGGAGATTCGCGCGAGCGGCTATGCCGGGCCGCTGATCATCGGCGAGGATCTGATGCGGCTGGACTGGCCGCAGCGCCTGCTCCGATGGAACGGCGCGACCATCGGCTTCTAGCCCTGCGATCCGCGCAGGCGCACTACCCCAGCCCCTTCGCCTTCAGCGCCAGCCCGATCTCGTCCAGCACCGCCGGGTCCTCGATCGTCGCCGGCATGGCGTAGTCCTCGCCATCGGCGATCTTCTTCATCGTCGCCCGCAGGATCTTGCCGGAGCGCGTCTTGGGCAGCCGCCCGACCGTCAGCGCCAGCCGGAAGGCGGCGACGGGGCCGATCTTCTCGCGCACCAGCGCGACCAACTCGCGCTCGACCGCGTCGGGGCTCTGGGTGATGCCGGATTTGAGCACGACGAAGCCGCAGGGCTGCTCGCCCTTGAGCGCGTCGCGGATGCCCACCACGGCGCATTCGGCCACGGCGGGATGCGAGGCCAGAACCTCCTCCATGCCCCCCGTCGAGAGGCGGTGGCCCGCGACATTGATGATGTCGTCGGTGCGCCCCATGATGAAGACATAGCCGTCGGCGTCGATGAAGCCGGCATCCGAGGTGTTGTAGAAGCCCGGGAAGGCCGAGAGATAGGATTCGACGAAGCGCTCGTCGGCCTGCCACAGGGTGGGCAGGGCGCAGGGCGGCAGCGGCAGCTTGATCACGATCGCGCCCATCGTGCCCGGCGGCACCGGCCGCCCGCCCTCGTCGACGCATTGCACGTCGTAGCCCGGCATCGGCACCGTCGGGGAGCCCGGCTTCACCGGGAGCAACTCGAGTCCGAGTGGATTGCCGACGATCGGAGAGCCCGTCTCGGTCTGCCACCAATGGTCGATCACCGGCACCTTCAGGATGTCTTGCGCCCAGATCAGCGTGTCGGGATCGGCCCGCTCGCCGGCCAGGAACAGCGCCCGGAACCGCGAGAGGTCATAGGCCGGCAGCAGGCTCGCCTGGGGGTCCTCCTTGCGGATGGCGCGGAAGGCGGTGGGCGCCGTGAACAGCACGACCGCCTTGTGCTCGGCGATCAGCCGCCAGAAGGCGCCGGCATCGGGCGTGCCCACCGGCTTGCCCTCGTAGAGCACCGAGGTCGCGCCCTGGATCAGCGGCGCATAGACGATGTAGCTGTGGCCGACGACCCAGCCGACATCCGACGCCGTGATCATCACCTCGCCCGGCTTCACGCCGTAGAGATTGTCCATCGTCCACTTCAGCGCGACCATATGGCCGCCATTGTCGCGCACCACGCCCTTGGGCTTACCCGTCGTGCCGGAGGTGTAGAGGATGTAGAGCGGGTCGGTCGCCGCGACGGGGACGCATTCGGCCCGTCGCCCCTGCGCCTTGGCGGCCGCGACCAGCATGCGCCAGTTCTTGTCGCGGGTGGCATGCATCGAGGCCTCGACCTGCGGCCGCTGCAGGATCAGGCAGGTCTGCGGCTTGTGCGCGGAGAGCTCGATCGCCTGGTCGAGCAGCGGCTTGTATTCGACGACGCGGCTGGGCTCGATGCCGCAGGTCGCGGCCAGGATCACGCGCGGCTTGGCATCCTCGATGCGCGTCGCCAGTTCCTTGGCCGCGAAGCCGCCGAACACGACCGAATGCACCGCGCCGATGCGCGCGCAGGCGAGCATGGCGAAGGCCGCTTCCGGCACCATCGGCATGTACAGGACGACCCGGTCGCCCTTGCTGACGCCGAGATCCTGCAGCACCGCCGCGAGCGCCCCGACCTCGTCCAGCATCTGCGCATAGCTGAAGACGGTCTTGGTTCCCGTGACCGGGCTGTCATGGATCAGTGCCGGCTGCTCGCCGCGCCCGTCGCGCACATGCCGGTCGAGCGCGTTGAAGCAGGTGTTGCAGGTCGCGTCGGGGAACCAGCGGCCATAGGCGCCCTGGGAGGCATCGAAGATGCGCTGCGGCGGCGAGATCCAGTCGATCGCCTGCGCGGCCTCCGCCCAGAACCCCTCCGGATCAGCCTGCCAGCGCCCGTAGACCTCGCCGTAGCGGCCCTGCTCCGTCATGGCACCCTCCCCTCGCTTTTTGTTGTCGCCATCCCTTCACAGAGGCGCGGCGCGCCGTCGAGAGCGACTTTCGCACATGACACCCCTGCACCCTTGATCTTCTACCGCGCTTCGGGAAATGCCACGGTTGATCTGGCGCAATTGCCCGCCTTCGCCTTTCGGACCCCTCCCGACATGCTGCTCGACCCCGCTTTCTTCGCCGCCATGGTGCCGGCGGTCATCCTGATGGGGCTTTCCAAGGGCGGCTTCTCGGGGCTCGGGCTTCTCTCGCTGCCGCTGATGGCGCAGGTCGTCTCGCCGGTGACGGCCGCCGCGATCATGCTGCCCGTGCTGATGTCGCAGGATGTCGTGACCGTCTGGTCCTACCGCCGCGACTTCGACAGGCGCACGTTGGCGACGCTGCTGCCCGGCGCCGCGCTCGGCATCTTCGCAGGTTATCTGCTGGCGGCGCGCGTCGCTGATGGTGCGGTCGTGCTGGCGATCGGGCTGATCTCGGTCGTGTTCGCGCTTCGCAATCTCGTCTCCGGCGGCAAGGCGGAGTTGCCGCCGACGCGATCGAACTACCCGCAAGGCACGTTCTGGGGCGCGCTCTCGGGCTTCACCAGCATGATCGCCCATGCCGGCGGGCCGCCCTACCAGATCTACACCATGCCGCTGCGGCTGCCGCCGGCCGTCTTCGTCGGCACCGGCGCGATCTTCTTCGCGCTGATCAACGTCATCAAGGTCTTTCCCTACATCGCGCTCGGCCAGTTCACCGCCGACAACCTCACAGCCTCGCTGGCGCTGCTGCCGGTCGCCATCGTCTCGACGGTGGCGGGCGTCTGGCTGGTCCGGAAGGTACCGGTGAAGCGCTTCTACCGGATCATCTACAGCCTGCTCCTGCTGGTCGGGCTGAAACTGACCTATGACGGGCTGAAGGGACTGCACTGGCTCTGACGTGATGCGCCCGTGCCCCCTTGCGCCCTATCGGACAAAGGGATGGATTACGGTGAAGGCCCGCAGAGGCTAAGCCGAACGGGAGGGGACACCGCATGACGACATCCGCCTACGACACCGATCTCGACCGCAACCCGGCCAACCACCAGCCGCTGACGCCCCTGCCCTTCCTCGAGCGCGCGGCCTCGGTCTTCCCCCACCACACCGCGATCATCCACGGCCCGCTGCGGCGCTCCTATGCGGATTTCTACGCCCGCTCGCGCCGCCTCGCCTCGGCGCTGGCGCGCCACGGCATCGGCAAGAACGACACGGTGGCCGCCATGCTGCCCAACACGCCCGCCATGCTCGAATGCCATTACGGCGTGCCGATGTGCGGGGCCGTGCTCAACACGCTCAACACCCGCCTGGACGCCGCGATCATCGCGTTTTCGCTGGATCATGGCGAGGCCAAGGTCGTGATCACCGACCGGGAGTTCTCGAAGACGATCAAAGAAGCGCTGACGCTGTGCAAGGCGAAGCCCTTGGTCATCGACTATGACGACCCGGTCTATGACGGCCCCGGCGAGCGGCTCGGCACGATCGAATACGAGGCGTTCATCGCCGGCGGCGACCCCGATTTCGACTGGCAGATGCCCGCCGACGAGTGGGACGCGATCGCGCTGAACTACACCTCGGGCACGACCGGAGACCCCAAGGGCGTGGTCTACCACCATCGCGGCGCCAATCTGCTGGCGACCTCCAACATCCTCACCGGACAGATGGGCCGGCATCCGGTCTATCTCTGGACGCTGCCGATGTTCCACTGCAACGGCTGGTGCTTCCCCTGGTCGATCTCGCTCGTCGCCGGCACCCATGTCTGCCTGCGCCAGGTCCGCGCCAGGGCGATGTACGATGCGCTGGCCGACCATGGCGTGACCCATCTCTGCGGCGCGCCGATCGTGATGTCGGCCCTGCTCAACGCGCCCGCCGAGGAGCGCCGCGACTTCCCGCAGACGGTGTCCTTCTTCACCGCCGCCGCCCCGCCGCCGGAGGCCGTGCTCGCCGGCATGAAGCAGGCCGGCTTCGAGGTGACGCATCTCTACGGGCTGACAGAAGTTTACGGCCCCGCCGTCGTCAACGACTGGAACGGCGCCTGGGACGCCCTGCCCGCGCCCGAACAGGCGGCGCTGAAGGCGCGCCAGGGCGTGCGCTATCCCGCGCTCGAAGGGCTCGACGTGCTCGACCCCGAGACGATGGCGCCCGTCCCGCGCGACGGCGCCACGCTGGGCGAGGTCATGATGCGCGGCAATGTCGTGATGAAGGGCTATCTCAAGAACGCGAAATCGACGCAGGCCGCTTTCGCGGGCGGCTGGTTCCATACTGGTGATCTCGGCGTGCGCTATCCCGATGGCTACATCCAGCTCAAGGACCGCTCGAAGGACATCATCATCTCCGGCGGCGAGAACATCTCCTCGATCGAGGTCGAGGACGCGCTCTACAAGCACCCGGCGATCCAGGCGGCCGCCGTGGTCGCGCGTCCCGACGAGAAATGGGGCGAGACGCCCTGCGCCTTCGTCGAACTCAAGCCCGGCCAGACGGCGACCGAGGCCGAGATCGTCGCCTGGTGCCGCCAGCACCTCGCCGCCTTCAAATGCCCGCGCACGGTGGTCTTCACAGAAGTCCCGAAGACATCGACCGGCAAGATCCAGAAATTCCGCCTGCGCGAGATGGCAAAGGCGCTGTGAGCGCGCCCCTCCTGCCTTACTCGCTCGGCTGAGGGGCGGCGGGAGCAGGGGTAGGAGCCGGCGCGGTTGCCGGAGCCGGAGCGGCGGCCGGGGCCGGCGCCGTCCAGGTGCTGATCCAGGTTTCGGAGAGCGTGCGCCCCCGCGCCCGCAGATAGATCCGCATCTCGCCCGTCTGTCCGTCGGGCAGGCTGGCGTCGACGATGGCGCGGAATCCGACCGCAGCCGGATTGGGCTGCAGGATCCGCGTCATCACCGATCCCGCCGTCACCGAGACGACGAGTTCGACGCGGGCCGGATCGCCGAGATGATAGGCGAGGTCGCCGCCGGCGAAATCGACGATGAAGCGCTTCGTGCCGTGCCCCTCGGCATGTCCGTCCTCGAGATCGGACCCGGCGAAGCTGTGCTGCGTCTGCGCATAAGGATGCAGATGCCCGGTCGTCGACAGCGCCGAGAGGCGGTAGCGGAATTCCGAGGCCTCGCCGACGGGAAGCGGCGCCTCCGGCGTCCAGCAGGCGCCGATATTGTCGAAGGCTTCGTTGTCGGTCGGGATCTCGATCAGTTCGACGCGGCCCTTGCCCCACTCGCCCTGCGGCTCGACCCAGTAACCCGGCCGGGCATGGTAATGTGCCTCCAGGTCCTGGTAATTGCCGAAGTCCCGGTCCCGCTGCATCAGGCCGAAGCCGCGCGGGTTTTCGTCGCCGAAGCTGGAAATCCGCAGCGATTGCGGGTTGCGCAGCGGCCGCCAGATCCACTCGCCGCGGCCGGCCTGCATCATCAGCCCGTCGGAATCATGGATTTCGGGGCGGAAATCACTGCGCTGGGCGAGGTCGCCCTCCCCCGCCTGGAACATCGAGGTCAGCGGCGCGATGCCGATCCGCTCGATGAGCTTGCGCGGAAAGAGCGTGGCGGTGACGTCGGCATGCGTCGTTGGCCCGGGCCTGACGACATAGCGATAGGCCCCGGCGACGGAGGGCGAATCGAGCAGCGCGTAGATCACGAGCTCGGTCGCGTCGGGCGCCGGCTCCTCCAGCCAGAGCGCTCGCATGAACGGAAATTCTTCCGGATAGGCCCCGCCGATGTCGATCGCGAGCGAGCGGGCCGACAGGCCGTAGTTGTGGCCGCGCCCGATCAGGCGGAAATAGCTCGCTCCGAGGAAGGAGATCACCTCGTCCTGCACCGTCGGGTGGTTGAGATTGGTGGTGACGGCGAAGCCGGCGAAGCCCAGCGAGGGCGACAGCCCCTTCGGCACCGGCACCTTGCCGTATTCGAACAGCGATGTGGTGAAGGGAATCGGCAGCGCCACGCCGTTGGCGACGATGTGCAACTGCACCGGCTTGTCGTGCAGGAAGCCGAGATGGAACGGCAGCAGGCGGAAATCGGAGCCGCCCTCGCGCCAGAAGGCCCTGTCACGGCGGAAACGGATCTCCCGATAGCTGTCATAGGTCAGCTGCGACAGAGACTCGGGGATCTTGGCAGCGTCCGCGTCGAAGGCAATCTGGCCGAGCCGGCGCGCGCGCTCCACCACATCGCCATAGCCGAAGCTCGGCTTGGGAGCGCTCGTCGGCGCCTGCCCGCGGGCGGGAAGCGCCGCCAGGATGCCCGTCGAGCCGAGGAGGCCCAGCAGCATCCGGCGGGAGGGCCGGCCATGGCCATGCCGGGCCGGAGGGGCATAGCAGAGCCCGGCCGGGTGCATATCGGGATCTGGCCGCATCGTTTCGTCATCCTGCCTGTGGTGCAGCCCCAACAAGGGCGCCCGGCAGAAGTTCCGGCCCGATGACGTCCGCTGCGCACGGCCACAAAAAAAGCCGGCCCGCGAGGGCCGGCGACGATCTCGACACAACCTCGAACCGAGCCCGCGGGCTCGGCCGGCGCTCAATGCAGCGTTCGCTCCGGCATGGTCTGCCGAACGCGCTCGATCTCCTCCTTCAGCAGCAGCTTCTTCCGCTTCATCTCGACCACGGTGAGATCGTCGGAGGAGGGGCGGGCCACGGCCTGGGCGATGGCTTCCTCGAGCTGACGATGCTTGCGTTCGAGTTCGACGAGATGGGTCTGCAGCGACATCTGGATCCTCCTGATGAGCGGTTGACAGAATCAGTGTGACATAGAGCCGGCTTCACGTCTGCAAGGCCCTCGGGGCCAGCGGCATGACATTCTGTGATCGTCACCGACTCCTTTCCGCGACCCCGCGAATATGAGGGTCGCCGGCACGCCGGCTCCCGCTCTTGCAGGGCGCCCGGCGTCTGACCATAGTCGCCCCCAATCGCGGCGATGATGGGACGGCCATGGGATTCGAACTCAGCCCCGAAGAGGTCGAGGCCTTCACCACCGAACTCGCCCGCCTGCGCGAGGAGCACCGCGATCTCGACAGCGCCATCGATGCGCTGGAGCGCGTCGGCGCGATCAACCAGGTCCAGGTCCAGCGCCTCAAGAAGCGCAAGCTCTACCTGAAGGACCGGATCTCGCAGATCGAAGACGCCCTGACACCCGACATCATCGCCTGAAGCGCGCGAAGAGCACCGCTCCGGCTTTTAAATCGATTTACATGCCAGCTCCGTCGCATTAGAGCCGGGCCGCGCCGACAGGGAGCCTGTCTCTGCGGAAGGGCTCGATCGGCCCTCCGTTGCCGACCTCCCGCAGGTGCGCTACACGCATGCGACGAGCGTTTTCTTGGGATCAGACCATGGCCGATCACGGACACACCGCCTCCGACATCCCGCAGATGGACTACCGCGAGCATGAGCGGACCTATCAGGGCTTCGTGCACTTCGCCGAGGTCGGGACGGTCGCCTGCCTCGCCATCGTGGCGGCGCTGGCCGTCGGCGGCACCAAGCATGCCTGGGGCATCGCGATCATCGGCACGCTGCTGACGCTGGTCGGCACCGGCGTCGGCATCGCCTCGAAGTCGATCGGCTGGCGTGCGCCGGCGGTCCCCTTCGGGCTCCTGATGCTGGCGCTGCTGCTCCTCCCCGCCTCGCACTGACCCCCCCGCACCCGCGCCCGAGAGGTTCCGCCGCAATGCGCATCGCCGTGCCTGCCGAAACGCAAGGGGCCGAGACCCGTGTCGCCGTGACGCCGGAGACCGTCCGCAAGTTCAAGGCCCTCGGGGCCGAGATCGCCGTCGAAACCGGCGCCGGCCTCGCATCGGGCATCTCGGACGCCGATTATGAGGCCGCGGGCGCGTCGATCGCCGCCAATGCGGCGGCCGCACTCTCGGGCGCCGCCATCGTGCTGAAGGTCCGTCGCCCCGCCGAGAGCGAGATCAAGGGCCTGCCCGCCGGCGCGCTGGTCGTCGCGACGATGGATCCCTATGGCAACGAGGCCGCGCTCGCGGCGCTCGCCAAGGCCAAGGTCTCCGCCTTCGCGATGGAGTTCATGCCGCGCATCACCCGCGCGCAGGTGATGGACGTGCTCTCCTCGCAGGCCAACCTCGCCGGCTACCGTGCCGTCATCGACGGCGCCGCCGAATATGGCCGCGCCTTGCCGATGATGATGACGGCGGCGGGCACCGTGCCGGCCGCGCGCATCTTCATCATGGGCGTCGGCGTCGCCGGCCTGCAGGCGATCGCGACCGCGCGGCGTCTCGGCGCCATCGTCACCGCCACCGACGTGCGCCCCGCCACCAAGGAACAGGTCGAATCGCTCGGCGCGAAGTTCCTCGCCGTCGAGGACGAGGAGTTCAAGCAGGCGCAGACGGCCGGCGGCTACGCCAAGGAAATGTCCAAGGAATATCAGGCCAAGCAGGCCGAGCTGACGGCGAGCCACATCGCCAAGCAGGACATCGTCATCACCACCGCGCTGATCCCCGGCCGCCCTGCTCCCAAGCTGATCTCGGCCGCCATGGTCGAGAGCATGAAGGCCGGCTCCGTCATCGTCGACCTCGCGGTCGAGCGCGGCGGCAATTGCGAACTCGCCAAGCCCGGCGAGGTCTTCGTGACGCCAAACGGCGTCCGGATCGTCGGCCATCTCAACGTACCCGGCCGCCTGCCGGCGACCGCCTCGCAGCTCTACGCCAAGAACCTGCTCGCCTTCGTCGAGACGCTGATCGACAAGGCCGAGAAGAAGGTCGCGGTGAACTGGGACGACGAATTGGTCAAGGCCACCGCCCTGACCCGCGACGGCGCCGTGATCCACCCGAATTTCGCGGCCAAGCCCGCGCCCAAGCCAGAACCAGAGCCCGCGCCGGCCGTCGAGGGGAGCGTCACCAATGGCTAATCCGACACCCGAACAGGCCCTCGAACAGGCCCGCTCCGTCGCGGCCGCCGCGCGTCAGGCCGCCGATCTCGCCGCCCAGCATGCCGACAGCATCGCCGCCGGCGCCAGCGCCGCGACCGGCGGCTTCGTCGACCCGACGGTGTTCCGCCTCGCCATCTTCGTGCTCGCCGTCTTCGTCGGCTATTACGTCGTCTGGTCGGTGACGCCGGCCCTGCACACCCCGCTGATGTCGGTCACCAACGCGATCTCCTCGGTCATCGTCGTCGGCGCATTGCTGGCGGTCGGCGTCGAGGCGGCGCCTGCGCTGGGCGACGGGCCGGTGTGGGCCAAGATCTTCGGCTTCCTCGCGCTGGTCCTGGCCTCGGTCAACATCTTCGGCGGCTTCCTCGTCACCGAGCGGATGCTGTCCATGTACAAGAAGAAGGGCTGAGCGCCGATGGCCGCGAACCTCTCCGCCCTTCTCTACGTCGTCTCCGGCGTCCTCTTCATCATGGCCCTGCGGGGCCTGTCGCACCCGACGACCTCCCGCCAGGGCAATCTCTACGGCATGGTCGGCATGGGCATCGCCATCGCCACCACGGTCGTCTTCTTCCCGCCGACCGGTTTCTCGGGCTGGCTTCTGGTCGTGGCCGGCATCGCCATCGGCGGCGGAATCGGCGCCTTCATGGCCAAGCGCGTCCAGATGACGCAGATGCCGCAGCTCGTCGCCTTCTTCCACTCGCTGGTCGGCCTTGCCGCGGTGCTGGTGGCGGCGGCAGCGCTCTATGCGCCGAGCGCCTTCGGCATCGGCCGCGTCGGCGGCATCAGCGGCGCCAGCCTATTCGAGATGGGCCTCGGCGTCGCCATCGGCGCGATCACCTTCACCGGCTCGATCATCGCCTTCCTCAAGCTCGACGGCCGCATGAGCGGCAAGCCGATCATGCTGCCGCAGCGCCATGGCATCAATATCGGGCTCGGCATCGCGCTCGTCGTGCTGCTGCTGATCTTCCTGAAGACCGAGAGCCATGTCGTCTTCTGGCTGATCGTCGCGGTCTCGTTTGCGCTCGGCGTCCTGCTGATCATCCCGATCGGCGGCGCCGACATGCCCGTCGTCGTCTCGATGCTGAACTCCTATTCGGGCTGGGCGGCCGCGGGCATCGGCTTCACGCTGGGCAACATGGCGCTGATCATCACCGGCGCGCTGGTCGGCTCGTCGGGCGCGATCCTGTCCTACATCATGTGCAAGGCGATGAACCGGAGCTTCATCTCCGTCATCCTCGGCGGCTTCGGCGGTGACGATGCGGCGGCGGGCGCAGGTGGTGCGGTAGAGGCGCGTCCGGTCAAGCAGGGCTCGGCGGACGACGCCGCCTACATCATGAAGAACGCCGGCAAGGTCATCATCGTGCCCGGCTACGGCATGGCGGTGGCGCAGGCCCAGCACACGCTGCGCGAGATGGCCGACCTCCTCAAGAAGGAAGGCGTCGAGGTCAAATACGCCATTCACCCGGTCGCGGGCCGCATGCCCGGCCATATGAACGTGCTGCTGGCCGAGGCCAACGTGCCCTATGACGAGGTCTTCGAACTCGAGGACATCAACTCGGAATTCGGCCAGGCGGATGTGGCCTTCGTCATCGGCGCCAACGACGTCACCAACCCGGCGGCCAAGACCGACAAGACCTCGCCGATCTACGGCATGCCGATCCTCGATGTCGAGAAGGCCAAGACCGTGCTCTTCATCAAGCGCGGCATGGCGGCAGGCTATGCCGGCGTCGAGAACGAGCTGTTCTTCCGCCCCAATACGATGATGCTCTTCGGCGACGCCAAGAAGGTCACCGACGACATCGTCAAGGCGATGGCGCACTGAGGCACCCTCGCCCGTCTTGTTGCGAAAGGCCGGCCTCGTGCCGGTCTTTTTCGTTTGGAGCCCGACACCGTGAGCATCACCATCCGCACGATGCGCGAGACCGACCATGAGGGCGTGACCGGGCTGCTGCTGCAGCTCGCAGCCTGGGAGGCTGCGCTGAGCCACACCCGCGCCAGCGGCCCCGCCACCGCGCGGGCGCTGCTCGAGGCCGACAGCGCGCAGACGCGGGAGCACGGCGGGGCACAGTTCGTCGCCGAGACCGAGGGCGCCTGCGTCGGCTATCTGGCGCTGCGGCTGGGGCGCACCGGCCCTTATGTCCATGACGATCTGCGCGACCATGTCCTGATCGAGAACATCGTGGTCGCGGAGGACCAGCGCGGCACGGGGATCGGCCAGATGCTGCTGGCGCAGGCCGAGCGCTTCGCCCGCGAGCGCGGCTGCCGGGCGCTCCAGCTCGGCGCCCTGACGGGCAACGAGGCGGCACTGCGGGCCTATCGTCGCGCGGGCTTCGAGCCCGTCTCCTACGAGATGCTCAAGCGGCTCGACTGAGCGTCGCGGCGGCGCCACGCTCGCGGTGGAGACTCGCAGCCATGATGATTCTGACCCGTCTGCTGGCGATCGCGCTGACCGTCTATCTCGGCCTGCTCGGGCTGCTCTTCGTCCGGCAGCGCGATCTGGTCTTTCCGCGCAATCCGGCCCGCGCCGACCTCGCCGCCGCCGGGCTGCAGGCTGCGGAGGAGCTGACCCTGACCGCCGCCGACGGCGAGCGCATCGTCGCCTGGGCGGTGCCGCCGCGGGCGGGCAAACCGGTGATCCTCTATTTCCACGGCAATGCCGGCAATCTCGGCAGCCCCGGCCGGGTCGCGCGCTTCCGGGCCCTGACGGAGGACGGCACCGGCCTGCTCGCCGTCAGCTATCGCGGCTATGGCGGCTCGACCGGCCGGCCCAGCGAAGCCGGGCTGCATCTCGACGCCCGCGCCGCCTATGGCTTCGCCGCCGAGCGATTCGGCGCGGCGCAACTCGTCGGCTATGGCGAATCTCTGGGCACCGGGGTGGTGCTGAAACTCGCGGCCGAGACGCCGCTGGCGGCCGTCGTGCTGGAGGCGCCCTATCTCTCCACCGTCGCAGTCGCGCAGGGCATCTACCCTTACGTGCCCGTATCCTGGCTGATGCTCGACAGCTTCCGGTCGGACGAGGTGATCGGCCGCGTCAGAGCGCCGCTGCTGGTGCTGCATGGCGAGCGGGACCGGGTCATCCCCTTTGCCCAGGGCGAGACGCTCTACAGCCTCGCCAACGCTCCCAAGCGCTTCCTGCGCTTCCCCAAAGGCGGGCATGAGGACCTGCCCGCGCATGGCTCCCTGCCGCAGATCCGGCGCTTCCTCGCGGAGGCCACCCAGGGCGCCGTTCAGGCGGGCGAGAGCCGCACCGTCGAGTGATCAGCTCCGGAACAGCCCGCCGCCGCCGAGACGGCCCTGCCCGGCGCGAGCGGCCGCGTTGTTGCCATCGAGACCCAGCGCCCGCTGGTAGCTCTGCGAGGCTTCCGACTTCTGGCCGAGCTTTTCCTGCGCGAAGCCGCGGCCGGCCCAGGCATCGGCGTTGCGGTTGTCGACATTGAGCGCGGCGGTGAAGTCCTCGAGCGCCGAATCATACTTGCCGACAGCGTTCAGGCTCTGTCCGCGGGCGATATAGGGCGGTGCGTTGTAGGGGTTGCGGTCGATCACCGAATCGAAATCCGAGATCGCGTACTGGTGCTGGCCCTCGCGCTGATAGACCAGACCGCGGGCATGGAACGCCTCCGCGGATTCGGGATTCAGCCGGATCGCGGTGTTGAGGTCGGCCAGCGCCTGCGGGCTGTTGCCCTGGGCCCGCAGCAGATTGGCCCGCGCGATGAAGGCCGGCGCATAGTTCGGGCCGACGCTCGTCGCCTTGTTGAAATCGGCCAGCGCCGCATCGTTGCGGCCGCTCTGGCGCAGCGCCAGTCCGCGATTGGTGTAGGCCGCGGCGAGGTTGGGATCGAGTTGCACCGCCTTGGTGAAGTCGGCGACGGCGTCGGAGAAGCGACCGACGCGGGCATAGGCCGCGCCGCGCGTGTTGTAGGCGCCGGGATCGTTGGGGTTGCGGTTGATGACCTCGGTCAGCGAGCCGATGTTGACGCTGGCCTCGGCCGCCGAGGCGGTGTCGAGTTCGGCGATCGGCTGGGCCGTCATGGTCGAAACGGTGTCGCAGCCCGCCAGCGCCACCGCCAGGCCCGCTGCCGCAAGCCAGTTCCTGCCACGCATCATGCTTCGCCTCATCGGTCCGGTTTCGTGCCTCGTCCGCCGCGCCGATCCGTCCGGATCGCCGCCGCCTCGTCGCGCTCCCCAACCGACCGCGCTCCGCTCAGGAAAGCGCCCGCTTGTGACAAGAGTTGGTTAACGCCGCCGGAAAAGCAACAGCGCCCGGAGACGGCTCCAGGCGCAGTCGGGTCTCTTTGCAGATCATCGAGGGCGGGCGAAACGCCGCAGCCCTGGCGAGATCAGGGGCGCTTCGGCTTCACCGGCGCCGGCAGCAGGCCTTCGCGCTGGAGCTTCTTGCGCTGCAGCTTGCGGGCGCGACGAACGGCTTCCGCCTTCTCGCGGGCCTTCTTCTCGGAGGGCTTCTCGTAATGGCCGCGGAGCTTCATCTCGCGGAAGACGCCTTCGCGCTGCAGCTTCTTCTTGAGAGCGCGGAGAGCCTGATCGACGTTGTTGTCGCGAACGAGAACCTGCACGTGAGTGTCCGTCTTTAGCGGGTTGGTCTAATAAGGGTGGACGGAGGATCGGCGAAGCAGACCCTTCGAAGGTTCGTGCGGATAACAGAAAAGCCTGCGGCTGTCCACGCCGCCAAACCGGGAAAAACGATGACGAACGCCGCCCCCGAACAGCCCCATGATTCCGAGGTCGAGCGGCGCATCATGATTCTCGCAAACGACCTCGCGATTCCCGCCTGGGCGCGGGTCGAGCAGGCCTATGCCAAGGGTGCAACCTTCCTCGAGGCCAAGCATGCGGTGCTGGAGGCCGACCTCGCCAGCCTCGCCGGCACCACCGACGACGCCATCCTCGACCGGCTGGTGCAGCTGATCATGCAGACGCCACCCTCGGCGCTGCACCCCGTGGCGCGCCAGCGCCATCGCAAGATCGTGCTGGAGCGGCTGATGGAGCCCTATCGCGCAAGCGGCGGCGCCGAGCCGGGCGCCTTCGCCCTGTTCCTCTATCGCAAGCTGGGCATCGTTCCGGCCCCGCTCAAGGCGTTCTGGCTCGCGCGGGGCGAGCCGCTGCAGCGGGTACTCTGAGCAGCCTTCAGCCGGCCTCGGGCCAGACCCGCGTGACATGGCCCATCTTGCGCCCGGCCCTCGCCTCGCGCTTGCCGTAGAGATGCAGCTGCGCGCCGGGCTCGGCCAGGAACTCGCGCCAGCGCAGCGCCGCGTCGCCGATCAGGTTCTCCATCTCGACCCGGCCGCGACGGGCGGCCGAGCCCAGCGGGAAGCCGCAGACGGCGCGGACATGCTGGTGGAACTGCGAGGTCTGGGCACCCTCGCTGGTCCAGTGACCGGAGTTGTGCACCCGCGGCGCGATCTCGTTGACGACGACGCTTTCGTCCACGCCCTCGCCGACGATGAACATCTCGACCGCGAAGACGCCGACATAGCCGAGCGCCGCTCCGATCCGCCGCGCCGCCTCGATGGCGGCGGCCTCCGTCGCGGCCGAGACCTGCGCGGGGATACGGGTGAAGGCGAGGATATGGTCGCGATGCTCGTTCTCGCAGAGATCGAAGGCGGCGAAGCTGCCGTCGGTGCCGCGCGCCGCCACGACCGAGACCTCGCGCGAGAAGCTCACGAAGCCCTCCAGCACCGCCGGCGCCCGGCCGATCGCCTGATAGGCTTCCGCGAGATCGGTCCCCGGCAGGATCTTGACCTGGCCCTTGCCGTCATAGCCGAAGCGGCGGGTCTTCAGCACGCAAGGCCGCCCCAGCGCCGCGACCGCAGCTTCGAGATCGGCCAGCGAGTCCACCGCGCGGAAGGGCGCCACCGTCAGCCCCTGCTCGGAGACGAAGCGCTTCTCGCTCAGCCGGTCCTGCGTCACCGCCAGCGCATGCGCGCCCGGATGCAGCGGCTTGCGGGCTGCGAGAAACGCCGCCGTCGCGGCCGGCACATTCTCGAACTCATAGGTCACGACATCGACGGCATCCGCGAAGCGAGCCAGCGCCGCCTCGTCCTCGTAAGGAGCCACCGTCTTCGCCGCCGCCACGTCAAAGGCCGGATTTTCCGGCTCGGGCGCGAAGATATGGCTGGCGATGCCGAGATCGGCCGCGGCGAGCGCGATCATCCGGGCGAGCTGGCCGCCCCCGATGATGCCGAGCACGGCGCCGGGCGCGAGTCCCTCGAAAGGCATGCCCTCGACCACCGGCGCGCTCACGCCTCGTCCTTCACGGGGCGTTCCGCGATCGCCGCGCTCTGGCGGGCGCGATAGGCGTCGAGCCGCTGCGCCAGGCCCTCGTCCGACAGCGCCAGCACGGCCGCCGCCAGCAGCGCCGCATTGACCGCGCCGGCCCGGCCGATGGCGAGCGTGCCGACGGGGATGCCGGCCGGCATCTGCACGATCGAGAGCAGCGAATCCTGCCCCGACAGCGCCTTGGATTCGACGGGCACGCCGAAGACCGGCAGCGGCGTCAGCGACGCCGTCATGCCCGGCAGATGCGCCGCGCCGCCGGCGCCCGCGATCACCACCTTGAAGCCTTCCGCCTTGGCGCCGGTCGCGAATTCGACCATGCGCTGCGGTGTGCGGTGGGCGGAGACGATGCGGTCGTCATGGCCGATGCCGAGCGCATCGAGCGTCTCGGCGGCATGGCGCATGGTCGCCCAGTCGGACTGGCTGCCCATGATGATGGCGACGGGCGCGGAGGTGGTGGCCATGGCGGGAAGCGCTTCCGGAAACGCTGGACGGGAAGCGCGCGATCTAGACCGCCCAACGCCGCACAAGCAAGCGCCGAATCGGGAAAGGGCCCGAATCCAGCAATCCCCTCCCGGCAACAGACGCGTCATCCTGGGGCGACCGCAGGTCGTCCCGGGATCCATCATAGGGCATCGACGGTGCCTTATGATGGATCCCGGCCTGCGCGGCTGCGCCGCTTGTCCAGGATGACGCGGTGTTTCCCCGCGATATGTCGGGCCCTAAGCCGTCGCCACCAGCCCCGCCCGCGCCAGTGCCGAGGCCTGGTCGGCCGCCACCGTCTCGATCTGGAAGCCCTCGATCTCCGCCTCGAACAGCCGGTGGAAGTTCAATTCCGCATCGAGATGCAGGAAGACCCCGCCGAGCCCGATCGCGGCCCGGTCCATGAAGACGAATTCGCGCGGCACCGTCACGGGCCCGCGCTTCTTCAGCGCCTGATGCACCTCGAAGGCCTGGCGGCGGCCATACTCCGCCGGGCTGACATCCTCGGCGATGCGGCGCGTGCGGTCCTCCAGCAAGGGCCCGTAGATGAAGCGCGCCCAGATGTTGAGCGTGTCGACCAGCTCCTTGGTCAGCCCCTTGAAGCCCCAGACCTCGTAGGCGTGGACGACGCGGGCCTCGTCGCCCTCCAGCAGGCCGCGATAGAGATCGACGACCCCGCCCACAAAAGACGGCGGGAAGATGCGGATGCAGCCATAATCAAGCAGGTTGATGCCCTGGGGGGCGCCGTCCTCCGAAAAGACCGTGTAATTGCCGAGATGCGGATCGCCATGGATGATGCCGTGATGGCTGAACGGCCGCCACCAGGCCTTGAACATCGCGGTCGAGATGCGGTCGCGGGCCTGCTGCTCGTCCTGCTTGTGGGTCAGGATGCCGTCGCCCTCGAGCCAGTGCATGGTCAAAAGCCGCTTGGTCGAGAGCGAGCTCTCCAGCGCCGGCACGCGGATCTCCGGCGTCTGCGCCAGAACCTCCCGGTAGAGCGCGATGTGCTTGGCCTCGCGCTGATAGTCGAGCTCCTCGCGGACGCGCGCGCCGATCTCCGTGGCGATCTCGCTGGTGTCGATCACCGGGTCCATGCGCCGGTGCAGCGCAAACAGGATGTCGAGCTGCGAGATGTCGGCCTCCACAGCCGATTCCATGTCCGGATATTGCAGCTTGCAGGCGAGCGCCGTGCCTTCCAGCGTCGACGCCCGATGCACCTGCCCGAGCGAAGCGGCTGCGGCCGGCTGCAGGTCGAACTCGCCGAAGCGCGCGCGCCAGTTGGCGCCCAGCTCCGCCATCATCCGGCGCTTGACGAAGGCCGCGCCCATCGGCGGCGCCTGCGACTGCAGCTTCTGCAGCTCGGCGGCATATTCCGGCGGCACCACATCGGGGATGGTAGCGACGAGCTGCGCCACCTTCATGATCGGGCCCTTCAGCCCGCCCAGCGCCTTGGCCAGCGCTTCGGCATTGGAGGCGTTGCGCCCCTCCATCCCGAACAGCCGGGCGCCCGCGATCCGCGCCGCCACCCCGCCGACATTGGCCCCGACACGCGCATAGCGCGCCGCACGGGCGGAAAACCGGTTGGCTTCGGAGTCGCGGTCGGACATGGGGCGGGGCGCTTTCGGGGGCGGGCTTAGCTCCTATGTAGGGTGGCGTCGTCGCGGGGCCAATGTGGCGGGTCGTCTCGCGGAGCGAGAGGGTGGTGGCTCGGGGAGGACGGCCCGGCGCAGGCGTTCGGAAGTGGCTGTTTCTGTGAAGGGTTTCGGATGCCGGCCCATGCGAGCGGGTTCGGACTGGGCTGAGGGCCGGCGTCCGAAAGCCTCCAAGGGAGGAAGCCGCGGCCCGGGGCCGTGGGCTATGGGGATTTCGCCGCGCGGTATGGTCTGCGAGATCGTGCGAGGCGCGAGGCGACGGTGCGATGCTCCGACCGAGCGGCCCCGAAGCTGAGGTTTAGCTGCACATTTGGTGGATCCGAGACCGCGGCCATCTCCGTTTCCGCGATTGGGCCGAACGGGATTGCCCGCTCTCTGGCCGAGATCGGCAGTGCTTCCTGAAGATGCCGCCATGGGGCCATCGTCATGATGTGTCGATCCTGACGGCGAGGATGGTTCGCGGCGCTGTGCCCGGCGCGAAGCGCTCGACGAGGATCATGCGGCCGCCGCAGCATGGGCATGGCGGGTGGGGTTCAGAGGCCTGCTCGGGTTGCGCTGCGGCGACCGGGACGTCGTCTCTGGCGATGTCGTCCGGCGTCGTCGCCGCGATGATCTGCCTGATGCGGACGATGGTGTCGGCACGGCGGCTCGAGGCGAGCAGGCCGTAATGGCGGATGCGGTGGAAGCCGTCGGGCAGGACATGGAGCAGGAAGCGGCGGATGAACTCGTGGGCCGTCAGCGTCATGGTCTTGCGCCGGCCCTTGCCGGTGGAGCGGGCGCGATAGTCCTTCCAGCGGAACGTGACCCTGTGCCGATCCACGGCAATGATGCGGCTGTTGGCGATGGCGACACGGTGGGTGTAGCGGGCGAGATAAGCCAGCACGGCCTCAGGGCCACCGAAGGGGCGCTTGGCATAGACGACCCAGTCGGCGCGCCGCAGCGGCGCCAGCATGGAGGCGAAGGCATCGGCCTCAGTCAGATCGGCGAGATTGCCTTGGAAAGCGAGCCGCCCGGCCGCGTGCAGGGCCGCGAGCCCTTCGAGGAAGAGCCGTCTGAACAACCGCGAGAGCACGCGCACGGGCAGGAAGAAGCCGGATCGGCATGAGATCCAGCGAGCGCCGTCCGGCGACAGGCCGCCGCCGGGCGCGATGATGTGGAGATGGGGATGGTGCGTCATCGCCGATCCCCATGTGTGCAGTACGCTGGTGAAGCCGATGCGGGCGCCGAGATGCCGGGGATCGCTCGCGATGGTGGCGAGCGTCTCGGCTGCAGCCCTGAACAGCAGGCCGTAGACCTCGGCCTTGTTCTGGTAGGCGACCGCTGCGATCGACGCCGGCAGTGTGAAGACGAGATGATAGTAGGGCACGGGCAGGAGATCGGCCTGGCGATCCGCGAGCCAGTCCTTTGCCGCTGCGCCCTGGCAGCGCGGGCAGTGCCGGTTGCGGCAGGAGTTGTAGGCGATGGCCGCGTGATCGCAGTCGCCGCAGGCCATGACATGGCCGCCGAGCGCAGCCGTGCGGCAGGCCCGGATGGCACCCATCACCTTGAGCTGACCGCGGCTGAGCCGATGGCGCGCGAGATAGGCCTCGCCATGCCGGTTCAGGATATCCGCAACCTCCAGCGAAGGCCGCGCCATGATCGGCGCGGGACCGCTATGGCGGTGGCGGCGGCGCCAGCAGCGCGAGCGGGCTCGTCACTTCGCGCAGCGTCTTCAGCGCGACGCGGGTGTAGACGGCGGTGGTGTCGAGCTTCCTGTGCCCGAGCAGGACCTGGATGACGCGGATATCGGTCTTCCGCTCCAGCAGATGGGTGGCGAAGCTGTGCCTGAGCGTGTGCATTGACACCCGCTTGTCGAGCTTGGCTGCCTCGGCTGCAGCATGGCAGGCCCGGTTGAGCTGGCGCGTCGTGATCGGCTGGCCCGGCTGCTGGCCGGGGAAGAGCCAGCCGCGCGGCCGCTTCACCCGCCACCACTGCCGCAGCAGATCGAGCAGGTCGGGCGCGAGCATGACATAGCGGTCCTTGCGGCCCTTGCCCTGCTCGACCCGGATCAGCATGCGGGCGCTGTCGATGTCGGTGACCTTGAGGTTGGCGATCTCCGAGACGCGCAGGCCGCAGCCATAGGCGATGCTCAGCGCGGCGCGGTCCTTCAGGCTCCGCGCATGCGCCAACAGCAGCGCCACCTCCTGCGTGTCCAGAACCACCGGCAGGCGATCGGGCGTCGGGATCCGCGCCATGCGGTCACCAAAGCCGGTCCGGCCCAGCGTGACGTGGAAGAAGAAGCGCAGGGCCGTGCAGGCCAGGTTCATCCGGGCATAGCTGGCGCCGAGCGAAGCCATGTGAAGCTGATAGCGCCGTAGATCCTCGGGCTCGGCCCGGTCCGGCGGCAACCCAAGGAAGGCCGTGAACTCACGCACCTGCCGGACATAGTCGCGCTGCGTGTGCTCGCCGAACCGGCGGATGGTCATGTCCTCGATCATCCGCTGGCGCAGCGGGCTGACGGTGACGGCATCGATCATGGAAACCTCCAGGGATCAGGGGAAACGACCCCAAATCCTCGGATGCAGCGCCTCACAGGCGAAATCTCAGCGATGACCGCGCCGCAGCACCCTGCCGCGAGAGCGGCTTAGTCCTCTGGCGAGCAACGGCCATCGCGACGTATCCTCGCACCGCCACAACTCCGCCCTCACCCCAACGCCGGCGAGGCGCCCTCCAGCGGCCTCAACCACCCGCACCATCTCCCCCACCCGACCGGCATTCGTCCTCCCGCAGCCGAAAGGCGCATCGGCCGAAGCGCCCCCTCAGACCCGCCTCCGCCGCCAATCCGCCAGCACGGCCGTCGCCGCGTTGTACCCCGGCGCGCCGGTGACGCCGCCGCCGGGATGGGCGCCCGAGCCGCAGAGATAGAGCCCCGGCACCGGCATCCGGTAATCGGCATGGCCGAGCACGGGGCGGGCCGAGAAGAGCTGGTCGAGCGTCAGCCGGCCATGGAAGATGTCGCCACTGACGAGCCCGAAGCGCGCCTCCAGATCGGCGGGGCCCATCGCCAGCCGCCCGACCACCGAGGCCTTGAAGCCCGGCGCATAACGGTCGACCGTCTCGATCATCAGATCGGCGACCCTGTCGCGGCCATCCTCCCAGTCGAGCCCCTCGGGCAGCACCGGCGCGACATGCTGGCAGAACAGGCTCGCGACATGGCAGCCGGGCGGGGCCAGCGTGTCGTCGAGCGTCGAGGGGATCAGCATCTCGACGATCGGCTCCTGCGACCAGCCTGAGAGCCGCGCCTGCGCATGGGCGCGGTCCATATAGGCCAGGCTCGGCGCGATGATGATGCCGGCGGTGTGGTGGTCGCCGGGCTCGGGGAGACTGGTGAAGCGCGGCAGCTCCGACAGCGCGACATTCATCCGGAAGGTGCCCGAGCCCGAGGCATAGCGCGTCATCCGCTCGGTGAAATCCGCAGGCACGATCGCCGGATCGACCTTGGCGAACAGCAGCCGCGGGTGGAGATTCGAGACGACCGCGCGCGCCCGCACAACGTCGCCTTCCTCCGTCACCGCGCCGACCGCCCGGCCCTTCTCGCTCAACACCTCGGCGACGGGGCTTTCGAGCCGGATCTCGACGCCGGCTTCCGCGCAGGCCTTCGCCATCGCCTGCGTGATCGCACCCATGCCGCCGATGGCGTGGCCCCAGGCGCCCTTGTTGCCGTTCACCTCGCCGAAGACATGGTGCAGCAGCACATAAGCCGAGCCCGGCGTGTAGGGGCTGGCATAATTGCCGACGACGGAATCGAAGCCGAGCAGCGCCTTGATCGGCTCGCTCTCGAACCAGCCGTCGAGCCAGTCCCCCGCCGATTTGGTGAAGAGGTCCATCACGTCGCGCTTTGCGGTGAGATCGAGCCGCGACAGCCGCCGCGCCACCCGGCCGGCATCGATCAGATCCGGCAGCGCAGCCAGCCAGCCGCCCGCGCCGAGATTGGGGGGCGCCTGCAGCACGAGGTCGCGCAGCAAGGCGGCCACCGTCTCCAGCCGCGCCTCATAAGCCGGCAGACGCTGCGCATCGCGCTCCGAGAAGGCAGCGACGGAAGCCGCCGTCCGCCCGGGCCCGGCCGCGAGATGGCGCCCATCCGGCAGCGGCAGGAAGTTGGCCATGCGCCGCTCGACGATCCGCAGACCGTGGCGCGGCAATTCCATCGCGGCGATGATCTCGGGCCGCAGCAGGCTGACCGTGTAGCTCGCCGTCGAGTTGCGGAAACCGGGATGGAACGTCTCGGTCACGGCCGCGCCGCCGACGACGCCGCGCCGCTCCAGAACGGTGACCGAGAGCCCCGCCCTGGCGAGCCGGTGGGCGCAGACGAGGCCGTTATGGCCCGCGCCGAGGATCACGACATCGCAGTTCGTCGTCGCCATGGGCGGGTGGTGTCCTGGGGTGTGCGGCGGGTGGTCTGGCCGCGTTGTCGCTTCAGCGCCCGGAAAAGTCTTATCGGCGGCGCGTGGACTGGGCGAGTTGGTCGCGCAGCCATTGGGCGAGGACGTCCTCTTCCGCCTCGCCGGCCGCGACCGCGAGAATCGCGGCCGTCATGTCGGCTTGCGGCACGAACAGGTCGACGCCGTTCAGATTGAAGAAGACGATCAGGGCGGCCAGCGCCGCACGCTTGTTGCCATCGATGAAAGGATGATTGCGGGCAATACCGAAAGCATAGGCGGCCGCCAACGCTGCGAGATCATGCTCGCCATAAGCAAACTTGTTCTGGGGACGGCCAAGTGCCGACTCCAGCATGCCCCGGTCACGGATTCCGGCGGGGCCGCCGAACAGAGCCAGCTGTTCGGCATGCATATCAATGACGAGCTCCAGAGTAAGCCATTGCGGCTCGTTCATTTTGCCAGCTCGCGAAAGGTATCGGCGTAATCCTTGAACGCCCGACGGGCGAACGCCATGCCCCGGGCGTGGACATCATCATAGGGAACCAGCTTGACCTCACGATCCGGCTGGCGAACGACGGTGAACCTGTCGCCTTCGGCCAGACCGAAGCGGGCCAGGACATCTTTCGACAGGATGATCCCGACGGAATTGCCGATTTTTCGAAGCTGCACGACGTCCGATAGAGCTTCGCCATCTTGCGGCGCGACGATCTCGTTCATGGCAGGTATCTCCCTGTTGTACGTTTCGTATAACATGCCGGCACCCGGCTGTCAGCCACGAACGCCCACCACCCGCCCCTTGCCAGCCCGCCCCGCCCCGCGCCAAATCCCCCGCCACGACGCAGCAGGTGAGGCCGATGCTCCAGCGCCACGCGACCTATCGTGAAACGTTCGACCGGTTTCGCTGGGATATCCCCGCGCATTTCAACATCGGCGTCGCCTGCTGCGACCGCCATGCCGATGGCAGCGACAAGCCGGCGCTAACCTATGAGGATGAGGCGGCCGGCCTCGTCACGCTCTCCTTCGACGATCTCAAGCGCGCCTCCAACCGCATCGCGAACCTGCTGCGCGGCCATGGCGTCGCGGCAGGCGAGCGCGTTGGCATCCTGCTGCCGCAGCGGCCCGAGACGGCGATGGCCCATCTCGCGGTCTACAAGCTGGGCGCCATCGCGCTGCCGCTCTTCATCCAGTTCGGGCCCGAGGCGCTGGAGCACCGGCTGCAGCACAGCGGCGCGGCGGCGCTGATCACGGATACCGAAAACCTGCCGAAGATCGAGGCGATCCGCCACGCCCTGCCCGATCTGCGGCTGATCATCCTGGTCGACGGCCCCGGCCCCGGCGGCACGCTCAACCTCGCGAGCGAGATGGCGAAGGCCTCGGATGCCTTCGCCCCGGTCGACACAAGCGCCGACGATCCCGCCGTCATCATCTACACCTCCGGCACCACCGGAAAGCCGAAGGGCGCGCTCCACGCCCATCGCGTCCTGCTCGGCCATCTGCCAGGCGTGCAGATGCCGCAGGCCTTCTTCCCGCAGGTCGGCGATCTGTTCTGGACCCCGGCCGACTGGGCCTGGATCGGCGGGCTGCTCGACGTGCTGCTGCCCAGCCTCTGTTTCGGCGTCCCCGTGCTGGCCTCGCGGGCCCGCAAATTCGACCCAGAGGCCGCTTTCGAGCTGATGGCGCGGCACCGCGTGCGCAACGCCTTCCTGCCGCCCACCGCGCTCAAGCTGATGCGCCAGGTCGCCGATCCCCGCCGCTTCGGCCATGCGCTACGCTCGATCGGCAGCGGCGGTGAGACGCTCGGCGCCGACATGCTGGACTGGAGCGCTGAGACCTTCGGCTTCGCGGTCAACGAGTTCTACGGCCAGACCGAGGCCAATCTGCTGGTCGCCAACAATGCCGATCTCTTCCCGATCCGCCCAGGCTCGATGGGCCGCGCCGTGCCCGGCCACCGCGTCGCGGTGGTGTCGCCCGAGGGGCAGCCCCTGCCGGCGGGCACGCACGGCCTGATCGCGGTCGCCCGTCCCGACCCGGTGATGATGCTGGGCTACTGGCGCCAGCCGGAGGAAACGGCGGCCAAATTCGCGGGCGACTGGCTCCTCACCGGCGACACCGGCCATTGCGACGAGGACGGCTATCTCTGGTTCCAGGGCCGCGACGACGACATCATTTCCTCGGGCTCCTACCGCATCGGGCCCGGCGACATCGAGGACTGCATCATCCGCCATCCCGCCGTGCTGATGGTGGCCGTCATCGGCGTGCCCGATCCGATCCGTACCGAAGCCGTCAAGGCCTTCGTGCTGCCGCTGCCCGGCATCGCGCCGTCGGCGGCGCTGGCCGCCGAGATCCAGGCCTTCGTCCGCGACCGCCTCGCCGCCTATCAGTATCCGCGCCATGTCGAGTTCGTCACCGAACTGCCGCTGACCGCGACGGGCAAGATCCGGCGCAAGGCTCTGCGGGAGATGGAGGCGGCGCGGAGGCGACAGGGAGAAGCGGGCTGAAAGGCGTCATGCTCGGGCTTGACCCGAGAACGATGCGCGCCCAGCGCCTCCTACCCCACCTCCAGCACCAGCTCGAACGTCATCAGCACCGGGTTGTCGCCACGCCGGTAGCGCCCGGCGGCCATCGCGCCGGTGTAGTCGACCAGAGCGACATCGATCCGCGCCTCCAGCCCGTCGCCATCATCGACGATCACACCGCCCGTGATCGCGACCTCGGTGGCGAAGTTCTCGACGACCCCGCCGTCCTCAAAGCGCGCCCCGATGGTCGAGCCGACGCCGCCATGGATGGTGGCCCGCGCGATGCCGCGCTCGGCGCAGAAGGTCTCCAGCGCCCCGCAGAAGTCGATGTTCGGCTTGACGCGCAGCGCGAAGAAGCGCCCGTCGCGCGTGGCGCCGAGCGGCTCCGCGGGCCTCGGCCCGAACAGCTTGAAGTTCGTCTCCGGATCGACCTCGCCGAGGAAGGCCGCCCCGTCGAGCCCGACCGCCTCAAGCGTGATCGCCTCCGCCACCATGGTCTCGTCGGGCAGGATATGGCCGCCGCTGCGCCGCCCGTCGCCCTCAACCCACAGCGCATGAGCGTGAAAGAAGGGCGCCCCGTCGCGCAGGCCGAAGGTCATCGCGCCCACCTCGATGCGGGCGACGCCGACGGGCCGGAAGGTATCGCTGTAGAAGGCGGCATGCTCCGGCGTCTGCGACAGCGCCGGCATCACATAGGCGAAGGGCGACAGCGCCAGCCCGTCGAGCTTCACCGTCCCGCTGACGAAACCGGCCGCCGCGAAGCCGCGCCGGATCCCTTCGAGCAGTGTCAGCCCGGGTTGCAGCGTCAGCGGAAAGCGCAGGCCGTGGCACTCCGCCCATTGGATGCGGCCGGGCGTCTCCGGTCCGGGCTGCTGGATACGCCTCACGAGCCTTGCCCCCTCAGCCAGTCCAGTTGTCCGCGCGCTTCCAGCTCGTCGCGCACGAGTCGCTTGGGCACCTTGCCATAGCCGGATTTCGGCAGCGCCTCCCAGAAGAAGAAGCGCTTGGGCATCTTGTAGCGGGCGATCTTCTCGGCGAGGAAGCCGGCGATTTCCGCCTCGCTCGCCTGCGCGCCGCCGCGGCAAACGCAGACGGCAACCCCGATCTCGCCCCAGACCGGATCGGGCAGGCCGAGCACCGCGACCTCCGCGATGGCGGGATGGGTCAGGATCTTCTCCTCGATCTCGCGCGGATAGATGTTCGAGCCGCCGGAGATGTACATGTCCGAGGCGCGCCCGGTGATGTAGACGAAGCCCTCCTCGTCCATATGGCCGAGATCGCCGGTGCGGAACCAGCCGTTCCGGAACGACTTCGCATTCGCCTCCGGGTTGTCGTAATAGCCGGCGAAGACGGCCGGCCCGATCACGCAGATCTCGCCCTGCACGCCGGTTGCGACCTCCTCGCCCGCATCGTCCTGGATCTGCACCTGCATTGCCGTGCGGGCATAGCCGCAGCTGCCGACACGCGCCTGAGGCCCGTCCTCCGCGACATGCAGCGAGGGCGGCAGCACGGTGATGTTGCCGGTGACCTCGCCCAGCCCGAAATACTGCACGAGCACGGAGCCCAGCGTCGCGAGCGCACGCTTCTGGTCCTCGCGATACATCGGCGCGCCCGCATAGATGACGTAGCGCAGCGAGGAATGGTCGTGCTGCTCGACCGCCGGATGCTCAACCAGCATCTTCAGGATCGTCGGCACCGTGAACAGGCTGGTGACGCGGTGGCGCGCGATCAGCCGCCAGGCCTCGTCGATGTCGAAGCGCTCGGTCGGCAGCAGGATCGAAGCCGCCCCGCGCGAAGCCAGCATCAGCTGATGGACGCCCGCGCCATGCGAGAGCGGCGCCACCACCAGCGAGCAATCGGCTTCCGTCGTGCCGGGCACGAGGTCGCAGAGATGGTTGGTGATGACGAAGCCCATCTGGCCATGGGTCAGCACCGCGGCCTTGGAGCGCCCGGTGGTGCCGGAGGTGAAGAAGAACCAGCAGGGGTCGTCATGCTCGACGGCGACATCCGCGACGCGTTCACCCATGTGCCGGGCGATCACCGCGCCGACCTCGTCCTCGCCGAAGCCGCCGGGCCCGATCCGCCAGGTGAACTCCGGCGCCGGAACCGCCTTCGCCACGGCCGCTGCATGGTCGGGGAAATCGCCATGGCAGAGAAACGCCTTCGCGCCCGAGGAGGTCGAAAGATAGGCGACCTCGTCCGGCAGCAGCCGGAAATTGGTCGGCACCCAGACCGCGCCGATCCGGAAGGTCGCGAACATCGAGACATACATCGCGTCGCAGTTCTTGGAATGCACCAGGATGCGGTCGCCCTTGCCGATGCCGCGCGCCCGCAACCCCGCCGCCAGCGCCGAAACCTGCGCGTCGAGCTCGGCCCAGCTCAGTGTCAGATCGCCCCAGACGAAGGCGGGGTGGGCGGCCAGCCGCCGCCCGTTCTGCGCGACGATATGGCCGAGATTCATCACCCGCCGCGTCATCGGCGCGACGCCGCCTGCGGGGGCGGTCGAAGACGATTCAGCCATGTTGGGTTCTCCTCAATCTTGTCTTGAAACGGCGGTCATGAAGAAAAACCGCGCCGTCATCCCGGACGCAGCGAAGCGGAGATCGGGGATCCATGCCTGAAGCGTTCCGGAATGGATCCCGGGTCTCCCTGCGGTCGCCCGGGATGACGCCGTTTGGGAAGGATACAATACACCTCACGCCCGCCTCGCCTCGAGCGCCGGCGCGACCGGCCGCCCGGCCCGGTGCGCGACCATGCGGCCCGGCACGAACATCTCCGCCAGCAGCCGCTCCATCCGCGTGACCTCGGCGCGCAGATGGGCGGCCAGTTCCTCCTGCCGCGCCGGCTGCATGCGGCTGTCGATCGCCGCCAGGCTGAGCGCGCCGGCGACGCGCCCGTCCGGATAGCGAAAGGCCATGCCGACGCCCCAGGAGCTGGCGACGAGCCGGCCGGGGTTGAGCGCGAAGCCGCGCTGGCGCGCAAGCGCGAGATCGTCGCGCAGGATCTCCGGCGCGAACCCCTGGTAGCGGGCGCGCAGCGCGGGCTCGTTGGCGGCCAGGATGCGGTCCACATCATCATCGGGCAGCGATGCCAGCAGCGCCAGCGAGCCGGCCCCGACACCCAGCGGATGCTGGTCGCCGGTCTGCAGCGCATGGGTCCGCACCGGATAGGTGCCCTCCTCGCGATGCAGGCAGACGCAGTAATGGTCGCGCCGCACGGAGAGGAAGCTGGTGTCCATCGTCACGCCGGCGAGACGGCGCAGGCTCTCCATCGCGAGGTCGAGCAGGCCGTGCCGGCGGGCCGCGAGCACGCCGAGAACGAAGGCCTCCTCGCCCAGGCAGTAATGGCGTGTCTGCGGCTCCTGCTCGACGAGGCCGGCCCGGATCAGGGCCAGCAGCAGCCGTCGCGCGGTCGGCTTGTTCAGGCCGCTGCCGGCGACGATCTCAACCAGCGGCAGCCCGCCCGCCGGCTCGCGGCCGATCAGCGCCAGCAGCTGCAGCGCGCGGTCCACGCTCTGCGAGCCGGACATCCCGGCCCGTGCCTCGTCGCTTCCTGCCACCCTGGCGCCCTCACCGAAGGTCCATGATGTGGACCTTATTCTTATTGCTTCAGCCTAGTTCGCCCGATTGCCGATTGCAATGCGGGTTGCCTCGTGTAATCTCCGGCCCGCTTCACAGTGATCGCGATCACGATGTGGACCGCATCGACGGCCGCTCGACAGGCCAGACAAGATCGATGCGACCGGGAGGATGAATCGATGTCGATGCAGGCACCCTGCGAGGGGTCCGGCCCCACGACCGCAACCGTGACGTCGCAGGCCAACCCGGCCGTCGCGCGCCGCTGGCGCTGAGCCGCGCCATGGTCGACGTCGCCGACAGGATCGCCCTGCCCGAGGCCATCGCGGAGCTCGCGGATGTCCGCCCGGGTTCGCCCTTCATGCGGCCCGTCGAGGCCGTCGCGGCGGCCCTCGTCGCACTGATCATCGGCGTCCTGCTGCTCGGCGTCACCTCGCGCTATGTCTTCTCGCTGCCGGTGATCTGGATCGACGAAGTCGCCTCGATCTCCTTCCTCTGGCTCGCCATGCTCGGTTCGGCGATCGCGATCGACCGCAACGAGCATCTACGGCTGACGCTCTTCATCGGCATGATCCCGGAGCGTCTGCGCGGCTTCGCCAACACCTTCGCGCTGCTCGTCGTCGCCGCCTTCCTGCTGGCGATGATCTACCCGGCGATCGACTATGCGATCGAGGAGAGCTTCGTCACCTCGGCCGCGCTCAACATTCCCAACAGCTGGCGCGTCTCGGCGCTCGCCACCGGCATCGTCCTGATGTCGCTGCTGGCGCTGCGCCACGCCTGGCGCACCTCGACGCTGCGCGATCTCGTCCTGGCAGCGGCGTTGATCCTCGCCATCGGCGCCGCCTTCTGGTGGCTGACGCCGGTGCTAAAGGGGCTGGGCTACGGCAACATCCTGATCTTCCTGGTCGTCGTCGTCGCGCTCTGCCTCGTCGCCGGCGTGCCGATCGCCTTCTGCTTCGGCATGGGCACGCTGTGCTTCCTCGTCTTCTCAACCAATGTGCCGATGCTGGTGATGGTCGGCCGCATGGACGAGGGCATGTCGAGCATCATCCTGCTCTCGGTGCCGATCTTCGTGCTGCTCGGCTGCATCCTCGATGCGACGGGCATGGGCAAGGCGATCGTCGACTTCCTCGCCTCCATGCTCGGCCATGTCCGCGCTGGCATGTCCTATGTCCTGCTCGGCTCGCTCTTCCTGGTCTCGGGCATTTCCGGCTCGAAGGTCTCGGACATGGCGACCGTCGCCCCCGCGCTGTTTCCGGAGATGAAGCGACGCGGCTACAAGCCCAAGGAACTGATCGCGCTGCTCTCGACCGGCGCGGCCATGGCCGACACGGTCCCGCCCTCGATCGTGCTGATCGTGCTCGGCTCGGTCGCGGGCGTCTCGATCGCCGGCCTGTTCAATGCCGGCTTCGCCATCGCCATGGTGCTGCTGCTGGCGCTCGCCATTCTCGCGCGCTGGAAGGCGCGCCACGAGGATATGCAGGGCGTGCGCCGGGTCTCGCTCTCGGTCATCGGCAAGACCGCGCTGATCGCCGGCCCCGCCCTGGTGCTGCCCTTCATCATCCGCGGCGCGGTCGGCGGCGGCGTCGCCACCGCCACGGAAGTCTCCACCATCGCGGTGCTCTACGCGCTGATCATCGGCATGATCCTCTATGGCGGCATCAGCCGGCGCAAATTCTACGCCATGTTCGTCGAGACGGCGGCCCTCTCGGGCGCCATCCTGATGATCCTCGGCACCGCACTCGCCATGGCCTGGGCCCTGACCCAGACCGGCTTCGCCCGCGACCTCGCCGCCGTGATGACCGGCCTTCCCGGCGGCTGGCTGACCTTCATGGTGGTGACGATCGCCGTCTTCATGATCCTGGGCTGCGTGCTCGAGGGGCTGCCCGCCATCGTGCTGATGGCGCCGCTGATGTTCCCGATCGCCAAGAGCCTCGGCATCAACGACGTGCATTACTCGATGGTGGTGGTCACCGCGATGAACATCGGCCTGATGACCCCGCCGATCGGCATCGGCTTCTACATCGCCTGCAAGATCGGCAACGTCTCGCCCGACGAGGCGATGGGCGCGATCTGGCCCTATCTGATCGCGCTGCTCGCGGGCCTCGTCGTCATCGCCTTCGTGCCCGGCCTCTCAACCTGGGTTCTGTGAGGAAGCCGCCGCAACACCCTTCGTCCGTCACACCAGAACACCACCAGAAACCACAGGGAGAAACGACCATGACCATCTCACGCCGCATCCTGCTTCAGGGCACCGCCGCCGCTTCGGCGATCGGCACCTTCCACATCGGCACGGCTTCCGCGCAGACCCCCGAATTCACCTACAAATACGCCAACAACCTGCCGCTCGCGCATCCGCTGAACCAGCGCGCCAACGAGGCGGTCGAGAAGATCAAGGCCGAGACCAAGGGCCGCGTCGCGATCCAGATCTTCCCGAACAACCAGCTCGGCTCCGACACCGACATGCTGAGCCAGGTCCGCTCGGGCGGCGTCGAGTTCTTCACGCTCTCGCCGCTGATCCTCTCGACGCTCGTGCCCAACGCCTCGGTCTCGGGCATCGGCTTCGCCTTCCCGAACTATGACGCCGTCTGGAAGGCCATGGACGGCGAGCTGGGCGCCTATGTGCGCGGCCAGATCGGCAAGGCCAACCTCGTCGTCATGGACAAGATCTGGGACAACGGCTTCCGCCAGATGACCTCGTCCAAGGGCCCGATCAGCACGCCTGACGACCTCAAGGGCTTCAAGATCCGCGTGCCGGTCTCGCCGCTCTGGACCTCGATGTTCACCGCCTTCCAGTCGGCCCCCGCCAGCATCAACTTCGCCGAGGTCTACACTGCGCTGCAGACCAAGATCGTCGACGGCCAGGAGAACCCGCTGGCGATCATCTCGACCGCCAAGCTGTTCGAGGTGCAGAAATACTGCTCCCTGACCAACCACATGTGGGACGGCTTCTGGTTCCTCGGCAACAAGCGCGCCTGGGAGCGCCTGCCGGCGGATCTGCGCGCCATCGTCGCCAAGAACCTCAACGCCGCCGCCGAGCTGGAGCGCGCCGACGTCGCCAAGCTCAATGCCGGCCTGCGCGACGACCTGACGTCCAAGGGCATGGTCTTCAACGAGACCAAGGCCGACCCCTTCCGCGACGCCCTGCGCAAGGCCGGCTTCTACGCCGAGTGGAAGAAGAAATATGGCGACGAGGCCTGGGCGATCCTCGAGAAGGCCGTCGGCGGCTCACTGAGCTGAGAGCCTTCGACGACCGAGCCCGTCATTCCCGGGCGAAGCGCAGCGCAGACCCGAGAATCTCCTGCAGGAGATGCTCGGGTCGAGCCCGAGCATGACGGCGCGGTTCCACCGCGAGACGAAAGAAGACCACCATGGCCGACCGCCTCAAGGGCAAGATCGCCGTCGTCTTCGGCGCCGGTTCCTCCGGCGAGGGCTGGGGTAACGGCAAGGCTGCGGCCGTCGCCTTCGCCCGCGAGGGCGCCCGCGTCGCCTGCATCGACATCAGCCAGGCGGCGGCCGACGAAACCGCCGCGATCATCAATGGCGAGGGCGGCATCGCCATCGCACTTGCCGCCGACGTCACCCGTCAGGCCTCGATCGACTCAGCCGTCGCCGCGACGATGACGCGCTTCGGCCGCATCAACATCCTCCACAACAATGTCGGCGTCACCCATATGGGCGGGCCGGTCGAGTTGTCGGAGGAGCAGTTCCAGGCGGCGATCGACCTCAATCTCGGCCCGGTCTATCGCTGCTCCAAGGCGGTGATCCCGCATATGCTGGCCGGCGGCGGCGGCGCCATCGTCAACATCTCCTCGATCGCCGCGATCCGCTGGGTCGGCTATCCCTATTTCGCCTATTACGCGACCAAGGCCGCCGTGAACCAGGCGACGGTGGCGCTCGCCATGCAATATGCGCGGCAGGGCATCCGGGCGAACTGCATCATGCCCGGGCTGATCGACACGCCGATGATCTATAAGCAGATTTCCGGCCAATACGCCTCGGCAGACGAGATGGTCGCCGCCCGCGACGCGCTCGTGCCGATGGGCAAGATGGGCACCGCCTGGGACATCGCCAACGCCGCCGTCTTCCTCGCCTCCGACGAGGCGAAGTTCATCACCGGCGTCTGCCTGCCGGTCGACGGCGGCCAGACCTGCGGCGCGAGCGGGGTGGGGTGAGGCCCTGCCGTCATTCCCGTCATGCTCGGAACCAGCCCCGTCATCCTGGGCGGCCAAAGGCCGACCGGGATCCATCATCGGGCACCGCGGAGCCCGATGATGGATCCCGGCCTGCGCCGCTGCGCGGCTGTCCAGGATGACGCGGGTGGTGCTGGAGTGAGCAGGGGGAGGTCACCCCCGCCTTGCGATCCAGTCCGCCAGCGGTCCCGCCAAACCCACGCTCTCCTTGCCCGCCGGGCGCGCGAAGCTGCCCGTGCGCGCCTTGAGCGGACGCAGCAGCGCCAGCGTCTGCGCCTGCCGCACCGCCGCCTGGACCTGGTCGATCACCGGCACCGGAATGCGCTCGCGAACCTTCGCCGCCAGCCCCGCCAGCGGCGCTCCCGCCAGGATCACCACATCGGCCTGCGTGCTGGAAACCGCCTCGTTGGCGAGCGCGACCAGCAGGTCTTGCTTCTCCTCCTGCACGTCGGAGATCGAGCGGAAGGCGCCGTCGAGCATGCGGATACCGGCGCAGCGATCGACCATGCCGTGCATCTCGACGCATTCCTGGTACCAGGGCCCCAGCGCGCTCGCGAAGGTGACGATCGCGAAGCGCCGGCCCAGCATGCAGGCCGTCAGCATCGCGGCCTCCGCCATGCCAACCACCGGCACCTCGAACAATTCGCGCGCCGCGAACAGGCCGGGATCGCCGAAGGCCGCGATCACCGCCGCATCATACGTCCCCGCCCGCTCCGCCAGCATCTCCAGCGCCATCGCCCCGCCGATCTGCGCCTCCGCCCGCGTCGAGATGTAAGGAACGCCGCGCGGGGCCGTGGCGGGCACGATCTGCGTGTCCGCGCCGACGACCTGCACCGCCGCAGCCAGCAGCCGCGTCGTCAGGCTCTCGCTGGTGTTGGGGTTCAGCAGCAGGATCTTCATCGCGTCACGCTCTCTGGGGCCGGGCGCGTCGCGCCTGCAGGCTGCGTGCCATGGCGCGGGCGCGAGAGCCAGTCCTGCGCCGCGCCGGCGAAGCCCGTTCCATCACTGGAACACTTGATCCATTCCGCGCACGCTGCCAGAAGGGCTGACGCGCGGCGCGCGGCCGGGAGAGGGATGGCATGACGGACGAGACGGCCCTATCGGCCCCTCGCGATTTCGACGGCCTGAGATCGCTGATCCTCGCCCGCCGCCAGTCGCTGCCCAAGCGGATCGCCCAGGTCGCCGCCTATGCGCTCGACAATCCCGACGAGATCGCCTTCGGCACGGCGGCCAGCATCGCGGACGCCGCGGGCGTGCAGCCCTCGACGCTGGTGCGCTTCGCCCAGCATCTCGGCTTCGACGGCTTCACCAGCCTGCAGAGCGTCTTCCGCGAGCGCCTGCGCGAGCGCAATTCGAGCTATGAGGAGCGGCTCAACGCGCTGCGCGCCAATGTCGGCGACAACGGCGCCAACCACCGCATCCTCGAGGGTTTCCTGACCGCCTCGGGGACATCGCTCGACCTTTTGGCCCGATCACTCGACGAGGCGCTGCTCGACCGCGCCATCGCCGCGCTCGCCGGCGCGGAGACGGTCTATATCCTGGCGCGGCGGCGCTCCTACCCGGTGGCGAGCTACATGGCCTATGCGCTGGGCAAGCTCGGCGTGCGCAACCAGCTCGTCGAATCGGCTGCCGGCCTGAGCCCCGAGATCCTCTCCTTCGCAACGCCGCGCGACGTCGCGCTCGTCGTCAGCTTCTCGCCCTATGCGGCCGAGACGATCGACGAGGCCCGCCAGCTCTCCGAGCGCGGCGTGCCGGTCGTCGCCATCACCGACAGCGCCTTCTCGCCGCTGGTCCAGTTCGCGACGCTCTGGTTCGAGGTCGCGGAGGCCGATTTCGGCGGCTTCCGCACGCTTGCGGCCACCATGGCGCTGTCGATGGCGCTGGCCGTCGGCATCGGCGACGCCCGCCGGGACCGCAAGCCCGGCAAGCCGCGCGGACGCGCGCGCAGCCCCTCCTGACGCTCTCGGCCCCCACCCTCCAGATCGGGAACATCCATTCCGAATTGACTGGCAAGTAGAACTGTTATTTCGTAAACGACGGATCGCCGGAGCGCATGGCGCAGCCGGAACCAGGGGCAGGACGAGCCGGGAGAACGACATGGCGGCATCGCAGGGCACATCCGCCCCGTCGCTCGACGTCATCACCATCGGGCGCGCATCGGTCGATCTCTACGGCCAGCAGATCGGCTCGCGGCTCGAGGATGTCGGCAGCTTCGCCAAATCGGTCGGCGGCTGCCCGGCCAACATCGCCATCGGCACCGCCCGGCTGGGGCTGCGCTCGGCCCTGCTGACACGCGTCGGCGACGAACAGTTCGGCCGCTTCCTGCGCGAGCAGCTCGCCCGCGAGGGCGTCGATCTCGGCGGGCTGAAGACCGACCCGCAGCGGCTGACGGCGCTCGCCATCCTCTCCGTCGAGAGCGACAAGTCCTTCCCGCTGCTGTTCTACCGCGAGAACTGCGCCGACATGGCGCTGGAGGAGGAGGACGTCGACGCGGCCTTCCTCGCCACGGCCCGCGCCGTCGTCGTCACCGGCACCCATTTCGCGAGGCCCAACACCGAGGCCGCCCAGCGCAAGGCGATGCGGCTGATCCAGGCGCAGGGCGGCAAGGTCATCCTCGACATCGACTACCGCCCCAATCTCTGGGGGCTCGCCGGCCATGCCGCCGGCGACAACCGCTACATCGCATCAGCCGCCGTCTCGGAGCGGATGAAGAGCGTTCTCCCCGGCTGCGACCTCGTCGTCGGCACAGAAGAAGAGGTGCTGATCGCTTCGGGCGAGAGCGAGCTGCTGCCGGCGCTGAAGACGATCCGCGCGCTCACCCCCGCCACCATCGTGCTCAAGCGCGGCCCGATGGGCTGCATCGTCTATGAGGGCGAAATCTCCGACGATCTCGAGGACGGCATCATCGGCAAGGGCTTCCCGATCGAGGTCTATAATGTGCTCGGCGCGGGCGACGCCTTCATGTCCGGCTTCCTGCGCGGCTGGCTCGGCGGCGAAACCCTCCAGACGGCAGCGACCTGGGCCAATGCCTGCGGCGCCTTCGCTGTCTCGCGGCTGCTCTGCTCGCCCGAGAGCCCGACCTTCGCGGAGCTGCAGTATTTCCTAAAAGAAGGCAGCCCGCATCGCGCGCTCCGCAAGGACGAGGCGATCAACCACATCCACTGGGCGACGACGCGCCGCCGCGACATCCCCTCGCTGATGGCGCTCGCCTGCGACCACCGCGCCCAGCTCGAGGAAGTCGCGCAGAAGGTCGGTGCAGACCCCGCCCGCATCCGCGACTTCAAGGTGCTGGCGGTCAAGGCCGCCGCCCGCGTCGCCGCCGGCCGGCCGGGCTACGGCATGCTGCTCGACGAGAAGCATGGCCGCGAGGCGATGTTCGAGTTCGCCCGCCACCCCTTCTCCTGGCTCGGCCGCCCGGTCGAGCTGCCGGGCTCGCGGCCGCTACGCTTCGAGGGCAGCCAGGATATCGGCTCGGCTCTGCCGGAATGGCCGGTCGATCACTGCATCAAGGCGCTGTGCTTCTACCATCCCGACGACGAGCCCGCGCTCAAGTTGGCCCAGCAGGAGAAGCTGCGCGGCCTGTTCGAGGCGGCCCGCAAGGTCGGCCGCGAATTGCTGATCGAGATCATCGCCGGCAAGCACGGCCCGCTCGGCCCCGACACCATCGCCCGCGCGATGCAGGAGCTCTACGATCTCGGCATCCGGCCGGACTGGTGGAAGCTCGAGCCGCAGGCCTCGCCCGCCGCCTGGGCCGCGATCGAGCAGACCGTCGCCCGCAACGACCCGTGGTGCCGCGGCGTGCTGCTGCTCGGGCTCGACGCCCCCGCCGAAGAGCTGGAGGCGGGCTTTGCCGCCACGGCTGCCACCCCCATCGTCAAGGGCTTCGCCGTCGGCCGCACCATCTTCATGGCCGCAGCCGAAGCCTGGCTCGCCGGCCGCATGGACGACGAAGCGGCGATCGCCGACATGGCCCGCCGCTTCGGCGCGCTGACCGAGCTCTGGATCGCCACGCGTGGCCGTAAGGCGGCATAGGCGGTGTTCGGCCGGGAGCCACCTCTGTCATTCCGGGACGCGCCGCAGGCGCGAACCCGGAACCCACGACCAGGTGAGACATCTCAAACCCGGTTGCGACCGGCTCGCCCGGTCGTGGGTTCCGGGTTCTTCGCTCCGCGAAGCCCCGGAATGACATCGCAATTCGTGATGGAGAGTCGAAACCCGACATGACCGCCACCATCCGCCTCACCATGGCCCAGGCGCTGACGCGCTATCTCAGCCGCCAGATGACCGAGATCGACGGGGAGCGCCTGCCGATTGTCGGTGGCGTCTGGGCGATCTTCGGCCATGGGAATGTCGCCGGGATCGGCGAGGCGCTCTGGCAGGAGCGCGAGCACCTGCCGACCTTCCGCGCCCATAACGAGCAAGCCATGGCCCATGCCGCCATCGCCTATGCCAAGACGAACATGCGCCGCCGCTTCATGGCCGCGACGACCTCGATCGGCCCAGGCGCCACCAACCTCGTCACCGCGGCCGCGCTCGCCCATGTCAACCGCCTGCCGGTGCTGCTGCTGCCGGGCGACGTCTTCGCCAACCGCATCCCCGACCCCGTCCTCCAGCAGGTTGAGCATTCCAGCGACGGCACGATCTCGGCCAATGACTGCTTCCGGCCGGTCTCGCGCTATTTCGACCGCATCACCCGGCCCGAGCAGATCATCCCCGCGCTCCAGCGCGCCATGCAGGTGCTGACCGACCCCGCTGAATGCGGCCCCGTCACGCTCGCGCTCTGCCAGGACGTCCAGGCGGAGGCCTATGATTACCCGGAGAGCTTCTTCGAAGAGCGTCTCTGGACGCCGCGCCGCCCGCGGCCCGACCGGGCCGAACTCGCAGCCGCAGCCGCAGCACTGAAGGCCGCGAAGAAGCCGCTGATCGTGGCCGGCGGCGGCGTGCTCTATTCCGTCGCCAGCGACGAGCTCGCCCGCTTTGCGATGCAGACCGGCATCCCCGTCTGCGAGACGCAGGGCGGCAAGTCCGCCCTGCCCGACGACGCCGCACTCAACATGGCCGCCGTCGGCGTCACCGGCACGGGCGCCGCCAACCGCCTCGCCGCGGAGGCCGACCTGATCCTCGCGGTGGGCACGCGGTTGCAGGATTTCACCACCGGCTCCTGGGCACTCTTCGCCGCCGGCAAGAGCGTGATCGGCCTCAACGTCCAGGCGTTCGATGCCGGCAAGCACCGCGCCTTGCCGCTGGTGGCGGACGCCCGCGAGGGCCTCGCCGAACTGCGCGACGCGCTCGGTGGCTGGATGGCCCCTGAAAGCTGGACCAGCGACGCGAAGGCCGGCAAGGCGGCGTGGCGGAAGGAGGCGCAGGCCGCCACAGCCGCGACCAACGTGGCGCTGCCCTCGGACGCGCAGGTCATCGGCGCCGTCCAGCGCAGCCTCGGCTCGGAGGTCATCCTGCTGCATGCGGCCGGCGGGCTGCCCGGCGAATTGCACAAGCTTTGGCAGGCGGGCTCGCCCGGCTCCTACCATGCCGAATACGGCTTCTCCTGCATGGGCTACGAGATCGCCGGCGGGCTCGGCGCCAAGATGGCGCGGCCCGAGCGCGAGGTCGTCGTCATGGTCGGCGATGGCTCCTATCTGATGATGAACTCCGAGATCGCGACCTCGGTGATGCTCGGCCTCAGGCTCACCATCGTGCTGCTCGACAACCGCGGCTTCGGCTGCATCAACCGTCTCCAGAACGCGACCGGCAGCGCCTCCTTCAACAACCTGCTGAAGGACGCCCGGCACGAGACCCTGCCCGAGATCGACTTCGTCCAGCACGCCGCCAGCCTCGGCGCGATCGCCGTGAAAGCCGCCTCGATCGCCGAGTTGGAAGTCGCTCTGACACAGGCGAAAACCAACACCCGCACCACGGTCATCGTCATCGACACCGACCCGCTGGTCTCGACCGGCGCCGGCGGCGCCTGGTGGGACGTGGCGGTTCCGGAGGTCAGCGAACGCGCCGAAGTCCGCGCCGCGCGGGCGCAGTACGACATCAAACGGCAGCACCAGCGTGTCGGGAATTAAGCGCGGGGAACCCCTCTCCTGTAAGGAGAGGGGCAGGGGTGAGGTGCTGGCCCCTGGACCAGTTAATCTCGTCCTGACAGCGGCTGCCGTCAGGTCACAGCCACGGTGTCCAACGGCCGACCCCTCACCCTGCCCTCTCCCTACGGGAGAGGGTTCCCCGCGCCCGATCCCATCAACCTGAGCCTGAAGACCCTCGAGGACGCACACATGATCCGCATCGGCGCAAACCCCATCGGCTGGTCGAATGACGACATGCTGGAGATCGGCGGCGACATCCCGCTCGAGACCTGCCTGAGCGAGGCCCGCACGGCCGGCTTCACCGGCATGGAGCTCGGCAACAAGTTCCCGCGCACCGCCGCCGCGCTGAAGCCGATCCTCGACGCCCATGGCCAAGCACTCGTCTCGGGCTGGTACTCGACGGAGCTTTTGATCCGCGACGTCGCCGCCGAGATGGCGGCCGTGAAGGCCCATGCCACCCTGCTGCGCGACATGGGCTGCACCGTGCTGATCGCGGCCGAGACCTCGAACGCCATCCATTCCGACATGGCCAGGCCGCTCTCCGCCCGCCCCGTGCTGGCGAAGGAGGGCTGGGCGCCGTTCGGCGCGCGCTACACGAACTTCGCCGAGGGCCTGAAAGCCGAATACGGCCTCCAGCTCGTCTATCACCACCATATGGGCACGGTGGTGCAGACCGAATCCGAGATCGACCGCTTCATGGCCGTCACTGGCGACGCCGTCGGGCTCCTGCTCGACACCGGCCACGCCACCTGGGGCGGCGGAGATCCCGCCCGCATCGCCCGGCACTGGAAGCCCCGCATCCACCATGTCCACTGCAAGGACATCCGCGACGCCGTGATGTGGCAGTCCAACAGGGAGGACTGGTCCTTCCTGCAGTCGGTGCTCGCCGGCGTCTACACCGTGCCGGGCGACGGGCTGATCGACTATGTCCGCGTGCTCAAGGAACTGCAGGGCTATGCCGGCTGGATCGTCGTCGAGGCCGAGCAGGACCCGAAGAAGGCGGAGCCCGCGGCTTATGCGAAGCTCGGCCACGCCAATCTCAGCCGCTTCATCACGGAAGCGGGGCTGGGCTGACGACAGCGTCATTCTCGGGCGAAGCGAAGCGCAGACCCGAGAATCTCTTGCAGGAGATGCTCGGGTCGAGCCCGAGCATGACGAACCCGGATAGGAGCAACCCATGTCCCACCTCAAGATCCGCCCCTCCGGCCGCCAAGGGCTCGTGACCCGCGTCACGCCGCAGAGCGCCGGCTGGACCTATGTCGGCTTCGAGCTGCACCGGCTCAAGGCCGGCGAGAGCGTGTCAGCGGCGACGGGGGATCGCGAGGCCTGCCTCGTCTTCGTTACGGGCAAGGGCGAGGTTACGGCCGGCGGGCAGGAGCTCGGCACCCTAGGCCAGCGCATGTCGCCCTTCGAGGGCAAGCCCTGGTCGGTCTATGTCCCGCAAGGATCAAGCTGGTCGGTGACGGCGACCACGGATCTGGAGCTGGCGGTCTGCACCGCGCCCGGCCTGGGCGGCGGCCTGCCGGTGCGGGTGATCGCGCCCGACGATCTCGGCCAGGAGGTCCGCGGCATGGGCTCCAACACCCGCCACGTCACCAACATCCTCCCCGAGGGCGAGCCGGCGGATTCGCTCCTCGTCGTCGAGGTGATCACTCCCGCCGGCAACACCTCGAGCTACCCGCCCCACAAGCACGACCAGGACGACCTGCCGCGCGAAAGCTATCTGGAGGAGACCTACTACCACCGGCTGAACCCGCCGCAGGGCTTCGGCTTCCAGCGCGTCTACACGCACGACCGCAGCCTCGACGAAGCCATGGCGATCGAGGATGGCGACGTTGTGCTGGTGCCCAGGGGCTACCATCCCTGCGCCACCTGCCACGGCTATGACCTGTATTATCTCAACGTCATGGCCGGCCCGAAGCGGACCTGGAAATTCCACAACGCCACCGAGCATGAGTGGCTGACGAAGCTGTGAGCCCAACAGGGTGATGCGTCATCCTGGGCGGCCGAAGGCCGACCGGGATCCATCATAGGGCAGGCCGATGCCCTATGATGGATCCCGGCCTGCGCGGCTGCGCCGCTGGTCCAGGATGACGGCCTGAGGCCAGACGGTCCGTGACGCCCCCTCACGCCCCGCATTTGTAGACCGTCCCAGTCGTCGACGGACCCTTCCACTTGATGTCGGCGACGCTGCTGAGGACATGGGTGCCGCCCATGTCGGCACCTCGCGTCTTGAGCCGCGCCAGCGCGGCATCGCGCGCCTTGTCGAGGATCAGCACGGCATGCAGCTCCGAGGCGCCGTCGATCTCGCCGAGCTTCGTGCAGGGCTCGACCACGCTCTTGTTGTCCGTCAGCACGACGACGTTCGAGCGCGCGGTCGGAATCGCGCAGGCGCCGAGCAGGACGGGCAGAACAAGGGCCGGCAGCAGCGGGAGACGGGGCATGAAGGCTGTCCTTGGGCGGTGGCGAAACATCGGGCGCCATGATCCGCCGCTTTGCCGCAATTTCAAGGCCGGATCGACCGCCTCAGCGCACGGTCGGCCCGCCGAGATGCAGCACGGCCTCCAGCAGCGTGCGGGCGTAGTCGGTCTGCGGCGCGGCAAACAGCGCCAGGCTCTCGCCCTGCTCGACGATGGCGCCGTTCTGCATCACCACGGTGCGCTCGCACATCATCCGGACGACGTTGAGGTCGTGGCTGACGAAGAGCAGCGCCAGATCGTCCTCGCGCCGCAAGCGGTCGAGCAGCTGCAGGATCACCGCCTGGACGGAAACGTCGAGCGCCGCCGTCGGCTCGTCGAGGATCAGGAGCCGCGGCCGGCAGGCAATGGCGCGCGCGATCCCGACACGCGCCTTCTGGCCGCCCGAGAGCTGGTGCGGGAAGCGCTCCAGCAATTCGCTCGGCAGCCCGGCGCGCTCGGCGCATTCGCTGACGCGGGCGGTGAGCGCGGCCCCGTCCTTCATGTTCAGGAGCCGCCGCAGCGGATGGGCGATGCAGTCGAAGGCGTTGAAGCGCGGGTTGAGGCTGTCGGTCGGGTCCTGGAAGACGATCTGGATGTCCTTGCGCAGCGGCGAGCGGTGGAAGTCGCGCGCCGGCAGCGTGCCGATCGCCTGGCCGTCGAACAGGATCTCGCCCTCGCTGGCGTCGATCAGCCGGCAGACGAGCCGCGAGATGGTGCTCTTGCCCGAGCCGGATTCGCCGACGAGGCCGAGGCTCTCACCGGCCCGGATCGCGAAGGAGACGTCGTTCACCGCGACCACGCCGCGGTCGTAGCGCTTCACGAGGTTCTGGACTTCGAGCAGCAGCGGCGTGCCCGGCGCGGGCTTGGCCTTCCCCGAGCCCTCATCCTGAGGAGAAGCCGCAGGCTTCGTCTCGAAGGATGAACCAGGAGGCTCCGAGACCACTGAACCATCCTTCGAGACGGCCGCTGGCGCGGCCTCCTCAGGATGAGGGGTGTGGGAGACGGCAGACGGCGCCAAGGCCTCCGGCGCCAGATCCGCGATCGTCGAGGTCGCGGTCGGCGAGGCGGCGACGAGGCGCTTGGTGTAGGGGTGCTGCGGCGCGCTGAACAGCGACAGCGGCTGCGCCTCCTCCACCACCTGGCCCTGCTCCATCACGCAGACGCGCTGGCAGTAGCGCGAGGCGAGGCCGAGATCATGCGTGATCAGGATCATCGCCATGCCGCGCTCGGCGGTGATCTTCGCCAGCAGGTCCATCACCGTCTTCTGCGTGGTGACGTCGAGCCCCGTCGTCGGCTCGTCGGCGATCAGCAGCTTGGGCGCGCAGGCGATGGCCATCGCAATCATGATGCGCTGGCACATGCCGCCCGAGAGCTCGTGCGGATAGGCGTCGAGCCGCTTCTCGGGCTCGCGGATCAGCACGGCCTTGAGCAGCTCGAGCGCGCGCGCCCGGCCCTCAGCCGAAGAGATCGGCTCATGGGCCATGATCGCGTCTGCGATCTGCTGGCCGACCGTGCGGATCGGGTTCAGCGCGCCGCGCGGGTTCTGGAAGATCATCGAGATCGCCGCGCCATGCAGGCGGCGCAGCTGCTTCGAGGAGGCGCTGGTGATGTCCTCGCCCGCAAAACGGATGCGGCCCTGGCTGACCCGGCCCGAGGCATCGAGCAGCCGCGTCACCGCAAACGCCGTCACCGATTTGCCCGAGCCGCTCTCGCCGACGACGCCGAGCGTCTCGCCCGCCGCGACCGAGAAGGACACGCCACGCACGGCCTCGACCAGCCCGCGCCGCGTCGAGAAGGTGACGTGCAGGTCTTCGATGGCGAGAAGGGGGGCGTCTTGTGAAGCGTTCACGGTCAAAACTCTGACGCCAAACCAAAGCGCGCCGTCATCCCGGACGCAGCGAAGCGGAGCTCCGGGATCCATCGTAGAGCGCGGTGGCCTCCGATGGATTCCGGATCGGCGCCGCTAACGCGGCTTGTCCGGAATGACGGAGAGTGTTCGAGCGAAAACACCATGCGCTTCACGTCCGCATCCGCGGGTCGAGGATGTCGCGCAGGCCGTCGCCGAGCAGGTTGAAGCACAAGACCGTCAGCATCAGCGCGAGCCCCGGGAAGGCCACGAGCCACCATTTTCCGGTCGAGATGAAGCGCGCGCCCTCCGCGACCATGATGCCCCATTCCGGCGTCGGCGCGGAGACGCCGAGCCCGATGAAGGAGAGCCCAGCCGCATTCAGGATCGCCCAGCCGAGATTGAGCGAGACCTGCACAGCCATCGCCGGCAGCACGTTGGGCAGCAGGAAGCGCAGCACGACGGAGACATGGCTGTCGCCGCTCGCACGCGCCGCCTCGACCCAGCCGGCATTGCGGCGGACATTCACCTCGGCCCGCGCGAAGCGGATGTAGAAGGGCAGGTTGATGATCGCGGTCGCGATGACGATGTTCTCGACCCGGTTGCCGAGCGCGGCGACCATCGCCATCGCCAGCACGAACAGCGGGAAGGCCATCAGCACGTCGACGAAGCGCCCGACATAGCGGTCGAGCCGCCCGCCGGTATAGCCGCAGAGCGCCCCCACCACCGCGCCGAGCACGAAGGACAGGCTCACCGCCGAAGCCGCGATGGCGAGATCGAGCCGCGCCGCCACGATCAGCCGGCTGAACACGTCACGGCCGAGCTGGTCGGTTCCGGCCCAGTATTTGGCGCTCGGCGGCTTCAGCGCATTGGCTACATCCGACGCGATCGGGTCGAAGGGCACGATCCAGGGGCCGATCACGGCGAGCACGCAGAGGATGAAGGCACCGGCGGCAGCGACGGCCGTGACCGGGTTGCCGCGCAGGATCCAGACGGTATGGCGGAGCGTGGAGGAGGTCACGGGTTGGCTCCTCCCCTGCCACAGCCGCGACGCGCCCTCTCCCCCCTGGTGGGGGAGAGTTGGAGAGGGGGGGCGTGCCGCTTGGCGAGCGATTGGAAAGGGCACTGCATTGGCATCACGCTTTGAAACGACGCACCACGTGCCCCGGCTTTCCGCCCCCCACCCCTGACCCCTCCCCACCAGGGGGAGGGGAACGCGCGCAGTGTTTCCGCAGCCCTCATTCCACCGACACCCTGGGATCGGCGATGCCGTAGAGCACGTCCACGGTCAGGTTCACCACGACGAAGATCGAGGCCATCAGCAGGACGAAGCCCTGCACCGGCGCATAGTCGGAGGAGAGCAGCGCATCGAGCGCATAGGAGGCGACGCCGGGCCAGGAGAACACCTTCTCGACCAGCACGTTGGCGCCGAGCATGGTCGAGAACACGATACCGGCGATGGTCAGCACCGGTAATAGCGCGTTCCGGAGCGCGTAGGTGACGATGACCTTCGCCGGCGGCAGGCCGAGCGAGCGCGCGGTGCGGACGAAATCACTGCCGAGCGAGGCCAGCATCGCCGCCCGCGTGATCCGCGCCAGCGGCGCCACCACGAACAGTGCCATGGTGAAGGCCGGCAGCACGAGCTGGGAGGCCGCCGCGCGCCAGCCCTCCCAGTCGCCGGCGAGTGCGAAGTCGATCAGCAGGAAGCCGGTCAGGCGCGGCGGCAGCGAGGTAAAGATGTCGACGCGGCCCGTCGGATCGGGTGCGAGCCCAAGAAGGTAGTAAAAGGCATAGATCAGCAGCAGGCCGGAGACGAAGGTCGGCACGCAGACGCCAAGCGCGCAGATGAAGCGCACGACATGGTCGATCCAGGAGCCCTGCCGCAGCGCCGCCGCGACGCCGAGCGGGATCGCGGTCAAAAGCGCGATCAGCAGCGCCGAGAAGGTCAGCTCCAGCGAGGCCGGCAGCCGCGATTGCAGATCCGCCAGCACCGGCTGCCCGGTGGTCAGCGACCGCCCGAGATTGCCCGAACCGATATCGCCGAGATAGCGCAGCAGCTGCTCGGGCACCGGCTTGTCGAGGCCCATCTGCTTGCGGATCATCTCGATCTCCTCCTTGCCCGCGGTGGGGCCCGAGGCGAAGAACACCGCCGGATCGCCCGGCAGCACCCGCATCAGCAGGAAGGTGAATACCAGCACGCCAAACAGCGCCGGCAGCGACGAGGCGAAGCGCCAGCCGGCCCGTTTGGCTGTGGTGGAGAGTTGCGACATGGGTTCTCGCTCGCCTGGCTAACCCCTGCAGCGTCATCCTGGCCAAGCCGCAAAGCGGCGCGGGCCGGGATCCATCCGAGGGCACTGTCGTGCTTTACGATGGATCCCGGGACTTCGCTGACGCGAAGCCCAGGATGTCGTCGTAGGTTGTCGAGCCACTCAGGCCGATATCACTTCCGGCTCAGATCCCGGAAGTCGATCTGACGATGGAACTGGTAGACATAGCCTTCGACGGAAGGCGCCATCACCGCGTCCTGCGAGGGCTGCCAGAGCGGGATCTGCGGCATCAGCTCGAAATGCCGCGTGTTGAGCTGCTTGCCCAGCGCCGCATATTTGGCCGCATCCGGCTCGAAACGGGCCGTCTGAGCCCATTCCGTGATCTGCGGATCGTTGATCGAGGAGTAGTTCCAGCGGATCGGGCCGATGTAGAAGTTGCGGTAGAAGTAATCCATCGAGGGCAGCCAGGCGACGATGCCCTCGGTGAAGAACGGCACCTTCTTCTCGTTGATCAGCGTCGACATCTGCGCGTCCGGCAGCTTCTGGATGTCGACCTTGATGCCGATCTTGGCGAGCAATTCCTTGAGCAGCGCCGCCATCGGCTCGGCCGTGCCGGCCTGGCCGACATTGAAGGAGAAGGTCGTCGAGAACCCGTCGGGGAAGCCGGCTGCGGTCAGGAGCTTCTTGGCCTCGACGAGGTCGGTCTTCACCGGCTGCGGGATCGGGAAGGTCGCGCCCGTCGGAGCCTTTCCGTCCGCCCAGGTCGCGCCATAGAGCGGCGCGCCACGGCCGAACAGCGCCGCCTTGAACATGTCCTCATAGGGCAGCGCGGCGGCGATCGCCTTGCGCACCTCGATCTTGTCGAAGGGCGGGATCTGGTTGTTGAACGAGACGAAGGTGATGGCGTTGTACTGCGGGGTCGAGATGACCTTGAGCTTGCCCTTCTTCTCGAGATCGGCGGCATCCGTCGCCTGCAGGTCGATGGCGATGTCGGCATCGCCCTTCTCGACGAGGTTGGCGCGGGTCGCGGCCTCGGGGATCGTCTGGGTGATGATGCGCTTGAAGGCCGCGGGCTTGTCGGCCGAGCCGCGGTTCCAGTCCGGGTTGCGGCGCAGGATCGTAGTCTCGCCCGGCTTGAAGCTCTCGATGATGTAGGCGCCCGAGCCCGCGGTATTCTCCTTCAGCCAAGCCAGCGCCCAGGGGTCTTCGGCGGTGGCCTTCGACTTGGCGAGCTTGGAGTTGAAGATCACCGGATAGACCACGGCGAGGTTGGCCAGAGCCAGCTTGTCGGGCTTGGGCAGCGTCACCTCGAAGGTGTGGGCGTCGATGACCTTGAACTGGTCGGGGCTGGTCAGCGAGCCCGTCAGGAGCTGGCCCTTGCCGAGCACATTGGCGGTCACCGCGCGATCGAGCGACCATTTCACGTCATCGGCCGTCACCGGCGCACCGTCGTGGAACTTGGCGTCCTTGCGCAGCTTGAAGGTGATCTTCAGCCCGTCGGGACTGACCGTGTAGCTCTCGGCCAGCTCCGGCTTGAAGGTGTCGAGGTCGAAGACCCATTTGCCGTCGAGCTGCTTCTTCCCGAAGGAGAGCAGGCGGTCATAGGTCAGGAGCGAGAGGCCGAAGGCCTCGCGCGTCGAGCCCGGAATGTTGGGGTCGAGCGTGTTGATCGCGGCGCCGGTGACGTGGCGCAGCGTCTCGGCGCGCGTCTGCGCCAGAGCCGGCAGCGCCGTCGACGTCAACAGTGCCGCCGCGAGGCAGGCGGTCCGCAGCATGCTCATGATGATCCCCTCTTTTTTGTGGTTCGATCGACAGGTTGGTTCCGAACGGAACAGGATGCAAGCCCGGTGCCATGCAGGCCCGTCTCACCCGCCCCGCGCCGGGGAGCGCAGCACCGCCTGCGGCACGTCATAGGCCTGGAACTCCTCCCAGAGCGTCCCGACATCGGCCCGGAATAGCCCGCGCGTCAGCCCCGACACCAGCTTCGGCACCGCGGTGGTCATGGCGTTGATCGAGGAGCCGGACGCGCCGAAGCTCATCGTCGAAGCGATGCTGAACAGATGGATGTCGGCGATCCAGGGCGTCGCGCCGGGCACCCGCTCGCTCAGTGCATAATCGTCGCCGAGATAGGGAAAGCGCGCCAGCCGCTCGTCCCGCTCGGCCGGCGGCGGCGTGTAGCGGTCGCCCCAGGAGGCGGTGTTGCCGGCAAAGCGCGCGAGCTCCGGCCGGGCCGCGAGGTCGATCTCGATGCCCGACGCGCAGATCACGAAATCCGCCGTGACGGAGCCGCACGGCGTCGCCAGCTCGACCCCGCCCGGACCGTCGATGGCGCTGATGACGGGCGATCCCAGATGCAGCCGGAAGGCGTCGTGAACCGCGCAGCGGTCATAGGTCGCCTGCGGAAACCCCTCGCGCAGACCCAGCACCGCGCTCATGAAGCGCCAGCGCCAGGCGTCGTCGAGATCGCCGAGATGGCGCAGGAAGCCCCGGAAGGTCAGCCAGCGATAGGGCTGCACCACCTGGATCTCCTTGCGCCGGCAGAGCAGATGCACCGCCGCGGCCCCGGCTTCGAGTGCGGTGGCGGCATTGTCGAAGGCCGAGGCGCCGGCGCCGATCACCGCCACGCGCTTTCCCGCCAGCGCCGTAAAGTCGATGGCTTGCGCGCAATGCGCCCGGCGCTGCGCCGGCAGCGCCGCGATCGGCGCCGGCAGGCTCCAGTCGCCCATGCTCTCCTGGCCGGTGGCGAGCACGACCTTGCGCGCGTAGAGCCGGCTCTCGACGCCCCGGCTCCTGACCGTGACTGCCAGCAGGCCCGAATCCGGCGCGATGTCGACGACCTCGGCCTCGCTGCGCACCGGCAGGCCGGTGACATGCCGGAACCAGTCGAGATAATCCGCCCAGTGCCCCTTCGGGATCAGGGCAAGCTCGTCCCAGCTGTCGGCGCCGAACTTCGCCTCGTGCCAGGACTGGTAGGTCAGGCAGGGCATGTCGAGGTCGGGGCCGGTGAAGTCCTTCGGGCTGCGCAGCGTGTGCATGCGCGCATAGGTCCGCCAGGGCCCCTCCTGCCCCGCCGGGGCCTTGTCCAGCACCAGGATGTTGTCGACGCGCGAGCGCAGCAGCCCGAAGGCCGTGGCGAGGCCTGACTGTCCGCCGCCAACGATGATCACGTCATGGGCCGGCTGGCCGTCGGGGCCGGTCACCGGCTTTAGCCAGGGCGCACGCGGATGGGCAGTGCGGGCGAGATCGGCCGCCACGCGGCTTTCGAGCAGGGAGAGACCGTCATGTTTCATGGCGTCCCCCGATGCAGCGTTCATGCCGTCCATCGCGCCCTCCTTCGCCGGCTTCAGGCCGCCAGCCAGCCGCCATCGACGACCATGGTGGTGCCGGTGCTGAAGGATGAGGCATCGCTGGCGAGATAGAGGGCGGCCTGCGCGACCTCCTCCGCCCGGCCGAAGCGCTTCATCGCATGGCGGCTGCGCGAGGCCTCCCGCACCGGCTCCGGATCGGCATGCCGGGCGAAGCTGCGCCGCAGCATCGGCGTGTCGATGGCGCCCGGCGCGATCGCGTTCACGCGGATGCCGTCGGCTGCATAATCCAGCGCCATCGTCCGCGTCAGCGAGAGGATCGCGCCCTTGGCCGCGATGTAGGCGCTGTTGCCGCGCCCGCCGGCGAGCGCGAGCTGCGAGGCGAAGGTGACGATCGCCCCGCAGCCGCGGGCCTGCATCAGCGGGATCGCGGCGCGCGCGAACAGGAAGGTGCCGCCGACATTGGCGCGGAACACGGCGTCCCAGTCTTCCGGCGCCGTCGTCGTCACCGTGCCGCCGCAGGAGAAACCCGCCGCCGTCACCAGCACGTCGAGGCCGCCGAAGCGCGCGGCGCAGGCCGCGACGGCCGCCTCCGCGAAACCGGGAGCGCCGACATCGCCGCACTGGATGATCGCCGCGCCACCCGCCGCCGCGATCTGCGCCTGCGTCCCGGTGAGCCCGGCCTCGTCGCGGTCGACCAGTGCGAGCTGCGCGCCCTCGGTGGCGAACAGAAGCGCGATCGCCTGGCCGATGCCCGAGCCCGCGCCCGTCACCAGTGCCGTCTTGCCGGCGAGTTTCATCGTCCCGTCTCCATGGTCCGTCCTTGGGTGTGCCACCAGGCGGCGAGCCGGTCGGCCGAATCCAGCCCCTCCGTCTGCGCCACCCAGCCGAGATCCTGCGCGATCCGGGTCACCGCCATCGGCGCACGGTCGGAGGGGCCGTGGAAGTCGATCGTCGCCGCCTCGCCCGGCTCCGCCAGCCGACAGACGAAACCAGGAAAGGCCTGCGCCAGCCGCTGGCTCCAATCGAGCAGCGTGAAGCGCTTGCCCGTCGAGACATTGTAGACGCCGTGGCCCAGCTTCTCGGCCGCCGCCACCGCCAGCACGGCGTCCGCCACATCGGGCGCGTAGATCCAGTCGCGCAGGCCCGGCCGCGGCAGGATCGCCGGCTGCCCCGCCACGGCCGCCGCCAGGACCTGGCAATGCGGGCTCAGCGTGTCGCGCACGCCCGTCGCATGCTCCCAGGGGCCGAAGACGCCGCTCAGCCGCAGGCTGACGACGTCGAGCCCCCAGAGATCGCCGAGCCGCGCGCCGACGCGCTCGCTCGCCCATTTGGTGATGGCGTAGAGCCCGACCGGGTCGCCCGGCGACGCCTCGTCGAGTTCGGGCAGGCGCTCGCCGGCCGACCCATAGGCGGCCGCCGAGCTCAGATTGACGACCCGGCGCACGCCCGCCGCCCGCGCCGCGGCCAGGATGGGCACCTGTGCCAAGAGATTGACCTTCAACGTCGTCGCCGGATCGGCCGCGTCGCGCTCGCGCCCCGCGGTGATCGCCGCGCCGTTGACGACGAGATCCGTCCCCGCCGACACCGCCCAAGCCACGGCGGCCTCGTCGGTGACGTCGCCCGCGAGCGCCGTGAAGCGGCCCGGCAGGCCGGCGAAGGCGTCGACGGCCGCCGCCGGAATCGGCGAGCGGTCGAAGGCGGCGACCTCGTGCCCGGCCCGCAGCAAGGCCTCCGCGATGTTGAGGCCGACGAAGCCGGCGCCGCCGAAGATCAGGGTTCTCACGGTGGGCCTCACGCAGCGGGACAGGCTCCGCCGAAGGCGGAACAGGACAGGCGGGTTCGCGCCTCGGTTCCGTCATCGGACAGCCGGGAACGTCATGAGCTAAGGCCACCGCCGGGACCGCCGCAAGCCCGTATCCTGCGGGGGTGCCTGCGGATTCGGCACGTCCCGGCGCATTGCAAGGCATCGCCTCTTGGGCTAGGCGTCCCCGCATCACCCTTCGGCCCCGTCCCCGCACTGGCCTTGCGCGTCCTCGCAAGGTGTGGCGCGCCATCGCCCCGCGGCGCCGACATGACCATCGCTTGAGAGGAGCCTGCCATGGCCCGGAAGAAATCGAAGCCGCTCGAGGCCGAGTTCGTGATGTTCGACGTCGTTTATGTCGATGGCTCGCGCCGCTCCAACCGTCGGGTGCCCACGGAACTGCTCGGCGGGCTCGACGGCGACGAGCCTGCCCGCGACGCCATCATGGAGCAGGACCGGATCATCGCCGAGAAGTCCGGCATGCCGCCGCTCGAGATCGCGAGCCTGACGCGCTCGGGCAAGCCGGTTGAGAAGCCGGCACGCAAGGCCGGCTGAGCCGCCCATCGCCTTCGGCCGGGATTACGAGGCGCCGCCGCGGCGCGCGGCCGAAGTGTTGCCGGATGTGTCGCTGTTTGTCTTGACCTTCCGGAGGTCCTGCATTTTAGTCCGGTGAGCCTTTGGGAGGCTGCAAAAAGGGACAAGAAATGCGTACCATTCTGATTGTCGGAGCTATGGCGGCCGTGCTCGCCGGCTGCCAGACGGCGCAGGAATCGCTTGCCGACGCCGAGATCACCTGCGAATCGCAGGGCTTCCGCCCCGGCACCCGCGCCTATCAGCAGTGCCGCTCCGCCAATTACGTGGAGAACCGCCGCGCCTCGAACGAAGCCGGCAGCGCGGTTGCGGCCGGCGTCGCAGCTGGCGTCGTCGGTGGCGCGATCGCGGCTTCGGCCAATCATGGCTATTACGGGCGTGGCTATTACCGTCGTGGCTATTACGGCGGCGGCTGGTGGTGAGCCTCGGCGCCTCCCGGTTCGGGAGCGCGTAGGGTTAGCCGACGAAAAAAGCCCTGCCGCAGCAATGCGGCAGGGCTTCTTGTTGGGCCGAGCCGGACCGGCCGCTCAGCGCTTGGCGGTGCGGCGGCGGGCTGACGCGCTGTCGCTGGCCGTGGCAGAGGCGATCAGCGAGCCGATGACATAGACGGCGATGCCGACGCCGATCATCGCCGCGATCGGCTCGCGCTCGGCGCGATGGGCGATCGCGCGACTGCCGTAATCGGCATAGTCACGCGCCTGGGAGGCATAGTCGCGGGCCTGTTCGCGCGCGCTGCCACTCTGGCTGCGCAGCCACTTTTCGCCGCTCTTCAGCACACCCTCGCCGGTATCGGCGGCCTCGCTGCCATAGCCCTGCAGCATCCGGCTCCAGCGTCCGTAATCAGGCTGATAGCGCTCGTAGCGCGACGTCGACTGGCCCCGCATCGCCGCCCAGGCGATCAGGCCGACGCTGAGCGCGCCGAGACCGAAGGCCGCAAGCGGGTGACGCTCCACGGCATCGCGCACCGCCTCGCCACCCTCGCGGGCCATCTCCATCGGGTCCGCGTCCGTCAGAGCGTCCTTGGCGCGGTAGTAGCCGTCGCGAACGGTCTCGGTCGCCTTGTCGGCGAGATCGGCGGCCTTGGCACGGACGGTGCCGGCAGCGCCCTCGACGTCTTCGCGAGCCTCGTCGATGTCCTTTGGAACGTCCGGCGGAAAGCTGTTCATGGTCGCCATGGCGAAATCTCCATCATGCGGTTGGGCACAGGGCACGGTGCGGACGCGGTCGCCCGCCATGCGTCGTGAGCTGTTGCGGACAGAACGGGCCATCGCCGACAGAGTTCCCCTGCCTATCGAGAAAGCTCGCCGCGGTCGGCAGCGGAGGCCCACCGATACACTTTGGGCGGGCTTGCGGCGGCAGCGGCCATGACGAGGCCGCGATTCACTGCGACAAGCGCGCTTCATTCCTTGCGAAGAAAGGAGACGCTCATGGAAATCCAGCACCTCCTGATCAGGCACCCCGGCGTGCTGTCCGATCCCGAGTGGATCGCCCTCGAGAGCATCTGCGAGGAGACCTCTCGCTTCGTCTTCGACGATTCGATGCTTTACCTGCTCGAGGACCGAGGCCTCGTCGAGACCACCGGCCCCCGCTGGCGTGTCACGGCGAACGGCCAGCGCCGCCTCAGAGAGCGCAGCGGCTGAGGCCGGGCGAACGGACGAAGGAGAGGCCGGCCGCATCGCGCGCCGGCCTTTTTCAGGCGCACATGGCGGGATCTGGCACCCCGGCGCGGGGTTGCGTCTGGAAATCGCCGCCCGCCATGCCCATTCTCCGGCCAAAGCCGATCGCTCCAGACAGAGACCCGCATGGCCAAGCCCGTCAGCATCACCGTCTCCCACGATCTGGGCCGTGAAGGTGCCGTGGCACGCCTGCGCGACGGCCTGGATCGCATCCGCGACCGCCTCGGCATGGTGAAGATGCAGCTCGTCGAGGAGCGCTGGGAGGGCGACAGCCTGCATTTCGGCGTCGCCGCCCTCGGCTACACCGTGCGCGGCCGCCTCGACGTCGAGCAGGCGCTCGTGCGCGTCGAGGTGATGCTGCCCTGGGTGCTCGCCATGTTCGCCGAGAAGCTGAAGATCGGCGTCGAGAAGCAGGGCCAGATCCTGCTGGAGAAGCCGCGCGCCTGAGAAAGACCGGCGCGAAACCTGCGCGAAGCTGACCGCCGCGCCCGCCGTTTCCCGAGATGAGGGTCTGCGCGGTTGAAATCCCGGGGGCCAGCCGGCATGGTCACCCCTCGCCCCGCTTCGCCCCTTTCGCCGTCTGACCGACCGGGAGCCCCATGCATCACGGCCCGCTGATCGCCATTCTCGTTGCGGGCCTTGGCCTGGCTTTCGTCTTCGGCGCGCTCGCCCAGAAACTGCGCATCTCGCCTCTGGTCGGCTATCTCGTCGCCGGCGTCGCGGTCGGCCCTTTCACGCCGGGCTTCGTCGCCGACCAGAACCTCGCCAACGAGCTCGCCGAAATCGGCGTCATCCTGCTGATGTTCGGCGTCGGCCTGCATTTCTCGCTGAAGGACCTGCTCTCCGTGAAGGCGATCGCCGTGCCCGGCGCCATCGTCCAGATCGGCACCGCGACGCTGCTCGGCATGGGGCTTGGCCTGCTGATGGGCTGGGGCTGGGTCGCGGGCGTCGTCTTCGGCCTGGCACTCTCCGTGGCGAGCACGGTCGTGCTGCTGCGGGCCCTGCAGGAGCGCCGCCTCGTCCAGAGCGAGAAGGGCAAGATCGCCGTCGGCTGGCTGATCGTGGAAGACCTCGCCATGGTGCTGGCGCTGGTCATGATCCCCGCTGTCGCCGACGCCGTCCGGGGTGCCCAGCCCGGCGTCCCCTCCCCGCTGTCGGGCCAGTTCGATCTCGGCCTCTGGGGCGTGCTCGGCTTCACCCTGATGAAGGTCGTCGCCTTCATCGCCTTCATGCTCGTCGTCGGCCGGCGCGTCATTCCCTGGATCCTGCACTGGGTCGCCCATACCGGCTCGCGCGAGCTGTTCCGCCTCGCCGTGCTGGCGGTGGCGCTCGGCGTCGCCTTCATCGCCGCCAGCCTGTTCGGCGTCTCCTTCGCGCTCGGCGCCTTCTTCGCCGGCATGATCCTGAGCGAATCGCCGCTCAGCCAGCGCGCGGCGGAAGAGTCGCTGCCGCTGCGCGATGCCTTCGCGGTGCTCTTCTTCGTCTCCGTCGGCATGCTGTTCGACCCCGCGATCCTGTTGCGGGCGCCCGGCCCGCTGCTGGCGACGCTGGCGATCATCCTCGTCGGCAAGTCGCTCGCCGCCTGGCTGATCGTGCGCGCCTTCGGCAAGTCGAACGGCGTGGCCCTGACGATCTCGGCCTCGCTGGCGCAGATCGGCGAGTTCTCCTTCATCCTCGCCGGGCTCGGTGTCTCGCTCGCGCTGCTGCCGCCGCAGGGGCGCGACCTCATCCTGGCCGGCGCGATCCTCTCGATCCTGCTGAACCCCGTCCTGTTCGCGCTGGTCGACCGTTTCGCCGGCGACGCCGCGGGCAAGGCCAAGCCTGCGGCGAAGCCGGCTGCGGCCGGAGACGTCGCCGCACCCGAACCGGCTGCGGAGCCGACACCCGATCTCGACATCACCCCCACCACGCTTTCCGACCACATGGTCGTCGTCGGCTATGGCCGCGTCGGTGCGCTGCTCGGCGCCGGGCTGAAAGCGCGCGGCGAGAAGGTGCTGGTGATCGAGGAAAAAAGCGATGCCGTCGCCACCGCACGCCGCGACGGCGCCGAGCTGCTGCTCGGCAACGCCGCCGATCCGGCGGTACTGGCGGCCGCCGGTCTCGACCGGGCGCGGCGCCTCTTCGTCGCCATTCCACAGAGCTTCGAGGCGGGGCAGGTCTGCGAGCAGGCCAGGCGCGACAACCCGGCCCTGCCGATCGTCGCCCGCGCCCATTCGGACGCCGAGGTCGCGCATCTGACCCGCTGCGGCGCCACCCTGACGATCATGGGCGAGGCCGAGATCGCCCGCGCCATGCTGGCGCTGTGTGGGGCCCCGGAAACGCCGCCGTCGGAGGGTGAACCGCAGCCGGCGGCGTGACGCGAAGGATCGTCGGATGCGGAACCAAGACCGTCATCCTGGGCGGCCGCAGGCCGTCCCGGGATCCATCATAGAGCGCGACAGGGCCCTGTGATGGACCCCGGCCTGCGCCGCTCCGCGGCTGGTCCAGGATGACGGGGTCCGTTGCGACCGGTGCCCAGGCTGACCTCAGACCATCTCGAACCGGATGTCCTGCGCGCCCTCCCAGAGCGTCTTGCGGCCGAGCGTGTAGAGGTTCTCCAGCCCCGAGGTCAGGGTGATGAAGTGGTTGCCGGCGAGTTGGCCCATCTTGCTGGCGAAATGCACGCCGCCATAGGCGAGCAGGATCTCGGTCTCGCTGATGCCGCCCGGATAGAGGATGATCTGGCCCGGCGCCGGATAGCTGGTGTGGTTCTCGTAGCCGACGCCGAAATCGAGATCGCCGAGCGGCATCCAGACGCCCTCACCGCTCCAGCGCACATGCACGATCTTGCTGGTGAACGGCATGTGCCGGAGGAAGGCGGCGCAGGTCTTGGGCGCGTTCTCGAGTTCGAGCTTGGCTTCGAAGGTGAAGGGGCCGGCGGTGACGATGAGCTGGGACATGCGGGTTGCGCCTCTGAGATGGATGCCGTTACCGCCGGGAAACGCCCTCCGAGGCCGCGCCGCGAGACGGTAGAATAAGATTATTTGTGAAATGATCTTATCCCGATTACCCTAGCATAAGGAGGTGCGCCATGGCGACAATGACGATTTCCTTGCCCGATCCGATGAAGGAATGGATCGAGGCCCAGATCAAGCAGGGCGAATACGCCAGCACCAGCGACTATGTCCGCGACCTCGTCAGGCGCGATCGCGAGCGACGCGCCCACCCCGAGCTGACCCTGGCCGATCTCCAGCGCATCGTCGCGGAATCGCGCGCCAGCGGCACCAGCGACAAGACCCTGCCGGACATTCTGGCGCAGGCGAAACGCGCGGCGGGGGGCAAGGCCGGCCGCCATGGCTGAGTTTGCGCTGACCAAGCGCGCCGAAGCCGATCTTTACGACCTCGCCCTGTTCGGCCTGGAGCGGTTCGGAGAACGGCAGGTCGAGGCTTACCTAGCCGAATTCGACCATGTCTTTCGGCTTCTGGCGAACCAACCTCGCATGGGCCGTAAGGCAGAGGCGATCGCGCCGGGCGTTCGCCGTCACGAACATCGCTCGCACGTCATCCTCGATGAAGAGGCGGCATCGGGAGTCCGGATTCTGGCGGTCGTCCACGTGAAGAGCGTACGAAGGCTGTCCCTGTAGCGGACCGGCAGCCGCTACGAGAACGCCGCCTTCAGGTCGAGCGTCCCGACGGTGCCGATCGCCTCGTAATTGCGCTTCAGCCAGCGCCTGGCCGCAGCACGGCCGATGTCGCGCAGGCGCAGCAGGAAATCCCAGTCGGCATTGAGGCGCGAGGAGGAGGTCATCTCCGCCAGCGGCGGGCCACCGTCGATGCGGTGCATCAGCACGCGCTTGTACTCGTTCTTGTCGAGCTTGCCGCCATCGACCAGCCGGTTGACGAAGTCGATCGCGCGCAGTTCGCGCAGCAGCGAGGCGTTGAAGGTGATCTCGTTCAGCCGGTCCTGGATGTCGCGTGCCTTGGTCGGCAGCTCCTTGCGCAGCAGCGGATTGATCTGCACCAGCAGGATGTCGTCGCCGGCCGCCTCGTAGAACAGCGGGAACAGCGCCGGGTTGCCCATATAGCCGCCGTCCCAATAGGCCTCCTTGCCGATCTCGACCGCCTGGAACACCATCGGCAGGCAGGCAGACGCCATCAGATGGTCGGCCGTCAGCTCCGGCCCGTTGAACAGCTTGATCTTGCCGCTGCGGACATTGGTGGCGGCGATGAACAGCTTGACCTGCGTGCAGGCGCGGACCTTGTCGAAATCGATCAGGTCCGCGATGACCCCGCGCAGCGGATTGATGTTGAGCGGATTGATGTCGTAGGGGCTCGCCACCTTCGAGAACATCTCGAACCAGATCATGCCCGGCGGCACGCCGTTGGAGCCGCCCCAGGCGCCCAGCATCGTGTCGATCAGCGAGCGCTCCGAGCCGCCATATTTCCCGTCGACGCTGATCGCCCGCCAGAACGCCTCGAGCTTCGTCCGCGCTCCCTCGGGGCCGCCTTCGATCCAGCCTTCCGCCAGCACGACCGCGTTCATCGCCCCCGCGCTGGTGCCCGACAGCGCCTCGATGGCGAGCCGCCCGTCTTCCAGGATCGCGTCGAGCACGCCCCAGGTGAAGGCGCCATGCGCGCCTCCGCCCTGCAAGGCGAACGAGATCGACTTCTGCGCCTTCGGGCCGGCGAGCCCGAGAACGGGAGAAGCCGCCTTCTTGCGCCCGGTCACGCCGCGGTCCAGCCGCCATCCATCGGCAGCGTCGTGCCGGTAATGGACTTGGCCGCATCGGTGCAGAGGAAGACGGCGAGCGCCGCGACCTGCTCGACCGTGACGAACTCCTTCGTCGGCTGCGCCGTCAGCAGCACGTCGTTGATGACCTGCTCCTTGGTCAGCCCGCGGGCCTTCATCGTGTCGGGAATCTGCTTCTCGACCAGCGGCGTCCAGACATAGCCCGGTGCGATCGCGTTGACCGTGATGCCCTTGGTCGCGACCTCGAGCGCGACCGTCTTGGTGAAGCCGGCGATGCCGTGCTTGGCGGCGACATAGGCGCTCTTGAAGGGCGAGGCGACGAAGGCATGCGCCGAGGCGGTGTTGATGATCCGGCCCCAGCCCTTCGCCTTCATCTTCGGCAGCGCGGCGCGGGTGGTGTGGAAGGCCGAGGACAGGTTGATCGCGATGATCTGGTCCCATTTCGCCAGCGGGAACTCGTCGACCGGCGCGACATGCTGGATGCCGGCATTGTTGACGAGGATGTCGACCGCCCCGAACTCGGCCTCAGCCTGGGCGATGAAGCCGGCGATCTCCTCGGGCCTGATCATGTCGGCGGCCGAGAACAGCACCTTGACGCCGAACTCGCTGGCCAGTTCGGAGCGTAGCTTTTCGGCCTCGTCGGCCGGCAGGATGCCGTTGATGACGAGATGGGCCCCTTCCTTGGCGAGCGCCCTCGCATAGGCGAGGCCGATGCCCGAGGTCGAACCGGTGATGGCGGCCGCGCGGTCTTTGAGAAACATCGGCGTCAAGGCTCCTGACAATCGCTTCGAAAATGCTTAGGTTCGGGCCGGACAGGGCAGCGCCGCCGAGGCGCGACCGCCCGCACAGGAACGCGCTCACGTTGCCCGATGACCCTTCGCAACGCAACATGACCAAGATGCAGCCGCACGCCCACAGCCATGGCGACCATGCCCATGCCTCCCATGAGGACGGTGGATGCCGCCACGCCCATGATCACCGCGCCCATGCGGCCGAAGCGCTGGAACGGGCGGAGCGTATCTGCCGCGAGCGCGGCCTGCGTCTGACCCCGATCCGTGCCAAGGCGTTGCAGGCACTCCATGCCGATCACCGCCCCGTCGGCGCCTATGATCTCGCCGACCGGATCTCGCCCGCCGGCGGGCGCCGTCTCGCGCCGATCTCGATCTACCGCGCACTGGATTTCCTCGTCGAGCAGGGCTTCGTCCACCGGCTCTCCTCGCGCAATGCCTATGTCGCCTGCCTTCACGGCCATGGCGCCGGGGACGTCGTCGCCTTCCTGATCTGCGAGGCCTGCGGCGGCGTCGACGAGGATTCCTCGCCTGCGATGAAGCAGGCCGTCGCCGCCATCGCCCAGTCGCGTCAGTTCGCGCCCTCACATCAGGTCGTCGAGATCGTCGGGCGCTGCGAGCATTGCCGGAACCTGCAGTCATGAGCGGAACGCGCGAGACGGAGCACGGCCGATGAACGAGCGGGCCCTTCCCTGCCTGGGCGCCGAGCATTCGGGGCCGCAGCCACGCCATCTCACCGTGCCCGTGCGCGTCGGCAATGTGCTGGTCGGCGGCGGCTCGCCGATCGTCGTCCAGTCGATGACCAACACCGACACCGCCGACATCGACGGGACGGTGGCGCAGGTCGCCGCACTCGCCCGGCAGGGCTCGGAACTCGTCCGCATCACCGTCGACCGCGACGAGGCGGCGGCCGCCGTGCCGAAGATCCGCGAGCGGCTCGACCGCGTCGGCATCGACGTGCCGCTGATCGGCGACTTCCACTATATCGGCCACAAGCTGCTGGCCGAACATCCGGCCTGCGCGCAGGCCCTGGCGAAGTACCGCATCAACCCCGGCAATGTCGGCTTCAAGGACAAGAAGGACCGCCAGTTCGGCCAGATCGTCGAACTCGCGATCAAGCACGGCAAGGCTGTCCGCATCGGCGCCAACTGGGGCTCGCTCGACCAGGAACTGCTGACCGCGCTGATGGACGAGAACGCGCTTCAGCCGCGCCCGCTCGACGCCCGTGCGATCATGCGCGAGGCGATGGTGCAATCGGCCCTGCTCTCCGCCGTGCGGGCGGAGGAGATCGGGCTGGGCAAGGACAAGATCATCCTCTCCGCCAAGGTCTCCGGCGTGCAGGACCTGATCACCGTCTACCGCATGCTGGCGCAGCGCTCCGACTACGCCATTCATCTGGGCCTGACCGAGGCCGGCATGGGCTCAAAGGGCATCGTCGCCTCCTCGGCGGCGCTCGGCATCCTCCTGCAGGAGGGGATCGGCGACACGATCCGCTTCTCGCTCACGCCCGAGCCCGGCGGCGATCGCACCCTCGAGGTCAAGGCGGCGCAGGAACTGCTCCAGACCATGGGCTTCCGCGCCTTCGTGCCGCAGGTCGCCGCATGCCCCGGCTGCGGGCGCACCACCTCGACGGTCTTCCAGGAACTCGCCCGCGACATCCAGGACTGGATCGCCGCGTCCATGCCGGAGTGGAAGACGCGCTATCCCGGCATCGAGGCTCTGAACGTTGCGGTGATGGGCTGCATCGTCAACGGCCCGGGCGAATCGAAGCACGCCGATATCGGCATCTCCCTGCCCGGCACCGGCGAGGAGCCGACCGCACCCGTCTTCGTCGACGGCAAGAAGGTCAAGACGCTGCGCGGCCCCCGCATCGCCGAGGACTTCAAGACGATGGTCGAGGATTACGTCACGCAACGCTACGGCCGGCGTGTCGATGCGGCGGAATGACGCCGCGGCAGGACGGCGGCCCTGCGCCGAATGCATGACAGTACCTTTGCGTGATCACGGCATCGTGCTAGAGGCCCCGGCCTTTCGCTGCAGCGCAGCGCTCGCGGAGATCCCCGATGGGGCATGACCAGACGAATCCTTCATCCCCCCAGGGGGAGGATTCCCGTTTCGGCCTGGACAACGGACACAACGGACAGCACGGGCCGTCCAAGCACAGCCATGGCAGTTATGCCGCGCTGGCGCTGGGTGCGCTCGGCGTCGTCTATGGCGACATCGGCACGAGCCCGCTCTACGCGCTGCGCGAAACCGTCCTGGCCGCCACCGGCGCGGCCTCGGGCGGCCATGGCGGCGCCTCCGACATCGTGCTGGCGGCCCCGATCCCGCGCGAGGTCATCATCGGCGTGCTGTCGCTGATCCTGTGGTCACTCGTGGTCGTGGTGACGCTGAAATACGTCGTCCTGCTTCTCAGCGCCGACAACAACGGCGAGGGCGGAACGCTCACCCTCGTCGCCCTGGCGCAGCGCGCGCTCGGGCGCATGCGCGGCGGCGTCGTGCTCTTCCTCGGCATGGCCGGGGCAGCCCTGTTCTACGGCGATGCCGTCATCACCCCCGCGATCTCGGTCCTTTCGGCTGTGGAGGGCATCAAGCTCGTCACGCCGGCGCTGAACGACTATGTCGTGATGATCGCGTCGGGCATCCTCATTGCGCTGTTCCTGGTCCAGAGCCGCGGCACCGCCAAGGTCGCGAATTTCTTCGGGCCGATCATGATGGTCTGGTTCCTGACCCTGGCGGGCCTGGGCATCTACCACATCGCCGACGATGTCGGCGTCTTCGCCTCGATCAACCCCTATTGGGGCTTCCGCTTCTTCTACGACCATCCCGGCGTCTCGCTGGCCGTGCTCGGCTCGGTCTGTCTGGCGGTGACCGGGGCGGAGGCGCTCTATGCCGACATGGGCCATTTCGGCCGCGGGCCGATCCGCAGCGCCTGGATCTGGATGGTGTTTCCGGCGCTCTGGCTGAACTATCTCGGCCAGGGCGCGCTGATCCTCTCCGACCCGACCGCGATCGACAACCCGTTCTACAAGCTTGCCCCTCCCGGCCTGATCCTGCCGCTCGTGATCATGGCAACGATCGCCACCATCATCGCCAGCCAGGCCGTGATCACCGGCGCCTTCTCGCTGACCCGCCAGGCGATCCAGCTCGGCCTGCTGCCGCGCCTCGAGATCCGCCATACATCCGAGACCACCTCCGGGCAGATCTACATCCCGCGCATCAACGTCATGCTGCTGGCCGTCGTGCTGATGCTGGTCTGGACCTTCCAGACCTCGTCGAACCTGTCGCATGCCTACGGCATCTCGGTCTTCGGCGCGATGATGGTCGATTCGCTGCTGGCCTTCATCGTGATCTGGAAAGGCTGGCGCTGGTCGCTCGCCGCCACGCTCGCCGTGGTAACGCCCTTCCTCATCATCGACATCGCCTTTTTCTCGGCCAACATGCTGAAGCTCTTCAGCGGCGGCTATGTCCCGGTGCTGCTGGCGATCGCGCTGATCATCCTGATGTGGACCTGGGTGCGCGGCACCAAGATCCTCTTCGACAAGACCCGCAAGACCGACGTACCGCTGCTCGAGCTCGTCGGCATGCTCTCCAAGAGCCCACCCTACCGGGTCAAGGGCATGGCCGTCTTCCTGACCAGCGACCCCGAAACCGCGCCCGCCTCGCTGCTGCACAACCTCAAGCACAACAAGGTGCTGCACGAGCGCAACGTCATCCTGACCGTGCGCTCGGCCGACACGCCGCGTGTCGCCGAGGAGGAGCGCGTGCGCCTCTCCCGCATCACCGACGATTTCTGGCGGGTCGACCTGGTCTACGGCTACATGGAGAGCCCCAACGTGCCAAAGGGGCTGGCCGTGCTGCGCAAGCAGGGCTTCAAGTTCGACATCATGTCGACCTCGTTCTTCCTCTCGCGCCGCTCGATCAAGGCCTCGCCGCAATCGGGCATGCCGGTCTGGCAGGACAATCTCTACATCTCGCTGACCAAGAGCGCGACGGACGCCACGAGCTTCTTCCAGATCCCGACCGGTCGCGTCGTCGAGGTGGGGACGCAGGTCACGGTGTGACAGCTCGCCGTCATTGCGAGCGTAGCGAAGCAATCCAGAGCGGCAGCGCTCGACGTCCCCTGGAATGCTTCGCTACGCTCGCAGTGACGGCCTAAAGTCAATCGATCCGCGCCGCGGTCCCCGGCACCTTCCGCACCCGCTCGCGATAGAGCAGGTAGAGCCCGGACGCGATCACGATCGTGGCGCCGGCGAAGGTCCAGCCATCCGGGAACTGCCCGAAGACGACCCAGCCCAGCAGCACCATCCAGACGATCTGCGAATAGATGAAGGGCGCAAGCACGGTCGCCGGGGCCAGCCGGTGCGCCAGGATCAGCAGCCAGTGGCCGAAGCCGCCGAGCAGCCCGGTCCCCAGCAGGATCGCCCAGGCGAGCGGCGTCTGCGGCATCGTCCAGACGAAGGGAATCACCGGCAGCATGACCAGTGTCCCGGCGACGCCGGAATAGACCATCGTCGTCTCGGGCGGATCATAGGCCGCGAGCTGGCGCGTCGCGAGCGCATAGAAGCTGTAGCAGATGCAGCCGAAGACGCTGAGGATCGCGGCCGGATGCATGCCGCCGAAGCCCGGCCGCGTGATCACCAGCACGCCGAGGAAGCCGACCGCGATCGCCGCCATGCGGCGCGGCCCCGGCCATTCGCCCAGCAGGGGGCCCGCCACCAGCGCCACCAGCAGCGGCCCCGCGAACATGATCGAGACGGCCTCCGCGAGCTGGAGATACTTGATCGCGATGAAGTTCAGGACCGTCGAGCCCAGCAGCAGCAGCGACCGCACGCCCTGCAGCACCGGCCGCTTGGTCCGCAGCACCCCCGGCCGGCTCCACGGGTTCAGCAGCATCAGAACCAGGACCATACTGCCGGCATAGCGCGCGAACACCACCTGCAGCGGGTCCATATGCGCCGAAAGCCATTTCGCGCTGGCGTCGAGCAGGGCGAAGAACAGCACCGCGCCGCAGATCAGCCCGATGGCGATCAGCCGCGAGCGGCGGGTTTCGGGGAGGTGGGTGGAGGCGGCGGGCAATAGGGGTCCCGTCATGCGCGGCGAGAATGGCTGCGCCAGAGTGGACCGATTTGCGCCGGTGGGCCAGCGGCCCCGCGCATGCGCTCCATGCGCCGCCCGGGTTGAGGCGCCCCGGCCGCGCGCGCCGGCTCAGGCGTCGCTGTCGGCCTCGTCGCCATCCGCCTCGGCGTCGTCCACGTCGACACCGGCCTTGGAGAGGCCCTTGGCGGCCTTGCGCAGCAGCCGCCGCAGCTGCTTCCGCTCCTTGCCGTCGAGCCGGTCAAGCAGTTCCTCCTCGACCTGCGTCCAGACCGCATCCAGCGCCTGCGCCGTCTTGTGGCCGCTCTCGGTGAGGGCGACCTGCACGAGACGCCCGTCGCGGCCGCCGCCCTCGCGCGTCACCAGCCCCTGCAGCGACAGTCGGCCGATGGTCTTGGAGACGGTCGGCGGCTTGACCCTGAGCAGCGTCGCCAGTTCGCCCATCGTCATCGGCGCCGGCTGCAGCGCCTTCAGCGCCTGCTCCTGACCCGGGAAGAGGCCCAGCGCATTGAGTCGTTCGCCCATGCGGGCGCGGTGCAGGCGCGCGGTGACGAGCAAGGCCCGGCCGACGCTCTTTTCGAGTGCCTTGGTCATCTCGCGCGATCCCCAGCTCAACCTTAGTCTCGATCCTTATGCGGATCAGGAAGTCGCTTCGCCGGCTGCCTGTTCGCGCGCCAAGATGACAGCGTGATGACACTCACTGGCGTGCTGTCACAGAGAGCGCATGCGCTCGGACACTTTGGCGCGGAAGGCCGCCCGGCTCTCGGGCGTCGCCCGGTTCATGTCGTAATGGGCGAGATAGCGCGGCCGCGCGGTCGGATGGCAGACCGCCCGCAGCACCCGGCACACCGCCTTGCGCGGCGGGTCGCCCATCAGAAAAGCGCGCCAGCGCGTGCCGCCATAGGTGGTGACGGCGACGAGCTTGCGGATGGTCCAGAGATTGGGCCGGACCTTGCCGTCGACCAGCTTGAACGAGATGCCCGGCAGGAAGACGCGGTCGAAGAAGCCCTTCAGGATCGCCGGATAGCCGAAATTCCAGACCGGGAAGCACAGCACCAACGCCTCGGCCGCCTGCACCCGGGCGACATAGCCGGCGACGGGATCGGTGTTCGTGGCGAGGTCGTGATAGCCGACGCGCTCCGCCCGGCTCAGCACCGGATCGAAGCCCTCCGCATAGAGATCGCAGTCGTCGACCTCGTGCCCGGCCGCCATCAGGGCCTCGACCACCGCCGCATGCAGGGCTGCGCCGTAGCTCTCCGGGTTGGGATGGGCATAGAGGACGAGCACGCGCATTCTTAGCCGACCCCGGCTTCGGACAGGCTGCGAAACAGGAAGGTGCCGCCCGCCTTGTAGTCGTAGGACGGATCCTCCCAGGCGATCATCTTGCCCGGGTTGAGCAGGCCCTGCGGGTCCGCCTCGCGCTTGAAGGCGAGCTGCGCCTCGTCGGTCTGCTTCATGCCGCCCTCCTCCAGCGTGTAGCGGTGCGGATTGAAGATCGGCGCGCCCATCTCCTCATGGATGGCCATGATCTCCTCCAGCCGCTCCTCCGTGGTGAAGCGCACCAGCGGCAGGCCGAAGCAGGTGACCTTGCCGTCGAAGCGGACGAATTCGAGATGGCAGATCACCTCGTCCCCGAAGCGGGCGTGGATGGCCTCGACCAGCTCGACCTGGTTGGGGAAGGGATAGAGCACCTGCAGATAGGTGATCGCGGGATCGACCCGCAGCGCCCGCAGCGTGGTGTGGTTCCAGCCCAGCTCGTAAGCCGGCGGCAGGCCCTTCGCCTCCTCCGGCGACAGCCTGTCCGAGCGCAGCAGCAGTTCCGCCCCCTTGAAGCGCCGCGCATAGGCCGCGAGCGACTCGACCGCGAAATCGGCGACCATGACGATGACGAGATGGCTGTCGCGCGGCAGGAACTTGCGGTGGCGCAGGAAATAGTCATGCGGCGCGGGAGCTGCGACGACACAGAGGTTCTTCAGCGCCAGCCCGTCCTGCTCGCCGAGGCTGTTGGCGAACTCCGTCGCCGCGCGCAGGGTGGGAAAGCCGAGGATCGCGTCGACCCACTCATAGGCCGGCCCGAGCGGCATCTCGACCTGGGTGATGATGCCGTTGGTGCCATAGGCATGGGCGACCTTGTGCAGGTCCTCGCCCTGGAGTTCGAGGATGCGCGGGCTTGCCTCCATCGTCGCGACCCGCAGGCGGATGATGTTGCCCCAGTCGCGAAGGCCGCCCCATTTGATCGAGCCGACACCGCCCGAGCCGCCGGCGATGAAGCCGCCGATCGAGGCCGTCTGGTAGGTCGAGGGGTGCAGCCTGAGCTCCTGCCGCGAATGGGCCCGCGTCTGCTCGTCGATCCGGGCCATGATCGCGCCGGGCTCGGCGACATAGCGGCCGGGCGCGATGTCGAGCACCTTGTCGAAGCCCGAGAGATCGAGCAGCACGCCGCCCGAGAGCGGCATGGCCTGGCCGTAATTGCCGGTCCCCGTGCCGCGCGGCGTCACGGGGATGCCGAGTGCGTGGCAGGCGGCGAGCACCTCCAGAACCTGCGCCTCGCTGGTCGGCGAGACCACGAGGTCTGCGGTGACATGGTCGAGCTGGCGCTTCAGCACCGGCGAGTACCAGAAGAAATCGCGGCTCTTCTGCTTCACCAGCGCCGGATTGTCCTCGCTGCGGATCGAGCCGAGGCGGGCCTTGAGCGCGGCGATGTCGTAGCGGGTGGTCATGGCTCTCGGGTTTCCCAGGTTGGCTCGACCCCTTCGATCCCCTCAGCCGTCATCCCGGCGCAAGCGCAGCGAAGCGCCGGGATCCATCGAAGGGCGATGCGCTCGACGATGGATCCCGGGCCGGCCTTCGGCCGCCCAGGATGACGTCGAGGTTGGGTCGACGGTTTGGACGTCACGACCGCACGCCCATCAGGTGGTCCAGTTCGCGATGATCCGGCAGCGTCGTGTCGATCGCGCGGCCGGCAACCAGCACCGTGCGGTTGGATTGCGGCCGGGCGAAGAACTCGGTCCAGTCGCGCGCCCGGGTCAGGATCAGGTCGGCCGGGCCGCCTGGCGACAGCACGCCCGTGCCCTCCAGCCCCAGGATGGAAGCCGGCGTCCGCGCCACCGCACTGGCCCAGTCGGTTCCGGCATGGTCGAGCTGGAGGATTCGGGTGCCCTCGCGCAGCACTTCGATCAGGTCGAGATCGCCATAGGCGTAGAACGGGTCGCGGGTGTTGTCGGACGCGATCATCACCGGCACGCCGGCCGCCTTCAGCTCGTGCAGCGCGGTGACGCCGCGCCAGCGCGGGGTGCGGCCGGGCGTCCTGTCCTGCAGATACATGTTGCACATCGGCAGCGAGACCACCGCGATGCCGGCCTCCCTGACCTTGGCGATGATGCGCGCCTCGGCCTCGGGCTCCTGCAGCGCCAGCGAGCAGCAATGCCCGGCCAGGATTTTGCCCGTGAAGCGATGCCGGATCGCCGCGTCCGCAATGTGCTCCAGCGAGCGCGCGTCGGGGTCATTGGTCTCGTCGACATGGAAATCGAGGTCGAAGCCATTCTCGATCGCGGTCCGGAAGATCACGTCCAGCGCGGCGTCGAGTTCGGGGATCATGTAGCTGACGCAGCCGAACAGGCGGTCGCCATGCGCCTTCACCGCCGCGACCACATCGCGGATATGGCCTTCGTCGAGCGCGAACTGGATGCCGAACAGGGGCGAGCCCTGGACCGCGATGCGCCCCGCCCATTCCGCCCGCAGATCCGCCAGCACCGGCCAGGAAAGGCCGATCTGCTTCCCCAGCGAATCGATATGCGTCCGCACGGCGGCGGTGCCATGCGCGAAGGCGCAGCGCAGGCCGAACGCCATCCGCGCGCGGACATCGGTGGCCGACCAATTCGCCTCGCGGTCGGCCATGACGCTGTTCAGCGCGCCCATGAAGCTGCCATCGGGATTGCGCCGGCGCGGCCAGATATGCCCTTTGTCGAGATGGACATGGCAATCGACCAGGCGCGGCAGCACGATGCCGCCGTCGAGATCGAACACGGGACCCTCGCTCAGTCCCTCCGTGCCCGCCGGCAGGATCGAGGCGATCAGGCCGTCCTCGACCGCGAGATCGACCAGCGCCAGCCCGTCGCGGTCGGCGGCGAGCCCACCGGCCTCGACGAGGCAGAGCGGCAGACCGGCCCTTGTCAGGCGATAGGACGAAGCAGGCGGCACAGCGGCGAAACCGGTACTCACGGGGACAGCATCTCCATCGGCGTCGCCATGCACGATCGATACCGGCGCGCTTGACGGCGGGCAAGCCGGCGCCGCATGAGGGCGGCTTCCCGCCGATGGAGAGTGTCCCCATGCCGCAGGCCCGAATGATCGATGGCAAGGCCATCGCCGCCGCCTTGCGCGCACAGATCGCGACCGAGGTCGCCGGCATCAAGGCGGCGAGCGGCAAGGTGCCCGGCCTGCATGTCGTGCTGGTCGGGGACGATCCGGCGAGCCGCGTCTATGTCGCCTCGAAAGAGAAGCTCGCGGTCGAGGTCGGCATGAACTCGGTCGCCCACCGCCTGGCGGCCGACACCAGCCAGGAAACCCTGCTGGCCAAGCTCGCGGAACTCAACGCCGACGACGCGGTCGACGGCATTCTCGTGCAGCTGCCGCTGCCGAAGCATCTCGACACCGCAGCCGTGATCGACGCCATCGACCCCGCCAAGGATGTCGACGGGCTGCACCCGCTCAATGCCGGCCGCCTCGCCGGCGGCAAGATCGATCCCGAGCACCTGCTCGTACCGTGCACGCCGCTGGGCTCGATGCTGCTGCTGAAGAGCGTCCTGCCCGCGCTCGCGGGGCTCGAGGCGGTGGTGATCGGCCGCTCCGAACTCGTCGGCCGCCCCGTCGCGCAATTGCTGCTGCAGGCCGACTGCACGGTGACGATCGCCCATTCGCGCACGAAGGATCTGGCAGCCGTGGTGCGCCGCGCCGACATCGTCGTCGCTGCGGTCGGCCGCCCCGGCTTCGTCAGGGGCGACTGGATCAAGCCCGGCGCGACGGTGATCGATGTCGGCATCAACCGCCTGCCCGACGGCAAGCTCACCGGCGACGTCGCCTTCGCGGAAGCCGCCGACATCGCCGGCGCGATCACCCCCGTCCCCGGCGGCGTCGGCCCGATGACGATCGCCTGCCTGCTGCGCAACACGCTGACGGCGTTCAAGGCGCGGCGGGGATAGGCTCAGACGTCATGCTCGGGCGAAGACCTGAGCATCTCGGGACGAGAGGGCGACTTTAGACCGGGATCATTCTTCGATACCGCGTAGCAGATCCTCGATGGCGGTTTTCAAGGCTGGCAGATCATCCATCACGATCGACCAGATGAGGCCTGAATCGACACGCCAGTACTCATGCCTCAGCCTGTTACCGATCCCACGGACCTCGCCCCATGCGATTTCCGGCTTCGTCGCGATCAGGGCGTCGGGGAGATGGCGCGTCGCTTCCGAGATGATCTCCAGCGATCGCTCCGTCGCGCGTTGCAGAAAAAGCGCTCTGGAAAACGACGCTTCAGTATGGCGGGAAAGCTCGCTCTCCACGAGCATGATCGCGTCGAAAAATTTCCTGCAGGACAACATCGACGCGACGGGCCATCAGAAGATCCTGACGGCCTCGCTCTCGATTTGGTCTTTCAGCTTCGGATGCAGGCTCGATCGAGTCGTCAGGTCGATCTCGACGCCGAGTTCTTCGGCCAAGTATAGCTGCATGCCCACGAGATCGAGCAGCGAGAACTTCCGGCCGGGCTCGATGTCGATGAAGATGTCGATGTCGCTGTCGGCTCGCGCCTCGTTGCGGGCGGTGGAGCCATAGACGAACGCCGCCCTGGCGCCGCGCTGGCGCAAGGCATCCGTACGACGGACCAGTTCGGCAGTGGCCTCATCCCGCGTCATGGCCCCATCTTACACCAGACGGGGCCGGACGCGAAGAACGGCGCCAGTCACATATGAATCTGGCGCTTCTCGACGGCCATCGCCGCTTCCTTGACCGTCTCGGCCAGCGTCGGATGGGCGTGGCAGGTGCGGGCGAGGTCTTCCGACGAACCACCGAACTCCATCAGCACGGTGACTTCCGCGATCAGGTCGCCGGCGCGGGGGCCGATGATGTGGCAGCCCAGGACGCGGTCGGTCTTGGCGTCGGCCAGCACCTTCACGAAGCCGTCGGTCTGGCGCATCGCGCGGGCGCGACCATTGGCGGTAAAGGGGAACTTGCCGACCTTGTAGTCGACGCCCGCCGCCTTCAGCTCCTCCTCGGTCTTGCCGAGCGAAGCGACCTCCGGCGAGGTGTAGACGATGCCGGGGATCGCGTCGTAGTTCACATGGCCGTGCTTGCCGGCGATGATCTCGGCGACCGCGACGCCCTCGTCCTCGGCCTTGTGCGCCAGCATCGGGCCGCGCACCACGTCGCCGATGGCGTAGATGCCCGCGACATTGGTCTTGAAGTGGTCGTCGATGACGACGCGGCCGCGCTCGGTGGCGACGCCCGCACCCTCCAGCCCGAGCCCGTCCGTGTTCGGGCGGCGGCCGATCGCGACCAGCACGATGTCGGCGGCCAGCGTCTTCGCCTCGCCGCCTGCGGCGGGCTCGACCGTGACGGTCGCGCCCCCCTTCTTCCCGGTCTCGACCTTCGTGACCTTCGAGCCGAGGATGAATTCGAAGCCCTGCTTCTCCAGGATGCGCTGGAACTGCTTGCCGACCTCGGCGTCCATGCCCGGCAGGATGCGGTCGAGATATTCGATCACGGTGACCTTGGCGCCGAGCCGGCTCCAGACCGAGCCGATCTCCAGCCCGATCACGCCGGCGCCGACCACGACGAGTTCCTTGGGAACGGCGGTTAGCTCGAGCGCCCCCGTCGAGGTCACGACCGTCTTCTCGTCAATCGCGACGCCCGGCAGGCCGGCGGCCTCGGAGCCCGTGGCGATGACGATGTTCTTGGTCTCGAGCTCCTTGGTCGAGCCGTCCTCGGCGGTGACGACGACCTTGCCGGCGGCCGGAATGCTGGCCGTGCCGTGGAAAGGCTCGATCTTGTTCTTCTTCAAAAGGAAGGCGACGCCGTTGACGTTGGCATCCACCGTCTCCTTCTTGTGGGTCATCATCTGCTTGAGGTCGAGCGTCGGGGTGCCGACGACCACGCCGAGGCTCGGGAAGACATGACCCGCCTCGGCGAACATCTCGGAGGCGTGCAGCAGCGCCTTGGAGGGGATGCAGCCGACATTGAGGCAGGTGCCGCCATGCGTCTTGCGCTTCTCGACCACAGCGACCTTGAGGCCGAGCTGGGCGGCGCGGATGGCGCAGACATAGCCGCCAGGGCCGGTTCCGATGACGACGAGATCGTAGGACATGGCAACATTTACCTTATTGGCGCACTTGTGGACCAAGCTTGATTGCTCGTCTCACAAATCCTGTTGTATTCTAGCGTGCCGAGGTGGATGATAAGGAGTATTGTTACAATAATAATACATGTATACATACCTACGCCCGATAAATTCAATTCAAATTTCAAGCCGTCAAAATATATCTTGTCGACTGAGTAAGCCAGTCCAGGCGCAGATGTGAAGACTACCAAGCAAAATCTGTACATTCGTATGTTCTTCTGACTGTTAAGAGCTGGGCTGTCAGGGAATATCCGAGAATAGAGCTGGAAACACATGTACAATATCGCCACTTCGCACACAAAAACAATAAATACGCGAGTTGGTACATTATTTAACCACAAAAAACCGCTCTCATCCACAAAGAACCATACCAAAAGGCCTGCGACTAGCGCTGCAAAAAAACATAAAATCAAAAATAATCTAATTTTATCGGATTTACGCATTGTGAAGACGCCTAATCCGAGTAATGAGAGAGTCAATTGCAACAGCAAAAAAGGTAAAGACAATTGCCCGGATAAATTCTTGACTTATAAGTGCATTAATAGCAGACAAAATACACAACGTAATACCAAAATATGAAACCGCGACTTCAATATAAGGCTTCCCCAAAGGTCTTAGAGGCCTCTGCACATACTCCGATTTTTGCAAAGGCGCAGAGTCCTCACCGCGCAAAGAGAGGTTAATAGCATCGGCTATCAACTCTCGCTCATGCCGCGTGAGTTCAGACATCACTTGGGAATGGGTTGTCTGAGCAACCACATGATCATCTCCCCATAAATCTAAACTGGATCGAGGGCGATGGCCGATCATGGGATCTGCAACTTCAACCTTTCGCTCCCACCGTCCAATATCATGGCTCCGGCTTGGCTCGATACGGCGACGTTCGCGAAGTGAACCGCCTCCATCGCGAGAGCGAGAACCCAACATCCGCTGTTGCTTTACCCCTTCAAATTCTTGAATTACCATTCCAGCCCCCTAGGGATTATAGGTAACCACTTTCCGCTCGATCAGCTTTGACATTTGCGCTTCAGCAACCTGAACTTTCTTCAGTGCAGACTCGGCATGCTCTCCAATTTTCTTTAAATCATCAATGCCGACATCGATTATATACTCTATATCCCTCTCGATGCCGTCAGAAATGATCATGTGGATTTGCGACGTAACAATAAAATTGACTATCTGGCTACGATCCAACGAAAATATAGGCTTGAGATTTGTCAATATTTTAAAACTGTGAAAATGATGGTTTGTCGAAAAATATATATCAGACGCCTTATCGAGGACTTTAACTTTATTGAGACTAAACTGAGATATCAAACTCGTGAAAAGAACTTTGAACCGATCTATTTGTTCGGCTGAGAAAACGTCACTAGGCAACCCCAAAGCGATGCGGGCAACCAACTCGCGAGAGTCAATGCCCATCTCGTCCATCATTCGAACAAGAGAAAGAGATATTGTTGATATTGGATCAGCAAGCTCAGGACCAAAGGCAACAACGTTAGCCTCTGTATAATCCTTCAATGAGAATTGATCAGCAACATTCCAATCAATTCTAGCCATGCCATCCTTGACCGCCTGTTCGTGCGCTAGAATAGTGGCTATCAATTTGACATTTCGTTCCGACGTGCGCAACGGCTGCATGGTACCCATCTCCTCACAGATCCAGCACGAGCCGCGCCGGGTCCTCCAGGGCCTCCTTGATCCGGACGAGGAAGGTCACCGCCTCCTTGCCGTCGATGATGCGGTGATCGTAGCTGACCGCCAGATACATCATCGGCCGCACCACGATCTGGCCGCCGACGACCATCGGGCGCTCCTGGATCTTGTGCATGCCGAGGATCGCCGACTGCGGCGCGTTCAGAATGGGCGTCGACATCAGCGAGCCGTAGACGCCGCCATTCGAGATGGTGAAGGTGCCGCCCTGCATGTCCTCGATCTTGAGGGCGCCCTCGCGGGCCTTCTTGCCGAGCGTGCCGATCGCCTTCTCGACGCCGGCGATGGAGAGCTGGTCGGCATCGCGCACGACCGGAACCACCAGGCCCTTGTCCGTGCCGACCGCGACGGCGACGTGATAGTAGTTCTTGTAGATGATGTCGGTACCGTCGATCTCGGCGTTGACGGAGGGGATCTCCTTCAGCGCCTGGACGCAGGCCTTCACGAAGAAGCCCATGAAGCCGAGCTTCACGCCGTGCTTCTTCTCGAACACGTCCTTGTACTGGTTGCGCAGGGCCATCACCGCCGACATGTCCACCTCGTTGAAGGTGGTCAGCATCGCAGCCGTCGCCTGCGCTTCCTTGAGGCGGCGCGCGATGGTCTGGCGCAGCTTGGTCATCTTCACGCGCTCTTCGCGCGAGGCGTCGTCGACCGGCGACGGCGCACGGACCTGCACGGGCGCGGCCGGAGCGGAGGCGGCAACCGCAGGGCCGGTCGCGATCGCGGCCAGCATGTCGCCCTTGGTGACGCGGCCGTCCTTGCCGGACGCATTGACCTTGGACGGGTCGACGCCGCTCTCGGCGGCCAGGCGCGACACGGCCGGGCCGGAATCGGCGGCCTTGGTCGCGGGCTTGATCTCGCTGTCGCCGGCCACTTCCCCGGCCTTCGCCTCGGCGGCGGCGGTGGTCGCCTCGCCGGCCTTGCCGGAGGCCTGCGCCACGGCGGTATCGGCCTTCTTCTCCTCGGCCTTGGCGGCAGGAGCCGCAGCCTTGCCCTCGCCGGCCGAGATCATGCCCAGCAGCGCGCTGACGCCGACGGTGTCGCCTTCCTTGGCGACGATCTCGCCGAGCACGCCGGCGGCCGGCGCGTTGACCTCGAGCGTCACCTTGTCGGTCTCGAGCTCGAACCAGCGGCTCGTCTGCCTTAACAGTGTCTCCCGGCTTCTTGAACCACTTGCCGATGGTGGCCTCGGAGACGGATTCGCCGAGGGTGGGTACGCGGATTTCGGTCGCCATGTCAGGCCTCTGTTCTGTTCTGTCTGACGTTTTGGGTGTCTGGGCGTCAGCCGGCGAAGGCTTCGTCCAGGAAGGCGTTGAGCTGGGCGAGATGCTTGGACATCAGGCCGGTCGCGGTCGCGGCCGAGGCCGGGCGGCCGACATAGCGCGGCCGCTTCGACTTCGAGCCGGCATGGCCCAGCACCCATTCCAGATAGGGCTCGACGAAGGTCCAGGAGCCCATGTTCTTCGGCTCCTCCTGGCACCACACCACGTCGGCGCCCTTGAAGCGCGCCAGCTCCTGCGCCAGCGACTTCAGCGGGAAGGGATAGAGCTGCTCGACGCGCATCAGGTAGACATCGTCGATGCCGCGCTTCTCGCGCTCGTCCAGCAGGTCGAAATAGACCTTGCCCGAGCAGAGGATGACGCGCCGGATCTTCGAATCCTTGACCAGCTTGGTCGTCGAGTTGCCGCGCTCGGCGTCGTCATGCAGCACGCGGTGGAAGGTCGAGCTCTCGGCCAGCTCATCCAGCGTCGAGACGCAGCGCTTGTGGCGCAGCAGCGACTTCGGCGTCATCAGGATCAGCGGCTTGCGGAAATCGCGCTTCAGCTGGCGGCGCAGAATGTGGAAATAGCTCGCCGGCGTCGAGCAGTTCGCCACCTGCATGTTGTCCTCGGCGCACATCTGCAGGAAGCGCTCGAGACGGGCCGACGAGTGCTCCGGACCCTGGCCCTCATAGCCATGCGGCAGGAGGCAGACGAGGCCCGACATGCGCAGCCACTTGCGCTCGCCCGAGGAGATGAACTGGTCGAACACGACCTGCGCGCCGTTGGCGAAGTCGCCGAACTGCGCCTCCCAGCAGGTCAGCGCATTCGGCTCCGACAGCGAATAGCCGTATTCGAAGCCGAGCACCGCCTCCTCCGAGAGCATCGAATTGATGACCTCGTAGCGGGACTGGCCCTCGCGGATGTGGTTGAGCGAGGTGTGGCGGGCCTCCGTCTCCTGGTCGATCAGCACCGAATGGCGCTGTGAGAAGGTGCCGCGCTCGCAATCCTGGCCCGAGAGGCGCACCGGGTTGCCGTCGAGCAGCAGCGAGCCGAAGGCCAGCGCCTCGGCGGTCGCCCAGTCGATGCCCTGCCCGGTCTCGACCGCCTTGCGGCGGTTGTCGAGGAAGCGCTGGATCGTCTTGTGCACGTTGAAGCCCGGCGGCACCGCCGTGATCTTCTCGGTGATCTCGCGCAGGACGTTGGCGTCGACGCCGGTGGCGCCGCGGCGCGGATCATCCTCGTCGGCACGGATCGCCTTCATGCCGGCCCAACGGCCGTCGAGCCAGTCGGCCTTGTTCGGCTTGAAGGACTGCCCGGCCTCGAACTCGACCTCGAGCTTCGCCTTCCAGCCCGCCCGGATCTCGTCGACCTCGCCGGGCTGGATCACACCCTCGGCCTCGAGCTTGGCGGTGTAGAGTTCCAGCGTCGTCTTGTGCCCGCGGATCTTGCGGTACATCAGCGGCTGGGTGAAGCCCGGCTCGTCGCCCTCGTTATGGCCGAAGCGGCGATAGCAGAACATGTCGATGACGACCGGCTTGTGGAACTTCTGCCGGAACTCGATCGCGACCTTCGCCGCGAAGACCACCGCCTCCGGATCGTCGCCATTCACATGGAACACCGGCGCCTCGACCATCTTCGCCACGTCGGACGGATAGGGCGAGGAGCGCGAATAGCGCGGATAGGTGGTGAAGCCGATCTGGTTGTTGATGATGAAGTGGATCGAGCCGCCGGTGCGGTGGCCCTTCAGCCCGGACAGGCCGAGGCACTCCGCCACCACACCCTGGCCGGCGAAGGCGGCGTCGCCATGCAGCAGCAGCGGCAGCACCTTGGAGCGCTCGACGATGTCGCCGAACTGGTCCTGCTTGGCGCGCACCTTGCCGAGCACGACGGGGTCGACGATCTCGAGATGTGAGGGGTTGGCGGTCAGCGAGATGTGGACGTTGTTGCCGTCGAACTCGCGGTCGCTGGAGGCACCAAGATGGTACTTCACGTCGCCCGATCCCTCGACGTCGTCGGGCGCGAAGGAGCCGCCCTTGAACTCGTGGAACAGCGCGCGATGCGGCTTGCCCAGCACCTGGGTCAGCACGTTCAGGCGGCCGCGATGGGCCATGCCGAAGACGATGTCGCGCACGCCGAGCGCGCCGCCGCGCTTGATGATCTGCTCCAGCGCCGGGATCAGCGCCTCGCCGCCGTCCAGGCCGAAGCGCTTGGTGCCGGTGTACTTGAGATCGATGAACTTCTCGAAGCCCTCGGCCTCGACGAGCTTGTTCAGGATCGCCTTCTTGCCCTCGCGGGTGAAGGCGATCTCCTTGTCAGGCCCCTCGATGCGCTCCTGCAACCAGGCCTTCTGCTCCGGGTCGGAGATGTGCATGAACTCGATGCCGACCGTGCTGCAATAGGTCCGCTGGAGCACGGCGACCATCTCGCGGATGGTGGCGAACTCCATGCCGAGCACGTTGTCGATGAAGATCTTGCGGTCGAGATCGGCCTCGCCGAAGCCGAAGGCGGCCGGCGACAGTTCCTCATTGTCGGTGCGGCTCTCGATGCCGAGCGGATCGAGCTTGGCATGGAGATGGCCGCGCATCCGGTAGGCGCGGATCAGCATGATCGCGCGGACGGAATCGCGCGTCGCCTGCTGCACGTCGGCAGCCGAAATCTCGACGCCCTTGGCCTGGGCCTTACCCTTGAGCTTGTCGGAGACGACCTTCTCGACCACGGCCCAGTTGCCGTCCAGCGCCGAGACCAGTTCGCCATTGGCGTGGATCGGCCAGTTCGGCTTGGTCCAGGAAGCGCCCTTGGCGTTCTGGACGATGGACGCGCCATCATCCTTCAGCCCGGCGAAGAAGCCCTGCCACTGCTCGTCGACCGACTTCGGATCGGCCTGGTAGCGGGCGTAGAGGTCCTCGATATAGGCCGCGTTGCCGCCATAGAGGAAACCCGTCTGCGCGAGAGCCTCGTTGATGTCCTGGCGAGCCATGGTGCCTTTGCCTTTCAGAATGCTTCGTACCGGAACCGCGACCTGACCCCTCCCCCTTGTGGGGAGGGGCAGGGGTGGGGGTCGACCCGCATGGTGAGCGCTCGCCAGGCGGCACCACCCCCATCCCCAACCCTTCCCCGCAAGGGGGAAGGGAGAAAACCTCAGCCCTTCAACACTTCGACCAAGGTCTTTCCAAGGCGCGCCGGCGAGGGCGAGACCCGGATGCCGGCGGCTTCCATCGCCGCGATCTTGTCCTCGGCGCCGCCCTTGCCGCCCGAGATGATCGCGCCCGCATGGCCCATGCGGCGGCCGGGAGGGGCCGTGCGGCCGGCGATGAAGCCAACCATCGGCTTCTTGCGACCGCGCTTGGCCTCGTCCTTGATGAACTGCGCCGCGTCCTCTTCGGCCGAGCCGCCGATCTCGCCGATCATCACGATCGACTTGGTGTTGTCGTCGGCCAGGAACATCTCGAGCATGTCGATGAACTCGGTGCCCTTGACCGGGTCGCCGCCGATGCCGACCGCGGTCGTCTGGCCGAGGCCCTCGCGGGTGGTCTGGAACACCGCCTCATAGGTCAGCGTGCCCGAGCGCGAGACGATGCCGACCGAGCCGGGCTTGAAGATGTTGGCCGGCATGATGCCGATCTTGCTCTCGCCCGCCGTCACGACGCCGGGGCAGTTGGGCCCGATCAGCCGCGACTTGGAGCCGACCAGCGAACGCTTGACCTTGACCATGTCGAGCACCGGGATGCCCTCGGTGATGCAGATGATCAGCGGGATCTCGGCATCGATCGCCTCGCAGATCGCGTCCGCCGCGCCCGGAGGCGGCACATAGACGACGGATGCGGTGGCGCCGGTCTTGGCCTTGGCCTCGTGGACGCTGTCGAAGACCGGCAGGCCGAGATGAAGCGAGCCGCCCTTACCCGGCGAGGTGCCGCCGACCATCTGCGTGCCATAGGCGATCGCCTGCTCGGAGTGGAAGGTCCCGTTCTTGCCGGTGAAGCCCTGGCAGATGACCTTGGTGTTCTTGTCGATCAGGATGGACATGGTTGCTCCTCAAGCCTTCTTGATCGCGGCCACGATCTTCTGCGCGGCGTCGTCGAGGTCGTCGGCGGGAATGACGTTGAGGCCCGAGGACGAGATGATATCCTTGCCTTCCTGGACGTTGGTGCCCTCGAGGCGCACGACCAGCGGAACCTGCAGGCCCACCGCCTTCACCGCGGCGATGACGCCGCGCGCGATGACGTCGCACTTCATGATGCCGCCGAAGATGTTGACCAGGATGCCCTTCACCTTCGGGTCGGCGGTGATGATCTTGAACGCCGCCGTCACCTTCTCTTCCGAGGCGCCGCCGCCGACGTCGAGGAAGTTGGCGGGCGATTCCCCATAGAGCTGGATGATGTCGAGCGTGGCCATGGCCAGGCCCGCGCCATTGACCATGCAGCCGATCGTGCCGTCGAGCGCGATATAGGCGAGGTCATATTTCGAGGCCTCGATCTCCTTCTCGTCCTCTTCCGTCGTGTCGCGCAGCGCGACGATCTCGGGGTGGCGGTAGAGCGAGTTGGAATCGAACGAGATCTTGGCGTCCAGGCACTTGATCTGGCCCTGCTTGGTCACGATCAGCGGGTTGATCTCCAGCATGTCCATGTCCTTGGCCACGAACGCGGTGTAGATCTGGCCCAGCACCGTGCCGGCCTGCTTGGCAAGGTCGCCGGAGAGGCCGAGGATGCGCGCCATGCTGCGGCCGTGATGGGGCATGATGCCGGTGGCGGGATCGACCGAGAAGGTCTCGATCTTCTCCGGTGTGTCATGGGCCACCGCCTCGATGTCCATGCCGCCTTCCGTCGAGACGACGAAGGCGACGCGCGAGGTCTCCCGGTCGACCAGCGCCGAGAGGTAGAACTCCTTCTCGATGTCCGAGCCGTCCTCGATGTAGAGGCGGTTGACCTGCTTGCCGGCCTCGCCGGTCTGCGCGGTGACGAGCGTGTTGCCGAGCATCTCCTTGGCGTGGGACTCGACCTCCTCGACCGACTTGGCGAGACGCACGCCGCCCTTGGCGTCGGGGCCGAGTTCCTTGAACTTGCCCTTGCCGCGGCCGCCCGCATGGATCTGCGACTTCACGACATAGAGCGGTCCCGGCAGCTTCTTGGCGGCCTCGACCGCCTCCGCCACCGTCAGGGCGGGGAAGCCGGCGGAGACCGGCGCGCCGAACTCCTTGAGGACGGCCTTGCCCTGGTATTCGTGGATGTTCATGTGCTCGGTTTCCCTGGAAGCTTATGGGGGATGGCGGGGCGGGCGGGTCCGCACGGCGCGCGATGAGCGCACCACCGGACCCGCCCGTCCTGGATCACGCCAGTGACGAATCGATGGCCTTGCACGCGTCGATCAGGCCCTGGACCGAGGCGACCGACTTCGCCAGCATCTCCTTCTCGGCGGCGTTGAGGCGGATCTTGACGACCCGCTCGACACCCTTGGCGCCGATCACCACCGGCACGCCGACGAACATGTCCTTGACGTCGTACTGGCCGCGCAGCGCGGCAGCCGCCGGCAGGACGCGCTTCTGGTCCTTGAGATAGCTCTCGGCCATCGCAATCGCCGAGGCCGCCGGGGCGTAGAAGGCCGAGCCGGTCTTGAGCAGGTTGACGATCTCGCCGCCGCCCTTGCGGGTGCGCTCGACGATGGCGTCGAGACGCTCCTGCGTCGTCCACTTCATCTTGACGAGATCGGGCAGCGGGATGCCGGCGACGCCGGAATAGCGCACCAGAGGCACCATGTCGTCGCCATGGCCGCCGAGCACGAAGGCCTGGACGTCCTTGACCGAGACCTGGAACTCGTCGGCAAGGAAGTGGCGGAAGCGGGCGGAGTCGAGCACGCCGGCCATGCCGCAGATCATGTTGGGCTTCAGGCCAGAGAACTTCTGCAGCGCCCAGACCATCGCGTCGAGCGGGTTGGTGATGCAGATCACGAAGGCCTTGGGGGCGTAGGTCTTGATGCCCTCGCCGACGGCCTTCATCACCTTGAGGTTGATGCCGATCAGGTCGTCGCGGCTCATGCCGGGCTTGCGCGGCACGCCGGCGGTGACGATGATCACATCGGCGCCCTTGATGTCCTCATAGGACGAGGTGCCCTTGTAGGCAGCGTCGAAGCCGTCGACCGGAGCCGACTCGGCGATGTCGAGGCCCTTGCCCTGCGGGATGCCGTCGGCGATGTCGAACAGCACGATGTCGCCGAGTTCCTTCAAGCCGGCGAGATGGGCGAGCGTGCCGCCGATCTGGCCGGCGCCGATGAGGGCGATCTTCTTGCGGGCCATGGCCTAGTCCTTTGTCCTGACGCTGCGAAAAGCCGGAGTCCCGGCGAAACCGTGCGTTCCTTTGGCCCAAATGGCCCTTTTGCCGCAACCCTCGCGCGATAAGGCGCGCAAGCCCGGCACAGGCCGCCGCCGCCCGGCACAGGCTCGTCGCACACTCGACTTATCAAGCACTTACCGGAAAACACCCGGTCAACCGACCCAGAATGACACGGAATGGCTGTAATGACAATTTACACGGGATGTAATTCGTCACGCCGTTTTGTCAGACGATCCCGCTGATCAGCACCCGCAGCGAGACGCGGATCAGCGTCGACAGGCGGATATCGACCGAGGCCTGCGGCACGTCCGATTCCAGCTCCAGCGCCGCAGGATGGATGAAGCGGTGGGTCGCGTCGATGACGAAGGCGATCGCCCGGTCGCGGTCGCGCGGCTCGAAGGTGCCCGAGGCGATGCCCTCGTCGATCACCCGCTCGAACAGCGCCCGCACCCGGGCCCGGTTGCGCCGGCTGATGGCATGGCGCTTCGCCACCGCCTGCGACAGGGCGGCGAAGAGGTGCGGCTCCTCGGCCAGCAGGTCGCGATTGGCCTTGGCCAGCGCCAGGATCAGCCGCTCGAGCTTGTCGTCGGCGGGGTCCGGCCCGTCGGCGATGTCGGCGAGGCGCCGCTCCGTCGCCTTCAGCCAGACATCGACGACGGCATCGACCAGCGCCGCGCGCGAGGGGAAATAGCGATAGACATTGGCATGGGTCATGCCCGCCTCTTCGGCCACCGCGACGACCGTGAAGCGCTTCAGCCCGAACCGACGCAGATGCTCGCTGGCGACCGTGAGGATGCGGGTCTCGCTCGGCTCGCGCTGGGTCATGGCGCTATCGGGCCCCGGGGACTGACATCAGCGACACCATCCTCACGTCTCCACCAGCCCACCGCTGTCGCCTGAGGCCGCCGAATCCGCCCGGCCATGCGGAAGGCCGAGGTAATCGTCGGAGCGCATCTCGATCAGCCGCGAGACCGTGCGGTCGAACTCGAAGGCCTCGCGTCCGGTCTTCGCGCGGTAGAGCTCATGCGGCTCGGCCTGCGCCGAGGCGACGAGCTTCACATGATGCTCGTAGAGCGTGTCGATCAGAATGATGAAGCGCTTGGTCTCGTTGCGCTGCTCGTCGGCCAGCACCGGAATATCGTCGAGCACGAGCGTGTGGAAGCGCTGCGCCAGCGCGATATAGTCCGAGGCGCCATAGGCCTTGCTGCAGAGATCGCCGAAGCCCGCCCGCGCCACGCCGGCCGCCGCCTGCGGCACCACCAGCTCGTGGCCCTTCACGTCGATGACGAGGCGCTGGCCCTTCGCCGCGCCGGAGAGCTTGCGGAAGGCGTCGTCGAGCGCGGCCTCCGCCGCCGCATCGGCCGGCACACGATAGACCGGCGCGCCGCCGAGCTTCTCCAGCCGGAAATCGGTGCGCGCCTCGAGCTTGAGCACCTCGACCTTCTCGGCCAGCAGCGCCACGAAGGGCAGAAACAGCGCCCGGTTCAGCCCGCCCTCATAGAGCCGCGACGGCTCGACATTCGAGGTCGCGACCACCACGACGCCGGCGGCGAACAGCGCCGTGAACAGCCGCCCGAGGATCATCGCATCGGCGATGTCGGTGACGGTGAACTCGTCGAAGCAGAGCAGCCGCGCCTCCTTCGCCAGCTCCGCCGCGACGGGGCCGATTGGGTCCGGATCCTTGACCTCGCCGGCCTTGAGCTTCTGGCGATAGGCGTGGATGCGGCCATGGACGTCGGCCAGGAATTCATGGAAATGCACCCGCCGCCGCAGCGGCATCGGCACGGAGTCGTAGAACAGATCCATCAGCATGGTCTTGCCGCGGCCGACCGAGCCCCAGATGTAGAGCCCCTTGGGCACGTCCCTGGCCGCCGCCTTCTTGCCGAAGAGCCAGCCCAGCGCGCTGCTCTTCTGCGCTAGGCGCTGCGCGGCCAGCGCCTCGGCCAGACCCTGCAGCCGCTTCACCACCACGACCTGCGCCGGATCGCGCTCGATCGCCCCGGATTCGACCAGGGCGGCATAGCGTTGGGCGATCGAGGCGGTCATGGCGGGGCGGTCTTCGGGCAGGCGCTGGGGACTCCCGGGTTACGGCAGCCCCGCCGGCCCGGCAAGAGCGGAGGGAGGCAAACCCCTCCCCCTTGTGGGGAGGGGAAGGGGTGGGGGTCGAAAAGCCAGGGCGCGTCGCTGAAGAGGGAGCCGTATCGCCGTTGCAGCCGCGCTGGTCCGGCTCGCGCTCACCAGGCGGCCCCACCCCCACCCCTGCCCCTCCCCACAAGGGGGAGGGGTTCCCCGCGCTTGACCCGCCCAAAACGGCCCCGCCCCCGCCCCGGCCTCAGGCCGCCGCCAAGCGCGCCCTTGGGTTACGCTTGCGGAAGCGGCGCTTCGCCCAGATCACCAGCCCCGTGCCCCAGAGTCCGGCCAGCACCAGCGACAGCGCGAGGTTGAGCCCGCTGCCCCAGAGCGCATGCCAGTTGCCCTCGTGCAGCGCGCGCGGCCAGTTCATCGGCGGCGTCGCGAGACCCTCGCGCGTCACCACCACGCCGGTCAGCCGGTTGCCGACATAGACCCGCGCCAGCAGCCGCCCGCCGCGCACCCGCAGCGAGGTCAGGTCGGCGAGGTCATGCGCGCGGGCGACCAGCGGGATCGCCTCCGCCAGCGGCAGCCGCGCCGGCCGCGCCCCGCCCGTCGGCGCCGCCGCCGGGATCAGGGTGATGCCGAAGGCGATGGCGAGCCCGGTCAGCGGCGACAGCACGATCAGCGGCAGGAAGACCCACGCGGAGACATTGTGCCAGCCGCCCAGCGTGTTGCGGAAACGCGGCCAGCCCATCAGCACGCCCAGCAGCGCCAGCACCAGCATCGCGATGGTCGAGGCGGTGACGAGCCAGCCGAGATCGAGCAGCAGCCGCTCATGCAGCTGCCGCGCCGTGCCGAACCATGCGGCCCAGCCCGGCTCGTCGATCTCCTCGCCGCTGCGCAGGCTGACATCGACCGAGCCGTCCGGCCCGACGCCGTTCAGCGTCATCAACTGGTCATAGGTGCGGATCGTCAGCCCGGTCGCCTGGCCCTGCGGATCGAATTTCTGCAGCGCCGCCAGCACCGAGGCCTCGGTCACCGGCGCCGCGGGGCGCGTGCGCTGCGCCAGCGGTTCGACCGAGAGCACGAGACCGCTCAGGATCAGCGCCAGCAGCGGCAGGGCGAAGACGAGCGTGATCCAGCGGTGGAACCGCAGCCAGTAAGGCTTGAGCATCATGGGGATGACTTTCGGAAGAGCAGCGTCGCCTTGGAACAATTCTAAAGTTGGAACGGCCCCGGCGGCAATGGGGCGGGCGCTCGTCTTTGCGCTGGATCAAGGCGACGGAACCACGCACCGAAACCCCCGACCGGCTCACGCCGCGGGGTTTCGGGCTCTTCAAGGCGTATCCGAGGGGATGCGCGGGACGGGGTGGCGTCGCAGTCGACGGCTGCGTGCCGATGTCGATGTCGAATGTCGTGTCGAAGCAGCGCCAACAGCCGCCGCACCGTCCCGCGCGCGGTTGTCTGGGGGTCCCTCGTCGTCCCTACGTCCCGGCACGGGCTCGGGCCTGCCCAGTTTCGGCCCTGACGATCGACGGCACCTCCATGGCGTCCGGCCAGCGACGGCCTTCCCCCATGAACACCGCACCCTCCCCGGCCACACGACGCCTCGCGAAGCCCCCTCGGTCGGGGAGAGCGAGGGGAGAATAGGGTCGGGTGCGAGGGGCGGGGATAAGGTTTGTCGCAGGGTGCAAACGTGCCCGGCCAAGGCGCGGGGAACCCTCTCCTGTAAGGAGAGGGCAGGGAGAGGTGTCGGCCGTTATCCGGATAGGGCGAACCCTGCCCGCCGGCTGCGGTTGGCTCAGCGTTTCGCAGGTCCAGGGGCCGACACCTCTCCCCTGCCCCTCTCCTTACAGGAGAGGGGTTCCTCGCGCCCATCGACGGCCGCCCCCACCGCCCCTCAACTCCGCCCGGGAATCATCCGGATGGCGTTGCCGAGATGGGTGGCGCAGCCCTTCATGTCCTCCTTGGCCATGCGGTCGGCGGCCAGGGTCATTTCCTTCATGGCGATCGCCTTCTTGTCCGGGTCGGTCAACTTGGCGGTCTCGGCGTTCATCTTGGCCAGTTCGGCATCGCTGCAGGTCGTCGGCGGCAGCGGCGTGGTGTCCGGCGCCGCCGGAGCGGTCTGCGCCCCGGCCGGCGCCAGCGCCAGCCCGACGCCGAGCGCGGCGAGGATGAGGGTGGTCCTGAACATGATCTCTCTCCCTGAAGGGGCCGGAAGGGCCCTTTCGCGGGAAACAGGGCGTGGGGAGGATTGTTCCGGGGGGCTCGCGGGCCGGAGACAGGCTGTCGAAGCGGGGCGCGTCTGCTCTTCTCACGCGAGGGGAGAAGGTGCCCCGTTAGGAGGATGAGGGCTGAGTGACTGACGGGCTCGAGGGATCAGCCGGGGCGCTTGGCGCAGGGGCCGGACGAGGAGTCAGGCAAGCATGGCAACGCGGCCGGAGCCGTGTTCCTTACGGATGGGCGCGCCATGGGGGGGGTGACTTGTCCCGTCGATGTGGGGGCGGGGAATTCAAGGGAGGGGGCGGTGGAAATTCCAGCCACAGCTCATGGTGTTCGCCGATCCCTTTCTCTTGAACTGTTCCAAGTTCGGAATAAGCTGCGTAAATCTAATGCATCGGGGGCACAATGAGCATCGAGAGAATTTCAGACGATAGCATAAATAACGATGGTCTTACGATTAGATCGCTGCCAAAAACTGCATTGCAGGCTATCTATCATGCCGCCACTGGTAAAACTGAGAACTTATCAAAGGGATTGAATGGAAATGTTGTTATAAAGCACGCCGATTTTGATCGACTGTACAGAATGTTAATTGATCAGACCCACATGTATGAGCAGGTAATTTCTCCTGTCGTAACAGTTGTTGTCAAAAATGCAAATGATAAAACAGTTACATATAGCTCATGGGAACGATTTTTAGCACTTCAATTCAATAATCACGATGTTACTTCTGATGCTGTTATAAAGATAGAATTTGTTTTGAAATTGCCAAACACGGCTGTTTCTCAAAGATGCGTTATAAACATAGATCTTGATTCTGCCCTTCCAATAATCGACAGAGGCTCAAAAGATTCGTCGAATGATGATGGTTTCGGATTTTTTATACTATTTGCTCAAAGAGAATGGAAAACAGTTCAAATATCGATAGATTTTGTTGATTTTCTTGTCGCCAAGGCGTTCGTGAATATAACTGAGGAATGGTTCTCCTCACTTGAAAAGACTCCGACTAGTAAATTAAACGAATCATTAATTTCTAAGTATGAAATTATTCGCGGCTGTCTTTCACAGTCCGGCCGTATCGGTATTGCTATATTTCTAATGGGATACATTTATTTCTCTGGTAGTCAATCTGATTCGTTGTCTAGGCTTGTTTATGCTATATCGGTTGGGCTGTTAATATGGGCTGGATTCTCAATATTTGATTCGTATATATCAAAAATGCTATTCCGTCGCATATACAAAAATATTATACCTACTGTGATACTAATCAGCGAAGGTGACAATTCATCATACAATAAAATTATCGATAACTTGAATTCTCCCTCAAACACGATCGTTATATTTTGTGTCACAATAATTATTAATATTTTGTTAAACGTTATTGCAAGTTATATATATACTTATTTAACATATCCGAAATCAGCTTTTCTGATTAATGGTGGATTATTCTATGGTTGATTGCGTTTTTATATCATGAATCTAATTGAAATCACACAAGGCGCCGACGCCCTGTGTAGCTGCCCTCCCTAGATCACGCGCGGGAAACCCCTCTCCCGGATGGGAGAGGGGCAGGGGTGAGGGACCGCCGCTGGTCGCTGAAACGAAACGGAGCCGTTGCGCCCTCTGGCTGCGAGGGCAGGCCCTCATCCGGCGCTCCGCGCCACCTTCTCCCATCCGGGAGAAGGGAAGATGGCGTCGCGGTTCCGCCGCCTACCCTCTCCGCCCCCGTCTCTCCCCAGCCCCCTTCGGCCGCTGCTCGGTCCTCGGCCCCATCTCGTCGAGCGTCGGCTTTTTCGGCAGCGCCCGCGACACCGGCTTGCCCTCGCCGCCGCCGAAATTATGCGGGCCCATATCGGCGTCGGTGGGTTTGCGGGCGCGGGTCGGCGGCAGGTTGGCGCTGTCGCCATAGCTGCGCTCGCCCTTGTACTTGCCGGCCGAGGCCTCGACATCGCCCTGGCGGGCGAGCGGATCGTCGGAGATGGCGAGTTCGGTCGCCTGCAGGCGCTTGATCTCGTCGCGCAGCCGGGCGGCGGTCTCGAATTCGAGATCGGCCGCGGCCTCGCGCATGCGCTTTTCGAGATCGGCCAGCGCCGCCTTGAAATTGTGCCCGGCTGCCGGCGTGCCGAGCCCGGCATCGACGGTGACATGGTCGCGCTCATAGACGCTGCCGAGAATGTCGCCGATGGCGCGCTTGATCGTCTGCGGCGTGATGCCGTGCTCGGCATTATAGGCGAGCTGCTTCTCGCGGCGGCGGCTGGTCTCGGCCAGCGCCCGCTCCATCGAGCCGGTGATGTGGTCGGCATAGAGGATGACCTTGCCGTCGACATTGCGGGCGGCGCGGCCGATCGTCTGGATCAGCGAGGTCTCGGAGCGGAGGAAGCCCTCCTTGTCGGCGTCGAGAATGGCGACGAACCCGCATTCGGGAATGTCGAGCCCCTCGCGCAGCAGGTTGATGCCGACGAGGACGTCGAAGGCGCCCAGCCGCAGATCGCGCAGGATCTCGATGCGCTCGATCGTGTCGATGTCGGAATGCATGTATCTGACACGGACGCCGTTCTCGTGCAGATACTCGGTCAGGTCCTCGGCCATGCGCTTGGTCAGCACGGTGACGAGCGTGCGGTAGCCCTGCGCCGTGACCTCCTTGATCTCGTCGAGGAGGTCGGCGACCTGGTGCTTGGCGGGGCGGATCTCGACCGGCGGGTCGATCAGCCCGGTCGGGCGGATGACCTGCTCGGTGAAGACGCCGCCGGTCTGCTCCATCTCCCAGGAGCCCGGCGTCGCCGAGACATGCACCGATTGCGGGCGCATCGCGTCCCATTCCTCGAAGCGCAGCGGCCGGTTGTCCATGCAGGAGGGCAGGCGGAAGCCGTATTCCGCCAGCGTCGCCTTGCGCCGAAAGTCGCCGCGATACATGCCGCCGATCTGCGGCACGGTGACATGGCTCTCATCGGTGAAGACCAGCGCATTGTCGGGCAGGTATTCGAACAGCGTCGGCGGCGGCTCGCCCGGCTTGCGGCCGGTGAGATAGCGCGAATAGTTCTCGATGCCGTTGCAGGAGCCGGTGGCCTCGATCATCTCGATGTCGAAGGTGCAGCGCTGGTCGAGCCGCTGCGCCTCGAGGAAGCGGCCCATCGAATTGAGCTCGTCGAGGCGCGCCTTCAGCTCCTCCTTGATGCTCTTCACGGCCTGGGTCAGCGTCGGCCGCGGCGTGGTGTAGTGCGAATTGCCGTAGACCTTGACGAATTCGAGGTCGGCGGTCTTCTGCCCCGTCAGCGGGTCGAACTCGGCGATGCTCTCGACCTCGTCGCCGAACAGGCCGATGCGCCAGGCGCGGTCCTCATAGTGCGCCGGGAACAGCTCGATCACGTCGCCGCGCACGCGGAAGCTGCCGCGGGTGAAGTCGTGCTGGGTGCGCTTGTATTGCAGCGCCACCAGATCGGCGATGAGCTGGCGCTGCTCGACACGCTCACCCAGCTTGATGCCGAAGGTCATCGCCGTATAGGTCTCGACCGAGCCGATACCGTAGATGCAGGACACCGAGGCGACGATGATGACGTCGTCGCGCTCGATCAGCGAACGCGTCGCCGAATGGCGCATCCGGTCGATCTGCTCGTTGATGGACGACTCCTTCTCGATGAAGGTGTCCGAGCGCGGCACATAGGCCTCGGGCTGGTAGTAGTCGTAATAGGAGACGAAATACTCGACCGCGTTGTCGGGGAAGAAGCTCTTGAACTCGCCATAGAGCTGCGCCGCCAGCGTCTTGTTCGGCGCCAGGATCAGCGCCGGGCGCTGCGTCTTCTCGATCACCTGCGCCATGGTGAAGGTCTTGCCCGAGCCGGTGACGCCGAGCAGCACCTGGTCGCGCTCCTGCCGGGCAATGCCCTCGACCAGCTCGGCGATCGCGGCCGGTTGGTCGCCGGCGGGCTCGTATTCCGAATTCATCCGGAAGCGGATGCCGCCCTCGGACTTGTCCGGCCGCGGCGGGCGGTGCGGCACCCAGGCCTTGCCCGGCTCGATGAAGGGGTTGCCGCTCTCCAGCAGCGTCTGCAGCGAGGTCGCGGTCGCGGCAGCAGCGCCCTCCGCCCCGATGAAGGCGGCATCGGCCTTTTTCGAGAGCTTGCGCCTGGGCCTCTCCTCGCCGCCGGGCCGTTCCGTTGCGTAGCTCGGCTTCGCCTCATAGCCGGCCTGCGGCTTGTCGGAGAACCCGGCCGCGCCGCCGGGCACGGCCTTGCCGCGGTTGATCGCCGGGTTGAGCAGATCGGCGAGATAGCCCTCCAGCGGCTTCAGCTCCTGCCGAGACGCCTTGGAATTGGGCGTGCGCGCCGAGGACGGCTTCTTGGCGGGCTTGGGTTTGGCGGGCGAGTCTTTGGCGGGTGTGTCGGACATCCCGGCAATATGGGGTGCATCCCCGCCGCGCGCGAGAGGGTGCGGCGCATGGGGGAGCGCACTGGTGACAGGAGCTGGCAGGAGTGGCGCCGTTTCGGAGGGGTGGCGGACGCCCTTTCGCAATGGACTTGTCATGCGATGTCGCCATGATCGCGGACCACTGCGAGCGGCAACGCGCGCGCACCCTATCGCCTTCACCTCATGAGGACACGCCATGCGCCGACGCGTCATTGCGATCATGGCGGGAGCCGCCGCCCTGCTCGCCGCGGCGGGGGCGCAGGCGGTCGGGCCGGACTGGACCTGGCTGGACGAGGACCCGGAATACCGCCAGGCGCGCCGCTGGATCGAGGAGAAGAACTTCCCGCCCGCCATCGAGAAGCTGGAGGTGCTGCTGAAGCGCTCGCCGCACTCGCCCGTGCTGCTGAACTGGCTCGCCTTCTCGCACCGCAAGCTGAAGAACTACCCGCTCTCGAAGCAGTATTACGACGCCGCGCTGATGCGCGACCCGACCTTCCTGCCCGCGCTCGAATATCAGGGCGAATGGTTCATCGAGACCGGCGACATGGCCTCGGCCAAGGCCAACCTCGCCAAGCTCGCCAGCCTCTGCGGCCGCTGCCACGAATGGCAGGACCTCGACGAGGCCATCGCGAAGGCGGAGGGGCGGTAGGCGCGTCATTCTCGGGCTCGACCGCGACCCGGAATCGCGGGGAACCCCTCTCCTGTAAGGAGAGGGGCAGGGGAGAGGTGTCGGCCCCTCAACCAGCAAAGCGCCAACCCAATCGCTGCGCCGGTGAGGTCTCACGCCACCGTCAAGCGGCCTACCCCTCACCCTGCCCTCTCCCTACGGGAGAGGGTTCTCCGTCGAGGTTTCCCCGCCCCAGCCAACCCACTATCCCCGCCGCCGCAGCGACGCCGGTGGCGAAGCAGCCCTGCAGCAGATAGCCGCCGGTCGGCGCTTCCCAGTCCAGCATCTCGCCGGCGACGAAAACGCCTGGCAGGCGCCGCAGCATGAAGCCTGCGTCGATCTCGGAGGCCGCGATGCCGCCGGCGCTGGAGATCGCCCGGTCGATCGGCATCGTCCCGGTCAGGCGCAACGGCGCACTCTTGATCGCCGCCGCGAGCGCCGCGGGGTTTTCGTCGAGCTTTCCCGCGACGCTGTCGCGCAGCACGGCGACCGCCGCCGGCGAGAGCCCTGCCGCCTTGCGCAGATGGTTGCTGAGCGTCTCGCCCGGCCGGCGCTTGCCGAGCTTCTCGGTCAGCCGGGCGAGGTCGAGATCCGGACGCAGGTCGATCTCCAGCACCGCCGAACCGTCCCGCGCGATCGCCTCGCGCAGCGGCCCCGACAGCGCATAGATCGCGCCGCCCTCCAGCCCATGGGCGTCGATCATCGCCTCGCCCGCAATCTTTTTGCCGGCAAAGCACAACGTAATCCGCTTCAGCGGCGCGCCGGCGAAACGCTCGCGCAGCGTCTGCGACCAAGCTACCGCGAAGCCGCCATTGGCCGGCCGCAGCGGCGCCACCGCGACGCCCCTCCCCGCCAGCAGCGGAACCCAGCCGCCATCGGAGCCCAGCCGCGGCCAGCTCGCCCCGCCCAGCGCCAGCAGCGTCGCATCCGGCGTGAGCGTTACCTCGCCGGCCGCCGTAGCGAAGGTCAGTTCGCCCTCGTCGTTCCAGCCGGTCCAGCGCCGGCCGGCTTCGAGCCGCACGCCGAGACCGTCGAGCCGGCGCAGCCAGGCGCGCAGCAGCGGCGAGGCCTTCATCGCCTTCGGGAAAACGCGACCGCTGGTGCCAATGAAGCTCTCCGCGCCGAGGCCATCGGCCCAGTCGCGCAGTGCCTGCGGCGGGAAGGCCGCGACGGCCGGTTCGAGCCAGTCCCGCGCCGCGCCGTAATGCGGCAGGAAGGTCTCCAGCGGCTCGGAATGGGTCAGGTTCAGCCCGCCGCGCCCGGCGAGCAGGAATTTCCGCGCCGGCGACGGCATCCGCTCATGGATCGTGACGCGGTGGCCGGCCTGCGCCAGCCGCTCGGCGGCGATCAGCCCGGCGGGGCCGGCGCCGATGATGGCGATGTCTTTGCTGTGCATCGGGTCGGCTTGCGCCGTCGGGCGTCGCGGGTCAAGCGATCAGGCGTCGGCGGACGCACGCTCGTCATTCTCGGGCTTGACCCGAGAATCTCTGGCCGGCACGGCAGCGGAGCCTCATCGTCACGAGATGCTCGGGTCTGCGCCCGAGCATGACGGTTCGCCTCACGCCCGCGCAAAGGTCTCGTCGAAGGCGTAGCCCGCGCCGCGGACCGTGCGCAGCGGGTCCTTGGCGTCGCCCGGCGTGATCGCCTTGCGCAGGCGCCCGACATGCACGTCGACGGTGCGCTCGTCGATATAGACGTCGCGGCCCCAGACGGCGTCGAGCAGTTGCGCGCGCGAATAGACCCGGCCCGGCGCCTGCATCAGGAATTCGAGCAGGCGGAACTCGGTCGGGCCCAGATGCAGCTCCTCGCCGGAGCGGCGCACGCGCCGCGTTGTGCGGTCGAGTTCGAGATCACCGGCCGTCAGCAGACCGGCGACATGGCCGGGCTTCGCCCGGCGCAGCAGCGCCTGGATGCGCGCGATCAGCTCCGGCAGGGAGAACGGCTTGACGACATAGTCGTCTGCGCCGGTGGCGAGCCCGCGCACCCGCTCGGTCTCCTCGCCACGCGCGGTGAGCATGATGATCGGCACCCGCTCGGTGTCGCGGCGCGCCCGCAGCCGGCGGCAGAGTTCGATGCCCGACAGCCCCGGCAGCATCCAGTCCAGCAGCACGAGATCGGGCGTGTTGTCGCGCAGGTGCAGCTCGGCGTCGTCGCCGCGCGCCACGCTGTCAACCACGAAGCCCTCGGCCTCGAGATTGTAGCGCAGCAGCAGGGTGAGGGGTTCCTCGTCCTCGACGATCAGGATGCGGGCGGCCATGGCACGGTTCCAGATAATGGGTGGTGCAGGCGTCATTCTCGGGCTTGACCCGAGAATCTCGGCGACCGGAGGGTCCCGGTTTCGGAGATGGTCGGGTCAAGCCCGACCATGACGTGCTGCAATGTCAGCTCCCCGTCACGGCCTCAACCGTGATGTCGGTGGTCTCGAGCTTGGGACGGTTGATGTCGAGCGACTCGCCGGTGACGAGATAGTGGATCGTCTCGGCGATGTTGGTGGTGTGGTCGCCGATGCGCTCGACGTTCTTGGCGCAGAACAGGAGATGCGTGCAGAAGGTGATGTTGCGCGGATCTTCCATCATGTAGGTCAGAAGCTCGCGGAAGAGCGAGGTGTAGAGCGCGTCGATCTCGCCGTCGCGGTGCCAGACATCGAGGGCCTTCTGCTCATTGCTGGTGGCGTAGGCGTCGAGCACGTCCTTGAGCTGCGCCTGGACAAGCCGGCTCATATGCTCGAGCCCGACCACGGCCCGGTGCGGCGGCGAGAACTGGCCGGAGATCGCCACGGCGCGCTTGGCGATGTTCTTGGCGAGGTCGCCGACGCGCTCGATGTCCGACGCGATGCGGATCGCCGAGATCAGCTCGCGCAGGTCCTGGGCGAGAGGCTGGCGCCGGGCGATCGTCAGCACGGCGCGCTCCTCGACGTCGCGCTGCAGGTTGTCGAGGCGCTGGTCGGCCGAGATCACCTTCTGGGCCAGCGTCGTGTCGCGGCGCACCAGCGCAACGGTGGAGTCGCCGAGCATGCGCTCGGACATCCCGCCCATCTCGGCGAGGCTGCGGCGCAGCGACTCGAGATCGGCGTCGTAGGAGCGAACGATATGGTCGGTCATCGCGGCTAGGTCCTTCGAATGCGGGGCTGAAGCGGAGGGCAGTCAGCCGAATCGGCCGGTGACGTAATCCTGCGTCTGCTTCTTGCCTGGGTTCATGAAGATCGTGTTGGTCGCGTCGAACTCGATCACCTCGCCGAGATACATGAAGGCGGTGTACTGCGAGATGCGCGCCGCCTGCTGCATGTTGTGGGTGACGATGACGATGGTGAAGTCGGTCTTCAGCTGCTCGAGCAGGTCCTCGATCTTGCCGGTCGAGATCGGGTCGAGCGCCGAGGTCGGCTCGTCGAACAGGATGACCTCGGGCTTCTGGGCGATGGTGCGCGCGATGCACAGGCGCTGCTGCTGGCCGCCGGAGAGACCCATGCCGGAGGTCTTGAGTTTGTCCTTGACCTCGTCCCACAGCGCGGCACGGCGCAGCGCGCCCTCGACGCGGTCGTCGAGCTCGGACTTCGGCGGCTTCTCGTAGAGGCGGATGCCGAAGGCGACGTTGTCGTAGATCGACATCGGGAAGGGCGTCGGCTTCTGGAAGACCATGCCGATGCGCGAGCGCAGCTCGTTGACGTCGACGTCGTTGGAGATGACGTTGCGCCCGTCCAGCATCACCTCGCCGGTCGCCTTCTGCTCGGGGTAGAGCGAGTAGATCCGGTTGAAGATTCGCAGCAGGGTCGACTTGCCGCAGCCCGAGGGGCCGATCAGCGCGGTGACGTGCCGGTCGCGGAAGTCGAGATTGATGTTCTTCAGCGCCTTGTGCTCGCCATAGTAGAAATCGAGGTTCTTCACCGCGATCCGGACGGGCGCATCGGCATCGAGCGTCTGCGGGCTGAGTTCGAGGGTGGACAGCATCGAAGGGTTCCTTCGGATCGGACGCGACGGTGGGAAGGCGCTGGTCTTACTTGCTACCGCGGACGATGCGGCGGGCGATGATCGAAAGCAGCAGGATGGACATGGTGATGATCAGCGAGCCGGCCCAGGCGAGCTGCTGCCAGTTCTCATACGGCGCCGAGGCGAACATGTAGATCGTCACCGGCAGGTTGGAGACGCCGCCCATCAGATCGGCCGAGAACCAGAAATTGTTGTTTAGCGCGGTGAAGATCAGCGGCGCCGTCTCGCCGGCGATGCGGGCGAGCGCGAGCAGGATACCGGTGACCATGCCGGCCTTGGCGGCCTTCCAGGTGATCGAGGTGATGACCACCGACGGAGGCGCGCCGAGCGCCGAGCCGGCCTCGCGCAGCGGCCCCGGCACGAGGCGCAGCATGTCCTCGGTGGTGCGCACGATGACCGGGATCGCGATGATGCCGAGCGCGACGCCGCCGGCCCAGCCGGAATAGCCGCCCAGCGGCTCGACCAGGATGACGTAGACGAACAGGCCGATCAGGATCGACGGCGCCGAGAGCAGGATGTCGTTGATGAAGCGGATCAGGTCGGCGAGCTTCGAGCCCTTGCCGTACTCGGCGAGATAGGTCCCGGCGAGTACGCCGATCGGCGTCGCCACGACGATGCCGAGGAAGGTCAGGATGACCGAGCCGGCGATGGCGTTGGCGAGGCCACCACCCTCCGAGCCGGGGCCGGGCGTGATCTGCGTGAAGGTGGCGACGGACAAGCCGCCGATGCCCTTCACGATCAGCATCCCGAGAATCCAGAACAGCACGGAGATCGCGATGACGGTGAAACTGGCCGTGATGATCCGCATCGACTTGTCGGCGACGCGACGCGACTGGCGAACCCGGCCCCAGGTCGTCGGGGGGAGTTCACGGACGGTGGAGGGTGTCGTCAGGCTCATGATCTTCAACCCGCTCAGAAGGTCTTGACGCGTGCGACGAGGATGCGCGCGATGACGAGGACGACGAAGGTGACGAAGAAGAGGATGCAGCCGAGACCGATCAACGCATTCATCTGCAGGCCCAGCGCCTCGTTGAATTCATTGGCGATGCGCGAGGCGATGGTCGAGCCCGGATCCATGATCGACCCCGAGAGACGGTTGGCGTTGCCGACGACGAAGGTCACCGCCATGGTCTCGCCGAGCGCTCGGCCGAGCCCGAGCATGATCGCGCCGATGATCGAGACGCCGGCCTGCGGCACGAGCACATGGCGCACCACCTCCCAGGTCGTCGCCCCGATGCCATAGGCGCTCTCGCGCAGCACGGAGGGGATCTGGTCGAGCATGTCGCGCACGATCGAGGCGATGAAGGGAATGATCATGAAGGCCAGGATGATGCCCGCCGTCAGGATGCCCAGCCCCGAGGGCGAGCGCGAATATAGGATCGTGCCGACGATCGGCATCCCCTCGACGATGTTCGAGAGCGGCACCTGCACATAGGCCGCAAACAGCGGAACGAAGACGAACAGCCCCCACATGCCGTAGATGATCGAGGGCACGGCGGCGAGCAGTTCGATGGCGGTCGAGACCGGCTGCTTGAACCACAGCGGGGCGAGTTGCGTCAGATAGACCGCGATACCCAGCGACAGCGGCACGCCGATCAGCAGCGCGATGAATGCGGTCGTCAGGGTGCCGGCGATCGCCGGCCAGGCGCCATAGACATCGGCCTGCGTGTCCCATTGTGAGCCGGTGATGAAGCCGAGCCCGAAGGCCTTGAAGGCCGGCCAGCCGCCGATGACCATCGACAGCATGATGCCGGCGAGCAGGATCAGCACGAACAGCGCCGAGGCGAAGCTCGCATTGCGGAAGATGATGTCGAAGGTGCCCTTCGGCGTCTTGCGCTGGGGGCGCGCGGCCGGAATGCTCATTGGGTCGGTCACGGCGGTCATCCGTGGAACTCCGGTCGGAACGAAAATGGCGAAGCGGCTGAGGGGAGCGGGCCTCTCGGGCGGGCCCCCATCCCCAGCAGCCGCGGTCGCCGCTGCTGGGGATGGGGGCCGGGAGAGACGAGGCGAGGCGGGATGACCCGCCTCGCCCCCGCTTGGTTGTGGATCAGAAGATCGGCTTGCCGGCCGGGTCGGTGACGCCCTTCCAGGAGGCGCGGACCTGGTCCTTCACATTGGCCGGCAGCGGCACGTATTCGAGGTCGAGAGCGAGCTTGTCGCCGTTCTTGAAGGCCCAGTCGACGAACTTCAGCGCGGCGCCGACCTCTTCCGGCTTCTCCGGCTTGGCATGGACGAGCAGGAAGGTCGCGGCGGTGATCGGCCAGGCCTGGGCGCCCTTCTGGTTGTTGAGCGAGATGCCGAAGCCGGGAGCGGCGTTCCAGTCGGCATTGGCGGCCGCCGCCTGGAAGGACTTGTCGTCCGGATCCGGGAAGTTGCCGTCGGCGTTCTGGATCAGCGCGTAGCTCAGCTTGTTCTGCTTGGCATAGGCATACTCGACATAGCCAATCGAGTTGGCGACCTGCTTCACCGAAGCCGAGACGCCCTCATTGCCCTTGCCGCCGATGCCGACAGCCCACTGCACCGAGGTGTTGGTGCCGACCTTGGACTTCCAGTCGGCCGAGACCTTCGAGAGGTAATCGGTGAAGACGAAGGTCGTGCCCGATCCGTCCGAGCGGTAGACGGGGGTGATGTTGGCGTCGGGCAGCTTCAGGCCGGGGTTCAGGGCAACGATCTTGGGATCGTTCCACTTCTTGACGGTGCCCATGTAGATCTCGGCGATCAGCGGGCCGGTCAGCTTGAGCTGGCGGGCGTCGATGCCGGCGATGTTGATGGCGGGCACGACGCCGCCCATCACGGTCGGGAACTGGATGAGGCCGTCCTTGGCGAGGTCCTCGCCCTTGAGCGGGGCGTCGGTGGCGCCGAAGGCGACGGTCTTGGCCTTGATCTGGCGGATGCCGCCACCCGAGCCGATCGACTGGTAGTTGAGACCGATATTGGTCTCTTTCTTGTAGGCCTCGGCCCACTTCGAATAGATCGGGAAGGGGAAGGTCGCGCCGGCGCCGGTGATGTCGGCGGCCTGGGCCACACCGGACAGACCGATCGTCGCGGCCGCGAGAATGAGAAGTTTGCGCATGAGATGTCCTCTCTGGGTCGCAGGTTCAGCGAGCCGTTCAGAACACTGTCTGCATGACAGCTTCATGACATTTCGTCACGCGAGCTGTCATCAAGTCGTCACGCAGCGTTAAGCACTGCCCCTCAGGGCTTGCGCGGCGGCGCCCCGAAACGTGGCAGCACGGCCTTGAAGGTCGCCCCCTGGCCGAGCGCGCTCTCGATCGTCAGCCGCCCGCGATGGCGCAGCACGATGTGCTTGACGATGGCGAGCCCCAGCCCCGTGCCGCCGGCCTCTCGGCTGGCAGCCGTGTCGACCCGGTAGAAGCGCTCCGTCAGCCGCGGCAGATGCTCGGGCGCGATGCCGGGCCCGTCGTCGCGCACACCGACGCTGACCTCGAGCAGGCCGTCGACCACGTCGATCTCGACCTCTCCGCCGGTCTTGCCGTATTTGATCGCGTTTTCGACGAGGTTCTCCATCAGCCGCAGCAGTTCGTCGCGGTCGCCCGCGACCTTCACCGGCTCGGCCGGCGCCTTCAGCGTCAGCGTCACCTGCCGCTCGCGCGCCATCAGCGTCAGCGAATCGACGATCTCGCGCGAGATTCCGGTGAGATCGACCGGCGTCTCGGGCGCCAGATGCGCGCGCAGCTCGATGCGCGAGAGCGAGAGCAGATCGTCGACGAGCCGTGCCATGCGCAGCCCCTGCTCGCGCATGATCGCCAGGAACCGGTCGCGCGCGCCGGCGTCGTTGCGGGCCGGCCCCTGCAGCGTCTCGACGAAGCCGAGCAGCGAAGCGAGCGGGGTGCGCAACTCGTGGCTGGCATTGGCGACGAAATCGACCCGCATCCGCTCCGTGACGCGCTGCTCGCTCAGATCCTCGAAGGTCAGCAGCACCGGCCGCCGCCAGCCCGCCCCCGTCAGCGCCGCGATATGAATGCGGAAGGTGCGCTCGACCGGCACCCGCTCGATCAGTTCGATCACCTGGCGGCCGCCCTGCCGGGCGACGCCCTCGATTGCCTCGATCAGGTCCGGATCGCGCATCACCAGCGTCAGCGGCTGCCCCACCTCGAGCGCCGGGATCAGCGCACGCATTGCCGGGCTCAGCGTCTGGGCCACGCCCTGAGCGTCGATAAGAACGGCAGCCGAGCCCATCGCCTCGACCAGGGCAAGCGTCGCGGGGGCGCGGGGATCGACGGCATCGGGCATGGTAGACCTCGACGCGCGCGATGCCGATGGACGGGGGAGGCACCGCGCGGGCGCTTCTTCCTGATGGCAAGCCCAGCCGATGGCAAGCCCGGCGCCCGTCAATTCCCTTCGGCCTGCAGCCCCGTTAGGCTGGGGCGATTGCCAAGGAGGGGCCGATGGCCAAGAACCCGTCACCGCGCAAGCAGAAGAGCGCCATCCGCCTCGTCTCTGGAGGCGGCGGAGAACTCACCGAGGCGACGCCCGCGACCAGGCAGGGCCGCAGGGCCCTCGGCCCGAAGGGCTTCGACATCGAGGCGCAGACGCTGCCGGACGCCATCACCGACGCCGCCTTCCGCAGCGGCGAGTACCCTTACGGCAAGCGCATGAAGCGCAAGCGCTACGAGGCCGAGATCCAGCCGCTGCAGATCGAGCTGCAGAAGCTCGCGACCTGGGTGCGCGAGCGCCGCGAGCGCGTGGTCATCGTCTTCGAGGGACGCGACGGCGCCGGCAAGGGCGGCACGATCGGCCGCTTCACCCAGCATCTCAACCCGCGCCAGGCCCGCGTCGTCGCCCTGTCCAAACCCTCCGACAGCGAGGCGGGGCAATGGTATTTCCAGCGCTATGCCTCGCAGATGCCGACGGCCGGCGAGATCGTCTTCTTCGACCGCTCCTGGTACAATCGCGCCGGCGTCGAGCGCGTCATGGGCTTCTGCACGCCGGAGCAGACCGAGACGCTGCTGCATGAGGCCCCGGCCTTCGAGGGCATGCTGGTGCGCGACGGCGTCCGGCTGATCAAGCTCTTCATCACCATCGGGCCGGAGATGCAGATGCTGCGGCTGCATGCGCGCTGGCACGACCCGCTCAAGCGCTGGAAGCTCTCGCCGATCGATTTCGAGGCGATTCCGCGCTTCGCCGCCTATTCCGAGGCCTTCGACGCGATGCTCGAGCGCAGCTCGACCGACTGGGCGCCCTGGCACGTCATCCGCGGCAACGACAAGCTGCGCGCGCGGCTCAACGCCATCCGCCACGTCCTGCTCTCGATCCCCTATGACGGCCGCGACGAGACCGCGATCGGTGAACTCGACCGCAAGATCGTCGTCGAGGTGAAGGACTATCTCCACAAGGGCGGCGAGGTCTGAGCCGCCACCGACGCTCCGCAGCTCTGCCGTTTACCGTCGCCCCTCAGCATCAGGGCGATGCCCGGCCCTGCGCCTCTCTTTCGATGCCCCGCAAACCGGAAGCCCGACCATGACCAAGACCATCCTGATCTCCGGCGCCACCGCCGGCTTCGGCGCCGCCACCGCGCGCCGCTTCATCGCCGCCGGCTGGCGCGTCATCGGCACCGGGCGCCGGGCCGACCGGCTCGACGCCCTGAAGGCCGAGCTCGGCGAGCGCTTCCACGGCGCCACCTTCGACATCACCGACGAGGCGGCGATGGCCGCCGCACTCGCGGCACTGCCGGCCGACTTCGCGCAGATCGACGTGCTGCTGAACAATGCCGGGCTGGCACTCGGCACCAAGCCGGCGCCGCAGACCAAGCTCTCGGACTGGAAGACGATGATCGGCACCAACGTCACCGGACTGGTGACGCTGACCCATCACCTCCTGCCGGGGCTGATCGAGCGGCGCGGCGCCATCGTCAACATCGCCTCCGTCGCCTCGAACTGGCCCTATGCCGGCGGCAACGTCTATGGCGGCACCAAGGCCTTCGTCCGCCAGTTCTCGCTCGGCCTGCGCTCGGACCTGCAGGGTACCGGCGTGCGCGTGACCTCGATCGAGCCCGGCCTCTGCGAAAGCGAGTTCACGCTGGTCCGCAATGGCGGCGACAAGGCCGCCTATGACGCGCTCTATGGCGGCGCCGATCCGCTGCAGCCGCAGGACATCGCCGACACCGTGTTCTGGGTCGCGACGCTGCCCGCCCATGTCAACATCAACAGCCTCGAGATCATGCCGGTGAGCCAGTCCTTCGCCGGCTTCCAGATCCATCGGAAGAGCTGATCCCGGATGGGGCGCTGGGGTAGCAAAACCTCAGCGCCCCATCACCAGATTGGGCAGCCAGGTCGTCAGCGGCGGCCAGAGCGTGATCGCGACCAGCACCGCCAGCAGCGGCATCAGCCAGGGCACGATCGCCCGCGACATCGACTCGAAGCTGATCTTCGCGACCTTCGCCGTGACGAAGAGAACGACGCCGACCGGCGGCGTGATCGTCCCGATCATCAGGTTGAGGACGAAGATCAGCCCGAACTGGATCGGGTCGATCCCGAACTGCGCGGCCGCCGGCGTCAGAATCGGAATCAGGATCAGCATGGCGGCGAGCGCCTCCATGAAGCAGCCGACGAAGATCAGCAGCAGGTTGACGATCAGCAGGAAGACCAGCGGGTTGCCGGCGAGATCGACCAGCATCGGGCCGACCACCTGCGGGATGCGCGAGATCGACAGGCACCAGCCGAGCGCGGCGGCCGTCATCACCAGCGCCAGCACGACGCCGGTGGTCTCGACCGTCTGCACGACGAGTTCCGGCAGATCGTCGAGATCGAAGCTGCGATAGACGAAGAGCCCGAGCACGAGCGCATAGGCCGTCGCCACCGCTGCGGCCTCGGTCGGCGTGAAGATGCCGGCCATCATCCCGCCGAACAGGATCACCGGCGTCATCAGCGCCCAATGCGCCTCCTTGTAGGCGACCCAGAGCTGGGCCGCGCCGGGGAAGGGATGGCGCGGCAAACCGCGCTTCCTCGCGACATGCACCACCATCGCCATCAGCCCGCCGGCCATCAGCAGCCCGGGGATGATTCCGGCGAGGAACAGCCCGCCGATCGAGACATCCGCCGAGACGCCGTAGATCACCATCGGCAGCGAGGGCGGGATGATCGGGCCGATCGTCGCCGACGCCGCCGTGATCGCGGCCGCCGTCTCGGCATCATAGCCCTCATCCTTCATCGCCTTGATCTCGAGCGTGCCGACGCCGCCGGCATCGGCGACCGCCGAACCCGACATGCCCGCGAAGATCACGCTGGCGAGGATGTTGGCGTGGCACAGCCCGCCGCGCAGCCAGCCGACGCAGGCCGTGGCGAAGGCGAAGATCCGGTCGGTGATGCCGGCCGAGTTCATGATGTTGCCCATCAGGATGAACAAAGGCGCGGCCAGCAGCGGGAAGGAATTGGCCGATTGCGCGATCTTCTGCGGCACGATGCCGAGCGGGAAGCCGCCGAGAAACGCGAACGCGATCGCCGCCAGCCCCATCGAGACGAAGAGCGGCACGCCGATCAAAAGCGCGGCGAACCAGACGGGCAGGATCTGCAGCATCAGGGTGGTCACAGCCGCGGGCTCCCCAGCTCGGCCGCAACCGGGCGGCGCCCCGCCACGACATCGGCGATCTCGGCCAGCGCCTGCAGGATCAGCGCGAGCCCCGCCAGCGGCATGACGATGTAGAGAGCCGCGCCCGAGATCGGCAGCGCGATCGACTCGACGTCCCAGTTGCGCTCGATCAGCGCGAAGGAATAGCGGATCAGCACCGCCGCGAAGACGATGATCGCCAGTTGCGTGACGACCTCCAGCACCCGGCCGGCGCCCGCGGGCAGCTTGTCGGCGAAGACGGTGATGCGGATATGCGAGCGCCGCCGCGCCGCGATGATCCAGCCGACGAAGCCGGTCCAGACCAGTAGGTACTGCGCGAGTTCGTCCGTCCACGCCAGCGGCGCGTTGAGCTGCCGCGACAGCACGCCGAGCAGCACCGCAACCAGCAGCGACAGGAGCAGCGCCACGGCGGCCCCGCGCACGATGCGGTCGGAGAGGTGGAGGAGGGGTTTCAAAGCATCGGCCTCAAAGACGATGACGTCAAAAACACGCGGGTCATCCCGGGCGTAGCGAAGCGGAGACCCGGGATCCATGCCGGAACGGTTCAGGCATGGATCCCGGATCAGCGCCGCTACGCGGCTTGTCCGGGATGAACCGGAGGTGGTGGAACGGCCTCAGCTCACAGCGCCGCCAGCGCGTCCCAGGTGCCCTTGCCCCATTTGCTCTCGAACTGCTTGGGCAGGCTCGCCAGAACCGGCTTGGAGAAGCTTTCGAGATCCGGCTCGGTCACGCTCATGCCGGCGGCCTTGAGGGTGGCGACGAGGCTGCCCTCCTGGCTGGACAGTTCCGCGTCCTGCCAGGCGACGCCCTCGGCGATGGCGGCCTCCAGCAGGCTGCGGTCGGCATCCTTCAGCCCCTTCCAGAAATCGCCGTTCACGATGACCAGCCGCGGCGTGATGATGTGCCCGGTCAGGATGAGATGCTTCTGCACCTCCTGCAGCTTGGCGCTGTGGATCGTCGGCAGCGGGTTTTCCTGGCCGTCGACCGCGCCCTGGCTCAGCGCCAGGTAGAGCTCGTTGAAGTTCACCGGCGTCGCCTTGGCGCCCCAGGCCTCGACCATGGCACGGAAGGTATCGACCGGCGGCACCCGCAGCTTCAGGCCCACGACGTCGGCAGCACTCTTGACCGGCTTGGAGCCCGTGGTCAGGTGGCGCTTGCCGTAATAGGTCACGGCCGCCATGCGCATGCCGCGCTTCTTCTCCAGCTCCGCATTCATCTGGGTGAACACAGGCGCCTTGGCGACCTTGGCCATATGGGCGGCGTCGCGCCAGAGATAGGGCGCCTCGACCACCGAGAGCTGCGGCAGGAAGGAGCCGAGCGCGGCCGCCCCGTCCGTCGTCATGGTCAGCGCGCCCGAGGCGACCGATTCCATCATGTCCTTGCCGGAGCCGAGCTGGCCGGCCGGAAAGGCTTGGATGTCGATACGCCCACCGCTCTTTTCCTTCACCTGCTTGGCGATGCGCTCGACCATCTGCACCTGCGGATGGGTCGTGGGCAGCATCTCGCCCCAGCGCAGCACGGTCGCCTGCGCGCGCAGGACGCTCGGCATGGCGATGGCCCCGCCCGCAAGGGCGGCGGAGCCGGCGAGAAAGTCGCGTTTGGTGATCGTGGTCATGGTGGTCTCCTCCCAATGCGGCCGGTGTTCCGGCTCGATGTCATGTCCCGGCCCTCTAAAAACCGGCTGTTCGTGAAATCCACGACGCCGTCATCCTGGGCGGCCGCAGGCCGACTGGGATCCATCGTAAAGCGCACGGCCCTATGATGGATCCCGGAACGGCGCTGCTTCGCAGCTTGTCCAGGATGACGGGGCAGTTCTGCCGCGAATGTCCTCCGTCAGTAGCTCATCGCCCGCGTGCGGGCGTTGCCGATATGGATGCTCATCTCCTCCGCGGCGCGGACCGGGTCGCGCGCCTCGATGGCCGTGATGATCTTGAGGTGGTCGCGCATGACCGGCACCAGGATGTGGTTCTGGATGCGCGTCTCGTACTGCCGGATCAGCCTGATCTTCAGCCAGGTGACGCGGAAGGCCTTGGAGACGATGTCGTTGTCGAGATGGTCGATGATCGCCTCGTGCATCAGCCGGTCGACATCCTCCGCATCCTCGATCAGCTGCGGGTCGCCGCCGGCCTCGGCCCGGGCGATGATCGCCTCGTGCCGGGCGCGCTGCTCCGCGATTTCCTCGTCGGTGGCATTGACGGCATAGAGCGCGGTCGCCTCCTTCTCGAGGAAGAGCCGGAACTGGAAGGCGTTGCGGATCAGGTTGAGATCGACATGGGCGACCTGCATGCCGCGCTGCGGCACGGTCTTGATCAGCCCTTCCGCCTCCAGTCGCGGGATCAGCTCGCGGATGGCGCCGAGCGGCATGCCGGTCATCGCCACCAGTTCGCGCTGGGTCACGAACTGCCCGGGCTTGATCTCGCGGGCCAGCAGCCGCTCCGTGAAGGAGGCATAGGCGCGCTCCCTCAGCTTCAGCGGCTCGCCTTCGCGTGAATCCGGCTCGGACTGGTTCATCGCGTTGCCTCTCTCGCCCGACCGTCATTGCGAGGAGCGCAAGCGACGAAGCAATCCAGGGGCCGCCGAGCGAACCCGCCTGGATTGCTTTGCTGCGCTCGCAATGACGTCGTGAGCCCCACAAATCTCTCCTTCAGGCCGCCTGGGCCTGCGTGATCCGGTCATAGGCGGCAAAGAGCCGCTGGCGCCTCGCTTCGTCCAGCGCCTCCAGCGGCGGGCGCATCGCGCCATAGCCGGCATCGCCGTGCAAATGGCCGACCAGCGCCTTCACCGAAGCCAGCACCGGATGCGAGCAGATCTCGTCGACCAGCGTGTTCACGACGGGAGAGTCCTTGCCCTCGTAGACGATCGGTCGCAGCAGATGCGGAACGAGATTGGCGACGCCGCAGATCGAGCCCTGCGCGCCGTTGCGCACCGCCTTGGCCAGCAGGCGCTCGTCGCCGACGAGGATGGCGAGTTCGCCATGCGCCTTGAGATAGGCCTCGGTGTTGGCGTAGTCGCCCGAGGAATCCTTCACACCGGTGACCACGCCGGGAAAAGCCCTCTTCAGCCGGTCGATCAGCCCGACGCTCAAGCCCACCGCCGTGACGGAGGGGATGTGGTAGAGGATGACGTTGCGCACGCAGGGGCCCAGCGTCTCGAAAAGCTGCGAGAACCAGCGATAGAGGCCCTCGTCGCTGACGCCCTTGAAGTAGAAGGGCGGCGCAACCAGAAGCCCCTTGGCCCCAGCGTCGAGCGCGAGACGACCCTGCTGGACGGCCTCTTCGAGCGAAGCCGCGGCGACGCCGGCATAGATTTGGGCTGCCGGATCGATCCCCGCTCCCGTCAGCGCGCCCATCATCGCCGCCCGCTCCGGCAGGCCGAGGGCCGCGCCCTCGCCGGTGGTGCCGAACAATGTGACGCTGTCGCAGCCCTGGGCGAGGACATGGCGGGCATGGCTGACCAGCCGCGGCAGGTCGACGCTGCCGCCCTCCCGCATCGGCGTGGTGATGGCGCAGGAGAGGCCGAAGCGGTTGGGATCGATGGACATGGAGTCGGATCTTTCGGAGTGAGATATCGACTGACATGTTAGTGTGATGATAAAGAAGAGGCAAGCAGGATGTCCCGGTCGCTCTTCCGGCCGAAGCCGGCGGGCCCGACCTGCGCCACGAGAACGGAAACGCCCGATGCCGCCCGCCTCCGCCCTTGCGCCGCGCCCGCTCGGCCGCAGCCGCCTGCCCGTCTCGACGCTCGGATTCGGCGGCGCGCCGCTGGGCGATCTCTATGCCCATCTCGACGAGGCGACAGCTGTCGCCACCGTCGAGGCCGCGATCACGGGCGGCGTCACCCTGTTCGACACCTCCCCGCTCTATGGCCACGGCCTGTCCGAGCATCGCATCGGCGCGGCGCTGCGGCGGGTGCCACGCGACGGGCTGATCCTTTCCACCAAAATCGGGCGCGTCGCGGAGCCCTTCGCCGGGCGCGGCGACGGCTCGGGCTATCGCGGCGGCCTGCCGCATGGGATGCGGTTCGACTATTCCCATGACGGCGCGATGCGCTCGCTCGAACAATCGGCGCTGCGGCTCGGCGTCGACCATCTCGACATCGTCCTGATCCACGATGTCGATGTCTGGACGCATGGCGCGGCGATGATCGAGCAGCGTTTCGGCGAGGCGATGGACGGCGCCTATCGCGCGCTGGAGACCCTGCGTGCCGCCGGCGCCGTCAGGGCGATCGGCGTTGGCGCCAACGAGGCGGAGATGTGCGAGCGCTTCGCCCGCGCCGGCGACTTCGACACCATGCTGCTCGCCGGGCGCTACTCGCTGCTGGAGCAGCCGGCGCTCGCCTCCTTCATGCCGCTCGCGCTGGAGAAGGGCATCGGCCTGATGCTCGGCGGCGTCTTCAACTCCGGCATCCTCGCCACCGGCCCCGTCCCCGGCGCACGCTACAACTACAACCCCGCCCCGCCCGAAATCCTTGCCCGCGTCGCCGCGATCGAGGCCGTCTGCACCCGCCATGGCGTGCCCTTGCGCCGCGCCGCGCTGCAGTTCCCGCTCGGCCACAAGGCGGTGGCGAGCCTCGTCATGGGGGCCGTCTCGCCCGCCGAGGTCGCCGACCAGATCACCGAACTCGCCCAGCCCGTCCCGGCCGCGCTCTGGGCGGAGCTGAAGGCGGAAGGCCTGCTCGCAGCCGATGTCCCGGTGCCGGCAGATCTTCCGGCTACATCATGACCGCTCTGCGCATCGACGCCCACCAGCATTTCTGGCAGCTCGCGCGCGGCGATTACGGCTGGCTGACGCCCGCGCTCGGGCCGATCCACCGCGACTTCACGCCCGACGACCTCGCGCCCCTGCTCGCCCGCCACGGCATCGACCGCACCATCCTGGTCCAGGCCGCGCCGACCGAGGCCGAGACGCGCTTCCTGCTCGACACCGCCGCGCGCACGGCCTTCGTTGCCGGCGTCGTCGGCTGGGCGGATCTGGAGGCGCCCGACGCGGCCGCCCGCATCGCCGCGCTGGCCGCCGACCCGCTGCTGGTCGGCCTGCGCCCCATGGTGCAGGACATTCCCGACCTCGCCTTTCTGGCGCGTCCCTCGCTCGGGCCCGCTCTGGCGGCGATGGTCGCCCACGGCCTCGTCTTCGATGCGCTGATCAGGACGGAGCATATCCCCGCCATGCTCGCCTTGCTCTCCCGCGAGCCGCGGCTGACCGTCGTCATCGACCACGCCGCCAAGCCCGATCTGATCGCCGGCGATCTCGCCACCTGGCGCGAGGGGATCACCGCACTCGCAACCCATCCCGGGACCTTCTGCAAGCTCTCCGGCCTCGTCACCGAAGCCGGTCCGGACTGGAGCCTCGAGACGCTGCAGCCGGTCGTCGACCATCTGCTGTTGACCTTCGGCCCGGACCGCCTGATCTTCGGCAGCGACTGGCCGGTGGTGACGCTGCGCGCGCCTTACGAACGCTGGTTCGACGCCGCGCAGACGCTGCTCGACGGCTGCAGCGCGGCGCAGCGAACCGCGATCTTCGGCGGCACGGCGCAGCGTGTCTATCTCGCCCGGCGGGGGCGTCTGTGACCCGCCTTACGCCTGTGAGGACGACCCCGCCATGCTGAAAAACCTCGACCCCGTCCTCTCCGCCGATCTGCTCTGGATCCTCGCCGCCATGGGCCATGGCGACGATCTCGCGCTGGTCGACGCCAACCACCCCGCCGAGACGATCGCCCGGGCCACCACCAGCGGCCGGCTCGTCCGCCTGCCCGGCCTCACCATGGAGCGGGCGGCCCGCGCCATCCTCTCCGTGCTGCCGATCGACGATTTCGAGCCCGACGCCGTGCGCCGCATGCAGGTCGTCGGCGAGGCCAAGACGGTTCCCGCCGTGCAGGCCGCCGTGCAGCGCGAGATCGAGGCGGTGCTGGGCGAGCCCCACCCGCTCGCCGGCATGGAGCGCTTCGCCTTCTACGAGACCGCGCGGCACGCCTTCGCCGTGGTCCAGGTCGGCGACCCCCGCCCCTATGGCTGCTTCCTGCTGCGCAAGGGCGTCATCGCCGGCGAGCCGGGGTGAGGTCAGGGGCCTCCAGCCCTTCCACCGTCATCCTGGGCGACCGCAGGTCGACCGGGATCCATCATCGGGCGGGGCGGAGCCCGATGATGGATCCCGGCCTGCGCCGCTGACGCGGCTGGTCCAGGATGACGGCGAGTTTCAGCCGAGAGCCCTCAATCCTCCCCCTTCGCCACCGCCTGGCGCAGACGCGCCAGCGCCTCGCTGGCGCCGGCGGCGAGCGTCGTGTCCTTCGACTCGGCGTCCTTCGTCAGCAGTTCGGTCAGCGCCGCGACCGTGATCTCCTCGCGCGCCGCGGTCAGCTTCAGCACCGCATTGGCGAGGATGTTCGGCCAGAAGGCGGCGGCGCCCTTGGCCAGCCCCTTGGCCTTGCGCCCCTCGAATTCGCGGGCGAGCTGTTCGGGCGTCTTCTTGGCCATGATCCGTTTCCCTTGCACTCGCGCCGCCCTAGCACGATCGCCGCGGCGATGCTGCCCCGAAGGCGCGGGAACCACGACGCAAACCCCTCCCCCTTGTGGGGAGGGGAAGGGGTGGGGGTGGTGCCGCTGGGTGAGCGTTTGCCGGAATGGCATGGATGGCCCACCCGACCTGCCCACGATGCGCGCTGCTTTACGCCCCCCACCCCTGCCCCTCCCCACAAGGGGAGGGGTTCCCCGCGCCTCACGCGTCAGGCTCGGGCTGGCCCCGAGCACCTCGGGACGAGGAAGCACCGGAACCGCGGTTCGCCTGCAATCTCCGCAACGTCCTGCGCAGGCGGGCGACGTCGGCACGGCCTTGTCAAACATCCCAAAACCGGGCAGAAGTCGCCCGAATCCAGCGCTCATCTGGGGAATGCTGGTTGAAGGTCATCAGAAATGGAAAAACTACTGTCCTGGGTCGGCTCTCTGCTCTACGGCATGAGATTCACCATGATGTTTTTCTACGTTGGCCTGGTGGCGATCATTCTCGGCATCCTCGGCAAGTTCCTCGTCGAAGCCTACAAGCTGATGACCACCTTGATGTTCGGCGACCTCAGCAAGATCGACCTGATCATCAAGGTGCTCGAACTGGTCGACATGACGATGGTGGCGCAGCTGGTCTGGGTCGTGGCGCTGGCGGGTGTCTCGCTCTTCGTGACCACGGGACATTTTGACGACGAGGTCGCGAAAAAGCCGGACTGGCTGGACCACGTCAACACCTACAACCTCAAGCTGAAGCTCGCCTTCGCCATCATCTCCATTTCAGGCGTTCATGCGCTGAAGACGTATCTGGGCAGCGGCCTGAGCTTCGAAAACATCCAGATCGTCGCGGTGGTGGCCGTGATCCACTTCACCTTCGTCCTGTCCGCCATCGGCATCTCCTTCGCCGAGCGGTTGACGCGGGAACACGCGTAAAGCGCCCCGCGCCGCAACCGCGGCGCTTCTTCCCTTCTCCCCTCGCGGGAGAGGCTCCGGAAGCGCAACGCGATACCCCTCCCCCTTGTGGGGAGGGGCAGGGGTGGGGGTGGTGCCGCCGGGTGAGCGGTGGCCGGACTGGCATCGACGGTCCACCCGACTTCCCAACGCCGCGCGCTGCTTTCCGACCCCCACCCCTGCCCCTCCCCACAAGGGGGAGGGGTTCGCGCCTGCCCTCGAAACCACACAGCCGAAATCCCCGCCCGCCTTCCGGCGTCGGTCGATGACGAGGGGCAGCGGAGCGCCGCGAGGCGCGTAGCCTGAAACCCGCATCCGTTGAGCCAGGATGCGGCGCGGATGGATTGAGCCACCATCCGCACGCCCCGTGGCGCTCCGCTTGTCGGCGTTTTCTGTCTCCGGGCCGCGCTTATCGGGTCGAAGGCCAGCCTTCGCCGCGAGCCCTGGACGCCAGTTCCCCTCATCGGGTTGTCGCACCGTCAGGCATGGGACGAAGGCGTGAGCCATAAGACCTTTCCAGCGAACTCCTCGCACAGGGGCCGTAGTACCCCCAGGGCGGTGCCCCGAAGCCTCCCGAGTGCGGGGTGCAAACGCGCCCGCAGGCGCCGCGCCCATCCCCACCAACGGCTTGCCTTCCGGATGGCTGCCCCTCGGGGATGAGGTGGTGGCAGGATAGGGGAGGTTGGTGGAGCGGGGATAAGACGATGGCCCCTCTGCTCTCGACGATGAAGCGCGGGGAACCCCTCTCCTTACAGGAGAAGGGTTTCCCGCGCCGTATCCCGCAACCGCGACGCCTTGTTCCCTTCTCCCCTCGCGGGAGAAGGTGCCCCGGCAGGGGCGGATGAGGGGGCGCCGTGGCCTGTCCGGTTGGCGTTGGGGTCGGTGGAAAGCTAACGGCGCCCCCTCATCCGTCAGCGCTGCGCGCTGCCGCGCACAGAACCGCGACAGAAAACCCGCTCCTGTAAGGAAGAGGCAGCAAGGGACACGTCAGAGCTGCCTTCAGCCATTAGCGCATGGCGAGAAAAAGTTCATTTTTACAACAATATAGTCGACCAATTGCCTAATCATTTATCCAATTCGGCTGTCGAGGCCAAACATATCTGCACGCCAAGCCCCCATTTGAAAACACGGCAGCAAAGCGCGATGAACTATCATCCACTTTTTATTATCAAACTCAATGTTATCACGATAAAATCATACAGAGTGTATATCTTCTGGAATCTTCCGGTTAAAATTATCTCTTCTATAACGATTAATAACAAATTGTCCCAATATTCCTACATAGTACATATCACGACATATGCGCTCGATTCCTATCGTATTTAACATTTGCGCAACAATTTGATTTGACTGAGACACGTTTTCAGCATGCTTAGTTAGTGTTCCAATGTTGAAATGATTGTAATAGCCTGACATTAGTTTTTTAATATTGTTTACAATAGTCATCGAATGATCTGCGTTTAGCTCTTCTGCCCTCTCACTCCATACCAACTCCGAGTATTGATGAGCTATACCAGCAAAAACATCTGTATCATATCTCGGTCGGGACATCTGTGATTTTGACGCGAGATTAAAAAGATTAACAATGTCGCGTGGATTACACCACGTGACTTCGCTAATGAATTTCTTTGGACTGATATTAAATATATCTCGATTAAAATAGCTACCCCATATTGTAGACGCATCGTTAGATTTTCCGACAGAATTTGATTCAATAACAGAAATCCGCTGCTCGATAATTTCAAAAATCGGGTATCTCTCAATTTCAAAACCATCATGCCATTGCATGAGCTGGCCCTTATCAATCAGATACTTATCTATCTCGTTGCGGGATGCATTTAGCGCCTTAGCAACCTCGACACGAACTGCCGCATAGATGTAAATGGGCACATTCTTTTCAGTAAAAATTCGATTTAATCGACCCACAGAGACAATTAAATCCCTAATGAGGATACTATCTTTTTTATGCTGCTTCTGAGCCAACATAGCCAAATTCAACTCATCAATGAATAAATTAAACCTAACATCTTCAGCAAAACTGAAATTGCATATTTTGTCTGTTATGACATCAGCAAATAAACTATAATTTATCTCTACTGTACCATCGCCATTTTCAAAATTTATGATGGCCTCTAATTCGGCGTACTCTTTTGCGCCTGCAGAGAGGCGAATTGTGCCACTTTTAATTTTCTTTAGGAGACGCTCCAATGCGGTTTTGCTCTTGTAATCAAGAGCATCAGCAATGATAGTCTTTAGTTTGTTGATTTTTGAACCATCGTCAAATATATCGGTTCTCTCCGAGAGCATATCACAAATTTTGCCGATAATAAAAATGTCCCACATACTTCTTACATTTATACTATCTGCAATATCTGGCTTCAGAATCGTATCAAAATCTATCTTATCTCCTATTTTTTCGAATTCTTGATCGGTAATATCTTCATTGAAAATGATGAATTTTGATGCGTTTTTCTTTTTCTCCTGATCTTCCATAACGTAACGAAGAAGAGCAGTTTTTCCCGAACCCTTAGCGCCATATATGAGGAAACGATCCCCTCGCAATATTGCGTCCATATCGACGCTCGATGGAAGAACAAATGCATCAAGAAATAGACGCCGCGCCGCCTTGTCGCGGGTAATCAATGCATTCTTCGCATCGATTTCGCCAAACGTGATCTCAGATCTGTGAATGAGCTGGGTCACAGCATCTCCATATTCGCTAGAGCGTTTCCCTCGGCTCCGATGACGACTCAGCTTCATCATCAAAACGGAACTACGACCGCAGTATGCGCCTAATGATCGATCGCCGGCAAAGCGAAAATTTGACTTTTCGAATGCTTCGGCTCACTGGCCTCCATTGTCGCATACCCCCACCCTTGACTCCCCGCCCCCTCCCCCCTTACCCCCATCGACGGGACACGCCGCCCCAACGCGGCGCGCCCATCTGTAAGGATGGAGACATCGATGGCGAATACCGTTCCGGCCGCGCTTCCGCGCGTGCCGCATTTCTCGTCCGGCCCCTGCGCCAAGCGCCCTGGCTGGTCCCTCAAGGCACTCGGTGACGCAGCCCTCGGCCGCTCGCACCGCGCCAAAATCGGCAAGGACAAGCTCAAACTCGCGATCGACCTGACGCGCGAGGTGCTGCAGGTGCCGGCCGATTACCGCATCGGCATCGTGCCCGCGTCCGACACCGGCGCCGTCGAGATGGCGATGTGGTCGCTGCTCGGGGCGCGTGGCGTCGACATGGTCTCCTGGGAGAGCTTCGGCGCCGGCTGGGTCACCGATGTCGTCAAGCAGCTCAAGCTGGCCGATGTCCGCACCTTCGAGGCCGGTTATGGCGAGCTGCCGAACCTGAAGAAGGTCGACACCAGGACCCGCGACGTCGTCTTCACCTGGAACGGCACGACGTCCGGCGTGCGCGTGCCCGATGCCGGCTGGATCGCCGACGACCGCGAGGGTCTGACGATCTGCGATGCGACCTCCGCCGCCTTCGCCCAGAAGCTCGACTGGCCCAAGCTCGATGTCACCACCTTCTCCTGGCAGAAGGTGCTGGGCGGCGAGGCAGCCCATGGCATGATCATCCTCTCGCCGCGCGCGGTCGAGCGCCTGGTGACCTACAAGCCGGCCTGGCCGCTGCCGAAGATCTTCCGCATGACCTCGGGCGGCAAGCTGATCGAGGGCATCTTCTCGGGCGAGACGATCAACACGCCCTCCATGCTCGCGGTCGAGGATTATCTCGATGCGCTGCACTGGGCCAAGAAGGTCGGCGGGCTCGACGGGCTGGTGAAGCGCGCCGACGGCAATCTGCGCGTCATCGCGAAATTCGTGAAAGAGAACGACTGGATCGACTTCCTCGCGGTGAAGCCGAAGACGCGCTCGAACACATCAGTGTGCCTGACCTTCACCGACCCGGCCGTCACCGCGCTGCCGGCGGACGCGCAAGCGGCGTTTGCCAAGCAGGTCGTCTCGATCATCGAGAAGGCCGGCGCCGGCTACGACCTCGGCCACTACCGCGACGCCCCTCCCGGCCTGCGCATCTGGTGCGGCGCAACCGTCCAGTCGCGCGACCTCAAGGCGCTGCTGCCCTGGATCGCCTATGCCTTCGCCGAGGCCAAGGCGGGTCTGGGCCAGAAGGCGGCGTAAGCGCGCCCCTTCCAACACCCTCACCGTCATCCTGGGGCTTCGCGTCAGCGAAGTCCCGGGATCCATCACAAGGCACCGCGGTGCCCTAGGATGGATCCCGGCCTGCGCGGCTTCGTCGCTTGTCCAGGATGACGGCCGTGTTTCCTTCCGCTTCCTCCTTCACGCAAGCGCAGAGCGCCGACGCGCCGCGCCAGCCGAAAGCCCTTCCCATGACAGCGCCCAAGGTTCTGATCTCCGACGCCCTCTCCCCCGCCGCCGTGCAGATCTTCAAGGATCGCGGCATCGACGTGACGTTCGACCCCAATCTCGGCAAGGACAAGGACAGGCTCGCCGCGATCATCGGCGAGTATGACGGCCTCGCCATCCGCTCGGCGACCAAGGCCACCGCCAAGCTGCTGGAGGCCGCGACCAAGCTGAAGGTGATCGGCCGCGCCGGCATCGGCGTCGACAATGTCGAGATTCCCGCCGCCACGGCGCGCGGCGTGATCGTGATGAACACGCCCTTCGGCAATTCGATCACCACCGCCGAGCACGCCATCGCGATGATGTTCGCGCTCGCCCGCCAGATCCCGGCGGCCGATGCCTCGACGCAGGCCGGCAAGTGGGAGAAGAACCGCTTCATGGGCGTCGAGATCACGGGCAAGACGCTCGGCCTGATCGGCGCCGGCAATATCGGCTCGATCGTCGCCGACCGCGCGATCGGCCTGAAGATGCGCGTCATCGCCTATGACCCCTATCTCTCGCCTGAGCGCGCCGTCGCGCTCGGCGTCGAGAAGGTTGAGCTCGAGGATCTGCTCAAGCGCGCCGACTTCATCACGCTGCATGTGCCGATGACGGAGAAGACCAGGAACATCCTCTCGGCCGAGGCGCTGGCGAAGACGAAGAAGGGCGTGCGCATCATCAACTGCGCCCGCGGCGGGCTCGTCGACGAGGCGGCGCTGGCCGAACTCCTGAAATCCGGCCATGTCGCGGGCGCGGCCTTCGACGTGTTTTCGGTTCGAGCCGGCCGAATCGAATGCTCTGTTCGGCCTCGACAATGTCGTCTGCACGCCCCATCTCGGCGCCGCCACCAATGAGGCGCAGGAGAATGTCGCGTTGCAGGTCGCCGAGCAGATGAGCGACTATCTGCTGAAAGGCGCCATCACCAACGCGGTGAACTTCCCCTCGATCACCGCCGAAGAGGCGCCGCGGGTGAAGCCCTTCGTCGATCTCGCCGAGAAGCTCGGCTCCTTCCTCGGCCAGCTCACCGAGGCCCCGGTCAAGGGCATCCGCATCGAATATGAGGGCGCGGTCGCCAGCCTGAACCTGAAGGCGATCTCGGCCGCCGCCATCACCGGCGTGCTCCGGCCCTTCCTGCCCGAGATCAACATGGTCAATTCCGCCATGGTGGCCAAGGAGAAGGGCATCGTCGTCGAGGAGCTGACGCGCGAGATCGCCGGCAATCTCGAAAGCCGCATCAAGATCGTGGTCGATGCCGAGGACATGCCGCGCCACGCCGCCGGCACGGTCTTCCAGGACGGCAAGCCGCGCATCGTCGAGATCCGCGACATCCAGGTCGATGCCGAGTTCGCCCCGCACATGCTCTATGTCCGCAACGCCGACAAGGCGGGCTTCATCGGCCAGTTCGGCTCGCTCTTGGGCGCCGCCGGCGTCAATGTCGCGACCTTCTCGCTCGGCCGCGACAAGCCGGGCGGCGACGCGATCTGCTATGTCGCGGTCGACGAGGCGATCTCCGACGAACTCCTCGACCAGATCCACGAGATCCCGATGGTCAAGCGCGCGAGGCGGCTGAAGTTCTGACCAGCGCGAGGACTGGCTACTTCACCAAAAGCCAGTCCTCGATCACCAGCGCGTCGAGCCCGCTGGTGTAGAACATCAGGATGGCGTCCTCGGCCGTGTGCAGGATCGGCTTGCCCATGATGTTGAAGGAGGTGTTGAGGATCACCGGCACCCCCGTGAGATCGTGGAAGGCGGAAATCAGCGCGTGATAGCGCGGGTTGCGCTCCGCCGTGACGCTCTGCAGCCGGCCCGTGCCGTCCTCATGCACCACGGCCGGGACGCGGGCGCGCACCGATTCCTTCCAGGTCAGAGTGCGCTCCATATAGGGCGCGTCCTGATAATGCTCGAACCAGTCGGGCGCCTGCTCGGCCAGGATCGAGGGTGCGAAAGGCCGGAACGCCTCGCGATACTTCACCTTGGCGTTGAGGATGTCCTTGGCGTCGGCCGGGCGCGGATCGGCGATGATCGAGCGGTTGCCGAGCGCGCGCGGCCCGAATTCGGCGCGCCCCTGCACCCAGCCGATCAGCTTGCCCTCGGTCAGAAGCTTGGCCGTCACCGGCGCGACCTCGTCCGGCGCGAGCCTGCGCAGTCGCGGCTCCCAGGCCTGCATCCGCTCCAGCGGTTCGGTCGAGACGGTGGAGCCGAGATAGGGCGAGGCCGGCCCCTTGGGCGCGCGCCAGTCGGGATTCGCCTGGGCATGGCTGAGCCAGGCGGCGCCGATCGCATTGCCGTCATCGGCCGGCGCCGAGGGCACGAAGACCTCCGCGAAGCCATGCCGCCCGGCGATCTTGCCGTTGAAGGAGGAGTTGAGCGCGCAGCCGCCGGCGAGCACGAGGTTGGCGCTGGGCACCAGCGCCGCGGTTTCCCCCAGCAGCGCCTCCATCATCTCCGCGAAGACATCCTGCCCGCAGCGGGCGAGATCGGCCCAGCCGCTGTCGAGCGCCTCCGCCGGCCGCAGGCTCAGGATCTCGGCGGCCACCGCCTGCACGACATCGGCCTTGGCGAAGGAGAGCCTGTGGCCGTCGATCGTATAGAGCCGGCGCAGCAGCGCCATCAGTTGCGGATCAGTTTTGCCATAGGGCGCGAGCCCCATGATCTTCCACTCCTCGCCCTTGGCCTGGTCGAAGCCGGCGAGATCGGTGACGAGGCCGAAATAGAAACCGATCGATTCGCGCCCGCGATGGCGCTTGACCTCGCGGATGCGCCCGCCCTCCAGCGCGAAGATGGCCGACGCCCCGGTCTCGCCCATGCCGTCGACGACGAGGCAGGCGGCGTCGGTGAAGGGCGAGGACCAGCAGGCATAAGCCGCATGGCTGAGATGATGGCCGAAACGCGTGAGCCCGCTGACGTTGGCGCGGCCGAAGGCGCGGTCGAGCCCGAGCAGCGTGCCGATACCGGCGCGCTGCTGGCCCTGATGCAGCGAGGCGATCAGCGCGCGCTCGGTGCGCTGCGGCACCAGCGAGCGGTTCAGCTCCGGCGAGAGCTTGAGCAGGGCCTCCAGCGAGAAGGAGCCGGCGCGGCTCATCTGGTCGAGGAAGCCGGTGAAGTCCTCGCCCCAGCTCGTCGCGATCGCCACCTGCGCATCGGCGGGGATGTAGCGCTTCAGCAGCGCCTCCATCCGCGGCGCGGTGTCGGGCTCGCAATTCGGCGCGCGCTTGAACTGGAGATAGCGCTCTGTCGCCTCGGCGAAGAGGACGCTGCCGTCGGGGCCGATGATCGCGATGGCGGGATCATGGAAGGTGGTGGCGAGGCCGATCGTGTAGGTCATGCTGCCTGGTCGAAACATCCGGAAATCCGGGCCACCTCTAGCACGGATTTGCCGGCGATCACCCCGAGAGCTGGTCGCGCCGCAGATCGTCGAGGATCGAGAGCCGCCCGAGCGCCTGCTTCAGCGCCGCCGCGCGGGCCTTGCCGATCGTGCCGGGCGCCACCCGGTTGGACGGGCTCAGCCCCTCGGCGATGTCGGCCAGCTGCTGGCTCAGGATGCAGTCGAGCAGCAGCGCATGGTCGCGGTCGATCTCGGCAAGATCGCTCGCGCCGCCGGTTCCCCGTTCCGCAACCGCCTCGAGCCGGGCCTGCGTCGCGTGCCGCGGCAGGCCGTGATGCATCGCCAGCAGCCGCGCCGTGGTGACGATGTCCTTCAGCCCCGTCCGCTTCAGGTCGATGCGACCGTCATCCTCGGTGCGCAAGCCCCCGAACAGGGTCAGCCCCGCCGCCGGCTGGCCGGCATTCCCCGCCAGCAGCTTGAGGAAGGGGATCTGTCCCTTGGCGGCCGCCCAGGCATCGCGCCAGAGCCGCTCCGCCATCGCCTTGTCGCCATGCACCGCCTTGAAGTCGAAGACGATGTCGACGCTGAGCAGATCCTCCGGGCTGGAGCGGCCGAGCCATTGCGCGATGCGCTGGCGCCAGGTCGTCAGCGAGCCGCGGAAGGCGGGCTCGGAGGCCATCACCCCGCCCTTGCACAGGGGCACGCCGACCTCGTCGAGGATCGCCGCCATGCGCCGGCCGAGCCGCGCGAACCAGCGATCGGCCTCGCCGTCCGGCTCCCCCTCCGCGAAGACGAGTGCATTGTCCTGGTCCATCGCCAGCAGGCTCTCGCCGCGCCCGGCCGAACCGAGCACCAGCACCGCATAGGCGCAAGGCGCAGGCCCGGCGCCCTCCGCCAGAAGCTCCGCCTCGGCCAGGATCGCGGCGCGCCGCGTCAGCGCGCCGACCTCGCGCGCGATCACCGCCGCGATCAGGCGGCCCGGCACGTCCTCCGCCAGCAATGCGCGGGCCATCAGCGGCAGGCGCGACCAGATCTGCCCGAGCGCCGGCGCATCGGGGGCGGCGTCGATGTCGTCGCCCAGCGCCACCGCCGTGCCGGCGCGCAGCTGCAGCAGCTTGAGAGGCGTCACCACCCCGACGATCCGGTCCTCGTCGTCGGTTACGGCGAGATGGCGGATGTTGCGGGCGCTCATCCGCCCGATCGCGCGGTAGAGGAAGGCATCGGCCGGCACTGCCACGACCGGCCGCGTCGCGAAGCGGCCGGCCGGCAGCGCCAGTGCCTCGGCGCCGTGACGGGCGATGGCGCGCAGGAGATCGCGCTCGGTCAGGATGGCGGTGGCGTCGGGCCGGGCGTCCTCGCCGCCAAGGAAGACCGAGCTGACGCCCCGACCGGTCATCGCGGCCAGCGCCTCGACGACCGGCGTTGCCTCCGGCAGGATCACCGGATCGGCCCGCATCACGTCGCGGACCCGATGGCGATAGGGGTAGCTGTCGAGCTTGGGGAGCGGATCGCCGTCCTGCGAGGGCGCACGCAGCTCCCAGGCGGGTGGGGCCGCGCCCGCCATCGCGTCGGTGATCCGGCGGCTGGCCGCCACCGCCTCTCCGACCGTGCGGATGCCGCGGTCGCGCAGGCGCGGGGCGAGCGCGAGGAAGACGAGGCCGGCGGCCATCGCATCGCCGAGCGCCCGGTGGCGTTCCTGCGGCGGAATCTCGAGCCAGGCGCCGAGCGCCTCCAGCGAATAGGAGGGCAGGCCGGGCTCGGCGAGTTGCGCCAGCAGGCGGATGTCGAGCGCGAGCGGCTGCACGAAGCGCTGCCCCAGCCGCTCCGCCTCCTGCTTGAGCATGGCGATGTCGAAGCCGATCGTGTGGCCGATCACCACGCGGCCATTGAGAAAGGCGGTGATGCCGGGATAGAGCACCTCGAAGGCCGGCGCCCCGCGCAGCGCCTCCCGGTCGAGCCCGTGGACGGCGCGGGACGCGGCGGGGATCTCGACATCGCAGGCGATGAGGCTCTGAAAGGCATTGGCGCGGTCGAGACGCCCGCCATCGAGATGGACGGCCGCGAATTCGATCATCCGCGCACGCCGGACATCGAGCCCGGTGGTCTCGGCATCCAGTGCGACGCCGCGCACGGCGAAGAGCGGGGTGGCCTGAAGCAAATTCGGCATGCGGTTGTCTCCGCGCGTCTGCAGAGCAACCTAACGTAACTCCGTCCGGCCTGACCAGACGACCTTCGGATGGGTGGGGGGCCTCAGGGCCGCTTCATCGCCGCGCCGATCAGCGCCTTGGCATCGGCGCTCGCCCAGTCGGCGGGGCCCTGCAGGATTGCGAGCTCGCAGCCGTCGCGGTCGACGATCAGGCTGACCGGCATGCCCTCGACCTTGCGCGCGGCGCGCAGTTCCTGGAACACCCTCGCCTGCGGATCGGCGTAATAGGTCAGCGCCCTGATCTCGCGCTGGGCGAGCCAGGCCTTCGGCTTGTCGAGATTGCGGGTGTCGATGTTGATGGCCACCACCGCGAAATCCGGGCCGCCGAGCGCCGTCTGCAGCGCGTCGAGCGAGGGCATTTCCTTTAGGCAGGGCGGGCACCAGGTCGCCCAGAGATTGACCAGCAGCACCTTGCCGCGGAAAGCCGAGAGCGTCATCGCTGCACCGTCCGGCCCCTCGAAGGCGAGTTCCGGCGTCGGCAGGGGCGCGGCATGGACCTGCACGGCCGCGACCTCGCCGCGCGCCAGCGGCGCCATGGCCGTCGCGGCGGGGCGGGCTGCCTTGCAAGAAGCGGAATTGCCGGCATCGCCCGCGACGGAGTAGAAGGCCGCACCGCCGGCGAGCGCGACGAGCAGAAGCGCACCGCCTGCGGCGAACCATTTCGATCGTGACGTCATCGGCGTCCTCAAATCAGGAAAGACCGTCGTGAGCAATCGCATGTGGGGTGGGCGTTTCGCCACGGGTCCCGACGCCATCATGGAGGAGATCAACGCCTCCATCGATTTCGACCAGCGCCTCTGGCGCCAGGACATCCGCGGTTCACGCGCCCATGCGGCGATGCTCGGCGAGACGGGCATCCTGACGCGTGAGGATGTGGCCGCGATCGACGCCGGGCTCAAGCAGGTCGAGGCCGATATCGAGGCCGGGAGCTTCACGTTCTCGCGTGCGCTCGAGGACGTCCACATGAACGTCGAGAGCAACCTCAAGGACCGGATCGGCGCCGCCGCCGGCCGGCTCCACACCGGCCGCTCGCGCAACGACCAGGTCGCGACCGACATGAAGCTGTGGGTGCGCGACACGCTCGACCAGCTCGACGAGCAGATGGCCGATCTCCAGCTCGCGCTCGCCGAGAAGGCCGAGACCTATGCCGGTGCCGTCATGCCGGGCTTCACCCATCTCCAGTCGGCCCAGCCGGTGACCTTCGGCCACCATCTGCTCGCCTATGTCGAGATGCTCGGGCGCGACCGCGGCCGCGTCGCCGATGCGCGCCGGCGCCTCAACGAATCCCCGCTGGGCGCCGCCGCGCTCGCCGGCACCTCCTTCCCGATCGACCGCGAGATGACCGCCAGGGCGCTCGGCTTCGACCGGCCGACGGCGAACTCGCTCGACTCCGTCTCCGACCGCGACTTCGTGCTGGAGACGCTGGCGGCGGCCTCGATCTGCGCCATGCACCTGTCCCGGCTGGCCGAGGAGATCGTGCTCTGGGCGACGCCGCAATTCGGCTTCGTGCGCCTCTCCGACGCCTTCTCGACGGGATCCTCGATCATGCCGCAGAAGCGCAACCCCGACGCCGCCGAGCTGGTGCGCGGCAAGGCGGGGCGCGTCTTCGGCACGCTGCAGGCGATGCTGACGATGATGAAGGGCCTGCCGCTGACCTATTCGAAGGACATGCAGGAGGACAAGGAAGGAACCTTCGACGCGCTCCAGACGCTCTCGCTCTGCCTGGCCGCCATGGCCGGCATGGTCCGCGACATGGAGCCCGACCTGAAGGTGATGAAGCGCGCCGCCGGCCTCGGCTACGCCACCGCCACCGACCTCGCCGACTGGCTGGTGCGCGTGCTGAAGATGCCCTTCCGCGACGCCCACCACGTCACCGGCCGCCTCGTCGGCCTCGCCTCCGAGCGCAAGATCGGGCTGGAGAAGCTCACGCTCGCCGAGATGCAGGCGGTGGAGCCGCAGATCACCGACGCCGTCTTCGCGGTGCTCGGCGTCGACCAGTCGGTGCGCAGCCGCACCAGCTATGGCGGCACGGCGCCCAACAATGTCCGCCGCCAGGCCAGGCGCTGGCTGAAGAAACTGGCGAAGGCCTGACGCTCGAACCGCACCGTCATCCCGGGCTTGCCCCGGGATCCATCATAGAGCGCTGTCGCCCGACGATGGATTCCGGAGCTCCGCTGCGCTTCGTCCGGAATGACGCCTCGTGTCTCCGAAGCCTCGCCTCCGCCGCCATCCTTCGCTACACTCATCCCTCGCATCGCTTGATGCCCGTCTCGCCCAAGGGTTCGCTTCCGTGCTGCACTCCCGCCTGAAACTCGGCCGCGCCGTCCTGGTCGCGGGCCTGCTCGCTCTCGCGCTCGGGGCCTGCGGCCGCAAGGGCCCGCTCGAAGCGCCGGCCAATTCGACCGGCGCGACCGACCTGCCCGATTCGCAGATCGGCGCCGTCGAGAACAACAGCGGCGGCATCGGCGAGACCTCGATCCTGGCAAAGCCGGCCAAGGCCAACCGCGCCATCACCGTTCCCGAGAAGCCCTTCGTTCTCGACACGATCCTCTGAGCCGGTCCCGATGCATCATTTCAGCTATCGCGACGGTGCCCTCTTCGCGGAGGACGTCGATCTGCGCCGCATCGCCGATGAGGTCGGCACGCCGGTCTATGTCTATTCCTCTGCGACGATCGAACGGCATTACCGGCTCTATGCGCAGGCGATGACGCGCGCGGCCGGCGGCGGCAAGGCCCATGTCTTCTACGCGATGAAGGCCAACGGCAATCTCGGCGTGCTGAAGACGCTGGCTTCGCTCGGCGCCGGCGCCGACACGGTCTCCGAAGGCGAGGTCCGCAAGGCGCTCGCCGCCGGCTTCCCGCCGGAGCGGATCGTCTTCTCCGGCGTCGGCAAGAGCGAAAGCGAGCTGCGCTTCGCGGTCGAGGCCGGCATCTACCAGGTCAATATCGAGACCGAAGGCGAACTCGACCTGCTGTCGAAGGTGGCGGCCTCGCTCGGCAAGCGGCAGGAGGCCGTGTTCCGCGTCAATCCCGACATCGGCGCCGGCGGCCATGCCAAGATCACCACCGGCTCGTCGGAGAACAAGTTCGGCGTCTCCTTCGAGGAGGTCGGCCGGCTCTATGCCCGCGCCGCCAACCTGCCGGGCGTGCGGATGATGGGGCTGGCGCTGCATATCGGCAGCCAGATCCGCGAGACGGAGTCCTTCGAGGCGGCCTATGCCAAGATGGCGGCGCTGGTCGGCGAATTGCGCGGCGAGGGCCATCGCGTCGAGCGGCTCGATCTCGGCGGCGGGCTCGGCATCCCCTACGACATTCCCAGGGAATTCGACCACGGGCCGGGCCTGATCGACGCCTATGCCGATATGGTCGCGCGCGTCACCGGGGGACTCGAGGTCGAGCTCGGCTTCGAGCCGGGGCGGCTCATCGTCGGCAATGCCGGCATCCTGATGACGCGGGTGCTGCATCTCAATCCGCGCCCGACCAAGCAGTTCCTCGTCGTCGACGCGGCGATGAACGATCTCGTGCGGCCGGCGATGTACGAGGCCTATCACGAGATCTGGCCCGTGTCGGAACCTCATGCCGGCACGGCGGAGGTGGCCTATGACGTCGTCGGGCCGATCTGCGAATTGGGCGACACCTTTACCACCGGCCGCGTACTGCCGGCGCTGATGCCCGGCGACCTGATCGCCTTCATGACTGCCGGCGCCTATGGCGCCAGCATGGCCTCGACCTACAACCAGCGCCTGCTGGTGCCGGAAGTGCTGGTGAAGGGCGGCGACTGGGCCGTCACGCGGCCGCGCCAGACCTTCGAGCAGTTGCTCGGCACGGATCGTGCCCCGCCCTGGCTGGCCTGAACAGGGTTGGCGGGACCGACATCCTGTTCACGAAACGTAGAGCGGGCCGGGGCGCGACGTCTTCGCACTGGCCTTGCCATATTCACATGCTAGCGTCGTGATCCTGGCCCGAAGACGGGCGAGGAATCCCGGCGGCATTCGGGGGCGGCTCGGAGCGACGGCATGAAGGAAGCGCAGCGCCGCGAGGCGCCGGTTCGGATCGAGGGCGTGCGGCAGCGTCTGGCACGCCTCGCCATGGCGTCGCGGTTTTCGCTGGGCTGGGAGCGCCTCTGGCCGCGCCTCTGGCTGCCTGTGGCCGTTATCCTCGCTTTCCTCGCCATATCCTGGTTCGGCCTCTGGACCGTCCTCCCCTGGCAGGGCCGCGCGCTCGGCGTCGCGCTCTTCGCCACCGCGCTGCTAGCCTCACTCTGGCATGTCGCGCGCCTGGCGCTGCCGACCCATCGCGACGCGCTGAACCGGCTCGACCAGTCGCTGGAGGGGGGCCATCGTCCGGCATCGGCGCTGGAGGACAGCCTCGCCGTCGGCGCCAAGGACCCGGTTTCGCAGGCACTCTGGGCTGTTCATCTCGAGAGGCAGAGCGAGCGCATCGCCGGCTTGAGCGTCGCCGCCCCGCAGCCGCGCATGGCCAACCGCGACCGCCGCGCGCTGCGCGCCGTGCCGGTTCTCGCCGCCATCACCGCCTTTTTCGTCGCCGGCCCCGAGAGCGACCAGCGCCTGCGCGCCGCCTTCGACTGGCGCGGCCCCTCGCTGCCGGCACCCGCCACCCGGATCGACGCCTGGATCGATCCGCCGGCCTATACCCGCCTGCCGCCGATGCTGATCGATTTCGCGAAGCTCGCCAGTGCTCAGATCACGGCGCCCGAGAAATCGACCATCGTGGTCCGCATAGCCGGGAAGAGCGCGATGGACGTCGCCGTGACCGGCCGGCTCGATGCCCTGGCCGAACCCAAGCCCGGCGAGGGCAAGTCTGCGGACGCTCAGGCTGCAGCCGCCGCGGCGGCCAAGCCCGCGCCCGGCCAGGCGCCCGCCGTCATCGAGCGCCGCTACACGCTGGCCGGCAACGGCACGCTCCGTCTCACCGGCGCCGGTGCGCCCGGCGGCACGCTCGCGATCACCGCCATTCCCGATCAGGCGCCCGAAATCAGCTTCCGCGAACCGCCCAAGCCGGTCACCGGCGCGCAGCCCGGCGGTCTCGCGATCACCTATGAGGCCAAGGACGATTACGGCCTCGCCTCCGTCGAGGCGACCGTCGAGCGCGCCGGCCCGCCCTCGACGGGCCGCTCGCTGGTCGAGGCGCCCAAGCAGGCGCTCAGCGTGCCTTCCTCCCCCGCGGGCGAGGAAGAGCTGAAGAGCACGGTCGATTTCTCCGCCCATCCCTGGGCCGGCGCCAAGGTCCGCATGACGCTGGTCGCGCGCGACGAGGCCGGCCAGGAAGGCCGCAGCGCAGCCGTCGAGGTCGTGCTGCCGCAGCGCACCTTCGCCAAGCCGCTCGCCAAGGCGCTGGTTGAGCAGCGCCGCACCCTCGTCATGGACGTCGACACCCGCCGCAAGGTCCAGCTCGCCATGGACGCGCTGCTGATCGAGCCCGAGCTCTTCATGAAGGAGACCGGTGTCTATCTGGGCATGCGCATGATCGGCGAGCGGCTGCGCCGCGCCGGCAATGACGACCAACTGCGCGAGGTCGCCGAGCTGATGTGGGCGCTCGCCCTCCAGCTCGAGGACGGCGATCTCTCCGACGCCGAGAAGGCGATGCGGGCCGCGCAGGAGAACCTGCAGCAGGCGCTGGAGCGCGGCGCCTCCGAGGACGAGATCAAGAAGCTGACCGAGGATCTGCGGCGGGCCATGGACCAGTTCATGCGCCAGCTCGCCGAGCAGATGCAGCGCCAGCAGCAGAACGCGGATCCCAACCAGATGTCGCAGCTGCCGGAGAACTTCCGGACCGTGACGCCGCGCGACCTGCAGAACATGCTCAACCGCATCGAGGAGCTGTCTAAGCGCGGCGACATGGCCGAGGCGCAGCGCCTGATGGAGCAGCTCAACCAGATGCTCAACAATCTCCAGATGGCGCGTCCGGGCCAGCAGGACCCGCGCCAGCGCGAGATGAACCAGGCCCTTTCCGATCTCGACCGGATGACGCGCGACCAGCAGAACTTGCGCGACGAGACCTTCCAGCAGGAGCAGCAGCGCCAGAACCGGGCCCAGCGCGGCCAGCGGCCCGGCCAGCAGCAGGCGCGGCCCGGCCAGCAGGGACAGCGCCAGCAGGGCCAGCGCGGCCAGCAGCCGGGGCAGCAGCCCGGCGACCAGGGCGAGGACGGCGAGGAGGGCGAAGGACAGCAGGGCGCTCAGGGCCAGCAGGGCCAGGGCGGGCAGAGCCTCGCCCAGCGCCAGCAGCAGCTGCGCGACCGTCTGCAGGATCTGCAGCGCCGCATGCGCGGCATGGGCGCGCCCCAGCAGGGCGAACTCGGCGAGGCCGAGGGCGCCATGGGCGAGGCCGGCGAGCAGCTCGGCCAGGGCCAGGGCGAAGGCGCGCTCGATGCGCAAGGCCGCGCGCTGGAGGCCCTGCGCAAGGGCGCCCAGAACCTCGCCCAGCAGATGCAGGGCGAGCCCGGCGAGGGCGGCGAACCCGGCGAGGGCGCCTTCGGCGAGCCGGACGGCCAGCCGTCCGGCCGGCCCTCGGCGCAGCAGCGCGGCCGCGAGGACCCGCTCGGCCGGCCGCAGCGCCAACGCGACTGGGCCGATGGCCGCGTCCGCGTGCCCGGCGCCGACGAGAGCGCGACCCAGCGCGCGCGCCGCATCCTCGAGGAACTCCGCCGCCGCCTCGGCGACCCGTCGCGCCCGATGGAGGAACTGGATTATCTGGAGCGGCTGCTCCGGCGGAATTGAGGAATAGGCAGCGTCATGGTCGGGCTTGACCCGACCATCTCGGAAACCAGACACCTCTCGTCATGAGATTCTCGGGTCTTCGCTGCGCTGCGCCCGAGAATGACGACTGGGTCAGGCTTTGGATCGCTCCCAACTCGCCACCACCGCCCCGACCACGATCAGCACGCAGGACACGGCGAGCAGCCAGCTCGGCTGGGCATAGCCCGCGAGCACCAGGATGATCGTCGACAGCACGGGGGCAGCATAGGAGGCGACGCCGAGCAGCGCGACGTCGCCCTGCTTCATGCCGATGTCCCAGACGACGAAGGCGAGGCCGATCGAGCCGAGGCCTAAGCCCAGCACACCGGCCCATTCGACCGCCGTCAGCGTCCACAACGTCGTCTCGAAGGCGAGATGGCAGGCGAAGGCCGGCACGGCGCAGCCGAGCATGGTGATGCACAGGCTTTCCGAGGGGACCGCGGCGAAGCGGCGCGAGGCCACCGAATAGCTCGCCCAGACGAAGGCGCCGAGCGCTGCCAGCACATGGCCCAATGCCAGCCCCTGCCCGGCCCCGAGCCCGCCCGAGACCAGCAGCGCGGTCGCAGCCAGGCCGATCAGCGCGCCGACCAGATGCCGCGGCCTCAGCCGCCCGCCCGGCAAAAGCGCGGCGAACAGCACGATCAGCAGCGGCCAGAGATAATGGATCAGGTTCGCCTCGGCGGCCGGCGCCGTCTTCACCGCCGCATAATAGAGCGCCGTGTCGCCGAAGGGGCCGTAGAGCCCGAGCGCGAAGGAGGCCGGTGTCGGGCGGATGCGTGAGAGCTGCCCGCGCGCTGCCGCGATGGCGAGGATCAACAGCCCGCCGATCACGAAGGTCATGCCGACGAGTTGGAACGGCGGCACCCGCCCGCTCATCGCCGTGAACAGCGCGAGCGTCGACCAGAGCAGGATGGCGAGGGCGCCGATGAGGGTGGCGGTGCGGGAGGTCATGGGCGAGGCGGGTTGGAGCACGGTTGCGGCGTCGATAGCAGGCGGGCCGCGGAAAGCCGAGAGCCGCGGTCGGCAGGCAGATGCGCCCTCATTGCGTCGCAGCCTGGCGCTCGCGCCATGGGCGTCATGATCGCAACGCCGGATCGCCGCCATTGACCGCGACGCGGCGAAGGATCAAGCGTCAGGGCCATGACCACACTCGCCCTGCCGGCCACCGAGCGCCGCCCGCTGATCCCGATCCTCGTCGCGCTCAGCGCGGCGCATCTGCTGAACGATCTGCTTCAGTCGATGATCCCGGCGCTCTACCCGCTGATCAAGGAGAACTTCCAGCTTGATTTCGGCCAGATCGGCCTGATCACGCTGGCCTTCCAGGTGACGTCGTCCCTGCTGCAGCCGCTGCTCGGCTGGCTGACCGACAAGCGCCCCTGGCCCTATGCGATGGTCGCCGGCATGGGCGCGACGCTGCTCGGCCTGCTGACGCTAGCCTTCGCGACCAGCTACCCGCTGGTGCTGCTGTCCGCCGCGCTGGTCGGGCTCGGCTCGGCCGTGTTCCATCCCGAAGCGACGCGCATGGCCCGCCACGCAGCGGCCGGTCGCCAGGGCCTGGCGCAGGGGCTGTTCCAGGTCGGCGGTCATGCCGGCTACGCCATCGGCCCGCTGCTGGCGGCGGCGATCGTCGTCCCGCGCGGCCAGTCGAGCCTGGCCTGGTTCTCGATCGTCGTGCTCGTCGCGATGGTGCTGATGTCCTGGACCGCCTCGCGCTACAGCGCCTTTCGCCGCGCCCAGCCGAAGGGCCAGGGCGACGAGACCGCCGCGCACGGCTTCTCGCGCGGGCGCGTGCTCTTCGCGATGACGATCCTGATCCTGCTCTTGGTCTCGAAGAACGGCTACAACGCCGCCTTCACCTCCTATTACACCTTCTATCTGATGACGCGCTTCGAGGTGACGGTGCAGCTCTCGCAGATCATGCTGTTCCTCTATCTGCTGGTTTCCACCTTCGGCGTCATCATCGGCGGCATGGTGGGAGACCGCATCGGCCGCGACCGGGTGATCTGGCTGTCCATCGTGGGATCTTTGCCCTTCGCACTGCTGTTGCCCCATGCCGACCTGTTCTGGACCGGCGTGCTCAGCGTGATCATCAGCTTCGTGATGGCGAGCGCCTTCTCGGCGATCCTGATCTACGCCATCGACCTCGTGCCCCACCGCGTCGGGCTGGTCGGGGGCCTGTTCTACGGGCTGTCCTTCGGGCTGGCCGGCATCGCGGCCGCCGTGCTCGGCGCGCTCGCCGACAAGATCGGCATCGTCGAGGTCTTCCGCATCACGGCCTGGCTGCCGGCGCTGGGCCTGCTCACCTTCCTGCTGCCGAAATCGCGGCGGGGGTGAGGCCGACAGTATCGACGGGTTCAACGTGCTGCGGAGACCGTCAATTCAATGCCTTCGCTCTTTTGCACCGCCTGCAGAACGGCAAACAGCTTGTTGGCGGTAGGATTACCCTTCGGCCCGAACATTCGCATGAGGCTCTTCGACGGCGTACCGGTTGCGCGCGCCAATGCTTCGAACCCCATCGTGGCGTTGATCAGGTCGCGCAGCATCGCCTTGCCGGTCTGGACATCGCCCGTCACCAGCAGAGAAACCGCTTCTTCCAAGAGAGCCTCGCGGAATTCCGGCTCCCGCGCTGCACGCTCGGCGACGATTTCCCGGAAACTGCGCGTGAGAACCATCATTGGAACCTTTCACTCGCAAGCCGACGTTCGTAATCGGCGAGATGGCCCCGAGCCCGCGCGATGTCGGCGCCCTGCCGCTGTTTCGTTCCGCCGCAAAGCAGAATGATCAGGCTGTCGCTGCGTCGAGCGAGATAAATCCGGTAACCAGGGCCGATATTGAGCTTGTACTCCGCCAGCCCGCCACCCAATCCCTTCAGATTGGACAAGTTTCCCTGTTCGATCCGCAACAGCGCGGCACCGACCCGTGCCGCCGCCACGTAATCGAGGCCTGCAAACCATCGCGCGAAAGGGCTGTGCCCGCTCGCATCGACGTAAGCAACGACCTCGATCACGATAGTGCCTTATACGTTACCTTTCAAGTGGCACGAGCGGTTCTCACGCCATGTACTGCCCGCCGTTGACCGCGAAGGTCGCGCCCGTCGCAAAGGCGCCCTGCTCCGAAGAGAGGAAGACCACCATCGCGGCGATCTCCTCCGGCTTGCCGAGACGGCCGACGGGGATGCCGGCGATCACCCGCTGAAGGGCGGCTTCCGGCATCGCGGCGACCATGTCGGTCCCGATATAGCCCGGCGTGATCGCGTTGACGGTGATGCCCTTGTTGGCGTTCTCCTGCGCCAGCGCCTTGACGAAGCCGATATCGCCGGCCTTGGCGGCGGAGTAGTTGACCTGCCCCATCTGGCCCTTCTGGCCGTTGATCGAGGAGATCACGATGATCCGGCCGAAGGAGCGGGCGCGCATGCCCTCGATCACCGGGCGCGTCATGTTGAACAGCGAGTCGAGATTGGTGCGGATCACGTCCGACCACTGCTCGCGCGTCATCTTGTGGAAGAAGCCGTCGCGGGTGATGCCGGCATTGTTCACGAGGATGTCGATCGGCCCGAGATCGGCCTCGACCTTGGCGATGCCCGCCGCGCAGGCGTCGTAATCACCGACATCCCATTTGAACACCGGGATGCCGGTCTCGGCCCGGAACTTGGCCGCCGCCTCGTCATTGCCGGCATAGCTGGCGGCGACCTTGTGGCCGGCCTCCTGCAGGGCCCGGCTGATCGCCGCCCCGATGCCGCGTGTTCCGCCCGTGACCAACGCAACCTTCGTCATGACCTCATCCCCTCCAGATGGCGGCGTGGGCGCCGCGCTTTAGCATTTCACCGTGATCGATCACCCTGATCGCGTCCGGACGGACGCGCGGCGATCTATTGTTCCGACAGCTTCAGATCGGGCGTGTAGGCGCCCTCCATATCCTTGATGATGGCCTGGCCGCAGACGACGCGACCTTGCGCTGCATCAAAGGCCAGGGTCGGATGCCCGTAGAGCGTCCAGCCCCGGCTCAGCGCCTCCGAGACCCGATGACAGAAGGAGGCGTCGTCGGGCCCGGTCAGGTAGCGGTAGAGCGTCGTCTGGCGCGCCATCGCGCTCTCAGCGCTCCAGCGCCATGGCGACGCCCATGCCGCCGCCGATGCACAGCGTGGCGAGGCCCTTCTTGGCGTCGCGCTTGATCATCTCGTGCACCAGCGTGACCAGCACGCGGGCGCCGGAGGCGCCGATCGGATGGCCGATGGCGATCGCGCCGCCATTGACGTTGACGATCTCCGGGTTCCAGCCGAGGTCCTTGTTGACCGCCAGCGCCTGCGCCGCGAAGGCCTCATTGGCCTCGACGAGATCGAGATCGCCGACGCTCCAGCCGGCCTTTTCCAGCGCCTTGCGCGTCGCCGGAATCGGGCCCGAGCCCATGATCGCCGGATCGACGCCCGCCGTTGCCCAGGAGGCGATGCGCGCCAGCGGCGTCAGCCCGCGCTTGGCGGCCTCCTTCGCCGACATGATCACGAGAGCCGCCGCGCCGTCATTGATGCCGGACGCATTGCCGGCCGTGACGGTGCCGTCCTTCGAGAAGGCGGGCTTGAGCTTGGCCATGGCCTCGATCGTCGCGCCGTGGCGGGGATATTCGTCGGTGTCGACGACGATGTCGCCCTTGCGGGTCGAGACGGTGAAGGGAACGATCTCGTCCTTGAACCGGCCGGCCTTCTGCGCGGCCTCGGCCTTGTTCTGCGAGGCGACGGCGAAGGCGTCCTGCTCCTCGCGGGTGATCTGCCACTTGGTCGCGACGTTCTCGGCGGTGGTGCCCATATGGTAGCCGTGGAAGGCGTCCCAGAGGCCGTCCTTGATCATCGTGTCCGTGAACTTCAGGTCACCCATCTTGGTGCCGGAGCGCAGATGCGCGGCGTGCTGCGCCATCGACATCGATTCCTGCCCCCCGGCGACGATGATGTCGGCATCGCCATTGGCGATCTGCTGCAGGCCGATGGCGACCGTGCGCAGGCCGGAGCCGCAGAGCTGGTTGAGACCCCAGGCGGTCTTCTCCTGCGGGATGCCCGCGATCATCGCGGCCTGGCGGGCCGGGTTCTGGCCCTGACCGGCGGTCAGGATCTGGCCCATGATGACCTCGTCGACATCGGCGGGATCGACCTTGGCGCGGGCCAGCGCCTCCTTGATCGCGGCCGCGCCGAGTTCATGGGCGGGCGTGTTGGCGAATGCGCCGTTGAAGGCGCCGACCGCGGTGCGCGCCGCGCTGACGATCACGATGTCCGTATCGGCCATGGGGGAATTCCTCAGCTGGTTGTCGCGACGCCCGGGCCTGCCGGGCGCCTGTTCGAGGGGCACCTTCGAAGCCCGCCGCGCCGCCGTCAAGTCAGCCGAAAGAGATGGTCGCGCGCAAACTTGCGGCAGCCGATCCTTGAGATGCCGCAAAGACATGCCGCATCGCCCATGCTGTGATCGCCATTTCCGGGCCGGCGCTCAAAAAACTTGCGACGGGCGCCGCAGCGGCTACCATCGCTCCGGGAAGACCGTCAGTCCGGCCGTCGCGCGATCTTCGCGCCGGGGTTCGGGCCAACGTGATGCAGGATTCTGATGGCCAGCGACAAAGAACCGACCGTCATCAAGAAATACGCCAATCGTCGTCTCTACCACACCGGTACGAGTTCTTACGTGACGCTGGAGGACCTCGCCGGTCTCGTCCGCGGCGGCGAGGATTTCGTCGTCTATGACGCAAAGTCGGGAGAGGACATCACCCGCTCGGTCCTGGCGCAGATCATCTTCGACGAGGAATCCAAGGACGGGCAGAACCTGCTGCCGATCGCCTTCCTGCGCCAGCTCATCCGCTTCTACGGCGACAGCATGCAGGCTCTGGTGCCGCGCTATCTCGAATTCTCGATGGACAGCCTGACCAAGGACCAGGGCCAGTTCCGCGAGCAGATGACCAAGGCCTTCTCGGGCGGGGCGCTCGGCAGCGGCGCCATGGACGCGCTGCAGGCCCAGACGCGCGCCAACATGGCGATCTTCACCGAGGCCTTCCGGATGTTCAATCCCTTCGCCGCCGCGGCCGCCGCCAAGGCGCAGGAGGAGAGCGCCGCCGCCGGCGCCGCCAAGGGCGACGATCTCGGCGACCTCAAGCGCGAGCTGAGCGAGATGCGCGACCGGCTCGACAAGCTCGCCAAGACGAAGTGAGCGCGGGGGCGGGGCGGCCCCAGGGCCGTTTCGCCCCCTCAGCCGGCCGCGCGCGTCTCGGTGCGCGCGCCCGCAGCCGGCCGGCGCAGCTCGGCCTTCCCCACCAGATGCCCCTGCAGATAGGTGACGCCCCAATCGGCGAGCAGGCGCGCCTGCATCTCGTCGTCGACCCATTCCGCCACCGTATCGACGCCGAGATGGCGGGCGAGATCGATCAGCGTGCGGACATAGAAGCGGTCGTCGGTCGAGCGGCGCAGGTTCTGCGTGAAGGTGCCGTCGATCTTGAGCACGTCGATCGGGAAGGCGCGCAGATGCCGCAGCGAGGTGTGGCCCGCACCGAAATCGTCGATCGCGACGCGCGCGCCGCGCTCCTTGATCTGGCCGAGCAGCCGCGCGACGCGGGTCGGGTTGTCGATGGTGGCGGTCTCGGTGATCTCGACGATCAGCCGATCTGCGACGCCCCGCGCGCCGCTGGTGCAGGCGAGGAAGGCGTCCAACCACTCCGGATCGGAGAGCGAGCGCGGCGAGACATTGACCGAGAGCGACAGCGACGGCTCCTCCGTCAGCAGGCCGACGGCGAGTTCCAGCACGCGGTGGTCGAACAGGCGCACCAGACCGCGCCGCTCCAGCATCGGGATCAGCTCGGCGGTGGCGAAGAAGGACCCGTCCCTTCCGAAGGAGACGCGCAGCAGCGCCTCGTGGAACGAGACCTCGCGTGACGTCGCCTTGACGACCGGCTGCAGCGCCAGTTCGATCCGCCGCTCGTTGAGCGCGGCCAGCGCGCTGACGTCGAAGCCGCTGGCGCTGTCGGTGCGTTCGCGGCTCTCCTGCCGCCGGGCGATCACGGCCGTGTCGGAAGAACCGGCCTTGGCGCCGGCGAGCGCGTTCTCGGCCGCCGAGAGCAGCGCGCCGGCATGGTTCGACAGATCGGGCGCGATCGCCGCGCCGACGCGCAGACGCACCAGCGCGATGCCGCGCGCCGTCTCGATGGCAGCCTGCGCCACGGCCTTGCCGAAGCGCCTGGCCGCGGCGTCGACCTGGTTCAGCGGGCAGCCGGTCAACAGGATGGCGAAGCGGTTGCCGGAATAGCGCACGAGATAGTCGCGCCGGCGTGTCACCGAGCGCAGCCGCTCCTGCACCACGGCGATGATCTCGTCGGTCGCCTCATGGCCGAAATCGTCGTTCAGCCGCGCCAGTTCGTCGATCGCCGCGACGAGAATGACGACGTTGCGCTCGGCCGGCAGATGTTCGGAGAGCGCCGAGGCCAGCCGGTCGAGCAGGGCCGAGCGGTCACCGAGCTCGCCGGTCTGGCCGAGCAGCTCGTCGGGGCGGACCTGGCGCTCGAGCCGGAGCATGCCGCGGGCACAGGCGGGCCGGCCGTCGGTGCCGGCGAACCAGCGGCCGGAATCCTCGACCCACATCCGGCGACCGGCCAGTTCGGCGGCATAGCGCGTGCGGTAGATCACGCCCTCGCCCTCGTCGTGACCGCCGGACGAGAACACCGCATCATAGCGGCTGCGGCCGCTACCGGGCTCGACCAGGCCGGCGAAGCCGAGGCCCCGCGCCATCGCCGCCTCCGGAATAGCCCCCAGCACCTCGGCCGCGTTGGGGCCCCAGGTCAGGGTGTCGCTCTGGATGTCCCAGCTGTAGACGACCTCGCCGATCGAGGAGAGCAGGTTGCGCGGATCGACGCGGGCCTCATCACGGGCATTGAAGATCGACGGCGCCGGCATCGGTGAGCAGCCTCGGGAGAGCGGAACCGACCCGCGACCGGACGGCACGCGAGCGAACGGAAAATGTTCCGAAACGATGCGGCGGACGGTCTTAATACACCGTTAAGGTTGGCCGGGCCCTTGCAACTTTGCCACCGGGCGCAGCGATTGCGTATCGGAGTGGCACATGGCCGAATCGGCATATCGGGAGCAGACGGGAGAGGCGATTGCGGCGGCATCCGCGATGCTCCTGCTGCAGCTCGCCGCCAGCCAGGCCGAGATCGGCCCCTTCGCCCGTCGCGGCCGCGAGACGCCGCAGATGGCCGCCGGCCTCTATCGCGCTGCCGCCCTGCGCGCCCGCACGGGTCTCAGCCGGCACGGCTGAGGCCGCCCCGAAGCGCTCCTCCCACCAGCCGGCCGACCGGCAAAAGAAAAAGCCGGCCTTGCGGCCGGCTCGTGACGCTGCAGGGCAGCGTGTCGATGGCGAAACCCCGCCGGGCCCCGGTCCTCGGCCGCTCAGGCCTCGGTCTTGGCCTTCAGAACCTGACGGCCGCGATACATGCCCGACTTCAGGTCGACATGATGCGGACGGCGCAGTTCGCCGGAGTTCTTGTCTTCGATATAGGTGGGCTGCTTCAGCGCGTCGGCCGAGCGGCGCATGCCGCGCTTCGACGGCGACGTCTTTCTCTTCGGAACGGCCATTGTACTCTCCATCGTGCCGCCGCCCGGAAGCGCTGCCCGCAGGCCACGCCACCGCCACGACGACGGATCAATCTCGTGAGGCGTTGCCCATACACGCTGCCGGCGCCGATGGCTAGTGCCCAATCCCGGTTTTCGCCAACGCCACACCGGCGCGGCCGGTCACTCCGGGACGGCGCAGTCGCCGAGCGGGCCGATCTGTCCGACGCGTCGCTGGATCCGCGCCGCCCCCGCCTGCAGGCCCCGGCTCGGTCGGGCGAGATTGCGCAGAAGCGGATTGGGCAGCGCCGCCGCCAGCCGCGCCGCCTCCGCAGGGCTCAGCCGCGCCGCCGGCTTGCCGAAATAGCGCTGGGCCGCGGCCTCCGCGCCATAGAGCCCCTCCCCCCATTCGGCGACGTTGAGATAGACCTCGACCACCCGCGGCTTGCCCCAGGCGAAATCGATCGCCATCGCCAGCGGGATCTCCAGCGCCTTGCGGACATAGGATCGGCCCGGCCAGAGGAAGACGTTCTTCGCCGTCTGCATGGTCAGCGTCGAGGCGCCACGCGAGGGACCGTCCTCGTCCTCCATCACGGCGTTGAGCTCGACCCAGTCGACGCCGCGATGGCTGCAATAGCGCTGGTCCTCGGCCGCGATCACGGCCCGGATCAGGTTGGGCGAAATCTCCGTGAGCGGCACCCAGCGCCGCTCGACCGGCTGCAGCGTCAGCCAGCGACCGATCATCAGCGTCGAGGGTACCGGTATGAAGGCGTAGAGCAGGATCGCGCTCAGGAGCAGGACGGGCAGCGCCAGCAGCCCGAGCCAGACGGTCCGCAGCAGGCGCCCGACAGGGCTTCGCCGCCTCTCCGCCCGTTCGCCCGCCATCGCCGTCATCCCCCCGCCTCCGCGCCAGCCTCCGGCTTGACGGTTCGGCCGCACTCCGGCAAGCCCCGCCGGTCAGCGAACGCGAGGCCTGCGCATGAGTTCCGCCCCCACCCGCGAGACGCCGGCTGCCGACGCCTTGGCCGCCCGGCTGGCCTGGACCGCCGACGCGATCGAGACCCTGCTCGACCAGCTTCTCGGGGAGCCCCCGCGCGAGGGCGAGATCGCGCGGCCTGAGCGGCTGCTGGCGGCGATGCGACATGGCGCGCTCGGCGGGGGCAAGCGCCTGCGGCCCTTCCTGACGGTGGAGACCGCCCGCCTCTTCGGCGTGGCGCCCGAGGCCGCCCTGCGCGCCGGAGCGGCGGTGGAGCTGGTGCACTGCTATTCGCTGGTTCATGACGACCTGCCGGCGATGGATGACGACGACACCCGTCGCGGCCGGCCGACGGTGCACAAGGCCTATGACGAGGCGAGCGCGATCCTCGCCGGCGACACGCTGCTGACCTATGCCTTCGAGGTGCTGGCCGACCCCGCGACGCACCCGTCCGGCGAGATCCGCGCCGCGCTGGTGCTGGCGCTGGCGCAGGCCTCCGGGCTGGGCGGCATGGCCGGCGGGCAGATGCTCAACCTCGCCGCCGAAGGGCGATTCGGCGCGGGCGAACCCGCCACCCTCACCGAGGCGCAGATCCGCCAGTTGCAGGCGATGAAGACCGGCGCGCTGCTCGCGGCCAGCGTCGGGATGGGCGCGATCCTGGGCGGCGCCTCGCCTGCGCAGCGCGCCGCGCTGAGGACCTATGGCCGGGCGCTGGGCGCCGCCTTCCAGGTCGCAGACGACATCCTCGACGTCGAGGCCAGCCCCGAGCAGCTCGGCAAGGCCACCGCCAAGGACCAGGACAAGGGCAAGGGCACGCTGGTGCAGGCGCTGGGGCTCGACGCCGCCAAGCGCGAGCGCGACGGCCTGAGCGCAGCGGCGGTGGCGGCGCTCGCCGGCTTCGGGCCTGAGGCGGATGTGCTGCGCGCGGCGGCGCGGTTTGCCGCCGAGCGCAAGAGCTGAGCGGACGAGCTGAGCGCTCGGTCGACCCCGGACCCTGATCCCGGGGAGCGTTCCGCAGGAACGCGTCTCGACGGATGCTTCGGGACGCTCCGGAGATTGATGGCGCATCGAGACGCCGCTGACGCGGCCTCTCGGGAAGAGCGCCGGGCGACATCGCCGCCCTTAAGCATCCCGCAGCTTTAGGCCTCAACAACGTTCCATCATTGTGTTTCAGTCGAGGCTTGATCGTAAACGTCCGTCAGCGGAACAACGTAGCGTGACGCATTCTTTGCCAGGCTCCCACAAGAGATTCGCGACCGGGGCACATCTGTTCGCAGATCGACGATCTTGATCGGCGGTGTTGAGGGTTTTTTAGTCGCTCAACTCTATGAGTGCCACGAATGAAGGACGGAGGATCGGGACTATACACCATCTTATTGTCTGAGCCGAATCTGAAATATCCCCTTGGCGGCATCGAGAAGGCATCAAGCGACACTCAGAAGCGGTATAGCATTCAGATGCCGATCCACCATGATTTCGATCATAACAAAAACAGGAATCGATCATGACCATGACCATGAAGGATTTCAGCGGCGCCGTGGTCGTGATGGCGCACCCCGATGACGAGGTTCTCTATGCGAGTTCCATTCTCGCGTCGGCCAAGAAGATCATCATCTGCTATAATCAGGCGCCCAACAGCGGGTCGATCAGCCAGGGACGCCAGACGGTGTTTCAGGACTTTCCGCTCAAGAACGCGCTCAGTCTCGACATCACCGAATCCAATACCTACCAGACGACCGACTGGCGCAGGCCGGTGGAGACCGTCTATGGCATCCACTGCGGTCGCAACGGCGACGCCTATGCGAGAAACTTCGATCTGCTGACGGCGGCGCTGGAGGAGCATATCAGCGCCGGAGACCTCGTCGTCTCCCACAATCCCTGGGGCGAATATGGCCATGAAGAGCATGTTCAGGTGTTCCGGGCCGTCGCGCATATCCGGCGCCAGCGCGATTTCCGGCTGTACGTCAGCGGCTATGTCAGCGACCGGGTGCTCTACTTCATGCAGCGAAACAGCCCCCGCCTCGGTGCGCCGTCGGCCTTTCTGCCGACCGACAAGGCGCTCGGCGCCCGGCTGATGCAGCACTACCAGGCGCATGACTGCTGGACCTGGGAAGACGGCTACAACTGGCCGGATTACGAGTGCTTCTACGAGGTGACCGATCCGGACGCGCCCTTGCGCCCCGACGGCCGCACGATGTCGTCGCTGCCGGTCAACGTCATCTGGCTCGACGAGCATGCACTGGCCTGGAGCCGGGTGTTCCGCAGACTGAAGCGGCGGACCGGCACGGTGCTCCACCGCCTACTCCGGCCGGCCCATCCTCAGCCGGCGCGCGAGGCCGCACTGGCACGCGCTCACCTGGAACTGCCGCCCCGGCCTCGAAATTCCGTGGGCGGGATGATGTCGTCCTGGCTGTCGTCGCGCCGAAGGCTGCTGGACATCGCCCTGCTCTGCAGCGCCTGCCTGCTCGCCGAACCCTCCCTCGCAGCCTCCTAGGCCGCGAACCCTTTCACCGCGAGGGAGCCCGGTCGGCGGCGGCGCTGGCGGGCTTTGGCGCGGAGGCGGAAGAGCCGAGCAGGCTGAGGGAACCGGCCGGGGGTCCCGGAGCCCCTACTGCCAGCGCCCGAACGCGTCCGCCAGCGTCTGCCCGCCCGACACACCCTTCTCGAAGGTGATGATGCCGCGCTTGCCGGAGGCGAAGCGCACGGGCACGTCGATCCAGGACCGGTTCAGGATCAGGTCGACATTGCGCGTGACCTCGACGGGCACGTTCGACAGGGCCGCGACGAAGAGGTTCTCGCCCAGTGCCGAGTTGATCGCCGAGAGCGGCGCGCCGCGCTCGCTTTCCTCGGTCTTGAACTGCGGCACACCGACCTCGCGCACCGCTTCCGTCGCCGGATCGCCGATGCTGGAGAAGCGCATGCCGATGATGTGCGAAGCCGGAAAGGCGTTGTCGGTATTGCGGCGGATGGTGAAATCCAGCGTCAGCCCGATCTCGGTGATCTCGACTGTCGCGCGCACGATCGTCTCGACCGGACGGCCCTGGCCGACGCTCTCGCTGTCGAGCCGCCAGAAGACGCGACCGTTGACGGCCCGCGGCGTCTGCGGGACGGCGGGGTCCTCGATGTAGAGGATGGCGCGCTGCGCGACGGCGATCTCCTGCGAGGGAGCAGTGCCGCCTGTTTGCGGACGGGTCACCGACGGCGCGGCGCCCGCCTCGCCGACGCGCTCGGCGATCTTGCCGGCATTGTCCGCCTGCGCCGGCTGGGCCGGCGCCTCGACGGGCGGCCGCGTCGCCGTCTCGGTCGGTTTGACCTTGTTGACGTAATAGGCCGTCACCGCGATCGCGGCGATCGCGACAGCGACGCCACCCGCGACGATGGCGGTGCGCAGATGGCCCGGCTTGACCCGGCTCTCGCGCGGTGGCGCGATCCGCGGCCGCGTCGGCTGCGTGTCCGCGATGTCGGGCTGGGGCTCGCCGAACCCCGCCTCGTCGCTATCCACCCCAGACGCCGGGGCGCGCGGCGAACCTGGCGCCGACGCGGGCGGCAGCCGCTCGGCGAGATCCGGACCGGCTTCCGGCGGCGGATCGAGCGCGTCGATCTCGAAGCGCGGCGGCGTGTCGTCGTAATCGGCCTCGATCCGCGCCACCGCCTCGTCGAGAGACAGGCGTTCGCGCATGATCTCGGCCTCGCCGAGCGGCGGATCGAGACTGCGCAGCTGCGCGACGAGCGCGGCCCTGGCGCGGTCATAGATCGCCTGGCGGGCTGCCGGCGATGTGTCGGGCAGCCCGGCGACCGCGCGTGCCAGGATGGGATAGAAGTCGGCCATTGGCCTCACTTGTCGCTGTTGCTTGCCTGCGTCAACCCTCGGCGACCCTGTCCGGTTTCAGGCCGGGGCGTATTTCCCAAAGGGTGTCGGGCCGGAAGCTCCCGTTGCGGAAGGCCTCACCCCTCGAAGGGGTTGTGGACCAGGATGGTGTCGTCGCGCTCGGGGCTGGTCGAGAGCACCGCGACGCTGGCGCCGATCAGCTCCTCGATGCGGCGGACATATTTGATCGCCTGCGCCGGCAGGTCGGCCCAGGAACGGGCGCCCGCCGTCGAGCCTTCCCAGCCGGGAATCGTCTCATAGACCGGCTCGACGCGGGCCTGGTCGCTCTGGCCCGCCGGCAGATGCTCGAGGATCTCGCCGTCGAGCCTGTAGCCGGTGCAGACCTTGATCTCTTCGAAGCCGTCGAGGATGTCGAGCTTGGTCAGCGCGATGCCGTCGATGCCCGAGGTCTTCACCGTCTGGCGCACCAGGCAGGCATCGAACCAGCCGCAGCGGCGCTTGCGGCCCGTGACGACACCGAACTCCTTGCCCTTCTGACCGATCAGCTCGCCGATCTCGTCGAACAGCTCGGTCGGGAACGGGCCCTCGCCGACGCGCGTCGTATAGGCCTTGGCGATGCCCAGCACATAGCCGACCGCCGAGGGGCCGAGCCCCGAGCCGGTCGCGGCCTGGCCGGCGACGATGTTGGAGGAGGTGACGAAGGGATAGGTGCCGTGATCGACATCGAGCAGCGCGCCCTGCGCGCCCTCGAACAGGATGCGCTTTCCGGCGCGGCGCTGCGAATCGAGCAGCGCCCAGACGGTGTCGGCGAAGGGCAGGATCTTCGGCGCGATCTCCTTGAGCTGGGCGAGCAGCTCGGCCCCGTTGACCTCTTCGATGCCCAGACCCCGGCGCAGCGCGTTGTGATGCGCCAGCAGCCGCTCGATCTTGGCCTCCAGGATCGCCGGGTCCTTCAGGTCGATGACGCGGATGGCGCGGCGGCCGACCTTGTCCTCATAGGCGGGACCGATGCCGCGCTTGGTCGTGCCGATCTTCAGCCCGACATTGGAGGTCTCGCGGAAATGGTTGAGCTCGCGATGCAGCGGCAGGATCAGCGTGGCGTTGTCGGCGACGCGGAGGTTCTCAGGGGAAATCGCGACGCCCTGCGCCTGCAGCCGCGCGATCTCCTCGACCAGATGCCAGGGATCGACCACGACGCCGTTGCCGATGACCGAAAGCTTGCCCGGCCGCACGATGCCCGAGGGCAGCAGCGAGAGCTTGTAGACGACGCCGTCGATGACGAGGGTGTGGCCGGCATTGTGGCCGCCCTGGAATCGCACGACCACATCGGCCTGGCTCGACAGCCAGTCGACGATCTTGCCCTTGCCCTCGTCGCCCCACTGGGCGCCGACCACCACCACATTTGCCATGGTTCAGGGGTTCCTGCTTGTCTTAAAGTGAGTCTTGCGCGTGTCGTTCCGGGCAAGCGCCGCACATGAAAAACCCCGGCGCAAGACCGGGGTTCGAAGGCAGGTTCTTGCACGCCCTCATGAGCCAAGAGCACGCCGAGGTCAAGCTTGGCGCGCATGGCCGGCCGCTTCGCACAGGTGTAGAAGGTGAGCCGGCGGCCCCGATCTCGCCTCGCCGGAAGGCTTGACGGGCCGCCGGGCCAGAGGCTGCGGCAACCGCCCGCAGAACCGACGCAGGGCCCGCGCCAAGGGGAACAGGACACCGATGACGAACACGCTCGACGCCTGGCTCGACCGCCACCATGCCGCCTTCACCGCGATCCGCCAGGACATCCACGCCCATCCCGAGCTCGGGCTGGAGGAGACGCGCACCGCGGCCCTCGTCGCGAAGAACCTGCGCGAATGGGGTGTCGAGGTCACCGAAGGAATCGGTGGCACCGGCGTCGTCGGCGTCATCCGCGGCAAGCGCCCCGGCCAGCGCGCGATCGGGCTGCGCGCCGACATGGACTGCCTGGCGCTGGAGGAGCAGACCGGCCTCCCTTACGCCTCGCAGCACCCCGGAAAGATGCACGCCTGCGGCCATGACGGCCACACCACCATGCTGCTCGGCGCCGCGCGCTACCTCGCCGAGAACCCCGATTTCGCCGGCACCTGCATCCTGATCTTCCAGCCGGCCGAGGAAGGCCGCGGCGGCGCCAACGCCATGCTGGCCGACGGGCTGTTCGAGCGCTTCCCCTGCGACGCGATCTATGGCCTGCACAACACGCCGGGTCTGCCGGCCTCGCATTTCGGCACGGCGGTCGGCCCCTTCCTCGCCTCGGCCGACAGCTGGCAGGTGATCTTCCGCGGCGTCGGCGGCCATGGCGGCTCGCAGCCGCATCTCTCGACCGACATCACCTATGCCCAGGCGCAGTTCGTGCTCGGGCTGCAGGGCATCGTTGGCCGCAACGTGCCGCCGCTCGACACCGCCGTGATCAGCGTCGGCTACATCCATGGCGGCGACGTCAACGCGTCCAACGTCATCCCCTCCGAGCTGGTGCTCGGCGGCACGGCGCGCACCTACTCCGCCGAGATCCGCGACACGATCGAGCGCCGCATCGGTGAACTCGCCTCCGCCACCGCGCTCGCCTGGGGCTGCAGGGCGGAAGCGACCTATCACCGCGGCACCAGCCCGCTGATCAACAAGGCCGATCAGGTCGCGGTCGCGGTCGCGGCAGCTTCCGCCTCGGTCGGCGTGGCCCATGTCGACGGCAAGCTGCGGCCGGGCACGGGCGGCGAGGATTTCGCCGAGATGATGCTGATCAAGCCCGGCGCCTTCATGCGCATCGGCAACGGCGTCGAGGCGGATGGCACGTTCAAGGGCCTGCACACCCCGCTCTACGATTTCAACGACGCCATCATCCCCGACGGCATCCGCTATTGGGTGAACGTCGTGGGTGAGGAGCTGGGAATCGAGGAGCGAGCGGCGGCGGCGTAGGTCGCGCATCACAAAACCTCAGCCCTCATCCTGAGGAGCCGCGGAGCGGCGTCTCGAAGGATGCTCCAGGGGGCTCCGGAACCATCTGGAGCATCCTTCGAGACGCGCTCGTGCCGAGCGCTCCTCAGGATGAGGGCTGAGGGATGCCGCCGTCCGGTCAGGCCGCCTCCAGGCTAAAGCGCATATGCAGGGCTCGCCTCCAGTTCCGTCGGTTGCGCGGCGCGGAGGCAGGCCATATGCGGCGGGCTCACGCAAACCAGCGGGTTATCACCATGCAATCGCTCGCCATCTCGACGCTCACCATCTGCGGCATCGAGGAACTGCCCGCCCATAGCGTCCGCCGCGTCAGCCATGTGCTGTCGCTGCTCGACCCCGGCCTGCCGGAGATCGACACCTTCGGGACCTATGGCGAGCACCATCGCGTCACGCTGCGCTTCCACGACATCCTCGGCCCGTCGCAGGGCATGACCCCGCCGCAAGCTGGCCATGTCGAGCAGATCCTGCAGTTCGGCGAGGGGCTGCGCGCGGGCGTGGGCGAGCGGGTCGAGGGGCATCTCCTCGTCCACTGCCATATGGGCATCTCGCGCTCGACCGCGGCGATGCTGATGCTGATGGCCCAGAACGATCCTGACGCGAGCGAGGACGAGCTCTTCGAGCGCCTGCGCGGCGTGCGCCCGCAGGCCTGGCCGAACTCGGTGATGATCGGCTTCGCCGACGAGCAGCTCGGGCTGGGCGGGCGCCTGACGGAGGGCCTGCGCCGCCATTACGGCCACCAGCTCAAGGTCCAGCCGCAATACACAGACTGGATGACGCGGCTCGGCCGCGGGCGCGAGCTGGCGATGGCCGTGTGACGGGCCGTCGTTTTCCCTCGGACACTCGGCCGTCATCCTGGGCAACCGAAGGTCGTCCCGGGATCCATCCTGGAGCGGCGCAGAGCCCGATGATGGATCCCGGCCTGCGCCGCTGCGCGGCTGGTCCAGGATGACGGCGTGGTTCGTGAGCAAACCCCGCCCCCTCAGTTCAGCGGCCGCGGCAAGGGCTGCGGGCCCGGCCCCGGCTGCGGGGCATAGGTGACCTCGCGGTCACCCGGCCATTTGATCCGGTAGGCGACCTTGATCTCCTTCTCGGCGCCGGGCGCGAGGTCGAAGGTCCAGGCCGAGACGCCGCGCTTGTCGCCGACCTGCTTCTCGGTGGGGGGCGTGGTCTGCGCCGGCAGGCTCTCCACCGTGATCGCGCTGCTCTCCGAATAGGGGATGCGCTCGGTCACCGTCACCTTCACCGGCTGGGCGTGAAGGCTCTTCACCACCGTGCGGAACTCGCGCAGATCGGTGCGGGTCTGGCCGAGCCAGTTCGGCTCGTTCTCGCGGCGGTGCACCGGCGCGCGCGTGACCTTGAGCTTGTCGTCGGCGCCGAAGCCGAGCGCGACCTTGTCGCCCGGCGCCACCAGCCCGATCCGGCCCCGCCCGATATAGCTCCCATCGCGATGCAGGGCGACGGTTCCCGGCAGCAGCGGCGCCGCCTCGTCATGGATGAAGCTCGCCTCGAGATAGGCCTTCTCCTCCAGCTCGGGCACGATCCGCGCCGCCAGCGCCGGCTCGGCCTTCGCCTGGCTCAGCAGCACGGTCCTGGAGGAGCCGTCCTGCGGGATCGTGGCGCGCCCGGGCACCTGGAAGCTCGCCTGATAGGCGCCCGCCTCGATCTGGGCGGTCTGTGCCTCGGCGGCGACGGGGGCGGCCGCCTTCTGCGACTGTTCGGCGATCGCGTCGGCTTCCGCCCTGGCGCGGGCGGCCGCCATCGGCGCCGGCGCAGCCCGCGTCATCGGGCGCGCCTCGTAGAGCACCGGTGGCTCGAAGAACATCACCTGCACCGGCGTCAGCTCCGGCGCCTGCGTGCCGCCGGCCGAGCGTGTCGTCGACAGCGTCAGCGCCACATCGGCCCAGTCCTCGCCCGTCCGCTGGCGCAACTCCGCCCTCCGCAGGAGATCGAGCGAAGGCTTGCCGCCGACGCCGCCTGTCGACAGGCGCGCCTCGTATTGCGGTGTCCAGCCGGCACCGCCGACGCGGTAGGTCACCGTGAACTCGGCCGCCAGCGGCGCTGGCGCCTCGACCGCGATCGCGACGTCGCGCTTGGGTGCGCCGGGTCGGCCCGGCTGCGGTTTCGCCCGCTCCAGCGCCGCGATCTCGCCCTCGACATCCGCCGCCCGGGCGCGGTCGCCACGCAATTCCTCATGAACCTTCACCAGCGCTGTGCCGATCGCCTCGAACACGGCCGGCCAGTCCGCCACCGGCAGCGCCTTGCCGTCGGGGCCGAGCTTGTCCGGCCCGGTCTGGCCGAAGCGCTCGATCGTGGCGCGCTTGGCCTCGATCGCGCTGATGCGCCCGGCCAGCGCCTGCTTCTCGTCCCGCAGCGCGGTGAGCTTGCCCTCGATCACCGCGTCGAGCACCGGCTTGGCCTCGCCGGGCGTCGGGCGCACATCCACGGCTCCGATCGAGAATGCACCGCCGCCACCCGCCGCGCTGCCCCGGCCCTCGACGCGGATCGAGGCGGGGTCGATCGCAGCCGGCAGGCCGCGCAGCACGATCTGCGAGGCGCCCTGCAGCAGTTCGGCCTTGCCCAGCCGCGTCACCACCGCCCCGTCGGGATAGACCGTGACACGGTCGATCCGCGAGGCCAGCTCGATCTCGGCGGCTCCTGCGAAGCCGGGAGCCAGGACGAGGGCGGCGGCGAAACGGGTCATCATGCTGTGCTATCCCCATAGACGATCACGAGCCCGTGATAGACACGCCCGATTGGGACGAGGCCAAGGCGGAATTGGGCCCGATTGCGGACACAGCGATCCGCCGGCCGCCTGCGCCTCGCAGCCGCCCCGCCCGCGAATACGGGACAGCCCCAACGCAAAAGGCCCTGCCGGTTCGGCAGGGCCCTGGTTGGCGCTTGGGTAGAGGCAGGGCTTAGAACTCTTCCCAGCCCGAATCGCCGGCGCGGCTGTTGGCGACCTTCTTGGCCGGCGCGCGCGGGGGCGGTGCGGCGGCCGGCGCGGCGGCACGGGCCGCAGGCGCCCGGGTCTGGGCGAAGGCGGCTTCCGCGAGTTGGCGCAGGCGGGCCGGCTCGCCGGCGGGGACCGGCGCAGCCGCGGCGCGGCCGGAGTCCGGCCCGGTCTTGAAGGCGGCGACGAGGTCGTTGAGCTGGGCGATCTTGCCCGAGAGCGAGCCGGCCGAGGCCGCGCTCTGTTCCGACAGCGCCGCGTTTTGCTGGGTCATCTCGTCGAGATGCGCCACCGCCTGGCTCATCTCGTCGATGCCGCTGGCCTGTTCGCCCGAGGCGGCAGAGATTTCCGCGATCGTGGCCGCGACCTTCTCGGAGGCTGCCAGAATCTGGCTGAGCTGTTCGCCGGCCTGGCGGACGAGCTTGACGCCCTCGCCGACCTCGCTGTTCGACGAAGAGATCAGCGCCGAGATGTCCTTGGCCGCCTCGCTCGACCGCTGGGCGAGCGTCCGGACTTCGGACGCGACGACCGCGAAGCCCTTGCCGGCATCGCCCGCACGGGCCGCCTCGACGGCCGCGTTGAGCGCCAGCAGGTTCGTCTGGAAGGCGATGTCGTCGATGACCCGGATGATGTCGGAGATCTTGGTGGAGGCGCTCTCGATGCGCGCCATCGCGTCGACCGCCTGACCAGCAATCGCCCCGCCGGCCTGCGCCGCCTTCATGGCCTCGTCGGCGACGCTCGCCGCCTGGCGCGAGGCCTGGGCGGTCGCCTTCACCGAGGCGGCGAGTTCTTCCGTCGTCGCCGCGGTCTCTTCCAGCGAGGAGGCCTGCTCCTCGGTGCGCTTGGAGAGATCGTCGGCGCCCATGTTGATCTCGCGCGCCGCCAGACCGACATCCGCCGAGGTCAGCTGGATCGTTTTCACCGTCGAAGACAGGCGATCCACCGTCTCGTTAATCGCGGCCTTCAGATCGGCGAAGCGGCCCTGATAGGCGGTGTCGACCCGGTGCGTCAGGTCGCCGGCCGCGATCGCCTGCAACGTCCCGGAGAACTCGCTGGTGGCGCCGTCGACGACCGCATTGATCTCGTTGATGCCGGCGACGAGCTTCTGCATCTGCTCGTCGGCATGGTCGATCTGCAGCCGCGCCGAGAAATCGCCCGCCGCCGCAGCCGCCACGACCTCGCCGACATCCGACACGACCGCTTCCATCGACTGCGCCCGGGCGAGGCGCGCCGCCGCCGCGGCCTGCTCCTGCTGCTGGAGGATCGCGACCTGCTCGGAGCTTTCCCGCAGCACGGAGACGGCCTTGGCCATGGTGCCGATCTCGTCCTGCCGTTCGAGATGCGGCACGGTCACCTTGAGATCGCCCCGCGTCAGGGCGCCCATCACGGCGCTGAGATCAAGGATCGGCTTGGTCAGCGAGCGCTGGGCGAAGAAGAGCGCCATCAGCAGCGAGCCGAGCAGCATGACGCCGAGCGTGACGGGCAGGCCGATCTTCGCCATCTCCGTGAAGCGGTTGGCTTCCTGCTCCAGGACTTCGGACGCCGCGTTGTTCGTCTTGCTTAAGGCCACGAGCAGATCGTTGAGCGCCTTGCGGTTCGCTCGGTTGCCGTCATTGTTGCCCTGGGCGTTCGCCGCCGCCGTCGAGACCTCGCGTCCGAGCCGGATGGTTTCGGACCGGAACGTGATGAAATCCGCCACCGCCTTCTCGATCTTCCGCGCCTGATCGCGCTCGGCTTCCGGCGTGATGCCGACGAGATGAGCGGCGAGACTGCGCAATTGCGGGAACCGCGCCTCCATGCCCTTGGCGAAGGGCTCGGCCGCGGCCGCGTCCTTCGACATGTAGATGCCGCGCGCATCCATCACCACGCCCAGGACATGGGAGTTGATCAGGTCCGTATCGTGGGTGACGTTCGCGAGTTGCGCCGCACGCTGGCTGAGGTTGTTGGAATGGGACAGCGCCCACAAACCGAGCCCGGACGAGATGAGGGCGCCGAGCGAGACGATCGCCAGGATCGCCAGGATTTTGGTGCGAATGGATTTCAACGGTTTCGGGCCCCATGTAGCGGCACAGCGCACGCGCCGGCGGGATGACAGAGTGGTCTTCAGGTCGGGTGCCGCAGGGGATACTGGAGGTTGCCGGATACTGTCCCTACGTCATCATTCGATCCGATTTCGTCCCTAGACGTTTAAAATACGATTAATCCAAAAGAAGAATTGACGCCGGAATGTGCAACCACAGCGCGAAACAACGGCAATGACAAGGACATCGCTGGCCTTCGGCGGCCGCTACAAAGCGCCCTTGCGTCACGTCTTCGCCTCACGCGATGCGGCCGAGCCCCGTCCGGGGCAGTGTTCTAGGCGCGTCCGCGCGCGCTCGCCTGCGGCCTGACGCGCTGATCCAGGAAATTGCGCAGCTCGGTGACGCGGCGCGCATCATCGAGCACCTCGGCGTCGAGCCCATGGGCCCAGGCGAGGTCCTGGCGGCTCTTGTCGGCGTCGAGCGCGCGCAGCTCCGACAGCCAGGTTTCCGCGTCCGCCTCGTCCTTCCGGAACCCCTCCTCGATCAGAACCGGCACCATGCGGCCCAGGATCGAGGCGACCTGGCGCAGCGGAAATTCGGGATGGTACTGCACGCCCCAGAACACCCCGCCCTCATGGCGGATCTCGGCCGCCTGGACCTGGCTATAGGCGTTCGAGGCCAGAATCGTCGTGCCGTGCGGCGGCTGGACGACCGTGTCGAGATGGATCGCCGGCGCATCGAACGCTGCGGGGCGTCCGGCCAGCAGCGGATGTGTCCGGCCGGGCTCGCTCGGCGCGATCCTGCGCGCGAAGCCGACCTCACGCCCCCTGGGGTTGGCCGTCACCGTGCCACCCGCCGCGACCGCGCCCATCTGAATGCCCCAGCAGGAGCCGAAGCAGGGCGTGCCGCTGGCGTAGATCGCGCGCATCAGCTCGATCTGACGCGTCACCGCCGGCTCGATCTGATAGATGTGGAGCGCCGAACCGGTCAGGAAGATGCCGTCATAGGACTGCAGGCCGGCGCCATCCGGCAGATTGGCGCCCTCGTCGGCCGGCAGGCAGATGTCGGTCACCACGCCGGGCTCGATCGCGGCGATCTCGGCGGCATAGGCCTCCGCCGGCTGGGCGCCATAGCCCGCCGCGTGGTTCTCGCGCTGCGCGCGGGTATTGCCGTCGACGAAGAGCAGGCGGAGCGGGCGACGGACGACATCGAGCATGGGAGAAGCCGCGGGTGATGGGGAGAGAGGGATGCGCCGGGCGCCGGGCGCCACTGCGCCTCATCCCACATGACGCGAACCGCGCGCAAGGCTATTGCAGGAGCCCGTTTCCCGATCGGTTGACCGCTTGCCCGCGAACCAGACCCTCAAGCAGCGCCTCTGGGGCAATGCCTATCTGCTGCTGACCCTGACCACCCTGATGTGGGGCGGCAATGCGGTGGCCGGTCGCCTCGCGGTCGACGCCATCTCGCCGATGGCGCTGACCTCGCTGCGCTGGGTCGTGGTCTGCGCGGTGATGCCGGTGCTGCTGCGCCACCAGATCAGGGCGCATTGGCCGGTTCTCAAGGCCCACTGGAAATTCATCGTCGCGATGGGCACCGTCGGCTTCACCGCCTTCAACGCGCTGATGTATCTCGCCGCCTATTCGACGACGGCGATCAATATCGGCATTCTCCAGGGCTCGATCCCCGTCTTCGTGCTGATCGGCGCCTTCATCGCCTACCGCACGCCGATCGGACCCGTGCAGGCGCTCGGCGTCCTCGTCACGCTGCTCGGCGTCGCCGTCGTAGCCAGCCGCGGCGACATTGCGGTGCTCCGGCAGTTCGCCTTCGCGCCGGGCGATCTCTTCATGATCGTCGCCTGCACCTTCTATGCAGGCTACACGGTGGCGATTCGCTCGCGGCCGCAGGTGCCGGGCCTCGTCTTCTTCTCGGCGCTGGCCATGGTGGCCTGCCTGGTCTCGCTGCCGCTGCTGGCGATCGAGGTCGCGCAGGGCGCCTTCACGGTGAAGGCGCCGCAGGGCTGGCTGATCCTTCTCTATGTCGCGATCGGCCCCTCGATCCTGTCGCAGCTCTTCTTCATGCGCGCCGTCGAGCTGATCGGGCCGGGCCGCGCCGGCGTCTTCGTCAATCTGGTCCCCGTCTTCGCGCCGATCCTCGCCGTGCTGATCCTCGGCGAGCAGCTCGCGCTCTATCACGGCGTCGCGCTGCTGCTCGTGCTCGGCGGCATCTTCATCGCCGAGCGGCTGGCCAAGCGCGCCTAGCGCAGCGCTAAGACCGCCAGCCGCGCTACGGCGGCATGGGCCGCCTCGCGCTGCTTTGCATCCGCTGTCGAGCCGGCGAGATAGACCGCGATGGCGAAGACCCGCCCGTTCGGCAGGTTCACGAGGCCGATGTCGTTCGTCGCGTGGTTGATGCAGTCCATGGTCAGCCCGGAGCCGGTCTCATGGGCGAAGCGCGCTCCCTTCGGCAGGCCGGCACGGATGCGGTCGGGGCCCGATTTCGTTTCCAGTGTGATCCTGTCGATCAGCGCGCTGTGCGCCGGCTCGCGCAGCCAGTTGCCCTTGGCCTGCGCCTCGACGAAGGCGACGCTGGCCTCGGGCGTGGCGCTGTCGCGCGGGTCCTTCAGGGCAGCCTGGAGGGCAGCCATGCGTTTCGCCGGATCAAGCGCGGACAGCCTGGCGCGATAGGCGGGTTCGTCGATGACGTCAGACCAGCCGAATCCGGCTAAGCCGAAGACCTCCGGCTGGAACTGCCGCTCATAGCGGTCGACGGAAATGCCGGTGATGCCGCCGGCCTTCAGCATGGCGGTCACCGCCTGCGGTCCGCCGATGGCGCGCATCAGGATGTCGGCGGCGGTGTTGTCGCTCTCGCCGGCGGCGAGCGCGATCAGCTCCCGCACCGGATAGGCGTTGGCCTCGCCCTTGAACGCCTTGGCGAGCGGGCTGTGATAGAGCGAGAACTCGCTGCGCCGGATGGTGATCGGCTCGTCGAGCCTGAGCTTGCCCGCTTCGACCGCCTGCAGCGCCGCAATGGCCAGCGGCCATTTGAACACGCTCTGCATCGGGAAGCGCTCGCTGCCGCGATGCGACCAGAGCGACCGGTCCTTCAGATCGAGCAGGGCGACGCCGAGCCGGCCCTTGGCCTCCCGCTCGATCGCAACGATCTCACGCGACAGCCTCGCCTTGTCCCAGTCGGCGAGAGCCGGTGCCGGCGCGAGCAGGGGCGCCGCAGTGGCGCAGGCGAGCATGGCGGTCGTGATGAAGCGAGGCATCGGCGTCTCCCGTGAGCGGCGCGCACGGAAGACGGCGAATGGGGCGCGGGTTTGTCGGACCGGCGGCGGGGTTTAGCTCGCCTGCTTGACCGCGATGCCCTTGTCCGCGAGCAGCGCCTGCAACTCGCCGGCCTGGAACATCTCGCGGGTGATGTCGCAGCCGCCGATGAACTCGCCCTTGACGTAGAGCTGCGGGATCGTCGGCCAGTTGGAATAGGCCTTGATGCCCTCGCGGATCTCCTGGTCCTCGAGCACGTTCACCCCTTTGAACGGCACACCGACATAGGACAGGATCTGCACGACCTGGCCCGAGAAGCCGCACATCGGGAATTGCGGCGTGCCCTTCATGAAGAGCACCACATCGGCGGACTTCACCTCGGCATCGATGCGGGCGTTGGTGTCGGACATGAGCGTATCTCCGGAGTTCAGTTCTGGCTCGCCAGAGCGTCCTGCTCGTTGAGGCGATGCACGATGCGAAGAATTTCGTTGGTCTGGGTCAGAATACGGTTTTCGAGCAGGACGACATCGCTCTTGATCTCCCCGATATCTCGCCTGACCTCGCCGATGTCGCGCTCCAGCCGTCCGAGGCGAACATCGTGCCGCCCGAGCGTCTCGATGACGTGATCGAGCTTCCGGTCCATGCCGCGCAGGAGAACGAGCGTATGATTGGCGACAGTCGGATCGGGCTCGGCCATGGCGGCTGCTCCAGGGTTCGCCTCAAATATCAGGCGTCACCGTCGTCAGCGCAAGGGCGTGCAGGACCCCACCCATGTTCCCCTGCAGGGCGGCGTAGACCATCTGGTGCTGCTGCACCCGGGTCTTGCCCTTGAAGGCGGCCGAGGTTACGGTCGCGGCGTAATGGTCGCCGTCGCCGGCGAGATCCTTGATCTCGACGATCGCATCCGGCAGCGCCGCCTTGATCATCGCCTCGATGTCGTGGGCATCCATCGCCATGGCGGTTCTCCTCAGGCGGCCTTGCCGGCCATATAGGCCGGCAGCCAGGTCTCGTGGGCGCTCTTCATCTCGGAGACGGCTACAGGGGTCTCGCCGGCCAGCGCCAGCGCAGCGCCGCCGGTTCGACCGAGCACAGCAACCGGCACACCGGCCGCCGCGATCTCGGCCCGCACCGCCTCGGCCGAAGCAGCCGGTACGGTGACGAGATAACGCGCCTGATCCTCGCCGAAGAGCACGGCGTGCGCCGGCCCCGCCGGCAGCATCTCGATGGTCGCGCCGATCCCGCCGGCCATCGCCATCTCCGCCAGCGCGACGGCGAGCCCGCCATCCGACAGGTCGTGGCAGGCGCTGACGCGCCCGGCCGTGATCAGGCCGCGCACGACATCGCCATTGCGGCGCTCGACAGCAAGATCGACCGGCGGCGGCGCACCCTCCTCGCGGCCGCAGACGGTCGCCAGATAAGCCGACTGGCCGAGCCAGCCCGTGGTCTCGCCGATCAGCAGGATCGCCTCGCCCTCCGCCTTGAAGGCGACGGTCGCGTGCTTCGTCACGTCGGCGAGAACGCCGACGCCGCCGATGGTCGGGGTCGGCAGGATCGAGACGCCATTGGTCTCGTTGTAGAGCGAGACGTTGCCGGAGACGACGGGGAAGTCGAGCGCGCGGCAAGCCTCGCCGATGCCCTTGATGCAGCCGACGAGCTGGCCCATCACCTCGGGCCGCTCCGGATTGCCGAAGTTCAGATTGTCGGTGACCGCGAGCGGTGTCGCCCCGGTCGCGGTCAAGTTGCGCCAGGCTTCCGCCACCGCCTGCTTGCCGCCCTCGAAGGGATCGGCCTCGCAATAGCGCGGGGTGACGTCGGCGGTCATGGCCAGCCCCTTCGGCCCGTCCTCGATCCGGATCAGCCCGGCATCGCCGCCCGGCGTCACCACCGAATTGCCGAGGATCAGCGTGTCATACTGCTCCCAGACCCAGCGCTTCGAGCACAGATCCGGCGAGCCGATCAGCTTGAGCAGGGCCTTGGCATTGGCCATCGGCGGCTCGACGCTCTCGGGCGCGATGCGCTGCTTCGGCGGGGTCTCGATCCAGGGCCGGTCATATTCGGGCGCCTCGTCGCCGAGCTCCTTGATCGGGAGATCGGCCATGGTCTCGCCCTGGTGCTTCACGACGAAGCGCAGATCGTCGGTCGTGTGGCCGACGACGGCGAAGTCCAGCCCCCATTTCTTGAAGATGGCCTCGGCCGGCTCCTCATGGCCCGGCTTGATCACCATGAGCATGCGCTCCTGGCTCTCCGACAGCATCATCTCGTAGGCGCTCATGCCCTCCTCGCGGCAGGGCACCGCGTCGAGATTGAGCTCGACGCCGAGATCGCCCTTGGCGCCCATCTCGACGGCCGAGCAGGTCAGGCCCGCCGCGCCCATGTCCTGGATCGCATCGACATGGCCCGCCGCCATGATCTCGAGGCAGGCCTCGAGCAGCAGCTTCTCGGCGAAGGGATCGCCGACCTGCACGGTCGGGCGCTTTTCCTCGGCGCCCTCGCCGAAGGCGGCCGAGGCCATGGTCGCGCCGTGGATGCCGTCGCGGCCGGTCTTGGATCCCAGATAGACGATCGCCTTACCGACGCCCGAGGCCTTGGCGTAGAAGATCTCGTCGGCCCGCGCGATGCCGACCGCCATCGCATTGACGAGAATGTTGCCGTCATAGCGGCTGTGGAAGCCGGTCAGACCGCCGACATTGGGCACGCCGAAGGAATTGCCGTAGCCGCCGACGCCGGCCACCACGCCCGAGACGAGATGGCGCGTGCGCGGATGGTCCGGCGAACCGAAGCGCAGCGCATCGAGCACCGCGATCGGCCGCGCGCCCATGGTGAAGACGTCGCGCAGGATGCCGCCCACGCCCGTCGTCGCGCCCTGATAGGGCTCGATGAAGGAGGGGTGGTTGTGGCTCTCCATCTTGAAGACGATGGCGAGGCCGTCGCCGATGTCGATGACGCCGGCATTCTCGCCCGGCCCCTGGATCACCCAGGGCGCCTTGGTCGGCAGCGTCTTGAGATGGATCTTCGAGGATTTGTACGAGCAGTGCTCGTTCCACATCGCCGAGACGATGCCGAGTTCGGTGATCGAGGGCTCGCGCCCGATCAGATGCAGGAAGCGCTGGTACTCGTCGGGCTTCAGGCCGTGTTCGGCGACGAGCTGCGGCGTGATCTTGATGTCGTTGGGAATCACGGGGCGAGGGTTCCTGCCGTTCCGGCCGCGCGGCCAGTTTCGATGCGCGCGGCATAACCCGACTGACGGGCAGAGACAACGCATTCCCGCCGCATCGGCCTCTTCGCGGCCGGCTGGCACGCGATCTGCGCTTGTCCCGTCGGCACGGAGCGGACCGTGCCACGGAGGAACAGTCGATGTCGCTTTTGTCCCGTTTCAGGAAAGACGCGTCCGGCAATGTTGCGATCCTGTTCGGAATCGTCGCCCTGCCGATGATCGGCATCGCGGGCGCGAGCGTCGATTACGCGCGCGCCAGCTCGGCCCGGGCGAGCCTCAACGTCGCCGTCGATTCGGCCGCGCTGATGGTCGCCCGCGACGCCAGCAAGCTCACCGACGCCGAGCTCCGGACCCGCGCCGAGGCCCTGATCCGTGCCAATCTCGCCGGCAATTCCGATGCGCGGCTGGGAACCTACACCGTCTCGGTCGACCGCGCGGCGCGCACCGTCAGCGTCACAGCCGACACGACGGTGGAGACCAGCATCACCCGCGTGATCGGTTTCGACACCATTCCCGTCTCCTCCAGCGCCCAGGCTGCCTGGGGGACGAACACGGTCGAACTCGCGCTCGTGCTCGACAACACCGGCTCGATGGCCTCGTCCAGCAAGATGACCGAGTTGAAGAAGGCCTCGCTCGACCTGCTCAATATCCTGAAGGACGCGGCGACCACGCCCGACCAGATCCGCGTCTCGATCGTGCCCTTCGCGACGCAGGTGCGACTGCCGACGACCTACAAGGACTCGCCCTGGCTGCGCTACGACTTGACCCGCACGACCGGCAGCGGCCGGAGCCGGACGACCGATACCATCACCAAGGCAACCTGGCAGGGCTGCGTCAGCGACCGCGACAAGGCCTACGACGTCAGCGATGCCAGCGCCGTCTCCGGCGTCAACGCCACACTCTATCCGGCGGATTTCTGCGCCTACGCCTCGCTGACGCCGATCCGGCCGCTGACCAGCGACTGGACCGCGCTGGAGAGCACCGTCAACGCCATGACGCCGGTGGGCAACACCAATGTCACGATCGGCGCCGCCTGGGGCATGGCGAGCCTCAGCCAGGGCGCGCCGCTGCCGGAGGCCGCCGCCTCCACGACGCCGCGGCTGACCAAGTACATGATCCTGCTGACCGACGGCGACAACACGCAGAACCGCTTCGGCGACAACCAGACCACGATGGACCAGCGCACCGAGGCTGCCTGCACGAATGCCAAGGCGACGGGCATCAAGATCTATTCGATCCGCGTCATCAACGGGAACAGCAGCCTGCTGCGCGGCTGCGCCAGCGAGCCCGCGATGTTCTTCGAGGTCTCCAATGCGTCCCAGCTCACCCCGATCTTCCAGCAGATCGCCCGCGAGATCAGCCAGATCCGCCTGACGATGTGAGGCCTTCGAGCGCCGCGCGCAGATCGGCCGGGATCGGCACCGGGCGCTGCGTCGCCCGGTCGACATAGACATGGGTGAAGCGGCCCTGCGCCGCCGCCCGCTCCCCGCCCTGGCGGAACACGCCGATCCGGTAGGTGACGGAGCTGGTGCCCAGCCGCTCGACGCCGAGGCCGAGTTCGACGGTCTCCGGGAAGGCGACGCTCTCGAAATAGCTGCAGGTCGTCTCGACGACGAGGCCGACCGTGGCGCTGCCGGCGATGTCGAGGAAGCCGCGCTCGATGAGCCAGGCGTTCACCGCCGTGTCGAACCAGGCATAATAGACCACGTTGTTGACGTGGCCGTAGACGTCGTTGTCGTGCCAGCGCGTCGGGATCGCGCGGAAGACGCCGAAGGCCGCGCGCGCGAGCCGTTCCTGTCTGCCGCTCATGGCAATCCCCCCGCTCTTACCCGCCAGCCTTGTCGCCGGCGCCGATCTCCGGCACGCCGAGCGCATCGGCCAGCCGCGCCTTGGCCGAGCCCGGCCGCAGCGGCTTCTGCTGGCTTTCATGCGGCGCCCATCCCGAAAGCCAGACGATCTCGAAGGTCGCCCGCAGCCGCCCGTCGGCGTCCGCATGGCGCTCGGCATAGAGGGCCGCAGCCCGCATCAGCGTGTCCCTGCGCAGGCCCGTCCGGCGGCGGGCCGTGAGCGCATTGCCCCAGCCCAGCGCACGCAGATCGCGCAGCAGCCCAAAGACGTCGCGATAGCGCACGGTCACGACCTCGCTGTCGACGACCGGCAGCGCAAAACCCGCCCGCTGCAGCAGGCTGCCGAGATCGCGCAGATCAGCAAAGGGCGCGATCCGCGGGCTGGCGCCGCCCGCGGTCTCCGCTTCGGCTTCCAGCAGCACCTGCCGCAGTTCGTGGAGCGTGCGGCCGCCGAGCAGGCAGCCGGTGAACAGCCCGTCGGGCCGCAACGCCCGCCGGATCTGGATCAGCGCCCCCGGCAGGTCGTTGACGCCCTGCAGCGCGAGCAGCGAGGCACAGAGATCGAGGCTCGCTGCGGCAAGAGGCAGGCGTTCGAGATCGCCGACCAGCTCGCTCCGGCAACCCGGCGCCTCCGCCATGTGAAAAACCGAATCCGCCTTGCCCGCGAGCACGGGCACCGCCAGCGGCAGGGGCGAGCCGAGATCGGCCGCCCGCTCGAAACGGCGCAGCACCGCCGCCAGACGCTCCTCGAGATCCTCCGTGGCCCGCCGCAGCAGGAAATCCGGATAACCGGCCGCCAGCGCCCGTGTCAGCCGCCGCCGGCCCAGCGCCCGGTCGAAGACGCGGGCTGCATCGCTCATGCGTCGCGTCCCGGCCCGGGGCGTCTCACAGACGGTCCAGCAGCCGCTCGAGCTCCTGGCGGAACTGCGGCCCGAGATCCTGGCGGTCGAGCGCATAGGCAACGTTGGCCGCCAGGAAGCCGAGCTTCGAGCCGGTGTCGTAGATGTCGCCGTCGAAACGCACGGCATGGAAAGGCTCCAGCCGCGACAGCGCGATCATCGAATCGGTCAACTGGATCTCGCCGCCCGCGCCGGGCTCCTGGTTGGCGAGCAGGTTGAAGATCGTCGGCTGCAGGATGTAGCGGCCGGTGATGTGCAGGTTCGACGGAGCCGTTCCCTTGGCCGGCTTCTCGACCATCTTGGTGACCTTCGAGACCTTGGCCTCGCGCTTCTCGACGCCGACAATGCCGTATTGATGAGTCTGGTCGTCGGGCACCGGCGCCACGGCGATGTGGTTGCCGCCATGCTTGTTGTAGGCGTCGATCAGTTCGGCCAGGCAGCCCTTGCCATGGGTGTGGTGCAGCATGTCCGGCAGCAGCAGCGCGAAGGGCTCGTCGTCGCCGATGATGTCGCGCGCGCACCAGACGGCATGGCCCAGCCCCAGCGGCTGCTGCTGGCGGGTGAAGCTCGTCGCACCCGCGAGCGGCAGATCAGCCGCCAGCGCCTCGATCTCGGCGGTCTTGTTACGGCGACGCAGGGTGTCCTCGAGTTCGTAGGCGAAGTCGAAATGATCCTCGATCACCGCCTTGTTGCGGCCGGTGATGAAGACGAAATGCTCGATGCCGGCGGCGCGGGCCTCGTCCACCACATGCTGGAGGGCGGGCCGGTCGACCACCGTCAGCATCTCCTTGGGGATCGCCTTGGTCGCAGGAAGAAAGCGAGTGCCGAGACCGGCGACGGGAAAGACGGCCTTGCGGATGCGTTTCGACATGGAAGGTCCATTTGGCGCCCGGCCTGGCGTGGCTGCGGCGGTGCGGGTTGAAAGGCGGCCTGCTCACGGCTTGTACGAAGCCGGTCACATCGTAGTAGAAGCAGAATGTGCTTGCGAGACCGTGAACGCCTGTTGCGTGGGGCGGTTCCTGCCGGCGGAAGGTGACGACGGGCGATGGCGGTACTTGTTTCGGGCGGAGCCGGCTATATCGGCAGCCACATGGTTCTGGAACTGCTCGACCGTGGCGAGAGCGTGGTCGTTCTGGACAATCTCTCGACCGGCTTCTGGTGGGCGGTGCCGAAGGAGGTGCCGCTGATCCAGGGCGACATCGCCGACCAGGACCTCTTCGCGCGCCTCATCGCCGAGCACGGCATCACCGAGATCGCCCATTTCGCCGCGAAGATCGTCGTCCCGGAATCCGTCGCCGACCCGCTGGGCTACTATCTGAACAACACGGTGAAGACCCGCGCCCTGCTGGAGAGCGCGGTGCGCGGCGGCGTCCGCCGCATCATCTTCTCGTCAACCGCGGCGGTCTATGGCGAACCCGCGGTCAGCCCCGTGCCGGAGGAGATCGACCTCCACCCGATCAACCCCTATGGCCGCTCGAAGCTGATGAGCGAGTGGATGCTCGCCGACACGGCGAAGGCGCATGGGCTGGCCTATGTCGTGCTGCGCTATTTCAACGTCGCCGGCGCCGACCCGCGCGGCCGCTCCGGCCAGTCCTCGCCAAATGCGACGCATCTGATCAAGGTGGCGGGCCAGGCCGCCCTCGGGCAGCGCGACGGCCTCGAGGTCTTCGGCACCGACTATCCGACGCCGGACGGCACCTGCATCCGCGACTACATCCACGTCACCGACCTCGCCCGGGCCCATATCGCCGCGCTCGAGCATCTGCGCGGTGGCGGCGGCAGCCTGACCCTCAACTGCGGCTATGGCCGGGGCTATTCGGTGAAAGAGGTGGTCGAGGTCGTCAAGAAGGTCTCGGGCGTCGACTTTCCGGTGACGCTCTCGGGCCGCCGCGCCGGCGATCCGGCCGCCCTCGTCGCCAGGGCCGACCGGATCCGCAGCGAACTCGGCTGGCAGCCGGAGCATGACGACCTCGAGGAGATCGTCCGCCAGGCCCTGGCCTGGGAGGAGAAGCTGAAGACCCGCAACGCGGTGTAAGCGCGCCGGCCTCAGCCCGCCAAGGCCAGATCGGCCGGATCGCGCACCGCCATCACGGTCAGGCGGCGCCGCTCGGCCGTCCGCGTCACCCAGTCGATCGACTTGCCGGCGGCCATGCCGATCAGCGCGACGCCGACCGGGGTCATCACCGAGATCCGGCCGGCATCGACATCGGCCTCCTCGGGCCGCACGAGCGTGATCGTGCTCTCCTTGCCGGAGACCTCGTTACGGAAGGTGACGCCGCTGCCGATGCGCACATGCTCGGCCGAATGCCGCCCTTGCGGGAGGATGCGGGCGCGGTCGAGCTCGCGGCCCAGTTCGGCCGCGAGATCGGCCAGGCGCTCGCCGGCGCCCTCGACGGCGCGGCTGAGCAGGAGATGGTCTTCGGCGGTGAGCACGATGGCGGGACGCGCGGCGCGCTTGGTGGCCTGGGTCATGACGAATCCTGAAGGTTGCCGGGCGGTCGGCGGAAGCGATCGATCGCGCCCGCGGCGACGGCCGGAAGGAAGACTGAAACGGAAGCGGCGGTGCCGCTCGGCGCGATGGCGGCCCCGAACCCGGAGCGCGCAGCGCAGCGGGCGCGGGGCTAGTGGCCCGCGATGAAGGGACCCGAACGGCGAAGGCCGCAGCAGAAGCTGAAGGGGCTGATCATGCGCGCGAGGCTCAGCCATGGCGTCTGCTTTGTCAAATCGGCGGGCCCGGCGGCAAGTTCGTCCGCCATTGCCGATGACTTTAACCTTTGGTTAATCTTGTTCGGGCGCTCTGAAGCAGCCCGTCCCTCCCCTCGATCCGAGTGTTCCATGCGCCTGTCCGTCATCGCCGCAACGGCCCTGATCAGCCTGGCGCCCGCCTTCGCCCAGTCCACGGGCTCGATCGGCAGCTCGGCCGCCCGCACGCGCGAGGCTCCGCCGACCCCGGCGGCCCGCCCGGCCCAGGGCGACTTCGCCGCGTTCCTGCAGCGGCTCTGGCCGCTGGCCCAGGCCCGGGGCGTCTCGCGAGCGACCTTCGACCTCGCCTTCCGCGGCATGACGCCGGACCCCGCCATTGCGGCTTTGACCCGAAAGCAGTCCGAGTTCACCGCCCCGATCTGGGGCTATCTCAACAGCGCGGTGGGCGGCACGCGCATTCCACGCGGCCGCGATGCGGCCGCCGGGAACGCCGGGCTCCTCGCCCAGGTCGAGGCGCGCTACGGCGTGCCGCGCGAGATCGTGCTCGGCGTCTGGGGCATGGAAACCAATTACGGCTCGTTCAAGGGCGACAAGGACACGATCCGCTCGCTCGCGACGCTGGCCCATCTGCGCTATCGCGGCGACTTCTTCCGCGACGAACTCCTGACCGCGCTCGAACTGATCGAGGAAGGTCATGTCGAGCGCCGCGAACTGCGCGGCTCCTGGGCCGGCGCCATGGGCCACACCCAGTTCATGCCGTCGAGCTACCGCAAATACGCGGTCGACCACACCGGCGACGGCCATGCCGACATCTGGACCTCGACCGCCGACGCACTCGCCTCCACCGCCAATTATCTCAAGGGCCATGGTTGGGTCCCGGGGCTGCCCTGGGGTCTCGAGGTCACGCTGCCGGACGGCTTCGACCACAGGCTGAACCGGGCGAGCTTCGCGCAGCTCTCCTCCGCCGGGGTGCGCAAAGCCGATGGCGGGCGGCTCCCCTCCTCCGGCGAGGGGCGGCTGTTCTATCCCGCCGGCCATCGCGGCCCTGTGATGCTGCTCACCGCGAATTTCGACGTCATCAAGAAATACAACTCGTCGGACGCCTATGCGCTCGCCGTCGGCTATCTCGGCGACCGCATCATGGGCCGCCCCGCCATCCAGGCGGACTGGCCGGTCCAGGCGCCGCGCCTCGACAAATCGGGCATCCAGGACCTGCAGCGCCGCCTGAAGGCGCTCGGCCTCTACAACCACGACGCCGACGGGCGCATCGGGACCGGCACCCGCGAGGCCGTTCGCCAGTACCAGCTCCGCCAGGGCGAGATCGCCGATGGCTGGCCGACGCCGGCCCTGCTGGCGCGGCTGCGCACGGCCCGCTGACGGGCGCACCGTCTTCCGCTATGATGGCGGCGCCCCGCACAGGGGCGCGGATCGAGAGCCCGATGCGTTTGCGCGCCCTCTTCACGATGCTGGCGGCCGCCGGCCTGCTGATTTTGACCGGCGGGCTGCCGTCGCTCGCGCAGCAGGCGCGCCAGCCGCAACCGCAGCCGCAGCAGCGCAGCCTGTTCCAGCTCTTCTGGCAGCAGCCCCAGCAGCCCCAGGCGGTCCAGCGGCAGCGCCAGCGCGTCGCGCCGGTGGTCCGGCGCCGCCCGGCCGCGCCCGTCGTCGTCCGCGACGATCCCGTCATCCCCAAGGTCGACGTCGCCCACCACATCCTCGTCATCGGCGACTCGCTCGCCAACCTGCTGGCCGACGGGCTGGAGGAGGCGATCGAGGACCGGCCCGATCTTGCCGTGATCGCCAAGGCGAAGCCGGATTCCGGCCTCGTCCGCAACGACTTCCACGACTGGCCCAGGGTCGCGACCGAACTCGTCGCGGCCGATGCCAAGATCGGGCTGGGCGTCATGATGGTCGGCCTCAACGACCGGCAGGCGATCCGCGAGGGCGACACCGTCCACGAGCCGCTCAGCCCGCGCTGGCTCGAACTCTACCGCGAGCGCATCAATGCCGTCGCGCAGGTCTTTGCGGCGCGGCGGATCCCGTTGATCTGGGTGGGGGCGCCCCCGGTGCAGAACGCCAGGCTCTCGGCCGATCTGGTGACCTTCAACGAGCAGTACCGCCAGCAGGTCGAGCGCGCCGGCGGGCAATATGTCGATCTATGGGGCGCTTTCGTCGATGCGGAGAACCGCTACGCCGCCATGGGCCCAGACGTCTCCGGCCAGCCCGCGCGGCTGCGGCTCGGCGACGGCATCCACTTCACCGCGGTCGGCGCCCGCAAGGCGGCCCATTTCGTCGATGTGCTCGTGCGCCGGATGTTCGAGCCGGGTACCGAGGGCAGCGTGATCGCCCTGCCAGTCTCGCCAGAGACCGGAGCCCCGATCAATCCTGAGCTTCAGCCCGGCGGCATCGAGCGCCTGATCGACCAGATGGTCGCGGGCCTGCCCGTGATCAGCCTGCCCGCCGCGCTTCAGGCCAAGCCGGCGGCCGGGCCGATCCTGCCGCTGACCGGCACGGCGGGGCCCGGCGAGCAGGCGCTGCTGGTCTCGATCCCCGAGGCGCGCGGCCGCGGCGAGATCGCCGGCCAGCTCGACCGCATCTTCGGCGAGGGTGTGCTGCCCGAGCCCAAGCCGGGCCGCATGGACGATCACCGCTGGCCGCGGTGAGGCCCTAGGCCAGCCGTCATTCTCGGGCGAAGCGAAGCGCAGACCCGAGAATCTCGTGACGAAACGCCGCTGGTTTCCGAGATGGTCGGGTCAAGCCCGACCATGACGCCAACCGCTCACATCGGCAGGATCGTCTCGCCCATCAAATGCTTGTCGATCGCATGCGCAGCCTGGCGGCCCTCGCGGATCGCCCAGACGACGAGCGACTGGCCGCGGCGCATGTCGCCGGCGACGAAGACCTTGTCGACGCTGGTGCGATAGTCGCTGTCATTGGCGACGACATTGGCGCGCTTGTCCACGGCCGCGCCCGACTGCGCGATCATGCCCTCGATCACCGAACCGGCGAAGCCGATGGCGAGGAAGCAGAGATCGGCCTGCAGCACGAATTCGGTGCCCGGGATCGGCCGGCGCTTCTCGTCGACGCGGGCGCATTTCACGCCGGTAAGCTTGCCATTGCGCCCTTCGAGCCCGAGCGTCGCCGCCTGGAACTCGCGCTCGGCGCCCTCGGCCTGCGAGGAGGAGGTGCGGAACTTGGTCGGCCAGTAGGGCCAGACGGTGAGCTTGTCCTCGATCTCCGGCGCCATCGGCCGGATGTCGAGCTGCGTCACCGAGAGCGCGCCCTGGCGGAAGGCGGTGCCGACGCAGTCCGACGCCGTGTCGCCGCCGCCGACCACGACGACATGCTTGCCGCCGGCCAGGATCGGCGTGATGCCCGAGACATCCTCGCCGCCGACCCGCTTGTTCTGCTGGGTCAGGTAGGGCATCGCGTAATGTACGCCCTGGAGGTTGGTGTCGGGCAGGCCGGGATCGCGCGGCGCCTCGGCGCCACCCGTCATCAGCACGGCGTCATGCTCGGCCGTCAGCGTCGAAAACGGCAGCGTCACGCCGACATTGACGTTGTAGTGGAAGGTGACGCCCTCCGCCTCCATCTGCTTCACGCGGCGGTCGATGTGCTTCTTTTCCATCTTGAAGTCGGGGATTCCGTAGCGGAGTAGGCCGCCGGCCCGTGCCTCGCGCTCATAGAGATGGACCTCGTGGCCGACGCGGGCAAGCTGCTGGGCGGCAGCCAGGCCGGCCGGGCCGGAACCGACGACGGCGATCTTCTTGCCGGTGCGGATCGCAGCGGGCTCGGGAACGATCCAGCCCTCCTGCCAGCCCTTGTCGGCAATCGCCTGCTCGATCGTCTTGATCGTGACCGGCATGTTCTCGAGGTTCAGCGTGCAGGCTTCCTCGCAGGGCGCGGGGCAGATGCGGCCGGTGAACTCCGGGAAGTTGTTGGTCGAGTGGAGGTTGCGCAGCGCGTCCTCCCAACCGCCGGAATAGACCAGCTCGTTCCAGTCCGGGATCTGGTTGTGGATCGGGCAGCCGGTCGGCCCGTGGCAGAACGGAATGCCGCAATCCATGCAGCGCGCCGCCTGCTTCTTGACGTCGCGCTCCTCCAGCGGGAGCGTGAACTCCCGGAAATGGCGGATGCGATCGCCGGCGAGCTGATACTTCTGCTCCTGCCGGTCATATTCGAGAAAGCCGGTGACCTTGCCCATGCCTGTGTCTCTCGCCGTCCCGCCCGGCCTCGCCGGGCATCCCCGCGGGGCGGGGCGCCTGTCCCGATGAAGTCCCGGCGCGGAGGATGCCGCGCGGAACCGACCCTCGTCTTATTCCGCCGCCTGCAGCGCGCGCGCCTGTTCCATCTCGCGCAGCGCCCGGCGGTACTCGACCGGCATCACCTTGACGAACCGGGTCCGGTAGTCGGCCCAGTTCTCCAGGATCCGCTTGGCCGTCTCCGAACCGGTGTAGTCGACATGGTTCGTCAGCATCTGCATCAGGCGCTCCTCGTCATGGCCCGACATGTTGGCCATGTCGATGCGGCCCTTGTGCTCGAGGTCGCCGCCATGGTGGTGCAGCCGCTCCATCAGGTCCTCCTCCTCCTCAACCGGTTCGAGATCGACCATGGAGAGGTTGCAGCGCTGGGCGAAGGTACCGTCCTCGTCGAGCACATAGGCGATGCCGCCCGACATGCCCGCCGCGAAGTTGCGCCCCGTCGGCCCGATCACCGCGACGACGCCACCGGTCATGTATTCGCAGCCATGGTCGCCCGTGCCCTCGACCACCGCGACGGCACCCGAATTGCGGACCGCGAAGCGCTCGCCGGCGATGCCGCGGAAATAGGCCTCGCCCGCGATCGCGCCGTAGAGCACCGTGTTGCCGACGATGATCGAGCGCTCCGGCACGGCCTTGGAGGCCGGGTCCGGCTTGACCACCAGCTTGCCGCCGGAGAGGCCTTTGCCGACATAATCGTTCGCCTGCCCGGTCAATTCGACGGTGACGCCCGCGGCCAGGAAGGCGGCGAAGCTCTGGCCAGACGTGCCCTTGAGCTTCACCGTGATGGTGTCCTCCGGCAGCCCGGCATGGCCGTACTTCTTGGCGACGGCGCCCGAGAGCATCGCGCCGACACTGCGGTCGACATTGCAGATCGGGTGTTCGAGCACGACCGGCGTGCCGCTCTCGAGCGCGTCCTTCGCACCCTCGATCAGCCTGCGGTCGAGCACGTCGTCGATCGGGTGCTTCTGCAGTTCGACATGGCGGATCGCCACGCCCGGCATGTCGACCTTGTGGAACAGCCGCGTGAAGTCGAGCCCCTTGGCCTTCCAGTGGTCGATCAGGTCGCGCTTGTCGAGCAGGTCCGAGCGGCCGACGATCTCTTCCAGCTTGGTGAAGCCCATCTCGGCGAGGAGCTTCCGCACGTCTTCGGCGACGAAGAAGAAGTAGTTGATGACGTGCTCGGGCAGGCCCTTGAAGCGCTTGCGCAGCACCGGGTCCTGCGTCGCGACGCCGACCGGGCAGGTGTTGAGATGGCACTTGCGCATCATGATGCAGCCGGCCGCGATCAGCGGCGCGGTCGAGAAGCCGAACTCGTCGGCCCCCAGCAGCGCGCCGATGACGACGTCGCGGCCCGTCCGCAACCCGCCATCGACCTGAAGCGCGACGCGGCCGCGCAGCTGGTTGAGGACGAGCGTCTGCTGCGTCTCGGCCAGCCCGATCTCCCAGGGGGAGCCGGCATGCTTCAGCGAGGTCAGCGGGCTCGCGCCCGTGCCGCCCTCGAAGCCCGAGATGGTGATGTGGTCGGCGCGCGACTTGGCGACGCCGGCCGCGACCGTGCCCACCCCGATCTCGGAGACGAGCTTCACCGAGACGTCCGCGGTCGGGTTGACGTTCTTCAGGTCGAAGATCAGCTGCGCCAGATCCTCGATCGAATAGATGTCGTGATGCGGCGGCGGCGAGATCAGGCCGACGCCCGGCGTCGAATGCCGGACCTTGGCGATCTTGGCATCGACCTTGTGGCCAGGCAGCTGGCCGCCCTCGCCGGGCTTTGCGCCCTGCGCGACCTTGATCTGCATGACGTCGGCATTGACCAGATACTCGGTCGTCACGCCGAAGCGGCCAGACGCGATCTGCTTGATCGCCGAACGCTTCGAGCGCCCGTCCGCCATCGGCTTGAAGCGGATCGGCTCTTCGCCGCCCTCTCCGGTGTTCGACTTGCCGCCGATCTGGTTCATCGCGATCGCGATGGTCTCGTGCGCCTCGCGCGAGATCGAGCCGAAGGACATTGCGCCCGTGGCGAAGCGCTTCACGATCTCGGAGGCCGGCTCGACGCTTTCCAGCGGCACCGGCGCGCGCCCGTCCTCGCCGGCCTGCTTCAGCTTGAACAGGCCGCGGATCGTGGTCAGCCGCTGCGCCTCGTCATTGACCTGCTGCGCGAAGGCCTCGTAGCGGTCCTGCGCGTTGAGGCGCACGGCATGCTGCAGCGAGGCGACGACGTCCGGCGTCCAGACATGCTCCTCGCCGCGGATGCGGTAGACATACTCGCCACCGATATCGAGGCTGTTGCGATAGACCGGCGCATCGCCGAAGGCGTCCTTGTGGCGGCTGACGCTCTCCTGCGCGACCTCGTCGAGGCCGACGCCCTCGATCGCGGTGGCCGTGCCGAAGAAGTAGCGCTCGACGAAGTCGCTGCGCAGGCCGACCGCGTCGAAGATCTGCGCGCCGCAATAGGACTGGTAGGTCGAGATGCCCATCTTGGACATCACCTTCAGCACGCCCTTGCCGACGGACTTGATGTAGCGCTTCACCACCTCATAGGCGTCGACCTCGGTCGGGAAGGCGCCCTGCTCGTGCAGGTCGAGCAGGGTGTCGAAGGCGAGATAGGGGTTGATCGCCTCCGCGCCATAGCCGGCGAGGCAGCAGAAATGGTGGATCTCGCGTGGCTCGCCCGATTCCACGACGAGGCCGACCGAGGTGCGCAAGCCCTTGCGGATCAGGTGATGATGCACGGCCGCCGTCGCCAGCAGCGCCGGAATCGGGATCCGGTCCGCTCCGACCAGACGATCGGACAGGATGATGATGTTGTAGCCGCCATGGACCGCGGCCTCGGCGCGCTCGCAAAGCCGCTCCAGCGCCGCGGCCATGCCCGCGGAACCGTCGCGCGCCGGATAGGTGAAGTCGATCGTCTTGGTGTCGAAGCGATCCTCGTAATGGCCGATGCAGCGGATCTTCTCGAGATCGTCATTGGTCAGGATCGGCTGGCGCACCTCGAGGCGCTTGCGCCGCGAGGTCCCCTCCAGGTCGAGGATGTTCGGCCGCGGCCCGATGAAGGAGAGCAGGCTCATCACCAGCTCCTCGCGGATCGGATCGATCGGCGGGTTGGTGACCTGGGCGAAGTTCTGCTTGAAATAGGTGTAGAGCAGCTTCGACTTCGACGAGAGCGCCGAGATCGGCGTGTCCGTCCCCATCGAGCCGACGGCTTCCTGCCCCGTCACCGCCATCGGCGCCATCAGCAGGCGGGTGTCCTCCTGCGTATAGCCGAAGGCCTGCTGGCGATCGAGCAGGGCGACGTCGGTACGCTGCGCCCGCGCCTCGACCGGCGGCAGGTCCTCCAGCACGATCTGGGTGCGCTTCAGCCAGTCCTTGTAGGGGTTGGCCTGGCACAGGCTCGCCTTGATCTCGTCGTCGCCGATGATCCGGCCCTCTTCGAGATCGATCAGCAGCATCTTGCCCGGCTGCAGGCGCCACTTCTCGACGATCTTCTCCTCGGGGATCGGCAGCACGCCGAACTCGGAGGCGAGCACGACGAGCCCGTCATCGGTGACGAGATAGCGCGCCGGCCGCAGGCCGTTGCGGTCCAGCGTCGCGCCGATCTGCTTGCCGTCGGTGAAGGCGATCGCGGCGGGCCCGTCCCACGGCTCCATCAGCGCGGCGTGATACTCGTAGAAGGCGCGCCGCTCCTCGTTCATCAGCGGGTTGCCGTTCCAGGCCTCGGGAACGAGCATCATCATCGCGTGCGCGAGCGAGTAGCCGCCCTGCACCAGGAATTCGAGCGCGTTGTCGAAGCAGGCGGTGTCGGACTGGCCCTCATAGGAAATCGGCCAGAGCTTCGAGATGTCGGGTCCGAACAGCTCGGAATCGACCGAGGCCTGCCGCGCCGCCATCCAGTTGACGTTGCCGCGCAGCGTGTTGATCTCGCCGTTATGGGCGACCATCCGGTAGGGGTGGGCCAGCCGCCAGGACGGGAAGGTGTTGGTGGCGAAACGCTGGTGGACGAGCGCCAGCGCGCTCTCGAAGCGTTCGTCCTGCAGATCCTTGAAATAGCTGCCGAGCTGGGTGACCAGCACCATGCCCTTGTAGACGATGGTGCGCGCCGACATCGAGACCGGGTAATAGGTCGCGGTCGCGCGGTCCTTCAGCTTGTAGACCTGGTTGGAGACCGACTTTCTGAGCACATAGACCTTGCGCTCGAACTCCTCCTCCGTCGCGATCTCGGCCGGCCGCCCGACGAAGAGCTGGCGATGCACCGGCTCGCTTTCCTTGACAGCCTCGCCGAGATCCGAGCCATCGACCGGCACGTCGCGCCAGCCGAGGAAGATCAGCCCCTCTTCCGTCACCGTCTGCGCCACGATGTCCTCGCAGATCCTCCGGTCGCCGGCGTCCTGCGGCATGAAGAACTGGCCGATCGCGTAATGGCCGACCTCTGGCAGCGCGATGCCGATGGCGGCGCATTCCTCGCTGAAGAAGCGATGCGGGATCTGGGTCAGGATGCCGCAACCGTCGCCGAGCTTGGGATCGGCACCGACCGCGCCGCGATGGTCGATGTTGAGCAGGATCTGCAGGCCCTGCGCGACGACGGCGTGGCTCTTGCGGTTCTTCATGTCGGCGATGAAGCCGACGCCGCAGGAATCCTTCTCCATCGAAGGGTCGTAGAGCCCCTGGCGCACCGGCATCGCGGGGTCGCGAACCTCGGGAAAACGCTCGAAGGCCGGCGTGACCGGCGTGGCGGCGCCCAAGATGTCCGCACGCTCGAAGGCGCCGCTCGACTGGCTGGTTTCGCTCATCGTCAAACCCCGCTTGCCACGGCCCGCCCAACTTCCGCCGGGGGGCCTCCGTGAGTCCATATCACCCTTCGCCCACACTCGGCCGCCGATCCCGCACTGGCTCTCATCAGCCGCAGCAAGGACGGGGCCAGCATGGCCGGGGCGTTCGTTCGTCGGAGGTGGCTTGCGCTGGTCTCGGGGCGCCCGCGTCCTCCGCAGGCGCTGAGGGCTTGTCGCCCTGCCGCGCCTGTCAGGCTGCCGCTTTGCGGGCGGCACGCGTACGAGTGGTTTTGGCGTGTTTGGCCGCACCCTTCGTCATCGATCCGCTCCGTTGCGATGGCACGGCCGGCTTCCCTTACGGTCACCGGCCGGCACGGCGAAAAATGGGACAGCAACACTGTCCTATTCCCTGAATTTGCCAGAATTCCAATCTCGGCACAAGCGGTGATTCGGCGCAGTTGCGAAATTTTATGTTCAATTCAGAGACGGCCTCGACATTTCCGGGATGAAGCCGTCACTCCGACGCACACTTCCTGTCGAGCAGCCGCAGATGCCGCATTGGCTGCGAAGGCCTTCGCAGCCTAGAACAGGTCCCTGCGCTCCTCCGGCGGACCCCGTCATGACCCTCGCCATCGTTCCCGTCTATGCCGCGCTCCTCGCGCTCCTGTTCGTGATGCTCTCGCTGGCCGTGGTCCGGCAGCGGCGCAGCGGCCGCGTCGCCATCGGCACGGCGGGAGACCGCGGGCTCGAGCGGCGCGTCCGCGTCCACGGCAATTTCGCCGAATACACGCCGCTCGCTTTGCTGCTGCTCGCCATGGCCGAGATCCGCGGCGCCCCTGGCCTGCTGCTGCACGGGCTCTGCCTCTGCCTCCTGCTGGGGCGCGCGAGCCATGCCTGGGGCGTGTCGCATCTCGACGAGGACCTGCGCTTCCGCGTCGCCGGCATGGTCGCGACCTTCGCAACCCTGATCGCGGCGGCCCTGACGATCCTCGTGCAGGCGCTGGTCGGCTAGGCGGCCGAAGCTCTTGGCTCCGGCACCGCCGGGCTCTATCGCTGGCGGCATGAACTTCATCAGCGACAACACGGCAGGCGCGAGCCCGCAGGTCATGGCAGCGATCGCCGCCGCCAATGACGGAGCGGCTTCGGCCTATGGCACGGATGGCTGGACGAGCGCCGCCGAGCGCCGCATCGCCGAGATCTTTGAGCGGGAGGTCGCGGTCTTCCTCGTCACCAGCGGCACGGCGGCGAATGCGCTGGCGCTGGCGAGCCTGACCCGCCCCTGGGGCGCGGTCATTACCCATGAGGAGAGCCATGTCGCCGACGACGAATGCGGCGCGCCGGAATTCTTCAGCGACGGCGCCAAGCTGATCGGCCTGCCCGGCGCCGGCAACAAGCTCTCGCCCGAGGCCGTCACGCACACGCTGGCCCGCTTTCGCGAGGGCGCGCTCCACCAGGTCCAGCCGCAGGCGCTCTCGATCACCCAGGCGACCGAATGCGGCACGATCTACACCCCCGACGAGATCCGGGCGCTGAAGGCCGCCGCCGCACCCCGCGGCCTGGCCCTGCACATGGACGGCGCCCGCTTCGCCAATGCGCTGGTGACGCTGGGCTGCAGCCCGGCCGAGACGACCTGGAAGGCCGGCGTCGACGTCCTCTCCTTCGGCGGCACCAAGAACGGCGCCTGGGCGGCCGAGGCGGTCGTCTTCTTCGACGCAGGCCGCGCGGCCGAGATGAAATGGCGCCGCAAGCGAGCCGGCCAGACGCTTTCCAAGGGCCGGCTGATCGGCGCGCAGTTCGAGGGGCTGCTGGCCGACGGGCACTGGCTCGATCTGGCGCGCCACGCCAACGCCATGGCGCAGCGCTTCGCCCAGGCCGTCGTGGCGAGCGGTGAAGCCCGCCTCGCCTGGCCCTGCCAGGCCAATGAAGTGTTTCCGATCTTGTCTCCCGCCCTGCAGGCACGGCTGAAGGCGGCCGGCGTCGGCTATCTCGACTGGTCGGCACGCGCCCTTCCCGAGGGCGAGGCGCTGGCCGAGGGCGAGGTGGTGGGCCGTTTCGTCATGTCCTTCGCGACGCCGGAAGCCGAGGTGGGACGCCTCATGGCCCTGCTCGCGGCGCGCGAGGGCTGACGTCGCTCCCGGATTCAGCCCCACGCCCGCCGCAATCCCTAAGGAAGACTGAAGGCCTGTCAGTTCGTCCTTGAAAGGGATGCTCCACCATGGCCATTCGTTCGACCGCCGCGCAGCGCCATGCGCTGATGGGCGTGGCCGTCGCCGGCGCGCTCGCCGGCGCGACCGGCACCGCATCGGCGCAATATTACCTCTATGACGACGCGCCCTATATCGAGCAGCGCTTCGGCTATGGCTATCGCTACCTCGCCCCGCGTCCTCCGGCGCCGATCCCGCAGCGCGCCATCGGGCGGATCGCGGCGCGCGACTACGGCCTGACCCGCGTCGACCGCACCATTGCGACGGGCTCCGCCTATGTCGTCGATGGCCGCACCCGCTCGGGCGCCCGCGTCAGGCTCATCCTCGATCCCTATAGCGGGCAGGTGCTCGACGAGATCATCCTCCAGGCGCCGCCGCGCACCGCCCCTCGTGTCGCCCGGACCGACCCGCGCGGCGAGGCCAGGCCGCGTTCCCAGCGCCTCGCGCCGCAGCCACCCGAACGGCCCACCCCACCCAAGCCGCCAGGACAGGCGACCGCGCCCGCCACGGTGGTCCCGCCCTCTCCCGCCGCACCGCCCAAGGCCGAGACGCCCAAGGCCGAGCCCGGCCCGACCCAGGAGCGCAAGGCGCCGACCGAGGCCAGCGCGCCGGCGACGCAGATTCCGCCCGCCCCGGCCGCGCCCCCGCGGTCCGAACCGGCCCCGCCCCCGGAGAAGCCGCCGGCCGAGGCCGCAGCCCCCGCCACCGACACGCCGCCCGCGCCTGCCGCGCCCGCGGCACCGACGCCGGGTGCGGCCGATCCGGCCACGGGCGCGGAGAAGCCCCGCCTGGTCAACCCGACCGATGTGCGCGGCAGCGAAGCGGGCGAGCGCACGCCGCCGCTCGCCCGCTCCGATAACCCTGGCATTCCGGCACAGCTTCCGCCGGTGCAGCCTCAGGATACGACCACGGCCCAGCCCCGGCCCGAGACGCCCGCCGTTCCCGTCGTGCCGATGGATTGAGATTCCCGCCGGGGGCGAACGCTGTCGTCGAAACGGATCGCCATAAAAAAGCGCCCCCGGCTTCCCGGGGGCGCCCTGCCGAACTATCGGCGGCCGCGGCCTGATCAGGCGGCCTTGGCGGCCTCGACCTTGGCTTCGATCACCTTGGCGCTGCCGGTGCCGATCGCGATCTGGCGCGGCTTCTTCGCCTCGGGAATCTCGCGCACGAGATCGATGTGGAGCAGCCCGTTCTCGAGGCTAGCACCCGTCACCTGGACATAGTCGGCGAGCTGGAAGCGGCGCTCGAAGGCGCGCGCGGCGATGCCCTGATGCAGGATTTCGCGCTTTTCGCCATTGTCGTTGGCCTGCTTCTCGCCGCGCACCGTCAGCGCGTTCTCCTTGCTCTCGATCGAGAGGTCGGATTCGCCGAAGCCGGCGACCGCGATGGTGATGCGGTAGGCGTTCTCGGCCGTGCGCTCGATGTTGTAGGGCGGGTAGCTCGGGGCCGACTCGGCGCTGCCGACCTGGTCGAGCAGCGAGAACAGACGGTCGAAGCCGACGGTCGAGCGATAGAGCGGGGAAAGATCGAATTGACGCATGATGTCCTCCAAAGAAGCGACGTTCGTGTCCGGCCCGCCTCGTCATGAGCGCGGGCCCGGTCTGGGGTCGCGCAGCCATTCCGGCCTGCGCAGAGCTGATCTGGGATAGCGTTTTCGGCTTTTCAAGAGCCCTCCGGGAGGGGCATAAGCGGTGGGGCGGATCAGGGCTGCGTCACCGCCGGGATCGCGCCAGCCGCCGGGAAGCCGCCATGGCCGACGCCGAACTCTTCGCTCATCCCGACTATCCGCCGCCGGGCCATGGCCGCGCCTGGACCGCTCGCACGCGCGACGGGGCGCAGCTGCGCTTCGCGAGCTGGCGCCCGACGGTGAAGCCGGTGCGCGGCACCATTCTGCTCGTGCAGGGCCGGGCCGAATTCATCGAGCGCTATGGCGAGACGGTGGCTGAACTGCGCCGCCGCGGTTTCCATGTGCTGGCCTTCGACTGGCGCGGCCAGGGCGGCTCGCAACGCTTCGTCCGCCGCGAGCGCAAAGGCCATGTCGGCCGGCTGCGCCAGTACGAAGCCGATCTCGCTTTGGCCACGGCGCAGATGCGGGAGCGGTTGCCCGGACCCTATTTCGCCCTGGCCCATTCGATGGGCGCGGCGCTGTGCCTCGACGCGGCGCGCCACGACCGGCTGCCCGTCGCCCGGCTCGTCGCGCTCGCGCCGATGCTGGAGCTGACCATCATCGAGAACCCGCGCCGCGCCAGCCGGCTGGCGGGCGCGCTGTTCTGGCTCGGCTTCGGCAAGGGCTTCGTGCCCGGCGGCGGCGAAACGGCCATCGCCACCAAGCCCTTTGACGGCAACCGCCTCACCGGCGACCCGGTCCGCTATGCGCGCAACAGCGCGTTGTCGGCGGCGGCGCGCCATCTCAGCATCGGCGACCCCACCATCGGCTGGGTCAGGACCGCCTTTCGCCTGATGGCGCGGCTCGCCGCCCCCCACGCCGCCCGCGAGGTCCGGGTGCCGACCCTCGTCATCGCCGCCGGGCGGGACCGGATCGTCTCGACCCCGGCGATCGAGCGCTTCGCTGCGCGGCTGAAGACCGGCCAGGCGCTGGTCCTGCGCGAGGCGCGCCACGAAATCCTGATGGAGAGCGACCCGATCCGGGCGCAATTCTGGGCCGCCTTCGACGCCTTCGTGCCGGGCGAGGACGCACAGCTCGCGGCCAGCGACGATTCAGCCGGCGAGCAGCGCCAAAGCGGCTTCATGCAGCGCCTTGTTGGCGGCGGCGAGGATGCGCCCGCCCCCGGCGGCGCTGCCTCCGTCCCATGAGGTGACGATGCCGCCCGCCCCCTCGATGATCGGGATCAGGGCGACGATGTCGTAGGGCTTCAGCCCGCTCTCGATGACGAGATCGACATGGCCGGCGGCCAACATGCAGTAGGCGTAGCAGTCGCAGCCATAGCGGGCGAGGCGGACCGCGCCCTCGACGCGGGCATAGGCCTGCGCCTCGTCGCCCTCGAACAGGGCGGGAGAGGTCGTCATCAGCGTCGCGGCGGCGAGGCTGGACACCGCCCGCGTGCGCAGCGTGCGCGGGCCGCCCGGCCCCTCATAGCGCGCCTCGCCGCCATCGCCGGAATAGCGCTCGCCCGTGAAGGGCTGATGCATCATGCCGTAGACCGGCGCACCGCCCCGGGTCAGCCCGATCAGCGTACCCCAGACCGGAATGCCGGAGATGAAGGCCCGCGTACCGTCGATCGGATCGAGAACCCAGACATATTCTGCCTCGGTGTTCTCGCTGCCGAACTCCTCGCCGAGCACGCCATGGGCCGGAAACTGGCGCCGGATCATGTGGCGCATCACCGTCTCGCCGGCCCGGTCGGCCTCGGTCACGGGGTCGAAGACGCCGCCGCCCGACTTGTCCTCGAGCCCGTGATGGGCGCGGAAGAAGGGCAGGATCGCCCGGCCCGACTGGGTGGCGAGATCCGCCACGAAGGCTCCGAAATCGACGGCACTCATCAGATACCCCCTGCGCGACCGCTGCAGGCGCCACGCCGCAGCGCCCCGGTGATGGGCGGCCAGGCGCCCGAAGGCAAGCACTGGAGGCCGGGCGCTTCGACGCGACCGCGCTCGCCCTGCGTTTCCTGCATGCCACACCCGACGATCCCAGCCACAGAATTTTGGTCAGGCCACTTGCTTTTTTGCGCTGCACCGTCATATTGTGCACTGCGAAGGGGCGATGACCTCAAGCCTTCGTTGCCCTCCTTGGGCGTTTCCTCCCTAGACTTGGGCCGCCACGCAAGTGTGCGGCCCTTTTTTCTGTTGCGACGGCAACGACATCCGCGCACCGCTACTCGGCCGCCTGCCGGTAGTCGTCGAGCCAGCCGCTCCAGCGCGCGAAGCACTCCGCCATCGCCCCGCTGATCGCCTGCTCCAGTTCCGCGAATCCGGCGTGAGGCAGCAGCGTCGCCTCGTCCATGTAGAGAGCGCGGTTGATCTCGATCTGCAGCGTGTGCACGCCGGTGCCCGGCGCGCCGTAATGCTCGGTGATGAAGCCGCCGGCATAAGGGCGGTTACGCGTCACGCGAAGGCCGAGACGGGCGAAGGCGGCTTCCGCGATGTCGGTGACGTAGCCGGCCGCGCTGGTGCCGAAGCGGTCCCCCAGGATGATGTCGGGCTTGGCCGGACCGTCGCGGTCGAGCCCGGTCGAGGGCATCGAATGCGCATCGACCAGGATGCAGGTCCCGAAGGCGCGCTGCGTGCGCTGCACGAGGTCGCGCAGCCCGGCATGATAGGGGCGGTAGAGCCCGTCGATGCGCGACAGCGCCTCCTCGACCGGGATTCGCCCGAAATAGATCTCGTGCGCGTCGCCGACGATGCGGGGAATCGTGCCGAGCCCGCCCGCGACCCGCAGCGAGCGGGTGTTGGCGAAGGGCGGCAACCGCCCGTCGAACATCCGCGGATCCAGTTCGTAGGGCTCGCGGTTGACGTCGAGATAGGCGCGCGGAAACTCGGCGACGAGCAGCGGCGCGCCCAGCGCGACGCTGTGGCGGAAAAGTCGGTCGACATAGGCGTCTTCGGAGCGGCGCAGCGAGCGCAGCGGCAGCCGCGCACGCTCGACGAAGGCCCGTGGATAGTGGCGTCCCGCATGGGGCACATCGACGACGACCGGCACAATGTGCAGCGCCGGCTGGTACAGCGTGTAGGGTCGCTCGATCTCGCGCACGACATCGTCGGGACGGGGCGGGAACGGGGCGGACGGATCGCTCATCGGCCCGAACACAAGCACACAACGCCACGAGGTTGAAGGGCTGCCCGCGCAGGACCGGCATCGGCCACGGATTCACCCGTTGTTTACCATGCTGATGCCTTATAGAAACCGTGGGTTCCCACTGCGGGGGCGGGCCGATAACCCTGCCGCCGCAGGCGCGCAGGGTTGGGGCGCGGAAACCTGACGAGAACGGAACCGGGGTGCCTCGCCGGCTTCCGCTGCACCAGAACACAGGCCTTACGGGACGGACAGATCAGGCCCATGACCAAGATACTCCTCGCCGAAGACGACAACGACATGCGCCGGTTCCTGGTCAAGGCCCTGCAGAATGCAGGCTACGACGTGGCCTCCTTCGACAACGGGCTCTCGGCCTACAACCGGTTGCGCGAAGAGCCCTTCGAGCTGCTCCTGACCGACATCGTCATGCCCGAGATGGACGGCATCGAGCTGGCGCGCCGCGCCACGGAACTCGATCCCGACATCAAGGTGATGTTCATCACCGGCTTCGCGGCGGTGGCGCTCAACCCCGATTCGCAGACGCCCAAGGATGCCAAGGTGCTCTCCAAGCCCTTCCACCTGCGCGAGCTGGTGAATGAGGTCGAGAAGCTGCTGGCGGCCTGAGGCCGCTGGCGTTTGGGGGCCTGTGACGCTTTCTCCACAAAGCGCCTTGCAAGCCTCGAAGCGAGCGGCTATAGCCGCACACCTCGCAACATGGTCGCCCGGCAACGGCGGGACCGGTTCCGAAAGCCGCGATATCCCGACGCGGCAGACGGGCGCGTAGCTCAGCGGGAGAGCACTACGTTGACATCGTAGGGGTCACAGGTTCGATCCCTGTCGCGCCCACCATTTCCCAAGCCCCGGAAATCGCTTCAGAAAAGCGGTTTTCGGGGTTTTCGTTTTCGACCCCGTTCGCGACGCCGTATGCGGCCATCTCAAAGCAATCTGAAAGCAGCTCAGCCTTCTCCTCGCTGGAGACCGCTATGCCCGGACGATTCGACGACAGCCGAGCCGAGCGGCCGAAGCCGATCGCCCCACCGATCTCCATGCCGCCTTCAGGCCGAAACAGCGCCATCCGAACTCCGACTCCCCGACTGCCACGTTACTTCGAGGTAACGCGCGACAAATTGCGCCTGCGGCGATTGCCGCGAATGTGGTTATATGCTATTCGGATCCGCATGGCCGTCAAGCCCCCTTCCCGCCCCGGTCGCATCCGCAAGCACGACGGCGGCTGGTTCGATCGGATGCTGCCTTATCTGGCTGGATTCCGGGCCACGCAGCTCGGCGAGCGCAACGCCTTTGTCGGGAAGGTGGCCGAGGAGACCGGTCTCGCCGTCAACACGACCCGCCGCGCCTTGGGAATGCTCTCCTTTCTCGAAGAGCAGGGCGTCGACCTGAAGTCGATGCGGGCTCGCCCCGCCATTCTCGCGATCGAGGCCGTGTCGAAGGCGCATCGTCTGAACGTCGCGTCGGGCGCCGACCTGTTAAAGAAACTTCTCGCCGGCGAAGGGACCGTGCTGTCCTTCCGCGCGGAAGCCGATCGAATCGCAGCCAAGCTGAAGCGCATCGAGGTTTCGGCGGGGGAACCCGCTCGCCTGAGCGAGGTCGTGATGGCGAACCTTCCTAAGAACGGCGTGTTTTACAACGTGCAGTTCTTCGACCGACCTCTGATGCCGGCGGTCGTGGTGAGCATGGAAAACTTCAGGCTCGCGGCGTTCGCGATCGCGGCGCAGTCGCCGACGACCAAGCTCGCCAACGCTCCGCTGCTGATAGAGGGAACGGTCCTCCGATCGGTCGTCACCTGTTCCAGGACCGTCGTCTGCAGCGAAATCGCATTGGATGAATTGTCGAAAACGGCGCGGCAGATGCGACACGAGTTTCCAACGCGGCTGGAGATCAGATTCGCATCCGTCGAGAACGACCTTGCGACCGCGGATCAGCGGGAGGCGTTGACGCTGCTGATCCGCGAACATCTCCGCTATCGAGACGACGAAATTACAGGCCGTTAACCAAGTCCCTCGGGCGATGAAGCGACTGGCTTGACCAGAATAGCATATAGGGCATTATAGGAGCTCGCCGGCTGACGACGCCTGCACCGCCGCATCGTGAATACCACATACGCTACATTGGGAAGACGGATGGATCGGGACGATGACTTCACGGTGATGACGGCGAGCGAGGTCGCGGAACGCCTGCGCGTTTCCCGAGCGACCGTGACGCGCATGGCGCAGCGCGGCGAGCTCGATCGCGTCCCGATCAAGGGCCGGCTCCTGTTCACCAGCAGCGCGCTCGTGCGTTTCGTCACGGGCCGCGACCGGGACGAGGGTCGGCGATGATCCGCGTCACCTATTCCGAGCTCACGCGCATCGGTCCGTACGCTCTCGTGCAGCACAGCCAGTCGAAGCAGCTGTTCGTCGCATGGTACAATGCCCAGACGCGGCAGGTCGTGCGCGCGTCCTTGCGGACCGAAAACCTGGCCGACGGCGTGATCAAGGTCTACGCCTTGGTCGACCAGGGCGTGGACGGCGACCCGCGTCCGTATCTGAAAACCGCGGGACCGAAGACGCTGCGCATGGTCCTCGACGCCCACCGCCCTTACGTCGCAAAGCTGGCGTCGGCCGAAGCCGAAGCGATCCACATCGACCTGTTCCTCGCGTCGGACCTCGCGGACAGGAAGGTCTCCAGTCTCGTGCCGAAGGACTGGGAATCCCTGCGCGACCGCTGGCTGGCCGACGGGAAGACGATCGGCACGGTCAGCCGCAGGATTTCCACCGCACGCTCGGCATTGCGTCGTGCCCACGACAACGGCGAGATCGTCTCGTTCCGGAAAGTACCCGAGTTCCGGACCAAGAATCACGTCAGGTCCGCCGAGCCCAAGGGCGCGATTCTTTCGATCGCCGAACTGGCGCGCTTCTACGATGCCATCGAGGAGCCCCATCTGCAGGTCTGGTTCGCTTTTCTGCTGGGGACCGGCGCCAGGACGGCCGCGATCCTGGATCTGCGGCAGGAATCGTTCGAATGGGATCCCGCGTTGATTAGGCTGAATCCGACGGGTCGCGTCCAGACCACCAAGTGGCGCCCGTTCTTGCCGATCCATGATCATCTGCGCCCCTGGGTCGAACAGCTCCCGCCTGGACACGCAGTGACTTGGCGAGGCGGACCCGTGAAGAACGTCAAGAAGGGCCGCGCTGCTGCGGTCCAGCGAGCGCTTCTCGACCCCAGTGCCAACAGCTATTCGGTCCGCCACTCCCTAGGCCGGTTCATGCTGAGGAATGGTGTCGACCACGAGCAGATCGGCGTATGGCTGGGACACGTCGCGCCCTCTGCGAGCCCCGAGACGACACTGATCTACAGCCCCTACGAGCCGGAATTTCTGATAGACGCGAAGCGCGCGACCGAGAAGTTCGTCGCGGAGATCGGGGCATACGCGAACACTCCGCTGCTCGAGCCACCGCCGGCCGTCGCGCTGATGTGGAAGCTCAGGCGTCAACGGGCGCAGCGCGATGACTGACACGCCGCGCGCCTACCGCCGTCGGGACGCGAAGCTGCGTCGGGCCGCGGCAGCCACGCTCGGGCAAGAAAGGCTGTCCGATGCCGACTACGTCGACTGGCTGATCGAAACCAAGCGGCGGGAAATCACGGAGTCGTCCTGGCGCCAATATCGATGTGCAGCGGCGCACGTCTTGGAGGATGGGGGCGGGGCCGAGCGGTTGCTGCTCGCCAAGCGGCTGAGGTCCACCCGGCCCGTCGACGACGCCGTTCGCATGTCTTTGCTGCCGAGAACCTCGGCGAGGAAGGCGAAGCACCTTCCGCTCGGCGACGTCGAAAGGCTAATTGCAGTGACGATCGCGAGCCGGTCGCCGCTGCGCGATGCCTTGATCGCCTATTTGCAGGCTGCGACACTTACCGGCCTGCGACCGTGCGAATGGCCCAGCGTCGAGGTGCTGCATGACGGCGACCGGACGATCGTTACGGTGGAGAACGCGAAGGCGAACGACCTCCGGGCGCACTCGCTGAGGCGTACGCTGATCTTTTACGGCCTCCCGCAGACGCTGTCGCGGGCGCTGAACGCTTGGATCGCAGTCGCTAGGGAGGCAGGCGCGGACTATCCGACGCTCCAGAAGCGTCTTGGGGATGCGCTGCACGGTCAAAGCCTAAGGGCGTTCCCTCGACGGACGAAGAGGCCGTCGCTCTATACGCCGAGGCACGAGTTCGCCGCGAACGCGAAGGCACGCTACGCTTCCGGCTCGGACAGCGCGGATGGCCTCACTATGGTCGCAGCCCTGCTCGGTCATTCCACGGACGCCACCGCGTCACACCACTATGCCCGCCCGCGCCTGGGCAAGGGCCGGACGTATCCGATCCCGAATGCCGCACCCGACGAAGTCGGGCTCGTCCGCACCGTCTTCGCTGCCAAGTTCGCAACGTTCGAACAGGCGAAGGCCACCGGTCTCAGTCGGAGCTCCATCGGACTCCGGTGAAGCGCGCAAGTTTGCCGCGATCCTCGAAATTGAAAGCGGCCGCGTCGACTACTTTGCCACGTCCGAATCAAGCCTCTCGCGCTACTGCCAGGCCCGCAAGAACGAGCACGTCGGCTATCCAAAGCCCGAGATTGTGTTTCGGCGTGCAAGTTTGACCCCTTGAGGCGGGGGATCGGCGTCCAACTTTGACCCCCTTGAGCCGGTTTCGGTGAGACTGCCCGTTTTGGTTTCAGACGGGCGGGCGGGGGATGAAGGGCGTGGATACGATTGCGCGGATCCGGCGCGAGTTTTCGGTCCGGGGGAAGACGATCAAGGAGATTGTCCGCGAGCTTCACGTCTCGCGGAACACGGTTCGCAAGGTGCTGCGCTCGGGCGCGACGTCGTTCGAGTACGAGCGGACGGTTCAGCCGCAGCCGAAGATCGGGCCCTGGCGCCCTGATCTGGACCGGCTGCTGATGGCCAACGAGGGCAAGCCGGCGCGTGAGCGCCTGACGCCGATCCGGATATTCGAGGAGCTGCGTGGCTGCGGTTACGAGGGCAGCTATGATGCCGTTCGCCGCTACGCGCGAGGTTGGCGCCGCGAGCAGTCGGCCGTCACCGCCGATGCCTATGTCCCGCTGAGCTTCGCGCCCGGTGAAGCCTACCAGTTCGATTGGAGCCACGAGATCGTCGTCGTCAACGGCGCGACGACCAAGGTGAAGGTCGCCCATCTGCGGCTCTGCCATTCGCGCATGCTGTTCGTGCGGGCCTATCCCCGCGAGAGCCAGGAGATGGTCTTCGACGCCCACGACCGGGGCTTCGCCTTCTTCAAGGGCGCCTGCACGCGCGGCATCTACGACAACATGAAGACGGCGGTCGAGACCATCTTCGTGGGCAAGGAGCGCGCCTATAACCGGCGCTTCCTGCAGATGTGCAGCCACTACCTGGTCGATCCCGTCGCCTGCACGCCAGCCTCTGGCTGGGAGAAGGGACAGGTCGAGAACCAGGTCGGCCTGGTGCGCGAGCGCTTCTTCGCGCCCCGGCTCAGGGTCAAGAACTATGACGAGCTGAACGCCTGGCTGATGGATCAGGTGATCAGCTATGCCAAGGCGCATCGCCATCCCGAGCGGCGCGATGTCACGATCTGGGAGGCCTTCGAAGCCGAGCGGCCGAGTCTCGTTCCCTATGTCGGGCGCTTCGACGGCTTCCATGCGTTGCCGGCGGCGGTGTCGAAGACCTGCCTGGTCCGCTTCGACAACAACAGGTACTCGGTCACAGCCAGCGCGATCGGCCGACCCGTCGAGATCCGCGCCTATGCCGATCGGATCGAGCTGCGTCAGGACGGTCGCATCGTCGGCGAGCACGCCCGCTCCTACGGCCGCGATCAGACGACCTTCGATCCCTGGCACTATGTGCCGGTTCTGGCCCGCAAACCGGGCGCCCTGCGCAATGGGGCGCCCTTCAAGGACTGGATACTTCCGGCTGCACTCGAACCGGGTGCGTCGGAAGCTGGCGGCCGCGCAGGATGGGGACCGGCAGATGGTCGATATCCTGACCACGGTTCTGAGCGACGGCTTGCCGGCGGTCGAAGCCGCCTGCGCAGAGGCGCTGAAGCAGGGCGTGCATTCGGCCGATGTCATTCTCAACATCCTGGCCCGGCGCCGGGAGCCGGCAGCCGCGATCACCATCATGACGCCCGATGCGCTGCGCCTGCGCCATGAGCCCGCCGCCGATTGCGCCCGCTACGACAGCCTCAGGAGAGCCGTGTGATGGAACGCTCAGAGATTCTCGCCACCATGGGCGAGCTCAAGCTCTATGGCATGAAGGCCGCCTTCGACGAGATCATCACCACGGCGGTGAAGCGCCAGCACGAACCCCAGCGCATCGTCGGCGATCTGCTCTCAGCCGAGATCGCCGAGAAGCAGGCGCGCTCGATCAAGTACCAGATCACCATCGCCAAGCTGCCGCTCGCCAAGGACGTCGGCGACTTCGTCTTCGATGGCACGCCGCTCAACGAGACGCTCGTCCGCGACCTGTCCGGCGGCAACTTCATCGCCCATCAGCGCAATGTCGTCCTCGTTGGCGGCACGGGGACCGGCAAGACCCATCTCGCCATCGCGATCGCCCGGGCCTGCATCCGTGCCGGTGCGCGAGGGCGCTTCTTCAACGTCGTCGATCTCGTCAACAAACTCAAGGCCGAGGCCCGCGCCGGCCGCCAGGGCCGTATGGCCGACTATCTCTCGCGCATGGACTTCATCGTCCTCGACGAACTCGGCTATCTGCCCTTCGCCCAGTCCGGCGGCCAGTTGCTGTTCCACCTGATCAGCAGGCTCTACGAACAGAGCTCCGTCATCGTCACCACCAACCTCGCCTTCGGCGAGTGGCCCTCCGTCTTCGGCGACGCCAGGATGACCACCGCGCTCCTCAACCGGCTGACCCATCACTGTGACATCGTCGAGACCGGCAACGAGAGCTGGCGCTTCAAGAACAGGCTCTGAGCCACGCGCCGCCGGCGACCCGGAGCCGGCGCGGCTGCGCAACCCAAACCAGCTCCGCCGCGCCGCCTCCTCACCGCCTCAGCCCATCAAGGGGTCAAGATTGGACGCCGATCGGGGGGCAATATTGCACGCCGTTTGACAACCGAAATACGCCTGCCGGGCCTGCGAGGAGGTCGTGGTGCAGGCGCCGGCACCCGCCCGGCTCGTCGAGGGCGGCATCCCGACCGAGGCAACGGTGGCCCATGTTCTGGTCGCCAAATACGCCGACCACCTGCCGCTTTACCGCCAGGCCCAGATCTATGGCCGGCAGGGCGTGAACCTGGACCGCTCAACCCTGGCTGACTGGGTCGGCAAGGCAGCCTTCCTCCTACGGCCGGTCCATGAGCGCTTGTTCGAGCGGCTGAAGGCATCGACCAAGCTCTTCGCCGACGAGACGACGGCGCCGGTGCTCGATCCCGGCCGCGGCCGGACCAAGACCGGCCAGCTCTTTGCCTACGCCCGTGACGAACGGCCCTGGGGCGGCGCAGACCCTCCTGGCGTGGCCTATCTCTATGCGCCCGACCGCAAGGCTGACCAGCCGATCCGGCATCTTCAAGGCTTCACCGGCGTGCTCCAGGTCGACGGCTACGCCGGCTACAAGGCGCTGGCTGAGAGGAATGCCGTGAGCCTGGCCTTCTGCTGGAGCCACGTCCGACGGAAGTTCTACGATCTCGCGCAAGGTGGCCCCGCGCCAATCGCCACGGAAGCGCTCGCGCGCATCGCGACGCTCTATCAGGTCGAGGCCGACATCAAAGGCTGCTCGGCCGAGGAACGCTGCGCCGCCCGCCAGGCCCGAAGCCGCCCCATTGTCGCGGCGCTGGAGCCGTGGCTCAAGGACAAGCTCGGCCTCGTCAGCCAGAAGAGCAAGCTTGCCGAGGCCATCCGCTACGCGCTCTCGCGCTGGGCCGGTCTCTCACGCTTCCTCGACGACGGCCGCGTCGAGATCGACTCCAACGTGGTCGAGCGCGCGATCCGACCGATCGCTTTGAACCGCAAGAACGCGCTCTTTGCCGGATCCGATGGCGGCGCCGAGCACTGGGCAGTCGTCGCCTCGCTCGTGGAGACCTCCAAGCTCAACGGCGTCGATCCGCAAGCCTACCTCGCCGACGTCATCGCCCGTATCGTCGCCGGCCACCCGCAAAGCCAGCTCGACGATCTGCTGCCTTGGGCCTACGCCAAACTGCCGCTCAAGGCCGTGGCCTGAGAACAACGCTTACGCACAGGCGCCTGGATGACCGAGGAACTACAGGGACGAAAGTAGCCCTAACCTGCGCGACAACTGCGGTCATCATCACTCATCGATCCTCGCCGGCCGCGATCGCCTGCCAACTCGGGCAGGCAACCGGGAGAGCCGCGGGCATTGTCATGCTCACCGGGCAAGTGGCCGGGGGGCTGCGACTTTTCAGTCGCTGCCGAGCGCTCCGACCCTTATGGAGCCTGGATCTTAATTGAGCCCTTGGCCGCCACATCCTTCCAGCGCGCGATGTCAGAGGCCAGGTAATCGCGAAACTCCGCCGGGGTATTGCAGACCGTTTCGCCCCCGAGGACGGCAAGCTTTTCCTGCACGTCTTTTGCCGCGCAGGCCTTGGCGATCTCGCCATGGAGGCGCTCGACGATCGTCTGCGGCACGCCACTCGGCGCGAGCAAGCCGAACCATGCCACGGTCTCGAAGCCCCGCACGCCGGACTCGTCTACGGTTGGCACGTCCGGCAATACCGGCGTGCGCTTGAGCGTAGTCACTGCCAGCGGCTTGATCTGGCCGCTCTTCACCAGTCCGATCGCAGGCGGCAGGTTTACCGCCATGAACTCAACCTGTCCGGAGACGATGTCGTTCAGCGCTGGTCCTGCGCCACGATAGGGCACATGCGTCGCCTCGATGCCGGTCAGCGCCTTGAGATACTCGGTGCTCATATGCGCAGAGGAACCGGCGCCTCCGGAGGCAAAGCTCAGCTTCCCCGGATTGGCCTTCGCATAGGCTATGAGTTCCGACATGCTCGATACCGGGAGCTTCTGGCTGGCGATGAAGATGTTGGGCGCGCGATAGACCAGCGACACAGGCACGAAATCCCGCATCACATCATAAGGAATGTTGGCGTAGATCGCTGCATTGATGCCGTGCGAGCCTGCATTGCCCATGATGAAGGTGTAGCCGTCGGGTGCTGCCTTCGCCGCCGCGGCAGAACCGATGACGCCGCCGGCGCCTGGGCGGTTCTCGACGACGAACGGCTGCCCGAGCGCTACGCGCAGTTTCTCGTTGATCAGCCGTGCCGCGATGTCCGAGCCGTCGCCGGCCGGGCTCGGCACGATGACGGTGACCGGTCGGTCTGGCCAACTCTGCGCGCAGGCAGGCCCGAGCGATGTGAGCATGACCGCGAAGATGGCGGAACCACAGCAGGAAAGAGACCGCTTCAACATCGACAACCCTCCCATTTGATCAAATAGCCCATGATATCGTCTTGACCGACGGCAATGATCTATGTTTTTGATCAAATCATGAAAGCGATCCGAGCTGATGATGTCAAGGAGCAAATCCGCAGCGATATCGTTTCCGGTGCGCTCGCTTTCGGCGCACGACTGCGCATCGACGATCTCGCCTCGCGCTACAATGCCTCGCATATGCCGGTCCGGGAGGCGCTGCGCAGCCTGGCGGGTGAGGGATTGGTCACGACCGAGCCCAATCGCGGGGCGCGGGTCGTCAGCATTGACCGTCAGCGGTTCTTGCATCTGCTTAGCATTCGCCTGGCTATGGAGATGACGCTGGCGCGCGAAGCGGCGACCAAAGTCACTGCAAGGGACATGATCGAGATCGAGACGCTTGAGACACAGCGGCTCACGCTCGCCGAGAGTGGGCGATATGGCGAGGCGGTCGCGGTCAATCAGCGCTTTCATCGCCGCATTTACGAGGTCTCGGGCAATGCCGAGGCGCTCAACGTGTTGGATCGGCACTGGCTTCTACTGGCGGCACTCTGGTCGCGTTTCGGCTACCGGCCAGAGCGGCTTGGTGGCGTTGCCGACGATCACGACCACATCATCCGCGCGCTACGCGATCGCGATGCGGAAGCCAGCGCCCTGTTGGTCGGGGCCCATGTCGTCAAGACACGCCAGGATCTGCTGGCTCAGATGACTGCTCTATTGGAGGCGTCTCAGTGAATCATGGCAGCGACGCCATTCGCAGCGTGCGGCTGCAGCTGGCGCGGATCAACCCGAAGACCGTCTGGGCTTTTCTGCGCGTTGCCTACGCCTCGGGCATCGAGGGGGTCGGAGAGGCGAGTTTGAACGGTCGCGAGCGGCAACTGATCGACGCGGCGGAGAGACACCTGCCACTCTGGATCCAGACAGGCATGGGTGAACCTCCGGAGCGCGACTTGCCCCTGCCGGCGGCCGCGATCCGCTCCGCATTTGACGTAGCCTGCCATGACGCGGCAGGGCAGCGCGAGGGAAAATCAATCGCGGCGCAACTGGGAGGGGAGGCCGACGCAACGATCGCCCTTTATGCCAACATCAACCGCCGCACCACCGATCGTTCACCGGAGGGCTTCGCGTCGAGCGCACACCATGCGCGCGCGCAGGGCTTCTCGGCCTTCAAGATTGCTCCCTTCGACGAGGTGACACGGGAACGCTGCGCAGCCGGCGAAGGGATTGCGGCGATGCAGAGCGGTCTTGCGCGCATTGCGGCGGTGCGGGCTGCTGTAGGCCCAGCCGCCAGGCTTATGGTTGATTGCCACTGGCGCTTCGATGAGCGCATGGCTGCCGAACTGGTCGAGGCGATCGTCCCGTTCGAGCTCTATTGGCTGGAATGTCCGATCATCGAGACGCCGGACAGGGCACCGACATTGCGCAGCCTCCGTTCCCGCCTCAACGCGCGCGGCACGCGCCTTGCCGGGCTTGAGGAGTTCGTCGGTTCAGCCGCATTTCTCGCGTTCGCAGAGGCCGGCACCTACGACGTGATGATGCCGGATATGAAATATGTAGGTGGCGTCGCCGAGATGATGCGGACGGCCGAGGCGCTCAGCCAAAAAGGCGTCGAGGTCTCGCCTCATAACCCCACAGGGCCAATTTGCCACGCGGCGAGCCTGCAAGTCTGCCAAGTACTGCCCGGCTTCACAATGCTTGAGATGCAACTCGACGAGACCCCGCTGTTCTGGGATCTCGCCTCGCCAGCCCTGCCCGCAGTCGCCGGGGGCTGCTCGAAGGTCCCGCAGGGAAGCGGGCTCGGCATCGCGTTGAATGAGGCGTGTCTCGTTCCGCTGCTGTGCGTCGATCTGGCTCTGCCGTCGCCTCAATAGGGTGGAATCATGCCTCATGCTTGACCGAAAGGACGAGGGCTTCCGGCACGACGTGCCGACCCCATGCCGAGGTGATCAACGCTGACCTGCTGGCCCAAGTGAAGCGCAGTCACGCGACCCGCGAGCAACACGATTGAGGGTGAGCGGACGATCTTCGCCCTTCCTCATCTTGTTTGCCTGACGTCGGCGCGCCAGCGTTGCCCAGGGAGGGTAACAACGAGAGACGTGCACGCCCCAAATCCTTGGGGCCGCTGCAGCCGCAATCGGCTCTTTAAGTGCCGTCCAGCCCGCAGGCCTTTGAAAAGGCTGGTTCGGTAGAGAGTGGCACGCATGTCGCTACCGGCTGAGCCAAACCAGCGCCATCGGCACCGACTCGACATAGGTGACGAGTCCAAGCATGGCGAGGGCAATCGCAAACATCGGCAGCAACTCCCGGGAGATCGCCCCCATCCCAACATTTGCGATCCGGGCCGCGACAAACAGCGTGCCGCCCACCGGCGGTGTATAGAGCCCGATCGCGAGATTGAAGGTCATGATCAGTCCGAGATGGACCGGATCAACACCGAAGGCCGTCGCGGTCGGGATGAACAACGGCGCGGTCAGGATGAGTGCGGGCAGCGGCTCTAGGAAGATGCCGATCAGGATCAGGAGAACGTTCAGCAGTGCGAGGAACACCCATTTCGAACTGGAAATCTGGGCGATCCAGGCCGAGAACTGCGCGGGCACCTGTTCGACCGTGATCAGCCAGGCGAGCGCCGCCGTCGCGCCGATCACGACCAAGACGACCGCGCTGGTGATCATCGCCTGGAGGGTGAGCCCAGGCAGCGCGCTGAGCGGCAACTCGCGATAGACTACGAACGCCAGCACGAGACCGTAGACGACGGCGATCGCCGCAGCCTCGGTCGGCGTGAACAAACCGCTGTAAATGCCGCCGAGAATGATCACGGGGGCGAGAAGCGCTGGAACCGTGTCGAGGAAGGAGGCGCGAAGCTGCTTGAAGTCGGGCCGTGTGCCGCCGACATCGCAGCCGAGCTTGCGGCCCTTGTAGATGCACAGCGCCATCAGGCAGCCGGCGAACAGCAGGCCGGGAACCACGCCCGACAGAAACAGCTCCGCCACGGAGACGTTGCCGACGAAGCCGTAGACCAGCAGCGGGATCGAGGGCGGGATCAGGATGCCGAGCGTGCCGGAGGTGGCAACCAGTGCCGCCGAAAACGGCGGCGGATAACCCTTCCGTTTCATGCCGGGAATCATGACCGAGCCGATCGCGGCTGAATCCGCGACGGCCGAGCCGGAGATCGCGCCAAACAGCGTTGCAGACGAGACGGTGACGACGCCGAGCCCGCCCGGCAGAAAGCCCAGGAGACTGCTCGCGAAGGCGATCAGCCGGCGTCCGACGCCGCCCTGGCTGATTAACTCGCCGGCGAGGACGAACAGGGGAATCGCAGCGAGATACAAGGGCTCCACGCCACCGACATAGGTCAGGAAGATCGCTTCCATGGGGTAGAAGCGCCCGAACACGGCGATCGTGGCGAGCGTGGTCAGCAACAGGGACCAGACCAGCGGCATGCCGAGCAGTGCCAGGCCGAAGAAGAGCACGCAGATGACGACGAGGACCACGGCGCTACTCCACGGCCGGTGCGAGGGCAGCCTCGCCGCGCAGCAGGAGCGAGGCGTCATAGGCGACGTAGATCGCGGTGAGCAGTGAGCCGATCGGCATCGCGAGATACTGGAGCCCCACGGGCCAGTGCAGCACGCTCATCTCCTGCGTCATGGTGCGCTCGACGATCAGCAGGCCGCGCCAGATCAGCAGGCCAAGGAGGATCAGGATCGCGAGCCGTGTCACCAGTTCCAGCCCGCGACGTATTTGCGGAGTAGCCGCCTCGATCAATTCGGTGATCCGCATATGGGCTCCACGCCGCGCCGCGGCGGCGGCTCCGACAAACGTCGCCCAGACCAAACAGAATTCGCCGAACTCGGTGTTCCAGGCGATGTCGATGTTCAGGAAACCGCGCGCCAGGACATTGGTGAACATCACCACGACGAGCACGAGCGAGAGCCCGACCAGAGCGATGTCGATGGCATCGCCCAGAACCCGCAGGGCAGCGGGTTCTGGGCGATGCGGGCGGTGGAAAAACGCTGTCACCGGTTCGCGCACGCGTCAGTTGGACGGGAGAGCTTTGCGGATGGCGTCGGCCGATGCGAGCATCGCATCGACATCCTTGGCGCCGAACGCGTCTTTCGCCTTCTGGTAGACCGGCTGAACGGCATCCCGGAACGGCTCGATCGCGGGTTTCGCGACTTTGGCACCCTTGGCTGTCATCTCAGCCAATTGCCGTTCCTCGTCACCCCGCACGAGCTGGCGCGACAGAGCCGAGGACTCCCTGGCGGCCTTCGACACGGCATCCCGGTCCTCGGCCGACAGGCGCTGCCAGGTCGCTTCCGCGATGGCGAGCGGCAGTGGCGAATAGACATGTCGCGTCAGCGTGATGTTGGGCGCGACCTCGTAGAAGCGCAGGGAATAGATCGTATCGGTCGGATTCTCCTGACCGATGACCGTGCCCTGCTGGATGGCGAGATAGACCTCGGTCACCGGCAAGACGATCGGCGAGAAGCCGATCGACTCCATGATCCAGCGGATCATGTCATTCGGGAACACCCGCATCTTCTTGCCCTTGGCGTCGGCCGGGCTCGCGAGAGGCTCCTTGGTGGTGAAGGAGCGGAAGCCCGCCTCCCAGGTGGAGAGGATGCGGATGCCCTTCTTGGGCAGTTCGTCGAACTGCGCTTTGAGGTAGGGCGACTCGTCGTAGAGTTTCCAGCCCTGTTCGTAGGTATCGACCAGGAACGGCAGCCCGGCGAGGTTCAAGGCCTTGTTCTGCGTCGCATAGGTGCCGGTCGCCGTCACCGTGAAGTCGATGCCGCCCAGCTGCAGCTGCTCCACCGCCTTGGGATCGTTTGCGAGCTGGCCGGAGTGGAAGACCTGCACCTTGAGCTTGCCCTTGGAATACTCCTCGACCTTCTGGGCGAAGAGTTCGGCCGCCTTCTGACGCGAGCCGACGGGCGTGTCGGTGTGGCTGAAGCGCAGTGTCGTCTGCGCGAGGGCGGAACCGGCGCAGAGCGCCGACAAAAGGCCAGCCCCCAGGATTGCTGCAAAGTGACGCTTGGACGTCATGGCTTGTCCTCCCTTGGCGCCGGCACGCGATCAGCCGGCTGGTTACGCGTTCCCGGCCGTCCGCTCTTGTCGGCGGCTGGCAGATCAACCTTGATGCAGACGCGGTTGCCTTGGCTGCATCTTGAATCTATGCATACATTAACAAACGCGCTAGTCAACGCATCAATCTGGATCGGATCCTCGGCATGGCAGAACCCGCGACCCCTGAACGCGCAGGCAGCATCGCGCTGGACAGGTTGGCGTTCCTGGGTCGCGGGCTCAGCCGTCCGGAATGCGTCGTCACACATCGCTCCGGCCTGCTCTTCACTGCAGACTGGACGGGCAGCGGCGGCGTCGCGCTGATCGCGACCGATGGGCGCGTCACGCGTTTGCTGGCGCGGGATCGCGCGGCGCCATTGCGGCCCAACGGCATTGCCCTCGAGCCGGGAGGATCCTTCCTCATCGCCCATCTCGGACAGGATGATGGCGGTCTGTTCAGGCTGTATCCGGACGGCCGAACCGAGACGCTGGTCGCGCATATCGACGGGGCACCGATCCCACCTTCGAATTTTGCTCTGCGCGACAGGCGAGGGCGCATCTGGCTCACCGTGTCGACTCGGATCGCGCCCCGAGGCGACGACTACCGCCCGACGGCCTCGTCGGGCTTCATCGCACTGGTCGAGAACGGCGTCGCCCGCATCGTCGCCGATGGCCTGGGCTATGCCAACGAATGTGCCCTGTCCGCCGATGAGCGCCATCTTCTCGTCAACGAGACCTTTGCGCGGCGGCTCACCCGGTTCGACGTCGGGCCCGATGGCGATCTGTCAAATCGCACGACATTGGCCCGCTTCGGCGAGGGCACGTTTCCCGACGGCGTCGTCCTGGACGCCGAGGGCTGTGCATGGGTCACCAGCATCGTCTCTAACCGCGTGATCCGCGTCAGCCCCGAAGGCGCGCAACAGATCATGCTCGAGGACTCGCAGCCAGGGCACCTCGCCTGGGTCGAGGCGGCCTTCCAGGCAGGCACGATGGGGCGGCCGCATCTCGATGGGGTCAAGAGCGACAGACTGAAGAATGTCTCCAGCCTCGCCTTCGGAGGGGCGGCTTTGACGACAGCCTATCTCGGCTGCCTTCTGGACGATCGGGTACCCTTTTTCGACACGGCCGTGAAGGGCGAGCGTCCGACCCATTACGATTTCGACATCGGCCCTCTGGCGGCGCTTGCCGCCAGTCGGTCACCCGACGAATCTCCGACGAGGACATCATGAGCGCCAACGACACATTCCAGATCTGCGTGCTGCCGGGCGATGGCATCGGCGTTGAGGTAACGGCACCGAGCCTCGCCGTCCTGGAGGCTGCGACCGGGCGCATCGGCGGCTTCCGCCTGGCATTCGACCAAAGGCAGGCCGGCGCCTTGTGCTACCGCGACACGGGCGTTGCCCTGCCGAGGGAAACGCTCGCGGCGGCGGCGCAGGCCGATGCCATCCTGCTCGGCGCGATGGGCTGGCCCGATATCCGCTACGCAGACGGGACCGAAATCTCACCGCAGATCGATCTGCGCATCGAGTTCGGGCTCTATGCCGGCGTCCGTCCGGTCAGGACATTGCCGAACATGAAGCCCGTCCTGGCCGATGAGCGGGCGCAGACGCTTGATTTCGTGGTGATCCGCGAGTCCACGGAAGGCCTCTTCTCTTCCCGGGGCAAGGGCGTTGTCGTCGAAGACCGCGAGGCGCGCGACACAATGGTCATCACGCGGGCGGTTTGCGAACGCCTGTTCGACTTCTCCTTCCGCCTCGCGCGCGAGCGAAAGGGCCGCGGCGGCAAGGGGGTCGTGACCTGCGTCGACAAAGCCAATGTGTTCGCAAGCTTCGCCTTCTTCCGGAAGGTCTTCGACGAACGGGCGAGGCTGTTCCCGGACATCCGCGCAGAGCACGCCTATATCGATGCCACGGCGCTCAATATGGTCCGCCGGCCGTGGGACCTCGATGTGCTGGTCACCGAGAACATGTTCGGCGACATTCTTTCCGACCTCGGCGCCGGTCTGATGGGAGGGATGGGCTTTGCCCCCTCGGCGGACATCGGCGACCGCCAGGCCGTGTTCCAGCCCTGCCACGGCACGGCCCCCGACATCGCCGGCCAGGACAAGGCGAACCCGACCGCGATGTTCCTGTCTGCCGCGATGATGCTGGAATGGCTCGGTGCCAAGCATCAGCGACCCGAAGCCATCATGGCGGGAGGGCTGATCCGCTCGGCTGTGGACATGGCGTTCGCCGACGGCCTCCATCCTTACGAAATCGGGGGGCGAGACGGCACCCGCGAGATCACGCGACGCGTCCTCGACGCGATCGGACTCGCCGAGCCGGTTGCAGCCTGAACCGATGCCGCTTCCCCCTCCCATTCGTGTCGCAGCGGTCGGCGCCGGCTATTTCAGCCGGTTCCAGTATCGCGCCTGGAAACGGATCCCCGAGGTCGCCCTGGTCGGCATCTGCAACCGGACGCTCGACCCGGCTCTCGCCTTTGCCGCAGAGTTTGCGATTCCCGGGGCGTTCGACGACCTCGGTCGCATGCTCGATGAGACCCGCCCCGATCTGGTCGACATCATCACCCCGCCGGAAACCCATCTCGCGACCATCGCGGCGGTGGCCGCGCGCGGCATCGACATCATCTGCCAAAAGCCGTTCTGCCGCACGCTGGCCGAAGCCATGCAGGCGATGGACATCGCAGATCAAGCGGGTGTCACGGTGACCATTCATGAGAATTTCCGCTTCCAGCCCTGGCACCGCGAGATCAAGCGCCTGTTGGACGAAGGGGCGCTCGGTGAGGTCTACCAAGCGACGTTTCGTCTGCGGCCCGGCGACGGTCAGGGGGAACGAGCCTATCTCGATCGCCAGCCCTATTTTCAGACGATGCCGAGGCTGCTCGTGCATGAGACGGCGATCCACCTCATCGACACGTTTCGCTTCCTCTTCGGTGAGGCGGAGGGGGTCTTCGCATCCCTGCGCAAGCTGAACCCGCGGATCGCGGGCGAGGATGCCGGCCTGATTCTCCTGGACATGAAGAACGGCGTGCGCTGCCTGTTCGACGGCAATCGCCTGGCCGACCACAAGGCCCGCAACCGCCGGTTGACGATGGGCGAGATGGTGATCGAGGGGCAACGAGGCACCCTTTCGCTCGATGGCGATGGCGGGTTGACGTTGCGCCCTCATGGCGAGAATGAAGCTCGGGCCGTCGACTACGCGTGGTCCGACACGGATTTCGGCGGCGACTGCGTATATGCCTTGCAGCGCCATGTCATTGATCATCGACTTGGTCGCGGGCATCTGGAGAATACGGGGCGCGCCTACCTGACCAACATCGAGATCGAGGAAACCGTTTATGCCTCCGACGCCGAAAGACGGCGCATCGCAGTCTGAACTGGATCGGCTGTCCAGTGCTGAACGCGCTTATCGAGCGCTGAAGAACCTGATTCTCGCCAACGAACTGCCCGCCGGCAGCCAGCTGCTTGAGCAGGAGGCAGCCTTGCGACTGGGCATGAGTCGCACGCCCGTTCGCGAGGCCATGATCCGGCTGGAGCAGGATGGTGTCGTCGAGATCCGGCCGCGCCATGGCATGCGGGTCTTGCCGGTTTCTGCCGCCGACATGCGCGAGATCTACGACGTTCTGACTTCGCTCGAAGCCACTGCGGCGGAAATGGTCGCGCGCAAAGGCGTCACGGCCGAGGAGCTTCAAGGATTGAAGGATGCCGTGGGCGAGATGGAGGCTGCGCTGGCCAGCGACAATCTCGACGATTGGGCCGCAGCGGATCATCGTTTCCATGAACTCCTGGTGAAACTGACCGGCAATCAGCGCCTGCAGCAGATCGTGACCCAACTCAGCGAGCAGGCCCATCGTGCGAGAATGCTAACTTTGAGGTTGCGACCGAAGCCGGTCGGCTCCAATCGCGACCATGCGATGTTGGTGGACGCCATCGCCGCACGGGATGAAGAGGCTGCACGGAGAATTCACTACGAGCACCGCGCAAAGGCTGGAGACATGCTTGTCGGCCTGCTGGATAGCCTCGGGTTCAAGCAGTTTTAGGATGGCGTCCAGACGGCGGCTTCGTCCGGAGCCCATATGACTGCTGGGGCGATTCTGCTTCGAAAATCTGACAGCTACAGCTGCTTTCTGTTGACCCTCCTACTGCCAACCGGTCAGAAGTCGATCTCCGCTGACACGTCCGGGCAAGGTGCGCAAAAGCCGAACTAGGCACGTTACTGCTAACCGGACATTCAAAACATTGCGGGCAGCGACCCATTCGACGGGATCGGAGTAACTGCACCATTCTGCCTGTCGAACGCTTTATCCGCGGCGGCTCCGTCTGCACTCGCGTCCTAGGCCTTCCCACAAGCCGCGTCCATGAAGCGCCGGCAGAGATCGAGATCCCATCGCAGCACGTCGGAGGCGCCAGCATTCTTGCGCATCAGGGCCGTCGAGACGATCACGCCGTCGGCGGCGGTCAGCGCCTCGCCGACATTGCCGGTCGTCACGCTGCCGCCGAGCAGGATCGGCCGCTTGATTCCCGTCTCGCGGGCGCGGCGGATGCGGGACAGCGAATCCGCCCAATCGACACCGGTCAGGATCAGCCCGTCGGCACCGGTTTTCTGGGCCCACTCCGCGGCGAATTCCGGCGTCTCGGACGACATCGGCACGGCGGTGCGGTCATGCACGTCGGCGAGGATCGCGATGTCGTCGCGGCCCAGCGCGTTGCGGAAGGCGAGCGCCTGCGCGCCCATGCCGGTGCGCGGCCCCTGCGCCGTCATCGCGGCCCCGACGAAGACCTTGAGCCGCACGAAATCGGCCCCCGCCGCATGGGCGATCGAGAGCGAAGCGACCGGATCATGCGCCTCGACGATGATGCCGAGCCCGATACCGGGCACCTCGGCCCGCAGGAAGCGGGCGAGCGCAGCGGTGATGGCGAGCGAACTCGCCGCCATCGGTCCGGCCTCGCGGGTCTGGTCCTGCAGCTTGATGTAGGGAACGCCGGCCTGCGCGAAGACGCGGGCATTGGTCGCCACGTAATCCTCCAGCCAGGCCATGCTCTTGTCGCGCATCCGGCCGAAATCCGGCAGGTGCAGCGCGGCGATGACGAGGGGGCGGGCGGCGAAGACGCGGAGCGTGGTCAAGGCTGGCTTCCTGGGCGGTAGGGGCAGGGTCAGGCGGGCAAGGATCAGGCGGACAAGGGTCGGGCAGGCATGGGCGCGCGGGCGATGGAGGAGGTCAGGCGCGCGAGCGCCTCGCGGCAGGCGGTGCGGTCGATCGGCAGCGCCCCGTCGGCGCCATGGCGGCTGACGATGAGCGAGGCAGAGACGGCGCCGTAGGCGGCCGCGAGCACGGGATCGCCCGTCTCGACCAGCCCGGCGAGGAAGCCGCCGCAGAAGGAATCGCCTGCGCCGGTCGGGTCGGTGGCATGGGTCGGGATCACCGGCACGGCGACCGGCGCGCCGGCCTCCTTGTCCCAGACGAGGCAGCCGCGCGGCCCGAGCTTCACCGCCGCCGTGCCGCGGCAGCGCGCTGCGGCGAGCGCCAGCGCCTGCTCGATCGGCACGCCGGGGACGAGCGCGGCGAGCTCGATCTCGCTCGGCAGGAAGGCATCGACCTGCGCGAGAAAGGGCGCGAGATCGTCGAGGGAGAGTTCCGCCAGCTGCCAGCCGGCATCGAGTGTCACCACCATGCCGCGGCCGTTGAACAGGGGCAGCAGGTCGGCCAGCACGACCGGGCGGCTCGGCGCGCAATGGGCCCCTCGCGCGCGCAGATAGTTCTCCGGCACCTGTGCGGCGACCATCGGATGCGTGTCACGGAACTGCGAATAGGACAGCTCGCCGCCATCGCCGCGCCGGCGCAGATGCGCCTGCCAGTCATCGACCTGCTGGGGCGTCAGCCGGTCGGTCGGGAAACCGGCCTGCGCCAGCTCCTCGGGGCGGCTGGTCAGCCGCTCGCTGCGGTGGCCCTCGTCGTCGTAGATGAACCAGTTGCCGCTCTCGAGTGCGACATCGACCATGACGACGCCGTCGAGCGCGACGCCGCTATCGCGCAACCGCGCCAGCGTCTCGCGCGGATAGCTCGCCACGGCGACGCTGACGAGGCCGACGCGCTCGCGCCAGCACAGGGCGCCGACGCTGGAATAGGCGCCGTTGCCGCCGACCCGCGCCAGCGCGACCGTCCCGTCGGCCGAGATCACATGATCGACCGTCAGCCCGCCCGCGGTGACGAGCTCCGGCGTCACGCAGCGAGGACGCCGAGTCGCGGGGCGCCAAGGCCGAGCGCGTCGCGCGCCTTGGTCACGTGGTAGCCGAACAGATGCAGCGGCACGCTGTAAACCAGCGGCGCCAGCTCGATCCGCACCGGCGGCAGATGCCAGACATGGGCGCAATAGGGGCCGAAATCGGTCTCGCCCTCCGGCACCAGCGCAATGGTATGCCCCTCGACGCCCTTGCCGACGATGGCGGTCTCCAGCGCGCGCTGCCGGCTCGCCTGGTCGGGCGCGATCAGGAAGAGCGGGTCGCCGGCCTTCTGCGTGCGGTAATGGTGGTATTCCTCCAGCGGGAAGGCGATGGCGTGGATCGGTGCCAGCTCCTTCAGCTTGGCCGCGCCGAAGGCGGCGGGCGCCAGATGCGGGCCTGCGCCGGCCAGCAGCATCATGTCGCTGCGGGCGAGCTCTACGCCCAGCGCCTTTGCCTTGTCATAGAAACCGGTCGCGACGACATCCATCACGGCCGGCAGCGCGGCGAGATCAGCCGCCAGGCCGGGGGCCTTGGCCTCGCCGAGGCCCTTCGCCTTGGCGATCGCCAGTGCGAGCGCAATCAGCAGGGCCATGGCGGCGGTGCTGGATTGCGTCGGCCAGCCGCCGCGCGTGGCCTGAATCAGCAAGGCGGACGGAAAGTCCCGCATCATCGCCGAGGTCGCGGTGTTGGTCAGCGCGACGGCATAGCCGCCCTGCGCGATCGTGGCCTTCAGGCTCGCGCTGACCGGCGCCGTATTGCCGCTCGAGCTCAGCCCGATCATCAGCGTGCCGTCGTCGACGAGGTCGAGCCCGTATTGCTCGAGGTCGAAGGCCTCATAGGGCTCGCAGGGCACGCCGAGCAGCCGCTCATAGGCCAGCCTAACGGCGATGCCGGCGATCCAGGAATCGCCGCAGCCGGTGATGACGACGCGCCGCAGCGGCCGCGCCGCGATCTCGCCGGCGATGCGCTGGACCGCCTCCGCGGTGGTTGCGAGCGTGCGGCTCATCGCGTCGCCCTGGGACATCATCTCGGTATGCGTCAGCTCCACGCGCCGGAAGCGCTCCGGATCTCCGGGCGCATCCGACGAGGATTCGCGCTTGAGGGCTTTGAACTGCTGCATGTGGTCGGCCATGCTGGTCCCGTCCTGTCGATCGTCGTGGGGCGGCTCCGCTCGATGGGAGGCGCTGAATAGACTTTCGATATCCTTCATTTTATACCGTAGCGCAAGTGACGTCGAAGCCGATCATGCCCCAGACACAAGCCTTGCCCGATCTCGCCCGGGGGCGCTCGCTGCCCCGCCACGAGCGTATCGTCGAACTCCTCGCCGAAAAGGGCATGGTCGAGGTCGCGTCGCTCGCGGAGGAGTTTGGCGTTTCCACCGTGACGATCCGCGCCGATCTCGACGCGCTGGAGAAAAGGCGACTGATCCGTCGGATTCGGGGGGGCGCCATGGCGCTGCGCCCGGCCCGCTTCGAGCGCCCCGCCGATCTTCCGAGCCAGTCTTTTTCAGCCGAGAAGGAGCGGATCGCCGACCTCGCGGCGAGCCAGGTGCGCGACGGGGAAACGATCATCCTCGACGCCGGCACGACGACGCTCGCCATCGCCCACGCCCTCTCGGACACGCTCACCGACGTCGTCGTGGTCACCAACGGGCTCGACATCGCCATCGCGCTGCAGGGTCATGCTGGGGTGACGGTGATCGTGACCGGCGGGCGCCTGAAGCGCGGCGGGCGCAACGCCCATTCCAACAGCCTGATCTCGCCCTTTGGCGCCACGCTGCTTCAGGAAATCAACGCCGACGTCGCTTTCCTGTGCTGCGCCGGGGTCGACGCGGTGCGTGGCTTCACCAATGGCAACTGGGAGGAAGCGGAGGTCAAGAAGGCGATGATGGCCTCGGCCCGGCGCGTCGTCTTCGTCGCCGACCACGGCAAGATTGGCCATGTCGGCAGTGCGCGGATCGCGCCGCTGGAGCAGGCCGACCTGCTGATTACGGACCACGGCGCAGCCGCCGCCGACATCCAGGCGCTCGAGGCCGCGGGGGTCCAGGTCGCCATCGCGTGACCGCCTCCAAAATCGGCGGGACTTGGCTAAGTTTTATGCTTGCGATTGATTTCGATTGCTCTCAAATTGAAAGGGCGGCTTTTCGTGGCCCGCCTTGGCGGCGGGCTGTCCGATCCCATGCAGGCGAGGCTGAGGAGATTCTCCATGACGACATTGTCTCGACGCCACTTCCTTGGCGCTGCCGCCGGCAGCGTGGCGCTCTCAGCGCCGACCGTGCTGCGTGCCCAGGCGCGCGAACTCGTGATGATCGGCTATGGCAGCGCCCAGGACGATCCGCTGAAGCGCGCCGGCGAGATTCTCGGCAAGAAGTATCCCGGCGTCTCGCTGCGCATCATCGGCGGGCTCTCGGCCGAGGCGATCGCTCAGATCAAGGCCTCCCGCGGCGCCTCGCCCTATGATTTCGCCGTGATGGGCTCGCCCGCGATCATCAATGCCGTCGACGAGGGCGTGCTCGAGCCGCTCGATCTCGCCAAGGTGCCCAACGCCAAGAACATCGACCCGCGCTTCCCGCCCTACGCCTATGGCATGGGCGTTCCGATCAGCTATGCCGGCATCGGCATCGCCTACAACAAGCAGATGGTGCCGAACCCGCCCAAGACCTGGGCGGATCTCTGGAAGCCGGAATATGCTGGCAAGATCGGGCTCTCGCGGCCGCAATCCAATCTCGGCCTCGCCTGCGTCGCCATCGCGGCCGCCGCCTTCGGCCGGCCGGATTCCGACACCGATTTCGGTCTCGCCAAGTGGAAGGAACTGAAGCCGCTGGTCGGGCGCAATCCCAACCTCCTGCAGCAGATGCTGGAGCGCGGCGAGATCGGACTCTGCCCGCTCTGGCACGACAACACCGGCATCGCCATCGCCAGCGGCCTGCCGCTCGGCTACGCCAAGGTCACCGGCCCAGGCCCGCTGATCCTGCCGACGATGATCGTCAAGTTCGCCCGGACGGCCCATAACGACCTGATCCACGAGTTCGCCGACATCCTGCTCACCAACGAGAGCCAGACCTTCGCCGCCCAGCCGCCCTACTACTTCGGAACGACGGTGAAGGGCATCGTCGCCCCGGCCGGTGCCGCCGCCTTCCTGCCCTCGACGCCTGAGGAGATCGCCTCGATGGTCTCGGTCGACTGGCCGAAGGTCGCGCCCAACCGCGGCAAGATCGTCGAGGCCTTCGACCGGATGTTTGCCGGGTGACCACCGCGGCTGCGCCCATCCCGGCGACCGGGACGGCGGAAGCCGCCCCGGTCGTGGCGATCCGCGACGCGGTCAAGCGCTTCGCGGGCCTCACCGTGCTCGACCGCTGCTCGCTCGTCGCGCAGGAAGGCGAGATCCTGACGTTGCTGGGCTCGTCGGGCTGCGGCAAGACCACGCTGCTGCGCTGCATCGCCGGCTTCCTGACGCCCGACGAGGGCGAGATCCTGATCGACGGCCGGGACACGATCCCCGTCCCGGTCAACCGTCGTTCCGTCGGCGTCGTCTTCCAGAGCTATGCGCTCTTTCCCCATCTCACCGTCGCGAAGAATGTCGGCTATGGCCTGCGCATGCGCGGCGTCCCCGCAGCCGAGATCGGTCGCCGTGTCGTCCAGGCGCTGCAGACGGTCTCGCTGACCGGCTTCGAGGAGCGCTATCCGGCCCAGCTCTCCGGCGGTCAGCAGCAGCGCGTCGCGATCGCCCGCGTGCTGGTGCTGGAGCCGCGCGTGCTCCTGCTCGACGAGCCCTTCAATGCGCTCGACGCCAAGCTGCGCGGCACCATGCAGATGGAGATGCGCCAGCTGATCAAGCGCCTCGGCATCACCGCAATCTTCGTCACGCACGACCAGGAAGAGGCACTGACCATGTCGGACCGCATCGCCGTGATGCGCGCCGGCCGGATCGAGCAGCTGGACACGCCCGAGGCGGTGTTTGACCGCCCCGCCAGTGCCTATGTCGCCGATTTCGTCGGCGCCTCGAATTTCTGGAACGGCCTGGCGAGCCGGGGCCGGGTCGTGCTGCCGGACGGGCAGAGTGTTCCCACCGCGCTCGACGGCGAGGTCCGCGTCATGCTGCGCCCCCACAACGTCCTGATTGAGCCGGCCGGCGCGGACCAGGTGGGCTGGCGCGGCAGCGTCCGCTTCCGCCGCCATGTCGGCGCGCTGATGGAATACGAGGTCGAACTCGCAGACGGGGCTTCGCTCCGGGTCGTGGCGCTGCGCGACGAGACGGTCGCCCGCATCGATGTCGGCGACCGCGTGGCCCTGCGCCTGCGCGACCCCGCCGCCTGCATCGCCTTCCCGCGCGCATGACCCGCCGGCCCCTCCTTCTGCGGTTGGCCGACGAGATCCTGTCCGGACGCGGGATTTGGCCGGCCGTGCCGGCCATCGTCGTGCTCATCGTCGTCGCCGTCATACCCTTCGGCGTGCTGCTCTCGCTCGGCTTCTCAGACATCGTGGTGTCGCGCGGTGTCATCGTCTCGCAGGAATTGTCGCTGCGCCATCTCACCACGGCGCTCGCCGATCCGCTCTACCACACCACCTTCCGGCGCTCCCTGACGCTGGCGCTGACCACGACCTTCTTCTGCAGCCTGCTCGGCTTCCCCGTTGCCTATCTCTTCCTGATCGGTGGCCCCTGGGTGCGCCGCATCATCCTCGTGCTGACGATCGCGCCGATCCTGACCAGCGGCATCGTCCGGACCTATGCTTGGATCGTCATCCTCGGCGGTCGCGGCGTGGTCAATGCGACGCTGATGGAGTTCGGGCTGATTTCGCAGCCCCTGCGCATCATCAACACGCATTGGGCGGTGCTGATCGGCATGGTGCAGATCCATCTGCCGATCATGATCCTGCCGCTGATCGCGGTGATGAGCCGGCATGATTCCAGGCTGGAGGAGGCCTCCGCCAATCTCGGCGCGAGCCGGCTGGCGACGCTGCGGACGATCATCCTGCCGCTGAGCGTGCCCGGCCTCGGCACCGGCGCCGCGCTCGTCTTCACCCTGAGCTACACCACCTTCGTGGTGCCGCAGCTCCTGGGTGGCGGCAACTATCTCAACGCCGCGACGATGGTCTACGAACAGGTCGTCTACTCGCTCGAATGGAGCAAGGGCGCGGTGACCGCGATGATCCTGATGGCGACCTGCCTCGCCGTCCTGCTGGTCTTCGCCTGGCTGACGCATATCGGGACGCGCTGGACACGGGTGGCGCAGCGATGAAGCGGATCGACGGCGCCGAACTCCTCGACCGGCTGGGCATCGGCTTCATCATCGCGCTCGCGGTGCTGGCGCTCGCGCTGCTCCTGCTGCCGGCGGTCATCGTCGTCGTGATGTCCTTCGACACGCGCGGCTATATCAGCTTCCCGCCCGCGGGCTTCACGCTCGACTGGTACGTCAAGGTCTTCAACCAGCCGGTGCTGGTGAACGCGATGTGGACGAGCCTCAAGGTCGGGTTTTACGTGACCCTGCTCTGCATCGCGCTCGGCGTGCCGACTGCCCTGGCCTGTGCACGCGGCGATTTCCGCGGTGCCACGGCGCTGTCCGTCTTCGTGCTGGTGCCGCATATGGTGCCGGGCATCGTGCTCGGCGTCGCCGTGCTATTCTCGGGCGCGTTGCTCGGCATCGGCCCGTCGATCTGGCTGCAGTCGGTCTCGCTCTCGGTCTATGTCATGGCCGTGATGGTGCGCACCGTGATGGCGCGGCTTCAGCGGCTCGATCCCCTGCTCGAGCAGGCCTCCGCCAATCTCGGCGCCAGCCGCTGGCAGACCTTCCGCACCATCACCCTGCCGCTGCTCCTGCCGGCGATCCTGGCCGGCGCCGTCTTCACCTTCATCGAGGGGGTGGACAATCTCTCGGTGACGATCTTCACCCATGGCTATCGCGACCGGCCACTGCCGATCGAGTTGCTCGCCATCGTCCAGAACAGCAGCTCGCCGCTGGTCGCCGCCGTTTCCAGCGTGCAAATTCTGCTGGCGATGCTGGCCCTTCTGGCAATCTCGCTGACCATCGGGCTCGACCGGGTCAACGATTAGGCCAACTTGCTATCGAGCCGCCTCAACGCGCAGAGCGACGTGGCGTTCAAAGCTATTCTCATAGCCGCCTTAACAATCCACAGTGCCAAGTGGTGTCATTCCCGAGATATCCGGTGAGGCAGCGCGCGGCGCAATCGTCCCGCGGGATATGCGCCATTGGACTAAGCCGCTCTCGCGGCAGGGTGCTGCGGCGCGGTCATCGCTGAGATTTCGCCTGTGAGGCGCTGCATCCGAGGATTTGGGGTCGTTTCCCCTGATCCCTGGAGGTTTCCATGATCGATGCCGTCACCGTCAGCCCGCTGCGCCAGCGGATGATCGAGGACATGACCATCCGCCGGTTCGGCGAGCACACGCAGCGCGACTATGTCCGGCAGGTGCGTGAGTTCACGGCCTTCCTTGGGTTGCCGCCGGACCGGGCCGAGCCCGAGGATCTACGGCGCTATCAGCTTCACATGGCTTCGCTCGGCGCCAGCTATGCCCGGATGAACCTGGCCTGCACGGCCCTGCGCTTCTTCTTCCACGTCACGCTGGGCCGGACCGGCTTTGGTGACCGCATGGCGCGGATCCCGACGCCCGATCGCCTGCCGGTGGTTCTGGACACGCAGGAGGTGGCGCTGCTGTTGGCGCATGCGCGGAGCCTGAAGGACCGCGCCGCGCTGAGCATCGCCTATGGCTGCGGCCTGCGCGTCTCGGAGATCGCCAACCTCAAGGTCACCGACATCGACAGCGCCCGCATGCTGATCCGGGTCGAGCAGGGCAAGGGCCGCAAGGACCGCTATGTCATGCTCGCGCCCGACCTGCTCGATCTGCTGCGGCAGTGGTGGCGGGTGAAGCGGCCGCGCGGCTGGCTCTTCCCCGGCCAGCAGCCGGGCCAGCCGATCACGACGCGCCAGCTCAACCGGGCCTGCCATGCTGCAGCCGAGGCAGCCAAGCTCGACAAGCGGGTGTCAATGCACACGCTCAGGCACAGCTTCGCCACCCATCTGCTGGAGCGGAAGACCGATATCCGCGTCATCCAGGTCCTGCTCGGGCACAGGAAGCTCGACACCACCGCCGTCTACACCCGCGTCGCGCTGAAGACGCTGCGCGAAGTGACGAGCCCGCTCGCGCTGCTGGCGCCGCCGCCACCGCCATAGCGGTCCCGCGCCGATCATGGCGCGGCCTTCGCTGGAGGTTGCGGATATCCTGAACCGGCATGGCGAGGCCTATCTCGCGCGCCATCGGCTCAGCCGCGGTCAGCTCAAGGTGATGGGTGCCATCCGGGCCTGCCGCACGGCTGCGCTCGGCGGCCATGTCATGGCCTGCGGCGACTGCGATCACGCGGCCATCGCCTACAACTCCTGCCGCAACCGGCACTGCCCGCGCTGCCAGGGCGCAGCGGCAAAGGACTGGCTCGCGGATCGCCAGGCCGATCTCCTGCCCGTGCCCTACTATCATCTCGTCTTCACACTGCCGGCGTCGATCGCAGCGGTCGCCTACCAGAACAAGGCCGAGGTCTACGGCCTGCTGTTCAGGGCTGCAGCCGAGACGCTCGCCACCATCGCGAGCGATCCCCGGCATCTCGGCGCCCGCATCGGCTTCACCAGCGTACTGCACACATGGGGATCGGCGATGACGCACCATCCCCATCTCCACATCATCGCGCCCGGCGGCGGCCTGTCGCCGGACGGCGCTCGCTGGATCTCATGCCGATCCGGCTTCTTCCTGCCCGTGCGCGTGCTCTCGCGGTTGTTCAGACGGCTCTTCCTCGAAGGGCTCGCGGCCCTGCACGCGGCCGGGCGGCTCGCTTTCCAAGGCAATCTCGCCGATCTGACTGAGGCCGATGCCTTCGCCTCCATGCTGGCGCCGCTGCGGCGCGCCGACTGGGTCGTCTATGCCAAGCGCCCCTTCGGTGGCCCTGAGGCCGTGCTGGCTTATCTCGCCCGCTACACCCACCGTGTCGCCATCGCCAACAGCCGCATCATTGCCGTGGATCGGCACAGGGTCACGTTCCGCTGGAAGGACTATCGCGCCCGCTCCACCGGCAAGGGCCGGCGCAAGACCATGACGCTGACGGCCCACGAGTTCATCCGCCGCTTCCTGCTCCATGTCCTGCCCGACGGCTTCCACCGCATCCGCCATTACGGCCTGCTCGCCTCGAGCCGCCGTGCCGACACCATCGTCCGCATCAGGCAGATCATCGCGGCGACGACGCCGGACGACATCGCCAGAGACGACGTCCCGGTCGCCGCAGCGCAACCCGAGCAGGCCTCTGAACCCCACCCGCCATGCCCATGCTGCGGCGGCCGCATGATCCTCGTCGAGCGCTTCGCGCCGGGCACAGCGCCGCGAACCATCCTCGCCGTCAGGATCGACACATCATGACGATGGCCCCATGGCGGCATCTTCAGGAAGCACTGCCGATCTCGGCCAGAGAGCGGGCAATCCCGTTCGGCCCAATCGCGGAAACGGAGATGGCCGCGGTCTCGGATCCACCAAATGTGCAGCTAAACCTCAGCTTCGGGGCCGCTCGGTCGGAGCATCGCACCGTCGCCTCGCGCCTCGCACGATCTCGCAGACCATACCGCGCGGCGAAATCCCCATAGCCCACGGCCCCGGGCCGCGGCTTCCTCCCTTGGAGGCTTTCGGACGCCGGCCCTCAGCCCAGTCCGAACCCGCTCGCATGGGCCGGCATCCGAAACCCTTCACAGTTGCTGACATTCGCCGCCCGCCAGAAACCAGACGTTTGGGGTTTCGGATGTTTCTCGTAGTCTGAGAGAAGCGGGACGCCGTCAGAAGTCGGCGCGAACAAGAGCTCAATGGTGAGGATCGGCACCGCGCGATCATCAGGTGATGCTCCTGATGGTGCATGCCGCGCGTCATGACCCCGATGAACCCCAGACCCTTCAGCTTGGCGAGGTCCGCGACTGGAGCCTTCACCGCCATGATCGCCCTAACCTCGATCTCTGCCGCAGCAAGCTGCCAGCTGCCGACGTTGTTCATTGTGGCGGCGTGGGCGAGCGCCATGCGGCGAATGGCATCCCGCACCGGTGGCGCGCCGGTCACGATGAACATCATCCCGCCGTCGATGGGCTCGACCTTGGCGTCGGAGTGCAACGTGACGGCGCTCATATCCGCCAGATGTTGCCTCAGCGCCTCGATGTTGACCTTCGACCAATCGGTATGGTGTGTCAAAGCCGGATTGACGTTCCGCTGCGCGCAGGCGCTTCCTGCGCGCTCTCTCGTGCCGAGATCGACCCGCCGGTATGGAGCGCAACTGGGTTCAGACACTTCCCGGCAAGGGCTGGAACATGCTGTTTGATGGCCCACTCGATGCCTGGTTCGACAAGCCCTGGGGGCTCGGCGGGATCGAGCGCTTCGACTGACGCGAAACCCGCCTCGGTCGAGGCCGGGAGGCCCGGTGCCTTACGGGCGCGCCAGCCTCGCGGCGAGGCGCGCCAGTTCGGCATCGTCCGGGCGCAGGCGTGAGAGGCGACCGGCCAGATCCGCTGCGCTGGCGAGATCGCGCCGCGCCTGCGCGTCGGCGAGCAGCGCGCCGAGCAGGGCAGCATGGAAGGGGTTCGCCTGAAGCGCGCTGCGCAGGACCTGGCGTCCCTGTTCCGGCTGGCCGAGCGATTGCAGTGCCACGCCATGGACATAGGCCAGCTGCGCATCGCGCGGCCCGAGCCGCGAGGCCAAAGCGAGGCTCTCCAGCGCCTCGGGATAGCGACGCTGCCGCACCAGCGCGAGGCCGAGCGCGTGATGCGGATAGGGCTCTTTCGGCGCCAGCGCGATCGCCTGCCGGAGCACCGCCTCGCCCTCCGGATCGCGTCCGCGCTGGCGCAGCAGGTCGGCCAGATTGACCGCGAGCGCGACGGCTGCGGGATCGAGCGCCAGACCGGCGCGTAGCTCGGCCTCCGCCGCGTCCGGCTTGCCCCTGCGGATCAGATAGAGCGCCAGGGCGGCCCGCGCCTCGGGCCGGTCGGCATTCAGCGCCTGCGCCGCCTCGAACGCTGCGAAGGCGCGCGTCAGCTGGACGCGAACCGGCTCCGGCACGGTTTCGGGCGAGATGTCGGCCAGGGCCTGGGCGGCTTCGATCCGCACCCCGAGGACGGGATCGGCCAGACGCTCCTGCGCCCAGCGCAGGCGGATCTCGGCGGGCTGCGGCGAGAGGTTGCGCAACGCGGCGATCCGCACGATCGGGTCCGGGTCGTCGAGGCCGAGACGGATGACGCCTTCGGTGGCGATGGCGGGCAGGCGTCCGAGTTCGCTCTGCGCGGTTGCCCGCACGATCCCGGGGATCTGCGGGTTGCTGGCCAGCGCAATGAGCGGCGCGCGTGAAGCTGGGTCTCCCCGGCGCGCATCGTGAAACGTTCTGGCATGGTCCTGGAAGCCTCTTCGGGCCGGTCCGTGCCAGGCCGCCACGGCGTCCGCAGCCCGTTGCGCCGGCTTGTCCGCATGGCAGCTGTTGCAGCTGTTGGGGACTCCGAGGCTCACCGTCAGGTCGGGACGCGGAATGCGGAAGGAATGGTCATGGCGCTTGTCGACGACCATGTAGGTCCGCGCCGGCATGTGGCAGGTGATGCAGTCGGGCGCGTCCCGGCCGGGTTGGTGCCCGGTATGGGTTGCCGCGGCAAAGCGTTGCTGGTCGTGGCATTGGCTGCAGACCAACGGCCCCTCCGCCTTCAGCCGGCCGGAGTGAACGTCGTGGCAGTCGCTGCAGATCACCCCCTTCGCGTACATCTTGCTCTGCAGGAAGGTCTGGTCGGTGAAGACCTCGTCGATCATCTGCCCGTCTGCTTCGAACAGGCCGCTTGTCAGGAGCGCCGGCAGATGCGTTTCGATGATCGAGCGCCCCGGCTTCCAGTCTTCCGAGATCGTGCCGCGCCGCTGGTGGCAGCGGGCGCACATCTCGACCTCGTCGCCCGTCGGGCGCGCGGCACGCGCGGCCGGGCTGCCTGTCGCCGGATCGGGCGTCCAGTCGACCGCCCGTCTCCGGGCTGCGGCGGCCTCGAACCCCTTCAGGACGGGGTCGCCGGTCCTGCCGGCCGCGGCCCAGGTGAGATGGCCGGCACCGGGCCCATGGCAGCTCTCGCAGCCGATGCTGACCTCGGAATAGGTCGTGCGAAAGCTGTCGGAGGCGGCGTCATAGCCCTTCTTCACCACGGTCGAATGGCACTCGGCACACATGAAGTTCCAGTTCTGCATCCGGCCGGTCCAGTGCAGGGCGTCGCCCGGCGGGAACGACTGGTCGCCATAGACATGGAACCAGCGCTGCCCGCCCTGCGCCCGCGGGCGCGTATCCCAGGCCCAGGGCAGCGCCTGCAGCCGGCCATCGGGGAAGGTGACAAGGTATTGCTGCAGCGGCCGCCAGCCGAAGCTGTGGCTGATCGCGAAGGTCTCGGGCTTGCCGTCCTTTCCCTGGGTTTCGACCAGGAAGCGCCCGCCCTCGCGCCGAAACCGGGCTGTCTCGCCGTGATGCGCGATGGCGACGTCGGAGAAATCGCCGAGAACGCTCTGAGGCGTCGCCACAGCCATCGCCTTGGCATGGTCCGATCCCTGCCAGTCGGCGAGCGTCGTTGCATGGCAGGAGGCGCAGGCCTGGGAGCCCACATAGCCCGTCGGCGCATGGGGCGTCAGTTGCCCGATGCCGGATTCCGCGCTCATGGCCGGCGGCCTGGCCTGGGCCTGCGCCTGGTCACGACGCGCGATCTCGCCCTGGACCCATCCCATCGCAAGGACCAGCAGCGCGGCCAGGACGCTGCCGGCGACGCCATGCGCGAGCGGGCTCGGCCTCCACCGCCTCAACCGTGCCGGGTCCGCCACGAACGCCAAAGCCGACGCGCGCTAGAACCGCACGCTCAAGCCCAGCACGGGGCCGTGCTGCAACATGTCGAACTCGTAGCGGGACAGCCCCGAGCCCTGGACGTAATCGACATAGAGGGCCTTGTAGCCGATCACCGCCGAATAGGTGACGCCGTTCGTCGTCTTGAAGTCATAGCCATAGGTCGCCAGCGCCTGCCAGGTGAACTTGCTGCCGCCCGCGCCGAGATCGCCGCGAAAGGCGAGGTGGTGGTTGGGCGCCAGCGAAACGCGCGCGCGGATGCCGGCAAAGCCGTCGATCCAGTCGACGGATCCCGACCGGGCGATGGCACGGCCCCTGCCGATGGAAAGATCGCCCAGATTGACCGTCGTGGCGATGTCCAGCCCGAGATCGAGCTTCTGGTACCAGTAGCGCGCACCGGCGAGCACATCGATGGCGACCGGACCCACGCTCGCGATCTCGTAGGCCGCACCCGCCTCGAGGATCGCCATCTGGAATTGCATGTCGACTGCGGCTCCGACCGCCGCGCCGACACCAGGGGCGGGGCCTCTGGTCCTCAGCCCCGAGCGCTCGATCGTGATCTTCTCGCCAATGACGTCTCCGAACAACGCTAGGCGACCGTTGCGCGCCTCCATGTTGAGCATCAGGGCGACCAGCGAGCCGCCTTCGCCGACCGTGCTTTCGACGATGTCGATGAAGCTCGCATTCACATCGACGCCGCGGCCGCGGACCACCTGCGAGCCGTTGAGCGAGGTCAGCCAGCCATAGGGCGTGACGCGGAAGGTCCAGCCGGCAACGAAGCTCGGCGGCGCCGGCTGCGAGCGCGGAGGCACCAGATCTGCCGCCATGACGGGACCGGCGAGCAGCATGGCTCCTACCCAGACGGCCGCTGTCTTCCACATCGACATTCCTGCTCCCCCTGTCGCCTACTTCGGATCCTGGACGGCGACCGTCAGCTTGGGGATGCGCCCCGTGAAGCGGGACCGGGCTTCGGCACCGATCGCTTCGACGACGGGGGTTCCCAGATCGATGCCGACATCGGCGGTCTCGTCAGCCGAGAAGATGCCGGGCTGGGTGACGGCGATGCGCCCTTCGGCGACTTTCTCGCCATTAACGAACAGCGTGCCGAGCCCCCCTTTCGCCGGGCCGCCACCATCATAGTCGAACTGGAAGCGCAACTCGGCCTTACCGGGCGCCAGCTTGTTCGACGCGGCGATGGTCGTGCGCTGCAGCCCGAGGAAGTTGTAGTCGTAGGCGGGCACGCCATCCTTCACATAGAGCGACCAGCCGCCGAACCTTCCGCCTTGGGCGACCAGCGTCCCGTTGGCGCCACCTTCGGGAACGACGACCTCCGCCGTGATCGTCTTCGACCGGTTCTTCACATTGACGAACACGCCTTCGAGCATGCCGACCATGCCCTCGGACAGGGTCAGCGACCGGCGTGAGCCCATCAGGTCCGGCCGTCCGACGGCCACAGGATCGAGGCGTTCAAAAACCCGGTCATCCATGGGCAGTGCGCCATATTTGCCGGCCTCCTTCAAGAAGAGCGCCTGCATCTCGTCGAGCTTCTTCGGGGTGGTCTTGGCGAGATCGTTGGCCAGGCTGAAATCGGCACGAACATTGAACAACTCCCAACCGGAATTATCCTGCAGGGTCCGGCGCGGCTTCGCTTCCCAAGGCGCCCTGTGGATCGTTCGCGCAAGCCAGCCATCATGATAGATGGCGCGATTGCCAGCGATTTCGAAGTATTGCGTCCGGTGCCGTTCGGGTGCCTTCCCGTCCTCGAACGCATAGACCAGGCTGGTCCCCGCCATGGGGATCTGCTTGACGCCATTGACCGATTTCGGCTCGGGCAGTCCGATCGCCTGGAGCACGGTCGGGGCCACGTCGATGACATGGCTGAACTGGGTCCGGATCTCGTTGCGGGCCTTGATGCCCTTGGGCCAGGACACGACGACGCCATTGCGCGTGCCACCAAAATCAGAGGGCACCTGCTTCATCCAGCCAAACGGCGCATTGAACGCGACCGACCAGCCGGACGCCATGTGGGGGTATGTCTCGGGACCACCCCATTTGTCGATGAGCTTCAGTAGATCCTCGAACTTCTCGGTAAAGCCGTTGAAATAGCTCATCTCGTTGAAGACGCCGTTGGGGCCACCTTCGCCGCTGGTGCCGTTATCGCCGGCGACGTAGAAGACGAGCGTGTTTTCGGCTTGGCCGACCTCCTCGAAGGCCTTCAGCATGCGGCCGACTTCGGTGTCCGTGTATTCCACGAACGCGGCAAAGACCTCTGCCTGACGCGTGAACAGCCGTTTCTCGTCGGCCGAGAGCGCGGTCCAGTCCTTGATCGCAGGTGGCTTCGGGGCGAGTTTCGTACCCTGCGGAACCACACCGAGCGCGATCTGGCGGGCAAGGGATTCCTCGCGGATCTTGTCCCAGCCCTGATCGAATTTGCCCTTCCAGCGGTCGATCCAGGCCTTCGGCACATGGTGCGGCGCATGGGTGGCACCCGGTGCGAAATAGATGAAGGATGGCCGATCCGGCGTCAGCGCCTTCTGGTGCTTGATCCAGGCCCGCGCCTTGTCCGTCATGTCGGTCATGAAATGGTAGTTGGGATCATTGGGCAGTTCGACGACGGCGGTGCCATCGTAGAGGAACGGCGCCCATTGATTGGTCTCACCGCCCAGAAAACCATAGAATTTGTCGAAGCCCTGGCGCGTCGGCCAGCGGTCGAACGGGCCGGCGACGCTGGCCTCCCAGGTCGCGGTTTCATGCCATTTGCCGAAGGCGGCGGTCGCATAGCCGTTCAGCCGCAACATCTCGGCCAGCGGCGCGGTCGCGCTAGGGATCTGGCCGGTGCTTCCGGGAATGGCCGTGGCCAGCTCCGTGATAAAGCCCATGTTCACGGTGTGGTGGTTGCGGCCGGATTTGAGTGCGGCCCGTGTCGGCGAGCACAGCGCCGTCGTGTGGAAATTGTTGAAGCGCAGGCCGTTCTCGGCGAGCTGGTCGAGCGTGGGCGTCCCGATTGGCCCGCCGAAGGTGCTGGGAGCCCCGAAGCCGAGGTCGTCGATCAGCACGATCACGACATTGGGGGCGCCGGCCGGAGCCTTTACCTCGAACCGGGGTGGCGGCGTCACCTTGCGTGCATCGATCTCCGTGTAGATTGGGCGCTTGGGCTCCGCGATCGGCAGGGACGCGCGATCGGGCGTCGTGGTGCGAGGCTGCGAGACGGCGGGCGCGCTGTGGAGCGCCGTAGCGACCACGAGCAGCGTCAGAGTCCTGATGGTCGTCATCGGAGACCTCCGGATGTTCTGTTTGTTGGGTAATGCTAAGGCATGCCGTAGCGGCAGGATAGAGCGCGAGCAGGTCGTTGTCCGGTGGCCGGGCCGGAGGGCCCGGCCGTCCGTCAGCGTCGGCCGGCGCGGTTGACCGGCCCGCCGCGGTTCATCGGCGTGCCCGGCCGGACACCGACCCCTGCCGCCCCGACACCGGGCGTGACGACGGCACGGCGTGCCACTGGGGCTCCGGCGCGCGCGACGCAGCCTTTCGGCACGCCGACGGTCTTGCAGTAGACGACCGCGGCGGCCGGCTCCGCGGTGGCGATCGACAGCGCTCCCGCCAGGAGGGCCAGGGTCGGCATCGTCAAGAGCGCTTTCACCATCGTCGCTTCTCCCCGTTGAGCAGCTCGCTCCTCGATGCGGTGGCGTCTGCAGTGGTTCTTCGAGAGATCGATCGCGTGAACGTCGATGCGCTCGCCGCCATAGTCCTTCGCCAATCGTAGTAATCGCACTAGTATTCCCCTGCGTCATTGATGCATGTCAATCGTCGCGGAGTGAGCCGCATAATCATGCCGGATGATGCAGCCGGCTACATCGGCGATGACAAGTACCGCAATTACAGACGCCACGCCCCCACACGGTCAGTTCTCGAACGCGAAGACACGCTTCCAGTCATTCTTCATGTCCACCACAGTCCAGCCCTTGACCTTCGCCTGATCGAGACCCTTGTCCAGCCGCCCGATAGAGGAGGCGCGGTCATAGGCCCATTCTCGGGTCGCGTCGGTATGATGGACGTAAAGGCAGAAGCGCGGCCCCGCCGTGTCACAGGTCCACTGCAGCATCTGGAGGTCGCCGTCGGAATTGCCGAACGCGGCAATCGGCCGGCGTCCGAGGGCCTTCTGGATCGCGAGGGGTTTGCCCTCCTTGTCATCGATGAAGTCCAGCGCAGGCAGCTTCACGATGATGGGCTTGCCATCACGATACTGCAAAGCCTGCTTGCCGGAACTGCCGATCACCTGCTCGGGCGGGATGCCATAGACCTTCTCGGCGAAGACCCTCATGAATTCGACGCCACCGCCTGAGACAATATAGGTCTTGAACCCGTTCACCCTGAGATAGGCCAGCAGCTCGAGCATCGGCTTGTAGACCATCTCGCTGTAGAGCTTGCCCGTCGTCGGGTGCTTCGCCGTTGCAAACCAGTCGCGGACGACAACCTCGAAGTCATCGATCGTATATCCGGCGTGGGTCGCCATCACCATCTCGAGGATGGCGTGTTCACCTCCGGCCAGCGCCGCCTTGAGGTCACCTCGCAGAACCGAGGCAAAGGGCTCCTTCTCCTTCCATTCCGGCCGCTGGGCCGCCATCGCCTTGATGCGGTCAACCGCGAACAGGAACTGGAAGTAGAACGGCTGCTCGCCCCAGAGCGTGCCATCATTGTCGAATGTGGCAATGCGCTGGGCGGGCGGGACAAAATCGGGCGTGCCGGGTTTGGAGATCTTCCGGACGAACGCCCGGATCGCCTGTTTCGATTGTCCATTGTTCCATGACGGCAGGGGATCAGGGCTTTGCGCGGCGAGCGGCTGTGCAGCGAGCATGACAAGCCCAGCCAGAATTGCCGCAACTGCTTTGAGTCTCATGTATCTGGTCTTTCGACTGAGAGCCATTTTCAGAACGGTGTCTGTGGTTGGCCGCCTCCCCGGAGGGAGGCGGCCTTTTCCTGGTTCTGGTTCAGCGGGACAAAGCCGACTTGAGCGTTGCCTCGACTTTGCTCAGGTTGAAGGAACCAGGCGACTGACTGGGTGGAAACTCCTTCATGCTCAGCAGGAATTTTGCAGCCAGTCCCTGGATTGGCGCGATCACGAAGACGCGGTCGAGCACCCAGTCCCAATAGGTATTGGAGTTGTGTTGTGCTTTCTCAAACGGGTCGCGCCGGAGGTTGAAGATCAGGGGGAAGCGCAGTTCCACCCAGGGTTCCTGCCACACATTAAGCTGTGAACCCCGGTTCTCCAGGAAGACGATCTTCCAATCCTCATATCGGGCGGCAACAATATTGCCATCATCGTTCATGTACCAGAATTCCTTCCGCGGCGATTCCGTTGCCTTGCCGCTGAAGTAATCGAGCATGTTGTAGCCGTCGATGTGGTTCTTGTAGGGGCGGCCGTTGAGCGTGACGCCCTTGAGCAGCTTCTCCTTCACGTCCGGCGCACCCGCCGCCGCCGCAAAGGTCGGCAGCCAGTCTTCATGCGCGACAAGGCCGTTCAACGTGGTTCCGGCCGGGAAGACACCGGGCCAGCGGACAAAGGCCGGCACGCGGAAAGCGCCTTCCCAGTTCGAGTTCTTTTCGCCCCGGAAAGGCGTCGTGCCGGCATCCGGCCAGGTGTTGTAATGCGGGCCATTGTCGGTGGAGTATTGAACGATCGTGTTGTTGGCGATGCCCAAATCATCGAGCAGCTTCAGCAACTGCCCGACATGCAGGTCGTGCTCAACCATGCCGTCGCCATACTCGTCCTGGCCGGACTTGCCGATGTTCTCGGCTTTGACATGGGTGCGAAAATGCATCCGTGTCCCGTTCCACCAGCAGAAGAAGGGTTTGTTTTCCCGGACCTGACGGGTGATGAACTCCTTGGCGGCCTCGACGGTCTCGTCGTCGATGGTCTCCATCCGCTTCTTGGTCAGAGGCCCGGTGTTTTCGATCGTCTGCCCGCCCTTGCCGTCGGCCTTGGTGCGAAGCACGCCGCGCGGCCCGAAGTTCTTCCGAAACTCCGGGTTCTTCGGATAATCCCGGTTCTCGGGCTCCTCCTCAGCATTCAGGTGGTAGAGATTGCCGAGGAACTCGTCGAAGCCGTGCATCGTCGGCAGGTGTTCGTCGCGGTCGCCCTGATGGTTCTTGCCGAACTGGCCGGTGGCGTAGCCCTGGCTCTTCATCACCGTCGCCATGGTCACGTCTGTCTTCTGCCAGCCCTCGGCGGCTCCCGGCAGCCCCACCTTGGTCATGCCCGTGCGGACAGGGACAGTGCCATTGATGAACGCCGCGCGTCCGGCGGTGCAGCTCTGTTGGCCATAGTAATCGGTGAACGACACGCCCTCGCGGGCAATGCGGTCAATGTTGGGGGTCTTGTAGCCCATCATGCCGCGGTTGTTGTGGCTGATGTTCCAGGTGCCGATGTCATCGCCCCAGATGACGAGGATGTTTGGCACCTTGCCGGCCGGTGCGGCCGGTGCGGTCTGGGCCTGCGCCACCTGAACCGGGGTTGCTGTGCCCAGCGCCGCCGTTGCAGCCATTGTCGTGGTGCCGAGCAGGATGTTGCGGCGGTTCAGGCTGCGCGCCGTCCCCGGCTCGCGACCCTCCGCTGTGGGCGCATCGTGAGACGCCTCACCATGCTCGCCTGTTCTGTTCTTCGTCATGTGTTTCTCTCCCCTCTGAAAACGCAGCGAAAACCGATATGGCTGGTGGACGTGTCGACGGGATGAGCGTGACGCGCGGCCGGGCGGTAACGGCGGCAATAGTTGGGCGCGCAAAGATGCGAGCCGCCCTTCAGGACACGGCGAGGTATCCGGGTTGCTGGCTGCAGCGGATCATAGCTTGTGTCCTGCGCCGGACCGCGCGGATTGGCCGGAATGCAGCAGGCCTTCGTCTCGTCCTGACGGTGCCGGGGAGCATACCAGTCGGTGGTCCATTCCCAGACGTTGCCGATCATGTCCAAGAGGCCATAGGCGTTTGGAGGATACTCGCCGACAGGCGTGGTCCGCTTGTAGCGTCGGGGAGAGAGGTTCTCGTGGGGAAACTCCCCCAACCAGACATTCGCCATCTGCCGCCCATCGGGGGCAAGCTCATCGCCCCAGGCAAACTCCGCCTGGTCAAGACCGCCGCGTGCCGCGAACTCCCATTCAGCCTCGCTGGGAAGCTCTTTGCCGGCCCAGGCGGCATAGGCCTGCGCATCCGCAAAGGCAATGTGAACGACCGGGTGATCGTCAAGATCGCGGATGGAACTGCCGGGACCATAGGGCTTGCGCCAGTTTGCGCCGAACCTGAACGTCCACCATTGCGACCAGTCCCGAAGGTCAATAGGGCGGGTTGGCGGATCGAACACGAGCGAGCCGGCTCTCAGCATATGGGGCAAGGCGCCGGGATAATCCTCCGCCCGCGGAGCAATTTCCGCAAAGGTGACATGTCCGGTCGCCTCGACGAAGGTCCGGAAGTCGCGGTTCCTCACCGGGATTGCATCCATCCAGAATGGATCGACCCTGACCCTGTGGGCCGGGGCCTCTTCTGGATAGTGGCTGTCCGAGCCCATGAGATAGGCGCCGCCGGGAATGTAAATCATTCCCGTCAGGGCTGGATCACCGCCCGTCTGCATCGTCGCCGAGTTCTCACCCAACCTGAGATTCATCAGATCAGGCCCCATGTCGGTTGGAGGACGACGATATCGGCGCGCCCAGTTGAACAGGTAAGGGCTCCCTGTGCGATCGCCGAAACAGCCGTCACGATCAACCGCCCCTTCGTTGTTCTTCTATTTCGACGGCGACGATCCTCGTTGATATCCAAGACGGCGTCCAATATCATTGATGGTATAGTCTGTTGCGGATTTCAGCGAGATGCGGCGCATGCTTTCCATCAGAAGCCTGCAATTGGTGCTTGCTCTCAACCGGTTCCGGAGTTTCAGCAGGGCAGCTGCGTCACTTGGAGTTTCGCAGCCCTCGCTGACGCGCAGCCTCAAGGGCCTTGAGGATTCGCTCGGCGTTCAACTCTTCGACCGACCCCACGTCGCGCCGACCGTCTTCGGACAGACCCTGATTGACCGCGGACAGGCGGTCATAGTGAGCTTTGATGACCTCACACTAGAGATCGCACGGCTCAAAGGGCTTGAAACCGGCGATCTCAAGGTTGTGATGGGCCCTTATCCAGCAGACATTTCCGGCGACCGGGCCGTCGCTCTGCTGTCCGCGCGCTATCCACGTCTGACCGTGGAAGTGACGGTCAGGGATTGGACGAGGGCGACCGCCGATGTGGCTGCGGGCGTGGCTGACCTCGGCTTCGCGGACATCACGGAGGCGTCACAGAATCCAAACCTCGTCACCGAACCGGTGCAAGCCGCCCCCTTGCAGTTCTTTGTGGCAGCAGACCATCCACTGGCGACCACGCCAAGCCTTACAATAGGTCATCTCCTGGAGTTTCCATGGGTCGGGCCGACCGTCCCCAATTCGCTCCAGCGACAGGATGTCGAACCGGAAAGGCCCTATGGCTTGGTCGAGTATGAGCAGAAACGTTTCAGGCCACGGATCCTTGTCGAATCCTTCTCTGCCGCCAAAAAAATCGTTCTCGCAGGAGCGGCCGTATCAGCTTGCATTCCCATTCAGATCCGCCGCGAGATCGCGGCGCGGGAACTGGTACTTCTGCCGATCGGGCTGCCGTCCCTGCGGCTGAATTATGGTTTCATTGCCAGACGTGGCAGGTCGTCATCACCGGCCATGCAGTCGTTCATGTCGATCGTGCGCGGACTTGAAATGAACATGTTCGCCGAGCCGGAACCTGAGCTTGGCTTGGGAGCAGCACGGTGACCATGATTGAACGTCGACGAGCATGGATACAGCAGCCGGCTACGTCCTGTGCTGACCATTCGAAATCGCTAGAGCCCAATCCGGTTCTGCGATTGCGCAAACTGAACCGCCCAGAACCGGACGTTCATGACGTCAGCTAGGGGCCACGTCGCGACATCCTCGTAGCGCAGGCTCGCCTTGATGCCGATCCTGGCCAGCGCCTGCTGGGTGTACTCGCCGAACCGCCGCCATTCCTCGCCATAAGGCGTGATATCGTGGGTGATCTCGAAGCGGATGCCGTCTGCCTTGCGCGGGAAGCCGGCTTCATCGAGCAGCCGGTTGGCGCGGTCGACCCCATCGGGCACATTGTAATTCGTCACATCGGCGCTGTAGAGGCCCGACGGCGCAAAATTCGAGCTGATCGGGCCATTGGTCGGCTTGCCGAAGCCAAACCAGATGTTGTCGATCACGAATTTGCGGTCGATCGCATAGGAGATCGCCTGCCGAACCTTGACGTTGTCGAAGGGAGGCTTGCGCGTGTTGAACATCAGTTCGACGACCGGCGAGAGCATTTCATAGCCCTTGGTCTCGATCTGGATGTTGGAGAGCTTCTCGAGCTTCTTGACGTCGTTGTAGGGCACCGCGCCGAAGCCTGCGACATGGGCCTCGCCCTTCTCCAGCGCGGCGGCCCGCGTGCCGGTGTCGCCGATGAACCGCACGACGATGCGATCGAGATAAGGCCGACCCGGCTTCCAGTAATCGGCATTGCGATCGAGACGGACGAACTCGCCCCTGCGCCATTCGGTGAACTTGAACGGGCCGGTGCCGACCGGCGCGTTGGCGTTCTGGTGACTGCGGATGTCGCCCTGACCGAAGACGTGCTTCGGAAGCATCGGCGATTCATAGCCCGAGAGCGCCGCCATCATGTAGGGCGCCGGCCGGTTCAAGCGAAACACCACCGTCTGGGCGTCGGGCGTCTCGACCGCCGTGACCTCGGAGAATGTGTTGATGCCGCGCGGGTGGACCTTCTTCAGCACCTCCATGACGGTGAACTGGACATCGGCGCTGGTGAAGGGCTGGCCGTCATGGAACTTGACGCCCGACCTCAGCCGGAAGGTCACGGTCTTGCCGTCATCGGAGATTGTCCATGACTCGGCCAGACTGGGCAGAGGTTTCAGGTCGAAATCATATTCGAGCAGCCCGTCATAGATCTTGGCGGCAACCTGTCCGACCGGATTGGCGGTGGAGATGTAGGAGCCGAGCGAGGGCGGCTCCGGCTGGGTGATCTGAACGAGCGTGCCGCCGCGCTTCTGCGCGAATGCAGGCCCGGTCGCGAGGCCTGCGGCGGCCGATCCCAATCCAGCTGCAAGAGCGAGACATCTGACAAGGCGCATCGCAAACCTCCCAGTGAAAACGTCCCGCGCAAACAACGGGACAGATATCCTGAGATCGAAAACTAGGTCGTGTGGACAAACGGGATTCCAAAATCAGCTGATGTCTGATTCAACGCTGCTCTTTGAGGAGGGCAGCGGTGCTTCGCGGGTTGATGAGCGACGCGGAATGGGCGTTCTTCGCGCCTTTCCTGATTGAGAACCGGACGCAGGGCGGGCGGCGGCCGCTGGACCATCGGCGGGTGCTCGACGGCGTATTATATGTGACGCGCACGGGTGTGCCATGGCGTGACTTGCCGCCCGAGTTCGGCAACTGGAACTCGGTCCACCGGCAGTATCGACGCTGGACCGAGGCTGGCGTCTGGGACGTGATGCTGGCGGCGCTATCCGACAGCGAAGCCTCTGACAACACGCTGCAAATGATCGATTCCACCATTGTCCGGGTGCATCAGCACGGCGCCGGCGGAAGGGGGGGATTCAGAGAAACTGTATTGGCCGTTCGCGCGGTGGGCTCACGACCAAGGTTCATACCAGAGCGAATGCGGAAGGGTTGGCGGTCGGCTTCCACGTGACGCCCGGCCAGGCCTCCGACATGACGGCCTACGACGATCTCATGGCGGAGGACGCGCCACTGCCAGAGGCGATGCTCGGCGACAAGGGCTATGACAGCGACGCTATCAGATCCGATCTCGAACGACGCGGCATCGACCCGGTGATCCCGACCAAGTCGAACCGAAGGGTGCAGCGGACGATCGACAAGGCGGCCTACGCCATGCGCAATCGCATCGAGCGCTTCTTCAACAAGATCAAGCACTCACGCCGCGTGGCGACCCGCTACGACAAGCTCGCGTCCAGCTTCCTCGGGTTCGTGCAACTCGCAACAATCCGATGCTGGATCAGGTTTGTCCACACGACCTAGCGAGCCGCGCAGGATCCCTGCCATTGCTCATTTTCGATACGTTATGCATCCTCTGCATTATCGCTCAGTGTTCGCCGGCCGCCCTGGCCCATGGATCGTGAGGGCTCATGGAAATCAGCTGGCTTGAGGACTTCATCAGCCTCGCCTCCACGGGCAATTTCTCGCGCTCAGCGGATGAACGCAATATCAGCCAATCCGCCTTCAGCCGGCGCATTCGTGCGCTCGAACACTGGCTGGGCGGCGATCTGATCGATCGATCGCGCTTCCCGACGACCCTGACGCCGGCGGGCCACGCCTTCTATCAGTCCGCCCTCGATGTGGTTCGCGTCCTGCACCGCGAGCGGGCGGAATTCCGTGGCCTGGTCAAACGCGATGCGCGCACCATCCGGATCTGCGCGACACATACCCTCGCGATCCATTTCGCACCGGCCTGGATCGCGGCGCTGCGGCAGACCGACAGAACCGGCGAACTCAACGTGAAGATGATCACCGCCGATCTGCATGATTGCGGGCAAGCCTTGATGGAAGGCGCCTGCGATCTCGTTCTTGCCTATAATACGAGCGCTATTCCATCGATGTTCGGCATGTCCCGCTTCGAGGTGGCGGTCATCGGAGCAGATGTCGTCACCCCGGTATCGGCGCCCGGAGAGGGTGGATCGCCGCGCCATGCGATCACAGCCTCGTCGGGTGACCCCTTTCCGCTGCTGGCCTATGCCGCCAACTCCTATCTCGGCCACCTCGTCGGTTCGGGTCTCGACGCGTGGGACCTGACCCGCAGGGCCCGTCCCGCCTATGAGAGTTCACTGGTCGAAGCCTTGAAGGGCATGGCGCTTGCCGGAGAAGGGATCGCCTGGCTTCCGAGTTCGGCGATCCAGACCGAGTTGAAGGCCGGCCGGCTGGTCTCCTGCGCCCCGGAAGCGGGTTATGATCTGCATGTCGAGATCAGGGCATACCGACGCGCCGAGCGTGAACGCTCGATCGTCGAACATGTCTGGCGCGCCCTGGTGGAGATGCCCAAAGATCATGCAAATTCCGCATAGCCATTGTGCAATTTGAATTTCTATGCGGCCGATGCGCGGCCTAGCGTTGGTCCCAGTTCCTTCCAACAGGGCGGTTCGCCATGCTCCTCGACCGTTTTCCTCGCGTCAGCCTGTCTCATGCGCCGACACCGCTCGAACCTCTCAACCGGCTGCGCAGCGCCGTCGGCGGACCGCGCCTCTGGATCAAGCGCGACGATTGCACGGGGCTGGCGCAGGGCGGCAACAAGGCGCGCAAGCTCGAGTTCCTGGTGGCCGATGCGCTCGCGCAGGGTTGCGACACCCTGGTCACGCCCGGAGCCGTCCAGTCGAACCATGTGCGCATGACGGCCGCTGCAGCGGCGCGCTTTGGTCTCAAGGCGCATGCCGTTCTCGAACGCCGCGTGCCCGATACCGATGCCGACTATGAAGAGAACGGCAACATCCTGCTGGATGACCTGTTCGGCTGCACACGGAGCTATGTGCCCGGCGGCAGCGATGTCGCCGCCGCCTGCGCCGCTGTCGCCGACGACCTCAGGGCGAGCGGCGCAAAGCCCTACGTGATCTCCGGTGGGGGGTCCAGTCCCGTCGGCGCGCTCGGCTATGTGGGCTGCGCGGTCGAACTGCTCGACCAGTCGAGTCAGCTTGGGATCACGGTCACGCGCGTCGTTCACGGCACCGGGAGTTCCGGCACGCAGGCCGGGCTCGTCGCCGGGTTCGCGGCCCTGAGAAGCCCCGTCGAGGTCTTCGGCGTGTCTGTTCGCCACCCCCGCGAGAAGCAGGAGGGGATGGTCTTTGATCTCGCCTGCCGCACGGCCGATCACCTCGGGCATGGCGGGACGGTGCAGCGGGAGCGGGTCTTCGCAGATGATGGCTATGTCGGGCCGGGCTATGGCCAGCCGACCCGCGGCATGGTCGATGCGGTGACCCTGGTGGCGCGGACGGAAGGGATCCTGCTTGATCCGGTCTACAGCGGCAAGGCGATGGCGGGGATGATCGATCACATCCGCCGGGGCACGTTCGGCGAGAACGAGGATGTCGTCTTCCTCCATACCGGGGGCTCGACATCCCTGTTTGGCTACAAGCACCTGTTCCTCGGCGCGCCTGATCAGGATGTTGCCCGTCTGCGCCCTTGAGACCGGCCTCGCCATCTCGGCCAAGGCTCACTCATGGCGCGATCGTTGACCTGTGCGTCGACCTAGAAAACCCCGAGCTGGCCTGGCCGTAGCGCGTGAGGCCCACGGCCAGCTTTGCCGCGCTCTATGAGGCCTTCGTATAAAACTGGTCCCGAATGCGCCGCTTCAGCAGCTTTCCGGTCGGCGATCGTGGAAATTCGACGCAGAAATCGACCGTTCTTGGACATTTGATCGAAGACAGACGCGTACGGCAGAAGGCGATCAATTCGGCCGAGAGCGCCTCGTTGGGTTGCCGGCCTTCGACAAGCTGGACGACGGCCTTCACCTCCTCGCCGAACTCTTCGTTGGGGACGCCGATCACGGCAGCATCCAGCACCGCATCATGCTGCAGCAGGAGATGCTCGACTTCCTGCGGGTAGATGTTCACGCCACCAGATATGATGACGAACGACTTCCTGTCGGTCAGATAGAGATAGCCGTCGTCATCAAGGCGTCCGATATCGCCCAGCGACGTCCACCCTTGGGCATTGCGGCTGGACAGGGTCTTCGCAGGATCGTTGTGATACTCGAACTGGTGTCCGTTCTCGAAAAAGACCTCGCCTTCCAGGCCGGCCGGCAGTTCGGCACCGGTCTCGTCGCAGATATGGATGATCCCGAGCTTGGCCTGCCCCACCGACCCGACGTGACGCAGCCATTCCTCGGTGTTGATGGCGGTGAAGCCGTTGTTCTCGGTTCCGGCATAGTATTCGTGGACGATCGGCCCCCACCAGTCGATGATCTTGTGCTTGACGTCGATTGGACAGGGAGCGGCCGCATGGACGGCCATTTTCATCGACGTCATCGCGTAGCGACCCCGGGTCGCGTCCGGCAGCTTCAGAAGCCGAACGAACATGGTCGGCACCCATTGGCTGTGGGTGATGCGCTCCTGCTCGATCAAGGTGAGCGCGTTCTCGGCGTCGAATTTCGGCATCACGACGGCTGTCCCGCCCGCCTTGATCGTGACCATGGTGTGCCGCAGCGGCGCCGCGTGATAGAGCGGCGCCGGACAGAGATAGCGCGTTTGCCCATCATATCCGAACAGGTCCGTCAGCAGGTCCGTCAGCATCGACGGGCTGCCGACCGGAGCCTCGGGCAGCAGCCATTTCACCCCCTTCGGCCGGCCTGTCGTTCCTGACGAGTAGAGCATGTCGAGGCCCTGCGACTCGTCGGCGATGGGTCCGACCGGGGCGAGAGCCGCCTGCGAACCAAAGCTCTCGAAGGCCCCGTCACATTGGCCAACGACCAGGACCGGACATGCGAGCAAAGCGGTCGTCGAGAGGGGGGCGATCCTGTCGAGCATCGCGTCCGAAATGATCGCGAGCGAAGCGCCGCAATCGCGAATGATGTATTGGATCTCGTCGTCCGTGAGATGCGTGCTGGCCGTCGTGTAATAGAGCCCGCTGCGATCGGCGGCGAAGCAGATCTCCAGAAACTCGCGCCTGTTCTCCATCAGGATCACGATGTGGTCGCCGCGCTTCAGCCCTCTTTGGCGGAAGACGTGTGCAGCCTGATTGGCGCGCGCCTCCAGCTCCGCGAATGTCACGGCTTCGCGGCCCGTGCTGATCCGGAATGCGACAGCATCCGGCTTCTCGACCGCGTGGCGCCGTGGATGGAAAGGCGGCAGTTCACTCGACATGATCGTTGAACCTGATGACCGTTTTGCCAAGGGCCTCTGCCTTGCCCAGTCCAGCCAGTGCCGACTTCAGATCGGCGAAGCCGAAACGCGCGCCGATGACCGGCCGGATCCGATGATGGGCCATCGCCGCAAGCATCGCTTCGAACCCGTCTCGATGCCCGACGGTGACACCTTGCAGCCTGATCTGCCGGGTCACGATGGCACCGAGCGGCAGTGTCGGCCCAAGCCCCGAGAGGACTCCGATCAGGGCAATCGTCCCGCCGACCCGGATGCTCTTCACCGACTGCGCGAGCGTGGCCTCGCCGCCGAGTTCGATGATCGTGTCGAAGCCGCCGCGCTCCGGCGCAATTTCGCGCGCCGCGCGCGACCAGTCGGGCGTGGTCGTGTAGTTGATCGTTTCGTCTGCGCCGAGACCGCGAACCCGCTCCAGCTTTTCGTCGCTGGATGAAATCACGGTGACATGGGCGCCATGGAGCTTGGCGAAGGCGAGCGCGAAGAGGGCGACGCCGCCGGTGCCCTGGATCAGAACCCGGTCGCCCGGTTTGGTCCTGGTATGGATCGCAATCGCGCTCCATGCCGTCAGCGCCGCGCAGGGCAGCGTGGCGGCTTCCTCATGCGTCAGATAGTCGGGCACGCGAACCGCACCCTGTTCGGACAGGCAGACCAGATCGGCTATGACCCCGTCGAGCGGGCCGCCCAGAGCGGAGGCGAAGCGATCCGGCGTCGGCTCGCCCGCGATCCAGTTCTGGAAATAGGTCGGACACACGCGATCGCCCGGTTTCATCCGGGTGACGCGGCTTCCGACTTCGACGACGGTGCCGACGCCATCGGACACCGGAATTAGCGGCAACTCGCCGGTGGCGCGGCCATAGCCCCGGTTCGGGACGATCAGGTCGCGTGCATTCAGCGCGGCGGCGTGCATGCGGATCAGGATCTGATCGTCACGCGGAACGGGCTCCGGGCGTTCGGACAGCCTCAGGTTTTCGAGACCCCAATTGCCTTCGATCTGGAACACGCGCATCGATTTGGTCCTTCCCGCGCTCACAGCGATATTGGCGTGGGGTCCCAACGACCCAGGCGATCGAGCAGCATTGCGGTGCTGCCATCGGTCAGTGCCGCCAGTTGGGCGGCACCCAAGTGTCGGGTGAACGGATAAGATCCCCGCAGCCCTTCAGCCCCCATGGCGTGCAGTAGGCGGGGCAGGACGGTCTGGGCGAGGTCGACGGCATTGACCTTCGCCGCGGCCGCCAGATGGCGCACGTCCCGCCCCTGTTCGCTCGCCAGAAGTGCAGCTTCCACCAGGCTCCAGGACGCGGCCAGAACCGTGGCAATTTGCGCGATGCCCTCGCGCCAGGCCGGATGCTGCGTCAGCTTCTGGCCGAAGGTCTGTCGCGTCTCGCCATAGGCTTGCGCGACGCGCAGGGCGGACGACACCATGGCGCAGCACATCGCCGCCACGTAGATGCGGGCGCCATTGATCTCGGAGAGAATGGCTTTGAACGCGGTACCGGCAGGCAGGACCATCCGCTCGCTCGGCACGAAGCAACCCGTCAGCCGAAAGCCGCCGGTGCCGATGCTCGCCTGAGAAATCTCGGTCTCGATCGGGAAGCGGTGGCAGGACGTATCCGTCAGATCGACAAGGAACGCGCCGATTCCGGCACTCTGCCCCGGCTCGCCGCACTGCGCGTAGACGATGGCGAGAGCGGCATGGCGACCATTGACGATCCAGGTCTTCTCCCCGTCGAGAAGCCAGCCATCGCCCACGGGCCGCGCCGTGCAGGACAGGGCCGCGACATCCGAACCGGCCCCCTCCTCGGTCAAGGCCGTGCAGGCCATCGCGGTCCCGGACAGCAGGTCGGGCAAGTACCTGCGCGCGACGGTTTCAGGCATGGTCGTCGCGATCCGCTTGGCGACGTTGTGGGTGTTGACCAGCGACATCGCGAAGCCGAAGTCGGCAGCGGCAACGATCGCGCAAGCCTCGACCTTCGCCCGGAAACTCAGCCCCAGCCCGCCGAGCTGCGTCGGTACCTCGATGCCGGTGAGACCGATCTCCGCCGCGCGGGCGACCACCTCCGGCTCGATCGCCTGTCCCTTGGCCCAAAGAGGCGCGCGCACCGTGACGGTGTCGCGGGCAAAGTCGCGAACCCGCGCGAGGAACGGGGCCGCGTCTTCACCGGTCATGGCGGACACCCGGTCGATGGAGCTTGGCGAGCAGAGTCTTCGCCACCCCGACGATGCCGATCGGCATGAAGATCGTCGCCAGGACGAGGATCAACCCGTAGAGGATCAGTCGGAAGCTGTCGGCGAAACGCAGCAGTTCGGGGAGAAAAACGACGAGGAAAGCGCCAATGACCGGTCCTGCAATCGTCCCCGACCCGCCCAAGATGACGGCCAGGATCGCATCGAGCGATTGGGCGACGCCGAAAATCTCCGGATTGATGAACCCTTGGAAGTGCGCATAGAGCGCGCCCGCCAGCCCCGCATACATGGCAGAGACGACGAAGGCGAAGAGCTTGTATTTCCAGGCGACAACGCCGATCGCGCCGACAAGGTCCTCGTTCTGGCGGATGGCCCGCAGGATCTCGCCCACGCGCGATCTGGCGATCAGCGCCGCGAGCAGCGTCATCGCGGCCGCGAGGATCAGGGCGAGATAGAAATACGCGTCGCGCCCCCCATCCCAAGGCTTGGGAATGTTCGATATGCCCGCTTCGCCACGTGTGAGCTCGCGGAAATTGACCAGTACGATCACGATGATCAGGTTGAAGGCCATCGTGACGATGGCAAAGTAGTGGCCCTTCACACGCAGGCTCGGATAGCCCGCCAGCAAGGCGAACAGGGCCGTGATCAGCGGCGCTGCGGTGATCGTCGCCCAGACCGGCCAGCCGTAATGAATGCCGATCAGGGTCGAGCCATAGGCGCCGATGCCCATGAAGCCGGCCTGCACGATCGAGACATAGCCGGTGAAGCCCTGGATCAGATTCTGGCCCTGCGCCACGATCACCCAGATCAAGGCCAGGATGCTGAGGTGAAGGTAGTACTTCACGGTCAGGACCTGGGGCAGAGTCGCTAGCGCAGCGAAGGCCAGCAGCCAGACGAGATTGACGAGCCGGGGCTTCATGGCGCGCGACCCAGCAGGCCCTGCGGGCGCACTAGCAGAACGATGATCATGACGGCGAAGGCGATCACATCCTTGTAGGCGGATGAGATGAACCCGGCGGCAATCGACTCCGTGATGCCCAGGACCGTTCCGCCGAGGATCGCTCCGGGGAATGAGCCCAGGCCGCCGAGGATCAGGACGGCGAAGCCCTTCACGACCAGACCCTCGCCGATGCCCGGCGCGATGGCGAAGAGCGCACCCACCATGATCCCGGCCGCCACGCCGAGCGCGGTCGAAATCCCGAAGACGATCAACGGTATCGTGGTCACGTTGACGCCCATCAGGATGGCGGCATCGCGATTTTCTGCGACGGCGCGGATCGCCTGTCCCGTCTTCGTCTTTTCGACGAAGATCATCATCGCCACGACAAGCAGGATTGCCGACAGGATTACGTAGAGCCGCAGTTCGGGAACGGTGACCCCGTGGATGTCGAAGACGCGGCTCAAGGTCGTGGGGATCACGATCTGCTCGTGGCCGAAGAACTGGAGGTTGATCCCCTCGACCATCATCGTGAGCCCGAGGGCCACGATGAAGGCGTTGATGTGATTGGCATGGCGGACCGGTCGATAGGCCAGCATCTCGACCAGCACGCCCAGCAGGACGCCCGCGACCAGGGCGATCGGGATTGCCGCGATCAGCGGCAATCCCTGCCCCGTCATCAGAAAGTAGGTGAGATAGCCGCCGAACATCGAGATCGAGCCATGGGCGAAATGCGCGATGCCGAGGATGCCAAACACGGTCGTCAGGCCTAACGCGATCAGCACATACACGCCGCCGATCGCGAGCCCGTTGATCGTCTGCTGGAGGATTTCGATCAGCATCGCTCGGCCCGCGCCTTTACTTCAGCGTGCTGAGGAACAGCGAGTAGGCTTTTGCGTCCGAGGGCAGCTCCTCGACGAAGACCCACTTGCCCTTCTGCCACTGGAACGCGCCGTTCGAGGTGTAGGCCTGCCCGTTCTCGTCGAACATCTTCCCGTCCACCGGCTGGTACTGCATGACCACCTGCGGCGGAACAGGCAGGGCGCGCAACGCCTTGGCCACGGCCTCCGTGTTGTCAGCCGTTCCGGCTGCCTCGATCGCCGCCTTCAGCGCATAGAGCTGGTCATAGGCGTAGGGCGAGCTCGGCGAGGGCGAGGCCTTGAACATCTTGGTGTAGTTCTCGTGGTAGGCGATCCCGTTCTTGCTGGCCGAGAGCAGGGTCAGCTCGGTTGGCCGCAGATCCCAGACGCCTTCCATCTGTTCGGATGTGGTGACGCGCAGGAACTGCTCCTCGCTGCCGCTGGTGAAGCCGTAGCGTGGGACGTTGATGCCGAGCTCGACCGACTGGCGGTAGACGAAGGCCGCGGGCTCGACATACCCGACGACCAGAATAGCATCCGGATTCAGACCTCGAATCTTGGTCAATTGCGGTGTCATGTCGCGATCGCGCAGCGAGAACACCTCGCGTGCGATGATCTCGCCACCAGCCTTCTTGAGCTCCTTCTCGGCGGCGTCGACATACTGAGAGTAGAAGCCGACTTCGAGGGCGCCGACGACGGCGACCCGCTTGTGCCCCTTGCGCGCGATGAAGGTCCCTGCGGCCTGGCCGGTGTAATCGGCCGGCGGTCGGGTGCGAACGAGGTTTGGGATCTTCTGCGTCGTGATCGAGCGCTCCGCAGCATTGCCGACGAGCATCACGGCCTTTTCCTTCGCGATGAAGGAGGCCACCGCGCTGGTCGAGCCCGAGCAGCAGAAGCCCAGAACATATTTCACCCCGTCGCGATCGATCAGCTTGCGGACGGCATTGGTCGCTTCGGTCGGATTGGCCTTGTCGTCATAGGCGATGACGTCGATCTTGTAGGCGTCGGCGCCGACCTTGATCCCGCCGGCGGCATTGATCTCATCGGCCGCCATCTTCACGGCATTGGCCTGCGGCAGGCCGTAGACGGCGCCTCCGCCGGTCAGGGCGTCGGCCACGCCGACGCTGAGCTTCTTCTCGGCGGCAGAACCGGGGCTTGCCGCAACGGCAAAGGTTATCGCCAGCGCAAATGCGCCGGCTATCGATCGATTAGACATGGCTTCCTCCGCTTGATTTTGTTTTTTTAACTAGTGACCGAGATACGCACGCACGACGTCAGGGTGGCTTTTCAACTCCTTTGCGGGTCCGTCCATTACGATCCGGCCGGCTTCGAAGAGATAGGCGCGATCAGCGAGGTTGAGCGCCATCATCGAGTTCTGCTCGACCAGCAGGATCGTCATTCCCATCGCCTTGATCTTCGCCAGGGTTTCGAACACGTTCGCGACGATCTTCGGCGCAAGCCCAAGCGACGGTTCGTCGAAGAGGCAGATGCGCGGGCGCGCCATCAGCGCGCGCGCAATCGCGAGCATCTCCTGTTCGCCGCCCGACAATTTTCCGGCGGCCTGCGTCTGGCGCTCCCGAAGGATCGGGAACATCTCCATCATCCGGTCGAGATCGGCATCCTGCTCGTTGTCGGTCCGCGTATAGGCCCCCATCCGCAGGTTCTGCAGAACGCTCATCTGCGGAAAGACCTGGCGGCCCTCGGGGCACATCGTGATGCCCGAGCGGACGATCGCGTGCCCGCTCTGATTGGTGATGTCGCGCCCCTCGAACTGGATGGAGCCGGCCCGCACCGGCACGAGGCCGCAGATTGCCTTCAGCGTCGAAGACTTGCCCGCGCCATTGGCTCCAATCAGAGCAACGCATTCGCCGGCCGCGACATCGAGGCTGACGCCATGGATCACCTCGATCGCGCCATAGCTGACCCGAAGATCGCGAATGCCCAGCATCAGGCGGCCTCGCCGAGATAGGCATCGATCACCGCCGGATTGGCCCTGATCTCGGCCGGCGTGCCCTGTGCGATCTTCGAGCCGAAGTTCAGGACCACGATCCGATCGCACAGCGCCATGATCAGGGCCATGTGATGCTCGATGATCACGACGGCGACGCCACTGCTGCGAATGCCGCGGACGAGTTCCGCCAACTCCTGGCGCTCATGCTCGACGAGGCCTGCGGCCGGCTCGTCGACGAGCAGAACCCTCGGACGCGCCGCCAGGGCGGTAGCGATCATCAGGAACCGCTGCTGCGCCGACGAGATGCCGCCGACAGGGCGATCGGCAATGGACGCTAGCGAGCAGAGCCGCAGCAGATGGTCGACATGCGCGGCGGTCTCGTCATCGTCAACCGACCTGCCGAAAGGCAGGATCGAGGCAAAGGGATTGACCGTCCGGATCGCATGACAGCCGATCGTGACATGCTGGCGAACCGTGAACTCGGGGAAGACACGCGCGGTCTGAAACGTGCGCGCGAGCCCCTTGGTGACCCGCTCGGGCTCAGGCAGCCCTTCAATCGATTGTCCGGCCAGGATGATCGATCCCGATGTCGGCGTCAGCAGGCCGGCGAGGACATTGACCGTGGTCGACTTGCCCGAACCATTGGGGCCGATGAGACCGACGATCTCGCCGGCAGCCACATCGAATGACAGGTCACGAACCGCGCGGACGCCGCCAAAATTCTTGGACAATGCATCGACGCGCAGGATCGTCTCGGCCATGTGGAAGTTCCCGCAGATCGAGGACACCGGCCGAGAGCGTATGCGCCAGCCGCTGGCAGGGGTATCGCAAAGATTCGCGCTAGATATTCAATTTTTCGATGCTAGGGTCTACTCACAGAAGTCGTCCTAGGCTGCCAATGGTCCGGATCCGCAACCTCAATTCGATCCATGTTTTCGACAGCGTCGCACGCTTCGGAAGCGTGACGAAGGCGGCGCAGCACTGTGGCAGCACGCAGAGTTCGGTCAGCTACCACATCAAGAAGCTGGAGACGGACCTCGGCGTCGCGCTCTTCCGGCGGAACGCGCACGGCCTCGAGCTGACCGAAGATGGGGCCCTTCTGGCGAGCCATGTCGATGCCGGATTGCAGCAGATCGGCGCGGGTATCGCGCTGGTCGCGCGCAGAAGGCCGGAGGTCCGGGTCGCGCTCGTTCCGATGTTTGCAAGCCGATTTATATCCGCACGTATCGGCGATCTGCGTCAGTCATTGCCTGATGTCGACGTGACGCTACTCAATCACAACAATACGTTTGTGAACTTCTCGGATCCGCACGCTTTCGCGGATTTCGGCATCCAGTGGGGAACTGGCGGCTGGCCGAAATTCGAGGCGGAAAAGCTCTGGGACGAGCGACTCGTCGCGGTCTGCAGTCCCGGCTACCAGGCGATGCTTAGCCTGTCCGAACCCCAGGACGTTCAACGCTGTACATTGCTGCATGTCGACGACAAGAGGATGTGGGCGGAGTGGATGAAGGATTGCGGCACGGTCCTGCGGCCCGATCAGCCGAGCATGATGCTCGAGGACCGTCACTTCCAGCTGAGTTCGACGATCAATGGCCTCGGCATCTCGCTTTTTGCAGAATGGCTCGTCCAGGGCGAACTGGAAGCCGGTAGCCTGGTGAACCCCTTCGGCAAGTCCTACTCGACGCAGTTCAGCTACCACCTCGTATCGCCCAATGGGCCGCCCCTGTCGGCAGGAGCGAGACGGGTGCGGGAGTGGTTCCTCGGTTTGGCGGCTGAAAAACGGCGCCTGATCGAGCCGACAGAATAGGGCTGGTTGCGACAATCGAGCCCATTCGGCCGCCCAAGGCATAGTCAATGCGGACCCACGACCCTGATGACCAGCACTTTAATTGTCTTCAGCGGCTACGCTCATGGCGTGACCGACTCGGCGCGACCTTATACCAACGGCCATCGCGGCTGACTCACGGGGGTCTTTTCGGCGGCTCGTTTCGCTGATTCCATGTGCGCGAGGAGGATTCGCGCCATGGCTGCTGCGGTGAAGCTTCGAACGGACTACTCGGCCCTCGACCTGCGTCGGCTTGCGGCGGGGTCGAGGCACGCCAACCAGAGCCGCCGGCTTCTGTCGCTGGCGGCGGTTCTCGACGGTATGGATCGGGAGCAGGCCGCGCGGATCGGCGGCATGGATCGCCAGACGCTGCGCGACTGGGTTCACCGGTTCAACGAAGGCGGCCCCGACGGGCTGAAGGACATTCGTTCCAAGGGACATCCGCCCAGGCTCTCGACCGATCAGCTCGCCGCCTTGGCGGCCATCGTCGAGACGGGCCCCGACCGGGCCGTCAATGGCGTGGTGCGCTGGCGGCGCATCGACCTGCAGAAGGTCGTTCGTGAGCGCTTCGGCGTTGATTATCACGAGCGCACGATCGGGAAGCTTCTGAAGCAGATCGGCTTTTCCCACATCAGCGCGCGCCCGCACCACCCGGCGCAGGACGCGCGCGTGATCGAGGCGTTCAAAAAAACTTCGCGGTGACGCTGGGGGCCCATCTCGCCCATGTGCCGAAGCGCAAGCCGATCGAACTCTGGTTCCAGGACGAAGCCCGCATCGGCCAGAAGAACGGCTTGGTCCGGCAATGGGCCAGGCGCGGAACCAGGCCGCGCCAGCCCGCCGACCAGCGCTACGAGAGCGCCTATCTGTTCGGGGCGATCTGCCCGGCCCGCGGCGTCGGCGCGGCGCTCGCCATGCCCTTCGCCGATACCCACGCCATGCAGGCCCATCTCGACGAGATCGCCAGGACGGTCGCGAAGGGCGCCCATGCCGTCCTACTGCTCGATCGCGCCGGATGGCACACCACGGCCAAGCTCGTCGTGCCGAAAAACATCTCGCTGATCTTCCTGCCCTCGCGCTCGCCCGAACTGAACCCGGTCGAGAACATCTGGCAGTATCTGCGCGCGAACTGGCTCTCAAACCGCGTCTTCGACACCTACGACGACATCATCGACGCCGCCTGCGACGCGTGGAACCGCCTCGTCGATCAGCCCAGGACCATCACATCCATCGGGAGGCGTGAATGGGCGCATATCGGTCAGGAATGAGGGCCGTTGGTATTATCGTCGCTGCATCAGCGTTGAGCGACTGCGCGTCGGCATGCCCACTGCACATCGGGCCCACTGGCAAGTATGCTCTATGCGCGTCTCCGCGAGCAGAACATGGCGATGATCGTGGTGGAGCAGCATGCCAAACTGGCCCTGGAGATCGCCGACGCCGCCGTTGTGCCGGAGCGAGGTCGTATCCGCACCAGCGGCGCACGGGCCGACCTGCTCACGCGCTGGCATGAGATCGAGGATATGCTGGCCGTCACGCATTAGCCCGATGACCTGCTGCCGGTTTCGTGGACACCGGTACCCGCGCAGCAAGGTCTGGTTTCCGGCAACGAGCCAATGTCCGGAAGTGTGAAGGGTTTCGGATGCCGGCCCATGCGAGCGGGTTCGGACTGGGCTGAGGGCCGGCGTCCGAAAGCCTCCAAGGGAGGAAGCCGCGGCCCGGGGCCGTGGGCTATGGGGATTTCGCCGCGCGGTATGGTCTGCGAGATCGTGCGAGGCGCGAGGCGACGGTGCGATGCTCCGACCGAGCGGCCCCGAAGCTGAGGTTTAGCTGCACATTTGGTGGATCCGAGACCGCGGCCATCTCCGTTTCCGCGATTGGGCCGAACGGGATTGCCCGCTCTCTGGCCGAGATCGGCAGTGCTTCCTGAAGATGCCGCCATGGGGCCATCGTCATGATGTGTCGATCCTGACGGCGAGGATGGTTCGCGGCGCTGTGCCCGGCGCGAAGCGCTCGACGAGGATCATGCGGCCGCCGCAGCATGGGCATGGCGGGTGGGGTTCAGAGGCCTGCTCGGGTTGCGCTGCGGCGACCGGGACGTCGTCTCTGGCGATGTCGTCCGGCGTCGTCGCCGCGATGATCTGCCTGATGCGGACGATGGTGTCGGCACGGCGGCTCGAGGCGAGCAGGCCGTAATGGCGGATGCGGTGGAAGCCGTCGGGCAGGACATGGAGCAGGAAGCGGCGGATGAACTCGTGGGCCGTCAGCGTCATGGTCTTGCGCCGGCCCTTGCCGGTGGAGCGGGCGCGATAGTCCTTCCAGCGGAACGTGACCCTGTGCCGATCCACGGCAATGATGCGGCTGTTGGCGATGGCGACACGGTGGGTGTAGCGGGCGAGATAAGCCAGCACGGCCTCAGGGCCACCGAAGGGGCGCTTGGCATAGACGACCCAGTCGGCGCGCCGCAGCGGCGCCAGCATGGAGGCGAAGGCATCGGCCTCAGTCAGATCGGCGAGATTGCCTTGGAAAGCGAGCCGCCCGGCCGCGTGCAGGGCCGCGAGCCCTTCGAGGAAGAGCCGTCTGAACAACCGCGAGAGCACGCGCACGGGCAGGAAGAAGCCGGATCGGCATGAGATCCAGCGAGCGCCGTCCGGCGACAGGCCGCCGCCGGGCGCGATGATGTGGAGATGGGGATGGTGCGTCATCGCCGATCCCCATGTGTGCAGTACGCTGGTGAAGCCGATGCGGGCGCCGAGATGCCGGGGATCGCTCGCGATGGTGGCGAGCGTCTCGGCTGCAGCCCTGAACAGCAGGCCGTAGACCTCGGCCTTGTTCTGGTAGGCGACCGCTGCGATCGACGCCGGCAGTGTGAAGACGAGATGATAGTAGGGCACGGGCAGGAGATCGGCCTGGCGATCCGCGAGCCAGTCCTTTGCCGCTGCGCCCTGGCAGCGCGGGCAGTGCCGGTTGCGGCAGGAGTTGTAGGCGATGGCCGCGTGATCGCAGTCGCCGCAGGCCATGACATGGCCGCCGAGCGCAGCCGTGCGGCAGGCCCGGATGGCACCCATCACCTTGAGCTGACCGCGGCTGAGCCGATGGCGCGCGAGATAGGCCTCGCCATGCCGGTTCAGGATATCCGCAACCTCCAGCGAAGGCCGCGCCATGATCGGCGCGGGACCGCTATGGCGGTGGCGGCGGCGCCAGCAGCGCGAGCGGGCTCGTCACTTCGCGCAGCGTCTTCAGCGCGACGCGGGTGTAGACGGCGGTGGTGTCGAGCTTCCTGTGCCCGAGCAGGACCTGGATGACGCGGATATCGGTCTTCCGCTCCAGCAGATGGGTGGCGAAGCTGTGCCTGAGCGTGTGCATTGACACCCGCTTGTCGAGCTTGGCTGCCTCGGCTGCAGCATGGCAGGCCCGGTTGAGCTGGCGCGTCGTGATCGGCTGGCCCGGCTGCTGGCCGGGGAAGAGCCAGCCGCGCGGCCGCTTCACCCGCCACCACTGCCGCAGCAGATCGAGCAGGTCGGGCGCGAGCATGACATAGCGGTCCTTGCGGCCCTTGCCCTGCTCGACCCGGATCAGCATGCGGGCGCTGTCGATGTCGGTGACCTTGAGGTTGGCGATCTCCGAGACGCGCAGGCCGCAGCCATAGGCGATGCTCAGCGCGGCGCGGTCCTTCAGGCTCCGCGCATGCGCCAACAGCAGCGCCACCTCCTGCGTGTCCAGAACCACCGGCAGGCGATCGGGCGTCGGGATCCGCGCCATGCGGTCACCAAAGCCGGTCCGGCCCAGCGTGACGTGGAAGAAGAAGCGCAGGGCCGTGCAGGCCAGGTTCATCCGGGCATAGCTGGCGCCGAGCGAAGCCATGTGAAGCTGATAGCGCCGTAGATCCTCGGGCTCGGCCCGGTCCGGCGGCAACCCAAGGAAGGCCGTGAACTCACGCACCTGCCGGACATAGTCGCGCTGCGTGTGCTCGCCGAACCGGCGGATGGTCATGTCCTCGATCATCCGCTGGCGCAGCGGGCTGACGGTGACGGCATCGATCATGGAAACCTCCAGGGATCAGGGGAAACGACCCCAAATCCTCGGATGCAGCGCCTCACAGGCGAAATCTCAGCGATGACCGCGCCGCAGCACCCTGCCGCGAGAGCGGCTTAGTCCACTGGTGGACAGCGCGTGCTCGTTCTAGGAGCGATGATTAGCGCGTCAGGATTTGCGCTGGCTACCTTCGGTCCCAGCCCGCAGCTGACTTTGGCCGGCTTCGGGCTCGTTGGGTTGGGCGCATCGAACATCGTCCCTGTGCTCTTTACCGCTGCGGGCTCCCAAACACTCATGCCCGCCAAGACATCGCGCCAGACCCGACGAGCGCCATAGGTTCGGTCGCTGGCCTTGAAGCTCGCATGGACCTTGGCGCCAACCACCTCGTCGTCCACGGAGCGCGGGCTCGGCGAGCGCGTCAGCCAGGCATGGAACCCGGAGCGGGAGACATCCAGCGCGTCGCAAAGCCATGCCACCGGCCAGATCGAACGGTGCCTCGCGATGAAAGCAAATCTCATATCGCTTCCCTCGCGAAGTAGGCTGCGGCCTTTTTTAGGATGTCGCGCTCCGCCTTGAGCTTGGTCACCTCACGCCGCAGCCGCTCGATCTCGAGCTGCTCGGGCTTCAACTGACCAGGTCCGGGGAAGGCCTGCGCCGGATCGGCGGCAAATTCCTTCACCCATTTGCGCAGCACGTTCTCGTGGACCTCCAAGTCCCGAGCCGCCTGCGCGACGCTCACACCGCGATCCTTGATCAGGCGAACCGCCTCGATCTTGAACTCACGCCCAAATCGTCTTCGCTGCATCTGCCACCTCCGGCTTCATGAAACACCCAATCTCGGTGTCCACGAAACCGGCAGCAGGCCATTTTCTTTGACAGTCCCACCATCAGCCCGCCGGATCCGGGCCTCAGTCATCAACGCGACAAGATCGTGATAGCGGAGACCGCCATCGATGAGTGCTTCAAACGTCGTGCGGTGCCTGGCGACAAGGGAATTGATCGACCGCGGCTGACCGAGCAAGCCGCTCGCATCTACCTCGACGCGCTCCCAGGCAACACGAAGCTCTGGCGGGAGCCGGCTCGCGAGACTGGCGAATGGGGGCGCGGTCACGAAGCCGCTCCTGCGCGAACCGGGTAAGCGGTTTGAGGGCCGGTCATTGCCTCAGGAGCGTTTGCACGCAGTTTGAACGCAGCCGCTTCAAACCCCCTGAAACCACCATTTTCAGCTGCAACGACGCGACTACTAAGTGTCTGATTGTATTCGGTTGCAGCGGTGAGCCACGCCGTTGACATCGTAGGGGTCACAGGTTCGATCCCTGTCGCGCCCACCATATTCGAAACCCTGCGAGCCTCCGGCTTCGCAGGGTTTTCATTGTTGGGCCTCGCGCGCGGCGCAGGCCTTCTCCGTCGGCGGCCGCGCGCCGCGCCGGTTTCAGTCCCGGCCGGCCCCGGCTTCGAGCCGCTCGAACAGCCACACCGCCACCGCGCCGTAGATGACGTGGCCGACGAAGCTCATATAGGAGAGCTCACCCCCCTCCCCGAGCAGGTAGAAGGACAGCCCGCCGACCGGGGCCATCAGGCCGAGCGCGTTGAACCAGGTGAAATTGCCCCAGGTGATCGCATCCGCGATCAGCGGGCTGCGGTTGATCAGCCGGGTTGCGATCAGCCCGACCGCTGCCGTCCAGAAGATGAAGTGGATCGGGGCGAAGGTGCCGGCCGCGATCAGCCCGGCGATGCCCGCGCTGAACGTCACGAGGACGATGGCGTCGAGCACGACCGGCCAGCGCGGCACGAAGCGCGAGATCACGAAATAGGCGACCGGATAGCCGATGATGCCGACGCCATAGTGCAGCGCCTCGCGGATCAGATAGGGCACCGACAGGCCGAGCCTGTGCTGGGCGATCGCGTCGATCAGCCCGGCCGGCTCGAGCGGATAGCCCAGCACGGCCTTGGTCAGGACACGGGCCCAGACCTCCCAGATCAGCAGGCCCGCCAAGCCGCCGGCGAAGAGGTGAAGGGCCGTCCGCCCCTGGAGGGTTGCAGGTTTCGCTTCGGCTGCCATGGTCATCGTCGGTCTCCACCCATCGGGTCTGCGGGAACATGCGCTGACACAGACTTCGCTCGCCGGGCCCGCTTGGTTACCGACGGGCATCAGCCTCATGGCGCCGGGTGGATGGGCAGCGCGTCGCGATCGGGGAGATCCCCCGGCGCAGCAGATTCGCCTGCTCGCGAGCGGGTTCGGCGTCACATCGATCGCGGCGGCATGCCATAGTCGCCGCTCATCGCGGGGGGAGAAGCGATCATGACCTACTGCCTCGGCATCTGGCTGCCGACGGGCCTCGTGCTGGCATCCGATTCCCGCACCAGCGCGGGCGTCGACCAGATCTCAACCGTCAAGAAGCTCGCGCTGTTCGAGAAGCCGGGCGACCGCGTCCTCGCCATCCTGTCGGCCGGCAATCTCGCCACGACCCAGGCGGTGATCAGCATGATCCGACAAAGCGCGGGACGGGGTGGGACGGCGGGGCCCGAGGGCGACATTCTCGCCGCCCGCAGCCTGTTCGACGTCGCGCAGACCGTCGGCGCCGTGCTGCGTGAGGTGATGCGGCTCAACCGCAGCTATGTCGAGCCCTATGGCGATCCCAGCGCGAGCTTCCTCGTCGGGGGCCAGATCACCGGGGACGGCCACCGCCTGTTCCAGGTCTATTCGGCCGGGAATTTCGTCGAAGCCTCGAGCCGAAACCCGTTCCTGCAACTGGGCGAGACCAAATACGGCAAGCCGATCCTCAACCGCGCCCTGACCATGCGCAGCGGGCTCGACGAGGCGGCCAAGCTCGCCCTGCTCTCCTTCGATGCCACCATCCGCAGCAACCTCTCGGTCGCTCCGCCGATCGACCTGCTGCGCTACGAGGCCGGCAGCCTGATGGCCGGGCAGCTCGCCAAGTTCACCGCCCAGCATCCCTACTGGGCGGATCTGCGCGAACGCTACAGCACAGGCTTGAGCCGGCTGGTGGAAAGTCTGCCCGAACCGCGCTTCTGACGCCCGCCCTCGCCGTCGGGGCGGTCAGGCCGGCTCCAGCACCCGGTGCGGCGCCGCCGTGGAGCCGCGCTGGAGCAGGCTGGGCTTCAGCATGACGCGGCAGGGGCGCTCGCTCTTCCCGTCCGAGGCGGCCTTGCGGAACAGGAAATCCGTCGAGGCCATCGCGAGCTCCCGCACGGGCAGGGCGATGGTGGTCAGGCCGTTGCCGCACCAGCGCAGCGTCGGGCTGTCGCTGAAGCCGACGAAGGACAGGTCGGACGGGATCTCGACGCCGGCGGCCCGCGCGCAATCATAGGCGCCGATGCTCATCCGGGCGCCGGCCGTGACGACCGCGGTCGGCCGCTGCGGCTCGGCCAGGATCGCCTGCATCGCCGCGAAGCCGAATTCGGTGTCGCAGCTGCCGGCCTTGACCAGCCGCTCGTCGATGGCGATGCCGGCGTCCTGCAGGGTCCGGCGGAAGCCCTCTAGACGGTCGCGTCCGGTCGAGATCGCGACCGTCGAGCCGATATAGGCGATGCGCCGGTGGCCGAGATCGATCAGATGCTCGGCCGCCAGGCGCATGGCCTCGCCATCCTCGATGCCGAACCAGTCCGACTCTACTTTGGCGCAGTTGCGCACGAACTGGACATGCGGCGTCGCCCGCATCAGGCGCAGCGTCTCCTGCGCCGGCGTGACGCTGGGAATGATGATGAAGCCCAGCGCCCTGGCTGAGCGCAGATTGCGCAGATGCTCGAGTTCGAGCTTGGGGTCGTCGTCGGTGACAGCGAGCACGAGCTGGTGGCCCCGCTCCTGGCAGCAATCGGCGATGGCCTTCGCCGCCGTCGAATAGAAGTCGTTGCGGATGTCGGGGACGATCAGCCCGACGATCGAACTCGTGCCGCTGCGCATCGCCCGGGCCGCGAGGTCGACGACGTAACCGAGCCGCTCGGCCGCCGAAACCACACGCGCCCGCGTCTCGCGGCTGATCCGCGGCGAATCCGCCAGCGACCGGGCGACCGTCGAGACCGACAGCTCCAGCTCGGCCGCAATGTCCTTCATGGTGGGCGGGCGCTTCATCGGCCATGCCTCGTCGGAGCGCATCGGAGAATGCGCAACCGATTGCGCAATCTGTTGCATAGAAGATCGCAACAGGCCTGCAAAGCGGGCAGTTTACAGTGATAACGATTGCGCATAGCGTCCGGTTCAGAGGGAGCGGTTCGGGCCCCGCCGCGAGCGGCGTCGTCGAGGCCGGGATGAGTGTTCGCGACCTCGCGGCGCGACGCAAGAGCAGACACAGAAACCAGCCCGGGGCGGGCATGCGTCCCATCAAGGCCGGAGCATGCCGGCCGTCCACAACGGCACCAGGAGAGGAAACACCATGGCTTCATCGTCGGATGGCATGTTCACACGTCGCGCCCTCGGCCGGCTCGGCCTCGCGGCGATCGCCGCGCCCGCCGTGCTGACCTCGGCACGCGCCCAGCAGAAGTTCACCTGCCGCATCGCCCATACCGAAGGGATCGGCACGCCGATCACGCTCGGCTTCGAGAAATGGACAGGCATCCTGAAGGAGCGCAGCGGCGGTCGCATCGACGCGCAGCACTTCCCCGCGGCCCAGCTCGGCGGGCTGGCGCAGGCGCTCGAAGGCAGCCGGATCGGCACTATCCAGGTCACCACAGCCGGCCCCGACAGCGAGGAGGCGATCGCCCCGGAAATCGCCGCCTTCGGGGGCGCGCCGGGCTTCATCTACAAGGACGAAGCCCATGTCGACCGCGTGCTGCAGGGTCCGCTCGGCCAAGAGGTCTCCGACATCGCCCGCAAGAAGACGGGGGTGGAGTTCGTCGCCTATGGCGAGACCGGCTTCCGCCACATCCTGTCGAAGCGGCCGGTCAACTCGCTGGAGTCGCTGAAGGGGCTGAAGATCCGCGTGCCGGAACTGCGGATCTGGGTCGATTTCTGGAAGACGCTCGGCGCCAACCCGACTCCGCTGCCCTATTCGGAGCAGTATTCGGCGCTCTCAACCGGCGTCATCGACGGGCTCGATTCGGACTATTTCTCGATCCTCGGCTTCAAATGGCACGAGCAGGCGAAGGAGGTGACCCCGACCGCGCACTGGTTCCTGCCGAAGGCGGTGCGCGTCAATGCGCGCTGGCTCGACAGCCTGCCGGCCGATCTGCGCGACATGGTGCGCGCCTCAGCCAAGGAGGTCTTCGCCGAACAGCGCGCGACGAACCGCGCCAATGCCGACAAGGCGCTGGCCGATCTCGAGAAGGTCGGCTGCAAGGTCAATCGCATCAGCGAGGCCGAGCGGGCGAAATGGGCCGAGATGACCGCGCCGCTCTTCGACCAGTTCGGTTCCAAGAGCCCGGAAACCAAGGCGATGATCGAGAAGATCCGCAAGCTGGCTTGAGGCCGGCCCTGCGACGCCTCGCGCCGGCCCTCTCGCGAGGGCCGGCGTCTCTCCTGCTGAGCGAGCGACGGCTGAATCATGGTTGAACAGGCCCCGACGGTGACGCCGCGAGCCCCGGACGCGTCCGCCCGCCTCCTGCTCGGCTTCGACAGGGCGTTCGAGGCGCTCTGCGTCGCGCTGATGCTCGGCTCGGCGTCGGTCGCGGTGCTGCAGGTGTTCTGCCGCTATGTGCTGGATGCCGCCTTGCCCTGGCCGGAAGAGGTCTCGATCTGGCTGTTCACCTGGGCGGTGTTCCTGGGCATGGCGCTCGCTGTCGGCCGCCACGCCCATATCGCCATCGACCTCGTTAGCAGCTATCTGCCGGCGCCGCTGCAGCGGCTTCATGCGGGGTTCGTCGCGGCGATGATCGCGGCTACCAGCATCATGATGATCGTCCATGGCATCGACTTCGCCGGGCGCGCCATTCAGGTCTCGCCGGCGATGCAATGGCCGCTCTCCTATCTGTTCATCGCCATCGCCGTAGGTGGCGCGTTGAACCTCCTCTATCTGATCCGCCCGGCGGGAGGCCTGCCGCAGCTGTCGGGCCTGCTTTCGGTCGTGGCGGGCGGCGCGATCTATCTCGCGGTGCGCCATGGCGCGGCCTTGGTCTGGCAGGAGGCGGGCAGCCCGACCGCGTTGATGCTGGTGGCAGGGCTGCTCGTGCTGTTCGAGGTGCCGATCGCCTTTGCGCTGGCCTTCGGCGCCTTCGCCGCCTTCGCGCCGCTGGGCGACATCATGCTGGTGATCGTGCCGCAGAACATGGCGTCCTCGCTTAATTCCTTCACGCTTCTGGCGATCCCGTTCTTCATCATGGCGGCTGCCGTGATGAATGTCGGCGGCATCACCACGCGGCTGGTGGCCCTGGCGACGAGTCTGGTCGGGCATTTCCGCGGCGGGCTCGGGCAGGCCAATGTCGTCACCAACACACTGCTCGCCGGCGTCTCCGGCTCCTCCACCGCAGACGCCTCCGCCATCGCCAAGCTGATGGTGCCGGAGATGGAGAAGCACGGCTACCACCGCGCCTTCAGCTGCGCCCTGACGAGCGCCTCCTCGACGCTGGCCAACCTCATCCCGCCCAGCCTGGGGCTGATTATCTATGCGGCGCTGGCCTCGGTCTCGGTCGGCGCCCTCTTCGTCGCCACCATCATCCCGGGGCTGATGGCGGCGGCGGCGCTGATCCTCGTCGTCTACATCGTCTCGCGGGTGAAGGGCTATGGCGGCGACATCGCCCCGGCCTCCTGGGGCGCACGCGGACGCGCACTGGGGACCGCGATTCCGGCGCTGCTGCTGCCGCTGCTGATCGTCGGCGGCGTGCGCTTCGGCGTCTTCACCGCCACCGAGGCCGGCGCCATCGCGCTGGTCTACGCCATCCTCTGTGGCCTCTTCTTCTATCGCTGCCTGAGCGGCCACGGCTTCTATGAGGCGGTGCGCGAATCGACCTTCGACACGGTGTCGATCGTCGTCATCATCGCCGCCGCCTCGCCCTTCGCCTGGGTGCTGGCGGCCGAGCAGGTGCCGCAGAAGATCGCCGCCGCGATGAGCGCCTACACCGACAGCCCCATCGTGCTGATGCTGCTGATCAACCTCCTGCTTCTCGTCGTCGGGCTGTTCATGGAGATGATCGCGGCGATGGTCATCCTGGTCCCGATCCTGGTGCCGCTCGTGGTGGCAGCGGGTGTCGACCCGGTCCAGTTCGGCATCGTGCTGGTGATGAACCTCGTCATCGGCGCGTTGACGCCGCCGCTCGGCGTGCTGGTCTTCACCACGGCCCGCGTGGGAGGGGCCAATGTGGTCGAGGTCTTCCGGGCGATCCTGCCCTTCATCCTGGCGCTGGTGACCGTGCTGATGCTGGTGACCTATGTGCCCTCGCTGACGCTGGCGCCGCTGCGCTGGCTCGGCCCCTGAACCGCGGAGTTGAGAGCATGAGCAGGCTGCGCATCGGGATCGTCGGGCTCGGCATGGCCGTGACGCCCCATGCCCGGGGCCTCGTCGATCTGCAGGACGAGGTCGAGGTCGTCGGCGCCTACAGCCCGAGCGCCGAACGGCGAGCGGCCTTCGGCGCGCGCTTCCCCTTCCCGCTCTGCGACGATCTCGACGCCCTGCTGGCGGACGAGAGCGTCGAGGCGATGCTGGTGCTCACCCCCGCCAACACCCATCTCGACATCGCCCGGCGCTGCGCCCAGGCGGGCAAGCACATCCTGCTGGAAAAGCCGCTCGACATCACCACCGCCCGGTCGCAGGAGCTGGTCGCGACCTGCCGCGCCGCCGGGGTGACGCTCGGCATCGTGCTGCAGCATCGCTTCAAGCCGGCGGCCGTCGCGCTGGCGGAGCATCTCACGTCCGGCCGCATGGGCGAGATCGTCGGCTGCTCAACCGTGATCAGGCTCTGGCGGCCGCAATCCTATTACGACGAGCCCGGCCGCGGCAGCTTCGCGCGCGATGGCGGCGGCGTGATGCTCTCGCAGGGCATCCACACGCTCGACCTGATGCTGAGCCTGGCCGGCCCCATCACCGAAGTCGGCGGCTATGCCCTGACCAGCCCGGTCCACGCGATGGAGACCGAGGACATGGTCTGCGCGGCCGTCCGCTTCGCCAATGGCGCGGTCGGCACCATCGATGCGACGACGGCGGCCTATCCGGGCTTCCCCGAGCGGATCGAGCTGATCTGCCGCCATGCGACGGCCTCGCTGGTCGGCACCGCGCTCGATATCGCCTGGCATGACGGCACACGCAGCACGATCGAGGCCGACAAAACTGCAGGCGGCACGGGCGCCGACCCGATGGCGTTCCCGCATGATTATCACCGGGCGGCGATGGCCGATTTTGCCGAGGCCATCCGGCAGAAGCGTCCGCCACGTATTACCGGCGAGGACGCGCTGCGGGTCCACCGCCTGATCGACGCGCTGATCGCCGCCGGACAAAGCCCCGGCCGCGTCACCGTCGCGACGGGTTGAGGGCGAAGGACATGCTGCGTTTCGCCGCCATCGGCCTCGACCACCGGCACATCTACCACATGGTCGCCGAGTTGATCGCGGCCGGGGCGGAGTGTGTCGGCTACTGCCCGCTCACCTCGGACCCGCGCGTGCTCGACGGCTTCCGCGAGCGCTTCCCGGACCTGCGCCCGCTGGAGCGCGAGCGCCTGCTCGACGATCCCGCGATCGACATCATCTGCTGCGCGGCGATCCCGCGCGACCGGGCCGGCATCGCCCTGCGCGCCATGGCCAACGGCAAGGACGTGATGGTCGACAAGCCCGGGCTGACGACGCCCGGGCAGCTCGCCGACGTGATGGACTGCGTCGCGCGGACGGGGCGGATCTTCTCGATCTGCTTTTCCGAGCGCTTCATCGTGCGCGCTTCCGAGATCGCCGCGAAGCTGGTGGCGGAGGGGGCGATCGGCGAGGTCGTCAACACCGTCGGCCTGGGGCCGCACCGGCTGAACCGGGCGATCCGCCCGGCCTGGTTCTTCGATCGCGCGGCCTATGGCGGCATCCTGATCGACATCGCCTCGCACCAGATCGATCAGTTCCTGTTCTACACCGGCGCCGCTGACGCACAGGTCGTCGCCAGCAGCACCGCCAATCATGCGCTCCCCGATGTCCCCGACTTTTCCGATTTCGGAGAGATCCTGCTGCGCAGCGAGAAGGCCACCGGCTATATCCGCGTCGACTGGTTCACGCCCGATAGCCTGCCGACCTGGGGCGACGGGCGGCTGACATTGCTCGGCACCAGGGGCTTTATCGAGCTGCGCAAATATCTCGACATTGCCGGCCGCCCGGGCACGGACCATGTCTTCCTGTCCAACCATGAAGGCACGCGCCATATCGACGCCAGCGCCGAGCCCCTGACCTATTTCGGCCGGTTCCTGGCGGATGTCCGCGACCGGACGCAGACCGCCGCGAGCCAGGCCCATGTCTTCGCGGTGACACGGCTGTCGCTCGAGGCCGAAGCCGCGGCGCTGCGGCGCGGCTGAGCTGGTCCCGGTCAGGTCGCGGCCGGAGCGCCGCGCTGTAGGTCCTTGAACCGCCGGTGCGCCTCGCCCCGAGGGGCGAGGCGCCGAGGCTTTCGTCAGATCTTCAGCTTCAGGAAGGCGCCGACGGTGCCGTTCCAGGTCGTGACGCACTCCGCGCCGCAGCGGCTGGCGAAGGCGGGCAGGATGACCTTGGTCAGCGCGTCCTTGCGCAGCGCCTCGTCCTCCGGCGTCACCGGCACGAGCTTCATCCCGGCGGGCGCCCCCTCGCTGCAGGCCTTGCCGGTGTTGCAGTCGAGGCCGGTCTGGGTCTCGGTCTTGGCCTGGTCGAAGATCGAATCCTCGAGCTTGCGCAGATGGGTGGTCAGGAAGGCCTGCACCTTCGGATCGAGCGTGTTCCACCATTTCAGATTGGCGAGCTGGGCGGACAGCCCGAAATTGATCGGCATCGGCGAGATGAACTTCGCGCTCTCATGCCATTTCGATTTGTAGCCCGAGAGCGCGCCGGTGATGGCGCAGTCGATCACGCCGCTGGCGAGCGCCGGCTGGACCTCGGCGAAGGCGAGGTTGATCGGCGAGCCGCCGATATGGCTGACGAAGGCCTGCTGCGAGGCGCCCGACGCGCGGACCTTGCGGCCCTTGAGGTCGGCCACCTTGGTGAAGGCGTCGCGGCAGTAGATGACCTGCGCCTGATAAGTGCCGAAGCCGAGCAGCTTGAGGCCGTGCTTCTCCTCGAGGAACTTCGCATAGGTCGGGCGGAAGACGTCGACGACCTTCTGCAGTTCCTCGACCGAACCGACGAGGCCGACGAGATCGGTCGCCTCGTTCATCGGGACCTCGCCCGAATTGTAGTTCAGCACCGTGGTGGCGAACTGCAGCGTGCCGGCCGAGACGAGGCGGAAGATCTCGGGCCCCTTGAAGCCGAGCTCGGTGAAGGGCTTGACCTGCACCTTGATGGCGCCGCCGGATTCCTTCGGCACCGTCTCGTTCCAGAACGGAACCTCGCGGTTGGTGTACATCGACAGATTGCCGATGCTGCCGACGGCGTTGAAGCTCGTCGCGGGCAGGCCCTGGGCGTGGGCGGAGCCCCCGAGGAGGGCGGCGGCAAGGGCGGCGATCGGGACCAGGCGTTTCATCGCAAGCATCTCCTTTTGGGGTGGGTCATTACGTGCGTGTGCTGGCGGCTTCAGCCGCCGGCTTTCGGGTTGAGCAGGGTCGGGAGCCAGAGCGCGAGCTGCGGGAAGGCGATCAGAAGCCCGATCATGAGCAGCATCGCCAGCACGAAGGGCAAGGCGCCCAGGCAGAGATCGGCGAAATTGCCTTTCCCGCGCACGGCCTGGACGACGTAGAGGTTGAGGCCGACCGGGGGCGTGATCAGCGCGGCCTCCATCAGGATCACGAAGATGATGCCCCACCAGACCGGACTGTAGCCGAGCGCGGTGATGACGGGCAGGACGACCGGTGTCGTCGCGATCATCATCGACAGCGTCTCCATGAAGCAGCCGAGGATCAGGTAGAACACGACGATCGCCAGCAGCATGCCGAGCGGCGGCCAGCCCAGCGACAGGACGAGATCGGTGATCGCCTTCACCAGCCCGATCGAGACCATCACGAAGTTGAGGAAGAAGGCGGCGATGACGATCAGCATCACCATGCAGGTCGTCCGGACCGTGCCCTCGAAGGCCCGCAGCAGCACCGGCAGGGTCAGCTGGCGATTGGCCGCGACGAGGCCGAGCGTCGCCATCAGGCCGAGCGCGGCGGCCTCCGTCGGCGTCGCGATGCCGGCATAGATCGAGCCGACGACCACGAGGAACAGCCCCAGCGGCGGGACGAGATGGCGCAGGCCCGCGACGCGCTGGCGCCAGAGATCGTCGGTGGCGACCTTCGGGCCGGCCCAGGCCGGCCGATAGAGCGCGAGCCCGAGAACCATCAGCGAGAACAATGTGGCCAGCATGAAGCCGGGAATGAAGCCGGCCGCATAGAGATCGGCGACCGAGGTGTCGGTCAGCACGGCGTAGATGATCATGTTGATCGAGGGCGGGATCAGGATGCCGAGCGTGCCGCCGGCCGCGATCGAGCCCAGGAAGAGCGGCCGGTTGTAGCCGCCCTTGTCCATGTTGGGGATCGCGACCGTGCCGATCGTCGCCGCGGTGGCCACCGACGAGCCGGAGGTCGCCGCGAAGATCGCGCTCGCGGCGATGTTGGTGTGGATCAGCCTTCCGGGCACGCGGGCGAACCAGGGCGAGAGCGCTGTGAACAGACGCTCGCTCATCCCCGAGCGGTGCATCAGTTCGCCCATCATGATGAACATCGGGGCTGCGATCAGGATGAAGTCGTTTGACGAATTCCACGCCAGTTCGCCGACCGCGCCGGTCATGGGGAAGAAGGCATAGTTGGCCTGCAGCACATAGGCCATCAGCGCGAGCGCGGCTGCGACCGGGATGCTCAGCCCCACCAGGGCGACGAGCAGGGAGACCGCGGTCCCGATCACGGGCGAGACTCCGCGCCGGCGGCCGGGTTCTCGACGCCGGACTGCTCGATTTCCTCGGTGACCCGCAGCGAACCGATCAGCGCGTCGAAGCCAGCGCGGTCATGCGCGATCAGCCGGGCGATCGCCTGGATCGGGATCAGCACAGCCATGCAAGCGAACCACACCAGGCCGACGCACCAGATCCCCTGCGGCAGCACCATCGGCGTCTGCAGTTGCGACACCGACTTGGCGTTCAGCGCCCAGGACTGGGCCAGCGTGCCCCAGGCGAACCAGGCCAGCGCCACAGCGACCAAAGCGAGCGCCAGCGAGGCGATGATGTCGCAGACGATGCGGGCCTTGCCGGGCAGCGCCCCGAGCAGGATGTCGACGCGGATATTGGCCTTGGAGGTGACGGTGAAGGCCAGCCCCAGCCCGATGCAGGCCGCCAGCGCATAGCCCGAGATCTCGAAGCTCTCGACCATGCCGCGCTTGAACAGGAAGCGCGTGATCACGTCGACGGTGATGAGGAAGCTGCAGCCGACCAGCACGATCGCGCCCGCGGCCCAGGCCAGGATGCGCGAGATGCGCTGCGGCAGCGGCTCGTCGGGGAGAAGGCGGGAGATGTCGCTCATGGACGCGCCGGGCTGCGCGGGCGGGTTGTCGTCGTCATCAAGGCCGGTCTCCGGGCGCCCGCTGCGCGTCACTGCGCATGTGACCACGCGTCAGGGCGGTGATGCAATAGTCCCGCCAGCGCGCTGCGCCGGTCACGAGACGTAGCCATCGGCCCTGTCGGCGGCGATGGCCGCGGGATTGCGCTCGCGCGGGTCGCCATGGCCGCCGCCGCCCGGCGTCTCCATGCGGACGATGTCGCCGGCCTTCAGCACGCAGCCGATCGTCTTGGCCGGCAGCACCGTCACCTGCCCGTCGCGGATCAGGCTGAGGCGCCCGCCTCGCCCCGGCTCGCCGCCGGCCAGCCCGTAAGGCTGCGAGGCGAAGGCGTCGAAGGAGGCGTTGAGCAGGCCGTGCTCGGCGATGAAACGCCATTCGCGCACCAGCCCGAGGCCACCACGCATTTTCCCCGCACCGGCCGAACCGGGCAGGAAACCGTAATGGGTGAAGCGCAGCGGGAAGATCGCCTCGATCATCTCGATCGGCGTGTTCTGGCCGTTGTGGAAGCCGGCCGAGAGACCCGAGGGGCCGTCAGCCTCCGGATGGCCGCCCCAGCCGCCGATCTCGGCGTCGAAATAGACCTGCCGGCGCCCGTCGGCATGGCGGATATTGACCGCATGGTTGAAGGTCACGCCGTAATAGGAGGCGGGAATGCGGTCAGGGATCGCCTCGGCGAAGGCCTTCAGCACCGCGGTCGCGATCCGGTGGCCGGTCAGCATGCGCATCGAGACCGGCGCAGGGAACTGGGCGCTGACGAGGAGGCCGTCCGGCGCGCTGACGGTGATCGGGCGGTAGCAGCCGGAATTGGCGGTCGCCTCGATGCCCGACGCCGCGATCACCGCGTAATAGACCGCCGAGCGGGTCGTCGCCATCGTCGCATTGATCGGCCCGCGCGCCTGCGGCGAGGATCCCGCGAAGTCGACCGTGAGCCGGTCGCCCGCGATGGTGAGCGTCACCGCGATGCGCTTCTGACCCCCATCCATGCCGTCGCCGTCGACGAAATCCTCCGCCTCGTAGACGCCGTCCGGCAACGCGGTCAGCGCGGCGCGCATCGCCGTCTCGGAATGGTCGAGCAGGGCCTGCCCGACCTCGCGCAGCGTCTCGACGCCATAGCGCGCCGCGAGCTGCCGCATCGCCCTGGCGCCGACCTCGAGCGCCGCGATCTGGCTGAGGAAATCGCCGCGGAAGGTCTCGGGCTCGCGGACATTCTGCAGGATGGTGGCGAAGAGATCGTCCTGCATCTCGCCTTCGCGGACGATCTTCACCGGCGGCAGCCGCAGGCCCTCCTGGAAGATCTCGACGGCATGGGCGTTGTAGCCGCCGGCCGCGCCGCCGCCGACATCGACATGGTGGATCAGGACGCAGGTGATGGCGATGCGCCGGCCCTCGACGAAGACCGGCTTGAAGGCGAGGAAATCCGGCAGATGCTGGCCGCCGCAATAGGGATCGTTGGTGACGACGACATCGCCCTCGCACCAGCGCTCCAGCGGCAGATGCCGGGCGATGATCTCCTGCAGGCAGAGCTCCATCGAATTGAGATGGACCGGCATGCGCGCCGCCTGGGCGATGTTGCGGCCCTCCCCGTCGAACACCGCCGTCGAATAGTCGAGCAGCTCGCGCACCGTGGTCGAGCGGCTGGTGCGCCAGACCGTGATCGACATCTCCTCGGCCGCCGAGACCAGCGCATGCGAGACGATTTCGAGGAGGACGGGATCGACCCTGGACATGACCTGGCTCATGGCAGCGTCTCCCGGGTCGCGACGAGATCGCCCGAAGGCCGGACGGCGAGCCGCCAGCCCGCGGGGATGATCAGCGTGGTGTAGGCCTGCTCGACGATGGCGGGCCCCGCGACGATCGCGCCCGCTCCCAGCCCGGCCTGCTCGTAGACCGGAGCGCTCGTCCAGGCGCCGCCGAGATGGACCGCGCGCTCGCGCCGGGCCGCGGTCGGGCCGGCAGACGGCGCCCGGGCGCTCGCCGTGCCGCCGAGAAGGCCGACCGCAGCCAGGCGCAGCGTCACGAGCTCCACCGTCTCATCGGGGTCGTCGAAGGAGAAGCGCTGGCGATGCGCCTCGTGGAAGCGCCCGCAAAGCCGCGCGAGAGCCGCATCGTCCAGCGGGACCTCATCCAGCGGCACCAGCAGCTCGAAGGCCTGGCCGCGATAGCGCAGATCCGCCGCGAGTTCGAGGCGGCGCTGGGCGGCCGAAAGGCCATCGGCCGCCAGAAGCGCCTCACCCTCGGCCAGCAGTTCGCCGGCGAGCGCGGCGAAAGCCGGCGCGGCGCCGGCCTTCAGCGGCAGCACGCGGGTGCGGGCGAGATCATGGACGATGTCGGACTGCAGGATGCCATGGGCCGAGAAGGTCGAGGGATCCTTGGGGAAGATCACCGTGGTCATGCCGAGTTCCTCGGCGACCTCGACGGCATGGAGCCCGCCCGCCCCGCCGAAGGACATCAGCGCGAAATCGCGCGGATCGAGCCCGCGCTCGAACAGCGAGAGCTTGATCGCGCCGGCGAGCTTGGCGACGACGACGGCGAGGATGCCAGCCGCGGCGCGATCGCGGTCGAGCCCGAGCGGGCCGGCGATGCGGGTGTCGAGCGCCGCGCGGGCACCGTCGAGATCGAGCGCAAATTCGCCGCCGAGGAAGGTCACGGGGTCAAGCCGCCCGAGGATCAGGTTGACGTCGGTGACGGTCGGCTCGGTGCCGCCGCGGCCATAGCAGACCGGGCCGGGCCTCGCTCCGGCGCTGCGCGGGCCGACCTGGAGGCGCCCCGAGGCGTCGAGCGAGGCGATCGAGCCGCCGCCGGCACCGATCGTGCGCATGTCGACCATCGGCACGCGCACCGGCAGGCCGTCGATCTCGCCCTGCGCGACGACGGCGCGGCGGCCCTCGCGGATGACGGCGACGTCATAGCTCGTGCCGCCCATGTCGACGCCGACGACATTCGGAAAACCGAGCTCACGCGCGACGCCCTCGGCGGCGAGCACACCGCCGGACGGCCCCGAGAGCAGGAGCTTGACCGGGGCCTCGCCGGCCGCGCGCGGCGTGGTCGCCCCGCCATTCGACTGCACGAGATAGAGCGGCGCGGTCAGCCCCTCGGCTGCGATGCGCGCCAGAAGCGCATCAATATAGCGCCGCACCAACGGGATCAGCAGCGCATTCAGCACCGTCGTCGAGGTCCGCTCGAATTCGCGGATTTCGGGCGAGACCTCATGCGAGCACGACACCGCCAGATCCGGCAGCCGAGCCAGCAGCCGGTCGCGGATCGCGATCTCATGGGCGGGGTTGGTGAAGCCGTTGAGCAGCGCGATGGCGCAGACGCTCGCCCCCGAGGCCGCGACGCGGTCGATCGCCGCCTCGACGCTGGCCGCGTCGAGCTCGGTCAGCACCTCGCCGACGGGCCCGATGCGCTCGACCACGCCGAAGCGCCGCCGCCGCGGCACCAGCACGGCCGGCGGCTCGGGCTTGAGGCGATAGATTTCCTTGCGGGCGTGTCGGCCGATCTCCAGCACGTCCTCGAAGCCGGCCGTGGTGATCAGCGCGCCCTCGGGCAGGTTCCGCGTCAGCACCGCATTGGTCGCGATCGTCGTGCCGTGCATCAAAAGCCCGACATCGGCCAGCGCGAAGCCGAAGCGCGCGGCCGCGCCCTTGATCGCGTTCATCAGCCCGAGCGAGGGATCGTCCGGCGTCGTCGGGGACTTGAAGCTCTGCGTCGTGCCGTCGGCCTCGTCGACGCATTCGAGGTCCGTGAAGGTTCCACCGATGTCGACGGCGATGCGGATCCGTTTGGCCTGCATGAAAATCCGGGATCCGAGTTTGGGCGTGGCGGAGGCGTGCCCGTCACGATGCGACGACGAGCGGTCGGAAGTCTACAGCGGTCCGATGCAATCCTCATGCTGACGCGGCGGGCCGTACCTGCGCGCGGTGCCGTGCCGCGGCGAGCTAGATCTGCGAACGGAACAGGCTGGCGAACCAGTCGGTGAGTCTCTGCGCCATCGACCGGCTCCGCCATTGCTCCAGCGTGTAGCGCCGGGCGCGCTGCAAATCGGCGTTGAAGATCGCGATCTGATCGCGCGCAAAGCCTTGGCTGTAGACGTTGAGGTTGACCTCGTCGTTCAGCCGCAGCGCCCGGTCGTCGATATTGGTCGAACCGACCGAGGCCCAGGCCTCGTCCACCACGACGAGCTTGCAGTGATACATCGTCGGCTCGAATTCGTGGATGCGGATGCCGGCTGCGATCAGTTCGCCCCATAAATGGCGGGAGGCCTTGCGGACGATGCGGGCATCGGTCCGCTCCCCCGGCACGAGGATGTCGATCTCGACGCCGCGCCTGCGCGCTTCGAGCAATTGCCGGCGCGTGGTCTCGTCGGGCACGAAATAGGGCGTGCCGATGCGGATGTGCCGCTCGGCCGAGGCCAGTGCTGTCATGAGCATCAGATGCATGACGCTGCGCTGCCCGGTCGAACTCGCCACCACCTGCGCCTCCTGGTCGCCGGCGGGTTCGAGGGTGGGGAAGAAGCGGTTCCCCAGCAGGAGCTCCCCCGTCGCTTCGAGCCAGTGCTCGGCAAAGGCGGCCTGCAGCTCGGCCACGACCGGGCCTTCGATCCGGTAATGGGTATCGCGCCATTCCGCGGGGGTGCGGGCATCGCCGTTCCACTCGTCGCCGATGCCGACACCGCCGGTGAAGCCGATCCGCCCGTCGACGACCACGATCTTCCGGTGGGTCCGGTTGTTGACCTTGTCGACGGTGCTCCAGCTGACCGGGCGGAACCGCACCACGCTCACGCCCGCCTCCTGCATCCGCTCGACGAGCAACTCGTCCATCGGGATGCTGCCGACCCAGTCGAGCAGGACCTTGACGCTCACCCCCTCGCGCGCCTTCTGCGCCAGGACCTCGGCGAACTGTTCGGCGATGTCGCCGCGCCAGTAGATATAGGTCTCGAAGCTGATGCTGGTCGTCGCCCCGCGCAGCGCTCGCAGCATCGCGGGGAAGATCGCATTGCCGTTGTTCAGCGTCTCGGCCCGGTTTCCGGGCAGCAGGTTCGAGCCGAACAGCGCGGCCATCGACAGCCTGAACTGCGGGTCGGAGGCCGTGAGATGGTGCGGCAGCGGCGAGTCGAGATCCTTCCGCTCAGGGATCAGGTTTTCTGCGACCAGCCAGCCGATCACCCCGAGCGCGGCCGAGATCACCGCGATGACGAGCCGGTTCTTCAGCAATGTCATATTGGCCCCCGCCAGCTCCGCCGGTTGCAAACCCATGCGACGGCGGATGGGTTCCGTGCGGCGGCGGGCATTGATCGCAACCGGGCTCTGCCGCGATAGTCGGACTCGGGCCCGCGTCGCGCGCCCCGCCCCAACGAAGACGACAGCCATGGACATGACAGCCTCCGCCCGCATCGACATGGACCGCTTCTGGGCGACGATCGAGCGCTCGGCCGAGATCGGGCCCGGCCGCCCCGGCGGCCTCTCGCGTCTCGCGGCGTCCGATTCGGACAGGGAGGTTCGGGACCAGTTCGTCGCCTGGTGCCGCGAGGCGGGGCTTTCCGTCCGCATCGACGGCATCGGCAACATCTTCGCGCGCCGCGCCGGCACCGACGACAACCTGCCACCGGTGGTGATGGGCAGCCATCTCGACACCCAGTTCAATGGCGGCCGCTTCGACGGCATCCTTGGCGTGCTCGGCGGGCTCGAGGTGTGCCGCGCGCTCGACACGATCGGCCACCGCACGCGCCGCCCGATCGAACTGGTCAACTGGACCAATGAGGAAGGCGCGCGCTTCTCGCCGCCCATGGTCGGCTCCGGCGCTTTCACCGGCGCCTATGCGCTCGACTGGGCCCAGGGCCGGGTCGACGAGGAGGGCCGCACGCTCGGCGACGAACTCGCCCGCATCGGCTATCGCGGCGAGATGGAGGCGCAGCCCCATGCTTTTGATGCCTATTACGAGCTGCATATCGAGCAGGGGCCGATCCTCGATCGCGAGGGCATGCAGGTCGGCATCGTCACCGGCGGCTTTCCCTCGACCGGCATGCTGATCGAGTTCAAGGGCGAGACCGCCCATACCGGCCCCTGGCCGATGGAGCGGCGCAAGAACGCGCTCATCGCCGGCGCGCGCTTCCTCGTCGCGGTCGACGATCTCGGCTGGATCCATGCCGGCACCGGTGGCAAGGCGACCGCCGCCCGCCTCGTCGCCTGGCCCAACAAGCCGGGCATCCTCTCCGACTGGGCCCAGGCCGTCGGCGACGTCCGCCATCCCGACCCGACGACCTCGGCCGTCATGGCCGAGGCGATGCGCCGCGCCGCTTACGAATCGGCTGCGAAGGCTGACTGCAGCGTCGAGATCCTCGATGTCTGGCGCTGGGGCGGGAACATCTTCGCGGCAGACCTTGTCGAGCAGGTGCGCAGCATCGCCAGCGCGCGGGGCTATCGCCACCGCGACATCCTGAGCCAGGCCGGTCACGATGCCTATTTCGTTGCCCGTCACGCGCCGACGACGATGATCTTCACGCCCTGCCAGGGCGGCATCACCCACAACAACGGCGAGCTTTGCACGCGACAGGATCTCGAGCCGGGTCTGGATGTGCTGCTGCGGGCCGTGCTGGCAAGGGCGGATCGTGACGACTGAAGGCTAGCGCCGGCAAAGCACCGCCGCGGCCCATGGGTCAGAGGGGCCCCGAACGCGACCGAACCGCAATAAATTACGCCACCCCCCCGATGACGGCGCGCGTTGCTTGCGCTAGATTGCCCCTTCCCGCTCACTCATCCTCGAAGCTCCATGTTCGATCGTCGTAAGCCTCCGTCTGCCCAGCCTTTCGTCACCCACGAAAACATCGAAGCCAAGATCAAATGGTTCGACCCCGAGAAGGGGTTCGGGTTCGCGTCGCCCTCCGATGGTTCGGGCGACGTTTTCCTTCACATTTCTGCGATCGGCCCGCTCGATCAGCAGGACCTGCAGCCGGGCGCCACGATCATCGCCGATCTGGGCGAGGGCCGGCGCGGCCTGCAGGTCGTCGCGGTCCATGAGATCGACGCCTCGACCGCGACGCCGGCGGCGCCGCGGGCGCCGCGCGCGCCCCGCGATGATTTCGGTGGCGGCGGCTATGGCGGCGGCGGTTATGCCGACCGCGGCGGCTACGGTGGCGGCGATCGCGGCGGCTATGGCGGCGGCGGGGATCGGGGCGGCTACGGCGGTGGTGGCGGCGGCTATGCCGACCGTGGCGATCGCGGTGGCTTCGGCAACCGCGACAGCAGCCCGATGGAAGGCCCCTTCGACGGCGCCGTGAAGTTCTTCAACGCGGAGCGCGGCTTCGGCTTCATCGCGCCCGACCAGGGCGGCGCCGACGTGTTCCTGCATGTCTCCTCGCTCAGCCGCAGCGGCCTGCAGCCGCCGATGGACGGGCAGCGCGTGCGCTTCTCGATCCGCGCCGGCAAGAAAGGCCCGGAAGCGGCGAACGTCAGCTACATCTGACGCTGCCGCGCCGCAAAACGATCAGGCCCGCCGGCTCGCGCCGGCGGGTTTTTTCGTGGCCGACAGGATGGCCATCCAGCCGTGATGTCGTGCCTGTTCCCGCCGGAACAGCGCCGACCGGCATCCTCACCTAGGGTGAATTCATCGGCGAACGGATCGCCGCCCAGCCAGAGGATGAGCGTCATGACCAAGAGCTTCACCAAGGTTTGCACCCAGACCGTCGCCGCCGCCCTGACCGTCGCCCTGATCAGCGGCTCCTTCGTCTCCGGCGCCTCCGCCTCCGACCGCGGCTTCGAGGTGAAGCCGGTCAAGCAGCACAGCCGCAAGACGGCTGTCGCCGGGGCCCTGCTCGGCATCACCGGCGCCCTGATCGGCGCGGCGATCGTCAGCAACCAGGCCCGCGCTGCTGAGCCCCGCTATCGCGGCTTCCATGACCGCGACCTGCGTGAGGCCGGCTACGGCCACCAGCGCCCGGTGCGTTTCGTCGAGGCCGAAGAGGACTGCTTCGAGAAGCCGATCAAGCGCTTCGACCGCTACTCCGGCGAGACCATCATCGTCGGCTACAAGACCATCTGCCGGTAACGGGCAGCCCGTGAAGGTCCCCAACTCTCCTCTGTTCCCCAAGCCCCCTGGAGCGCCGGCTCCGAGGGGGCTTGATCCTTGAGGCCGGCCGGCCACGGCAACCAGGAACGCGTGATCTCCGGGAGATGCTTTGGCTTCACACCCGCTCCAGCGCCCGATGCGGCAAAGCCGGCAGGGTGAGGGTGATCGCATCGCCCGGGGCGACCACCCCGCCCTCCAGCACGATGCCCATGATCCCCGCCTTGCGAACGATCCGGCCGTCCGCGTCGCGCCCCAGCACGGCGGCGAGCAGCCCCGGCCTGAACGCCTCGATCTGGGCGCAGGGGTTGCGCAGGCCGGTGATCTGGACCAGCGCGTCCGCACCCAGCCGCAGCCTGGCGCCGACCGGCAGGCCCAACAGGTCGAGCTCCCGCGTCAGTACGTTCTCGCCCATCTGGCCGGGCGCAACATCGAAGCCGGCGGCGTTCAGCTCGTCGAGAAGTTCGGCGTGCAGCAGGTGGACCTGCCGAAGATTGGGCTGCGTCGGATCGACCGCGACGCGCGAGCGGTGCTTCACCGTCTCCCCGCAATGCGCGTCACCCGCGACGCCGAGCCCGGGAAGCAGGCGGATCGCGCTCTGCACAGACTTGCTGAAGCGGTGGCCGGTATCCGCGTTCACCGAGATCACAGTGGCGGTCATGCGCCCTCCTATCAAACGTCGATGACCGTCATTGCGCGCGCAGCGAAGAAATCCAGATCGTCGAGCGCGACGCCCCCTGGATGGCTTCGCTGCGCTCGCAATGACGGCTTGGCGGCGCGGTCTGCGACAAAGCCGGCCCCGCATCGCGGAGCCGGCTTCGCTGATCCTGCCTTGAACGGCTCCGGACTCAGTGGGCTTCGTCGAGTCCGCCCATATGCTTCTGGGTGTAGAGCTCGATGCCGATGCGGCCGATGAGGTCGAGCTGCGTCTCGAGGAAGTCGATATGACCTTCCTCGTCCTTCATCAGGGCCTTGAACAGCTCCTCGGAGGGGTAGTCGTGAACCTCGCGGCAATAGGTTGCCGCCTCCTGATAGAGCGCGCGCGCCTCGATCTCGGCCTTCAGATCGGCCTCGATCACTTCCTTGACGTTCTCGCCGATCCGCAGCGGATCGAGCGTCTGCATGTTCGGGAAGCCCTCCAGGAACAGGATGCGGTCGACGAAGCGGTCGGCATGGACCATCTCCTCGATCGACTCCTTCTTCCAGGTCTTGGCCATCTCCTTCAGACCCCAATTGTCGAGGATCCGGTAGTGCAGCCAGTACTGGTTGATCGCCGTCAGCTCGGAGCGAAGCCCCTTGTTGAGGTACTCGATGACCTTCTTGTCACCCTTCATGGCGCCGACGCTCCGCAATTACATTAGAATGATCCTAATGTAGGTCAGGCATCCGTGAAAGGAAAGGGGAAAAGCGTGCCTTGCGCCGGCGAGTCGTTCAGGCGGCGAGGTCGTTCTCGGCCGACAGGCCGTCCATCATCTGCCCGACGGCGATATGGACCGAGCATTCGATGTCGCGCGCCGCGCAGGACCCGCACTGCGTCATGCAGGCCGCGCGCGCCTCGGCGAGGATGGCGCGGACCTCGCGGGCGCAGCGCCCGCAATCGGGGCTGCAGCCCAGGCAGTCATAGGCCTCTCCCGCCGTCCGCGGGCCCGTGCCGTCAGGGGCGATGGTGCCCTTGATCTGCCGGCAGGACAGGACGTTGCAGGAGCAGACGATCATCAGTGGCCGCCCGCCGCCAGGCGGCTCTCGAGGCCGCGATGCTCGGTGGTCCGGGTCTCGATCTCCTGCCCGTCGGCGCGGCGCAGGCGCACGATCACCTCGACCGAGGAGATCATCATGCCTTCGGGCGCCTCCGGCAGGCCGGCGACCTGAATCGTCGAGCCGGGGATGTCGACGACCGTCTCGTCATCCTCGTTGTAGAAATGGTGATGCTCGGACACGTTGGTGTCGAAGAACGTCTTCGGCCCCGACACCGAGACCTGGCGCAGCAGGCCCGCCTCGGAGAACTGGCGCAGCGTATTGTAGACGGTCGCGAGCGAGAGCGGCTCGCGGGCGCGCAGCGCCTCCTCATAGAGCATCTCGGCGCTGACATGGCGGTCGCCCTTGGCGAAGAGCAGCCAGCCCAGAGCCATGCGCTGCCGCGTCGGCCGCAGGCCGGCGGTCCGCAGCCGCGCCTTGACCGCGTTGATCGGGCAGGAGGCCGGGCTTTTCTGCGGCCAGGGAATCTGGTCAGCCATGGCCCGCTGCGGGGTCTGATCCTTCAGGGACGAAAAACTCATCGAAGACGCCTTCCACATCGCCGGCTCTTGCGGCGCGTAGTTTAGAAAACATCTAAACTACTGATATTGCTCTTATATTTGTCGAAGTCAGCTCCCCTTGTCAATCGCGCGGCCTGCGTCATCCCGTCTCCGGGCAGCCGGCGGGAGGCGTGTCGGTCTCAGTGGCCGCCGCCTGCGCCGGGCTGGGCCACGGGGGGCTTGCGCATGAACAGCGCCATCGCGACGAGCGTGGCGAAGATGCAGGTCAGCCCGAGAAAGACGTCGCCGACGGCGAGGATCAGCGCCTGCTTGTGGGCGCGCTGGTTGATCAGCGCGAGCGCCATCTGTTCGGCCGCGTCGCCATAGTCGAGAAAGCGCTGCATGGTCTGGGCGATCGCCTCCTCCGCCACCTGCCGGCCCGCCGCGACGCGCTCGTGCAGCCTGGCGATGTGAAGGTCGGTGCGGGTGTTGAGCATCGTGTTGATCAGCGCCAGACCGACCGCGCCGCCGAGATTGCGGGTGAGGTTGTAGAGGCCCGACGCGTTCTTGAGCTGCGCCGGCGGCAGGGTGCCGAGCGCGAGGTTGTTGATCGGCACCATGCACAGCATCAGCGAGACGCCGCGCAGGATCTGCGGCGCCAGCAGCTCGTGGAAGTCCCAGTCCGCGGTGATGCCGCTGGCGATCCAGGTCCCGAGCGCGAAGCCCGCGAAGCCGATCATCATCTGCAGGCGCGGGTCGATCTTCTGCGACAGCCTGCCGGCGACCGGCGCCGTCAGGAACATGCACAGCCCCGTGACGAACATGGTCTCGCCGATCTGCAGCGCGTCATAGCCGCGGATGCGGCCGAGATAGACCGGGTAGAGATAGGTCAGCCCGTAGAGGCCGATGCCCATGCAGAAGGAAAACAGCGAGCCGAAGGCGAAGTTGCGGTTCGTGAAGGCGTAGAGATCGACCAGCGGGTCGTCCCGCGTCAGCGCGCGCCAGAAGAACAGCATCGCGCCGAAGACCATGACGACCGAGAAGAAGACGATCTCGTGGCTCTCGAACCAGTCCAGCCGCGTGCCCTCCTCGAGGACATATTCCAAGCTGCCGAGGAAGCCCGCCATGCCCAGCAGGCCGAGCCAGTCGAAGCGCTTCAGGAGCCCCTTCTGCGGCTTGTCGAAATCGATCAGCGTCCAGGCGGCGATCGTGACGGCGATACCCGGCACGACGTTGACCAGGAACAGCCATTGCCAGGAGAAGGCGCTGCTGAGATAGCCGCCGACGGTCGGGCCGATCGTCGGCGCCAGCGTCGCCACCAGCCCGATGATCGGCGAAACCACCGGCCGCTTCGAGGGCGGGAAGATCGTGAAGGCGGCCGCGAAGACGCCGGGAATCATGCCGCCGCCGATGAAGCCCTGCACGGCGCGCCAGAGGATCATCTCGCTGATCGAGGACGACATCGCGCAGAGCACGCTGGCGATGGTGAAGCCGGCGGCAGCGATGGTGAAGAAGACCCGCGTCGACAGCGCCCGGCTGAGATAGCCCGACAGCGGGATCATGATCACTTCCGCGATCAGATAGGCCGTCTGCACCCAGGCGATCTCGTCCGACGAGGCCGAGAGCCCGGCCTGGATCTCCGCCAGCGAGGCGGAGACGATCTGGATGTCCAGGATCGCCATGAACATGCCGAAGACCATCGCCACGAAGGCGAAGACCCGGCGCATGGGAATGGCGTCGTCGGACGGCGGCGCGCTGGCCGGGGTGGTGAGGGTCGCGGTGGCCATGGCGGCCTCCCCTTACGAGCCCTCATCCTGAGGAGGCCCGCAAGGGCCGTCTCGAAGGATGCTCCAGTCTTCGCCGGAGCCTCCTGGACCATCCTTCGAGACGCCGCCTCCGGCGGCTCCTCAGGATGAGGGCTGAGAAAACATCCAGATCGTCAGCGCCCGCTCGCAGGCCGCGGATCGATCTTCACCACCACCGACATGCCCGGCCGCAGCACATGGCGCGCCGTGGCCTCGGGCGCGAGCGCGATGCGAACCGGCACGCGCTGGACGATCTTGGTGAAGTTGCCGGTCGCATTGTCCGGCGGCAGCAGGGTGAAGACCGAGCCGGTGCCGCCGCTGATGCCGCTGACACGCCCCTCGAAGACCTGGCCCGGCAGCGCATCGACGGTGATCGTCGCCCGGTCGCCGATCTTCAGCGGCCCGACCTGCGTCTCCTTGAAGTTCGCATCGACATAGACCTGGTCCAGCGGCACGATCGACATCAGCCGTTTGCCGGCGCTGACGAGATCGCCGAGCTGGACATTGGTGTTGGCGACGAGGCCCGAGATCGGTGCCGCGACGCGGGTGAAGCTCAGATCGCGCTCCGCCTTCTGCTCGGCGATCTTCAGTTCGTCCGCCTGCCGCGCCGCCTCGACCCGCTGCGCCTTCAGCACCTCGACATTCGCCTGCGCAGCGGCGACGCCGGCCACGGCGCTGCCGAGCGAAGCCTTCGCCTGGTCGCGGGCGGCGACCGCGGCGTCCAGCGTCGCCTGGGACCCGTAGGACTTGGCGGCCAGGCTGTTGGCGCGCTCGAAATCGGCGATCGTGCGGGTGACGCCAGCCTGGGCGGAGGTCTCCTGCGCCTGCGCCTGCTGCAGGCTGGCGCGACCGGCCTCGATCTGACTGTCGATGCGGGCGAGTGTCGCCCGGGCGGTCACGGTCTTGGCGCGGGCGCTGTCGAGCGCGATCCGCCAGTCGCCATCGTCGAGCGCGACCAGCGGCTGCCCGGCCGTGACCTCCTGGTTCTGCCTGACGCTGACGCTCGTCACATGGGCCGAGAGCTTGGCGGAAATCGTCGCCATCTCGGCCCCGACATAAGCATCGTCGGTCGAGACGATGAAGCGGCCATTGAACCACCAGTCCGCCCCGAACCAGACCCCGGCCCCGATCGCGGCGGCGCCGACGAGCGCGAGACCGGCACGTCGGACCGTCCGGCTCCGCGCCGACGGCTTCGCCGCCGCGGTGGCGCCTGCCTCCGGAGCCGGCGCGGACTCGCCCGCCCGTCGGGCCTCGGCTGACTGCGGGGCGGCAGAGGGCGTACCCTGGGGAGCGGGTCCGACGAGCTTGAGGCGGTCACGCCGGACCTCGTCGCGCGGCTCGGGCAGGATTTCGGCAGCCATGGGATCATCCTGACAATGACAATTCGAACCTAACGGTTCGATCGGTATTGAACTAGCGCGCGCCACGCGTCATATCAAGATTGAATCGAACCGATCGGTTCGATGATTTTGCAGATGCGCCCTGCGCCTGACGGATGGACGAGATGAACGACACGGCCGACCCGCGGCCCAGAACGGCCGCCCGCAACCGGCGGATCGCCGGCATGGACCCGCAGAAGCGCCGCCAGATTCTCGATGGCGCCCAGGCGGTCTTCCACGCCCAGGGCTTCGACGCCGCGAGCATGAACGAGATCGCCACGGCCGCCGGCGTCTCCAAGGGCACGCTCTATGTCTATTTCGAGGACAAGGAACATCTCTTCATCGCGCTGATCGAGCGCGAGCGGGAGAAGCACCGCCAGCACATGTACGACGCCCTCGCGGAGCATCCCGACCTCGCCCATGCGCTCACCGGATTCGGCACCAATCTGGTCCGCCTGCTGACCGACCCGTTCGCGCTCAGCGCGCACCGGACCGTGCTCGGCGTCGCCGAGCGCATGCCGGACCTCGGCCGCGAGTTCTACGAGCGCGGCCCGCTGCTCGGCGGACAGCGCCTCACCGCCTTCCTCGAGCGCCGCGTCGCCACGGGCGAACTCGCGATCGCCGATCCCGTCCTGGCAGCCGCCCAGTTCGCCGACCTCTGCCAGTCGACGCTGCTGCGCCCGCGCCTGTTCAACGCCGAGCGCCGGCCGCCGACGGAAGCGGAGATCGCCCATGTCGTCGACGCGGCGGTGACCATGTTCCTGGCGCGATACGCCGTGCGGGCGCACTGAGTTCGCTCAGCCCGCGTCCCGGGCCTTGATGCGCTCGCGATGCGCCGTGTAGAGGCCCGAGCCCGCGATGATGACCGCACCGACCAGCGTCCAGAGGTCGGGCAGCACGCTGAAGACGAACAGGCCAAACAGCGAGGCCCAGAGCAGCTGGATGTAGGAGAAGGGCGCCAGCAGCGAGGCGTCGCCATGGCGATAGGCCAGCACGATCAGCCAGTGCCCCATCGTCGAGGACACGCCGATGAAGACGCCCATGGCGACGATCGCCGGCGTCACCGGGGTCCAGACGAAGGGCACGGCGAGGCTGAGCAGGCCTAGGCCGACCAGTGCCGAATAGGCCAGCGTCGTCAGCGGGCTCTCGGTGCGGCTCATCATCCGCGTCATGATCATCGCGAAGGCCCAGGACAGGGCCGAGGCCACGGCCAAAAGCGAGGCGATCTGGAAACCCGCCCCGCCCGGCCGGACCACGATCAGCACGCCGGCGAAGCCGACCAGCGTCGCCGTCCAGCGCCGCCAGCCGATCGTCTCGCGCAGGATCGGGATCGACAGCGCCGTGACGAAGAGCGGCGCGACGAAGCCGGTCGCGGTCGCATCCGCCAGCGGCATGTAGCGCAGCGCCATGACGAAGAGCACGGATGAGGCCAGGAGGCCGATGCCGCGCAGGATCTGCAGCACCGGGCGCTGCGTCGACAGGCGGGCGACGCCTCCGCTGCGCCAGACGATGCCGAGCATAATGAGGGTGAAGGTGCAGTAGCGCAGCCAGCTCACCTGCAGCGGCGAGATCTGCTGCGTCAGCAGCTTGGAGACCATGTCCGCCGAGGTCAGGAAGATGCTCGCCAGCAGCACGAAGGCGATCCCGCGCAACGGCGCATCGCGGCGCGGCGGCAGGGCGGCGGGCACCGCCAGTGGCGAGGGTTCGGTCTGGGGAGCGTTCGGCACGGCAGGATCGCAGCGGGAGGGACCGCAACCTTAGAGAGCTTTGCCGGCGATGGGTTACGCAAAGAACGACCGGTGCGCATGCAGCCAGACAGGCCGCCCCGAAAATGACGAAGGCGGGCCGCTGGGCCCGCCTCGAGGATCGCGATCGCGTTCGAAGGCCGGTTCAGGCCGCCTTCTGCCGCGGCTGGATCAGCTTGCGGTTGATCAGCACCTCGGCGATCTGCACCGCGTTCAGCGCCGCGCCCTTGCGCAGATTGTCGGAGACGCACCAGAAGGCCAGGCCGTTCTCGACGGTGGCATCCTCGCGGATGCGGGAAATATAGGTCGCGTCCTCGCCGGCCGCCTCATGCGGGGTGGTGTAGCCACCCGGCTCATGCTTGTCGATCACGAGGATGCCGGGCGCCGCGCGCAGCACCTCGCGCGCCTCGTCGGCGGTCACCGGCCTCTCGCACTCGATGTTGACGCTCTCGGAATGGCCGATGAAGACCGGCACGCGCACGCAGGTTGCGGTGAGCTTGATCTTCGGGTCGAGGATCTTCTTGGTCTCGACCATCATCTTCCACTCTTCCTTGGTGAACCCGTCCTCCATGAAGACGTCGATCTGCGGGATGAGGTTGAAGGAGATGCGGGCGGGGAACTTCTTGGTCACCACCTCGCCGGCCGAGAACACGGCGCGCGTCTGGTTGAAGAGCTCGTCCATGCCCTCCTTGCCCGCGCCGGAGACCGACTGGTAGGTCGAGACGACGACGCGCTTGACGCCATACTTGTCGTGCAGCGGCTTCAGCGCCACGACGAGCTGCGCCGTCGAGCAGTTCGGGTTAGCGATGATGTTCATCTTCGTGAAGCCGGCGACGGCGGCGGCGTTCACCTCCGGCACGATCAGCGGCACGTCGGGGTGCATGCGCCAGGCCGAGGAGTTGTCGATCACGACGCAGCCCTGCTGGCCGATCTTGGGCGACCACACCTTCGAGATCTCGCCGCCGGCCGACATCAGGCAGATGTCGGTGTCGGAGAAGTCGTAATGCTCGAGCGACTTGCACTTCAGCGTCCTGTCGCCGAACGAGACCTCGGTCCCGATCGAGCGCGAGGAGGCCAGCGCCACGACCTCGCTGACGGGAAAAGCCCGCTCGGCCAGGATGTCCAGCATCTCGCGGCCCACATTCCCCGTGGCGCCGACGATCGCGACCTTGAAGCTCATGATGATGTTCCTTTCGGATGAACCCGGTTTGGTCTCCCCCTCGGCACCGTCCGCCCCTGTCGCGGGGCGGGTCCGGCGTCATGCCCCCCGCCGGGGGGAGAGGAACCCGGAGCCGAGGCGAGTGTCAGCGCGGCGTGCCGGTGGTCCCGGTCGCCGGTTTGGTCGTGCGTTTCGTCGTGAGACGGACAGTCACAGGGCCAATTCCGAAAGGCTGACAGCATCGCAGCTCTCTCCGAGGCATTTCGCCCCGCAGGAACCTGCTCTGTGAGAACACCGTGAAGCGCCAAAAGTCAATCTGGCCCGCATTCGCCGCATCCCGTTAACCCTCCACGTTGACCGACGATTCACGCTGCGCGGCGAATCCGCGGGCACGGTAACGCCCTGCTGACCGCCGCTCCGCCAGGGTCTGCGCGGGTGAGGCATCCGTGCCGCCGCGAGGCGACAGGGACAGGCGGGTTCTGGAGTGGTGTCGGGTCAATTGCTGTCCTCCTTGCGCGATCCGGCGGGTCTGCTGCGACGGCTGCGTGCGGCCGTCAGCGCAGGGCCGGTGCGAGCCGCCTGGCCGGCGCTGCGTGCGCGGCTCGCCGGGTTCGACCCCGCCCGGGCCCTGATCCGCTTTGCCGACGGGGTCGAGGTCGCCTTCGCGGCCCTGTTCCGCCCCATCGCCATCCTGCGGCGCGTGCTGCGCCTGCCCGCCGTCCGCCTCACCACCGGCCTCGCCTGGCGCGGGCTCGCGGCCGCGGCCGGCATCGGCCTCGCCGCGACCCTCGTCACGGCCCTGTCCTCGCAGAGCGAGGCGACGATCACGCCGCCCGCCGAGCCGCAGCCGAGGTCGCTCCGCGACGGCGCCCAGACGGCGGCCGGCCGCGTCAGCTGGATCGAAATCAGCAAGCCGATCGCGATGTTCGGCCTCGAATCCCCCGATCTGGACCGCGCCACCTTGGCGCTCGAGGCGCGCCGGAGCCCGGACGGGTCGCGGCGCGAGGAACTGCTGACCTTCGGTGCGCTCGCCGATCCCAGGGCCCATCTGGCGCTGCGGCTGACTGTCGAGCCGGCGCAGGGCGACCTGTCCCAGCCCTTCATCGTCGCGCTCGTGCGCGCGGCGGCCGCACGCGCCCTGTCGGTGCAGCGCAGCGGCCTGCCCGCCGCGATCCAGACCCGCTTCGGCCCGGTCGAGGCCGCCGACGCGACGCTGAACGACGGTCAGGTCAGCCGCGCCTGCATCGCCTTCCGGATGGAACCCGGCGCGCTGCCGCTGGCGATGAGCGGCTGGTGGTGCGGCGCAGAGGGCAAACCGGCCGACCGCCGCCAGCTCGTCTGCCTGATCGACCGCATCGACCTGCTCAATGCCGGCGAGGACCGCGCCCTGCGCACCGCCTTCGCGCGGACGGAACTGAACCGCCAGCCGGGCTGCGTGACCCCGCGCCTCTCCGCCACCGGCCGCAAGGTCTCCTGGCTCGACGCGGACGGGCCGACGCCCGCACTGCGGACCAAGACCGCGACGGCCGCGGTCGGTGGTCCGCGCAAACCCGGGAAGCGCTGATCATGTCGGCTGACGCTCCGCGCGCCATGACCGTGATCGGCGCCACGGGGACCGCGGCGCTGGGCGTCGCGCGCTTCTTGTTCCTCGCCCTCGGTACCGCCGTCTTCCTGTTGATCCTGCTGGTGGCCTGGTGGCTCTACGGCAAGCTGCCGAGCGTCGGCCGCGGACAGCCGGCCTTCTCCTGGGCGATCGAGCCCCCCGGCACCCCGGGGTCCGCGCTCGTCGCCACGCATCCGACGCGCGGCCGCGAGGAGGGCTGGCAGTTCGGCGGGCCCGGCACGGGCGAGCCCTTCGCCGCGCTGGTGCTGGCGGAGCCCGACGAGACCGGGCGCCCCTTCACCCTGACCACGCCGCAGTTCTGGCAGTTCGAGCCCCTGCGCGTGCTGCGCCCGCGGGTCGGCGGGCCGCACTACACCATGACGACGCGCTGGGGCACCTTCGCCGGCCGCGATCTCATCTATGAGGAGTTCGACGGGCGCGTGCGGACCTGCATCGTCTTCCGCAACGCCTTCGAGACATCCGCCTTTGCGCTCGGCGGCTATTACTGCGCCGCCGGTGTCCAGACGGCCAACGCGGCCTCCCTCGCCTGCCTGATCGACCGCATCAAGCTCGCGCCGGCGCAGCGCGAATCGGCAGCCCTGGCCTATCTCGGCAGCCGGGTCGGGCAGCCGGCCCTGTGCCAGAACACCACCTTCTACCCGCCCGGAACGCGCCGGGTCGTCAGGGACCGCAAGGGCGGCGTCGTCCGCATGGCCGGAGGCTCCAGCGACACATTTCCGCTGTGGCCGCGCTGACAAAATCGTTAACTACGGTAGTCTAGGATTCACCATCGAGTCCTGTTCTCGCACCAAGCGGATCGCCGCTGTTCTGGAGATGTCGTCGCCATGGGTTCGCTCAAGCGTCTCGCCGCCGTTTTCGCCCTCTCCGTCGCCGCGTCGACCGTTTGGGTCTCCTTCGCGGAAGCGCAGAACCGCCGCGGCCCGCTGCGCGTGACCGTGCAGAAGCGCAGCTATTTCGATGCGGGCAACATCGTTCCGGTCGGCTCGATGAACCGCTATGCCAGCCAGCACGTCTCCGCCGGCCCGACCTATTCCAACCTCGGCAGCTTCTTCGGCGAGGAGACCCTGCCCGGCCGCATCGGCGCGGGCACCAACCCCTTCGCCAACACCTTCGCCACGCCGCGCTTCTGAGGCTGTCATTCTGGGGCGGCGCGTAGCGACGAACCCGGAACCCATGACCGGGCGACACTTCCATAGAAGCCCGGTCGATTGGGCTCACCCGGTCATGGGTTCCGGGTTCAGGCCTTCGGCCTGCCCCGGAATGACATCAAGGCAGAGCCTTCAGATAACGCACCGGCCGTCCCGGCGCCGCCGCCTGCGCGGCATGGACGATCGCATTCGCGTCGATGCCGAAATGGCGGTAGAGATCCGCGACCGTCCCGGTCTGGCCGAAATGCTCGACGCCGAGCGCCTTTTGCCTGTGGCCATGCACGCTGCCGAGCCAGGCCAGTGTCGCGGGATGCCCGTCCAGCACAGAAACGATGCCGCAATCGCGCGAGAGATCGCCGAGCAGCCGCTCGACATGGCTCGTCGCGCGGTGGTTGCCGCGCTGGCGCGCCCGCTCCGCCGCCTGCCAGCCCGCGTTGAGCCGGTCCGCCGAGGTGATCGCCAGCAGCCCGACATCGCGCCTGTCTTCGCCCAACAGGCCGACCGCCTTGATCGCCTCCGCCGCGACCGCCCCCGTATAGGCGATCACGACCGAGGCGTTCGGGCCGGGCTTCCGCAGCCAATAGGCCCCGTCGATGATCTCGCTTTCGAGCTCGGGCGTCATCGCCCGCTGCGGCTGTTCGAGTTGCAGCGTCGAGAGGCGCAGGTAGACCGAGCCGCCGGTCTCGTCGCGCAGCCAGGTGCGCTCGTCGGGGTCGCCCTCGCCATCCTTCTGCAGATAGGCGAAGGACCAGCGCATCATCACCGCCAGCTCGTCGACGAAGGCCGGCTCGAAGGCGCACAGGCCGTCCTGGCTCATGCCGATCAGCGGCGTCGCGATCGACTGATGCGCCCCGCCTTCCGGCGCCAGCGTCACGCCTGAGGGCGTCGCCACCACCATGAAGCGCGCATCCTGGTAGCAGGCATAGTTCAGCGCATCGAGCCCGCGCGAGATGAAGGGGTCGTAGAGCGTGCCGATCGGGATCAGCCGCTCGCCGAAGGTCGCGTGCGAGAGGCCGAGCGCCGAGAGGTTGATGAACAGGTTCATCTCGGCGATGCCGAGCTCGACATGCTGGCCCTTCGGCGAGAACTCCCATTTCTGCATCGAGGGGATGCGCTCGTCCTTGAAGGTGTCGGCCATCGAGGCCTTGGCGAAGAGCCCGCGCCGGTTCACCCAGGGGCCGAGATTGGTCGAGACGGTGACGTCGGGTGCCGTCGTCACGATCCGGTCCGCCAATGGCCCGCCCGCCTTGGCGATCTCGTCGAGGATCTTGCCGAAGCCCATCTGCGTCGACATCACCGGCTGGATGCCGGCCTCGAGCTTGGCGGGCACCGGCAGCGCCGGCGCGCTCAGCCTCCGGCGCCCCTCGGCGAAGAACGGCACACGGTCGAGGAAGGCGCGGATCTCGCTCTCGGGCAGGGACAGCCCCTCGAACAGATCCCATTCATGGCCGGTGCGGACGCCATTGGCGCTCTGGAAGCCCGCCATCTGCTCCTTGGTCATCAGCCCGGCATGGTTGTCCTTGTGCCCCGCCAGCGGCAGGCCGAAGCCCTTGACGGTGTAGGCGAGGAAGCAGACCGGCCGGTCGTGGTCGATCGCCTCGAAGGCTTCGAGGATCGAGGGCAGGTCGTGCCCGCCGAGATTGCACATCAGCTTCGAGAGCTCCGCGTCGGAGCGGCTCTCGATCAGCTGCGTCACAGGGCCCTGATCGCCGAGATCGTCCATCAACCGCTTGCGCCAGGCGGCCCCGCCCTGGAAGGTCAGCGCCGAATAGAGCTGGTTGGGGCAGGAATCGATCCAGCTCTTGAGCCGCTCGCCACCATTTTCCTTGAAGGCCGCCTGCTGCAGCGAGCCGTATTTCAGCGTCACGACGTCCCAGCCGAAATTGCGGAACATCGTCTCGAAGCGGTCGTAGAGCCCCTCGCGGATGACTGCGTCGAGCGACTGGCGGTTGTAGTCGATCACCCACCAGGTGTTGCGCAGGCCGTGCTTCCAGCCCTCCATCAGGGCCTCGAAGATATTGCCCTCGTCGAGCTCGGCATCGCCGATCAGCGAGACCATGCGGCCTTCCGCGCGCTCCAGCCCCCAGCCATGGGCGCGGACATAATCCTGCGTCAGCGAGGAGAACAGCGTCTGCGCGACGCCCAGCCCGACCGAGCCGGTCGAGAAATCGACGTCGTCGATATCCTTGGTGCGGGAGGGATAGCTCTGCGCGCCCTTGTAGGCCCGGAAATTCTCGAGCTTCTCGCGGGTCTGCAGGCCCATCAGATAGTTGATGGCGTGGAAGATCGGCGAGGCGTGCGGCTTCACCGCCACCCGGTCCTGCGGCCGCAGCGCCGCCATGTAGAGCGCGGTCATGATCGTCGCCAGCGAGGCGGAAGAAGCCTGGTGGCCACCGACCTTCATCCCGTCGTCGCTTTGGCGCAGATGGTTGGCGTTGTGGATCGTCCAGGAGGCGAGCCAGAGAATCTTCTTCTCGAGTTCGGCGAGAATCGGCAGGCGCGGATCGGACATGGTGCGGCTCTCCAGCAGATGTCCGATCATGCGGGAAGCGCCGCGCGATGTGAACCGTAATCGCGGGTTCGGCAGCCTGCTCCTGAGCAGATTCCGCCAACAACCCGCCGCTGGCGGCGAAAAACTGCCAAGAGCGCCGGCGCCGCCGCGCGCGCCGCCACGACCTTGCATTCGCCTGTCGCAATCGTCAGGTTGCATGCCGCCGGCCTGCGACGGGGCGGGCACGCGACAGGGGGACGCTCAAACCATGGACACGCTCTCGGGCTTCAGCATCTTCGTCGTCGTGCTGGTGATGCTGGTCGTCATCACCATTGCCTTCCTCGTGAAGACGGTGCCGCAGGGCTACAATTACACGGTCGAGCGTTTCGGCCGCTATTCGCGCACGCTCAGCGCGGGCCTGAACCTGATCGTCCCCTACATTGACCGCATCGGCCACAAGGTGAATGTCATGGAGCAGGTGCTCGACATTCCCTCGCAGGAGGCGATCACCAAGGACAATGCCGGCGTGCGCATCGACGCCGCCGCCTTCTACCAGGTGCTCGACGCCGCCAAGGCCCGCTATGAGGTCTCGGCGCTGGACGACGCGCTGATCACGCTGACCATGACGAATATCCGCACCGTCGTCGGCTCGATGGACCTCGACCAGCTGCTCTCCCACCGCGACGAGATCAACGAGCGGCTGCTGCGCGTGATGGACGCCGCCGCCTCGCCCTGGGGCGTCAAGGTCACCCGCATCGAGATCAGGGACATCCTGCCGCCCGCCGACATCGTCGGGGCGATGAACCGCCAGATGAAGGCCGAGCGCGAGAAGCGCGCCGCCGTGCTCGAGGCCGACGGCATGCGTCAGGCCGAGATCCTGCGGGCCGAGGGCCTCAAGCAGGCGCAGATCCTGGCCGCCGAAGGCCGCAAGGAGGCCGCCTTCCGCGACGCCGAGGCGCGCGAGCGCTCCGCCCAGGCAGAAGCCGCCGCGACCGCCATGGTCTCGGAGGCGATCAGCAAGGGCGACATCCAGGCCGCGAACTTCCTGATCGCCGAGCGCTACACCGACGCGCTGAAGGCGATCGCCGGCGCGCCCAACAGCAAGGTGGTGATCGTACCGATCGAGGCCGCGGCGCTCGCCGGGACCGTCGGCGGCATCGCCCAGCTGACCAAGGCGGTGTTCGGCGACGACGCCGTCGAGAACCGGCGCACCGGTTCCGTTCCGCCGGCCGGCCGCAGCGGCGTCTGAGGGGCACGAACGATGGCGGCTTCGATCACATGGCTCGGCGGCTGGAGCTGGGTCATCCTCGGCCTCGTCCTGATCGGCGGCGAGGTCCTCGCACCCGGCGTGTTCCTGATCTGGTTTGGTCTCGCGGCGCTTCTGACCGGCGCCGTCGTCGGACTGACCGATATCGGCTGGCAGATCGCCGCCCTCGTCTTCGCCGGCTTCAGCCTGGTGACCGTCCTGGTCGGCCGCCTCCTGATGCGCCACAAGAGCGAGGAGCCCGATGCGGCCACCGGGCTCAATGACCGCGGCCGCCAGCTGATCGGCAAGGTGTTCAGACTCGAGGCGACGATGCTCGGCGGCGAAGGCCGCATTCGCGTCGGTGATTCCTCCTGGCGCGTGACAGGCCCGGAGTTGCTGGCGGGCAGCGACGTCAAGGTGGTCGGGGTCGAGGGCGCGACGCTGCTGGTCGAGAAGGCGTGACCATCCTGCCGCGAGCCGGCGCCAAAATCAGGTTGTGTCGGGACGCGAGGGGTCTATAGCGGACGCTCCGCCGCCAGACCGAACCTTCCCATGACCACACATAGCGAACGCCTGTCCCTGTCCAAGGACCGCATCAAGGTCCTGCTGCTGGAAGGCATCAACGATTCCGCCGCCGACCTTCTGGTCAATGCCGGCTACACCAACATGACGCGCCTGCCCAAGGCGCTGGACCAGGACGCGCTGCTGAAGGCGCTGGAAGGCGTCCATGTGCTCGGCATCCGCTCGCGCACGCAGCTCACCGACGCGATCTTCGCCCAGGCCGACCGGCTCTTCGCCGTCGGCTGCTTCTCGGTCGGCACCAACCAGGTCGATCTCGAGGCGGCGCGCAGCCGCGGCGTGCCGGTCTTCAACGCGCCCTTCTCGAACACCCGCAGCGTCGCCGAACTGACCATCGGCGAGATCGTCATGCTGCTGCGCAAGATCACCGACCGCTCGGTCTCGGCCCATGGCGGCGGCTGGGACAAGTCGGCGGAAGGGTCCTTCGAGGTCCGCGGCAAGGTGCTGGGCATCGTCGGCTACGGCAATATCGGCAGCCAGCTCTCGACGCTGGCCGAGGCGATGGGCATGCGGGTGATCTATTACGATCAGACCGATCGCCTGCGCCACGGCAACACCGAGCCCGTCGATAGCCTGCACGAACTGCTGGGCACGGCCGACATCGTCTCGCTGCACGTGCCCGAGACGCCGCAGACCCATGGCATGATCGGCGCCGAGCAGATCGCGGCGATGAACCCCGGCAGCTACCTGATCAACAACTCGCGCGGCACGGTGGTCGACCTCGACGCGCTCGCAGCGGCTCTGAAGAGCGGCCATCTCGCCGGTGCCGCGGTCGACGTCTTCCCCGTCGAGCCGGCCTCGAACGCCGACCGCTTCGTCTCGCCGTTGCAGGGCCTGCCCAATGTGATTCTGACACCGCATGTTGGCGGCTCGACGGAAGAAGCGCAGGAGCGCATCGGCGCCGAGGTCGCCCGCAAGCTGATCGACTACTCCGATGTCGGCTCGACGGTGGGCGCGGTGAATTTCCCGCAGGTGCAGCTCACCCCGCGTGCGGTCGGCACGCGCTTCATCCATGTCCAGCGCAATGTGCCCGGCATGCTGCGGCGCCTGAACGACGTCTTCGCCGCGCGCAACGTCAACATCGCCGCCCAGAATTACCAGACGGACGGCGAGATCGGCTATGTCGTGATGGAGGCCGAAAGCATCGGCGCGGATGCGCGCGATGTGCTGCGCGAAATCCGGGCACTCGAGGGCACCATCCGCGCGCGCCTGCTCTATCAGCGCGCCTGAGCGGTCAGGACGCCTTGTCGTCGGCGGCGCCTGGCTTGGTCGGTGCCTGGGCGGCGACCGGGTCGCTCGCCGGGAAGGTGTCCTTCAGCGCCTTGTCGAGCTCGGCGTCCGGGCTCTTCTTGGCGGCTTCGCGCTGCTCCTGCTGTTCCTGGCGCAGGCTTTCCTTCGCGGGATTGGTGCTCGTCGTCATCTCGACCCCCTGGTGCAGGCCCGTCTTCGGGCCTATCCGGGGTCAACGCGAAACGGGGCGCCGCGTTCCCTACCAGCGCCGCGGCCAGGCGATCCGGACCCGCAGCCCGCCGCCCTCGCGGTCGGCCAGGGTCAGGCTGCCGCGATGCGCTTCCGCGATCGCGCGCACGATCGAAAGCCCGAGCCCGAAGCCGCTGCCCTCCTTCAGCGTGCGGGCCAGATCGCTGCGATAGAACGGCGCGAACACCTTCTCCCGCTCGTCGGGGGCGATACCGGGCCCGTCATCCTCGACCTCAATGGCGATCGCGGCAGAATCGGTGTCGTCGAGCTTCACCACGGCCCGGCCGCCGAACTTGATCGCATTGTCGACGAGATTGTTCACGGCGCGGGTCATCTGGTCGGCGTCGCAGACGGCGGAGGCGCGCATCGGCCCCTCATAGACCACGATGTGGCCGAGATCGGCGAAGTCGTCGCAGATCGTCTGGAGCAGCGCCGGCATGTCGGTCGCCGCCATGCTGCCCGACGCCCGCCCGTCGCGCAGATAGGACAGCGCCCCGCCGACCATGCGCTCCATCAGCGCGAGATCGGAGACGATTGCCCGGCGCTGGCGCTCATCGGCGATCTCGTCGGCGCGCAGCCGCAGCCGCGTGATCGGCGTGCGCAGATCATGGCTGACCGCGGCCAGCATGCGGGTGCGGTCGTCGATCAGCCGGCGGATACGCGCGGCCATGCCGCCGAAGGCGCCGGCCAGCCGCTTGACTTCGATCGGCCCCTGCTCCGGTGCCACGATGGTGTCGCGGTCGGGATCGAAGCGATCGACGGCCTCCGCCAGCCGCGACAGCGGCGACGCGACGGCCCGCGCCGCCCACAGAGAGAGCAGGCCCACCAGCGAGACGAGCAACGCGATCATCACCGCCAGATAGAAGATGAAGGCCTGGCCGCGCGGCGGCGGGGTGCGCGCCTCGGGAGCCATCACGAGGCCGCTGCCATCGGCAAACCGCAGCCCGAAAGGCGGCGGACCGCCCTGCCCGGGCACGCCGTCGAGCATCAGGACCTGGGTCTCGGCCCCGAACCGCTCTCTGAGATTGTCGAGCATCTGGCGGTCGGGCCAGGTGGGCTCGCGCGCGCTCGGCAACGCGTCCGGGGGCAGGCGGGACAGCTTCGGGTGGGAGGCGAGCGCGGCATCGACGATCGCCGCTTTCGCCGCCGGTGTCGGCGCGGCCTCGATCGTCCGGGCGATCGCGACCAGCTCCGTGACATAGGGCAGGTTCGGCACGCGTTTGAGTTCGGGCGGGAGGAGGACGAGCAGCGCCGCGATCGTCACGAGATTGGCCAGAACCAGCGAGCCGATGACGATAGCGGTGATCTGGGCGGCGGCCCGCGCCGGCAGGAGGCGCAGCAGCAGCCGCCTCATGGCGCCGCGCTCTCCACCGGCCGCTCGATTTCCGGAGAGAACATGTAGCCGCCGGAGCGGATGGTCTGGATCAGCTCGGGCTCGCGCGGGTTGCGCTCCATCTTCTGGCGCAGCCGGCTGACGAGCACGTCGATCGAGCGTTCGAACGGAGCCGCCGTGCGGCCCTGCGTCAGATCGAGGAGCTGGTCGCGCGACAGCACACGCCGCGGCCGCTCGCAGAAGGCGAGCAGCAGATCGAGTTCAGCCCCCGTCAGCGCCACGCGCTCCCCCTCGGGGTTGAACAGTCGCCGCACCGCCTTGTCGAGGCGCCAACCCGCGAAAGCGAGGACCGGGCTCTCCCCGACCTCGGCCGCCGGGACATGCCCCGCGCGCCGCAGCACCGCACGGATCCGGGCCAGCAGCTCGCGCGGGTTGAACGGCTTCACCAGATAGTCGTCGGCGCCCATTTCGAGACCGAGGATGCGGTCGATCTCCTCGCTCTTGGCGGTGAGCATGATGATCGGGATCGTACCCTCGTTGCGCAGCCGGCGGCAGAGGCTCAGGCCGTCCTCGCCGGGCAGCATCAGGTCGAGCACGATCAGGTCGAAGCGGCCGTCGCGCAGCGCCGCGTCCATCTCCCGGCCGTTCGGCACGGCGCGGACGCGGAAGTCGTTGTTGCGCAGGAAGCGCGACACCAGTGTCGCGATCTCGCGGTCGTCCTCGACGACGAGGATATGGGGCGTTCTACTCATCGTCTGGCTCTAGCGCCGCTCGCGGGCGAGGTCGTGGCCGGAAGTGTTTCTGATTGTGTCTGTCGCCGAGCCTGGAAAAGCAAGGTTACCAGAAGCCCTTCGGCAGACGTCATCCAGAAAACTCGCGGCCGCAGAACGGGCAGAGCCCCAGCGTTCCGTGAGCGCCATGACAAAGCTCTCCCTCGCCACTCCCGGCGTCTCCTCGTCTCTCCTGGCCCGGGCCCTCACCGGGCTGATGCTGGTGGGAGTCCTCGCTCTTTGGCTCTGGGCACTGCCCTCTCTCCTCGCGCGGGACGGCTTCGTCCTGCGCGGCGAGACCGCCTGCGAGACCAAGGCCTATCGCGACCCGGTGACGGGGCGCTTCCGACCCGCCCCCTCGCCTCGCCTCGCGACCACCGCGCACTGCCCGGCCCGCTCCGATGGAGGGACCTCGTGACCCATTGCAGCCTTACCCGAAGCCCCGATCGCGAGAACCCGATCCGCCCCGACGGCGCTTCGGCGCGGCGCTGGCTGCTGGCGCTTCTGGCGATCGTCCCCCTCGCCCTCGCCTTCGGCTCCGTGGCGGGCGTCGCCATCGGCCGCTTCGCGACCGCCGCCCCGTCCTATCGCGACCAGCGCCTCATCGAGATCAGGGCCGATCTGCGTCAGGTCGCGGGTGACTATCTTCTGGCGCTTGGCGACTCCCATGTCGCGCGCTGGCACGTCCGGGAGTTCTGCGGGCTCCCCCTCGTCAATGGCGGGCTTCACGGCGCCACCACCCGCGATACGCAGGAGTTGCTGAACGAACTGGCGCTGCCCCATCCGCCCCGCGCGATCATCCTCGCGGTCGGCACCAACGATGCCAACCGCAAGCGCTTTCGCGAGCCGCCCGAGGCCGTCATCCGCTTCCGGCACGCCTTCCGAGCGTTGCTGCGGCAAGTGGTGGGCAAGTCGGACCTCGTCCTCGTCGCCACGCTGCCACGGATCGAGACGAGCCAGGATGCGGTCTTCTCGGCTCAGGTCGCCACCGACATCGCCGCCTCGGCTGAGGCCGCATGCCGCACCGAAACCTCCTGCCACGTTGCGGATCGCTTCGGCCGTGGCGTGCCGATGATGGACGGCCTGCATCTCGCCGATTACGAGCGCGCCTATCGCGACATCGCGCCCGCCATCTGTGGCGCGATCGCCGGGGAGGTGAGCCTCGCTTCGCCACCGGGGCAGACCGTCGGCGCAGGGAGGCCATGACGGTCCGGCCGCCCCACTGGATCGACGGCCGTTCCCGCCCCATCTAGGCTCCATCGCAGCCGGCCTCGGGCCGGAGCCCCGTGAGAGCCCGCCATGGTCGCCATTTCCGTCCTCGATCTCGTTCCCGTCCGTGAAGGCCAGGAGCCGGGTGACGCGCTTCGCGCCTCGATCGACCTCGCCCGCCATGCCGAGGCCCTCGGCTACACCCGTTACTGGGTCGCCGAGCACCACAACATGGTCGGCATCGCCAGCGCCGCGACCGCCGTCGTCATCGGCCAACTCGCCGCAGCGACGAAGACGATCCGCGTCGGCGCCGGCGGCATCATGCTGCCCAACCACGCGCCGCTGATCATCGCCGAGCAGTTCGGCACGCTCGAGGCGCTGTTTCCCGGCCGCATCGATCTCGGCCTCGGCCGGGCGCCCGGCACAGACCAGATGACCATGCGGGCGATGCGCCGCAGTCCGATGTCATCCGACAGTTTCCCGCAGGACGTGCTCGAACTGCAGGCCTATTTCGCACCGGCCGGGCCGAACCAGGCGATCCAGGCCGTGCCGGGCGCCGGGCTGAACGTCCCCCTCTGGATCCTGGGCTCGAGCCTGTTCGGCTCCCAGCTCGCAGCCGAACTCGGCCTGCCCTATGCCTTCGCCTCGCATTTCGCGCCCGATGCGCTGATGCAGGCGCTCGCCGTTTATCGCGAGCGCTTCAAGCCCTCCGAGCAGCTCGCGCGGCCCCATGCCATGCCCGGCATCAACGTCATCGCCGCCGAGACCGATGCCGAGGCGTGCCATCTCGCCACCTCGCTGCAGCAGCGCTTCGTCGGCATGGTGCGCGGCCAGCGCGGCAAGCTGCAGCCGCCGATCGACGACATCGAGACCTACTGGTCGCCGGCCGAGAAGGCGCATGTCGCGGGCATGTTGCGCTATGCCTTCATCGGCTCGCCGGAAACGCTGAAGCGCCAGCTCGACGCCTTCATCACGGCGACACGCGCCGACGAGATCATGGTCACGGCGCCGATCTTCGACCATGAGGCGCGGAAGCGCTCCTACGAGATCCTGGCCGGCATCGCGCCGGATCTGGGGGTCGAGGCCAGAGCGGCCTGATCCCCAGGAACTTCCGCCCCGGCATGGCGTTGCCCGGTCTCGCACAAGGCATTCCGGGGGACCCATGAAACTCGACGTAGCGGCGACGCTGACCTACGGCTTCGACAGCGACACGCAGGTGATCGCTGCGATCGAGGCCGCGCGCTCGCCCGACCAGACGATTCTGTCGGAAAGCCTCACCATCTCGCCCGACGCGGCTCTCGTCCGCGATCTTCATCCCGAGACGGGCGAGCGGCGTTTTCGCGCGGCGCTCTCGGGCCAGGTTGAGATTCGCTACCGGGCGCTGGTCGACAATGGCACCCGCCAGCCGCTGGGCCCCGGCGCGCGCCAGCATGACTGGTCGGAGCTGCCGCAGGAGGTGCTGCCCTACCTGCTGCCGAGCCGCTTCTCGCCGTCGGACGAGTTCATGCGCTTCGCCCAGCGCGAATTCTGCAGCATCGAGGGCGGCGGCGCCCGCATTCTCGCCGTGCTCGACTGGCTGCACGAGCATCTGGACTACGTCCATGGCGTCAGCCACGCCCAGACCACGGCCCAGCACACCTTCATCGACCGCGCCGGCGTCTGCCGCGACTTCACCCATCTCGGCATCGCGCTGACGCGGGCGCTGAACATTCCCGCCCGGGCAGTGAGCGCCTATGCGCTCGACCTCGACCCGCCGGATTTCCATGCCGTCTTCGAGGTTTATCTCGACGGGCGCTGGTGGCTGGTCGATCCGACGCGACTCGCACCCGTCGAGGGCATGGTGCGGATCGCGACAGGCCGCGACGCCGCCGACATCGCCTTCCTGACCAGCCAGTTCAACTGCCAGTGCCTGGCGCAGACCATCACAGTCTCGCGCGCGCCGGAGGATGCCGGGCAGCAGGCCGCCTGATCAGGCGGTCACGGCACGCCGCGCGGAGCGGCGCAGGTTGAAGGCCAGCGCCGCCAGGAAGAACACGGCCTGGACGACGACGATGCAGGGCCCCGTCGCCCCGTCCAGATGATAGCTCAGGATCGTGCCGATCACGCTCGAGACCGTCGCAACCGCGACGGCGACCGCCAGCATGGCATCGAAGCGCCGCGTCGTCAGGAAGCCGATGGCGCCCGGGGCGATCAGCATGGCGACGACGAGGATGATGCCGACCGCCTTGAGCGCGGCCACGATCGTCAGCGCCAGCAGCATCAACAACCCGAAATTCAGCCAGCGCACTGGCAGGCCGATCGCACGAGCATGGGCGGGATCAAACGCGACGAGCAGGAAATCACGGCGCTTGGCGAGCATGATCGCGACGGTTGGAACCGCGATCGCGGCCGTTTCCGCGATGTCCGCCCAGCGCACGCCGAGCATGTTCCCGAACAGGACGTGCAGCAGATGCTGGTCGCTCTCGACCTTGACGAACATGACGAGCCCCAGCGCGAACATGCCGGAGAAAACGATGCCCATCACCGTGTCCTCCTTCACCCGGCTGTTCTCCTTGAGATAGCCGATGGCGAGCGAACAGCTCAGGCCGGCGACGAAGGCTCCGGTCGCCAGGGGCAGGCCCGCGATCTGCGCCAGCACGATGCCGGGCAGGACGGCGTGCGACACCGCATCCCCCATCAGCGACCAGCCCTTCAGGATCAGGAAGCAGGAGAGGACCGCGCAGACGACGCCGACGATCACCGCCACGATGAGCCCGCGCTGCATGAACTCGTGCGAAAGGGGCGCGATGAGCCAGGCTTCGATCAGGCTCATGGCGTGAGCCCTCTCCGAATGGGGCGATGCCGGCGCGAACCTGCCCCCTCCCCCCGCTCGCGGTGGGGAGGGTTGGGGTGGGGGGCAGCCCCGCTCGGCGCGACGATCAAGGACGGTGTTCCGGCTTTGCGCCCCCCCATCCCTACCCCTTCCCCACCGCAAGCGGGGGGAAGGGGACACCGTCGGGCAATCTGAGCAAAACTCATGGCGCCGTCTCCGACAGGGCGCGCGCAGCCCGCGCCGCCGCCAGCCGGCCATGCTTGGGCGCGAAGACGAAGGCGAGCAGGAACAGCAGGGTCTGGAACACGACGATCAGACCGCCGGTCGAGCCATCCAGGAAGTAGCTGGCATAGGCGCCGGCCGCGCTGGTGACGACGCCCAGCGCCACCGCGATGCAGATCAGCCGGCCGAAGCGGTCGCAGAGCAGATAGGCGGTGGCGCCCGGCGTGATCACCATCGCGATCACCAGCACGGCCCCGACCGTCTGCAGCGCGGCGACCGTGCAGGCGCTGAGCAGGACGAAGAACAGGATTTTCAGTCGCGTCGGGGACAGCCCGACGGCACGTGCCTGATTCTCGTCGAAGAACACCAGCATCAGATCGCGCCAGCGCAGGATGAGAACAGCGAGCGATACCGCGGCGATGATCGCGACCTGCAGCACGTCCTCGTCCGAAATGCCGAGGATGTTACCGAGCACGATCGATTGCACGTTCACCGAGGTCGGATTGATCGAGACGATCAGGAGCCCGGCCGCGAAGAAGGTGGTGAAGACGATGCCGATGACCGCATCCTCGCGCAGTTGCGTGCGCAGCCGCACCAGCGCCATGGCGAGCGCCGCCAGCATGCCCGAGAAGAAGGCGCCGGCCGCATAGGGCACCTTCAGCAGATAGGCGAGCGCGACGCCCGGCACGATCGCATGGGCCAGCGCATCGCCCATCAGCGACCAGCCCTTCAGCATCAGAAAGCAGGACAGAAAGGCGCAGACCCCGCCGACCAGCGCCGAAACCCAGATCGCCCGGACCATGTACTGATAGCCGAAGGGTTCCAGCAGCAATTCGATCACGGCGCGCGATCCTTCGCAGGATCGGCCGTCTCGCCGGTTGCCTTGCCGCCGGCGACTCGCTCGCTGTCGCGCTTGCCGTAGAGCACGAGCGGGCGCTCGTCGTCGGTGATGACGGTGACGCGCCGGTCGTCCTCGTCGTCATGAAGATCGGCGCCGCCCAGCCTGAAGTGCCGCAACGCGCCGCCGAAGGCGCGCTGGAGATTGTCATGGGTGAAGGTCGTCGCGGTCGGCCCGGCCGCCAGGACGGTCTTGTTGATGATCACGACCTGATCGCAGAAATCCGGGATCGAGCCGAGATTATGCGTCGAGACCAGCATCAGCCGGCCCTCGTCGCGCAATTCGCGCATCAGCGCGACGATCGCATCCTCGGTCTTGACGTCGACGCCGGTGAAGGGCTCGTCGAGCAGGATGACCTGCCCGCCCTGCGCCAGCGCCCGCGCCAGAAAGACGCGCTTGCGCTGCCCGCCGGACAATTCGCCGATCTGGCGGGTGCGGAACTCCAGCATGTTGACGCGCGACAGCGCCTGCTCGACCGCCTCTCGATCGGCCCGGCCTGCAATGCGCAGAAAGCCCATATGGCCGTAACGGCCCATCATCACCACGTCCTCGACCAGGACGGGGAAGGTCCAGTCGACCTCCTCGGCCTGCGGCACATAGGCGACGAGGCCTCGCTTCAGCGCCTGCCCCACCGGCAGCCCCGCGATCGAGACCGACCCCCGCGCCGGCTTCAGAAAGCCCATCAGCGTCTTGAACAGCGTCGACTTGCCGGAACCGTTGACGCCGACCAGCGCACAGATCGTGCCGGCCCCAAGCGCGAAGGACGCGTCGGTCACCGCGGTGACGCCGCTGGCATAACGGACGGTCACGCCCTCGACGGCGATCGAGGCCACGCCTGCCTGCGCGCCGGCGGCTGCAGCACTCACTGGCCGAAGCCCTTTGCCAGGGTGTCGACCGTGACCTCGAGCAGCTTGAGATAGGTCGGCACCGGCCCGCCCTCCGCCGACAGCGAATCGACATAGAGCACGCCGCCATAGCGGGCGCCGGTCTCGCGCGCGACCTGCCGGGCGGCCTTGTCAGAAATCGTGCTTTCGCTGAACACCGTCGGAATCTTGTTCTTGCGGACGAGGTCGATCAGCCGGCGCACCTGCTGCGGCGTGCCCTGCTGGTCGGCATTGATCGGCCAGAGATAGGCCTCGCGCCAGCCATAGTCACGGGCGAGATAGGAAAAGGCCCCCTCGCTGGTGACGAGCCAGCGCTGTGCGGCCGGCACCTTGTCGAGCCGCGCGCGCAGCGGCGCGTCGACCGCGCGGATGCGCTCCGCATAGGCCTTCGCATTGGCGGCGTAGATCTCGGCCCGCGCCGGATCGGCCGCGGCCAGCGCCTTGCGGATGTTCTCGACATAGATCAGCGCGTTGGTCGTCGACATCCAGGCATGCGGGTTGGGCCGGCCCTGATAGGGCCCCTCCGCGATCCCCATCGGCGCGACGCCTTCGCTGACCACGGCGCTGCGGACATTCTTCACATTGTCGAAGAAGCGCTCGAACCAGCGCTCGAGATTGAGCCCGTTCCAGAGCACGAGATCGGCCGATTGCGCCTTCACCACGTCGAGCGGCGTCGGCTGGTAGTCGTGGATCTCGGCGCCGGGCTTGGTGATCGACTCGACGATGGCGGCATCGCCCGCGACGTTCTGCGCGATGTCCTGGATCACCGTGAAGGTGGTGACGACGCGCAGCTTCCTGTCCTGCGCGAGGGCTGCGCCCGACGGGGCAGCGAGCGCAACGGCCAATAGCGTGGCCACGGAGAGCAGGACGGATCGTCGGGTGGACATGTCGGCTCCTGTCGAGTGAGTGTCACAGCACGCTATTGCAACGCACTTGCATCTGTCAATGCAGTTGCGACACATTTGCAATAAAGCGCTTTTGCAGATGCGTCGCAGAATTGCTATGCGTTCGATCATGACGGGAATCGCGCAGCGCGTGGCCGGCTTCGAGGGCCAGTTGAAGGGTGCCGGCCTGCGGATGACGCAGCAGCGCCGGCTGATCCTGCGTGTCCTGGCCGAAGCCGACGACCACCCGGACGCCAAGGGCATCTTCACCCGTGCCTTCGCGCTCGACCCGACGCTGTCGCTCTCGACCGTCTATCGCACCATGAAGGTGCTGGAGACGCAAGGCGCCATCGAGCGCCACGCCTTCGAGGATGGCGTCTCGCGCTACGAGCACGCCGACCAGGAGCATCACGACCACCTCATCGACGTCGAGAGCGGCGAGGTGATCGAGTTCTCCTCCGACGCGATCGAGGAACTGCAGCGGCGCATCGCCGCCGAACTCGGCTATGAACTCGTCCGCCACCGGCTCGAGCTCTACGGAAGAAAGAAGCGACCGGGCGTGCGGGGGAAGAAGGCTTAGCCCTCAAATCGTCATTGCGAGCGGGGCGAAGCAATCCGGGAGACTGGGCGAGCGCACCGCACATCTGGATTGCTTCGCTTTGCTCGCACTGACGGATACAACCGCGTGAGCCCCGCGCCGGTTAGACCGCCCCGACCAGATCGGACAGATCCGGCCCCACCGGCACGATCCCAGTCGGATTGATGGTGCGGTGGCTCTCGTAATAATGCCGCTTGATGTGACCGAAATCGATCGTGTCCGCGACGCTCTCGACCGCCAGCAGCCGCCGCAGATAGGCGCTCAGCCGCGGATAATCGGCAATGCGCCGGCTGTTGCATTTGAAATGGCCGACATAGACGGCGTCGAACCGGATCAGCGTGGTGAAGAGGCGCCAGTCGGCTTCGGTGGTGGCGTCGCCGGTGAGGAAGTCTTTCTTCGCAAGCCGCTCCTCCAGAACGTCGAGCGTTTCGAACAGTGGTCCGACCGCCTCCTCATAGGCCTCCTGCGTCGTCGCGAAGCCGGCCTTGTAGACGCCGTTGTTGACGGTTGCGTAGATGCGCTCGTTCAACGCATCGATCTCACCCCGAAGCGCCGGCGGGTAGAAGTCGCCGGCCTTGGCGCCGATCTCGTCGAAGGCGCTGTTGAACATCCGGATGATCTCGGAGGATTCGTTGTTGACGATGGTTTCGCGCTTCTTGTCCCACAGCACGGGCACGGTGACGCGGCCGGAGTAGTGCGGATCGGCGCGCGTGTAGACCTCGTGCAGGTGGCGCGCCCCGCCGATCGGGTCCGGCACCACGCCCGGCCCATCCGCGAAGGTCCAGCCCTGGTCGAGCATCAGCCAGTGCACCACGGAGACGTCGATCATCGCATCGAGCCCCTTCAGCGCGCGAAAGATCAGCGCCCGATGGGCCCAGGGGCAGGCGAGCGAAACATAGAGGTGGTAGCGACCGGGCTCGGCTGTGAAGCCGCCCTCGCCGCTCGGACCCGGCGAGCCGTCGGCGGTGACCCAGTGGCGGAAGGCGCTGTCCTGGCGTTGGAACCGCCCGCCGCTCTTGGCGGTGTCGTACCACTGGTCGCGCCATTCTCCGTCGACGAGCAGGCCCATTCCGTATTCTCCTCAGGCTTCGTGTGCGAGCCTTGCCCGGCTCTCGTCACCAACCCCGGATGCTTCGGCTCGTTCCGACGGCAGGCGAAGACATGTGGTCGCGCCCTTCAGATGTCCGCCCGCCAGGGGTAGCTCCACGTCTCTGTCAGCGTCTTCTCGCCGCTCCTGAGGAACGCCCGCATCTCGGCCAATTGGCCGGGCTCGACGACGATGTCGATGAAGGCCCGGAACCCTTGCGTCTTCGGGTTCGGCACGATGAAGGCGCGGTCGATCCGGCCATAGGCGATCGACGGCACGATCTCGACCTTCTCGGGCTGCTTGAGGTGATAGTCGAGATCGCCGCCGGCGAAGTCGACGATGAAGCGCCGCGCTCCCGCATTGACCGGCTCTCCCGAACCGAGCGCTTTGGGTCTGGCCTGATAGGTGTTGATGATCCGCCCGCCCGGATGAAGGTCGCTGGAATCCAGCATCGCCGTCAGCTTGTAGCCGAACGAGAAGGCGCGACCTGGTTCCAGCGGCGTCTTCGGTGCCCAGAGCGCGACGATGTTGTCGTTGGTCTCGTCGGTCGTGGGAATCTCGATCAGTTCGACCACGCCCTCGCCCCAGTCGCCCTGCGGCTCGATCCAGTAGGACGGCCGCAATTCGTAGTTCAGGTCGAGGTCCTGGTAGTGCTCGAAGACGCGGTCGCGCTGCATCAGGCCGAAGCCGCGGACATTGCGCTCGACGAAGGAGGAGATCGCCTGCTGCCTGGGATTGCGCAGCGGCCGCCAGATCCATTCGCCGGTGCCGGAATGGATCATCAGCCCGTCGGAATCGTGCAGTTCGGTGCGGAAGTCGTCGTGGAAGCGGCGGTCGTTCTCGCCGGTGAAGAACATCGAGGTCAGGGGTGCGAGACCGAGTTTCTCGATCGGCTTGCGCGGGAACAGGGTTGCGCCGACATCGACCACCGCATCGACATCGGGATAGATATGGAAGCGATAGGCCCCGGTCACGGAGGGTGAATCGAGCAGGACGTAGACCGTGACCCGCTCGGCATTGGCGGCCGGCGCCTCGACCCAGAACTCCCGGAACATCGGGAACTCCTCGCCCGGCACGCCGGCGCCGATCGAGAGACCCCGCGCCGACAGCCCGTAGCGCTGCTCGCGGCCGAGCACGCGGAAATAGCTCGCGCCGATGAAGGAGATCAGTTCGTCGAAGATCCGCGGATCGTTCAGCGGATAATGCAGCCGGAAGCCGGCAAAGCCAAGATTGACCGGCAGCGGCTTCTCGAACTTGACGCGCCCATAGTCGAACAGGTTGGCCGAATACGGCACCGGCGTCGCCACGCCGTCGCGCACGACATTGACCACGACGGGGCGGGTGAACAGGAAGCCCGGATGGAACATCTGCATCCGGAACGGGCTGCCGTTCTGGGCGAGCAACGCCCGCTCGGGCCGGAAGCGGATGTCGCGCCAGGCATCGAAATCGAGCCGGGACAGCGGCTCGGGCAGGTTCGGGCCGGGCTCATAGGCCACCGCCGCGATCTCGCGCGCCCGGCTGACGACATGGTCGAAGCCGAAACGCGGCTGCGGCTCGGCCGAAGGCTCGGCCGGTGGAACCGGTTGCTGCGCCAGCAGGGCCGAGGGTGCGGCCGAGAGGCTGAGGGCGGCTGAAAGCCCCGCCAGGACGCGGCGGCGGTCGATCGTTGTCATGACGGATCCGTGGTCTGGCGACCGCCGGATGACGGCCGCCGAAGGCTTGCATTCCCGTGACTTAGGCGAGGAAATGGGGCCGGTCTAGGGCCGGGAACCAGCCGGGCGCGACCTCCTGTCGAGATCGCGCCGTTGACGGCCCGCAGCAGGGCCGGCTAGCGTCGATCCAAGGCCGGATGCAGCCTGCCGCTCGCGCCCGCAAGGGTTGGGTGAATGTATCCCGACATGGATTTCCGGTCCCGATCGTTCGGTGGACGGCCATCAGCAATGCGAGCCCTGATCGTCCCGTCCGCCTGCGAGAAGGATCACGACGATGCGAAGCTTTCGCGATGCGAAGCTGATGGCGAAGACCCTGCGCGAGGCGCTGGCCTCCCGGCAGATCGATCTTTCCCACTCCGAGACCCTCGAAATCGTGGCGCGCCAGTTCGGCCTTGCCGACTGGAACACAGCCGCGGCTCGCCTGGCCGAGCACCGCGAGGAACCGGCCCCGGCGCAAAGCGATGGCGCCGGTGTCGAACTCCAACCCGGCATTCCGATCCTGCGCATCTTCGATCTCGCGAAGGCCCGGGAATTCTACCTCGACTTCCTCGGCTTCACGCTGGACTGGGAGCACCGCTTCGGCCCGAATTTTCCGATCTACATGCAGGTCTCGCGCTCCGGCCTGACGCTGCATCTCTCCGAGCACCATGGCGACGCCAGCCCGGGGGCGACGGTCTTCGTCAGGATCAAGGGCGTCGATGCCTTCCGCGCAGAACTGATCGGCAAGGACTACGCCTATTCGAAGCCCGGCATTCAGGAAAACGCTCCCGGCGGGCGCCAGTTGGAGGTGCCCGATCCCTTTGGAAACCGCATTCGCTTCAGCGAGGCGCGGGCGTAGCCGGCGCTCAGGCGATGGCTAATGGCAAGTGCTGCGCGATCCGGTCGAAATCCCGCTCCTGATGGAGCAGGGCATGGCCGCGCTCGATGCAAAAGGTGGCGATCAGGAGATCGACCGTCTTGCGGATGGTGACTCCCCGCCCCCTCAGAAAGCGGGAATGCCGGGCGGCGGCCAGCGCGAGCGCCACATCGACCATCGGCTCGACCCTGAAGCGGCGCATCGCCCGCTCGAGACTTTCGGCGTGGCGCTCGTCGCGGGCGCCGCGCAGAACCTCCATCAGGACCAGATCGCCAACGATGATCCGCGTCGGCGACGGCATCCCTGACAGCGCGGCGACGGCTGGACTGCTTTGCGCACGCAGCTGTGCGATCCAGACAGAGCTGTCGACCACAATCATGAGCGAGGGTCGGCGGGCCTGTCCGTGCGCATCTCGTCGAGATCGCCCTCCCACCCCAGACCGCGCATGTCGCTGATCACCTGGCGCAGTTCGGCGTTCTTGACGAGTCGGCGCAGCGCCTCCTCGACGGTCGCCTTCTTGGTCGGAAGTCCCGTCACCTCCATCGCCTCCTTCAAGAGCGCGTCGTCGATGTCGATATTGGTCCGCATCATGGCTCCATGTGTATGGATCGACAGAACCATACACATCACCGGCCTCCTCCGCAATTTTGACCCCGCGCCTCAAAAAACCTCTTGTAGCGGGGGCCCATCATCCGTATATGCCGTCTACCCAATTCGCACGTGCCTGTGGCCGCGTGTCAGTCGGTGGGCATCCGGACAAGAGGCCGGACAGCCGCCAGGTGTTGGAGACGGATGGAGGGGGATGGATATCCCCTCAAATCACGCTCCCGGTTCCCTTCTCCAGGGAACTGTCACCGAACAGCGACTGGCAGCCGGAGGCGAAACCGGCGAACCCCGAATCTCCACGGGGGACGCAGCTTAAAGCAACGACGGAACGGGCTTTTTTTGGTCTCGCTGGTCCTCCAAAGACCAGCACCGAAGAGGCTTGTCCTTCATTGCCGGGCGTGCGGGGTCTCCCCAAGCGACGGTTACCAGGGTCCGGACGTTTCGTTCGGTGATGTGCGGCGTTTCCAACGCGTCGCCGATCGCCCGATCGACTCAAGCCGGCTTCATGTCGCATCGGCGCCGCTTGCGCCGGAGGGAGACGCGTCTCATGACCGAGCGCATCCGTGAGTTCCTTCGTACCCGCCGCGAGGATGGGCCCTGCGTCGTCATCGATCTCGATGTCGTGCGCGAGAACTACCATGCCTTCTCCCGGGCTCTCCCCGACACGCGCGTCTTCTACGCCGTGAAGGCGAATCCCGCGCCGGAAGTGCTGGCCCTGCTCGCCAAGCTCGGCTCCTGCTTCGACTGCGCCTCGGTCGTCGAGATCGAGCTCGCGCTCGCGGCCGGCGCCACGGCGGATCGCATCTCCTTCGGCAACACGATCAAGAAAGAGCGCGACGTCGCCCGCGCCATGGAGCTCGGCGTGCGCCTCTTCGCCGTCGACTGCACGGCCGAGGTCGAGAAGGTCGCCCGTTCGGCGGTTGCCACCGGCGCGAAGGACGTGCGCATCTTCTGCCGCATCCTCTGCGACGGCGCCGGCGCCGATTGGCCGCTCTCGCGCAAGTTCGGCTGCGTGCCCGAAATGGCCGCGGACGTGCTCGAGCACGGCCATCGTCTCGGCCTCGCCGCCTATGGCATCTCGTTCCATGTCGGCTCGCAGCAGGCGAATGTGAACGCCTGGGATTCCGCTCTGGCCTCGGCCTCGGCGGTGTTCAAGGAGTGCGCCATCCGTGGTCTCTCGCTGTCGATGGTCAACCTCGGCGGCGGCTTCCCGGCGCGCTACCTGAAGCCGATCCCGGGCGTGCCGTCCTATGGCGATGCGATCTTCCAGGCGCTGTCGAAGCATTTCGGCAACCAGCTCCCGGAGACGATCATCGAGCCGGGTCGCGGCATGGTCGGCAATGCCGGCCTGATCGAGACCGAGGTCGTCCTGATCTCGAAGAAGGCCAAGGACGATCAGGTCGCCTGGGTCTATCTCGACATCGGCAAGTTCAACGGTCTCGCCGAGACCATGGACGAGGCGATCCGCTACCCGATCCGCAGCGCCCGCGACGGCGATGCGACTGTGCCCTGCATCCTGGCCGGCCCGACCTGCGATTCGGTCGACGTCATGTACGAGAAGACCCCGTACATGCTGCCGTTCAGCCTCGAGATCGGCGACAAGCTGCTGATCGAGGGCACGGGCGCCTATACGACGACCTATTCGGCCGTCGCCTTCAACGGCTTCCCGCCGCTGAAGCAGTACGTCATCTGACGTGATCGGGGCGCCGCAGGGCGCCCCGCGAGATCGGGTCCGGCGAAGCGCCCTGCCATGATCGGCAGGCCGCCCGCAGTTTCGGGCGGAGCGTCCGCGCCTCCAGAAGGAAGCGCGGCGGACGTGGCTCCCGCCGGACCCTCTTCCACACATCCCTGTTGCTTGTGGCCGCGCTCGCGCGCGGCGCCGGGAAGGTCTGCTGCGCGCAGGCGCTCCGGCCGGAGGTGCGTCATGATCACGATCCGCGACGAAGTCGCTGCCGACATCCCCGCCCGCGAGGCGCTGCTCGACCGCTGCCTCGGCGAGCGCCGCACCGCCAAGTCGAGCGAGCGGCTGCGCGAAGGCCGTTTGCCGGCTGAAGGCCTCGCCTTGACCGCGGAGCGCGACGGCGTCGTCGTGGCGACGGTGCGGCTCTGGCATGTCGATGCCGACGGCAAGGCCGCGCTCCTGCTCGGCCCGCTCGCGGTCGCGCCCGAGCTGCAGGGCGAGGGCCTCGGCCGCGCGATGATGCGGGAAGTGATCTGGCGTGCGGCCTGCCGCGGCCATGGCGCCGTGCTGCTCGTCGGCGACGCCGCCTATTACGAGCGCTTCGGCTTCTCGGGCGATCTCACCCGCGATCTCGCCATGCCCGGCCCGGTCGAGCGCGAGCGTTTCCTCGGCCTCGAACTGCGCGACGGCGCGCTGTCGGGCGCAACCGGCGTCCTCGTCGCCACCGGCCGTCCGGCCGGGGCCTCGGCCGCCGCGGAGCCCGCGCGCCGCGCCGCCTGAGGATAACCGTGACGGCCGCAGCGTTTCGCCGGGGCCGTCACGCATCCGTCATCGGACTGTAGCCGCTCCGTCGTCACCGCCCGCCATGACCCCGCCCGAAGGTGGGGTTCATGGCGCAGGCGGTTCTGACGGCGGGCAAGGCGAGGGAATGGAGCGCGCCGCGCTGGCGGCCGCGCCGGGCGACCCTGCTCGCCTTCGCCATGCTGGCGCCCTCGCTCTTGTTCCTGGCGCTGTTCACCTATTGGCCGGTCGTCCAGGTTCTCTGGCAGTCGCTGCACGGGCAGGTCCGCGTCGGCGGGCCGCAGGCCTATGTCGGCCCGCATAACTTCCTCAAGCTCTTCGCCGATCCCGCTTTCCGCAAGGCGCTGGCCAACAACCTCGTCTACGCGCTCGGCACGGTGATCCCCAGCCTCGTCCTGGCGCTGGGCTTCGCCATGGCGCTGGCCCGGTCGAGCCGGGTCAATGCTCTGTTCCGGGCGCTGTTCTTCCTGCCCGTGCTGATCCCGCTCGTCGCGGCCGCCTCGATCTTCCTGTTCCTCTTCCTGCCCAATGTCGGGCTGCTCGACTACCACCTCGCCAAGCTCGCGATCTCCGGCCCCAACTGGCTCGGCGACCCGGACATCGCGCTCTGGTCGATCATGGTGCTGACGGTCTGGAAGAATGCCGGCTATTACATGCTGTTCTTCCTCGCCGGCCTGCAGGCGGTGCCGGCCGATGCCTATGAGGCCGCCATCCTGGATGGTGCCGGCCCATGGCAGCGCCTGGCTTACGTCACCCTGCCCTTTCTCAAGCCGACCATCGGCTTCGTGCTGGTCATCGGCCTGCTCAACGTCGTCACCCAGGTCGATCATGTCTTCGTCCTGACCAAGGGCGGCCCGTCGGACTCCACCAACCTGCTGCTGTTCTACGTCTACCAGCAGGCGGTCGAGAACTACGACGCCGGCCGCGCGGCGGCTGGCACGCTGGTGATGCTGGCGCTGCTGCTCGTCGTCACCGCCTCCTCGCTGCGCACGCTCGAGCGCTCCTTCGGGGAGAAGGAAGCATGAGCGCCGCCACCATGAGCACCGGCGTTTCGACCGGCGAGATCACACCGAAGCTCGGCTATGCCGCGACGTTGCTGATCGCCGGCCTCTGGATGGTGCCCTTCCTCTGGATGCTGGTCGCGGCCTTCAATCCCGAAAGCATCGGGGCGGGCATGGCCTCGCTGATTCCGTCCTACATCCCGACGCTGGCGAATTTCCGCGAGGCCTGGGCCTCGGCCGATTTCCCGCGCTACGGCCTGAACACGCTCGTCATCACCCTCGGCATTCTCGCCGTCCAGATCGTCACCATCACGCTCGCCGGTTACGCCTTCGCGCGGCTCGAATTTCCCGGCCGGACGCTGTGCTTCTATCTGTTCCTGCTCCAGCTGATGCTGGCTCCGGTCGTGCTGATCGTCCCCAATCTCACGACGATCGCGCAGCTCGGCCTTTATGACAGCCTGCTTGGCGTGATGGCGCCCTATTTCGCCTCGGCCTTCGGCACCTTCCTGATGCGCCAGGCCTTCCGGGCGATCCCGCGCGAACTCGAGGACGCCGCCCTGATCGACGGCGCCAGCGTCTTCCAGCGCATCGGCTTCATCTATCTGCCGCTGGCCAAGCCCTCGCTCGTCGCCTTCTCGATCGTCTCCGTCACCGCCCATTGGAACGAGTTCCTCTGGCCGCTGATGGTGATCAACTCGCCCGATCTGCGCCCGCTCACCGTCGGCCTCGCCTCCTTCACCCGCGGGGCTGAGGGCGCGCAGGCCTGGGGCGTCATCGCGGCGGGAACCCTGCTGGTCAGCGCCCCCCTGCTGATCGCCTTTGCGCTGTTCCAGCGCGCCTTCGTCAACTCCTTCGTCTCCTCCGGCATCAAGTAAGGGAAGCCACCATGACGACCACCCGACGCAACGTCCTCGCCGGTGCCGCGCTCGCCGCGAGCTTCGCGCTGTCGCCCGCCTTCGCCCAGGCGCCGACCGAGATCGAGCTGTTCTTTCCCGTCCCCGTCGACGGCCAGCTGGCCCGCGACATGGCCGCGATGATCAAAGAGTTCAACGAGAAGAACCCGTCGATCAAGGCGACCCCGGTCTATACCGGCTCCTATGACGAGACGCTGATCAAGACCCGCGCCGCGATGAAGGCCGGCAAGCCGCCGGCCGCCGTGATCATGTCCGCCAACTTCCTGCTCGACCTCAAGATCGAGGGCGAGATCCAGCCGATGGACGGCCTGATCAAGGCCGACGGCAAGACCAACGACCAGTTCATGGGCCAGTTCTTCGACGCGCTGCACGGCAATGCCGTCCTCAACCGTCAGGTCTATGGCGTGCCCTTCCACAACTCGACGCCGCTGCTCTACGTCAACACCGACCATCTCAAGGAAGCCGGCCTCGACCCGAACAAGCTGCCGGCGAACTGGGAGGAGCTGGTCGCGACCGCCAAGAAGTTGACCAAGCGTGACGGCGACCGCGTCACCCGCTGGGGCATGATGATGCCCTCCAACTATGATTACGGCGGCTGGATCCTGCAGGCCCTGACCCATTCCAATGGCGGCCAGTGGTTCAATGTCGATTACGGCGGCGAGGTCTATTACGACACCCCCTCGATGCTCGGCGCCCTGACCTTCTGGTCCGACCTCATCGCCAAGCACAAGGTCCATCCGGCCGGCGTCCAGGCGGGCGGCGCGGTCTCCTCGGCCTTTCTCTCCGGCCAGGCCTCGATGATGCTGCTCTCGACGGGCTCGCTGACCCATATCCGCAACAACGCGAAGTTCCCCTACAAGGTCGCCTTCGTGCCGAAGAACGTGAAGAACGAGGTTCCGATCGGCGGCGCCTCGCTGGTGATCCCGACCGGCGTCGAGGGCGAGCGCCGCAAGGCCGCCTGGACGCTGATCAACTGGATGACGAGCCCTGAGAAGTCCGGCTGGTGGAGCCGCGCCACCGGCTATTTCGCCCCCAACAAGGCCGCCTACGACCTGCCGGAGATGAAGGCGTTCCTCGCCAAGAACCCCGACGCCGGCATCGCCGTGAGCCAGCTCGCCGTCGCAAAGCCGTGGTTCGCCACCTACAAGACCGTCCCCGTCCGCAAGGCGATCGAGGACGAGCTGGCCGCCGTGCTCTCGGGCAAGAAGCAGCCGAAGGAGGCCCTCGTTGCTGCCCAGAAGGGCGCCGACGAGATCATGCGTCCTTATGTCGAGCAGACCGCGCTGAAGCTGCCGACGAACTGAACGCGCGCCATCAACGTTCGCCGCTTGTGCTCCTCCCCTCCCCCTTGTGGGGAGGGGCTGGGGGTGGGGGCGAACGACCGGGTTCGACGCACGGTCATCAACGCGATGGCAACAGCGGCAGCGCACCATCTTCCTAACGCTCGCTTCGGCTTTCCGCCCCACACCCCTGGCCCCTCCCCACAAGGGGGAGGGGTACGCGTTTCATCCTGCCAGGCAAAGACACATGCTCATCGCCCAGATCACCGACCTGCACATCCGCCCGCGCGGCAAGCCTGCCTATCGCGTCTCCGAGACCAATGCGCTCAGCGAGCGCGCGTTCGATGTCGTGGCGCGGCTCTCGCCCCGGCCCGATCTCTTGGTGATCACCGGCGATCTCACCGATTGCGGCCTGCCCGAGGAATACGCGATCCTGCGCGCCATGCTCGACGGCCTCGGCATCCCGGTCCTGCTCGTGCCGGGCAACCATGACCGCAGGGAGACGCTGACCGCCGGCCTGGCGCTCGATGCGCGGCAGGTCCTCGACGGCGGCTTCGTCCAGTTCGTCGCCGATTGCGGCCCCATGCGGCTGATCGGCCTCGACACGCTGCTGCCGGGCAAGAGCGCCGGTGCGCTCTGCCCCGCGCGGCTCGCCTTCCTCGACAAGGCGCTGACGGAAGCCGACGGCAAGCCCGTCGCGATCTTCATGCACCACCCGCCCTTCGACTGCGGCATCCGTCACATGGATGCGATCCGCCTCCTCGACGGCGCGCAGGAATTCGCGGCCATCGTCGCGCGTCATCCCAATATCGAGCGCATTCTCTGCGGCCATCACCACCGGCCGATCGTGACGCGCTTTTCCGGCACGATCGCGCAGATCGCCCCGAGCGTGACCCATGCCGTCACCCTCAACCTCTCGGAGGCGAGCCCCTCGACCTTCCATATGGAGCCGCCGGCCTATCTGCTCCATTCCTTCCGCGAGGGCGCCGGCTTCGTCACGCACATGGCCTTCGTCGAACGCTCGCCCGGCCCCTATCCGTTCGTTCTGGACGCTGACTATCCCGGCAGCCACTAGACCTTCGCGGAGTGCGCTCGCGACCGCCTCTGCGGTTGATATTTGACTTGAGGGACGCTTCCCCCCTAGGAGCCGGGGTGGCTCCGCGCGGCCACCCGTGAACAGCGCCGATCCCAAAGGAGACAACCCGAGAATGAGCACCTGGCCCGTCTATGGAGAGATCACCGGCCCGATCGTGATGATCGGCTTCGGTTCGATCGGCCGCGGGACGCTGCCGCTGATCGAACGGCACCTGAAGTTCGACAAGAGCCGCTTCGTCGTCATCGCGCCCGATGACCAGAACCGCCACCTCCTCGACGAGCGAGGCATCCGCTTCATCCACGAAGCCGTGACGCTCGAGAACTACAAGGACATGCTGTCCCCCCTGCTGACCGCCGGCGGCGGCCAGGGCTTCTGCGTCAACCTCTCCTGCGACACCGGCTCGCGCGACATCATGGAGCTCTGCTCCAGCCTCGGTGCGCTCTATATCGATACGGTCAACGAGCCCTGGCTCGGCTTCTACTTCGACGAGACCAAGGGCCCGGGCGAGCGCTCGAACTATGCGCTGCGCGAGATGACGCTCGCCGCCAAGCGCGCCCGCAAGCCGGGTTCGACCACGGCCGTCTCCTGCTGCGGCGCCAATCCCGGCATGGCCTCCTGGCTCGCCAAGAAGGGGCTGCTCAACATCGCCGCCGACATGCGCCTCAACGTGCCGCAGCCGACCACACGCGAGGAATGGGCCGCGCTGATGCATCGCGTCGGCGTCAAGGGCATCCACATCGCCGAGCGCGACACCCAGCGCTCGAAGAACCCCAAGCCCCCCGGCGTCTTCGTCAACACCTGGTCGGTCGAGGGCTTCATTTCGGAGGGCGTCCAGCCGGCCGAACTCGGCTGGGGCACCCATGAGAAGTGGATGCCGGACAACGCCCGCACCCACGAGACCGGCTCTCAGGCGGCGATCTACCTGATGCAGCCGGGCGCCGCGACCAAGGTCCGCAGCTGGTGCCCGACGCCGGGTCCCCAGCACGGCTTCCTCGTCACGCACAACGAGTCGATCTCGATCGCCGATTATTTCACGGTGCGCGACGACAGCGGCAAGGCGATCTATCGCCCGACCTGCCACTACGCCTATCACCCCGCCAATGACGCGGTGCTCTCCCTGCACGAGATGTTCGGCAATGCCGGCCGCCCGCAGGAGGAGCATCACATCCTCGACGAGGAGGAGGTCATCGACGGCATCGACGAGCTCGGCGTGCTGCTCTACGGCCACGAGAAGGGCGCCTACTGGTTCGGCTCGCAGCTCTCCACGGAAGAGACCCGCAAGCTCGCCCCCTACCAGACCGCGACCGGTCTGCAGGTCACCTCGGCCGTGCTCGCCGGCATGGTCTGGGCGCTGGAAAATCCCAACGCCGGCATCGTCGAGGTCGAGGAGATGGACCTCGACCGCTGCCTCGAGATCCAGATGCCCTATCTCGGCCCGGTCAACGGCTATTACACCGACTGGACCCCGCTCGACGGTCGCCCCGGGCTTTTCCCGGAAGACATTGACGAGAGCGATCCCTGGCAGTTCCGGAACATTCTGGTTCGGTGAGGGCAGTCATTCCGGGGCAGGCGCGCAGCGCCTGAACCCGGAACCCACGACCGGGCACGGCGGTTGCGGCCCGGTTCCGGCTGGCGTTGTACCCCGTTATGGGTTCCGGGTTCGGCCCTTCGAGCCGCCCCGGAACGACAGCGGTTTACGGCGCCCGTTTCACCTTGACCCCCGCCAGCAGCGCCCCGCCGGTCAGGAAGAACAGGATCAGCACGGCCAGCCCCGCGCGCTGGCTGGCGAAGACTGTCGTCGCCAGCGCCACCAGCGTCGGCCCCAGGAAGGACGTCACCTTCCCCGACAGGGCGAACAGCCCGAAGAACTCGCCGACGCGCTCCGGCGGCGCCAACCGCGCCATCAGGCTGCGCGAGGACGCCTGCAGCGGCCCCGCCACCAGCCCGATCAGCAGGCCCAAGCCCAGATAGACCTTCTCGGACAGCGAGCCGAACAGCCCGTCGCCGGGCGTGGCCGGCGCGGCCTCGACCACGAACAGGATCCGGTCGGGCGCCAGCGAGAGAATGCCGAGGCAGGCCAGCAGCAGGCAGCCGATCGCCCCCAGCACCACCGTCTTGCCGCCGATCGCATCATCGACCCGGCCACCGATCCAGGCGCCGAACGTGCCGGTCACCGTCAGCAGGATGCCGAAGACGCCGATCTCGATTGTCTGCCAGCCGAAGACGCCGGCGGCATAGATGCCCCCGAAGGCAAACAGCGCCACCAGCGCGTCCTGATAGACCATGTTGGCGAGCAGGAAGCGCCCGAGCGAGGGCAGCCGCGGCAGCTCCCGCAGCGTCGCCATCAGGCGACCGACGCCACCCTGCGCCGCCGCCCGCAGGCTCAGGCCCGAGCGCACCGTGTCGGGGGTGAACAGGAACATCGGCGCCACGAAGACGACGAACCAGAGCGCCGTCAGCGGGCCGGAGAAACGGTCTCCCTCGCGTGCGGCGGCATCCAGCCCGAGGATCGGTATCAGCCCCACCAGCGTCTTGCCGGTGAGCGGATCGGCTGCGAGCAGCGCCAGCGTCAGCGCGAGCGAGATCAGCCCGCCGAGATAGCCGATCGCCCAGCCCGTGCCCGAGAGCCAGCCCAGCCGTTCGGGCGGCACCAGCCGCGTCATCATCGCATTGTTGAAGGTGGTCGCGAACTCGGCCCCGATCGTCGCCAGCACGAAGCCGCACAGCGCGATCGGCACGGCCCAGGGCGATCCCGGCACGGCGAACCAGAGCGCACCCGACCCCAGCACCAGCATCGCGCCGAACACCGCGATCCACGGCTTGCGCGGCCCGGTCCGGTCGGCGATGCCCCCCAGCAGCGGCGAGAGCAGCGCGATGCACAACCCCGCAAAACCGGTCGCATAGCCCCACAGCGCCTGCCCCTGCGCCGGGTCGGCCGCCAGCGCCGCGGCGAAGAAGGGCGCGAAGACGAAGGTCGTGATCAGCGTGAAGAAGGGCTGCGCCGCCCAGTCGAAGAACAGCCAGGCCGTGACGGCGCGGCGCGGGGGATACGAGGTCGGGTGCACCGCTCAGCCCTCATCCTGAGGAGCAAGGCGCAAGCCTTGCGTCTCGAAGGATGCTCCAGCGGCGTCGGGAACCTCCTGAACCATCCTTCGAGACGCCGCTCCGCGGCTCCTCAGGATGAGGGCGGCGGACACCCGCTTCACTGCAGCGTCGTCTCGGGATCGCCGCCGTTGCGGGCCAGCTCGATCTCGGTGATCGCGACCAGCACCTCGGCGCGCTCCTTCAGGGTCGGCGCCTCCAGCAGGGCCTGCTTCTCGCGCGGACCGAAGGGGCACATCATCGAGAGCGCATTGACCAGCGCCTCGTTGGGGGCCTCGTTGACGCCCTTCCAGTCGATCTTGAGCTCGCTCGCCTTGGCGAAGGCGCGCAGCGCCTTGAGCAGGGCGTTGCGGTCGACCGCCTCCTCGCCGGCGCGCGCCGTGAAGTCGATCAGATAATCGTCATAGCCGACGCGACACTGGCGATATGGCGTCGTCACCGACAGCTCCTCGGCGATGCGGAAGCGCGCGACCCCCGTCAGCGTCAGGATGTAGCGGTCGTCGCCGGTCTCGGCGAACTGCGTGATCCGGCCGAGGCAGCCAACCTGCAGCAACCCCGGCGTCGCCGCCTGGCGGCTGCTCTCCGGCTCCGGCTGGACGATGCCGACGACACGATGCGTGCGGATCGCGTCGTCAATCATGGCGATGTAGCGCGGCTCGAAGATGTTGAGCGGCATCTGCCCGCGGGGCAGCAGCAGCGCGCCTCCGAGCGGGAAGACCGGCACCACGGCCGGGCAGTCCTCCGGCCCCTCATAGACGGCGTTCATGCCCATCGGCCGCTCCTCGCGTTCAGGAGAACAACAGGGTGGAGAGCTTGCGCCGCCCCGCCATGCTGTGCTCGTCCATCGGCCCCCAAGCCTCGAAGAACTGCAGCAGCTGCTTGCGCGCGCCGTCGTCGTTCCAGGTACGGTCGGCCTTGATGATCGCCATCAGATGATCGACCGCCTCCTCGCGCCGGTCGCGCGCATTCAGCGCCAGCGCCAGATCGAAACGCGCCTGGTGGTCCTTCGGATCCGCGGCGACCTTCGCCTCCAGCTCCGCCGTATCCCCGAGCGCCGCCGCCTGCTGCGCCAGCTCGATCGCGGCGCGCACCGCCACCACGGCCGGATCGGCCGCCTTGGCCTCGGGAACCATGGCGAGGATGCCGGTGGCCCCCTCGAGATCGCCGAGATCGAGATGCAGCTTCGCCAGACCCGCGATCGCCGCGACGTTCTCCGGCTCGAGCTCGAGCACATGCGCGTAGAGCTCGCTGGCGCCGGCTGCGTCGCCGGCCTCGGTCGCCGCCTTGGCGGCCGCGATCACCTCCTCCGTCGCGCCGGGGCCCATCGTGCCGACGAGCTTCTCGATGAAGGCCTTCACCTGGCTCTCGGGCTGGGCGCCCATGAAGCCGTCGATCGGCTGGCCCTGCTTGAAGGCGATGACCGCGGGGATCGATTGGATGCCGAGCTGGCCGGGGATCTCCGGGAACTCGTCGATGTTCATCTTGACGAGGCGCACCTTGCCGCGCGCCGCCTTGACCACCTTCTCGATCACAGGGGTCAGCTGCTTGCAGGGGCCGCACCACGGCGCCCAGAAGTCGACCAGCACCGGCTGCTTCATCGACTCGGCGATGACATCCTGCCGGAAGCCCTGGGTGCTCGTGTCCTTGATCAGGCCGGGTTGTTCGGCCGTGTCGCCATTGACCAGCATGGGACGTCCTTCATCGCCTGCATATCGGAAACGGGGTGGTCCGGCCGCGCCCGCAGCCAGCCCATAGATGGGGAGGATCAGGCGTTCTGTCCATCTTCGGGAACCGGCAAATCGACGATCATCGGATCGTGGCCGGTCTCGCGCAGGAAGGCCAGCAGATCGTCCAGCTCGAGCCGCAGCGTCGCGGTGTTGATCAGCGGGTGGAAGTTCACCGGCTCGCCGATGGCGAGGTTGCGGTCGAGCACCATCGTCACGGCCCCCGCCCGGTCGTTGATCACCGCCAGCGCGGTCACCGAGCCCGGCGTCACGCCGAGCTTCTCCATCAGCGCCTCGGCCGAGCAGAAGGAGAGCCGCCCGCTCGCGCCCAGCGTCTCATGCAGGCGCTTGAGGTCGATGCGCGCATTCTCGCGCGCCGAGACCAGGAAAAGCCGGCCCTTCTTGTCCTTCACGAACAGGTTCTTGGAATGCAGCCCCGGCAGCGTGCCGCGCAGGGCCTGCGATTCGGCCACCGTGAAGACCGCCTCGTGATCGACGCGCACATAGGCGATCCCGCGCTCACTGAGATGCGCACAGAGTTGCTTGGGCGTCAGCGGTGCGGCGGCGATATTCTGCGACATGAGAAGGCGGGCCCGGCCTCGAAAGAGCGTTGGAGCGCTGCGTAACCCGCCGCAAACGCCGCCACAAGCGCCCGCGCGCGACCGGATCGGCGCGTTCGGCGGCGCTTCCGGGAAAAGATGAAATTGCCGCAACAAGGCGCTTGCACTGCGCGCCGCTTTGGGGCAATAAGCCGGCCTCCGCGGCGGAAACGCTGCGCCGATGTCCTGATGCGGGAGTAGCTCAGGGGTAGAGCACAACCTTGCCAAGGTTGGGGTTGAGGGTTCGAATCCCTTCTCCCGCTCCAGGACATATAGCCCTCGAGATTGTCGCAAGCGTCGGGCCTCCCGGCGCCTTTTGCGTTCTGGGGTCGGGTGTTGTCGGCGCGACCGCCCGGTGAAGGCGGCCTGATCGGCCTTCTCAGACCATGCCGTGCTGCGCCTGCCGGAGCGTCGCGCTGAGGCTTCCGACGGAATAGGGCTTGCGCACGACCGGCGCCGGGTGGTCGATGATCGGCAGCCGCGAGCCGTCGTCATAGCCGGTCGCGAAGACGAAGGGTCGCTTCGCCGCCACAAGCCGCCGCGCCACCTCCTCCGACGTCTCCGTCCCCAGATTGACGTCGAGCACCGCGATGTCCGGCAGGTCGCGTTCGAGCAGGCTCATCGCCTCGGCGACGCTGGCGCAGATGGTGACGCTCGCCGCTCCCATAGACAGCAGCATCTCCTCGACATCCATGGCGATCAGGAACTGGTCCTCCAGCAGCAGCACGCTCTTGCCCTGCACCGGCGAGGGGGCGTCGGCCGGAACTGCTGCGGGCGCCGCCCCCTCGGCCATCGCCGACGCGGCCTCCCAGGACATGAACCGGGCGGGAATGGTCAGCCGCGCCACCACGCCGCTCGGGGCGAAGCTGACGTCACTGCGCCCCCCGAGATCAAAGGGAATGCTGCGGGAGACGAGCGCGCTGCCGAAGCCGGTCCGCGTCGGCGGCGAGACCGGAGGCCCGCCGCTCTCGCGCCAGCTGATCAGGCAGTCGCCCGGCTCGGACCGGGACCATTCCAGCGCCACGCGTCCACCCTCGCGCGACAGCGCCCCGTACTTGGCCGCATTCGTCGCCAGTTCGTGGATGACGAGGGCGAGCACGGAAAACGCCCTGGGGTCGAGCGCGGCCGATGGTCCCTCGAGCGCGACGCGCTGGGCGCTTGCGAGATAGGGCGCGAGTTCCGCCTCGAACAGCTCGCGCAGCGCCCCGCCTCCGGCCGAGAGCGTCGCCTGGTCATGCGCCAGCGAGAGCGCGTCGATGCGGCCCTGGATCGTCTGCACGTAAGCGCGGATCGCCGTTTCGTCCTGCACCGGATAGGAGACGATCGAGCGGATCACCGAGAGGATGTTCTTCACCCGGTGGTTGAGCTCCTGGTTGAGCATCTTCTGACGGGCCTCGGTCTTGCCGCGCTCCTCCGACAGCAATTCGCCCTGGCGCAGCACGACCTCGATCAGGGCGCCGCGCGCCGATTCCGCCAGGTCGAGTTCCACCGGCATCCAGGGCAGCGAGCGGTTCTCGACCGTCTGTTTCCAGACGGCGAAGCTCTGGCGGGGCGTCAGCCGGTCGCCGAGTGGCCCGGATGCATAGGTCTTGTTCGGATCGCCGCCCCACTCGACGGTCTGGACGAGTTCGCGCCGGAACAGCAGCAGATAGTCGCGCGGCCGTTGCGAGAGCGGGATCGCCAGCAGACCGGACGCCTCGGCGGCGAAGGCGCGCGCGGCCGGGACCTCATCCGACAGGGCGCTGGTCGCAAAGACAGCCCCAGGTGAAGCCTGACCCACATAGGCCGCGAGTTCTGGAACGGCCTCGGCCGGCGGCACGGCGCCCCAAGACGACCAGACCCCGTCGAGCAGCAGGCCGACGCCGTCGCAGGCGACGAGTTCCGGGAAAGAGGCCAGATGAGAGCGCAGGAACGCCGAGAGATCGGTCATGTGGACCGAGGACGCCAGCAGATCCTTGAGGTAGCGCCGGGCGCGGTCGCCCGCCTCGAGCTTCTGCTTCTGCGTCAGGGCGCCGAGCTGGAGCGCGAAGAACTCGCCGAAGATCTCGGCGGCGATGCGCTGGTTCATCGACATCGAGCGGGGCGAGTAGTGGTGGCAGGCGATCAGCCCCCAGAGCGCGCCGTCGACGATGATCGACACCGACATCGAGGCGGCCACACCCATATTGCGCAGATATTCGCAATGGATCGGCGAGACGCTGCGCAGATGCGAATAGGTCAGGTCCAGCGGCTGGCCGGCTTCGTCGAGCACGGGCTCGATCGGATGCCGCGCGCCGCTCGCATCCGAGACCAGGCGGATCGGATTGAGCAGATAGAGCTGGCGCGCCTGCTGCGGGATGTCGCTGGCGGGGAAATGCTGGCCCCGGAAGCTCTCGAGATCGGCCCTCTTGGCCTCGCTGACGACCTGACCCGAGCCGTCCGCGGCGAACTGATAGATCATCACGCGGTCATATTGCAGGATCGCACGCAGCAGCCGCGCCGCGCTGTCGATCAGTTCGCGCGGCGTCCGCACATGACTGAGCCGACCGACCAGCGTCCGGGCGAACTCGAGCGGCGAGGCCGGTCCCTTCGGGCTCGACAGCTCGAATTCGATGATCGCATTGCCCTTGAAGCGGTGCACGCTGATGTCGAAGATTCGGGGCGTCGTCGACAGCGTGACGCTGGGCATCAGCCCCGGCCGAGAAGGCTGGCCGGAACGCGAGAGCGCGTTGCGCAGCTCATGCACCGGCGTCCCGCCCAAGACGTCTTCGAGCTTGCGGCCGACCAGGTTTTGCTCGGGCAGGCCCAGGAACGCGGCTGCGTTCTCAGACTGGCGCCGGACCACGACGGCGCCCTCATCGCAGACCAGCAGGCAGCCATGGCTCTGGATGCTGCCGGGGACGTGGATGGGCTCGCGGTCGCAATTCGTCAGATCGACGGTCGCCATCTCAGGAAAACCCGTTGCCCTTCATCGCCGCGGCCGCATGATCGAAGGCGGCGACCGCCGCCCCGACCGCTGCCCCCTGATCAACGCCGGAAAGACCGTCGATGATCCCGACGAAGCTCTGCCAGTTGGAAAGGCCGCCGGCCTGCGCAGCGAGGTGGCGCGCACCGCGAGCCCCGTCGAAGCCGAGTCCCGCGGCCATTTTGACGATCAACCGGGCGCCCAGGGACGACCCTTCCTGCACGTAGGCGACGCCGATGCGGCGGGAGATGTCTTTTGACAGGTCGAGCGGGCGAACCTCGGGGCGCGGCAGACCGAGATCGGCGAGGTCCTGCCGCAGCAGCGGCAGCAGCGCGGCAGGCCGCCAGGCGCCGAAGGGTGCAGGCCAGGCCGCCTCCGCGAGGTAACCCTCGACCGCCGCGCGATGTGCATAGGAGGCGCGCAGGAAAGCCCCATAGCGCGCGGCGCTGTCGATCGGCCCGACGAGCCGATCGAGCCTCTCATGCGCGGGCCGCGTCTGCTCGCGCAGGAAGAACCGGAAGGAGGATGCAGGCATGAAACGGAGCGAGCGGGCGAGCGCTCGACGGCCTTTGGCGACGGCGACCCGCCGACGATGATCGGCGAGGACGTCGGGGAACGGGCGGCGGAATGCCGCGGGTGCTCCCTTTCAATGCTTCACGCTGGGTAAAGTTCCAGCGCGCCGTCCGCGCTCAGAGCACTGACGACATCCCGCCATCGACATAGATGATCTGGCCGTTGACATAGTCCGAGGCGGAGGACGCCAGGAACACCGCCGTGCCGATCAGCTCGTCCGGCCGGCCCCAGCGGCGGGCTGGCGTGCGGCCCTTGACCCAGGCATCGAAGCTCGGATTGTCGATCAGCGCCTGGTTCATGTCGGTGATCATGTAGCCCGGGCCGATCGCATTGGCCTGGATGCCGGCTTCGGCCCATTCCGCCGCCATGGCCCGCGTCAGCATCTTGATGCCGCCCTTGGCGACCGTATAGGGCGCCACCGTCGCCCGCGCGAGTTCGCTGGTCAGCGAGCCGATATTGATGACCTTGCCAGCCCCACGCGCGATCATGCGCTTGGCCGCCTCGCGGCCGATCATGAAGGCCGAGGTCAAATTGGTGTCGATCACGCGCTGCCAGTCTGCGGTGGCGAGCTCGACCATCGGCTTGCGGAACTGGATGCCGGCATTGTTGACGAGGATGTCGACCGCGATGCCGGCCGCATCGAACGTCTCGAAGGCCCTGACGATCGCGGCCTCGTCGGTGACGTTGAACGGCGCCGGCTCGGCCTTGTGTCCCGCCGCATGGAATTGCGACACGGTCTCGGCCACCCGCAGCGGGTCCGTTCCGTTGATCAGGATGCGCGCGCCGGCGACCGCCAGCCCTTCCGCCATGGCGCGGCCGAGCCCGCGTGATGAGCCGGTGACGAGGGCGGTCTTGCCCGAGAGGTCGAAGAGGGGATTGGTCATGTCACATCCTCACAGGCTGGAGCGGCGAACGGTCAGGTCCGTGCGTTCGAACACGGCCGGCAGCAACTCGACGCCGAGACCCGGCCCTTCCATCGGCAGGACATAGCCGTTCTCGATCGTCGGCATCGTCGTGACCAGCTCCTTGTACCAGCCGGTGTAGAAGGCGCGCACCGATTCCTGGATCAGCGTGTTGGGCTGGCTGAAGGAGGCGTGGATCGCGGCGATGAAGCCGACCGGTCCGATGCAGTCATGCGGCGCGAAGGGGCGGTGATAGGTGTCCGCCATCGCCGCGATCTTGCGGCCTTCCGTCAGGCCGCCGGTCCAGCACAGGTCCGCCATGACGATGTGCATCGCGTCGCGGTTGAGCATGTCCTTGTAGGGAAAGCGCGAGCCCAGCGTCTCGCTGGCGCAGACGGATACCGTCGTCGAACGGGCGAACTCCGCAAGCGCCTGCGGCGAGTTCATCCGGATCGGGTCCTCGTACCAGCTCGGCTCGTACTGCTCGAGCACCCTAGCGATCTTGATCGCGGTCGGCAGGTTCCAGAGCGAGTGCAGCTCGACCATGATCTCTATTCTGTCGCCGACCGCCTTGCGGATTTTCTCGAACGGCTCGCAGGCCTTGCGCATCTGCTCGGGGGTGATGAACAGCCCGTTGTTCTCGATCGCGGCCGGGTCGAAGGGCCAGATCTTCATCGCCGTGATGCCGCTCTCCAGAAGGCTCTCGGCCACCGCATCGGCGCGGTTCATGAAGCCGTCGAGATCCTCATAGGGGCCGCTGGTATCACCGAGGTTCCAGGTCGAGACCGGCTTGATGTTGTGCGAGCGGACATATTTGTAGCCGGCGCAGGTGTTGTAGATTCGCTGCTTGTCGCGGCACAGCCCGCCGAGCATCTGGTGGACCGGCTGGCCGCAGACCTTGCCGAAGACATCCCAGAGCGCGATGTCGACCGCGGAGGTCGCACGCGACTCCACCCCGGTCGAGGCCTGCGCCATCGGCAGGTTCGTCATCTCCCGGTGCAGCGCCTCGATATGGAGCGGGTTCTTGCCGAGCAGCCGCATGGCGAGCGTGTCGTGCAGGTGGGATTCGACCGCGCCGGCACCATAGAAGGTCTCACCCAGCCCGATGATGCCGGCATCCGTATGGACGCGCACCCACAGCACATTGGCGAACTCCTCCGTCCGCAGCGTCTCGATGGCGGTGATCTTCACAGTGGTCTCCCAGGCGGCGCGCGCTCTTCGACGGCTGCTGGCCGCTGAACGCTGTGGTTGATGGCCTCTGCCAGGGACGGCGCGACAGGCTCCGGACCAGGCAGATTGGCGGCAGCATAGGAGTGCTTGTAAAATATCACAATATGTTTAGACTGTATGATCAATGGAGCCGCCAAATGAGCTTCGCCCAGGGAGAAACACGGTGTCGCAGCGCGCTGACAGGCCGAGACTGGTGACGGCGGAGGACGGCCTCCCGCCGCGCCGCAACCGCGTCAATCTGTTCGAACTGGCCTATCAGCGCCTCGAGGAGATGCTGGTCCGCTGCGAACTGCCGCCCGGCCGCTTTCTCGCGATGCAGGACCTCCAGGACGTGACCGGCTTTGGCCGCACGCCGGTACACCATGCCGTCAACCGCTTGGCCGCCGACACGCTGATTGTGATCCGACCGCGCCACGGCCTGCAGATCGCGCCGATCGACCTCGCGCGCGAGCGAGTGCTGCTACATCTGCGCCGCGACATCGAGCGCTTCGTCATCAGGCTTGCCGCGGAGCGGGCCGGCCCTTCCCACCGCAACCAGATGCTGCATATGGAGCGCCTGCTGCGCGAACGCCGCGACGGGCTGACGCTATCGGAGTTCAACACGCTCGACCGTCGCATCGACCAGATGGTGCTGTCGGCGGCGGGCGAGCCCTTCCTCGAGCACACGCTGCGCCCGCTGCACACGCTCTTCCGGCGCATCGGCTTCATCTACCACACCCACATGACCGAGCAGCCGGGCCTCGCGGGCACGATCGACCACCATCTCGCGGTGCTCAACGCGATCGCGACGCGCCATGTCGAGCGCGCGGTCGCGGCCTCCGATGCCCTGATCGCCTTTGTCGACGGCATGTTCGACGAGATGGAGACACGGCTCGATCCCTCGCTGCTCGACTGCAGCGTCGAACCCCTGCTCGCCACCTGACGGATTCAACCGCTCGAACCGGACCAGCCGACCATGCGCATCATCTTCCACGGCGAGAACGCCGCCTCCTTCAGCCGGGGCTTCGAGGAACTCGTCGGCCCCGACGCGCAGATCCGCATCCTGCCCGATGCGCTGGAAAGCCCTTCGGATCGCGAGGCCTATGCCGCGGCGCAGGCGATCATCGGCGTGAAGTTCGACAGCAGCGTCCCCATGCCCCGGGATCTGCGACTCTTCCACGTGCCCGGCGCAGGCTACGACGCCGTCGATGTCGGATTGCTGCCGGCGCAGACGCATCTCTGCAACTGCTTCGGCCATGAGCAGGCGATCTCGGAATATGTGATGAGCGCGCTGCTCTCCCGCGCCATCCCGCTCGCCGATGCCGACGCCAGGCTGCGCCGCGGCGACTGGGCCTACTGGGCCGGGTCGCCCGACCGCGTCCATGGCGAGATCGCGGGCCAGACCATCGGCCTGCTCGGCTTCGGCCATGTCGGAAAGGCGATCGCGCGGCGCGCCAAGGCCTTCGAGATGAAGGTCCATGTCGCCAACCGCAGCCCGGTCGCGACATCCGACCTCGTCGACCGCGCCTTCGGCCTGGACGAACTGGAAGCCTTCTGCGGCTCGGTCGATGCGCTCGTCGTCTCCGTGCCGCTGACGGCCGACACCACCGGCCTCGTCGGCAGGGCGGCTCTGGCGGCGATGAAGCCTGGCGCCGTGATCCTCAATGTCGGCCGCGGACCGACCATCGACGAGGCGGCGCTGTTCGAGGCCCTGCGTGACAACCGCATCGGCGGCGCGGTCATCGACACCTGGTATCGCTACCCGAATGCGGGGGAGCCTAATATTTTGCCATCAAAACTGCCTTTCCATGAGCTTTCAAACGTTTTAATGACGCCGCACATGTCGGGCTGGACCAGCGGCACCATCAGCCGCCGGCAGCGAACCATGGCGGACAACATCACGCGGTGCCTCTCCGGGGCTGCGCTCAGCAACGTGGTGCGGGAAGGGCGCGCCTGAAGCAGCGAAGGGAAAGCGGGCCGTCCGGCCAGCCCTCCATCGAGGCTTCAGCGCCCAGACCGCCGAGCAAACCGGCCACACGAAGCCGGAGCAACAACATCGATCCCAAAGCCCAACGAGGAAACGGCACCATGAATCTGATGAAGCATCTCAAGATTGCCGGCACGCTGCTGGCGTTCGGCGCCGGCCTGATGGCTGCCGGCCAGGCCTCGGCCCAGTCGATGGCCGACATCACCAAGCGCGGCAAGGTGCGCATCGGCGTGCTGATCGGCGCCCCGCCCTATGGCTCGGTCGACTCCACCGGCAACGCCATCGGCTATGACGCCGATGTGGCGGCCCTCGTCGCCAAGTACATCGGCCTGCCGATGGAGGTGGTTCAGTTGACGCCGCCCGCCCGCATCCCGGCGCTCGAGGCCAACAAGGTCGACTTCCTGGTCGCGACGCTCGCCCCGACGCCGGAGCGCGCCAAGGCGGTGATGTTCACCATCCCCTACAGCGCCTTCCAGATGGGCATCTATGCCAAGAAGGGCACGCCCATCAAAACCTGGGCTGACCTGAAGGGCCGCAAGGTCGGCGTCAATCGCGGCTCCAGCGTCGAGCGCGAATTCGTCAACCGCGAGAAGGAACTGAACCTCACCATCCTGCGCTTCGAGGACGACTCGACCACGATGCAGGCGCTGTTCTCCGGCCAGGTCGACGCCATCGCGGGTCCCGACGCCCAGGCCAACGCGGCCATCAAGGCCCGCGGCGAGACCGAGACGGAAGCGAAGTTCTTCTTCGGCATGCAGCCGAACTCGATGACCGTCCGCAAGGACGCCTACGAGCTGAAGCAGTGGCTCAACAACGTGATCTACTACATCAAGCAGAACGGCGAGCTGAACGCGGTCTCCGAGAAGTGGGTCGGCGGCCCGCTGCCGACGCTGCCCACCTTCTGATCCCTGCACCGGGCCGGCGCGGATTTGTCCGTGCCGGCCTTTTCATGACCCGCGGGGCGCGCCGTCGACCGGCGCGCCCCGTGACCGGCGCAGCCCCTGAGCGGGGGAGGAGACCTCCTTGCAGTTCGACCCTGTCCTTGCCGAATCCGACCTGATCATCAGCGGCATCTGGCTGACGATCTGGCTCTCGGCCGCCGCGATCGTGCTCGGCTGCACGCTCGCGGTCCTGCTGGTGGCGCTGCGCACGCTGGCGGGTCGCTGGGCCGGCATCGTCGTCGACGCCTATGTCGAGCTGATGCGCAACACGCCCTTTTTGATCCAGCTCTTCATGATCTTCTTCGGCCTGCCGCTGCTCGGCATCCGCATGTCCGGCGTCGAGGCGGCCCTGCTGACGATGACGCTGAATCTCGGCGCCTATTCAACCGAGATCATCCGGGCCGGCATCGATTCGATCCACAAATCCCAGCTCGAGGCCGGGCTCTCGCTGGCCCTTTCGCGCCGCCAGGTCTTCCAGTACGTCATGCTGCAGCCGGCCTTCGCACGGGTCTGGCCGGCGCTGTCGAGCCAGTTCGTGCTGATGATGCTGGCCTCCAGCATCTGCTCCTTCATCTCGGTCCAGGAGCTCTCGGGCGCCGCCGCCCTCGTTGAGCAGCGCACCTTCCGCAGCTTTGAGACCTACATCATCGTCACCGGCGTCTATCTGGTCATGGCGCTGACGCTGAAGGTGTTCCTGCTCTGGCTCGGGCGCAGGCTCTTCCCGCAGGTTTCGGGCCTCGCCCGGCTCGCTGCTAAGGCGGAGGCGGCCTGATGCAGACCTTCGGTTGGCCAGAGGCCATGTTCATCTTCCGGGCGGCGGGGTGGACCCTGCTGCTCACCGTGATCGCTTTCGCCATCGGCGGCGTCATCGGCGGAGCGCTGGCGATCATGCGCCTGTCGCGGATCGCGCCGATCCGCCACTTCGCCTCCGCCTACATTCTGGTGATCCAGTCCATTCCCGTGCTCATGGTGCTGTTCATGAGCTATTACGGGCTCTCGATCATCGGCATCGAGCTGCCGCCCTTCCTGGCGGCCTCCGCTTCGCTCGCCGTCTACGTCTCGGCCTATCTCGCCGAAATCTGGCGCGGCTCGATCCAGTCCGTGCCGTTCCAGCAATGGGAGGCCTCGGCCTCGCTCGCCCATTCGCCGGCACAGACCTATCGCTATGTCATCCTGCCGCAGGCGGTGCGCATCTCGCTGCCGCCGACGGTCGGGTTCCTCGTTCAATTGGTCAAGAACACCTCGATCGTCTCGGTCGTCGGCTTCGTCGAACTCTCTCGCGCGGGACAGCTCGTCAACAACGCGACCTTCCAGGCCTTCCAGGTCTTCTCGCTGGTGGCGGTGATCTATTTCGCGATCTGTTTCCCGCTGTCCCGGCTCAGCCGCCATCTCGAAAAGGTGATGAATGCCAGCCGTTCTCATTGACGACGTCTACAAGCGCTTCGGCGACCTCGAGGTCCTGAAGGGCGTCTCGCTCTACGTCGAGAGCGGCCAGGTCGTCGCGCTCATCGGCCGCTCGGGCTCGGGCAAGAGCACGCTGCTGCGCTGCATCAACGGCCTCGAGGCGATCAATGTCGGCCGCATCGAGGTCGCCGGCCACGTCGTCGATCAGGACCAGAAGCATCTGCGCGAGCTGCGCAAGGATGTCGGCATCGTCTTCCAGAGCTATAATCTGTTCCCGCATCTGACGGTCGGGCAGAACATCATGCTCTCGCCGCGCATCACGCAGAATGTGCCGCAGGACAAGGCGGCCGAACGCGCCCGCGAGGTGCTCGCCCAAGTCGGCCTCTCCGAGAAATTCGACAGCTACCCCGACAACCTCTCCGGCGGCCAGCAGCAGCGCGTGGCGATTGCCCGCTCGCTGGCGATGCAGCCCAAGGTGATGCTGTTCGACGAGGTCACCTCGGCGCTCGACCCCGAACTGACCGGCGAGGTGCTGCTCGTCATGGAGAAGCTGGCGAAGGACGGCATGACGATGCTGCTCGTCACCCACGAGATGGCCTTCGCCCGCAATGTCGCGAGCACGACCGTCTTCATGCACCAGGGCAAGATCTGGGAGAGCGGCCCCTCGCAGGAGCTCTTCGCCAACCCGCAGACGCCTGAACTGCGCAACTTCGTCAGCGCCGGCGCCCGGTAGCGAGACTGCGCCCCGGCGGGGTGGGGCGCCTCAAGCGGCCAGCGGCAGGGCGCCCTCGCGGCCGATCCCGGCCTGATCGAGCGCCTGCTTGATCCGCGCGATCTCGGCGTCGGGCAGCTTCATCAGCGGCGGCCGCACCACAGCCCTGTCGAGGCGCCCGAGCAGCACGAGCGCCTCCTTCATGCGGTTGTGCATGTCGAGGAAGGGCGGCGCGTAGAAGGCCTGCGACAGCGGTACGATGCGGTCGTTGACCGCCTGCGCCGCCTTGAGATCGCCCGCCTGAACCGCCCGCCACAACGCCACCTGCAGATCGGCGATGACGCTGCCCGAGCCCGAGAGCAGGCCGTTGCAGCCCAGCGTCAGCGACGCCATCAGCCAGGAGGAATGCGTGGTGAGCACGTTCACCGGGCGGGCGAGGGCCTGGAAGGTCCGGATGTGCTTCTCGTGCAGCATCGGATCGTTCGACCAGTCCTTGATCGCCGCGATCGTCGGCACCGCCTCGAACAGGGCGAGCAGCGTCTCGAACGGATAGCCGAGCCCGCCGCCCATCGGATACTGGAAGGCGATGATCGGCAGATCCGTGGCGTCGGCGATGCGCCGGTAATGCGCGATCGCCATCTCCGGCCGCAATTGCCCGCCCATCATCATGCTGTTGGGCGGGAAGACCAGCAGCGCCGAAGCACCCTCGCGCTCGGCCATCGCCGCCAGCCGCGCGGCTTCCATCGAACCATCGGCATAGATGCCGTTGATCAGCGGCACCCGGTCGCCGACCTCGGCCAGCGACGCCGCCAGGATCTGCTGCTGCTCGTCGAAGGAGCAGGCATGGACCTCCGAGGCATGGCCGTTGACGGTAACGGCGCTGACCCCATCGATCAGCGCGCAATCGCGCAGATGGCGGCGCGTCTGGCGCTCGTCGATGCTCATGTCGTCATGGAGCGCGAGCAGCGTCGCCGGGATCACGCCGGCGGGCCGGAAGTCCTTGAAGCGAGGCATGGCCGTCTCCTGTTGTCGCGGGGGCTCAGTCGTTCCAGATGCCGCCGGTCACGCTGATGGTTTCGCCGGTGATGTAGTCTGCCTCGTCGGAGGCCAGGAACGCCACCGTCTTGGCGATGTCTGAAGGCAGGCCGGCGCGGCGCAGCGGAATCGTCTTGGCCCGGTCCTTCGCCGTCGGCAGCCCCTCAGCCGCGCGCTGGATCTCGGATTCGTCGCGCATCTTGGTCTCGACGATCAGCCCCGGCGCGATCGCGTTGACGCGAATGCCGTATTCGCCGATCTCGAGCGCCAGCGACTGCGTCAGCGAGACCACCGCGAATTTCGAGGCGCAATAGGCGCCATAGGCCGCCACGCCCGACTTGCCCATCCAGGAGGCGATGTTGACGATCGTGCCGCGGCGGCGCTCGACCATGCCGGGCGCGATCTGGCGGGTGACGTGGAACAGCCCGTCGACATTGATTCCGAAGGTCGCCTTCCATTCCGCTTCGCTGGTTTCGAGCAGCTTGCCGACCTTGCAGATGCCGGCATTGTTGACGAGGATGTCGATGGGACCAAGCGCCGCCTTCAGCGCGCCGATGCCGGCCGCGACATCCTCCCGCGACGAGACGTCCCCCGCCGCGACGACCACCCGGCCGCCCTCGGCGGAGAGCGCCTCGGCCGTGGCCTGCGCCGCCGCGCGGTCGAGGTCGAAGATGCCGACCGCGCAACCCTCCGCCACGAGCCGCGCCGCGATCGCCCGGCCGATGCCGTGCGCTCCCCCGGTGACGATCGCCTTGCGGCCGTTCAATCCATACATCTGTCAGTCCTGTGCCTTGGGTTTGCGGTCGCCGCGGGCGGTCCAGCCGCCATCGACGACCATGACGGTGCCCGTGCAGAAGGAGGCGTCGTCGCTGGCGAGCCAGAGCATCGCCTGGGCGATCTCGACCGGCTGGCCGAGGCGCTCCATCGCCTGGCGTTCCTCGAGGCAGCGGCGCAGTTCCGCGCCGTCCGGCCCGCTCAGAATCCGGGTGAAATAGGGCGATTCGATCGTGCCGGGCGCCACCGCATTGATGCGGATCTTCTGGTCGACATGGTCCACCGCCATGGCCCGCGTCAGCGCCGCCACAGCGCCCTTCGAGGCGACGTAAGCCGCCCGGTCATGGATGCCGACATTGGCCACCGCCGAGGCCGTGTTGACGATCGCGCCACCGCCCTGTCGCGCCATCACCGGGATCGCATGCTTGCAGCCGAGGAAGACACCGTTGACGTTGACCGCCATCAGCGCGTTCCAGTCCGCCTCCGAGGTCGACACCACGGTTCCGGCGATCCCGTAGCCGGCATTGTTGACGAGAATGTCGAGCCGGCCGTGATCGGCGACCGCCTTCGCGATCATCCCCGCCACCTCGGCATCCCGGCTCACATCGACCTGATGCGCCGAAGCCCGGCCGCCCTGGCCTGCGATCTCAGAGGCGACCCGCTGCGCGGCCGCGGCATCCCGATCCGCGACGATGACGGTTGCCCCCTCGCGGGCGAAGAGCACACAGGCCGCATGGCCGATGCCGGAACCGCCGCCGGTGATGATCGCGATCTTGCCTGTGAGCTTCATGGCCTTGGCCTCCCTTGGACGGCCCCGCGACGATCCCGGCGCTGCGCGCTCACATCATCACCACGGGGGAAAAATGCTGATCGACGGCCGCCAGAATGGCCTGTGCGACGATCCACGACGATTTCGGATTGGTCGGCGAGGGCCGGTTGGCGATCTCGAGCGACATCGTCCCGAATTCGCTGCTCGCCCTGACGACATGCGTATTCCCGGTCGCGGCAGGATCGCAGACGACATCGACGCCCGTCGCCTCGAACCCCGGACCGGCAAGGGCGAGCGCCGCCGCGACGTTGAGGTTCTGGGGGTAGAGCGCCGCCGCCTCGCGGGCCGTGCCCGAGAACAATGTCACCGGCGCGGCAAGCGCAGCCGGATCATGGCCCAGCGCGCGGAGCTCAGCGGCCCAGGCAGCCGGCGGCTTGCGCGATTCATAGCGCAGGTCGAGCTGCTTGGCGTGGCGCACGGCCCGGACATAGTCGAGCCCGCCGAGCGCGCCCGAGGCGAGCAGCAGCCGCCCGGCACCCCGGCGTGCGGTCGCGACGAGATCGGCGTAGAGGGCTTCGTCATGCAGCGCGCCGATCGACGAGATCAGCACCGGCAGGCCCAGCGCCAGACAGCCCGGAACGCTCTCGCGCACCGCGCCATGGCCGGCAGCCTCGATCACCAGATCCGGCGCGAAGGCCGCGACCGCGTCGGACCCGTCCAGGATCGGCATGCCCTCCGGAACGCGACCGGCCGACGACGAACCCGGCCGCAGCAGAACCGCGAGCGCATAGCCCGGTTCCGGCGCCGCCCTCAGCACCGCAGCGACGTCGCCGGCGATCGCGCCATAGCCGATCAGGAGGACGCGGCGCGCGCTCATCAAAGCTCTCCGATCCACTCCACGACCTTGGCGGTGAAGGCGTCGGGCCGCGAGACGGGGAAGAAGTGCCCGCCGGAATCGAGCAGGATCTTGCGCGCGCCGGGCAGCGCCGCAGCCAGATCCTCCTGCAGGAAGGCGGGCACGATCATGTCGTCCCGCGCGCCCAGCACCAGCACCGGCATGGTCAGCGCGGCGATGTCGGCCGAACCGTCGAAGGAGAGCAGCGCGTCGATGCGCTCGCGTACGATCTGGCGGGCTTCCGCCGAGACGGGCGCCGCCGCGATGGCCGCCTCGTAGATGCTCCAGTTCGCCTCCAGCCAGGCCGGCGGATAGGAAATCAGCACGGCGGTCGCCGCATAGGCCTGCGGATTCTCGGCGAGAATGGCCCGCCGTGCCCCGAACAGCGCGCCCATGTAATGGCTCGGCTTCAGCCAGGTGGCGCTAAGGATCAACCCGTCGAGCCGCTCCGGCGCGATCCGCGCGAGCGCCTGGCCGATGCAGCCGCCCGTCGAATGGCCGAGCAGCACGGCCCGTTCGACGCCAGCGGCGTCGAGCACGCTCAGGCAGTCGAGCGCGAGCTGGTCGATCGTGCAAGGCGCATGGCCGCGGCTGCTGGCGCCGATGCCGCGCTGGTCGAAGCGGATGACCCGGCAGGAGCGGGCGAGCGTCGCCGTGCTGCTCTTCCAGAAGCCGGCCGTGCCGCCGAGTCCGCTGACGAGCAGCAGCGCCGGCCCCTCGCCCTCGGCGAAGGCCTGCAGGATGGCGCCGTCGGGCGTCGTGACGGTGAAGGAGCCGGACGGGCCGGTTGCAGGAGTGGCGCTCATTGCAGCGGCGAATAGGCGACGGGCGTCAGAATGCGCGAATTCTGGATGTCGATCAGCCCGTCGACGCGCTTGAGATAGTCCTGCCAGCGCGGGTCGGCCAGCATCGTCTTGCGCTTGGCGGCGCGCTCGTCGAGGCTGTTGTAGCTCCACAGCGCCACGACATGGTTGAGCTCGCCGATCTCCGTGGTGAAATAGGCGATGAAGGTGCCCAGATGCTCCTTCTGCAGCGGCAGCCCGTATTCGCCATAGAGCTTCACGAACTCGGCCAGCTTGCCGGCCTTGATGCGGTAGTCGCGCTCTTCATAGATCATCGTTCGTCTCGCTCTGACTTCATTCCGGGGACCTCGGCGCCCCCTCCTCCAACAGCTCGCAACCGCGGTCGGCGGCGCTCACCGCGCCGCCGCTAGCCATACATGACCTTCGGCAGCCAGGTCGCCAGCGCCGGGAAGAACAGCAGCAGGGCGAGCACGACGAGCTGGCAGAGGATGAAGGGGATCACGCCCCAATACATGTCCTGCAGCCGGATGCTCGGCGGCGAGATCGCCCTCAGATAGAAGATCGAGGGCGACATCGGCGGCGTCAGATAGCTGGTCTGCAGCACCACCAGCATCACCACGGCAAACCACAGCGGGTCGATACCGAAACCCTTGATCAGCGGAATCGCGATCGGAACGATGATCAGGATCAGCGAGATCGAATCGACGATGAAGCCGAGGATGAAGGTGATGACCAGGATCACCGCCATGATCGACCAGGGCGAAAGCCCGAAGGCGTCGAGCACGCCCTTGGTCGCGGTCATGCCGCCAGAGGCGAAGAAGACGCCGGCGAACATGCCGCCCGCGAGCACGATCGCGAGGATCATCGCGGTCAGGGACACTGTCTGCTTCGCCGCCTGGAACAGCAGCGACCAGGTCAGCCGGCGATAGATCATCGCCAGAAGCAGAACGCCGAAGGAGCCGCAGGCGGCCGCTTCCGTCGGCGTCGCCAGCCCCGTGAACAACGTGCCGAGCACGGTGAAGATCAGGAAGGCCGGCGGCACCAGCGCGCTCAGCGTGAACCGGATTTTCTCAGCCAGACTGCGCGGATCGGGCTCCGGGTCCGGCGGCGCGAGCGAGGGCTTCACCGCGCAGGCGATGAGGATGTAGAGGATGAACAGTCCCGACATCATGAGGCCGGGGAAGAGGATGCCGGCGAGAAGATCGCCGATCGGCAGGGTCGCGATCGGGGCCAGCACGATCACCGGCACCGAGGGCGGGATGATCGTGCCGAGCGAGCCACCGGCGCAGATCGTGCCCGAGATCAGCTTGTTGTCGTAGTGGCGCTTCATCATCGCGGGAATCGCGAGCATGCCGACCAGCGTCTCGGTCGCGCCGACGACGCCGCTGGCGGCGGCGAAGATCGTGCACATCAGCAGTGCCGCGATGGCCAGCCCGCCGGGCAGCCGCCGCGTCCACATATAGAGCGCGTCGAAGAGGCGCTCGGCGATGCCCGCCCGCTCCAGGATCGAGCCCATGAAGATGAAGAGCGGGATCGCACCCAGCACATAGTTCGTCGCGATGTCGTCGATGCGCTGGGCGAACTGATGCACGAGCGTGCCGCCGAAGCGCATCAGGCCGAAGCCGAGCGCCGCGATCATCATCGAGAAGGCGACGGGGAAGCCGAGGAAGATCAGGCCCAGCAGGGCCGGGAACATCCACAGGACGGTCTGGGACGTCATCGGGCCGGGCTCTCCGTGGCGCGGCCGAAGACGACCAGCAGGTTTTCGATGGCCTTGGCGAAGCACTGCAGGCCGAAGAGCGCGAAGCCGATCACATAGATCACCCGATAGGGCCAGATCGGCGGGTTCCAGGCCGAAAGCCCCGTGCCCTCGCCGGTGCGGTAGACGCTGGCGACATTGCCGATCAGCGCGTTGGTCAGCCAGGCCAGCATGCCGGCCATGATCAGGTAGCCGACGGCGTCGATCCCCGCCACGGCGCGGCGCGGCAGCACCTGGTGCAGGAAGTCGACGTTCACATGCTGGTCCATCAGCACGGCATAGGACAGGCCGAGCAGGAAGATCGTGCCCATCATCATGTAGCTGAGCTCGAAGGCCCATTGCGTCGGCGCGTTGAAGGCGTAGCGGCTGACCACCTCGAACACCATCGCCAGCACGAGCGGGAGAACGACGAGCGCCCCCACGCGCCCCGACCAGAGCGAGAGGATGTTGATGAAACGAACGATGGGCATGGACGACCTCGCGCCGGGAGGCCCGCGGCGGCGACCATCAAGGCCGCCGCCGCGGGCGAAGGATCAGCGCGAGCCGACGGCGAAGCGGAATTCGCTGAGCGGCTTGACGCTGGCCATGAAGGCCTTCTGGCTGTCATAGGCCTTCTTGAACCAGGCGTTCGAGGCCGCCTGCTTGTCGGCCCACTCGCTCGAGGCCTTGACCACGGCGGCGGTCAGCTTCGGATCGACCTGGATCACCTCGATGTTGCTCGCCTTGATCTGCTTGTAGGCGTCGAGATCGCTCTTGGCGTAGCCGAGATAGGTGTCGAGCACGGTCAGGCGGCCGGCGAGTTCGAGCAGCTGCTTGTCCTTGTCGCCGATCTTGGCCCAGGTCGCATTGTTGAAGATGCAGTCATGCGCGCCCGACGGCGCATGCAGGCCGGGCATGATGATGTACTTGGCGACCTTGTGGAAACCCTCCGACAGGTTGCTGCCCGGGCCACCCCACTCGATGGCGTCCACCACCTTGCGCTCGAGCGCGCTGAAGACCTCGGAGCCCGGCAGCACGACCGTCGAGGCGCCCAGCATCGGCGCGATCTCGGCCCAGGAGGAGGAGGTCCGCAGCTTCAGGCCCTTCATGTCCTCGACGGTGCGGATCGGCTTGTGGGAGTGCATGAAGAACTCGGTCTCCAGCACGCCGCAGGGGAAGGCGACGACGTCGAACTTCTCCTTGCGCCACTGCTTCCAGAGATCGGCGCCCCCGCCATTGTAGAGCCACATCATCATCTCTTCCGGGTTCGGCCCCGCCGACCAGCCGGAAAAGATGGCGCCCGTGCGATCGACCGCCCAGTCGTAGCCCGGCCAGCTATGGCCCATATCGGCGACGCCCTTCTGGACGGTCTCCGTGACCTTCAGCGCCGGCCCGAGCGCGCCGGCGGGGAAGACGTTGATCTTGATCCGGCCCTCGGTCATGCGCTCGACGTTCTCGGCGTATTTCTTGGCGCCGATCTCGAGCCAGTGGCCGCCCGCCCAGGGCGTCGCCATGTTGAGCTCGAGCTTGTTTTGCGCCAGTGCGCCCTGCGCACCGAGCACGATGCCCGCCACGGTGGCGAGCGCGGCGGCGACGGTCTTGAATCCGGTCATGGTTTTCGGCCTTTCCCTCTGTTGCGATGTTTTTCGATCCACAGGCTGCTCGGCCTGCCGCGCCGACCGGCCTTGATGACCTTTGCCGGCACGAGGACGCTGTCTTCGTTACAGGCAGGCGCACTCATGCGCCCGACCTCATCTTCGGCCGCCTCCTCAGCCGGCCCGACGTCACGCCCTGGCCGAACCGGCCAGATGGCGAAGCAACTCATATATTGCCGTGCACAAACATGCTCCGGCTCCGAGGCCAGCCGACGCAAGGATCGCGCCAACCAACCTGCGACACCCCGTCAACACAGGGATCGTCGCCAGCTTCATCGAAGTGGCGGTCGTCTACCAGCGGCCCGCCACCTCGATCCGTCATATATCAGCATGCCATCGGAACCCTCGCAAGATTGATCCAGATCAAAGTTGGGAGCGTGCCGCACCGCCGCTGGCGAGACGAGGGGGAGACATCGCGTCGGCTCCGCGCGTCGGCGGGTTGCCAATCGGGCCCGCCGCCGCCAAACAGGGCCCGGTCAGGGGCGGCGGGTGCGGGATGGATATCGAGCAGAAACGTCTGGCCGCGCTGCGGCATCTTCTTGCGCAGGCCCATGAGAAACTGGGGCTGAAATTCGGCTTCCGGCTCTGGGACGGCAGCGCGGTTCCGGCGGGCTGGCCCGAGGACGGCCTCGCCATCGCCATCCGCGATTCCGGCGCCGTCGCCGCGCTGCTGCGCAAGCCCAAGCTCGACACACTGCTGAACCTGCACATCAGCGACCGCATCGCCCTGCTCAACGGCTCGATCTTCGATCTCGCGACGGCACGGCCCGAGGGCAAGATCGGCCGCCTCGCGCGCACCATTCCCAAGGCGGCGATCTTCGACGTTTTCCGCCGCTTCATCCTGGCGCCCGGCGCGGCGCCCAGCGCCGTCGACCATCGCAGGGGCGACGAGATCGCCCGCGACGGCGCGCCCGCGACCAACAAGGCGAACGTCGCCTATCACTATGACGTCTCGAATGCCTTCTACCGCCTCTTCCTCGACGAGGAGATGGTCTACACCTGCGCCTACTTCACCGAGGACCATGGCGACATCGCCCGCGCCCAGCGCGACAAACTCGACATGATCTGCCGCAAGCTGCGCCTGAAGCCGGGCGACCGCCTGCTCGACATCGGCTGCGGCTGGGGCGCGCTGGTCTGCCACGCGGGGCAGCATTACGGCGTCGAGGCCCATGGCGTGACGCTGGCGGAAGAACAGTTCAAGCTCGCCCAGGAGAAGGTCGAGCGGCTCGGGCTGACCGGTCGCGTCACCCTGCATCTGCGCGACTACACCCAGATGGAGGGGCAGTTCGACAAGATCTCGTCGATCGGGATGTTCGAGCAGGTCGGCATCCGTAACCACCCCGACTATTTCCGTGCCGTGAATCGGCTGCTGCGCCCGCGCGGCCTCTATCTGCACCACACCATCTCGCGCCGCGCCAAGAAGACCGACAAGGCCTTCAACAAGATGCCGGCCGAGTACCGCGCGCTGGTGCGCTACATCTTCCCCGGCGGCGAGCTCGACCATCTCGGCATGTCGATCACCAATCTCGAGCGCCATGGCTTCGAGGTCCACGACGTCGAGGGCTGGCGCGAGCATTACCAGCGCACGACGCGCCTCTGGTGGGAACGGCTCGAGGCCAACCGGGCGCAGGCCGAGGCGGAGATCGGCCCGGAGCGGACGCGGATGTGGCTGCTGTATCTGGCCGGCTGCTCGCTCGCCTTCGAGCGCGGCGGCGCGCTGGTCAACCAGACGCTGGCCTCGAAGCGCCGCAAGGGCGCCTCGGGCCTGCCGCTGACGCGGGCGGATCTGTATCGCTAGAAGCGTCGCGGGCGTCATGCTCGGGCTCAACCCGAGCATCTCCGGATCGAGTTTCTCGGGTCTGCGCTTCGCTTCGCCCGAGATGGACATCCCGCCTATTTCTTCACGAAGGCGTCGAGCTTCCCGTAATGCTCGGCGAGCAGATAGTAGAAGGTCAGCCGCGACTTCGTCTTGTCGGCCTTCATGTGCTCGCAGATCGCCTTGATCGAGGCGTCGAGGTCGGCGGTCTTGAGGCCGAGCTTCTTCTTCAGGAAATTCTCGCGGACGCGCTCGAGCTCTGACGGGTCGGAACAGGCGACGTAGCGGGTGTCAGGCTTGCTCATCACGAGTGCGTATGACTTCGCCATGCCGGCGAAGGCCGCTTCATTGAGCGGCTTCTTGGCGAATTTCTTGACGTCGGCCAGATGGTCCATCGTTAGCCCCTCTTGCTCCGAGCGGCGCCGCGCCCGGTTGTTGCTGTCGCGCGCCCAAACGTTAACGCGGTTTTTCGCAGTGTGCGATAGGCGCCGGCCCGCCGCGGAGAATTTTTGACGCAACGGCACGTCTCGCCCGCGATGCGGAAAACGGATGCCGCCTGCGCGATCGCGGCGGTTGAGCCCACGCCCGGAGAATGCTGCGATGCAGCATCGACCGGAGACGACGCGACGATGAAGCCGACCATCCTGATGGCTCCGAAGATGCCGGCCGCCCTGATCGCGAGGCTGGAGCAGGACTACCATGTGCTCGGGCCGATGGAGCGGCCGGTGCCGGAGGCCCTGCCGCCCGGCGCGGAGACCGCTCGCGTGCTGCTGACCGTCGGTGGCTGGCGCACGGACGCGGCCCTGATCGACGCCCTGCCGGGTCTCGGCCTGATTGCCTGCTACGGCACCGGCATCGAAGGGGTCGACCTGGCTCATGTCAGGGCGCGCGGCGTCCTGCTCAGCAACGCAGCCGATGCCAATGCCGATGCGGTGGCGGAATTCGCGATCGGGCTGATGCTGGCCAGCGTCCGCCAGATCGGCAAGGGCGACCGCTTCATCCGTGCCGGACGCTGGCAGGGCAACGCCATCGAGCGCATGCCGGTCGTTCCCGGCCTGCACGGCCGTCGTCTCGGCATCTACGGGCTCGGCGCCATCGGCGGCCGCATCGCGACCATCGCCGCGGCGCTCGGCATGGAGATCGCCTATCACAACCGCTCGCGGCGGGCGGAGCTGCCCTATCGTTACGAGGACAGCCTCGTCGGGCTGGCGGAATGGTCAGACGTGCTGATGGTCGCGGTGCGCGCCAGCGCGGAGAACTGCCATGCGGTCAATGCGGCGGTTCTGCAGGCGCTCGGGCCGCAGGGCCATCTCGTCAACATCTCGCGCGGCATCGCCGTCGACGAGGCAGCGCTCTGCGACGCGCTGGAACAGGGCGTGATCGCGGGCGCCGGGCTCGACGTCTTCGAGGCGGAGCCCAACGTACCCGACCGGCTCAGGGCCCTCGACAACGCGGTGCTCACGCCGCATATCGCCGCCATGGCCGACAGCGCCCAGGCGGCGCAGCAGGCGCTTCTGCTGCGCAATCTCGAGGCCTTCTTCTCAGACCGGCCTCTGCCGTCCGGCGTGCCGCTCTAGCCTTCGCGTCTCAGGGCAGCACGACCACCGGCGTGCCCATGCGGACGCGGTCGTAGAGATCGGCAACGTCGTGGTTGTGCATGCGGAAGCAACCATAGGACGCCGCCGTTCCGATCGTGCCCGGCATGTTGGTGCCGTGGATCGCATATTCCCCGCCCGGCCCCAGGCCGATCACGCGGGCGCCCATCGGATTGCGCGGCGAGCCGCCGGGAATGACGTCGGGCAGGCGCGGATTGTCGCGCCGCACCGAAGCCGGCGGTGACCAGGCCGGATCGACCTGCATTTCCTCGACATATTTCACGCCCCGCCACTGCTTGCCGGCCTTGCCGACGGCGACGGTGTAGCGGATCGCCTCGCCCGGGGCGGTCACCAGATAGAGCCGGCGTTCGCTGGTGCGAATCACGATGGTGCCCGGGCGATAGCGCGGGTCGGGCGCCTGCACCACCTCGCGCGCCGCGCCCTCGCTGGCAGCGGCCGCCCAGAGCGGCAGGGCGAGCCCCGCAGCCAGAACCATCTCCATCGCAGCGCGCCTTGGGGCCATGGCCTCTCTCCCTCCGGAACAGTCCGGGCGGAAGCTGGGGCGGCACCCCTGAATCGGCGGTTGAACGATATGGTGAAGGCTGGATTCAGGATGAATCGCCGCTGAATCGGCCCCGCCTCAGGCGGCCGGCGTCAACCGGTGCTGCTGCGGCAGCAGGAAGGGCAGGCCCGGAGCCGGCGCCCGGCTGAGCGAGAGGTCGACCTTGAAGACCTGGCGCAGCAGGGCATCGTCGAGCGTCTTCGCCGGGGCGCCCTGCGCGATGATCTGCCCCTGGTCCATCACCACGAGGTGATCGGCATAGGTCACCGCGAGGTTGAGATCATGCAGCACGATCAGCACCGCCACGCCGCGTCCGGCAATGGCGCGCGCCATGTCGAGCAGGGCGAGCTGGTGACAGAGGTCGAGGCTGGCGATCGGCTCGTCGAGGAACAGCGCCTGCCGGCTGGCGACACTGCGCCCGGCCTCGATCTGGCAGAGCACGCGGGCGAACTGGACGCGCTGCTGCTCGCCGCCGGAGAGCGTCTGGTAGGCCCGCCCGGCGAGCTCCAGCACGCCTGCGGCCGCGAGGCTCTCGCCGACCAGCGCATCGCGCCGCACGCGCGTCATCGCCCGGCCGATGCCGTCGACGCCGAGGCTTGCGACCTCATAGACGGAGAAGGGGAACACCAGCCGCGCATGCTGGGCCATCACGGCGCGCTGGCAGGCCAGCCGCCAGGCCGGAATGGCCGCGAGCGCTTCGCCGTCGAGACGGATCTCGCCGCCCGACGGCTTCGCCTCGCCGGTCATCAGCTTGAGCAGGGTCGACTTTCCGGCCCCGTTGGGCCCGATCAGGATCGTCGTCGTTCCCGGCGCCAGCTCCAGCGAGGCCTCGCGCACGAGGTCGCGCCCGCCGGCCCGGAAGCTCAGGCTGCGGGCATCGATGAAGGTCTCTCGGGCAGGGGCCTCAGACATCGAGCGGCCCCGATCGGCGCAGCAGCAGCCACAGGAAGAACGGCGCGCCGATCGCCGCCGTGACGATGCCGATCGGCAATTCGGCGGGAGCGACGACGAGGCGCGCGACGATGTCGGCGCCGACGAGCAGGATCGCGCCGCCCAGCGCCGAGAGCGGCAGCAGCAGGCGATGGTCCGGCCCGATGGCGAGGCGGATCAGATGCGGCACCACGATCCCGACGAAGCCGATCAGCCCCGCGGCGGCGACGCTCGCCCCGACCGCCAGCGCCACGAGCAGGATCGCCAGCGCCTTGATGCGCTGGACCGGAATGCCGAGATGATAGGCCTCCGCCTCGCCCAGCATGAGCCCGTTCAGCCCGCGCGCCAGCAGCGGCATGGCGAGCAGCAGCGGAATGATGATCGGCGCGATGGCGGATAGCTTGGTCCAGCTCGCCCCGCCGAGGCTGCCCATCGACCAGAAGGTCAGGTCGCGCAGCTGGCGATCATCCGAGATGAAGGCGAGCAGGCCGGTCATCGCTCCCGCGAGCGCGCCGAGCGCGACGCCCGCGAGCAGCATGGTCGCCACCGAGGTGCGCCCCTGCCGCGTCGCAATCAGATAAAGCGCCAGCGTCGAGATCAGGCCGCCGCAGAAGGCTCCGAAGGGCAGCACCGCGAAAGGCAGCTTCATCAGCGTCCCCGTCAGGAAACGGTCGCCGAGCACGATCGTCGCCGCCGCGGCCAGCCCCGCCCCGGCGGAGACGCCAACGAGGCCGGGATCGGCCAGCGGATTGCGGAACAGCCCCTGCATCAGCGCCCCCGACACCGCCAGACCGGCCCCCACCAGCAGGCCGAGAAGCACGCGCGGGACACGGATGTTCATGACCACGAGCACGTCGCGGCCCTCCAGCAGCGCGGCGTCGCCGGTGAACCTGGCCCAGAGGATCTCGGCCACCCGCCCGGGCGGGATGGCGATGGCGCCCTGGCCGATCGCGACGAGCGCCAGCAGGAGGCAGCCCAGAGTCAGCGCCCCCCCGGCGAGCAGAGCCAGCCGCCGACGGCCCGCGATCAGCGTCGCGAGCCCGGCGGGCAGGCTCGCCGTCGTGCGCGCGGCGAGCGTCATGGTGCGCTGGCGGTCTTCAGCGGCGGAACCGCGGCGTCCGGATAGATCGCCGCCATCAGGTCGCGCGCGGCCATCGGCGTGCGCGGGCCGAAGCCCAGGAGATAGAGCCCGTCCATGGTGACGAGGCGCTTCTGTCGTGCGGCCGGCGTCTCGGCAAAGGCCGGCATCGCGAAGAGCTCAGCGGCCGTCGTCGCGTGGTTGACGTTGTGGCTCATCATCAGGATGACGTCCGGCGCACCCGCCATGATCGCCTCGTCGGTCATGGTCTTGTAGCCCTCGATGCCATCCGCGACATTGACCGCGCCGGCATGGCGGATGATCGCGTCGGCCGAGCTGTTTCGCCCGCCGACCATGACGCGCCCGTTCTGCAGCGACAGCACGAAGAGCACGCGCCGCGGCCTGGCGATGCTGCCGCGCAGGCTGGCGAGCTCCGCAAAGCGCGCCTTCGTCTGGGCCGCCAGCCGTGCGGCCGGCTCGGCAGCGCCCAGCGCCCGGCCGATCGCCTCGATCTTGGCGCTGACGCCGGCCTCGCTCGTCTCGTCGGCGATGCGCACGAGGCCGATACCCGATTCCTGCAGCAGGGAAACGGCGCCGGGCGGGCCGGCTCCGTCGACGAGCATCACCATCGACGGCTTCAGCGACAGCACGCCCTCCGCCGAGAGGGCGCGCACATAGCCGACATTGGCCTTGTCGCGCAGCGCCTCGGCCGGGAACAGGCTGGTCGAGTCGACGCCGACGATGCGGTCCTGCAGGCCGAGCGCGTAGATCACCTCGGTGACAACGCCGCCGACCGAGACGATGCGCGGCTGAGCCTGCCCGTAGGCCGTCCCGACGAAGCCGCCCGGCAGCAACGGGCTGAAGGCAGCCAGGGCGGTGAGGCCGAGGGCGGCGGCGAGTTCGCGCCGGCCGGGCATCCGGCGTCGCTCTCGCGAAAGGAAATCGCGCAGTCGCATGAGGAGGTCTCCCACCGGCAGCACGCCCGAAATTTCGACAAAGGCCGAAGACAGGCGCTGTTGCCAACAGCCATCGAATTGACCAAGTAGTCGACAGTTTTTAATTATTCAAAACTGCACCTAAGCTCGGCGTTGTTGACGTTGATATTCAGGTTTACTACAAGCGGTCAAGGGCGCGACGAGAGGCGCGACATCGTGCAGGATGTCGGCGCCGCAGAGGCCTTTCGCTGCGCCGACGCAACGGCCCGGCGGTACCGGAACCCGAGAACAGGACCATCCCGATGTTCATCGCCATGAACCGCTTCAAGGTCGTCAAGGGCCAGGAGGCCGCGTTCGAAACCGTCTGGGCGACCCGCAAGACGCGCCTCGACGAAATGCAGGGCTTCATGGCCTTCCACCTGCTCAAGGGCCCGGAGCGCGACGACCACACGCTCTACTCCTCGCACACGACCTGGGCCTCGAAGGCGGACTTCACCGCCTGGACCAAGTCCGAGCAGTTCCGGGACTCCCATCGCAACGCCGGCGAGAAGCGCGAGCAGCCGCACTTCCTGGGCCATCCGGAGTTCGAGGGGTTCGAGACCGTGCTCAGCGAGACCAACCCGCACCGCCCGCTCCAGGCGGCCGAGTGAAGGCGCTCTCATGTCGGACAGCCTGACGATCGAATCCGGCACCGCGGCCGAGGACGCTCTCGCCCGGGCGCGGCGGATGCTCGCGGAGAAGCCCGATTCCATGGTCGAGTCGGTGGCCAGGGAAACCGGCCTGTCGACGCGGACCGTACTGGAGCTGACGCCGGCCGAGGGCCGGGTGCTGGTCGCGCCCGAGCGCTTCGAGGCGCTGTGGCAGGAGCTCGCGAGCTGGGGAACGGTGATGTTCCTCGTCCACACGCCGGACATCGTGCTGGAATGCGAAGGCGCTCTTCCGGTCGGTTCCTTCGGCCATGGCTATTACAACATCCATGGCGACAGCCCGATCGGCGGCCACATCAAGGCGTCCAACTGCGCCGCGATCTATGTCGTCGACCGCCAACTCACCAGCCGCCGCGTCTGCTCCGTGCAGTTCTTCAATGGGGACGGCGAGGTCATGTTCAAGGTGTTCGTGCGGCGGGACGCGCAGCGCGCCCTCCTGCCGGACCAGCTCGAGCGCTTCGAGGCGCTGAAGACGAAATTCGTCTGACCGCCATCCCATCGCCCGATTTGTGAGGACTGTGCCCGCCTTCCGGGCGCAGGCCCTCTTTGGTTTGACATGCCCAATCTTCACCGAGCGTTAACCATATCGGCGCAGGCTCCCTCTTCCAGGGCCGATCTCTCGTGACTGTCGACACCGGCGCCGCTTCGCCGGACCGCGACGGGGACAAGCAGGATGACGGCCTGCCCGAAGGTCCAGCCTGGGGGATGGACATGGCCGCTCACGTCGTCCTCGAACGGGCCAGCTTCCCGCCCCGCCGTCCTGCGCTGTCGCTCTCGCAGGGCCGCCGCTTCGTCGCCCGACGCGTCCCCGCCCTTCGCCAGAGCCTCGCTGCGGCGATGCTGCTCGGGCTGCGCTTCGTCCAGGCCCGTCTGATCTCCGTCTGGGGACTGCTCGTCGCCGCCTATTTCTGTCCGCCGTCGATCTTTGCCGCCTTCGCGGTCTTCGGCGCTGCAGCCACCTTCGTCTCGCTACCGGCGCTGATGCGGCTGGAGGCGGTCTTCTTCCGCAGCAATGCGCGCTACGAACTCGCTCTCGCCTTCAGGCTCGCTTCGGCGAGCGGCGCCGCCTTCATGGGCCTGGCGGCGGTTGCCTTGCTCGTGATCGTCCAGATCGGCTGGCTGCCGCCCGCCATCGGGCTGATTTTCTTCCTGTCGCTGGCGGCGCGCATCGTGCTGCGCCTGCTCTGGGCGGAGGCGACGGCGGAGGGTGACTTCCGGGCGATCGGCAACAGCAATCTGGTCCAGGCCATCGTCCAGCCGCTTCTGATGCTGGTGCTGATCGGCGTCTTCGGTCCCAAGGCGCTGGCGCTGTTCCTCGCCGACGCGCTCGGGCATAGCGCGGCGGCGCTCTACATCGTGGCCCGCCGCAGCGCCGGCATCCTGACCCTGGCGCATCCCCGCCTCTGGTCGCTGCGCGGATTGGCCTGGGGGCTCACGCGCTGGAGCGACGCGCCGCGCATTCTCCTTCCCTCCGCCCTGCTCTCCTTTGGTTTCACGACGGCTCCGCTCCTCGCCCTGCCCTATGCCGAGAATCCGCTGCTCGCCGCCCATGTGGCGCTGGCGATGCGACTGCTCGACATGCCGACACAGATGTTCGGGACCGTTTCCGGCCCGCTGGTGATGAACGGGCTGCGCGCCCAGAGGGGGCCGGGGCGCCGGTCCTGGATCCGCTGGGCCATGCTCGGCCTCACGGCCGCGGCCGTCGGCGTCTTTCTGCCGATCGCCATCGGCGCCCACCTGTTCGACGGCATCTTCGACGGCAGCAAATGGGCCGGCGTGGGCGATGTGATCGCCGTGATGACGCTTTTCTATGCCGGCATCGCGCTCTTCAATCCGCTGCACGACATCGCTGCGAGTTCGCGGACAACGGCCTGGCAGTTCGCTTCGCATGCGATCGCGCTGGTCGCGATCGTCGCGACGATCCTCTGGTTCGGAAAGCTGTCGCACGAACTGCTCTTCGCCGTAGGCAGCATCTCGGTCGCCCGCGCCCTTGCGCACGTCCTGCTCGTCTGGCTCGGCGCAGAGGAGCGCGAACCGGTTCCGGGCGGCGCGTCCGGCGCGCGTCCCGCCGCGGGCTGAGGCCTATTCGCGTCGGATCAGCCGGTCCGCCAGCAGCGACGACAGCAGCCCGGGCTTGAAGCTGCTCTCCAGCCGGGCCGGATCGTAGACGTCGCGGACCCAGTCCAGGAAGGCGATGCCCTTCGCCTCGCCCTCGACGCGATAGGCGTCGAAGAACGCGTCGAGGATGCCCGTCTTGGCGAAGCGGAAATGGCCGTAGCGCAGCGACAATTGCCGCGTCGCCTCGTCGAGCGGACGCCCTTCATGGATCAGCAGATAGAGCGCCGAGAAGAAGCCGGCCCGGTCTGCGCCCGACTTGCAGTGGACCAGCGCCGGCTCCTGCAGCGAGGCGAAGAATTCGCCCGCACCGAGGATGGTCTCGCGATCCGGCGCGCCGCGCGAGCGCAGCACGAAATCGACCAGCGCGATGCCGCGGCGCTCGCAGGCCTCCCGCTGCAGCGGCCAGGAGCCGTGCTCGCGCCCGCCCCGCAGATTGACGATCGTCTTCACGCCCTGGCTCGCGAACCAGGCGATCTGCCCCGGCGCCGGCTGCGCCGCCCGCCACAGCTTCGGCGTGACCCGATGCGCGTTCAGGTAGGCGAGGCGGAAAATGCCGTGGTCGACCAGCAGCATGTTGGCCCAGGCGCGCAGGCGCTGGCCCCGGCTCTCGATCGGGCGGTCCCAGCGGGCGATCCGCGCCATGCGCCTGGCATAGCGCTCCTCGTCCGGGCGCAGGCGGCTCAGCATGGGCGCGCGCTCCGCGGCGAGCGGCGGCTCGAATGGCGTGTCATGTCGCGCCCGATAGCAGCGGAGGGCCCCCTGCGCAAATCGCCGCGGCGGTCGCTAGGGCCAAGGTCGGGCTTGGCGTTTGCCGCGCGAACCCTCATAAGACGCGCGTTTCCCATCCTGACAGGTTTCCAATCCATGCGCCTCGACGCCATCTCCATCGGCAAGAACCCTCCCGACGAAGTCAATGTGGTCATCGAGGTGGCCATCGGCGGCGAGCCGATCAAGTACGAGATGGACAAGGAGGCCGGCACGCTCTTCGTCGACCGCTTCCTCTACACCCCGATGCGCTATCCCGGGAATTACGGCTTCATTCCGCACACACTGTCTGAGGATGGCGACCCCTGCGACGTGCTCGTCGCCAACACCCGTCCGCTGATTCCGGGTTCCTACATCGCGGTTCGCCCCATCGGCGTGATGCTGATGGAGGACGAGGGCGGCGGCGACGAGAAGATCATCGCCGTGCCGGTCCCCAAGCTGACCAAGCGCTACGAGAATGTCCACAACTACACCGACCTGCCGAAGATCACGCTCGACCAGATCCAGCACTTCTTCGAGCACTACAAGGATCTCGAGCCCGGCAAATGGGTCAAGCTGACCGGCTGGGGCGACGCCACCAAGGCCAAGCAGCTCATCGTCGAGGCGATGGACCGGGCCAAGGCGGCGAAGGCCTGAGCGCCGTCTCCCAGCGCGACGGAGGGACTAACCTCCGATCGCCTCGCTGAGCGCGACCACGCGCTTGGCCATCTCGGCATGCAGCAGCTCGACCATCCGCCCGCCGAGCTGGATCGCGCCCTTGCCCTGGTTTTCCGGCAGCGCGAAGGCGGCGATGATCGCCTTCGCCTGGGTGAGCTCGGTTTCATCAGGCGCGAAGACGGCATTGGCGGTGCCGACCTGCGCCGGGTGGATCAGCGTCTTGCCGTCGAAGCCGAGATCGCGCCCCTGCTCGCATTCGGCCTTGAACCCGTCCTCGTTCTTGAGGTCGTTGTAGACGCCGTCGAGAATGTCGAGGCCATGCGCCCGTGCCGCCAGGATCGCGCTGGTGAGCCAGGGCAGCATCGGTGCCCGGCCGGGCACGAAGCGGGCGCGGGTCTCCTTGGCGAGATCGTTCGTTCCCAGCACGAAGCAGCTCAAGCGGCTGCGCGGATCACGCGCGGCCCGCGCGATCGCCTCGGCGTGGAGAATGGCGAGCGGCGTCTCGATCATCGCCCAGACCTGCAGCGTCGGCTGCGCCCAAAGGCCGTCGAGCTGCGCGCCGATCTGTTCGAGCGTCTCCGGCGTCGACACCTTGGGGATCAGGATCGCATCCGGATTGGCTTCGACCGCCGCGCCGAGATCGTCCTTGAACCACTCCGTATCGACGCCATTGGTCCGGATCACGAGTTCGCGCCGGCCATAGCCCCCGGCCTTGACGGCCGCGCAGACCTGCTCGCGGGCCGCCGCCTTGGCCTCCGGGGCGACGGCGTCCTCGAGATCCAGGATCAGGGCGTCCGCGGCGATCTCGCGGGCCTTTTCGAGGGCGCGGGCATTCGAGCCCGGCATGTAGAGCACGCTGCGGCGGGGACTGATGGTCGACATGGGTCTCTCCTGGCGCCGGAGGGCCTGCCCCCGGCCAATCCTCGCTGCACTGCACACTAGACGCGAAGCGCCGGCAAGGTCAGTTCTGCGAAGGTCGCATGAGGAAGGCGGGACGATGGGTTGGATCGCGGGCGTCGACGGGTGCAAGGGCGGCTGGATCGCGGCCTTCAGCGACCCCGAGTTTCGGGCGACCCCGGCGATCCGCTGCTTTCGCAACTTCGAGGAAATGCTGAGCAGCGAGTTTGAACCGTCGATCGTAGCGGTCGACATGCCAATTGGCTTCCCGGATGAGATCGGCAAAAGCCGAGGCCCCGAACAACTCATAAAGCCCTTGCTCGGACGTCTGGGGAACGCCGTCTTCGACATGCCATCCCGACAAGCTCTTGAGGCGGTGACGCGTCCGTGGAAGGGCTTGACTGAGCTGCTAGCGGCTCACGCTGCAACCAATGTTGTCGCTCGAGCAACATCCACTGTCGGAGCTGCATGTTCGATCCAGGCATTCTGCTTATTCGGCAAAATTCGCGAGATCGACACGCTTTTACGGACCGAGACTAACCTTCGACAGCGTGTGTTAGAAATCCATCCCGAACTCGCCTTCGCCACCATGCGCGGTGGCCCCCTCGCCCATCCCAAGAAGATCAAGGGGCGGATCAACGAGTCCGGCATGGCCGAGCGCCGCGCCCTCCTGATCGCCCAGGGGCTGCCGCATGAGACCGTCCAGGCCCGTCCGCCGCGAGGCGCCGGCGCCGACGATGCCCTCGATGCGCTCGCCGCCCTGGTCGTCGCCCGGCACATCGCCGCCGGGCGCGGACGCCCCTTCCCCGAGCCGCCGGGACACGATAGCCACGGGATACCGATCGCGATCTGGAGCTATCGGCCCGATCGCCTGCCGCCACAGGACACCGCCATGACCGAGAACCCCGTCCCGCGCCCGATGATCGAGGCGGCCGCGCAGCGCATCGCCGGCCATGCCCGCGTCACCCCGGTCATGGGCCTTGGCATCGGCGCCTTCGGTTCGGACGCGGACAGCTCGCTGAAGCTGGAATGCCTGCAACATGCCGGCTCGTTCAAGACGCGGGGCGCCTTCAACAACCTGCTCTCGCTGGATGTGCCTGCAGCCGGCGTCGCCGCGGCCTCGGGCGGCAACCATGGCGCCGCGGTCGCCTATGCGGCCCGCGCCCGCGGCGTGAAGGCGACGATCTTCGTCCCCGAGATTTCGCCGCCGCCGAAGATCGAGGCGATCCGCCGCTTCGGCGCCGAGGTCGTGATCGGCGGCGCGCAATATGATGACGCGCAAGCCGCCTGCGACCGCTTCGTCGCCGAGACCGGCGCCCTCAAGATCCACCCCTTCGCAGCCAAGGAGACCATCGCCGGCCAGGGCACGCTCGGCCGCGAATGGCAGGAGCAGGAGCCCGATCTCGACACCGTGCTGGTTGCGGTCGGCGGTGGCGGGCTGATCTCCGGCATCGCCGCCTGGTTTGCGGGCACGAAGGTCAAGGTCGTCGGCGTCGAGCCGGCGGGTTCGCGCGCGCTCCAGGCCGCACTCGAGGCCGGCGGGCCAGTGCAGGTCGAGGTCGCCTCGGTGGCCGCCGATTCGCTCGGCGCCCGCAACGTCGGCCCGCTCGTCCACGCCGTCTGCAAGGATACGGTCGACCACGTCGTACTGGTCCCCGACGAGGCCATCACCGGGGCGCAGGTGACCCTGTGGCGCGATTTCCGGCTGGCGGTCGAGCCCGGCGGCGCGGCGGCTCTTGGTGCGCTGCTCTGCGGCGCCTACCGGCCGAAGCCGGGCGAGCGTCTGGGCGTACTGGTCTGCGGCGCGAATGTCGATCTCGGCAAGCTCGCGGCCCTGGCCGGCTGAGTCCTGCCCACGACTTCGATCCAGAAACCAGCCGAGGCAAGGCGGCCCTCCGTGCCGCCGACCCACCTTCGCACGGGCGCCAGGCACCGCTGCGTTTTTTGCAGCGCTGCGGCAAGAACTCAGCACAAGACGTCACCGCTGCGCCCGGCCTAGCGTGATCTCCTGAGCGGACGGCTCCCGTTCCACCCCGAGACGAGCCGGCGGCGTCCCCGCCGGCCGCTTCGCAACCGGAGCCGCACGCGACCGATCCGCCCGCCCCCTCTGCGAAGGAGCCGCCATGCGCCGCCAGTTCCTGAAATCCGTGCTCGCCGCCGCTTTCGGCGCGTCGATCGGCCTCGCCACGCCGGCCCTCGCCCAGGCGCCGACCAAGATCCGCTTCACGCTCGACTGGAAATATCAGGGCGTCCACTCCTGGTATTTCTACGCCAAGGAGAAGGGTTATTTCGCCGCCGAGGGGCTCGACGTCACCATCGACCAGGGCGACGGCTCGGCCGCGACCGTGACCCGCATCATGGGCGGTGCCTATGACGCCGGCTTCGGCGACATGAACGCGATCATCCAGCAGGCCGTGAACAAGCCCGGCGAGCAGCCGGTGATGGTCTACATGATCTACAACAAGGCGCCCTTCGCGATCATCCACAAGGCGGACGGGCCGATCAAGACGCTGAAGGACCTCGAAGGCCGCAAGCTGACCTCGCCGGCGGGCTCGGCGACGCACCGGCTGTTCCCGATCTTCGCCAAGCTCAACGGCATCGACGCCAGCAAGATCGAGGTCGTCAACATCACCCCCTCCGTCCAGGAGATGATGATGGTCCAGGGCCAGGTCGACGGTGGCTTCGTCTTCACCGTGACCTCCTACATGAACCTGATCGGGATGAAGCTGAACCCCGACAAGGACTACAAGTTCATCATGTATTCCGACCACGGCATCGCGTCCTATTCGAACGGCGTGATGGTCTCGCAGAAGCTGGTCAAGGAGAACCCCAAGGCCGTCGCCGGCCTGGTCCGGGCGATCAACAAGGCGATGCTCGAACTCGCTGCCAACCCCGCCGAGGGCGGCAAGGTGATGAACCGCGTCGAGCCCACGGTGAACGCCGATATCGAGGCCAAGCGCATCGAGTTCACCTACAAGGCGCATATGCTGACGCCGGAAACCGAAAAGCTCGGCGCCGGCGACGTCTCCGACGAACGCATGACCAAGGCGATCGCCCAGATTCGCGAGGCCTTCGATCTGAAGAGCACGCCGAAGGTCGAGGAGGTCTTCAACCGCTCCTTCCTGCCGCCGCAGGCCGAGCGCAAGATGCCGGCGCCCAAGAGCTGAGTTGTCGCACCACCGAGCGACGATCCTGGCCGGGCGTGACGAGAGCGCCCGGCCTCTCTGCCCCCTGCCGGCCTGCGAACGGACAAGCCCGACATGATCGTGCTGAGCGAGGCCGATATCCGCGCCCTCCTCGACCCTGCGGAAGCGGTTGCGCTGGCGGCGGAGGCCTTCCGGCTCGCGGCAGCGGGCCATGGCGAGGCGCTGCGCGGCGACCTGCGGGCGGATGATCCCCGGCGCGGCTGCCTGCTGCTCACCGGCAGCGCCGGGCCGCGGACGCTGACGATCAAGAGCAACGTCCATGCCTATCCCGACGGACCCGACGCGCCACGCCGCTGGGCGAGCCTGCTGACGCTGTGGGACTGGAGCCTTGCCGAGCCGCGGGCGCTGATCTCCGCCGGTCTCTTCAACGAACACCGCACCGCGGCGGGTTTCGCCGCCGGCATCGATCGCCTCGCCGCACCCGGCGCCGCCACCGCGGCCCTCTTCGGCGCGGGTCGCAGCGCCCCGCTCGCGGCGCTCTATCTCAAGATCGTGCGGCCCTCGCTGACACGGCTCTATCTGGTCGGCCGTTCGCCGCAGCGCCTGACGGCCCTCGCCGCGACCCTGGCCGGCGAGCCCGCCTTGGCCGATGTCGAGCTGATCACCGCCGCGACGCCGGCCGAGGTGGTCGCCGAAAGCGAGATCGTCGTCACCGTCACGACCTCCGAGGAGCCCGTCTTCCCCGGCAAGGCTGTTCGGCCGGGCGCCTGCATCGTGCTCGGCGGCGCCAACCGCCCGGGCGCCCGCGAGGCCGATGACGATCTGATCCGCCGGGCCGACATCTATCTCGACGCTCGCAAGGACGCCTTCGCCAAGGCGGGCGACCTTGTCCGGGCGCAGGCCTCGGGCGCGCTCGACCCCGCCCGCATCCGCGGCGAGATCGGCGCGTTGCCGGAGCGCGCGCTGCCGTTCAGCCCCGGCGCCGACGTCACGGTCTTCAAGTCGATGGGCCTGCCGCTCCAGGACGTGCTGCTGGCAGACGCCCTGGTGACGCAGGCGCTGGTCCGCGGCCTGGGCACGCCGGTCGACCTGCAGGGGGCGCCATGACGGACACAACGCTCCTGATCCGCGGCGCGCGCATCCTGGCCGGCGCCGCCTCGCACGACACGCCGCTGGGCGACATCCTGATCCGCGGCAATACCATCGTCGCCGTCGGCGAAGTGCCGCCGCAGCCGCACGGCGGCATCACGCGCGAGATCGATGGAAGCGGCCTGCTCGCGGCGCCGGGCCTGATCAACGCGCATATGCACTCCCAGTCGGGCACCATGTCGGGCTTCGCCGACGGGCTGAGCCACCCCGCCTTCATGTGGCTGACTCAGGCCCACACCTCGCGCCGCACGGCCGACGAGATCCGCCTCGCCGTGCTGCTCTGTGCCGTCCAGATGCTGACGACCGGCACGACCGCGCTGATCGACCATTTCCCCGGACAGCGCTTCAGCACGGCGGAGATGGACGCCGTGCTCGCGGCCTGGGAGGAGACCGGCCTGCGCACGACGCTGGGCATGCGCTTCTTCGACGGGGTCTTTTCCGACATCATCCCCGCCGGCATCGAGGTGCCGGCCTCGGTCGCAGCGCTGGTCAGCGGCTCCGGGCTGCTGGCGCCGCATCCGCTCGCCGAGCTGCGCGAGCAGATGCCCGATCTCGTCATGCGCTGGCACGGCCGCGCCGGGCGTATCGGCCTCTGCCCGGCCCCTTCCAACCCGGATCGCTGCAGCGACGAGGCGCTGCTCTTCTGCGCCGAGCTGGCGCAGCGCCACGACCTGCCCATCCACACCCATCTGCTGGAGACGAAGGCCCAGGCGCGGATCGCGCGGGAGCGCTATGGCGAGAGCACGGTCGCCCATCTCGAACGCCTCGGCATCCTCTCCGACCGCTGGTCCTGCGCCCATGCGATCTGGCTCGACGAGGCCGACATCGCCCTGATGGCGCGGCGCCAGGCCATCGCCGTCCACAATCCCGAGAGCAATGCCCGCATCGGCACGGGGCGGATGCGGACGCCGGAAATGCTGGCGGCGGGCGTGCCGATCGCGCTCGGCACCGACGGCTCGGGCGCCAACGACAACCTCGTGATGCAGGAGGCGATGCGCGCCGCCGCACTGCTGCACCGCTCCGACCTGCCCGTGCGGCGGCAATGGGTCACCGCCCGCGACACCATGCGCATGGCGACGGTGGAGGGGGCCCGCGCGCTGCGCCTCTCTGGCCGGCTCGGCGAAATTGCGCCCGGGCAACTCGCCGACATCGTGCTCTACCGTCTCGACGCGCCCTGGTGGCGCCCGCTCAACGACGCCGCCTCGCAACTCGTCTTCGCCGAGACGGGCGCAGCCGTGACGACCGCGATCGTCGACGGACGCGTCGTGCTCGACCAGGGCCGCATCACGACCTTCGACGCGCCGGCCGTCCTCGGCGAGATCGAGGCGATGGAGGCGAGCCTGCGCCGGCGCAACGCCGATCTCTTCGCGGCGGCCGACGCCATCGCCAAAGCCGTCCCATGAGCAAGGCCGACCCATGAGCGCGACCGTCGACCTCGTCATCCGCGATGCGCTGCTCGTCTCCCCCGAGGCCAGCCGCCATGGCGCCGTCGCCGTGGACGATGGCCGCATCGTCGCGATCGGTCATGGCGACGCCATGCCCTCCGCCCGCCGGGTAATCGAGGCCGGCGGGCGCCCGCTCATCCCCGGCGCGCTCGACGTCCATACCCATGTCCGCGAGCCCGGCTTCTCGCACAAGGAGACCTGGGCGACGGCCACCGCCGCCGCAGCCGTCGGCGGTGTCACCACGATCTTCGACATGCCCAACACCAACCCGCCGACGGCAAATGCCGCCGCGGTGCGCGAAAAGATCGCCATCGCCGCCCGCCAAGCCCATGTCGATTTCGGCGTCTACGGCTATGTCGGCGAAGCCAATCTCGCCGATCTGCAGCCGATGGCGCAGGCCGGCGCCAGCGCCTTCAAGCTTTTCCTCGGCAGTGACAACCCGCTCGTCCCCTGCCCGAATGACGGCGCGGTGCTCGATGCGCTGGCCCTGATCCGCGAGACCGGGCTGCGCTGCACCGTCCATGCCGAGAACACGCCGATCCTGACCTGGCGCGGCGCGCAGATGAAGGCCGCCGGTCGCGACGACCTCGCTGCCCATCTCGCCCAGCATGCCGACATCGCTACCGTCGAGGCCGTGCAGCGCATCGCCCTGTTTGCGGAATGGACGGGCTGCAAGGTCCACATCGCCCATGAGAACTGCCGGCACGCCTTGCCCGTGATCGCGGCGGCCAAGCGGCGCGGCGTCGCCATCACCGCCGAGACCTGCCCGCATTACCTGTTGCTGAGCATGGACGACGCCGAGCGGGCCGGCGGCAATGCGCTCCGCGTCAAGCCGCCGGTGCGCGAGGCCGGCCATGCCGAAGCCCTCTGGGCCGCCGTGCTCGACGGCACCATCGACATGATCTCAACCGACCACGCCCCGCATCCTTCCGAGGAAAAGCAGCGCGCCTCGATCTGGGAGACCTCGCCGGGCTTCCCGGGCGTCGAGACCTCAATGCGCCTGATGCTGACGGAGGTCGCCGCCGGCCGGCTGACGCTGCAGCACTATGTCCGCCTCGCCTGCGAAGCCCCCGCACGCGCCTTCGGGCTCTGGCCGCGCAAGGGCGCCCTGCTGGTAGGCGCCGATGCCGATCTCGTCCTGCTCGATCTCGACCATCGCGCGCCGATCCGTGGCGCGACCTTCCAGTCCAAGGGCAAGGTCACGCCCTTCGAGGGCCGCGAAACCATCGGCCGCGCCGCGATGACCTTCCTGCGCGGAACCTGCCTGGCGCAGGACGGGCAGCTCCTCGCCCGGCCCGGCACGGGACGCTCCCTGCGCCAGGCCTGATCCCGGGAACCGCGCGCTCACGCCCCCGGGGCGACCCACGTGGGAGGATTCCGTTGCGGGCTCAGCTCCGGTCGCCGCCGGAGGCAGGACCCATGTCCGGCGGCATCAGCCCGAGCCGTTCCCTCGCCCACCAGCGCCCCAGCATCAGTGCCGCGACCAGCGCCAGCGCGACCGCCAGACCGATCCAGATGCCGCTGCCGGCGAGCGGCGTACCGAAGCCGAGCGCGATCGACAGCGGCAGGCCGAACACCCAGTAGCCCAGACCGGCATAGAGCATCGGGATCCGCGTATCGCCGAGCCCGCGCAGCAGGCAGGAGCCGACGACCTGCGCCCCGTCGACGATCTGGAAGATCGCGGCAAAGACCAGGAAATGCATCGCCAGCGCTGCGACCTCAATCGCGCCCGGCCGCTCCAGATCCAGAAACGGCCGGACCAGCCAGTGCGGCGAAAGCCACATCACCAGCGCCGTCAGCGCCATGAAGCCGACGCCGAGGATGATCGCCACCACGCCGGCCCTGCGGATGCCCTCGCGATCCCCCGCGCCGAAGGCCCGCCCGACGCGCACCGTGGCCGCCTGGCCGATCCCCATCGGCACCATGAAGGTCAGCGAGGCGATCTGGATCGCGATGGCATGGGCGGCCAGCGCGGTCGAACTGATCAGCCCCATCAGGAAGGCGGCGCCGTTGAAGATCAGAACCTCGAAGGCCAGGGCCGCGCCGATCGGCAGGCCCAGCCGCCAGAAGGCCCGGTAGCGCGGCCAGTCCGCCACCCAGAACCGCCCGAACAGCCGGAAGCGCCGGAACTGACGGTCGCGCATCACCAGCCAGGCCAGCCCCGCGAACATCAGGGTGGAGGACAGCGAGGTCGCCAGCCCCGAACCGAACAGCCCGAGCGCCGGAAAGCCGAGCCGGCCGAACATCAGCACCCAGTTGGCGAAGGCGTTGAACAGCACCGCCGCCAGAACCACCAGCATGGCCACGAGCGGCCGCTGCAGCGCCGCCACGAAGCCTCGCAGCACGAGATAGAAGAAGAACGGCAGCAGGCTCCATTGCAGCGCGCGCATATAGCTGCCGGCCGCGGCCGCCAGCCCGCGATCCTGCCCCATCAGCGCCAGCACCGCCTCGGCCTGCCAGAGGAACAGCCACATCGGTCCGACCAGGGTCGCCGCCGCCCAGAACCCCTGCCGCACCGTGCGCCGGATCTCGCGCACCGCATGGCGGTTGCGGCCGAGTTCGATCGACAGCATCGGCGCGACCGCCGCCATCACCCCGATGCCGAAGATCAGCACCGCCATATAGAGGTTGGACCCCAGCGCCCCGGCGGCCAGCGCCTCGGGCCCGAGCCGGCCCATCATCAGCACGTCGGTGGCGGTCATCGCGGTCTGCGCGAGGTTCGTCAGAACCAGCGGCCAGCCGAGCCGGAGCATCGAAACCGCCTCTGAGATCCACGCGGAACGGGAGACGGACGGGTCAGTGAAAGGCGCGGGCGTTGTCATGAGCGGCCGCTTCTAGCCCGCCCGCAGCCCGCGAGACAGGTCAAATCGTGCGGCACGGCCCCGAGGATCGACGTCGCCCGGGAGATTTGCGAAGCGCGACCGCGCGACGAAGAGGCCGTCTGCGGTTGCGCGACGATCGGCCGGACGCGTCTTTTGCGACCACCCGGCCCAGCTGCAGCGTCAGGCCTGCTCCAGCTCCGATCTCAGTTGCAGCAGCACATCGCAGACGGGCTCGAGGTCCCGCACGGAAAAGCCGTCGCGCAACGCGGGAACATGGCCGGCGATCCTGTCGCCGAGGAGGCCGGTGAACAGGACACGACCGTCGGGCCGGACGACGAGCCCGTTGCTCTCCTCGAACGAGGCATTCCAGGCGACCGCCTCCGCTTCCGTCACGCCCTCCGGAAGGTCGAGGTCCAGCGTCCCGCCCGTGAGCCGGACCGGATAACCACCGGGCAGGCCGTTGGGCCCGGGCACATGCCCCCGCCAGGACCGGCCGGCGGCCATCGCGAGCAGCATCGGAACACCGCTTGCCCCGGAAATCTCGATCACCGGCTCCGGTGTGAGCTGGATGTCGGCGAAGCGGGCGTAGACGTCGACCACCTCCTCGCCGTCGAGCCAGACGCGCGGAGGCCGCGCGTGGCGGTCCTGCGGCTTTCGGCGCCAGGCGGCCAGATTCTGATAATGCGCCAGAACCTTGATCTGCGCCCCGGCCGGCGTCGCCCGCGAGCCGGTGAAGACGTTGGACAGGATCGCGACATTGCCCATGCCGCCGGCGACGTCGTGGCCCATGGCCCGGATCATGCCGTTGACCACGTCCGGGAAGCTGCAATTGACCAGCGTCACCGGCTGGCCGCTGCGGGTGATGGCCGCCGCCATGCGCGAACTGATCAAGGCCTGGAACACGGCGGTGGCGCTCAGCCCGCCCTCGGCCACGAGCCGCGTCCAGGCGTTGCCGCTCTGGGCGATGACCTGCGAGGTCTGGATCGAGGCCGCCTGCACGACGATGCGCGGACCGGTTGCCGCCAGCACCTGGTCTGATGCGTCGGTCGCCAGCAGATCGACCCCGTGGACCGTGAAACGCGCCGGGGTACCGAAGAGTGCGGCGCGGGCGTTGGCGGCGGTCCGCAGCCAGTTCAGACGTTCGGCGTTGCGGCCTGCGATCACGATCCCGACCGGTTCGCGGGCTGTTGCGGCGATGTCGAAGGCGATGCGCGCGGCGAAGCCGCCCGTGCCGGAGATCAGGATGTCGCAGCCGGCCATCTCAGCTCGCCATCACAGGCGCGCTGCGGTCCCAGGCGTCATCGAGCCGGGGGGAGAGCTTGTGCTTCATGATGCGCTGGCTGGCCGTGCGCTCGAACTCGTCGACGAAGGCGATGTAGCGCGGGTTCTGATAGGGCGCGAGCCGGGCGGCGAGCCAGTCCGAGAGCGCGGCGGGATCGATCGTCGCCCCCTCGCGCGGCTTGACGAAGAGCTTGATGTCCTGCTCGCCGACATCCGACGCGACGCCGATCATGGCGCAGTCCTCGATGTCCTCATGCTCGGCCGCGACATGCTCGACCTCCCAGGCAGAGACGTTCTCGCCCTTGCAGCGGACGCTGTCGGTCATGCGGCCATGGAAGAAGAGGTTGCCGGCCTCGTCCCAGGAGCCGAGATCGCCGGTGTGGAGCGCGCCGCCGCGCAGCGCCTTGGCGGTCGCCTCGGGATTGTCGAGATAGCCGGGAAAGATCGCGCCTGGGATATCGGTTTCGACGACGATCTCGCCGCGCTCACCGACAGCGACCGGCGTGCCGTCCGTCCGCAACAGCCTGACCGTGAACCAGGGCATGGGCTTGCCCACGGATCCCACGACGCCGTTGTCGTTGCAGGTGGTGATGCTGGAGGCTTCCGTCATCCCGTAGCATTCGCGGATTTCGATGCCGAAGCGATCGCGAAACAGCGGCCAGATGTCGGCCGGGCAGCCGCCGCCCCAGGAGATCCGGACACCATGCGTGCGATCGAGCGGGCTCTCGGGCTGCTTCAGCAGGATCTGCAGGATGCCGCCGAGATGGTGGATATGGGTCGCGCCCTCGGCCTTGACCTGGCTCCAGAAGCGGCTGGCGCTGAAGCGGTCGACCATGGCCAGCGTCACGTCGCGGATCATCGGTAGCGGCAGCAGCTGCGCCCCGCCGATGTGGTAGAGCGGCTCCCAGACGAAGAAGACCTCGCCCGGCTTCGCCGCGGAGACGCGGCCGACGCCCTCGGCGGCCAGCCGCAACATGCGGTGCGAGACGACGACGCCCTTGGGCCGTCCCGTCGTGCCCGAGGTGTACATGACGGCGAAGACGGCGTCGGGCGCGGGGGCCGGCTCGTCGAACACCGCCGGCTCGGCGAGGATGCGGTCGAGCTCGGGGCCCTGGCGCAGCAGCGGCGGCGCGCCAGCCTCCGCCAGCGCCTCCGTCACCAGCGCCGCGAGATCCTCGTCGGCGACGACGAGCTTCGGTTGCGAATGGGTCAGCAGATAGCGCAGCCCCTCGCCGCGCTGCTGGGCGTTCACCGGAACCCAGGCCACCCCGGCCCGCGCCAGGCCGAAGACGACGGCGATGGCCGCGACGGAATTGCGCATCATCACGGCGACGCGGTCTCCCGGCTTCAGGCCCCGCGCCCGCAGATGCGCGGCGAAGGCCGAGGAACTGCGCTCGATTTTGCCGTAGGTGACGGGCTCGCCGCAATAGCGCGCATAGACCCTCCCGGGGTCGCGGGCGGCGAACTGCGTCAGGAGGTCGACAAAGCCGGAATCGTCTCTGGAAGTCATGGTCGGTCGGTTCGCGCGATGTCAGGAGGCGGAAGAGGACGAAGAGCGGAAGCGTTCTGCCACCAGCAGCATCACCGTCACCACGACGAAGACGACCACGGACACCGCCGCGAGCGTCGGGTTGAGTTGCAGGATCATGTCGTCCCACATCTGCTTGGGCAATGTCGTCTTAACGCCGCCGCTGATAAAGATCGCGATGGTCAGCTCGTCGAAGGACGTGATGAAGGCGAACAGGAAAGCCGCGACGAGGCCGCCCTTGACGAGAGGGATGGTGACGCCGGTCAGCGTCTTCAGCCGGTTGGCCCCCAGCGTCGCCGCCGCCTGGTCGAGCCGCTGGTCGTAGCCCTTGAGCACGGCCGCCATGGTGACCAGCGTGAAGGGGATGGCGAGCACGGTGTGGCCGATGATCAGGCCGAGATCGGTCGCCACCAGCCCGATGCGCGCGAAGAGGTAGAACAGCCCCACCGCGATGACGATGCGCGGCACGATCATCGGCGCGAGGAAGAAGGCGAAGATCAGCCCGCTCCAGCGCGTGCGGCTGTTGGCGAGCGCTAGCGCCGTGAACCCGCCGATGGCGGTCGCTGCGATCGCGGTGGCAAAGGCGACACCGAAGGAACGGATCGTCGCCTGGATCCAGAGCGGAGAGTCGAAATAGGTCCGGAACCAGGACAGGCCGTAGCCCGGCGGCGGGAACTCGAGGAACTGCGAGGAGGTGAAGGCGAGCGGGATGACGAGCAGCGTCGGCAGGACGAGGAAGCCGATCGCGAGCCAGGCGAAGGCCGGCAGGATCAGCCCGCTGCCACGTCGCCCGAGCAGGGCCTGCGCGAGCCGCGATAGGGTGCCTGCGAAGCGCGCAATCATGGCGAGAATGGCAAGGCCGAGATCGCGGATGCGCCCGGTCCCGACCTGCGCCGCACCGCCGGCGATCGTCGAGATGCCGAAGATCCGGTCATAGACCCAGCAGGAGACCAGCGCCGCCGCCAGCATCATCGCGGCGAGTGCGCCGGCGAAGGGCCAGTTCAGCAGCTCCTGCACCTGGGTGATGATGAGTTGCGCCAGCATCGTCTCGCGGCGCCCGCCGAGGAAGGCCGGCACGATGAAGAAGCCGAGCGAGGAGATGAACACGAGCAGTCCCGCGGCGGCGACGCCGGGCAGGGACAGCTTGAAATAGACCAGCCAGAAGGCATGGGCCGGCGACGCGCCGAGCGTCTGCGCCGCCTGGACCAGGCGGCGGTCGATGCCCGCCATCACCGGCAGCATCGTCATCACCGCCAGCGGCACCATGGCGTGGACCATGCCGACCATGACGCCGAATTCGTTGTGCAGCAGCGGCAGCGGCTGATCGACGACACCAGAGCCCATCGCCAGCGAATTGATGATGCCGCTGCGGCCGAGCACGATCATCCAGGCGAAGGTCTTGACGAGATAGCTCGTCCAGAACGGCACCATGACGAAGAGCAGCATGCGGCCGCGATAAAGGTCGGGCAGGCGCGACAGCCAGTAGGCCAGCGGATAGCCGATCAGCAGCGAATACAGCGCCGTGTAGCCCGCGATCCGGAAGGTGATGCCGAGCACGCGCAGATAGACGTCGGTCGCCGCGATCCGTTCATAGGTCGCGATCGAGGGCTTGCCGCTGTCGGGGTCGAACAGGCTCAGGCCGAGCAGCTGCGCCACCGGCCAGACGAAGAAGACGGCCAGGAAGACGAGGCCCGGCACCGCGAGCCAGAGTGCACCGAGGCGGAAGGCACGCGTCTCCCTCGCCTGGGACGGGGCCGCGACGGCGCTCATGCGACCACGACCGCCCGGTCGCGGGCCCATCCGGCGACGATCTGCTCCTGCAGGCGGGGCACGGTATCGTCGGGGCCGAGTCGCAGGACGAGTTGGCCGCCATCGGCCAGCGTCGCGATGATGCGGGTTTCGGAGCCGGCATAGACGATTTCGCTGACGCGGCCGGTGACGGCGTTCCCGTCGGGCGCGCCGATCTTCAGATGCTCGGGTCGGATCACCAGAGCGGGCTCCGCGCCCGGGCTCGCGGCATTCTGCGGGAGCGCGAAGCGCCCATTCGCCGTCTCGAGCGCGCCATTCCCGTCCCAGCGGCCGCGGAAGATGTTGGAGATGCCGATGAAGTCGGCGGCGAATGCGGTGCGCGGCCGCTCATAGATCTCGCGTGGCGTGCCGAGCTGTTCGATCTTCGCGTGGTTCATCAGGCAGATCCGGTCGGAGAGCGCCAGCGCCTCCTCCTGATCATGCGTGACGTAGACGATCGTCGCGCCGCTCTCGCGATGCAGCCGCTTGATCTCGATCTGCATGTGCTCGCGCAGCTTCTTGTCGAGCGCGCCGAGCGGTTCGTCCATCAGGATGATCGAGGGCTGGTAGACGAAGCAGCGCGCCAGCGCGACGCGCTGCTGCTGCCCACCCGACAGCTCGCGCGGGAAGCGCTTCGCCAGATGGCCGAGATGGACCATGGCCAGCGCATCCTCGACGCGCTGCCCGATTTCGGCTGAGGGACGCCCGCGCATCTTCAGCGGAAAGGCGATGTTCTCGGCGACTGTCAGATGCGGGAACAGGGCATAGTGCTGGAAGACGAGCCCGATGTCGCGCTGATGGACCGGCATGCGCGACTGGTCGCGCCCGTCGATCACCACCCTGCCCTCGCTCGCTTCGACCAGACCGCAGATCAGCTGAAGCAAGGTCGTCTTGCCGGAGCCCGAAGGCCCCAGCAAGGTGAGGAACTCGCCCTCCGCGACGCTGAGCGAGCTTGGCTCCAGGGCCGTGGTCGCGCCATAGCGCTTGCACAAGCCATCGATGACGAGCTTCGCCGTGGCGCCGGGCGTGTCGGTCCTCGTGGTCATCGCGATCAGGTCAGGAGCCAGGAGTTGAAGCGCTCCGAGACCTTGGCGCGGTTGGCGCTCCACCAGCCCTCATTGGCGATCGTCATCTGCTTCAGGTTGTCCGGCGAGGTCGGCAGAACCTTGGCGCGCTCGGCGGGGATCGTCTGGTAGGCGTCGAGATTGGTCGGGCCATAGGCCAGGAACTCGGTGAAGAGGGCCTGGGCCTTCGGGTCCGAACAGAAGCGCACGAACTGGCGGGAGACCTCGGCCTTCGGGCCGCCCTTCGGCAGAGCCCAGCCCTCGATCGAGTAGAGTCCCTGGTTCCAGACGATCTTGGCGGGCGTGCCGCCGTCGATCGCCGCCTGCAGGCGGGCGTTCCAGCCCGGCAGCATGTCGACCTCGCCGCTCTGGAGCAGCTGCGTCGACTGGGCGCCGCCCGTCCACCACACCGCGACATGCGGCTTGATCTTGTCGAGGACCTTGAAGGCACGGTCGACGTCGAGCGGGTAGAGCTTGTCCAGCGGCACGCCGTCGGCGAGCAGCGCCTGCTCGAGCGTGTCGATCGGGTTCTTGCGCAGCGCGCGCCGGCCCGGGAACTTCTCGACATTGAAGAAGTCGGCCCAGCTCGCGGGCGCGTTTTTCACGCGGTCCGTGCGATAGGCGAAGACGGTCGAATAGACATCCGTGCCCATGAACAGCGGCGAGATCGCCTCCGGCATCAGCTTGGGCACGTCGGCATGGGTGAAGCCGATCGGATCGAGCAGGCCCTGGCCGGCGAGGATGTCGCGCGCCGAGAGCGTCAGCGTGCAGACGTCCCAGGTATAGGATTTGGTCTCGACCATCGCCTTGAACTGGGCGGTCGGCTCGGCTTCGCGGGCGACGTTGACGACCTTGTTGCCGGTCGCCTTCTCGAAGGGGTCGTAGAAGGCCTTGCGGAAGGCCGGGCCGAAGGGGCCACCGGGATCGGCGACGATGATCTGCGTCGCGGCGCTGGCGCGCCCGATCAAGGCCGGCCCGAACATCGCGCCTGCTGCCGTGCCGCCGGCCAGTTGCAGAAGGCGGCGGCGGCTGGGTTTGGTCATGGTGCTGCTGGTCATCGTTCTCTCCCGTTCACGCGGTTTTCCGCGTTTTCCCCATGGTCGTCCGGTGGTCTCGCTTCAAGCGCTCTTCTTGGCAGCGCGCTTGGCGAGGAATTCCTCCATCATCCGGGCCGGCTCGCCCGTCGCGTAGGCCTCGCGCTGGTTGCGGATGCCGGCCGCGAGGCATTCGCGGAAGCTCGCCTCGGTGACTTCGCGGAAGCGGGCCTTGTTGAGCCGCATGGCGACAGGCGGCTTTCCGGCGAGCTCCGTCGCCAGCGCCAGCGACGCCTCCATCACCTTCTCCTTCGCGACGATCCGGTTGATCAGGCCGATCCGGAAGCACTCCTCGGCCTCCATCATCCGCCCGGTCAGGGTGAGATCGATGGTGCGGGCGATCCCGATCATCTCGCGCATGATCCAGGGGCCGGTCACCGAGGCGATGCCGGAGTTGATCTCGGGCTGGCCCATGGTGACGCCGTCATGGCCGATGCGCAGGTCGCAGAGCAGCGCGACCTGGAAGGCCGATCCCGCCGCGACGCCGTTGAGCGCCGCCACGATCGGCTTCGAGAGCGAGCGGATCCGGTCATACATGCGCTCCCACTCGCCCATCCAGAGCTCGGCGCGGTCGGGATCGAAGGTCTTGGTCTCGTTGAGATCCTGCCCGGCGCCGAAGGCGCGATCGCCCGCACCGGTGAGGACGATGGCGCGCACGGCCTCGTTAGCCTCCAGTTCGTCCAGCGCCTCGACGAGGCGGGTCCGCATCGGCGCGTTCCAGGCGTTCAGCTTGTCGGGGCGGTTCAACGTCAGGATCCCGACAGAACCGCGGATCTCGCTGAGAACGAATTCTTTCATAAGGCGCTCCGATGGCTTTCTATCGATATGCGATAAATTCTATTGAATGATCTCCGGGAATCCCCCACCTTGTCAAGGCCGCATGTCGCCGCCATTGATCGGCCGAGGAGAAGCTGCGATGTCCCTGACCGAACCCCGCATGGCGGACACCACGACGACGGTCGAACCGCCCATCGGCGGCAAGCCCGCGCGCGACAAGTCCGGCGCGCTGATGGTGAATTCGGTCGAGAAGGCGTTTCGGGTGCTCTCCGCCTTCGGCCGCCAGCACCAGACCCTGAACCTGTCCCAGGTCGCGGCGGAAACCGGCATGGACCTGAGCGCGGCGCAGCGCTTCACCCATACGCTGACCAGGCTCGGCTATCTACACAAGAACGCGGAGACCAAGCGCTTCGAACTGACGGCGAAAACGCTCGACCTCGGCTATCACTTCATCCGCGGCAGCCGGCTCGTCGATCGCGCGATGCCCTATCTGATGCATCTCAGCAAGGAGACCGAGGAGACGGTCAACCTGACGATGCGGGACGCAACCGAGATCATCTTCGTCTCCCGCTTCCTGAGCCGCCACGTCCTCAACACCGACGTCATCATCGGCACGCGCATGCCGGCCTATTGCACCGCGCCGGGCATTGCCATGCTCTCGCGGCTGCCGGAGGACGAAGCGATGGCGGTGATCGACGCTTCCGACCTCAAGGCCTACACCCCTTCCACGACCTGGCAGCGCGATGCGCTCCGGGAGAAAATTCGTCAGGCGGCCGCGCAGGGCTACGCCACCGCCTTCGAGGAGGTCTATCTCGGCGACGCGTCGATCGCCGCGCCGATCCTCGACCATCGCGGCCGGCCCGAGGGCGCCGTCAACGTCGCGGTTTCCTGTTCTCGCTACGGGCGCGAAGAGGTGGTCGCGCGTTTCTCGGCGCTGGTCATCGCCGCGGCGCACGCCATCTCTCGCGTGTGACCCGACGCGGCAGCATACCCGCGGCGCGCTGACACGCTTGACAGTGAGGATTACAAACCTGTCAATATCCGCATGAAGATATCGCATTGCGATATTTCATGATGGGGCGGCGATGGTGACCGGCATCCAGTTCAAGCGGGTTGCGGAGCGCGGCGGGGCGAGGGTCACGCTGAATTTCGAGGGCTCGGCGATCGAGGCGACGAGCGGCGACAGCATCCTCGCGGCCTTGCTCACCCGTGGCCTGCTGGTCCGCCGCCACGAATTCGGCGGCGAGCCTCGCGCAGGCTTCTGCCTGATGGGCGCCTGCCAGGATTGCTGGGTCTGGAGCGACCACGGCGGCCGGCTGCGGGCCTGCACGACTCTGGTCGCCGAAGGCATGACGCTGTTCGCGCAGCCGCCGGCCTCCAGCCCATGAGCAGCATCGTCATCGTCGGCGCCGGGCCGGCGGGCATCGCCGCCGCCGAGGTGCTGTGCGCCCACGGATACCGGCCCGTCCTGATCGACGAGGCCGAGCGTGCCGGCGGCCAGGGCTATCGCCAGCCGGCACCCGATCTCGCGCTCGACATGAACCACCTGATGGGCAGCGAAGCGGGACGCTACGATGCACTCCACCGCCGCTTCTCCGCCTTGGCCGGGCGTATCGACTATCGGCCGCGCACGCTGGTCTGGGCGGTCGAGGGCGACACGCTCCACCTGATGCGCGAGGGGCGCGCCGAGACGGTCGAGGCCGCGATCCTGTTGCTGGCGACGGGCGCGATGGATCGCATTGCCCCGATGCCGGGCTGGACGCTGCCGGGCGTCTTCACCCTCGGCGGCGCCCAGGTCGCGCTGAAGGACCAGGGCTGCCTGATCGGCCGGCGCGTCGCCTTCCTCGGCTCGTCGCCCCTTCTGCTGCTCGCCGCACGGCAATACCGGCAGATGGGCGGCGAGGTCGCGGTCGTCGCCGACACGACGGGGCTCGCCGCCAAGGCGCGTGCGCTGCCAGGGCTTCTCGCCTCCACGCGCACCCTGCTGCGCGGCCTCGGCTACATGGCCGACACGCTGCGCGCAGGCACGCCGCTGCTGCACGGCGTAACGCCACTCGGCATCCAGGGGGACGGCCATGTCCAGTCCCTGCGGCTGCGCGATGCGGCGGGACGCGAGCGCCGTTTCGCCTGCGACGCGGTGGCGCTCGGCTACGGTCTCAAGCCCGAGACCCAGCTCGCCGATCTGGCGGGAGCCTCCTTCATCTACGACCCCGATTTCCGTCTGTTCCTGCCGAGGACTGACGATTGCGGGCGGGCGCGCCCCGGCCTCTATCTCGCCGGCGACGGGGCGACGATCGGTGGTGCGGACGCGGCCGAGGCCAGCGGCGCTCTGGCTGCCCACGCCATCCTCTCCGATCTCGGCGCGCCCGCCGACGCGGCCGCGATCCCGCTGATGCGCCGGGTGGCGCGGCTGCGCCGGTTCCAGCGCGGCCTGTCGCGCGCCTTCGCCTGGCCGGTCGCACAGATCCGCGCTCAAGCCGACGAAACCGTGCTGTGCCGCTGCGAATCGGTGACGATCGGCGCCGTCCGCGCGGCGATGGCGCAGGCGCTCGGCCCCGTCGAGGTCAACCGCGTCAAGGCGATGACGCGATGCGGCATGGGTCGCTGCCAGGGGCGCGTCTGCGGACCGGCACTGCAGGAGATCGTCGGCGCGGCCTCCGCACGGGATGGCGCCGCAGCCGGACGCCTGCGCGGCCAGGCCCCCGTGAAGCCGATCGCCCTCTCCGCCGCCGGCGAGGCCGCGCCATGAGCAGCGCGAGCGCCGATGTGGCGATCATCGGCGGGGGCCTGATCGGCACCTGGACCGCTTTTTTCCTGGCGCGGCGCGGCCAGCGCGTGGTGCTGCTGGAGAAGGATGTCGTCGGGGCGCAGTCCAGCGGCACGAATTTCGGCAATCTGCGGCTGCAGGGCCGCTTTCCCGGCCAGTACCCGCTCGCGCTGCGCTCCCATGACCTGTGGGAGGATTTCGAGCCGCTGATCGGCGAAGGCTGCGAATTCGCGCGCACGGGCCATCTCTATTGTGCTTTCGACGCCGAGGAGCAGGCGCGGCTCGAAGCCTATGCCCAGGTGTCGGAACAGCATGGCCTCATGATCGAGCGGCTTGCCCAGCCCGACCTCCGCAAGCGCTTTCCCTGGCTGGGCGGACGGGCGGTCGCGGCCACCTTCTCCGCCCGCGACGCCACGGCCAATCCCCGCCTCGCGACACCGGCTGTCGCGCGCGCCGCGCGGCGGCTCGGCGTCGAGATCCGCGAGAACGCCCGGGTGACGGCGGTCGCCCGCCACGGCGCGGGATTTGTCGTGACGACGGCCGACGGAGCCGAACTGGGCTGCGGCGCCCTGGTCAATGCGGCCGGCGCCTGGGCGGTGGAGATGGCGGAGTGCTTCGGGGAGACGGCACCGGTCTTCGCGGCAGGCCCGCCGCAATTCGTCACGGAGCCACTGCCCTTCCTGATGGCGCCCTCGCTTCAGACGATCGACGGCTCCGTCATCGCCCGCCAGACCGAACGCGGGAACGTCATCCTCGCCGGCTATCCGCGCACGGCGGCCGATGCGGTGGCAAACCGCGCGCCGGTGCCCCCGGCCAAGACGCTGGCTGCCATGCGGGCGCTCGCAGGACTCGTGCCGGCATTGGCCCATGCGCATGTCATCCGCGTCTGGTCCGGCATCGAGGGCTATCTGCCCGACATGATCCCGGTGATCGGGAGGAGCGAAACCACGCCAGGCCTCTTCCACGCCTTCGGCTTCTGCGGCCACGGCTTCCAGATCGGCCCCGGCGTCGGCCTGTATCTCAGCGACATGATCGTCGACGGCGCGAAGCCGGCAGCCTTGGAGCCTTTCTCGATCGCGCGATTCCGCACTGCAGCGACCGTCAGCGACAAGTTTCACAAGGAGTTCGACCATCCCGGAATGGGTGCGCAGGCGACATCGCCGCGATCGGGCCAGGGCAAGGCGGCGCAGCCGACAGTCGACCCGCCCGGCAGGGAGTAGTTCTGGCATTCATCCGGCACGGGCGCGCCCATCTTCCATCAGAGCCGCTGCATGAAAGCGACGTGGTTCTCCAGCCGGAAGGGCGGCCTCACGCTGGCGCCGACGGCCCCGTGGTGTGTCAATCCGTCAGCGTCATCGCCTGTGCAACGATCTCGAAGAGCCACGAATCGGTGGCGCGACGACGTTGGCCGGAATGCCCTGTCGGTCGCCGACGCGGTCGAATGCCTTGAGGCGAACCCGACAGCCAGTTCCGATCGCGCTGAACCAGCGACCTCGGTCAATTGTCGCCCCACGGACGCAGCTTGCCCCCTTCACCATCGCCCGGCGCAGGTCGGCCGCTGTTCCTGCTTGGCTTTTGTCCCACTGCGCGTCGGACACATGACGGAGCGCATGACGGCATCCGTCGGTTCGTGAAGCCCTGTCCTGGCGATGACCGACGCTCGCTGAGGCAGGCTGTCAAACCACCGCGCCGACGGGAACTCGTCAGAGCTTGTTGCGTTGACGGTCATCAGCCCTGTCAACAAAGGAGATGTAGTTATGGGTGGCATTTTATTGTGGCTAATCGGGATTCCCATTCCGATTATCATTCTGCTCTATTTCATCTTTTGACGCCGATCGACCCCTTCACTCAGGCCTCTACTGGTCAAAACAACGCCGGCAGCCGCCATCGCCGGCGCAGATGAAGCGCGTGTCGATCCAGCATTCGGGAAAATCGGCACGCCGATGGCTGGATCATCAATCCCGACGCGGATGCATACGCAGTAACCGTCCGGTCTCGGCAGCCTTGCGCGAAGGGCGGCGTTTCCCGAACGGTATGACCTCAAGGCTGCTCACACACGCGTGCCGCCATCGGCCATGATCACCGAAGCAGTGCAGAAGGACGCCTCGTCGCAGGCCAGCCACAGGATCGGCCAGGCGACCTCGCGCGGATCGGCCCAGCGCCGCATGATGTTGTGATCGACCTTCTCGGTCCGCAGATCCTGCTCGCTCTTGCCCTGGGGCGCGAAGCGACGGACATGAAAGGGCGTCAGCGTCAGGCCGGGGCAGACCGCGTTGACGCGGACTCCGTGCCCCACCTCCTCGAAGGCGAGCGTCTTGGTCATCGAGATGATGCCGGCCTTGGCGACGTCGTACTGCCCCATCCCGCCGCGCGGATTGAAGGCGTGGGTCGAGGAAATGTTGACGATGGCGCCCTTGCCGGAACGGCGCAGCGCAGGCAGCGCTTCACGCGCCAGATAGGCATAGCTCAGCAGGTTGACCGAAAGGATCTTCTGCCAGGTCTCGGCCTTGGCCGCGTCGAGCGGCTCGTAGGAGCGGATGCCGGCATTGTTGACCAGCACGTCGATGCCGCCGAAGGCCTCGAGCGTGCGCGCGACGATCTCGGCCGCCGCACGCTCCTGGCCGACATCGGCTGCAATCGCGACCACCTGCGCGCCTGGCACGGTGTCTTTCACCATGGCCTCGACCTCGGCGAGCACGGCTTCATCGATGTCGACGAGGGCGAGGCGCGCGCCCTCCTGCGCGAAGAGCTGGGCCGTGGCGGCGCCGATGCCCCCCGCTGCCCCGGTGATGATCGCGGTCTTGCCGCTGAGACGGGCCATGGTCGTGAACCTTTCCAGATGTTGAGATCAGCCGGCGAGCGTCGCGCTCGATTCCAGCGCGCCCCGGCCAGTGGCGACGCGCCAGAGCCAGACGAGGCTGTAGACCGCCATCAGGGCGGCACAGGCCGGAATCGCGCCGTAGAACCAGGCCTTGTCCAGGCGCAGGAACGGCGTCGTCTCGCCCGACATCCGGGTGAAATCCAGGCCGTAAACCACCAGCACCAGCGCGAAGCCGAGCATCGCCAGATTGATGGCGATCTCGACCAACCATTTGGCAGCGGCCGGCATCAGGTCCTCGAACAGCATGACGCGGTAGAGGACGCCCTCGCGCCACAGCGCCAGCGAGGTCAGCATCACCAGCCAGATGAACAAGAGCTCGACCAGTTCGTCATAGCCGGGGATCGTGAAGAGCGGCAGCAGCCGCAGCACGATCGCGAGCGCGAGCAGCACGAACAGCCCGAGCAGGCAGGCGATTGCGGCAACTTTGCACGTGCCTGCGATGAGCCGGTCGAGGCCTGTCAGAACCCGCATCATCGCGCCACTCCGTAGCCCAGTGCCTGCGGCAGCCACAGCGAGATCGCGGGCACGAAGGTGATGAGCAGCAGCACGCCCATCAGAGCCAGCACATAGGGCCAGATCTCGCGCGTGATCTCGGCGATCGAGATCCTGGCGATGCCGGCCATGACATACAGGCACAACCCGACCGGCGGCGTCACCAGCCCGATCATGATGTTGAGCACCAAGATCACGCCGAAATGCACGGGATCGACGCCGATCTGCGTGATCACCGGCAGCAGCACCGGATAGGCGATGATCATGATGGCGATGCCCTCGATGAACATCCCAAACAGCAGCAGCGCGAGATTGATGACGAGCAGGATGACCCAGGGCTCGGAGGACAGCGTCAGCAGCGAGGCCAGCACCGCATTGGGGATCTGCTGCTGGACCAGGACCCAGCCGAAGGGCGCGGCGAGCGCGATGATGAACATGACCTGCGCGGTCTGCCGTGCGCTGTCCCAGATCACCGCCAGCGTGTCCGACCAGGCGAGCTCGCGATAGACGAAGCGGCCGAGCACGAAGGCGTAGCCGGCCGCCACCACGGCGGCTTCGGTCGGCGTCGCGATGCCGGTCAGGATGACGATCAGGATCGTCGGCGGCAGGAGCAGCGCCGGCAGGGCCCGCAGGAGAACCCCTCGGACCACCGTCAGCGGTGGCAGCCCCTCGCCGCGCGGCAGGTCCATACGCTTTGCCACCAGCGCGATCACCGCCATCAGAGAGGCCGCCATCAGCAGGCCCGGCACGATGCCGGCGAGAAACAGCGCGCCGACCGAGACATTGGCCAGGCTGCCATAGATCACGAAGGGGATGCTGGGCGGGATGATCGGGCCGATCGTTGACGACACGGCTGTGATCGTCGCGGCGAAGCGGCTGGTGTAGCCGGCCTTGGTCATGGCCCGATGCTCGTTCACTCCCATGCCGGCGGCATCCGCCACCGCAGACCCCGACATGCCCGCGAAGATCACGCTGCCGATGACGTTGACATGCGCCAGCCCGCCGCGAACGCGGCCCATGCAGAGCTGGGCGACCTGGAAGATGCGCTCGGTCGTGCCGCCGACATTCATCAGGTTGCCGGCGAGCACGAAGAAGGGGATCGCCAGCAGCGGGAACGATGTCGTCCCGGCATAGGTGCGCTGGATGAAGATCACCAGCAGATCGGGACCCACCGTGGCGACCATGGTGCCGATCGCCACGAGCCCGAGAGCCACCGCGATCGGAACGCCCAGCATGATGACGACGCAGACGCCGATCAGGACGGCGGAAACCAGCATGCCGGCTACGATCCTCGAGCATAGGGCACAAGCGTCGGCGGCTCGCCGCGGACGGACGCTCTCGCAACAGCTCCCGCCGCCGCCCGGTCGGCGGTGGCGGGCGTTTCTGCGCAGGTCAGGCTGCGCGGCCTGCGGCAACGAGCTTGGCCCGGCTGTTCCAGGTCTCGTCGCCCAGCGCCTTGCGCAGCTGCACATAGGCCGGCTCCATCTTGTCGCGGAACGGCGCGACATCGGGCCGCGTCACGGCCACGCCGGATTTCTGCATCTCGGCGAGATTGCGCTACTCATTGTCGCGCACGCCCTTGCGCGCCGCCGCACCGGCGGTGGCCGCCTCCTCGCTGACGATCTTGCGCTGCGCCTCGTTGAGCTTGTTCGACCAGCTGCGCGGATTGGCGCAGAACATGATCGAGGCGTAGATGTGCCGGGTCAGTGCGATGTGCTTCTGGACCTCGAAGAACTTCGCCGCGAAGGTCGTCCCGACGGGATTATCCTGGCCATCGACGAGGTTGTTGGCCAGCGCCAGATAGACCTCCTGGAAGGCAATCGTCTGCGTGCTCGCGCCCAGCGCCTCGAAGGCGGCCTTGATGGCGAGTTCGGGTGGCACGCGCAGTTTCAGCCCCTGCACGTCCTGCGGGCCGTTGACCGGCCGGCGGCTGTTGGTCAGGGCGCGAAAACCCCATTCGAAATTGGCGATCCAGGTGAAACCGGCAGCCTTCAGTTGCTCGGCGATTAAATCGCGTCCGGTGACGTCGAGCGTGCGATGGGCATGCTCGTAGGAATCGAACTGGTAGGGGATGTTGATGACGCCGATCATCTTCGACAGCGCCTCGATATTGGCCGGGTTGAGCAGCATCATGTCGATGGCCCCCAGCCTCGTCTGCTGCGCCGCCTCGACCGGCGAACCGAGCGCATTATTGGGGAAGATCGTGATCTTGACCTCGCCCTTGGTGCGCTCGGCGATGCGCTTGACCATGGCATCGGCCTCGATATGGACCGGATGGCTCTGATCGGCCGGGTGGGTGAGCTTGAGCTCGACCGCCGCATGGGCTGGCCGGATGAATGGTGCGCCGACGGCGAGGGCCGTGCCCGCACCGAGAACCGCACGCCGCGTGACGTTGCTGGCGATCATGGCTGTTTGCTTCGCTCCCGACCGCGCGGCGCGCGGCCATTCTGGTGCGTGAGGCAGCCTGACAATGGACCACCTCCGCCGGCCTTCTGCGAAGCCTCGAGCAAACTTGCATGCAAGATCAGGCGGCGTCAACCAATGGGTTTATCGTCCGGGCGGTTTTGTGGCGGGTCCTTCTGCTCGCCCGAGAGCGCCGCCACCAGCCCGGAGAGACCATTGCGCACATGCTGGCGCAGCGCCTCGCCGGCCTTGGCGGAGTCGCGCGCCGACAGAGCGTCGAGGATGCCCTGGTGCTCCTCGATCGCCGTCTTCCAGCGCGTCGGCCAGAGGTTGGAGGAGTAGCGCGCGCGATCGACCCGCAGCGCCAGCAGGTCCCACACCCAGAGCAGCACGGGATTGGCTGCGATCTCGACGATCTTGCGGTGAAATGCGGTGTTGGCCTCGAAATAGCCCGGCAACTCGTCGCGGGCGTGATGCAGCCGCATGCGGTAATGCAGCAATCCGATCTCGGCGATCGCCTCCTCGCTGATGTTGCGCGCCGCGAGTTCACCGGCGAGCCCCTCGATCGTGGTCACCACGTCGATCAGCGCCGTGACGTGGTCGAGATCGAGCTCGGCGACCACGGCCGACTGGTTCGGCAGCGCGCGCAACAACCCGTCCTGGATCAGCGTCTTGATGGCCTCCCGCACCGGCGTGCGCGACACTGCGAGCTGTTCGCAGATCTCCCGCTCGTTGAGCTTGGCGCCGGGCGCCAGCACGCCGGTGACGATGAGATTGCGCAGCTGGGTGACGACGCCGCCATGCAGCGCGCCCTTCTTACGACCGCCGTCGAGGGCCTGAGTGCGGGCGATCAGCGTGGCCAGCGGCGTCGGGGTCTGGGAGAGCGTCATGTCGGGGCGATCATCATCGGGGAAGGACATTCTGGTGTGGGCCTGCCGGTCTTGGTCGAACTCCGGCCGGCTGCTTGACTGCCGTTAGTGCTTGCATGCAATTTCCGGCCCCTTCAAGTGACGGCCGCAAGCCCACGCATCACGGGAAACCCAGCCATGAAGATTATCGACCTTTCGATGCCCATCGGGCAACATTTCCGCTGGCCGGTCGAATTGGCGATCAAGGGCGATGTCGCGCAGGGCGACCAGTTCCGGGTCTCGCGCCTGTCGGCGACCTGTCACGGCTTCTCGCATGTCGACGCGGCTGCGCATTTCGTCGCCGGCGCGCCGACGATCGAGGCCACGCCGCTGTCGGCCGTGGTCGGCCCCTGCCGCGTGCTCGACCTCAGCGACCGGCCGGCCGACGCCGCCATCGAACCCGACCACCTGGCCGCCGCCGATCCCGGCGGTGCCGAGGGAGAGATCCTGCTGCTGGCGGCTCACTGGTCCGACCGCCGCGATTACAACGACCGCAGCTTCTGGACGCAGGCGCCCTGGCTCAGCCGCGCCGCGGCCGAATGGCTGGCCGCGCGCAAGCCCAGCGCAGTCGCCTTCGACTTTCCGCAGGATTACCCGATCAGGCTTCTTCTCGACGGTAAGGAGGTGCCCAAGACTGAGCATGTTACCCATGACGTGATGCTCTCGAACGGCGTTACGCTGATCGAATACGTCGTCAACACCAGCCGCCTGACGGCGCCGCGCAACCTGTTTTCGGCAGCTCCGCTTCTGATCCCCAATGCCGACGGCGCGCCTGCGCGATTCTACGCGATCGAAGGCCTGACGATCTGACGCCCAGCGTTCGGCCGCCCCCGAGGTTTGCCAGCCATCGCCTCGATCCGAGCATGGCTGGCTCGGAGGCATCCTCTCGGTTCCGCCGTCCCCGGCGCCAGCCCGCCCCCCGACGATCATGTCGTGCAGGCGCCAGCCCCTCGTGCAGTGGCTGAATGAGGCGACAGGCCTCGGCAGCCTCGCTTAAGGACTTCGCCGCACCCTCAGCAGGCGTTCCCCCGTGGCGACCTCGCGCCATCAACGCGGCGGCGCATCGCCGAAGAACATCTTATCCTGCCTGATGCGGGCCGCCAGCAGCGGCGAGGCTTGGTCCACGGCCACATCGCCGAGCCTGATCGCCTCGCCGGCGCGGACCGGCCGCACCAGTGTCGCATCGGCCACGAGATAGAACGGCGCGGGAGCGTCCTCACGAAGCGGGCCGGCCGGTACCATCGCGCCGCCGACATCGGCGATGCTGTGATGGTGGCCACCCATGCTCAGTACGGTGCCGGCCGCCAGATCGGCCTCCGCCACTGCGACGAGATCCTGCCGCGGGCGGTAATCCGTGCCGTAGCCGGACACGCCCAGACCAGCGGCATCGAGCAGGGAGGTCGCTGCCTCCAGACCGAGCAGATGGCGCGGCAGGTAAAGCGCCGCGGTGTGCCCGCCGGATGCCACGACATGCCCCTTCTCGGCGAGCAGAGCCCAGCTGGCCGGGTCCTCACAGCGCACCGTGACGAAGACCCCACCGGCAAAGCTCGCCTCGTCGCTGAGGCGCAGATGATGGAAGACGTCGACGCGTCGCGTCCCGTCGAGCAGCCCGCCCTGCGCGCGCTCGCAGAAGAGGTCGGCAAGCTCTGGGATGCGCGCGGGCGGTGCATGGAAGCGGGCGGTGTCCGCACCAAGCCCGGTGGCATTGGCGACGACCGTCATCTCGCAGAGATCGGGCACGGTGCGCAGCGGAAAGGCCGTTCCCAATATGGCGGCGCGGGCGGCGGAGCGCGCGACCGCTTCAGGGCCGCCGAGCGCCCACTGCGCCACGAGCGCCGGCAGCGGCCGGGTCACGCCGTTGCAGGTGACGTCGCCCGACGCCGGATCGAAGACGAAGTCGTATTCGCTCGATTTGCCGGCGCCGATGACCTCGAATCCAAGCAGTTCGGCCCAGGTCACGAGGCCGATCAGCAGGCTCGGCTGGTCGCCGTCGACGGGGGTGACGACCACGCCCTTCTCCCCCGCCAGACGCGCCAGCCCCGGCCCAACGACCGAATCGGCCTCCTTGGAGACGAGCGCGACATGGCGGCCGGCCTCGATCGCCAACAGCGCGTGACGCGCCGCGGCGACCGGCGCGCCGGTGGCTTCGATCAGGATGTCGAAGGGCAGGTCGACCACGGTCGACAGCGCGGCGGCCGCCACGCGACGACCCGCATCCCAGGCCGTGCGGGCCTCGGTAGCCGTGGCGCAGAGCGCGATGTCGCGACGGGCAACGCCGACGGCGGCGAAGGCTTCGCCCGCGGCCTCGGCGGTCCTGTCGACGGCGATGCGCCCATTGACGAGCGGAATTCGGGCCGCCTGGGTCAGGAATGAGCGGCCGAAGCTGCCGCTGCCGACCACGCAGGTCTCGATCGGACGCGCGATGCGCGCATAGTGGTGATGGAAATTTACGGACGCCTCCCTGTCGGACGCGTCTTACGTCAATCTTGCATACAAGAACAGGTCTGACTGAGGCGGATTGCGGTCTGCCGCGCATTTCGCGTTCGGCCACCGGGAGCCCGCCTCGCGGGGGCGCGGGCCGGCGTCGAAGCGCTCTTGCCATACATCCTAGATCCTATAGGATATAGCATAGGCGCGGCGCATGGATGCCGGTCTTGTCATCTGCTCGGCGGAAGAAGGTTGGTGTCATGTTCGGAGCCTTGCGACTGCCCGATACGATCCTCTTCGGCCGGGGCAAGCGCCGCGCGCTGGGCGCGGCAGCCGCCCGCCTCGGTCGCCGCGCACTCGTCTGCACCGACTCCCGCCTGTCGGCGCAGCCCGAATTCGCTGAAGCACTGCAGGATCTGCGCGCCGCCGGTGTCGAGGTCCATGTCTATGATCGCGCGATTCCCGACCTGCCGATCGAATGCATCGAAGACTGTGCGAGGGAGGCCGCGCGCTTTTCCCCGGAGCTGGTGATCGGGATCGGCGGGGGCAGCTGCATCGATCTCGCCAAGCTCGTCGCCGTCGTGCTCGCCCATGGCGGACCGGTCAGCCGGTACTACGGAGAATTCGCCGTGCCCGGCGCGGTTCTGCCGCTCGTCGCGGTGCCGACCACCGCCGGCACCGGCTCCGAGGTGACGCCGGTTGCGGTCGTCATGGACAGCGGGCGCGGCCTGAAGATCGGCGTTGCCAGCCCCCACATCATTCCGCGCCTCGCGATCTGCGACCCCGCGCTGACCATGACCTGCCCGCCGCGCCTCACCGCCTGTTCGGGCGCGGATGCGCTGGCCCATGCCGTCGAGGCGTTCACCAGCAGGCCGCGCCCGGCCGACCCGCTGCTGACCGAACAGCAGGTCTTCGTCGGCAAGAACCTGCTCTCGGACCATTTCGCCCGGCTCGCCGTCACCAATGTCTTCCGCTTCCTGGCGCGGGCCTGCCGGGACGGCTCGGATGCCGAAGCACGCGAGGGGCTGATGCTGGCCTCTCTCGCGGCCGGTTGCGCCTTCGGGACGGCGGGCACGGCCGCTGCGCATGCCCTGCAATATCCGGTCGGCAATCTCACCCACACCGCCCATGGCGACGGCGTCGGCGCGCTTCTGCCTTACGTCATGCAGTTTAATCGCCGCGCCTGCGCCGCGGATCTCGCGGACCTCGCCGATGTCATAGGGCTCGGCGAGGCGGGGATGGGCGCGGCCGAGCGCTCGCAGCTCTTCGTCGATGCGGTCGCGGAGCTGTTTGCCTCGGTCGGTGTCCCCAAGACGCTGGCGGAATTCGGGCTCGGGCCCGGCCATGACGAAGAGATCGCGACCGGCGCGCTCAAGGCCGAGCGCCTGGTCAAGAACAATCCGCGCCCACTGGATCTCCCGGGAATGCTCGCCATCACCCGCGCCGCCTTCACCGGCGATCGCGTGGCCCTGCTGAACGCCTGACGCGACAGGACCCATCACCATGCACGCCAAGACTGAAACCACAGCCGGCGCCGGCCGCCACTACGTCGTAGCGGGGTTCGCGGGAGAAGGCGGCTTCCCGATCCCGACCGACCATCTGATTGGCGCCGGCTGGTCGTCCGGCAGCGGTACGGGCCGCATCGAGGTCCGCGATCCCTCGAGCGGCACGGTTCTGACATCGGTGGCCGATGCGACGGTTGCCGACGGGATCGCGGCTGTCGATGCCGCGCAAGCAGCGGCCGCCGGCTGGGCCGCAACGCCGCCGCGGCAGCGCTCGGTCATCCTGCAGCGCTGCTACCAGTCGATGGTCGATCAGGCCGACTGGCTCGCCCGGCTGATCTCGCTAGAGAACGGCAAGGCGCTGGCCGATGCCCGCTCCGAAGTGCTCTACGCGGCAGAGTTCTTCCGCTGGTATGCGGAAGAGGCCGTGCGCATCAATGGCGAGATCGCGATGGCGCCGGCCGGCGGCAACCGCATCCTGGTCCAATACCAGCCGATCGGCATCGCGCTGCTGATCACGCCCTGGAGTTTTCCGGCGGCGATGGCGACGCGCAAACTCGCGCCCGCCCTGGCCGCTGGCTGCACCTGCATCCTCAAGCCCGCCGAGGAAACGCCGCTCACGGCGCTGGCCGTCGGCGAGATCCTGCGGCGTGCCGGAGTGCCGGCGGGCGTCGTCAACATCGTCAACACCTCGGAGCCGGCCGGCCTCTGCCGCGCGATCCTTCATGACAAGCGGGTGCGCAAGCTGTCCTTCACCGGCTCGACGGAGGTCGGCCGCATCCTGCTGCGCGAGGCCGCCGACAGCATCATCAGCTGCTCGATGGAACTGGGCGGCAACGCGCCCTTCCTCGTTCTCGACGATGCCGATCTCGAGGCGGCTCTGGACGGCGCGATGATCGCCAAGATGCGCAATGCCGGCGAGGCCTGCACGGCGGCCAACCGCTTCTACGTCCAGCGCGGCATTTACGAGACCTTCGTCGAGAAACTGGTTGCGCGGATGGGTGCCTTGACGGTCGGGCCCGGCACCGATGCCGCGACCCAATGCGGCGCGATGATCAACCGTGCCGCGATCGACAAGATCGAGGCGCTGGTCGCCGATGCGCTCGGCAAGGGAGCCACGCTCCGGCTGGGCGGCGTCGCCGGGCCGGGACCGGGACTGTTCTATCCGCCCTCGGTGATCGCCGATCTGTCGCGCGATGCCGCGATCCAGCGCGAGGAGATCTTCGGCCCCGTTGCCGCCGTGACGCCCTTCGACGATGTCGAGGATGCCATTCGCATGGCCAACGACACCGAATACGGGCTGTCGGCCTATGTCTACACCGGCGACCTCAAGGCGGGGCTGGCGATCGCCGAGCGGCTCGACTACGGCATGGTCGCGCTCAATCGCGGCCTGGTTTCGGATCCGGCCGCCCCCTTCGGCGGCATGAAGCAGAGCGGGCTCGGGCGCGAGGGCGCCCATCACGGCCTGCTCGAATTCACCGAGACCAAATACATCGCCGTGAGCTGGTGAGGCCTCCCGGGATACGGCGCGCTGGCGCCGCGTCCCGGATGCGGCCGAGACGACGATGCGACCGGCCCGGTCGCATCGTGAACGGGGTTGGAGCGCGAAGGGAAAGCCAATATCCTATAGCATCTTGCCCTCAGGTTCGCATCGATGGTCGCCAAGACACCCGCGTCGCCCGCTTTCTCCCGCCTCGTCACACTGAGAGAGCAACCGCTTGCCTATCCCAAATCGCTGGTCGAACTCGCTTATGAGCAACTGTTGTCGATGCTCGTGACGATGAAGATCGCGCCCGGCGCCCATATCGGGATCGAAGCGCTTTCGCGCGATCTGCAGATATCGCCGACGCCGATCCGCGAGGCGCTGACGCTGCTCGAAGCCCAGAAACTCGCCTACAAGATTCCCAATGTCGGGTTTCGGGCCGCCGAGCTTTTGACCCGGCCCGAGATCGACGATCTCTTCGAGATGCGATTGCTGATCGAGCCGCAGGCGGCCGCGCTCGCGGCGCGGCGCAGCAACCAGCAGATTTTCGACGCGCTGACGGTGTTGTCCGAGCAGATGGCGCGGGTCGCTGGGGGCGACGAGACCGACTATGCGCAGTTCGCCGAAGGCGATGCGCGGCTGCACCACCTCATCGCCAGCGCCAGCGGCAACCGCTTCATCGCGCAGACGATCGAGGGGCTGCACGTCCATCTGCACATCTTCCGCTTCCTGTTTCGCACCAATGCCCCCGAACAGGCGCTTCAGGAGCATGCCGCCATCGTGAGCGCCCTGCTGGCGCGCGACCCCGACGCGGCTGAATCGGCGATGCGCACCCATCTCGAAGCGTCGCGCCAGCGCATGGCGACCGCGCTCGATCGTCACGACGAAACGCTGCCCGGCCCCGCCGCACCCTCGTCGCGCCGCATTGACACGGGAGACAGCCACCCTTAATCCTATAGGATATACAGTATGTCGCATACAGCTACTGAGCGTCGAAAGACGCCGCTTCAATAAGACCGCGAAAATGCGGACGGCGGTTCCTGCTCAGGCAGGGCGCGGATATTGGGAGGAGTTGATCCGATGGCACTGCCGCTCGCGGGCATTCGCGTGCTCGATATCTCGCAGGTGATGGCGGGGCCCTTCTGCTGCATGCTGCTGGCCGATATGGGCGCCGACGTCATCAAGATCGAACCGCCCGGCACCGGCGACTCAACCCGTCTGTCGATGGGGTTCCGACTGAAGGGCGCCGACAGCCCGGGCTTCCTGGCGCTGAACCGCAACAAGCGCAGCATCACGCTCAACCTCAAGCAGGAGGAGGACCGCGAGGTTCTCTACGGGCTGGTGCAGACCGCCGACGTCCTCGTCGAGAATGCCCGCCCCGGCGTGGCCGCGCGTCTGGGCATGGATTACGAGACCCTGCGCGCCATCAATCCGCGGCTGGTCTATGCCAGCATCTCCGGCTTCGGCCAGACCGGCCCCTGGTCGCAGCGCCCCGGTTTCGACCTGATGGCGCAGGCCGTCTCAGGCGTGCTCAGCTCCAACGGATTTCCGGGCATGGAGCCGGCGAAGAACTCCATCCCCGTCGCCGACCTGGGTGCAGGGCTGTTCAGCGCCTATGCGATCCTGAGCGCGATCATCGGCCGCCAGACCTCGAATGTCGGCCAGTTCATCGACGCCTCGCTGTTCGAGGCGGCGCTCGCTCTGTCGGTCTGGGAGACGACCGAACTCTGGGGCACGGGCCGCTCGCCGATCCCGATCGGATCGGCCAACCGCATGTCGGCGCCCTACCAGGCCGTCGAGGCCTCGGATGGCTGGTTCGTCATCGGCGCCGCCAATCAGGGGCTGTGGCTCAAGCTGATCAAGGCAATCGGGCGCGAGGAACTGCAACTGGAAGAGCGCTTCGCGACCAACGCCAACCGCATCATCAACCGCATCGCGCTGATCGAGGCGATGGCGCCAACCTTCCGCAGCCGCACCCAGCAGGAGTGGATCGACGCGCTGATCGAGGCCGGTGTGCCGACCGCGCCGATTCTCGACTATGCGCAGGCCGTGGAGAGCGAACAGGCCGTGGCGCGCGAGATGGTCAAGACCATCCCCCATCCGGTCGAGGGCGAGTTCAAGGCCCTGGGCTTCCCGGTCAAGCTCAGCGGGACGCCTCAGGAAATCCGCCTGCCCCCACCTCTGCTGAACCAGCATGGCGACGAAATCCGCGAGGAGTTGCTCCGCAAGGGGCTGATCAAGCAGGCTCGCAAGGCCGAGGCTGCGCAATGACCGGTCCGCGCATCGTTTTCGAAACGGCCGATGGCGTCGCCCATATCCGCTTCGACAATCCCCAGGCCTTCAACGCGCTGACCAAGCAGATGTGGCTCGACCTGCGCGATAGCGCGCTGGCCATTGCCGCCGATCCCGCCATCCGCGTCGCTGTGTTCCGCGGCACGGGCGGCAAGGCCTTCGTCTCCGGCACCGACATTTCCGGCTTCGCCACGTTCACGAGCGGCGCCGACGGCGTCGCCTATGAGCGCGAAATCGACGATTGCATGCGGGCGCTGGACGCCATTCCGGTCACGACCATTGCCGCTGTCGATGGTTGGGCGGTCGGCGGTGGCCTGAACATCGCAGCGGCCTGCGACTTCCGTATCGCCACGCCCGATGCCCGCTTCGGCTCGCCGATCGGCCGGACCTTGGGCAACTGTCTGTCGGCGCTGAGCCTCGCGCGCATCGGCGGCGAGATCGGCGTGGCGATGGCGCGGCGCATGGTGCTGCTGGGCGAGATCGTCACGGCACCGGAACTGCTCGCCGGCGGGTTCCTGCTGCGCGTGGTCGAGCGCGAGGCCATGGACGCCGAGATCGCGGCCTTGTGTCGTCGCGCCGCCGAGAACGCGCCGCTGACCACCCGCACCACCAAGGAGACGCTGCGGCGCATGACGCTGGACTCCCTCCCGGATGTCGATGCGCTGATCGACAGGGTCTACGGCAGCGACGATTTCCGCCGCGGCGTCCAGGAGTTCCTGGCCAAGACCAAGGCGCTGCCGACCTGGACCGGGCGCTGAGCGTCACGGCGCACCGACCGAAGCCGACCTCTTACATGAACCACCGAGCCCTCGGGCCCCGCAATCTGCTGACATCTCAAATCTGGCATGCAAGATTGTCGACCCGAGACCAGCCGGGCCAAAAGGAGCCAAATCGATGACTGAGACCAGCATCGGGCGAGAGTCCTGGCATGCAACCTGCGCGCATTGCCGTAGCGGGAGGGCGCCCGCATGAGCGCCTCCACCACCCTGCCCCGCATCGGGTTCATCGGCATCGGCATCATGGGCGAAGCCATGGTGCGACGGCTGCTGGACCTCGGTTACCCCGTCACCGTCTGGAACCTCGAGCCGGAGCGGCTCGACACGGTGGTCCCCCATGGCGCGGTCGCGGCTGCGAGCCCGGCCGACGTCGCGGCGGCGAGCGACATCGTCATGCTCTGCGTCCTGCACATGGCCGCGGTCGAACGCTGCATCCTGGCCGAGGACGGCGTCGCGGCCGCCGGGCGCGGCCCGACCATGGTCATCGACTTCTCGACCGCCGATCCCGAGGGCACCCGCCAGGTCGCTGCCAAGCTGGCGAGCCTGACCGGCGCCGGCTGGATCGACGCACCGGTGTCTGGGGGCCCGCAGCTCGCGCGCACCGGGAGCATGACCGTGATGGCGGGCGGGTCGGAGGCCGATTTCGCGAAGGCCAAGCCGATCCTCGGCCAGATGGCCGGCAACGTCACGCTGATGGGGCCGGTCGGCGCCGGTCAGACCACCAAGATCATCAACCAGGCGATCGTCGGCACCGGCTATGTCGTGATGGCCGAGGCGCTGATGCTGGCCGAGGCCGCAGGGATCGATGCCGCGCGTCTGCCGCAATGCCTGGCCGGCGGCCATGCGGATTCGAGCCTGCTGCAGCGGCTCTATCCGCAAATGCAAGCCCGCGCCTTCGAGCCTCCTTCGAGCTATGCCCGGCAGCTCCTCAAGGATCTCAAGGCGGTCTCCGCCTTCTCGCGCGATCTCGGGCTCGATCTCAAGGTCATCGAGCAGGGCGTGCAGCGCTACAAAGACTATGTCGCGCTCGGCCACGAGATGACGGATTCGGCGGCGGTGGTGAAGCTCTACGAGCATGACGCCGCCCAACGCGCAGCAGGCAAATCATGAACGGCACGGCGAGGGTGAACCAGCCTACTCGGCCCCGCGCCGTCATCGACGCGCATCATCACGTCTGGGACCTCGCCAACGATCTGCCCTGGCTGAAGCACGAGCGCATTCCGTTTCGCTACGGAGACTATTCCGCGATCTGCCGGGACTACATGCCGGTGGATTACCGGGCCGATATCGCCGGCTGGCCAGTGGTCGGATCGGTCTATGTCGAAGCGGAATGGGCCCGCGACAAGGCGGCCGACGAAAGCCGGTGGGTCGCGGCGGTGTCGAAGACGGAGGGGCAGCCCTCGGTCGTCGTCGCCTGGTGCGATCTTGCGGCGCCCGATGCCGGCACGCTGCTCGCCTCCCATGCCTCCGTGTCGATCGTGAGGGGGATTCGGCACAAGCCCGCGGCAGCCTCCGGGCCGACCGAGGCGAAGCGTGGCGCCACCGGCTCCATGGACGATCCGGCCTGGCGCCAGGGATATGCCCTGCTCGAGCGTCACGGCCTGTCCTTCGATGTGCAGACGCCCTGGTGGCATCTCGATGCGGCCGCCGATCTGGCGAAGGATTTCCCCGCGACGCAGATCATCATCAACCACACCGGTTTGCCCGCCGATCGCTCGCCCGAAGCGCTGGCCGCCTGGCGACACGCCCTGGAACGCGCGGCGGCGCAGCCCAATGTCGCGCTCAAGATCTCCGGCCTCGGCCTGCCGGGCCGACCCTGGACGGTCGCGACCAATGGCCCGGTCATCCGCGATGCGCTCGCCATATTCGGCCTGGACCGGGCGATGTTTGCCAGCAACTTCCCGGTCGACAGTCTCGTCGGCGATTTCGATACGATCTTCTCGGGCTTTCTCGCCGCGACGGCGAGCTTGCCTGGAAGCGACCGCGACCGGCTGTTTCACGACAATGCCCGGCGCATCTACCGGCTGTGAGCCGCCGAAACAACAAAGCTCATCATAAAAAACCGAGGAGGAACCGATGACCAGGATCAACAAGAGGCAGACGCTCAAAAGCATGGTCGCAGCGCTGGCGCTCGCGGCCGGTTTCGCCGCCCCCGCGGCAGCCCAGGTGACGCTTCGCTACGCCCATGTCGGCTCGGAGGGCGACATCCAGTACTGGTACGCCGAGGAGTTCGCCAAGCGGGTTCAGGCGCGCACGGAAGGTCGCGTCAAGGTTCAGGTCTTCCCGAACTCGCAGCTGGGTGGCGCGCAGGAAACGGTCGACGGTGTCCGCAGCGGCGCGATCTCGCTCGCCCACCACGAATTCGCATCGCTGTCACGGCTGATGCCGGAGATGGCGGCCTTCGCGGCGCCCTTCATCTATCGCGACGGCACGCATGCGATGATGGCCACCGACCCGGCCAAGTCCGAGATCATGAAGGAGATGTCGGAGAAGCTGGTCAAGCAGGCCAATATCCGCATCGTCGGCCGGCTCTATCGCGGAGCCCGGCAGATGACGGCGAAGATGGCGGTCTATTCCCCCGCCGATCTCAAGGACAAGCGCTTCCGCGGCGTCCCGCTGCAGCTCTGGACGACGATGATCAAGGGCATGGGCGCGGTGCCGACGCCGGTCGAGGTCGCCGAACTGCCGACCGCCCTGATGACCGGCATGGTGATCGGCCAGGAAAATCCGCTCACCATGATCAACGCCAACAAGCTCTACGAGGTGCAGAGCCATGTGATGCTGACCGGGCACATGCAGAACGTGCTGCCGGTCTTCATCAACGAGCGCAGCTGGCAATCGATCCCGGAGAAGGACCGCGCCGTCGTGGCCGCCATCGCGGCCGAAGTCGGCGAGGAGACGCTCAAGCTCGGGCTCGAGGCCGAGGTCAAGCTGATCGACGAGCTCAAGAAGAAGGGCATGACCTTCATCACCGAGAAGGACGGACTCAAGGTCGAGGAGTTCCGCAAATCGGTGAGCGCGCAGGTCAACACCGACTTCCCGACCTGGGCCCCCATCATCGCGCGCATCAGCGCCATGAAGTGAAGCCGAAAGCCGGGGCGCCACGCCCCGGCTTTTGCTGTCCTGCGTTGGCCCCGGTCCGGCCGAAGCCTCTGCCCGCTCCTCGATTCCGCAAAGAGATGCCCTCTTGCCAAGCTCCGCCACCGCCCCCGATGGCCCTCTCTCCGTGACGAGTGTCGACAGCCGGACCTACGCGATCGACCGCGCCGTCGAGCCGGTGCGGTGGCTGTTCCGCTGGGGCAGCCTGGCAATGCTGATCGCCATGGTGTCGCTGCCCTTCATCCAGGTGGTGTCGCGCGAGATTTTCGCCACGCCGATCATCGGGGTGGAGGAACTGGCGCGCTTCATGCTGATCTGCGCGGTCTTCCTGGCCCTGCCCTATGTCATCTCGGCCGGTGCCAATATCCGGATGGAGGAAATCGTCTCGATGCTGCCGGGCGGCGTCGTGCGTGCGGCGAAAATCTTCGGCGCGATCGCGGCCACCGCGACCTTCGCGGCGATCACGCTCGCCAGCTTCGTCGCCATCGGCGGCAATCTCGACAATTCGACCCCGACACTGGGGATACCCTACTGGATCTTTCTGGGCGCGGCCTGCGTCAGCTTTGCGATGAGCACGCTCGAATGCGCCATCCAGACCGCCAAGGCGATCCAGGGACGGCCGCTCTATGTCAGCTTCCCACAGGAGCACGAGCCCGAAGACGAGCTCGATCTGCCCGACGAGATGAAGCACTGAAGGGCGGATCATCATGGCGATCACCATCATCCTGGCCTTCGTGGCGCTGTTCATCTTCGGCTTTCCGGTCGTCGTCGCGATCGCGGTCCCCGCCCTGCTCTATGTCCTGCTGTCGGGGTTCCCGCTGGAACTGGTCGCGCAGCGCATGACCTATGCGCTGGACTCCTTCCCGCTGGTGGCCGTTCCGGTCTTCATCTTCGTCGGCAGCCTGATGAACCAGGCGGGCATCACCAGTCATATCTACCGCTTCGCCCATACGCTGGGGGGCCGCGTGCCGGGCGGGCTGGCGCAGGTCAACGTCATCGGCTCGCTGGTGTTCTCGGGCACGTCGGGCGCCGCGCTGGCCGATATCGGCGGCCTCGGCCGCATCGAGATCCGTGCCATGGTCAGGGCTGGCTTCACGCGCGCCTATTCGGCCGCGATCACCGGAGCGTCGGCCGTGGTCGGACCGATCTTTCCGCCCTCGATCCCGCTGATCATCTACGGCTCGGTGACCAGCGTCTCGATCGTGCAGCTGCTGATCGCCGGCATTGTGCCGGCGCTGCTCTATGTCGCGATGCTGATGGCGACCGTGGCCTGGCTCGCCAAGCGCCACAACCATCCGCGCTCGAAGCGCTGGCCGACTGTCCGCGAGCTCTGGACGACCTTCTGGCCGGCCGCGCCGGCGCTGATGACGCCGCTTCTCCTGGTCGGCGGCATGCTCGGCGGCTATTTCACCCCGACCGAGGCCGCCTCGATCACGGTCGCCTACATCCTCCTGATCGCGGTGTTCTTCTATGGCGGGCTGACCTGGCCGAGGCTGCGCTTTGCGCTGTTCGACACGGTGAAGACGACATCAGCCGTGCTGATCATCGTCTCGGCCGCCGCCCTGTTCGGCTGGATCCTGACCATCGAGCAATTGCCGCAGAGCTTCACCCGCAGCCTGCTTTCGATCTCGACCGACCCGATCGTGCTGCTGCTCATCGTCAACGTGCTGCTGATCATCGTCGGCATGTTCCTCGACAGCACGACGGCGACGCTTCTGGTGGCGCCGCTGGTCTCGGCACCGCTGGTGATGGCCGGCGTCGACCCCGTTCATCTGGGCATCATCTTCGTCTTCAACCTGATGATCGGGCTTTTGACGCCGCCGCTGGGGCTGGCGCTGTTCCTGTTGTCGGACGTCGCCAAGACCTCGATGCCCGCCGTGCTGAAGGCTGTGATGCCGTTCTACATCCCGCTCTTCGGCGCCCTGGCGATCATCACCTTCTGGCCCGACCTGACGCTGTGGCTGCCGCGCATGCTGCGCTGATCGAAAGCTTGAGAGCAGCGACGAAATCCTCGTCCACCAGACGTCGCTCACCTTGGACAGGTCGCAGCCGGTCCGGGGCTCCATGCTGCAACAGCACCGCATTCCAAAAACCAGCATTCCCAGTCCGTGCGAAATCCGGGATGTCGATCCGTTGTAATCTTCATCCCGCGCCGTAGCGCCTGCCTCGCTCAAACCCTCTACGTCTATCGACGCGTCCAGTCCGGCCCATAAGCGCGAGACGCCCCCTCCGGCGTGGCATAACCCCGTCTGAGATCATCCGTGATCCTGCTGGCTGGCCGCGCTTGCGGGTTGCCGAAGCCCGCGCCGCCAGCCTCGCGCAGCGTCAGGCGGTCGCCCGGCGCGAGCTCATGCCGCCCCTGCGGCGAGATCGTCACGCCATTGACCAGATGCTCGCGGCAGGCGCCCGGCTGCCCCCCGGCGAAGCCCTGCGCCGGAAACTGGGTGCGGTTGGCCATCGAGAAGACGCTGACCGGAAAGCCGCTGTCATTGCGCAGCACGATCTCCTGGCCCGGACCGCCGCGATAGGCGCCTGCCCCACCCGAATCCGGCCGCAGGCTTTTGCGCTCGACGATCAGCCCGCTCTCCGGCTCGAACAGCTCCGCCGACATGCCGCCCATATTCGACGAGCCCGGCGTCGTCGGCTGGCCATCGAGATCGCTCAATGCGCCGAAACCACCCGCCGCGCAGAAGGTCGTGCTCATGCCCGAGCCATCCGGCCGGCGGCCCTGCAGCGTGATGAAGTCGATCAGCCCACTACCCGCCATCACCCGGTCGGGCACGACCTCGGCCAGCGCCCCGAAGATCAGCGGGGGGATGAAATGGCCGATGACATGCCGCCCGGCCGACGGTGCCGGGGGCACCGCATTGAGCAGGCAGCCCACGGGCGCGCTGATTGAGAGCGGCACGGTGGCGCCGTCATTGTTGGGAAGCCTGGGCGCGGTGATGCATTTCAGCGTGTAGAGCGCCATCGAGCGCGTATAGGACAGCGGCACATTGATGCCGGCCCCGACGCAGGGACCCGTTCCGGCGAAGTCGATCGCCGCCTCGCTGCCGCGCTTGTCGATCCGGCAGACGAGCCGCCGGATATCGCCGAAGGCCTCGACCTCGACTTCGTTGCGGTAGGCGCCATCGGGAATCGCGACCAGCGCCGCCCTCACGGCGGCCTCGGTCTGGTCGATGATCGAAACGGCGAGTTCGTCGACATCGGCGAGCCCCGCTTCGGACAGGAACTCGCCGAGCTGCCGGTCGACGACCTCGAGGCAGCTCACGCTCGCCATGATGTCGCCCAGCACCTGCTCGGGCACCCGAACATTCAGCTTGATCAGCTCGACCAGCGTCTCGTCACGCTGGCCCGCCGCGAAGAGCTTCCAGATCGGCAGCCGCAGACCCTCATGGTAGATTTCGGTCGCGGCGGCCGAGAAGCCCATGCCGCCGATATCGGGCAGATGCGTGATGCTCATGGCATAGGCGACGATGCGCCCACCCCTGAAGATCGGCTTCATCAGGGCGAGGTCGAACATATGGCCCGTGCCGATGACGGGGTCGTTCGAAGCGACGACATCCCCCGGCGCCAGCGTCTCAGCCGGAAACCGCTTGAGCATATGCGCCATCGTCACCGGCGCCGTGCCGATGAAGACGGGGATGCATTTGCGGCTCTGCGCGATCAGCCGGCCGCGCGTGTCGAAGATCATCACCGAAAGGTCGAAGCCCTCACGCACCAGCATCGAGAAGGAGGTGCGGATCAGGGCCGCCGCGCCTTCGTCGGTGATCGAGATCAGCCTGTCCCAGGCGATGGCGAGGTCGATCGGATCGAGAGTTCGGCGGGATGTCACAACCGGGCTCGTCATGGGGTCGCGATCTCCGCAACGAGGCTCAAATCGCCATGCACCGTAGCGCGGTCACCGGCGTCGAGCAGGATCGTTGATTCCGGTTCCTCGATCAGCGCCGGCCCGTCCACGAGCATGCCCGGCCGCAGCCGCGAGCGCGCCAGGACGGCGCAGTCGACGAGGCCGCCCGCTGCGGGGAAATACGCCTGACGATGGCCTGTGATCGCCTCGCCTGCGTGGTTTTCGTCCTCCGGGCTGGTCGAGAAACTTTGGGGAGCCGAAGCGCTCGCCTCGACCTTGCACCCGACGATCTCGATCGGCTCATCGAGACTGGTGTGAAAGATCTCGCGGTAGCGCTCGATGAAACGCGTCCGCAGCGCCTCGCAGAGGTTCGCGCAGGCCTCGGGAAGCTCGACCTCGATGTCGTAGTGCTGGCCGCGATAGCGCATGTCGAAGCGGCGATGCCAGTGCGTGGCAGCGCCGGAGCCCAGTGGCGCGGCGGCCTCGGCATCGAGTTCCGCGAGAAGCGCCTTGAGCTCCCTCTCCTCGACCGCGTCGAGCCCGCGCCGGAAAGCCCGCACCGTCTCGAAGGATTGCGCGCCCGACAGCATCCCGAAAGCCGACATGACGCCGGCTCCCCGCGGAAAGATCACGCGCGGCACCCGCAGCTTGCGGGCGATCCGCGCCGCATGCAGCGGCCCGCCGCCGCCAAAGGCCACCATCGCGCAACCGCGATAGTCGAAGCCGCGTTCGGTGGCATGCATCCGGAAGGCCCGCGCGATGTCCTCATTGGCCATGTCATGCGCCCCCCAGGCGGCGCGCAACGCATCGACGCCCAGCGGCACGCCGATCTGCTCGCGATAGGCGGCGCCTGCGGCGTCGAGATCCAGCGTCATGGTGCCACCGAGGAAACTGTCGGGATGGAGGTAGCCGAGCAGGAGATTGGCATCGGTCAACGTCGCGGTCTTGCCGCCACGGCCATAAGACACCGGGCCGGGTTCGGCGCCGGCGCTGCGCGGCCCGACCCGGAGCCGGCCCAGCGCATCGGGCGCGACGAGGCTGCCGCCACCGGTCCCGATCTCGGTCATGTCGAGGACGGGGATCTGCAGCGGGAGGCCACTGCCGCTGCGATACTCGTAGGCATGCGCGGCCTCGAAGGAATAGGCGCGAAACGGCCTGCCCTTGCGGATCAGCGCGCCCTTGGCGGTCGTGCCGCCGAGATCGAAGGAGAGCAGGTCTCCTCCCGCGACCGCCGTTCCAATCCGGGCCGCGACGAGCACCCCGGCGGCAGGTCCCGATTCCAGCAGCTTCACCGGATAGCGCCGGGCCATGTCGAGGCTCATCAGACCGCCGCTCGAGGCCATGATCCAGAGCCGCCCGCGGAAGCCGGCCTCGGCCAGGCCCGTCTCCAGCCGGGAGAGATAGCGGTCGACCAGCGGCTGCGAATAGGCGTTGGCGCAGGTCGTGGTCCAGCGCTCGAATTCGCGCGGATAGGGGAAGACATCCGCCGAATGGGAGATGTGCAGCGCCGGATAGAGCGCCCCTGCGATCTCGCGGGCGCGGCGTTCGTGACGGTCGTCGACATGCGCATGGAGGAAGCAGATGGCCAGCGCCTCGATCCGCTCCTCCTCGACGAGCCGGCGCGTGTGTGCGGCGACGGCGGCCTCGTCCAGCGGCACGAGCACGCAGCCGTCATGTTTCAGCCGCTCGGGGATTTCAGCCCGCAAGCCTCGCTCGACGATCGGCTCGGCATAGCGAAGCCTGAGATCGAACAGGTCGTAGCGCTGCTCGCGGCCGATATCGAAGAGGTCGCGGAAGCCTTGCGTCACGAGCATGCCGGTGCGGTCGCCGCGACGCTCGATCAGGGCATTGGTGACCAGCGTCGTGCCATGGACGATCTCGACGAGATCGGACAGGGAGCAGCCGACGGCCTGACAGATCGCGAGCGTGCCTTCGAGCACGGCGTGAGAGGGATCACGCGGCGTCGTCAGCTGCTTGTGAACGCCGACCCGCGAGCCCAGCGAATCCACCAGGGCGAAATCGGTGAACGTGCCGCCGATGTCGATGCCCAGACGCAGGCCGCCGCGTGGCGCGACATCGAGGCCATCATGCATGAGGGGCAGCCAGCGCCGTCCGCGCCAGGCGCAGGAATCCGATGTCGTGCCGGGTCGTGCCGTCTCCGCTGGCGAGATCGGCGACGATCTCCCCGATCACGCTGCAGAACTTGTAGCCATGGCCCGAGCAGGGCGAAACGAGCACGACCTGTTCATGGTCGGGGTGGCGGTCGAGAATGAAATGCTCGTCGGGGGTGTTGGTGAACATGCAGCTTCGCAGCGCCATGGTCGGGCCACTGCCGTCCGGGAAATAGCGCTGGCTGAAGTCCCGCAGCAGCCGCTCGTCCTCCGCGTCCGGCTCGCGCCTGACATCGTCGGCGCGGCTGGTTTCGCCCCGGTGGTGATAGCGGCCGAACTTGAACCCCGGCACCTCGTAGATCGGAAAGCCGTAATAGCGGCCCTCATCGACCTGCAGGTTGAAGACGGGGAAGCGATCGAGCGCGAACAACTCCGGTTTCGCGGGCTGAAGCCAGGCCAGAACCTGCCGCTCGGGCACCGCGACGGCCTGAAGCGAGGGCTCGAGGTCGCCGATCCAGGCACCGGCGGTCAGCACCAGCCGCGCGGCCTCGTAACGGCCACGATCTGTCGTGACCACCACCCCGTCGCCGTTGGGTTTCGCCTCCCAGCCGAGCACGGCCTCGCGGGCATGGATCTCCGCGCCATGCGCCTGAGCTGCGCGGACATGGGCCACGATCGCCCGCTCGCTGGCGATCAGCCCGCCCCGCTCCTGGAACACGGCGCGATGCGATGACGGCAGGCGATAGCCGGGGTAACGCGCATTGATCTGATCGCCGGTCAAAACCTCATGCGGCAGATCGTGCAGGCGGGCCGAATTCAGAGCGCCCTGAAACAGCGCGTCATCCTCCGGGCTGGCGTCGATCGAGCCGGTGATGACCAGCAGTTCCTCGCCGGTCGCCGCTTCGATCTCGCCCCAAAGCTCATAGGCCCGCCTTAGCAGCGGGACATAGGCCGGATCCTCGTAATACGGCATGCGGATGATCCGGCTGATGCCGTGCGACGAGCCCATGCTGTGGGGGATGTCGAAGCGTTCGAGACCGAGGACTTTCACGCCCCGCCGGGCGAGATGCCAGGCGGCGGCGCTTCCCATGCCGCCGATCCCGACGACGATCACGTCATAGGCCATTCTCGACACGTCCCCCCGACACCTGCCATGCCATGGCTTGTGATTCCGACACCCTGCCGGTGCTCCAGTTTACGCAATAACGCGGCCAAGGCATCACGAGCCAGTGCTGCGGATCGGCTTGTACAGTGCGCGATGAGGAGCGCGACCAGACGCATGCGCGAGCGAGCTTGAACGGGGTCACGCATGGCTGCGGTCAGAATCGGCCAGGTCGGAACGGCTGCGCGTCGATGAACCTCGTTCCAGTGGCGACGACATCGGCGACGAGGCGTCCGGTCACTGCGCCCAGCGTGAAACCGTGATGAGCTTGACCTGAAGCGAACCAGAGTTCGTCATGACAGGTGCTGCGCCAGCGGATGATCGAGGATATGACCATCCGCCGGTTCGGCGAGCACACGCAGCGCGACCATGTCCGGCAGGTCCGCGAGTTCACGGCCTTCGCGATCGCCAATCCCAGCTTGACGCACCTCCCGAGCAACGATCCGGACGCGGGCACTCGCCGGCAGACCCGCAACGTTTTTTGGAACGATCTTCGCTCCCTGCGCATTTCAGTTGAAATGACGGGGGACTCCACGATGGACAGCCTGGGCCATAAGCGACGGGATGTATTGTTCGGGCTGCTGGTGACCGGCGCTGGCCTTGGCGCTCTGCCGCTGTCGGCACGTACGATTTCCGGAACGATACCCTGGACCGCCGGCTGGGCCGCGACGCCCTATCGGTTTGATGGGGCGCGGTTCTTCACCGCCGCCGAGCGCCGCTGCATCGAGGCCATGGTTGAGCGGCTCATCCCCAGCGATGAGCGCGGCCCGGGCGCGCGCGACGCCAACGTCATCGGCTTCATCGACAATCAACTGGCCGGCTTCTACGGGCGCGGCGAACGCTGGTACATGGCGGGGCCCTTCGGCGAGGGCACGACGGAGCAGGGCTATCAGTATCGCGAGCCGCCGGCGGGGCTGTACCGGGCCGGCATCGCGGCGCTCGAGCAGGTCTGCGCCACCGAGTTGGGCGGTCGCGGCTTCGCCGATTTGAGCACCGGCGAGCAGGACGCGGTGCTGGCGCGGCTCGAGAAGGGCGATCTCCCTTTCGGCGACGTGCCGGCCCGATCCTTTTTCGCCCTGGTCATGGAAAACGCCATTGAGGGCTTCTTCTGCGATCCGCTCTATGGCGGCAACCGCGACATGGTCGGCTGGCGGCTCGTGGGCTTTCCCGGGGCTCGCTACGACTATCGCGACTTCCTGAACCACAACGGGGCGCCGATCGCGCTCGAACCGGTCGGCCTCATGGGCGGCCCTGGCTGGAGCGCGCGCTGACACGGACAAGGTCAGCCCATCGGAGGAGAGAGCGCCGTGAAGAAGCTGCCTGCAGTCGACGTGGTCCTGGTCGGATTCGGCTGGACCGGGGCCATCATGGCGCAGGAACTGACGGAGGCGGGGCTTCAGGTCCTGGCGATCGAACGCGGCGACTGGCGCGACACGCCGACCCATTTTCCGACCACGACGGCGCCCGACGAACTGCGCTGGTACTGGCGCAAGGAGATGTTCCAGAACAACTCCCGCGAGACGCTGACTTTCCGCAACAACCGGGGACAGACGGCGCTGCCCATGCGCCGCTGGGGCTCGTTTCTGCCCGGGGAAGGCGTCGGCGGGGGAGGCGTCCACTGGAACGGCCAGACCTGGCGCTTTCTGCCCAGCGACTTCGTTGCCGCCTCACACAACACCGAGCGCTACGGATCGCTGCCCGAGGGTATGACGGTGCAGGATTACGGCGTCACCTATGACGAGTTGGAGCCGCATTTCGACCGGTTCGAGAAACTCTGCGGCATCGGTGGCAAGGCCGGCAATCTGGGCGGCACCATCGTCGCAGGCGGCAACCCCTTCGAGGGGCCTCGCAGCGCCGAATATCCGAACCCGCCGATGCATATGACGTTTTCGCAGAACCAGTTCGCCCGCTCGGCGCGCGAAATCGGGTTGAACCCGTTCCCCGGTCCTTCGGCGAACATGAGCCGCGCCTACACCAACCCGCTCGGGGTCCAACTCGCACCCTGCAGCTATTGTGGCTTCTGCGAGAAATACGGTTGCGGCAACTACTCTAAGGCGAGCGCGCAGACCACGATCCTACCGGTCCTGATGCGCAAGCCGAACTTCACGCTCAAGGTCCAGAACGAGGTGCTGTCGATCCAGAAGGACAGCACGGGACGGCGCGCCACCGGCGTGGTCCATGTCGATATCGACGGCAACGAATATGAGCAGCCAGCCGATCTCGTGATCCTGTGCGCCTATCAGCTCAACAACACGCGGCTGATGATGCTGTCCGGCATCGGCGAGATCTACAACCCCTTCACGGGCGAAGGGCTGGTGGGAAAAAACTACTGCTATCAGGTCATGACCTCCGCCCAGGTCTTTTACGACGACAAATACACCAACGGCTTCGTCGGGGCCGGCGCGCTGGGGATGTGCGTCGACGAGTATAATGGCGATAATTTCGACCATTCCGGCCTGGGTTTCATCGGCGGCGCCTACCTCGCCAACTGGACCACCAATGCCCGGCCGATCGAGACCCACCGCACGCCCGAGGGCACACCCAATTGGGGCTCCGCCTGGAAGAAGGCGGTCGCGGACAATTTCCTGAAATCGACCAGCGTCGGCGCGCATGGGGCTTCGATGGCCTATGCGACGAACGCGCTCGATCTCGATCCGACCTACAAGGACGCCTATGGGCGCCCGCTGATGCGCATGACCTATGACTTCACGCCCAATGATCGCGCCATGGCGGCCTTTATGACCGAGCGGGTCACCGCCATCGCCAAGGGCATGGGCGGCCGCGAGATCAAGGTCGAGGACCGTTCGGGCCCCTATGATTCCATGCCCTATCAGACGACGCACAACACCGGCGGCACGATCATGGGCACGACGCCGGCCAACAGCGTGGTCAACCGCTATCTGCAGAGTTGGGACGTTCCGAACCTGTTCGTGATGGGCGCCGGTGTCTTCCCGCAGAACGCCGGCTACAACCCGACGGGAACGGTCGCCGCGCTCGCCTATTGGGCCGCCGACGCGATCCGCTCCCAATATCTGCGCGCTCCTGGTCCGCTGGTGCAATCATGAGGTCGCTGATCGTGCTCGCCGGGGTCCTCACCATCTGGGCACAGCCGGGCGCGGCCCAGCAGAATTCCCATGCCCAGGTCGAACGCGGCCGCTACATCACGGCGACCGCGAACTGCCAGAGCTGCCACACGGAGGCGGGGGAGAAGCCTTCGCCGGAGGGCGTGCGATGGAGACGCCGTTCGGCACGATCCATACGCCCAACATCACCTTTGACGAGCGGACCGGGATCGGCCGCTGGTCGAAGGACGAGTTCTACCGCGCCCTGCATCACGGCCGCTCGCGCGACGGCTCGCGGCTCTACCCGGCCTTTCCCTATCCGCACTTCACCAAGATGCCGCGCGAGGATGTCGATGCGGTCTATGACTATCTGGCGTCGCGCCCGCGCGTCAGCAAAGAGCGCAAGGAGCATGAACTGCCGTTTCCGCTGAGCTGGCGGCGGATGGTCGGGTTCTGGAACATGATGTTCTTCGAGCCCGGCGAATTTCGTGCGGACCCGGCGCGTTCGCCCGAATGGAACCGCGGCGCCTATCTGGTCGAGGGGCCGGGCCATTGCACCGGCTGCCACACCGAAAGGAACCTGGCGGGAGCCGACAACAAGGACCGCCATCTGATGGGAGGGCGGCTGGAAAACTGGGCCGCACCGAATATCCGCGGCGGCCGCAATGGCGGTCTCGAGGACTGGAGCGCCGCCGAGATCGTGACCTTCCTGAAGACCGGCCGCAATACCCATACCGGCGCTCTGACGCGCATGGGCGAGGTCGTCAACGTGTCGACCGAAGAGATGACCGAGGCGGATCTGGGCGCGATCGCGACCTATCTGAAGAGTCTCGATTCCGAGGCACGCGCACCATCGTCGCGGCCCAGCGAGGCCGTGCTGAAGGCCGGCCGGGCCATCTATTTCGACAATTGCAGCGCCTGCCATGTCTCGACCGGCGTCGGGGTGCCGCATGTCTTCGCGCGGCTCGCCGGCTCCAACAAGCTCAACGACCCTGACCCGACCACGGTGATCCGCATCATTCTGGAGGGCGCGCGGGCGGTTCCGACGCAAGCCCGCCCCAGCCCGCTGTCGATGCCGGCCTTCGGCTGGAAGCTCACGGACGATCAGATCGCCTCGGTCGCAAGCTATGTCCGGGCCAGCTGGGGCAATAACGGTGCGCCGGTCACGGCCGCGCAGGTGGAAGACGTCCGAAGCGCGTTGACCGCCAGGCGATAGGACACTCTACCAGCCCGGAAGCCAAAAGAGATGGCGCGGCAGAATTCAACCTCCGCCCGCCTTCGGAACGATCCCGCACCAGTCGGGATTCGATGGCCGCCGGGCATAATGATAGACTTCGCCTCGACGCGTAACGTGTATTGGGATCGCCATTTAGCCGTCCTGTTATGCAGTCGGCTTGGTTCACGAGCCGGCTGGACAGCTAAGGCATTGATTTCTGGTGGATTGCGGCGCGATGGCGCTCCCATGGGGAATCGAACCCCAGTTTTCGCCGTGAGAGGGCGACGTCCTGACCGCTAGACGATGGGAGCAGCGCGGCAAGGGCTGCTGTTTAATCGCACCGCCGCCGGCCTGCAACTGTTTTTGCACGGCGATGCTGAAAATTGCGAAGGGGGCGCCGAGATGCGCCCCCTCCCGGTAGACGGACCGCCTCGGACGAACCGTGTCAGGCCGCCGCGTCCTGCAGCGTCGGATAGTCGGTGTAGCCCTTGCCGTCGCCGCCATAGAACAGCGAGGGCTCGGGCGTGTTCAGGGCTGAGTCGCGCCGCAGCCGCTCGACGAGATCCGGATTGGCAATGAACAGCCGCCCGAAGGCGACAGCATCGACGCGCCCGCTTTCGACCGCCTCGATCGCCGACGCCCGGTCGAAGCCGTTATTGGCGATGTAGGCGCCACGAAAGGCCTTGCGCAGCGCGTCATAGTCGAAGGGCAGGAAGTCGCGCGGGCCGCCGGTCGCGCCCTCGATGACATGGATGAAAGCGAGCCCCGCCTCGTCCAGCCGGGCGACAAGATGCGCAAACAGCGGCTGCGGATCGCTGTCGCGCGCATCATTGGCGGGGGTGACGGGAGACAGGCGAATGCCGACGCGCCCCTTGCCGAACACCTTCACCACCGCCTCGACCACTTCGAGCGTCAGCCGCACGCGGTTCTCGATCGAGCCGCCATAGGTGTCGCTGCGGGTGTTCGTGCCGTCGCGCAGGAACTGGTCGAGCAGATAGCCATTGGCCGCATGGATCTCGATGCCGTCGAAGCCGGCGGCCTTGGCGTTCTCCGCCGCCTTCGCATAGTCGGCGACGATCCCGGGCAGCTCCTCCAGCGAAAGCGCACGCGGCGCCGAGACATCGACGAAGCCGCTCTCGACATAGGTCTTGCCCTTGGCGGGGATGGCGGAAGGAGCGACCGGCGCCTGCCCGCCCGGCTGCAGCGAGACATGGCTGATGCGGCCGACATGCCAGAGCTGGGCGATGATCTTGCCGCCCTCGGCATGGACGGCGTCGGTCACGGCCTTCCAGCCGGCGACCTGCTCAGCCGTGTACATGCCGGGTGTCCAGACATAGCCCTGGCCCTGCTGCGAGATCTGCGTGGCCTCGGAGATGATCAGGCCCGCGCCGGCGCGCTGGCGATAATACTCGACATTGAGCGCGTTGGGCGCATCATTGCCAGGGGTGGCGCGGTTGCGCGTCAGCGGCGCCATCACGACGCGGTTGGCAAGCTCGATGTCGCCGAGGCGCAGCGGCGAGAACAGCTTGGGGCTGGACGAATCGGATCGGGTCATGGGGGTGGTCCTCGGAGGGGCCGCGGCGCGGCCGACGGCAAGAGAGGCCGTCCGGGGCGGCGCAGACGATGCGGCGGCCCCGACGGTCGGACGCCCTCAAGATAGGTGCTGCAATGCAGCATGACAGGGCCGGCTCTTCAGGCTTTCGTGAACGACACGATCCTACTGCCCCGGACGTCGGCCTCGACGATGATCCTCCTCCCGGCGCCTCCCAGGCGAAGCAAACCATCTCCGGCCGGGTGCTGCGGCACATGTTTGGAACCTCGACAAGCTGGCTCGGGACCGGGTTGCGGGCCGCCATCGACATCGTCTACCCGCCCTCCTGTATCGCCTGTCAGGCTGCGACGGGCGAGGCGCAGGCGCTCTGTCCGACCTGCTGGGGCGAGATGCGCTTCATCGAGCGGCCCTATTGCGAGCGGCTGGGAACGCCCTTCGCCGTCGATCTCGGCGAGGGGCTGGTCTCGCCGGCCGCCATCGCCGATCCGCCGGTGTTTGCGCGGGCCCGCGCCGCCTGCCGCTTCGACGGGACCGCCCGCGAACTGGTCCACCGGCTGAAATATGGCGACCGCACCGATCTGGCCCTGACGATGGGGCGGATGATGATCCAGGCCGGCCGCGAATTGCTGCCCGACGCGGATGTGATCGTCCCCGTGCCGCTGCACCGATTCCGGCTCTGGACCCGCCGCTTCAACCAGGCGGCGGCGCTGGCGCAGGTGGTGTCACGCGCCTCCGGCGTTCCGCTCGTGCCGCTCGCTCTGGCGCGGGTCAAGCGCACGCGCCAGCAGGTCGGGCTGACGCGTGCGCAGCGGGCCGACAATCTCCAGGGGGCCTTCAAAGTGCCGCCGGCCGCCCGCCCGCAGATCGAGGGCCGCCACGTGCTGCTGGTTGACGACGTCCTGACCACGGGCGCAACCGGCAATGCGGCGGCGCGGGCGCTGCTGCGCGGCGGCGCGCGCACGGTCGACATCCTGACTTTCGCGCGGGTCGTCAGCGATGGCACCTGACCGGCTGTTTCGCCCGGTGACGAAAGCATGACGAGCCCCTACATTAAGACCTTGTCCAACCGCATGGATCCCGCAATGCCTCCCGTCACGATCTACACCACCTCCTGGTGCCCCTATTGCAAGGCCGCCAAGTCGCTGCTGACGAAGAAGGGCGTGGCCTTCGACGAGATCGACGTCGACGGCAAGCCGGAGCTGCGCCAGGCGATGACCGCCCGGGCCGGCGGACGCACCTCGGTTCCCCAGATCTTCATCGGCGAGACGCATGTCGGCGGCTCCGACGACATCCACGCGCTCGACGCGCGCGGCGAACTCGACAAGTTGCTGGCCGCGTGAGCGCCACTCCTCCCTACACGTCCGGTTCCGGCGGCACGCCAGGCCGTTCGCCTGCCATCGCGCCATGATCAAATACGCCCTCATCTGCGAGCAGGCCCACGACTTCGAAAGCTGGTTCGCCACCTCCGCCAGCTTCGAGGAGCAGGCCAGGCGCGGCTTCGTCTCCTGCCCGATCTGCAACAGCATCAAGGTCGAGCGCGCCATCATGGCGCCCCATGTCGCGCGCACCGACCGCGGCAAGACGATGATCGAGGCGCCGGCCCCGTCGGCCGCCCCGCCCGCGGACGCGGCCGCGCCCGAGGTCGCCCCGGTCGCGCTGATGGGCGAGAAGGAGATCGCGCTCCGCCAGATGCTCACGGAATTGCACCGGCAGGTGGCAGAGAACGCCGAGCATGTCGGGAAGCGCTTTGCGGAAGAGGCCCTGAAGATCCATCACGGCGAGAGCGACAGCCGCGCCATCTATGGCGAGGCCAGCCTGGAGGATGCCCGCATGCTGCATGAGGAAGGCGTCGACTTCATGCCGCTGCCGCGCCTGCCCGATGCCGGGCATTGATGCGCCGATGATCAGCCTGCGCAACGACGCCCTCGCCGTCGAAATCGCCCCGCTCGGGGCGGAGCTGCAGTCCGTCAGGGACGCGCAGGGCCGCGACTGGCTCTGGAGCGGCGATCCGGCGATCTGGGCCGGGCGCTCGCCGCTGCTCTTTCCGGTGATCGGCAAACATCCGGGCGGCCAGGTGCTGATCGACGGCCGACGCTACCCGATCAGGAGCCATGGCGTCGCCCGCACCGCCCCGTTCCAGACGGTTGCGCAGGACGCCATCTCCTGCACGCTGCGGCTGACCGAGGACGACGGGACGCGCGCGGCCTATCCCTTCGCCTTCATCCTCGACATGAGCTACCGGCTCGAGGGGTCCTCGCTCGCCATGACGGCGCGGGTCGCTAATCCCGGCGCGGCGCCGATGCCCTTCTGCTTCGGCTATCACCCGGCCTTCCCCTGGCCGCTGCCGGAGAGCGCCGGGCTGCCCCACCGCATCCATCTCGAAAATGGCGCGAGCCCCGGCCATCAGCGGCTCGACGCGGAGGGCCTGCGCGCGGCCGACCTGCACCCCACCGCCTTCGTCGACGGCGTGCTCACGCTCGATCATCAGCTCTTTTCCGACGATGCGCTGATCATTCCGGGGGGCGCGGGCAGCCGGGCCTGGTATGGTGCGGATGGCCGCCCCGGCATCGCGCTCGCCTTCGCCGACCTGCCGCAGCTCGGCATCTGGACCAAGCCGAACGGCCCCTTCATCTGCATCGAGCCCTGGCACGGCCTGACCTCGCCGGCCGATCCCGACGAGCCGCTCGACCGGCGCGCCGGCGCGATCCTGCTCGCCCCGGGCGAGGTGCGCAGCTTCACGCTGACCGCGACCTTCGGCGTCGAACGACCCGCCTGAGGCGCCTTTCGCGCTCATCCGAAGGTCGCAAGCGACTTCCCCGCCCCTCTGGCGTTATTCTCGCCGCAGTGCAACATTGAGATTGCTCTGAAAAGAGGGTGGAACGGCATGAACGCGATCGACCCCGCCGGCCCGTCGGCGAAGCGCGACAAGCCCTGGATTTTCCGCACCTATGCGGGCCATTCCGACGCCTCGGAATCCAACAAGCTCTACCGCAACAACCTCGCCAAGGGGCAGACCGGCCTCTCGGTCGCCTTCGACCTGCCCACCCAGACCGGCTACGACCCCGACCATGTGCTGGCGCGCGGCGAGGTCGGCAAGGTCGGCGTGCCCATCGCCCATCTCGGTGACATGCGGGCGCTGTTCGACCAGATCCCGCTGGCGCAGATGAACACCTCGATGACGATCAACGCGACGGCGGCCTGGCTGCTATCGCTCTACATCGCGGTGGCCGACGAGCAGGGGGCGGACCGCAAGGCGCTGCAGGGCACGACGCAGAACGACCTGGTCAAGGAATACCTCTCGCGCGGCACCTATGTCTTCCCGCCGCGCCCCTCGATGCGGCTGACCACCGACATCGTCGTGTTCACCACGCGTGAACTGCCGAAATGGAACCCGACGAATGTCTGCTCCTACCATCTGCAGGAAGCCGGCGCCTCGCCGGTGCAGGAGCTCTCCTTCGCGCTGGCGACCGCGATCGCGCTGCTGGATTCGATCCGCGCCCGGCCCGAGGTCTCGGCGGCGGAGTTCCCCGAGCTCGTCGGCCGCATCTCCTTCTTCGTCAATGCCGGGATGCGCTTCGTCACCGAGCTCTGCAAGATGCGGGCGTTCGTTGAGCTCTGGGACGAGATCACGCTCGGCCGCTATGGCGTGGCCGACGAGGCCATGCGCCGCTTCCGCTATGGCGTGCAGGTGAATTCGCTGGGGCTGACCGAGCCGCAGCCCGAGAACAACGTCTACCGCATCCTGATCGAGATGCTGGCGGTGACGCTCTCGAAGAAGGCCCGAGCGCGCGCCGTGCAGTTGCCGGCCTGGAACGAGGCGCTCGGCCTGCCGCGTCCCTTCGACCAGCAATGGTCGCTGCGCATGCAGCAGGTCCTGGCCTATGAGACCGACCTGCTCGAATTCGGAGACATCTTCGACGGCTCGACCGTGATCGACGCCAAGGTCGCCGACCTCAAGGCGGCGGCGCTGGCCGAGCTGGCGACGATCGACGCCATGGGCGGGGCGCTCGCCGCCATCGAGACCGGCTACATGAAACAGGCGCTGGTCGAGAACGGCGCGCGCCGCATCGAGGCGATCGAGCGCGGCGAGCAGATCGTCATCGGCGTCAACAAGTTCACCAGCAGCGAGCCGTCCCCCCTCTCGGCCGGCGAGGGCAGCGTCGTGACGGTGCCCGATTCCGTCGAGCTGGAGGCGATCGGCCGGCTCAAGGCCTGGCGCTCCGCCCGCGACGCCAGCGCCGCACAGGCGGCGCTCGGCGAGCTCTCGTCCGCGGCGAAGGAGGGGCGCAACGTCATGCCGGCCTCGATCGCCTGCGCCAAGGCCGGCGTCACCACCGGCGAATGGGCGCAGACCCTGCGCGAGATCTTCGGCGAGTACCGCGCCCCCACCGGTGTCGACACAACCAAGCTCGGCAGCAATGAAGGACTCGCCACCGTCAAGGCCGCAGTCGCCCGCGCCACCGAGAAGCTCGGCCGCACGCCGCGCTTCCTCGTCGGCAAGCCCGGCCTCGATGGCCACTCCAACGGCGCCGAGCAGATCGCGGTGCGCGCCCGCGACGCCGGCATGGCGGTGAGCTATGGCGGCATCCGCCAGACGCCGGAGGAAATCGTCGCCCAGGCGCAGGAGACGCAGGCCGACATCATCGGGCTGTCGATCCTCTCGGGCTCACATCTGCCGCTGGTGCGCGACGTCACCGCCCGCCTGCGCGTCGCCGGCATGAACGTGCCCGTCGTGGTCGGCGGCATCATCCCGCCGGAGGACGAGAACGCGCTGCGCAACATGGGCGTCGCGGCCGTCTACACCCCGAAGAACTTCGAGCTCGACGGCATCATCGCCGATGTCGCGGGATTGGCGGCCAAGGACCGGCCCTGACCGTGCCCCGTGCCTCAGTCACCTCCGCCGCCGCCATCCCCGCCGCCGTCACTATCGCCCGAGAACCAGCCGCCGCCGCCATCGTCGCTCGTAGAGGCCTCCCCCGAGCGCGCGGCGCGGCGGACCGCGGCAATGACGAAGATCAGCGGAACGGCCATGATAGCCAGGTAAGCGGCGGCATCCAGCATTGATCGGCCCCGTTGCGCCGGGCAGCCCGGCCACTCCTCACCTCGCAGCCTGCCACGACCCTGCACCGATGGCGAGGCAGCCTCGCGCTCGCTGGCGGTGACAACACCACGCTTCCTGCCTATTTTGGCGCCTTCCCCCGGACCACAGCCTTGATCCTTTCCGACCTTCGCGACCATCAGGCGCTGCGCCGCGCTTTCCGCTGGCAGATCCCGCCCCGCTACAACATCGCGACCGAGGTCTGCGACCGCTGGGCAGCGCTGGACCCTGGCCGCACGGCGATCATCGAGGTTTCCCGAGACTGGCGGGTCACGCCGGTCAGTTTCGGCGCCTTGCGCGAGGCGTCCGACCGGCTGGCGGATGGGCTGCGCCGGCGCGGCGTGCAGGCCGGCGACCGTATCGCGATCCTCCTGCCGCAGGGCCGCTGCGTCCTGACCGCGCATCTGGCTGCTTATAAATTAGGCGCCATTGCCGTGCCTTTGGCCGCCCTGTTCGGGGTGGACGCCTTGGCCTACCGGCTGCTGGACTCGGGAGCGAAGGTCCTCGTCACCGACGCGCCGGGGCTGGCCAAGGTCCGCCAGATCGCGCAGCCGCTGCCGGCGCTTTCGCTGACCGTCTCGACGGACGGCGCCGATGGCGATGCGCTCGACTGGAGCACCCTGCTGGCAGATGCCCGGCCCGACGGCACGGTCGCGGCGAGCGGCCCGGATGATCCGGCCCTGATGATCTACACCTCCGGCACCACCGGCAATCCCAAGGGCGCGCTGCATGGCCACCGCGTCCTCGCCGGCCATCTGCCGGGCGTGCAGATGCCGCATGAATTCCTGCCGCAGCCCGGCGACCTCGCCTGGACGCCGGCCGACTGGGCCTGGGCCGGCGGCCTGCTCAACATGCTGCTGCCCGCGCTGCATTTCGGCGTCGCTGTCGTGGCGCGGCCGGTGACGCGCTTCGAGCCGGAGGAGGCTTTCCGCCTGATGGCTGATCTCGGCATCCGCAACGCCTTCGTGCCGCCGACGGCGCTGCGGATGCTGCGCAGCGTCGAACGCCCGCGCGAGCGTTTCGCATTGCGGCTGCGCACGGTCGCGGCCGCCGGCGAGGCGCTCGGCGCGGAGACCCTGGCCTGGGGCCATGAGGCGCTGGGGCTGACCATCAACGAGGCCTATGGGCAGACCGAGTGCAACCTCGTGCTGGCCTCCTGCGCCGCCATCGGCGTCAGCCGTCCGGGCTGCATCGGCAAGGCGGTGCCGGGCCACGAGGTCGCGATCATCCGGCCCGACGGGTCGGTCTGCGCGTCCGACGAGCAGGGCGAGATTGCGGTGCGCCGGCCAGACCCGGTCATGTTCCTGCGCTACTGGGGCAACGAGGCGGCGACGCAGGCCAAGTTCGTCGGCGACTGGATGAAGACCGGCGATCAGGCGGTGCAGGACGCAGACGGCTATGTCCGCTTCGTCGGCCGCGACGACGACGTCATCACCTCCTCGGGCTATCGCATCGGCCCCGGCGAGATCGAGGATTGCCTGCTGCGGCATGATGCGGTGGCACTGGCCGCCGTCGTTGGCAAGCCCGACCCGCTGCGCACCGAGATCGTCAAGGCCTTCGTCGTGCTGAAGGAGGGCTTGCGCGGCACGCCCGAACTCGCGGCCGAGCTGCAGGACTTCGTTCGCCGCAGGCTGTCCGCGCATGAATATCCGCGCGAGATCGCCTTCCGCGACGAACTGCCGATGACGACCACCGGCAAGATCGTCAGGCGGCTCCTGCGCGCGGAGGCTTGACCCCGGAACGACCCATCAGCGGAAGCCGCGTCAGCGAGCGCCGGATCGCGTCCCGCGCGCGGCCGGCGAGGTCGCGCGGCGCGGCCGCGCTGGAGGCCGAGAGGGCGACGTCGCCGAGCAAGGGGAGGCCGTCCTCATCGGCGGGCAGGCCTGCCGGTAGAAGGATGCGGCGGGCCGGCATCGCCCTGCGCATCGCCGCGAGCAGCTCCCGCAGCGGCTCGCGCCCGGCCATCGCCTCATCCTCGACGCCGAGATAGAGCCAGCTCCGCGCGCCCCGGCCGATCACGATCGCGCCTGCGACGGGCGTTTCCTCCTGCATCAGCAGCCCGACCCGGCAGTGCCGGTTGCGCGCGAGACTGCGGGTCATGGCCCTCAGGAACCCGACCTCGCGCGTATCGTGCAGCGTTGCGGCGCCGCTCCGGCCGCGCGGCCCGGACGCCTCCATCGCCAGGATGATCTCGACGGCATCGCGCAGGGCGGCCTGCGAGCGCGGTTCGACGAACTTCAGCCCGCCCGCGCCCTTCGGCGCCGCCAGCGAGGCGGCGGAGCGGGGCAGCGCCGGCGCAGGCGGGGCTGCGGGCAGCGACGAGACGCCGAGGCGGCCGGTCTCGGCCAGTTCGCGCAAGGTCGCGGCCAGGGGCCCATCGCGTTCGATCGCCCGCAGAACGAGCCCGCGCCCATCGAGGAGGCGCTGCCGGCGCGGCGCGAGGAGGGCCTCGATGACGGCGCCCGCGCTCTGCCGGTCGAGCAGCGGCGCGCCATGGGCGACGCGCCGGTCGCTGAGGCCGATCAGCGCATCCGGCAGGAAGAAGCCGTTCCGGGGAAAGACCGGGACGAAGCCGAGCAGGCGCCGCTGCGGCCCCTCCACGGCACCCTGCCAGGCGAGCAGGACCATGACCTCCCGGAAGGCGACGAGATGCTGCGCGGCCGCGAGCAGGAAGCCCGGCTCGTAGAATGGGTTGGGTTCGAGCGCGCGCCCGGCCAGATGCGCCCAGGCGCCGGCAATCTCGCCGCAGGCCGCCAGCGGCCGGGCTTCGAGGACGATGGGCTGCTCCGGCAGGTGTGGCGCCACCGACGCCGCCCGGCTCTCCGCGCCCATCGAGGGTGCCCCCCTCAACGCCATGACCCGATCCATGCGATCCTGCCTCCGCCGCGCTGGGTCGATCTGGAGCGAGGCTGTGCCGAATCGGCAAGTTTCAGCCTCGCTCGCGACCGATCGGGAGGTTCGCTTCAAGATCGGGGCCGAAGCCCGCGGCTCAGGCGCTGACGGCGGTCCCGGCTTGAGCGGCCTGGCCGAGGAAGGCGGCCCAGAGCCGCTGCACCACACTCTCCTCGATGTCCTTGACGATCAGCACGAGGCGCGAGCGGCGGTCGTCGTCGGGCCAGGCATCGAGGATCACCGGGGGATGCAGGATCTGCTGGACGGCATGCAGCAGCAGCGGCTGGTCGGGGTGCTCGGCGACCTGCACCAGCCCCTTCATGCGCAGCAGCTTCGGCCCGTGGACCGAACGCAGCAGCGTCCAGAACAGATCGACCGTGGCCTGCTGGATCGGCCTGTCCGCCGTCAGCGCGAAGGCGCGGATGCTGGCGTCGTGGCGGTTGACGTCGTGGTGATGGTGATCGTGATGGTCATGGCCGTGATGGGCATGGTCGTGCCCATGATCGTGATGGTGCCCATGATGGTGCTCGCCATGGTCGTGAGCGTGCTGCGGCCGCTCGCCCGGCAAGGTTTCGCGCGCCAGCCACTGGCCGATCTCGGCCGGGCGCAGCGCCAGATCGTAGAGGCCGGCGCCGAACAGCGAACTGGCGGCCACCTGTGGGCCGAGCACGGCGACGCCGGGGTTGAGCAGCGCCAGACGCTGCCGCAACGGTGCCAGCTGGGCCAGGCCCTCCACCAGATCCGCCTTGGTCAGCACCAGGCGGTCGGCTGCGACCACCTGCTTGCGCGCCTCCTCATGCGCGTCCAGCGTCGCCATGCCGTTGACGGCATCGACCAGCGTCACCACGCCGTCGAGCCGGAAGCGCATCGCGAGATAGGGGTGGTTGATCAGCACGTTGAGGATCGGCGCGGGGTCGGCGAGGCCCGTCGTCTCGATCACGACCCGGCTGAACGGGCTGATGCGGCCATTGTCGCGCCGCCGCAGCAGATCTTCCATCGTCACGATCAGGTCGTCGCGGATCGTGCAGCACAGGCAGCCGGAATCGAGCAGGATCATGCCATCCTCGACGCCCTGGATCAGCAGGTGGTCGAGACCGACCTCACCGAACTCGTTGACGATCACGACGGTCTGCGCGAGCGCGGGATCCTTCAGAAGGCGGTTGAGCAGGGTGGTCTTGCCCGCGCCCAGGAACCCGGTCAGCAGGGTCAGCGGCAGCGGCTCGGGACGGGCTTGCGAAAGGGACATGACGACGGCACTCGCCTCGGACGCAGGGTTTCAGGCCGGCGCTGTCGGGCGCCGCATATGTTCTAATGTTACATTAATGACCAGCGTGACGACGACAAGGGCGCAGCCGAGATATTGCAGCGGTCCCAGCCGCTCGCCGAGCACCACCGCAGCGATCAAAACCGCGCAGACCGGCTCTGCACAGTAGGCCAGGCCGGCCGCCCCGGGCGAAATCCGCGTCATCGCCGAGACCTGCAGCAGGAAGCCGATCAGATACCCACCGATCGTCACCGCCGCGGCCAGCGGCGCCAGCGCGAAGGCGGCCGGCGACTGGAAGCCGCCGGTGACGACGAGGATCAGCGCCGTCACCGGCAGGATCAGCACATGCGACCAGAACAGCCGGGCCGTCAGCGGCGTGCGCGTCAGGGCGGCTCCGGCGAAGAACTGCGTGGCGGCGCCGAGGCTGGCGAGCAGCGCCAGGACGAGGCCGCGGGGATCGAGCCCATGGAAATCCGGCCCCACCACCAGCGCGACGCCGACGAAGGCCACCAGCGCCGCGAGCAGGCGCTCCGGCCGAAAGGCAATGCGCGTCACGAAGGGCTCGGCCAGCACGATCATCACCGGATAGGTGAAGAACACCACGGCCGCGACCGTCACCGGCAGGAAGGCGACGGAGGAGAGATAGGCCGAGCCGACCAGCGCGCTCATCACCCCGAAGAGCAGGAGCGCGCGACGCTCGGAGCGCGGGACGACGAGGGAGGAGCGCCAGATCAGCAGTGCCAGACCCACCAGCGCGAGCATGATGAAGACGCGGTAGAAGACCAGCAGCGGCCCGCTCAGACCGGCCTGGCCGGCGATCTGCGCGCTGACGATGTTGGTGCCATAGGCCGCGGCCGAAGCCAGAGCCATGATCATGCCCTGCCGCCGGGCGGTCTGAGCCGGATCGGCTGTCAAGACGTCATGCTCAGGCGTCGTCGTTGGGCTTGGTCTTGGCCTTCGGCTTCGCCGCGGGCTTCACCGGCTGCGGCTTGGCGGCGGCCTGGGCGGGCTTGCCCTGGGCCGGCTTAGATGCGGCGGTCGTCGGCGTGGCCTTGGCGGAGGGCTTGACCAGAAGCGGCTTCGCCGGAGGGCGCGGCAGCGGCTTGATGCCGGCAGCCGCACCGCCGCGCAGGCTGGCGGGCGCGGCCGCGCCGGTCCGGACGGCTCCCTGCAGACGCAGCGGCCCGCCGGCGCCGGAGGACTGCGCCACCTCCGGATCGCTCGGTGCAAAGGCGGTGGTCGCACCCGGAATCGCGCCATTGCTCGATGGCGTACGCCCGCGATCGGCGAAGAGCCCGCTGCCCTGTGCTCCGAAGAGCCCTGCCGCCACCGGAGCCGAGGGCGCAATCACCGGCGCCGCGCCGCGCGCGACGCGGCTGTCGCCGCCGCCGGTGACATTGGCGGCGAGCGGGGCGTTGGCCGAGGCCGCCGTGCGGCCGAAAGCGACCGGAACGGGAATGGCCTCGGCCCGGGGACCGAGCGAGATCTTGCCGGATGGCAGGCGCGTCAGCACCGAGGAGGTGTTGGCGAAAACGGGTGCCGAGACCGTGGCGAAGCGCCCTCCATCTTCGGCGTTGCCGCTCGCCTGGGCCGCGACCGGACCCGAGGAATCGGCATCGTCGGCCAGCGCAATTCCACCGCCCTTGCGCCGGACGTCGTCGCAGATGCTTTGCGCGCGGCCGCCCTGCGAGGGCAGCGACGCAACGGTGTAGCCCGTCCCGCCCCATTTGCCGAAACCGTCATCCAGGAGTTGCGCCGCCTTTACGGTCCGCTCCGCCCCCGACAGCGCGCCGAGCACCACGGCGATCAGCGTGCGCCCGCCCCGGTTCGCGGTGGCGACCACGTTGAAACCGGAGGCACAGACATAGCCTGTCTTCATGCCACCGACGCCGGGATAGCGGCCCACCAGCCCATTGGTGTTGTTCAGCACCTGCTTGCCGAGCTGGACGGCGGGCGTGTTCCAGTAATCCGCGTAATCCGGGAACTCGCGCATCAGCGCCATGGCGAGGATGGCGAGGTCGCGCGCGCTGGTCTGCTGGTCGGGATGGTGCCACCCATTGGGGTTGACGAAATGGCTGTCGCGCATGCCCAGCCGCGCAGCCTCCGCGTTCATCATCGCCACGAAGCGCCCGACATCGCCGCCGACACCCTCGGCGATCACATAGGCGATGTCGTTGGCGGACTTCACCATCATGATCCGCAGGGCGTTGTCGAGCGTGACCTCCTGACCGGCCTTGATGTAGACCTTTACCCGCGGCTGGCTCGCCGCCAGCTTGGAAGCCGGGATCGCTGTCCCCAGGCCGAGTCGACCCTCCCGCACCGCCTTCAGCGCGAGATAGGCCGTCATCATCTTCGTCGTCGAGGCCGGATGCCAGGGTTGGCCGGCATTCTCCGCCGAAAGCACCGCGCCGCTGGCGGCGTCGATCACGAGACTGGTGCCGGCATGGGCCGGGCCGACCAGCACGGAACCGAAGAGAAGGGCGGCGGTGAGGCGGGAGACGATCATCGGGCGGGTCTTGAACCTGGCTTGACGAGGGTTGAAGGCAAGAGGGTTCAACGCGACGCGTGCGGCATTTTCGAGACGGCCGGCACGAAGTCCCGCCCTGGCACGCATACCTACCCCCAGCGGAGCGATTTGCCTAGTCGCCGCCGAGGGTTCACAAGCGAGAAGCCCCCTCGACCGCCCGGATCTGCCGCGTGAGCCTCGCCCTTCTCTGGATCCCCGCGACCATCGCCGCATCCCTGCTGCAGACCGCGCGCAACCTCACCCAGCGATCGCTGACCGACATCATCGGCATCGTCGGCGCGACGCAAGTCCGCTTCCTGTTCGGCCTGCCCTTCGCGCTCGTCTTCCTCGCCATCGTCTGCGCCGTGGCGGGGCGCTGGCCGCCCGAGATCGGAACCGGCGCGCTGGCCTATACGGTGGGTGGCGCCCTCACCCAGATCGCCGCCACCGCCCTGATGCTGGCGGCGATGCGCGAGCGCTCCTTCGCCGTGACGACGGCCTACACCAAGACCGAGCCGGTCCAGGTCGCGATCTTCGGCGCGCTCCTGTTGGGCGACGCGCTGACACCACTGAAATTCGCAGCAGTTCTGATCGCCACTGCTGGGGTCGTGGTCGTTTCCTGGAAGCCGGGCGAGAAGCTGACCCGCGCCGGGCTGCGGCCGGCCCTGCTCGGCGTCGGCGCCGGAGCCTTCTTCGCCTTCTCGGCGATCGGTTATCGCGGCGCGATCCAGGCTCTGTCGGAGGGCGGTTTCTTCATCCGGGCGACCACGATCCTGGCGCTCGGCCTGTTTCTCCAGACATTGGTCCTGACGATCTACATGCTCGCCGCGAACCGCCCGGCCCTGGTCTCGAGCCTGCGTAACTGGCGGAAGTCGCTCTCGGCGGGCTTCCTCGGCGCGGCCGCCTCGCAGTGCTGGTTCATCGGTTTCTCGCTGACGAGCGCCGCCAATGTCCGTACGCTCGCCCTGATCGAGGTGCCGCTGGCCCAACTCGCATCGAGGCGGATCTTCGCCGAGGGCACGAGCCGGCGCGAGATGGTGGGGATGGCGATGATCGTCGGCGGCGTCGGTCTGCTCCTGTCCATCGCCCTGTAGACGTCCCCGTTCCGCATCATGGTCCCTCTTTCCACGCACGCCGGAAATGCGCGCCTGCCCGCTTGCGAGGCGTGGATTGCGAGCGCACATGAGACGGCAAAGTCGGGTAACGCCCGAGAATGCTGGCAGGGAGAGATGTCATGAGCGCTGCGATCGTCGGTTGGGCCCACACGCCGTTCGGCAAGCAGGATGCGGAGACGATCGAGAGCCTGATCGTCCGGGTCACCAACGACGCACTCGTCGATGCCGGCATCACCGCCGACCAGGTCGATGAGATCGTGCTCGGGCATTTCAACGCCGGCTTCTCGGCGCAGGATTTCACCGCCTCGCTCGTCCTCCAGGCCGATCCCGCCCTGCGCTTCAAGCCCGCGACCCGCGTCGAGAACGCCTGCGCCACCGGCTCCGCCGCCGTGCAGCAGGGCGTGCGCGCGATCAAGGCCGGCGCGGCCAGGATCGTGCTCGTCGTCGGCGTCGAGCAGATGACCACGACGCCCGGCCCCGAGATCGGCAAGAACCTGCTCAAGGCCTCCTATCTCCCCGAGGAAGGCGCGACCCAGGGCGGCTTTGCCGGCGTCTTCGGCGGTATCGCGGCCGCCTATTTCCAGCGCCATGGCGACCAGTCCGACGCGCTGGCGATGATCGCTGCGAAGAACCACAAGAACGGCGTCGACAACCCCTATGCCCAGATGCGCAAGGATCTCGGCTTCGCCTTCTGCCGCGAGGAAAGCGAGAAGAACCCCTATGTCGCCGGCCCGCTGAAGCGCACCGATTGCTCGCTGGTCTCCGACGGCGCGGCGGCGATCGTGCTCGCCGACGAGGAGACGGCGCTGACCATGCGCCGCGCCGTCGGCTTCCGCGGCACGGCCCATGTCCAGGATTTCCTGCCCGTCTCGAAGCGCGACATCCTGCGCTTCGAGGGAGCGACGCGCGCCTGGCAGCAGGCGCTCAGCGCAGCCGGCGTCACGCTCGACGACCTCTCCTTCGTCGAGACGCATGACTGCTTCACCATCGCCGAGTTGCTCGAATACGAGGCGATGGGGCTGACGAAAGAAGGCGACGGCGCCCGCGCCATCAAGGAAGGCTGGACGCAGAAGGACGGCAAGCTGCCGGTCAACGTCTCCGGCGGCCTCAAGGCCAAGGGCCACCCGATCGGCGCCACCGGCGTCTCGATGCATGTGCTCAGCGCGATGCAACTCGTCGGCGAGGCGCCGGAGGGCATGCAGTTGAAAGACGCGCGCCTCGGCGGCATCTTCAACATGGGCGGCTCGGCAGTGGCGAACTACGTCTCGGTGCTCGAGCGGATCAAGTGATCCGCTGCGCGCCCGCTTCGACCGACAGGCAGACCCGCCGTTGATCGTCTTCTTCGCGCTGCTGCCGGCCTATTTCCTGTCGATCTTCTACCGGTCGTTCCTGAGCGTCATCGCCCAGCCAGTGATGAGCGATCTCGCGATCGGACCGGGCGAATTCGGTCTGCTCGGGGCGGCCTGGTTCACCACCTTCGCGATCGCGCAGTTCCCGATCGGCTGGGCGCTCGACCGGCTCGGGCCGCGCCGCACGGTGACCGCCGCCATGGCGGTTGGCAGCGTCGGCGCCGTTCTCTTTGCACAGGCGACCGGCGCATTCTCCGGCACGCTGGCCATGGCGCTGATCGGGATCGGCTGCGCGCCGATCTTCATGGCGAGCCTGTTTCTCTTCGCCCGGACGGCCGAGCCCGGCCGCTTCGCCTTCCTGACCTCGGTCTTCATCGGCCTGGGTTCGCTCGGCAATCTGGTCGGCGCCGCGCCGCTGGCGATCGCCGCCGCCCGTTTCGGCTGGCGCCCCTCGATGCTGGTCATGGCGGGCTGCTTTCTCCTCGCCACCGCGCTGGCCGCCCTGCTGATCCGCGACCCCGTCCGTGCCGAGAGCGCCTCGGGCAAGGCGGAAGGGCTGCTCGCCGGTCTCGCCAGCATCCTGAAGCTGCAGCCGCTCTGGCTGCTCGCCCCGATCACGCTGACAGCCTATGCGATCCTGGCGACCGCGCGCGGCCTCTGGGTCGGGCCTTACATGGCGAGCGTCCACGGCTTCGACGCCGTCTCCGCCGGCAATGCGGCGACCGCCATGGCCGTGACGATGGTCGCCGGCGCCTTCATCTATGGCGGGCTCGAGAAGGCGCTCGGCCGGGTCAAGCCGCTGGTGCTCTGGGGCACGGTCGGCACGGCCGCCGGCTTCGCGCTGCTGGCGGCCTTCGGCGCGAGTTCCTCCCTCTTCGCCGTCGCTATCTTCGCGCTGATCGGCGCCGTCGGCTTCACCTACGCCATCCTGATGGCCCATGCGCGCCTGTTCTTCCCGGCGCATCTGCTCGGGCGTGGCATGACCGCCGTGAACTTCCTCTTCATCGCGGGCGCGGCGCTGACCCAGTCCGGCTCCGGCTGGTTCATTGCCAGCCAGCGCGCCGCCGGCCTCGACGCGGCCACGACCTTCGCCCATCTCCACTGGGCCTTCGCAGCGCTCCTGCTCGCTTCGGCTGCAATCTACGCCTTCACGCCGGAGCGGCCGAAAGCGTAGCGCCCCTTGCGATATTGCAGCGCGCGGCCTTGAGTATTACCTTGTATCATACTGGTAATACGGAGGCCGCAATGGCGACGACCGTCACTAGCAAGGGGCAGGTCACGATCCCGAAACCCGTTCGTGATCGGCTCGGGATCAAGCCTGGAAACGCAGTCGACTTTCGCATGGACCCTGACGGACGGGTCGTGTTGCTGAAGGTCGAGGGATCCCCTACCAACCCCTTCGAAAAATGGCGCGGGTCGGCCGGGCCTGGCTTGAGCACCGACGAGATCATGACCCTGACCCGCGGTGAAGCGTGAGGGCCACACTGGTCGATGCAAACATCTTCCTCGATCTGGTGACCAACGATCCCGTCTGGGGCGAATGGTCCGCCAGCCAACTCGCGGCCGCGATCAGCGGTGGCCCGCTGCTGATCAACGATGTGATCTATGCCGAGATCTCGATCCGGTTCAGCGGGATCGCCAGGCTCGACGAAATGCTGGCGGACTTCCGCGTCGCGCATGAAGCGATCCCACGAAAGGCGTTGTTCGAGGCAGGCAAAGCCTTCAAGCGCTATCGCGCTGCCGGAGGGCTCCGCAGTAGCGTCCTGCCCGACTTCTTCATCGGAGCCCATGCGGCGGCGGCCGATCTTCGCCTCCTGACCCGCGACGCCAAACGCTACCGCACCTACTTTCCCACCGTCGAGCTGATCTCACCCTGAGCCGCGAGGCCCTTACGCCTCGCTCGGCGCCCGCGCCACGATCGCCAAGGCATGGACGCGTTCGGCGAGTTCCTGCGCCAGGGCGCCATTGACCAGCCTGTGACGATCGAGCCGGCTCTTGCCGGCGAAGGCCGTCGACACGATCTCGACCCTGAAATGGGTTTCGCCGCCCTCGCGCCAGCCGCCATGCCCCTGATGCTGGTGCGACTCGTCGATCACCTTCAAATGCTCGGGCGTGAGCGCCTGCTCGAGTTTGTTGGCGATCCGTTCAGCCATTGGGGTCATGATCGCGCCACCGTCGTGAGGGATTTCGTCGGGGCCGGCGCCGAGCCGGCTCTCTTTCTCACCGACCCGTCGCCGCATGCTGCGTCGCACTTGCCGGTTCGCTTCCTGAGTCTCATAACCGTTCGACCATGAACTTCAACTCGCGCCTGTTCGACCGCATCAGGATCGGCCCTTCCGAGGCGGAAGCGGTCGAGGAATCCGACGCGCCGCGTTGCGACCATCCGGGCTGCAAGCGGCCGGGCGAATTCCGCGCGCCGCAGGGGCGCGGCCGCGAAGGCAAGTTCTTCCTGTTCTGCCTGGAGCATGTGAAGGCCTACAACGCGACCTACAACTACTTCGCCGGGATGGATGACGACGCGCTGGCGGAATATGCCAAGGACGCGGCCATCGGGCACCGGCCGACCTGGAAACTCGGCGTCAACTCCAAGGCCGCCCGGATGGCGCAGCGCGGGCGCGTCGCCGGCGGCGAGCAGGCCGATGTCCAGGACGCCTTCAACATCTTTGGTGCCCGGCGGGCCCAGACGGCGTCGCAGCCGGAGCCGCGCGTCGGCGTGGTCGCCCGCAAGGCTCTGGAAGCGCTCGGGCTCGACGAGAATGCCGACGCCGCCGCGATCAAGGCGAAGTACAAGGAATTGGTGAAGCGCTTCCATCCGGATGCCAATGGCGGCGACCGCTCGCGTGAGGGCACGCTCCAGGAAATCCTGAAGGCCTATCAGCAGCTCAAGAGCACGGGCATGGTCTGAGCAGGCTCTCTTCAGGCTTTCAAACGTTGCCCATCTGAGAGCGCTTCGCCCAGCCGGTCATCCGGCTCTCGACGATGTCGACGATCGCGACCAGGAACACGCCGAGCACCGCCAGCACGATCAGCGCCGCGAAGATCAGCGGCACGTTGAAATCCGCCGAGGCGCGCGTGATCAGGTTGCCGAGGCCGAGATTGGAGGCGTTCTGCTCGCCGATCACCGAGCCGACATAGGCCAGCGTGATCGACACCTTCAGCGCCCCGAAGAGATAGGGCAGCGAGCGCGGGATGCCGACCTTGGTCATGATGTCCATGCGACTGGCGCCGAGCGCCTTCAGCACGTCCTCCGTCTCCGGCTCGATGGTGGCGAGCCCGGTGGCGACGTTGACCACGATCGGGAAGAACGAGATCACGAAGGCGGTCAGCACCGGCGGCAGCCAGCCGACGCCGAACCAGATCACCAGGATCGGCACCACCGCGACCTTCGGGATCGAGTTGAAGCCGACCAGCAGGGGATTGAGGCCCGCATAGATCAGCTTCGAGGAGCCGACGAGCAGCCCCAGCGCCAGCCCGAACAGGATCGACAGCCCGAAGCCCAGCGAGGTCATCCACAGCGTGTGGAAGGCGTTGGTGTAGAGCGGCTTCTGGTACTGGACCAGGGCCGCCCAGATCGCCGAGGGCGGCGGCAGGATGAAGGCCGAGATCGCGAAGGCGCGGCAGGCGATCTCCCAGATCGCAAAGAACGCGAAGGTGAAGAGATAGGGCGCGAGCCTGAGCCAGGTCGAGCGGGTCATGCCACGGCCCTCGCCTCGCGGATATGCCCGCGCAGTTCGTGAACGATCTCGGCGAATTCGGGGGTGTAGGTCACGTCGAGATCGCGCGGCCGCGCGAAGCCGATCTCGCGCTCGGCGATGATCCGGCCGGGCCGCGCCGACATGCAGAACACCCGGTCGGCCAGGAACACCGCCTCGCGCAGGTCGTGCGTCACCAGGATCACGGTGACGCCGCGCTGGGCGTGCAGGTCGCGGATCACGCACCAGAGCTCCTCGCGCGTGAAGGCGTCGAGCGCCCCGAAGGGCTCGTCCAGCATCAGCAGCTTCGGCTCGTGGATCAGCGAGCGGCAGAGCGAGGCGCGTTGCTGCATGCCGCCCGACAGCTGCCAGGGGAATTTCGAGCCCATGCCCTTGAGGCCCACCGTCTCCAGCAGCATCTCCGCGCGGGCGACATATTCCGCCTTGTTCGCCCGCAGGCGCGAGCGATGCGGCTCGACGATCTCGAGCGGCAGCAGCAGGTTCTGCAGCGTCGTGCGCCAGGGCAGCATGACCGGGTTCTGGAAGGCCATCCCGGTGATCTTGATCGGCTCGGCGACCTCGCGCCCATCGACGATCACGCTGCCGGCCTTCGGCCGCTGCAGCCCGGTCGCGAGCTTCATCATCGTAGACTTGCCGCAGCCCGACGGGCCGACGATCGCGGCGAACTCGCCCTCGCGGACCTTCAGCGACAGCCCGGCGACCGCCGGAGGACCATCGCCGCCGCCATAGACATGGGTGACATCGTGAAGTTCGACGAAGGCGGTCAAATGAGCTCCCTCTGGCAAAACGATGCCGTCATTCCGGACAAGCCGCGAAGCGGCGCAGATCCGGAATCCATCGAAGGGCCATGTCCTGCAAGAATCTCGCTCTACGGTGGATTCCGGGTCACAGCTTCGCCGCGCCCGGAATGACGGTGCTCATAGCCGAAACGGCGAGCCTCAGAACACCCGCTCGGCCGAGGCCGGCAGGAAGGCGTCGGTGAAGGCGTCGCCCGCCCTGGCCTTGTCCTTGAAGGTGAAGGTCAGCGCGATCTGGTCGAGCGCCTTGGCCCAGCGCGCCTTGTCGATCCCGCCGAACCCGTTGGCCTTGACCCATGGGGTCATCACGTTCTGCGCCAGCGTCATCTTCAGCCGCTCGAGCTCGACCTCGACCTTGGCGACATCGTTGCGCTTGATCACGAGCTGGGCGCCGAGCTCGGGATTGGCGACAGTGTCCTTGACGCTCTTGGTGAGCGCCCGCAGCAGGCCGCGGACGGCTTCGGGCTTCTCGGCCGCGAATTTCGGCGAGACCATGATGACGTTGCCGTAGAGCTCGACGCCGTAATCCGACATCAGCATCACGACGATGTCATCGACCGGCACGCCGCGCGACTTCAAGTTGATGAAGGAGGAATTGGCGAAGCCGAAGACAGCATCGACCTCGCCCGAAGCGAGCATCGGCTCGCGAACCGGGAAGCCGACATTCTCCAGCCGCATCTTGCTGTCGTCGAGCTTGTTGACCGTCTTGAAGATCGGCCATTGCGCGAAGGCCGCATCGGCGGCGGGCGCGCCGAACTTCTTGCCCTCGAGGCTCTTCACGTCGGCCGTGATGCCGCGGCTCTTGCGCCCGACGATCGAGAAGGGCGGCTTGTCGTAGACCATCATCACCGCCTTGAGGTCGATGGTCGGATTCTCGTCGCGGAAGCGGATCAGCGAGTTCACGTCGCCGAAGCCGACGTCATAGGTGCCCGAGGCGACGCGCGGGATCGCCTCACGCGAGCCGTTGCCGGTGTCGATGGTGACGTCCAGCCCCTCGGCTTTGAAATAGCCCTTTTCGATTCCCATCAGGAACAGCGCCGCCGGCCCCTCGAAGCGCCAGTCGAGTGTGAAGCGCACGGGCGTCTGGGCCTGCGCGGCTGGAGCGAGCCCGATCAGCGCGGCGGCGAACCCGGCGGCGAGAACGAGGCGCCCGGCGCAGGAGCGCAGGCGTCCGAAGACGGGCGGGCAGATCGGGGCGGGCATCGATATCTCCTTGAAGGGCTCGCTTGGTTCGTCGGCGGGCGCAGCAATCTTCATGCCGGGCCGGCTCCCACACTGAAGGAGCGGCGCTGCCGGTCAAGCGGCAATCGGAGCGCGAGCCGGCGCTGCGGCAGATTCATGGCGGAATCCTGGCGCGCCACTCTTGCCGAAGCGTCGTGGTGCACCCATCTGACGTTGCGGTGGTACCGGGCCCCTCTGGCGGAGCACGTCTGGATGACGTGGCCGCGATGTCGGAACCGCCTTCGACATCAACGCAAACCATAGGCGCCCGGACATGGAACTTCTGCTTGCCGACTGGCTCGGCAAGCCGCTCTGGATGTGGAGCGGCTTTCTTGCGATCGTTTTCGCGCTTCTCGCTTTCGACCTCGGCCTGCTCAATCGCGGCGACAATGAAATCGGCATCGCCAAGAGCTTAAGGCTATCGGCCTTCTATATCGGCTTCGCCTGTCTTTACGGCGCCGTCGTCTGGTGGGCCTTCGAGACAGGCAATCTCAAGACGACCGACGGCACCCATGCCGGCGTCACCTTTTTCACCGGCTTCTTCATCGAGAAGGCGCTGTCGATCGACAACGTCTTCGTCATCTCGCTGATCTTCTCCTTCTTCGCCATCCCGCGGCGTTACCAGTACCGCGCGCTGGTCTGGGGCATCATCGCGGTGATCATCCTGCGTGGCCTGATGATCGGCATCGGCGCGGCGCTGGTCCAGCAGTATGACTGGATCCTCTTCATCTTCGGCGCCTTCCTGGTCGCGACCGGCATCAAGATGCTCATCGTGCCCGAGGCCGAGCCGGACATGTCGAAGAACAAGCTCATCGTCTTCTTCAAGAAGCGGATGCGCGTGACCGACAGCCTGCATGGCGAGCGCTTCTTCGTCCGGCAGCCGGATGCGGTGACCGGCCGCATGCTGATTTACGCCACGCCTCTGTTCCTGGCGCTGGTGGTGATCAACATCGCCGACCTCATCTTCGCGGTCGACTCGGTGCCGGCGATCTTCGCGATCACGACGGATCCGTTCATCGTCTTCACCGCCAACATCATGGCGATCCTCGGCCTGCGCGCGCTCTATTTCGCGCTGGCCGCGATGGTCCACCGCTTCGAGTACCTGAAGACGGCGCTGGCTCTGGTGCTGGTCTTCATCGGCGGCAAGATCTTCTGGAACCAGATCTTCGGCAAGGTCGACCCCGCCATCTCGCTCGGCGTGACGCTGGCGCTGATCCTCGGCGGCGTGGTCTTCTCGCTCTGGAAGACCCGCGGCCAGGCGGCCACCAGGCACGCGGAGTGACGCCATCCCGACGGCGCGCGGCTCACAGCGGCAGCGCGCCGTCGGTCTTCACCTCCTCCATCACCGCATAGGTGCGCGTCTCGCGCACCGCCGGCAGCGCCAGCAGCACCTCCCCGAGGAAGCGGCGATAGGCATTCATGTCGGCGACGCGGGTCTTCACCAGATAGTCGAACCCGCCCGCCACCATGTGGCACTCCAGAACCTCCGGCGCCCGCTTCACGGCCGCCGCGAAGCGCTCGAAGGCGTCGGGCGTCGTCTTGTCCAGATAGACCTCGACGAAGACGAGCAGGTTGAGCCCGAGCTTGAGCGGGTCCAGCGTCGCGCGATAGCCGGTGATGTAGCCCTCGCGCGTCAGCCGCTTCAGCCTCTCGCCCGCCGCCGTCGGCGACAGCCCGACCTTTTCGGCCAGTTCCACGCCGGCCATGCGGCCGTCTCCCTGGATCAGCGACAGGATGCGGCGGTCGGTGCGATCAAGCACGGGATGAATCTCGGCAAGAGGCGTCATATGCCGGACAAGATACGGCCTCTGCGCCAAAACAGCCAATTGATATGAGGCCAGGACCGGACGATCCTTCAGATCATCCGCTGCACCGGTTCGGAGCCCTCTCATGGCCGCCCTTCTCCCGCCCTTTCGTGCCCCCTTCGCGCAGGACGACGGCGAGATCGCCGCGCGGCTGCTGGCCGGCGCGCGCCGCGAACCGGCGGCAAAGGCCCGCATCGACGCCCGCGCAACCGGGCTGATCGAGGCGATCCGCAGCCGCAAGGTCGGGCTCGGCGGTATCGAGGAGCTGCTGCGGGAATATTCGCTCTCGACCCGCGAGGGCCTCGCCCTGATGGTTCTGGCCGAAGCCCTGCTGCGCGTGCCCGACGCCGCCACCGCCGACCGCCTGATCGAGGACAAGCTCGGCCAGGGCGACTTCGCCCATCACGAGTCGAAGTCGGACGCCTTCCTGGTCTCGGCCTCGGCCTGGGCGCTCGGCATCACGGCCCGCGTCATCCAGCCCGGCGAGACGCCGACCAGCATCATCGGCGGCCTCGCCAAGCGGCTGGGCATGCCGACGGTACGCACCGCCACCCGCCAGGCCATGCGCGTCATGGGCAACCACTTCGTGCTCGGCCAGACCATCGAGGAGGCGCTGAAGCGCGCCGGCTCGAAGAGCGGCAAGCTCTACCGCTACTCCTTCGACATGCTGGGTGAAGGCGCCCGCACGCAGGCCGACGCCGACCGCTACTTCGCATCCTATGCCGCGGCGATCGACTCCATCGGCCGCTCGGCCGGCAATGCGCCGCTGCCGGACCGGCCGGGGATCTCGGTCAAGCTCTCCGCCCTGCATCCGCGCTACGACGCCACCAACCGCGAGCGCGTCCTGGCCGAGCTGACGCCCAAGGTCATCGACCTCGCCCGCCAGGCCAAGCGCTACGACCTCAACTTCACCGTCGATGCCGAGGAGGCCGACCGGCTCGAACTCTCGCTCGACATCATCGACGCCGTCATCGCTGACCCGTCGCTGGCGGATTGGGACGGCTTCGGCCTCGCCATCCAGGCCTATCAGAAGCGCGCCTCGGCCGTGATCGACCATATCGGCGCGCTGGCCGAAACCCATGGCCGTCGCATGATGGTACGCCTCGTCAAGGGAGCCTATTGGGACACCGAGCTGAAGCGCGCCCAGGAGCGCGGCCTGGCCGACTATCCGGTTTTCACCCGCAAGGCGATGACCGACCTGAACTATGAGGCCTGCGCCGCCCAGTTGTTGGCGCTGCGCCCGCTCATCATCCCGCAATTCGCCACCCACAACGCCCAGACGGTCGCCACCGTCGCGGAGATGGCGGGATCGTCCGGGGGCTTCGAGTTCCAGCGCCTGCACGGCATGGGCGAAGCGCTCTACGAGAAGCTCCTCGCCGACTCCGATGGCTTCGCCTGCCGGACCTATGCGCCGGTCGGCGGCCATCAGGACCTGCTCGCCTATCTGGTCCGCCGCCTGCTCGAGAACGGCGCCAACTCGTCCTTCGTCAGCGTCTCCGGCGATCCCGACGTGCCCGTGGCGCAGTTGCTCGTGCCCCCCGCGGACATCATCGGCCAGCCCGGCGCGGCGCGGCACCGGCGCATTCCGCTGCCGGCGGACCTCTTCGGCCCGTCCCGCAAGAACTCGGCCGGGGTCGAGCTCGGCCATGCCGAGAGCCTCGACGCCCTGCTGGCGGAGATTGCAGCAGCCGCCGGCAAGCCCTTCCCGGAGGCCACCCCGATCATCGACGGCACAAGCGCGGGCGGCGCGGCCCGCGATGTCCGCTCGCCGATCGACAACCACGTCATCGGCCGCGTCACGGAAGCCGACGCGGCGACCGCCGCACGCGCCATGGCGGCGGCGACGGCGGGCTTCCCGGCCTGGAACGCCACCCCGGCCCGCACGCGCGCGGCGGCTCTGCGCAAGGCCGCCGATCTGATGGAGGCCCGGCGCGGCCTGCTGCTCGCCCTGCTCCAGGCCGAGGCCGGCAAGACGCTCGACGATGCCCTGTCGGAGATCCGCGAGGCGGTCGATTTCTGCCGCTACTACGCCGCCGAGGCGGAAGCCAAGCTCGCGACGCCCACCGTGCTGCCAGGTCCGACGGGCGAGGACAACCGCCTGATCCTGCGCGGGCGGGGCGCCTTCCTCTGTATCGCGCCGTGGAATTTTCCGCTCGCGATCTTCGCGGGCCAGATCGCCGCCGCGCTCGTTGCCGGCAACAGCGTCGTCGCCAAGCCAGCGCCGCAGACGCCGCTGATTGCGGCCATCACCGTGCGCCTGCTGCACGAGGCCGGTATTCCCACTTCGGCCCTGCATCTCGTGCTGGGCGACGGCGCGGTCGGCGCGGCCCTCGTCGCCCAAAAGGACGTCGCCGGCGTCGCCTTCACCGGCTCGACCACCACCGCCCGCGCGATCAACCGCGCGCTCGCCGCCAAGGACGGGCCGATCGTTCCGCTGATCGCCGAGACCGGCGGTCTCAATGCCATGATCGTCGATGCCACGGCGCTGGCCGAACAGGTCGCGGACGACGTTGTGATGTCGGCCTTCCGCTCGGCCGGCCAGCGCTGCTCGGCGCTGCGCCTGCTCGTCGTCCAGGACGACGTCGCCGACAAGATGGTCGAGATGATCACCGGCGCCGCACGGGAACTGAAGCTCGGCGACCCGCGCGCCATCGATACCCATATCGGCCCTGTCATCGACCCCGCCGCCAAGCACCGCCTCGACACCCATATCGACGCCATGCGCAAGCTCGGACGCGTCAGTTGGGCCGGGCAGACGCCCGCGCTCGGCGGAACCTATGTGGCGCCGCATGTCGTGACACTCGGCAGCGTCGCCGACCTCGCAAGTGAGCATTTCGGCCCGATCCTCCATGTCGTGCGCTGGAAGGCCGGCGAACTCGACCGGGTCATTCATGACATCGAGGCGACCGGTTACGGCCTGACGCTCGGCGTCCATTCGCGGATCGAGACCACGATCGAGCAGGTCACCAGCCGGCTCTCCACCGGCAACATCTATGTCAACCGCAACATCATCGGCGCTGTCGTTGGCGTGCAGCCCTTCGGCGGCCACGGTCTGTCAGGCACCGGGCCGAAGGCCGGCGGCCCGCACTACCTGATGCGCTTCGCCACCGAGCAGACGGTCACGGTCAACACGGCCGCCGCCGGTGGCAATGCCAGCTTGATCGCGATGGGGGAGTAGGCGAAAGCTCGCCGACGGCAACGGACGAGTTCGACGAGGGATGACCATGGGCGCGATCAGCTTCGACCATTGCGTCATCCATGTTTCGGATTGGGAGGTCTCGAACGCGTTCTACCGCGATGTGCTGGGGGCCACCGTGGTCCCGAACGGGGCGGGCTTCGTCTACCGGATCGGCGCCGCGCAGCTGAACTGCCACGGGCCGGGGCTCCAGCCTGAACCGAAGGCGAGGCTGCCCGTTCCGCCCGGCGGCAGCGATCTGTGCTTCCGCTGGGACGGGCCGATCGCGGACGCGGTTTCGCATCTGGCCGCCCGCAATGTGCCGGTGGAACTCGGCCCCGTGCCGCGCTTTGGCCGCGGCGGCGCCGGCACCAGCGTCTATTTTCGCGATCCCGACGGCTCTCTGCTCGAGTTCATCAGCTACGCCTGACAACGAAAAAGGGCCGCTCGCGCGGCCCCTTGATCGTCTTCCCGGCGGTGGCGCTCAGGCCGCCTTGCGGGTCTCGAAGACATGCTTGAACTCGCGCAGCTGCACCAGCGTGTCGTGCAGGCGCTTCTTCTCGTCCTCGTCCTGCGAGCCCGTCAGCTTGGTCTCGGCGCTCAGGATCTCCTGGTCGAGCACGGCGGCGTTGACGTCCTCGAGGAAACGGCCCTGCTCCGCCAGGATCGTCGTCGAGGCGGCATTGATCTCGACGAGACCGCCATTGACGAAGAATTCCTTGCCGTTGCTGCCGGTCGTCTGGACGAAGACAATGCCCGCCTTCAGCGTCGCGACCAGCGGCGCATGGCCGGCCAGAACCGTCATCTCGCCCTCGATCGAGGGAACGATGACGCTGACGACCTCGCCCGAGAACAGGATGCGCTCCGGCGAGACGAGTTCGAACTTGAAGGTGGTCATCGTATATCTCTCCTCGGCTCGTCATGGTCGGGCTTCACCCGACCATCCCGGAAACCAGCGTCCTCTGGTCGTGAGATTCCCGGGCCGAGCCCGAGAATGACGATCCTCAGGCCGCTTCGGCAGCCAGGCGCTGGGCCTTCTCGATGGCTTCGTCCATCGAGCCGACCATGTAGAACGCCGCTTCGGGCAGATGGTCGTACTTGCCCTCGACAAGGCCCTTGAAGCCCTTGATCGTGTCCTCGAGCGCGACCAGCTTGCCCGGCGAGCCGGTGAAGATTTCCGCGACGAAGAAGGGCTGCGACAGGAAGCGCTCGATCTTGCGGGCGCGGGCCACCGTCAGCTTGTCCTCTTCCGAGAGCTCGTCCATGCCCAGGATCGCGATGATGTCCTGCAGTGCCTTGTAGCGCTGGAGGATCTGCTGGACCTGACGCGCCACGCCGTAGTGCTCGGCGCCGACGATGTCGGCCGAGAGCATGCGCGAGGTCGAGTCGAGCGGGTCGACCGCCGGGTAGATGCCCTTTTCCGCGATCGAGCGCGACAGCACGGTCGTGGCGTCCAAGTGCGCGAAGGAGGTCGCGGGCGCCGGGTCGGTCAGGTCGTCGGCGGGGACGTAAATCGCCTGCACCGAGGTGATCGAGCCCTTGTTGGTGGTGGTGATGCGCTCCTGCAGGTTGCCCATGTCGGTCGCCAGCGTCGGCTGATAGCCCACCGCCGAGGGAATGCGGCCGAGCAGAGCCGACACTTCCGAGCCCGCCTGCGTGAAGCGGAAGATGTTGTCGACGAAGAACAGCACGTCCTGGCCCTTGTCGCGGAAGTCCTCGGCGACGGTCAGGCCCGACAGGGCGACGCGCATGCGGGCGCCCGGCGGCTCGTTCATCTGGCCGTAGACCAGGGCGCATTTGGAGCCTTCGCCGCCGCCCTTCTTGTTCACGCCCGACTCGATCATCTCGTGATAGAGGTCGTTGCCCTCGCGGGTGCGCTCGCCGACGCCGGCGAACACCGAGTAACCACCGTGGGCCTTCGCGACGTTGTTGATCAGCTCCATGATCAGCACGGTCTTGCCGACGCCGGCGCCGCCAAACAGGCCGATCTTGCCGCCCTTGGCGTAGGGCGCCAGCAGGTCGACAACCTTGATGCCGGTGACCAGGATCTGCGCGTCCGTCGCCTGCTCGGCGTAGGACGGAGCCGGCTGGTGAATGCCGCGGGTGGCGGTCGTCATGATCGGGCCGGCCTCGTCGATCGGCTCGCCGATGACGTTCATGATACGGCCGAGGCACTCGTCGCCGACCGGAACCGCGATCGGGGCGCCGGTGTCGGTCACCGACTGGCCGCGGACCAGGCCTTCGGTCGAGTCCATCGCGATGGTGCGGACCGTGTTCTCGCCGAGATGCTGGGCGACCTCGAGGACGAGGCGGTTGCCGAGGTTGGTCGTCTCGAGCGCGTTCAGGATCTCCGGCAGCACGCCGTCGAACTGGACGTCGACGACGGCGCCGATGACCTGCGCGATGCGGCCGGTGCCGGTGTTGGCGGGCTTCTCGGCGGCGGCAGTCTTCTTCGTAGCGGCTTTGGCCATGGTGATAACCTCGGATTCGCGTTCAGCGTGTCGACAAAGCCGGCGCGCCGGCCTCAATTCAGGCGGTTAGAGCGCTTCCGCGCCGGAGATGATCTCGATCAGTTCCTTGGTGATCATCGCCTGGCGCGAGCGGTTGTAGAGCTGCGTCTGCTTCTTGATCATCTCGCCGGCGTTGCGCGTGGCGGAGTCCATCGCCGACATGCGCGCGCCCTGCTCGGAGGCGGCGTTCTCGAGGAGCGCGCGCAGCACCTGGACGGTGAGGTTGCGCGGCAGCAGCGTCTCGAGGATCTCGCCCTCGTCCGGCTCGTAGTCGTAGACCGCCTCGGTCGCCTTGGTCCCGGCCGGGATTTCGGCGGGAATGATGCGCTGGGCGGTCGGGATCTGGGAGATCACCGACTTGAACTTCGAGAAGAACACGGTCGCGACGTCGAACTCGCCAGCCGCGAAGCGCGACAGCACGTTCTGGGCGATCGTCTCGGCATTGGCGTAGCCGACCTGCTTGAAGGAGCGCAGGTCGATCAGCTCGATGATGTCCTTCTCGAACTGCCGCCTCAGAAGGTCGTAGCCCTTCTTGCCGACGCAGATGATCTTGACCGTCTTGCCCTCGGCCTTGAGCGCCAGCGCCTTGTCGCGGGCGAGACGGGCGATCGAGGAGTTGAAGGCACCGCACAGGCCGCGCTCGGCCGTGCAGACCAGCAGCAGATGCACCTTGTCGGAGCCCGTTCCGGCGATCAGGCGCGGAGCGCTCGAGCCGGTGACGCCGGCGGCGAGATTGGCCAGCACCGTCTCCATGCGCTCGGCATAGGGGCGGGCGGCCTCGGCCGCCGCCTGCGCCCGGCGCAGCTTTGCGGCCGCGACCATCTGCATGGCCTTGGTGATCTTCTGCGTCGCCTTCACGGAAGCGATGCGGTTTCGTAGGTCCTTAAGGGACGGCATCCGGTCTTGACCCTCTACCCGTCATGGCGCGCAGCGCGGCGACGAAGCAATCCAGAGCATGTGCGCAGCGAGGCTGGATTGCTTCGCTGCGCTCGCAATGACGATCAGGCGAACGACTTCGCGTAATCCGTGACCAGTTCCTTCAGCTTCGCGGCGTTCGCGTCCGAAAGATCCTTGGACTTGCCGATCTCGGCCAGCATGTCGGCATGCTTGCCGCGCACCAGCGCCAGCAGCCCGTCCTCGAAGGCGCGGACCTTGGCGACCGGCAGGGCGTCGAGATAGCCGTTGACGCCGGCATAGATCACCACGACCTGCTCTTCCATCTTCAGCGGCGCGAACTGCGGCTGCTTCAGGAGTTCGGTCAGGCGGGCGCCGCGGTTGAGCAGGCGCTGCGTGACGGCGTCGAGGTCGGAGCCGAACTGCGCGAAGGCGGCCATCTCGCGATACTGCGCGAGCTCGCCCTTGATCTTGCCGGCGACCTTCTTGGTCGCCTTGGTCTGCGCGGCCGAACCGACGCGCGACACCGAGAGGCCGACGTTCACCGCCGGGCGGATGCCCTGGTAGAACAGGTCGGTCTCGAGGAAGATTTGGCCGTCGGTGATCGAGATCACGTTGGTCGGGATGTAGGCGGACACGTCGTTCGCCTGCGTCTCGATGACCGGCAGGGCCGTCAGCGAGCCGAGGCCGGCATCCTCGCCCATCTTCGCCGCGCGCTCGAGCAGGCGGGAGTGAAGATAGAACACGTCGCCCGGATAGGCCTCGCGGCCCGGCGGGCGGCGCAGCAGCAGCGACATCTGGCGGTAGGCGACGGCCTGCTTGGAGAGGTCGTCATAGATGATCACGGCGTGCATGCCGTTGTCGCGGAAATACTCACCCATGGCGCAGCCGGCGAAGGGCGCCAGGAACTGCATCGGGGCCGCGTCCGAGGCGGTCGCCGCGATCACGATCGAGTACTCCAGCGCGCCGCGCTCTTCGAGCACCTTCACGAACTGGGCGACGGTCGAACGCTTCTGGCCGATCGCGACATAGACGCAGTAGAGCTTCTGGCTCTCGTCGCCGGTCTCGTTGTTGGCCTTCTGGTTCAGGATCGTGTCGAGCGCCACGGCGGTCTTGCCGGTCTGGCGGTCGCCGATAATCAACTCGCGCTGGCCGCGACCGATCGGGATCAGGGCGTCGATCGCCTTCAGGCCGGTCGCCATCGGCTCGTGCACCGACTTGCGCGGGATGATGCCGGGCGCCTTGACGTCGACGCGCGAACGCTGGGTCGCCTTGATCGGGCCCTTGCCGTCGATCGGGTTGCCGAGCGCGTCGACGACGCGGCCAAGCAGCTCCTTGCCGACCGGCACGTCCACGATGGCGCCGGTGCGCTTGACCGTCTGGCCTTCTTTGATCTCGCGGTCGGAGCCGAAGATCACGACGCCGACATTGTCGCTCTCGAGGTTGAGCGCCATGCCGCGCACGCCGCTCTCGAACTCGACCATCTCACCGGCCTGGACCTTGTCGAGACCGTAGACGCGGGCGATGCCGTCGCCGACGGAGAGAACCTGGCCGACCTCGGTGACGGAGGCTTCGGACCCGAAATTCGAAATCTGGGCCTTCAGGATCGCGGAGATTTCAGCGGGGCGGATTTCCATCAGCCGACCTCTTTCATGGCAAGACGAATTGAATTGAGCTTGGTTTTCAGCGAGGCGTCGACCATCCGGGAACCCATCTTCACGACGAGCCCGCCGATCAGCGACGGATCGATCTTGATCGCGACATCGACATCCTTGCCGGCGACGGCAGCCAGCGCGGCGCGGATCTCGTCGACCCGCTTGAGCGCCGGCGTCTCGGCCAGCGTGACCTCGGCGCTAACGATGCCCTTGGCCTCGGCGGCGAGCGCCTTGTAGGCGGCGATCATGCCCGGCAGCGCGAAGAGCCGGCGCTTGCTGGCGACGAGGCCGATGAAATTGCCAGCGATCCCGGAGATGCCGGCCTTGGCGAGCACGGCCTTGATCGCGCCGGTCTGCTCCTCGGCCGAGAAGGCGGGGCTGCCGACGAGGCGCCGCAGATCCTCGCTATCGGCCAGCATCGCCGAAAAGCTGTCGAGATCGGCGTTGACGGCATCGATGGCATTGGCCTCGCTGGCCAGCTCGAACAGGGCCGTGGCGTAGCGACCGGCCACGCCCGAAACCAGTGATCCTTGCGATCCGCCTTCAGCCACGCGTCAAATCTCTCGTTTCATGGGACCGCCCCGGCGGCCTTCGGACGAAGGCGGAGTGCAAGGTCCCGGCGCTGCGATGTATCACGGACGTGAGGCCGGCAAGACGGCTCCGCGACCTAAATGTGGCGGTGCACTAGCATGTGGTTTTGGGGCGCGCAATCCGTTGATGCCGATCGAAGGCGCGGTTCCGTCTGTCTTTTCCGCAGCCGCCGGACGAGACCCGCGCCAGGCTCGCCGCCTCAGAGGAAACTCTGCGGATCGACGTCGACTGCCACCCGCACCGAACCCTTGGGCTTGCCCGCCCGCCTGAGCCAGGCGCGCAGATAGTCCTGCAGGTTCACGTCGCGCGCCGTCCGGACGATCAGCCGCATGCGGTGGCGCCCGCGCAGCACGGCGAGCGGCGCCTCGGCCGGGCCGAGCACGACGACACCGTCGGGCGGCTCGGCACAGCGCGCCAGCGCCCGGGCATGCGCCTCCGCCTCCGCCTGGCTGCCAGCCGAGACGATCAATGCCGCCAGCCGCCCGAACGGCGGCAGGCCTGCCGCCTCGCGCGACGCCGTCTCTGCGGCATAAAACCGCTCCGGATCGCCGGAGATCAGCGCCTTGAGAACCGGATGGGTCGGGTCATGCGTCTGCAGCAGGGCGCGGCCCGGCCGTTCGCCACGACCCGCCCGGCCGGTCACCTGCCGCAGCACCTGGAAGGTGCGCTCTGCCGCACGCGGATCGCCCGAGGTCAGGCCGAGATCGGCGTCGATCACGCCGACCAGCGTCATGCCGGGAAAGTTATGCCCCTTGGCAACGAGCTGCGTGCCGATGACGATGTCGAACTCGCCGGCCGCCACCGCCATCAATTCGGACTTCAGCCGCTCGGTGCCGCCGGGAAAATCGCTCGACAGCACGATGCCCCGCGCCTGCGGGAACAGCGTCGCGACCTCCTCGGCCAGGCGCTCGACGCCAGGCCCGCAGGCGCTCAGGCTGTCCTGCGCATGGCATTGCGGGCATTCATGCGGCCGGCGCTCGACATGCCCGCAGTGATGGCAGACCAGCGCACGGCGGAAACGGTGATCGACCAGCCAGGCCGAGCAGTTCGGACACTGAAAGCGGTGGCCGCAATCGCGGCACAGCGTCAGCGGCGCATAGCCGCGCCGGTTCAGGAACAGCAGCGACTGCTCGCCGGCCTCCAGATTGGCGGTCATCGCCTTGGCCAGCGTGTCCGAGATCCAGCGACCGCGCGGCGGCTTGTCCTGGCGCAGATCGACCAGGCCCAGCGTCGGAAGCGTCCGCCCGCCGAACCGTTCGGGCAGCTTGAGATGGCTGTAGCGCCCGCGCTCGGCATTGACGCGGGTTTCCAGCGACGGCGTCGCCGAGGTCAGGATCACCGGCGCATTCTCGATGCGCCCCCGCACCACCGCCATGTCGCGGGCGTGATAGGCGACGCCGTCCTCCTGCTTGTAGGCGGCCTCGTGCTCCTCATCGACGACGATCAGGCCGAGATCCTTGTAAGGCAGGAACAGCGCCGAGCGCGCACCCGCCACCACCTTCGCCTCGCCGCTGGCGATCGCCGCCTGCAGCCGCTCGCGCCTGCGCCCCGTCACCGCCGAATGCCACAGCCCGGGCCGGACCCCGAAGCGCGCCTCGAACCGGTCGATGAACTGCGCGGTGAGCGCGATCTCGGGCATCAGGATCAGGCTCTGGCGCCCGAGCCTGATCGCCTCGGCCACGGCCTCGAAATAGACCTCGGTCTTGCCCGAGCCGGTGACGCCCTCGAGCAGCGTCACCCCATAGGTCGCGGCCCTGACCGAGGCGACGAGCGCCTGCGCAGCCGCCGCCTGATCCTCCGACAACGCCGGCGCAGCATGGTCGGGATCGGGCATCGCCGCCACCGCCTCGCGCGGCAGCGGCTCGACCGCGAAGGTCCCGGCATCGACCAGTGAATCGATCACCGCGGCGCTGACCGAAGCCGCCTCGGCGAGCGCGCTCTTGGCCGTCAGCAGCCCGCCTTCCGCGGCCGCGATCGCCCGCGCCCGCGCCGGAGTCAGGCGTCCCGGCGGTGGCCCGACGAGCCGCACCCCGAGCTTCGGCCGTTCGGGCCCGTCCTCGGGCGGCCGCCGCAGCGCCAGCGCCAGCACGGATCCCTTGGGGGCAAGCGTGTACCAGGCGACCCAGTCGACCAGCTTCATCAGCGCGCCATCGAGCGGCGGCATGTCGAGCTTTGCCGCGACCGCCTTGAGATTGCCGCCGCGCCCCGAACCGCGCTCCCAGACGACTCCGACGGTCTGGCGCGGCCCGAGGGGCACCTGAACCACATCGCCGGGCGCCAGCACGAGACCGGGCGGTACCGCATAGCTGTAGGCCTGGTCGAGCGCGAGCGGGACCAGCACCTCGACGGTGCCGCCGTCACCCAACCGATCCGCTTCGCCACTCATCGCCCGTGCGTAGCCCCTGCCCGCCATGGCGACAACCGCCTGCCTTGCCATGGCCGCGATCGCATGATGACTGCCGCTTCCCCGGTCGCAGATCCGAGCCTGCCCATGCCTTTCGCCTTCCACTGCCCGACCGCCATCCTGTTCGCAGCCGCCCTAATCACGACCTCGACGCTGCCCGCGCGAGCCCAGCCGGCGCCGCCCGAAAACTGGCCCGCGATCAAATGCGAGCGCTACACCAAGGCCTATGGCGAGGCGCTGTCGAAGCTCGGGCGCAAGGGGCTGAGCCCCGATTTCCTCGACGCGCACGAGGCCTTTCTCGCCTCCGGCTGCAGCATCAAGGGCGAGGTCTGCCCGCGCAGCGCCGAGGAGCTCAACCTCGCCAATGTGATGGTCGTCATGGGGATGAACCAGGGCATGGCCAGCACCTTCATGCCCTTCGCCTGTCCGAAGCGTTGAGGCGCCGCTTCGCGAGGCGTTAAGGTTGCGCCGTCATGCTCCGAGCCGACCCGAGGCACAGGCCGCTCCATGACCGACTTCGACACCCTCGCCCGCGCCTGGCTCAACCATCTCGCCCATGAGCGCCGGCTCTCGCCGAAGACGCTGGAGGCCTATTCCCGGGATTTGCGCCAGTTCGCGGCCTTCCTCACCGATCATCTCGGCGGCGCCCCGAGCGTCGCCGATATCGCGGCGCTGAAGCCGGCGGATCTGCGCGCCTTCCTCGGCCGGCGCCGGCGCGAGGAGGTCGGCAACCGCACACTGATGCGCCAGCTCGCGGCACTGCGCTCCTTCGCCCGCTTCGGCGAGCGCACGGGCCGGCTGACGGCCGCAGCCTTCGCCGCGACGCGCGGGCCGCGCATCGGCAAGGCCCTGCCCCGCCCGCTGGAAGCCCGCGCGGCGCGCGCCGTCACCCGGGCCGAGACGCGCGCCGGCGATGTCCGCGATCCCTGGATCCTCGCCCGCGACGCCGCCGTCCTGTCGCTGCTCTATGGCTGCGGCCTGCGCATCTCGGAGGCGCTGTCGCTGACCCGCGCCCAGGCTCCCGCCAGCGCGGGCGACACGCTCACCGTGATCGGCAAGGGCAGCAAGACCCGCATGGTCCCCGTCCTCCCCGTCGTGGTCGACACCATCGCCGGCTATCTCGCGCTCTGCCCCTGGCGCCTGCCGCCGGACGGCCCGCTCTTCGTCGGCGCCAAGGGTGGCCCGCTCTCGCCGCGCATCATCCAGCTCGCGGTCGAGGGCCTGCGCGGTGCGCTCGGCCTGCCGGATTCCGCGACGCCGCACGCGCTCAGGCACTCCTTCGCCACCCATCTGCTCGGCCGCGGCGGCGATCTGCGCGCCATCCAGGAACTGCTCGGCCACGCCTCGCTTTCGACGACGCAGATCTACACCCGCGTCGATTCCGCCCGGCTGATGGCGGCCTATGATGCCGCGCACCCACAGGCCGGCCGGTGAGTCCTTCCTGACGTCCGGCCGTCAGCCCGCGGCGCCCGGATAGGCCGGCAGCGGCGGACGCAGCCTTTCCCAGGCGCGCGCCAGCCGCAGCACGCCGAGATCGTCGAAGCGCCGTCCCGTGATCTGCAGCCCGATCGGCAGTCCGCCCGCGGTCATCGCCGCCGGCAAGGCGATCGAGGGCTGGTCCGACATGTTCGCCGGCAGGGTGAAGACGATGTGTTCGAAGGGCCGGTCCGGATCATCGAGCGGCGAGGCCATCTCCGCCGGATAGCTCGGCACCGGCGCGACCGGCGACAGCACGAAGTCGAAGGGCGCGCTCTGCCTGAGCGCCGCGTCCTTGATCGCCAGCATCTGGCTCATGCCGCGATAGACGCGTTCGCCCGACAGGCCATCTCCGCGCTTCGCCCAGGCGAAGATATAGGGCAGCACCTTCGCCTGCTTGTCCGGCGAGAGCGCGCCGATATCGGCCCAGGCCCGCTGGCTCCAGAAATCGTCGAGCCCGTCCAGCATCGCCCGCGTCATGAAGGCAGGCGCCTGCTCGACGATCGCGCCCGCCGCGGCGAAAGCGCGTCCCACCGCCTCGATCGCCGCCTTCGTCTCCGGCTCGACGGGGATGCCGATGCCCGGATCGAGTTGCAGGCCGATCCGCAACCCCTTCACGTCCATCTCGAGCGACAGCCAGTCGATCTCCTGCGGCGGCAGGCTCATGCCGTCGCGTGCATCGGGCTTCGAGATCTCGCGCATCATCAGGGCCGTATCCGTGACCGTGCGGGTCATCGGGCCGGCGACGCGGCCGTAATAGCTCGGATCGATCGGCACGCGGCCGAAGCTGGGCTTGAGGCCCACCAGCCCGCACCAGCCGGCCGGCAGCCGGATCGAGCCGCCGATATCCGTGCCGACATGCAGCGGCCCATAGCCGGCCGCGCCCGCCGCCCCGGCCCCGGCCGAGGAGCCGCCCGGGTTCTTGGTTTCGTCCCAGGGATTGCGGGCGAGGTCGTGGAAGCTCGACAGGCCCGAGGACAGCATCCCGTAATCGGGCATCGTCGTCTTCGCCAGCATCACGAAGCCGGCCTCCCCCAGCCGCGCGGCGACGGGGGCATCCTCCGGCATGGGCGACAGGTCGCGCGCGGCCGTCCCAATCGGCATCGGCGTGCCCCGGGTCGCGATGTTCTCCTTGATCGTGCCGGGAACGCCGTCGAGCGGCAGCGGCTGCCCCCTCATCCAGCGGGCCTCGGATTCCTTTGCCGCCTGGCACGCCGCCGCGGGATGATAGGCATAGAGGGCCTTGAGCCGCGGCTCGCAAGCCTCGATCCGGGCGATGACCGCCTCCACCACCTCGACCGGCGAGAGCACCTTGGTGCGGTAGGCTTGCAGCAGTTCGGCGGCGCTGAGATCGGCGGGGCTGGGCATCGGCATCATCCTCGGCAGGCGGGGCGCGGCATGGCCATCATCCATGCCATGGCGGATCGGACACGGCATGGGCGCGCGGCGCAACCCGCGCCGAACCTGGCCGCATCACGACCCCAAGCAAGCCCTGCGCCGGGCCTCGCCCCTCAGGCGAAGTAGTCCGGATGCTGCGCCCGCAGATGCACGAGGTCGGGCAGCAGCGTTCCCAGATGCTTGCGCATCGCGGCGACCGCGGCCGGCCCGTCATGGCGGCGGACCGCATCGACGATCGAGAGATGCTCGCGGATCACCATCGCCATGCGCCCCGGCACCGGCAGCGTCATGCGCCGGCAGCGGTCGATCTGGCTCTTGGCGGCATGGGCGATCTTCCAGATGCCGGGATAGCCGGCGACCATGGCCAGGGTCTCGTGGAACTCCTCGTCGGCGCGATGGAAGCTCTCCTGATCGCCCGCCTCGAGGGCCTCGTGCTGGCGGGCGATCGTGGCATCCAGCCGCCTGACCGCCTCGGGCGTCGCAATGCGCGCCACGAGGTCGATGGTTGCGCATTCGAGCGCCTGCCGGATGAACACGGCCTCGGGAATCGCCTCGCTCGGGATCCGCGCGACGAAGGTGCCGGCCTGCGGGAATATCTCGACGAGGCCCTCCTCCTTCAGCCGGATCAGGGCCTCGCGAACCGGCGTCCGGCTCATGCCGAAATGCGCGGTCAACTCCTTCTCGACCAGCGCTGCGCCCGGCACGATCTCCATAGCCAGAATGGCGCGCCTCAGCTCGTCCTGCACCATCGAGGCCGCCGTCGAGCGGCCGGCCGGAATGCCACCAAGCGGCTGGCGCCGCCGCTCACGGCGCACCGGATCGACACTCACCTTCGGCGGAATCGTGACCTGCGACATCGCCTCGCCTCTTTGGGCCGGCGGGCCGGGCGGCCCTGCCGGAAGAATGCGCCTGCCGCATGGCGACCGCGCTTCCCGGCGGATAGCACGACTATCTGTGACGTACTAGTATATTAGTATATTGACCGCGCCTCGCGGTCGCGCCTATGGTCCGCCGGCCGATCCGATGGGAGCGCCCGGACCAATGTTGCTGCATGATGATCGCCTGTTTCCCGCAGACCCCGTGACGCGCGGAATCGCGCGCCGGCTCTACGCCGGGATTCGCGATCTGCCGATCATCTCGCCCCATGGCCACACCGACCCGCGCTGGTATGCCGAGGATCAGCCTTTTCCCGATCCCGCGACACTGCTGGTCAAGCCGGACCACTACATTTTCCGGATGCTCTATTCGCAGGGCGTGCGGCTGGAGCAGCTCGGCATCCCCCGCAAGGACGGCGGCCCGGTCGAGACCGACCCGCGCGCGGTCTGGCGCCTGTTCGCCCGGCACTGGTTCCTGTTCCGGGGCACACCGACCCGGCTCTGGTTCGAGCACGCGCTCTCCTCGGTCTTCGGCATCAACGAGCGGCTCACGCCGGAGAACGCCGACAAGCTCTATGACCGGATCGCCGAGAAGCTGGGCGAGCCCGAACTGAGGCCGCGCGCGCTGTTCGATCGCTTCAAGATCGAGGCGATCTCGACCACCGAGGGCGCGCTCGACGATCTGAAGTGGCACGACATGATCAGGGCCTCGGGCTGGAGCGGCAAGGTCGTCACCGCCTATCGCCCGGACAGCGTCGTCGATCCCGAGTTCGAGGGCTTCGCCGCCAACCTCGAACAGTTCGGCGCCCTCACAGGCGAGGACGTAATGAGCTGGAGCGGCTATCTCGCCGCCCACCGCCAGCGCCGCGACTACTTCCGGGCGCGCGGCGCCACCTCCTCCGACCACGGCCACGCCACCGCCCGCACGGCCAACCTCTCGAAGGCCGACGCGGAAGCCCTCTTCACGAAGGTCGTCGCCGGCAAGGCCTCGGCCGAGGACGCCGATCTCTTCCGCGGCCAGATGCTGACCGAGATGGCGAAGATGAGCCTCGATGACGGGCTCGTGCTGCAGATCCATCCGGGTTCCACGCGCAATCACAACGCCTTCCTCTTCGAGCATTTCGGCCGCGACATGGGCGCCGACATCCCGCGCCAGACCGATTACGTCGCCGCGCTCAAGCCCCTGCTCGACGCGGTCGGCAACGAGCCCGGCCTGACCGTGATCGCCTTCACCCTCGACGAAACCAGCTATTCGCGCGAACTCGCGCCGCTGGCGGGGCATTATCCGGCGCTCAAGCTCGGCCCGGGCTGGTGGTTCCTCGATGCGCCCGAGGCCATGCTGCGCTTCCGCGAACTGACCACCGAGACGGCCGGCTTCTACAACACCGTCGGCTTCAACGACGACACCCGCGCCTATCTCTCGATCCCCGCGCGCCACGACGTCGCCCGTCGCTGCGACTGCGCCTATCTCGCCAAGCTCGTCGCCGAGCACCGCCTCGACGAGGACGAGGCGGCCGAGCTCGCACACGACCTCGCCTACCGTCTGGCCAAGGAGGCTTACAAGCTGTGAGCCCCGTCGCCGCCCACCAACTCCGTCATTGCGAGCGCAGCGAAGCAATCCAGAGCCGCGCGCTCGACGTCTCCCTGGATTGCTTCGTCGCTGCGCGCCTCGCAATGACGATGGAGACCATCTGATGATCGACGAACGCCAGGCCGCCCATCCGCGCGACGTGAAGAGCTACGACACCGAGACCCTGCGCGGAGATTTCCTGATCGAGCGCGTTTTCGCCTCAGGCGAGATCACGCTGACCTACAGCCATTACGATCGCATGATCGTCGGCGGCGCGATGCCGGCCGCGGCCGCGCTGACACTCGCCCCCTTCGCGCCGACCGGCACGCCCTTCTTCCTGGCGCGGCGCGAACTCGGCGTGATCAACCTGGGCGGCGCAGGCCGCGTCACCGTCGATGGCCAGGCCTTCGAGCTGCCGAATCTCGATGCCCTCTATGTCGGGCTGGGCGCGAAGGAGGTCTCGTTCACCAGCGCCGACGCGGCGAACCCGGCGAAGTTCTACCTGACCAGCGCGCCGGCGCACCGCGAGGCGCCGCATCAGCTGATCCGCAAGGACGACGCCAACACGATCCATCTCGGCTCGTCGGAGACCTCGAACAAGCGCATCATCAGCCAATACATCATGCCCAACACCACCGGCACCAACCAGCTGGTGATGGGCATGACCGCGCTGGAGCCCGGCTCGGTCTGGAACTCGATGCCCTGCCACACCCATACGCGGCGGATGGAGGCCTATCTCTACTTCAACCTCGACCCCGCCCACCGCGTCTTCCACTTCATGGGCGAGCCGACGCAGACCCGCCATCTGCTGGTGGCCAACGAGCAGGCGGTGATCTCGCCGAACTGGTCGATCCATTGCGGCTGCGGCACCTCGAACTACGCCTTCGTCTGGGCCATGGCCGGCGACAATGTCGAGTTCACCGACATGGACGCAGCCCCCGTGGACAGCTTGCGCTGATGGCCTCGCCCTTCGACCTCACCGGCCGCAAGGCCCTGGTCACCGGCGCCAATACCGGCATCGGCCAGGGCATCGCGCTGGCGCTGGCGCAGGCCGGCGCCACCGTGGTGGCCGCCGGGCGCTCGGACCTGACCGAGACGCTCGCGCTGGTCGCGGCGGCCGGCGGAACGGCGCATGCCCTCAAGGTCGATCTTCAGGAGCAGGGCATCGCGCCGCGCGTCATCGAGCAGGCTGAAGGTCTCGCCGGCCCGCTCGACATACTCGTCAACAATGCCGGCATCATCCGCCGGGCCGACGCGCTCGATTTCAGCGAGAGCGACTGGGACGAGGTCATGAACGTCAATCTCAAGGCGACGTTCTTCCTGGCCCAGGCCTTCGCGAAATCGGCCGTCGCGGCGGGACGTGGCGCGCGGATCGTCAACATCGCCTCGCTGCTCTCCTTCCAGGGCGGCATCCGCGTCGCCTCCTACACCGCCAGCAAGAGCGGGCTCGCCGGGCTGACCAAGCTTCTCGCCTGCGAATGGGCGCAGAAGGGCATCAATGTGAACGCCATCGCCCCGGGCTATATCGAGAGCAACAACACGCAGGCGCTGCGCAACGACCCGGACCGCAACCAGGCGATCCTCGCGCGCATTCCCGCCGGCCGCTGGGGCAACCCCTCGGACATCGGCGGCGCCGCCGTGTTCCTCGCCAGCGACGCCGCCGCCTACATGCATGGCGCCATCATTCCCGTCGACGGAGGCTGGCTCGCACGATGACCGACCGTCTCAATTCCTTCTTCCAGCAGGACGCCGATATCGCCTGGGAGCCGACCGAGCCCGGCGTGAAGCGCAAGATCATGGCCTATGGCGAGGATTTGATGGTCGTGCGGGTGGTCTTCGAGGCTGGCGCCGTCGGCAAGCCGCATCGGCATCCGCACCGCCAGGCCTGCTATGTCGAGAGCGGCGTCTTCGACGTCACCATCGACGGACAGACCCAGCGGCTGACGGCCGGCGACACCTTCTTCGTTCCGTCCGATCTCGTCCACGGCGTCACCGCGGTCGAGGCCGGCCAGCTGATCGATTCCTTCACGCCGATGCGCACCGAATTTCTCTAGACGAGACCGCCCTTCCGGCCGCCGCCGGCAGGGCTCCCATTACGGGACAAGAACGACCGGAAAAAGCCGGCGCCACACCAACAAGGGAGAGAAACTGCCATGCTCACCAAACGCACATTCGGCGCGCTCGCGGGCGCCGCCATCCTGGCCCTGGTCGCCGGCACCGCCAGCGCCCAGACCGTCACCCTGCGCTCGACCGACATCCACCCCGACGGCTATCCGACCATCGAGGCGGTCAAGCACATGGGCAAGCTGCTCGAGGAGCGCAGCAAGGGCCGCATCAAGATCAACGTCTTCCACTCGGCCCAGCTCGGCCAGGAGAAGGACACGATCGAGCAGACCCGCTTCGGCGTGATCGACATGAACCGCATCAACATGGCGCCGTTCAACAATCTGATCCCGGCGACCAATGTGCCGTCGCTGCCCTTCATCTTCCGCTCGGTCGACCATATGCGGAAGGTCATGGACGGCCCGATCGGCGACAACCTGCTGAAGGAGTTCGAGAAGCACGATCTCATCGGCCTCGCCTTCTACGATTCCGGCTCGCGCTCCTTCTACAACTCCAAGCGTCCGATCAACACGCCGGCCGACATGAAGGGCCTGAAGATCCGCGTCCAGCAGTCGGACATGTTCGTCAGCCTGGTCTCGGCGCTCGGCGCCAACGCCACGCCGATGAACTTCGGCGAAGTCTACTCGGGCCTTCAGACCGGCGTCATCGACGGCGCCGAGAACAACTGGCCGTCCTATGAATCGACCAAGCATTACGAGGTGGCGAAGTTCTACTCGCTGTCCGAGCACTCGCTCTCACCGGAGGTGCTGGTGATGTCGAAGAAGAGCTTCGACAAGCTCAGCGCCGAGGACAAGGCTCTTGTCAGGGCGGCCGCCAAGGAATCCGTCGCCAAGATGCGCGAACTCTGGGACGCGCGTGAGAAGGCCTCGGAAGCCAAGGTCAAGGCCGGCGGCGCGGTCGTCAACGCGGTCGAGAAGCAGCCCTTCATCGACGCGATGAAGCCGGTCTATGACAAGTTCGTTACCGACGCGAAGCTCAAGGAAATGGTCGCCGCCATCCAGGCGGTGAAGTGAGCGTCTGCTGAACATGATGGCGCGCCACCCGGCGCGCCATTTCCTTTCGTCGTTCCTCGTTCCCGGACCACCCCATGTCACCAGCCTTGACTCGAGTCTCCAGCGCCCTGGCGACGCTGGCCCTGTGGTTGTCCGCGGTCGGCCTGATCGGCATGACGCTGGCCGTCGCGTGGCAGGTCTTCGGCCGCTATGTGCTCAACAGCACGCCGACCTGGACCGAGGCGCTGTCGATCCAGCTGATGGGCTGGTTCATTCTGCTGGGAGCCGCTGTCGGCGTCCGCGAGGGCTACCATCTCGGCTTCGACATCTTGCGCATCGCGCTGCCGGGCCGGCCCGCCAAGCTGATGGCCCTCGTCAGCCATCTCGTCGTCCTCTCCTTCGGCCTCGCCATGGTCTGGTACAGCTGGGATCTCGTCGTCGGCACCTGGACCGCCACCATCCCGATCCTGGGCTGGCCGGGCGGCATCGATTTCCTCCCGCTGCTCGGCGGCGGAGCACTGATCTCCTTCTTCACCCTCGAGCATCTCTACAATCTGGCCGCCGGCCATGAGGACGGAACCGGCGCATGAGCCCTGAACTGATCATTCTCTTCGGCAGCTTCGTCGTCCTGCTGCTGATCGGGACGCCGATCGCGTTCTGCCTGGGTGCCGCCTCGCTGGCGACCGTCGTCTATATGGGCATCCCGCCGCTGGTCGTGTTCCAGCGGCTGAACTCCGGCATCAGCGTCTTCTCGCTGATGGCGATTCCCTTCTTCATCTATGCCGGCGACCTGATGATCCGTGGCGGCATCGCGGAACGGCTGGTGCGCTTCGCCGGCTCCCTTGTCGGCCATATGCGTGGCGGCCTCGGCCAGGTGAACATCGCGGCCTCGACCCTGTTCGGCGGCATCTCCGGCTCGGCCGTGGCCGATGCCTCCGCCATCGGCGGGCTGATGATCCCGCAGATGCAGAAGCGCGGCTACGACACCTCCTTTGCCGTCAACGTCACCGTCAGTTCCGCCATCATCGCGCTGCTGATCCCGCCCTCGCACAACATGATCATCTATTCGCTGTCGGCCGGCGGCTCGATCTCCATCGCCGACCTGTTCACGGCCGGGATCGTGCCGGGTCTGCTGCTCGCGGCGACGCTGATGCTCGTCACCTGGTTCGTCGCGCGCAAGCGCGGTTACCCGGCCGAACCGTTTCCGGGCTGGGCCCGGGTCGCGACCTATGCCGTCTCGGCCTTCCCCGGCATCATCCTGATCGGGATCATCTTCGGCGGCGTGCGCTCGGGCGTCTTCACCGCCACCGAGAGCTCCTGCATCGCCGCGGTCTACGCCCTTCTGATCACCGTTCTGGTCTATCGCGGCATGAACCTCGCCGAGTTCAAGGACGCGACCTTCGCCGCCGTGCGCACCACGGCGATGGTCCTGCTGGTGATCGGCTGCGCGGCCGCCTTCGGCTGGCTGCTCGCCTTCTTCCAGGTCCCTTCGGCGATGGTCGCCTTCATGCGGTCTGTCTCGAACGACCCGATCGTGATCTTCCTGCTGATCAACCTGCTGCTGCTGTTCCTGGGCACCTTCATGGACATGTCGCCGCTGATCATCATCACCACGCCGATCTTCCTGCCCGTGGTTACGGCCTTCGGCATGGACCCGGTGCATTTCGGCGCCATCCTGATCCTGAATCTGGGCATTGGCCTGTGTACCCCGCCCGTGGGCGCCGTGCTCTTCGTCGGCTGCGCGGTTGGGCGCATCTCGATCTGGGAGGCAATGCGGACGATCTGGCCTTTCTACGGTGCCAGCATCGCCGTATTGATGCTCGTCACCTATGTCCCCGCCATCTCTCTCTGGCTGCCGAGCATGTTCCGTTGACGCGACTGAATACGACGACCCTCTCCGCCCTGCCCGCCACGGTCCGCCGCCCCGCCTATGACCGCGCGCGACTGACGCCGGGCATCGTCCATCTCGGCTTGGGCGCCTTCGCCCGCGCCCATCTCTGCGAGTACACCGAGGACGCGCTGGAGCTGGAGTTCGGCGCCTGGGGCGTCACTGGCGCGAGCCTGCAGCGGCCCGACCAGCGCGACCGGCTGTCGCCGCAGGACGGGCTCTACACCCTGCTGAAGCGCGCCCCGGCCGGGCCGGACCTGCGCCTCATCGGCTGCCTCGGTGAGGTGCTGGTCGCGCCGGAGAACCCCGCCGCGCTCATCGCGCGCATGGCCTTTCCCGACACCCGCATCGTCTCGCTGACGGTCACCGAGAAGGGCTACTGCCACGACCCCGCCACCGGCCGGCTCAAGGCCGACCATCCCGACATCCTCCACGACCTCGCCAACCCGCTCAGCCCCCGCTCGGCGGTGGGCCTCATCGTCGCTGCCCTGAAGGCGCGTCGCGCCGCCGGCCTCGGCCCCTTCACGGCGCTGAGTTGCGACAACCTCCCCCATAACGGCGGCGTGCTGCGCGGCCTGGTGCGCGATTTCGCGGCGCTGAGCGATGATGGCTTGAGCCAGTGGATCGAAGCCAACGGCGCCTTCCCGGCGACGATGGTCGACCGCATCGTGCCGGCTACGACCGAGGCCGACATCGCCGAGGTCGCCGACCTGATCGGGCTGGAGGACGCCGCTCCCGTCATCGGCGAGCCCTTCCGGCAATGGGCGATCCAGGACGTTTTTGCCGCCGGCCGGCCGGCCTGGGAGCGCGTCGGCGCGCAGATGGTTTCCGAGGTCGCGCCCTTCGAGTTCATGAAGCTGCGCATGCTCAACGGCGCGCATTCCTGCCTCGCCTATCTCGGCTATCTCGCTGGCCACGAGACGGTGTCCGAGGCCAGCGGCGACCCGGTGTTCGCCCGCTTCCTCGAAGGCCTCTGGGGCGAGATCATCCCGACGGTTCCCGCACCGCAGGGCGTCGTCCTTTCCGAGTACGCGCAGGCGCTGCTCGCCCGCTTCCGCAACCCCGCCATCCGCCATCGCACCTGGCAGATCGCCATGGACGGCTCCCAGAAGCTGCCGCAGCGGCTGCTGGGAACGATCCGCGACCGCCTCAAGCAGGACGCCCCGATCGACCATCTCGCGCTCGGTGTCGCGGCCTGGATGGCTTACGTCTCCGGCACCGACGAAAAGGGCGCGACGATCGATGTCCGCGACCCGCTGGCCGCGACCTTCGCGGAGAAGGCCAGGGCGGCCGGCCACGACGCGACGGCGCTCAGCCGGTCGCTGCTCGGCATTGAGGCGATCTTCGGCACCGACCTGCCGCGCGAGCCGCGCTTCACGCAGGCCGTCGAGACGCATTTGGCAGCGCTGTTCGACAAGGGCGCGAAAGCGACGGTCGCGGCGCTCTAAAGGTAAAGCGCAGGGAACACCTCTCCTGTAAGGAGAGGGGCAGGGGAGAGGTGTCGGCCCCTGGACCAGCGGGGCGCCCATAGACAACGCCTGCGGTTGGGTCACAGCTATCATGTCAAACGGCCGACCCCTCACCCTGCCCTCTCCCTACGGGAGAGGGTTCCCCGCGCTAGACCTCACACGCCCGATCCCAATTATGCGCGCTCTAGCAACCGCCACAGTCTTGCTGGCACTCCTTGCGGGCCAAAGCGCCCTCGCCCAGTCGCGCGTCACCGTGCCGAACTTCTGGGATCCGCGGATCCGGCTCGACCGGCCCGAGCCCGGCCCGCCCCGCGTCATCCGCTTCCTGACCGATGACGAATACCCGCCGCTGCACTTCGCCGGGCCCGATGGCGGCCTGACCGGCTTCTCGGTCGAACTGGCGCGGGCCGCCTGCGAGAAACTCGGCTGGACCTGCACCGTGCAGGCCCGCCGCTTCGACACGCTGCTGGATTCCCTCGCCGAGGGCCGCGGCGACGTGCTGGCCGCGGCGGTGAACCTGACACCGCCGATCCGCGCCCGCTTTGCGGCCAGCCATCTCTATTTCCGCGGCAGCGCCCGCTTCGCCACCACCCGCGGCAACGCCCAAGCCGAACTCGACACGCGTTCGCTCCAAGGCAAGCGCGTCGCCGTCGTCTCCGGCACGGCGCATCAGGCCTATCTCGAGCGGCTTCTGCCCTTCGTCCAGCGCCGCGAGGCTCCCACCCTCGCCGCCGCTGTCACCGCGCTGCGCAGCGGCGACGCCGAATTCGTCTTCGGCGACGGCGTCGCGCTCTCCCTGCTGCTCGCCGGCAGCGCCGGCGGCGAACTCGCCTTCACCGGCGGCCCGTTCCTGGAAAGTCGCTATTTCGGCGAGGGCGTCGCCTTCCTCATTCGCAAGGACGAAGTGCCGCTCAAGCGTTCCCTCGACTATGCGCTGCAGTCGCTCTGGGACGACGGCACCTATGCCAGGCTCTATCTGCGGTTCTTCCCGGTGAGCCCGTTCTGAGTTTCAGCGTCATTCTCGGGCGAAGACCCAAGAATGACGCCCGTGATCTCAGACCTTCGCCGCAGGCGCGTTCGCGCTCAGCGCCTGCTTCGCCACCGCCGCCAGCCAGCCGGAGGCCGCGGGAAGGATCGCGTCGTTGAAATCATAGCGGTCATTGTGCAGTTCGCCGCCGTCGCGCACCGGGCCGTTGCCGATCCAGACATAAGCGCCCGGCAGCCGTGCCAGAAAATGCGCGAAATCCTCGCCCGTGGTGCTCGCCTTGAGGTCGCGCCGCAGCCCCACCCCGGTCGCAAGAGCCGCCGCCGCGGCGATCTCCTCCTCCGGCGCCGTGTTGATGGTGGCGGCGCCATGCATCGTCTCGACCTCGGCCTGCATCTCGAAGGTGGCCGCGATGTTGTGCGCGATCGCATTGATGCGCCCGAGCAGCCGCTCGCGCACCTCCGCCACGAAGGTGCGGAACGTGCCCTCGATGAAGACGCTGGTCGGGATCTGGTTCGAGGCCGAGCCACCATGCACCTGCCCGATTGAGACCACCGCGGACTGCATCGGATCGATGTTGCGCGAGACGATGGTCTGCAGCGCGACGATGAGATGACCCATGGCGACGATCGGGTCGCGCGTCGTCTCCGGCAGCGCCGCATGGCCGGCCGTGCCGTTGAGCGTGATCCTGAACCGGCCGGGCTCCGACATCACCGGCCCGCGATGCACGGCGATGGTGCCCGCCTCCAGCCCCGGCCAGTTGTGCAGGGCGAAGATGCGCTCCATCGGGAACCGTTCGATCACCCCGTCGGCGAGCATCGCCTGCGCGCCGCCGGCGCCCTCCTCGGCTGGCTGGAAGACGAACTGTACCGTGCCGCTCCAGCTTTCGTCGCGGGCGAGCAGGGCGGCCGCGCCGAGCAGCGCCGTGGTGTGCCCGTCGTGGCCACAGGCATGCATGACGTGCGGCCGCATGGATTTGTAGGACAGATCATTGGCTTCCAGGATCGGCAGCGCGTCCATGTCGGCGCGCAGGCCGACCGAGCGCTCCGAGCCGCCGCGCCTCAGCGTCGCCACCACGCCATGGCCACCGATGCCGGCGGTGAAGGGCACGCCGAGTTCGGTCAGCTTCGCCTGGACGAAGGCACTCGTCTCCTTCTCCTCGCGGCCCAGTTCCGGATGGGCGTGGAGATGGCGTCGCCATGTGGTCAGTTGGGCGTGCAGATCGGGATTCAAGGCGGTCGTCCTCTCGAAGGCGTGTCGGCGGGCAGCCTATACCCGGCACGCCATTCGACAACTGCTCCAGACGCATCCCGTCCGACTCATTGACGCCCCCCTTCGCAATCTGCGAAAGCCCGTCCCTCGCATTTTCGCGCAGAACCTGGAGAGGACACCACTCCCGATGCCGGTTTTCGACCCCGCCCTTGTGGACGCCGCCCAGCGTTCGGCCGCCTGGCCGTTCGAGGAAGCTCGCAAGCTCGTCGCGCGGATCGAGAAATCGGGCAAGACGGAGGTGATCTTCGAGACCGGCTACGGTCCCTCGGGCCTGCCCCATATCGGCACCTTCGGCGAGGTCGCGCGCACCTCGATGGTCCGCCACGCCTTTCGCGTGCTGACCGATGACGCCATTCCCACCCGCCTGATCGCCTTCTCGGACGACATGGACGGGCTGCGCAAGGTTCCCGACAATGTCCCTAACAAGGAGTTGCTGACGGCAGCGCTGGGCAAGCCCCTGACCGAGGTGCCCGACCCCTTCGGTACGCATGACTCGTTCGGCCGGCACAACAATGCGCGGCTGCGCGCCTTCCTCGACCAGTTCGGCTTCGACTACGAGTTCAAGTCCTCGACCGACAGCTACCGCGCCGGCGAGTTCGACGCGACACTGCTGAAGATGCTGGCGCGCTACGACGCCATCATGAAGATCATGCTGCCGACGCTTCGCGAGGAGCGGGCGGCGACCTATTCGCCCTTCCTGCCGATCCACCCGGTGACGCGTGTCGTCATGCAGGTGCCGATCGAGGCGCGCGACGTCGAGGCCGGCACGATCGCCTGGACCGACCCGGCGACCGGCGAGCGCTTCGTCACGCCCGTCACCGGCGGAGAGGTCAAGCTGCAGTGGAAGCCCGACTGGGCGATGCGCTGGGTCGCGCTCGGCATCGACTACGAGATGGCGGGCAAGGACCTGATCGACTCGGTCAAGGTCTCCTCGCAGATCGCGCGCGCGCTCGACGGCACCCCGCCCGAGGGCTTCAACTACGAGCTCTTCCTGGACGAGCAGGGCCAGAAGATCTCGAAGTCGAAGGGCAACGGCCTGACCATCGAGCAATGGCTCGAATACGGCCCGCAGGAGAGCCTGGCGCTCTACATGTTCCAGCGCCCGCGCGAAGCCAAGAAGCTCCACTTCGACGTCATCCCGCGCGCGGTCGACGAGTATCTGCAGTTCCTCAGTGGCTATGAGCGCCAGGACTGGAAGAACCGCCTCGGCAATCCCGTCTGGCACCTCCACCATGGCGAGCCGCCGCAGCCAGAAGTCATCGCCACCGGCGAAGGCGACAACGTCTCGCGGGCACAGATCACCTTCGGCCTGCTGATGAACCTCGTCGCCGTCGCCAATTCCGAGGACAAGGCCGTGCTCTGGGGCTTCCTCCAGCGCTATGCACCAGGCATCTCGCCGCAGACTCATCCGCGCCTTGATGCACTGGCCGGCTACGCGATCGCCTATTTCCGCGATTTCGTGAAGCCGGCCAAGACCTACCGCCTCGCCGACGAAACCGAGGTGGCGGCCTTCACCGCGCTCGACGCCGCCATTGCCGCCCTGCCGGCGGATGCGACCGCGGAGATGGTGCAGGACACCGCGCTGGACGTCGCCCGCGCCATCCCGCGCTACCAGAACCTCACCGCCAAGAACGCGACGCCCGAGCGGCCGGGTGTCTCCGGCGAGTGGTGGAAGGCAATCTACCAGGTCTTCTTCGGCGAGGATCAGGGCCCGCGCTTCGGCTCCTTCGCCGCGATCTACGGCCTCGCCAACACCCGCGCCCTGATAGCCAAGGCACTGGCCGGCGGGCTGGTCGAGGAGCATGCCGCCTTCATCGCGTCGCGAAAGGCGGATTGAGACAGCCGTCGGTTGCCGGCGCCGCCATCCGGGGACCCGCCTTCGGCCCGCGGCTGAATCGGCACGACGTGATGTCGTGCCCATCAGCGGCAATCATATGAACCATCGGTCCGGTGGTGACCCGGGCGAGGTCGGTTTAACCGGACCGTCACCAGCGCTGCCGCATAATGCTCCACAATCAGGGGAGCGTTCGAATGAGTGGCCATGATGCGCTGGTTGTCCGCGGTTTGGTGAAGCGCTTTGGCGGCTTCACAGCCGTCAATGACCTCAACCTCACCGTGCGGCGCGGCGAACTCTACGCCTTGCTCGGTCCCAACGGTGCCGGCAAGACCACCACGCTCAGGATCGTCGCGGGGCTGCTCTCTCCGGATGCGGGAGAGGTCAGCATTTGCGGGATCAACCGCCTGCGCGATCCGGTTGCGGCCAAACGCGTGGTGGCGTGGCTCCCGGATGAACCCATGGTTTATGACAAGCTTACGCCTGTCGAGTATCTCGATTTCGTCGCCGGCCTCTGGCAGGTCGAGCCGGCGGTGACAAGGCAGCGCCGCGACGCCCTGCTGGAAACCCTCGACCTGACCCGCGTGGCCGATCAGCGCTGCGAGGGCTTTTCCAAGGGCATGCGCCAGAAGGTCGCTCTGGCTGGCGCGTTGATCCACGAACCCGATTTGCTGATCCTCGACGAGCCGCTGACCGGCCTCGACGCGTCGATGGCGCGCCATGTGAAGGACCTGCTTCAGGACCGTGTCGCAACCGGCGTGACGGTCATCCTGACCACGCATATCCTCGAAGTGGCTGAACGGCTCAGCGACCGCATCGGCATCATCCGCCAGGGCAGGCTGGTCTGCGAAGGCACGATGGCCGAATTGCGCGATGGGAGCGCCTCCCAAGGCTCGACCCTGGAGGATGTCTTCCTCGATGTCGTCGCGCGCGGAGAGGCAGCCTGACATGACGGCCCTCCTGTCCGGAACGACCCGCGCCGTGCTGGCGCTCGAAGCCCGCCTGGCCTTGCGCGGCATCGCCGACATGGCAGGTCCCAAGACACCCATGCGTCCCTGGCGCATCGCGGGCGTGCTGACTGTTGTCTGCACGCTCATTTTCGGCGTTTCGCACTTCCTGCTGACGACGGCCGGCGAACTGGACCCCGCCGATCCGCGCCTTCAGATCACCCTGACGATCAATCTTTGCTTCCTGTTCGTCCTCATGATCTCGGCTGCGCTCGATTCTGCCGCCTATGCGCTGTATGCGCGCGGCGACTATGACCTGATGTTCTCGGCGCCCCTGCCTCCGCAAGCCGTGCTGCTTGTCAGGGCTCTCAACGTCCTTGGCTTCACGCTTGCCAAAGCCGGTCTCTATGGCGCGCCGATGCTGATCCTGCTGGCGCTGCAGCGCGGCCCTCACTGGCTGGCGGGCCTGCCCCTGATCCTGGCCCTTGCGCTTAGCGCAACCGCCATCGCGATCGGACTGGCCATGGGCCTGGTGCGCCTGATCGGCATCCGGAGCACGCGCGTCGCGGCGCAGGTGATGGCCGCGCTGGCCGGTCTGCTGGTGCTCGTGATGGTGCAGTGGGAGGCGATTTTCGGGCCGGGTCCAAAGGACGCACTCCTCGCGGATTATGTCGCCGATCCTCAGTCTCTCGTCTGGCAAGTGGCGCTGCTGCCGGCCCGCGCCGTGACGGGCGACGTCGTGGCCCTCCTGGCCGTGATGGCCTGCGCTGGGCTGATGGCCGTGCTGATGTTCACCGGCCTGGCCGAGAGCTTTGTGCGCAATGCGGTCCTCGCGGCAGGATCGGCGGCTGCAGCCCCGCCCCGCGCCCGGCGCAGTCGCGCCTCCTTCGGCACGTCGCCGGTGGCGGCGCTGATGCTCAAGGAACGGCGCATCATTCTGCGCGATCCATGGCTCCTGTCGCAGATCCTGATGCAATGCATCTTTCTGATCCCGATCGTGATCGTGACGGTTTATCGGGTCGCGACCGGGGCCGACGATGCCTCGGCGCTCGTGCCGGTCCTGATTGTTCTCTGCGGTCAGATTGCCGGGGGCCTGACCTGGATCGCGATGTCGGCAGACGAAGCCGCCGAACTGGCCCTGACCGCACCGCTGGACCCCCGCTTGCGCCAGCGCGCCCGTTTCGGCGCCATCGCCTGGCTCACCGCCCTGTTCGCCGCGCCGCCCTTGATGCTCCTGCTGATCTTCGATGCCTGGGCCGGTCTGGTCAGTCTGCTCGGGGTCGCCTGCGCCATCGCCTGCGGCATCCTCGTCAACATTTGGCATCAGCCGAGACTGGCGAGGACCGGCATGATCAGGCGGCGCATGAAGAGTCCCATCTCCGTAACGCTCATGGAGCTTTTGGCCTTGATGATGGTTGCGGTCGGTCTCTGGCCCCTGCTGGCGGGCGACTACCGGGCCGCGATGCTCGGCGCGCTCCTGGCCGCGGCAACCATGGGCGTGCTGTATGCGGCGCGCCCACGTGCAGCAGCCTGAGCAGGGGACCGTCAGGATCGAGGTCGGAGGGCGGCCGTTGAAACCTCAGGCCGCCTGGTCCTGGTGAAACGGTCGCCGATCACGATGGCGGACCGGCCCCTCCCCTACCCCATCGATGGGCGTCGTCGTCCGCTCCTTCCGAAGTGGCTTCGTAGCGACCACCTCGCGACCGATGAACCTCGTCGTCCACCGCACTGGACAGCGCAGCGATGGCTCGACCGCAACCGGAAACCATGATCATGAATGATATCAATCAATTCAATTTGTCGGCCGAGGCCGTCGAGCACGCCATCACCTCCCGCCGCGCCATCCGCGCCTTCCTGCCGACGCCGGTCGATCCTGCCCTGCTGCACCGGCTGATCGAGGTCGCGGCGCGGGCGCCCAGCGGCACAAACATGCAGCCCTGGAAGCTGCGCGTGATAGGTCCGCAAGCGCGGGCGCGGCTGGAAAGCGCCCTGCTGGCGGCGCTGGACGATCCCGGCTTGGTCCAGTCCGAGGAATACCGCTACTATCCCGAGACCTTCCGCGAGCCCTATCTCTCGCGCCGCCGCAAGGTCGGCTGGGATCTCTACGGCCTGCTCGGCGTCGCCAGGGGCGATGTCGCCGGCATGAAGCGCCAGAGCGCCGCCAATCTGCGCTTCTTCGGCGCCCCTGTGGCGCTGATGCTGACGGTCGACCGTGATCTCGAGATCGGCTCCTGGATCGATCTCGGCATGTTCCTCCAGAGCCTTCTGGTCGCGGCGCAGGGACATGGCGTGCAATCCTGCCCGCAGGCGATCTTCGCCCGCTTCCACCCGGTGGTGCGGCGCGAACTCGCCATCCCCGAGAACGAGATCGTCGTCTGCGGCATCGCCATTGGGCACGCCGACCCCGACGCCCCGCAGAACGGCCTCGTCGCGGAGCGCGAGCCGGTCGAGGGCTTCACCACCTGGCTGGATTAGAAATGGTGGCGCCTATTTGGCGATCCGCCTCGCAAGCTCGGCTATGCGCTGAACCTCAACCCGCACTGCGCCAAAATCATGCTTCTGACCCAGAAGGACGAAAATCTCTTTCACTGGATCGACTAGTCGGAAGATATGGCCACCCGGTTCGTCCGCAAGTTCGGCATCGCCCATAATGGGTCCAGGAAAAATGTGCCCGACGATGTCGCCGAGGAGATAGTCGTCCAGTCGCTCGTCGAAGTGCTCCAGTGCGTTTCGCAGTGCACGGTCGACTAGCGGTGAGGAATTGCTGACCGCGAACTGCCTCCGAAGCTTAGCTGCCCGCGCTCGGGCCAACGGCCCCTTGTCGGCAGGAAAGAAAAAACGAGAGAGGGCGGCAGCATGTCCCAGCGCCTCGTGGACGCTGGCCACGATCTCGGCAGGACTGCCATCTGCTTGCAGAGCTGTTCCAAATCTGGCGAAGGATGCATCTGCGCGTCCAGCAGCATAAAGGATCGCGTGAACGTAAAACGCTCCGTAAACTGGGTAGATACCCTCGTGATCGCTCACGGTCATTTTAGCGCGGACTTGTCTTTCGCCTTCACTGGTCATGCCCATCCCAACCAGCCATTTCTTTTGCAAATTATTGAATTAGCGCGAGTTTTAGCTTTTAGCGTCAGATGATCACGGCGCGAAAATCTTATCCCATTTCTGGGGTCGATAGTTATGCCGGCTTGCGGACCAGCTTGAGCGCCGGCTGGACAGCGTAGTGCATCGCGACGATCGCGATGCCGCCGATGATCAGGCCGAACACGGCCGAGAACACCGCGCCCGTCAGCCATTCCAGGATACCGCCCAGCGGCAGCATCGCGCCGGCCGCGACCGCCAGCCCATGGCTGGCATGGCCGATCGCCGTCAGCCCGAACTCCTCCAGCCCATGAATGATGATGCCGCCGCCGACCCAGAGCATCGCCGACGTGCCGACCGCGCTGAGCGCCGTCAGGAAATGCGGCATGCCGAGCACCAGACCCCGTCCAAACCAGCGAACCGGCGCGAAACGCTGCTGCGCCAGCGCCAGACCGATATCGTCGGCCTTCACGATCAGCGCCACGGCGCCATAGACCAGCACGGTGATGCCGATGCCGACCACCGCCAGCACGATCGCCTGCATCTGGAAGGAGGCGGTCGAGACGGTCGACAGCGTGATCGCCATGATCTCGGCCGAGAGGATGAAATCGGTCTTGATCGCACCGGCGATCTTCTGCTCCTCGAGCAGCTTGGGATCGAGCGCGGCCTTGCCCGCTTCCGCCGGTGTCGCGGCGGCATGCGGCACGACCAGCTCGACGATCTTCTCGGCGCCCTCATAGCAGAGATAGACCCCGCCCATCATCAGGAGCGGCGTGATCAGCCAGGGCGCGACGAGCGCCAGGATCAGAGCACCCGGCAGCAGGAACAGCAGCTTGTTCTTCAGCGAGCCGAGCGCGATCTTCCAGATGATCGGCAATTCGCGGGCGGCGGCGAAACCCACCGCATAGCGCGGCGTCACGGCCGCATCGTCGATGACGATGCCGGCCGCCTTGGTGCCGGCCTTGGTCGCCTGCGCGACGACGTCGTCGACCGACGATGCCGCCACCTTGGCGATGCCGGCGATATCGTCGAGCAGCGCAAACAGTCCTGAAGCCACGGTCTCATCCCCCTGCTGCACGGCAGCATAGCGGCTAGCGATCTGCCGCAACCGCGTCGTGACGAAGACGCAGCTCAGCGGATTTGGTTCAACCCGGATTGATCTCGAACAGGCCCGCGCAGCCCATGCCGCCCGCCACGCACATGGTCACCACCGCATAGCGCGCCTTGCGACGACGCCCTTCGAGCAGCGCATGTCCGACCAGCCGCGCCCCGCTCATGCCGAAGGGATGGCCGATCGCGATCGCCCCGCCATTGACGTTGACCTTGTCGGGATCGATGCCGAGCTTGTCGCGGCAATAGAGCGACTGTGAGGCGAAGGCCTCGTTCAGCTCCCAGAGATCGATGTCGGACACGCTCAGGCCGTTGCGCTCCAGCAGGCGCGGCACCGCGAAGACAGGGCCGATGCCCATCTCGTCGGGCTCGCAACCGGCCGAGGCGAAGCCGCGGAAGATGCCGAGCGGGGACAGGCCGCGCCGCGCTGCCTCATCCGCCGACATCACAACGCTGGCCGAGGCGCCGTCCGAGAGCTGGCTGGCATTGCCGGCGGTGACGAACTGGTCCTCGCCGCGCACGGGCTTCAGCTTGAGGAGGCCCTCCAGTGTGGTGTCGGGGCGATTGCCCTCATCCTTGGCGAGCGTGACGGGCTTCTGGCTGACCTCGCCGGTCGCCTTGTCGGTGACGGCCATCACGGCGCTCATCGGCACGATCTCGTCGTCGAATAGGCCCCGCTCCTGGGCGGCGGCCGTGCGCTGCTGGCTCGCCAGCGAGAATTCGTCCTGCGCCTGGCGCGAGATGCCGTAGCGCTGCGCCACGATGTCGGCCGTCTCGATCATGGTCGTGTAGATCGTCGGCTTGTTGGCGAGCAGCCAGTCGTTCAGGGCGAGATCGCGCCGCGTCACCGGCTGCACCAGCGAGATCGACTCGACGCCGCCGCCGACGGCGACCGGCACCCCGTCCATCACCACGCGCCGCGCCGCATGGGCGATCGCCTCCAGGCCCGAGGCGCAGAAGCGGCTGACGGTGACGCCGGCCGACTGGACCGGGAGACCTGCCACAAGCGCGGCATGGCGGGCGACGTTCAGCCCTGTCGCGGCCTCCGGATAGCCGCAGCCCATCACCACCTCCTCGACCGCCTCCGGCTCGAGCCCGGCGCGCTCCAGAGCGTGCCGGATCGCATGGGCCGCCATGTCGGCGCCGCGCATCTGGTTGAAGGCCCCGCGATGGGCCTTGCCGATCGGCGTACGCGCCGTGGAAACGATGACGGCTTCGGTCATGGAGCGTGTCTTCCCTGCCTTGTACTGTGGAGATGTCGATCCGCCCGCTCAGGCGGATCGCGCCTTGAGGTCGGCGAAGCCCTTGCTCTCGTCCGCGAGCCGGCGCAACAGCGGCGCCGGCTGCAGCGTGGCATCGCCCGTCTCGGCCGCCTGCTGCTCCAGCCGCGCTACGAGGGTACGAAGCCCGACCGTATCGGCCCAGTACATCGGGCCACCGCGCCAGGCCGGCCAGTTGTAGCCGCTGAGCCAGATCACATCGATGTCGCCGGGGCGCGCCGCGATGCCTTCTTCCAGGATGCGCGCGCCCTCGTTCACCATCGGGTCGAGCAGGCGCGACAGGATCTCATCAGTGGTGAAGCTGCGCCGCGTCACGCCCTGTTCTTCCGAGATGCGCGCGATCAGCGCCTCAACCTCGGGGTCGCGCTGCCCGCTGCGCGCTCCTTCCGGATAGAGGAAATAGCCGCGCCCGGTCTTCTGGCCGAACCAGCCGGCCTCGCAGATCGCATCCGCGACGGCCGCCGTCTTGCCGCGCGCCTTGCGCGAGCGCCAGCCGATGTCGTTGCCGGCGAGATCGGCCATGGCGCAGGGACCCATCTTGAAGCCGAAGCCGGTCAGCGCCGCATCGACCTCATGCGGCAGCGCGCCCGCGATCAGCAGCCGCTCGGTGGCGCGTGTGCGGGCCTCCAGCATGCGGTTGCCGACGAAGCCGAAGCCGTTGCCGACGACGACCGGCACCTTGCCGAGCCGGCGACCCAGCGCCATCGCCGTCACCACCACATCATCGGCGATGCCCTGCGGCCGCACGACCTCCAGCAGCTTCATGACATTGGCCGGGCTGAAGAAGTGCATCCCCAGCACGTCCTGCGGCCGCTTCGTCGCCGCCGCGATCGTGGGTACGTCGAGATAGGAGGTGTTGCTGGCGAGGATCGCGCCGGATTTTGCGATGCCGTCGAGCGCCCCGAAGATCTGCTGCTTGACGCCCATCTCCTCGAAGGCCGCTTCGATCACGATGTCGGCGTCAGCCGCCGCAGCGAGCCCGACCGCGGGCGTGATCAGCGCCAGGCGCTCGTCGCGCTTTTCGGGCGTCAGAGAGCCACGTGTCACCGACATCGCGTAGATCGCCGCGACCCGGTTCATGCCGTTGTCGATCTGCGCCTGCTCCTGCTCGATCAGCGTCACCGGGATGCCGGCATTGGCGAAGCACATCGCGATGCCGCCGCCCATCGTGCCGGCGCCGATGACGGCAGTCCTCGCGATCGGGCGCGGCTTCACATCGGCGCCGATGCCGGGCACGCGAGCGATTTCGCGCTCGGCGAAGAAGACATGGCGCAGCGCGGCCGAGCGCGGATCGGCGACGAGCTTCAGGAAGAGCGCCCGCTCGGCCGCAAGCGCCTCCGCGAAGGGCAGCGTGAAGACGCCGCGGACGGCCTCGATCAGCGCCATGGCATTGGGCATTTCGCCCGAACCTTTGGTAGTCGCCAGCGCCTGCGCCTCGAAGGCCTCGCGGTCGGCGGCCGTCAGGCGGCCGGTCCTGTCACAAACCCGTTCCGGTGCGCCGCGGGCGGCAAGGTCGCGCGCCAGCGCCACGGCGGCGGCCACCACATCGCCATCGACCACCTCGTCGACAAGCCCCAGTTGCAGCGCCCGGCTGGCGGCGATCGGCTCGCCCGCCAGCATCAGCGGGAAGGCCTGTGCCGCACCGATCAGCCGCGGCAAACGCTGCGTGCCGCCGGCTCCCGGGATCAGGCCGAGCTTGATCTCCGGCAGGCCGAACGAGGCCGAAACCGAGGCGACGCGGCCATGGCAGGCGAGCGCGACCTCGAGCCCGCCCCCGAGCGCGACACCCTGGATCGCGGCCACGACCGGCTTGCGGCAGGTCTCGATCGCATCGAGCACATCGGGAAGAAACGGCGCGAGCGGCGGCTTGCCGAATTCGCCGATGTCGGCCCCGGCGATGAAGGCGCGGCCAGCTGCCGCCAGCACGATCGCGCTCACCGTCGGATCGGCGCCCGCCTCGGCGATGGCGCGGGCGAGATCGGCCCGCAGCGCCTGGCCGAGAGCGTTGACGGGAGGGTTGTCGATCGTCGCGATCGCGATCTCGCCCTCACGGGCGAGCCGGACGGTCTCCATAGGCATGCGTCCCTGCTGTGCCGGCGCTGGGGCGCGGCCGGTCGAGGGCGAAGGAGGACATGGCGGAGGTCCCCTTTGTCAAGCACGCCACTGCTTGACCCCCGGCGAAGCGCCATGCCAAGCCTCCCTCCGAGAGCCGGGCCTTAGAGCGTCGATCCGCGGGACCCGGCCGGGACATGGGATGGAGATCCGGGGATGACGAGCGCCGTTCTGACCGAAACCATGGCGCCCGGCGTCCTGCAGATCACGATGAACCGACCCGAGCGCAAGAACGCGCTCGACCGCGCCAGCTATCTCGGCCTGATCGCCGCTTTTGCCGCGGCAGAGGCCGATGCGGAGATCCGCGCCATCGTGGTCACCGGCGCGGGAGGCTGTTTCACCAGCGGCAATGATATCCGCGACTTCGCGGCGTCCGCCGATGACGGCGCCCGCGTCGCCATGGATTTTCTCGGTGCGATCTCGACGGCGAAGAAGCCGGTTGTCGCCGCTGTGGAAGGTTTCGCCGTCGGCATCGGCACGACGATGCTGCTGCATTGCGACCTCGCCTTTGCAGGCGCAGGCGCGGTGTTCCGCATGCCCTTCGTCACGCTCGGGCTCTGCCCGGAAGGCGCGTCGAGCTACCTGCTGCCGCTCGTGGCGGGCTCCAAGCGGGCGGCAGAGTTGCTGATGCTGGGCGAGAGCTTCGGCCCTCAGGCGGCGCTGGAGGCCGGCCTGCTCAACGGCGCTCTCGCCGAGGGCAAGGCCCTGGAGGCCGCACTCCACAAAGCCAAGGCGTTGGCGGCTCTGCCGCCGCAATCGGTCGCGCTGACCAAGATGCTGCTCAAGCGCGGCCAGGCCGCGAGCGTCGCCGAGACACTGGCGACGGAGGCGCGGCATTTCGGCGAGCGCCTACGCTCTGCCGAAGCCCAGGCCGCCTTCGCCGCCTTCCTCAAGCGCTGAAACCGGTCGGGAGGGCTGCGCCTTCCCGACCGCGCGTCAGGCTTTTGCGCCCACCGCCGCTCGCGAGGCGCCGAAGGGCAGCGCCCGCCAGATCATGAGGACCCAGATCGCCATCGTGCAGACGCCGAGCACACCGGCGATCGGCCGCGACAGGAAGCCGATCAGCGACCCGTCCGCCTTGATCATCGACGACATGAAGTTCTGCTCCAGCATCTCGCCGAGCACGAGCCCGAGGATCAGCGGCGCGACCGGCACGCCATGCTCTTCCAGCAGCCAGCCGAACACGCCCATCGTAACCATCAGCACGACGCCATAGAGCGAATTCGTCATGGCGTAGGAGCCGACGATGCAGAAGATCAGGATGATCGGCAGCAGGATGTTGCGCGGCACGCGCAGGATCTGCTTGGCCGACTTGATCGCCGCCCAACCCAGCGGGAACATCAGGAGATTGGCCAAGATGAAGATGATGAAGACGGCGTAGATCAGTTCCGGCGTCTGCAGGAACACGCTCGGACCCGGGTTCATCCCCTTCATGTAGAGCACGCCGATGACGATGGCGGTGATGGAATCGCCGGGGATGCCGAAGACGAGCGCCGGGATCCAGGCCGCGCCGAGGGCCGAGTTGTTCGCCGAGGTCGCATCGACGATGCCCTCGATATGGCCGGTGCCGAACTTCTCCGGCTCCTTCGAGGTCTTTTTGGAGATGGCATAGGAGACCCAGGCCGCGATGTCGGCGCCCGCGCCCGGCAAGGCGCCGATCACGGTGCCGATCATCGAGCCGCGCAGGAAGTTGAACCAGTACTTCTTCAGCACGCCGCCGACGCCGGTCATCAGGTTGCCGACGGCCTGGGCGACGACATGGCCGCCCTTCTCCATCGTCACCGCTCCGCGCAGCAACTCGGACACGGCGAACATGCCGATCAGCGTCGGGATGAAATTGATGCCCGACAGCAGATCGACATTGCCGAAGGTGAAGCGCGGTTGTCCTGCGGCAGGGTCGATGCCGACGCAGCCGATCGCCAGCCCGATGAAGAGCGAGAGCAGGCCCTTCAGCGGATCGCCCGTCCCGATGAAGACGGCGCAGGTCAGGCCGAGACAGGCCAGCCAGAAATACTCGAAGGACGAGAAGTTGATCGCCACCTCCGCCAGCACCGGCGCCAGCACGATCAGGATGGCCACACCGAAGATGCCGCCGAGCACCGAGAAGACAAGGTTGGTGCCCATGGCGAGGTTGAGCTGCCCCTTCTTGGTCATCTCGTAGCTCTCGTCGGCATAGGCCGCCGAGGCGGGCGTGCCGGGCATCCGCAGCATCGCGGCGGGAATGTCGCCCGCGAAGATCGCCATCGCGGTCGCCGTGACAATGGCGCCGAGCGCCGGCACGGGCGCCATGAAGAAGGTCACCGGCACCAGCAGCGCCGTCGCCATCGTGGCCGTCAGGCCCGGCATGGCGCCGACGAACATGCCGAACATGGCGGATCCCATGATGACGGCCAGCACGGTCGGATCGAAGACCAGCCCGAAGGCGGTGGAAATCGCGGTCATGCCGGTCTCCTCAGAGCACGCTGTCGAGGATGCCGCGCGGCAGCGGGACACGCATGAGGCTGCCGAAGAAGTACTGCACCGCAATCGTCATCACGGTCGCCACGACCAGGGCCATGAGCGGCCGCACCCCGAACCACAGGAACAGGCCGAGCTGGATGAGGAAGGCGGTCGGCATGAAACCGAGCGGCTCGGAGGCGACGAGATAGAACACCATCGCCGCCAGCATCAGGGCAAAGGAAGCGAGCCGCCCCGGGCGGCGCGCCCAGTCGTCGAGCACGAGCAGGGGACGCCCGCCGCCACGCCATTCGCGCAGCATCAGCAGGACGGAGCAGAAGATGATTCCGCCCCCGATGATCCGGGGGAACAGGCTCGGCCCGTATTTCTGACCCGGGAAAGGCGGAAAGGTGAAGGTCATCGCGATCATCGCGCCGGCGAGCAGCAGGAACGCGGTGCCGACGACGGCGTCATTGAAGCGCATCGGACAGACTTTCTCGAGATGGGAAGCCGGCATGGCGCAAGGCGCCACGCCGGTGGCACGACGGCGACCGCGCTCCCTGCGCGACCGCCGTCGTCGGCGTCGTTACGCCGGCTTCTTGGCAAGGCCGGCCGCGGTCATGGCCGAGCCCATCGCCTTGTCGCCCTCGGCCATGAAGGCCGCGAAGCCCTTCTGGTCCTGATAGGTCATGCCGAAGCCGCGCGCATTCATGAAGTCCTTGAACTCCTTGGAGTCGAAGGCCTTCTTGAGCTCCGTCATCAGCGTCGCCTGCACGGCCTCCGGCAGGCCCTTCGGCCCGGCGATGCCGCGCCAGGCGCCGACGGAGTAGTTGATGCCGAGCGTCTCGTTCAGCGTCGGCACGTCCTTGAACTGCGGATTGCGCGCCTTGGCCATGATGGCCAGCGACTTCGCCTTGCCGGCGTCGATCATGGCGCGGGCTTCCGGCACCGAGCAGGTGACGATGTCGATACCGCCGGCGGCGAGATCCTGCATCGCCGGTGCAGCACCGTTCGAGGGCGCCCAGGCGACATGGTTCGGCTTCAGGCCCATGGCTTGCAGCCAGCCGATCAGGGCGAGATGCCAGATGCCGCCCTGGCCGGTGCCCGAGGCCTTGAACTTGCCTTCCGGAGCGGCCTTGATCGCGTCCGCCAGGGCCTTGATGTCCTTGTAGGGCGAGTCCGCCTTCACTTGCACGCCCGGCGGATCCTCGTTCATCAGTGCCAGCGGGGTGTAGCTGGTCGGGTTGAGCTCGGTCAGGCCCTGATGGTGCATCATGGTGATTTCCACCGTGATCATGCCGATCGTGTAGCCGTCGGGCGCAGCCGTCGCGATCGCCGAATGGCCGACGACGCCCGAGCCGCCGGTGCGGTTGACCACGTTGAAGGGCTGGCCGAGATTCTTCTCGAGGATCGCGCCGACGATGCGCGCGGTCGCATCGGTGCCACCGCCCGCACCCCAGGGGCAGACGAGGGTCACGGGACGGCTCGGCCACTTCGCCTGTGCGATGGCGGGGGCTGCGATGAGCCCGGACGCGCCGACGGCGGCCGCCCCGGCGAGAACGCTGCGCCTGCTGATGATGTCGTTCATTCGATTCTTCTCCCTAAATCGATTTAGTCACCGAGCGCTCCTCGTCGTCGACGGGGCACCCTTACATGGACGGCTGCATCTGAACCGATTGTCGTCGCAGAGACAACTGCCTTGGCAGCAATTTCTACAAGGCGCAGGCGATCGGCAGGACCGACGCAGCGACCGCCTCGACGATGGCGCCGGTGCTGAGATCGGGGCCGGGGGCCGCAGGGGCCCGCGGCGGCAGCCCGCTCTTCGCCGCATGATCCTGAAGCGCGCTGCCCTCGGCCACGGCGTAGCTGCGCTGGGGCGCCACGCCGGCGACGAGCACTTTGTCGGACGGATTGCCGGTGACGACCCCCGACAGCCGCCCCTGACGGTCGAAAACCGGAGAACCGGCCTGCCCGGGCTGCAGCGGCGCCGACACGGCCGAAGCGGGGCCGATCGTCATGCCCTGCCCCGGCAGGACGAGGGACACGCGCCGCCCGCCCTCGTCGCCAAAGGCCAGGAGCAGCAGCGGCTCGCCCTCGGTCAGAGCCTCGCGCCTGAGTGACGGCACCACGAGCGCCGCCCCTCCCTGAAGATCGAGCAGCGCAAGACCGCCCTGCACCGTTCCGCGCAACTGGGCAGTACGCCCACCGACCTGGAGCGCACGACAACCCTCGATGGCGGCGGCGGCGGTCGCCACCACCCGATCGCCGACGGCAACCGCGACGCCATGGCGCTGTGTCGGACGAAGCTGGGCGACGGCCGCGGCCGTCGCCGCCGCGGGAGCCGAAGGAGCGGACGCCACGGCCGAAGCGGCCGGCAACGGACCGCTTGGGAAAGGCTCGAAGCTCGCCGCGATCGCGATCACGAGCTTGTCCACGGTACCCGAGAGCGCCTTCTCATAGCCGATCGAGAAGCCACGCAGTCCCGTCGGGCCGGTGGCGAGACGGCGATAGAACTTGCCGGTCGGCGTCTCGCCGGTGACCACGAAGAAATCCGGCCGCAGCAGCTTGTAGGTGATCTTGCGGCCCGGGTTGTTCGGTGTCGGCGCGGTGGCCTTCTGGAAGACGGCCTCCAGCGTCTCGCCCGGAGGCGCCGCGGAGGTATCCAGCGTGATCTTGCCGTCGGCGCTCTGCCAGCGGCTTCCCGCCGGCGCCACATCCCGCTTCGGCAGCACCGTCATCGGGATGCCGATGCGCAGGCCGGTGCGCTCGTCGGCGATCACCCGGAAGCCCGCCGCCCCGCGCGCCGCCTGCGCCGCCTGGGCTAGGCTGCGCCGCTCGGCGGCTGTCAGCACACCGTCGGGCGTGCCCTTCCCCGCCTTGAAGGCGTTGATCGCGCGGAAGGTCAGCGGGCCGTAGCTGCCGCTGACCGCGCCGTTGAAATGTCCGCTCCAGATCAGATCGGCCTGGATCGCCTTGCGCTCCGGCTCGGGCAGGCTCTCGAATCCGGCTTGGGCGGCGGCGAGTTGCGGGTTGGCCGCGGGCGCGGGAGCCTGCGCGTGCGCCCCGACGGACAGCGCCGCGCAGAGAGGCATCATCAGCGCCGCCGACACGATCAGACGCAACGAACGGGCTCTCATGACCGCCTCCCACCCCGATGGCCGGCATTGAGCGTCAGATCGACAGCCCCTGCAAGTGTTTCCGGCCGCCGATCGGGGGGCGCCCGACGCTCGATGCCGGCCCCCCGCGACCTTTCGGATTGCACCAATCGACGCCGGTGATAGCCTGCCGCCGCGACCATACCCGTCATGCCGTCTTTGCCTTGGGCTGGCGGAATGCGGGACGTCATCCGGAGGGAATGCCCATGCGCCTGTTGCCCCGCCTCGCGCTGGTTCTGGGCCTGGGCCTCGCCGCCCATCCCGCCTTCGCGCAGAAGGCCTATGTCCGCAACGACCTCGCCGCCGACGGCCAGCGGCTGGAGGAACGCCTCAAGCGCGAGGTCTCGGCCGGCCCCCGCTCGGCCGCCGATCTGGTGCGGGCCGGCGATGCTGCGCTCGCCCGTGGCGATGCCCGCGCCGCGCTGCCCCAGGCCAATGCCGCCGTCGTCGCCGAGCCCGCCAATGCGGCCGGCTGGCGCCTGATGGCACGCGCCGCCAACGCCATCGAGCCACGCGACTATCGCGAGCGCTGGGAGCTGCGGGAGCGCGCCATCAGCGCCGCCTATCTCGCCTATCAGCGCGCGGCCGGTCGCAATGACGAGGCCGCCTCGCTGGGTCTGCTCGCCCGCATCTTCGAGCGCCATGAGCTCTGGCGCCCGGCCCTGACGACCTACCGTCTCAGCCTCGACCTCGTCGACAACGCCTCGCTGCGCACCGCCTATGAGGGCCTGCGCGAGCAGCGCGGCTTCCGCCTGACCGGCAACAAGGTCGATGCCGATGCGGCGAGCCCGCGCGCCTGTTTCGAATTCTCCGAACCGCTGGCGCGCGGCCGTATCGATTTCGCCCCTTACGTCGCGATCTCCGGCGGCAAGGGCGATTTCGCCGTCAGCGCCGAGGACCGTCAGATCTGCGTCGATGGCCTGCGCCATGGCGAGCGCTACGGCTTCGTCATCCGCCAGGGCGTGCCCTCGGCGATCCCCGACGAAAAGCTGCTGAAATCCGCCGACTACGAGGTCTATGTCCGCGACCGCACGCCTTCGGTGCGCTTCACCGGCAAGAACTACGTGCTGCCGCGCACGGGCCAGCAGGGCGTGCCGGTCGTCTCGGTCAACGCCGACAAGCTCAACCTCGAGGTCATGCGCATCGGCGACCGCAACCTGATCAATTCGGTCCATTCCGAGGACTTCCTCGGCCAGATCGGCGCCTATCAGTCGAAGCAGATCGAAAGCGACAAGGGCCAGCGCGTCTGGACCGGCTCGATGGAGGTCAAGTCCGAGCTGAACAAGGACGTCGTCACAGCGTTCCCGGTGATCGAAGCCGTCGGCGCGCTGAAGCCCGGCGTCTATGTGATGTTCGCCAAGCCCAGCGGCGGCCTCGCGCCGGCCGCCTCCGACGGCGATGGCGACTATGACGACGGCACCACCCGCGCGACGCAGTGGTTCGTCGTCTCCGATCTCGGCCTGACCGCCTTCTCCGGGCCCGACGGCGTGCATGTGCTGGTGCGCTCGCTCTCCGACGCCACCCCCGTCGCCAATGCCGAATTGCGCCTGCTGGCGAAGAACAACGAGGTGCTGGCGACGCTCCGCTCCGACGCCAATGGCTATGCCCGCTTCGATGCCGGCCTCAGCCGTGGCCAGGGCGGACTGGCGCCGGGCCTCGTCACGGCGGGGCTGGGGGAGGATTACGGCTTCCTCGATCTCAAGCAGACGGCCTTCGATCTCTCGGATCGCGGCGTGAAGGGCCGCGTCGCCCCCGCCGGCCTCGATGCCTATCTCTACACCGAGCGCGGCGTCTATCGCTCCGGCGAGACGGTCTATCTGACCAGCCTGCTGCGCGATGCGCGCGGCGCCGCCGTCACGGGCCTGCCGCTGACGCTCGTCGTCAAGCGGCCCGACGGCGTCGAATATCGCCGCCGCCAGGTCGAGGATCAGGGCGCCGGCGGCCGCGCCCATTCGATCCCGCTGCTCTCGGGTGCGGCGACCGGCACCTGGCGCGTCCAGGCCTATGCCGATCCCAAGGGCCCGGCGATCGGCGAGGTCTCCTTCCTCGTCGAAGATTACGTTCCCGAGCGGCTCGAACTGACCCTGTCGCCGAAGGCGCCCGTCCTGCAGGCCGGCCAGCCGGCCGAGATCGACGTCAGCGCGCGCTATCTCTATGGCGCGCCGGGCTCAGGCCTCGACGTCACCGGTTCGATGACGATCCGGGCCGCCGGCCAGTCGGCCATTCCGGGTTTCGCCGGCTATCAGGTCGGCCTCACCGACGAGGCCTTCGAGCCGGTCCAGTCCGAATTCGAGGAGAGCACGACGACCGACGCCGCCGGCAAGGTCACCGTGACGAACCCGGTTGCGCAGCCGGAGACCAACCGCCCGCTCGAGGCGGAATTCACCATCCGCGTCGGCGAGCCCGGCGGGCGCGCCATCGCGCGCTCCGTCACCCTGCCGATCGTGCCCAAGGGCGCCGCCATCGGCGTGCGCAAGGCCTTCAAGGACGGCGAACTCGGCAATGGCCAGACCGCGACCTTCGACGTCATCATGGCCAATGGCGACGGCCGCCGCCTCGCCAGAGCGGGCGTGAAATGGACCCTGTCCAAGGTCACGCGCAACTATCAGTGGTTCTTTCAGGATGGCCGCTGGAACTATGAGGGTGTCAAGTCGACCCGCCGCGTCGCCGATGGCGAGGTCGCTGTTGCGGAGGCCGCGCCCGCCCGCATCGCCGCGCCGGTCGAATGGGGCAATTACCGCCTCGACGTCGCCGCCGACGGCCCGGACGCGACCGAAACCTCGGTCTCCTTCAGCGTCGGCTACGAGGCCGACAAGACCGCCGACACGCCGGATGTGCTCGACGTCATCATCGACAAGGCGGCTTATGCGGATGGCGAAAGCCTGAATATCCGCCTCAGCCCCCGCTTCGCCGGCAAGGCTACGCTCGCGGTCATCACCGACCGCGTCGTCGATCTCCGCACCATCGACATCGCCACCGGCGGCACCACCGCGACCGTCCCGGTCAAGGCGGAATGGGGTGCCGGTGCCTATCTCGTCGTGCTCGCCCACCGGCCGATGGACGCCGCCGCCAAGCGCCTGCCCGGCCGGGCCATCGGCCTGTCCTGGTTCTCGATCGGCAAGGAGAGCCGTACGCTCGCGCTCGATCTCGGCGCGCCCAACCTCGTGCGCCCGCTCTCGACGCTGTCGCTGCCGGTGAAGGTGACCGGCGCCCGGGCTGGCGAGGAGGCTTTCATCACGGTCGCCGCCGTCGATGTCGGCATCCTCAACCTGACCCGCTTTGAAAGCCCCGACCCCAGCCAATTCTTCTTCGGCCAGCGCCAGATCGGCCACGAGCTGCGCGACCTCTACGGCTATCTGATCGACGGCATGCAGGGCACGCGCGGCGCGATCCGCAGCGGCGGCGATTTTGCCCCCGCGCTCGAAGGCGAGAAGCCGACACAGGAGCCGGTTGCCCGCTATTCCGGCGTGGTCAAGGTCGGCCCCAACGGCGTGGCGAAGGTGGACTTCGAGCTGCCGGCCTTCAGCGGCTCGCTGCGCGTCATGGCCGTCGCCTGGTCGGCGGGCCGCACCGGCCAAGCCAGCGCCGACGTGATCGTGCGCGATCAGGTGGTCGCGCAGGCGACGCTGCCGCGCTTCCTCGCCATCGGCGACCAGTCGCGCTTCCACCTCGCCATCGACAATGTCGAGGGCCCGGCCGGCCCTTATGTCGTCGATCTCGACATCCGCGGCCCGGTGCTGGTGCCGGCCGACGCCACCCGCCGCACGATTCAGCTCGCTGCTGGCGCCAAGGCCCAGATGACGATCCCGGTGACGGCCGCAGGCCTCGGCCGCGCCGAATTCGACGTCCGCATCACCGGGCCCGGCGGCGTCGGCACCGTGCAGAACCTCGCGGTGCGCGTGCAGCCCTCCGCGGCCACGATCGCGCGCCGGATCGTGCGCCCGATCCCCGGCAATGGCGGCGCGATCACCGTCTCGGCCGATCTCCTGGCCGATCTCGTGCCCGGCTCCGGCCAGGTCTCGGTCTCCGTCTCGCCGCTGGCTTCGCTCGACGTGCCGGCCTTGCTCAAGGCGCTCGACCGCTACCCCTATGGTTGCACAGAGCAGACGGTCAGCCGCGCCATGCCGCTGCTCCATGTCAACCGGCTCGCCTCGCTCGAGCATCTGGCACTCGACGCCAATGCCGATGAGCGCGTTCAGAACGCGATCGAGCGCGTGCTCGCCCGCCAGGGCGCCAACGGCTCCTTCGGGCTCTGGAGCGTCGGCGGCGAGGATCTCTGGCTCGACGCCTTCACGGCGGACTTCCTGACCCGGGCCCGCGAGCGCCAGTTCCCGGTGCCGCAGACCGCCTTCAACCTCGCACTGGACCGGCTGCGCAACCAGGTGGTCAACACCGGCGAGATCGTCAAGGAGGAGGCGGCCGGCATCGCCTATGCGCTGTATGTGCTCGCCCGCAACGGCCGCCCGGTGATGGGCGATCTGCGCTATCTCGCCGACAACAAGCTCGCCGATTTCGCCACGCCTATGGCCCGCGCCCAGATCGGTGCGGCGCTCTCGGCGCTCGGCGATCGTGGCCGCGGCCGCGCCGCCTTCGTCAGCGCGCTCGCCGGCCTGCAGGAACGCGGCGACGACGGCCTGTCGCGTCCCGATTACGGCTCGCGCCTGCGCGACGGCGCCGCGGTTCTGGCGCTGATCGCGGAATCGGCCGGCGACCGGGCCGAGATCGGCCGCGCCGCCGCCATCCTCGACGGCGCGCGCAACGCGGCCCGCTATACCTCGACCCAGGAGCAGGCCTGGATGGTGCTCGCCGCCCAGGCGATGGCGAAGGATGCCGAAGGCATGACGCTGACGGTCGACGGCACTGAGCGGAAGGGGCCGCTCTACCGCACCCTCTCGGCTGCGGCGCTGGAGCAGAAGCCGCTGACGGTTGCCAACCCCGCCGCGGCGACGGCCCAAGCGGTGATCACCGTGGCCGGCATCCCGACCGGCGCCGAACCCGCCCTCAACCAGGGCTTCGGGCTGGAGCGCGTGATCTACACGATGAAGGGCGAGAGGGCCGACCCCGCCCGCCTGCGCCAGAACGAGCGCTATGTCGTGTCTCTCACGGTCACCGAACCGGCCAGCCGCTTTGGCCGCCTGCTCCTGGTCGATCCCGTCCCCGCCGGGCTCGAGATCGAGAACGCCAACCTCACCGAAGGCGCATCCGTCGCCGGCCTCGACTGGCTGAAGCAGGAGGTCGTTCCCGTCCATACCGAGGCGCGCGACGACCGCTACGTCGCCGCCTTCGAGCGCTCGGGCGGCAAGGACCAGAAGCTCGTCTACACCGTCGCCTACATCGCCCGCGCCGTCTCGCCCGGCCGCTATGTGGCGCCTGCCGCCGTGATCGAGGACATGTACCGCCCCGACCGTTTCGGGCGGACCGCCTTCGGGACGGTGGACATCGCCTCGGCGCGGTGACGTCTTGAGCCCGCACGAGCCCGGTACAGGCTCCTCCCCTCCCCCTCGTGGGGAGGGGTCAGAGCCCGCTCGCTTCCGCAAGCTGAAGATCGCAGCCGCATCGCTTGCCCTGCTCCTCGCCACCGCGACCGCCTCCCTCCTCCACTACGCCGCCAACCTCCCGCCGCTCGACCTCGCGGCCGCGAGCGAGCGCTCGACCGTGGTGCTCGACCGCGAGGGCCGGCTGCTGCGCCCCTTCCTGACCGCGGACGGCCGCTGGAAGCTCCCGGTCGGCACGGGCGACGTCGATCCGCGCTATCTCGCCATGCTCAAGGCCTTCGAGGACAGGCGCTTCGACAGCCATGCCGGCATCGACCCGCTCGGGCTCGTTCGCGCCGCCGGGCAGATGCTGTGGAACGGCCGCATCGTCTCCGGCGGCTCGACCCTGACCATGCAGGTCGCGCGCCTGCTGGAGCCGCGCGAGGAGCGCAGCCTCGGTGCCAAGCTCCGCCAGGCGGTGCGCGCCGTCGAGCTGGAGCGGCGCTTCACCAAGACGGAAGTCCTCGACCTCTACCTCACACTCGCCCCCTTCGGCGGCAATCTCGAAGGCGTGCGGGCTGCCAGCCTCGCCTGGTTCGGCAAGGAGCCGAAGCGCCTCTCGACCGCCGAGGCCGCCCTCCTCGTCGCCCTGCCGCAATCGCCCGAGACGCGCCGGCCCGACCGCTTCGTCGAGGCCGCCCGCAAGGCCCGCGACCGTGTGCTGGCGCGCGTCGAACAGGCCGGCCTCGCCACGGCTGCCGAGGTCGCGGCCGCCCGGGACGAGCCAATCCCCACGGCGCGCAAGCCCTTTCCCAACCTCGCCCCCCATGTCGCCGAGCAGGTCGTGGCCGAAGCACCGGCCGCCCGCAGCCATCGCCTGAGCCTCGATGCGCGGCTGCAGGCTGCGCTGGAAGCGCTGGCCCGCGACCGCAGCCTCGGCCTCAGCCCCCAGGTCTCGATCGCCATCCTCGCGGTCGACAACGAGACCGGCGAGATCCGCGCCTCGGTCGGCGGCGTCGACTATTTCGCCGCCGAGCGCGCCGGTTCGCTCGATCTGACGCGGGCGCTGCGCTCCCCGGGCTCGGCGCTCAAGCCCTTCATCTACGCGCTCGCCTTCGACAACGGCATCGCCCATCCCGAGACGATGCTGGAGGACCGGCCGGCGCGCTATGGGCTCTATATCCCTGAGAATTTCGACATGACCTTCCAGGGCATGGTCTCGGCCCGCAAGGCGCTGCAGCTGTCGCTGAACGTGCCGGCGGTCGAACTGCTCTCGGCGCTGGGCCCGCAGCGCTTTCTGTCGCGACTGCGCGATGTGGGCACCGCTGTCGCCATGCCCAGGGAAGGTGGCGCGCCCGGCCTCGCCGTCGGTCTCGGCGGTCTCGGCATCACACTGCAGGATTTGACCCGCCTTTATGTCGGGCTCGCGCGGGGCGGGGATGTCGCGCCGTTGAAGGTGCGGGCGGAGGATGGAGGCGCGCCCTCGCCGCGCCTCGTCGAACCCGTCGCCGCCTGGTATGTCGCGGACACGCTGCTGGGCGCTCCGCCGCCGCTCAATGCCGTGCCCGGCCGCATCGCCTTCAAGACCGGCACCTCCTATGGCTATCGCGATGCCTGGGCGGTGGGCTTCGACCGCAAGCATACGATCGGCGTCTGGGTCGGCCGCGCCGACAACGGCGCCGTGCCAGGCCTTGTCGGGCGCGTCGTCGCCGCGCCCATCCTGTTCGACGCCTTCGCCCGGATCGGCCTCGATCCGCGCCCCTTCCCGCAGCCGCCCGACAGCATCGTCGCGACATCGGCCCATCTGCCGCCGCCGCTGCGCCATCTGCGCCAGGACGTTCCCAAGACCGTGGCCGCGATGACGACGCCGTCGCTGAGGCTCGCCTTCCCGCCCGAGGGCGCCCGCATCGATCTCGCTGCCTCGGCCGCCGACGGGCGGCCCGAGCTCAACCTCAAGGTCGCGGGCGGCGCGCCGCCCTACACCTGGCTCGTCGACGGCGCCCCGATTCTCAGCCCGACGCGCCGTCGCGAAGCGATCTGGCAACCGCCGGGCAAGGGCTTCCTGCGGATCTCGGTGATCGACGGCACCGGCGCCAGCGAAAGCGTCTCGGTCAGGCTGCAGTAGCGGGCTACTCCGCCGGCTGCGGATGCGCCGCCGGCCCGTCCTTCGTGACATGCCCATGCACCGCGCGCGTCTTGCTCGCCAGATAGGAGTAGGCGACCGGCACGACATAGAGCGTCAGGATCGTGCCGAAGGTCATGCCGCCGACGATGACCCAGCCGATCTGCGAGCGGCTTTCGGCGCCGGCCCCGGTCGCGAGCGCCAGCGGCACCGCGCCGAGCACCATCGCGCCCGTCGTCATCAGGATCGGGCGCAGCCGCAACTCGGCCGCCTCGACCAGCGCGTCGATCATCTCCTTGCCCTCCTCCCGAAGCTGGTTGGTGAATTCCAGGATCAGGATGCCGTGCTTGGTGATGAGGCCGACGAGCGTGATCAGCCCGATCTGGCTGTAGACGTTCATCGTCCCGCCGGTGAAGTACAGTGCCGCCAGCGCGCCGGTCAGCGACAGTGGCACCGACACCATGATCACGATGGGGTCGATGAAGCTCTCGAACTGCGCCGCCAGCACCAGATAGATGAAACCCAACGCCAGAAGGAAGACGATCGCGATCGAGGCGCCCGACTGCTTGTACTCGCGGCTCTGGCCGCCATAGTCGATCTGCACCGTCTTCGGCAGGACGCGGGCCGCGGCCTGCTCCAGCACCGTCAGGGCGTCACCCAGCGAATAGCCCGGCGCCGGCACCGCCGTGATGGTGGCGGACCGCAGCTGGTTGAACCGGATCAGTTCCTTCGGCGCCACGCCCTCCTCGACCTTGACCAGGCTCGACAGCTGCACCACCGCACCGCCGCGTCCCATCAGATAGATGGACTGAAGCGCTTGTGGCGTGTTGCGATCCTCGCCGGCGACCTGGATGACGACGTCGTACTGCTCGCCATTCATGTTGAAGCGGGTGACCTGTCGCCCGCCCAGCAGCGTCTCCATCGTGCGGCCGATGACGTCGACACCGACACCGAGATCCGCCGCGCGCTGCCGGTCGATCGAGACCTTGATCTGCGGCTTGTCGAGGATGAGGTTGGACTCGACATTGGTCAGAGCGGGCGAGCCGGCGACCTCGGCGATGACGGCGTCGACATAATCCTTGATCTGGAGATAGGACTCCGAAGATCGCAGCACGAACTCCACCGGCCGGCTGCTGGCACCGCCCTGCCCGAGGGAGGGCGGGTTGGTGGCGAACAGCCGGATTCCCGGAATCTGGGACAGTTGCCGGTTGATCTCCGCGACGATGGTCTGCTGCTTGCGCGTGCGCTCTTCCCAGGGCTTCAGCCGCGCGAAGGCGATCGCGCGGGTCACGTCCGGGAAACCGACGATCACGAGATAGGTCTGGACCTCGGGAATCTTGCTGAACACCTCCTCGACCCGGCGCGCATACTCCGCCGTGAAGCTGATCGTCGCCCCTTCCGGCGCGACGCCGATGGCGGTGATCGTGCCGCGATCCTCGACCGGGGCGAGTTCCGAGCGAAGCCCCGTGAAGAAGAAATAGCTCGCCCCGGCGACCCCCAGAGCCAGGATCACGATGACGGGGCGGATCGACAGCGCCCCGCGCAGCGAGGCGCGATAGCCCCTCGACAGGCCGTTGAAGCCGCGCTCCATCACATTGTAGAGCCAGCTGTGCGAGGTCTCATGCTTCAGCAGCTTGGCGCACATCATCGGCGTCAGCGTCAGCGCGACGAAGCCCGAGACCAGCACCGCCCCCGCCAGCGTCAGCGCGAACTCGATGAAGAGCTTTCCGGTCCGCCCCGTCGAGAACGCCATGGGCGCATAGACCGCCACCAGCGTCAGCGTCATCGCGATGACGGCGAACGCGATCTCGTTGATGCCGCGGATCGCCGCAGCATTGGACTCCATGCCGTCCTCGATATGGCGGTGGACGTTCTCCAGCACGACGATGGCGTCGTCGACCACGAGCCCGATCGCGAGCACCATGGAGAGCAGGGTCAGCGTGTTTACGGTGAAGCCGAGCGCATACATCAGCGCGAACGAGCCCACGAGCGAGACGGGGATCGTGACGAGCGGGATCAGTGTCGCACGCAGCGAGCGCAGGAAGACGAAGATGATCAGGACGACGAGGACGACCGCCTCCAGGATGGTCGTGTAGACGGCCTGGATCGACCGATCGATGAAGACCGAGCTGTCATAGGAGGTCGCGATCGTCATGCCGTCCGGCAGATCCTCGATAATCTCCGGCAGCGCTGCCCGGACGCCGCTGGAGACGTCCAGCGGGTTGGCGGTCGCCTGCTTGACGATGCCAATCGTCACCGAGGATTTGCCTGTGAACCAGGCGGCGTTGCGCTCGGCCAGCGCACCCAGTTCGACGCGCGCCACGTCCCGCAGCTTGATCGGGAAGTTGTTGGCGTCCTTGACGACGATCTGCTGGAACTGTTCCGGCGTGGTCAGCCCGGTCTGGGAGAGCACCGTGAATTCGCGGTTGTTGCTTTCGATCCGGCCCGAGGGAATTTCGACATTCTGGGCGCGGACCGCCGCCTCGATCTCCTGGACCGTGATGTTGTAGGCCGACATGCGCGCCCGATCGAGCCAGATGCGCATCGCATAGCGCCGCTCACCGCGGATCTGCACCTCGGCGACGCCGGTGATGTTCTGCACGCGGTCGGTGATGAAGCGGTCGGCGAAGTCGGTCAGTTCGAGCGGAGAATGGCGCTCGCTGATCAGCGAGAGGAAGAGGATCGGCTGCGCGTCCGCCTCGACCTTGGCGATGATCGGCTCGTCGATCTCGGTGGGCATGCGCCCGCGTACGCGGCTGACGCGGTCGCGCACGTCCGAGGCCGCGACGTCGGGATCGATGTCCGGACGGAACCGGACTGAGATGAAACTGCGCTCCTGGCGGCTCGTCGACGAGATGATCTCGATTCCCTCGATACCCGCGATCGAGTTCTCGAGGATCTGCGTGACCTGGGTCTCGATGATCTCGGCGCTGGCACCGGTGTAGTCGGTCCGCACCGACACGACCGGTTCGTCGATGTTCGGATATTCGCGCACCGTCAGGCGCGTATAGGACACCGCGCCGATCAGCACGACGAGCAAGCTCAGCACCGTGGAGAAGACGGGCCGGCGGACGAAGAGGGCGAAGATGCTCATGGTTCGGCTCAGGGGCTCGTCGGCACGGCGGGCAGAGCGCTCGTCTGCAAGGGGCGCGCACTGTTCTTGATCGAGACGGTCGAGCCATCCCTCAGCCGCATCTGCCCGGAACTGACCACTTGCATCTGCGGGTTCAGGCCCTTCACAACCTCGACCTTGCCGGGCAGACGCTTGCCGAGTTCCACTGAGACGCGCTTCGCCTTCCCGTTCTCGACGATGAAGACGACCTTGCCGACCCCGTCCGGCACGATGGCGGATTCCGGGATCAGCATCGCATTCTCGCGCTGGTCGACGACGATGGTGACGCGGGCGAAGAGCCCCGGCTTCAGCACGAGGTCGCGGTTGGGCACGGTGGCGCGCAGCCGGATCGCGCGGCCATTGATGTCGACGACGGGATCGACCGCGAAGATCCGGCCCTGGAAGTCCTTGTTGGGAACGGCATCGACCTTGAGGCTGATCGTCTGGCCGACCTTGACCTGGGCCAGGAAGATTTCGGGCACCCGGAAATCGACCTTGATCGGATCGATATTGGTCAGCGTGATCAGCTGCTTGCCCACCGCGACATAGTCGCCGACGCTGACGGCGCGCAGGCCGACGACACCATTGAAGGGGGCGACCAGCGTCGACTGCGCGAGCTTGGCCCGCGACAGCTGGACCCGCGCCTCGGCTGCGGCGAGCTTGGCGGTGGCCTCGTCGAGCGCGACCTGCGTGCCGACGCCGCGCTGGCTGAGCGAGCGGTTGCGCTCGAAGGTGTCCTTCGCCAGTCCGAGATCGGCCTGCTGCTGCTTGAGTTCGGCGTCGAGGATCGCGGTGTCGAGCTTGACCAGCACCTGCCCCTTCTCGACCCGCTCGCCCTCCTTGAAGCCCAGAGCGATGACGCGGCCCGCGATCTCCGGCGCGATCACCACCGACTCGTCGGCGGCCAGCGTGCCGAGCGCCTCGACCTCCTCGTTCACGGTTCCGCGTTCGATCTTGGCGACCTCGACCGGCACGCCCGCACGCGGCGCAGCCGGAGCCGCGGCCTGGGTTGGGGCCTTCGTCTTCTCATAGTGGCGATAACCATAGTAGCCCCCGCCCACGAGGCCGATTAGCAGGAGCAGATAGACGAACCGCTTCATTGAACTGGACGCTCCGGGGCAACGCGATTATTTTAGACTGGACGGTCCAGTTTGATAAGGGGTGTGATGGGCAGAACCATGACGGACGCTGCCGAGCAGGAAGTCTCTGCTTCCGACGAAGCGGATGCAAGACGCCTGCCGTCACGATTACGGGCGGACAAGCATCGCGCCATCATCCGCGCCGCCTCCGCCATGTTCCTCGCGGAAGGCTATGAGCGGGTGACGCTCGACCAGATCGCGCAGCGCGCCGGCGTCTCCAAGCAGACCATCTACAGCCACTTCGCCGACAAGGATGCGCTGTTCCGCGCGATCTGCACGCAACTTGCTGAAAAACTGACGATTCCGCTCCGTCGGCCGGTCGCGGAAGCAGACCTCCGCAGTGCTCTCGTCAGGCTCGGCGAGGATACGCTGGCGATGATGCTGAACCCGCATTCCCTCGACCTCCATCGCCTCGTCATGAGCGCCGCGACGCGCTTCCCCGAACTCGGCCGAGCTGCTTACGAAGCGGGTGCTCTGCGGATCATCGACGACCTTTCGGCGCTCTTGATGCAGCGTTCACATCTCGGTGATGGCCTCCCCCGGCCGCTCGACGTGGCGCGCTCCCGGGTGCTGGCGGAGCAGTTCGTCGGCATGCTCCGGGGCTTCCATCAGCATCGGGCCCTGATGAACGTCGAACAGACACCGCCCGGCCTCCGCGCCGCCTATGTCCGCGATTGCGTCGATCTGCTGCTGCGGGGCGCCTGACGGCCGCAAAATCCGTCACCTGACTGTCATCTGCTCTGGTTAGCAATCCCTCACCAGAGAGCGTGAACCCGGCGGCATGACCTGCCTCGGGCCGAAGTCATGCTCGCCCCTGAACGCGGGACCGCGATCATGCTGCGCATCGAAGGCCTGACCAAGCGCTTCGGCACCAATGCCGCGGTCGACAACGTCACGCTCTCCATCCCCCGGGGCGAGATGGTCGGCATCATCGGTCGGTCCGGAGCCGGCAAATCGACGCTGCTGCGCATGCTCAACCGCCTCGCCGATCCCAGCGCAGGCCGCATCGTCTCCGGCGACCGTGACGTCACCGCCCTCAAGGGAGCGGCCCTGCGCCGCTGGCGCCGCGACACCGCGATGATCTTCCAGCAGTTCAATCTCGTCGGCCGGCTCGACGTGCTCACCAATGTGCTGCTCGGCCGCCTGAACCACCGCTCGACCGCCCTGACCCTGGTCAAGAGCTTCTCCCGCGACGACAAGATCCGCGCCATCGCGGCCCTCGAGCGTCTCGACATGGGCCATCTCCTGGCCCAGCGGGCCGAAACGCTGTCGGGCGGCCAGCAGCAGCGCGTCGCCATCGCCCGCGCCCTGGTCCAGGAGCCGCAGATCATCCTCGCCGACGAGCCGATCGCCTCGCTCGACCCGCGCAACACCCAGGTCGTGATGGACGCGCTGTTCCGGATCAACCGCGAGGACGGCATCACCGTCGTCTCGAACCTGCATCATCTCGATATCGCGTCGAAATACTGCGACCGGCTGATCGGCATGGCCGCCGGCAAGGTCGTTTTCGACGGCCCGCCCCACCAACTCACCAGCGAGGTCGCGGCCAAGCTCTACGGCATCGAGGCCAAGGACGCCGGCGCCGAGGCGCTCGACCAGCTCGAGGCCATCGCCAGCGAAGAGGCGCAGCGCGCCAAGCAGAACGTCGCCTGACTTCCGCCCGGCCCGCCGGGCGGTCTCTCCCCGAAGACCAACAGGAGCTCTCCATGCTGACCCGTCGTCACACCCTGACGCTCGCCGCTGCCGGCCTCGCCGCCTCGCTGGCCGCCCCCGCCTTCGCCCAGGATTGGAAGGCGAAGTATCCGGAACTGATCTTCGCGATCGTCCCCGCCGAGAACGCCGCCGGCGTGACCGAGCGCTATACGCCCTTCGTCAACTACCTCGCGAAGGAACTCGGCACCAAGGTCACCCTGCGCATCGCCAACGACTACGCCGCGATCATCGAGGGCCAGCGCGCCGGCAACATCCACATCGGCATGTATGGCCCCTCCTCCTTCGCCCGCGCGCTGATGACCGGCGCCAAGATCGAGGCCTTCGCGATCGAAACCAATCTCGACGGCACCAAAGGCTACCACTCGGTCTTCTATGTGAAGAAGGACTCGCCCTATCAGAAGGTCGAGGACCTCAAGGGCAAGAACCTCGGCCTGGTCGATCCGAACTCAACCTCCGGCAACAACGTGCCGCGCTTCGCCCTCAACGCGATGAAGATCGAACCCGAGACCTTTTTCGGCAAGGTCGTCTACACCGGCAGTCATGAGAACGCGGTCATCGCGCTCCAGCAGGGTACGGTCGACGTCGCCGCCAATTGGTGGAACGACGAGACCGAGTCGAACCTTCTGCGCATGGCGCGCAAGAACATGGTCAAGGCCGAGGATTTCCGCATCATCTTCAAGTCGGACGAGATCGTGAACTCGCCGATGGCCTATCTGACCGATCTGCCCGAGAGCCTGCGCACCGCGATCCGGACCGCCGTGCTGAACATCCAGACCAAGGACAAGGCCGCCTTCGACAAGATCTATAATGGCAAGCAGGGGCCGATGGTGCCGGTCACCAACGATGCCTACAAGCCGATCATCGAACTGAACAAGTTCGTCGACGAACTGCGCCGCAAGAAGGCGTCGTAAGGACGACACGCTCACCAGAGAAAGCGCAGGGGCCCTCTCCCATAGGGAGAGGGCAGGGTGAGGGGTCGGCCCCTTGACGTTCTGGCTGCGCTCTCACTGCGGCGTACCGGTCCGCTGAGAGACGCTGGTCCGCGGCCTACACCTCACCCCTGCCCCTCTCCTGACAGGAGAGGGGTTCCCCGCGCCCGATCGGCAACGGATTCACAAGACGATGACCCTCGCGATCGACCGCAACGACCCCGCGATCACCGCCCATGCCGCGGTCTACGCGAGCGCCATGGCCGCCAAGCGCCGCCAGACGCTGATCGGCGCGGCCGTTCTCGCCATTCTGGTGTGGCTGTCCGCGATCGGTTCGGAGGTTGATCTCGGCAAATTCGTCGACAACGCCTGGCGCTTCCCGAAATATATTCTCGACACGATGCCGACGCTGCGATTGGCGACATTCGGGGCGGATTTCGCCGAGTGGTTCTGGGGTTGGAAGGGCTGGCTCAAGCTGCTCTGGCAGACGATCCTGATCGCCTATACCGGCACCATCCTGGGCGTCGTCGGCGGCTTCCTGCTCTGCTTCGTCGCCGCCGCCAATCTCGGCCGTTCGGGCTGGATGCGCTTCGTCACCAAGCGCTATCTCGAATTCTGCCGCACCGTGCCGGAAATCGTCTTCGCGCTGATCTTCGTCATCGCCTTCGGGCTCGGCCCCTTGCCCGGCGTGCTCGCCATCGCGATCCACACCACCGGCGCCATGGGCAAGCTCTTCTCGGAGGTGGTCGAGAACATCGACATGAAGCCGGTCGACGGCCTCACCGCGACCGGGGCCGGCTGGTGGCAGGTGATCCGCTATGCCGTCGTCCCTCAGGTGCTCTCCAATTTCGCCAGCTATTCGCTGCTGCGCTTCGAGATCAATGTCCGCGGTGCCTCGATCATGGGTTTCGTCGGCGCCGGCGGCATCGGCCAGGATCTGATCGAGGCCATCCGCAAATTCTACTTCACCGATGTCAGCGCCATCCTCCTGCTGATCATCCTCGCCGTCATGGTGATCGACTACGGCACCGAGCGCCTGCGCCACGCGCTGCTCAGCCTGGAGCACGGCAAATGACTCTGGCCCTCTCCGCCTCCGACCGCGCCGCGCTGGCCGAACGTCACAAGGCCGCGATCGACGGCTCGCTGCGCACGCGCCTGACCACGATCGCCGTGGTCGTCGGTCTCGTCGGACTGTTCGTCTACGGGCTTTCCACGCTGGAGGTGTCGTTCTGGCGTCTCGTCGCCGGATTTGGCAATCTCGGCACTTTCGTCGTGCTGATGCTGCCGCCCGATCCTGGCTCCTTCGCCCGCGCCATCATTTTCGTGAAGGCCCTGTTCGAGACCATCGCCATCGCCTTCCTCGGCACGATTCTGGCCGCGATCCTCGCCTTTCCGCTCGGCTTCCTCGCCGCCAAGAATGTCGTCGCCAACCGCGTCGTCCATTTCCTGGCGCGTCGCTCGATGGACACGGTGCGCGGCGTCGATGCGCTGATCTGGGCGCTGATCTGGGTCAATGTGGTGGGCCTCGGCCCCTTCGCCGGCATGCTCGCCATCATGACGAGCGACATCGGCGCCTTCGGCAAGCTCTATTCCGAGGCCATCGAGTCGGCCGATCGCAAGCCGGTCGAGGGCGTAACCTCGATGGGCGGCAACAAGCTCCACGAGATCCGCTTCGGCCTGATTCCCCAGGTGCTGCCTGTGATCGCGAGCCAGGTGCTCTACTACATCGAATCCAACACCCGCTCCTCGACCATCATCGGCATCGTCGGCGCCGGCGGCATCGGGCTCTACCTCGCCGAGACGATCCGGACCCTCGAATGGCAGCAGGTTTCCTTCCTGATCCTGCTGATCCTCGCCGCCGTCACCGCGATCGACTTCATCTCGGCCAAGCTGCGCTTCGCCATCATCGGCAAGCGCGCGATCTGAAATCGGAGCGACGCTCGGGCGAAGACCCGGGCGTCACTCCGCGAAGGGCTCGACCACCATCTCCATGCGCTCGCCGGCGAAGACGCTGCTGACCAGATGAATCGGCGTCAGGTCCGGCAGCGCATCGACGGCGACCGAAACCATCACCGGCGCGCCGGGCTCGATCTGCAAAAGTTCCGCCTCGCGCTCATCCGCCAGCCGCGCCGTCAGCCGCGTCGACAGGCGGACATAATCGGCGATCCCATAGGCCTTGAGCGCCGCCGTCATCGAGGCCCCACCCTCCCGGAACGCCGCGTCGAAATCCGGAAAGCGCGCGACCGCCAGCCAGTGCGTGCCCGTGCCCATCGGCGTGCCGTCGGCCAGGCTCAGCCCCTCGACGCGCCACAACCTGGCACCATCCTCGAGCCCGAGAGTCGAGCAGGTCTCGGCCTCTCCGTCGACCTGCGCGGCCGAAAGCATCCGGCTCAACCCGACGAGCCCGAGTCGGCCGAGATTGGCCCGCATGCTGACGCGCCGGCCGAGCGGATAGGCGACGCGCCGCGGGCTCACCTGCGTGCCGCGCCCCCGCGAGACCGTAACCAGCCCCTGTTCCGCCAGATGGCGGAACGCCTGGCGCACCGTGTGGCGGTGGACACCATAGCGCTCCGCCAGCGCCGTGGCCGCCGGCAACGTCTCGCCGGTGGCATGGTCACCCCGGGCGATCGCGGCGGACAGATCGTCGGCGATCCGACGCCAGGCGGTCCCGCTGTCGGCCGCACCGGCGTCGGCGCCCGGACCTTCGGTCAAAAAACTGTCATTCAAAATGTATAGACCTTTCCAGCCAGACATCCTATTATAGTCTAGACATTCACGAACAGCCAGACGGCAGGCGACGATGACCGCAACCACCACCGACAGGCAGCGCTGGATGGCGATCCTCGCCCGCGCCAGCCGCGCAGAGATCACCGACCTGGTGGGGCCGGAGTTGCCCCGCCACGAAGTGCTCAAGGCGCCCGAGACCGGGACGGTAATGGTCGAGGGTCGCGCCGGCGGCGCCGGCCGGCGCTTCAACCTCGGCGAGGCCACCGTGACCCGCTGCGTCGTCAGGCTGTCCGACGGACCGATGGGCTTCTCCTATGCACTGGGCCGCGACGCCCGCAAGGCGCGCCTCGCCGCCGTCCTCGACGCCAGGCTCCAGCGCGAGGAGGCGACATCGCCCCTGCACCGGGCCATCGACGATCTCGCCGCCCGCCAGGGCGCGGCCCGTGATCTCGCCTCGCGCAAGGCGGCCGCGACCAAGGTCGATTTCTTCACTCTCGTCAGGGGCGCGTGATGGCGACCGATACGCTCATCGGGGCCGGCTTTTCCGACCCCGTCTTCCAGTCCCAGGCCGCCTTCCGCGCCTTGCTCGGCGCCCTGTCGGAGCCCGGCACACCGCAGGCCGTCCGTGGCGGCATCGCGCCGCCCGAGGGACTGCATGCGGCGACCGCGACCACCCTGCTGACGCTGGCGGATTACGAGACGCCGATCTGGCTGCCGCCTGCGCTGCGCAACGGCCCGGCCGGCGCCTGGCTGCGCTTCCATTGCGGAGCGGCGCTCGTCGAGGAGCCGCGCCGCGCCGCCTTCGCCGTCATCGACGGCGCCGCGCTTGCGCCGCTGCTCGCAGATTTCGATCCGGGCAATGACCAGTTCCCCGATCGGTCGACGACGATCATCGTGCAGTGCTCCGCCTTCCATGGCGGCGAGGCGGTGACCCTCTCGGGCCCCGGCATTGCGACCCGGCGCGACATCGCCCCGGCCGGGCTGCGTCCGGGCTTCTGGGCCGGGGTCGCGGTCAACAACGCCGCCTACCCGCTCGGTATCGATTTGCTGCTGGCCCATGCCGACAGCGTCATCGGCCTGCCGCGCTCCACGCAAATCGGAGGGGCGGCCTGATGTATGTCGCGGTCAAAGGCGGCGAAGCCGCCATCCTCGCCACCCATGAGCGCGTCGCGGAAGCGCGCCGCGGCGACGCGGCCGTTCCCGAGATCAGCGTCGCCCAGATCCGCGAGCAGCAGGCGCTGGCCTGCGCGCGCGTCATGAACGAGGGCTCGCTCTATGATGCCGACCTCGCGGCACTGGCGCTGAAGCAGGCGCAGGGCGACGTCATCGAGGCCGCCTTCCTGATGCGCGCCTATCGCACCACCTTGCCCCGCTTCGGCTCGTCGGAGCCCGTCGACACCGCGAAGATGGCGATCCGTCGCCGCGTCTCGGCGACCTACAAGGATCTGCCCGGCGGGCAGGTGCTGGGCCCGACCTACGACTACACCCACCGGCTGTTCGATTTCGCGCTGATGGATGACGCAGCGCCCTCCGTCATGGTCGGGCTTGACCCGACCATCTCGGGACAGGACGACACAGGAGCTTCATCGTCCAGAGACGCTCGGGTCGAGCCCGAGCATGACGGCCTTCACGCCCCCCTCGACACCCACATGCCCCGCGTGCCCGACATCCTCGGCGCCGAGGGGCTGATGGAGCCCGAGGTTGCGCCCGAGGGCGACCCGCGCCCCTTCGACCTGACCCGGGAGCCGGTCTCCTTCCCGGCCGACCGCGACGTCCGCCTGCAGGCCATGGCGCGCGGCGACGAGGGCTTTCTGCTCGGGCTCGGCTATTCCGTCCAGCGCGGCTTCGGCGGCAACCATCCCTTCGTCGGCGAGATCCGCGTCGGCGAGGTCTCGGTCGAGTTCGTGCCCGAGGAGTTGGGCTTCGCGGTCGATCTCGGCGAGATCACCCTGACCGAGTGCCAGATGGTCAATCAGTTTGCCGGCTCGAAGGACGTTCCGCCGCAATTCACCCGCGGCTACGGCCTGGCCTTCGGCCATAGCGAGCGCAAGGCCATGTCGATGTCGCTCGTCGATCGCGCCCTCAAGGCCCGCGAATTCGGCGAGGCGGCCGAGTACCCGGCTCAGCAGGACGAGTTCGTCCTCTACCACTCCGACAATGTCGAAGCGGCGGGCTTCGTCGAGCATCTCAAGCTGCCGCACTATGTCGATTTCCAGGGCGAGCTCGAACTGATCCGCCGCATCCGCCGCGAGCGCGAAGCACGCCTCGCAGCCGAACCCGAGACGCTGCCGGAGGCCGCGGAATGACCGTTCACCAGACCCTGCCGGGCGACGAGGCGAACCCAGCCTACAACTACGCCTATCTCGACGAGCAGACGAAGCGGATGATCCGCCGCGCCCTGCTCAAGGCCGTGGCCGTGCCCGGCTACCAGGTGCCGTTCGGCTCGCGCGAGATGCCGCTCGCCCGCGGCTGGGGCACTGGTGGCATCCAGGTCACGGCGGCGATCATCGGTCCCCAGGACACGCTGAAGGTCATCGACCAGGGCGCCGACGACACCACCAACGCCGTCTCGATCCGCCGCTTCTTCGAGAAGACCGCCGACGCCCGCACCACGGAAGCCACCGAGCAGGCCACGATCATCCAGACCCGCCACCGCATTCCCGAGGCGCCGCTCCAGGCCGGGCAGATCATGGTCTACCAGGTCCCCCAGCCGGAGCCGCTGCGCAAGCTCGAGCCGCGCGAGGCCGAGACCCGCAAGATGCACGCCTGGGCCGAATACGGGCTGATGCAGGTGAAGCTCTACGAAAACATCGCCCGCTTTGGCGAGGTCACGACGACCTATGACTACCCGGCGATGATCAATGGCCGCTACATCATGGCGCCCTCGCCCATCCCCAAATTCGACAACCCGAAGATGCACATGTCGCCGGCCCTCCAGCTCTTCGGCGCCGGCCGCGAGAAGCGCATCTATGCGCTCCCGCCCCACACCAGCGTGCGCAGTCTCGATTTCGAGGACCACCCCTTCCGCATCCAGAGCTGGAACGAGCCCTGCGCGCTCTGCGCCGCCACCGACAGCTATCTCGACGAGGTCGTGATCGACGACCAGGGCGCGCGCATGTTCGTCTGCTCGGACAGCCACCATTGCGAGACGCGCCGCGCCGCCGGCCATCGCGGCACAATGCTGGGCGATGCGACGGCGAGCGGGCTGGTCGAGGCCTCCCCGTCATTGCGAGGAGGCGATGCCGACGAAGCAATCCACACCCCGCCGCACGCTACGTCTGCTGGATTGCTTCGCTCCGCTCGCAATGACGGCGAGGAGACCCGCTGATGACCCTCCACGTCTCCCCCCCCGAGGCCGCCCTCGAACCCGCCCCGTTGCTCTCCGCTGCGCGCGTCTCGCGCTTCTATGGCGAGCGCATCGGCTGTGAGGGCGTCTCCTTCGACCTCTGGCCAGGCGAGGTGCTCGGCATCGTCGGCGAATCCGGCTCCGGCAAATCGACCCTGCTGCGCTGCCTCGCCGGCATCGACCGTCCCGACGAGGGCGAGGTTCTGTTCCGCGGCGGGTCGGCGCCGCTCGACATCTACTCGGTGCCCGAGCAGGAGCGCCGGCAGCTGATGCGCACCGCCTGGGGCATCGTCCACCAGAACCCGCGCGACGGGCTGCGCATGGACGTTTCGGCCGGCGGCAATGTCGGCGAGCGCCTGATGGACCGCGGCGACCGCCACTACGGCCAGATCCGCGAGCGCGCACTCGACTGGCTCGCCCGCGTCGAGATCGCCGGTGCCCGCATCGACGACCGGCCGCGCCAGTTCTCGGGCGGCATGCAGCAGCGCCTGCAGATCGCCAGGGTGCTCGTCTCGGAACCGCGCCTCGTCTTCATGGACGAGCCGACCGGCGGGCTCGACGTCTCGGTGCAAGCCCGCCTGCTCGACCTGCTGCGCGTGCTGGTGCGCGACCTCGGTCTCGCCGCCATCATCGTCACGCACGACCTCGCCGTGGCGCGGCTTCTCACCGACCGGCTGATGGTGATGAAGGATGGCCATGTCGTCGAGCAGGGGCTGACGGATCAGGTTCTCGACGACCCGCACCACGCCTACACGCAGCTCCTCACCTCGGCGGTGCTGACCGTATGAGCGGCTTCGTCCAGCCCCAATGGTCAGGCTTCGGCACTCAGGCCGGCCCGAGCCCCGTCTCCGGCGAAGCGGACCGGCAGCCGAGCGGGCTGGATGTCGAACGGACCCTGCTGGGCCGGCCGGCCAAGGCCGCCCCGCCGCCGAACGCCTCGACCACCCAAAGCACGCCCGTCACGCCGGCGTCACCGCCACCCTCCAAGGCCTGATCCCATGACCACGATGATTCGCGTCGAGAACGTCACCAAGGCCTTCACCCTGCACAACCAGGGCGGCGTCCGGCTGCCCGTCTTCGACGACGTCAATTTCAGCGTCGAGGCCGGCGAGGCCCTCGTCCTCGCGGGCGCGTCCGGCGCCGGCAAGTCGAGCCTGCTGCGCATCCTCTATGGCAACTACCTGCCGAGCGCGGGCCATATCCACATCACCCATGCCGGCCGGCCGGTCGACATCGTCACCGCCGTTCCCCGCACGGTGCTGGACATCCGCCGCCGCACGCTCGGCTTCGTCTCGCAGTTCCTGCGGGTGATCCCGCGCGTCAGCGCGCTCGACATCGTGCGCGACCCGCTTCTGGCGCGCGGCATCTCGCCGGATCAGGCGAGCGAACGGGCCAAGGCGATGCTCGCCCGGCTCAACCTGCCCGAGCGCCTCTGGAACCTCGCCCCGGCGACCTTCTCCGGCGGCGAGCAGCAGCGCGTCAACATCGCGCGTTCCTTCGTCGACCCTTCCGCCATCATGCTGATCGACGAGCCGACCGCCTCTCTCGACGCCGCCAATCGCGACGTCGTGGTCGAACTGATCGCGGAAGCCCGCGCCAGGGGCTCCGCCATTGTCGGGATCTTTCACGACGAGGCCGTGCGCGAGAAGGTCGCGACGCGCTATCTCGACATCACCGCTTTCCGGAAGGCCTGAAGATGCAGACCGTTCTGACCAATGCCCGCCTGATCCTCGAGGACGAGATCGTCACGGGCACGATCGCCTTCGAGAACGGCGTCATCACGGCCGTCGACCAGGGGCTCTCCTCACTGCCCGGCGCCGTCGACGCGGGCGGCGACTATGTCGCGCCCGGCCTCGTCGAGATGCACACCGACAACATGGAAAAGCACTTCATGCCGCGGCCCAAGGTCTTCTGGCCGAACGGGCTCGCCGCAGCGCTGGTCCATGACGCGCAGATGGCGGCCGCCGGCGTCACCACGGTCTATGACGCGATCTGCGCCGGCACGCCCTTCTCCGCCAAGGATTACCGCAAGGACATTTTCGCCGATGTGATGACCTCGCTCGCCCAGGGCCAGGCGGAAGGCGTCTTCCGCATCGACCACCGCATCCACATGCGCTGCGAGCTGACGAGCCCCGACCTGCTCAGGGACATCGAGCCCTATCAGGACGATGCGCTCGTGCAGCTCGTCTCGCTGATGGACCACACCCCGGGCCAGCGCCAGTGGCGCAACATCGAGCACCTGCGGACCTATGCCATCGGCAACGGCAAGAGCGAAGCCGAGTTCGAGGAGGACGTCGCCACCCGCCAGCAGGAGGGCGCGGCCAATGTCGGCCGCAACTGGCAGGCGGTGGTCGCGCTGTTCAGCGCCCGCGGCATCCCGATCGCGACCCATGACGACACCACCGTCGCGCATGTCGAGGAAGGCCTGGCCTCCGGCGCGGTGATCTCGGAATTCCCGACCACGGTCGAGGCCGCCTCCGCCGCCAAGCAGCGCGGGCTCGCGACGATCGCCGGCGCGCCGAACGTCGTGCGCGGCGGCTCCCATTCCGGCGGCGTGTCCGTCTCCGAACTGGCGGAGAAAGGACTGCTGGACGGGCTCTCCTCCGACTATGTGCCCGCCAGCCTCCTCCAGGCCGTGCTCAAGCTGCATGACGACCATGGACTCGGCCTGCCCGATGCCATGGGCATGGTGACCTGGAAGGTCGCCGACATCCTCGGCCTGAAGGATCGCGGCCATCTCAAGACCGGGCTGCGGGCCGATCTCGTTCGCTTCAGGGCGTTGGGACCGACGCCCGTGATCGCGGCCGTCTGGTCGAAGGGCGAGCGCGCATTTTGAGCGGCCCGCGCTACGCCCTCTATTACGCGCCCGCCGTCGACAGCGCGCTCTGGCGCTTCGGCTGCGCGACGCTGGGCTATGACGCCTTCACCGGCGAGGAGATCGCCTTCGCCGTTCCGCCCGGCTGCGACGCGCCAAGTTGGCCGCAGCGCACCGCCGAGCCGCGCCGTTATGGCTTCCACGCGACGCTGAAGGCGCCTTTCGAGCTGGCCAACGGCCGCAGCGAGGGTGAATTGCGGGCCTTTACCAGGCAGATCGCGATCGGCCGCGCAGCCGTGCCTCTCGCGGGGCTCAGGGTCGCCTCGCTCGGCCGCTTCGTTGCGCTGACGCCGAGCGAGCCGAGCCCGGCGCTGCAGGCGCTGGCCTTCGACATCGTCCAGTCCTTCGAGCCGTTTCGCGCGCCACTGGGACAGGCCGATCGGGAGCGGCGCCTCGCCAGCCCGCTGACACCGACCGAGCGCGCCCATCTCGACGCCTACGGCTACCCTTATGTCGGCGATGCCTTCCGCTTCCACATGACGCTGACCGGGGCGCTTCCGCCGGACGAGGGGCCCGCCGTCGCGGCGGCCCTGGCTGAGGCCCATGCGCGCGCCGTCCCCGCCGGGCCGGTCGCCATCGACCACCTCGCTTTGTTCGGGCAGGACGACCGGGCCGGCCACTTCCGCATCATCGACACATTTCCGCTCGGCCGCTGACGACCGAGCCGGCGATTCCCACAGGACGGAGAACCCCATGGCCGCCAAGAAGCTCGGGCTCGAACCGGTGATCCATGAGACGGCGGTCGTCCGAGAGGCGACGCTGGGGCGCTATACCGAGATCGGGGCGCGGACCTCGTTCATCGAGTCGACGATGGGCGACTACTCCTATGTCGTGAACGATTCCAACATCATCTACACGACCATCGGCAAGTTCTGCTCGATCGCGGCGATGACGCGGATCAACCCCGGCAACCACCCGATGCAGCGCGCCAGCCAGTCGCATTTCACCTATCGCGCCAGCGCCTATTTCGACGATGCTGAGGATGACGCCGCCTTCTTCGACTGGCGCCGCTCGACGCCGGTGACCATCGGCCACGATGTCTGGATCGGCCATGGCGCCATCATCCTGCCCGGTCGCAGCATTGGCACGGGCGCGGTCGTGGCCGGCGGCGCGATCGTCACCAAGGACGTCGCGCCCTACTCCATCGTCGCCGGCAACCCGGCCCGGCCGATCCGCCGGCGCTTCCCCGAGGCAACGTCAGAGCGGCTGATGGCGCTCGGCTGGTGGGATTGGGATCATCTGCGCCTGCGTGAGGCACTTGCCGATTTCCGCGCCCTGTCCGTCGAGGCGTTCCTTGAGCGCTACGAGGCCACGAACGCCTGATCTGCCCATCCCTTAGACGAATGACGTAGAGAAATGCAACTCTTCCGTGAGGCTTCTACAGAAAGAGGCTGTAGCTTTGATCCTTCGTTAACTAAGGAGGCGTTCCATATCATGGAGTACCGGCACAGGGTGCCGCGGGTCACAGGAGCTCTCCATGTCGTCGGATCACCTCGCCAGCCGCCTTTCCTTCATGCAGCTCGACGGCCGCGCCCGCGAGCAGATCAAGGGGATGCATGACGACATCGTCGCGGCCCTGCCGGGCGCCTTGGACACCTTCTACAAGCAGCTGCGCAGCGATCCGGAGACCCAGCGTTTCTTCTCGAGCGAGAAGCAGATCGACGGCGCCCAGCAGCGCCAGACCTCGCACTGGGACCGGATCGCCAAGGGCGAGTTCGACCAGAACTATGTCGCCGCCGTCACCAAGGTCGGCGAGATTCACGCCCGGATCGGGCTGGAGCCGCGCTGGTACATCGGCGGCTACGCGCTGATCCTCGAGAGGATCATCACAGACGTCCTGATGGCGCGCTGGCCGAAAACCCGCTTTGGCGGCAAGGCCGCCGGCGCCACCGAGCGGGCCGCTGAAATCAGCGCCCTCGTCAAGGCGGCCCTGCTCGACATGGACTACGCCATCTCCGTCTATCTCGAGGCGTCCGAAGCCGGCCGCCTCAAGCTCGAGGAACAGGCCAAGGTCGTCGAACGCTCCCTGGCGGCCGAACGCGAAAAGGCTGTCGCCTCCGTCAGCGCGGCCATGGCCGCGCTGGCCAATGGCGATCTCACCTTCCGCATGGGCCAGGACATCCCCGAGGAATACGGAGCCATCCGCGACAATTTCAACGAGGCCGTCGCACGGCTCGAGCAGGTGATGGGCACCATCAAGACGAACTCCGCCGCCATCGCCGCCTCCTCGCAGGAGATCAACTCCGGCGCGTCCGACCTGTCGATGCGGACCGAGCAGCAGGCCTCGGCGCTCGAGGAAAGCGCGGCCACGACCGAGGAACTCGCCGCCTCGGTGAAGACCTCCTCGCAAGCCTCCAAGCGCTCCGTCGCGCTCGCCGACGACGCCACCAAGATCGCCCGCACCGGTGGCGACATCGTCAAGAACGCCACCGATGCGATGTCGCGCATCGAGGATGCATCGAAGAAGATCTCCGAGATCACCAGCGTCATCGACGGCATCGCCTTCCAGACCAACCTGCTGGCCCTCAACGCCGCGGTCGAGGCCGCCCGCGCTGGCGATGCCGGACGCGGTTTCGCCGTCGTCGCCGCCGAGGTCCGCGCGCTGGCCCAGCGCTCATCCGACGCCGCCAAGGACATTACCGGCCTGATCGCCTCCTCGGACGCCGAGGTGACGGAGGGCGTCAAGCTCGTCCGTCTCGCCGGTGGCACGCTGGAGCAGATCGTCGAGGCCGCCGCCGCGGTCTCCTCTACGGTGCAGGAGATCGCCAGCGCTTCGGGCGAGCAGGCCAACGGCATCGAGGAGATGAGCCAGACGGTCAGCCACATGGACGAGATCACCCAGCAGAACGCGGCGCTCGCCGAGCAGAGCGCCGCCTCGTCGAAGACGCTTCTCGACCAGATCGAACAGCTCAACCGACTGATTGCAAGCTTCCGGACCTCGCAGGACGGCCAGGCCGTGGCGCTCCACCAGCCGCGCCGCCGGGCCGCCTGAGCATCAGCGGCCGGCGCCTCGGCGCCGGCCTATCCCTTCAAGCGCCAGACGGTGGAGTGCTTGATGTCGGCATCCTCGAGCGAGCGCGACACCGGCACGGCGTAACTCGCCAGCGGCTGAAGCCGGTCCTTCGGCAGATAGCTGCGGCCGGGATCGCCGATCAGGACCACCGCTCCGCGCGCCGATAGCCGTGCCAGCCAGGCGACGACGCTCTCGGCCATCGCCCGCTCGTAGCAGACGTCGCCGGCGCAGACGACGTCCCAGCCCTCGTCGCAGCCCACCAGATCCTCGAGGCGGACGGTAACACTGACGCCATTCGCCGCCGCATTGAGCGCGATCGCCTCCGCCGCGAAAGCGTCGATGTCGCAGGCCTCTACGCTCGCCGCCCCGCAGCGGGCGGCCGCAATGCCCACCAGCCCCGAGCCGCTGGCGAAGTCGAGCACCCGCCGCTTGCGCACGATCTCGGGGTCGTCCAGCAGATGGCGCGCGAGCGCCTGGCCCCCGGCCCAGGCGAAAGCCCAGAACGGCGGCGGCAGCCCGATCGTCGCGAGTTCGTCCTCCGTCTTCTGCCAGAGTGCGGTCGCCTCGTCGGCGACATGGAGCGCGAGCTCGGGCGCATGCGGCACGGGCAACAGACGGGTGTGCTGGAGGATGAAGCCGCGCCGGTCGAGCGCCGGCACGCTCACGCGGCGATGTCCGTCGTCGGACGGGCGAGCAGGTTGCGATACAGCGCCTTGACGGCGTTCATGACGTCGCGCTCGGTGTGTCCGTCGATCAGCCGGGCTCGCGCGCTCGCCCCCATGCGCTCGGCCAGCGCCGGCGCACGCGAGAAGGCGATCAGCGCCTGCGCCAGGGCCGCGGCGTCGTTGGCGGGCACCACCATTCCGTCCAGCCCGTCGCGCACGAAGCTGCGGCAGCCGGGGACGTCGGTGGTCAGGATCGGCCTGCCGCAGGCCGCCGCCTCGAGGATCGTGCGCGGCAGCCCTTCGCCGCCGCGCGACGGCAGGATGCAGAGATGGTGCCGCCGCCAGACGCCCTCGATGTCCCGGGTCGGGCCAGCCCAGTCGATCCCGGGCCGCGCCGCCCATTGCGTCAGCGTCTCCTCGGGAATGGCCTTGGGGTTCGAGGGGTCGGGCGCACCGTGCAGCGTCAACTCCACCCTCGCGCCCTGTGCCCGCGCCAGCCTGATCGCCTCGACCGCGAGATCGACCCCCTTCGACCAGAGCAGCCGCGCCACCAGCGCGACTTTGAGCGGCGGCGCCGGCGGCATCGGTTCCGGCATCAGGATCAGCGGATCGACCCCGGCCCCGCCGACGATTGCGACCTTGGCCGCGTCCGCGGGATCGAGCCCCAGCGTGACGGGATCGTCGGGATTCTCGAACAGGAAGCGCACCTGCGGTCCGTCGATGGCGCCGCGCAGCCAGGCGATGGCGGCCATCCGCGCCGCGGCCGCAGCCAGCCCCTCGCTGGCCCCGAGGAAGCCGAGCCCCGTCAACGCATAGACCCGCCGCTGCACCCCAGCCAGGCGACCGGCGAGGCCGGCGAGCGCGATCGGCTTCAAGGCGATGCAATGCAGGATGTCGGGCCTCTCTCGCTCGATCAGCGCCCGCAGCGCCTTGACCTGGCGATACAGTGCCCGCGGATCGAGGCTGCGGCGTTCCGCCTCCAGCGCGATGAGCCGGACGCCCGCCGCCTCGATGACGCGTCGATGGTTGCGCTCGCGCGCAATCACGGCGACGTCGAACTCCATTTCGCGCGCCGCCCGCGCCATCGGCAGGAAATGCGACGCGAAGAACCAGTCTTCGGTCGCGACGAAGAGAAGTCTGGGTCGGGCCATGGCCGGACATCAGTCCGATGCAGAGGCGAAGGTCAAGCGCTGCCTTGCATCCCAACCGCGGTCCCGGCGCTTGAACCGGGAGCCCGCGGCCATGCTAGGCTACGCTGCCACGGGAGACGACGATGGACGAGAGCTTGCAAACACCGGCTGCGAAAGCCTTCCCCGCCGCACTGGCCGGCCTGCGATCGGCCCTGAGCCATGTCGCCAACGGCGATGTCGGGCCGATCAAGGCGCTTTACTCCCATGCCGACGACGCCACCAGCATGTATGGCTGGGGCGGCTATGAGAGGGGCTGGGAGGCGATCTCGCGGCGCTGGGACTGGGCGGCCGAGCAATTCCGCGGCGGCACGGTCAGCCATGAGAACGTCACCACCGTGGTGGGAACGGAGCTCGCACTCGTCACCGACATCGAGGTCTTCGAGGTGCTGCTGCCCGGGATGGAGGCGCCGACGCGCTGGACCAACCGGGTGACCCATGTCTTCCGCTTCGAGGAGGGCGGCTGGCGCCTGCTCCATCGCCATGCCAACCGGCTGGAACAGCAATACGAGCCGGCACCGCGCCTCGCGGCGATCTCAGGGGCGTGAGGCGGTGAGCGGCGCCACGCGCGACAGCGCCGCCGCCGCATCGACGCGACCGGCGCCATAGACGGGATCGCGCCCCTTCGTGCCGAGATCGACCGCGCTCTCCGTCAACAGGCGACGGACCCCCGCGGGGTCGAGGTCCGGCCGCTTCTCCAGCATCAGCGCGACGAGGCCCGAGACATGCGCGGCCGCGATCGAGGTTCCCGACGAGAAGGCATAGCGCCCGTTCGGCTCCGCCGCGATCACGTCCACGCCCGGCGCCGCCACGGCGATATAGGCGCCGCGATTGGCCAGACGGAAGACCCGGTCCTCGGCATCGGTGGCCGTGACCGCGATGACATTGGGATCGGCACCGGGATAGAGCGGCGCCGCGCCGGGACCGGCATTGCCCGCCGCGGCGACCGCGACCACGCCCTTCGCCGCAACCCCGGCGAGGCCACGCGTGAGGAGACGGTCTTCCGGGCCGGCGAAGCTGAGATTGATCACGCGCGCGCCCTGGTTCACGGCCCATTCGATCGCGGACATGATCTGCAGGCTCGTGCCATTGGCGGAGCCGGAGCCGGCACGGCCCGAAAAGGCCCGGCCGACCAGCAGCCGCGCGCCGGGCGCGACGCCCTGCAACTGCCCCTGCGCCACGATCGCCGCCGCCATGGCCGTACCATGGGCATGCGGCAGATAATCCTCGCCCAGCGCGTCGAACAGCCCGGCGACGCCGCCGCGCAGCTCGGGATGGCCGACATCGACGCCCGAATCGATGACGGCGACCCGGATCGTCGCACCGCGGGTGAGCTTGTGAACCTCCCCGAGCCGGAGCTTGTCGACGACATATTGTGGCGGCAGTTCGCGGCGTGGCGCGGGCGTCGGCCGGACGGCGCCGGGGTCCGACAGGCGCAAAGTCGGGATGTCGGAGCGCCCGCCCGAGGCCGTCGTGCTGACGGGCTGGGCCAGGTCCTGCTGCAGCTCGAAGGTGAAGTTCGGCTGCGCGCCGGCGATGGCGTTGTCGCTCGCCATCTGCGTCAGCACGGCCCGCAGGTCACGCCCCTCGGCGAGGCGCGCGCGGATGATCGTCGTGCCGGCGAGCTCGACACGCCGGCTGGTGATCAGCGTGGCGCCGTAGCGGCGCAGCACCGTCTCCGCCTGAACATTGGGCGCGAGCTCGAACAGGATCTCGCCCGGCACGAAGCGGGTTTCGTCCGCCGCCGGCACGACGGTGCGCGAGGGCGCCTGCCCACCGAAGATGTTCGGCACCCGCCAGGCCGGGGGCGGCACCGTGATCGCCCGCGTGGGCGGGCTGGCCGCGCCGCCTGCGGGCGGGGTCGGCGCGGGCTGCTGCGCGCCGGCCGGCCCCGCGGCCAGGGCGAGCATCAGGACCAGTCCGCCACCTGCGGCCAGCCGAAGGGCCGAGACGGCGCGGATCAGCAGGAAACGGGCCGACGTCATGATGCGCTCTCCCGATGCGCTGCGAGGCAGCGACGGCATATCAGAAGCGGGCCCGCGCGTCACCGCCGTCGCCTCAGGGCGCCGGCGCGACGAAGCGCACGATCGCCGCCTCGGCCTTCATCCGGGTGGCGATGGCATCGACCTGGGCCTGCGTCAGCGAGGCGTCGCCGACACGCACCTTGAAATAGCCATTGGCGCGCGGCCCATCCACGACCGAGGCCTCGTAGCGCTTGAAGAAGGACGCGATGTCCCCGGCGCGCGCATCGGCCGAGAAGCTCAGCAGCACATAGCGCTCCGAGGACTGCGGCGGCGTGGAGGCGGTCTCGAAACCGGTTTCCTCGCGCAGCAGAATTCCCGTCAGCGCGATGCCCTGCAGCGCGATCAGCGCACAGGCCGCGGCGCCCGCATAGGCCAGCCGGCGCGGCGGCTGGGCCGCCATGACCTGGCCGAGCCAGGTTATGAACCCGCCCTTGGCGGTGGCGAGCAGACCCTGCCGGCGCGGCTCGGCTTCCGCCCCCGCCATGAGACGGTCGAGGACGCGCGGCGAGGGAGCACCGAGGCTCTCGTTCAGCAGCGTCGTCTCGGCCATGTCGTCGCGGACGATGTCGAGCCGCAGCGCCAGTTCGGGGTCCGTGGCCAGGGCCGCATCGACCCGCGCCTTGTCGGCCGCCGAGATCCGGCCATTGGCGTAGAACGGCAGCAGCAGCTCGAGTTCGGCGCGCTTCGGATCGGTCGCGATGGCGTCGGTCATGACTGGACTCCAGGATCGCTCGAGGGACGCAGCCGGAGCGGATGAAGGGTGGAAGGCATCGGCAATTCGGTCCGCGGAGGCCGCCTCAGCAGCCTCGTCTCAGGGCCAGCCGCGATCGACGCCAGCGGCCTTGAGCAGTTCGCCCAGCTTCTTGCGGGCGTGGAAAAGGCGTGTCTTGACCGTGTTCTCGGGGATGCCGACGATCCTCGCGACCTCCTCGACCGAGCTCTCGTGGTAATAGACGAGGTCGATGACTTCGGCATGGTCGCGGGACAGCTTGGCGAGGCAGGCGCGGATCGCGAGGCTCTTGTCCTGCTTCTGGACCACGACCTCGGGATCGTCGGACTCGTCCTCGATGCTGGCGGCGAAATCGTCGTCCAGCCCGGCATCGCGACGCTTGCGCAGGGCCGAGTAGGCTTTGTTGCGGGCAATGGTGAGCAGCCAGGTCGTGACCGAGGAACGACCCTCGAACCGGTCCGCCTGACGCCAGAGGTCCATGAAGACGTCACCGGTCACATCCTCCGCCATCGTCTCGTCGCGCAGCAGGCGCTGGGCGAAACGATAAACCCGTGTCTGGTGCCGCGAGAACAGCACCTTCATCGCGAGCCGGTCGCCACCGGCGATCCGCTTGACGAGGTCTTCGTCGGATTCCGTATGCATTGACCTCGAGGCCTGACATCCGGCTCGCGAGGGTTGGTCGCAGCGAGCGTGGAGAGGGTTCAATCGGCGGCGAGAAAAATCTGCCTGCGACAATTTTTCATACGGTAATGAGGGCGCGGGTCAACTGGAAGCCCGAATCGCGAGGCTCCTCCCAGGCTGGCTGCGGGATGGGCTGTGGCGATGCACGCCGTGACGGGCTGTTCCGGAAACGGCGACGCGACGTCGGAGAGGCCAAGTCGCTCACGGCCCCGTGAAGGCCGCTGCGCTGGGTGCCGAAGCCGGTCGTCAGGCCTTGGCGCGGCTCTTGGTGGCGCGCTTGGCGGTCTCGGCGACCTTCAGGGCCTTGGCGGCGGCCTTGGCATCGGCTGCCTCGGTCTTGATTCGCGCCTGCTCGGCGGCGACGATGGCCGCCGTCTCGGCATCGGCGGCCTCCTTGGCGAGGCGCAGCGCCCTCAGCCGGACCGTCTTCTGCAGCACCGCCTCGCGCTCGACCTGTTCGGCCTCCATGGCGCGTGAGGCCTCCTGCTTGCGGGCGTCGGCCTTTTCGAAGGCACGCTGCGCGCGAAGCTTGATCTCGTCGGATGAAAGGCCTCGCGTCGCCATGGCGGCTCACTCCCGTATCGGCGGCGAAAAGCGGGTTCACGATCCGGCCGGACGGCGCGGAGCGACCCGCCCCCTTTGGGCGGCATGTCATGGTCGCGGAATCCACTCGGGGATCCCGCAGGACCTGGACTGCGGAGCCTTCAGCCGCGACACGGCCGCGAGAGACCCTTCAGCATCACCGGGCGACGCCCGGTGCAGGGGTCGTCAGCGGCGACCGCCCTTGCCGGCGGCGCGCATCTGCGCGTATTGCACGGCCTCGAGCAGCACCTTGCGGGGGCGCTCCGCGTCGCGCTTCGCCTGCTCCGCCTTGCGGGCGGCCTCGCGGGCGATCTCGGCGATACGCTCTTCCTCTTCCAGTCGCAGACGCTCGATCTCGGCGAGGCGCTCCTGCTCGGCGCGGGCGGCGGCCTTCTCGGCCTCACGCTCGGCTCGGGCTGCAGCGACGGCTTCGCGTTCCGCGCGTCGCTGCTGCATGATCGGGTCATCCGGACCCGGCCTAGCCTTGAAACGCTCCAGGAGCGCTTTCTTGGCGGCCGCGGAATTGGCCTGACGATCAGTGAAGCTGCGGTCGTTCGGGTTCTTCAAGGCTGGCCTTCTCTCGGGTTGTGACGGGCGCATTCCGGCCCGCGAGGGCGCATTAATCCAAAATGCGCCCGAATGGTATCGAAATCAGCGCGGCGCGGGTGCGCTTCCAGCGCGCACCGGGCGCGGCTTGGGCTTCGGCGCGGCGATCAGACCTTCGCGCTGCATCTGCTTGCGGGCGACCTTGCGGGCGCGCCGGATCGCATCGGCCTTCTCGCGGACGCGCTTTTCGGACGGCTTCTCATAAGCCGAACGGCGCTTCATCTCGCGAAAAACACCTTCGCGCTGCATCTTCTTCTTCAGGACCCGAAGGGCCTGATCGACATTGTTGTCGCGAACGAGAACCTGCATCTGTCACTCCTGCGGTTCGAGAATGGAAAAAAGGGCCGGGCACAAGGACCGACCCTTCGTCACGCCGCTGCGGCTCAGGCTGGGAAACGGGGGCGCCAGTACATCCGTGGTCGCCCTCCTGCTGTCCTGGCCGGCCGCTGCGGCGATCGTCTCACTCGGCGCGGAGCTGGTCCGCCGACATCTTGCCCGAACGCTTGTCCTGGGTGAGCTCGTAGGAGATCTTCTGACCTTCCTGGAGATCACGCATGCCAGCGCGCTCGACGGCACTGATGTGGACGAACACGTCCTGCCCGCCGTCATCCGGCTGGATGAAACCGAAACCCTTGGTCGAATTGAACCACTTGACTGTACCGGCGCTCATGACGAACCCTTTCACGGTATGATTTGTGACGCGAGACGGATTTCTCGCGCCGTTTTCGAAGTTTTAGCGGGAAGGTCGTCAGCGTGCGCATGAAATGCGCGGGGCCAAGTCGTTCGGCCTAAATATCGACAGGCCCCATATGGGCGCTTGAACGGGCAATGTCAATGCAACTGCCGCGCGAATGCGCAGGCGACGCCCCTGCCCTCCGGGCCACGCGCTTTACAATGACGCGCTTTTCGCCAAGAGGCAGGCAGCGCAATCGCCAACCCCGCGGGTTTCCTGTCCGTGCAGACGCCGTCGCTCCATCAGTTTCGCCGCATCGTGGTGAAGGTCGGCTCGAGCCTGCTCGTCGACCGCGACCGCGGCCGCCTGCGCCAGGCCTGGCTGGCCGCGCTGGCGGAGGATCTCGCCGATCTGCACCAGCGCGGCGCGGACGTGCTCGTCGTCTCCTCCGGCGCGATCGCGCTGGGCCGCACCGTGCTCGCTTTGCCCTCCGGGCCGCTGCGCCTCGAGGAGAGCCAGGCCGCGGCGGCCGTCGGCCAGATCGCGCTCGCCCGCACCTGGGCGGAGGCGCTGGGCCACCATGGCCTCACGGCCGGCCAGATCCTGCTCACCCTGGCCGATACCGAGGAGCGCCGGCGCTACCTCAACGCCCGGGCCACCCTCGGCCGCCTGCTCAACCTGCGCGCCGTGCCTGTGATCAACGAGAACGACACGGTCGCCACCACCGAGATCCGCTATGGCGACAATGACCGCCTCGCCGCCCGCGTCGCCACCATGGCGGGCGCCGATCTGCTCGTGCTGTTCTCCGACATCGACGGTCTCTACACCGCCCCGCCCGCACGGGACCCGGCGGCGCGTCACATCCCGCTGGTCGAGCGCATCACCCCGGCGATCGATGCGATGGCGGGAGGCGCCGCCTCCGAATTCTCGCGCGGCGGCATGCGCACGAAGATCGAGGCCGGCAAGATCGCCGCCAGCGGCGGAACACATATGCTCATCGCCGACGGGCGGGCGAAGAACCCGCTCGCCGCCATTGCCGCCGGGGCGCGCTGCACCTGGTTCCTGACCGCCTCGACCCCCGCCACGGCGCGCAAGACCTGGATCGCCGGCTCGCTCGAGCCCCGCGGCACATTGCATGTCGATGCCGGCGCGGCGCGCGCTCTGGCCGGTGGCGCGAGCCTTTTGCCGGTCGGCGTGAGCCGGATCGAAGGCGACTTCGCCCGCGGCGACGCCGTGCTGATCCGCGATCCCGATGGCCGCCTGCTCGGGCGCGGCCTCGTGGCCTATGATGCCGGCGAAGCGGCGCTCGTCCTCGGCAAGGCCTCGCGCGACATCGGGGCCATCCTGGGCTATCCGGGACGGGCCGAGATGATCCACCGGGACGACATGGCGCTCGGTGTGGTCTAAGGTTGCGGAAAGATGGCGTCTGGCAGGGTGGAAATGACGAGCGAAGCGGCGCTCCGCGTGGTCTCGAGCGAGGGATCGGCAGGCGATGACGGACGGGTGCCGGATCTGGCCGCTCTCATGAGCGCGCTCGGACGGCGCGCCCGCGCCGCAGCGCGGGCGGTCGCGCTCGCCCCCACTTCGCAGCGCAACGACGCGCTGCTCGCCATGGCGGCGGCGCTGCGGGCCCGTCAGTCGCCGATTCTCGCCGCCAACGCGCTCGACCTCGCCGAGGCCAGGGCCGCCGGCCAGACCCCGGCCTTCATCGACCGCCTGCTGCTCGACCCCGGCCGCCTGTCCGCGGTGGCCGAGGCCGTCGCGAGTGTCGCCGCTCTGCCCGATCCGCTCGGTCGTGTCCTCGCGACCTGGACGCAGCCCAACGGCCTGCGCTTCGAGCGCGTCGCGACGCCGCTCGGCGTCATCGCCGTGATCTTCGAAAGCCGCCCCAACGTCACGGCCGATGCCGGCGCGCTCTGCCTGAAGAGCGGCAATGCCGCGATCCTGCGCGCGGGCTCGGACAGCTTCCGAACCGCAACCGAGATCGCGGCCGCGCTGCGCGACGGCCTCGAGGCGGCCGGGCTCCCCGGCGATGCGATCCAACTCGTGCCGACGCGCGACCGCGACGCGGTCGGCGAGATCCTCAAGGGCCTCGACGGTTGCGTCGACGTCGTCGTGCCGCGCGGCGGCAAGAGCCTGGTGGCCCGCGTCCAGAGCGATGCGCGCGTTCCCGTCTTCGCCCATCTCGACGGCAACTGCCATGTCTATGTCCATGCCGCCGCCGACCTCGCCATGGCACGCGAGATCGTGCTCAACGCCAAGCTCCGGCGCACCGGCGTCTGCGGCGCCGCCGAGACGCTGCTGGTCGACGAGGCCTGCGCGGCGACGCATCTGGAGCCGCTGGTGACGGCGCTGATCGAGGCCGGCTGTGCGGTGCGCGGCGATGCCCCCACCCAGGCGGCGGTGGCCCGGGCCGAGGCGGCGAGCGAGGCGGACTGGGCGACCGAATATCTCGACCGCATCATCGCTGTGAAGGTCGTGGCCGGGCTCGACGAAGCCATCGCCCATGTCGAGCGCTATGGCTCGCACCACACCGACGCCATCGTCACCGCCGACGCGGCCGCCGCCGGCCGCTTCCTCGCCGAGATCGACTCGGCCATCGTGCTGCACAACGCCTCGACGCAGTTCGCCGATGGCGGGGAATTTGGCTTCGGCGCGGAAATCGGCATCGCCACCGGCCGCATGCACGCCCGCGGCCCGGTCGGAGTCGAGCAGCTCTGCTCCTTCAAATACCGCGTCCACGGCAACGGCCAGATCCGCCCGTGACCACAGATTCCGCGGCGACGCGCCCCCACGAGACGATGGAACATCTGCGCCTGCCGCCGCATGCGCCCGGCCTGCGCATCGGCCTGTTCGGCGGCACCTTCAACCCGGCCCATGACGGGCACCGCATGGCGAGCCTGACCGCCTTGCGCCGGCTCCAGCTCGACCGGATCTGGTGGCTGGTGACGCCGGGCAACCCGCTGAAGGACAACGCCGGCCTGCCCTCGCTGGCGCAGCGCATCCGCTTCGGCCGCAAGCTCGCCGACCATTCCAAGATCCACGTCACCGGCATCGAGGCGATGCTGCGTACCCGCTACACCGCCGATACGCTGCGCGCTTTGAAGCGCCGCTGCCCCGGCGTGAACTTCGTCTGGATCATGGGCTCCGACAATCTCGCCAGCTTCCACCGCTGGAACGAGTGGCGCACCATCGCCCGGATGATGCCGATGGCCGTGATCGACCGCCCCGGATCGACCCACAGCGCGGTCGCCTCCCCGGCTGCCAACTGGCTGTCGCGCTGGCGGATTTCGGAGAGCCAGGGAGCCGCGCTCGCCCTGACGAAGCCGCCCGCCTGGGTCTTCCTGCATGGCCGCCGCTCCGAACTTTCGTCGACGATGCTGCGCCAGCAGGCCGAACGCGATTGAATTTTTGGCCGACAGGGCGTATTTTGCCTGCCATCGCGCCATGAGCGCCCGAACCCGTGAGGATACGGATCTGACCCGTTCAACCCGTGGCGAAGCCGAGCCTAAGCCGCTTCCCCAGGCCGCTGTGCCGGAGAACCCCTCCGCCGACAGCATCGCCCTTGCAATGCATGTTCTCGAGGACATGAAGGCCGAAGACGTCACCGTCATCGACCTCGTCGGCAAGACCTCGCTGGCCGATGCGATGATCATCGCGACCGGCCGCGTGAACCGTCATGTCGCCTCCATCGCCGATGCGCTGGTCGAGGCGCTCAAGGGCTCCGGCCTGCCGGCGCCGAAGGTCGAGGGCATGCCCGCCTGCGACTGGGTGCTGATCGACACCGGCGACATCATCGTCCATGTCTTCCGCCCCGAGGTCCGCCAGTTCTACAATCTCGAGAAGATGTGGGGCGCCGACCGGCCCAACGAGCGCCTCGTCAGCTGACGAGCGGCACGGCCGATGCGCCTCGCCGTCATCACCGTCGGCCGTCTCAAGGACGGGCCCGAACGGGAACTTTGCGAGCGCTATCGCGAGCGCGCCGCGACCCTGGGGCGCAGCCTCGGGCTGACCGGGCCGGACATCATCGAAATCGCCGAGAGCCGCGGCCGCAGGGCCGAGGAGCGCAAGCGCGAAGAGGCAGCCGCGATCACGACGAAGCTGTCTCCCGGCCTCGTCATCGCGCTGGACGAGCGCGGCGGCAGCCTCGGCAGTGACGCCTTCGCTGCACGCATCGGCGCGGCCCGCGACGCCGGAACCGCCGCCGTCACCCTCGTCATCGGCGGGGCGGACGGGCTGGCGGGAGAGTTGCGCGGGGCTGCCGGGCTGACGCTCGCCTTCGGCGCCCTGACGATCCCGCACCAGCTGGTCCGCGTCCTCGTCCTCGAACAGCTCTATCGGACGATGACGATCCTGGCCGGCCACCCCTATCATCGCGCATGAGCGCCGCCCGGCCCCTGATTCGCAGACCAGCCGGCATCCGGCCGATGTGGCGATCGCTGCTGCTGGCGCTGGTGCTCGCCTGGGGGCCCGCCCCGACCAACGCCCAGCCGCAGGACCCGGACGTCCTGGCGCGCGAGGCGATGCAGAAGCTCGTCGAGAAGCAGGCGCGGGAGGCCGAACTCAAGACGATCGAGGAGCGGCTCGCCGGCAATGCCGAGGCACGGGCCCGGCTGGAGGCGGAGATCGCCGGCATCCGGGCCGACCGCGCCGCCCTCAACAAGGCCTTGCTCGACACCACCGCCCGCGCCCAGGCGGCCGAGCAGCGCGTCAGTGTGATCGAACAGCGGCTGTCGCTGTCGCAATCCAGCGAAGCCGCCATCCGCCGCTCGCTGGAAGGGCGGCGCGGCCTCATCTCCGAGGTGCTGGCCGCGCTGCAGCGGATCGGGCGGCGTCCGCCGCCCGCCGTGCTGGTGCGACCGGAGGATATCCTCGAGGCGGTGCGCGCCTCCATGCTGCTCGGCGCCGTCGTGCCCGATCTGCGCCAGGAGATCGAGGTTCTCGGCACCGATCTCGCCGAACTCGTCCGCCTGCGGGAAGGCATCGCGAGGGAGCGCAAGGCCATCTCCGGGGAACTCGAGCAGCTCGCCGCCGAGCGCCAGCGCCTCGCTTCCCTGGTCGAGGCCAGGCGCATGCGCGAGGCCAGCGCGACGCGCGACGCCGAGGTGCAGCGGGGGCAGGACGGCGAACTCGCCGCCAAGGCCCGCAGCCTGCGTGACTTCGTCGAGCGCATGGAGAAGGAGATCTCCGTCGCCAACCGGGCGGCCGAGGCCGCGCGCCAGGCGCTGGAGGCCGAAACCCGCGAGCAGCGTCAGCGCATGGCGGCGCTGGCCTTCCGGGATCCCGCCCGCCTCAGCCCCAAGATCGCCTTTTCCGAAGCGCGCGGCCTGCTGCCGCTTCCGGTCGTGGGATCACAATTGCGTGGATTTGGCGATGCGGACGGTGCCGGCGGCACGACACGCGGTATTTCGCTGGAAACCCGACCCGGCGCCCTAGTTTCGGCGCCTTCGGACGCTTGGGTGGTCTACGCGGGTCCCTTCCGCTCTTTCGGGCAACTCTTGATCCTGAACGCCGGCGGGGGGTACTATCTGTTGCTCGCCGGGATGCAGCGGATCGATGTGGCGCTGAACCAGTTCGTCCTCGCGGGGGAGCCGGTTGCGGTGATGGGCGAAACATCGGAAGCTGCCGCGACGATCGTGGGTTCGGGAGCCGGACAGCCGGTTCTGTATATCGAGTTCAGGAAAGACGGCGTGTCGGTCGATCCGGCGCCGTGGTGGACGAAACCGCTTGGCGAAAAGGTTCGCGGATGATGCGCAAGGTTTCTCTCGTTTTCGCCGGAGCCGTGCTCGGGGCGGGGCTGACCGGCATGGTCACGCAGACGCGTCTGCTGACCTCCACCAGCGCGGTCGCGGCCTCGGCCGAGGTCTACCGCAGCCTGAACCTCTTCGGTGACATCTTCGAGAAGATCCGCACCGACTATGTCGAGAAGCCCGACGAGCAGAAGCTGATCGAGGCGGCCATCAACGGCATGGTCTCCTCGCTCGATCCGCACTCCTCCTATCTCGACGCCAAGTCGTTCCGCGACATGGACACCGATATGCGCGGGCAGTTCGGCGGGCTCGGCATCGAGGTGACGATGGAGGACGGCGTCCTCAAGGTCGCCAAGCCGATCCGCGACACGCCCGCCTTCAAGGCCGGCATCCTGTCCAACGACATCATCAGCCAGATCGACGGGCAGGAGGTCAAAGGCCTCTCCCTGACGCAGGCGGTGGAGAAGATGCGTGGCATCATCAACACCCAGGTCAAGCTCAAGGTCGATCGCCCCGGCAAGCCCGAGCCGCTCGAATTCACCCTGACGCGCACGACCATCGTGGTCCCGGCTGTCGAGGAACGCGTCGAGGGCGATGTCGGTTATATTCGCATCGGCACCTTCAGCGAACAGACCTATGAAGGCCTGCGCAAGGCGATCGAGAAGGTCAATGCCGACATCGGCGCCGACAAGATCAAGGGCTATGTCATCGATCTCCGCAACAATCGCGGCGGCCGCCTCAACCAGTCGGTGCTCGTCTCCGATGCGTTCCTCGATCGCGGCAAGATCGTCTCGACCCGCGGCCGCAACGCCGAGGAAACGCAGGTCTTCAACGCCAAGGCGGGTGATCTCACCAAGGGCAAGCCGGTCGTCGTGCTGATCAACGGTTCCTCGGCCTCGGCGGCCGAAATCGTCGCCGGCGCGCTGCAGGACCACAAGCGCGCCACCGTCATGGGCACGCGCTCCTTCGGCAAGGGCTCGGTCCAGACCGTGATCCCGCTGGCCGGCAATGGCGGCCTGCGCCTGACCACCGCCCGCTACTACACCCCTTCGGGCAACTCGATCCAGGCCAAGGGCATCACGCCCGATATCGAGGTGGTGCAGGACATTCCGCCGGAGCTCAAGGACAAGATCGCCGAGAACAAGGGCGAAGCCGCGCTGAAGGGTCACCTCAAGGCCGGCGACGGCAAGGACGAGCAGTCCGGCTCGGCGTCCTATGTGCCCAGCGATCCGGCCAAGGATACGCAGTTGACCGCCGCCCTGAACCAGATCCGCGGCGTCAAGAAGGACGCCGCGGCGCCTCAGGCTCCGGCGACCAAACCCAACTGAGTCGAGGGGCGACACGGAGAGCTTCGCGGCGCGCTGTCTGAACGGACCCAAATCTGGCAGACTCACGCCTTGCGGGCCACTGATTCGGGTCCCCGTCGCAAGCTTGAGGACGGCTTCGTTTGGCCGGAACGCCGCTCACTGAGCTCAACCAGCCGCTTGGCCAGGGCCTGACCGCGTCGAAGGGCAAGCCCTGGGGGCGCTGGATCGCCTTTGGCTGTGCAGGGCTCGTCGGCCTCGTCTGGGTTTCGATCCTTCTGGTGGTGGCGATCCGGCGCGATCCCGACGGCGGTGAACCCATGGCGACGGCGCAGATCGAGCAGCGGGTTGCTCCGGCCTCGGCGCTGCCCGCCGGCGTCCCCGTCGCCGCCCAGAGCGACCCCGCCACGACGGCACGCCCGCAATCCAGCGCACGGCAGCTCGAAAGCGAAGCGGGCGTCACCGTGGTGCGCCCGGGCTCCGACGTTCCCGGCGCCATCGTGATCACAATTCCCGACAACCCCGGCGCCGTGAAACTCGCGCCGGCGCCGGACAGCCGGTTGGTCGAGCGCACGCGCCACGGCCTGCTGCCGAAGATCGGGCCGGATGGCGCGACGCCAGCCCGGATCTACGCCCGTCCGCCTGGACCACCGCCCGCCGGCAAGGTCGCCGGGCGCATCGCCATCCTCGTCGGCGGCCTCGGCATCAGCCCGACGGGGACCGCCGACGCCATCGCGAAGCTGCCGGGTGCAGTCTCGCTGGCCTTCGCGCCCTATGGCGCGGAACTCGAGCGCACCGTGCAGCGCGCCCGCGGCGAGGGCCACGAGGTCTTCCTGCAGCTGCCGATGGAGCCCTTCGACTATCCCGACAGCGACCCTGGCCCGCATACGCTGCTGACCGGGCCGAAATCAGCGGACAATCTCGAGCGCCTGCATTGGGCGCTGGGTCGCTTCACCGGCTATGTCGGCATCGTCAATTTTCTCGGCGGCCGCCTGACCTCCGACGAGACGGCCCTCTCGCCTATCCTGCGCGAGCTCGCCGGGCGCGGCCTGATGGTCGTCGATGATGGCTCCTCGGCGCGAAGCCTGCTCGCCTCCTCGGCCATACGCGCCCAGATTCCGGCGATGAAGATCGACCGCGTCGTCGATACCGTCGCGCGGCCGGACGCCATCGACAAGGAACTGGCGGCGATCGAGGCCATGGCCCGAGACCAGGGCGTCGCGGTGATCAGCGCCAGCGCCCTGCCCGTCTCGATCGAGCGGATCGCACGCTGGGCGCAGACGCTCGAAGCCAAGGGCCTCATGCTGGTCCCCATGAGCGCCGCCCGCGGGCTGCGCAGCCCGAAGAGCACCGGATCCATCAGATGATCAGCGATCCGCCGCCCGACGGCTACCGCCCCTGTGTCGGGCTGGCGCTCTTCAATGCGCAAGGACTGGTCTTCATCGGGCGTCGCGCCAACAAATCCCAGCGCGAGCATGTCGCCCCCGGCCATGAGTGGCAGATGCCACAGGGCGGCATCGATGCCGGCGAGACGCCCCTGCAGGCCGCGACCCGGGAACTGCAGGAAGAAACCAACGTCACCTCCGTCTCGCTGCTGGCGGAGAGTCCCGGCTGGCTCGCCTATGACCTGCCCGTGGATATCGGCAAGCAGGCCTGGAAGGGCCGCTGGCGGGGCCAGGCGCAGAAATGGTTCGCCTTCCGGCTGACCGGTCCCGACAGCGAGATCGACATCGTAACGCCGGCCGGCGGGCACAAGGCCGAGTTCGACGCCTGGCGCTGGGAGCGGCTGGAACGGACCCCTACGCTGATCATCCCCTTCAAGCAGGGGGTCTACCGCGAGGTCGCGACGCTGTTTTCGCCCTTCGCCGCGGCCTGAACGGCGTGACGGAGAGCATGATGAGCTTCGAAGGTGATCCCGGGCCGGTCTCTGCCGCCCTGCGCGAACGGCTCGCTCCAGGCGGCGTCCTGCGAGCGGGAATCAACCTCTCCAACTTCCTCCTCGTCTCCGCCCGCTCGGCCGACGGCGGCCCCGTCGGCGTCTCGCCCGACATGGCGGCGGCCATCGCCGGATGCCTCGGGGTGGCGCTGCAACTCGTACCTTACGCCTCGCCGGCCCTGCTGGCTGACGCCGCCGGACGTGACGAATGGGATATCGGCCTGATCGGCGCCGAACCCCAGCGCGCCGAAACCATCGCCTTCACGCCCGCCTATGCGCAGATCGAGGCGACCTATCTCGTGCCCCCCGGCTCGCCCCTGACCGGGATCGGCGCCGTCGATGCCCCCGGGGTGAGGATCGCCGTGACGGGCGGAACCGCCTATGGCCTCTGGCTCGACCGCAACATCCGCCGGGCCGAGATCGTCCGGACCGCCACCATGGACGAGACCTTCGCCGATTTCCGTGACCGCGGGCTCGACGCGCTGGCCGGCCTGCGCATGCGCCTCCTCGACGATGCGAAACGGCTCCCGGGTTCGCGCCTGCTCGAGGGGCGGTTCGTGGCCGTGCAGCAGGCGATCGGCGTTGCGCGCAGGGCTGACGGCCTGACGGACGAGGCCGTCGCCTGGCTCGGCCGTTTTGTGGCGGCGGCGGCGACTTCGGGATTCGTGGCCGAACGCATCCGCCACCATGGCGTGAACGGGCTGAGCGTCGCCTGATGGAGCGGCGGGGCTTGCAGGCATTTGCGCCAGCGCCCAATTTCGAACAGCCGGAACCCGTAGAAGCTTGGCGGGTTGCCGGAGCGGCGACGCCTCGGGCGTCGCGGCGAACAGGAGCGTGATGGTGCAGGACGAGATTTGGGCAAAGCTGGCCGCGCATCGGCATGGCACGCAAGCCCACCCCTTGCGGACCCTCTTCGCCGAGGACGCGACCCGCTTCACCCGGTTCTCGGCCCGCCTCGACGATCTCCTGCTCGACTATTCGAAGACCGCCGTCACGGACGAGACACTGGCGCTCCTCCTGACGCTCGCCGAGACGACGGGTGTAGCCGCACAACGCGATGCGATGTTCGCGGGCGAGGCGATCAACACCACCGAACATCGCGCCGTCCTCCACACAGCCCTTCGCGCGCCCGCCGGCACCCGCGTGCTGCTGGACGGCCGCGACGTCGTGCCGGACGTCCATGCCACATTGGACAGGCTGGCCGCGTTTGCCGACGGCGTGCGTACCGGCACGATCGCCGCCTCCGACGGCGGGGCCTTCACCGACGTGATCAACATCGGCATCGGCGGTTCGGATCTCGGTCCCGCCATGGCGACCCTGGCTCTGGCGCCCTATCATGACGGCCCGCAGCTGCATTACGTCTCCAATGCCGACGGAGCCCATATCGCCGACACACTGGCGAAACTCGATCCCGCGCGAACCCTCTTCATCGTCGCGTCCAAGACCTTCACCACCGTCGAGACCATGACCAATGCCGCCACCGCGCGGCGCTGGATCGCGGCAGCGCTCGGCGAGGACGCGGTCAGCGCCCACTTCGCCGCCGTCTCCACGGCCCTCGGCAAGGTCGCCGCCTTCGGCATTGCTCCAGACCGCGTCTTCGGCTTCTGGGACTGGGTCGGCGGCCGCTACTCGATCTGGTCCGCCATCGGCCTGCCGGTGATGATCGCGGTCGGGCCGGGGAATTTCCGCGCCTTCCTTGCCGGCGCCCATGCGATGGACGAGCATTTCCGCACCGCCCCGCTCGCCCGCAACCTGCCCGTCCTGTTCGGGCTGATCGGCATCTGGCATCGCGACATCTGCGGCTATCAGGCCCGGGCGATCCTGCCTTACGATCAGCGCCTTCTGCGCCTGCCGGCCTATCTCCAGCAGCTCGACATGGAATCGAACGGCAAGCGCGTCCGCAAGGACGGTTCGCCCATCGAGCGACCGAGCGGCCCGCTCGTCTGGGGCGAGCCCGGCACCAATGGCCAGCACGCCTTTTACCAGCTGATCCACCAGGGTACGGACACAATCCCCTGCGAGTTCCTGATTGCTGCGGGAGGGCATGAACCGGAGCTGGTCCATCAGCACCGGCTGCTGCTCGCCAGCTGCCTCGCGCAGAGCGAAGCCTTGATGAAGGGCCGGACCCTGGAAGAGGCGCGCGAGGCACTGGCAAAGCAGGGGCTGCCGTCTGCCGAGGTTGACGCCCTGGCGCCGCACAAGGTCTTCCCCGGCAGCCGCCCCTCCATCACGCTGGCCTATCGCCGGCTCGATCCCTTCACTCTCGGGCGGCTGATCGCGCTCTACGAGCACCGCGTCTTCGTCGAGGCCGCGATCTGGGGTATCAACGCCTTCGATCAATGGGGCGTCGAGCTCGGCAAGGAGCTGGCGACGGCGCTGCTGCCGGTCATCGAAGGCAAAGCGCCCGCCGAGGCCCATGATTCCTCGACCGCCGGCCTTGCGCGCTATCTCACGGCAAGCTCCTGATCAGGCGCGAGGGGCGGAGCATCGACCCCTCCATCGTTGTCGAGCCGCAGCGTCCGGCAGGGGCCGATCCCCTGCGGTGCCCGGTGCGCGATGATGATGAAGGCCGCATCCGGCAGCGCTACCCGCAGTCCCGCCAGCACCTCGCGCTCCGCGACGACATCCAGCGCCGAGGTCGCCTCGTCCAGAACGACCCAGTCCGGCCTGTGCAGATGCAGCCGCGCCAGGGCCAGCCGCTGGCGCTCCCCGCCTGACAGGCCGGTGCGCGTCCGCTGCCATGCCGCCTCGTCCTGCGTCCAGAGCGCAGTAAGCCCGACGGCGGCGAGCGCCTGCCGGTATTGCGCCGCGGTAAACGCCTCCGGCAGCGCCGGATAGGCCAGTGCCGCCTCGAGGCTCCCGAGCGGCAGATAGACCTGCTGCGAAGCGAAGGCGATCGAACCGGCCGGGCGCTCGATGCTGCCCTCGCCATGGCGCCAGAGTCCCGCGAGCGCCTTGACCAGCGTGCTCTTGCCGAAACCGGAGGGCGCCGCGATCCAGCAGCAGTCCCCGGCCCCGATCGCCAGCTCCGGCAGTGGCGCGAGCGGGCGTCCCTCCGGCGTCGACAGGCGCAGGCGATGCGTGCGGAAGGCCGTGCCCTCGGCCATCCGGGGGCCTGCCATGCCGTCTGACGGCGCCGCCTCCGCCGCAGCCAGGAAGTGCCGCAGCCGGCTCGCCGTCGCGGCGAGCTGCGCCAGATCCTTGTAGGAGAAGATGAACCAGGACAGCGTCGTCACGACGTTCTGGAACGCGGAGCGGATCTGCATCAGCCCGCCGAAGGTGAGGCGGCCGGCCAGATAGGCCGGCAGCGCCAGGAACATCGGGATCGTCAGCACGGTCTGGAAATAGGGCCGAGAGAACATGCCGAGGATGACCTCGCGCCGCGCCAGCTGATGCCAGTTGGCCGCCAGGGCCGCGAAACGCCGCGACAGCACGCTGCGCTCCGCCGCCTCGCCCCCCGCCAGCGCCACCGGCTCCACGTTCTCGCGCAGTCGGCTCAGCGCGAAGCGGAAATCGGCCTCGCGGCGCTGCTGCTCGAAATCGAGCCGCTTCAGCGGCGCGCCGAGCCCATGCGTGATCAGCGTGGCGAGGGCGACATAGAGGGGCGCGGCCCAGACCATGTAGCGGGGAATCTCGACGGAGACCCCCGCGACGACGAAGGCCAGCGGAAAGGTCGAGAGCGACCACAGGATCGCGACATAGGACACCAGCCCGACGATCTTGCTGATCAGCTCCAGCGCCTCGTCGGTCAGCTTGTCGACGAAGATGCGGCAATCCTCGGCGATGCGCTGGTCGGGATTGTCGAGACCATCCTCGCTCCTGTCGCGCAGATGCCAGTAGGCTTTGCCGGCAAACCAATGGTCGAGGGCGGCCTGCGTCAGCGCGTGACGCCAGCGGATCTGGAGCTGCCGCCGCAGATAGGTCGAGGCCAGGTGCAGCGCCACCGTGATCGCGGTGAGGCCGAAATAGACCCTGATCTGCGCCAACACGCCGGCCACGTTGAGCGCTTGCAGGGCGTTGTAGAAATCGGCGTTCCAGGCGATCAGCGCGACGCCGACCCGCACCCCGATCAGCCCGAGCACCGCAATGACGATGAACTGCGCGAGGCCGACCAGGCCGCCCGGACCGGAGACGCAGAGCTTCGCCAGCCAGGCGATGTGACGGAGCACGGCCATCGCGGCAACTCAACCCGGCTGCGGCCGTTCGCGGCGCGGCGCCGGCGGCTCCGGCCTGTCGAGCCGAAAGAGGGCCTCGGCGATGCCGGCGATCTCTCCCGGATCATGGGCCTCGTCGCTCGTCGGCAGCAGCACCGCGCTGTCGGCGATGCCGAGGTCGCGCAGCTGGTAGGGCGTGCCGTGCCCGTATTCGAGATGGCCACGCCCGATGATGCCGATGACGAGGTCGTCCGGCGCGCGCGCCAGATGCTCGGCGATGCCGCAGGCGAAGGCCCGGTCCCAGCATTGCTGGGCACGCAGGAAACGGTCGCTCACCGGCGAACCGGCCCCACCGCCCGCCACCGGGCGGACGCCCCCCATCAGCCGCTCGAGATAGGCGCGATAGGCCGCGGTCGCCGGGGCCGCCGGCGTGACGCCGTCGCGCTCCGCGACGGGAATCGCCTCCCAGCCGACCTGCCCGACCCGCGTCACCAGGGGGCGGTGACAGTTGAGCGCCAGCATCCGGATGCGCTGCTGGCGGCAGAAATGGAACAGCGGCAGGTAGAGCGCCGCATCGAAGCCCCAGACCTGTGCCCAGTCGCTGCGCTCCAGAAAGGTGGCGGTGTCCATCAGGCCGTCGACCCAGGCATCCAGCACGCCCTGCACGCGGCGCGGGAACATCTCGAAACCGATCGCCATCTGCGGCCTCAGCATGTGCAGGAAGGCCGCGACATGGAGCTGCCAGCGATGGATCTCGGCGATGTCGTGGGTCTCGCCGAGCAGCACGACGCTGCGCCCCGCCATCGCGCGCAGCAGGGCGCCCTGCTCGAGCACCGCGCCGCTCTGCGGGCACAACCAGGTGCCCCGCGGATGCGCGATCGGGGCCTGTGCCGCCTCAACCATGCGCGGCAGGCTCGCGCACGGACGAAACCCCGGCAAAGGCGGCGGCCGGACCGCGCAGGCTGAGCCCGGTCTCGCGGCCCTCCGCATCGAGCGCCCGGAGCACGAGTTCGGCCTCCGTCTGGTGCCGCGCCCAGCCCGCGACCGCCCCCGCTTGCAGATGCAGATGGAAATCGCCCTGCATGACGTTGACGAAGCCCATCGAGGGCTTCGGCTCGGGCAGGAGCCCGACCCAATGCTGGAACAGCCCCGGCCGCTCGAAATCGATCGCGATCGGCAGAGCATTGGCGAGGATGGCGGCGAAGGTCGCAGCGCCCAGATCCTCCGGCGCGACCTCCTGAGCGCCGCCCGAAGGCGCCTCGCGCACCACCGGCTCGAGCGGCGCACCGGCCGCAAGCGGCGCCAGCGCCGCATCGAACAGTTCGAGCCCTTCGAGGCCGATCAGGCTGAACAGCGTCTCGCCTGCCGCGTCCTGGCATTCGAGCTTGGGCAGGACCTTGTCGCGCATCTTGCCGGAACGGTCGACGACGATGCGCTTGACCACCGCGAGATCGATCACGCTGTCATGGCACTCGCCGGTCAGGCGCGCCTTGTCGGCGTCGATCGTCACGCTGTCGACGGCTCCCATCCGCTCATGGATGGCGCCGTTGAAGCGGGCGCTCAGCATCACCCGCCCCATCGCGGGCAGAAGGGGCAGGATTTCGGCCGGGCTTTGCGACAGGGCTTCGCGCAGGGGCGTCGGGGCGTTCATGCTGTGGGCTCCAAAATGAGGGAGCGACGCTGCGGGTCTCGGGCGCAGCGTCGCGAGGCCGCCGCGTCGGGCGCGGCACGGCAGCCCTGACGGGACAGGCGCTCAGAATTCGACGGAAGCCGCGAGCTTGAAGGTGCGGCCGGGAGCCGTCTGGAGTTCGAGAGGATTGCCGGCCGCGACGGAGACCAGCGACGGCGTCTTCGCATAGGAGCCGCCGACGAGATTGGCGAAATACCGCCTGTCGAAGATGTTCTCGACGCCGCCGCGCAGGGTGACGAAGGAGGTCGGCTTCCAGTTCAGATAGGCGTCGAACACCGAGTAGCCGCCCTGCTTGAAGGTATCCGTCGTGCTCGCCCGGTTGGCGCCGCCGGCGAAGGTACCGATCACCTCCGCCTCCAGCCCGTATTCCGGCATCAGGTATTTGATACCGGTGACGGCCTTGAAGGGATTGACGTCGAAGGGCGTCTTGGCCGCCCCGGCCGTCAGGCGCTGGTCGGCATACTGGTAGCTCAGCGACGCGTTCAGCAGCCAGCGCTCGTGCAGCCGGTACTCCGCCGAGGCCTCGATGCCCGAGATCTGCACCTGCGAGACGTTGCGATAGGTGTAATCGACCGTCCCGGGGACCTGGTAGAGCGACTTGATGAAGTCCTTGTAGCGGGCGTGGAAGACGCCGACCGAGAACCAGCCCTCGGCGAACTGGCCGCGAACGCCCGCCTCATAGGAGCGCACGCTCTCGGGCCGCAGATCGGGATTCGGGATCAGGTTGAAGGTCGTCGAGGGCAGCGAGGTGTAGAGTTGCTCGGCGGTGGGCATCTTGAAGCCCTCGGCATAGCGGCCATAGAGCGAGTAGGTCTCGTTCAGCTTGAAGATCGTTCCGACCTGCGGGATCACCTTCTGCGAGTCGATCTCGCGCGGCGCCTTGCCGGGCACGACGACATAGCCGGCCCCGAGCCTGGGATCGATATTGTAGGTCGCGTAGCGGATGCCGGGCGTGATCGTCCAGCGGCCGGACATCAGCTCGATCTCGTCCTGGAGATAGATGTCGGCCCGCGTGGTCGTGGCATTGGCGAAGTTGAAGCCCCCCGCCACCGTGGTGGTCAGCACATTCGTCGCGAGATTGCGGACGTCGTCCTGGCGCTTGTAGTCGGTGCGGGTGATGTCGCCCTGGAAGCCATAGGTCAGGCGGTGGAAGCTAGGCCCCAGCGCGAAGCTCGACTTCGCCTGGATGTCGAGCTGCGAGAACTGCTCCTGGTAGTCATGCAGACCGCGGGTGAAGCGCTGCTGGCCATTGGCGGGCGTCTGCAGGCGGTTGCTGACGAAGGTGCGGCTCTGCGGCGAGTAGGAGGCCTGCCAGCGCACGGAATCGAGGAAGCTCGCCCCGACATCCCACTCATGCTCCAGCGCGATCCGCGTGCGGGACTTCACCTGGTTGCGGATATAGGCGCCGTTGCGAATGCCGCTGCTGACGACATTGTAGTCGTGCAGCTGGTTCACGGTCGAATCGCTGTCATAGTATTCGCCGGTCAGCTTGAAGGTGTGGTCTCCGCTCGGCTTGAAGACGAGCTTGCCGAAGGCGTTCCAGACCGTCGTGTCGAGCGGGTTCAGCTGGTTACAGGCGAGGAAAAGGCTGCTCGGCACGGGGCAGCCCCAGCGCCCGCCATCGGCGCGCGCCTTGGTCAGCTTCGCCTCGTGCCCGGTCTTCTGGCTGACGCCTAAGATGCCCTCCAGCAGCGGCGAGAACCGGAAGGCGGCGATGCCCGTCTTCACGAAGGAGCGGTCGAGGCTGTCATAGGCGCTGTTCAGCCTGACCGCATAAGGCTTGTCCCTACCCTTGAGCAGGTCCTGCGGATCGAGCGTGCGATAGGCCACGATGCCGCCGAGCGCATCCGCGCCCCACAGCACCGAGCCGGGTCCGCGCACGATCTCGACATTCTTGAGGAAGGGCAGATCGACGAAGTCGCGGTTGCCATCGGTGACGCGCTCGATCACGCGCGCCCCGTCCACCTGCATCTGGACACGGTTGCCGCCGACGCCGCGGATGGTGAAGCCGCCGAAATTGGCGAAGGGGTCGGTGCTCGTCGTCTGGCGGTTGACGCTGATGCCGGGCTGATAACGGATCAGGTCCTGCGTATCGCGCGTGATGCGCTGGTCGAGCTCCTGGCGGGAGATGATGCTGACCGTACCGGGCACGTCGAGCGCCTGCTTCTCGCCACGGGTCGCCGTGACGGTGATCTGATCGAGCTCGATCGCGGCAGGCCGCGTCGCCTCGGCGGCCGATTGCGCGCGGCCGGCATTCGGGAAGCAGACAAAAACCAGCAAAGCTGATCCGTAAAGCAGATTTGAATTTCTATACATTGCAAAACCCCAGTCCCATTCGGAACTGTCTATGACGAGTTGCAATAGACTCTCAACTTAAAAGTCTCTCTGAAATGAACTATATAAATCGTCTCTTTCTAGACGGAGGCCGATATACCTCTCAATTCAAATCTGACCGGAGATTGCATTCATTCAATTTCCGACATCATATCGATTTCTAATTTTTCGCATTGCAGCATGCAGTCGGCTGACGGGTCCACAGCTCGGACGTCTCAGCGATCCCGCTTGACGCGGACGGACCAGCGTCCTCTGTCGCGACGAAGGCAGGCGGAGGACCGGGCGGCCCGGCAGGGCTGCGCTTCGGGCCGGGCGGGACGGGTTGGCGATGACGGATGCGAGAACCGCCTGCGAAGGCGCCACAGGCCGAGGGACGGTCGACGACCCGCGCTCGCTGCGGCGGCGGGAGGACGCACGCTTCCTCACCGGGCGCGGCGACTATCTCGGCGATCGCGCCCCGGACGGCGACCTCGCCGCCGTCATGCTTCGCTCGCCTCATGCCCATGCCTGCATCCGCGCGATCGACGGCGCCGCCGCGGCGAGCCTGCCCGGCGTGCACGGCGTCTACACCGCCGCGGATCTCGACGGCCTCGGCCCGCTGCCAACCTCCATCGTCGTCGCCACCGTCGAGCCGCTGATCGTGCCGCCGCGCTGGCCGCTGGCCCGCGATGTCGTCCGCCATGTCGGCGAACCCGTCGCCTTCGTCGTCGCCGACACCGAGGCGCTGGCCCGCGAGGCCTGCGAGCACATCAGCATCACCTACGACATCCTGCCGGCGGTCACCGATCTGCGCGGCGCGACCGATGGGCAGGCGCCGCAGCTCTGGCCGCAGGCCCCGGGCAACATCGCCTTCCGTTTCCGCCGCGGCGATCCCGCCGCCGTCGAGCGCGCCTTCGCAAAGGCCGCCCATGTCGTGAGCTGCGACCTGGTCAACAACCGCATCGTGGCGGCGGCTCTCGAACCGCGCATCGCCATCGGCCGTTATGACGCCGGCGCGGACCGCTACCACCTCGAGATCAGCGGCGCCTCGGTCCACGACATCCGCCGTGAACTCGCGCAAGGCGTCTTCGGCCTGCCGCTCGACCGCATCCGCGTCTCGACGCCCGATGTCGGCGGCGGCTTCGGCATGAAGAACGTCACCTACCCCGAATATGCGCTGGTGCTCTGGGCCGCGCGACGGCTCGGCCGGCCGGTGCGCTGGAGCGCCGAGCGCATCGAGGAGTTCACCGGCGGCGCCCATGCCCGCGACAATCTCAGCACCGCGCGGCTGGCGCTCGACAGGCGCGGGCGCTTCCTTGCGCTCGATGTCGAGACGATCGCCAATCTCGGCGCCTATGTCTCCTCGCTCGGCCCCGGCAGCGGAACCAACGCCCCCGCCGCCGCGATGGGCGGGCTCTACGACATCCCCGCCATGGCGATGGATGTCCGCGGCGTCTTCACCAACACGGCCCCGATCGACGCCTATCGCGGCGCCGGCAAACCCGAGGCGAATTATCTGATCGAGCGGCTGGTTGAGGCCACCGCCCATAAGCTGCGCATCGATCCGGCAGAACTGCGCCGGCGCAACTTCATCCGCAGCTTCCCCTATCGCCGTCCCGCCTTCGGCATGGTGATCGACAGCGGCAGCTTTCCGGAGAACCTCGAACGGGCGCTGGCGGCGGCCGACCGCGCGGGCTTCGCAGCACGCAAGCGCGCCGCCCGAAAGCGCGGCAAGCTGCGCGGCTTCGGCATCGGCTGCTTCCTCGAAACCTCGCGTGGCCGCCCTGACGAGGAGGCCTGGCTGCGGGTCGGGCAGGAGGGCGCCATCGCCATGGCGGTCGGCACCCATTCCAACGGCCAGGGCCACGAGACCAGCTTCGCCCAGCTCGCTGCCGCCCGGCTCGGCCTGCCGGTCGAGCGCTTCACCCTCGTCCAGGGCGACACGGAATCGGTTCCGCGCGGCGGCGGCCATGGCGGCGCGCGCTCGCTCCATCTCGGCGGAACGGCGCTGGTGATGGCGGCCGACGATCTAGTTGTGAAGGCGAGGCCCCTCGCCGCGCAGCTGCTGCAGGTCGCGGCCGACAGCCTCTCCTTCGCGGAAGGCCGGTTCCGCAGCGAGCCGGCGGCGGACGGCCTGCCGCGCGAGATCGACCTCTTCGCCATCTCGGCCCATCTCGCCGAGAACGGCGGAGCACCGCTGGAAGGCCATGGCGACAACCGCTGCGACGTCTTCACCTTCCCCAATGGGGCGCAGGTGGCGGAGGTCGAGATCGATCCGGAGACCGGCGCCGTCGCGATCGAACGCTATGTCGCGGTCGACGACTACGGGACGCTGATCAACCCGCTGCTGGCGGAGGGGCAGGTCCATGGCGGTCTGGCGCAGGGCATCGGCCAGGCGCTGATGGAGGAAGCGCTTTATGATCCCAGCTCCGGCCAGCTCCTGAGCGCGACCTTCATGGACTATGCCGTGCCGCGCGCCGCCGACCTTCCCGCCTTCGATCTGGAGATGGTCGAGGTCCCGACGCGCGCCAACCCGCTCGGCGTCAAGGGCGCCGGCCAGGCTGGCTGCATCGGCGCGCCGCAGACGGTGATCCACGCGATCCTCGACGCGCTGCGCCCGCTCGGCGTGACGCATCTCGACATGCCCGCCACGCCGGCGAGGGTCTGGCGCGCCATCCGGGATGCGCAGGCGGCGAAGCCTTAGGCCATCACCAGCCCGCCATCGACATGCAGCGTCTGGCCGGTGACGAAGCCGCTCCAGTCGGAGGCGAGGAACAGCACCGGCCCGGTGACGTCCTCGGGCGTCGCGATCCGCCCCAGCGGCGTCTGGGCGATCAGCATCTCCCGCACCGCCTCGGGCGTCCGCGCGCTCGCATCGGTCGGCCAGACCAGGCCCGGCGCGACGCAGTTGACCCGGATCCCGAGCGGGCCGAGCTCCGTCGCGAGGTTACGGCTGAAGCCGATCAGCGCCGCCTTGGCGGTGGTGTAGTCGTGATAGGCGATGCTCGGCCGCGCCACGAGGTCGGTCGCCATGTTGACGATGGCACCGCGCCCGCGTCGGCGCATCAGCGGCAGGGCCGCCTGGCAGACATTGTAGGTCGCCCTCAGCGCGCCATCGACCTGCGTCTGGTAGGCCGACCAGGGCGTCTCCCAGAAGCGCGCGCGATGGTCGGGGTCGAAGACATAGGGCGCAAACGCGTTGTTGACGACGGCATCGAGCCGGCCCGCCTCCTCCGCGATCCGCGCCAGCATCCCCGCGACCGCCTCCGGATCGGTGACGTCGGCGGCGATCGCCACCGCCTGCCCGCCCGCCGCCCGGCAGGCCTCGACCACGGCCTCGGCGGCGGCCTCGCTGCTGCGGTAGTTGACGAACACCAGCCCGCCCTCCGCAGCGAAGGCCCTGGCGATGGCCGCGCCAATGCCCCGGCTCGCGCCCGTCACGAGAATGGTCCTGTCGCGGAAGGTCACGATGTCTGTCTGCCCAGCGTTCGAAAGGCTCGCGCGAGAACCACCACGTCATCCCGGGCGACCGAAGGGAGACCCGGGATCCATGCCTGAAGCGTTCCGGAATGGGTCCCGGGTCTGCGCTGCGCTCCGCCCGGGACGACGACGCGTTCAAGGGGAGATAGAGCCCTCACGGGATCAGATCCGTCTTCACCACCTGGCTCATGTCGATCGGCTTTGCGATCAGCCCGAGCCGGTGGAAGGTGTCGGCGCCCTTCTGCAGCAGCTCCGGATCGAAATGGCCGAGGCCCTTCGCCTGCGTCGTCGGCGACACCGTCGAGATGTTGCGCAGCTTGATGATCTCGAGATTGAGCGCCTCGTCGCGGCCATTGATCGCGCGCGTCACGGCGAGCTTCGCCGCCTCCTCGGGGTTCGCGATCATCCAGGCGGCGCTGTCGCGATAGGCGGCGAGGAAGCGCTTCAGCAGCGGCTTCTTGGCCGCATAGGTCGCCTGCGTCACCACGAAGATGTCGCTCGGCAGGTTGAGATGGTCCTTGACCTCGATGACGTCGACCTCCGGCAGGCCCTTCATTTTCGCGACCAGCAGGCCGGTATCGGTCGCGGCCGTGGCGTCGACCTGCCCCTGGATCAGCGGCGCGAAGTTGAGCAGGCCGGTGACCTCAACCGTGACGTCCTTCTCGGTGAGCCCGACCTGGTGAAGCAGCACCTGCAGGTTCTGCCGCGTGCCGCTGGAGAGCGAATAGACGCCGATGCGCTTGCCTTTCAGGTCGGCCGCCGTACGGATACCCTTGGTCTTGGGCGCGACCACGTTGAAGACGTTCTGCGGATAGATGTTGTAGATCGCGACCAGCTTCTCGCCCTTGTCGAGCGCCAGATAAAGCGCCGCCGGATCGGTGAAGGCGATGTCGGCCTGGCCCGACAGCATGTTCTGGATCGCCGAGCCGCCGCCGGTGCCGGGCAAATAGCCGAGGTCGATCCCCTTGGCCTTGAAGAAGCCCTTGTCCGGCTCGGCCAGCAGATTGGTGATCTCGCTGATCGGCTGGCTCCAGCCCGCGACCGTGACCTTGTCGAGCGGCTGGGCGTGGGCAATCGAGAGGCCGAGCAAGCTTGCCAATGCCGCGATCACCAGCCTCCCCGTCATCCTGGGCGCCCGCAGGGCGTCCCGGGATCCATCATAGGGCGCCGTCACCACCCTATGATGGATCCCGGCCCTCCGCTTCGCTCCGGCCAGGATGACGAGCCCCTTCCGGAGGAGATGCGAGAGGTCGAACCGACCCTTGGCAATCATGACTTACCCTTTCAGATGGTGGCGCAGCAGCAGCCGCTCGAGGAGGAGCGCCGCCTGGTAGAAGGCCATGCCGAGCAGCGTGATGACGATGAAGAGCGCGAACATCAGGCTCGAATCCATCACGCTCTGGGCGGCGATGATCGAGGCGCCGAGCCCCGCCCGGCCGCCGATGAACTCGCCGACGACGGCGCCGACCAGCGCCAGCACGACCGCGACCCGGAACCCCGCGAGGATCACCGGAAGCGCACCCGGCAGCTTCAGCCGCAGCAGCGTCTGCAGGCGGCTCGCGCCCAGCATGCGGAACAGCTCGCGCCGTCCGGAATCGACCTGAGACAGGCCGGTCAGCGTGTTTTCCATCAGCGGGAAGAAGCAGATCAGCGCCGTGATCACGATGGTCGGCGTCAGGCCGAAGCCGAACCAGACGATGAAGAGCGGACCAAGCGCGAGCTTCGGCACGACCTGGCTCGCGACGATGTAGGGGTGGAGCAGCCGGCGCAGCACAGGGGCCTCCGCCAGCAGGATGCCTGTCGCCAGCCCGACCGCGCAGCCCAGCGCCAGCCCGAGCGTCATTTCGGTCGCGGTCACCGCAAGGTGCGGCAGCAGACGCCCGCTGGCGATTTCGCTCCACAGCGTGGCGAAGACGGAAGACGGCGCCGGCACGATCAGGGCCGGAACCCGGCCGAGACGGCACCACGCCTCCCAGCCGGCGAGCAGGGCGACGAGCAGGAGCGCCGAGGCCAGCCGTTCTCTCATGGCGCGGCATCCATCGCCTGACGCAGCTCGCGGCAGAGCGCGTTGAAGGCCGGGCCATAGCGCTGCTCGCGCGAGCGCGGCCGCGGCAGGTCGATGGCGAGGTCGTGGTGCAGCCGCCCGCCAGCCATGATCGCGACGCGGTCGGCGAGATAGACCGCCTCGCCGATGTCGTGGGTGACGAAGAGCACCGTCGTGGCATGGTGCGCGCAGAGCGCCAGCAGATCGTCCTGCAGCTCCTCCCGCGTGAGCGCGTCGAGCGCCGCGAAGGGCTCGTCCAGCAGCAGCAGGGCGGGCTGCGTGATCAGCGCCCGCGCCACCGCGACCCGGCTCTGCTGCCCGCCCGAGAGCTGGGCGGGATGCCGGGCCGCGAAGGCCGACAGGCCCACCCGGTCGAGCAAAGCGCGCGCCGTCTCGCGATCCGTCTCGCCCACGCTGCGCTTCAGCGAGAGCGGCAGCAGGACATTGTCGAGAACGCTGAGCCAGTCGAGCAGCGTCGGCTGCTGGAAGACGAAGCCGATCCGCGGCCCCGGCCCGTCGAGCGCCACGCCGTCGATCCGCACCACGCCCCGCCGGGGCGCCAGCAGCCCGGCCGCCAGCTTGAGCAGGGTCGTCTTGCCGCTGCCGCTGCGCCCGACCAGGCAATGGAACTCACCGCGCGGGATCGCCCAGTCGACGCCGTCGACGATGGCCTCTGCGCCATAGCCGAAATCGACCGCCTCGAGGGCGACGAAGGCGTCCGCGTGGGCTTCAGTCGACATAATCGGCGAAGCCGTCGGCGGCGCGTTCGGCCGATTGCTCGATCTCGGTCAGCCGGACGAGATCGAGCAGGTTGAAGCGCCCGTCATTGTGCCAGCCGGCCTCGGGCGCCGCCATCGCCCCGAAGCCGCAGATGCGGGTGACGCCCGCGTCCCCCAGCAGCGCCGCGATGCGGAACAGCTCGCGCGGCGAGGCTGCCACCGCCGCGGTCTGCAGATAGGCGCGGGCGGGCGCGATGAGCGGCGGCACCGCATCGAGGCTGTCGACGGCAACGATCTTGAGCGTGCGGTTGAGCGCGCTCGGCGCGAGCGGCTCAGCCGCCTCGCTCCAGACCACGCTCCAGCCATCGCCGGCCTCGCCCAGCACCACGGTCCTGTCCTCGTCGAAGACGCGCATCTCCTCGCGGCTGCGCCAGGCGGCGATGCCGGCCGCCTCCGCCACCGAAAGCGCGCGGCGCGGATGGCGCGGGCTCAGCGCGCCGAGTTCCTGCGAGACGCGCTCGGCGAATTCGCGCGGCGAGACCGCCCCGCCCCGCGCGACGAACAGCATCTGCGGCGAGTAGCAGCCCTGCTGCTCCCAGCGCGCCACATCCTGCGCCACGAGCCGCGCCAGCGGCCCGGCCCGACGCGTGTCGAGCGCCTCGGCACCGATCAGCCCGAAGCCGATCCTGTGCCCATGCGGGAGGAAGCGCGCCGTCAACGGCACCCGCTCGCGGATCGCCGCCAGCGCGTCATTGCCGCCATAGGCGACGATCGTGTCGGCCTCATTCAGCCAGGCGCTCTCGGCAGCGTCGTCGCCGCCCTTCCACCAGACCACCGCCAGGCATTCGCCGAGCTTCGGATCGATCTCGGCGAGGATCTGCGCGAACCAGCCCGCCAGCAGCGGCTCGGCGCTCGCGACCTTGCCGACCGTGCCGGCCTTGACCAGGAGCCCGCAGATCAGGCTCCAGAGCGACAGCCCCGGCACGTTCCCCGCCCAGATATGGAGCAGGAGCTGCGGGCCCTGGGCGCGCGTGAAACCGCCCTTCATTGCCGGCTGGAAGCCGTCGAGCACGGCCGGATTGGCGAAATCCTCAGTGAGGAAGCGCTGCAGCTGCGGCGCACGGAAGCTGCGCAGATAGCCGGAGAGGCCGAGGCGGACGCTCTCGCGGTCATAGCCGGTCACGATCGGCAGCACGGCCTCCGCCCGCCGCCGCCAGGGATCGTCCCGGTCGAGCAGCCGGGCGATGGCGGCGTCCAGCGTCGCGACGATCTGCGCGACCGGCAGCGTCCGCAGATAGGTCCGCGCCTGCTCGCGCACATGGCTGGCGAGCGCGCCGGCCTGCGCCGTGGTCAGCTCCGGCACCCGCACCTGCACGTGCTCGCCCCAGGCGCTGAAATCCAGCGTCCGCCAGGTGACCTCGCCGGCCGGCAGCCCCGGCAGATGCCCCGCGGTCTCGATCACCGCCTCAGCCCCGCGCCGCCCGCAGGAATTCCTCGACCGCCACCGAACAGCCCTTGGAATCGGCGCCGTCGACGCGGCCGAGCAACCGGAAGCCGCCCTCGACCATCACGCCGGCATCCTCCGTCAGGATCGCGGAGGCACAGTTGAAATGGGCGAGGTCGTGATGGACCAGCACGCCGGTCGTTCCCTCCGGCAGGTCGCGCCCGCTGACCGGATCGACGACACGGCTGCGAATCCAGTGCGGGCCGGACTTCACCGGTGGGCAGACCGCATTGCCGTCATCGTAGAACTGCGTGCTGAGCTCGGTCATGCCGTACATGTTGATGCAGGCCTCGCGCGGCACGCCGAGCGCCGCCGAGAGCGCGTCATAGAAGGCGTCCGGCGTCATCTCGCGCGACTGGCCCTTGAAGCCGCCGGTATCGAGGATGCGGCTGCCTGCGGGCAGCGCGAAGCGCCGCCCCTGCGCCGCCAGCGCATCGAGCAGATGCACGAAGCTGAAGCTCGCGCCGAGCAGCGCATAGGGCTCGCCCGAGGCCTGCGCCCGCTCCAGCGCCGCGATCAGCCGCGGCAGGTCGAGCCCGTCTGCACCGATGAAGCCTTCGCTGTCAGGCGTCCCACATTCCTGCTTCGCCAGAGCCAGGTAATGCGCCAGCGAGGAATTCGGCATCGCCACCTCGTCGGGGAAGAGGATGCCCATGGCCATGCGCTCCCGCCCGGCCATGAAGCGACGGCGGAAATTCACCAGCATCGAGCGGTTCCAGACGGCCATCGTCGGGTGGTGGCTCTTGCCCCGCACCCCGCTTTGCGTCGTGCCGCTGGTCATGAAGATGCGCTCGGCGGCTTCCGGCGGGGTGCAGCTCAGTGTCAGGGTCTTGAAGGCGCTGATCGGCACGGCCGGGATGTCGCGCCAGCTGCGGACGGTGAGCGTCGTGCGCCCGCGCTGGATCGCGAAGCGCCGATAGGGCGCGTTATGGGCGAACTGATGGGCGAAGACGGCCAGCGCCATGCGCTCGAATTCCGCCTCCGACGCCCCGTCCTGGTCGATGAAGGCCAGCAGGGCCTCGATGATCTCGCTCTGCGTCACGTCCGCTCGCGCCTTCCTGCAAGGCCCGTCCCCCGGCGACATGCCGAGCGTGGCCCGAAATTCGGAATGACGGCGCGAGCCTGGAAAAAGGGCGCAGGAATACCGCCCGATGTCCCGCATCCCTACGCCGGCATGACCCGGATCAGGTTCGGAGGGTCACCGCGCTGTTGAACCGAAGTCCGACCGGCGGAATCTCAGCCTCCTCGCGAGGCACCCCTTGGAACAGCGGCCACCATGATCGCGGGCCCGCCCCGCTGTCAAGGAAGCGTCATGGCGACGTCCGCTGGCCCGATAGCCGAAACAATCGCCTGCCGGCGAGCGTTACCTCGGGCACAAGGAAATCAGGAGACGGATGATGGACAGGTCACGCGAAACCCCTGCGCTCGAGATCCCCGACGAGGGCGAGCGGTTGGCCGAGGCTGGCGGCGTTCCGGCGACCGGCCAGGTCAGCCTGCGCACCAACGTCCATGATGCGGGCAGCGGCGCCAACGAGACCATCGACGGCCTCGATGCGACGAGCGAAGCCACCCGCCATGCGGCAGAAGACATCCCGACGGGACAGCGCCCGGAAGGGCCGATCGACTCCGTCCCGGTCTTCGATCGCGCCGGCCTGCCGCCGAAGGTCTGATGGACCGAGGCCGGGACTCCCGCTCCTGCCGGTCACTCGGCTGCGGGGGCTGCCCCCGCTTCCGGCGCCGGACGCCATGCCGCGAGCGCCGCCCGCCCCGCCGCAGTCAACGCATAGACGCCACGGCCCGTTGTCTCGAACCAGCCATAGACGTTCCGGTGCAGGATCTTCTGCGCATCCGGGCAGGTCGGCTTGAGGTCGCGCGGCCGTTGCGGCCCCTCTGCCATCGCCGCCGCGCAGGCCAGGGCCTGCTGGCGATAGGCGGTCATCACCGGCCGGCGCGTGCCGCCGCCGACGACGGGATCGCCCTGACGGCGCTTGTGTTCATCGACGAGACGAGAGCGCCGTCGCGGGTCCTTGCGTGGCGTCGGCGCAACCGGAGACACGAGCACATCGACCTCGCCGGATGAGGCCACACCCAAAAGCCCGAGACCGAGACGGCGACAGAGATTGCGGTAGCGCGGATCGCTCTCGCGGCCCTTGCCCCGGGCCGACAGCCGCGCCGCCAGCCAGACCTCGTCGCCGATGCTCAGGCGGTCGACGCCCTGCAGGATCAGCTCGAGATTGAAGGTCAGCTTGAGCTCGCCGATCACCACGACGGTCGGATCGCCCGCCCGCACCCCGACGAGATCGCAAGGCCCGACCTCGCCCTTGACGGTGTAGCCCAGCCCCTCGAGGAAGGCCTTGACCGGCAGGTAGAGCGACGTTTCCACGGGGACCTCAAACAACCGTCATGCAGCCGGGGCGGTGGAAGAGCCGCCGAGACCGCAGCACCATCTGCCCTGCGGAGGCTTCAGCGCGAGAGCTCGCGGCCAGCGAAGGTGCGGCGACTCGCCTGAGGTATCCTGGGAAATCCTTCGGCGGCGGGGAAGTGGCGAACAGGGAGGGATTGTCCAATCTTCCTAGAGAGATCAATAAATTCAATAGCTTGAGAGCTGCAAACTTTGATCGCGTGTACCACTCCTGTGACCTATCGTCCAGCGGACTCGGGCGGGTTCACAGGGCTCGCACTCAACGCCGGTTGAACTCGTAGACTGTGAATAAGCGCCAACGATTGACCCCACGTATTCTGCCTTTAACCCGCTGACATGGATGGCCTATCACCGTTCAGGGAGGGGTCACGATCGGCGCCGATCGTGACCTCCCTCTCAATGACGATAACCTTTTTGATTGAATGACTTAAACGCCACCTGCGGTAGGGTCGCGCCTCAATGCTGAACCACGGGGAGGAAACGAGATGGACTTCAAGCCGCCATTCACGGGCATTCACGCGATCGTCTATGCGTTGTTCGATGCGCAGGAGCGGCTGAACCGCGAGGCGATGCGCAAGCAGGTCGAGATCTGTCTTGGGCTCGGCGTCCACGGGATGGCGGCTCTCGGGCTGGCGACCGAAGTCTCGAAGCTCGGCGTAACCGAGCGGCGAATGGTGATGGAATGGGTCGCCGAGGATACCGACGGGCGCGTGCCACTGGCCTTCACGATCTTCGGTTCGTCGGTCGCAGAGCAGGTTGAGCAGGTCCGCGCGGCCGAGGCGGTGGGGGCCGACTGGGTGATCCTGCAGCCACCGATGGTCGGAAGCTTCGGCGCGGCAGAGTACATCCGCTTCTTCGGGCGCGTCACCGAGGCGACGTCGCTGCCGGTCGCCATCCAAAACGCGCCGGCCTATATGGGGCGCGGCCTCTCCGCCGATGACATTCGCGAATTGGTGGCGCAGCATCCGAATATCTGCCTCGTCAAGGGCGAGGGTTCGGTCGTGGAGATCCGGCATCTGATCGAGGCGACGGATGGGCAACTGCCGGTCATGAACGGCCGCGGCGGCCTCGAACTGATCGATAATTTTCGTGCCGGTTGCGCCGGGATGATCCTCGCCCCCGATACGATCGACTATGCACTGGCCGCGCATGCGCGGCTCAACGCCGGTAACGAGGAGAGCGCCGAAGCCGCCTATCGCGAGATGCTGGCGACGACGGTCTTCATCATGCAGTCCCTTGAAAGCCTGATCTGCTACGGCAAGCGCCTGTTCGGCGCGCGCGCCGGCATCGAGATCCATGACCGGGCGCCGGCGCTGCGCCCCACTGCGTTCGGCCTCGACCTCGTCCAGCGCCATGCCGCGCGTCTCGGGCCCTATCAAGTCCTCGGCTAATCGGATAGCGGGCGAGCCAGGTGTCGTGAGCGGATCGGGTGAACTCCTGCGCCTCGCGCTCCCTCAGCGAACGCGGGCCGACTTTCAGGTTGGCACAGCGCTTCTCGAAGGCGACGAGCACCTCCGCCTGCTTGAACTTGGCCTTGCACGGATCTCGGGTTCCGAGGCTCTGCTTCTCCTCGGTCTTGCCGAGCAGGGCGCGGAACTCGCCCGGGGTGCCCTTGCGAAACCAGCAGATGCCGGTCTTGGGATGCTTCCAGGGGCGCGACATTGCGAGAGCCATTGTCAACCACCCGTGTGTACCACTCGGGCGGCTGCAAGCCACTGATTTTCAGAACTCTTAGTGGATCAGTCCCTTAGCGGGATGATGGCGGACAGGGAGGGATTTGAACCCCCGATACCCTTGCGGGTATGCCGCATTTCGAGTGCGGTGCATTCAACCACTCTGCCACCTGTCCGCGGTCGCCTTCGGTCGAAGCGGGCTGGTTACTACACGCGGCGTTCGGCCAAAACAAGCCTTCGCTCGCACGCCGGCCGCATTCTGTCCCGCGTCGTCTTTGCAGCGTCGCATTCGGCAGGGTTCGCGACGCTTTCGCTTGACCTCTGCGACCCCAGCGACTATCGAGCCTCGTCCGGCGTGGGGAAACCCGCGCCCGATCTCTTTTAGCCCCTTGGTTTCGCCCCGCGCGAGCAGAGAGCCTTCAAGAGCGAACCCTGACCCGTAACGACTGCCAAAAAGCCGTCCCGCATGTGCCTCGTCGAGGCCGTGACAGGGCGGGGCCGAACATGGAGGATAAAATGTTCGCAGTCATCAAGACCGGCGGAAAACAGTTCCGCGTAACCGCCAACGATCGCATCACCACCGCCAAGATCGAAGGCAACCCGGGCGACACCGTCGCCTTCGACACCGTGCTGATGCTCACCGACGGCGAGAAGACCACGCTCGACGCCAAGGCCCTCTCCGAGATCACGGTTGCCGCCGAGATCGTCGAGCAGGCTCGCGGCGACAAGGTCATCGCCTTCAAGAAGCGTCGCCGCCAGAATTCCAAGCGCAAGCGCGGCTTCCGCGCCGAGCTGACGATCATCCGCATCACCGACATTCTCACCGGCGGCAAGAAGCCGGAGATGAAGAAGGGCGAGGCTTCGGCCGTCGCGCTTCAGGCCGGCGCTGCCGAGGCCAAGGCCAAGCCGGCCGCGAAGGCTCCCAAGGCCGCCAAGGCCGAGGCCGGTGCGCTGGACGCCTCCAACCTCTCGCTGATCTCGGGCGTCGGCCCGACCATCGAGAAGAAGCTGCGCGCCGCCGGCATCACCTCCTGGAACGACATCGCCGCCTGGACCGAGGCCGACGTCGCCAAGTGGGACGAGGAGCTCAAGCTCCGCGGCCGCGCCACCCGCGAGGAATGGGTCGAGCAGGCCAAGGAACTCCTGGCCGGCAAGCCCCCGCGGGCCAAGGCCGACCAGGCCGAGCTGGCTTCCGGCGAGGACTACTGACGCCACCCGTCAGGTCGACTTCGCTTTCGCTTCCCGGACCGGCTGGCTTTTGCCGCCGATTCGGGTTAGAGAACACACATCAGTTTTGAGGTAGGGCGTTATGGCTCACAAAAAGGCAGGCGGCTCGTCCCGCAACGGTCGCGACTCGGCAGGCAGGCGCCTGGGCGTCAAGAAGTTCGGCGACCAGTCCGTGATTCCGGGCAACATCATCATTCGGCAGCGTGGGACCACCTGGCATCCCGGCGCCAATGTCGGCATGGGCAAAGACCATACCCTTTTTGCCACGACGACGGGTCGCGTCCGATTCACGACCAAACTCGGCCGAGCTTTCGTGAACGTAGTCCCGGCCCAAGAGGCCGCAGAATAAGACGGCGGATAGGGACTTCTCCGATCCGCCGGTTCCATCGAACCGGAACGGATCAGGGGTCCAGCCCTCTACGGGTCACCCAAGGTCAGCGAAAGGGAGGTGGGACAAAATCCCAGCTCCCTTTTTCGTTTGCGCCGACGGAGAGACTCAGATGTTCCCCGAATTGACCCGCGACGATGTCTTCCGGCTCGAGACCCGCCGTCTCTGGCTGCGCTGGCCGCGCATGGCGGACGCTTCCGCCATCCTGCGTCAGGCCGGGGAGAAAGCCGTGGCCGAGATGACGGCCTCGATCCCGCATCCCTACCCGGTCGATGCGGTCGAGCCCTTCATCTTCGCCATGCGCAAGGGCAATGCGCTCGGCGAGCATCTGGTGCTGGCGATCACGCCGCGCTCGAAGCCCAACGAGCTGATCGGCATGATCGGTGCGCACAGGCAGGCCACGGGCGTGCCCTTCATCGGCTACTGGCTGGGCACCGGTCATTGGGGCAAGGGGCTGGCGACGGAGGCCACCCAGGCGCTGATCGACACTGTGTTCTCGCTGAGCGAGATCAAGGCGATCGAGGCCGATGCGCGGGTCATCAACCCGGCCTCCAAGCGCGTGCTGGAGAAGTCGGGCTTCCGAGCCGAGGGCTCGTTCCTGAAGTCTCTGCCGGCCCGCGGCGGACTCTTCCCCTGCGAGCAGTACCGGCTCGACCGCTCGACCTGGGCGGCCCTGAAGAACTGGGGCACGAGCGGCTGGACCCATGCGCCAGAGATCGAGCCCTCCGTCGCCGTCGACACGCCGGGCGAACCCTGCCCGGCGTGAGCGTCCCACGTCATTCCTGGGCGGCGCTTTGCGCCGACCCGAGAATCCCGATCAGGAGATGCTCGGGTCGCGCCCGAGCATGACGATTCAGGCCGTCACTTCACGAAATTGCCGCCCAACTCATCCTCGATATGGATGCGGATGATCTCGTCGAAGCTCGACTCCGCCTTGAAGCCGAGCGCGATCGCCCGCTGCGGATCGAAGTTGCGCGGCCAGCCCTCGACGATCTTGTCGATCACAGGGTCGGGCACGCGCTTGATGCGCGCCACGACACCGTCTCCGGCGACCTTGCGCAGCGCCTCGATCTGCTCGGCCACAGTGCAGGAATAGCCCGGCATGTTCAGGGCGCGGCGGGGGCCCACAGTCGCCAGGTCCATGGTTGCGGCATGGAGCAGGAAGTTGACCGCCGAGCGCGGCGAGGCGTGCCAGTGGCGCACCTGGTCCGACACCGGCAGCACCGCGTCGATGCCGTTCAGCGGCTCGCGGATGATGTTGGAGAAGAAGCCCGACGCCGCCTTGTTGGGCGTGCCCGGCCGCACGCAGATCGTCGGGAAGCGGATGCTGAGCCCATCGAAGAAGCCGCGGCGCGAATAGTCCGAGAGCAGCAGTTCGCAGATCGCCTTCTGCGTGCCGTAGCTCGTCAGCGGCGTCGTGAAGAACTCGTCGCCGATCTTGTCGTGGAACGGCGCCCCGAATACGGCGACCGAGGAGGTGAAGACGACACGCGGCTTGTAGCCGTCGCCGGTCAGGCGGATCGCCTCGAACAGGAAGCGCGTCCCGTCGAGATTGATCTTGTAGCCCTTCTCGAAATCGGCCTCGGCCTCGCCCGAGACGACCGCCGCGAGATGCACGATCAGTTCTGGCCGCGAGGCGATCAGCTTCTCAGCCTCGCCCGGCACCGAGAGATCCGAGACGATGGCCTCGAAGGCGAAGGCAGCGCCTTTCGGAGCCTGCGCCGCGACGACATCCTGCGCCGTCACCTTGGCGATCGGCTTAGCCCCCAGTTGCCCGTCACGGGCGAGACGCTCGATGAATTTGCGGCCGGCCATGCCGGCGCCGCCGAGAACGAGAATGTGCATGGGCTTCCTCCCTGTTGTTGTTCTTGTGCGCTCAGAGCGCGAAGCCGCCATCGGCGAGATGAATCTGGCCGGTGGTGTAGCTCGCCTCGTCGGAGGCGAGATAGACGGCGAGCCAGGCGATCTCCTGCGCCGTGCCGAGCCGGGCCATTGGCTGGCGGTCGATGAAGGCCTGCCGCGCCGCCGCTTCCGTGGTCTTGGTCGAGACCGCCAGATCCTTGATGCGCTGGTCGAGCGAGGGCGACTGGATCGTGCCCGGGCAGATCGCGTTCGAGCGGATGCCTTTCTTGATGAAGTCGGCGGCGACCGCCTTGGTCAGCCCGATCACCGCCGCCTTGGTCGTGCCATAGGCGTAGCGGTTCGGGATACCGCGCACGGAACCGGCGCCCGAGGCGATGTTGACGATCGAGCCCGCGCCCTTCTCCAGCATGCCCGGCAGGAACGCCTTGATCGTGCGGTGCATCGAAGTGACGTTGAGGTCGAACGAGAAGTCCCAGGCCTTGTCGTCGGTGTCGAGCACCGTGCCGTGATGGACGTAACCGGCGGCGTTGACGAGGATGTCGATCGTCCCGACCTTCGCCGCGAAGGCCTCGACCGCCTTGTTCGAGAGCACGTCGAGCTTGCGCTTCTTCGCCTTGGGGATGCCCTCGAGCAGCGTGACGTCCTTGTCGGTCGCCCAGACGGTCGCGCCCTCGGCGACGAAGGCCTCCGCGATCGCGCGCCCGATGCCCTGGCCGGCGGCGGTGACGACCGCGACCTTGCCCTTCAAACGTCCTGCCATGCTGTTGTCCTCGCCTTCGCGTTTCTTGGTGGTGACATCAGGCCTGCGCGGCCCTGAAGCTCTCGAGACGGGCCTTCTGATGGCCGTCTGAATCAAAATTGGCGGGATCGAGCCAGGCCTCGAAGGCGGCGTTCACGGCCGGCCATTCGCTGTCGAGGATCGAAAACCAGGCGGTGTCGCGGTTGCGGCCCTTGACCACCATGTGCTGGCGGAAAAGCCCCTCATAGCGGAAGCCGAAGCGCAGCGCGGCGCGCTTGGACGGCTCGTTCAGATTGTTGCACTTCCACTCGAAGCGCCGGTAGCCGAGCGAGAAGCCGTAGCCGCCGCAAAGATGGATCGCCTCGGTGGCAACGCGGGTCCGCTGCAGCTCCGGCGAATAGGTGATGTAGCCGACTTCGAAGACCCCATGCTCGGGGCGGATCTCCATCAGCCAGAGGTGCCCCTTGGGCTTGCCGTCCGCCCTGTCGATGATCGCGAAGGGCACGATGCCCGATTTCGACACCATCATCGCCAGCAACTCGCGATAGGCCTCGCGCGTCTGCGGCGGGTCCGCCGGCATCCACTGCCAGATGTGGTCGTGGCCGGCATTCACGGCCCAAATGTCGTCGAGATGGCGGGCGGGGTCGATCGGCTCGAGCCGGCAGTAGCGCCCCTCCAGCACACGCGCGGGCGGAAAAGGCGGCGCTGTCCAGTTCAGGATCGGGTTGGGCTCGGCCGCAGGGGTCGTATCGCTCATGGTTTGGTCATCTCCTGCCAACCTGTCAGATCGGTCGACACCGTCCAACCCGAACCGAGCTCGGCCGCGATCGCGCCCGCAATCGCCGTGCCTTCGGCCTCCCAGACGCGCTGCTCGGCCTCGCTGGGAAAGCGCGAGCGCGCCTCCTGCTCTTCCTGGTAGATGGCGTCGAATTCATCCATCCAGGCCTCGAGCCGGTCGGCGAGGTCCTCCGACAGGCCCAGATCCTCCGCGTCGGCGGGCTTTCGCCTGCCCTTGGCGTCGAGCGTCCAGAGACCGCTGAGGCCGAGCCAGGCCGGGGCGATGAGGAGCGTGTTGCTCACGAACGCGCCTTCAGGTCTTCGGTGAAGAACGAGTTCAGCGGCGCGGAAGTGCCATTGCCGGCAAAGCCCCGGAAGCTGCCTTCCTCGGCGATCAGCCGCGTCGCCTCGATGAAGGCGGCCCAGGCCGCGCGCGCAAGCGCGCCACCGATCGAAATCCGGCGCACCCCAGCCTTCGCGATGTCTGGAACCGACAATCCGAAATCCCCGTAGACCAGCGCATTGACCGGCCGCCCGCCGGCCGCCGAGACGATCGTCCCAATATCCGCGACCGTCTTCGGGCCGGGCGCATAGAGCACGTCGGCACCGGCCGCAGCATAGGCTTCGATCCGCCGTGCGGCCTCCTTCAGGGGCTCGCCATGACCGGTTAGGTAGCATTCCGCTCGCGCCGTCAGCAGCACGCCGGAGCCGGTCTCGTCGATCGCCTTGCGCGCCGCCTTGATGCGCTCCACCGCGAGCTCGAAGGGATAGAGCGGCTCGTCCTCGCGCCCGGTCGCATCCTCGATCGACAGCCCGGCGACGCCGGTCGCGACGCAGAGCTTGACGTTGGCGGCCACGCCGTCGGGCGTGTCGGCATAGCCGTTCTCGAAATCGGCGTTCACCGGCAAGTCCGGCACCGCCCTCACCATCTCGGCGATATGCGCGAGCATCATGTCGCGCGGCACGTCCTGGTCGGCCCGCCCCTGCGTGAAGGCGAAGCCCGCGCTCGTCGTCGCCAGCGCCTTGAAGCCCTGCCCGCGCAGCCAGCGCGCCGAGCCGAGATCCCACGGGTTCGGCATGACGAAGCAGCCGGACTCGTGGAGCGCGCGAAAGGCATCGACCTGAGGGGAAAAGGCCATTTTAAATCGTTTCAGAGACGCATAGGCAGCCAGAGGCGCATAGTGTCCGCAAAGCGGCGCCTTGTCAGCCCCGGCGCTACGCGCCGCGGGATCGGCGCCGTTGCGTGCGTGGAATGGCGTCCGTTGGCGTCATTCTCGGGCGGCGCATGGCGCCGACCCGAGAATCTCTTGCCGGAGATGCTCGGGTCGAGCCCGAGCATGACGCCGCGCCCAATCAATGATTGTCGCGCGGCACACCGAACTTCTTGTGGATCTTCTGGTACTTGACCGCCGGCTTCAGCACCATGCCCTCGGACAGTTCGCCGACGATCTTGCGCTGGATCTCCTGCCACGGCGTCTGGCTCCTGGGGTACTTGTAGCCACCCGCAGCCTTCAGCGCCGCGCGCCGCTCCTCCAGTTCCTTGTCGGAGATCAGGATGTCGGCCGAACGCTTGTTCAGATCGATGCGGACCCTGTCGCCGGTCACGAGCAAAGCCAGTCCGCCGCCCGTCGCAGCTTCCGGCGAGGCGTTCAGGATCGAGGGCGAACCCGAGGTGCCCGACTGCCGCCCATCGCCGATGCAGGCGAGCGCCGTGACGCCCTTCTTGATGAGATAATCCGGCGGCCGCATGTTCACCACCTCGGCCGCGCCGGGATAGCCGATCGGCCCGACGCCGCGGATGAACAGGATCGAGTGCTCGTCGATCGCGAGCGCCGGATCGTCGATGCGGTGGTGGTAATCCTCCGGCCCGTCGAAGACGATCGCCTTGCCTTCGAAGGCGTTGGGATCCTTCGGGTTCTCGAGATAGCGCTTACGGAACTCCGGGGTGATCACGCTGGTCTTCATGATCGCGGAATCGAACAGGTTGCCGCGCAGGTTGAGGAAGCCCGACTGCGCCTTCATCGGCGCGTCATAGGCCTTGATGACGTTGCGGTCCTCCGCGAAGAAGCCTTCGCAGTTCTCCGCCAGCGTCCGGCCATTGGCGGTGATCGCGGGCTTGATCTTGCCCTTGGCGACGAGCTCGGCGACCACGGCAGGCACGCCGCCGGCGCGGTAGTAATCCTCGCCGAGATACTCGCCGGCCGGCTGCAGATTGACCAGCAGCGGGATGTCGTAGCCGACCGCCGTCCAGTCCTCGTTGTCGAGCGGCACGCCGATATGCTTGGCGATGGCGTTGACCGAGATCGGCGCATTGGTCGAGCCGCCGATGGCGGAATTGACCACGATCGCGTTCTCGAAGGCTTCGCGCGTCATGATCTTGGACGGGATCAGGTTCTCCCAGACCATGTCCACGATGCGAAGCCCGGTGAGATAGGCCATCTCGTAGCGGTCGCGATAGGGCGCGGGGATCGCGGCCGCGCCCGGCAGCGTCATGCCCAGCGCTTCGGCGATGGAGTTCATCGTCGTCGCCGTGCCCATGGTGTTGCAATGGCCCGCCGACGGCGCAGAAGACGCCACCAGATCGACGAAGCCTTTGTAGTCGATCTCGCCGGCCGCCATCATCTGGCGCGCCTTCCAGACGATCGTGCCCGAACCGGTGCGCTCGCCGCGGAAATTGCCGTTCAGCATCGGCCCGCCGGGCAGCGCGATCGCCGGAATGTCGACGGTCGCGGCCGCCATCAGCTGGGCCGGGGTGGTCTTGTCGCAGCCGGTCGTCAGCACGACGCCGTCGAGGGGGTAGCCGTAGAGGATCTCGACCAGCGACAGATATTGCAGGTTGCGGTCGAGGCTCGCCGTCGGGCGCTTGCAGGTTTCCTGGATCGGATGGATCGGAAACTCGAAGGGCACGCCGCCGCGCTCGCGGATGCCGTCACGGACGCGGTGCGCGAGCTCGATGTGGTGGCGGTTGCAGGGCGCGATGTCCGAGCCGGTCTGGGCGATGCCGATGATCGGCCGGCCCGACTGCAGCTCGTCGCGCGACAGCCCGAAATTCATCGTCCGCTCGATATAGAGCGCCGTCATGTCGGCATTGGCGGGGTTGTCGAACCAGGCCTTCGAGCGCAGTTGCTCCGGCTTGATCCGCCGCGGCGCCTTCTTCTTCGTCGTGGCGACCGGGCGGTCCTCGCGCGGCACATTGCCTTCGGGGGTCTTGGCCATCCTCGTTGTCCTCTCGCACGGCGCGGGCACTGACGGCCGCTTGCCGATCTCTGCTTCTACCAATGTGAGACAGGCTCATCATGCCCATCGTCCCCGGCGCGGCAAGAGCCGATCCGGTCGATAGTCATACTATTTACGCAGGCTGCATACAGCATGCAATCATGTCGCAAGTGGCGGCGGCGGTCGCCGGGCGATCCGGTTTGACGCCAGGGCCGGTTTGACGCCAAGAGAAGGCAAGGCCCCCTGAGCGGGCCGCATCGCGACCGATCCCGAGGAAGCCCGCCATGACGCTCCATGTCGTCCCCGCCTTCGCCCGCATCGGCGAGGAGAACGCCTTCGCCGTGCTGGCGCGCGCCACCGAACTCCAGCGCCAGGGCAAGGACATCATCAATCTCGGCATCGGCCAGCCCGACTTCCCGACCCCCGACCACATCGTCGAGGCCGCCGTGAAGGCGCTGCGCGACGGCCATCACGGCTATACCCCGGCCAACGGCATCCTGCCGCTGCGCGAGGCGGTCGCTGCCGATCTGCACAAGCGCTTCCAGGTCGAGGTCTCGCCTGAAAGCGTGATGATCGTGCCCGGCGGCAAGGTCACCATGTTCATGGCGATCCTGATGTTCGGCGAGCCCGGCGCCGAGATCCTCTATCCGGACCCCGGCTTCCCGATCTACCGCTCGATGATCGAGTACACCGGCGCGACGCCGATTCCTGTGCCGATCCGCGAGGAGAACGGCTTCGCCTTCTCAGCCGAGGAGACGCTCGCGCTGATCACGCCGAAGACGCGGCTCCTGATCGTCAACTCGCCGGCCAACCCCACCGGCGGCGTCACGCCCAAGGCCGAGGTCGACAAGCTCATTGCGGGGCTGGCGAAGTTCCCCGATGTCGCGATCATGTCCGACGAGATCTACGACCAGATGCTCTATGACGGCGAGCAGCATGTCTGCCTGCTGAGCTACCCCGAGATCCGGGACCGGCTGATCCTGCTCAACGGCTGGTCGAAGACCTATGCCATGACCGGCTGGCGCATGGGCTGGTCGATCTGGCCCAAGCCCCTCTACGACAACGCCCGCAAGCTGGCGGTCAACTCGCATTCCTGCGTCAACGCACCCGCCCAATGGGCGGGCCTTGCGGCACTGACCGGCCCGCAGGACGCGGTCGCGATGATGCTGGCCGAGTTCGACCGGCGCCGGAAGGCGGTGGTGAAGGGGCTCAACGCCTTGCCCGGCGTCTCCTGCATCGTGCCGAAGGGGGCCTTCTACGCCTTCCCGAACGTCTCGCAGACCGGCTGGAAGGCCAAGAAGCTCGCCTCCGCCCTCCTCGAGGAAACCGGCGTCGCCACCATCGGCGGCCCGGATTTCGGCATCCATGGCGAGGGCTATATCCGCCTCTCCTACGCCAACTCGCTGGAGAACATCGAGCGCGCGCTGGAGCGCATGGGCACGTTCCTGAAGAGCGCGAAGGCCGCATGAGCTTCGGCGGCGCCAGCTACCTCTATCTGGCGGCGGCGATCGTCAGCGAGGTCATCGGGACCTCGGCGCTGAAGGCGTCGAACGAGTTCACGCGGCCCCTGCCGACCGTGATCATGCTCGCCGCCTTTCTCAGCGCCTTCTATTTCCTGACCCTGACCTTGCGGACGATCCCCGTCGGCGTCGCTTACGCCATCTGGTCGGGCGTCGGCATCGTCATGATCAGCATCATCGCGAGGGTGCTGTTCGGGCAGAAGCTCGATGCGCCCGCCATCCTGGGCATGGCGCTGATCGTGGCCGGCGTGCTGGTGATCAATCTCTTCTCGAAATCGACGGCTCATTGAGCAAGGGCGTCATTCTCGGGCGGAGCGCAGCGCAGACCCGAGAATCTCGGGCAGGACGAACCTCCGGCGCTTCATCGGCCTGAGATGCTCGGGTCAAGCCCGAGCATGACGCCATCAGCCTCAGTTCCTGACCGTGCTCGCCGTCATGCCCGGATCGACCTTGAAGCTCGAGGCCTCCAGCACCGCCGTACCGATCATCGTCTTCACCGAGACGCGCACCGGCACCATGACGTTGGTGCCCGCAACCGGCGCCAGCCAGGTGCTGATGTCGCGGTTCTCGATCATGAACTTGGTGCTCGGCCGCTGCGAGCGATGGCCGGCGATCGGCACATAGCGCACCTGGCACACCGCAACCGGGCCGCTATAGCCGTCGAGCTTGACCTCGCGCGTGCCCGACTGGCTCATCTTGATGTCGTAGCGCGCCGCGCCGTCGAAGATCTGGAGCGTCCGGTTGCAGGCGTTGGACAGCCCCTTGCCGACGACCGGCATCAGGAAGGCGCTCAGCGGATCGATCACGTTGCGGCGATGGCCGTCATTGAGCGGCACGCGGTCCGGCTTGGCATCGATCGGAGGCTCGATTGCAACCGCCGCGACGGTGTTGCTGTCGAGCGCCATGCGCACGGTGCGGCTCTCGCTGGAGCTTGCCGAACTGACGGCAAAACTGGTCGGCGAGAGCTTCGTGCCGTTGAGGCTGCCGCTGGCGGCCCCCGAGCCGCGCCCGCCGGTGAAGCCCCCGATCAGGCCCGTCAGCTTGGCGGTCAGGTCGAGCTTGTAGGCGGAGCCCTCGATGCCGCCGGTGAGGTTGGCCGTGCCGAGCGTCAGCCCCAGCAGCGACACGTCGTAGCGCGCGTCGAGCGAGGCGGCCGCTGCGGGAAGCCCGAGGGTCGCGGCTCCGACGGCGAGCATCCACCCGCCCAGGGACGATGCGATGGCGGGTTTCATCCACTTCCTCCATGTTGGGCAGTCAGCGGCAGATGCCAGGATCGAAGAGCGACATGCACGGCGATTCGGTCCGAATCGTGACCCTTTTTGTCGGGGTTGGCGAGCGACAAAGCGCGCTGGCGGGTCAGGCCGCGATCACGGACACGAGACCGCAGCAGTTTGCATGACTTTTCCTTGACGCGCCTGCCGGCCTTGGCTATGCAACCGCGACTTCAATTTGACTTCCGGTGCTCATGTCCGGCACGTCGCGTGTCGGCATTTTTGTTTGAGCCAGCCGGTTGGATTTAGGGAACGATACCATGGCGCGCCGTTGCGAACTGACCGGGAAAGCCACCCAGACCGGCCACCTCGTCAGCCACTCGAACCACAAGACGAAGACCGTGTTCCGTCCGAACCTGGTCAATGTCACCCTGCAGTCCGACGCGCTCGGCCGCTCGGTGCGTCTGCGGATCTCCGCCAACGCCCTGCGCACGGTCGATCACCGCGGCGGCCTCGACGCCTTCCTGGTCAAGGCCCCGGCCTCGGACCTGTCGACGGGCGCCCTGACGCTGAAGCGCGACATCGAGAAGAAGCTCGCCACCGCCTGAGTGGTGTCGCCTCTTCTGCACTGAACGAAGCGGCCGCGAGGCCGCTTTTTTCGTTTGGGGGGACAGCACGACGTCATTGCGAGCGCAGCGAAGCAATCCAGATGGACGCGCTCTACGACGCCTGGATTGCTTCGCTGCGCTCGCCATGACGGCTTTCGTCAGGCGAGAACGAATTCCAGCAGTACCGTCCGCTGCAGGAACGAGAAATTGTCGTCGGAGATCAGCGTGAGCACGGTCTTCGCGCCCTCCTGATGCACCGCGAGCCCCTCCATGTTGTCGATCTCCTGGCCGAGATCGGCCTCGATCAGGACAGGCCCGTCGAGCAGCGCGCCGGGCTTCAGGCTCGCTCCGGGAATGCGGCGGATCCGCATGCCGACGCCGCGCAGCGTGCGATACCAGCGCTCCAGCAGCAGAATGTCGCCATCGGGCAGGAAGGCGAGGTCGGTGATGTCGAAGCCGCCATGCCTGATCACCCTGAACAGGCCGGGCTGACGGCCGAGGATGACGCCCAGCGTCGGCTCGTCGTCCGAGCCCGAGCGCTCGGCGATGGCGACGATCGCGCCCGCCAGCGGCTGCCCGGGCGGCACCACGCCGATCGCCTCCAGCCCGCGATTATCCGGCAGGCGCTTGACCTCGCGTGGCACCGGCGCCAGTTGCGCCCGCGCCGTCACCCCCTTGCCGGCCCAGTCGAAGCGCAGCACGTCATGGGTCCGCTCGACGCCGAGATAGGCGATGCCGTCGGCGATGCACAGGCTCTCGGTGTCGTAGTAGCGCGAGCGGTGCAGCGGCTTGCCTGACGTGCCGAGGATCGGGGAGAGTTCCGCACCCTCGAGCCCGGTCAGGCGGCCGTTGCGCGAGGTGAGCGTGCCCGTCAGCCAGAAGCCGTTGTCGGTCACCGCGACGAGATCGGTTCCGCCCGGCCCGCGCCAGAGTCCCGACAGCCCGCCGAAGCGCGAATGGCTGCCGGTGAGCACGAGCCCGCTGCGGAAGGTCAGCTGGCCGAAGCGCGTCTTCTCAGGGCTGCGCGGCTCGAAGGCGGCGATCGGCCGCGCCGAGACGGCGACGGGGATGCTGCCGGTGTCGGGAGGCGCAGCGAGGGCCGGACCGGTAGCGGCGACCGCCCCCAGGCCGGCCAGTGCGGCACGGCGGGTCAGGCGCATGGCAGCAAAGCGCCGGAAGGGACGGAAGCCCTCACATCCGCCGCCGCGACCCGCCCGAGGACTTCGCGTTCAGTCCCGCATCCTCCTCGAAGAGTTCGGCGAGCTTCTCGGTCATCACCCCGCCGAGCTCCTCGGCATCGACGATGGTGACGGCGCGCCGGTAGTAGCGGGTGACGTCGTGGCCGATGCCGATGGCGATCAGCTCGACCGGCGAGCGCGTCTCGATCTCGGCGATGATGTGGCGCAGATGCCGCTCGAGATAGTTGCCGGAATTCACCGACAGCGTCGAATCGTCGACCGGTGCGCCGTCCGAGATCACCATCAGGATCTTGCGCTGCTCCGGGCGCGCCAGCAGGCGCTTATGCGCCCAGTCCAGCGCCTCGCCGTCGATGTTCTCCTTGAGCAGGCCCTCGCGCATCATCAGGCCGAGATTCTTGCGCGCCCGCCGCCAGGGCGCATCCGCCGCCTTGTAGATGATGTGCCGGAGATCGTTGAGGCGGCCGGGATTGGCCGGCTTGCCTGATTGCAGCCAGCTCTCGCGCGACAGCCCGCCCTTCCAGGCGCGCGTGGTGAAGCCGAGCAGCTCGACCTTGACGCCGCAGCGCTCCAGCGTCCGCGCCAGGATATCGGCGCAGGTGGCGGCGACCGTGATCGGCCGTCCGCGCATCGAGCCGGAATTGTCGATCAGCAGCGTCACCACCGTGTCGCGGAAATTGACGTCCGATTCCTGCCGGAAGGAAAGCGGCTGGTAGGGGTCGATGATGATGCGTGGCAGGCGCGCCGGATCGAGCGCGCCCTCCTCCAGGTCGAACTGCCAGGAGCGGTTCTGCTGCGCCATCAGTCGCCGCTGCAGCCGATTGGCGAGCCGCGCCACGACGCCCTGCAAATGCGCCAGCTGCTTGTCGAGATAGGCCCGCAGCCGGGTCAGCTCCTCGGCGTCGCAGAGGTCCTCGGCGGTGACGATCTCGTCGAACTTCTGGGTGTAGGGCTTGTAGTCGGTCTGCGGCCGGTCGTTGGCCTTGCTCTCGCGCGGGCGCGGCGCCTCGCCGGCCTCGTCGGCCTCGGAGTTCTCGTCCTCCTCGTCCCAGTCTCCCGAGGGCGCGTCGGAGGCTTCCGTCGCCCCCTCCTGCAGTTCCTCGGTCGCGTCGTCGGAGACCTCGACCTCGGAGCGCTCTCCGGCGCTCTCCTGCTCGGCCTCGCCGTCCTGCTGCTGCTGCTCGTCGGAGGACTGGTCCTTGTCGTCCTCGTCCTCCTCCGAGTCCTCGCCCTGCGCCGTCTGCTCGGCCATGTCGAGCGAGGCCAGCATGTCGCGCACGGTGCGGGCGAAGGCGCGCTGGTCCTCGACCGCCTTGCCCAGCCGGTCGAGATCGGCGCCGGCCTTGGCCTCGATCTGCTCGCGCCAGAGATCGACCAGCTTCTCGGCCGCCTTGGGCGGCTTCAGGCCGGTCAGCCGCTCGCGCACCATCAGCGCCAGCGCATCCTCGAGCGGTGCGTCGGCCCGGTCGGTGATCTCCTCATAGCGGCCGCCACGGTGGTAGCGGTCCTCCAGCATGGCGGTGATGTTGCCGGCCATGCCGGCCATCCGCCGCGCGCCGACGCATTCCACCCGCGCCTGCTCGACGGCGTCGAAGACGGCGCGCGCGGCGTCGCCTTCCGGCGCGGCGCGGCGATGCACGCTGGCATCATGGCAGGCCAGCCGCAGCGCCATCGAATCGGAATGGCCGCGCAGGATCGCGACGTCCTGCGCCGTCAGCTTGCGCGGCGGCTCGGGCAGGCGGGCGCGCTCGCCGACGAGCGAGGGTTTGTCGGCCGCGAAGACGATCTCCATCTCCGGCTTGCGGGCGATCGCCTTCATCGTCGAGGAGATGGCCCGCTTCAGCGGCTCCGCCGGCGCTTCCTTGGTCGTTCCGGGCTTGCGGTTGGAGATGCTCATAGCGCCTTCGCGAAATGGTGGATCCGGTGGCCCGCGACGGGATAGTCCTCCATCACGCCGCAGGGCTTATAGCCGAGCCTGGGATAGAACTGCGGCGCCTGGATGCTCATCGTACTCAGATAGACGCCCCGCGCGCCATGCTCGCGCGCGGTCGTCTCAGCCAGCGCGACCAGCGCCTCGCCATGGCCGGCGCCGCGATGGGCATCATCGATCCAGAGCAGATCGATGTGGAGCCATTCCCATTTCAGCTCCCCGATCAGCCCGCCGACGATCGTGCCGGCCTCGTCGCGCAGGCTGAGTGCCAGCGGTTCGCTGTTGCGCGGCCCGACCCTCGCGGCGTTGTAGGCGCTCAAGCCCGCGACCACGGCCTCCCTCGTCGCCGCGACATCGCTCTCGCGCTGGAGGGTCGCCATGGCGGGAACGGCCGTCAGCTCAGGACCACGTTCGCCGCGCTCTCCGGCAGTTCTTTGCCGAAGGAGCGCTGGTAGAACTCGGCCACCAGCGTGCGCTCCATCTCGTCGCACTTGTTCAGGAAGGTGACGCGGAAGGCGAAGCCGACATCGCCGAAGATCGCGGCGTTCTCGGCCCAGGTGATGACCGTGCGCGGGCTCATCACCGTCGAGAGATCGCCGTTCATGAAGGCGTTGCGGGTCAGGTCGGCGACGCGGACCATCTTGTCGATGACACTGCGGCCTTCCGGCGTGCCCTGGAAGTGCTTCGACTTCGCCAGCACGATCTCGACCTCGTTGTCATGCGGCAGGTAGTTCAGCGTGGTCACGATCGACCAGCGGTCCATCTGGCCCTGGTTGATCTGCTGCGTGCCGTGATAGAGGCCCGACGTGTCGCCGAGGCCGACCGTGTTGGCGGTGGCGAAGAGCCGGAAGGCGGGGTGGGGACGGATGACGCGCTTCTGGTCGAGCAGCGTCAGCTTGCCGGACTGCTCCAGCACGCGCTGGATCACGAACATCACATCCGGGCGGCCGGCATCGTACTCGTCGAAGACCAGCGCGATGTTGTTCTGCAGCGCCCAGGGCAGGATGCCGTCCTGGAACTCGGTGATCTGCTTGCCTTCCTTCAGCACGATCGCGTCCTTGCCGACGAGATCGAGGCGGGAGACGTGGCTGTCGAGGTTGACGCGCACGCAGGGCCAGTTCAGGCGGGCCGCGACCTGCTCGATATGGGTCGACTTGCCGGTGCCGTGATAGCCCGAGATCATCACGCGCCGGTTATGGGCGAAGCCCGCCAGGATCGCGATCGTGGTGTCGTGGTCGAAACGGTAATCGGGGTCGAGATCGGGCACATGGGCCTCGGTCGTCGAATAGGCCGGCACCTCCAGATCCGAATCGATCCCGAAGGTCTGGCGCACCGACAGCTTCATGTCGGGCAGGCCGGCGGCAGTCGTCGTTGTCATCATCAAGTCTCCGGGCGTGGGAGCGTGGCCGGGGAAGACCGGTTGTCCCGACGCCGACCGAGGAGGGAGGCAATGCCTCCTAATTAGAGGCAAAGCCCTGGACCGGCAATTCGCAAAGCGCCGGGTCGGCACTACGCGGCAGGCATGCCGGGCATCGCAAGAGCCATGCCGCCGGCGGGTCGTCAGCCATGGGCCCGCGCCGCCAGGAGGCGTGTCAGGAGGCCGGCCACCCGGCCGGCGCCATCGAGATCGATCGTCGGGCGCGCAGGCGCCTCGCGGTCCAGTGCCGCCGTGACCGCGGCCGCCAGATCGGCGGGACGGGCCGGCTGCGGGCCCGACAGCCTCAGGCAGTGCGCCAATCGCGCCTTTTCCATCGCCTCGGCACGGATCGCCTGCTCCGTCTCGGCGCCCTCGTCGAAGGGCACGACGATCGCCGGCCGGCCCGCTGCGACGAGGTCGAGCACGGTGTTGTAGCCGGCCTGGCTGATCGACAGCGCCGAGCGCGCCAGCAGGGCCGGAAAATCCGCTCGCGCGCGCTCGACCGTGACGTTGGGCGAGGCTGATTGCCGCAGTACGGCGAAATCGCTCTCCGCCACGCCCTTGCCGACGAGAATGCGCCAGCGGCGCGAGGGCTCGCAAAGCCGCGCCGCCGCGAGGCAGAGCCGGAACAGCGGCAGCGCGGCGGCCGAACCGCCACCCGAGACGACGACCTCGCCCGCACCCTCGCCATCGGCCGATGCGGGCGCAGTCACCGGCGGCGGCGCCAGATAGCCCGTATAGTGCAGCCGCGCCGCCAGGGCCGGCGAAACCGGCCAGGAGGCCTCCAGCGGCAGGAAGTTCCGGTCGCCATGGACGAGCACGCCGTCGAACAACGACGACAGGCGCTGCTCCGCCTCGGCGATCCGGTCCGGGCGCGGCGTCACCAGCACGTCCCGCACCGAGGCCAGCACCATGGCGGACGGGTTCGCGGACCTCGCCGCGGTGATCAGCGTCAGGAATTCCTCCGCCAGTTGCCGGCGGCCGAAGGGGAAATGCTCGGTCACGACGACATCGGGCTTCAGCGTCGTCGCCAGCGCGGCGAGCATGGCCCGGCGCCGCGCCAGCCGGCCTGCCTCGATCGGAGCCCCCGCCTCGTCGAGCAGATTGCGGAAATCCAGCCCCTCGACCTTGACCGGCGGCAGTTGCACGAAGGTGAAAGCCTCGCCCGTCATGTCGCGCAGCGGCATCCCGCCGCTCGCCAGCGTCACCGCGAATCCAGACTCGGCCAGGGCCCGCGCCAGCTGCGTCGCCCGCACCAGATGGCCGCTGCCGAGCAGATGCGTCACCGCGATCAGGACGCGCGCTGGGCCCCTCTCGACGCTCACGGCACGAGCCCCGCCGAGGCGCGCAGCCGCGCCGCGATCCTGTCCAGCCCCGCCGCGGCCGAGAAGGCGCCCGTCAGGCGGGCCAGCGCCGCCTCGCCGAGCGCGGCCCGCCGGTCCGGCGCCTCCGCGAGAGCGGCGAGCGCCTGCGCCAGGGCCGCGACGTCGCCGGGCGGCACGAGCAGCCCCTCGACGCCATCGCGCACGAACTCCGGAATCCCTGCGAAATCGGTGGCGACGATCGGCAGGGCCTGGCTCGCCGCCTCCATCACCACATTGGGCAGCCCGTCGCGATCACCGTCACCGGCCTTGCGCGAGGGCAGCACGAAGAGATCGGCCTCGCGCAGCGCGGCGATGACATCGCCCTGCGCCTTCGGCCCGGCCCAGGTCACGCGCTCTCCGAGCCCCAGCGCTATGGCCTGAGCCTGCAGCGCCTTCAGCCTCTCGCCGCCACCGATATGCGTCAGCCGCCAGTGCAGCCCGGCCGGCAGCCGCGCCAGCGCCGCCAGCAGATCGTCAAAACCCTTCTTCTCGACCGCCCGGCCGATGGTGACGATGCGGACAGGGTCGGCCGGGTCGCTCCCGTCGCGCGGTGGGCGTGGAGGCGGCGCCGGAAAGCGGCCGAGATCGAGCCCGTGATAGACCAGCGCGACCTTGTCGGGCCGGTCGGCCAGGCGCTGCAGTTCGCGGTGGCCGTCCTGCGTGCAGGTCACGCTCCAGGCGGCGTCCGCGATCTTCTCGCGCTTCTCCCAGTCCGGCGTCGTCCAGATGTCCTTGGCATGGGCCGAGAACGACCAGCCGATGCCGCGCAGCAGGGCGGCGTAGCGGATCACCGAGGCCGGCGTGTGCAGATAGTGGACATGCAAATGAGCCGTCCCGGCCGGCAGCTCGCGGGCCATCACGCAGGCCTGGCCGAAGCGGCGCAGGCGGTTGCGCGTGCGATCACGAGCGATGTCGCGCAGAAAGACCGGCAGCAGCCGCAGCAGGCCGGGGCGCAGCAGCGCGCCGAGCACGCCGCGCAGAACGCGTCCCGGCTCCTCGTGCAGATATTCGGGCAGGTAATGCACCGGCACGCTGATCTGGTCGTGCATCAGGTGGCGCGCGGCATCGGTCGGGCGCCGCAGCGACCAGATCGCGAAGGGCAGGCCGCGCTGCTGCAGGCCGAGCAGTTCCTGCGCGATGAAGGTCTCCGAAAGGCGCGGATAGCCCTTCATGGCAATGGCGATACAGGGTTCCCTCATCGCCGGCCGATCAGCATGAAGCGGGTATAGTTCTTCGTCGGCAGCGCCCCGGCGAAGAGCGTCTCCGACAGGCCGGCCTGCGCCTGGAACGCTTCCAGCGAGGGCACGCAGCTGCGATGGTCGGGCTCGCGGACATAGTCGTTCGACTGCAGCAGCAGCGGCAGCCCCCGCGGCAGCGCGGCAAGCCAGCCCGGCACGTCCGCCAGATGCTCGCAGCTCGTGTTGATCACCAGGCCGGGCTTCGGTTGCTGGGCGGCGAAATCCAGCGTCGTCATGTCCGCCGTCAGGGCGCTGAAGCGCCCGTTGGCGACATGGCGGCGGTTCAGCCGCTCGGCGACATCAGCGCAAGCCGGATCGAGATCGACGCTGACGACAGCGGGAATGGCCAGCCGCTCATCGTCGAGGAGCAGCGCGCCCAGCACGCCGTACCAGGCGCCGAGCACCCAGACCGGGCCGTCGGGACGCGGCAGAACCTCCGCCAGCGCATCGACCAGCCAGCGCTTCGAGGCGATCTGCTTGTGGTTGAAGGCGATCCAGAGATCGGGCGGCATCCCGTCGGCGACGAGGCGAGCGAGATCGCCGACGACGCTGTTGCCGGTCAGGGCTGCGACGCCGCGCAGAATGTCATAGAAGGCGTCGGGCGGCGCGTCGGACGTCATGTCGTTTCGGAAACGGGGATCGAAGGTGGCGGGACCATATGCAAGCGCGCCCGCAAAGGCCAGCGGGGCCGGCCCGGCTGCGGACGCCCTCGCCGGCACCCGCCTGCCGCATCTCGCGAGCCCGGCGGCGGCGCTGCGGCAGGTGCTGGCGGCCCATGCGGTGCGCCGCTGCCCCCATGTCCTGGAGATCGGCGGCGCCGGCCTGCCGATCACCGGCTTCCTGACGCACCAGCCCGCCAGCGTGACGGTGGTGGATCCGAAGATCCCCGCCCATGAAGCGGATGCGCTCAACGGCGCACCCTGCCGGCTGCGCCACATCGCCGCCAAGCTGCAGGAGGTCGCGCTCGCGCCGCCCGGTCCCTATGCGCTGGTCCTGCTCGGCCTCTCGCTCAAGCCCTTCGGCCGCCGGGGCGCGGTGTCGCCCGAACTGCTCGCATTGGCGGCGGGCGCCACGGTTCTGGTGATCGACTACGCGCTGGAGCTGGAACGGGCGCAGGGGCAGATCGGCGGCCTCACCGGAACGCGGACAGACGCTCCGGCGATCGACCTCTCCCTGACGATCCATGACGAAGCGCTGCGGGCGGCCGGCTTCGACCGCAGGCGCTTCCTCGTCTACGGCGCCGCCTGAAGCAGAGGCGGCCTCTGCATCAGGCTCCGGCGTCGTCCGGGGGCGCGGCCTTCTTCGACGAAGCCTTCCGACGCGGCTTGCGCGCAATAGGAGCCGCCCCCTCGGCCACCGCTTCGGCGGCGGGCGCCTCCGACGGCATCGGCGCCGTGACGGCAGCCTCCAGCACGGCGAGACCTCCGGCCACCGCCGGCTCATCGACCGGCTCGGGGGCCACCTCGGGTGCTTCCTCGAAGACCTCCGCCGCCGTCACGCGGTCGTCCCGCTCGTCCGCCAGCTCCGGCGCGCTGGCGAAGCCGACCGCATTGAGCGGCTTCTCCCGGCCGCGGATCGTGATCTTGAGCGCGGTGGTGCCGCGATAGCTGCGGCCGCTCGCGCGGATCGTATCCTCCGAGACCAGAATGTCGGCCAGCACCCGTCGCGTGGCAAGTTCGAGCTGCGCCGCCACCGCCACGGTCTCGCCGACCGTGATGTCGCGCCGCCCCAGGCTGTCGTTCTCGACCGCACCGGTGATCGCCTGCCCGCTATGGATGCCGATGCCGATGCGCAACGGCAGCGGCAGCGCCGCCCCAAATTCGCGGTTCAGCGCCTCGACGGCGCGGACGATGTCGGCGGCGGCCGCGATGGCCGTCTGGGCGCTGCGCGCGGGCGTGCCCTCGAGCCCGAACACCGCCATGAAGCCGTCGCCATAGAAGGCGTCGATCCGGCCGCCATGGGCGGTGATCGCCTGCGCCATCTCGTCGAAGAACCGGTTGAGGAGCCCGATCAGTTCCTGCGGCAATTGCCGCGCCGACAGGGCCGAAAAGGCGCGCAGATCGGCCACGACGACGGTAAGGCCGCGCTTGCCGATATTGCCGTCGGTCTCGATCTGGCCGGGGGTGGTCGGGTTCAGGCGCGACGCGAGCAGGATCTGCACCTGAAGATCGTCGCGCGGCCGGATCTGGCAGGCGAGTCGCACCCTGTCCGGCGCCGCAATCCGCCGCAGCAGCTTCGCCTCGTTGGGCCCCGGCGGCGGCAGGCTGTCGCCGCCATCGAGCACCAGCACGCGGCAGGTGGCGCAGCGCGCCCGCCCGCCGCAGAGCGCGGCATGGGGGATCCCGAACCGCCGGAACATCTCCAGCACCGTCGCCCCGGGAGCGAGCTTGCGCACGCCGTGGCCGACGAAGCGAACGGTGATCTGCCGCGTCGTCCGCACGCGGATCTCGCGAATGCCGACGAAGGCGACGAAACAGCCGACGAGCCCGTAGAAGACCGTCTTCGCCCAGGTCACGTTCTGGTTGAACATGACGATCTGGGCGTCCGTCGTGACCTCGGGCGCCATCGCCATCTGCCCGGCCTCGCGCCCGCCCACGGCAAAGCCGATCAGGGCCAGGATCGGGATCAGCACCGCCAGCAGCAGGAAGGGGTCGCGCCAGCGCTGGTAGCCGTCGCGCGAGCGCAGCGTGAAATGCAGCCCGATGATGCCGTGGACCCAGACCAGCAGCAGCAGGAGCGACTGCGAAGCGGCCAGCCCCGGCCACAGCCTGCGCAACACCGCCCGGTAGCTCTCGTCGAGATGGAAGAAGCTGCCCATCACGCGGGTCCCGACGATGTGGTCGATCAGGAACAGCGGGATGGCGAGACCGAGCGCGATCTGCAGCATCTCGCGCGCCGGCATCTTGAAGGTGCGCCGCTGCGCCACCCGCACCAGCGCGAAGAAGGGGTGGACGATCAGCGCCCCGTAGAGCGCCACCGTCCCGGCCCAGGAGTGCCAGAGCCAGTAGCGCCACTCCTGAACATGCTCCATCGCAGCCACGCCGGCGATGCCGGCGGCGTGATTGAGGAAATGCGTGGTCGCGAAGAAGAGCAGGATCATGCCCGAGGCAAAGCGAATATCGCGGCTCCAGGACGAAACCTGCCCCATGCCGGCGCCCATCGCCGCGCGTCGTCCCGCCGCCTGCTGCAGGCTCATGCCGAGGCCCCGATCGTCAATGCATCTTCTCCGCATGCAGCGTCATGTCGGCGAGGCGATAGAGCCGCGACGCCAGGTCTTTCGTCAGCGCGAGGCTGAAATCCGGCACCGTCTCGATCAGTTCGAAGAACAGGTCCTTCGGCAGGCGCAGCGCCGCCACATCCGTCTTCGCGGTCACCGCCCCGACGAAATTGCCCCCGGATAGGAGTGGCACGTCGCCGATAAGGCTGGTGAAGCTGAGCGGCAGCCTCGGCCCGGTGCCGTCGGGCCCGAGGTGGGAGATCTCGAGTTGGCCATGGAGGATGACGAAGACCCCGTCGGGCGCCTCACCCTCGGCGATGATCTGCATGCCCGCCTCGAAATGCAGCTTCTCGCCCATCAGCGCCACGAGCTTGAGCCGCGGCTGCGGCAGCGCCCGGAACAGGGGAAGCTGCCTCAGGCAGGCGAGGTCGGCTTCCAGTGTCATGGTCTCGCCTCCATCGGTTCGCTGCGGATGCCCTGCCCTGTCGCAGGCGGGACGAACGGCTCGTCTGCGGCCTCGTCGCCGCTTTCGATTGTCGCCGAAGGGCCATTGAAGACGATCCGGACCGGGATGTCATCGACCAGATGGGTGTCGCCGACCAGCAGGAACAGCGTCATCTCCACACAATGCGCGCGCAGCCGGGCGATCACCTGCTCGGGCTCGGGCGACGTCGCCAGGAAGGCGCCGACATCGAGGATGGCGATCTGCGGTGCCTTGATCAGGGCCTGCGCCAGCGGCACGGCGAGCTTGAGCCGTGTCGGCAGGAACCGCCCCCTGAGCCCGCAATCGGTGTTGAGGCCGATGCGGTAGAGATCCCCGTCGAGGCCGGCGCGCGCCAGCGCCTTGCGGACGATCGCCGCCACCTTCTTGCGTGCGTCGGCGATACCGTGGCCGATGCGCCCGAACATCAGATTGTCGCGCAGGCTCGCGCCCAGCATCACCTTCTCGGGGTCGTAGAAGTCGACATCCACTGCGGCATCGGCCGGGAGATGGCGCTTGAAACTCCCTCGCGCCCGCAGGATGCGCTGCTGCAGCCGCTCGTCGAGCAGGTTGAGTCGGTGCTTGGGCTCGATATAGCCCAACGCAAGGGCAACGAGGTCCCGCTCCGCCACCGCATCGAGCGGGCTGCGCATGTCGTGCTTCTCGAGCAGCGCGGCAAGCTCGGCCAGCCGGTCGAAATCGAGCCCCGATCCGAAGGAGTAACGTTCGAACAGGGCGTGGCCGTGCGGCAGGCCGGCGAAGATTTCCGCAACCGTCCCGGCGATCCGCGAACCCACCTCGACCAGTGGCTCGACCAGCGATTCGGCCTTCAGGATCGCATGGGCATAGGGTTCAAACAGGAGGGTCTCGTTGGCGAAGCGCGGCCCCGTCCGCGCGCCGAAGATCAGATTCTCGGCGATCGTGGCGTTGGCGTTGTAGCTCGCGGGATCGAAGGGCGTGATCAGTCCGGTCAGCTTGCTGTGGGCCAACTCATCTGCCACGGCCCGGCGCGCATTGACGATCTGCGCCTTCGCATCCTCGCGCAGCGAGGCGGTGACCGTGCCGTCGAGCCCCAGTTCGTAGACGTCTTCGGCGCAGCCGAGCACGTCGAGAACGGCCCTGAGCCGCGCGGCGAGCTCGGCCTCGTCGGCCACGCCGGCGCCCTCGTAATCGGTCCAGTCGGCCTCGAAGAGCAGCGGCGTGTTGCCGGAGCGGATCGACTCCACGAACTGGCGATGCTCGCTCGCCGAGAGCTTGCCTTCGGGGCGGATGTCCGGCCGCCGCCGCTTGAGAGGCAGCAGGATGTTGTCACGGATCGTACCGGCAATGATCTCCGTCTCGCTGCCGGCATAGCCGATGAGATGGCTGGCGCGCTCGACCGACATGCGCGCCAGCGGGGCGGCGTCGATCATCACGCGCCCCGAATAGGACATCGCCTGCCGCCCGAGGATACGGCCGAGGACATCGCGGCCGCCGCCCTGCGGGCCGACGACGGCGACTGCGCTCGGGCGGACCAGCCGTGCCGAGAGCGGCAGCAGCAGCGGCTGCCCGCGATTGTCGAGCATCTGGACGCTGTCGAGCCGGATCTCGCCGGTCGGAGGCAGGCGTTCGACACCACCCGGCTCGTCGAGCTGGACCGTGTCGTCCGCGTTGAACTGCGCGATGACCTGCTCGTACTTGATCGTCACGTCGTTGCGCTGCTGGTCCCAGTCGATCAGTTCCTTGATCGGCGGCGGCAGGTCGCGATAGGCGGCGATGACGGCGACGAGCTGGCCGATGTCGAGCCGCCCCTGCAGGGCGAAGAACCCGCCGATCGCGTAGAAGAAGAACGGCGTGATCTGGGCGAGCAGGTTGTTGATGAATTTGACCGCGAATTTCCGCTTGTAGAGCGCGTAGCGGATGTCGAAGAGCCGGCCGAGCCGGCCCGAAATGTCGGACTGGACATAGGTGGTCGCGCCATGGGCCTGGATGGTCGGCCCGGCATCGACGATCTCGCCGATCCGCCCCGCGAGCTGGCGTGAGGCCAGCTGGCGCTCGCGCCCCAATCGCAGCTGCTCGCGCCGCAGGATCGGCACGATGATCGCCTGGGCGAGCACGATCACCAGCGCGATCGAGCCGAGCCAGACGCTCTGCACCATGATGAAGGTCAGCGCGGTCAGGGCCTGCGTCAGCAGGAAGACGGGCTGGATGAAGGCATCGCCGACGAAGCCGCCGATCGGCTCGACCTCGTCCTTGATCATGCTGGCGACCTCGGCCGGCTTGACCGCCCGGATCTCCTCGGGACGGAACCGCATCAGCTGGCTGAACAGGTCGTAGCGCATGCGCCGCAGCATCCGCTCGCCGAGGATGCCCTTGCGGACGTTGATGACGTATTTGAACGCCCCGTTGACCAGGACGAGGAACAGGAAATAGCCGCTCAGCCCGAGCAGGAGGCCGAGCTGGCCGACCTGGAACCCCTCGAAGAGCGTGACGCTTGCCCCGCCGAGGAAGGATGGCAGGTTCAGGCCGAAATCCAGCAGGGTCGCGGTGGTCTTGCCGTCCTTGAAGGCATTGCCCTGGATCGCGTCGTTGACGATCCGCTTCGGCACGTCGAACGACGCCCAATAGAACGGGATCGAGGCCAGGATGATGAGCAGGACGATGATCTGTTCACCGCGGCTCTTCTCCCAGACATATCGGAAGAGATTGGTCTCCAACGGGTATCCTTGCCGGCGCGACGCAACGTGCGCCCGTCTCCTGACCTGCGGCCCACATATGTGGGCCAGCTACGCCCCGAGTGCAATCCGACGTCGTCCTCCGATTGCACGACGACTGCACTGCCGGGTGGCGGCCTCGCGGGGCGCACGGCCGACTGCGACCGTTGCGCCCCTGTCATCGGCGCCAGCCAACCTCCGGCGCGATGACGCATCCGCCTGAAAGCCGTTGGCAAAGCGGACCTTTCCGCGTCTAGTAACATTGTGTCGAGGTGAGGCGGCGTTGGCACGTTCTGGCGAAGGCGGCTGATGGATATTCTGCGGATCGGCGATTTGCGCATCGGCTTCACGGTTCACGGGCTCGCTCGCGACGTCGTGAAGGGCGTCAGCCTGCGCGTTCCCGCCGGCAGGACGGTCGCGCTCGTCGGGGAATCGGGCTCCGGCAAGTCGGTGATCTCGCAGGCGATCATGGGATTGCTGCCGCGCGCCGGCGCCGTCACCGGCGGCGAGATCCTGTTCCGCGATCCCGAGAAACCCGGCTCGTCGATCGACATCGCCGGCCTGCCCGCCGAGGGCAAGGAGATCCGGGCCCTGCGCGGCGGCCGCATCGGCATGATCTTCCAGGAACCGATGTCCTCGCTCTCTCCGGTCCACACCATCGGCAACCAGATCGAGGAGGCGCTGCTGCTGCATCGGCCGATGCCGAAGGGCGAGGCGCGCGGCCTGATCGAGACCATGCTCGGCCGCGTCGGCTTCAAGGACCCGGCGCGCGCCTTCGGGCTCTACCCCTTCGAACTCTCCGGCGGACTGCGCCAGCGCGCCATGCTCGCGATGGCACTGATCTGCAAGCCGGCCCTGCTGATCGCCGACGAGCCGACGACAGCGCTGGACGTCACCATCCAGGCCCAGGTGCTCGACCTGATGCGCGATCTCCAGGCCGAGATGGGCATGGCGATCCTGCTCATCACCCATGATCTCGGTGTCGTCGCCAACATGGCCGACGAGGTCGTCGTGATCTATCACGGCGAGATCATGGAGAGCGGCCCGGTGGAGGAGATCTTCCGCCGCCCGCGCCACCCCTATCTCAAGGCCCTGCTCAAGGCCTCGCCGCATTTCGACATGGCGGAGGGCGAGCGCCTCGTGGCGCTGCGGGAGGCGCGGCCCCGTCCGCCCGCCACGCCGCGCGCCACGCCGCAGCCGGGCGCCGAAGCCGCGCCGCTGCTCAGCGTGAGCGGCCTGCGCAAGGCCTACACCACGGGATCGCGCAGCTTCTTCGGCAAGGGCACCCAGCAGACCGTGCTGGCCGTCGACGATGTCAGCTTCGACATCCGGCGCGGGGAATGTCTCGGCCTCGTCGGCGAGAGCGGCTGCGGCAAGACCACGGTCAGCAAGATCGTGATGCGCGCCGTGACACCCGACGCCGGCGCCATCGTCTTCGACGACGGACGCGCGCAGATCGACGTGCTCGGGCTCGAGGGCGAGGCGCTGCGCGCCTTCCGCCCGCGCGTCCAGATGATCTTCCAGGACCCGGTCTCCTCGCTCTCACCACGCATGACCGTGATGAGCATCCTGCGCGAGCCCCTGGCGGTCCACGGCAAGGGCGGCAGCGACGAGCAGACCGCGCGCGTGCGCACGCTGATGGAGGATGTCGGGCTCGATGTCCGCTTCCTGAACCGCTACCCGCACTCCTTCTCGGGCGGGCAGCGCCAGCGCATCGGCATCGCCCGGGCGCTGGCGCTCGAACCCCGACCTGATCATCTGCGACGAGCCGGTCTCGGCCCTCGATGTCTCGGTCCAGGCCCAGATCCTCAACCTGCTCAAGGATCTCCAGGCCGAGCGCGGGCTGACCTTCCTGTTCATCTCCCACAATCTCGCGGTGGTGAACTACATGGCGGACCGGATTGCGGTGATGGCCAACGGGCGCATCGTCGAGATCGCGCCGCGGCACGCGCTGTTCAACCGCCCGGTCCATCCCTACACCAAGGCGCTGCTGCGCTCGGTGCCCTTCGCCGATCTCGACCGCAAGCTCGACTTCAAGCTCGTCGCTCCCGGCGGAGCCTCGGATTCCAGCCATTGGGGCCGGGTGTTCCGGGCCGATCCGGCCGGCGAGGCGCTGGCCCATCTGCCCCTCGGCGAGGGCCATTTCGTACTCGCCCGCCCGGGCGCCGACATGCGGGAGATGGCCTGATGAGACCGCTCCGCCCGACCCGTCGCGGCGCCCTGCTGACGGGCGCCGCCGCCCTCGCCGCGGCCGGCCTGCCGCGCCTCTCGGTGGCCGCGCCCGCCCGCCCGGCCCGGCTGATCGACAGCCCCGCTTTGGCGGAGCGCGTCGCGGCTGGCTCGCTGCCGCCGGTCGATCAGCGGGTGCCGCTCGCGCCCCGCATCGTCGATGTCTCCGGCCCGGACCGCATGCCGGGCCGGCATGGCGGCACGATGCGCATGCTGATGGGCGATCAGCGCGACATCCGCATGATGACGCTCTACGGCTACACGCGGCTCGTCGGCTATGACGAGAATCTCGACATCGCCCCGGACGTGCTCGAGAGCTACGACGTCGAGGGCGGGCGCATCTTCACGCTGCGGCTGCGGCCCGGCCATCGCTGGTCCAACGGGGCTCCGTTCACGACGGAGGACTTCCGCTACTGGTGGGTGAATGTCGCCAACAACAGCCGCCTCTCGCCGGGCGGCCCGCCTCAGGCCCTGCTCGCCGGCGGCGAGCCACCGGTCTTCGAGGTCCTCAGCGAGACGGAGGTTCGCTACAGCTGGGCGAAGCCGAACCCGATCTTCCTGCCGGCGCTCGCCGGCGCGCAGCCGACCTACATCTTCATGCCCTCGGACTATCTGAAGCAGTTCCATGTCGACTTCGCCGATCCGGTGACGCTGCGCTCGCGCGTCCGGCAGGCCCGCGTCCGCGACTGGGGGGCGTTGCACGAGCGCCTCTCGCGCACCTACCGGCCCGAGAACCCGGACCTTCCCACGCTCGATCCCTGGCGCAACACCACGCCGCTGCCGGCCGAGCAGTTCAGCTTCCAGCGCAACCCGTTCTTCCACCGGATCGACCAGAACGGCCGGCAATTGCCCTATGTCGACGAGGTCACGCTGACGGTGGGCACCCATTCGCTGGTGCCGGCCAAGACGGCCGCCGGCGAGGCCGACCTCCAGGCGCGCTATCTGCGCTTCGACAACTACACCTTCCTGAAGGACGCCTCGAAGCGGATGAACTTCGACGTGCGGCTCTGGAAGCGGGCCGAGGGCTCTTATTTCGCCCTGATGCCGAACCTGAACGCCATCGACCCCGTCTGGCGCGACCTCAACCGCGACCTGCGCTACCGCAAGGCGCTCTCCGTCGCGATCAACCGCAAGGACATCAACCAGGTCATCTTCTTCGGCCTCGCCAAGGAGAGCGGCAACACCGCCCTGCCCGAGAGCCCGCTCTATGACCCCGCCTATGCGAAGATGTGGATGCAGCACGATCCGGCCCTGGCGGAGCGGTTGCTGGACGAGGCCGGTCTGACCAAGCGCGCCGCCGACGGCATCCGCCTGCTGCCGGACGGGCGCCGGCTCGAATTCACCATCGAGACCGCCGGCGAGAGCACCGAGGAGACCGACATCCTCAACCTGATCAAGCAGGATCTCTACGCCGTCGGCATCAAGATCTACCCGCGCTCGACCCAGCGCGACGTGTTTCGCCGCCGGATCATCGCGGGGCAGACCGTGATGTCGGCCTGGGCCGGCATGGACAACGGACTGGTCGCGGCGGATATGGAGCCCGACGCCATGGCGCCGACGAGCTCGGCCCAGTTCAACTGGCCGCGCTGGGGCCAGTATCTCGAAACCGGCGGGCGCGAGGGCGAGGCGCCCGATCTGCCCGAAGCGCAGGAACTGGTCTCGCTCTACGGCGAGTGGCGCAGCAGCGCCACGCGCGAGGAGCGCCGGCGGATCTGGCGGCGCATGCTCGAGATCAACGCCGAGCAGCTGTTCGCCATCGGCGTCGTCAATGCCACGCTGCAGCCGGTCGTGGTCTCGCGCAAGCTGAAGAACGTTCCGCAAAAGGGGCTCTACAGCTTCGAGCCCGGCGCCTTCTTCGGCCGCTACATGCCCGACACCTTCTGGTTCGACACCACCGCGACCGCCGCTCTCGACAAGGCCGGGGGCTGACCATGCTGCTGAAATACATCCTCAAGCGCATCCTGGTGATGATCCCGACGCTGCTGGTCACCAGCGCGCTGATCTTCACCGTCATCAACCTGCCGGAGGGAGACTATTTCGAGACGCTGGCCGCCGAGATGCAGGCGCAAGGGGAGAAGGCCGATCTCTCCCGCATCGAATTCCTCAAGCAGGAATACGGTTTCGACCGGCCGGTGATCGAGCGTTATTTCTGGTGGGTCACCGGGCTCCTCCAGGGCGACATGGGCTACTCCTTCGAATATCAGCGCCCGGTCCGGGAGGTGGTCGGAGACCGGCTGATGCTGACGATGATCGTCTCCTTCGTGACGATCATCTTCACCTGGGTCGTCGCCTTCCCGATCGGCATCTACTCGGCGACGCATCAGTATAGCTGGGGCGATTACGGACTCACCTTCATCGGCCTGATCGGGCTGGCCGTGCCGCATTTCCTGCTGGCGCTGGTGTTCATGTATTTCGCCAATGTCTGGTTCGGCACCTCGATCGGCGGCCTCGTGGACCCGCAATATCTCAACCAGCCGATGAGCTGGGCCAAGGCCGCCTCCGTGCTGGAGCATCTCTGGATTCCGGTCATCATCATCGGCGCCGGCGGCACGGCGGGCATGATCCGCTCGGTGCGCGCCAACCTGCTCGACGAGCTCCAGAAGCAGTATTACGTCACCGCCCGCGCCAAGGGGCTGCCGCCCGGCAAGGCGCTGCGCAAATACCCGCTGCGCATGTCCCTGAACTTCTTCGTCTCCGACATCGGCGACATCCTGCCCTCGATTGTCTCCGGCGCCGAGATCGTCGCGATCGTCCTCTCGCTGCAGACGACCGGTCCGCTGCTGATCCGCGCCCTGCAGAGCCAGGACATGTACCTCGCCGGCTCCTTCCTGATGTTCCTCTCCTTCCTGACCGTGATCGGCGTGCTGATCTCGGACATCGCGCTCGCGATCCTCGATCCGCGCATCCGACTGCAGGGTGAGGCGACCAAGTGAGCCAGGCCCCGACCCCGACCCTGCCGACCAACGCGCTGCCGCAGGATGGCGCGCCGCTGCCCCATACCGCCTCCACGGCGCCCTTCGAGCCCAATGCCGTCGAGGTGATGACGCCCGAGCAGGAGCGCGTCTATCTCGCCTCGCAATGGCAGCTGATGTGGTGGAAGTTCCGCCGCCACAAGCTTGCGGTCATCTCGGGCGTCGTCATCCTCGTGATCTACGCGATGGCGATCTTCGCCGAGTTCCTGGCGCCCTATCACTACACCACGCGCAACACCGACTTCATCCGCGCGCCACGGCAGGAGGTGCACCTCTTCCACGAGGGCCGTTTCCTCGGCCCCTTCGTCTATCCCTATACCCAGCGCCTCAACATGGAGAACCTGAAGCGCGAATACGACGTCGATCGGACCCGCCCCCAGCCCCTGCGCTTCTTCTGCCGCGGCGAGGAGTACCGCTTCTGGAACCTCGTCCCGGGCAATCTCCATTTCGTCTGCCCGCCCGAGGACGGCACGCTGTTCCTGCTCGGTTCGGACCGGCTCGGCCGGGACATGCTCTCGCGCATCCTCTATGGCGGGCGCATCTCGCTCTCGATCGGACTGCTCGGGGTCTTCGTCTCCTTCGTTCTCGGCGTCATCATCGGCGGCATCGCCGGCTATTACGGCGGCAAGGTCGATCTCGTCGTCCAGCGCCTGATCGAGATCGTCCAGTCGCTGCCGCATATCCCGCTCTGGCTGGCGCTGGCGGCGATCATGCCGCCCTCCTGGAGCCCGCTGCTGGTCTATTTCGGCATCACCGTCATCCTCGGCCTGATGGACTGGACCGGGCTGGCCCGCGCCGTGCGCTCCAAGCTCCTGTCCTTGCGGGAGGAGGATTACGTCGTCGCCGCCCAGCTGATGGGTGCCAAGCCGGCGCGGATCATCGGCCTGCATCTGGTGCCGGGCTTCATGAGCCATCTCATCGCCTCGGCGACAATCACCATCCCCAAGACCATCCTCGGCGAGACGGCGCTGAGCTTCCTGGGGCTGGGCCTGCGTCCGCCGATCACCAGCTGGGGGGTGATGCTCAACGAGGCACAGAACATCAATGTCGTGGCGCTCTATCCCTGGCTGCTCTATCCCGTCGTTCCGGTGATCCTGATCATCCTGGCCTTCAACTTCCTCGGCGACGGCCTGCGCGACGCGGCCGACCCCTATCGCTGACCCCTTCTGCCAGCCCGTCCGACGCGAAGACCCGGTGCGCATCGCCTTTCACACCCCGCTCAACGCCTATGACGACGGCCGGATTTCGGGCGACCGCCGCATGGCGAGGCAACTCGTCGCGGTGCTGGAAGGCCTCGGCCACACGGTCACGCCCGGCATCGGCGCGCGCGACTTCATGCCGACGCCCGAGCCCGAGCGGCTTGCGGCCCATGAGGCCGCCGCCCTGCGGCGGGCGGAGGAACTGCTCTCGCAATGGCGCGCCGACGGCGCCGCCCCGGAGCTCTGGTTCACCTATCACAACTACTACAAGGCGCCCGATCTGCTCGGCCCGCGGATCAGCGCGCGCCTCGGCATTCCCTATGTCGTGGCCGAGGCCAGCGATGCGGAGCGACGCGCCAGCGGAGACTGGGCGCGGCACACGGCGATCGTCCGCGACGGTCTCTCGGCCGCCGCCCTGCATCTCTATTTCACCGATCGCGACCGGCAGGGGCTCGAGCCCTGGCGCACGCCCCACACCGCGCTCGTCGAGCTGCCGCCCTTCATCGCCTTCGACCGCGAGCCGCCGCACCGGACGGGCAACGGCGCCGTGCCGCGGCTGGTCACGGTCGCGATGATGCGCGAAGGCACCAAGGAGAACAGCTACCGCCGGCTCGCCCGCGCGCTGCATCATCTGGGGAGCCGGCCCTGGAGCCTGACGATCATCGGCGACGGCCGAAAGCGCCCCGAGATCGAACAGGCCTTCTCGGCCCTGCCCGAGGGGCGCATCGCCTGGCATGGCGCCGTCGCGCATGACCGCGTGGTCGCCGAACTCGCGGGCCACGATCTCTTCATCTGGCCCGGCCTGCGCGAGGCCTATGGGCTGGTCTATCTGGAGGCGCAGGCGGTCGGCCTGCCGATCGTCGCCTTCGACAGCGGCGGCGTCTCGGCGACGGTGCGCGACGGCCAGACGGCCCTGCTCGTCCCCGAGGGCGACGAGGCCGCCCTGGCCGGGGCGCTGCAGAGCCTGATCGACGATCCCGACCGTCGCGCGACGATGGGCGCGGCCGCGCGTCGCTTCGCACTGACCGAACGGACCCCTGCGGCCGCCGCCGCCATCCTCGAGACGGCGCTGGCCACGGCGCTCGCCAACCATGCCGCCCGCCGGCGGGTGGGCGCCGAGGGCAGGGCGCCATGACGCTGGAGGCGACGGACGCACTCTGGCTCCCGCTCGCGGCGGAGCTCGACCGCTGGAGCGCTGCCGGCCGAGAGGTCGTGCTCTGGTGGCGGGACGACGACGCGATCTCCGCCAGCCCGGCCCTCGACCGCCTGTCGGCCCTGTCCCGGCGCCACGGGCTGCCCGTCCTGCTCGCGGTCGTCCCCATGCTGGCGGAGCCGTCGCTGGCGGCGGCGCTCCGGCAGATGCCGTCCCTGCTGCCCTGCCAGCACGGCAGTTGGCACCACAACCATGCGCCGCAGGGTGGCAAGAAGGCCGAGTTCGGGGCCGAGCGTGCCGCTGCCGAGATCCGTCGCGAGTTGGTCGAAGCCAGGACGCGTCTCTGCGATCTGCTCGGCCCAGCGCTCCTGCCGGTCTTCGTGCCGCCCTGGAACCGGATCGACCCCGCCCACGCCGCCCTGCTGCCGGAGCTCGGCTTTCACGGCCTCTCCTGCTTCCGCGGCTACCGGCTGGAGCCGGGTGGCGGCCCGCGCCTCGTCAACACGGCGCTCGACATCATGGACTGGCGTGCGCGCCTCGGACGCCAGCCGGCCGACCTGGTCGACGAAGCCTGCCGCCTGCTGACCGCGCTGCGTGGCGGGTCGGACGACCGGGCCTCCTTCGGCCTGCTGCTCCATCACCGCGACCATGACGAGACCGCCTGGGCATTTCTCGAAGGCTTCCTGGCACGCATGACCGCCCATCCCGCCGTCGCGAACGGCGACCCGCGCCGGCTGTTTGGGCTGTAACATTCCCTTACGGCCGCCCAGCGGTTAAACTCAGGGAACCGAATCGATCTCGGAGCGTTGGTCGCCCATGAAAAAGTCGATCGCCGTCCTCGCCCTCGCCACCAGCCTCGCAGCCTGCAGCAGCCCGCCCCGCCCCCCCGTTGGGGAAATGCCCCGGGCCACCCCGACCAAGCGCATCGCCATTGTCGGCTCCGAGGTCGTCCTGCCGGACGGCTCGCGCTCGACCATGGACGCCTCGGGCGGGTTTGTTTTGCCGAATGGCGAGCGTGTCAGGCGCGATGGCCGCGGCGCGCTGGTGCTGCCGAACGGCAATCGCTGCCTGCCCGACGGAACGGGCTACGTCTGCCCCTGACCGTCCGCATGATCGATCGGCACCGATGGGCTTGGAGCGGCGTGAGGCACGCGCTATAAAAGCCGCTCGTAATCTCAGGTGCGTTCGTCCTCGACACGAGGTCGTCTGACCTATCTGCGGGGGGGCGACGCGGATATGCCTTTCAACGTCGTCGACCTCACGGGCGCCGAGCGGACTCCACGCAGCCCACACGCGCCGCGGGTGCTGATCTATAGCCACGACACGTTCGGTCTCGGCCACATCCGACGCTGCCGCGCGATCGCCAATTCGCTCGTGGCGACCTATCCTCATATATCAGTGATCATCGTCTCGGGCTCGTCGGTGATCTCGAGCTTCCAGTTCGGCGACGGCGTCGACTATGTCCGCATCCCCGGCATCGAGAAGCAGAGCGACGGGCGCTACGGTCCCCATCACCTCAATCTCGATCTCAACGACACCATCCGCCTGCGCACCGACATCATCAAGCAGGTGGTCCTTTCCTTCGATCCGGACGTCGTCATCGTCGACAAGGAGCCGATCGGCCTGCGCGGCGAACTCGTGCCGGCGCTCGACATCCTGCGCCGCCGCGGCGCCCGCATCGTGCTCGGTCTGCGCGACGTGCTCGACGAGCCGGCCAAGCTCCATGAGGAGTGGCGCCAGAGCGGTGCGCTGGACGCGCTCGGCCAGATCTATGACGACATCTTCGTCTACGGGCTGGAGAGCATCTACCAGCCGCTGGCCGGCCTGCCGAACCAGCATCTCTTCGCCCACAAGGTCCGCTACACCGGCTATCTGAAGCGCGCCGTCCCGAGCCCGATGCCGCCGACCCGCTATCCGCGGATCACCAAGGGCCCGTTCATCCTGGTGACGCCCGGCGGTGGCGGCGACGGCGCCGGCGTGATCGACTGGGTGATCTCGGCCTATGAGGCCGATCCGACGATCGAGCTCCCCGCGTTGATCGTCTTCGGCCCCTTCATGTCGCGCGAGCGCCGCAAGGATTTCGCCGAGCGGATCGCGCGCATTCCCAAGCTGGAAAGCCTCGGCTTCGAGCCGCGCCTCGAACTGCTGATGAACCGGGCCCATTGCGTGGTCGCGATGGGCGGCTACAACACCTTCTGTGAGGTGCTCTCCTTCGACAAGCCGGCTCTCATTGTCCCGCGCGTCAAGCCGCGCCTCGAACAGGCGATTCGGGCGGACCGGGCCGACCATCTCAAACTGGTCGACGTCCTGCACGATCCTCAGGAGAACGGCGAAGGCGAGCGCGACCCTCTGGTGATGGCGCGTGCCCTGCACGGCCTGCCGCGCCGCCTGCCGCCCTCCCAGGCTTTCGTGCCCAGCCTGCTCGACGGCCTGCCGACGATCAGCCGCGCTTTGGCCGACGATCTTTCGCTGCCCGTCCGAAACCGCACGGGCGCTCCCAACGCGGCGGTTGGCAGCTGACCCCTTGCCGCCATGCGCCCTTTGCAGGGCGGTGATGGACAAGCGCGATCAAAGTTCGCAATATATCAGCATCCGGACAAAAGGCCTGCGGTGGCTGCGCCTTGCCGGGGGAGACGCCCGCCATGCCCATGCTGCTGTTTCGGAACTTTCGCCTGCTCGAACCCGCGTTCGGTGAGGTCCGGGCCGGCTACGAGCTTCTGGTCGAGGGCGACACCATCCGCGAACTCTCCGACAAGCCGATCAAGGCGGACGGGGCCGACGTGGTCGATTGCGGCGGCCGCACGCTGATGCCCGGGCTGATCGACAGCCATGTCCACGTCTTCCTCTCAGAGGTCGTCATCCGCTCGATGGAGAGCATGCCGCTGACGCTGATGACGGCGCGCGCCATCGGTCTGATGAAGGGCATGATCGACCGCGGCTTCACCACGGTGCGCGACACCGGCGGGGCCGACTGGGGCATCAAGGAGGCCGTCGACAAGGGCCATGTCGCGGCGCCGCGCCTCTTCATCGCCGGCCAGGCGATCGGCCCGACCGGCGGCCACAGCGACCCGCGCCGCCGCACCGATTTCGGAACGCGCTGCCAGTGCTGCAACGCCATGGCCCATACGATGAACGTCTCCGACGGCGTCTCGGCCGTCCGCAAGTCGGTTCGCGAGCAGATGCGGCTCGGGGCCGATCACATCAAGATCATGATGTCGGGCGGCGTCGCCTCCCCTTACGACCCGCTCGATTCGCTCCAGTTCAGCCTCGACGAGGTCCGCACCGCCGTCGAGGAAGCAGCCGCCTTCGGCCGCTATGTCTGCGCCCATGCCTATACGCCGGAAGCGATCACCCGCGCTGCGCAGTGCGGCGTGCGCGCCATCGAGCACGGCAACCTGATCGACGACGCCTCCGCCAAGCTGATGGCGGAGAAGGGCATGTTCCTCACCGCCAACCTCGTCGCCTACTACGCGATGAAGGAGCGTGCCGCGGAATTCGGCATGGATGGCGACATGCTCGCCAAGAACGACCTCGTCATCGACGGTGGGCTGCGCTCACTGGAAATCTGCAAGCGCGCCGGCGTGCCCGTTGCCTATGGCTCGGATCTGCTCGGCCAGCTCCAGGTCGACCAGTCCCGCGAGTTCCTGCTGCGCCGCGAAGTGCTGTCGCCGATCGAGATCATCCGCTCGGCCACGACCGTCGGCGCGCAGCTCCTGCGCATGGAGGGCAAGCTTGGCACGCTGCGTGCTGGGGCTTATGCGGATATGATCCTGGTCGACGGCAATCCGCTCGAGGATCTCGGCCTGTTGCAGGATCAGGGTGCGCGGCTGCCGGTCATCATGAAGGGCGGCGCGTTCCACAAGAACACGCTGCAGTGAGAGCAGATTAAATGCGTAGGGAAACACGCCGTCATCCTGGACAAGCTGCGAAGCCGCGCAGCGCCGGAGAAGGCGCATGAGCGTCGCCACCCGCCCGAGCCTCGGCCGCATCGCGCTCAACGCGGCGGCGGGCCTGTCGCTGCTCTACATCCTGCTGCCGCTGATCTTCGTCACCTGGCTCGCCTTCTTCCGGCAGGAGATCCCCTCCTTCCCGCCGGAAGGCTACTCGGTGAAGTGGTTCACGGCAGCAGCCAACAACCAGCCCTTCATCAACGGCTTCCTGCTCAGCCTCCAGGTCGGCGTCGCGGCGACGCTGCTCGGCCTGCTCGTCGGCGTGCCCGCGAGCCTGGCCCTGGTGCGCCACCGCATCGTGCTGGGCCCGCTCTTCAACACGCTGCTGCTGCTGCCGCTGGTGATGCCGGGCATTGTGCTGGGCACCGCGATCTATGTCTTCCAGATCGAGACCGAGATCGCCACCGGCCTGCCGGTGATGGGCTCGCAGGGCGGGCTGATCGCGGCCCATACGCTCGTCGTCATCCCCTGGGTGGTACGCCTCGTCACCGCGAGCCTCGTCGGCTTCGACCGCACCATCGAGGAAGCCGCGCAGAACCTCGGCGCCGGCCCCTTCACCACCTTCCGGCGGGTGACCCTGCCGAGCATCCGCCCCGGCATCGTCGCGGCGGGCCTCTTCGGCTTCGTCACCTCCTTCGGCAATCTGGAGATGAGCCTGTTCCTGGTCGGACCGGGCCGCACCACCCTGCCGATCGCCATCCTGCAATATCTCGAATGGAAGATCGATCCGACCGTGGCAGCCGCATCCCTGATCCAGATCGTCCTCATCGCCGTCGCGATGATCGTCACCGACCGCTACGTCAAACTGAGCCGGGTGGTCTGACGCGATGGCACGGCTTTCGATCGAACACCTGCGCAAGACCTATGGCGACCTGACGGTCGTCAACGACGTCAACATCGACATCGCCGATGGCGAGTTCCTCGTGCTGCTGGGGCCCTCCGGCTGCGGCAAGACGACGACGCTGCGCATGGTCGCGGGCTTCATCGCCCCCAGTGCCGGCGCCATCACCATCGGCGAGCGCAGCGTCACGGCGCTGCCGCCCTGGAAGCGCAATTGCGGCCTGGTCTTCCAGAGCTATGCGCTTTTTCCGCACATGACCGTGGCCGAGAACGTCGCCTTCGGCCTCGAGATGCGCAAGATTCCGCCCGCCGACCGGGCGCCGCGCGTCGCCGAGGCGCTGCGCCTCGTGCAGCTCGCCGGCTTCGACGAGCGCTACCCGCGCCAGCTCTCGGGCGGCCAGCAGCAGCGCGTCGCGCTCGCCCGCGCGCTCGCCATGGAGCCGGACGTGCTGCTCCTCGACGAGCCGCTCTCCAATCTCGACGCCAAGCTGCGCCAGGAGGTCAGGGTCGAGATCCGCGACCTGCAGCGCAAGCTCGGCCTGACCACCATCATGGTCACGCATGACCAGGAAGAGGCGCTGACCATGGCCGACCGTCTGGTCGTCATGGAGAAGGGCGAGGTCCGCCAGATCGGCACGCAGCGCGAGCTCTATGAGCGACCCGCCGACCGATTCGTCGCCGGCTTCATCGGCCGCAGCGCCTTCCTCGACGGCGACATCGCCGCGCCCGGTCGCTTCCGGACCAAGGGCGGAGTCGCGATCGGCTGCGCGGCGGCGACCGGCACCGGCGCCGCGACGCTCGCCCTGCGGCCGGAGCGCATCGCCGTCGGCGGCGATACGGAAGGGCTTCACAACCGCTTCGAGGCGCGCGTCGAGCACGCCTCCTATCTCGGCGCGATCCTCGAGGTCGACGTCAGCCTCTCGGCGCATGACCGCATGCTGCTGCAGATCCCGAACAAGGCCGGCGTCGCCGAACCGAAGCCGGGCGAGACCATCACCATAGGCTGGGCCGAAGACGCCGGGCTCGTTTATCCGCGCGAAGCCTGATTTCAACGCTTCGACGGGCGTCCAACAGGGGAGTTACCACCATGACGACATTCGACAGACGCGATCTTCTCAAGGGCGCCGGCGCCGCCGCGCTCGCCACCGGCCTCGGCAGCCCGGCTCTCGCCCAGGCCGCCGGCAAGGTCGTCATCGGCACCTGGGGCGGCGACTATGCCCGCCTGCTGACCAAGAACATCGAGGGGCCCTTCCTCAAGCCCAAGGGCATCGAGGTCGTGCAGGATCAGGCCAGCGATGCGCCGCGCCGCGCCAAGATGGTGGCGGAGAAGCGCCTGCCGCGCGGTTCGGCCGACATCCAGGGTCTGTCGGCCGCCAACATGTACGAGATGAACGAGGCCGGGGTTCTCGAGCAGATTGACTACTCGAAGATCCCGAACGCCAAGAACCTGCTCCCGTCGATGAAATACCCGTACGGGATCGGCCAGATCTATTCCGGCAAGGTCGTCGTCTACAGTCCGAAGCTGATCACACCGGCGCCGACGAGCTTCAAGGATGCCTTCGATCCCAAGTACGGAAATAAGATTGGCATTATCGACATCCAGTATATCTACGTCTTCGTCGCCGCCTCGCTCGCCGGCACCAACGGCGCCGAGATGAACAATCTCGACAAGGCCAAGGAGGTGCTCATGGCGGCCAAGAAGGCTGGCGCTCGCGTCTACCCGACCAATGAAGCCTTCGCCCAGGCGCTGAAGACCGAGGAGATCGGCATCGGCATCATGTGGAAGGCGCGCGCTGTTCAGTGGCAGAACGCCGGCATCGCCTGCGAGGCAGCCGCTCCGAGCGAGGGCATTCCGGCGTATGTCTCCGGCTTCGCCATCGCGAAAAATGCGCCCAACAAGGACAACGCCTACGCCTATATGAACGCGATGCTGGAGAAATCCGCTCAGGAGGCCTTCGCTGTCGACATGGGCTATAATGGCACTGTCACCGGTCTCGAGATTGCGCCCGATCTGCAGAAGCGCATCGGCTTCACTGCCGAGGAGCAGAAGCGTCTCAAGGATCTCGACTATGCCTTCCTCGCCAAGAACGACTCGGCGATGAAGGAGTGGTGGGACAAGGTCTTCAAGGCGTGATGAACAGGGCTGGCACGTCATTCTCGGGCGGCGCTCCGCGCCGACCCGAGAACCTCATCACGATGAAGGCGCGGTTATTCGCGTCCGCGTCCGGAGATGCTCGGGTCGAGCCCGAGCATGACGGAGCCACGCCATGAGCACCACCGCTCCAGAACCCGTCGCGGGCGCGCGCACCGGCCTCGCCGGCCTGCTCGTCGTGCCGGCGACACTCTTCGTCGCGATCGGGCTTCTCGGCCCGATCGCAATCCTGTTCCGCTATTCGCTGAACCAGTTCATTCCCGGCCAGTTCATGGTCGACGGGCTGACGATCGAGAACTACGTCAAGTTCTTCACCGACAGCTATTACCTCACCGTGCTCGCGCGCACTGTGAAGGTCGCAGTCTTCTGCACCGTCGTTTGCCTGGTCATGGGCTTCCCCCTGGCCTATGTGCTCGCCCGCACCCAGAGCCGCTTCAAGAACCTTCTGATCATCGCCGTGGTCTTGCCGCTCTTCGTCGGCAATGCCGTCCGCGCCGCCGGCTGGATGACCGCGTTCGGCAGTCGCGGCGCACTCAACGCCTCGCTGATGGGGATGGGCCTGATCGATCAGCCGCTCGAGATCATGTACACCGAAAACGCGGTCCTCATCGGCATCATCGCGGTCAACCTGCCCTTCATGGTGCTGACCCTGCAGAGCGTCATCGAGGGCATCCCGCGCAATGTCGAGGAGGCCGCCTTCAGCCTCGGCGCCGGCCCCGCGGCGATGTTTCGCCGCGTGCTCTGGCCGCTGGCGCTGCCCGGCATTCTGGCGGGAACGATCCTGACCTTCATCCTGGCGATGAACGCCTATGCCACGCCGGTCCTGCTCGGCGGCCCGAAGTTCCAGATGATGGGCCCGCTGGTCTACGGCCAGTTCGCCCAGCAGAACAACTGGCCCTTCGGCGGCGCCATCTCCTTCATCCTGATGACCGCGACCATCCTGCTGACGGTGGCCGCCCATCTGATCGTGCAGCGGCGTTATCGGTGACCTCGCACCGGCTGCGGCCCAGCGTCACTGGCCGGCGCCGCCGCTGGCCAAGCCGACGGGGCCGCGCTAAGGGCTGAGCCATGACATTCAGCGGTTCACTCGTTCCCGTCGCCGTCGGTGCCGTCGCCGTCGTCCTCGTTCTCGGGCTCGCCAACATGCTGCGCGGCGGCAGCGCAGGCACCTCCCAGAAGCTGATGCGCCTGCGCGTCATCCTTCAGTTCGTCGCGATCCTGGTCATCCTGTTCGTGCTGTGGTGGCGCAGCGGCTGACGCCACGGCCAGACCGGCGCGATCCCCAGCATTTTCGCAAGACATTGATTCGTCAGCGGTTTTATCTGCTTGCCACCGCAACCGATCGACGCTCGCCGCAATCCCGCCATAATCCGGTCACGAGTCTTTGCGCAACCTTAAGACTGTCCCCGCCGCCAAGAAGTTCAGATCGCCCATGGTTCGCGTCGCGTTGCTGCTCCTCTCCGGCGTCCTCGCCGCCTCGCCCGTTGCGGCGCAGGCTCAGGACCTCCCGGCCGGAACTTCCAGCTACGCACCCGCCGGCACCCTCGCCCCCGCCCTCTCCTGGGAAGCCCGCATCGGCGTCGGCGCGGCCAATCCCGGCGGCCGCGAGAGCGGCCTGGCGAATTTCAGCGGCGAGATCGCGACCCCCCGGCCCTTCACCCTGAGCGACCGTTTCGCCAACGCCTTGGTGCCGCGCTTCCATCTCGGCGCCAGCGCCAATTTCAACGGCACGCGTTTCGCCTATGCCGGCGCGACCTGGACCGTCGACATCACCAGCAGGGTTTTCGTCGAGGCCAGCCTCGGTGCGGCGCTCAATGACGGCAAGACCGGCGCGATCATTCCGCAGAACCGTCTCAACCTCGGCTGCAACGGCGGCACCCGCGAGGCTGCCGCTCTCGGCGTGCGCCTCGACGACCGCTGGAGCCTGGTCGCGACGCTGGAGCATTTCAGCACCACCGGCTGCGCCGACCGCGGCCAGGCCCGCGGCCCGGCCAATATCGGCGCCCGCCTCGGCTACAGCTTCTGAGCCGGGGCGTTTCGCCGCCGCAAAAGGGGGCGAAACGCCGCTTCCGTCGGCCGCGCGGCGCGCTATAAGGCGGCCATGGTCAAGCTCAATCGAATCTACACCCGCACCGGCGACGACGGCACCACCGGCCTCGCCACCGGCCCGCGCCGGCCGAAATACGATCTCCGCGTCGCCGCCTATGGCACGATCGACGAGACCAATGCCTGCATCGGGATCGCCCGGCTTCATGCCGCCGCGGAGGATCCGGAGGTCGACGCCATGCTCGGCCGCATCAGCAACGACCTCTTCGATCTCGGCGCCGACCTGTCGACGCCCGACACCGGCGAGCCGCCGGCCTATGAGCCGCTGCGCATCGTGCCGGCCCAGGTCGATCGCATCGAGGCCGATATCGACCGCCTCAACGAGACGCTGGCCCCGCTGCGCTCCTTCGTGCTGCCCGGCGGGACGCCGGCCGCCACCCATCTGCATCTCGCTCGCACGGTCAGCCGCCGCGCCGAACGGCTGATGACGGAGCTCGCCCAGACGCCCGGCGAGATCGTCGGCCAGCCGGCCCTGCAATACGTCAACCGCCTCTCCGACTTCCTCTTCGTCGCGTCGCGCTATCTCAACGCCAGGGCCGGGGGCGACGTGCTCTGGGTGCCCGGCCAGAACCGCTAGCGACCCCGGTGTTCATCCCCTTGCATGACGGCGTGCCGCTGCGCTTCATGCGCGCGCCCTTCGTCACCCACGCCCTGATCGCGCTGTGCACCGGGCTCTATCTGCTGATCACCCTGCGCCGGGACGAAACCGCGCAGATCGCCGTCGCCGCCGGCTTCGGCCTGATCCCCTCGGTGCTCTTCGGGACGGCGCAACTGCCCACCGAATTGCTGCAGGCCCCGCCCTGGCTGACACCGCTCAGCAATGTCGTCCTGCATCTCGGCCTCGCCCATCTCATGGGCAACATGCTGTTCCTCTTCGTCTTCGGCGACAATGTCGAGGATGCGATGGGGCATGCCCGGTTCCTGCTGTTCTTCTGCCTCTGCGGCCTCGGCGGCTCCCTCACCCATGCGATGATGAACCCCGCCTCGGAGCAGCCGCTGATCGGCGCCTCGGGCGCGATATCCGGCGTCATCGCCGCCTATCTGATGCTCTATCCGCGCGTCCGCATCTGGGGTCTCGCCTTCAACTGGATCCCGCTGCGGATCACCGCCCTCTACGCGATCGTCGCCTGGATCCTGTTCCAGTTCCTTCAGGCGCTGATCGATCCGGACGGCCATGTCGGCTGGTGGGCGCATCTGGGCGGGCTCGGCACCGGCGCCGCGCTCACGCCGCTCCTGATCCATCGCCGCATGGCCCTGTTCGGCCGCGCGGCGCGCGGCTGAGGGACGCGGTTTGGGCATCGGGGATGGGCCATCCGCGGCGTTGACAAGCGCAAACGGCCGTCGTTACGGTCCCTCCGCATTCGAGCCGAGAGCCGCGATGCCGCCATCCTTCCGCCCTCTGCGGCACGGTCCGGGGTGCGGCGGGACCAGCCTCTTTTCTGAACGGTGATGACGACGATGAAGATCCTTGTGCCCGTGAAGCGGGTTGTCGACTACAACGTGAAGATCCGGGTGAAGGCCGACGGCTCGGGCGTCGAACTCGCCAACGTCAAGATGTCGATGAACCCCTTCGACGAGATCGCCGTCGAAGAGGCGCTGCGGCTCAAGGAAGCCGGCAAGGCGACCGAGGTCGTCGTGGTCTCGATCGGGCCGGCGCAGGCCGCCGAGACGATCCGCACCGGGCTGGCCATGGGCGCCGACCGCGGCATCCTCGTGAAGGTCGAGGGCACGGTCGAGCCGCTCGCCGTTGCCAAGCTCCTCAAGAAGGTCGTGGAGCAGGAGAGCCCCGGCCTTGTCATCCTCGGCAAGCAGGCGATCGACGACGACTGCAACCAGACCGGCCAGATGCTGGCGGCGCTGCTCGGCTGGCCGCAGGGCACCTTCGCTTCCAAGGTCGCGCTGGAGGCCGAGTCGGTCGACGTCACCCGCGAGGTCGATGGCGGCCTGCAGACCGTCTCGCTCAAGCTGCCGGCGATCGTCACCACCGATCTGCGCCTGAACGAGCCGCGCTACGCCTCGCTGCCCAACATCATGAAGGCCAAGAAGAAGCCGCTCGACGAGACCTCGGCCGAGACGCTCGGCGTCGACGTCGCACCCCGCCTGAAGGTGCTGAAGACCGTCGAGCCCGCCGGCCGCTCCGCCGGCATCAAGGTCGGCTCGGTCGCCGAACTCGTCTCCAAGCTCAAGAACGAAGCCGGAGTGCTTTGACATCATGACGACGCTGCTGCTCGCCGAGCACGACAACAAGAGCCTCAACGAGGCCACCCGCAAGGCCCTGACCGCCGCCAGGGCGCTCGGTGCGCCCGTCCATGTCCTCGTCGCCGGCCAGGGTGCCCAGGCGGTGGCCGACGCCGCCGCGAAGCTCGACGGCGTCGAGAAGGTGCTGCTGGCGGACGATGCCGCCTTCGGCCATCATCTCGCCGAGCCCTTGGCCGCGCTGATCGTCTCGCTCGCGGGCGGCTATGACGCCATCGTCGCGGCCGGCACCACCACCGGCAAGAACGTCACGCCCCGCGTCGCCGCCCTGCTCGACGTGATGCAGGTCTCGGAGATCACCAAGGTCGTCTCGCCCGACACCTTCGAGCGGCCGATCTATGCCGGCAACGCCATCCAGACGGTGCAGTCGGGCGACGCCAAGAAGGTCATCACCGTCCGCGGCGCCTCCTTCGCGGCCGCCGCGGACGGCGCCGCCACCGCCCCGGTCGAGGCCGTCGCCGCCGCAGCCCAGGACGGCTCCTCCCAGTTCAAGGGCGAGGAGGTCGCCAAGTCCGACCGGCCGGAACTGGCCTCGGCCAAGATCATCATCTCCGGCGGCCGCGCGCTCGGCTCGTCGGAGGCCTTCGGCAAGGTCATCGAGCCGATCGCTGACAGGCTCGGCGCGGCGATGGGCGCCTCGCGCGCCGCGGTCGACGCCGGCTACGCGCCCAATGACTGGCAGGTCGGCCAGACCGGCAAGGTCGTGGCGCCCGATCTCTACATCGCGGTCGGCATCTCCGGCGCGATCCAGCATCTCGCCGGCATGAAGGATAGCAAGGTCATCGTCGCCATCAACAAGGACGAGGAGGCACCGATCTTCCAGGTCGCCGATTACGGCCTCGTCGGGGATCTCTTCACCCTGCTGCCGGAGCTCGACGCCGAACTCGCCAAGATCGGCAAATAGGCCCGAACCAGCGGGGCGCGGCGGGCGGCCAATCGGACGCTGCGCTGCGCCCGCGATTGATATATGAAGAGGCAGCCGCGCGCGGCGGCCCGCATCGGCTTCCGGCATGGAGGCGGTGATATCGGAGATGGAACAGACCATGTCGGCTCAGGCGATCAGGACGATCGGCATCATCGGCGCGGGCCAGATGGGCAACGGCATCGCCCATGTGGCGGCCGTGGCGGGGTTCGAGGTGAGGCTGCACGACGTCGCCGAGGAGCGCATCAACGCGGCGCTGGCGACGATCGACGGCAACATGGCCCGCCAGGTCGCCAAGGGCGCCATCGGTGACGAGATCCGCCGCGACGCGATGGCCAAGATCACCGCCGCCCCGAAGCTCGAGGGCCTCGCCGATTGTGACCTCGTCATCGAGGCCGCGACCGAGAGCGAGGAAACCAAGCGCAAGATCTTCACCGCCGTCTGCCAGCACATCAAGCCGGAGACGATGCTGGCCTCCAACACCTCCTCGATCTCGATCACGCGGCTGGCCGCCGCGACCGACCGGCCCGAGCGCTTCATCGGCATCCATTTCATGAACCCCGTGCCGCTGATGCAGCTCGTCGAGCTGATCCGCGGCATCGCCACCGACGACCAGACCTTCGAGCTCGCCAAGGAGTTCGTCGGCAAGCTCCACAAGACGGTCTCGGTCTCCGAGGATTTCCCCGCCTTCATCGTCAACCGCATCCTGCTGCCGATGATCAACGAGGCCGTCTACACGCTCTATGAGGGCGTCGGTTCGGTCGAGGCGATCGACACCGCGATGAAGCTCGGCGCCAACCACCCGATGGGGCCGCTGCAGCTGGCCGACTTCATCGGCCTCGACACCTGCCTTTCGGTCATGCAGGTGCTTCATGACGGCCTGGCGGATTCCAAGTATCGCCCCTGCCCGCTGCTGGTGAAATACGTCGAGGCCGGCTGGCTCGGCCGCAAGACCAAGCGCGGTTTCTACGATTACCGCGGCGAGAAGCCGGTTCCGACGCGCTGAAGTCGGGCTCAAGCCCGGGTTTGACCCGGGCATTGCCTCCCATCACATCCTGCATCAGAGGGTCGGGTCGTCCCCGATCCCGACGCTCGCGGCGGCCCAATCGCCGCACCCCTTCACATTCCTGTCGTGCCGCGCTTACATTGATGCCCATGCGGGATTCGTCTTGCATGTGAAAGCGGAGGTGCGGCGGGTTTGACGGCGCATGTGATGCATCCGATGGCCTCGCCGGATGGTTGTCCGGCGCTGGTTCTCAATGCCGATTTTCGGCCCCTGAGCTATTATCCGCTCTCCCTCTGGAGCTGGCAGGACGCGATCAAGGCGGTCTTCATGGACCGCGTGAACATCGTCTCCGAGTACGACACCGTCGTCCGCAGCCCGAGCTTCGACATGCGGCTGCCCTCGGTCGTCTCGCTCAAGACCTATATCAAGCCCTCGCGCACGCCGGCCTTCACGCGCTTCAACGTCTTCCTGCGCGACCGGTTCGCCTGCCAGTATTGCAGCGCCCGCGACGAATTGACCTTCGACCACGTCATCCCGCGCTCGAAGGGCGGGCTCACCACCTGGGAGAACGTGGTCGCGGCCTGCTCGCCCTGCAATCTGCGCAAGGGCGACAAGATGCCGGCCGCGGTCGACATGTTCCCGATGCAGAAGGCCTATGCGCCGACGATCAACGACCTGCACCGCAACGGCAAGCTCTTCCCGCCGAACTATCTCCACGAGAGCTGGCTCGACTATCTCTACTGGGATTCCGAACTGGAGCCGTGAGGCGATGGCTCAGGCGCGCAGGCGCCCGAGCACGCCGATCACCGCCGCCGCGAACAGGGCGAGCGAGGCCAGCACGTTCCAGCCCGCCAGAGACAGGCCCAGGAACCGCCACGCCGCCTCCGTGCAGCTGACGACCCGTGTCGTCTGGAGCTGCTTCATGAAGTCCTGTACGCCGGCCGCGGCCGGCGCAGCCGCCCCGCCGCAATCGTTCGGGCCGGCGAACCAGCCCCATTCGACGCCGGCATGATAGACGCCGAGCCCGGTGCTCCAGGTCATCAGGCCGGCGAGCCCCAGCAGAGCCAGCCACTGAAGCCGGGGCGACCGCGCCAGCACCAGCCCGGCCGCCGCGAGGCCCATCGCGGTATAGTGCGGCAGGCGCTGCTCGAGGCAGAGCTTGCAGGGCTTCAGGCCCACCACGATCTCGAAGAACCAGGCCCCGGCGATCAGGGCGAGGCAGGCAAGGCCGATGAGCGCGATCAGGCGCCGCGGCGTCGCTCCGGTGCGTTGCGTGACGGAGGCGGAGAGGGTCATCGGCAGGCTCGGCGGGCGCGGTCGGAGGACGAAGGAGGCGGGCGCACCCTGCGGCCCGCCTGCGGCCGAAATACAGCAGGAACGCCGCAACGGCAGCCCTTTCGCCGATCACATTTCAGGCGCGACGACCCTTCGCTCTGCAAGCACGGACGCCGATTGACCGGCCGCAGTCGATCGCTATAGTCCGCCCCGCCCGCAAGGGGCCCCTGTGGCGGAATTGGTAGACGCGCTCGACTCAAAATCGAGTTCCGCAAGGAGTGCTGGTTCGATTCCGGCCAGGGGCACCATCATCAGCCGAGGCGTTCATGCCTGGCGGCCACCGGCCAATGCCCCCGACACAGGTCGCTATTCGGGTTTGATACCAGCCGCCCGCGCGATGGACTTCATGGCCGCGATCTCCGCGGTGATCTCGCCCGGCCAGTCGGCATAGGGCCGGTAGACCGGCTCGAACCCTGATTTCGTCATCGCGGCCAGCGCCGCCGGATCGCGCATCACGGCGGCCAGTGCGTCGCCGAGCCTGGCCCTGGCCTCGGCGGGGATACCCTTCGCGGTGACCAGCGCGACCCAGGAGGAGAGGTCGATGCCTGGAAAGCCGAGCTCCTGCAGCGTGGGCACCTCCGGCAGCATGGCCGAGCGCTTCGCCGAGGTGACCGCCAGCGGGCGGATCTTGCCCGCCTCGATCTGCGGTTTGGCCGCCACGATCGTGTCGATCAGGAACGGCACATGCTTGCCGACGAGATCGTTCATCGCAGGGCCGCTGCCCCGGTAGGGGACATGCGCCATCTTGATCCCGGCCACCGATTTGAACCATTCGCCGGCGAAGTGCGAGACGGTGGCCGTTCCAAACGACGCCAGGGTCAGATTGTCGGGCTCGGCCCTGGCTGCCGCCACAAGCGCCGCCACATCCCGCGCCGCATGGTCGGCATGGGTCACCAGCACGAGATTGGCGGTGGCGACCTGCGCCAGGGGCTCGAAATCCTGGGCGGCGTCGTAAGGCAGGCTCGGCATCACCGCCGGGTTGAGCGTGAAGGTGGAGTTCGAGCTGATGAACAGGGTGTATCCGTCCCGGGGCGCCTGCAGCAGCGCCTGGGCCCCGATCACCGTCCCCGCGCCCGGCCGGTTCTGCACGATCACCGGCTGCCCGAGCCGGCTCTCCAACTCCTTGGCGAGGAAGCGGCTCAGGACATCGGCGGCCCCGCCCGCCGCGTAGGGCGCGATGATCTGCAGCGGCCGGTTCGGAAACGCCGCCTGGCCCAGCGCAGCCAGCGGCAACAGGGTCCCCAGCCCGACGAGCACGGCCCGCGCGAATTTCCTGATCATGTCACCCTCCCCTCGGGCCTGTCGCCGGCCCGCTCGGTCGATCAATTGACCGATCAATGATTGCAACGTCAAGCGCACTGCCACCAAGATGGCCTCATGACGCAAGACGCGAGTCCCCAGCAGCCGGCGGATCTGGAAGCGCTCCTGACCTTCCGGCTGGTCCGCTTCAACGCGGCCCTGAACCGCCAGAGCGTCCGGCTGTTGCGCGAGGCCGGCGGGCTGAACATTCCCCAGTGGCGCATCATCGCGTTCCTGGCCGCCCATGGCGCGATGACGGGGCGTCAGCTCGCCGAGGTCGCGGGCCTCGATCCCGGCCTGACGAGCCGCTGCCTGCAGGAACTCACCCAGCGTGGCCTCGCCTCCTGTGAACGGCGGCCGGGGGATCGCCGCGCCGTCTGGGCGCAGCTGACCGACGAGGGCCGCGCCCTCGAAGCGCGGGTGCGGCCGGTCATGCGGGCGCGCCACGAACGCCTTCTCGCGGCCCTGGACGAGACCGAGCGGCAGCAGGTCTTCGTGATCATCGAGAAGCTCAGGGAGGCGGTCCTGCGCGGCTGAGCCGCCCTGATGAGGCAGGGACGCGATGGGCCGTGCCGCCAGTCTCGTGCACACCAGGAGAAGGGATCGGCGCTCGGACGCCCGTCGCTAGCCCCAGCCCTCCGAATCGTCCTCGTGCCGGGCTTCCCATTTCTCGATCGCCTCGACGAGGCCGATGAGTTCGGCCTCGTCCGCGGTGCCCGGCGCCGGGTGCCCGAGTTCAGCCACCCGCTCGAGCGCCCGCTCGTAATCGTCCGCGCAGCGGACGATCGCCTTCTTCTCCGCGATCATGTCCCGTCTCCCTGAGCGAGGGCCGGATGGTTGCGCGTCTCATAGGCGACCATCGCAGCACTGATGGCGAGAAACTCGTCATGCGCCTGCCCATCGGCCGGAGTGTCACCCAGCGCAGCGAGCCTGGCGAGGGCGGCGTCGTAATCCTCGCTGGTCTCGATCGTCATGGCCACCGCCTCTGTTTGTCCTCAGCCTGAAAAACCGGGGACGGCGCGGATCGTTCCCCGGGACAGCCTAGCGCATCAGTCCCGCTGCCCGCAGCGCATCGGCGATGACCTGGCCCGGCCCGGAGGCTGCCGGCTGCGGCGGCAGGGGCCGGGCCGTCTCGGCCGGCCGGCTTCGGGCTGCGGACGCATCCGCGCCCGGCGCCGTGGCAACCGCCGCGACGGCATCCGTGAGCTGCCAGAACGCCGCGATGTGCCGGGACGAGGAGATTCCGGCCTGCAGCATGTGCGGCCCCGGAACGCCGATTCCGTCGCCGCCATCGATCGGCGTGCCATGCCCGAGGCCGGCCACCGTGAAGGCCTCGATGCGCGCCGTGCCGGCGCCGTCGCGCCAGACGCGGCGGCGATGGGGGCCGAGCGACAAGGTCTCGGACGGGCTTTCGGCCAGGCCATGGAGCTGCCGCCACTGCGCCAGCACGGCCTCGCCATTGGCCGGCGCGACCGTGTGGTCGCGCGACCCGTGCCAGACCGAGAGCGTGGGCCAGGGTCCGCTATGGCGCGAAGCCGCCCGCACCGCGCGCAGCAGCGCGGCCTCCCCCGGCAGGCCCTGCCCGCGCATGCGCTCCAGCGCCTCGGGAACGCCCGAGGCGCTGCCATAGGGCAGGCCGGCGATGATCGCCCCGCCCGCGAAGAGTTCCGGATAGGTCGCGAGCATCGCGGCGGCCATCGCCCCGCCCGCGGACAGGCCGGTGACGAAGACGCGGCGGCGGTCGAGCCCGTAGCCGGTGATCGTCCCCTCGATCATCTGGGCGATCGAGAGCGCCTCGCCCGCCTCGCGGGCGATGTCGCCGGGCGCGAACCAGTTGAAGCAGAGATTGGCGTTGTTGGCGCGCTGTTGCTCCGGAAACAGCAGGGCGAAGCCATGCCGGTCGGCGAGGCGGGACCATCCCGAGCCGAGGTCGTAGGCCGCCGCGCTCTGGGTGCAGCCATGCAGCACCACGACGAGCGGCGCTCCGGGTTCCAGCCCCTCGGGACGATAGCGATGGGCCCGCAGGGCGCCGGGATTGGAGCCGAAGCCGGCCCATTCGGTCAGCCGGGACGGGACGGCGGCCCCGGATCCCTGGCCGCGGGCGGCGGCGAGACGGGCGATGGTATCCGACAGTCGGGGCATGGTGCGCTCCTGCGCCGGCCGCGACGGCATGACGACGGCCTTTCGATCCTCAACGCGATCATAACCGTTTATGTTGCAACGCAACATCACCGATGCGGCACCGGGCCTGCGGGATTGCCCGGCACGGCTTGATCGCGGAGAGTGGCGCCCCCTCCCCTGGACGACGTCTTCCCGTGCGCATCCTGCTGATCAATCCCAACACGACGGCCGAAGTGACCGCCCTGATGGCGCGGGTGCTGGCGCCGATGCTGCCGCAGGGCGTCACGCTGAAGCCCGTCACGGGCCGCTTCGGCGCACGCTACATCGCCAGCCGCAGCGCCGCCGCCATCGCCGGCCATGCCACGCTCGACGCCTTCGCCGAGCATGGCGGCGATTGCGACGCGGTCTATCTCGCCTGCTTCGGGGACCCCGGGCTGCTCGCGCTGAAGGAGCTCGCCGCCGTGCCCGTGATCGGCATGGCCGAGGCGAGCTGCATCGCGGCGGCCCGATGCGCCGAACGCTTCGCCATCGTCACCGGAGGGGAGCGCTGGGGGCCGATGCTGCGGGAATTCGTCGGCACGCTCGGGCTGGGAGACCGGCTCGCCGGGATCGAGACCGTCGCCCCGACCGGGGCCGAGATCGCGCGCGACCCCGACGGCGCCATCGCCCTGCTGACGCAGGCCTGCCGGGACGCCGCGGCGCGTAACGGCGCCGGTGCCGTCATTCTCGGCGGCGCGGGGCTCGCCGGCCTCGCGGCGCGCATCGCGCCCCATCTCGACCTGCCCGTCATCTGCTCGGTCGAGGCCGGTCTCGCCGCCGTCCTGGCGGCCCTGCGCGACCCGGCCGACAAGCCGCGGCACGGAGATCTCGCCTTTCCCGCGGGGATCGCCAGCATCGGCCTGGGCGAACGCCTCGCGGCCCGTCTCGCCGACCCGGCCGGAACCGGGTCGGCGTAGGAAACGGGCGGTCTCAGCCCTTGCGGGCGAGAGACAGGCCGTTCTCGGCGGCGATGAAGTCCGACAGCATCGGCACGTAATCGTCGCTCTTCCCGGCAGCGACGGCGCGGGCGAAGCTGTTCTTCACGGCGTTGCCGATCGGGTTGGGCACGCCGGCCGCATTCGCCACGCTCTCCAGATAGCGCACGTCCTTCAGTGCGTTGACCAGCGTGAACTTGTGGGCGTCGCGGTCCCTCTCAAGCACATACTGCATGAAGGTCTGGTAGAAGCCGCAATCCATCCGGCTGCCGCGCAGCACGCTGTCGAAGGTCTGCGGCGTGATGTCGATCTTCGCGGCCAGGGTCAGCGCCTCGGCATAGATCGCCGCATAGCCCATCGAGAGGAAGTTGTTCAGAAGCTTCATCTTGTGGCCGTCGCCGACCGGGCCGAGATGCACGACCTTCTGCGCCCAGGCCTCGATCGCCGGCTTGATCCGCGCGAACACCTCCGGCGTCGTCCCGACCATCGCCGAGAGCTGGCCGAGCGCAGCCTGGGCCGGCGTGCCGCCGAGCGGCGCATCGGCCAGATGCAGGCCCTTGGCCTCCAGCTCGCCGGCGATCCGCACCGTCACCGTCGGGTCCGAGGTCGAGCAGTCGATGATCACGGTGCCGGGCTTGGCGCCGGCCGCGATGCCGTCGGGCCCGTTCACCACGGCCTCGACCTGGGCCGAGCCGGTCACGCACAGGAAGATGATGCTGGCGTTCTGCGCGAGCTCCCGGGGCGTCTTGGCCTCCTTCGCGCCGCCGGCGACGAGGGTCTCGACCGGCTTGCGGTTGCGATGCCCCATGACGGTGAGGGGGAAGCCCTTGTTGAGCAGGCTCTGGGCCATGCCCTGCCCCATCAGACCGACGCCGATGAAGCCCACTGATTCTTTGGTTGCAGTCATCTTCAATTTCTCCTGTTTATATGAGAATGACGGATCGACGTGATGGAACGCCCGACCAAGAACCGGTCGCAGGGTCGCGTTTCCGACGCCGGAGAAGAGCGTCATGACCAGCAGCGGCCCCGTCAGTGCCGGTTCCCCCGTCAAGCCAACGGCTGCGCAGTCGGTCGCGCGCGGTCGCGTCACGCTTCAGATCATCGCCGATCGGCTCGCGGTCTCGACCGCGACGGTGTCGCTCGCGCTCCGCGGCTCGCCGCTGGTGGCGGAATCGACGCGGGCCCGCGTCCAGCAGATGGCCCGCGAGATGGGCTACAGCTACAACCGCAGCGCCGCCTCGCTGCGGACTGACCGCACCAATATCCTCGGCGTCGGCTTCCACGACATCACGAACCCCTATTTCGCCGAATTGCTGTCGGCGATCGAGGAGACGACCACGGCCCATGGCCGCTCGATCCTGCTCGGCACCTATGGCGAGGACCTCGAACGGCAGGACCGCGTCCTCAACACGCTCAAGGAGTACCGCCCCGACGGGATGATCCTCTGCGCCGCCGGCGGCTCGACGCCGGAAACCTTCGCCCATCTGATCGCGGCCGGCGTTCCGATCGTCCAGCTCTCGCGCGAGATTACGCCCGATCTCGACTTCGTCGGCTCCGATGACCGCCACGGCACCATCCTGGCGATGGAGCATCTGATCGGACTCGGCCACCGGCGCATCGCCTTCATCTGCCAGAACGAGCGGATCTCGACGGGCGCGAACCGCTATCGCGGCTATTGCGAGGTCCTGGCGCGCAACGGCATCCCGATCGACCCGGCGCTGGTCTATCCCGGGCATGGCACGCGCGAGAACGGCTCCAAGGGCATCCAGGCGGTTCTCGATGCGCCCGATCCCCCGACGGCGGCCGTGTGCATGAACGATCTCGCCGCCTTCGGGGCGATGCTCGGGCTGCGCCATCGCGGCCGCGAGGCAGGCTCCGATTTCTCGATCATCGGCTGCGACGACGTGCAGGAAGCGGCGCAATGGTATCCGGCGCTGACGACCATCCGCAATTTCCAGGACGAGATGGGCCGCACCTCGGCCGAATTCCTGATCAGCCGCATCGCCGATCCCGCCGCCCCGCCGCGCAGGCTGCTGCTGACGCCCGCCCTCGTCATCCGCGGCACGACGGCCCCGGCCCGCTGCTGAGCCCTGGGCGGGCGGCTCACGCATCGTTGGCGGGCTTGGCGTTGAGCGCGCGATAGGCCCGCACCACCTGCGAATCGTCGCGGCCGCCATGGCCCATCCCCGACGCCGCGAGGAACATCTGGTGCGCGGCGGCCGCCAGCGGCAGCGCCGTGCGCGCCGCCCGGCCGGCATCCAGCACGATCGACAGGTCCTTGACGAAGATGTCGACGGCGCTGGTCACCGCCGGGTCGGCCTCGTGCATGCGCGGTCCGCGGTCCTTCAGCATCCACGAGGAAGCGGCCGAGCCGCCCATGATCTCGAACAGCAGCCGCCCGTCGATCCCGGCCTTCTCCGCGAGCGAGAGCGCCTCCGCCGCGACCGCGATGTGCACGCCGCAGAGCAACTGGTTGACCGTCTTGACCGTTGCGCCCTGTCCGGGCGCCTGGCCGACATGGAAGACCTTGTCGCCCAGCGCCTCCAGCATTGGCCGCGCCAGCGCCATGGTCTCGTCGGGCGCCCCGACCATGATCGAGAGCGTCGCGGCGCGCGCGCCGACCACACCGCCCGACACCGGGGCATCGACGAAGCGCCGTCCGCTGGCGATGACCTGCGCCGCGATCGCCTCGACCTCGCCCGGCGGGCAGGTCGCCATCAGGATCACCACCGCGCCGGGCGCCAGCGCCGCGAGCGCCCCGGCCTCGAACAGCACGGCGCGCGCCTGCGCCGCGTTGACGACCATCAGAACCATCGCCTCGGCACCCGAAGCCGCGGCCGCGGCGCTCTCCGACGCGTGGCCGCCGGCGGCGACCAGCGCCTCGCGCGCACTCTCGCGCATGTCGAAACCGGTGACGCGGAACTGGCGCTTGACGAGGTTCTCGGCCATCGGCGCGCCCATGGCGCCGAGCCCGATGAAGGCGATGGAGGTCGGCATCTTCTGGTCAGGTCCTCTGTTGACGTCCCCCCGGCGACGTCAGGCGCCGGCCCGGGATCGGGTCGCGAGACTGGCCGATCGACGCTCGCGGCGCGAGCCCCGATCGGCGCGGTCCCGCCGTCGCGCACCGCATGACGGCGCAGGGGGCACGGGCGGCCCGCCTGCGCCGCAGGACCTCACTCCTTCACCGCTCCCGTCATCGCCGACACGTAATGCTCGACGAAGAAGGCGTAGAGGATCACCAGCGGCAGCGAGCCGATCAGCGCGCCCGCCATCAGCGAGCCCCAGCGGAAGATGTCGCCGTCGACGAAGTTGGAGATGATCGCCACCGGCACCGTCTTGTTGTGGTCCGAGGAGATGAAGGTCAGCGCGTAGATGAACTCGTTCCAGCACAGGGTGAAGGCGAAGATGAAGGCCGAGATCAGCCCGGGGATCGCCAGTGGCAGCACGATCTTGACCAGGATCTGCCAGCGGCTCGCCCCGTCCATCAGCGCGCATTCCTCGAGCTCGTAGGGAATGGTCTTGAAGTATCCCATCAAGAGCCAGGTGCAGAACGGGATCAGGATGGTCGGATAGGTCAGGATCAGCGCGAAGGGCGTATCGAACAGGCCATAGGCGTGGATCACGGCCGAGAGCGGGATGAACAGGATCGACGGTGGCACGAGATAGGCGAGGAAGATCAGCCCGCCGACCGTCGCCGCGCCCTTGTAGCGGATGCGGGTGATGGCATAGGCCGACAGCACGCTGGCGAAGATCGAGAGGAAGGTCGCCGCGGTGGCGACCATCATCGTGGTCATCAGCCAGCGCGGATAGGCGCTCTCGAACAGCAGCTTGTAGATGTGCTGGAAGGTCGGCTGGCTGACCCAGAGCGGGTTGCTGTTGTCGAGGTTGAGCAGCTGCGCATCCGGTTTGATCGAGGTGATCACCATCCAGTAGAACGGGAACAGCAGCACCACGAGGATGATGGCCAGCGGCATGTAGACGACCACCAGCTTGCGCGGCAGCGTCTCCAGATAGGCCATGCCCTCGCGATGGTCGGACAGCGTGCCCGGGGCTGCGTTGGATTTCAGGGCGGCGTCAGTCATTGCTCTCTCCCTGCTGCCACTTGCGGCGCTGAAGGCCGAACCAGCTGATCATGATGGCGGCCAGGAGGAAGGGCACCATGGCGGTGGCGATCGCGGCGCCCTCGCCCAGCCGCCCGCCCAGGATGCCGCGCTGATAGGACAGCGTCGCCATCAGCTGCGTCGCATTGACCGGGCCGCCACGGGTCATGGCCCAGATCAGCTGGAAATCGGTGAAGGTGAACAGAACCGAGAACGTCATCACCACGGCGATGATCGGGGTCAGCAGCGGATAGGTCACGAAGCGGAAGCGCTGCCAGCCCGAGGCGCCGTCGAGCGTCGCGGCCTCGTAGAGCGAGGGCGAGACGGTCTGTAGCCCGGCCAGCAGCGTGATCGCGATGAAGGGGATGCCGCGCCAGATATTGGCGAAGATGACGCTGCACTGCGCCAGGAACGGGTCGCCGAGCCAGTTGATGTACTGGCCCTTGTCGAGAAAACCCCATTTCTGCAGGAGCCAGGTGAAGATCGAGAACTGCGTGTCGAAGATCCACCAGAACGCCACCGCCGACAGCACGGTCGGCACGATGAACGGGATCAGCACGATGGCGCGGATGAACGCCTTGAACGGCATGTGATTGTTCAGGAGGATCGCGAGATAGAGCCCGATGGCGAATTTGAACACCGAAGCGACCGCCGTGTAGACGAGCGTGAAGGCGGTCGCGTTCAGGAAGTCGCTGTCGTCGAGCAGGTACTGGTAGTTTTCCAGCCCGATGAACACGCCGCCGCGGCCGATGCGCATGTCGGTCATGCTCATCCACATGCCCAGGATCAGCGGCCAGGCCAGGAAGAACAGCAGGAAGATCATGGTCGGAACCATGAACCAGAAGCCGAGCCAGTTCCGGTTGACCATCAGCCTTGTCCAGGCGGTGGTCTCCGGTGGGGCGGCGAACGAGCCTGAAGCCATCGCGAGCGCTTCCTCGATAAAAGGGTGTCTTCCTCCCGGCGCGCGCAAAGGCGCCGGGAGGAAGACCCGTAGACAGGGATGAAAGGCCCTTCCCTCGGCGCCGGTCAGGCGCTCCGGCCGGCGCTACCGCCGGCCGGAAAGGGTTCGGTCAGCGGTAGATCCGCTGCAGCTGCCGCTCGGCGAGCCGCATCGCACCATCGGCCGATTCGCGACCGGTGCAGAAGCTGGCGAACATGTCGACGACGATGAAGTCCGCCATGGCGGTCGCCGCCTTCTCGTCGAGCTTGCCGCGATGACCCGCGACAAGGCTGCGCTTGGAGGCGTCGCGGAACACCGTGTTCTTCGGGTCCTTGGTCCAGACCGGATTGTTGTCGAAGGCGTTCAGCGTATGCGTGAGGTAGCCGGCGGCCGCCTCCAGCCACGGGTTGAACTGCTCGGCTTCCAGCACGTAGGCCATGAACGCTTTGCAGGCGTTCGGGAACTTCGTGTAGGTCATCGCCATCATCGGGAAGCAGAGCTGGATCTCGGTCGGCTTGCCCGCCGGGCCGATCGGCCAGTAGGCATGATCCATATCCGCCGCGATTGCCTTCTGCTTCGGGTCGTTGGAGGCGTTCGCCGCGGCATAGATCGAGATGCCGTTGGCGGTCAGCCCGAGTTCGCCCGACAGGAACAGACGGTTGTTGGAGGCGTCGTTCCAGGCCGCCGTGCCCTGGATGAAGGTGTCGTACAGCGCCTTGGAATAGTTCAGCGCCGCTTCCGTCTCGGGCGAGCGGATGATCACCTTGCTGTTCTCGTCGACCTGCGCGGCGTTGTGGGACCACAGCAGCCAGTAGGCGTAGGAGTTGCCGTCGCCCGAGGCGCGCCCGAGCGGGAAGCCGGCCGGCGTGTTCTTGGCTTTCAGAGCCTTGCAGAGTTCCAGGAATCCGGCCGTCGTCTTCGGCACCTCGTTGAAGCCGGCCGCCTTGATCTGCGAGATGCGGTAGTTGATGTAGCCGCCGTTGATCGCGGCGGGGATCGCGATCCACTTGTTGCCGAGCTTGCCATAAGCCTCGGCCACCGGCACCCAGCCCCCATACTTCTTGCCGAGATAGTCCGCGACGTCGGTGACGTCGACGCAGCGGTTCGGGAACAGGTGCGGCGTCGAGTAGAGCGACCAGAACAGGTCCGGGCCCGTGCCGGTGTTGGCGGCGACGGATGCCTTCGGCTGCATGTCGTCGAAGGATTCCGACGTCACCGTGACGCGCACGCCCGTGGCCGCGGTGAAGGCCGCGACGATCTTGTTGAACTGCTCGTCCTCGGCGACGACGAAGCGGCGCCAGCGCATCAGGTTGAGGGTCGCGCCCGCCTCGGGCTTGAAGGGCGAGGCCTGCGCCCAGGCCTTGGCCCATTCGGTCATGCCGGAGCCGACGAGGGCGCCAGCGCCCGCCACGCCGGCGAGGCCCTTCAATGCGGAACGTCGTGTCGGTTTGGTCATCAGCGTCCTCCCATGGACTCGGTTGCTCGGCCCGGGGTCTGGAGCGCCCCATTGGCCTTGTGCTTCATCGCGCCCCGGGAGTTGGCCCCCCGTGGGCGCGGATGATCAGGTCATGCCGCCAGGCTTTTCCCCGTGCCGGCGTCGAAGAGATGCGTCACATTGGTGTCGGGCGTGATCCCGATCAGCTCGCCCGGCTTGGCGGTGATGCGCTCGCGGAACACGCAGGTCAGGCTCTGCCCGCCGCAGCGGACCACGACCTGCGTCTCCGAGCCCATCGGCTCGACCACGACGACCTCCGCCTTGAGGCCGTTCTCGTCGAGCTGGATATGCTCGGGCCGGATGCCGAGCACGGCGGCCTTGCCGTTGGAATCGGCCGGATGCGTCCCGATCGGCCAGACCACCCCACCTGCGGTCTCGAAGCCGGCGGGCGTGATCGTGCCGTTCAGCAGGTTCATCGAGGGCGAGCCGATGAAGGCAGCGACGAAAAGATTGGCGGGGCGGTCGTAGAGATCGAGCGGCGCGCCCATCTGCTCGACGATGCCGTCATGCATCACCACGATCTTGTCGGCCATGGTCATCGCTTCGATCTGGTCGTGCGTGACATACACCGTGGTGGTCTTCAGGCGCTGGTGCAGTTCCTTGATCTCGGTGCGCATCTGCACGCGCAGCTTGGCGTCGAGATTGGAAAGCGGCTCGTCGAACAGGAACACCTGCGGGTCGCGCACGATCGCGCGGCCCATCGCGACGCGCTGGCGCTGGCCGCCGGAAAGCTGGCGCGGATAGCGGTCGAGCAGCTTCTCGAGGCCGAGGATGGCCGCCGCCTTGCCGACGCGATCGGCGATCTCCTCCTTGGGAGCCTTCCGCAGCTTCATCGAGAACGCCATGTTGTCGGCGACGGTCATATGCGGATAAAGCGCATAGTTCTGGAACACCATCGCGATGTCGCGCTCTTTCGGCGGCACGTCGTTGACGACGCGCGGGCCGATCCGGATCTCGCCACCCGAGATGTTCTCGAGCCCGGCGATCATCCGCAGCAGCGTGGACTTGCCGCAGCCGGACGGGCCGACCAGAATCACGAACTCGCCGTCTTCGATGTCGATATCGACGCCGTGAATGACCTGGGTCGAGCCATACGCCTTGCGTACGTCGGCAATCTGCACTGAGGCCATCGGGCCTGTCTCCTCAACGTCGTTTCCCCGTGGACCCGGTGATCCGCCACAACGGGCGAAGTCCGGGCCGCATCGTCTATCGGCCTGTTGCGACCGATCGATGAAGGTTGCCGTCGGCTAAGGACCGTCCCGCTCCGGAGAACGGCGGTCCCTTGCACCGGCCTTCATCTGCGATAAAGTCATACCATACATGCAGGCGTGTCAAGCGCCGGACGGGGAGGGGGAGGAGCCAGACGATGCGCATCCGCGACTATTCGCGGCCGACCACGCTCAACCCCGACCGCCTCTTCGGCCAGGTCGCGCAGAAGCTCGCCGTCGCCATCATCACCGGGGCCGTCAAGGCCGGCGAGGTGCTGCCTGACGAGGACGATCTGAGGAGCGACATCTCGGTCTCGCGCACGGCCTATCGCGAAGCGGTCAAGGTGCTCACCGCCAAGGGCCTGGTCGAGGCGAGGCCCAAGAGCGGCACCCGCGCCGCGCCGCGCGACAGCTGGAATCTGCTCGATCCCGATGTTCTCGCCTGGCATTTCGAAGCGGATCCGAATGAGAAATTCATCCGCGATCTCTTCGAGTTGCGCCGTTTCGCCGAGCCGGCGGCGGCCCGGCTGGCGGCCCAGCGACGCACCGCCGCCGACATCGCCCGCATCGAGGCCGCCTTTCGCGGCATGGTCGACAACGAGCCCTATGACGACGTCACCATCCGCGCCGACCTCGCCTTCCACGAATCGGTCTTCGCCGCCTCCCACAACGCCACGCTGATGTGCCTGGCGAGCGCCGTGGCGGCGACGGTGCAATGGTCGCTGCTGCTCAAATCGGTCGATGACCGCGACTTCTTCGTCGCCTCGCTGGTCGACCACGAACGTGTCCTCGACGCCATCGTCCAGCGCGACGGAGACCTCGCGGCCGCGCGCATGAAGGCGCTGGTGATCGACAGCCTGAACACGACTCTGGCGATGCTGACCCCGCTTTCGGCGACGATCATCCAGAAAACCGCGTGATTAAGTCATATTATATATGCACCGGCGGTGCTTCCGCGGAGGTCCGCACTATGGTGGGATGGACGCTGGCCGAGCACCCTGTGCCGATGGCTTTCCAAGCGCCGGCCGCTGCCGCATTTAATCGATTCACCTCGGCCTGATCAAGCGCCGCCCTCCACCCAGAAGCCTGACGGAAACGCACCATGACACGGCCCAACGCCACCGAGATTCTGATGACGGGCCCGCTGATGGCCTATGCGGCCGACCAGCTGAAGGCTCGCTTCACCGTGCACGAACTGTGGAAGGCGGAGGACAAGGCGGCCTTCCTGCGCGAGATCTCGGACCGGGTCCGCGGCATCGCCGGCGGCGGCCATGTCCGCATCGACGGGGCCCTGTTCGACGCGCTGCCGAAGGTCGAGATGATCGCCAATTTCGGCGTCGGCTACGACAATGTCGACGCCGCCGAGGCCGGCCGCCGCGGGCTCGTGGTCTCCAACACCCCCGACGTGCTGACCGACGAGGTCGCCGATCTCGCCATCGGCCTGCTGATCGCCACCGTCCGCCAGCTGCCGCAGGTCGACCGCTATCTGCGCGAGGGCAAGTGGCTGAAGGCCCCCTATCCGCTGACGACGTCACTGCGCAAGCGCAAGGTCGGCATCGTCGGCCTGGGGCGCATCGGCAAGGCCGTGGCGCAGCGCATCGAGGCCTTCGGCCTGCCGATCGTCTATCACGGCCGCTCGCGCCAGGCCGACGTCGCCTATCGCTACTATCCCTCGCTGGTCGAGATGGCTCAGGACGTCGACACGCTGATCTCGGTCGCGCCCGGCGGCACCTCGACCCATCACATCATCAACGCCGAGGTGCTGAAGGCGCTCGGTCCCAACGGCATCGTCGTCAATGTCGGCCGCGGCACGGTCGTCGACGAGCAGGCGCTGATCGAGGCCCTGCGCAGCAAGACCATCCTCTCCGCCGGCCTCGACGTCTTCGAGGACGAGCCGCGCGTTCCCGCCGAGCTGATCGCCATCGACCATGTCGTGCTGCTGCCCCATGTCGGCTCGGCCTCGGTCCACACCCGCGAGCAGATGGGCCAGCTCCTCGTCGACAACCTGTTCTCATGGTTCGACGGCAAGGGCCCGCTGACGCCCGTCGCCGAAACGCCCTGGACGAAGGCCTGAGGGCGATGCCCGGCGCGCTGCGATGCGCGCTGGCCGCGGGCGGCCTGGTTCTCTCGGGCCTCGCCGCCGCGGCGCAGACGGCCCCGCCGCCACGCGGGGCCGACCGGGCGCCGCCGGCCGTCGCGCAGCTGCTGGGCGCCTGGGACCTCGAGCAGACGGGCGCGCCGCGCCGCTGCACGGTGACCCTGGGCGTCGAGGAGACCGCGGGAGGACGACAGCTGCGTTTCCCGGCAACCTGCCGCCGCGCCCTGCCGCTGCTCGCAGACGTCACCTCCTGGAGCCTAGGGCCCGATGGCGCACCTCGGCTGAACGGCGCGGACGGCAAGGCGGTCCTCGCCTTCGGCCAGCAGGTCCCCACCGGGTTCAGCGGCCGGGCCCGGGACGGCAGGGACTATGCCCTGAACCGCGGCACGCATCCGCGGGTGGCGCGCCGGCCCGCGCCGTCACCGGCGGAAGTCGCCGCCACCGCCGCCCAGCGCCCGACTCAGATCGACCCCAGCCGCGCCCCGGCTGCCGCAACCCTGCCGGGGCTCTATGCCCTGATGCGGCAGCAGGGCCGCGAAGCCTGCCGCCTGCGCCTGGTCGCGCCGACCGCGGAAGGGGAGGCGGCCGACGCCCGGCTCGAGCGTCCCTGCCCGGACACCGGCATCACCATCTTCGATCCCACGACCTGGCGCTATGCCGGCGGCCGGCTGACCCTGATCGCGCGCAAGGGCCACAGCATCGATCTCGTCTTCGAGGCCGGCGTCTGGCGCAAGGACCCCGCGGTCGGGGCGACGCTGCTGCTGCGCCGGCTGCAGCCCTGAGGCAAAATGCGCCGACCCCGGCGGGCCGGATCTTCCCGAACGGCAGCATTTCGACCGGTGCACCCTCTCCGTCTCTGGCGGTCGGCCTTCATCGTTCCTAGATGGGCTGTCGGCGCCCGACCCTTCGGCGCAGACAGGAGGATCGCCCGATGTTCAACGCCAAGTCGCTTCTCGATGCCCTCGTCAGCGCCGGCACCCAGGCCGGCCAGCCCGGCGGGCAGGGCCGGACCGGCTCGCTCGGCCAGATTCTCGGCGGGCTGGCGACAAAGGTTCAGCAGGGCGGCGGCCTCGGCGGTCTCGCCGGCATGGCCGGGCAGATCCTGACCCAGGCCTCGCAGGGCGTCGGCGACGCGGCGCGCCAGACCGGCGTCCAGCAGAAGGCCGGCGACGTCATGGGGCAGGTCACGGGCGGGCGCTCGGCGCAGGACGTGCTGGCCCAGGCCAAGGCGATGTTCGACAAGAATCCGGCGATGGCGACCGCCGTGCTCGGCGGCCTCGGCGCGCTCGTCTTCGGGTCCTCAACCGGCCGCGCCGTCGTCGGCTCCGCGGCCAGGCTCGGCGGCATGGCCCTGATCGGCGGCCTCGCCTACAAGGCCTATCAGAACCACCAGGCCGGCAAGCCGCTCCTCGACGTATCGACGCCCGAACTCCTTCCGCCGCCGCGCGGCACTGGCTTCGAGGCCGAAGCCGCGACCGAGGCGACCGCGCTGCTCTTCATCCGTGCGATGATCGCCGCCGCCGCGGCCGACGGCGCCATCGACGCCGAGGAGCGCACCGCCATTCTGGGCGGCCTGCGCGAGGCCGGCTTCGACCAGGAGGCGAATGAATGGCTGGAGCAGGAGATGGCCAGCCCCGCTTCGATCGAGACGCTGGTGGCCGGCGCGGAAAGCCCCGAACTCGCCGCGCAAATCTACACCGCCGCCCGCATCGCCATCAATCCGGACACGCCCGGCGAGAAGGACTTCCTGGCAGGCCTCTCCGCCTCGCTCGGACTCGATGCCGAACTCGTGGCCAATATCGACGCGGCCGCGAGCGCCGCCAAGGTCTGACAGTCCCGGCATGGCCGTTCGCGAGCGCCGCCACCGTCCCGCGGGGCGGCTCTTGCGCCAGAAGCCTGCCCTTTTCTTGCCGGCAAGCCGCGCAATCGCGCCGCGGCGTCAGCGTCGCATTAATCATCGCGGCCGAATGACCGCCTGACACGACCCTCATCCACCGAGGTTTAGGATTTATCGGCGAGGAAGGCAGGCGCCAGAACGGTGCAATGCCGCCCGATGCTCGCCCGGTCCTGTTGACGGCTCCCGGACGCGGCGACGGCGCAGGGGGGAGAGAGACAGGCCCATGGCTTTGATGGCGATGATCAGGGCGATGCGACCGCATCACTGGCTCAAGAACGGGCTGGTGTTCGTCCCCATCCTGCTCAACCACGACATCTTCGATCTCGACGCGCTGAGCGACGGCTTCGTCGCCTTCGTCGCCTTCAGCCTGCTGGCCTCGGCGATCTACCTGCTCAACGACATCGTCGACGTCGAGGCCGATCGCCGCCATCCGACGAAATGCAAGCGCCCGCTCGCGGCCGGTGAGATCACCGAGCGCCAGGCCTATGCGATGATCCCGCTGCTGATGGTGACCGCCTTCGCGCTCGCTTGGCTGCTGCCGCAGCCGCGGCTCTTTCTCATGGCGCTGGGCGCCTATCTCGTGCTGGCGCTGGCCTATCTCTTCGTGCTCAAGCGCAAGCTCCTGGTCGATGTGCTGGGCCTGGCGGCCCTCCACACCCTGCGCATCCTGGCCGGCAACGCCGCCGGCTCGATCCCGCTGTCGTCCTGGCTGCTGGCCTTCTCGATGTTCCTGTTCCTCAGCCTCGCCCTGGTGAAGCGCTATGCGGAACTGCGCATCACTCAGGACCAGTCGGGCCTGAAGAAGGCGGGTCGCGGTTACCATGCCGAGGATATCGAGGCGCTCTCGCAGCTCGGCATGGCCTCGGGCTGCACCTGCGCGCTGATCATGGCGCTCTATGTCGACAGCGATGCCGTCAAGGAACGCTACGCCCATCCCGAGCTGATCTGGCTGCTCTGCCCGATCATCCTCTACCAGATGTCGCGAATCTGGTTCCTCGCGCGGCGGGGACAGATGCCGGACGATCCGCTCGTCTTCATGATCCGCGACTGGCGCAGCCAGGTGACGGGCGCGGCCGTGGTCGCGATCCTCGTCGCGGCGACCCTGATTCCGTGACCGGCCCGGCGCCCCGCATCGCATCCTGGGGAGGCCTGACGCCGCGCGCGACGACGACGCTGGCGCCGGACCTCTGGCTGGCCGAGCCCGCGCCCGAGGTGGGCCCGGTGCTCGCCTATGGCAATGGCCGCTCCTATGGCGATTCCTGCCTGAACGATGGCGGGCGCCTGATCCTGGCACGCCGCCTCGACCGCGTTCTGGCCTTCGACCGCGAGAGCGGCCTCGTCACCTGCGAGGCCGGCGTCCTGCTCGATGATCTCCTGAACCTCGTCGTGCCCGCCGGCTGGTTCCCGCCCGTGACGCCCGGCACCTGCTACGTCACCATCGGCGGCGCGCTCGCCAACGACGTCCACGGCAAGAACCATCATCGCGCCGGCACCTTGGGCCGCCATGTCCGCGCCTTGGAACTCGTCCGCTCCGACGGGCGGCGCCTGACCTGCGCGCCCGACATGAACGGCGCGCTCTTCGCCGCCACCATCGGCGGCATGGGCCTCACCGGTCTCATCACGCAGGTGACGCTGCAGCTGATGCCGGTCGCTTCCGCCGAGATGCTGCAGGAGGCCGTTCATTTCGGCGGGCTCGACGACTTCTTCGCGCTCGCAGCCGGCTCGGACGCCAGCCATGACTACACCGTCGCCTGGATCGACGCGCTCGCCGGCGGCGCCGGCTTCGGCCGCGGCGTCTTCTTCCGGGCCAATCATGCCCCGGCCAGCGACGAGCCTCCGGCACAGCCCGGCCGCATCCTGCCCTTCCCGCTGAAGCCGCCCTTCCCGCTGATCAACCGGCTGACGCTGAGGGCCTTCAACACGCTCTACCGCGCCGCCCAGCCGCGCTCGCCCGAGCCGCGCCGCATCGCCTATCGCCCGTTCTTCTACCCGCTCGATCGCGTCTCCGACTGGAACCGCGCCTATGGCCCGGGCGGACTGCGCCAGTTCCAGTGCGCGATACCGACGGCGCACGCCCGGCCCGCCGTGGAGGAAATGCTGCGTCGGACGCTGGCGGCGGGCGAGGCCTCCTTCCTGACCGTGCTGAAGCTCTTCGGCGACGTGCCCTCTCCAGGGATGATGTCCTTCCCCGTCGCGGGCGCGACGCTGACGCTCGACTTCCCCAACCGCGGGGCACGCACCGAGCGCCTGCTGGCGGAGCTCGACGCCGTGACGCTCGCCGCCGGCGGCCGCGTCAACCCCTACAAGGACGCGCGCATGTCACCGGCGACCTTCGAGGCTTCCTTCCCGCACTGGCGCGACTTCGCCGCCCATGTCGATCCCGGCTTTTCGTCGAGCTTCTGGCGCCGCGTCACCGCCGGCTGAGCGCTGCCTCCCGCCCGTCCGAAAAAATCTGACATCGGCTTGAACCCACCGGACACGGCCCGCGACCAACGGTCATGGAGGGCGAATGGTTCGCTCCCGAAGCCTCAGGGAGACCCTGACGATGACCCGCTTCAAGACAATCGCCGCCGGCACCCTCGCCGCTCTGACCCTCGCCACCACCCTCGCCGCCACCTCCGCCGAAGCCCGCCCGCGTCATTGGGGCTATGGCCGTGGCCCGGCCATCGGCGCCGGCATCGTCGGTGCTCTCGCCGCGGGCGCTCTCGTCGCCGCCGCCACCCGCCCCGCCTATGCCCACGGCTATTACGGCTATGCCCCGGTGCGCCAGTGCGACATGATCGAGCGCGTCAACCGTTATGGCGAGGTCGTCGGCTACCGCCGCGTCTGCGGCTACTACTGAGCGGCTTTCCGGGGCCAGGAACCCCGGCGCGCCTCCTCCCCGCCTTTCGAGACCTCCCGATACGACTTGGGCTCCCCGGTTTCCCCGGAGAGCCCTTTTTCGTGCGTTCGGAGATCGCCTCAGGCGACGCGGGCGAGTTCCGCCTTGGCGTCGTTGATCGCCTGCTCGCGCGCCTCGGGGCCGTAGCCCAGCTTCTCGGCCCGGACGAAGGTGACGTCGCTGATGCCGATGAAGCCCAGCATCGTGCGCAGATGCGGCTCCTGCGAATCCAGCGACTGCGTCGGGCCAGAGCTGTAGATTCCGCCGCGGCTCTCGACGACGATGGCGCGCTTGCCTTCCAGCAGGCCGACCGGGCCGGTCTCGCCATATTTGAAGGTCACGCCGGCCCGCAGGACATGGTCGAACCAGGACTTGAGCGTCGAGGGAATGCCGAAATTATACATCGGGGCGCCGATGATCACGGTGTCGGCCGCCTTCAGCTCGGCGACGAGCGCGTCCGACAGGGCCTTCGCCGCGCGCTGCGCGTCGTTGGCGGGTTCGGCGCCACGGATCGCCGCGGTGGAATCGGTGGTCAGATGCGGCACCGGATTGGCGCCGAGATCGCGCTCGACCACGACGAGCGAGGGCTTGGCGGCGCGCAGGCGGGCGACCGTCTCGTCGATGAGCTGCTTCGAGACCGAAGCGACACCGGCGGCGCTGCTGTTGATGACGAGAAGATGGGACATGGTGCTTGATCCTGAAACCGGGAACGGGTTCGATGCCGCTGATGTAGCGGCGCACGTCCAGCAACGGAATGCGCAGGCGAAGCACCAAGCTGTTGCACCCATGGGAACACCGTCATGTCCGAGCTGGACGACATCCGCAGCTTCGTTGCCGTGGTCGAGAGCGGCGGCTTTGGGCGTGCCGGGCAGCGGCTCGGCCTGTCCAAGTCGATCATCAGCCGCCGCGTCGCCCGGCTCGAGGCCGAACTCGGCACGCGCCTGCTGAGTCGAACGACGCGCGGCGTCGCCGCCACCGAGGCCGGCCTCGAATTCAAGGCGCGCGGCGAGCGCATCCTGGCCGATCTGGCCGAAGCGCGCGACGCCGTGGCGCAGCAGGCGGGCGGCGTGGTCGGACGGCTGCGCCTGTCGATGCCGCTGACCTTCGGCAACCGCCATGTCGCCCCCATCCTCGGCGAACTCGCCAGACGCCATCCCGGCCTCGAACTCGATGTCGAGGCTAGCGACCGCTATGTCGACCTGATCGGCGAGCGCTTCGACGCCGCCATCCGCATCGGCACGCTGAAGGATTCAAGCCTGATCGCCCGCCGGATCGCGCCGATCCACGGCGTCATCCTGGCGAGCCCGGCCTATCTCGCGGCGCGGGGGCGGCCTGCGACCCCGGCCGATCTCGCCGGCCATGACTGCCTGCTCTACACCGGCACCAGCGTCCCCGACTGGGCCTTCCGGGTCGGCCGGCGGCGCGTCTCGGTTCGCCCGGCCGGGCGCCTGCGCTCCGACAGCGGCGAGACGCTGCTGGACTGGGCCAAGGCCGGGCTCGGCATCGTGCAGTTGCCGACCTTCATCGCTAGCAACTCCATCCGCGACGGCGGGCTCGAGCCGCTGCTCTGGGAGTTCCCGCTGCAGGAACACGCTCTCTTCGTCGTGAGGCCACCGGGAGCCTATGTGCCGGGCAAGGTCCGCGTGCTGATCGACCTGCTGGTCGAGCGTTTCGGCGGCGCGCCCTATTGGGACCCCTGCCAGGCGGCGGCGCGCGAGCGCGGCGTCACGCTGGGGTTCAAGCCGGGCTTCGAGACCGAGACGGAGGCCCATCAACCCGCGTGATCGCGCTCATCACCCGATTTCGCGTGGCTTTGCCGATCGCCCCCGGCACTGTGCCGGCCTCAACCGAGGGAGACCGCCGATGCTGCTCGTGGGAATGCTCGATAGCCCCTATGTCCGCCGGGCCGCCGTGACCGGCACCCTGCTGGGGCTGGAATTCGAACACCGCTCCGTCTCGGTCTTCCGCCACATGGACGAATTCCGGGCGGTCAACCCGCTGATCAAGGCGCCGAGCCTCGTGACCGACGACGGTACGGTCATCAGTGAATCGCTGCTCATCATCCAGCATTTCGAGGATCTCGCCGGACGCTCGCTGCGCCCCGTCGAGGCGAGCGCTCGGATGCGGGATCTCTCGCTGACCGGCATCGGCATCGTCGCGGCCGACAAGGCTGTGGCGATCGAATATGAGCGCAAGCGTCCGGAGGCGCAGCGCTACGCGCCCTGGCAGGAACGGATCGTGGCACAGCTTCACACGGCACTCGACCTGCTCGACGGCGCGGCTGGGCGAGGTGAACTCACGGCCGGCCCGGAATTGCTGCCCAGCGACATCGCCGCCGCGATTGCCTGGGGGTTCTGCCGGTTCGTCATCCCCGACTTCGCGCCGGTTCGAGCGCTGGCCGGCCCTTGCGGAACAGGCGCGCGCTTGCGAGGCGCTCGACGTCTTCAAGCAATGGCCGATCGACCGGGAATAGAGGCTGAGATACCGAAATCCGGCGGTTTCGCGTTCACCATGCCGAAAATTGCCGCAGCCGCGGCACCCGGCCCCTCTTGCAATCCGGCGGGCCGGGCGCATCTTCCGGAGCGAGTTAGGGAAGAATCGCCTCCTGGTCGGTCCCGCGCATCCAGCGCTGACAGCAGGAGATGACAGAGTGACTCGTTCCAGAAAGGCCGGCACGACGACCGGCCAAGGCGAAGTCCGCCGGCTCTGGCCCGCGGAACGCGACCTCTTCAAGGCCCATCTGCTGAGGCTCGACGAGGTCACCCGCCGCGAACGCTTCGGCACCGCGGTGAATGACGACTTTCTCGAGAACTACGCGGTCACCACCTTCGGTGTCGGCGGGCTCGTCTATGCCTATATCGAGGACGGAGCGGTGCGGGGCGCAGCCGAACTGCGCGGGCTCGAGGACATCATGGCCCAGACCGGCGAGGCCGCCTTCAGCGTCGAGCGCGACTGGCGCCAGCGCGGCATCGGCGGCACGCTCTTCGGCCGGCTGATCACCGCCGCGCGCAACCGCGGCATCCGCACGCTCTATATGACCTGCCTGCCCGAGTACGCGGCCATGCGCCGCCTCGCCCGCAAGTTCGAGGCTGATCTCGCCGGCGGCTATGCCGATGTCGAGGGCGTGATCGCCACCGGCCGACCGACGCCCTTCACCATCCTCGACGAGGCACTCGACACCGCCCGCGGCTTCGCCGCGATGGCGCTGTCGCTTCAGCGGCGCCTCTGGCGGCCGGCCCTGTTCGGCCGCTCGCCGGGCGCCTGACCGCTCAGCGGCTCAGCGAGAGCGCCGCGCCCGACTTGGTGACGGCCCCGTCCATCGCGCCGCCGCCGCTGGTGCGCAGCCGCGCCACGACCGTGCCGCCCTGCTGGTAGAGATAGACCTCGCCGTCTCGATAATCCCAGGCCGTGACCTTCTGCAGGTCGCGGTTCGAACAGCCCGAGGCATTGGCCCGGTAGAGATCCAGCGCCGGCGCGCTCGAGAGCTGGACGCGGCAGGACCCGCCGGTCGCCTCGCGGGCGGTCCAGTTGCCGATCACGCCGTCGCGCGAGGTCACGGCGGGTCGGGCGGTATTGCTGCCGGCGCCGAGCGTCGCGATCTGCCCGCCGCCGCCGCGCAGTGTCGGCACGTCACTCGTCTGCGGCGCGGCCGGGGGCGGCGTCTCCTGCGGCATGCCCGGAGCGGAGGGGTTGTAATAGGGGTCCTGCGGCGGCGGCAGTGCGCCTGGCTGCCCGGCCGGCGGCGCGGACGCGACCGGGTAACCACCGGGCGGCGGCAGCGGCTCCGAGACGACCGGTGCGGAACTGATCGCCGGCGCCGGCGGCAGGCTGGGCTGGCCATAGGCCTGCGGCGCGGGGCCGACGAAGCGCTGCGAGCCGGCACAGGCGGTCAGGGCCAGCAGCGGCAGCAGGCTGGCGGCTTTGAGGGTCATGGCCATGGTCTTGGTCTTCTTGGTCATGAGGCGTCGGTTCCGATCGATCGTGCGGTGCGGACAGGCGAACCCGTCGCAGGAAACGGTTGAATCCTAGACCATTCCCGTGAACGTGACATGAGCATGATCGTGCCGGGCGTCCATAGCCGAGCCCGTCTCGTTTGCGAACCCACGGCAGGCGCTCCGGTTCCCGTTCGTCATCCGATCGGATACCGTGGCCACAGGAGAGAGACCGGATGACGTCACCAACCTCCCCGGCGCCGGGCGCGGCCCTCCAGCCCCTGCTGCCGGCCACGATCGCGCCGCCCTTCGCGCGCTACAGCCATGGCATCGCTGTGCCGGCCGGCCATCGGCTCGTCGCCTGCTCGGGCCAGCTCGGCATGGCGCGGGACGGCTCGATCCCCGAGGATGTCCGGGCGCAGGCGGATCTCTGCTTTTCCAACATCGCCGCCATCCTGGCCGAGGCCGGCATGACGCTGGCCGACATCGTGCGCCTCAACGCCTATGTCACCGACCGCGCCCATATGAAGGGCTACATGGAGTCGCGCGACGCCCATGTCGGCACGCCCCCGCCGGCCTCGACGCTGATGATCGTCTCGGGCTTCACCCTGCCGGCCTTCAAGGTCGAGATCGAGGTCCTGGCGGCAGCCCTCTAGCCGCCTTCGGACGCTCAGCCCTTGCGGACCATCAGAACCGCCGCGAGGATCGCGATGCCGCCGAAGGCCTGCCCCGGCGAGGGCTGTTCACCGAAAATGGCCCAGGCAGAGAGCACCGCGACCAGCGCCGGCCAGACCATGACGAGCGAGGCGGCGCTGGCGCCATACTGGCCGAGCGACAGCGTGATCAGGCCCTGGCCCAGCGCATGGGAGACGAGGCCGAGCGCGATCACCGCGAGCCAGCCCTGCAGGCTCGACGGCAGGATCGCCTCGCCCAGCGCCAGCGCGGCGACGAGGCAGAAGACCGCGCAAATCGCGCTGGAGATCAGTCCGATCCGCCCCGCATCGGCCCCATTCCGGGCGCGGCGGACGGCCATGATATAGGCGGCATAGGACAGGGCGGCTCCCACCGCCAGGCTGTCGCCGAACAGGCTGCCGGGGATGCCCGACGACGCGCCGGCGAGTTTCGGCAGGACCAGCATCAGCGCGCCGCCAATCGCGAGCGCCAGCGCGCCGAGGATGCGTCGGCTCGGCCTCTCCGAGAACAGAAGCCAGCCACCCAGCACCACCGCGACCGGCGAGAGATTGCCGAGCAGCGAGGCGTTCGCGATCGTCGTGAAGCCGAGCGACGCGTTGTAGAGGACGACGTCGACACCGAAGGCGAGGCCGGCGAGCACGATCGGCAGCAAGGCGCCGCCGGACGCGGCGGGCCGGCCTGAACGACGCCGCTCCAGCCCCATCCAGAGCGCGAGCACCGGCAACGCGAAGATCATCCGCCAGAATCCGGCTGCGGCCGGCCCGACATCGGCGAAGCGCACGAACACGCCCGAGAAGCCGATGCAGGTCGCGCCCGTGAGGAGCGCGACGAACATGGCGAGCGCAGGCGCGGTCGGGGCTGGCAGGGCGGGCGCGGGGGCGGACATGGGGGAGTCGCTCATGATCTTTGTTTTGCGAATTTGTTCTCGACGAACACGTCCGTCATTGCGAGCGCAGCGAAGCAATCCAGGGGGACGTCGAGCGCGCCGCTCTGGATTGCTTCGCTGCGCTCGCAATGACGATGAGCCTGCACTACCCCTCTTCTATCCATCGGAAAAACGGATTATTCTGATTTAACCATTCTTAAAACCGATCGACAGAGGCGGCGCCATGTCCACGCATTTCGATCTGGCGGCGCTCGACATGCTGGTGGCGGTGGTCGAGAGCGGCGGCTTCACCGCGGCCGGGGCGCGGCTCGGGCGCACGCAATCGGCGATTTCGGTGCGCATCCAGGATCTCGAGGCCCAGCTCGGCCACCGGCTGCTCGAACGCTCGCGCCGCGGCGTGGTCCCGACGCCGGCCGGCGAGCGGCTGCTCGCCCATGCGCGGCGCCTGCTGGCGATCCAGCGCGAGGCGCTCGACGATCTCGGCGGCAGCAGCGCCTCGGGACGGCTGCGGATCGGCATTCCCGACGACTATGTCGACGCCTTCCTGCGCCCGCTGATCGCGCGCTTCGCCGCCGAGCACCCCAGGGTCGAGCTGGAACTCCATTGCGACCTCTCGAAGCGGATCGAGCCCGCCGTCGCGGCCGGCGAATTCGATCTCGCGGTGGTGACGCAGGACCCGCGACGCCCCGTCGGCGAGGTCGTCAGGCGCGAGCCGGTCGTCTGGATCGCCGCCCGCGGCCACCGGCCCGAAATGCAGGTGCCGCTGCCGCTGGCGCTGTTCTCGGAGGGCTGCCGGGTCAGGCCGCGCCTGCTGGCGGCGCTGGCGGAGGCCGGGACGGATCATCGCCTCGTCTTTTCCTGCTCCCACACCTCGGGCATGCTGTCGGCGGTCGAGGCGGGCTTCTGCGTCACCGCCGTCACCGAGAGCGCCGTGCCGGCGACCGCGCGACGGCTCGGCCCGGCGGAGGGTCTGCCGGCGCTGTTCGAGCTTTCGGTCGGGCTGATCATGGGCCCGCAGCCGGGGCTGGCCGCGCGCCGCTTCGCCGATGCGCTGCGCGAGGAGATGGCGGCACCAAGGCTGGCCGCGTGAGGCATTCTTCTCCTTCCCCCCGCTTGCGGTGGGGAAGGCCGGGATGGGGGGCGGGAAAGCCGGAGCGTCACCTTGCAACGTTTCGCCGAGCAGCGCTGCCCCCCCACCCAACCCTCCCCACCGCAAGCGGGGGGAGGGCTAGCGTCGCTCCTCATTGCCCTTTCCCCCCGCGAACACTACTGAGAGCCCATGAAATTCCTCGACCAGGCCAAGATCTATGTGAAGGCGGGAGATGGCGGCGCCGGCTGCGTCTCCTTCCGTCGCGAAAAATTCATCGAGTTCGGCGGGCCCAATGGCGGTGACGGCGGACGCGGCGGCGACATCGTCATCGAATGCGTGCAGGGCCTGAACACCCTGATCGATTTCCGCTTCCAGCAGCATTTCAAGGCGAAGATCGGCGGCCACGGCATGGGCGCCGACCGCCATGGCGCCAATGGCGAGACCAAGGTGCTCAAGGTCCCGCCCGGCACCCAGGTCTTCGACGAGGATGGCGAGACGCTGATCGCCGACCTGACCGAGCCGGGCCAGCGCTTCGTGCTGTGCAAAGGCGGCAATGGCGGCTTCGGCAACGCCTATTTCAAGACCTCGACCAACCAGGCGCCGCGCCATGCCAATCCGGGTCTCGTCGGCGAGGAACGCTGGGTCTGGCTGCGGCTGAAGCTGATCGCCGATGCCGGGCTGATCGGCCTGCCCAATGCCGGCAAGTCGACCTTCCTGGCGACCGTGACCGCCGCCAAGCCCAAGATCGCCGACTATCCCTTCACGACGCTCCATCCGGGGCTGGGCGTGGTGCGGGTCGACGGGCGCGAGATGGTGCTGGCCGATATTCCCGGCCTGATCGAGGGCGCCCATGAGGGCCATGGCCTCGGCGACCGCTTCCTCGGCCATGTCGAGCGCTGCCGCGTGCTGCTGCACCTCGTCGAGGGCACCAGCGAGCACGCCGGCAAGGCCTACAAGACCGTGCGCAACGAGCTCAGCCTCTATGGCGAAGGGCTCGACGAGAAGCCGGAGATCGTGGCGCTGTCGAAGGCTGACGCGCTTTCGCCGGAACTGCTGAAGGAGCAGGTGGCGCGGCTGAAGCGCGCCGCCAAGCGCATGCCGATCGTGCTGTCATCCGCCTCTGGCGAGGGCGTCGAGGCCGCTCTGCGCGCGCTCTTCGTCCATGTCGAGGAGGCCCGCCGCGAAGAGGACAGGCAGAACGCCCCCGTCGAGGACACCGGCTGGCATCCCTGAGGACACCGGCCCTGGACTCAGCGGGTCGCGCGGCGCGTTTCGCGCACGACGGTCGGCGCCGTGATGGCACCGGCCGCCCCGCCCACGACGGCACCGACCGGGCCCGCGACGAGGGCGCCCGTCCCGGCTCCGGCCGCCGCGCCGCCGATCCGCTGTTCGGTGGTGTTGCCGCAGGCGGCGAGCAGCACGGCTGCGGCTGCGACGAAGCCCAAGGTCGAAATCTTCATGGCGGTGAGTTCCCCAGCGTGACGATGCGGCTGGAACGTTCCGCACGGAACTAAAGTTCCGTCCCCTGTTGCACGGCGACGGGTCCGTGACGCCCCCCTGCGCTTTTCCTCGGGCCGAGGTAGCCAGCGGCCTTGCGATCTCCGCAAAAATCCGTATACAGCCGGCATCGCATCAGTCGCACCATTCGCGTGGTCGATGAGGGCCCGGTTCGGCCCACGTCGCTGATCTCGTTTTGGCAGGTTCCGTTTTGACCGGTTCGCCCCTTTAAGAGAGCGGATCGATGGAGTTGAGATTATGAAGATTCGCAATTCGCTGAAGTCGCTGCGCGCCCGTCACCGCGACAACCAGCTCGTGCGCCGCAAGGGCCGCGTCTACATCATCAACAAGGTCCAGAAGCGCTTCAAGGCGCGCCAGGGCTGAGCCTGCGGCGGGCTCGCGCCCGTCCGGCTGCCCGGAGGACGATGACCAAGCGGGGCGCTCCCGGGCGCACCCGCCTTTTTGCGGTCGCGGTCGCCGCTCCGTGAATTGACCCGCCGCCGCCGGCCGCTAGACTGGCGCCATGATCACCTTGCGAACCCTGTCGGCTGTCGCCCTTCTCGTTTCGCTCGCGGCAGTCCCCTCGATCGCCGCCGCCCAGGCGCAACCCTCGCCGCCCCAGCGCCCCGGTGCGGTCGCGCCGGCGGACAAGGACGACAACCCCGCCGCGACGACGGCCCCCTCGCGCGGGCCAGCTGCGACGCTGGAGCGCCTCTTCGAGCGGCTCGCCGCGGCCAAGTCGCCGGAAGAGGCCAAGGGCATCGCCAATCTGATCCAGCGTCGCTGGGCCCGTTCGGGCTCGGCCACGGCCGATCTCCTGATGACGCGCGCGCAGACCGCGATGAAGCAGAAGCGCCTCGAACTCGCGATCGAGCTGCTCGACCGCGTCGTCAGCCTGGATCCGGACTGGGCGGAGGGCTGGAACCAGCGGGCGAATGCGCTGTTCCTGGCCGGCGACCCGATCCGCTCCATGCTCGACATCGGCGAGACGCTGAAGCGCGAGCCGCGCCATTACGGCGCGATGATGGGGCTGGGAACGATCCTGCGGCAGCAGGGCGACGACAAGCGCGCCATGGTCGCGTATCGCCGGGCTCTGGAGATCTACCCGCAGCTCGAGGCCGTCAAGAGCGCGGTCGATGCGCTGAAGACCGAGGTCGACGGTCGCGACGCCTGAGCCCGCCATAGAACCGGAACCGGCCTCGCCGCGTATCCGCATCATGCTGATCCGCTCGCTCCTCATTCTCGCCGCCCTCGCCGTCGCGGGGCTCTGGCTGTGGTCCGAATGGCTGGGCGCCCAGGCCGCCCGGCGCCATCCGCCCGCCGGCAGCTTCGTGTCCCTCGACGAGGGCCGGCTCCACTACCGGGAGCGCCGTGCGGAGGGCGAGGCGAGAGGCACCGTCGTCCTGATCCACGGCGCCTCGTCCAGCCATGCCGACATGCTGGCGACGCTCGGCCCCGAGCTCGCCCGCTATCGCATCATTGCCTTCGACCGCCCGGGCCATGGCTGGAGCGACCGCCTCGAGGGCGACGCGATGGCCGATCCCGCACGCCAGGCCGCGGCGCTGATGCGCGGCATCGACGCCGTCGTTCCCGAGCGCTTCATCCTCGTCGCCCACTCGCTGGGCGGCGCCTCGGCGACCCGCATCGCGCTGGATCGGCCGGAGCGCCTGCGCGGTCTGGTGCTGCTCGGGGCCGTGACGCATCCCTGGCCCGGCGGCATCGCCTGGTATCACCATGCCACGACCTGGCCTCTGGTCGGCCCGCTCTTCACCCGGCTCGTCGGCGTCCCCGCCGCGAGCACCCTGCTGGACTCGGGCGCCGAGAGCGTCTTCGCCCCACGGCCGGTGACGCCGGGCTATCTCGCCGCCGCGCAGATCGAACTGCTGCTGCGCCCCGAGACCTTCCGCGCGAACTCGCAGGACATTGCCGCGACGCTGGACTTCGTCACGGCCCAGGCGCCGCTCTACGGCGAGCTGAAAGTGCCGGTCATCGCCATCACCGGCGACAGCGACGCCATCGTCTCCCCCGTCATCCACTCGGCGACGATCGCCCGGCAGGCACCGCTGGGCCGCTTCGTCCTGCTGCCCGGCGTCGGCCACATGCCGCATCACGCCGCACCTGAAATCGTTGCCGCCGCGATCGACGAATTGTCGGGCCGCCGCTCGAATCTGGCGAGCCTCGCGGACGCGGCCGCCCGCCGCGACTAAAGGTATAAGACTTTTGTCGCGCTTTCCGAGGGTGCGCTATTCCGCCACGTTACCCCGCGCTTTAGTTCAAAACTGACGTAACGACGCCAGCCCTTCGCCCATCGCGGCGCGGGGCCAGAGACGTATTGACACGTCGCAACGGGGGAACGTCCATGCCACCAGATGACAAGGTCAAGGCCCATTGGGCCGAGACCCAGCGCCTCACCTATATCATGCTCGGCGTCTGGGCCTTTTTCGGATTCTTCATTCACATGTTCGCGCCCGCGCTCAACGGCGTGAAGATCGCCGGCTTCCCGCTGGGTTTCTACATGGCCGCCCAGGGCGCCCTGATCGTATTCGTTGCCCAGCTGTTCTGGTTCGCCAAGGCCCAGGACAAGGTGGACCGCAAATACGGCATGGCCGAAGACGAGTGAGGGGAACAGATCCATGTCCGCAGGAGCTCAGAAGGGCGACTTCACCTCGAATCTAGGCCGGATCTACGGCGTCTATACGGGTGGCTTCGTCGCTTTCGTCGTTTTCATCGGGGTTCTGGAGCGCGCCGGCGTTCCCAACCACATTCTCGGCTATCTCTTCGTCGCCTTCACCATCGGCGTCTATGCCGCGATCGGCATCATGTCGCGCACCATGCAGGTCGACGAATACTACGTCGCCGGCCGCAAGGTGCCGTCCTTCTACAACGGCATGGCCACGGCGGCCGACTGGATGTCGGCGGCCTCCTTCATCGGCATGGCCGGCACGCTCTATCTGCTCGGCTATGACGGCCTCGCCTTCATCCTCGGCTGGACCGGCGGCTACGTGCTGGTGGCGACGCTGATCGCGCCCTATCTGCGCAAGTTCGGCTGCTACACCGTGCCGGACTTCCTCGCCTTCCGCTTCGGCGGCAATGGCGCGCGCATCGCCGGCATCGTCGTGCTGATGAGCTGCTCCTTCACCTATGTGGTGGCGCAGATCGTCGGTACCGGCCTGATCGGCGCCCGTCTGCTCGGGATGAGCTTCGAAGTCGCCGTCTTCGTCGGCCTCGTCGGCATTCTCGTCTGCTCCATGCTCGGCGGCATGCGCGCGGTCACCTGGACGCAGGTCGCACAGTATATCGTGCTGATCGTCGCCTATCTCATCCCGGTGATCATCCTCTCGACCCAGAAGTTCGGCATCCCGATCCCGCAGCTCACCTACGGCTCGGTTCTCTCCGAGATCCAGGTCCGGGAAGCGGCGCTGGGTGTCTCGGCGGCGGCCTCGCACACCATGCCGTTCGCCCGCTACGACCCCGTGAACTTCTTCGCCCTCGTGCTCTGCCTGATGGTCGGCACCGCTTCGCTCCCCCACGTCCTGATGCGCTACTTCACCACGCCCTCCGTGCGTGAGGCCCGCAATTCGGTGGCGTGGACACTGCTGTTCATCTTCATCCTCTACTTCACGGCGCCGGCCTATGCCGCCTTCGCGAAACTCGAGGTCTTCTCCAACGTCATCGGCAAGCCGCTGGGCGAACTGCCGGGCTGGCTCTACAGCTACGGCCGGATCGGCCTGATTCAGGTCTGCGGCACCAATGCCGTCGATCTGGCGACCATCACCGCCGCCTGCGGCAAGATCGCCGGCCATACCGGCATCCTGCAGCTCGCCAACTTCACCATCCAGGCGGACGCGATCGTCATCGCGACGCCCGAGATCGCGGGCCTGCCCTATGTCGTCTCCGGCCTCGTCGCCGCCGGCGGCCTCGCGGCGGCGCTCTCGACCGCCGACGGCCTGCTGCTGGCGATCGCGAACGCGCTCTCGCATGACGTCTATGCGAGGATGATCAACAAGAACGCGCCGGTGGCGCGGAAGCTCGTCATCGCCCGCGTCATCCTGATCGTGGTCGCGCTGTTCGCGGCCTGGGTGGCCTCGCACCGCCCGGCCGACATCGTCGCGATGGTCGCCTGGGCCTTCTCCCTGGCGGCAGCGGGGTTGTTCCCGGCGCTGGTCATGGGCATCTGGTCGAAGAAGACCACCGCGACCGCGGCCGTGGTGGGCATCTGGGTCGGCTTCCTGACGACGCTGGTCTATCTCGTCGTGAGCCGCTACTTCCCCGGCTTCGGCGTGAACGTGCTCGGCATGTATTCGAACGTGCACCCCATCACCGGGGCCGCGCTCGTCGACATCGCCAAGCTCAAGGCCGAGCAGCCGCAGATCTTCCAGCAGGGCTGGGTGGCGATCAATCACCCGCTCGCTTCGAAGGTCGGCTACTTCAACATCGCCAACATCTCGGCCGGCCTGTTCGGCATGCCGATCGGCTTCCTGACGATGTACATCGTCTCGAAGTTCACCACGGCGCCCAACAAGGAGTTGCAGGATTTCATCGACGAGATCCGTCAGCCGCGCGGCGCGCCGGTGATGATCGAGAAGTGAGCCCGAGGTCGCGGGCGCTTGCCGCCCGCGACACCTCCTCTTCGGGGGGCGGACCACGGTCCGCCCCCTTTTTCATGAATGCGCGAATCGCACGCTTGCCTGCCCTGCCGATGTCGGGCAGAGGCAAAGTCGATCTCGACACAGCAAGGATCGATCCTGAATGACCGATGTCGACAGCCAGGGCCTGTTCTGGCTCTATCAGGCTCCCAATCTCGCTCTGGCGGCGCTGATGTACACCCTGCTGGGGCGCTTCCTGCTGTCGATCGTCTTTCCGCCCGACAGTGAGAAGGTCATCTGGAAGACCTTCCGGCAGATCACCCAGCCTGCCATCGAGGCCGTGCGGATCGTGACGCCGCTGGCGGTCCATGAGCGCATCCTCGTCCTGCTCGCCTTTGTTTGGCTGCTCTTCATCCGCATGCTGCTCTTCGTTGGCTTCGCAGCCGCGGGCTGGCTTCCGACCATCGTGGGAGCGCCCAAGCCATGACCGACGATCGCGAGGACATTCTCCGCCGGGACGGCATCACCATCGGCATTGCCGGAATGTCGCTGCTCAACGGCATGCATTTCTCGGCCTATTTCGATCCTGTCTTCATTCTGATGAAGCAGTTCGCTCCGGGCTTCTTCATTTCGTCGCCGCTGCTGATCTTCTACTTCACCTCGCTCTTCATCTCGGCCCTGACGCTGGCCATCGGCGGCATCCCGGCCGCGATCTATGAGCGGGGGAAGAACCTCGAGACCAGCAACGCCACCTCGATGTGGATCTGGCTCGGCGGAATCCTGCTGCTGACGATCCCGACTTTGCTGCAGATGACGGCGCGCCCGGCCTGAGGGCGGGGCGCGCCGCGCTCACACGATCTTGTGATGCCCGCACGGGCCCGTCCGCTTTAGCCTTTTCCCAAACGGAAGGGCCCAGGCATGGATCCGGCGCGCGTGCGCGAACTGGCATTGTTGTCCGTCTCGCGCGGCTGCGGTTTCGCCGGCCTCGCCATCATCTGCTTCATGATCGGGCTGGCCGGCTATCCCGATGTCGCGATGCAGACGGGCGCCATCCTGATGATGGGGACGGCCGCCTTCCTCGTCGTCAAGGCCGATGTCTCGGTCCGCAGGCCCTACAAGCGCACCGAACTCTGGGTGCTGCTGCCGCCCTCCGAGCGGCCTCGGGCGGAATTCGCGCAACAGCTCATCGGCGGCACGCTGCGGGAGATCTACCGGCGCTTCGCGGTGTATTTCGGCGTCGGCGGCACGCTCTGCTTCCTCGCATCCTTCGTGCTGCCCGCCTGATCAGGCCTTCTCGACATGCTCCTTCGCCACGAAGGCGATGCGCACCATGTTCGTGGCACCCGGCGTCCCGAACGGCACGCCGGCGACGACGATGATGCGGTCGCCCAGCTTGGCGAACTTCTCGCGCACGGCGAATTTGCAGGCGCGCGAGGCCATGTCGTCGATGTCGCTGGCATCCTTCGTCACCACCGAATGCACGCCCCAGACGAGGGTGAGCTGCCGCGCCGTGGCGCGGTTGGGGGTCAGCGCGATGACGGTGGAATTCGGCCGCTCGCGCGCCAGGCGAAAGGCGGTCGAGCCCGACGAGGTCCAGGCGGCGATGACCTTGAGGTTCAGCGTGTCGGCGATCTCGTGCGAGGCCTTGGCGATGGCGTCCGCCCCCGTCGCTTCCGGCTCGGCGCGCTGCGCCTCGAGGATCGAGCGATAGACCGATTCGCTCTCCACCTCCTCGGCGATGCGGTTCATCATCGACACTGCCTCGATCGGGAACTGGCCCGCCGCGCTCTCGGCCGAGAGCATCACCGCATCGGCGCCTTCGAACACGGCCGTGGCGACGTCCGACACCTCGGCGCGCGTCGGCACCGGGCTTGTGATCATGCTCTCCAGCATCTGGGTCGCGACGACGACCGGCTTGCCCATGCGGCGGCACATCCGCGTGATGCGCTTCTGCGTGCCAGGCACCTTCTCCAGCGGCATCTCGACGCCGAGATCGCCGCGCGCGACCATGATCGCATCCGACGCGTCGATGATCTCCTGCAGCCGCAGCAGCGCCTGCGGCTTCTCGATCTTGGCGAGCGCCAGCGCCCGCCCGCGCACGATCTTGCGCAGATCGGCCATGTCCTCCGGCCGCTGCACGAAGGACAAAGCGATCCAGTCGACGCCCGCCTCGGCTGCCGCCTCCGCGTCGGATCGGTCCTTGTCGGTCATCGCGGAGACGGCGATGGTGGTGTCGGGCAGGCTCACGCCCTTGCGCGAGGACAGCCGCCCGCCGACGACGACGCGCGTCACCGCCTGCTTCTCGCTCGCCTTCTCAACCGTCAGGCGCAGCTTGCCGTCGTCGAGGATCAGGGTGTGGCCGGGCTCGAGCGCGCTCAGGATTTCGGGATGGGGCAGATGCACGCGCTTGACCGTGCCCGGCGCCGGGTCGGAATCGAGCGTGAAGCGCGCACCGTTCTCCAGCGTCACCCCGCCATCGCCGCCGAAGGCGCCGACGCGCAGCTTCGGGCCCTGGAGATCGGCGAGGATGCCGACCGGACGGCGGAACTGTGATTCGAGCGCGCGCAGCATCGCCACCTTCTCTGGCAAGGTCTCGCGCTGGGTGTGGCTCATATTGATGCGGAAGACGTCGACCCCGGCCTGGAACAGCTTCGCGCACATCTCCGGCGTCGACGACGCCGGCCCCAGCGTGGCGATGATCTTGATTCGGCGCTCGCGCTTCATGAGTGGTTTCCTCAGGGCCGGGCGGGCGCGCCGCCGGTGGTGTCGGTCAGCTGGATCGTCCAGCTCTTCTGTTCGCCGGTGTCGACCTCGAAGAAGCCGGCGCGCTCATAGCCGCGCGCCAGACAGTCTTCTATGCCGCGAATGGTGAATTCCTTGTTGCGGGTGCACATCACCGACTTGCCGGTCCACTCGCCCCCGCGGTCGTAATCGACCGCATGGACATAGTAGAAGCGCGCCGCCAGCGTGCCGCGCAGCAGCGTCTCGCAGGCCCGCGGCGCGATGTTCCACCAGCCTTCCGTGGTCCAGCCCTGCGCATCGCGATAGCCGATCGCGACGCCGACGCGGCTGCCCGTGGTGTTGCACATGCGCAGATCCGCGAGCGCCGGCGCCGAGCCGGCGAGCAGGGCGCCCACGACGAGCAGGAGGCGCAGGGTCGGTGTCGAGGTCGGGTTCATCTCAGGGTTCGATCAGGATGACGCGGCAGTCATTGACGTTGGTGAGGGTCGGCCCGGTGCGCAGCAGATCGCCCAGCGGCTCGAAGAAGCCGGTGGAATCGTTCTCGGCGAGGGATCGGGCGGGATCAAGGCCAAGCGCGACGGCGCGCGCGAGCGTCGTCGCGTCGATCACGGCGCCGGCCGGGTCGCTCGCCTCGCCGCCGCCGCCATCGGTTCCATCCGTATCGCCGGAGAGGCCCACGATACCGGGCGCCCCGGCGAGCGCGATCGCCAGTGCGAGCGCATATTCCTGGTTCGGCCCGCCGCGGCCCTGTCCGCGCAGCGTCACCGTCAGCTCTCCGCCGGAAAGGATGGCGGCGCGTTTTCCGGCGCGCTGCAGCGAGACCGCAAGTTCGGCATGGCGCGCGGCGACATCCCGCGCCTCGCCCTCCAGATCGGCGCCGAGATCATGGACCTCGTAACCGCCCGCCGCAGCCACCGCATGAGCGGCCGCGATGGCCTCCGTCGGGCGGGCGATGATGCGGAATTCGCTGCGGGCGAAGGCGGGGTGGCCGGGCTTGGGCGTCTCGCTGGTGTCGTCTTCGAGCAGCGCCTTCGCCGCCGCAGGCAGGTCGAGGCCGTAGCGCGCGACGATCGCCCGCGCCTGCGCCATCGTCGTCGGGTCGGGCACCGTCGGCCCCGAGGCGATCGCCGTCGGCTCATCGTTGGGAACGTCGGAGATCGCGAGCGTCAGGAGCCGCGCCGGTGCGGCCGCCAGCGCCAGCCGCCCGCCCTTGATCCGCGACAGGCGCTTGCGGACGATGTTCATCTCGCCGATCGGCGCGCCCGAGCGCAGCAGCGCCTTGTTGACCGCCTGCTTCTCCGCCAGCGTCAGGGCACCCGCCGGCGCGACCCAGTTCGCCGAGCCGCCGCCCGAAAGCAGTACCAGCACCAAATCGTCGGCCGTGGCGGAGGATGCCAGGTCCAGCGCGCGGGCGGCGCTGTCGATGCTGCCCTGGTCGGGAACGGGGTGGCCGGCGGCGACCATCGGGACATGGCGGGTCGCGGTCTCGTAGCCGTGTCGCGCGACGGCATGGCCGAGCAGGCGCTCGGGCGGAACGCCGCCGTCGAGGTAGTGCGCCTCGGCCAGTGCGGTCATGCTGCCGGCCGCCTTGCCGGCCGCGAGCAGGATCAGCTGACCCGTCGCGGGCATGGGCGGCAGATGCGCCGGCAGGCAGCCCGAAGGATGCGCCCGCGCCACCGCCGCGTCGAAGACCGCCCGCGCCGTCGCGCGCATCCGCTCCCGTTGGTCGCCGGCTTGCTGCAAGGCCCTCTCGTCTCCCCCCATTCGGGCGCGCCGTGAATCGCCGCCCGGCGTCGTTGCCGAATCTTTTAAGTGCGGGCCGGGCCCTCGTCATCAGGGTTTTCCCGCAATAATCATACTTATCGATAGGGATTGGAGCTTGCGTGACGCCCGCGCGGCCACGGGCCTGTTGAGAGCGGCCCGCCATAGAGTGCAGCCGGCTTGACGCCGGGGGGCGCGTGGTGCGAACCCTCCGGCCAAATCTCCCCATCACCGAGAAGGACATTCAGATGGACGATCCGATCGCGGGCGACCAGCTCAAGAGCATCGTGGAGCGCATCGAGCGTCTCGAGGAAGAGAAAAAGACGATCGCCGACGACATCAAGGAGGTCTATGCCGAGGCCAAGGGCAACGGCTACGACGTCAAGGTGCTCAGGAAGGTCATCGCCATCCGCAAGCGCGACGCCAATGAGCGCGCCGAGGAGGAGGCGATCCTCAACCTCTACCTCCAGGCCGTCGGCGAGAGCGCCTGAGCGCGCCCCATTGGTGAGAATCAAAACGCCCGCCCCGGGAGACCGGAGCGGGCGTTTCGCGTTTGGGGCGGGTGGGCCGCCGTAGGCGTCAGCCCTTCGAAACCGCGACCTTGCGCAGATAATCGGTCACGATGCGGGTGATGCCGCGCGAGAGCAGGTCGTCCAGCGCATTGATGAAGGTGTCGCAATCCTCGCGCGTCGCGATCAGCGGCGGCTCGAGGCGGATGACGTTGCGGTTGTACTCGGTGAAGGCGACGAGCACGTCGTAATCCTTCAGCAGGAGCGCGCCGATGAAGCCGCAGAGCGAGCCCTTGAGCTTGTCGTCGAGCAGCGCGACCATGTGCTTGAGCCCGAAGGGCATGGTCTCGCTGATGTCCTGGAATTCGACGCCGATCATCAGGCCGCGCCCGCGGATTTCCTTGAGCAGGCTCGGATATTTGACCCGCAGGCCGTTGAGCCGCTCGAGCAGGTAGTCGCCCTGGCGCTGCGCATTGCCCATGAGGTCTTCCTCATAGAGCACGTTCAGCCCCTCGATCGCCGAGATGCAGGCCTCGCCCATGCCGCCGAACGTGGCCTGGGCATGGATCAGCGCGGTCTTGGGCTTGCCATAGGCCTTCATGTAGAGCTCGCGACGGGCGATCATCGCCCCCATCGCAGCCTTGGAGCCGCCCAGCGCCTTGGCGAGCGCGGTGACGTCCGGCACCACCCCGTCGCGCTCGAAGGCGAAGAACTGGCCGGTGCGGCCGAGACCGCACTGGACCTCGTCGGCGACCCAGAGCACGCCATGCTTGTCGCAGAGCGCGCGGAGTTCCCGCCAGAAACCCAGCGGCGCCTCGACGATGCCGCCGCCGCCCTGGATCGTCTCCATCACGACGATGCCGATCGACGGGTCGCTCTCAAGCGCCTGGCGCACCGCCTCGATGTCGCCGAAGGGCACCTTGACCCGGTTCTCGACCAGCTTGAACTGCGACTGGTAGAGGCTCGAATCCGTGACCGAGAGCACGCCTTTGGTCTTGCCGTGGAAGGAGTTCGCAGCGTGCAGGATCTTGGACTTGGCCGGTCCCTGCGCCTGCTCGGCGACCTTCAGTGCGGCCTCCATGGCTTCCGAGCCGGTCGAGCCGAGGAAGACCATGTCGAGATCGCCGGGCGAGATCGCGGCGAGATTGGCCGCGAGCGCCGAGGCGTATTGCGACATGAACGCCATGCAGATCTCATGGCGGTTCTCGTCCTGGAACTTCTTCCGCGCCGCCACGATGCGCGGATGGTTGTGGCCGAAGGCGACCGAGCAGAACCCCCCGAAGAAATCGAGGATCTTGCGGCCGTCCTTGGTGATGTAGTGCATGCCCTCGGCGCGATCGACGAGGATCTTGTCGAAGCCGAGCAGCTTCAGGAAATGCACCTGGCCCGGGTTGATATGGCTGGTGAAGAGCTCCTTCACCGTCTGCACGTCGAGCTGCTTGGCCTCCTCGACGCTGTAGAGCTTCGGGCGAGCCGGCGTGGCCATGTCGTCGGTCTTGAAAGCGGGCATGCTCATGCGGCGACACTCCTGGGCGCGTGCTGGGAGGGCGCTTTGGCCCGGCGATATTCGGTGTAGGCGGCGAGCAGCATGTCCTCGTCGCGATGCAGCGGCTTCCAGCCCAGTTCGCGCTTGGCCTTGGAGGTGTCGAGGATGCAGATCTCGTCGGCGATCATGTACTGCTCGGGGTCCATGATCGGCAGGTTGATCGCATCGAGCGCGTTCAGCGTCAGCTTGACCAGCGGCGCCGGCGTCGGCAGCAGGATCGACTTCGAGCCGGCATGCTTGATCAGGTCGCCGAGCAGCTTCTTCACCGGCGGCGGATCGTCCGAGCCGAGATTATAGGCCGAGTTCGGGAAACCCGCCTTCCAGGCCGCGATGCAGGCGCTGGCGCAGTCGAACACCGAGATGAACTGGTAGGGGTTCTTGCCCGAGCCGATCATCGGCACCGGCAGGTTGAGGTCGATCAGCTTGAACAGCTTGACCAGGATACCCAGCCGCCCGGGCCCGATGATCAGCCGCGGCCGGAAAATCGGGATCTGGAAGCCGCGGTCGCGATAGGTCTGGGCCAGCGTCTCGGTCGCGAGCTTGCTCTCGCCATATTCGCCCAGCGGCTTGGCGGGATGCGTCTCGTCCTGCGGCACGGTCACCGAATGGCCGTAGATCATGTCCGTGGTGAAGTGGACGAGCCTGTGGGCGCCTCCCTTCTCCATCCAGCTCAGGATGTTCTGCGTGCCGTGATAGTTCACCGGCCAGAAGAAATCGTGCCGCTCCGCGCGGGTCACGATCGGCGAGAGCATCTTGGCCGAGAGATTGTAGACGAGGTCGTCCTGGCGCAGCGGAATGCCGGCGACGCTCTGCGCATCGGTCACGTCGATGCGATGGAAGGGCACCTTGGCATAGTGCGGATGCGGGCTCTTGACGATGTCGGCGACCAGCACCTCCTCGCCCATGGCCGCGAGATCGGCCGCCAGATGCGAGCCGACGAAGCCGTCGCCGCCGATGATGATGTGCTTCATCTGCAGTCTCTCCGGCTCAACGGGGCTGGCGCGGACGCGGATTGCGCACCGGGACCGGGATGGGCTTGAGCACAGGCTGGGGCTCGAGCAGCGCGCCGAGGCGCATGAACAGGCGAACGATCAGATCCATGATGTCCCTCAGCTTTGTGCGATGAAGATGGTGCCGAGCACGATGAGACCGATGCCGGCGAGGCGCGCCGGCCCGAGATCCTCGTGGAAGACGAAGAAGGCGTAGGCCGCGACCACGACATAGGCGAGGCTCAGGAAGGGGTAGGCGTAGGAGATCTGCACCTTCGAGAGCACGATCAGATGCGAGGCCATGCTGATGACGAAGGTGCACAGCCCGGCGAAGACGAAGGGGTTGAAGACCACGCGGAAGACCGTCGAGACCAGCCCGTCGCCGGCCACATCGAGCGTTCCCACGCCGGTCATGCCGCGCTTCAGCATGAGCTGGGCCGCGGCGTTGGTCAGCACCGTGAACAGGATCAGGGGCAGATAGGCGTTCATCGGCGCAGGAGCACTTTCGCGGTCATCCGCCGTTCCAAGTCATCGGGCGGCTGGTGTGTCGTCGGGCCTCTGGATGACGTGGAAAATACTTCAAATGCGTTGCGCCGCGGGTCTTACCTCGGCGTAACGTTAAGATGATCCTGACGAGATCTCAGAAAGACGCGCTTCCCCCACTGGGGCGCTCGGGCGCCAGCCTCGTCCCGCTGCGCGGCGCGATGCCCAGCGTCTTCATCCGCGAGGCCAGCGTGGTCGCGGGCACGCCGAGAAGGGCGGCGGCGCCCTGCGGTCCGCTGACCCGGCCGCGACATGTCTCCAGCGCGGCGAGAATGCTGGCGCGGTCGCGCTCGCGCCGCTCCGCCTCGGTCAGAATGGCGCCGGGCGCAGGCAGCGGCAGCGGCGGCGCCTGGACCTGGCGCCCGCCCTCCGGCAGCGCGATGAAGAGCCGCCCGTTGCGCGCCAGGATCGCGGCACGCTCGATGACGTTCTGCAGCTCGCGGACATTGCCCGGCCAGTCATAGGCACGCAGCCGCGCGACATCGCCCTCGCTGAGCTTCAGCCCCTCGGTCTTCAGCTTGCGCTGCGCCCCACCGAGGAAATGCAGCGCCAGCAGCGGAATGTCCTCCACCCGCTCGCGCAGCGGCACGGACAGGATCGGGAAGACGTCGAGCCGGAAATAGAGGTCCTCGCGGAAGCGGCCCTCCCGCACCTCGCGGCGCAGATCTCGATTGGTCGCTGCGATGATGCGGACATTGACGTGCCGCGTGCGTTCCTCGCCGACGCGCTCGAACTGCCCCTCCTGCAGCACGCGCAGCAGCTTGCCCTGCAGCTCGAGCGGGATCTCGCCGACCTCGTCGAGGAAGAGCGTGCCGCCATCCGCGAGCTCGAAGCGGCCGATGCGGTCGCGCAGCGCGCCGGTGAAGGCGCCCTTCACATGGCCGAAGAACTCGCTCTCGAACAGCTCGCGCGGGATCGCGGCGCAGTTCACCCGGATCAGGGGCCGCACATGGCGCTCGCTCGCCTCGTGGATGGCGCTCGCGATCAGCTCCTTTCCGGTGCCGGATTCGCCTGTGATCAGCACGGCGGCGTCGGTGCGCGCCACCAGCTCGACCTGGCTGAGAATCTTCTGGATCGCGCCCGAGCGCCCGACGACGCCGCGATGGTTGCGCTCCAGCCGCATCTCCTCTTGCAGATAGGCGTTCTCCTGCTGCAGCCGCTCGCGCAGGCTGTCGACCTCGGCCAGCGCCGCCCGCAGGCGCTCATCGGCCTCGTGACGCTGGCTGATGTCGCGAAAGATGATCACCGCCCCCACCAGCCGGCCCCGGTCGCGGATCGGCGTCGAGGTGTACTCGACCCAGAACCCCGTGCCGTCCTTGCGGAAGAACATCTCGTTCTCGACATGGTGCACCGCCCCGTCGCGGAAGGCGGCGTAGATCGGGCACTCCTCATGCGGGTAATGCGTGCCGTCGGGCCGGTGGTGATGCACGCAGGCATGCATATCACGCCCGATCAGCTCGCCCGTCTCCCAGCCCAGCATTGCCTCGCCGGCCGGATTGACGAAGGTGGTGCGGCCCTCCGCATTGACGCCGAAGATGCCTTCGCCCGCGGCGCGCAGGATCAGCTGGTTGCTGCGCTCGATCTCCTGGAACAGCCGCTCCGTGCGCCGCCATTCGGTCAGCCCGGCGCGGACATGCTCCTCGGCATCGGCATCGAGGTCGCGCCGGTGGCGCGCATCGAGATCGTAGAGCGTCAGCAGGATCGACGGGTCGGGCTGGGTCAAAAGCCGCGCGCCGATGCACTCGGCATGGAACGCCGCGCCATCGGCCCTCTGCGGCGAGAGCGAACGTGTCCAGTAGCGGCCCTTGTGCAGCACCGCCTCGGTGAAGACCGTCAGCGCCGCCGCTTGGCCCGCAAACACTGACAGGACCGAGGCGCCGACGAGTTCGCGTTCCGGCGGCGTCAACAGGCGCCGGGCCTCCTCATTGGCCGCCAGGATCCGGCCCGTCGTCACATCCACCGCCAGCGCGGCGTCGACCATGCTCTCGAACAGCCAGGTGGTCTGCGGCGATACGGGTGAAGCGATCACGGCAGCTCACGAAATGTCGTTATCGGGAACACGAATTCTCGTCATTTACGAGAATTCGTCAAGCGCGATCCGCCGCTAAGTCCCTGATGTTTCGACCGCCATTCCGGTCGGCCGGGTTGGCCCGCCGCTTGCTAATCCCCTTGCAGCGACCAGCCGCCCACTCGATCAGCCGGAGGACACGCGCATGGCCTTGTTCAAGAACCCGTTCGACGCCGACCGCCGCATCCGCCGCGGCTGCGATTGCGGCCGACACGAGAGCCAGTCCGTGCATGAGCGGGCGATACGGGCCGAGGCCGTCGAGGTTTCCGCGACTGAGGACGGACGTTACACCCGCGTCGTCGAGAACGCCGTCATGCGGGCGCTGTTTCCACAGGATGCGCAGCGCCGCTTCTTCCTGAAGCAGGTCGGCGCCTCGACCGCCCTGGCGGCGATCTCGAGCCTGTTCCCGCTGGCGGCCGCCACCGAGGCCTTTGCCCAGGCGGTGCCGGAAAAGAAGGACCTCAAGGTCGGCTTCATCCCGATCACCTGCGCGACGCCGATCATCATGGCCTCGCCGATGGGCTTCTATGCCAAGCATGGCCTGAACGTCGAAGTGATCAAGACCGCCGGCTGGGCCGTCGTCCGCGACAAGACGATCAACAAGGAATACGACGCCGCCCACATGCTCTCGCCGATGCCGCTGGCGATCTCGATGGGCGCGGGCTCGAACCCGATCCCCTATACGATGCCGGCAGTCGAGAACATCAACGGCCAGGCCATCACGCTGGCGATGAAGCACAAGGACAAGCGCGATCCGAAGTCGTGGAAGGGCTTCAAATTTGCCGTGCCCTTCGACTATTCGATGCACAACTACCTGCTGCGCTACTATCTCGCCGAAAACGGCATCGACCCCGACACCGATGTCCAGATCCGCGCCGTGCCGCCGCCGGAGATGGTCGCCAACCTCCGCGCCGACAACATCGACGGCTTCCTCGCCCCCGATCCGGTGAACCAGCGCGCGGTCTTCGATGGCGTCGGCTTCATCCACATTCTCTCGAAGGAAATCTGGGACGGGCACCCCTGTTGCGCCTTCGCCGCATCCAGGGAGTTCGTGACGCAGACCCCCAACACCTATGCCGCGCTGTTGAAGGCGATCATCGACGCCACCGCCTTCGCCTCCAAGGCGGAGAACCGCAAACAGATCGCGGAGGCGATCGCGCCGGCGAACTATCTCAACCAGCCGGTGACCGTGGTCGAGCAGGTGCTGACCGGAACCTATGCGGACGGGCTCGGCAACATCAAGCGCGACCCCAAGCGGATCGATTTCGACCCCTTCCCCTGGGAGGGCTTCGCCGTCTGGATCCTCACCCAGATGAAGCGCTGGGGCCAGATCAAGGGCGATGTCGACTACGCCAAGGTGGCGAAGGAGGTCTTCCTCCAGACCGATACGGCGCGGCTGATGGCCGAGGTCGGACTGACGCCGCCCGCCGGCTCGAAGACCATCGTCGTGATGGGCAAGACCTTCGATACCACCAAGCCGGAGGACTACATCAAGAGCTTTGCGATCAAGCGGACATGAGGCGCTTGATGTCGCACGAAGCGCCAACCGTCATTGCGAGCACAGCGAAGCAATCCAGCGCCTCGCCCCGAAGCTGGATTGCTTCGTCAGCTGCGCCTCCTCGCAATGACGGCGGAGCCGTGACATGACCCTCCCCCTCAACCTGCGTGCGCTGGTGCTTTCGCTGGCGATTCTCGTCGTATTCCTCACCGCCTGGCATATCGCCACGCAGACCGGCGGGGCCGGGCCGGCCGCCAATATCGACCCCGAATACGCCAAGCTGATGGGCCTCGAGGTCACACAGGGCAAGTCGGCGATGCCGGGCCCTCTCGACGTCGCCGCGACGATCTGGGGCCATCTGCGCGACCCGTTCTACGACAAGGGCCCCAACGACAAGGGGCTGGGCATCCAGCTCGCCTATTCGCTCGGCCGCGTCCTGCTCGGCTATGCGCTGGCGGTGCTGGTCGCCGTCCCGCTCGGCTTCCTGATCGGCATGTCGCCGCTGATCTCCCGGGCGTTCGACCCGTTCATCCAGGTGCTGAAGCCGATCTCGCCCTTGGCCTGGATGCCGCTCGCGCTCTACACGATCAAGGATTCGAGCATCTCCGCGATCTTCGTGATCTTCATCTGCTCGGTCTGGCCGATGCTGCTGAACACCGCCTTCGGCGTCTCCGCCGTGCGCAAGGAATGGCTCAACGTCGCCCGCACGCTCGAGGTCGGCCCGATCAGGCGCGCCTTCACCATCATCCTGCCGGCGGCGGCGCCCACCATCCTGACCGGCATGCGCATCTCGATCGGCATCGCCTGGCTCGTCATCGTCGCCGCCGAGATGCTCGTGGGCGGAACCGGCATCGGCTACTTCGTCTGGAACGAGTGGAACAACCTCTCGATCACCAATGTCATCGTCGCGATCTTCGTCATCGGCGTGATGGGCATGATGCTCGACCAGACACTCGCCCGCCTGCAGCGCGCCGTCACCTATCCGGATTGAGGCGACCATGAGCGACCGCTTCATCTCGATCGAGGGCATCGCGCGCGGCTACCCCAGGGCCGGCGGCGGCACCACCACCGTCTTCGAGGACCTCTGGTTCTCGATGAAGAAGGGCGAATTCGTCTGCGTCATCGGCCATTCCGGCTGCGGGAAGACGACCGTCCTCAACATCCTCAACGGGCTCGACGCGCCCGATGCCGGCGCAGCCATCGTCGACGGCCGGGCGATCGAGGGCCCCTCGCTCGACCGCGCCGTGATCTTCCAGGGTCATTCGCTGCTGCCCTGGCGCAGCGTGCTCGGCAATGTCGCCTATGCGGTCGCCGCAAAACACCGCGACTGGCCGAAGGCGAAGGTCACGGCCCACGCCCTGGCCTTCATCGAGACGGTCGGCCTCAAGGGCTCGGAGCTGAAGAAGCCCTCAGAACTCTCCGGCGGCATGAAGCAGCGCGTCGGCATCGCCCGCGCGCTCTCGATCGAGCCCAAGATGATGCTGATGGACGAGCCCTTCTCGGCGCTCGACGCGCTCACCCGCGGCACGCTGCAGGACGAGGTCCGCCGGATCTGCCTGGAGACCGGCCAGACCGCGTTCATGATCACCCATGACGTCGACGAGGCGATCTATCTCGCCGACCGCATCGTGCTGATGACCAACGGCCCGCAGGCGATGATCGCCGAGATCGTCGAGAACCCGCTGCCGCGCGAGCGCATCCGTACCGAAGTCCACCACCACCGCGACTACTACGCCATCCGCAACCACCTGATCGACTTCCTCGTGGTGCGCTCGAAGAGCTTCAGGGACGCCATCCCCGAGGGCTACGACCGCCGCCACCCGCCGGTCGTGCGACCCAGCGCCGACGGGCCCGGCCCCGACGCCGGCCGCAAGGCGGCCTGACGACCACCACCTCAAGAAACTGACACGCCAAGGAGACCGACCCCATGAAGCGCGAAGAGCTCACCGAGAAGATCCTCGACATCAAGCGCGAGAAGGGCTGGAGCTGGAAATACATCACCGAGGAAATCGGTGGCATGTCCGAGGTGCTGATCGTCGGCGCCCTGCTCGGCCAGATGAAACTGGTCAAGCCGCTCGCCGAGAAGGCCGCCGCTCTCTTCGGCCTGACCGAGAATGAGAAGCGCATGCTCAACGAGGTGCCCTATCGCGGCACCGGCACGCCGATGCCGCCGACCGACCCGCTGATCTACCGCTTCTACGAGATGGTGATGGTCAACGGCCCGGCCTGGAAGGCGCTGATCGAGGAGGAGTTCGGCGACGGCATCATGTCGGCGATCGACTTCAACATCGAGTTCGAGCGCGAGCCGAACCCGAAGGGCGACCGCGTCAAGATCGGCATGTCCGGCAAGTTCCTGCCCTACAAGTACTATGGCAACGAGCAGGGCATCCCCGATTACGGCTTCAAGGAAGCCTGAGCCCAGTGGCGGGGGCGCTCAGCCCTCGCCATGGCCGCGGCGGATGCGCCGCACCGCCGCCCAGACGCCGAGCAGCGCGACCGGCACGAACAGCGCGGTTGCGAGGCCGGGCTCGATCTTGAGCCAGCCCGAATCCTTCGCGCCCTTGGCGAGATAGCCGAACAGGCTGACGATGTAATAGGCGATCGCCGCGACCGAGAGCCCCTCGACCGTCTGCTGCAGGCGCAATTGCAGCCGCGTGCGCTCGTTCATCGCCGCCAGCAGGTCGCGGTTCTGCTGTTCGAGCGCGACGTCGACGCGGGTGCGCAGCAGGTTGGCGGCGCGCGCCAGCTTGGTCGCGAGATCGGCCTGGCGCTCCTGCAGCATCTGGCAGGTCCGCATCGCCGGCGCCATCCGCCTTGCCAGGAAGGCCTGAATCGTCGGCCAGCCGCCATGCCCCTGCTCGCCGATGGCGACGAGCCGCTGCTGGACGATGTTGTCATAGGCGCGGCTCGCCCCGAAGCGGTAGTTCGAGGAGGCGGCTTCCGCCTCCAGCTTCGAGGCAAGCGCCGTCATCTCGTCGAGCAGCGCATGGTCGGCCGCCAGCCCGTCCGTCTGCGTCATCGTGCCGGCGATGCGCACCAGCGTTTCCTCCGCACGGCGCACGGACGGGCCGATCCGCTGCGATTCCGGCATGCCGAGCAGCGCCAGCGTGCGATAGGTCTCGATCTCGAGCAGCCGCTGCGCCAGCGCGCCCGCCCGCGCCGGTGTGAGTTCGCGGTCGAGCACCAGGATGCGCACGAATCCGTCCGCCCCCGCCCGGAAATCCGTCGCCGCGATCGCTCCGCCATTGTCGACCAGCGAGGCGGCGAGGCTCGCGGGATCGAACAGCGCGCCGAGATCGGGCTCGGCCGCCGCCGGCATCAGATGCAGATCGGCCGCGACGAGATGCGGACCCGGCTGCGCCAGTCCGCGCATGCCATGCGGCAGCGCTCCCGTCGGCGGCAGGAAGGGCGTCGCCTCCGTGCCCGGCAACTCCCAGCTATAGGTGGTGAACTCGCTGTGCTGCTCCCAGCGCAGGCTGGTCTCGCCGAAGCGGGCGCGGTGATGCTTGGCCTCGTCGAGCGGGCCCGGCACGCCGCGCTCGGCGCAGAAGCGGCCGAGCGCGATGCGGTCGGCGGCGGCTTGGCGGGAATCGGTCATGAAGGCGAAGTGTAAAAGCCGCCGCGGCGTCTCCAGGGGCGCGAAGGGTCGGGCATGCACCTCCGCCAGGATGGCGCCGCGCTCCGGATGCGGAACAAGCGACGCCGGATCGTCGAAGCTGCTGGCCGCCATGCCCCACCCCTCCGGAGCGGGTCTGCGCCCTCTCCCACCGGAAGCTTGCGTCATGGCAGGGCAGCTTGCCAAGCCCACCCGCCGCCGCAGCCTGATCCGCGCAGCCTGCTGTCGCGATCGGGCCGGTCAGTCCCTAGGATGCGGCGCCGGATCAGGAGACCGTCATGCCCCTGCCCAACCGCGTCGCGCCCGATGGCAGCCTGCTCGCCGTGCCGGCCCGCGGCCTGCTCATGGGCAATCGCGGCGGGCGCTTTCATGATGCGCAGACCCGCGCTGTCCCGCGCAGCATCCAGGCGAGCCGGCAATGGATCTGCTGCGTCCTCACCTTCAAGGAGCGGCGCCGGACCGTCTGGAGCCAGGGTTACACCGAGCTGTTCTTCTGCGACGAGGTCACCGCGCTTGCCGCCGGCCACCGCCCCTGCATGGAATGCCGCCGCAAGGATGCCCTCGCCTACCGCGCTGCGCTGGTCGAGGGGCTGGGCTTCAGCGAAACCCCGCTCTTTCCCGAAATCGACCGCCTGCTGGATGGCGAGCGACGCGACGGCCGGGGCAAGTGCACGCATCGGCGGCCGGCCGAGGCCCTGCCGGACGGAGCGATGATCCGCGAGGACGGCCGCTTCCTGGCGCTGAAGGGCGACAAGGCCCTGCTCTGGTCGCCCGCAGGCTATGTCGGCGAGGCGAGCCGGCCGACGGGAACGGTGACGGTGCTGACCCCGCCGGCCTCGCTCGCCGCCCTGGCAAAGGGCTATCGCCCGCTCTGGCATCCCAGCGCATACCCCGCATCCTGACCATTTTTGCCAGGCGCACGCTTCGCCGTTGATTTCGGCCACCCTCTGCCCAATCTGCGCCGGCATTGCGGGAAGGACCGCAGCAAGGCAGGGGGATTCGCGATGAAGACGTTATTGGGTGCGCTGGCACTGGCGGCGGCTCTCGCCGGCCCAGCCGCGATCGGTGCGGCCATGGCGGGCGCGGTCGCCATCACCGCGGCGGAGCCAGTGGCCGTGGTCACGATTCCCGACGACTGGACGCAGTCCAAGGTCGAGCGCGGAGTGCAGATCCAGACGCCCGACGAGGAGATCTACATCTGGTTCGAGCTCGTGCCTGCCGACCAGATCGACGCGCTGCAGAAGGAACACGACGCCTATTTTGCGCGGGAGGGCGTCAAGTTCACCGGGGCGACCGAAACCCTGACGCGGGAGGTCAACGGCCGCCCCTGGTCTTTCACCGAGTTGAAGGCGACCAGCAGCGACGGTCCCTCCATCGTCCGCTATCTCGCCATCAACCCCAAGGTCGCCAGCGGCAAGATCATCATGATGACCTACTGGGCCTCCGAAGAGGGCCACGTTGCGCATGACAAGGCAATGAAGGCGATGATCGACAGCATCGCCTTCAAATAACCGGAGGCGAAAACGGGCCCGGAACCTTCTGCGCGCGGCCTGCGTTGCATCCGCATCGTTATCACCATCATTGGGGGCTGATTTCCATGCGTTCCATTGCTCTCTGGCTTCTCGGCGTTCCGATTCCGATCATCATCCTGCTCTGGTTCTTCATGCGCTGAGCAGGCGATATCGCCGAAAGACCACATGGCCGGGCTTTGCCCGGCCATTTTCGTAGGCGGGATGCTGCTCCCGACACCGGCCGGCAGGAGCCATCGGGCAAGGGATTTGGCGAGCGACCGGGCGCGGCGACGCATTGCAGACCTGCGTCCCCGCGCCATCGCATCCCTGCGGGAGCCCGCCTATATGCCGCCCATGACACCGATCATCTCCGTCTCCGGCCTGTCCAAGACCTATGCTTCCGGCTTCCAGGCCCTGAAGACGGTCGATCTCGAAATCCGTCAGGGCGAGATCTTCGCGCTGCTCGGCCCCAACGGGGCCGGCAAGACGACGCTGATCAGCATCATCTGCGGGCTGGTCAATCCGAGCACGGGCAGCGTCCGCGCCGACGGTCATGACATCGTCGCCGATTATCGCGCCGCCCGCGCCAAGATCGGCCTCGTACCGCAGGAGCTGACCACGGACGCCTTCGAGACCGTGCGCGCCACCGTCTCCTTCAGCCGCGGCCTCTTCGGCAAAGGCAAGGACCCGGCGCTGGTCGAGCGGGTGCTCAAGGACCTCTCGCTCTGGGACAAGCGCGACACGCAGATCCGCCGGCTCTCGGGCGGCATGAAACGGCGCGTCATGATCGCCAAGGCGCTCGCCCATGAGCCGCGCATCCTCTTCCTCGACGAGCCGACGGCCGGCGTCGATGTCGAATTGCGCCAGGACATGTGGCAGCTGGTGCGGCGGCTGCGCGAGAACGGCGTCACCATCATCCTGACCACGCATTACATCGAGGAGGCAGAGGAGATGGCCGACCGGGTCGGCGTGATCAGCAAGGGCGAGATCATCCTCGTCGAGGACAAGACCGAGCTGATGCGCAAGCTCGGGCGCAAGCAGCTCACGCTCAGCCTGCAGACGCCGCTGTCGGCCCTGCCCGAGAGCCTCGCGGGCTACGACCTCACGCTGTCCGCAGGAGGCGACGAGATCGTCTTCACCTACGACACCAAGGCGGAGCGCACAGGCATCACCGCCCTGTTGCAGGCGGTGGGCGAGGCCGGCATCCGCTTCCGGGATCTGAACACGAGCCAGAGCTCGCTCGAGGACATCTTCGTCAGCCTGGTCAGGGGCCGCTCATGACATCCGTTTCCGACGCCCCGCCCGCCTTCAACGGACGGGCCATCGCCGCGATCTATCGCTTCGAGATGGCGCGCACTCTGCGCACGCCGCTGCAGAGCGTGGTGTCGCCGGTGCTCTCAACCTCGCTCTACTTCGTCGTCTTCGGTGCCGCGATCGGCTCGCGCATGCAGGAGATCGACGGCATCGCCTATGGCGCCTTCATCGTGCCCGGGCTGATCATGCTGACGCTGCTCACCCAGAGCATCGCCAACGCCTCCTTTGCGATCTACTTCCCGAAATTCACGGGCACGATCTACGAACTCCTGTCCGCGCCGGTCGCGTGGTGGGAGGTGGTCCTCGGCTATGTCGGCGCAGCCGCGACCAAGTCGGTCGTACTCGGCCTGATCATCCTGCTGACGGCGACGTTCTTCGTGCCGCTGCGCATCGAGCACCCGCTCTGGATGCTGCTCTTCCTTGTGCTGACGGCGGTGACCTTCAGCCTGTTCGGCTTCATCATCGGCATATGGGCCGACGGCTTCGAGCGGCTGCAGGTCGTCCCGCTGCTGGTCGTGACGCCGCTCGCCTTCCTCGGCGGCTCCTTCTACTCGATCGACATGCTGCCGCCGCTCTGGCGGACGGTCGCGCTGTTCAATCCGGTCGTCTACCTGATCAGCGGCTTCCGCTGGAGCTTCTTCGGGGTGGCCGATGTCGGCGTCGGAGTCAGCCTCGGCATGACGCTCGCCTTCCTGCTCGTCTGCATCGTCGCGACCGGCTGGATCTTCCGCACCGGCTACCGCCTCAAGAACTGAGGCGGCCACCGGCGCGGATTCCGTTCAGCTGTTGCTGCGCGTCGCCTGCCAGTCCTGGGCCTGGCCGGCCCCTTCGCTGCGCCCGCTCATCCGCCCATCCGCGACGCTGCCGGTATAGCGCCGGCCATCGGCGACGAAGCTGATCTCGCTGCCGCGGCATCGTCACGAGGCCGCTCGAACGCGTCAGCAGGACAAGGGACCGCGGCCACCGCCGCCGAAACTTGCTCCGTTCAGGCGGCCTTCATGTCGGCAAAGAACCTCTGGACCGCGCTGCGCAGCGCATGCGCCTCGCGCGCCAGGCTCTCCGCCGTCGTCAGGGCGCGGTTCGCCGACAGCCTCGCCGCCTCGGAGGTCGCGGTGACATCCTCCATCTGCCGCGCGACGCCGGCCGTCCCGGTCGCGGTCGCCTGGGCGCTGCTCGCGATCTCCGAGGTCGCGGCCATCTGCTGGGACGTCGCCCCGGCGATGACCACGGTGTGCTCGGCGACCTCTCCCATCACCCGGGCGATCGTCTCGATCGCCGCCACAGCGTCTTTCGTCTCGCTCTCGAAGGCCGCGATCCGCTCGGCGATCTCGTCTGTGGCCTGGGCGGTCCGGCTCGCCAGCAGCTTGACCTCGCCGGCGACGACCGCAAAGCCCTTGCCGGCGTCCCCCGCCCGCGCCGCCTCGATCGTCGCATTCAGCGCCAGCAGGTTGGTCTGGGCCGCAATCTCGCGGATCAGCTCGACGACCCGCGCGATGCTCTCGGACGCGCCCAGCAGGTTGGCGACATTGCCGCGGGCCCTCGCCGCGTCGCCGGCCGCATCCCTGATGACGCCGTCGGCGTGACCGATGCGCTCGGCGATCTCGGCGATCGATTCCGAGAGCTGTTCCGATGCGGCCGCAATTGAACGCACATTGTCCGACGCGTCGAGCGCCGCCCCCCGCGCCTCGTTGGCCTGCGATGTGGCACTGGTCGCAACAGCGTTCAGGCTGCGGGCCGTCTCCTCCATTTCGTCGGCGCTGCCGTGGACCGTCTCAAGGATCCTGTCGATTCGGATGTTGAACTCGGCGGTGAGGTCCTCGCGCCGGGCGTGGCGGCGGCTGCGGGCCTGATCGGCGTTTTTCGCTTCGTCTTCCAGCGCCGCCCGCGCGACCGCGGTTTCATGGAACACTGCGACCGAGCGCGCCATGTCGCCGATTTCGTCGCGTTGCTGGACGAAGGGAAGCTCGCCCACCTCCTGCCCCGAGGCGAGGCGCTGCATCGCCTTCGCCAGCCCGCCCAGCGGACGGGCGACGCGGACATGCACCAGCACCAGCGCGATCACGAGGCCGAGGCCCATCAGCAGCGCGCCAGCCGCCTGCAGCCACAGGCTGTGGCTCTGCAGCACGTCCCGCTCGGCATCCGTCGCAGCGGCCCGGCTTTCGTTGAGCAGGGCGACGTTCCTGAGCGCCATGTTGAGCGCCTTGCGGTTGCTGCGGTTGTCCTCGTTGTTGCCGAAGTCGTTGGCGGCGGCTGGGCCCGACTCCCGCCCCCGTCTGACCAGTTCGGCTCTGAAGGCGATGAAATCGTCGAGCTTCTGCGCCACCGCCTCGAAGGCGGCCTGCTCATGGGGACCATGGAGAGCCCGCCACTCGCCGGCGAGCCGCTTCATCTGCGCGAGATCGGCGAGCAGCGGCAGGGCAAACCGCTCCGCGTCCTGCGTGTCGGCGCTCATATAGATCCCGCGCGATTCCATCACGATCGCATTGACGAGCCCATCCATCCGCTCGGCCAGGACGGTGCGGCGCGTCACGGCCTCCATCTCGCTCGTCATCGCGGCGTATCGCGACAGCGCATGACCGCCGATGCCGACCGCCACGAGGGCAGCAAGCGTAAACACCGCGAAGGCGCCGAAGATCTGCGTCGAGATTTTGCGCGGGCCGGCCATTGCAGTGCCTTCCGTAAGGGAATCATGGCCCCCCATTGGCGCAGATGATGGAAGCAAAGGGTTAATGCGATCTGACGATTGCGCCGGCGGTCCGCCTCCGGAAGGCGCGGAACTGCCTGCCGACGATTGACTTCACCGCCCCCATCCTGTTCTCACACCGCCATGACCGACATCCAGACCTCCGCCGCGCCGGCAGGCGACGCCGCCCCGCATGCGCGCCGCCGCACCTTCGCGATCATCTCCCACCCCGACGCCGGCAAGACCACGCTGACCGAGAAGCTGCTCTATTTCGGCGGCGCGATTCAGCTCGCCGGCGAGGTGCGCGCCAAGCAGGGTCGGCGCCAGACCTCCTCGGACTGGATGAAGATCGAGCGCCAGCGCGGCATCTCGGTCGTCACCTCGGTGATGACCTTCGAATATGGCGGCCACGTCTTCAACCTGCTGGACACGCCGGGCCACGAGGACTTCTCGGAGGACACTTACCGCACGCTCACCGCCGTCGACTCCGCCGTCATGGTGATCGACGCCGCCAAGGGCATCGAGGCGCGCACCAAGAAGCTGTTCGAGGTCTGCCGCCTGCGCGACATCCCGATCGTCACCTTCATCAACAAGGTCGACCGCGAGACGCGCGACCTGTTCGACCTGATCAACGAGATCGAGACCACGCTGGCACTCGACGTCGCGCCGATGACCTGGCCGGTCGGGCGCGGCCGCGAATTCGTCGGCACCTATGATCTCAAGGCCAACAGCTTCCGCCGCAACCAGAAGGGCGACGAGAGCGCCGAGGATCTCGCCGTCACGGGTCCCGACGACAAGCTCTTCGACGAACTCCTGCCCCATGGCGCCGCCGAAACCTGGCGCGAGGAGGTCTTCCTCGCCAGCGAGGGGCTCAAGCCCTTCGACCTCGAAGCCTTCCGCGAAGGCCACCTGACGCCGCTCTATTTCGGCGCGGCGCTGCGCGACTACGGCGTGCGCGACCTGATCGACGCACTCGGCGCGCTGGCACCGAGCCCGCGCGCGCAGATCGCCGACAAGCGCACGATCCAGGCCGGCGAGCCGAAGATGACCGGCTTCGTCTTCAAGATCCAGGCGAACATGGACCCCAACCATCGCGACCGCATCGCCTTCATGCGCGTCTGCTCGGGCAAGCTCTCGCGCGGCATGAAGGCCAAGCTCGTCCGCACCGGCAAGCCGATGCCGCTCAACGCGCCGCAGTTCTTCTTCGCGCGCGACCGCTCGATCGCGGAGGAAGCCTATGCCGGCGACATCGTCGGTCTGCCCAACCACGGCACGCTGCGCATCGGCGACACGCTGACCGAGGGCGAGGACGTCGTCTTCAAGGGCGTGCCGAGCTTCGCGCCGGAAATCCTGCGTCGCGTCAAGCTCAAGGACGCCATGAAGGCCAAGAAGCTGCGCGAGGCGCTGCAGCAGATGGCCGAGGAAGGCGTCGTCCAGATCTTCCTGCCCCATGACGGCGCGCCCGCCATCGTCGGCGTCGTCGGCGCGCTGCAGCTCGACGTGCTCAAGGAGCGCATGGACGTCGAATACTCGCTGCCCGTCGACTTCGAGCCCTGCCAATATGCGATCGCGCGCTGGGTCTCCTCGGAGGACAAGGCGGCGCTGCAGAAATTCGTGTCGTCGAAGCCGTCTTCCATGGCCGACGACCTCGACGGCGACCCGGTCTTCATGGCCTCCAGCCAGTTCACCCTGAAATACGACGCCGAGCGTGCGCCCGACGTCACCTTCTCCGACATCAAGGACTACCAGAAGGTCGCCAGGGCCTGAACCACCCCGGACTGTGGCGCCGAAGCCACAGTTTCCGCGCAGCGCTGTCGGACTTGATCAGGGTCAAATCAATCGCGGCGGGATTGAGGCTGTTGGGAGGCATGAGCCGCGAGCGCGCAGACGCGCCGCGCTCCGATCCTGGGGGCCTTCGCCATGTCACATATCGTCCGTCTCGCCACCTGCGCCGCGCTGCTCACCGGCACGGCCCTGACCTCCGCCGGGGCTGCCGATCTGCCGTCCGCCAAGACGGCCCCGCTCGCGCCGGTCATGACGCAGTGGAGCCCGTGGATGATCCGCGGCCGCGCCCTCTTCGTCGTCCCGCAGGAAAGCGCCAAGCTCAAGCTCGGCGGCGCGCCGATCATCGGCGGCGATGTCGACATCTCGAACTCGGTCGTGCCCGAGCTCGACATCAGCTACTTCTTCACCCGGAACATCGCTGTCGAGCTCATCCTCGGCGTCACCCCGCACAATGTGAAGGGCTCCGGAACGCTGGCCGGCGCGCGCATCGGCTCGGCCTGGCTGCTGCCGCCGACCCTGATGCTGCAGTATCACTTCACCGATCTCGGCGCCTTCAAGCCCTATGTCGGCGTCGGCGTGAACTACACCGTCTTCTTCAACGAGAAGGCCAAGGGCGGCTTCGCCAGCTTCGATCTGAAGGACAGCTTCGGCCTCGCCCTGCAGGCCGGCTTCGACTACATGATCGACCGTCACTGGGGCATCAACTTCGACGTCAAGAAGATCTTCCTCGAGCCCAAGGTCAAGGTCAACAACGGCCTGATCTCGGGCAAGGTCAAGATCGATCCCTGGCTGATCGGCGCCGGCGTCACCTATCGGTTCTGAAATCCGCTCCCGTTCGGCTGGGGGGTCTCCGGGGGCTGGGGGAGGAAGGGAGCGGTTCGCCGCTCCCTTCTTCGTTTCGGCCTCAGCCTTCGGGCTGCACGAAGCCGAGCGGGATCGCCGTGGTCGATTTCAGCTCCTCCATCGCGAACATCGAGGTCACGTCGTTGAGGTCGATGCGCGAAATCAGCTTCTTGTAGAGTGCGTCATAGGCCGCGATGTCCGGCACGCAGGCCTTGAGCAGATAGTCGATCTCGCCGCTCATCCGGTAGAAGTCGACGATCTCGGGCAGGTCGCGCACTGCCGCGTGGAAGCGTTCGAGCCACTCCATCGAATGCCGCGCCGTCTTCACCGCGATGAAGACCGTGACGCCCGCCTGCAGCTTGCTGCGGTTGAGCAGCGCCACGCGCTTGCGGATATAGCCGGCGGCCTCAAGCTTCTGCACCCGCCGCCAGCACGGCGTTGCGGACAATCCGACCGCCTCCGACAATTCGGCCAGCGGCAGGCTCGCATCCTCCTGCAGGCAGGCGAGAATCCGCAGATCGAAGGCGTCGAGCTTGGCCATGGCACCCCGGGAATCGCAAAGGAATCGCCTTGTCGGCGCTCTGCCCGCAAATCAATTCTCAGTTCGATGCCACAAACGACATCCATTTCCAAGATCACGGCATTAACGCGCAAGATAGCAAACCATTTTCCCGCCGCATCGCTATCCTGAGCAGGTGGACGATCCGACGGGAGTTGCGGGATGCAGGGGTTCTTGAACGCGGAGCGGCGAGGCGCGGTGCTCGCCAGCCTGCGGAGCGATGAGGGCACGTGCTCGCGCGATTATCTCGCCGCCGCCCGCTCGGTCCTGCGCGAGCTCGTCGCGCTGCCCGACCTCGTCGCGCGCCTCCCGCTCGAGCGCAAGCCCGGCGGCTACACCCGCAATCTGCTGGCGGGTGACGAGTCTGTCAGCGTCTGGGCGATCGTCTGGGCGGCCGGTGCCACCACCTGCATCCACGACCACCATTGCTCCTGCTGCTTCGGCGTCGTCAGCGGCACCGTGACCGAAACCTGGTATCGCGCCATCGATACGCAGCGCGCCATCGCCACCGAGCAGCACGACCGCGAGGCCGGCTATGTCGCCTGCATGCTGCCGACCGGCCCCAACATCCACCGCATGCGCAATCTCGGAACCGAAGACGCGATCTCGATCCACATCTACGGCTTCGACCACGAGGCCCACGACTCCTCGATCGAGACGCAATACACCGCCGTCGAGGGCTGAGGTTGAGCGTCGGTCTCCGGGTCGGCGGGCGTCTCGCCGGGGACAAGCCGCCCCGCCAATCCCCTCTCTCCTGCTCCCGGCGATGATGGCCCCTCGTCACGAGGGAGCCAGCCATGTCGATGCAAGGAGCCCGGCCGGCCTCACCCGTGCCGACGCAGCCGAGACCTCTCTCCGTCACCACGGAGCGCCTATTGCGCCTCGCCCCCGCCGGCCGGCGCGCGATCGTCGAGGGCATCGCTGTCGATTTCGACAAGCTGGCGGCCGCCGCCGGCATCACCACGCACCTGCGGCTCTGTCACCTGCTGGCCCAGGCCGCGCATGAGACGGACCGATTCCGGACGCTGGAGGAATATGGCGGCCCGGCCTATTTCGCCCGCTATGACGGGCGCCGCGATCTCGGCAACACGAAAGGCGGCGACGGCGCGCGCTATCATGGCCGTGGCATCTTCCAGCTCACCGGCCGCGCCAATTACCGCCGCTACGGAGCCCTGATCGGCCTCGATCTCGAGGCCGCGCCCGAACGGGCGAAGGAGCCGGCGGTCTCGCTGGCGATCGCCTTCGCCTATTGGCGTGACCGCGGCTGCAACGCGGCCGCCGATGCCGACGACGTCGTCGCCGTGACCCGGCTGATCAATGGCGGGCGCAACGGGCTGGCGCAGCGCGCGCAGTGGCTGGCGCTGGCGAAGACGATCTGGGTGTAGGGCTGCTCCCCGTCATTGCGAGGAGCGTAGCGACGAAGCAATCCAGGGACCGCTCGCGCCTCGTCCTCCTGGATTGCTTCGCTTCGCTCGCAATGACGGTTCCGTCTCTTCAGCCGTGCCCGGCCTTCAGCGCCTGGTCGAGATCGGCGTAGAGATCCTCGAGATCCTCGATGCCGGTCGAGAGGCGCAGCAGGTCCGGCGGGCAGGGGGAGCCCGCGCCCTCGATCGAGGCGCGGTGCTCGATCAGGCTCTCGACGCCGCCGAGCGAGGTCGCCCGCTTGTACAGTTCGACATGCGCGGCCGCCTTCACCGCCGCCGCCTCGCCGCCGACCACCTGCACCGAGAGCATGTAGCCGAAGCCGCCTTCCATCTGGCGCGCCGCGATGTCGTGGCCGGGATGCTGCGGCAGGCCGGGATAGAGCACGCGCGCCACCAGCGGATGCGCCGAGAGGCGCTGCGCAAGCGCCATCGCCGAGGCGCTCTGGCGCTCCTGCCGGACATGGAGCGTGCGCATGCCGCGCATCAGCAGATAGGCCTCGAACGGGCCGAGGATGCCGCCCTGGCCCTTGCGCACGGTCTTGATGCGATTCAAGAACTCGTCGTCCTCGCGGGCGCAGAGCGCGCCGGCGACCACGTCGGAATGGCCGTTCAGCACCTTGGTCGCCGCATGCATCACGATGTCGGCGCCGAGCTGCAGGGGGCGCGTATGCACCGGCGAGGCGCAGGTCGAATCGACCGCAAGCTTGGCGCCCGCCTTGTGGGCGATCTCGGCGGCGGCCGCGATATCGGTGATCGTCCAGAGCGGGTTCGACGGCGTCTCGGCCCAGACCAGCTTGGTCCGGCCGGGCTTCACGGCGGCGGCCAGCGCGGCGAGATCGTCGGTCTCGACGAAGTCGATGACGAGGCCCCAGCGCGTCGCTTCCGTCAAAAGCCAGGAGCGCAGCGCCCAGTACATCACCTTGGAGGCGACGACATGGTCGCCCGGCGAAAGCGCCTGGAACACGGCGGTCGCCGCCGCCATGCCCGAGCCGAAAAGCAGTGCGCCGGCCTTGGCCTGCTCCAGCATGGCGAGCACGCTCTCCGCCTCGCGCGTCGTCTCGTTGTCGGGCCGGCCATAGATGAAGCCGCCGGAATAGCCGTTGTCCTCGTCGCGGATATAGGTCGTCGAGACATGGATCGGCGGCACCACGCCCTTGGTCAGCGGGTCGATCTTGCCCATGGCCTGCGCGGCGAGGGAGCGGGGGTGCAGGGTGCGCTTTGGCATGACGATCCGTGAAAGTTCCAGGAGGGACTAAAAAGGCATCTGGCGCAGGCAACGGCCCGGATGCAAGAGCCGCGACCTTGCCAGGAGCGCAGGACGCCTCCATGTCACGATCATGAGCATGTCACCATCATCGCCCGCGGCCGCCCCGCGCCCGTTCTGGATCGACGCGCTGATCGCGGTCGCGCCCGTCGTCGCCGTCTCCCTGCTCGGCAACGCCGTCACCATCCCGCAGGTGCTGACCTGGTATCCGACGATCGCCAAGCCACCCTTCAACCCGCCCAACTGGGTGTTCGGCCCAGTCTGGACGACGCTGTTCGCGCTGATGGCCTATGGCGTCTATCGCATCCTGAGGGCACCGGCGGGCACGCCCGGCAAGCCGCAGGCGCTCATCGCCTATCACGTCCAGCTCGCGCTCAACCTCGCCTGGTCCTGCGTCTTCTTCGGGCTGAACAGCCCGCTCGGCGGCCTGCTGGTGATCCTGCCCTTCCTGGCGATGATCCTCGTCACGATCGCGCTGTTTGGTCGCGTCGACCGTCTCGCCGCGAATCTGCAGTGGCCCTATGTCGCTTGGGTCTCCTTCGCGACGCTGCTCAACGTCTCGATCTGGTGGCTGAACCGCTGAAGGCCGCTCAGCCGATCGAGCGCTCGATCACGTTCAGCACGGCGGTGCGCAGCTCGGCAATGGTGAAGGGCTTGGTCATCACCTCGGAGACGATGGCGTCGAGGCTGCGGGCGCGCTCGCGCTGCTCGGCATAGCCCGTCATCAACATGATCGGCAGGTCCGGAAAGGCCTGCTTGGCGGCGAGCGCCAGCGCGATCCCGTCCATCAGCGGCATGCGGATGTCGGTCAGCAGCAGGTCGAAATGCCCCCGCTCCGCCATCAGCGTGTCGAGCGCCTCGGCGCCGTCGGCCGCCGTCAGGCAGGAATGGCCGTCCATGGTCAGGCCGCGGGCCACCAGCGTCCGCAGCGGCTCCTCGTCATCGACCACCAGAATGCGCGACATGGCTCAGATCCCCGGAAGACCGGCCTGGTCGGCGGTCTCAATGACGCCGACGAAAGGCAATTGCCGGTAGGAATGGGCAACATCCATGCCATAGCCGACGACGAAATAATCGGGGCATTCGAAGCCGACATAGTCGGCGACGATGTTGACCGCGCGCTTGCCCGGCTTCTCCAGCAGCACGACGGAGGAGACCTTCGCGGCGCCGCGCGCCGCCAGGAGATCCTTGGCGAAGGCGAGCGTGCGGCCCGATTCCAGGATGTCGTCGACGAGCAGGACCTCGCGTCCGCGCACGTCGCTCTGCACGTCCCTCAAAATCTCGACCTGACCGGAGGAGACGGTCGCGGCGCGGTAGCTCGACAGATGCACGAACTCGACCTGCGGCGCCATGCCGACGCGGTGCATCGCGCGGATCAGATCGGCCACGAACATGAAGCTGCCCTTCAGGACGGCGACGACGAGCAGATCGGCCGGCGCGGTGGCGGCGATAGCCTCGGCCATCTCCTCGTTGCGGCGGGCGATCGTCGCCTCGTCGTAAAGCACCCTGATGCGCCGTGGCTCCGACATGGTGTGGTCATCCTCTCGCATCGCGGTAGCGCACCGAGAGGCAGGCTCCTGCGGACGCGTTTCGTGGGGTCTGTCGTCAGAGGTTTAGAGCGACCGGCGCTGGCTGAACAGGCCCCCTCGCGGAAAGCCGCCCGGGGCTCAGCGGCGGGGTTCGCCGGGTTCAGCCGAGGTGGAGGAGGCGAAGCGCACGAGGACGGACTGTCCCGCCGCGGGCGGCGCCGCCAGCCGTGCCCGAAACCGGATCAGCTCGGCGGGCTCGAGCTCCTGTCGGGGCGGATCGGTCTTCCAGCTGTAGAGCGTCTGCCCCGCCGCGTCCTTGACCGCGACTTCGATCGGCGGAACCCGGGTCTGGCTCTTGGTGATGTTGGTGACATCGCCTTCGACGACGAGGAAGCGGCCCGTCGCGTCCTCGACCAGGCCGCTCTCCACGGCCCCGAGTTTCAGCCCGTGAACATTGATGGGATAGCCGAGCATCTCGAACACGCCCGCCAGTTGCGGCGCGATCCGGGAAGCGAGCGTGCGCTGCCAGACCAACCCGCCCAGCAGGACCAGCCCGACGACGGACAACGACGTAGCCAGGACGACGGGACTATACGCCTTCTTATGGGCTTTGGGCCGCGGCTTGCGGGCCGTCTTTGGACCGCTGCGCTTGCGCGGCTCAGATGCAGCGGCAACGTCCTCGCTATCGCCTTCGGCGACCTGAGCCGAGACCTGGGCCGCGATCGCCGCGGCCTGTTCGAGCTCCTCGTTCAGCAGCGCCTGCGTCTCCTCGGCGCTGGGCACCGGGGGCAGCTCGGGTTCGGGGGCGACATGCCACAGCGTCTGGCAGCTCGCGCAGCGCACTTTGCGGCCGTCGGGGCCGAGCTTGGCACCGTCGAGTTCGTAGCGGCTGGCGCAGGAGGGGCAGACGATCAGCATGGTGGCGGCCGGCGGTTCCCGTTCGGTGCGGTTCGAGCCTTGCGCCCGCCATCGGGGCGCGCCTCTCATTGGCGACCGCGATGGTTAACGTCGCGTGAAGAACTTCGCGCCATGCTGGTCGGGACGGTTCTCCGCGCCACCGGCAACGGGTGTAGGATCGGTCGCGAAGATTCGCAGTCTGGCCCCGAGGAAGCAGGCATTTGGTTCGGTTCGAGAATGTCGGCCTGCGATACGGCATGGGCCCGGAGGTGCTGAAGGACATCAACTTCAGCATCGAGCCACGCTCGTTCCAGTATCTCACCGGCCCATCGGGGGCCGGCAAGACGACGCTGATGCGCCTCGTGCTGATGGCGCTGCAGCCGACCCGCGGCCTCGTGCATCTCTTCGGCCAGGACGTCTCGCGGCTCGATGCCGGGACGCTGACCGCCTTCCGGCGCCGCATGGGCGTGGTCTTTCAGGATTTCCGCCTGCTCGACCATCTCACCCTCTATGAGAACGTCGCGCTGCCGCTGCGCGTGCTCGGCAAGGAGGAGGCGAGCTACCGCGCCGAGGTTGTCGAACTGCTGCGCTGGGTCGGGCTCGGCGAGCGCATGCACGCCGTCCCGCCCGTCCTCTCCGGCGGCGAGAAGCAGCGCGCGGCGATCGCGCGCGCCCTGATCGGCCGCCCGGAACTGGTGCTGGCGGACGAGCCGACCGGCAATGTCGACCCCGCGCTCGGGCGGCGGCTGCTGCGGCTGTTCATGGAGTTGCAGTCGCTCGGCACCGCCGTGGTGATCGCGACCCACGATCTCGGCCTGATGGAACTCTACGACGCACCGCGCCTGGTCCTCGCGGACGGACATCTGCACGTCGATGCCTGACGCCGCCGCCCATGATGCCGAGCGCGACGAGCGGCCGCTGCCGAGCAATCTGCGGCGCGACCAGCCGCTGGTGCCGATCGACAATGTCGCGGGCCGGGCGCTGATGGCGGTGATCGCGATCCTGACCTTTCTGGCCGCGTTGAGCGCCGGTGCCGCCGTGCTCGCCGCGCGCGCCTCGGAGCAGTGGCGCGGCGCCGTCGCCAACGAGATGACGATCCAGATCCGCCCCGATTCGCGCCGCGACATCGAGGCCGACATCGCCCGCGCCGCGACCATGGCGCGCGCTGTCCCGGGCATCACCGCCGTGCAGCCGGTACCGCGCAGCGAATCGGACAAGCTGCTGGAGCCCTGGCTCGGCACCGGGCTGGACCTTGTCGAGCTGCCCGTGCCGCGGCTGATCGTGCTGAAGCTGCAATCGGGCGCCGGCCCGGATCTTGCTGCCTTCCGCGAGGCGCTGCGGCGCGAGGTTCCCACCGCGATCCTCGACGACCACCGCCTCTGGATCCGCAGGCTCTCGACGATGGCGAGCACGATCATCCTCTCGGGCGCGGCCGTCGTCCTCCTGGTCCTGGCCGCCGCCGCCCTGGCGGTGGCCTTCGCCACCCGCGGCGCCATGGCCGGCAGCCGCGACAGCGTCGAGGTGCTGCATCTGGTCGGCGCCGACGACGATTTCATCGCGCGGGAGTTCCAGAGCCGCTTCGTCCGGCTGGGCCTGCGCGGCGGCACCATCGGAGGCATCGCCGCCATTCTCGTGATCGCGCTGCTCGGCTTCCTCTCGTCGCGCCTCAGCGCCGCGCCCGAGGCCGAGCAGTTGCAGGCGATGTTCGGCGCCTTCGAGATCGGCTGGGCCGGCTATGGCGCGGTCATCCTCGTCGCCATCGTCGTCGCGGCGATCTCCGGCCTCGTCTCGCGCATCACCGTCCGGCACCACCTGCGCGCCCTGGCCGGAGGCGCACCGTGAGTTGCGTCCGGGGAGACGAGGGGGTGGGCCGGGCCGGGCGAAGCCCTGCCGCTCTTATGCCAGATTGCCGCGCTAGCCTGGGGTCAGGATGGCGATGATCGGTCTCAGGCAGGAGCCGCAGGCCCGTGCAGCGGGCTCGCTCGCGCCCCGCTCCGTGAGCAGGGGGGTGAAGATTCGGCGCGCGGTCGCTCTGGCGGTGCTCGCCCTGTCGCTGGCCTGCGGGCTGGCGCTTGCTCTTGGATATGTTCGTTTCGCCTCCGCCATCGCCAACCGGGAGCCCGTCGCGGTCCCGCGCACGGACGCCATCGTCGTGGTCACCGGTGGTTCGCAGCGCGTCGGCGATGCGATCGGCCTGCTCGGCGCCGAGCGCGGCGCGCGCCTGCTGATCAGCGGCGTCAACGAGAAGACCGGCCGCGAGGAACTGGCCAAGCTCAACCCCTCGGCCCGCGATCTGCTCTCCTGCTGCGTCGATCTCGACTACCGCGCCCGCAACACCATCGGCAACGCGATCGAGGCCCGCCGCTGGGTGCGCCACCACGGCTTCCGGTCGCTGCTGGTGGTGACCTCGAACTATCACATGCCGCGGACCATCGCCGAGTTCTCCCATGCCATGCCCGGACTCAGGCTGGTGCCGCACCCGGTCGTGACCGACCAGATCGACACCACCGGGTGGTGGCATCGCTGGAGCGCGATCCGCGTGCTCCTGCCCGAATATGCGAAATACCTGGCGGCGCGCCTGCGCAGCGCCGTCGAGACCGATCCGGAGACCTCGCGCCTCTCGGTGATCATCGGCGGCCGCAAGCCCGTCTCCTCCAAGCCGGCGGAGCTGATGGGGCCGGAGCAGGAAAGACGCAGTCAGTTGAAAAGCGGCCATCATGACGGCTGAGGGCAGCCGCCGCGCTTGACGGCGGCGGGGCTGCGGGGTCTTTGCGCGCCATGCTCGTCCTGCGCTCGCTCCTCTTCAACGTCCTCTTCTATCTGAACCTCGCCCTGTGGCTGGTCTTCGCCGCCACGCCGGCCCTGTTGCTGCCGAAGAGGATGCTGCTCGCCGTCGCCGTCGCCTGGGCCCACAGCGCCCTCTGGCTGATGAAGGTCGTTGCCGGGACCGATTACGAGATCGTCGGGCGCGAGAACATCCCCTCGGGCGGCATGATCGTCGCGGCCAAACACCAGTCCTTCCTCGAGACCTTCGCGCTCGTCACCGTCTTCCGCGACCCGGTCTTCATCCTCAAGCGCGAGCTGACCTGGATTCCGTTCTTCGGCTGGTGCCTGATGAAAATGAGGATGATTCCGGTCGACCGGGGCGGCAAGGCCCGCGCGCTCGCCCAGGTGACGAAGCGTGCCAAGACCGAGCTGCGCGAGAACGGGCGCCAGCTGCTGATCTTCCCCGAGGGGACGCGCCGCGCACCCGGCGCGCCCCCGGCCTACAAATTCGGCGTCGCCCATATCTATGGCGAACTCGGGCTGCCCTGCGTACCCGTCGCGCTCAACTCCGGGCTCTACTGGCCCCGGCGCAAATTCCTGCGACGGCCGGGCACCATCCGCATCGAGATCCTGCCACCGATCGCGCCGGGCCTCGACAAGGCCAGCTTCCACGCTCTGATCCAGGAGCGGATCGAAACCGCCAGCGACCGTCTTCTGGCGCTCGGTCGGGCCGAACTCGCCGCACTCGGGCTCGATCCGCTGGCGACGACTGCTGACATTCCGCGGCAGCAGAGCTGATCCCCGCCCTCCGCACTGCTTGACTTGTATCCCCGTCGTTCTCATTTTGTTTTCAGAACAAAGGAGGAACGACATGGCCGCCCTCGCCCACCGCCCGCAGATCCGGCACCAGCACCGCCCCCTCCCCGGCGGGCAGCGCCAGCGTGATCTCTTTCTCGTCGACCTGATGGCGGAGGCCCGGCCCGAGATCGTCCGGGAGCTGCCGATGCGCAGCACGGCCGCCCTCGGCGAGCGCCGCTTCACCGCCTGGCGCGGCCGCTCCGGCCGGCGCTACGTCGCATCCGTCTTCGCGGTCGCCGACGAGCATGCGCTCGGCTTCACCGACGCGGTGCTGCTGGCCGTGTCACCCGACCGGCGCATCCTGGCGGCGCGCGAGAGCGGCCCCTTCGGCATCGAGGCGGCGCTGTCCCGCTGGCGCGACGCGGTCGCCCTGGCCGGGGCGAGCGAGATCCACGTCCATCTGCTCGCCGAGGACGGGATCAGCCGCCGCGCCGCCCTGCTCGACCTGATGCCGGAGGTGTGAGAAAGAACCGCCGCCGTCATCCTGGGCGACCGAAGGTCGACCGGGATCCATCATAGGGTAGGCCGTCACCCTATGATGGATCCCGGCCTGCGCCGCTGCGCGGCTTGCCCAGGATGACAGGGAGATTTTCGGCAGATAGCCGCCCCGACCTACAGCTTCGGCCGTGGCGCCGCGCCCGGCGCCAGCGCCTGGGCGAGCCCGGCCAGGACGGGGTCGAAGATGCCCATCTTGCGCAGATGCTCGTCGGTCAGGAGCACGTAATCGGGGTTCTCTCCGGAGCTGCCGCGTCCGTGCCGGACCAGTTCGAGCTGCTGCTCGCGCGGCAGGCGTCCGGCATATTGCAGATGCTTGCGATCGGCGATGTAGACCAGCGCCGTCACATGGCGCCCGTCCCCCAGCCGCACCGGCAGCCGCCGCTCGAGATAGACCGCGGTCGCCTGCTCGCGGGCCCGCAGATAGTCCACCGTCTCCTGCGCCCGCGCGGCCGCGACGCGGAAGGCCAGCCCCCGGCAGATGCCGCCGCGGTCGAGCCCGAGCACGAGCCCGGGGCGATCGGGCGTGCCGCGATGCACATGCGAGAAGATGCACAGCGAGCGGTGATAGCCGTGCAGCCGCGCGGGAACGCTCTCCTCGAAGGCGAAGCCGGGCCGCCAGATCAGCGAGCCATAGCCGAAGACCCAGAGTTCCGTCTCTCCCAGCGCGGCGGTCATGCCCGTCCCAACCCTCTCGCCATCCCATAATTTGGCCGCGGCGGCCTGCTTGAAAGCCGCACCGGCGACCGATGCCGGCTGGCCTCCGTCCACGGGCGGAGCTAACAATCCCGCCGCATCCGCGCAATGGACCGTTCCCGCATGACAGCCCCCGCTTCCAGCCGCAGCAGCCGCGCCTGGCTCTATGCCCCCTTCGGACTGCTTCTCGTCCTCGCGCTGGGCTGGACCGCCTTCTGGTTCGTCGTCCGCAGCCGCGTCATCGACGCCGTCGATACCGCGCTCGCCCGCGAGGCGGGGCTCGGCCGGAGCTGGAGTTGCACGGACCGTTCCGTCACCGGCTTTCCCTTCCGCGTCGAGTTGCGTTGCGGTTCGCTGGCGCTCGCCTCGGCCCGCTGGGGCGAGGCGGTCCGTGTCCAGACCGGCCCGGCCGTGGCGGTCGGGCAGATCTACACACCCAATCTCGTCATTGCGCAGATCACCGGCCCTTTGCAGGCCACTCTGCCCGAGGGCCGTACGCTCGACCTCGGCTGGACGCGGCTCGAGGCCAGCCTGAGCCATGCCGCCGGCGGACCCGAGCGGGTTTCGCTCGTCGTCACCGCTCCCGATGCCCGACTGAGCGCGCCGGGTCTCGCCCCCGAAACCTGGAAGGCCGCGAGCCTGGAGGCGCATCTGCGCCGCAATCCGTCCCGGCCCGCCGCGGACCAGGCCGTCGATCTCGCCATCGCGGTCAAGGGCTCGGTTCTGCCGGCGCTCGACGCACTGCTGGGGACGACGGAAGCCGGCGACGTCGACATCCAGGCGACGCTGACCCAGGCGGAGGCGTTCCGGATCGGCCTCAACCCGGATGCCCTGGAGGCCTGGCGCACGGCCGGCGGCCAGATCGAGGTGACGAAGCTGGTCTCGGTCAAGGGTCCCGCCCGGATCGAGGCGACCGGCCAGTTCCTGATCGACCAGACGCACCGCCCGGCCGGCCAGCTCCAGGCCTCGTTGGCCGGCATCCGCCAGATCGCCGGCATCCCGGTCGGCGGGCTCGCGGCGGGCCTCGGTGGCCTGCTCGGCGGACGGCTCAGCGCACAGCTACCGGGTGCGGCGCCCGGCCTCACCGCCCTGCCGCCCATCGTGCTGCGCGAAGGCCGCGTCTATCTCGGCCCGATCCGCCTGCCCCTGCAGCCGCTGCCGGTACTGTACTGAGAGGCGGGCCATGAAAAAGGGGCGCGGAAAACCGCGACCCTGAAGTCGTCGCCGTTGTGAGAACCGCTCAGGCCGCCGGCAAAGCCGCACGCGGCGCCTCGATGCGCACCAGCGCCTTCTTGACCGCGTCCTGCACCTTCTCGAAGGCGCGGACCTCGATCTGGCGGACGCGCTCGCGCGACACGCCGAATTCCTCGGACAGCTGTTCGAGCGTGATCGGGTCGTCGGCCAGCCGGCGCGCCTCGAAGATGCGCCGCTCGCGCGGGTTCAGCACCTCGAGCGCCTCGCGCAGCGCCGAATGGCGGTTGTCGGCCTCCTCGGCGTCGACGAGGCGGCGCTCCTGGCTCTCGCTGTCGTCGACCAGCCAGTCCTGCCACTCGCCGTCGCCATCCTCGCGCAGCGGCGTGTTCAGCGAGGCGTCGCCGCCGAGCCGGCGGTTCATGTCGATCACGTCCTGCTCGTTGACGCCGAGCTTGGTCGCGATGCTCTTGACCTGCTCGGGGCGCAGATCACCCTCGCCCAGCGCCGAGATCTTGCTCTTGGCCTTGCGCAGGTTGAAGAACAGCTTCTTCTGATTGGCCGTGGTGCCCATCTTCACGAGCGACCAGGAGCGCAGGATGTACTCTTGAATCGAGGCCTTGATCCACCACATCGCATAGGTGGCGAGGCGGAAGCCCTTGTCGGGCTCGAAGCGCTTCACCGCCTGCATCAGGCCGACATTGCCCTCGGAGACGACCTCACCGATCGGCAGGCCGTAGCCGCGATAGCCCATGGCGATCTTGGCCACGAGACGCAGATGCGAGGTGACGAGCTGGTGCGCGGCTTCGCGGTCACCATGCTCCCGCCAGCGCTTGGCCAGCATGAATTCCTGATTCGGTTCCAGCATGGGGAACTTGCGAATCTCGTCGAGATAACGTGAAAGCCCGCCCTCTGCGGACAGGACGGGAAGCGAGGCACTCGCCATGCGCGTTCTCCTTCTCGGGCCCCCGCTTCGCGGCAGACCCACCGCGCGATCAACCTTCGCGCAGGTTCGGATGTCGTGAACAGACCCAACGTCTCAACCTTACGCAGGTTCGATCGGGCCGGTTCACCTGCGGCGCCCCCTTGGCCATCCGCATCCGATCGCCAGTATATGCCAAGACAGCTTGGCGGAAAGTGGGCAAACGGACCAGATCGGCTCACAGAGCCGCGAGCGTATCTTGCAACTGCGCAAACTCGGGCGGTGGATCGGACTCGAACAGCAGTTCCTCCCCGGTCGCCGGATGCTCGAAGCCGAGCACGGCCGCATGCAGGGCCTGGCGCCCCAGGGCGGTCAGCGCGTCTCGGGCCGCCTCGGGCAGGCGCGCGGCCTTGGTGGCAAAGCCCGAACCGTAGAGCGCGTCCCCCAGCAGGGGGTGGCCGAGATGGCTCATATGGACGCGGATCTGGTGGGTCCGGCCGGTCTCCAGCCGGCATTCGACCAGGCTCGCCAGCGCCTCGGTCTCCTCGCCGGCCTTGAGCAGCGGCGGATAGCGCTCAATCACGGTGTAATGGGTGATCGCCTCGCGCCCGCGCTCCTCGCCGACGACCATCATCTTCTCGCGGTTCTTGTTGGAGCGCTCGATCTGCGTCTGGATCGTGCCATGCGGCCGGCGCGGCGCGCCCCAGACGATCGCCAGATAGGCGCGCTGCAGCGGCCCCGTACGGCCATGATCGGCGAATTGCTTGGCGAGCTTCTGATGTGCGCGGTCGTTCTTGGCGACGACCAGAAGCCCGCTCGTGTCCTTGTCGAGCCGATGCACGATGCCGGGCCGCCGCACCCCGCCGATGCCCGAGAGGGACTCGCCGCAATGGGCGATCAGCGCGTTGACGAGCGTGCCGTCCTCATGGCCGCCCGCCGGATGCACCACCAGCCCCGCCGGCTTGTCGATGACGATCAGGTGCTCGTCCTCGAAGACCACCTGCAGCGGGATGTCCTGCCCCACCGGATCGGGCGGCCGCGCCGCCGGGATCACCAGCGCGATCACGTCGCCCTCGGACACCTTGCGCTTGCCGTCTCCGGCGACGACGCCGTTGAGGGTGACGCCGCCCTCCTTGATGACCTGCTGCAGCCGCGCCCGCGAGATCTCGCTGGCGAGCATGGCCAGCGCCTTGTCGAGGCGCTCGCCCGCCTGCTCGGGGCCGACGTGAAGGATGGAGCCGGCGCCTGCGGCCCCGGTGTCGTGCGTCGCATCTGAAGTCATGCCCGACGCTATAGGCCGGGCGGCGACGCGCCGCACGCCTTTTCGCGTCCCAGGGCGATTAGCCGAACAGGCGGAACTTGCCCTTCTTGTCCTCCACCGGCGGCGCCTCGTCGGGGCCCGGATCATCCGGCGCATGGGCAACCGGGAAGATCACCGGCTTGAGCCGCGCATCGGCGGGGGGCGCCACGGCCTCGGCCGGGGCGGAGGCTTTCGCTTCGGGCTTGTTCTCCGCGACAGCCTCGCCCTTCGGCGCCGGCTCGGCCGCGGGGGTAGGCTCGGCTGCAGGGGCAGACTTGGACTCGGGCGCAGGCTTGGGCTCGGGCGCAGGCTCGGGAGCCGAAGCCGCCTTCGGCGCCTCCACCGGCTGCTCCGGGGCCGGCGCGGGCGCGGGCGCAGGCGGCGGCGCGACCGCCACGGGCTCCGCTTCGACCGCCTCGGCCTTCGCCTCGATCAGCGGCGTCGGATGGTCGAGATCGCCGAGAACGTCGTCGAGCGCCGGCGCCTGGCTGCCCAGCGTCGCCGGCGGCACGGTCCAGACGAAGGCGTCGAGCCGGCCCGAGATCGGCGAGAGCGGCATCCAGTGGTCGGAGACCAGCCCATCGGCGACCCAGGCGGCATCGCGCGGCGCGCGCGTCGCCCGCGCAAGCCATTCGCGCACCCGCCCGGCCGCACCGTGTTCGGCTTCCTCGAGTTCCGCCATCAGCAGGCAGGCCCGCACCGAGGCGCCGCCCGCCAGCAGCGGCTTCAGCGTGCTGCGCGCCTTGGCGAAATCGCGGGCATGGATGGCGGCGCCGGCCAGCGCCAGAACGCCCTCGGGATCGGCCGGACGCAGCTTTGCCAGCGTCGTCGCGCGGGCCAGCCGGTCCTGCGCACTGTCGCCGGGGCGGACATCGAGATAGGCGGCGGCGATGTCGGGATGCGAGACCTCCTTCCAGGCGGCCTCCAGCAGCTTGACCGCCTTGCGGACATCGCCACGCTCGGCGAGCATCCGCCCGGCGAGCGCCGCGGCGGGCGTCAGCCCCGGCGCGAGCTTCACCGCTTCGAGGGCGGCAGCGAGCGCCTTTTCGGGCGCGTTACCGCGGGCTTCGAGCGCCTCGGCGGCGAGCAGGACCGCCCGCTGGCGCTTCGCGTCCGCCTTGTCGGCGAGGCGCAGCGCGGCGCGGCGCTCGACGGCGGTGCGCGCCGCCTGCCAGTCGCCGGCGTTGGTGTGGAAATCGAGCAGGGCGTCATTGGCCCAGGCCAGCGAGGGCGAGCGCCGCACGGCATCGTCGGCGAAGGCGCGGGCGGCGGCCATGTCGCCGCGGCGCTTGGCCTCGACGAAGAGTCCGCGCAGGCCGAGCACCCGCGTCTCCGGCTTGTCGAGCATGGCCTTGAAGGCAGCCTCCGCCCGGCCGCGATCGCCCGAGAGCTGCGCCGCCTGGGCTTCCAGCAGCAGGGTCAGCGGCTCATTGCCGGCATAGCGGCGGGCATCGACGGCGTGACGGCCGGCGGCGACGGGATCGCCCGCACCGATCGCGACCATGCCGCGCGACACGGCCTCGAAACCGCGCGCCCGGCGCCGCGACCGCGAAGCGAAGCTGAAGGCGCTCGGCAGGCCCAGAAAGAAGCGCAGCAGGCCGAAGCCCAGCATCGTCAGCAGCGCGAGAACGACCACGGCGATCGCCGCCAGCGCGACGCTGGTGTCGATCCGCCAGCCCTGCCAGACGACCGAGACCTCGCCCGGCCGGTCCGCCAGCCAGACGGCACCGACGGCGAGCGCGGCGAAGACGGCGAGATAGAGCAATACGCGAACCATTGGACCCCTATCCTCCGTCAGCCGGCCGCGCCGAGCGCGGCCACTGCATCCTGTGCGATGGTGGCGATCGCGGCATCAGCCGCAGCCCGCTTGCGCAGCGCCTCACCGAAATCGGCACTCGCGCGCCGCGCCGGCTCGGGCAGCTGCGCCCAGGCGGCGGCGGCCGCGCCGTTGTCACCCCTGGCGATGGCGTTCTCGATCCGCGTCGGCAGCGTCGCGGGATCGTTCGTACCGGCGTCGCCGACCGGGCGGATGCTGATGACGCGGCTGGCGAGGGCGAGCAGCTTGTCCTGCCAGCCGGCCGAGGCCGGCGTCAGCTCGCGGGCATACATCGCCCTGTGCGTGCGCAGTTGCGCCAACAGCGCGTCGCGGGTCGGGGCGCCGCTCGCCGCGACCGCATTGAGTGCCGCGATCTGCTCGGGCGAGCCGCCGCCCTTGGCCAGCGCGGCGACATCGGCGGCGAAGGGCCGGCCCGAGGCCAACGCGCCTCTCACCCGCTCGGCGAGCACGATGCGTGCCGCAGCCAACCCCTCCGGGCTCGGTTCCGCCGCGGCCTTGGCGAGCGTCTCGACGCTGCCGATGCGGGCGCCGGCGCGTTCGAGCTGCTGGCCGACGGCCGCGACCGCGGCCTCGGCCCGTTTCGCCTGCGCGTTCAGTTCCTCGAGCGCGGCGGCATCGGGACCGCGTGCGCTGGCGACCTCGTTCGCCCGCGCCGTCGCGCCCTGCGCCGCGGCGCCGGCCTTGGCGGCGGCTTCGGAGGCGGCGGTGGCCTTCCTGTCCAGGTCGGCGGCGGCACTCTGCAGCGCATCGAGGCGGCTCTGCAGCTGCGCGATCTGCTCGGGCGACACCGCCGGCGTCGTGCGCGACATGACCAGCATCACCAGCCCGGCCGCGACGGCCCCGCCGACCAGCCCCGCCAGCAACAGCGAAGGCAGCCGCGAGGGAGAGGCCGCGGGCGCGGCGGCCGGTGCCGGCTCCTCGCGCAGGGCCTCGGCATGGGCCGCCGGCTCGGCGTTGGTGGCACCCGGATATTCGCGCGGCAAGGCCTCGGTGGGCAGGACCGCCTCGGGCGGCACGTCGCGGCCCAGCTCCGCGGCCTGTGGGGCGGGATCGACGGCAGCCGGCGTCTCATCGCCGGGCGGGGTCGTCTCGACGGGCGCAGCCGCCTCAGGCGCCGGCGGCGTCACCTCCGTCGCGGTCGCCTCGATCGTCGGCGGAGTGCGGCCGGAGCGCGGCCCGCCCTTGCCTTTTCGCGTGCCGGCGCTGGCCGGTTTCTCGTCCGAGGGACCGGCGGCCTTGCCGTCCGGCGTAACGGGATCGTTCATCGCGTCCTTGTCCGTCTCGACGCCCGACGGCGCAACATCGCCTTGTGTAGCATCCTCGCCGCGGCGATTGCGAGCGGACACTTGGTCCAGTGCCGCCAGCAGCGCCGCCTCCTCGGGATGCTCGGCCACGAGCACGGTGCTAGCGCCGGCCGCGATCAGGGGAGCGGCGACATCGGCCGAAAGCGCGACATGGGTGAGGTCGAGCAGCGGCTCGAGCACGCCGGCCTCGCGGGCCAGCGCGAGGCAGGTGCGCACGCCCCTCGCCGAATAATGCAGCGCGCCCTCGACGCCGCCTTCGCGCAACGCCGTCACCGCCTGCGCCGGAAAGGCCGGCTCCGCCTCGGCTGCATAGGCGACCCAGGTCGCGACCTCGAAACCGGCTTCACCCAGGCGCTCGCCGACATCCTCGTGCCGGTCGCGCCCGACGATCAGCAGGAGCCGCGCTGGCGCGGGCAGCGCGTCGCGGATGAGCGCGATCAGATCGTCACGGTTGCCGCCGGCGCTGCGCGACTCCGCGAAACCCGCCTCGCGCACCTTTCCGGCCGTCCGGCCTCCAACGCTGAACACCGGCAGCGACCGCATCGAGGCCGGCAGATCGGCCAGCGCCGCCACCGCATTGCCGCTGGTCAGGACGAGCGCAGAGAAGGGTCCATCCGGCGCCGGCTCCGACAGGCGCGACACGGTAAAGAGCGGCGCCAGAACGGGCTCATGGCCGTGGGCGCTGAGCGCGGCGGCCGTGCGGTCGGCCTCGGCCGGCGGTCGGAACACGAAGATGCGCATGCACTGTCCTTCTCGCTCGGGCATCAGTCGCCCGCCCTCGCCGCCATCCATCCCGCGCTGCGCGGCCTCGCGCAAGGTGCGGCGTCCCGCCCCCGCCGGCCCATGACGGGGCGAACGGTTCCTGCTTTCCCAAGCGACGACCGGCGCTTCGGTTCCGTCGGCCTGGTTTGAACGCCCTCTTGGCCTCAGGGCCGCTCGCGCACTATAGGTGGACATCCTCCGCCCGCTCGTGCCGGGCGATCCGCCGGCTTCAAGCCCTTTGCCATCCCCTTTTCGAGACCTGACCCACCGATCATGCGCGTTTTGGGCATAGAGACGACTTGTGACGAGACCGCGGCTGCGATCGTCTCCGTCGAGCGCTCCGGCGAGGTCAGGATCCTCTCCAACGAGGTGCTCAGCCAGATCGCCGCCCATGCCGCCTATGGCGGGGTCGTCCCCGAAATCGCCGCGCGCGCCCATGTCGAGGCGATCGACCGCATCGTCGCCCGCGCCTTCGAGACCGCCGGCCTCGAACCCTCCGAGATCGACGCGGTCGCGGCGGCCGCCGGCCCCGGCCTCGTCGGCGGCGTCATGGTCGGCCTGACCACCGCCAAGGCGATCGCGCTGGTGACGGGCAAGCCCTTCATCGCGGTCAACCATCTCGAGGCCCATGCGCTGACGGCGCGGCTGACCGACAATCTCGCCTTTCCCTATCTGCTGCTGCTCGTCTCCGGCGGGCATACGCAACTGCTCGCCGTGCGCGGCGTCGGCGACTACCTCAAGCTCGGCGGCACCATCGACGACGCCGTCGGCGAAGCCTTCGACAAGATCGCCAAGATGCTCGGCCTGCCCTATCCGGGCGGCCCCTCGGTCGAGCGCGAGGCGGCCAAGGGCGATCCCGAGCGCTTCGACTTCCCGCGTCCCATGCAGGGCCGCCCAAACCCGGATTTCTCGCTCTCGGGGCTGAAGACGGCGGTGCGGCTGGTGGCGGAACGGATCGCGCCGCTGTCGGACCGCGACGTCGCCGATCTCTGCGCCTCCTTCCAGGCGGCGGTCGTCGACGTGCTCGTCGACCGGACGCGCGCAGGCATGCGGGCCTGCGCCGCGGCGGGCATCACGCCGAGTGCGCTGGTCGTCGCCGGCGGCGTGGCGGCCAACCAGCCGATCCGGCGCGGCTTGACCCGGCTCGCCACCGAAGCCGGACTGGCGATGATCGCCCCGCCGCTGCATCTGTGCGGCGACAATGGCGCGATGATCGCCTGGGCGGGACTCGAGCGGCTGCGACTCGGCCTCGTCGACGACATGAGCGCGCTCGCCCGTCCGCGCTGGCCGCTGGACGAGCTGAAGCCCCTCGGAGACGCGGCTGCGGCTACCGGATGAGCGGCGCCGGGAGCCTCCATACGATCGGCATCGTCGGCGCCGGTGCCTATGGCGCGGCGCTCGCCCTGGCCGCCGCCCGGGCCGGCCGCGACGTCCTGATCTGGGCCCGCGACGCTGCGGCGGTCGAGGCGATCCGGTGCACGCGGCAGGCCCCGCGCCTGCCGGGCGTGACGCTGCCCGAGAGCGTCTCCGCCACCGCCTCCCTCTCCGACCTCGTCGCGGCGGATGCCCTGCTGCTGACCGTGCCGACCCAGAGCCTGCGGCAGGCCTGCGAGGCCCTCGCCCCGCTGCTGCCTGATGACAGGCCGGTGATCTCCGCCGCCAAGGGAATCGAGCAGCGCACGGGGCTGTTCACCACCCAGATCATCGCGCAGGCGCTGCCGGGCGCCCGGCCCGCCATCCTCTCGGGGCCGAGCTTCGCGGCCGATATCGGCAGGGGCCTGCCGACCGCGGTGACCCTCGCCGCCACGGACGCGCAGCTGGCGCAGGCGCTCGCCGAGGCGCTGAGCTCGCCGGCCTTCCGCATCTATCACAGCGCCGACCCCCGCGGCGTCGAGATCGGCGGCGCCGCCAAGAACGTGCTCGCCATCGCGGCGGGCATCGCCATCGGCCTCGGCTATGGCGAGAGTGCGCGCGCGGCGCTGGTCGCGCGCGGTTTCGCCGAACTGCGCCGCTTCGGCCAGGCGCATGGCGCCCAGAGCGAGACGCTGATGGGGCTGTCGGGGCTCGGCGACGTGGTGCTGAGCTGCGCCTCGCCGCAATCGCGCAACTTCGCCTTCGGGCTCGCACTCGGCCAGGGCCGCAGCGTGACCGACGCGGCCGGCGGCGCTCTGGCGGAAGGCGCCTTCACCGCCCAGATACTGGCGCAGATGGCGCGGGCAGGCGGCGTCGACATGCCGATCGCGGACGCGGTCGCCGGCATCATCGACGGCACGATCGGCGTGCGCGAGGCGGTGACCGGGCTGCTCGCCCGGCCGCTGCGGGCCGAACGGGAACGGGAGAGCGAGTGATGGCGGGCGACTGGTCGGATCTGACGAAGCGGGTGGCGCGAGGCATCGCCGAGGTGCGCAAGACGACCGGCTCGGACCTCGTCGCCGAGAGCGAGCCCGTGCCGCTGGCGGGCCGCATCGCCCAGCCGGTGATCCAGCATCGCCGCCGCAGGGCGGAAGGAACGCATCGCTTCGTGCTGATCCTGCCCTTCGGCGAGGCCGAGGTCCGCGTCGAACTCGACCCGCAGGATTACGCCGCCCTCACCCGCGAGATGGTGCGCTTCTGGAACGTGCAGGGGCCGGAGGCCTCGAAGCCGCCGGTGCCGCTGGCGCAGGAGGCGGACGGGGACGAGTGAGCGCGCGCCCATAGGCAGCCGACCCGGATTTCGCTATCGACGGGTCTCGTCCACACCACCCCCGCGAGAGCACGCCATGGCCCATTGGCTCGTCAAATCCGAACCCTCGAAATGGTCCTGGGACCAGCAGGTCGCGGCCGGCGCGGCCGGCACGCATTGGGACGGCGTCAAGAACCACACCGCCAAGCTCAACCTGATGGGCATGAAGCGGGGCGAGCAGGTCTTCTTCTACCATTCCAACGAGGGGCTCGAGGTCGTCGGCATCGTCGAGGTCATCAAGGAGGCCTATATCTGGATCCCCGGCGAGCCCTGGGTGCTGGTCGATTTCAAGGCCGTGAAGCCGCTGCCGAAGCCCGTCAGCCTCGCTCAGGTCAAGGCCGAGCCGAAGCTCGCCGAGATGTCGCTGGTGAAATCCTTCCGCCTCTCGGTCCAGCCCGTCACCGACGCCGAATGGGACATCGTCTGCAGGATGGGCGGGCTGTAGCCCGGGCGTGCCTGCCGGCATTTCTGGGAAACATGCCGTCATTCCGGGCTTGTCCCGGAATCCATCGGAGGGCTCCGGAGCCTTACGATGGATCCCGGAACGGCGCTGCTTCGCGGCTTGTCCGGGATGACGTCGCGTTTCAGGCGGAGATCCGTCTGCCCTATGGGTAATGATGGCCGTAGTCCGGATGCCCCTCCAGCGCCTTGGGGCGATAGGGCCGCTGCTCGTCGAGGATCGGCACGGCGGGCGCCTTGAAGCGGGGCGGCACCGAGTCGAACACCGGTCGACCCGCTTGCGAGGGCCGGTGCGGAATGAAGGCCTCCCGCGTGCCGGGCGTGAACGGAATCCAGCCGCTTTTGAGCTGGTCGTGCTGCTTGCCGAGCGGGTCCCGCACCAGCGAGGCCGGCAGTGCCGGGTCGACGATGAGCGGCTTCGGGATCGCGGTCGCCTCGGTCAGCATCCAGTCCAGCGTGATGTCGGAGAGGCCCATCTTCAGCCCGTAACCGCCGCCGACATCGGTGTGGACCCCGGCGAACCAGACCTGCTTGATCCGGTCGGGGTTCGCCGCGTCCTCCTCCCAGAGTTCGGGCTTGAAGGTCTTGCGGTTCTCGTCGATGGCCAGCGCCTGGCGGCCATGGGGCACGCCCTTGTGCAGCGCGTTGTTGTTGAAGCTGTGCCGGCCGAGAGTGAAGCTGTTCAGCCCCTTGACGCCGAGCGCCCGCACCGTGTCCCAGACACCGACGAAGGTGGGCGGCAGCTCCTGCGAGCCGAATTTGCGCCGGAACGCCACCGCGGCCTCGAGCCGCTTCGTCTCGTCGCGTTCCTGGTAGACCGTCGTCACCGCCTCGGTGGCGATCGCGCGAACCTCGTGTTCGAGATTGCGCTGCAGCTCGGTCCAGCCCGCGAACTTCGGCAGGCCCGGCGGCACGCCACACAGCCCGATGGCGCCGCCGAGGCTGCGGACCGTATAGGCGCCGCGGCTGAAGCCGAAGAGGAAGACCTGGTCGCCCGGCTCGTAACTCAGCAGCAGCGCCGTGTAACAGTCGATGATATTCCGGGTGATCCCATAGCCGGTCGCTTGCGAGAGGACGTTGACCGCGCGCCGCAACGGCCCCGGCTTCTCGCCATCGGGATGGGCGCCCAGCCCTGGATCGTAGAAGCAGATCTGCCGCGCGGGGTCGGCGTCGCGCGTGTGCTTGTAGAGGCGATAGACATTGGTCCAGTTGATCGGGTTGTCGCCGCCGGCCTGCCCCGTGCCGTCCGAGAAGATGCAGATGTTTCTGGCCATGGTCGCCCCCGATGGCGTGATGAGAAGACGCTATCGCATCTCCGCCATAACGCAATCATAGGTTGCGGAATCAAGGGCGGGGACAAGCGCCTCTCCCCCGAAAGTGCGAGGCCGCGCGGCTTGCTGCGCCGCGCCATGGCCCTATGATGACGGCAGCGAACAAGAGGCCCGGACGCGCGCGTCCGCACCATCGCAAGGCCCAAGTCTGGGGAGGCGCCTGCCATGACCGAGATCATCTATGACGTGCCGGCCGCCTGGTCGAAGAAGGCCTGGGCGAGCGACGCCAAATACAAGAAGCTCTATGCCGCCTCGATCAAGGACCCCGACGCCTTCTGGGGCGAGCAGGGCAAAAGGATCGACTGGTTCAAGCCCTACAGCAAGGTGCGCAACGCCAGCTACAAGCCCGGCAAGGTCTCGATCAAATGGTTCGAGGACGGCACCACCAACGTCGCCTATAACTGCATCGACCGGCACCTGGCGACGCGGGCCAAGCAGACCGCGATCATCTGGGAGGGCGACGACCCGTCCGAGTCGAAGAAGATCTCCTACGGCCAGCTCTACACCGAGGTCTGCAAGTTCGCGAACGTGCTGAAGGCGCAGGGCGTCAAGAAGGGCGACCGCGTCACCATCTACCTGCCGATGATCCCGGAAGCGGCCTACGCGATGCTGGCCTGCGCCCGCATCGGCGCGATCCACTCGGTCGTGTTCGGCGGCTTCTCGCCGGATTCACTCGCCAGCCGCATCGAGGATTCCGATTCGAAGATCGTCATCACCGCCGATGAGGGACTGCGCGGCGGCCGCTCCGTGCCGCTGAAGAAGAACGTCGATGCCGCCAGCGACAAGGTCAAGGGCGGCATCCCCACCGTCATCGTCGTGAAGCGCACCGGCGGCCATGTTTCGATGCAGGAGGGCCGCGACCTCTGGTATCACGAGCAGGCGGCCAAGGCGTCCGGCCACTGCCCCCCGGCCGAGATGAAGGCGGAGGACCCGCTCTTCCTGCTCTACACCTCGGGCTCGACCGGCAAGCCCAAGGGCGTGCTGCACACCACCGCGGGCTACCTCGTCTACACCTCGATCACCCACCAGTACGTCTTCGACTACCATGACGGCGACATCTACTGGTGCACGGCCGATGTCGGCTGGGTGACCGGGCACAGCTACATTCTCTACGGGCCGCTCGCCAATGGTGCGACGACCCTGATGTTCGAGGGCATCCCGACCTATCCGACGATCTCGCGCTTCTGGGAGGTCATCGACAAGCACAAGGTCAACACCTTCTATACCGCGCCGACCGCGATCCGCTCGCTGATGGGCGCCGGCGAGGAGCCGGTGAAGAAGACCAAGCGCAAGTCGCTGCGCCTGCTCGGCTCGGTCGGCGAACCGATCAATCCGGAAGCCTGGGAGTGGTATCACCGCGTCGTCGGCGACCGCCGCTGCCCGATCGTCGACACCTGGTGGCAGACCGAAACCGGCGGCATCCTGATTACCCCGCTGCCGGGCGCCACCAAGCTCAAGCCGGGCTCGGCGACGCGGCCCTTCTTCGGGGTGAAGCCCGAGATCGTCGATGCCGAGGGCAAGGTGCTGGAGGGCGCCTGCGAGGGCAATCTGGTCATCGCCGAGAGCTGGCCGGGCCAGATGCGCACGGTCTATGGCGACCACAAGCGCTTCGAGGAAACCTATTTCGCGACCTATCCGAACAAGTACTTCACCGGCGACGGCTGCCGGCGCGACGCCGACGGCTATTACTGGATCACCGGCCGCGTCGACGACGTCATCAACGTGTCGGGCCACCGGATGGGCACGGCCGAGGTCGAATCGGCGCTGGTCGCGCACCCGTCGGTGTCGGAGGCCGCCGTCGTCGGCTATCCCCACGACATCAAGGGCCAGGGCATCTACGCCTATGTCACGCTGATGGCCGGCGAGACGCCGACCGAGGCGCTGCGCAAGGACCTCGTCGCCTATGTCCGCAAGGAGATCGGCCCGATCGCCTCGCCCGACCTGATCCAGTTCGCGCCCGGCCTGCCCAAGACCCGCTCCGGCAAGATCATGCGCCGCATCCTGCGCAAGATCGCCGAGGACGAGTTCGGCGCGCTCGGCGACACCTCGACGCTGGCCGACCCCGCCGTCGTCGACGACCTCATCGAGAACCGCCAGAACAAGCGCAAGGCGGGCTGAGCGGAGGGGCAGGCTGGCCACCGTTCCGGGTCGGGCCGAAAGGTCGGAGCCCGGAACCCCGGCCCGTCTTCCGCATTGCCTCGCAGGGCGCCGGACGTCATCCTGAGCGCCTGATCACGGCGAGGTGTCGCAATGCTGCGTGGGTGTGTTCTGGCGTCGCTGCTGCTGCTGGCCCCGGGAGCGGAAGCGGCAGGGCCCTTCGGCAAGATCGTCGTCGGCAACTGGACCGGCGGCGCCTACACCAATGACGCGACCGGCGCCTTCTCGCATTGCGCCGTGAATGCCGGCTATCGCAACGGCACGCGGATGTTCACCTCGATCACGGCCGATTTCAAATGGCTGATCGGCTTCGCCCACCCCAACTGGAAGCTTAAGCCGGGCAGCAGCCTGAACCTGCAGCTCGTCTTCGACCGGACCTCCCGCATCGACGTGAGGGCCGAGGCCAGGTCGCCGACCTTGCTGGCGATCGCGATGCCCGCCGATTCGCAGCTCATCGGCGCATTCCGCCAGGGGCATCGTCTGGAGCTCGTCGCCAACGACCAGCGCCTCACCTTCGCCCTCACCTCCACCCGCGAGATGCTGCCGGCGCTGGTCGAATGCGCCAGGCAGAGCGCGAGCCTGCGCGGACCGGTGAACCCCGCCGCCCGTTCCAGCCCGCTCGCCGCGCCGACCGAAGCGGAGCGTCAGGCGCGGGCGGAGAAGCGAACGGTGCTCGAAAAGACGCGCGACCTGATCCGCGCGCGCATGCTGACCTGCATCGGCCGAGAGGGCGGCCCGATGCTCGCCACCGACGAGAAGGCCGAGGTCGTGGCCAAGGCGGCCATGATCTTCTGCAAGGCCGATGTCGACGCGCTCGCCCAGGCGATCATCGAGATCCGGGAGCATGACGGCGCCCGCCCGGTCGATCGCGAGGCGGTGCGCCGCGCCGCGACCCAGAGCGTGCAGGACGTCGTTGTCGCCCAGATCGTCAAATCGCGCGGCGAAATGCTGAACCGCCGCAACCAGCCGCCGGCCCGGCCGTCGCAAAGCGGCGAGAAGGCGATCTAGAGCGGGCTGGGTAGTCTCGGAACCACCGCCGTGATCCCGGGCTTGCCCCGGAATGACGGTCTGTTTCCGAGTGAAATCAGCATGCTCTCAAGCGGGCGGGGGCGGACATCGGAACGCGCGCGCCGGCACCCTTATCCCCGCAACGCCAACCCGTGCCTATGCTCGTCCCGCTCCGCCCGACCAAGGGGGCTGTCGCGAGGCATCGTGCGGCCGGGCGGAATGCGGTGTTCGGGATGGACGGCCCTCGCAAGGCCGGCCGCCCGGAGGGGCTGCTCGTCGCCGGGGCCTTCAGCACTCCCGGTCGTGACCGACCTTAATGGGCGGCGGGCGAAACCACAGAGAACCGCGCGCGGAGCCGGACGGCGGGCAGCCCCGCCGCTTCGACACTCGACATCGACACTCGACATCGGCACGCGGCCAAAGCCGCCGCGCCGCCCGGCTCCGCGCACCCCTCAGGGGGATGGGAGTGAAGCGAAACCCCGCGGCGGGAGCCGGTCGGGGGATTTGGGTGTGGGCGATAAGGCCGCCCCCTGGTGGACGGGGCGCGCCTGCGCCCGTCACGCCCGCTTATCCCCGCCTCGCAGAACCCACCGACAATGGCGTCCTTTCCCGAGGAGGCCGCCATGTCGATCCACCACCGCTGTCACCTCCACGAGGGCGCCGAAGCCGCCGCGATCAGCCGCCTGCGCCGCAGCCTGATCCGCCTGCAGGACGAAACGCGGCTGCTGCGCCGCGATCTCCTTGGTCGCAAATACGACCCCTCCCAGCCGCGCGTCCCGGCCGGCAGCAGCGGTGGCGGGCAGTGGACCAGCGGCGCGGGCGGCGGCGGTCGCAGCCACAGTCCCATGCCCGGCTTCGGCCCGGAGGGCGGGCTGGCAGAGGGTGGTCCCGGGGACGGCTTTGTCGTCGACGAGACCGGCGAGGAAACCTGGGCCTTCTACGAGGAAAGCCGCGACGAGGAGGGCGATGTCGCGGAACGCGCGATCGTCAACCGCGACGGCAGCACGATCCATTCCGAATACGCCGAGCGCCACACCGTCACGACGCCCGAGGGCGAGAAGGTCACCTTCGAGACGACCGAGCGCACCCAGACGATGCGGGTTGGAGGGCCCGACGGCGATGTGATTGCGAGGTCCGTCTGGACGCCGGATGGAGCGTCAGCGCAGGTCACGGTGCAGCCGGTCTTTGCCGACAAACTCCTCGCCAACGGAGCGGTCCTTTTCGGCTGGCTGTCGTCCCAGAACGGCGATGGCCTGCAAGCCGTTATGGGCTTCAATGCCCGCGAGTTCAGGCCCGGCACCAGCAATAGCCTCCAGCTTGGCTATGTCGGGCAACTGAGCGAAGAGGAGGTCGAAGCGGCCTGTTATCGCTGGCGCCAGGTCGAGGGCTTTGCGGCAAGGGCCGCCAATGCGGCAGGGCCGGTCTCGCAGTATCCTTCGACGGCCGTCTACGGGACGGCCGTCCATAGTCGCTTCAAAACATATGTTGACGACCAGCACGACTGGAGATTCCAAGCCGAACGATCATTCCTGAAAGAACAAGCCGAGCCAATGGTTGACCCGGTCCCGTATGGTTATCGTGGATCCGTCCGCGTAGATGCATATGAGTATCGGGACGACGGCACACTATGCATTTACGATCTGAAGACAGGTAAATCGATAGTTCAGGACCGACGGGCGGAAATTCTAGCGACCGCTGCCTCTCGCGGCTTAGCTCCCATCCGGCGCGTCATTGTCACGGAGGTCAGACCACTGCGATGACGACGAAGAAGCAGGTCAAATCGCTGTGGTCTGAACTGCTCGCACGGCAGGACGACCTCTTCCTCGCGGATCGGTTCGTGATTCTAAAGCCGCAACGGCATGTCACGCGGTCGATTTCGATCGACCGCAGTTGGGATGCGGATTACCCGCGCTTCTACTGGCATATCGGGCCTGCCTTCGATCCCGTTGGAGGCCTGGGCGGGCTCGGTCAGCAACCGATCTTTCTGGAGCGTGGCAAGCCGAACCGCTGGTCGCAGCAAGGGTTCGTCGACACGGTGTTCGATGCGCTCGAACGCCGCATCCTGCCCATGCTGCGGGGTGTTCACGATATCGATGACATGATGCAGCTCGAGGGCGACGACTTCGAGTACATGCGGTGGCTCAACCACGATCAGCCCTGTCGGATCGCGTTCCTCGCTGCGCAGGGACGCTTCGAAGACGTTCTCCCCATCTATGAGACCATCAAGGACTGGCACCTGACGATGACGGATGCCTGGCAGCCCCGTTTCGAGCGGGCCAGCCGGCTGGGCGCGCTCGTGGCGGCCGGGGATCGGGCGGGCGTCGCCGCCCTCCTCCATCAATGGGAAGAGGCGTTTATCGCCCGCAATCGGCTCGAAGCCATCTATGAGAAGACGCCTTTTCCCTGTGAGGTCGAACGCCCCGCCTGATCACTCCGCCGCCAGTCGCGGCGGCGGCAGCGGCAGCTTCATCTGGGCGGTCCCGGTCTCGGGCCTGGTGTGGCCCTCCTCCGGCATCGCCTCCCACAGGCTCTCATCCTCCGGCTTGCTGAAGAAGCGGCCGAAGACGCGGCCCGTCAGCTTCGAGAGGTCGTCCATCACCGCGTAGAAGGACGGCACGAAGACGAGGGAGAGCACGGTTGAGACCAGAAGCCCGCCGATCACCGCGATCGCCATCGGCGCGCGGAACTCGCCACCATCGCCGACGCCATAGGCCGAGGGCGCCATGCCGGCGGCCATCGCGATCGTCGTCATCACGATCGGCCGGGCGCGCTTGCGGCCGGCCTCGAGCAAAGCGGTGCGGCGGTCCTTGCCGCGGCCCTCCTCCTCCACCGCGAAATCGACCAGCATGATCGCGTTCTTGGTGACGATGCCCATCAGCATGAGCAGGCCGATATAGACCGGCATCGAGACCGGCTTGCCGGTTGCCAGCAGGGCGATGACCACGCCGCCGAAGGAGAGCGGCAGCGAGAGCAGGATCGTGATCGGCTGGAAGACCGAGCCGAAGAGCAGGATCAGCACGGCCAGCACCAGCATCAGCCCGGTCGTCATCGCCTGGATGAAGCCGGCGACGACCTCCCCCTGGATTTCGGCATCGCCGGTGGCGGCGATCCAGACGCCCTCGGGCAGGCCGACCTCCTTGACGATCTGGTGGAAGGTCTCCTGCGCGGTGCCCAGTTCGAAGCCGCGCTTGAGATCGGCGCCGATGGCGGCACGGCGGACGCGGTCATAGCGGTCGATCGATGACGGTCCCTCGCCGAAGCCGATCTCGGCGACCGCCGTGAGCGGAATCGAGACGCCGCTGCTGTTGGTGACGCGCAGCGCCGCGATGTTGCGGATGTCGGCGCGGGCGGCCTCGTCGAGCTGCACGCGGATCGGCACCAGCCGGTCGCCGGCATTGAACTTGGCGAGATTGGCGCCGACATCGCCGATCGTGGCGACGCGAACGGCCTCCGAAATCGCCTCGGGCGTGACGCCGAGGCTGGCGGCCGCCTCGAGCTTGGGCCGCACCGTCAGCTCCGGGCGCGAGAGCGAGCCCGAGGTCGCGACGTTGAGATAGCCGTCGACCTTGCGCATCTTGGTCTCGATGCGGGCCACGGCCTCGTCCAGTGCCGCGCCGTCCTTGGACAGGATCGAGAAGGCCATTTCGCGCTCGCCGCGCTCATTGACATACCAGGCGCGCACATCGGGCACGCTGGCGAGCTTCTCGGCGATGACGACCTTGAGGTCCTTCTGGCGGGCGGTGCGCTCGGCCTTGGGCTTGAGCTTGATGGTCACGGCGGCGCGCCGCACCTCGCGCTGGCCGGTCGGCGAGGAGCCGCCGAGCACGAAGACCTGCGTCACCTCGGGAATCGTGCGCAGCGCATCGACGATCTGGTCGGTGGTGACGCGGGTGTCCTCCAGCGTCGAGCCCGGCGGCAGTTCCACCGAGGCGACGACGCGCGAGGTGTCCTCGTCGGGGATGAAGCCGGTCGGCAGCAGCGCGGTGGCGTGGATCGAGGCCCAGAGGAAGCCGAAGCCCACCACCAGCGTGACATAGGACATGTTGAAGGGCATCGAGCGCCAGCGCCCCGTGCCGTCGAAGCGCGGCACGAGCGGGATGCGGCGCGAGGCCGTCGTCGCTTTCAAGAGCCCGACATAGCCGCGCATGACGACCCCGTCCTTGGGGTCCTCATGCTTCACCGGCTTCATCAGATAGGCCGCCATCATCGGCGTGATCAGCCGCGCCACGAGCAGCGAGAACAGCACCGCGACCGCAACCGTGAGCCCGAACTGGCGGAAATACTGCCCGGCGACGCCGCCCATGAAGGACACGGGTGCAAAGATCGCGACGATGGTCAGGGTGATCGCGATGACCGCGAGCCCGATCTCGTCGGCGGCCTCCATCGCGGCGCGATAGGGCGATTTCCCCATTCGCATGTGCCGGACGATGTTCTCGATCTCGACGATGGCGTCGTCGACCAGGATGCCGGTGACAAGCGTGATGCCGAGCAGGCTGACGAGGTTGAGCGAGAAGCCCATCAGCTCCATCGCCCAGAAGGTCGGAATCGCCGAGAGCGGGAGCGCGATCGCGGTGATCAACGTCGCCCGCCAGTTCTTCAGGAACAGGAAGACGACGAGCACGGCCAGGCCTGCGCCCTCCAGCAGCGTCGTCATCGCAGCCTTGTAGTTGCCATAGGTGTAGGCGACCGCGTCGTCGATGGATTTGAGCGTGATGTCGGGATAGCGCTTGTTCAGCTCGGCGATGCGCGCGGCGACGACCTCCTTGACCGAAAGCTCGCTCGAGCCCTTGGAGCGGAAGACGGCGAAGGAGACGACCGGGCTCTTGTCGAGCCGGCCGAAGGAGCGCGGCTCGGAATTGCTGTCCTCGACGCGGCCGAGTTCCTTGAGCCTGACCTCGCGGCCGCCGCTCAGGATGATCTTGGTCTCGGCCAGTTCGGCGACGGTTCGCGCGCCGGCGAGCGTGCGGATCGCCTGTTCCTGCCCGCCGACCTCGCCGCGCCCGCCGGCGAGATCGACATTGGTCGCGCGGATCTGGCGGTTGACCTCGCCGGCCGTGGTGCCCAGCGCCAACAGCCGGTCGGGATCGAGCGAGATGCGGATCTCGCGGTCGACGCCGCCATAGCGGTCGACGCGGCCGACGCCCTTCAGCCCCTGCAATTCGCGCGCGACGACGTCGTCGACATGCCAGGAGAGCTGTTCCAGCGTCATCCCCGCCGAGAAGGCGCCATAGCTCAGGATCGACTGCCCCTCGACATCGATGCGCTGGATGATCGGCTCGTCGATGGTGCGCGGCAGGTCGGCGCGGATCTTGGCGATCGCATCCTTGACGTCGTTGACGGCACGGTCGGTGTTCACCTCGAGCCGGAACTCGATCACCGTCGAGGACTGGCCATCGGTCAGCGTCGACATGACGTGCTTGACGCCGGTGATGTTGGCCACCGCGTCCTCGACGCGCTTGGAAACCTGGCTTTCCAGCTCGGATGGCGCCGCGCCCGACTGGGTGATCGTGACCGAGACCAGCGGCACGTCGATGTTCGGGAAGCGCGTCACCGGCAGCTTCGAGAAGGACAGCAGCCCGAGCACGCAGAGCACGACGAAGAGCAGGATCGCGGGAACCGGCTTGCGGATCGACCAGGCTGAGAAGTTGATGTTCACCGGCCGCTCCCGTCAGTTCGTCGCGACGGGGGTGATGATGTCGCCGTCGCGCACGAAGGTTCCGGCGCGCGCCACCACCGTCTCGCCCTCGGCGATGCCGGAGAGGATTTCGGCGCGCCCGCCGCCGGCCAGCCCGAGCTTCACCGGCTTGGTCGTGACCTTGCCGTCGGTGACGCTCTGCACCGTCGGGCCCGTCCGCGCATAGGTGATCGCCGAGAGCGGCAGCGTGACCGCGTTCTTGCGCCCGGTCTCGATGATGCCCCGCGCGAAGGAACCGATCGCGACCGGCGGGTTGCCGACCAGCGCGACGCGCACCCGGCCGAGCCGCGAGGCCTTGTCGACCTCGGGCGCGATCAGGCGGATCGTGCCCTCCAGCGCCTGCGTCGCCCCGGCCGGCATCACCGCCACGGGCTGGCCGACCTTCAGCCCCGGCAGCTCGACTTCCGCGACCTCCGCCTCGAGCTCGACCGCACCATCGGCGATGATCCGGAACAGAGGCTCGGCCGCGGCCATCGCGGCGGTGCCGCCGAGCTTCGCGCTGCGGCGGCTGACGATGCCGCCCTGCGGCGCCTTGATCTCGGTGCGGCCGAGCTTGACCTCGATGTCGCGGCCCTGCGCCTTCGCCAGCGCGAGATCGGCCGTGGCGATGGCGAGCGCCTGGTTGGCGGAGTTGACCCGTGCCCGCGCCGCCCGCGCCGCGGCCGCCCGCAGGTCGAAGGTCTCGTTCGAGGCGTTGCCGCTGTTGCGCAGCGTCTGGGTGCGCTCGAAATTGTTCTCGGCCGCGACGAGATTGGCCTGTGCCTCGCCGATCTGCGCATTGGCCTGGGCGATCGACGCTTCGGCCCGGGCGATCTGCGCCTCGTTCTGCATCTGCTGGACCTCGAGCGTGGTGCGCGAGAGCCGCGCCAGCACCTGGCCCGTCGCCACCCGGTCGCCCTCCTCGGCGAGCAGGGCGACGATGGCGAGCCCGTCGACCTCCGGCTGCACCAGCACCTCGCGGCGCGCGATCATCGAGCCGGAGACGACGACGCTCTGGACGATCTCCGAGATTTCGGCCCGCGTCACGGTCACGGACGGCCCGGCCGTGGAGCCAGCCGGCGCGGCGGGCGCCTGGGCGAGGGCCGGCGAAACCGCCGAGACCAGCAGCGACAGCGCCAGGAGACGCGCTCCGGCAAGCAGGGCCGACATGAGAAAGGATCCTCGTTGAACGTCGCCGCGGCGACGGGTGGAAACGGTTGCGCTCATCATACGTCCGCCGGGCCGGAACGGAGCAGCACGCGGGCGAGGCCGCGCATCGCCGCGAACAGTGTCTCGGCCGCCATGGCCGCGTCGAAGGTCGGATCGGTCGCGCGCCGGCAGAAGAAGCCGTCAGCCATCATGAAGACGGCCTGGAGGAAGCGCGCATCATCGAGATCGGCCGGCAGCTCGCCCTGGGCCTTCGCCCCGGCGATGGCCTGCGCCAGCCCACCCGCGACGGTGCCGTCGATCGCCGCGCACATCTGCGCCATCGCCGGGTTGCGCGCGGCCTCGGCCCAGATCTGCAGGCAGATCACCGCCTTTTCGCGCGGCTCCTCGACCAGATGACGCCGCCCGAGCGCCTCGAGCTGGTCCAGCAGTGGGCCCTTGCCGGGCTCCAGCGCCGCAAAATCGGCCGCGATCTGGTTGCGGTCGCGCTCGGCCATGCCAGCGATGATCGCGTCCTTGGAGGCGAAGTAGCGATAGAGATTGCCTGGGCTCATCCCGGCTTCGGCCGCGACGTCCTGCATCGTCGCCGCATGGAAACCGGCCCGCGCGAAGACGCGCTCCGCCGCATCGAGAATGCGGGTCTGGCGCTCGGAGGGCGTGCGCTCGGGCGCGATGGCGGTGACGGTCGGCGGCACGCGAAGCCTCAAGGCATGAGAATGAACGTTCATTCTCATGCGCTTTCGGTGCTGTGGAGTCAAGCTCGGGCCATCGCGGGGGCCTTCACGCCCTCGACGTCCGAGTGCCATGCGGCCGCGGCAGCATCGCCATGCCGCCGCCGGCTCACAAATTGCTTGCGTGGCGGAGGCCGCCCCCACACAGTCAGGGGCGGCGCTGGTACGCCGCTCATGCCCGTTTTTTCACCGCCAATGGCCGACGCCGATTTCGCGATGACCGCTCACGCCCTGCCGGCGCGCCCCTCCCGCATTTCCCGCCCGGCCCGCCGCCGCGCCCGCCCGGCTCCCAAGCCGGTGCTCATCGTGCTCCATCAGGAGCATTCGACGGCCGGTCGGGTCGGCCGGCTGCTGCAGGCGCGCGGCCATGCGCTCGACATCCGCAAGCCGCGCTATGGCGACCCGCTGCCGCAGACGATGCGCGACCATGCCGGCGCCGTGATCTTCGGCGGGCCGATGTCGGCCAATGACCCCGATGATTTCGTCAAGGCCGAGATCGACTGGATCAATGTCTGCCTGAAGGAGGCCGCACCCTATCTCGGCATCTGCCTGGGCGCGCAGATGCTGGCGCGGACGCTGGGCGGCCGGGTCTACACCCATCCGGAGGGGCGGGCCGAAGTCGGCTATTACGGGCTCGACCTCACCGATCACGGCCGCGACCATGCGGCGGAAGCCGGCTTCGACTGGCCCGGGACCGTCTATCAATGGCACCGCGAGGGCTTCGACTGCCCGCCCGGCGCGGAGTGCCTGGCGACAGGCGGCGATTTTCCGGTCCAGGCCATCCGCTCGGGGCCGCGCGCCTATGGCATCCAGTTCCACCCTGAGGTGACGCCGGCGATGATGTGCCGCTGGTCGGTGCGCGGGCATGAGCGCACGCTGATGCCGGGCGCCCAGCTGCGCCATCTGCATCTCGAGGGCTGGTACCAGCATGACCCGGCGATCCGCCGCTGGCTCGATGGCTTTCTCGACCACTGGCTCGCCGTAGAAACGGACCCCGCGTGACCCGCACAGCTCTCGTTCTCGGCGCCGGCATGGTCGGCGTTTCCTGCGCGCTCTCGCTTCAGAAGCGCGGCTTCGACGTCACCCTGATCGACCGGCGCGAGCCCGGCCGCGAGACCTCCTATGGCAATGCCGGCGTGCTCGCCCGCTCCTCGATCGTGCCGCTGAACAACCCCGGCCTCTACGGCAAGATCCGGAGCTATCTCGGCAACCGCCACCCGGCGCTGAACCTGGACTGGTCGCGCGCGCTGACCCGACCGGGCTGGTTGCTGCGCTTCCTCTGGGAGGCCCGCGCCTCGAAGGCGGCAGCCCGCATCGCCGCGCTGGAATCGCTGACGAGCAGCACGGTCGAGCGCCATCGCGCGCTGATGGCGGAGGCAGGCGTCACCCATCGCCTGCGCGAGACCGGCACGCTCAAGCTCTGGCGCAGCGAGGCCGGCCATGCGGCGGCTCAGGCCGAGCACGACTTCCTAAAGGCGCATGGAATCGCCTCGCAGGTGCTCGACCGCCAGGGCATTTCGGGCGTCGAACCGGCGCTGAACCCGATCTTCCACGCCGGGCTGCTCTGCCTGGAGAACGCCTCGGTGGATTCGCCGGGCGCCGTGACGCAGGCCTATGCCGAGCTGTTCGCTCAGCGCGGCGGGCGGATCGAGCGGGCGGAAGCCCAGCGGCTGGAGCGCAGCGCATCCGGCTGGCGGGTGGTGACGGCGGAGGGCGGCTTCGAGGCCGACATCGCCGTCGTCGCGCTCGGGCCCTGGAGCATGGATCTCCTGGCGCCTTTGGGCCTCGACCCCAGGCTCGACGTCGAGCGCGGCTATCACCGCCATCTGCGGGCAAAGCCGGGAGCCAAACTGTCGCGGCCGGTCTACGACGTCGACGCCGCCTATTTCATGGCGCCGATGGAAGAGGGCTACCGCGTCACCAGCGGCGTCGATCTCAGCCGCCGCGACGCGCCCGACAACCACCGCCAGATCGACCAGGTCACGATGAGCGCGCGCGAGGCCTTCCCGCTCGACGAATTCGCCGGAGAGACCTGGCGCGGCGCAAGGCCGACCTTGCCGGATTCACTGCCGATGATCGGCGAGGCGCCTCGGAACCCCGGCCTCTGGCTGGCCTTCGGCAACCAGCATCTCGGTTTCTCGACCGGGCCGATCACGGGCGAGATCGTCGCCACGCTGGTCTGTGGCGAGACGCCGCCGGTGGACCCGACGCCGTTCGCGCCAGGGCGTTATATCCGCTGACGCGGGTCGCCACGTTCACTGGAAAAGCGCGGGAACCCCTCTCCCGGGTGGGAGAGGGGTAGGGGTGAGGGCCCGCCGCTGTTCCAGTTGGGCGGGACGCCAAAGCAGCGTCGGCGGCGCGGATTCCTCTGAAAGGGCAGGCCCTCATCCCTGCCCTTCTCCCACACGGGAGAAGGGATCCCCGCGCCCTTCATCGCGGTCTAACCGATAGCGGAAAACAAAACGCCAGCCCAAAGGCTGGCGTCATGAACATTTGAACGTCGGCGTCGCCTCAGACCTGGCGCGCCACCATCATCTTCTTCACCTCCGCGATCGCCTTGGCCGGGTTCAGACCCTTGGGGCAGGCGTTCGCGCAGTTCATGATGGTGTGGCAGCGATAGAGCCGGAACGGGTCCTCGAGATTGTCGAGGCGCTCACCGGTCTGCTCGTCGCGGCTGTCGATCAGCCAGCGATAGGCCTGCAGCAGGGCGGCCGGGCCAAGATAGCGGTCGCCATTCCACCAGTAGCTCGGGCAGGAAGTGGTGCAGCAGGCGCAGAGGATGCACTCATAGAGCCCGTCGAGCTTCTCGCGGTCCTCGCGGCCCTGCTTCCACTCTTTTTCGGGCGCCGGCGTCGTGGTCTGCAGCCAGGGCTCGATCGAGGCGTGCTGGGCGTAGAACTGGGTCAGGTCCGGCACCAGATCCTTGATTACCGGCATATGCGGCAGCGGGTAGATCGCGACGCGGCCCTTGGAGCCGCATTCGTCGATGCCGGTGGTGCAGGCGAGCCCGTTCTTGCCGTCCATGTTCATGGCGCAGGAGCCGCAGATGCCCTCGCGGCAGGAGCGGCGGAAGGTCAGCGTCGGGTCGATCTTGGACTTGATCCAGATCAACGCGTCCAGAACCATCGGCCCGCAATCCTCGCGGTCGACATAATAGGTGTCGGTGCGCGGATTTGCGGTGTCGTCGGGGCTCCAGCGATAGACCTTGAACTCGGTCAGCTTGGCGGCCCCGGCGGGCTTCGGCCAGGTCTTGCCCTCGACGAGGCGGGAGTTCTGTGGGAGATTGAATTCAGCCATTTTCTCTTCCGTTGAGCCCCGGGGACGTCAGCTTCTTCCAAAGTGGCTTGGCGGTCATGCAGCCAACCGCGAACGAAACTGCAAATCCGGATACTGCGCAAAGCAACAAAACAATTCCGGGCCAGCCATCGTCAACGTTGGCGCTTCCGAAATCGAAGATATACTCACCCAAGTTAACCAGCGCGTATATCGACAGAAGTGACCCTGCTATCGATATGAACGCAACATAAGTTAGCGCGGCGACCGTTTCAAAAGCGAAGATCGTCAGCTGATGACCCGTTACGTTGAGTCGATCAGCCAACTCCATTCCTCCTCAGTACACCCGCGCCTTGGGCTTGATGTACTCGATGTCGTTCGAGAGCGTGTAAGTGTGGACCGGCCGGTCGTCGAGCGTGACGGTGCGGTTCTCGTCGTCGATCCAGGACAGGGTGTGCTTCATCCAGTCCTTGTCGTCGCGGTTGGGATAGTCCTCGCGGGCATGGGCGCCGCGGCTCTCGGGGCGGTTGAGCGCCGAGTCCATGGTGACGACGGCCTGGGTGATCAGGTTGTCGAACTCCAGCGTCTCGATCAGGTCCGAATTCCAGATCAGCGAGCGGTCCTTGGTGCCGATGTCCGTGATGCCGGCCCAGACTTCGTGGATGAGCTTGTGGCCCTCTTCCAGCGTCTCGCCGGTGCGGTAGACGGCGCAGTTGTCCTGCATCGTGCGCTGCATCCGGCCGCGCAGATCCGCGGTCGGCGTGCCGCCCGAGGCATTGCGGTACTTGTCGAGGCGCGAGAGCGAGAGGTCGGCCGAGTTCTTCGGCAGTTCGGGCTGCTTCTCGCCCGCGCTCACCGTGTCGGCGCAGCGCAGGCCGGCCGCGCGGCCGAAGACCACGAGGTCGATCAGCGAGTTCGAGCCGAGACGGTTGGCGCCGTGGACGGAGACGCAGGCCGCCTCGCCGATCGCCATCAGGCCGGGCACAACGGTGTCCGGGTTGCCGTCGACCTTGGTCAGCACCTCGCCGTGGAAGTTCGTGGGGATGCCGCCCATGTTGTAGTGAACCGTCGGCAGCACGGGGATCGGCTCGCGGGTGACGTCGACACCGGCGAAGATCTTGGCGCTCTCGGAGATGCCGGGCAGGCGCTCGTGCAGGATCTTCGGGTCGAGATGGTCGAGATGCAGGTAGATGTGGTCCTTGTTCTTGCCGACGCCGCGGCCGCCGCGAATCTCCATCGTCATCGAGCGCGAGACGACGTCGCGCGAGGCGAGGTCCTTGGCGGACGGGGCATAGCGCTCCATGAAGCGCTCGCCTTCCGAATTGGTCAGATAGCCGCCCTCGCCGCGGGCGCCCTCCGTGATCAGGCAGCCGGCGCCGTAGATGCCGGTCGGGTGGAACTGCACGAACTCCATGTCCTGCAGCGGCAGGCCGGCGCGCAGCACCATGCCGCCGCCGTCGCCGGTGCAGGTATGGGCCGAGGTCGCCGAGAAATAGGCGCGGCCATAGCCGCCGGTCGCCAGGATCGTCTGCTGCGAGCGGAAGCGGTGGATCGTGCCGTCGTCCATCTTCAGCGCGACGACGCCGCGGCAATGTCCGTCCTCATCCATGATGAGGTCGATGGCGAAATACTCGATGAAGAACTCGGTGTTGTAGCGCAGCGCCTGGCCATAGAGCGTGTGCAGCATGGCGTGGCCGGTGCGGTCGGCGGCGGCGCAGGTGCGCTGGGCCGGCGGGCCCTCGCCATATTCGGTGGTCATGCCGCCGAAGGGGCGCTGGTAGATCTTGCCGTCCTCGGTGCGCGAGAAGGGCACGCCCCAATGCTCGAGCTCATAGACGGCGGCCGGCGCGTTGCGGACGAGATACTCGATCGCGTCCTGGTCGCCGAGCCAGTCCGACCCCTTGACGGTGTCGTACATGTGCCACTGCCAGGTGTCCTTGCCCATGTTGCCGAGCGAGGCGGCGACGCCGCCCTGCGCCGCAACGGTGTGCGAGCGGGTCGGGAACACCTTTGAGATGCAGGCGGTGCGCAGGCCGGCCTGCGAGCAGCCGACGGTGGCGCGCAGACCGGCGCCGCCGGCGCCTACCACGACGACGTCGAAGGTGTGGTCGGTGATCGGATAGGCCTGGCCGGTATAGGCCGGGCTCTGTCGGGACTTGGTGATCGCCATCGGATCAGCCTCCAAAGGACAGCTTCAGAACCGCATAGGCGCAGGCGGCGCCGACAGCGATCGCGAAGAAGGTATTGGCCATCACGGCCGCGATCTTGGCACCCTCACCATGGACATAGTCCTCGATGATGACCTGCATGCCAATGCGCATGTGCACGCAACCGGATACGACGAAGAGCAGCATCAGGATCGCCACCAGCGGGTGCGACAGAATGGCGAGCGCCGCCGGATAGGACTTGCCGGCGAGCGAAATCACGATGCCGAGGAAGATCAGCGACAGGACGAGGTTCGACACCGCCGTCATGCGCTGCAGCCAGAAATGGCCGGTGCCGGACTTGGCAGAGCCGAGGCCGCGGACGCGCGAGAGCGGGGTGCGCAGCGAGGAGTTGGATTGCATCGTCTCTCTCCTCAACGCACGGCCAGGGCGACGATCCAGACGAGCAAAGTCAGCCCGCCCGAGACGACCACGCTGTATTTCGCCAGGTTCATCCGGGTCTGCGGGTCATAGCCCTTGCCCATGTCCCAGATGAAATGGCGCACGCCGCCGGCCATATGGTGCAGCAGCACGAAGGAATAGCCGAACAGGACGAGCAGGCCGAACCAGGAGCCCGCGATCGCCTGCGCCGTGTCGAAGGCGGCGGGGCCCGAGGCCGCGGCGACCAGCCAGGCCGCGATCAGCACCGTGCCGGCATAGAGCGCAACCCCGGTGGCGCGATGGGCGATCGACATCGCCATCGTCCAGGACCAGCGATAGATCTGCAGATGCGGCGAGAGCGGACGCGCCGCCTGTTTGATCTCGGCCAAGATCGTCCTCCGTGGGGACTGCCCGGTGCCGGGCCTATCCATTTGGGATCATTCTAGAGTGTCTGGGTGTCTAACGAAACCGTTCCGTCGCTGCAATGCGGCATGACGACAGCGCGGTGACAGAATACAGAATCTGTCAGCGGTTACGGAATCGCTAACGCGGCAGCAGGGCCCAGTAATCGAGATCGAGGATGACGTCGGGGTCGTAGCCCTCGGCCGCCTTCAGCGGATGGTCGGCGCAAGGGCGGTTCTTGGTCGCGACCAGCCGCAGCCGCAGCGCGCCGACATCCTCGCGGCCGGGCAGCGCGGCCACCTCCAGCACCTCGCTCCAGGCGAAGACGGTGTCTCCGGCGAAGAGCGGCGCGACATGGCGCCCGCCATTCAGGGCGGCGATGTGGAAGGCGTTGCCGAGCCCGTTGAAGGAGAGCGCCCGGGCGAGGCTGATGACATGCCCGCCATAGATCAGCCGTTTGCCGAAGCGGGTGGAGCGGGCGCCGTGCCCGTCGAAATGGACCTTGGCGGTGTTCTGGTAGAGCCGGGTCGCGATCTGATGCTCGGCTTCCTCCACCGTCATGCCATCGACATGGTCGATGCGCTCGCCCGCCGCATAGTCGCCCCAGCGGAAGGGGCTGCCGGCAAGCGCGTCGTCATAGGCCGAAAGATCGAGTGGCGGGCAGCCCTCGCCGAGTTCCTCCGGCAGCACCGCCTTGGGCAGCTCCGGCACCTGTTCGGCATGGGCCGGCGTTCCCGGCGTACGCTTGCGCACCAGTACCCAGCGCGCATAGCTCAGCACGATCTCGGCCTTCTGGTTGCGGCCGATCGAGCGGACATAGACGATGCCGGCATCGCCGGCGGAGGTCTGCTTCAGCCCGATCACCTCCGAGGTGGTCGAGAGCGTGTCGCCGGGGAAGACGGGCTTCAGGAAGCGGCCATCGGCATAGCCGAGATTGGCGACCGCATTGACGGAAACGTCCGGCACCGTCTTGCCGAAGACGATGTGAAAGACGAGCAGGTCGTCGACCGGCGCGGTCTGGTAGCCGATCGCCTGGGCGAAGGCGTCCGAGGACTGCACGGCAAAACGCGGGCCGTAGAGCGCCGTATAGAGCGAGACGTCGCCGGTGGTGACGGTGCGCGGCGTCGCATGGACGATCACGTCGCCGAGGTGGAAATCCTCGAAGAAGCGCCCGGCGCTGGTCTTCGGGACGGGGTTCTGTGTCGATCCGGGCATGATCCGCTCGCTGGCTGCGCGCGATTGTGCGCTGCAACGGGTAGCAGCATCAAGCCCTGGCGAATGCGACGAAGGGCGGGTGGTTTTGGATGAGCCGGACGCTCCGGCGGACATCCACAGGCCACGTCAGTGGCAACAGCTACATTATGTCCGAGCCGTCATTCCGGACGCAGCGAAGCGGAGATCCGGAATCCATCGTAGGGTACCTACGGCGTTCTATGATGGATTCCGGAGCTGCACCGCTTCGCGGCTTGTCCGGAATGACGGTGACGATTCCGGCAGGCGCTCTACCAAGAGCCTGCGACAGTCGCGGTCCACCTTCAGATATACTGCCCGTGGCAGTGCTTGTACTTCTTGCCCGAGCCGCAGGGGCAGGCCTCGTTGCGGCCGACCTTGCCCCAGCTCGAAGGATCGGCGGGATTGCGCTCCAGCACCTCGGCATCGCCCTCGACCGCGGCGAACTGCATGCCGCCGGAGCCATACCCCCCAAAGGGCGAGGGCAGCGTATCCTGCGGCGGCGCAGCCTCGTCCTCGGGCTGCTCGAAGCGCACCTCGATGCGCATGAGATTGCCGGTGACCTGCTCGCGAAGCCGGCCGATCAGCGAATCGAACAGCTCGAAGGCCTCCTGCTTGTATTCGTTCAGCGGATCGCGCTGGGCATAGCCGCGCCAGCCGATGACCTGGCGCAGATGGTCGAGCGTGACGAGATGCTCGCGCCAGAGCGTGTCGAGCGTCTGCAGCAGCACCTGCTTCTCGACATAGACCATCACCTCTTCGGTGTTGCGTTCGATCCGCGCCGCATAATCCTCGTCGGCGATCTTGCGGATGCGCTCGCGCAGCTCGGCGTCGGCGATGCCCTCTTCCTTCGCCCACTCCTCGATCGGCAGGTCGAGATTGAGGAACTGCAGCACGCCCTCCTTGAGCGCGGCGGTGTCCCACTGCTCGGGATAGGCCTCTTCGGGGATGTGGCGCGTCACCAACTCGTCGGCGACGCCCTGGCGCATGTCGTCGATGGTCTCGCGCACGCTGGCCTGGCGCATGAAGTCGCGGCGCTGCTCGAACACGACCTTGCGCTGGTCGTTCATGACGTCGTCGTATTTCAGGATGTTCTTGCGGATGTCGAAGTTGCGCGCCTCGACCTTGCCCTGCGCCTTCTCGACGGCCTTGTTGATCCAGGGATGGACGATCGCCTCGTCCTCCTTGAGGCCGAGCTTGGTCAGCATGCCGTCCATGCGGTCCGAGCCGAAGATCCGCATCAGATCGTCCTGCAGCGACAGGAAGAACTTGGAACGGCCGGGGTCGCCCTGGCGGCCGGCGCGGCCGCGCAGCTGGTTGTCGATGCGGCGGCTTTCATGGCGCTCGGTGCCGACGATGTAGAGCCCGCCGGCCTTGAGCACGCGCTGCTTGAAATCGGCGACCTCGGCGCGGATGCGCGTGGCCTGCGCCTCGCGCTCGGGCCCCTCCTCCATGCCGGCGAGATCATGCGAGATCCGCATCTCGGCATTGCCGCCGAGCTGGATGTCGGTGCCGCGGCCGGCCATGTTGGTGGCGATGGTGATCGCGCCGGGCACGCCGGCCTGGGCGACGATATAGGCCTCCTGCTCGTGGAAGCGGGCGTTCAGCACGGCGAAGGCGCGCGAGGGCTTGCCCTGGCGGGCGGCCTCGTAGATCGGCTCCAGCGCCTTGGGATCGGTGAAGTCGATCAGCTTGAAGCCGTCCTTCTCCAGCATCTCGGCGATCAGCTCGGAGCGCTCGATCGAGGTGGTGCCGACGAGCAGCGGCTGGCCGGCCTCCTGCGCCGCCTTGATCTCGCGGATCACGCCGCGGACCTTCTCCTCGAAGGTGCGATAGACCTCGTCGTCCTCGTCCTTGCGGGCGACGGGGACATTGGTCGGGATCTCGACGACCTCGAGCTTGTAGATCTGGAAGAACTCGTCGGCCTCGGTCGCGGCCGTGCCGGTCATGCCGGCGAGCTTGGAATAGAGCCGGAAATAGTTCTGGAAGGTGATCGACGCCAGCGTCGCGTTCTCGGGCTGGACGGTGACGCCCTCCTTGGCTTCGAGCGCCTGATGCAGCCCTTCCGAATAGCGCCGGCCCGGCATCATGCGGCCGGTGAACTCGTCGATGATGACGACCTCGTCGCCGCGGACGATATAGTCCTTGTCGCGGGTGAACAGCGAATGCGCCCGCAGCGCCTGGTTGACGTGGTGCACGAGCGTGACGTTCTGGGCATCGTAGAGGTCGCCCTCCTTGAGCAGCCCCGCCTCGCGCAGCAGCTCTTCCATATGCTCGTTGCCGGCTTCCGTCAGCGAGACGGCGCGCTGCTTCTCGTCGACCTCGTAATCGCCCTTCACCAGCCCGGGCAGCACCTTGTCGATCGTGACATAGAGATCCGACTTGTCGTCGAGCGGGCCGGAGATGATCAGCGGCGTGCGCGCCTCGTCGACCAGGATCGAATCGACCTCGTCGACGATCGCGAAGTGGTGGCCGCGCTGCGACATCTGGCCGACATCGTACTTCATGTTGTCGCGCAGATAGTCGAAGCCGAACTCGTTGTTCGTGCCGTAGGTGATGTCGCAGGCATAGGCGCGCTGGCGCTCCTCGTCCTCGATGCCGTGGACGATGATGCCGACGCTGAGGCCGAGGAAGTTGTAGAGCTTCGCCATCCACTCCGCGTCGCGGCGGGCGAGATAGTCGTTCACCGTGACGACATGGACGCCGTTGCCGGCGAGCGCGTTGAGATAGGTCGGCAGCGTCGCGACCAGGGTCTTGCCCTCGCCGGTCTTCATCTCGGCGATGGCGCCCTCATGCAGCACCATGCCGCCGATCAACTGGACGTCGTAGGGACGCTGGCCGAGCACGCGCTTGGCCGCTTCGCGCACCGTCGCGAAGGCGGGAACCAGCAGATCATCGAGCTTGGCGCCCTTGGCGAGTTGCTCGCGGAAGGCGGCGGTGCGGGCCTGGAGCGCCTCGTCGCTGAGCGCCGAGACCTCCTTCTCCAGCGCGTTGATCGCGGCCACGCGGGGACCGTAGCCCTTGACGCGCCGGTCGTTCGACGAGCCGAAGAGTTTCTTTGCGAGCGCGCCAAGCATGGTCGGCCTTTCGGTGGTGTGGCTCCGGCGCCGCGCTGGCCTTGCGCCGCGTCCAGCCGGAACCTGAATTCTCAATGCGACGGCGTGTTTAGACGCGCGCGGAGGCGGGGTCCAGCATTGCCTTGCAGCGCCGCACGCCCCAGGCGCGCAGCGCGGTACGAACCCGCGCGGACCGGCGGGATGTAGGGTCGGCGCCGGGATCTTCCAAGTCCGGGCCCCGGCGGCGGCGGGAGCGCATCAGCAAAGCTTCGTGAAGGCGCACCCGCACGGGTTTTCGTGCCTTGCCTTTGCCGCGTTCAACTGGCAGTGCACCCGCGAACGCTCGGTTCGCTCTGTCCTGCAAGAAGGCACGTCCCATGAAGTTGTCTCGTCTCGGCATGGTTTCGCTCGGCCTCGTGCTCGTCGCGACGCCGGTCTTCGCGCAGGCGGACAAGGTCGTCGCCAAGGTCGACGGCATCGCCATCACCGAGCGCGAGATCGGCCTGGCGACCGAGGATCTGGGCGAGCGCCTGGCGCAGCTCCCCGACGAGCGCAAGCGCGACGAGGTCATCAACTATCTGGTCGACCTCAAGCTCGGCGCGCGCGCCGCGATCGCGGCCAAGACGGCCGATGGCCCCGACTTCGCCGCCCGTCTCGCCTATTTCCGCGAGAAGGTGCTGCTCGACCAGTATCTGACCGCCGAGGGCAAGAAGGCTGCGACACCCGAAGCCGCTCGCAAGCTCTATGACGAGACCACCAAGGCGATGGCGCCGGAGGAAGAGGTCAATGCTCGCCACATCCTCGTCGAGGACGAGGCCCAGGCCAAGGCCGTCGCCGAGCGCCTGAAGAAGGGCGAGGACTTCGCCAAGGTCGCCGCCGAGCTCTCCAAGGACCCGGGCTCCGGCAAGGAAGGCGGCTCGCTCGGCTGGTTCACCAAGGACCGCATGGTGCCGGAATTCGCCGAGGTCGCCTTCAAGCTGAACAAGGGCCAGGTGTCCGACCCGGTGAAGAGCCAGTTCGGCTGGCACGTCATCAAGGTCGAGGACAAGCGCAGCAAGCCGCTGCCCGACTTCGCGATGGTGAAGCCGCAGATCGACCAGTATCTCGAGCGCAAGGCCCAGCAGGACATCATCGTCGGCCTGCGCGAGAAGGCCAAGGTCGAGCGTCTCGACCAGCCGGCCGCGCCTGCTGCCCCGGCGGAGCCGAAGAAGCCCTGAGCGAGCGCTGACTCGCGAATGAGCCTTTGACATGGCCCGCGCCCGTCGCGGGCTATGTTCGTTTCAGACGAGATCGTCGAGCTTCACGCGCAGGGCGCCAGCGATCTTCTTCATTGTCTGCAGCGTGCCCTCGCGCTTGCCCGTCTCGATCTGCGAGAGATAGGGCTGTGCGATGCCGGCCATCTCCGCCAAGGCACTGACCGTGAGTCCGCGATGCTCGCGCCAGACCCGCACGAGGTTCTCGCCCGCGAGAATGCGATCGACCATGGCGGAGGGGACGAACTCCTCTTCGCCCGCGGCGAGACGGCGTTTGGCCTCGTCATAAGCCAGCACATCCTCGGCCATCTCGGCAGCATCGCGCAGCCGTTCGAACGTCGCTTCCGGAACCACGACCATTCGCTCTCCGCCAGGGCGGACGATGACCTCGTACCCCTCATCCATGTCCTCACCTCCTCAGTCGTAGATGCGGCTGCGATGGCCGACATCGAGGATGTCGAGGACGGCGCCGTCCTCATCAAAGATGACGCGATAGTCCCCAACCCGCAGCCGATAGCCGTCGCGACCCTGGAGCTTTCGGACATTCGCGGCCAAGCTCGCGGGAGCCTCCGCATATTGTTCAATCTTGCCGCGGATGCGCGCCGCCATTCCCACCGGCAATGCACGCAGAGCCCTCAGCGCCTGCGTCTGGTAGACGATCCGCCGCATGGAAACATGCTATAGCATACCGCTATGACCGAGCAAGCGTGGCGCGGGCCCACCTTGCCTTCGCGCCGCCCCTGCGGCACACGGACCTCCCGCACAGGAGGCGCCACCATGGCCGGCAAGGATGTTCCCGTTTCCCCGCTCGCGCCGAAGCGCCAGCCCAAGGTTCCGCCGGTTCCCGGCGTGCGCTTCGCCACCGCCGAGGCGGGCATCAAGTACAAGGGCCGCACCGATGTCTGGCTCGCGTTGCTCGACGAGGGCACGCAGGTCGCCGGCGTCTTCACCCGCTCGAAATGCCCCTCCGCGCCGGTCGACTGGTGCCGCGAGAACCTGAAGCAGGGCTCGGCGCGAGCCGTCGTCGTCAATTCCGGCAACGCCAACGCCTTCACCGGGCTGAAGGGCCGCGACTCCGTCGCGATGACCGCGAAGATCGCGGCCAAGGCCGCGGGCTGCAAGCCGCAGGAGGTCTTCATCGCCTCGACCGGCGTGATCGGCGAGCCGCTCGACGCAAGCAAGTTCGAGGGCGTGCTCGAGGCTTGCGCCAGGCGCGTCGCGGACGGCCCCTGGATCGATGCCGCGCGCGCGATCATGACCACCGACACCTTCCCCAAGGCGCTCTCGCGCAAGGCCAAGATCGACGGCCATGAGGTCGTGCTCGCCGGTATCGCCAAGGGCGCCGGCATGATCGCGCCCGACATGGCGACGATGCTATCCTTCGTCTTCACGGATGCGCCGATCGCCGCGCCCGTGCTGCAGGCGCTGCTGTCGAAGGGCGTCAAGGGCTCCTTCAACGCCGTCACCGTCGACAGCGACACCTCGACCTCGGACACGTTGATGCTGTTCGCCACGGGCAAGGCGGCGGCGCGCGGCGTTCCCGCGATCACCGAGATCGGTGACGCGCGGCTCTCGGGCTTCAAGCGCGCGCTGAATTCGCTGCTGCTCGAACTCGCCCATCTCGTGTGCAAGGACGGCGAGGGTGCGCGCAAATTCGTCGAGGTGCGCGTCGCGGGCGCGGCCTCGTCGCGCTCGGCCAAGCGCGTCGCGCTCTCAATCGCCAATTCGCCGCTGGTCAAGACCGCCATTGCCGGCGAGGACGCCAATTGGGGCCGCGTCGTCATGGCCGTCGGCAAGGCCGGCGAGCCCGCCGACCGCGACCGCCTCGACATCTCCTTCGGCGACATCATGGTGGCGCAGCAGGGCGCGCGGGCGCCGTCCTATGACGAGGCCGCCGTCTCCGCCTATATGAAGGGCGAGCATATCGTCATCACCGCCGATCTCGGGCTGGGACGCGGCAAGGCCACGGTCTGGACCTGCGACCTGACCAAGGCCTATGTCGAGATTAACGGCGACTACCGGTCCTAGATGACTCACCGTCATTGCGAGCGCAGCGAAGCAATCCAGGCGTTTGCGCGATCCCTCTGGATTGCTTCGCTGCGCTCGCAATGACGGAGCAGGCCCGCCCCAACCCCAGCCGCGCCTTCGTCGTCGGGCATCTGCTGGTCTGCTCGTTTTTCTGGGGCTCGAGCTTCCTGTTCATCAAGCTGATGGGCGGCGCGATCCCGCCGCTCGTGCTCGCCGCCGGGCGCGGGCTGATCGGGGCGGCGGCGCTCGCGGCCTATGTCGTCTGGCTGCGCCAAAGCCCGATCCCGCGCCGCGACGAGATCCGGCACTGGCTGGTGCTGGGCACGACCAATGGCTGGGTGCCCAACGTCCTCGTCGCCTATGCGCTGGTGCAGCTCGCCAGCGGCCCGGCCGCGATGATTCAGGCCGGCGGGCCGCTGGTGACGGCGGTCTTCGCGCATGTCCTGTTCGCCGAGGAGCGGATGGGGCCGCGCCGGCTCGTCGGCATCGGGCTCGGCATGGCCGGTGTCGCGCTGCTGATCGGCCCGCGCCTGGTCGAGGGTGGCGGCACCGCGCTCGGCGTGCTCGCCATGGTCGGCGTCATGCTGGGCTACAGCATCGGCAATCTCTATGCCCGCGCCATCCCCGCCTCGGCGGGCGATCCGGCGCGGCTGGCGCTCGGGCAGCAGGTGGTCTCGGGCCTCGTCGCGCTCGCGCTGACGCTGGTCTTCGCCGGCCCTGCCGCCTTCGCACCGATGGCGGACCATGTCCCGGCCATGCTGGCGCTCGGCCTGCTCGCCACCGCCGTGCCGATGGCGGTGTTCATGCGGCTGATCCGCGCCGCGGGGCCGACACGGGCGGCGATGACCGGCTATCTCGTGCCGACGGTGGCGACGATCCTGGGCATCGTCGTGCTCGGGGAAACGCTGGAGTTGCGGCAGATCCTCGGCGGTTGCATCATCCTCGCCGGCGTCTTCCTGGTGACGACGTCGCAGCGTGCGGCCAGGTCTGCTTGAGAGGACGAGCGGCATGAGGATCGGGCTGGGGGTCGTTCTCGCCTTGGCGTTGTCCGCTTGCGTCGAGCGCAAGCCGGCGACCGTCGCGTTTTCAGCCGACGAGGCGGCCTTCATCAGGAAGACCGGCACGACCACGATCACCGGCCACGCCTTCCGCACCAAGCCGAGCGGTGCGGTCGTGAACGCGGCCGGGCAGCTGGTGCGCCTCGTGCCGGCCACGAACTACTCGCGGGAGCGCTTCGCCAATTTCTACGGCACGCGCAAATTCGTGCCGCATCGCGGCTATCCCCGCGACGACAACCCCGATCCCGCCTATGGCGAGTACACCCGCACCACCAAGGCGGAATCGAATGGCCGCTTCGCCTTCGAAAAGGTGGCGCCGGGCGATTATTTCGTCACCACCCAGGTGATCTGGGGCGACGATGATGCCCTCTCGCGCGAAGGCGGCTCGGTCTATGACAGCGTCACCGTGACGGGTAAGGAGACGCAGCCCCTGCACGTCATCCTCTCCGGCTACTGAGTCCAACCCGTGAAGCTTCTCCTCGTCGTCGCCTGCGCCCTGATCGATTCCGACAACCGTGTGCTCGTCGCGCAGCGGCCGCAGGGCAAGGCGCTGGCCGGGCTGTGGGAGTTTCCCGGCGGCAAGCTGGAGGCGGGCGAGCGGCCCGAGCCGGCACTGATCCGCGAGCTGTCCGAGGAACTCGGCATCACCGTCAAGGAGGAGTGCCTGGCGCCGCTGACCTTCGCCAGCTTCGCCTATCCCGAGTTCCACCTGTTGATGCCGCTCTATATCTGCCGGCGCTGGGAGGGGCAGGTCGCCTCCCGCGAGGCGCAGGCGCTGAAATGGGTCCGCCCCGGCAAGCTGCGGGAGTTGGCCATGCCGCCCGCCGACGAGCCGCTGATCCCGCATCTGATCGATCTGCTGGGTGCGTGAGCCCGGCTCAGTACCGCTCCGGCAGACCGAGCTTCGCCCATTGGCTGCGCGGCACCGGCTCGCCGACGCGGAACTCGAAGGCGAGGACGGCTGCCTGATCGGGGCTGAATTCGCAGCGGAAGTTCAGATCATACCATCGACGCTTGCTGCGGAACGCCGCGCTTTCGGCGATCAGGATGCGCCCCGTCAGCTTCGTTTCACCCTTGGCATAGGCCGTCACCCGGTCCGGCTCGAAATCGCTCTTCCAGGCATGGATCTGGCTCATAGCCTCCAGACCGCAGAGCTGCTCGGCGCGCTCATCCGCCGCCAGAAGCGGCAGCATCTCCCGCGCCTGACGGCTCAGGGGATGAGCGAGCGCGTCAGTTGCCATCATCCTGTTCGCCTTGACCATGCCGCCCGGCTCGGCCGGTGGCGCCGCTTCGACGCTCTGCAACGGGACGGCTGGGCCGCTCGGCGGCGCCTCAACCGGCCGGGGCTGGGTCATCGTGTCGAATTCGCGCGGAGTCAGCAATTGGACATCGACGCTGGTCTCGGCTTGAGGCGCCACCTCGATCAACGGCCGGATCGACAGCGACCCGAGCGCGGCCAGAAGCAGGAGATGCAACAGGGTCGCGCCGGCCAAGGCGGGACGGTACGTCCCGATACGCGCGCCCACAGCTCGCATTCACCACACCGGCAAGGCGAAGGCGGTCATCATCGCGAGGGGATTGGACGTCACCCAACGGCTCCGTTGTGTCTGCCGTTCGGCCAGGCGAAAGGCGCTCCAGAAATCGACGATTTTGCGGCGGGCGAGCCAGAGCGACGCCTTCTTACCGGTCGAATCGCGAGGACATCAACTCTGGTTCACCAACCGACCGTCATCCTGGGCGACCGCAGGTCGACCGGGATCCATCATAGGGCAGAGACGGCGCCCTATGATGGATCCCGGTCTGCGCCGCTGCGCGGCTTGCCCAGGATGACGGGGGTGGTTCAACCACGGAAGAGGGTGTGACGATATCAGTGGCGTGTCGGGCGCGGTCAGGCCTCGTCATGAGCGACCGGGACGGCCACGTCCCTCGCCAGCTGAAACCGCTCGAACCGCGCCAGCTCCGCCTCGATCAGCGCCTTGCGCTCCGGGCTCTCCTGCCCCTCCAGCCAGCTCCATTGCTGGATCAGGAGCTGCCCCGCCTGGCGGTCGGTCTTCAAATCGAGCACCGCCACGACCGCGTCGCCGATCAGCACCGGCAGGCCGAAATAGCCGAAGACGCGCTTCTCTTTCGGCAGATAGGCCTCGAAAGCATGGGCATAGCCGAAGACCAGCTTCAGCCGCTTGCGCTGGATGATCAGCGGGTCGAAGGGCGAGAGAATGTGGACGAGATCGGGCGGCAGTGCCGCGGCTTCCGGCCCCTCGCGCGGCATCCAGTGCGGCACGGTCGAGTCTTCGATTCCGACCGGCAGCAGCTCGCGGCGCTTGACGCGGGCCTCGATCAGCTCCGCCACCGCCGCCTTTGCGGGCGCGTCGAGATGGCAGATCGAGTCGAGGCTGACGACGCCTTGCGCGCGCAGCGCCCGGTCGAGCCTGTAGGCCGTGACCTGCCGTTCCGATGCCGGCGTCGGGCGTTTCTCCCAGCCGAAATGCCGGTCCGTCAGCTCATAGGTCTTGAGCATGCCGGCGCGAGCCGAAATCACCAGATCACCATCGTAGAAGGCGCGCTCCAGCAGGCCCTTGGAAGGCTTCTTGCTGGCCCAGAGATGGGCCTTCTCGACCAGCACGTCGCTGTCGATGTCGCGGATGGTCAGCGGCCCGTCCTTGCGGATGCGGGCGAGCAGCTTGCGCGCCTCCTCGCGCCCGCCGACGGCCGACCAGCGCTTGGGCTCTGCCCGATGGGCCTTCATCGCCCCGAGGAAGAAGCGGATGTCGCGCAGCGGCACATAGGAGAGCGCATGGGTCCAGTATTCGAAGACGCTTCTGTCGAGCGACTGCGCCTGCGCCAGATGGCCCCGCTCATAGGAGGGGATGCGGCTGAACAGGATGTGGTGGTGGCAGCGCTCGATCACGTTGATCGTGTCGATCTGGACATAGCCGAGATGCTCGACCGCGGCCTTCGTCGCCTGCGCGCCCGCGCCGAAGGGCTCGCGCGCGTCGAGCCGCTGCGCCTGCAGCCAGAGCCGCCGCGCCTGCTCGCGCGAGAGGGTGATCGTCTTGGGCGGGCGGGGCGGCATGGCAGGCCTATGCTGAGGCGTTCGGGGAATGCTGACGGAGTTTAGACCGCACCGTCCAGCGCTGTGTCAGCAGACGGGGGGCTGCGGCGGTCACTTCACGTCATCCTGGACCAGCGGCGAAGCCGCGCAGGCCGGGATCCATCAGAGGGCCCGACGGTGCCCTATGATGGATCCCGGTCGACCTTTGGTCGCCCAGGATGACGCCGCCGTTGTGCGAGATCCTCAGATGGAGGCCGTCACCCCATCAAGCGCCGCTCGACAGCGCCTCGCGCAGCGCCTCCGGCGTCACCTCCGCCATCGCCATGGCCAGTTTGAAGGCTTTCGTCTTCTCGCCGGGGTTCATCAGCAGGATCACCGTCTCGGTTCCGGGACAGGCGGGATCGGCGCAGAAGATCTCGTTGACGGCAATCGCGGCCTCCTCCGGGAGGCCGGCGATCTCGCGCAACAGCTCTTTCACGCGGTTGGCCTGTGCCGCCGCTTCGCTCTTGTCGGGCCCGCCCTTGCCGAAGAGGCCGAAGCGCATCGCCGCGCTCTAAGCCGCGGGCAGCGTCAGCACGCCGGCCGCACCGTCTTCCGTGCCGAAGGCGAGGCGCTTGCCGCCCTTGTCCCAGGCGAAAGCGGTGATACCGCTGCCGCGCAGAGCCGGGCGCACCAGAAGCTCCGAGGCGTCGGTCAGGCGGATCATCAGGATGCAGCCATCGTCATAGCCGACCGCCAGAACCAGCGCCTTGGGATGGAAGGCGACGCGGGTGACCTTGGCATGGCGGGCGCCGCATTCGCGCGGCGCCTTGCCCTGCGGGCCCTCGCCCTGGAAGGGCCAGACGATCGCGGCATCCGCCCCGCTGGAGGCGAGCCACAGCCCGTCATGCGACCAGGACAGCGAGCGCGGCTTGGCCGGATAGCCGGTCATCCGCATATGGCTCGGCTTCTCGCCCAGCCGCCAGCCATGCAGCGCGTTCTCCGGCATCGAGGAGACGACGAAGCGCCCGTCCGGCGACCACACGACGTCGAGATGGGCGCCCTTCCATTCAAGGAATTCGGGCTTGGTCTCCGTCGCCGGATACCAGAGGCTCACCCCGTTCATCTGGCCTATCGCGAGCCGAAAACCCTTGGGCGCGAACACCAGACCCTGCGGCGTCGTGCCGACATCGAGCGAGCGGATCTTGCCCTTGTCGTCGCGGGCATGGACGGTCTTGCCGGTGTTCCAGGCGATGCTGCCGGAGCCCGAAAGCGCCACCGCATCGACCCAGCGGCGCTTCTCGTCGCGCGCGATCTCGGTGGAGGTGCCGTCGGCCGCGGTCGCGACGACGCGGCCGTCATCGCCGCCGGTGATCAGACGCTCGCCATCGCTGCAGGTGCAGAGGACGCCGCCGGCATGGACCTCGGCTGTTTCGAGCGCGCCCTCGTTCCAGCGCAGCACGCGACCGTCGGCGAGCGCGAGCGCCAGCGTCGATTTGAGCCAATGGGCGCCGACGACATGCGCCCCGGCCTCGACGGGAACGACATGCTCGCGCAGCGAGACGGGGGCGGTGGTCGTGTTCATGGGCGGGGTCTAGCAAAATCCAGGCAGAGGGAAACCATTATCGAACCAGACCATCTCCGCGCCGTCATCCTGCGCGACCGCAGGTCGTCCCGGGATCCATCCTAGGGCGCCGTTGCAGGCTAGGATGGATCCCGGCCTGCGCGGCTTCGCCGCTTGTCCAGGATGACGGCCGATGGGTCCAACGACAGCTAGTAACGTTACGCCGCGCAGGCCTCGAAGCCCTGGCGCAGTTCGTTCTCGTTGAGGTCGCGGCCGATGATGACGAGGCGCGAGGAGCGGGTCTCGCCTGCCTTCCAGTCGCGCTGGAGATCGCCGTCCAGGATCATGTGGACGCCCTGGAAGACGAAGCGGCGCGGCTCGCCCTTGAAGGCGAGGATGCCCTTGGAGCGCAGGATGTTGGGCCCCTGCGCCTGGCTGACATCGTTGATCCAGGGCATGAACTTCTCGGGGTCGACATCGCCGGGGATCGTGAAGGACATCGAGCGCACCTCGTCCGAATGATGGTGGTGATGGCCCGATTCGAGGAAATCCGGCTCGATGTCGAGGATGCGGTCGAGATCAAAGGCGTTGCGATCGAGCAATTGGTCGATCGGCACATCGCAGCGGGTGGTCCGGTGCAGCTTGGCATAGGGGTTGATGGCGCGTATCGCGGCCTCGACCGAGGCAAGTTCCTCCGGCGTCACCAGATCCACCTTGTTGAGCACGATGACGTCGGCAAACGCGATCTGGTTCTTGGCCTCCGGCGCATCTTTGAGCCGATCCTTGAGCCATTTCGCGTCGGTCACGGTGATGACGGCATCGAGCTTGGTGGCGTCGCCGACATCCTGGTCGACGAAGAAGGTCTGCGCGACGGGGGCGGGATCGGCAAGGCCCGTCGTCTCGACGATGATCGCGTCGAACTTGCCCTTGCGCTTCATCAGCCCGTCGAGAATGCGGATCAGGTCGCCGCGAACGGTGCAGCAGATGCAGCCATTGTTCATCTCGAAGACCTCCTCGTCGGCGCCGACGACGAGGTCGCCATCGATGCCGGCCTCGCCGAACTCGTTGACGATGACGGCGAACTTCTTGCCGTGGTCCTCGGTGAGGATGCGGTTCAGCAGCGTGGTCTTGCCAGCGCCCAGATAGCCGGTGAGCACCGTGACGGGAATTTTCTCGGACATGGGTGTGACCCTTGGTTCTTCAAACGGCGGTGCCGGAGCGCTCGTCGCGCCCCGGCTTGAGACACCTCCAGCCCTCATCCTGAGGAGAAGCAGCAAGGCTTCGTCTCGAAGGATGCTCCAGCGCGCTCTGGACCATCCTTCGAGACGCCGCTTCGCGGCTCCTCAGGATGAGGGCTGGCATGTGAGGGCCGACGATCAGGCCGGGCCGGCGGCGAGCGCCTTTTCGATCTGGCTTATATTGTGTTTCATCATCGCGATGTAAGTCCCGGCCGGACCGGCAGCGTCCGACAGCGCGTCGGAAAAGATCCGACCGCCGACCTTGGCGCCGCTCTCCTTGGCGATCCGCTCGACGAGGCGCGGATTGGTGACGTTCTCGAGGAAGACGGCGGGGATCTTCTCCGCCTTGATCTGCCGGATGATGCGGCCGACATCCCTGGCCGAGGCCTCGGCCTCGGTCGAGACGCCCTGCGGCGAGACGAACTCGACGCCATAGGCCTTGACGAAGTAGCCGAAGGCGTCGTGCGAGGTGATCGCCTTGCGGCGATCGGCCGGAATGCGCGCGACCGCGGCCCTGATCTCGGCCTCGACGGCATCGAGCTGGGCGAGATAGCGCGTCGCATTGGCCTCGTAGCTCGCCTGGCCGGCCGGATCGGCCTTCACCAGTGCATCGCGGATGTTGGCGACGTAGATCCTGGCGTTGGCGACGCTCTGCCAGGCATGCGGATCGTCCTGGCCGGCATGGTTGTGGCCATGCTTGTCCTTCTTGCCGTGGTCGTGATCATCCGCTTCGTTCCGCAGCGGCGTGATGCCGGTGGTCGCGGTCGCGATCGTCGCCTTGGTGCCGGAGGACTTGATCAGCCGGGTGATCCAGCCCTCGAATTTCAGCCCGTTGACGACGACGAGCTTCGCCCCGGCCATCGCTTTCGCATCGGCCGGCGTCGGCGAATAGACATGGGCGTCGCCATTGGCGCCGACGAGCGTGGTCAGCGCGACGCGGTCGCCGCCGACCTCCTTCACGAAGTCGCCGAGGATCGAGAAGCTCGCGACGACGGGCAGTTTCTCCTGTGCGGTGGCGGTCATCGGCGCCTGGGCGAGGATGAGCCCGGCGGCGAGGGCGCCGAGAAGGGCGCGACGGTTCGGCATGGAAGCCTCCAGAGACAATGAAACACTATAACATAACTACGCCCGAAAATGGCGGCGCGGCAAGAGGCGACGGGCGAGCCCGCCCTGCGTGCCGAGCAGGAGCGAGCCGAGATAGAGCGCCCCCGCAGCCAGGATGATCGCCGGCCCCGCCGGGAGATTGCTGCCCGCCGAATAGGACATCACCAGCCCCGCATAGCCCGCGACCATGCCGAAACCGCTGGCGAGCAGGATCAGGCGGGTGATGTCGGCGGTCCAGAAGCGCGCGGCGGCGGCCGGCAGCATCATCAGCCCGACCGCCAGCAGCGTGCCCAGCGCATGGAAGCCGGCCACCAGATTGAGCACGACGAGCCCGAGGAAGGTCAGATGCACGAGGCCGCCGGAGCGGCTGACCGAGCGCAGGAAGCCGGGATCGACGCATTCCATCACCAGCGGGCGATAGAGCGCCGCGAGTGTCATGAGCGAGATGGTCGCCACGCCCGAGAGCAGGATCAGCACGTCGTCGTCCAGCGCCAGCACATTGCCGAACAGGACATGGAACAGGTCGACCGCCGAGCCGCGCAGCGAGACGATGGTGACGCCGAGCGCCAGCGAGATCAGGTAGAAGGCGGCGAGCGAGGCATCCTCCTTGATCACCGTGACGCGCGCCACGGCCCCCGCCGCGAGCGCCACCGCAAAACCCGCCGCGAGCCCGCCCAGCGTCATCGCCGGCAGCGAGAAGCCGGCGACGAGATAGCCGATCGCGGCACCGGGCAGGATGGCATGGGCCATCGCGTCGCCGGTCAGGCTCATCCGCCGGAGCATCAGGAACACGCCGATCGCGCCGCCCGACACCGACAGCGCGACGACGCCGACCAGCGCCCGGCGCATGAAGTCGAATTCGGCGAAGGGGCCGATGAAGAGGTCGTAGAGCATCGGCTTTTTCTTCTTCCGCCTTCTCAGCCCTCATCCTGAGGAGCCGCGAAGCGGCGTCTCGAAGGATGCTCCAGGAGGCTCCCGCACACACTGGAGCATCCTTCGAGACGTCCTCCTGTGGAGCGCTCCTCAGGATGAGGGCTGAGGGAACATCAATGGTTGGGCAGCATCACGCCGCGTCGCGCTCGCACGGCGCCGCGTGGCTGTCGAAGGCCTCGACCATCCGGCGCGCCTTCAGCAGGTTGGCGGGGGTCAGCACATCGGCCGTTGCGCCCCAGGCGACGCTCTCGCGCGCCAGCAGCAGCGTCTGCGGGAAGGCGCGGCGCACCGTCTCGATGTCGTGGAGGACCGCGACGACGGTCCGGCTTTCGCCATGCCAGCGCTGCACCAGCGCCAGCAGATCAGCGGTGGTGCGGGCGTCGATGGCGGTGAAGGGCTCGTCGAGCAGGATGATGTCGGCGTCCTGCAGCAAAAGCCGCGCGAAGAGCGCGCGCTGCATCTGGCCGCCGGAAAGCGCGCCGATCGGCCGGCGCTCGAAGCCGGCGAGCCCGACGGCGGCGATCGCCGCCTCGATCTTGGCGGCGGCCCCGCCCCCGATGCGCCCGAAGATGCCGGCGCGGTTCCACAGCCCCATCGCCACGAGATCATAGACATGGATCGGGAAGGACCGGTTCGAGCTCCGCCTGCTGCGGCAGATAGGCCAGGCGCCGGCCGCGGGCCAGCGCGATGTCGCCGTCCAGCGGAGACAGCGCCCCGGCGATACCCTTGAGCAGGGTCGACTTGCCGGCACCGTTGGGGCCGACGATGGCCGTCAGGCTGCCCGTGGCGATCTCGCCCGACAGATGATGCACGGCCGGGTGCCGGTCATAGCCCAGCGTCAGATCGGTCAGCCGGATGGCGGACATGGCGGTTCCCTGCGTCACGCGATCACCGCGAAGGTCGCGATCCAGAGCAGCGCGACGACACCAGCCGCCAGGCCCATGCGCCCCAGCGCGGAGAGGCGCAGCAGCGACCAGCCCGGAGCCTGCGGGACGGCGTGGGAAACAGGATGGGTGTGCCGATCGGTCATATGCGATGATATAATGTTACGCAGGTCGATGGGCAAGCGGACTGAGAGTGCGCGTTAGGCCTCAGCTGGCACATTGCCCAACAGATTTAATGGCGTTACATATAATCGTGGATATCGTCTTCGACAGCGCCAAACGCGACGCCACGCTGCGGGAGCGCGGGCTCGATTTCGCCAGAGCAGCCGAGGTTTTCGCCGACAGGACGTTCACGCAGCCAGATCAGCGGATCGACTATGGCGAGGAGCGCTTCATCACGGCAGGCCGGCTCGACGGCCGGATCGTCGTTATCGTCTGGACATGTCGTGGCAGCGCGCGCCGCATCATCAGTATGAGGAAAGCCAATGAGCGCGAACAAGCAAGATACCAAAGTCGCCTGGGTTGATCCCGACGACGCGCCCGAATTGTCGGATGAATGGTTTGATGGCGCCGATGTTCACGATAACGGCGTGTTGATCCGTCGCGGCCGGGGAAGGCCCAGGGTTGCGAAACCCAAGCAGCAGATCACCCTGCGGCTCGATGCCGATATCATCGAACGCTTCCGGGCGACCGGCCCCGGTTGGCAGGCGCGGATCAACGAGGCACTGCGCAAGGCGGGATAAGCCGCCTCAGAACGGCAGATACTGATACAGCCAGGTCTCGGTCAGCACCTTGTCTCCGGCCTTCAGGAAACAGCGCATCTCGACCGGGTCCTGGCCCTCGACCGTCAGGTCGAACTGCGCCCGCCAGTGGCCGGGCACGTCGTTGGGCACCGCTTCGGCGAAGATGTAGGAATAGCTGCCGCGCGAGGCCGAGAGCACGACCTCGGGCTTCACGCCGAAAGGAATGGCCTCCAGCGCCGGCCCCTTGAACTCGACCATGAACTTGCGCACGCCCTTCGGCCGGGTCGTGCCGGGCTGGCCGCCATTGCCCAGCCGCGTGGCGACGACGCGGCCGAGATCGCCCTGGAAGGGCTCGTCGGCGAGCCAGTGCAGCTTGTAGCGCAGCGCATAGGTGGCGCCGGCCTTTGCCGGGCCGGCCGGCACCCACATGGCGACGATGTTGTCGTGGATCTCGTCGTCGGTCGGGATCTCGATGAGCTGGACCGCGCCCTTGCCCCAGTTCCCTTGCGTCTCGACCCACAGGCTCGGACGGCGCTCGTAGAAGACGCCGTCGAGATAATGGCCGACCTCGCGGTCGCGCTGCACCAGCCCGAAGCCGCGCGGATTCTCGTCCATGAAGGACGACGCCATGGTGCGCGGCGGGTTGTTGAGCGGGCGCAGCGCCCGCTCGCCGGCGCCCGTCCAGAGCGCGAGGCCGTCGGAATCGTGGACCTCCGGGCGCCAGTCGACCGCCGTGGTCTTGGCCTTCTCGGAGTACCAGTACATCGAGGTCAGCGGCGCGATGCCGAGCCGCTCGACATCCCGGCGCAGATGGATCTCGGTGTCGATCTCCATCGTCACGCCCTTGCCGCGATGCATGCGGAAACGATAGGCACCCGCCACGCTCGGGCCCGACAGCAACGCGTAGACGAGGACGTATTCCGCGCCGGGCTGCGGCGTCTCCAGCCAGATATGGGTGAAGTCGGGGAACTCCTCGGCCTTGCCGCCGATGGCGGGATCGATGGCGAGGCCGCGTGCCGAGAGGCCGTACTGGTAGAGCTCGCCGATGGCGCGGAAATAGGAGGCGCCGAGGAAGGCGACCCAGTCGTTCTTCTGCCAGTCGAGCTTCTCGCCCTTGCGGCCGGGATGCCCCGTGCGGCTCTCCTGGAAGCGGAAGCCCGCGAAGCCCGCACCAACAGGCAGTTCGCGGGCGGGCGAATCCGCCGGCATCTCGAAATAGCTCTCGTCATAGACGATCTCGCGGGCGCGGCCGCCCTCGACGACATGCATCCGGACCGGCTTCTGGAAGTAGCGGCCGAGATGGAAGAACGTCACCGGCCAGGGCGAGGGACCGTCCGCCCAGAGCGCCATCTCCGGCTTGAAGCGGATCTTGCCATGGGCGTCGTAGTCGATCCGCTCCAGCACGTCCGGCCGGGGGCTCGGCGGCGCCTGATAGGGCTGCGACGCCATCTCGCGGGCGCGCTGCTTCAGCGCCTCGAAGGCGAAGCTTTCCGCCTCGCCCAGACGCAGCCCCTGCTGCGCCAGCACCTCCGACGGGAAGCCCAGTGCGGCGAGCGCGGCTGTCGCAGTGGCGCCGGCCAGGAGCAGACGTCGGTCGGGACGGGGCGGACGGGCGCTGGAGGCCATGGCAAGCGGGCTCGTTCGGCTGGAGAGGCGGACCGTGGGAATTGGGGCTAGCCCGTCCCGGCCGCAAGGGCAACCGTTCCGGCGCCTTGCTCCGAATGCCGGTCAATCATGGCGAAAACATCGCCCGCCGGACGCAAATTCCGACCGGGAGCGGCTTCCCGCCTTCCATTTTGGTTTGTGCCTGATCTACAAGGGAGAGGAGACCGGCCAGGAGGCCGGCTGCCCATTGGGAGGTTAGCATGCAACGGATCACGTCCCGCCGGCGTCTCGCCGGCATCGCCACCGCGGCCCTCGTCGCGCTCGCGCCGGCCAGCGCGCGCGCCCAAGACTTCATCAACGTCCTCACGGGCGGCACCTCGGGCGTCTACTACCCGCTCGGCGTCGCGCTCTCGAAGATCTACGGCGACAAGATCAAGAACGTCCGCCCGACCGTGCAGGCCACCAAGGCCTCGGTCGAGAATCTGCAGCTGCTGCAGCAGGCCAAGGGGGAGATCGCCTTCACGCTCGGCGACTCGCTCGCCGCCGCCTGGAAGGGCGACGAGGAAGCCGGCTTCAAGACCCCGCTCAAGAAGCTGCGCGGCGTCACCGCCATCTACCCGAACTACGTCCAGATCGTCGCGTCCAAGGACAGCGGCATCAAGACCCTGGCCGATCTCAAGGGCAAGCGCCTCTCGGTCGGCGCGCCCAAATCCGGCACTGAGCTGAATGCCCGCGCGGTCCTCGCCGCGGCCGGCATGAGCTACAAGGATCTCGGCAAGGTCGAGTACCTGCCCTTCGCCGAATCCGTCGAACTGATGAAGAACCGCCAGCTCGACGCCACGCTGCAGTCGGCCGGCCTCGGCGTCGCCTCGCTGCGCGACCTCGCGACCTCGGTCGAGATCGTCGTCGTCGAGGTTCCGGCGGCCGCCGTCGAGAAGGCCGGCCCGCCCTTCGTCAAGGCGACGATCCCCGCCAACACCTATACCGGCCAGACGGCGGCGGTTCCCGCCGCGGCGGTGATGAACTACCTCGTGACCCATGAGGGCATGAAGGAAGAGACCGTCTACGAGATGACCAAGGCGATCTACGAGAACCTCGGCGATCTCGGCGCCGCCCACGCCGCGGCGCGCTCGATCAAGCTCGAAGGCGCGCTGCAGGGCATGCCGATCCCGCTGCATCCGGGCGCAGCGCGCTACTTCAAGGAAAAGGGCCTGAAGGTCGGCTCCTGAGCCGAACCGACGGGCGATCGACAGGCGGGGCCGGCATGTCCGGCCCCGCCTTTTCTCTGAGCGGATGACGACGATGAGCAAAGACGAGACCCAGCCTTTGGCCGTGCCGGATATCGGCGGCATCCATGCGCAGACGCCGGCCGTCCCGGTCGATCCGGAGCATGGACTGCCTCCCGGCTTCGGCGCGGGCTGGCAGGGTCGCCTGCTGTTCTGGATCGCCATCGCCTTCTCGCTGTTCCAGATCGCCACCGCCTTCAACGTCCCGCTCGACCATCGCGTCTCGGGCGTGACCCTCGTCGATGGGCTGCGTCTGACCATGGCGGCCTGGGCCGTCGCGATCCTCGTCCGGGCCGCCCGCTCCCGGCCCTGGCTCGAGATGCTGCTCGCCTTCCTGCCGATGCTGGTCGTCGTCGAGCTGCTGGCCCGCTTCGGCGGCTCGCTGCCCAACCAGATCCTCCGGGCGCTGCATGTCGGCTTCCTCTGCCTCGTCGCCGGCGGCCTCCTCGCCCAGCACAAGAGCCATGGCCGCCTCGCCGTCGTCTCGGCTTGGGCGCTGGCCGGCATCGGCTTCGCGATCGGCCTCTATCACTGGGTCCTTTATGAGGAACTGGTGGCGCGCGCCGGCGAGGTGACGCCGGCCGACCTCGTCGTCGGCATCGCGGCGATCGCGGTTCTCTTCGTCATCTGCTGGCGTTTCATGGGGCCGGCCCTGCCCATCGTCTCGGGCCTCTTCCTCGCGTACTGCCTGTTCGGGCAATGGCTGCCCGCTCCGCTCAACCACCGCGGCTACTCGCTGGAGCAGGTGATCGAGCACATGTCCTTCGGCACGGAGGGCATCTACGCCACCCCGACGGGCGTCTCCGCCACCTTCATCTTCCTCTTCATCCTGTTCGGCTCCTTCCTCGAGCGGGCCGGGATGATCCAGCTCTTCACCGACATCGCCATGGGGCTGTTCGGCAGCGCCCGCGGCGGTCCGGCCAAGGTCGCCGTCTTCTCCTCGGGGCTGATGGGCACGATCTCGGGCTCCGGCGTCGCCAACGTCGTCTCGACAGGCCAGTTCACGATTCCGCTGATGAAGCGCTTCGGCTATCGCGCCGCCTTCGCCGGTGGCGTCGAGGCCACAGCCTCGATGGGCGGCCAGATCATGCCGCCGGTGATGGGCGCGGTCGCCTTCATCATGGCCGAGACGATCGATGTGCCCTATGCCGACATCGTCCAGGCCGCGATCGTGCCGGCGATGCTGTATTATACGGCCGCCTTCCTGGCCGTGCATCTCGAAGCCGGCAAGCGCGGTCTCGTCGGCCTGCCGCGGGAAGAGCTGCCGGACGCCGGCAAGGCCCTGGCAACCAAGTGGTATCTCATCGTGCCGCTGGCGGTGCTGGTCTACCTGCTGTTCTCCGGCTACACACCGCTCTTCTCGGGCTCTGTCGGGCTCGCGCTGACCGTGGTGCTGATCCTGGGTGGCTCGCTGGCGCTGGGCATCGGGCCGATCGCGCTGCGGGTGCTGTTCTGGGTCGGCCTCGGGCTGCTCTGCGCCTTCTTCTTCTGGTACGGCATCCTCGTGATGGTCGGGGTCGTGCTGCTGCTCGTCCTCGCCAGCCTGACGACGCGCGGCGGCACGGAGACGGTCGCCGCCTGCCGGGAGGCGCTGGCCGACGGCGCACGCCAGGCCATTCCGGTCGGCGTCGCCTGCGCCGTGGTCGGCCTCGTCATCGGCACGATGACGCTGACCGGCGTCGGCACGATCTTCGGCAACGCGGTCGTCGCGGTCGGCGAGAAGTCGCTCTTCCTGGCGCTCGTGCTGACCATGATCGTCAGCCTGATCCTCGGCATGGGCATCCCGACGATCCCGAACTACATCATCACCTCCTCGATCGCCGCACCGATCCTGCTGAAGCTCGGCGTGCCGCTGATCGTCAGCCACATGTTCGTGTTCTATTTCGGCATCATGGCGGACCTGACGCCCCCGGTCGCGCTGGCGGCCTTCGCGGCGGCGCCGATCGCCAAGGAATCCGGCTTCAGGATCTCGTTCCAGGCCGTGAAGATCGCGATGGCGGGCTTCGTCATCCCGTTCATGGCGGTCTATGATCCGGCCCTGATGCTGCAACCCGTGCAGGGCGTGACCGGCTTCGCCTACGCGCTCGGTGCCGCCTACATCATCGGCAAGGCGCTGCTGGCGATCACGCTCTGGGGCGCGGCGACGATCGGCTTCCTCAAGCGCGACATGGCGCTGTGGGAGCGGGCACTGGCGGCCGGCGCCGCGGCCTCGCTGGTGGTGGCGCTGCCGATCACCGACGAGATCGGCTTCGGCCTCGCCGCCCTGCTGATCGGCGTTCATCTCTGGCGCGCCCGGGCAACCGACCGCGCCGCGGCGGCCTGAGCGGACCGGACTCATGAGTCTGTGCCTGGCGGCCGGCACTCTCCTGGTGTCGCTGGGCGCCGGCGAGATCACGCTCGCCTGGCGTCACTCGGTCCAGAAGACGCTGTGGGAAGAGGTCTGGCGGGACACGCCGGCAGGGCTCGTCATGGCGGAAGCGCGCATCCAGGGTTCGGGCGCCGGCATGGAGGCGCCGCCGGAGGCCAGGCTCAGCGACGGTTTTTGGCGCTGGACGCCGCAGCTGCCGCCGCAGCGGGAGATCGTCATGCGCCGCTCGGGGGCGACGGCGGATTGGCAGGTCTGCATCGACGGCCGCTGCCGTCCGATGGGGGATTTCCTGCCGCCAGAGGCGGACCCGGTGATCCTGCGCGCCTGTCCGTGAGGCAGGCTTCAGCCGCCTTCGGTCAACCGCTCGACCTTGATCACGCGCCGCATCAGATTGAGCATCCCATAGGCGGCGAAGCCCGAAAACAGCGCCATCAGCACATAGCCGATGATCGGGCCGAGTTCGAACAGACCGGCGAGCGCCCAGCCGGAGGCGAGCGCGACGCCGAAGAGCTCGACGGCGATCAGGATGCCGAGCGAAACCACCAGGATGAGGTTGCGCCAGTTGGTCTGCCTTGCGGCCATGCTGTCAGTCCTCGCTAACCGCGCGCGGGCGCAGCGACTTTTCGGGCGCAAGCTCTAGCGAAGCCGGCTTCGGCATGCAACAAAATCGCGCCCTCCGCCCGAGATGGTCCCTCCCGCCGAGCTTGAAAAGACCCTGATGATCGATACGCCCGTCTTCGGTTCGGCAGCCTGCGCCGCGCCCCACCACCTCGCCTCCGAAGCCGGCCGGGCCATTCTCACCGAGGGCGGCAACGCCATCGAGGCGATGGTCGCCATGGCTGCGACCATCTCGGTGGTCTACCCGCACATGAACGCGATCGGCGGGGACGGCTTCTGGCTGATCCACGAGCCCGGCGGCAAGGTCCATGCGGTCGAGGCCTGCGGCCCGGCCGGCGCGCTCGCCACCATCGCGCGCTATCGCGACAAGGGCCATGACGTCATTCCCTCGCGCGGGCCCGATTCCGCCGTCACGGTCGCCGGCGCGATCGGGGGCTGGGAGGCGGCGCTGTCGCTGTCGAAGAGCCTGGGCGGCAAGATGCCGCTGAAGGACCTGCTGGCCGACGCCATCCGCCATTGCAGCGAGGGCTACGACATCTCTGCTTCCGAACTGCGGACCTGGCCGCAGCAGGTCGAGGCCGTGAAGGAGGCGATCGGCTTCAGCGAATTCTTCTGGCCGGGCGGCGAGCAGCCCAAGGCCGGCGCGCGCCGCAAGCCCGAGGCGCTGGGCCAGACCTTCCGCCAGCTCGCGGAGGCCGGCCTGTCGGACTTCTACCGCGGCGATGTCGGCCGCGAGATCGCGACCGATCTCGAGCGCATCGGCGCCCCTGTCACCCGCGCCGACCTGGAGGGCTACAAGGCTCGATTCGTCGCGCCGCTCTCGGTCAGGCTGCCGGGGCTGACCGTCTACAACTGCCCGCCGCCGACGCAGGGCGTCGCCTCGCTCATGATCCTCGGAATCTTCGAGCAGCTCGGCGTCTCCCGGGCCGACGGCTTCGACTACCATCACGGGTTGGTCGAGGCGACCAAGCGCGCCTTCGCCATCCGCGACCGCATCGTCACCGACCCCGCCTTCGCCACGGTCGATCCCGCCAGCGTCCTGACCGAGACGGTCTTTGCCCGCGAGGCGGCGGCGATCGACAAGCGCCGTGCCGCCGCCTGGCCGTTCAAGACCGGCGATGGCGACACCGTCTGGATGGGCGCGATCGACGGCTCGGGGCTGGCCGTCTCCTACATCCAGTCGATCTACTGGGAGTACGGTTCGGGCTGCATCCTGCCGCGCACTGGCATCAACTGGCAGAACCGCGGCGTCTCCTTCTCGCTCGATGCCAAGGCGCTGAACCCGCTGCAGCCGGGCCGCAAGCCGTTCCACACGCTGAACCCCGCCTTCGCGCGCTTCGACGATGGGCGGATCAACTCCTATGGCGCGATGGGTGGGGACGGTCAGCCGCAGTTCCAGGCGCAGATCTTGTCGCGCTACCGCTTCGGCGCTGGGCCGGCAGCGGCGGTCGACGCGCCGCGCTGGCTCTTCGGCCGGACCTGGGGGGCGGGATCGATCTCGCTCAAGCTCGAGAGCCGCTTCGACCCGATGCTGCTCGCGAGGCTGACCGGCGCCGGGCACCCGGTTCGAGGAATATTCAGAGGCCTATTCGGACCAGTTCGGCCATGCGGGCATGCTGGTGAAGCACCCGAAGGGCCATGTCGAGGCGGCACATGATCCGCGCTCCGACGGTGATGCCAAGGGCTGCTAGGGGGTGACCACGATGCTCGTCGACGATCCGTTCCGCTGCTTCGTTCCCTATCCGCAGGCGCCCGTGAAACACGCGCCGACCGGCCCGCTCGCGGGGCTGACGCTGGCGGTGAAGGATCTCTACGACGTCAAGGGCTATCCGACGGGAGCCGGCTCGCCGCTGGTGCTGGCCCAGTCGGGCATCAAGACCAAGACCGCGCCGGTGGTGAAGGCGCTGCTCGAGGCCGGCGCCCGCTTCGTCGGCAAGACCCATACCGACGAGCTCGCCTTCTCGCTGAACGGCAAGAACGCGCATTTCGGCTCCCCCATCAACCCGGCGGCGCCCGACCGCATCACCGGCGGTTCCTCCTCGGGCTCGGCGGCCGCGGTCGCCGGGCGGCTCGCCGATATCGGGCTCGGCTCCGACACGGGTGGCTCGGTGCGCGCGCCGGCGAGCTATTGCGGCCTGTTCGGCATCCGCCCGAGCCATGGCCGGATCTCGCTGAAGCGGGCCTGGCCGCTGGCCGACTCGTTCGACACCGCCGGCTGGTTCGCCCGCGACGGCGAGGTCTTCGCCCGCGTCGGCGAGGTGCTGCTCGGCAAGGACAAGCTCGCCTTGCCGGTGAAGCCGCGCCTGCTGCTGGCCGACGATCTCTTCGCCCAGGCCGTGCCGGAGGCCGAGACGATCCTGCGCAATGTCGTCCAGCGCATCGTCCCGCAGCTCGGCGAGCCGCAGGCGGTGAAGGCGGTGCGCGATCTCGACGCGCTCTACTGGGCTTTCCGCTGGCTGCAGGGCCGCGAGGCCTGGGCGGCCGACGGCGCGCTGATCGAACGCCTGGCCATGCCGCTGGGGCCCGGCGTCACCGAGCGCTTCGCCTTCTCCAAGGCGATCAGCGATGCCGACCACGCCAAGGGTGAGGCCGTGCGCAAGGCCTTCCGCACGCGGCTGGCCAAGCTGCTCGGCCAGGACGGCGTGCTGATCCTGCCGACGGTGCCCGACATCGCCCCGCTGGTCAGCGCGCCGGAAGACCAGCTCGACGATTTCCGCAACCGGGCGCTGCGCCTGCTCTGCCTCGGCGGCCTCTCGGGCTTCCCGCAGGTGAGCGTGCCGGTGGCGCGGCGCGAGGGGGCTCCGCTGGGCCTGTCGCTGCTCGGGCCGAAGGGCTCCGACAAGTCCCTGATTGCCTTCGCCACGACCTTCGAGCGCGCGGCGCGGGTGCGGATCGCGTGAGGGTGTCTCTCTCAGCCCTCATCCTGAGGAGCTGCGAAGCAGCGTCTCGAAGGATGGTCCAGAGCGCGATGGAGCATCCTTCGAGACGCGGGCTTGCGCCCGCTCCTCAGGATGAGGGCTGAGGTCTTGAAGTCCGAAGGGAGAGCGGCATGAGCGGCCACCACCATCATCACGACCACGATCACGACAACCACTTCACCCCGATCGAGGCGCGGGTGAAGGCGCTGGAATCGCTGATGGTGGGTAAGGGCTATGTCGATCCCGCCGCACTCGACGCCATCGTCGACACCTATGAGACCAAGATCGGGCCGCGCAACGGCGCCCGCGTCGTGGCGCGGGCCTGGGTCGATCCCGCCTTCGCGGCGCGGCTGCAGGCCGACGGCACGGCCGCCGTCGCCGAACTCGGCTTCGGCGGGCGCGGCGGCGAGCACACCGTCGCCTGTTTCAACACGCCGGACGAGCACAACCTGATCGTCTGCACGCTGTGCTCCTGCTATCCGTGGCCGCTGCTCGGCCTGCCCCCGGTCTGGTACAAATCCCCGCCCTATCGGTCCAAGGCGGTGCTCGACCCGCGCGGCACGCTCGCCGATTTCGGCCTGACCCTGCCGGAGGGCCAGCGCATCCGGGTCTGGGATTCGACCGCTGAGACGCGCTTCCTCGTCATCCCGATGCGCCCGGCCGGGACCGAGGGCTGGTCGGAGGAGACGCTCGCGACCATCGTCAACCGCGATGCGATGATCGGCACCGGGCTGCCGCGCGTGGAGGACGCACGATGAACGGCGGCCAGGACCTCGGCGGGCAGATGGGCTTCGGCCCGGTCCGGCCCGAAGCCGACGAGCCGATCTTCCATGCCGAGTGGGAAAAGCGCGTGCTCGCGATCAATGTCGCAGCCGGGGCGATGGGCGCCTGGACGATCGACGGCATCCGGGCGGCGCGCGAGAGTCTGCCGCCGGCGCAGTATCTCTCCTCCTCCTATTACGAGATCTGGCTCGCGGGCCTGAACCGGATGCTGGTCGAGCAGGGCTTCGTCACGCCGGAAGAGCTCGAGCAGGGCCAGCCGCTCGCGCCGGCGAAGACGCCCAAGCGCGTCCTCAAGGGCGAGGAGGTCGCCAGCGTTCTGCGCCGCGGCTTCCCCTATGAGCGCGAGGCGGAGGCCCCGGCGCGCTTTGCCGTCGGCGACCGGGTGCGCACCCTCGTGATGAACCCGCGGCACCACACCCGTCTGCCGCGCTATGCCCGCGGCAAGGCCGGCGTGATCGAGCGGGTCACGGGTTGCCATGTCTTCCCCGACTCCGGCTCGCAGGGTCTGCCGGAGACGGCGCAGTGGCTCTATACCGTCGTCTTCACCGGCCCCGAACTCTGGGGCCGCGACGCCGATCCGGCGTCGACCGTCTCGATCGAGGCCTGGGAGAGCTATCTTGAACCCGCGTGACCTCGCGACGCTGGCCGGAGATACCCCGATCCCGCGCGATGCCGGCGGCCCGGTCTTCGCCGAGCCCTGGCAGGCGATGGTCTTCGCGCTCGTCGTGCAGCTGCAGGAGCGCGGCATCTTCACGGCGGAGGAATGGGCGCAGGCGCTCGGCGCCGAGATCCGCGAGGCGCTGGCCAGGGGCGGCTGCCGCGACGGCTCGGATTATTACGAGCGCTGGTGCGAGGCGCTGGAGCACCTGCTCATCGAGAAGGGGCTGGCCTCGCATGACGGCGTCGATTCGCTGGCGGCGTCATGGGCCCGCGCGGCGGAAGCGACGCCGCATGGCCAGCCGATCCTGCTCGAGAACGATCCGCAGCGGGGGTAACTCCGTCCGGACCGAAATCTCGGAACCACGCCGTCATCCCGGACAAGCCGCGAAGCGGCGCCGCTCCGGGATCCATCGGAGAGCGCCGGAGCCCTCCGATGGATCCCGGGGCAAGCCCGGGATGACGACGCGGTTCAGAGCAAACTCAAGCCACGCCGAGCGACAAGAGATCGTGCACATGCACGAGCCCGACCGGCCGCTGGTCTGAATCGGCGACGATCAGCGCGGTGATGCGCAGCCGGTTGACCATCTCCAGCGCTTCGCCGGCGAGCGCGTCTGGAGTGATGCGACGGGGGTTGGCGCTCATCACGTCCCGCGCCCGCTGGGCCGGTCCCCCGCGCATCAGCTTGCGGCGCAGATCCCCATCGGTGACGACGCCCGCCAGCACGCCCTCGGCATCGATCACGATGGCGCAGCCGAAGCCCTTCTCCGAGATGAGCGTGACCACGTCCGCGATCGCCGTGTCGAGCCCGACGATCGGCAGCGCGGCATCGCGATGCATGATGCTGGCGACGGTCTTGAGCTGCGCGCCGAGCTTGCCGCCGGGGTGGTAGACGAAGAAATCCTGCCGCGAGAATCCGCGAGCCTCCAGCAGCGCCACCGCCAGCGCATCGCCGAGCGCCATCTGCATCGTCGTCGAGGTGGTCGGTGCGAGACCGTTGGGACAGGCCTCTTCCGCCTTGGGCAGGAGCAGGGTGATATCAGCCTCGCGGCCGAGCGCGCTGTCGGCATTGGCGGTGAGCGCGATCAGCCCGACGCGGAAGCGCCGCGTATGGCCGACCATGGCGGCGAGTTCCGCCGTCTCGCCCGACCAGGACAGGGCGATCACGACGTCGTTGGGTTGGACCATGCCGAGATCGCCATGGCTGGCCTCGGCCGCGTGGACAAACAGCGCGGGCGTGCCGGTCGAGGCAAGCGTCGCAGCGATCTTGCGACCGACAAGGCCGGATTTGCCCATGCCGCAGACGACGACCCGCCCGCCGGCAGCCTGGATCATCGCCACCGCGGCACTGAAGGGCTCGCCCAGCCCGTTGCCGAGCGCGGCATGGAGCGTGTCGAGTCCGGCGCGCTCGGTGGCGATGGTGCGGAGCGCGGAGGCGCGAATATCGGCTGTCATGGCGCGCGCTCTAGCACAGGCGGCCTCCGGCTCGCCAGCTTTGCCGCCATCCGCGCCTCCCTCCCCCCGCTTGCGGTGGGGAGGGCTGGGGTGGGGGGCAGTTCCGCTCGGCGAGACGCTGAAGGACAGGGCTCGGGCTTTGCGCCCCCCCATCCCTAACCCTTCCCCACCGCAAGCGGGGGGAAGGGATACGCTTCGATGTCGCGCGGTCGCCGCGACAAGCCAACCACGTCATTGACGCCCCGTTAACCCCCTTCGTTCTAACTCCGTTAACCATGCGCGTCGTCCCAGGCGCGTCAGAGCTCATGCCTGGAGCGACCGAGCCCCGTGTCAACCCGCGTCACCCTGCTCCTGACCGGCGTCGCCGCCGCCAGCCTCGTGCTGGCGACGACAATCGTCTCGGCCCAGCAGACGCGCCGGACACCCCTGCGCCCGACCGTTCCGGCCTATGTCGCCCAGCAGCCGCCCCGGGACCCGGGGGCTGTCCCCGCGACACCCGACGTCCTCGGCGATCCCGCCGGCCTGATTCGCGCCCAGCCCTCGGCGATCTCGAACCGGGCCCCGCCCTATGCCAGCCGCTCCGTGCGCGGCAGCGGCGTACGCGGCGTCACCCAGCGCCAGTTCCGCGCGCCGCCGCCCACCGTGACCGGCCTGCCGGCGGTGCCGCCCGCACCGCCGCCACCCCGGCGCGCCCCGGCGGCACAGGAGGACCCCTATGCGCCGCTCGGCCTGCGGCTCGGCAGCGTCGTGCTCCGGCCCGCGCTCACCAACAGCGTCGGCTACGACACCAACCCGCAGCGCACCGCCGGATCGACACGCAAGGGCTCGCCCTTCAGCCGCCATGAGGGCGAGGTCGACATCCAGTCGAACTGGAACGTGCACGAGCTGACCGGCCGGCTGCGCGCCGGCTACAGCGAGTTCTACCGCGACCGCGAGGCCTCCCGTCCAGACGGCGAGGGCAACCTCCAGCTGCGGCTCGACGCGTCGCGCGACACCCGCATCCTGCTCGAAACCCGGGCCCGACTCGACACGCAGCGCCCGGGCTCCCCGGATCTGACCGCCGCCGTCGTCGGCCGCCCGCTGGTCTATCAATACGGCGCCTCGGCCGGCGTCACCCACGACGTCAACCGCCTGCAGATGACGCTGCGCGGCTCGGTCGACCGCAGCGACTACGAGGACGGCAAGCTGAGCAACGGCGGCATCGTCAGCCAGCGCGACCGCAACCAGACCCAGTATGGCCTGCGCCTGCGCGCGGCCTACGAGGTCACGCCGGGCTTTAGGCCCTTCGTCCAGGGCGAGGTCGACACGCGTGACTTCGATCAGGCGATCGATTCGAGCGGTTACCGCCGCTCCTCGAACGGCATCACCGCGCGTGTCGGCTCGACCTTCGAGATCAGCCGCCAGCTCACCGGCGAGGTCTCCGTCGGCTACCAGGACCGCAAATACGACGACGCCCGCCTGCGCAACCTCAGGGGTCTGATCGGCGATGCCGCGATCCTGTGGTCGCCGACGCCGCTCACCACCGTGACGCTGCGCGGCACCTCCGAACTCGGCGACACCACCGTCGCCGGCTCCTCGGGCACCACGGCGCGGCGGGTTTCGCTCGAGGTCGCCCATGCGCTGCGCCGAAACCTCACCGTCACCGCTTTCGGCAGCTTCAACCGCACGGAGTATGAGGGACAGGGGCTGCGCGAGGATTCCTCCAGCATCGGCGCCCGCCTCGACTACAAGCTGACGCGGACATTCTCGGTGCGCGCGAGCTTCACCCATGAGCGGCTCAACTCCAGCGCCCAGGGCTCCGACTACACCGCCAATGTCGCGCAGGTGGGCCTGAGGCTGCAGTTCTGACCACCCGCGTCATTCTCGGGCTTGCCCCGAGAATCGCGGAAACCAGTCCCCTCCGGTCACGAGATGGTCGGGCCGAGCCCGACCATGACGCGGACCCCCCCGCTACTCCATCCCCTCCAGCTCGATGATCATCCCCTCGATCATCGTCAGGCCGATCTGCCAGAAGGCGGGATCGCGCGCATCCAGCCCGAACGGCGCCAGCAGCTCGGCATGGTGTTTGGTGCCACCGGCCGAGAGCAGGGCGAAATAGCGCTCCTGGAAGCCCTCCGCCGCGTTCTGGTAGACGCCGTAGAGCGAATTCACCAGACAATCCCCGAAGGCATAGGCGTAGACGTAGAAGGGTGAATGGATGAAGTGCGGGATGTAGCACCAGAACGGCTCGTAGCCCGGGCCGAGCCGGATCGCCGGACCCAGGCTCTCCGCCTGGACGCTCATCCAGAGCTCGCAGAGCGCCTCGGCCGTCAGCTCGCCCGATCTGCGCGCCTCATGCACCTTCCGCTCGAAGGAGTAGAAGGCGATCTGGCGCACCACCGTGTTGATCATGTCCTCGACCTTGGCGGCCAGCATTGCCTTGCGCTGCTTGGGGTCCTGCGTGCCGTCGAGCAGCCGCCGGAAGGTCAGCATCTCCCCGAAGACGCTCGCCGTCTCAGCCAGCGTCAGCGGCGTCGGCGCCATCAGCGCGCCGTTATGGGCGGCGAGAACCTGATGCACGCCATGCCCGAGCTCATGGGCGAGCGTCATCACGTCGCGCGGCTTGCCCTGGTAATTGACCAGCACATAGGGGTGCGCGGAGGGCACGGTCGGATGGGCGAAGGCGCCGGGCGCCTTGCCGGGCCGCACCGGCGCGTCGATCCACTGCTCGTCGAAGAAGCGCCGCGCGATGCCGGCCATCTCGGGAGAGAAGGCGCCATAGGCGTCGAGCACCGTGTCGCGCGCCTCGGTCCAGGGAATCGTGCGCTGCTCGACCTTCGGCAGCGGCGCGTTGCGGTCCCAGAAATCCAGCGCCTCGCGGCCGAACCACTTCGCCTTCAGCTTGTAATAGCGGTGCGACAGCCGCGGATAGGCGTCCCGCACGGCGGTGACCAGCGCATCGACGACCTCGCGCTCGACGCGGTTGGCGAGATGGCGTGAATCGGCGACGTCCTGGAACTTGCGCCAGCGGTCGGAGATTTCCTTGTCCTTGGCGAGCGTGTTGGTGATCAGCGCGAAGGTCCGCAGCTGGCCGCGAAACACCTCGCTCAGCGCCTCGGCGGCGGCCTTGCGCACCGCGCCGTCGGCATCCTGCAGCTTGTTGAGCGTCGGCTCCAGCGTCAGCTCCTCGCCGCCGATCCGGAAGCGCAGCGAGGCGATGGTCTCGTCGAAGAGCCGGTTCCAGGCGGCGTGCCCGGTCATCGACTTCTCGTGGAAAAGCGCCTCGACCCGATCCTCGAGCTGGTGCGGCTTGTCCTTGGCGAGATCGTCGAGCCACGGCTTCCAATGCGAGAGCGGGCCCGTCGCGGCGATCCGGGCGAGATGCTCGGGCTCGATCCGGTTGAGCTCGAGTTCGAAGAACAAAAGCTCCGTCACCGCCGCGTTGAGCTTGTCCTGCGTGTCGCCATAGAATTTGGCGCGCTGGGGATCGGTGGTGTCGCCCGCATAGACGAGGCCGGCATAGGCGCCGATCCGCCCGAGCCGGTCACTCAGCCCCTCGAAGGCCTTCACCGCCTCGGCCAGCACGGCGCCACCGTCCTCGCGCTCGGCGAGCGCCCCGAGCTTGCCGCGATACAGCGCCGCGAAGTTCTGCGATTCGCTCATCGCCCGCTCGAGATCGGCCTTCAGCTCCGGCGACTCCATGGAGGGATAGAGGTGGCGGAGATCCCATTCCGGCAGCACGCCCAGCGTCTTGGCCGTGGCCGCGGCGGTTTCGGAGGCTGTCGTCCGCAGGACGCCGTCGCACGCAGTCATCATCTTGGGATCACCTCGCAACCATCAACCGGTGCGCCTTCATATGCGCAGGACGGTCGGCAGGATCAATGCGCTCTGGCGGCCGCGGCGTCGCGGCCGGGGGCGGCTTGCGCTTAAGCGCCGCTTAACCGTTCTGGCCGAGGATGCCCCAGAACGGAACAGCGATTCCATCGGCCGATGGCGCTGTTTCGTCGATTCCGGCTGCCGAGGTGTCATGACTGCCACAGTTCTCGTCGTCGACGACGATCCCGTCCAGCGGCGGCTGCTCGATGCCATGCTCAGGCGCTCCGGCTATGATGTCGCCGTCGCGGACACCGGGCACGCCGCCCTCCAGATGCTCACCGGGCCGGACGGCGAGCGCTTCGACGCCGTCATCCTCGACCTCGTCATGCCCGAACTCGATGGCATGGGCGTGCTCGCGGCGCTGCGCGAACGCGCGATCGAAATTCCCGTCATCGTGCAGACCGCCAACGGCTCGATCGAGACCGTTGTCCAGGCGATGCGGGCCGGCGCGGTTGATTTCGTGGTCAAGCCGGTCGGCGCCGAGCGGCTGCAGATCTCGCTGAAGAACGCGCTCAAGCTCGGTGCCCTCGAACACGAGCTGCGCCACATCAAGCGCCGCGCGTCGGGCACGCTGGGCTTCCGCGACCTCGCCACCAAGAGCGCCGACATGGCCCGCGTCGTGCGCCTGGCCGAGCGGGCGGCGAAGTCCAACATCCCCATCCTGATCGAGGGCGAATCCGGCGTCGGCAAGGAGGTGCTCGCCCGCGCCATCCAGGGTTCGAGCGACCGCAAGGGCAAGCCCTTCGTCACCGTCAATTGCGGCGCGATCCCGCACAACCTCGTCGAGTCGATTCTCTTCGGCCACGAGAAGGGCTCCTTCACCGGCGCCACCGAGCGCCATGTCGGCAAGTTCGTCGAGGCCAGCGGCGGCACGCTCTTCCTCGACGAGGTCGGCGAACTGCCGCTCGACGCGCAGGTCAAGCTGCTGCGCGCGATCCAGGAAGGCGAGGTCGACCCCGTCGGCGGCAAGAAGTCGGTGCGCGTCGACATCCGCATCATCTCGGCGACGAACAAGAGCCTGCTCGACCAGGTCAAGGCCGGCGAGTTCCGCGAGGACCTCTACTATCGCCTCAACGTCTTCCCGATCACGCTGCCGCCGCTGCGCCAGCGCCGCGAGGACATTCCCGATCTGGCGCGCGGCTTCCTGGCCCGCTTCGCAGCGGAGGAAGGCAAGAAGCTGCGCGGCATCGCCGCCGAGGCGCTCGCCCTGATCGGCAGTTACGACTGGCCGGGCAATGTCCGCCAGCTCGAGAACGCGATGTTCCGCGCCGTGGTGCTGGCCGATGGCGACGAACTGACCGTCGCCGAATTCCCGCAGATCGCCGCGCAGATGGAGGGCTATGACGTCCGCATCCCGCCCGCCCCCGCCTCGCTGGGGCCCGCCGAGGCGCGCAACGACACGCCGCGCATTATCCAGATGCCGGTGCGCGACCCCAATGCGCTCGACCTCGTCGCCGGATCGGACATGCGCACGCTCGACGAACTCGAGCGCGAGATCATCAAGTTCGCTCTCGCCCATTACCGCGGGCACATGTCGGAGATCTCGCGCAAGCTCGGCATCGGCCGCTCGACGCTTTATCGCAAGCTCAAGGATTACGGGCTGATCGAGACCGAATCCGGCACGGATGAAACCGACGCGGCCTGAGCCGCGACCAACCGAATGGCGGCGCCTGTTGCGCCGCCGCCTCTTGTCGAAACCCGCCGAGTCACGCAGGAATGCGGGTCTCGGCAGAATTCAGGAATAGCGACCATGCGTCGTCGCCACTGGGCGGATCTGGCTTGCGTCTCGGCTCTGGCCCTGTCCCTCACCGCCTCCGTCGCCTCCGCCGAAGGCCCGGCCACCGACCCGACGCTGGGCATTCCGCTGCCGGAACAGCCGGCCCTCCGGTTGCTTGCCGACGAGTTGCCGCCGGTCGCGCAGGCGCCCGCCAGCGCAGAGGCGGCCCCCGCCGAGCCCGCCCCGCAGACGCAGGCCGCTGTCGCTCCCGCCACTGAGCCGGGCATGGTCACCGGTGCGGTCACGCCCACGGCGCGCCCCGAAGGCAGCCTCGTCACGCCGGAGCCGACGCCTGCCCCCGTCGCGATGCCTGACGAGCCCGTCACCCTCGACATCCCCGCCATCGAGTTGCCGCCCGCCGATCCGGCGCTCGCCGCGCCGCAGGCCGCACCGGTTCTGCGCAGCGCCGAACCCGCGATCGCGCCGCCCGATCTGCCGAAGGTCGTCGTCGACCTGCCGGCCGGCACCGAATTCGCGGCCGACATCGCCGCCCGCGCCGCCGAAGCGCTGACTCTGCCACGCCTCGCCGAGCGCGAGCGCGCCGAGATCCTCGCCGCCTACGAGGCCAACGGCAACCGGCCGCTCTGGATTCAGGGCCGCGGCTGGAGCGCCGCGGGACTGCGCCTGACCGATCGCATCGGCCGTGCCGGCGAGGATGGACTGCGCCCGACCGACTATCCCCTCCCCGCCTTCGAGGCGAGCGACAAGGGCAGCCTGGCCGAAGCCGACGTCCGGCTCTCGGCGCTTGCCGTGCTCTATGCCCGAGACGCCCGCGGCGCCCGCGTCGATCCGCGCCGCCTCTCCAAGCTGCTGACGCCGACGCTGTCGCTGCCCTCCGCCACCGAGGTGCTCTCGGAATTGGCGGGCGCTGCCGACGCGGGCGCCGTGCTCGCCGCCTACAACCCGCCCCATGAGGGCTATCGCCGGCTCAAGGCCAAGCTCGTCGAGCTGCGCGAGCACCAGGACGACACGCCGCTGGTACGCATCCCCTCCGGCCCGGCGCTGAAGGTCGGCATGCGCGACGAGCGCGTGCCGCTGGTGCGCGCGAGGCTCGGGCTCGGCCCGACGGAGGAGCCCGTCTTCGACCGCTCGACCGCGACCGCGCTCGCCGCCTTCCAGAAGCAGGCCGGCCTGCCCGCGAACGGGGTCCTGGGCGCGCAGACGCTGGCCGCGCTCGGCACGCCCGCAACAGCCCGCGGCGAGCAGGACGTCATCGCCCAGATGGAGCGCTGGCGCTGGCTGCCGGGCGATCTCGGCGCCGACCACATCATGGTCAACGTCCCGGAGTTCCGCGTCCGCGTCGTCCGCCAGGGCCAGATCGTCCACGAGACCCGCGCCATCGTCGGCAAGCCGGAGACCGCGACGCCCATCTTCTCGCACAGGATGGACCACGTCATCGTCAATCCGTCCTGGTACGTGCCGCCTTCGATCCTGCGCAAGGAGTTCATCCCCGGCCTCGCGGCCGATCCCGACTACGCCGCCAGGCGCGGCTATGTGGTGACGCGCACCAAGGGTGGCGGCATCTCGGTGCGCCAGCCGCCGGGCGAGCGCAATGCGCTCGGCTGGATCAAGTTCATGTTCCCCAACGACCACGCCGTCTATCTGCACGACACGCCCAACCGGAGGCTCTTCGCCCATGAGAAGCGCGCCTTCAGCCATGGCTGCGTGCGCGTCGACAATCCCTTCCTGCTCGCCGACCAGGTGCTCGGGCCGGAATGGACGCATGAGCGCCTGAAGCGGCTGATCGGCTCGGGCGAGCGCCGCATCAACCTGCCCCAGCCACTCGCGATTCACCTCGTCTACAACACCCATGTCGTCGGCGCCGACGGCAGCCTCACCACCTTCGAGGACCTCTACGGCTTCCACCGCATGGTGCGTCAGGCGCTCGAACCGCGCGGCTGACACCACTTCGTGGAACGGTCCGGCACGCCGGCACCGTTTCGCCACGATCAAAGGGTAGCGGAGGGGCGCGCAGAAAGGGCTGGCCTGGCGATTGCCGGCTTGCTAACGAGGCGTTAACGCTTCTCCGCAACTGTTCGTTCACGTTCATCACGCGCCGCCAGAGCGGGGCATCGAGACGGGTCAGCAGATTGGGCAGCTCAGACGCCACGCTTTCGGCACGCAATGCGCGCCCGAAACAGGTCTTCCGCCGGGCCTTGGCGCTCGGTGTCGCGGCCGGAGCGCTTCTGCTCGGCGTGCGCGGCACGCAGGATGCCGTCGCCAATGGCGACACGCGGACGATCTCGATCCGCCACATGCACACCAAGGAAGAGATCACCGTCACTTTCAAGCGGGACGGCCGCTATGTCGCCGAGGGGCTCGAGAAGCTGAACTGGGCCCTGCGCGACTGGCGCACCGACGAGCCGATCCGCATGGATCCGCGCCTCTTCGACGTCGCCTGGGAGGTCCAGCGCCAGGTCGGATCCCAGCAGCCCTTCCACGTCGTTTCCGCCTATCGCTCGCCCGGCACCAACTCGATGCTGCGCCGACGCTCGCGTGCCGTCGCCAAGCACAGCCAGCACATGCTCGGCAAGGCGATGGATTTCTATCTGCCCGACGCCGCGACGGCCCGTGTCCGCGAGGCCGGCATGCGGCTGCAGCGCGGCGGCGTCGGCTTCTATCCCGGCGCACACACACCCTTCATCCATCTCGATGCCGGCTCGGTGCGCTCCTGGCCGCGCATGACGCGCGACCAGCTCGTGCGCCTCTTCCCGGACGAAAAGACCGTCCATCTGCCGGCCGACGGCCAGCCGCTGGGCGGCTACGAGATCGCCAAGGCCGAGATTCTCTCCAGCGGCGGCGCGGTGGCCGGCTATGCGGCAGCCGATCTCGACGAGGGCGCGGTCATCTCCTCGGGACGCAAGAGCCTGTGGGCGTCGCTCTTCGGCGGCGACGAGGAAGAGGCGGATGCGCGCCCGACCCGCGGGCGGCGCGCCGCGCCCAAGCCGCAGCCAGCCGTGATCGCCTATGCCGACAGCAATGCCTTCGCCGACAGCAACGCCTCCGATGGCGGGCGCTTTGCCGTCGCGCTGGCGCCGCAGCCGGCCCCGGCGACGCGCTCGCTCGCCCAGGAGCGCGCCGAGCGGCTCGCCCCGCGGGCATCCCCGCCGCCGGAGACCCAGGCCGTCGCGCCCGTCAACGCCGCCGCCGCACCGCCGACGCCTCCCGCACTGGAGAAGCGGCCGGCCCTCGTCGATGCGCCGCTGCCCCTCGCCCGCCCGCGCAGCCTGACACTGCCGGGAGAGGCGGAAGGCGCCGTCCAGATCGCGGCGTTGCCCGCGGCGGGCGGGGCACTCGCCTTCGCGCCCACCACGGCCGGCGCCGATCAGAAGCTCATTCTCGCGGCCCTGCCGCCGCGGCGGCCAGGCGAGATGACCGCCCTTGTCGAGAGCGTCATCGCCGGCCGGCCGACCGACGCGCCGCTGCCGCCGGTGCGCCCGGTCGCACTGACCGGCTTCGGCCTCGCCGGCCAGTCGACGCCGCTGCCCGCCACAGCCGGGCTGCGTGGCTCGGAGCCTGCCACCGCCGCGCTGCCCGAGGGCAGGCTCGTCGCCGTCTCGCATCCGCTGCCGCCGAGCCGCCCGGACCGCGGTGGCGTCAGCGTTGCCGCGGCATCGCCGGCTCGCCCCGCGCCAACGCCGATCGAGTCGCAGTACGACGCCGATCGTTCAGGGCTCGATTCGCTCTTTGCCGCCGTTGCTCGCACCTCTGTTGCCCCCGGGCGCAGAGTGACCGTCGCCCGCGCCCGGACGACCGCGCCAGCGCCCTCGCCGATCGCCGGCCCCAGCCCCGCCGCGGCGCTCGGCTTCAGCCATGCAGAGCCCAGCGACGCCCGCACCGGCTCCTTCAGCGGCCCCGCCGTCAGGCCGCTGCCGACGAACTTCATCCAGAACTGATCCCTCGGCGCCGCATTAACCGATTGCTGACCCCGCTGGCGCCACACTGCAGGCGATTCGCCAACAGTGAGAGTTGCTATGGGACAGGTTTTGCAGTTTCGGCTTCCGCCGGTCCGGGACGAGGTTCAGCCCGGCGCCGAGCTCGACCTGCTCTCGGCGGTCGATTTCGCCCTGCGCGACCTGATCGACATCGCCAATCATGTCACGCTGGAGGCCGTGCGCGAACAGGCCAAGGCCTGCCACGCCATGCTGGCGGCCGCCTATGACGCCGAGTTCGAGCGCGCCTGAGCCGGCGCGCGGACAGCGCGCCCGCTGCATCACGCTGGAAAGCACCGCGCCGATCAGCGATGATCCCATCGTCAGCCTGCCAGCCGTGGCCGCCTGACCAGCCCGGCCAAAGCCGGCATTGAGGTGGCTACGAGAAGCTACACCACCATCAGGGACACGACCCAAAGTCCGCTGCAACGTAGCGCCACTGGACTAGGCCGCTCTCGCGGCAGGGCGGTGCAGCTTTGTCGTTCCGCCCGATCCTAAGGCAGATCGAGAAGCCCTACGGCTACGCGCGAACCGCCATTGGGATTGCCGATTTCCGCGTTGTCGCTTCGATGAGTAATACCAACGGCCCTCATTCCTGACCGATATGCGCCCATTCACGCCTCCCGATGGATGTGATGGTCCTGGGCTGATCGACGAGGCGGTTCCACGCGTCGCAGGCGGCGTCGATGATGTCGTCGTAGGTGTCGAAGACGCGGTTTGAGAGCCAGTTCGCGCGCAGATACTGCCAGATGTTCTCGACCGGGTTCAGTTCGGGCGAGCGCGAGGGCAGGAAGATCAGCGAGATGTTTTTCGGCACGACGAGCTTGGCCGTGGTGTGCCATCCGGCGCGATCGAGCAGTAGGACGGCATGGGCGCCCTTCGCGACCGTCCTGGCGATCTCGTCGAGATGGGCCTGCATGGCGTGGGTATCGGCGAAGGGCATGGCGAGCGCCGCGCCGACGCCGCGGGCCGGGCAGATCGCCCCGAACAGATAGGCGCTCTCGTAGCGCTGGTCGGCGGGCTGGCGCGGCCTGGTTCCGCGCCTGGCCCATTGCCGGACCAAGCCGTTCTTCTGGCCGATGCGGGCTTCGTCCTGGAACCAGAGTTCGATCGGCTTGCGCTTCGGCACATGGGCGAGATGGGCCCCCAGCGTCACCGCGAAGTTTTTTTGAACGCCTCGATCACGCGCGCGTCCTGCGCCGGGTGGTGCGGGCGCGCGCTGATGTGGGAAAAGCCGATCTGCTTCAGAAGCTTCCCGATCGTGCGCTCGTGATAATCAACGCCGAAGCGCTCACGAACGACCTTCTGCAGGTCGATGCGCCGCCAGCGCACCACGCCATTGACGGCCCGGTCGGGGCCCGTCTCGACGATGGCCGCCAAGGCGGCGAGCTGATCGGTCGAGAGCCTGGGCGGATGTCCCTTGGAACGAATGTCCTTCAGCCCGTCGGGGCCGCCTTCGTTGAACCGGTGAACCCAGTCGCGCAGCGTCTGGCGATCCATGCCGCCGATCCGCGCGGCCTGCTCCCGATCCATACCGTCGAGAACCGCCGCCAGCGACAGAAGCCGGCGGCTCTGGTTGGCGTGCCTCGACCCCGCCGCAAGCCGACGCAGGTCGAGGGCCGAGTAGTCCGTTCGAAGCTTCACCGCAGCAGCCATGGCGCGAATCCTCCTCGCGCACATGGAATCAGCGAAACGAGCCGCCGAAAAGACCCCCGTGAGTCAGCCGCGATGGCCGTTGGTATAATAGCGCATCGGCTTTCGACATCGGGCGTCCCAATAGATACCCCTGCAGATGGGTACAGCCCTCTTGCTTCATGATCGCGATTTGGTCTTCGCTCTCGATGCCCTCGGCCGTCGTTTGCACGCCAATCGCAGCCGCGAGGCCGAAAATCGCTTTCAAGATGGCGCGGCCGGAGGGATTGCCGACGGCGTCGCTGACGAAGGAGCGATCCACCTTGATCCGGTCGATGCTGAGATGCTTGAGATAAGCCAGCGAGGAATAGCCCGTGCCGAAGTCGTCGAGGGCCACCGCTATGCCGAGGCGTCGAAATTGGTCTATCGCGGCTTGAACCGCCGATCCCTCATGAAGCAGCGTCGATTCCGTGACCTCCAGTTCAAGGCGGTGATTTGGCAGCCCAGACCTCTTGAGGGCGTCATGAACATGGCGCTCCAGTTTGCCGCCACGAAACTGCACAGGCGACAGGTTGACCGAGATGAACAGATCCGACGGCCAGCGCATCGCTTCTCTGCAAGCCTCCTCGAGAACCCAGGCGCCAAGCGCGAGGATCAACCCGGTTTCTTCGACAATCGGAATGAAGATATCCGGCCTGACGTTGCCGCGCTCTGGATGTTTCCAGCGTAGCAGCGCTTCAAATCCGGCCAAGCCGCGCGAGCCAATCTCGAAAATTGGTTGGTACTCGACGTAGAACTGGCGATACCGCCACGCTTCATTGAGGTCGAGCTGAAGTGCGTTGCGGGTCTGGATGGCCCGGGTGATCTGTTCAGAGAAGACGCGTGCAACGCCACGGCCCTCGGCTTTGGCCTGCTGGAGGGCCAGATCGGCATTCTTGAGCAGCGTCACGGCCCCTACGGCATCACCCGGAAAGAATGCAATTCCAATCGAACATCTGATGACGATTTGATGATGGCGAATTGAGATAGGCATCTGGATCACGGCAATGATGCGCTCAGCCAACGACAGGGCTTCTGCTTCATCGGCCAAACGGCAGCGGGTGATGGCGAACTCGTCGCCCCCGACCCGAGCGAGTTCGTCGCCATTCCTGAGCGTGCTTTTCAGGCGCATCGCAATGGCCTGCAGCAATTCGTCGCCGACATCGTGGCCAAGCCGATCATTGATGGCCTTGAAAAAATCCAGCCCTACAACGATCAGTGCGAAAGGCTCATTCGCCTCCGCCCCGGCCAAGGCTTCAAGGTGCTCAGCGCACCATAGCCGGTTGTGCAGATGAGTCGGCGTATCGCGACGAGCCAGGCGGTGTCGAGAGGCCGCCAGCCAGCGTTGGTTACGGGCCTGACGGCCCAATGCAAAAGCCATCAATCCGATGACAATACAGAGCAGGACCGCCGCGAGCACCACCGGAATGCTTGCCGACAGAATCTCCTCATCCACCGTCTGAGACGTCGTGGTGACAACAATCGAGGCGGGAAAATTCGCCAGGCGTCGACTCACGACCAATCTCTTCGGGGACTCCAGCAGGCCTGCACTCAAAAGCCCACCGTGAGTGGGCAAGGAATCCAGCGCCTCCGCGAGTGCCTGGGAGTGGGCGTCGCGCTCATCGTTTGCGATGGATATCCCGCCCGGAGACTTTGCAAGGAGGCTCCCATCGTCCCGGACAAGTGCGATCAGCCCGCCGGGACCGAGATCAACATCAGCTAATGCAGTTTCGAAGTAAGCTCGGTCGATGGCTGCGTTCACGACACCAAGAAAGGCACCGACAGAGGAAACGACACGCCGCGTCAGAATCAGATTAACTTTACCGCTAATCTGTCCGAACATTGGTCGGCTCAGATAAAAAGGCTTTGACGACAAATTCTTTAGGCTCTTGAAGTAATCACGATGAATATAATTTACATCCGGAGGAGGAAAGAATCGGGTCGTGTTAATGACTTTTCCGGTCTCATCTACGAGGGTCAATGCGTCGATATAGGCGAAGGCTGATATCCGTGCGCGCATGGCATCATGAGCCGCCAACGTTGACATTGCCGCGCTCATTCCGTCGGCATCGCGTATACCTGCACTGCTGATGCTATCGACAACATTACGCGGGACCAGATCCATCGCTTGGAAGGCACGGTCCGTTTCGCCAGAAAGCGGAAGGGCAATGTTAGACAGAGATTTAAGACGAGATCCGGTTATACTATCGCTGATCTTTATCACGGCAAGCGACATTGAAGCAATAACAATAGCAATTAAAAATGTACTTGTGATCAGTATTTTTCTTTCACTGATCATCATAATATCACGTGAGTGACTTGTGAATTTCAAAATTGACAGACCGAACGACCGCTGAGAAGGAGTTCCCATTGACAAGTTCTTGCCCTCAATGATCGGCGCCAATTGGCCTACCGTGAAGCCGCAATCGTTCCGACGGGACCATCAAAAAACTTGCGATAACCATGATCTTCAATTTCGATCATCGGACAAATTGATGGTGCCGATTGTTTGGCTGGGTGGGTCGGCCAGGGTTACAGGGCAGCCACGCGGCCAAGAGGTGCCAGCGCTCAACGGGCCTAGCGGTCGCTTCGCCTCCCCATCGTGGTCGACGGAAGCTACAGGCAATCGGTAGCAGAGGAAGCGTAAACATATCGTGAAATTTTACAAGTTCTAATTTCTCGGGCCATCTGTCGAAGCGTAAGACGGGATGTCTGCTGAGCGGTGGCTCGCCTTACGCTGCGCCTTCGAGCGTTGTTCGCCGTAGCCGAGCCGGTGCGTCGCAGGCCATGGCAACACCGGCTCGGTTAAAACTCATCCCAGCCTGCGTTGCCGCCTTTCGCCGCTCGGCGAGGGGAGGGCAGACGGGCCTCTTTCGGATGCCATCTGCGCGGCCGTCTGGCGCAAGTCCCGACGTTGGAATTGAGCTGTTCCGATGCAGCTTGCCCCCTGGCAGGCTGTTGAAGAATGCAGTCATTGGGTGGAGCGGTATCGCTTATCGGCGGGATTCGGATGATCGAGGGCGCCTGGTGAGCGCGATCAGGGTCGTCGGCTTCGGCGCGGGGCGTCGCGCGGCTTCGACGCTGATCGTCGCGGGGGCCGCGTCGGTGATCTCGCTCATGCCGGCGTCGCCAACAGCTTCGGCAGGCGGACGAGGTTGCAGGCTGCGGCGGCGAAGGTGAAGGCCCATCCGACCCGGTCGACGCCGCGCAGCTTGGGCCTGTAGAGCCCGGCCACCGCCTTCATCCAACTGAGGCCCTCCTCGATGCGCTTGCGGATGCGCTGGCTTGCGGCACAGCCGGGATGGCGGGTGGTGCGACCGTCGATGGCCGAGGAAGGCGAGCCGCGCCTCCATGCCGGGCCCCTTGCGATAGAGCTTGGCGTCCGGGTCGGTGGTCGAGGCGTGGGTCGCGTTCGAACGCTTCTCGCCGCGGAAATCGGCCTCGGCGTTGCACCCGCCCGATGCCGGCGGCGGCGGCTCGTTCGGGCCGGAGCCTGGTCCAGGCTCTTCGACCGGCCTGAAGCTCTTCCTCGACGCCCAGGCCTGGATCAGCGTGCCGTCGACGCTGAAGTGCTCGCTCGACAGGAGCCGCTTCACACGGCGCCCGGCCAGCACGGCCGACAGGAACTGCGCCGCGACGTCGCCGGCGAGCAGCCGGTCGCGGTTCTTCGAGAATGTCGAGTGATCCCAGACCGCGTCGTCGATGCCGAGCCCGACAAACCAGCGAAACAGGAGATCGAACTCCAGCCGCTCCATCCGCTGGCGCTCAGAGCGGATCGAGTAGAAGGCCTGCAGCAGCATCGCACGCAGCAGCTTCTCCGGGGCGATCGACGGTCGGCCGAGGCCCGAGTCGAGCGCCGAGAGGTCGCTGCCCATCACTGAGAGAGCCTCGTTCACCAGCGACCGGATCGCCCGCTGCGGATGGCCCGCCGGCACCCGCGCCTCCAGATCAACATAGCTGAAAAGCGCCCCTGTCCGCTCGTCGCTCCCGCGCATCCCGATCCTCCCCAAAGCAGAGGAGTGAATCACGTCAAGGACGGAACCGCGAGCCGCTTTGTCAACAGCCTGTTAGGGCAGCTCCTGCCGTCGGCGTCCAATCGTGCAATTCGCTGGATGTGTCGAGAGCCATCGCAAAGGAAGGATTTGGCCTATCAAACAACCGAACGCGGTCTGCGCGAACGTCCATCTGGAGACGTAGCTGGGGACCTCACTGGGTACACGCCCCGAGCGCCCCTTCCACCAAAGCCTTGAACATGCTAGCTTAATTCTAGCATGCAGGCCTTGGTGGAGCTGAGGGGATTCGAACCCCTGACCTCTGCAGTGCGATTGCAGCGCTCTCCCATCTGAGCTACAGCCCCGAGGCGCTGGCCTTCTAGGCCCTGCGTCGCGTGTCTGTCAATCGCTTGCGCCATGAGTTTGCGGCGCGCGCGACGGTGGGCGCCGGCCAACGACGATCCAGAGGATTCCCGATGCGTGCCGTTCTCGACGTGGTGTTGCTGGCCCTGCAGATCTACACATGGCTGCTGATCATTTCGGCCGTGCTGAGCTGGCTGATCGCCTTCAACGTCGTCAACACCCGCAACCAGTTCGTCTCGACGATCTGGGACATGCTCTACCGCATCACCGAGCCGGTCCTGCGCCCGATCCGCAACATGCTTCCCAACATGGGCGGCATCGACATCTCGCCGATCATCCTGCTGCTGCTCATCTTCTTCATCGAGCGCGTCATCGTCCTCTATCTCTACCCCGCCGTCTTCTGAGGTGGCCTCCCCGGCCGCGGGCCAGCCCTGGACCGCATCGGCCGAGGGCCTGCGCCTGTCGGTGCGGCTGACGCCGCGCGGCGGCCGCGATGCCATCGACGGCGTCGAGATCCTGTCCGACGGCCGGCCCGTGCTGAAGGCGCGGGTGCGGGCCGCCCCCAGCGAGGGCGAGGCCAATGCCGCCCTGCTCGCCCTGATCGCCCGCACGCTCGACCTGCCGCGCTCGGCGGTGACGCTGGCGGCCGGTGCCAGCGCACGGCTCAAGACCTTGGCGATCGCCGGCGACCCCGCCGGTCTCGGCGCCCGTCTCGAGGCCATCGCCGCCCCGCGATGAGCACGCAGGCCGCCTCCCGCAGCGCAGCATCCGCTTGACGAAAGCGCTGGCCTCCTGTTCGAAGAGGCCATGGACACGCCCGTATCCCCTTTCCCCGAGCGGCTGACCGAGGGTTACCGCGCCTTTCTCGACGATCGCTTCGACCGGGAGAAGGACCGCTACGAACAGCTTGCCGAGACCGGCCAGACCCCCCGGATCATGCTGATCGGCTGCTGCGACTCGCGCGTCTCGCCGGAGGTGATCTTCGATGCCCGGCCCGGCGAGATGTTCGTCGTGCGCAACGTCGCCAATCTCGTGCCGCCCTTCTCGCCCGACGACCAGCTCCACGGCACCTCTGCGGCGCTCGAATACGCCGTGCAGGCGCTGAAGGTGGAGCACATCGTCGTGCTCGGCCATGGCCGCTGCGGCGGCATCCGCGCCTTCGCCGACGATGCCCAGGGCCCGCTCTCCTCGGGCGACTTCATCGGCAAATGGATCACGCTGATCGCGCCCGCGGCCGAACGCACCGGCGGACGCGGCCGCCACGAGACGCTGGACGGCTATGTCGAGCGCCTCGCCTTTTCCTCGATCCAGCAATCGCTGGCCAATCTGCGCACCTTTCCCTGCGTGCAGATCCTCGAGAGCAAGGGCCGGCTGCACCTGCACGGCGCCTATTTCGCCGTCGCCACCGGCGTGCTGATGCTGCTGGACCCTGTCTCGGGCCAGTTCGTGCCCGCCATCGGCGAACTCCCGCGCAAGGCCGTCCCGCTCCGCTGCGACTGACGACGGTCATTCAGCATCCCGAAACGGGTCGTCATCCCGGACAAGCGGCGCAGCCGCGCTGATCCGGAATCCATCTTAAAGCGGTGCGCCCTCCGATGGATCCCGACGCTCCGCTTCGCTACGGCCGGGATGACGGCGCGTTTCAGAACCTACGGGTCATGCTCTAGCGCAGGCGGATCGACGCCAGGAGGCCCTGACCCGCCTCGACCGTCAGCGAGACGCCCGCCTCCGCAACGATCTGCAGAGCATGCCCGCCGGGAACCGTGACCTCCGCATCGTCGCAGCGAGCGGTGACGGCCTCGCCCGGGGCGTAGAGGATCGAAATCCCGCCGGTCAGCGCCACGGCTTCACCCGGCTCCATCACCTTGAGATCGGCGCTGCACAGCGCCCGGTCGACGATCAGGTTGACGACCTCGACCGGCCCGTTCTCCAGCCTGCTGACCAGCGGCAGCCCACCATCATAGCGCACCGGCACGAAGGGCAGGCGCAGGTCGATCGCGCCGGCAGACCCCTCCAGCACCAGGCCCGAGCCGACGATCACCGCCTGCAGCCGCTCATAGCCGGTGAGGTCGGAGAACGGGCCGGGCTGGACGATGGCCGTGCGCCCGAGCCGCCAGACCATGCCCTCCCAGCCGGACGGGTCGGCGCCGGGCGCGGTGGCGTCGGCGATGTCGACCGTGACGCCGCCGCCATTCTTCCAGGGCTTGCTGCGGAAGCTCTCGGGCGGCAGCGGTGTCAGGCGCGTCGTTGTCATGGGGCTCTCTCAGGCTTCATCCGCCAGCGGGTGGAGGTCCCGCACCAGGCTCTTCAGGCGGTCGTCGAGGACATGGGTGTAGATCTGCGTGGTCGCGATGTCGGAATGCCCCAGCAACTCCTGCACGACGCGCAGATCGGCGCCGTTCTGGAGCAGGTGGCTGGCGAAGGCGTGGCGCAGCACATGCGGGCTCAAGGCAGCGCCCGGCAGCCCCGCCGCCCCGCCCAGCGCCTTGAGATCCCGCCCGAAGGCCTGGCGGGTGAGATGCCCGCTCTCGCCCTCGGCGGGAAAGAGCCAGCGGCCGTCGCTCGCGCCGCTCTCGCGCAGCGCCGCGAGCCAGAGCTTCGCCGCCTCACGCGACGGCTCGTTCAGCGGCACCAGCCGCTCCTTGCCGCCCTTGCCGCGCACCACCAGGAAGCGCTCGCGCGTGGTCGCGGCCGAGAGCGGCAGCGCAATCAGTTCGGAGACGCGCAGGCCCGTGGCGTAGAGCATCTCGATCAGGCAGCGCATCCGCAGCGCCCGCAGCCGCGCCGTCGGCGTCAGCCCCTCGCGCATGCAGGCCTCCCGCGCGGTCGCGATCAGCCGCTCGACATCGGCGACCGAGATCACCTTCGGCAGCGGCCGCCCGAGCCGCGGTCCCTGGATCGCCGCGGTCGGGTCGTTGGACGCGAAGCCCTCGGTGTAGAGGAAGCGGTGGAACTGCCGCACCGCCGAGAGCCGCCGCGCGGCCGAGGAGGCTTTCAGCCCTCGAGCGGACAGATCCGCCAGCCAGCCACGGATGTCGTCGGCCGTCGCGGCCTCCAGCGCCCGCCCGCCGAGGAATTCCAGATAATCGTCGATGTCGCGCTGATAGGCGTCGAGCGTGTTGCGGGCGGCGCCACGCTCGGCGGCGAGCATGTCGAGGAAGCCGTTGCGCCGCGCCTGCCCGATCCGGCTCATTTCGGCTGCAGGCGCGAGGGTGGCACGACCTCGATCATCTCGCGCGGCTCCGGCTTGACGAAGGCGACGAGGGCGACCATGCCGCCGAAGACGAGTCCGCCGAGCAGGGCCAGGAAGGCGACGAAACGAAACAGCGTCGGCACGATGAGGCGAACCCTTGAGGCTGTGACTGCGATGGCGCCGGCCATCTTTCGGGAGATGGCGGATGCCGACAAGGGCGGCGAGGCCACAAGCCGGGCAAAATGCGGCACGGGGCCTGACGTTGTGTGACGGCTCATGTTAAAGGGCGCTGAAGATCAAGGCTTCCATCGCAATGACGATCGTCGAGACGCTCGACCAGCCAAGAGGTGAGGATATCGGCCCGGACCCGGCGACGCTGCGGGCGGCGATCGGCCCGCGGGCGATCGTGCTCGTCGGCATGATGGGCTCCGGCAAGAGTTCCGTCGGCCGCCGGCTGGCGACGCGGCTCGGCCTGCCCTTCGTCGATGCCGACACCGAGATCGAGACCGCCGCCGGCATGACGATCCCCGAGATCTTCGCCCAGCGCGGCGAGCCCGAATTCCGAAGTGGCGAGCGCCGGGTCATCAGCCGCATCCTGACGACGCGTGCTCCCCTCGTCCTGGCGACCGGGGGCGGCGCCTTCATGAACGCCGAGACGCGTGCCCGCATCGCCGATCTCGGCATCTCGATCTGGCTCAAGGCCGAGCCGGAGGTGCTGATGCGGCGCGTCCGCAAGAATGCGAAGCGGCCGCTGCTGCAAACCGCCGATCCGGAGGCGACATTGCGGCGGATGCTGGCCGAGCGCGAGCCCGTCTATGCGCTCGCCGATCTCACCCTGCTGTCGCGCGACGATCCCCACGACGTCGTGGTGACGGCGGCGCTCGCCGCGCTCGACCGGCATCTGTGCACCCCTCCCGACCGGAAGCCCACACCATGACCACAGCCACCCCGCCGACCGGCGCCCGGATCACGGTTCCGGTCGCGCTGGAGGGCCGCGCCTACGACATCCATATCGGCCGCCACCAGCTCTGCGAGGCCGCCGCCCTGATCGCCGCGATGGCGCCGGGCGCCAAGGTCGCTGTCGTCACCGACGAGCGCGTCGGCGCGCTCCACGCCCCGGCGCTGGAGGCCTGCCTGCAGCAGGAGGGCATCGGCTTCACCCGCATCACCGTGCCGCCGGGCGAGGCGACGAAGTCCTATGCCCCGTTCACCGCGCTCTGCGACGCGCTGCTCGCGGCCAAGATCGAGCGCGACGACCTCGTCATCGCGCTGGGCGGCGGCGTGGTGGGTGATCTCACCGGCTTCGCGGCGGCCGTGCTGCGCCGGGGCGTGCGTTTCGTGCAGATCCCGACGACGTTGCTGGCGCAGGTCGACTCCTCCGTCGGCGGCAAGACCGGCATCAATTCGAGCCATGGCAAGAACCTGATCGGCGCCTTCCACCAGCCGGCACTGGTGATCGCCGACACCGCGCTGCTCGACACCCTCAGCGAACGCGAGTTCAAGGCCGGCTATGCCGAGGTGGTGAAATACGGGCTGATCGACGACCCCGCCTTCTTCGACTGGTGCGAGGTCAACTGGAGCCGCATTATCGCGGGCGGCCCCGAGCGCGACCATGCCGTCGCCGTCTCCTGCCGCGCCAAGGCAGCGATCGTCGCCCGCGACGAGCGCGAGGAGGGCGACCGCGCGCTGCTCAATCTCGGCCACACCTTCGCGCACGCGCTGGAGCGGCTGACGAACTACGACTCCACCCGCCTCGTCCATGGCGAGGCGGTGGCGATCGGGCTCGCCCTCGCCTTCCGCTTCTCGCAGCGGCTGGGGCTCTGCTCCGGCCAGGACGCAACCCGCGTCGCACGCCATCTCGACGCCGTCGGCCTGCCCTCGACGCTCCAGCAGGTGCCGGGCGGGGCCGGCACGGCGCAGGAGATCGTCGCGGCCATGGGCCAGGACAAGAAGGTCCGCCGCGGCGTGCTGACCTTCATCCTCGCCCGGGGCATCGGCCAGAGCTTCATCGCGCATGGCGTCGCGGCGGAGGAGGTCACGGCGTTCATCGAGGGCGAGTTGGCGGTCAACGGGCAGACGCACTGACGGACCGGGCCGCGTGCGGGTTCCGTTAACTTGGCACTTGAGATGTAAGCTTGTGGAGCCTTATCACTTTGGATTGAGGGCCAAGCTTGGGATTGGATGGAGTGCCAAGCTTGGGAGCCTAGGCATTTCCCGAGGCATTGCCACGTAGACTTAAATTGAGCAATAAACATGCATGCGCGACATATCGGCGGCGTTGAGCATTATGCGGTAGATAAGAATGCTGCTGCAAGGAGTCAAATATGAGCAAAGCCGACTTTGATAAATTCATTGAACGCCAGAGAGCTCAGGCAAGCAATTCGGACACGCTCGATGCAGCTCAACAAATTCAGGAATGGCAAGATTACCTCGACACTCTATATCGAGACGTTGAGTCATACATGCAAAAATATATCAAATTGGGATCTGCGAAGATTGAATTTCGCGACATTGAGCTGAACGAAGAATTCAGCGGAATTTATGTCGTCAGACAGATGATTCTAAGGATTGGCCGATCCAATATAAAATTTAACCCAATCGGCACCATGCTCATAGGTTCAAAGGGACGCGTTGATGTTCAAGGTCCGCGCGGCATAGTGCGTCTTGGCCTTGTAGATAAAAAAGTTACATCAGCGCGCCAGCTCATCCGGGTAACAGTATCATCTGCCGGAGAATATAAGGCTCCGCCCCACCCGGAAAGAGAGGGCGACATCGAGTGGGCGTGGAAAATCATAAGTCCTGCGCCGGACGTTCGATTCATTGATTTGACGGAAGATACATTCTTCGACGTTATACTCACTATCGCAGATGACTAAAATCGCATCTCTCTCCGATTTAGCCGAGTATCACACGGATGCTTCAGCGGCACTGCGAATCTTTTTCTCATCCGCAAGTCCTGATTATACGACGCGATTCATGACGTACCTCGCCAAAGAAGTGACGGCAGAACTGGCCGAAAGGCTGACGGAGACGGATATGCGCTCGTCTCTTGTCGCGCTCGCGCGCATCGAAGCCGCGCTTCGCCAAGACTACGAGGTACGCTGCAAGTCGAAAATGTCTGACGACGTCTCGATTAAATTCCGGAAAATTCACAAGAAACGTGGCCGCAAAGCACGGCTAGATGAAGACATATTAGCAGTATGGACTGAACATGTGGATCAATCCTCCCGTGCCATCATCAGCAAGCTACGCGGAATGCTCAAATTCAGACACTGGCTGGCTCACGGCCGCTATTGGAACCACGGCACCAAATACGATTTTCAAGATATTTATATTTTAGCCGATGCCATTGTTTCTGATCTGCCTTTACAGAATTGAGTAACGTTAATATTTATACCTTGAGCAAGCCAGAATGTAATGCGCAGAAGGTTGGTTTGTAGCTCGACCTTTTATGGGCTGAACACCAGCACCAGGAACACGAAGAACACGCTGAGATGCACGGCGCCCTCCAGCATCGTCGTGCGCGTGCCGGTGAAGGTCAGGGTTGAGAGCAGCAGCGTCATCGCCAGGATGATCATGTTGGCGTCGGACAGGCCGAGCACGACCTCCTGGCCCGTGAACAGGCCTATCGCCAGCACGGCCGGCACGGTGAGGCCGAGCGTCGAGGTGGCGGCGCCGAGACAGAGATTGATCGCGCGCTGGAGTTGGTTGGCGCTGATCGCGCGCAGCGCCGCGATGCCTTCGGGCGTCAGGACCACCATCGCGATCAGGATGCCGCCGAGCGCCACCGGCGCGCCGAGCTGGACGATGCCGAAATTCAGCACGGCCGCGAGGCTGTTGGCGAGAATGACGATCGGCAGGATGCTGGCGAGCAGCAGCAGGACGCGCAGTCCGGTCGGCCCGCCGGGCGAAAGCGGCGCCGGCTCGCTGTCCGCCGAACGCGCCGGGCGGGGGGCGGTTCGGGCCAGGGGCGCTTGGTCGCTGGTCGGCTGCTGGAAGAAGCTGCGATGCCGCCCGGTCTGCAGCGCCAGGAAGGCGCCGTAGAGCGCCAGCGTGAAGACCGAGAACGAGATCGCCTGCAGCGCCGTCAGCGTGCCGTGGCCGGTTGAGGTGGTGAAGTTCGGCAGCACCAGCGGGATCACCGTCAGCGGGATGATGACCGCGAGATAGGAGGTGGCCCCCTTCATGTTGTAGCTCTGCGCGAAATGGCGCAGCCCGCCGACGAGCAGGCCGAGCCCGACCACGCCGTTGAGCACGATCATCAGCACCGCGAACATCGTGTCGCGACCGAGCGTCGGCGCGCCCTTGGCGCCGAGCATGACGGCCGAGATCAGCGCCACCTCGATGATCACGATCGACAGCGTCAGGATCAGCGTGCCGAACGGCTCGCCCAGCCGCCCCGCCAGCACCTCCGCCTCCTGCACCACCCCAAACGCCGCCCAGATGATGACGCCGAGCAGCCAGACGAAGACCAGCGCCGCGACCGCCGGCTCGCCGAGTTGCCCGAGCAGGGCGCCTCCGAACAGCAGGAAGGCGGCGACGGTCGCCCAGGCACAGGCGAGGCGGAGGATGGTGACGGGCAAGAATTGTCCTCGGGATTGGCGGGCAGGCTTCCCGCCAGCGGCGCAAACACGAAAAGGGCCGCGCGCGGCGACCCTGCACAGGGTCAACGCGCGGCACGAGGCGAGGTTTCAGCCGATCACAGGCGCGAGCGCCTTCAGTCGAGCGCGATCGTCCGCGCCAGCGGGCTCGCGGCCTCCTCGGAGAGGGCGGCCGCCTTGTCGGTGACGAGATACTGCGCCCGAGCCAAGGCCGCAAAGCGCCCGCCCTTGGCGACGAGGTCCTCGAAGGAGCCCATCTCGATGACCTCTCCCTGCTCGAAGACGAGGATGCGGTCGGCATTGCGGATGGTGGCGAGGCGGTGGGCGATGACGAAGGTGGTGCGACCCTTCATCACCTCCTCGAGCGCCTTCTGCAGCTTGACCTCGGTGGCGGCGTCGAGCGCCGACGTCGCCTCGTCGAGGATCAGGATCGGCGGGTTCTTGAGCAGCGCACGCGCGATCGAGAGGCGCTGGCGCTCGCCGCCCGAGAGCGTGCGGCCGCGCTCGCCGACGATCGTGTCGAGCCCGTCGCTCTGGCGCGCCATCACCTCGGTGGCCTGCGCCCGGTTCGAGCGCCTCCATCATCTCCTCCTCCGTCGCATCCGGCTTGCCGACGCTCAGATTCTCGCGGATCGTCCGGGCGAACAGCATCGGCTCCTGGAAGACGACGCCGATGTTGCGCCGCAGCGAGAGCAGCGAGATCTCGCGGATGTCCTGCCCGTCTACGGTGATCCGGCCCGATTGCGGGTCGAAGGCGCGGTGCAGCAGGCCGAGCGTGGTCGACTTGCCCGAGCCGGTCGAGCCGACGATGGCGATGGTCTCGCCCGGGGCAACCGAGAAGGAGACGTCGCGCACCGCGGTGCGCTTGCCGTCATAGGAGAAGGAGACCTTCTCGAAGGCGACCGCGCCCGAGAGCGGCCCGGCGTCTGGCGCGCTCGGCAGGTCGCGCACCGCCGGCAGCGTGTCCAGCACTTCGTAGAACTCGCGCATCTTCGGCGCCTGCATGAAGATGAAGTTCACGAAGGCGACGATCTGCTCCAGCCGGCCGACCAGCATCGTGGCGAAGCCCATGAAGGTCACGATCTCGCCCACCGTGGTCAGCCCCTGCATCAGGAGCCAGGCGCCGACGACGAAGATCGCGAGCACGGTCAGTGTCGCCGAGGCGCGCGTCGCCACCGTCGCGATCGCCCACCAGGACAGGACCGGCAATTGCGCCTCGAGCAGGCTGGCGATGGTAGAGCGCAGGCCGCGCACCTCCGCCTCGATGCGCGTGAAGCTCTGGATCACCGGCACGTTGCCGAGCGCGTCGGAGGCCCGTTCGGCGAGGCTCGAATGATAGCCTTCGACATGGCTCTGCAACTTGTCGGTCTTGTGCAGGACATAGGCCGTGAGCGCGCCGAACAGCACGACGAGCGAGATCAGCAGCAGGCCGAGCTGCCAGTTCTTCCACAAGGTGAAGGGCAGCAGGACAAACAGCGCGACGAGGCTGGCGCAATGCTCGCGGAAGAAGGACAGCCACAGCGCCCACATGCCGCTGGTGCCGTCGAGCATGACCTTCAGCACGCGCCCCGAATGGGTCTGCGTGTGATAGGCCAGCGGCAGGCTGAGCGCGTGCTCGAAGAAATTCGCCATCACCGCCAGGCGCCGTCGATGCGCCAGCCGGTCGGAATGCAGCGAGACGAAGACACTGGCGCCGATGGTGAACAGCCCGAAGCCGACCCAGGCCAGGATCAGCGGGCCGATGTCGGCCCAGCTCAGCTTCTGCCCGGCCCCCTGGACGCTCGAGAGCTTGTCGATCAGCGCGCCGAACAGCATCGGCTCGGCGAAGGCGGTCGCCGCCAGCAGGATGTTGGCGAAGGCCAGGATCAGCCCCAGCCGGCGCTCGGGGCCGAGTTCGCCGAGAACGCGGGCGTAGATGGCAAACAGACTCATGATCGGATCCTGGCGGGTGCCGGGCGGCAGCGAACCTCATCCTTAACCCTTCCTTCAAGGGCCGGCGCCTAGAAATTTGAAGCGGTCGGCCAGAAGGGCCGTGCGCTCCAGTTGCGTCGAGGGCGTTGAATAATGGACATCGCGACAAGCCTCGGAATCGCGCTGGGCATCGGCACGATCGCCGCCATCGTGGTCCTGTCCGGCGGCGGCGGCGGCATGTTCTTCGATTCGCTGTCGGTCGTCATGGTCGTCGGCGGCACCATTGCCGGCACGATGATCCGCTATCCCCTCGCCGTCATGCTGGCCGGCCTGCCGATGGGTGCGCGCTACGCCTTCACCAACAAGACCTCGACCCCGCGCAGCATCATCGACGAGATCACCCAGCTCGCCGACATCGCCCGCAAGAAGGGCGTGACCGCACTCGAGAACGTCACCGTCTCGGAGCCCTTCCTGGCGCAGGGCGTGCGCTACCTCGCCGACGGCTACGACAAGGATTTCATCGTCAACACGATGGAGCGAGACCGCGACAGCTTCCTGATGCGCCTCGACGCCGGAGCCAAGGTCTACCGCGCCATCGGCGACGCCGCACCGGCCTGGGGCATGATCGGCACCATCCTCGGCATGATCATGATGTTCGCCAACATGTCCGACCCTTCCAAGCTCGGCGGCGCCATGGCCATCGCATTGCTGACGACGCTCTACGGGGCGGTGATCTCGAACCTCTTCGCCCTGCCGCTGGCCGACAAGCTCGCCGTCAAGCTCGAGGCGGAGGAGGTCGTCCGCAACATGATCATCGACGGCGTTCTCCAGATCCGCGACAACAAGAGCTCGACCCTGGTCAAGGAGATGCTGGTCGCCTACCTGCCCGACCACCACCGCGCCGCCATGGCGGAGGCCTGAGCCTTGGCCCGCAAGAAGGATCCTGTGGTCGCCGGCGCCCCGGCCTGGATGACGACCTTCGCGGATCTTCTGGCGGCGATCCTCGCCTTCTTTGTCATGCTGGCGGCCTATTCGACGCAGGACAAGGTCAAGCTGCAGGTGGTCGCCGGCTCGATGCGCGAGGCCTTCGGCACCCAGAAGGAAATCCGCTATTCCGGCATCATCGAGATCGACGGCCAGCCCAACCGCACCAAGATCAAGAATGTCAGCCCCGAGCGGCCCGACCTCCCCTCCGACCTGACGACGTCGAAGGATATGAGTCACCCCGAAGCCGCGCAGCCCACCCCGGAGAGCGCCCGCGCCTTCGCCAGCGCCGCCGTCTCGTTGCGGCAGGCGCTGCGCGAAATGCCCGAGATCGCCGAACTCGCGACCAACATCATCGTCACCGTCACCGACGACAGCCTCAACATCCAGCTCGTCGACATGGAAGGCCGTTCGATGTTCGCGGAGAACGCCGTGCAGCCGAACGAGCGCGTGCGCAAGCTGATGCTCGCAGTCGCGCCGACGATCCGCCGGCTGCCCAATAAGGTCATCATCTCCGGCCACACCGCCTCGGCCCGCCCGGGCAACCCCGGCGAGCGCGACCAGTGGGCGCTCTCGGTCGGCCGGGCGATGGCGGTGCGCGACATGCTCGCCAATGCGGGAGTCGCGGATGATCGCTTCGACTCGCTCACCGGCAAGGGGTCGAACGAGCCGCTGATCAAGGACAACCCCTATCTCGCAGTGAACCGGCGCATCTCGATCACGCTCAAGGCCGACGCGCCGGCCCTCCCCGACGTCCTGACGCCCTGACGCCCCCCCGCGCTACGGCGCTACGGCGCCAGGATCAGCGCCCAGTAGACCTGGTATTTCGAGCCGGGCGCATAGGCCGTGGCGATGCCCATCCGGGTTGCGCCCGGTGTCTTCATCACGCGGTCGTGCTGCGGCGAATCCCGCCATCCCGAAAAGGCTTCCGCCAGCCGCCGATAGCCGGCCGAGAGATTGGCCTCCGCACCGGGCTGCCCGCCGCGCGCCAGCCGCGCCTTCACCGCCTCGGCCTGCGCCGGCTTGTCGGCGGCCGCCATCGCGCTCGCCTCTTCCTGCGCCGCTGCGACCAGCGCCGGGTTGAGCTTCAAGGGGTTCAGCCCCGCATTGAGCCGATAGGCCGAGATCATCGCCCGGGCTTCGTTCGCATCGACCCGCGCCGTAGCCGATCCGAGATCGCGATAGAAGGCGGGCTGGCCGGTCCTCGCCGGTTCGGTGCAGCCGGCGGCACCGACCAGAGCCAGCGCGCCGGCGATGAGGGCAGGACAGGTCAAGGCGCGCCGATCCGCCGTGCCGCGCCGATGATTGAGCATCGCATCATTCCTTGCTGTCGTCCTTGACGGGATCCGGCGCCGGTGCCGCAGGAGCGGCCGGGGCCTCGGCCTCGGATTCGTCCTCGGAAGGCTCCGCCCGGCGCCGGCTGCGAGAGGGCGCCTTCGCGGGAGGGCCCGGCCGGGGGCCCATGACCGCGCCCTCGCGGTTCACCGCCGCGGCGATGCTGCCGAGCGATTGCTCGACGCCCTCCAGCCCCTTGACCAGCAGCTCCGGCGTGCCGGAGGCGGGCTCCATCTCGGTCAGGCGCTTGTGGATGGCGAAGTTCAGGTCGCTGGTGACGCGGCCGACGATGTCGACATCGGCCACGACGCAGACCAGGTCGAAATCCATCGTCGCGGTGCCGATCTTCTTGAACAGGATCGTCGGCGGCGGCTTCTGCATGACGTCGCCATGGGCATTGGCGACCTCGCTGAGCAGGTTCCGCACCGCCCCGGCCTCGAAGCTGCGCGGCACCGAGAGCGAGATCAGGATGCGGCCCGTGCGGTCGTTGCGGACGCGGTTCCTGACCACGCCGGAAATCAGGTTCGAGTTCGGCACGATCACCGAGGAGCGGTCGAAGGTCGCGATCTCCGTCGAGCGCACATTGATCTTCTTGACGATGCCTTCGGCGTCACCGACCACGACCTGGTCACCGACGCGGATCGGCCGCTCCCAGAGCAGGATCAGACCCGAGACGAAGTTCGAGACCACCGACTGCAGGCCGAAGCCGATGCCCACCGACAGCGCGCTTGCCACCAGCGTCAGCCGCTCGAGACTGAGGCCGAGCGCCGAGACCGCCAGCGCCATCGCCGCGAGGTAGCCGACATAGCCCGCCGCCGTGGTGATCGAGTTGCGCAGGCCCGTGTCGAGCTGCGTCGTCGGCAGGAACTTGACCTCGAGCCAGCCCTGCAGCGAACGCGTCGCCGTCAGCCCGGCCGCGAAAAGCAGGCCGCCGAAGATGATCGAGGACAGCGAGATCGTGACGCCGCCGACCTGGAAGCCGAAGAAGGCCGCCCGCAAAGAGGTAACGAAATCGGTCGATTCCAGCCCCCACGGCGCCATCACCAGCAGGAAGCCGACGATGATCAGCATCAGCTTCAGTAGGCCGGCGGCGATCACCGCGATCTTGTCGAGCGTCTGGGCACGGATTCCGAGACCGGCCTTCAGCGTCAGGGCGAGCTGGCCCTTGCCGGTCATCGCATGCGGAATGCCCTGGTCGACAAGCTGGTAGATCAACACCAGGCTACAGGCGACCATGCCGATCCAGATCACCTGCTCGGTCAGGAAGGAGGCGAAGACGACATAGCCGCCCAGGACCGACAGCGACAGGACGATTCCGATGAGCCAGCCGACAAGGCGGATCGGGCCTAGGCTCGCGCCCTCGACGGCGACATAGGGGCCGAGGCAGGCCTCCTCCTCGATCTCCTCGTTGTCGCGCAGCCGGTAGAGACCAACGACGAGCGTGACGGCGAAAATGATCACCAGCACGCTGCGCAGGATGATCGAGACCGCCAGGCCCGCAGCGATCGCCGTCAGCCAGGCCTCGAGCACCTTGCTGATCGAGAGCACCCCCGCTAGCGAGGTTCCGAGCCAGACCACGGTTGAGGCGGTCGAATCCATCACGCTGACGAGGCGCCGCTGCGGCTGGCTCGGCGCGAACAGCGCGTCGAGCAGCGCCTGGACGAAGGCCACCACGGCGAGCCCCGCCACGACGGCCGTCACCACGGGCTGGATCCGCAGCGGCAGCAGCCCGGCCGTGTTCAGCGCGGCGTAGATCAGCCAGCTCGCCAGTGCCGGCGGCGCGGCGCCCGCAACGACATGGGCGAACGCGATGTAGAGGCAATGCAGGCTGTCGGTGTCCTGCGTGTTGCTGAAGCGGGCCTTGAAGCGGGGCAGATAGCGGCGGCGGATCAGATAGAGCAGCAGCGCCCCGAGGAAGGAGAGGGCAACCAGCCCGCCGCGGAGGTCCGACATCGCCGTGGCCACGCCCGACAGCCAACCGCCGAAGATGTAACCCGAAGCCCGAAGATCCTCCGGCGCGGTCGAGAACGCGTTCGACCACATGTCGGGGCTCAGCACCGTCGGCCCCGCGGCGAAGAGCGTCTGGGCGAAGAGCGCGCGGCGGCGGTCGGCGATGGCGGTCTGCAGCTGTTCCGCCTGCGCGAAGGCGGCGCGCCCGATCTTCAGGGTCTCGTCGGCATCCGAGAAGGCCTTCGACCGCGCCTCGCGCTCGCGCAGCACCTCCGCATTCTCCGGCGGCGCGCTGGCCTCGGGCTTGGGCCCGAGCTGTTCGAGCCTCACCCTGGCCTGGTCCACCCGCGGCGCCTGCTCCTCGATCAGCTGCCGCAGCTGGTCCAGCGATGGTTGCAGGCGCATGCGCTGGCGCTGCAACTCCGCTTCCGTCGCCGTCGGCGCCGCCAGCGTCGCCTCGATCTGTGCCAGTTCCAGACGAATGGCGTCCAGCCGCGCCCGCGCCGAGCTGGCATCGGCGGGCGGCTGCTGGGCCAGTCCCTGGCCGGCTGCGAGCAGGACCATGACCAGCAGGGCCAGGGCGGCGAAGACGCGGGCCAGCGCGCGCGGCATCGGGAAGGGCACTGGGCCGGGTCGCGCAGCCATGCCGGAAAAGCCTCGCTCAGATGGATGATTCGCCGCTGGCTCGACCGTCGCCACAGCTCCGGCGACAAGGCAAGCGCGGCGCAGACAATCGGCAGACAAACGCAAAAACCTGTCGTGAAGGGAACGGCAGAAGGGGCGCGGCGCGGCCGCCGTCTCCTCCATTCACGGCAAAGCGGACATCTTCAAGGCGCCCCCACCATGGACCGCGCAGATCAGGACACGACCTCGCAGATCAGGACTTGCTTTTGCCCTTCGGCCGCGTCCGGTTGCGATAGCTGGCGTTGCCGAGCCCGGTGCCGATGGTCAGCACCGCCCAGTGCTCGACATCCTGCATGGCCGGCATTTCGCTCAGGCCCTGGATCACGGCATCGTTGTGCATCGTCACCAGCGTCTCGTGCTCGCCGATGGTCGGCACCAGGGCGCGGATGCTGTCGACCAGGTTGAAGCGGCTGCTTTCCCAGTTGCCGGGCAGGTTCTGGGCGCCGCGATCGATCGCACCATGCGGCCCGATCATCCCGGGGCAGCCGACGCCGATGAAGGGAGCCAGCCTCAGCCCGTCTTTCTTCGCCTGCTTGATCTGCCCCTTCAGCATCTTGCACAGTCGCGCGATCGCCTCGTCGCGGCTCGGCTCCTCATCGGCATGCCGCCAGAGTTCGGACGAGGACACGCGCGCTTTGCGCAGATCGGGGGCCTTGCCCTGGCGCAGTTCGACGATGCCGGTGCGGATGTTCGAGCCGCCGATGTCGACGGCGACCAGGCTGTCGAAGCCCTCGAAAATCCATGTCGGCGCGAGATGGGCGCTGCCGACGAGGCCCGCCTCGTCGGGATGATGGCTGACCGGCACCAGATCGATGCCGTGTCCGTCGGTGCTCAGGATGATTCCGGCGCGCCCGATCGCGAGCTCGCCGACGCGGCTGTCACGGAAGCCGCCGCCGACCACGATGCGTTCGACCTCGGCCCAGCTCTTCAGCCGTACGAAACGTCGGATCACGAAGGCCAGCGACTGGGCGAAACCCTCGATGGCACTGAGCACCAGCGCCGCCTGGTGCGGATCGCCATCCGACAGCAGCGCATCGAGGTCGCGCTTGCTGATTGCCCCGGTATCCCCCTTCAGGGGATCATCGCTCTGGGCGCGCAGATGATCGCGCAGCGCGTCGAGATGCTCGACGAAAGCTCTCCGGCTGGCCTTGTCGCCGACGAAGCCGTCCTCGTCGCGCATTTCGAGGTTGTAGCTGGTAACCACGACCGAGGGCAGCTCCAGGGCGCCATGCGGCCCGTGGGGCCGTGCGTCCCTGGTGCGGGTCGTCCCTGCCGCAGCGCCGCCCATCTCTGATCCCCCCGGCATGCCCGTTCAGCCCGCCAAGCAAACCCTCGATGCGAGGCGAGGTTCCGGCCGCGCATGAAAGCGCCTGGCGCATGGCGCGCCTGCGCCGGCCGCGCCGCTTTCGCCTCGCTCGCCGGTTGACCCGGCCCGGCGTTCTCCGCTCCATGGGCCGATCTGCAGAAAGACGCCGTCCAGCGGCGCGAGACGGACACGCGATCCGCGTGCCGGGGGGATGACGGAATGGAAGTGCTGATCAAGACGGTGCTCATCGGCATCGGCGCCACGGCTCTGCTCGACCTCTGGGCGATGCTTCTGAAGCGTGTCTTCGGCTTTCCCCTGCCGAACTGGGCCCTGGTCGGACGCTGGTTCGCGCATCTGCCGCGCGGACGCGTCCTGCACGAGGACATCACCCGATCGCAGCCCGTCCGCAACGAACTGGCGATCGGCTGGATCGCGCATTACGCGGTCGGCATCCTCTTCGCGGGCATCGTCGTCGCCATCTGGGGCGCCGGCTGGGTCCGCAACCCGGCTTTCGTGCCGACGCTGATCGTTGGCCTCGCCACGGTCGGCTGCGGCTGGTTCATCCTCCAGCCCGGCATGGGCGCCGGCATTGCCGCTTCGAAGCGCGCCAATGCCAATACGGTGCGGCTGCTGAACATCGTCGGCCACACCGTCTTCGCGGTCGGCCTCTGGGGCACCGCCCTCCTCATCCGCTGAATCCCACCTTCCTCTGTTCGAGACTGACATCATGGCCAGCACGCTCTTCATCAATGCCCGCATCGTCGACGGCACGGCGCCGGAAGCGGGCGCGCCCGTCAGCGTCCTCGTCGAGGGCGGCACCATCCGCGAGGTCGGCAAGGCCGTTTCCTCCGCCAAGGCCAAGGTTGTGGATCTGAAGGGCAAGACCCTGATGCCTGGCCTGATCGACGCCCATGTCCATGTCGTCGCCGGCGTCGCCGATCTCGGTAAGAACGCGCAGCTGCCGGATTCCCTCGTCACCGCACGCTCCTTCGTGATCATGCGCGAGATGCTGATGCGTGGCTTCACCACGGTGCGCGATGTCGGCGGCGCCGATTTCGGCCTGAAACAGGCGACCGAGGAAGGCCATTTCCCGACGCCGCGTCTCGTCATCTCCGGCAAGGCGCTGAGCCAGACCGGCGGCCATGCCGATTTCCGCGGCCGCTATGACGACGCCACGACGCCGCTGACCCGCCACCGCCTCGGCGCGCTCGGGCGCATTTGCGACGGGCTCGACCAGGTCCGCCGCGCCGCCCGCGAGGAAATGAAGGGCGGCGCCGACTTCATCAAGATCATGGCCAATGGCGGCTGCGCCTCGCCGACCGATCCGATCCACTTCCTCGGCTTCTCGGTCAGCGAGCTCGAGGCGATCGTCGAGGAGGCGCGGATGGCAGGTACCTACGTCTCCGCCCATGTCTACACCGACGAGGCGATCCGCCGCTGCGTCGAGGCCGGCGTCCATTCGCTGGAGCATTGCAACCTGATCGAGGCCGAGACGGCCAAGCTCGCCGCCTCGAAGGGCGCCGTCGCGGTTCCCACCCTCGTCACCTACGACAAGCTCGTCACCGACGGCCCCAAGCTCGGCTTCCCGCCGGATTCGGTCGCGAAGGTCGATGTCGTCCGCTCGGCCGGCATGAACTCGCTGGCGGTCATGAAGAAGGCCGGCCTCGCCATGGCCTATGGCTCAGATCTGCTCGGCGAGATGCACAAATACCAGTCCGAGGAGTTCGTCATCCGCGGCCGCGCTTTGCCGGCCCATGAGGTCATCGGCTCGGCCACCCATGTCGCGGCCAAGCTGCTCAAGCTCGAGGGCCAGATCGGCACGATCGCGCCCGGCGCCCATGCCGACCTGATCGTCGTCGACGGCGACCCGTTGAAGGACCTCTCGCTGCTCACCCGCCAGGGCAGGCACATGCCGCTGATCATGAAGGGCGGCGCCTTCATGAAGCGCGCGAGCCTGGGCTGAGGGCAACCGCGTCATGCTCGGGCGAAGACCCGAGCATCTCGTGACCAGATGTCTCCGGCGCCTCATCCGGCCGGAGATTCTCGGGTCAAGCCCGAGAATGACGCCCATTCACCCCGCCAGGTTGAGAACCCGCGTCTCATAGGCGTAGAGCTGCTTGAACCCCAGCGAGCCATACAGGCGGAGCGCGACGGCGTTGGTCTGGTCGACCTGGAGATAGGCCTGCCGGCACTCCATCGCGCGCGCCCAGCCCATCAGCCCGCCGATCAGGCGCCGGCCCAGCCCCTGGCCGCGATGGGCGGGATCGACCACGACGCTGCCGATCTCGGCCATGCCGCGCTCGGCGACGCTCATGCCGAAGGCGACCGGCTCGCCCGCGATCAGCCAGGTCGCGAAGGCGGCCGGCAGCCGCACCGCGCCTACGATCGCCGCAAGCTTCTCCGGATCCGACTTGATGCCGCTTTGCCGCGCCGCCACCCCGGCGATCCAATCGGCGCTCGGGCGCGCCTCGATCTGGAGGTCGGGCTCGATCTCGGCCACCACGTCGTCGAGCGGACGGATCAGCCCGAAGGAGGCGTCGCGCACGACATAGCCGCGGGCCTTGACCATCGCCAGCGTCGCCTCGCCGACCAGCGGCGTCAGCCGGATACAGGGCGGCAGCCCGTCCGACCGGAACAGCTCCTCGATCAGCGAGAGCGTCGCCTCGTCGAGTTCGGCGCCGGGCTTGAGCGGCGAGGCGGAGTTCGCCCGGCCGGAATAGCCGCCCGCGAAGCGCACCACCCAGTCGTCGATCAGGAGTGTCGCCGGCGACGGCCAGGCATTGACGATCCGCCGCTCGCAAGCGAGCACGAGCCCCATATCCGTGTCCGTCGCCATCGCCGTCATCCCTGTCCGGCCTTCCGCGGGGTCGGCCGCCAGCCGGGCGGCGCCATCTCGAAGCCCTCGAAGGAAAAGCCCGGCGCCACGGTGCAGCCGACCAGCGTCCAGGCGCCGAGCGAGGTCGCGCTCTGCCACCAGCCCGCCGGCACCACGAATTGCGGCCGCTGCCCGGCCGCGAGATCGCCGCCGAGATGATGGGCCGAGGCGTCGTGCCCATTGGGCGAGACGCTGATCACCAGCGGCGCCCCGGCATAATGGTGCCAGATCTCGGCCGCGTCGCAGCGATGCCACTCGGACGTCTCGCCGGTGTCGAGGAGATAGTAGATCGCGGTGCCGACACTGCGGCCGTCGACCTCCCGCGGGTCCCGGAAGGTCTCGCGATAATGGCCACCCTCGGGATGGGGCTTCAGCTCGAGCAGACGGATCACCTCGGCAGCGCTCAGGCCGTTGAGTGTCATGCGTGACGCCCCTTTCTAGAACCGGTTCTTGGCTTCGCGCAGCGCGGCGAAGACCTCGCCCGCCGGCGCGCCGTTGAGCCCGACGGCCGCGGCCAGCGCGCCTTCGCCGGCCCGGAAGAACGGGTTGGTGGCGGCTTCCTCGGCGACGCTCGTCAGGGCCCAGAAGCGTCCCTCCGCCTTGGCTGCCTCGGCCTCGGCGAGCCGGGCCGTCAGCGCCGCATTGGCCGGCTCCATCGCCGCGGCGAAGCGGGCGTTGGAGAGCGTGTAGTCGTGGCCGCAGAGCAGCCGCGTATCGCCCGGCAGCGCCATCAGCCGCGACAGCGAGGTCCACATCGCCGCCATCTGGCCCGGCTGGACGCGCCCGCAGCCCATCACGAAGACGACGTCGCCGACGAAGGCGAGCTTCGCGCCGCGCGAGACGAAGCTCAGATGCCCCTCGCAATGCCCCGGCGTATGCCAGATCTCGAAGCTCTCCCCGCCGAAGGACACAGCGTCGCCCTCGGAGAGGACGCGGTCGAGCGGCGCCTGGCCGGCGGCGTCGGCCGGCCCGCAGACCTTCGCCCCGGTCGCCTGCTTCACCGCGGCGACGCCTTGCGTGTGGTCGCCATGGGCGTGGGTGACGAAGATCTCGCTGATCGACCAGCCTTTGGCCTCGGCCGCGGCCATAACCTCCCCGGCATCGGGCACGTCGATGGCGGCGCAGGCGCCGCTGGCGGGGTCGTGGAGCAGTGCGCCGGCATTGTCGCCGAGCGTGCGGAAGACGTGGAGATCGAGCGCCATGGGAGTCTCCGGAAGAACGCGGTTCTGTCGCGCATAAACAATGCCGCCCGCCGACACCAGCCTGCCGGGCCGGCAGCGAAGCCCCGAAGGCCCGCCGGCCGCCCTTGCGCAGCCCCGCCCGGCATCACATCTTCCAGCGGCATGTCCCTCGACGTCGCCGATCTGCGCAGTTTCTATGCCAGCCCGCTCGGCCATGTCGCGCGGCGCTTCATCGGCACGGCGATGCTGCGCTTCTGGCCCGATTGCGCCCGCCAGCGCCTCCTCGGCCTGGGCTACGCCACCCCCTATCTCTCCGTCCTCGGTCGCGACGCCGAGCGGGTGATCGCCTTCATGCCGGCTGCGCAAGGCGTGGTGAACTGGCCGCATCAGGGCCTGTCGGCTTCCGCCCTGGTCGAGCCGACGCTGCTGCCGCTGCCGACCGCCTCGATCGATCGCGTGGTGCTGGTCCATGCGCTGGAGGAGACCGAAAGCCCCGACGACCTGATCGAGGAGGTGGCCCGCGTGCTCTCGCCCGGCGGGCGCATGATCCTGGTCGTGCCCAGCCGTCGCGGCCTGTGGGCGCGCATGGACGGCACGCCCTTCGGCCAGGGCCGGCCCTTCAGCCGCAGCCAGCTCGAGGCGCTGATGCGCTCGGCCGAGTTCTCGCCCGAAGGCTGGTCCGAGGCCCTCTACGTGCCGCCCCTGCGCCAGAGGCTGCTGCTGCGCTCGGCCGCGGCCTGGGAGCGTCTCGGGGCGGGGCTGTCCCTGCCCTTCGCCGGCGTCCACGTCATCGACGCGACCAAGCAAGTCTATCGGCGCATTCCGCTGCGGGCGACCCGGCGCAGCTTCGCCTTCAGGCCGATCCTGCTGCCGCAGCCGACACCGGCCCCGCGGATCGGAAGGGATCCCGGTCGCCCTCCTCCGGGTTGACAAAGAACCCGACGCGCGACCAAGGTCCGCCGCTTTTCGCGAGCCCGGTTCCGCAAGACGCTCGATGCGCAGGGACCTCCCGGCGCGGAACCTGAACTGGACCACGATGCGAAGCTATCTCGATTTCGAAAAGCCGGTCGCCGAACTGGAGGCGAAGGCGGATGAGTTGCGAGCCCTCCAGGCCAAGGGCGAGGGCTATGCCCTGGCCGACGAGATCGGCAGGCTCGACGCCAAGGCCGCGCAGGCGCTCAAGGAACTCTACGGCGCCCTGACGCCCTGGCAGAAGACGCTGGTGGCCCGCCACCCGCAGCGCCCGCACTTCAAGGACTACTGCGCCGCCCTGATCGAGGAGTTCACGCCCCTCGCCGGCGACCGCGCCTTCGGCGAGGACGAGGCCATCGTCGGCGGCTTCGGCCGTTTCCGGGGCGAGCCGGTCTGCGTCATCGGCCAGGAGAAGGGTGATTCGACCGAGACCCGCATCCGGCACAATTTCGGGATGGCCAAGCCCGAGGGCTACCGCAAGGCGGTCCGCCTCGTCGAGCTGGCCGACCGCTTCGGCCTGCCGGTGCTGAGCTTCGTCGACACGGCCGGCGCCTATCCGGGCATCGAGGCGGAAGAGCGCGGCCAGGCCGAGGCCATCGCCCGCTCGACCGAGACCTGGCTCGGCCTGCGCACGCCGAGCATCGCGCTCGTCATCGGCGAGGGCGGCTCGGGTGGCGCCATCGCGATTGCGGCGGCCAGCCGGGTCATGATGCTGGAACACGCGATCTACTCGGTGATCTCGCCGGAAGGCGCGGCCTCGATCCTCTGGCGCGACACGGCGCGCGCGCAGGACGCCGCCACCGGCATGAAGATCACGGCACAGGATCTCCTGAAATTCGGCATCATCGACCGGATCGTCAGCGAGCCGACCGGCGGCGCGCACCGCGACCACGATGCCGTGATCGCGCGCGCCGGCGACGCCCTGTCGTCGGCGCTCTCGGAGCTGGGGGGGCTGTCCGCCGACGAAATCGTCGACCGCCGCGCCGAGAAGTTCCTGGCGATCGGGCGCAATCTCTGACGCCGGCCCCGGGCCGGCCGGCGCCTTAACGGTGCCTTGACCATGGCCTTGCGCCGGTCGCCTGTGGTAAGGAAGCTTCAAGGCTAACGCTTCTACAACGGGAGACGGGCACAATTTGGCCGTCTTGCGCAGTCAGAGGTCGCCTGTGTCTGGCCGGCCGTTCGATGGGATTGACGACGTGGCATTGAAGCAACTCACGCTCGTGGCTCTGGTTGCATTGTCCCTGGGCGCCTGCGAGGAAAACCGCTATCGCGGCTCCGCGCGCCATCACATCCCGATCCCGGCCGCGACCTATGCGCTGATGTCCGAGAAGGGCATGAGCAAGGATCAGCCGATCCTGATCCGGTCCTACAAGAAGGAATCGGAGCTCGAGGTCTGGAAGCGCAAGGCCAATGGCCAGTATGCACTGCTCAAGACCTACCCGATGTGCCGCTGGTCCGGCCAGCTCGGCCCCAAGATCCGCGAAGGCGACCGGATGGCGCCCGAGGGCTTCTACGCGATCAGCCCCGCGCAGATGAACCCGAACTCGGCCTATTACGTCTCCTTCAACATGGGCTACCCCAACGCCTATGACCGGGCCCATGGCCGCACCGGCGCACATCTGATGGTGCATGGCGCCTGCTCCTCCGCCGGCTGCTATTCGATGACCGACGACCAGATGGGCGAGATCTACGCGCTCGTCCGCGAGGCCCACAATGGCGGCCAGCGGACGGTGCAGATGCAGGCCCTGCCCTTCCGGATGACGCCGGAGAACCTCGCCAAGCACCGGCTCGATTCCAACATCGCCTTCTGGAAGAACCTGAAGGAAGGCACCGACTATTTCGAGGTGACCGGCGACGAGCCGCAGGTCGCCGTCAATGGTGGCCGCTACGTCTTCAACGCCGGCAATGGCGACCCCGCCGTCGCCCAGGCCGTGCAGCGCAAGCGCCAGCAGGACGAAACTCAGGTCGCGGCCCTCGTCGCCAGGGGCACGCCCGCGGTCAAGCTGATCTATGACGACGGCGACCAGCACGGCACCTTCAAGCGCACCCTCGTCGCCAGTGGCTCCGACACCTTGAACCGCGCCGCCTCCTGGGGTTCGCGCGATGTCGGGATCAGCCGCCCCGATGCGCTGACCGCCGGCCCGCGCGTCGTCGTGCTCGACGACAGGGGCAATGCCAAGGCCACGATCCGGGCCGAATCGGCCGACAACGAGGTCGTCCTGGCAGCGGTCGCCGCTGCCGCGGCCAAGCCGGAGCCTGCCAGGAGCGAACCCGCGAAGCCCGAGCCGGCCCGCGCCGCGGCGCCGGCGGCCACGACCCAGCTTGCACGGGTTCAGCCCGGCGCGGCCACCGCGGCACCGGTGACCACGGGATCCTTCGGAACGGCTTCCGCCGAAAGCGAGCCCTTCTATCGGCGTGCACTGAGTTTCGTGCCGCTGATCGGCGCGCCAGGCGGATCGCAGGCCAGCGCCCCGGTGGCCTCCGTCGTGCCCACGACACCGACCGAGGTCGTCGCACCTCTGCCGCCGCGTCGCACGGATCGTCTGCGCACCACCCGGCTGGACCAGCCTGCCACCGCCTTTGCCAGCCAGCCGGCGACGCGCTGAGTCAGACGAACCGGCCCGGGCTCAGGCAGGCGGACGCCGCCTCGCCCGTTCGGCTGTGATTGTCCGATCCATGCCGATACGAGCCCCGAAGCGCGCCGGTGCGTGACGGGCCTCGAGCACGTGCCTGGAACGGTGATAAGGACGCCTCCTCGGCGGGGGCCGGCCCCCGCCGCCGCCTCCTGACCCCGCCGCGGATCGCCGATGTCGAGTGGGCCGGGCGGAGCCCGCCCCGGATCAGACCCAGCCCATCAACTCGCGGCGCACCACGGCCTCGATCGCGTCGACGCCTTCGGGCGAATCGTTCAGGCAGGGCATATAGGCGAATTGCTGCCCGCCATTGTGCAGGAAGATCTCGCGGTTCTCGACATCGAGCTCCTCGAGCGTCTCGAGGCAATCAGCCGAGAAGCCCGGCGCCACGATCGCCATCGACTTCACGCCCGACGAGGCCAGCGACTTCACCGTCTCGTCGGTATAGGGCTTCAGCCACTCATCGGGCCCGAAGCGGGACTGGAAGGTCATGCGGAAGCGCTCGCGGCTGTAGCCGAGTTCCTCGCGCAGCAGCCGCCAGGTCTTGGCGCAGTGGCAGTGATAGGGGTCGCCCTTGAGCAAATAGTCCTTCGGCATGCCGTGGAAGGAGCAGAGGATGACCTCGGGGTCGAAATCGAGCTTGGCCAGCGAGGCGCGCATCGAATCCGCCAGCGCTTTGATGTAGGCCGGGTCGTCGTGATAGGGCGGCGCCACGCGCACCGCCGGCTGCCAGCGCATCGTCATCAGCGCCCGGAAGGCCTGGTCGCAGGCCGTCGCCGAGGTCGGCGCCGCATATTGCGGGTAGAGCGGCACCATCAGGATGCGGTCGCAGCCCTGGGCGAGCAGCGCCTCCAGCCGGCTCTTCACATCCGGCAGGCCGTAGCGCATCGCCCAGTCGAAGACGAGCCGTTCGCCATGCTCGGCCGTGAGCCGCGCCGCGAGCTGCTCGGTCTGCGAGCGCGTGATCGTCTTCAGCGGCCCCTCGTCGCGCTCATTGTTCCAGACCGAAGCGTAATCCTTGCCCTTGCGGCTCGGCCGGGTGGTCAGGATCACGAGGTTGAGCAACGGCCACCACAGCCAGCGCGAGGTCTCGATCACCCGCCGGTCGGAGAGGAACTCCTTGAGATAGGCGCGCATCGGCCAGTAGGTCGTGCCCTCGGGCGTGCCGAGATTCATCAGCAGCACGCCGATGCGCCCGGTGCGGACCGGCGGATGGTCGGGCGGGAGCACCACGGCCCTCATATCGGCGGCCGGCTTGGTCTGGACTGTCATGATCGCGGATGTCCTTCAGGCACCGGCCGGGGACCGGGAACACGGCTTGCGGCGAGGCCGGATGCGAAACTCACGCCTGCGGCCGGGATCGCCCTGGCGCGCGCCCCTGCCGCAGGCGTGATTTAGACGAGTTACCAGTTTCGTCCAGTGCGACGCAAAGGGGTGCGACATCACATGACGCCGCAGATGTCCTGCAGGCACCTGTGGTTCCGCTGGCCAGCATGGCGCGGGCTTTGCTAATCTGGAGCAGTTCTCAAGCAGAGGCGTCCTCGCATGACCAAGCTCACCCGCCGCAACGCGCTCGGCGTCATCGCCGCACCGGCCGCGCTCGCCGCCACCGCCCCGGCCGCGATCGCGCAGCAGCCGGCGCCAGCCTTCACCCTGCTGCTGGTCAACGACATCTACAAGATGAGCGACGACAAGGGCCGTGGCGGCTTCGCGCGGGCGGCCGGCATCGCCAGGGCCGAGCGCGCCAAGGGCGTGCCGCTGCTCTTCTGCCATGCCGGCGACTGCTACTCGCCCTCGCTGATGTCGGGTTTCGACCAGGGCGCCCATATCGTCGCGATGCAGAACAAGATGGGGCTCGACGTCTTCGTGCCCGGAAACCATGAATTCGACTTCGGCAAGGAGAACTATCTTAAGCTGACGGCCGCCCAGACCTACCCGACCTTCGCCGCCAATCTGCGCGACGCGGCCGGCCAGCCCCTGCCCGGCCACAAGGATTCGCAGATCTTCGAGCTCGGCGGCTTCAAGGTCGGCGTCATCGGCACGACCTTCGATCCCACGCCGCAGATTTCCAATCCCGGCGACCTGAAGTTCTCCTCGACGATGGAGGCGCTGCGCCGCGAGGCGAAGGTGCTGAAGAGCCAGGGCGCCGACGTGCTCGTCGCGGTCGTCCATGCCGACCGGGCCATGGACAACGAGATCGTCCGCTCGCGCGTCGTCGACATCCTGCTCACCGGCCACGACCACGACCTCGCCATCGCCTATGACGGCAGGGTCGTGATGGTGGAGTCCAACGAAGAGGGCAATTACGTCACCGCCATCGACGTGGCCGTCAGCGTGCGTGGCGAGGGTGCAGCCCGGCAGGTTTCCTGGACCCCGACCTTCCGCGTCAACGACTCCCGGTCGGCCACGCCCGACCCCGAGGTCGCGGCCCTGGTGAAGGGCTACGAATCCGAGCTCTCCAAGGAGCTCGACATCGACGTCGCCGTGCTGGCCGCGCCGCTCGATTCCCGCACCGGCGTCATCCGCACCCAGGAGGCGGCGATCGGCAACCTCATCGCCGACGCAATCCGCGCCGCCACCGGCGCCAAGCTCGCCATCACCAATGCCGGCGGCATCCGCGCCAACAAGCAGTATCCGGCCGGCCACAAGCTGACCCGTCGCGACGTGCTGAGCGAACTGCCCTTCGGCAATGCGACCGTGATGGTCGAGATCACCGGCAAGGACGTCAAGGACGCGCTCGAGAACGGCCTGCGCAACGCGCCCCAGGGTGCGGGACGCTTCCCCGTCATCTCCGGCTTCAAATTCGAGGCGGATCTGAAGCAGCCCCAGGGCTCCCGCGTGCTCTCGATCACGGTCGATGGCCAGCCGATCGACCCGGCCGGCAAATACACCGTCGCCTCGAACGACTTCATGCTGGGGGGCGGCGATGGTTACACGGCGCTGGCGCGCGGCAAGACGCTGATCGGCCTGACCGACGGCAAGCTGATGGCCAATGAGGTGATGGTCTATCTGCGCAAGCTCGGCACGATCGACGCCAGGGTCGAGGGCCGGATCGTCCTGAAGTGAGCTGCCGCGCGGCGCTCGCCGCCTTTCGCACGGGGGCCGGGCCGACGGGCTGGGGCGCGCTCCCGGTCTTTGCCCCCGGCGGAGCGGCCGAGCACGCCTGCGCCGCCGCCGATGCCGAGCGCGAAGCGGGCCATGTCGTCGCGCCGGCGCCCGAGCGCGTCTTCGCGGCGCTGTCCCTGACGCCTCTGGAGAGCGTGCGCGTCGTCATTCTCGGCCAGGACCCCTATCCGACGCCGGGCCACGCCAATGGCCTTGCCTTCTCCTATGTCGGCCCGCCGCCACTGCCGCGCTCGCTCGTCAACATCTTCCGCGAACGCCAGTCCGATCTCGGCCTGGCCCCGCCTGCCGATGGCGATCTCACGCGCTGGGCCAGACAGGGCGTGCTGCTGCTCAACACCGCGCTGACCGTGCGCGAGGGCGCCTCCAAGGCCGGCTCTCATCTGCTGCTCGGCTGGGGCGCCGTGACGGATGCGCTCATCGGCGCCGTCTCCGCGACGCGGCCTCACGTCGTCTTCATCCTCTGGGGCAAGCCGGCCCAGACCAAGCGCGCCCTCGTCGACGAGGGCCGCCACCATGTGCTGGAAAGCCCCCACCCCTCGCCCCTTTCGGCGAGCCGCGGCTTCTTCGGCTCCCGACCCTTCTCCCACGCCAATGCCTGGCTGGAGCGGCAGGGCGAGGCGCCGATCCGCTGGTAAGCGCGCCCTCCTGCGCCAAGGAACTTCAGCAGGTCGAGGGACGTTGCTTGCGCGAACGGCAGGGGCAGTCAGACCTTCAGGAGGACGCCATGCGTCTGGACGCCAAGGAATACCTCGCATTCGGCCTGATCGCCGTGATGATGCTGTCGCCGCTCGCCGCCGCCATGTTCGCAGCCGACGAGCCCGAGTTGCAGCACAAGGCCCGCACGGACCTGATCCAGCCAGACCCCACCAAGCCGCCGACCGGCGCGCCGCCACCGCCCACGCCGCAGCAGTAACGGCTCTGCAGCAGCGCTTCAGCCGACGGGACGCTCGTCCGCGATCACCTTGCCGTCATTCGGCAACGAGCCCATCGGCAGGATTTCGACCGAGCCCTTGAGCTTGGTCACCTGCTGCAGGGTCGACGACATTGCGTCGATGAGCCCGGCCGGCTGGGCGTAGATTTCCGCCTTCAGCGTCATCGTGTCGGCCTCGTCGGCGCGACCGACGACGAGGCGCAGCTTGTGCACCTCGCTGTGCCGCCGCGCGATCTCGGCGATCTGCTCGGGCCGCACGAACATGCCCTTGATCTTGGCGGTCTGGTCGGCGCGGCCCATCCAGCCCTTGATGCGAGCGTTGGTCCGCCCGCAGGCGCTGGCCCCCGGCATCAGCGCCGTGAGGTCGCCGACCGCGAGGCGGATCTGCGGGTGGTGCGGATCGAGATTGGTCACGACGATCTCGCCGACCTCGCCGGCTTCCACGGGGTTGCCCGTGCCCGGCCGGACGATCTCGACGATCAGGTTCTCGTTCAGCACCATGCCCTCGCGGGCAGACGTCTCATAGGCGATGATGCCGACATCGGCCGTGGCGTAGAGCTGGTAGGCGTCGATGCCGCGCTCGCGCACCCAGGCCTGCAGCGAGGGCGGGAAGGCAGCCCCCGAGACGACCGCGCGTTTGATGCAGGAGATGTCGACGCCCCGGCTCTCGGCGGCCTCGACCAGGATCTTCAGGAAATCGGGCGTGCCGGCATAGGCCGTCGGCCGGTAGGCGGCGATGACCTCCATCTGCTGCTCGGTATTGCCCGGCCCGGCCGGAATCACGGCGCAGCCCAAGGCGCGCGCGCCGGAATCCATGATGAATCCGCCCGGCGTCAGATGGTAGCCGAAGGTGTTGAGCACGATGTCTCCGGGCCGGAAGCCCGCTGCGAACAGCCCCCGCGCCGCGCCCCAGGGATCGGCCCCCGTTCCCTCCGGTTCGAAGATCGGCCCCGGCGAGGTGAACAGCCGGCCGAAGCCGCCGGCCGCCACCGGCACGAAGCCGCCGAAGGGCCAGGCCTCTTTCTGCAGCGCCGGCAGATCCGCCTTGCGCAGCACCGGCAGCGTCGACAGCGCATTGCGGTCGGTGATCGCGGCGGGATCGATGGTGCCGAGGTGGCGCGCATAGGCCGGTGCCTGCATCGCCGCCGCCAGCACGGCGGGCAGCCGCGCGAACAGATCGGCCTCGCGGGCGTCGGGCGCGCGGGTTTCGAGAGCGTCGTGATGCTCGGTCATGGCGCGGTCCCTTCAGTCACGATGGCTCGGCGCCTTCTGTCAGGCCTGGCCGGTTCGTCATTGCGAGCGCAGCGAAGCAATCCAGGAGTGGCAGCACTCGACGTCGCCTGGATTGCTTCGCTGCGCTCGCAATGACGGGGAAGCGTCCTCCTCACGACAGCCACCGCTTGCGGCGCTTGTAGCTCTTCACCTCGCGAAAGGACTTCTTGTCGCCCTCGGAGACGCCGAGATAGAACTCCTTCACGTCCTCGTTCTCGCGCAGCATCTTGGCGTCGCCGTCCATGACGATGCGGCCGGTCTCCATGATGTAGCCATAGGTGGCGTAGCGCAGGGCCATGTTGGTGTTCTGCTCGGCAACGAGGAAGGAGACGCCGTCTTCGGCGTTGAGCCGCCGCACGATCTCGAAGATCTCCTCGACGATCTGCGGCGCCAGCCCCATCGAGGGCTCGTCGAGCAGGATCATCTTGGGCTTCGACATCATCGCGCGGCCGACCGCGCACATCTGCTGCTCGCCGCCCGAGGTGTAGCCGGCCTGTGAATTGCGGCGCTGCTTCAGCCGCGGGAACAGCTCGTAGATCTTCTCGAGATCGCGCTTGATAGCGGCGTTGCCGTCGCGGCGCGTGAAGGCGCCGGTCAGCAGGTTTTCCTCGATCGAGAGATGGCCGAAGCAGTGGCGCCCCTCCATCACCTGGATGCAGCCGCGCCGCACCAGTTCATTCGGCGACATCCGGTCGACGCGCTCGCCCTCGAACACGATCGAGCCCTTGGTGACCTCGCCGCGCTCGGCCTTGAGCAGGTTGGAGATCGCCTTCAGCGTCGTCGTCTTGCCGGCGCCATTGGCGCCGAGGATCGCGACGATGCCCTTGCGCGGGACATGCAGCGACACCCCCTTCAGCACGAGGATGACGTGATCATAGATCACCTCGATGTTGTTCAGCGACAGGATCGTGTCGGCTGCGGGGGTCGTGGCGGTCGACTGGTCGAGTGTGGCGGTGGACATGCAAACCTCCAACCCTTCTCCCCTCGGGGGAGAAGGTGGCTGCGAAGCAGACGGATGAGGGAAGTCTCCCTCGCCCTCATCCGTCCTTCCCTCATCCGGCCCGGCTACGCCGAGCCACCTTCTCCCCCGAGGGGAGAAGGGTCAGTTCACGACGACTTCTCGCAGGCTTCCGTCCGCTTCGGCCAGTTGCCGGCCTTCTGGGTGTAGTCCTTGGCCGCGGCCTCGATCAGCGGCCGGACTTCGTCCTTCATCGGCTCGAGCCAGTCGCCCTTCTTGGTCCACTTCGTCCCGTCCCACTCGGCGACATAGGCCTTGCTGTGGCCGGAATGGTCGGTGCAGGAGATCGTCGTCGGCGTGGCGAAGCCTTCCATGCCGATTTCCTTCAGCCGCGCCTCGGTGACGTTCAGCGCCTCGAGCCCGCGGCGCATATCCTCGCCGGTGATGACCTTCTTGCCGGTGATGCGCTGCGCGTTGCGGATGCCCTCGACCATCAGCATCGAGTTGTAGACGCCGCGGTTGTAGAGGTTCTCGCCGACCTTCTCCTTCGGCGCGAGGCTCTTGCCCTTGTCGACGACGAACTTCTGGATGTCCTGGATGACCGGGAAGTTGGTGCCGGCCGCGTTCAGGTTGAGCGACTTGTAGCCCTTCGCCTCCGGCCCGCCGGCACGCGCGTCGTCGTCGCCGCCCGCCCACCAGACGCCGACCAGCTTGTTGATCGGGAAGTTGTTCTTGATCGCCTCCTTCACCGCGGTCGGGTTCATCGCGCCCCAGCCCTGGTTGTAGAGGTAATCGGGCCGGTCACGCCGGATCGAGAGCCAGAGCGAACCCTGGTTCTGCATGTCGGCGGCGGCGACCGGATAGAGCTTGACCTCGAAGCCGTATTTCTTGGCGAGGTTCTCGAGCACCGGGATCGGCTCCTTGCCGAAGGGCGCGTCGAGATGGATCAGGCCGAGCTTCTTGCCCTTGAGCTTGTCCATGCCGCCGAGTTCGGCCGCCATGTGCTTCACCATCAGCGAAGCGCCGTCCCAATAGGTGAAGGGCGGGATGAAGACCCAGGGGAAGGCGTTGCCGTCGGCCGAGGCCGAAAGGCCATAGGCCATCGACAGGATCGGGATCTTGTCGATATGGGAGCGCGGGATGGCGGCCAGCGTCGCACCCGTCGACCAGGGCGAATAGACGATGGTGTTCTTCGCCTTGGCCTGCTCGTAGCACTCGATCGACTTCTTGGTGTCGTAGCCGGTCTCGCACTCCTCATAGACGATCTTGACGCCGTTCACGCCGCCGTCGCGCTCGTTGATCATCGTCATGTAGTCGCGCATGCCGTCACCGATCGGAATGCCCGATCCGGCGAAGGGCCCGGTGCGATAGGCGTTGTTGGAGACGTAGATCGTGTCTTGCGCGGCGGCAGGAGCCGCGAAGCCGGCGGCGGCGAGCAATGCGCCGAGCGCGGCGCCCTTCATCAGATGCTGTGTCTTCATCGGTCGTCCTCCGTTCGTTTCCCTCCGGCGGTGGTGTCGAGACCCCGCCGGTCTTTTGTCCGCCCGCGTCCTTGAAGGCCGATGCGGGTCGTCGTCCGGTCCGTTCCTCAGTAGGGGAACGGCCATGTTCGCAGTTTCTGCTTCCCGATCTGCCAGAGCCGCGCGAGCCCATGCGGCTCGACGATCAGGAACACGATGATCAGCCCGCCGATCAGCATGAAGGTGACGTGCTCGGCGGTGGCGCCCGCCATCGGCACGCCGAGCGCCGGCAGCCCGAACTTCATCGCGGTGGGCAGGATCGAGAGGAAGGCGGCGCCGAAGAAGGAGCCGATCAGCGAGCCCAGCCCGCCGATGATGACCATAAACAGGATGTTGAAGGAGAGGCGGATCGAAAAGGCATCCGCCGCTTCGCCGCCGCCATACCAGAGGAAGATCATCATCGCCCCGGCGACGCCGGCATAGAAGGACGACACCGCGAAGGCGAGCAGCTTGGCGTTGAGCAGCTTGATACCCATCAGCTCGGCGGCGATGTCCATGTCGCGCACCGCCATCCAGGAGCGACCGATCTTGCCGTGCACGAGGTTCGAGGCGAACCAGGTCAGGACCACGACGAGGCAAAGGCAGACAAAATAGCGGGTCTCCGGCGTGGCCAGCGCGCCGGTCACGGGCACGCCGAAGACCAGGCGCTGCGGCACCTCGATCGCGCCCGAGGCGTTGTAGTTGTAGAGCCAGGGGACGCGCACGAAGGCCCATTGCAGGAAGAACTGCGCCGCCAGCGTCGCCACCGCGAGGTAGAAACCCTTGATCCGCAGCGAGGGCAGGCCGAACAGCACGCCGATCGCCGCCGAGAACAGGCCTGACGCCAGGATCAGGACGATGATGTTCACATCCGGAAAGATGGTCGTCAGCTTGTAGCAGGCATAGGCGCCCACCCCCATGAAGGCGGCCGTGCCGAGCGAGATCAGCCCGGTATAGCCGGTGAGGATGTTCAGCCCGATCGCCGCCATCGAGAAGACGAGGAAGGGGATCATCACCGAGGTGATGAAGAAGTCGTCCCCGAAATAGGGAATCGCGACGAAGGCGATGGCGAGGATGATCGCCAGGCCGATCCGGTCCTGCCGGATCGGGAACACGGCCATGTCGGCCTGGTAGGTGGATTTGAACTGGCCGGCCTCGCGGTAAAACATGTCCCGGCCCTCAAATCCGCTCGATGATCTTGTCGCCGAACAGGCCCTGCGGCCTGAACAGCAGGAAGCCCAGCGCGATGAAGTAGGCCAGCCAGCTCTCGATGCCGCCGCCGATCAGCGGGCCCCAGTAGAACTCACCCATCTTCTCGCCGATGCCGATGATCAGCCCGCCGATGATCGCGCCGGGGATCGAGGTGAAGCCACCCAGGATCAGAACGGGGAGGGCCTTCAGCGCCACGATCTCGAGCGCGAACGACACGTCCGAGCGCGCGCCCCACATGATGCCGGTGATCAGCGCGACGATGCCGGCGGTGAACCAGACGATGACCCAGATCTGGTTCAGCGAGATGCCGACCGAGAGCGCCGCCTTGTGGCTGTCGGCGACCGCCCGCAGCGCCCGCCCGATGCGGGTGTACTGGAAGAACAGCGCCAGCACCGCGATCATCACCGAGGCGATGATCGCGGCGGCGATGTCGATCTTCTGCAGCGACACGAAGCCGCCGAGGATCTTCAGGTCGATCGCCCCCTTGGGCAGGTAGAGCTGCTCGGTGATCATCTGCTTGGGGTTGCCGCCGAAGACGGATTCGCCGAGCCCGATCAGGAAATAGGTGATCCCGAAGGTCGCCATGAACAGGATGATGTCGGGCTGATTCACCAGCGGCCGCAGCACCACGCGCTCGATCGTCACCGCCAGCACGAACATCACGCCCAGCGTCAGGATCACCGCCAGGAAGGCCGGCACGCCCATCTCGTAGAGCCCGACCAGCGTCAGCGCCGAGAACACCACCATGATGCCCTGGGCGAAGTTGAACACGCCCGACGCCTTGAAGATCAGCACGAAGCCGAGCGCGATCAGCGCATAGAGCACGCCCGAGACCAGGCCCTCCCAGATGGTCTGGACCAGCAGGTCCGGCGCCGACGCCATCTGCGCAAAGGGATCGATGACGATCTTGTAGAGCGTCCCCGATCCATCGAGGCGCGCGCCGATGAGCGCGGCCGCGACGATGGCGGCGAGGATCAGGGCGGCCTTGACCCAGCCATTGGCGAGAAGGTTCGGCGCGGGCCGTGCGGCGACGTCGCTCATGGCTGGTTGTCCTGGTTGCGGAAGGTCCGCTTGCCGTCATTGCGAGGAGGCGCAGCCGACGAAGCAATCCAGCGACGCAGCAAAGCGCTGGATTGCTTCGCTGCGCTCGCAATGACGGGGAGGCGCTGATGCGTGATCGTCATCAATGCGCCACTCCCAGATAGGCATCGATCACCTTCTGGTCGGCCTTGACCTCGGCCGGCGTGCCGTCAGCGATCTTGCGGCCGTATTCGAGCACGACGACGCGGTCGGAGAGGTCCATGACCACGCCCATGTCGTGCTCGATCAGGGCGATGGTGGTGCCGAACTGCTGGTTCACGTCGAGGATGAAACGGCACATGTCCTCCTTCTCCTCGAGGTTCATGCCGGCCATCGGCTCGTCGAGCAGCAGCAACTCCGGCTCCATCGCCAGCGCCCGGCCGAGCTCGACACGCTTCTGCAGGCCATAGGGCAGCTTGCCGACGGGGAGCTTGCGGATGTGCTCGATCTGCAGGAAGTCGATGATGTCCTCGACGACCTTGCGATGCTCGATCTCTTCATTCATCGCCGGCCCGTGGCGCAGCACCTGCCAGAAGAAGCCGCGATTCATCTTCAGCGTGCGGCCGGTCATGATGTTGTCGAGCGTCGACATGCCCTTGAACAGCGCGACGTTCTGGAAGGTGCGGGCGATGCCGGCGGCCGCCGCCTGATGCGGCCTCATCTTGTCGCGGCGCTGCCCCTTGAAGGTGATCTGCCCCTCCTGCGGCTGATAGAATCCGTTGATGCAGTTGAGCATCGACGTCTTGCCGGCACCGTTGGGGCCGATGATGGCGCGCACCTCGCCCTTGCGGATGTCAAAGGAGACATCCGAGATCGCCTTCACCCCGCCAAAGCGCAGCGAGACGTTCTCGACCGAGAGCAGCACCTCGCGCACGGGCGCACCCGTCATGGCCATCGGCTCCGCATTCATGCCGCAGCCCTCGCCGGTGCCGGCCGCTCGGCGGCGGTCGAGGGATAGATCGTCGCGTCGCGCACCTTGACGCGGGCCGAGATCACGCCCTTGCGGCCATCCTCGAAGGTGACCTCGGTGGAAATGTCGGCCTCCTGCGAGCCGTCATAGAGCGCGTCGACGAGCGGCGCGTAGCGATCGGCGATGAAGCCGCGCCGGACCTTTTGGGTCCGCGTCAGTTCACCGTCGTCGGCGTCGAGCTCCTTGTGCAGGATCAGGAAGCGCTTGATCTGCGCGCCGCCCATCAGCGGCTCGGCCGCGAGCGAGCGGTTCACCTCGTCCACATGGCCCGCGATCATGTCGTAGACCAGATCGTGCCCGGCGAGCTCCTGATAGGAGGCGTAGACGACGTTGTTGCGTTCGGCCCAGTTGCCGACCGCCGTGAGGTCGATATTCACCGCCACGGTGGCGTAGTCGCGCTCCTGCCCGAAGGCGACCGCCTCCTTGATGTTGGGGAAGAACTTCAGCTTGTTCTCGATATATTTCGGCGGGAACAGCTCGCCGGTCCGGAGCTTGCCGACATCCTTGGCCCGGTCGATGATCTTGAGGTGACCTTCTTCGTCGAAGAAGCCGGCATCGCCGGAGCGGACATAGCCGTCCGCCGTCATCGTCTCGGCGGTCTTCTCGGGGTCCTTGTAGTAGCCGCCGAAGATCGAGGGCGAGCGGTAGAGCACCTCGCCATTGTCGTCGATCCGGATCTCGACCAGCGGCGCCGGCCGGCCCACCGTGTCGGCGCGGATCTCGCCATTGGGCTGCATGGTGATGTAGACGCCGGCTTCCGTCTGCCCGTAGAGCTGCTTCAGGTTGACGCCGATCGAGCGGTAGAAACGGAACAGCTCGGGGCCGATCGCCTCGCCCGCCGTGTAGCCCACCTTGATCCGCGTCAGGCCGAAGCGGTTGCGCAGGGGACCGTAGACCAGCACGTCGCCGAGCCCGTAGAGCAGCCGCGCTCCCAGCGGCACGCTCTCGCCGTTGAGGATCTTCTCGCCATGCTCCTTGGCCACGCCGAGGAAGTAATGGAACATCTTCCGCTTCAGCGCGCCGGCATCCTCCATCCGCACCATGGTCAGGGTCAGCATGGTCTCGAAGACGCGCGGCGGCGCGAAGGCGTAGGTGGTGCCGACCTCGCGGCGGTCGTCGATCACCGTCTCCGGACCTTCCGGGCAGTTGACGCAGAAGCCGGCGACAATCGCCTGCGCATAGGAAAAGATGTGGTCGCCGACCCAGGCGATCGGCAGATAGGCGATGATCTCGTCGCTCTCGTTCAGCCCGTCAAACTGGCAGCCGATCTCGGCCGCCGCGATCACATTGGTATGGCTGAGCATCACGCCCTTGGGCCGCCCGGTGGTACCCGAGGTGTAGAGGATGATGCCGAGATCGGCGCCCGTACCCGCCAGCATCTCGCGCTCGAGCGCGGTGGCAGCCTCGGCGCTGCCGGCGAGGTCCTTCAGCCCGCCCGCGATGACCTCGTCGATCGGGTGCAGCGTGCCGTGGTCGTAGTCGCGCAGGCCCCGGGGCTCGTCATAGAGCATGTGCCGCAGGCTCGGCAGGCGCTCCGCGATCGAGAGGAGCTTGTCGACCTGCTCCTGGTCCTGCACCACGGCGAAGACCGCCTCGGCATGGTCGAGAACATAGGCCATCTCGTCGGCGACGCTGTCGGCATAGACCGGCACCGGCACGGCACCCAGCCATTGCGCCGCCGCCATCGCCCAGTAGAGCCGCGGCCGGTTGTAGCCGACGATCGCGACCTTCTCGCCGCGCCGGAGCCCGAGCGCCTGCAGGCCCCGCGCGAAGCCGCGCACCTGCTCGGTCACTTCAGCCCAGTTCCAGGACTGCCAGATGCCGAGGTCCTTGTGGCGGAACGCGACGCGCCCGCCCCGCTCGCGCGCATTGCGCAGCAGCAATTTCGGAAAGGTATCCGCCTGGCCGGCGCTCGCGCTTGCCATCGTCCGTCTCCACCCTGAGCAGGCCGGCGTACATCGCACCGGCCTTGGTTCGGGCCGCATTGGGCCTCGTTGGATGCAAGCCTCGCAGTGACGCATGCGCTTTGCAAGGGGAGGCTTGACAGACAACACGCGATTCGGGCGCTATTGTCTTGGGAGATTCCTTGCCGGCTTGGAATCATCGGCCTTCATTGCGTCCGCAGAAGGTCAGAGACGGTGATGCCAATCCCGGCCGCGTCAGCCTTCGTAGCGCGCCAGTCCCGCGACATCGAGGATCGTCACGCTGCCATGGCCGACCTCGAGCAGGCCGAGCGCAGCGAGCCGCGACAGCCCCTGATTGGCGATCTGGCGCGACATGCCGGCGAGCAGGCCGAGTTCCTCCTGGCTGACCTCCAGCGTGCGGCCCTCGTCGGGATAGAGCGTCGGGTTGAACAGCCAGGCGAGGTTGCGCGCCAGCCGTCCGGTCGAATCGAGCGTCCGCTCGGTCTCCGCCAGCGCGATGAACTGGGCCAGGCGCTCGTTGAACTGGTGCACCAGGAAGCGGTTGAAGGCCGCCGAATGCTCGAACAGCCAGAGGAAGGTCTGGCGGCGCATCAGGGCGAGCCTCGTCTCGCGCAGCGCCACGAGCTCGTAGCGCCGCAACTCGCCCTTGATGACGGTGCCTTCGCCGAACCAGGCCCCCGCCCTCATCCCCGCCAGCGTCGCCGACTTGCCCGTCTTCGAGGTCGTCGACATCTTCACCAGCCCGTCGGCGACGCCGGTCCAGGCCTCGAGCCGGTCGCCGACATGGCAGATATGGGCGCCCTTGCCGTAGCTGCGAAACGTGATGCCGCGCCGCGCCTCCTCGAACTCCTCCTCGCGCAGGTCGCGCGACCAGGCGGCGATGCGCTTCAGTTCGTCGGGCAGGATCACGGGGCCGGCTCTCCCTGGTCGCGGGCAGCCGCACTATGGGGCTGGCGCACAGCCGAACTCAAGCGCCGCCCGCCGCCGCAAGGCACGAAGGCGCCGCGATTTGGCCGCCTTTCTGGGCGATCCGCTCCCGGCGCGGACGGCTGGACGTCCGCGCCCGATTCACGCATCGTTAACCCTGCTGCGCCAGCTTGCGCCCATGCCGAGGACATCGCCCGTGGCACGCCGCCCCGCTCTCGCCGCCCTGCTCGCCCTCGCCGCCTGGGCCGGGCCGAGCGCCCCGGCCTCGGCGCATCCGCATGTCTTCGTCACCGCCCGCGCCGAAATCCTCTACGCGCCCGACGGGGCCGTGCGCGCGCTCAAGCATGTCTGGAGCTTCGACGAGGCCTATTCGGCCTATATCACGCAAGGGCTGGACAAGAACGGCGACGGCAAGCTGAGCTCGGACGAACTGGCCGAACTGGCCAAGGTCAATGTCGAATCCCTGCCCGATGTCGGCTTCTTCACCACCGCCAAGGCCAATGGCAAGGCGCAGGAATTCGGCACGCCAACGGGCGCCGGTCTCGTCTTCGAGAACAAGATCCTGACGCTGACCTACACGCTGCCGCTGAAGACGCCGGCCCATGCCAGCCGCTCCTTCGGCATCGAGATCGGCGACCCGACCTATTTCGTCGCCTTCGAGATCGTCGATGCGCCCGACGCGGTGATCGCCCGCGACGCGCCCAAGGGCTGCATCGTGCGCGTCGCCCGCCCGCCGAAGCTCAACCCCGCGATCCAGCAGAAGCTGGCGCAGGAGGACATCACCGCGACACCCGACACCAGCGGACTGCAGGTGACGACGCGCGCCCTCGTGGCCTGTCCTTGACCGGGCGATGTCGCTGAACATCCCCCGCCTCGCCCCGATGCCCTGGCCCGCCTTGTCGCGGCGCCTGATCATCATGGTGCTGGCGCTGGCGGTCGTCGCAGGCGGGCTCGCCCTGCTCGCCGCCCTTCTCTCCGCCTGGAGCCCGCCGCCCCCGCCACCGCCGCGCAACCCCTTCGGCGTGCCGCTGCCGCGCGAGGCGCCCCCCGCGACGACCGGGCTCGGCGGCATGATCCTCGGCTGGCAGTCCGCCTTCTACCGGGAGCTCACCGCTGCGCTGAAAGCCGTGGCGGCGAGTTCGACGGCGATCTGGGGCCTGCTCGGCCTTGCCTTCGGCTATGGCGTCTTTCACGCCGCCGGTCCCGGCCATGGCAAGGCGGTGATCTCGGGCTACATCGTCGCCGACGACCGCAGCCTGCGGCGCGGGCTAGGACTGAGCTTTGCCGCGGCGATCCTGCAGGCGCTCGTTGCGATCGCGCTGGTCGGCACTCTCACCATCGCCCTACGGCAGACGGCGCAGACGATGGCGGTCGCCACCGACTGGGTCGAGCGCGCGAGCTTCGCCCTCGTCGCCCTCGTCGGCACATGGGTGCTCTGGCGCAAGGCGGGCGCCCTGCTGGCGCTCGGACGCGGCGCGCAGGCGCATGATCCCTCCTGCGACCATGTCCACATGCCCACCCCCGACGAGATCGCCCGCCTGCGGACCTGGCGCGAGATGGCCGGCGTCGTCGTCGCGGCGGGGCTGCGGCCCTGCGCCGGCGCCATCATCATCCTCGTCTTCGCCGCCTCAGCCGGGCTGATCTGGGCCGGCATCGCCGCGGCCTTCGCGATGGCGCTCGGCACCGCCCTGACGACGGGCGCGCTCGCCACGCTCGCGGTCTTTTTCAAATTCGCCGCGCTGAAGCTGGCCGGGGGAGGCTCGCTCCGTGCCGCCCGCACCCTGGCGGTTCTGGAACTGCTGGCCGCCGCCTTCGTCGCCGTGCTGGGGGCTGCGCTCTATCTCGGCCTCGCCGCGGGCGGGGCCGGCTGACGCGATCCACATCCGCGCCAACAGCACTTCACGCCTCCCGCCTTTCGCCTAGACTGCCGCTCGCCGGACCACAGGCACGCCTTTTGCGTCGCGCGGTCCTCAACGAGAGGCCTGACCACTTGACCAATCCCTGCGACCTCAGCGCCGTCGAGGCGCGTGCCCTCATCGGCGCCAAGAAGCTCTCCGCGAGCGAACTGCTCGAAAGCTGCATCGCCCGCATCGACGCCGTCGATCCCGCCGTCAACGCCATGGTCGCCCGCGACGACGAGCGTGCCCGCGCCGCCGCGAAGGCGGCCGATGCGGCCACCATGCGCGGCGACGCGCTGCCGGCCCTGCACGGCCTGCCGATCGGCGTGAAGGATCTCGAGAACGTCGCCGGCCTGCGCACCACCTATGGCAGCCAGCTCTACCGCGACCACGTGCCCGCCGAGGACCAGCTGATCGTCGCCAAGACCCGCGCGGCCGGCGCGATCGTGCTCGGCAAGACCAACACGCCTGAATGGGGCGCCGGCGCCAACACCCGCAACGCCGTCTATGGCGCGACCGGCAACCCCTTCGACCCGACGAAATCCGCCGCCGGCTCCTCGGGCGGCTCCGGCGTGGCGCTCGCCACCGGCATGGTGCCGATCGCGACCGGCTCGGACACCGGCGGCTCGCTGCGCAATCCCGCCGCCTTCAACGGCATCGTCGGCTTCCGCCCGACACCCGGGCTGGTGCCGAGCGAAAAGCGGCCGATCGGCTGGAACCCGCTGCCCGTGCTGGGGCCGATGGCGCGCACCGTCCCCGATCTCTGCCTGCTGCTCTCGACCATGGTCGGCGACGACGCCGCCGACCCGCTGGCGACCACGATCCACGGCCAGACGATCCGCCGGCCTGAGGATTTCGCCAGGCCCGCCATGATCGACCTCGCCTCGCTCAAGGTCGCGATCACGCCCGATTTCGGCTTCGCGCCGACCGAGAAGCACATCCGCAAGGTCTTCGCCGACAAGGTCGGCGCCTTTTCCTCGCTCTTCGCCGCGACCGAAGAGGCGACGCCGGACTGCGCCGGCATGGACGAGACCTTCGAGGTGCTGCGCTCGCTCGCCTTCCTCGCCGGCATGTACGAAAAAGTCCGCGATACGCCCGAGATGGTCGGCCCCAATGTCCGCGTCAATGTCGAGGAGGGCCTGCGCTACGGCGCGCTCGACATCACCCGCGCTCTCAAGCAGCAGACCGCGATCTACCAGCGCTGGCAGGGCTTCTTCGAAGATTACGACGTCATCCTGTCGCCGGCCGTGACGCTGAGCCCGCGGCCCTGGTCGGAGCTCTACCCGGCCGAGATCGACGGCCAGCCGACACGGACCTATTTCCACTGGCTGGCGCTCGCCTATGCCGTCACCACCGTCGGCCACCCGGCGATTTCGCTGCCGGTCGGGCTCGACGACGCCGGCATGCCCTTCGGCCTGCAGATCGTCGGCCCGCGCGGCGGCGACGCCAAGGTGCTGGCTGTGGCGGCTGCGCTCGAACAGGCGCTCGCCGGCGACGCGCTGACGGCGCGCCCCGTGCCCGACATCGTCAAACTCACCGCTGCCCCGCGCATCGCCGACACGCCGGGCTTCCTCGGCTTCGACTGAGCCGTCGCCGCCATGCAACAGCGCCTGCCCCGGCCCGGGGCAGGAACGTCCAAGACAGGCATCGCGACGCGGGTGTCCGATGTCGGCACGATCGATCGATACGGGGGACTTCCATGAAACGTCGCACGTTCCTGAAGGGCGCGACCGCCCTGACGCTCGCAGGCCCCGCCGCCATCGGCCGCGCCGCGGCCCAGTCGGCGACCACGCTGAAATTCGTGCCGCAGGCCAATCTGACCGCGCTCGATCCGGTCTGGACGACGGCGACCGTGACCAGCAACCACGGCTACTACGTCTACGATACGCTTTACGGGCTCGATCTCGCGGGCAAGCCACAACCGCAGATGGTCGAGGGCCATGAGGTCTCGCCCGACGGCAAGAGCTGGCGCTTCAAGCTGCGCGACGGGCTGTCCTTCCACGACGGCGCAGCCGTGAAGTCGGCCGACTGCCTGCAGAGCCTGAAACGCTGGGTCCAGCGCGACCCTTACGGCCAGCTCCTGGCCAAGGTGATCGAATCCTCGGCCGCGATCGACGACCGCACCTTCGAGATCAAGCTGACCCGCGCCTTCCCGATGATGCTCCAAGTGCTGGCGAAGGCGGATTCGCCTCTGTTCATCATGCCGGAGCGCCTGGCCACCACCGAGGCGACCAAGCAGATCACCGAGGTCATCGGGTCGGGCCCCTATCGCTTCCTGCCGGCCGAATACGTCTCCGGCAGCAAGGTCGCCTATGAGAGATTCGAGGCCTACAAGCCCCGCACCGAACCCCCCAGCCGCAATGCCGGCGGCAAGGTCGCCAATTTCAAGCGCGTCGAATGGCAGATTCTGCCCGACCCGGCGACGGCGGCCAACGCCCTGATCAAGGGCGAGGTCGACTGGTGGGAGAGGCCGTTGAGCGATCTCCAGCCGATGCTCGCAAAAAGCCCCGACATCACCCGCGAGGTCACCGACGAATCCGGCCGTGGCGCGATCATGCGGCTGAACCACCTGCAGCCGCCCTTCAATAACCCGAAGGTGCGCGCCGCGGTGCGCATGGCGGTGAACCAGGAAGACTATATGCGCGCCACCCAGGGCGACGACACTTCGATCTGGAAGACCTCGCGCAACCTCTGGTTCCGCGGCACGCCCTATTACGACGGCGAGCAGGAAGACCTGATGCCCCAGAGCGTCGAGAAGGCGAAGGCGGCGCTGAAGGACTCCGGCTACAAGGGCGAGAAGGTCGTCATCATCAGCCCGACCGACTTCCCGGATATCGGCCCGCTCGGCGACGTCACCTACGAACTGCTCAAGAGCATCGGCATGAACGTCGATTTCGTCGCCAGCGACTGGGGCACCGTGATCCAGCGTCGCAACAGCCGCGAGCCTGTCGAGAAGGGCGGCTGGAGCATCTTCCACACCACCGGCTCGGCCAATGGCTGGAGCAATCCGGCCCTGTCCTATCTGGTCCGCGGGCAGGGCGCCAAGGGCTGGTTCGGCTGGTACGAGAGCGCGAAGGCGGAGGCGCTGGCCGAGGAGTGGCTCTATGCGCCCGACGAGGCCTCCCAGAAGAAGGCCGCCGCCACGCTCGGCCGGTTGGCGCTGGAAGACACCGCGACGATCCCGCTCGGCGTCTTCATGATCCGCACCGCCTACCGCAAGACCCTGACCGGGATGCAGAAGGGCTCGGCGCCCTATCCCTGGGGTCTGAAGCGGGTGTGAAGCAGTACGCGCGAACGCAAACGCGCCGTCATCCTGGCCAAGCCGCGAAGCGGCGCAGGCCGGGAGCCATCACAGGGCACTGTCGGTGCTCCAGGATGGATCCCGGGGACGACCTTCGGTCGCCCAGGATGACGGCGTGGTTCGTCGCTGAACCGAAAAGCCCTACCTCTTCGCCGCGACCGCCGCCGACCAGGGCGAGATCACGTCGCTGATGCCTTCCGCCCCGTCCGCATCGACGCGGATCAGGTTGGGGCAGGCGAAGTTGATCGGCAGCACGCCGTGCTCGACCACGACCACCGGCCCGGCCGCCTCCAGCGCGGTCAGGGTTTCCGCCGGCAGGCGCAGATCGGCGCTGGTCTGGTCAGGCCCCGAGACGTCGATGCGCGGCCGGTGCGCCGCCTCCTCCAGATCCATGCCGAAATCGACCGTCCAGGCCAGCATCTGGTAGACGCTGGCGAGAATGCGCCGCCCGCCGGAGGCGCCGCCGGCGAAGCGCGGGCCGGAGCCCGTCTTCGGCGTGACGATCACCGGGCACATGTTGCAGAGTGGCCGGGCGCCGGGCGCGATCGCATTGGCGCTGCCGGGGCGCGGATCGAACCACATCATGCCGTTGTTCATCAGCACCCCGGTATCGGGCAGCACGACGCGGCTGCCCATCGAGGAGAGCAGCGTCGTCGTGACCGTGACCAGCGTGCCCTCGCCATCGACCACCGTGAGATGGGTGGTGCAGGTGTCGCCAGGCTCGGTTGCCGCCTTCGCTGCGCCCAGCCCCTCGAGCCGACTGGCATAGGCCTCGCGCATCACCCGCGACAGGCTGGCGAACCAGGCCGCATCCGGCCCCCCCGTACCGGGCCGCGTCGCATCCATGCCCTCGACCACCGCTTCCAGCGTCGGCGCAGCCGTCAGCCCGCCGGCGGTGTGGACGAGATGGGTGCCGCGCCAATCGATCGTCGGCGCGTCCCGCACGATCGCCTCGCAGCCGGCGAGATCCTGCGCATCGACGACCCCGCCCATCGCCTTGATGTCGGCGACGAGCAGCCTGGCGATCTTGCCCGTGTAGAAATCGTCGAGCCCGGCCGAGGCCAGCCGCTCCAGCGTCGAGGCGAGATGGCCCAGACGGAAAAAGCCGGGCTTGCCCTGATAGGGCGGCACCGGCGGCAGGCCGCCCGGCAGATAGATCCGCGCGCTTTCCGCGTAGAGCCGCAGCACGGCGGCCGAGGAGGCGACCTTCAGCGTCGTGTACCAGTCCTGCGCCAGCCCGCGCCTGGCGAGCGTGATCGCCGGCGCCAGCAGGTCGGCGACGGGCATCGCCGTCCCGAAGCTCTCCTTCAGCTTGGCATAGCCGGCGACCGAGGACGGGATCACGAAGGAGAGCGGGCCGTGAATGTTCACATCGCCCACCACCTCGGGCCAGGTGAAGAGGTCGTTCTTCATCGCCCCCGTCAGCGGGTAGGCCGAAGGATCGGCCCGCCGCGGCGCAACGGGGCCGAAATCGACGACCTTCGCCGTGGTCTCGCCGGCCTTGAGCACGACGGCGAAGCCGATGCCGCCGAGCCCGCTGTTCCAGGGCTCGACCGCGGCGAGCGCGAAACAGGCCGCCACCGCCGCATCGGCCGCATTGCCGCCAGCCTCCAGGATCGCCGCTCCAGCCTCGGCCGCCTCGCGGTTCTGCGAGACCACGACGCCGTTGCGCCCGCTCGCCATCGGTTTGCGCAGCGTCCAGTTCTGCGTGCGGTAGGGCACCTCTGCGGCAACGGTCATCTTTGAATTCCCCTCGAAGGCCAGGCTGCGCCCGCCATGCAGGCGCGCGGCGAGAGCTTAGGCCAGAGCGAACGGGGCCGCCCCGTGCGCCGATCGTGCGGGCGCCATGCCGGCAAGGCATGCCGTCGGCGGTTGGCCGAGGTTCAGGCGGCCTTGCCGTGGACCAGCTCTGCATAGCGATCGGGGTCGGTCGCGCCCTCGGTGTTGACGACGAAGACGCGCGAGGTCGCGTCGAGCTTCAGCTGCGCCCGAATCGCCGGATCGGCGGCGGCGGCGATCAACCCGGCGAGCCCCACGCCACCGCTTTCGCCGGCGACGATGACGGGGTCGCCGCCGGCCGGCCGCGCCAGCCGGTTCATCACCGCCACCGCATCCTCGTCCTCGACCGTCATGAAGGCATCCGCGACCCGCGACAGGATCCGCCAGGCGACGAGCGAGGGCTCGTAGCAGTCGAGCATCGCCATGACGGTGGGCTCGCCGACCGTGGCCTTCACCGGCTCGCCAGCCCGCGCACTCTCGAACATGCAGGCCGCGCGCGAGGGATCGACCGCGACGAAGACCGGCCGCTCATCGCCCAGAACCAGCGCGAAATGCGCCGCGACCGCCGCCGCGATGCCGCCGACGCCGACCTGCACGAAGACATGCGTCGGCGGCTGCGGCATCTGGCGCAGCGCCTCGGCGACCAGCGCGGTGTAGCCCTGCATCACCAGCCCGGGGATGCGCTCATAACCCGGCCAGGAGGTGTCGGAGACGACGATCCAGCCCTTCTCGTCCGAAACGCGCGCGGCCTCCGCCACCGAATCGTCATAGGTGCCCTCCGCCCGGATCATCGTCGCGCCGAAGCGGGCAATGGCAGCAATGCGCTCCTCGCTGACGCCGGAATGAACGAAGATCGCGGCCTGCGCACCCACGAGCTGCGCTCCCTGCGCGACCGAGCGGCCGTGATTGCCGTCCGTGGCGCAGGAAAAGGTCATGGAGGCCGCGACCGCCCGCACCTCGGGGCTTTGCAATTCGGCGATGTCGACGGGGCGCCCGAGCCGGCGCACGGCCTCTTCCAGCACCAGCTTGACCACGACATAGGAGCCGCCGAGCGCCTTGAAGCTGCCGAGCCCGAGGCGGTGCCCCTCGTCCTTGAGGTGGATCGCAGCGACACCGAGCTCCTTGGCCAGCGCCGGCAGCCCCTGCAGCGGCGTCACCGCATAATTCTCGCGCCGGCTGATCTGACGCTCAACCTGCGCCGCACCGGTGGCCCCGAGGCCTTCCGCATCGGCCGGCAGCAGCGGCTTGCGATGATCGGGATGCGTATTGAGCAGGAACATGGCGGTCTCGTGCGGAACGGAAGCGAGCGGCCGCTCGCGGGAACGGCGCCATCGTGCATATCCGGGGGCGCCGGTCCATTGGCGGATGCGCAGCCCTGAACTAGATTCGCCCGACATCACCAGACTAGGCGTCCCCATGACCATTCATCAGCGCGGCCTTCCCGTTTCGATCGATCCCGACAAGCTCGACCGGCTGGCCCAGGCCGCCGTGCGCGTCGGGCTCAACCTCCAGCCCGGACAGGACCTGTTTCTCACCGCCCCGGTCACGGCGCTGCCGCTGGTGCGAAAGATCGCCGAACACGCCTACAAGGCCGGCGCCGGGCTGGTGACGCCGATCCTCTCCGACGAGGAGGTGACGCTGGCGCGCTATCGCTATGCCCAGGACGACAGCTTCGACCGCGCCGCCGGCTGGCTGCATGAGGGCGCCGCCAAAGCCTTCGCCAACAACACCGCGCGGCTGGCCATCGTCGGCGACGACCCGATGATGATGGCGGAACAGGACCCGGCCAAGGTCTCGCGCGCCAGCAAGGCCAATTCGGTCGCCTATCAGCCGGCGCTGGAGAAGATCGCCGGCTTCGACATCAACTGGAACATCCTGGCCTATCCGACGGCCGCCTGGGCCCGGCGCGTGTTTCCCGGCGACGCCGAGGAGGTCGCGGTCGGCAAGCTGGCGGACGCGATCTTCGCCGCCTCGCGCGTCGCGGACGGGGACCCCGTCGCCGCCTGGGCCGCGCATAACGCGACGCTGCGCAGCCGCACGCAATGGCTCAACGGCCAGCGCTTCCACGCCCTGCATTTCACCGGGCCGGGCACCGATCTGACTGTGGGCCTCGCCGACGGGCATGAATGGCAGGGCGGCGCCTCGACCGCCAAGAACGGCGTGACCTGCAATCCCAACATCCCGACCGAGGAGGTCTTCACCACGCCGCATGCGCTGCGGGTGGAGGGACATGTCTCCTCGACCAAGCCGCTCTCCTATCAGGGCTCGCTGATCGACGAGATCCAGGTGCGCTTCGAGGCCGGCCGGATCGTCGAATCCAAGGCGAGCCGCGGCGCCGACGTGCTCGCCAAGGTGCTCGACACCGACGAGGGCGCGCGCCGGCTCGGAGAGGTAGCGCTGGTGCCGCATTCCTCGCCGATCTCGAAGAGCGGCATCCTCTTCCTGAACACGCTCTTCGACGAGAACGCCTCCTGCCACATCGCGCTCGGCCAGTGCTATTCGAAGTGCTTCCTCGACGGCGGCAAGCTCACCCCCGAGCAGGTCGCGGCCCAGGGCGGCAACAAGAGCTTCATCCATATCGACTGGATGATCGGCTCGGACCGCGTCGACATCGACGGCGTCCACGCCGACGGCCGCCGCGTGCCGGTGTTCCGCAAGGGTGAATGGGCCTGAGGGGAGCCGAACGACGCGCCCGCTCACCCCAACGCGCGTCATCCCGGACAAGCCGCAATGCGGCGCAGCTCCGGGATCCATCGTAGAGCGCCGGAGCCCTCCGATGGATCCCGGCGCTCCGCTTCGCTACGGCCGGGATGACAGTGAGGTTCCGAGCCATGACATGACGCCGTGCGTCGCTAACTGAACGACCGCACCAGCCCGCCGATCAGCAGGTTCCAGCCGTCGATCAGCACGAAGAAGATCACCTTGAAGGGCAGCGAGATCACGGTGGGCGGCAGCATCATCATGCCCATCGACATCACGATCGTCGCCACGATCATGTCGATCACCAGGAAGGGCAGCGCGATCAGGAAGCCGATCTCGAAGGCGCGCCTGAGTTCCGAAATCATGAAGGACGGGATCAGCACGCGCAGATCGACCGCCTGCGACGGGTCTTCCGGCCGGATGCTCTCCGGCGCGAGATCGGCGAAGAGGCGTAAGTCCTGCGGCCGCGTCTGCGCCAGCATGAAGTCGCGGAAGGGCGCGGTGATCTTCGTGTAGGCCTCGGCCTCGCCGATCCGGTTCTCGACCAGCGGCAGCACGCCCTCCTGCCAGGCCTTGTCGAAGGTCGGCGCCATCACGAAGAAGGTCATGAACAGGGCCAGGCTGACCAGGATCAGATTGGCCGGCGTGCTCTGCAGGCCGAGCCCCGAGCGCAGGAAGGACAGCGCGATCACGAAGCGGCTGAAGCTCGTCACCATCATCAGCAGCCCCGGCGCGACCGACAGGATGGTCAGCATCGCGACGATCTGGACGATGCGGCCCGAAGCCGAGGCGCCGCCCTGGGGCAGCAGGCCATCCAGCCCGAAGGACTGCGCCTTCGCGCCGACGATACTGGCGAGCAGGATCAGAAGCGTTGCGAGAAGCCTGCTCACTGCACCACCAGCGTCTCGATGACGATCTCGCGCACGACGCCCTTGGAGCGGATCGCGACACGCTCGGTCAGGTCCTCGCGCAAGTTGCGCAGGCCGGCGGCCCCTTCCATCTGTTGCGCGGTGACGCTGCGCAGAAAGCCGAGAATGTCCTCGGTGATGGCGCCGACCAGCGGGTCGGCGCTCAAGGCGGCCTTCTGCTCCATCAGCAGCGCCGCCTCCAGCCGTACCCAGGTGTTGGCGGGCGCGGCGAGGTTGGTGACGATCGGCGACAGCTTCTTGAGAACCAGCGTCCCGGTCATCTGCGGACTGACCGCGAGATCGGGCGTCGACGCCTCCATCCGCTTCATCACCGTGCTCTCGACCGTGCCGACGACGCGGAAACCCCAGAGCGTGCCGGCCCCGGCCGCCAGCGCCGTCAGGATCAGCACCGGCGCAGCGGCCAGCAACGCCCGCGGCGCGACCCTCCGGCCCGGGCGCGGGCCGGGCAGCCTGGGCAGGGAACGCGCCATCAGAAGGGGGTGACCTTGTCGACGAGCTGCTGGCCCCAGGCCGGCTGTTGAACCTCCATGCCGCGGCCGCGCCCGCCATAGGAGATCCGCGCCTCGGCGATCTTCTCATAGGAGACGACATTGTTGCCGGTGATGTCGCGCGGGCGCACGATGCCGGTGACGTTGAGCACGCGCATGTCGTAGTTCACGCGCACCTCCTGCGAGCCGTTGATGACGAGGTTGCCGTTGGGCAGGATCTCGGTGACGACGGCGGCGACCGACATCTCGACCTCTTCCGAACGGTCGGTCAGGCCCCGGCCGCGCGAGGAGGTGTCGGAGCTGGCATTGGCGCTCGCAGACGCATCACCCGAGGCCCCGTTGAAATTCGCGAGGAAGCCGAGGCCGTATTTCGCCGCCGAATTGCGCGAGCGGTCCGACTTGTTGTCGAGCTTGGCCTTGTCGTTGATCGAGATCTTCACCGTGACGACGTCGCCGGTCTTCATCGCGCGGGTGTCGCGGAAGAGGTCCTCGCTCTGGCGGGTGTAGATCGAATTGAACGCGACATCGACGCCGCGGCCCGTCGGCGTGCCGAGCGGGATGGCGTCGCGCTGGGCGACGAGCCCGCTGCCGACGCGGGAGAGCTGCGGCTCGCGGTTGAGCTCGGCCATGTCGGTGCCGCAGCCGGCGAGAGTGACGGCGCAGGCCGCCAGGAGAAGAGGCTTCATCGGGTCTGAACTCCGGTTGGGGGCGTCGTCGGGAGGGATCGCCGCCCGCCCATCACCTCAGCGAGTTGGGCGGCGCGCGAGGCTTCCATCTCGTTGAGTACGGCGCTGGCGGCCCGCGCCGGCAGCTTGCTGAGCACGGCCACCGCCACGCTCTGGTCCATGGCGGCGAGCTGGAGAGCGGCGGCATCCGGGCGCATCCGCGCAAAGATGTCGGTCATGCGGGCCTCGGCCTGCTTGATCTCGGCAGCGCGCTGGTCGGTGAGCGACTGCAGCTCCGCCTTGCGTTCCTCGAGCTTCTTCAGGGTCTCGGCGAGCTTCGCCTCCAGCCCGTTCAGCGTGTTGGCCTGCCAGGCGAAGCGGGCCTCCGCCGCCGGCTCGCGGATCGCGGCGCAATAGCTCGCCGCATCCGAGGTCAGGGCGGCCGCAGGCGCCACCGGCGGCGTCTGGGTCGGCGCCGCGCCGGCGCCGGAACCGGGCGCCAGCAGCAGAACCGGCAGCAGGGACAGGAAAGGGAAAGACTTCGACGGCATGGCGCCCCTCGGCTCGATGGTCGACGGATGGGTTCTAGCGGGCCTCGCTTTCGCGGGGCTGGCGCGGCGGCAGGCCCGCGCCGGCCCGGCGCGCTACTGCACGACGAGGTCGGCCTGGAGCGCGCCCGCGGTCTTGATCGCCTGCAGGATCGCGATGATCCCCGCCGGCTTCAGCCCGATCTGATTGAGGCCGCGCACGAGCGTGTGCAGGTTGGCCCCGTTGATGATGGCGAGCCGGCCATTGCCCTGCTGCGCCTCGATCTGCGTGCGCGGCACCACCACGGTCTGGCCGTTGCTGAACGGTTCCGGCTGCGAGACCATCGGCGTCTCGGTGACGCGCACCGTCAGGTTGCCATGGGTGACGGCGACCGTGGAGATCTTGACGTCCCGGCCGATCACGACCGTGCCGGTGCGCTCGTCGACGACGACGCGGGCGGGCGAATCCGGCTCCAGCGTCAGCCGCTCGATCTCGGCGATGAAGCGCGCCGTCGACATGTTGGGCGGCCGCGTCAGGCTGATCGTGCGGTGGTCGAGCGCGAAGGCGACGGTCGACTTGTAGCGTTCGCGGGTGAAGGCGTTGATCGCACCGGCGACACGCTCGGCCGTGACGAAATCGGGGTTGCGCAGCTCGAGCGACAGCACATGCAGCGTCGCGAGCTGGTCGGGAATCTGGCGCTCGACGAGGGCGCCGCCGGGAATGCGCGCAGCCGTGGTGACGCCTTGCGTCAGCCGCTCGGCCTCGCCCTGGGCCGAAAAGCCCGACACGTTGAGCCGGCCCTGCGCCAGCGCATAGGTCTGCCCGTCCGCCGCCAAGAGCGATGTGACGACGAGCGTGCCGCCGAGCAGCGAGGTGGCATCCCCCATCGAGGCGACGGAGACGTCGATGCGGCTGCCGCGCCCGGCGAAGGCCGGCAGATCCGCCGTCACGATCACCGCCGCGACATTGCGCGTGCGCAGCGCCGAATTGCGGACGTTCACGCCCAGCCGATCGAGCATGGACTGCAGCGCCTGGCCGGTGAAGGGCGAGTTGCGCACGCTGTCACCCGTGCCCTGCAGCCCGATGACGAGCCCGTAGCCGACGAGCTGGTTGTCGCGCACGCCCTGCAGCCCGGCGATGTCCTTGATCCGCACAGAGGCACGGGCCGGCGCGGCGCCGGTCAGCGCCATGGCCAGCGCGCAGAGGCCGACGATCAGTCGCGAGGCGAGCGTCATCATTCGCTCCCGACGCGGATCGTGCCATCCGCCTGGACGACGCCGATCACGATCAGCCCGCTGTCGGGATTGCGCGCCTTGACCATCTCGTTGACCGAGGCAGAGGCCATCGGCTCGACGATGCCGGTGATGACGAGGTCGCTCTCGCGGAACACCACCTGGGTCGGCACGCCGCGGCGCACCACCTTGGGATCGTCGACCGCGTTGAGCGGGATCGGCTGGCCCGGCAGCAGCGTGCGCCGCACGACCTTGCCGACCAGAGCGAGCCGGTTGTCCACCGCCACCCGCCCGGCCACCCGGAAGGCGCGGTCGACCAGATGCACATCGGCGATGACGTCGCCCGGATAGAGCGTGACCGCCGGGACCGGCAGCGTCACCGAAGCCGGGCTGGCCTGGACCGGTCCGGTCGCGAGCAGGCCGACAACGGCGGCGAGCACGGCCGCCGCGAGGCCCTGAGAGCGGAGCGTCTTGCCGGCCATGGCGCGCCTCACCGGATGCCGTTGGAGACGGTGCCGGCCATCTGGTCGGCGGCGGTGATGACCTTGGCGTTCATCTCATAGGCGCGCTGCGCCGCGATCAGCGCCGTGATCTCCTTCACAGGATCGACGTTCGACGCCTCGAGATAGCCCTGGCGCAGCTTGCCGAAGCCGATCGCGGTCGGGTTGCCGTCATTCGGCTGCCCCGAGGCCACGGTCTCGCGATAGAGATTGCCGCCGAGCGGCTCGAGCCCGGCATCATTGGCGAAATTCGCCAGCGTGATCTGGCCGAGCTGGCGCGGCTGCACCTCGCCCGGGATCTTGGCGAGCACCAGGCCGGACTCATTGACGGTGACGTCGACCGCATCGGCCGGGACCCGGATCACCGGATCGAGCAGATAGCCGTCGGCCGTGACGATGTCGCCATCGGCATTGGTGTTGAAGGTGCCGGCGCGGGCATAGAGCGTCTCGCCTTCGGGCGCCGTGACCTTGAACCAGCCGCGCCCGTCGATGGCGAGGTCGAGCCGGTTGCCGGTCTGCGTCATCGCCCCCTGGATGTGCAGATTTCGGATCGCCGCCGCGCGCACGCCGAGCCCGAGCGAGGCACCCTCTGGAATCGAGCCGTCGCCGCCGCGATTGGGCACGCCGCGCGAGCGCTCGGTCTGGTAGAGCAGGTCGGTGAACTCCGGCCGCGCCCGCTTGAAGGACGTCGTGTTGATGTTGGAGATGTTGTTGGCGATGACCTCGACATTGAGCTGCTGCGCGCTCATGCCGGTGGCCGCGATGGCGAGAACTTTCATCGGTTCGGTCCTCAGATCGCCATGTGCATGAATTCTTGGTAGGCGCCGACGACCTTGTCGCGCATCGCCATCGCGAGCTGCAGCGACTGTTCGGCCGACATCACCGCCTGGACGACGTCCTGGACGGCCGCCTTGCCCTGGATACCGGCCAACGCCTGGCTCTCGCCTTCGGCGAGGTTGTCGACGAAATTCTGCGCCACATTGGCGAAGACGGAGCCGAAATCGGCGCCGGGCTGGGCGGCGCCCGCAGCAGTGGCCGCGCCCTGGCGCAGGCTGGCGCCGGCGAGGCCCGACAGACCCTGGGTGACCTGGCTCGCGACCGGCGCGAGAGCGGAAATCGCGTTGAGCATCAGCCGTTCCTCAAAAGATCGATGGTCATGGATTGCATCGAGCGCGCCTGCTTGATCATCTGCAGGTTGGCCTCGTAGGAGCGGTTCGCCTCGCGCATGTCGGCCATTTCGAGCAGCAGCGAGACGTTGGGCATCTTGACGTAGCCCTTCTCGTCGGCGGCCGGATGGCTCGGCTCGAACTCGACGCGGAAGGGCGCCTTGTCGACGCCGACGCCCTTGATCTTGACGAGCGAGACGCCGAGCGCCCGGTTCATCGCGCTCTCGAAGGTCACGGTCTTGCGCCGGTAGGGATCGGCACCGCGGGTCGTGCCGGTGGCCTGGGCGTTGGCCAGGTTCTCCGAGACGACGCGCACCCGCGTCGACTGGGCCTGGAGGCCGGCAGCCGCGATCTTCATCGAAGCGTCGAGAGGGTCGATCATGGATTTGTCCTCACTCTTGACAGTATTCGAGCGACGAATGCTTGCGCGGGGCTGGTCAGCCCTTGATCGCGGTCATCATCATCCGGTGGAAGCTGCGCACGATGTTCGTCGTGAAGGCGTGGCTGCGGCCGATCTCGCCGGCCTTGAGCATTTCCTGCTCGAGGCTGACCGAATTGCCGGAATGGACGGTGGACCAGCTGTCCGATCTGCGCGGCCGGGCCGTCAGCGCCTCGGCCGGGGTCGAGCTGATATGGTTCGGCGCGGTTGCCGCCAGCGACAGCGTGGTCTTGCGCACCACGGCCTCGAAGGGCTCGACATCAACAGCGGTGTAGCGCGGCGTGTTGGCATTCGCGATGTTCTGCGAGACGGCGTTCTGTCGAACGGCGAGCCAATGCGACTGCTTGGCGGCGAGATCGAAGAGATGGATGGGCTCCACGGGAAGCCTCCCTTGTCGGTGTCATCCGACACTAGGAGGATTGACTTGCGCGAAGCTGGCCTTTGACTGGGAATGACGCGCCGTTGCAGCGCGAAGACGATCGACGACTGAGATCAGTCGGCGCCCCGGCCTCGCCGCCGGGGCCGGTGGTCAGGAGATCGTGTAGCCGAGATAGCGCTTGGAATCGATCGGGTCGTAGCCGAGCTTGGCCCGCAGCTTCTTGCGCAGCTTGCTGACATGGCTCTCGACCACGGCCTCGTCGACCTCGGCATCGAACAGGCCGTAGACCGCGTTGAAGACCTGCGTCTTGGTGACCCAGCGTCCGCGATGGCGCATCAGGAATTCCAGGATGCGACGCTCGCGGCGCGGCAGCGCCATCAGCTCGCCCGCGACCTCGGGATCGCTGCCGTCGAAATGGACCTTGATCTCGCCGACCGTGACCTCGTCGTCGCTCGAGCGACGCTTCTCGGCCCGGCGCTGCATCGCGTTCACCCGCGCCAGGATCTCGCGGACATGGACGGGCTTGCGGACGACGTCGTCGACGCCGGCGGCGAAGAGCTCCAGCGTCTTTTCGAGCGAGGAGGCCTCGTTCATGGCGATCACCGGCGCCTGCGAGCGGCGGCGGATCATGGTCGGGAATGTCGAGCGCTCGGCACAGTCGCCGATCAGGAAGGCCTCGACGCTGTTGAGGTGGTCGGCCGAGGTATCCTCGACCCATTCCTGGAATCGCGAAGGGGTGAAGCCGATCGCCGGGACGCCCTCGCCAGTAAACAGAGACTGATATCCTTCCGTGACGAGAACCCGGTCATCGATGACGATATACATGGATACCCCCCAGCATCGGTACAACTCCCCCTCGAAAGAGCTGGAAGCAGTCTGACGCTAGGGATCGTCTTCGTCATGGTCAACGCAGGAGTCGGATGTTGAGACATGAGATGAAATACTGTGGAAACCTGAGTTAAAGACCGTTATACGGATTTATGAGAAAGCCTATACGTTTCATTAACCCTCGAAATTTAGCCACGAACGCGCCTGATACAAACGGCGCCTGCACGTTTTCTTGCTGCCCAAACGTCAACTCGATTGCCTGTCGCTGGCGGCGGCGCGCGGCGCGCCGGGCCGCCTATAGTATAAGGAGTCGAGAACGACGGTATTGGCTCTGAACGTCATGTCCAAATTGACTCAATTGCGACGCATGTCCTGCGAAAGCTTCGGGCAAGCAACACCAGATCAGATGAGCCTCGAAAGCTTGGCTTGGAGATCGGCAGATGAGCATTTTCGGGATCATGCGCACCGGCGTGTCCGGCATGGCCGCCCAGGGCAGCAAGCTGGGCGCGGTCAGCGACAACATCGCCAACGTCAACACCGTCGGCTACAAGCGCGCCTCGACCGAGTTTTCCTCGCTGATCTCCGAAGGGAACCACAGCGAATACAATTCCGGCGGCGTCGAGACGACGACGCGCTATGCGATTTCCGACGAGGGCCTGATCATGGGCTCGACCTCGAAGACGGACCTCGCCATCAAGGGCAACGGCTTCTTCATCGTCACCGATGCGGGCGGAACGCCCTACATGACCCGGGCCGGCGCCTTCGTGAAGAACGGCAGCCAGGAACTGGTCAATTCGGCCGGTTTCTACCTGATGGGTTACCCGATCGAGAACGGCGACCCGACCGTCGTGGCCAACAGCCTTGACGGGCTCGAGCGCATCAACCTCGCCAACGTCGCCTATCAGGCGAACCCGACGGTGAGCGGCACGCTCAAGGGCGTGCTCGACTCGAACGCGACGGTGATCGCGCCCGGCACCCTGCCCTCCGATAACGTCGCCGGCAGCACCTATTCCAGCAAGGCCTCGATCGTCACCTACGACAATCTCGGCAACAAGCAGTTCCTCGACGTCTACATGGCCAAGACCGGCACGGCGCCCGATACCTGGCAGGCGGTGGTCTTCGACCAGGCGGGTGCGACCGCCGGCGGCTTCCCCTATGCGGGCGGCCCCCTCGCCAACGTCGCGCTGGCCTTCGGCCCGACCGGCCAGCTCACCACCGCACCGGCGAATTTCACCGTCGCCATCCCCGGTGGCGCCACCGCGACGATCGATTTCAGCCAGGTGTCGCAGGTCGCCACCGGCGAGACCGCGCTGGAACTCGCGGTCGATGGCAACGCGCCGAGCGCGGTGGAATCGGTCGAGATCGCCGATGACGGCACCGTCTATGCCGTCTTCGAGAACGGCGCGCGGCGCGCGACCTACCGCATCCCGCTGGCCACCGTGCCGAGCCCGGACCAGCTGACGCCGGTGTCCGGCAACGTGTTTTCCGTCAACAACAAATCCGGCGACGTCATCGTCGGCTTCCCGGAGAGCGGCAGCTTCGGCTCGATCCGCTCCAGCGCGCTCGAGCAGTCGAATGTCGACCTCGCCACCGAACTGACGGCGATGATCGAGTCGCAGCGTAGCTACACGGCGAATTCGAAGGTCTTCCAGACCGGTTCGGAAATCCTCGACGTCCTGGTCAATCTGAAGCGCTGAGCGCGCCCGAGAAAGAGACGGGGACGCCCCCATGAGCCTGTCATCAGCCCTGAACGTGGCGCAGTCCTCGCTGACCGCGACCTCGACCCAGACGTCCATTCTCTCGCGCAACGTCGCCGGCGCCGACAATCCCAACTACAACCGCAAGGCCGGCACGCTGGTCACGACCTATGGCGGTGCGGTCAGGGTCGCTTCGGTCAGCCGGGCCGTGGATTCCGTGCTGTTTACCGCCAAGCTCGGCGCGACGGCGACGACGTCCGCCCAGCAGGCGATCGTCGATGCGCTCGACCAGCTCGAGGCCACGGTCGACGATCCCGAGCTCGACCAGTCGCTCGCGGCGAAGCTCGGCAACCTGACCAATGCGCTGCAGCAATACGGCGTGACGCCCGACGATCCACTGCTGGCGCAGAACGTGCTCACCAAGGCCACCGAGATGGTGCGCTCGCTCAACGAAGCGAGCGAGACCGTCCGCACCGTGCGCCAGCAGGCGGACGCCGACATGGCGCTGGGCGTCGATCGGGTCAACAGCCTGCTCGTCGAGTTCGAGGCGGCCAACAAGGCGATCGTCAAGGGCAGCCAGTCGGGGGCCGACATCACCGACCAGCTCGACACGCGCGACCGCATCCTCTCCCAGCTCTCGGAGGAGATGGGCATCAGCGTCGCGACGCGTCCCAACAACGACATGGTGATCTACACCGATGGCGGCGTGACGCTGTTCGAAACCGTGCCGCGCACGGTCTCGATGGCGCCCAGCTTCGCGCTGGGGGCAGGCACGTCGGGCAATGCGGTCTATGTCGACGGCGTGCCCGTCACCGGCCCCAACGCGATCATGCCGATCAAGTCGGGACAGATTTACGGGTCCTCCATCGTCCGCGACGAGATCACCGTCACCTATCAGAGCCAGCTCGACGAGATCGCCCGCGGGCTGATCGAGGTCTTCGCCGAAAGCGACCAGACCGGCGTCGGGCCAGACCAGGCGGGGCTCTTCACCTATGGCCCGCCGCCTGGACCCGCTACCATTCCGGCAACCGGCGTCACGGTGGCGGGGCTCGCCGGCGCGATCCGTGTCAACGCCAACGCCGACCCGTCGCAGGGCGGCGATCTCGACCGGCTGCGCGACGGCGGCATCTCCGACCCGCTCGACCCGAACTATGTCTACAATACGAGCGGCGCCGCCGGCTTCCCCGACCGCATCCAGGCGCTGCTGACCGCGTTTGGCACCGGGCGCAATTTCGATCCCGCGACCGGCGCCGACCCGACCGACACCCTCGTCGGCTTCGCCGGATCGTCCGTCGGCTGGCTCGAGGCGCAGCGCCAGACCTCGACGCAGACGCTGGGCTACGAGACGGCCCTGCTCCAACGCACGACGGCTGCGCTCTCCAACGTCACCGGCGTCGACATCAACGAGGAGATGACGCTGATGATGGAGCTGGAGCGCTCCTTCAACGCCTCATCGACGCTGATTTCGACCATCGACAGAATGCTCGAAGCCCTGCTTGCGGCCGTGAGGTGACACCATGAAGACGAGTTTCATCTCCAACTATTCGCTGTCGGGAACCTTGCGCAACGCCGTCGCGAAGGCGCGCGAAAGCCTGGCCGACGCCACCCAGGAGTCGACGACCGGCCGCCATGCCGACATCGGGCTGACGCTGGGCGGCAGCACGGGCAAGACCGTCGGCCTGCGCGACCAGTACAACCGCCTGAACGGCATCGTCGACACCAATGCCCTCGTCTCCTCCCGGCTCGAAGTCACGCAGAAGGCGCTCGACGGGATGCGGGATACGGCGGAGCAGTTCCTTGCCACGCTGATCAGCGTCCGCGACGGCGACAAGGGCGCCGAGGTCCTGAAGTCCGAGGCCAAGAACAACCTCCAGGCGACGACGGCCGCGCTCAACGCTTCGACCAGCGGGCAGTTCGTCTTCGCCGGCATCAACACACAGCAGAGACCCGTCACGGATTATTTCGGGACGCCTCCGGCCGGCAACAAGACCGCGATCGATGCCGCCTTCGCCGGCTATTTCGGTTTCGCCCAGGACGCGCCGGCCGTCGCGAACATCACGCAGGCCGACATGACGACCTTCCTGCAGACGGTTCTGCCGGCGGAGTTCGCCGATCCGGCCTGGGGCACCAACTGGTCTTCGGCGCTCGACCAGAACATGACCAGCCGGATCTCGCTGAACGAGGTCGTCGAGGTCTCGACCAACGCCAATACGCAGGCGATGCGCGACCTCGCCGCCGCCTATACGATGGCCTACGACCTCGGCATCGAGAACCTCAACACCAACGCCTTCCGCGCCGTCGTCGACGCCAGCATCGACAGCATCAACAAGGCCATCCTCGGGCTGACGGCGACCCAGGCGCAACTCGGCGCCATCGAGGAGCGCGTCAAGGTGTCGAGCGAGCGCCTGACGATCCAGCGCGACATCGTCGTCAAGCAGATCCAGGGTTTCGAGAATGTCGATCCTTACGAAGCCAATGTCCGCGTCACCGATCTGACGACGCAGCTCGACACCGCCTATGCGCTCACCGTCAGGATCCAGCAGCTCAACATCCTGAAATACATGAGCTGATCCTGCGCCCGGCCGTCACAGGCCGCCGCCGGGCGCCCCGCCATCCGCGCTCACCGCCCGCTCCGGCCCCGGCCGGCGTGGCCGGGCGCCTGCGCGCCGAAACCCGCCCTCCCGTCCACCCGTCCGGAGATGCCCCATGTACCAGAGCTCCTATGCGGCCATGGCCGCGGATGACTACACCCTCGCCCGCGCCCAGGAATGGCGCGCGCTCGACCATGCCGTGACCCTGCTCGAGGAGGCCCGACCGACCGGGGCGGCCTCGCCGGAGACGATCGAGGCGGTCGGCTTCCTGCGCCGGCTCTGGACGCTGCTGATCGAGGATCTCGGCAGCGCCGAGAACGGCCTGCCCGAGAGCCTGCGCGCCTCGCTGATCTCGATCGGCCTCTTCGCCCTGCGCCAGGGCGAGGCGCTGCGGCTCGGCCAGTCGGACGACTTCGAATCGGTCATCGACGTCAACAAGATGATCCGCGACAGCCTCGCCTGAACCGGAAGATGGGCAAGCCGATGAACCTCTCCTTGCGCGCCAACGAGAAGATCTACATCAACGGGGCGATCCTGCGCTTCGACCGCAAGGTCAGCCTCGAGCTGATGAACGACGCGACCTTCCTGCTGGAAACCCACGTCATCCAGCCCGACGAGACGACGACGCCGCTGCGGCAGCTCTATTTCGTCGTTCAGACCATGCTGATCGACCCGAAGAACGCCGGCGCCGCCCGGCTGCTCTTCGACCGGATGCTGATGACCACCGCCTGCATCTTCGAGGATGCCGACGTGCTCCTCGGTCTCCAGGCCGTCGACCAGCTGATCGCCGAGGAGCGCCATTTCGAGGCGCTCAAGCAGCTGCGGGCGCTCTATCCGGCGGAGGCCGCGATCCTCGCAAGCTCCGGGCAGGCCACGGAGCCTAGCCTGACGGCGACGGCGAGGGCTGCGACCGTCGCGCCGATGCGGCGCGAGGCCCAGCTCGCCTGACGAAACGAGGCCCGCCTCCCGGCGGGTCCCATCCCAAACCCGGCGGAGCCGATCATGGACGTGAGCAGCATCCAGAGCACCACGACGAGCACGACCTCGAGCTCGACGAGCGCCAAGAACGCCATGGGCGACTACAACACCTTTCTCCAGCTCCTGATCGCCCAGGCCAAGAACCAGGATCCGACCAACCCGACCGATCCGGCGCAATACGTCCAGCAATTCGCGGCGCTCTCGCAGGTCGAGCAGTCGGTCACGGCCAATGCCAAGCTCAACCAGATCATCGCCGGCATCGCGGCGCTGAAGCCCGCCACGACGGAAGCCTGAGGCGCTCCGCGTGAACGAGGCCGACGCCCTCGACCTGATGCGCGACGCCGTCTGGGCGATCATCGTCGGCGCCGGCCCCGCCGTGGCCGCCGCGATGGCGATCGGCCTGATCATCGCGTTGATGCAGGCCCTGACGCAGGTGCAGGAGGCCACGCTGACCTTCGTGCCCAAGATCGTCGTCATCCTGATCGTGATGGCGGCGACGGGGGCCTTCACCGGCGCGCAGGTCTTCGCCTTCACCGAGCGCGTCTACGGGCGGATCGAGCGCGGCTTCTGACCGCGCGCCGACGGGCGCGCATTTCCGACGACAGGACAGGGTGCCAGAATGGCCACGCCCCATCTCATCACCGGCAAGGTCGCGCCCAAGGCGCTGCCGGGCGAAGCTCCGGCCAGCCGCCGCGACATCGGCTTCGCCGTCGGCATCGTCGCCATTCTCTCGATCCTGTTCCTGCCGATCCCGGCCTTCCTGATCGATCTCGGCCTGGCGCTCTCGATCGCGCTCTCGGTGCTGATCCTGATGGTGGCGCTCTGGATCAAGAAGCCACTGGAATTCTCGTCCTTCCCGACGATCCTGCTGGTCGCGACGATGCTGCGGCTCTCGCTCAACATCGCCACGACGCGCGTGATCCTCGCCCATGGCAACGAGGGCTCGCATGCGGCGGGCTACATCATCGACGGCTTCGCGCGCTTCGTCATCGCCGGCGATTTCGTCATCGGCCTGATCGTCTTCGTCATCCTCGTCACGGTGAACTTCATCGTGATCACCAAGGGCGCGACCCGCATCGCCGAGGTCGGCGCCCGCTTCACCCTCGATGCGATCCCCGGCAAGCAGATGGCGATCGACGCCGATCTCTCGGCCGGGCTGATCGACGCGCCGGAGGCGCAGCGCCGCCGCCATGAGCTGGAGGAGGAAAGCTCCTTCTTCGGCGCCATGGACGGCGCCTCGAAATTCGTCCGCGGCGACGCCATCGCCGGGCTGATCATCACCGCCGTCAACATCCTCGGCGGCATCATCATCGGCGTCACCCGCCATGGCCTGTCGCTGTCCCAATCGGCCGACGTCTTCGTCAAGCTCGCGGTTGGTGACGGCCTCGTCACCCAGATCCCCGCGCTGATCGTCTCGCTCGCCGCCGGCCTGCTCGTCTCCAAGGGCGGCACCCGCGGCACGGCCGAGCAGGCGATCCTCGGCCAGCTCGGGCATTACCCCCGCGCCCTCTTCGTCGCCTCCTTCCTGATGGTGATCCTGGCGCTGGTGCCCGGCCTGCCGCTTTTGCCCTTCGCGCTGCTCGGCGGGGTGATGGCCTTCGTCGGCTACACCATCCCGAAGCGCATCGCCGAGCGCGCAGCGGCCGCCGAGGAAATCCGCGCCATGGAGGCCGAGGAGGCCGCGCGCGACAGCCAGGACACGATCAAGGAATCGCTGCGCATGGCCGAGATCGAACTCGGCCTCGGCAAGCAGCTCGCCGCCGAGATGCTGACCTCGCACAGCGAATTGGCCCATCGCGTCGGCAAGATGCGCAAGAAATTCGCCCAGCAATATGGTTTCGTCGTGCCCGAGATCAAACTCTCCGACAGCCTGACCCTGCCGCCCAAGCATTACGAGTTCCGCATCCACGGCACCGTCGCCGCCACCGGCGAGATGCGCCCCGGCAGCATGCTTGTCGTCGTCGGCGACGGCCGCCTGCCCGATCTGCCGGGCGAGGAGGTCCGCGAGCCGGCCTTCGGCGTCAAGGCGATGTGGGTCTCGGAAAGCTATGCCAACGAGGTCCGGCGCGAGGGCATGCAGCCGGTCGACCGGCTCTCGGTGCTGCTCACCCATCTCAGCGAGACGATCCGCAAGAATCTCGGCCAGCTCCTGTCCTACAAGGACATGCGCGCGCTGCTCAACCGGTTGGGACCCGAATACAAGAAGCTGCTCGACGAGATCTGCCCGGCCCATATGTCGCTCTCGAGCCTGCAGGCGGTGCTGCGCCTGCTGCTGGCCGAGCGCGTCTCGATCCGCAACCTCCACCTCATCCTCGAGGTCGTCGCCGAGATCGCGCCCCATGTCCGCCGCGCCGAGCAGATCGCCGAGCATGTGCGCATGCGCATGGCCCAGCAGATCTGCGGCGACCTCACCCAGGGCGGCGTGCTCAACATGCTCAGGCTGGGCAACCGCTGGGACCTCGCCTTCCATGAGAGCCTGCGCCGCGACGCCAAGGGCGAGGTCGTCGAGTTCGACATCGACCCGCGCCTGATCGAGGAGTTCGCGGCCGAGGCGACGACGGCGATCCGCGCCCGCATGGATCAGGGCCAGAGCTTCGTGCTCGTCACCAGCCCGGATGCGCGGCCTTACGTCCGCATGATCGTCGAGCGCATCTTCCCGGCGCTGCCCGTCCTCTCCCATGTCGAGATCGCGCGCGGGCTGGAGGTCAACCTGCTGGGCACCATCTCGTGACGCCGTTCACACCCGACACGGTGCTGCATGCCTTCCTGATCTTCTGCCGCATCGGCGCCTGCCTGATGCTGATGCCGGGCTTCTCCAGCCCGCGCGTGCCCGTCCGCTTCCGGCTGATGATCGCGGTCGGCGTCACGCTGGCGCTGGCGCCCTATGTGCTGCCGGCCTTCGCCCATCTCGTCTCGCCCGGCCCGGCGACGCTGCTGCGCGTCGTTATGGCGGAGACGATGACCGGCGCTCTGATTGGGCTGATGGCGCGCTTCTTCTTCCTGGCGCTGCAGACCATCGCGACCGCGATGGCGACCACCGCCGGCCTCGGCCAGCTGCCGGGCCTGCCGGTCGATGAGGCCGAGGCGTCGGCCCCCTTCGTGACGCTGATCACCCTGACGGCGGCGACGCTGATGTTCGTCACCAACCAGCATGCCGAGGTCATCCGGGCGCTCGCGGGTTCGTACACCCGCATCGCGCCGGGCACGCCGCTCGACGCCCAGGCCGGGCTGATCCAGATCGCCGACCGGGCCTCGGAGACCTTCTATCTGGCCCTGCGCGTCGGCAGCCCCTTCATCATCTATGCGGTGATCGTCAACCTCGCGATCGGCCTGATGAACAAGTTGACGCCGCAGATCCCGGTCTATTTCATCTCGCTGCCCTTCGTCATCGCCGGCGGGCTGTTCCTGCTCTACTTCTCCGGGCCAGAGGCGCTGAAGCTGTTCATCACTGCCTTCTCGTCCTGGCTGGCGCGGGGCTGAGCGGCCATGCAGGGCCAGCGTCTCGAGGCGATCGAGCGGATGCTGTCGATCCAGTCGCGCATCCGCAAGCTCGCCGAATGGCGCCAGAAGGCGATCGAGCTGCAGGCCGCAGCGGCGCGCGCCGAATCCCGCGAACTGGTCGCGGCGCTCAACGGCGAGGGGCCGACCGCCGGGCTCTTCGCCGACATGACTGCGAGGCGCCTGCACCGGACCGAAGTCTCGGCCTCGCAGCTGGAGGCGGCGGCGGTCGTCCAGGCGAAGCAGGTCCTCGCCGAGACGGGCCGCGAGAAGCGCACCGCTCGCCTCGCCGACCATGTCCGCAAGGTGAAGCTGCGCGCCGACCAGGACGGCGCGCTGGTGGAGATCATGGACGCGCGTGAAGGCCAGCGGGCGGCGACGCTCTGAGGGCTGGAGCCGCTGACGGACGCCGAAACACCGCTCCCGCCCGCAAGCCTGAAACAAGCCTGATCGGCCATCATCGTCCCAGATCGTTCAACGACCCTGGAAGGTGACAATGGCGATTTCTCCTCCGTCCGACATCGTGCTCGACGTGGCCCGCGCCGCCGATCCGGCGCGCCTTCAACTCGCGGTCGACCGTCTCCAGAAGCTCGGCACCGGCATCGCCGGCACGCAATTCGCCGCCGCGGTGGACGAGGCGGCCCCGGCCGCGGGCGTGCCCGGCCTCGCCGGGGCCCGCGAGAAATTTTCGGCTCTTGCGCCGGCTAAATTGGACAATGCCGCACCGGCGGTCCCGTCGAAGAGCGCCAAGACGATGCAGCAGTTCGAGGCGCAGGTGATCCAGACCTTCATCGAGCAGATGATGCCCGAGGCGACAGCGAACAATTTCGGCAGCGGCACCGCCGGCGGCGTCTGGCGCTCGATGCTGTCCGAACAGATCGCCAACCAGATCGCCAAGGCGGGCGGGCTGGGCATTCGCGAGAAGGTCGAGGCCGCCATCGCCGCCCGCAACAGCACGGGCTCAGCCGACGGGGCCGTCGCAGCCGCTCACAAGCTGCTCGACGGCCGGATCGCCGGCGCCAATGCACGCGATCTCGCCATCCCGCTCTCTGTCGAGCAGCGCTTCCTCAACCTGACCAAGCCGGCCGCCTCCGGTGGCGTCGCCCGCTCCAACTTCCGACAGGCCTGAGCCATGACCGAATTGTCCGACGCGCCTGCTCCCGCCGACATCGCGGCATCGCTGCCCGCGCTGGTGCCGCCGCCTCTGGCGATGCAGGAAGAGCCCACAGCTCCCAGCGCCGCCTCGCGCGCCATGTGGGCCGTGCTCGACCGCCTCGAACAGGCCATCGACCACGAGACGGGCGAGTTGATGGCGCTGCGCAGCGCCGACTTCAACCGCCTCAACGAGATCAAGAGCCGGCTGCTGCTCGACGCCAGCCGGGCGCTGCGCGCCATGCGCGACGAGGCCGGCGACGGTCCGCTGATCGCGCGCCTGTCGACGCTGCGGCTGAAGCTCGAGCACAACCGCATGGCCATCGGCATGCATCTCGAGGCGGTGCGCGAGATCGCTGCGGCGATGACGAGCACGCTGATCGACGCCGAGTCGGACGGCACCTATTCCGCCACCTCGCGCCTCGCCGCAGTGCCGGTCCCGCGGGCCCGCGCTTCATGACCACGGCGCGGCTGCTCGTCCTCGGCGCCTGGGTCTGCGGGGTCACGCTGCTCTCCGGCCATCTCGCCCTGACCTGGCGCGCCGAGACGCCGCCGGCCGCCGAAGCGCCGTTCTTCGAGGGACTCGAATATGAGGAGACGGCGCTGATCCATGTCCCGATCATCGCGAATGGCGAGGTCCAGGGCTATGTCGCGGCGCAGTTCGTCTTCACCGCCGATGCCCGCACGCTCCGTCAAATGACGGTGAAGCCGCACCCTTACGTCCGCGACGAGGCGCTGCGCGCGATCTACTCCAACGGCAAGGTCGATTTCTCCCGGCTGGAGCGCGTCGACATCGACGCCCTGCTGAAGACCGTGAAGACCGGCGTCAACGCCCGCCTCGGCGGCGAGCTCGTCAAGGACGTGCTGGTCAAGGAATTCAACTACGTGCGCAAGGACCAGCTGCGCGGCTGAGATCGGCGTCGCCGTCATTGCGAGCGCAGCGAAGCATTCCGGAAGGGCGCGCTCGACGTCCCCTGGATTGCTTCGCTTCGCTCGCAATGACGATGTGGCGCGTGGGCGGAGGCTGCCGCTCACCCCTGCAGCGTGCTCGCCAGATCCTTGAAGGCATCGGCGCTGAGCGCCGCGCTCATCTCCTGGTGCAGCGCCTCGTAGATCTTCGGCACCAGCACGATCGCCTTGTCGAGCTCGGCATCGGCACCGGCCTGGTAGCCGCCCATCAGCCGCAGGTCGCGCGTGTCCTCGAAGCGCGAGATCAGCGCCTTCATCCGCGAGGCCAGCCCGCGCTGCTCCGGCGTCCAGACATGATGGGCGAGGCGCGAGACCGAGCCGAGCACGTTCACCGCCGGATAGCGGCCCTGGTCAGCGATGGCGCGGTCGAGCACGAGATGCCCGTCCAGCGTGCCGCGGATCGAATCCGCGACCGGGTCGTTGTGGTCGTCGCCGTCGATCAGCACGGAGAAGATCCCGGTGATCGTGCCGGTGCCCTCGACGCCGGGCCCCGCCCGCTCGAGCAGCTTCGGCAGCGTGCTGAAGACGCTCGGCGTGTAACCGCGGGCAACCGCGGGCTCGCCGGCCGCCAGCGCGACGTCGCGCGCCGCATGGGCGAGGCGCGTCACGGAATCGAGGATCAGCAGCACGTCCTCGCCCTGGTCGCGGAAATACTCGGCGACCGCCATGGCGGTGTTGGGCGCGAGCCGGCGCATCATCGCGCTCTCGTCGCTGGTCGAGACGACGGCGACCGCCTGGGCGCGCATCGGGCCCAGCGTGTCGTCGAGGAACTCGCGCACCTCGCGGCCGCGCTCGCCGACGAGGCCGATGACGATGGTTGTGAAGCCCGGCGCCCGCGCCAGCATCGAGAGCAGGCTCGACTTGCCGACGCCGGAGCCGGCGAAGATGCCGATGCGCTGGCCGGCGCAGAGCGGCGTGAACAGGTCGACGACCTTGACGCCGGTGCGGATCGGCCGCGTCACCCGCGCCCGCCGCATCGCCTCGGGAGGCGGCCCCTCGGCCGGCATCGCGACATCGCCGGCCGGCAATGGACCGCTGTCGTCGATCGGCTCGCCGAAGGCGTTGACGACACGGCCCTTCCAGCCCTGGGAGGGGCGCAGCACGAGCGGCCCGGCGAGGCTGGCGCGGGCGCCGAGCCCGACGCCGACCGTGGTCGCGAAGGGCTTCACCAGCACGCCGTCGCGGTCGATCCGGATCGCCTCGCCCAGTTCGGCGCGGCCTTGGGTCGAGAGCGCGATGCGCTCGCCCAGCCGCACGAAGCGCGACAGCCCGCCGACGCGCAGCGCCGCCGGCGTGACTTCCGAGACGCTGCCGCTGACCTGGACCAGATCATGGGGCAGGGGGCCGCCGGCGAAGGCCTGTTCAAGGCGTGTCAGAGCGTTCATTGAGATTCCTGGGAACCGCTCAGCTCTCGCCGAGCGAGCGGATGGCGCCGTCCACCGCCTTTTCGCCCTTGTCGATCGCGTTGGCGGCGCTCTCGAAGGCGCGCGTCACCGCGATCAGCTTGGTCATCTCGCGGATCGGGTTGACGTTCGAGCCCTCGACGAAGCCCTGGCGTACGCCGTTGACGACGAAATCCAGGATCGGCACCGCCGGTCGGTCGGGGATCACGCCGGAATTGTCGTGGCGCTGCAGCTTGGCGGCGGGATCGATGGAAAAGAGGCCGATCGCGCCGACCTCCTGGTCGCCCTGCCAGATCATGCCGTCGCGCGCGATCACGGGCGGCCCGCCCTCGGGGTCGAGCTGCATCGGCGCGCCGCCGGCGTCGAGCACCGGATGGTCCGAGAGCGTGCGCAGCTCGCCCTGCGGCGTCATCTTCATCCGCCCGTCGCGGGTATAGACCGTGCCGGCGGGCGTGGTGATCGCGAACCAGCCCTCGCCTTCGACGGCGACGTCGAGCGGGTTGCCGGTCTTGTCGAGCCCGCCCGGGATACGGCTGATATAGGTCTCGCCGGCCGAGGCGAAGGAGACCGCATCCGGCCCCTTCTTCGACAGGAAGGTGCTGAACTTGACCTCCTCGGCGCGAAAGCCGGCCGTGTTCATGTTGGCGACGTTGCGCGCCAGCGTCTCCATGCGCTTCTCCAGCACGAGCTGGGAGGACAGGCCGACATAGATCGAGGACTGCATGGTCACACGCCTCCGAGGCGCAGGTTCTGGATGCTGAACAGCACGTCGGTGCTGACCCCGGCCGCGACCGGCGGCCCGACCAGGATGGTCAGGGCGTTATTGGCCGCCGTCTGGCTCGCGCCGATATCGGCGAGCGAGGTGAAGCGCAGCAGGAATTTCTTGACGCCCTCGGCGTCCTTCAGCTGGTCGAAATCCAGCTTCTTGCCGATCATCTCCGCCTGCTTGTCGATCGGCATCATCGAGGTCGAGGCGGGGATGCCGAGCGCCGTCTGCACCACCTTCAGCAGCGCCGGATCGGCCAGCACCTCAAAGGCGTTCTTGAGGCCCGACGCCTTGCGCTCGAAATAGAGCGCGAGCCGGACATTCTCGTTCTGGCTGCCCTGCTGCTCCTCGAAGACCTGGCGGACATAGCGCTCGGTCATCGGCTTCTGCGTGCGGTCGAAGCTCGTCGTCGCCGAGCCGTAGCGGGCGAAGTTGAAGGTCGTCGCCAGCTCCTTGTAGCGCGGGTCCGTCAGCTTGTTGGCGAAGCTCGACGAAGAGTCGACGCCCTCGGTCAGGACCTTGCGGACCAGCCCCTTGGCATAGATCATCTCCTCCAGCCCGAAGGCCTTCATCGCGTAGCGATAGATCCGGTCGTTGCCCAGGAAATCGTCGATCGATTTGATCTTGCCGATATGGGCGAGATAATAGGCGCTCTCATTGGCCGTCTGCGGCATCGCGGCCGCCCGCTCCAGCGATTTGGGCAGATTCCGCGCCACGGCCTGGAACGCCATCGTCGTCGTGGTCATCGTCGCAATCCCGGCAGTGATCCGGGCCAGCGCCCGGACGTTCATGAGACATCAGGCTCCCGTGCAAGGCTTGCGCGGACCTGACCCCCGGCTTCGACAGCCTCGCGCAAGCCAGCTCCACTAGCGCTTCACTTGCAGATTGCGAGAAGGAGCGGCGCCTTGAGCGTATTGATCGGTTTGTTGATTGCGGTCGGCTCACTCATCGGCGGTTTCGCCGCGATGGGCGGGCATGTCGCCGTGCTCTGGCAGCCCTGGGAACTGGTGATCATCCTCGGCACCGCCATCGGCACCTACATCATCGCCAACCCGATGAAGACGGTCGCCGACACCGGCACCGCGGTGATGGAGGCGCTGCGCAACCAGGCGCCGAGCCAGGCGCATTACTTCGAGGTGCTCGGCGTGCTCTACGCGCTGATGCGCGAGCTGCGCAACAAGGGCCGCGCCGAGATCGAGCAGCATATCGAGACGCCCTATGAATCGACGCTCTTCGCGGCCTATCCCAGCGTCCTCGCCGATCCCCAGCTGACAACCTTCATCTGCGACTATTTTCGCCTCATCATCGTCGGCAAGGCGCAGGCCCATGAGGTCGAGGCGCTGCTGGACGAGGAGATCGGCAGCCACTTCCAGGACCGGCTGAAGCCCTATTACGCGCTGGGTACCGTATCGGAAGCCCTGCCGGCGCTCGGCATCGTCGCCGCCGTGCTCGGCGTGATCAAGGCGATGGGCGCGATCGACCAGTCGCCCGCCCTGCTCGGCGGCTTCATCGGCGCGGCGCTGGTCGGCACCTTCGCCGGCATCTTCTTCTCCTACGCGGTGATCGGGCCGATCTCGCTCAAGATCAAGGCGATGCGCGAGAAGCAGCTGCGCGTCTACATCGTCGTCAAGCAGACCCTGCTCGCCTTCATCAACGGCGCCGCGCCGCAGGTTGCGCTCGAATATGGCCGCAAGGTCATCTCCGCCGCCGAGCGGCCCTCCATCGACGAGGTCGAGGACAAGACGATCAGCGGCGCCGGCCAGCGTGCGGCGCCCGCCAATGACCGCGCCCAGAAGGAAGCCGCCTGATGAGCACCGCCGCCCAGGCCATCCGCGAGGACAAGCTCCTCGAATCGACCGGCATCTCGATCGACCGGCTGCCCATGCTGCGCATGGTCTTCGACCGGCTTGCCACCGGCTGCGCCGACGCGGTGCGCCAGATGTCGACCTCGCCGACCTATTTCTCCGTCGCCAACGTCCAGAGCCAGCGCATCGGCGACGCGCTCAACGCCCACGCCCACAACACCATCGCCGGCATCTTCCATTCGCCGGAATGGGATTCACGCATCCTGATCGGCTTCGACCGGGATTTCGTCTTCACCCTGATCGAGGTGCTTTTCGGCGCCGACGGCAGCGAGCGGCCCTACAAATACGAGCCGGATTTTCCCGACGACGAGCGGCCCTATACGCCCATCGAGATCCAGGTCGCGCAGGCGCTCTGCGAGCTCGCGGCGCAGAACCTCCAGGCCGCCTTCAGCCCCGTCGCCGATGTCAGCTTCATCTTCGAGCAGATGGAGACGCGGATGTACTTCGCCGCCATCGGCAGCCGCAGCAACCTGGCGGTGAAGTCGCAGCTCCTCGTCCAGGGCCTCGACAATTGCGGGCAGATGTTCGTCATCATCCCGCAGACGGCCCTGAATCCGATCCGCCAGAGCCTCACCCGCGTCGTCTCCGGCCACACCACCGTCAAGGACCAGCGCTGGACGAAGCAGATCCAGACCGAGGTCCACAAGACCGAGGTCAGGCTGCAGGCGATCCTCGAGGAGCGCCCGATGACGCTGGGCGAGATCAGCGCCCTCAAGATCGGGCAGGTCATCGAGCTGCAGGCTTCGCCGCGCTCGCCCGTTCGCCTCCAGTGCAACGACGAGACCGTCTTCTGGTGCCAGCTCGGCCAGCGCGACGGGTCCTATGTCCTGCGCGTGCAGGACAGCGCCAACCAGGAACAGGAGTTTTTCGATGATCTTCTATCTCGGTGAAGCCGTCCTCTTCGCGGCCCTGCTGCTGACCAGCCTCCAGGTCCTGCGCATGCGCCGCGAGCTGCAGCGCATGCGCGCCTACCATGCCGAGTTCCAACAGGTCTTCGGCAAGACCGAGACCGCTCTTGCAACCATCCAGGCCACGATCCGCGAGCTGCACGCCAGCGGCCGCGACGTCCTTGAGGAACTCGGCCAGCGCATCGACGCCGGCCGCCGCCTCGCCGGCGATCTCAAGCAGATCGGCGCGGGCCCCGAGACGCCCCGTGTCGCCGGCCGCAAGGCCAACGCCGCCTGACGGCTCTTTCCTTTCGCCTTCCCGCCGGAGACCACCATGAAGAAGCCGAGCAAGCCGATGAAGCTCTCCGACCTCGCTCTCTCCGAAGAGCAGGCCGACGTCGCCCTGATGGAGCCGCAGGCTGCGACCGAGCCCGAGGCTGCAGAAGCGCCGCCCCCCGCCGACGACCCGCTCAATCTCGAGGCGGTGATGCGCATCCCCGTCACGATCCAGGTCGTGCTCGGCAGCGCCTCCATGCAGGTCGCCAATCTGATGAAGTTGCGCCGCGGCGCGGTGGTGCCGCTCGACCACCGTGTCGGCGAGCCGGTCGACGTCGTCGTCAACGGCCGCATCGTCGCCCGCGGCGAGGTCGTGATCGTCGAGGACGACAACAGCCGCTTCGGGGTCTCGCTGACCGAGATCGTCGGCGTCCAGGCCAAGTTCGAAGAGTGAGGCCGAGCACAGCATGACGGCGATCGCGAAGGACAACCGGGCCGGAAGCCCCGCCACGCCCGCCCCGTCGGGCAAGACGGTTGCGCTGGGCGGCGCCGGCAAGGCGGCCGTGCTCGTGCTCGCCATGGGCAAGCCGCTCGCGGGGCGGATGCTGAAGCATCTCGACACCGCCGAGGTCCGCGCCCTGATGCGGCGCGCCTCCGAGCTCGGCCCGGTCGCCGCCGACGACATCGCCGATCTCGTCGACGAGTTCAGCGACCAGTTTTCGCGGGGCATGAATCTCGTCGGATCTCCCAGCGAGGTGCAGAAGCTGCTCACCGGCGTGCTGCCGCCCGAGGAGATCACCGAGATCATCGGCGAGACCGCCGAGGCCGCCAACCGCTCGATCTGGGACCGCATCTCGCAGATGCCCGAGAGCGCGCTCGCCGGCTATCTCGCCAAGGAGCATCCGCAGACGGCGGCCTATGTGCTCTCCAAGCTCAAGCCGGCCTGCGCCTCGCGCGTCATGACGCAGTGGCCGGCCGACAAGCGCCACGAGCTGATGCGCCGCATGCTGAACCTGAAGCCCGTGGCCGAGCAGCCGGCGGCGATCGTCGAGAAGGCGCTCTACGAGGGCTTCACCCTCAACCTCTCGCGCAACAAGGGCGCCGATACCCATGCCCGCATGGCCGACATCCTCAACAAGATGGACAGCCAGGACATGGAGGAGGCGCTCGGCAGCCTGCAACGCATCCGGCCGGAATCTGCCGAGATGCTGAAGGGTCTGCTCTTCACCTTCGACGACATCGTCAAGCTCTCGGCCCGCGCCCGCATGGCGATCTTCGACCAGGTCCCGACCGACCGGCTCGTGCTGGCCCTCAAGGGCACCGAAGCCGCCTTCCGCGACCAGATCCTGTCGTCGCTCGCGGCGCGTGCGCGCCGCATCGTGCAGCAGGATCTCGAGAACGGCGAGCCGGCGCTGCAGCGCGAGGTCGTCGATGCCCGCCGCGCCATCACCGACATCGCGCTGGAGATGGCCAGCCGCGGCGAGATCGAGCTCAACCCGGACCGCGAGGAGGGCGCCTATTTCCAGTGAACGGCAGCGTGCCGACGAGGAGGTAAGGACGCGTGTCCGAACAGGACCAGGAGAGCAAGACCGAGGAAGCCTCCGAGAAGAAGGTACGCGATGCCGTCGAGCGCGGCAACACGCCCTCCTCCAAGGAGGCCCCGATCTTCGCCAGCATCGCCGCGACGCTGATCGCCGGCGTCTTCCTGATGCGGGACGGGGCGGCCGCCATGGCGCGCTTCCTCTCCGACTTCCTGGCCGACCCCGCCGGCTTCGACATCTCGACCAACGGCAACACGACCGCGCTTCTGCTCTACGCCGCGATGCAGGCCGGCCTGTTCCTGTGGCCCGTCTTCGCGCTCTTCCTCGTCTTCGGCCTGAGTGCGGCCTTCCTCCAGCATCCGCCCCAGCTCGCCCTCGAACGGATCAAGCCGCAATGGTCGCGGCTCTCCCCGTCCAAGGGCTTCACGCGGATCTTCGGGAGCCAGGGCCTCGTTGAATTCGGCAAGTCGTTGGCCAAGTTCGCCGCCATCACGGTGACCGTCTGGCTGATCCTCAAATCGGACAAGAACACGGTGGTGACGGCCATGCTGAGGGATCCCAGCGCCCTTCCGGAACTGATCCTGACGATCGCGATCCGCCTGCTCTCGGCGGCCTGCGTGGCGACGATCGTGATCGTCGCGATCGACCTGGTCTGGACCCAGAAATTCTGGCGCCGCTCGCTGCGCATGACCAAGCAGGAGGTCAAGGACGAGCACAAGCAGGCCGAGGGCGACCCGATCCTGAAATCCCGCCGGCTCTCGCTCGCCCGCGACCGCGCCCGCAACCGCATGATGGCCGCCGTGCCCCGCGCCACCGTGATCATCGCCAACCCGACCCATTACGCCGTGGCGTTGCGCTATGTGCAGGAGGAGGGCGGCGCGCCGCTGGTGCTGGCCAAGGGCACGGACCTGATCGCGCTCAAGATCCGCGAGATCGCAGAAGCCAACGACATCCCCGTGGTCGAGGACCGCGCGCTCGCCCGCTCGCTCCACGCCGCCGTCCAGCTCGACCAGATGATCCCGCCGGAATTCTACAAGGTCGTCGCCGAGCTGCTCTGCCTCGTCTACGCGAAGAAGGTGGCGTGACAGAGCGTTGCCGTCTCAGGCCGCGATCTCGATGCGTTCGACCTTGATGTCGTTCTCGTGCGCCCGGACGCGCGCCAGATCATGCGCGGCCTGCATCCGCAGCAAGGTATCGGCGCGCACACCAAAGGCCTTCTCGAACCGGATCGCCATCTCGGCCGACAAGCCGGCGTTGCCGTTTAGAAGATTGCTCATGGCCTGCCGCGTGACGCCCAGCTTCTGCGCAGCAATGGTCACGCTCAGCCCATAGGGCTCGACGAATTCGGCCTTGAGCCATGCGCCCGGATGGACGGCGAAACTCTCATGCAGCTTGATCGCCATCAGTGATAATCCTCCAGATTCATATCCTCGATCGCGAAGACCGCGTTGATGCGAAACGTCATCCGCCAATTCTTCGTCACCGTCAGCGACCATTCCCCAGCCCGATCACCCGTCAGTTCATGGGCTCCGTAGTTGGGAGGCGCCTTCAATTCTTCCATGGTTTGGATGGCAGCGAGATAGGCCAGCATGTTGCGAAGCCGTCCGACGAGGTTGCCGGGCAGCCCCCTGGCCTTGCCGGTCTCGGCAAAGTTCCGCAAGGCCTTGTGCCGGATGCTCTCGATCTCCACGCACGTCAGACTGAACGACATGGCGTCGCGCGTCAAGTGTCGCTTGACGCGCGGTCATTGCGGTTGAGCGTCGCACGGGGAAGCGCCCACGACGCCAGCCCCGCGCAAGCTTCGAACGCTACACCAGACCCATGGCAGGTTGACCCGATGGGTGCGTCCCCGGCGTCAAAGGCATGAAGCCGCCCTGCCATCCCGGTGCAAACCCGGAATGTTCCCACCAATCCCTTCCAGATTGAGGAACATCAACATGACCAGCCTGCTCACCAACACCTCCGCCATGACAGCGTTGCAGACGCTGACCATGACCAACAAGAACCTCGCCCAGTCGCAGAACCGCATCGCCACCGGCCAGCGCGTCTCGACCGCTTCCGACAACGCCGCCTACTGGTCGATCGCCACGACGATGCGCTCCGACAACAAGGCGCTCGGCGCGGTGCAGGACGCTCTCGGCCTCGGCGCCGCGACCATCGACACGATGTATACCGGCCTGAACGGCACGGTCGAAGTCGTCTCGGAGATCAAGGCCAAGCTCGTCGCGGCCCGCACCCCCGGCGTCGACCGCGACAAGATCCAGAGCGAGATCAAGGAGCTCCAGAGCCAGCTCAAGAACACGGCGGACTCCGCGGTGTTCAACGGCGAGAACTGGATCTCGGTCGATTCGACGGCGTCGAGCTACAACGACACCAAGTCGGTCGTCTCGTCCTTCTCCCGTGCCGGCGGCCAGGTCCAGGTCGACACCGTCACCGTCGATCTGAACGCGATCAAGCTCTACGACGCGAACCTCGACACGGCCTATGCGGCGCAGACCTTCCCGACCGCCACCACGGCCGCCCGCAATGCGACGCTCGACGTCGGCGGCAACATCACCGTCACCGTCGGCGCGGCTCCGGCGCTGAACATCGCGGTCGCCGCCGGCACCTCGCTGAAGGACATCGCCAAGGAGATCAACAAGCTCGGCATCGAGGGTCTGTCGGTCGGCATCAACGCCGCCGGTGACGCCCTGGCGTTCAAGAGCCGCAACGACGCAGACGTCGCGATCGACGCCAGCGTCGCCGGTCTCGGCGCCGCCGTGACGCTGACGGCCCTGGCGACCCCGGTCGACAGCAACAAGGGCATCCTGGACAAGACCTACGATGCCTTCACCGGCACCGCCTGGGAGACCTTCTCGGTCGCCGACATCGACATCGCCGCGCTGACCGACAACGCCACGGACCTCGCCAAGCTCGAGACCTACATCTCGGCCGTCGACGACGCCCTGGGCACGATCACCGATGCCGCCACCAATCTCGGCGCCATCAAGAACCGCATCGGCCTGCAGCAGGACTTCGTGAAGGCCCTGAAGGACTCGCTCGATCGCGGTATCGGCCAGCTCGTCGACGCCGACATGAACGCCGAATTGACCCGCCTCCAGGCGCTGCAGACGCAGCAGCAGCTCGGCATCCAGGCGCTGTCGATCGCCAACTCCGGCAGCCAGAGCATCCTCTCGCTGTTCCGCGGCTGACGCGAAAGGCACATCCACACGCCAGACAGGGCCGCGCTCTCCCCCGGGAGCGCGGCCTTCTCCGTTTTCGCCCCGAAAGAGGTGGCCTGAACCCGCGCAATGCTCGCGCAAGGCTCGCCCGGCACAGTGCTTCCATCACCTGCCACGCATGAAGGAAAGACGATGCCGGGCCGGCAATACGCTGAAGAGATCTGGCTCAACCTCCAGCAACTGGGGCCGAAGCGACTGGCCGCACTCGCCGCGATCGGCCTCTTCGTCTTCGCCGCGATCGGCATCAGTGCCTATCAACTGAGCCGGCCTGAAATGTCGGTCCTCTACAGCGGACTGCAGCGCGAGGACGTCAACCGCATCGGCGCGGCGCTGCAGGAATCCGGCGTCGTCTTCGACGTCAACTCCGAGGGCACACAGGTGCTGGTCAAGCCGACCCAGGCGGCCCAGGCGCGCATGCTGCTGGCCGAGAAGGGCCTGCCGCGCAGCACCAGCGGCGGCTACGAGCTCTTCGACAAGCTCGGCTCGCTCGGCCTGACCTCCTTCATGCAGGAGATCACCCGGGTGCGCGCCATGGAGGGCGAGCTCGCCCGCACCATCCAGCTCATGCGCGGCGTCAAGGCGGCGAGCGTGCATCTCGTGCTCGCCGACAAGGGCTCCTTCCGGCGCGACCAGCAGCCGGCCTCCGCCAGCGTCGTCGTGCGCACCGAGACCTCGGGCGCCGGCAATGTCGCGCAGGCGATCCGCCATCTCGTCGCCTCCGCCGTGCCGGGACTGTCGGCCGAGAAGGTCACCGTGCTCAACACCGACGGCACCCTGCTCGCCACCGGCGGCGAACCCGGCCAGATGGCCTCTTCCAAGCTCGCCGGCCTCCAGCAGAGCGTCAGCCGCGAGATTCAGGACAATGTCCGCAAGGCGCTGACGCCCTATCTCGGGCTCGAGAATTTCGAGATCAGCGTCGCCACCGAGCTGAACACCGACCGCAAGGAAACCAGCGAGACGGTCTTCAACCCCGATTCCAAGGTCGAGCGCTCGGTGCGGGTGGTGCGCGAGAACGACACCTCCCAGAACGCGGCGACCCAGGAACCGACGACGGTCGAGCAGAACGTGCCGGAGCGCGCCGTGCGCGCCGATGGCGGCCAGCGCTCCAGCGAGGAGAAGCAGCGCCGCGAGGAGCTGACCAACTACGAGATTTCCTCGAAGCGCATCCAGACCGTCAGCGACGGCTATTCGGTCGCCAAGATGTCGATCGCCGTGCTGATCAACCGGCCGCGCCTGGTCGAGTCGCTCGGGGCCTCGCCCAGCCCGGAGGCGATCGAGGCGAGGTTGGAGGATGTCCGCCAGGTCGTGGCCTCCGCCGCCGGCGTCAACAACCAGCGCGGCGACGCCGTCAAGGTGCTGGCGGTCGACTTCCTTCAGGGCAGCCGCACGCTGGAGCCGACGCCGCCCGTCGGCGTCGCCGAGGCACTGCTGCGCCAGTCCGGCACGCTGATCAACGCGGTCACCATCCTCGGCCTCGCCGCACTGATCATCTGGTTCGGCCTGCGGCCCTCGATCAACGCCATCCTGAAACGCCCCGCGCCGGCAACCATCGCCGCGATGACCGAGGACGCGAATGTCTCGGCCGTCGATCCCCAGCTCCAGCTCGCAGGCGGCGAGATCGGCCTCAACCTGATCGGCGACCTCACCAGCGCCTCGCAGCGCTCGCCGCTGCGCAAGCTGGAGCAGCTGATCGACTTCAACGAGGCGCAGGCCGCCGCGATCCTGAAGCAGTGGATCCATGAGGGAGAGCGCGCGTGAAGCACCGCTCCGCCGCCGACTTCATCCCGAGCTTTGAGATCGACGAGGGCGAACTCGCCCTCCTGCCGGAGGCCGGCACGGCCGCGCCCGAGGCCGAGATCGAGCTCCCCGCCTTCCTGCCGCGCACCCCGCGCGAGCCCCCGCCCGATCTCGACGCCATCTACGAGAGCGGTCGCCAGGCGGGACTCGCGGAGGCCAGCGCCGAGGCGCAGGCCGCCGCCGCCCGTCAGGTGCAGGAGGCCGAGGCGGCGCTCGAACAGGCGAGGCTCGCCTGGACCGAAGGCGTCGCCACGCCGCTGGCCGCCGAGTTTCCCCGGGCGCTCGACGCGCTCGCCGAAAGCCTCGCCGAGACGACCGGGCGCCTGCTGCGGCCCTTCCTCGAGGGTGAACTGCGCGACGCCGCCAGCCGCGCTCTGATCGACCAGATCCGCCCGCTGCTCAGCGGCGGGGACGGCGCGCTGATCCGCGTCAGCGGCCCGGCCGACCTGCTGACGACGCTGCGCGGCGTCTTCCCGGCCGGGAGCCCGGTCGAGTTCACCGAGACCGAGGCGGTCGATGTGTCGATCGTCCTCGGCGAGACCGTGATCGAAACCCGCATCGCGGCCTGGGTCGCGCGGCTCCGGGGCCAGGGCCCGGACCGCCGCCGCCGGCCCGCCGCCTGAACCCGCTCGCCCGCATCGGAGGCCGCACCATGGACACCGACCGCCAGGATTTCATCATCCTCCGCCGCAGCGCCGGCCGGCCGACGGATTCGATCAAGACCGGCGTCTGGAAGATCGCCCATGCCGACTTCATGACGGCGATGATGGCGCTCTTCCTCGTGCTCTGGCTGGTCAACTCGACCAATCGCGAGACGCGGACCACGGTCGCCCAGTACTTCAACCCGATCAAGCTTTCCGACACGACCTCGGACCGCAAGGGCGTGCGCAACCCGCAGGACGCCGAGCCCGGCGAGGTCGACAGCACCAGCCGCCATGACGGCGACCAGGTGGGCGCCGCCAAGACCGGCTCCGACCGGCGGCCCAGCGCGACGCTGAAGGACCCGCGCCAGGGCAAGGCCGCCTTCGAGGACCCCTATGCCGTTCTCGCCGAGGTCGCCGCCGCCAAGCCCGAGCCCGGTTCCGACCGGGCCTCGACCCTGACGCTCGGCACCACCGGCAAGCCGGGCATGAACGGCGGCGAGGCGATGCGCGACCCCTTCGACCCAAATTTCTGGCGCCAGACGCCGCAGACCGACAAGCCCGAGCGCCAGCAGGCCTTTGCGGGAGACGCCGCTCCGGCCCCCCCGGCCGCCAGCGAGCCCGCCCCGAAGCCGCACCCCCCGGCCGAAGCGACGACCGCCGCCCCCGCGAGCCCGGCCGTCACCGAACAGCCCCCGGTCGTGGCGGCAACGGTCCCGGCGACCGCGCCCGCAATGTCGCCGCGCCCGGGTCTCGCCGTCGCGGCCGGCGCCACCGCCATGAGTTCGCGCGCCGACGAGGCGATGGCCTCCGCCATCGCCTCGGCCATCGCCAAGGGGGGCCAGCAGCGGGCCGACCAGCCGCAGGTCGATGTCAAGAAGACCGACGAGGGTGTGCTGATCAGCCTGACCGACAATGCCAATTTCGGCATGTTCGGCATCGGCTCGGCCGAGCCGCATCCGCAGACGGTCGCCGCGATGCAGCGCGTCGCCGCCGTGCTGAAGGAACGCGAGGGCGCCATCGTCATCCGCGGCCACACCGATGCGCGCCCCTTCCGTGACGGCCGCAGCGACAACTGGCGGCTCTCGACCTCCCGAGCCCATACCGCCCAGGACCTGCTGGTCCAGGGCGGCATCAGTCAGTCGCGCATCGAACATATCGAGGGCCATGCCAGCCGCCGTCCCCGGGCGGGCGACCCCAACGCCGCCGAGAACCGCCGCATCGAGATCCTGATCCGGGAGAAGCGCGCATGAAGCGCTTTTCCCTGCTGGCATTCGCACTCGCGCTGACGACATCGGCCCTTGCAGCACAGGATTCCGTGCCCGCACCCGCACCGCCCTATCAGCTCGTGCGCACCCTGCAGTCGCTGCAGAACGAGGCGGCGGCGGGAAACCGCGCCGCCCATGCCGCCCAGGGCAAGCTGCTGCGCGATCTCGAACACGCGATGGCGGCGCAGCCTCCGGCGGTCTGGGACGATCCCCGCAACACCCGCGCCGCCGTTCAGTATGTGCTGAGCGGCGGCCAGCCCGGCCCCCTGGCCGAGCTGGTCAAGCGCGGCGAGCCGGCCGGGCTGCCCAAGGGGCTGGCCGAGGGCGCGCTGGCCTATGTCATGGGCGATGGCGGCCAGGCGAAAGCGCTGCTGATGCCGCTCGACCCGGCTGGCCTGCATGAGTCACTGGCCGGCCATCTCGCCCTCGTCCAGGCGACGCTGATCCTGCGCGACGACCAGAAGCGGGCGCTGCAGCTGCTCGATCAGGCCAGGCTGGCCTCGCCCGGCTCGCTGGTCGAGGAGGGCGCGCTGCGCCGCGCCGTCTTCATCGCCGCCGAGATCAACGATCTCGACCGGCTGGAGAAGGGCACCGCCCAGTACATGCGGCGCTTCGACCGCTCGGTCTATGCCGAGCATTTCCGCCAGAGCTTCGCCACCGGCCTCGTGCGCTTCGACATCGGCCGCGACCCGGCCAGATTCCCCCGGCTGGTGGCAACGCTGCGCGCCTTCGACCGCGAGCAGCAGCGCGCGGTGCTCCTCATCATCGCCCGCGACGCGCTGGTGCGCGGCCGCTTCGACCAGGCCCGCCTCGCGGCCGAGGAGGTAGCGCGCATCCCCGGCGCCGATCAGGCCACTGTGACGCGCGCCTCGCTTTACCGGGCCGCCTCGCGCATCGGCGTCGACCGGGCCGGCGGAGCGCTCGACACGCTGAAAAAGATCGACGCCACGCGGCTGCCGCCGGAGGAAAAGGGCATCCTCCAGACGGCGCTGCGCGTCGCCGCCGAGATCGTCGATGCGCCTATGGGCGGCGCCCAGACGCCGGGCCCGCCGGCCGCGGCCGAACCCGCCGATCTCGACCCGCGGATGAAGCGCCTCCTCTCCGGCGCCGAGCGCAGCCTGGCCGAGGCGCAAAAGCTGCTCGCCGACCCCGTCTTCCCCCCCGCCCGCTCCGGAGATGCCCGGCCATGAGCCAGGTTGAGACACCCGCCCTCCCCCCCGGCCGCAGCGCCGGGGCCGACGTCGCGAAGAACCCCAAGGCGCGGCTGATGGCCGGCGGCCGCGAGGAGAGGGGCCAGGCCTTCCGCTCCCTGCTGCAGACGCTCGACAAGGGCGCCGGCAAGCCTGCAGCCGACAAGCCCGCCGAGCCGGGCCGCGGGGAGCCGGGCGACAAGGCCGAGGCCTTCTCCGCCGAGCGCCTCGCCGAGATGCTCGCCACGGCCCCGGCCGAGCCCGCCGCCCCCAACGACGGCACGGTCGATGCGGCGCGGCTCCTGCTCGGTGCGGCCCAACCCCCCGCCCCGGAGACGCGGCCCGAGCCACGCCGCGAACCCGGCCCGCGCCGCGATGGTTTCGCCGCCCTTAGCGGCGTCCTCGCCCGGGCCGCCACCGGCGCAGCCGGCGCCCTGGAGCCGGTCGCGCGACCCGCGACTGCCGAGGCTGGCGTCGCGCTGCCGACCGAGGAGGCTGCCCTGCCTGACCTGCCGGACGCGGCGGCCCTGCTCGATCCGAGGCCGGCCGCCGCCGAAGCCACAGCGAAGGACGCAGGCCCGGACAAGCCCTTCACCATCGCCGTGATCCGCCAGGAGACGCATCTGCCGCCGGTCATGCGCCTCTCGCCGCTGCAGCAGGTCGCCGAGCCGATCCGGCAGGCCGCTTCGGAGCTGTCGGCTTCACGCGCGCAGGATGTTCCCGAGATCGGTACGGTGAAGCCCGGCGGCATCGCCGAGCCGACGAAGATCCTGCATATCCAGCTTAGCCCGGTCGAACTCGGCAGCATCGTCGTCAAGCTGCGCATCTCGCAGAACGGCATGGAGATCAGGCTCGAGGCCAGCCGCGCCGAGACCGCGCAATTGCTCGCCAATGACCGCGAGGCGCTGCGCGAGATCGTGCGGGCGAGCGGCCATGCGCTCGACCAGGTCTCGGTCGAGACCGTCCATGTCGACTCGGCCGGCGCCGATCCGCGGCCGGGGCAGGACGCGCCCCGCGACGGCACGCGCGAGGAGGGGGCCGGCCGCGACGGCCGCGGCTTCGACCCCTCGCGCCAGCAGGACAGGCAGAACGACCGGCAAAATGACCGGCCGGATTCGCAACGGCGGGACGCCCGCCAAGAGGCCCTCATCAGCACGGAGGACACCCATGATCGCCGCGAAAGCCATCGCCCTGGCCGCGACCCTCTTCGCTATCTCTAGCCTGTTCACGCCGGCCGCCGCCCAGACGGTCTGCGAGGAGCACATGATCCGCGTCTCGAAGGCCTACGACATCCCCGTCGGCGTGCTCTATTCGGTTGGCCTGACCGAGAGCGGCCGGCGCAACTCGCTGCAGCCCTATGCGCTCAACATCCATGGCCGCGCCTTCTTCGGCGCGAGCAAGGAGGAGGCGCTGGCCGAGTTCCACACCTCGCGCGCCAAGGGGAAGAAGCTGATCGACATCGGCTGCATGCAGATCAACCATCACTACCACCGCGACCAGTTCCCCAGCCTCGACGCGATGTTCGACCCGGCGCTGAATGTCGAATACTCGGCCAAGTTCCTGAAGCGGCTGAAGGCGCGCCACACGAGCTGGACCATGGCGGTGGCGCGCTATCACGCCGGGCCGCACAACAACCCGGCCCAGCATCGCTATGTCTGCACCGTCATCCGCAACATGGTCGCCACCGGCTTCGGCCAGTGGACCGACAATGCGCGCTCCTTCTGCGGGGCGAAATACGCGCGCTCCTGAGGCGCCCCGCCGCCTCAGCGCAGGAAACGCCTGAAGCGCCGCAGCGACACGGCAAACAGCGCCGCGCCGATGCCGATGAGCGCGAGCAGCTGCGGCCAGACCACGTCGAGCCCCGCCCCGCGGAACAGCACCGCCTGGGCGAGGATGACGAAATGGGTGTTGGGGGCCGCCAGCATGATCGTCTGGACGATCTCGGGCATGCTCTCGCGCGGCGTCATGCCACCCGAGAGCATCTGCAGCGGCAAAAGCACCATCATCAGGAGCAGGCCGAACTGCGGCATCGAGCCGGCGATGCTCGCCAGGAAGATGCCGAGCGAGGTCGTGGCGAAGAGCAGCAGCGCCGCGCCCAGCAGGAAGAGTGGGATGCTGCCCTCGATCGGCACGCCGAGCAGGCCCTGGACGACGATGATCAGCGACAGCGCCGAGGCGACGAGCACGACCAGCCCCATCGACCAGACCTTGCTCGTCATGATCTCGAAGGGCGTCACCGGCATCGCCAGCAGGTGTTCGATCGTGCCGTGCTCGCGCTCGCGGATCAGCGCCGCCCCGGTCAGCACGATCGAGAGCATCGTGATGCTCAAGACGACGTTCATCACCGCGCCGAACCAGCCCTTGTTGAGCTCCGGGTTGAAGCGCAGGCGCTGGACGAGCTCGACCGGCGACGCCGCCGCCCCGCGCGCCCGCTGGCTGAACTCCGTGATCTCGGCCCCGACGATGTTCTGGATGTAGACATTGCCGCTGAAGGCCTGGGTCATCCGCGTCGCGTCGATGTTGAGCTGGATAGCGGGCTTTCGGCCCGCGAGCAGGTCGCGCTGGAAATTGGGGGGGATGTCGAGTGCGAAGGTGTCGAGCCCGGCATCCATGCGCCGGTCCATCTCGGTGGCGGTGATCACGCGCGGCGGCGTGAAATAGGGCGGATAGAACGCCGTGACGATGCGCGAGGAGAGCGGCGAGCGGTCCTCGTCGACGATCGCGATGGCAGCGCGGTTGAGCGTCTCCGGCACCGCCTTGGTCTGGCTGTAGATCGCCAGCGTGAAGCTGTAGACGATCAGGACCAGCAGGGTCGTGTCGCGCAGCAGCCCGCGGATTTCCTTGATCCCGAGATGCAGGATGTTCGCCGGCCGCATCGCTCACCGCGCCTGTTTCTTGAGAAGGACAGTGGCGAGCCCGAGCAGTACCGGCACCGCGATCAGCAGGGGGACGAAGCTCGCCCCGAGATCGCCGAAGCCCAGCCCCTTCGAGAAGGTGCCGCGCGAGATCGTCATGAAATGCGCGGTCGGATAGATCCGCCCGACCAGCGCACCCACCCCCTGCAGCGAGGAGACCGGGTCGGTCATGCCGGAGAACTGCGTCGCCGGCAGCAGGGTCAGGATGGTCGTGCCGAAGATCGCCGCGATCTGGCTGGTCATGAAGCTGGAGATCAGGAGCCCCATCGCCGTGGCCGCCACCACATAGACGAAGGCCGCAGTGGCGAAGGCGAGGAGATCGCCCGTGAACGGCACCCGGAAGACGAAGACGGCGAAGAGGGTCAGCAGCAGCGCATTGACGAGTGCGAGCGCGACATAGGGCAGCTGCTTGCCGAGCAGGAACTCGAACCGCGTCACCGGGGTGACATAGAGGTTGATGATCGAACCCAGCTCCTTCTCCCTGACGACGCTGAGCGCCGCCAGCATGGCCGGGATCATCAGCAGGAGCAGCGGGATCACCGCCGGCACCATCGCGACGAGGCTCTCGATATTGGGGTTGTAGCGATAGCGCGTCTCGATGCGGAACGAGGCGCTGGCCGCATCCTCGCCCAGCAGCAGGCGCATCTTCTGCGTCAGCCAGGCGCCGTGCAGGCCCTGGACATAGCCCTGCACGGTCTCGGCCCGCTGCGGCATCGCCCCGTCGATCCAGGCCGCGACCTGGACCGGCCGGCCCCGCGCCAGATCGCGGCCGAAGCCGGGCGGGATCTCGATGGCGAGCGCCAGTTCGCCCCGCCGCATCCGCCGGTTGAGATCGGCATAATCGACGATCGGTGCCTTCTCGACGAAGTAGCGCGATCCGGCCATGCCCAGCGCATAATCGCCGCTGGCGAGCGACCGGTCGTGATCGAGGACGGCGAAGGACAGCTTCTCGACGTCGAAATTGATGCCGTAGCCGATGACGAACATCAAAAGCAGGCTGCCGACCAGCGCCAGCGTCGCGCGGATCGGGTCGCGCCGCAGCTCCAGTGCCTCGCGCCGCGTGTAGCTGAGCATCCGGCGCGGATCGAACAGCCGACGCTGCGCATGCGCGGCGGCCACCGGCACGGCGTCGGGCTGCGGAGCCGCCGGCGAGGGTTGCGGCGGCGCTCCGGCCTCGCCGATCGCCTCCTCCAGATAGCCGATGAAGGCGTCCTCCAGCGTGGCGCTGCCACGCTGCGCCACGATCGCCGCCGGCGTGTCGCTGACCAGCACCCGGCCGGCATGCATCAGCGAGATGCGGTCGCAGCGCTGCGCCTCGTTCATGAAATGGGTCGAGATGAAGATGGTGACGCCGTCCTGCCGCGAGAGATCGGCCAGGATCTGCCAGAGCCCGTCGCGGGCGATCGGATCGACGCCCGAGGTCGGCTCGTCGAGGATCAGGATCTCCGGCGCATGAATCAGCGCCACCGCCAGCGACAGGCGCTGGCGCAGGCCGAGCGGCAGCGCGTCCGGCAGCGCATCCATCACGGAAGCGAGGTCGAAACGCTGCGCCATTTCGGCGACGCGGGCGGGAATGCTCTCCGGCGGCAGCTGGAACAGGCGGGCGTGCAGGTTGAGATTTTGCGCCACCGTCAGCTCGGAATAGAGCGAGAAGGCCTGCGACATGTAGCCGACGCGCTGGCGCACGCGCATGTCGCGCGGGGTCGACCTCGGCGCCGAACAGCCGGGCCCGGCCCTCGCTGGCGGCCAGCAGCCCGGTCAGCATCTTCATCGTCGTCGACTTGCCGCAGCCATTCGAACCGAGGAAGCCGAAGATCTCGCCGCGCTGGATCCGGAAGCTGACCCGGTCGACCGCGACGAAATCGTCGAAGCGCATCGTCAGGTCTTCAGCCTCGATGGCGATCTCGGCATGGGTCTCCGCGTCGCGCGGCGCAATGACGACGGCATGGTGGAGCTTGCGCTTCTCCTCCGGCAGCAGCGCGATGAAGGCCTCGTCGAGCGTAGCAGCGCCGGTCTGCGCCAGGAGGTCCGCCGGCGCACCCGTGGCGAGGACGCGTCCGGCATCCATCGCCACCAGCCAGTCGAAGCGCGCCGCCTCTTCCATATAGGCGGTGGCGACGATGACGCTCATGCCGGGCCGCCCGGCGCGGATCGCATCGATCAGCTCCCAGAACTGGCGCCGAGACAAAGGATCGACGCCCGTGGTCGGCTCGTCGAGGATCAGCAGGTCGGGGTCGTGGATCAGCGCGCAGCACAGGCCGAGCTTCTGTTTCATGCCGCCCGAGAGCTTGCCGGCCGGCCGATCGGCGAAGGGGCGCAGCCCCGTGCTCGCCAGAAGCTCGGCGATTCGGGCCTCGCGCTCGGCCCGGCCCTGCCCGAAGAGTTGGCCGAAGAACTCGACATTCTCGAACACCGACAGCGTCGGATAGAGGTTCTTGCCAAGCCCCTGCGGCATATAGGCGATGCGCGGGCAGGCTGCCCGCCGATGCGTCGCATCCGCCATGTCGCCCCCGAGCACCGTGACCGAGCCCGCCTGGAGCGCGCGCGCGCCGGCCACCAGGGACAGGAGGCTGGACTTGCCGACACCATCGGGGCCGATCAGCCCGACCATGCAGCCCGACGGGAGGTTGAGGGTGACGCGCTCGAGCGCCCTGGTCTTGCCATAGCTCAGGCCGACACCGGCGAGGCTGACGACCGGCGCCGCGGTCGCCGCCGGGACCGTGTTCATTGCACGAGACCGGTCTGCAGGCGCTGCGGCCAGGCCACTTGCGGATCGAGCTGGACATAGGCGACGCCCGGCAGCCCGGTCTTCACCTGCTGGATGTACTTCCGCAGCAGCTCGGGGGCGATCCGCGCCTTGATGCGGAACATTAGCTTCTCGCGCTCCTGCGCCGTCTCCACCGTCTTCGGCGTGAACTGGGCGACATCGGCCACGAAGGAGATTGACGCCGGGATGACGAGCCTCGGCGCCGCGTCCAGCACGATGCGCGCCTGCGCACCCAGGGCGACGCGCCCCGCCTGCCCGGTCGGCAGGAAGAAGGTCATGAACACGTCCTCGAGATCGACAAGGTTGAGCACACGCCCGCCCGCGGCCACCACCTCGCCCGGCTGGGCGACGCGGTACTGAACGCGCCCGTCCCGCGGGGCCTTCAGCGCGCTGTCCTCAATATCGGCATCGAAGCGCCGCACCGTCGCCTTCGCCGCGGCCACCGCGGCCTGCGCCCCGACGACCTGGGACTGAGCCGAGCTGATGGCGGCCTCGCTGGCGGCGAGCTGGGCCTTGGCGGCGCCGACGGCGGCGGTGGCGCCCTGCGCCCGGGCCCGGTCGTCGTCGAGCACCTGGTCGGAGACATTGCCGCGCTCGGAGAGCTGCTCCGACCGGCCGAGCTTGCGGCGCGCGGCATCGAGCTCGGCTTCGCGCTGGGCGACGACCGCCGTCGCGGCGGTTTTCTCGGCCTGGCGCTGGACGACGAGGCTCTTGGCTGTGTCGACCGCAATCACCGCCCGCTCGTACTGCGCCTGCGCCTCGGCGCGCTGCGCCTCGAGCGTCTCGGTGTCCATCCGCGCCACGACCTGGCCGGCCGTGACGAAATCGCCCTCATTGGCCAGCATCTCCTTGATCCGGCCGGAGACGCGCGCCGCCACGTCGATCTCCACCGCCTCGATGCGACCATTGCCGCTGGCGAGACCCTCCGGCAGGTCACCGGCGCGCAGGCGCTGCCAGGCGAGATAGCCGATGCCGGCGACGAGGAGGGCGGCGACCGGCAGCAGCCAGCCGGGTTTCGGGAGTTTCATCGGATCGGCCTTCCGCGGACGGGACGACGGGCGGACCGCATCCGGGGCGCGGCAGCGCCACGGAGGGTCGTGAGAGTGGCTTGCGCGGGACGGCTTCGCCCGTCTCGTCCCGCGGCTGCAGGGTCCGACGGGTGCGAGCCGACGGCATTGATCGAAGTCAAGACGGGCGGCGGATGGCGCGGCTAGCGTGGCGACGGCCTGCGATGACGCATGTGGCGGGGCAGCCGATCCTCCGATCGCTCCCGCCGCCCCCCATGATCGAGGCTCAGGATCGCCGATGACTGTCCAAGATGCGCTCGTGCCCTCGCCATCCGGGACGCAGGCCGATGCGCTCGGCCTTGAGGCCTTCGCCGCCATCGACCGGATGCGCGAGGCGCTGGGCGCCCAGTTCAGCGGCGGCCTCTCGCCGGCGGCGCTGGCGCTCGCCTTTCTCGACTGGTCGGCCCATCTCGCGGCGGCGCCGGGCAAGCGCTCCGAACTGGCCTGGAAGGCCGCCCGCAAGGCGACGAAGCTGACCGGCCATCTCGCTGCCTGCGGACTTGGGGCCGGCGACGCCGCCTGCATCGAGCCGCTGCCGGGCGACGACCGCTTCGCCGGGGAAGCCTGGCGACACTGGCCCTACAATCTGTGGTCGCAGTCCTTCCTGCTGACGCAGCAATGGTGGCACAACGCCACCCGCGAAGTGCCGGGCGTGACCCCGCATCACGAAGAGGTGGTCGCCTTCGTCGCGCGGCAGCTGCTCGACATGATGTCGCCCGCCAACACCCCCTTCACCAATCCCGAAGTGGTGGCGCGCACGCTCGAAACCGGGGGAGCCAATCTCCTTGCCGGCTTCCGCAACGCGCTCGAGGACGCCGGCCGCCAGGCCTCCGGCCAGGGACCGGTCGGCACGGAGGCCTTCGTCGTCGGGCGCGACGTCGCGGCGACGCCAGGCAAGGTGGTCTTCCGCAACCATCTGATCGAGCTGATCCAGTATGCGCCCGCGACGGAGACGGTGCAGGCCGAGCCGGTCCTGATCGTGCCGGCCTGGATCATGAAGTACTACATCCTCGATCTTTCGCCGCGGAACTCGCTGATCCGCCATCTCGTCGCGCAGGGGCACAGCGTCTTCTGCATCTCCTGGCGCAACCCGACCGCCGCCGACCGCGATCTCGGGCTGGACGACTACCGCCGCCTGGGTGTCATGGCCGCGCTCGATGCGATCGCGACGATCCTGCCGGGCCGGGCGGTCCATGCCGCAGGCTACTGCCTGGGCGGCACGCTCCTGACCATCGCCGCCGCCGCTATGGCGCGGGCTGGCGACAGCCGCCTCGCTTCGCTCACCCTGCTGGCCGCGCAGACGGACTTCACCGAGCCGGGCGAGCTCGCCCTCTTCATCGACCACAGCCAGGTCCGCCTGCTCGAAAGCGTGATGTGGAACCGCGGCTATCTCGCCTCGGACCAGATGGCTGGGGCCTTCCAGATGCTGCGCTCGAACGACCTCGTCTGGTCGCGGCTGGTCCACGACTATCTCATGGGCGAACGCACGCCGATGAACGATCTGATGGCCTGGAACGCCGATGCCACCCGCATGCCCTACCGGATGCATGCCGAATATCTGCGCCGGCTCTATCTCGACAACGACCTCGCCACCGGCCGCCTGCTCGTGGACGGCCGCCCCGTCGCGCTGCAGAACCTGCGCCTGCCGCTCTTCGCCGTCGGCACGGAGCGCGACCATGTCGCCCCCTGGCGTTCGGTCTACAAGATCCACACCCTCGCCGACACCGACGTCACCTTCGTCCTGACCAGTGGCGGGCACAATGCCGGCATCGTCAGCGAGCCCGGCCACCCGCATCGGCACTACCGCATCGCCACGCGCCGTCACGATGATGTCCGGATCAGCCCCGATGAATGGCTCGAGCAGGCCCGGCCGTGCCAGGGCTCCTGGTGGGAGAGCTGGGTCGCCTGGCTCGGCGAGCGCTCGACCGGCCGCGTCGCGCCGCCGCCGATGGCTGCCGCCGAGGCCGGCCTCGCTCCGGTCGCGGAGGCGCCCGGAACCTATGTGCTGCAACGCTGAGGACGCCATGGACCAGATCATCCTCAGGAACCGCACTTTCGACGAACTGGCCGTCGGCGACAGCGCCTCGCTCCAGCGCAGCGTCGGTCGCGACGACATCGACCTCTTCGCCGCGGTCTCCGGCGACCTCAACCCGACGCAACTCGACGCCGGCTTCGCCGCCGGCGAGCGCTTCGGCCATGTCGTCGCCCACGGGCTGTGGACCGGGGGCCTGATCTCCGCCCTGCTCGGCACCCGCCTGCCCGGCCCGGGCACGATCTATCTCGGTCAGGAGCTTCAGTTCCGCCACCCCGTCGCGCCGGGCGACACCATCACCGCCACCGTTCGGGTGCGCGAGAAGCGCGCCGACCAGCGCATCGTCGTGCTCGACACGAGTTGCACCAACCAGGACGGCGAGGAGGTGCTGGCCGGGACCGCCACCGTCATCGCGCCGCAGACCAGCGTCGCCTGGCCGAGCCCGAATCTCCCCGAAATCGCGCTGCGCCGGCATGACCGCTACGACGCCTTCGTGCGCGACGCCCGCGCCCTGCCCTCGCTGCGTGTGGCGGTGATCCATCCCTGCTCGCCGGAGGCGATCATCGCCGCCGTCGAGATTCGCGACGAGGGTCTGCTGGCGCCGATCCTGGTCGGTCCCGAGGCCAAGATCCGCGCCGCCGCCGAGGCCGCCCGCGTCTCGCTCGACGGCATGCAAATCGAGCCCGTCGAGCACAGCCATGCCGCCGCCGCGCGCGGCGTCGAACTCGCCATGGCCGGCCGCGTTTCGATCCTGATGAAGGGCAGCCTGCACACCGACGAACTTCTGGGCGCCGTGGTCGCGGCCGGTTCGGGCCTGCGCACCGAGCGCCGCATCAGCCATGTCTATGCGATGAGCGTGCCGGCCTACCCCAAGCCGCTGATCGTCACCGACGCCGCGATCAACATCCTGCCGACGCTCGAACAGAAGCGCGACATCTGCCAGAACGCCATCGACCTGCTGCATACGCTGGGCATCGCGGAGCCGCTGGTGGCGGTGCTGGCCGCGGTCGAGACCGTGAACGCAAGGATGCCGTCGACGCTCGACGCCGCGGCGCTGACGGTGATGGCCGCGCGCGGCCAGATCACCGGCGCCCGCGTGGATGGCCCGCTCGCCTTCGACAATGCGATCAGCCCCGAGGCCGCCCGCACCAAGGGCATCGTCTCGCCCGTCGCAGGCCAGGCCGACATCCTGCTCGTGCCCGATCTCGAAGCCGGCAACATGCTGGCCAAGCAGCTGATCTATTTTGCCGGCGCCGATGCGGCCGGCCTCGTGCTCGGCGCGCGTGTGCCGATCATCCTGACCAGCCGCTCGGACTCGCTGAAGACCCGCATCGCCTCGGCGGCGCTCGCCAAGCTCGTCGCCTCGCGGCGCGGGCCGGGCATTCCTGCAAAGGGAGCCGGCGCCTGATGGGGAAGGACGACGACCGCATCCTGCTGACCTTCAACGCCGGCTCCTCCACGGTGAAGCTCGGCCTGTTCGCCCTCGGGCCGCAGGGCCCGCGCCGCATCGGCAAGGGCATGATCGACTTCCGGCGCGAGCCCCTGCGCTTCGAGCTGACGGAAGGGCCGGACCGCTTCGACATCGCGCTCGAAGCCGGTCCCGGAGAGGAGCTCGACGACGTGCTGAGCGAGGCGCTGCGCCGCCTCTCCTGGCATGTCGATCTCGACGCCGTCACTGGCATCGGCCACCGCATCGTCCATGGCGGCGACCGTTTCGCCGGCCCGGTCCGCATCGACGACGAGGTCGTCACGGCCCTGGATGCGCTGACGCCGCTGGCGCCGCTGCATCAGCCGCAGGGGCTGCGGCTGGTCCGCGCCGTCACGCGCCTGCGCCCCGGCCTGCCGCAGACCGCATCCTTCGACACCGCCTTCCACCGCAGCCAGCCCGACCTCGTCCGCCGTTTCGCGATTCCCCGCGCGCTGCACGACCAGGGCATCAAGCGCTACGGCTTCCACGGCCTGTCCTACGCCTTCATCGCGGCCGAGCTGGCGCGCCGGCGTCCCGATCTGGCGGATGCCAGGGTCGTCGCCGCCCATCTCGGGAGCGGCGCCAGCCTCTGCGCCCTCGAAGGCGGCGTCAGCCGCGACACCAGCATGGGCTTCTCGGCGCTGGACGGCGTACCGATGGCGACGCGCTGCGGCGCGATCGACGCGGGCGTGCTGCTGCATCTGCTCGGCCCGAAGGGCCAGAGCGTCGCACAGGTTGAGGACCTGCTCTATCGCCGCTCCGGCCTGCTCGGCGTCTCCGGACTCAGCGCCGACAGCCGCGAACTGCTCGACAGCGCCGCGCCGGAGGCCGCGCAAGCGCTCGACCTCTTCACCTTCCGGATCGCGGGCGAGGTCGCGCGGCTGGCGACCACGCTCGGCGGGCTCGACGCGCTGGTCTTCACCGCCGGCATCGGCGAGCATCAGCCGCGCATCCGGGCCGCGATCGCGAACCGCCTCGCCTGGCTGGGGCTGGCGCTGGACGAGAGCGCCAACGCCGCCAGTGCCGCAACGATCTCCGCCGCCGGCAGTCGCGTCGAAGCCTTCGTCATCGCCACCGACGAGGAGCAGGTCATCGCCGACGAGGCCTGCGCCCTGCTCCAAGCCGCCTGAACCGGCTCAGGCCAGCCGCTCCAGCGCCGCCCGCAGCAGCGAGACCATCTCCTCGATCTGGGAGGGCTCGCAGATCAGCGGCGGCGAGAGCGCGATGACGTCCCCGGTGACGCGGATCAGAAGCCCCTTCTCGAAGCAATCGACGAAGGCCTCATAGGCGCGCGCGCCGACGGCCCCGGGGCGCGAGGCGAGCTCGATCCCTGCCACGAGCCCGATGGTGCGGATGTCGATGACGTGCGGCACGTCGCGCAGTGAGTGCAGCGCCTCCTCCCAGAGCGGGGCAAGCGACGTCACCCGCGTCAGCAGCCCCTCGCCGGCATAGATGTCAAGCGTGGCGAGACCCGCCGCGCAGGCGACAGGATGGCCGGAATAGGTGTAGCCGTGGAACAGCTCGATCGTCGCCTCCGGCCCGCTCATCAGCGCGTCATGGACCTTGCGGGCGGCGAAGACGGCGCCCATCGGAATCGTGCCGTTGGTGATGCCCTTCGCCGTCGTCATCAGGTCCGGCATCACGCCGAAATACTCGCTGGCGAAGGGCGTGCCGAGCCGGCCGAAGCCGGTGATGACCTCGTCGAAGATCAGCAGGATGCCGTGGCGCGTCGCAATCTCGCGCAGCCGCTCGAGATAACCCTTGGGCGGAATCAGCACGCCGGTCGAGCCCGCCATCGGCTCGACGATCACCGCCGCGATGGTCTCCGCTCCATGCAGCGCGACCATCCGCTCGAGATCGTCGGCGAGCTCGGCGCCATGCGCGGGCTGGCCCTTGCTGAAGGCGTTGCGCTCCAGATCATGGGTGTGGCGCAGATGATCGGCGCCCGGCAGCAGCGGGAAGACGCGGCGGTTGTTGACCAGCCCGCCCACCGTGATGCCGCCGAAGCCGACGCCGTGATAGCCGCGCTCGCGGCCGATCAGCCGCGTCCGCGTGCCCTGGCCGATGGCGCGCTGATAGGCGATCGCGATCTTCAGCGCGGTGTCGACCGATTCCGAGCCCGAGCCGGTGAAGAAGATCCGGTCGAGCTTGCCGGCGCCCTCGCCCGGCGCGATCGCCGCCAGCCGCTCGGCAAAATCGAAGGCGATCGGGTGGCCCATCTGGAAGGAGGGCGCATAGTCGAGTGTCGCGAGCTGGCGCTCGACGGCTTGCGTGATCTGCTGGCGGCCATGGCCGGCATTGACGCACCAGAGACCCGCCGTCCCGTCGATGACCTTGCGCCCGTCCTCGGTGGCGTAGTGCATCCCCTGCGCTGAGGCGAGCAGGCGCGGCGCCGCCTTGAACTGCCGGTTGGCGGTGAAGGGCATCCAGTAGCTGTCGAGCGAGCGGGCGTTCTGCAGGGCCTGCGGCGGCGTGGCAATGGTCATGGGTGATCTCCTCTGCCGGCAGGGAGCACCGTTCGACCGATGCGAACAAGTCTGTTTCCGTGCTCCAGCAAGCTATTGTTTTTGCGATAGGCAGGATCAGAATGGTGCGGATACCGACCAGGGAGACCAGGCCCCCGTGAGCGACACCGACATCGGCGCGCGGCTGCGCTATCTGCGCACCCGCCAGGGGCTCTCGCAGCGTGCGCTGGCCAAGCGTGCCGGCGTGACGCATTCGACCATCTCGCTGATCGAATCCAACGGCGTGAACCCGTCCGTCGGCGCGCTGAAGCGCATCCTCGACGGCATCCCGATCGGCCTCTCCGAATTCTTCGCCCTGGAGCCCGACCGGCCGCGCCAGGCCTTCTACCGCGCCGACGAGCTGGTCGAGATCGGCAAGGGCGGCATCTCCTACCGCCAGATCGGCGAGAACCTGTTCGGCCGCGCCCTGCAGATCCTGAAGGAGCGCTACGAGCCCGGCACCGACACCGGCCGCGTGCCGCTCTCGCATGACGGCGAGGAGGGCGGTATCGTGCTCTGCGGCCGGCTCGAGGTTTCGGTCGACGACGAGCGGCGCATTCTGGGCCCCGGCGATGCCTATTACTTCGAGAGCCGCCGACCGCACCGCTTCCGCTGCGTCGGGCCGATTGCCTGCGAAGTCGTCAGCGCCTGCACGCCGCCCTCCTTCTGACCGCCGGCGCTTGACCGCGACCCGTCCCGCGCCCACCTTGAACTCTAGAGACTAGAGCTTTGGAGCGAGCCCATGCCCACCGCGACCACCGCAGAGCGCGTGATGCCGATCGGAACGCTGGCCGAGCGCACCGGCGTCAAGGTTGAGACGATCCGCTATTACGAGCAGGTCGGCCTGTTGTTGCCGCCCGAGCGCTCGGAGGGCAACCAGCGACGCTATGGCAGCCGCCATCTCGAGCGCCTCGCCTTCATCAAGCATGCCCGCGATCTCGGCTTCGCCGTCGAGGCGATCCGCGCCCTGCTCAGGCTCTCGGACAATCCGGCGATGGCCTGCGACGAAGCCCATGCCATCGCCGTCGCGCATCGCGACGAGGTGCGCCACAAGATCGCGCGGCTGCGCTCGCTGGAGGCCGAGCTGGAGCGCATCGCCGCGACCTGCTCCGGCGGCGTCGCCGCCTGCGACTGCGCCATCATCGAGGCGCTCGCCGATCACGGCCGCTGCAGCCACGCCGCGCATTGACGCAAGAGCCGCCCCTGCGCCTCCTGTGGAGAAGCGCTGGCGCATGCCCCTCCTGCACGCCATCGCGATTGCGGCGCGAGCCGGCCAGACGCTAGCCTTCGCCGGAAACTGTCGGGAGCCACCATGTCCAGCGACTTCGCCACGCCGCCCGGTCTTCGGCATCGCCAGATCGCGGTGCGCGACACGACGCTGCACGTCGCCGAAATCGGTTCCGGGCGCCCCGTCCTGCTGCTGCATGGCTGGCCTGAATTCTGGGCCACCTGGTTGCCGCTGATGAACCGGCTCCACCCGGATTTCCGGCTGATCGCGCCCGATCTGCGCGGCTTCGGCGACAGCGCCAAGGCAGCCTCTCCGCGCAGCGACGTCGGCGCCAACAGCCATGCCGACGACATGGCCTCGCTGGTCGGCGCGCTCGGCCTGGAATCGGTCGGCGTGGTCGGCCACGATGTCGGTGCCTATGCCGCCCAGGCGATGGCGCGGCGCCACCCGCAGCTGGTCGAGCGGCTGCTCTTCTTCAACTGCCCGACCCAGAGCATCGCCGGGCGCTGGGTCCATGATGGCCATGTCAACGAGGTCTGGTACCAGTCCTTTCAGCAATTGCCGCTGGCCGAGTCGCTGATCGGCCTCAGCCGCCAGTCCTGCGCGCTCTATGTCTCCTATTTTCTCTCGCACTGGTGCCATCGCAAGGATGCGTTCGATCCGGCGCTCGAGCTCTGGATCGACAACTTCATGAAGCCCGGCAATCTGCGCGGCGGCTTCGACTGGTATCGCAGCCAGAACGCCGCCCGCCTCGCGGCGATCGACGGCCATCCCACCCCTTCCGTCCGCATCCACCAGCCGACGCGGGTGCATTGGGGCCGGCACGACCCCGTGCTGAAATCGGAATGGGCCGCCTTCGTGCCCGAGCATTTCGACGATGCACAGATCACCTTCTGCGAAACGGCCGGGCATTTCGTCCATGTCGAGGCGCCCGACGAAGCCGCGGAGATCTTCGCGGAGGTCTTCGGCTGAGTGCCGCGCCCGCAGCCAGCTCTCGTTTCCCGGCGAAGCATGCCTAGATAGGCCCTGCGGCAGATGATCGTCATGCGCGCGACCATCGGAGGACAGGCGATGCCGAGACACCGATCCCGCTCGGGGGGACGCGCGGCGGCTCCATCCGCCCCTGGCGAGAACAAATCCCGATTCCACGCGAGTCAGCGATTCGGGCCCGCTTCGTTCGGGACTCGTTCCGTTTCCTAGTTTCATCGCTCGCGCTGCGCCGCCGCGGCCCGGCCCCCGGGGCGCCGCCGTGCAGCGCTCACCATGATCGGCATAGGCCTTGATCCCTCCACGCTCGCTGCCTCCCTCGGTCCGCGCCAACGGCGTCACCGCCGTGCTCGGCCCGACGAATACCGGCAAGACCCACCTCGCCATCGAGCGAATGGTCGCCCACCCGACGGGCATGATCGGCCTGCCGCTGCGGCTTCTGGCGCGCGAGGTCTACCAGCGCGTCGTCGACAAGGTCGGCGCCGAGGCGGTGGCGCTCGTCACCGGCGAGGAGAAGATCAAGCCGGCCCGGCCGCGCTTCTGGGTCTGCACCGTCGAGGCGATGCCGCGCGACCTCGCGGTCGATTTCGTCGCCATCGACGAGATCCAGCTCGCGGCCGATCTCGACCGCGGTCATGTCTTCACCGACCGGCTGCTGAACCGCCGCGGCCGCGCGGAGACGATGCTGATCGGTGCCGGCACGATGCGGCCGGTGATCGAACAGCTCATCCCCGGCGTGAATGTCGTGACGCGCCCGCGCCTGTCGCAGCTGATGTTCGCCGGCGACCGCAAGATCACGCGCCTGGCGCCGCGCTCGGCCATCGTCGCCTTCTCGGTCGAGGAGGTCTACGCCATCGCCGAGCTGATCCGCCGCCAGAAGGGCGGCGCCGCGGTCGTCCTCGGCGCGCTCTCGCCGCGCACCCGCAACGCCCAGGTCGAGATCTACCAGTCCGGCGACGTCGACTATCTCGTCGCCACCGACGCGATCGGCATGGGGCTCAACCTCGATGTCGACCACATCGCCTTCGCCGCCGACAAGAAATATGACGGCCATCATTTCCGGAAGCTGAACCCGGCCGAGTTCGGCCAGATCGCCGGGCGCGCCGGGCGCCATCTGCGCGACGGCACCTTCGGCACCTCGGGCCGCTGCCCGCCCTTCGAGGCGGATCTCGTCGAGGCGATCGAGAATCATCGCTTCGAGCCGGTGCGTCAGCTCCAGTGGCGCAACACCGATCTCGATTTCCGCTCGGTGGCACAGCTTCTCGACAGCCTGAACCTGCAGCCGACGGAGCCCGGCCTGACGCGCGCCCTGATCGCGGAGGACATGTCGACGCTCGAAAATCTGGCGCGCGATCCCGACATCAGGGCGCTGGCGCAGGGTCGCCCCGCGGTCGAACGGCTCTGGGAGGTCTGCGGACTGCCCGATTACCGCAAGATCGCGCCGCAGCAGCATGCCGACCTCGCGACCACCCTCTATCTGCGGCTGATGCGCCATGGCAGGCTCGATATCGACTGGTATCGGGCCCAGCTCGCGGCGCTGGATCGCACCGATGGCGAGATCGACACGCTCTCGGCACGCATCGCGCAGGTCCGCACCTGGACCTTCGTCGCCAACCGTCCGGACTGGTTGCCCGATCCTGAGCATTGGCAGGGGGTTGCGCGTCTTGTAGAGGACAAGCTCTCGGACGCTCTGCACGAGCGTCTGGCCAGCCGATTTGTCGACCGGCGCACCAGCGTGCTGCTGCGCCGTTTGCGGGAGAATGCGATGTTGGAGGCTGAGGTCACCACGACGGGCGACGTGCTCGTCGAGGGCCAGCACGTCGGAATGCTGCAGGGTTTCCGCTTCACGGCGGACCCCAAGGCCGGCGGGCCGGAGGCGAAAGCCTTGAACATGGCGGCGATGAAGGCGCTGGCCAGCGAGATCGAGGCGCGCGCCGCCCGCGTCGTGCTTGCCGGCGACGATGCCTTCGTGCTGTCGCATGACGGGCTGCTGCGCTGGGTCGGCGAGCCCGTCGCCCGCCTCGTGGCCGGCGAGAAGGCCGTCGAGCCCCGCCTGCGCCTGCTGGTCGAGGAGCATCTCGCAGGCCAGGCGCGCGAGCAGGTCGAGGCCCGGCTGCAGCTCTGGCTCAAGAACCACGTCACCCGCCTGCTCGGCCCGCTGCAGCTGCTGGAGGACGCGACGACGCTGACCGGCATCGCCCGCGGCATCGCCTATCAGGCGGCCGAGGCGCTCGGGGTGCTCGAACGCGCCAAGGTCGGCGAGGAGATGAAGGCGCTCGACCAGGAGGGCCGTGCCGCGCTGCGCCAGCTCGGCATCCGCTTTGGCGCCTTCCACCTCTATGTTCCCGCCCTGCTGAAGCCGGCACCGCGCGCGCTGGCCGCCCAGCTCTGGGCGCTCAAGCATGGCGGCCCCGAGCTGTCGGGCCTGGACGACATCGCCCATCTCGCCGCCTCGGGCCGGACCTCCTTCCCGGTCGACAAGGCCGTGCCCAAGGGGCTCTACCGCGCCGCCGGCTACCGCGTCTGCGGCGAGCGGGCCGTGCGCGTCGATATCCTCGAACGCCTGGCCGATCTGATCCGCCCCGCGATCGCCTATCGCCCCGGGGTGACGCAAGGGACGCCGCCGACCGGAACGGCCGATCAGGACGGCTTCGTCGTCACCGGCGCGATGACCTCGCTCGTCGGCTGCGCCGGCGAGGACTTCGCCTCGATCCTGCGCTCGCTTGGCTATGTCTCGGTCAAGCGCGCGGGCCCGGCCATCACCGTGCCGCTCGCCGCCGCTCCCGCCAAGCCTGCGCCGGTTGAAGCCGCACCGGCCGAAGGAGCGACTGAGGCGCCCGGCGAGGGTGGAGAACCTGCGGCGTCCAGCGAATCGGCCGACACCGCCTCCGCGTCGGCCGCGGCCGGCGTGGGTGCGGATGAGATGGCCACCGCTGAACTGGCCGAGACCACGGCCGAGACCGCTCCCAACGACGCGCCCGCCTCCGAGACGTCTGACGCGCCGATCCTGACGGCGCAGGAGCTGGAGCCGGCCCCTGAGCCCGTGCCGGCCGACCTGCTCTCGGCCCTGCCCGCCACCGAGGCGGAGCCGGAAGCCGAGCCGGAAGCCGCCGCCGCGGAGGCTGCGGCCCCGTCCCCGCCGGCCGAGCCCGAGCTGATCGAGGTCTGGCGCCCGCACCGCCACCAGGGCGGCCGGCGACCCGAGCCGGCGCGCGGCGCCCGCGAAGGCGCGCCCGGCGAACGCCAGCCCGGCGGCCGCCGCGGCGACAGGCCCAATCGCGGCCCGCGCCCGGGCGGTCCCCGCCGCGAAGGCGGCGATGCGCCCGTGCCCGCTCAGGCGGCCTCCGGTGACGGCGCCGCACCGCCGCCGCGTCCCGAGCGCGAGCCACGCCGCGACGAGCGTGGCCGTCAGGGCCAGCGCGGACCGCGGCCGGATGGCCAGCGCTCCGAGGGCCAGCGTGCCGAGGGGGGCGGCCGGCCGGAGCAGGGCCGCGGCCCGCGGCCGGACTTCAAGCGCGACGGGCGCCCCGGTGGCGGCGGCCCGCGCCGCGACGACCGCGGCGGCGAGCGCTTCCAGCAGCCGCCACGGCCACGCCCCGCCGATCGCGAGCCCGATCCGGATTCGCCTTTCGCCAAGCTCGCCGCCCTGAAGGCCCAGCTCGAGGGCCGCAAGAGCTGAGGGAGACGGCGTCTCCCGCCTCCCGCTGAGGCCCACCGGTGCGCGACGACCGCCAAAGGCTCGACAAATGGCTCTGGTTCGGGCGGTTCGCCCGGACGCGGTCCGCCGCGGTGCGGCTGGTCGAAGAGGGGCATGTCCGGCTGGACGGGAAGCGGGTCCTGAACCCGGCGCAGGCGCTCAAGCACGGCGACGTGCTGACGCTGGCGCTGCCCCACGCCACCGTTGTCGTCCGCCTCCTGGCGCTGGGCGAGCGCCGCGAAGCTTTCGAGCGGGCGCGGCTTCTCTACGAGCGTCTCGACGACGGCGAGCGCGGCGATCCGCCGCTTGCGGCCAGCGACGACGGGGGCTAAAACGGAAAGTCGTTTGTACACAAACGAATTCAGGGCCCATCTCCGGCGCGCGTTGCAGACCCGGAACCGGGCCGTATGCTGGTCCCTGCGCGAGGCAGGTCCGGAACGGTCTTGAAACGGATGGCTTTGAAGGCTTTATGGGCGGCTCTGGGAGACGGGAAGGACCTGCGACATGACCTATGTGGTCACCGAGAACTGCATCAAGTGCAAGTACATGGACTGCGTCGAGGTTTGCCCGGTCGACTGCTTCTATGAAGGCGAGAACATGCTCGTCATCCATCCCGACGAGTGCATCGACTGCGGCGTCTGCGAGCCGGAATGCCCGGCCGAGGCGATCAAGCCTGACACCGAGCCGGGCCTCGAGAGCTGGCTGCAGCTCAACTCGAAATACGCCTCCAGCTGGCCCAACATCACCCAGAAGAAGGACGCTCCGGCCGACGCCAAGGCCTTCGATGGTGTCGCCGGCAAGCTCGAAGCGCATTTCTCGGCCAACCCCGGCGAGGGCGACTGAGCCGCTGCCAGGAGCGGCGCTCCGCGCCGCACGCGGCCGTTAACCACACGCCCGCTGTCCGGCCGGAGCTTGCGCCGGGCTTGCGTTTACCTTTGATTCGGCGTGTTTTTTATGCTACAGGATAGGCTCAGTCGCATTCGTTCCGCATGCCCCTGCGAGGTTTTTCACAATCGGGGCGCCCCCAGAAAAGGATGACGAGAGCCGCCGGCACCTTTGCCGGAGCATTCGCTGTCTTTGCCTGGCGGCACAGGAGAAACGACCGGCTGAGGGAGCATGAGGCGGCGGGCCCTGCCTGCCCGCCCCAGGCAGAGTGTCTCCGGCCATCCGGCTGGAGATTGAGAATCGCGAGCCCGCGTCCAGCGGTCCGGTCAGGAGTCTTAACGGCATGTCCACGGTGAAGAAAGCTGTCGTGCGCCAGGGTTTCAAGACGGGCGAGTTCGTCGTCTATCCGTCCCACGGCGTCGGCCAGATCACGGCGATCGAGGAACAGGAAGTCGCGGGCTTCAAACTGGAACTCTTCGTCGTCAGCTTCGCCAAGGACAAGATGACGCTGCGCGTCCCCACCGCCAAGGCCGCCAGCGTCGGCCTGCGCAAGCTCGCCGATGCCGAGAGCGTCACCAAGGCGCTGACCACGCTGACCGGCCGTGCCCGGGTCAAGCGCACCATGTGGTCGCGCCGCGCCCAGGAATACGAGGCGAAGATCAATTCGGGCGATCTCGTCGCCATCGCCGAGGTCGTGCGCGACCTCTACCGGTCCGAGGCCCAGCCGGAGCAGTCCTATTCCGAGCGCCAGCTCTATGAGGCCGCGGTTGACCGCATGACCCGCGAGATCGCGGTCGTCGACGACATCACCGAGACCGAGGCCCTCAAGAAGATCGAGGGTCAGCTCGCCAAGTCGCCGCGCCGCCCGGGCAAGGGCGAGGTGGTGGAAGCCGCCGAGGGCGATGTCGAGGGCGACAATGACGACCTGCAGGAAGAGGCCGCCTGATCAGGCGTCTCCCAGCAGACGAAACGAAGAACCCGGCGGGCGACCGCCGGGTTTTTTCATGCCTGCTTGCGCGTGAACCGTTCTTCTGAAGCGCGTCATCCCGGAGCGCTTCGCAGCGAGGTTCCGGAATGGGTCCCGGGTCAAGCCGGGGACGACGGGGCGTGTCCGCACACAGCCCGAATGCTCCAGAGGCTGGCGGCTCTCATGCCGCACCGGTCTCCGCCGCGAGAAAAGCGACCGCCTTGTCCCAGGCCTGCTTCGCCGCCGCAGCATTGTAGCGCTCGGCGCTGGTGTCGTTGTGGAAGGCGTGGTCGACATCCGGATAGACGATGACCTCATGACGGATGCCGGCGGCCTTCAGCGCCGCCTCGTACTCCGGCAGTTGCTGCACGAGGCGCGTGTCGCGCGCCGCGTGCTGGACCAGCAGCCGCGCCTTGATCTGCGGCACCTTGGCGAGATCGGGCGAGCGTCCGTAGAACACCACACCGGCCGCGAGCTCGGGCACCGCGACCGCGAGATCGTTGACGACGCCGCCACCCCAGCAGAAGCCGATCGCGCCGGTCTTGCCCGTGGCGTCCGGCCGCGCCGCGAGGAGCTTCAGCGCAGCCCTGCCCTGCCGCAGCACGTCCTCGGCCGAAAGCTTGGGGAAGAGAGCCCGCGCCGCGTCGGGGTCCTGCGGCGTCCCGCCCAGCGGCGTCAGGAAATCCAGCCCGAGCGCCGTGAAGCCCGCCAGCGCCATCCGCCGCGTCACGTCCTCGATATGCGGATTGAGACCGCGGTTCTCGTGGATGACCAGCACGCCTCCGCGCCGCGCGGGCGTCTTCGGCACCGCGAGATAGCCCTTCAGGAGAACGCCATCGACGCTCGTCTCCAGACGTTCGCTCGTCAGCCGGCCATCGTCGGGGGCGATCTGCTGGGCCTGGGCGTAGTTCGGCTCGAGCAGGGCGAGCGCAGCCTCGGCCGCCGCCGCCGACCCCGCCAGCACCATCAGCCGGTTGAAGAACACCCGCCGGTCGAGGGGCTTGTGCGTGTATTCGTCATAGAGTTCGACGATGCGACGATCGAGCGCCATGAAACCCTCCCGGAACGCGGCGCCGGCAATTGCGGCGACCGCCTGATCGCCGCAGCTTAGCGGGTCGCGGCAGGAGATCACTTCGCCCCGTCGCCTCATCGCGCCTTCGTGAAGGGCTGGTCCCCGCGCCTATTCCGCAACGATCTTGTAGCGCTGCCCGGGCACCAGCGCGCCGCCGCGCTCGATGCCGTTCAGCACCATGAACAGTTCCTGCGCCCGCTCCTGCCCGGCCATCCTGGCCGCCATCGTCGCCGGCGTGTCGCCGGCGGCCGCCGTCACGATCCGCACGGTGATCGGCCGCACCGCCTGGGCCTCCTCCGCGCTGAGCACGCGGAAGCTCGCCATCAGCGCCCGCATCGGCCGCTCGGGATCGCCCCCGCCCTTGGCCGCGAGGATGAAACGGTAGACCCGGTTGCCGGCCTGCACGGCCGCCAGCCGGAAGGTCCAGTTCGTACCCTTGCCGACCGCGATGACGCCGGGCTGGCCGGCGATGTCGAGCGGCTCGATCGCGGTGGTCTCGACCCCCTCGATCCAGCCGGCGGCGACGTAGGATTGCAGCGTCTGCTCCGGCTTCAGCGTCACCGAGTCGAAGCGCAGTGCCTGGGAGCCGTTGGCGCTGACGCCGATCACCATGTCGCGCGCCGCCTCCAGGCTGAACCCCTCCGGAGCGGTGAAGCCGATCCGCAGCGCGCTGTTGACGTAGCGCCGCCCCCGCACGACGCCGTCGCGCGGCTCGTCGCCATAGGCGAGGCCGTCGATCGCCGAAAGCCAGCGCCCGGCATCGCGTTCGCCGATGCCTGGCGCGCCGATCTGCCGGGCCGCGGCCGTGACAGCGGCGATCCGCTCCGGCGTCTGGGGGTGGCTCGAGAGCATGTCGAGGCGCTTGTCGTCGGCGCTCTGGTTCTGGCCGCTGTTGCGGAAGGCGGTGTTGCGCCCGAGCGCCGCCAGGAAGCGCCCGGCGCCGTAAGGATCGTAGCCGGCGCGGGCGATGCTGCGCACGCTGATCTGGTCGGCGTCGAGTTCCTGCTGGCGGGAGAACTTGGCGAGCGAGAGCTTGGAGACGTCGCGCACGGCAGCACCCTGGGCCGGATCCTTCAGGACCTGCGACACGACTTGGCTCACCAGCGCCGATTCCAGCTCGCGCTCGGCCCGCTCGACCGCGTGCTGAGCGGTGACATGGGCGATCTCATGGGCGAGGACGGAGGCGATCTCGGCGGTGTCGTTCGCCAGCGCCAGCAGGCCGCGGGTGACGTAGAGCCGGCCATTGGGCAGGGCGAAGGCGTTGACGGCCGGCGAGTTCAGGATCGTGATCTCATAGTTGCCGATCTGGCCCTCGCCGGCCTTGGCGAGCCGCTGCACCACCTCCTCGAGCAGCGCCCGCGCCTTGGGGGCGCGGTACTCCCCGCCGAAGGCGCTCAGCAGCCGCTGGTGCTCGCTGGCCGAGGCCCGCTGCAGCGTGCTGACGCGGGGTGCGATTTCGCCTTCCGCCGCCTGCGGCGGCAGCAGGATGCTCTGGTCGCCGGCGCAGCCGAGCAGCAGCAATGAGGGAACCACGACCGCGCCCAGCCGGCGCCATCGCCGCCACCGATCTCGCCAGAAGTCCAGCATGCCGTCAGTCGACCCGTTCGAGGGCTGCCATCGAGGTCACGTCCAGCAGAAGGCCGTCCCGCCCCGAGAGAACGCCGCGCGCCCGCAAGCGTTTACCGGCCAGCCCGCTTGCGGTCCAGCCGGCGTCCTGCAAGGCGCGCCAGAGGGTCTTCGACAGCACGATCGAGGCGGCCTCCCCACGCCGGCGCGAAAAATTCAGATAGGTCCGCTGCGCCCGTTCACCGACCGAGGCGACGCGACCGCCGATGACGACGATGCGTCCCTGATGCGCCCTGAGCGCGGCGAGATCATGGCTGTCGAGAACGGATTCGCTCGCAACGGCGGGCGACGCGGCTCCGGCCGCAGCCGAAGCCGGGCGGCGCGAAGCCGCCGCGCGCGCGGTCCTCGTCGGCGCCGCCCCACCGCAACGGGTCGGCCGCGCCTCGGGTAGGGCCAGCGCAGCCCCCTCGGCGATCAGGGTCTCCGCGAGATTGCGGGGCTCTTGCCCCTCCGCACGCGCAAACAGGCGCGCGGGCAGCCGCCCCCAGCGATCGGGCGGGCCGAGCAGCACCAGCGCCAGATCCTGCCCGCGCCAGCCCCCGAGCGCAGCGACGAAGCGCGCGGCCTCCGCCTCGTCCTGCCGCGGCGCCAGGCCGACCAGCCGCAGGCGGCGCCCATCCGCCAGCACCGGATCGCCCGCCGCGTCCACGCCGGAGAGCTGCGCCACGGGGCTGTCGTCAGCGAGGTCGGCGCAGGCATCGGCGGCAAGAGCCGCGCCCGCCGGGAACGGCCCGAGGGCGACGAACGCGAGAAACAGGGCAAGAAACGGCTTCAAACGCATGCCGATTATGCTACACGGTTCTCCGCGCGTCCCGGTAGCTCAGCAGGATAGAGCAACGGTTTCCTAAACCGTAGGTCAGGGGTTCGAATCCCTTCCGGGACGCCAGTTCCCAGCCGCGCCGGCACCCGCAGCCGGCTGGCTACATCTCGGGCGCCGGACCGCTTTCGCCGTCCCCGGCCCCGCGCCAGGCCCCGGTCAAGGTCAGGCTCGCGCTGTAGATCACCCGGCCGCCCTGGTCCCGGACACAGACCGCGAATTCGCGCCGGTCGCCGTCGGGCAGGACCTCCCTCACCATGTCCGGCAGGGCGTCGAGCGCGAGATAGCGCGCCGCCTCGTCCCCCGCCAGTTCGACGCCTTCGTTGTCGATATGGGAGAAATTGCCGTCGGAACTGTCGATGTAATAGCGGGGCATCTCGCAGCAATCTCCGGCGATGGCTGGGGTCCCGTCAGCGCGGCATTTTGACGAGGTTGAGATAGGTCGGGTCGAACTGCGACAGCCGCGCCAGCCCTTCGAAGTCGAGGATCGTGACGAGGCTGCCCTTCCAGCTGACGAGGCCCGTCGCCCGCAGATCCTGCAGCGTCCGGTTGACGTGGACGAGAGAGAAGCCGAGCGCGTCAGCGAGTTCGCTCTGCGCAACGGGGAAGGAGAAGCGGCCCTCCTCCGCCAGGCCGACGGCGGCGAGCCGCCGGTAGAGCTCGCAGATCAGGTGCCCGAGATGGGCCGTCGCCGAGCGCCGCCCGCTGGAGGTGATCCAGGCCCGCTGGATCGCACCATCGATCACGGTCGATAGCCAGAACAGCCGGCCGAGATGCGCCGACCGCTCCATCGCCCGCAGCAATTCCCGGTGCGGGACATAGGCCGCCTCGCAATCGGTGAGCGCGATCACGCTGTGATCCATGACCTTGAGCAGCAGCGCGTGCAGATCGACGAAGTCGCCGGGAATATGCAGGGCCGTGATCTGGCGCTTGCCGTCGGCGAGCACGACCTCGCGGGCGGTGAAGCCCGACAGCACGACGCAGCTTTCGCCGGGCTGCGAATGCTGGGAGACGAGTTCCTCGCCCCGGTGCAGGAACCGCCTGCGCCGGGCCAGTCCCTCGACCAGCGCCACCTCGTCGGCACTGATCTCGTCGCGCAGGGACAACGAGGTGACGAGCGCCTGCAGGGTCCCGGGAAAACCGTTGACAGTCATGCCGTCAGCAACGCGACGGACCGGGCATCGTTCCGGGACTATGGCTGGATGCCGTAGGATGCCGGCTCAGGCGCGATCTGCAGCACCAGACATCCGCATGCCGGGCCGCATTGCGGTCCTGAACGATGCGGCGACGACCGTTCGCACGGCCGACATCTCGTAGAAAATGGTGAAGCTCCGGCGATCCGGAGAGGTCCTGTCCTAGGAGCCTGAACGCGTCCTAACGACAAGGGGAGAATGGCGCGCCCGAAAGGATTCGAACCTCTGACCCTCAGATTCGTAGTCTGATGCTCTATCCAGCTGAGCTACGGGCGCGCATCGGGTCGCGGCGTGTCGCCGCGGCTTCGATGGGGGCGGAAATAGCCGCTCTCCCCGCGCTTGGCAACCCTCAATGTCGCGGCGCTGCAAAAGTTTTGCCGCCTCGCCTGTCCGCCGGCCATCCCCGGCGAAGGCCGCGACGGCGCGACCGGGGTGTCCGCGCCGACCGTCAGCGCTCCACCGCCAGCAGCGGCAGCCCGGCCGGCAAGGTGGGCGTGGCGAGCTTGCCCCGGGACTTCGGCAGCTTCTCGGCGATGCCATGCAGCGCCTCGCGCCGGTCCATCTCGCGCCAGACATCCTCGGGCGCGATGCCCATGGCGCTCCACAGGACGACGAGATTGTAGACCAGGTCGGCGCTCTCGCGGATGGTCCCGGCGCGATCGCCCTGGACGGCGTCGAGGCCGACCTCGAAAGCCTCCTCAGCCAGCTTCTTGGCCATCTTGGGCAGGCCCTCGGCGACGAGCCGCGCCGTCCGCGAATGAGCGGGATCGCGGGAGCGGGCCGCGAGCACGGCGGCGTGGAGACGGTGGATCGAATCAGCCATCGCGCCAGACTCGGCGCGGCGGATGAGCGTTTTATGACAACCGCATGTCGACAGCGTCGCGGCGGGCGCCGGCTTCACTCCGCGATGACCTGCAGGCGGTGCAGCCGCGCATAGGCGCCGTCGCGCGCCAGCAGCGCCTCATGGCTGCCGGTCTCGACGATCTTGCCCTCTTCCATCACGACGATCAGGTTCGCTTCGCGCACCGTCGAGAGCCGGTGTGCGATGACGAGCGTCGTGCGGTTCTTCATCAGCCGGGCCAGCGCCTGCTGGACCAGCCGCTCCGATTCGGCGTCGAGCGCGCTCGTGGCCTCGTCGAGCAGCAGGATCGGCGCGTCCTTGAGGACCGCGCGGGCAATCGCGATGCGCTGGCGCTCGCCGCCGGAGAGCTTCTGGCCGCGCTCGCCGACGGAAGACTCATAGCCCTCCGGCATCGCTATGATGAAGTCGTGCGCGGCGGCGGCTTTCGCGGCCGCGACGATGTCCTCGTCGCTGGCGCCCGGCCGTCCGAAGGCGATGTTGGCGCGCACGGTGTCGTCGAACAGCACGACATCCTGGCTGACGACGCCGATCTGGGCGCGCAGCGAGGTCAGCGTCAGACCGCGCAGATCCTGCCCGTCGATCTCGACGCGTCCGTCCGTCGGGTCGTAGAGCCGCGGCACCAATGCGAGCAGCGTGGATTTGCCCGAGCCCGAGCGTCCGACGAGCGCGGTGGTCTTGCCGCCCTCGGCGACGAGGTCGATGCCCTCGAGCGCGCGCTGGTCGTCGCGGTAGCGGAAGCGCAGCTGCCGGAAGGCGACCTCGCCCGCGCCGACCTGCAGCGGCCTGGCATCAGCAGCCTCGACGATCTGCGGCTTCTCGTCGAGCAGGGCGTAATAGCGCTTCAGGGAAGCGCCGGCCTCCTGGACGATGGCATTGAGATTGCCGAGCGAGCGCATCGGCTGGGCCGCCAGCAGCAGCGCCGAGACATAGCCGGTGAAGTCGCCGACGGTGGAGCCGCCGCCGGTGATGCGCACGCCGATCGCCGCCAGCACGCCGGCCACCGCCATGCCGCCGCCGACCTCGAGCAGCGGATCGAGCCGGCCGCGCGCATTGGCGGCCTTCATCTTGAGCGCGCGGATGGTCTCGAAGGCGCTCGCCGCCCGCCGTTCGAGATAGGGCTCGAGCGTGTCGGTCTTGGCGGCGCGCGCGCCCTGCAGGCTCTCGGTGACGAGGCTCGCCATCAGCCCGGTCTGCTCCTGCTGCGAGGTCGCCATGCGGCGCAGCTTCCGGCCGATCTTGCCGATCGGATGCGCCACGATCGGCGCGACCAGCATCACCACCAGCGTCATCTGCCAGTCGATCCAGAACATCGCGCCCACCAGCGCGACCGCGGTGAGCACATCGCGCACCGCGATGTTGATCAGCCGGGTCAACGCCTCCTTGACGAAGGTGAAATCGGTGGTGAAGCGCTGCGTCAGCGAAGCCGGATTCTCGCGATGGAGCTGCGCGAGGTCGGCCCGGATCAGATGCGAGTAGAGCGCCGTCTGCATGTCCGCCTCGATGCGGCTGACGACGCTGTTGGTCATCACCGTCTGGGCCAGCAGCGAGAACCCCTTCACTGCCGTGACGATGACGACGACGACGGCGACCGCGTTGACGACGCCGATCTCGATGCCGAGCGATTTGGAGACCAGCCGCTCCATCCGCCGCACGAAACCGGTCGCCTCCGCCGTCATCGGGTCGGCGAAGGCATCAAAGGCCGCCTTGATCAGCAGCGGGTAGAAGCTCGTCGTCGCCGCGATCACCACGACGAGGCCGAGGATCATCCCCATCTGCGGCAGATAGGCTTTGACCTGCTCCCGCCAGACGCGGAGGAGAAGCGCGAACGTATCGTCGGTGACGCGGCCAATCTTCATGGCGCGCGACCTATCACGGCGCCGGAGCGAGCGCTACGGCCGGCCGGGTCTTGCTCCGGACAAGAAGCTGGCGTCCCATGGGCGCGACCGATTCAGGAAAGCGCCACAGCCCATGCCCCTGCACCCGCCGGCCCAGCCCGGCCAGAGTTTCGCCGAGATCGACACGCCGGCCCTCATCCTCGATCTCGACGCCTTCGAGCGTAACCTCGTCACCATGGCGGCCTATACGCAGGGACATGGCGTCCGGCTCCGGCCCCACGCCAAGACTCACAAGAGCCCGGAGATCGCGGTGCGCCAGATCGCCCATGGCGCCGTTGGCCAGTGCTGCCAGAAGGTCTCGGAGGCTGAGATATTGGTTGAGGGCGGCGTCTCGGACGTGCTCGTCAGCAACGAGATCGCGGGCTCAGCCAAGCTCGACCGGCTGGCGAAACTGGCTCGGAAAGCGAAGGTTGGGCTCTGCGTCGATCATCTCGACGGCATCCGCGAGGCGGCCGAGGCCGCCGCCCGTCATGATGTCGTGCTCGACGTGCTCGTCGAGATCGATGTCGGCGGCCGCCGCTGCGGCGTCGCGCCCGGCGAGACGGCGGTGCGGCTGGCGGAAGCGATTTCGCGGAGCAACACACTGCGCTTCGGCGGGCTGCAGGCCTATCACGGCACGGCCCAGCACATGCGCTCGATCGACGAGCGCCGCGAGGCGATCGAGCGCGCCGCGCTCGGCACCCGCAACACGGTGGAGCGGCTGCACCAGGCCGGCCTCGCCTGCGCCGTGGTCGGCGGCGCCGGCACCGGCACCTTCGAGATCGAGAGCCAGTCCGGCATCTGGAACGAGATTCAGGCCGGCTCCTACATCTTCATGGACGCCGATTATGCCCGCAACCGCCAGGCCGACGGCACGCCCTTCCGCACCTTCGAGCATGCGCTGTTCATCCTCACCGGGGTGATGAGCAAGCCGGTCCCGGACCGGGCGGTCGTCGATGCCGGCCACAAGGCGGCCTCGGTCGATTCCGGCATGCCGATGCCGTTCCGGCGCGAGGGCGTGATCTACACCAAGCCCTCCGACGAGCATGGCGTGCTGACGGGCGACCCGATCGCCCTGCCGCATCGCGGCGACAGGCTGCTGCTGATCCCGGGCCATTGCGACCCGACGGTGAACCTGCACGACTGGTATGTCGGTGTGCGCGGCCTGCACACGGGGGATGCTCATGTCGAGGCGCTCTGGCCAATCGCGGGACGTGGCGCCCTGACCTGAGGCGTGCTCTCAGCGGTTTAGCCGAACCGCCCCACTGCTCGCCAGATCGTAGCCGCCGAGCTCGCGTGCCCGGGCGGCCATCGCCGTGCCGCGCATCCAGCCCAGCAGGCTCTGCGCGGCCGGCTCGAAATAGGTCCGGCGGCGCATCACCAGATCGACATGCTCCCAGACCAGCGGCAGGACATCGAGCCCAAACGCGCTGGCGATCGCGCGCGAGGCGATGCCGCAATCGGCGCGTCCGGTGCGGATGGCGAGAGCGAGATCCTGGCCCGTGGCACAGATGCCCTCGGCCAGCACCATGGCCTGCGACGGCACGGCCTCGCGGGCCATCAGGCTCTCGAGCAGGAGTTGCGCCCCGGCTCCCTTCTGGCGACGGGCGAACCGCGCCTGTTTCTCGACCGCCGCGGCGATCCCCGTGAGCCGAAGCGGATTGCCGGGCGCGACCAGAAGACCCTGCTCGCGGCGCGCGAAGCCGATGACCACGGCGTCGTGGAGTCCTGATTCCGCCATCACGGCCGCCGGATTGGCGCCGTCATCGTCGGGCGTGGCATGGAGATGGATGGCCGCGATCGCGACCTCGCCACGCACCAGCCGATCGAGCCCGGCCTGCGAGCCTTCGGCCAGCAGCGCCAGCCCGCAGCCCGAGTCGCGCACCGCGACCTCCAGCAGCGAATCCTGGCTGCCACCGATGATCGGCGGCGGGGACACGGGCTGCATCCCCTCCGGCCGCGAGAGCCCGGCCTCGAGCCAGCGGTTGAGCGCCGCGCGCGGAAACAGCCATTTGCCGCTGACCTTGGTGCAGGGCACCCCGCCGCTGGCGACGAGGTCGTAGAGCTTGCGCTCCTTGAGCCGCAGGTAACCCGCGGCCTCCTCGGTCGTCAGATAGATTTGATCCTGCACCGACATGCATTGACCTGCGCTGGTTCCATGATTGGCATTTGGTCGCATTAAATTCTAAGAAAGACAAGTCTTTGCAGGGAACCAACATCCAGGGAGCGGGCCGGCTTGAACTTCGGAGCGATCTTTTCGGCCGCCTTTGCGCTGATCGTCGGGCTCGATCCGGCGTTCCTGGCGATCGTCGGCCTGTCGCTGCGGGTCACGCTGACAGCGGTCCTGATCGCGGCTCTGATCGGGCTGCCACTGGGCGCCGCACTCGCTTTGGCGCGCTTCCGCGGCCGCTCCGCGGTGATCGTCTGCCTCAATGCGCTGATGGGCCTGCCGCCCGTCGTCGCCGGCCTCGTCGTCTTCCTGATGCTCTCGCGCTCGGGGCCGCTCGGGCCGCTCGGGCTGCTGTTCACACCGACGGCAATGATCCTGGCACAGGTTCTCCTGGTCCTGCCGATCGTCATCGCGCTGACCCGCCAGACCGTCGAGGATCTCTGGGGCGAGTATCGCGACCATCTCCGCTCGGTCGGGCTCGAAGGCGTCCGCGCTATCCCGACCCTGCTCTTCGACGGCCGCTTCGCATTGGCCACCGCCCTGCTCGCCGGCTTCGGCCGCGCCAGCGCCGAGGTCGGCGCCGTGCTGATCGTCGGCGGCAACATCGCCGGCTACACGCGCACCATGACCACGGCGATCACGCTCGAAACCTCCAAGGGCGACCTCCCGCTGGCGCTCGGACTCGGCCTGGTGCTGATTGCCCTGACGCTCGCCATCAACGCCATCGCCTTCGGCGCCAGCCGTATCGGCGCCCGGTATGCCGGGTGAGCCTCATGCGTGACCTCGCCTCGATCCTGCCGCTCGACGTCCGCGCCGTCGCCTTCCATGGCGACGGGCGCCGCCTCGTCGACGGCGTCAGCTTCCAGCTTCCGGCTGGTGGGCTGACCGTGATTCTCGGTCCCAACGGGGCCGGCAAGTCGCTCACGCTGCGGCTCTGCCACGGCCTGCTGACGCCGAGCGAGGGCAGGATCGCCTGGGCGCAGGGCGCGGAGGGGCGCAACCGGCGCCACGCCATGGTCTTCCAGAAGCCGATCATGCTGCGCCGCTCGGTCGAGGCGAATGTCCTGCACGCGCTGGCGGCGGCGGGGGTCGCCGGCCCCGAACGCCGCGAGCGCTGCCGGACCGCGCTCGAGCGCTTCGGCCTCAGCGAGCGCGCCGGCCAGGCGGCGCGGCTGCTCTCCGGCGGCGAGCAGCAGCGCCTCGCCATCGCTCGGGCCTGGGCGCTGCGCCCGGAACTGCTCTTCCTGGACGAGCCGACCTCGCAGCTCGACCCCGCCGCCACCCGCCAGATCGAGGAACTGCTCGCCGGCCTGGTGGCGGAAGGCATCACGGTGCTGATGTCGACCCATGATCTCGGCCAGGCCCGGCGGCTGGCCTCGCGCGTGCTGTTCCTGCATCGCGGCCGTCTGATCGCAGATGAGCCGGCGGCCGAGTTCTTCGCAGGCCCGGCCTCGCCCGAGGCACGCGCCTTCCTCGCCGGAGAGCTGATCTGGTGACCCCTGCCATGACCCACAAGAAACCCAAGGAGACGACCATGACCACGACCCGACGCCTGCTCCTCGCCACCGGCTTCTCCGCCGCCCTGACCGGTCTCGCCTGGGCCCAGACCACCACCGCCACGCCGCCGGCCGCATCGCCTCCGGCCGCGACGGGTACCCGCTTCATCACGGTCTCCTCGACCACTTCGACCCAGGATTCCGGCCTCTTTGGCCACATCCTGCCGCTGTTCAAGGCGAAAACCGGCATCGAGGTCCGCGTCGTCTCTCAAGGGACCGGCCAGGCGCTCGACACCGGCCGGCGCGGCGATGCCGACGTCGTCTTCGTCCATGCCCGGGCGCAGGAGCAGAAATTCGTCGCCGACGGATTCGGCCTCGAGCGCAAGCCGGTGATGTACAACGACTTCGTGCTGATCGGGCCGAAGGCAGACCCGGCCGGCATCGCCGGGACGAAGGACATCGCCGCCGCGCTGGTGAAGATCGCCGAGAAGGGCGCGCCCTTCGTCTCGCGTGGCGACAAATCGGGCACGCATTCGGCCGAACTGGCGCTCTGGAAGGTCGCGGGCGTCGATCTCGCCGCCAAGAAGGGCGCCTGGTACCGCGAGATCGGGCAGGGCATGGGCGCCGCGCTCAACACCGCCGGCGGCATGGGCGCCTATGTGCTGGCCGACCGCGGCACCTGGATCTCCTTCAAGAACCGCGGCGACCTCACGATTGCGGTCGAAGGCGACCGTCGCCTGTTCAACCAGTACGGCGTCATCGCGGTGAACCCGGCCAAGCACCCGCATGTGAAGATCAATGACGGGCAGGCCTTCGTGAACTGGCTTGTCGGCCCCGAGGGGCAGAAGGCGATCGCCGACTACAAGATCGAGGGGCAGCAGCTTTTCTTCCCCAACGCGACGCAGGCGGGCGTGTGATGGACGGCGCGAGCGCGGTTTGGCTGGATTGCGGTGAAGAGCTGCGCCTCGCCAAATGCCGGCCGCGCCACCATGTTGAAGCCCACACGGGACAGACCGCCCCGCGCGAAAACGGCTGACCGAGGAGCGGCGATGGACTGGCAGGCGACACGACCGGGCGAAACCAGCGCGGCCCTCCCTGACCGGCGGGACGCGCATCTTGTCTTCATCGGCCGCCTGCGCACACCTTTCGCCACGCGCGACCAGTGCCCGCGCCAGGGCGACGCCGAGGCCGGCCCGGTCTGCCGCGTCGAGATCGACGACCCTTGGCGCGGCGCGCTCGCGGGCATCGAAGGTTTCGCCTGGCTCGACCTGCTCTACTGGATGCATCAGGCGCGGCGCGACCTCGTCACCCAGACGCCGCGCGGCGGCGCACCTCTTGGCACCTTCGCGCTGCGCTCCCCCGTGCGACCCAACCCGATCGCGCTGTCGCGCGTGCGGCTGCTCGGCGTCGAGGACGGCGCGCTGCTGGTGCGCGGGCTCGACTGCCTCGACGCCACGCCTCTGCTCGACATCAAGCCGCATCGCTGCAGCCATAGCGCTGTCGACCGGCAGCGCCACCCGGACCCGGCCTGAGGGCACCGCTTCTGGCCGTCGGCGAGGCCGCGAGGACGCACAGCCAGGCGGATATCAGAAGTCGCTGGTCAGGCCCTTCACTTCCCAGTCGTTGTAGCGCACGGGCTCGAGCCCGCCGCGGCCGTCGATTTCCTTGCGGCTGGCGACATCGGCCGCGCGCGCATCGATCTCGGCCCGTCTGGCCTGCGCCTCGGCGAGCGCACGCTGCGCCGCCGGCGACAGCACCCGCGGCGCATCCTCGCCGCTGTCCGGACCGATCGGCTTGGGATCGCTCGCCTCGCTCATCGCCGCATTCTCTCGCCAGAACTCGCTCGGAGCCGATTCTCTTGCACAGAGTTCTCTTGCAGGAGGGCCGGCACCTTCACCACATAAGCCTGCGAATCGCATCCGGGGAGTGGCATGTCGCCGCGAGCCGCGATGGCGCCTGATGGGGATGACGATGAACTATGTCCGCACCGGCATGCTGATGGCCGGTCTCACCGCGCTCTTCGGCGCGGTCGGCTACCTGCTCGGCGGCGGTGGCGGCATGCTGATGGCGCTGGGCTTCGCCGCCGTCACCAACCTGTTCAGCTACTGGAACTCCGACCGGCTGGCGCTCGCCGCCCACAATGCCCATGAGGTCGACGAACGAACCGCGCCGGAGCTCTACGGCATGGTGCGCGACCTCGCGGCGAGGGCCAACATGCCGATGCCGCGCGTCTATCTGATCGACGAGGACCAGCCCAATGCCTTCGCCACCGGCCGCAACCCGGAGAACGCGGCGGTCGCGGCCACGACCGGCATCCTGCGCACGCTGAGCTATGAAGAGCTGGCGGGCGTGATGGCGCACGAGCTCGCCCACATCAAGAACCACGACACGCTGACGATGACCATCACCGCGACCATGGCCGGCGCGATCTCCTCGCTCGTGACCTTCGGCATGATGTTCGGCTCGCGCGAGAACCGGCCGAACCTGATCGTGCAGATCCTGCTCTCGATCCTGGCGCCGATGGCCGCGATGATCATCCAGATGGCGATCTCGCGGTCGCGCGAATACGAGGCCGACAAGCTGGGGGCCGAGATCTGCGGCAATCCGGTCTGGCTCGCCGATGCGCTGGCGAAGATCGCCGGCGGCGTCGCCCATACGCCAAACGAGACGGCGGAGGCGAAGCCTGCTACGGCGCACATGTTCATCATCAATCCCCTCACGGCTGGCGGCATGGATTCCCTGTTCTCGACCCACCCCGATACCGGCAACCGCATTGCCGCGCTGATGGAGCAGGCCCGCGCCATGGGCATCGGCCGCAGCGCCGGCGGCTTCATGAGCCAGGCGGCCCAGAGCCCCTGGAGCGGCGGCGCGGGCCGCCAGCCCGGCCCCTGGGGCTGATCCGGTGGCGAAGGGACAGAAGACGGACGATCTCCACGACGACACCAGCGAGCCTGCCGGCGGCGGCGCTGGACCGGCGCCGGGCCTGCCGGCGCGCAAGCTCGCCGCGGCGGTCATCGACGAGGTGCTGCGGGCGAAGCTCTCGCTCGACGACACCCATGAGCGGCTCGCGCCGGCCTATCGGCTCGATGCCGCCGACAGCGCTCTGGCGCGCGCCATCGCGATCACCGCCTTTCGCCGCCTGGGGACGATCCAGGAGGCGATCAACGCCCGGCTCGAGCGCGGCAGCCCGCGCAACTCCGGGCCCTTCGAGCCGATCATGGTGGCGGCCGCGGCGCAGATTCTCTTTCTCGACGTCCCCGACCATGCAGCCGTCGACCTCGCCATCCGCCAGCTCCACGAGGATGCGCGCTCCTCGCGCTATGTCTCGCTCGGCAACGCGCTGCTGCGGCGGCTCGCCCGCGAGCGCGAGGCCATCCTGGCGGAGGCCGTCGACCCCTTCCTCGACACGCCCGAATGGCTCGCCGAGAGCTGGATGGAGAGCTATGGCGAGGATGTCGCCGCCGCCATCGCCAAAAGCCACCGTGACGAGCCGCCACTCGACATCTCCGTGAAATCCGATCCCGAGGGCTGGACGGAGAAGCTCGACGGCCTGCTGCTGCCGACGGGCTCGATCCGCCTGCGCGAGCGCGGCGGCATCTCCGGACTGCCCGGCTTTGACGAGGGCGCCTGGTGGGTGCAGGACGCCGCCGCGTCGCTTCCCGTGCGCCTGCTCGCGCCCAAGCCCGGCGAGCGCATCGCCGATCTCTGCGCCGCACCGGGCGGCAAGACCGCCCAGCTCGCGGCGATGGGAGCCGCCGTCACGGCCGTCGACCGCTCGGGACCGCGCCTGCGTCGTCTGCGCGCCAATCTGGAGCGGCTCGGCCTGTCGGCGGAGATCGTCACCAAGGATGCGACCCTCTGGGACGCCGAACCCTTCGACGCCGTGCTGCTCGACGCCCCCTGCAGTGCCACCGGCACCATCCGCCGCCACCCCGACGTCGCCTGGACCAAGTCGCCGGAGGACCGCGAAAAGCTCGTCGCCCTCCAGGCGCGGCTGCTCGAGGCCGCCGCCCGGCTGACGAAGCCCGGCGGCCGGCTGGTCTACTGCACCTGCTCGCTCGAGCCGCAGGAGGGCGAGGCCCAGATCGAGGCCTTCCTGAAGGCCCATCCCGACTTTGCCCGCAAGCCGGTCGAGGCCGGCGAGATCGGTGGCCTCGGTGAGGCGATCGACCGCAACGGCGACCTCAGGACCCTGCCACACCAGCTGCGCAACGAGACGCCGCGGCTCTCCGGATGGAGCGGATTTTACGCAACCCGCCTGATCAGGCTATGACGTCACGGGGAATCGCTAGGGCGGGTCACGCCGGGCGTCATGGGTACGGGGCGTATCGGGGCATTGAACGGCTGGTCTGAGCGCAGGGGTCTGGCGCAGGCGGCGATCGGACGGGCGGCCCGGCGAACCCGGGGTCAGCTCGTCGGCATCGCGCGCCGCCTCTGGCCGTTCGGCCGCTCGGCGGCCACCCGCCTGTTCTTCGCCCCGCACGACCTGCGCACCGCCGATCCGACCACGGCCGGCGACATCTATGCCGGCTACTATGCCTTCGCCGGGCGCACGCTGCGCACCCATGGCGAGTCGCCCTTCGACAGCGAACCCCCGAGCGAGGCCTGGGCCGAGGCGCTCCATGGCTTCGGCTGGCTGCGCCACATGCACGCCGCCGACACCGCCATCGCCCGGGCCAATGCCCGCGCCCTCGTCGAGGATTTCATCTCCCGCAAGCGCGAGCGGGGCGAGATCGCTCGCCGGCCCGCCGTGGCGGCGCGGCGGCTGATCTCGCTGCTCTCCCATTCCCCGCTACTGCTCGAAGGCGCCGATCATGCCTTCTATGAGCGATTCCTGCGGCATCTCTCGCGGCTGGCGGAGCGGCTCGACCTCGCCCTGGCCGGGGCGGTCGAGGGCGGCGCGCGCCTCAACGGCCTGATCGCGGTCACCTTCGCGGCGATCTGCCTCGATGCGCCCGACGGCCGGCGACGCCGGCTGGACTACGCGCTCTCCGACGAGCTCGACCGCCAGATCCTGCCCGATGGCGGCCATCTCAGCCGCAACCCGCGCATCCTGATCGAGCTGCTGCTCGACCTGTTGCCGCTTCGCGAGACCTTCCTCGCCCGCGGGATCGAGCCGCCGCGCGGCGTGCTGATGGCGATCGAGCGGATGATGCCGCATCTGCGCCTGTTCCGGCACGGCGACGGGGCGCTCGGTTTGTTCAACGGCATGGGCACGACGCCCCCTGACGTGATGGCGACGCTCGCCGCCTATGATGACGCGCGTGCGCGCCCGATCGAGCAGGCCGCCTATTCGGGCTACAGCCGGCTCACCGGCGAGCGCGGCATCGTCGTGATCGACGCCGGCGCGCCGCCGCGCGGCGCCCATTCGGTCGAGGCGCATGCGGGCTGCCTGTCCTTCGAGTTCTCCAGCGGCGCCCAGCGTCTCGTGGTCAATTGCGGCACCAGCCGCTTCGGCTCAGACGCCTTGCGCCTGGCGGCCCGCAGCACGGCGGCTCATTCGACTCTGACGCTGGACGACCGCTCCAGCGCGACCTTTGGCCGGGTGCTCGGCGAGATGCGCGTCGTGGCCGGCCCCACCGATGTTCGCGTCGCCCGGCAGGACCGCGAGGAGGGGCAGGAATGGGTCGGCAGCCATGACGGCTACAGCCGCGCGCTCGGTGCGGTGCATACGCGGCGCCTGCTGCTCGCCCGCGACGGCGCCACCCTGACCGGCGAGGACGAGATCGCGCTCGACGCAGCCCGCGCGGCCCTGCCCGCCGTGGTGCGCTTTCACCTGCATCCCGGCGTCAGGCCGAGCCTGATTCGCGAGGGCGAAGGCGCGATGCTGGCGCTCCCCAATGGCGAGGTCTGGGCTTTCGAAGCCTCGGGCCTCGCCGTTTCGATCGAGGAGAGCATCTTCCTCGCCGGAGCCGCGGGCGGGCAGCGCACCGAGCAGCTCAGCGTCGCCTTCGATGCCGCCGTCACGCCCCAGATCGGCTGGCGCTTCAGCCGGGTCGGCGCTGCAGCCCCCACCACCGCGCGCTTCCGCCCGCCGCCCGGGCCGGACACTTCCGCACCGGAAACCACACCCGACACCTGAGCCGGCGACAGCCGCGCGCTTTGCTTTGCGCGCCGCAGCATGATAGCTCGCGCCGACCGTCTCGATGACCCTGGACCCTTCCCGATGCCGACCGAGCTTCGCCGCGTCGAACGCGCGCTCCTTTCCGTTTCCGACAAGACCGGCCTGGTCGAGTTCGCCCGCGCCCTGAACCGGCTCGGCATCGCCCTGGTCTCGACCGGCGGCACGGCGAAGGCGCTGGCCGAGGCCGGCCTGCCCGTCACCGACGTCTCCGACCTCACCGGCTTCCCGGAGATGATGGATGGCCGCGTCAAGACCCTGCACCCCAAGGTCCATGGCGGGTTGCTGGCGATCCGCTCCCATCCCGAGCACCAGGCCTCGATGCTCGGCCACGGCATCGCGCCGATCGACCTGCTCGTCGTCAACCTCTACCCCTTCGAGGCGACGGTCGCTGCGGCTAAGCCCTATGACGACTGCATCGAGAACATCGACATCGGCGGGCCGGCGATGATCCGCGCCGCCGCCAAGAACCACAATGACGTCGCCGTCGTCGTCGAGCCGGCAGACTATGCCGTGGTGCTGGCCGATCTCGAGGCGCAGAGGGGCGCGACCACGCTGACCCTGCGCCGCAAGCTCGCCCAGAAGGCCTATGCCCGCACCGCGGCCTATGACGCCGCGATCTCGAACTGGTTCGCCAATGAACTCGGCGACACCGCGCCGGCCTATCGCGCGCTCGGAGGCCAGCTCGCCGAGACGATGCGCTATGGCGAGAACCCGCATCAATGGGCCGCCTTCTACCGCACGCCCGGCAGCCGGCCCGGCGTCGCCACCGCTCGCCAGGTCCAGGGCAAGCAGCTCTCCTTCAACAACATCAACGACACCGACGCCGCCTTCGAATGCGTCGCCGAGTTCGACCCCGCGACGGCGGCCGCCTGCGTCATCGTCAAGCACGCCAACCCCTGCGGCGTCGCCACCGGCCCCTCGCTGCTGGCCGCCTATGAGCGCGCGCTGGCCTGCGATCCCGTCTCGGCCTTTGGCGGCATCGTGGCGCTGAACCGCAGGCTCGACGCCGAGGCCGCCCGCAGGATCGTCGAGATCTTCACCGAGGTGATCATCGCGCCCGAGGCGGACGAGGAGGCGATCGCGCTCATCGCCGCCAAGAAGAACCTGCGGCTGCTGCTGACCGGCGGCCTGCCGGATATGCGCGCGCCGGGCCTCTCGCTGCGCACGGTGTCGGGCGGATTCCTGGCCCAAGCACGCGACAATGCCGTCGTCGATGACATGGAGCTCAAGGTCGTGACCAAGCGCCAGCCGAGCGCAGCCGAGCTCGCCGATCTGCGCTTCGCCTTCCGCGTCGCCAAGCACGTCAAGTCGAACGCGATCGTCTATGTGAAGGACGGCGCCACCGTCGGCATCGGCGCCGGCCAGATGAGCCGGGTTGATTCCTCGCGCATCGCGGCGTGGAAGGCGGCGGAAGCCGCGAAGGCCGCCGGCTTGCCGGAGACACTCGCGAGGGGCTCGGTCGTGGCGTCGGATGCCTTCTTCCCCTTTGCCGACGGGCTGCTGGCTGCGGCGGAAGCCGGCGCCACAGCCGTGATCCAGCCCGGCGGTTCGATGCGCGACGACGAGGTGATCAAGGCCGCCGACGAGGCCGGCCTCGCCATGGTCTTCACGGGCCATCGGCATTTCCGCCACTGACCGCAGCCGCGTGCGGAGGACCAACGGATGCACACGCTGAAGCTGATCGCCGCCGGTTTCGCCCTGCTCGGCGCGCTGCATTTTCTCGCGCGCCGACTGAAGCTCGGCGGCGACGACCCGACCGGGTTTGCCGTGAAGCTCTTTCTGCCGCTCTGGCTCGTGGCTGCGCTGGTCAATCTCTGGGTCGGCGTCAACCGTGCCGGCTATACGCTGCTGCAGGAGATGCCGTTCTTCTCGCTGGTCTTCGGCCTGCCGGCGGCGTTCGCGATCCTGCTCTTCCTCCGCTTCCGGTGATGCGATGAGCCTCGACTCCGTCCGCGCCTTCTTCGCCGCCCACGCCCCCGACATCGCCGTGATGGTGACGTCGGAAAGCAGCGCGACGGTCCAGCTCGCCGCCGCGGCCCATGGCGTGGAGCCCGCGCGCATCGCCAAGACGCTGTCCCTTCGGGTCGGCGAACGCGTCGTGCTGGTCGTGGCGCGCGGCGACGCCCGCCTCGACAACCGCAAGGCCAAGGCAGTGTTTGGAGCCAAGCCGCGCATGCTCGACCTGGCTGAGGTCGAGGCGTTGACCGGCCATCCCGTCGGCGGCGTCTGCCCCTTCGGCCTGGCAACGCCGCTGCCGGTCTATTGCGACGTCTCGCTCAAGGCCTTCGACGAGGTGGTGCCCGCCGCCGGCTCGACGCACAGCGCGGTGCGGATTTCGCCCGAGCGGCTGGCAGCGCTGACCAATGCCGAATGGGTCGATGTCTGCCAGGACGCGGCCTGAGACACTGGCCCATGAGATAGGTCGTCACGGTCCTTTCGCGTCATTGCGAGCGCAGCGAAGCAATCCAGAACGGCAGAGTTCGACGTCCCCTGAATTGCTTCGCTGCGCTCGCAATGACGGGAAGGCTCATACCAACGGCCATCGCGGCTGACTCACGGGGGTCTTTTCGGCGGCTCGTTTCGCTGATTCCATGTGCGCGAGGAGGATTCGCGCCATGGCTGCTGCGGTGAAGCTTCGAACGGACTACTCGGCCCTCGACCTGCGTCGGCTTGCGGCGGGGTCGAGGCACGCCAACCAGAGCCGCCGGCTTCTGTCGCTGGCGGCGGTTCTCGACGGTATGGATCGGGAGCAGGCCGCGCGGATCGGCGGCATGGATCGCCAGACGCTGCGCGACTGGGTTCACCGGTTCAACGAAGGCGGCCCCGACGGGCTGAAGGACATTCGTTCCAAGGGACATCCGCCCAGGCTCTCGACCGATCAGCTCGCCGCCTTGGCGGCCATCGTCGAGACGGGCCCCGACCGGGCCGTCAATGGCGTGGTGCGCTGGCGGCGCATCGACCTGCAGAAGGTCGTTCGTGAGCGCTTCGGCGTTGATTATCACGAGCGCACGATCGGGAAGCTTCTGAAGCAGATCGGCTTTTCCCACATCAGCGCGCGCCCGCACCACCCGGCGCAGGACGCGCGCGTGATCGAGGCGTTCAAAAAAACTTCGCGGTGACGCTGGGGGCCCATCTCGCCCATGTGCCGAAGCGCAAGCCGATCGAACTCTGGTTCCAGGACGAAGCCCGCATCGGCCAGAAGAACGGCCTGGTCCGGCAATGGGCCAGGCGCGGAACCAGGCCGCGCCAGCCCGCCGACCAGCGCTACGAGAGCGCCTATCTGTTCGGGGCGATCTGCCCGGCCCGCGGCGTCGGCGCGGCGCTCGCCATGCCCTTCGCCGATACCCACGCCATGCAGGCCCATCTCGACGAGATCGCCAGGACGGTCGCGAAGGGCGCCCATGCCGTCCTACTGCTCGATCGCGCCGGATGGCACACCACGGCCAAGCTCGTCGTGCCGAAAAACATCTCGCTGATCTTCCTGCCCTCGCGCTCGCCCGAACTGAACCCGGTCGAGAACATCTGGCAGTATCTGCGCGCGAACTGGCTCTCAAACCGCGTCTTCGACACCTACGACGACATCATCGACGCCGCCTGCGACGCGTGGAACCGCCTCGTCGATCAGCCCAGGACCATCACATCCATCGGGAGGCGTGAATGGGCGCATATCGGTCAGGAATGAGGGCCGTTGGTATCAGCCCTTGTTTGTCAACCGCTGCGTCAGCGCCATGGCGGCGGCGGGATTGCGAACCTTGGCGCCGCTGATCACGTAGAGGAACACGTCGCGCGGCACGGCCTCGGCCGCATCGCCGGATGCCCTGGCGAGGTCGTCGGGGAACTCGCCCTTCGACCATTGCCGGGCACGCTGCACCCATCGGTCGAGATCGGCGTCCGGATAACCATCTGCCTCGTCCTCGCTGGTCCCCATGATGCGAGCATAGACGAAGGGCGCCGTCACGTCGGCGATCTGCGGATAATCCGAATCCGCTGCGGTGATCGCTGCCACGCTGTATTCGCGCAGC